>NZ_FOLP01000017.1 GCF_900112425.1 Variovorax sp. OK212 | reverse complement strand
CGTCATGGCCTCGAACTCGGTGCCCTTTTGCAGGTTGTTGAGGTTCACCACGTACGCGTTGTGGTGCTTGCCGTAGTGGTACTCGAGGGTTTCCTGCGAGTACTCGGGTGCCAGCGCGTCGAGCGCGTAGGGCAGGGGTGGGAGCTTGTGTTCCATCGTGGTTTCCTTTTTAGGTTGAGAAAAACGGTTCAGAGTATTCAGCCGGCCGCCGCGGCATCGGCCTTGGGTTCAATCCGGTAGGCGCAACGCCGCGCGCCCGCCAGCACGTGCTCGACGCGGCTGACGCTCACGTCGGGCCCCAGCACTTCGTCGAAGAGCTGGAGTTCGCTGCGGCAAAAGCCCGAGCAGGCCTGCGCCGCGGTGCAGATCGGGCAGTGGTTCTCGATGAAGAGAAAACCGTCGCCCGCGCCCTGTTCGTCGGGCCGGAACTCGGCCATGTAGCCCTCGCGGCTGCGGATTGCCGCCAGCCGCTCCAGCCTTGTCCGGAGGCTGCGCGCGCCGCGCATGGCCTCGGTGTAGTTGGCGCGCATGACGGCCTCGCGCGCCGTGATGAGCTGGTCCATGCCCTTCTCGCCGAACACGCTGATGACGGCGCTGATCATCTGCACCGTCATCTCGGCGTGCGTGTCGGGAAAGCGCTTGTGGCCTTCCCCGGTGAGCCGCCAGATCTGCGTGGGCCGGCCGCGGCCGCTGGAGCGGCTCTCGGCGTCGACCAGGCCTTCGGTCTCCAGCTTGGCCATCTGCTGGCGCACGGCCTCCACCGTCACGCTCAGGATCTTGGCGATGTCGGGAATGCCGAGCGCGCCGCGCGTCTTGAGCGTGGACAGGATGCGGTCTGCCGGCTGGTGCGGCATCCAGGCGGGCTTGGCATCTGGTGCGGACATGGCGAGTTCGATCGTGGAGGAAAACGCTGCCATTGTCAGGTGGTTGGCGCTCCCTTTGCTTGCGGGGGTTGCCAGCCGCCTCCCAGCGCCTTGTACAGCGCGACCAGGCTGGTGAACGAGGCGGTCTCGGCCTCGGCCACGGCGTCCTGGGCGCGCAGCAGGGTGCGCTGCGCGTCGAGCACGCTCAGGTAGGGCGCGGCGCCTTCGCGGTAGCGCACTTCGGCCAGCTCCGCGGCGCGGCCGCTGCTTGCGGCTGCTTCCACCAGCCGCTGCAGGCGCAGCTGGTTCTGGCCGTAGCCGGCGAGCGCGCCTTCCACGTCCTCGATGGCGCGCAGCACCGTCTGCTCGTACAGCGCGCGGTCGCCCTCGGCGCGGGCTTCGGCGCCGCGCACGCGGGCCTTCACCGAACCCAGCCGCAGGGCAGGCCAGCTCACGCCCGGCGTCACGCTGAAGGCCCGGCTCGACGAACTGCCCAGGTCGGCGCCGCGCAGCGCGACGAAGCCCAGGAAGCCGCCGATGTCCAGGCGCGGGTACAGCTCGGCCGTGGTCGCGCCCACGTCCGCCGTGCTGGCGGCCAGGCCGCGCTCGGTGCGCAGCACGTCGGGCCGGCGGCGCAGCAGCTCGCCCAGGTCGCCGATGGGCAGGCGCTTGTCGAGCACGCGCAGCTGGCGCGGCTGCAGCATCGGTTCCAGCTCGGCCGGGCGCAGGCCGGCCAGCACCGCGACGCGGTAGGCCGCCAGGCGGCGCGCGGTTTCCAGCGCGGGCAGCTGGCTCTCTGTGGTCGCGAGGTTGGCCTGGGCGCTGGCCAGGTCGCCCTCGAGCGCGCGGCCGGTGCGCACCTGGGCCTCGGTCACGCGCAGGCTGCCGCGCAGGCTGTCGAGCGTGCGGCGCGTGACGGCCATGCGCTGCTCGGCGCCGCGCATCTCGTAGTAGTTGCGCGCCAGCTCGGCCACGGCCACGATGCGCACCTGCGCCAGGTCGGCCGCGCTGGCCTCGGCGCGCGCGGTGGCCGCCTCGTCGAGCCGCTGCAGGCGGCCGAACAGGTCGATTTCCCACGAGGCGTCGAAGCCGGCGCGGCTGCTTTGCGAGAGCGAGCGCAGCGCGGGCTGCGCGCCGTTGTTGCCCTGCGCGATGCCGCGGGTCTTGCTCGCGCTGGCGGTGACGACGGGCAGCCGGTCGAGCTCGGCCTCGGTCTGCGTGGCGCGGGCCTCGAGCAGCCGCGCCCGCGCCATGCGGATGTCGTGGTTGCCGGCCAGCGCGCGCTCGACCAGCGCGTCGAGCTGCGGGTCGTCGAGCTGGCGCCACCAGTCGCGCTGCACCGCGTCGCTGGCGAACAGCGCGCGCTCGGGCGCCGAGATGACGACGGGCGCGTCGGCCGGGGCGGTGTAGGTCGGCCCGACGGCGCAGCCGGCCAGCACGAGCACGCCAAGCGCGAAGGGCGCGGTGAAGGAAAGGAGTCTGTTCATGGTCATGCGCCTTCGGCCAGTGCATCGAGTTCGGTGGTGCGCTGCGAGCGGCCCGCGGGGCGGTGGTCGCGCGCCAGCAGCGTGTACATGGTGGGCAGCACGAACAGCGTGAACAGCGTGCCCACCAGCATGCCGACCACGATCACCAGGCCGATGCTGAAGCGGCTGTTGGCGCCCGCGCCGCTGGCGAACAGCAGCGGCACCAGGCCCATCACCATCGCGGCCGTGGTCATCAAAATCGGGCGCAACCTGATGCGCGCGGCTTCCTCGATCGATGCGCGCCGGTCGAGGCCCTTGTGCATCTGGATCTCGTTGGCGAACTCCACCATCAAAATGCCGTGCTTGCTGATGAGCCCGATCAGCGTCACCAGTCCGATCTGCGTGTAGATGTTGATGGTGCCGAAGCCCAGCGCCAGCGGCACCAGCGCGCCGCAGATCGACATCGGCACGCTGATGAGAATGATCAGCGGGTCGCGCAGGCTCTCGTACTGCGCCGCCAGCACCAGGTAGATCACCACGATGGCGAACACGAAGGCCATCACCAGCGCCGAGCCTTCCTGCGTGAACTGCCGCGCGTCCGACTGCCAGTCGAAGCTGAAGCCCGCGGGCAGCTTCTTGGCCTCTTCGCTCAGGAACGCCACCGCGTCGCCCATGGTCACGCCCGGCATCGGAATGGCCTGGAAAGTGGCCGCGTTGAGCTGGTTGAACTGCGTGAGCTTGTTGGGGCCCACGCTGGTCGACAGCTGCACCAGGTTGGCCAGCGGCACCGGCTGGCCGCTGGCGCTCTTCACGAAGTAGCGCGACAGCGCCTCGGCCGTGAGCCGCTGCTCGCGCGGCGACTGCGGAATCACGTCGTACGAGCGGCCGTCCATGCCGAAGCGGTTGACGTAGTTCTCGCCCACCAGCACCGCCAGCGTGTCGCCGATGGCCTTCATGGTCACGCCCATGCTGTTGGCCTTGGCGCGGTCCACGCGGATCTCGACCGTGGGGTTGTTGAACTCCAGGTCGCTGTCGACCACGGCGAACTTGCCGCTGTCGCGCGCCGACTTCTTCAGCGTTTCCATCGCCTCGAACACGCTGCGATGGTCGCCCGCGCTGCGAATGACCATCTGCACCGGCAGCCCGCCGGTGGAGCCCGGCAGCGAGGGCAGCTGGAACGCGAACACGCTGCTGCCCTCCACCTCGTTCATGCGGCCCTGCGTGTCGCCCTGGATCTGGTCGGCGTTGCGCTGGCGGTCCTTCCAGTCCGACAGCTGCACGCCGCCGATGCTGTTCGACACGCCGTCGGAGCCGTTGATGAGCCAGCGGCCCGTGTTCTCCGGCAGCGCGGCGAACACCTCGTCCCACTTCTTGCCGAACTTCTCGACGTAGTCGATGTTGGCGTGCTGCGGCGACTTGATGGCCGTGAGCACCATGGCCTGGTCTTCACCGGGCGCCAGCTCGCGCTGCGCCGCGTTGTACAGAAAGGGCAGGCTCGCCAGCACCAGCGCGGCAAAGGCGCCCGTCACCCAGCGGTGGTGCAGCGACACGTCGAGCAGGCGGCCGTAGCCGGTCGACAGCCGGTGGAAGAACGACTCCGCGGCGCGCGACATGCGGCTGCCGGCGGTGTCCTGCGGCAGCAGGAACGAGCTCATCACCGGCGACAGCGTGAGCGCGATCACGCCCGACACCACCACCGCGCCGGCCAGCGTGAAGGCGAACTCCTTGAACAGCGACCCCGTGAGGCCGCCCATGAGGCCGATGGGCGCGTACACCGCGGCCAGCGTGAGCGTCATGGCGATCACCGGGCCGGCCACTTCGCGCGCGCCGATCAGCGCGGCCTGCACGCGCGACTTGCCTTCCTCGATGTGCCGGTGCACGTTCTCCACCACCACGATGGCGTCGTCCACCACCAGTCCGATGGCCAGCACCATCGCCAGCAGGGTCAGCAGGTTGATGCTGAAGCCGAACAGCAGCATCAGCGCGGCGGCGCCCAGCATCGACAGCGGAATGGTCACCACCGGAATCAGCACCGCGCGCACCGAGCCCAGGCAAAGAAAGATCACCAGCACCACGATGGCGATGGCTTCGAGCAGCGTCTGCTGCACCTCGTCGATGGAAGCCTCGATGAAGCGCGCCAGCTCGAAGGGCAGCTGCACCTCCACGCCCGGCGGCAGGTTCTGCTTGATGCCGGGCAGCAGGTCGCGGATGCGCTTCACGATCACCAGCGGGTTGCCGTTGGGCGCGGCCTGCAGGCCGAGGTAGATGGCGGGCACGCCGTCCATGGTGGCGCTGCTGTCGGCGCTGGCCGCGCCCAGCTCCACCGTGGCCACGTCGCCCAGGCGCACGATGGCGTCACTCTCACCATTGCCACTGCGCTTGACCACCATGTCGCGGAACTCGGCCACGTTCACCAGGTCGGTGTTCACGCGGATGTTCGACACCACGTACAGCCCCTTCACCTGTCCGGGCGCGGCCTGCACGTTGTTCTGGCGCAGCGCGTCGGCCAGCTCGCCGGCCGAGATGCCGCGCGCGGCCATGCGGTTGGGGTCGAGCCACACGCGCATCGCCAGCGTCTGCCCGCCCGACACCTCCACGCCCGACACGCCGGGAATGGAGGCGAACTGCGGCTGCACCACGCGAGAGAGGTAGTCGGTGAGCGCGGGCATCGGCATCGTCTTGCTGGAGAAGCCGACGTACGCCACGGCCGTGGCCTCGCCCGACGACTTCAGGATGACGGGGTCGAAGGCCTCGGCCGGCAGCCGGTACTTCACCTGGCTGACCTGCGCCATCGCCTGCGTGAGCGCCTGGTTGGCGTCGGCGTTGAGCTTCATGCGCACGCTGATCACGCTGCGGCCCAAGGTGGACGAAGACGACAGGTAGTCGACGTTCTCGATGGTCGCCACCGCCTGCGCGATGGGCTGCGTGACGAAGCCCTGCATCAGCTCCGGCGAGGCGCCGGGGTACTGCGTGGTGATGGTGAGCGTGGTGCTCTCGGTCAGCGGGTACTGGCGCACCGGCAGGTCGCCCAGCGCACGCGCGCCCAGCAGCAGGATGAGCGTGCTCACCACCAGCGCCAGCACGGGCCGGCGCACGAAGAGGTCGGTGAACTTCATGACTTCGGCTCCTGCAGGGCCAGCGTGTCCTTCTCTGCCGGCGCCACGGCCGCGCCGGTGTACAGGCGCAACTGGCCCGAGGTGACGACCTTGTCGCCGGCCGCCAGACCCTTCTCGATGACGACCCAGCCGTCCTGCCGGTCGCCGGCCGTCACGAACACCTGCTGGGCGGTGAAGCCGTCGCCCTTCTCGGCGGTCCGCACGACGAAGACCGAGTCGCCGTGCGTGCTGTAGGTGATGGCCGTCTCGGGCACGGTGATGGCGCCGGCGCGCGCCGGCAGCGCCACCTTGCCGTTGACGAACATGCCCGGCGTGAGCGCGCCGTCGGCGTTGTCGATGGTGGCCTGCAGCCGCACGGTGCGCGTGTCGCTGCCGATCTGCGGCTCGATGGTGCTGAGCCTGGCCTGGAACACGCGGCCCGGATACGCATCGACCGAGAGCGCCACCGCCTGGTTGCGCTTGAGCGCGGGCAACGCGGTTTCGGGCAGCGTGAGGTTGGCGAACAGCGTGCGGCTGTCGGTGAGCGACACCAGCGCGTCACCGGCGCGCACGAACTGCCCGAGGTTCACGCGGCGGATGCCCAGCACGCCGTCGAACGGCGCCTTGATGCGCTTCTGTTCCAGCACCGCCTGGGCGCGGCGCAGGTCGCCGCTGGCCTGGTCGAAGGCGGCCTGCGCCTGTTCGAGCTGTTCCTGCGTGGCGGCCTGCTGCGGCAGCAGGCGGCGCGTGCGCTCCAGCAATGCCCTGGCATTGGCGCGCTGGGCGGTCAGGCGCTCGAGGTCGCCCTGCTCGGGCGCGTCGTTGAGCTGCACCAGCAACTGGCCCGCGCGCACCTCGCCGCCGGGCGTGAAGAGGATCTTCGCGACGCGGCCTTCCACTTCGGCCGGCACCTCGACCTGCCGGTTGGCCTCCAGCGTGCCGATGCCGCTCAGGAAGCGCGCCACCTCGGTCTTTCTGGCGGGCGCCACCGCCACCTTCGCGGGCGGCATGCCGCCGCCCTGCGCATGCGCCGGCCGGAGCTTCGCAACGAGCCCGTAGCCGGCTCCCCCCATCACCACCACCGCGAGGCCGGCGCCCAGCCAGGCCCTTGAACGTATCTTCATGATCGGTCCGTTATTTATCAAAGTAAGTACTTGGATTATTAAATGGCGCTGAAAGCGCTGTCGAGGACGACGCGGCAATGACCCCGATAGGGACGGGCTATCCGCCCGTTCGCACGCGTCTTCTCCCTGAAGACGGGCGGCGCGGCGGCTTTGTGACAGCCGGCGCTTGGAAAAAGGCGCGCTTTTTTACGCTTTCTTTATGCGGCCCCGCCGACTCTGTTCCCTGTTTTTACGCACCGCTCCCGAGACTGAAGGCCTTGTGTTTCGCTCCAGGAGCAATTGAATGGACATCGTCTGGATGGGCGCCTTGCTGGCGCTGTGGGCCGTGGTGGGGGCCATGGTGGTCGGGCTGAACAGGCTCGACGCGCCGAACCCGCCGAGTTCTCTGAAATCAACCGGTGGAGCCTCATCGTGATCAGCCTCGAAGTTCTCTATGGCTTCGGCGCGCTGATCGCCGTGGTCCTGTTCGCCTACCTCGTGTTCGCGCTGATCTGCGCGGAGGAGTTCTGACATGACCGCCTCCGCCTGGGGCCTGCTGGCCCTTTTTCTCGCGGTGCTGGGCGTGCTCGCCTGGCCCGTCGGCAGGTTCCTTGCCGCGCTGTGCAACGAGCGCCTGCCGCGCTGGATGCAGCGCGTGGAAGCGCCGCTGTACAAGCTCGCGGGCGTGCAGCACGCGCAGTCGATGCACTGGCTGCGCTACGCGCTCGCGCTGCTCGCCTTCAACGCCATCGGCGCGATCTTTCTTTATGCGCTGCAACGCCTGCAGGGCTGGCTGCCGCTGAACCCCGCGGGCATGACGGCCGTGTCGAGCGACTCGGCCTTCAACACCGCCGTGAGCTTCGTGTCGAACACCAACTGGCAGGGCTATGCCGGCGAGTCGACCATGAGCTATCTCACGCAGATGCTCGGGCTCACGGTGCAGAACTTCCTCTCGGCCGCGACCGGCATCGCGGTGGCCTTCGCATTGGTGCGCGGCTTCGCGCGCCGCGGTGATGGTGGTGATGGCGGTCAGGGCAAAGGCCTCGTCGGCAACTTCTGGGCCGACATCACCCGCATCACGCTGTGGGTGCTGGTGCCGATCTCGTTCGTGATCGCGATGGTCTTCGCGGGCCAGGGCGTGATCCAGAACTTCGACGGCTACAAGACGGTGAACACGCTGGAGACCACGGCCTTCCAGCAGCCGAAGAACGGCCCCGACGGCCAGCCGCTGAAGGACGACAAGGGCCAGCCGGTGATCGAAGACGCCAGCACCGCCACGCAGGCGCTGGCGATGGGCCCGGTGGCTTCGCAGGAGGCCATCAAGATGCTGGGCACCAACGGTGGCGGCTTCTTCAACGCCAACTCGGCGCACCCCTACGAGAACCCGACCGCGCTGGTGAACCTGCTGCAGATGATCGCGATCTTCCTGATCCCGGCCGCGCTGTGCTTCACCTTCGGCCGCGTGGTGGGCGACATGCGCCAGGGCTGGGCCGTGCTGGCCGCCATGACGGTGATGTTCGTCATTGCCGTGGTGGTCCTCACGCCCGCCGAGCAGGCCGGCAACCCGCTGCTCGCGCCGCTGGGCGTCGACCAGGTGGCCAGCGCGCTGCAGTCCGGCGGCAACATGGAAGGCAAGGAAGTGCGCTTCGGCATCGACGCCTCCGCGCTCTTCGCCGCCATCACCACGGCCGCCTCGTGCGGCGCCGTGAACACCATGCACGACTCGCTCACGCCGCTGGGCGGCATGGTGCCGATCGTGCTCATGCAGCTCGGCGAGGTGGTGTTCGGCGGCGTGGGCTCGGGCCTGTACGGCATGCTGATCTTCGCGATGCTGGCGGTGTTCATCGCCGGCCTCATGATCGGCCGCACGCCCGAGTACCTCGGCAAGAAGATCGAGGTGCGCGAGATGAAGCTGATTTCCATCGCCATCCTGGTCACGCCCATCCTGGTGCTGGCCGGCACCGCGGTGGCGGTGATCGCGGGCGCCGGCAAGGCCGGCATCGCCAACCCCGGCGCGCACGGCTTCTCCGAAATCCTCTACGCGCTGACCTCGGCCGCCAACAACAACGGCAGCGCCTTCGCGGGCCTGTCGGCCAACACGCCCTTCTACAACGGCCTGCTCGGGCTGGCCATGTGGCTCGGGCGCTTCGCGATGATCGTGCCGGTGCTGGCCATTGCCGGCTCGCTGGCCGCCAAGAAGCGCCTGCCCGTCACCGGCGGCACGCTGCCCACGCACGGCCCGTTGTTCGTCTCTTTGCTGATCGGCACCGTGCTGCTGGTCGGCTTGCTCAACTATGTGCCGGCGCTGGCCCTGGGCCCGATCGTCGAACACCTCGTGCTCTGGAAATGAGAAGGAGCGCACCATGACCTCTACGAAAACATCTCTCTCGCTGTTCGACGCAGCGCTGGTCAAGCCCGCCCTGTGGGGCGCCTTCGCCAAGCTGAACCCGCGCACCCAGTGGCGCAACCCGGTGATGTTCATCGTCTACATCGGGAGCATCCTCACCAGCCTGCTCTGGGTGCATGCGCTGAGCTTCCCGGGCGACACCGGCATGAAGCCCGGCTTCGTGCTGGCCATCACCGTGTGGCTGTGGTTCACCGTGCTGTTCGCCAACTTCGCCGAAGCGCTGGCCGAAGGCCGCAGCAAGGCGCAGGCGGCCTCGCTGCGCGGCCTGCGCAAGGACACCTGGGCCAAGAAGCTGGCCGGGCCGCACCACGGCGCGCGCTTCGCCGCCGGGCCGCCCCAAGGCGAAGCAGCCCCCTCGGGGGGCAGCGCAGCACACGCAGTGGCAAGCGTGGGGGCTCACAGCTGGCTGCCCGAGCAGGCACCCAACCTGCGCAAGGGCGACATCGTGCTGGTGGAAACCGGCGACGTCATTCCGCTCGACGGCGAAGTCATCGAAGGCGTGGCCTCGGTGGACGAAAGCGCCATCACCGGCGAATCGGCCCCCGTGGTGCGTGAATCGGGCGGCGACTTCTCGGCCGTGACCGGCGGCACGCGTGTGCTGTCCGACTGGCTGGTGGTGCGCGTGTCGGTGAACCCGGGCGAGTCGTTCCTGGACCGCATGATCGGCATGGTCGAGGCGGCCAAGCGCCAGAAGACGCCCAACGAGATCGCACTCACCATCCTGCTGGTGGCGCTCACGCTGGTGTTCCTCATGGTCACCGTCACGCTGCTGCCGTTCTCGGTGTTCAGCGTGGAGGCCGCCGGCGCGGGCACCGTGGTGTCGCTCACCGCGCTGGTCGCGCTGCTGGTGTGCCTGATCCCGACCACCATCGGCGGCCTGCTGTCGGCCGTGGGCGTGGCCGGCATGAGCCGCATGATGCAGGCCAACGTGATCGCCACCTCGGGCCGCGCGGTGGAAGCCGCCGGCGACGTCGACGTGCTGCTGCTCGACAAGACCGGCACCATCACCCACGGCAACCGCCAGGCCACCGCGTTCCTGCCCGCGCCGGGCGTGACCAAGGCCCGCCTTGCGCGCGCCGCCATGTTCGCCTCGCTGGCCGACGAGACGCCCGAAGGCCGCAGCATCGTCGAGCTGGCCCGCCGCGATGGGCTGGACACCACCGCCGTCGAAGGCGCGCGCTTCGTGCCCTTTACCGCGCAGACCCGCATGAGCGGCGTCGACCTGCCGGCCGCGCCCAACAGCCTGGACACCGACGACATCCTGCTGCGCAAGGGCGCGGTGGACGCGTTGCGCCGCCATGTCGAGGCGCTGGGCGGCAACATGGCGCCCGAAGTGCTGCGCACGGCCGAGGAAACCGCGCGCCGCGGCAGCACGCCGCTGGCCGTGGCCGAAGGCAACCGCGTGCTGGGCGTGGTCGAGCTCAAGGACATCGTCAAGACCGACATCAAGGAGCGCTTCGCCGAGCTGCGCCGCATGGGCATCAAGACGGTGATGATCACCGGCGACAACAAGCTCACGGCCGCCGCCATTGCCGCCGAAGCCGGCGTGGACGACTTCCTGGCCGAGGCCACGCCGGAAGACAAGCTCGCGCTCATTCGCCAGTACCAGGCCGAAGGCCGGCTGGTGGCCATGACCGGCGACGGCACCAACGACGCCCCGGCGCTCGCGCAGGCCGACGTGGCCGTGGCCATGGGCAGCGGCACGCAGGCCGCGAAAGAGGCCGGCAACATGGTCGACCTCGACTCCAACCCGACCAAGCTGCTCGAGGTGGTGGAAACCGGCAAGGCGCTGCTGATGACGCGCGGCTCGCTCACCACCTTCTCGATCGCGAACGACGTGGCGAAGTACTTCGCGATCATTCCGGCGATCTTCGTGTCGACCTACCCGCAGCTGGGCGCGCTGAACGTGATGCGCCTGGCGAGCCCGTCGTCGGCCATCCTGAGCGCGGTGATCTTCAACGCGCTGGTCATCGTGTTCCTGATTCCGCTGGCCCTCAAGGGCGTGCGCTACCGGCCCGTGGGCGCCGCCGCGCTGCTGCGCCGCAACCTGGCCATCTACGGCCTGGGCGGCCTGCTGGTTCCCTTCATCGGCATCAAGCTGATCGACTGGCTGCTCGTTGCAGTCCACCTGGTCTGAGGAGTTCTTCACCATGAACAACAACGGCAACATCGTTCGCCCCGCGCTTGTGCTCTTCGTGCTGCTGAGCGCGCTCACCGGCCTCATTTATCCCATGGCCGTCACCGGCGCCGCCGAGGCGGTGTTCCCCGCGCAGGCGGACGGCAGCCTCGTCGTGCGCGACGGCACCACCGTGGGCTCCAGGCTCATCGGCCAGAACTTCAGCGACCCCAAGCACTTCTGGGGCCGCCCGTCGGCCACCGCGCCGCAGCCCTACAACGCCAGCGCCTCGGGCGGCTCGAACCAGGGCCCGCTGAACCCCGCGCTGGCCGATGCGGTGAAGGCCCGCGTCGAGGCGCTGCGCGCGGCCGACCCGGGCAACACCGCGCCGGTGCCGGTCGACCTCGTCACCGCCTCGGCCAGCGGGCTCGACCCCGACATCAGCCCGGCCGCCGCGCAGTACCAGGCGGCGCGCGTGGCGCGCGTGCGCGGCATTCCGCTGGACCGCATCCACACGCTGATCACCGACAACACGCAGGGGCCCACCTGGGGCTTCCTGGGCGAGCCGCGCGTCAACGTGCTGGCGCTGAACATCGCGCTCGATGCCTTTGCGGGTTCCTTCAGTCCGAGTCCTTCGACCCCGCGTTGAGGAGAGAAAAACCATGGCCTATGCCGCCTACAGAGAACACCCCGGCGTGCCGCGAACGCACGCACCCATGACCACGCCGACCAGCGCGTTCCACGTGCTCGACGTCACCGTCTGCTGCGCCGACGCCCTGCGCGTGCGCCGCAGCATCGCCGGTTGCCCCGACGCGGGCGTGGTGCGCTGCGAGCCGCTGCTGCACGCCTGCTACTCGCAGGAAAGCGACGCACCCTGCGTGCGCCTGATGATCCGCCTGCCGATCGCCAGCTACGCCGACGTGCTGCACCGCCTGATCGAGTGCGTGCCCTCCGGCGAGATCGGCCGGCTCGTGAGCTGGCGCGAGCACCTCGCGCGCTGCGGCCTGCGCCATGGCCACTGACCTGCTGCTGGCCTTGCTGGCCATGGCGGCGCTGTTCGTGCCGCTGGGCTTCGCCTGGTTCGTGCTCTCGCGCACCGCGCGGCGCCACGCCGGTCGCCGCGCCAGCCGAAAAAGCCGCCCGATGCGATAACCTGCGCCACCCATGCTCGACGACCGCCCCGACCCCGACGCCCTGATTGCGCAGCTGCGCAACGACGAGGCGCGCGCGCAGCGCGGCAAGCTGCGCATCTACTTCGGTGCCAGCGCCGGCGTGGGCAAGACCTGGGCCATGCTGAGCGCCGCGCAGCGCGAGCGCACGGCCGGGCGCGACGTGCTCATCGGCGTGGCCGAGACCCATGGCCGCAGCGAAACCGCCGCGCTGCTCGCGGGGCTCGACGCGCTGCCGCTGCGCGAGTTGCCCTACCGCGGCCGCACGCTGGCCGAGTTCGACCTCGACGCCGCGCTGGCCCGCAAGCCCGCCGTGCTGCTGGTCGACGAACTGGCCCACACCAACGCCCCCGGCTCGCGCCACGCCAAGCGCTGGCAGGACGTGCAGGAGCTGCTGGCCGCGGGCATCGAGGTGTGGTCGGCGCTCAACGTGCAGCACCTCGAAAGCCTCAACGGCACGGTCGGCGCCATCACCGGCGTGCGCGTGCACGAGACCGTGCCCGACACCGTGCTCGACGAGGCCGACGAGGTGGTGCTGGTCGACGTCACGCCCGACGAACTCACCGCGCGGCTGGCGGCAGGCAAGGTCTACCTGCCGCAACAGGCGGAGCGCGCGGCGCAGAACTTCTTTCGCAAGGGCAACCTGATCGCGCTGCGCGAGATCGCGTTGCGCCGCACGGCCGAGCATGTGGAGGACGACGTGCGCGGCTGGCGCGTGGAGCAATCGGGCGCGGGCGGCAGCAACGGGAAGGGCAAGGGCCAGGGCCTGCAGGCCTGGAACACCTCGGGCGCCATCCTCGCGTGCGTCGGCCCGCACGAAGGCGCGGCGCAGACGGTGCGCACCGCGGCGCGGCTCGCGGGCCAGCTCAACGTGCGATGGCACGCGGCGTACGTCGAGACGCCCCGGCTGCAGCGCCTGGCCGCGGCCGAGCGCGACCGCATCCTGGCCGTGCTCAAGCTGGCCGAGGAACTGGGCGCGGCCACCGCCGTGCTCACCGGCGCCGACGTGGCCGAGCAGCTCGCCGAGCAGGCGCGCCGGCTCAACTGCGCGACGCTGGTGCTGGGGCGCTCCGAGCCGGCCGCCGGCTGGCGGCGCTGGTGGCGCTGGTGGCCCGGCGCGGCGCAGCCCCTGTCGGCCGCGCTCGCCAGGCACGCGCCCGCGCTCGACATCATGGAAGTCGCGCAGGCCGAGAGTTCGCGCCGCCTGTCCCGCGCGCCGCTGGAAGGCGCGCGCATCGACAGCGACGACCACGTGAAGGCCCCCACCCACTGGCCGGCCTACGCATGGGCGGGCGCCACCAGCATCGCGCTCACGCTGGTCTGCATGCCGCTGACCGGCGTGCTGGAACTGTCGAACATCGTCATGCTGTTCCTGCTCGGCGTGGTGGGCGTGGCGATGCGCTTCGGGCGCGGGCCGTCGGCGCTGGCCGCGCTGCTCAACGTCGCGGCCTTCGACTACTTCTTCGTGCCGCCGCGCATGTCCTTCGCGGTGAGCGACGTGCAGTACGTGCTGACCTTCGCGATCATGCTCGGCGTCGGCCTGCTGGTGGGGCAGCTCACGGCGGGCCTGCGCTTCGCGGCCGGCGTGTCGACCAGCCGCGAGCGGCGCGCGCGTTCGCTGTTCGAGCTGACGCGCGAACTCTCCGCCGCGCTCGAAAGCTCGCAGGTGGTCGCGCTCGGCGGTGCCGCCGTGCGAGGCCATTTCGGTGGCGACGCGTTGGTGCTGGTGACCGACGCGGCCGACCAGCTCGTGCTGCCCGCCGACCCGCCCGAGGGCTTCGACCCCCAGGTGGCCGACTGGGCCTTCCGCCACGGCCAGAGCGCCGGCCTCGCCACCGCCACGCTGGCCGCGCAGACGTGGCACTACGTGCCGCTGCAGGCGCCGATGCGCGTGCGCGGCGTGCTGGCGCTGTCGCCCGCGCAGCCGCGCTGGCTGCTCATTCCGGAACAGGCGCAGCAGCTGGACACGCTGGCGCGGCAGATCGCCATTGCACTGGAGCGGGTGCACTACGTGGAGGTGGCGCAGCAGGCCGTGGTCGAGATGGAGTCGGAGCGCCTGCGCAATGCCTTGCTCGGCGCCATTTCGCACGACGTGCGCACGCCGCTCACCGCGCTCATCGCGCTGGCCGAATCGCTGCAGACCCTGCCGCCCGAAGAACACGCCGAGGCTGCGCGCGCCATCGTCGCTCAGGCGCACGAGCTGCATGCGCTGGTGAACAACCTGCTGGACATGGCGCGGCTCGAAAGCGGCATCGCGGGCGGCGCGGTCAACCTGCGGCGCGACTGGCAGTCGGTGGAGGAGGTGGCCGGTTCGGCCATTCGCGCGGCGCGCACCTCGCTGGGCAGCATCGTCGTGCAGACCGCGCTCGCGCCCGAGCTGCCGCTGGTCGAGTTCGACGCCGTGCTGATCGAGCGCGTGCTGGTCAACCTGCTGGAGAACGCCACCAAGTACGGCGCGCCGCCCATCGTGGTCGGCGCGCGCGCCGAGCCCGGCACGCTGGTGCTCACCGTGCGCGACCACGGGCCCGGCCTGCCCGCCGCATTGCTGGGCCGCGAGCAGAAGCTGTTCGACAAGTTCACCCGCGGCGAGGCCGAGTCGGCCACGCCGGGCGTGGGCCTGGGCCTGGCGATCTGCAAGGCGGTGGTGAGCGCGCACGGCGGCGAGATCGCGGCGGGCAACGCGCGCGACGGCGGTGCAGAATTCACGGTCACCTTGCCCCGCCGCGAGCCGCCCGAACCGGCCGAAGCCCAACTCTGACCCCATGCCCGCACCCACCGCCATCGTGATCGAAGACGAGCCGCAGATCCGCCGCTTCGTGCGCGGCGCGCTCGAAGCCGAAGGCTGGCTGGTGCACGAGGCCGGCACGCTGCGCGACGGGCTGGCCGCGGCCGGCACGCGCCAGCCCGACCTGCTGGTGCTCGACCTGGGCCTGCCCGACGGCGACGGCGTCTCGCTGATCCGCGACGTGCGCGGCTGGTCGGCGGTGCCGATCATCGTGCTGTCCGCGCGCAGCGACGAGGCCGACAAGATCGCGGCGCTCGACGCGGGCGCCGACGACTACCTGACCAAGCCCTTCGGCACCGGCGAGCTGCTGGCCCGCGTGCGTGCCAACCTGCGCCGCCCGCGCGCGGCGGGCGGCAGCACCGACGAGGCGCCCGAGGCGCTGTTCCGCTTCGGCGAGATCGAGCTCGACCGCGCCGCGCGCCTGGTTCGCCGCGCGGGCGCAGAGGTGCACCTGACGCCGACCGAGTACCGGCTGCTGTCGGTGCTGGTCGCCAACGCGGGGCGCGTGCTCACGCAGCGCCAGCTGCTGCGCGAGGTGTGGGGCCCCTCGCACACCGACCAGAGCCACTACCTGCGCATCTACATGGGGCACCTGCGGCAGAAGCTCGAGGCCGATCCGGCGCAGCCCCGGCATCTGCTGACCGAGACGGCGGTGGGGTACCGGCTGGTGGCCTAGCGATCTGGCGGTCTAGCGGTCTGGCGGGTGCAAGGGCTTTAGAGGCAGCCCCAGAGGTACACGGATTTCTTCCGCGCGACCGCATCGTTCGCGAGCCTCCGCAGGTCTTCCATCACGGGGTGCAGTTCGGCCGCATCGCACGCGAGCTCTTCCGTGTCGGCCCACTTCGCCAGCACGGGGCCGAGCGAGCCGTCGTCCGCGCGGGTCAGCAGCATCGTCAGTTCCTCCGGGAACCGGTTGAGCCACGCCTCGCTGTCTTCGCCGATCTCGACGTGTTCCAGCGTGTGCGTGTCGGCGTCCCATTCCTTGTCTTCGAGGATGGCCCAGAGCGTGGTGATCTCGAGGTCCGTGAAGTGCTTGTGCTGGGCCGGGTCCAGCAGCTCCTCGATCTCGTCGCCCTCATCGGGCTCGTCGAGTCGGTTGGCGTAGCGCATGGCCTCTTCAGGGTTGGCGACGAAGAAATCCGAAAGTATTCCCATCTTCTGGTCCTCGAGAAGCTGAACGGTGAGCCGCCGGACTTCTGTCCGGCAGTGCGATTGGGATTGCGATTACACCCTTCATGCCGGTCGCCAGTTTGACGAATTGATGACGGAGGCCGCGCAACCGTGCGGCTACGCGTTCGACCGCCAGCTGCCATGGAACCCGAAGGGCACGCGATGCGGCAGCCGCGCCACAGCCACCGCACCGGCCTCCAGGTCGCGGGCATCGAACACCAGCAGGTCGCTGCGCTCTTCCTGCGCGCGCCACGCCACGGCCAGCAACCAGCCATCACCCTCGGGCGCGTCCGCCGCGCGCGGCACGAACACCGGTTCGGACACCACGTCGCCCGGCGGCAGCGTGTGCAGCTCGCGCTTGCCGGTGTCGAAGTCGAAGCGCGCGAGGCTGTCGTAGAGCACGCTTTCGGCATCGCCCCGCGTGCGCGGCGTGGCATGGCAGGTGTAGAAGCCGTAGCGGTTGCGCCGGCCTGTGTAGCGCTCGTCGATGCGCGGAAACTCCGCCACCAGGTCGTCGAGGTATTCGCGCTGGAATGCGGTGCCGTCGCCGCGCAGGTCGAAGGTCCAGCGGCACAGGCGCGCGGCCATCGCGGCCGGATCGCCGGGGCGGCCTTCGGCGTCGGGCAGGCCGGGCGCGGTCTCCGATTGCATGACATAGGCCACGATGGTGTCGCCGTCGTCCCAGGCGTTCATGACATGGAACACATGGCAGGCGTCGGCATCGAACCAGCGCAGCGTGCCGGTGCCGCCACCACCGCTGTCGCTGCCGCGCCGCATCACGCCGACATGCGTGCGCAGGCTCGCGTCCCATGCCAGCAGCGGCTTGCCGAGCATCGCGCGTTCCATGCTGAGCGTGAGCGGCGTGACGGGAAAGAGCACGTGCCCGCGCGTCACCATGAAGTCGTGCGCCATGCTCGCGTGCGGCGCGGTGAACGACTGCAGCTGCGTGACCTCGCAGTGCCTGTCCATCACGCCGTAGCGCATGGTCGGCGAGCAGGGGCCGTCGGGCGAGTAGGCGAAGAAATGCAGTTCGCCGGTCTCGGGGTCTGCCTTCGGGTGCGCGGTGCAGCGCGAGTCCACACGGCCGCTGAAGCTCTGGTGCCCCTTGGACGCCAGCGTGCGCGCGTCGAGCTCGAAGGGCTGGTGCGACTCCTCGAGCGCGAACAGCCGGTCGCCGTGCCACAGCATGCTGGTGTTGGCCGTGCCGCCGTTGAGCCCCTGCACCAGCGGGTCGCTGGTGGCGGGGTTGCCGAAGGTGCCGAAGAGCGCGCGCCCGGCTTCATGCTCGAGCTGCCACTTCGGCGTGCGCGCCCAGCGGTTGCGGTACGACACCACGCCGGCATCGATGTGGAACGCGTGCACCATGCCGTCGCCCGAGAACCAGTGGTAGTCGTTGTCGCGCGGCGCGTACTGCGGGCTCGGGCCCACGCGGTACAGGCTGCCCGAGAGTCCGGGCGGCAGCGTGCCTTCGATGTCGAGCGCCGTTATGTCGTGCTCCTCGCCGAGCGGCGCGTAGTTGCCGGTGAAGAAGTAGGGGTTCGTCTGCGTGGTGGGGTTCACAGGGGCCTTGTGGATGCGTTCAGGAAGAAACAGGGGCGTCGAGCTGCGCCATGGCGTGCGCGACATAGGCGGCCAGCGGCGCGTCGATGCCCGAGCCCACGCGCAAGGCCGGGTCGTTGCGGAACGCGTGCTGCAGCCGTGCGTGCAGCGCGGCGTTGCCGCCGGCCTTGGCCAGCGACAGTGCCTGCCAGCGCAGCGCGAGCGCCCGCATGGCCGCGCCATCGGCGGGCGCGCCGGCCAGCATCTGCCGGCGCACGTCGGCAATGAGCGGCGGCCATGCGTCGGTCTGCGCAACGTAGTGCGCGCGCAGCGTGGCCATGTCGCCGGCGCTGCAATGGGGCGCGTACAGCTGCAGCCGCGCATACGCCATCGCGTGCGAGATGTACCGGATGCCGGCGCGGTCCACGCCGGTGAGCGCATGCAGCGACGGCTCGTTCCAGTGCATGGTGTAGAGCTTGATCAGCAGGCCCTCGTCGCCGCCGGCTTCGTCGAGCAGCATGTCGATCCAGCGCCGCGCCAGCGCCTGTGCCGGCGCGCTCTCGGGCGAGGTGCCGGCCGCGACCAGTTCGCGCAGCGACGCGGCCAGCGCCGAGCGTTCGAGCGCGATGGCATCGGACGCCTCGTTGCGCGGCGTCGTGAGCGTGCGCAGTTCGTCGGCGCTGAAATACTTCGCGCCCGCGACCATGCTCTCCAGCGCGAGCAGCCAGTCGTCGAGGCCGGGTTCCTCGCTGGCCTGCAGCTGGCCCTGCATCGCGAGCAGGTGCGTGCGCAGGGCCGAGGCCTGGCGGATCTCGCGGTCGAGCTGCGCCACCTGTTGCGCGACGATGTCCGCCAGGCCGCTGGCGGCACCGTCGAGCAGGCGCTGAATCCCGGCCAGCGGCAGGTCGAGCCGCCGCAGCGCCTGGATGCGGTAGAGCCGCGCCACGTCGCCGCGGTCGTACAGGCGGTAGCCGCCGCTGGACCTTTGCGACGGCACCAGCAGGCCGATGTCGTCGTAGTGCCGCAGCGCGCGCACGGTCAGCCCGGTGCGCCGCGCGAGTTCGCCAATCTTCAGGAACATGCCTTCTCTCTCTTCAAGTTGAAGGCATCCTAGAGGCTGCCGCAACGAGAGGGTCAAGCGGATTTCGGCGGTTCGATCGCATCCGCGCCGTGGCTTGCAGCCCACAGGATCGCGTCACGCCGCTTGCCTTCGCCCGCGTGCACAAAGACAATCCGCCCCATCATGAAATTCACCCAAGCCATCGAAGCAGGCCTCACCGCCACCTGACATCGCCTTCGATCGCGTTCGGAAGGCGTTGCGCCTTCCGGTACTGAAAACCCCGGCTGGCCGCGTCCCTCCGGGGTTTTGTTTTTTTCCGAGTCCCAACCATCCACCACGCCATGCGTACCTACGACAAGCTGATCGCCACGATTCGCCTCCGCCGGAGCGTGGACACCGTGCGCCCGGGCTCCGGCCGCCGCATCAGCACCCTGCACGACACCGTTCGTCGCTAGCCCCCAGGCGAATCTTCTGCCTGGGGCTGGCGCATGCCAACCAGGCCTTCGAAGCAGAGCGCTTCGAACACAGAAAAGAAAGATTCGCCATGAACCCGAAAACCAGAAACCTCCGCAACATCGGCATCATTGCCCACGTCGACGCGGGCAAGACCACCACCACCGAACGCATCCTGTTCCATGCCGGCGAGAGCCATCGCATCGGCGACGTGAGCAAGGGCACGGCGCGCATGGACTTCGATCCGCAGGAGCAGAAGCGCGGGATCACCATCAGCAGCGCGGCCATCACGGTGCGCTGGAAGACGACGCAGATCAACCTGATCGACACGCCCGGCCACATCGACTTCAACATCGAGGTGAACCGCTCGCTGCGCGTGCTCGACGGCGCGGTCGTGGTGTTCGACGGCGTGGCCGGCGTGGAGCCGCAGACGGAAACGAACTGGCGCCTCGCGGACAAGTACCGCGTGCCGCGCATCGCCTTCGTCAACAAGCTCGACCGCCTGGGCGCGGACTTCCCGCGCGTGGTCGCGATGATGGAAGAACGCCTGGGCGTGAAGGCCGTGGCGGTGCAGCTTCCCATCGGCGCGGAAGGCGACTTCCGCGGCGTCGTCGACCTGCTCGGCATGCGCGCGCTCGTCTGGGACAAGGACGACGCGAGCCAGCCTTGCCGCGTGGCCGATGTGCCTGCCGATCTGCTGGCCCCGGCGCAGCGCCTTCGTGCGCGGCTGGTGGAGCTTGCGCTGGAGCAGGACGACGCGGCCATGGCGGCCTACCTGGACGGCGAGGAGCCGTCGGCCGACGTGCTGCGTGCCTGCATCCGCAAGGGTGTGCTGGCCGGTGCCTTCGTGCCCGTGCTCGCGGGCTCCGCGTTCCGCAACCGCGGCGTGGAGCCGCTGCTCGACGCCGTCGTCGATTGGCTGCCGGCACCGGGCGAGGTGGCGACTGCATGCGACGCCGAGGCACCGTTCGCGGCGCTCGCCTTCAAGGTGGCCAGCGACGACCACGGCGCGATGGTGTTCGTGCGTGTGTACGGCGGCAGGCTGCGGCGTGGCGACACGATGCTCAATGCCACGACCGGCCGCACCGAACGCGCCGCCCGCCTGTACGAAGTGCATGCGGACGATCGCATCGAGCGCGACGAACTGGTGGCGGGCGACATTGCCGCCATCGTCGGGCTGAAGGACACGCTGACCGGTCACACGCTGTGCGACCGGAATGATCCGGTTCACCTGGAGGAGATCAGCGTGCCCGAGCCCGTGATCCACGTCGCGATCGAGCCGAAGGCGCAGGCCGGACAGCAGGCGCTGTCGAAGGCGTTGCAGGCCATGCTGCGCGAAGACCCGAGCCTGCAGCTGCGGCAGGACGCCGAGTCGGGCCAGACGATCTTGTCGGGCATGGGCGAGCTGCAGCTCGATGTGGCTGTGGAGACGCTGCGGGCGAAGCACGGCGTCGAAGTGTCGGTGGGGCGGCCGCAGGTCGCCTTCCGGGAAACGGTATCCAGAGAAACGGAGGTGCACCATGTGCACAGGAAGCAGAACGGCGGCCCCGGCCAGTTCGCCGAGCTGAAGTTGCGCCTTGCGCCGCGTGCGCGGGGCGAAGGCATCGTGTTCGAGAGCCAGGTGGTGGGCGGCGTCATTCCGCGCGAGTTCATTCCCGCGGTCGAGGCCGGCATTCGCCGGGCGGCGCAATCAGGCGTGGTCGCCGGTTTCCCCTGTGTGGACTTCGTGGCCACGCTGGTGGACGGCAGCCACCACGAGCGCGACTCGTCGGCGATGGCTTTCGAGCTGGCGGCCGGCGCGGCCTTCCGCGAGGCGGCGGCCAAGGCTGGGCCGCAGGTGCTGGAGCCGGTGATGGCGGTGGAAGTCATCACGCCCGCCGACCATCTCGGCGATTGCATCGGCGACCTGCACCGGCGTCGCGGCATGGTCCGCGGCCAGACGGTGCGCGGCAACGCCGCCGTCATCGAGGCGCATGTGCCGCTGAAGGAGATGTTCGGCTACATCGGCAACCTGCGCGCGCTGTCTTCGGGCCGTGCGCAGTACACGATGCAGTTCGACCACTACGCAGTGGCGCCTGCGAGTGAAATGGCCACGCTCGTGAAGAGCTGATGGCCTCGTGAAAGGGCGGTCCGGAAGGGCCGCCCTTTTTTTTGCGTTGCGTCGGCGGTTCGCGGCCGGTCAGCCGCCGCGCTCGATCACGAGCCCGCCGTCGGCGGGATCGCCCCCCGAACCAGGCGCAGGTTCAGGCCGCCACGCCCTTGTTGGGATTCAGCAAGAACTTCTCGCCCGTCGCCTGCTTGCCATACACCCCGATCGCGTCGAGCTGCAGCATCTCGACCAGCGACACCTCGCGCGTGTACTTGCTCGCGAACGTGGTCTTCAGCTCGGCGACCACGCGCGCCTTCAGGCGCTTCGTGCCTTCGTCGCCGAGCTTGCCGAGGAACGGGAACAGCAGCCATCCGCCCATGCCCCAGGCCATGCCGAAGTTGCGCACGAACTCGGTCGGGCCGCGGTCGAGGCCGCCGTAGATGTACACCTGCTTGTGCGTGGTGGAACCGTAGCGGCTGTATTCCTTGGCCGTGCGGTTGATGGCGGCTTCCATGCAGCCGAGGATCTGCCCCGCGAGCTTGCCGCCGCCGGTGGCGTCGAAGGCCAGCGTGGCGCCGGTCTCGACCAGCGCCTGCGTCAGGTCCTCGATGAAAGTGGGCGAGCTGGCGTTGCACACGTACTTCGCGCCCAGGCCGCGCAGCAGGTCTTCCTGCTCCTGCTTGCGCACGATGTTCACCAGCGCGATGCCGTCCTTCTGGCAGATCTTGTTGAGCATCTGGCCCAGGTTGGACGCGGCCGCGGTGTGCACCAGCGCCTTGTGGCCTTCCATGCGCATGGTCTCGACCATGCTGAGCGAGGTGAGCGGGTTCACGAAGCACGAAGCGCCTTCGGCCGGCGTGGTGCCTTCGGGCAGTTCCATGCACTGGGCGGCGGCGAGGCTGCGGTACTGCGAGTACATCGCGCCGCCGATGGCCGCCACGGTCTTGCCGAGCAGCGCCTGCGCGGCCGGCGACGAACCGGCCTTGACCACCACGCCCGCGCCTTCGTTGCCCACGGGCATCGACTCGTCGAGCCGCGCCGCCATGGCGGGGCGCGCACGCTCGGGCACGGTGGCGGTGACGACGGGGCGCTCGGCGGTGCCGGAGGCCTTGGCGGTGCTCATGTCGGCGGCGCCGAACAGCAGGCCGAGGTCCGACGGATTCAGCGGCGACGCCTCGACGCGGATCACCACTTCGTGGGCCTGCGGTTCGGGGATCGGGTCGTCGTGCAGCGAGAGTTCGAGTTCGCCGCTGGCGCGAACGAGGGAGCGGATTTGCAGTGCCATGGAAGAGCCCTTTTCAGCAGGTTCGCAGATGGCCTGGGGCCACGGGGCGGCCAGTATAGGAGCGGGGTGCGAAAGCTGCTGGCGCGTTCAGGACACCAGCGCAATCACGGGGGCATGGGCCAGCGCGTGGCGCATTTTCACGGGGTCGAGCCGCTCGATGAAGCGCGGAATGTTGCGCCACAGCGTGTGGTAGCCGTAGCCGCCGCGCAGCATCTCGTGGCGCGCGCTGTCCTTGTCCCAGTCCTGCACGGCCATGCGGTACACGGCCGCCACCACGCCGGTGCGGTCGGCGCCGTGCATGCAGTGGATCAGCACCGGCCCGTGCTTCTCGGCCTCGCGGATGGCCAGCAGCGCGCGCAGCACCTTGGCGTCGTCGATCGACCAGGTGTTGATGGGCACGCGCACCAGCCGGATGCCGCTGCCCGCGAACACCTTGCGGTCGTCGTTGAACGAACGCAGGCTCACCACCGTGCGGATGCCCAGCGACTGCAGCGCGGCCATGTTGGCGCGCCGCGGCTGCGCGCTGCGGTACAGCGTGGGCGTGATGCGGTGCAGGTTCTCGACCTGCAGCGTGTCCAGCGGATCGGCCCAGTGGCCGGGGCGCGGATCGTCGAATGCTTCTTCGGGCTTGCTGTGCTTCTTCGTCGTCATCGTCATTTCCTGCGCCGCCAGTGCCGCGTCGCCAGGATCAGCAGCGCCACCGCCAGGCCGCCCCAGTAGTCGACCGGCGCGCCCCACACCCAATGCTTGTGCCAGAACGCATCGACCGGGTTGAAGCGCGCCCAGCCGAAGGCCGGATTGATGATGAACCACAGGAAGTCTTCGCACACCCAGAACACGATGAGGCCGGCCCCGGCGAGGCCGACGTCGCGCCAGGTGCAGCGCCCGTTGTAGGCCAGCGGCGAGAAGAACACCAGCGCCATGAAGGTGAACACCCACGCGTGGTAGCCCGTCATCGCACGGCCGCCCCAGAACAGGTCGAGCCAGATGCTGTTCTCGATGCGCCACGTCGGCAGCGACGTGGCCCAGCCCGCGCCGCCTTCGATCTGGATCTCGGCGTTGGCGAAGAAGAAGGCCATCACGACCACCCACGCGAGGTAGCCGAGCGTGCGGCCCACGCCGGTCTTTTCGACGGCGCCGCTCACGCCGCGGTTCCCGTGGCCGGGGTGCCCAGCACGTGCTGCAGCACGGCGCGCGCGGCCTGCGGCTTGCCCAGTGCGCGGCTGCGCGCGGCCATGTTCGCGAGCTTGGCGGGGTCGGCCATCAGGCGCGCGACCTTGTAGTCCAGGCCGATGGCGTCGTAGGCGAGCCAGGCGGCGCCTTCTTCCATCAGGAAGCCGGCGTTGTGTTCTTCCTGCCCCGGAATGGGCGAGATCAGCAGCATCGGCTTGCCCAGCGCCAGGCACTCCGACACCGTGAGGCCGCCGGGCTTGGTCACGACCAGGTCGGCCGCGGCCATCATCCTGTGCATCTCGTTGGTGAAGCCGATGGCCACCACGCGGCCCGGGTAGCGTCGGGCCAGCGCCTCGAGCTTGCCGTGCGCCTCCACGTTGCGGCCCGCCACCGCAATCACCTGGAAGTTGCCTTCACCGCCCAGGCCGAGCACGCGTTCGACCATGCTCGCCAGGTCGCCCACGCCCGCGCCGCCGGAGGCCATCAGCAGCACGGGGCGCGACGGGTCGAGGCCGAGTTCGGCCGCGCAGGCGTTGCGCGCCAGCGCCGGCACGCCGGGCTCGGAGAACGCCGGCATCACCGGAATGCCCGTCACATGGATGCGGTCCTCCGGAATGCCGCGCGCGCGCAGGCGGAAGGCCACTTCCTCGGTGGCGGCCAGGTAGCCCGCCATGCCCGGCACGAGCCACATGTTGTGCAGGTCGTAGTCGGTGATCTGCAGCCACACCGGGTAGTCGATGCGCCCGCGGTTGCGTTCGCGCATCAGCAGCTCGGCCGGCAGGAAGTGCGTGCAGACCACCGCATCGGGCTTCTCGCGGTGGATCTCCTTCAGCAGCGCGCCGGTGCTCAGCCGCTCGATGCCGCGGCGCAGGCGCTGCGAGGGCGCGTGGTGCGGCGTGCTGTCGGTGCGCTGGTGCAGGTACGACCACAGCTCGGGAGCGCGGTTCACGAGCTGGATGTACCAGTCGGTGTAGAGCTTGCGAAAGCCGCCGGCCACATGGGCCATTGCGTCGATGTGGACCGCAGTGCAGGGCGGGACGAGGGTCTGGGCGGTGGCGGCAAGCGCCTGTGCAGCACGCACGTGGCCGTTGCCGGCACTCACGCTGAGGATCAGGAGTTTGGTCATGAATTCCGGGAGTTGCGCGGATTATGGCCATGCCGTGTGGCACTGCCGGCTGCACCGCTGCTGGCTCTCGCAGGGGCGTTGGAGATCCGGGGCGCGATCCCGCCGACGGCGGGCCCCGTTTCGCGAATGTCCCCCGGCCTGCGGCCTCCTCCTTTATTTCGCGAAACAGGACCCGCCATCGGCGTGCTCGTGGTCAGGTGCAGTCGTTGATCGGCGCGCACCGGCAGCGTGTCATGTGCACGCGCCCCCGAACAATCTTCTTCAGAGCGGCGCCCGCGAAGTGACGAACTGGTTCACCCCCGCCGCAGCACGCTCCCGGATGGCCTCGAACGTGGTGTTCTCGACGATGCGTCCGTTCTCGAACACCGTCTGCAGCAGGTCGGCCTGCTCCGCCGCAAGCGCTTCCTCGCGCAAGGTCTGCACCTCGCCGCGGGCGTTCTGCACCAGCGCAAGCCGCCCCTTCTTCGACGCTTTGCTCACGTCGCCCACGGGCGACTTGTAGACGTCGCGCCACTCGCCGTTCACCTGCATGGCCGAGCACTTCATTGCCCATTGCATGGTGTCTCGGTTGACCTGCTGCAGCAGCCCGCCGCCCATGCCGAAGGAGATGTTCTCGGTCGACAGGCCGTTGTGATAGAAGTTCGACAGGCACAGCCGCAGCGAGTCGAGGTTGACGCCGTCGCCCTGGATGATGCGCACGTTGTTCAGCACGCGAAAGCCCTTGGCATTGGTCGTGGTGCCGAAGCGCTCGGCCAGGATCTGCGCCACCTTCAGCGTGGTTTGCGCAGGGTCGCCCGAGTCGGGCCGCACCACCAGCGTGGCACCCGAGGCCACCACCTTGGCCTTGAGCTCGTCGCCCCAGATGCGCGCGCAGGCATTGAAGATGTCGTAGCTGTCGCTCACCACCGCGAAGGTGGCGCCGGCCTTGCCGAACTGGTCGACCATGTTGCTGTACGCGTCGGCCTCGTGGTCGCGGCCCCAGCCCGTGATGGTGCTGTGCTCGGCCGCGGGAATCGAGAAGCCCGCCACGTCGCAGTCGTAGTACCGGCGCGCCGCGACCAGTGCCGCCAGCGTGTCGGTGCCCATGAAGTTCACCAGGTGGGCCATGCCGCCGAGCGCGGCCGACTCGAGGCTCGATACACCGCGCGCGCCGAAGTCGTGCAGGCGAAACGCGATCTGGCCTTGCGGGTCGTCGCAGGTGGCCTCGAGGTAGCGCAGCAGCGTGGTGCGCGCAGCCGCCGACAGCGTGGCCACGGTGGTCGGGTACCAGATGGCGCGCAGCAATTCGGTTTCGAGGAAGCTCGTGACCCAGAAGAACTCGGGGTCGGTGTTCTCGATGGTGGCGAGCACGTTGTGCACCGGCAGCACGCTGCCCTCGGGCACCGCGCGGATGCGCACCGGCATCAGCCCGCCGTGCTTCTCGATCAGCCGCAGCCAGCCTTCGCGGTTGAAGGGCTCGCCGTGCACGGCCATGAGCGCGGCGGCTTCGTCGACGTCGGCCAGCGTCACCGGCGTCTGCAGGTATTCGCGCAGGTAGGCCTGCAGGCCGAAGAACAGCGAGTGGCTGAAGATGCCGCCGCGCGACTCGATGTAGCTGTACACCGTCTGCGTGCCGGGCGGGTACTGCATCCAGTGCGACACCTTGTAGGAGTCGGTGCGAAGCAGCAGGTTGTTGCCCAGGGGCGTGGAGGTGAGATTGCGGTTCATGTGAAAGCTCCTTTCACTGTGGCGCCCGTCAACCGGGGCCGTTCTTGCTGACAAAGCCTGGTCTGTCGTTCAGTTCTTGCCCAGGCCACCCAAAAAATGATTCGCGATGAAGAAGTGGTCTTCGTAGACGCGGTCCTGCATGCCGAGGAACTCGGCAATGGGAACCCAGCGCACCTCGGCCGCGTCGTCGTCGGCGCGCACGTCCGACAGGCCCGTCCACTGGTTGTGCGCCAGCTCGAAGAAGAAGCCGTGCGTGATGGTGCGCCCGCGCTGCGAGCGGTCGGGCGCGTCGAACACGTGGCTGGCCTTCATGCTGCCGTTGAGCACGGGCACGGGCACCTTCAGGCGGGTTTCTTCCTTCAGCTCGCGGATGGCCGCGTCCTGCAGGCGCTCGTGCTGGCCGACGAAGCCGCCGGGCAGCGCCCAGGTGCCCTTGCCGGGATGGAACTTGCGCTGCACCAGCAGGATGTGCCCCGCCTCGACCACGATGGCGTCGACCGTGGTGTAGATCGGCGGAAAGCTGCTGCCCGCATAGCGGTACTTGTCGCGGTAGTCCGCCAGGAAGGCGCGCTCTTCGCAGAGCTCGGCGCAGTCGGCGGTGCGGGTGAACTGGTCGAGAAAGGCGGCCGTGCCGTCGGGCAGGTCGGCGCGCGCCAGCTGGCCGCGGTTCTCGGGGTCGAAGTAGAGGTTGCGCACGTCGGTGGCGTTCAGGCTCTCCACGCTGTTCTGGCCGACGAATTCCCAGTGCGGGAAGAGCTTGAG
This sequence comes from Variovorax sp. OK212, assembly GCF_900112425.1. Lineage (GTDB taxonomy): Bacteria > Pseudomonadota > Gammaproteobacteria > Burkholderiales > Burkholderiaceae_C > Variovorax. The sequence goes on along the minus strand of NZ_FOLP01000017.1, from coordinate 114,587 downwards.
GTAGTAGCTCGACGCGTCCTTCAGGTGGCCCACCAGCGCGACCTTGGCGTTGGCGAGGGCGTGGCCGTCCTGCACGATGAGACGGTCGACCGCGGACTGGATCGACGCGATCCAGATCTGGTCGTTGTAGGGCGAGTCGCCCACGCCGACGACGCTCACGCGCATCTGCTCGGTGCCGCGCAGGCAGGCGCGCACCATGCGTTCGCGTTCGTCGAAGGTGAAGGGGTTCTTGACGCTGCGTGGCTTGCGGTCGGAGCCGACCACCACGATGACCCTGTCGGCGGCGCGAAGGCCTTCTTCGATGAGTCGTTGGTGTCCGAAGTGAACGGGCTGGAAACGCCCGATGACGATGGCGTATTGAAACTTGCGTGTGTGCTGTGTGCTTGGCGTGGTCAATTGGGAATCCCCCAAAAAGAGCGCGATCAACTCGCGCCGTGGGGGCAGGATAGCATCGGCGCGGCCGTTTGATCAAGCCCCGCGGGGCCTGCGTTTCAGCGCCGTCTTCCGTTGCCTGGGCTTGTGCCTGTAGCATCTGTCCCCCGCCCACCGACAGCCCTCCGACCGCGCCGCCGCCGTCCACATCGCCATGACCGAGCCTTCTTCCCCCCTCCACGCGCCCGTGCGCCTCAACAAGCGCATGGCCGAGCTCAAGATGTGCTCGCGCCGCGAGGCCGACGAGTGGATCGCCAACGGCTGGGTGAAAGTGAACGGCAAGCCGGCCGAAATGGGCGTGAAGGTCACGCCGTCGGACCGCATCGAGATCGACAAGGCGGCCAAGGGCCAGCAGGCGAACCAGGTCACCATCCTCATCAACAAGCCCATCGGCTTCGTGAGCGGCCAGGCCGAGGACGGGCACGAGCCGGCGGTGACGCTGTTCACGCCGCAGAACCGCTGGGCCGACGACAACGCGCGCTTCTTCTTCAGCCCGCAGCAGCTGCGCGGCCTGGCGCCGTGCGGGCGGCTGGACATCGACTCCATCGGCCTGCTGGTGATGACGCAGGACGGCCGCGTCGCGCGCCAGCTCATCGGCGAAGACTCGGTGATGGAGAAGGAATACCTGGTGCGCGTGGCCTACCACGGCCTGGGCCAGCCCGCGCCCACCGGCCAGCTGGTGCGCATGGACGACGACGACCCCGTCACCTCCAACGTGCAGGCGGTGTTTCCGCCGGCCATGCTCGCGCGGCTGCGCCACGGCCTGAGCCTGGACGGGCAGGCGCTCAAGCCGGCGCACGTCGAATGGCAGAACCCCGAGCAGCTGCGCTTCGTGCTCACCGAGGGCAAGAAGCGGCAGATCCGCCGCATGTGCGAGCTGGTGGGCCTGAAGGTGGTGGGCCTGAAGCGCGTGCGCATCGGCAAGGTGATGCTGGGCAACCTGCCGGTGGGGCAGTGGCGCTACCTCGGGCCGCACGAGAAGTTCTGAGGGGCAAGGCGGGGCTTTAAGCCCCGTTTAACTCTGGCTCATTACGCTGCGCCACGGCGCAGGCACTTCCGGTCATCCCGATCGCGTGCTACCTTGCGGCCGAAGGAGTCGCCGCGATGCGCGTGCTGTTGGTGGAAGACGATGAAATGATCGGGCGCAGCCTGAAGCAGGCGCTCGAGGGTGCGGGCTGGTCCGCGGACTGGGTGCGCGACGGCGAACTGGCGCAGAGCGCGCTGGGCGACGGCGGCTACACCTGCGTGCTGCTCGACCTCGGCCTGCCCAAGCAGGACGGCACCGAGGTGCTGCGGCGCGCCCGCGAACGCGGCGACGCCACCCCGGTGCTGGTGCTCACCGCGCGCGACGGGCTGGACGACCGCATCCACAGCCTCGACCTCGGCGCCGACGACTACCTGCTCAAGCCCTTCGAATTCCGCGAGCTGCTCGCGCGCATGCGCGCCATCGTGCGGCGCCGCGACGGCGCCGCGCATTCGCTGGTCGGCAGCGGCGCGCTGCAGCTGGACCTCACCACGCGCGAGGTGGTGGTCAACGGCGCGCGCGAGGCGCTCACCGCGCGCGAGTTCGCGCTGCTGCACGCGCTGCTGGAGCGCCCCGGCGCCATTCTTTCGCGCGAGCAGCTCGAGAACCGCATCTACGGCTGGGGCGAGGAAGTCACCAGCAACGCGATCGACGTGCTCATCCACGGCATGCGCCGCAAGCTGGGCGCGGACGCCATCCGCAACGTGCGCGGCCTGGGCTGGCGAGTGGCTGCGTGATCATGCTCGCCCCCGGGCTTCGCGCACTTCGTGTCGCTTCGCCAACCCCCTGCCGGGGGCAACACCTGCGGCCCGGCGAAGCCGGTTGCGCGGTGTTTCTCGAACAGGCCCCGGGTCTGTCGCCCCGATGAACGGCGGTGCTCGTACCGTCGGCCGCTGGTGGCGGCCGCGCTCGCTGCGCACGCAACTGCTGCTGTGGCTCATCACGCTGCACCTGGGCGCGGCGGTGCTCACGGCGTGGTTCTCGTTCGTGGCCTACGGCAACCTCGTGCACAACGCGCTGGACGACCAGATGCGGCTGGTGGCCGAGTCGTACGCGGGCAGCGCGCCGCAGAAGCTGCCGCAGCCGATGGACGGCGAAGCGGCCTTCTCGCGCGGCGCCTTCATCGTGCAGATCTGGAGCGCCGACGGCCGCACGCTGCGCGCGACCTCGTGGCCGGTGCTGTCGGTGCCGCTGCAGGACACGCCGGGCTTCAGCGACGTCAACACCGGCGCCCACGCGGGCTCGGCCTGGCGCGTGTTCACGGCCGAGGCCGGCACGCGCGCCGACCAGCCGCGCGTGCAAGTGCTGCAGAACGAGGACTACCGCCGCCGCCGCGCGTTGCGCCGCGCGCTGCTCGAAGGCCTGCCGATCACGCTGCTGCTGCCGCTGGCGCTGCTGATCCTGTGGGTCATCGTGTCGGCCGCCTCGCGCTCGCTGCGCGCGGTGGCGCGCGACGTGGCCTCGCAGGACGAGCGCAGCCCCACCCAGCTGTCGCTGGCGCGCGTGCCCGACGAGATCGCGCCGCTGGTGAGCGCCTTCAACAACCTGCTGTCGCGCGTGCGCAGCGCCTTCGCCACGCAGCGCCGCTTCGTGCAGGACGCGGCGCACGAGCTGCGCACGCCGATGGCCGCCATCGGCCTGCAGATCGAGAACCTGCGCGCGCACGTGCCGGCCGGCGAGGCCACTGAGCGCTTCAACCAGCTCGAGGCCGGCGTGACGCGCGCGCAGCACCTCATCGAGCAGTTGCTGCACCTGTCGCGGCAGGACGCGCCGCAAGGCGGCGACGCGCGCGAGCGGGTCGACATCGAGGTGCTGCTGCGCGAGAGCGTGAGCCAGCTGATGGTGCTGGCCGACGCGCGGCGCGTGGACATCGGCTTCGAAGGCCCCGACCGCACCACTGCCGTGGTGTTCGCGCCCGCGGCCGAGCTGCGCAGCGTGTTCGACAACCTGATCGACAACGCGCTGCGCTATGCGCCCGAAGGCGGCGTGGTCGATGTGAAGCTGCACACGTTCGAGGGGCACGCGGTGGTCGACGTGCTCGACAACGGCCCGGGCATTCCGCAGGCCGCCATCGGCCGCGTGTTCGACCGCTTCTTCCGCGTGCCGGGCTCGGCGGCGGGCGGCAGCGGGCTGGGCCTGGCCATTGCGAGAACCGCCGCGCAGCGCCACGGCATGCGCATCGAGCTGTGCAACCGCGGCGACGGGCCGGGCCTCATGGCGCGCGTGCACCTGCCATCCGTGCCAACGTAGAGTGGGAAGAAACGGCCGCGGCACTCACCCGTGGCTAACTCTTCGCTCACCGCCATGTCAGTCTGCGTGCCTAGAGTGCGTTCAGGTCCTGCCGCGCGCAGTTCGCGCGACGGCACGTGACCGGAGACAACCTGAACCCAGGAGAACACACATCATGCGCACTTCCTTCAAGCTTCTTGCCGTCGCTTCCTTCGCTGCGCTGGCAGCCTTGGGCACGGTCAATGCATCGGCCGAAACCATGGATGGTTCGGACTTTCATCCGCTGCAGATGAACTCGCCCGAAAAGCCCGAAGTCCAGGCCGGCGCCATGGCCGCGGCCCGCCCGACGGGCACGGAGCCCATGGGCCAGTCGACCAGCGCACCGGCGATGAACTCGACGCTGCCGGTGGCCGACATCCAGGCCGGCGCCTATGCGGCGTCGCACCCGAGCGGCACCGAGCCGATCGGGCAATCGACTTCGCTGCCGATGGTGAAGTCGGGCTCCGGCAGCTGAGCGAAGCGCCGCGTCAGTCGTCGTTGCTGTTGCTGAGCAGGGCGCGGTAGATGGCCGCGCCGATCAGCGCGCCCGCGATGGGCGCCACCCAGAAGAGCCACAGTTCCGACATGGCATGCGACGGCCCGAACAGGGCCGGGCCGGTGCTGCGTGCCGGGTTGACCGAGGTGTTGGTCACCGGGATCGAGATCAGGTGGATCAGCGTGAGGCACAGGCCGATCGCCAGGCCGGCAAAGCCGCCGGCCGCGCGCTTGGCGGTGGACCCCAGGATGACGATCAGGAACACGGCCGTCATCACCACTTCGCACAGCAGGGCGGCCGTGAGGCCGTACTTGCCGGGCGAGTGCTCGCCGTAGCCGTTGGTGGCGAAGCCGCCGATGTCCGCGCCCGGCTTGCCGGTGGCGATGAGGTAGAGCACGCCCGCCGCCGCGATGGCGCCGAGCACCTGCGCCACGATGTAGCCCGCGAGCTGCGAGGCCTTGAAGCGGCCCGCGGCCGCGAGGCCGATCGACACGGCCGGGTTGAAGTGCCCGCCCGAGATCGGGCCCAGTGCATAGGCCCCCGTCACCACCGTGAGGCCGAAGGCCAGCGCGACGCCGAGAAAGCCGATGCCGGTACCCGGGAAGGCCGCCGCCAGCACCGCGCTGCCGCAGCCTCCGAGCGTGAGCCAGAAAGTACCAATGAATTCGGCAGACCACTTCTTGTAGGTACTGTGTTCCATGACGCTCCATCCTGAAGTTGAGAGGGTGCGCGGAGGGCCCCGGGGCCTTGCGCGGGGCGGATTCTAGGAACGGTGGAAGGGGGTGCGCTACATGTCTTTCGCTCTATCGGAACCTGTTCACGGTTGTTGCGACTTTGTGTTTTTACGCAAACGGGTTGCGTTTATCGATTGAGTATTCCGTCACGGTTTCAGAGTGGCGACGCGGAGGTCGGCACGCTGAAGCACCGGCATGGCACCCGCCCGTGCCTTCGGTATCCTGCGTCTTCGAACAACGAGGAGAACCGCGCCATGCACCGCCTTGCCATCCGACCCCTTCGACCTTTTGCCATCGCCGCATGCACGGCAGCGGCGACCCTCCTGGGCGCATCCAACGCCGCCGCGCAAGGCACGGTGAACGCGCTGTGCAGCACCGACGCGGGCTGGTGCGAAGCGGCGGCAACGGCCTTCACGCGCGAGACCGGCATCAAGGTGCTGCAGGCCCACAAGGGCACCGGCGAGATCGGCGCGCAGCTGCGCGCGGAAGCCGCCAACCCCAAGACCGACATCTGGTGGGGCGGCACCGGCGATCCGTTCCTGCAGGCGGCCGAACAGGGCCTGCTGGAGCCCTACCGGCCGGCCTACATCAACGACCTGCACGACTGGGCGGTGCGGCAGTACGCGCTGTCGCAGAACATGGTGGGCGGCTTCTACACGAGCGCGATGGGCTTCGGCTTCAACACCGACGTGCTGAAGAAAAAGAAACTGGCCGAGCCCAGGTGCTGGGCCGACCTGGTCAAGCCCGAGTACAAGGGCGAGATCGAGATCTCGCACCCCGCCACCAGCGGCACGGCCTACACCATCATCGCGGGCCTGGTGCAGCAGATGGGCGAGGAGCAGGCCTTCGACTACCTGAAGAAGCTGCACAGGAACGTCACCAGCTACACCCGCAGCGGCCAGGCGCAGGCGCCCGACGTGGCCAAGGGCGAGGTGGCGATCGGCGTGAGCTTCATCTTCGGCTTCGAGAAGTGGCGCTTCGACAAATTCCCGGTGAAGACCGCCGCGCCCTGCGAAGGCACGGGCTACGAGATCGGCGGCATCGCGCTCGTGAAGGGCGCGCGCAACAAGGACAACGCCCGGCGCTACTACGACTGGCTCATGAGCCCCGCGGGCCAGTCGATCGGCGCGAAGGCCGGCAGCCTGCAGTCGCCGGCCAACAAGACCTTCAAGCCCGACCCGCGCATTCCGTCGATGGCCGAGGTCAAGCTCATCAGGTACGACTTCGAGAAGTACGGCAAGGCGGCCGAGCGCAAGCGCCTGATCGACCGCTGGACGCGCGAAGTCGAGTCGCAGCCGCGCTGATCAGGAGCAAACCTTGTTGTGCGAGGCGTGCATGCCCTTGGCCTTGGCATCGGCCTCGCTCAGGTACTCGCCCTTCTTGGTCTTGCCGTAGTAGCGGTCGCCCATGCAGTGGTAGACCTTGGTCTCGTCGTTGGCCCACACCTTGCCCGCGCCGCCGCCCGGTGCGGCGGCCATCTTCGTGAGGTCGGGCGAGCCGGGCGTCCGGGTGGCCGTGCCGGTGCTGGGGGCCACGCCGGTCTTGTTGACGCTGGCCGACTGGGTTTCCACGGCCGGAGCGGCAGCCGCAGCAGCCGGCGCGGCAGCGGAGTCCTTGCCGTACCAGGTCTTGATGCCCTTGTGGCCGCGGCAGGCGCCGGCCTTGGCGTCGGGCGCGGCATAGCTGCCGTCCTTGCACTGCACGGTGGTGCCGGCGGGTGCGTCGGCGGGCACCTGTGCCTGTGCCTGCACCTGTACGGCGAGGGCGGCGAAGCCGAGGCAGGCGGCGGCGATCCAGCGCGCGCGAGGGGTCTTGTTCATGCAAAGCTCCTGAAAGGTGAAGGAAAAGTTCCGACCCGGAGCTTTGGGGCGCGATCCCAGCGCCAGCTGACTTGGCGCGCCGCCAGGCCGTTCCTTGCGACTTCCGGCCGCTCTAAAGGCGAACTGTCAGGGCGAACTGGCCGTGAAAGTGACCTGCCCGGTGTAGACCCCGGCCGGCCGGCTCGTGAGGTTGGCGTACGAAAACGTCCAGTTCGCGGCCCGTTGCGTCACGAGCGTGCCGAAGCTGGTGGGCGTGACGTTCACCGCCCCGCCCGTGCCGGTGTCGGGAATCGCCGGCGCGGGCAGCGCGGCGTCATCGGTGGCGATCGTGATCTCCGACATCGGGATGGTGTTGGCGCCGCTCATCAGCGGCGTGCTGGCCGTGGCGCGCAGCGTGACCTGCCCGCCGTTGCTGCGCACCTCCACCGCCAGCTTGACGCCCGCCGCGGGCGAGACCGCGAACACCGGCGCGCCGCCGTTCCAGTTGGCGGCCGTGTTGTTGGCCGCCACCGGCGTGGTCGGCCCGCCGGGAATGGTGGGCGTGAGCGTGAAGGCGGCGGTGTTGACGGTGCCGTTCACCGTGGGCCAGGCGCCGTCGCCGAGCCGGAAGAACACGAACTTGTCGATGTTCACGGTGAACTTCAGGTCGGTCGACGCCGGCGCGCCCAGGCCCGTGGTGGTGGCGGTGCCGGCGCGCGCGGCGTCGCTGGCGCAGGAGGCCGCAACGAGCGCGGCGGCACACCCGGCGGCGGCCGCAAGGGTGCCGCGCCGGCACCGCATCAGCGGAACTCCGCGTTCACCTTGAAGCCGCCCTTCTCCCAGTCGAGCGTGCCGCTGGCCTTCAGCGGATACACCGGCGCGGGCGCCTTGCCGTCGTTGTTGGCCGAGGCCTTGGGCTGCAGCGCGATCTGGCGCGTCTGGCCCGGCATCACGGGCGTGCCCTCGGGCACCATCTCGAAGCGCTTGCCGGCGGCGTCGGTCGCGTCCAGGCTGCCGTCGAGCCGGCCGTGCGCGTCGCCGGTGTTGCTCACGGTCACGTAGGGCGTGCGGCGGCCCTGCAGTTCGCGCATGCCGACCTGGCTCAGCGCGAGCTTGGGCTCGGCGCCGTTCACCAGCACGTACACCGCCACCGCGATGCGCCCCGTGACCGGCAGGCTCAGGCTGGAGCCGCCCTGGCCGATGGCGGCGCGGTAGGCCGGCTCCACGCCCTCGATGGCCAGCATGAAGCGGCACTCGCCGCGCGGCGCATCGGCCGGTGGCTCGATCTGGAAGCGGAAGCCCGCCTTGCCGCGCGCCGGCACCTTCAGCGTCTTGCGCTCCAGCAGCACCCAGGGGCGGCAACTGCCGGGCTGCAGCGCGTCGAGGTACGCGATCTCGCCCTCGGGCGAATAGCTCCAGTCGAGCGTGCGCACCGACACCTCGGTCGGGGTGGTGCCCACGTTGTGGATGTCCAGCGTCTGGCCCAGCCGCGCGCCGCTCTTGGCGGCGAGCTCGAAGCGCGACGGCATGATCGCGATCTCGAAGGGCGCGGCCCAGGCGGGCGGTGCAGCGGTGAGCGCGGCCAGTGCAGCCAATGCGGCTGCCAGGGCAACTGCCGGTGCAGCGAAGCGGGTGTGGAGTCTCATGGCAGTGTCTCGATCTCGAAGTAAGCCTCGAAGCCCAGCGGCATGCCGCGCGTGAGCCGCACCTCGCGCACGTCGACCTGCCACGTGAGGTCGAGCGCTTCGGTCATCCAGGCGTCGCGCACCTGGCCGCTCCACACCGGCACGCGCTCGCCGGGGCGGCCGCTGCCGCTGGCGAACAGGCCGTTGGTGCGCCAGCTCACCTGCAGGCCGGCCGGCGAGCGCAGGCCCGGAATGCCCATCGGCAGCACGTAGTAGATGCGTGCCTGCCGCCCCACGTAGCGCGCCGTGGCGAGCCGGTAGTGCACGCGGCCGAAGGCGATCTGCACGATGGGCGAGGGAGCACTGTTCGGTGCGGTGACGGGCGAGTTGTCTTCCTGCGCGCGCACCTGAGCGCTCGGCGAGGCCGAGTCGTCGAGCCGCTCGACCAGCGCCAGGGCAGGGCGGGGCGCGGCAATGAGCGCGGCCATGAGCGCCGCCAGCAGCGCCGCGCTCGCAGTGGTCCGGGTGGCGTGCGTGGTCACAGCATCGTCGCCGTGAAGCGCACCGTGCCGCTGTAGCTGCCGGCCGGGTACACCGTGGTGTTGGCATAGCGGAAGGTCAGCGTGTTGGACATGAAGCGCGTGTCGCCGTTGACCAGCAGGATGGTCGCCGTGGCGCCGTCGAAGCTGGCCAGCGTCTGCGTGCTGCCGGCCACGAAGGCGCCGCTCTGGATGTCGCCTTCGGCGGGGCTGGTCGCGTTGGTCGACACCCAGCTGATCGTGCTGAACGGGATCACGGTGGCGCTGCAGCTGGCGGCGGTGGTGCAGCTCAGCCCGGCCGGCACCGTGGCGGTGAGCGTGACGGGCCGGTTCTCCACCAGCAGCCGCGCCGGCCGCGCGGGGCTGACGCGGATGATGATCGACTGCGAACCGGGAATGGACGTGCCCGTCGCGAGGCCCGCGTTGGCGCCGGTGGCGTTGAACACCACCTCGTCGATGCCTGTCGCCGCGCCCACCTGCAGCGTGATGCCGTAGGCGGCCGAACTGGTCGGCGCATAGGTGAAGACCGCATCGGCGCGCGGCGCCACGCCGGCGAGGAGCGCGAGTGCCACCGCCGCGCGCAGCGCGAGCGGCACCGACCCCGCGCGCAGCGCGGGCGCTACCGACCCCGCGCGCAGCGCGAGCGGCACCGGCCCCGCGCGCAGCGTGGGCGATACCGATCCCGCGCGCAGCGCATCAGACACTGGTCGCGGTGTAGGTGATGGTGGTCGTGTAGGTGCCGGGCGCCCAGGTCAGCGTCGAGCCCGTCAGCGAGAAGGTCCAGGTGCCCGTGGCCACCGCCGACGGCACGAAGGTGCTCGGCGCCGTGCTCGTGGCCGCCAGCGTCGCGCCGCCCGGGTGCGCCAGGCCCGCGCCCGACGCCACGCCGATGTTGGTCAGCGCCGGCCCGCCGGTGGGTGCGAAGGTGGTGGCCGTGTAGCTCAGCGAGCCGCCGCCCGCGCTGTTGGTCCATGCCGACACCGGCACCGCCGCCGGGTTGGTCACCGTGCCGAGCGTGGGCGCCGTGCCGTCCCAGTTGGCCGCCTGGTTGTTGCCGGCCGTGATCGCGGGCGCGGTGGCCCAGGTGATCGGCGCGGTCCAGTTCAGCGTGTCGCCCGAGCCGGTCTGGGTGCCCACGCGCAGCAGGATCAGCTTGGGCACCGTCACGCTCAGGTTGAGGTGGGACTGGGCCGTCACGGCGGGCGCGCCGGTGCCGTAGCCGTACTGGCTCTCGGCCAGGGCCACGCCGGCCGCCAGTGCCAGGGCCGTGCCGGCCGCCACGGTGAGCAGTTTCAGGTGAGGTCTCATCTCGGTTTCCTTTGCGTTGCGGTGAAAGAAAGCGGAACAGAAAACACGGCGGTGGCGTGGCGCGGCATGGTCATTGCCCCACCTTGGTCACCGGGATCGCGGCGCTGGCCTGGCCGCGCAGCGGAACATCGACGCTCGTGCCCGCGTCGCGCGCCGGGCCCCAGGGCAGCGGCACGGTCTCGGACGTCAGGGTGAGCTGGTGGCGACCCGTGGTCACCAGCGGAAATTCGAAGCGGCCGTCGCGGTCGGTCACGGCGCGGTAGCGGCCGTCGAGCAGCACCTCGACATTGGCGACGCCGCCTTCGCCGATCTGCGCCTCGCCGTCGTTGTTGGCGTCGTAGAACACGCGCCCCGCCACGCTGCCGCCGCCCGCGGTGCCGGTGCGCGCGCCGGCGGCCTGGTAGGCCGAGCCGCCGGAGCCCTCCCAGCGCAGGTACACGTACACCGTCTTGTCGCTGGTGCGAAAGAGCGAGGGCGTGTTCAGCGCCACCGGCACGGTGGTGGCGCGCGCCTGGTTCAGGTTGGCGGCGATGCCGGCGCGCCAGCCGGGCGCGAGGTCTTTCTCGGCGCTCAGCGAGCCCGACAGGCCGCGGCTCGTGTACAGGCCGCCGTGCTGCGAGGTGTAGCGCAGGTTGCCCGTCACGCTGAAGCCCTGCGCCATCCAGAAGCGGAACTGCACGCCGGCGGTAGGGTAGTTGCGCGTGCTGCCGTTGCTCTGGTCGCGCGCGTAGCCCACCGTGGTGGTGAGCTCGGGGCGCAGGGTCTCGAAGCGCCCGCCGATCCAGTCCTGCTCCCATTGCAGTTCCTGGCCGGTGGCCGTGCCGTCGCCGAGCACGATGGCCTCGTTGCGCCGCACCGAGAGATTGAAGCGGCTGCGCGGCCAGTCGAAGAAACGCGTCTGGTAGAAGGCGTCGGCGTAGAGACTGCGAAAGCGGCTGCCCTGTGCCGAGCTTTGTGCCGAGTTCTGTGCCGAGGCCGGCGTCGTCGCGGTGTCCGAGCTGCCCGCGTAGCGCGTCTGCGTGAGGTTCAGGCTGCCGCCGAACGAGCTGTTGCGGTCCAGCAGGTACTGGAAGTTGCCGCTCGCGCCGGTGCGCCGGTAGCCGAACAGGTTGAAGTTGTCGTTCGGCGCCGCGCGTTCGAAGTCGAGCGCGGCGCCCCAGTTCAGGCGGCTGTCGCTGCGGTCGATGCGCCAGTAGGCGCCGCGCGTGCCGGTGGCCAGCGGGTAGTCGCCGAAGTACAGGTTGGGCCGCGTCGCGTACACGCCGGCCTCGTGCCGCCAGGCGCCGGTGCGCGCGCTGGCCTCCACGAAGAGCCCCTGCGAACCGCCGGTGGCCACGCCCGGGGTCGGCGAATTCGTGCGGCTGCCCACCAGCGTGGCGCGCGCCTTCACGTCGCCGTCGCGCAGCGGCTCGCGGCCGTAGCCGATCGAGGTGGCCCAGCTCGTGACGTCCTTGCGCCCGAAGCCCTGCCCGCTCACCGGGTCGAAGTAGTAGGCCGGGACGTCGCGCGCCTGGTCGAGCTGGAACGACGCGAACCACGGCTCGCCCAGGCGCCGCGTCGCGCCGAGCCAGCCCAGCGTGCCCTGGCTCTTCTCGAAGCCCGGGTACGGCCCGCCCGCGAGGTTGCCGCGCTCGCCGAAGCCCGCGCGCACGTCGAGGTCGGAGCTGAACACGCGCGCCGACGCGCCGCGCACCGTGGTCGAGCCCAGCGAGAGCCGGTAGTTGCGCGAGAGGCCGTCGGTGAGCTCGCTGTAGATGTCGCCCACCGCGGTGTCGGCAAAGGTCTGCGTGGTCAGCGGAAAGCCCAGGTTGCGCAGCGTGAAGCGCCCGCTGGTGGCCTGGCGCGCATAGCCCAGCGAGCCGATGCCGCCGCCGCTCAGGAAGCTGTCGCCGCTCAGGTGGCGCGCGTCGGCCTGCAGCACGAACTCGCCGTAGTTCAGCGTCTCGCGGCGGTACTCGAAGCGCTGGCCGGCCTCGCTCGCGCGCTGGCGGCCGAAGCCGGTGCTGGTGGCGTCGCCGAAGCCGATGCGGCTTTCCACCAGCCACGCGCGAAAGCCCTGCGGCTGCTCGGCCTCGGCGTCGGAGGGGTTGCCACCCGCGAGCGTGTCGCTGTCGGGGTTCATGAAGCGGTCTTCGTAGGCCTTGGGCGCGGAGTCGATGAGCGCCCTCAGGCGCGCCTGCTCCGCCTGTGCGCGGTCGATGGGTTCGATGCGCGCGTCAGCCACGACGGGGGCGGCCGGTGCCGCAGCGTTGTTCTTCGGCGGCGCGGCGGTCTGTGCCTGCGCGCAGGGAAACCCTGCCAGGGCCGTCGCGCACCCGAGCCACATGTGCGCGAGCGCCGGGCGCCAGCGTGTGCCGGCGGGACCGGCCGCTGTCCACAGCGTCACTCGAATCATCCAAAGACATCCCTGTTGTCCCGGGCGTTGACCGCCCTGTTTCGAATCAAGGATCAGGATATTTCAGAACTGTCATCTATGGTAACTTTTGATGTCTCGAAGGGTTTCCTCAGAGGAGAACGTTGGTTTTTTTCCGTGGCTTCTCTTCAGAATGGAGCCTTTCGATTTCACCGGCTTCTTGATGAAGTCGAAGGACCTCCTATCTGAAGAAGTTGGTGCGGCGTCATTGCACGGACGCCTTGCCGACTTAGAATTTTTTGGCTCCGATATTTCTCATTCCATGGCTGATTCCTCCAATACCAAACTCCCGTTCCAGGCCGAAGTCGCGCAACTGCTGCATCTGGTCACGCATGCGCTGTACTCGAACAAGGAAATCTTCCTGCGCGAGCTGATCTCGAACGCATCGGACGCGTGCGACAAGCTGCGCTTCGAGGCGCTCGACCATCCCGAGCTGTACGAAGACCAGCCCGAACTCGACGTGCGCCTGAGCTTCGACAAGGCCGCGCGCACCCTCACCATCACCGACAAGGGCATCGGCCTGTCGCGCCAGGAAGCCATCGACAACCTCGGCACCATCGCGAAAAGTGGTACCAAGGACTTCATGAGCAAGCTCAGCGGGGACCAGAAGGCCGACGCCCAGCTCATCGGCCAGTTCGGCGTGGGCTTCTATTCGGGCTTCATCGTGGCCGACCGCATCACGGTCGAATCGCGCCGCGCGGGCCTGCCCGCGGAGCAGGGCGTGCGCTGGGCCAGCGGCGGCGCCGGCGACTTCGATGTGGCCGACATCACCCGTGCCGAGCGCGGCACCAGCATCACGCTGCACCTGCGCGACGATGCCGAGGACTACCTCAACGCCTGGAAGATCAAGCAGATCGTGGGCAAGTACTCCGACCACATCTCGCTCCCCATCCTCATGGAAAAGGAAGAGTGGAAGGAAGGCGAGAACGACCAGCCCGGCGACATGGTGAAGACCGGCGAGTGGGAAACCGTCAACAAGGCCAACGCCCTGTGGAGCCGTCCCAAGAAGGACATCGGCACCGAGCAGTACGAAGAGTTCTACAAGAGCATCAGCCACGACTACGAGGCGCCGCTGGCCTGGAGCCACAACCGCGTGGAAGGCAGCACCGAGTACACGCAGCTGCTGTACATCCCGGCCAAGGCCCCGTTCGATCTGTGGAACCGCGAGAAGAGCGCGGGCGTGAAGCTGTACGTGAAGCGCGTCTTCATCATGGACGACGCCGAGGCGCTGATGCCCAGCTACCTGCGCTTCGTGAAGGGCGTGATCGACTCGGCCGACCTGCCGCTGAACGTGAGCCGCGAGCTGCTGCAGGAAAGCCGCGACGTGAAGGCCATCCGCGAAGGCAGCACCAAGCGCGTGCTGGGCATGCTGGAAGACCTGGCGAAGAAGCAGAAGACCGGCCCCGAGAGCCAAGAAGGCAAGATCGACGTGGGCTCCGGCGAATCGGTGCCCACGCCCGAGCCGACCGCGGGTGTGACCGACGTGGTCGACAAGAACACGCCGACCGCCGCGGAAGCGGCCGTTGCGGCGGCCGACGACTCGGGCAAGTACGCCAAGTTCTACGCCGAGTTCGGCGCCGTGCTCAAGGAAGGCCTGGGCGAGGACATGGGCAACCGCGAGCGCATCGCCAAGCTGCTGCGCTACGCCTCCACCACCACCGACACGGTGAGCGTGAGCTTCGCGGACTACAAGGCGCGCATGAAGGAAGACCAGGACGCGATCTACTTCATCACGGCCGACACGCTCGCCGCCGCCAGGAACAGCCCGCAGCTCGAGGTCTTCAAGAAGAAGGGCATCGAGGTGCTGCTCATGACCGACCGTGTCGACGAGTGGGCGCTGAACTACCTCAACGAGTTCGACGGCACACCGCTGCAAAGCGTGGCCAAGGGCGCGGTCGACCTGGGCAAGCTGCAGGACGACGACGAGAAGAAGGCCGCCGAGCAAGCCGCCGAGTCGTTCAAGCCGATGCTCGAGAAGCTCAAGGAAGCGCTGAAGGACAAGGCCGAGGACGTGCGCGTCACCACGCGCCTGGTCGACTCGCCCGCCTGCCTGGTGGTGCAGGACGGCGGCATGAGCACGCAGCTCGCGCGCATGCTCAAGCAGGCCGGCCAGCCCGCGCCCGAACTCAAGCCCGTGCTCGAGGTGAACGCCGAGCATCCGCTGGTGAAGAAGCTCGAAGGCTCCGCGCATTTCGACGACCTGGCCAACATCCTGTTCGACCAGGCGCTGCTGGCCGAAGGCGGCCTGCCGGCCGACCCGGCCGCTTACGTGAGGCGCGTGAACGCGCTGCTGGTGTGAACCCGCGGCCGCGCGTCATCCGTGGTGCGGCCCTTGCTTCGGCGGGGCTGCTGTTGCTGATGACGGGCGGCTGCTCGCATTACCACGTCGGTATTCCGCTGGTGCCCGGGCTCTCGCTGGGGCTGGGCGCCACGAAGGACGGCAATTTTTCCGTCGGCCTGAACACCGGCTTCGGCCCGCTCGGCGCCGGCGTGGCCGTGAACAACGGCGGGCAGGTGTCCGGCTCGGCCGGCGTGGGTGTCGGCGTGGGGCCGGTGGCCACCGGCATCAGCAAGGGCGCGGTGCTCTACGACCCGAAGGCCGCGCCGGCGGGCATCGTGGCTGCAGCGCCCGTGGCGCCGGGCACCGTCGTTGCGCCGACGGCCACTGCCGCTCCGGCGGCCCCGTCGCAAGGGCCCGCCCCCGTGCGCTATTCGACGCCCGCGGCGCCGTTCACACCGATCGAGCCCGCGGCTTCTGCGCAGGCACCCGCGGCCCCCGCAGTAGCCAATACGGCGAATTCGCCGAATGCGGCGCGCGGCACCCGTGCGGCAACCGCGGCAAGAGCACCGCTCGTCAAGATCACGCGCCCGCCGCCCGAGCCCGCGGCACCCGCGGCGGCCGCGGCCCCCGCCGTGAACGTCACCTACCGTGCGCCGGCCGTGGCTGCTGCCGCGGCTTCGGCCCGCGAAGCCGGCACGCCTGGCAACCCCGTCGCGCCCTGATGGACGCGCCCCTTCCATCATCCGCGCCGCGGACCGGCGCGAGGCTGTCCCGATGAGTCTCAGCACAGAAGCCGTCCTGGCGCTCGCCCCCGACGATTCGTCGGCCAAGGCCGCCAAGGGCCTGGTCGCGCCCGCCAAGTGGCCCACGCTCGCGTTCTCCGACGAGGCCGTGTGGGGCGAATGCCAGGGCAGCGGCAGCAAGCCGTACCAGACGCAGGTCGACCTCTCGGGGCCGGTGTTCCGCTGCTCCTGCCCGAGCCGCAAGTTCCCTTGCAAGCACGGCCTCGCGCTGATGCTGATCCGCGCGCAGAGCGAGGCCAGCTTCACCAGGGGCGAGCCGCCGCCGTGGGTGGCCGAGTGGCTCGCCTCGCGCCGCGAGAAGGCCGAGAAGAAAGAAGCGCGCGCCGCCGAACCGCCGGCCGCGCCCGATCCCGCCGCGGCCGCCAAGCGCGACGCGCAGCGCTGGACGCGCATCGAGGCCGGCGTGCAGGAGCTCGCGCGCTGGCTCGACGACCAGACGCAGCGCGGCCTGGCGTCGCTGGGCAGCGAGCAGCAGCAGGCCTGGGGCGCGATGGCCGCGCGCATGGTCGACGC
This sequence comes from Variovorax sp. OK212, assembly GCF_900112425.1. GTDB lineage: Bacteria > Pseudomonadota > Gammaproteobacteria > Burkholderiales > Burkholderiaceae_C > Variovorax. The sequence goes on along the minus strand of NZ_FOLP01000017.1, from coordinate 98,352 downwards.
GCAGGCGCCGGGGCTCGGCCAGCGCATCACGCAGGCGGCCGAACTCATCGGCGTGGGCGAAGGCTGGCCCGCGCGGCTGCTCGACCGGCTCGGCCGGCTCCAGCTGATGGCCGACGCGGTGCCGCGCCGCGCGTCGCTCTCGCCCGCCACGCTGGCCGACCTGCGCACCGCGCTCGGCTGGCCGCAGGACCGCGAGGCCCTGCTCGCCGAAGGCGAACGCGTCGGCGACCACTGGCTGGTGCTGGGCCAGTGCACCGACGAACGCGACGGCAAGCTGGTCGAGCGCCACGTGTGGCTGCAGGGCCGCGCCAGCGGGCGCCGCGCGCTGCTGCTCGACTACGCGCACGGCGGCCGAGGTTTCGAGACCGGCTGGGTCAGCGGCAGCGAACGCGCGGCGGTGCTGTGCTTCTACCCGGGCCATGCCTCGCAACGCGCGCTGGTGGCCGAGCTGCCGGCCGATGCGCCCGAATCTGCCGCACCTGCCGCACCTGCCGCACCTGCCGCGCCTTCCGCGCCTTCCGCGCCTTCCGCGCCATCCGCGCCATCGGCGCAGGCCACCGGCGAATGGCAGCGCATGGCGCAGCAGATCGCCGCCAACCCCTGGCAGCCGCTGCTGCCGATGGTCTGGGCCGACGCCGTGCCCAGCCGCGACGGCGAGCGCTGGTGGCTGCGCCTGGGCGCCGCGCCGCAGGCGCTGCCGATGCAGCTCGCCGCGCGGGAAGCCTGGCAACTGATGGCCCATTCGGGCGGTGCGCCCTTGCGCGTGTTCGGCGAGTGGGACGGCGAGCAGTTCGCGCCGCTCACCGCATGGGCGGCGGACTCGGCAGCGGGCAGCGCGCCGGTCTGGACATTGACGGGAGTGCGCGCATGAGCCACTGGAACCAACTGCTGCAGGCCGCGCTGGTCGGCACCTCGCGCCAGCCCGTGCCCGCGGCCGAAGGCATGTCGGGCGAATTCGCCGGCCTGCTGCAGGCGTTGCAAGGCGGCTTGCCGGAACACGCGCAAGGCCACTTGCTGCGCGCGGCGGGCGCCGTCGCCGTCGGCCGCCGCGCCGGCTTCATCGCGCCGAGCCTCTCGCCCTCCGACGCCGCGGCCGCCACCGCCGACGACCGCGCCGAACTCGAGGAGCCCGCGCTGCAGGCGGCCATTGCCGATGCACTCGACAACGGCCCGCTGCGTCTGCAGCACGAAGCCCTGGCGGCCGTGGCCGCCGCGGGCCTGCGCCTGCCGCACAGCCTGCTGCCCACCGCGCTCGACGCCGGGCGCCGCAGCACCGAGCTGCGCTGCGCCGTGGTTCCCGCGCTCGGCGAACGCGGCCTGTGGCTGGCCGCGCGCAACGACGACTGGCGCTACGCCGCCGGCGCCAGCGAGCAGGCCGATGCGCAGACGCGCTGGGACGAAGGCAGCCTCGAACAGCGCCGCGCGGTGCTGGCCGAGCAGCGCCGCGACGATCCCGCGGGCGCCCGCGCCCGCCTCGCGGCCGAGCTGCAGCAGCTCCCCGCGAAAGACCGCGCCACCTTGCTCGCCGTGCTCGCCGAGCACCTCGGCCCCGACGACGAGGCGCTGATCGACGCACAGCTCAAAGACCGCGCGCGCGACGTGCGCCAGGCCGCCGTCGAGCTGCTGCAGCGCCTGCCCGCCAGCGCGCACGTGCAGCGCGTCACCGCCTTCCTGTCGCCGCTGCTGAAGCAGGCCTCGGGCGCGTGGCGCATCGACGCGCCCGAGGCTGCCGACGCACGCTGGAAGGACGACGCCATCGACCCCGCGCGCCCCACGCACGACAGCCTGGGCGAACGCGCGTGGTGGCTCTACCAGCTCGTGCGCCAGGTGCCGCTCGCATGGTGGACCGCACGCACCGGCATGGCGCCCGCCGCGCTGCTCGACTGGGCCGCCAAGGGCGACTGGAACGACGCGCTGGTGCGCGGCTGGAACGACGCCGTCATCGCCGCGCCCGACTTCGACTGGTGCGACGCCATGCTCGAGCGCCCGCGCGCGCAGCGCGGCTGGGTCGGCCAGCTGCTCGCGCTGCTGCCGCGCAGCCGGCGCGAGCGCCACTGGATCGCCGAACTCGGCGCCTCGGACAACGGCCTGCACGACGTGGTGGGCTTCGCCGACCAGGCCTGCGCGCCCGGCGACACGCCGTCGGCCGAACTCTGCGCCAGGCTCGCCGCCGCATTGCGCACGCGCGTCGAGGCTGGCGCGCTGGTCAACGACTACATGCTGCGCCAGGTGCTCACCAGCGCGGCCGCGCTGCTGCACCCTTCGGCGCTGCACACGCTGGCCGACCTGCCGCGCGCCGCCGACGAAACACCGGGCACCAGCAACGCGCTGGCCGACACCGCGCGCATCGTGCGCGCGCGCCAGCTGTTCCACACGCTTTCATCTTCTCTCTCATCCCAAGGCCGTCCATGAGCAATGTCCTGCGCCAGCATGCCGAACAGCAATTCGCCGAAGAACTCGATGCGCTCCAGAAGGTCGACGACCGCCAGCGCCCGGCCAACTGGAAGCTCTCGCCCTGGGCCGTGCTCACCTACCTGATGGGCGGCAAGCTGGCCAGCGGCTTCGAGGTCAGCCCCAAGTACATCGGCAACCCGCGCCTGATGGAAATCGCCGTGTCCACCCTCGCCACCGACCGCGCGCTGCTGCTGTACGGCGTGCCGGGCACGGCCAAGTCGTGGGTGTCGGAGCACCTGTCGGCCGCCGTCAGCGGCGACTCGACCATGCTGATCCAGGGCACCGCCGGCACCAGCGAAGAGCAGCTGCGCTACGGCTGGAACTACGCCGAGCTGCTGGCCCACGGTCCGTCCGACAAGGCGCTGGTGCCCAGCCCGCTGGTGCACGCCATGCGCCTGGGCAAGATCGCGCGCGTGGAAGAGCTCACGCGCATCCCGGCCGACGTGCAGGACACGCTGATCACCGTGCTGTCCGAAAAGACGCTGCCCATTCCCGAGCTCGGCAGCGAGGTGCAGGCCGTGCGCGGCTTCTCGGTGATCGCCACCGCCAACAACCGCGACAAGGGCGTGAACGAACTGTCGAGCGCGCTCAAGCGCCGCTTCAATACCGTGGTGCTGCCGGTGCCGGCCAGCGAGGCCGAGGAGGTGCAGATCGTGGTCAAGCGCGTGGGCGAACTCGGCCGCGCGCTCGCGCTGCCGGCCGAGCCGCCCGCACTGCAGGAGGTGCGCCGGGTGGTGCAGATCTTCCGCGAGCTGCGCAACGGCCAGACCGAGGACGGCAAGACGCGCATCAAGTCGCCGAGCTCGACGCTGTCGACCGCCGAGGCCATCTCGGTCATCAACAGCGGCATGGCGCTGGCCGGCCATTTCGGCGACGGCGTGCTGCGCTCGGCCGACGTGGCCTCGGGCCTGATCGGCGCAATCATCAAGGACCCGGTGCAGGACCAGGTGGTGTGGAAGGAATACCTCGAAACGGTGGTGAAGGAACGCACCGACTGGAAGGACCTGTACCGCGCCTGCAGGGAACAACTGTGAAGCCGCCGCACCGCATGTCCGATATTTCTCCCATCCCCACGCCTTCCACACCTTCCGCGCCCTCCGCCCCCGCGCTGCAGACCACCCAGGTCCACCTCGACGGCCTGTTCGACGTTCTCGCCAAGCACCTGTACTCCACGCCCGTGGTGGCCGTGCGCGAGCTGATCCAGAACGCGCACGACTCCATCTCGCGCCGCCGCCTCGAAGACCCCACCTTCACCGAGGCCGGCCGCATCGACGTGCTGGCCGACGAGGCCGCGCAGACGCTCGTCATTCGCGACAACGGCTCGGGCCTCACCGAGCCCGAACTGCACCGCTACCTGGCCACGCTGGGCAACGGCTACACGCGCCAACTGCGCGCGTCGCAGAAGGAAGGCAGCGACGAGCTCATCGGCCTCTTCGGGCTGGGCTTTCTGTCGGCCTTCGTGGTGGCCGAGCAGGTGCTGGTGAACAGCACCTCGTACCAGTCGCCCGGTGAAGGCTGGCGCTACCGCTCGTCGGACGGCCGGCGCTACGTGGTGCAGGCCATCGACGCGCGGCCCGTGGGTACCGAAATTCACTTGGCGATGCGCAGCGACTTCAACCACCTGTGCTCGGCCGGCGTGCTGAAGAAGGTGCTGGGCCGCTACTGCGCGTTGCTGCGCGAGCCGCTGTGGTTCGACGACGAATGCGTCAACGCCGAGCCGCCGCCCTGGCGCGCCACCGCCGACGGCGTGGTGGTGCACCCCACGGTGCTGCAGCGCCAGCGCATGGCCTTCGCCGCGCGCATGGAGCGTCACTTCGAGCCCATCTGCGTGATTCCGGTGGAGCCCGAGGGCGACAGCGACGCGCGCGGCCTGCTGTGGGTGCAGGACGGCGCCACCTACGGCACCAGCGACAACCGCCACCTGAGCGTGTACGTGCGCGGCATGCTGCTGGACGACGAGGCGCGCGACCTGCTGCCGGTGTGGGCCGGCTTCATCGGCGGGGTGATCGAGTCGAACGCGCTCACGCCCACCGCGAGCCGCGAAGACCTGCAGCGCGACGGTGCCTACCAGGCCACGCGCGCGCACATCCAGGACGCGCTCATCCGCGGGCTGGCCGAGCTCTCGCGCTCGCAGGCGCCCGCATGGAGCCGCCTGCTCACGCGCCACAACGAGGCCCTGCTGGGCGCCGCGCTGTGCGAGGAAGAGCTCTTCACCATGCTGGCCGACGCCGTGCGCCTGCCCACCAGCCAGGGCGACCTGCCGGTGCGCAGCCTGGTGCGCGAAGGCCGCATCCACCTGAGCCTGGGCCAGAGCGGCGGCTTCGAGGACGTGCTGTTCCGCGCGCTGCAGGTGCCCGTGGCGCGCGGCGACCGCTATGCCGTGGCCGGCTTCCTGCGCCAGTTCGTGCGCGAGCGCGGCGTGCAGCTCATCGAGATCGGCACCGCCGCCGGCAACGCCCGCATGTTCCGCCCCGACGACCTGCCCGAGAGCGAGCTCGCCTGGCTGCGCGAGCACCTCGCGTGGGGCGAGCTGGTGGTGCCCGCGCGCTTCCTGTCGCCCGAGCTGCCGCTGATCGCCGTGCCCGACCGCGAGGCGCAGCTGAAGGCGCGGCTCGATGCCGACGACGCGAAGAAGCGCATGGCCGGCGCCGCGCTGAGCCTGGCGCGCGCGTTCACGCAGCGCATCGACGCGAGCGTGTCGGCGCGGCTGTACGTGAACCTGGACAACCCCGCCATCCAGGCGCTGCTGCAAAGCCACCGCGAAGGCCGTGCCGTGCCCGCGCACGCGGTCGCGCTGCTGCGCAGCTTCAAGGCCATCATGGCGCCGGGCGGCGAGGAACTGAAGGGCCAGCCGCCGCTGGTCGACCTGTTGAGCGATTTCAGCCAGGCCGTGGCCGTGCTCTGCGCGCCGCCCGCGGCTTCCTAAAAAACCAAAGAGAGAGGATCACCCCACATGGACAGCTTTGCCTGGGTCAACGACCTGTCGGACCGCCTGGAAGAAGAAGGCCAGCAGCGCCTGGCCTACCTGATTCACGACGTGCCGCACCAGCAGTTCCAGGGCAACCATGCGCTGGTCGAGGCGCTGGTGCCCGAGGCGCTCGCCACCGCGCGCGGCCTCGACATTCCGTGGCTCGACGTGTACTTCAAGCACTGGCTGTGCGCCTCGCGCGTGGCGCGTCACCACGGCGAAGTGCAGCTCGGCGAAGTGGTCAGCGCCTACGAGGGCGCGCACCAGGAGAAGACCCAGGGCTGCCCGCAGAGCGTGTGCGTCACGCAGGACCTGGTGGCCACCTATGCCAACGTCGACGGCCCCGGCTGGGCCAACGAACGCCTGGCCGCCTGCGACGAGACGCTGGCGCGCATCGACCCGAGCTGGGGCTGCTTCGGCTGCCTGAGCATCGAGCGCGCCAACGCCATGGGCGACCAGGGCCAGCCGCGCGAGGCCGTGCTGTACCTGAAGGACCAGCGTGAGCAGCAGCGCCGCGCCGGCGAGGAAGTGACCACGCTGTTCGTCACCACCGAGGTCGAGCAATGGCTGGCCGCGGGCGACGCGCAAACGGCGCTGAAGCTGCTCGACGACTCGGAAGACGACGCCGACGAGGACGACCGCCGCGAGCAGTCGGCCCGCCTGCTGCAGCGCTGCCGCGCGCTGGCCATGGCCGGCGAGCCGCAGGCCGCTTGGAATCTGCTGCCGGCCTTCGAGGACATCGAGGTGGCCGACTACGTGTCGTGGTGCCGCGCCGCCGTCATGGCCGCGCGCGCGCTGCCCGAACTCAACACGCCGGCGCTGGGCCACGCGATCTGGACCACCGTCGAGCACCTGCACACCGTCGGCAGCCACCGCCTGCTGATCGACCTTGCCAACGCGCAGGCCGAGCTGGCGCTGGCGCGCCAAGTGCCGTGGCTGGCGGCCCAGGCCGTGGCCCGCGCGCGCCACCACGTGCCGCTGCTGCGCGAAGACTTCGGCGCCGGCGACAGCGTGCAGAAGGCCGCGCAGGCGCTCGCGGGCGCCGCGGTGCCGAGCGCGCCGCGCGGCCCCGAGGAACTGCCGGGCTGGCTGCGCACGCCCGAGGCCGAAGGGCTGTCGAACGAAACCGTGATCCAGTGGCTCGAGCAGGCGCACCAGGCGCTGCCCGAGGACGAAGGCCTGGCGATGATGCTGGCCTCGGCCCTGTCGAACTACGGCTGCCACGAACTGGCGCGCACCCGGCTGCAGGCCATGGTGCTGGCCGCGCCGCAATCGGTGGCGCTGCAGAACCATTGGTTCGGCCTGTGCTTCAACGCCGACGACTTGGGCGCCATCGACGAGCAGGCCAGGCGCATCGAGGCCGCGCAGCCGGCCATGGCCGCCTGGTACCGCGCGCGCGTCGCCTTCAAGGAGGCGCGCTATGCGCAGGTCGGCCCGCTGGTCGAGCAGGTGCTGCAGCACGACCCCGAGGCCGTGCCCACGCGCCGCCTGTGGGCCGATGCCGCCATGCAGCTGAAGGACTTCGACACCGCCATGGCGCAGCGCCGCAAGGTGCTCGAGGCCGAGGAGGCGCCCGCGCCCAACCAGCGCTGGGACCTGCTGATTGCCGCCACCGCGGCGCAGCAGTGGGCCGAGGTGCGCGCCCAGTCCCGCGCGCTCGAGATGGAGCTCGAGGCCGGCCCGCCGGAGGACGAGGCCGTCGAGGAAGACTGGGGCCTGGTCTACCTGCGCCATGACGAGAGCGGCCGCGAGCGCGACGTGCTCGCGCGGCGCACCGGCCCGGCCACCGCGCGCATCGTGCAGCCTTCGCCGCGCGGGCTGCCGCAGCGCCTGGGCGACTGGGTGGTGTTCGAGCCCAAGCTGGCCGAGCAGCCGCCCGAGGACGAGGAAGAACTGCGCAGCTACACGCGCGTGTTCACCGAGCCCGTGCACGTGCTGCAAAAGGGCGGCCACGGCCCGAGCTACATGATCGACGGCGTGCACCCCGGCGAGGAGCGCGTGAGCGCGCTGCGCGACGCGCTCGGCGAAGAGGGCTGGAGCACCTGGCAGTACAGCAACGACAACTACCGCGTGACCGACCCCGACGCGAGCGACGAGGACGGCGACGAGGACGGCGGCGATGAAGACGGCGATGAAGACGGGGACGGGGACGGCGAGGAAGGCGGCCTGCCCGGCCTCTACCTCGCCGTGACCGCGCCGGCCGACGTGCCGCCGCGCGTCATCGCCGCGCGCGTGGCCGTGCTGTGCAAGGGCCTGCAGCTGTGCTGGAGCGAGCTGGCCCGCGCCGCCGGCGAACCGACCGAGTGGCACGAGGCGATGGAAGCGCGCTACGACCTGTGAGGCGAAGCCTTCTTCCCATCTTCTGACGCACTGGCAAACACATGGGCTCTCCGCTGCACTACTTCGGCATTCGCCACCACGGCCCCGGCTGCGCGCGCAGCCTGCTGCGCGCCTTCGAGTCGCTGCAGCCCGACTGCATCCTGGTCGAGGGGCCGCCCGAGGGCGAGGGCCTGCTGTCGTTCATGGCGCATGCCGACCTGCAGCCGCCGGTCGCGATGCTGATCCATGCGAGCGAGGACACGGGGCTCGCGGCCTTCTACCCGTTCGCCGAGTTCTCGCCCGAGTGGCAGGCGCTGCAGTGGGGCGTGACGCACGGGCTGCCCACGCGCTTCATCGACTTGCCGCAGGCGCACCGCATGGCGATCGAGCAGGCGGCGCGCGCGGCTGAGGAGGCCGAGGCAGCGAAAGCAGCCGAAGCAACGGAACCAGCCGGCGTCGCGGAGACCGAGTCGGACAACGGCGCACCGCTCGGCGACGACGCGGCCAGCGAAGTGCCCGTGGCGAAGGCGACCGACGAGACCGAAGCAGCCGAAGCGGCCGAAGTGGCCGGTTCCTTCCCCGACGACCCCTTCGACTGGCTCGCCCACGCCGCCGGCCATGCCGACGGCGAGAGCTGGTGGAACCACATGGTCGAGGAGCGCGGCGACGGCGAGGACCTGTTCGGCGCCATCGCCGAAGCCATGGCGGCCGTGCGCGCCGAAACCCCCGAAGACCGGCGCGGTGCGCGCGCCGCGCAGCGCGAGCAGCTGCGCGAGGCCTTCATGCGCCAGGCCATCCGCGAGGCCGTCAAGGCCGGCCATCAGCGCATCGCCGTGGTCTGCGGCGCATGGCATGTGCCCGCGCTGCAAGGCGCCACCACCGCGAAGGCCGACGCCGCCTTGCTCAAGGGCCTGCCCAAGCTCAAGGTGCTCGCGACCTGGGTGCCGTGGACCTACCGCCACCTCACCAGCGCCAGCGGCTACGGCGCGGGCATCGATTCGCCCGGCTGGTACGAACACCTGTGGCAGCAAGGCCAACAGGGCCAACACGCTGGCGGCCGCAGCGCCGGCTGGCTCGCGCGCGTCGCGCGGCTGCTGCGCGCGCACGACCTCGACTGCTCCTCCGCCCACCTCATCGAGGCCACGCGCCTGGCCGACACGCTCGCGGCCCTGCGCGAGCGCCCGGCGCCCGGCCTGCCGGAGCTCGACGAGGCGGTGCGCAGCGTGATCTGCATGGGCGAGCAGGCGCCGCTCACCTTGATCCGCGAGCGCCTCACCGTCGGCGACCGCATGGGCCAGGTGCCGGCCGAGGTGCCGACCGTGCCGCTGCAGCGCGACATCGAGCAGATGCAGAAGAGCCTGCGCCTGAAGCCCGAGGCCACCGCGCGCACGCTCGATCTCGACCTGCGCCAGCCCAACGACCTGGCGCGCAGCCACCTGCTGCACCGACTGCGCCTGCTCGACCTGCCGTGGGGCGCGCCCACCGCGGCCCAGCGGTCGAGCCGCGGCACCTTCCACGAGCTGTGGCAGCTGCAGTGGCAGCCCGAGTTCGCGCTGCGCATCATCGAGGCCAGCCGCTTCGGCGCGACCGTGGCGCATGCCGCCACATCTCGCGTGATGGAGAAGCTGGCCGGGGAGACCTCGCTCACCGTTCTGGCCGAGCAGGTCGACACCGTGCTGCTGGCCGACCTGCCCGTGGCCGTGCAGGCCGTGACCCGCGCGCTCGAGGACCGCGCCGCGCTCACCGGCGACGCGGTGCAGCTCATCGGCGCGGTGCCGCCGCTGGCCAACGTGTTCCGCTACGGCAGCGTGCGCCAGACCGACAGCGCGCTGCTCTCGCACGTGCTCGACAGCCTCATCGTGCGCGGCGCCATCGGCCTGCCCATTGCCTGCGGCGCGCTCGACGCCGAGGCCGCCGAGTCGCTGCGCACCCGGCTCATTGCCGCGCACGACGCGGTGCGCCTGCGCGACGGCGACGAAACCACCGCCGCATGGCGCAGCGCGCTGCGCGGCATCGCCTTCGGTGAAAGCGCCGCGCCGCTGCTGCGCGGCGTGGCCTGCCGGCTGCTGCTGGACGATGCGCAGATCGACAGCGAAGGCGCGTCGCAGCAGCTCGCGCGCAACCTCTCGAGCGGCGCGCCGCCGACCGAGGCCGCCGCGTGGCTCGAGGGCTTTCTCAACCGCAACGCGATGGTGCTGCTGCACGACGAGGCCGTGTGGCCGCTGGTCGACAGCTGGCTGTCGGCGCTGGGCGAAGAACACTTCCTGCAGGTGCTGCCGCTGGTGCGCCGCAGCTTCGCGGACTTCTCGGGCGCCGACCGGCGCGCGCTGGGCGAGCGCGCCAGGCGCGGGGCGGTCGGCGGCACGGCGGCGGTGGCCACGGCCGCGGCCGACTGGGACGAATCACGCGCGGTGCTCGCGCTGCCGCTGTTGCGGGAACTGCTGGGGGTGAAGGCATGAACACCAAGGTCGTCGCGTCCGAAGAAGATGCACCGGAGACACCGCCGCCCACCGAGCGCCTGCAGCGCTGGCGCCTGGTGCTCGGCAGCGAGGCCACGCCCAGCTGCGGCGCCATCGAGGGCCGCGTGCGCGAGATCGACATGGCGCTGGCCGCGCTCTACGAGGCCGACAGCCAGCGGGGCCTGGGCAAGGGCGGCCAGCGCGGCGGCCGCGGCGATTCGGCGCCCAGCGTGGCGCGCTGGCTCGGCGACATCCGCAAGTACTTTCCGAGCCAGGTCGTGCAGGTCATGCAGCGCGACGCGATGGAGCGGCTCAACCTGCGCCAGATGCTGCTGCAGCCCGAGATGCTCGAAAGCGCGCAGCCCGACGTGCACCTGGTGGCCAACCTGGTGGCGCTGTCGAGCGTGATCCCGGCCGGCACCAGGGACACCGCGCGCGCCGTGGTGCGCAAGGTGGTCGACGAGCTCATGAAGAAGCTCGAGGAGCCGATGCGCAGCGCCGTGAGCGGCGCGCTCAACCGCAGCCAGCGCAACCGCCGCCCGCGCCATTCGGAGATCGACTGGAACCGCACCATCCGCGCCAACCTGCGCCACTGGCAGCCCGAGTACCGCACCGTGGTGCCGCAGACGCTGGTCGGCTACGGCCGCAAGGCGCGCCAGCCGCAGCGCGAGGTGATCCTGTGCATCGACCAGAGCGGCTCGATGGCGGCCTCGGTCGTGTACTCGAGCATCTTCGGCGCGGTCATGGCCAGCCTGCCGGCCGTGGCCACCAAGCTGGTGGTGTTCGACACCGCCGTGGTCGACATGACCGAACAGCTGCAGGACCCGGTCGACCTGCTGTTCGGCGTGCAGTTGGGCGGCGGCACCGACATCAACGGCGCCGTGGGCTACTGCCAGGGCCTGGTGCGCGAGCCGCGCAACACCATCCTGATCCTGATTTCCGACCTCTACGAAGGCGGCGTGGAAGCCGGCCTGCTGCGCCGCGCCCACGAACTGGTGGAGGCCGGCGTGCAGTTCATCGCGCTGCTGGCGCTCAGCGACGAGGGCGCGCCCGCTTACGACCGCGACCTGGCCGCCAAGCTGGCCGCGCTCGGCGTGCCGTCGTTCGCCTGCACGCCCGACGCCTTTCCGGGCCTCATGGCCGCGGCCATCAAGCGCGAGGACGTGGCCGGCTGGGCGGCGGCCCAAGGCCTCAAGACCAGCAGGGCGGCCTGAGGCGAGCGGGCCAACGGCCCGAACCCGGCCTAACATGTCGGCTGGAAGCTCCCTCGGAGACCGTCGCCCATGACCCGCCGACCGCTGCTGCTGCAACTCCTGGCCATGGCCGCCCTGGCGGCCCTGGGGCTGCCCCGCGCGGCAAGGCCTCAACCGGCGCAGTCGGCGCAGTCTGGCTATCCAGCCAGGCCCATCCGCTGGATCGTGCCGTACCCCGCGGGCGCCGGCGCCGACATCGTCGCGCGCACCATCGGCGCGCAGCTCGCGCTCGACGCGGGCCAGCCGGTGGCCATCGAGAACCGCGCGGGCGGCAACACCGCGCTGGGAGCCATCGAGGCCGCGCGTGCCCCGGCCGACGGCTACACGCTGCTGTCGGCCGACAACGGCACGCTGGTGTTCAACCCCGCGCTGTACCGCAACCTCAGCTACAACCCCTCGCGCGACTTCGCGCCCGTCACCCTGCTGGGCCGGCTGCCGATGGTGCTGCTGGTGGGCCCGTCCAGCGGCGTGAAGGACGCGCGCGCCTTCATCGAGGACGCACGCGCCTTTCCGGGCAAGGTCAGCTTCGCCTCGGCCGGCACCGGCAGCCCGCAGCACCTGGCCATGGCGCTGCTCGAACGCGAGGCCGGGCTGGAGATGGTGCACGTGCCCTACCGCGGCGCCGCGCCCGCGCTGGCCGACGTGGCCGGCGGCCAGTTGCCCGTGCTGATGTGCGACCTGGCCGCGTCGCGCCGCTTCATCCAGGGCGGCAAGCTGCGCCCGCTGGCGGTGGCGCACCCCACGCGGCTGGCGGAACTGCCGGGCGTGCCGGCCTTCGCCGAGCTCGGCATGCCGCGCGTGGAGGCCGCCGCGCTCATGGGGCTGGTGGTGCCCGCGAGCACGCCCGGCGAGGTGGTGATGCGGCTGCAGCAGTCGGTGGCCAGCGCCATCCACGCGCCGGCCGTGCAGCGCAAGCTGGCCGAGTTCGGCGTCGAGCCCGTGGGCGATGCGCCCGCGCAGTTCGCGGCGCTGCTGCAGGGCGAGTCGGCGCGCTGGCATCCGCTGATCCGCGACCTGAACCTGATCCTGGATTGACCGGGCCGGCCTTTACGGCAACTTTGCGCGCACGCCGCGCCGCTCTCATTCGGCGCTAAGAGTGGCTGCCTAGATTGGCGCATCGCTCAGGAAAGGTCGGCGGGACGGTCTGCAACGGGCAGCCCGATCCTCCCGAAACCGATGACCACTCGCCGGTTCCACCACGTCATTTTTGCGGACGACTTCTTCCGCTCCCCCGCCAACGGGCTCCAGTACCACGTCGCCAACCGCCGGTTCCTGCGCGCCTTCTTCGACGCCGCGCTGGGCCGGCTCGAGCTGCCGATGCGCGAGATCGCGCCGCTGTCCGAAGGCGGGCGCATCGACGTGGCGCGCCTCATGGCCCGGCTGGAGCTGCCCTGCACGCCGGCGGGCTGGGCGCGCGCCTGCATCGCCGACCTGGCGCCGCTGGCCGGGCTGTCCGGGCGGGACGGGCTGCCGCTGTTCGAGCCGGGCTGCCTGGTCATCGGCTGGGGGCTCACGCCGGCGCTGCAGCGCTGCATCGACCGCGCGGGCGCGAGCTACCTCGACATCGAGATCGATCCGCGCCGCTTCACCGAGCACCTGCACTTCTGCGCGCGCACCAACGACCCCGTGATCGAGGCCGCGCTGCTGGCGCGCCGGGTGGACGAAGAGCTGTTCTGGAACCACGCGAGCGCGCTCAAGGGCCGCTTCGCGCGGCACGGCGCGGCGGCGCTGTTCGACCCGCGCCTGCGCGTGGGCCTGTTCTTCGGCCAGAGCCTGGTCGACCTGTCGCTGGTGAGCGGCGGGCGCACCATGCACCCGGCGAGCGTGATCGCGCCGCTGCGCGAGCTGGCCCGCGGCGTCGACCTGCTGGTGGTCAAGCCGCACCCCTACGAACCCGCGCTGCACGACCTCGCCCCGATCGCGCGCGCCATTCCCAACGTGGCGTGGACGCACGAGAACAGCTACGCGCTGCTGTCGGCCGCCAACGTGCACTTCGCGGCCAGCCTGTCGTCGAGCGTGCTGACCGAGGCGCGCTACTTCCGCAAGCCGGCGCACGCGCTGATCCATGCCGACCGCAATGCGCCGGCGCAGCTGCCGCCGTCCTGCTCGGGCTGGATCCCGGTCGGTGCGTCGCTGGGGTCGGTGGACTGCATGGCGGCGGTGTGCGGCAACGGCATCGCTCGAACGGTGCAGGCCATGCATGCCGCGCCGGGCCTGTCGGCCTGGCCCGCGGCGGCCATCGACAAGGCCTTTCTCACGCGCTGGGGCCTCGACGACCAGGCCCGGGGCCTGCCCGAGGTGGCCGAGCTGCAGACGGGCCGGCCCTACCTGTTCCATCCTGGCAGCCCCGCGATGGGCTGGCTCAGCCACGGCTGGACGGGCTTCGACGGCGAGGGCGCGCGCAGCGAGGGCGAGCTGGCCTGCCTCGTCATTCCGTTGCCTTCGCTGCCTTCGTTGCCTTCGCAGACTTCACTGTCGCAGCCGGCCGCGCGCGGGCACCAGCAGCCCTACCGGCTGGAGGTGCGCATCGACTGCCGCAGCAACGCCAAGACCACCAGCGTGCTCGCGCTGTTCGACGGCATGGTGCTGCCGGGCCAGCGCGGCACGGGCGCGCGAAGGCGCAGCGTGGTGTTCGAGATCGAGCCGTCGGCGGGGCGCAAATGCCTGGTGCTGCAGTTCGCCGTGGCGGACACCGCGCGCGGCGGCCTGCGGCGCATGGCCGTGCGGCCGGGCTTCACGCTGAGGAAACTGCAGGTGTCCGTGCGCATGGGGCGCGGCGTGATCTCGGCGCCGCCGAAGGCGACGTCCAGGCCCTGGGCCGAGATGCATCCGGTGCGCGCCATGACGCGGGCCTTCCGGGCCTTGATCGATTCGGCGCGGGCGATTTCCGGCTAGCTGGCGCGGCGGCGTGAAGCGCCCCGAATTCACCCCTTCATGCGTCGCGTGCGGCAAGGCTGGACAACAGCTGGACCCAAGGCTGCAGCCGGTCGATCGCACCCTGGCGCCCGTCGGCGGAGTTCGCCGCGCTCTCCGGCAAGGCCAGCAACTCACCGGCCGCCGTGGCCACGGCCCGCGCGAACTTCGGCGCATCGCCGCGCCACACCACCACGCGGTGCGCCAGGCCGAGCTGCGCCGCGCGCCCCGCGTTGATCGCCTGCTCGGGCTGGTCGGTCAGCAGCAGCAGGATCGGACGGCGGTAGACCGCCGCGATCGACAGCGCCGCCATGCCCGGCGCCGAGACGATGAACGCGCTGTGCGCCGCGGCCTCGATCCAGTGCTCGTCGCGCGCGTGCCAGTGCGTGCGGTGGGCATAGCCTTCGCCGACGAGGTGCGCCGGCACGCCCGCATCGGCCAGGCCTTGCTCCAGCCCGTCGGCCAGCGCCGGGTCTTCGAAGTGCGGGTTCAGGTACACGGCGGCCACGGGCCGCGCCGCGTTGCCGCGGTCGACGGCGTCCACCACCGCCACCGGCGTGGCCAGCCGGTGCCGGCCACGGCCGTCGTGCTGCGGCTCGCCGAACGCGAAGTCGTGCTCGATGCGCGCGCGGCTGCGGTCGATCTGCCACGCGACGATGCCGCCGAACAGCCTGGCGACGGCGCCCGGCATGCGCCCCTTGAAGTTGGTCTCCAGCGCGCGGCGCAGGCTCGCGCCGTACACGTGCACCACCTTGCGCCGCCAGAACGGCAGCCAGCCCATGAGCAGCAGCGCGGGGTGGAACGAGTCGTTCACTACCAGGTCGGCGCCGCGGAACTGCGCGCGCAGCCGCCACACGTCGCGCAGCATGCGTTCGGGGCGGAACATGTAGTGCGCCACGTTGCGGTCGGTCTCGCGGCGCAGCATGTTCTGTTGCGCGTCGAACTGCACCGCGTAGTGGCGCGACAGCACCGGCGCGTCGATGCCGAAGCCGGCCAGGAAGCGCGCGCCTTCGTCGGAGGTGGTGAGCACCTGCACCTGCGCGCCGGCCGCGCGCAGCGCGTGCGTGAGCAGCTGGGCGCGCATCAGGTGGCCGCGCGCGTCCGCGGTCGCGAGGTAGAGGATGCGCGGCGGCATCGCTCAGGCGTGTGCGCGCCGCGCCGCGCCGGGGCGCAACCGCAGGGCCACGCCGGCCAGCCACATGCCCAGCGCGCCGGTCACGCCGAAGCCGCGCTCGGTGTCGCGCACCTCGCGCATCAGCTGCGCCAGCCGCGCCTGCTCGGGCGGCGCCACGCAGCGCTGCAGCGTGTGCGTGCACAGGCGGATGTGGCGGTCTTCGTCGGCCAGCACGCGCGTCAGCAGCGGGTGCAATGCATGTTGCGCGCCGATCAGCGCGCAGTGGCGCTGCAGGATGCGCGAGGCCATCTGCTCGGCCGACAGACCGATGGCATAGGCCGGCACCAGCCCGCCGTGCGCGAAGTGCGGCGCGTGGCGGCGGATGATCGCCTGCCAGCGCGCGAGCTTGCGGCGGCTCAGCCAGTCGGGCCGCGGCGCCTCCTCGGGCGATGCGGCGGCCTGCGCGCTGCCGCCGCGCTCGACGATGGCCTGCGCGAACAGCCGCGCATGCAGCTGCTCGTCGGCCAGGTGCTGGTCGAGCTGGCGCGCCAGCCAGTCGGGCGGGTCGATGCGCAGCTCGCGCTGCAGCGCCTGCTCGGAAGATTCCTCGCCCACCAGGTAGAAGCGCAGCAGCAGCATCTCGCCCGCGTTGCTCGCATGCAGCTGGTGCAGCGCGGCACGCTTGACGTGGTGCACCAGGCGCGACTGCAGCGCGGGCCAGCCGCGCAGGGCGGGCGGCGCGAGGCAGTCGAAACCGCCTGCGGTGGCGGCCTCAGCGGCCATCGGCCTTGGCCTTCACGGGCTGCTGTTGCTGCCAGCCCAGCACCAGCCCGATGAAGCTGTCCTGCAAGAACGCGCGCGCGGCGGCGTCGGCGCCCGCGAACTCGCGCTGCTGGCCGTCGTAGCGCACATAGCCCTTGCCGTTGGCGGCGCCCAGCACCAGCTTCTCGTTCTTGTGGAAGCCGCGCTGCAGCAGCGGTTGCAGCAGCGACTGCGATTCGAGCCCGTACAGGAACAGGTCGCGCTGCACCACCTGGCGCGGGATCTGGCCGCTCAGGGCCTGCAGCTCCAGCGTCCAGTTGCCCTGCTGCATGGCCGCGGCCAGCTCGTGGCCCTTGGCGCCCGGCGCACGGAAGCGCGCGCGCGCCACCGACTTCGAGGCCTTGCTCAGGCCCAGGCCGATGGTGATGTCGGCGTCCTTGGCGCCGTCGGTGCGGTTGTCGTCCACCTGCACCAGCACGTTGGCCAGCCGCGCGGTCAGCGAGGGCTTGGCGAGCGCCTCCACCACCTGGTCGGCCGAGAGCACCAGGCGATCGGCATTGTTCGCCTCGTTCACCACCACCTGGTACGGGTCGATGCGGATGTCGCTGAACTCGCCGCCCACGGGCGAGTGCGCATGGCTGCTCACCGACCAGTCGCTGCCCGAACGGCTCAGCAGCGCATGGAAGGTCAGCGGCACGCGCTGGCCGCCGCGCGACTGGCCCGAGCCCTGCAGCAGCACGTCGCCGACGATGGTTTTCTCCGCGTAGCTGCGCGTGTTGGTGAAGCGGATGGTGTGCGCGGCGCCGTCGAGCGCAGCGCGGGTCTCGGGGTCGTCCAGCGCGAGGCGGTTGCAGTCGTTGGCGGTGCCCGCCAGCGCGGCGAAGGGGCAGCCGGCCTCGGACTTGAAGTTGAAGACGCCGCGGCCGGTGAAGTCGGCGGCGTTGGCTGGGTTCGCCGAGTGGGCCAGCGTGGCGGCGCCCGCGAGCGCGAGACCCATCGCAAGATGGCGGGCGATGAAGGACGAGCGGATGTGCATGGTCTTGTCTTGTTGTTCTTCTGACGGAAGGAAAGGAGCGGGAGCAGGCGCAGTGCGGCGCTCAGGGCTTGTGGTACGAGAGCGCCTGGGCGTCCGCATTGGTGCGGCCCGTGGTGTGCCAGCCGATGCCGCGCGCGAACGCGCCCAGCATGTCGACGGCCGAGAAGCCGAGGATCAGCGCCACGCCGGCCAGCCAGCGCAGGCCGCGCAGCGGCGGCAGGTCCTGGTGGTTGAGCGCCTTCACGCTGAAGCCCAGGCGGGTGAACAGCACGGCCAGCGGACCGATCGGCCCGCTTCTGGCGAGCCATTGCCAGCGCGGCGACACGTAGCTGCGCAGCAGGTGCGGCGTGAGCGAATAGGTGTCCTGCCCGCGCATCCAGCGCAGCTTGAGCGCCTCGGCGCGCGTGTCGGGCAGGCGGTGCTCGGTGTGGGCCTGCGCGGCGTAGTGGATCGGCACGCCGGCCGCCTTCAGCCGCATGCCCAGCACCTGGCAGTGCGCGCGGTACACGCCGTCCAGCGCCTGGTAGCTGTGCTGCGCGAACACCTCGCGGCGGAAGGCCACGTTGTTCGCGTAGAAGTTGCTCGTGGCGCCGGCGTGGTCCGCGTTGGGGAAGTACATGAAGTCGATGGTGGTCAGCGCGGTGCCCACCACGTTGGCCGCGTAGCTGGTGCGCCCGGCGACCACGGCGGGGGCATCGGCCCGGGTGAAGGGCAGCAGCATCTGCAGCAGCCAGTCGTCGTCGGGCAGGCAGTCGGCGTCGGCGAACACCACGTGCGTGCAGCGCTGCGCGTCGGTGGCCTCGAAGCCGACGTTCTTGGCGTCGTAGTAGCCGGTGCTGTGGTCGATGCGCACGAAGTCCACCGGGCGGCCCGCGAGCCGGCTCACGGCCTCGCAGGTGGCGGGGCTCAGGCCGTCGTGCGTGACGACCACTTGCGCCAGCGCGGTGAGCGGCAGCTTCTGCCGCGCCAGCAGGGCGACCAGGCGCTGCAGGCTGGTGCTCGTCTTCGCCTCGGCGTCCGCTCCGCCGCGCAGGTTGTTGGTCTCCAGGACCAGCGCGCAACGCGCGGCAACTTGATCGGGCATCATCGAATTTTCCTGTCCGGACACGGTTTTGAAAGAATCCATCCTGCTTTTATCGCACAACCGCGCTGTCCACCAGTGCCCCCACCGTGACCAGGCACGAGGCCGCCGATGAAGGTCAGCCTCTTCGGCGCCGGCTATGTCGGCCTGAGTTTCGCCGCCAGCCTGGCCGAGGCCGGCCACGAGGTGCTGTGCGCCGACGCCGACCTCGCACGCATCGAGGGCCTGCAGCGCGGCCTGATGCCCTTGCATGAACCGGACCTGGAAGCGCTGGTGGCCGCCGGCCTTGCCGCGGGAACGCTGCGCTTCACCGCCGACGAGCGCGCGGCCTGCCTGCACGGCGAGGTGATTTTCATCGTGGTCAACACGCCGGCCGATGCCGAAGGCCGGGTCGACCTGCGCCACGTGATGGCCGTGGCCGCCGGCATCGGGCGGCACCGCGACCGCGACGCGGTGGTGGTGTGCAAGTCGACCGCGCCAGTGGGCACGGCCGACCAGGTCGAGATGGTGCTGAACGGCGAGCTGTCGCAGCGCGGCGCGCGGCTGCGCGTCGCGGTGGCGGCCAACCCCGAATTCCTGCGCGAAGGCTCGGCGGTGCGCGACTGCCGGCGGCCCGACCGCGTGGTGATCGGCTCGGAAAACCCGTGGGCCGTCGAGGTGTTGACCCGCCTCTACGCGCCCTTCGTCGAGAACCCGGCGCAGCTGCTGGTGATGGACCGCCGCTCGGCCGAGCTCGCCAAGTACGCCGCCAACGCCATGCTGGCCACCCGCATCAGCTTCATGAACGAGATGGCGCGCGTGGCCGAGCATGCGGGCGCCGACATCGAGATGGTGCGGCGCGCCATCGGCGCGGACCGGCGCATCGGGCCCGACTTCCTGCAGGCGGGCGCGGGCTACGGCGGCTCGTGCCTCGCGAAGGACGTGCGGGCGCTGAAGCGCATGGCCGAGCGCGACGGGTATCCGCTGCGCATCCTGACGGCGGTCGAAGCCACCAACCACGAGCAGAAGGGCCGGCTGTTCGAGCTGATGACGCACCACTTCGAAGGCCGCATCGCAGGCAAGACCATCGCCGTGTGGGGCCTGGCCTTCAAGCCCGACACCGACGACATGCGCGATGCACCGAGCCTCGTGCTGCTGGAGCGCCTGCGCGCCGCCGGCGCGCGCGTGCAGGTGTACGACCCGGTGGCGATGTCGACGGCGCGCGACCTCGTCGGCGAGCACGAGGGCGTGCGCTGGTGCGGCGCGGCCGACGAGGCGCTGCAGGGCGCCGACGCGCTGGCGCTGGTGACCGAATGGCCGGAATTCAGCCGGCCCGATTTCGCCCGCATCGCGCAGGTGCTGCGCAGCCCCGCGATCTTCGACGGCCGCAACCTCTACGAGGCTGCCACGGTCGAAGCCGCGGGCATCGCGTACTACGGCATCGGCCGCGGGCGCTCACTGTTGCGCTGAATCTTGCGCTGAGGTTTACGCTGATTCTTGCGCCGAGTCGTCCCCGGGCAGGAAGGCGTTGCCCGGCGTGAGCGGCGCATGCCGGTAGCTGGCCGGCGTGCGGCTGAGCTTCACCGGTGCGCCGATGCCGCGGTAGCCGCCCGGCATCTCGACCACCATCTCGCGGTGCAGCGTGTGCGGGTGCTGCAGCGCGGCATCGACCGGCAGCACCGGCGCGGCGGGCACGCCGGCGGCCATGAGCTGCTCGACCAGTTCGCGGCCGTCGAACGCGGCCATGGCGGCTTCCAGCTGCTGCTTGAGCCCGTCGCGGTGCACCGAGCGCGCACCGGCGGTGCGGTACAGCGGATCGTCCGACAGCGCGGGCAGGCCGATGCAGCGGCACAGGCTGGCGAACTGGCGGTCGTTGCCCACCGCCACGAACACCGGGTCGGTGCCGGTGGCCAGCGCGTCGTAGGGGTAGATGTTGGGGTGCGCGTTGCCGGTGCGGCGCGGCGCGGTGCCGTCCATGAACCAGTTGGCCGCGTGCGGGTGCAGCAGCGACAGGCCGCTGTCGTACAGCGCGGCTTCCACGAACTGGCCGCGTCCGCTGCGCTGGCGTTCCTGCAGCGCGAGCAGCACGCCGATCACCGCGTTCAGCCCCGTCACCATGTCGACCACCGGCAGGCCCACGCGCAGCGGGCCGCCGTCGGCCTCGCCGTTGATGCTCATGATGCCGGTCATGGCCTGCACCGCGGCGTCGTAGCCGGGCAGGGCGCCCAAGGGGCCGTCGGCGCCGAAGCCCGACACGCGGCACCACACGAGGCGGGGGAAGCGTTGCGACAGCGTCTCGTAACCGATGCCCCAGCGTTCCATGGTGCCGGTCTTGAAGTTCTCGATCAGCACGTCGGCCTCTGCGACCAGCGCGAGCAAGGCCTCGCGGCCCTCGTCGGTGGAGAAGTCGAGGTGCTGCACGCGCTTGTTGCGGTTCAGGCCGTGGTAGTACGAGGCCACGCCTTCCTTGAACGGCGGGCCCCAGGCGCGCGTGTCGTCGCCCTGCGGGGGCTCGACCTTGAGCACGTCGGCGCCGTGGTCACCGAGGATCTGGCCGCAGTAGGGGCCGCCGAGGATTCTTGAGATGTCGAGGACGCGGATGCCTGCGAGGGCGCCTTGGGGTTGTGTCATTGCTGTTCCTTTTGTTTGTGCGCTCGGTTTTTTCGGGGCGCGTGCTCAGGCCACCGGGTACTCCCCTCCGCGAATGTCCTCCGGCCTGCGGCCTCCCCCTTTATTTCGCTGCGGGGAGCACCCGATGCCCTGTGCACGTGGACACGTTGCTGGTGATCCTGCGATCAACCCCGGCTCTGAAAACGACCAGGCCGATGGGGTGCCTTGCGCAGCGAAATAAAGGAGGAGGCGCGCAGCCCCGGGGGACATTCGCGGAGCAAGGTACCCCGTCCGCCTGATCGCCGCCCTGAACAACAGCCTCAATCGAGCTGCGCCCCAGACTTCTGCACGACGTCCTTCCACTTGACCGACTCGGTCGCAATGAACTGCCCGAGCTTCTGCGGCGATGTATCGGTCGGTGCCTCCAGACCTTGCGAGGCGAACATCTGCTTCACCTTCGGTGAATTGAGAACTTCCGCAAAGGCACGGTTCAGCTTGGCCACGCGGTCGGGCGGCGTGCCGGCCGGCGCGACGATGCCGAAGAACACGCTCACGTCGTAGCCCTTGTAGCCCTGCTCCGAGATGGTCGGCACGTTGGGCAGCGCCTGCGAGCGGGCGAGCGTGGCCACGCCCAGCGCGCGCAGCTTGCCGGCCTTGACGTAGGGCAGCGCGGTGAGGATGTCGGTGAAGGTCATGCTGACCTGGTTGCCCAGCAGGTCGTTGAGCGCCGGGCCCGTGCCCTTGTAGGGAATGTGCTGCAGGTCGGTGCCGGCCACCGAGTTGAAGAGCACGCCCGCGAGGTGCGACGACGCGCCGTTGCCCGACGAGGCGTAGCTCAGCTTGCCGGGGTTGGCCTTGGCGTAGGCCACGAGTTCGGGCACGTTCTTCACCGGCAGCGCGGGGTTCACCACCAGGATGTTGGGCAGGTAGCCGACCTGGATGACGGGCGCGAAGCTCTTCACCGGGTCGTAGTTGATCTTGCGGTACAGGCTGGCGTTGATGGCCAGCGGGCCCGAGGTGCCGAACATCAGCGTGTGGCCGTCGGCCTCGGCGCGCGCCACGTACTCGGCGCCGATGTTGCCGCCCGCGCCCGCGCGGTTCTCCACGATCATGGGCTGGCCGAGGCGGTCCTTCATCTCGGCGGCGAGCGTGCGCGCCATCGCGTCGGTGGGGCCGCCGGGCGGGAAGGGCACCACCAGCATCAGCGGCTTGGTGGGGAAGGCGTCGGCCGCGTGAACGATGGTGACGGCGGGCACCGTGGTGAAGAGCGTGGCGCAGGCGGCCAGCAGGAAGGTCGAGCGTTTCAAGGGTTGTCTCCGGTTCTTGTGTTCAGGGGAAGGCTCAGGCAAGTGCCGCGGCGCTGCGTTCGGCGGTCGTGTTCCAGTCGGCGGGCATGGCGTCGGGCGAGAGCGGGTCGCGCGGCAGCACGCGGTGCAGCAGCACCAGCTGCGCCCAGCGCAGGCGCGGCGCGGAGCCGCTGTGCGAGGCCTCCCAGGCCATCGCGATGGCGCTGGTGCAGTGGTAGAGCGCCGAGGCGGCCTGCCGTGCGAGCACGTCGCCGCCTTCGTGCGCGGCGGTCTCGGCCAGGGCGGCGGCGCGCGCGAGCGCGTCGCGCAGGGCCTTGGCAAAAGCCGGTGCGAGCGCAGCGTCGGCCAGCAGCTTCTCGCAGTGCGCGCGCAGCACGGGCAGCGAGCCTTCGCGCTTCACCGCACGAATCACGTCCAGCGCCACGATGTTGCTGGTGCCTTCCCAGATCGAGCCCAGGTGCGCGTCGCGCACCAGCCGCGCGTCGCTCCACTCCTCGATGTAGCCGCAGCCGCCGCGCACTTCCATGGCGTCGCCCGTCACCTTGCGCGCGTCGCGGCATGCGCGGAACTTGATGAGCGGCGTGAGGATGCGCAGCAGCGCGTACGCCTCGGGCTCGCTCGCATCGGAACGCGCGAGCGCCAGGGCGGTCTGGCACACCATGGTGCGCGCCTGCTCGGCCGGCAGGCGCAGCTTGTCGAGCTGGCGCTGCATGAGCGGCATCTGCTCCAGCGTGCGGCCGAAGGCGCGGCGCTCGGAGGCGATGAACTCGGCCTCGGCCACCGCGCGGCGCATCAGGCCCGCGGCGCGCACGCCGTTCGACAGGCGCGAGTTGTTGACCATGTCGGCCATCTGCACGAAGCCGCGGCCGGCCTCGCCCACCAGGTACGCCACGGCGCCTTCGAGGCGGATCTCGCCGCTGGCCATCGAGCGCGTGCCCAGCTTGTCCTTCAGCCGGATGATGCGGTAGCGGTTCAGGCTGCCGTCGTCCAGCCGGCGCGGCAGCAGGAACAGCGAGACGCCCTTCATGCCCGCGAGGCCGTCGTCGGCCCGCGCCAGCACCATCGCAAAGTCGGCGTCGGGGTTCGAGCAGAACCACTTGTCGCCCGTGAGGCGCCAGCTGCCGTCGGCCTCCTGGTGCGCCAGCGTGGCGGTGGCGGCAATGTCGGAGCCGGCGGCCTGCTCGGTCATGAACATGGCGCCCTGCGCCAGTTCGTCGAAGTCGAGCGAGGTCAGCCGTGGCAGGTACCTGGCGACCAGTTCGGGCTTGCCGAATTTCTTCAGCGTGCGCGTGAGCGAATCGGTCATGGACACCGGGCAGCACAGGCCGAACTCCGCCTGCACGAACAGGTAGGTCAGCACGTACTTGACCAGCGGCGGCATCTTGCCCTGCCAGCCCAGCGTGTCGTCGCGGTGCGAGATGGCGGCCAGGCCGAACTCGGCGAGCGCCAGGCGCTCCATCTCGACGTAGGCGGGGTGCTTCACGACCTTCTGGTCGTCCAGGCCGGTGCGCGTGCGCTGCTTCAGCGTGGGCGGATTGCGGTCGGCGGTGCCGGCCAGTTCGTCGAGCAGGCCGCCCGCGAGGCCGCCCAGGCGCTCGAAGTGCGGCTGCATGTGCCGGCGCAGGTCGTCCGGCAGGTAGAGCGCGAGCAGGCCATGCAGCTCGGCGTCGGTGGTGAACAGGTTCTGGCCGTGGCGATCGGGGATCGGATGGGCGTGCTCGGACATGCGCTTTGTCTCCTTGGTTTCCTGGTTTGGCGCATTGTTGAAGCCACGACGATCCGTGTCTAATATCGATTTGGTCTTGTTCGATTCGATTTGACTATTCATGGAACTGCGTCACCTGCGCTACTTCTCCGTGCTCGCCGAAGAGCTGCACTTCGGGCGGGCGGCGCGGCGCCTGTCGATCTCGCAGCCGCCGCTGTCGGTGGCGATCCGGCAGCTCGAAGAGACCGTGGGCGCGCGGCTGTTCGAGCGCAACAGCAAGGAGGTGCGGCTCACGCCTGCGGGTGAAGCGCTGCGCGTGTCGGCGCGGCGCGTGCTGCTGCAGGCCGAAGAAGCCGCCATCGAGGCGCGCGACGTGGCGCTGGGCTCCGCCGGGCGGCTGCGCATCGGTTTCGTGGGCGCCATGCTGTACCGGGGCCTGCCGCAGGCGCTGCGCGCGTTCCAGGAGAAGCACCCCGCGGTGCGCATCACGCTGAGCGAACTGAATTCGGGCGTGCAGATCACCGAGCTGCTGAACGACCGGCTCGACCTGGGCTTTGCCCACACGCGCCGCGTGCCGCTGGAGCTGCAGCACCGGTTGCTGCTGTCGGAGCCTTTCGTGGCCTGCCTGCCGGTGGGGCATGCGCTGGCGCGCAAGCGGGTGCTGGCGCCGGCCGACCTGCGCGACCAGCCCTTCGTGCTGTTCTCGCGCGAGGCCTCACCCGATTACCACGAGCGCATCCTGTCGATCTGCGCCGACGCGGGCTTCCTGCCCGAGGTGCGGCACGAGGTGCGCCACTGGCTCGCGGTGGTGTCGCTGGTGTCCCAGGGCCTGGGCGTGGCGCTGGTGCCGCAGGCGATGCGGCATTCGGCCCTGCGCGGCGCGGCGTTCAGGCCGCTGGACCGGCCGGTGGCGCAGTCGGAGGCCTACGGCATCTGGCGCTCGGGGCCGAGCAACGTGCTGGTCGAGCGGCTGCTGCAGGGCGTGGCGGACAGCCTTCCGGCCGCCGCCGCCGAAAGTCAGGCGTAGAGCGGCTCTTCGGCCATCTGCTCGCACTGGTCTTCCAGCACGAGGATCTGCCCCTTCCAGTAGTCGCTGGAGCCGAACCACGGGAAGTTGATGGGGAAGATCGGATCTTCCCAGCGCCGCGCCAGCCACGCGCTGTAGTGAATGAGCCGCAGCGTGCGCAGCGGCTCGATCAGCGCCAGCTCGCGCCGGTCGAACTCGCGGAACTGCTCGTAGCCGTCGAGCAGGCCCGACAGTTGCGCGGTGCGCTGCGCGCGGTCGCCCGACAGCAGCATCCACAGGTCCTGCACCGCGAAGCCGGTGCGCGCGTCGTCCAGGTCGACGAAGTGCGGGCCGCCGCCCGGGCGGTCGGTGGGCGTCCACAAAATGTTGCCGGGGTGCACGTCGCCATGCAGGCGCAGCTTGCGGGGCTTGAAGTCGGAGGCCGGCGGCTGCAGCGCCAGCGCGGTCTGGCGCACCATGTCCAGCGCCGCGTTGCAGGCCGTTTCCCAGTCGCGCTGCACGTCGAGCGGGATCTTGTCGTTCTCCAGCAGCCAGTCGCGCGAGTCGAGGCCGAAGGTGTGCAGGTCGAGCGCGGGGCGGGCCTCGAAGGGCCTGGCGCTGCCCACGGTGTGGATGCGCGCCAGGAAGCGGCCCACCCATTCGAGCACCTCGAAGTCGTCGAGCTCGGGCGCGCGGCCGCCGCGGTAGGGGCTCACGCTGAACGCGAAGCCGGCGTGGTGGTGCAGGGTCTTGCCGTCGAAGGCCAGCGGCGGCACGGCCGGCACTTCGCCGGCGGCCAGTTCGAGCGAGAAGCCGTGCTCCTCGAGGATCTCGGCCTCGCTCCAGCGGCCGGGGCGGTAGAACTTGACCACCACGGCGGAGCGGTCTTCCAGGAACACCTGGTAGACCCGGTTTTCATAGGAGTTCAGGCCGGTGAGCCGGCCGTCGCCGTGCAGGCCGAGCGTCGCGAGCGCGTCGAGCACCACGTCGGGCGTGAGGCTCTCGTAAGGATGGGTGTTCGCGGGCGCCGCGGAAGAAGGGGTCATGCGGCGATTGTCGCCACACGGCGCCCGCGCGCCCTCAACCGCCCGCGGGTTGCCTGCAAAGAGAAAGGATATGGCCGGTGCGCGGGTCGCCCTTGCCCGCGAGCACGTGGGCGTAGGCCGCCTGTACCGCCACGCCGCCGTCGTGGTGCTCGGCGTGCAGCCAGGGGTTCTTCGCGCCGGTGACCGAGGCCAGGAAGTGGTGCCAGGCCGCGACCATGCGCCGGCCGAACTCGTCGGCGCCCCATTCGCCGGTGCGCTTCTTGATCTGCGCGGGCGCGAAGAACAGCGTGGCGCGCGGGCCGGCCAGGTCCTTGCCCGCGCCCTTGGCCGCGAGCTGCTCCACGTGCGTGCCGCCGATGGAGCTGCTGTACTTCAGGTTCGCGAAGCGTTCGTGGATGGCGTTGCGCAGCGCGCCGTTGCCCGCGAAGTCGACGTACACGCAGGGCGTGTCGGCCGCGATGGTGTCCAGCGCGTCGTAGGTCACGACGCGGTCGTAGCAGCCCAGGCTTTCGCAGAAGGCCACGTTGGCGGGGGAGGTGAGGCCGATCACCTCGATGCCCTCGCTGTCATGCCGCTGGTGCAGCTGGAAGGCGGTGCCGTAGGCCGTCTTGCTCGATGCGCTCGAAAGCAGCATCGTCTTCGCGCCGAAGAAATCGTTGTCGCCCATGAAGTCGTCGATGAGCCACGAGGTGATGAACAGCGGGCGCAGCAGCGCCTGCAGGTCTTCGGTGCCGGCGGTGTAGAGCGGGTCGCTGGCGCAGCGGAAGTACTGGTTGTAGACCGCGGGCAATGCCGCGCGGTGCTCGGCCACGTCGGCGAAGCGTTCGGGCGACAGCCGCCCGGGGCTCAGCACCGCGCCCGAGGCCATCGGCCAGTAGCCATACAGGCGCTCGCCCACCGCCACGCCCGGGTGCAGCGACTGCACCACGCTGGCGAAGCCCCACACGGGGATGCTGCCCCAGTCGTCCTCGCCCGTCGGGTAGAACTGCCAGTAGCTCATCGCGTCGCCGAAGGCGGCATACGTGATGTTGTTCGAGGTGAGCGCAAAGCCGTCGATGCGCACGCGCACCTGGCCGTCGGCCAGCGGTTCGTCGGTGGCGGTGTGCAGGCGCGTGGTGGCGAGCTGGTCCTTGCGGATCAGGAGGCTGGTGGTGCTCATGGCTGAAAGCTCCGGCAGTGGGTGGCGGGTGGTGTGTGTGGCCGCGACGTTAGCCAAGCTCGGTGAAAGGCGCTACCGCGCGGCGCGTTTCGGCGTCACGCGCGGGACATGCGCAAAGTCAGCCCGAACGCCCGTGGCGCAGCACGCGCCCCGCATGCGCGTCGGTCGTGCGGCCGTCGCGGCAGGCGAGGCGGCCGTTGACGAACACGGCGTCGATGCCGGCACTGGCTTCGGTCGGGTGGTCGAAGGTCGCGCGGTCGGCCACGCGCTGCGCGTCGAACACCACGATGTCGGCATGGTGGCCGGGCGTCAGCAACCCGCGTTCACGCAGGCCGAAGCGGCGAGCGCTCAGGCCCGTCATCTTGTGCACCGCCGTCTCCAGCGAGAACAGCTTGCGCTCGCGCACGTAGTGGCCCAGCACGCGCGCAAAGGTGCCCCACAGGCGCGGGTGCGGGCTCACGTCGTGCGCCAGGCCATCGGAGCCGACCATGGCCATCGGGTGGCCGAGGATGCGGCTCACGTCGTCTTCGCTCATCGCGAAGTAGATCGCGCCGGCGGGCTGCAAGTCGGCTGCGAGTTGTTCGGGCGAGCGGCCCCGCTCGCGCGCCAGGTCGAACAGCGAGCGGCCGGCCGCGCTGGCGTCGGCCTTCGACCACGTCACGCGCACGTCGTCGGACTGCGCCACGCGGCCCGGCAGCAGCATGGTCGACGAGGCGTTGTAGGGGTAGCAGTCGAAGCAGACTTGCTGCGTCTCGGCGGCCTTCTCGATGGCCGCGAGCGTCTGCACCGAGCGGCCATGGTTGGCCTTGCCGACCAGCTTGTGATGCGACAGCACCGTGTCCACGCCCAGCGCGCGTCCGATCTGCAGCGCCTCGCGCAGTGCGTCGTCGATGGCGTCGCCTTCGTCGCGGATGTGCATGGTGACGATGCCGCGTGCGCCGGCCAGCGCGGCGCCCACGGCGATGACCTCCTGCGCGCTCGCGGCACGCGCCGGCGGATAGTAGAGGCCGGTCGACAGGCCGATGGCGCCGCTGGCCAACGCGTCGGCGAGGTCTTCGGCCATGCGCCGTGCTTCGTCGCTGTCGGCCACGCGGTCGAGCCGCGCCATGTGCCGCACGCGCAAGGTCGAATGGCCGACGAGGCAGGCCGCATTGAGCGCGGGCCGTGCCTGTTCGAGCGCGTCGAGGTAGTCGCCGAAGCGTTCGAAGCGCCACGCGTCGCTGCCCAGCAAGTCGAGCGGCGCGGGCGGTGCGACGGGCGAGCACAGCGGCGCCAGGCTCACGCCGCAATTGCCCGTGATGACGGTGGTCACGCCCTGCGACAGCTTGGGGTGCACGCCCTGCGGCGCGTCGAGCAGCAAGCGGTCATCGTGCGTGTGCACGTCGATGAAGCCGGGCGCCACGATGCGCCCGCGCGCGTCGAAGCGCTCGCGCGCCGCCACGTCCGCGAGGTCGCCCATGCGCACGATGCGCCCTTCATGCACGCCCACGTCGGCGCGCACGCGCGGCGCGGCGCTGCCGTCGATCACGCTGCCGCCTTCGATGATCAGGTCGAGCATCGGCATGCCTTCAATCGACCTGCGCGCCGGAGCGCTTCACCACGTCGGCCCAGATCGGTGTCTCGCGCGCCACACGCTCCCACAGGCGCTCCGGCGGGCCGGTGAGCGGTTCGAAGCCGATGGCCGCGTACTTCTCGCGCATGGCGGGGGTGGAGAGGATGGCGTTGATGGCCGTGTTCAATTGCACGACCACGGCGCCCGGCGTTTTCGCGGGCGCGACGATGCCGCCCCAGGCCACCACGTCGTAGCCCGGCACGCCCGACTCGGCCAAGGTGGGAATGTGGGGGAACAGCGCGCTGCGCTGCGCGCCCGTCACGGCCAGCACCGCGAGCCGCCCGGCCTGGATGTGCGGCGCGATCGAGCTCAGGTTGTCGAACATCAGGTCGACCTGGCCGCCCATCAGGTCCTGTATGGCTTGCGGGCTGCCGCGGTAGGGCACGTGCGTGATGGCGGTGCCCGTCATGGTCTTGAACAGTTCGCCGCCGAGGTGGCCGGTGGTGCCGTTGCCGGCCGAGCCCATGGTGAGCTTGCCGGGCCTGGACTTCGCGAGCGCGATGAGTTCGGCCACGCCGCGCACGCCCAGGTCCTTGCGAACGACCAGCGCGTTCTGCACGTAGCCCAGCAATGCGACGGGCACCAGCTGGCGATCGGGGTCGTAGGGCAGCTTGGAGAACAGCGCCTTGTTGATGGCCAGCGTGCCCACGTTGCCGTAGCCCAGCGTGTAGCCGTCGGGTGTGGCGCGCGTCACGTCGATCATGCCGATGTTGCCGCTCGCGCCGGGCTTGTTGTCGATGATGAGCGCCTGGCCCAGGGACCTCGACAGCTCGTTGGCAAGCAGGCGGCAGACCGCGTCGGGCGAGCCGCCCGCGGCCGAGGGCACGACAAGGCGCACGGCGTGGTCGGGCCAGGCGGCCGCGATCGACATCAGCGGCAAGCCCGCCAGCGCGGTGGCCGAACCCAGCCGCAACACATCGCGGCGCGTGGGAAATTGCTCTGGCATGGGAAGCCCTTTCATCGTCGAAGTCATGCAGGAATGGCCGCGATGTTGATCGGTGCGGGCACCGTGGACAAACCATGTTTGCTGCGTCTAGCATGAGGTTTTCGCATGCATGTTCAAGGTGCTTCCTGGGTGATGGGCTTGACGGTATGCGCCAAAGTTGCGCTTTCCTCATGAACACAAATATCCGCGCCCCTTCGACGATGTCGCTGCTGTGCCTCGAAGCCAGCGCGCGCTTGCGCTCGTTCACCGCCGCCGCGCACGAGTTGCGGCTCACGCAAGGGGCGGTGAGCCGCCAGGTGCAGACGCTCGAAGACCGGCTCGGCGTGCGGCTGTTCACACGGCGCCGCGAAGCGCTGGCGCTCACGCAGGCGGGCGTGTACTACCTCGGCGAAGTGGCGCCCTTGTTGCGGCGGCTGGAGCGCGCCACGGCGACTGTCATGGCCTTGAAGGGGCGCGGCGGCGAACTGTCGTTGTCGGTGGGCGCGTCGGTCGGCAGCTACTGGCTCATTCCGCGCCTGCCGGCCTTCACGCGCGCGCATGGCGAGATCACGCTGAACCTGGGCACGCGCGTGGGCCAGGTCGACTTTCGCGCCACGCCGGTCGATGCATCGCTCGAGTTCAGCGATGGGCAGCGCGCGGGGCTGCACAGCGAGTTCGTCTTGCCCTTGGAGTTGTCGCCCTATGCCGCGCCGTCGTGGGTCAGGGTGCATGGCAAGAAGGTCGATGCGAACACGCCGCGCTCGGCGCTCATCCACCATCACACGCTGCCCGACGGATGGGACGAATGGTTCCGGCACGAGGGCATCGCGGACGCGGCACCGCGCGAAGGGCCGCGCTACGAAATCATGTCGATGGCGCTCAACGCGGCGGTGGCCGGCATGGGCGTGGCATTGCTGCCGCCTTACATGGGCGAGGACATGGTGGCCTCGGGCCGGCTCAAGCGCCTGTCGCGTCACCGGCATCGCTACGCCAAGGGCTACTACCTCGTCTACCCGGAAGAGTCGGCGCAGATGCAGTCGCTGCAGATCTTCAAGGCATGGCTGCTCGCGCAGGCGGGCGGCGCGGGCTGACCGGGCGCATGAAAAAAGGGCGGCACCGTTGCCGGTGCCGCCCTTGTGTCTTTCGCGCGCTGGACTCGCGCGCTGGACTTAGGCAATCGTCAGTTCGACGTCGATGTTGCCGCGCGTGGCGTTCGAGTACGGGCAGACCTGGTGGGCGGTGTCGACCAGCTTCTGCTTGGCTTCGGCGTCCAGGCCCGGCAGGGTGATCGCCAGCTTCACGGCGATGCCGTAGGCGGCGCCGCCGTTCGTCGGGCCGAGGGAAACGCTGGAGTCGATGGCGACGTCTTCGGGCACCTTCACGCCGATCTTCGGGCCGACGGCCTTCATCGCACCGATGAAGCAGGCGGCGTAGCCGACCGCGAACAGCTGTTCGGGGTTGGTGCCGGGCTTGCCCGAGCCAGGCGAGCTCAGCTTGACGTCGATCGCGCCGTCGCTGGACTTGCCTGCGCCGTCACGGCCGCCGACGGTGTGGGCTTCTGCGGTGTAGAGCACTTTGTCGAGCTTGGTGGTCATGGTGATTTCCTTTGGTGAGTGATGAAGGGACGGGGGAGATGCGCATTCGCCGCGCGTTCACGCGGCTTTCTTGATGCGGTCGCGCAGCGTCTGGATCTGCTGCGTGAGCGCAATGAGTTCCGGCACCGAGCATTCGGTGGCGGCCATGAGGCAGGCGGGCACGTTGGCGGCCTTGGTCTTCAGCTTGCGGCCCGCGGCGGTGAGCGTGATGTGCACGCGCCGCTCGTCGGCCACGTCGCGCACGCGGGCCACGTAGCCGTTGGCCTCCAGGCGCTTGAGCAGCGGCGTGAGCGTGCCCGAGTCGAGCGAGAGCAGCTCGCCCAGCGCGGAGACCGTGGGGCCGTCCTGCTCCCAGAGGGCGAGCATGACGAGGTACTGCGGGTAGGTGAGCTGGAGCTTTTCGAGCTCGGGCTTGTACAGGCGCGTCATGGCCAGCGAGGCGGAATAGACCGCAAAGCACAGCTGGTTGTCCAGCTTGAGCATTTCGTCGGTGGGGGCCTGGGTGGAGCGCATGGGTGGAATTGTAGCGAGCAATTGAATTGCGTGCAATGTAATTGGAAAGTGTCGATTCCGGCGGATGTTCCCGCCGGATTCAGGCGGCCTTGCTGCGGCCTGTCTTCCTGGCGGTCTTGCTGTTCTCGGCGCGCGGCGCGCTGGCCGCCGCGGCGGCCATGCTGGCGTTCGCCTGGTCGATCCACAGCAGGGCATCGACGTACGACATGAACCGGTTGAGGTATTCCGGCGAGAGGTCGCGCATCAGGATCAGCGCGCGGTGCACCAGGTGGTGCGAGTTGAGCGGGCCGGCGTTGTCCGGCATCTTGGCCAGCGACTGGTTCAGCCGCCGTTCGGCGCTGAGCTTGGACCAGGTGCTGCGGAAATAGGTGACGGCCTTGAGATCGGGCGCGGGCGCGTGGGCCGCGAGGCCTTCGCCCGGCGGCGGTGCATGCCGCGCGATGTGCGCGACCAGCTCGGCAAGCGCGGCGTTCGAAGGCGATGCGTCTTCCGCCGGCGCGTCGGCGGCGCGTGCCTTCTCCATCGCTTCGCCGTACGCCGCCAGCAGCAGCACCAGCCTGTCGTCGAGCAGGCGCCGCGCCTCGCCGTCGTGCGCGGCCGCCCGCCGGGCCATTGCCTCGATGAAGCGAAAGCGCACGGGGTCGAAGCGGTCGTCGCCGCGTTCGCGCCACGCGGCGAGATCGAGGGCCGTGTCTTCAGCCACGGGGCTTGGCGGCCTCGCCTGTGCCCGCGGGGCGCGAAGGCCGTGGCGTTGGCGCCATCTCCACGCGCCGGTTCTTCGAGCGCCCGTCGGCATCGGCATTCGACGCCACGGCCTGCTCGGCACCGAAGGCCGCGGCAAAGATCGCGGAAGACGGCACGCCGGATTCGATCAGCGCGCGCGTCACGGTCAGCGCGCGCTGCGCCGACAGCTCCCAGTTGTCCGCGAACTGGCGCGCGTTGTCGCGCATCTGCCGGTCGTCGGTGAAGCCGCTCACCATCAGGATCTCGTCGCGCGAACGCAGGTAGGCCGAGAGCGGCGCCGCCAGGCTCTTGAGCAGCTGGCGGCCTTCGGGCTGCAGGTCGGCCGAGTTGAAGGCGAACAGCACGTTGCCGCTGATGCCGATGCGGCCGTTGGTCAGCGTCACGCGGCCCGCCGCGAGCGGCCCCGCCAGCGCTTCTTCGAGCGTCTGCCGGCGCTTGGCTTCGGCCTCGCGCTGCTGCACCTCCGACTCCAGCTTGGTCGCCAGCTCGAGCTGCATGCCCAGCGCGCACACCAGGATCAGCACGAAGGCGCCCAGCAGGCCCGACATCAGGTCGCCGAACACCGCCCACACCGGCACGCCGGGTTCGGCGCCGCCGTCGAGGTCGTCCTGCATCACGCTTCGCTGCCCACGGCGGCCTGGCGGTCGGCCACGCGCTGCAGGTCTTCGACGATCTGCTTCTGCGACATGATGCTCAGGTCGATCACTTCGCGCGCCTGCGCCACGTAGTACGCCAGCTGTTCGTCGCTGCGCGAGATCGACTTGCCCAGCGCGCCTTCGATGCGCTGCAACTGCGCGCCCATCTTCTCGTTCGACTCGCTGAACAGCTGCACCGCGAAGCCGAAGGCCTCGCCCATGCTCGCCACCTCGACGGCGCTGCCGGTGATCTGCGCGGCCACCGTCGACATCTTCTCCGTCTCTTCGCCGATCTTCTCGGTGAAGCGGCTGCCGACACGCTCGAGCACGTCGGCCGATGCGGCCACCAGCGAATCGACCGCCGCGCGCTGCTCGGTGGACGCATGGTTCACCGCGTCCAGCAGCGTGGAAAGCGTCTCGAGGATGCGGCTGCGTTCCTCCAGCATCACGTTGTCGCGCGCCATGCTGTCCGACAGCTTCTGGCGCAGCTCGGCCACCACCTCGGCCGCGACGCGCGGCGCCTCGGAGGCCGCCTGCAGCAGCTGTGCGATCTCTGCGATGGTGTGCTTCGCGTGCGCATCGTTCCGGGCCGACATCTCGCGCGCGGTCTGCGCCATGGTCTCCAGCAGTTGCTGCTGCTGGCCCAGCGTGCTTGCGCCCGCCTGCTGCCATTCGTCGTGCAGCGAACCGGCGATCGACGCGAGCGATTGCGTCCATGCCGACAGGCGCTGTTCGTCGCGCGAGGTCAGTTCCGTCTGCAGTTCGGCGTGCGCCTGGCCCACGCTGCCCAGCAGGGAGGCCGAGTGCTGTTCGAAGGTGGCGGCGGCCGCGGTGAGCGCCTGCTGCGTGTCGGCGGACAGCTTCTCGCTGGCCTGCCGGTGCTGCGCGAGGGCGCTGCCCCAGGTGTGCGACACCTGGCCCACAGCGCCTTCGAGCCGCGCTGCAACGCCGTCGACCAGCGCGGCCGAGCGGTTGCCGAAGGTCTCGGCCAGGCGGTCGTGTGCGCCGCGCACGTCGGCGGACAGCGTCTCGGTCGTGCGCTGGTGTTCGGCCAGCGTGGCCTGCCAGCTGTCCATGCTGTCGGCGAGCTTCTCGCGCAGCGCGGCCATCACTTCGCCGGCGACACGTGGTGCTTCCGCGGCGGCCTGCAGCAGCTGCGCGATCTCGGCGGTGGTGCTCTTCGCATGCGCTTCGGTCTGGGCCGACATCTCGCGCGCCGTCCGCGCCATGGTCTCCAGCAGGTGCTGCTGCTGGTCGAGCGTGTGCGCGCCGGCCTGCTGCCACTCCTGCCGCAGCGACTCGGCCATCGATGCCAGCGACTGCGTCCACGCGGAGAGCCGTTGCTCGTCGCGCGATGCCAGTTGCGTCTGCAGCGCGGTGTGCGCCTGGCCCACGGTGCCCAGCAGCGAGGCCGAGTGCCGCTCGAAGGTGGCTGCCGCGGCGACGAGCGCCTGCTGCGTATCGGCGGACAGTTTCTCGCTGGCCAGCTGGTGCTGCGCGAGCGCGCCGCCCCAGGTGTCCGACACGCTGCCCACGGTGCTTTCGAGCCGCGCCGCCACGCTGTCGACCAGCGCGGCCGAGCGTTCGCCGAAGGCCAGCGCCAGCCGGTCGTGCGCGCCGCGCACGTCGCTGGACAGGGTCTCGGTGGTGCGCTGGTGCTCGGCGAGCGCCAGCTTCCAGGTGTCCGCCACGCGGCCGGTGGTGGCCTCGAAGCGGCTGGAGAGGCCGTCGAGTTGCTGCTGCACCGTTTGCGCGAGCGTGTCGTGCAGCGACGCCGTCTCGCGCGCGATGCCGGCCATGGTGGCTTCGACCACCGGCTGGATCGCCGCGCTCGCGATGCGCGCGCTCTCGGTCAGGCTGTGCTGCAGCGACTTGTCGACCGACGAGGCCAGGCCGGCGTACGCGGCTTCGGTGCGGCCGTAGAAGCCGTCCTGGCCGGCGGCCAGGCGATCGTTCAACGCCAGGCTCTGGCGTTCCATCGCGGCCATCATGTCCTGCAGCTGGCCGACCAGCGCGGGCATGGCCTCGGCCTGGCGCTGCAGCAGCTTGAAGGACTCCTCGCGCTGGTGCACCTGCGAGTACGGGCGCAGCGTGGTCGCGATCTTGCTGTCGAGCAACTGCCCGGCCTGCAGGCGCTCGCGGCGGCTCAGCGCCGAGGCAAAGCCCAGCATCGCCGATGCGGCCACGCCCGCCACCGAGGTGCCGAAGGCCAGGCCCAGGCCCTTCACGGGCGCGGAGAGCGAGGCGCGAATCGATTGCAGGTCGGTCGAGCTTTCCAGCGCGATGCCCGTGCCCTTGAGCGTGACCACCATGCCCAGGAACGTGCCCAGCATGCCCAGCAGCACCAGGAAGCCCGCGAGGTACGGCGTCATGGCCGGGCCGGGCAGGCCCACGCGTTCGCCCTCGATGCGCAGGCGCACCGCGTTCTGCAGCGACGGGTGCAGCTGGCCGAGCCAGGCGCCCAGGCTGGCGGGCGGCGCGGACAGCTCGGTCACGGCCTTCGTGAGCGTCGACGTGGCCTGGTGGAAGCGGTGCAGCTCCAGCGCGCCCATGACGTAGAACGCGCCGACCAGCAGCGTGACGGCCAGCGCCAGCGGGTTGGAGCCGATGTAGCCCGCGCCGGCCCAGGCGACCACGGCCAGGCCCGCGGCCATGACCGCGTGATGAAGGAATCTGTTCATTGAAGAGTGTCTTTGTGCCCTGCGCGAAGGGCTTCGAGCAGCCCGTCTACAGGTTGGAATCGGAGGTCCAGTTCGGCCAGCAGCACGTCGCGCGCGTCCTGGCGGAACCGGTCCAGCCATGCGTCGGGTGCTGCCTGCCGCAGGCGCTTGAAGTGTTTTTCGAGCAGCGCGGGCACGCTGGCCAGCAGGGTGCGCTCCTGCGCGCCGAGCACCTGCTCCATGACCACGTCCACCGAGGCAAGCCGCGCCATCGCGGGCGAGCGGCCCGCCAGCCGCGCGCGCAGCTTGCCGCGCAGCGGGCCGACGCCGGCTTCCATCGCCTGCTGGCGGGCGAGGTAGCGCTGGCGGAAAGGCGAGAACGCGACGGGAACGGCGGGGTCCATGGCGGCGTCGCGAACCGGCGACGGCAGGAAGGTGCTGTCTTCCGCGATGGCGGTGGCCAGTGCGGCCCGCACGCGCTTACATTCGCTTTCCTCGGCGCTGGCGGACGTGCGTGCACCGGAGGGCCCGGGCGACGAGGCCGCCGGGGTGCCATTCAATGCAGCAGACAACGAGATGGCATCGGTCCACCCGAACCATTGGCTCAGGCGGTCCGCGGTGACTTGCCGGGGTTCGCGAACATCGACTTCGCAGAGTCGGGAGAGCAAGCGGGTGAGCGCCGAGCCGTTGAATCCTGTGCGCCCTGAAACTTGCGCCATACAGCCAGATACCGCCCGTTCGAAAAACTCGGCAGTCTACACCGAAGGCCCTCGCTGGCCGGCCCCGTTACAGCCCCTGACGCGTCCATGGGACGGGGCCTCGAAGGTGCTTGACGGGGCCCGCGGCGGCCCCGTGTTTCAGCCCTTGAAACGCTTGCGCGTGAGCGCCAGCGCGATCCAGAACGCCGCCACCGCATACACCGCCAGCACCGCCGCGTGCAGCCACCATTGCGCCGGCCACTGGTCCATGAAGAGCGGGCGCACCAGCATCACGGCATTGGTCAGCGGCAGCCAGGCCGCCACCGCCTTCACGGCGGCCGGCAGCTGCTCGAGCGGGAAGAACACGCCGCTCAGGAACATCATTGGCGTCATGAACAGCGTGAAGTAGTAGGTGAAGAAGTCGTAGCCCTTGGCCAGCGCGTTGAAGATCAGCGCGATCGACGAGAAGGTGATGCCCGCGCCGATCAGCACCAGCCACGCCACGATCAGCTTGGGGCTGTGGCTGATGCCCAGCCCGAGCATCACGAACAGGATGGCCGTGACCGTGAAGATCGACTTGAACGCCGCCCACAGCATCTCGGCCAGCACGATGTCGTCCAGCCCGACCGGCGCGTTCATGATGCCGTCCCAGGTCTTCTGCACGTGCATGCGCGAGAAGGCCGAGTACAGCGCCTCGAAGCTGGCCGCGTTCATGGCGCTCATGCAGATCGAGCCGCTCGCCAGGAACAGGATGTAGGGCACCTTCACGCCGTCCACCGCCACCTGGCCCACCAGCGCGCCCATGCCGTAGCCGAAGGCCACCAGCCAGATCAGCGGCTCGGCGATGTTGCCGATCAGGCTCGGAATGGCCAGCTTGCGCCACACCAGCAGGTTGCGCAGGAACACGGGCCACCAGCGCAGCGAGATCTCGGGGGCGCGCCACACGGAGGGCGAGGGCGGCGCGGCGGTTTCGGTTGTGGTTGTGGTTGTCGTCGTGTTCATGGTCTAGCCGTCTTCGCGGATCTGGCGGCCGGTGAGCTTGAGGAACAGGTCCTCCAGGTTGGCCGGCCGGTGAAAGGTGCGCAGGCCGCCGTGCTGCGTGAGCGCGTCCAGCAGGCGGCGCGCGTCCTGCGTGTAGAAGAACACGGTCTCGCCGCTGACTTCCACGCGCGCGGCCATGGCCTTGAGCTCGGCCGACTCGGCCAGCGACAGCGCGCCGTTGCCGTACACCTCGACCACGTCGGGCTCCAGGTGCTCGGCGATCAGGTCGCGCGGCTTGCCCTCGGCGATCTTGCGGCCGTGGTCGAGCACCAGCAGCCGCGAGCACAGGCGCTCGGCCTCGTCCATGAAGTGCGTGGTCAGCAGGATCGACTTGCCCTGCTGCAGCAGCACCTGCAGCCGCTCCCACATCAGGTGGCGCGCCTGCGGGTCGAGGCCGGTGGTGGGCTCGTCGAGCAGCAGCAGCTTGGGGTCGTTCACCAGCGCGCGCGCCAGCGACAGCCGCCGGCGCATGCCGCCCGACAGTTCGCCCGGCTTGGCGTCGGCCTTGTGCGAGAGCGCCGCGAACTCCAGCAGCAGCGGCACGCGCTCGCGCACCTGCGCCTTGCCGAAGCCGAAGTAGCGCCCGTACACCACCAGGTTCTCGGCGCAGCTGAAGTCGGGGTCGAGCGTGTCGAACTGCGTGACCACGCCCAGCTGCGCCTTGATGGCCAGCGCGTCGCGCGGCATCTGCAGGCCCAGCGCGGAGATCTCGCCGCCGTCGGGCGCGGTGAGGCCCAGGCACATGCGGATGGTGGTGGTCTTGCCCGCGCCGTTCGGGCCGATCACGCCCAGGCATTCGCCGGGCGCGATCTCGAACGACAGGTCGTCGACGACCGTGGTGTCGCCATAGCGCTTGCGCAGATGGCTGACCTGGAAAAGAGGAGGGGGAGTGGGGGAGGGGGAGGCTGAAGGCGGCACGCGGCCATTCTGACGCAGGCCCGCGGCGCGCGTTTTGCTCGCTTCAATCGATGGACAATCCGCCGATGTTCAGAGCAACTTCACGCGGCGCCGCGCTGGCGGCGTTCGCTGCATTCACGTCGCTGGCCACGTTGGCCGCCACGCCGCCGGCTTCGGCGGCCCCGCCCGGCGATTCGAAACGCTGCGAGGCGCTGCACGCCGTCGCCAACGAAAGCCCGGGTTTCATGCCCCGCCACGGTGCGGTCGTGACCGGCACCGGCCGGGCGCACCTGCACAGCGCGCCCGACGCCGGCTGCGACAGCGGCAAGTTCCTGGTGCCGAACGACCGCGTCACCGTCTACACGCCGTACAAGGAGTGGGTGCAGGTGATGTTCATCCACCCGAAGACGGGCGAGGACACCATGGGCTGGATGCTCGACAGTCGCTTGAAAACCACGGGCACGATGGGCCCTCCTTAAGGTCTGCCGATTTCACGCGGCAACGGCACAATCGACACCCAATTGCATTTCGCGGTGGGAGGGCCAAGGATGCTGCGTTTCGTGTTGGCGCTGTCGCTCCTGGCGGCGCTGGGCGCCTGTGCGCCGTTCCACCGGCCGCTGGCGGCCGCGGACCGGGGCAAGGTACAAGAGGTCGACGTGCGCGTGGTCGTCGCGCAGGAGAGCTTCATGTTCTCCGCGCAGCCGCCCGGCGTGAGCGCGGCGCTCGGCGGCGGGCTCGTCGGCGCGCTGATCGACTCGTCGGTGCAGCAGTCGCGCCAGAAGGACATGAGCGCCGAGGTGCAGGCCATCGTCGGTCCGCTGCTCGACTACGACTACCGCGCGGAAGCCGCCAGGTCGCTCGAGGCGGCGCTGTCCGAGCCGACCGCCTTCCCGCTGAAGATCCGCTCCTCGCAGGTGCTCGCGGCCATGCCGCCGAAGGCCGAGCAGGAGGCCCGCATCGCCGCCACCAGGGGCGGCCCCGCCTACATGGTGCTGTTGCTGCAGTACGCGCTCGAGCCCGGCCTGGGCGCCTTCACCACGCGCACCTCGGCGCTGCTCTGGCAGGACGGCCGCGCCGAGCCTAGCTACCGCGCCGCGGCCATCTTCCAGACGCCCATCGGCGGCACGGCGCGCAACGCCGTCATCCGCCGGCTCACGGCCAACGACGGGCAGGTGCTGCGCGGCGTGATGCGCGAGTCGCTCACGCAGACGCTGCACGCGGTGGCCATGGACATTGCCGGCGCCCGTGGCACGGGCGTGAAGACCGCGCGCTTCAACGTCAACGGCTCGTGGGTCACGCTGGCCGGCCAGAGCTTCGACGAGCAGCCCGGCCGCGTGCTGTTCCGCGACCAGGACGGCGCGATGTATTCGGTGCGGAGCGCCGCGCCGTGAAGCCGCTGCCGAACTCGCTGCCGAGGCCTTGGCCGAAGCCGTTGCGCTGGAGCGGCGCCGCGCTTGCATTGGCCTGCGCCCTGCCGGGCCTGTCGCATGCGGTGACCGAGGGCGAGCCGCTGCCGATGGTCTTCGAGCAGGCGCCCGACCCCGCCGAGCGGCCCGACGGCGTGCCCGCCGCGTCGCCGCGGCTCGTGCGCGGCTGCACGCTGTACCTGCCGGGCGTGGAGGACGCGCGCAGCAACAAGGCCAACGCCGGCAACCTCACCGTGATGCTGCCGACCGTGCACGCCACGCCCCGCTCGGTGCAGTCGCTGCGCAGCGGCGACGCCACGGCCTGGACGCGCGGCGCGCTGCAGTCCACCGGCCGCTACGGGTTCCAGACTGTGTTCGGCGCGCCGCCCATGAACGCTGGCTCGAGCACCGGTGCGCGGCAGGTCACCGCCGACGTGGCGCTGCGCCTCGCGCATGCGTGGTCGGCGGACCTCAGCCTGGTCTCGCATGTCGTGCTCAAGGTCGGCTACCGCCTGCCCGGCGGCCAGGCCGCCGTGCGCCAGTACCACGGCATGGGCACGCGCACCAACTTCGCCAGCGGCAACGGCGAGTTCATGTCGGTGCTCAACCTCGGCCTGGAGGAAGCGGTGCACGCCATGGCCGCCGACGCCGCCGCGCTGTGCGACGGCAAGCCCTTGCCGGCACCGGTGGCCGTGCCATGAAGGACATGCTCGAACTCCACCTGACCTGCGGCACGCTGCAGGACGGCCAGATCTCGCTGTTCGTCTCGCTGTGCGAGCAGGTCGGCCTGCGTCCGCTGCTGATCGACTCCCACCACGGCGAACCGATGTGGCAGCCCTCGGCCACGGCCTGGCTGCGCGCCGACCTCGAGGAGGCCAAGGCCGAGGCCATGGCGCTCGCCCAATGGCTGGCGCGCGCGGGCATGGCCGTGCTGGGCGTGAAGGTCGATGCGCGCGTGAGCGAGGCGCAGCGCCTGGGCCGGCCCGGCCAGTACTTCGAATGGCGCGGCAAGCTGCGGCCGGTGTCGGGCCTGCATGAGCTGTCGGCGCTGCGCACCCTGTGCGAGGCGCACGGCGCGCAGCTCTCGCGCGACGGCCTGCGCGAGGAAGCCGACACCTGCTTCGTGACGCTGCGCGGACGCGCCTCGCTCGCGGAGTTCAGCGCCGGCGTGGACGCGCTCACCGGCCACCTGGCGCAAGACGGCTGGCCGCTGCTCCAGCAGGACAGCGAGCTCTGCCTGCACGACAGCCGCGAGCCGCTGGAGCCCGACCTGTTCGCAGCCTATGTGCTGCCGCCGGCGCAACCCACCTAGAGCCTGAGCCCGCTGAACTCGGCCTTCATCCATTCGATGAACGCCCGCGTGCGCGCCGGCAGCAAGCGCGCGTTCGGGTAGATCACGCTCACCGGCCGCGGCGGCGGCTCGAAGTCTTCGAGCACCAGCGCGAGCCGCCCCTGCGCCACGTGCGGCAGCACCTGGTACGAGAAGAACGAGCCGAAGCCCATGCCCGCCGCGCAGGCCTCCACGGCCGGCGCCAGGTGGTTGAACTCCAGCCGGTTGTCCGGCGTCACGCCGAGGGTCTTGCCGCCTTCGCGGAACAGCCACTGCGCGGGTGCGCCGATGAGCCCGCGCACCGAAGGCGCGCCTTCCAGGTCGCGCGGATGGCGCGGCGTGCCGTGCGCGGCCAGGTAGGCGGGGCTCGCGGCGACCACGCGGCGGATGCTGCCCAGCGTCTGCGCCACCAGCGAGGAGTCTTCCAGCGGGCTGATGCGGATGCCCACGTCGATGCCTTCCTCGAGCAGGTTCACGGCGCGGTCGTACAGCCGCACGCTGCAGCGCACCTTCTCGTGGCGCTGCATGAAGCGCACGATGGCCGGCGCCACGTACATGTGGCCGAACAGCACCGGCGCGGTGATGGTGAGCTGCCCCGCCGGCTCGCGCGCCTCGGCCTTCAGCGCGAGGTCGGCGGCGTCGGCCGCCAGCAGCACCTCGCGCGCGCTCGGCAGGTAGTGGCGGCCTTCCTCGGTGAGCGACAGCCGGCGCGTGGTGCGGTGGAACAGGCGCACGCCCAGGTGCGCCTCCAGCGCGGCGAGCGCGCGCACCACCGCGGGCAGCGAGCTGCCGAGCGCCTCGGCGGCGCGGGTCAGGCTGCCCTGGTCGGCAATCTGCACGAAGGTCTGCATGGCCTTGAAGCGATCCATGGCGCGATTAAACCGGAAAACGCAGCAGTCAAATACATAAACGGCTATTCATTCATTCGGCGCAAGAGAGAACAATCGGGGCAACGCCCCTGCCATCGCCTTGCATCCCGAAAAAGGAAGTCGCCCATGACCGCCGCCGCCCCCGTTCAGCCCATCAAGCTCTACAGCACCGCCCTCTCGGGCCACGTGCACCGCGTGCGCCTGTTCCTCACGATGCTGGGCCTGCCGTTCGAGAACATCGAGCTCGACCTGGGCAAACGCGAAAACCGCACGCCCGGGTTCCTGTCGCGCAACCTGTTCGGCCAGGTGCCGGTGATCGACGACGGCGAGCTCACGCTGGCCGACTCCAACGCCATCCTGGTCTACCTCAACGAACGCTATGCGCCCGACCCCGCGCGCTGGATGCCGCGCGACGCGGTCGGCGCGGCGCGCGTGCAGCGCTGGTTCTCGGTGGCGGCCGGCCCGCTGGCGTCGGGCCCCGCAACCGCGCGGATCATGGCGCTGTTCGGGCGTGCCACGGACCCCACCCACACCGCCGGCATCGCAGATACCGTGCAGCGCGCGCACGCGCTGCTGTCGGTGATGGAAACGCACCTGCAGCAGCCGTTCCTCGCAGGCGCCACGGCCACGCTGGCCGACATTGCCAACTACGCCTACGTGGCGCATGCGCCCGAAGGCGGC
The DNA here is from genome assembly GCF_900112425.1 of Variovorax sp. OK212. Classification (GTDB taxonomy): domain Bacteria; phylum Pseudomonadota; class Gammaproteobacteria; order Burkholderiales; family Burkholderiaceae_C; genus Variovorax. The sequence goes on along the minus strand of NZ_FOLP01000017.1, from coordinate 55,575 downwards.
GTGTCGCTCGATGCCTATCCGAACCTGCGCGCCTGGCTCGCGCGCGTCGAAGCCTTGCCCGGGTTCGTGCCGATGGTGCGCACGCCCATCGGCCTCGCGGCGGTCGCATGATCGCCGCGCCCTTCCATGCGGGCGAGCGGGCGCTGCAGGCGCTGGCCGGCTCGCGCGAGCAGATGGAGGCCGTGGGCTCGCGCGTGATCCGCGACTTCCTGCCCGAGCAGCACCGCGCGTTCTTCCAGCAACTGCCCTTCGTCGTGGCCGGCAGCATCGACACCGAACTGCAGCCGTGGGCCAGCGTGCTCGCTGCGCCCGCCGGCTTCATGCACTCGCCCGATGCCATGCACCTGCGCATCGACGCCTTGCCGGCAGCCGGCGACCCGCTCGCCGGGCAACTGAAGCCGGGGGCCACGCTGGGCCTGCTCGGCATCCAGCCGCACACGCGGCGGCGCAACCGCATGAACGGCACCGTCGAGGCGCTCGACGCCGCGGGCTTCACCGTCGCGGTGCAGCAGAGCTTCGGCAATTGCCCGCGCTACATCCAGGCGCGCGAACCCGAGCTTGCCCCGGCGCATGCCAAGGCCGCGCCGGTGCAGTGGCTCGACAGGCTCGACCTGGCGGCGCACCGCCTGATCGGCAGCGCCGACACGCTGTTCATCGCCACCGCCTACCCGAACGAAGTGGCGCAAGGCGACGAGGCCGATGCGAGCTCGCATGGTGTGGATGTGTCGCACCGCGGCGGGCGGCCAGGCTTCGTGCGCATCGACAGCGACGGTGACGCCGACGTGCTCACCGTGCCCGACTTCAACGGCAACCAGTTCTTCAACACGCTAGGCAACCTGGCCGCGCACCCGCGCGCGGGGCTGCTGTTCGTCGACTTCGACAGCGGCGAGCTGCTGCACCTGGCGGTCACGTCCGAGATCGTCTGGAACGGCCCCGAGGTGGAGGCCTTCGAGGGCGCGGAGCGGCTGATGCGCTTTCGGGTGACGCATGCGCTGCGCCGGCCCGCGGCGCTGCCGCTGCGCTGGGGCGACGCGCAGTTCTCGCCGCACCTGTCCGGCACCGGTCAGTGGAACAGCGGAATGCGCGTGTTGACCGACGGCCGGTAGCGCCAGCCGCGCTGGCGCAGCGCATCGAGGTCGGGTGCGCGGCACAGCAAGGCCTCGAGCCCGGCGGCGGCCAGCGTGCAGGCCAGCGCCTGGCCGGGGCACGCGTGCATGCCGTGGCCGAAGCCGAGCATGCGGCGCCTGGCGCGCACGCGCATGAAGCGGTCGGGGTCGGGGTTGAACGACGCATCGCGGTTGGCGCTGGCCAGCAGTACCAGCACGGCGTCGCCCGCTGCGAGCGGCGTGCCCGCGAGGGTGACCGGTTCGGCCACGAAGCGGCGCGTGTTGTGCACCGGCGGATCGTGCCGCGCGGTTTCCTCGACGACGGCCTGCAGCCCGTCGCGCGTGCGGGCCGCCGCACGCAGCGCGGGCTCGCGCACCAGCGCGACGAGGCTGTTGCCGAGCAGGCCGGCGCTCGCATCGCAGGTCTGCGACAGCAGGCCCACCAGGTTCGCGAGCAACGAGCGCGAAGGCGCGGCGCCTTCTGCCGACCCGTCTGCCAGCGCGTCTGCCAGCGCGCCTGCCATCGTGCCGTTCATCACGCCGGCCAGCAGCGTGCCGTGCCGCGGGGTTGCGCCCGCGACCAGCACTTCGAAGCGCGTCATCAGCGCGCCGGCCGCCGCACTGGCCTGCTGCAACTGCTCCGGCGTGGACAGCGGCGACAGGCAGGCCACGAAGTCACGCATCCATCGCTCGACCTGCGGCAGCGCGTCGTCGTCGAAGCCGAGCAGGTGCGCCACGGTCTGCACGGGCACGGAGAACAGCGTGTCCGACAGCGCTTGCTGTGCAGGCACGCGCTGGGCCACCTGCAGCGCCGCGTCGCGCACCGCGTTCAGGTCGAGCCCGGCCAGCGCGCGTTGCAGCGCGGGCCGGTGCGCCTGGTGCGCCGCGCCGTCGTTCATGCGCACCAGGTGGCCGAACACCTCGCCGGCCGCGCTGCCCACGATGGCGCGCGGCACCGGCTCGGCGGCGGGACGCACGCGCAGTACGGCGTGCGCCTGCAGCACCTGCTCGACCACGTCCGCACGGCTGGCGACCCACAGGCGCAGCGTGTCGTTCCAGGCGAGCGGCGGCCCTTCGCGCAGCGCGGCGTAGTACGGGTACGGGTCGGCATGCGTGACGGCGGCGACCGGGTCGGCGGGAAAGTCGTGGGTGGCTGGGTTCATGGACCGCAGTGTGCGATCGGCCGTGCCGCCACACTTCGCCCGCGAACGAAGTGTGGCGTGCGCCACCGTCTTAGGATGCGCCCATGGACACCCTTGCCACCTCCGCCGACTTCCACCTGGCCCGCCTGGCCGGCGCCATCGCCGAGCCGGCGCGCGCCCGCATGCTGAGCTGCCTGATGGACGGCCACGCGCGCACCGCCACCGAGCTCGCCACCGTGGCCGAGGTGGCCGCGTCGACCGCGAGCGCGCACCTCGCGCGGCTGAAGGACGAGCGCCTGGTCGAGCTGCTGGTGCAGGGCAAGCACCGCTACTTTCGCCTCGCCAACGACGACGTGGCCGCCGCGCTTGAAAGCCTCATGGTGGTGGCCGGCGCGCCGCGCACGCCGGAGTTCAAGCCGAACACGCCGAGCCGGCTGCGCAGCGCGCGCACCTGCTACGACCACATGGCGGGCACCGCCGGCGTGGCGCTGCACGACCGGCTGCATGCGCAGGGCTGGCTCAGCGGCCTGCAGAGCGGCTCTTACGAGCTCACGACCGAAGGCGCCGTCGCGCTGGAGAGCCTGGGCGTGGAAGTCGACACGGTGCGCCGCTCGCGCCGCCGCTTCGCCTGCGCCTGCCTCGACTGGAGCGAGCGCCGTCCGCACCTGGGTGGCGCGCTGGGCGCGGCGTGGCTGCAGCTGTCGCTGCGCCGGGGCTGGGTGCGCCAGGAGCTCGACGGGCGGGCGCTCACGCTCACGCCGAAGGCGCAACGCGAGATGCCGGAGCTCTTCGCCTGAACCGGAAGCGCAGGGGGCGAGGTGTCGTGCTCAGGCCTTGAGCTTGAGCAGATAGATCAGCGGGCCGGCCATGGCCGTGTCCAGGTCCAGGAAGCTCTCGAAGTCCTTGCCCGCCATCCAGTACGCCTCCCAGTTGTTGCGCTTGATGGTCTTCTGCCAGAGGTCGGCCGCGGTGGCGCGGCGCACGGCCTCGAGCAGCACGGCGCGGCGCTCGGCGGGCACCTTCTTGCCGGTGAGCACGCCGCGCCAGTTGGCGAGGTCGGCGTCCACGCCCTGTTCGCGCACCGACGGAATCCCCAGGAACGGCCGCTTGGACGACACGCCGATGGCGCGCAGCTTGCCGTTGGCCAGGTGGTCGCTGAATTCGCTGTAGCCCGAGATGCCCGCGGCCGCCTTGCCGGTTTCCAGCGCCTCGACCACCTGCGCGCCGCCGGGGTGCGCCTGGTAGACCAGCGCGGCGGCGTTGCCGGCCACGCGCGCCAGCATGCCGGCGTACATGTGGTCCACGCCGCCGGCCGAGCCGCCGGCAATGACGGTCTTCGCGGCGTCCGCGCGCAGCTGGGCGATCAGGTCCTTCGGCGTCTTGATGGGCGAGTCGGCCTTCACGGCCACCACCTCGTAGTCGCTCGTGAGCCGCGCCACGGGCGCGACCTGCGCGATGGTCACGGCGGGCTTCTGCAGCGCCACCGCACCGACCATGACCATGCCGCTCATCAGGATGGTGTCGGGGTCGGCGTCGTATTTCTCGACGTACTTGGCCAGGCCGATGGTGCCGCCCTTGCCGCCGATGTTCTCGTAGCTGATCTCGCCCACGGCACCCGAGGCCACCATCGCGGCTCCGAGCGCGCGGCCGGTCTGGTCCCAGCCGCCGCCTTCGTTGGCGGGAATCACGATGCGCAGCTTGGGCGCCAGCTGCGGCTCGGCCGCGCCGGCCACCGCGGGCCAGAGCGCGGCGGGCATCACGCCGGCGGCGGCGGCCGACGCCATCCATGCAGCGAGGTGGCGGCGGGAAAGGCCGGCAGGCACGTGATGCGGCATTTTGTTTCCAGTTGTCTGTAAAAGTAACCGGATGATGTCCGAAAAACGTGTCAGCTCCGCGGGTTTTCGGATAAGGGAAAACCCGCGGAAATGGGCCGCGAACCCGTGCGGCTCAGGCCTTCAGCTTCAGCAGATAGATCAGCGGCCCAGCCATCGCGGTGTCGAGTTCGAGGAAATTCTCGAAATCCTTGCCTTCCATCCAGAAGGGGTCCCAGTTGTTCTGCTTGATGGTTTTCTGCCACAGGTCGGTGGCGGTGGCGCGCCGCACCACCGTCAGCAGCGCCGCCTTGCGGTACGGCGGCACCTTGCGCCCGGTGAGCACGCCGCGCCAGTTGGCGAGGTCGGCGTCCACGCCCTGTTCGCGCACCGACGCGATGCCCTGGAACGGCCGCTTGGACGACACGCCGATGGCGCGCAGCTTGCCGCTGGCCAGGCCTTCGCTGAATTCGCTGTAGCCCGAGATGCCCGCCGCGGCCTTGCCGCTGTCGAGCGCCTCGACCACTTCGGCGCCGCCCGGGTGCGCCTGGTAGACCAGCGTCTGCGAGGCCTCGGCCACGCGCGCCAGCATGCCGGCGTACATGTGGTCCACGCCGCCGGCCGAGCCGCCCGCGATGACGGTGTTGCCCGCATCGCTGCGCAGCTGCGCGATCAGGTCCTGCGGTGTCTTGAGGGGGGAGTCGGCCTTCACGGCCACCACCTCGTAGTCGCTGGTGAGGCGGGCGATGGGCGCCATGCTGGCCATCGTGACGGTGGGCTTCTGCAGCGCCACCGCGCCGACCATGACCATGCCGCTCATCAACATCGTGTCGGGGTCGGCATCGTATTTTTCGGCGTACTTCGCCAGCCCGATGGTGCCGCCCTTGCCGCCGATGTTCTCGTACACCACGTTGCCCACCGCGCCGGAGGCCAGCATCGCGGCGCCGAGCGCGCGGCCCGTCTGGTCCCAGCCGCCGCCTTCGTTGGCGGGAATCACGATGCGCAGCTTGCTGCTGAGCGGTGCGTCGGCGGCGTGCGCGGCACGCGGCCAGAGGGCGGCCTGCCCGCCGCCGACGGCTGCGGCCGAGGCCGCGATCCATGCCGAGAAGCTGCGGCGGGAGAGGGGAACGGAACGCGACTGGGTCATCTTTTTTCCGGTTTCTGTGGGGTAAACCGGATGATGTCCGCGAAACGACGCAATCAGCGTGCCGCGGCGGCAGGACAAACCCTGATGGTGCCTGTCCCCTGCGGCACACCCGCCGACGGGGCCGAAGGCACGGCTGGAGCCCTTCTTCTTACTGTCTTACTGGAACGCCACTTCGGCAAAGCTGCGCAGCTTGCGGCTGTGCAGCCGCGAAGAGCCCTCTTCGCGCAGGATCTCGATGGCCCGCATGCCGATGCGCAGGTGCTGCTCCACGCGCTCGCGGTAGAAGTGGTTGGCCATGCCGGGCAGCTTGATCTCGCCGTGCAGCGGCTTGTCGCTCACGCACAGCAGCGTGCCGTAGGGCACCCGGAAGCGGAAGCCGTTGGCCGCGATGGTCGCGCTTTCCATGTCGAGCGCCACCGCGCGGCTCTGGCTGAAGCGGCGTTGCGGCTGGTTGCCCGGCAGCAGCTCCCAGTTGCGGTTGTCGGTGCTGGCCACGGTGCCGGTGCGCATGATTTTCTTCAGGTCGGGGCCTTCGTAGCGCGTGACGTCGGCCACGGCCTTTTCCAGCGCGAGCTGGATTTCCGACAGCGCCGGAATCGGCACCCACAGCGGCAGCTCTTCGTCGAGCACGTGGTCCTCGCGCACGTAGGCGTGGGCCAGCACGTAGTCGCCGAGCTGCTGCGTGTTGCGCAGGCCGGCGCAGTGGCCCAGCATCATCCAGGCGTGCGGGCGCAGCACGGCGATGTGGTCGGTGATGGTCTTGGCATTGGCCGGGCCCACGCCGATGTTGGTCATGGTGATGCCGCTGTAGTCCTCGCGCACCAGGTGGTAGGCCGGCATCTGCGGCAGCCGCGGCGGAGCGGTGCCCTGGCTGCCGTCCAGCAGGTGCGCGAAGGTTTCGCTCGCGCCGGCCGCCAGCCCGCGCCGGCGCGTGATGACGTTGCCGGGTTCGACGAACGCCACGTACTCGCTGTTCTCGTCGGCCATGGCCTCGTGGCCCAGGCGCACGAACTCGTCGATATAGAACTGGTAGTTGGTGAACAGCACGAAGTTCTGGAACCACTCGGGCGCGGTGCCCGTGTAGTGGCGCAGGCGATGCAGCGAGTAGTCCACCCGCGCGGCCGTGAACAGCGACAGCGGCTGCGCCTCGCCGTCGCGCGCCTCGTAGGTGCCGTTGGCAATGCCGTCGTCCATCACGCCCAGGTCGGGCAGGTCGAACACGTCGCGCATGAGCGCGCGGCGCTCGTTGCTCATCGTGCCTTCGATGTGGTCGTTCTCGGCAAACGAGAAGTGGATGGGAATGGGCTGCGTGCTGGTGCCCACCTCGATCTCGACCTGGTGGTTTTCCAGCAGCAGGCGGAACTGGTCGAGGTAGTAGCGCGAGAACAGGTCGGGCCGCGTCAGCGTGGTCTCGTAGCGGCCGGGGCCGGCCACGAAGCCGTAGCTCAGGCCGGCATTGGCCGGCGGCGTGTGGCGCGAGACGGTGTGCGTGTGCACCCGCACGAAGGGGTAGCAGGCCCGCACCCGGCCCGGCAGTGCTTCGCCGGCAACGAAGCGCAGCATCGATTCGCGCAGGTGGGCGAGGCCGCCGTCGTAGATGGCCTTGACCTGTTCGAGCGCGGCGGCGGCATCGGTGAAGCGGGCGGGAGCGACAAAGGTGGGCATGTAGGGCATGGCGGCATTGTGCAATGCCAGCTGTGTTTGCCTTGGGCCGTGTTGGGGCTGTAGTTCAGGGCGGCGCTCACGCCGACGGGATGCCTTGCTCCGCGAATGTCCTCCGGCCTGCGGGCTCCCCCTTAATTGCGCTGCGCAAGGCACCCCATCGGCGCGAGCGTTTTCAGAGCCGGGGTTGATCAGCGTTGCACCGGCAGCGCGTCCACGCGCTCAGGGCATCGGGTGCTCCCCGCAGCGAAATAAAGGAGGAGGGGCAAGCCCCGGGGGACATTCGCGCAGGGGGGTACCCGGTGGCCTGTGCACGCGCCCCGAACGCGCCCAACCCGCTCAAACAGATCAGGCCAGCAGGCAGGCCAGCACCTTGGTGAGCATGTCGTCCACGTCGCGGGCCTGCACCGCGCCGGGCAGTTCCACGTCGCCGTGCATCACGAACACCGGCTTGCCCCATTTCAGCCCCATCGCCATTTCAGACAACGTGCCCATGTTGCCGCCGATGGCGACCAGGCACACGCCGCTGCGCGCGATGATGCCGTTGCGCATCTCGCCCATGCCCGTGGGAATGGCCACGCTGAGCCACTCGTTGGCGTTGCGGTCGTCCTCCTCGGGCAGGATGCCCACGGCAATGCCGCCGGCTTCCACCGCGCCGCGCGAGGCCGCGGCCATCACGCCGCCGCGTCCGCCGCACACCACCGCCATGCCCGCGCCGGCCAGCGCATGCGCCACCGCATAGGCGGCCTCGCACTCGGCCGGCCCGCCGTCGCCCGGGCCCAGCATGGCCACCGGCTGGCGATGGCGCTCGGGCCCCCACTGCTTCTGCGCCAGGCGCGTCAGCGCCTCAGTGACCGGCGCCGACAGCACCGCGCTCGCGCCTTCGCGTAAAGACATCGCCCACTCCCATCACGATCACACACACCACCATCAGCACCAGCGACAAGGCCGCCGCCACCGCGAAATCGGAACCCCCGTCGCCCACCTGCGCCAGCAGCATCAGCGGCAATATGTTGAGCTGCGTGCCCACCAGCGCCAGCGCCGTGCCATACGTGCCCATGGCAATCGCGGCCACCATGCAGGCGTTCGACAGCACCGAGGGCATCACCTCGGGCACCACCGTGTCCCAGAAGGCCCGCGCCCTCGACGCACCCAGCGTGCGCGCCGCCTGCGCCGGGCGCAGGTCGAGGTTGGCGAACACCGGGTACAGCGACAGCGCCACGCGCGGAATCAGGTAGTAGGCATAGGCGAAGCCCAGGCCCGACACGCTGTAGATCCAGCTGCCGATGGCCGCCGGGTCCGCACCCAGGCCCGCCAGCAATTGCGTCACGAACCCCGCGCGGCCGAAGGCCAGGATGAAGCCGTACGCAATCACCAGCCCCGAGAACGCCAGCGGCAGGCCCAGCAAGGTCATCATCCATTGGCGCCGCGCCGCGGGTTGCCGCGCCAGTTCGATCGCGATGCAGGTGCCCACCAGCGCCGACACCGCGCCCGCCGCCAGCCCGAGCGCCAGCGTGTTGCGCAGCGCCCCGAAGAACAGCGGGTTGCCGAACAGCCGCCCGAAGGCGCTGCCGCCCTCGCCGAAGGCTTCGGGCAGCAGCGCCGCCAGCGGCACCGCGAAGAACAGCGCCATGAAGGCCCAGGCGGGCCAGGCGCCAAAGCGTCGCATCACGTTCCTTCGGGCCTTCTTACTTGCCCAGGGCGGCCAGCGCCCAGAGCTTGTCGACCTCGGCCTTGCGCTCCGATGCCTTCACCACGTCGAGCGGGTGGATCTGCGGCGCGGGCGGCATCTTGGCGGCCACGTCGGCGGACAGCGGCGTGCCCGGCACGGCAGGGCGCACGAAGCCCTGCGCGAACAGCGACTGGCCGGCCTCGCTCATGATGAAGTTGAGCCACAGCTTGCCGGCGTTGGGGTTCGGGCCGTTCTTCACCAGGCTGATGGCATAGGGCGCGGCCACGCTGGCTTCCTTCGGGATCACCACCTCCACCGCGTCGCCCATGCCGTCGACGTGCTTGGCCTTCAGGCCGTCGTTCTCGTAGCTGATCCACACCGGGATCTCGCCCTTCAGGAACTTGGCGTACGGCGTGGTGCCTTCCACGCGCAGCACGTTGCCGGCCGAGTGCAGCTTGCCCAGGTAGTCGGTGCCGGGCTGCACGTTGTCCACGCTGCCGCCGTTGGCGTAGGCCGCGGCGAAGGTCAGCACCTGGCCGATGCCGGTGGAGCGCGGGTCGAGGTAGACCACCGTGCTCTTGAACTCGGGCTTGAGCAGGTCGGCCCAGCCGGTGGGCACGTTCTTCACCAGCTTCTTGTTCACCAGGAATGCGATGTTGAGCGTGTGGATGGTGAACCAGCGGCCCTCGGCCTCGCGGAACACCGGCGGCAGCTTGTCGAAGTTGGCGGGCTTGAAGGGCGCGACCACGTCCTTCCTGGCCGCGTCGACGCCCGAGGCCGCGAAGTAGTAGGCCGTGTCGGCCTGCGGGCGGCGCTTGGTCTTCTCGAGCGCGACCACGGTGGCGGCGGAGCCGATGTCGTTGTAGGTCAGCTCGATCTCGGGGTAGCGCTTCTTGAAGGCGGCGAACAGCGACTTCCAGTTGGCCCACTCGGGGCCGGTGTCGAAGGAGACGCACAGGCCTTCCTTCTGCGCATCGGCGTACAGCGCCTTCTCGCCCGCGTAGAGCTCGGGGCCGTCGAAAGCGAAGGCGTTGCGCGCCGCGAGGGTGGCCAGCGACAGCACTGGCAATGCGCCGGCGGCCTGGATCAGATGTCTGCGTTGCATGGTGGCTCCTTGAAGGAAAAGTTCAGTGGTCGAGTAAACGGAGGTGTTCGGGCGCGATGGCGATGGCCTCGACGGCTGGCGCGGGCGACTCGGCGAGGAAGGGCTTGGGCGCACCTGCCACTTCGAAGTCGTAGCGCGTGAGCGCGCCCAGGTAGCGCTGCGCGCCGGTGCGGCCCGCGAGGCGGTTCACCGCGTCGGGTGCCGGGTCGGGGCGGATGTGTTCGGGGCGCACCAGCACGTGCACCTGGGCGCCATGGGCGCGGCGGCCCGTGGGCGCGGCGAGTTCGGCAAAGCCCAGGTCCAGCCTGTCGGCGCTGCTGACCCTGGCCGGCAGGATCGTCGAGAGCCCGACGAACTCGGCCACCGCGCGGCTCGCGGGGTTCTCGTAGATCTCGCGCGGCGTGGCGATCTGCAGCAGCCGGCCGTCTTTCAGCATGGCCACGCGGTCGGCCATCACCAGCGCTTCTTCCTGGTCGTGCGTGACCAGCAGCGTGGTGGCGTTGAAGCGCTGTTGAATGGAACGGATCTGGTCGCGCAGATGGCCGCGCACGCTGGCGTCGAGCGCCGACAGCGGCTCGTCGAGCAGCAGGGCGCGCGGGTCGATGGCCAGTGCGCGCGCCAGCGCCACGCGCTGCTGTTGCCCGCCCGACAGCTGCGCGACGGCGCGCTGCGCGTAGTCGCCCAGGCCCACGATGTCCAGCAGCTCCTGCGCGCGCTGGCGCCGCTCGGCGGTGGCCACCTTGCGCAGCTTGAGCCCGTAGGCCACGTTGTCGAGCACGCTCAGGTGCGGAAAGAGCGCGTAGCTCTGGAACACCATGCCGATGTGGCGCTGGTGCACCGGCGTGCGCGACATGTCGTCGCCGCCCAGCGCAATGCGCCCCGTGTGGCCCGTCTCCAGGCCCGCCACCAGCTTCAGCAAGGTCGACTTGCCCGAGCCGCTGGGCCCGATCACCGCGACCAGTTCGCCCGCGCGCACGTCGAGCGACACCTCGTGCAGGCCGTGCGTGCTGCCCGGGTAGTTGTAGCTGACGTTGTCGAGGAGGAGGCTCATGGTCGGCTCACGGTCGATTCATGGTGGTCAAGCGCGTTGCTTCACCAGGGAGGAAGAGAGAAGCGCCGACGCGCCCGCCAGCACCAGGAGGATCACCGTGGCCGCGCAGGCGAAGCCCGTGGCGCCGTAGAAGGCCTGCAGCAGCACCACCGGGTAGGTGCGGTTCTGGAAGCTCGTGAGCAGGTTCGACACGCCGAACTCGCCCACCGAAATGGCCGCCACCATCACCAGCCCGCTGATCAGGCTCTGGCGCAGGCTCGGCAGCACCACGCCGGTGAACTGCTGCCAGCCCGAGGCGCCCAGCGTGGCCGCGGCCTGCTCGAGCCGGCCCAGGTCGAGGTGGCGCAGGTCGGTCAGCAGCGTGTTGGTGAGGTAGGGCAGCGTGAGGATCGCGTGCGCCGCGATCAGGAGCGGCATCGAGCCCAGCCAGGGCGCGAGGTCGGTGTTGAACACGATCATGTAGCCGAAGGCCAGCGTGATGGCCGGCACCGCCACCGGCGTGGCGCTCACGATGCGCGCCGCCAGGCTGCCGCCGCGCCGCGCGCCGTGGTACAGCGCGTAGGCCAGCGGCAATGCCAGTACGGTGTTGATGGCGCAGGCCGCCATGGCCACCACCAGGCTGCTCACGAAGGCCTTGCGGAACGAGGTGTCGAGCCACAGGTCGACGTACCACTGCCCCGTGATGCCCGTGGGCAGCAGCGTGTTGGTCCAGTTGCCGCCCAGGCTGCCGATCATCAGCAGCACGATGGGCAGCAGCAGGTACAGGCCGTAGATGAGCGAGATGCCGCGAACCAAGGTTGTCTCCAGTGTCATGCGCGCCCGGCATACTTTCCGGATGCGCTACTGTCTGCGCAGAGCGTGCCGCAGCGATGTCCCGAATTCTAGGAAGCGCATGCGTACCTATGGGTGAAAGTTGGATGACGACACTTGAGCAATTGGAAAACGTTTTTCACGCAGCTTTCACACGGCGCAGCCATGTGCAGCGGGGCCGCGCATGAAGCGCGACTGCCCCACCATCCAGGAACTGCTGGCCTTCGACGCCGTGGCGCGGCACCAGAGCATCACGCTCGCGGCCGGCGCGCTGTGCATCACCGTGAGCGCGGTCAGCAAGCAGATCGCGGGGCTCGAGGCCTTCCTGGGCCGCGAGCTGCTGCAGAAGAACGGGCGCGGCGTGCAGCTCACGCCGCAGGGGCGCGTGTACTGGCAGAAGATTTCGGGCGGGCTGCGCGCCATCGAGACCGCGACCTTCGAGGCGCGCTCGGGCGACGCCGGCGCGGGCCTGCTCACGCTGGCGAGCGTGCCCACCTTCCTCACCAAGTGGCTCATTCCGCGCCTGCCGGCCTTCAGCCAGAAGAGCCGCCACGTGATGCTGAGCTTCAGCCGCCACCTGGAGCCCAGCGACGGCATTCCGGCGGGCGTGGACGCGGCCATCCGCTACGGCCCCGACGGCTGGCCGGGCGTGGTGTCCGAGTACATCGCGGGGCGCGAGTTCGTGCTGATCGTGGCGCGCTCGCTGGTCGAGGGGCGCCACCGCATCGCGCAGCCCGCCGACATCCTCGGCCACACGCTGCTGCACCACGAGGGCGCGCCCACCGCCTGGCGCCAGTGGGCCGCGCAGCACGGCGTGCCCGAGGTGCAGACCGTGGCCGGCCCGCGCTTCGCGCAGTACTCGGCGCTGATCCAGGCGGCGCTCAACGGCCTGGGCATCGGGCTCGTGCCCAAGCTGCTGGTGCAGGAGGAACTGGCCGAAGGCGCGCTGCTGAGCCCCTGCGGCACGCCGGTGAGCGTGAACCAGGGGCACTACCTCTGCTACCGGCCCGACCGGCTCGACCTGCCGGCGTTCGCGGCGTTTCGCGAATGGCTGCTGGACGAGGGCGTGGCCTCGCGCGGTGTCGAGGTGGAAGCATGAGAAATGAGAAGGCCGTCTTGAGTAACCTCAGGGCCGAACAGACAACCCAGACCCCCGGAGGATGAATCGATGAAAGTTACAGTCATGGGCGCCGGCGCAGTCGGCTGCTACTACGGCGCCATGCTGGCGCGCGCGGGCCACGAGGTGGTGCTGGTCGGGCGGCCCTCGCACGTGGAAGCGGTCAAGGCCCAGGGCCTGCGGCTGGAGACCCAGGCCTTCGACGCACACGTGCGCATGGCCGCGAGCACCGAGGCCGGCGCGGTGCAGGGCGCCGACCTGGTGCTGTTCTGCGTCAAGTCGACCGACACCGAATCCGCCGCCGCGCAGATCGCGCCGCACCTCGCGCCCGACGCGCTGGTGCTCACGCTGCAGAACGGCGTGGACAACGACGCGCGCGTGCGCTCGGTGCTGTCGAACGACGTGGCCGCTGCGGTGGTCTACGTGGCCACCGAGATGGCGGGGCCGGGCCATGTGAGGCACCACGGCCGCGGCGAACTGGTCATTGCGCCGTCGCGCCGCAGCGAAGAAGTCGCGCGGCACCTGGAAGCCGCCGGCGTGCCCACGCAGATCTCGGGCAACGTGCGCGGCTCGCTGTGGGCCAAGCTCATCCTCAACTGCGCCTACAACGCGCTCTCGGCCGTCACGCAACTGCCCTACGGCGTGCTCGTGAAGGGCACGGGCGTGACCGACGTGATCCGCGACGTGGTGGCCGAGTGCCTGGCGGTGGCGAAGGCCGAAGGCGTGGACGTGGTCGGCGACACCGGCGCCGCGATCCGCGGCATCGCGCAGACCATGCCGTCGCAGTATTCATCGACCGCGCAAGACCTGGCGCGCGGCAAGCTCAGCGAGATCGACCACCTCAACGGGCTGGTCGTGCGGCGCGGCGAGGCCCTGGGTGTGCCCACGCCGGCCAACCGGGTGCTGTTCGTGATGGTGAAGCTGCTGGAAGGCAAGCAGCAGGCGCGTTGACTGCTTCCATGCGCGGAACACCGCGGAGCCGGCTTCGCCGGGCCGCAGGTGTTGCCCCCGGCAGGGGGGTGGAGAAGCGACACGCAGTGCGCGAAGCCTGGGGGCGAGCCCTTTCCCTTACCCCGGCATCGGCTCGCGCATCGTCACGAACTCTTCCGCAGCGGTCGGGTGGATGCCCACCGTGCTGTCGAAGATCGCCTTCGTCGCGCCCGCGCGCATGGCCACGGCGAAGCCCTGCACCACTTCGCCCGCGTCCGCGCCCACCATGTGCAGGCCGACCACGCGGTCGCTGGCCTTGTCCACCACCAGCTTCATGAAGGTGCGCTCGGTGCTGCCCGACAGCGTGTGGCGCAGCGACTTGAACTCGCTGGAGAACACCGTCACCTCGCCGAACTTCGCGCGCGCGTCGATCTCGCTGTAGCCGCAGGTGCCGATGTTCGGGTGCGTGAACACGGCCGTGGGAATGAACTCGTAGTCGAGCCGGCGCTTGCCCTTGCCGAAGAGTTCGTCGACCACCACCATCGCCTCGGCCAGTGCCACCGGCGTGAGCTGCACGCGGGTGGACACGTCGCCCACCGCGTGGATCGACGGCACCGACGTGCGGTAGTGCGCATCGACCGCGATGGCGCCGCGCTCGTCGAGCTTCACGCCCGCCGCCTCCAGGCCCAGGCCCTGCGTGTTGGGCACGCGGCCGGTGGCGAAGAGCACCGTGTCGGCCTCCAGCTGCTGGCCGCGCGCGAGCGTGACGGTGAGGCCGTGGCCATGCGCGTTGCGCGCGACCGATGTGACGTCGCAGTTCAGTCGCACGTCGACGCCGGCCTTGCCCATCTCGTTGGCGACGAACTGGCGCACGTCGTCGTCGAAGCCGGTGAGCAGGTGCGCGCGGCGGTGCAGCTGCGTCACCTTGGAACCCAGGCCGTTGAAGATCGATGCGAACTCGCACGCGATGTAGCCGCCGCCCACCACCAGCAGGCGCTTGGGGAAGGGGTCGAGGTCGAACATGGCGTCGGAGGTCACGATGTGCTCGCGGCCCGCGATGTCGGGCACGAAGGGCGTGCCGCCGGTGGCCACCAGCAGGTGGCGCGCGGTGTGGCGCTTGCCGCCGATTTCCACCGTGTGGGCGTCGGCCAGCTGTGCCCAGCCGATGACGAGCGTGACGCCCGAGTTCTTCAGCAGCGAGGCGTAGATGCCGTTGAGCCGCGTGATTTCCTTGGCCCGCTGCGACTTGAGGTGGGCCCAGTCGAACTGCGGCTCCTTCAGCGTCCAGCCGTAGCCCGCGGACTCCTCGAACGCTTCGGCGTAGCCGGCCGCGTAGCTGTAGAGCTTCTTGGGGATGCAGCCCACGTTGACGCAGGTGCCGCCGAGGTCGGCGGCCTCGGCCAGGCCGACGCGCGCACCGGTCTGCGCGGCCATGCGCGCGGCGCGAACGCCGCCGCTGCCGCCGCCGATGACGAAGAGATCGAAGTCGAATGTGGGCATGAAAGGCTCCTTGGCCGCCGACTGTAGCGGCGGGGCGAAGGCGGCGCTTTCGGCGGGGCTTAGGGGAATGGCGGCCGGTGCACCGCGCGGCGCACCGGGGCGGCCACGGCGTGCACAGCGTTCAGGGCGGTCACGACGTACACCGCGTTCAGGGCGGCGCCGTTCCGCGCGAGTCCGGCGAGGTCCAGAGCCGGTTCGGATCGTCGCGCGGGGCTTGCGGTTGCGCGATGCCGTGCTGCTGCTGAATGGCGCGCAACTGCGCTTCCTGCGCCTGGCGCATCGCGTTCTGCTGCGCCGCCTGCTGGGCTTGCACCTGCTGCTGCATCTGCAGGGCACGCAGCTGCATTTCCTGCTGTTGGCGAATCTGCTGCTGCTGTTGCTGGGCCTGTGCCGCCTGCTGGGCCGCGCGCTGCTGCTGTTGGAGCAATTGCTGTTGCTGCTGGGCCTGTGCCTGCGCGGCGCGCAACTGCATCTCCTGCTGCTGGCGCAAGGCCTGCTGTTGCTGCTGCTGGAGTTGCTGCTGCATCTGCTGTTGTTGCTGCTGTTGCTGCCAGCGGTCCTGCTCGGCGCGCTGGCGGCCGTCGCGCTGTTGTTGCCAATCGCGCTGCTGGCGTTGTTCGCGCCATTCCTGCTGCTGGCGCCAGTCCTGTTGCTGGCGCCAGTCCTGGTCGCGCTGCCACTCCTGCTGCTGCTGGGCCGCCTGCGCCGCGCGCTGCTGCTCCATCCATTGCGCTTGCTGTGCCTGCTCGTACCCGATCTGCTGTTGCCGCGCGATCGACGCCGCCGACGGCACCAGCGCGGCCGGCTGGCCGTAGCGTACGGACCCCGACGTGTCGTCGAACCGGTTGCGTTCGGCCACCCAGGCGTCGAAGCTGTTGTTCTGCGACCGCGTGTTTCTTGCCGTCGCGAGGTTGCGCCCCGACACCGTGGTCTGCTGGCGGCCGGTCAGCCGTTGCGACATGCCGTTCTGGCCATGCAGCGTGAGTTGGCCCGAGGCCACCGCCACCCAGGTGGTCGCCGAATCCGCTGCGATGCGGTAGTCGCCCGGCGTGCGGATCTCCGCCGAGAGATTGCCGGTCTCGATCCGGATGCCCTGGCTCTGACCCGACGGCGCGTCGCCTGCGCGCAGTTGCAGGTCGCCGCGGCCGAGGGTGACCTCGTCGACCCCGGAAAACTCCACGTCCGTTGCGCCATCGAGCCGCAGCGCGGTCGAGCCGATGTACACCTCGGCGCGCGCGTTGCGATCGGTCCGCAGGCGGTCGCCCACGGCCAGTGCACGGTCGGAGCGGGCCGCGTACCAGCGGTCCTGGCCGGCGGGCGAGACGCTCACCGTGCCCTGCTGCAGGTTCAGGCGCGCGATGGCGCCCGACGGGTCTTGCTGGGCGCTGGCCGCGAAGCCGGCGCACAGCAGGGCCAGGCCGAGCGCCCATTGGCGCAGCGGACGTTGAAAGGCCGGAAGGCTGGTTCGAGTCATGTGGTTTCTCTGATCCCCGGAAAAGGCAAGGCGATGGAAGCGATGAAAAGCGACGTAAAGCGACGGAAGCGTTGGAGTTGTAACGCGCGAGAATCCGCTGCCGCTGTCACCGCCTGTCACGTGGTTGGTGAAGCGCGCGTGCAATCGGCAACCGGGTGTAAGGAGGGAATTCACATGAAAAAGCAACAAGGCGCACGTCCAGTGGACGCATTGTGCTATCAAAAGAATAGTGTTTTCGCGCTGTGCATGGGGCTCGCCGCCCTCCTGGCCGCGGCGCCCGCCGCCGCCCAGCTGGCGCGCAAGCCCTCCTACTACCAGCAACAGAACCAGCCGCAGCCCGACGGCCCGGCCGCGCAACTGGTGCCGCGCCCGTCGGTGCCGTCGTCGTTGCCCGCGCTGCGCAGCCAGGGCGACTTCGACCAGCTCGCGCGGGTCTACGACGCCGGCACGCCCATGCAGCTCGCGCACGTGCTGTTCGCCATCGACCTGAAGGCCAGGCCGCCGCGCGCCTACTACATCGACACGCCGCGCTACCAGCTGCACGTGCGCTTCCTGCGCGACACGCGGCTGGTGCCGAACACGCTCAAGCGCGAGATCGACCGCAACTACCTGGTGCCCGAGCGCCGCTTCCTGTTCGGCACGCTGAGCTGGCAGCAGAACATCGGCAGCTTCACCTACGAGTTCTGGGAGGGCGACCGGCTCACCGTGGCGCTGCTGCGGCAGGCCGACGCGCAGGTGAAGGCCAGCTTCTTCGCGCCCGTGAAGTTCAAGACCAACTCCACGCTGCACGAACGCGTGGCCAAGGAGGCCGGCATCGATGCCGTGAGCCAGGAGGCGCTGATCCGCGAGCAGCCGTTCCTGCCGATGAACCTGGGCACGGCCACCGGCCGCGTGCGCATCGTGGACGACGAATCGGGCATCAACGCCTTGCTGCCCGACGACATCGCCGTGCTGCGGCAGGTGCCCATCAGCCTGCCACCCGTGGCCGGCGTGCTGACCGAGCGGCCGTCGACCGCGCTGTCGCACGTCAACCTGCTGGCCAAGGGCTGGGGCATTCCCAACGCCTACGTGCGCGATGCGGCCAGCGTGCTGAAGGAGCACGCGGGCCAGTGGGTGGCGCTGAAGGTGGCGGCCTCGGGCTACCAGGTGCGCCGCCTCGCGCCCGAGGAAATCGCGGCGCTGCCGCTGCGTTCGGCGCGCGTTGCCGCCGCGGGCGCGGTGCCCGGCGGTGCGCGCGGCATCCAGCCCGACCTGCGCGAGACCCGGCTGCTGCCGCTGGCCTCGCTGCGCGCGCGCAACAGCGCGCAATGCGGCGTGAAGGCCGCCAACCTCGGCGCCATGCAGGCCGCGCGCATTCCGGGCACGTCGGTGCCCGACGGCTTCTGCGTGCCGTTCGCGCACTACGACCGCTTCATGCGCGCCAACGGCCTGGCCGGGCGCATCGCGCGCATGCAGCAGCAGCCGGGCTTCGCGAGCGATCCCAAGCTGCGCCAGAAGGCATTGGCGCAGCTGCGCGACGAGATCGTGCAATGGCCCGTCGATGCCGCCACGGCCGCGGCGTGGCGCGCCGCGTGGCAGACGCAGCTGGGCGGCGGCGGTGTGTTCGTGCGCAGCTCGTCGAACTCGGAAGACCTGCCCGGCTTCAGCGGCGCGGGCCTGTACACCACCGTGCCCAACGTGAAGACCGGCGACGCGCTCGAGGCGGCGGTGAAGAAGGTCTGGGCCTCGGTGTTCAACCCCGAGGCCTGGGAGGCGCGCGGCGCCGCGGGCTTCAATGCCGAGTCGGTGCTGATGGGCGTGTTCGTGCAGACCGCCATCGACTCGGCCAACGCGGGCGTCATGATCACCCGCGACCCCTTCGACGCGGGCCACCCGCACGTGACCTACATCTCGGCCAAGCGCGGCATCGGCATCCGCGTGGTCGAGGGGCAGCGCGTGGCAGAGCAGGTGATGTACTCGAGCTGGTCGAAGGCCGTGCAGGTGCTCAGCCGTTCGGCCGAAGACACGGCGCTGCAGCTCGACAAGGACGGCGGCGTGAAAGAGGTGCCGGTGGAAGCCGGGCGCAACGTGCTGACCGACGAGCTGGTGGTGCGGCTGGCCAGCGTGGGGGCGGCCGTGAAGCGCACCTTCAGCGGGGTGGACCAGGACATCGAGTGGGCCACGGTGGGCGACAGGATCGTGCTGCTGCAGGCGCGGCCCTATGTGGAGCGGCGGCGCTGGCGGTGAAGCAGGATGGTTTTTCTATCTTTCCACTGCCTCTTTCCACTGCCTGACTGCGCGGAAACGACAGATTTTCTATCGTGGCGCCGCGCGGGCGAAGCCCATAGGCTCGCCGCATGAGCGAGTCACACATCGATGCCGCCCTTGCACCGGCGGCATCGCGCGGCGCGACTGAAGGGAAGAGCAGAAAAACCAGGAAGCCGGGCCTCGGCGCACCCGTGCCCCGCGCGTTCCGCTACGTCGAGACGCACGGCCCGCTTCGCATGTTTGCGGAAGGCGTGGTGTTCGTCGGCGCCCGCGTGATCTCCGCGAACCCCGCCAGCGGCGCCGCACAGCGCATCGAATGGCAGTCCGCCTTCTACCCCGGGCCGCGCCACCGCAACAGCGCCGATGCCGCAGGCGGCGCGCAGATGCTGCCGCTGGGGTTTCACGAGGGCTTCGACCTCTACCTGCAGCGGCGGCCCGGCGCAGGCGGCGACGCGGTCGTCGCGAGGTCGGGCGCTGGCGATGCGAACACGCTCGACACCGCCGTCCCGTGCGCGCCCGGCGCGGCCCAGGCCTTGCGCGAGGGCACGCGCCGCGCCGGTTTGCTGGCCGCCGGGCCTTACTTGTAGAGCAGCTGCGGCAGCCACAGGCCGATCTGCGGCCACACGTACAGCAGCACGATCGCCAGCACCTGGATGCCCATGAACGGCAGCATGCCCAGGAAGATCTGGTTCAGCGTGACGTGCGGCGGGCTCACGCCCTTCAGGTAGAAGGCGGCCATGGCCACCGGCGGCGACAGGAACGCCGTCTGCAGGTTCAGCGCCACCAGCAGGCCGAAGAACAGCGGGTCGACGCCGAAGTTGTCGAGCAGCGGAATGAAGATGGGCATGAAGATCACGATGATCTCGGTCCACTCCAGCGGCCAGCCCAGCAGGAAGATGATGACCTGGCTCAGGATCAGGAACTCCACCTTCGTGAGGTTCATGCCCAGCACCCACTCCTCCACCAGCGCCTGCCCGCCCAGCAGCGCGAACGCGGCCGAGAAGATGGCCGAGCCCACGAACAGCCAGCACACCATGGCCGAGGTCTTGGCCGTGAGGAACATCGACTCCTTCAGCACCGTGAGGTTCAGCCGCCGGTAGGCCGCCGCCAGCAGCATGCCGCCGAGCGCGCCCATGGCCGCGGCCTCGGTCGGCGTGGCCAGGCCCAGCACGATGGAGCCCAGCACCGACATGATCAGCAGCACCAGCGGGAAGAACGAGGCCAGCAGCATCTTGAAGATCTCGAGCCGCGCGAAGCTCAGGAACAGGTAGAACAGCGCGACCATGGCGCCGAACACCGCGAAGGTGACCCACCACCAGGTGGGGGCGGGGCGCACCGTGGCGGCCTCGGCCCCACCCTCGACCGCGCCCGGCGTTGCCGCCGACGGCTCGGCCAGCGCTGGCGCGGGCGTGGGCGTGGAAGGGGCGGGCTCCGCGGCCTGTCCTTCCGAGGGCGGCTCCTGCAGCCCACCTTCTTGCGGTGGTTCCGCCAACCCGCCTTCAGCCGGAGGCTCCTGCAGGCCGCCCTCGCTGGGCGCGCTGCGCACCGCGCCGATCTCCTCGATGTCGTAGCGCGCCTGCGCCTCCACCGTGGTCACGGCCTTGTAGCTGGAGGCCGCCAGCAGCAGGAAGATCACGCCGGGCATCGCGACGATGCCGAGCTGCCGCAGCACATGCGAGAACGGCACGCCGGCATTGCGCCGCCCCTTCAGCAGCCCGACCACCGCATGCGCCGCAGGGCTCTCGGCCAGCCGCTGCGACAGCGGCGGCAGCGGCACCACGCGCTCGGCCATCGACAGCGGCGGCGCCCACTGCGGCTTGAGCCACGCGATGAGGATCACGTACAGCACATAGAGCGACGCCAGCATCAGCCCCGGAAAGAACGCACCCGCGTACAGCTGCACCACCGACACGCCCGCCGTGGCGCCGTACACGATGAGCAATACAGACGGCGGAATCAGGATGCCCAGGCACCCGCCCGCGGTGATGGCGCCCGCGGCCAGCGGCACGCTGTAGCCGCCGCGCAGCATGGCCGGCAGCGCCAGCAGCCCCATCAGCGTGACCACCGCGCCCACGATGCCGGTGGCCGTGGCGAAGATGGTGCAGGTCACCAGCGTGGCCACCGCCAGCGCGCCGGGCAGCCGCGCCAGCGCCAGGTGCAGGCTCTTGAAGAGCGACTCGATCAGGTTCGCGCGCTCCACCAGGTAGCCCATGAACACGAACAGCGGCACCGCGATGAGCACGTCGTTGGCCATGGTCTTGAAGGCCGACTGCACCATCAGGTCGAGCGTGCGGTGCCAGTCGCGGTCGTAGGCCAGCCAGGTGAACAGCATGCCCATGCCCATCAGCGTGAACGCCGTGGGAAAGCCCAGCATGATGGCCACCACCACCAGCGAGAGCATCAACAGGCCCAGGTGGCCGTTGGTGATGGTGTCGGCGCTCAGCAGCACCGAGCCCGCGCCCACGACGATCAGCGCCATGAACGACAGGCCGAACCAGAGTTCGCGGCGGATCATCGCGTGCTCCCTTGCTGCGCGGCCGCGCCGTGCGCCACCACCATGCGGTCGAGCGCGGCGATGTCCTCGTCCTTCACGTGCACCATCTCCTTGAGCTTCTGCACGTCGACTTCTTCGACGTCCTGCTCGCGCGACGGCCACGCGCCGCTGCGGATGCACAGCACGCAGCGGATGATTTCGACGAAGCCCTGCAGCAGCAGCGTGAAGCCCGCCAGCGGAATGACGTACTTGAACGGGTACAGCGGCAGCGGCTCGGCCGAGAAGGTCTGCTCGCGGATGGCGAGCGACTCGCCCGCGTAGATCCAGCCCGCCCACGTGAGCGCCACGATGCCCGGCAGGAAGAACACGATGTACAGCACCAGGTCCACCAGCGCCTGCGTGCGCGGGCGGAAGAAGCCGTAGAGCACGTCGCCGCGCACATGGCCGTTCTTGGACAGCGTGTAGGCGCCGGCGGTCATGAACATCGCGCCGTACAGCATGATCTGCGCGTCCAGCACCCAGGCGTGCGGCTTGTTGAGCGCATAGCGCGAGAACACCTCCCAGCTGATCAGCAGCGTGAGCAGCAGGACGCACCAGGCGAAGGTCTTGCCGATCCATGTGGAGAACCGGTCGACCGCCAGGAGAAAGGATTGCATCGGAACGAACTCCTCGCCGCGACCCGTGCGCGGCTTGCGTGCAGGCATGAAAAGAGGGCACCCGCCGGGGTGCCCTCGCGTCACAGGAAGCGCTTCAGGTCTTCTTCGCCTGCCGTCCGAAGTAGTGGTTGTAGGCCATCTTGAAATCGACCGAGTAGTCGTTCTGCCACTGGCCCGCGCGCTCGGCGAAGGCGCGCTGCGAGTCGAGCACCTTCTTGAACATCGGGTTCTCGGTCGACTTCTTGGCGATGGTCTTGTCCCAGGAGGCCAGCTGTGCGCGCAGCACGGCGTCGGGCGTCTTGTAGAACTTGATGCCGGCCTTCTTCAGCTCTTCATAGTCCTTCGAGTTGCGGTCGATGGCCTTCCAGCTCATGTCCGCGCTCGCGGCCTGCGTGGCGTACTCGATGATCGACTTGAGCTCGGGCGGCAGCGCCTTGAGCTTGCCGCCGTTGAACAGCACCTCGAACTGCTCGCCGCTCTGGTGGAAGCTTTGCAGCATGCAGTTCTTGGCCACGTCGGGAAAGCCCAGCACGCGGTCGCTCGACGCGTTGTTGAACTCGGCCGCGTCGATCAGCCCGCGGTCCAGCGCGGGCACGATCTCGCCGCCGGGCAGCGGGTTCACGGCCGCGCCCATGTCGGTGAACACGTCCACCGCCAGGCCCACGGTGCGGAACTTCAGGCCCTTCATGTCCTCGGCCTTGGCCACCGGCTTCTTGAACCAGCCCAGCGGCTGCGTGGGCATGGGGCCGTAGAGGTAGGAGGCCACGTCGAGGTTCAGGCTCTTGTAGATCTCCTCCATCAGCGCCTTGCCGCCGCCGTAGGTGTGCCAGGCCAGGATCATGTTGGCGTCCATGCCGTAGCCCGGGCCCGACCCCCACAGCGCGAGCGCGGAGTTCTTGCCGTACCAGTACGCGACCACGCCGTGGCCGCCGTCGAGCGTGCCCTTGGCCACCGCGTCGAGCAGCTGGAAGGCGGGCACCACGGAGCCCGCGGGCAGCACCTCGATCTTCAGGCGGTTGCCCGCCATGTCGTTGACCTTCCTGGCGTAGTCCTGCGCGTACTCGTGGAAGATGTCCTTGGCCGGCCAGGTGCTCTGGAAGCGCAGCGAGGTGGTCTGGGCCATGCTGACCATCGGCACGGACATGGCGCCGGCGGCCACGGCGGCGCCCTTGAGCAGCCCGCGGCGGCGGGGCATTTTGCTGTCTGACATGTGTCTCTCTCCAATTGGTTCTGACTGGGAAAACCCAGGCCGCCGTCTTGGAGTTATGGTTTGACAGGCCCAAGCCGCCATCTTTGGCGCGCAGGAACACGCGACAAACAGGGTTTTCACGAAGCGGTGAAAAATTCCGCTAGTTGAAAACCCGCAGTGCGAACCCGCAAAGGAACGAAGAGATGACTGAACCCGTGAACGACAAGGGCTACGCCGGCGACGTGACGCCCGAGCAGGCCGCGCAATGGCTGGCCAGCGGCGAGGCCGTGATGGTCGACGTGCGCACCGACGCCGAGCGCGAATGGGTCGGCTACGTGCCGGGCGCCGTGCCGCTGGCCTGGAAGCAATGGCCGGGCATGGCGATGAACCCCGCGTTCGACGACGGCGTGCGCGCGGCGGCCGGCGGCAAGAAGGTCGTGCTGCTGTGCCGCAGCGGCGTGCGCTCGGTGGCGGCCGCCAAGCGGGCGACCGAACTGGGGGTGGAGGCCTACAACATCCTCGAGGGGTTCGAGGGGAATGCGGACGAGAGCGGGCACCGGGGGCAACTCGGTGGGTGGCGCAAGCGCGGGTTGCCCTGGAAGCAGGGCTGAGCAGCCTGTCTTCGCTACGGGGCCGCAGACCGCCTTGTGGCACCGCTGTTCGATCGCGCGCTCTTCATGGCGGGGTCAGAAGATCGGGTCGATGGGTGCGGAGCCGGTTTTCGGCATGGGCCAGCAACTGCGCGGCCTGGTCGATGCAGGCCTGCAGCGTGGCGGTGGAAATCGGGTCGCCTTCGTAGTCGCTCACATTGCGTTGCCGGCGCAGCGCATCGAGCACGATGATCTCCGGCTGCGCCACCGCCATCGTCAGGCCGAGACTCTGGATGGCCGTCTGGTGATGGCCCGGCTGGCTGGTGGACGTGCGGTAGCCGTTGGCCCACAAACCCAGCATCGCGCATTGCATGATGCATTTGCAGGCGGCATCGAATCGGTTGTCGGCGCTCACCTGTGCCACATGCGCATCGGCCAGATTGCGCCGTGCCGCCTGAAGCAGCTTGGCGATGCCCGCGGCATCAGCCTGGTGGGGCTGCAGCCGCCCGATCGTCAACAAGTTCTGCAAGCTCATCGGCTCCTCCCTTCACGAGCAACTTTGGCTTGGCCAGTATGTCGCGTGCGAATGCATCGCCGCTGCGCGCGCGTTGCGCAAATTCCTCGGGCGCGTACAGCACCGTGTTCACCTCGCGGCCCAGCGCCGCATGCAGAGGAAACACCGCCTGTGCCAGCGCCATGAAATCCACGCTGCCCAGCACCAGCAGGTCCACATCGCTGCCCGGCGAGGGCGTGCCACGCGCGATGGAGCCGAACACCAGCGCCAACCGTATCTGCGCATCCAGCGGCGCCAGCGCTTCGCGCACGGCAGGCACCACGCCATGCGTCTTGCGAAACAGTGCCGCCAGGTCATCGAACAGAGGGTGGCGCGTGTTCGCGCTGTAGCGCACCTGGTTGCCTTGTTCGCTGCGCAGCAGCAGGCCGGTGCGCGCCAGCTTGTCGACCTCTCGCGCCAGCGTGCCCGCATGGCTGTCGGTCAGGCGCGCAAGCTCCCGCAAATGGAAGCTCGACTGCGGATGCAGCAGCAGCACCGCCAGCACGCGCTGGCGCGCGGCGGGGAACAGCAGGTCCATCAGGGAAGAGTCGTTGCTCATTAGGCGACGATTGTTGCTAATAAGGCGACACTCGACAAGTGCCTGCAACATCGCGTGTGGTGTTGCGTGGTGCGCCGGCTGGTTGAACCGCCGCAAGGGCACCTTCGACCCCGCGGCACTCCTGGCGAGCCGAAAACAAGAAAGCCCACGGCACGCCGTGGGCTTTGCTGAAAAAGAACGACTGAAAGAAGCTCAGTTCAACGGCGGAATCCGCAGCTTCTGCCCCGGATAGATCTTGTCCGGGTTGCTCAGCATCGGCTTGTTCGCCTCGAAGATCGCGTTGTATTTGTTGGCATCGCCGTAGTACTTCTTCGAAATGGCCGAGAGCGTGTCGCCCTTCACCACGTCGTGGTACTGCGCGGGTGGGGCGGCCGGGGCCACCAGGTCGTTGTCGACGCTGGTCACGTTGGCCACGTTGCCCGCGGCCAGCGAGGCCTTCTCGCTGGCTTCCTGCGAAGGGGCATTGCCCGCGAGGGTGACCACGCCGCTGCTGGCCGTGTAGGTCACCACCAGCGCCGTGAGGCCGAGGTTCTGGGTCTCGATGTAGGTCTTGATGGCCGCGGCGGCGGCGGTGTTCGCGTCGGGTGTGTCGGGCGTGGCGGCGTGGGCCGACGATCCGCCGAACAGCTTTTCACCGGCCTCCTTGATGAAGCTGAGCAATCCCATGGTTCTCTCCTTGTGCGGTGTGTGCAGTGGTTGGGTCAGGCAGAGAAATGGTGGGGCGTAACGCGCCTGCCCGGCGTAGGCCCATGCCGCATATGCGACGGCCCGGGCCGGTTGCGGCGACCCGCGTCAGCAAGACTCGTCACAAAGTCGCAATAATCCCGCGCATGTCATCCCCCTTCCTCGCCATCGACATCGGCAACACCCGCCTTAAGTGGGCGCTCTACGACTCGGCCCGCCCCGGTGCCGCGTTGCAGGCGCAGGGCGCCGAATTCCTCGACCACATCGAACGGCTGGGCGACGGCCCGTGGGCCGACCTGCCCGCGCCCGCGTCCATGCTGGGCTGCGTGGTGGCCGGCGACGCGGTGCGCCGTCGCGCCGAGGAGCAGATCAACGAACGCTTCGACTGCACGCCGCGCTGGGTCATGTCGAGCGCGGGCGAGGCCGGCATCGTGAACGGCTACGACCACCCCACGCGCCTGGGCGCCGACCGCTTCGTGGCCATGATCGGCGCGCGCCACCGCATGCTGGCCGAACAGGCCGGGCGCGAAACGCGCCCGATGGTGGTGGTGATGATCGGCACGGCCGTGACGGTCGAGGCCATCGACGCCGACGGCAAGTTCCTGGGCGGGCTGATCCTGCCGGGCCACGGCATCATGCTGCGCGCGCTGGAGTCGGGCACGGCCGGGCTGCACGTGCCGACCGGCGAGGTGCGCGAATTTCCCACCAACACCAGCGACGCGCTGACCAGCGGCGGCACCTACGCCATTGCCGGGGCCGTGGAGCGCATGGTGCAGCATGTGCGCTCGCACTGCGGCGCCGAGCCGGCCTGCTACATGACCGGCGGCGCGGGCTGGAAGATGGCGCCCGTGATGAACGGGCACTTCGAGCTGGTCGAGAGCCTGATCATGGACGGGCTGCTGGTGATCGCCCGCGAACGGGCTTCCAGTTGAGGCCTGCGGTCAGGGCCGCATCAGCGCCTCGCCCATCGCCTGGAACGCGGGCAGCGTGAGCGGATCGTTGGCGCCGTTGGCCGCCACCGGGTGCGCCGCGTAGCGCACGATCACCATCTCGGCCTTCGGGTCGATGTAGATGCTCTGGCCGTGGATGCCGCGTGCCATGTAGGCGCCGTGCGGGTTGTGCGACACCCACCACATGTCGCGGTACGACCAGCCCTTGAGCAGCGCATAGCCGGCCTTCGCGAACTTCGCCGGGTCGCCGCCGCGCTGGATGTCGTCCACCACCGCCTTGGGAATGGCCTGCTGCCCGTTGGAGGCGCGCCCGCCGTTGCGCAGCGTCTCGCCGAAGCGGGCCAGGTCGCGCAGCACGGTGTTCAGGCCGCCGCCGCCCGACTCGGTGCCGATGCGGTCGACCATGAAGTACGCGTCCTGCTCGGCGCCGATGCGCCGCCAGATCTTCTCGCTCAGCAGCTCCGCCAGCGACTGGCCGCTGGCGCGGCGAAGAACCCAGGCCAGCACCTCGGCGTTGACCGTCTTGTAGGCGAAGGCATCGCCGTGCTCGCCTTCCTTCTTCAGCGTGACGAGGAACTCGTAGAACGACTTCGGGCCGGTGTAGTTGGCGCCCTGCGTGAGCATGCCGCCGGCACGGGCGTAGTCCCAGATCTCGGCCTTCGGGTCGGCGTAGTTTTCGGAGTAGTGCACGCCGACCGTCATGTCCATCACCTGGCGCACGGTGGCGTCGCCGTAGGCTGTGTCTTTCAGTTCTGGGATGTATTTGGTGACCGGCGCGGCAGGGTCGAGCTTGCCTTCGTCCGCGAGGATGGCCGCCAGCGTGCCCACGAAGGACTTGGTGACCGACATCGCGATGTGCGGGCGCTCCGGCGTGAGCGCGCCGAAGTACTTCTCGTAGACCACCTTGCCGCGGTGCATCACGAGGATGCCGTCGGTGTAGGTGCCGGAGATCATCTGCGCGAAGTTCAGCGTCTGGTCCGTGCCCAGGGGTTTGAACGTGACGGCCTCGATCTGCACCGGCGACGTGCCCGAGGGCAGCGGGCTGGCCGCGCCGCTGCCGCGCCACACGTTGGCCGTGGGCACGGTCTCGCGCACGTGCGAGAAGCTCCAGCGCGTGCGCGGAAACACGCCGCCGGCCGGGTTGTCGAAGGTGATGAGCTTGTCGGGCGGGGGCGGAAAGCCCTTCATCCAGCCCAGCGCGTCGACCGAGGTGGCCGCGGGGTCCGGGAGCGCGGCCGGCGTGGGGGTCTGGGCGGAAGTGGTGTTCACTGCAAGCAGGGTGACCACGGCGGCGAGCGCCGTGCGAATGAATAGGGACATGGCGAGGCCGGTGCGGGTGATCAACGGCCGCTGAAGCGCGCGGGACGGCGTTCGACGAAAGAGCGCACGCCCTCGGCGGCGTCCTCGCTGTTCGACAGGCGCTTCTGCGTCTCGATGAACTCCGACACGGCAGCCAGCGGGCCGTGCTCGATGGCTTTCAGCACATTGAGCCGCGTGGCCACCACCGCCAGCGGCGCCTGGGCCGCGATGCGCTGCGCAATGGCCAGCGCCGCGTCCAGCTCTTCGCCCGCCGGCACCACCTTCTGCACGAAGTTCAGGCGGAAGGCCTCGGCGCTGCCGAACTCGTCGGCCGTGAGCAGGTGCAGCATGGCGTTGCCCAGGCCGGCGCGCTCGGCCATGCGCAGCGTGGCGCCGCCCGTGGCCATGATGCCGCGCTGCACTTCCATCTGCGAGAAGCGGCAGTTGTCGGCCGCCACCACGATGTCGGCGCCCAGCATCAGCTCGATGCCCACCGTGAAGCAGATGCCCTTCACGGCCACCACCATCGGCTTGGTGCGGCGGCGGTAGCCTTCGAGCCCGAAGTCGTGCGGCTCCACCAGGCCCTGCGGAATCGCCTTCTCGCCACGCTTCATGTACTCGGCCACCGCCGGCAGGTCGAGGCCCGCCGTGAAGTGGTCGCCGAAGGCATGCAGCACGCCCACGCGCAGGTTCGGGTCGTCGTCCAGCCGGGTGTAGGCCTCGGCCAGCTGCTTGAACATCGGCGGCGTCCAGCCGTTGCGCTTGGCCGGGCGGTTGATGCCGATCAGCAGCACGTGGTCGAGCACCTGGGTGTCGATGCAGCCTTCTGCCGGTGGGGTGGTGGGCGTGGCGGTCATGGTGTCTGTCTCCGTTGTTCTTCTTGTGTGCCGGATCAGTACGTGTAGACGCCGCGGCCGGTCTTGCGGCCCAGTTGGCCCGCGGCGACCATTTCCTTCAGCAGCGGGCAGGGGCGGTACTTGGAGTCGCCGAACTGCTCGAGGTACACCTCCATCACGGCCAGGCACACGTCCAGGCCGATCATGTCGGCCAGCGCCAGCGGGCCGATGGGCTGGTTGCAGCCCAGTTTCATGCCGGCGTCGATGTCTTCCGCGGTGGCAATGCCTTCGGACAGCACGAAGAAGGCCTCGTTGATCATCGGCACCAGGATGCGGTTGACCACGAAGCCCGGCGCGTTCTTCACCGTGATGGGCGACTTGCCCAGGCGCTCGGCCAGTTCCTTCACCGTGTCGTGCGTGGCGTCGCTCGTGAGGTAGCCGCGGATCAGCTCCACCAGCGCCATCATCGGCACCGGGTTGAAGAAGTGCATGCCGATGAAGCGGTCGGGGCGCGAGGTGGCCGCGGCCAGCTGCGTGATGGAGATCGACGAGGTGTTCGACGCAACGATCACTTCGGCCGGCAGCATGTCGTCGACCTGCTTGAGGATCTTGAGCTTCAGCGCGTGGTTCTCGGTGGCGGCCTCGATGACCAGTTGCGCGCTCTTCAGGTCTTCGTAGTTGGTCGAGCCCTTGATGAGCGCCAGCGCGGCGGTCTTCTGCTCGGCGGTGAGCTTCTCTTTCTTGATCAGGCGGTCGAGGCTGCCCGACACGGTGGCCAGGCCCTTGTCGACGGCCGCCTGGGCGATGTCGACCATCACCACCTTCACGCCGGCCACCGCGCAGGCCTGCGCGATGCCGTTGCCCATTGTTCCGGCGCCGATGATGCCGACAGTCTGGATAGCCATGAGAGAACTCCTTGAGGAAAACAAAAAAAGGGAAGGGGGTGCGCGGGGCGGACGCCACGGCAAGGCATCGATTGTGAATCAGCCCCAGGGCCGCGCCGTTGCCGCGTGTGACACGGCCGGCGCGTGGGTGGCTTACAGTCCTGCGGTTGCTTTTTGTCCCTTTTCCCGATTCATCCGCTCCCCCTGATTCCCGACCATGACCACCCTCGGCACCCCCCTTTCCCCCTCCGCCACCCGCGTGATGCTGCTTGGCTCCGGTGAACTCGGCAAGGAGGTGCTGATCGCCCTGCAGCGCCTTGGTGTCGAGACCATCGCGGTCGATCGCTACGAGAACGCCCCCGGCCAGCAGGTCGCGCACCACGCGCGCACCATCACCATGAGCGACCCCGCGCAGCTCAAGGCGCTGATCGAGGCCGAGAAGCCCACGCTGGTGGTGCCCGAGATCGAGGCCATCGCCACGCCCATGCTGCAGCAGCTCGAAGACGCCGGCGTGGTGCGCGTGATTCCCACGGCCCGCGCCGCCCGCCTCACGATGGACCGCGAAGGCATCCGCCGCCTGGCCGCCGAGACGCTCGGCGTGCCCACCAGCCCCTACAAGTTCTGCGACTCGCTGGCCGAGCTGCAGGCGGCCATCGACGCCGGCATTGGCTACCCCTGCATCGTGAAGCCCGTGATGAGCAGCTCCGGCAAGGGCCAGAGCAAGATCGACGGCCCCGCCGACGTGCAGAAGGCCTGGGACTACGCCATGGCCGGCGGCCGCGTGAGCCATGGCCGCGTGATCGTCGAGGGCTTCATCGACTTCGACTACGAGATCACGCTGCTGACGGTGCGCGCCCAGGACGGCGCCGGCGCCGTGGAAACCAAGTTCTGCGACCCCATCGGCCACGTGCAGGTGAGCGGCGACTACGTGGAAAGCTGGCAACCGCACCCGATGGCGCCCGCCGCGCTGCAGAAGGCGCAGCAGATCGCGCAGGCCGTCACGGCCGACCTGGGCGGCCAGGGCCTGTTCGGCGTGGAGCTGTTCGTGAAGGGCGACGAGGTCTGGTTCAGCGAAGTCAGCCCGCGCCCGCACGACACCGGCATGGTCACCATGGCCACGCAGTGGCAGAACGAGTTCGAGCTGCACGCGCGCGCCATCCTCGGCCTGCCGGTGGACACCTCGCTCAAGAGCCCGGGCGCCAGTGCGGTGATCTACGGCGGCGTGGACGCCACCGGCATCGCCTTCGACGGCGTGGCCGAGGCGCTGCAGGTGCCGGGCAGCGACATCCGCCTGTTCGGCAAGCCCGAGAGCTTCACCAAGCGCCGCATGGGCGTGGCGCTGGTGCACGCGGCCGACACCGACACGGCCCGCGCGCTGGCCAAGGAAGCCGCTTCGCGCGTGAAGCCGCGCAAGGCCTGAAGCGCTTCCTGGCCCTTGTGCGGGTGAACCCGCGCTGAGCCGTCGAGGCGGGCCGGGTAGCCAGTTTTCGCAAGCCGCGCCGCAACGGCGCGGGCATGGTGCGGGAAGATCGAGTGACACCCACCCGACTCCCGGAGACTCCATGCTGCATCCCCAGGCGCGCGCCTTGCTCGACTTCATCGAGGCGCGCGGCATTCCGCCGACCCACACCCTCTCGCCCGCCGACGCGCGCGCCTTCTACCGCGAGCGCCGCGCCGCCACGCAACCGCTGCCCGCCGAAGTGGCCGAGGTGCGCGACCTGGCCGCGGACGGCCCGCACGGCCCCATTCCGGTGCGGCTGTACCGCCCGCTGGGGTCGGGCGCCGGCCCGCTTCCGGTGCTGGTGTACTTCCACGGCGGCGGCTGGGTCATCGGCGATCTCGACACGCACGACGTGCTGTGCCGCGAGCTGGCCAACGGCGCCGGCTGCGCGGTGGTCGCGGTCGACTACCGCATGGGGCCGGAGCACCGCTTCCCCGCCGCGGTGGACGACGTGCTCGCCGCCGCCCGCTGGGTGCGCCGCGAAGCCGCCACGCTGGGGCTCGATGCGAGCCGCCTCGCCGTGGGCGGCGACAGCGCGGGCGGCAACCTGGCGGCCGTGGTGGCGATTGCCGCGCGCGATGCCGGCGACCTGCCCATTGCGTACCAGTTGCTGATCTACCCGGCCACCGACATGCGCCGCGGCCATCCCTCGCACCAGGCCAACGGGCAGGGCTACCTGCTGACCCGCGACACGATGGCGTACTTTCACGACCACTACATCACCGACCCCGCGCACGACCTCGACTGGCGCGCCTCGCCGCTGCTGCACACCGACCTGGCGGGCCTGCCGCCGGCGCTGGTGGTCACGGCCGGCCACGACCCGCTGCGCGACGAGGGCGCCGCTTATGCGCAGGCGCTCACCGCCGCCGGCAACAGCGCGGCGTACGTGTGCTTCGAGCGCCAGATCCATGGCTTCATCACCATGGGCAAGGTGCTTGACGAGGCCAACGCGGGCGTTGCGCTGTGTGCCTCGGAGCTTCGCCGCGCGTTCGCCGCGGCCTAGGGAAAGTCCCCGCGCAAATCGCTGCCGCGCGGACGGTCCGCGCCGCTACGATCCAGCCAACAAAGACGCCACCCCCGCGTGGACGTCCACCGATGCAGGAGACAAACACCATGCAGCGATCGAGGACGACGCCGAGCCAGAGCGGCGCCGCACGGCAGGGCGAACGGCTGATGTGGCTCACGCCGCACCGCGTGTTCTATGCCGGCCTGCTCGGCGCTGCCGCCGAGCGCACGATGGGTGGACACGGCGTGTGCGTGTCGCCCGCCGGTGCGCCGCCCAACCGCATCCGCATCGGCGGCGGGGCCTGGCAGAGCGGTGAACTCATCGTGGTGCCGCCGCACGTGCCGCACCAGGTGGAGAGCGCGCACCCGCTCATCTTCAGTTTGATCATCGAGTCGGAGTCGGTCGACCCCGCGCGCATGCCGGCCTTCTTGCAGCACTGCGGCCCGGTGGAAGCACCGGCCTTCGTGCAGCGCGTGCGCGACGCCCATGCGCAGCTGCTGGCCGCCTCGCAGCGCGGCACCGACTTCGAGGGCTTCGACTTCGACGCGACGTTCTTCGGCGAAGGCCTCGCCCCGCGCGCGCTCGATCCGCGCATCCGCAAGGTGGCCGACGCCATCAACGCCGACCCGGCCGCGCCCATGTCGGCCGAAGACTGCGCGGCCTCGGTGCACCTGTCGTTCTCGCGCTTCCTGCACCTGTTCAAGCAGGAGACGGGCATGGCCTTCAGGGCGTTCAGGGCGTGGAAGCGCGCGCGCAGCCTGCTGCGCTACGTGCGCCAGGCCAGCACGCTGACCGACATCGCGCTGGACACGGGCTACCCCGACTCGACGCACTTCAGCCATTCGATCCGCCAGGTCTACGGCCTCAAGCCCAGCGACATCCTGGCCGGCTCGCGCCGCCTTGCGCTGCACGACGCGGCCGGCGGCTTGCGGCACTGAGCGCGAGACGAAGGACCCATGCAGATCCTTCAACTCCTGCTGTCGGGCATTGCGCAAGGTTGCATCTACGGGCTGATCGCACTGGGCTTCGTGCTGATCTACAAGGCCACCGAAACGGTGAGCTTCGCGCAGGGCGACCTGATGATGCTCGGCGCCTTCGGTGCGTTCGCGGGCATGTCGCTGTTCGGCCTGCCGTTCTGGCTCGCTGCAATCTTGGCGGTGGTGGCGATGGCGGCCTTCGGCGTGCTGCTGGAGCTGGTGGTGATCCGCCCGATCCTGGGGCAGCCGCAGTTCTCCATCGTGATGCTGACCATCGGCATTGCCTACGTGGCGCGCGGGCTCATCACCATGGTGCCGGGCATCGGCACCGAGACCCACACGCTGGCCGTGCCCTACAAGGACCAGATCTGGAAGCTGGGCGAGCTGGTGGTCAACCTGGAGCAGCTGGCCATCATCATCGCCACGGCCATCCTGTGCGGCCTGCTGTTCGCGATGTTCCGCTACAGCAAGCTGGGCATCGCGATGCAGGCGTCTTCGCAGAACCAGCTCGCGGCCTACTACATGGGCATTCCCGTGAAGCGGCTCAACGGGCTGGTGTGGGGCCTGGCGGCGGCGGTGGCGGCCATTGCCGGCATGCTGCTCGCGCCCATCACCTTCGTGCACGCGAACATGGGCTTCATCGGGCTCAAGGCCTTTCCGGCGGCGGTGGTGGGCGGCTTCGGCAGCCTGCCGGGCGCGATCGTCGGCGGGCTGGTGATCGGCATCGTCGAGTCGTTCGCGGGCTTCTACCTTCCCGACGGTTTCAAGGACACGGCGCCGTACATCGTGGTGCTGCTGATGCTCATGATCAAGCCGAACGGTCTGTTCGGCGAGAAGCTGCGCAAGAAGGTGTAAAGCAAATGCGCCCCCACGTTCGTCACTTCGTGTACTCGCTGCCCCCCGCGGGGGGGCAGGTCCGCCTTGGGGCGGCCCGGCGGCGGACCTGACCATGCGCTTCATCTTCAAGACCAGCTACGACCAGGACATCCGCCTCGCGCGCCATGGCGGGCACGTGTTCTGGTACGGCCTGCTCGTCGCGTTCCTGGTGGCCGCGCCGTGGGTCATCGACGAGTACTGGCTGGCGCAACTGACCTTCGTGCTGATCTACGGCATCGTCGGCCTGGGGCTGATGCTGCTGGCGGGGTTCACGGGGCAGTTCTCCATCGGGCATGCGGCGTTTCTCGGCGCGGGTGCGTACACGCAGGGCGTGCTGACGAACATGGGCGTGCCGTTCCCGCTCGCGTTGATTGCCTCGGCCGCGCTGGCGGCGGCGGTGGGCGTAGTGGTGGCCTTGCCCGCGTTGCGCGTGAAGGGCATCTACCTCGGCATTGCGACGCTGTCGTTCGGCTTCATCGTCGAGGAGGTGTTCGCGCGCTGGGAGAGCGTGACGGGCGGCAACGCCGGCCTGCACGTGAAGGCGCCGCAGCTCTTCGGCTGGTCGCTGGGCTCGGGCGACGGCTTCTACTTTCTGTGCCTGGTGGTGGCGGTGGTGGCGACGCTGGGCATCCTGAACCTGCTGCGCTCGCCGACGGGCCGCGCCTTCGTGGCGATCCGCGACTCGGAGATTTCCGCGCAGAGCATGGGCATCCACCTGGCGCGCTACAAGACGATGTCGTTCGCGATCTCGGCCGCGCTCGCGGGGCTGGGCGGCGCGTTGTATGCGCACAAGCTGAGCTTCATCTCGCCCGACCAGTTCAGCATCCTGCAGTCGATCGACCTGCTGCTGATGGTGGTGATCGGCGGGCTCGGCTCGGTGCACGGCGCGTTCCTGGGCGCGATCTTCCTGATCGCCATGCCGCAGCTCATTTCCATCGGCAAGGACTGGCTGCCCGAGGCCATCGGCCAGGCGCCGGGGCTGCAGGGGCTGGTGTACGGGCTGGTGCTGATCGCGTTCGTGCTGTTCGAGCCGCTGGGCTTGTACGGCCGCTGGCTCAAGGTGCGCACCTGGCTGCAGCTCTTTCCGTTCTACCGCAGGGGCTTGTTCAAGCGGCAGAAGTCGTTCACCAAGTCGGACCGCCTGAGATGAGCGGCGACATCCTCCTGTCGGCCAAGGAACTGAGCGTGCGCTTCGGCGGCGTGCTCGCGGTCAACAAGGTGAGCTTCGACGTGCGCCGCGGCGAGGTGTTCACGCTGATCGGGCCGAACGGCGCGGGCAAGACGACGGTGTTCAACCTGATCAGCCGCATCTACACGCCGACCACGGGCCAGATCACCTGGCACGGCGAAGAGGGCGGCCCCATCGCGCTGACGCAGCAGGCGCCGCACGCCATCGCGGCGCTGGGCATTGCGCGCACCTTCCAGAACATCGAGCTGTTCGAGCACGCGACGGTGCTGCACAACCTGCTGATCGGGCGCCACACGCACCGCCAGACGGGGTTCTGGAGCGAGGTGTTCTTCACGCCGGCCACGCGGCGCGCGGAGATCGAGGCGCGCGAGAAGGCGGAGCAGGTGATCGAGCTGCTCGACCTGCAGCACCACCGCGATTCGATGGTGGCGGGCTTGCCCTACGGCGTACGCAAGGTCGTCGAGCTGGCGCGCGCGCTGTGCACCGAGCCCAAGCTGCTGCTGCTCGACGAACCTTCTTCCGGCCTCAACGTGGAAGAGACGGCCGACATGGCGTTCTGGATCCAGGACATCCAGCACGAGCTGGGCGTTTCGGTGCTGATGGTCGAGCACGACATGTCGCTGGTGTCGAAGGTGTCCGACCGGGTGCTGGCGATGAACATGGGCGAGGTGTTGGCCACCGGTTCGCCGCGCGAGGTGCAGGCCGATGCGCGTGTGATCGAGGCCTACCTCGGGACCGTGGACGACGTGAGCAGCCTGAGGCGGGTGGCGGCATGAGCACCCGCCTTCGCACTGTTCCTTGGTCTTGCTCCTTCCCCTTCCGGGGGAAGGCTGGGATGGGGGCAGGCAGAGCGCCCATTGGATACGCCGCTTGCCCCCACCCCAACCCTCCCCCGGAAGGGGAGGGAGAAAAACAGGGGGCATCCGCATGCACCGCGCCGAGTCGCCCCAGGCAAGCTCGCACCGTAACGCGCAGCGTGAAGGTCGCCTTATGAGTGATGTCGTGCTTCAACTGCTCAACGTCGAGAGCGCCTACGGTCCCATCAAGGCGATCCGCGGCGTGAGCCTGAAGGTCAGGCAGGGCGAGATCGCGACGGTGCTGGGCTCCAACGGCGCGGGCAAGACGACCATCCT
The DNA here is from genome assembly GCF_900112425.1 of Variovorax sp. OK212. Taxonomy (GTDB): domain Bacteria; phylum Pseudomonadota; class Gammaproteobacteria; order Burkholderiales; family Burkholderiaceae_C; genus Variovorax. Next base: position 19,425 of record NZ_FOLP01000017.1, on the reverse strand, counting down.
CAAGACCATCTCCGGCATCATCGATCCGCGCAAGGGCAGCATCGAGTTCCAGGGCAAGGACATCACCGCCAAGGACCCGGCCCACATCGTCCAGCAAGGGCTGAGCCACGTGCCCGAAGGCCGCGAAGTGTTTCCGCTGCTGTCGGTGAAGGACAACCTGCTGATGGGCGCCTACACCCGCAAGGACCGCGACGGCGTGGCGCGCGACATGGAAACGGTCTACGCCTACTTTCCCATTCTTCGCGAACGCGCCACGCAGGACGCGGGGCTGCTGTCGGGCGGGCAGCAGCAGATGCTGGCCATTTCGCGCGCGATCATGGCCGCGCCGCACCTCATTCTTCTGGACGAACCGAGCCTGGGCCTGAGCCCGAAGCTGACGAAGGAGATCTTCGAGATCGTGGTGCGCATCAACCGCGAGCGCGGCACCACGATCCTGCTGGTCGAGCAGAACGCCAACATGGCGCTGAACGCGGCCGACCACGGCTACGTGCTGGAGAACGGCCGCATCGTGATGGAAGACGCCTGCGAACGCCTGCGCGAGAAGGACGACATCAAGGAGTTCTACCTCGGCGTGAAGGACGACGGCGTGCGTGGCGAGCGGCGCTGGAAAAAGAAGAAGACCTGGAGATAGCCGCCATGCAAGGACTCTGGGACCTGAACACCTTCGCCCCGCGCACCGACGTGGTCGTGCCGGGCGACACCGTTTCCGCCATGTTCTGGAACGCCGTGAAGCAGCGCGGCGACGCGGTCTGGATGCGGCAGAAGGAGCTCGGCATCTGGCGCAGCTGGAGCTGGCACCGGACGGGCGACGCCGTGCGCGAGATCGCGGCGGGGCTGCAGGCGATCGGCTTCGCGCCGGGCGAGTGCGCGTCGATCCTGTCGAACACGGTCATCGAATGGGTGCTGGCCGACCTGGCCGTGCTGAGCTGCGGCGGTGTGTCGAACGGCATCTACCCGACCGACGCGGCCTCGCAGGTGCACTACCTGTGCGAGGACTCGCGCACCACGGTGCTGTTCGTGGAGGACGACGAGCAGCTCGACAAGGCACTCGAGGTGCGCGCCGGCCTGCCGGGGCTGCGCTGCGTGGTCGTGTTCGACATGGAGGGCCTGCGCGACCTCGACGACGCGGCGGTGATGAGCCTCGACGCGCTGCGCGCCCTCGGGCGCCAGCACCTGGCGACCGACCCGCAGGCGGTGGAGCGCACCGTGGCGGCCTGCCGTCCGGAAGACCTGGCGATCCTGGTCTACACCTCGGGCACCACCGGCAAGCCCAAGGGCGCGATGCACAGCCATGCGGGGCTGGTGTACACCGCGCGCGGCTACAACTCGCTCATTGCGCAGGACGAGACCGACGAGCGCATGTGCTTCCTGCCGCTGTGCCACATCGCCGAGCGCATGGGCGGCGAGTACTTCGCGATGTACACCGGCTCGATCCTCAACTTCGTGGAGAACCCCGAGACCGTGCCGGAGAACGTGCGCGAGATTGCGCCGACGGTGTTCACGGCGGTGCCGCGGGTGTGGGAGAAGTTCTACTCGGGCGTGATGATCGCGCTGAAGGAAGCCAGCCCGCTGCAGCAGGCCGCCTACAGGTGGAGCATCGGCGTGGGCGAGCAGATTGCCGGCCGCGTGCTGGCGGGCGAGCCGGTGAGCGCGGCGCTGAAGTTCAAGTTCAGGCTGGCGCGGGTGCTGGCGCTGGACAACGCGCGCAAGCTCATCGGCATTCACCGCGCGCGCTTCCTGGTGACGGGCGCGGCGCCCATTTCGCCCGAACTGGTGAAGTGGTACCTGGCGCTGGGCGTGCCGATGCTGGAGGTGTGGGGCATGACGGAGTCGTGCGGCGCCTCGACCGCGGTGCCGGCCTCGCGCATCAAGCCGGGGTCGATCGGGCCGGCCACGGCCTACAACGAGGTGCGCATCGACGCGGCCACCAGCGAGATCCTGGTGCGCGGGCCGAACGTCTTCATGGGCTACCTCAACCTGCCGGAGAAGACGGCCGAGACCATCGACGCCGACGGCTGGCTGCACACGGGCGACGTGGGCGTGATGGACGAGGACGGGTATTTCCGCATCACCGACCGGATGAAAGACATCATCATCACGGCGGGGGGGAAGAACGTGACGCCCAGCGAGCTGGAGAACGAGCTCAAGTTCAGCCTCTACATCACCGATGCCGTGGTCATCGGCGACAAGAAGCCCTACCTCACGGTGATCGTCATGATCGACCAGGAGAACGTCGAGAAGTTTGCGCAGGACCACGACGTGCCGTTCAGCAACTACGAGAGCCTGACGCGCACGCGCGAAGTGCAGGACCTGATCCAGGGCGAGATCGACCGCGTCAACGCCAGGTTCGCGCGCGTCGAGCAGATCAAGAAGTTCTTTCTGCTCGAGACGCAGCTCAGCGCCGAGGACGAGGAGCTCACGCCCACGATGAAGCTCAAGCGCAAGCTGGTGCAGACCAAGTACGCGGAGCGCATCGACGCCATGTACCGCTGACGCCTCTGAGCCGCTGACGCCGCTGAACCGCTGCCATTGCAGATCCGTTTTTTTCGCCAACCCGAGGAGACAACCGCATGAAGCTCAAGACACTGACGACGCTGGCCGTGCTGGGCCTGATCGCGACGCTCGCGTCCGCGCAGCAGCAGGGCGTGAGCAAGGACGAGATCCGCATCGGCACCATCCAGGACCTCTCGGGCCCGCTCGCGGGCTTCGGCAAGCAGGCGCGCAACGGCATGCAGCTGCGCGTGGATGAACTCAACGAGCAGGGCAGCGTGAACGGGCGCAAGCTCAAGCTGTTCGTCGAGGACTCGGGCTACGACCCGAAGAAGGCGGTACTGGCCGCGCAGAAGCTGGTGAACCAGGAAAAGATCTTCATCATGGCCGGCCACATCGGCACGGCGCAGAACATGGCGGCGATGCCGGTGCAGTTCGACAAGAACATCGTCAACTACATGCCCATCACCGCGGCGCGCGAAATGTACGAGCCGCTGAATCGGCTGAAGTATTCGTTCGCGGCCACCTACTACGACCAGATTCGCCTGGCGCTGCCGAAGATGGTGAAGGACAAGGGCGCCAAGAAGGTCTGCACCATCTACCAGGACGACGAGTTCGGGCTCGAGGTGCAGCGCGGCGCCGAGGCCGGGCTGAAGGCCGCGGGCATGGAGCTGGCCGAGAAGACCTCGTTCAAGCGCGGCGCCACCGACTTCAGCTCGCAGGTCGCGAAGATGAAGGCCGCCAACTGCGACCTGGTGGTGCTGGGCACCATCATCCGCGAGACCATCGGCACCGTGGGCGAGGCGCGCAAGACCGGCTTCAACCCGACCTTCCTGGGCTCCAGCGCGGCCTACACCGACCTGATCCACAAGCTCGGCGGCAAGGCGATGGACGGCGTGTACGCCACCATGACCGTGCAGAACCCCTACACCGACGAACAGTCGCAGCCGCTGCGCTTCTGGGCCAACAAGTACAAGACCAAGTTCAACGAAGACCCGACCGTGTTCTCGGTGTACGGCTACGTAATCGTCGATTCGTTCATCAAGGCGGCGACCAAGGCCGGCCCGAACCTCACGACCGACAGCTTCATCAAGGCGATGGACAGCATGACCTTCGAGCCCGACATGTTCGGCAGCCCGAAGAGCACCTACACGGCCACCAAGCGGCTGGGCAACGACCAGTCGCGCCTGTCGCAGATCAAGGACGGCAAGTGGGTCGTGGTGTCGGACTATGTGACACCATGACGGGACCATGCCCACGAACTCCGCCATTGCCGCCAGCTACTGGCTGATGAAATCCGAGCCCGACGAGGTCTCGATCGACGATGCGCTCGCCGCGCCCGGCGCCACCGTGGCGTGGACCGGCGTGCGCAACTACCAGGCACGCAACTTCATGCGCGACGGCATGAAGGTCGGCGACGGCGTGCTGTTCTATCACTCGAGCTGCCCGGAGCCGGGCATTGCCGGCATCGCGCGGGTGGCGTCGGGCGTGAAGCCCGACCCGACGCAGTTCGATGCCAAGTCGCCGTACTACGACGCGAAGTCGAAGCCCGGCGATCCGCGCTGGCTGCTGGTGGACGTGAAGGCGCTGCGCAAGACGCGGCTGCTGGCGCTGCCCGAGCTGCGCGAGAAGCCCGAACTGGCCGAGCTGGTGGTGCTGCGCAAGGGCAACCGGCTGTCGATCACGCCGGTGGAGCCCGCGCACTGGAAGATCATCGAGAAGATGCTGGCCTGAACCTTCAGCCCGTGCTCGGGCTGCTTCAGGCCACCTTCGACAGGATCGGGAACAGCTTGCCGAGCCCGTCGGCCATCACCTCCACCGCGAGCGCAGCCAGGATCAGGCCCATCAGCCGGGTCATGATGTTGATGCCCGTCTTGCCGAGCACGCGCGCAATGGGCTGCGCGAGCGAGAAGGCCACCGCGGTCGCCAGCGCCACCACCACGCCGTAGCCCACCAGCACCGCCAGCTCCCACAGGTGCTGCGTCTTGTCGGCGTAGATGACCACGGTCGAGATGGCGGCCGGGCCGGTGAGCAGCGGGATGGTGAGCGGCACCACCGCGATGGACGCGCCCATCGACGCCTTCACCTCGGTGGCGCGCAGCTCCTCGACGTTGGTCTTGCTCTCGGCCGGCTTGGCGTTGAGCATGGACATCGAGCTCATGAGCAGCAGCAGGCCGCCGCCGACCTGGAAGCTTGCGATGGAAATGCCGAAGAACGACAGCAGCTGCAGGCCGAGCAGCGCGCTCACCGCGATCACCACGAAGGCGCTGAAGGCCGACATGCGCACGGTGTGCCGGCGCTGCGCGTCGCTGTAGCCCTGCGTGTAGTGGATGAAGAACGGCACGATGGCCAGCGGGTTGACGATGGCCACCAGCGTGACCAGCGGCTTGATCAGGTCCATCGAGGTGCTCATGGCTCAGCGCCCTCCGGCGATGTCCAGCAGGGCCATGGTGGTGTAGCTCGCCTCGGCCGAGAGCAGCCACACGATGGCGCCCGCAATTTCGTCGGCGGTACCGGCGCGCCGCATCGGAATCTGCGGCCCGAGCGCGGCGGCGCGGTCGGGCAGGCCGCCGGAGGCGTGGATATCGGTGTCGATCACGCCGGGGCGCACCGCGTTCACGCGGATGCCTTCGTCGGCCACTTCCTTGGCCAGGCCGAGGGTGAAGGTGTCGATGGCGCCCTTGCTGGCGGCGTAGTCGACGTACTGGCCCGGCGAGCCCAGCCGCGACGCGGCGCTGGAGACATTGACGATGGCGCCGCCCGTGCCGCCGTGGCGGGTGCTCATGCGGCGCACGGCTTCGCGGGCGCACAGGAAGCTGCCGATCACGTTGATGCGGAACATGCGCTCCAGCCGGGCCACGCTCATTTCGTCGACGCGCGCCGTCACGTCGACGATGCCGGCGCTGTTGACCAACGCGGTGAGGCGGCCGAGCTTGGCGTCGACCTTCTCGAACATGGCGAGCACCTGCGCCTCGTCGCCCACGTCGGCCTGCACGGCCATGGCGGTGCCGCCGTTCGCGCGGATGGCGCGCACCACCTCGTCGGCGGCCAGCGAGTTGCTGGCGTAGTTGACGGCCACCGCATAGCCGCGCTTCGCGGCGAGCAGGGCGGTGGCGGCGCCGATGCCGCGCCCGCCGCCCGTGATCAAGAGCACCTGGTCCAAAACCTACCTCCTGCAGAGAAACTGCGTGTCAGTTAAAACCGTTGGTCGGATTACATCATCGGGGGCACGCGCATGAGCACAGCGCCGGGCCGTCCCAAGCAAGCTCGCACCGAAGTGCGGAGCACGGAGGTTACCTAATGAGCATCGGCAAAACGATCGACTACTACTTTGCGCCACAGAGCCCATGGACTTATCTGGGGCATTCCCGCTTCGCGGCGATTGCTGCGGCCGCCGGCGCCACGGTGCGCGTGCGGCCGATCGACCTGGGCAGCGTGTTCCCCGTGTCCGGCGGCCTGCCGCTGGGCAAGCGTGCGCCGCAGCGCCAGGCGTACCGGCTGGCCGACCTCGCGCGTTGTTCGCGCCACCTCGGCCTGCCGCTGAACGTCAAGCCGAAGTTCTTCCCGGTGGCCGGCGACGACGCGGCGCGCGTCATCATCGCGGTCGACCTGCACGACGGCACCGAGGCCGCGATGCGCATGTGCGCGGCGGTCTTCGCGGCGGTGTGGTCGCAGGAGCGCAACATCGGCGACCCCAACGTGCTCGAAGCGCTGGTCGTGGAAAGCGGCCTGCCGGCCAAGCGCTCGGAGCAGTCGCTGAGCCAGGCGGTGCAGGAGCGCTACGAGGCCTACACGCAGGAGGCCATCGACATTCAGGTGTTCGGCGCGCCGAGCTATGTGGTCGATGGCGAGATTTTCTGGGGGCAGGACCGCCTCGACTTCGTCGAGCGGGCGCTGCAACCTTGATTCCCTGATGCCGCAACGCCGGCATTCATTCATCCATCTGCCATCAAGGAGCAAGACAACATGGGCCAATTCATCGATCTCACCGCCAAGGACGGCTTCACCTTCCCCGCCTACGTGGCCGAGCCCGCCGGCAAGCCGCGCGGCGCGGTGGTCGTGGTGCAGGAAATCTTCGGCGTGAACTCGCACATCCGCTCGGTGGCCGACGGCTATGCGGCCGAGGGCTACCTGGCCGTGGCACCGGCTACCTTCCAGCGCGTGAAGCCGGGCGTGGAGCTGGGCTACTCGGACGACGACATGAAGAACGGCTTCGGCCTGAAGACCGCGGTCGAGGCGCTGCCCGCGCCCGGCGTGCTGCAGGACATCGAGGCGTCGATCGCCTACGCGTCGAAGGCCGGCAAGGTCGGCATCGTGGGCTATTGCTGGGGCGGCCTGCTGGTGTGGCGCGCCGCCGCGCTGCTGCCGGGCCTGGCGGCGGCAGCGCCTTACTACGGCGGCGGCATGACCTCGCCGGAAGAAACGGCGCGCAGTCCCAAGGTGCCGGTGCTCGCGCACTTCGGCAACCAGGACCACTGGATTCCGCTGGACACGATCGAGTCGTTCAAGAAGGCGCACCCCGAAGTCGAAGTGCACGTGTACCCGGTGGGCCACGGCTTCAACTGCGACCAGCGCGGCTCGTACGACGCCGATGCGGCCAAGCTGGCGCGCGAACGCACGCTGGCGTTCTTCGCCAAGCACCTCGGCTGAGCCGTCGGTTTTTCCGTTCGACCATGAAAAAACCCGGCGCTGCCGGGTTTTTTGCGTTCAGGCGTGGCTCGGCTTGCGCGGCGTGCTGCCCGGCCCCACGCGGGTTTGCAGGAAGTCGAGCAGGGCGCGCAGCGCGGCGCTGTTGTGGCGCCGCTGCAGGTAGGCGGCCGACAGCCACATGTCCTTGCGGGCGTATTCCGGCAGCACAGGCACCAGCTCGCCGTGGTCGAGGTGCGACTGCACCAGGATCGAAGGCAGGTAGATCACGCCGAAGCCGTGCATGGCCACGCGGATCAGCGGCGCGCCCTCGGTGCAGTCCATGCGGCTTTTCACGGGCACGTCGAGCGGCGTGCCGTTGTCGTCGAAGCGCCAGACCGGCTGCTGGCCCAGCAGCGAGAAGGTCAGCGCGTCGTGGCTGGCCAGGTCGCGCGGGTGCTCGGGCTTGCCGTGCTTCTTCCAGTAGACCGGGGAGGCGCAGACCACCATGTTCATGAGGCGCAGCTTGCGCACGATGAGGTTGGCGTCTTCCACCGGGCCGCTGCGCAGCTCGACGTCGATGCCTTCCTCGGCCAGGTCGACGGTGCGGTTGGTCAGCTGCAGGCTGATCGTCACGTCGGGGTAGTAGCGCATGAAGTCGGCCAGCAGGTTCGGAAACTCGCCGCTGCCCATGCCGTGCGGCGCCGAGATGCGCAGCCGCCCGCTGGGCTGGCTGGCGCGGTCCTGCAGCTCCGACTGGGTGAGCTCGACCATTTCGAGCATGGGCGTGCTGCGCTCCAGCAGCAGCTGGCCGGCGTCGGTCAGGCTCACCGAGCGCGTGGAGCGGTTGAGAAGGCGCACGCCGAAGCGGGTTTCCAGCTCGGCCACATACTTGCTGACGGTGGCCTTCGACATGTCGAGCCTCTTGGCTGCCTGGGAAAAGCTGCCGTGCGAGGCAACTTCCCGGAAGGTTCTGATCAGATCGAGACTGTCCATGTGAATGAGCCCATTGTTTCCGTTTTGGGAACGCGATGGTTCGATTCTCCCGGGTTTTTCCTAACTGGTTCGAGCGACACTTCGGTTACACGCCGACATCGCCAGCCTGGCTGGGTCGTTGGAAGGAACTGAAATGAAGACCTCGAACCTCATCGCCGCTGCCGTTTTGTCCCTGCTCGCCGCCTCCGGCGCGCAGGCCCAGGGCGCGCAAGCCAATGGCGCGCCGGGTTTCGAACCGGTGCGGCCGCTGCAGGCCGTGACCCGCCGGGCCGACGTGGCATCGGGCGCCGATGCCGCGGCGCGCGGCGGCAATGTCTACGGCGACGTGGTAGCGGCGCCGCTGACGTCGCGGCCGAGCTCGCGCGACCGGGCTTCGATCCGTGCCGAGGCGGTTGCCGCCGCTCACGCGCCGAACCAGAACCTCGACCGCCGCGCCTTCGTCAACAGCGAAGTGCCGCCGCAGTTCGAGGCGCCACGCCGCTGAGACGAAAAGCCGGCGTTCACATCGATCGAAAGCCGGGCCGGTGCGAACCGCCCGGCTTTTTCTTTGCATGCCCGGATGTCAGCATTGTTTCAATAGAGGAAACACCGTGTCTCTGAACCGAGTGATTTGGCAATGCCTTTCGCCCGGAAACTCGCCGCACAGGCAAGCGAACCAGCAAGCCTGGTGGACGAACCATCCGACGAACACACTAGGAGAACTGACAATGAAGACCTCGCAAATCCTCGCCGCTGCCGCCCTGACCCTGCTGGCCGCCACCGCTGCCCAAGCCGAAACGTACCAAGGCGTGAACACCGCCGTCTCGACCAAGAGCCGTGACGACGTGAACGCCGAAGCCGTGCGCACCGCATCGGCGCCGAACCAGAACGTGACCCGCGGTTCGCGCGGCGCGGAAACCGTCGCCGTGTCGAAGGACCGCGCCCTGGTGGAAGCCGAAGCCGTCCGTACCGCCTACGCTCCGAACCAGAACGTGACCGCCGGTTCGCGCGTGAACAGCAAGGTGGTGTCGAACATGCAACACCCGATGGACGTGAACGTTCAAGCCCAACAAGGCTCGGGCGCTGTCGCCAAGTAATTGAAGTGGCCCTTCGGGGCTGCCGAAATTGAAAAAGGGCCCCGCGAAAGCGGGGCCCTTTTTCTTTGGCGCGGCAGGCCGGGCGCTCAGCGGGTGCGCGCCAGGTAGCGCTTGCGCCAGAAGATCAGCACCAGCAGCACCGCGATGACCAGCATCGAGGTCATCGCGATCCAGAACCCGTCGGCCTTGTGCACCAGCGGAATGAACTCGAAGTTCATGCCGAAGATGCCCGCGATCAGGTTCAGCGGCAGGAACACGGCGGTGAGCACCGTCAGCACCCGCATGATGTCGTTGGCGCGGTGGCCCTGCACGCTGAAGTGCATCTGCACGGCCGTCTCGGCGTTCTGCTCCAGCCGGTGCACGTGGTGCACCACGCGCTCGATGTGCTCGAGCACGTCGCGGCTGCGGATCATGATGAGCTCGCGCTCGCGCAGCTCCGTCTCGCCCTTGGGCACGGGCAGGGTCTCGAGCGAGTCGATCCAGTCCTGCATGGCGGCGCGCTGGTCCTCGCAGATCTCGTCCAGGTGGTGCAGCGACTGGCGTGCCTCCATCAGCGCGCCCCAGTTGGTGAAGCGGCTGCGCGGGTCGATCAGCTCGGTCTGCCAATGGTCGAGCTGCTTGGTGAGCTCGCGCCGCAGGTCGAGGTAGCCGTCGACGATCTGGTTGATCACGCGCAGCATCAGGTCCGACGGGCTGGCCGGCAGGCGGGCCGAGGTGGCGCGCACGTCCAGCGCCGGGGCGCCCCGGTCGTCGGGCGATGCGGCCGCCAGCAGCCGCGTGGCGAAGGCGTCGCGCACCGCGCCGTCTTCCGGGTGCACCGACAGCAGCACGCGGTCGAAGACGGCGAAGCCGACCGGGCGGGTGTCGACGCGGCGCAGCACGGGCGGGCCGCTGCGGGGGGTGGGAGGTGTTGGGGGCGCGAGAGGCGTCGCGGGCGGTGTTTCGTTCCCGGTGCCCTTGCCATTGCCCAGATTGGCCAGCGCAGGCTGCCCCTGCCCGTTGGCCAGGCGCCGGAACACCAGCACGTCGTACTGCGAGGTGTAGTCGTAGTGCGAGGGCAACTGGTCGTTGAGCAGGTCGGCCACGTGCAGGTCGACCAGCTGCGTGAGGCACAGCGCCTGCAGGATCTGTTGCACCTCGGCCAGGGAGGCGCGGAATTCCTCGCGCGTGAGCGAGATCCACAGGTAGCCGCCGGCACCGCAGGCGCCCGGCACCGCAAGGGGTGCCAGCGCGGCGTGCTCGCTGACCTGCGTACGGCTGATTTCGAAGATGCGCATGCCCGGTGCCCGCGCGCTGTCAGCTTTTCAGCAGGCGCGCGGCGTCGAGCGCGAAATACGTCAGCACGCCGTCGGCGCCGGCGCGCTTGAAGGCCAGCAGGCTTTCGAGCACCACGGCGTCGTGGTCGAGCCAGCCGTTCTGGGCGGCGGCCTTGAGCATGGCGTACTCGCCGCTCACCTGGTAGGCGAAGGTCGGCACGCGGAACTCTTCCTTCACCCGGCGCACAATGTCCAGGTAGGGCATGCCGGGCTTCACCATCACCATGTCGGCGCCTTCGGCGATGTCGATGGCGACCTCGCGCAGGGCCTCGTCGCTGTTGCCGGGGTCCATCTGGTAGACCTTCTTGTTGCTCTTGCCGAGCGTGGCGGCCGAGCCGACGGCGTCGCGGAAGGGGCCGTAGAAGGCGCTGGCGTACTTGGCGCTGTAGGCCATGATGCGCGTGTGGATGTCGCCGCGGGCTTCGAGCGCGTTGCGGATGGCGCCGATGCGCCCGTCCATCATGTCGCTGGGCGCCACGATGTCCACGCCGGCTTGCGACTGGGTGAGCGCCTGCTTCACCAGCACCTCGACCGTGGCGTCGTTCAGGATGTAGCCGGTTTCGTCGAGCAGGCCGTCCTGGCCGTGGCTGGTGTAGGGGTCCAGGGCCACGTCGGTCATCACGCCCAGCTCGGGGAAGCGCGCCTTCAGCGCGGCCACCACGCGGGGAATCAGGCCGTCGGGGTTGAAGGCCTCGTCGCCGTTGGGCGTCTTCAGGCTGGCGTCGATCACGGGGAACAGCGCCATCACCGGAATGCCGGCTTCCACGCACTGCTCGGCCACGGGCAGCAGCAGGTCGAGGCTCAGGCGTTCCACGCCGGGCATCGAAGGGACGGCATCACGGCGCTTGTCGCCTTCCTGTACGAACACCGGATAGATCAGGTCGTGTGCAGTGAGCGCATGCTCTCTAACCAGGTTGCGGGTGAAAGCGTCGCGGCGCAACCGTCGCGGCCGCCCGGCGGGAAACATGGCCAGGGGGGAATTTGATGACGTCATATATCCAAAATTGTGCCTGAAGCACTCTTTCGCAGTACGCCGCGCCATGTGGCCGGTTGTCTGACAACTACGGAAAATCGTAGAACCAAGGTTCTCAATTTTTTGCTTCAAATGTCAAAGAAAGTGCCTCAGTCGCTTGAAACCTTGTTTCGTCTTTGTTAAATTCTCAGCGGGCGGCTTGCCGCTCCCCGCTTTTCCTCCCTGAGCGGGTGCCTTGATGTGTGACAGCAAAAGGGCTTCCCAGCCCGACGTGAAGACGTCGGGCTTTTTTTTGCCCGTCGCCTTTGCGTGCACGGGCAAAACGGGCGGTGGCGGGAGGCGCGCCACTAAACTGGCCCGCATGCTCTGGGTCAAATCTCTTCACATCGTCTTCATCGCCAGCTGGTTCGCGGGGCTGTTCTACCTGCCCCGGATCTTCGTCAACCTGGCCATGGTGCCGCCCGAATCGGTGGCGGAACGCGCCCGGCTCCTGCTGATGGCGCGCAAGCTGATGCGGTTCACCACGATGCTGGCGGTTCCCGCGATCGTTTTCGGCGCCTGGCTCTGGCTGGGCTACGGCATCGGCCGCGGCCCGGGCAACGGCTGGATGCACGCCAAGCTGGCGCTGGTGGTGGTGGCCATCGGCTACCACCACGGCTGCGGCGTGCTGCTGCGCCGCTTCGTGGCAGGGCAGAACCGGCGCAGCGACCGCTGGTACCGCTGGTTCAACGAGCTGCCGGTGGTGTTGCTGCTGGCCATCGTGATCCTGGTGGTCGTGAAGCCGTTCTGAGGCCGGGGCATCCAGTGGACCAGGCGCCAAGGCCGCACAAGTCCGCCGCGCTCCCCCTGGCGCTGGCGTACGCGGCGCTGATCGTCTATGCCAGCCTGTACCCGTTCGCCGACTGGCGCGACCAGGGGATCGCCCCTTGGGCCTACCTGTCGGCGCCCTGGCCCAAGTACTGGACGGGCTTCGACTTCGCGATCAATGTGGTGGGCTATGTGCCCTTCGGCTTCCTCTGTGCGCTGGCGGTGCTGCGCACGCGCCCCGGCGCCGGCGTGTGGCGGGCTGTGCTGCGCGCCACCGCGTCGGGGGCAGCCATCGCCTTTGCCATGGAGACGCTGCAGAGCTACCTGCCCGCGCGCATTCCGTCCAACGTCGACCTGGGGCTGAACACGTCGGGCGCCATCCTCGGCGCGGTGCTGGCGGCGGGGCTCGAGCGGCTGGGGGCGGTTGCGCACTGGAGCCGGGCGCGCTCCCAATGGTTCGTGGAGGACGCGCGCGGCGGCCTGGTGCTGCTCGCGCTCTGGCCGTTCGCGCTGCTGTTCCCGGCGGCCGTCACCTTCGGGCTGGGCCAGGTGTTCGAGCGGCTCGAGGTGGCGATTTCCGAATGGCTGCTCGACACCCCTTTCATCGACTGGCTGCCCGTGCGGCAGTTCGAGCTCGAGCCGCTGGTGCCGGCGGTCGAGCTGCTGTGCGTGATGCTGGGCGCGCTGGTGCCGTGCCTGCTGGGCTACCTGGTGGCGCGCTCCGTGGTGCAGCGCGCCGTGCTGCTGCCGCTGACGTTGCTGGCGGGCGTGGCGGCGTCGGCGCTGTCGGCGGCGCTGAGCTACGGGCCCGACCACGCATGGGCCTGGCTCGACCTGCCGGTGCAGGTCGGCATGGCGGCCGCGCTGTTCACCGGCGTGCTGCTGCTGTTCGCGCCGCGCCGCCTCTGCGCGGCGCTGCTGCTGGTGGGGCTGGTGCTGCAGCTGAGCCTGCTGAACCAGGCGCCCGAGAGCGCCTACTTCGCGCAGACGCTGGCAACGTGGGAGCAGGGGCGATTCATCCGCTTCCACGGGCTGGCCCAGTGGCTGGGGTGGAGCTGGCCTTTCGCGGTGCTGGCCTATGTGGTGGCGGCGCTGTCGCGCCGCAGCGGGGAGAAGGCGAAGGTTGACCAGGGCTGACCAAGGCTGACAGGAGCCGACAAGGGCCTACAAGGGCCTACAAGGGCCTACAAGGGCCGACAAAGGTTGACCAGGGCCGGCAAAGGTTGAACAGGGCGCGCTGGAAGGGCCGGTCACTAAAATCCTGCGATGCCCAGCCCCACACCCGCCGCACCGACCGGCTACTACGGCCGCCACATCTTCTTCTGCCTCAACGAGCGCAAGAACGGCGAAGACTCCTGCGCCCTGCACAACGCGCAGGAGGGCTTCGACCGCTGCAAGGCGAAGGTCAAGGAGCAGGGGCTTTCCGGGCCCGGCAAGGTGCGCGTCAACAAGGCCGGCTGCCTCGACCGCTGCGCGGGCGGGCCGGTGGCCGTGGTCTATCCGGAGGCCGTCTGGTACACCTTCGTCGACAGCGAGGACATCGACGAGATCGTCGAGTCCCATCTGAAGAACGGCCAGGTCGTCGAGCGCCTCGTGCTGCCGGCCGACGTCGGGCGCTGAACTTTTTCGCCGGCCCTTCGCTCGTACCGTGCGTAACCTGTGCCAATGAATTCCCAAACAGAAAAACTCAGCCTTCAGGGCGCCGCCGGCGCAATCGAGGTGCAGCGCGACCAGCCCGCTGAAACCGCGCGCGGCATCGCCGTGATCGCCCATCCGCATCCGCTGTTCGGCGGCACCATGGACAACAAGGTCGTCCAGACCCTGGCGCGTGCCTTCGTGGCGTGCGGCTGGACCACGGTGCGCTTCAACTTCCGCGGCGTGGGCGCCAGCGAAGGCGTGCACGACGAAGGGCGCGGCGAACTCGAAGACATGCTGAATGTCGTCGGCCAGCTGGCGCCCGAAGGCCCGATCGCGATTGCCGGCTTTTCGTTCGGCGCGTTCGTTGCCAGCGGCGCGGTCGAGAAGCTCTGGGTCGAACGCGACGTCCGGCAGATCGTGCTGGTCGGCACGGCCGCCGCGCGCAACGTGGTGGCCCCGCTGCCCGCCGAGGCGCACGAACGCGCGCTGGTCGTGCACGGCGAGGCCGACGACACCGTGGCGCTCTCCGCCGTGATGGACTGGGCGCGGCCGCAGTCACTTCCTGTCACAGTCGTCCCCGGGGGCGGCCATTTCTTTCACGGACAATTGCCGCTCCTCAAAAGTCTCGTTGTCCGCCATCTGCGCGCGGGCATTGCCTGATCGCCTCGCAGGCTTGTTTTCGTCTCTTTCCGCACTCTCCATGAATCGTTTTCTAGGCGCGCTCCGCACGCTGGTCCTTGCCGCCGCCGCATCCGTCAGCCTCATCGCCGCCGCCCAGGTGCCGGCGCCGCCCGAGATCGCAGCGCGCAGCTACCTGCTGCTGGACGTGACCGCGAACCAGATCCTGGCGCAGAAGGACATCGACAGCCCGGTGGAGCCGGCCTCGCTGACCAAGCTGATGTCTGCCTATGTGGTGTTCGACGCGCTGCGGGCCAAGAAGATCACGCTGACGCAGACCATGCCGGTCAGCCCGCGCGCCTGGAAGATGCCCGGCTCGCGCATGTTCATCGACCCGAAGATGCAGGTGCCGGTGGAAGACCTGATCAAGGGCCTGATCGTGCAGTCGGGCAACGACGCCACGGTGGCGCTGGCCGAAGGCGTGGGCGGCACGGTGGAGCACTTCGTCGAGATGATGAACGCCCAGGCCAAGGCGCTGGGCATGAAGAACACCAGCTACAAGAACCCCGAAGGCCTGACGGCGCCCGGCCACACCACGACGGCCCGCGACCTGAGCATCCTGGCGACCCGCCTGGTGCGCGACTTCCCCGAGGAAGCCAAGTACTACGCCATCAAGAAGTACCGCTACCCGGGCACGCCGTCGACCAACGACACCAACCGCAACCTGCTGCTGTTCCGCGACCCGACCGTCGACGGCCTGAAGACCGGCCACACCGAGGCCGCCGGTTACTGCATGATCGCCACCGCCAAGCGCGACTTCCCGAACCTGACCGGCGGGCGCCGCCTGCTGGCGATCGTGCTGGGCACCACCGGCGAGACCGTGCGCGCCAACGAATCGCAGAAGCTGCTGAACTGGGGCTACACGGCCTATGACGCCGTTCGCCTGTTCGACGGCGGCCAGCCGGCCGCCACCCCGGCCGTGTGGAAGGGCAAGTCCAACACACTGAAGCTGGGCCGCCCCGAACCCATCGTGGTCGCCGTGCCGGCAGGCACCGCCAGCAAGATCAAGACCCAGGTGTCGCGCCCCGACCCCCTGGTGGCGCCGTTCACCAAGTACCAGCCGGTGGGCTCGCTGAAGGTCACGCTGGACGACCAGCCGGTGGCCGACGTGCCGCTGGTGGCCCTGGAGCCCGTCGAGCAGGCCGGTATCTTCGGCCGCGCCTGGGATGCCGTGCGGCTCTGGATCAAGTGATCCGGAGGCGATAAACACATAGACGCGGCCTGCGGCAGGGCTTTCGCCACGGTCGGTCTTGCTGTTTCGGACTCGTTTGCTATACTCGTGGGCTTTTCGGAAATTTCCGAAGGGTTTCACGTTTTCGTCATCTCCCGGTTGTTCCTGCGTCACGACAGGAGCGGTTAATAGCCAAAGCCGGGCTGTTTTGGGACTTATTCATTCATGCCAACCATCAATCAACTGGTGCGTCAGGGTCGAACGGTCGAAAAGATCAATTCGAAGAGCCCTGCCATGCAGAACTCGCCGCAACGTCGCGGTGTCTGCACCCGCGTCTACACCACGACGCCCAAGAAGCCCAACTCGGCGCTTCGTAAAGTTGCCAAGGTCCGTCTGACCAATGGCTTCGAAGTCATCTCCTACATCGGCGGCGAAGGCCACAACCTGCAGGAACACAGCGTCGTGCTGGTTCGCGGCGGTCGTGTCAAGGACTTGCCCGGTGTTCGTTACCACATCGTGCGCGGTTCGCTCGACTTGCAAGGCGTGAAAGACCGCAAGCAGTCGCGTTCCAAGTACGGCGCGAAGCGCCCCAAGAAGGCTTAAGCCTTCCTGTCGTTAGAAAACAAGCGGTGTTCGGTTGCCTTGGCAGGCACATCGAACGAAGTGACCCAATGTCGGGTCGAGTAAGTGAGAGTTCGAACTGGCTCTCGCGGTATCGGAAACGGTACCAACTGAAGCAAAGAGGTTAAAAAAATGCCACGTCGTCGCGAAGTCCCCAAACGTGAAATCCTGCCGGATCCCAAGTACGGCAATGTCGAGCTGTCGAAGTTCATGAACGTGATCATGGAAGGCGGCAAGAAGGCTGTTGCCGAGCGCATCATCTACGGTGCTCTCGACTTCATCGAAAAGAAGAACCCGGACAAGGACCCCCTCGAAGCGTTCACCGTTGCCATCAACAACGTGAAGCCGATGGTCGAAGTGAAGTCGCGCCGCGTGGGCGGTGCGAACTACCAGGTTCCGGTCGAAGTGCGCCCCGTGCGCCGTCTGGCGCTGTCGATGCGCTGGATCAAGGAAGCTGCCCGCAAGCGCGGTGAGAAGTCGATGGCCCTGCGTCTGGCCAACGAACTGATGGAAGCCACGGAAGGCCGTGGCGGTGCCATGAAGAAGCGCGATGAAGTGCACCGCATGGCAGAAGCCAACCGGGCGTTCAGCCACTTCCGCTTCTAAAAATCAAACTTCGCTTGGGCGTTGGGTGTCGAGTGTCGGGCGTTGTGCCCGTGCTCGGGGCCCAGCGCTCAACGCATTTCAACCCGAAAGTAAATCATGTCCCGCAAGACCCCCATCGAGCGCTACCGCAACATCGGCATCTCCGCGCACATCGACGCCGGCAAGACCACGACGACCGAACGTATCCTGTTCTACACCGGTGTGAACCACAAGATCGGTGAAGTGCACGACGGTGCCGCCACGATGGACTGGATGGAGCAAGAGCAAGAGCGCGGTATCACGATCACGTCCGCTGCCACCACCTGCTTCTGGAAGGGCATGGCCGGCAAGTTCGACGAACACCGCATCAACATCATCGACACCCCCGGCCACGTGGACTTCACCATTGAAGTCGAGCGCTCGATGCGCGTGCTGGACGGCGCGGTCATGGTGTACGACGCCGTCGGCGGCGTGCAGCCCCAGTCGGAAACCGTCTGGCGCCAGGCAAACAAGTACAAGGTGCCCCGTCTCGCGTTCGTCAACAAGATGGACCGTACCGGCGCCGACTTCCTGCGCGTGCGCCAGATGATGGTGGACCGCCTGAAGGCCAACCCCGTCGTGATCCAGATCCCGATCGGTGCCGAAGAGCACTTCCAGGGCATCGTCGACCTCGTGAAGATGAAGGCCATCATCTGGGACGACGACAAGGGCGTGACCTTCCAGTACGGCGACATTCCGGCCAACCTGACCGATGTCTGCAACGAATACCGTGAAAAGCTCATCGAAGCGGCTGCAGAAGCCAGCGAAGAGCTGATGAACAAGTACCTCGAAGGCGGCGAGCTGAGCGAGGAAGAAATCAAGAAGGCCATTCGCCAGCGCACCATCGCCGGCGAAATCCAGCCGATGCTGTGCGGCTCGGCCTTCAAGAACAAGGGCGTGCAGGCCATGCTCGACGCCGTCGTCGAATACATGCCCGCTCCGACCGACATTCCGCCGGTGAACGGCCTGGACGAAGACGAAGCGCCTGTCATCCGCAAGGCTGACGACAGCGAGAAGTTCTCGGCTCTCGCATTCAAGCTGATGACCGACCCGTTCGTGGGCCAGCTGACCTTCGTGCGCGTCTATTCGGGCGTGCTTTCGAAGGGCGACAGCGTCTACAACCCGGTGCGCGGCAAGAAGGAACGTATCGGCCGTATCGTGCAGATGCACGCGAACAACCGCGAAGAAGTCAGCGAAATCCGCGCCGGCGACATCGCCGCCTGCGTGGGCCTGAAGGAAGTGACCACCGGCGAAACGCTGTGCGATCCGGATGCAATCGTGACGCTCGAGCGCATGGTGTTCCCTGAATCGGTGATCTCGCAGGCCGTCGAGCCGAAGACCAAGGCCGACCAGGAAAAGATGGGCATCGCCCTGCAACGCCTGGCTCAGGAAGATCCTTCGTTCCGCGTGAAGACCGACGAAGAATCGGGCCAGACCATCATCGCCGGCATGGGCGAGCTCCACCTTGAAATCATCGTGGACCGCATGAAGCGCGAATTCGGCGTGGAAGCCAACGTGGGCAAGCCGCAAGTGGCTTACCGCGAAACGATCCGCAAGACCGTCGAAGATGCCGAAGGCAAGTTCGTTCGCCAATCGGGCGGCAAGGGCCAGTACGGTCACGTGATCCTGAAGCTCGAGCCGCAGGAAGCCGGCAAGGGCTTCGAGTTCGTCGACGCCATCAAGGGCGGTGTGGTTCCTCGCGAGTACATCCCCGCGGTGGAAAAGGGCGTTGTTGAAGCGCTGACGCAAGGCGTGCTGGCGGGCTACCCCGTCGTGGACGTCAAGGTCACGCTGCACTTCGGTTCGTACCACGACGTGGACTCGAACGAAATGGCGTTCAAGATGGCCGCCATCTTCGGCTTCAAGGAAGGCGCCCGCAAGGCCAGCCCCGTGATCCTCGAGCCGATGATGGCCGTGGAAGTCGAAACGCCTGAAGACTACGCCGGCAACGTGATGGGCGACCTGTCCTCGCGTCGCGGCATGGTGCAAGGCATGGACGACATGATCGGTGGCGGCAAGTCCATCAAGGCCGAAGTGCCGCTGTCGGAAATGTTCGGCTACTCGACCACGCTGCGTTCGATGTCGCAAGGCCGCGCCACGTACACGATGGAGTTCAAGCACTACGCTGAAGCTCCGCGTAACGTTGCCGAAGCCATCGTGGCCGCTCGCGCAAAGTAATTTCAGGAATGTGGGGCCGTGCAGTGCGCGGCCCTTCTTGTCTGCGATCGTGTGCCCTCCGCTGCCCGTGGCGAAGGAACCAGCAATGCGGTGCAGACATAAAACCAATACACGGGACATGCTCTTTCAAGGATTAAAAAATGGCAAAAGGTAAGTTCACCCGTACCAAGCCCCACGTCAACGTGGGCACGATCGGTCACGTCGACCATGGCAAGACCACGCTGACGGCTG
>NZ_FOLP01000028.1 GCF_900112425.1 Variovorax sp. OK212 | reverse complement strand
ACGAAGAGCGAACGCCCTGAACTGACGGCCGCCAAGATCATCGTCTCCGGTGGCCGTGCCTTGGGCAGCGCAGAGAAGTTCCAGGAAGTCATGGCCCCGCTGGCCGACAAGCTCAACGCAGGCCTCGGTGCCAGCCGCGCAGCCGTCGACGCGGGCTACGCACCGAACGACTGGCAAGTGGGCCAGACGGGCAAGATCGTTGCCCCGCAGCTGTACATCGCAGCGGGTATCTCGGGCGCCATCCAGCATCTGGCCGGCATGAAGGACTCGAAGGTCATCGTCGCGATCAACAAGGACGAAGAAGCACCGATTTTCTCGGTGGCCGACTACGGCCTCGTCGCCGACCTGTTCACGGCCGTGCCCGAACTCGCGCAGCAGCTCGGCTGACCCGCGACAGACATTCAAAGACATCGGAGACAGACAACAATGACCCCCACCTTCCGCGCATGGAGCCTGCTCGCCGCGGCCGCCATGCCCCTCGCGGCCACGGCCGCGTTCCCCGACAAGCCGATACGCCTCGTGGTCCCGTACGCGGCCGGCGGCCCGACCGACGCGATGGCGCGCATCCTGCAAGCCCCGCTGCAGCAGGCACTGGGCGGCGCCACCGTGATCGTCGACAACGTGCCCGGCGTTGGCGGCGCGCTCGGTGCGCAGCAGGTGCTGCGCGCACCGGCCGACGGCTACACGCTCTTCCTGGGCAACAACGGCCCCAGCGCCGTGACCCCGCTGCTGCAGAAGAACGCGGGCTTCGACCCCGTGAAAGACTTCGTGCCGATCTCGATGGTCGCCAAGTCGACCATGGTGCTGGCCGTGGGCGCCGGCGTGCCGGCCACCAACATGAGCACCTTCCTCGACTGGGCGAAGAAGACCAACGGCAAGGCCAATTACGCCAGCGCTGGCGTGGGCTCGCTCGGGCACCTGGGCACCGAGCTGCTCATCAAGCAGGCCGGCATCAAGATGACCCACGTGCCCTACAAGGGCCAGGCGCCCACGCTCAACGCGCTGCTCGGCGGCGAGGTGCAGGTGCTGCTCACCACGCCCACCGAGGCCATGCGCGGCCAGATTGCCGCCGGCAAGCTGAAGCTGGTGGGCGTCACGTCGGAGACCACCTCACCGCACGACCCGAAGGCCGACGTGATCGGCAAGTCCGTGCCCGGCTACTCGCTGTACTCGTGGTTCGCGCTGCTCGCCAAGGCCGGCACGCCACCGGCCGTTGTCGAGCAGCTGCATGCCGCCGTCGTCAAGGCCGTGGCGTCCGAAGACGTGAAGAAGCGCTTCGACTCCCTGGGCGTCGATGCCGAGAGCAGCGAGCCCGCGAAGGTGATGGACTACGTGAAGCAGGACGTGGCGCGCTGGAGCGTGATCATCCGCGAGCAGAACATCCAGCCTGAATAAGGAAAGGACGCACCGAATGGACTTCACCCCCGAAGAACTCGCCTTTCGCGACGGCGTGCGCCGCATGGCCGAGCGCCACGTTGCGCCCATTGCCGCGGAGATCGACGAGAACGACCGCTTTCCCACCGAGCTCATTCCCGTGTACGGCGACATGGGCCTGCTGCAGCTGTGGGTGCCCGAGGCCTACGGCGGCCCCGGCGCCAACCTGACGATGGTGTGCCTGGCGCGCGAAGAAATCTCGCGCCACTCCGAGGCCTGCGGCCTGCTGGCCGGCGAGACCACCATGTTCGTGCTGCCGCTGATGCACTTCGGCACCGAGGAACAGAAGCAGCGCTTCCTGCCCATCGTGGCGCAGGGCCGCACGCTCACGGCCATTGCGCTGTCGGAGCCCGGCGCCGGCTCCGACGTGAGCGCCATCCGCACGCGCGCCGTGCGCGACGGCGACAGCTACGTCATCAACGGCCAGAAGCAGTGGTGCTCCTTCGGCAGCGTGGCCGACTACATCATGGTGTTCGCCAAGACCAGCGACGCAGGCGGCGTGGACAACATCAGCCCCTTCATCGTCGACGTGAAGAACATGCCCGGCGTCACCTTCGGCAAGAAGGAACGCAAGATGGGCATGCGCGGCGCCGTGAACGTGCCGGTGTACCTGGACAACGTGCGCGTGCCGGCGGAAAACATGCTCGGCGAAGAGGGCAAGGGGTTTCGCGCCGCCATGCGCGCGCTCGACCTGAACCGCCCCGCCATCGCGGCCGCGTCGGTCGGGCTGGCGCAGGGCGCGCTCGACGCCGCGGTGGCCTACGCGCAGCAGCGCAAGCAGTTCAAGCGCTTCATCTCCGAGTTCCAGGGCGTGCAGTTCATGCTGGCCGACATGGCCATGCAGATCGAGGCCGCGCGCTGCCTGCTGTACGAATGCACCCGCGCCGGCGACCGCGGCGAATGGAGCCGCCTGCCCATGCTCGCGAGCATGGCCAAGTGCTTTGCCAGCGACGTGGCCATGAAGGTGACGACCGACGCGGTGCAGATCCTGGGTGGCTACGGCTATGTGAAGGACTACCCCGTCGAACGGATGATGCGCGACGCCAAGCTCAACCAGATCTTCGAGGGCACCAACCAGATCCAGCGCGTGGTGATCGCGCGAGAGCTGCTGCGCAACGCCGCCGCCGCATGACCTTCCCCGGAAACCGAACCCCATGACCCTCCCCACCTACGAGAGCCTGCTCTACACGCGCGACGGCCAGGTCGCCGTGCTCACCTTCAACCGCCCGCACCGCATGAACGCCATCGGCGGCACGCTGAAGCAGGACATTGCCGCGGCCATGCGCGAGGCCGGCCGCGACGAGGCGGTGCGCGCCATCGTGCTGGCCGGCGCGGGCGCCGCCTTCTGCGCCGGCGGCGACGTGAAGGAAATGAGCGCCGGCCCCGGCGGCGCGCGCCCGCTGCAGGAAAAGATCAACCCCGCGCGCGACGAGATGCTGCTGGCCATCCACGAAGCGGCCAAGCCGGTGATTGCGGCAGTGCACGGCGCGGCAGTGGGCGCGGGCATGAACATGGCGCTGGCCGCGGACATCCGCATTGCGGCGAGCAATGCGAAATTCGCACAGGCCTTCGTCAAGCGCGGCCTGCCGCCCGACACGGGCGCCACCTACCTGCTGCCGCGCGTGGTCGGCATGGCCAAGGCCTGCGAGCTGGCCTTCACGGGCGACGTGATCGATGCGCAAGAGGCACTGCAGCTGGGCATCGTCTCGCGCGTGGTGCCGCCCGAGGCATTGATGACCACGGCGATGGCACTGGCGGCACGCATCGCGGCCGGCCCGCCCATTGCCATCCAGCTGGCCAAGCGCTCGCTGTATCGCGGACAGGAAGGCAGCTTGCGCGACGCGCTGGCGCGCGAGGCGGCGGCGTTCAACGTGTGCATGGAGACCGAAGACGCGGCCGAGGGGGTGGCGGCGTTTCTGGAGAAGCGGGCGGCGGTGTTCACGGGGCGCTGAGGGCGCGTTTGGGCGGCGCGTCGAAATACGACAGCAGCTTGATGCCCGCCGCCCACTCCCGCGCCATGCCTGCGCCGATGGGCTTGAACGCCGGATGCGCGCGCGAGTGCACCGCCATCTCGGCACTCGCCTCCTCCAGGCCGGCCGCCACGCGCTGCGCCATCTCCCGCAGGCGCGCCTGCGTCAAGCCGGCCCGCTCCTGCGCGAACCGCACAAAGGTCTTGTCCGGTGCCTGGAGCTTCTTGCCTGCCACCGAGATCGCGGGAATGTCGTTTTTGTACTGCGGGTACACCTTGGTAGTGACCATGTCGAACATGGGCGCGAGCCGCACATCCGACGCATCGGCATAGACCAGCCCGAAGTTCTTCAAATGCGCGTCGGTGTTCCCCGCCGCCATGCAGAACAGGTGCGCCGCCACCAGCGTCTCCTTGGCCTCGAGACGCCGCGGCCCGTCCGCGTAGGCGTCGATCGCCTTGAAGATCCGCTCCATCGTGCCGCCGTACTTGCGCTCCGGCGGCATCGCGAGCAGTGCGCAGAAGTCCTCGAAGCCCAGGGCGTTGCCCAGCGCGTCGTGATCGAAGCGCTTGACCGCCAGGAGCGTGCCGTTTTCCGCGAGCTTGAACTGAGGCACCGGCAGGCCCGCGCATTGCGCCGCGCGCATCGTGAAGAACTCGTTGACGGCCAGCCCCGGAAGCTTGTCGTCGCCCGCCTTGAGGATCCAGTGCTCGTCGTGAATCGTTGCGCGGCCCTGCACAAGCACCTTGGGCAACGCGCCCGACACGCCGAAGCCGATGTACCGGTCCAGCAACTCGGCGAAGAGCGAGCCCGCCTTGCTGTCGCCCATCAGTGCATCGATGTCGACCTGCAGCGGCCCGGCCCAGTTCCGCGCGAACCCGGAAGGCACCACGCGCTGGCGGCCGATGGGGTTGGCGCCGGTCAAGGCCAGCAGCACGAAGTCGTCGGTGGCCAGCACCTTGCCGAAGCGCTCGGTGATCTTTCTGCGCAAGAACCCTTCAGGCAGGTTCTGCTGGAAGGTCGGGATCAGCGCCGAAGGCACCGCGTAGCTTTCGAGCCGCACGGGCATCAGCAGCGAGGCGAAGTCGTTCCGTCCCACATCCGGCAGGTAGGCGAACACGCTGCCTGCGGCGCCCTGCCGCTCTAGCGTACCGACCCGGTGGTCTCCCACATACACGTCCAGCCGGTGCGCATTCGCCTGCACCTTGGCGAGCAGGTCGGTCATGGCCGGTGCTCCGACTGATCGGCGAAATCGCTTGCGGCGTCCTCCATCGCCTCTTCGAGCGTCATGCCGTGGCCCGCGGGCCGCACGACCAGTTGCAGGCCCAGGTACTCCGCCACGCGCAGCAGGCGCCGCGAGCCGATATCGTCCAGGTCGCCGCGCTCCAGACGGGACAGTGTGGCGATGCCCATGCCCAGGGCACCCGCCACGGTCTGCAGCGTGTGGCCCTGCTTCTTGCGGGCGTCCCGAAGGGCTTGACCGATTTCGGTGAGCGTCATATTTATCCAGCTCGACAAATTTGAAGTGAATTTACTCCAAATTTGCTGCAACGGATAAAGTTGTGCCCGAATTATTTATCGTATTTGATAAATAAAGAAGATTTTCACCAACTTTTTGCCGTATCCAATAAATCCGGGTTGCCGCATGCTCAGCGCGGCAGCCCCAGCCCCCGCTGCGCAATCAAGCTGCGCTGAATCTCGTTGGTGCCAATGCTGATCACCCACATCAGCGAATGCCGCAGCCCCTGCTCGAACTTGCCGTTGTCCAGCGCGCCCGGCGCGCCGTGCGACAGCGCCGCCGGCTCGCCCAGCATGTCGAGCACCGCCTCGCCGAAGCGCTCCATCAGCTCGCCCGAAAACACCTTGCTGATGGCGCCGTATTCCGGCGGGGTGACGCCGTCGACGATGCGCTCGGCGCACTCCATCATCAGTTGCCGGCCCACCTCGATCTCCGCCGCCAGCGCGGCCACGCGGTCGCGCACCAGCGGGTCGTCGGCCAGGCGGCGGCCCTGCGCGTCAGGGCGGCGCAGTTGCGCGCACAGCAGCTCGAAGCCGTGCACTACCTTCATGACGATGCCGCCGCCGATGAGCCCGCGCTCCGTGGCCAGCGCGCTGGTCAGCACCTTCCAGCCGCCGTGCAGCGGGCCCACCAGCGCGTCGGCCGGCAGGCGCACGTTGTCGTAGAAGATGTTCGCGAAGCTGCCGTCGTACATGGTGGTGGCCGGCTTCACCTGGATGCCCGGCGCGTCCATGGGCACGATGAACATGCTGATGCCCGCGTGCGCGGGCTTGGCCTCGCGGTCGGTGCGGGCGGCCAGGAACATGTATTTGCCCCACCAGGTGGTGGTCCAGATCTTCTGGCCGTTGATGACCCATTCATCGCCCTCGCGCGTGGCGCTGGTGCGCAGCGACGCCAGGTCGGAGCCCGCATTCGGCTCGCTGTAGCCCATGCCGTGCATGGCCTCGCCGGCCAGCATCTCGGGCAGGTAGCGCGCCTGCTGCGCCGGCGTGCCGAAGACCATCAGCGCGTTGGCCTGAATGGCGGCGCCGATGCGCGGCGCCTCCGCCCGCTCCATCTCTTCGATGAAGGCGACCTGCTCCATCGGCGAGCGGGCCTGGCCGCCATGTTCGCGCGGCCAGGCCAGGCCGATCCAGCCGGTCTTGCCGATGTCCTTCGCAAAGCTGGCGTCGAACTCGCGGTCATGAAAGGGGAGCCGGTCGAACGCGGCCTTGCGCTCGCCCGACCAGTGCTGCGCCAGCCAGGCGCGCACCTCTTCGCGAAAGGCGTTGCCCGCCTCGCCCAGGTCGTAGGCCGGCAGCGCGCGGCCCTCGCCGGCCAGCAGCCAGTCGGCCACCGCGCCGCGCGCGGCATGCAGCCCGCCGGCGGCCACCATGTCCAGGTGCACGCGGCGGAAGTGGCGCGGTGCCTCGTGCTCCTCGGCGTAGCCGATGGCGCCGAAGGCGTGGTGCGTTTCCAGCGCCACCTGCCGCAGCGCGCTGCTGGCAAAGGCGAAGGCCGTGTTCGCAAAGTACGTCCAGTGCGGCAGGCCCAGGTCGTGGCTGGCCGCCGCGTTGAACAGCGTGCGCCGCACGCCCTCCAGCGCAATGAGGTTGTTGGCCAGCTTGTGCTGCACCGCCTGGAAGCGGCCGATGGGCTGGCCGAACTGGTGGCGCTCCTTGGCGTAGTCGCTGACCATGTCGAACGCACGGCGCGCCGCACCGTGGGCGCGTGCCACCAGCAGCACGCGCCAGGCATGGCGCAGCCGCGCCTCGGCGCCTTCGTCCGCCGGCACCGGTTGCATGGGCACGGCCTCCAGTTGCAAAGCGCCGTGACCGATCGCGCCGAGTGCCGTGGTTTCGAGGCGGTTCACGCCCGGCTGCGTGGCATCGATGAGCCATGCGCTGTCGCCCTGCACCAGCAGCACGTGCGTGGCGGCAAGCGCGCCGTCCACCAGGCGGAGCGTGCCGCTGAAGGTGGGCGCCCCCGCGCTTTGCGCCGCGACGCGCGCGTCGGCCTCCCAGTGCTCGGGGAAGGCCACGGCCACGCTGGCGTCGCCCGCGTGCAGCGCGTCGAGAAAGGTATCCGCCGCCGTGCCGCCGCCCTTGGCGGGCGCGAGCAGCAGGTTGGCCAGCGCGGCGCCCAGCAGGGGCGCGGGGCACGCAGCGCGGCCCAGTTCTTCCATGGCGATGGCAATTTCTCGCAGCCCGCCTTCGCGCCAGTCGGTGCCCAGCGCGGCAAGCCCCTGCTGCGCCAGCTGTTGCCACACGGCCGCCACTGCCTGCGGCGATGCAGACTGCTCCACGGCCGTGGCCACCGGCCAATGCCCGGCGAGAAAGCCGCGCACCGAGTCGCGCAGCATCTCGCGTTCTTCGTCGCTCGGAAGCTCGGCGGCGGTGAAGCGCGGTGCGTGGAAAGAAGAAGGCGATGCCTCCGCGGGATCGGGATCGGAATTGGAACCGGAATTGCGCATGCTCATGCTGTCAGGCCTTGTGTTGCGCGCGCGGAGCGCGTCGCGCTTGTCTCCACACCATGATGGCCGGAATGCCCGCGCATGGGAGCCAGCCGGCCTTCAAAGCATCTGTGACGCGCCCGCACACATGGCGGACCGACACGATTCAAACGCTCAGAGGCTGGCCCAGCCCGCCTCGAACTTCTCGTTCAGAAAGTCCAGAAACGCCCGCACCCGCGGGCTCAGGTTGCGCTTGCTCGGGTACACCACGTAGATCGGGTCTTCGGACGCCACCTGGAACTTCTCGAGCACGCGAATGAGCCGCCCCGCCGCCAGGTCGGCCGCCACGTGCACATCCGACAGGCGCACGATGCCCACGCCCGCAATGGCATAGGCGCGCAGCAGCTCGGCCGAGTTGCTGCCGATGTTGCCGTTCACGCTGAGCGACACCGGCTCGCTGCCGTCCTGCAGCGCCCAGGTGCTGCGCACCGAGCCCGCCAGAAAGTTCATGCAGTTGTGCTGCTGCAGGTCTTGCAGCGTCATGGGAATGCCCGCCTTCGCCAGGTACTTGGGCGAGGCGCACAGCGTCCAGCGGGTGGTGGCAATGCGCCGCGCGACCAATGAAGAATCGGGAATGTCCCCACTCTGGAAAGACACGTCGATGTGGTTTTCGAACAGGTCGATGGGGCTGGCCGTGAGCACGAATTCCACGCGCAGCTCCGGGTGCCGCTGCAGAAACTCCGGGATCACCGGCGACAGCTGGTGCTGCGCGAGCAGCAGCGACGAGTTGAAGCGCAGCACGCCGCTGGCCTGCGTCTTGGTGTTCTGCAGGCCGTTTTCGGCCTCCTCGAGCGCGTCGAGCACGCGGTGCGCGCCTTCAAGAAACTGCTCGCCCTCGCGCGTGAGCTTGAGCACGCGCGACGTGCGGTGAAACAGCCGCACGCGCAGCCGGTCTTCCAGCCGCTGGATGAGCTTGCTGACGGTGGAGGGGTTGCAGTCCAGGCTGCGCGCGGCCGCGGAAAAGCTGGTTTCCTCGGTCACGCGAAGGAACACGTCGAGCTCTCGGATGCGGTCGTTCATGGGCGGCGTTGCAATGGTGCGGGGGCGTGGGGAGCAAAGGCGGGCCTTCGGGAGAATACCCCGCCCCGCACCCCGTGCGCGTCAGTCGGTCTTCACCCACACCGCCTTCGTCTGCTGGTACTCCGCCATGTGCTCCGCGCCCGATTCGCGGCCGTACCCGCTCATCTTGTAGCCGCCGAAGGGCACGGCCGGGTCCATCACCTGGTAGCAGTTGACCCACACCGAGCCCGCGCGCAGGCCCTTGGCCACGCGGTGCACCTTGCCCACGTCGCGCGTCCACACGCCGCTGGCCAGGCCGTAGTCGGTGTCGTTGGCGCGGCGCAGCATGTCGTCGATGTCGTCGAAGGGCAGCGCGGAAATCACGGGGCCGAAGATTTCCTCGCGCGCGATCTTCATGTTGTCGCTCACGTTGGCGAACACCGTGGGCGCGACGAAGTAGCCGTCCGACAGGCCATCGCGCTCCAGCCGCATGCCGCCGGCCAGCGCCTTGGCGCCCTCCTGCTTGCCGGCGGCCAGGTAACCGCTCACGCGGTCGAGCTGCTGCTGCGAGACCAGCGGGCCAATTTGCGTCTCAGTGTCCAGCGGATTGCCCACGCGCAGCGAGCGCGCGAAGTCGGCCACCTTGTGCACGAACTCGTCGTACACCTTGCGCTCCACGAACAGCCGCGTGCCCGCGCTGCAGATCTGCCCCGAGTTGCCGAACACCGCCATGGCCGCGCCGGGCACGGCCGCGTCGAGGTCCGCGTCGGCAAACACGATGTTGGGCGACTTGCCGCCCAGCTCCAGCGACACCCGCTTGATGTTGCTTGCCGATGCGCGAATGATCTTCTGCCCCACCTCCGTGGAGCCCGTGAACGCCACCTTGTCCACGCCCGGGTGTTCGGCCAGCGCCGCGCCCGCGGCGCCCAGGCCCGTGACCACGTTGAACACGCCCGGTGGCAGCCCGGCCTCCGCGCACAGCTCGGCCAGGCGCAGCGGCGACAGCGGTGCCTGCTCGGCCGGCTTCAGCACCAGCGTGCAGCCCGATGCCAGCACGGGGCACAGCTTCCAGATGGCCAGGCCGATGGGGCCGTTCCACGGGTTGATGGCCGCCACCACGCCCACCGGCTCTTTCAGCGTGTAGCTGAACACCTCGCCGGGCGCGGAGTTCTCGATGGTCTCGCCGTACGTGGACGTGGCCAGCCCCGCGTAGTAGCGCAGCAGCGCCACCGCGCGGCGCCGGCCGAGCGTGGTGCGCGCAATGGGGCCGCCCATGTCGAGCGTGTCGAGCATGGCCAGCTCGTCGTAGTTCGCCTCCACCAGATCGGCGATGCGCAGCATGATTTGCTGGCGGTCGAAGGGCTTGAACTTGCTCCACGGCCCCACGAAGGCGCGGCGCGCCGCCGCCACGGCCAGCGCCACGTCGCGCTCGTCGGCCTCGGCCACTTCGGCCAGCACCCGGCCGGTGCTCGGGTTGATGGTGTTGAAGGTGCGCCCGGAGAGCGCGTCGGCATGCTTGCCGTCGATGAACAGGCGCTTGACGCGGCCGTCGAGAAAGGCGGGCGTGGGCAAGGAAGTGAGCTGTGCCATGGGAGGTGTCCTTGAGGGGTCGTGGTGTTCGTGAATGGCGGTGTTCGTGAATGGCTGTCTCGTGAATGGCGTGTGCGTCAGGCCGACAGCCGCGCCGCGCTGCGTGCCTCTTCCTGCATGAAGGCCGCCGCGCGCTCGCCGATCATGGTGGCCGGTGCGCTGGTGTTGCCGCCGACGATGTTGGGCATGACCGACGCGTCGGCCACGCGCAGGCCTGCGATGCCGTGCACGCGCAGCCGCGCATCGACCACCGCCAGCGGGTCGCTGGCCGGGCCCATCTTGCAGGTGCCCACCGGGTGGTAGGCCGTGTTGACCTGCGCGCGCAAGGCGGCTTCGAGCTGCGCGTCGGTCTGCACCTGCGGGCCGGGCGCGATCTCTGCGCCCGAGAACGGCGCCAGCGCCGCGCCCGCGAAGATGCGGCGCGCCTCGCGCACGCCGCGCACCAGCGTTGCCAGGTCGGCCGGGTCTTCCAGAAAGTTCGGGTGCATCACCGGCTTGGCCGCCGGGTCGGCCGAGGCCAGCTCCAGGTGGCCGCGCGCCGCGGGGCGCAGCAGCTGCACCAGCACCATGAAACCGTGGTCGCGCGGAATGACCCGCGCGCTGCCCTTCAGGCCGACCAGAAAGGTCATCTGCACGTCGGGCCGGTCCAGCCCCGGCAGGCTCCTGAAGAAGCCGCCCGCCTCCGCCGCGTTCGAAGACAGCATGCCCTTGCGGTTGAACAGGTAGCGAAACGGGCTGGCCAGCATGCGCGGCCACGACCTGGCCGACAGCGCGTAAGACTCCCCGCTCGGGTTGCCGTGCGACACGAATACCGTCGGGTGGTCCTGCAGGTTCTGCCCCACGCCCGGCAAGTCGGCCAGCACCGGAATTCCCCAGCGCCGCAGGTGCGCGCCGGGCCCGATGCCCGAGAGCATCAGCAGCTGCGGCGAGTTGACCGCGCCGCCCGACAGCACCACCTCCTTCGACGCGCTCAGCAGGCGCCGCCGGCCGTGCTCACCCGGTTCGTCGTCCTTGCCCTTCTGCACGATGCGCACCCCCACCGCGCGCCGGCCCTTCAGCTCGATCTTTTCGACCAGCGTGTCCGCGAACACCGTGAGGTTCGGCCGGCCCAGCACCGGGTGCAGGAACGCGCGCGAATTGCTCAGCCGCACGCCGTGGCGCTGGTTCAGGTCATACAGGCCCATGCCGTCCTGCTCGGGCCCGTTGAAGTCGTCGCTGCGGCGGTGGCCGGCCTGCACGGCGGAATCGACGAAGGCCTGCGACAGCACGTTGGGCGAGGTCGGCCGGCTCACGTCGAACGCGCCGCCCGTGCCGTGCAGCGGCGTGGCGCCGCCGTGGTGGTTCTCATGCTGGCGGAACACCGGCAACACGTCGTCGTACGCCCAGCCGGGGTTGCCCAGCGCGGCCCACTCGTCGTAGTCCAGCCGGTGGCCGCGGATGTACACCGAGCCGTTCACTGAACTGCAACCGCCGAACAGCTTGCCGCGCGGGCACGGAATGGTGCGGTCGTTGACCGCCGCGCCGCCCTGAAAGCCGTGCTGCCAGTTGTAGCGCGCATGCGGCAGCAAGAAGATGTTGCCCACCGGCAGCGAGGTTTTCACGTTCACCGGAAACTGCCGGTCCGAAGGCCCGGCCTCGATGAGCGCCACGCGCACCGCCGGGTCGGCCGACAGGCGGTTGGCGATCACGCAGCCGGCCGAGCCGGCGCCGATGACCACGTAGTCGAATACATCCGGGGAGCGATGCATGCTGCTTGTCTCCTTTTGTCGGAGCGCTGGGTCAACCGCTCCTTTCTTGTCTGGAAGACGAGCATCCCTTGGCGGGCATGCAGGGACAAGGTGCGGGGGCGCACATCATCTGTGAAGAGGTGGCACAGATGGTACGCATGCGAACGATGACGGCGCGGCGCAGGTGCGCCCGCCGATGCCCGCCAGCGCAGGTCGATGCAGGCCGGCACTACTCAATGAAGCTCGGCGTGCACCGACGCGCACCGACGCGCACCGGTGCGTGTCAGCGCGCAGCAGGCGCATCGCGCCGCCGCCGGTCGGCCTTGGGCAGGTCGGCCGCCGCCACCATCGCCTCGCCGCGCGCATGCAGGCGCTGCAGCATGCCGTCGAGCAGCGCCACCTCGCCGGCACTCAGCGCGCCCAGCAGTTCGGCATTGATGGCCGCGACCAGCGGGTACAGCTGCGCATAGAGCGCCGCGCCCTCCGCGGTGAGGCACAGGCGCACGTGGCGCTTGTCACCGGCGGGCTTGTCGCGCGAGACCATGCCCTTCTTCACCAGCGAGCTCACCGCCTTGGACGTGCGCGCCCGGTCGAGCTGCGCGTGCTCCGCCAGTTGCGACGAGCCCAGCGCACCCTGGCTGGCCAGCGTGGCAAGCAGCCGCCACTCGCGCCGCGTGATGCCGAAGCGCCCTTCGCACAGCCGGATGACCATGCCGCCCGCCACCGAGAGCAGCCGGCTGGTGCGGTACAGCAGCAGGTCGTCGAGCGGACGCAGCGGCGCTTTCATAGGGTTAGCCCGGGGAATGGTTGATTAGATGAATCAATTGTCAGCGCTCTACAGTGGCTGCGAGCCCTCACCAACGGAGACAAGACAAATGATGAAAGCAGACCCGCCGCACCTGCGGCGGCGCCATGTGCTGGCCGTGCTGGGCAGCGCGGCATGCGTACCCCTGGCGGCGTACGCGCCGCTCGCGCTCGCCCAAACTCACAACGCGCCTGCCCCCGCGCTTGCACCCGGCACGCCCATTCGCGTGCTGATTGGCGTGCCCGCCGGCGGCACCCAAGACGTGCTCACGCGCGCCATTGCGCAGGAGGTGCGCGAGTCGCTCGGCCCGCTCGTGGTCGACAACCGCTCCGGCGCCGCGGGCCGCATCGCCGTGGAGGCCGTGAAGACCGCCGCGCCCGACGGCCGCACCCTGCTGCTGGGCACGGCCGGCATGATGACCATGTTCCCCAGCGCCTACAAGAACCTGTCTTACGACCCCATCAAGGACTTTCAGCCGATCGTCAACGCCGCGCGCTTCGAGCTGGCGCTGGTCGTGCACAAGGACGTGCCCGCCAACAACCTGGCCGAGTTCATCGCGTGGGCACGAAAGCAGCCGGGCGGCGTGAGCTTTGCGTCTTACGGCGCGGGCACACCGTCGCACTTTCTGGGCGAAATGCTCAACCGGTCGGCCGGGTTGCAGATGGTGCACGTGCCCTACCGCGGCTCCACGCCCGCGCGCCAGGACGTGATGGGCGGCACCGTGCCGGCCTACTTCGACACCGTGGGCGGCGCGCTGCAGATGCTGCCCAGCGGCCGCGTCAAGGTGCTGGCCACCAGCGGCGACAAGCGCTCCCCGCTGATGCCCAACGTGCCCACCTTTGTCGAAGGCGGCCAGAACAACGTGGTGGCGACCGCCTGGTTCGCCTACTACGCGCCGCTGAAAACGCCCAAGGCGGTGGTCGACCAGCTGCGCGCCGAATTCATGCGCGCGGTGAACACGCGCGAGGTGCGACAGCAGCTGGTGCAGAACGGCATGTACCCCGTGGGCGACGGCGCCGACGCGCTGGTGAAGACCATGCGCGAAGACACCGCGCGGTGGGCGGGGATCATGAAGGCCGTGAACTTCCAGGCCAACGACTGAGGCCTGGCGCGGGCCGCGGCGCAACAAGTGTTGCGGCCCGTTGAACATGCGTGACGCGAGGCTGCGTGGCCTTGCGCATCACGAACACCGACGCTGAAAGACGGCGCACTTGGCGCCAGCCAACGCCGCGCAGCCGAAGCTGCATTTGTTGGCGTGAATCGAGACTTCGTCATGCACGAAGCGGGCACTGCGCACGTGCTCTTCTCTAAAGTGAATGCCCCTGTCACTCAACTCCCCACCAAGGGGACAAGGAAGGCGTCACACACCACGGCGAAACATTCTTGAAGGCTGCTTGCCTCGCGGCAGGTTGTCGGTGCGAAAGCAACGATGCAAATGCGAGGTATCAAAAGGCGACGGTCGGGGTGCTTGTAACACCCCGACCGTCTAACCAAAGAAGTGCAACTACCTCAAAAGGAACGCACAAAAATGGCTAGCAAGACTATAGCCCGGCATCTCACGCCCGGAGCTTCTGAAGACAACGCCCAAGATGCGGCGGATCTTCTCGAATCCACCCTCGCTCAACTCGAAGCACTCCTGTGGGTGTGCTATGGGCAAGACATCGACTGGTGCAGTGGTAGTGGGCCTCGTCAACTGGACAACCTGCTTTGGCTTGCGGCTGATCTGGCGCGCAAGGCGGGGGAACTGCTCCAAATAAGTGAGACCGCGCGCAAGTGCGCTGCGGGGCCTAAAGAGTAGCGACTTCGAATCCCTTTACATTGACCCACTCCTCTGTAATGATGAGTACTACATATTGCATATGTTTGAATTCCATCAAAAAAACTAGGAGTGGGCCAATGTTTACGGAAATCCATATGTCATCGGTTGCTAGTTTTAAGAACACGACAGTTCTTAAAACAGATAAAAAAGTAAATTTGATTTACGGACTTAACGGGACGGGAAAGTCCACAATTTCAAACTTTTTTTACTCCCCAGATGAGCCGAGATACAGTGCCTGCAAAAAATCACCGGCGGCCTCTAATCCTGTGCTGGTATACAACCAAACCTTCGTCCAAGACAATTTTTTCGTTTCGGACAAGTTAAAAGGAATTTTTAGTCTTTCCAAGGAAAACAAAGAGGCTGAAGAAAAAATAGCAAAATTTTCGAAATTGTCCGTTGCAATCCAAACGGAAATTTCCGCCAAACAAGAAGAAAAATCCAAACTACTTAAAGATTTTGAAGTTCAAAAATCAAAATCAGTTGGCGAGGTTTGGAAAATTAAGACGCAATACTCAGGAGGGGATCGAGTTTTAGAGTATTGCTTGAAGGGATTGATGTCGGATAGAGAAAAATTATTCAACACGCTCTTGCAGCATGAAAAGCCCGCAGACGAGCCAACAAGAAACATTCAAACGCTTCGTACAGAAGTCGAATCGTTGCAAGGAGATTCGACCGAATCCCAGCTTCCGATTCCAAAAATCGGATTTGATGTATCCGCAATTGAATCTGCGAATATTTTCACAACAACTATTTTAGGCAACTCCGACAGCGAGGTCGCTCAACTTATCGAGCACCTAG
The DNA here is from genome assembly GCF_900112425.1 of Variovorax sp. OK212. Classification (GTDB taxonomy): domain Bacteria; phylum Pseudomonadota; class Gammaproteobacteria; order Burkholderiales; family Burkholderiaceae_C; genus Variovorax. Next base: position 64,419 of record NZ_FOLP01000028.1, on the reverse strand, counting down.
GGAATGCGGACTGGGTACAGCAGGGTCTTAAATATCTACCCAAAGTCGGCGAAATCGATACGGCCATCTGCCCGTTTTGTCAATCGGACACAATTAATTTAAAATTTTCCGAAGAGATTGCTCGGTATTTTGGCGGCAATTATCAAGCCCAGGTTGCGCAGCTTGAGAAATTTGAAAGTGATTATGTTTTTGCTCATGAATCTCTCCCAAATATTGAAACCCTGCTTTCGCATCCATTCGCTGAAACGGCGAAGGATCGTATCAATGCAAAATTTAAACTGATTAATGAAATTGTTCGCTCAAACCGGGCTCTGATTGCACAAAAAATCAGAAGCCCGAAAGAAATTGTTCAACTTACATCTACAGCGAAAGAACTCAAAGACCTAAATCATGAAATTGACTCGATCAATATTAAAATCGAGTTGCACAACGAAAAGATTAAAAACAAGGCCGCTTCACTTGACGAGATAAAAGCTGAATTCTGGTCTCTGATGCGATGGAGCTACGACCAAACCATAAGTCGATACAAATCGGATTTCGAAGCAATGCAGCAATCTCAGAAGGCATTAGACGATTCAGTTAAAAAGCTACAGAATGAATCACTCTATGCGCAAAATGAAATTGCGGATGCGCAAAAGAAAACAATTAATGTCGACGACGCTGTAAATGCGATTAATGCCAGCTTATCAGATCTTGGAATTCTTGAGTTCAGCATCATCCGACACTCCGATGCTCTCTATAGGGTAGCTCGCCAAGGCGACCCATCTCATGCCTTCCAAACATTAAGCGAAGGCGAAAAAATGATGATCAGTTTTCTTTATTTTTGCGAAATGTGCAAAGGGAAGCTATCTGCATCAGATCTAAGTCCACATCGTGTCATCGTGATCGACGATCCGATTTCAAGTCTCTCTCATATTTTTGTATTCAACATCGGCAGACTGATAAAAAATCTATTCTTCAAGAGCCCCCGGTTTTCTCAGGTTTTTATTTTGACTCACAGTTTGTATTTCTTTTACGAACTAACCGAAACCAATCATGAAAAAAGAAAATTAGATCAACATCTATTTAGATTAACCAAAGGTCAAGATGGCAGTCTGTTTCAAGAAATGAAATATGAGGAAATTCAGAATGACTACCAAGCTTACTGGGGTGTGATCAACAACAAAAGTCATCCGCCGGCCCTAATCGCCAACTGCATGAGAAATGTCATTGAATATTTCTTCAATTTTGTGCGGAAAAAGGACTTGGGGAACGTTTTTCAGATGCCAGAACTGCAGGAGGTTCGACTTCAAGCATTCAATAGATACATCAATCGAGAATCGCATTCTCTCGGCCAGAATCTAATTGACATGAAAGAGTTCGACTACGATTCATTTAAAGATGGCTTAAAGCTCTTGTTTCAAAAAACGGGATATGCAGATCACTACAATGCTATGGCAAAGCTATAAGCGCACAAACGCTCTCTCGCCCAAAATTGGTACTGCTTGGACCCGGGAATTTTAGGCCGGTTGAATTAGGCAGCAGGATGCTAATAAGCGGCGAGACGAACTACGGCAAAAAAACCTGCTGGCGCTACGCAAGCGCTTGCTCATCTGGCCGCTCTAGACTTAATACTGGCGTTGACCAGCCGCAAATTTGCTAAGTCGATGTGGTCTTAGCGCAAAGATTGATCTTTAAGACGGCATCAAATCCCCCCAGGCGTACTCAAACACTCCTGAGTAGCACTGGCCACCAGCCCCCCCTCCCCGTCATACACCTTCGCCACAGACAGCCCCCTCCCCCGCGCCGCACAAGGGCTCTGCACGTCGAAGCAAAGCCACCGGTCCGCGCGCAGCGGCCGGTGAAACCAGATCGCGTGGTTCAGGCTGGCCACGTGCAGCCGCTCTCCATCGCGGTCCAGTTGCGGCACGTGGATGCCCACCGCCGCAAAGTTGAGCCACCAGTCCGACAGGTACGCGAACGCGGCGGCGTGCAGCATGGGGTCGTCGGGCAGCGGCTCGCGCGTGCGCAGCCAGAAGTTCAGCTCCGCGCTCTGCGACGCCAGCCCCAGGCTCTTTGCGGCGTCGCCCACGCGCAGGTCGAGCAGCGTCGAATCCATCTGGTAACCCAGCGTGCGCCACACGGCACTGGCCACGTCCGCGGGCATGTCTTCCATGCGCGGCAAGGTGAAGGGGTCGATGCCCTTCGCCAGCGCGGGTGCCGGCGTGGCGTGCTCGGGGCCGGGCAGTGGCGTGGCAAAGGTGGCTTGCGCGTCGAGCACCACGCGGCGCGGTGCGTCGTGTGTGGCCGGCTGCGTGCCGCGCACGTGGCGCGACGCAAAGCGCTTGCCGTCTTGCAGCACGCTCACCTCCAGGTCGATGACACGCGCGGGGTCCGCGCTTTGCAAAAACATGAACTGCAGCGCGGTGATGTCGCGCCCGGCAGGCACGGTGAGCGAGGCGGCCATGACGGCGTTGGCCAGCAACTGCCCACCGTACACGGTGCCGCGTGAGTTGGGGCTGGCGTAACGGGTGCGAAAGGTGGAAGGGCCCACGGGCTCCAGGCGCAGCAGCGCCTCCAGGTCGCGCGAGTCCCACGGCAGCACGGTGTCGGTCGTCGCCATTGCTCAGCGCCCCTGGAAGGCGGGCTTGCGCTTCTCCACCATGGCGGCGATGCCCTCTTGCGCGTCTTGCGTGGCGGACACGCGCGCGAGCGTGAGCGCCTCGTCTTCGAGCTGGGCTTCCAGCTGCGCGGCGCCGGCTTTCATGAAGAGGCGCTTGGTTTCGCCGAAAGCCACGGTGGGGCCGGCGGCCAGGCGGCGGGCGAGCTTCAGGGCCTCGTCTTGCAGCTGGTCGTCGGGCACGATGAGGTCGACCAGGCCCGCGCGCTGCGCCTCTTCGCTGCCCAGCACTTCGGCCAGCAGCACGAAGCGGCGCGCACGCGCCATGCCCATGCGCGAGGTGAGCGTGACGGTGGAGCCGGAGTCGCAGCTGAAGCCCAGTTGCGCAAAGGCGGAGCCGATGCGCGTGGACGCGCCCGCCACCACCACGTCGCAACCGGCCAGCAGCGCCACCCCGCCGCCCATGGCAAAGCCCTGCACGGCGGTGACCACGGGCACGGGCATGCGCCAGAAGCGCTGCAGGCCCATGTGCAGATCAGCGGTCCATTCACGCACCAGTGGCGCAAGGCGGTCGCGCGCGGGGTAGAACACTTTCAGGTCGCCGCCAAAGCTGAAGTTGGCGCCCTCCGCGCGCAGCAGCACGGCGCGCAGTTGCGGCGCGTTGAGCAGGCCGGAGGCCACTTGCAGAAAGTCGCGCGCGAAGGTGCCGTCGAAGGGGTTGCCGCGCGCGGGTTGCGCAAGGGAAAGAATGGCCAGTCCGTCTTGCCATTCGACGCGGAGGGAGTCGGTCGATGTCATGGGAAGTTGTCTCCTTTTCTTGGGGGGAATGAATGCGGCATGGAATGCGAAATGCGATGCGACATGCGCTGTGCCCACGGACGGTTTCAAGCGCTTCAGAGAGCACGGCGTGCGGGCAAACCCGGCTACTGTTCTGTAGCAGATGATACGCTACCGTATTAGAATCGACCACCCTCCCAAGGCCCTCGCGCACACCCATGCTGACCCCTCAAGACGACCTCATCGGCCACCAGCTTCCCACCACGTTCGACCAGATCGACAACAGCGATCCGGCCTGGATGGAGCGGCTCTGGTACACCGGCCACCCCACGCCAAACGGCGACGTGATCTTCGACATTGGCCTGGGCTACCACCCCAACCGCAACGTGATGGACGCCTTTGCCGGCGTGGCGGTGCCGGGCAAGCAGTGGAACTTCAGGGCCTCGCGCCGGCTGCGGCCTGACCCGTTGACGACCACGGTGGGGCCGCTGTCGATTCAGGTGCTCGAAGGCCTGCGCCGCCACCGGCTGGTGCTGGGCGACAACGACTCGGGCATTCGCTTCGACATCGAGTTCATCGCGAGCATGAACGCGCACGAAGAAAAGGCGCACCTGCGCCGCCGCGACGGCCGCGTGACGGAGAACATGGCGCGCGGGCAGCAGTTGGGGCGCTACAGCGGCTGGCTCGAATTCGACGGCCGGCGCATCGACATCGACAGCGCGAGCTGGATGGGCCAGCGCGACCATTCGTGGGGCGTGCGCGCCGAAATGCGCACCGACGAAACCACGCCGCCGCTCACTTTCTACCCGCCCTTTTTCTACTGCTGGACCACGGCGCAGTTCGCGAACCGGGGGCTGCACATCTTCTTCAAGGAGCGTGCGCCGGGCGAGAAGATCTATCTGTCGGGCGAAGAGGTGTTCACGGCCGGCAGCAAGGCGTCGGGGCGCAACCAGCTGGTGGACGTGACGCACAACGCGCAGTGGCACGACGACCCGCACGGCCAGTCGATGGCGTCGATGGAGCTGCACCTGAAGTTTGCGGACGGCAGCGAGCGGCCGGTGCAGGTGCGCGTGCTGCCGACCAGGTACTTCCTGAAGGGCGGGCTGTATGGCGGGCTCGACGGCTGGTTCCATGGCGACGACCGCGGCAAGCTTTACTTCGAGCACGAGGTGTGGAACCTGCAAGACCCGGCCACGCGCCAGCGCGTGCGCACGCTGGCCGACCAGGTGATCGAGGTGCGCGACGGGGACGAGGTGGGTTACGGGATCATCGAGTACGGCGTGGGCAAGGGCTTTGCGGCGTACGAGGCGGTGCAGCAGCATCCGCCGATCTGAGAACTTGAGAACCTGAGAACCTGAGAAATGGGCTGCTGGAGCCCTTTCAGCGCGGCGCTTCTTTCTTGCGCCGCGCCACCATCGCCGCCACGTGCGCGTCGATGGTCTCGCCGCTGACGCGCGCGTTGTTCTCCAGCGAGGCCTGGCGCTCATACGCCAGCGCCTCCGCGAAGGGCAAGGCGGCGCCTTCGTCGAGCACGCGCTTGTAGGCGACCAGCGTTTCAGGCACGGCGGCGGCCATTTGCCGTGCGATGGATTCGGCCTTGGCCATCAGTTGGTCCGGCGGCACGACGTGGTTGACGAAGCCCCAGGCCAGCGCCTCTTCCGCGCCCAGAAAGCGGCCGGTGAGCGCCAGCTCTTTGGCGCGCGCCAGGCCAATGCGCCGCGCCATGCGCACGGAGCCGCCCCAGCCGGGCAGCAGGCCCACGTGGGCGTGCGTGTCGGCAAACTTGGCTTCCGTGGAGGCCACCAGCAGGTCGCAGGCCAGCGCCATTTCCACGCCGCCGGTCACGGCCATGCCGTTGATGGCGCCGATGACCGGGCCCGAGAAGCTGCCCAGCGCCTGCACGGGATCGTTTTCGTACGCGCCGGCCGCGAGCTTGTCGGAGGTGCGCCATTCGTCCAGGTCCATGCCGGCGCTGAAGGCGCGGCCCGCACCGGTGAGGATGAGCACGCGCACGCCGGGGTCGGCCTCCAGCGCCGCAATGGCCGCGACCATTTCGCCGCGCAGCTCGTTGGAGAGCGTGTTGCGCTGCTCCGGGCGGTTGAGCACCAGGGTGGCAAAGCCGTCTGCGTGGCGGTGGACTTCGAGGGTGCGGTAGCGAGCGGTCATGGGTGTTGGCGTGAGTGTTCGCGCGGGCGTTGGCACGGGGCGGTCATTGCATCTTGCACTCCGGGCTCGGCGGCGGAAAGAGGGCCGTGCCGGGCTCTACAGAACGCATGGCAAAGGTCGTGGCCTTGCCGTCTGGCGTGCGCACCACCTCGGCCACGCCCAGCTGGCGAATCAGCGTGTGGTCGGCGGCGCGCATTTCCACGTCGCCGAAGATGGTGGGCGTCTTCAGGCCGGCCAGCGCGGTGCGCACCGCTGCCACGTCGGTCGACTTGGCCTTGACGATGGCGGCGCGCAGCACTTCCATGGCAACCATCATGTCGGCGTCGGTGTAGATGGGCTTGCGCTTGAAGTGCGCCTCGTAAGACTTGACGAAGGCGGCGTTGCGCTCGCCCGGCATGGTGTTGTGGTAGCTCAGGCCGTTGAGCACGCCCAGCACGGAATCGCCCTGCGCGGCCAGCTGGAACTCGGTGGCAAAGCCGTTGCCCAGCACGGTCTTGTATTTGCTGAACAGGCCGAACTGCTTCTGCTGCTTGGCGAAGGAGTTGCCGTCGGACATGTAGAGCGTGACCATGAGCGCGTCGGCCGGCTTCGACAGTTGCGTGATGTAGCTGCCGAAGTCGTTGGTGCCCTGCGCGGCAAAGAGGCTCATCTGCACGGTGCCGCCCTGCTCTTTCACGATGTCGGTGAACTTGGCGGCAAAGGTGTGGCCCACGGCGTAGTCGGGCGAGATCATGTTCCAGGTCTTGGCGCCGGACTTCTTGACGAACTCGCGCAGCATGGCGGCGTACACGCTGTCGGGCGTGGTCACGCGGAAGAAGTTGGGCTGGCAGGCCTTGGTCATGAGGTCGTCGCCCTGGGAGTACACGTCGATCATCAGCGCGTTGAGCGCGGCCAGCTTGGGCGAAATGGCGAGCGAGTGCGAGGTGGGCGTCTGCCCCGTCACAAAGCTCACGCCGCCCTGCTGCACCAGCCGGTTGACGGCGGCAATGGCGCTCGATGGCGTGCCGGCATGCGACTGCACCACCACCTCGAACTTGCGGCCCAGCGCGCCGCCCTCGGCGTTGAGTATTTCCACCGCGGCGCGCGAAGAGTCTTCGACCAGGCTGGCGTAGGTGGCGAAGGGGCCGGCGTCGATGGTGAGCACGCCGATCTTGATGGGGCCGGTGGCCTGGGCCTGGGCCTGGGCAGCGAGCGGCAATGCCAGCGCCAGCGCGGCGGCGGCGGCCACCTGCGAGACGAGTCTTCTTGAGCAGCGAATCATGGGGTTGTCTCCTGATGGGCCACGCCGGCACTGGACGGCCGGCTCGGTGGTGAATAGGTGGTGGGTGCGCGACGTGCGCAATCAGTCTTCGGACCCGCTGGACATTTCCGCGAACAGCGGGCGCGGCGAGTTCTTCAGTTCAATGGCGAGCTCGCTGCGCATGGCGGTGCGCAGCAGCTGTTCGATGTCGGCGGCAACCTGCGCCGGCAGTTGCGCGCGTTGCGCGTCGAGCCAGCCGAGCAGGTCGCCAATGGCGCGGTTGGCGCTGTCGCGCTGCGCAAGCAGCTCGGCAATGGGCACCGCGGCCGGCATGGCGCCCGTGGGCAGCGCGGGCAGCGAGGCCGCTTCGGGCCGGCCCTGCATGAGCGCGGCCACGCCGTCCAGCGCGATGCGCTGCACGGCCAGTTGCTCCAGCAGGAAGCCGGCCGACCAGTCGGCGCGCACCTTGAAGGTGTTCAGCAGGTTGATGACGCCGAACACCTGGCCGCGCGCAAACTCGTCGTCGAGGCGGCTGAGCACCTCGCTGCGCAGGGTGGCGTTCATGCCGTCGATCAGGCGGGCAAAGGAGTTGTTCATGGTGCGGCCTCGATCGTTTTTTCCATCTGGCGCAGGCAGGTGGCAATCTGGCTGCCCATGGCCGGCATGCGCATGTCGTTGAAGCGCCCTTCCTCGAAGCAGCGCGCGGCCGCCATGTGGGTGGCCGCGAGCTTGAGCAGCGACAGCGCCTGGTAGTAGCGCACCGAGCGCATCGACACCTCGAAGCCGGCCTTCTCGGCATAGCGGGCGTAGAACCAGTCGGGCTCGGCCAGCCGGCAGATGAGCTTGCTGCCGCCCATGTACATGGGCAGGCTGGCCCAGCCCAGGTCTTCGTGCGGGTCGCCCAGGTGCACCAGCTCCCAGTCGAGGATGGCGGTGATGCGCCCGTTCTGTTCCAGGAAGTTGCCGGTGCGGTAGTCGCCATGCACGATGGCCACGCGCGGCGCCACCGGGCAGTGCGCCTTGAGCCAGCGCAGGCCCCATTCGGCCTGCGGATAGGGGCGCATGGCCCAGCGCGCGATCTGCGACTCCCAGTGCTCGACGTTGAGCAGCGCCGCGTTCCCGGCGGTGATGCCGTGCGCCATGGCGGCCACGGGCTTGGTTCGCCAGGGCACGCAGTGCAGCGCGGCCAGCGCGTCGATGAACTGTTCGGCCAGTTGCTTGCGGTAGCCCTCTTCCAGCCCCGGCTCGTTGGCCGAGACCCAGGGCACCACCGCGTCGCCCGAGACCTTCTCGCAGAACATGAAGGGCGCGCCGAGTATCGAGGGGTCGTCGCTGCTCCAGAAGGCGCGCGGCACGGGCACGGCGCTGCCTTCGAGCGACTGCATGGAGAGCACCTGCGGGCCGGCGCTGTAGGGGGCGAACAGGCCGTAGTCGGGGCCCAGCCGCAGGATGAGTTCGCGCGTGGCGCCGTCACCGTCGATGTCGGTCACGGGCACCGCATAGGTCAGCCACGAGAAGCCGACCGGAAAGCGTCGCACGGCGCCCACGGTCACGGCGTGGCCGAGCTGCGTGGCCAGGTAGTCGGCGATCTTGGGCGCCAGGGTCGTGTCGTCTATCAGCGTGGTCATGCAGGCTCAGTGAATGGGTGTGGGAGGCGTGGGAGGCAGGTGGCCGCGCTCGTTCACGCTGGCCACGCCAATGGCATGCGGCTCGGCGGCGGTGTGCAAGATGCGCAGCCGCGTCATCGACGCATAGCCGGGCGCGAAGTGAACGATGCGCTCCAGGCCCAGCGCGTGCGACAGCACCACGTTGATGGGCAGGCCGTGGGTGAACACGGCCACGTGGGCCTTGCTGGAGTTGGCGGGGCCGGCTTCGACCGTGGCGGCCAGCGCGCCCAGCACTGCACTGCGAAAGCTCGCGCTGTCGCCGCCGAAGTACGCAATGGGGTCGGCCATGAAGCGTCGCCATTCGCCTTCGCCGAGCGCGCGCAAGGTTTCGGTGGAGCGGTAGCGCGCCACGTGGCGGTCGGCCTCGGCCCAGCCGTCGATGGTTTCCACCGACAGGCCCAGCAAGCGGGCCAGCGGCTGCGCGGTCTGCGCGGCGCGCGCCATCGGGCTGCTGACGATGCGCGTGATGCCTTCCTGCGCCAGCCGCGCCGCCACGGCCTCGGCCTGTGCGTGGCCGTCGGCGCGCAGCGGCGGGTCGTGCGGGCGTTCGCTGTCGTCTTCGTCGGGGCGTCCGTGGCGCACGAGCACGATCTTCATGGCGGTATGTGCCTGTGGCGCCGTGTCAGAGGTACTGCACCGCCGCGCGGCCGATGCGCTGCCGCGCAATCACAAGCTTCATGATGCCGGCGGTGCCGTCGCCAATTTCCAGACCCATCACGTCGCGCATGCGCTGCTGGTGCGGCAGGTCCTTGGACCAGCCGTAGTGCCCGAAGGTCAGCAGGCACTGGTGGATCACGTCGAACGCGGTCTTGGGGCCCATCCACTTCACCATGGCGGCCTCGCTGGTGTGCGGCTGGCCCGCGTCGCGCAGCGCCAGCGCGTGAAAAGACAGCTGGCGCACCGCGGCAATGTGCGACTCGCCTTCGGCCAGCGGAAAGGTCACGCCCTGGAACTGGCCGATGGGCCGGCCGAAGGCCTCGCGTTCCTTGGCGTAGGCCCACGCCTCGTCGAGCGAGGCTTGCGCCGCGCCGCAGCACTGCAACGCGATGAGCGCGCGGCTGTAGTCGAAGCCCTGCATCACCTGCGTGAAGCCCTTGCCCTCGTCGCCCAGGCGGTGGCTGGCGGGCACCTTCACATCGTCAACGAACACAGAGCCGCGCCCGATGATGGCGCTGCCCACGTCGTCGAAGTGCGTGCGCTGGATGCCGGGCGTGCTCGCGGGAATGAAGAAGGCGGACACGCCCTTGGCGCCGTCTTCGGGCCGGCCGGTGCGCGCGAAGATGAGGTAGGCATCGGCGCGGTCGGCGAAGGTGATGGAGGTTTTCTCGCCGTTGATGATGTAGTGGTCGCCGTCGCGGCGCGCCTTCATCTGCAGGTTGCTGGCGTCGGAGCCGCCGCGCGGCTCGGTCAGGCAGATGGCGACCACGGCCTCGCCGCGGATCATGCGCGGCACCCATTCCTCGACCACGTCGGGCTGCGCATGGCGAATGAGAATGGCGGCGTTGAGCGACACGCCCACCGGCACGGCGCTGATGTTGAAGTCGCCGTAGGCCAGCTCTTCCGCAATGATGCCGGTGGTGACAGCGTCGGCCCCCAGGCCGCCCAGGCGCTCGGGCAGGTCGACGCCGATGAGGCCGAGGCTGCCCATTTCGGCGAGCAGGCCGCGGTCGAGCACGCCGATCTTCTCGCGCTTCTGGTAGTCGGGCAGCAGGCGCTCGCGGGCGAAGCGGCGCGCGGATTCCTGCAGCGCTCTCTGGTCGTCGTTCAATACCATCGGGTTGTCTCGTTGAGGTTGAAGGTCGCGCGCGGCAAGCGGAGCCGGGCGCATCGATTGTTGTTCGCTGCCGTACGGTTTGCGGCGTGAACGGCTTTCACAGATGCTGTTCCGGGCGTTCTCAGATCTTGCGTTCGTGGCCGGCCCAGTACGGGTCGCGCAGCACGTTCTTGCGCACCTTGCCCACGGGCGTGACGGGCAGCGGATCGGCACGGAACTCGATGCTGCGCGGGCACTTGTAGCCGCCGATGAGCGTGCGGCAATGCGCAATGAGTTCTTCCGCCGTGGCGCTGGCGCCGTCCTTCAGCACCACCACGGCGTGCACGGCCTCGCCCCACTGCTCGCTGGGAATGCCGATGACGGCGGCCTCGCGCACGGCCTTGTGCAGGAAGAGCGCGCGCTCGGGCTCGATGGAGTAGACGTTTTCGCCGCCGCTCACGATCATGTCTTTCACGCGGTCGGCCACGTACAGGAAGCCGTCGGCGTCGAGGTAGCCGGCGTCGCCGGTGTGCATCCAGCCGTCGCGCAGGCAGGCGGCGGTGGCCTCGGGGTTGTTCAGGTAGCCCGTCATGAGGAAGTCGCTGCGCACGATGATCTCGCCGATTTCGCCCACGTCGGCGTCGTCGCCTTCGATGCGCACCACGCGCACCTCGTTGCCGAAGCCGGCCTGCCCGGCCGAGCGCAGGCGCGAGGCCTTTTCACCCGAGACGATGTGGTCGCGCCAGCGCAGCATGGTGGCAAAGCCGCCGGTCTCTGTCATGCCGTAGATCTGATAGAAGCCCCAGGTCGGCACCATCTCCATGGCGCGCAGCATGAGCCCTTCGGGCATGGGCGAGCCGCCGTAGATGCAGGTCTTCAGGCTGCTGAGGTCGTACTGCTTGAAGTCCGGATGGCTCAGCAGCATGTTGACCATGGTGGGCACCAGCACGGCGTTGGTCACGCGGTGCTGGCCAATGGCCTTCATGACGGGCAGCGCCTCGAACTTGGGAAGAATGGCGTGCGTGCCCGCGGCCATGGTGATGTACCAGAGCGCGCTGGCACCGGCAAAGTGAAAGTAGCCGGCCACGTAGAGGAAGGTGAGGTCTTCCACGCTGGGCAGCAGCGCCAGGTAGCAGCAGGTGGCCAGGTACACGCCGCGGTGCGACATGGCCACGCCCTTGGGGTGGGCGGTGGTGCCGCCGGTGTAGAAGATGACGTAGAGGTCGTCTTCCTTGCGGTCGGCATCGGGCATGGGCGCGTGCTGGGCCACCAGCTCTTCGTACGACAGCATGCCGGCGGGCGTGGGGCCGTCGCCCAGGTAGATGAAGTGGCGGATGCCGGGGCGCTCGGCGCGCAGAAAGTCGACCTGCTCCAGGAAGCTGTCGTCCACGAACAGCACCTCGGCATTCGAGTCTGTCAGCGCGTAGACGTTTTCCACGGCCGACCATCGGACGTTGAGCGGCGCCAGCGCGCCGCCGGCCCAGGGCACGGCAAAGAACAGCTCGAGGTAGCGGTCGCAGTTCATTGCCAGGATGGCGACGAAGGCACCGTCCTGCACGCCGAGCGAGCGCAGCGCGGCGGCCATGCGCGGCACGCGCTCGCCGACTTCCCGCCAGGTTCGCTGGCGGTCGCCGCTGATGGTGGCGATGCGCGATGCGCTGCATTGCACTGCCCGCTTGAGCAGTTGGGTACCCTGCATGGTCGTTCCTCGGTGGGTTGGATCGCATCAGATATGCCTGCATACGTTACGCTACCGTACGATCAGGCGGAAGCCGGGGAATCCCCTAGCGCAAGGCGTGGCGCTCGCGCAGCCAGGGCGAAGGCCGAAAGCGTTCACCGCACCAGTCGGCCAATGCATCGCACTCGGCCACGAAGCGCGCGAGGCCATGGCGCTCCACCTGTGCGAGCACGCCGCCCTGCGCCTTGGGAAAGCCCAGGCCGAGCACCGAGGCCAGGTCGGCGTCTTGCGCGCTGGCGACGATGCCTTCTTCGAGGCAGGCCACCGCCGCGAGCGCCTGCGCGTGCATCAGGCGGTGCTGCACGTGTTCGGGCTCGGGCTGGTCGGCGCGCAACGCAAAGGCCTGCGCCAGCCCGGGCCAGAGGTTCTTGAACTGCGCGCCGGGGTAGTCGTAGAAGCCACCGCCGTCGCGCCGGCCGCGCCGGCCCAGCTCGCTCACCATGCGGTCGAGCACCGGCCAGGCCAGCGGGCGGCAGAAGCGCTCAGACAGGCCGTCGGCGCGCGCCTGCCTGGCCTGCTGCCAGTTCAGCGCCAGGCCGGTTTCGTCGAGCATCGCGAGCGGGCCGACCGGCATGCCGGCCGCGGCGGCGGCCGCCTCGATGCGCTCGGGCGCCACGCCCTCGCCCACCATGGCGGCGGCCTCGTCGAGGTAGGCGGCGAACACGCGCGAGGTGAAGAAGCCCGGGTTGTCGCGCACCACCACCGGCTGCTTGCCCAGTCGACGCACCCAGGCCAAGGCGGCCTCGGTGGTGGCGGCGCTGGTCTCCCGCCCCACGACCACTTCGACCAGCGGCATGCGGTCGACCGGCGAGAAGAAGTGCAGGCCGATGAAGCGATCCGGGTGCGCCAGAGACGCGGCCAGCCCGCCGACCGGCAGGCCGGAGGTGTTGGTCGCGATGACCGCGCCGCGCGCAACAGCGGCCTCGATGCGGCGCAGCACGGCCTGCTTGACCTCGCGGTCTTCGGACACCGCCTCCACCACCAGCGCGCAGCCTGCGAGCGCGCTGTCGTCGTCGGCCGCCGTGGCTGCGGCATGCAGTTGCGTGGCCACGGCTGCGTCGAGGCGACCACGTGCAACGCGTTGTGTCAGTTCCTCACGCCACCTTTCAAGCCCGCCCCGAGCGGCCTCCGCACTGCGCCCGACCAGCACCGCGCGCAGGCCCGACAGCGCCGCCGCATGGCAGATGCCCAGGCCCATCAGCCCCGGCCCGACAACGCCGATGGTGGGAAGAGCGGGCGCGGCATCGGTCTGTGTCGTGGTCATGGAGCGGGTGAATGGATTGGGAAAGGATTGGGAAAGGATTGGGAAAGTCGGCCGCCGCAACCGAGGGAAATCCCGTACGGCAAAGGCATCGAGTTTTTTAGTTCACGTGCGTACGATATGCACAGGTACCAGATGCGTCAATCAAAAACGAACCCGGCTGCACCGGGCACGGAGACATCAACGCAATGAACTCGATCGATCTGCACGGCCATGCCGCCGTGGTGACCGGCGGTGGCAGCGGCATCGGCCTTGCCAGCGCCAAGCGCTTTCTGCAGTCGGGCGCGCGGGTGGAGCTGTGGGGCCGCGACCCCGCCAAGCTCGCGGCCGCGGCCGAGGAGCTCAAGCCCATCGCACCGGTCACGTGGCGCGCCGTCGACGTGGGCGACCACGCCGCGGTGCAGCGCGCCGCACAGGAGGCGCAGGTCACCATGGGGCACGTCGACATCCTCATGAACAACGCCGGCGTGGCGCTGGAGGTGTGCCCCATGACCGAGATGTCGCTGGACGCATGGCACCAGAACATCGCCATCAACCTGAACGGCGTGTTCTACGGCTGCCGCGCGTTGGTGCCGGAGATGGTGCGGCGCGGGTGGGGCCGCATCATCAATGTGTCGTCCATGGCGGGCAAGGACGGCAACGCGATGCAAAGCGCCTACTCCGCGGCCAAGGGCGGCGTCATCGCCTTCACCAAGAGCCTGGGCAAGGAGCTGGCCACCACCGGCGTGACGGTGAACGCGCTGGCGCCCACGTTGTTCGAAACACCCCTGGCGCTGGCCACCATGGCCGAAGCGCCCGCGGCCATGCAGGCGGTGATCGACAAGATTCCCATGCGCCGCATGGGCCGCGCGGACGAGGCCGCCGCCATGGCCGCGTGGCTGGCCTCGGACGACTGCTCGTTCACCACCGGCTTCACCTTCGACCTGTCCGGTGGCCGCGCCACCTACTGACCCCACCTCGCAAGGACGCAGACCATGAGCTCGCAACGTACCCACCTCCCTCACCTCTCTCACCTTTCCCGCCGCGACGTGCTCGGCCTCGGCTCCGCGCTGGCCGGCGCCTCGCTGATGGGCGGCGCGCAGAACGTGTTCGCGCAGCGCGGCGACACCATCAAGATCGGCTCGGCGCGCGCCATGACCGGGCTGGTCGCGTCGTCGTTCGCGCCGCTGTACGTGTCGGTGAAGATCGCGGTGGAAGAGATCAACGCCAAGGGCGGCATCCTGGGCCGGCAGGTCGAGATCGTGGAGGCCGACGACGAAAGCTCGCCCGCCAAGGAGCCGGCCGTCATGCGCAAGCTGATCGATGCCGGCGCGCAGGCGCTGCTCGGGCCCGTGGGCAGCTCGCACACCATCGCGGCGGCCACCACCACCACGGCGGCCAAGGTGATCCATGCGGGCGGCGGCTGGGCCGAGGAACTGGCCGACGGCCGCAAGTACCCCTACCACTACCAGTTCACCTACAACACCGGCCACCAGGGCGAAGCCATTGCACGGCTGATCGTGGAGAAGCTCAAGCTCAAGAAGGTGGGCATCCTGCAGGAGAACAGCGGCCTGGGCGAATCGGGCGGCGCGGCCACGGTGCGCTCGCTGAAGAAGCGCGGGCTGGAGCCCGTGGGCATCGAGGTCTACCCGCCGAACGCAACCGACCTGAAGGTCTACCTGAACAAGCTGCGCGCGGCGGGGGCCGATGCCATCGTGCTGTGGAACTCTCCGGTGCAGGGCATGCTGCTGACGGCCGCGGGCCTGCAGGCGATGAAGTGGTACCCGGCGCTGCTCGGCGGCAACTCGCTGTTCTCCAACACCGTGCTGGAGAACACCGACCCCGAGGTGCTGAAGAACGCCTACGGCACGCTCATCAAGACCATGACCTACAGCGCCACCGAGGCGCCGGGCGCGCGCCAGGTGGCGTACGCGAAGCGCGTGGTGACCTTTCCGGAAGCCAAGTTCTGGGAAATCAACGCAGCCATCAGCCCCTTCTACGACTACCTGCACCTGCTGAAGGCGGTGGTGGAAAGCGAGAAGCGCTTCGACACCGAGCGCATCAAGAAGGCGTTCGACGCCACCAAGGACTACGACGGCATGATCGGCAGCATCAGCTTCACGCCGGACAACCACTGCGCGCTCACGGGCGACCAGATGGTGATGGCCACGCTGCTGTCGGGCAAGGACGCGCGCTCGATGGGTGTGTTCCGCGAGCGCGCCTGACGCACGCGCGGCCCCGCCATGTGGACCGACGTCGTCGTCTCCGGCCTGACCGCCGGCAGCCTCTACTGCCTGGTGGCGGTGGGCTTCAACATCCTGTACCGGCCGACCAAGGTCTTCAACTTTGCGCAGGGCGACCTGGTGATGGTGGGCGCCATGGCCAGCGCGCTGCTCATGACGCAATGGCACTGGCCCTGGGTGCCGGCCTTTGCGGCCGCCGCGGCGGCGGTCGCGCTGCTGGCCCTGCTGGAAGAGCGCGTGGCCGTTGCGCCGGTGCTGCGGCGCAGCGCCAGCGGCACGGGCTGGATCATCACCACGCTGGCGGTCGCGATGATCATGACCAACGTGGTCGGCAAGGTGTGGGGCGCCGACCCGATCGTGGTGCCCGCGCCGGCGCCGCTGTCGAACGACATGCTGGCGTTTTCGGCGGTGAGCATTTCCAGCTACCAGGTGGCGCTGATCGTGCTGACCGTGGCGCTGGTGGCGGTGGTCGAGCTGCTGTACGCCAGCCTGTGGGGCAAGGGCGCGCTGGCGGTGGCCGAAGACCGCGACGCGGCGCTGCTGCGCGGCATCGACCCGGTGGCGATCAGCCGCTGGTCTTTCGCGCTGGGCGGTGCCTTCGCCGCGCTCACGGGCGCGCTGGCCGCACCGGTGCTGAGCGCATCGACCGGCCTGGGCGCGATGCTGCTGCTCAAGGGCTTTGCCGCCGCGGCCATCGGTGGCCTGGGCAGCAACCGCGGGGCGCTGCTGGCGGGCTACCTGATTGGCATGGCCGAGGCGGCGAGCGCGCTGCTGCTCTCGCCCGGGTATCACAACGCGGTGATGCTGGTGCTGGTGCTCGCGGTGCTGCTGGCGCGGCCGGGCGGGCTGTTCAGCTCGCTCGAAGCGCGCACGGTGTAGCGGCATGAACACGACGACTTCTTCCTTGCTCGCCGCGCCTTCGCCCGCGCGCCCCTGGCCGGGCCGTGCCGGCAAGGCTGTTGCGGTGCTGGCCGCCGTGGCGGCCGCGCTGTCGGTGCCGCTGTGGTTCCGAGGCGACTTCGTGCTCTTCATGGCCACGCAGGCCGGCGTGATGATGCTGGTGGCCATCGGCCTGAACCTGCTGACCGGCTATGCCGGCCAGGTGTCGCTGGGCCACGGCGCATTGGTGGCCGTGGGCAGCTACACCACGGCCTTGCTGATGATCGACGCGCACTGGTCGTTCTGGCTCGCGGCGCTGGCGGGCATGGCGGTGTCCACCTTGGCCGGGCTGGTGATGGCGCTGCCCGCGCTGCGCCTGTCGACCTGGTACTTCGCGCTGGTGACGCTCACCTTCGCGCAGGTGGTGACCGACCTGCTGGTGGAGTGGCGCAGCCTCACGCGCGGCTTCTCGGGCCTGGTGGGCATACCGCCGCCGGCCGTGGGTGCGCATGTACTGGGGCCGGTCGAGGTGTACCTGGCGGTCGCGGTGTGCGTGGTGCTGGCGTTTCTGGGCGTGCGCAACCTGAGCCGCTCGCGCTACGGCCGCGGCATGGTGGCGGCGCGCGACAACCCGCTGGCGGCCACGGCCTCGGGTGTGTCGCTGCTGCGCATCAAGCTGTTCGCGTTTGCCGTGAGCGCTGCGCTCGCGGGCCTGGCCGGCGCGTTCTATGCGGTGCAGAAGACGGTGATCACGCCGGAAGACTTCACGGCCGACTTCTCGATCTTCTTCCTGCTGATCATCGTGGTGGGCGGGCTGGGTCGCCTGTGGGGGCCGGTGGTGGGCACGCTGGTGTTCTTCCTTCTGCCGGAGCTGCTGGGGCCGCTGCAGAGCTGGCGGCTGCTGATCTACGGCGTGGTGCTGCTGGTGCTGATGGTGTTCGCGCCGCACGGCATCATGGGCATGCCGGTGTGGCAGCGCCGGCGCCGGCATGCGCTCCCCGATGCGCCGCCGGTGGATGCGCCGGTGCAGGCGCAGCCGGTGCAACGCCTGTCGCTGACGGTGCGCGACGTGCACAAGCAGTTCGGCGGCGTGGCCGCGCTGCAGGGCTGCGCGCTCACGGCCGAGGCGGGCAGCACGCACGCGCTGGTCGGGCCCAACGGCTCGGGCAAGACGACCACGTTGAACGTGATCAGCGGTTTCATCCGCAGCGACAAGGGTGGCGTGCTGATCGGCGACACCGACGTGTCGGGCCGCGCGCCGCACCGCATCGCGCAACTGGGCGTCGGGCGCACCTTCCAGACACCCAAGCTGCTGCACGACCTGAGCGTGCTCGACAACGTGCGCCTGGGCGGCTTCGCGAGCGAGCGGGCCAGCGCCTTCGAGATCTTGTTTGGCCTGCCGCGCGCGCAGCAGGACCGGCGCGACGGCTCGGCCGCCGCGATGGCGCTGCTGCGCTTCGTTGGCCTGGCCGAGCGCGCCTGTGACCTGGCGGGCGACCTGCCGCACGGCCAGCAGCGGCTGGTGGAGATTGCGCGGGCCATGGCCGGGCAGCCTTCCTTGCTGCTGCTCGACGAGCCGGCGGCCGGCCTGTCGATGGACGAGCTGGACCGGTTGGGCGCGCTGATCGAGGCCATTGCCGCGCTCGGCACCACGGTGCTGGTCGTCGAACACCACCTGGAGTTGATCGCGCGCATCAGCCGCTCGGTGACGGTGCTGGACCGTGGCCACGTGCTGGCCGCGGGCACGCCGGCGCAGGTCTTCAGCCACCCCGAGGTCGAGCGCGCGTACATGGGCCGCGAAGGCACCGGAGGCTCGCGGTGAGCACCGCACCGCTTTCGCCCTTGGCACCCGCGCTGCTGCAGGTGCGCAACCTGCATGCGGGCTATGGCCGCGTGAGCGTGCTGGAGGGCGTGTCGCTCGACGTGCCCGCGGGCGGGCTGGTGGCGCTGGTCGGCAGCAACGGGGCGGGCAAATCGACGCTGCTGCGCGCGCTGTCGGGCCTGTTGCGCGCGGGCAAGGGCGAGGTTCTGTTCGACGGGCACAGCCTGCTGGGTGCGTCGCCGGCCGCCATCGTCGGGCGCGGGCTGCTGCACGTGGCCGAAGGCCGGCGGCTGTTTCGCACGCAGTCGGTACACGACAACCTGCAGTTGGGCTTGTGGGGCGCGAAGCTGTCGAAGGCCGAGGAGGCGCTGCGCTTCGAGCGCGTGTTCACGCTGTTCCCGGTGCTGCACGAGCGCCAGGCAGCGCGCGCCGGCATCCTGTCGGGCGGGCAGCAGCAGATGCTGGCGGTGGCGCAGGCGCTCATGCACGCGCCGCGCCTGCTGATGCTCGACGAACCCTCGCTGGGCCTTGCGCCCGCGGTGATCGACCAGTTGCTCGACGCGGTGGTGCAACTGCGCCGCGACGGCACCGCCATCCTGCTGGTCGAGCAGATGGTGGAGCGCGCGCTGCAGATTGCCGACACCGCCTACGTGCTGCAGAACGGCCGCGTGATCGGCCACGGCCCCGCCGGCGAGCTGCAGCACAGCGCGCTGCTGCGGCAGGCTTACCTGGGTGCGGCGGCGTCTTCGGACGCCGCGGCTTCTTCCATCCTTTCCTGAGGACAACCACATGAAACTCCAAGGCAAGACCGCCCTTGTGACCGGCGGCGCGCGCGGCCTGGGTCGCGCCTATGCGCTGCGCCTGGCGTCGCTGGGCGCCGACGTCGCCATCGTCGACCTGAACCTCGACGGCGCCGCCGAATTTGGCGAACACCTCGGCGCGCCCAGCGTGGCCGCCGAAATCGAGCAGCTGGGGCGGCGCAGCCTGGGCATCCAGGCCGACCTGACGCGGCGCGACGACGCCTTTCGGGCGGTGGAGGCCGCGCGGGCGGCGCTGGGACGCATCGACATCCTGGTGAACAACGCGGGCGGCGCCATCACGCCGGCCGAACGCAGCCATGCCTCGGCCACGCCGGAGGAAGACACGCGGCTGCTGATGGACGTGAACTTCATGAGCACGGTGCACTGCTGCCAGGCGGTGGCGCCGCTGATGAAGGCGCAGGGCGGCGGCGTGATCGTCAACATCTCGTCGCAGTCGGGCATCACCACCTACAACCAGGGCCTGCTCGCGGTGTATGCGGCCGCCAAGGCGGCGGTGACGCACTACACCCGCTACCTGGCGGCCGAGCTGGGCCCGCACGGCATTCGCGCCAACTGCCTCGCGCCCGGCGTGATGCTGACGGCGCGCGTGGCGGCGCAGGCGGCGGCGCGCGGCATTGGCACCGATGCCGAGGCGGCCAAGGTGCCGTTGCGCCGGCTTGGGCAGGTGGAAGACTGCGCGGGCGTGCTCGAGTTTTTGGCGACCGACCTGTCGCAGTACGTCACCGGGCAGGTCGTTTCAGTGTGCGGCGGCGCGGTGCTCACGCCCAGCTGAGGCCGCGCCATGAAGATCTGCATCTACGGCGCGGGCGCCATCGGCGGCTACCTGGCCGCGCACCTTGCGCAGGCTAGCGGCGTGCACGTGAGCGTGGTGGCACGCGGCGAACACCTGGCGGCCATCCGCCGCAACGGGCTGGCCGTGGAGTCGCCGCAAGGCACGCTGCGCGCCCGCGTGGAAGCCACCGACGACCCGCGCGCACTGGGCCCGCAGGACTACGTGGTGCTGGCGCTGAAATCGCACCAGGTGGTCGCGGCGCTCGAGGGGGTGCAGGCGCTGCTGGGCCCGCACACGGCCGTGCTGCCTCCGACCACCGGCATTCCCTACTGGTACTTTCACGGCCTGCCCGGCGCGTTGCGCGGCCGGCAGATCGAGCGGCTCGATCCGCAAGGCCTGCAGTGGCGCGCGATGGCGCCCGAGCGCGTGCTGGGCTGCGTGTACTGGGTGGCCTCCGAGGTGACGGCGCCGGGCGTGATCCACCACGACGGCAGTCTCTCGCGCTTTCCGGTCGGCGAGCCCGACGGATCGAACAGCGAGCGTGTGCTGCGCCTTGCCGCCGCCATGAAGGCGGGCGGGCTCGACGCGCCCGTGGTGCCCGACATTCGCGGCTGGATCTGGGCCAAGATGATCAGCAGCCTGTGCTGGAACCCGGTGGCCACGCTGACGCTGGGCACCCTCTCCGAGATGAACGCGCGGCCCGAGGTGGTGGCCGTGGTGCGCGCGATGATGGCCGAGGCCGACGCGCTCGCGCAGCGCCTGGGCGTGGAACGCACGCCCATCACCATCGAGCAGCGCATTGCCGCGGCGCGCAACGCGGGCGACCACAAGATGTCGATGCTGCAAGACCTGGAGCGCGGCCGGCCGCTGGAGCTGGGCGTGCTGGTCGATTCCATCGAGGCGATGCGCGAGCTTGCGCAAACGCCCACGCCGACCATCGACATGGTGTACGCGTTGCTGCGGCTGCGCGCCGAGAAACAAGCGAAGCAGCCCGAGCCCGCCGTCAGCATGACGGCAGGCTGAGGGAACGCTTCACTCGCGATTGCGCAGCAGCTCCGGCAGCACGGCCCGGTGGAAGCCCGTGAACGCGCGGTTGCGGCTGGCCGGCTCCAGCTTCCAGTTGTTGCGCAGGTTGGGCGTGCCGCCGTCGATGCGGATGCAGCTGCCCGTGATGTACGCCGCCGCGGGCGACAGCAGGTAAACGATGGCCCCGGACACCTCGGCCTCGGTGCCGAAGCGCTTGAGCGGCACCACGTCGGTGAACTCCAGGATCTTGGCCTTGGCCTCCGGCGTGTAGGTGTCGAAGCCGCTGGACGCAATGCCGCCGGGCGCGACGGTGTTCACGCGCACGCCCGAGCCGGCCCACTCGCAGGCGGCCGTTTCGCTCAGCGTGAGCATGCCGCCGCGCGAGGCGCCGGAGTGCGCCATGTCGGGCCAGCCGCCCCAGATGTCGGCGATCATGTTGACGATGGCGCCGCCGTGCGCTTCCATGTAGCGGGCGTAGGCCTCGCGCATGAAGATGAAGCCGCCGGTGAGGTTGTTGCGCACCACGGCCTCGAAGCCCTTGGTGGAAATCGACTTCATCGGCGAGCGGTATTGCCCGCCTGCGTTGTTGACCAGCCCGTCGAGCCGGCCGCGCTGCTGAAGCACGGTGTCGATGGTGGCGCCCACCGCCGCCTCGTCGCGGATGTCGCAGGCCAATGCGCTGGCGCTGCCACCGTCCTGCACGATCTCGGCGCGCACGGCCTCGACCTTCTCGATGGAGCGGCCCACCAGCACGACGTGCGCGCCCAGCGAGGCAAGCTCGTGCGCGGTGCAGCGGCCGATGCCGCTGCCGCCGCCGGTCACGATGATGGTCTGCCCCGCGAAGAGTTCGGGGCGGTAGATGGACTGGTAAGGCACGGTGGTTCCTTCTGGAAGATCGATGGGTTCGGCGATGGGTTCAGCTATGGCTTCAGGTATTGCCCTGGGCGGCGCGCTTGCGCCGCGCCAGGAGCTGTTCTGCGGCATGCGCCAGCTCGCCGGTGGTGCGCGCGAGGATCTGCGTGCGGTTCTCCAGCTCGATGGCGGCCTGCAGGCTGCCCGTCTCGGCGTTGGCCCAGGTGCCGCGCTTGGTCATCCAGACGCCGAAGGCGCTGTTGGCCGCAATGGCGCGGGCGATGTCCAGGGCGCGCGGCAGCAGCGCCGCGTCGTCCACCGTCTCCGACACCAGCCCGATGCGCTCGGCCTCGGCCGCGTCGACCATGCGGCCGGTCAGCATGATGTCGAAGGCGCGCGACAGGCCCACGCAGCGCGGCAGCAGCCAGCTCACGCCGATGTCGCAGCTGGACATGCCCACGCGCACGAAGGCGGCGTTGAACTTGGCGGCGCGGCCCGCGATGCGGATTTCCGCCGCCAGCGCCAGGCCCAGCCCCGCGCCGTTGGCCGGCCCGTTGACCGCCGCGATCACCGGTTGCGGCAAGGCACGCAGGCGCGTGACCAGCGCGGCAAAGGCCTCCTGCCGGCGCATCCACGCCGCCGTTTCGCCCAGCTCGGCGCTGCCCGGTGCATCGGCCGCCAGGCCCAGGTCGAAGCCCGCGCAGAAGCCCTTGCCCTCGCCGGTGAGGATGAGCGCGCGCACGGCGGGGTCGGCACCGATGCCGTCGAGCAGGCGCGCAATGGCGGCCACGGTGTCGTCGCCCAGCGCGTTGAGGTTCTGCGGCCGGGCCAGGCGCAGCAGCGCGATGCCGGGCTCGGGGTGTTCGAGCCGCACGCCTGCGGCTGCAGTGCCGGTTGCGTTGTCGGCGGCGGTGTCTGCTTCAGACATAGATCTCCTCGATGACCTGCGCGTACTTTTCGAACACCGCCTTGCGCCGCACCTTCATGGTGGCGGTCACCTCGCCGTCGTCGTGGTCGAGCTCCTTGGTGAGCAGGTGGAACTTGCGCACCTGCTGCACCTGCGGCATGCGGGCGTTGGCCGTGTCCACCTCGCGCTGCACCAGCTCGCGCACCTGGGGCAGCTCCACCAGGCTGCGGAAGGTGGTGTAGACCAGCCCCTTTTCTTCGGACCACTTGCTCACGGTCTCGAAGTCGATCTGGATCAGCGCGGAGACGAAGTGCCGGCGGTCCGCAATGGCCACCGCCTCCTTGATGAAGGGCGAGAAGCGCATGGCGTTCTCGATTTCCGAGGGCGTGATGTTCTTGCCGCCCGCGGTGATCATGATGTCCTTCTTGCGGTCGACGATGCGCAGCTCGCGCCCCGCGGGCGCGTCGTCCCAGCGGCCGATGTCGCCGGTGTGCAGCCAGCCCTCGGCGTCGATGGCCTCGCGCGTGGCGTCTTCGTTCTTCAGGTAGCCGCGAAACACCACCTCGCCGCGCACCAGGATCTCGCCATCGTCGGCCAGTTGCACTTCCACGCCGGGGTAAGGCACGCCCACGGTGCCCACGGGCGAGTCGTCGCCGGGTTGCATGGTGGTGGCACCCGAGGCCTCGGTCATGCCGTAGGCCTCCCGAATGGGCACGCCCAGCACGCGGAAGAAGCGCAGCACCTCGGGCGCGATGGGCGCGGCGGCCGACACGGCGACGCGGCAGCGCCGCAGGCCCAGGTAGTTGAGCAGCGACCGCAGGATGAGCACGTACCACACGGCCCAGCGGGCGCGCTGCAGCCAGTTCCAGCGCGCGCGCGGCACGGCCGCGTCGTGCGCCAGCGAATGCATCGCGCGCTCGTACAGCCACAGCCGCAGCCCGCCGGCCTCGCGCAGCTTGTTCTGGATGGACGCGTGAAACTTCTCCCAGATGCGCGGCACGCCGAAGAAGATGCGCGGCGACAGTTCGCGCAGGTCGTCCTGCACGGTGCGCAGGCTCTCGGCAAAGTTGACGACCGCGCCGAAGGCCACGGGAATGTGCAGCGAGAACATCTGCTCGCCCATGTGGCACAGCGGCAGGTAAGACACCAGCGAATCGCCCTCGCGGCAGCCCAGCACCGAGTTGAGGCCGCGCGCGGCGGTGCCCAGCCCGCGCCAGCTCATCATGGCGGCCTTGGGGCGGCCGGTGGAACCCGAGGTGAAGACGATGAGGCCGATGTCGTCCAGCTCGGGGCCGACGGTGGCCGCTGCGGCTGCCGCAGGCTGGTCGGCTTCGAACTTGCGCCCGAGCGCGATCACCTCGTCGAAGTCGACCATGCCGGTGCGGTCGTAGCGGCGCAGGCCGCGCGAGTCGATCAGCACGATGGTGCGCAGGTGCGGCAGCCGCTCGCGAATGGAGAGCACCTTGTCGAGCTGCTCCTGGTCTTCGCAGACGATGACGGGCGCATCGGACAGCGTGAGCAGGTGCTCGATCTCGGGGGCCGGCGAGGTCGGGTACACGCCGGCGGTGACGCCGCGCACCAGCGCCGCGCCCAGTTGGGCGAACACCCACTCCTTGCGGTTTTCGCTCAGCACCGCCACCGCCTGCCCCGGCAGCAGGCCGAGCTGCAGCAGCCCCAGGCCGAACCAGCGCGCCTGCTGCGCGTAGGCCGACCAGGTGATGGGCTGCCACACGCCGTATTCCTTCTGGCGCAGCGCCACCGCGTCGGGCCGCTGCGCGGCCCAGTGCAGAAGCTGTTGCGGCAGGGGCAGCGCCTTCAGTGCATCGGAAGATGAAGTGAAGGAGGTGGTGGACGTAGAAGACGTGGAAGACGTTGAAGGGCCTGTGCTCATGACAGCCAGCGCTTGCGCCGCTTGTAGTGTTTGACGTCGCGGAAGCTGACGTGGCCTTCGCCCGCGTCGCCGCTGCCGAGGTAGAAGCGCTGCACGTCGGGGTCGCCCAGCAGCTTGGAGGTTTCACCGCTGATGACGATGCGTCCGCTTTCCATGATGTAGCCCGCATGCGCCACGCGCAGCGCGACATGCGCGTTCTGCTCCACCAGCAGCATGGCCACGCCCTGCTCCCGGTTGATGCGCGCGATGATGCCGAAGATGTCCTGCACCACCAGCGGCGCCAGCCCCAGCGAGGGCTCGTCGAGCAGGATGAGCCGGGGCCGCCCGACGATGGCGCGGCCGATGGCCAGCATCTGCTGCTCGCCGCCCGACAGGTACCCCGCCACCTGCTTGCGGCGCTCGCGCAGGCGCGGAAAGTAGCCGAACACCAGCTCGGGGTCGACGTCGCCGCGCTGGCGGCCGGTGAGCGCGTTGGCCGCGGCCACCAGGTTTTCTTCCACCGTGAGGTCGCCGAAGATGTGGCGCCCCTCGCGCACGTGGGCCATGCCCTGGCGCGCCAGCTGGTAGGCGGGCCGCCCGACGATGTCTTCGCCGAAGAAGGTCACGCGGCCCGCGGCAATGCGCCCTTTCTCGTAGGGCAGCACGCCCGAGGCGGCCTTCAGCGTGGAGGTCTTGCCTGCGCCGTTGGAGCCGAGCAGCGCGACGATCTTGCCGTCGGGCACGTCGATCGACAGGCCGCGCAGCGCCTGCACGCTGTGGTTGTAGATGACCTCGATGTTCTCGATGCTCAGCGCAGCGGTCATCTCACACCTTGATCCACGAGCCGGCGGGTTCCATCACCTTCTTGTCGGGGTCGTAGCTGTACATGCGCCCGATCGGGATCTGGTGGCTGCTCATGTCGGCCAGCAGGCCGGTGATGCCGCCGGTGTCCCACTCCTTCATCGACTCCAGCGCGGCCTTCATGTTGGGCAGCAGCAGCGGCTTGTTGGCCTTCAGGCAGCGCTCGGCGATCTCGGCGAACACCATGCCGCTGAGCCAGCTGGAGATGTAGAAGGGCGAGATGTACTTCATGTCGGGCCGCGCCTTGGCGGCGTGGTCGCGCATCGACTTGATCATGGGCGCGTCGGTCTCGTGGCCGTAGCGGTAGGCGCTCACGCCGGTCAGGCGCACGCCGAGCGCGGCCAACGCGTCGTAGGCCGGCTTGTCCAGGCCCCAGGCGGTGCCCATGATCTGCGGGTTCAGGCCGGCCTCGCGCATCTGGCGCACGAACTCGGGCATGGGCGCGAGGATGTAGCCCTGGAAGATCACGATGTCGGGCTTGGCGCGGCGCAACTGGGCCACCTCGGTGGTCACGTCCACGCCCGATTGCTTGGTGACGATCTCGGCCACGATCGGCAGCCCCAGCTTCTGCGCGCGCGCCTTGCCGCCCGGGATGCCGTCGCGGCCGAACTCGGTGTCGGCATACACGTAGGCGATCTTGGGCTTGGTGGCGGCGCCCTGCGAGGTGCGCGCAATGTGCTCCATCAAGATTTCGTGCAGCCGCGGGTAGGTGGGGCTGGGCACGAAATGCTGCGGCATCTTCACCGGGTCGGCCACCGACACGGCGAGCGAGGTCGACGAGGTCATCACGTGGTTGGAGGCAATGGCGTCCTGCGCCACCGCCTTCACCGACGGCGTGCCGTCGCAGTAGAAGAACGAGGGCTTCTCGCTGGCCATGATCTTCTTGAAGATGGCGGCCGACTGGTCGACCTTGAAGCCGCTGTCTTCGGCCACGTAGCGCAGCTTCTGGCCGGCCACGCCGCCGTTGGCGTTCTTCCAGTCGACGAAGTCGGCCAGGCCGTTGTTCATGGCCGCGCCCGCGAACGCGAAGACGCCGGTGATGGGCTGGGCCGCGCCGATCACGATGTCGCCCTTGTGCGCCTGCGCGAAGGCGGCGCCGCCCGCGAACGGGCCGATGGTGGCGGCGGCGCCGATGCCTTGCACCAGCTTGCGTCGGATGAAGTCGGTCATGGTTGTCTCCTGTTTTGGCTGCGGGAAGAAACTGACGGCGTACCGCCTCAGGTGCGGAAAGGCCAGAGGTGGAAGGTGCGGCGCACGCGCGCCCAGATGGCGGCGAGCCCGTGCGGCTCGAAGATGAGGAACACGATGATCAGCAGGCCGAACACCACCTGCCCCATCGGCAGCAGCAGCCCGGCCACGCCCGGGAAGGCCTGCGAACTGACCGAGGCCAGCAGGCGCAGCGCCTCGGGCACGAAGGTCATGAACACCGCGCCCAGCACGCTGCCCAGCACCGTGCCCAGCCCGCCGACGATGACCGCGGCCAGGTAGAACACCGAGAGCGTCAGCACGAAGTAGTCGGGCGTGATGGAGCCGTAGAAGTAGCCGAGCAGCCCGCCCGCCACGCCCGCGTAGAAGGCGCCGATGGCGAACGCCGTGAGCTTGGTGCGCAGCAGGTGCACGCCCAGGATCTCGGCCGAGATGTCGCGGTCGCGCACCGCGACGAAGGCGCGCCCGATGTGCGTGCGCGCCAGGTTGCGCGCGGCCACCGCCATGGCGAAGGCGCAGATGAAGATCAGGTAGAAATTGCGCCGGTCGCCCACCAACTCGAAGCCGAACAGGTTGGCCCGCGGAATCGACGTGCCCGACACGCCGCCCGTCACCACGTCCCACTCACGGAACACGAAGCTCAGGATAAAGTGCGCCGCCAGCGTGGCGATGGCCAGGTACAGGCCCTTCACGCGCAGGCTGGGCAGGCCCACGATCACGCCCAGGAAGGCCGCGGCAAAGCCCGCCACCGGCAGCGCGATGAAGAACGGCACGCCCTGCTTGCCCAGCCACGCCACCGTGTAGCAGCCCACGCCGATGAACGCGCCGTGGCTCAGCGAGATCAACCCCGCGTTGCCGGTGGTGAGGTTCAGGCCCAGCGCCGCGATGACGTGGATGCCGACGATGCAGGCCATGGCCAGCACGTAGTCGCTGCCCCACAGCGGCAGCGTGAACAGCGACAGCACGAAGGCGGCCATCCACACGCGCGAGGTGGGCGAGTCCCAGAGGCGTTCCTCTGAGGCGAAGTTCTGATGGAAGACACCGGTTCTCACGTCAGAGCCTTTCGATGGTGCGGGTGCCGAAGATCCCGTACGGTTTGACCACCAGGATCGCCAGCACGACCACGTAGGGCACCACGTCGCGCGACTTGCCGCCCAGGTACCCGGCGGACACCGACTCGACCCAGCCGATCAGCAGGCTTGCCACGATGGCGCCCAGGATGCTGTCGAGACCGCCCAGGATGATGGCGGCGAACACGCTCAGCGCGGCCGAAGCGAGCAAGGGAGAGAGCCCGGCCGAACTGGCGATGAGCACCCCCGCGAAAGTGCCGACCAGGCCGGACAGCAGCCACGTGAGCCGCTGCGCGTAGTTGATGTTGATGCCCAGCGTGGCGGCCGTGACCGGGTCGCTGGCGGTGGCGCGCAGCGCGATGCCGGTCTTCGAATAGCGGAAGAAGGCCAGGAAGCCGCCGATGAGCACCGCGGCCACCGCGAAGTTGCCCAGCACCGTGCCCGGAATGAGCACCTCGCCCAGCATCAGCGGCGTGCGCGGCAGCAGCGTGGGCGGCGAGAGCGTGTCGCCGCCCCACACCGCCTCCACGCCGCCGTGCACGATGCTGGCCATGCCGATGGTCGCCATCAGCACCGCCACCGCGGGCTGGCCCGACAGCGGCCGCAGCACCGCCCGCTCGATGGCGATGGCCAGCACGCCGATCACCACCAGCGACAGCGCGAACGCCACCCATGCGGGCAGGCCGAAGGTGACGGCGCCCGCGTAGTAGATGTAGGCGCCGAGCATCATCACCTCGCCGACGGCGAAGTTGACGACACCCGTGCCCTTGTAGATCAGCACGAAGCTCAGCGCGATGAGTGCCATCACCCCGCCCGAGAGCAGGCCGAGCAGGCTGTATTCCAGGAACTCGCTCATGCCGCGACCTCGCTTTCCGCACCGAGGTAGGCCTCGATCACCTGGGGATGGCGCCGCACCTCGGCGGGCGTGCCGCTGGCGATGACCTGGCCGAAGTTGAGCACCACCACGTGGCTGGAGATGTCCATCACCATGCCCATGTCGTGCTCCACCAGCAGCACGGTGACGCCCCACTCCTCCTGCACGTCGAGGATGAAGCGCGCCATGTCTTCCGTCTCCTCGCGGTTCATGCCGGCCACGGGCTCGTCGAGCAGCAGCACGCGCGGGCGCATGGCCAATGCGCGGGCGAGCTCCACGCGCTTCTGCAGGCCGTAGGGCAGCACGTCGACCGAGAGATGGCGCACGTGGTCGATCTCCAGGAAGTCGATGACCTTGCGCTCCACCTCGGCGCGCAGGCGCAGCTCTTCCTCGCGCGCGGCGCGGCCGTAGGCGAGCGCGGAGAACACGCCGGCATGCATCGTGTGGTGGCCGCCGAGCTTCACGTTCTCCAGCACGGTGAGGCCGCGGAACAGCGCGATGTTCTGGAAGGTGCGCGCCAGGCCACGGCCGGCGCGGGTGTGCACGGGCGTGGCGGTGATGTCTTCGGCGCCGAGCAGGATGCGCCCGGCGGCGGGCCGGTAGAAGCCCGAGATGGTGTTGAACACGCTGGTCTTGCCGGCGCCGTTGGGGCCGATGACCGCGGTGATCTGCCCCGGCGCCGCGGCAAAGGACACGCCGCGCAGCGCATGGATGCCGCCGAAGCGCAGGTCGACGCCTTCGACCGACAGCGCAAGGCCACCGGCGGTGCCGCTCTGGAGGATGGGGGTTCCGGCAGTGCTCAAGGTCGTTCCACGGGTCAGAGGTTGAGATCGAGGTCGGGCAGCCGCCAGGACGGCGCCTGTCGACTGACCGGCAGCGCATCCGCGCGGGCACCCTCGCCTTTCGGCTCGGATGCATACCGTACGCTACCGCATAATGTTGTACAGAACCTTGGTACTTTCCCGCGCCGCGGGGCAAGGTTCGGCCCGGGGGCGGCCCGGCTCAGGCGCCGGCCGCGGCGGAGAGGCGGAAGTCCTTCACGCGCTCCTTGAGCAGGTACTTCTGGATCTTGCCGCTGGGCGTGCGCGGCACCATGTCGAGCACCTCGACCCGCTCGGGCCAGTACTGCTTGGCCACCTTGCATTCGGCCATGTAGGCCTGCACGGCCGCCAGGTCGAGCGTGGCGCCAGGGCGCAGCTCGACGAAGGCGCAGGCGCGCTCGCCCAGGCGGTCGTCGGGGAAACCCACGATGGCGGCCATGGCCACCGCCGGGTGCTTGTAGAGCAGCGCCTCGATCTCCACCACGGGCACGTTCTCGCCCCCGCGGATCAGCACGTCTTTCGTGCGGCCGTTGATGCGGATGTAGCCCTCGGCGTCCATGTAGGCGAGGTCGCCGGTGTCGAACCAGCCTTCGGCGTCGTAGGTGGCGATGTCGGGCCGCTTGTAGTAGCCCAGCGACATCTGCGCGCCGCGCACCATCAGGCGGCCGGTTTCGCCGGGCAGCATCGGCTTGCCGTCGAAGTCCACGATGCGAATGCCCACGCCGTCGAGCGCGCGCCCGTCGGTGCTGGCGGACTTGTCGGCGGCGCGCGCCGGCTCGGTCAGCGTGCTGGAGAGCGACTCGGTCATGCCCCAGAGCGAGCACACCTTCAGGTCGAGCTCGCGCGCGGCGCGCTCGATGAGCACCGGCGGAATGGGCGCGCCGCCACACAGGAAGGAGCGCATCCGGTCGGGCCGCGGTGCGCCTTCGGTCACGGCGTTGCAGATGTCGGACAGGAAGGGTGACGACGCCGCGGTGTAGGTCACGCCTTCGGCGGCCATCAGCGCGACCCCGCGCTTGCCGTCCCAGATGTCCTGCAGCACCACGGTCGAGCCCAGGTAGATGCCCAGCATCATCACGGCGGCGTAGCCGGTCATGTGGCCGACCGGCGAGCAGGCCAGCAGCACGTCGTCGGTCGAGAGGCCGAAGCGGCCGGACAGCGCGCGGTTGCAGGCCAGCAGCGTGTTCGCGCTGTGCATCACGCCCTTGGGCGAGCCGGTGGTGCCGGACGTGAACATCATCACCGACAGGTCACCCGGCTGCAGCGCCGACGCCGCGGGCGTGGCCGCCGGCTCCACCCGTGCCGTGCCGCCGAGCAGCACGCGGTCGAAGGCGTCGTCGCCCTGTCCGTCGACCACGATCACGTGCAGGAGCTTGGGCAGGCGGCTCCGCAGGCTGGCCGCCATGGCGGCATGGTCGAAGCCGCGGAACATCGCGGGCACCACCAGCACCTTGGCTTCGGCAAAGCCGAGCATGAATTCCAGCTCGCGCTCGCGGAAGATCGGCATGAGCGGGTTCACCACCGCGCCGATGCGGCCGCAGGCCAGCGAGACGACCACGAACTCCCACCAGTTGGGCACCTGCACCGCGACAACGTCGCCGGCCTGCACGCCCAGGCCGCGCAGCGCGCCGGCGGCCAGCGCCACCTTGTCGCCGAGTTCGCGGTAGCTGATGCGCACCGGCGCGCCGTGGTCGAGGCGGTCGGCGCGGTAGCCGACCAGGGCGGCCTTGTCCGGTGTGCGCTCGATGGACGCGGCGAGGAAGTCGTCGGGCGTCTTGTCGAGCCAGAAACCCGCGGCGCGCATCGCGCGGGCATGGGCGGCGGGGGCGAATGCGTTGTTCGTCATGTCCAAGTGTCTCCGAGGCGGCGAATATAGTTCACTACCGTACGATACGTTGGATGACAAACTATCGCAAGCCCGCAGGCCCCTGGAAAACCCCGGGAAAGCGATGACGCGCGCAACTCCCGATTGTGAGAGGCGCGCCTTCCGCAGGCTAGATGTCGGAAGACTGCAGGTAGGTGAGCAGGTTGCGCTTCATCGCGTCCAGCGTGGTGGCGGCGGCTTCGAGCTTGGGGTCGGTCAGGCCGTCGAGGATCTGCTCGTTCAGGCGGTGGCTCACCTTGCGCATCTTGGCAATGAGCTGCTTGCTCTTGGGCTCGAGGAACACGCGGTTCACGCGGCGGTCGCTGGCGTCGGCGTCGCGGCGCACCAGGCCGGTCTTTTCGAGCCGGTCGATCAGGCCGCCGACGGCCACCTTGCCCAGGTCGAGCTCTTCGGCCAGTTGCGACTGCGTCATGCCGTCCTCGCGCGAGAGGTAGGCCAGCACCCACCATTGCGAGCGGGTCACGTTGAGCGGCTTCAGGCAGCGGTCGAAGGCGCTGCGGCGCAACCGGGACACATCGTGAATCAGAAAGCCGAGCCGCAGCTCCCAGTCGATCGAGTGTGCTTCAGTTGCCATGGTTCGTGGGGCCGCCGTTTGCCGACGACCTTTTACTGTAATGATGCTTACATTCTAGCGGCGCACGAACTGTCTTCCGCAAGCGCGGCGGCCCTCGGGATGCAACCGCCAGGGCAAACCGTGGCGCGCTCGGCGCAACGGGGACTAGAACGCGACCGCGTCCTTGCCCTTGAGCGCGAGGATCTCTCGCGCCTCGGCCGGCGTGGCCACGGCGAGGCCCAGGCCTTCGATGATCTCGCGCACCTTGCGCACCTGCTGCGCGTTCGACTCGGCCAGCTTGCCCGCGCCGATCCAGAGGCTGTCTTCCAGGCCCACGCGCACGTTGCCGCCCATCGAGGCCGACATGGCGGCAATCGGCATCTGGCTGCGGCCCGCGCCGAGCACCGACCAGCGGTAGTCCGCGCCGAAGAGCCGGTCGGCCGTGCGCTTCATGTGCATCACGTCGTCGGGGTGGCTGCCGATGCCGCCCAGGATGCCGAACACCGTTTGCACGAAGAACGGCGCCTTCACCAGCCCGCGGTCGACGAAGTGCGCCAGGTTGTACAGGTGCGAGGTGTCGTAGCACTCGAACTCGTAGCGCGTCTGGTTGGCCGACAGTTCGGTCAGCACCGTTTCGAGGTCGCCGTAGGTGTTGCGGAAGATCAGGTCCTTGCTGCCTTCCAGGTAGGGACGCTCCCAGTCGTGCTTGAACTCCTTGAAGCGCTCCAGCATGGGGAACAGGCCGAAGTTCATGGTGCCCATGTTCATCGACGCCACCTCGGGCTTGAGCACCTTGGCCGGCATCATGCGTTCCTGCACCGTCATGTAGGGCGAGCCGCCCGTCGTGAGGTTGATGACGGCATCGCTGCGCGCCTTGATGTCCTTCAGGAACGGCACGAAGGCCTCGGGCCGCTGGTCGGGCTTGCCGGTGACCGGGTCGCGCGCATGCAGGTGGATGATGGCCGCGCCGGCCTCGACCGCGCCCACCGCGGCATCGGCGATTTCCTGCGCGGTGATGGGCAGGTGCGGCGACATCGAGGGCGTATGGATCGCGCCCGTGACGGCGCAGGTGATGATCACTTTCTTCTGTGCGGACATGCGTGGTTCCTCTGGATGGGGGGACGTTGAAAAAGATGCGGCTCGTGCCGGTCAGACCGGGTCCCAGGTGAACACGTCACCCGAGCGGTCCAGCGGGAAGAAGGCGGCGCGCAGCATGGGCAGTGCGGTGTCGAGCACGCCTTCGGGCGTCCAGCCTTCGCCGCAGTGCGCGCTGCGGATGGGCCGGGGCTGGCTGAAAAGGTAGATCTCGTTGTTGCGCACGCCGAAGACCTGGCCGCTGACGTCGCTCGCCGCGTCGGCGCACAGG
Source organism: Variovorax sp. OK212 (assembly GCF_900112425.1). Lineage (GTDB taxonomy): Bacteria > Pseudomonadota > Gammaproteobacteria > Burkholderiales > Burkholderiaceae_C > Variovorax. Next base: position 31,411 of record NZ_FOLP01000028.1, on the reverse strand, counting down.
CCGACCACGAACGGCGCCACGCGCTCGGGCACCAGCTTCTTCAGCCCTTCGACGCGCTTCTTCTGCTCGGGCGTCTCGCTGGGAATCGAGTCGATCATGCGGGTCCAGGCGAAGGGCGCGACGGCATTGGAGCGCACGCCGAACTTCTGCATGTCGAGCGCGATGGATTTCGACAAGCCCACGATGCCGAGCTTGGCTGCGCTGTAGTTGGCCTGGCCGAAGTTGCCGATCAGCCCTGACGTCGACGTCATGTGCACGTAGGAGCCGCTGCCCTGTGCCTTGAAGTGCGGCGCCGCCGCGCGGCTGACGTTGAAGCTGCCCTTCAGGTGGACCGCGAGCACCGCGTCGAACTCGGGCTCGCTCATGCGGTGGAACATCACGTCGCGCAGGATGCCCGCGTTGTTGACGACGATGTCGATGCGCCCGAAGGTGTCGACCGCCGCCTCGACCATCTTCGCCGCGGCGTTCCAGTCGGACACCGAGCCACCGTCGCTGATGGCCTCGCCGCCCATCGCCTTGATGGCGGCGACCACCTCGCTGGCGGGCTGCTCATGGTCGAGTTGCCCGTCTAGCGATGCGCCCAGGTCGTTCACCACCACCTTGGCGCCGGCCTGCGCCATGGCCAGCGCAATGCCGCGCCCAAGGCCGCGTCCGCCGCCTGTGACAAGGGCTACCTTGCCTTCGAGAAGCTTGCTCACATCTGTCTCCTTCTTTTCGCCGCCGTCGAGGGTAAACCCCTGCCCGCCATCTCGAATCCGGCTTGCGGAAATATCGTGCGCTAGCGTACCATGTGCCACATGATGATGTACAGCAGGCTGACGTGCCGACGCGAATATCCATGAACGAAGAAAGCAACGAATTCGGCCTGCTCGCCACCACGCGCTACGTGCCGCGGTTGCGCCTGGAGCGCGGCGACGTGCTGGCGCAGCACCGCTGGATGGCCCCGGGCCTGAAGTCGCTCGCCAGGGGCCGCCGCGCCATGGCCAACTGGGATGAAGACAGCGTGACCATGGCCATCGAGGCCGCGCGTCAGCTGCGCACGGCATCGCCCGGCACCGCTGTCGCGGAGTTGACACTGGCCTCCACCACCCTGCCCTTCGCCGAGCGGCTGAACGCGGGCATCGTGGCGTCGGCCGTCGGCATCGCGCCCGACGCCGTGCTGCGCGACACGGCATCGAGCCAGCGCGCCGCGCTCACCGAACTTGCCGCGGCACTGCGCCGCCCCGCGGTTACCGCGCCGCAGATGCTGCTGGCATCGGAGCGACGCATCGCGCGCCCGGCCAGCACGCAGGAAATGATCTTCGGCGACGGCGCCGCCGGTGCGCTGGTCGGCCGCGGCGCGGCCATCGCGACGCTGGTGGCCAGCGCCAGCACGCACGCCGACCTGGTCGACCACTTCCGCCAGACCGGCGACGACCATGAGTACGGCTGGGAAGAGCGCTGGGTGCGCGACGAGGGCTACATGAAGATCGCCGTGGCCACGCTGCGCCAGTGCCTGAAGGACGGCGGCGTTTCGGCCGGCGATGTCACGCAGTTCGCCATGCCCGCGCCGCTCGCGCGCATCAACGATGCGGTGGCGAAGAAGCTGGGCATTGCGCCCGCGGCGCTGGTGTCGGCCGAGCACGACAGCGTGGGCGACCTGGGCTGCGCGCAGCCGCTGGCCATGCTCGACATCGCCCTGCGCGCCGCGGCGCCCGGCGCGCTGGTGCTGGTCGCGGCCTTCGGCAGCGGCTGCGACGCGCTGCTGCTGCGCCGCACCGCCGTGCCCTGCCCCGGCCCCGTGCCCGACGAAGGTCGAGCCGAAACCAGCTACATGAAGTACCTGTCGTTCACCCGCCAGATCGACCTGGCCTGGGGCATGCGCGCCGAGATGGACAACAAGACCGCGCTCACCGCCGCCTGGCGCGACCATGCCCGCGCCTCGCGCTTCGAGGCCGGGCGCTGCAGCGCCTGCGGCACCGTGCAGTTTCCGCGGGCGCGCCTGTGCGTGAACCCCGAGTGCCGCGCGCAGGACACGCAGGCCCCCACCTACCTGGCCGACACACCGGCCCGCGTCATGTCGCACACCACCGATTTCCTGGGCTACACGCCCGACCCGCCCTTCCAGTTCGGCCACATCGACTTCGAGGGCGGCGGCCGCGTGCTGATGGAGTTCACCGACACCGACGTCGGCGAGCTCGAAGTGGGCCTGCCGCTGCGCATGGTCTACCGCGTGAAGGAGTTCGACCACCAGCGCGGCTTCCGGCGCTACTTCTGGAAGGCCACGCCCGTGCGCCCAGCGGCTTCCCAGGCCTTACCGGCCTCCACGACGGGAGCACGCTGATGGCCACCGGTATCCGCGACAAGGTCGCCATCCTCGGCATGGGCTGCTCGCGCTTCGGCGAGCGCTGGGACTGCGGGCCCGAAGACCTGATGCTCGAAGCCTTCAACGAAGCCGTGGCCGACGCCGGCATCGACTTCAAGCAGATCGAGGCTGCCTGGTTCGGCGTGTGCCTGGAGGAGAACAACGTCGGCAAGACGGCCGGTCCGCTGGCCCAGGCGCTGCGGCTGCCGCGCATTGCCGCCACCCGCGTCGAAAACGCCTGCGCCACCGGCACCGAAGCACTGCGCGGCGCGGCCTACGCGGTGGCTTCGGGCGCCTATGACATCGTGCTGGCGCTGGGCGTGGAGAAGCTAAAAGACACCGGCTACGGCGGCCTGCCCGTGCGCACGCGCGGCGTGGCCAACGACCTGTGGCTGCCCAACTCGACCGCGCCGGGTGCCTTCGCACAGCTGGCCTCGGCCTATGCGGCCAAGCACGGCGTGCCGATGGCCGACCTGAAGCGCGCGATGGCGCACATTTCGGTGAAGAGCCACGCCAACGCGGCGCTCAACCCCAAGGCGCACCTGCGCAACAAGATCACCGAGGAAGACGTGCTGAAGGCGATGACCATCGCCGCGCCGCTGGGCCTGTACGACTGCAGCGGCGTGAGCGACGGCTCGGCCTGCGCGATCCTCACCACGCCGGAGATCGCGCGTGCGCTGCGGCCCGGTGCGGAGCTGATCACCATCAAGGCGCTGGAGGTCTCCGTCAGCAACGGCGAGGAGGCCAGCTTCAGCAACTGGGACGGCGCGCACATCGCCACCGCCCGCACGGCCGGCGCGCGCGCCTATGCCGCCGCCGGCATCACCGAGCCGCGGCGCCAGCTGCAGATGGCCGAGGTGCACGACTGCTTCTCGATTGCCGAGGCCGTGACGATGGAAGACCTGGGCTTCAGCGCGCCCGGCCGCGTGATCCACGACGTGCTCGACGGCCTGTTCGACCGCGACGGCGCGCTGCCCATCGGCACCGACGGTGGCCTCAAGTGCTTCGGCCACCCCATCGGCGCCTCGGGCCTGCGCATGGTCTACGAGGTGTACCTGCAGCTGCAGGGCCGCGCGGGCGAGCGGCAGCTCAAGCACGTCGACCTGGGCCTGACCGAGAACCTGGGCGGCCATCCGCACCAGAACGTTTGCGCGGTGTCGATCATCGGGCGCCACGGCGCCTGAGCGAACCGCTTTTTCTCTCTCTTTTTTCCCTTTTCCCTTTTCCCTTTTTCCACAGGAGACATCCCCATGCGAGGACTCAAAGGCAAGACCGCCATCGTGACGGGCGCGGGCAGCGGCATCGGCCGCGCCATTGCGCTGCGGCTGGCGGCCGAGGGCGTGACGGTCGGCGTGTTCGACATCAACGAGGCCGGCGCCGGCGACACCGTCAAGGCCATCGAGGCGGCCGACGGCAAGGCCGTGGCCGTGGCCTGCGACATCACGGACTACGCCGCAGTGACCGCCGCGGTGAAGAGCTTCGAGAGCAGCACCGGCGCGGGCACCGACATCCTGGTGAACAACGCCGGCTGGGACACGCCCATGCCCTTCCTCAAGACCGAGGAGGCCTTCTGGAAGAAGGTGACGGCCATCAACTGGTTCGGCCCGCTGCACATGACGCACGCCGTGGCGCAGGGCATGGCCGCGCGCAAGAGCGGGCGCGTGGTCAACATCGCATCCGACGCGGGCCGCGTGGGCTCCACCGGCGAGGTGGTGTATTCGGGCTGCAAGGGCGCGACCATCGCCTTCGCCAAGGCACTGGCGCGCGAAGTGGCGCGCAGCAACGTCACGGTGAACACGGTGTGCCCGGGCCCGACCGACACGCCCGCCATGGACGCCTTCGTCGGCACCGGCGAGCAGGGCCAGAAGATCCGCGACGCGATGGTGCGCGGCGTGCCCCTGGGGCGCATCGGCGTGCCCGACGACTACCCCGGCCTCGTGGCCTTCCTGGCCAGCGACGACGCCGCCTTCATCACCGGCCAGACGATCAGCGTCTCGGGCGGCCTGAGCATGCACGGTTGAACACACACGAACACAGGAGCAAAGAGACATGAGCAAGCCATACAAGGACATCCTCTACGAAGTGCGCGACGGCGTCGTGAACATCACCATCAACCGCCCCGAGGTGTACAACGCCTTTCGCAACCAGACGCTGGAAGAACTCATCGACGGCCTGCGCCGCGCCGACGAAGAAAAGAGCGCCAACGTGATGGTGCTCTCGGGCGCCGGCGACAAGGCCTTCTGCACCGGCGGCGACCAGAAGGTACACCTGAGCGAAGACGGCCTGTACGGCCCGCGCGGCACGGTGGGCATGCCCATCGAAGAGATGCAGACCGCCCTGCGCGACCTGCGCAAGGTGTCGATCGCCAAGGTGCAGGGCTTCGCCATTGGCGGCGGCAACGTGTTCGCCACCCTGTGCGACCTGACCATTGCCAGTGAAAAGGCCACCTTCGGCCAGGTCGGCCCGAAGGTCGGCTCGGTCGATCCGGGCTGGGGCACGGCCTACCTCGCGCGCATCGTGGGCGAGAAGAAGGCGCGCGAGATCTGGTTCCTGTGCCGCAAGTACAGCGCCGCCGAGGCCGAGAAGATGGGCCTGGTCAACAAGGTGGTGCCGCACGACCAGCTCGACGCCGAAGTCGAGCAGTGGTGCAAGGAGATCAACGAGATGAGCCCGACCGCGCTGACCATCGCCAAGCGCTCGTTCAACGCCGACACCGAGAACATCCGCGGCATCGGCTTCCTGGGCATCCAGACCGTGAAGCACTACTACCAGTCGGACGAATCCAAGGAAGGCGTGAAGGCCTTCAACGAGCGCCGCAAGGCCGACTTCAAGAAGTACCTCTGAGCGCGCGACCGGAGACCGCCACGTGGAACCCACGCTGATCCAGACCGCGCTCGATGCCGACGGCGTGCTCGTCGCCACCATCGACATGCCGGGGCGTTCGATGAACGTCTTTTCCACCGAACTGATGGACGCGCTCGACGCGCTGATGGACCGCGCCGAAAGCGACGACGCGGTGCGCAGCGTGGTCGTCACCTCGGCCAAGCCGACCTTCCTGGCCGGTGCCGACCTGGTGATGGTGCGCGGCTTCACCGAGCGCGCGCGCCGTGGCACGCACGACGAGATGTTCGCGCTGTGCGGCCGGCTGGGCCGGCAGTTCGTGCGCCTCGAGGCCTCCGCCAAGCCCTGGGTGGCGGCCGTCAACGGCATCGCGCTCGGCGGCGGGCTCGAGCTTGCGCTGGCCTGCCGCGTGCGGCTGGTGACGGACGACCCGCGCACCCAGCTCGGCGTGCCCGAGGTGCGCTGGGGCCTGCTGCCCGGCGCGGGCGGCACGCAGCGGCTGCCGCGCCTTGCCGGCTTCGAGGCGGGCATCGACCTGCTGCTGAGCGGCCGTTCGATCAACCCCGCCGACGCCGTTCGGCTCGGCATCTTCGCGCGACAGGTTCCTGTGGCGCAGCTGCTCGACGAGGCCAAGGCCGCGGCACGCGCCATGCACGGCCAGACCTGCGACGCGCAGGCGAAATTCTCCCGCCTGGCACAGGCCGACGTGCCGGCGTGGAGCGAAGACACGGCGCGCGGCATCGCGCTGCGCCACGGCGTCGCGGAGGCGGACTTCGCGCTCTACCCGGCCTACAGCGCGATCGTCGACAGCGTGCTCAAGGGCGCGCGCCTGCCGCTCGCCGAAGCCACCGACGTCGAGATGACACAGTTCCTGCGGCTCATGTTCAACCCGGTGGCGGGCAACATGGTGCGCACGCTGTTCCTCGAGCGGCTGCGGGCCGAGCGCGAACTGGCCGCGCCCGAAGGCGTGCGCATCGAGCGCATCGGCGTCGGCGCCATCGGAGCGTCGCGGCGCGCGTGGACCGATGCGCTCGCCAAGGTGAAGCTGCCGCAGGCGCCCGACTCCACGCTGCCGCCCGACACGCTCGAGCTGGTCGACACGCAGGGCCGGCACACGCAGGTGGCGCTGCGCGTGCTCGACGAGCCTGCGTCCGCCGGCGACGACGGCGTGCCCGTTGCGGTGCTGTCGCCGGCCGGGCCGTACGGCCGCGTGCTGGAGATCGTGGGTGCCGACGATGCGGCGGCTGCTGCCATCGCCAGCCTTGCGGCCCGGCTGTGGTCGCTGCCCTGGCGCACCCGCGGCCACGGCAGTGTGCTGCAGGGCCTGCGAGGCACGCTGGCGGCCGCCCAAGTTCAGGCGGCCGTGCGGTATGCGGCGCGCCCCAACGCGGGCGACCCGGCCTTCCTCGACGTCGCAGCCTGCCTTGCAGGCGTGACACCGGCGTGGACCGGCGGGCCGCTCACGCAGGCCTGGGCCGAGCGCGACACGCTGGTGCCGACCTTCGACGCCGACGCGCGCGCGGCCTGGGCCACGCTGCAACCCGTGCTGGCGCGGGCCGCGGCATGACCGACCGCAGCCGCGTCGGCTTCACGACGCCCCCAACGCTGGTGGACGTCGATGCCTGGCGCGTCAAGCTGTTCTGCCAGGCCACCGGCGAGACCGATCCGGTCTACTGGGACCCGGTGGCCGCGCAAGCGGCCGGCCACCCGGCCTGCCCGGTGCCGCCCACGTTCCTGAAGGCGATCGAGGGCGAGCACTTCAGCAGCGCGCAACTCATGAGGCTGCTCGACGTGCCGCTGCGCGGCGTGCTGCATGCCGAGCAGTCCTTCGAATGCCTGGCGCCGGTGCACGCGGGCGACCGCATCGAGGTCAGCCGCACCGTGAGCGATATCTACGACAAGAAGGAAGGCGCCTTCACCTTCATCGTGGTCGACACGCACTACCGTGCCGCCGCCGGACCGGTCGCCACGAGTCGCCAGACGATCCTGGTGCGCAATACCCTGAACCCCGCGGCCTCCGCATGACCGCGCACACACCCTATCCCGCGCAGATCACGCTGAACTGCGGCCCCGTGAGCGCGGTCGACCTGGCGCTGTTCGCGGCCGCCTCGGGCGACCACAACCCGCTGCACCTGGACCTTGCCACCGCGCAGGCCGCGGGCTTCGACCGCCCGGTGGTGCACGGCATGCTGACGATGGCGTACGCCGCGCGGCTGTGCAGCAGCCACTTCGGCCCCGGCAGCGTGCGCGCGCTGCAGACCCGCTTCACCGGTGTCGCGAAGCTCGGCGACACCGTGCGGTTCACCGGCACGCTGACGGGCACCGAAGGCGCCTGCGGCATCTACACGCTCAGCGCGCTGGCCACCGACGGCAGCGAACTCATGACGGGCACCGCCCGCGTCGAGCGCCGGGGCGCCGCATGACCTCTGCCCGCCTCATCGACGCGCTCCAGCCCGGCCTGCGTGTGTTCGTGCCCACGCTGAGCAACGAATCAGCGCTGCTGCAGCAGGAGCTGCAGGCCGACCCGGAGCGCGCGCGCGACGTCACTTTCACCGGCGTGCAGTTCCCCGGCATCGACCGCACCGACTACCTTGCGGTGCACCCGCTGGCGCGCCAGCAGGCTTTCTTCATGTCGCCCTCGGTGCGCGCGGGCATGGCCGAGCGCCGCGCCGAGTTGCTGAGCCTCGACTACGTGGGCCTCGCCCGCCACCTGCGGGAGAGCCCGCCGCCCGACGTGGCCATTGCGCAGCTCACCCCGCCCGATGCCGAAGGCTGGTGCAGCCCCGGCCTCACGGGCGACTTTCTTCCGCTGGTGTGGTCGCGCGCGGGCAAGCGCGTGGCGCACATCAATCCGCGCATGCCGCGCACGCAGGGCGGCTTTCGGGTGCACGTGTCGAAGATCGACGTGGCCGTGGAGGCCGATGCGCCACTGGCCAGCTTCACCGACCCGGCCGCTGGCGAAACGGAACTGCGCATCGGCGCGCATGCCGCCACGCTGGTGCGCGACGGCGACACGCTGCAGTTCGGCATCGGCTCGGTGCCGCTGGCGCTCGGGCGGGCGCTGGCATCGCACCGGCGGTTGCGCTTTCATGGCGGGCTGGTGTCGAGCGCGCTTCGCGTGCTGTGGGAGGCCGGTGCGCTCGACCGCAGTGCGCCCATCACCACCGGCGTGGTGCTGGGCGACACCGCCTTCCACCACTTCGCGGCCGACCTGCCTTCGCTGGCGATCCGCGACGTCTTGCACACGCACAACACGGCGGTGATCGCGGCCATTCCCCGCTTCGTGGCGATCAACTCGGCGATCGAGGTCGACCTCTTCGGGCAGGTCAACGCGGAGCGCGCGGGCGGCGTCATCCAGGCCGGTGCCGGCGGCCTGCCCGTCTTTGCGCAAGGCGCGCTCGCCTCGCGCGGCGGGCGGCTGCTGATCTGCCTGGCGGCCACCGCGCGCAAGGGCACCGTGTCGCGCATCGTGCCGTCGCTGACCGACCAGAGCCTGTGCACGCTGCCGCGCTACCTGGCCGACGCGGTGGTCACCGAACACGGCGTGGCCGAACTGCGCGGGCTCTCGCTCGACGCGCGCGCTGAGGCGCTGATCGCCATCGCCGCCCCCGAACACCGCGACCCTTTGCAAGCGGCATGGGCCGCGATGCGGCGCACCGCCTGAACCGCCTCAGCTCATGAATCCACAGACTGCTGCCGCGCCGGAAGGCTTCGAACCGGTCGAACTGGGCGGTGCGTTCGCGGTGCACAACGGCCCGCTGTTCGCCCGCTGGGCCGACGACCACCTGCTGCTCGGGTTTCGCGTGGGGCCGAAGCATGTCAACCCGGGGCAAGGCTGCCACGGCGGCATGCTGTGCACCTTCGCGGACATCCTGGTGTCGACGGCGGCGCAGTACCAGACCGACATTCCGCGCCAGTTCCTGCCGACGATCAGCCTGCAGACCGACTTCCTCGCCATCGCTCCGCTGGGCAGCTGGGTGCAGGGCCGCGCCGACGTGCTGAAGGTCACGCGCAACCTCGTGTTCTCGCAAGGGTTGGTGCAGGCCGATGGCGAGACCGTGTTGCGCGTGAGCGGCGTCTTCCGCCGCGGCCCGCTGCTGGCCGAGTCCGACGGCGACCAGGCGCTGCGGCTGCCGGGCATGCCGCAACGCGCCTGAATCTTTTCTGATGCTCTTCAGTCGTCCGTGAGGCGAATGAGGCGCTTGCCGAGGTTCTCGCCGCGGTAGAGCCCCGCGACGGCGTCGGGCGCGTGCGCGATGCCGTCGAGCACCTCCTCGAGGTACACCAGCTTGCCTTCGCGCAGCCATTGCGCCAGATCGCGGCGGGCCGCGGGATAGCGGTCGGCATGGTCGAAGATCACGAAGCCCTGCATGCGCGCGCGCTTCACCAGCAGGTGGCGTTCCACGCGCGGGCCCTGCGGCGCGGGGTTCCAGCTTGCGACCGATGCCGTGCCGCACACGACAATGCGCGCACCGACGTTGAGGTGCGCCATCACCGCGTCGCTGATGGCGCCAGCGGTGTTGTCGTAGTACACATCGACACCGCCTTCGCAAGCCTTCGCGAGCTGCTCGGCAAAGTCGTCGGTCTTGTAGTCGACGGCCGCATCGAAGCCGAAGCGTTCGACGCACAGCGCGCGCTTGTCGGGCCCTCCGGCAATGCCCACGGTGCGGCAACCGTGGATCCTGGCGATCTGCCCGACGCACGAGCCCACGGCACCCGCGGCCGTAGAGACCACGACGGTCTCGCCAGCCTTAGGCTGGCCGAGTTCCAGCAGGCCGAAGTGCGCCGTCACGCCGTTGATGCCCATCACGCCGAGCGAGGTAGACAGCGGCAGGTCGTCTTCCTCCACGCGCCGTTCGATCGCCGTGCCCTGCACCACCGCGTAGTCCTGCCAGCCGAAGAGGCCTGTCACCTTGGTGCCGACAGGCAACGCCGGGTCGCGCGATGCCTCGATGCGCCCCGCCGCAAAAGAGCGCATGACCGCGCCGATGGCCACCGGCTCCGAGTAGTTCGCCACCGCGGCCACCCAGCCCCTCATTGCGGGCTCCACCGAGAGGTAGATGTTGCGCACCAGCACCTCGCCGGGCTGCAGCTCCGGCACCGGGCTCGTGACGATCTCGAAGTGTTCCGCCTGCGGAATGCCGGGGGGCCGCGAAGCAAGAAGAACCTGTCTGTTGACGCGCTGGGACATGTGGGTTTCTCCGGGGGTGCGGACGGTATGCCGCTGGTTCAAATCCGCTATAGTACACATGCGTATGATGTACATCCATACGCTCAACGACACAGCACAGGAGACGAGTCGATGGCTGGAAAATGGTTCGAGGAATTCGTGGTCGAACAGCGTTTCGATCATGAGATACGGCGCACTGTGCTCGAGTCGGACAACATGTGGTTCAGCAACGCCACCTGCAACCCGGCGGCCATCCACATCGACGCAGAGTACGCCAAAGGTACCGAGTTCGCAAAGCCGCTGATGAACAGCATCTTCACGCTCGGGCTGGTCATCGGCCTGTCGGTGCAGGACACCACGCTGGGCACCACGGTGGCCAACCTGGGCATGACCGACGTGCGCTTTCCCGCGCCGGTGTTCGCCGGCGACACGCTGCGCTCGCGCACCACGGTGCTCGAGGTGCGCGCGAGCAAGTCGCGGCCCAACGCCGGCATCGTGACCTTCCTGCACCAGGGCTTCAACCAGCGCGACGAAGAAGTGGCCACGCTGCGGCGCCAGGCCCTGATGCTGCGCAAGCCGGAGGCCGCGTGATGGCCCTGCGCTCGATGCTCTTCGTGCCGGCCGACAGCGAACGCAAGCTCGCCAAGGGGCTGGGCAGCCCCGCCGACGCGCTGATCCTCGACCTGGAAGACGCCGTGGCGCCCGCGCACAAGGCCGCGGCGCGCGGCAGCGCCACCGCCTTCATCGCCGAGCACGCGGCGCGCCTGCAGACGCAGCTGTACGTGCGCATCAACCCGCTCGACTCCGGCCTGGCCATGCAGGACCTCGCCGCCGTGGTGGTGCCCGGGCTGGCCGGCATCATGCTGCCGAAGACGCGCAGCGCCGACGACATCCGCCGCGTCGCCTTCTGCCTCGATGCACTCGAGGCCCGCGCCGGCATCGCGCCGGGCACGGTGCGCATCGTGCCGGTGGCCACCGAAACCGCACAGGCCATGCTCACCATGGCCAGCTACACGCGCGACGTGCCGCGGCTCGCCGGCATCACCTGGGGCGCCGAAGACCTGTCGGCGGCCATCGGCGCCATCTCGAACCGCGACGCGGACGGCAGCCTGTCGCCGCTGTACACGCTGGCCAACTCGATGTGCCTGTGCGCCGCGGCCGCCGCGGGCGTGCCGGCCATCGACACGCTCTACGCCGACTTCCGCGACGCGGCCGGCCTCGTGGCTTCGTGCGCCGTGTCGCGCCGCCGCGGCTTTGCCGGCCGCATCGCCATCCACCCCGACCAGGTCGCGGTGATCAACGAGGCCTTCTCGCCGAGCGAGGCCGAACTGGCCCACGCGCGCCGCGTGGTCGAGGCCTTCGCGGCCCAGCCCGATGCGGGCACCGTCGGCCTCGACGGCGCGATGCTCGACATGCCCCATCTGAAACAGGCGCGCCGCACGCTCGGCCTCGAAGGCTGAAGCGCAGCGCGCCTTCGCCCACTCGCCCCTTCAAGCAACGGAGACATCTGCAATGGACTTCTCGATCCCCGAGGACCACACGGCCATTCGCGACGGCGTCGGCGCCGTGGTGAGGTCGTTCGACGACGAATACTGGCTCGCCCGCGACGACGACGGCGAGTTCCCCAAGGCCTTTCACCGCGCCATGGCCGATGCAGGCTGGCTCGGCATCACCATGCCGCAGGAGTACGGCGGCGCCGGCCTGGGCGTGACCGAGGCGGTGATCATGTTGCACGAGGTGGCGAGCCACGGCGGCGCGATGGCGGCCGCATCGACGGTGCACATCAACCTGTTCGGGCCGCACCCCATCGTGGTCTTCGGCACCGAGGACCAGCGCAAGCGCTGGCTGCCGCGCCTGGTCGAGGGCAAGGACCAATGTTGCTTCGGCTTCACCGAGCCCGACGCGGGGCTGAACACCACCGCCATCAAGACCTTCGCCGAGAAGGTGCCGGGCGGCTACGTGGTGCACGGCCAGAAGGTGTGGACCTCGACCGCGCAGGTCGCCAACAAGATCATGCTGCTCACGCGCACGACCAAGCTGGAAGACTGCAAGCGACCGACCGACGGCATCACCATCTTCTACACCGACCTGGACCGCAGCAAGATCGAGGTGCGCCGCATCCCGAAGATGGGCCGCAAGGCGGTGGACTCCAACGCCATCTTCATCGACGGCCTGTTCATTCCCGACGCGGACCGTGTCGGCGAGGAAGGCAAGGGCTTCAGCTACATCCTGCACAGCCTGAACCCCGAGCGGCTGCTGGTGGCGGCCGAGGCCATTGCCATCGGCCAGGACGCATTGCGCCGCGCCACGCGGTACGCGCGCGACCGCGTGGTGTTCGACCGCCCCATCGGCCAGAACCAGGGCATCCAGCATCCGCTGGCCGAGCGCTGGATGGCGCTGGAAGCGGCCTGGGCGATGACCATGAAGGGCGCCTGGCTCTACGACAACCACCGGCCCTGCGGCGCGGAGGCCAACACGGCCAAGTTCCTGGGCGCGCGCGCGGGCTACGACTCGGCGCTGCAGGCGGTGCTCACGCACGGCGGCTTCGGCTACGCCAAGGAATACCACGTCGAGCGCTTGCTGCGCGAGGTGACCATCACGCGCATCGCGCCCATCACCGAGCAGCTCATCCTGTCGTTCATCGCCGAGAAGGTGCTGGACCTGCCCAAGTCGTACTGACCGCAGTAGCGACTTCCCTTGTGAAGGAAACAATGTGATCAAACGCGGACTCTTCAGCGAGGAGCACGATGCCTTCCGCGACATGGTGCGAAAGTTCATCGAAAACGAGATTGCGCCCCACCACGCGGCGTGGGAAAGCGAAGGCATCGTGCCGCGCGAGCTCTGGCGCAAGGCCGGCGCGGCGGGCATGCTCTGCTGCACCATCCCCGAGGAATACGGCGGCGCCGGCGCCGACTACCTGTTCGACGTGGTGGTGTTCGAGGAAATGGCGCGCTCGGGCTACACCGGCCCGGGCTTCATGATCCATTGCGACCTGGTGGCCACCTACGTGAAGTCTTTCGGCACCGAGGCGCAGAAGAAGCAGTGGCTGCCGAAGATGGTGCGCGGCGAGGCGATCGGCTCGCTCGGCATGACCGAGCCCCACGCCGGCTCCGACCTGAAGGCGATCCGCACCAAGGCGGTTCGCGATGGCGACGACTTCGTGATCTCCGGGCAGAAGGTGTTCATCTCCAACGGGCAGCTGTGCGACGTGATCGTGCTGGCCACCAAGACCGACTCCACGGCCGGCGCCAAGGGCGTCACGCTGTTCCTGGTCGACACCAGCCTGCCGGGTTTTCGCCGCGGCAAGAACCTGCAGAAGCTCGGCATGAAGGGCCAGGACACGTCGGAGCTGTTCTTCGACGAGGTGCGCGTGCCGGCCTCGGCCATGCTCGGCGAGGAAGGCCGCGGCTTCGAACTGATGATGACCAAGCTCGCGCAGGAGCGCCTGGCCCAGGCCATCCGCTCGGCCACGGTGGCCGAGACGGTGGTGGAGTGGACGGTCGACTACGTGGCCAACCGCAAGGCCTTCGGCAAGACCATCGGCGACTTCCAGAACACGCAGTTCAAGCTCGCCGAGCTCAAGACCGAGGCCGTGGTGGGCCGCCAGTTCACAGACAAGTGCATCGAGAGTTTCATGCAGGGCGAGCTCGACGCGGTCGACGCGGCCATGGCCAAGATGTGGCTGTCGAACACGCACTGCAAGATCGTCGACGAGTGCCTGCAGCTGTTCGGCGGCTGGGGCTACATGTGGGAATATCCGATCGCGCGGGCCTACGCCGACGCGCGCATCGTGAAGATCGCGGGCGGCTCGATCGAGGTGATGAAGCACATCATCGGGCGCCAGATGTTCTCCAGCTACCAGAAGGGCGGCGACCGCTACAACGGCGTTGCCGGCATCAACCCCGCCTGAGGCGCGCACGCCCCGGCATTCGAAGGAACGACCCATGACGACGATGGCCAGCGGACCGATCCGCGACGACGCCCTGAAGGGCAAGCGCATTCTCATCACCGGCGGCGGCACCGGCCTGGGCAAGGAGCTGGCACGCGCCTTCGTGGCGCACGGCGCGTCCGTGCACATCTGCGGGCGGCGCGAAGGCGTGCTGCAGGAGGCCGTGGCCGAGCTGCGCGCGCAGGCCGCGCACGGCGGCACGGTGGAGCACCACATCTGCGACGTGCGCAGCGCCGAGCAGATGGAGGCCATGGTCGAGAAGATCTGGGAAGGCGGAGCGCTCACCGGCCTGGTGAACAACGCCGCGGCCAACTTCATCTCGCCGTCGATCGAGATCAGCCCGCGCGGCTTCGAGGCCGTGCGCTCCACCGTGATGGACGGTGCGCTCTACGCCACGCTGGCCTGCGGGCGCCGCTGGATCGCGCAGGGCCTGCCCGGCTCGGTGGTGAGCATGCTGGTGACCTGGGTGTGGACGGGTTCGCCCTACGTGCTGCCCTCCGTGATGGCGAAGACGGCCGTGCACGCCATGACGATGTCGCTGGCCGTGGAATGGGGACAGCACAACATCCGCGTGAACGCGGTGGCGCCCGGCCCCTTCCCCACCGAGAGCGCATGGGAGAAGCTCGCGCCGATCCCCAAGGCCAACGTGGGCGCGGCCTCTTCCGAGAAGGTGCCCATGGGCCGCTTCGGCAAGATGAACGAGCTGTGCAACCTGCTGATGTTCCTGCAGTCGGACGGCTGCGACTACATCACGGGGCAGAACATCGCCATCGACGGCGGTCACCACCTGGCGGCCCCCAGCACCTTCGCCGAGATGAACGCCATGACGCCCGAGGACTGGGCCGAGGCCAAGCGCATCGTGCGCGGACGCGCGGAGCAGGAAAAGGCGCAACGCAGCGCTGGCTGAGCGGCACCGTCGCATGACCCGCAGGAGAAGTTTTCTCGGCGCCGTGGCGCTGGCATCGGCGCTGCCTTTCGACACCGTGCGCGCGCAGGGCTTCCCGTCGCGGCCGATCACGCTGATCGCGCCCTCGGTGGTGGGCGGCTCCACCGACGTGGTCTGCCGCGCCATGGCCGAGGCGGTCGGGCGCCGGCTCGGCGTGGCGGTGGTGGTGGAGAACAAGGCCGGTGCCGGCGGCTCGCTGGGCGGCCTGGCGCTCGCTTCCGCCAGGCCCGACGGCCACACGGTGGCGTTGCTGCCGCTGGCCACCTTCCGCATGCCGCTGATGCAGAAGATGGCCTTCGACCCGCTGCGCGACATTGCCTACGTGGCCGGCCTCGGCGGCTTCGTGTTCGGGCTGGCCGTGAAGGCCGATGCCCCGTTCCACAGCCTGGCCGAGCTGATCGACCACGCGAGCCAGCACCCGGGCGAAGTGAGCTACGGCCACGCCGGCATCGGCTCCACACCGCACCTCGCGGTGGAAGAGCTGGCGCAGAAGACCGGGGTGCAGTTCACGGCCGTGCCGTACAAGGGCTCGAACGAGGCGCTGGCCGCGCTGCTCGGCGGGCAGATCTCGGTGATGAGCGGCACCACCGAATTCGCGCCGCATGTGCAGTCGGGCAAGCTGCGCGTGCTGGCCACGCTGGGCGCCAAGCGTGCCGCGGCGTTTCCCGACGTGCCGACGCTGCGCGAATCGGGCGTGGACATCGTGAACGAGTCGCCCTTCGGCATCGGCGCGCCGCGCGGCACCGACGCGTCGGTGGTCCGCACGCTGCACGACGCCTTTCGCGCGTCGCTGGACGACCCGACCGTGAAGTCCGTCTACGCGCGTTTCATGCTGCCGATGATTCCCATGAACCCGGCCGAGTACGAGGCCTTTGCACGCCGCACGGTCGCCTCCGAACGCGCGACGCTCGCGCGGCTCGGCCTGCTGAAGAAGGAGTGAGTGTGTCGAGTCTTTCCGCGCCGGTGCTGGACCTGCGCCTGCATGCCCGCAAGGCCCCCGACCGCCCCGCCATCGTCTGTGGCGACGTGCAGCTCAGCTACGGTGAACTGGAGGCGCTGGCCAATCGCTGCGCCGGCGTGTTCCGCCGGCTCGGGCTGGTGCGCGGCGACCATGTAGCCACGCTGCTGAGCAACCGGCCCGAGGGGCTGGCCGCCGCCTGGGCTGCATGGCGCTCGGGCCTGTACCTCACGCCCATGTCGACAGCGCTCGCGCCGCCGGAGCTGCAGTACCTGGTGGAAGACTGCGACGCGAAGGCGGTGCTGGTCGATGCATCGCTCAGGGAACTGATTGCTGCGCTGCCCGGCGCCGTCGCGCGGCCGGTGCACTGGTTGTCTTTGGGCGGCGCCGTCGACGGCTTCTCTGCGCTCGAGCCGCTGCTGGACGCGGCCTCGCCCGCCCCGCACGCCGACGAGCCGCCGGGCGCGCTGATGATGTACACCTCGGGCACGACCGGTGCGCCCAAGGGCGTGATCCGCCCGCTGCTGCCGCCCGAGTGGCGCGGCACGCCGCCTTTTGCTGCCGACCTGCTCGACCTGTTCCAGGTGGGCGGCGACGACGTTCGCTACCTGTCGACCGCGCCGCTGTACCACGCGGCACCGCTGCGCGTGGCGCTGGCCGTCACTGCCGGCGGCGGCACCGTCTTCGTGATGGAGCGCTTCGACGCCGAGGAGGCGCTGCGGCTGATCGAGCACGAAGGCATCACGCACAGCCAATGGGTGCCTTCGATGTTCCAGCGGCTGCTGGCACTGCCGGCCGAGCGCCGCGCCGCCTTGCGCGCACCCGCGCACCGCATCGCCGTGCACGGCGCCGCGCCCTGCCCGCCCGCGTTGAAGCGCGCAATGATCGATTGGTGGGGCCCGATCCTGCTCGAGTACTACTCGGGCAGCGAAGGCGTCGGCCTGACGCTGATCGACTCGGTCGAGGCGCTGCGCAAGCCCGGCTCCGTGGGCCGCGCGCGCAAGGGCGTGGTGCACATCGTCGATGCCGACGGCGGCGAACTGCAGCCCGGGCAGACCGGCGTCGTGTACTTCTCGGGCCTCAAGCCCTTCGCGTACCACAAGGCGCCGGAGAAGACGCTGAGCCGCACGCACGCGCAGGGCTGGCAGACCTTCGGCGACATGGGCCACGTCGACGACGAAGGCTGGCTGTTTCTCACCGACCGGCAGGACGACATGATCATCTCGGGCGGCGTCAACATCTACCCGCAGGAAATCGAGGCCGCCATGCTCGAGGTGCCCGGCGTGTGGGAGTGCAGCGTGGTGGGTGCGGCGGACGAGCGCTTCGGCGAACGGCCCGTAGCCTTCATCGTGCCGGCACGCGACGCGGCGCACGACCCCGATGCGCTGGTGGCCCTGCTGGCGCGCGTGCGCGCGCACAACAAGGAACGCCTGGGCCGCCTGAAGCAGCCCGACGAGATCCACCTGATCGACCAGCTGCCGCGCACCGCCACCGGCAAGGTGCTTCGCCGACAGCTGCGCGACAGTCTCGGCAAGGGCCTTTCAGGCAAGGCCCTTTAAAGGCCCTTTAGTCAGCGGAAGAGAAGGCCGGCCCCTGCGGTGGCTCGCAGGCGCGCCGCCGTTCCTTTCCGTTGGTCAGGTGGAGCCGCATGGCCGCACGCGCGGCTTGTGCGTCCTGCTGCTCGATGGCCTGGAAGATGCACCAGTGCTCGTGGCGCGCCTGGTTCATCCACACCGCGCTCTGCTTCTCGCCGCCCACGGCGATGAGGAACGCGGTCGGCACGCAGGTGGGGCTCAGCGCCTCCAGGATCGCGGAGAAATGCGGGCTGTGCGAGATGCGCGCAATTTCAAGGTGGAACTGGAAGTCGGGAAAGGCCGTGTCCATGTCCTGGTCCATCGCGGCGTTGAAGGCGTCGAGCGCGCGCTTCAAAGAGGCCAGCTCGTCGGCGCTGCGGCGTTGCGCCGCCAGCGCCGCAGCCTCGGTCTCCAGCCCGATGCGCAGCTCGATCAGCGCAATCGCCTGCTCGAGGCTGTCGTCGGGGCTGCTGTCGACGCGAAACGGCCTGGCCCGCGACGCGCCCACGACGAAGGTGCCCACACCCCGCTGCGGCCGGACCATGCCGGCGGCCTGCAGCTTCGACAGTGCCTCCCGCACCACCGTTCGGCTCACGCCGAACTCCTGCATGATCGCCGCCTCGGTCGGCAGCTTGTCGCCCGCGCGCAGCGGGCCGATCCGGATCCGCCTGCCCAATGCATCGACGACGCCGGCGCTCAGGCTGCGCGGGCGGCTGCGCTCGAACGGTTTCATGTGCAAATCCGCCCATGGTACGGGCAAGGCCCGGTCCGTCGTCGGCAACTGGCAGCTCATGGCCGACGGCTCGGAGCCGAGGTCCTGCAGGTGCTCGGCGAATTCGGGCTTGGCCACGATGCGTCGAAAGTCCTGCCCGGTCTCAGAGCGCGAGCAGCCAGCCCGCGAGCGCCGCGAGCGCGACGACCAGCACGGGCGACTGCCGCCCGTACACCAGCAAGCCGAAAGCGCCCAGCGCAAGACCGAAATCGGCCCGCGAATGGATCGCGCTGGTCCACACCGGGTCGTACAGCGCGGCCGCCAGGACACCGACCACGGCCGCGTTGATTCCGGCCATCGCACGCTGCACGCCGTCGCGCCGGCGCAGGACCTCCCAGAACGGCAGCGCGCCGACCACCATCAGGAAGGCGGGAACGAAGATGGCGACAAGAAGCGTCAAGCCACCAATCCATCCGCCCAAGGTGCCCGTCATCGCCGCGCCAAGGTAGGCCGCGAAGGTGAACAACGGGCCGGGCACGGCCTGCGCTGCGCCGTAGCCGGCGAGGAACGCGTCGTTGCCGAGCAACCCGTTGGGCACCACGCTGGCCTGCAGCAGCGGCAGCACCACGTGCCCCCCGCCGAACACGAGCGCACCCGATTGGTAGAAGGACGAGACGACCGACAGCGCCGGCATGCCGACCGCAGCGGCCAGCGGCGGCAGCAGCACGAGCAGGAGCGCGAACAGCAGCAGCATCGCCGCGCCTGTCCGCCTGCTCACGCCGTAGTCTCGGTGCACGGCGACCGGCAGATGGCCGATCTGCACCGCCCATCGCCCGGCAACGCCGCCCGCGACGATGGCAGCGACCTGCCCCGTCACCGAAGGAACGGCAAGCACCAGCAACGCGGCAACGACGGCGACACCCGCCCGCGTGCGGTCCGGGCAGAGCGTCCTGGCCATTCCCCAGACCGCCTGCGCGACGACGGCGACCGCGACGATCTTCAGACCATGGACCGCACCCGACTGCGCCAGCGCGGACCACCGGGCGACGCCCAGTGCAAACAGGATGAGGGCGATGGCGGAGGGAAGCGTGAACCCGGCCCATGCGCACAGCGCGCCCAGCCACCCCGCCCGCCCGAGCCCGAGCGCAATGCCCACCTGGCTGCTCGCCGGACCCGGCAGGAACTGGCACAGCGCAACCAGGTCCGCATAGCTCTTGTCGTCCAGCCACGCGCGGCGGTCGACGAACTCGGTGCGGAAGTAGCCAAGGTGCGCAACGGGGCCGCCGAACGAGGTCAGGCCGAGTTTCAGGAAGGCCAGGAACACCTCGATGGCCGAGCCGCCGGTCGGGCTTGCACTCGCTGGCGAAGCGGCGGTTGCGGCGTTCCCCTTGTGTGCGCTGTGTGCCTTGCCTGCCCTTCTTTCCTTGCTTGCCTGATGCCGGCTCATCGGATTTCCACCCTGAATGCTGTTTCGTCGGGCATCTTAGCGAGGGATCTTGACCAGCTTCTTTCCACCGATGCATTGCATCTGAACAAGCGCTGCATACCTTCTCCGTGCGCTTAAGTCGTTCACCTCAACTTCACGACCTGGCATGTTCCAAGCGGACGACGCTTTTGCGCTCGCGCCGCCGCTCGTGGTGGTCACGGCGGTGCAATGTGCATGGCCAAGCTGAACCTGTTCCGAACGGAATCCACCGCATGACCAGGACCCCATCAACTCCTGGCAAAAATAGATGAATCTGAATGGTTTGTGAACTACTAAAGTATTACATTTTCTGACGCCGAAAAGCGAGGAGCGAATGAGGAAGCCAACCGGCTCGCGCGACTTCGAGGAGCAGAGCGAATGCCACTGGACTACCTGATCAAGCTCCACCATGGTCAGCTGCCTGTCACCGTCACTTCTCCAGCGGATCTGAAGCAGATCTCGTTGCTCAAGGCGACCGGTCTCATCGAGGCCACGCTGGCGCTCTCCGGCGCGCCGGACAAGGCTTTTCAAAGAATCGAAGCAGCGCTCGTCCAATCGATCACGGATGCGGGCAAGGCTGAAATCACGGCCGCCACGGGCCATGCAACGCATGGCGGATTGCCCCTCCCCGGGGGGAACACGCTCGCGCTCGAGTACCTCCGCCTGATCGAGTACTGCAGCCTGCCGATCTCCGTCACGGAACACAGCGTGGTCGACAGTGTCGAGGCGCTTGCCAGGGCAGGACTTGTCGATGCGACCATCGAGACCTTGCCGCGCCAGGCGCCGATGGCCGGCGAGCGCAGCGCACGGGTTCACCGGATCACCGAGGTGGGGCATGACTTTCTATCGCGCAAGCATGGAAAGGCCGTGAACCGCACAAGAAGCCAGTCCCTTCAAACTTTGCAAGCCTGGATTTCCGCCGGCGCGCAGCCGCTGGAGGCCTGAGACAAGACGGAGGCTGTGCGCAAACCCGCGACGACATTCAGACGAGGAGCAATCGCAGGATGCGGTTGACGCGGGGTGGCGCCAGCAGCGCCGACAAGGGGAAGTGACGAGATGGAACCGATCCCGTATCTGATTTGGCTCCAGGGCAAGTCGCTGCCGCTCGCTGTTTCGACACCGCAGGAAACCCGGCTCGTGTCCATGCTCAAGGCGGCCGGTCTGGTGGAGGCGACGAACCCGGCTCCAGCGAATGCCCAAGGCCGACATTGGCCGGCAGCCGAGGCTGTCGTCCTGTGCATCACCGACCAGGGCCACGAGGCCATCGCGCGACACGTGGCGATGCGAGGTTCCACCGCTACTCCGCAGAAGCACATGCCGCTGGACTGTCTTCGATCGCTCGAGCACTCTGCGTTTCCCTTGCGCGTGGAAGACCCGAACGCGATCAACAGCATCGCCGTGCTCATGGCTGCAGGATTCGTCGAAGCGACGCTCAGCGGCGCTCCTGCTTGTGGAGATGCCCAAGAGTGCAGCAATCAAGCACTGGTGATACGCATCACCGAACTCGGGCGTGCGGCGTTGGAGAGAAATCGACGCTGATCGATCACGGATATCCAGACGCCGTCGAGCACCGCGTACCGGCCCGGCCCGGCCCGGTGCAGGCCTAACCCTGCAAGGCCGCCCGCGACACATCGCGCTCGTAGCCACGCGCAGCCACCATGAAAAGGCCGGCAGCCAGCACGCCGAAGACCGGCATCACCGCCAACGCGGCCTGCAGCGACCAGGCGTCGGAAATCCAGCCCGCGATGAACGGCCCCGCGGCCAGGCCCAGCAGGTTCTGCGCGAGCGACAGCACCGACGCACCCGTCGAGCGCACACCGGGGTGCACCACGTCCATCACCACCGCCGCCACCACGCCCGCCTGGCAGGTCATGAAGAAGCCGCCGAGCGCGATGACCGCGAACTGCACCTGCGGCGCGAGCACGATGCCGAAGCGCGATGCACCGAACGCAAAGCCCAGCACCGCGGCGGAAACGAGGCACAGCAGCGCCGTCACCTGCAGCTTGGCGCTCGCACGCCAAAGCCCGGCGCGATCGGCCACTGCGCCCCACACCACGGCGCCCGCCGCACCGCACAGCACGACCAGCGCCGCGCGCAGGGCCGCCTGCTCCGGCGCGAGGCCGTCGACACGGTTCAGGTAGCTCGGCAACCAGGCCCACACGGCGGAGACGAGCACGACCTGCGCCGGCGCTGCAACGCAGACCCAGAACAGGGTCGGCACATGGGCCAGCAGCTTCATCGCGCCGCGCAGGCTGCCATGGCCTGCTGCGGCGCCGCCGGCCGCCAGCGGCACCGTGTCGTAGTCGCGCACCTTGAGGTACAGCAGCGCCAGCAACAGTCCCGGCACGCCCACCACGCCGAACGCCGCCCGCCAACCCCAACGGGCCGCGATGACGCCACCGAGCACCACGCCCAGCACCGACCCCACCGACGCGCACGAGAAGAACACCGCGAGCACCGTGCCGCGCATGCGCATCGGAAAGTGGCTGGCGATCAGCGCCGTGCCCACCGACCCGTAGCCGGCCTCGCCCAGACCGACCACGGCGCGCGCCCCCAGCAGCTGCGTGTAGTTGCGGCTGAACATGCACGAGATGGACGCCATGCTCCAGATCAGCGCCATGCACACGATGCTCTTCACGCGGCTGAACCGGTCGGCGGCCAGCGCGACCGGAATGCCCGCGAGCGCCACCGTCACCGACACCACCGAGGCCAGCGCGCCGAGCTGCTTGTCGGACAGCCCCCACTCCTGCTTCAGGTGCGGAAAGAGCGACACGATGACCTGCCGGTCGATGTAGTCGAACAGCATCAGCCCGCAGGTCATGGCAAAGGCGAACCAGGCCTGGCGCGGTCCGATGAGGTAGCTGTCGCGGGCGTTCATGCCAGGCTCAGGCCGCCTTGCGCAGGTAGCCTTGCTGGCCGCCGTTGCGGTTGGCCGCGAAGCCGTTGGCCAGCAGCGATTCCTCGGTGGTCTCGTAGAACACGCCGATCTTGGAGATCTCGCGCGCCTGCTGCGCCGTGGCGATGGGGCGGCCGAACTCGCGCGAGATGCGCACCAGCTGCTCGACCTGTGCGACCGTGCCCATCTTCGCGCTGCGCGACTGGTTCCACAGGTTGTCCTCGATGCCGCAGCGCACGTGCAGGCCCATCGCGATGCCCATCATGTTCACCGGCAGCACGTTGCGCATGGAGCTTTCCACCGTGAGCACCGCGCCGTCGGGCACCGCGCGCACGAAGTTCGCGAAGCTGTAGATGTTCGGCGCGTCCATGCCGCCGCCGATGGCCACCCAGTTCATTACCAGCGGGCCCTTGTAGATGCCCCGGCGCATCAGCCGCTCGACCGATTCGAAGCTGTTGATGTTGTAGCACTGGAACGCGCTCTGGATGCCGGCCTTGTTGAGGCGGCGAATGTGTTCCTCGGCCCAGCCGGGCTGCGCCGGCACGGTCATTTCCTTGTAGGCCTTGTAGACCTCCGGGTCTTCCATCGACGTGCCGCGGATGTCCGCGTCTTCCCAGTGCTCGACCACGTTCATCTGCGAGGTGTTGATGGTCACGGTGACCTGGTCGGGCTGCGGCTCCAGCTCGGCCAGCATGTGGCGCGTGTCGTCGCTGAGCCATTTGGCGGCCGCGCCTTCGCTCTCTGGCGCGAAGCTGATCGAGCCGCCGACCTGGATGATCATCTCGGGCACGGCCTTGCGCACGCCGGCAATGAGTTCGTTGAACTTCGACAGCCGCTTGCTGCCCTTGCCGTCGAGTTCGCGCACATGCAGGTGCAGCACGGTGGCGCCGGCGTTGTAGCAGTCGACCGCCTTCTGGATCTGCTGCGCCATCGTGAGCGGGATGTCTTCCGGAAAGTCGGAAGGCACCCACGACGGCGCATAGGGCGCGGCGGTGATGATCAGCGGCTGCTGGTTTTCGGGGTACAGGTGTCCGTCGAGAAAATTCATGGCGTGGGCCTCGTTGAAGAAGTGAAGAAGGGAAAAAAGATGGGCCGCTCAGTACGTCGCCTCGCCGACGATGCCGGCGCGCTCCATCTTGCGGTGGCAGGGCGGGTAGTCCATTACCGCGTAGTGCTGCGTGGCGCGGTTGTCCCACATCACCACGTCGTCGGGCTGCCAGCGCCAGCGCACCTGGTATTCAGGAATCTGCGCCTGGCCGACCAGGTACGCGAGCAGCATCGCCGCACCGGGGTTGTTGTCCTGCCCGCAGCGTACGTTCGACGGCGTGTGGAAGTTGGTGAAGTGCGTGGTGAAGCCGTTCACGAACAGGATCTTCTCGCCCGTGTCGGGATGCGTGCGCACCACGGGGTGTTCGGCGTCGGGGTATTGCGCCTTCAGCGCGAGGCGCTTTTCCGTCGGCATGGCGGCGCCGAAGCTGGCCTCGATGCTGTGCCGCGCACGCAGCGTCGCGATGCGGTCCTTGATGTGCTGCGGCAGCCGCTCGTAGGCCAGCGCCATGTTGGCCCACATGGTGTCGCCACCCACGGGCGGGCACTCCACGCAGCGCAGCACGCAGCCCATGGCGGGCGCCTCGCGCCAGGTGCCGTCGGTGTGCCACGCGTTCTCGTAGCGGTCGGGCGGGTTGTCGGGCGACTTGTAGATCTGCACCAGGCCCGGGTGCGCGGGGTCGCTGCCGATCACCGGATGGTCTTCGAGCTCGCCGAAGTGGCGCGCGAAGGCGACGTGCTCGGCGCGCGTGATGTTCTGGTGCCGGAAGAACAGCACCCGGTGCTTCACCAGCAGCGCGCGGATCTCCGCCGCCAGCCCGGCGTCGCGCGAGGCCTCGGCGAGGCTCACGTTGCGCAGTTCCGCGCCGATGGCGCAGGTGGTCGGGCGGACCTCGATGCCATGCGCCACCGAAGAAGTTGCCGAAGAAGCTGTCGAAGAGGTCGTCATCGAAATCATGTCTTTGTCTCCTGGACAAAGAATAGGCCGCCCCCCCCTTCCCCGCCCCCTCCTTGCGGGAGGGGGCCTCGCTCAGTGTTGACCGCCCAGCAGCCCCAGGATGCGCGCGCGCTGCACCACCTGCGCGCGCGTGCCCGCGTCCAGCTTGGCGAACAGGTTCTTCACGTGCCACTTGATCGTGGTCTCGCCGGCCTGCATGGCGCGCCCGATCTCCTTGTTCGACAGGTTGCGGGCCAGCAGCGCGAGCACCTCGCGCTCCTTGGGCGTGAGCACGGCGCTGGTGGCGGGGGGCGGCGCCGGGTGCATGGGCACGGCAGCCGGTGCCGCGGCGGCAGGCTTGTCGCCGCCGGCCGCAAGGGTGTCGACCCATGCGGCCAGCTCGGGATGCGCATCGGCGAACACGCGCTGCAGCCCAAGCGCGCGCGCCAGGTCGATCGCCTCGCGGACCAGCGCGACCGACGGCTGCCCGCAGCGCTCCAGCGCCAGCGCGCGCAGCCCCAGCAGTTCGATGTGCAGGCCGCCCTGGCGCAGTGCGCGCGCCGCTTCGTCGGCACGCTCCAGCGGCGCGAGCGCGCCTTGCCATTCGCGAGCGGCAATGGCCTCGTACGCCTGCGCCACGTCGCGCAGCATGCCAGCGCTGTGGCGCCACAGCGGGCCTTGCGGCACGGCCGGGTCGGCCAGGTGCGCGTCGATGCGGTCGCACAGCTCGCGGCAGGTCTGTGCGCGATGGCGCCTCGCATGCACGCGCACCTGCTCGACGCAGCTCGCGATGCGCAGGCGCGGCAACCGGCGTGCGGCCCCCGCTGCGTCCAGCGCGGCAAGCAGCTCCAGCGCGCGATGCTCGGCACCCTCAGCCACCGCCATGCGCGACGCGGTGAGGTAGGCCTGCATGAGCGACTCCGGCAGCCCGCTGTGTTCCAGCACGTCGAGCCGGTCCGCCAGCAGGGCCGAAGCATCGGCCGGGAGGTCGCGCGCCCATGCCGTCGCCGCCAGCAACGCGGCCAGGTTGCAGCTGAAGCGGTGGCGCCGGCCCAGCTGCGCTTCGGCACTGGCCACGGCGCTGCGCAGGCAGGGCTCGGCCAGCAGGGCCTGGCCCTCCCACACATAGCTCAGCCCGACGACCAGTTCGCTCCAGCGCCGGATGTAGTCGGTGCCATGGTCGACACCGCCTGCATGGCCTGCATGGCCTGCATGGCCGGCATGGCCGGCATGGCCGCGCGCGGCCTGCTGCTCCCGCAAGCGCGCCAGCGCGGGCTCGCCCTCGAGCAGCGCGCAGTACGCCATGCGGTTGGCATGCGACTGCAGCAGCAACGGGTCGGTCAACGGCACCGCGCCGGTCCACGGCGCATGCAACGCAACGAAGCGGTCGGGATCGTCCGCGAACACGGCCGCGCCGCCGAGGATCAGCGCGCATTCGCAGCGCAGCGCATCGCTCGCCCCGGGTTGCGCGAGGATGCGCGCGACGAAGCGCGCGGCCTCTTCGTGCCGCTCGCTGGAGGCCAGCGTCCACGCGACCGCCAGCAGCAGGCGCGGGCGCTGGTCGAGTTCTTCGGCCGGCAGCTGCGCGAGCCATTCGAGCACCGCGCCCAGCCGGCCATGGCGCATGAGCGATTCGTAGAGGCTGCGTTCGGCCAGCGCATAGGCCTGCTGGTGCTGGCCCGCGCTCAGCGCATGGCGTGCGGCTTCGTCGAGCAGGTCGTGCGCGGCCAGCCATTGCGCCGCGTCGGCATGCACGCGGACCTGTTGCGCCTCGTCCAGGCCGGCAAAGCGCCGGCGCAACGCGTCGCGCACCAGCGCGTGCATGCGCAGCCAGTCACCGCCCTCCGTCGCGGCAAAGACCGGGGTGTCGCTGGCGAGCCGCGTGAGCCGCGCGGGCGCGTCGTCGACGCCGGCCATCGCGCGGCACAGCGCGGGATGCAGCAGCTCCAGCACCGACACGCGCACGAGAAAGTCGCGGTCTGCCGCCTCCATGTCGGCCAGCAGCAGGCCCACGAGTTCCCCCTGGAGTGCGCCGCCCGCCGCACCGAGCCCGGCAATGGCGGTGTTCATGTCGGCGCCCGTGTCGGCGCCGCGCCCCACGATGCTCATCGCCAGCTGCAGGCCCAGCGGCCAGCCTTCGGTGAGCGCATGCAGCCGTGCGGCGGTGTCGCGGCCGACGCGCGCGCCGAACCGCGCCTGCACCAGCTGCAAGGTCTCCTCGAGGCTGAACCCGAGCTGCGCCGCGCCGATCTCCACGCACTGGCCATAAGCAATGAGGTCGTCGATGTCGAGCTGCCCGTCGGGCCGCGCCGCCATGAAGACGCGCACGTTGAGCGGTGCGTTGCGCAGCAGGTAGGCCAGTGCGGCGCGCGAGGCGGCGGGCAGCCGGTCGACCTCGTCGACGACCAGCACCACGTTCGCGGCGGACTGCGCCAGCTCGGCCAGCAGCGCCGTCATGCCCGCGAGGTTGCCGGGCCTGTCGTCCTCCAGCACGCTGCGCCCGAAGGCGGGCCGCGCCATCGCAATGCGCAGCGACAGGGCCAGGCTCTGCGCGAGCCGGTCCGGGTCGTCGACGGCCTGCGCGCTCACCCATGCGACCGGCACGCCCAGCCCCAGCTGCTCCAGGCGCCACTGCGCCAGCAGCGAGGTCTTTCCCGTGCCGGCGGGCGCGCGCACCATCAGCGCGGCGGCATCGCGCAGCGCATCGGCGGCCGACGACAGCCGGCCGCGCGCGACGACGTGGCGCTGCACGCGCGGCGGCGTCACCTTGAGGACCAGGTCTTGCGGAATCAACGCGTCATTTCCGCGCGGATGCGACACCGGCCTTGCCGTGCTCGGGTCGCATATCGGCCTCGCGGTGCTCGGCTGTGGCATCGGCCCTTCGGCGCTCGGCGCGGCTGTGCTTGGCGCTGCAGCCGAACTCATGGTGGAACCAGCGCGACAGGCCGCTGGGCGCGGAGAAGCCCAGCAGGCTCGCCACCTCGGCCAGCGGGCGGTCGCCCTCCAGCACATGGCGCCTCGCCAGTTCCTTGCGGATGTCGTTGACCATCGACGAGAAGGTCTGCCCGTGCTCGGCCAGCCGGCGCTGCACGGTGCGGCACACCACGCCAAGGTACTGCGCCACCTGCTTGATGGTGCAACGCCCGCTCGGCAGCAACAGCAGCACGGCCCGGCGCACGTCGTCGAGCACCGCGGCGCCCGGTGTGCGGGCCGATGCGTCGAGCATCTGCTGCGCATAGCGCGCCATGGCGGGGTCGGCCCACGGGTTGCGCGCGTCGAGGTCGCGCGGGGCGCAGACGATGCAATTGAAGTCGTGCTCGAACTCGATGGTGCGGCCCATGAGACGGCGGTGCGCGCCCAGGTCGCGCGGCGCGGCATGTGCCAGGCACACGCGCTTGGGTTGCCACTCGGCGCCGAGAAACTGGCGCATGAGCCGCAGCATCACGCCCAGCGCCAGCTCGATGCGTTGCCGCGTCGACAGCTGCGCGCTGCCCGGCCTGAGCTCTTCGCGGATCACCACCACGTCGTCGAACTCTTCGATCATCAGCGACAACGAGCCGTTGAGCAGCGTCTGGTAGCGCATCAGCACGTTGAGCGAATCGCGCAGGGTCGGCTGGTCGCGAATCAGCATGCCGACCGTGCCGAGGTTGGACAGCAACCGCTGCTCGGCCATGCACAGCCCGAAGCTCTCGTTGCCCGACTGCGTGGCCGATGTCTGCAGCAGCAGCGCGACGCTCTCCACCGGAATCATGAGGTCGGGCTCGCGCAGGACGCTCGGGCTCAGGCCCGCATCGAGCAGCATGCGCACCGGGTCGAGCCCGCTCGCGCGGGCAACTTCGCTGTAGTTGGTGAGACTGGCGGCACGTACCAAGGAGGACATCGAAAGCCTGGGCTGCGGGGTGGCATCGAAGGGTAAGTGCGTGGCACGCAAAGTCAATCGGGAGAACACGGTCCCGAACAGAATCCGCGGCACCATGAACAGCACGACCCCCACCGTTCTCATCGTTCCCGGCCTGCGCGACCACGTGGCCGATCACTGGCAGACGCTGCTCGCGGCGAAGCTGCCCAAGGTACACAGCGTGCCGCCGCTCGAACACGACAAGCTGAGCTGCGCCGCGCGCGTCGACGCCATCGACCGTGCGCTGCAGGACATCGGGGGGCCCGTCGTCATCGTCGCGCACAGCGCGGGCGCGATGATGGTCGCGCACTGGGCCATGAGCCGATACACGCGATACACGTTCGGCACACGCAACACGCTCGACATCCGCGGTGCGCTGCTCGCCGCGCCCGCGGACCTCGAGACACCGATGCCCGCGGGCTACCCCACCGTCGACGTGCTCGACAGCAACGGCTGGCTGCCGCTTCCACGTGCCGTGCTGCCGTTCCCCAGCATCGTCGCGGCCAGCAGCAACGACCCGCTCACCCGCCTCGATCGCGCGCGCGAGCTGGCGCGGTGCTGGGGCAGCCGCCTGGTCGAGCTCGGCGCCGTCGGCCACCTGAACCCGAACTCGGGTTTCGGTGAATGGCCGCGCGCCGAAGAACTGATTCGCGAGCTCAGCTGAGCCGCTCAAGGGTTTTCACAACTAGCCATCGGAGACACCGGGCATGCTAAAAAAATTCATTCTTCTTGCGGGTTCGGCTTGCGCCGCCAGTGCGGGCGCGCAGTCGTCCATCACGGTGTTCGGCGTCATGGACGCGGGCGTCAGCCACTACGCGACCAAGAGCGCGACCTACGGCGCCGCGAACAGCCTTGGGGCGCGCACCGTGACGCAGAGCCAGACCGTGCTTTCGCCTTCCGGCCTGAGCTCGAGCCGCCTGGGCTTTCGCGGCACCGAGGACCTGGGCGGCGGCCTGGCCGCGAGCTTCTGGCTTGAGGCACCGCTGAGCAACGACACGGGCGGCGGCGTGACCAATTTCGGGCGCCGCTCCACGCTGAGCCTGAGCGGCCCCTTCGGCGAAGTGCGCCTGGGCCGCGACTACACGGCCTCGTTCTGGAACGACGCGGTGTTCGACCCGATGACGGTCAACGGCGTGGGCACCAACCTCATCGCCGTCGTGAACAGCAACATCGCCGCCTCGCGCGCGCTGGCCACGGGCGGGCTGTTGAACGGCGGGCTTTCCGCGGGCACCGACAGCTACCTGCGCACCAGCAACTCGATCGGCTACTTCCTGCCGCCGGACCTCGGCGGTTTCTACGGCCAGCTGCAGTACGCCTTGCCCGAGAACACCAAGGGCCTCGGCCCCACGGCCGCGGCGACCACCGGGCAGCGCGGGCGCTACCTGGGCACGCGCGGCGGGTGGGCCAACGGCGCGTTCGACGTGGCGCTGGCCTACGGCGAAAGCACCGTGGCCGACACGGCGACGTACAAGGAAGTGATCAAGACGATCAACCTCGGCGCGTCCTACAACTTCGGACCGGCCAAGCTCTTCGGCGAACTCTCGCGCGTGAAGGACGACATGCAGCGCCTGCCGGGCGCGCTGAACCTGCGCGTGAGCGACAGGTACAACGCGGCCCTGGTCGGCGTCACCGTGCCGGTCGGCGTCGGCCTCATTCGCGTGTCGTACGCCAACGTGAAGTTCGACAGCGGCTCCAATGCGCCCAACTCCGATGCGAGCACCAGCAAGATTGCGCTGAGCTACGTGCACAACCTGTCGAAGCGCACGGCGCTCTACGCGTCGGTGGCGCGCATGCGCATGCGCGACGCGCACAGCAACCCGACCGTGATGGGCGTGACGCCGCTGGTGCTGAGCCTGCCTTCGATCTTTCCGCAGCCGAGCTACATCACCACCGGCGGGTTCGAGCCGAAGAGTGCCGTGGGCTACGACTTCGGCATCCGACACGCTTTCTAGGCTCAGAACCAGCGCTCGAAGACGGCGGCAATGCCCTGGCCGCCGCCGATGCACATCGTCACCAGCGCGTAGCGGCCGCCGGTGCGGTGCAGTTCGGCAATCGCCTTGGTGGTGATGATCGCGCCCGTCGCACCCACCGGATGGCCCAGCGAAATGCCCGAGCCGTTGGGGTTCACCTTGGCCGGGTCGAAGCCCAGCTCCTTGATGACCGCGCAGGCCTGCGCCGCGAAGGCTTCGTTCGACTCGATCACGTCGAAGTCGGCAACCTTCAGGCCGGTGCGCTCCAGCACCTTGCGCGTGGCGGGCACGGGGCCGATGCCCATGTACGCGGGCTCGACACCGGCATGCGCGTAGCCCACCAGGCGCGCCAGCGGCTTCAGGCCGCGGGCCTTCACGCTCTCGCCACTGGCCAGCACCACGGCGGCAGCACCGTCGTTGATGCCCGAGGCGTTGCCGGCGGTCACGAGGCCGTCCTTCTTGAACGCGGGCTTCATCTTGCCGAGCGTCTCGGCGGTGGTGTCGGCGCGCACGTGCTCGTCGGTGTCGAACAGCACGACGCCCTTGCGCGTCTTCACCTCGACCGCAACGATCTGCTCCTTGAAGCGGCCCGCGGCAATGGCGGCCGCTGCGCGCTGCTGGCTGGTCACGGCCAGTTCGTCCATCTGCTCGCGCGTGATGCCGTAGCGCGCGGCCACGTTCTCGGCGGTGATGCCCATGTGGAT
>NZ_FOLP01000008.1 GCF_900112425.1 Variovorax sp. OK212 | reverse complement strand
CAGGCCATCAGCAACCGCGACCTGATCGTGGTGCGCAACTGCGTGATGCTGCTCGCGGCCATGGTGGTCATCGTGAACTTCGTGGTCGACGTGCTGTATGCCGTGATCGACCCGCGCATCAAGGCCAGCGACATATGAACGCGATCACGGCTCCAAGCGCTGCGGCGCTCAAGCTTCCCGGTTTCTGGCAACGCGCGGTGAAGCACCGCAGCTTCGTCATCGGCGGCGTGCTCGCCGCCCTGCTGCTGCTGGCGGCGCTGGTTTCCTTCGTGTGGACGCCCTGGTCGCCCTACGCGATGGACATGGCGAACAAGATGCAGGCGCCCTCCATGTCGCACTGGCTGGGCACCGACGCGTTCGGCCGCGACGTGGCGTCGCTGCTGCTGGTGGGTGCGCGCGCGTCCATCCTGGTGGGCGTGATCGCGGTGGGCATCGGCCTCCTCGTCGGCACCGCGCTGGGCCTGCTGGCCGCCGCCAGGCGCGGCTGGGTCGAGGAAGCAGTGATGCGGCTGTCGGACTTCACGCTCGCGTTCCCCGCGATCCTCTCGGCCATCATGATGACGGCCGTGTTCGGCGCGGGCATCGTGAATGCCATCGTGGCCATCGGCATCTACAACATTCCGACCTTCGCGCGCATCACGCGGGCATCGGCCAATGCGATCTGGTCGCGCGAGTACGTGGCCGCCGCGCGCGCCTGCGGCAAGGGCAGCTTCGCCATCACCATGCAGCACGTGCTGCCGAACATCTCGGCCGTGCTGATCGTGCAGATCACCATCCGCTTCGCCATTGCCATCCTGGCGGAAGCCGCGCTCTCCTACCTCGGCCTGGGCACGCAGCCGCCGCAACCTTCGTGGGGCCGCATGCTCAGCGAAGCGCAGACCCTCATGTTCCAGCAGCCGCTGCTGGCCGTCTTCCCGGGCATGGCGATCGCGCTGGCCGTGCTCGGCCTGAACCTGCTGGGCGACGGCCTGCGCGACCTGCTCGACCCGCGCCTTGCCCGCGCACGCTGAGAACACGACGATGCCCCTCCTCGAAGTCAACAACCTCCAGATCGGCCTGCAGACCCAGCGCGGGGCGGCGCAGGCCGTGCGCGGCATCTCGTTCTCGCTGGAGCGCGGCGAAACGCTGGGCATCGTCGGCGAGTCGGGCTGCGGCAAGTCGATCACCGTGATGTCGCTCATGGGGCTGCTGCCCTCCAGCGCCCAGGTCACGGGCAGCATCAAGCTCGACGGGCAAGAGCTCGTCGGCCTGCCCGAGAAGCAGATGTGCCAGATCCGCGGCAACCGCATCGGCATGATCTTCCAGGAGCCGATGACGGCACTGAACCCGGTGCACACCATCGCGCGCCAGGTCGGCGAGCCGCTGCAGCTGCACCGCGGCCTGACCAAGGCGCAGGCGCGCAAGGAGGCGTTGAGCCTGCTCGACCGCGTGGGCATTCCCGATGCGGCCTCGCGCCTGGATGCGTATCCGCACCAGTTCTCCGGCGGCCAGCGCCAGCGCATCGGCATTGCCATGGCGCTGGCCTGCGGGCCCGACCTGCTGATTGCCGACGAGCCCACCACCGCGCTGGACGTGACGATCCAGAAGCAGGTGCTCGACCTGATCCAGGGCCTGGTCAAGGAAATGGGCATGGCGCTGATCCTGATCTCGCACGACCTCGGCGTGATCGCCAACAGCGTGAAGCGCATGCTCGTGATGTACGGCGGCAGCGCCGTCGAGAGCGGCCCGACCGACACGGTCTTTGCCGGCCGTGCCCACCCCTACACGCGCGGCCTGTTCGCCGCCCGGCCTGCCCTGGGCGCCGTGCGCGCCGGCCGCCTGCCGACCATTCGCGGCAGCGTGCCCGAGCTGGTCGACATGCCGCGCGGCTGTGCCTTCGCGGGCCGTTGCGCCCACACCATCGACCTGTGCCACAGCACGCGCCCGCAGGCCACGCTGCTGCCCGGCGACCACACGGTGCGCTGCCTGCGGCTGGGCGAAATCGCCGCCTTGAACACCAGGACGGCCACTCCCGTCCTCTCCGCATGAGCCAGATTCGCCCGATGAGCCAGCCCACCACCGCCAGCCAGCCCCTGCTGGCCGTGAACAACCTCTACCGCCACTACGCGCTGCCGCGCGAAAAGCTCTTCGGCCCGCCGCCCACCGTGAAGGCGCTCAACGGCGTGAGCTTCGAGGTACAGGCCGGCAAGAGCGTCGGCATCGTGGGCGAATCGGGCTCGGGCAAGTCGACCATCGCGCGCCTGGTGATGGCGCTGGACACCCCCACGTCGGGCACCGTCTCGCTCGAAGGCCGCGACCTGCATGCGCTGTCGAAGTCCGAACTGCGCGCCGCGCGACGCGACTTCCAGATGGTGTTCCAGGACCCGTACGGTTCGCTCGACCCGCGCCAGACCGTGGCGCGCATCGTGGCCGAGCCGCTGGAAGCACTTGCCGAAACCAGCCGCGCCGAACAGCGCGAACGCGCCTCGGAAGCGCTCGCCGCCGTCGGCCTGCGCACCACCGACATGGACAAATACCCGCACGAGTTCTCGGGCGGGCAGCGCCAACGCATTGCGATTGCACGCGCGCTCATCACGCGCCCCAAGCTCATCGTCGCCGACGAACCCGTCAGCGCGCTCGACGTGTCGGTGCAGGCCCAGGTGCTCAACCTCATGCAGGACCTGCAGCAGCAGTTCGGCGTGAGCTACCTGCTGATCAGCCACGACCTCGCGGTGGTCAACCACCTGTGCGACGAAGTCTGCGTGGTCTTCAAGGGCCGCATCGTGGAGCGCGGCCGCCCGGCCGACCTGTTCCAGCACGCGCAGCACGAGTACACGCGCACCCTGCTTTCCGCGGTTCTGCACACGCCGTCCCGCTGAAGCGGGCGTTCTTTTTCATCTCACCTCCAGGGAACTATCGAATGTTGAAGCGACGCACACTCATGACTTCCGCCATGGCGGCGGCAATCCCGGGTGTCTTTTTGCCCGAGGCCCGCGCGCAGGCCGGCAAGAACACGTTGACGATCGGCATGCCGCTCGAACCGCCGGGCCTGGACCCGACGACCGGCGCCGCATCGGCCATTGCGGAAATCACGCAATACAACATCTTCGAGACCCTGACCAAGGTGAACGCCGACGGCTCGGTCACGCCGATGCTGGCCGAGAGCTGGTCGTCGTCGCCCGACATGAAGACCTTCGTCTTCAAGCTGCGCAAGGGCGTGCGCTTCCAGAACGGCGAGCCCTTCAACGCGGCCGCGGTGAAGTTCTCTTTCGACCGCGCCGGCGGCGCCAAGAGCACCAACAAGGACAAGCGCTTCTTCAGCGAGATCGGCACCGTGGTGCTCGACGACCACACGGTGGGCGTGAACAGCACGCTGCCCAACCCCGACCTGCCCTTCATGCTGGGCCAGTCGACCGCCTGCCTGGTCGAGCCCAAGAGCGCCGAGACCAACGCCACCGCCCCGGTGGGCACGGGCCCCTACAAGCTCAGCGCCTGGCAGCGTGGCGCCTCGTGCACGCTGGTGAAGTCGCCGACCTACCGCGACCCGAACCTGGCGAAGACCGAGCGCTTCGTGTTCCGCTTCATGTCGGACACGGCGGCGCAGACGGCCGCGCTGATGGCCAACGACATCGACATCTTCCCGCGCGCGGGCACGCGCTCGGTGGCGCAGTTCAAGGGCAACCCGCGCTTCCAGGTGATCGAGGTGGGCACGCGCGGCAAGGTGATCCTGACCATCAACAACCGCAAGAAGCCGCTGGACGACGTGCGCGTGCGCCGCGCCATCCTGGCGGCCATCGACCGCAACGCGATCATCCAGGGCGCGGCCGACGGCTTCGGCAAGCCCATCGGCAGCCACTACGCCATGGGCGCGCCGGGCTTCGTCGACACCACGTCGATGAACCCCTTCGACATCGAGAAGGCGAAGAAGCTGCTGGCCGAAGCCGGCGTGAAGACGCCGCTGGAGCTGCGCCTGCAGCTGCCCCCGCCCTCGTATGCGCGGCAAGGCGGCGAGATGATCGCGGCGCAGCTGGCGCAGATCGGCATCAACGTGAAGATCCAGAACGTCGAGTGGGCGCAGTGGCTCAGCGGCACCTTCGGCGGCGCGCACGACTTCGACCTGACGATGGTCGCGCACGTGGAGCCCTTCGACCTGGTGAAGTACACCGAGGCTGACTACTACTGGGGCTACGACTCCAAGAAGTTCCGCGACCTGTTCGTCACCATCCAGAACGAAGAGAACAAGAAGCGCCGCGCCGACCTGCTGGCCGAGGCCCAGCGCCAGCTGGCCACCGACGCGGTGAACGGCTTCCTGTACCAGGCGGTGTTCCCGACCATCGCGCGCAAGGAAGTGAAGGGCCTGTGGCCGAGCATGCCGATCGTGGTGAACGACCTGGCCGCCATCTCGTGGGGTTGATGCGATGACAACGCCCCTCTATGCCCTGAGCGTGCAGGAACTGCGCGCGGCCTATGCGGCCAAGGAACTGTCGCCGGTGGAAGTGACGCGTTCGGTCAACGAACGCATTGCTGCCTACGAGCCCGAGCTGCGCGCCACGTGGCTGTTCCGCCCCGAGCTGGCGCTCGAACAGGCGCGCGCCTCCGAGGCGCGCTGGCTGGCCGGCACGCCGCGCAGCCCGCTCGACGGCGTGCCCGTGACCATCAAGGACAACCTGGCGACCGAAGGCGACCCGATGCCGCTGGGCACCGCCGCCTACGACCTGGTGCCGATGACGCAAGACTCCCCGCCGGCCGCGCGCCTGAAGGAAGACGGCACGGTGCTGGTCGCCAAGACCACCATGCCCGACCTGGGCATGCTGTCCTCGGGCCTGTCGAGCTTTCATGAACTCTCGCGCAACCCGTGGGACCTGTCGCGCACGCCCGGCGGCTCCAGCGCGGGCGCCGGTGCGGCTGCCGCGGCCGGCTACGGCCCGCTGCACGTGGGCACCGACATCGGCGGCTCGCTGCGCCTGCCGGCGAGCTGGTGCGGCATCTACACGCTCAAGCCCAGCTTCGGCCGCATTCCGCTGAGCACGCCCTACATGGGCCGCTGCGCCGGACCGATGACGCGCACGGTGGCCGACTCGGCCCTGATGATGGCCTCGGTCGCGCAACCCGACGACCGCGACTACTCGGAACTGCCCGCGCCGACGATCGACTGGAACGCCTTCGAGGTCGACCCGTCGTTCCTCAAGGGCAAGCGCGTGGCGCTGCACATGGACGCGGGCTGCGGCCTGCCGCTCGACCCGCAGATTGCCGAAGCCGTTCGCCGCGCCGCGAAGCGCATCGAGGCGGCCGGCGCGCAGGTGGAAGAAATCGGCGCCTTCATGACGCCGAAGATGCTCGAAGGCATGGACCACTTCTGGCGCATGCGCTCGTGCCTGGACATGCAGGCGATGAGCGCGGAAAAGCGCGCGAAGATCCTGCCGTACATCCGCGAATGGGCCGAGAGCGCGGCCGGGTTCTCGGGCGCGCACATCTTCGACGCGTACAGCCAGTTCATCGCCACGCGCGTGGCCACGGTGGCCGCCACCAAGGCCTGCGACTTCGTGCTGTCGCCGGTGTCGCCCAACCTGCCCGCCCCGGCGGACCACGCCTCGCCCACCAACGACCCGATGCGGCCGCTGGAGCACATCGGCTTCACCGTGCCGTACAACATGTCGGAGCAACCGGCCGCGTCCATCAACTGCGGCTACTCGGCCGAGGGCCTGCCCATTGGCCTGCAGATTGCCGGGCGCCGCTTCGACGACCTGGGCGTGCTGCAGTTCAGCCGCGCCTTCGAGCAGATCCGCGAAGCGCAGAAGCCCTGGCCGGAACCAAAGTGACATTGCAGCGTCCCATGGCGCTGATCGCAAGGAGACACATCACATGAACGCAACCCACTACATCGACGGGCGCCACGTGGCGTCCGACGGCAACGCCACCATCGACGTGATCGACCCGAGCGACGGCCAGAAATTTGGCGAGATCGCGCGCGGCACGGCCGCCGACGTCGACACCGCCGTGCGCGCCGCGCGCCAGGCCATGGGCGAGAACTTCGACGGCCCCTGGGGCGCGATGACCGCGCTGCAGCGCGGCCGGCTGCTCGCCAAGCTCGGCGCCGCCGTCATGGAACACCATGAAGAGCTGGCCCAGCTCGAAGCGCGCGACACCGGCAAGGCGCTGCGCGTGGCGCGCAACGACGCCACCGCGCTGGCCCGCTACATGGAGTACTACGCCGGCGCCTGCGACAAGCTGCACGGCGACACCCTGCCCTACGAGCGCGGCTACACCGTGCTGACCGTGCGCAACCCGCACGGCGTGACGGGCCACATCGTTCCCTGGAACTACCCGATGCAGATCGCGGGCCGCAGCGTGGGCGCCTCGCTGGCCGCGGGCAATGCCTGCGTGGTGAAGCCGGCGGAAGACGCCAGCCTCTCGCTGCTGCGCCTGGCGGAGATCGCGACCGAGGTGGGCTTTCCGGCCGGCGCGCTGAACGTGGTGACGGGCTACGGCAAGGAAGCCGGCGCGGCGCTGTGCGCGCACCCGGGCATCGACCACATCTCTTTCACCGGCTCGACCATGACCGGGCGCAGCGTGGGCCTGGCCGCGGCCGAGCGCCACTGCCCGGTGACGCTGGAGCTGGGCGGCAAGTCGCCGCAGATCGTGTTTGCCGACGCCGACCTGGACGCAGCGGAGCCGGTGCTGGTCAACGCCATCATCCAGAACGCGGGCCAGACCTGCTCGGCGGGCAGCCGCGTGCTGGTGGAACAGTCGGTCTATGAAGAGGTGGTGCAGCGGCTGGCCAAGCGCTTCACGGCCGTGCGCGCGGGCACACCCGCCGAAGACCTGGACATGGGCCCGCTCATCAACGAAAAGCAGTTCCGCCAAGTGCGCGACATGGTCGCCACGGCAGAGGCGAGCGGCATGAAGGTGGCGGCGCGCGGCACGGTGTCGCCCAACGCCTCGGCCACCGGCTTCTATCAAGAGGCCGTGCTGTTCCGCGACGTGCCGCACGACAGCGACCTGGCGCAGCGCGAGGTCTTCGGCCCGGTGCTGGCCGTGATGCCCTTCGCCGACGAGGCCGAGGCGGTGCGCCTGGCCAACGGCACGGACTTCGGCCTGGTGGCCGGCGTGTGGACGCGCGACGGCGCGCGCCAGCTGCGCATGGCGCACAAGCTGCACTGCGGGCAGGTCTTCGTGAACAATTACGGTGCGGCGGGTGGTGTAGAACTGCCCTTCGGCGGCGTGAAATCCAGCGGCTTCGGCCGCGAGAAGGGCTTCGAGGCCCTGCTCGGATTCACGACCCTCAAGACCATCGCAATCAAGCACGGATGACACTCACCCATGACCACCACTGAAAAACAAACGCCGCGCAACGTCGGCCTCGTCGGCGTCGGCCTGATGGGCCACGGCATTGCCAGCAACATCGTCAAGCACGGCCACAAGCTGACCGTGCTGGAGCACGCGGGCAACCAGCCGATCGACGACCTGCTGAAGGCCGGCGCCACGTCGGTGAAGGACGTGGCCACGCTGGCCGCGCAGGTCGACGTGCTGATCCTGTGCGTCACGGGCACGCCGCAGGTCGAGGCCGTGATGCTGGGCGACACCGGTGCGCTGAGCACGCTGCGCCCCGGCACGGTGGTGATCGACTGCTCGACGGCCGTGCCGGCCTCCACCGCCAAGGTGGCCGAGGCCGTGAGCGCCAAGGGCGGCAAGTTCATCGATTCGCCAATGACCCGCACCGCCAAGGAAGCGGCCGAAGGCCGGTTGAACCTGCTGGTGGGTGGCGACACGGAAGTGCTGGCGTCGTGCCTGCCGCTGCTGCGCTGCTTTGCCGAGAACGTCACGCACGTGGGTGCCATCGGTGCCGGCCATGCAATGAAGCTGCTGCACAACTTCGTGTCGCTGGGCACGGTGGCGTTGCTGTGCGAGGCCGCGGCCTGCGCGCAACGCGCGGGTGTCGCGCCCGACGTGTTTGTCGATGTGCTGGCCAAGGGCGGCGGCAACGGCGTGGCGCTGGAACGCGTCAAGCCCAAGCTGCTGACGGGCAGCACCGATTCGCTGAAGTTCTCGATGGCCAATGCCAAGAAGGACCTGGGGTACTACAACGACATGGCGGAGCAGTCGTCTTCCGGCCACGGCATTGCGCTGGCTGTCGATGCGCTGCTGACGCAGGGTGTCGAGAAGTTCGGTGGCGACCGGATGGTGCTGGATCTGGTCGAAGCGCTGCGCTGATCCTTTGCTTTTGTTCTGTGCACCGCCGTTGTTCGGCGCGCGTGCACCGGACACCGGGTGCTCCCCCGCGCGAATGTCCGCCGGGGCTGCGCCCCTCCTTCTTCTTTCGCTGCGGGGCACACCCGATGCCCTGCGCACGGTGAGCGCGGCTGTGGCGCTGGCCGTTCCGTTCTGCCGCGGGGCGTGCCGTGAAACCTGCTGGAGAAGCGGAAATCATCCGGTGTCGATTCAGTACGCTTGATTCACGCCTGTAGAGCGTCTCGGTTGGACGCCGCCACCGCGAACCGATCCGGGCACCGGGTCTTCGGGTGCATCACGGTGTGGCACTTCCCGCAGTTTCCATGATGGTCTCCCGTCGAGGCACGGGCTTGCACCATTCATCCTCAAGTCGTCCGCAGCAGCGGCTGCTTCCGGGAAACTGAAACTTTCGTTCGCAAGCGGCACAATACCGCCACATTCGGACACCGGGCGTCGAGCCGTCGAACCTCCTGCTGGCAGTGGCTGCCAGGGCCTTCCGCTCAGCGCCGGTTCGATGTCACCTGGCCTTCCGAGCCAGTTCTTCTGCCCCTTCTCTCGGCATCAACATGGTCTCAACCATTCTCATCGGCATGCTGTGCGCACACCTGTTGTGCTTCTCGGCGATGTTCTTTCTCATCAGCAAGCGCCTGCACGGCAACAAGATGGGCATGGACTTCTTTGCGATGGGCAACCTGTTGCTGGGTTTGGCATATGCACTGCAATTTGCCGAAGGAGGCCCCGCCTGGAGTTTGATGAGCGTCGGCAATCACACGCTCACGCTCGCCGCGCCGGTGGCGTATTGGCTGGGCGCCATGCGGTTCTTTGGCCGATCCGTCCCCTTGTGGCGACCGCTGCTTGCAATGGCGGGCATCTACACCGTGGCGCAGGTGCTGGTGGAATGGAGCTTCGGCCCGGTCGCCCGATACGCCATGCTCTCCGGCATGTCGGCGCTGCTGTTCCTGGTCATGGCCGTCACCGTGATTTATGGCGTGCTCACGTTCGCCCGAGACCTGTACGGCGAGATGATATTTTTCGCGGTGCTGATCAGCGGCATCTGTCTTCTCAATGCAGTCAAGTTCGTGAACCTTCTGGGCATGGGGCTGGACGCGTTGCGCATGGGCGGAAATTTTCAGCTCGTGTTCTATGTCTATATGTCGTTCCTGGCCACCGTGCTGCCGCCATCGATCATCTGGTTGGTGTTGCGCCAGTTGACCGACGAGTTGCGCGACGTGGCCGCGCGCGACCCCCTGACGAAGTTGCTCAATCGCCGCGGACTGAAGGAGGCGCTGCAACGGTATTTCAGAGCGCGCGGGGCCGTCTCGGCCTATCTGGTGATGGCCGACGTGGACCACTTCAAGCGCATCAACGACCGCTACGGTCACCAAGCGGGGGACCAGGTGCTGTGCCGTGTGGCGGATGTTCTGCGCACCCACGTGCGCGAGGGCGATTTGACGGTGCGCATCGGCGGAGAAGAATTCGTCGTCGTCTGCATGAACACCGAGGTTCGCGGCGTCACGCAGCTGGCGGAACGCTTGCGCACGGCCATTGAAAACGCGGCAACCGTTGTCGAAGGGGTCGACCACCCGCTGCATTGCACGATCACGCTCGGGATTTCGCACGCCTTCACGGGCGCGGATGCTCTCGTGAATGCCTTGAAAGAAGCCGACGCGGCGCTCTACGACGGCAAATCGGCCGGGCGCAACCAAGTCAAGGTGGCGGGAGCCGCTCTGTGCAGCATCGCTGCATGACTTCAGGCCCTACGGGGAACGGGGAGTTGATGGCTTTGGAGAGCCAGCCAATGTGGCAGGGCTGGCCATTGAACCCGGAGATGCGGGCGACCGCTCAGGGCCAAGCGATGCCGGCCGCGGTTCGCCCATGGTCGCATGGTCGGGCCACAAGCCGATGTTGGCTGGTGCCCTCCAGTTCCGTGTTCAATCGGCCAACTGCTGTCGTTCGGCGCAACGCCGTCCACGACAGGTACAGGCCAGTTTCAGCCGGTCGTGCACGGGCGGGCTGAAACGTCGCGCATCGCGTCGACGCGCGATCTTCGGAATGGAGCGAGGGAGCTCTTCAGAATCAAGCTGCGGTCAGCCGTTCCCGTGCCAGCCTTGTTCCCTCTGCCAGCGCCTGCAGCTTGCGCCACGCCACATCCCGCCCCATCGGCGCCAGCCCGCAATTCGTGCACGGGAACAGGCGCTCCTTCGGCACGAATTCCAGCGCCCGGCCGATGGCGTCGGCCACTTCCTCGGGCGTTTCCACCACGTCGCTGGCCACGTCGATCACACCGACCATCACGTCCTTACCGGCCAGCAGCTTCATGAGGTCGGGCGGCACGTGGGAGTGGATGCATTCCAGGCTCACCTGGTCGATGCTGCTTCTTGCCAGCGCCGGGAACACCGCCTCGTACTGGCGCCATTCCTCGCCCAGCGTGCTTTTCCAGTCGGTGTTGGCCTTGATGCCGTAGCCGTAGCAGATGTGCACGGCCGTCGTGCAGGTGAGTCCCTGCGCCGCGCGCTCGAGCGCCTGCACGCCCCAGTCAGCGGCGTCCTTCATGTAGACGTTGAACGCGGGTTCGTCGAACTGGATGATGTCCACGCCGTCGGCCTGCAGCGCGAGGGCTTCCTGGTTGAGCAGTTCGGCAAACGCGAAGGCCATCTTGATCCTTCCTTCGGCATTGCCGCCGTAGAAGCGGTCCGCCACGGTGTCGACGATGGTCATCGGGCCGGGCAGGGTGAACTTCAGCTTCTTCTTCGTGTGCGCGCGCGCCAGCTGTGCCTCGAAGGCATGCACACGGCCCTTGAGGCGCAGCGCGGAGACCACCTGCGGCACCATCGCGTCGTAGCGGTTGTCCCGGATACCCATCTTCACCTTGTGCTCGAAGTCGATGCCCTCGACCTGTTCGAGGAAGCCGTGCACGAAGTGCTGGCGCGACTGCTCGCCGTCGCCCACGATGTCCAGGCCCGCGTCTTCCTGCGCCTTGATCCACAGCAGGGTCGCGTCGGCCTTGGCCTGGCGCAGCGCGTCGCCTTCGGCCATCCATTGCGGCCAGAGCTTGTTGGTTTCGGCCAGCCAGGCCGGCTTCGGCAGACTGCCCGCGATGGAGGATTCAAACAGCTGGCTGACAGCGCTCGATGGTGGGGAGGCCGAGGCGGACGTGATCGACGAGGCGGGCAATGGTTTTTTCATAAAGTTGGTCTGTATGTTTTGGTTGGTCAGAGCACGAAATTGGCAGCCCATTGTTCAAGGACGCTCTTGTACGGTTTGATGAAGTGCTCTTCCGTGAACTTGCCCTGCTTGACAGCCAACTGGCCACGCTCTTCTCGATCATAGACAATTTGAGTCAATGAGTAATCCGCATTCTTCAAGCTGGGTTGGTAGAAACTCCCCGCTGCAGAGTTGGCGTTGTAGATCTCGGGCCGATATATCTTTTGAAAGGTTTCCATCGTGCTGATGGTGCCGATAAGCTCAAGATCAGTGTAGTCGCCCAGCAAATCGCCGACGAAGTAAAAAGCCAAAGGTGCAACGCTGTTTGGCGGCATGAAAAGGCGAACCCGCAAACCCATTTTTGCGAAATATTGGTCCGTCGAGGAAAGTTCATTCTGCTGATACTCGGCGCCCAGGATGGGATGCCGATTTTCAGTCCGATGGTAGGTCTTGCTGCTTGAGGCGCTGATGCAGATGACCGGTGGTTTATCGAAGCACTCCTGGTAAGCATCCGAGTTCAAGAAATGCTTGAACAGCTTTCCATGCAAGTCGCCGAAATCGGCTGGGGCGCTGAACTCGGATCTGTCGATGTTGTGCTCTGGGAGCCGTACGCTGAAGTCGTAATCGCGCACGTACGAAGAAAAATTGTTTCCGGCAATACCATCGATGCGCTTGCTGGTTTTTTTGTCGATGATGTTCGTTTTCAGTATCTCGATCAAAGGAAATACGTCATTGCCGCTCTCGGCATCGATATTCATCTCGGCGGAAACAATTTCAAGTTCGACAGAATAGCGATCGCCCGCCGGATTGTCCCAATGCGCCAAGCTGTTGAAGCGATTGTCGATCATCCTCAATGTTTTGCGCAAGTTCTCCTGGCGGCTGCTTCCGCGAGCCAAATTGGCAAAATTGGTGGTTACGCGCGTATTGTCCGATGGGTGATAGTTTTCATCGAAAACAATGCTCTTGATGCTGAATTTGAATTGTTTGCTCATTGTGATCTGGTGCGCTTATTTTTGAGATTAAAGACAATTCTTTTTTCAGGCCGCGACCACTTCGTCGGTGATGGCAGACCTTGCATGGCGCGTCAATTCGACCAACGGCAATGCCCGTTGGACCGCCAGTCGGGCCCGCTGGATCAGGGCCTCGTTCTGCAGGCTGTAGTCCACGAAATCCGTGTCGGTCGCGTAGACGCCCAGCGGCAACGTGCGTGCTTGGAAGAAGCTGAACAGCGGCCGCAATTGGTGGTCGATCACCAGGGCATGGCGCTCGCTGCCGCCGGTGGCAGCCAGCAAGACCGGCTTGTCGATCAGGGCGTCCTGATCGATGAAGTCGAAGAAGTGCTTGAACAGTCCCGTGTAGGAGCCGCGGTAGACCGGTGTCACCACCACCAGGACGTCAGCTTGCTCGACCCCGGCAAGTTCGCGCTCCACCGTGTCCGGCAGCTGGGAGCGCCAGACCGCGCCGGCAAGCTGCGGTGCCAGCTGACCCAGCTCGACCAGGCGTTGTTCGCACACGACTTCGTCGGCGATCAGGTCCAGCAGGTGCTCTGACAGGGCTGCAGCCTTGGAGGGGCGTTGAAGTCCGCCGGAAACTGCGACTACACGGAGTGGACGTGTCATTTTTGCTTTCATAAGAATTGATCTACCGGCGCCAGGAGCCCCGCAGTTTTCGCGCGCGCGGCAGCATGACTTCGACGGTTGGGCCAGCGTGTGGCTCGCCGTTGGCTCCCATCCCGTGTTCAAGAACGGCGCAGACCCCATGCAGCAGTTGCAGGTGCCTGGCCCACGCGCCGTTTCGGCCGCAGGGCAGTCTCATGCGCGAGGCTCAGGCGAGATCCAACCTGCCCCGGGCCGTCCGGCGGACAAAGCCGCCATGCGCCAGGGATCGTTGTTGGGGGTGGAGCGGACAGCACGGTTCAACGCCGAAACCTGCTCGCGCACCCGCGCAATTCGAGCTTGTGAATGATGGTGATGGCCTCTGTGACGAATACAAACTAGCAATGGGAGCGGATGCTAACGATGGGAAACAATGAAGTAAAATGGT
This sequence comes from Variovorax sp. OK212, assembly GCF_900112425.1. GTDB lineage: Bacteria > Pseudomonadota > Gammaproteobacteria > Burkholderiales > Burkholderiaceae_C > Variovorax. The sequence goes on along the minus strand of NZ_FOLP01000008.1, from coordinate 283,146 downwards.
TTTATTTCACACATCCATGAATATGGCTCATCAGAATGCTTGAGCGCATCCACCTCAACATCGTTAAGCAGGTCGAAAAACAAGGGTCGTTGACGGCCGCCGCGGGCGTGCTGAGCCTGACCCAGTCGGCCCTGAGCCACAGCATGAAGAAACTGGAGCAGCAGCTGGGCACTGACGTCTGGCTGCGCGAAGGTCGAAGCCTGCGCCTGACGCAGGCCGGCCAGTACCTGCTGGCGGTGGCGAACCGGGTGCTACCGCAGCTGGCCTTGGCCGAAGAGCGTCTGGGCCAGTTCGCGCAGGGCGAGCGCGGTGCGCTGCGCATCGGCATGGAATGCCACCCTTGCTACCAGTGGTTGCTCAAGGTGGTTTCACCCTATCTGGCCACATGGCCCGACGTGGACGTGGACGTCAAGCAAAAGTTCCAGTTCGGCGGGATCGGCGCGCTCTTCGGCTACGAGATCGACTTGCTGGTCACGCCCGATCCGCTGGTCAAGCCGGGGCTGAAGTTCGAACCCGTGTTCGACTACGAGCAGGTGCTCGTCGTGGCCAAGGACCATGCCCTGGCTTCGGCGGCCTACGTGAAGCCCCAGCAGCTGACGCGGGAAGTGCTCATCAGCTACCCCGTGGACATCGAGCGCCTGGACATCTACAGCCAGTTCCTGTTGCCGGCGGGTGTCACGCCCAAGCGCCACAAGGCGATCGAAACCACCGACATCATGCTGCAGATGGTGGCCAGCGGCCGTGGCGTGGCCGCCCTGCCGCGCTGGCTGGTCGAAGAATATGCGGCCAAGATGGACGTGGTGCCCGTGCGGCTGGGCCAGCGTGGCATCGCCAAGCAAATCTTCCTGGGCGCACGCGAGGCGGACACCGCCATCGACTACGTGCGCGCCTTCATCGAACTGGCCCGCGAGCCAGCCATCGCCATGGCGCGAGGAGCCAGCCGATGAACACCACCGTCGAACGCCTACCGCTTCCACTGCCTGGCGGCCACGACAAGGTGCTGCTGCATTCCTGCTGCGCGCGCCCTGCTCGGGCGAGGTCATGGAAGCCACGCTGGCCTCGGGCATCGGCTACGCCATCTTCTTCTACAAACGCAAGATCCATCCGCTCAAGGAATACGAGCTGCGCAAGAACGAGAACATCCGCTTCGCCGGGCAGTTCGGCGTGCCCTTCATCGATGCGGACTGCGACCGGGACAACTGGTTCGAACGGGCCCGGGGCATGGCGCACGAGCCCGAGCGCGGCGTGCGTGCGGCGGCCAGGTACCCCGGCCTGATGCAGTCGGAATGCAACTGGCGCAAGGGCGGTGGCTCCGCGCGCATGACCGAGATCAGCAAGCGCGAGAGCTTCCATCAGCAGGCGTACTGCGGCTGCGTCTACTCGCTGCGCGACGCGAACCGGCATCGGGTGGAAGGCGGCCGTGAGCGCATGCAGCTGGGCGTGAAGTTCTACGGCGACGAAGAGCCAGCAACAGACTGATGTGCATTGCCGGGGAGCGACGCCACCCCTGGGCTTCCGACTGTCGCTCCACGGACGGGCCACGAGATTCGCAGCCCGCCAGACCGGCTGCTAGCCGCCGGTCTCAGGCGCGTTGTTGCTTCGCGCCTTCTCGCTCAACTGAAACAGCGCCACGGCTTCCCGCGCCAGTTTGGCCGCGAGCCAAAGCAGGTTGTCCAGTTGCCGAGGTCCGTCACCGCTGCACCAGTCGGTGTCTTCGCCGTGGCAGACCCACAGCAGGGCTTCGAGTTGGGCGAGCGTGTCTTCCAGAAGATCCGTCGGGTGCTGGGCGTTCCCGTCGGGGGATACCGGCGTGCGAGGCCGGGCTATAGTCTTGGTAGCCATTTTTGTGCGGTCCTTTACAGGTGAATGCACGTCTTTGGTCAGACGGTCGAGGTGTTAGTCGCACCCCGGCCGTCGCCTTTTGATACCTCGCATTCGCATCGCTGCTTTCGCACCGACAACCTGCCGCGAGGCAAGCAGCCTTCAAACGTCTCAGTGGTTGTGTGTTGCTCCTTCCTTGTTCCCTTGTTGGGGTATTGAGTGACAGGGGCATTCACTTTAGTGAAGCGCCCAGCGAAGTAGCCGTTCCATGCGGCATGAAGTTTCGGCAACCGCCAACAAATGCAGCTTCCGCAATGCGCCGCGCGCGGCCTCATGGTCGCTGTGCGAGCGCGTCACGCAAAGCCACATTTGCTTCCGAGCAAGACACAAAAAATCCAGGCTCTGCACGCATCCAGGCCAGCGCACGCGCGCGACTTCAGCGAGGCGAAATCAGAGAACGCGAAGTGCAATGACGCGGCAGCCGAAACAGCATCGTCGCCGACCGATCACGCGAGGCGCAACGTGCGCGGCGTTCCCCAACTGCGCTGAAAGCTCACGCCGATGGGGTGCCTTGCGCAGCGAAATAAAGGAGGAGGCCGCAGGCCGGGGGACATTCGCGGAGCAAGGTACCCCGTCGACGTGAGCGCCGCCCCGAATGACCCCGCACCCGACCCCTACGGCATCCCACGCGCCAGCAGATGATCGACCAACCGGCGCTGCGGAAAACTCAACGCCTCCTGTCGCGTGCACAAATACATGCGACGTGAAGCCCAAGCGTCCGTCAGGTTGATGAAGCGCAACTTCATCTCCTTGCGGTAAGTCACCGCCGCCCCTTCGGGCAGGATGCCCACGCCCATCCCCGCTTCGATCATCCGGCACACCGCCTCGAAGCTCTTCACGCGCACACGCAGGCGCAGCACCTTGCGCGCGCTCATCGCCGCGTCTTCCATCGTGCGCGAAATGGCCGAGTCGTCTTCGAGCCCCACGAAATCGAAGTCGAGCAGTTCCTCGAAAGACACCTCACGCCCACGCCACGGATGCTTCTGCCGCACGATGGCCACCAGGCGGTCGGTGCGGTAGGGAATGAAGTTGAGCGCGGGGTCGGCCGCCTCGCTGGTGATCACGCCCACGTCCGCCTGCCGGTCGCGAATGGCCTGCACGATGTACACGCTGCGGTGCTCTTCCACGCTCACGCGAATCTCTGGGTAGCGCTGCCTGAAGCTCGCCACGTCGTCGGGCAGGAACTGGCCCATGGCCGATGCGTTGGCATGCAGTCGCACGCGCCCCGTGGCGCCCTGCGCGTAGTCGGACAGGTCCGCGCGCATGCGGTCGACGTCGCGCAGGATCTGGCGCGCATGCATTGCCAGCGACTCACCCGCGCCGGTGGGCGTCACGCCCTTCGACGTGCGATTGAGCAGCGCCACGCCCAGGTGGCCTTCCAGGATAGCCAGGCGCCGGCTGGCGGCCGACAGCACCATGTGGCTCTCGGCGGCGGCCTTCGACAGGCTGCCGTGCTCAATGGCGCGCAGGAAAAGCGCCAGCGAATCGAGGTCGGGTCTCATGGGTCTCTGGCGTCTCCGGGTTCTGCGGGGGCCGCCATTGTCAGGCCAGCGGTCGCCCGGCAGGCACGGCGACCGGCGCCGAAAGACTTTCGGTCAATCGCATCCGCAAAAGACAAATCTTCCGGAAAGCGCGCCGTTCCGCCAAAACGAAGAAGCACTTTCCGGGCGCAAAGCGGAAGAATCGTTGCTGCCTCGCCGTCTACCCCGGCGCGGCAACCGGCGGGCCGGCCCTTTACCGGGGCCACGCCCGCATCCCACGAGTCCTACCCGGAGTCTTTTTCAGTCATGGCATCCCACGAACTGGCCAGCGTTGCGCTGGACGACAAATACACGGCCACCGAAGGCCGGATCTACCTCAGCGGCATCCAGGCACTGGTGCGCCTCATGCTCGTGCAGAAATGGCGCGACCAGCAGGCGGGGCTGAACACCGCGGGCTTTGTCTCGGGCTACCGCGGCTCACCGCTCGGCGGCCTGGACGAAGCACTGTGGAAGGCGCAACCGCAGCTGCAGGCCAACGCGGTCAAGTTTTTGCCCGGCGTGAACGAGGAGCTGGCGGCCACCGCCGTGTGGGGCACGCAGCAGGTGCACCTCACGGGCGAGAGCGCGGTCGATGGCGTGTTTGCCATGTGGTACGGCAAGGCGCCCGGCGTGGACCGCTGCGGCGACGTGTTCAAGCACATGAGCCACGCGGGCACCTCGCCCCACGGCGGCATCCTGCTGGTGGCGGGCGACGACCACGGCGCGTCTTCTTCCACGCTGCCCAACCAGAGCGACCACCTGTTCGCGGCCTCGATGATCCCGATGCTCTACCCGCAGAGCGTGGAGGAATACATCGAGCTGGGCCTGCACGGTTTTGCGATGTCGCGCTTCGCCGGCCTGCCGGTAGGCTTCAAGGCGCTGGCGGACACGGTGGAGTCGTCGGGCTCCATCGCGGCCGGCGCGCTCGACGTGCACACGCGCCTGCCCGCGGACTTCGTGTTTCCGCCCGGCGGCGTGCATGCGCGGTTGTCGACCGACACGCTGGGCGTGCAGGCGCGCAAGCAGGAGGCGCTGATGCAGGACTACAAGATCTACGCCGCCATTGCCTATGCGCGCGCCAACCGCCTGAACCGCGTGACCATCGACTCGCCCAAGGCGCGGCTGGGCATCGTGGCCTCGGGCAAGTCGTACCGCGATGTGCTCGAAGCGCTCGAAGAACTGGGCATCGACGCGGACGAGGCCGCGCGCATCGGCATTCGCCTGTTCAAGGTGTCGATGCCGTGGCCGCTGGAGCCGGACTCCATTCGCGAGTTCGCGCAAGGGCTCGAAGAAATCCTGGTGGTCGAGGAGAAGCGCCAGATCGTCGAGTACCAGCTCAAGGAGCACCTCTACAACTGGCGCGAGAACGTGCGCCCGCGCGTCATCGGCAAGTTCAACGAAGAAGGCGAATGGGGCGCGCACCCGCGCGGCCAATGGCTGTTGCCGGCCACGGCCGATTTCTCGGTGGCGCAGATCGCGCGGGTCATCGCGGGGCGCGTGGCGCGCTTTCACACCAGCGACCGCATCCGCATGCGGCTCGCGATCCTCGACGCGAAGGACGTGGTGCTCGGCAAGGCCGGGGCCACGCCGTCGCGCCCGGCCTGGTACTGCTCGGGCTGCCCGCACAACACCTCCACCAAGGTGCCTGAAGGCAGCCTGGCGCTCGCGGGCATCGGCTGCCACGTGATGGCCACGGCCATCTACCCCGAGCACAACAAGACCACCACGCACATGGGCGGCGAAGGCGCGCCGTGGCTGGGGCAGGCGTGGTTCTCCAAGCGCCGGCATGTGTTCGCGAACCTGGGCGACGGCACGTACTACCACTCGGGCTCGCTGGCCATTCGCGCGGCCGTGGCGGCGGGTGTGAACATCACCTACAAGATCCTCTACAACGACGCGGTGGCCATGACGGGCGGCCAGCCGGTCGACGGCCCCATCAACGTGCCGCGCATCGCGCACCAGGTGGCCGCCGAAGGCGTGAAGCGCCTGGCGCTGGTGGCCGAAGACCCGACGCGCTGGGCCGACCGCAGCGTGCTGCCACCGGAGCGCGACGGCTTCGTGCTCAGCGTGCACCACCGCGACGACATGGACGCGGTGCAACGCCAGCTGCGCGAGTGCGAGGGCGTGTCCGTGCTCATCTACGACCAGGTGTGCGCGGCGGAAAAGCGCCGCCGCCGCAAGAAGGGCGAGTTCCCGCAGGCCGCGCGACGCGTGTTCATCAACGACGCGGTGTGCGAAGGCTGTGGCGACTGCGGCGAGCAGTCGAATTGCACGGCGCTGTTGCCCAAGCAGACCGACCTGGGCCTGAAGCGCAGCGTGGACCAGAGCGCGTGCAACGCCGACGAGTCGTGCATCAAGGGCTTCTGCCCGAGCTTCGTGACGGTGGAAGGCGTGAAGCCGCGCAAGCAGGCGCCGGTGGCGGCAAAGGCCGCGGCCGAAGAGGCGCCGCTGCCCGAACCCGTGCAAGCCGCGCTCGACGGCATGCACAACATCCTGATCACCGGCATCGGCGGCACGGGCGTCATCACGATCGGTGCGCTGATCGGCATGGCGGCGCACCTCGAAGGCAAGGGCGTGAGCGTGCTCGACATGACGGGCATGTCGCAGAAGAACGGCTCCGTCACCTCGCACGTGCGCATTGCGCGCGACGCGGCGCAGCTGAAGGCGCAGCGCATTCCCACCGGCGAGGCCGACCTGATCCTCGGCTGCGACATGCTCACCGCCGGCGCGCCCGACGCCATCGCGCGCATGCGGCCGGGGCGCACCTATGCGCTGGTCAACACCTTCGAGCAGCCGACCGGGCATTTCGCGCAGCAGCCCGACTGGGAGTTTCCGGCGGCGCAGGTGCGCGCGCTGATCGAGGAGTCGGTCGAGGGCCGCACCGACTTCATCGACGCGACGCAATTGGCCACGCGGCTCATGGGCGACGCGATTGCGGCCAACCTGTTCCTGCTGGGCTTCGCGTTCCAGAAAGGCTTTGTGCCGCTGTCGGCCGAGGCGTTGAACAAGGCCATCGAGATCAACGGCGTGGCCGTGAAGGCGAACCAGACGGCCTTCCGCTGGGGCCGCAAGGCCGCGCTGGACCTGGCGGCGGTCACGCGCGAGGCCACGCCGCAAAAGGTGGTGGCCCTGCAGCGGCCGCAGAGCTTCGAGGCACTGGTGGCCGACCGCACGGCGTTCCTCACGTCGTACCAGAACGCCGCGTATGCGCAGCGCTATGCCGAACTGGTCGAGCGCGTACGCGACGTGGAGCAACGCACGCGCGGCACCACCTTGCTTGCAAAGGCCGTGGCGTCGGGCCTGTTCAAACTCATGGCCTACAAGGACGAGTACGAAGTCGCACGCCTGTACACCGACAAGCGCTTCATGGAAAAGCTAGGCGAGCAGTTCGAAGGCAAGCCCGTGCTGCGCTTTCACCTGGCACCGCCGGTGCTGGGCCGCCGCGATGCCGAAGGGCGCGCGGTGAAGACGAGCTTCGGGCCCTGGATGATGGGCGCGTTCCGCCTGCTGGCCAGGTTCCGCGGGCTGCGCGGCACGGCGCTGGACGTGTTCGGCCGCACGGCCGAGCGCCGCATGGAGCGCCAGCTGATCGGCGACTACCGCGCGATGGTCGAAGACCTGCTCGCGCGATTCGACCGCATCGACTACGACACCGCGCTGTCGCTCGCGCGACTGCCCGAGCAGATCCGCGGCTTCGGGCATGTGAAGGAAGAAAGCGTGGTGTCCGCGCGCGTGCGCTGGGCGGCACTGGTGAAGCAGCTCGACACCGCCGGCCCTTCGGCGCCCAAGGCCTCGCCGAGGCAGGCTGCCATGGCCGCCTGACCGCGCGTGCCACCGTCGCGGATGCGCCAGCCCTCAGAACGGCGCATCCGCGACAGTCCGAGGCCCATTCCCAACGGTGCGCGCGGCGCCCCGCTGAAAGAATGGGTTCATGAAAGAAGCCACCCCCATCCAGGCCGACGAAGCCGCCATCGTTGCCGCTGCGCATGCCCTGCGCGACGAAGCCGTCACCATGCTGAGCGAGCTGGTCACGCACCCTTCCCTTCTCGGGCACGAGCAGAGCGCACAGCGCTTCATGGCGGACGCCTTCGGCGCGCTCGGCCTGCAGGTGGACGAGTTCCAGATCGACGAGGAGAAGCTGCGCGCCCACCCGGGCTATTCGCCCTCGATCGTCTCGTACGACGGACGCACGAACGTGGTGGGCATCCACCGCCCCACCGGTCCGTTCAAGGGCAACTCGCTGATCTTCAACGGCCACATCGACGTGGTGCCCACGGGCGCCGAGGTGCTGTGGACGCACCCGCCGTTCTCCGGCAAGGTCGAAGGCGACCGGCTGTACGGGCGCGGCTCGTCGGACATGAAGGCCGGCATCATCGCGTACACCATGGCCTACAAGGCGCTGAAGTCGCTGGGGCTGGAGCCTGCGTCGCCGGTGTACTTCCAGTCGGTGATCGAAGAGGAATGCACCGGCAACGGTGCGCTGGCCTGCCTGGTGGAGGGCTACCGCGCCGACGCGGCCGTCATCACCGAGCCGGTGGCGGCCGACGGCGTCATGACCTGCCAGATGGGCGTGCTGTGGCTCGCCATCGAGGTGCTGGGCAAGCCCGTGCATGCCTCGATCGCGCAGACCGGCGTGGGCGCCATCGACTTCACCATGTACCTCTTCAACGAGCTGAAGAAGCTCGAGGACAAGTGGAACGCACCGAGCGCGCGCTACCGCACCTTCGCGCACCACAACCACCCGGTGAACTTCAACCTGGGCAAGATCAGCGGCGGCGAATGGGCCTCGTCGGTGCCCTCGGCCTGCCGCGCCGACGTGCGCCTGGGCTTCTACCCCGACATGAAGGTGGAGAAGGTGAAGGCCGAGGTCGAGGCGCTGCTGGCCGCCGCCTACGAGGCGCACCCGGCCCATGCCGCGCTGAGCTACAAGATCGTGTACGAGGGCTTCCAGGCGGACGGCTGCGAGGTGCCTTCGGACGCGCCCATCGTCGTGGCGCTGTCGAAGTGCCACCAGGACATCGTCGGCAAGGTGCTCACCCCCACGGCCTTCACCGGCACCACCGACGCGAAGTTCTTCAACCTCTACGGCGAGACGCCCGCCATCTGCTACGGCCCCTCGGGCGGCGCCAACATCCACGGCATCGACGAGTGGGTGTCGATCGACAGCGTGATGCAGGTGACGGCGGTGCTGGCGGTGTTCATGGCGCGGTGGTGCGGGGTGAACAAGATCGGCTGAGGCCGCACCGCCGGCCGACTTCCGGCGGGCTCACATCGGCGGCATCCTGTCGAACTTCGGCAACGCCGGGTCCAGCTGGTCCCACGCATGGGCGCGAACGGCGTACGTGACCAGCTGCGGCTGGAAACGCGCCGGGTCGTCGAGGCTCGCGGCGTGCACGGTGAAGATGTCGGGCATCGCCGCGAAGGTCATGTACACGGGCGAGCCGCAGGCCGGGCAGAACGCGCGGGTCTTGGTGTTGCCGCTGTCGCCGGCCAGGTCCCACAGTGTCGCCTGCCCGCTGTGCTTCACGCCGCCGCGCGGGAACGTGAGGTACGAGCCGTGGCCGGTACCGCTCTTGTGCTGGCAGTCGCGGCACTGGCAGTGGTTCTGCACGATCGGCTCGCCTGAAATTTCATAACGGATCGCGCCGCACGCGCAACCGCCGGTGTAGGTCTGGCTCATTTCTATTGCCCTTTCGAAGTCGTTCGAACGCCGGGTGGCGTGGGGGCAAATTTAGGGGCGCGGGAGCGCAAGCAGGGAGTAACAAGATCGTCGCGAATCGCGACGCTCAGGAGCCGAAGCGGCGCACGATCTTGTCGGCGTCGAGCTCGCGATGAATCGGCAACCACAGCGTGAAGCGCGTGCCGGCGCTCCCCGATTCCCAGCTCACCGTTCCGCCGATGGCCAGCGCGCGGCGGTGCTGGTTGTGCAGACCGCGGCCGCCGCGGCGCAAGGCCTCGTCCACCGAAAAGCCCGCGCCGTTGTCTTCGATCCGCACGCACACGCCGCCGTCCACCGTTGCGGTGCTGACGCCGATGGTGGTGGCCTGGGTGTGGCGCAGCACGTTGGCCACGCACTCCTGCATGATCCGCAGGATGTGCAGCGCGCTGTTCGGGTCGAGCCAGGACAACGCAGGCACGGGCTGCACCTCCCAGCGCAGCGTGACGCCCGCGCTCTCGATGCGCGGCGCCAGCCGAAAGCGCAAGGTGGCGAGCAGCAGCAGCAGGTCGGCGTCGACGCTTTCCATGGAGTCGATCACCAGCTTCAGGTCTTCCATGCAGCCCTTGAGCACGACGGAGATCTCTGCATCGCTCATGGCGCCGCGCTCCACGGAGCGGATGGCGCTGATGAGCGTGGAGCCCAGCCCGTCGTGCATGTCCTGCATCAGGCGCCGGCGTTCGGCGCTGAGCATGTTCTGGTTCTCGATCACGCGCAGCCGCTGGTAGCTCTGGTCCAGCTCGGCCTCGCGCTCCTGCAGGCGCCGGGCCAGGCCGGTGTTCAGCCGCGCCACCTCGGCGAACGCGTCGGTGTAACGCTGGAACATGATGTACGAGAACACGAAGAACAGGCCGATGATGGCGTAGGGCGAGGTGTACACGGCCTCCGGGCTCACCAGGTTGTTCTGCAGCAGGCCGTCGTAGGAAGTGAACACCACCGCGAACACAGTCCAGCCCGCCACCAGGCGCCCTTCGGGCAACTGCGCGCGCAGCGCCTTGCGCAGGTTCACCGCGAAGATCAGCACCGCAACCGGCAGCACCATGAGGTTGAGCAGCGGCGTGAACAGGTAGAGGCTGACGATCGACGCCGACAGGTGCGGCAGCGTCGCGACATTGCAGGCCAGCGTCAACGCGAGCGCCAGGCGGGTCAGCCAGGGCGAGGGCTGCTGGTGCAGGCGCTGCAGGAACAGGTGGATGACCACGATCAGCCAGAGCAGGCTGGACACGGTCATCCATTCGAACCAGTCGTCCGACAGCGGGATGTAGCTGCCGCCCACGTAGTAGTGCAGCATGCGCAGGAAGGCCAGCGCGGAGATGGCGAAGAACAGCAGGTAGAGCGATTCGCGCCGCTTGCCCAGCCACACCGCGAACGCGAACAGGCCGACCGCCAGGAACGCGGCGCTGCCCATGAACGGCAATTGCACCTGCAGCAACTGGCGCACCTGGTAGCGCCAGCTCAGGGCGTCTTCGTCGCCCACCCACACCGTGGAGAAACCGCTGCCGCTGCTGCGCAGGCGATTGACGCCAATCAGCACCGACGAAGGGGGCTGCGCATTGGCGGTGGCGTTCAGCGGCAGCAGCAGCGGATGGTTGTAGCCGTTGTGAATGGGGCTGCCATGCGACTGGTAGAGCAACACGCCGTCGCCGTACACCGCGATGTGGCCGAGCGTCTTCCAGCGCGGCAGATAGAGCAGGCGCGGCTGCGTCGAGGGCGGCAGTCCGGCCAGGTCGATGCGGTACCAGTCGGTGACGGTCCGCTCGCCGCCCGCCGCGCTGGGGACCAGTTCACGGCCGGCGGTGTACGGGAGATCGACCTCTTTCCAGCCCTCGCTCGGCAACGCCGCATCCTCGATGCGTTGCGCAGGCAGGGCGTAGCCGATGCCGGGAACGGACAGCAGCTCGGCCTGGGTGAAGTGGCGTGCGCGATCGTGCGGGGGCACCGTGTCCGCTGTCGGCGATTCGCTGGCGTGCGCGCAAGCCAGCACGGCGAGCGACAAGGCCAGCCACAGCCTTGCGATCCATCGGCCGCCTTGCCGACAAGCTTTGCTGACGGGCCTCATGGGTGAGGTTCAATGCGCCGGGCCTGGGGGCATCGGCTGCGGCGCCTTGCCGCCGGCGATGCCGATGCCGATGCCGATGCCGATGTCAATTCCGGCACCAGTGCCGAAACCGATGCCGATCACCGTCATCGCGAGGCGGATGACGGGGCGATCGAGGGCATGAAGACACGGTTTCATCGGGACACAATTATCTCCTCGGCCTCCAGCGGCGCCTTGGGCATCTTGTGTGTCGAACGGGCGCAGGCGCACCCGAAAGTACGCCGATAGTTAACAAAACGCCGGCCGCGCCGGCGGGTGGGGGCGCAAGGAGGGTGTCAGATCACTCCTGCGCGCTCGTGGCTTTCAGCCGAGCCGCCGCCGAGCGGTTGGCTTCCACCACGCTCTGCGCCGTTCCGGCGCGGCCGAGCCCGAACGGCGGCATGTTGACGTAGATGTTCTCGTAGGTGCCCGGCGAGACCGCATAGGTCTCGTGCCAGATGCCCACCGAGCCATCGGTGCCGACGGACTTGTTGAACGCGCGCCAGGCCGGCAGGTGCTCCGCTTCCTTGTCTTTCGCATAGGCCAGCAGCTGCTCCATGGAGCGCCAGTACTGCAGCACGACGATCGTGCGCGAGAACCAGAACTCGGCATGCAGCAGGCCGCGCTCCGGCTGACGGTAAAGCTCCTTGAGCATGCGGGGCATGGCCGCCGCAACCGGCAGCCACTTGTGGACCTTCAAGGGCTGGTTGATGCGCATGCCGATGAGGAACACCACGAAGTCTCCCTCCAGCTTGGCGGTGAGGCGTTCTTTGCGAATCATTCGGGTGCTCCTTCCGGGCAATGAAGTCGAGGGTGCGACTGTGCCGCACCGGCGTGTCGAAGGCTATCCGGGTGCGACGGAATGACCGCATGCGGCGCCAAGCGCGGCGCATGCCGCCTGAACGGCAAGGCGAGATTCGACAGCCCCGCGCTTCGTTTCTCGCGCGCCGATTGTTTCAAGGCCGCGAACCGCGCGATTCCCATTCCGACGGAGTGCAGCGCCGAATCGTGCGCAGACTTTCCAGCACCGATCCACCGAACAAGATTCCTGATTCCAGATCTCGCCACAAGCACCCGGAAACCCGTCTTTTAGCCCGCGAGAAGAAACGACCGATATGCATGCAGCCCAACGCCGAAGCTTCTGGCTCCATGCCCTCATCGGCCTCCTGCCGCTCGCCGATTTCCTGCAGACCGGCACAGTGGCCTTCAGCGCCGCGCCGGTGATGGGCGACATCGGCGCGAGCCCCGAGGAGTACAGCCTGGTCGCCACGGCCTACGCGGTTGTCGCCATCGGTGTCATCTGTCTTCATCGCTGGCTGGTCGAACGCTTCGGCTGGCGCACGCTGATGATGTCGTCGGCCGCCGCGTTTGCACTGGGTGCGCTGGTCTGCGGAACCAGCGGCAGCCTGCCGGCGTTCCTGCTGGGCCGCGTGACCATGGCGTTGGGCTGTGCCTCTTTCATGACCGCGGGGCGCCTGATCGTGGACCGCATTCCGCCGTCGCCGCGGCGGTTCACCGGCATCCGCTTCTACGCGGCCGGCATCGCGTGGGGCCTGGTGCTGGCCCCTTTTCTCGTGGGGTTCGCGCTCTCGCAGCACAGCTGGCGCCTGTCGTTCCTGGTGCTGCTGGTGCCTGCGGCGCTGCTCCTGCTGCTGGCCCTCTTCGTTCTCGACGATGCGTCCGTGGTGCCGCCGGATGCGCGCTCCCGAGTCGATCCTGCCGGCCTGACGGGGCTGATGGCCGGCAGCTTCGTCGTGCTGCATTGCCTGCAGCAGGCGGCGTTCCACTACTTCGAATCGCCTGGCCGCCTGTGGGCCGCGATTGCATTGGGGGTGGCGGGCATTGCGATCTTCCTCGCAAGGAACGGCCGCGGATCGCGCGGCTCGTTGATCCAGTTCAACCCGCTGCTGACTGCCCGCTACCTCGTGGGCCTGGCCATGTTCGCGCTCGCGTACCTGGTTCTCGGTGCCGACAACTACATGCTGCCGGTGCTTCTGCAGCGGGCATTCGACGTGCCGCTGGAGCGGGCCGCCAGCTTCATCGGCATCGGCGCGCTCGGCGGCGTGGCCACCTGGATCGTGCTGTCGCGCCTGCTCAAGGGCCACCAGGGCCCGACGCGCTACTACGTTGCGGGCTTCGTCGCGCTCGTGATCGGCGCGGTGCGCCTCGCCGGCCTGAGCGAAGCGGCCAACCCCTGGCTCAGCGCCGTGCCGGCCCTCTTCTGCATGGGCGCGTTCGTCATCCTCGTTCTTCCGACCACCGCCATCCAGACCTTCAGGAATGTGCAGCACGACCCGCTCACGTTCTCGCACGCCATCCAGGTGAAGAACATGCTCGGGCAGTTCGGCGTGGCCGCGGGCACGGCATTGGCCACGCTCTGCCTGCAATGGCGCAGCGCCGTGCGCTACACGCGCTTCGGCGAGACCATGACGTCGCCGCCGGTGCAGCAGTGGCTCGACCAGGCCACGCAGCATTTCTCGGCGCACGGCGACCCCGCCCTCGCGCCACGGATGGCATTGGCGCGGCTCTCGCAGCTGGTCTCGCAAGAGGCACTGTTCACGGGCGCGCTCGACTACTTCGTGATCCTCGCGGTGTTCGCCTGCATCTGCATTGCGGGCGTTCTGTTGCAGGCCGCCTGGAAACCGCTGGTGGCGTGGAGCCGCGCCTGAAAACGGCGGGAAGCCAGAGGGCACCGCCTTAAGCCTTGCAGGCGGGGTGGTGATTGCACTGAACCGAGCGGTACGGTACGATTCGGGCACGCAACGTGTTCGCCGACTGCGACTGTTCCACCCCATGCCTACACCATCCAAGACCTCGCGCTCCGCCCGCGCAACGGCGCCCGAGGCGCCATTGCCAGGCTCAGAAGAAACGGGAACGCGCACGAAGGCGACCACCGTGCTGCAGGCCGCGCGCAAGGTCTTCTTCAGCCACGGCTTCAGTGCGGCGACGACGGACATGATCCAGCAGGAGGCCGGTGTTTCCAAGGCCACCGTCTACGCGCACTACGCGAACAAGGAAGCGCTGTTTGCCGCGGTGCTCACCGCGCAGATCGATGCCTCCATGCAAACCATGCGCGACATCAGCCATCGCCCCGGCAAGCTGAAGGAAACGCTGCAGGCGTTCGCGCGCACCTACCTCGGCATCGTGTTGTCCGAAGACAGCCTCGCGCTGTGCCGGGTCGCGATCGCGGAGGCGCGCCGCTTCCCCGATCTGTCCAGCAAGTTCTATGTGTCGGGACCGGCGGCCATGGCCGTGCCGGTGGCGCAAGCGCTGGTGCAGGCGGTTGCCGCCAAAGAAGCCGATCTCGGTGGATTGGCGCCGAGCATCGCCGCGACGCTGTTCCTCTCGCTCGTTCGCAACGACGCGCAGCTCAGGTGCCTGACGCACGCGGACACCAGGCCGTCGTCGGCGCAACTCACTGAATGGGCGGCCAGCGCGGTCACCCTGTTCGCTCGCGCCATTGCGACCGACCGTGACGTGCCGGGCAACGCGAAGCGCAAGGCGCGCCCTGCTGCTCGCCCGGCCACCAAGGCCAAGCTCCCGAAGAAATCGCGGCCGGTCGCGGCAAAGAAATCTCGCTGACGCGAGCATGCCTTCCCCGAACACTCACAGCAGCCAACGCTCAGACCCGTAACGCACGCAGCCAGGAATCACCATGGACAGCTTCGACCTCATCCGCACCTTCCACGAGGTTGTCGCGGTCGGCAGCTTTTCCCGCGCGGCCGCACGGCTGGACATGTCGAAGGCCAGCGTCAGCAAGTACGTGGCCGAGCTCGAGACGCGCTTCGGCGTGCGCCTGCTCAACCGCACGACCCGCGCCGTGAGCATGACCGACGCGGGCGCCCTGCTGCTGGAGCGCAGCACGCCGGTCATCGAAATGATCCTGCTGGCCCGCGCCGACCTCAAGGAACGCGCGAGCCGGCCTTCGGGAAAGATGTGCATCTCGGCGCCCAACGGCATGGGCCATGGCGAGCTGCCGCTGCTGCTCGCGCAGTTCATGGGCCACTACCCCGACATCACCGTCAACCTGCAGCTCACCGGCCGCGCCGTCGACCTGGCCGAGGAGGCGATCGACCTCGCCCTGTGCTTCGGCCCCGTTGCCGACGAGAACCTCATCGTGCGCAAGCTGCGGCAGATGCCGCTGATGCTGTGCGCTTCGCCCGCGTACTGGAAGAAGCACGGCATGCCCGAGCATCCCTCGGAGCTCGGCGACTACCACGCGCTGGCGCTCTCGGGCGCCGGGCCGCATCCCGAATGGAGCTTCGACGTCGGCGGCGACGTGCTCGACGTGCCGGTCACGCCCCGCATGGAATCCACCGACGTCACGCCGCTGATCCAGGTCGCGCTGCAGGGCTACGGCATGGTGTACCTGCCGGCCCTGCTCGTGCAGCCGCATGTGGACCGCGGCGAGCTCGTGGTGGGCCTGGAGGCTTACGCGCGAACCGACATGTGGCTGTCGGCCGTGTACCTCCAGAACAGGCACAACAGCGCCGCCATGCGCGCGCTCCTGGACTTCCTCTCGACCCGCCTTGGCGCGTATCCTTCGCCAGGCAGCAGGACCGCTGCAACGGTGCGCGCCTAGCCAGCCGCGGCGCCAGCTTCACGCAGCGGTCCGGCGCAAGGACACGCTTCGATATTGCGGAGAGTTCAGATGCTTCCCATCGTCATTTCGCTCATAGCGACGGTCATCCTGCTCGTCTGGATGGGGTTCTTCATGATGGGCTCGCTGCCGCTGCTGGTGCTCAAGCACGACACCCCGCTGGACTCGCGCTTCATCCGCGGGCTGTTCAACGTGTACTACGTCGCCGTGATGCTGACGGCCAGCGCGGCGGCGCTCAGCTATGCATGGTCGGGCAAGCCGGTCTTTTCCGTCGGCATGGCCTTCATTGCCGGCCTGGCGTTCGCGCTGCGCCGCTGGATCATCATTCCGCGCATGGACATGCTGCGCGGCAGCATTCCGGCCGCAGACACGTCGATCCTGCAGTTCCGCAAGCTCCATATCGCCGGGATGATGCTCAACGCGGCGCAGCTCGGTACCGTGGCGTGGTCGTTGACGCGGCTGGCGCTGTGAGCTTCACGCTGTGCCGGCGCTGCCTCAGGCCATGTCGGCGTCGCAACGCCCGAGGTAATGCTTGGGCGTCTTGCCCATCACGCGCCGGAACATCGCAGTGAAGGCGCTCGGGCTTTCGTAGCCCAGGTCCATCGCGACGGTGGTCACCGGCGTGTCCATGGCCAGCCGGCGCAAGGCCTCCATCAGGCGAAGCTGCTGGCGCCACATGGTGAAGGTGATGCCGGTCTCGTCGCGGAACAGGCGCGTGAGCGTGCGGCGGCCCAGTGCGCCGTGGCGCGCCCAGTGCTCGAGATCGCCGTCGCTGCCCGGATCGTCGAGCAGCGCGCGGCAGATGCGCAGCAGCCGCGGGTCCTGCGGCATGGGCACGTGCAGCGGCACCTTGGGCGCCGCGCAGATCTCGTCGAGGATGAGCCGCATCACGCGCCCGTCGCGCCCCGCTTCGTCGTAAAGCAGCGGAATGCCGATGGCGTCGATGACCAGCTGGCGCATCAACGGCGACACCTCGATCACGCAGCACTCGGTGGGCAGGTTGGGCGACGCGTCGGGCTGGATGTAGAGCGATCGGTTCGACACCGCTTGCCCGCGCGCGTGCATTTCATGCACCACGCCGCCGGGCACCCACACGGCGCGGTTGGGCGGTACCAACCACGCACCGGTGGGCGTGTGCAGCGTGAAGGTGCCCTTGACCGCATACGCGAGCTGTGCGCGCGGGTGCGAGTGGGAGGGCACGATCAGCGAGGGCTCGGGGTCATGCTCGACCACGATCATCGATACCGGCCTCGGAATGGACTGGTAGGCGTGGAAAGTGTTGCTTCGAATCATGCAGTTCCTGGCCGGCTGGAGGAGGCTCGAATGGTGGCCTCGTCCGATGGGCTTGACCATCGGGCTTCCCCGATGGCAGGACAACGCAGCATGCAAGACATGTGCCACGGCTTCGCGCGGCGCCGCGGCCGGTCCGGATGGCCCGCACGGAACAGAACTCGGCTCGATCCCTGCAATCACGCGGGGGGCCCTTCCCTAAACTGAATTCAGCGATCTCGGGGCACCGCCATGCGGCTCGCCACCTCCTGAATTCAAACCATCCTTCGAGGACCCTTCATGCAGAAACGCGACTTCAACAAGTTCCTGATGGCCGCCGGCGCCATGGGCATGCTCGAGCTCAACCTGGGCATCACCCACGCGCACGGCGAGACGCGCGGCGGCACGCTGAACTCGATCGTGCAGCCCGAGCCGCCCATCCTGAACCTGGCCATCAGCCAGCTCACGCCCACGCAGATGGTGGCCGGCAAGATCTTCCTGAGCCTGCTGACCTACGACGTCAACCTGAAGCCGCTGCCCAGCCTGGCCAAGAGCTGGACCATCTCGCCCGACGGCAAGACCTACACCTTCAAGCTGGAGCCCAACGCCAAGTGGCACGACGGCAAGCCGCTCACCTCCGAGGACGTGGTCTACACGGTGAAGGAGTTCCTGCCGCTCACGCACCCGCGCGCCAAGGCGATCTTCGGGCGCTGCGAGTCGATCACCGCGCCCGACGCGCAAACCGTGGTCTTCAAGCTCGCGGAGCCCTTCGGTCCCTTCATCGGTGCGTTCGACATCTCGAACCTGCCGGTGATGCCCAAGCACATCTACGCGGGCACCGACGTGGTGAAGAACCCGGCCAACCTGAACCCGGTGGGCTCGGGCCCGTTCAAGCTGAAGGAATGGGTGCGCGGCTCGCACATCCACCTGGTGCGCAACGAAAACTACTTCAAGCCCGGCCTGCCCTACCTGGACGCCATCATCTACCGCGTGGTGCCCGACGGCGCCTCGCGCGCGCTGGCGCTCGAGAACGGCACGGTGCAGCTCACGCAGTGGACCGACCTGGAGCTCTTCGACGCGCAGCGCCTGGGCAAGAAGTCGAACCTGGCCGTGACCACCAAGGGCTACGAGTACTTCGCGCCCATCATGTGGCTGGAGATCAACAACCGCACGGCGCCGCTGAACGACAAGCGCTTCCGCCAGGCGGTGATGCATGCGATCGACCGCAACTTCATCAAGGACAAGATCCTGTACGGCTTCGGCAAGGTCGCCACCGGCCCGGTGAACTCGAAGACCAAGTTCTACGAGCCCAACGTGCGCAAGTACGACTTCTCCATCGAGAAGGCCAAGGCGCTCCTCGACGAGATGGGCCTCAAGCCCGACGCCAAGGGCACGCGCGTGACGGTCAAGTTCCCGGTGTCGCCCTACGGCGAGATGGTGCAGCGCACCTGCGAGTACATCCGCCAGTGCCTGGCCAAGGTGGGCATCGCGGTGGTGCTGGAGTCGACCGACCCGGGCAGCTACACGCAGCGCATCAGCAACTGGGACTACGACCTGAACCTCTCGTGGCTCTACCAGTTCGGGGACCCGGCACTGGGCGTGACCCGCAACTACGTGACCTCGAACATCCGCAAGATCCTGTTCACCAACACGGTGGGCTACTCCAACCCCGAGGTCGACAAGATCGCGGACGCGGCCGCCACCGAGGTCGACGAGGCCAAGCGCGGCGCGCTGTACAGCCAGATGCAGAAGCTCATCGTCGAGGACGTGCCCATCGCCTGGCTGGTGGAGATGGAGTTCCCGACCATCTACGACAAGCGCATCCAGAACCTCGTGACCACGGCCATCGGCGTGCACGAGAGCTTCGACACCGTGTCGTTCAAGGCCTGACGCATCCATGAAGCAGCAATGGCTGGGCGCAGCGGGAGCTCTGGGCGCGCTGGGCGCGCTGGGCGCGCTGGGTGCGCGGTTCGCGAAGATGGTGGCGGTGGTGCTGCTGATCGCCATCTTCAACTTCATGCTGGTGCGCGCCGCGCCGGGCGACCCTGCGCTGGTGATCGCCGGGCAGTCGGGCGCCACCGACGAGGCCTTCCTGGCGCGCGTGCGCAAGGACTACGGGCTGGACAAGCCCGTGACCACGCAGCTCGCCACGTACCTGGGCAAGGTGGTCACGCTCGACCTGGGGTATTCGTACCGCCAGCAGCGCACGGTGGCCAGCGCCATCGGCGAGCGGCTGCCGGCCACGCTGCTGCTCACGCTGTCGGCCTTCGCCATCTCGCTGGTGGGCGGCGTGGTGCTCGGCAGCCTGGCGGGCGTGCGCGCGGGCAAGGCGTCGGACACGCTCATCAGCCTGGTGGCGCTGGTGATCTACGCCACGCCGGTGTTCTGGCTGGGGCTGATGCTGGTGCTGCTGTTCTCGGTGCAGCTCGGCTGGCTGCCGGCCTTCGGCTACGAAACCATCGGCGTGCCGATGAGCGGCTGGGCCGCCATGCTCGACAAGCTCAAGCACCTGGCGCTGCCGGCGTTCACGCTGGGCATGCTGTACCTGGCCATCTACGCGCGGCTGATGCGCTCGTCGATCATCGAGGTGAGCCACCAGGACTACGTGAAGACCGCGCGCGCCAAGGGCGCCTCGGAAAGCCGCATTCTCTGGCGCCACATGCTGCGCAATGCGCTGCTGCCGGTGGTGACCATGGCGGGCGTGCAGGCCGGCACGCTGATCGGCGGCTCGGTGGTCATCGAGACGGTGTTCGCCTGGCCCGGCCTGGGCCGCCTCACCTACGACGCGGTGCTGCAGCGCGACTACCAGGTGATGCTGGGCATCTTCCTGGTGCTCTCCGTGCTCGTCATCGCCTTCAACTGGCTGACCGATCTGCTCTACCGCGTGATCGACCCCCGAATCAAGGCCGCCTGAGCGCCACACAAGCCCCCATGAAAGCCACCCTTCGTTCCTTCCTGCGCCACCCGAGCGGCATGCTCGGGCTGGTGATATTGCTGGCGGTCATCGCGCTGGCCGTCACCGCGCCCTTCTTCTTTCCCGGCGACCCGTGGGACACCATCGCGGCGCCGTTCACCCCGCCGGGCACCGACGGCATGCTGCTGGGCAGCGACAGCCTGGGGCGCGACATCGCCTCGGGCATCGCACACGGCACGCGCGTGTCGCTGATGATCGGGCTGGCCTCCACGCTGGTGGCGCTCGTCATCGGCATCGTGGTGGGCGCCCTCTCGGGCTACCTGGGCGGGCGCATCGGCGAGGCGCTGATGCGCTTCACCGAGCTGTTCCAGACCATTCCGGCGTTCATGCTGTGCATCCTGCTGGTGGCCATCCTGGAGCCCTCCATCCGCACCGTGGTGGTGGCCATCGCGCTGGTCAGCTGGCCGCAGGTGGCACGCCTCACGCGCGGCGAGTTCCTGAGCCTGAAGGAGCGCGAGTTCGTGCAGGCCGCGCGCTGCCAGGGCGAGTCGCCGCTGTCGCTGATCGTGCGCTACATCCTGCCGAACGCGCTGTCGCCCATCATCGTGGCGGGCTCGCTGAGCATCGCCAGCGCCATCCTCATCGAAAGCGCCCTGAGCTTCATGGGCCTGGGCGACCCCAACCTCATGAGCTGGGGTTTCATGATCGGCGCGGCGCGCACCATGCTGCGCCAGGCCTGGTGGATGAGCTTCTTTCCCGGCCTTGCCATCCTGCTGACGGTGCTGGCCATCAACCTCGTGGGCGAAGGCCTGAACGACGTGCTCAACCCACGGATCTCGCGCCAATGACGAAGATGCCTCCTTCCCAGTCCAGCCCGTCGGGCGCCGGTGGCCCGCTGCTGTCGATCCAGGACCTGTCGATCGTCCTGCCGAGCTCGGGCGACCGCAGCTACGCGGTCGACCGGCTCACGCTGGACATCGCAGAGAACGAAATCGTCTGCCTGGTCGGCGAGTCCGGCTCGGGCAAGTCGATGACGGCGCACGCCATCCTCGGGCTGCTACCCCCGCGCGTGAAGCTCGACAGCAAGAGCCGCGTGCTGCTCGAAGGCACCGACCTCACCCGGCTCGACGCCGCCGCCATGCGCAAGCTGCGCGGCGAGCGCATCGCCATGGTGTTCCAGGAGCCGATGAGCGCGCTCAACCCGCTGCAGCGCATCGGCGCGCAGGTGGCCGAGGCGCTGCAGCTGCACAACGCGGCGGGCCTGTCGGCCTCGGCCATCGAGGAGCGCTGCATCGCGATCATCGAGGCGGTCGGCCTGCCGGCGCCAAGGCAGATCGTGCGCAGCTATCCGTTCCAGCTGTCGGGCGGCCAGCGCCAGCGCGTGATGATCGCCATGGCGCTGCTGAACAACCCGCGCCTGCTGCTGGCCGACGAGCCCACCACCGCGCTGGACGTGACCACGCAGCGCCAGATCCTCGACCTGATGCAGTCGCTGCAGGCCGAGCGCCGCATGGGCGTGCTGTTCATCACGCACGACTTCGGCGTGGTCGCCGACATTGCCGACCGCGTGGTGGTGATGCGCCATGGCCGCGTGGTGGAGCAAGGCACGCGCGACGAGGTGTTGCGCAACCCGCAGCACGACTACACGCGCGCGCTCATCAACGCGGTGCCGGGCCGCCATGCCCGCAGCACGCCGCGCAGCGCCGCGAAGAGCGAGCCGCTGCTGAAGATCGAGCAGCTGCGCAAGACCTTCGTGTCGAAGTCGGGCCTGTTCGCGCCGCCGCGCACGGTGGTGGCGGCCGACGGCATCGACCTGGCCATCGAGGAAGGCGAAACCGTGTCGGTGGTGGGCGAATCGGGCTCGGGCAAGTCGACGCTCGGGCGCATGGTGATGCGGCTGATCGAACCCGACAGCGGCGCCATCACCTTCGCTGGCCAGCCGGTGCTCACGCAGAACGCCGCGGCCTTGCGCGAGTACCGCCGGCAGGTGCAGATCATCTTCCAGGACCCGTTCGCCTCGCTCAACCCGCGCCAGAAGGTGGGCGACGCGATTGCGCGCGGCCCGATGATCTTCGGCACGCCGCGTGCCGAAGCGCTGAAGGCGGCGGCCGCGCTGCTCGACCGCGTGGGCCTGGGCGCCTCGGCCGTCAACCGCTTTCCGCACGAGTTCTCGGGCGGGCAGCGCCAGCGCATTTCCATCGCGCGCGCGCTGGCGCTCAAGCCGCGCCTGCTGATTGCCGACGAGGCGGTGTCCGCGCTCGACGTGTCGATCCAGGCGCAGGTGCTCGCGCTGCTGGCCGAGCTCAAGGCCGAGCTGGGCCTGACGATGATGTTCATCACGCACGACCTGCGCGTGGCCGCGGAGATCTCCAACTCGGTGGTGGTGATGCGCAAGGGCCAGATCGTGGAACGCGGCGCGCCAGGCCAGCTCTTCAGCGCACCGCAGCACGACTACACGCGCCAGCTGCTCGGCGCGATGCCGGGCCTCGACTTCTTCGAACACAAGCTCGCGGCATGACGGCAAGCCACCCCGAACTCGGTTGGCGCATGGGCGCGCCCCGCCCCAGCGAAGACCCTGGTGCGTGGTCGGCACCGCGCGTGCGCGAACGCTTCAGCGCCTTGCGCGAGGGCGTGCCCACCACGCAGGTGTGGCGCGGCGAAGGACCGGCGAGCACGCTGCCGTACGCGCTGCGCGACGACATCGACGGCCTGGCGTTCACGCCGCTGGGCGGCGCCGCGCCCATGAGCTGGCGCCAGTCGCTCGCGGCCAACCACACCGACGGCATCGTGGTGCTGCACCAAGGCCGCATCGTCTACGAGCACTACGACGGCCCGTTGCGCCCGCACACGCCGCATGTGTGCATGTCGGTCACCAAGTCGCTGGTCGGCACGCTGGCCGCGGCGGAGATGGTGGCCGGGCGCATCGACCCCGATGCGCTGGTGACGGCCTACGTGCCCGAGCTGGAAGCCAGCGCCTGGGGCAACGCCACCGTGCGCCAGACGATGGACATGACGACCGCGCTCGAATACGACGAGGACTACACGCGCCCCGGCGCCGAGGTGTGGTCGTACCTGCGTGCCGCCGGCCAGCTGCCGCGCGAGCCGGGCGTGATCGACCCCTGCGGTATTCGCGCGTTCGTCTGCACGGTGCAGCGCAACGACTGGCACGGCGAAGCCTTCGCCTACAAGACCGTCAACACCGAGGTGCTGGCCTGGATCTTGTGCAACGTCACCGGCCAGCCGCTGCAGCAGCTGGTGCAGGAACGCCTGTGGCAGCCGATGGGCGCGGAGCACGACGCCTACTTCGGCGTCGACGGCAAGCGCCTGGCGGGCGCGGGCGGCGCCTTCAACGGCACGCTGCGCGACATGGCGCGTTTCGGCGAGGTGATGCGCGGCAACGGTTTCTTCAACGGCCGCCAGATCGTGCCCGCGGCGGCCGTGGAAGACATTCGCCGCGGCGCCGACCCCGCGCACTTCGCGCGCGCGGGCTATGCGCTGCTGCCGGGCTGGAGCTACCGCCACATGTGGTGGGTCACGCACAACGCCCACGGCGCGTACTGCGCCCGCGGCATCCACGGCCAGGGCGTCTACATCGACCCCGTGGCCGAAATGACCATCGCGCGCTTCGCCTCCCATCCCAAGGCCGGCAACGCCGGCCTCGACCCCACCACCCTGCCCGCGTACCACGCGCTGGCGCTGCACCTGCTTTCGAACCCATGACCACTGTCGCCCTTCTGAGCCGTTCCGTCGACATGGACTTCCTGCGCCCGCTGCTGCTGGCCGCGGACCCGACGCTCGACATCGTCACCTGGCCCGACCCGCGCTGCCTCGACGCCGAGGTGGCCGCCTGCTGGCAATCGCCGCCCGGCGTGTATGCGCGCATGCCCAACCTGAAGCTGGTGCACAGCATCGCGGCCGGCGTCGACAACGTGGTGGCCGAGCAGGACCTGCGCGGCCTGCCGGTGTGCCGCGTGGTCGACCCGCTGCTGGCCGACGGCATGCTGCAGTTCGTGCTGTGGGGCGTGCTGCACTTCCACCGCAAGCTCGACCAGGCCATGGCGAGCCAGCGCGTGCAGCAATGGAAGCGCCCGCTGCAGACGCCCGCCTCCTCCTGCCGCGTGGGGCTCATGGGCCTGGGCGAGCTGGGCGGGCACATCGCCTCCTTCCTGCCCCGGCTGGGCTACACGGTGAGCGGCTGGGCGCGCTCGGCGCGGGAGATCCGGGGCGTTGCGGTGTTCAGCGGCGAAGAGGGCTTCGAGCCCTTCCTGGCGCAGACCGACGTGCTGGTGTGCCTGCTGCCGCTCACGCCGCAGACGCGCGGCATCCTGAACGCGCGCACCTTCGCGGCCATGCCCAAGGGCAGCACGCTGATTCATTGCGGCCGCGGCGAGCACCTGGTCGAGGCCGACCTGCTGGCCGCGCTCGACAGCGGCCAACTGCGCGGCGCGGTGGTCGACGTGTTCGAGCAGGAGCCGCTGCCGCCCGAGAACCCGCTGTGGCAGGCGCCCGGCGTGGTGGTCACGCCGCACATGGCGACCATGGCGGCCTTCGACGTGGTCGCCGCGCAGATCGCACGCAACGTGGCGCAGCTGCACGAAGGCGCGCCGTTCTTCAACCAGGTGGACACGGCGCGCGGCTACTGAGCGCGCCCTGTTCACGCTTCCTCCTCCTTTCGACATTTTTCCTCTGGCAACGCAAACCATGACCCAACTCGACCCCGCATTCGCCGCTTCGACCCAGGGCGCCAAGCCCGCGCCGCTCGACCCGCAAGTCCAGCTCTTCGTGCAGAAGATGGCGGCCGACGCCTCGAAGTTTCCGCGCCGCGACACCGTCTCCATCGACGAAGGCCGCGAGATCGCGGAACAGGTGCGCGCCCCCTGGACCGAGGGCGGCCCGCAGATGGCGCGCACCGTCGAACACCAGGTGCCCACGCGCCACGGCGAGGTGATGGTGCGCGTGTACTACCCGAGCGAGCGCCGCATGCCGGGCGCGTTCTTCTACATCCACGGCGGCGGCTTCGTGCTGTTCAGCGTGAACACGCACGACCGCGTGATGCGCGAGTACGCACAGCGCGCGGGCATCGTGGTGGTGGGCATCAACTACACACGCGCGCCCGAAGCGAAGTTCCCGCAGCCGATCGAGGAGTGCATCGACACCGTCAACTGGCTGAAGGCCAACGCCGGCGCGCTGGAGTTCGACGCGGCGCAGCTCTTCATCGGCGGCGACTCGGCCGGCGGCAACCTGTCGCTGGGCACCTGCCTGCACTTTCGCGACATCGGCGAGAGCCCCATTCGCGGCATGGTGCTCAACTACACGGGCTTCAGCACCGACCTGTACCAGGATTCGGTGGTGCGCTACGGCGCGGGCGACTTCGGCCTGTCGCTGCACATGATGGTGTGGTTCTACCGGAACTACCTCGGCCGCAAGGAGGACTACACCGACCCGCGCATGAACCTGCTCGACGCCGACCTGCGCGGCATTCCGCCGGCGTACCTCGTCATCACCGAATGCGATCCGCTGTACGACGGCAACATCGACATGGTCGCGAAGATGAAGAAAGAGGGCGTCGACGTCGAGTCGAAGATCTACAAGGGCACGGTGCACAGCTTCCTCGAAGCGGTGTCGGTGGCCGAGGTGGCCGGCGTGGCCTTCGACGACACGGTGAGCTGGCTGCAGCGCCACGCCTGAGGACCGCGCCGATGTACACGCCACCGGCCTACGCCGAGACCGACGAGGTGCTGCTGCGCGCGCGCATGCGCGAGTGGAGCTTTGCCACGCTCGTGACGCACGGCGAGAACGGGCTGAACGCCACGCACCTGCCCTTCCTGGTCGACGAGGAGGGCCCGGGCGGCTCGCACAGCGCGCACGGCCTTCTGACCACGCACCTCGCGCGCAGCAACGCGCAGTTTCGCGACCTGAAGGCCGGCGCCCCGGCGCTGGTGATCTTCCAGGGCCCGCACGCCTTCATCTCGCCGAGCTGGTACGAGCACCGCCTGACCTTCCCGACCTGGAACTACACCGCCATTCACGTGCACGGCGCGCCCGAGGTCGTGGAGGACACCGACGCCATTCACGCGGTGCTGCAGCGCACCGTGGCCACCTACGACACGCCGCTGGGCGGCGACTGGTCGTTTCCCGGCGTGCCGGCCGACTACACGGCGCTGCGCCTGAAGGCGATTGCCGCGGTGCGCATTCCCATTGCGCGCATCGAAGGAAAGATGAAGCTCAACCAGGACAAGTCCGTGGCCGACCGCCTGGGCGTGATCGCGGCGCTGGAGCGCCAGGGCGACGCGCAGAGCCTGGCGGTGGCCGAGCTGATCCGGCAACAACCCGGCCTTGCGGCCGCACCCAACGCATGATCACCGCATGACCACCGCATGACCACCAACGAAGAGACACTCTCCCCCGAAGCCATTGCAGAAGCCGAGGCCCGCACGCGGCACGACCTGGCGTCGCTGTACCGCCTGATCGCCCACTTCCGCATGACGGACCTGGTCGACACGCACATCAGCGCGCGCCTGCCGGGCACGCCCGACCACTTCCTCATCAACCGCTACGGCGTGCTGTTCCACGAGATGCAGCCGCAGGACCTGGTGAAGATCGACCCGAGCGGCAAGGCCGTGAACGCCACCGACGCCTCGGAGCGCGTGAACGCGGCGGGCTTCACCATCCACTCGGCCGTGCACATGGCGCGGCACGATCTGGCCTGCGTCATCCACACGCACACGGCCGACGGCATCGCGGTGTCGTGCCAGGAAGAAGGGCTGCTGCCCATCAGCCAGCACGCGCTGAAGTTCTACGGCCACCTGGGCTACCACGACTACGAAGGCATTGCGCTGGACCTCGACGAGCGCGAGCGGCTGGTGAAGAGCCTGGGCACGCACCGCGCGATGATCCTGCGCAACCACGGCCTGCTGGCCGCGGGCCGCACCATCGCCGAGGCGTTCCTGAACATCTACTTCCTGGAGCGCGCCTGCCAGGCGCAGGTGAAGGCGCTGAGCGGCGGGCGCAAGCTGAGCCTGCCGCCGGCGGCCGTGTGCGAGCGCACGGCGGCGCAGTTCAACCGCGAGGAAGGGCTGGCGCATTCGCAGATGGCGTGGGAGTCGGCGCTGCGGCTGATAGGCTGATCGGCTGACGGGGAAGGCGTCGGGTTCCGTGCGACCATCTCGTGCCACCGCGCCAGCGTGCTTTCTGCATTGGCCGGCGGCGCACCCCGACACCCGCAACCACTCCCCCCACTCCCCCCCACACCCCATGCTCAAAATCCATCACCTCGGCCATTCCCAATCCGAACGCATCGTCTGGCTCTGCGAAGAGCTGGAGATTCCTTACGAGCTTCAGCACCACACGCGCGACGCGGTCACCGTGCTCTCGCCGCCCGAACTCAAGGCGCTGCACCCGCTGGGCGCAGCGCCGGTCATCGAAGACGGCGATCTGCTGATGGCCGAGTCGGCTGCCATCGTCGAATACATCATCGTGAAGCACGGCGGCGGCCGCCTGAAGCCCGGCCAGGAGCATGCGGACTACGCCGCCTTTCTGTACTGGTTTCACTTTGCCAACGGCAACCTGCAACCGTCGATGGGCCGCCTGATGATGATGAGCCGCGCCAAGCTGGCGGCAGACCACCCGGTGCTCAAGGCCGTTCAGGGCCGGCTCGACCTGGTGCTGACGCTGCTGGAAAAACGGCTGGGCGAAGCGACTTACCTGGCGGGCGACGAGTTCACGGCGGCCGACATCATGAGCGTGTTCTCGCTCACCACGATGCGGCTGTTCCAGCCGCTCGACCTTGCGCCCTGGCCGAACATCCGCGCCTACCTGCAGCGCATCGGCGAGCGGCCGGCGTACCGCCGCGCCATGGCCAAGGGCGACCCGGACCTGACGCCGATGCTCGGCTGAAAGCCGCCCGCCCGGCGCTCAGCCGCGCGCCCCGCCCATCGCTGTTTTTCTTCCCGCCCTCGGTGCCGCATCGGGCAGCAACGCCAACAAGGCCTTCACCAACGGCGACTCGTCCGACTTGCGCCACACCACCAGCGTGTCGACGTAGGTCTTCTCGCCCTTCAGCGAGCGGTACACCACGCCTTCGCGGTGCAGCGCCTTCACGCACGCCGGCACCAGCGCAATGCCCACGCCGCCCGACACCAGGCTCACGATGGTGTTCATCTGCCGCGCCGGAAACATCAGCGGGCTGAAACCGCGGCGCATGCAGGTTGTGACGATGGCGTCGAACATCTGCGGGCCGATGTGGCGCTCGAAGCCCAGAAAGCGCTCGCCCGAGAACTTCTCCAGCGCCACCGGCCCGGCACCGGCCAGCGGATGCGCCTCGGGCAGCGCAAGGATCAGCGTGTCTTTCTGCACCAGCCGCGAGCCGAGCGTGGCCGGCATGTCGGACGGCTGCAGCACCATGCCCACGTCGAGGTGGCCGGCCTCGACGTCGGCAACGATCCGCTCGGTGATGCCCTCGCGCAGCGCAACCCGCGCGCGCGGATGCGCTTCGTTGAAGCAGCGCAGCGTCTGCGGCAGGAACGAATAGGCGGGCAGGCTGATGAAGCCGACCGCAATCGAGCCCATGATGCCGGCCGCGCCGTCGTGCGCGCGCCGGCGCATGGTTTCCATGCCGGCGAGCACGGCGCGCGCGTCGTGCAGCGCGTCTTCGCCCGCGCGAGTGATGGCAATGCGCCGCGAGGTGCGCTCGAACAGGGCCACGCCCAGTTCGTCTTCCAGCTCCTTGATGGCCAGGCTCACAGGGGGCTGCGACAAGTGCAGGCGTTGCGCGGCGCGGCCGAAGTGAAGCTCTTCGGCCACGGCGACCAGGCAGCGAAGGTGGCGCAGTTCCATCGATCTGAATCCTGTATTGATCTATCTGAATTGTAGATTTGTTGCTATGGATGTCCGATCCTAGACTTTGTGCCAGACGCCGGCTCTACCCCTGCCGCGCGCCAAGGAGACAAAGAAATGATCGAGAAAACGACGGGCCTGCCACGAGCACGCACCGTGGTTCACCCCGGCCCTAGCGGGCCTGTGCGGATCGCCCACATGCACGCCGACAAGGGTCGGCACTTTCGCCTGTCGCTGCCCCCGGGCGCCACGCTGTACGACAGCCTCGTGCGGGCGCTGTACAGCGAAGACGTGGCCAGCGCATCGATGACGCTCATCGACGGCGAACTCGACGCCATGAGCTTCTGCATGGCGCTGCCCGACCCCACCGGCCGCGTGCTTGCCACCTACGGCGCACCCGAGACGCTGCGCGGCGCGCGGCTCATCTTCGGCAACGCCACGCTGGGCCGCACGGCCAGCGGCAGCCCGGTGGTGCACTGCCACGGCGCGTTCCGCGAAGCCGACGGGCGCGTGCGCGGCGGGCACATCCTGACCGAGCGCGCGGTGGTCGGCCGCATTCCCGTCACGGTGGTGGTCACCGCGCTCGACAGCTTCGAGCTGCGCGTGTCCTACGACGAAGAAACCCGCATGCCGCTGATGCGCCCCGAAGCCAGGGCAGTGACCCATGTCTGATGTGCGCCTGATCGAGCGCGGCCGCATGGGCCGCGTGGCCTACGCACGCATCGGCCCCAACGAAGACCTGATGCAGAGCGTTGAAAAGCTCTGCGTGGCCCAGGGCTTCGGCAACGCCTTTGTACGCGGCGCGCTGGGCAGCCTCGTCGACGCCTGCCTGGAGCGGCCCGACGGCACCTGCCAGGTGATTCGCGGGCCGGCCGTGGAAATTGTGAGCCTGGCCGGCGAAGTGCGCCGCCAGCCCGACGGCACGCTGCGCGCGGCACTGACCGGTGTGGTCGCCGACACGCAGGGCCAGGTCTACGGCGGCCCTTTCGTGGCGGGCGCCAACGCCGTGTGCGTCACCTTCGAGATCACGCTCGAAGAGTGGCTGCCTTCCGATGAATCCTGATTCCGCAAACCCAAGAAAACCATGACAGACACACCCTCCGCTACACCTTCTTCCCCCCGCGTCGCCGTCGTCACCGGAGGCGCGCGCGGCATCGGCCTGGCCATCGGACAGTGGTTCCTGGCGCACGGCTACCAGGTCGCGCTGCTCGACAACGACCACGCCACGCTCGACAACGCCGTGCGCGACCTGGCCCTGCCAGAGCGAGTGCTGGGCGTGCGCTGCGACGTGTCCGACCCCGCGCAGGTCGACGCCGCGGCCAGGGCCGTGCTGGGCCGCTTCGGGCGCGTCGATGCGCTGGTCAACAACGCCGGCGTGGCGGTGTTCAAGCGCATCGCGGAAACCACCTTCGCGGACTGGCGCACGGTGCTGGGCACCAACCTGGACGGCGCGTTTCTCTGCACACAGGCCTTCGGCGCATGGATGGCCGAGGCCGGCCGCGGCGCGGTGGTGAACGTGGCGTCCATCTCGGGCCTGCGCGCCAGCACGCTGCGCGTGGCCTACGGCACCAGCAAGGCGGCGCTCATCCACCTCACCAAGCAGTACGCGGTCGAGCTGGGCAATGCGGGCGTGCGCGTGAACGTGATCGCGCCCGGCCCTGTGGAAACCGAAATGGCCAAGCTGGTCCACAGCGTGGCGATTCGCTCCGACTACTGCGACGCCATTCCGCTGGGCCGCTATGGCAGCGTGGAGGAAATGGCCCACACGGTCGGCTTTCTGTGCAGCGACGCGGCGAGCTTCATCAACGGCCAGGTGATTGCGGTGGACGGCGGCTTCGACGCGGCCGGCGTCGGCCTGCCGACGCTGCGACGCGGCCTGCCGACGCTGCGACGCGGCCTGCCCACGGCCACGGCCACGACCACCGCCACGGCTGGCCACGCCAGCCAAGCCAACCCCGCCTGAGGAGCAAAGCCCATGCACACCAACAGCTACATCGTCGGCTGGGGCCACACGCCCTTCTGCAAGCTCGACGCGGCGGACAGCGAGCAACTGATCCGTGACGCGGTCGAGCCCGCGCTGCGCACCGCAGGTCTGGAGGCCGGCGACATCGACGGCATCTTCGTCGGCCACTTCAACAGCGGCTTCCTGCCGCAGGATTTCAGCGCCTCGCTGGTGGCCATGGCGGTGCCCGGCCTGCGCCACGTACCGGCCGTGCGGCTGGAAAACGCCTGCGCCACCGGGTCGGCCGCGATCTGGGCCGCGCTGGACGCGGTGGCCAGCGGGCGCGTGCGCCACGCCTTGGTGGTGGGCTTCGAGATCATGAACGCGGTGCCCGGCCCGGTCATTGCGCAAACGCTGCTGCGCTGCTCCTACGTGAAGGAAGAAGGCGACACGCCCGCGGGCTTTGCCGGCGTGTTCGGCCAGATCGCGGGCGGCTACTTCGAGCGCTTCGGCGACCAGAGCGACGCGCTGGCGGCCATTGCGGCCAAGAACCATGCCAACGGCACGCACAACCCGTTTGCGCACATGCGGCGCGACCTGGGTTTCGACTTCTGCCGCAATCCGTCGGACAAGAACCCATTCGTTGCAGGTCCGCTCAAGCGCTCCGACTGTTCGCTGGTGTCCGACGGCGCCGCGGCGCTGGTGATCTCGGCCGCACCCGTGGGCTCGGCGACGGTACCCGCGGTGCGCTGGCGCTCGCGCACGCAGGTCAACGACTACCTGCCGCTGTCGCGGCGCGACCCCACGCGCTTCGAAGGCGCGGCGCTGGCGTGGCACCGCGGGCTGGCAGCGGCGCAGCTCACGCTCGACGACCTGGGCTTCGTGGAGACGCACGACTGCTTCACCATCGCAGAGCTGCTGGAGTACGAGGCCATGGGCCTGGCGCCGCACGGCCAGGGCGCGCGCGTGATTCTGGACGGCGTGACGCACAAGGACGGCAGGCTGCCAGTGAACCCGTCGGGCGGCCTGAAGTCGCGCGGCCACCCCATCGGCGCCACGGGTGTGTCGCAGCACGTGATGGCCGCGATGCAACTGAGCGGCACGGCCGGCGACATGCAGGTGGGCACGGGCAAGCCGGGTGCCGTGTTCAACATGGGCGGCGCGGCCGTCGCCAACTACCTCAGCGTGCTGGAGGCGGCGTGAGCGCAGCCCAGGCGGCCAACCTGTCGGTGCTGCTTGCGCAGACGGCGGCGCTGTTTCCCCAACGCGCCGGCCTGATCCTGGAAGAGCGCGAGTGGACTTGGCGCGAGATAGACGAGCGCGTCGACGCGCTCGTGCAGGGCCTGCGCGCGCTGGGCATGCGGGCCGGCGACAAGCTGCTGGTGCAGTCGCGCAACAACCTGGCGCTGTTCGAAAGCTGCTGGGCCGCGTTTCGCATGGGCGCGGTGTGGGTGCCCGTCAACTTCAGGCTCACGCCGCCGGAGGTGGCGTACCTGGGCAGTTCGAGCGAAGCCACGGTGATGCTGGCCGAAGACTGTTTTGCCGCACACGTGGACGCGGTACGCGCGGCCAGCACGCACCTGCGCCACGTGGTCGCTGCCGGCGTGCCGCGCCAGGGGGAGCACGGCTACGAGCCGATGCTTGCCGCAAACTCCGGCGCCGAAAAATCCATTGCCGATGTACAGGCCGACACGCCGCTCTGGTACTTCTACACCTCGGGCACCACCGGCAAGCCCAAGGCGGCGGTGCTCACGCACGGCCAGCTCGCGTTCGTGGTGACCAACCACCTCGCCGACCTGATTCCCGGCACCACCGAGCAAGACTGCTCCATTGCGGTCGCGCCGCTGTCGCACGGCGCGGGCATTCATGCGCTGCTGAACGTGGCGCGCGGCGCGGCCACGGTGCTGCCGCCTTCCGACAGGCTGGCGCCACGCAGTTTCTGGTCGCTGGTGGAACGCCACAAGGTGAGCAACGTGTTCACGGTGCCGACCATCGTCAAGATGCTGGTGGAAGACCCGTCGGTCGACGAGTTCGACCACGGCTCGCTGCGCTACGTGGTGTATGCCGGCGCACCCATGTACCGGGCCGACCAGAAGCGCGCGCTGCAAAAGCTCGGGCCGGTGCTGGTGCAGTACTTCGGGCTTGGCGAGGTCACGGGCTGCATCACGGTGCTGCCGCCGTCGATGCACTCGGCCGACGACGCCGATGCCAACGCGCACATCGGCTCGTGCGGACGGCCGCGCACCGGCATGGAGGTGGCCATCCTCGACGAGCAGATGCAACGCCTTCCCGCAGGCGCGGTCGGTGAAATCTGCTGCCGCGGCCCCGCCGTGTTCGCGGGCTATTTCAACAACCCGGGGGCCACAGCCGAGGCGCTGCGCGGCGGCTGGTTCCACACCGGCGACCTGGGCCGCGTGGACGCGCAGGGGCTGCTCTACATCACGGGCCGTGAGTCGGACATGTACATCTCGGGTGGCTCCAACGTCTACCCGCGCGAGGTCGAAGAAATTCTGCTGACCCATCCCGCGGTGCGCGAGGCCGCCGTGCTGGGCATGCCCGACCCCAAATGGGGCGAGGTGGGCGTGGCCGTGCTGGTGTGCAACCGCGACGGTGTGACGCCCGAGGACATCCTGGGCCACCTGGACGGCCGCTGCGCCAAATACCGCTGGCCGCGCCACGTTTTCTTCTGGGAGTCGCTGCCCCGGTCGGGCTACGGCAAGGTGACCAAGAACGACATACGCCGGCTGCTGGCCGAGCGTGGAGACATCGGGGAGGCCGCCACGAACTGAGCCTGCACTCTGCCCCCCGGACGATCGCATTCAAAACAAACCAAGACACCGAGACAAAGAATGAACATCCAACGCCGCACCGTGCTGCGCACCGCCGTCGCCGCCTCGAGCCTTGCGCTCCCGTTGCGCCACGCCCTCGCGCAGAAGAACGTCTTCAACTACAAGTACGCCAACAACCTGCCCGTGTCGCACCCGATGAACCTGCGGGCCAAGGAGATGGCCGACGCCATTCGCGCAGAGACCAACGGGCAGGTAGACATTCAGATCTTTCCCAACAACCAGCTGGGCTCCGACACCGACGTGCTGAGCCAGCTGCGCTCGGGCGGTGTGGAGTTCTTCACGCTGTCGGGGCTCATCCTGTCGACGCTGGTGCCGTCGGCTTCCATCAGCGGCGTGGGCTTTGCCTTCCCCGACTACGCGAGCGTGTGGAAGGCCATGGACGGCGACCTGGGCAGCCATATTCGCACGCAGATTGCCAAGGCCAACATCGTGGCCATGGAAAAGATCTGGGACAACGGCTTTCGCCAGATCACCTCGTCGAACAAGGCCATTGCAACGCCGGCGGACCTGAAGGGCTTCAAGATCCGCGTGCCGGTGTCGCCGCTCTGGACCTCCATGTTCAAGGCGCTGGACGCCGCGCCCACCTCGATCAACTTCGCCGAGGTGTACTCCGCGCTGCAGACCAAGATTGTCGACGGGCAGGAGAACCCGCTCGCCATCATCTCGACCGCCAAGCTCTACGAAGTGCAGAAGTTCTGCTCCATGAGCAACCACATGTGGGACGGCTTCTGGTTCCTGGCCAACAAGCGCGCGTGGGACAGGCTGCCGCCCGAGCTGCAGACCGTCGTTGCAAAGCACATCAACGCCGCGGCCATGAAGGAGCGCACCGACGTGGCCGAGCTCAATGCCAACCTGCGGAAAGAGCTCGCGGCCAAGGGCATGCAGGTCAACCAGCCCGACCCCGCCGCGTTTCGCGACCAGTTGCGCAAGGCCGGCTTCTACGCCGAGTGGAAGGGCAAGTACGGCGACGAAGCCTGGGCCCTGCTGGAGCGCAACACGGGCAAGCTCGCATGAACACGCCGCGCCCGGCGGCGCGGCCGCCAGAGCACCACGAAGGGCCTGCAGGAATCGACGACGAAGACACCACGGCGGGTGGGCACGGGCAAGGCCATGGCGACGCGGCCAACGAGGCCAGCCCGGCCTCGTTCGTGGCGCGCACCGAGCGCGTGCTGGGCACGCTGGTCGACACGGCCGCGGGCGCGCTGGTGCTGGCCGACGTGGCGGTGCTGCTGGCCGGCGTGGTCGCGCGGTTCGTGCTGCACAAGCCGCTGATCTGGTCGGACGAGCTCGCGTCGATGATCTTCATCTGGCTCGCGATGCTGGGCGCGGTGGTGGCGCTGCGGCGCGGCGAGCACATGCGCATGACGGCGATGGTGTCCAGGCTGACGGGGCCGCGCCGCCGCTTTGCCGAGGCCGTGTCGCTCTACGCCGCCCTCGCCTTCCTGGCGCTGGTGGCATGGCCTGCGTGGGAATACGCCAGCGAAGAGCGCTTCATCACCACGCCCGCGCTCGACATTTCCAATGCATGGCGCGCCGCCGCCCTGCCGGTGGGCGTGGCGCTGATGGGCATGTTCGCGG
Organism: Variovorax sp. OK212; assembly: GCF_900112425.1. GTDB lineage: Bacteria > Pseudomonadota > Gammaproteobacteria > Burkholderiales > Burkholderiaceae_C > Variovorax. Next base: position 247,965 of record NZ_FOLP01000008.1, on the reverse strand, counting down.
TGCTGCGGCTGTTGCGCGACTTCGACTGGAAGACCTCGACTCAGGCCTTCGCGGTGGTTTTCACGCTCATTGCGGCCTTCACGCTGGGGCGCGCGGTGTTCGAAGACCTGGGCCGGCTCAACCTGCTGGTGTTCTTCGTGGGCGTGGTGCTGGCCTGCGTGCTCAGCGGCATTCCGATCGCGTTCGCATTTGGCCTGGGCACCCTGGGCTACCTGGCGCTGACCACCGACACCGCCCTGCCCGTGATCGTCGGGCGCATGGACGAAGGCATGTCGCACCTCATCCTGCTGGCGGTGCCGCTGTTCGTGTTCCTGGGCCTGCTGATAGAGATGACGGGCATGGCCAAGGCGATGGTCGCTTTCCTCGCAAGCCTGCTGGGACATGTGAAGGGCGGGCTTTCCTACGTGCTGGTGGGTGCGATGTACCTGGTGTCGGGCATCTCGGGCTCCAAGGCGGCGGACATGGCCGCCATTGCGCCCGCGCTGTTCCCGGAGATGAAGAAGCGCGGCGCGGCCGAGGGCGAACTCGTGGCCCTGCTGGCCGCCACCGGCGCGCAGACCGAAACCGTGCCGCCGAGCCTGGTGCTCATCACCATCGGCTCGGTCACGGGCGTGTCGATTGCCGCGCTCTTCACCGGCGGCCTGTTGCCGGCCGTGGTGCTGGGGCTGATGCTGTGCGTGGTCGTGTGCTTTCGCAACCGGCATGAAGACCTGAGCCAGGTTGCGCGGCCGCCCATGCGCCAGGTGCTCAAGCTGGCCGGCGTGGCGCTGCCGGCGCTGGCGTTGCCCTTTGTGATTCGCGCGGCCGTGGTCGAAGGCGTGGCCACGGCAACCGAGGTGTCGACCATCGGCATCGTCTATGCGGTAGCGGCCGGGCTGCTGGTGTATCGGCAGTTCGACTGGCGAAGGCTGGGGCCGATGCTGGCGGCCACCGCGTCGCTGTCGGGCGCCATTCTGCTGATCATCGGCACGGCCACGGCCATGGCATGGGGGCTGACGCAATCGGGCTTCTCGCGCTGGTTGGCCGAGGTGATGGGCAGCCTGCCCGGCGGCGCGCCGATGTTCCTGGCGGTGTCGCTGGTCGCCTTCGTGGTGCTGGGGTCGGTGCTGGAGGGCATTCCGGCCATCGTGCTGTTCGGGCCGCTGCTGTTTCCGATTGCGCGGCAGCTGGGCATCCACGAGGTGCACTACGCCATGGTCGTGGTGCTGTCCATGGGCCTGGGGCTGTTCGCGCCGCCGCTGGGGGTGGGCTACTACGCGGCGTGCGCCATCGGCAGGGTGTCGCCCGACAAGGGCATCAAGCCGATCGTCGGCTACATGCTGGCCCTGCTGGTGGGCACCGTTGCCGTGGCGGCCATTCCGTGGCTGTCCATCGGGTTCCTTTGAGCTTGGGCCAATTCATTTCATAAAAGCAGACAGACATGGAGACAAACATGGAAGCAACGACAGGCATCGTGCGCAAGACCGTCGCAGTGGATGGCGACATCAGGCTGAGCTACCTGGAGGCGGGCAGCGGCCCGACCCTGGTGCTGCTACCGGGCTGGTCGCAAACGGCCGCGCAATACCGCCACCAGCTCGAAGGGCTGGCCGCCAGGCACCGCGTGATCGCGTTCGATTTGCGCGGCCATGGCGACGCCGACAAGCCGGGTCACGGCTACCGCATTGCGCGCCTGGCCACCGACCTGCAGAACGCGCTGGTTGCCCTCGACCTGAACCAGGTGACCATCGTCGGCCACTCCATGGGTTGCTCGGTGCTGTGGTGCCACTTCGACCTCTTCGGTGCGGGGCGCATCGGCCGCTATGTTTTCTGCGACCAGGCAACCTGCCTCACCCGCAACCCCGACTGGAGCGAGCAGCAGGTTGCGGACTACGGCCCCATCTTCACGGCCGACAGCGTGAGCGAAACCGCCAACGCGCTGCGCGGCCCTGGCGGCACCGAGGCCACCGTGGGCTTTCTGCGCGCCATGGTCACGCCCGGCATTTCCGCCGACCTGTTCCAGTGGATCGTCGACATGAACATGAAGATGCCGCGCGCCGCGGCGGCCGACATGCTCTACAACCACTGCCACCAGGACTGGCGCGAGGTGCTGCCGCGCATCGACCGGCCCACGCTGTTCATCGGTGGCAAGGGCAGCCTGGTGCCGCACAGCTGCATGCGGTGGGAGGCCACGCAGGTGCCGGGGGCGCGGGTCGAGATCTTCGACGACGCGGAGGCGGGCTCGCACTTCATGTTCATCGAGAACCCCGCGAAGTTCAATGCGCTGCTGGCGGGGTTTGCCGGGTAGGACCGCACACAGGCGCGAAGCCTCAGGGGTGGGCGAGCCGGAAAGTCGACGCGGGTGCATATCGTTAATCACACTCAAAGCATTGCGATGCGATACCCATGCGCTATCCTCTGGCCTTCGCTCCGCCCTACAGCGCCCCGGCGCATTTCCACCGCATGACCGCTCGCCCCGACACGCTCTACATCCAGTCCCTGGCCAAGGGCATGAAGGTGCTCGAATGCTTCGCCGACCATCCGGCGCCGCTCAGCCTCAACGACATTGCCGAGTTCTGCGAGATGGACCGCAGCGCCGCGCAGCGCATGGCCTACACGCTGGTGACGCTGGGCTACCTGGAGCGCGGCATCAACGGGCGCGGCTTCGTGCTCGGCAAGAAGATTCTGGAGCGCACCTTCGACTACCTGCGCAGCGTGCCGCTGCTGGAGCGCGCCACGCCGCTCATCGTCGACGTGCAGCGCGAATCGGGCGAGCGCGTGGAGCTGAGCCTGTTCGACGACCTCACGATCATCTTTGCGCTGCGCCGCCAGACCAAGCGCCAGACCTACACCACCACGCTGATCGGCCGGCGGCTCGCGACCATCCACACGGCCAGCGGCCGTTCGATCATGTCGCACCTGCCCGCCGAGGAGGTCGACGGCATCCTCGCGCGCTCGAGCGCCACGCCGCTCACATCGCGCACCGTGACGGACCACGCGCAGATCCGCGAAATGATCGCGCAGAGCGCGGCCGACGGCTACGCCATCGCGTCGGAGGAAAGCATGCTCGGCGAGATCAGCCTGGCCAGCGCGGTGCTCGACAACGAGAACCGCCCGATCGCCGCCATCGACATCTCGGGCTCGCTGGCCGACTGGAGCGCCGACGCCTTCGCCAAGCGCTTCGCGCCGATGCTGATGAGCGCCACCAAGGCGCTGAGCGGCAAGGCCGGGTTGTCCTGAACGTTCTTCTGCGCCTGCCTCAGAGCAGGCGCAACGCCGCCGCCCATACGCGGTTGCAATACGCCATGGCCGTGGGCCGCTCGAACTGGCGCGCGGTGCGCTCGCACACTTCTGCCGACGGATAGACCAGTTCGTCCCCGCCCGAGGTCGCCTTGATCTGCGCCTGGCACGCACGCTCCAGAAAGTAGATGTTCACGAAGGCTTCGGGAATGGTCGTGCCCGCGGCCAGCAGGCCGTGGTTGCGCAGCACCATGGCCTTGTGCGGGCCCAGGTCGGCCACCAGCCGCTCGCGCTCCTGCAGGTCGACGGCAATGCCTTCGTAGTCGTGATAGCCCAGCCGGTTGTAGAAACGCAGCGCATGCTGCGTGATCGGCAGCAGCCCCTTGGCGCGGCAGGCCACCGCGATGCCGTCGGCCGTGTGCGTGTGAATGACGCAGGCCAGGTCGTGGCGCGCCATGTGCACGGCCGAGTGGATGGTGAAGCCGGCCGCGTTCACGCGGTTCGTGGTCTCGGGGTCGCCGGGGTCCACGGGCTTGCCATCCATGTCGATCTTCACCAGGTCCTGCGGGCGCATCTCGTGAAAGAGCACGCCGTAGCGGTTGATGAGAAAGTGGTTCTCCGGCCCGGGCACGCGCGCGCTGATGTGCGTGTCGATCAGGTCGGTCATCCTGAAATGCGCGATGAGCCGGTAGAGCGCGGCGAGGTCTTCGCGCACCTGGGCTTCGGTGGGTTCGGCCCCGGCCGGGGCCGCGGCATCGGTGGCGCCCTGAAGGGGAATGTCGGCAAGGTTCATGACGTGCTTTCCAAAGACAACGAGGGGGCTGCGAGCGCTTCGCGCATGTCGCTCTGCGTGCGGATCAGGCCGGCCATTTCCAGGCTCTGCGCATCGCCCTGCGCTTCGAGCGCGGCAATGACGCCGAGGCGGTCTTCGACCGACTTGTCCTGGTTGAGCTTCATTTTCCCGGTGAGCGAAACGATCGGAATCTCCAGCGTGGCAATGACCCGCAGCCGAGAGCCGGTATGCGACATGGGAATCTCCCCGAAGTCCCAGCTGCCGCCCAGCGGCGTGTCGTAGTGCGCCACGGTGCGGCGCAGCACCTGCATGACCTTGTCTTCGTCCTCGCTCACGATCGGCTTGCCGCGCGCCTGCACCAGCGTGTAGTTCCAGGTCGGAAAGGTCATCTGGTTGCGGTACCAGCTCGGTGAAATGAAGGCATGCGGGCCCTGGAAGATCACCAGCACCTCGGCGGCCACCAGCAGGTCCTGGTACAGCGGGTCGTGGCGCGGCAGGTGCGTGACGAGCGTGCCGAACGGGGCGGCCGCGGTGGTCTCAGTGTCGACCAGGAAGGGCAGCAGCGACGACTGGATGCCGCTCGGGCCCTGCGTGACCAGCGTGGCGAAGCTCCAGGCGCGCATGCCCGCGTGCAGCGCGGCAATGTCTTTCTCGGCGTAGGCCGGTTGTACGAACATGGCGCGGCCTCAGTTCGCGACGACGGCCGAGCGCTCGCGCAGCCAGCGTGCCGTGTCCTCGAAGGCCTCGACCGCCAGGTCGGAGATGGACACGGCCTCCAGGAAGCTGTGGGCGGCGCCGGGGTAGACCTTCATGCGCACGTCGTTGCCCGCCGCGCGCATCATCTCGCCGAGCTCGACCATGTCGTCGTGCACCGGGTCGCATTCGGCCACCACCATCCACGTGGGCGGCAGGCTGCGCAGGTCGGCGCGCAGGATGTCCACGCGCGGGTCGGTCAGGTCGGCGCCGGTGGCCACGTGCATGGCGCGGAACCACATCATGCTCATGAGCGAGAGGCCGTAGTCGCCGCCGCCGTACTGGATGACCGAGTTGCGGTACAGGTTGCTGCTGACGCTGCCGTAGTTCAGCACGATGCCCTGCAATATCTTCTCGCCGCAGTCGCGCAACTCGAGGCTCGCGCCCATCGAGAAGTTGGCGCCGGCCGAGTCGCCGCCCACGAAGAGCTTCGCCGCATCGACGTCGAGCAGCGCGCCGTTGGCGGCCACCCAGCGCAGCACGTCGGCGCACTCCTGCATGGGGCGCGGGAACTTGGCGTCGGGCGCGCGCGTGTAGTGCACGCCGATGACCACGATGCCCGCGCGCTGCGCGTACTCGCGCATCACGCGGTCGTGCGTGTCGAGGCTGCCGAGCACGAAACCGCCGCCGTGCAGGTAGACGAACACGCCGGGCAAGGCACGCTGCACCGGGTAATGGGCGCGCACGCGCACGTCGCCGTGGCGCGTGGGCACGGTGTGCTCCACGCTGCGGGCCATCTCGGGGCCGCCGACGACCCAGCGCTTGCGCACGGTCTCGGCAATGTCGCGCGCCTGCGCGATCGACAGCGTCTCGCGGCGGCCGAACTTGCCCGCGTCGGCGTCCATGGCGCGCACGAACTGCTCGACCTGCGGGTCCAGCGTGGACCGGGTCGGAATGGGAACGGAAATGGCGGGGTCTTCGAAACTCATGGGTTCTCCAGCGGAATCAGGGGGGAAAGATGAAGGGGTTCAGTAGCCGCGGCTCATGTCGACCACGTTGTGAAGAGGCTGGCCGGCTTCGAGCCGGCGCACGTTGTCGGCCACCTGCTGCGCCACCACGGCGGACGAGGCCATGGTCGCCATGTGCGGCGTGACGATGACGCCGGGCGCCTGCCACAGCGGGTCGTCCTGCGGCAGCGGCTCGCTCGCGAACACGTCGAGCACGGCGCCGCGCAGCTGGCCGCTGTCGAGCGCGGCCAGCAGGTCGGGCGCCACCAGGTGCTCGCCACGGCCGCAGTTGACGATGGCCGCGCCGCGCGGCAAGGCGTCGAAGGTGCGCTTGCCGAGAATGCCGCGCGTGGCGTCGGTCAGCGGCAGCACGCACACGAGCACGTCGGTGCTGGCCAGGAAGGCGTCGAACGAGGCGGGGCCGCTGAACACCGTGAGGCCCTCGATGTCGTGCGCGGTGCGCGACCAGCCGTTCACGGCGTAGCCCAGGCCGAGCAGGCTGCGCGCAATGGCGCCGCCGAGCTTGCCGAGCCCCATGAGGCCGACGCGGCATTCGCCGGCCGGCGTCTGCAGCGGCCGCTGCCAGACGCGGTTGCGCTGGTTGGCCATGGCCACGTCGAGCCTGCGGTGAAAGTGCAGCACCGACCACAGCACGTACTGCACCATGCCGTCGGCCAGCTTGGGGTCGACCACGCGGCACACCGGCAGGCCGCGCAGGTCCTGCCCGGCCACCACGTTGTCGACACCGGCCGCGATGCTGTGCACCAGCCGCAGCCCGGGCATCTGCGCGTACACGCCGGGCGGCGCGTTCCAGCACATGGCGACTTCGGCCTCGCGAAAGGCCGGGTCGGGCCACACCACCACGTCGAGCTCGGGCGCGGCGGCCCGCACCAGCGGCGCAAAGTAGGCGAGGTTGGCCGACTGGCTGATCAATGCGACGCGCGTCATGCCAGTGCCTCCTCGGCCATCCGAGGGTTCTGCCCCGGAATGGCCGACAGCAGTTCGCGCGTGTAGGCGGCCGAGGGCTGTTCGAACACCTGCCTGGCCGTGCCCAGCTCGACCACCTTGCCGCGCTGCATCACCGCGATGCGGTGGCACAGGCGCGCGGCCACGCGCAGGTCGTGCGTGATGAAGACGATGCTCAGGCCGAGCCGCGCGCGGATCTCTTCCAGCAGGTCGAGGATCTGCGCCTGCACCGACACGTCGAGCGCCGACACGGCCTCGTCGGCGATCAGCACCTCGGGCTCCATCATCAGCGCGCGCGCAATCGACAGGCGCTGGCGCTGCCCGCCCGAGAACTCGTGCGGAAAGCGCTGCAGCGCGCTCGCGTCGAGCTGCACCAGCGCGAGCATGCGCAGCATGCGCGCCTCGACCTCGGCGCGCGTCTCGCCGTAGTTCATCGGGCCTTCGGCCAGCGAGCTGCCGATCTTCATGCGCGGGTTGAACGAGCGGAACGGGTCCTGGAAGATCATCTGCACGCGCTTGCAATGGGCACGCCACTGCGAGCGCGACAGGTGCGTCACGTCGATGCCGTCGAGCAGCACCTGCCCGCCGGTGGGCGCGGCCATGTGCGCCAGGCAGCGGCCCAGCGTGGTCTTGCCGGAGCCCGACTCGCCCACCACGCCCAGCGTCTCGCCGCGCGCCAGCGACAGCGACACGCCGTCGAGCGCGTTCACCACGCGCCGGCGCGAGGCGAAGAAGCTCGCGGTTTCGTAGCGCAGCGCGAGGTTCTTCACCTCGAGCACGGTGTCGCCACCTTTTTCATGCGCGTCGGCGCCGAACTCGCCGCGCGGCACCGCCGCCAGCAGCTTGCGCGTGTACGGCTGCTGCGGGTTGCGCAGCACCTCTTCGACCGTGCCGCTTTCGATGATTCGGCCGCGCTGCATGACGATCACGCGGTCGGCAATCTCGGCGACCACGTCGAAGTCGTGCGTGATGAAGAGAACGCCGTTGTCGTGCTTGTCGCGCAGCTCGTTCAGCAGGCGCAGCACCTGCGCCTGCGAGGTCACGTCGAGCGCGGTGGTGGGCTCGTCGGCAATGATCAGCGCGGGCTTCATGGCCAGTGCCATCGCGATCATCACGCGCTGGCGCTGCCCGCCGGAGAGCTGGTGCGGAAAGGCGCTGCGCAGCGTCTCGGGCGAGGGCAGCTTCACGTCGACCAGCAGCGCGAGCACGCGCCTGGCGACCTCGGCCGCATTGAGCGAGGCGTCGTGGAACTCGAAGACCTCGGCAATCTGGTCGCCCACGCGCATCAGCGGGTTCAGCGCGGTCATGGGCTCCTGGAAGATCATGGCCATGCGGTCGCCGCGCAGCGCGCGCAAGCCGGCGCGCGAGGTGTGCGTGATGTCCTTGCCTTCGAGCAGGATCTGCCCGCTTTCGAGCGTGAGCACGTCCTTGGGCAGCAGGCCCATCACGGCGCCCGCGGTCACCGACTTGCCCGAGCCGGACTCCCCGACGATGCAGACGATTTCCTTGCGCGCCACCGTGAGGCTGATGTCCTGCGCCGCGTACACGCGGTCGCTGGTGCCGGGCAGGCGCACGTGCAGGTTGCGCACCTCGAGGATGGGCGCGAGCGGGGACGCGCAAGGGTGGGGGGTGTGGGTCGGCATCAGTTCCTGCCTTTGCGCGCGAGGCGCGGGTCGAGCCGGTCGCGCAGGGCGTCGCCGAACATGTTGATGGCCAGGATCAGCAGCGCGAGAAAAGCGCCGGGAAACAGGATGATCCAGGGCGCGCGCTGGAAGTACGGCCGGCCCTCGGCAATGATGCTGCCCAGGCTCGGCACCTCGGGCGGGAAGCCCAGGCCCAGGAAGCCCAGCACTGCCTCGGTGAGGATGGCCGCGGCGCACACGAAGGTGGCCTGCACCACCAGCGGGTTGATGGTGCTCGGCAGGATGTGCCAGGTGAGCACGCGCAGGGTCGACGAGCCCATGCCGAAGGAGGCCTCGACGTACGGCTCTTCACGCACCGACAGCACCACGCTGCGCACCAGGCGCGCGATGCGCGGCACCTCGGGGATGGCGATGGCCAGCACCATGGTCGAGATCTGCGCGCCGCCCAGCGCCACCATGGCAATGGCCAGCAGCAGGCCCGGAATGGCCATGATGCCGTCCATGAGCCGCATGATGAAGGAGTCGAGCCGGCGGAAGTAGCCCGCCACGATGCCGAACAGCAGGCCCACCACCACCGAGCTCACGCTGACCAGCAAGGCCAGCGAGATCGACAGCCGGCCGCCGTGGAGGATGCGCGAGAACAGGTCGCGCCCGAGCGAGTCGGTGCCGAGCCAGTGCGCGGCCGATGCGCCCTGCAGCCGCTCGCGCGGCGCGATGGCCGCCGGGTCCTGCGAGGCCAGCAGCGGCGCGAACACCGACACCGCGATGAGCAGCAGCAGCAGGAGCAGCGACACCAGCATGACGCGGTCGTGCAGCAGCACGGAGGCCGCGGCGCGCAGCCGGGAAGGCGCGCGCGTCGGGGATGAAGTTGAAGGAGGATTCGTCACAGCGGCTGGCATGGTCGTTCCGTGTCAGTAGCGGATGCGGGGATCGAGCAGCACATAGATCAGGTCGATGGCAAGGTTCACGAACACGTAGATGAAGGAGAAGAACAGGATCGTTCCCTGCACCACCGGGTAGTCCCGCGCGAGCACGGCGTCGACGATGAGGCTGCCCACGCCGGGAATGTTGAAGATGGTCTCGGTGACCACCACGCCGCTGATGAGCGTGGTGACGGCCACGCCGACCACCGTGACGATGGGCGCCGCCGCGTTGCGCAGCGCATGGCGGAACAGCACGTAGCGCTCGGGCGCGCCCTTGGCGCGCGCGGTGCGCACGAAGTCTTCGCCCAGCACGTCGAGCATGCTGGCGCGCGTGATGCGCGTGATGAGCGCGACGAACACCGTGGCCAGCGTGAGGCTGGGCAGCACCAGCCGGTACAGGAAGCCGCCCACGCCGTCGGCCAGCGGCGCATAGCCCTGCACCGGAAACCAGTTGAGCGTGACGGAGAACACCAGGATCAGCACGTAGCCCACCACGAAGGCGGGCACCGAAAACGCGAGCACGGTCAGCGCCATGGTGACGCGGTCGAACGCGCGGCGGTGCCACCACGCCGACAGCACGCCCAGCGGAATGGCCAGCAGCACGGTGAGCAGCAGCGAGGTGAGCGCGAGCGCGGCCGTGGGGCCGATGCGCGCGCCGATGAGCGCGGACACCGGCTGCTTCGACACGATCGAGGTGCCCAGGTCGCCCTTGGCCAGGGCGCCCATGGCCAGCGCGTACTGCGTGGGCAGCGGCCGGTCGAGGCCGAGGTTGGCGCGGATCTGCGCGATGGTTTCCTCGCTGGCCATGTCGCCGGCAATGACCCGGGCCGGGTCGCCGGGCGCCATGCGCAGCAGCAGGAACACCACCGTGGCCACGATCAGCACCACCGGCACGGCGGCGAGCAGGCGCTTGAAGACGAGGCTCAGCACGTCACTTGCTCGACCAGAACAGGGGCAACTGCGCGTCCACGAGCTTGCCCATCTTCGCGTCGAAGGCCTTGTACTCGATGACTTCGCCCAGCGGCACGTAGAACACCTGCTCGTACGCGCGCTTCTGGATCGCCTGCGCGATCTGCGCGCGCTTGGCGGCGTCGGGCTCGCTGGCGAACTGGTCGCGCAGGCCTTCCATGGTGTCGTCCTTGGTCCAGCCGGGGTAGCCCACTTCGCCGCGGCCGTCCAGGTTGGGGTTGACCACCGGGTTGATCAGGTCGAGCACGACGATGCTCGACTGGAAGATGCTCCAGCCGCCCTTGTCGACCGGGTCCTTCTTGGTGCGGCGCGCCAGCAGCGTGGTGAAGTCCATGGCCTGCATGTCGACGTTCATGCCGATGCTGCGCAGCGCCTGCGCGGTGATGGGCGCGATGTTGACCAGGCTGCGCACGTCGGTCGAGTGCAGCACCACCACCTTCTCGCCCTTGTAGCCGCTTTCCTTGAGCATCTGCTTGGCCTTGACCAGGTCGGGCTTGTGGATCTGCGTGGCGCCCTCTTCCGACTTGTAGGGCGAGGAGCAGGTGAGCACCGCGCCGCACACGCGGTAGCGCTTGGGGTCGCCGATGGAGGCGTCGAGGTAGTCGAGCTGGTAGAGCGCGGCCATGGCGGCGCGGCGCACCTTCACGTTGTCGAACGGGGGCTGCATCCAGTTCATGCGCAGCGTGTACATGTTGGTCTCGCGGCTCTTGGGCGCGGTGCTGACGCCCTTCACGCCGTCGAACTGCGACAGCAGGTCGGGCGCGACGTTCTCGATGAAGTCGATCTCGCCGTTGCGCATGGCGTTCACCGCGGTCTGGCCGTCGGCGATGTTGACCACCTCGAGGCGGTCGATGTTCACCACCTTGCCGCCCGCGAAGTTGCTGGCCGGCTCGCTGCGCGGCACGTAGTCGGCAAACTTCAGGTAGGTGGCCTTCACGCCCGGCTGGAAGTCGGCCTGCACGAACTTGTAGGGGCCGGAGCCGACCATCTCGGTGATGGCTTCGTTGGGCGAGGTCGCGGCCAGGCGCTTGGGCATGATGAAAGGCACCGGCGAGCCGGGCTTGGCGAGCGAGTCCAGCACCAGGCCGTACGGCTTCTTCAGCTGCAGCGTGAAGGTGTTGGCGTCGACCGCGGCCATCTTCTCGGTGACGGCCATCAGGCGCGTGCCCAGGGCGTCGCGCGCGGCCCAGCGCTGCAGCGAGGCGATCACGTCGTCCGACGTGACGGGCGAGCCGTCATGGAACTTGAGGCCGGGGCGCAGCGTGAAGGTGTAGGTGAGCTTGTCGGGCGACAGCTTGAAGGTGTTGACCATCTGCGGCTGCGGCTTGCCTTCGCTGTCGAGCGAGAACAGCGTGTCGAACACCAGGTAGCCGTGGTTGCGGGTGATGTAGGCGTTGGTGAAGATGGGGTCGAGCACGCGCAGCGGCGCATGCATGACGACCTTCACGGTCACGTCGTCCTTGGCGTCCTTGGCGTCCTTGGCGAAGGACGGCACGGCCGGCAGGGCCATGGCCGCGCACAGGGCGATCGCGGCGAGGAACAGGTTCTTCTTCATGTGGATCCTTGAGGGGGCGGAGGTGAATGAATCGAGGGATGAGTGGTTCAGCCGCGCGCGGCCGGGCGCACCGACGCCCAGGGCGCCGCGCGTTCCAGCTGGGCGGACAGCGCAAGCACCTGGTCTTCGCGGCCGAAGTGCCCGATGAGCTGCGTGCCGATGGGCACGCCCTCGGCGGTGCGGTTCATCGGCAGTGTCGCCGCCGGCTGGCCCGAGGCATTGATCACGGCCAGGAAGGTGGCGTAGCGCGACACCTTGCTGCGAAAGTCCCAGAAGCCGCCGGTGAGCGCGAGCTCGCCGAGCTTCACGGGCAGCTGCGTGAGCGTGGTGCTGATCACGATGTCGCAGCCGCGCATGGCCGCCTCGAAGGCGCGGCCGATGGCATGAAAGCGCTGGATGGCTTCCACGTACTGCGTGGCGGCAATGCCCTTGCCGACCGCATAGCCGTCGCGAATGACCTCCTCGATGTCGTCGGCCGCCAGCGCCCTGCCCCGCAGCTTCACGCGCGTGTCGACCGCCAGCACGATGTTCGACGCCAGCACGGACCCGTGCGCGCGCACGAACGCTTCGTAGTCGATGTCGGGCAGCGGCACCTCGACGATCTCGTGGCCCATGTCGCGGCACAGCGCCACGGTGCGCTCCACGGCGGCCTGGCATTCGGGCGCGATGGCAATGCCGTTCCACGCATGGCGCCACACGCCGATGCGCAGCGCACGCTCGGGCGCGCGGCCGATCAGTTCGAGGTAGCTGCCGGCCTTGGGCGGCGCGCCGTACGGTGCGCCCGGCTCGTAGCCGCTGATGGCGTCCATGGCGGCGGCGGTGTCGCGCACGGTGCGCGTGAGTACACCGTCCACCGCCATGCCGCCCCAACCTTCGTTGCGGAACGGGCCCATGGGCACGCGGCCGCGCGACGGCTTCAGGCCGTACACGCCGCAGCAGGCGGCGGGCAGGCGGATGGAGCCGCCGCCGTCGCTGCCGTGCGCAACCGGCACGATGCCCGCGGCCACGGCCACCGCCGCACCGCCGCTGGAGCCGCCGACCGAGCGGCTGCGGTCCCAGGGGTTGAAGGTGGCGCCGCCGTTGCGCACGGCCTCGGTCGACGGGCCCATGCAGAGCTCGGACACGGTGGAGCGCGCGAAGGAGATCAGGCCGGCCTTTTCGAAGCGCTCGGTCAGCGTGGCGTTCACCGTGTAGGTGGTGTCGTCGAGCAGGCGCGAACCGATGCTCGACGGAAAGCGCGTGGACGCGAGCCCCGAGTCCTTCAGCAAAAACGGAATGCCGCCGAACACGCCGCGCGGCTGCCAGTCGCGCGCCAGCGCCAGCGATTCGTCGAAGCGCTCGTAGGTCAGCGCGTTCAGGTCGGCGTGGCGGCGCGCGGCGTCGGTGGCGCAGGCCATCAGGCCCTGCGAGCTGGTTTCGCCTTCGGCCAGCAACCGGGCCATCTCGACGCCGTCGAGCGCGTCATATTCGTTCGGCGTGAACGCACTCATGCGTGCACCTCATTCATTAAGTATTGCATTGCGATCTTTAAATATTGCATGTAGATATATTCCCATGTTTGCCGCAACGGGGCAATCCGAACCTCATCGGTACAAACCCGTCATCAGAAAGCCTCATCGTGGTGCATCATCCTCAATAAGTATCTTTAAGCGATACATGAAAATTGCTATACGATTTATTTAAGCAAGCTTCGTGCACAGATTGGCGTGAAGTTCTTCTTTTTCCGCGGCGCGCTGCCGCGACCTTTCCAGGACGATTGCCTTGAACCCTTCTTCCTCACCCCGCATCCCGGGCACGCCCTTCCTTCATGCCCCCGGCCCCACGCGGCTGCCGGCGCAGGTCGTGAACGCCATGGGCACCCAGCCGCTGGAGCTCGGCGACCCCGCGCTGGACACGCTCATCGCGCGTTGCGAAGACGGCCTGCGGCGCGTGTTCGGCACGCGCGAGTCCGACGTCTTCCTGTATGCGGCGAACGGCCATGGGGCGTGGGAGGCCACGGTCTGCAACCTCGTGGCACCGGGCGGCTGCGCGGTGGTGGCGGGCAGCGGCACCTTCTCGGAAGCCTGGGCCGCGCATGCCGAAGGGCTGGGCGTGCGCGTGCAACGCACCGCATGCGAAGACGGCCACGCGGCCGACCCCGGCGCGGTCGAGCAGCTGCTGCGCGCCGACACCGCGCGCGAGATCGCCGCGGTGTTCGTGGTGCACACCGACACCGGCAGCGGCGTGACCAGCGACATGCAGGCGTTTCGCGACGCGATCGATGCCGCTTCGCACCCCGCGCTGCTGGTGGTCGACGTGGTGGCTTCGCTGGCCGCCGCGCCGTTCGACATGGATGCGCTGCGCGTGGACGTGGCCATCGGCGCGTCGCAGAAGGCGCTGATGGTGCCGCCGGGCCTGTGCTTCGTGGCGGTCAACGGCAAGGCCATGCGCGTCGCCGAAAACAACAAGGCGCCGCGCGTCTACTGGGACTGGCTGCGCCGCAAGAGCGAGCTGAGCTACCGCAAGTTCTGCGGCACGCCGCCGCAGAGCCTGCTGATGGGACTCGACGCGGCGCTGGGCCTGGTCTTCGAGGAAGGGCTGGCGCAGGTCATCGCGCGGCATCGCCTGCTGGCCGGCGCGGTGCAGGCGGCGGTGGAAGGCTGGAGCGAGCGCGGCGACCTGGCCTTCCACGTGCGCAACCCGGCGTCGCGCTCGGTGTCGGTCACCACCATCGCGGTGCGCCCGGGCATCGACCCGGAGGCGCTGCGCACGCTGGCGCGCGAGCGCTTCCAGGTCGGCATTGCGGGCGGGCTGGGCAGCCTCGCGGGCAGGATCTTCCGCATCGGCCACCTGGGCGACCTCAACGCGCCGATGGTGCTGGGCTGCCTGGCGGGCGTGGAGGCCGCCATGAGCGCGAGCGGCATCGCCTACGGGCCGGGCGTGGCGCACGCGGTGCGCGTGCTCTCGGCCCCTATCGAAGAGAAAGACGCGAAAGAGGCCGCGCGATGAACGGCCCGCTGCACGGCGTGCGTGTGATCGACCTGACCTCCGTCGCGATGGGCCCCTACGCGACGCAGATCATGGGCGACATGGGCGCCGACGTGATCAAGATCGAATCGAAAGACGGCGACGTGTTCCGCCATGTGGCACCGGCCCGGCACGCGGGCATGGGCGCGCCCTTCCTGAACCTCAACCGCAACAAGCGCAGCGTGGTGCTCGACCTGAAGTCGGCGCCCGACGCCGCGCAGCTGCGCGAGCTGGTGCGCCATGCCGACGTGTTCGTGTCGAACGTGCGGCCGAAGTCGATGGCCCGCCTGGGCCTGGACGACGCCGCGCTGCGCGCGCTGAACCCGCGGCTCATCTATTGCGCGGCGGTCGGCTTCTCGGAGAAGGGGCGCTATGCGGGCCGGCCGGCGTTCGACGACATCATCCAGGCCATGAGCGGCCTCGCGGCCGTGCAGGCCAACCCGCAGACGGGCCACCCGGCGTACGTGAACACCATCCTGGCCGACAAGACCGCCGGCCTCACCGTGGCCTACGCGGTGGCGATGGCGCTGTACGAGCGCGAGCGCTCGGGCCTGGGCCAGGCCATCGAGGTGCCGATGTTCGAGACGCTGGCCGCCTTCACCATGGTCGAGCACCTCGCGGGCCACACCTTCGCGCCGCCCGAAGGCCCGATGGGCTACGAGCGCCTGCTTTCCAGCGCGCGCCGCCCCTACCGGACGCAGGACGGCTTCATCGCGCTGCTGCCCTACACCACCGCGCAGTGGCAGCGCTTCTTCCGCCTCGCGGGCCGGCCGGAGGTGGCCGAAGACCCGCAGTACATGGAGCCGGCGCAACGCAGCCGCAACATCCACGCGCTGTACGGCATGCTGGCCGACCTGGTGCTGCAACGCACGACCGCGCAATGGCTGGCCTTGCTGGCGGACGCCGACATCCCGCACTCCGAAGTGCTGTCGATGGAGGCCGTGATGGCCGACCCGCACCTGCGGGAAAGCGGGCTCGTGCAAGCGCACGCGCACCCGACCGAAGGCGCGCTGCAGATGCTGGGCATACCGACCGGCTTCTCGCGAACGCCGGGCAGCATCCGCGCGCCCGCACCGGCGCTGGGGCAGCACCGCATCGACGACATCGCGAACGAATGGAGCGCCGCCGCCGGGTAGCCAGGTGGCGATGACAGGCCTCCACGCGCGCGGCATGGCGCCGCGCTACAGGGCCAGCTGCAGCGCGCCCTTCGATGCCTGCATGGCTTGCGACGGCACCGCGCAGCAGACCAGCGCCTCGCCCGCGGCCACCGGAAACGACGGCTTCTCCGCATAGGTCACCTCGCCTTCGAGCACGCGCGTCTTGCAGGTGCCGCAGCTCCCGCCGCGGCAACCGAACGAGGGAGAAAGCCCGCGCGCCTCCGCCACGTCGAGCAACGAACCGTCGCCCGGGTTCCAGCGCCCTTCCTTCCCCGATTCCGCGAAGACGATGCGAACCGATTCGGTGGCCGGCGGCGGCATCGCCGGTGCTTCATCGCCACCGGCCGAACGCTTCAACGACGACGGCCCGAAGGCCTCGGCATGGATGCGATCGTCGGCCACGTTCAGCTCGCGCAGGCCGTCGTAGGTCGCCTGCATGAAGGCCGACGGACCGCACAGGTAGAAGTCGTAGTCACCGAACGGCAGCGTCGCCTTCAGCAGTTCGATGTCGATGCGGCCTTCCTTGTCATAGTCGCGGCCGACCACGGCGCTGCCGGGTTGGCTGAGCGTGCGAACCCAGCGCACGCCGCCCTTGCCCGCCTCGACCAGCGCGGCGATCTCGTCGTCGAACGGACGCTCCTCGCGCGTGCGCGCCGAGTGGAACAGCCAGGTCGGCCGCAGGGTTCGCGTGCGCTTTCCCTCGTGCACGAGGTGGCGCAGCATCGCGAGCATGGGCGTGATCCCGATGCCGGCGGCGAGCAGCACGACCGGCCGGCGCTGCGCGGCGTCCACCGTGAAACCGCCAGCCGGCGCCTTCACTTCGAGGATGTCTTCGGCGCCAAGCGCATGCAGTCGGCGCGAGGCCTTGCCCTCTTTCTTGACGCTGATGCGGTACTGGCCGTCCGACGGCGCCAGCGACAGCGTGTAGGTGCGGGTCAATGCCTCGCCGCCGTCCGGCAGCGCGATGCGCACCGGCAGGTGCTGGCCGGCCAGCGGCGGCACCATGGCCACGCCGTCCGCCGGCGCCAGGTAGAGCGAACGGACGGACGCGCTTTCGTCCACCGTGCGCGTCACCCGGAACGGCCGCCAGCGCTGGGCCAGCGCCATCGCGGCCAGTCGCTGGTCGGCGTCGGCCCAGCTGCCGGTCATGAGCAGGTTCGGCGACCAGCCCTCGGGCTCCATGCGCCAGCGCAGCGGCAGGCCTTCGGGGCGGTGCACCACGCGGCGCGGCGTGAAGGTCCACAGCCGCTCGGCGCCTTCGAACGCGGCGATCTCCGGCGAATCGAGCACGACCGTCGCCTCGCCGGTCATCTGCAGCATGTCGCCGGTTTCCGAATCGATGAACAGCAGGCCTGCCTTCGGGTTGAGATGAAAATTCCCCAGCGTCATGAAGAACAGGTTCCCCGAGAAGTCGGGAATGGTGAGCACGCCGTCGTCGCCGATGCGCACGAAGCCGGGCTTGCCGCCGCGATGGGACACGTCGACCTGGCGGGTGCCGTCTTCGCGGTCCACGTAGGAGGCGACGTAGAAGGTGTCGGCGCGCGCGATCATCTCGCGTGCGCGCGCGTCGAGGGCGCCGAGCTCGACCGCGGGGCGTTCGGACAGCACCGCCGGATCGCGCGCGAAACTGAAGTTGCGGTTCTGGATGTAGCGCGGGCAGTTGCCGAAGCTCTGCGTGACCGTGATGTCGAACGCGTTGCCATCGCTGCGCCTGAGGTTCCCGTTCATCCGGTTGCGCCGGCGCGTCATCAGGTCGATGCCGAGCAGGCCGATCGCGTCGCCCGCTTCCATGCCGCGCTCCGCCGGGTCGCCCGGGTCGCGCCGCGCGCCGATGCGCAGCGTCGCGGGGTCGGGCGACTGCAGGAAGCCCGGCTCGCCCGCGCGCACCGTGGCCCATGCGTCACCCTGCGGATCGACCGCGCCGAGCACCACGAAGTGCAGCAGCGGGTAGAAGCCGCGGTGCTGGTCGAGCAGGAAGTTCCTGACGTACAGCCGGCCCGGCCGGTCCATGAGCCGGACCACGCCGATGCTCTCCTGCAGGGCGAGTTCGCCGGCGTGCCAGGGCGATTCGGCGGTGGTCTGGGGTTGGGTGTTCATGGAAGTGCCGTGCGCAGGGTTTGTCAGGTCATCGGGAAATCAGGCCGCCAGGCCCACCGGTGTCTTGCGGAACTCGACGAAGCCCGGCAGCGCCTCGATGCGCGCGAGCCAGGCCCGCACGTTCGGGTAGGCCTGCAGGTCGACGTTGCCTTCGGGCGCGCGGGCGATGTAGCTGTACAGCGCCACGTCCGCCACGGTGGGCGACGCGGCAACGATGAAGCTGCCGCCGGACAGTTGCGCCTCGATCACCGCGAGCACCGCGTGTGCACGGGTGATGACTTCCTCGGGCTTGAAGCCCGCGCCGAACACCGTGATGAGCCGTGCGGCGGCCGGTCCGTAGGCGATCTGCCCCGCGGCCACGCTCAACCACTTCTGCACCGCCGCCGACGCGACGGGGTCGTCGGGCAGCCAGTCGGTGAGCTTCAGCTTCTTGGCGACGTAGACCAGGATGGCGTTCGAATCGGTCACGACGGTGCCGTTGTCGTCGAGCACCGGCACCTGGCCGAAGGGGTTCAGCGCGAGGAACTCGGGCTGCTTGTGCGCGCCGGCCATCAGGTCGACTTCGACCAGCTCGTGCTGCGCGCCGACCAGGTTCAGGAAGAGGCGTGCGCGATGCGAATGGCCGGAGAGGGGGTGGTAGTAGAGCTTCATGGCAGGTTCCTTGTGTGAGGTGTCGAACAGGCGGAGCACCGTCCGTGGAACCGATGGTCCTTCTTATCGCGCGCCTCTAGAATCCCTGCGGGCTGCAAGTCACCCTTCTCGAATCGTCAATAAACCACCGGGCACAAGGCACAGCGATGGATCGGATACAGGCCATGGCGGCGTTCCTGGCGGTGGTGGAAACCGGCGGCTTCGCCTCCGCCGCGCGCCGTTTGAACGTGTCGCCCTCGGTCGTCACGCGCGCCGTCGGCGAACTCGAGGAACGCCTGGGCGTTCGCCTGCTCACGCGCACCACGCGCTTCGTGCGCGTCACCGAGGCGGGAACGACCTACGCGGACAACTGCCGCCGCATCCTGGCGGACATCGAGGAAGCCGACAGCACCGCCGCGGGCGCGCACGCCGCGCCCCGGGGCCAGCTCACCGTGACCTCCTCGGTGAACTTCGGCCGCATGTACGTGTCGCCGATCGCGCGCAGCTACCTGGCGCGGTTTCCCCAGGTGGACATCAACTGCTGGTTCATGGACAGGATGGTCAACCTGGTGGACGAAGGCGTCGACGTCGCGGTTCGCATCGGCGAACTGCCCGACTCGTCGCTGCAGGCGATCAGGGTCGGGCGTGTACGCCAGGTGCTGTGCGCTTCACCGGGTTACCTGCGCGCGCAGGGCACGCCGCAGCGGCCCGAGGACCTGTCGCAGCATGTGGTGATCGCCGCGACCGGCATCACGCCGACGCCCGAATGGCGCTTTCGCGACGGCAACAAGCCCGTGACGACTCGGCTGCAGCCCCGACTCACGACCACGATGAACGAGGCGGCCGCCGAGTCCGCCGCGGCGGGCTTCGGCATCACGCGCCTGCCGCTCTACCAGATTGCACAGGCCGTGAAGGACGGCACCCTCGCGCTGGTGCTCGAGGACTTCGAGCGGCCCGCGGTGCCGATCCACGTGGTTCACCGCGAAGGGCGGCACGCAACGCACAAGGTGCGCGCGTTCATCGACATGGCTGTCGAAGCATTGCGGAACGACCCGGACCTGCAGTAGCGCCCAAACCTGCGCAAAGCACCGAGAGCAGCCGCTGCAGCAGCCTCTTGCCTGCCGCGAGCGGGCCGGCTTCGTCATCGCCGGTGGCCTGGGCCCGGACCCACACTTCGTCGCCGCCGAGATCGGCGGGCACTTCGTCGTAGAAAGGTGATGGCAACATGTCGGCTCCGCAATCGGTCTCGGTGCCTCGACTGTGGGAGATCGGCTGCGCGGCGTGAATCCGTCTGCCGCGCAATTCATTCCTGCGGATTCCGATGCAATTGCACCAAAGTCGAAACGCGCTCGCCGCAACAGCCGAGCGAAAGGAGAGCCTGGAAATGTCCGACGTATGCATGATCTTCTTCCAGCAGCGCGCCTCCAGCGTGGACCTGCATGACGCCGCACGCTGGCTGGCCGAGCAAGGCCTGGATGTCACGACCGGCGCCGATGCGCTCACCGTCCGCTGGGACGACGGCCCGGCGCTTCGGGTCCACCTGTCCACCGCCGCGCATGTGGCCGTGGAAGCCGCCGAGATCGCCGAAGGCACGGAACACGTCGCCGGCCTGGCGGCCTGCAACGCCAGGTTCGAGATCGGCATCGACGACCTGGACGAGGTGCTGGACGAGATGAACACGCTGATCGAGGTGCAATCTGCGTTGCAGGACGCGACGAATGGCTACCTGTTCAATGCGTGGAACGGCGAACTGACCGCGCCTGCAAGACAGGCCTAGCTAGTACTCCCGCAGGGCCCAGCTGCTGATGACGGCGAAGTACTCGCGCAGCCAGATGTTGTAGCGCAGGTAGAGCGGCGTGTCCGCGCCGATGGCCGTGGCCGCCGGGTAGCCGGCACGCCGTGCGATCAGGCCCGTGCGCAGCGTGTGGAAGTCGCTCGTCACGATGTGCACGGGCGCATCGCTGGACACGCCCGCCGCGGCAAGCACGCGGCGGCTGAAGAGCAGGTTCTCTTCCGTGCTGGTGCTGCGCTCTTCCTTCACGATGCGCCCGGCCGGCAGCCCGTGCTGCTGCAGGTAGTCGGCCATCACCTCGGCCTCGCTGCTGGTTCTGAAGCTGATGCCGCCGCTCACCACCACCAGGGCCTTCGGGTGGCGCGCCGCATCGCGCAGCGCGAGGTCCAGCCGCGCGATGAGCGTGGGCGACGGCGTGGAGCCGGGCGACCCCGAGCCGAGCACGATGATGGCGGCCGGCGAGTTTGTCGGCACATCCGTCAGCTTCTTGCTTGCAAGGAAAACCCAGAAGGCGGCCAGCGTTGCCAGCCAGAAGCACACGGCCCACCAGAATCCGCGCCACAGCCATGCGCGTCGGGGCGTGACGCTGAGCCAGCGTTGCATCTGCCGCCAGCGGAGGCCGAGCGCGCACAGCCCGAGCCCCATCGCCACCGGCAGGACCACGCCGAGGTTGAAGTAGCCGAGGGCGATCAGGACCAGCCCGTCGGCCGCCAGCACCAGTCCAGTGGCGATGGCCAGCACGCGTTTCACACTCGATGTCGCAAACAAATTCATGGGGCCGGACTTTAATGTCCGGCCGCGGGCCATGTGTGAAGTTCGGATGAAGTGTGCGGCGGCGATGGCGATGGCGCCGCTTGAGGCCATGCACGTCGCATCACGCGCTGGAAGAAAAAGCCCGCCAAGGCGCCAGCATCTCGCGCACGTCGTCGTCGCTCGGCGCATCGAACACGCGGTACCACGCGCCGACCGCACGGAAGGGATGCGGCGTCTGCATGCAGACCACCTCGTCCGCATGCGTGGCAATGGCAGAGCGCACGCTGTTCTCGACGGCAGATGCGGCCACGGGCTCCTTCATTGCGTGGCATGCAGGCGCGTTGCCTACCGGCACCGCAGCGACCACCGTCGAGGCACCGAGCGACCGCGCAGCGATGATCGCGGCGCGCATCGACAACCCGGTCGCCAGACCATCGTCGACGACGATCGCCGTCATGCCCTGCAGCACGAGCGGCGCCCTGTCGCCGCGATACGCCCGCTCGCGCCGCGCCAGTTCCCGCTGCTCGCGGTCGCAGGTGCGCGACAGGTCCACCCCAGGCTCGCCGGTGACGCGCACGCCGCCTGCCGCGATGGCCCCGGCCGCGTATTCCTCGTGGCCCGGAAAGCCCAGCTTGCGCACCACCAGCACGTCGAGCGGCAGGTTCAGCGCACGCGCCACCTCCACGCCGACGGGCACCCCGCCGCGCGGCAACGCGAGGACGACCGTGCGCGGCGCGCCGCGGTGGTGCGTCAGCAATTCAGCGAGGCGACGCCCCGCATCGGCGCGGTCCTGGAACATGGCCGCGCCCGCCGCATCAGGAGCGGCCGCGCCGCAAGGCCGGATCGCTGGGCGAATTTGTCGGCGAAAGCTGTTCGCCGGGCGGGCCCGGCAAGCCGCTGTCGCCGCCTTCGGCCTGCGAGGTGCCGCCGCTGCGCACCTTGCCGCGGCCCGAGTAGATCTCGTCGTCGTCGAAGTTCAGCGGCGCGGTGTCGGGCGTGCCACCGCTCTCCACCCTGCCGCGCGAGGGCGGGTTGTCGCCGTGGGGGCCGATGGCGTCCTGCACGGCCTCGTTGCCGCGGGTGTCTGGATGCTTGCGGGTGTGCTTGCTGGTCATGGTGTCCTCTGCTTTCAGAACGAATCACCCATGTGTCGGACTCGGAGCCTACGCCCGTTGTGGGAACGGCGACACAGCTTCTGTAGGAACAGCCACGGCGCCGGCAAGGCGAAGCGAACATGCGGCGCACCCTGCCGCAGCGCACGGACACTTCAAGCGTCCGGGCGCAGGGCCTGCAGCCGCCGGAAGGCACTGAAATGCCTGATCGCCAGCTGCTTCTCTCCGATGTCGGCATGGAGCAGCGGCGTTCTGGTGCGCGTCCGGCGTGTCGCGATGCAGCTCGCGATCCTGTGGCGGCCGGGCGCGGCGCATTCAGCTCTCCGGCCGGTCGCTCTCAGGCGGCCTTTCGCGCCTGGGCTGGCGCCTTCGCAGCTTTCTTCGCGGTCCTGGTCGCGGTCTTGCGACCCGGTGCGCGCTTCTTCTCCGCCGGTTTCGACGCGCTGGCCTCGCTCCTGGCCCGCGCAGCTCCGCCGCCCTTCAGGCTGCGCTTGAGCAGCTCGGTGAGGTCGATGACCTCCGCGCCCTCGCTCGGCGCTTCTTCCTCCGGCTCGATCACGGTCTCGGTGTCGCCCGCCTTCACCTTCTTGTCGACGATCTTCATCACGGCGTGCTTGAACTCGTCCTTGAAGTCGCCGGGCGCCCACCGGCCCGACATGTCCTTCACCAGCTGCTCGGCCATCTTCATCTCGGCCGCGGTGATGTGCGCGCCCTTCACGCCGGCCGCGGGCAGGTCGAGCCCCTCGAGCGACTTCACCTCGTCGCCCCAGCGCATGAGGTTCAGCACCAGTGCCTTCTCGGAGGGCACCAGCACCGCCAGGTGCTGCTTCGTGGCGATGACCACCTTGGCCAGCCCCACCTTGGAGGTCTTGATGAGCACCTCACGCAGCAGCGCGTAGACCTTCTGGCCCTTGTTGATCGGCGCCACGTAGTAGGGGCGCTCGAGGTAGACGAAGGGAATCTCGTCGGCGTCGATGAAGCGCTGGATCTCGATCGTCTGCGTGGTGCGCGGAAACGCGGCCTCGATTTCGTCCGGGGAGATGACGACGTACTTGCCGTCCTCGTACTCGAAGCCCTTGACGATGTTGTCCTTGTCGATCTCCCTGCCGGTGCGCTTGTTGATGCGCTTGTAGCCCACCGGGTCCATGCTGCGCTTGTCGAGCCAGTCGAAATCGACGCCCTGCTCGGTGCTCGCGGTGTGCAACCCGACCGGGATGTGCACCAGCCCGAAAGTGATTGCGCCTTTCCAGAGTGTCCTGCCTGCAGCCATGAATGTCCTCCGCGTCGTGGGCGTTGCTGTGAGCGAGTGCCATGCATCGCGCAAGGCCGCAGCCTACGCCCGCTCGACCCAGCGCTTGTGGGACGTGGCCGCTCAACCGATCAGGCCGAAGCCGAATGCGGTGCGCCGCCGCTGCGATGCGGGCAGGTCCGCCGCCTTCCTGCCTCTTCGGTCGGCCGGCGGCTCATCGTTCGCCGACTCCAGGTCGCTCTCGGACGCCCGTGGCCCCGTCTCGAGGTCTTCAACGAGCGCCTGCAGCGCCAGCAGGCCCTGCGCCATCGCCTTCTGGTAACTGGCCAGAGGCCGTGCCGACTTCTGCAGCAGGGTCCACATCTCCGATGAAGGTGGCGATGCCTCGTTCAGCACCCATTCGAACTTGCCGGGCCGCGGCTCGTCGACGTGCACGGCGATCCGGCGCAGCGGGAGGCGATCGGCGTGCTTCATGGCGAAGGCCAGCGGTGCTCAGGCCGTGGCCGCCGCCATGCCGCGGCATTCCTGCGCGCAGTTCCTGCAGGCCGTGGCGCAGGCCTGGCAATGCGCGTGCGAATGCTTGCCGCATTCGTCGGCGCAGGCGCTGCACATGTCGGCGCACAGCGCGCACACCGCATGCGCCTGCGGGCTGTGGCGGCCCATCAGCGAAGCCGCGAGCCGGCACATGGCCTCGCAGTCCGCGTCGAGCGCGATGCACGCGGCCATCGGCGTCACGTCCTTCTCGCGCAGGCAGGACGAGGCGCAATGCGCGCAAGCCTGGGCGCACGCATTGCATGCGGCAATGCAGCGATCGAATACGTCGGAAGTCATCGAGGATCCTTTCGAGAAGATGGGTTCTGACCATTGCGCAGGCAGGCAGCGACGCAGAGCGACGGCCGGGGAAGAAAACAGATTCGCATCGCCACGCACACCGCATGTCGGACGAATGCGGCGGCCCCGGTCGGCCATGCGCGAAAACGGGTGGCCCGGGCGCTGGCTAACGGCACATGCTGTAGCCGCCGGTCTCCAGGTGGAAATGATCACGGTGCACGGCGTTGTAGTCGGGGCCCAGCACGCCATCGAAATAGCGGCACGCGCCGGCGTGCGCGTCGCGCAACAGCAAGGCGGCCGCATCGTCCGTGTCCGCAGCACCGGCATGCGGCCAATCGCGTGCCACCGTGATGCGACGGCCATCGGCCAGCGTCAGGCCGGCCACGTCGAAAGCATCGGCCGTTGCATGGCGGCTGCGCGCCGCGCCGGGCGTGGCGCCCTCGCCGCGGTTCACGTTGCGGCAGGCATGGCTGCCGAGGTGCTCGACGGCGGCCACGGGCTGACCGAAGCGCTGGCTGGCGGCCGGCTGCAGCGCATGCCGTTCCCACATGAAGAACGACAGCGCCATCGGGCAACTCAGCGACGGCGCCGCCGGGCTCAGGCGAACGCCGGCAGACCGCAACCTCACGGCGTTCTCGAGGCCGCAGCCCGTGTCCGTGGTGCGGTCGGGCAGCAGGTCGTACCGCATGCCCGCCTGCGCGAGCGCGGCCAGGCAACGCGCGGGCTCCCGGCGGGCCCGTGCCAGCTTGTGGCCGGTCAACCAGTCGGGCGGCGCCTGCACGTCGAGCGGCGCCCACGGATTCCAGCGGTCCGGAATCTCGACGGCATCGGTGAACACGGCCCAGGCCGCCGCAGCCATGGCGGCGGCAAGGCACAGCGCAAGGCCGAGCGGGCGGTTCAACACCCTATCCGGGCGGCCGGTCCAGAAAGTCGTCCCTCGGCCCCTCGGTGTCGCCGAGTTGCGGGACCAGAAAATCGGTCAGCACACCGGCCAGGTTCGTGCTGCGCACGAGCAAGCCGACAACCATGCCGACCGACAGCAGGCGCCACGGCTTCACCAGCACGATCAGCGAGCCCGTGCCCGCCGCGTACGCCATGAGCTTTTTCGGGTGTCTGGAGGCGTAGTCCTGCAGGAACGGCGTGCCCAGTTCGGCGATGGTGCTCAGGTGGCTTCGGCGCCACCAGCGCCCCAGCACGCTTCGCTCGACCCGTTCCTCCATGCCGGCGCCCGACCCGACCGCGTTGTGGCCTCGCTCCCTTGCAAGGCGCACCACCTGCGAGCCGGTCTCGCTCTCGACGGTCCGGTAGCCCATGGCGGCCAGCAGCGCGGCGCGGGAAAGCGCGAGCTTTTCCTTCGGGCTGAGCAGGTCCGTCATTGCCTGGTCTTTCGCATGGCGGGGGTTCAGCGGTGCCAGCCGCGGTAGAGCCAGTCGGGCCGGTCAGAGCGATCGAATGCCAGCAGCAGGCCGGCCAGCAAGGCGCCGCCCGCCGCGGCCAGCAGCACCGACTTCACCGGATCGGCCGAGATCCGCTTCGTGCAGGACGCATGCCACTGCGCGGCGCGCTCCTCGAAGCTGATGATCTTCTTGCCGGCCTGGTTGACGGCGTTCTCCGCGTAGGCCTTGCCCGTGTCGACGGCGTCGGCGGCCACGTCCTGCGCATCGGAGGCAATGCCTCGCGCGGCATCTGCGAGTTGAGAGGGTGTCTTTGCTTCGTCTGCCATCAGGGTCTTCCAAAAAAATGGGAGCAACAAGTTGCGAAGCTTCCATTTGCGGAAACCCGCGCCCCGCGCACTGTCGGGGGGCGCAGGCATCTTGTGTAGGCAAAGGCAACTTCGGGCCGCGCCACGCGCCCTCGAGACTTGACATTGCCCGCCCAATCCCGATCTGATGGACGCTGGCCGCCACGCCTTTCCAGCTTTCCGGGCGTGGCACCGCAGACGCCAGCGACACCTCCCGTGACCCTCAGCCTCTTCCACCCCGCCGTGGCCCGCTGGTTCAGCCGAACCTTCCCAGGGCCCACCTCCGCCCAGGCCGAAGCCTGGCCGGCGATCCGCCGTGGCCGCGACACGCTGGTGGCCGCGCCCACCGGGTCCGGCAAGACGCTCACCGCCTTCCTGGCCGCGCTGGACGACCTGTACCGCCGCGGCCTCGAACCCGGCGGGTTACCGGATGAAACCGTCGTTGTCTATGTGTCGCCGCTGAAGGCGCTGTCCAACGACATCCGGCTGAACCTGGACGCCCCGCTGGCCGGCATCCGCGCCGAGCTGGCGGCCCTGGACATGCCCGACGTCGACGTGCGCACCGCCGTGCGCACGGGCGACACGCCGCAGCGCGACCGCCAGCAGAGCCTGCGGCGCCCGCCGCACATCCTGGTGACCACGCCGGAGTCGCTCTACGTGCTGCTGGGCTCTGCGTCGGGGCGCAAGCTGCTCTCGACCGTGCGCAGCGTGATCGTCGACGAGATCCACGCCATTGCCGCCAGCAAGCGCGGCAGCCACCTGGCGCTGTCGCTGGAGCGGCTGCAGGCGCTGTGCATGGCGCACTCGGGCGTGCGGCCGGTGCGCATCGGCCTGTCGGCCACGCAGAAGCCCATCGACGAGGTCGCGCGCTTCCTGGTGGGCGCCGGCGCACTGCGGCCCGACGGCACGGCCGAGTGCGCCATTGTCGACATCGGCTACGCCAAGCAGCGCGACCTGGCGCTCGAGCTGCCGCCGACGCCGCTCGAGGCCGTGATGTCCAACGACCAGTGGACGCAGGTGTACGCGCGCGTGGCCGAGCTGGTGTGGCTGCACAAGACCACGCTGGTGTTCGTCAACACGCGCCGCATGGCCGAGCGCGCGGCGCGGCACCTGGGCGACATCCTCGGCAAGGAGGCCGTGGCCGCGCACCACGGCAGCCTGTCGAAGGAAACCCGGCTCGACGCCGAGCAGCGCCTGAAACGCGGCGAGCTGAAGGTGCTGGTGGCCACGGCCTCGCTGGAGCTGGGCCTGGACATCGGCGACGTCGACCTGGTGTGCCAGCTCGGCTCGCCGCGCGCCATTGCCACCTTCCTGCAACGCGCCGGGCGCTCGGGCCACGCCGTGGGCGGCGTGCCGAAGGCGCGGCTCTTTGCGCAGTCGCGCGACGAGCTGGTGGAGTGCGCCGCCCTGCTCGACTGCATCCGCCGCGGCGAGCTCGACGCGCTGCGCGTGCTGCCCGCGCCGCTGGACGTGCTGGCGCAGCAGATCGTGGCCGAGACGGCCTGCCGCGAGTGGCACGAAGACGAGCTCTTCGCGCTGGTGCGCCGCGCCTGGCCCTATGCGCAGCTCACGCACGCGCGCTACATGGAGGTGGTGCGCATGGTGGCCGAAGGCTTCGCCACGCGGCAAGGCCAGCGCGCCGGCTACGTGCACCGCGACGCCGTGAACCACCTGCTGCGCGAACGCAAGGGCGCGCGCATGACGGCGCTGACCTCCGGCGGCACCATTCCCGAGACCGGCGACTACACCGTGGTGCTGGAGCCGCAGGCCGACAAGATCGGCACGGTCAACGAAGACTTCGCGGTGGAGAGCCTGGCGGGCGATGTGTTCCAGCTCGGCAACACCAGCTACCGCATCCTGAAGATCGAGCCGGGCCGCGTGCGGGTGGAAGACGCGCACGGCGCCGCGCCCAACATTCCGTTCTGGCTCGGCGAGGCGCCGGGGCGCAGCGACGAACTCTCCTTCGGCGTGTCGCGGCTGCGCGAAGAAGTGGCGCAGGCGCTGGAGGCCGGCGGCCGCGACGCCGCGATGAAGCTGCTGACGGACACGCTCGGCCTCGGCGACGACGCCGCGCGCCAGATCGTCGAGCACCTGGCGCATGCACGCGCCGTGCTCGGCGCGCTGCCGACGCAGCGCACGCTGGTCATGGAGCGCTTCTTCGACGCCTCCGGCGGCATGCAGCTGGTGATTCACTCGCCCTTCGGCAGCCGGCTCAACCGCGCGTGGGGCCTGGCGCTGCGCAAGCGCTTTTGCCGCACCTTCAACTTCGAGCTGCAGGCCGCGGCCACCGAAGACGCGATCGTGCTGTCGCTGTCCACCAGCCACAGCTTCGCGCTCGACGAGGTGGCGCGCTACCTGCATTCGGCCTCGGCGCTGCACGTGCTGGTGCAGGCGCTGCTCGACGCGCCGCTGTTCGGTGTGCGCTGGCGCTGGAACGCCACCACCGCGCTGGCGCTGCCGCGCTTCAGCGGCGGGCGCAAGGTGGCGCCGCAGCTGCAGCGCATGCGCTCCGAAGACCTGCTCGCGGCGGTGTTCCCCGACCAGGTGGCGTGCGCGGAGAACATCGTCGGCGAGCGCGAGGTGCCTGAACACCCGCTGGTGGCGCAGACGCTGGACGACTGCCTGCACGACGCGATGGACGCCGACGGCTGGCTCGCGCTGCTGCGCCGCATGGAGGCCGGCGAGGTGACGGTGATCGCGCGCGACCTGCCCGCGCCCTCGCCGCTTGCGATGGAGGTGCTCAACGCGCGGCCCTACGCGTTCCTGGACGACGCGCCGCTGGAAGAGCGCCGCACGCAGGCCGTGCAGAACCGCCGCTACACCGACCCCGAGAGCGCCGACGACGTCGGCCAGCTCGATGCGGACGCCATCGCCAGCGTGCGCGGAGAAGCCTGGCCGCAACCGCGCAGCGCCGACGAAATGCACGAAGCGCTGGGCATGCTCGGCGCCCTGGGCGACGGCGAGGTGGCGCTGCAGGCGGACTGGAAGAAGTGGCTCACGGCGCTGGCCAAGGCCGGCCGTGCGACGCGGCTGTTGCTCGAAGACCAGGACCAGGGTGCACGTGATGCGCGCGGCCTGTGGGTCGCGGCCGAGCGCCTACCGCTGCTGCAGGCCATCGCGCCCGACGCGCCGATGCACCCCGCCATCGTGGCGCCCGCCGATGCCGAGCAGCCGCCCGACCGCGACACCGCGCTGCGCGAACTGCTGCGCTCGCGGCTCGGCGGGCTCGGCCCGGTCACGGTGGCGCAACTGGCCGCGCCGCTGTTGCTGCCATCGACCACTGTCGAAGGCGCATTGCTCGCGCTGCAGGCCGAAGGCAGCGTGCTGCAGGGCCGCTTCACGCCCGGCACCGCGGAGCTCGAATGGTGCGAGCGCCACCTGCTGGCGCGCATCCACCGCTACACGCTCAAGCGGCTGCGCCACGAGATCGAGCCGGTCGAGCCGCGCGACTTCGTGCGCTTCCTGTTCGAGTGGCAGCACATCGGCGCGGCCGCGCGCGTGAGCGGCTCGGAGGCGCTGGCGGGCATCCTGTCGCAGCTCGAAGGCTACGAGGCGCCCGCGCCGCTGTGGGAGGCCGAGCTGTTGCCCGCGCGCGTGACCGACTACGCCGGCGCCTGGCTCGACGACCTGTGCACCGCCGGGCGCGTGCTGTGGACCCGGCTGCGGCCGAGCGCCACGGAAGGCCGCAAGGGCGCGGGCAGCCTGTCGTTGCGCGCCACGCCGGTCGTGCTGCTGCCGCGCCGCAGCGCCGCGCTGTGGACCACCCTGGCGCCGGCACCCGTCGACGATGACAACCTGGGCTCGCGCGCCACCCGCGTGGCAGCTCACCTGACACAGCACGGCGCCTGCTTCTTCGACGAGATCGCGCACGGCACGCGGCTGCTGCCGGTCGAGATCGAAGAGGCGCTGACCGAACTCGTCGCGAAGGGACGGGCCCGCTGCGACAGCTATGCCGGCCTGCGCGCGCTGCTGGTGCCGGCCTCGAAGCGCGCGTCGACCGACACGCGCCGCCGGCGGCGCACGCCGCTGTTCGGCATCGAGGACGCGGGGCGCTGGACGCTGGTGCGGCCACCGGCACCCACGCAAGCGCAAGCGTCCTCGACAAGAGGAACGGGCGGGCCCGACGCCGCCGAGCAGGTGGTCCACGTGCTGCTGCGCCGCTACGGCGTGATCTGCTGGCGCCTGCTCGAACGCGAGGCCGCTTGGCTGCCGCCGTGGCGCGACCTGGTGCGCGTGTGCCGGCGGCTGGAGGCGCGCGGCGAGATTCGCGGCGGCCGCTTCATCGCCGGTGTGTCGGGCGAACAGTTCGCGCTGCCGGAGGCCGTGACGTCGATGCGGCAGGTGCGCAGGCAGCCGGGCGACGGCGCACTGGTCGCGCTGTCGGCCAGCGACCCGGCCAACCTGCTCGGCACCATCGTGCACGGCCCCAAGGTGCCGCGCGTGGCGGGCTCGCGCGTGCTGTACCGCGACGGCGTGCCGATCGCGACCAGCGTGGCGGGAGAGATCGCGATGCTCGCGCCGCTCGACGCGGCGCAGGCGCAGGCGGCCACGCGCGCGCTTTCGCTGGAGACGCCGCTGCGGCTGTTCGACCTGGCCGTGCAGCAGGCCTCTTGAGGCCGAAGCCGCGCCTTCAGCAGCGCTCGCGAACTTCGCGCCACTCCCGCAGCAAGGTTTCCATCAGGCGGGCCGCGGACATCTCGCGCGCCAGCGGCGCGGCCTGCCCGGCCCGGTGCACCGCGAAGTCGTCGACGCCCTTCTTCGCCGCCAGCGCGTTCAGCTGCCTGGTGGCGTCGTACGCCACCGGGTAGTCGGCCCACGGCGGGCTTCCCTCGGCCTCGCCGTGCGCAATGAGGCGGTTGACGATGCCTCGCGCCGGTCGCCCCGAGAGCACGGCCGTGAGCGCGATGACCGCGGTGAGCGCAGTGAGCGCGGTGACCGCGGCACGCTCGCTCTTCAGGTTCGCGCGGCAGGCCGCCTTGGCCGACGAGTCGGGGCAGAGGATGAAGGCCGTGCCCGGCTGCACGCAGGCCGCCCCCCGGTTCAGCGCCGACTGGATGCCCCGGCCGAAGCGGCCAGGCCCCGGCTTACTGCGCCGAACCCGCGCGAACGGGCAACTTCCAGTCGGGCCGGATGAAGTGGCAGGTGTAGCCGTTCGGAATGCGCTCCAGGTAGTCCTGGTGCTCCGGCTCGGCTTGCCAGAAAGGCCCCGCCGGCGCGAGCTCGGTGACGGCCTTGCCGGGCCAGATGCCCGAGGCATCCACGTCGGCGATGGTGTCTTCGGCCACGCGCTTCTGCTCGTCGCTCGTGTAGAAGATGGCCGAGCGGTAGCTCAGCCCCACGTCGTTGCCCTGGCGGTTGCGCGTGCTCGGGTCGTGGATCTGGAAGAAGAACTCGAGCAGCTTGCGGTAGCTGATCTTCGCGGGGTCGAACACGATCTCGATGGCTTCGGCGTGCGTGCCGTGGTTGCGGTAGGTGGCGTTGGGCACGTCGCCGCCCGAGTAGCCCACGCGCGTGGCGATCACGCCGTCGTACTTGCGGATCAGGTCCTGCATGCCCCAGAAGCAGCCGCCGGCCAGGATTGCGGTTTCTTGGTTCACTTGATGTCCTCCACTTGGTCGATGTAAGCGCCGTAGCCTTGTGCGGCCATGTCGTCGCGATGAATGAAGCGCAGCGACGCCGAGTTGATGCAGTAGCGCAGGCCGCCCCGGTCCGAAGGGCCGTCGGGAAACACGTGGCCCAGGTGGCTGTCGCCGTGCGTCGAGCGCACCTCGGTGCGGACCATGCCGTGCGTGGTGTCGCGCAGCTCGCTGACGTGCGCGGGCTCGATGGGCTTGGTGAAGCTAGGCCAGCCGCAGCCCGACTCGAACTTGTCGGACGACGCGAACAGCGGCTCGCCGGAGACGATGTCCACGTAGATGCCGGGCTCCTCGTTCTCGAGGTACTGGCCGGTTCCGGGGCGCTCGGTGGCGCCCTCCTGCGTCACGAGGAACTGTTCTCGCGACAGTGCAGCAATGGCTTCTGGCGTCTTGCGGTAGTCGGGCATGCAATGTTCTCCAGGAAGGGATGCCGGTGGCGGCGGAGTCAACAAGGTAGGGATCTTCGGCAAAAAGACAAGCCCGCAGGGTCTATCGGCCTTTTTCCGCGCGGCCGGCCGGCCGGCGGCGCCCTCAGCCCTCCAGCCGCGTCGCGGGGCGGCCGCTGATCAGTGCCAGCA
The DNA here is from genome assembly GCF_900112425.1 of Variovorax sp. OK212. Taxonomy (GTDB): domain Bacteria; phylum Pseudomonadota; class Gammaproteobacteria; order Burkholderiales; family Burkholderiaceae_C; genus Variovorax. Next base: position 215,618 of record NZ_FOLP01000008.1, on the reverse strand, counting down.
AGGCGTGCGGCTGCAGCGGCTTGCCCAGGTGGGCGTCGAAGCCGGCTTCGGTCGCCTTGGCGTGGTCCTGCGGTCGCGTGAAGGCGGTGTGCGCCACGCAGAACAGCCGCGGCTTGCCCAGCGCGCTTTCGCGTTGCCGCACCTCGCGGATCAGGTCGTAGCCGTCGCGCCCCGGCAGGCCGATGTCGCTGATGAGCACGTCGGGCCACTTCTGCTCGAACAGCTGCAGCGCACCGTCGCAGTCGGTGCCCAGGCGCACCGTGGCGCCGGCATCGGACAGCACCACCGCCATGATCTCGCTGGCGTCGGCGTTGTCCTCGACCACCAGCACGTCGAGGCCCGCGAGCACGCGGTCGGTCGACGCGGCGGGGCGCGCATCGTCCGCCTCGAGCAGAACGAGCGGCGCGTCGGCCGAGGGCACCACGCCGAGCACCACGCGCAGCGTGGCGCCGCGGCCCTCGCCTTCGCTGTACGCCGACACGCTGCCGCCATGCAGCTCGGCCAGGTTCTTGACGATCGACAGGCCGAGCCCCAGGCCGCCGTGGAAGCGGTTGTCGGGCGAATCGCTCTGCGAGAAGCGGTCGAACAGGTGCTCCAGGAAGTCGTGGCTGATGCCGCGCCCGAAGTCCTGCACCGTGAGCTCCAGCAGGTCGCCCTCGCGCTGCAGTTCGACGCCGATGCGGCCGGCTTCGCTCGAGAACTTGATGGCGTTCGACAGCAGGTTCCACACGATCTGCTGGAAGCGCGTGGCGTCGAGCCAGGCGGGCGGGTCGGCCTTGCGCTGGTCGAACACGATGTCGAGCCGCTTGGCCGCCGCGGGTGCGGCCAGCGCGTCGATGGCGGCGCCCACCAGCCCGCGCGGCTCGATCCATTCGCGGTGCAGGCGCAGCTTGCCCGAGCTGATGCGCGACACGTCCAGGATGTCGGCGATCAGCCGGGTCTGCGCCTTCACGCTGCGGTCGATGGCGTTCAGGCCCTTTTCCATCTGCTCGGGCGTGCGGTTGCCCACCTTGAGCACATGCACCCAGCCGCCGATGGCGTTGAGCGGGTTGCGCAGCTCGTGCGAGAGCACGGCGACGAAGTCGTCCTTGGTGCGGCTCAGGCGCTCGGCCGAGGCGCGTGCCGCCTGCTCGCGCTCGAGCACCTCGCGCCGGCGCGCCTCGAGCTCGAAGCGCTCGGAAACGTCCAGCGCAATGCCCACGCGCAGGCCGGGCTCGATGTGCGCCGACATGGTCCATTCGAGCCGTATCCACGAGCCGTCCTGCCGCAGCAGCGGGAACTCGCCCTTCCAGCTCGAGGTCGGCGGCTGCGTGCCGGCGGTGTGGTCCTTGACGAAGGGGGTCCATTCGTCGGGCGCGAAGGCGCTCACCGGCTGGCCGATGAGCGCGTCGCGCGACTGCCCCAGCATCGCGACCATGGCCGGGTTCACGTCGGCGAAGCGGCCTTCGGCGTCGATGAGCGCAATGCCGGTGGGCGCGTGGTCGTAGATGGCGCGAAAGCGCGCCTCGCTGTTGCGCTGCTTTTCCTCGGCCATGCGCGCGCGGATCAGCGCCTGCAGCGTGGCGATCAGCACCGGCGGCTCGACCGGGTGCACCAGGTAGGCGTCGGCGCCGGCGTTCAGGCCGGCCACCTTGTCCTCGTTGCGCACGAAGGTGGCCGACAGGTGCACCACCGGCAGCGTGGCCGTCATGGGCTTGATGCGCAGCTCGCGGCACACCTCGAAGCCGCTGAAGTCGGGCAGGTGCACGTCGAGCACCACCGCCGAGATGTGGCGCGAGGCCAGCACCAGCGCCTCGCCGCCGGTGCTGGCCTCGAGGGTTTCGAAGCCGGCCGCGCGAATGACGCGCGCCGTGGCGTAGCGCGTGGTGGGGTTGTCGTCCACCACCAGCACCGTGTGGCGCGAGCGGTCGATCGTCGTGTTGAACAGCGGTTCGGGTGGCATGGTCATTCCGCCCGGAGCGGCTGGGCAGTTTCCGCGCGCGGCAGCAGCACGGGCAAGGTCACGGAGAACACCGACCCCTTGCCCAGTTCGCTCGCCACTTCCACGTGGCCGCCGAGCAGCGCGGCCAGTTGCCGGCTCAGCGACAGGCCCAGCCCGGTGCCGCGCAGGCGCTTCTGCACCGGCGAATCGACTTGCGAAAAGTCGTCGAACACCGCGGCGTGGTGTTCGGGTGCGATGCCGATGCCGGTGTCGGCCACCGAGAATTTCACCGCGTCTTCGCCGACGCGCATTGCGGTCACGCGCACCTCGCCGTGCGGCGTGAACTTGAGCGCGTTGGAGATGAAGTTGCGCAATATCTGCGACAGCTTGCGGTCGTCGGTGTAGAGCTTCGGCAGCCCCTCGGGCTCCTCGAAGATCAGCGCGGTGGCCGGGTTGTGCAGCACGGGGCGGAACATGCCGCGCAGCGCGGAGAACAGGTCGACCATCTCGAACCAGGCCGGCGAGATGTCGACCCGGCCCGCCTCGATCTTGGCCAGGTCCAGCAGGTCGTCGACCATGTCGGCCAGCTCGGCCGCGGTGGTGTCGATGAAGCCGACCTGCTTTTCCTGCTCGAGCGTGAGCGGCCCGTCCATCCGGTCGCTGAGCAGCCGCGCGATGCTGCGGATGGCGCTGATGGGCGTGCGGAATTCATGGCTCATGTAGGCCAGGAAGCGGCTCTTGAGCTCGGTGGCCTTCTTGAGCTGCTCGGCCTGCGCGTCGAGCTCGGCGTACAGCGCGACCACGCCGCGGTTGGTTTCCTCGAGTTCCTCGCGCAGTTCTTCCACTTCGCGCTGGCTCTGGGCGAGCGCGGCCTGCGCGGCTTCATGGTCGGTCATGGCGACGGGGCTGTTCATCGGCTATTCCTTTCGGCGGATCACCACGACGGTCGCGTCGTCGCGGTGGCGCGTATGGTCGCGCAAAAGCACCGCCGCCACCAGCGTGGGATCCCGCTGCAGCAACGCCCGGATGCGCTCCACCGTCCATCGGGTCTCGATGCCGTCGCTGTGCAGGATCACCAGCGCGTGTTCCGGCAGGTCGAGCGAGGTGGTTTCGGGCTTGCGGATCTGGATGCCCGCGGTGCCGTGCTGGGTGACGAGCGACTTGTCGAACACGCCGGACAGCACGCGGCCCACGATGTTGCCCGCGCCGGTGTAGCTGACGGCCGAGGCGGCCAGGTCGACGCGCAACGCGCACACGGCCGCGCCGCGCGTGGTCTGCAGCTCGCGGTGCAGGCGCTGCACCGTTTCGCGCAGGTCGCCCTGCGGCGCCAGCGCGAACGCGTCGATGGCGGCCTGCGAGGCCTTGGCGGCCTCCGGGCCGTGGCCCAGGCCGTCGGCCAGCAGCACGGACACCTGCTCGCCGTGCACGGCGAAGGCCCAGCCGTCGCCGCTCACCGATTCGTGGGGCGCCGGCAGGCAGATCGAACCGATCTGCACGGCCGCGGCCGGTGGCACTTCGTTCGCGGGTCTTTTGGCCCGCACCCGCGCCACGCTGACCGTGCCGCCGGGCATGGACGAGTGAATGTCGAAATCGTCGGCCAGGCGGCTCACCGCGCCCAGGCCGGTGCCGGGCGTGCTGCCGGAGGAGTGGCCGTCCTGCATGGCGAGCGCGAGGTCCGGGATGCCGGGGCCGTCGTCGATGCCGATCACCTCGACCTCGCCTTGCTGCGGGCGCGCCGCGATCAGCAGGCGCCCGCCTTGCGCATGGCGTTGCAGGTTGGTGCCCAGCTCGGTCACCACCAGCGCCAGCCGGCCCGCGTCGACGTCGCTCCAGCCCATGTCCGCCACGGCATGCGCCGCATGGCGGCGCGCCTCGCCCACGCGGCTGGCGTCGTCGATCGCAAAGGCCTTGTGGGTCCAACCCCTGACGGTGGCTACTTCCACTTGGTGATGCTCACGCGAGTGCCCTTGCCCGGCGTCGACGAGAGCTCGAAGTCGTTCACCAGGCGCTTGCTGCCCGGCAGGCCCAGGCCCATGCCGTTGCCGCTGGTCCAGCCGTCGGTGAGCGCCAGCGCGATGTCCGCGATGCCGGGGCCTTCGTCCTCGAAGTGCAGCACGAGGCCGCGCCGCCCGTTGCGCTCGGCGAACTCCCAGTGCATGCGCCCGCCGCGGCCGTGGATCAGCGTGTTGCGCGACAGCTCGCTGGCGGCCGTGATCATCTTGGTCTGGTCGACCAGCGAGAGCTTCAGGTCCTGGCACAGCATGCGCACCATCTGCCGGCTCGCGACGATGTTCTGCTCGTTCAGCAGCGGCAGGGTGCCGGTGGGTTCAGCGGCCAAGGGCGTTCTCCAGCCGGGCGCGCCGGAGAAGCTCCATGCCGCGCTCGACGTTCAGGGCGGTTTTCACCCCGTCGAGCGACAGGCCGAGCTCGACCAGCGTGATGGCCACGGCCGGCTGCATGCCCACCACCACCGTGGTGGCCGAGAGGATGCGTGCAATGCCCGAGATGCTGGTGAGCATGCGCCCGACGAAGGAGTCGACGATCTCCAGCGCCGAGATGTCGATCATCACGCCCGAGGCGCCCGTCGCGGCGATGCGGTTGGCCAGGTCGTCCTGCAGCGTGAGGGCGGTCTGGTCCTGCATGTCGACCTGGATGGTCACCAGCAGGGTTTCGCCCATGCGAAGAATTGGAATGCGGTCCATGGCGTGCCGATCAGACGTCGGCAGACACTACAGACGAACGCGACACGCGCCAGCCGGTCTGCTTCAGCGCCAGCGACAGCGCGTCGGCCAGCGTGGCCTTGGTCTGCACGCCCTGCAGGTCGATGCCCAGGTGCACGATGGTCTGCGCGATCTGCGGGCGGATGCCGCTGATGATGCAGTCCGCGCCCATGAGCCGGATGGCCGTGACCGTCTTCAGCAGGTGCTGCGCCACCAGCGTGTCGACCGTGGGCACGCCGGTGATGTCGATGATGGCGAGTTCGGAGCCTGTTTCCACGATCTTCTGCAGCAGGGCTTCCATGACCATCTGCGTGCGGCTGCTGTCGAGCACGCCGATCATCGGCACCGCCAGCACGCCGTCCCACAGCTTGACGACGGGGGTGGAGAGTTCGAGCAGCTCTTCCTGCTGCCGGCGGATGATTTCCTCGCGCGCCAGCTGGAAGGTGCCGACCGTGTGCTGCGCGAGCTTGTCGGCCGTGGTCGACAGCGCCCACAGCGCGCTGCTCATGGCAATCGGGTCGGCGGCCATGCGGCGCTGCAGGGCCTCGAACAGCGGCTTCTTGAGCGACAGGACGAACAGGCTCGTCTCGCCGGCAGACTGGCCCTTGGCGGCGCGGGTGCGCGAGAGGTTGGCGAGCATGTCGCGCAGCGGCGTCCACACGGGCGCCTCGAAGCGCGCCGGGTCGCCGTCGGCCTGCAGGGCCTCGCGCAGCAGGCGCAGGATGTCGGTGGCCTCGGCCTGCGCGCTGCGGCGCACGCCCGGTTCGCTGATGCGGGCTTCATCGAGCCAGCCTTCCACCACGGTGCTCTCGTCGTCGCGCAGGGTGGCCAGCAAAGCCTGGTATTCGTTGTTCATTGGATTCCTCTGTAGTTCTGGAGTCGTTCATGTGAAACGACGAGGCTGCGTGAACGAGCGAATGCGGCTTGCTCTGACGTGGCGTTTCACGTTGAGGATCGTATCTGCGCCAGCCCTCGCAAAAGGCCCGCCGCAAATGCCGGACGGCGCGTCTTGACGTAGGCCGTCTCCCACAGGCGGACTCTTCATAGCCCGCGGTGGTGGGCGGGCGCAATGTCTTTTGACACTGCATGCACAGCAGAGCCAACGCGGCGCGGCGCTCGGGCTGCGCCCCGGCCTGGCCCCTCAGGCCGTCGGGCCGGCTCGGCGCAATTCCGTGGTGACGCCGTACAGCGCCAGCATGCCGATCACATGGCCGATCGCCACGCCGGGCTCGCCCGCCTCGATCCGCCCGACCGTCTGGACGTGGACGCCCAGGCGCACCGCGGCCGCGGCCTGGCCCTCGCCGGCGGCAAGGCGCGCCTGCTTCGCAGCGGCGCCCATGTCCTTGATTGCGCGAATGGCGTCGTCGCCAATGTCTACGGAGATTCGTTTGCCTTGAGCCATCCGGGAATTCTCGCCCAGATGCGGCCAGTCTGTTACACTCTCGCGTCGCTCAAGGATCCTGAGCGCTGCCTGGCCAGGCAAGCTGAATCTCATGCCAGCGCGTCGAAGTCACTACGACGAGAAAAACAACAATGACTTCATGCAAAAGAATTTGCCGTAGCGTGGACCGCGTAAGAGTTCACGACCACATTCCCAAAGCCCGCCTCGTGCGGGCTTTTTCATTGGCGCCGTCGCACAGCGGCTTGCCATGCGGCACGACCAGGCCGGCCATCGCGTTGCACAGCAGCAGGTGCTGCGCGTCAACTCATCCCGCCTGCAACCGCGCCAGGTTGCCGCTCGCCTTGCGCAGCGAAGGCAGGAAGGTGTCGCGCACCTCGGCCAGCGTCATGCGCTCCGCGCGCACCGCGATGCTCATCGCCGCGAACACCTTCCCCGAGCGGTCGAACACGGGCACGGCCATCGACCGCACACCGAGTTCCAGCTCGCCGTCGTTGCTCGCATAGCCCTCTTCGCGGCAGCGATCGATCAGCGCGAGCACCTCGCCCGCATCGGTGACGGTGCGCGCGGTGAGGCTGGGCCGCGGCATGGCGCGCACGCGCCGCGCGGCCTCCTCGGGCGGCATGCCCGCGAGCAGCACGCGGCCCAGCGCCGCGCAGTAGGCCGGCAGCCGCGAGCCGATGCCCAGCCCCGTGCTCAGGCTGCGCCGCGCGGTGGAGCGCGCGATGATGATCGCGTCGTCCTCCAGCAGCATGGCCAGCGAGGCCGACTCGCGCGTGCGCTCCGACAGCGCATCGAGCAGCGGTTGCGCCATCGACGGCGTCGGCCGCGAGGCCAGGTACGCGTGCGCCACCAGCAACGCCTTGGGCAGCATCCAGAAGCGCTTGCCGTCGCTTTCCAGGTAGCCCAGCGCCTGCAGCGTGAGCAGCGAACGCCGCGCGGATGCGGGCGAACTCTGCGTGAGCCGCGCCACTTCCGACACCGTGACGCGGCTGTGCTGGCGACCGAAGCAGGTCAGCACGTCGAGGCCCTTCTGCAGCGAGGCCACGAAATTCTTGTCGGGCGCGGCGTTCTCTTCTCCGGGGACGGTGGCTTGGTTTTTGCGCATAGCGCAAATCTAGCTTGTTGCGCGCTGCCTGCAAAGGGACACTGAAATCCCCTCGAAGCACAAAGAACCCGGAGACAAAAAATGTTCCAAGACACTGCCAGGCGCACGCTGGCGCTGGTTGCCTGCGCCTTCCTGATGACTCAGGCCCAGGCCCAGAACGACAACAAGGTGGCACGCCTGGTCGTGCCCTTTCCCGCCGGCGGCACCGCCGACATCCTGCCGCGCGTGGTGGCCGACAAGCTGCGCGACCTCTACCCCGGCGGCGTGGTGGTCGAGAACCGCACGGGCGCCGGCGGCAACATCGGCGCCGACGTGGTGTACCGCTCGGAGCCCGACGGCAAGACGCTGCTGGCGTCGCCGCCCGCGCCCATCGCCATCAACCAGCACCTCTACAAGAAGCTCGCCTTCGACCCCGCGCGCTGGGTGCCGGTGACGGTGCTGGCCACCGTGCCCAACGTGCTGGTGGTCAACCCCAAGCTGCCGGTGCGCAACGTGGCCGAGTTCATCGCCTACCTGAAGGCCAACCCCGGCAAGGTGAGCTTTGCCTCGCAGGGCAACGGCACCACCTCGCACCTGACGGCCAGCCTGTTCATGCAGCTCACCGGCACAACCATGACGCACGTGCCGTACAAGGGCACCGCACCCGCGCTGGTCGACCTGATCGGCGGGCAGGTGGATGTGTTCTTCGACAACATTTCCTCGTCGCTGCAGTTCGAGCGCACCGGCAAGGTCCGCATCCTCGCGGTGGCCGACGAGCAGCGCTCCAAGGCCCTGCCCAACGTTCCCACCTTCGCCGAACAGAAGCTGCCCGACATGAACGCGGTCACCTGGTTCGCGGTGGTCGCGCCGCCCGGCACGCCCGCGGCCACGGTCGACGCCACGCAGAAGGCCATGGCCAACGCGCTGGCGCTGCCCGACGTGAAGCAGAAGTTCGCCGAGCAGGGCGCCGAGCCGCGCGGCTGGGACAGCGCGCGCACCGGCCAGTTCATCCAGGCCGAGACCGTGAAGTGGAACAAGGTCATCCAGAGCGCCAAGGTCACGCTCGAGTGAGCACGCCAGCACACACGCATGCCATGACGAACAACGACATCCCCACCCAAGCCATCCACTGGGCCGGCCCCGGTCTGACGCGCATTCCGTTCGCGGTCTACAGCGACGCGCAGCTCGCCGCCGACGAGCAGTCGCGCATCTTCCGCGGCGAGGTCTGGAACTACCTCTGCCTGGAGGCCGAGCTGCCCGACAGCGGCAGCTACCGCACCACCTTCGCCGGCGAAACGCCCGTGGTCGCGGTGCGCGACGACGACGGCGAGATCTACGCCTTCGAGAACCGCTGCGCGCACCGCGGCGCGCTCATCGCGCTGGAAAAGTCCGGGCGCACCGACAACTTCCAGTGCGTGTACCACGCCTGGAGCTACAACCGCCAGGGCGGCCTGACGGGCGTGGCCTTCGAGAAAGGCGTGAAGGGCCAGGGCGGCATGCCCGCGAGCTTCTGCAAGGAAGCGCACGGCCCGCGCAAGCTGCGCATCGCCACCTTCTGCGGGCTGGTGTTCGGCAGCTTCAATGAAGACGTGCCCTCGATCGAGGACTACCTCGGCGACGAGATCCGCGAGCGCATCGAGCGCGTGCTGCACAAGCCGGTGGAAGTCATCGGCCGCTTCACGCAGGCGCTGCCCAACAACTGGAAGCTGTACGTCGAGAACGTGAAGGACAGCTACCACGCAAGCCTGCTGCACCTGTTCTTCACCACCTTCGAGCTCAACCGCCTGTCGCAGAAGGGCGGCGTGATCGTCGACGAGAGCGGCGGCCACCACGTGAGCTATTCGATGATCGACGCGGCCGCCGAGAAGGACGCCTCTTACAAGGAACAGGCCCTGCGCTCCGACAACGACCGCTACCGCCTGAAGGACCCGAGCCTGCTCGCGGGCTTCAAGGAGTACGACGACGGCGTGACGCTGCAGATCCTGTCGGTGTTCCCGGGCTTCGTGCTGCAGCAGATCCAGAACTGCCTGGCCGTGCGGCAGGTGCTGCCCAAGGGCACGGCGCGCACCGAGCTCAACTGGACCTACATCGGCTACACCGACGACACGCCGGAGCAGCGCCGCGTGCGCCTCAAGCAGTCGAACCTGGTGGGGCCGGCCGGCTTCATCTCGATGGAAGACGGCGCGGTCGGCGGCTTCGTGCAGCGCGGCATCGCGGGCGCGGCCGACCACGAGGCCGTCGTCGAGATGGGCGGCGACGACGCGGTGTCCGGCGAAGGGCGCGCCACCGAGGCCTCGGTGCGCGGCTTCTGGAAGGCCTACCGCCGGCACATGGGCGCCTGAGCGCAAGAGAAAAAAGAAGACAAGAGAACCCCCACCATGATCGACCTGCTGGCGCTGTGCGCCTTCAACGCGGCCTATGCCGACGCCATCGACAGCGATGCGCTGGAGCAATGGCCGGGCTTCTTCACCGAAGACTGCCACTACCGCATCACCCACGTCGAGAACGAACGCGAGGGCCTGCCCGCCGGCATCGTGTATGCCGACTCGCGCGCGATGCTCGAGGACCGCATCGCCGCGCTGCGCGAAGCCAACATCTACGAACGCCAGCGCTACCGCCACCTGCTGGGCATGCCGCTGCTGCTGAAGGCCGAGGGCGACGGCGCCGAGGCGCGCACGCCCTTCATGGTGGCGCGCATCATGGCCACCGGCCAGACCGAGCTGTTCGCCACCGGCAGCTACCACGACCGCTTCGTGCGGCAAGGCGACGGGCAGCTGCGGCTGCGGTCGCGCGTGGCCGTGTGCGACAGCACCGTGACCGACACCCTGCTGGCGCTGCCGCTGTGACGAAGCATCCGTCGCCGCGCAAGCTGGCGCTGGCGGCCGGCGACCCGAACGGCATCGGCCCGGAGATCGCGCTGAAGGCCCTGGCTGCGTTGCCTGCCGACGAACGCGCGCGAATCACGCTCTATGGACCGGGCAGCGTTCTCGAACGGATGGCATCGCAGCTCGGTCTTGCCGCGCTGCTGCGCGAGGTGGCGTTCGTCGATGCCGGTGAACTGCCTGCGAGTTCCGCCGTGCCGGGCCGCATCGACGCAGCAGCCGGCGCCTCGGCCGTCGCCAGCGCCACGGCCGCCCTCGAGGCCTGCCGCCGCGGCGAGGTCGATGCGGTGGTGGCCTGCCCGCACCACGAAACAGCCATCCACCAGGCCGGCATTGCCTTCAGCGGCTACCCCTCGCTGGTTGCGCGCGTGTGCGGCCTGCCCGAGGAGCGCGTGTTCCTGATGCTGGTCGGCGGCGGGCTGCGCATCGTGCATGCGACGCTGCACGAGAGCGTGCGCACCGCACTCGACCGGCTCACGCCTGCGCTCGTCGCCGAAGCGATCCGCGCGGGTGCGCGGGCCTGCGCGATGCTGGGCGTGGCAAACCCGTCCATCGGCGTGTTCGGCATCAACCCGCATGCGTCGGAGGGCGGGCTGTTCGGGCCGGAGGACGCGGCCATCGTCGTTCCCGGCGTCGAAGCGGTACGCGCCGAAGGGCTGCGCGCCGACGGACCGGCCGGCGCCGACACGCTGCTGGCGACGCGCGGGCACGACCTGTACGTGGCGATGCTGCACGACCAGGGCCACATTCCCGTGAAGCTGCTCGCGCCGCAGGCGGCGAGCGCGCTCAGCATCGGCGGCGATGCGCTGCTGTCGAGCGTGGGCCACGGCAGCGCGATGGACATCGCGGGCCGCGGCATCGCCGATCCGCAAGCGGTGTTGCGAACGATCGCATTGCTGTCGGGCATCGGCGCGGAGGTGCGCGCATGAGCCACCGCATCGCGATCGCGAACAGCGACGTCGCCTTCGACTGCGCCGGCAACGAGAGCGTGCTCGACGCCGCCGCGCGCGCCGGCATCGAGCTGCCCTATTCGTGCCGCAAGGGCGTCTGCGGCAACTGCGCGGGCGCGGTGACGCAGGGCGAAGTGGGCGCCGCCGGCAACGGCGCGATCGTCAACGAGACCTGCCTGCCGGGCCAGGTGCTGTTCTGCATGTGCGCGCCGCGCGGCGACCTCCAGATCGCGCCCGTGTCATGGCGCCGCATCGACCCGGCCGCGCGCAAGCGCTTCACGGCCAAGGTGTACCGCAACCAGCTGGCTGCGAGCGACGTGTCGGTGCTGCAGCTGCGCCTGCCCGCGGGCCAGCGCGCGAAGTTCAGCGCCGGCCAGTACCTGCAGGTCGCCTTGGCCGACGGCAGCACGCGCAGCTACTCGATGGCCAATGCGCCGCACGAGAGCGACGCGGTCACGCTGCATGTGCGGCACGTGCAGGGCGGCGCTTTCAGCGCGCGCGTGGCGCAGCTTGTGCCCGGCGACCTGCTGGAGATCGAATTGCCCTTCGGCGCGTTCTCGCTGCAGGAAGAGCAGGCACGGCCCGTCGTGTTCGTGGCCGGCGGCACCGGGTTCGCGCCGGTGAAGTCCATCCTCGACGACATGCTCAAGCGCCGTGTCGACCGGCCCGTCACGCTGATCTGGGGCGCGCAGCAGGCCGAGGGCATCTACCTGCGCGCGGCCGTGGCGCGCTGGCAGAAGCAATGGCCGCAGATGCGCTTCATCGCGGCGCTGAGCGACGGCGGTGAAGCCTCGGGCGAAGACTTCGCCGGCCGCCCCGACCAGGCGTTGCTGGCCGCATTCCCCGACCTGCGCGGCCACGAGCTCTACTGCTGCGGTTCACCGGCGATGGTGCACGCGGTGCGCGAAGCGGCGGTGCAGCATCGCGGGCTCGATGCGGGCGACTTCCACTCCGACGTGTTCGTCGAAGGCCCGGCGGCGCACACGGCGGCTTGAGTCGAAAGGGTTCGCCGCCGGCGATCGGCGGCGGCCCCGCTTCGCCGGTCGGCCATCCCTTAAGTCAGTAATCACTGCAGCCATCGCCGTGCATCCGCGTGACATCCGCACGAGGGGGCGGACGGCGCGGAGCGCGGCGATGGCGGCCGGCGCATCTTCCATGGTTTCAGGCGTCTTCTATTTTTCCGCGCAGATCTGAATTTTTCAATCCTTCGAGTCGATAGCCGATCTGAGGGAGAAATTTCCTCTCGCGCAGCGGCCCGCATCCGGGCCGCCTGAAGAAGACCTAGACACTCAAAGGAGATCGCATGCAGTGGTTCATTGGATTGAAAGTCAAGACCAAGCTGGTCGGCGGGTTTCTGATCGTCGCCGCCATCGGCGCCATCATCGGGATTCAGGGCATCCTGAAGGCGGCCCAGATGAACAGCATGGCCAGCCTCATGTTCCAGCGGGACACCGTCGGGCTGAGGCATGTCGCGGAAGCCAACATGCACCTGCTGGCTGCCGGCCGCGGCGTTCGCACGGCCGTTCTCTCGCGCACCGAGGAAGACCGCAAGCAGCAACTGGCCATCGTGCAGGACCGTCTGAAGCAGCTGCACAACGAGCTCGACAAGTCGGACCCGAAGTTCGTCACCCAGCACGGGCGCGACCTGGTCCAGCGCACGCGCGCCGCGGCCCTGGCCTACGGTGAAGGCCTTGGCGGCGTCATCGCCACCTTGAACACAGAGCCGCTCGGCGAGGCGCGCGAATCGGCGAGCAAGCTCTTCGGCGACGTGCGCGCACTGGGCGACAAGGCCGACGACCTGATGACCGAAATGATCGAACTGAAGCAGTCGAACGCGGAAGCGCTGCACAAGGAAACGGACGCGGTCTACAACCGCATCCGCACGATGCTGGCCGTTCTCACGGCCGGCGGCGTGCTGGTCGGCATCGCGATCGGCCTGGTCACTTCGCGCGTGCTGACACGCCAGCTCGGCGGTGAACCCGGCGACGCGGCGGACGCGGCGCGGCGCATTGCGCAAGGCGACCTTGCCGTTCCCATCGAGACACGGCCCGGCGACACCGGCAGCCTGATGATGGCCATGAAGCGCATGCGCGACAGCCTGGTCGAGGTGGTCAGCGGCGTGCGCAACGGCGCGGAAACCATCGCGTCGGCCTCCCAGCAGATCTCCGCCGGCAACCACGACCTCTCGTCGCGGACCGAGGAGCAGGCCAGCTCGCTCGAGCAGACCGCGGCGTCGATGGAGGAGCTCACCAGCACGGTCAAGCAGAACTCGGACAACGCGCTGCAGGCGAACCGGCTGGCCATGTCGGCCACCGAAGTCGCCGTGCGCGGCGGCAAGGTGGTCAGCGAAGTGATTGCCACCATGGGCCACATCGAAAGCTCGTCGAAGAAGATCGTCGACATCATCGGCGTGATCGACGGCATCGCGTTCCAGACCAACATCCTGGCGCTGAACGCCGCGGTGGAAGCCGCGCGCGCCGGCGAGCAGGGCCGCGGGTTCGCGGTGGTCGCCTCCGAGGTGCGCAATCTGGCGCAACGCTCGGCCGCGGCGGCCAAGGAGATCAAGGAACTGATCGCCGACTCGGTGGGCAACGTGAACGCGGGCACCGCGATGGTCGGCACCGCCGGGCGCACCATGGAAGAGATCGTGACGAGCGTGCAGCGCGTGACGAACATCATGAGCGAGATCACCGCCGCCACGCAGGAACAGACCTCGGGCATCGAGCAGATCAACCAGGCGATCACGCAGATGGACCAGGTCACGCAGCAGAACGCCGCGCTGGTCGAAGAGGCCACCGCGTCGGCCGCCTCGCTGCAGGAGCAGGCGGGCAGCCTGGTGCAGGCCGTGGGCGTCTTCAAGCTGGGCAGCGAGTCGCGGGTGACGGCACGCGCCTTCAAGGCGGCCGCGGGCGCGGGCATCGCCAGCCTGCGCCTGAAGCCGGCACTGCCCAAGGCGCGCGCGCTGATGGCGGCCTGAACAAGGACGGAGCACAAGGAGGAGCACGAGAAGAAAAAGAAGAGCGCGCAAAGGATTCAGGTCGCCATGCAAAAGACAGGCAAGCGGTCGATTCATAGACTGCCATGCATGCCCCACGCATCCTTGCCGGTTCCCGCAGCAGGCCCCCACGCCTCTGCCGCGCCCTACTTCTCCTCGGCCCGCCGCGACGGCGACTGGGTGTTCGTCAGCGGCCAGATGGCGTTCGACGAACACTCGCTCATTGCGGGCGACACGGTCGGCGAGCAGACCAGGCGTTGCCTGGGACGCATCGACGACATCCTGCGCTCCGAAGGCCTCGGCCTCGCCGACGTCGTGAAGACGACGGTATGGCTGGGCCGCGTGGGCGACTTCGCTGAATTCAACTGCAGCTACGCCGCGGTCTTCGCCGCGACGCAAGCGCCGGCGCCGGCACGCTCCACCGTGCGCGCCGACCTCATGGTGCCGGGCGCGCTGGTCGAGATCGAAGCCATTGCGCGCAACCGCCCCCCGGCCGGAGACTGATGGCATGAACACACAACTTCCAGACCCGAACACGAACACGAACCCGGCCTTCGACCTCGAGCTCGCAGCGATCCGCGAGACCGCCCGCGCCAACGCCGGTGCGCTGCTGCGCACACCCGTCGCCCCGCTGCACGGCGCCACCGTCGAGCGGCTGCTGGGCCGCGCCGACGTCGTCATGAAGCTGGAGCTGTTCCAGCGTACCGGCACCTTCAAGGCGCGGGGCGCGTTGAACTCGGTGCGGCGCCTGTCGCCCGCGCAGAAGGCGCTCGGCATCACGGCCGTGAGCGCGGGCAACCACGCGGTGGCCGCGGCGTTCGCGGCACGCGAAGCCGGCGTGAGCGCAAAGATCGTGATCCAGGCCAGCGCCAACCCGGCGCGCGCGGCCCTGGCCCGCTCGTACGGCGCCGAACTGCTGGTCGCGCCCGACGGCGCAACCGGCTTCGCCATGGCCGAGGCGCTGGTGCGCGACGAGCAGCGCAGCTTCATCCATCCGTTCGAGGGCGAGGCCGTGTCGCTGGGCACCGCCACGCTGGGCCTCGAGTTCGCCGAGCAGGCGCCAGACCTCGACGTGGTGCTGGTCGCCGTGGGCGGCGGCGGGCTGGGCAGCGGCGTGGCCGCGGCCATTCGCAAGATGCTGCCGTCGTGCCGCGTGATCGGCATCGAGCCCGAAGGCGCCGACGTCATGCGGCGCAGCTTCGAAGCCGGTTCGCCGCAGCGCATGGAAAAGCTCTCGACCATTGCCGACAGCCTGGCGCCGCCCATGACGCTGCCGATGGCCTACGGCCTGTGCCGCCGCTACATGGAGCGCATCGTCACCGTGAGCGACGACGAGATCTGCCGCGCGATGGCCGTCATGTTCCGCGACGCCAAGCTGGCCGTCGAGCCGGCGGGCGCCACGGCGCTTGCCGCGCTGCTGGGTCCGCTGCGCGACGAGCTGCGCGGCGCGCGCACCGGGCTCATCGTCTGCGGCGCCAACCTCGATGCCGAGACCTACGCGCAGCAACTGGCGCGCGGCGAACGGCTGCTCACCGCCTGAGCTTTGGCACGGCACCGCAACAGCACGCCAGGGTCCCCGGGCGCGGCGACGGCGCCCACCCTTTTCAACTTTCCTGGAGCAGCCCCGATGAAGCGACGCGACCTTTTGTCTTTGCTGCCGGCCGGTGTCGCGGGCAGCGCGCTGTGGCCGCGCCTGGCCGCCGCGCAGCCCGCTGCGCCGGAACTGCCGCGCACGATCCGGCTGGTGGTCGGCTACCCGGCGGGCGGCACGGCCGACGCGGTGGCGCGCATCTACGCGGAGGGCCTGCAGCGGCGCCTGGGCGTGAACGTGATCGTGGACAACAAGCCCGGCGCGGGCGGCCAGCTCGCGGCCGAACAGTTCCGCGCGCTGCGCCCGGACGGCACCACGCTGCTGCTGGGCAACAGCCACATGTTCTCGACCTTGCCGCTGACCTCGCGCACGGTGCGCTACGACCCGGTGAAAGACTTCGCGCCGGTGGCCCGGCTCGCCACCTTCGAAGTCGCATGGGCGGTGAGCGCCGAGCAGCCGGCCAGGACGCTGAAGGAATACATCGCGCTGGCGCGCGCCACGCCGCAGGCCCGCAACTTCGGCGTGCCCGCGGCCGGCAGCTCGCCGCACTTCGTCGGCTACGTGGTGGGCAAGCAGGAAGGCGTCGAGCTTATGCCGGTGCCCTACAAGGGCGGCGCGCCGCTGCTGGCCGACCTGATCGGCAACCAGATTCCGGCCGGCGTCGATGCGCTGGGCGGGCTGCTGCCCTCGCACAAGACCGGCAAGATCCGCGTGCTCGCGGTGACCGGCCCGCGGCGCAGCAAGGCCGTGCCCGAAGTGCCGACCTTCGGCGAGCTGGGCTTCAAGTCATTGGGAAGCTCGAGCTGGGTCGGCCTGTTCGCGCCGCCCGGCACGGCGCAGGCCTACATCGACCGCGTCAACGCCGGCGTGCTCGAGGTCGCGGCGCTGCCGGCCACCACCGCCAACCTGGCGACCGCGGGCTTCGACACGGCGGCCGGCAACCCGCAGCAGCTGCACGATGCGGTGCGCAGCGAGCTCGCGCTGTGGCAGCCGATCATTCGCGAGTCGGGCTTCCAGATCGACTGACGATGCACCCCGACACCCTGTTCAGCGCCGACTACGCGACGGCACGCGACAAGTTTCTCGCGGCCTGCACGCTGCGCGGCCTCACGCCGCAGACCTATGCGCACCCGCTGGCCGGCGCGCAACGCGAGATGCTCTCGACCGACGTGGTGCGCGTCGGCCCGGCCAATGCCAGGCGCGTGCTGGTGCTGACCTCGGGCGTGCACGGGGTGGAACTGTTCGCCGGCTCGGGCTGCCAGGTCGACTGGCTGCTGACCCAGCACCGCACCGAGCTGCCGCCCGACACCGCCGTCGTGCTGGTGCATGCCATCAACCCCTGGGGCGCATCCTGGCTGCGGCGCTACACCGAAGACAACGTCGATCTCTGCCGCAACTTCATCGACCATTCGGCGCTGCCTGCATCGCCGGCATCCTGCGCCTACGACCCGCTGCACGCCGCGATCGACCTCGACCCGCAGGACACCGATGCCGCAGCGCGCGGCGACGCGATGCTTGCGGCCTTCGCCAAGGCCAGGGGCAACGACGCGCTCTACAACGCACTGATGGCCGGCCAGTACACCGTGCCGAACGGCATGGGCTTCGGTGGACAGGCGCCCACGTGGTCGCGCATGACCATCGAGGCGGTGCTGCGGCGTCATTGCGCAGCGGCGACGGACGTGTGCATCGTCGACTACCACACGGGCCTGGGCCCGTACAGCTACGGATCGATCGTCGCGCTCCAGCAGGGAGACGACCTGCAGCGCATGCGCGAGGCCTTCGGCCGGTGGGTGGTTGCCGTGCACGAGGGCAGCGCGCCCGACGACTTCTCGCCCGTCGCAGGGCACACCACGCCCGGCTACGAGCGCGCGCTGCCGCACGCGCGTGTGACGGCCGGCGTGCTGGAGTTCGGCACGGGGCGCCCGCGCCACATGCTCGACCTGCTGGTGCGCGACCAGCGCGAATGGGCCCGCGGCCTGGGCCGCACGCAGCTGCCGGGCGTGCGGCGCGAGCTGCTCGATTTCTTCTATCCCGACGACGCCGCCTGGCAGCGCAGCCTCGTCGACCAGTCGCGCCAGGTCATCGACAAGGGCCTGCGTTTTCTCTCTCACGGGCCCTGAAGTGCGGGCGTATGCTTGCGATCCTCGTCAACAAGGATCGGGGACCCTGCGCATGGACATGCCATTCAGCCTACCTTCTGCCCATGCCCTGGAGTCGGCGCGCAGCTGGGGTCGCACGCAGGGCCTGACGCTGACGCCGATCGGGCGCGCGCAGGGGCGGCGGGAGTTCCTGTGCTTTCGCCCGGGCTTCTACGTTGCGCTGGGGCACGTCAACCATGTCGAACCCAGCCGCGAGGTGTACCGCAGCGGCGACTTCATCAAGCTGCACTTTCGCCTCGAAGGCGAGAGCTTCGTCGGGCAGCCCGGCGCGGTCGGCGCGCAGACCGTGAGCGCCATGAGCGTGAGCACGCTGCTGCAGCCGCCGGGGCTGGCCAAGGAAGAGTGCTTTGCCAGCGAGGTCAAGGAACGCTCGGTCACGCTGTGCTGCTCGCGCAGCTTTCTCATGGACGAGCTGGGGCTGTCCGGCGAGACGCTTCGCGGGCCGTTCGGCACCTTCGTTCGCGGCGCTCCGCAGCAGTTCGAACTGGCGCGCTTTCCGATCGATGCCGCGCAGTACGACATTGCGCTGGCGCTGCTCGGCGAGCCGCAAGGAGACGCCTTTCGCGGCATCTACGCCGAGTCGAAGGCCTTCGCGCTGCTGCACACCTTTCTCACCCGGCGCTTCGACGATGCCGCGTCCGACACCGCCGGTGCGCGAACCCGCGAACGTCTGATGCCGGTCAAGCGCTACATCGACGCGAACCTGCACGAGGCGCTCGAGATGCGCAACCTGGCCAAGCGTTTCGGCTTCAGCGAAAGCCACCTCGCCCGCCGCTTTCGCGAAGTGTTCGGCGTTCCTCTTTTCGAATACGTCGGCAATGCGCGGCTGACGCGCGCACGCGGGCTCATCGAAGACGGCCGGCTCAGCATTGCGCAGATTGCGCTGGAGGTCGGCTACGGCCACGCCGCGAACTTCAGCACCGCATTCAAGCGGCAGTTCGGCATGACGCCGCAGGGTGCGCGCAGGGGCATGCGCCAGGCGCACTGACTAGACACCCGGGCCGCCGCGCGCACCTGCACCGGGTGCGCCCTTCCCGTCGAAGCAGGACAGGGTCAGCACCACCGCGTAGGCGCTCGTGCACGCGATGCACACGCCCAGGAGCGTGCCCAGGCCCCAGCCGTCGCGCAGGATGCACAGGCCACCTGCTGCTCCGGCGAAGGCCAGCGCCAACGCCCGCATCAGCCGGCGCGAAGGGGGTCCACGCCGAGACAGCGCGCGAATCGCATGCCAGTGCACGGGCATGGACAGCGCCGCGCACGCCCATGCGGCATAGCCGGCGACGGCGGCAAGGCACAACAGCAGCAACGACATCGTCAGGCCTTCGCAGTTCCGACGCGGCCACGCGCCAGCCTGCGCCAGACCCAGGCAGCGGCCAGCGCGCTGACGAGCAATGCGAGGTCCACGCCCCACACCGCCGCCGGCAACGGCGGTGCCGCGGCGCCGTACGCGCCGGTGGTCCATGCGTTCGCTGCCACGCACAGGCAGGCCAGCACGCCGATGCACGCGACCTGTTCGCGCCACGCACGCGCCCCACGCCATGCGGCATGGCCGAAGCAGGCCAGCCACGCCAGGAAGAAGGTCGAGACCTCCAGGCCGGAGCGGCTGCTGCCCGCCAGGCCGGCCTCGGCAGGCAACAGGCGATTGGCCGCCAGGTAGGCCAGCGTGGCGATGAAGAGGCCGGTGACGCTGCCGACGCACAGGCCCAGCACCACGCGCCGCCCCGGCTTGGGGGTGCGCCTGGCGTCGGCAGGACGCGCCTCGACCCAGAAGACCAGGCCGGTCGCGATCATCAGGCAACCCGAAAGGCCCAGCACGAAGTAGAGCCAGCGCAGCGGCCAGTGGTTGAACTGGACGAAGTGCAGGCCCGACAGGAAGCGCTGCACGCCCATGGCCGGGCCGGCCTGGAAGCGTTGCAGCAGCCGGCCGGTGGCGGCGTCGAAGTAGAGCTGGTCGAGGTTCATCGTCACCTCGCCGGCATAGGAGCGGCGCAGCTCCACGTAGCTGTTGGCATCGCCCGGGTGCCACACGCGCACGAAGTACGGCACACCCCCGCCCCACTCGCGCCCGGCCTGCGCCGCCATGGCGTCGAGCGACGACAGCGTTCCCGGCGTGCCGGCGCGTGCGCGGCTGTAGCGGCCGTAGGACTGCGACTGGAACTGCGACTGCCCCTTGGCGCCGGCGTCGAACGCGCCCTGGTACGCGAACGGAAAGTACATGTTGAAGAAGATCACCAGGCCCGACAGCGTGATGAGGAAGTGAAACGGCAGGCCGATCACGCCGGTCACGTTGTGCAGGTCGAGCGTGCTGCGCGGCAGGCGCTTGCGCGGGCGGAAGGTGAAGAAGTCGGCCAGCAGCTTGCGGTGGATCACCACGCCCGCCACCAGCAGCACCAGCATGGCCATGGCGGCCGTGCCCACCATCCACTTGCCGAGCTCCTTCCAGGAGATGAGCAGGCCGTAGTGAAACGGAAAGAAGAACCCGCTCGCGCCCAGCGTGGCGGGGTCGCCCAGCGGCGCGAAGTCCCGCGGGTTCAGCAGCTGGCTGACCGCGGGGCCGCCGGGGCGCTGGGCCGTGAAGCGCAGCACGGGCGTGCGGGGGGTCGGCAGGTCGATGCGCCACTGGCGCGCGCCGGCGGGAATCAACGGCGCCACCGCGGCCGCCAACGGGTCCAGCGACGGGAGCCGGGGCGCGGCGGCCAGCCGCGTGGACGGCATCATCCAGCGATCGATTTCCCGGTCGAACACGCTCAGCGTGCCCATCCAGAACACGGCGAACAGCAGGCCGCCGAAGACCACGCCGGCCCAGCTGTGCACGCCGCTCAGGCGCCTCCGGAAGCCGGCCATCAGCGCGCGGCCCACCACACGCCGCACAGGGCCGCGGCCGCCGCGCCGAGCCCGCAGCACAGGCGCGCCACGCTCTCGCAGGCCAGGCCCCACAGCAGGATGGCAAGGTACAGCACGAAGCCCGCCATGGCCGCCGCCACCACCGCCTCGGCGCCCGCCAGGCCGCAACGCACCAGCAAGGCCACGGCCACCGACACGGCCAGGCTGGCCACGCCGTAGCCGCCGCCCAGCGCCGCAACGAGGCGCAGGAACACACGCGCGTGAACCATCCTCAGAAGTCGACCGAGTAGCCCAGCGTCAGCGTGCGGCCCCGGCCGGCAAAGTAGCGCAGCGGCTCCACCAGCGCGCTCTGCGAGTAGTAGGTGATGTAGTTGCGGTTGAACAGGTTGCTCACCGCCAGGCGCACGCTGCCCTTGGGCAGCTTGTAGCGCAGGCTCACGTCCACCAGCGCGTAGCCCTTGAAGTTCTTCTGCGGGTCGTCGAAGCGCCGGCTGAAGGCGTGCTGCACCTGCAGGAAGGAAGACAGCCGGTCGTTCCAGTCGGCCGACCAGGTGGCGATCAGGCGGTCGGGCGACACGTTCAGGCCGTCGAGCGTGGTGTCGAGGCTGCCGTTGTCGTCGCTGTCGTAGCGGCCCTTGGTGCGCGAATAGGACACCTTGAACCTGTGGGCGCGGTTCAGCCGGTAGCCCGCGCCGACGTCGATGCCCTCGATGCGGTTCTTCTCGCGTGCCGTCATGAACGCATCGCCCACGCGCACCACGCGCGCGCCGTAGTCCGACGCCGAGCGGAAGTAGCTGGCGTCGAAGTCCCAGTCGCCGCGCTTGTAGCGTCCGCCCACCTCCACGCTCTGCGTGACGATGGGCGCGAGGGTGCTCAGGTTGTCGATGCTCTGGCCGGGGATGTTGATGGCGCGCAGCACGCGACCCACGTCGGGCATGCCGAAGCCTTCGGAGTAGCTGGTGTACAGGTTCAGGTCCTTGACGGGCTCGAACACCAGGCCGGTGTTGAAGAGCGTCTTGTTGAACTTGAGCTTGCCGCCCTGCACGGCCACGCGGTTGTAGCGCGCCAGCGTGCGGTAGGAGTCCACCTCCAGGTCGGCGATTTCCTTGCGCACGCCGCCGTGCAGCGTGAGGGTGTCCAGCAGCTTGAACTCGGCCTGCGTGAACAGCGACAGGTTGCGGTACTTGGAAGGCGGCACATAGGTGCGGCCGGTGGTGTAGAGGTCTTGCTCGCCGCTGTCGAACAGCGTGTCGAAGCCGCCGGTGATCTTCATGCGGCTGTCGAACAGGTCCGACTTGGTCAGGCTGACCTTGCTGCCGGTCTTCGACGACGAGGCGCGCGACTGGTCGTACAGCGTGCCGTTGCGCGCGATGCGCGTGTCCTGGAAGGTCGACGAGTTGTCGGCACCGAAGAGCGCCTCGAACTTCTGGTGGAACACCATGGCCGACAGCTCCATGCCGCCCAGGTCGTAGTGGTTGTAGCTGGCGCTGGTGGTCCACACGTCGTTCCACGGCGGCGTGCCCGGCGGCGTCGCCTCAACGGAGGTGGTGGGAATGCCCCGTTCCCGGTCGCCGGCCACGCCGGTGTAGCTGGCCTTCGACTTGATGCGGTAGCGGTTCATCGAGAACTGCAGGCGCTGGTTGGCGTCGAGCCAGTAGCCGATCTTGCCGAGGAAGTCGTGGCTGCGCGAGTCCATCAGGTCGCCCTGCGTGTTGTCCGCGCCGATGGCGCGGCCCTTGGCGTCGCGGTACAGGCCCTGGTCCTCGAAACTGAAGCCGAACAGGTAGTCGAGCTTGTCGAAGCGGCCGTCGGCGCGGTAGGTGGTCTTGTAGCCCATCGTGTCGCCGCCGATGCGCGACGTGGGCATGGTGGTCTGCACGTCCAGGTGCTGGTTGAAGCTGCCCTTCTCCGGGCGGCGCGTGATCAGGTTGATGGTGCCGCCGGTGGCGCCCAGGCCGTTGATGGCGTTGGCGCCCTGGATCACCTCGATGCGCTCGAGCATCGAGAAGTCGATGGTGTGGGCCTCGCGCCCGGTGGGGCGGATCGGGTTGGACTGCGGCACGCCGTCGATCAGGATCAGCGGCGTGCGCCCGCGCAGGGTCTCGCCGCTGCCGTTCATCTTGCCGCGGCTGGGCGAGTACGACGGGATCAGGTTGCTCAACGCATCCGACGAGTTCGACGAGATGGCCAGCTGCTGCTCGATCTCTTCCTTGTCGAGGATCTGCACGGTCTGGGGCGCCTTGGCCGCTTCCATGTTCGAGCGGGACGCGGAGACGGTCACTTCCTCGAGCGACGCGCGCGGGCTGAAGACAGGCGCATCGCCGGTCGCCGCGGCTGCCGGCGGCGTGACCGCACCGCTGGCAACGGGCGCCGCGGAGACGGAAGAGGCGCCCGACGTGCGCGCCCCGGCCTGCGGTGCGACAGGCACCAGGCGATAGCCCACGCCCGTTTTCTCGACGGCGTAGCCGGTGCCTTGCAGCAGCAGCGCGAAGCCTTCGTCCACGCCGTGCGAACCGCTCAGCCCCGGCGATCGCAGGTTGGCCGCGCGACGCGCGTCCAGGGCCATGGAGACGCCCGCCTCCTGGGCGAAGCGCGTCAGTGCCGGGCCCAGGGGGCCGGCGGGAATGCTGTAGTTCCGTGGCTGGGCCAGCGCCGCGCCGGGCGCCGCGACGCTCGCCGCTGCAAGGCCCAGCTGCAGTGCCAGCGCGAGGGACAGCGAGCGGCTGCGCGGCGCCGGATTCTTTGGTTGGGTCACGGGTAGGAACTTCCTCTTTCGTTAGGTTCATCAGCAATGACGAACGAGAACGAAGATCCGGAACCCCTGCGGGCTAGTTTTTTTGCGGCGCGGCCCGAAGGTCGACCCAGACCCAGCGATCGGCGAGGAAGCGCAGCCGCAGCTCGGGGAAGCTGGTCTGCAGCAGCTGCAGCGCCTCGTCCGGCCTGTCCAGCGGCAACACGGCGGACACGCGCAGCGACGCGAGCTGCCGGCTGTCGTAGTGAATGCCTCCCGGGCGGTGCCGCGCCAGCTGCGCCAGCACCTCGGACAGGGGTCGGTCGACCAGCACCAGCTGGTGCTGCCGCCAGCCGTTCTCGACCCGCTCGGCATCGATGCGCTCGATCTGCCCGATGCCCTGGCGGGTCAGCTCGACCCGTTCTCCGGCGCGGACCACGGTGGCCTTCTCGTAGATGTTGCCGTTGCCGTTGCTGTTGCTGTTGCTGTTGCCGCTGGCGTCGTCGACGGCGGCGGGCAGGGGAAGCGCCTGCACGGCGACCTGGGATTCGAACATCTCCAGGCTCGACTTGCCTTTCTCGTGGCTGACCGCGAACCGGGTGCCGAGCGCGCGAATGCGGGCCAGCGGCGTCTGCACATAGAAAGGCCGCTGCGCGTCCTTGGCAACGTCCACGCGAATGTCGCCCGACAGCAGCTCGACCGTGCGGCTCTTCTCGTCGAAGTGCAGGTCGATGGCGCTCGCGCCGCTCAGCGTGATGCGCGTGCCGTCCGGCAGGGTCTGGCTGACCCATTCGCGCTCTGAGCTGCGCACGTCCGCCAGCAGGTGCGCGGGTGCCGGGACCGACGCGGTGAACCACACCGGCACCGCCACGGCGATGGCCACGAGCAGCGCGACGCCGGCGCGTCGGCGCCCCGTGCGGCGCACCTGACGCTGTCCTTCGTAGACCGCGTCGAGGGCCGCATGCGCCGGACGGGGATTGCCGTCGGTGGCCTGGCGCACGCCTTCGACCTGGCCGATGAAAGCCTCGATGCGCGCCGCCGCCCGCGCGTGGCGCGCATCGGCCGCCTTCCAGGCGCTGAAGCCCGCCTGCCCGCGAGCGCGCTCGGCCGGGTCGTCGCAGGTCAGCAGCACGAGCCACTCGGAGGCCTGCTGCGCCAGGTTCGACGGGTCGGGTTCGCGCAGCTGCACTCAGTCCCCCGCATGCCGGTGGCAATGCACGAGCGCCTGGACCAGGTACTTCTGGATCATCCGGGTCGACACGCCGAGCTGGGACGCGATGCCGACGTGGGTTTCACCGTCGAGGTAGTGCAGCAGGAACGCCTGGCGCGCCTTCGCCGACAGGCCGTCGAGCGCCATCTCGATGTGCGCCAGGGCCTGCAGGGTCTCCAGAAGCTGCTCGGGCGAAGGCGGGCTGCCGAGGTGCGCCGCGGCCATCGTCAGTTCGTGCAGGTAGGCGTCTTCGACGCGCTTGCGCCGGGCCTGGTCCACCATCAGGCGCTTGGCGGTGGTCACCAGGAACGCCCGGGGCTCCCGGACGCCGAGAAGCGTGTCGCGGGAGGAAATGATGCGAACGAAGGTGTCCTGCATCAGGTCGGCGGCATTGTCGGCGGACCCCAGCTTGCGGCGCAGCCAGCCGAACAACCAGCCATGGTGCTCGCAGTAAAGCGCATGCACGTGCTGTTGCGATGTGGGCCCTCCTGCAGACATGTTTTCTCCTGGCCACGCTCGCTTTGGCCGCGGGCGATACGAATAGTTATCATTATTTTAGACTGAGGTACTACATCGCTCACCGCCGCACCCGGCGTACGCACCGCCGCATCCAGCCCGCGCAGCCGTTCCTCAGCCGCGCGGCCGCCGCGGAATCCAGTACGCCAGCGTCCCCGCCGCGGCGAACGCGATCAGCCCCGTCACCGCGATGCCCGCGGCCAGCGACAGGCTGCCCGCCAGGAACGACAGCAGCGCCGGCCCGCACGAGGAGCCGATGTCAGACATCAGCCGCCACACGCCGAGGAAGTGCGCGCGCCCGTGGCGCGGCGAGTGGTCGGCGCCCAGGGTCATGATCATTCCCGAGCCGATGCCGTTGCCGAAGCCGATGGCCAGCGCCGCCAGCAGCAGCGTGAAGGTGCCGGTCGTCAAGGGCATCAGCAGCATCGCCAGCCCCATGATGAGCATCGACGGCACCGCGACCCAGCGCCGGCCCTTCTTGTCCATGACCTTGCCGGCCGGGTAGAACACCAGCATGTCGACCGCGCCGGCCAGCCCGTAGACCAGCGACGCCACCGACGGCGCCAGCATGAGGTGGTCGGCCCACAGCGGAATCACCGCCTGGCGCGATGCGCGCACCGCGCTCACCAGCACCACGCCGATGCCCAGCGTGAGGAACACGCGCCGGTGGTCGCGCAGCGTCGACGCGATGGTGGTCGACGCGGGCGCCGCCTGCCCGTGCGGCACCGGCGGCATCTCCAGGTCGGGAATGCGCGCGCCCAGCGCCGCCGCGCCCAGCACCGCGACGATGCCGAGCACATAGGCTGCCGACAGCCCGAACACGTGCACCGCGCCCGCCGCGAGAAAGGGCCCGGCGAACATGCCGATGCGCATGACGCCGCCCAGCGTCGACAGCGCCCGCGCGCGGTACTCGATGGGCACGGCCTCGGTCATGTAGCTTTGCCGCGCGAGGTTGTAGACCGACTGCGACATGCCCACCATGAAGCAACCGAGCGCGAACAGGCCCAGGTGCGAGGTGCCCACGCACAGCGCCATGCCCAGGCCGCTCCACACGCCCGCCGCGACGATCGCCCAGCGCTCGCCCCAGCGGATGGTGATCATCGAGGCCGGGATGTTGTTGAACAGCGAGCCGATGCCGATCAGCGCGACCATCAGCGCGGCGATGGGCACCGAGGCGCCCAGCTCGCGCGCCGTCAGCGGCACGATCGGCAGGATCGCGCCCTCGCCCAGCCCGAACAGCAGCGACGGGCCGAAGGCGGGCACGGCGATGCGCCAGAGGGAAAAGGAGGGTGAAGGAGACGCGGAAGGTGCGGAAGGCGCAGGAGGGGCGGGAGGGGCCGATGAGGCAGACGAAGCGGCGGGCGGGGAAGACATGCGCGGAGGGGTTCGGGTTGGCAGCCCTGGCCCACCGGGCGGGCCAAGGGGCGGCCATTGTCCCGCCGATGCGCGATGTCTGCACGGCGGCCCCCGAATGCCGCAGCGGCGCCCTGCCGCATGCCCGCGTCAGGTGCCGCCGCCGAACTCCGCGCGAAGCGTGCCCACCAGTTCGGCCACCGTCGGCAGCCCCGCCACGCCGGAGACGGAGTGCCCCGCGCTCCACAGGTCGGCCCAGCGCTGGACCACCGCGCCCTCCGAGCCGCCACCGAAGCGGCTGCGCGCCTCCTGCACCGACACCGCCTCGTCGAGCGCCGCGGGATCGAGCCCCGCCTGCACCACGGAGGGCCGCAGGAAGTTCGCGGGCAGGCCGGTGAAGGCGCGCGTGGTCATCACATCGTCCAGCGAACTCTGCGCGAGCATCTGCTTGTAGGGCGCGGAGCCGAGGCTCTCGCGCGTGGCGATGAAGCGCGTGCCCATCGAGCCCAGGTCGCAGCCCAGCACCGTGGCGGCCTTGAGCGCAACGCCGTCCGACAGGCCTCCGGCCAGCACGACCGGCCCGTCGAACATGGCCCGCACGGCCCGCACGAAAGCGAACGGGTTGGCCCAGCCGGTGTGTCCTCCCGCGCCGGCCGTCAGCAGCACCAGGCCGTCGGCACCGGCTTCGATGGCGCGCTCGGCATGGTGCACCGAGGCCACGTCCGCCAGCACCAGGCAGCCGCCGTCATGCAGCGCGGGGATCACCGAGGCGGGCGAGCCCACGCTGGTGATCACCACTTCCGCGCGGTGGCGCACGATGATGTCAACCTCGGCTTTCACCTTCGCGGGGTCGCGCCGCATGATGAGGTTGGGGCACCAGGGCGCATGCGGCCGGCCACCGGAGCCGGCAGCCACGGCCGCCCTTGCCTCGTCGCCCAGGCGCCGAAGCCACGCATCGAACTCGTCCAGCGACGCACAGTTGGCCGTCGGAAACGCGCCCACCACACCTGCACGGCAGGCGGCCGACACCAGTTCGATGCCCGACACGCGCAGCATCGGCGCCGCAATGACGGGCAGCGCGAGCCGATCGAGAAAAGGCAGTCGTCGTTTCGTCATGCAGGGACCTGTGCAAGTGAAGAAAGCCGGCCGAGCGACGCGCGCGCCTCGTCCAGCAACTGGGCCACGATGCCGGCCAGCGGCTCGATGCGTTTGGCGAACGCGATGGAAGGCCCGAGCGACAGCATGCCGCGCTGCCAGTCGCCTTGTGCATAGCAATGGTCGCGCGCAACCCGCCCGCTGATCAGATCGCCGAAGGCCGCATGGTCGGCCGCGCCGGCGCGCTCGATCTCGTCGATGCGGCGCGCGGTGTCGTTGCGCAGCACGCGCCAGGTGTTGCCCAGCGTATGAAGCAGGCGCACGGTGGAATGCTCGTCGCAGCCGAGCAGGTGCTCCTTGTAGCCACGGTGCGCGCCGATTTCCTCGCACACCAGAAAGCGGCTGCCCATCATCACGCCCTCGTGGCCCTGCGCCAGCACCGCCGCCAGCTGGCGGCCGTGGCCGATGCCGCCGCCGAGCACCACGGGCACGCGGAACTGCTCCGCGGCCAGCGCGCCCATCAGCATGGTGGGAAGCTCGTTGGTGCCGGGGTGGCCGCCCTCCTCCATGCCGATCAGCGCGATGGCGTCGGCCCCTGCGCGTTCGGCCGACAGCGCATGGCGGATGCTCGGCGCCTTGTGCAGCACGACGGCGCCGGCTTCGTGCAACGTGCCGATCAGCTCGGTCGGCGCGTAGCCCGCGGTCTCGAAGAAGCGCACGCCGTGCGCCAGCGCGATGTCGAGCCAGCGCCGCACGGCCGCGTTGGCCTCGGGCCGGCTCGACAGCGTGAGGTTCACGCCGAAGGGCTTGCCGCCGGTCAGCGCGCTGCACCGCACCAGCGCTTGCGCGAAGTCTTCGTCGCTGTCGAACGAGCGCGGCGTGATGAAGCCCATGCAGCCTGCGTTGACCAGCGCGGCAACGTAGTCCGCGCCGGAGAGCCACATCAGCCCGCCGCCGAGGATCGGGTGCGCAATGCCGAACAGCTCGGTGATGCGCGTGCGAAAGACCGGCGGCACGGCGTCAGCCCCGCGCACTGTCGAGCGCCGGCGCGCCGCCGAGCCGGCCCGGCACCACACCGGTCATCGGTACCGGGTAGCGCGCCACGGGCAGCACACCACCGCCCTCGAACTTGCCGCGCTGCGCGAACTGGGACACCGCGGCCACGCGCGAAGGTTCGACCACCGGCGCGGCCGGCACGTCGTGCCGCTGCAGCAGCGCGAAGACCTCGTCCGCGTCGCTGGCCGCCAGCAGCTCGGCGATGCGCGCGTTGATGGCGCCGGCCACGGCCTTGCGCGCCTTCATCGCGCGGAACGCCTCGCCGCCGTAGGGCGCGAGGTCGAGCGCTTCGCAAAGACGCGCCCAGAAGTGGTCTTCGAGCGCGGCAATGGACACGTGCCGCCCGTCGCGGCAGGCGAAGGCACCGTACGCAGGCTTGACCAGCGTGGCCTCGCGCTGTGCCTCCAGCGTGACGGCTCCGGCCTCGC
This sequence comes from Variovorax sp. OK212, assembly GCF_900112425.1. GTDB lineage: Bacteria > Pseudomonadota > Gammaproteobacteria > Burkholderiales > Burkholderiaceae_C > Variovorax. The sequence continues at coordinate 186,681 of NZ_FOLP01000008.1, read as the reverse complement.
GGTAGGCGCCCACGCGCGGGTTCATCCAGTGCAGCGCGCAATCGGCCAGCGCCACGTCGAGATGCTGGCCCCGCCCCGTGTGCTCCCGCTGGTACAGGGCTGCCAGCGTCGACGACAGCGCATACATCGCGCCGCACAGGTCGGCCACGGGCAAGCCGAAGCTCTGTGCCGGCCCCTGGCCGGGCACGCCCGACACCGCGAGCACGCCGGCGGCGGCAAGGTAGTTGATGTCGTGGCCCGGCAGGCCGGCCCACGGCCCTTCCTGTCCGTAGCCGCTCAAGGACACATAAATGAGCCGCGGAAACTCGGCGAGCAGGCTGGCCGCATCGAGCCCCAGCCGCGCCATCACCCCGGGCCGGTACGACTCGACCACCACGTCGGCCTTGGCGATGAGCGCGCGCACCTCCGCGCGCTGCGCCTCGTCCTTCAGGTCGGCCAGCAGGCTCTGCTTGCCGCGGTTCACCGCCTCGAACACACCGGGGCCCATGCGGCGCACGTTGTCGCCGCCGGGGGGACGCTCGATCTTGACGACGCGCGCGCCGAGCTCGGCCAGGCTTTGCGTGAAGAACGGGCCGGGCAACAACTCGCTGAAGTCGATGACGGTGATGCCCGCCAAAGGCGGTTGGGGCTGGGCCTGGTGCTGGGCCGGGTGCTGGGCCGGGTGCTGGGCTTGAGACCTGGCAGCGGTGCCCGTCATGCGGCGCCTCCGCTGCGCTCGATGATCACCGCGTCGAGCGGCATGGCGCCCTCGCCCTTCGCGCCGACCCACACCGGGTTCAGGTCCATCTCCTCGATGCGCTCGCCGTGGCGCACCACGAAGTCGGAGATGCGCACCAGCAACTCCTCGAGCGCGGCCACGTCGGCCGCGGGCCGGCCGCGCGCGCCGTCGAGCAGCGCGAAGCAGCGCATCTCGCGCACCATCGCCGCCGCGTCGCGCGGACCGATCGGCAGCAGGCGGCGCGTGACGTCGCGAAAGATCTCCACGTAGATGCCGCCCAGCCCGAAGGTCATCACGTGGCCGAACACCGGGTCGCGCGTGACGCCGATCATCAGCTCCACGCCGCCGCGCGGCGCCATCTTCTCGATCAGCAGGCCATCGATCTTCGCCTGCGGCTGGTGCTGTGCGACCGAAGCCATGATGTCGCGCCAGGCCGCGGCCACCTGCGCGCCGTCCTGCAGGCCGACCCGCACGCCGCCGATGTCCGACTTGTGCACGATCTGCCCGCTCGCGATCTTGGCGACCACCGGGTAGCCCATGCGGTCGGCCAGCGCGCGCGCCTCGTCGGCCGAGGTGGCGAGCACGTTCGGCAGCAGCGCCACGCCGGCTTCGCGCAGCCGCTGCTTGGCCTGCGCTTCGGACAGGCTGCGCGTTGCGCCTTCGCCGATCGGCGCGGCCAGCGGTGGCAGCGCGAGCGGATGAATCACCGGGTTCGCCCGCTTCCAGCGCCCATACGCCACCCAGCGCGCGATGGCGGATATCGCCTTGCCCACCGAGCGCGGCGGCGCAAAGCCCGCGGCCACGAGGCGCTGGTAGCCCTCGCCCAGGCGGTCGCTCATCCAGATCGGCACGATCGGCGCGGCGCAGCCCTTCTGCGCATTGATGATGTTGTCGGCCATGCGCGTGGTGGTCTCGCCGTAGTCCAGCGCAATGGGCACGATCGTGAGGCCCAGGTTGGCGTCGTTGGCCACGCAGCCCAGCGTGGTCTCCACCACGGTCTTGTCGCTGAGCACCATGGCCGTGGTGTCGACCGGGTTGCCGATGGCCGCGTAGTCGGGCAGCTTGGCGCGCAGCACCGCCGTGGTCTCGGGCGTGAAGGCCGCGAGCGTGAGGCCGGCCGAGCCCACCGCGTCGGCCGCAAGCGCCGCGGTGCCGCCCGACGAGCAGTAGATGCCCAGCGCGTCCTGCGCGCCCGGCATGGCGCGCGCGAACAGCCACGCCGTGTCGACCAGCTCGTCGATGTCGTCCACCTCGATCACGCCGAACTGGCGGAACACCGCGCTGTTGACCTCGGCCGAGCCCGTGAGCGACGCGGTGTGCGACTGCGCCGCGCGCCGGCCGTACTCCGACTTGCCCACCTTCAGCCCGATCACCGGCTTGCCGTTGGCCGCGGCGCGCTGCACCGCGGCCACGAATTTCGGGCCGTCCTTGATGCCCTCGAGCAGCGTGACGATGACCTTGATGTCGGGCGCGTCCGCCATGTAGTGGATGAAGTCGGCCACCTGCAGGTCGACCTCGTTGCCGGTGGAGGCCCACAGGCCGATGCCGATGCCGCGCTCCATCGCCTGCATCACGTTGCGCCCCAGGCCGCCGCCCTGCGTGGCCAGGCCGATCGGGCCCTTGATCAGGTCGTGCGGGAACGAGGGCGAGAAGGTCAGGCCCAGCCGCTTGTTCACGTTGGTGAGGCCGGGGCAGTTGGGGCCGTACAGGCGCAGGCCGCCGCGCTCGGCGATCTCCTTCATGCGCTGCTGCTCGCGCTCGCCCTCGGCGCCGGCCTCGCCGAAGCCCGAGCTCAGGATGACCGCGAATCTCACGCCGCGCGCAGTGCATTGCTCGATCACCTCGAGCACGCCGCTCGCGGGCACCGCGACCACCGCCACGTCGGGCGTGTCGGGCAGCGCCGCCACGCTGGGCCAGCAGCGGTGGCCGCGAATCTCGGCCTTGCCGGGGTTCACGAGGTAGACGTCGCCTTCGAACTCCGAATGCGTGAGCAGGTTGGTGAGCGTGCGTTCGCCGATGCTGCCCTCGCGGTCGGACGCGCCGACGAGTGCGATGGAACGCGGGTTGATCAGGCGCGACAGGTCGGCCGGGGTGTTCTTCGTTGTCTCCATGGTGCGTGCTTCCTGTTGCTTCAGACGATGGCCGACATGCCGAGGATCTCGCGCCCGACGATCAGCGTCTGCACTTCGGTCGTGCCTTCGGGAATGGTGCCGCCGCGGGTGTCGCGGAAGATGCGCTCGATCGGGTAGTCGGTGGAATAGCCCAGGCCGCCGTGCACCTGCAGCGCCATGCTGGCCACCTCGTGCGCGGCCTCGGTGGCGTACAGCTTGGCGATGGAGCAGGCCATGCGCGCGTCGTGCTGCGAGTCGAGCGCGGCGGCCGCGCGCAGGCCCAATGCCCGCGCGGCCTCCACGCGCACCGTCATGTCGACGATGAGCTTCTGCACCAGCTGGAAGCTGCCGATCGGCTTGCCGAACTGGGTGCGCGTGCGCGCGTAGTCGATCGACAGGTCCAGCGCCGACTGCGCCGCGCCGACCGCGCCCATGGCGATGTTCACGCGCGCGCTGTCCAGTCCCACCAGCATGCGCTTGAGCGCGCTGCCCTCCTCGCCGATGAGGTTGGCGCGCGGCACCTTCACGTTGTCGAAGTTCAGTTCGGCCGTGCCGGTGCTGCGCAGCACCATGGTGTCGACGCGGCGCACCTCGTAGGGCGACACCTCGCGCTCGACCAGGAAGGTCGACAGCTGGCCCTGGCAGTCGGCGCTGTAGGTGCGCGCCACCACGATGCCGAAGTCGGCGAAGGCGCCGTTGGTGATCCAGAGCTTGCGCCCGTTGAGCACGTAGTGGTCGTCCTTCAGGTCGGCGCGGGTCTGGATCTGCGCGATGTTCGAGCCCGTGCCGGGCTCGCTGATGGCGGTGAAGCAACGGCGCTGCGAAGCCAGCAGCGGCTTCAGGAAGCGCTCCTTCTGCTCGGGCGTCCCCTCGGCCGCGATCTTGTGGATCGGCCCGTTGGTGATGTTGAGCATGGTGCGCAGCGACAGCCATGCGTAGCCCGCCTCTTCCATCAGCATCGCCCAGGTGAGCTGGTCCATGCCCATGCCGCCCTCGGCCTCCGGCAGCCGTCCGCCGATGTAGCCGAACTGCGCCAGTTCGCCCAGCAGCTCGAAGGGAAAGCTCCGCTCGACGTCGTGCTTCGCGATCAGCGGCGCGACCTCGCTCTTCATGAAGCGGCGAATGCTGTCGCGCAGCAGGGCCTGGTCGGCGTCAAGGGTGAAACTCATCTGGCTGTCTCCTGAGGTTGGATAAAAAGGCGCGCGCCGCGCCCGTGCGCTACGAGGCGCCGGGCTCCCGGGCGTTGCGTGGACGAAAGACGAGGGCCTGCACTTCCTGCAGGGCCGCGAGAAAGGGTTCGCGCTGCTGGCGCAGGCGGTCGGTGGGGCCGGCCACGGACAGGGCCATGGGCTCGCCGCCCACGTAGCCCGCCACGGCGAGCGCGGAGAGGCCGTCGCCGCCTTCGTTCTCGACCCAGATCCAGCCCTGCGCGCGCGCCTGCTCGACCTGCGCCTCGAGCGCGGCAAGGTCGACGATGGTGCCTTCGGCGATCTTGCGCAGCGGCTTGAGCCGAAGTTGCCGCGCCGCCTCCTCGGGCGTGCCCAGCGCGAGCACGGCCTTGCCGAGCGCCGACACGTGCAGGCTGAGCTTGTCGCCCACGTTCTGCATGTAGCGCAACGGATGCCGCCCCTCGGTGAACGCCAGCACCTTCACCACGCCGCCCTCGACGCGGCCGCACAGGCCGGTTTCGCCGGTCTTGTCGCGCAGCAGCTCGGCGGCTTCGGAGGCCACGGCATAGAGCGGGTCGCTCGACGAGATCTCCCTGGCCACCGACAGCAGCCGCGCGGTTGGATAGAAGCGCCGGCTGCGCGCCGTGCGCAGCAGGTAGCCGAGCTCGTGCAGCGTGTGCAGCAGGTCGGAGCAACTGCTCTCGGGCAGGTCCATGAGCCGCGCGAGGTCGGAGTTGGAGAGTTCGCGCTTTTCGCGGGCGAACAGCTCCAGCAAGGACATGGTGCGGGCGGCGGCGGGGACGAGTGTGGGCATATTTCCTCCGATATTTCGTAGACAAGCACGAATATTAGCGGAGCAACCTGCGGTCTTGTTCATTCTTGGAACCGTAGTTTCCGATTTGAACGGCCAAGATTCATCGGCACATCTCCTCTTGTCTTTCTACGACCAGTCGACGTATATTGCGATTACTCGTAGACAAACGAGGCCAAAAAACCAACTGGAGACATGCATGGACAAGTTCTGGAAGAAGGCGCTCGCCGGGCTGTGCGCGGCTGCGGCGACCCTCGCGACGCTGGGTGCCGCGCATGCGGCGGGCGAGACATGGCCGACCCGGCCGATCACCTTCGTGGTGCCGTTCACGCCCGGCGGCATCACCGACAACACCTCGCGCGTGCTCGCGAAGATCGTGGGCGACAAGCTCGGCCAGCCGGTGGTGGTCGACAACCGGCCGGGCGCCGGCGGCTCGATCGGCGTGGAGGCGGCCTCGCGCCAGCCGCCCGACGGCTACACCATGATCTACGGCACCCAGGGCACGCAGGCCGCCAACCTGGCGCTGTACAAGAACATCCGCTACGACCCGGTGAAGGACTTCGTGCCGGTGCACGCCATGTCGGAGACGCCGCTGATCCTGGTCGTCAACCCCTCGCGGCCGTTCAAGACCGTGCCCGAGCTCATCGCCTACGCCAAGGCCAACCCCGGCAAGCTCAACTTCGGCTCGGCCGGTCCGGGCACCGGCACGCACCTGACGGCGGAGCTGTTCCAGGTGGCGACCGGCATCAAGATGACCCACGTGCCCTACAAGGGCAGCAGCCCGGCGCTCACCGACCTGATGGGCGGCAACCTCGACCTGATGTTCGACTACCCGGTGGTCGTGATGCCCTTCGTGAAGGCCGGCAAGCTCAAGCCGCTGGCCGTCACCGGCAAGACACGCCTGGCCATCGCGCCCGAGATCCCGAGCGTGAGCGAACTCGGCTTCCCCAAGGCCGAGTCCACCGCATGGAGCGCGGTGTTCGTGCCCGCCAGGACCCCGCCAGAGATCGTCAAGCGGCTGGGCGACGCCATCGCGCTGGCCATTGCCGACCCCGAGATGCAGCAGGTCACCGAGAAGTTCGGCAGCGTGCCGCTGAAGGACCTGCGCGACGCCAGGCTGGGCGAGTTCGTCAAGTCCGAGATGGTCCGCTGGCGCGAGGTCGTCCAGGAGTCCGGCGCCAGGCTGGAGTGAGTTTTCCCTTTCGCTTCCCCATGTCCCTTTCCATGTCCTTTCCATGCCCATGACCCAAGACCTGACCACGATGAAGCCCCAGCGGCCGTCGCTCTACCGGCTGGCGGCGGACGGCCGCTCGCTCGACTTTCTCTTCGCGCAATGCCCCGCGTGCCATGCGCTGAGCTTTCCGGCCAATGCACCGGGCTGCATGCACTGCGGCCATCCCACCGACGAAGCCGCGCAAGTCGCGAGGCCCGGCGGCGGCACGCTGCTCGAATACGTGACGCTGCATGTGCCCCTGGTGCCGGGCATGCCGGCACCCAGCATCGCGGGCGACATCCGCATCGCGCCGCAGGTGGTCGAGGAGGGCGTGATCGCGGTCGGCGACGAGCGCGCGCTGCGCCCCGGCATGGCGCTGCGGGCCGTGGCCGTGCCGCTGGCCTGCGGCGACAGCTACGGCTGCGCGTTCGTGCCCGCGCAGGAGGCCGCGCAATGAGCGGCAACTGGATCGACGGCAACGACGGCGTCTACGTCGTGGGCATCGGCCTGCACCCTTATCAGTTCCCGAGCGAAACGCCCTACACCCACCTCGGCCTTGCGGCCGTGCGCGGTGCGCTGGCCGACGCGGGGCTCGACTGGAAACAGGTGCAGGCCGCGTACGTGGGCACCACCTCCATCGGCATGGCCGCCGGGCGCGTGATGTTCCGCCACCTGGGCGCCACGGGAGTGGCGGTCACGCAGGTGGAGAACGCCTCGGCCTCGGGCTCCTTCGCATTCCGCCAGGCCTGCATGGAGGTGTCGAGCGGCATCAGCGACGTGGTGCTCGCCATGGGGGTGGACAAGCATGGCGACGGCCGCCGCGCCGCCAACAAGGACGGGCTCGAACGCCTGAGCGACACCGCCACCATCCCGGCGGTGAAGTTCGCGCTGATGGCGCGCAGCTACTTGCGCGAGCGCGGCGCCGGCATCGAGGCGATGGCCGGGGTCGCGGTGAAGAACCACGGCAACGCCTCGCGCAACCCGTACGCGCAGTTCCGCAAGCCGCGCACGCTCGAACAGGTGCTCGCCTCGCCGAAGGTGGCGGGCGACCTCACCGTGCAGCAGTGCTGCCCGCGCGGCGAGGGCGCGGCGGCGGTGCTGCTCGTGTCGGGCCGCGCGCTGAAGCGCCTGGGGCTGGATGCGAAGCGCTGCGTGCGCGTGCGCGCCTCGTTCGCCAACAGCGAGCGCGACGAAACGGTGTACGGCGACGGCCCCATCGAGCTGGTGCGCGGCAGCGCGCAGGGCGCGCTCGAACAGGCCGGCATCGCGGCCACGCAGCTCGACCTGCTCGAACTGCACGACGCCTTCTCGGTGGAAGAGCTGCTCTACAGCGAAGCGATCGGCGTGTGCGCGCCCGGCGAAGGCGCGGCGTACCTGGCGCGCGGCGACTCGCAGATCGGCGGGCGCTGCGCGATCAATGCCTCGGGCGGCCTGATCGGCATGGGCCATCCGCTCGGACCGACGGGCATCGGGCAGATCGCGGAGATCACGCGGCAGATCCGCGGCGAAGCCGAAGGCCGCCAGCACGCGAACGCGCGCTGGGGCATGGCCCACATGATCGGCCTCGGTTCGGTGGCCGTCGCGCACGTGCTGTCGGCGGCACAGGCCTGAACGAATGCAAGACAGGAAGGAACCCCACCCATGACCGCATCCCACCCCGCGCTCGACACGCTGCTGTACGAGGTGCGCGACAACGTCGCCATCGTCACGCTCAACCGCCCCGAGCGCATGAACACGCTCGGCGGCTCCATGAAACCCGACCTCGCGCGCGCCTTCTTCGACTACGCCCGCGCCGACGAGCGCGTGCGCGCGGTGCTTGTCACCGGCAGCGGCGAGCGCGCCTTCTGCGCGGGCGCCGACATCAAGGAGCGCGCCGGCAACCAGGCCGCGGGCACCGACTACTTCGTGGCGCAGAAGGCCACGCACGACCTGTTCCGCAACATCGAGGAGTTCGAGAAGCCCGTGATCGCCGCCATCAACGGCGTGGCGCTCGGCGGCGGCCTGGAGATCGCGCTGTGCTGCGACATCCGCCTGGCGGCCGACAGCGCACGCTTCGGCCTGCCCGAGATCAAGCTCGGCGTGATTCCCGCCGCCGGCGGCACTCAGCGGCTGCCGCGCCTCGTCGGCGAGGCGCGCGCCAAGGAGCTGATCCTCACCGCCGACCTGGTCGACGCCGACACCGCGCTGCGCTACGGCATCGTGAGCCGCGTGGTGCCGCAGGCCGAGCTGATGACGCAGGCCTTCGCGCTCGCGCAGCGCATCGCGGAGCACCCGCCGCTGGCGGTGCGCTTCGCCAAGCGCGCCATCAACCGCGGCATGCAGACCGACCTCGACTCGGGCCTCGAGTACGAGCGCTATGCGGCCGCCATGATCATCGACAGCGAGGACCGCAAGGAAGGCATGCGGGCGTTCGTCGAGAAGCGCAAGCCGGTGTTCACCGGGCGCTGAGCGCCTTCGTTTTTTTGCACGACTACCTCAAGGAACACACATGAAACTCGGATTGGAAGGCAAGGTTGCGTTGGTTACCGGCGGCGGCCAGGGCGTGGGCCGCCAGATCTGCATCGAACTCGCGGCCGAAGGCGCGCGCGTGATCGTCAACGACCTGTTCGCGGAGCGCGCCGAAGCGGTGGCCGCCGAGATTGCCGCGGCCGGCGGCCAGGCGCTCGCGGCGCCCGCGGACATCACGCGCGCCGAAGAAGTCGAGGCCATGGTCGCCAAGGGCATGGCGCACTTCGACGCACCGGTCGCGGTGCTGGTGAACAACGCCGGCATCATTCCCGAGCGCCGCGAAAAAGGCGGCCGCACGCCGCCCTTTCTCGACATGCCGACCGCGGACTGGGCCAAGATCGTCAACCTCAACGTGTACGGCACCATGCACTGCTGCCGCAGCGTGCTGCCGGGCATGGTCGAGCGCAAGGGCGGGCGCATCGTCAACATCATCTCGGAGGCCGGGCGCATCGGCGAGGCCAACATGGCGGTGTACTCGGGCGCCAAGGCCGCGATTGCCGGCTTCGGCAAGGCGCTGGCGCGCGAGCACGGGCGCCACGCCATCACCGTGAACTCGGTGGCGCTCGGCGCGGTATCGCATGCGGGCATCAAGGACGGGCCGCTCAACATCCACGCGACGGTGGAGAACGACGAGCGGCTGGGCAAGATGCTGAACGTCTACCCGATCTCCAAGGGCGTGGGCCGCCTCTCGCGCCCCGAGGACATCTCGGGCCTGGTCGCCTTCCTGGCCTCCGACCGTTCGCTGTTCATCACCGGCCAGACGATCGGCGCGTCGGGCGGCTTCGCGATGGTGTAGCCGCACCCGCGGCGTCGATCGCCGCCGCACCCGCCGCCACCACCGGCGGTGGCATGCACGACGCGCCCAGCACCAGGTCGAGCCCGATGGTCACCTTGCGCGGCGCGGCGGCCGCCTTGCCGCCCAGGCGGTCGAGCATCAGGTGCGCCGCGGCCTGCGCGGCCTCGTCGATGTTGAAGCGCAAGGTGGTCAGCGCGGGATGCATCAGCGCAAAGGCGTCGTCGGTGCCGATGCCCACCACCGACAGGTCTTGCGGAATGCGCCGGCCCGCGGCGCGCACGCTGCGCAGCGCGCCGGACAGCAGGCGCGTGCCCAGCGCGATCAGCGCGGTGGGCGGCGCGGCCAGGTCGAGCATGCGCGCCATCTGCGCTTCGGACGACTGCACGGCGGAGCTCAGCATGCACAGCAGCGCCTCGTCGAAGGGCACGCCGTTGCGCGCCAGGCTGTCCTGGTAGCCGAGCAGCTTTTCGCGGCCCGGCCGGATCGCCACGCTCGGGCCGAACAACGCAATGCGCCGGTGGCCGAGCGACACCAGGTAGTCGACCGCCTGCGCCACGCCCTTGCGGTGGTCCTGGTAGACCACGTCGCCGTCGCAGTCGACCTCGCGGTCGACGATGACCAGCGGCAGCTTGCAGCGCGCGAAGGGATCGACGCCACGCGGCAGCCCCTCCACGCTCGGCGAGGCGATGATGCCTTCGAGCCGGCGGTTCTCGAACAGCGTGAGCAGCTCCTTCTCGCGCGCGGGCTGGTCGTAGGTGCTGGCAACCAGCAGCGAGAAGCCCGCGGCCTGCATGCGGATCTCGACCGCCGCGAAGAAGGCCGACAGGAACGGGTTGGCCATGTTCGACACCATGAACCCGACCGCCTTGCTGCGCCCGGTCTTCAGGTGCCTGGCATTGAAATTGGGCACGTAGCCCGTGGCCTCGACCGCGCGCTCCACCCTGCGCCGCACGTCCGCGCTGACATAGCCGCTGTTGTTCAGCACGCGCGACACGCTTGCGATCGACGCGCCCGAAGCGGCCGCGACGTCGCGCAGGGATACCGACCTTCCTGTCTCGCTGCTCATTGTTTTCCCTTATGAAAACGTTCCATGGCTTGCGGCTGGCGAATGCATTTTCTATCCTCGGGCACCATATGAAAACGTTTCCATATCTTAACGACCCGCAGCCTTCCGGCGCGCGCTTCGCGGGCCGCACGATGCTGGTGATCGGCGGCGGGCAAGCCATGGCCGACCCCGAGGAACCCGTGGGCAACGGCCGTGCGATCTGCCTGCGCCTGGCGGCCGGCGGCGCCCGCGTGCTCTGCGCCGACCGCTCGGCCGAGGCGGCGTCGCGCACCGTGACCGACATCACCGCGCATGGCGGCATCGCCTTCGCGCTCACGGCCGACATCGCGCGGCCCGAGGACATCCGTACCCTGTTCGACGGGCTGGCGCAGCGCGGCATCGGCATCGACGGCCTGGTGCTGAACGCGGGCATCAGCGACCGCCGGCCGCTGCGCGACATCACGCCCGAGAGCTGGGACACGATCTTCGGCGTCAACCTGCGCGGGCATGCGCTGTGCGCGCAGGCCGCGCTGCCGGCCATGAACACGGGCGGCGCGATCGTCTTCGTGTCGTCGCTCGCGGCGGAAATGCCCGCGGGCCGCAACCCCGCCTACGAGAGTTCGAAGGCGGGCCTCTCGGCCCTGTGCCGCGCGACGGCGCTCGAAGCGCACGACAAGGACATTCGCGCCAACCTCGTGCGCGCCGGCCTGATCGACACGCCCATGGGCCGCGCGGCCAGCGCGGCGCGCCCGGGCCGGGCGGCTGGGCCGTTGCCCTTCGGCCGCCAGGGCACCGCATGGGACATCGCCAACGCCGTGTGCTTCCTGCTCTCGGACGAAGCCGACTACGTCAACGCCGCCGAGCTGGCGGTGGACGGCGGCCTGCGCCACGGCATTGCGCGCGCGCCCTCGCACCCGGCTTGACACCCCCTCCCGCACATTCCTTCCCCGCATTCCTGGAGACACCCCTTGAACAGAAGAGCCCTCGCCCTTGCCACCGCTGCCGCACTGGCCGCGCTGTGCGCACCCGCCGCCTGGTCGCAACCGGCGGCCGCGGCCTGGCCGGCCAAACCCATCCGCCTCGTCGTGCCCTTCCCGCCCGGCGGCGCCGCCGACCTGTTCGCCCGGCTCATCGGCGCGGAGCTGGCGCAGTCGCTGGGCCAGCCCGTGATCGTCGACAACCGGCCCGGCGCGGGTGGCAACATCGGCGCGCGAGAGGTGTCGGCGGCGGCGCCCGACGGCTACACGATGCTGCTCGGCACCGTGGGCACGCATGCCATCAACCCGACGCTGTACGGCAACCTGCCCTACGACACGCGCAAGGCATTCACGCCGGTGGCCATGGTGGGCTCGGTGCCCAACGTGCTGGTGGTGAACCCGTCGCTGCCCGCGAAGTCGGTGGCCGAACTCACGGCGATCGCCAAGAGCAAGCCCGGCAAGCTGAGCATGGGTTCGTCGGGCAACGGCAGCAGCATCCACCTGTCGGGCGAGCTCTACAAGCACCTGGCGCAAGTGAGCATCCTGCACGTGCCCTACCGCGGCGGCGCCGCCGCGCTCACCGACCTGATCGGCGGGCAGATCGACCTGATGTTCGACAACCTGCCGACCTCGCTGCCGCACATTGCCAAGGGCTCGCTGCGCGCACTGGCCGTGACGGGCACGCGCCGCTCGCCTTCGCTGCCCGATGTGCCCACGATGGCCGAGGCCGGCGTGCGCGGCTACGAATCCACCGCATGGTCGGGCCTGTTCGTGCCCACCGGCGTGCCCGCCGCGGTCACGCAACGGCTGCACGACGAGGTCGAGAAGGCGCTGCGCACCGACAAGGTGAAGGCGCGCTACCGCGACCTGGGCGCCGACGCGCCCGAGATGACGCAGCCGGCCTTCGACGCCTTCGTGCGCAAGGAGTACGACAAGTGGGCCGAGGTGGTGCGGGCCTCCGGCGCCAAGGCCGAATAGAGCGGGGAACAGCACGATGCGTCCCATCGACTTTCTGCTGCGCAGCGCGCGGCGCCATCCCGCCAAGACCGCCATCTCGGGCCCCGAGGGCGAGATCAGCTACGCCGAACTGCTCGCGCGCACCGAGGCGTTGGCCGCCGCCTTCCAGGCGCTCGTGCCCGATGCGCGCGGGCGCATCGCGATCTGCGCGGGCAACCACATCGCGCACGTCGTCGCGCTGTTCGCGACGCTGCTCGCGGGCCGCATCTGGGTGCCGCTGAACCCGCGCGCCGGGCAGGCAGAGCTCAGCCGCATCGTCGAGTTCACCGAAGCCGCGCTGTTGGTGACCGAGGCCGGCCTCGAAGACAAGGTGGCGGGCACGCAGGCACGGCGCATCGGCTATGTGCCGCAGGACGCGGCGCACGCCGCGCAGCGCGGAAATGGCAAACCTGGCGAACTCGACGAACTCGACGAACTCGGCGCCCTCATCGCCGAATACCGCGGCCGCCAGCCCGCCGCCGTGCGCCACGACCTCGGCGAAACCCAGGCCATCAAGTTCACGGGCGGCACCACCGGCGCGCCCAAGGGCGTGATGCAGAGCTACCGCGCGTGGAACACCACCATCGTGTCGATCATGCAGGCCATGCGGCTCGACGAGCACGAGCGCTACCTGGCGGTGGCCTCCATCACGCACGGCACCTCGACCTTCCTGCTGCCGGTGCTGGGCTGCGGCGGCACCGTGCTGCTGCCGACCTCCACGCGCCCGCGCGACGTGCTCGACCAGCTCGAGCACGACCGCGTCACCGCCGTGTTCATGCCGCCCACGCTGATCTACAGCCTGCTCGAGGACGAGACCGCGCGCGGGCGCGACTGGTCGGCGCTGCGCCACTTCGTGTATGCCGCCGCACCGATGCGGCGCGACAAGATCCTCGAGGCGCAACAGGTGTTCGGCCATGTGGAAACGGGTTACGGCCAGACCGAGGCGCCGGCCATCATCTCGTACATGCCGGTGGACGACCTGCTCGATGCGCGCAACCTCGACTCGGTCGGCCGCGCGGCGCTGATGACCGAGATCGCCATCATGGACACCGCGGGCCGGCTGCTGCCCACGGGCGAAACCGGCGAGGTGGTCGTGCGCGGCGACCTGGTGATGTCGGGCTACTGGAAGCAGCCCGAGAAGACGGCCGAGACCTTCCACGACGGCTGGCTGCGCACCGGCGACGGCGGCTACCTCGACGAGCGCGGCTTCCTGTTCCTGAAGGACCGCGTGCGCGACATGATCATCACGGGCGGCTTCAACGTCTACCCGACCGACGTGGAGAACGCGCTAGGCAAGCATCCTGCCGTGTACGACTGCGCGGTGATCGGCGTCGACGACGCCAAGTGGGGCGAGGCGGTGCATGCCGCCGTCCAACTGCGCGCGGGCGAGCAGGCCACCGGCGACGAACTCATCGCATGGGTGCGCGCGCGGCTCGACCCCGTGAAGACCCCCAAGGCCGTGCATTTCTTCGAGCAGTTGCCGCGCACCGCGAACGGCAAGGTGTCGAAGAAGGATGCGCGCGCGGACATCGTCCGGCGCATGGAGCCCATGCAGTCAACCCAACCACCTCACATTGACATTCCCACATGACATCGCAACCACAGACAAAAGACGCCGCACCGCGCCACGCGCTGGTCACCGGCGGCTCGTCGGGCATCGGCCTGGCCATCTGCCACACGCTGATCGCGGCAGGCTGGGAGGTCGTGAACTTCGACATCCAGCCGCCGCCCGATGCCAGCTCCGGCGAGTTCGTGCGCGTCGACATGGGCGACCGCGCGGCGCTCGCCGAGGCACTGGCGCAAGTGACGGCGCGCAAGGCGCTCACCGGCCTCGTGAACAACGTCGCGGCGATCCGCCCGGCGCCCATCGAGGACACCTCGCTCGACGACTTCGACCTGCAGATCGGCGTCACCGCGCGCGCCGCGCTGCAATGCACGCAGGCCGTGCTGCCCGCGATGCGCGCGGCCGGGCACGGGCGCATCGTCAACATCACGAGCCGCGCGGCGCTCGGCAAGGAACTGCGAAGCGGCTACGCGGCGGCCAAGGGCGCGCTCAATGCGCTCACGCGCACCTGGGCGCTGGAACTGGCGCCACAGGGGATCACCGTGAACGCGGTGGCGCCCGGCCCCATCGCCACCGCCGCCTTCAAGGCCGCGAACCCGGCGGACAGCCCGCGCACGCAACGCATCGCGCAGGGCATTCCGGTGCAGCGCTTCGGCGAACCCGCCGAGGTGGCGCATGCGGTGGGCTGCTTCATGCATCCGATGGCCTCGTTCATGACGGGACAGGTGCTGTACGTGTGCGGCGGCATCACGGTCGGGCTCGCGGGCTGAACGCCGCGAGCAGAGCAAAGCCATACAGAGCAACAGCAAAAGCAGAGCGCGCACATGCCCATCAAGACCGACATCGGCTACACCACGCCCGACACCATCTGGGTGCGCGGGCGCAACCTGTCCACCGAGGTCATCGGCAAGCTCGACTTCGTCGAGATGATCTGGCTCCTGATCTTCGGCCGCACGCCCGAGCCGCGCGAGAAGAACATGGTCAACCTGCTGCTGGTGACCGCCGCCGACCACGGCCTCACGCCCAGCGCCATCACCGCGCGGCTGACCTGGCTGGGCGCGCCGGAATCGCTGCAGGGCGCCGTGGCGGCCGGGCTGCTGGGCGCGGGCAACAACTTCCTGGGCACGGTGCAGAACGTGAGCGAGATCCTGATCCGTGAAGCCGCCTCGCTGGCCGACGACGCGGACGACACCGCCGTGCGTGCGCGCGCGGCGCAGGTGGTGAGCGAGTTCCGTGCGCAGCGCCGGTCGATTCCGGGCATCGGCCATCCGATCCACGTCGACGGCGATCCGCGCGTACCGACGCTCATGGCGGTGTCGAAGGAGAACGGCTACTTCGGCCGCCACTGGCGACTGGCGCTGGCCATCACCGAGGTGCTGCGGGAAGACCACGGCCGCCGGCTGCCGCTGAATGCCGCCGGGGCCAACGGCGCCGTGCTGGCCGACATGGGCCTCGACCCCTTGCTGGGCCGCGGCCTCGCGCTCATCGGGCGCGCCGCCGGGCTGGTGGCGCACGTTTATGAAGAGCGCAGCTCGCCGACCGGCCAGCAGGTGTGGGACCTGGTGCTGCGGCAGGACGAGCGCAACGTGCTGGCCCGAAAGGGCTGACCCGGCGCGCGGCGCAGCCGTGGCCCGCTCAGGCTTCGCGCTGCGGCCGCGCGATCGTGCCCGAAGGCGTCAGCATCGCCGGCTCGGTGTCCAGGTCCGACGCGTCGGTCACGCGGCCGTCGCGGTCGTGCTGCACCAGCAGGCGCCGCGCGCGTTGCCACAGCGACAGGTTGCGCGCCTCGAGCGACGAATATTCGGCGAGCTGGGCCACGGTGCTGTCGGCGCTGCGGCCTTCGGTTTCCTCGCCGCGGATGGCGCGGCGGCGCACGGGCGCCAGCAGCAGCATCGCCGCGAAGATGCCCAGCGCGCACAGCGCGTAGATGGCGAGCAGGCCGTTGTCCTGCCGTACCTGCGACACATGGAAGAAATGGCGCCACGCGTAGAGGAACACGGCCACCCAGAAGAGCACCAGCAGCACGGGCCGCCCCACCCGCAGCCACGCGAAGGTGGCCACGGCACTGAGCATGGGCTTGTTGCGGATGAACTCGCTCAGCGGCACGCGCGCGGCGTCGAGCACCGGCGTTTCCGCCTGCGGCTCGGCCCATCCGCGCAAGCGCGGGGGGGCGGGTTGCTCGGCGGTGTGCGCGCGCATGCGCGGCTCATTCGTGGTCGATGGAACGGACAATTGCAGGTCTTTCATTGTTGACTCCTCGGTCGGGGCTGGTCCACCGGGCGCGCTTGCCCTTGCGCCGCAGGAGCGTGACCGGCAAGGCCACGACCGTGGTGAACATGTTGATCATCCAGAAGGCAAGCGGGTACCAGATGGTCCAGACGAGATAGCGCAGGATGTTGCGGTCGTAGTGGCGGTCGATCCACAGGCTCACGAACATCTGCAGCATGCAGGTGATGCCCAGCAGCATGCCGTGCCACTCGGGCCAGAACCCCACGTACTGCCACTCGGGCGGCAGGAAGCGGCGCACCAGCGCGAGCACCAGCACGCAGAACATGGCGTAGGCCCACACCACGCTCGCCAGGTATTCGGCAAAGACCGGCCACATCATGAAGTTGCGCGGCCTGATCACCTGGCCCGCGTAGCGCAGCAGGGTCTGGATGCCGCCGGTGGCCCAGCGCTGGCGCTGGCGGTACAGGCCGCGCACGGTCTCGGGCATGAGGATCCAGCACAGCGCGCGGGGTTCGTAGCGCACGCGCCAGCCCTGCAGCTGCAGCTTCCAGCTGATGTCGATGTCCTCGGTCATCACGTCGGGGCTCCAGAACTCGACGTCGAGCAGCGCCTTGCGGCGGAACATCGACAGCACGCCCGACACCGTGAACAGCCGCCCCGCGAGCTGCTGCGTGCGCTTGATGAGGCCGATGTTCGACGAGAACTCGCCCACCTGCATGCGCCCGAGCAGCGTGGTGCGCGTGCGGATGCGCGGGTTGCCGGTGACCGCGCCCACGCGTTCCGAATGCAGCATGTGGGTGAGCATCCAGGCGATGGCGTCGGGGTCGATCAGCGCGTCGCCGTCCACGCCCAGGATGTACTCGCCGTTGGCCAGCACGGCCGCGGTGTTCAGCGCCACCGCCTTGCCCTGGTTGCGCGCGTGGTGCACCACGCGCAGCGCGGCGTAGCGCCCGGCCAGCGCGTCGAGAACCGGGCCGGTGTCGTCGCTGCTGCCGTCGTTGACGGCGATCACCTCGTAGTTGGTGTAGCGGCTGCGCATGAGCTGCTCGATGACCTCCTGCACCTGCGCGCCCTCGTTGAAGCAGGGCACGATCACGCTCACCAGCGGCTGCTCGGGCAAGAGCGGCAGCGGGTCGGTGCGCAGGTGGCGCCGCCGCTCGAACACCAGCGCGTGCGCGATGCCGCCGGCCATCCACACATAGGCCGCAATGAAGGGGTAGTAGAAGACGTAGTCGAGCAGCACGCGGACCGCGCCGGCGCCCCAGAAGTCGGGATTCATCGCGATGCTCCCGGCTTGGCGGGCGCCAGCGCCGGCGGGGTTTCGAGGCTGTCGACCTTGCCGCCGCGCAGGTTGGCGCGCACCGACAGAATGTCGCGCACCGTCACCAGCGGCGGCTGGCCCTCGAGAAAGTCGTCAGGATAGATGGCGACGTGGCGTGCGCCCAGCCGGTGCAGCAGCGTCCACTGGCCGGCCAGGGTGGCGCTGTCGACCATGCGGCCGCTGCGCCAGTCGCGCGCCTGCAGCTCGAACACGGTGCGCTCGAGCCCCCGCGGCTGCGCGGCGACCTGGCGCAACAGCGCCTCGAGCCAGGCCTTCGGGTCGGCGGCCTGCTCCATGAAGGGCATCGCCATGACGGCCGTGTAGTCGTAGGCCTCGAGCGACTGCGCCAGGCTTTGCGCGAACCACTCCTGCGACGCGGGCTCCAGCACGGGCCGCGCATAGAGGTTGCGCGCGGTCAGGATGTCCGGCTGCCATTCGCGCGCACGCTGCGCGAGCGCGAGCGTGAAGTCGGTGAGCTGGCGCGTCTTGAACGCGGTCCACTTCGCGCGCAGCGCGGGGTCGGCGCGCAGCGTCACGATGTTCGCGGGCAGGCCCTGCGCGGAGAGCTCGCGCAAGGCGGCGGGGCTGGCGTCCTCGTCGTCGCTGTAGGTGGCGTCGTCGTGGAAAAGCAGGCCCGCGACGGGCGCGTTCTTCGCAAGGTCTTCGTAGATGTCGCCGATGAGCGCACGCACGCGCGGGTCGGCCGGCGAGAGCCGGTGGTAGCGCACCTGGTCGCGCGCCGCGGGCGAAGCGGGCTCCAGGTGCGTCACGCGCACATCGGCCAGCGGGTTGCTCGCGGGCAGCTGGAAGGCGAGCACCGGCATCCACGCATACACCTCCACGCCGGTGCGGGTGCGCAGCTGCCAGGCGACGCGGTTGAACAGGTCGGCGCGCATCGGCATGTGGCGGTTGGGAAAGTACAGCGCGTCGGCCGCGCCGTCGCCGTCGGGGTCCGCAAAGGCCTGCAGGAACACCGCCGACGGACCCACGGCCTGCACCCGGTCGAGCAGGCGCGAGAGGTTGGCCTCCTGCTGCGCGGGGTCGGGGTCGTACACGTTGTCGAGGTCGATGTGCATCGCGCGCTGCAGCGCGCGCGGGTCGGGCCGCGCGGGCGCGCGCAGCAGGCTGAAGTCGGGCACCGCGATGTCGTAGGTCGCCAGGCCGCGGCGGATGGTCTGCAGAGGAACGTCGGCCGTGTTGGGGCCTTCGTCGAGCGTGAGCGTGATGGGCATGCCGGCGCGGTCGGCCGCGCGCAACGCGGCCTTGTTGTAGGCGCCGTAGGGCCACACCATGGCGCGCACGCGGGTGCCGGTGCGTTGCTCGATGAGGCCGCGGCTGCGGCGCAGGTCGGCCTCGACGCGGGCGACCCAGGCGGCATCGTCCTCGTAGCGCCCGGTGGCGCTGTCGTAGCGGTGCGTGACGGCGGCCGGCTGCAGGTTGCCCTGCGGATTGCCGGGCACGCCGGTGTGAATCGCGTCGCCGTGGCTCGCGAACTCCACCAGGCCCGAGGCGCCCATCTCGCGCGCCTGGTCCCAGGTGATGAAGGCCTCGCGCCGCACGGCGTTCGTCGCGCCGTAGCCGCTCACGACCTGGCCCGGCGGCACCTCGAGCCACCCGGTGACCAGCGCCATGACGGCGGGGTAGTTGAACTGCTTGAGCAGCGGGTAGACCTTGGCGTAGAAGCTTTCGTAGCCGTCGTCGAAGCTCAGCAGCACGGCGCGCGGCGGCAGCGGCGTGCGGCCCGCGCGCGCATCGACGATCTGCTGCAGGCTCACCGGCTGGTAGCCGGCGCTGCGCAGCCAGGCGAAGAAATCGGCGACGGTGCGCTCGTCGAGCGCGGTGGGTTCGGGCTCGCCGGCGAAGCTCTCGCGCACGTTGTGGCGCACGTCGTGCATCGCGATCGCGCGGAAGGTCTTGCCGTCGTCGGCATCGGGGGGCGGGAGGGCCTGGGCATGCGCCGCGGCCGCAAGAACCGACAGCAGCGGCAGCAGGACAGCAGCCGTGGCAGCGCGCAGCGCGCGGCCCCACGTTCGGCCCGCAAGGGCCTCCACATTTTTATTCTTCATTGGAACGGCACCGACAGGTTGAGGTAGACGAAGCGGCGGCGTTCGCGCACGCCGTCGTAGGGGTGGCTCGCAATGCCGAGGCCGTAGCTCAGCGTCGCGGAACGGCCGAAGACCCATTCATGGCCATAGCGCAGCGACCACAGGCCGCCGCTGCCGAAGCCCTGCTGCCGGTAGCTGCCGGCCTCGATGCCGACCACCTGCGAGAAGCGGCGGTCGTCGCGCTTCCAGCCGAGGTACTTGCCGGTGAGCCCGAGCTGCAATGCGCTTTCGCCGCGCGGCGCGAAGTACGCGACGTCCTGGCGGGCGTAGCGCGCGGTCTCGCCGCTCAGGGTGCCTTCGAGCTGGAAGCGCGGCCCGCTCACCAGGCGCTCGCGCCAGCTCAGGCCGAGCGCGTCGCGGCTGTTGCCGTCGCTGAAGTCCATGCGCTGCAGGCGGCCCTCGAAGGCGCGCGACTCGTTCACCACATAGGTGCCGCCGAACTCGAGCGAGCGCGCGCCGACATTGGCAAGGCGTGCCTTCCACGGCGTCTCCAGGCTGTTGGAATCGAAGCGCGCCGACAGGCGCCATGCATCGCTGGCGCGGTAGTCCAGGCCCAGCGCGACGCCGGTGCGGTAGCGGCCCTTGTCGGCCTGGTGCAGTTCGGCGCTGGCCTGCCAGCGGCCCTGCAGGTACTCCACGCCGATACCGGTACGCGACAGGTCGGCGTTGCCCAGCGAGGTGTCGCCGCGCGCGAACACATGGCGCAGGAACAGGCGCCAGCTGTCGTCCCACAGCGGCGAGGACAGCTTCGCGTCGACGCGCCAGTCGCGGTCGGCCAGCACGCTGCTGCCATGGCCCTGGCCGACGTCGGCGTCGATGTCCAGGCGCGGCGCGCGCAGCGTGTCGCGCTGGGTGACGGCGTTGCGCACCGCGATGGATTCGGGCGCCTCGGCCTGCAGGCGGTCGGTGAGCTCGCGGCCGGCGCGGATCTCGCCGGCATCGAACAACGCGCCCGCATAGCCGGCGCGCGCCGCCACGTCGTCCGGATGGTCGACGAGCGTCTCGCGGTAGCGGCCGAGGGCTTCATCGGGCTTCTCGCGCAGCTTCATGGTCTCCGCGAGACCCGAGCGAAAGCCGCTGTTGAGCGGCGCGAGCGACGTGAGGCCGCGAAAGCTCATCTCGGCCTGCCAGGGACGCTCGGTGTAGAGCTGGTAGAGCGCGCGCAGGTTGCGCACCTCGGCGTACTCGGGGTTGGGCCGGCCCTGCTCGGGCGTGAGGCGCAAGAGCGGCGGCGTGGCCGCCTCGAGCTGGCGCAGCAGCGACTCGGCATTTTCGAAACGCGCGGTGTCGAGGTACGCGTACACCAGGCCGGTGTGGGTGTCGCTGGGCACGGGTATCGCTTCGCCGCCGGCGCGCAGCGCGGCTTCGTAGATCGGCACGGCCAGGTCGGAGCGGCGCTGCTGCTGGTAGGCGCCGGCCACATCGGACAGCGCGTAGTACGGCAGCGGCTCATCGGCGTGCTGCGCTTGCCATTGCGCGTAGCCCGCGGTCACTTCGGTGAAGCGGCCGCGCGCGGAAAGAGTCGTCAGATGGTCCGCGTACAGGCGCAGGTAGAGCGCCTTCCAGCGCGGCGCTTCTTCGTCGCCCGCGGGTGCGCTGTGTTGCACATGGTCCGCCGCGTTGCCCAGTTCGGACGCATACAGCGGCAGCAATTCGTCGATGCGCTCGAAGCGCCCCGCGCCCTCGCCCACGCGCTGGTCGCGCTCGCCGATGGCCCAGCGCAGGCGCTGGCCGAGGGCCTGCTGGCGCAGGCTGGCGAGTTCGAAGTCGCTGAAGCTGCCCGGCGTGGCGCGCTGTGCCGCTTCGGCCTGCGCGAGCGCTTCGGTGATGGCACCCATGTCCTCCAGCGCGAATGCGTTCTCGCGGCGCACCACGCGCTGCGTGGGCGCGAGCGCCGTGAGGCGCAGCTGCAGGATGCGGTCGTCCACACGGCGTGCCGCGACGAAGGCGGGCTCGACGGCGTAGGCCGCGAGCCGCTGCAGCGGCACGGCATGCGCCCAGCGCACGGCCTCCTGCGGCTGGTCGGCCGCCAGCGCCCACACCACGGCGTCGGACGCGATGCGATCGCGCTGCGCGTTCGTGGTGGCTTGCGCGAACCAACCCGTCAGGGCGGCGAACGCATCGGGCGGCGTGACGGTGCCTGCGCGCACCTGTTCGACGAGCGCGTCATGCGCCTGCGCGCTGTAGCGCGTGGGCGCAACGAGTGCAACGGGCGCGGTGGGCAGCTCCGGGCGGGTCGCCACGGGCGCATCCGAAAGTGTCGAAGCGGTTTGCGCCAAGACCGGCGCGGACGCAGTCAGCCACACAACGGCCACCACGAGCGTCGTGGCTGAAGCGGTGAGGGTGCGTGCGTGTGGGGCTTTGAGGTCGGGGCGGGCGGGGTGTGTGACAGCGTTGTTTTTTCTCAAGGTCCGGCGAAACGTTTTTGGAACGTTCTTCTGGTTCGTTTACTTATGTCTGCGAACCATATCGCCCGACCCATGGAACCGGCTGTAGGAGATGATCAAGAAAGTGAGTCTGCTGGTAAGCACACGTTAGCTAACCAGCGGAAGTTGAATCCAAAACGCGAGCAGCGCCGTACGCCCTCAGGGGCGTACGGCGAAATGCCGGCATCGCGCCAGCCAGGCGAAACATCTGCTTGCCGAATGAAATCCACGCAACCGGATGTTGCGGTGTATGGGCTTCGGACAGGCCCCGCCGATTCATTCGGCCCGATGCTCGACGGTGCGCGTGCGATACGCCTGGAGCGTCGGATCTCCGCATCGACGGCATCGCGGCCCTGGCCAGTTCCTCCCCTTTGGCTCGGCACCACGGCGCGTGTTTTCACGCGAAGGGCAAAATTCGCCCCGCCGCACCGGTCGGCGCCTTTCGCCGATCCCGCCCCATGCCCCCTCTTTCACCTGAACCGCCCGTGCCGTCCATCGCGACGCCGCCGCCCCCGCCGCGCCGGCGCACGCGCAGGGCCGCCGCCTGGCTGGCCGCCCTGGCGCTCGCCCTGCTCCTGATCGGCCTTGCGGCCCAGTGGGCCGCCACCCGCGAGGCGAACTTCCAGGCCGACTCCATTCGCCGCGCCATGGAAGTCCACGTGCTCGGCCTGCGCGACTCGGCCGGCAAGTACAGCTACCTGCCGTACACCGCGGGCGTGCACCCGGCCGTGCTGGCCGCGCTGGCACACCCGGAAGACGCCGCCGTGAAGCAGCGCGCCAACCTGTACATCGAGGAGGTGAACCGCCAGGCCGGCTCCGACGCGCTGTACCTCAGCGACCTGCAGGGCCTCACGCTGGCGGCCAGCAACTGGCACACGCCGCAGAGCTTCGTGGGCGAGTCGTATGCCAACCGGCCCTACTTCATCGACGCGCGCGCGGGCCGCGGCGGCATGTTCTACGGCGTGGGCCAGACCACCGGCGAGCCGGGCCTGTTCATCTCGGCGCCGGTGCGCGCCGACGGCGGCGCGGTGCTGGGCGTGGTCACCGTCAAGGTCAGCCTGCGCCAGCTGCAGGAGGCGTGGACCTTCGTGCGCGACCCGATCCTGCTGAGCGACGCGCGCGGCGTGGTGTTCCTCAGCTCGGTGCCGTCGTGGCTCTACCAGACGCGGCGCGCGCTGGCCCCCGGCGAACTCGAGCGCGTGCGGCACGACCAGCAGTACGGCGCGCGCACCAGCTTCCCGGCGCTGCCGTGGAAGGTGCAGCGAAGCGACGAGCAGCCGGGCTACCTGGTCGCCACCGACATCGGCGGCAAGCCGCGCCGCTTCCTGGCGGTGGACGAGCCCCTGCCCGACCTGGGCTGGACGCTCACCGTGATGGCCGACCACGCCGAGGTGACCCGCGCGCGCGAGCGCACCTGGATGCTCGGCCTGCTGGGCGCGGGCGTGCTGCTGCTGGGCGGCCTGTACTGGCGGCTGCGCGAGCGCCGCTTCGCCGAGCAGCGCGACGCGCGGCGCGACCTGGAGCTGCGCGTGCGCGAACGCACCCACGCACTCGACGAGGCCCACGCCTTTCGCAAGGCGATGGAAGACTCGCTGCTGGTGGGCATGCGCGCGCGCGACCGCCAGGGCCGCATCACCTACGTCAACCCGGCCTTCTGCGACATGACCGGCTACGGCGCCGGCGAACTGCTCGGCAAGCTGCCGCCCTACCCCTACTGGCACCCCGACGACGTGAGCCAGCACTGGCACCACTACGACGCCATGATGAGCGGGCAGCCCGCGCGCTCGGGCTTCGAGTCGCGCCTGCGGCACCGCGACGGGCACGAGGTGATCACCATGGTCTACACCGCGCCGCTGATCGACGCCGACGGCCTGCACAGCGGCTGGATGAGCTCGGTGGTCGACATCACCGAGCAGAAGCGCGCCGAGCTGCGCCAGCGCCAGAACGACGAGCAGCTGCAGCACGCGCAGCGCCTGGCCAGCCTCGGCGAAATGGCCTCCACGCTGGCCCACGAACTCAACCAGCCACTGATGGCGCTGAGCAATTTCGCGAGCGCGGCCAAGGCCTTCGCGGAGCAGGGCAACCAGCAGTTGCTGGTCGACAGCCTCGACGAGACCATGGCGCAGGCCCAGCGCAGCGCCGAGATCGTGCGGCGCATCCGCGGCTTCGTGCGCCAGCGCACCGTCGGCACCGAAGACTGCGCGGTGTCCGCGCTGGTGACCAACGCGCTGGCGCTGCTCAAGGGCGAGATGCGCCAGCGCCAGGCCCGCGCCGAGGTGCGCGTGCAGCCCGGGCTGCCGCCGGTGCGCGGCGACCGCGTGCTGCTCGAGCAGGTGCTGCTGAACCTGCTGTCGAACAGCCTGCAGGCCATGCAGGCCACGCCGCCCGAGCAGCGCGTGGTGGAGGTCGAGGCCGAGCGGCTGGGCGCGCGCGTGCACATTCGCGTGGCCGACCGCGGCGCGGGCATCGACGACGCGCTGGCCGAACAGGTGTTCGCGCCTTTCTTCACCACCAAGCCGGGCGGGCTCGGGCTGGGCCTGAACATCTGCCGCACCATCGTCGAAGCGCACCGGGGCCGGCTTTCCTTTGCCGACCGGCCCGGCGGCGGCACCGTCTTCACCCTCGAGCTGGAAATTCCATCGCCATGAACGCTCTTGCCAACAACCTGTGCGTGGTGGACGACGACGAGGCCGTGCGCCGCTCGCTCGGCCTGCTGCTTCTGTCGCGCGGCTACGCGGTGCAGACCTTCGCGTCGGGCGAGGCCTTCCTGGGCGGTGCCGACCTGCAGCGCGCGGGCTGCGTCATCCTCGACCTGCGCATGGACGGCGTGAGCGGGCTGCAGGTGTTCGACGCGCTGCGCGCGCAGGACAGCCCGCTGGTCGTGCTCTTCCTGTCCGGCCACGGCGACATTCCGATGGCGGTGGAAGCGGTGCAGAACGGTGCCTTCGGCTGGCTGGAGAAGCCCTGCAACGACGAGCGCCTGCTCGACAGCATCGCCCGGGCGCTGGAGCGGGCCGGCGAGATCGCCTTGCGCCGCCAGGCCCGCCAGGCCGCGCAGGCGCTGTGGGACAAACTCACCCCGCGCGAGATGCAGGTGGCCCGGCTGGTGGCCGAGGGCAAGCCCAACAAGCAGATCGCCCAGGAACTCGCGCCGCTGGAACAGCGCACGGTGGAAACCCACCGCGCCCACGCGTTCGCCAAGCTGGGGCTGGCGAACAGCCACCAGCTGGACAGGTTCCTGCGAGAACACGACCTCTAAGGCTTGCCTGTTTCAGTGAGGTGCGCGTGGCGACCGCCGGCCGGGGCGCCCACCCTCCGGAAATCGAAAATCCGCTCCCGATCGTCCATCGCCAACGGCGACCATTCGAGCTTCACGCGCTGCCCTTGGCTCACACCTTGCGCCGCGCAGCCGCACGGCGCCTGGCGAAATGCGCTTAGACCTGCTCATGCGAAAGCGCCAGGCGCGGATCGTCCAAGGCTTCCTGGACCTTGGCCCGGAACCAGGCGTCATGGGCCTCCTCGTTGACGGTCAAGCCCGGCGGCAGCGCGCCCTCCCTGGCCACACGGGTCAGCACGATCCTCACCACATCCGGGACGGTGAGGCCGATGTTGCCCAGCACCTCGGTGGCGCGTTCCTTCACCTCGGCGTCGATGCGGGCCTGTATCAATGCGCTTGCAGCCATGGCAAACCTCCAGTCAGTGGCAAGGGCGTCAGTGCAATTCAGCTGAATGACAAACCAGCGCTCAGACTGGGTCCAGGAGACGTTCTGTAAGTCTTTCTAGGTATTTACCCTTGCGTACCGATACGTAGCCGCGCGGCGGGCGGCTACGGACGACAGCGCGGCGCCTGCCGGACAGACTCGACGGCAAGACGACAAGGACTCCCCCAAAATGACCACCCTCGCCAATGCCGGCGGCGCCACCACGGCAGCCTCCGACGCCGACAACCACACGCCCTACACCTTCGAAGAGAAGCGCAAGCGCATCTTCGCCATCTTTGCCGCTTCGTCCGGCAACCTCGTGGAATGGTTCGACTTCTACGTCTACGCCTTCTGCGCGATCTATTTCGCGCCGGCGTTCTTCCCCAAGTCGGACCCGACCGTGCAGCTGCTCAACACCGCCGGCGTGTTCGCCGCCGGCTTCCTGATGCGCCCGGTGGGCGGCTGGCTGTTCGGCCGGCTGGCCGACCGCAAGGGCCGCAAGACCTCGATGGTGGTCTCGGTCACCATGATGTGCGTGGGCTCGTTGATCATTGCCTGCCTGCCCACCTATGCGCAGATCGGCGCCGCCGCGCCCGCGCTGCTGCTGGCCGCGCGGCTGCTGCAGGGCCTGTCGGTCGGTGGCGAGTACGGCACCACCGCCACCTACATGAGCGAAGTGGCCATGCGCGGACAGCGCGGCTTCTTCTCGTCGTTCCAGTACGTCACGCTGATCGGCGGCCAGTTGCTGGCCGTGGTGGTCGTGGTGGTGCTGCAGCAGCTGCTGGACGACACCGAGCTCAAGAGCTGGGGCTGGCGCATTCCCTTCGTGCTGGGCGCCCTGGCCGCGGTGGTCGCGCTGATGCTGCGCCGCACGCTGACCGAGACCGCCAGCAACAAGACCCGTGCCGCCAAGGGCGCCGGCACCATGCGCGAGCTGTTCACCCACCACAAGCGCGCGTTCCTCGTGGTGCTGGGCTACACGGCCGGCGGCTCGCTGATCTTCTACACCTTCACCACGTACATGCAGAAGTACCTGGTGAACTCGGCCGGCATGTCGATCAAGACCGCCAGCAACGTGATGACGGCCTGCCTGTTCATCTACATGTGCATGCAGCCGGTGTTCGGCGCGCTGTCCGACCGCATCGGCCGCCGCACCAACATGCTGCTGTTCGGCGCGCTGGGCGCGCTGATGACGGTGCCCGTGCTCAGCAACCTGCAGAACGTGGGCAGCCCGCTGATGGCCGGCGTGCTGATCACCCTGGCGCTGGCGGTGGTGAGCTTCTACACCTCGATCAGCGGCATCGTGAAGGCCGAGATGTTCCCGCCCGAAATCCGCGCGCTGGGCGTGGGCCTGTCGTACGCGGTGGGCAACGCCATCTTCGGCGGCAGCGCCGAGTACGTGGCGCTGGGCCTGAAGTCGATCGGCCACGAGTCCTACTTCTACTGGTACGTGACCGGCATGATGGCCCTCGCGTTCCTGGTGAGCCTGCTGCTGCCGAAGCAGGCCTCCTACCTGCACCACGACAAGTAAGCAGGCCCGTACGACGACAGAGGCGCCGGCCGGCGGCGTCACGGATCGGCTTTAAGCTCGTGCCATGCGCACGACGAAAGAGGTCCGGCTCTGTTGGGAATATCGGCTCGCCGCGGACACCGCACAGCACGCGGTGTCCACCGGCTGGATGGCCGACACGCCGGCCACCCGCGCGATCATGGAAGAGATGATCGGCAACATCGGCGGGCTCACCGCCTTGTCGAGGTGGTGGACGGAGGAACGGGAACGCCCGGCCGGCTGACGCAGTCACGCCTCTCTTCCCGCCATTCCTTCGCCCTTCCTTCGCCCTTCCTTCGCCCTTCCTTCGCCCTTCCTTCGCCCTTCCTTCGCCATTCCTTCGCCTCTTCTTCGCCTCCCTTCGCGCCTCTCGAATCACGCCGGGAAGAATCCCTACAGCGCAAGTCGCGCATCGCCGATCAGGCCCCGCCGCCATGCGCGAGAAACCTCCGGTCCTGGGCTTTGATGCAAGGTCGGCGCCTCCCAGACGTGCCGGCAAGGAGACAGCCATGGCGATCTCGGCAAATGTGATTTCTTCGGACCGGGTGGAGGGCACCAGCGTGTACAACGCGGCCGGCGACAAGCTCGGAACCATCGACGACCTGATGATCGACAAGCTCACCGGGCAGGTGCGCTACGCGGTGCTCGAGTTCGGCGGCTTCCTGGGCATCGGCACCGACCGCTACCCCATTCCCTGGAACGTGCTGAAGTACGACACCGCGCAGGACGGCTACGTCGTGCCGCTGGACAAGGCCACGCTCGAAGGCGCGCCGAAGTATGCCAACGCCAGCGTGCCGGCCTATGACGACAGCTACACCAGCAGCGTCAACAAGTACTACGGGTTCTGACGCGCTCGGGCATGCGGCACGCCCGCTTCCGGGCATGCGTAACGCCCGCTTCCGGGCGGGCCGCATGCCGGCTTCGTGCCGGCCTCAGTGCCCGGCCTTTTTCGGCTCGGCTGGCGCCGGTGCGGCTTTCGGGTCGCTGGGCAACTCGGCGGGCGTGCGCCCGTCGGGGTTCATGCCGGTCTTGGGCTCGGCGGTCTTGGAAGGGCTGCCGGGGGAATCGACGCTGCGTCTCTTCGTGGTCATGTCGGCCTCCTTGGCTTTGACTGTCTCTGTCTGCTGGGTGGATTGGATTGGATGTTTGCAGAACAGGATTTCAGCCTAGGCCCGCTCAGGAGCGCAGCGGTGAGACAAGCATCGCAGCGTGTGTAAGCGCAATCCTGCGGCGCGGCATTTGCCTTCATGGACGCATGACTGCACGCACAACGTGCACGACAGCAGCGAACGAGCCGCACGGCTTTGCTGTTCAACGCCGCAAGAAATTCCCACCTGATGCCCACTTCCATCAAGCGGCGTAGACAAAAGCAATAGCCGCAGATCATTCGCGGGGTGGCCTACCTCTTTCGATCATCGCGTTGCGGAAGCCGTCCTACAGACGCACCGCGGCCGCAGGCGCAGCCTTGGACCACAGGGTTGAAAGGCTTCGGCGATGAACACCATCCATGCGGAAGATCCACGCGAAGAAGTGAGTACAGAGCGGCGCGCCATGGGCTGGTCGGCGGTGCCGATCGTGCTCGCACTCGCACTGCTGGCCTGCGAGGCCTTCACCGACCCGTCCAGGGGTTTCGAGGCGCGCCTCATCGAGACGCTCGCCGTGATGGCCGACCACGCGCCGCTGAAATAAGCGGCGCCTACCAGCTCTCTCATACCGCCTGCCGGGGGCGGACGCGCCGCTTGCGGCGGGAAAGCATCCTGCTGGCCACGCTCACCACCGCCAGCACCATCAGCTGGCGCGCCAGCGCCGACACCGCCGTGCGCGTGCGACGTTCCACGAGGCGCTGCGTCTTCCGCAGCTTCGCGTCACTGCCCGGCGCCGGCCGGCCCACGGCATCGGTCCCCGCCTCGGCCTGCCGCGCGGTCTTGTCCGTGGCGGCCTGGGCCTTGGCCGCGGCCACCGAGCCGTGCGTGCTCGCGTAGACCTTGGTGAACTCCGCGCCCAGCAGGAAGATCTGCGCCGCGTAGTACACCCAGGCCAGCAGCACCACGAGCGAACCGGCCGCCGCGAACGACTCGGTCACGCCGCTCTTGCCCAGGTAGAGCCCGATCAGCACCTTGCCGACCTCGAACAGCACCGCGGTGACGACGGCGCCGATCCACACGTCGTGCCACGCGATGGGCGCGCTCGGCATGAACTTGAAGATCATCGCGAACAGCAGCGTGAGGATGGCCAGCGACACCAGCACGTTGATCGACTGCAGCAGCAGCTCCCAGCCCGGAAAGAGGCCGGTGCTCCAGCTGCCGAAGGCCGCCAGCGCGGCGCTGACGATCAGCGACACCATCAGCAGGAACGCGAGCCCCAGGATCAGCCCGAACGACAGCACCCGCGCGCGCAGCACGCCCCACACGCCCTTGGGCTTCACACGCTCGGGCACGTGCCAGATGCGGTCGAGCGCGCTCTGCAGTTCGGCAAAGACCGTGGTCGCGCCGACGACCAGCACGCAGATGCTGATGGCGCCGGCGATGAGCCCGCGCGATGGCTCGCTGGCGCTGCGAATCAGGCCTTGCACGGCCAGCGCGCCCTCCTGCCCGATCAGGCCGGACAGCTGCGCGGCGATCTGCCCCTGTACCGCCTCGGCGCCGAAGAGCGCACCCGCCACGGCGATGACGATGACCAGCAGCGGCGCGAGCGAGAACATCGTGTAGTACGAGATCGCCGCGCCCATGCTGGGCGCGAAGTCGTCGATCCACGCCATCACCGCGTCCTTGCACAGGCGCAGGAGCTTCGCCAGCGTCGATGCGGGTCGCGGGTCAGGTTCGGGCGCTGCGGTGGGCAGGGTGGTGGTTGAGGTCAAGGGCATGCTCCGGGGCGAAGTCAATGTCTCGCCTCGCCGCGGACCGCCCGGTCAGTGCACGCGCCGAAGCTTCGTGAGCGCATAGCCCACGGCCAGCGCCGCGCCGCCAGCCAGCACGCCGGCGCCGACCGCCTTGGGCACCGCGGAGCGCCACGACCGCCTGGCCGGCGCGGCATCGCGCAAGCCCTGCGAGCCATGGGACGCGGGATGCACGGCCTTGCTCACGCTGACCGACACCGGGTCGCTGGCCGGAAACGACTCCTCCAGCCCGTGGTCGATGGCCGGCTCGGTCGGCGTCTCGGTGACGGGCTTCGTGCGTTCGGGCGACGCGGCCGGATGATGGGCCGATGTGGGAAACGCAAACACGCCGGGGTTGGGGGCGGTGGTGCTCATGTGTGTTCTCCTGGGTTGGTACGGGGCCGTCGTCAGTGGCGCTTGAAATACTGGACTTCCCGTTCGTGCTGCTGCGCTTGCGCGAGCGAGTCGAAGGTGCCGAGGTTGCGGCGCTTGTGGGTCTTGGGATCGACCTTGCGGGCGTAGAGGCGGTATTCGCCTGAAGCGAGTTTGCGGATCATCGAAAGCTCCTTGAACGGTTCATGGGTTGGAAGATCGCGAACCTTCAATCTGGGCGGCGCTGCGCACGCTCGGTGTCGGACAATTTCACCTGCCGTTGCGGGAACCGGTGCGCGGCCTCATGGCATCGAACGGCCAGGCCGACGTGCCGGGGCGCGCTCGACAACGCCATGCAGCGGCCTGCATGGCCCAGTCCAAAATGCATTTCTTGGGCCTGTCGCCTGGGCCTCTTCATCGCCAGAATTCCTTGATGCCATCTGACCAAGGACAAGGAATGAACGCCACACCGACGATGCCAGCCGGCTTCGCCATCCGCCACGCCGAGAGCGAGGCCGAACTGCAGGCCTGCTGGAGCGCCATGCACCAGCTGCGCCCGCACCTGCAGAGCGCGCAGGACATGGCGCAGCGCGTGCACCGCATGCGCGAGGACGGCTACCGCATCCTTGCCGCATGGCGCGGCGAAGAGGTCATCGCGCTGGCCGGCTACCGCCTGCAGGAAAACCTGGTCTACGGGCGCTTCCTGTACGTCGACGACCTCGTCACGCTCGAGAGCGAGCGCGGCGGCGAGTGGGGCGCGCGCCTCATCGACGCCACCACGCGCATCGCCGAGGAGGCCGGCTGCATGAAGCTGGTGCTCGACACCGGCCTGTCGAACGCGCTGGCCCAGCGCTTCTATTTCCGCCAGGGCATGCTGACCGGCGCCATGCGCTTCAGCAAGGTGCTGCAGGGAGCCGCGCGATGAAGGCGATCGGCAGCATCCTGCACATCACGGCCAGCCCGCGCGGCAATGCGTCGTTCAGCGTGAACTTCTCGCAGCGCATCGTCGAGCGGCTGCTGGCGCGCGACCCGAATGCGGCCGTGGTGCGGCGCGACTTCGGCGCCATCGGCTTGCCGCACGTGGACGAAACCTACGGCCACACGCTGGCGGGCTCATGGCCGCTGCGGCCCGACGCCTGCGAGCGGCCCGGCTCGCTGGCGCAGTCCGAGCGGCTCATCTGCGAGCTCGAGGCGGCCGACGCACTCGTCATCGGCACGCCGATGCACAACTACACGGTGCCGTCGGTGCTGAAGGCCTGGATCGACCATGTGCTGCGCGCACACCGCAGCTTCGGCTTCTCGGCCGAGGGCAAGGTCGGACTGCTCGCGGACCGCCCGGTCTACATCGCGGTGGCGTCGGGCGGCGGCTACACGGGCGAAGGCACGCTGCAGCCCGACTTCCTCACGCCCTACCTCGAGGCGGTGTTCCGCACCATCGGCATCCGCGACCTGCACTTCTTCCCGCTGCAGCGCACGGTATTGGGCGCCGAGGTGCTGGCCGAGGCGTTGCGCGGCGTGCAAGCGCTGCTCGACCGCAAGCTGCCGATGCCGCTCGCAACGGCCTGAGCGCTCCCCTGCGTTCTCAGGATGCCGCGGCGTCCTTCGCGGCCAGCGCCAGCGTGCGCTTCGCGATGTTGACCAGGTGGATCTGGCTGGTGCCCTCGTAGAGCCGGAACAGCCGCACGTCGCGGTAGAAGCGCTCGGCCACGTTGCCGGCGATGAAGCCGCTGCCACCGAAGACCTGCACGGCCCGGTCGGCGACGCGGCCGCACATCTCGGAGGCGAAGAGCTTGCACATCGACGCCTCCATGGTCACGTCGATGCCGTCGTCGCGCTGGCGCGCCGTTTCGAGCACGAGCGCGCGCGCCGCATGCACCTCGGTGTTGCTCTCGGCGATCATCTGCTGCACCAGCTGGAACTCGCCGATGGGCTGGCCGAACTGCCGGCGCGACTGCGCCTGCCGGGCCATCTCTTCCACCAGCCGGATCGCCGGGCCGATGCACAGCGCGGCCAGGTTGATGCGCTGCTTGTTCAGCGTCTTCATGGCCGTGCGAAAGCCCTGCCCTTCCACGCCGCCCACGATGGCAGACGCCGGCACGCGCACCCGCTCCAGCGTGACCTCGCCCACCGGCGAGCCGTGCTGGCCCATCTTGCGGTAAGGCTGCGAGGTCGACAGGCCCGGCGCGCCTCGTTCGACCAGGAAGGCGCTGATGCCCGCAGCACCCTTGGCACTCATGTCAGTCCGCGCGAACACGGTGAACAGGTTCGCGATCGGCGCGTTGGTGATGAAGCACTTCTGCCCCGTGATGACGAAGCTGTCGCCATCGCGCACCGCCACCGTCTTCTGCGCCGTCGCGTCCGAGCCGGCCTCGGGCTCGGTGAGCGCGAAGCAGCCGGTCAGCTCGCCGCTGGCCAGGCGCGGCAGGTAGTGGCGTTGCTGCGCCGGCGTGCCGTCGACCACGAGCGATTCGGAGGCGATGCCGGTGTTGCCGCCGAAGCGCGCACGGAACGCGGTGGCGACCTGCGAGACCTCGAGGTTCACCAGCGTGAGTTCTTCCGTGGTCAGGCCGGCGCCGCCGAAGTCTTCGGGAATGCTGTGGCCGAACAGGCCGATGTCGCGCATGCGCTGCACCAGCGGCTCGGGAATCTCGTCGTCGGTGTCGACCTGTGCTTCGACCGGGCGGCATTCGTCCTGCACGAAGCGGCGCACGGTGCCAAGCAGGGCCTGGAACTTTTCTCGGTCTCTGATCATGTGTTCGTTCCGTTGTCCGCTGCACCTGCATCGCGTACATCGCGCAGCAACGCATACAGCATGTCGTGCGGCGCCGCGCAGCCCACCGGCTGGCGCGCGCCGAACAGCACGGCGTCGCTGCGCACGAGCTCCGGCCGCTCGCGCTCCTCGATCCAGTCGTACACCACGGTGCGCGCGGCAATGCGCCACTCGCCCAGACGGCGCTCGAAGCGGTCGAGGTAGCGCCCGCACAGCAAGGTGCGCCTGGCGGGCGCGTCGGCCGGCGCCTGCAGCGCGAAGAAGCCGCTTTCCACCGCGGCCGTGCTGCCGTGCAGCTCGATCGAGATGTTGTTCACCTGGTGCACGCGCCGCCCGCCCTGGCGCAGCCGCTGCAGCGCCTGCGTGATGAAGCCGTCGGCGCTGCCGTTCCACGCGCCGTGGCAGTCGGTGGCGTCTTCCCAGTAGGCCGAGCGCAGCGCCTCCTCGTCGACGCGGTCGATGCCGCGGCAATAGCGGAACAGGCACTCGCGAATGGCCTCGCGGTCGAGCAGCGCCTGCAGCGGTGCGCGCGGGTTCATGCCGCCGGGGCCGCGGCGCGCTTGAACAGCTGCACCACGTTGCCTTCGGGGTCGCGCAGCGACATCACCGCGCCGTGCGAGCCCATGTCGCGCGTGCCGATGACTTCGCCGCCCGCGCCGGTGATGCGCTCCTGCGCGCCGGCGAAGTCGCTCACCTCGAACACCATCACCAGGCCCGACGCGGCCGGTGCGGCTTCTTCGGTGCAGGCCAGCGCCACGCTGGTGTTGCCCACGCCGTACTGGAACCAACGGTCCTTGTCGCGGAACTTGAGCTTCAGGCCCAGCGCCGATTCGTAGAAGGCATGCAGCTCGGCCGGGCGTTGCGCGACCACGTAGACGTTCTGCAGGCGCAGCGGCGAAGGGTCGACAGGAGTGCCTTCGGTGCTCACAGCGAGGTCTCCGACGCACCGCCGTCCAGGCGGATCACCTCGGCATTGACGAAGCGCGAGCCGTCGCCGGCCAGGAAGCAGATGGCGTCCGCAATGTCTTCCACCGTGCCGAGGCGGCCCAGCGGCGTACGTGCAATGCGCCTGGCGTCGAGCTCGGCATTGCGGTGCTTGGCCGTGCCTTCGGTCGGCACGGCGCCGGGTGCCACGGCGTTCACGCGGATGCCCCGCGCGCCCAGGTCGGCCGCCGCGGCGCGGGTGATGCCGAGCACGCCGGCCTTCAGGCCGCTGTACACCACCGAACGCGCGGGCGACTTGAAGCCCGCGATGGAGGCCACGTTGACGATGGAGCCGCCGCGTTCCGGGTCCATGACCTCGGCCGCGGCCTGGATGCCCCAGATCACCGACTTGAAGCCGATGTCGACCATGCGGTCCATCACCTCGGGCGTGACTTCCATCAACGGCTGGTAGCGCACCCAGGCCGCGTTGTTGACCATCACGTCGAGCCGGCCGGCTTCGGCGTGCAGGCGCTGCACGGCCAGGCGCATGCCGTCCCGGCTCGACACGTCCTGCGGCACCGCCACGGCCTTGCCGCCGAGCCGGTGGATTTCGGCGACGGTGTCTTCCACGAACTCGGCCTTGAGGTCGTTCACGCCGACCGTCGCGCCCAGGCGGGCGAAGGCCAGCGCGGTGGCGCGGCCGATGCCGTGGCCCGCGCCGCTGATGAAGGCCACGCGGCCTTCGAGGGACAGAGGTGCATTCATGGCTTGTCTTTCGTTTCGGGCACCAGCAGCGCGTCGAGCGCGAAGGCACCTTGCCCGTGGTCCAGGACCACCAGCGGGTTGATGTCGATCTCGCAGACGCTCTGCGCATGCCGCGCGGCGAACTGCGACAGCGCCGCCACGGCGCGCGCCGCGGCCGCCACGTCGGCCTTCGGCCGGCCGCGCGCGCCGTCCAGCAGCGCGAAGGCCTTGAGCGAGCGCAGCATCTGCATCGCCTGCGCCTCGGTCACGGGTGCCACCTGCAGCGCCACGTCGCGCAGCACCTCGGCAAAGATGCCGCCCAGGCCCACCATCACGACCGGGCCGAAGACCGGGTCCTTCGTGGTGCCGAGGATCAGCTCGGTGCCGCCCTGCGCCATCTGCGCGACCAGCACGCCGGCGATGCGCGCCCGCGGCGCCTTCTGCGCCACGCGGGCCAGCATGGCGTCGTACGCTTCGCGCAGCTGCGCCTCCGAACGCACGCCGACCACCACGCCGCCGACCTCGGTCTTGTGCGCGATGTCGGGCGAGACGATCTTCAGCACCAGCGGAAATCCGATGTCGCGCGCGGCCGCCAGTGCCTCGTTCCAGCCGCTGGCCGTGACTTCTCTCAGCACCGGAATGCCGGCCTGCGCGAGCACGGCCTTGGCGCTCGCTTCGTTGGCAAAGGCCTCGGGCGGCAGCGCTTCGGGCGAAGGCGATGCCGTCGGCGCCTGCACCTGCTCGCCGCGCGTGCCCAGGCGCACCAGCGCCGCCAGCGTGGCGCACGCGGCGTCGATGGTCTCCACCGTCGGCAGGCCCATCTCGTTGAGTTGCGCGATGGTCTCGCGCGGCGCCTTGCAGCACAGCAGGATGAGCCGCGACGGGTGCGCGCGGCGCACCTCTTCCAGCGCGGCGATGTACACGTCGCGCAGGCGCGGCATCTGGAAGGCGTAGGCCGACTGCAGGATCACCGCGTCGCAGCTGGCGTCTTCCGCCACCGCCGACAGCACCTGCACCAGCAGCTCGGGCCGGCTCGACACCTGGGCCGTCATGTCGACCGGGTTGCCCGGCGATGCGTACGGCAGCGCCGCCACGATGCGCTGCTGCGTGGCCGCGGAGAGCTTCGGCAGTTCCAGCCCCTGCGCGCTGGCCGCGTCGGCCATCAGCACGCCGAAGCCGCCGGATGCGGTGACCAGCGCCACGCGGTTGCCCTTGGGCGCGCGCGCCGTGCCGACCACCGACACGGCATGGCCCACCTCGAGCAACTGCTCGATGCTGGGCACGCGAATGGCGCCGGCATTGCGCAGCACCACGTCGAACACGGCGTCCGAACCCGCGAGCGCGCCGGTGTGCGAGGCCGCCGCTTCGCTGCCCGCCAACGACACACCCACCTTCAGCACGACCACCGGCTTGCCGGCCTCGCGCGCCATGCCCAGTGCGCGCACCAGCTTGGGCGCGTCGCGGCAGGTTTCCATGCAGCACAGGATGACCGAGGTGGCCGCATCGGTTGCCAGCGAGGCGATGCCGTCGGCAATGTCCACGTCGCATTCGTTGCCCGTGGTCAGCAGGCGGCTGATGCCGATGCCGCGCTCGGCGGCCAGGCGCATCGTGTAGCTGCCGAGGTTGCCGCTCTGCGACACGATGCCCACGGGGCCCGCGGCCGGAAAGGCCGACTCCAGCGCCACCGAGAACGTGGCGATGCTCTTGTCCGCCACGCCGATGGAGCCCAGGCAGTTCGGCCCCACCACGCGCATGCCCGACGCCCTCGCAACCTCGCCGATGGCCGCCTGCAGGCGGCTGCCTTTTTCGCCCATCTCCGAGAAGCCGGACGACAGGATGACGGCCGCGCGCACGCCGCGCGCGGCGCAGTCCTTCACCGCCTCGAGCACCGCGTCGGGCGGCACCGCCATCACGGCCAGGTCGGGCACCGACGGCAGCTCGGCCACGTTCGCATAGGCGGGGAGCGACTGCACCGTGCCGCCCTTGCGGTTGACCGGGTAGATCGCGCCGCGGTAGCCGTACTTCTGCAGGAACTGCAGCGGCCGCCCGCCGATCTTGGTCACGTCGTCGGACGCGCCGAAGATCGCGATCGAGCGCGGCTTGAAGAGCGCCTCCAAACCCCTGCCAACTTCAACGTCTACTTGGACACCTGTGGCCATCGCTCAGCGCCCCTTGAACACGGGCGGGCGCTTTTCCAGGAAGGCCTGGCGCGCTTCCTTGGCGTCCTCGGTGCGCGACAGCGCCATGGTGATGTTCTGCTCGAAGCGGTAGCCGTCGCGCTGCGGCATCACGTCCATCATGTTGGCGGCCTGCTTGGCATAGGCCAGCGCAATCGGGCTCTTGGAAGCCATCTCCTGCGCGAGGCGCAGGGCGGTGGGCATGAGCTCGTCCGCGGGCACCACCTCGTCGAGCACGCCGCGGCGGTACAGCTCGGCGGCCGGCACGCGCATGCCGGTGAAGAACATGTGGCGCGTGAACGAGCGCCCGAACATGGTCCGCAGCATCGAGACGCCGCCGGCCAGGCCCACGTTGATCTCCGGCATGGCGAAGCTCGCATCGTCGGACGCCAGGAAGATGTCGCACGCGGCCATCAGGCCGAAGCCCGCGCCCAGCGCCGGGCCGTTGACGGCCGCGATGACGGGCTTGGCGCACTCGCGGATGGCGTTGCCGGTCTCGCGGGTCCAGCGGTTGTGGTCCAGGAAGTCGCCGGGCTTGTCGGCCGAGGGGCGGTCCTTCAGGTCGGCGCCGGAACAGAAGAACTTGCCGGTGCCGGTGAGGATGGCCACGCGGATGTCGTCGCGCTCGGAGACCTCGTCGAACACCTGGATCAGGCGATGGCGGGTCTCGCGGCTCAGGGCGTTGACGGGCGGCTTGTCCAGCCGCACGACGGCGACGAACTCGGAAACTTCAAGACTGACGCTCATGACGAACTCCTGGAGACGGGGGACATGCCGCCAGCGGTTGCCTGCGCAACGGCCGCTTCGGCGGGGGAATAGAGCAGGCGCGACGCATGCGTCATGCGGTCGCCGTAGCGGAACTCGGAGGCCAGCAGGCGCTGCGCCATGCGGGTGGCCAGCACCTCTTCGCTGACGCCCATGCCGCCGTGCATCTGGATGGCGCCTTCGGCGCACAGCCGAGCCGTCTCGGCCAGCGCGACCTTCATCAGGCGCAACGTGCGGCGCAGGTTGGCGGCACCCCGCTCGTGCTCCTGGAACGCATGCAGCATCAGGCCCTTGGCGCAGAGGTAGCGCACGTACATGTCCGCCGTGCGGTGCCGCAGCACCTGGAACGACGCCAGCGCCACGCCGAACTGGCGGCGCTCCTGCAGGTGCTTCACGGTCTGCTCGATCAGCGTGGTGAGCGCGGCCACGGTGTCGGCCGCGGTGAGCAGCAGCGCGGCGTTGTCGGCCTGTTCGATGGCCGCGTCGGCCGCGGCGCCGCGTGCGATGCAGGCCACCGCCGGCACCGTGACGCCGTCGAGCCTGAAGTCGGCGCTGCGCCGGCCTTCCATCGTGCGGTAGGTGGCCGCGGGCGCGGGCATGTGCTCGAGGTCGACCAGGAACAGCGCCGTTTCATCGCTGCCCTGCAGCACGGCGGGCACGATGTAGTGCGTGGCCGCGAGCGACACGTCCACGCCCTTCACCTCGCCGGTGAAGGCGTAGCCGATGTCCAGCTGCTTCGCCGTGACGGCGATGTCGTCCAGCGAGGCCGAGAGCGCCGTCAGCGGCGCGATCTTCGCGCTGCCTTCGCACACCGCCTCGAGCCAGCGCGCGGAAATGTCGGCGCCAGCCGCCTGCAGCAGCAGCGGCGCGACCGCGCAGGTTTCCACCACGGGCAGGTGCACGCCGTGCGCGGCCAGCCCGACGACGATGGAGGCCAGGTCGCCCAGCGTGCCGCCGACGCCGCCGGCCGCTTCGGGCACCAGCGTGCAGGTCCAGCCCATCTCGCGCACGGGGTCGGTGCCGGCGAAGTCCTTGGTGTTCTCGTTGTCCTGCGCGAAGCGCGCGGCGGCGTCCAGCAGCATGCCGGGAAACAGGGGGGTGAATGACATCGACACTTTTCAGGCTCCCAGCAATTCATTGGCAACGACGGTGCGCTGCACTTCCGACGTACCGCCGGCGATGGTGCGGGCGCGGGTGAACAGGTAGTTCTGCACCCAGGCGGCGCCCGGCTCACCCTCTCCCTGGTCGACCAGGAAGCGGTGCGCCGCATCGGGCCCCACCGCGTCGAGCGCGATGGTGGTCAGGCGCTGCGCCACGTCGCTGCACATCAGCTTGATGACCGACGGCTGCACGCCCAGCGGGCGCTGGTTCTTCAGGTCGTCGGTGGCGTTGGCGAGCAGCACGCGCGCGCCCTTCACGTCGGCCTCGGCCAGCAGCAGGCGGTAGCGCAGGCTGCTGAAGTCGCGCTTGCCGGCGGCCGCCTTGGCGGCCTCCTCGACCACGCGCGTGACCTGCCGGCGCACCAGCTCCAGCCGCGCCACGTTGGCCGGGGGCAGGCGCTCGCGCTCGAGCAGGAACTTGGCGCAGGTCCAGCCCTTGCCGACTTCGCCGATGAGGTTGTCGGCGCGCACGCGCACCTCGTCGAAAAACACCTCGTTGAGGTGGTGCCAGCCGTCGATGGTGTGGATGGGCCGCACGGTGATGCCGGGCGTGTCCATGGGCACCAGGATCAGCGAGATGCCGTCCTGCTTCTTGGCCTCTTTCGAGGTGCGCACCAGCATGTAGATCATGTTGGCTTCGTGCGCGTGCGAGGTCCAGATCTTCTGGCCGTTGATGACGTACTCGTTTCCGTCCAGCCGCGCGCTGGTGGTGAGCGAGGCCAGGTCGGAGCCCGAGTTCGGCTCGCTGTAGCCCTGGCACCACCAGTCGGCGCCGTCCAGGATGCGCGGCAGGAAGCGCGCCTTCTGCTCGGGCGTGCCGAAGCGGATGATCACCGGGCCGATGTGGCCCAGGCCGTGGTGGTACAGCGGCGGGCAGTCGGACTCGGCCATCACCTCCTCGAAGACCAGCCGCTGCGTGATGTCCCAGCCGGTGCCGCCGTGCTCGCGCGGCCAGCTGGGCGCGCCCCAGCCCTTGGCGGTGAGGATCTGCTGCCAGCCGAGGTACTCGCGCTTGGTGACTTTCTGGCCCGCGGCCACGACGGCGCGGATCTCGGGCGGGCATGCGCTGCGCGCGAAGTCTTCCAGCTCGCGGCGAAAGCCGGCGTAGGCGTCGGCTTGCGCGCCGGCATCGGTGCCGGTGTCGTTCGGGGTGTCGGTGTTCGACATGTTGTCTCCTGTCCTGTGGTCCGGGCGCAGCGCTTGCCGCGCCATCGATTTCGTCGATGCGCCGCCGGCGGCGGCGCATCGGGGGCCTGGCGTCGCTAGGCGGCCGCGGCCTGCACGGGTGCGTCCTTGCGCAGCTTGGTGATCAGCTCGTCCAGCGCGGCCACGGCGCCGCCGGCGTCGCGCCGGCGCAGGCACTGCACCACCTCGCGCCGCAGCGGGAACAGGTCGGGGCGCGGCAGCACGGGAATGACGTGGGTCATGCGTTCGCGCAGGATGGTGGTCATGGTCTGCGCCATGAGCGTCAGGGCCTCGTTGTGGCCCGCGTCGGCAATGGCGCAGAAGAAGCGGCTGGCCGACTCGATGCGTTGCGCGAGCGTGTCGCTGCCCTGGTGGCGCTCGATGTCGTCCACCGCCATCTCGATCGCGTCGAGCTCGGCGTCGGTGGCGCGCTCGCTGGCCAGGCGCAGCAGCGTGCCGTACAGCGTGCGGTAGGCCTCGTCCAGGTCAGCCGAGCCCAGCCGCCCCTGCACGACCAGCGTGCGCAGCGACTCCGCCAGCATCATGTAGGCGCCCTTGTAGAACACCAGCGCGTGGTCGGCGCCGCCGCCGCCCATGTGCTTCACCTCGCCGATGAAGACGTGGTGGTCGCCCGCCTCGTGGCAGGCGTGCACGCTGCACTCGAAGCTGGCCAGGCAGTCGTCGATCACCGGCATGCCCAGCGGGCCGGCGCGCCAGGCCACGCCCTCGAACTTGTCGGCGATCTTGCTGGAGGCGAAGCGGCCCGACAGCGCGTCCTGGCGCTGCGACAGGATGTTGATGGCGAAGCCCTCGGCCGCGCGGAAGGTGCCCAGCAGGCTGCTGGCCTTGCGCAGGCTGAACAGCACCAGCGGTGGCTCCAGCGACACCGAGCTGAACGAGTTGCAGGTCAGCCCGACCGGGCGCCCGCCGGCGTCGCGCGTCGTGATGACGGCCACGCCGGTCGGGAAGCAGCCGAGCAGCTGGCGAAACAGCGTCGGCTCGATCGGTGCGACCTGCGCGGCGGGCTCGTCGCGGGCCACGTCGGAAACGGCATGGGTCATGGCTTTCCCCTCGGGTGAGTCACTGGGCCGGCGCCGCTTCAGGCCGCGGCGAGTTCGGGCTGGACCTGCGCCACGTGCGGCGGGTCGTTGGCAATCTCGCGCTGCACGGCGGGCATGATCACCTTGGCCCACAGCTCCAGCTGGCGCAGCATGGTCGGGTGGTCGAAGTCGCCCATCTGCGTCTGGAACGCGTAGTGGCAGGGCTTGAGCGTGCGGATTTCCTTCACCACGCGCTCGATCACCTGGTCCACCGAGCCCACCGGCAGGTTGGCGCGCATTTCCTCGAGGCTGGATTCGCCTTCGACCGTGTTCTCCTCGACCTGGTAGTCGTCGGCCACCTGCGCGGTGCGGCGCTTCAGGCTCACGGCAATGCGGCGCTGGAAGCGGGCGCAGTCGAGGTAGCGCTCCACCTCGTCCTTGTTGTCGCTGGCGTAGGCCGCGCGCAGCACGCCGACCTTGATCTGGGCCGGGTCCTTGCCTTCGGCGAGCGCGACCTTGTCGATCAGGTTGCGGGTCTGGCGCAGCTTTTCCACGCCGCCGTCGCCGCCCGAGACGAACACGTGGTGGCCGCCGCGCACCGCGCGCGTCACGAAGGTCGGGTCGACGCTGGTGATCCACATGGGCGGCATCGGCTGCTGCACCGCGCGCTGGCTGATGGCGCTCATGGGCTGCTGGTAGAACTCGCCGTCGTAGCTGAACTTGGGCTGCTTCAGGCCCAGCTCGAGCATGTCGAGCATTTCCAGCGTGCGTGCCTTGGCGGTGTCCAGCGAGACACCGAAGCGCTCGAATTCGAAATGCTGGTAGCCCGAGCCGATGCCCAGGTTGAGCCGGCCGTTGGACAGCTGGTCGACCATGGCCACGTCGGCGATGAGGCGCGCGGGCTGGTACAGCGGTGCGACGACAATGCCGGTTCCCAGCCGGATGTTGCGGGTGACCGCGGCGCAATGCGCGATCATGGTCAGCGGCGACGAGCACAGGCCGTAGTTGCTGAAAT
Organism: Variovorax sp. OK212; assembly: GCF_900112425.1. Taxonomy (GTDB): domain Bacteria; phylum Pseudomonadota; class Gammaproteobacteria; order Burkholderiales; family Burkholderiaceae_C; genus Variovorax. Next base: position 144,415 of record NZ_FOLP01000008.1, on the reverse strand, counting down.
GGTGCTCGGCGTACCACGCGGCACCGAAGCCCAGCTCGTCGGCCACGCGCGTCTGCTCCACGGCGTCGCGCAGGATCTGGTGGGACGTCTTGTGCTTGTTTCGCTGCTGCATCAATATGAAGATTCCGAAATCCATCGCTGGTCTCCTTGTAGGCTTGGTTACGTGCTTTGATCGTAGGAGCGGGGCACCCGCCCGGCTCACCATGCTTCGCACAGCTTCTTTGCGCTTATTGAAATGAAGGCCCTCGATTCGCTGCGGATCTTCGTGATCGTCCAGAGGAAGGGCAGCCTCTCCGCGGCCGGCCGCAGCCTGAGCCTGTCGCCCGCCACCATCTCGCGGCGCATCAGCGCGCTGGAAGAAGAACTCGGCGTGCAGCTGGTCGACCGCACCAGCCGCAACCTGAAGGTCACCGAGGCCGGCCAGGCCTTCCTGGAGCACGCCGAGGTGGTGCTGGAGGCCATGGCGCGGGCCGAGGAAGCGGCCCGCAACTCGAAGCTGCTGCCCGAAGGGCGCCTGCGCATCCACTCGCGCACGCAGATCGGCCTGCGCGTCATCGGGCCGCTGCTGCCGGGCTTCGCGCAGCGCCACCCCGACATCCAGCTGGAGCTGGAGCTGTCGGAGCACCCTGTGAACCTGGTGGAGCAGAACTTCGACATCGACATCCGCACCGGCGAGTCGAACGACTCGAACTTCGTCATCAAGCGGCTGCTCAGCAGCGACGAGGTGCTGGTGGCGAGCCCCGCCTTCATGAACGTGCACAAGCGCATCCGGCACCCGAACGACCTGATGCAGGTGCGCTGCCTCACCTACAAGCGCGAGCACGAGGCGGTCACGTGGAAGTACATCGACGAGCAGGGCGTGCAGCAGGAGCTGGCGATCCAGGGCGTGCTGAACTCCAACAACGGCGAGCTGCTGCGGCTGGCAGCCATCGGCGGCATGGGCATTGCGCTGCTGTCGGAGCCCACGGTGCGCAGCGGCATCCAGGACGGCACGCTGGTGCGGCTGCTGCCCGAGTACCGCTTTGCGGTGCGCGCGTTTTCGAACGGCGTCTACGCGGTGTTCCGCCAGAGCCGCACGCTGCCGCTGAAGGTGCGCGCCTTCGTCGACTTCATGGCCGAGGCGCTGCGCGAGAACGACAGCGCCTGAGGCCCTGGAAAGCCTGAAGGAGCGCTTCAGCCGCCGAAGCGGTGCGGCGGCAGCCCGGGCGCGGGCAAGCCGCTCAGCTCGAACAACGCGCCGTCCTGCGGGCGGTCGCCCGAGAGGTTCGTGCTTTTCGAGAGCGAGGTGACGAAGGCTTTGTCGAGCTGCGCCCCGCCGAAACACAGGCTGGTCGGGTGCGTGGCGGGCAGCGCGATGACCCGTTCCACGCGGCCGTCGGGCGCGAAGCGCGCCATCTTGCCGACGCGCGGCAGCACGCTCCACACGAAGCCCTCGGCGTCCACGGTCGCGCCGTCGGGGCCGGAGGCGAAGCTTTCGGTCTGCGCGAAGGCGCGCTTGTTGGCGAGCGGCCCCGTGGGTGAGTAGTCGTAGGCCCAGATCGTGCGCAGCGGGCTGTCGGCCACGTAGAAGGTCCGGCCGTCCGGGCTGAAGCAGGGGCCGTTGGTCAGCGAGAAGCCTTGCGCCAGCAGCTCGACCTCGCCGCCGGGCCGCAAGCGGTACAGCCCGCCGCCGATGGGCTCGCCGGGCTGGCGGTGCACATGCAATGTGCCCGCCACGAAGTTGCCCCACGGGTCGCACTTGCCATCGTTGAGGCGCACGTCCGGGTGGTCGGTGTCGATGGACGCAAGCGTCCGCAGCGTGCGCGTGCCCAGGTCGTAGCGCGCGAAGCCGTGCTTCAGCGCCACCAGCACCGCGTCGCTCGCGCACAGCGCGATCGATCCGACGGGGGCGGGCAGGCTGTGTCGCTCCGATTCCCCGGTGTCCGGCCAGTGGCGGTACAGCGTGCCGGCGAGCGAATCGATCCAGCAGACCGCGCCCACGGTGCCCGCGGCACCCGCAGCGCGCGCGTCCCAGCAGGGGCTTTCGCCCAGCAAATCCCGGGTCGTGCCGAGCTCTCGAACAGTCCATGCGTCCATGGGACCGCAGTGTGGCGACAGACGGCGCGCGGCCGGTGGCGCATCGTGCAAAGCAGCTTTGCGCATCGTGCTTTCCCATGGCGCCCGCGCGCTCCTAGAGTCCGGCCGATGACCCAACCCACCGCTCCCCCGCCCCTGCAGGGCATCCGCGTCGTCGAGCTCGGCAACTACATCGCGGGCCCCGGCACGGCGATGTCGCTGGGCGATCTCGGCGCCGAGATGCTGAAGATCGAATCGATGGAAGGCGACATGTCGCGCCACACGGGCCACTTCGGCCACGCGATGCTGCGCGCCTACAACCGCAGCAAGAAGTCGATTGCGCTCGACCTGCGCCAGCCGCGCGGCCTGGAGGTCGCGCGCCGGCTGATCGCCGGCGCCGACGTGGTCGTGCAGAACCTGCGCCCGGGCGCCGCCGACGCGCTGGGCCTGGGCGCGCAGGCACTGCGCGCGGCGCACCCGGGGCTCGTTCACGTGTCGATCAGCGGCTTCCCGGCGGACGCGCCCTCGCGCGACCGGCCCGGCTACGACATCGCGGCGCAGGCCGAGAGCGGCCTCATGTCCATGACCGGCGAGCCGCAGGGCCTGCCGCAGAAGGTGGGCGCCACCATCATCGACACGGCCACCGTGCAGGTGGCGACGCAGGCCATCCTGGCCGCGCTGTTCCGCCGCGAGCGCACGGGGCACGGCGAGACCATCCGCGTGTCGCTGCTGGAGGTGGCGCTGAACCTGCAGCTGGCCAACTGGAGCGACTACCTGGTGCGCGGCGTGGAGCCCACGCGCAGCGGCGACGGCCAGCCGATGAACGCGCCGGCGGCCGACATCTTTCACACGCGCGACGGCATGGTCGTGATCTCGGCCTACGTGCAGGCGCACTGGGTGCGGCTGTGCGAGACCATCGGCTGCCCCGCGCTGGCTGCGGACCCGCGCTTTCTCACCAACGAGCTGCGCGTGCAGCACCGCCCGGCCATGAAGGCGGCCGTGAGCGAGCGGCTCGCGCACTACGGCACCGGCGAATGCGTGGACCTGCTCACGCGCCACAGCATCGTGGTGGGCGTGGTGCGCAGCTACGCCGACGCGCTGGCGGGCGCCGACTTCCGCGCCAGCCGCATGGTCATCGAGGCCGCGCCCAACGGCGACGTCCCGGGCTACGCCAGCTTCGGCCTGCCCTACGAACTGTGCGACACGCCGCGCCGCGCCACCCAGGCGGCGCCGGCGCACGGCGCGCACACGGAAGAGATCCTGCGCGAGGCCGGCTACGGCGCCGCGGAGATCGAAGCACTGCATGAGGCCCGCGTCGTCAAGGGGGTGAACCCGCCCGCACCGGCGTCAAACCTACAAAGCAGCTTTTCACACCTTGCAGCACGTTGATGCAACCCCGTCGATAGACTGGCTCGACGGTACTGGCCCGGCGCCATCGACCCTTTGAAAAGAGATCGGAGACAAAGTGATTCATCGAAAACTCATCGCCCCGCTGTTGCTCGGGCTGGCCTTGATGTCGGGTGCGGGCTCGGCGCAGGCACAGCAACCCATCCGCATGGTCGTGCCCTTCGCGGCCGGCGGCGGCACCGACCAGTACGTGCGCCTGCTGGCCTCCGAGCTCGCCAAGAAGGGCACGCAGATCATCGTGGAGAACAAGCCCGGCGCGAGCGGCATCGTGGCCGCCGACTACGTGGCCCGCTCCCGCCCCGACGGCCTCACGGTGCTGGTCTCCTCGCTCGGCACGCTGGCCAACAACACCGTGCTGTACGACAAGCTGCCCTACGACCCGAAGAAGGACTTCGCGCCCGTCACGCAGATCGGCTACCAGCCCGCGATCATCGTCGGGCGCACCGACCTGCCGTACAAGAACATCAAGGAACTGGTGTCCTACGCCAAGGCCAACCCCGGCAAGATCAACCGCGGTTCGCCGGGCGAGGCCATCCTCACCAACCTGGCGCCGCTGAGCTTCGAGAAGACCCAGGGCTTCAGCACCACGCACGTGCCCTTCAACGGCGACGCGCCGGCCGTGCAGGCGCTGCTGAGCAACACCATCGACATCCACGGCACCTCGCTCACGGGTTCGCTGTCGCTGATCCAGGCGGGCAAGCTGCGCGTGCTGGGCGTGATGGACAGCAAGCGGCTGCCGCAGGTGCCCGACGCACCGACCTTCAAGGAGCAGGGCTACGACTTCGAGGCGGTGCTGTGGTATTCGCTCTCGGTGCCCTCGGGCACGCCGGCCGATTCGATCCGCCGTCTCAACAAGGTCGTGAACGAAGTCATCGCGCAGCCCGACTTCGTGACCCGCGCACGCGCCATGGGCATGGAGCCGCGCGGCGGCACGCCGGAAGAGCTGGCGAAGTTCGTGCAGACGGAGTTCGAGCGCTGGGTGCCGATGTTGAAGAGCCTGAACCTGCCGAAGCAGTCGCACTGAGGCGCGACGGCCGGCGTGCGGCGCCGCGCATCAGCGCAACAGCTGCACCTGCGCGATGCATCCGGCCTCGCCGAGCATCCGGATCTCCAGTGCTTCCGCTGGAGGTTCGCCGATCAGCCCGTGCGCCGCGTCGAGTGGCTGTTCACCGGAAGGGGTGACGACGCGAAAGCGCCCCTTCAGCACCAGCAGGCACACCTGCGCCGCACCCGTCGCCGCCAGCCGAAACCCCTGGCGATGCACGCGGACTTCAGCGCGGGCGTTCGCGCGCCGCGTCATCACATTGAAGAAGCGCGCGGGGCCGGCCTGGAGCCGGGCGTCGAACGGTGCCTCGCCCGCGAACGCATGTGCATCGCCCTGTGAGCACCACGACAGCATGGCCGCCCCGGACTGCAACGTGACGGCGCCGTCGACCAGCACGGCGACGCGGTCGATGCCCGCGAACGTCGAGAACGCGCCGTCCTTCGCGATGGACGCGACGCTCAGGCGCCAGTCCCAATCCAGGTCGGCGCGAGCCTCGCCGACCGATGAGAGGAAGACACCCGCACCGATTTCCCGCGTCCAGCCGCCGCCGTTGCGCCAAGGCGTGGCGGGCAACCGGGCAAGGTCGAAACGGGTCACGCGTCAGGACACCGCGCCGAGCCCGTACTTTCCGGTCAGCAACCCGCCGGTGCGAAAACGCTCGAGGGCGTAGGGCTCGATGTCGACCTCGGTCTTCAGCCCCAGCGCCGATTGCGCGAGCACCAGTCCCACAGCCGGCGACAGCTTGAAGCCGTGGCCCGAGAAGCCGTAGCCGACCACCAGGCCCGGCAGCTCCGGCAACCGCCCCAGCACCGGGTTCCAGTCGGGCGTGACGTCGTACACGCCCGTCCACGACGAGGCGACACCGGCGGTCTCGAAGCTCGGGAAGCGCCCGGCCACCTGTTCGCCGACCTCGACCATGTAGTCCATGCTGATGTCGCCCTGCTCGTTGTCGGGGCTGTCCAGCGTTTCGCCGACGATGCCCTCGCTCACCAGCATCTGGTTGCCGCCGTAGCTGCGGCAGTACAGCATGCCCGGCGAGCCCAGGTCCTTGTAGACCGGCATCTTGAAGGTGTAGGCCTCGGGCCCTTCGAGGGCGAGCACCGCGTGGCGCTCCGCCTTCACCGGGCTCCGGATGCCGGTCCAGCGCTCGATGTCGGTGGACCAGATGTTCTGCACGCTGACCACCGTGGGCGCGGTGAACCGGCCCTGCGAGGTCTCGACGCCGGCGACGCGGCCGTTCTCGACGACCAGGCTGTGCACCTCCACGCCTTCCATGATCTTCACGCCCAGGCGGCGAGCCGTGCGGGCGAAGCTGGTCGCCACCAGGTAGGCGTCGGCAAAGCCGGCTTCGGGTTCGTAGCCGATCAGCGCGGCATCGTCGAAGCGGGCGATCGGCAGCAGGCTCGCGGCCTGCTGCGCGTCGAGCAGGTCGACCTGGATGCCCTGCGCGCGCTGTGCGTCGAGCGCGGCGCGCAGCGGGCTCAGCTTCGGGCCTTCGGGCGCCGCGATCAGGTAGCCCGACTTCACCAGGCCCGCCGATGCCTCGTCGTCGCCCAGGTAGTTGGCGAAGTCGTTGAAGATGCGCCAGGACGTCTGTGCCAGGCGCACGTTCTCGATCACGGAATAGTGCGTGCGCAGGATGCCGCTGGACTGCGAGGTGGTGCCGGCACCGATCTGCGTGCGGTCCAGCACCAGAACGTTGGTGCAGCCAAGGCGGGCGAGATGGTAGGCGACCGAGGTGCCGATCACACCGGCGCCGATCACGATCGCGTCATAGGTTTTCATTCCACAGTCCTGACAAGATAAACGGATGAGCCGGAGCGTAAAAGCCGCTCTCCATTTCCCGCTGGGCATTGGGGGAACTGATTTTCAGCATCAGCCCCGCTTGAGTTGTCGCCCGCATCGCCGGCACAACCCACGATGTGCCACCGCCGCGCGCCCCTCCATGCCCCTCTCCCCTCCTTTCTTCCCATGACGTCGAACGCATTCCATCTCGTGCAGGGCCACGCGCCGCTGCTGGTCTCCATTCCACACCTGGGCATGGCATTGCCCGAGGAGGTGCGGCGCGACCTGACGCCCGAAGCGCTCGGCGTGCGCGACACCGACTGGCACCTCGACACGCTGTACGGGTTCGCCAGGGACATGGGCGCCTCGGTGATCGGTGCGCGCGTGTCGCGCTACGTGATCGACCTCAACCGGCCGCCGGGCGGCGAAAGCCTGTACCCGGGCCAGACCACCACCGGCCTGTGCCCGACCGAGAGCTTTCGCGGCGAGCCGCTCTACCTGCCCGGCCGCGCGCCCACCGATGCCGAGGTCCAGCGCCGCCGCGCGGTGTACTGGCAGCCCTACCACGACGCGCTGCGGGCGGAGCTGGACCGGCTTCGCGCCCTGCATGGGCAGGTGCTGCTGTGGGAAGCGCATTCCATCGCCAGCGTGCTCCCGCGGCTGTTCGACGGAAAGCTGCCCGACCTGAACGTGGGCACGAACGATGGCGCGTCCTGCGCCGCCGATGTGCTCGAGGCGGCGCTGCGGCCGGCCGCCGACCAGGGCTCGCCGTTCACGCATGTGGTGAACGGCCGCTTCAAGGGCGGCTACATCACCCGCTCGTACGGGCAGCCCGCATCGGGCGTGCATGCCATTCAGCTGGAGATGTGCCAGAGCCTGTACATGAACGAAGAGGCGCCGTTCGAGTACCGTGCCGACACCGCGGCCAAGGTGCAACCGCTGCTGGCCCGCATGCTGGCGGCGGCCGTGGCGCAGGTGCAGTCCAGCGCTCCCGCGGGCCGCTGATTCACCGGCTCGCGCGCCAGGGGGCTATGCTGTAATGAGAAAGACAGCTTCTTTCGACGACCGAATGCAAGCGTTCGATCTTTCGTCCTTGCCGGCACCCCCTATGAATTCCAACAGCAAGAAAGGTCTGCCCGACTGGGATCTGCTTGTCAGCTGGATCGCGGTGATCGAGTCGGGCAGCGTGTCCGACGCGGCACAGCTCCTGAAGATTTCGCAGGCCGCCGTGTCCCAGCGCATCAAGCAGCTGGAGACCTTCTTCGACACCGCCCTGCTGGACCGCACCACGCGCCCCGCGCAGCCCACGGCCGCGGGGCAGCGGCTGTTCGAACACGCGAAGGAACTGCTGACGCAGGCCGACCAGCTGGTGGAGAGCGTGCGCAGCGTCAGCCGCGCCAAGCGCATGACCGTGCGCATCGGATGCGTCGACTCGTTCGCGGCCACGGTCGGGCCAATGCTCATCAAGGGCCTGTCGGGTTCGTCGCACCAGATCCGGCTGTGGTCCGGCATCACGCCCACGCTCGACGCGTCCATCGAGAGCAGGCAACTGGACCTGGCAGTCACCACCAGCCTGCATGGCTCCGCGGGCATTGCGCGCACGCCGCTGTTCTCGGAAAAGTTCTACGCGGTGCTCCCGCCGGGATTCGATGCCGGCCCGCTCGGGTCGCTCGCGGAACTCGAGCGGCAACTCAAGTTCATTCGCTACAGCGCCAGGTCGGTGATCGGCCAGCAGGTCGACGACTACCTGCAGCGCAGCGGCGACATGCTCGAGCGCACCTACGAGTTCGACACCACCGACCCGCTGCTCAGCCTGGTCGCCAACGGCATGGGGTTCGCGCTGACGACGCCCTTGTGCATCTGGCAGTCGCGCCAGTTCCTGCCGGACATCCGCGTGCTGCCCATGTCCGCGTTCGTGCGGCGCGGCCGGCCTTACGTCGATGTGAGCCGCACCTTCTACCTGGCCTACCGGCAGGGCGAACTGGGCGCCTTGCCCACCGAGGTGCGGGACCTGATCCGCATTGCGGTCAAGCGCCAGCTGTCCAGGGAAATCACCGACGCGCTGCAGCTGGACGCGGACGCGCTCGTCGCCTCCGAGAGCGGCGACTGAATCGGTTCTTAAGCATTGCATCGGCGAGACTTATTCTTCGCCGGATCGCTTGCCGGTTGGCAACACTGCGCACAGGGCGCGTCGAGGCGCGCGCCGAATCGGGCATCAGCCCGCCGTCTTTCAAATCAATTCTGGAGTTCACGCGAATATGAAGATCCTTGTGCCCGTGAAGCGGGTCGTCGACTACAACGTGAAGGTGCGCGTGAAGAGCGACGGCACCGGGGTGGACATTGCCAACGTGAAGATGAGCATGAACCCCTTCGACGAGATCGCTGTCGAAGAGGCTGTGCGGCTGAAGGAAAAGGGCGTGGTCACGGAAGTGATCGCGGTTTCCTGCGGCGATGCGAAGTGCCAGGAAACGCTGCGCACGGCGATGGCCATCGGTGCCGATCGCGGCATCCTGGTCGAGACGACCGAAGAGCTGCAGCCCCTGGCGGTTGCCAAGCTGCTCAAGGCGTTGGTCGACAAGGAACAGCCCTCGCTGATCATCCTGGGCAAGCAAGCCATCGATGACGACGCGAACCAGACCGGCCAGATGCTGGCTGCTCTTGCTGATCTGCCCCAGGCCACCTTCGCCTCCAAGGTCGAAGTCGCTGGCGACAAGGTCACCGTCTCTCGCGAAGTCGACGGCGGCATGGAAACGCTGAGCCTCACGCTGCCCGCGGTCATCACGACCGACCTGCGCCTGAACGAGCCACGCTACGTGACGCTGCCCAACATCATGAAGGCCAAGAAGAAGCAGCTGGATGTCTTCAAGCCCGAAGATCTGGGCGTGGACGTCAAGCCCCGCCTGAAGACCCTCAAGGTCGCAGAGCCTCCCAAGCGCGGTGCCGGCATCAAGGTGCCTGACGTTGCAGCGCTGGTGGACAAACTGAAGAACGAAGCGAAGGTGATCTGAACATGACCGCACTTGTTATTGCCGAACACGACCATGCCAGCATCAAGCCGGCGACCCTGAACACCGTGACTGCTGCACTGGCGTGCGGTGGCGAGGTCCACGTGCTGGTCGCAGGCGCGAACGCAGCAGAAGCCGCCAAGGCCGCTGCCCAGATCGCAGGCGTGACCAAGGTCATCGCAGCCGACAGCCCGAGCCTCGCTGAAAACCTCGCCGAGAACGTCGCCGCTCAAGTCCTCGCCATCGCAGCGAACTACAGCCACATCCTGTTCCCCTCGACCGCCAACGGCAAGAACGTGGCCCCCCGCGTGGCCGCCAAGCTGGACGTGGCCCAGATCAGCGACATCACCAAGGTCGACAGCCCCGACACCTTCGAGCGCCCGATCTACGCCGGCAACGCCATCGCCACCGTGCAGAGCAGCGATGCCACCAAGGTCATCACCGTTCGCACGACCGGCTTCGACGCCGCGGCAGCCACCGGTGGCAGCGCAGCGATCGAAACGGCTGAAGGCGTCGCGGACAGCGGCAAGAGCAGCTTCGTCGGCCGCGAAGTCACGAAGAGCGAACGCCCTGAACTGACGGCCGCCAAGATCATCGTCTCCGGTGGCCGCGCACTCGGCAGCGCCGAGAAGTTCCAGGAGGTCATGGCCCCGCTGGCCGACAAGCTCAACGCAGGCCTGGGTGCCAGCCGCGCAGCCGTCGACGCGGGCTACGCCCCCAACGACTGGCAAGTGGGCCAGACGGGCAAGATCGTCGCCCCCCAGCTCTACATCGCAGCGGGCATCTCCGGCGCGATCCAGCATCTGGCCGGCATGAAGGACTCCAAGGTCATCGTCGCAATCAACAAGGACGAAGAAGCCCCGATCTTCAGCGTGGCCGACTACGGCCTCGTCGCCGACCTGTTCGTGGCCGTGCCCGAACTCACGAACACGCTCTGACTCGCGCCTTCACGCGCCCATGAAGAAAAGCACCGGGACGCAAAGTCCCGGTGCTTTTTCATTGAGGCCTGCAGTTCAGCCGCGCGATACCGCCAGGGTGCGCCCGACTTCCTCCTGCACCGTTTCCCAGATCGAACGCTTCAGTGCGATGAAGTCTTCCGACAGCTGGATCTCCGCCGTGCGCGGATGCGGCAGCTCGTTGCGGATGTCCTGCACCACGCGCCCCGGGCGCGAGCCCATGATGACCATGCGGGTCGACAGCATCAGGGCCTCGTCGATGGAGTGCGTGATGAAGACGATCGTCTTGCCGCTCTGCTCGTAGATCGACAGCAGCTGGTCCTGCAGCACCTGGCGCGTCATGGCGTCCAGCGCGGCGAAGGGTTCGTCGAACAGCATCACGTCGGGGTCGTTGGCCAGCACGCGCGCAATGGACACGCGCTGCTTCATGCCGCCGGAGAGCGCCTGCGGGTACTTGTTCTCGCTGCCCTTCAAGCCGACCATCTCGATGAAGCGGCGCGCCACGGCCGCGCGCTCGTCCTTGGGCACCTTCTTCATCTTGAGCCCGAACTCCACGTTCTGCTGCACCGTCTGCCACGGGAAGAGCGCGTACTGCTGGAACACCATGCCGCAGGCGGAAGTGACGTCGTCGATGCGCTTGCCGTTGACCGACACGGTGCCGTGCGTCGGCTTCTCGAAGCCCGCCATGAGGTTCAGCAGCGTCGACTTGCCGCAGCCCGACGCGCCCAGCAGCACAAGGAACTCGCCCTTCTTCACCTCGAGGTCGAGGCTCGACAGGACGTGGTTGTCGCCGAAGCTCTTCGACACGTCGCGAATACTGATCATGCTGTTTGTCATTTTTGCCAATCGAGAAGCCAGCGCTCCAGCGCGCGCACGAGCAGGTCGGTCGCCAGCACGGTGAAGCTGATGAGCACCATGCCCAGGACCACGGTGTCGGTCTGGAAGAACTCCTTGCCGTTCATGATCATGAAGCCCAGGCCCTCCTTGGCCGCGACCAGTTCGGCCGAGATCACGCAGGTCCACGACAGGCCCAGGATGATCTTCATGCCCGAGATGATCTGCGGCAGGCAGCCCGGCAGCAGCACCTCGCGCATGACCTGCCAGCGCTGCGCGCCCAGGTTGCGCGCGGCGCGAATCAGCAGCGGATCGATGCTGCGCGTGGCCTCCATCACGTACAGCAGCGCCGGCACGAACGAGCCCATGAAGACGATGCTGTACTTCTGCGTTTCATTGATCCCGAACCACAGCAGCGACAGCGGGATCCAGCTCATGGAAGGCAGCGGGCGCAGGAACGAGATCACCGGGTCGAAGATCGCGCGGGCGATGCGCGAGGTGCCGAGCCAGATGCCCAGCGGGATCGCGACCGCGACGGCGGCCAGGAAGCCGACCATCACGCGCCGCGTCGACGCCAGCACGTGCCACACCAGCGTGCCCTGCCCCCACATGTTGGAGGCCCTGGCAAGCACCTGCGACGGCGGTGGCAGGAAGATGGGATCGACCACGCCGGCGCGGCAGACCAGCTCCCATCCGAGCAGGAAGATCAGCAGCGACAGCACGCTCAGCCATGCCAGCGATGCCGGTGTTCTGCGGGGTTTCGAAGCTTCGGCCATGTCAGATGTAGGAAGCGTCGAGCCAGTTGCGAACCACCGGCGCCCGGTCGATCTGCTTGAGCGACACCAGCATCTCGGAGAGCTTCTGCATGCCGGTGACGAAGCCGCCCGGCGCGACCAGCAGGCCGCGCTGCTGCTCGGCGCTGTACCAGCCGGTCTGTTTGATCGTGTTGACCTGTTCGTCCAGCGTGAGGCCGGTGACCTCGAGCAGCACCTTGGCTGCTTCCTCGGGCGCGTTGGTCAGCATGGCGTTGGCCTCGAAGATGCCTTGCAGGAAGGTCTTGATCGCGGCCGGGTCTTCCTTGGCCAGCTTGGTGGTGGCCAGCAGCACGTCGGGACCCGGCGTGATGTTGTATTCCTTGTAGAGCGAGAACGAGGTGTCGTCGGCCAGCACGCGCGTGTTGGGCAGCGTCTTGATGCGGTCGAAGGCCGGCGTCCAGGCCACGGCGGCATCGATCTGGTTGCCCTGGTAGGCGGACAGCAGGTTGGGCGCGGGAAGGTTGATCAGCGAGACATCGCTGTCGGCATTCATGCCCGCCTGCTTGAGCAGGTCGAGGATCAGCACGTGCGCGCTGGAAGCGAAGGTCACGCCGATCTTCATGCCCTTCAGCTGCGCGATGCCCGCGACGTTCGGGCGCACGAGCACGCCTTCGGCCCGGCCGAAGTTGTTGGGCGTGGCAATCACCTTGAACTGCGTGGCGCCGGCGGCCATGAGCGCCAGCGAGGACACCACGCCGGTGCCTGCCAGGTCGATGCTACCCGCCATCACCGCGCCCATGCGGTCGGACGAGGTCGGAAAGCTCTGCCACTTGATCTCGAGGCCCTTCTTAGCGAATATTCCGGTCTTGATGGCGATATACGCGGAGTAATGCCCGAGCCAGGCAGACCCGCCGTACGTGAATGCGCGATTTGCCGCACGGCCAATTTGAGGAAATCCGCCAATTGCAGGAATGAGAGCTGCAGCGGTGCGAACCAGAGCGCGTCGAGTCATTGGCATGGAAGTGCAACACCTTAAGGTCAGGGTTAAATTCCACGATCTTATGGGTCGCACTTTGGAAGCCAACAGCATAAGCAAACTTGATGCTGTCTTTCAGTCCCGGGCTTCGCTCGCCCCGATGACGCTCCCCCTCGCCCCGCCGGGCGGGACTTGCGCCTTCGGTGCACCATCTTGGGAATGGATGCGGGCGAACATCCGGCAATCGGCAATGGCTTGAAATCCGAATTCCAATTCGGCCCCAAAGCAGGGCTTTCAATAAGCGCAGGCGAGTTTCAGGGTTCGCCCATGCAGGATCAATGCCTGAAAACCCTGAATTGGCAAATCGAATGCAATTGATCGCGTTCGGTGATGCTGATTGCAAATTGGATTCATCGGGCCGGTGAATTGCCGACACGCATGAGACGCCGGCACGGCGACAGCGCGGAGCGCTCTTGTCCGGCGCGTTGCAGTTTCGCCCTCGTGATCGCCGCGGTCGAACGTTTCCGGCCTGAGGCGATCGTGCTGCGGGGCGATATCCAGGCGCGCCAGCCGCTGCACCTCGAGCTGCAACCGATCATGGGGATCACCGAGGTCTGGTTCATCCATGGGAACCACGACACCGACTCGCACGCCGACTACGACAACCTGTGGGGATCGGAGCTCGCGGACCGCAACCTGCACGGACGGATCGTCGAGATCGCCGGGTACAAGGTCGCGGGCCTGGGTGGCATCTTCCGCAACAATATCTGGAATCCGCGGCGGCCGATCGAAGAGGCGGCATTCGCTTCGGCGGATGAGGGTGCCGAACGCTGTGATCATCAAGGCGCCGACCAAACCCGTGGTCGCCGATGGCCTTCCGCCCGGATTCACTCGAGGCTCGGGCGGCAAGGGCCCTATCGTTGGCGAAATCGATCCCGTCACAGGCGAACTGACGCTGATCAGACCCAGTACTGCGGTTGCCCTGCCATCCCGCTATGTGCCGATGGATGTTGGCAATTTGCCGGCAGGGTACCGTGGCGTGCTGAACGTAGGCACGGGCGAGATCATGATGATGTCGCCGGCCGGACAAGTTCTCGCGTTGCCAACGAATGTGGCAAGCACGCTGCCCAGCCCTCTTGCGCTGCCCAATCCCGAGAACACCCCGCAGCCGGTTTCGAGCCTGTTTGGGCAAACACTGATTGGGCGTGCGGTGTCGCACACTCCGGGGCTTCAGAATGGCACGCTTGGTGAGAGGGTGGCTCTTCAGACGTTGAATACACGCACGGGGCTGAACTTTGCGCCTTTGCAAAACAATAGCAATCAAGGTGCGGATGGCGTTGCCATTGATGACAACGCCAGAATCATCTATGTGGCGGAAGTCAAGTCCTCGCAGAATGGGATTGACAATGCTGCCATAGCACAAGGGAATCCAGCAGCTCTTTTACGGGGCTGGGTTGATAACTCATTAAATCCCCCTCGAGGACAGTTGCCTGGCTCTACTTGGCAGGCTCAGCCGCTTGGGAATCTAGCACTTGCTCAATCTATTCAAGATGCGCTGGCATTTAATTATCAAATCGTGGGAGTTCAGGTTCAAATGGGACTTCCCGCGCCTGGGGTGAGCGGGATTTCTCAGATTAAAATAGATCCTTGGCGGTAAAGAGAAATGAACAACCCTAAAACTCCAGCGAAAATCAACATTGATCCGCATTGGACTACACGCAAGCAAATAATTCAATGGGTGGAAAAAACAACCCCTTGGGACATGGAGCAAGCGAAAAAATACAATGCAAGAGCAGATGTAAAAAATATCCACAATTTACCTCCAAATTCTTCCTATTACCCAGTTGGAGCTCGATTGCTTGGTAAGGCTGAGGCGCTTGCGTTGAGCGTTAAATCTTGGGAGCAAGCGACCATCGACGCCTTGGGGTATTTGAAATTCGGGCATCAGTTGAATTATTTTTGGCATCGTCAATTTCAAAGAATATTTGAAAATCCACATCAACCCCTGCGAATGCTCAGTTGGGAGTCCACGACGGAATGTATGGCGTGGTATTTCATGCTTGGGCAAATCGATGAGGGGGTGTACATGGGCTACATGACCCATGCGGGCTTGAATCAAACCTTTCAACTCCAACTTTCCTATGAGGAGCAGCACCATCGCTGCCACGCTTTCATGCTGCGCCTGTTTGCCGATTGGCGCGGCGATGCAAAGCATGACTGGCCTGCATTTGCTTGTGCGCAGCCTTTGTACGAAGAGCTTCTTGCCATGTGGCGGGAATCCGATCCCGAGGCACTTAAGCCGTGGTTGTTAGCGGCATGTGATCACCATACGCAAGAAGCGAAAGGAGAAGAGTCTTTGTCCGACTGCGGCCAGTTCGCGAGAACACCTTTGGAGATTCTCTTGGTGCTTCGGTTGCGAGAGCTGATTGGACTCTCCAACCCCGTGCTTGATCATCCGCTGATGGAAGCTCCTTTTGATCGTTTTCCGGAAACGCCGCCCGTCTATGTGCCAGATGCATTGATGCTCGGAACACTGGAGCGGGTGCGCCAGGACTGGCCGCATTTTGATGAGGAGATTTCGTTGGCGTCACTTATCGAAGCATCGCGGACTGATGCCGCTTGATGGTTCTGAGCCCAATAAATCTGTGCTTCGGCATGCGTTTCGTCATTCCGCTCGACAAGAAATTTCATGAAGACCTCAGCCCTCTGGATAACCTTTGCAGCCACCGCCGCCTTGCTGTCCGGCTGCGCGATGCCTCCCACGCCATAGCAACCTGTCGGCGCGGATCGGCCCGGCGGCCTCGGCTACAGCAGTGCCAAACTGGACGAAACGCTTTTCCGGGTCTCGTTCATAGGCAATCGCCGTACAAGCGAGCGGGCCATCCACGCCTACGCGCTCTACCGCTGTGCGGAAATCGCCAAGGAGACTAAGGCACCGGCCTTTGCGATTCTCGAAGGCTCCGTAGATCGCTCTGTTATGGATGGGAATGACAAATTCGCCACGACGGACGACCGCCCGATTAATCTCGATGCATTCAATGTTGCTCGCTTGGATGGCGGCGCGGGCCCTGCTTGTTGAATTCCGCCGGTCTCTGACCCTAGGGGGGTCAATTTTCGGCGGCAATCAACACCAGTCCACGACTTAATTCCCCGTAGGCAGCAACCCGGCCCGGGAATACCCTCTGACCCCCGTCAACCCGTCTTGCCTACATTTCTTGTATGCAAGACACGGCAGGCCTTGCATGCAAACCCTCGACAAGACAGACAGGAGCTTCCATGCCTCGCTTCGCCAAATCGCTTTTCGGTCAGGTGGTCATCGCGCTGGTGCTCGGCGTGCTCGCGGGGCTCTTCGCTCCCGAGTACGCCGTCAAGCTCAAGCCGCTCGGTGACGGGTTCATCAAGCTGATCAAGATGATCATTCCGGTGCTGGTGTTCTGCGTGGTGGTGCACGGCATCGCCGGCGCGGGCGACCTCAAGCGCGTGGGCCGCGTGGGCGTGAAGTCGCTCATCTACTTCGAGGTGCTGACCACCGTCGCACTGGCCATGGGCCTGGCGCTGGCCTTCGTGTTCCAGCCCGGCGCGGGCATGAACGTGGACCCCTCCAAGCTCGACCCGGCCGCCATGAGCGCCTACGCGTCGAACGCCGACAAGCTCACCAGCGGCGGCACGGTCGACTTCCTCATGAAGCTCATTCCCACCACGGTGGTGAACGCCTTCGCCACCGGCGACGTGCTGCAGGTGCTGCTGTTCGCGGTGCTGTTCGGCTGCGCGCTCACGCTGCTGGGCGATCGCGGCAAGCCGGTGGCGGTGGTGGTCGACGCGCTCTCGCTGGTGCTGTTCAAGATCATGGGGATCATCATCAAGCTGGCGCCGCTGGGCGTGCTGGGTGCCATCGCCTTCACGGTGGGGCAGTACGGCATCGGCTCGCTCAAGCAGCTGGGCATGCTGGTGGCACTCTTCTACGGCGCGGTGGCGATCTTCGTGTTCGTGGTGCTCGGGCTGGTGATGCGCCTGTCGGGCTTCAGCCTGATCAAGCTGCTGCGCTACCTGCGCGAGGAGCTCACCATCGTGTTCGCCACCACCTCGTCGGACAGCGTGCTGCCGCAGATCATGGCCAAGCTGCGCCGCATGGGCATCCGCGACTCGACGGTGGGCCTGGTGATTCCCACGGGCTACTCGTTCAACCTGGACGCGTTCTCGATCTACATCACGCTGGCGGCCGTGTTCATCGCGCAGGCCACCAACACGCCCATCTCGATGGCCGACCTGCTGACGATCCTGGCGATCGCGCTGGTCACGTCCAAGGGCGCGCACGGCGTGCCGGGCTCGGCCATCGTGGTGCTGGCCGCCACGCTGCATGCGATTCCGGCGATTCCCGCCATCGGCCTGGTGCTGGTGCTGTCGGTGGACTGGTTCATGGGCATCGCCCGCGCGCTGGGCAACCTGATCGGCAACTGCGTGGCGACGGTGGCCATTGCGGCGTGGGAAGGCGACATCGACCGCGAGCGCGCGCATGCGGTGCTCGACGGGCGCTATTCGCCCGACGACGAACCGCTGGCCGAAGCCGAAGCCAGCGGCGCGCCCGTGGTAAACACCGGCACCGCCACCGCAGCCACCAGCGCCCGTTGAACTCCATGCCCGCCGACGTCAGCCCCACCGCCATTGCAGAACGCGTCGTCGAGGCCATCCTCGCGCAGAAGCTCGCGCCAGGCGAGCGGCTCGGCGAGCAGGCACTGGCCGAGAACTTCTCGGTGAGCCGCACCATGGTGCGCGAGGCGCTCATGCAGCTGCAGGCACGCGGCTTCGTCGAGGTGCAGTCGCGCCGCGGCTGGTATGTGGTGGAGCCGTCGGCCGAGGAGGCGCGCGACGCGTTCTCGGCGCGGCGCATCGTGGAGGCCGGCATCCTGGCCGCGAGCGAGGGCCGCCCGCTGGCCAAGGTGATCCGCAAGCTGCGCGACCACATCGCCGACGAGCAGCGCGCCATCGAAGGCGCCGACGCGGCCACGCGCGCCTTCCTGCTGGCCGACTTCCATGTGTGCCTGGCCGAGCAGATGGGCCACCAGCTGCTGGTCGACGTGCTGCGCGACCTCACGGCGCGCACCACGCTGGCGGCCACGCTGTACCAGTCGAAGCACGAGGCCGGGCAGTCGTGCGCGGAGCACGGCGCGATCGTCGCGGCGCTCGAAGCGGGCGACACCGAGCAGGCGCGCCAGCTGATGCTGGCGCACATCGGCAATGTGGAGCGCGCGCTCGAGGTCGATGCCGCCGCCGAGCCCGACGCGCCGAGCCGGCTGCGTGCCACGCTGGCACCGGTGGCGCTGCCGCGAGCCAAGCGCTGAAGCTGTGAAATAATTCCGGACTTCGCTATCTATTTCATAGCGCACTACGTAACTGCGGTGCGCGTATCGGGCGAATTCCCTGCGGGAACCTGCCGCGCCGCACAAGGGCGCACCGGCTGACACAGGCGCGGGTTCCGGCTCGGCTACAGTCCGAGACACTTATGAACTCCCCCCAACTCCAGCGCGGCGTGTTCCTCGCCCTTCTCGCCGTCGTGACCGGCGCCTTCCTCTGGGTGCTGATGCCGTTCTTCGGCGCGGTGCTCTGGGGCGTGGCGCTGGCGATCCTGTTCACGCCGCTGTACAAATGGCTGCTGCGCAAGATGCGCGGCAAGCCCAACGCGGCCGCGCTTTCCACGCTGGCCATCTGCCTGTTCATCGTGATCCTGCCGCTGGCCATGGTCGGCGTGTCGCTGGTGCAGGAGGTGGCGCTGGTCACGCAGAACATCCGCTCGGGCCAGATCAACTTCGCGGCCTACTTCCAGCAGATCCTGGACGCAGCGCCGCAATGGCTGCTGAACCTGGTGGAGCGCTTCAACCTGGGCGACATGGCGGCCTGGCAGGCGCGCATCTCGGCGGCCGCCGGGCAGGCCAGCCAGATCATCGCGAGCCAGGCGCTGGCCATCGGCCAGAACACCTTCGACTTCATCGTCAGCTTCTTCGTGATGCTGTACCTGCTGTACTTCCTGGTGCGCGACGGCGCGGACCTTTCCAAGAAAGTGCGCGACGCGCTGCCGCTGGCCAAGCCGCACACGCACTACCTGCTGAACAAGTTCACCACCGTGATCCGCGCCACCGTGAAGGGCAACGTGGCCGTGGCCATCGCGCAGGGCACGCTGGGCGGGCTGGCGTTCTGGTTCCTGGGCGTGCAGGGCGCGCTGCTGTGGGCGGTGCTCATGGCCTTCCTGTCGCTGCTGCCGGCCGTGGGCGCGGCGCTGATCTGGGGGCCGGTGGCCATCTACTTCCTGGCCACGGGGCACCTGTGGCAGGGCGGCGTGCTGATCTTCGTGGGCGTGTTCGTGATCGGCCTGGTCGACAACATCCTGCGCCCGGTGCTGGTGGGCAAGGACACGCAGATGCCCGACTACGTGGTGCTGATGTCCACCATCGGCGGCATGGCGATCTTCGGCATCAACGGCTTCGTGATCGGGCCGGTGATCGCGGCGCTGTTCATGGCGGCGTGGAGCCTGTTCGCCGATTCGGGCCACGTGGGCAACGGGCACGAGGCCATCGATCCGCCGAAAACCCCCGAAGCGGCCGACCCGTCCGTGCAGGCCGCGCGCGAAGAGAAGAAGAAGCAGGGCTGAAGCGCCGGGGCTGCCGCGCCCCGCGCTTTCAGCGGCGGCGCAGCGCCACCAGCCCGATGCCCGCGAGCACCAGCACGCTGCCCGCGACGAACGGCAGCTCGATGGGCTCGCCCAGCAGGCCGACGCCCAGCACCACCCCGAAGAGCGGCGTGAGAAACGAGAACACGCCCAGCCGCGACGCCAGGTAGCGGCGCAGCAGCCAGAACCACGTCAGGAAGCTCGCGAACGACACCACCAGGCTCTGGAACCCCAGGTGCGCCCAGACGGCGGCCGAGGGCTCGAAGTGCCATTGCCCCATGAGTGCCGCGGCCGGCAGCAGCAGGCCGAAGGCGCCCAGCAGCTGGTAGAGCAGCGTCTCGGTGGCGGGCGCCGCGGCAAGGCTGGAGCAGCGGATCGTCACCGTCGTCGCGCCCCAGGCCACGCCGGCCAGCAGCGCCAGTCCGTCGCCCAGCAGCGCGCGGCCGCTCGCGTCGGCGGAACCCGCATCGCTTCCCAGAAAAGCCACCGCGATTCCCGTGAACGCCAGCGCGATGCCGCCGATCTGCCGCGCGCCCATGCGCTCGGCCGGCAGCCGCACATGCAGCCCCAGCGCGGCGAAGATGGGTGCGGTGTAGAGAAACACGACCACGTGCGACGCGCCCGTGAGGCGCAGCGCCTCGGCCACCAGCAGGTACTCCAGCGCGAACAGCGCACCGACGGCCGCGCCGGGCTTCCAGCGCGCGGCGTGCGGACGCTCGCCGCGGTGCCACATCAGTGCCGCCAACAGCACCAGCGCGATGCCCGAGCGCAGCGCCACCATCAGCATCGGGCTGGCCTGCCCGGCAATGGCCTTCAGCGAGATCTGCTGCAGGCTCCAGGCGAGGCACAGCAGCGTCATGACGCCGATGGCGCGGCCGTCGAGCGGGCCGGGCGCGGCCGGCTGGCGCGAGAGCGGCAAGGCGCCGGCAGGGGCTGCAGGAGTCGCACGGGTCGCGGGAGCCGCCGTCACGGCGCGCAGGGAAGTCGTCGAGTTCATCGGCCCGACTGTGCCGCCCGCCGTACAAACCGAAAAGCGCATAATTTTGAACATAACCATCCGCTTTTCGAATACATGAGAGACCTGCAGATCGACTGGCTCAAGAGCTTCGTTGCGGCGGTCGATGCCGGCACGCTCTCCGGCGCGGCCACCGAGGTGCACCGCTCCCAGTCGGCGATGAGCATGCAGCTCAAGAAGCTGGAGTCGGCCGCGGGTTGCCGGCTGCTGGTGCGCGGCGCGCGGCAGCTGGAGCTCACGCACGAAGGCCAGACGCTGCTGGGCTACGCGCGCCGCGTGCTCGACCTGCATGCCGAGGCGCAGGCCGCGCTGCAGGGCGACAGCGTCTCGGGCCTGGTGCGGCTCGGCGTGCCCGACGACTACGCGAGCAAGTACCTCACGCCCGTGCTCAAGCGCTTCGCGCCGCGCCATGGCGGCGTCGAGATCCAGCTCGACTGCGAGCAGTCGACCTCGCTGATTCCGCGCGTGGCGCGCGGCGAACTCGACCTGGCGCTGGTCTCGCGCGACCATGTGCGGCGCGGCACGCTGCTGTTCCACGAGCCGATGGTATGGGTCGGCTCTGCGCAGTTCGACGTGTGGAGCCGCAACCCGCTGCCCATCGCCGTCTACGAGGAAGCCAGCCTGGGTCGGCGCAGCGCCATCCAATCATTGGCATTGCAGGGCCGCCCCTACAAGGTGGTCTACAACAGCTCCAGCCTGGCCGGGCAGATCGCGGCGGTGGAAAGCGGGCTGGCCGTGGCGGCGCTCACGCAGTGCAGCGCGCCCGCGCACCTGCAGGTGCTGGGCGCGGCGCACGACCTCGGCCCGCTCGAGCCGATGCAGGTCGCGCTGTACCGCAGCAGCGCCTCGCGCGGCTCCAAGGCGGTCGACAGCCTGCACCACATGCTGCTGCAGACCTTGCGCCACGCGGGGCGCCAGGGCTGATCGCGCGCTTCTGGCGGGACGCCAGGGCCCATCGCACGCCTCAGGCGGCCCACCACCCCTCGTCGAAACGCCCCTGCAGGAACGCGACGAAGCCCGACACCTTGCCCGGCACCAGCTTGGGCGACGGGAACACGGCGTGGATCTCCTGCTCGGGCAGCGCATGGTCGCCGAGCACTTCGCGCACCTTGCCCGCGGCCAGCGAGTCGCTGGCCACGTAGCGCGGCATCAGCGCAATGCCCAGCCCGTCGCGCGCCGCGGCCAGCACGGCCGACAGGTTGTTCGAGCGGAAGCGCCCCGACACCGGCACCGTCACCGCGTCGCCCTTGGGCGTGTGCATGCGCCAGAACTCGTCGCCCACCACGCTGCTGTAGATGAGCGCCACGTGCGCGCTCAGGTCCTGCGCGCGACGGGGCGTGCCGTGCTTCTTCAGGTACGCGGGCGAGGCCACCATGACCCACGGGTTGGCGCCGAGGTAGCGCGCGCCCAGTGACGAATCGGCCAGCTTGCCCATGCGGATGGCCACGTCCACGCCCTGCGCGATGAGGTCGACGTAGCGGTCCTCGAAGCTCAGGTCGAGCTGCACCTGCGGGTGCCGGCGCATGTACTCGAGCGTCAGCGGCACCACCACGCGCCGCCCGAACGCCACCGACGTGCCCACGCGCAACAGGCCCTGCGCCTGGTTCTGGCGCAGCTGCACGATGCTCTCGGCCTCCTCGGCCTCGCGCACGATGGTCTTGCACTTCTCGTAGTACAGCGCGCCGGGCTCGGTGAGGCTCACGCCGCGCGTGTTGCGGTTGAGCAGGCGCACCTTCAGCCGCGCCTCGGTGGCCGCGACCTGCTTGGTCACGGTGGGTTGCGTGGTGTTGAACTCGCGCGCCGCCTTCGAGAAGCTTCCGGTCTCGACCACGCGCACGAACATTTCCATTGCCAACAGTCTGTCCATGGCCCGCATCGTAGTCACTTATTCCGCCATGGAATAGGTTTTATGGTCCGCAGCCGTCTTCTTCGAACGCGCCCCGCTTCCTACAGTGGGACCACCTCAAGGAGACATTCAATGGCAAAGATGACAGCGATCCAGGCCGCGGTGCTGGTGATGGAAAAAGAAGGCGTGACGCAGGCCTTCGGCGTGCCGGGCGCGGCGATCAACCCGCTGTATTCCGCGCTGCGCCAGCGCGGCAGCATCGCGCACATCCTGGCGCGCCACGTCGAGGGCGCCTCGCACATGGCCGAGGGCTACACCCGTGCCGTGGCCGGCAACATCGGCGTGTGCATCGGCACCTCGGGCCCGGCGGGCACCGACATGATCACGGGCCTGTACTCGGCCTGGGCCGACTCCATTCCCATCCTGTGCATCACCGGCCAGGCGCCGCGCGCGCGGCTGTACAAGGAAGACTTCCAGGCGGTGGACATCGAGTCGATCTCCAAGCCCGTCACCAAGTGGTCGGTCACGGTGCGCGAGCCCGGCCAGGTGCCGCAGGTGTTCCAGCAGGCCTTTCACCTGATGCGCTCGGGCCGCCCCGGCCCGGTGCTGGTCGACCTGCCCTTCGACGTGCAGATGGCGCAGATCGAGTTCGACATCGACAGCTACGAGCCGCTCGTGCCCTACAAGCCGGCCGCCACGCGCGCCCAGGCCGAGAAGGCCATCGCCATGCTCAACGCGGCCGAGCGGCCGCTGATCGTGGCCGGCGGCGGCGTCATCAACGCCGATGCGGCCGACCTGCTGGTGCGCTTTGCCGAAGCCACCGGCGTGCCGGTGATTCCCACGCTGATGGCCTGGGGCGCCATTGCCGACGACCACCCGCTCATGGCCGGCATGTGCGGCCTGCAGACCAGTCACCGCTACGGCAACGCGACCATGCTGGCGAGCGACTTCGTGCTGGGCATCGGCAACCGCTGGGCCAACCGCCACACGGGTTCGGTCGAGGTCTACACCAAGGGCCGCACCTTCGTGCACGTGGACATCGAGCCCACGCAGATCGGCCGCGTGTTCACGCCCGACTTCGGCATCGTGTCGGACGCCAAGGCCGCGCTGCAGCTGTTCGTCGAAGTGGCCGAGGAGATGAAGGCCGCGGGCAAGCTGCCCAGCCGCGCGCAGTGGGCCGGCGAATGCCGCGACCGCAAGAAGACCATGCTGCGCAAGACCAACTTCGCCGACGTGCCGATGAAGCCGCAGCGCGTGTACCAGTGCATGAACAACCACCTGGACCGCGACACCTGCTACGTGAGCACCATCGGCCTGTCGCAGATCGCGGCGGCGCAGTTCCTGCACGTGTACAACCCGCGCCACTGGATCAACTGCGGCCAGGCCGGCCCGCTGGGCTGGACCATTCCCGCCGCGCTGGGCGTGCGCGCGGCCGACCCCACGCGCAAGATCGTCGCGCTCTCGGGCGACTACGACTTCCAGTTCATGATCGAAGAGCTGGCCGTGGGCGCACAGTTCAAGCTGCCGTACCTGCACATCGTGGTCAACAACTCCTACCTCGGGCTGATCCGCCAGGCGCAGCGCGGCTTCGAGATGGACTACTGCGTGCAGCTCGCGTTCGACAACATCAACGCGGCGCCCGACGCGGGCATCGAGAGCAGCTACGGCGTGGACCACATGAAGGTGGTCGAGGGCCTGGGCTGCAAGGCGATCCGCGTGCGCAAGCAGGAAGAGATGGCACCCGCCATTGCGCGTGCCGAAGCGCTGATGGCCGAGTTCCAGGTGCCGGTGGTGATCGAGGTGATGCTGGAGCGCGTGACCAACATCGCGATGGGCACCGAGATCGACGCCATCAACGAATTCGAGCCGCTGGCCGAGAGCGCCGCCGACGCGCCCACCGCGCTGGCCGTGGCGATGCTCGACTGAGACCCCGAAGGAAACACATGCCCAAGTTCGCAGCCAACCTCACGATGCTCTTCACCGAGCTGCCCTTCATGCAACGCTTCGAAGCCGCCGCCAAGGCGGGCTTCAAGGGCGTGGAGTACCTGTTCCCCTACGCCTTCGAGAAGAAGGAGCTGGCCGCCGCCCTGCGCGCCAACGGCCTGCAGCAGGTGCTGCACAACCTGCCCGCCGGCGACTGGGACAAGGGCGAGCGCGGCATCGCCTGCCACCCCGAGCGCACGGGCGAGTTCGCCGAAGGCATCGGCATGGCGATCGACTACGCCACGGCGCTGGGCTGTCCGCAGGTCAACTGCCTGATCGGCAAGGTGCCCGAAGGCGCCGATGCGCAGGCGGTGAAGCGCACCGTGACGGGCAACCTGCGCCTGGCCGCGCGCGAGCTCGAGGCGGCGGGCCTGCGCCTGCTGATCGAGCCCATCAACACCTTCGACATTCCGGGCTTCTTTCTCACGCGCACCGACCAGGCGCTGGCACTGATCGACGAGGTGGGCTCGCCCAACCTGCGCGTGCAGTACGACATCTACCACGCGCAACGCATGGAAGGCGAGCTGGGCAACACGCTCGGCAAGCACCTGCCGCGCATCGGCCACATCCAGCTGGCCGACAACCCGGGCCGCGGCGAGCCGGGCACGGGCGAGATCAATTACCCCTGGCTGTTCCAGCACATCGATGCGCTGGGCTACGACGGCTGGATCGGCTGCGAATACAAGCCCCGCGCCACCACGGTGGAAGGCCTCGGCTGGCGCGAAGCCCTCACGCAAAAGCAATGAACGTTGAACAAGGACACAGAGACATGGCAACCCAGCAAAAAATCGGATTCATCGGCCTCGGCATCATGGGCGCGCCCATGGCGGGCCACCTGCTCGACGCGGGCCACCAGCTGTTCGTGAACACGCACGGCAACACGCCCGAGCCCTTCGTGTCGAAGGCCACCATCTGCGCCTCGGCGGCCGAGGTGACACGGCAGGCCGACATCGTCTTCATCATGGTGCCCGACACGCCCGACGTCGAGAAAGTGCTGTTCGGCGCGCCCGGCTCCGAAGGCGTGGCCGCCGGCCTGAAGGGCTCCAGCGGCAAGGTGGTGGTCGACTGCAGCTCGATCGACCCGATTGCCACGAAGGACTTCGCGCGCCGCATCACCGCGCTGGGCGCCGGCTACATCGACGCGCCGGTCTCCGGCGGCGAGGTGGGCGCCAAGGCCGCGAGCCTCACGATCATGTGCGGCGGCGACGAAGGCACCTTCGAGCGCGTGAAGCCGCTGCTCGACAGGATGGGCAAGAACGTGACGCTGGTGGGCGGCGCGGGCGACGGCCAGGTCTGCAAGGTGGCCAACCAGATCATCGTGGCGCTGAACATCGCGGCGGTGAGCGAGGCGCTGGTGTTCGCCTCCAAGGCCGGCGCCGACCCGGCCAAGGTGCGCCAGGCGCTGATGGGCGGCTTCGCGAGCTCGCGCATCCTCGAGGTGCACGGCGAACGCATGATCAAGCGCACCTTCGCGCCGGGCTTTCGCATCTCGCTGCACCAGAAGGACCTGAACCTGGCGATGCAGAGCGCGCGCACGCTGGGCGTGGCGCTGCCGCAGACGGCCAACGCGGCGCAGCTGATGAACGCCTGCGCGGCGCTGGGCTACGGCCAGCTGGACCACTCGGCGCTGGTCAAGGCGCTCGAAGCGCTGGCCCAGCACACGGTCAGCCCGGACTGACCCCCAGGCCGTTCAGGTCTTCGCCGCCGCCTCGAGGGATTCCTTGAGGTTGCGGCGGCGCCATGCCCAGGTCTTCACGGCCTGCGGCAGGATGCCCAGGCAGGAGACGTAGTACGTCACCTTGAAGCCCCAGAAGCGCGGCGCGATGGGCGTGTCGCGGAACAGGTCGCCGGCCAGGATGGACAGCAGCGCCTCCTGCATGCGCCAGACGTTGCGCGGCGCCATGAACAGGCGGCGAATGGCCGGCGAGGTGATGCGGTAGATGAACCACGAGAACATCTTCGGCCCGTGCTTCATCACCTTCTCGTAGTGGCGGAAGGCCTTCTCGGCCTCCTTCATGTCGCCCTTGAGCCAGTGGTCGGCCGCGGTGGCGGCCTCGAAGCCGCTGTTCATCGCCAGGTACACGCCCGAGGAGAACATCGGGTCGACGAAGGCGTAGGCGTCGCCGACCATCATGAAACGGTCGCCGCGGCAGAACGCGGAGTCGTAGGCGTAGTTGCCGGTGGAGGTGGCGCCTTCCATCAGCGTGGCGTTCTTCAGGCGCGCGGCCAGCTTGGGCGCCAGCGCGATGGTCTCCATCAGGAACTCTTCGAGCGAGCCCTTGCGGTTCTTGAAGTAGGCCGGCGAGGCCACCGCGCCGACGCTCACGGTGCCGTCTTTCAGCGGGATGTACCAGAACCAGCCATGGTCGAACCAGAACAGCGAAATGTTGCCCTCGAAGCGGCCCGGACGGCGCTCGGCATTCTCGAAATGGCCGAACAGCGCCGCGCTGGCGTGCTTGCGGTTGCGGCGCTTGGCGTCGAACTGGTTCGACAGCAGCGTGTCGCGCCCGCTGGCGTCGATCACGAAGCGCGGGCGCCAGGTGGTCTCGGTGCCGTCGTCGGCCTTCACCTTGAGCAGCGGGCGCTTGTCGGCGCTCTTGTCGGCGTCCATGTCCACGCCCGTGACGCGCTGCCCCTCGAAGGTGCGCGCGCCGCGCTTGCCGGCGTGGCGGAACAGCAGCTCGTCGAACTCCGAGCGGCGCACGTGCACCGCGTACGGAAAGCTCTTGTCCATGGCCTCGCCGAAGTCGAAGTGGCTGGTGTGGTCGTGCCAGGGCGAGACGAACTCCGCGCCGTGCTTCTTGATGCCGATGGCCTCGACCTCGCTGCGCACGCCCAGGCGGTCGAACAGCGGCATGTTCATCGGCAGCAGCGACTCGCCGATGTGAAAGCGCGGATGCTGCGCCTTCTCGATCAGCACCACGTCGTGCCCCTTGTCCGCCAGCAGCGCGGCCACCGTGGAGCCCGAAGGGCCTCCGCCGATGACCACGACGTCGGGGTCGGTGGTGGTGAAAGGTCCGTGACTCATGCCGCTCATGCGCTGCCCCTCCGCTGTCGTTCTGTGATGTGGTTGACGTGTGGCTTTGTTAACCTTGTTTGACTATGGTTAACAGCCGCGGAGTTTAGCGAACCGGCGCCCTGCCCCACCAAAGTGATGAGGTCAGGCGTTTTCGGCATTTCCCCTGCGAGAACAACCCGCGCTTTTGCGGTAGCCTCGTTGCCCGTCTGGAAAAAAGGAGACTTTCATGGCTGCACCCCTTTCCCCCGCAGAAGAAGCACTTCGCGAGGCAGCGCGCGAATACCACCGCTCGCCCGTCAAGGGCAAGATCTCGGTCACCCCGACCAAGCCCCTGCTGAACCAGCGCGACCTGTCGCTGGCCTATTCGCCGGGCGTGGCCTATCCCTGCCTGGACATCGAGGCCGACCCGTCGCTGGCCAACGAATACACGGCGCGCGGCAACCTGGTGGGTGTCATCACCAACGGCACGGCCGTGCTGGGCCTGGGCAACATCGGCCCGTTGGCCGCCAAGCCGGTGATGGAAGGCAAGGGCTGCCTGTTCAAGAAATTCGCCGGCATCGATGTGTTCGACATCGAGCTGGCCGAGAACGACCCCGACAAGCTGGTCGACATCATCGCGGCGCTGGAGCCCACGCTGGGCGGCATCAACCTGGAAGACATCAAGGCGCCCGAGTGCTTCTACATCGAGAAGAAGCTGCGCGAGCGCATGAACATCCCGGTGTTCCATGACGACCAGCACGGCACGGCCATCATCTCGGCCGCCGCGCTGCTCAACGGCCTGGAGCTGGTGGGCAAGAGGATCGAGGACGTGAAGATCGCCGTGTCGGGCGCCGGCGCCGCCGCCATCGCCTGCCTGGACGTGATGGTCGGCCTGGGCGCCAAGCCCGCCAACATCTACGCCTGCGACTCCAAGGGCCTGATCTACATGGGCCGCGCAGGCGGTTTCGACGAGTCCAAGGCCCGCTACGCCCAGAAAGACACCGGCGCCCGCACCCTGGCCGACGTGGTGAAGGACGCCGATGTGTTCCTGGGCTGCTCGGCCCCCGGCGTGATGTCGGCCGAAATGGTCAAGACCATGGGCACGCAGCCCATCATCCTGGCGCTGGCCAACCCCGAGCCCGAGATCCGCCCCGAGCTCGCCAAGGCCGTGCGGCCCGACTGCATCATCGCCACGGGCCGTTCGGACTACCCGAACCAGGTCAACAACGTGCTGTGCTTCCCGTACATCTTCCGCGGCGCGCTCGATTGCGGCGCCACCAAGATCACGGAAGAGATGAAGCTGGCCTGCGTGCGCGAGATCGCCGACCTGACCAAGGCCGACATCAGCGAAGAGGTGGCCACCGCCTACGCCGGCCAGGAACTGGCCTTCGGCGCCGACTACATCATTCCGAAGCCCTTCGACTCGCGCCTGATCCTGCGCATCGCGCCGGCCGTGGCCGCCGCCGCGGCGGCCTCCGGCGTGGCAATGCGCCCCATCGAGGACATGGAGGCCTACCGCCAGCACCTGACACGCTTCGTCTACCAGACCGGCATGTTCATGCGCCCGGTGTTCAGCGCCGCCAAGATCGCCACCGCCAAGCGCGTGGCCTACGCGGAAGGCGAAGACGAGCGCGTGCTGCGCGCGGCCCAGTGGGCGGTCGACGAAGGCCTGGCCCGCCCGATCCTGGTGGGCCGCCCCGCCGTGATCGAGGCGCGCATCCAGAAAGCCGGCCTGCACATCCGCACGGGCACCGACTTCGAGATCGTCAACCCCGAGGACGATCCGCGCTTTCGCACCTACTGGGAGAGCTTCCACAAGATCATGGGCCGCCGCGGCGTGACGCCGGAAGCCGCCAAGACCATGGTGCGCCGCTCGAACACCACCATTGCCGCGCTGATGCTGCAACTGGGCGACGCCGACGCCATGATCTGCGGCCTGGTCGGGCGCTTCGACGTGCACCTGGAGCACATCCGCAACCTGATCGGCCTGAAGCGCGGCGCGCCGGGCTTTGCCACGCTGAACGCGCTCACGCTGGACAAGCGCACCGTCTTCATCACCGACACCAACGTGAACGAAGACCCGAGCGCCGAGCTGCTGGCCAGCATCGCCGTCATGGCCGCCGAGGAAGTGCGCCGCTTCGGCCTGCCGCCGAAGGTGGCCTTCCTGTCGCACTCGAACTACGGCACCTCCAGCCGCGGCTCGGCGCGCAAGATGCGCCTGGCGCGCGACCTGTTCGCGCAGATGGCACCCGACATCGAATGCGACGGCGAGATGCACGGCGACGCGGCCCTGTCGGAAGAAATCCGCCGCACCGCCCTGCCCGAGACCACGCTCAGCGGCGAAGCCAACCTGCTGGTGTGCCCGAACCTGGATTCGGCGCACATCCTCTACAACGTGCTGAAGATGACCGGCGCCAACGGCATCACGGTCGGCCCGGTGCTGCTGGGCGCCGCGAGCTCCGCGCACGTGCTGACGCCGTCGTCGACGGTGCGGCGCATCATCAACATGACGGCGCTGGCCGTGGCGAAGGTCACGGTCGACAAGTAAGCCGGCGCGGCTTGCTCGGGCGTGGAACGGTGACCGGGCGGCCACCTTCCACGCCGGCACATTGCCGTGGCCGTGCCCGTGGCCGTGCCCGTGCGGTTGCGCCTTGGGGCGCGGCGCCCGTCAGGCCAGTGCTTCCTCGGCGGGCGCGAAGGCCTCGCCGAGCGACTTTTCCAGCGGCCGGTACAGCTCGGGCATGAACATGGTGCGCGACAGCAGCAGCCGCGCGCGCGGCGCCACCAGCACGCGCAGCCGCGCGCCCTGGCGCACATGGGCCGACACCACCGGCTTGCCGTCGTCCGAGAAGGTCATCACCAGGTCGGGGAAGCGCGCGATGCGTTTTCCTTGCTGCGCCAGCAGCATGTACTCGTTGATGAAGCGCAGCGTGGTGCGCGCCGGGTCGTCGAGCTCGACGATGCCCACGTCCAGCCCTTCCTGCTGCTCGCAGCGGTAGGTGCGCACGGTGCCCTCGGCCACGATGCGGCCGTCCAGCGATCGGGCCACGGCATCGACACCACCGTCCAGGTAGGTCTGGCCCAGCGCAATGGCGTGGCTGATGGCGCCCGGCGCGCCGTGCTGGCGCGCATAGCCCACGTCCACCGGGTTGCGCGCCACGGCCACGAGGCCGCCCGCCTCCACCGAGGCGCGGCGCACCACGGCCGAGGTCTGCTCCAGCCGGCCCGACACCACGCCTTCGACATAGCGGTGCGGCTCGCCGCCCGAATAGGCCTGCACCGAGAGGTAGTCGGGCTCGGTGTGCAGGCCCAGCGCACCCATCACGCTCGAGGGGTGGGCGCGGCCGTTGCAGGCCAGGTCGATCACTGGCAGGCCGCTCATGGCGGCGTGGAACCAGCCGTTGACCGTGGTCTCGGCGCCGTTCTCGTTGGCATGCAGGCCGACCAGCTTGCGGCCCGCGGGCAGCTCGCGGCGCAGCAGCTCCAGCGTGCGCAGCAGGTGCGCGGGCTGCACATGCGGATCGGGCGCGGCCGGCGCGCCGACCAGTGCCATGGTGGCGGTGAGCGCCGCGGGGTCGAACTCGTCGACGCTCCACAGCTGCGGCGTGCCGACCTGCAGCGCGAGCCGCGCCGCGCGCTCGCCGGACTCGATGAGCCCACCGCCACCGCCGCCCAGGATGGCGCCGCCCCAGATGGCCGCGCGCACGTCGTCGCTTGTCAGATTGCGTTTCATGGATTCGTTGTTCCTGTGTGATGAAGGGAAAGAGGACGGCGGCGCGCCTACTTGCGCAGGCTCTTCACGACGCCCGAGAAGAAGCTGTAGAGCGCGTCGCCGGCGATCACGCCGCCCGCGAACACCTCGAGCTTTTCGCGCGCGCCGGCGCCGAGCACGGCGTGAACGGCGAGCCGGCAGCCGATGCCGGCCGCGACCATCCAGCCCGCCATGGGGCTGGCGATGAGCAGGCCGGTGGCGAACAGCACGCCCAGCTGCTGGCGCGCGCCGCCCACGATCTGCAGCAGCGCGCCGGGCACGGCCCACAGCGCGAGGTTGCGCGCGGTGTCGCCCGAGATGCCGGCCTTGATGGCGGCCACGTAGGCCGCGTTGATGGGCGCCGTCTGGTGGTTGGCGAAGAACATCCTGTAGGTGCAGGCCACCACGACGATGGCCACGGCGAAGCCCACCATGCCGGCGATCATCTGTTCGCGCCGGCCTTCGGTCTCGAAGGGCGTGCCCGATGCCTCGCCGCGCAGCAGGTGCCCGGCCTTCAGGTCGTAGCCCATGTCGGCGAAGGCCGGGCCGGTGGCCGCCGAGAAGCCCGCGAGCACCACCAGCGCCTCGGGCGGAAAGCCGATGAGGATGCCGATCAGCAGCGAGATCAGCGCCACCGCGAACGCCGGGAACCAGCCCGAGTGCATGGCCGCGATGCCCACGATGAGCTCATGCACGAAGGCCGCGAAGGTGCCGTAGATGACGAAGCACACCAGCATGCCCGGCGACATGCCCGTGTACACGCCCGTGCCCACGGCCAGCAGCACCATGATGGCGAGGTAGCCGACGCTGCCCAGGCGCAGCGAGCGGCCCAGCGCGGTGGCGCCGCGTGCTTCCCGCGAGGCCGCTGCGCCCGTGCCGGGCGCGGTGCCGCGTTTCTTCAGCACCACGCGCCCCACCTGCACCAGCGCCACGATGCCCGCGCCGATCATCATGCCGTGCGGCACGTAGAGCGCGCCGATGTCCAGCCCGAACAGCGGCGCCGAATACCCGCGCACCAGCAGCCCCACGCCGAACGCGACCATCGCGCCCAGCCCGCCGATCATCGCCACGCCGAAGGCCGACATCGGCAGCTTGAGCACCGCCCCCGCCACGCCCGTGGCCAGCCCGCCCAGCAGCAGCCACGCCTGCTTGCCGCCGCCGTCGCCCGCCTTGATGGCCTCGGCCGCCGCGATGCCCAGCGGCCACGGGTTGCTGGCCGGGAAGGCGGGCGTGTCGAACATGCGGTAGAGCAGCCACGCGTCGAGCAGCATCGCCAGGCTCACGCCGATGAGCATCGGCACCACCATGTCGGGCAGGCCGAACAGGAACGGGATGCCGATCGGCAGGAACAGGCTGTTGGCCGCGCCGAAGGTGGCCGACGAAATGCTCGTCTGCGCCAGGTTCTGTGCATGCACCGAGCGGAAGCCCCGGAACATGGCCAGCGGCACGCGCGCCAGCGTCATTGCCGCGAGCGCGCCGATCAGCGAGGTGCTCGGCGTGATGCCCAGGCTCGCGAGCATCTGGATGCCGACGATGGCGCCGAACACGCTCAGCACCACCGTGAGGATCAGGTTGGCGGGGGCGAGCGCCTTCGGATGCAGCTCCGAAGGCAAGGGGGCGGCACGGTCGTCTTGCAGCGGCGTGGCCGCCGTCGCCTCGTGGGTCATGGTCATTCCTTGTAGTTCCATTTTATGGAACTAAGTCCAATAAAACTGAACCAATGATAGGACCGCGCCTTGCGCTGTCAAGGCTGAAAGCCCTTGCCAAAAAGAGAGGGCCGGCGGCAACCCGGCGTCCAGGCCGCCACGCGCGCCGGCAATGACGGGCAGGTCTTGCGCTCTCGCGCGCGCCTTCATGCCCGGTGAGGGAAACCCGATTCCCGAGCCGGCTGCCGCGCACACGTGGGCGGCGGCCCCGCGCCACATGGCCGCACCACCGTGGGTCCTCATCCAGGCAGAAGGGCACTCGAATGAACAACAGCAAATCCAGAGCCATGACGCTCGCAACCGCCGCGTTGGCCCTGTGCATGGCGGGCAGCGCCTTCGCGCAGGATCGCCGCGGCGACGACCACGACCAGCGCGGCCCCGGCCAGCGGCAGGAGCAGCAGCACAACGACCGCTCGGACTTCCGTGACGGCCGCCAGGCGGACCGTCGAGGCACGCCCAGCCGCATGCGCAGTGGCGTCGCGGCGGCCGTGTTCCGGCCGAGTACCGGGGCCGCAACCACGTCGTGGACGACTGGCGCGGCCATCGCCTGCAACAGCCGCCGCGCGGCTACCCATGGGTGGGTGTGGGAGGCGGCTTCGTGCTGGCCGCCATCGCCACCGGCGTGATCGCGCAGATCATTGCCGCCCAGTAAGCGGATCGTTACCCCCACCACTGCAACGGCCGCAACGGCTGCAACGTGGCCGTTGCAGTGGCGCCTGCGATGCCGGCTCAGCCCTTCGCCCGGCTCTCCTCATCGAACCGCGTGACGCGCGCGACGACCTGGCCGGACCTCCCCACGGATCTCTGGGATCTCTGGGGTCTCAGGGATGCCAGGTCGAAACGACAGCGGGTGTCTGCGCCGTCGGCCGGCCGGCCAATGCGTAGGAGAGTTCGTTCGCGGCCTTCATGATCGTCTTCGCCAGTCCCAGCAACTTGGACTTGGGCAAGCGGTCCGCGGGGCCGGAGATGCACACCGACCCCAGCAGCACCCAGCGCAGTCCGAAGACCGGCGCCGACACGGTCGCCACGTTCTTCTCGCGCTCGCCGATGGAGAAGTGGTAGCCCTTCTTGCGGATGTCCTCGTAGAGCTTGCCCGGTTCGCCGGAGAACGCGAGGATCACGCGGCCCGGCGAGCCCAGCTCCAGCGGCAGCATGGCGCCCATGCGCGCATGGTGGCGGATGGGCTGCGGCCCTTCCACGCGCGCGAGGCAGGTGCGCGAGTTGCCTTCGCGCACATAGAACGCGGCGCTCTCGCCCGTGGCCTGCGACAACGCAAGCAACATGGGCTCGACCACGTTGTTGGCATCGAAGCTGGCCTGGTAGCGCGCACCCAGCCAGCCCGCAGCCGGGCCCAGGCGCCATTCGCCGTCGTCGCGCTGCACCACGTAGCCGGACAGCGCGAGCGTGCGCAGCAACCTCAGCGTGGTCGTCTTGTGCATCTGGCTGCGGCGCGTGAGCTCCGCCAGCGACACGCTTTCGTCCTGCATGCCGAAGGCGTCCAGCAACTGCAGGGCACGCGTGACCGCGGTGACGCCACCGGTCGATTCCGCATCGGCCTCGCGCGGTTGCTCGATGACCTCCATGACCTTGGTGACCTTCTTGCTCACCTTGGCGGTGGTCTCTTTCGCGTTCGGATGCTTGTTTCGCACAGCGGTCCATGGTTCGTTCAGTGGACCACCATTGTATGAGGTGAAACGCAAATCTACAGTTCCGGCATGCCTGCGAGCACCGCCTTGCAGGCACCGAATCATCGAACTGGAGACAAACCCATGCGTACCTCGAGCCCCGGCTCCCTCCCTCGTCGCGCGGCCCTCGGCCTGGCGCTCGTGCTTGCCTGCGGCGTGTCGCTGGCGCAAGGCTATCCCTCGCGCCCGATCCGCCTGGTCGTGCCGTTCCCACCGGGCGGCGGCACCGACATCCTCGCCCGCGAAGTCGCGAACAAGGTCGCCACCTCCGAGGGCTGGACCATCGTGATCGACAACAAGCCGGGCTCCGGCGGGAACATCGGCGTCGACGTGGCGGCCAAGGCCAGCCCCGACGGCTACACGCTCGTGCTCGGGCAGACCAGCAACCTCGCGATCAACCCGACGCTGTATTCAAAGCTGCCCTACGACCCCGTCAAGGACCTGAGCGCGGTGGGCCTCGTGGCTTCGGCCCCGCTGGTGCTGGTGGTGGCGTCCACCTCGCCGTACAAGAAACTCGCCGACGTGGTGGCGGCAGCCAAGGCCAAGCCCACGGTGCTCAACTACGCGAGCTCGGGCAACGGCACCGTGGCCCACCTTGCCACGGAGCAGTTCCAGAAGGCCGCGGGCGTGCAGTTCACGCACGTGCCGTACAAGGGCGCGTCGCAGGGCCTCACCGACCTGGTGGGCGGCCAGATCCAGATGTACATGTCGTCGGTGCCCACGCTGATCGCGCAGATCAAGAGCGGCCAGTTGCGCGCGTTGGCCGTGACCTCCCTGCAGCGCAACAAGGACCTGCCCGACGTGCCGACCATGGCGGAGTCGGGCTACAAGGAGTTCGAGGCCATCACGTGGTTCGGCCTGGCCGGACCGGCGGGCATGCCCAAGGACCTGGTGTCGAAACTGAACACCGCCTTCGACAAGGCGCTCGCCACGGTCGACGTGCAGAAGAAGTTCGCGGCGCAAGGCGCCGAGGTGATGACCGGCTCGCCCGAGAAGTTCGCCACGCTCATCCGCACCGACGGCGTTCGCTGGGGCGCCATCGTCAAGGCCTCCGGCGTCAAGCTCGACTGAGCCGGCATGCACGCGCTTGCGCCTTTCTCGGCAGGGCATGGACGCACGAGCGTCGCGGTACCGCGCGACGCCTGCGATTGCCATGTGCACCTGTACGACGCCACCTACCCCGCCGCGGCAGGAGCGGTGCTGCGGCCACCGGACGCGAGCGCCGCGGACTACCGCCTGCTGCAGCAGCGCACGGGAACGCAGCGCGCGGTGTTCGTCACGCCGTCGACCTACGGCAGCGACAACCGCGCATTGCTTGCCGCCCTCGCGGCCTTCGGCCCCGCGGCGCGCGGCGTGGCCGTTGTCGAAGAAGGAGTGAGCGACGCGGAGCTGCGCGCGCTGCACGCATGCGGTGTGCGCGGCATCCGCCTCAACCTGTCGCTCGGAACCGTGAACACGGCCGCGCAGATCCTGCCGCTCGCGCGGCGCGTTGCGCCGCTGGGCTGGCACCTGCAACTGCTGGCGCCGGTCGAGTTGCTGACAAGCCTCGAGACCGTGCTGGGCGACCTGCCGGTGCCCGTGGTCTTCGATCACTTCGCCCGGCTCGCGCCATCGATGACGGGGCGCCATCCAGCGCATGCGCTGGTCGTGCGCCTGCTCCAGGCGGGCCGCGCGTGGGTCAAGCTTTCCGGCGGCTACATCGTCAGCGAAGAAGGCGCGCCGCACCACGCCGACCTGGCCGCGCTCGCCCACAGCTTCCTGGACGCCGCGCCGCAACGCGTGCTCTGGGGCAGCGACTGGCCCCATGCATCCGCCTCGGCTGGACACCAGCCGATGCCCGACGACGCACGGCAGATGACGCTGCTCGCCGGGTGGGCGCGCGACGAGGCGGCACTGCAACGCGTCCTCGTCGACAACCCGGCCGAGCTCTACGGCTTCGGCCCCTCGCACACGTCCCTGGAGACTCCATGATTCGAATCCACAGGCGCTGCTTCGGCGCGCTGGGCCTGGCCGTGCTCGCGGCCTCCTCCATGCCCGCCCTGGCGCAGGCCCCATGGCCCGGCGACAAGCCCGTCACCTGGGTGGTGCCCTACCCGCCCGGCGGCACCACGGACATCCTCGGCCGCGCCATCGCACTGCGGCTGGCGACGTCGCTCGGTGCAACCGTGATCGTGGACAACAAGTCCGGCGCCACCGGCACCATCGGCTCGGCCTTCGTGGCGCGGGCCGCACCCGACGGCCACACCTTGCTGGGCACGTCCATCGGCCCGCAGGCCATCGTTCCCAGCCTGCTGCCGAAGATGCCGTACGACCCTGTGAAGGCCTTCGCGCCGGTGTCGCTCATCGGCACCATTCCGCATGTGCTGATCGTCGGCGCGGAGCAGCCGTTCAAGACAGTCGCCGCGCTGGTCGCGCAGGCCAAGGCCCACCCCGGGGAGATTTCATTCGCCTCGGGCGGCAACGGCACGGTGCTGCAGATGCAGGGCGAGCTGCTGCGGCTGCAGACGGGCGCGCGGATGACGCATGTGCCGTACAAGGGCGACACCCCTGCCATCCAGGACGTGCTGGCGGGCCATGCCACCTTCATGTTCGCGCCGGTGGCCGCGGCACTGCCGCAGATCCAGAGCGGGCGGGTGCGCGCGCTGGCAGTCACGTCGGCCTCGCGACTCAAGGCGCTGCCCGACGTGCCGACCATGGCGCAGGCCGGCTACACGAACTTCGTGGTCGAGCAATGGCAGGCGGTCTACGCGCCGGCCGGCACGCCCGTGCCCGTCGTGCAGCGCCTGCACGACGACATCGTGCGCCACCTCGAGGACCCTGAGCTCGTGGCCATGGCCGACAAGCTCGGGGTGACGCTGGTGGGCAGCACGCCGCAACAGCTCGCCGACACGCAAAAGGCCGACCTGGCCAAGTGGGCCAAGGTCATCAAGGACGCCGGCGTGAAACCGGATTGAGCCGGATTGACCCGGATCGAGCCGCCCCTCCCCTCATTCGTTTTTTCGTTCTCCCCACATCCCTGAAAGCACTCCCATGACATCGACCCTTCCCGACATCATTCGCGACTTCGAACGCGTTCCCGCCAGCATCGTGGCCCGCGCCGCCGAGTTCCAGCCCGCCATCCTGGCCGACGTGGCCGGGCGGCGCGGCGCACTGGACGGGCGCATCAAGGCCCTGCGTCCGCGCATGAAGCTCGCCGGCACGGCGCTCACCGTGGAGGTGCGCCCGGGCGACAACCTCATGATCCATGCCGCCATCGCCATGGCCAGGCCGGGCGACGTGCTCGTGATCGACGGCAAGGGCGACCAGAGCGCGGCCCTCATGGGCACCATCATGATGACCGCCTGCCAGAAGCTCGGCATTGCCGGCGTCGTGATGGACGGCGCGTGCCGCGACAGCCTGGAGATCGACGAGATGGACTTCCCCGTGTTCTCGGTCGGCACCAACCCCAACGGCCCGACCAAGAACATCGGCGGGCGCATCGGGCATCCGGTGTCGATCGGCGGCGTGACCGTGCGCCCGGGCGACTTCGTGATCGGCGACGGCGACGGCGTGGTGGTGGTCGAACGCGAAAAGATCGAGGCGCTGCTGCCGCTCGCCGCGAAGAAGGTGGCCGACGAGGCCGCGCGCATCGCCGCCATCAAGGAAGGCGACACCGCGGCGAAGTGGCTCACCGCGGCCCTGCGCAACGCCGGCGTGCTGAAGGAAGGCGAAACGCTGTGAGCGCCATCCTCGTCACAGGCGCCGACCTGGCGCCACAGGCACTCGCGCTGCTCGAAGGCCACGAGGTGGTCTATGCGGGCAAGTCGCCGACCGAAGACGACCTCGTTGCGCTGTGCCGCGCGCACGACCCGGTGGCCATCATCGTGCGCTACGGCAAGGTCGGCGCCGCGGTGATGGACGCGGCGCCCTCGCTGCAGGTGATCTCCAAGCACGGCAGCGGCACCGACACCATCGACAAGGTGGCGGCGCGGTCGCGCGGCATCGAAGTCGTCGCGGCCGTGGGCGCCAATGCCGCGGCCGTCGCCGAGCAGGCGCTGGCGTTGCTGCTCGGCTGCGCCAAGTCGGTGGTGGCGCTGGACGCGCGCATGCATGCCGGCCACTGGGACAAGGCGACACACAAGAGCCTGGAGCTCGGCGGCCGCACCATCGGCCTCATCGGGCTGGGCGCCATCGGGCTGCGCTTCGCGCGCATGGCCGACGCACTGGGCATGCGCGTGCTGGGTTTCGACCCGTTCGCGAAAAACCTGCCGCCCTATGTGCAGGCGGCCGACCTGGCCACGGTCTGGGCCGAGTCCGATGCCATCTCGCTGCACTGCCCGCTGACGGACGAGAACCGGGGCCTGCTGAACGCCTCGACGCTGGCCCGCTGCAAGCGCGGCGTCATCATCGTGAACACGGCGCGCGGCGGCCTGATCGACGAAGCCGCGCTGCTGGACGCCCTGCACACGGGCCAGGTGGCGATGGCGGGGCTGGACAGCTTCGCGGTCGAACCCATGGCGCCGGCCCACCCGTTCCAGGGCGAGAAGAATCTCGTGCTGAGCCCGCACATCGGCGGCGTGACCGGCGATGCCTACGTCAACATGGGCGTCGGCGCGGCGAAGAATCTGCTCGGCGTGCTCGCCAGCCGCACGGCGGCGGCCTGAAGCAGGCAGTGCGACAGTGACGAGATACCAAGGAGACAAAGAATGAAATACATCCGCTGCACCGCAGCCGCCATCCCGCTATTTGCGTTGTTTGCGCTGTCGGCCCTGCCCGCGGCGCATGCGCAGACCTGGCCCGCCAAGCCGGTGCGCCTGCTCGTGGGTTTTTCCGCCGGCGGTCCGACCGATGTCGTGGCGCGCGCCTTCGCCGACCACGCATCGCGCGCGCTGGGCCAGCCCTTCATCGTGGACAACAAGCCCGGCGCCAACACGATCCTCGCGGCCGAAGCGGCCGCATCGGCACCGGCCGACGGCTACACGCTGCTGCTCGGCGCGACGAACCACACGATGATTCCCGCGCTCTACAGCGCACGGGTCAAGTTCGATGCCGTGCGCTCCTTCGCCCCGGTGTGTTCCCTGGCCGTGAGCCCCACGGTGCTGGTGGTCGGCCCGTCCATGCCCGTCGGATCGTTCGAGGCGTTCCTGCAGGCGGTCAAGGCCGAGCCGGGCAAGCGCACCTACGCCACGCCGGGTTCGGGCAGCTCCGGCCATTTCGCAAGCGCGCATTTCACGCGGATGACGGGCACGTCGATGAACCACATCCCCTACAAGGGCGCGGCGCAGGCGATCACCGACCTGATCGGCGGGCAGGTCGACAGTTCCTTCGCCACGCTGGGGTCGGTGCTGGCGCAGGTGAAGTCCGGCAAGTTGACGGCGCTGGCCGTGGCCGCCCCCCAGCGCTCGGCGCTGCTGCCGAACGTGCCGACCTTCGACGAGGTCGGCGTGAAGGGCTACACGGCCGATGCGTGGTACGGGCTGCTGGCCCCCGCCAACACGCCGCCGCAGATCCTGGCCACGTTGCGCCGCGTCGCCACCGAGTTCTCGCAAGCGCCCGGCACGCAGGAGAAACTGCGCGCGATGGGCCTGGAGCCGCAGAACAAATGCGCCGATGCCTTCGGCGCGCAACTGGCGGGCGAGGTCAAGCTCTACGGCGAGCTGGCGAAAACGCTCGACCTCAAGACCGAATGAGAACGGCAGGAACCATGATCCGACGCTTCAAACACATCTTCGCCGCGTGCCTGTTCGCCGCGGCCGCTGCATCCGCTGCACCCGCGGCATCCGCCAGCGCGGCATTCCCCGAGCGCCCCATCACGCTCGTCGTGCCTTACGCACCCGGCGGCTCGGCCGATGCGCTCGCGCGCGTGCTGGCCGTGCGCATCGGCGCCAGGCTGGGCACCAGCGTGATCGTCGACAACAAGCCCGGCGCCAGCGGCACCATCGGCGCGGGCTTCGTGGCCAAGGCCACGCCCGACGGCTACACCGTGCTCTACGACGCAACGCCGTACTCGATCAACCCGCATCTGTTTCCCCGCCTGCCCTACACCGCGAAGGCCTTGCAGCCGCTGACCCTGGTGTCGCTGGCGCCGAACATCGTGATCGTCGGCGAAGCGTCGCCGTTCCGGACGATCAAGGACCTCGTCGACAAGGCCAAGGCGCAGCCCGGCAAGCTCAACTTCGCATCGGGCGGCAGCGGCACCGTGCAGCGGCTTGCGGCGGAACTGCTGCGCCAGCGCCTCGGGCTGGAGATGGTGCACGTCGGCTACAAGAGTGGCGGCCCCGCGATCGTCGACGTGATGGGCGGACAGGTCGACTTCATGTTCAGCACCATCGCCGCGTCGTCGCCGCTGGTGGCTTCGGGCAAGCTCAGGGCGCTGGCCATTTCGTCGCCGAAGCGTTCGGCACGCCTGCCCGATGTGCCGACCGTCGGCGAAACCGTGGTGCCGGGCTACGAGGCCTACGAATGGAACGGCATCTTCGTGCCGGCCGGCACGCCGCCCGCCGTCGCCGAGAAGCTCCAGCAGACGATCGTCGACGTGCTGGGCGAAGACGACACGCGCAAGCGCTTCGT
Source organism: Variovorax sp. OK212 (assembly GCF_900112425.1). Classification (GTDB taxonomy): domain Bacteria; phylum Pseudomonadota; class Gammaproteobacteria; order Burkholderiales; family Burkholderiaceae_C; genus Variovorax. The sequence continues at coordinate 103,403 of NZ_FOLP01000008.1, read as the reverse complement.
GGACGTGGGCGTGCAGCCGGTGGGCTCGACGCCCGCCGAGTTCACCGTCTTCCTGAAGAAGGAAGACGAGAAGTGGGCCGAGGTGATCCGCAAGGGCCACATCAAGCTCGACTGAAGGCGGCGATGAATTCCGGACCTGATGCAACGGTGCCCCATTCCGTCGGCACAAACCGGCCCGCGCAGGCGCTGCCGCGCGATGCCTGCGACAGCCACATGCACATCTTCGATCCGCGCTTCGCGCCGTCGCGGCACTGGAAGCGCCAGCCGCCGCGCGCGGAGGTGGGCGACTACCGCAGGCTGCAGCAGCGGCTCGGCACGTCGCGCACGGTGGTGGTCAACCCTTCGACGTACGGCACCGACAACGCCTGCCTGCTCGACGCGCTCGCGCAGTTCGGCCAGAGCGCGCGCGGCGTGGCCGTGGCCGCGCATGACGTGGCCGATGCCGAGCTCGACCGGCTCGCCGCCCGGCGCGTGTGCGGCCTGCGCATCAACTTCGTGACGCCGCAGTCGTGGGGCGCCACCACCGCGGACATGCTCACGACGCTCGCGCGCAAGGCCCAGAGGCTGGGCTGGCATGTGCAGGTGTTCCTGAACGCCGATCAGCTGGTCGAACTCGCGCCGGTGCTGGCGCAGTTGCCCGTGCCGCTGGTCATCGATCACATGGCGCTCATCGACCCGGCCGGCGGCGTGCAGAGCGACGCGTTCGGCGCCGCACGCCGCTTGCTCGACGCGGGCCGCACGTGGATGAAGTTGTCGGGCGTCTACATGCGCTCGCGCGACGGCGAGCCTTGCTACGCCGATGCCTTCGCCATGGGCCGCGCGCTGGTCGAAGCCGCGCCGCAGCGGCTCGTGTGGGGCAGCGACTGGCCGCACACCACGCAGCCTCCGGACACGGTCAACGACGCCAGCCTGGCGGACGTGCTCGCGGCATGGTGCGGCAACACCGCCGTGCGCGACCGCATCCTTGTGGCGAACCCGGCGCGGCTGTATGGTTTCGAAGCCACTGATCCCCGAGGAGACTGAGTTGTTCCTGCTGCAAGCCCCCCAGGTGCTCGAACTCGAGACCTTCACCACGATGCCCGATCGCTTCCGGCGGCGCGAGCCCTCGGCGTGGGCCAGCGCCAACCGCGGCGGCCAGCCGACCGACTCCTTCCTCGAAGGCCCGGTGTTCGACGGCGACGGCAACCTGTATGTGTCGGACATTCCCTTCGGCCGCATCTTTCGCATCGACGCCGCCGGCGAATGGACACTGGTGGCCGAGTACGACGGCGAGCCGAACGGAATGAAGTTCGCCGACGACCACACGCTGCTGGTGACCGACTACAGGAACGGCTTGGTGCGCGTGGACATCCGCACGGGCCGCGCCACGCCGCACCTCCAACGGCGAAACACCGAGAGTTTCAAGGGCGTGAACGACCTCGTGCTCGATGCGCGCGGCAACATCTATTTCACCGACCAGGGGCAGAGCGGGCTGCACGACCCTTCGGGCCGGCTCTACCGGCTGCGCCCCGACGGCCAGCTCGACCTGCTGCTGTCCAACGTGCCGAGCCCGAACGGGGTGGCCCTGTCGCCGGACGGCAAGGTGCTGTATCTCGCCGTGACGCGCGGCAATTGCATCTGGCGCGTGCCGCTGCTGGCGGACGGCAGCGTGGCCAAGGTGGGCCAGTTCTTCACGTCCTACGGCCCGAGCGGCCCCGACGGGCTGGCGGTCGACACGCAGGGAAGATTGCTGGTGGCCAATCCGGGGCTGGGCCATGTGTGGGTGCTCAACGCGCGCGCCGAACCGGTGATGGTCCTGCGCGGTCCGGCCGGCGCTTCGACGACGAACCTGGCCTTCGGCGGTGCGGACCGCTCGACGGTGTTCGTCACCGACTCCACGCATGGAACCGTGCTGAAGACGGCGCTGGACGTGCCCGGCGTCGCTCTGCATCGCCTGCCAGGCGCCTAGGCGCGCCCGCCCGTCGGGCGTGCAGGCGGCCCCGCCTCGGCGCGCTCAAGCCGCCGCGCTGACCATCGGCTTGCCGGCCAGTGCGGCCGCGAGGTTGTCTTCCACGCGCTGGGCCATGGCGGCACGCGTCTCGTGCGTGTTGCTCGCCAGGTGCGGCAACAGCACCACGTTGTCGAGCGCGAACAGCGCCTCGGGCACGTGCGGCTCGTTGTCGAACACGTCGAGCCCGGCGCCCGCGATGCGCCGGTGCTGCAACGCGTCGACCAGCGCGGCCTCGTCGACCACGCTGCCGCGCGAGATGTTGACGAGGTAGCCCTCGGGCCCGAGCGCATCGAGGATCTCGCGCGACACCAGCCCGCGCGTTTCGGCGCCACCGGCGCTCGCGATCACCAGGAAGTCGGCCCACGCCGCCAGGCCCTGGAGCGTGGGCTCGTAGCCGCAGTCGACGTCGGTGAGCGCGCGGCGGTTGTGATAGCGCACGCTCATGTCGAAGCCCGACGCGCGCCTGGCAATGACGCGCCCGATGCGCCCCATGCCGAGGATGCCGAGCTTCTTGCCCGACACCTTCGTGGCCAGCGGGAACTGGCCCTGGCGCCAGTCGCCGCGGCGCACGAAGCGGTCGGACGCGCTGATGCGGCGCGCCACGTCCATCACCAGCGCGAAGGCGGTGTCGGCCACGCAGTCGTTCAGCACGTCGGGCGTGTAGCCGACGGCAATGCCGCGCGCGCGGGCGGCGTCGAGGTCGATGGTGTCGAGCCCCACGCCGAAGCTGGAGATGACCGTGAGCGCCGGCAACGCCGCGATGAGCGCCGCGTCGGCGCCGAAACGCGCCGAGGTGACGAGCGCCGTGAACTCGCCGCCGTGCGCGGCCAGGAAGGCCTGGGGGTCGGCCTCGTTCCACAGCGGATGCACGTCGTAGGTTTCGCCCAGCCGGGCTTCGAGCGCCGGCAGCAGCCGGCCGTGTTGAAGAACGCGGGTCCTGGACTTGTTCGCAGCGAGGGGCATGGAGGGTGGTGATGCTTGTGTCATTCGGGTTGGATGCCGGCGTCTTTCGCGACCCTGGCCCACTTGGTCATCTCGGTGCCGATGAAGGCCGTGAACTGTTGCGGCGAGCCGCTGCCGGGCTCGATGCCGTTGTCCTGCAGCGTCTTGCGCACGTCGGGCAGCTGGAGGATGCGGTTGACCTCGGCATTGAGCTTGTCGACCGTGGCCTTGGGCGTGCCGGCCGGCGCGAGCAGGCCGCCCCAGGTGCTGGTCTCGTAGCCGGCCACGCCGGCCTCCTGCATCGTGGGCACGTCGGGCAGCGTGGATGCGCGCTTCGCGGTGGTGACGGCCAGCGCGCGCAGCCGGCCGGCCCTGATCTGCACGTTGGCCGCGGCCACGGTGTCGAACATCAGCGAGGTGCGCCCGCTGATCAGGTCGGGGTGCGCGAGCGTGCTGCCCTTGTAGGGGATGTGCGTCATCTCGATGCCGGCGAGCGACTTGAACAGCTCGCCCGAGAAATGCGGCGCGCCGCCGTTGCCGCTCGAGGCGAAGGTGAGCTTGCCGGGGTTGGCCTTGCCGTAGGCAATCAGCTCTTTCACCGTCTTCACCGGCAGCTCGGGCGAGACGATCAGCACCAGCGGCACGACGTGCGTGAGCGCGACCGGCTCGAAGCCCTTGAGCGTGTCGAAGGGCAGCTTCTTCACCATGCTCGGGTTGATCGCGTGGCTGCTCGCCACCAGCGCCAGCATGTGGCCGTCGGGCGGGCTCTTGGCGACCAGGTCGGTGCCGATGATGCCGGTGGCGCCGGCGCGGTTGTCCACGAGCACGGGCTGCCCCCAGCTCTCGCTCATCTTCTGTCCGATGAGCCGCGCGGCCAGGTCGATGGCGCCGCCGGGCGAGGCGGGCACGACGATGGTGATGGGCTTGGCGGGGAACGCCGGCTGCGCGGCCGCGGGCAAGGCGCCGGAGAGCGGCAGGAGCGGCACGAGCGCCGTGGCCGCCAGCGCCGTGAATGTTCGGCGTTGCATGGTCAGACGCCCCTTTCCTTGCGCCAGACCTCGAAGGCGGCGCGCGTGTCGGCGTTGGGCGGGTAGGTGCCCGCGAGCCTGGCGCCGCCCTCGATGCGCTCGAGCACGAAGGCTTCCATCTTTTCCTGCTCGGTCGCGTCGCGCGCCACCTCCTCGGCCAGGTGCGCGGGGATCACGACCACGCCTTCGTCGTCGCCCACGATCACGTCGCCGGGGTACACCGGCACGCCGCCGCAACCGATGGGCACGTTCAGGTCGATCGCGTGGTGGTGAATGAGGTTGAGCGGCGCGCTGCCGCCCGCGCAGTACACCGGAAAGTCCATCTGTGAGATCGGGCCGCTGTCGCGCACCGGCCCGTCGGACACCAGCCCGGCGGCGCCGCGCACCTTGAGCCGCGTCGTGAGAATCTGGCCGCCCGAGGCCACGCGCGTTTCGCCGCGGCAGTCGATCACCAGCACATGGCCTTGCGGCACGCTCTCGATGCCCTTGCGTTGCGGGTGGTCGGGGTCGTCGAAGGCGCTGATCTGGTCGAGGTCTTCGCGCGCCGGGATGTTGCGCATGGTGAAGGCCGGGCCGACCAGGTTGCCGCCGCTGGGCCGGGTGAGTCGGCCCACGCCCTGCAGGTAGACGTTGCGAAAGCCGCGCTTGAAGAGTTGCGTGCACAGCGTGGCCACGCTGACGTGGCGCAGCTGTTCGCGCGCGGTGTCCGAAAGGGGAGTGGAAGAAGGCGTGCTCGATGTCATGGGGGTCCTGTTCAGTTGGCTTCAGTTGGCTGTGGCGCCGGACTTCTTCACGAGCTCGCCCCAGCGCGGGATCTCGGTCTGCATCAACGCCGCGAGCTGCGCGGGCGAGCCGGCCACCACCTCCATGCCGAGCTGGTTGGTGAACTTGTCCTTCACGTCGGGCATCTGCAGGATCCTGGCGATCTCGCCCGACAGGCGCTGCGCGATCGGCGCGGGCAGGCCCTTGGGCGCATACACCGCCTGCCAGGACGCCATCTCGAAGCCCTTCACGCCGGCCTCCTGCATGGTGGGCAGCTGCGGCGCCAGCGCCATGCGCCTGGCCGAGGTGACGGCCAGCAGCTTGAGCTTGCCGCCCTGCACCAGCGGCAGGGCCGCGGTGAGCTGGTCGAACATGAAGGTCACCTGGCCCGAGGACACGTCGAGCATGGCGGGCGGCGTGCCCTTGTAGGGAATGTGCGTGAGCTTCACGCCGATCATGTCGGCCAGCATCTCGCCGGCCAGGTGCGTGGAGGTGCCCGCGCCCGACGAGGCGAAGTTGCGCTTGCTCGGGTCTTTCTTCAGCAGCGCGATCAGCTCCGCCACCGAGTTGACGCCCAGGTTCGGGTCGACGATGAGCACGTTCGGCAGGAAGGCCACGAGCGAGATCGGCTCGAAGTCCTTCACCGGGTCGTAGGGCAGGTTCTTGTAGAGGCTGGCGTTGATCGCGTGCGTGCTGATGGTGCCGCCGAACAGGGTGTAGCCGTCGGGCTTGGCCTTGGCGACAAAGCCCGCGCCCACGGCACCGGCCGCGCCGGGCTTGTTGTCGACGATCACCGGCTGGCCGAGCGCGTCGCCGAGCTTCTGCGCGATGACGCGGCCGATCACGTCGGTCGAGCCGCCGGGCGTGAACGGCACGACGTAGGTGATGGGGCGCGAAGGCCACTTGTCCTGCGCCATCACGCGGTGGGTGGCCAGCAGCGCGGCGCCGGCCAGGAGCACGGTGCGGCGACGGGGGTGCATGCGGGGGGTCGATGTCATGGGGTCACTCCACCTTGATGCCGCGGGTCTTGATGACCTGGCCGTAGCGCGCCTTGTCGGCGTCGATGGTCTTCTGCAGTTCGGCCGGCGTGCTGCCGCGCGGCGTGGCGCCCTGCGCGATGAGTGCCTTGCTCATTTCCGGCGTGGCCACGACCTCCTTCACGTCGGCGGAGATCCTGTCCAGCAGCGCCTGCGGCGTGCCGGCCGGCGCGAGCAGCGCGACCCACGAGCCCGACTCGGCGTTGGGCACGCCGAGCTCCGCGAGCGTCGGCACCTCGGGCATCGCGGGCGAGCGCTCGGCGCTGGTCACGGCCAGCGCGCGCAGCTTGCCGCCCTTCACGTAGCCCGAGGTCTCGAGGATGGAGGCAAACAGCATGTCGACGTGGCCAGCCATCAGGTCGGCCATGGCCGGGCCGCCGCCCTTGTAGGGCACATGCAGAAACTTGACGCCGGTGGCCTGCTGGAAGATCTCGGCCGTGAGATGCGGCGAGCCGCCGCTGCCCGAGCTGGCGTAGGTGTACTTGTCGGGCGAGGCCTTGGCCAGCGCGACGAGTTCCTTCGGTGTCTTGGCGGGCACGTTCGGGTTCACCACGAAAGCGAACGGCAGCTCGGCGAACAGCGACACCGGCGCGAAGGCCTTGTCGGCGTCGTAGGGCATCTTGTAGAGCGAGGGGTTGATCGACTGCGTGCCCACGTTGCCGATGAGCAGCGTGTAGCCGTCGGGCCTGGCCTTGGCCACGGCCTCCGCGCCGACCAGGCCGCCCGCGCCGGTGCGGTTGTCCACCACCACCGACTGGCCCCACTTCTGGCCCAGCCGCGTGGCGAGCAGGCGCGCCGCGATGTCGGTGCCGCCGCCGGCCGCGAAGGGCACGACGACGGTCACGGGCCGCGTCGGCCAGGCGGGCGCGGTTTGCGCCGCCGCTGCGAACGGCAGCGACACCAGCGCGAGTGCCGTGAGGTTCGCCGCCACGTGCGCCGCCAGCTTGCCGAGGCGCCGGCGTTCGAGTTTGTCTGTCTCCATGTCTTTTCCTTTTGTCTCTCGTTCTCGTTCGGGGGTCAGTGGATCTCGGGCTCGTCCTTCCCCGCGGTCTCGGCGTAGTCGGGCGCGAGAAAGTCGAAGTCGCAGCCGGTGTCGGCCTGCTGCACGTGCTTGAGGAACATCACGCCGTAGCCGCGGCCGAACCTGGGCATCGGCCGTTGCCATTCGGCGCGGCGCCTGGCGAGCTCTTCGTGGCTCACCTGCATGTCGATGCGGCGCGCGTCGATGTCCAGCGTGACGAGGTCGCCGTCGCGCACCAGCGCGAGCGGCCCGCCGACGTGGGACTCGGGCGTGACGTGCAGCACGCAGGCGCCGTAGCTGGTGCCGCTCATGCGCGCGTCGCTGATGCGCACCATGTCGCGCACGCCTTCCTTCAGCAGCTTCTGCGGGATCGGCAGCTGGCCCCATTCGGGCATGCCCGGCGCGCCTTGCGGGCCGGCGCTCTGCAGCACGATCACGCTGTCCCTGGTCACGGGCAGGTCGGGCGCGTCGATGCGCGCGGCCAGGTCGTCGTAGTTCCTGAACACCAGGGCCGGGCCGGTGTGGCGGCGCAGGTGCTGCTCCATGGCGGCCGGCTTGATCACGGCGCCGTCGGGCGCGAGGTTGCCGCGCAGCACGGCCAGGCCGCCGCTTTCGAGCAGCGCCTGCGCGCGCGGCTTGATGACGTCGGCGTTGTAGACCTGCGCGCCCGCGATGTTCTCGCCCAGCGTCTTGCCGTTGCAGGTCATCTGGCTGCCGTCGATCAGGTCGCCCATCGCGGCCAGGAAGGCGCGCAGGCCGCCGGCATAGAAGAAGTCTTCCATCAGGTACTTGCCGCCCGGGCGCAGGTTGGCGATGACCGGCGTGCCGCGCGCGAGTTCGTCGAAGCGCGCCAGGTCGAGCGGCACGCCGGCGCGGCGCGCCATGGCGATCAGGTGCACGATCGCATTGGTCGAGCCGCCCAGGCCGAGCACGGCGGTGACGGCGTTGTCGAACGACGCGGGCGTCAGGATGTCGAGCGGCTTCAGGTCTTCCCACACCATCTCGACGATGCGCTTGCCGGTGTGCGTGGCCATCATGGCGTGGCGCGAATCGACCGCCGGGATCGACGACGCCCCGGGCAAGGTGAGGCCCATGGCCTCGGTCGCGCTGGTCATGGTGCTGGCGGTGCCCATGGTCATGCAGGTGCCGGGGGAGCGCGCAATGCCGTCCTCGACGTCCTGCCAGTCGTCCTCGGTGATGTTGCCGGCGCGCAGCTCGGCCCAGTACTTCCAGGTGTCGGAGCCCGAGCCCAGCACGGTGCCCTTGTAGTCGCCGCGCAGCATCGGGCCGGCGGGCACGAAGATGGTCGGCAGGTTCATGGCCAGCGCGCCCATCACCAGGCCCGGCGTGGTCTTGTCGCAGCCGCCCATCAGCACCACGCCGTCCGCCGGGTAGGAGCGGATGAGCTCCTCGGCCTCCATGGCCAGCAGGTTGCGGTAGAGCATGGTGGTCGGCTTCTGGAAGGCCTCGCCCAGGCTCATGGCCGGGATCTCCACCGGAAAGCCGCCCGCCTGCCAGACGCCGCGCTTGACCTCTTCCACGCGCTGCTTGAAGTGCGTGTGGCAGGAGTTCATGTCGCTCCAGGTGTTGAGGATGGCGATGACCGGCTTGCCCAGGTAGTCGTCGCGGCTGAAGCCCATCTGCGCGGTGCGCGAGCGGTGGCCGAAGCTGCGCAGGTCCTTGACGCCGTACCAGCGGTGCGAGCGGAGGTCTTGGGGTTTTTTTCGTGAGGTCATGCGTTGTCTCGAATGGCGGGGGCAAAACGCGGCGAGGCGTTCTTGAAAAAGCTTTTATGTTAGCGCTGTCATTCGATCTTACGCACGACCTCCAGGGGTCGTCAACCGGGTTTCAGGCGCTTTCGCGCTCGATCAGGGAAAAGCCCAGGTCCAGCACCTTGTCGGCGATGGCGCGGCCTTCGGCGCGCTCGACGATGAACCGCGCGGCCTGCCGCCCGATGGCCGTGCCGTCGATGCGCACGGTGCTGATCGACGGATGCGCGTCGCGCGCGAAGGCCAGGTCGCCGAAGCCGATGACGCCGGTGTCCTGCGGCACGCGCAGGCCGCGCGCCTGCGCCTCGGTGATGACGCCGTGCGCCAGCGCGTCCGAACTGCAGGCCACCACGTCGACGGGCGCGGGGCCCGCGAGCAGTTCGCGCAGCGCGGCCCGGCCGCTGCCGAGCGTGGTCGGCGCGGGCACGTGGTGCACCCGCGGCGCGGTGCCGCCGAGCGCCTTCCAGGCCTGCTCGAAGCCGGCGCGCCGCAGGTTGGCGCGGTGGTCGTCGCCGGTCACGATGGCCGGGCGGCGGTAGCCCTTGCGGTGCAGGAATTCCGCGGTGGCCGCGCCTGCTTTCTCGTGGGAAAAGCCGACCAGCATGTCGATCGGGGTCGGCGTGAGGTCCCAGGTCTCGACCACGGGAATGCCCGAAGCCAGCAAGCGGCGCCGGCCGTCGGCCGAGCGCATGATGCCCGTGAGCACGATGCCGTCGGGCCGGCGGCCGACGATGGCGTCGATCAGCGCGTCCTCGCGCGAGTTGTCATAGCCGCTCTGGCCCAGCATGAGCTGGTAGCCCTTTTCGGCCAACGCCTCGGTCAGGGCCTGGATGGTCTCCAGGAACACCGGTCCCGCGATGGTCGGCACCACCGCCGCCACCAGCCGGCTGCGGTTCGAGGCCAGCCCGCCGGCCAGCAGGTTGGGCACGTAGCCCGTGCGCTCCACGGCGTGGCGCACCTTCTCGCGCGTCTCGGGCGACACGAGATCGGGGGTGTTCAGTGCGCGCGACACGGTGATGGGCGACACGCCCGCGAGCTTGGCCACGTCGCTCAGCGTGATGCCGCCGCTGCCCCGGCGCGCGCTGCGGTCGGGAACGTTCTGCTGGGTCAAGGAAGCACTCCAAAATGGTAGCGTTAACATCACGCCGGAAAGGCGCAGGGCGATTATGTGGGAGCCGCGGCGGGCCGCTGCGCCTCCGGGCGGGCCACCGGCGCATCGACCCTATGATCCCCACCGCCAACCCACCAAGAATATGAGCACCCTCGCCAACGCCATGGACGTCCTGAAGCTGATCGCGCGGCTGCGCCGCGACATCACCGTGACCGACGTGGTGACCGAGCTGGGCCTGCCCAAGAGCTCGGCCTCGCGCACGCTCAGCATGATGGCCGGCTACGGCTTCCTCGACCGCGACGCGGCCACGCGCGCCTACCGCCCGGGCGGCGTGATCATGGAGGCGTCGTACCACTTCCGCGCCTCGCGCAACGCCGCCTCGCTGGTCGAGGAGGCGCTCGACGCGCTGGTGCGCGACACCGGCTTCACGGGCTACATCAACGTGCTCGACGGCGCCGACACCCTGGTGATCCAGATGCGCGCCGGCGCCGGCGCGCTGCAGATCTACACCCCGCCGGGCAGCCGCGCGCCGGCCTATTCCAGCGCCATGGGCCGCGCCCTGCTGGCCCGCCTGGGCGACGACGAGGTCACGGCGCTGCTCGGCGCCCGCCTCGACCAGGGCCGCGGCGACGCACCGAAGACGCGCAAGGACCTGCTGGCGCGCCTGGCCGCCGTGCGCGAGCGCGGCTGGGCGCTGTCGCGCGGCGAGTACGTGACCAACGTGGCCGGCATCTCCTCGGCGGTGTTCGATGCGGCCACGCGCCAGACCTACGCCTTCGGCATCGCGCTGCCCGCGGAGATGCTTTCCGACGCGCTGGTCGAGCGCTTCGGCACCACCGTGCGCGACGCCGCCGCGAGCGTCGGCAAGCGCGTGGGCGACCCGTTTTGGCTCGCATTCGGTGCAGCCAACCCCTGAAATCGAAGGGATTTCCCACGTGCGGTGCGAATATCGCACCAGCTTGAATCACGGGAAGGGTTCGCACCAATCACGTGCGGGCACCGTTTTTGCTTGAATGCCGAAGAACTACCTTGCATTCACCTTTCACGGACCCATCCCGAATGAACAAGCGCCAACTGCTCCAGTCCTTCCTCGCCGCCTCGGCCCTCAGCTTCGGCCTGCCCTCGGCCTTTGCGCAGACCCCGACGCCGATCAAGTTCCAGCTCGACTGGCGTTTCGAAGGGCCGGCGGCGCTGTTCCTGCACCCGGCCGCCAAGGGCTACTTCAAGGCCGCCGGCCTGGACGTGACCATCGACGCGGGCAACGGCTCGGGCGGCACCGTGACGCGCGTGGCCTCGGGCGCGTACGACATGGGCTTTGCCGACCTCGCGGCACTCATGGAATTCCACGCCAACAACCCCGACAGCCCGAACAAGCCGGTCGCGGTGATGATGGTCTACAACAACACGCCGGCCTCGGTCATGGCGCTGAAGAAGAGCGGCATCACCAAGCCGGCCGACCTCGCGGGCAAGAAGCTGGGCGCGCCGGTGTTCGACGCGGGCCGCCGCGCGTTCCCGATCTTCGCCAAGGCCAACAACGTGGGCGCCGTCAACTGGACCGCGATGGACCCGACGCTGCGCGAAACCATGCTGATGCGCGGCGACATCGACGCCATCACCGGCTTCACCTTCACCTCGCTGCTCAACCTGGAAGCGCGCGGCGCCAAGACGGCCGACGTGGTGATCCTGCCCTACCCCGACTACGGCGTGAAGCTGTACGGCAACGTGATCATCGCCTCGCCCAAGCTCATCAAGGAGCACCCCGAGGTGGTGAAGAAGTTCCTCTCGGCCTTCACCAAGGGCGCGAAGGAAGTCATCGCCAATCCGGCCGTGGCCATCGAGTCGGTGAAGGCGCGCGACGGCATCATCGACAGCAAGCTCGAAACGCGCCGCCTGCAGCTGGCCATCGACACCGTGATCAACAGCGCCGACGCGCGCGCCGAAGGCTTCGGCGCGGTCAACGCGGGCCGCATGTCGCTGATGGCCTCGCAGGTGTCCGACGCGTTCAACACCAAGACGCGCGTGAGCCCCGACGCGGTGTGGACCTCGGCCATGCTGCCGCCCGCGGCGGAACTCAACATCCTGAAGAAGTGATGGTGTCCACCACCAGTGCACCCGGCACGCCCGGCGCACTCGACACGGCCGCTCCCTTCGTCGACTTCCAGGACGTCTGGCTCGCCTACAACGAAGAGCTGCTTCGCGAGAACCACTTCGCGGTCGAGGCCATCGACCTGAAGGTCAAGCGCGGCGAGTTCATCGCCATCGTCGGCCCTTCGGGCTGCGGCAAGTCGACCTTCATGAAGCTCACGACGGGGCTGAAGATGCCGTCGATGGGCAAGATCCGCATCGACGGCCAGCCCGTCACCGGGCCGCTGAAGATCTCGGGCATGGCCTTCCAGGCGCCTTCGCTGCTGCCGTGGCGCACCACGGTCGACAACGTGCTGCTGCCGCTGGAAATCGTGGAGCCCTACCGCTCCAACTTCAAGGCCAAGCGCAAGGAGTACGTCGAGCGCGCGCGCAAGCTGCTGCAGAAGGTGGGCCTCGCGGGCTATGAAGACAAGTTTCCGTGGCAGCTCTCGGGCGGCATGCAGCAGCGCGCGAGCATCTGCCGCGCGCTCATCCACGAGCCCAAGATGCTGCTGCTGGACGAGCCCTTCGGCGCGCTCGACGCGTTCACGCGCGAGGAGCTGTGGTGCATCCTGCGCGACCTGTGGACCGAGCAGCAGTTCAACGTCATCCTGGTGACGCACGACCTGCGCGAGTCGGTGTTCCTGGCCGACACGGTGTACGTGATGAGCAAGAGCCCGGGGCGCTTCGTGGTGAAGCGCGACATCGAGCTGCCGCGCCCGCGCGAGCTGGAGCTCACCTACACGAAGGAGTTCACCGACATCGTGCTGGAGCTGCGCAGCCACATCGGGGCCATCCGAAACACCGGCGCCAGCGCCGCACAGACCGCCGCCGCGGTGTCTCACTGAGGGCGCGCCATGAAGAACACCAAGCAAATCGAACGCTGGTCGCCATGGCTGCTGCTCGTGGCGGTGCTGCTGCTGTGGCAGATCGTCTGCGCGGGCTTCGAGGTCTCGGACTTCATCTTCCCGAGCCCCTGGCGCATCTGGAACCAGTTCTGGGAATACAAGGAAATCATCGCGGGCCACGCGTGGCGCACCTTCTGGGTCACGATGGCGGGCTTCGGCCTGGCGATCGTGGTGGGCGTGCTGCTGGGCTTCGTGATCGGCAGTTCGCGCCTGGCGTATGCGGCCATCTACCCGCTGATGACGGCCTTCAACGCATTGCCCAAGGCGGCCTTCGTGCCGATCCTGGTGGTGTGGTTCGGCATTGGCGCGGGGCCGGCAATTCTCACGGCCTTCCTGATCAGCTTCTTCCCGATCATGGTGAACATCGCGACCGGCCTCGCCACGCTCGAGCCCGAACTCGAAGACGTGCTGCGCGTGCTGGGCGCCAAGCGCTGGGACGTGCTCATGAAGATCGGCCTGCCGCGCTCCATGCCGTACTTCTTCGGCTCGCTGAAGGTCGCCATCACGCTGGCTTTCGTCGGCACCACGGTGAGCGAGATGACGGCCGCCAACGAAGGCATCGGCTACCTGCTGATCTCGGCCGGCTCGGCCATGCAGATGGGCCTGGCCTTCGCGGGCCTGATGGTGGTGGGCGCGATGGCCATGCTGATGTACGAACTGTTCAGCGTGATCGAGAAGCACACCACCGGCTGGGCACACCGCGGTTCCCAGAACCAGTGATTCGCGCAATGATCCACGGATGACCCACGAACAGATCATCCGCGCGCTGCGCCGCGCCAACGAGGTGGCCCGGCGCGCCATGGCCATGGGGCGCCACCCCTTCGGCGCGGTGCTCGTCGCGCCGGACGGCGAGACCGTCCTCGCCGAGCAGGGCAACATCGACACGGTGCACCACGCCGAGGCCACGCTGGCGCGCCACGCCGCGTTGAACTGGCCCGCCGACTACCTGTGGCAGTGCACGCTGGTGACCACCTTCGAGCCCTGCGCCATGTGCGCGGGCACGAGCTACTGGGCGCACATCGGGCGCGTCGTGTACGGCGCGGAAGAGTCGGCGCTGCTCGCGCTCACGGGCGACCACCCCGAGAACCCGACGCTGAGCCTGCCGTGCCGCGAGGTGTTCGCGCGCGGGCAGAAGAAGATCGAGGTGATCGGGCCGGTGCCCGAGGTGGCGGAAGAAATGATCGCCACGCACCGCGGGTTCTGGCAGCAGCGCTAAGCCCGCGCCGCCGCGCTCACGTCGGCGCGCGCAACGATGTCGCGCAGGTCCGCCCCGGCGGTCAACGTGCCCATGACACCCGCGTGCTGCCCGCCCAGGCGCGACGCCGCAAAGCGTTCCGCGACCGCGCCGTCGCTGTGCCTGAGCAGCTCGCTCGCCTGCAGCGCCAGGGCCATGCGCGTCACCACGGCACGGGCATTGCCCTCGTCCACGGGGCCCGCGCACAGATCGTCGCGCAAGGCGGCGATGAATTTCGCATGCGCCGCGTTGGCCACGCCCGGCTGTGAAACTTCGTCGAGAAAGACGTCGAGCGCGCCCTTCTCGCGGTCCAGCGCGCGCACCACGTCCATGCACATCATGTTCGTCGTGCCTTCCCAGATCGAGTTGAGCGGCGCCTCGCGGTACAGCCGGGCCACGGGGTTCTCCATGATGAAGCCGTTGCCGCCGTGAACCTGCAGCGCCTCGTACACGACGTACGTCGCGCGCTGGCAGTTCCAGTACTTGACCACCGGCGTGGCCACCCGCGCCAGCAGCCGCTCCCGCTCGTCCAGCGCCATGCTGTCGGTCGCCCGTGCCACGCGCATCGCCGACCACATGGCCGCCTCGCTTTCCAGCGCCAGGTCGGCCAGCACGTTCGTCTGCATCGGCAGGTCGGCCATGCGGCGGCCGAAACCGTCGCGTGTCGACGCGTGATGAATGGCCAACGTCAGTGCCTGGCGCATCAGGCCCGCCGAGCCCACCGCGAAGTCCATGCGGGTCAGGTGCGCGTGCGAAAGAATCTCGCGAATGCCGCGCCCCTCCTCGCCGACCAGCATGGCCCAGGTCCTGTTGAACTCGACCTCGCTCGACGCATTGGAGCGGTTGCCGCACTTGTCTTTCAGGCGCTGCACCGCGATGCGGTTGGCACTGCCGTCCGGCAGGAAGCGTGGAACGAAAAGGCAGCTCACGCCCGATGCGGTTCGCGCCAGCGTGTAGAAGCCGTCCGACGTGGGAACCGAGAAGAACCACTTGTGGCCCGTGACCCGGTAGCCCCGCGCGCCGCCCTCCGTGCCCGCGAACACGGCCGTGGTCTGCGTCTGGCGCAGGTCGGAGCCGCCTTGCTTCTCGGTCATGGCGTAGCCGATGACAGCCCCCTTTTTCTGCGCGAGCGGCAGGCGCCGGGGGTCGTAGTGCGCGGAGAGCGTCTTCTCCCGCCATTCGGCAAACTCCGGGCGCTGCGCAAAGCCGGCGCTCGCGGCGTAGGCCATGCCCAGGGGGCATGCCGTGCCGTTCTCGACCTGGTTCCACAGGTAGCTCAGCACCGCGCGCGCCAGGTGGCCCGACGGCTCGGCGGTGGTCCAGGCCAGGCTGGCCACCCCATGCCCGACGCCCAGCGCCATCAACTGATGCCAGGCGGGATGAAACTCCACCCAGTCCAGGCGGTTGCCGAAACGGTCGTGCGTGCGCAGCTGGGGGCTGTGCTCGTTGGCCAGCCGGGCCAGGTCCTGCACCTCTTCGTTGCCCGCCAGTGCGCCGACGCGCGTCGCATGGGGAATGCTCCAGGCCGCATGGCGCGCCACGAGGTCGCGCAGGGCCACGTCGCCGGTGAACGCGTTGTGGCCGACGCAAGGCCGGGCCTGGTTCAGCACCTCGTGCGTTTCAACGCCTTCGGGCGAACGGAAGGTTGGCGCCGACGCCAATGCCGGCGCGGTGCTTTCAAGAGGCATGTTCATGAAGCTCTCCAGGGGTTGGCCGCACCGCAGGCCCGACGTGCGTCGCTGCTGCGCCGCGGCCATGGTGAACCCTTCTTGGCGATTCGTGAATTGGTAGTCGCGCCTTGCCGGCTCGCACATCACACCGCACCGCACCGCACCGCGCCACTCCGTGAAAGCGACACAATGGCACAGCCTTTGCGAGCCCAGGGCATGGCGATCGGGCGGCCACCGGCCCACCTTGTCGCGATGTAGTCTTTGGAATACACGGCGCCCAGCCCGCGGCCCCTTGGCTCACCATTCAGGTGCCATGCCATCGGCCGGACGCGCAAGGCGCTGCAACCGCTGATCCAAACGGAGGCTTTCTTGGCCAAGCTGGACCCGCTGAACACATCGCGCTACTGGCACGTGCCGGACCTGCCGGGCATGGACATGCTGCATGCGGATTTCACGACGCACGAGTACGCGCCCCATGTGCACCACTCCTTCGTGATCGCGATCACCGAGGTCGGCGGGTCCGAATTCAAGAGCCGCGGGCGAACCGGGCTCGCGCACCAGCAGGCGCTGCTCGTGTTCAATCCGGCCGAGCCCCATTCGGGCCGCATGGGCGGCAGCGCGCGCTGGCGGTACCGGTCTTTCTACCTGGCCGAACCGGGCATCCGGCACCTGATGGCCACGCTGGGCATCGACCAGACCCGGTACTTCGGCTCGAACATCTTCTGCGACCCGGAGCTCATCGGCAGCTTCCTGGAACTCCATCGCGCCTTCGACGGAAACAGCGCCCTGTGGGACCCGCTGCGGCAGCAGGAGATGCTGGTCCACAGCTTCGGCACGCTCTTCCAGAGCCACGCGCTGCCGGGCCAGCGCGTGCTCCCCGTGCCCGCGGACGCCCGCGTGCTGGCACCCGTGCTCGAACTGCTGCACGACGCCTTCTCCGAGCGGTTGACGCTCGAACGGATGGCGGCGGCCGCCGCGCTCACGCCGTTTCAGCTGATCGGCGCGTTCAACCGCACCATCGGGCTGACGCCGCACACCTACCTGACGCAGCTGCGGCTGCGGGCCGCCATTGCCCACCTCACCGCGGGCCTGCCGCTGATCGAGGCCGCCGTGGCGAGCGGCTTCTACGACCAGAGCGCACTGACCCGGCATTTCAAGCGCACCTTCGGCATGACGCCTCTGCAGTACGTCCGCGCCCGGGCGCGCTGAGAGGCCGTTGCCGCGGCCTTGGCGCCACGCGCCGAGGCCCCTTCCTTTCGCTCCTGCACTGCCCGCAAGGCAGGTTGCGTGCGTGCGCCTGTGCGTTGCGACGACGTCCGCGCCGAATTCGAGTTTTCGATTTCTCCCGCCAATGCTGCGCTGCGCAATTTTTGCCAATACGGACATCCGCGCGCTGACTATCGTGCAACTCAATGGCTTAGTCCCACGCAAAGTAATCAGTTGGTTTTCAATGACATTGAACTCACAGGTGACCCATGCAAAATGTTGATCGCGGCATTACCGGTTCTTCGCTCGCAGGCTCGGCCATCCTGCTGGAAATAGGCGCGGAATACGGAATCATCGAAATTCTCCAGAATTCGCCCGTGGTGGACGCCGCCACCGCGTCCCGCTCGTGCGGCATCAAGGAGTCGGTCATTTCCGCCTACCTCGACTCGCTGAGCAAGGCGGGAATCATCGAGGTATTGAATCCGCAGGCACCGGCCACCTACAAGGCCGGCAGCCATTTCGACGAATTGATCAACGAGGTCGGCTACCTCTCATGGGCATTGCGCGCATGCGCGCCCCTGATCAACAACGCCAAGGAGTTTTCGGAAAACAACGAGGAAGCGCAGGCGAAATACCCGCGCAGCGGCGGGCTGGTTGCGCGCACCTCGAAATGGATGGGCGAGAAATCCTTCTACCCGCAACCCGAAAACGCCATCGTGGCCATGGCACCCAAGAAGATCGTGGACCTTGGATCGGGTTCAGGCGGATTCCTGATCCGCATGCTCAAAAAGATTCCGGGCGCCACGGGCATCGGCATCGACCTGAGCGCATCGGCCACTGAACAGGCCGTTCGCGCCGCCGGCGAAGCGGGAATGAGCGACCGGCTGCAATTCGTGACCGCGCCCATCCAGGTTCTCGTGGAAGACGCTTCGCTCATCCAGGACGCCGACATCATCCACGCCGGCTTCGTCATGCACGACCTTCTCCCGGCAGAAGAAGAAACCCTCGACGCATTGCTGCGCGCCTGCTGCGCCCATGCCGTGAAGGGCACGCTGATCATCGTGGACGCCATTCCGGTGGCGCAGTCCAGCTGGGAAAAGCCATTTGCCGCGGCGTTCAATCATCTGCACAACCATTTCATGTCCAGAAAGCTCCTGAGCGAGGACGAATGGACCGAAAAAATGTTCCGCGCAGGATTCACCAATGTGCGGGTAGAAATTCTCGATCACCCTGGGGGGCGCATGCTGATGGCAAGCAAATAACGAATTTCCACGGCATTTCTTTAACCGACTGCAATTAGGAGTACGTCATGAGCGTTACCATTTCCGATCTGGTTGAGAGAGTTGAAAATCACCGCTGCTATTCCCACCCGATTTTCAGGAATTGGGTGAAGATGGAACCGGAGCCGCCCGTGGTGGGCGCCCTCTTTCACCAGATCCAGAGCTTCTGCGCGTCGACCCGGCCGGGATGGAATTTTCCGACCGCGCTCAAGACGCACGGGCTGCACCGGCAGAGCGAACTGCTCGAGGAAATCGTCGAGAGCGAATCGGGCCACGGCCCCGAGCTGGCCACGATGGCGGGCTACATCGTCAACCAGTCGGCCGAACGGCCCGTGTTTGCGGACCTCTACAACCAGGAGCAGGTCGAGGCGAAGCTCAAGGACTTTTCCAATCAATTGCTCGGCGCATTGCCCGGCTACGACATGGAAACCGGCATGACCTCCCAGGTTCGAAAAGCCATCGGCGTCTTCGAGCACCGCAAGCTGACGGACATCGAGAACACCTACCGCAACCTCGGCACCACGCTGGCGCTGGAAATGATCTCCAACAAGCAGCTGATTCCGGGCGAAAAGTATTGCCTGGTCGACAGCGGCATCTACCACGCGAACCTCGACGTGCCCGAGATGCATTACCTGCTGGAGCACTGGGGCGAAGTGGGCGCCGAGCAGCATCACGAGCAAAACGCCCGCACCGCGGTCGAGCTGGCCCTGAAAACGGAATACGCCCATCTGGTCATCGAAGGCGCGGACGATTTCCTCGATTCGCTGACCGGCCTCTGGGACGTCCTGGATTCGGCCTTGCTGCAATCCGGCGTCGCGCAAGAGCGCAAGCTGGCGTACGTCTAGCACCCGGCCGCACCGCTTTTTCGCCCGAACAGCATTTGAAGCACCGAGCAAGGTCGCCCCATGGTCGCTTATCTGATTGGCCGGATGTCCATCGTGGACCCGGATCAATACCAGGAATACAAGCAGCTCACGCCCGGGATCATCGAAAAATTCGGCGGCAGGTTTCTTTCACGCGGAGGCGAACGCATGCACCTGGAAGGCGTTCTGGACGATCGCCGCGTGGTGCTTGTGGAATTCAAATCAGCCGATGCAGCCCGAAGTTTTTACGATTCGCCGGAATACAGCCACGCACGCACGCTGCGGGATGGCGCCGCCGTCGACATGCAGCTCGTGGTGGTCGAGGGATTTGAATAGCACCAGGTATTCGCCCTTCGAATTGACTCCAATCCACTGAAGTTCAAAAACAAACCACTGGCACGACCGATGGAGACTCGGTCGCATGCCCGAAATCAAAATGACGACATCCATTGCACTGCCGGCCGCATCCAAGAGCAATTACCTATCGTTCGTCGCGCTGCTGCTCGGCGCGGCCGCATTGGCGCTGGGCGGCGTTTTTCTCAGGCACAGCGAATTGCCTCCGACGGCCAGCGCGGTCTACCGGGTGGCACTCGCCATTCCCATCTTCTTCTTGCTCGACAGGCTTGCCGCAAGAGCCGAGCCTGTGGGCACGTCCATTCGGGCAACCGACAAGGTGCCGGCCATTCCGGTCAAGCTCATCCTGGTCGGGTTCATTTTTTCGGGAAACCTGGCGCTGTACCACTGGTCCATGACCTTGACCACGCTGGCCAATTCGAATCTGCTGGCCAATCTGGCGCCGATCTTCGTGGTGCTCGGGTCGCGCCTGTTCCTGGGCAAGAAATTCAATTCCGGCTTCATGTTCGGCATGTTGTTCGCGCTGGCCGGCGCGTTCGTCCTGATCGGCCATCGGCTCGACTTCGGCTCCAACTACATGACGGGCAACCTGCTGGGGCTGCTGACGGCGGTGTTCTACGGCTCGTACCTGCTGGCGGTGAGCCTCGTGCGGTCGAACTACCGAACGATGACCGTCATGGCCTGGAGCAGCGTGGGCACGCTGATCGTGCTGTTGCCCATCACGCTGCTGCGCGGCGAATCGCTGGTGCCGCACACGGTGCACGGCATGCTGATGCTGCTGGCGCTGGCGGTCGTGTCCCACGTCGGCGGCCAGGGCCTCATCGCCTATGCGTTGGCCAAGCTCCCCGCGGCGCTTTCTTCGATCACCCTGCTGGTGCAGCCCGTCATCGCCACCGTGCTCGGCGCTTGCCTGTTTCACGAATACCTGAGCGCGACCGAGTTCGTGGGCGGCGCCGTCATCCTGATCGGCATCGTGACGGCACGCCGGTTTTCATAAACACCGCGCCAGCGAGAAATTCATGTCACCTTATCTTTGCCATGCCCAGCCCGATTGCTTCAGCTTCGAAGCCCACGTGGTGGCGCGCCGCCCGAATGCCGTGCTGCTCGACCGGTCGTTCTTCTATCCGGGCGGCGGCGGACAACTGGCGGACCGCGGCACGCTGCGGTGGAACGGCGGCGAGGTCAGGATCGGCCGCATCGAGATGGAGGGCGGCAATGCGTGGCATTGCTTCGATGAGTCCGACAGCGCCGCGATGCCTGCCGAAAAAGTCGTTGCCCACGTGGACCCGGACTTCCGGCTCATGATGAGCCAGCTTCACACCGGCCTGCACATCCTCAATGCACTGGTCTATCAGCGCTTCGAGGGCTCGCTGGTCACGGGCGTGCAGATGGCCGCCGACGGCACGGCCCGCATCGACTTCGACCTGCCCGAGGCCGACAACAACGACCTGCGCAAGCTCGAGCCCGAGCTCAACACCCTCATCGGCGACGGGCTGCAGGTGAACGCGGTGTACCTCGACGCAAGCGCGCTCGCGCGTGAGCCCGGCGTGCTGCGCAGCCGTTCCGTTGCGCCGCCGAGCCAGGACGACGGCAGCACGCGCATCATCGAGATCGTCGGGCTGGACCGGCAAGCCTGCGGCGGCACCCATCTGTCGAACACCTCGCAATCGGCGCCGCTGCGCATCCTGAAGATCGAGAACAAGGGCCAGCACAACCGAAGGATCCGCATCGGCCTTGTCAGGTAGGCCGTGCATGTCCGTCGAACAGATTCAGCCGGCGCGTGCCAGCCCGTTGCCCGACGGATTCCTGCCGCCGAACTGCGGCTTTGCCGCGCAGGACTGGCCCGTTCTGGCCAGGCAGTGGTTTCCCGTTGCCCGCATCGACGAAGTCACGGCCCAGCCAAGGCCGGTGAGCTTGCTGGACCTGCGCCTGGCCATCTACCGCATGCCAGACGGCATTCGCATCGGCCGCGACATGTGCCCGCACCGCGGACTGCCCCTGAGCACGGGGCGCATCGATGGCGACCAGCTGGTGTGCGCCTACCACGGGCTGCGTTTCGGCTCCGATGGGCAGTGCCGCAAGGTTCCTGAGAAGCTCGCGCTCAAGCCGGCGGCGTGTTTCAGGCTCGCGATGTTTCCGGTGGTGGAAAGGCACGGACTTGTCTGGACCTGTTTGATCCCGCAAGGCGAGCCGCGCATACCGGAAATTCTCTCGGAAGTCGACGCATCCGACCCCGGTGAAATTGCAAGTGAAATTGCGTCAGCAATCCAACTTCATCTCGAAGATTGGATGAGCCTGGAGGAATTCGATTTCTCTCATGCAGCAGCAACGACGGACTCCAACCATGACATTTCGCTTCGGGTCCTCGCGCTGAACGAATACCGAAGGCTGTTCGACGCCATGGGCCTGGCCACGTTCGCATCCGCGCTGCCGGCCTCCACCGCCTGACTTTGCGGCAGCAAATTTTCGCCAATATCACGGCGTCGGCCCCTGCCATGCTGCAGTGCACAGCGAGGCCATCACATGACGCACATCTTTCGCCTAGCCAGCCTGTCCAGCCCGGACGTTGCGGCGCTCGCCCGCGCGGCGGGCAATGTGCGGCCCGTGTCGCTGCTGCTGTACCTGCACCGCTTGCTGCTCTATCTAGCCTGCGCCAGTCACGCATCGGCCCCGATGCTGTTCAGCGGCTTCCATCCCCGTTCCAACGCAATCCGAAGAACAAGATGACCGTCTCCCCCGGCATGAGCACCGTCGAGATCTTGCGCACGCTGGTGGCGTTCGACACGACGTCGCACCGCTCCAACCTCGAGCTGATCCACTGGATCGCGGATTACCTGGCGGCGCACCGGGCGAGGGTGCACCTCGTGCACAGCGAAGACGCGCGCAAGGCGAACCTGCTGGCCAGCATCGGCCCCGACACGGCAGGCGGCATGGTGCTGTCGGGGCACAGCGACGTGGTGCCCGTGACCGATCAGCACTGGAGCGCCAACCCCTTCACGCTGACCGAGCGCGATGGCCGCTTCCATGGCCGCGGCGCGGCGGACATGAAGGGCTTCATCGCGGCCTGCCTGTCGGCGGTTCCGTCGTGGCAACGGCGCACGCTGAGCCGTCCGATCCACCTTGCCTTCTCCTACGACGAAGAGATCGGGTGCCTGGGCGTTCCGCGGCTCGTGAGCCGCTTGCAGGCCCAGGTGGCGGCACCTGCGCTGGCCATCATCGGCGAGCCGACGCAGATGCGCATCGGCGTCAGGCACCGGGGCTTCTTCGGGCACCGGGCGCTGTTCAGCGGACTGCCCGCGCATTCGAGCGACCCGTCGCTCGGCGCCAGCGCCATCGAACCCGCCGCCTACCTGGTCACCTGCCTGGCCGGGCTGCGCCGCGCCTTTGCCAGGCAGGGCAGCGCGGCCACGCTCAACATCGGCCGCATCGACGGCGGCACCGCCATCAACATCGTGCCGGGCTGCTGCGAGGTGCTGTGGGAGTTCCGCCCGCAGGACGACGCGGCGGTGGCGCTCGTTCACGACGCCGTGCGGCAGGCCCTGGCGGACCTGCCCACCGGCGTCACGGTCCAGGCCGTGCAGGTCGCGGGCGTGCCGGCGCTGTCCACGCGCAACAACGACGCGGCGGTCTCGGTGGCGCGCGAACTCGGCGCGCTCTGGCCGGAGGCCGACCTGCCCTTCGGCACCGAGGCTGGCTTCTTCCAGCAGGTCGGCATTCCGACGGTGGTGTGCGGACCCGGCTCCATTGCCCAGGCGCACCAGCCGGACGAATGGATCTGCGCCACGCAGCTGCAGGCGGCCGATCGCTTCATGCAGTCGGCCGGCGCCTGGGCCGCCGCCCCCTTGCCCGTTCCAACCGCATGACCTGACCCGAAATGACCGACCTCAAAGACACCCTGAACCTGTTGAAGACACCGTTTCCGATGAAGGGCGACCTGCCCCGCCGCGAGCCCGAGTGGGTCGAACGGTGGGCCGCGCAGCGCATCTACGACCGGATGCGCAGCGCGGCGGCCGGCCGCCCGCCGTTCGTGCTGCACGACGGGCCGCCGTATGCGAACGGCGACATCCACATCGGGCACGCGGTGAACAAGGTGCTCAAGGACATGGTGTTCAAGAGCCGCTTCTTCGACGGCTTCGATGCGCAGTGGATTCCCGGCTGGGACTGCCATGGCATGCCCATCGAGCACCGCATCGAACAGACCCACGGCAGGGGGTTGCCGACGGAGCAGGTGCAGCAGCTGTGCCGCGACTACGCGCTGCTGCAGACGCAGAGCCAGAAGAAGGACTTTCTGCGGCTGGGGCTGCTCGGCGACTGGGCGCACGCCTTTCGCACCATGGACTTCGAGACCGAGGCCAACGAGATCCGCTTTCTCGACCGCATTCGCCAGCGCGGCCTGCTGTTTCGCGGCCAGAAGCCCGTGAACTGGTGTGTCGATTGCCAGTCGGCCCTGGCCGAGGCGGAGCTCGAGTACGCGCCCAAGCGATCGGTGACGGCCTATGTCGGCCTGCGGGTGCTGGACGCGGTCGATTTCGCGTCGCGCTTCCAGTGCCAGCCCATGCCGGACAGGCCGGCGCGGCTGGTCATCTGGACCACCACGCCATGGACGCTGCCCGGCAACCGGGCCGTGGCCCTCGACCCGACCGCCAGCTACGGCCTGTACGACACGCCCGGCGGGCTGCTGGTGCTGGCGGTGGAAAGCAGCCGCGCACTGCTCGACGCGCTGGGCACGGACCACGAACTCTGCGCGGTCGCGCCGGGCATCGACCTCGTCGGTCTCATGCTCGCGCATCCGCTGCTGGCCGTCGCGGTGCCCGTGGTGGCAGGAGACTTTGTGTCGCTCGACACCGGCACCGGCCTGGTTCACCTGGCGCCGGCGCACGGCGCGGAAGACTTCGAGCTGTGCCAGGGGCTGGGCATCACCGGCGACAACGTGATCGACGGGGCCGGCCGGTTCGCGGCCGGCCTGCCGACCATCGGCGGCATGGCGCTGCAGGAAGGCAGCACGGCCATCCTGGAGATGCTGGCGGTGAGTGGCGCCTTGCTGCGGCAGGCGCCCATCGAACACTCGTACCCCCACTGCTGGCGCCACAAGACGCCGATTCTTTTTCGCGCGACGACCCAGTGGTTCATCGGCATGGACCGCCGGGCCGCCGGCGACGCACGCACGCTGCGGGAAACCGCGCGCGAGGCCATCAGGGACGTGCCGTTCTACCCCGCGTCGGGCCGCTCGCGCATGGAAGCGATGATCGACGGCCGGCCCGACTGGTGCATTTCGCGCCAGCGCTCGTGGGGCGTGCCGCTGGCCTTCTTCGTGCGGCGCAGCGACCGGTCGCTGCACCCCGAGACCGCGCGCCTTGTCGAAGAAGTGGCGCAGCGCATCGAACGCGAAGGCATCGCCGCCTGGACCCGACTGAGGCCGGCGGACCTGGGGGTCGACGAAGCCGAGTACGAAAAACTGGCGGACACGCTCGACGTGTGGTTCGACTCCGGCTCCATCCACGCCACGGTCTACCGGGACCCTCGGCGCCTGGATGCCCAGGGCAACAGCAACAGCAGCGACATCGGCCAGGCGGACCTCTACCTGGAAGGCTCCGACCAGCACCGCGGCTGGTTCGGCTCCTCGCTCATGACGGGCTGCGCGGCCGATGGCCGCGCGCCCTTCAAGGCCGTGCTGACCCACGGCTTCGCCGTCGATGCCCACGGCAAGAAGATGAGCAAATCGCTGGGCAACACGGTCAGCCCGCAAGAGGTGGCGAGCACGCGGGGCGCGGACATCGTCCGGCTGTGGGTGGCCAGCACGGACTACGCCACCGACATCTCCGTGTCGAACGAGATCCTGGACCGCGTGGTCGAGATGTACCGGCGCATTCGCAACACGGTCCGCTTCCTGCTGCTGAACGTGTCGGACTTCGGCGACGCCGCCCACGCGGTGCCCGCGCGCCGCCTGGCGCCGGTCGACCAGTACGCGATGGCGCGCTGCAGCGAGCTTGTCGCGCAGTGCCGCCAGGGCTACCGCGACTACGACTTCGTGGCGGTGACGCGGCTGATTCACGGCTACTGCGCCGAAGAACTCGGCGGGTTCTATCTCGACGTGCTGAAGGACCGGCTGTACGCCGGCGAACGCGACGGCCATGACAGGCGCAGCGCGCAGACGGCGCTGCACGTCATCCTGAAGAACCTGCTGCTGCTGGCGGCGCCGATTCTCAGCTTCACGACGGAGGAAGCGTGGGCGGTGCTGTTCAACGACGGCGACGACAGCGTGTTCCTCCACACCTGGGACGAGGCCGCACCGCCCCTGGTCGACATGTCGCACGCCGGCGAATTCTGGCGGCAGGTGAAACAGCTTCGCCCCGGCGTCATGAAGGCGATCGAAGACCTTCGGTCGTCCGGCGCCATCGGCCGTTCGAGCGAGGCGAGCATCGTCATCGAGGCGCCCGCGCAGGTCATCGAAGCGCTGGCGCCCCTGCGCTTCGAGCTGCCGTCGATCTTCATCGTTGCAGAGGTGGCGCTGAAGGAGAGCCACGCGGTCGACATCAAGGTGCGGCGAACCGAGACCTTGCGCTGCGCCAGGTGCTGGCGGCACGAGGCCACCGTGACGGCCGACACCGGGCCGGAGATGCTGTGCGACCGGTGCGAGGGGGTGCTGCGCGGCTTCGCCGGGTTTGCACAGGAAACGGAATCGTCACCAGCCGCATGACGCGGCCGTGCGCTGCGCGCGCTCAGGCGGGGCCGTCGCTCAGCAGCAGCGAGGCCTCGTCGCGCCAGTAATTCACCGCCGCGAGCCAGCCTTCCCACACGCAACCGTTGCAGCCACGCCCGCAGCAGGTGGTGGGCTCGGGCGGCGGTGCGCGCAGGGCGACACCGTGCGCGTGGAGCAGGGCCTGCACGCGCGCGATCAGCGCTTGCGCGCCCGCGAGGTTGGTGGGTTCCGGCAGCCGGTCGATGGGGTTCATGGCACGAAGGCTCTCAGGCCACCAGGTTCAGTTCGAGCCGCATCTTCGCGCCGCCCGATTCGCTCGACCCGATGGTGAGCTGGCCGCCGTGCAGCCGCGCCACCTCGGCCACCAGGTGCAGCCCCAGCCCCGCGCCGCGCCCGCGCGGCACCAGCCGGTGGAACGGCGCCACCACGCGCTCGCGGTCGGCCTCCGGAATGCCCGGCCCCGAGTCCAGCACCTCGAAGCCCGAAGGCTCCCACAGCCGCACCTGGATGTCGCAGCCGGGCCCGCCGTGCTCGATGGCGTTCTGGATCAGGTTGGTGAGCGCGCGTTCGAGCGAAGGCGCGTCGCCGCTCACCCACAGCGGCCGCGGCGCGTCGACCGAGAGCGTGCAGCGGTTCATGATGGCCAGCGGCGCAATGTCGCCCGCCATGCGCTCGCACAGCGCCTTCAGGTCGATCTGCTGGCGGTCCTGCGAGGCGATGCGGTCCAGCCGCTGCAGGTCGAGCAGCTGCTCGGCCAGCGTGGCCAGCCGCGCCGAGGCCTGCATCAGCTTCACCTTCAGCGGATCGCCGCCGGGCAGGCCCTCGATGTTGATCTGCAGCGTGGTGATGGGCGTGCGCAGCTCGTGCGCGGCGTCGGCCAGGAAGCGCTCCTGGCGGTCGTAGCCTTCGTTGAGCCGGTCGAACGCGCGGTTCACGGCGTTCACCAGCGGGCGGATCTCGCTGGCCACGTTGGCCAGCGGCAGCCGCGTGGTGCGCTCGTGCACGTCGATGCTCTCCGCATGCTCGGCCGTGGCCACCACGCCCTTCAGGCCGCGCTTCACCACGAAGGGCGTGGCCAGGATCACGCCGAGACAGGTGACCAGCGCCATCGGCGCCACCAGGAACAGGAACACCAGGCCGGTGCCCTTCAGCGTGTTCTTCACCGTCAGCGGCGCGCCGGTCTGCGTCATCACGTTGACCGGGCCCGCCGCGGTTTCCACGCGCTCGAAGCGCGCCTTGGGCTGCGTGTTGTCGTTGGCCGGCTCGATGGACAGGCGCCCCAGGCCGTCGAGCCCGTGCATCAGCGCTTCGTACTTCGCGGGCATGTCGCCGTGGCGCACCTCCTGGCCCGTGGTGTCGCGCACGGTGAACCAGAACGACGGATCGGCCTGCACGCGTTGCAGCTCGGCGGTGGGTTCCAGCAGCAGCTTGCCGCCGGCATCGCGCGTGACCGCGCGCCGGATCACGGCCACGGTTTCCTGCCCCGTCTCGTCGACCACGCGGCCCATCACCCAGGCCAGGCCGATGAAGCCGCCCAGCACCAGCGAGCCGACCACCACCTGCAGCAGGATCAGGCTCCAGATGAGCTGCCAGCGCAGCGAGATCAGGCTCAGGCTCATCGCGATTGCGCGGCCGCAGCCTGCGTTGCCGCGCAGATGAGATAGCCCACGCCGCGAATGGCGTGGATCTCGACCTGCGCGCCGGCCTTGTCGAGCTTGGAGCGCAGGCGCGAGACGTGTGTGTCGAGCGCGTTCGACTGGATCTCGTCCTGGTGGCCGTACACGCGGTCCTGCATGGCCTCGCGCAGCACGGTGCGCCCGCGGTGTTCGAGCAGCGCCTCGAGCACCAGCAGTTCGCGCCGCGGCAGCGTGAGGCTCGCTTCGCCCACGTAGGCCTGGCGCAGCTGATGGTCGAAGCGCAGCAGGCCGAGCGTCATGACGAGGTGGACGCGCACCGCGGGACGCCGTGCCAGCGCGCGCACGCGCGCCATCAGCTCGTCCATGGAGAAGGGCTTGGCGAGGTAGTCGTCGGCGCCGCCGTCCAGGCTCAGCACGCGCTCGGCCACGTCGGTCATCGCGGTGAGCACCAGCACCGCGGTGGCGATGTCGTTGTGCCGCAGGAAGGCCACGAGCGACAGCCCGTCGCCGTCGGGCAGGCCGCGGTCGAGCACGATCACGTCGTGCTGCGCCGACAGCGCCGCCTCCTCGGCCTCGCGCAGCGAGCCCGCCACGTCGACCACCGCCTGGTTCTGCCGCAACGCCGAGGCCAGTGCCTGGGCCAGGTCGACTTCGTCTTCGACAAGCAGGATTCTCATGGGGTGGCGATGCGGTGATGAAGCGCGCGAATGCGCAAGAAGGGACTGGCGGAGACCGACAGGGGCCGGTCATTCTAGGAGAGGCCTTCCTTGCGGAAGACGCAATGTTCACGCAATGCAGGCCTCTAAGCTGGAACGCCCATTCCTCCGAGAGCAGCATCGGTGACCTCCCGTCCGGCGACCCATTCCCCCTTGCGGCCCGTGCCCTGGTACGCGGCGCTGGGCCAGCGCATCGCGACGCTCTGGGTGGTCAAGATGTTCGGCACCACGCTGGGCATCTCGGGCTTCTTCTTCGTGTACTTCTGGGTGATGCACAACCCGCTGTGGGAACCCACGGTGATGCCGCTCACGCCGCTGGACCATTGGGTGGGCGTGAACGACGACGCGATGCTGCTGTACGGCTCGCTGTGGTTCTACATTTCGCTCGCGCCGGCCTTCGCGAAGGACAAGGCCGAGCTCTGGGCCTGCGCGTGCGACGCCGCGCTGATGGCCACCGTCGGCCTGCTGGTGTTCTGCCTGTTCCCGACGGTGGTGCCCGCGTTCGCGGTCGACTGGTCGCAGTACCCGGCGCTGCAGTTCCTCAAGACGGCGGACGCGGGCGGCAACGCGTTCCCGTCGCTGCACGTCGCGTTCGCCGTGCTCACCGCGGTGCTGCTGGCGCGGCAGCTGCGCAGCGTCGGCGCGCCCGCCTGGGTGCGCACGCTGAACCTGCTGTGGGCCCTGGGCATCGTCTACTCGACCTTGGCAACGCGCCAGCACGTGCTGCTCGACGTGCTGGGCGGCACGCTGCTCGCGGGCGTGGTGAGCTGGGCTGGCAACACGCGCGACTGGCTGGTGTGGACCGAGGCCTGAGCACCTGAGCACCTGAGTGCCCGAGTGCCCGAGCACCCGAGTGCCCGAGTGCCCGGGTACGGTACAAAGCGCGAGGAACAACAACACCGGCCCTCTCTGAAATCATGGTCAACGACATAGCCGCCGCGCTGCGCATCGAACGCGTCACGCTGGGCACCGACAGCCTGCAGTTGACGCTCGCCAACGGCAGTGAACACCCCCAGCCCTATCGCCTGCACAGCGTGCTGGAGAAGGCGACCTCCGCGCAGCGCGCGCAATGGGTGCTGGTCGACGGGGGCTGCGGCATCTCATGGCCCGCGTTGGCGCAGCCCGACGAGGTCGGCTTGATCAACACATGCGACCTGGCCTGGGAGGCGTCGTACGACGCGGCGATGGCATCGCTCAAGGAAGCCGGCTGGAAACTGGAGGCCCTGCCTTCGCGCGAGCAGGACCTGTGCGCGCTGTGGCGGCTCGAAGCCGACATGAACAACGGCGGCTTCCTGCAGTTCTTCGGGAACTGGGGCGAAGCCAACTGCCGGATCGCGCTGGAGGCGCTGCGAAAAATCGGCGCGCACCAGGCGCTCGCCATCGTGCAGCGACAGCGCGACATCCTGCAGCGGCTGGAAGATGACCCGCGCATGCAATCCATGCAGGACATCTACCGCTTGCTGACCGAAGCGGAAAGCGAAGAGCTCGATGCACTGGACCACGCCTTCTGGGCCTACCCTGACCGGCTGGCGCCGTTGGGATTGGCGTGCTACGGGTTGGCTGGCAATGTGCCGCCCGGATCGATGCGTGTGGAGCCGATCGAGCGCCCTTGAGAACGGGGCGCGCGGTCGTCGGCTTGAATGAACGCCGGGCGTTGCAGTCGTCGGGCCTGACCGGCACGCCCGGGCTCAGGCCGCCTGCCGTTCAGGCGCCCGCACGAAGCTGGCGCCTCTGAGGGTCGCCCAGTATTCGTTTCGAACATCGTCGTCGATGGCAGGCCGGACATGCGTTGCGTACAGCGCGTCCTTCCCGTCCTTGCGCGGCCCTGAAATCCAATAGTGGTCGCCGGTTTCGACTTCGAAGTAGTTCGACTTGAAGCCGTTTCCCTTGAGGCTGCGAAACGCCCTTCCTGCGTAATAGAGCGTGGCCCCGGACTTGGAGAACGTGACGCGACCGATGCGAGCCGGGCCTGTGAGGCCACCGGACTTGGCCTCGATGTACATGATGCGGCTTTTCACCAGGGCTCCTCCGAATATCGAGAGATGGGTACCAGCGGCAAGGGCCGCTCCTGGCCGACTGCAGCAAGCAGGCCGCTGTCGAGCAGGCGCACATGCGCGCACGCAAGGCAAGCGACGACAGTCTCCGGCATCGAGGAACCGCCCCAAGCGGGCGGGTGCCGAAGCGTCCTCTACCAGCGCCGGAAGACCGCCGCCCCGAAGTGTGGAACGGACATTGGCGCAGGTCCATGCGTGAATGCACCAAGCAAGCGGCATTGACTCAACGCCGCCACCGCAACCCGAGCTCAGTCTCCGGCCCTCCATCGGTCGCTGATATAGGTGGCCGGAGGCTTTCCGAAAGCCTTCTTGAACATGGTGATGAAGGCCGAGGGAGACTCGTACCCCAGGTCGTACGAGACCTGCTGCACGGTCGCCCCCGCGGACAGGTCGCGAAGCGCCAGGATCATGTGCAGTTGACGCCGCCAGCGACCGAAGCTCAGGCCCGTCTGCGCGGTGCACAGCCGATTCAGGGTTCGCTCGCTCATGCCGAGTTCGGCCGCCCAGTCTCTTTGCGTTCTGCGGTTGGAAGGCTCCGCCGTGATGGCCCGTGAGATTCTTCGAAGCCGTGCATCCTGCGGCATCGGCAGGGAAAGCTCCTCGACAGGCATCTCGCAGAGCTGGTCCAGCAACACGCGGGCCAGCCGTTCCGTCGGATCGCCGGACGCATAGCTTGGCGGCAGGCCCGCCAGATGTTGAATCATTTCGCTCAGCATCGGACTGAGGCGCAAGGTACAGCATCTCGTCGGCAAGGGCGCCGCGCCGGGCGCAACGAACAGGTAGTAGATCACCGCGTTCGCCGTGCCGTGGTTGCTGTGCGGTATCCCTCCCGGAATCCACACGCCCGCCTGTGGCGGAACCATCCAGAGCGCACCCGGCACGTCGCACGAGACCGCGCCGCGCAAGGCGATCACGAGCTGGCCGGACCGGTGCTCGTGGACCGGGATTTCGCGCTCGCGTGCCTCCACATCGACGCGAAGGGCACAGACCGGTACCGAGGGCTGGTAGTCAAGATCTTGCTCGCCGAATTCCAGACTTCGCATGGTTTCCAAAAATGGATCGTTGGTGCAGGCGCGCCATTGTCCCCCGGGCTCCGACGGCGAACGCCCGACAAGGCTTGGCACCGGCGATGTCCGAAAAGAGAAATCATTCGGCCAGGAATGCAATTCCTGCCTCTCGTGCCCGTCCCTAGCATCGACGCATGACAGTGATTCGCAACAAAAGACGAGCGGAAGCGGGCACGCCTTTGCCGCCTTCCGCGCCCCACGCGGGGCGATGGAAGAGGGTCGCGCTGCCGCGCTTCTCACGCCAGGAACTGCTCTTCTCATGCAAGAGCTTTGTCGCCGCAACGCTCGCGTTGTACCTGGCCGGCCGCTTCGGCCTGCCACGGCCGTTCTGGGCCCTGATGACCGCCTACATCGTGGCCCACCCGCTGGCCGGCAACGTGCGCTCCAAGGCGCTCTACCGTTTCGTGGGCACCTTGCTGGGGTGCGCGGCCACCGTGGTGCTGATCCCGTCGCTGTCCGCCTCGCCGGAGCTGCTGTCGCTGGCGCTGGCGACATGGACGGGCCTGTGCCTCTATCTGTCGCTGCTGGACCGCAGCGCGCGCTCGTACGTCTTCCTGCTGGCGGGGTATTCGGCCGCGATCATCGGCTTTCCCTTGGTGGATGCGCCTGCATCGATGTTCGACACGGCCGTGGCGCGCACAGAAGAGATCGGGCTGGGCATTCTGTGCGCCAGCCTGGTTCACAGCATCGTGCTGCCGGCGGGGCTGGGGCCGACCCTGCTCGGGGTGATGGACCGGGCGCTGGGCGATGCGCGTCGATGGTGGAGCGATCTGCTCGATGACAACCCCAACGACAACCTCGGCGACCCAGGCCGCGAGCGCATCGATGCGGACCGCCAGCGCCTGGCCCTCGACATCACCCAGCTGCGCCTGCTGTCCACGCATGTCCCGTTCGATACCACCAACCTGCGCTGGGCGGCGGGCAGCATCCGCGCCTTGCAGGACCGCATTGCCGCGCTGACGCCCACGCTGTCGGCGGTGGAAGACCGGCTCGAAGCACTCCGCGCCACAGCAGGCGAAGTGCCGGTCGACATCGCCTCGGCCCTTGCCCGGCACACGCAGTGGCTGGGGCCGTGCGCACCGCGCAGCGCGCTGGACGAAGCCCACGCCGCCTTTGGCGCCCTGGCGGGCGGACCGGCGGCGTCGCCATGGATCCGCGCGCTGCGTGTCGATCTGGCGGTCCGCCTCGCGGAGCTTGTCGACGGCTGGCATGCATGCACGGTGCTGCGTGGCGATGTCGATGCGGGCCTGGCCGGAAAAGCGGTGCCGCTGCGACGCATTGCGGCACTCGGTCAAACGGTGCTCCATCTGGACCGTGGACTCGCACTGCGTTCGGCGTTGACCGCCGTGCTGGCCACCTGCGCGTCTTGCGCACTCTGGATTGCCCTGGGCTGGCCTTCGGGGTCCGCGATGGCCATGAGCGCGGCTGTCTTCTGCTGCTTCTTCGCCACCATGGACGACCCGGTGCCAGCCATGCACCAGTTCATCAAAGCATTGCTGTGGTCGATGCCGGTGTCCGCCTTCTACGTGCTGGCGGTCATCCCGCTGGTGAATGACTTCGCCGTGCTGGTGCTGTGCATCGCGCCCCTGTTTCTGGTGGTGGGCTGCTACATGGCGCGGCCGGCGAGTTCCCTGGCCGCCCTCGGCATGTTCTTCGGCGTTGCGGGCACGCTCGCCTTGCACGACACCGCCAACGCCGACCTGCTGAGCTTCGTCGGTTCCAACCTGGCCTTGTTCGCTGGTGCGCTGATCGCGGCCCGCGTGACCGCCCTGGTGCGCAGCGTGGGGCGCGACTGGAGCGCGCAACGCATCCGGCGCGCGACCTGGCGCGATCTGGCCGAGCTGGCCACCCGTTCCCAGGACGCTGGCGCGCGCGACGCCTACGCCGCCCGGATGCTGGACCGCACCGCGCTGCTGGCCCCGCGCATGGCGCCCGCCGGCGGCGAGGCGGCTCGGGTCGCCGCGCAGCGCGCACTGTGCGACCTGCGCGTGGGTGCGGACATCGTGGCTTTGCAGCAGCAGCGCCGTCGGCTTCCGGCCGAACCCACCCGCCGCCTTTTCGCCGAGCTGGCCCGTGTCTTCAGGGCCCAGGCGGCAGGCACGCCGCACTGCCCTGAGTCGCTGATGCCGCAGATCGACCGGCTGCTGCTTGCCGCGCTGCACGGCGACGCCGGGCCGCCTGCCGTCGCGGCCCTGGTGGGTCTTCGTCGCAACCTTTTCCCGTCGGCTCCGGCCGCTCTCCAACCATGATCGAAGCGAATCTGTACGGCGTGTACCTGCCGTGGCTGTTGCTGCTGGCAGGCGGCGCGCTGGCGTGCGCCTGGGCCACGCGGCGCCTGCTGGCATGGGCCGGCGCCTATCGATGGGTGTGGCACCCCGCCCTGTTCGACCTGGCGCTGTACGTCCTGTGGCTGTACGCACTGACCCGCCTCACCGGCGCCTTCCCGGCCTGATTCCTGTTCCTGCATTCCGTTCTATCCATGAAACCTGACGCCCTCTCTTCTCCTGCCGGGGCCTTGCGTCTCGCTCACCCCTTCGCTCACTCTCTCGCTCGCTTGTGCGTGACCGTGCTGGCGGTGGCGGCCGCGTGCTGGGCTGCGTGGCAACTGTGGGACCACTATGAACTGGCCCCCTGGACCCGCAACGGACGCGTGCGCGCCAACATCGTGCAGGTCGCACCCGACGTGTCCGGAGCGGTGGCCCACGTGGCCGTGCAGGACAACCAGTCCGTCGCCGCCGGGGCCTTGCTGTTTTCGGTGGACAAGGCCCGCTTCGAGCTGGCGCAACAGCAGGCCGAGGCCGCCGTTGCCGCGCAGGGCATCGCCATCGGCAACCAGCGCATCGCGCTGGCGCAGGCTTTGCGCGAAAGCCGTCGCAATTCGGGCCTGGGCGAGCTGATCTCGCAGGAAGTGCGCGAGCAGTCGCGCCTGCGGGCAGACCAGGCGCAGGGCGCCCTTCAATCGGCCGAAGCGGGGCTGCGCCAGGCGCAGGTCGTGCTGGACACGGCAAGGCTCAACCTGCGGCGCACGGAGGTGCGCGCACCCACCTCGGGGCTGGTGACCAACCTCGACCTGCAGCGAGGCGCCTACGCGAATGCCGGCCACCCGGTGATGGCGCTGGTGGACGCGGAATCGGTCTACGTCGAAGGCTACTTCGAGGAAAACAAGCTGGCCCGCATCCACTTCGGGGACCGCGTGCGCGTGACGCTCATGGACGCCGGAGCGCTCGAGGGCACGGTGGAGAGCATTGCCGCCGGCATTGCCGATCGCGACCGCAGCACCAGCGCCAACCTGCTGCCCAGCGTGAACCCCACATTCAACTGGGTGCGCCTTGCGCAGCGTGTGCCGGTGCGCATCAAGCTGAACCCGCTGCCGGCCGGCACCCGGCTGGTGGTGGGCCAGACGGTCACGGTGCAGGTGCTCGAAGGGTCCACAACCGCGGCTGCCAAGTTGCGCCTGTCGGAGCGCCGCGGATGAGCCCGCTGTATCGATGGCTGGCCTTCGCTGCAGCCACAGGCGTACTTCTGGCCGGTTGTGCCCACCCGCCGGTGGGACCGGACTACGTGGCCCCGGCCGCGCTCTCCGCCGACCAGGCGACCTCCGCACGCCCGTTTCAATCCGCCGGCGAGGTCGCGGCAGATGCGGCCTTGCCGCCGCACTGGTGGCGGCTGTACAAGGACCCGCAGCTGGACGCGCTGGTGGCCCGAGCGTTCGAACACAACAGCGACCTGCGGCAGGCCGTGGCCAACCTGGCGCGCGAGCAGGCGCTGGAAGCCGAGGTCCACGGCAACGAGAAGCCGACGGCCACCGTGAGCGGGGGTCCGGGTTTCGGACACGTGTCGGGCCTGGCCCTGGTGCAGAAGGACTACGAGCCGCCCGGCCGCTTCACCTACGGCTCGGGTGCGAGCTTGTCGTACCAGCTGGACCTGTTCGGCCAGCTGCGCCGCGCCATCGAGGCCGCCGAGGCGGGCACGGGCGCCGCGCAGGCGGCGGTGGACCTCGTGCGCGTGAGCGTGGCCGGCGGCACGGCGCAAGCCTATGCAACGGTCTGTTCGAGCGGCCTGCGCTTGCGCGCCGCGCAGGAGTCGGTGCGCCTGCAGGAGGAGGCGATCCGGCTCTCCGAGCGGCTGCAGCGCGCAGGCAAGGTGGGGGAAATCGACATCGTTCGCGCACGCGGCCAGCTGGAACAACTCCGCGCTGCGCTGCCACCCCTCCATGCCCTGCGCCAAGGCGCGTTGTATCGCCTGGCCACCCTCACGGGCGCCGCGCCGCGCGATTTCCCCGCGGCAGTGGCCCGGTGCGAACAACCGCCGCGCGTGGCGGGACTGCTGCCGGTGGGAGACGGCGCGGCCTTGTTGCGTCGCCGGCCCGACGTTCGCCAGGCAGAGCGCAACCTGGCCGCCGCCACGGCCCGCATCGGCGTCGCAACCGCCGAGCTGTATCCCAAGGTGGTACTTGGCGTGTCGGCCAGTTCCGCCGGCTTTCTGGACAGGTTCGGCAACCGTGAAACGGTGAGCTACAGCATGGGCCCGCTGATCAGCTGGACCTTGCCGAACACCGGCGTCGCCCAGGCGCGCATTGCGCAGGCCGAGGCAACGACGCGAATGGCTGCCGCGCGCTTCGACGGCACCGTGCTGACCGCACTGCGGGAGGTCGAGACCACGCTCGACCTCTACGCACGCGAGCTGGAACGCCATGGCGCGTTGTCCGCCGCGCGCGACCAGAGCGCCACCGTGGCCCGCCAGGCCCGCATGCTCTATGTCAACGGCAAGGTCGCACAGCTCGAGGCGCTGGACGCGCAACGCACGTTGGCGGCCAGCGAAGCCGCCCTGGCGGCGTCGGAGGCCCAGCTGGCCGACGAACAGGTCGCCGTTTTCATGGCGCTGGGCGGGGGCTGGGAAACCGAAGAGGTCCTGGCGAACGCTGCGCGTTAGCGCCTTTCCGACCAGGAGAACCCCATGGACGGGCTCGACCACCTCCGGACATTCCTGGAAATTGCCGCCCGCGGCAGCTTCTCGCGCGCGGCCGGCAAGCTGGGCATTTCGAAAGCCACCGTCAGCAAGCATGTCGCCACGCTCGAATCACGCTTCAACGTGCGGCTGTTCAACCGCTCGACACGCTCGGTCACGTTGACCGATGCGGGGCGGCTGCTCCAGCTGCGCAGCGCGCCCCTGGTCGAGATGATCGAGCTGACGCAGAGCGAAATGCAGGCGCATGGGTCACGGCCCAGCGGGCGCCTGCGCGTCGCTGGACTTCACGGGCTCGTGCAGACCGCTTTTCCTGGCCTGCTGAGCGAGTTCCTCACGCGGTATCCCGATGTGCACATCGACCTCCAGCTCGGCAATCGCGTGGTCGACCTCGTCGAGGAAGGCGTCGACGTTGCATTGAAGTTCGGACGCATCGGAGACGAGAACCTGATTGTGCGGCGCTTGCAGCGCGTGGCGCTCACGCTCTGCGCCACGCCCCGGTACTGGGCCCGGCGCGGCATGCCCAAGCAGCCTGACGACATGCGGCATCACGACGTGCTCACCTACTCGCTGGGCTCAGGTGCGCCGTACCTTCCGTTCGAAGTGGAGGGCCAGCCCTACAACCTTCCGATTCAGGGGCGCATGGACGCGAACGACGCGGGTGCGCTGATCGCCGCCGCGCTCGCAGGCATCGGCGCGGTCTGCGTGCCTGCGTTGATGGCACAGCCGCACACCGATTGCGGCAACCTGGTTCCCGTGCTTCAGGAATTCATGCCGCGTGACATGTGGCTCTACGCGGCCTACACGCAGCGCCGGCACAACAGCGCGGCGTTGCGCGCGCTGCTGGAACTGCTCGAAGTGCGGATGCGCGAGGGTCCGCAGAGCGCCCCGGCCTGACAGGCGCCGGGCACCCATGCCGAGCCCGGGCCATGGCCTTGTTATCGGCTTGTTACCAGAAGATCCAGAGCGCGAGGCCGCCGAAGATCGCCCATTTCACCAGGTAGTACGCCCGCTTGTCCCACGCCTTCAGGCGCTTGCCGATCACGCGGATCTGGTAGATGTACTTGAACGCGCGGTTGATGCCGCCGGTCTTGTCGCCCGCGTCGTTGGGCGAGCTGGCCGCGGCCAGCAGGTTCTTCGCGAACCAGCGGTTCACGGCGCTGGCCCAGCGGTACTTCAGCGGGCGCTCGATGTCGCAGAACAAAATCACGCGGTCGTGGTCGGTCGTGTTCTCGGCGTAGTGGATGAAGGTCTCGTCGAACACCACGGCCTCGCCGTCGCGCCAGTGGTAGCGCTGGCCGTCCACGTCGATGTAGCAGCCTTCGACACCGGGCGTCCACAGGCCCAGGTGGTAGCGCAGCGAACCGGCGAACGGGTCGCGGTGGCGCACCAGGCGGCTGCCCGGGGGCAGCTCGGCGAACATGGCGGCCTTGATGGTGCCGATGCCTTTCAGCAGCTCGGTGGTGCGCGGGCACAGCACGGCGGCCGAGGGATGCGCCTCGTCGTACCACTTCAGGTAGAAGCGCTTCCAGCCGCTCTTGAAGAACGAGTTGAAGCCCACGTCGTTGAACTGGCTCGACGCCTTGATGCTGCCGCCATTGCGCATGGCCAGCGCTTCCTCGCGGATGACTTCCCAGTTCTCCTCGAGGATGCGCATCTCGGGGAACTGCGCGGGCGACAGGTACGGCGTACCCGGCACCTTCGAGAAAAGGTACATGAAGACGTTCAGCGGGGCCAGGAAGGTCGAGTGATCAGAGAGCTGTCTGAAGAAACGATGCCGCACCTGGCCGCGGAAATGAACGTAGAGCGCACTGAGCGCGAAGATGGCAAGAATGACCCACTTCATTGTTGAAAGTGTCCTGTAAACGGCACCGGGTAGTGTAAATCCTTGCCCCAAAATGGACCTGACCACGCCCTTTGGCCGTGCGCCGGGGTGAGGTTTCAGCTGCAGAGCAGGGGTTGGGGGGTGCCGGCCTCGGCCAGCGGCAGCCGCACGGTGGCCCTCAGGCCGCCACCCGAACTGCCGGCGTCGTCCGCTCCGCCCTGGCCCAGCGTGACCTCGCCCCCATGCCGGTCGACCACCGACTTGACGATGGCCAGCCCCAGCCCGCTGCCGCTCTGGGTCTGGTCGGGGTTGCGAAAGAAACGGTCGAACACCCGCTCGCGCAGCGCGCTCGGAATGCCCGGGCCGCGGTCGGTCACGGTCAGCACGGCGTGCGGGCCTTCGCGCCACACGTGCACCACCACCGTCGCACCCTCGGGGCTGTACTTGATGGCGTTGTTGATGAGGTTGTCGATCATCGACACCAGGCTCTCGCGCTCGCCGAGCACCGGCACGCGCTCGTCGCAGACCAGTTCGAGCTCCACATTGCGGGCGCTGGCCAGGCCCTCGATCATGGCCAGGCGGTCCTGCACCAGCGCATCGAGCGACAGCATCACGGGCAGGTTGTTGCCCGAGACGGCGTCGCTGCGCATGAGCTGCAGCAGTTGCCCCACCAGCCGCGCCGCGCGGTCGTTGCTGCGCAGCAGGTTGCCCATGAGCTCGCGCTGGCCCTCGTCGGTGCTCTGCTCCTTCAGCGCCTCCACGTTCACGCGCATGGCGGCCAGCGGCGTGCGCAACTCGTGCGCGGCGTCGGCGATCAGGCTGCGCTCGCGCGAGGTGCTGTCGCGCACGCGCTGCAGCAGGCTGTTGATGCTCTGCACCAGCGGCTTGAGCTCCTTGTGCGGCGGCGAATACGACAGCGGCGTCAGGTCGGCCGGCCCGCGCTCGGCGGTTTCCTTGCTCACCTGGCGCCACGGCCGCAGCGCCAGCCGCACCGACAGCCATGCCGGGAACACCAGGAAAGGGAGGCTGATGACCAGCGGCAGCAGGTAGAAGCCGCGGTACATCACCGTGACCGTGAGCCGCCAGACGCTGGGCTCGGCCAGCATCACGCGCGTGTCGGAGGTGGCCGAGGCGAGCGTGCGCGCGCGCCATTCGCGGTTGCCGGCCTTCACGGTCTCGATGCGGTCGAGCGTGGTGTTGAGGATCACGGGCACCGCCGCCGTCGAGCGGTAGATGAGCCGGTCGCCCTGCCACACCTGCATGACGGGTGCGCTGTCGGAGGCGGCGTCGCCGTCGCCCACCGTCTCCAGCAGCGCGGCGTCGAAGGCGGCCAGGGTCTGCTGCTGCGCCGCGGGCCGGTCGGCGGTGTTCTGCGCGATGGCCAGCACGGTGTTGAAGATCTTGTCGTACTTCAGCAGCTCGGGGTCTTCGTACGAGTCGTACAGCAGCAGCGCGATGACCATGGTCCACAGCAGCGCCACCACCGCCATCTGCGCCATCAGCAGGCGCCGCATCAGGGAAGGTTGTTTCCAGTTCTGCCAGCGCTGCGCCAGCGCCTGCATCATTTCGCTGCGCTCCGCGCGAGCGATTGCACGTCGATCACATAGCCGATGCCGCGCACCGTGCGGATGTAGCCCTGCCCGATCTTCTTGCGCAGGTTGGAGATGTGCACCTCGAGCGAATTGCTGCCGTTGGCCTGGCCGCCGGGCAGCACCTGCTCTTCCATCACGCGGCGCGTGACCACGCGGCCGGTGCGCTTGAGCAGCAGCGCGAGCAGGTCGAACTCGCAGCGCGAGAGCTCCACCGGCTCGCCGTCGACGATCACGCCGCGCGTGGGCTCGTGCAGCGCCAGGCCGCGCATGCGGATGGTCTCGTCGTTGAAGCCGTAGCTGCGGCGCGCCAGTGCCCGCACGCGCGACAGCAGTTCGGCCAGCGCGAAGGGCTTGACGAGGTAGTCGTCGGCGCCGTCGTCCAGGCTGCGCAGCCGGTCGTTCAGCGCGTCGCGTGCGCTCAACACCAGCACCGGCAGGATCTGCCGGTCGCGGCGCAGGCGGAACAGCAGGTCGAGCCCGTCGCCGTCGGGCAGGCCGAGGTCGAGCAGCACCATGTCGAAGGCGCCGCCGTCGAGCGTGCGCAGCGCGTCGTCGAGCCGGCGGACCCACACCACGTCCATGCCCTGGTTGGCCAGCGCAATGCGCACGCCGTTGCCGAGATCAAGATCGTCCTCAACAAGCAAAAGATTCATGGGCCTCCACGGGAATGAGCCAGCCCGGGTCCGGGATGAGGCAGAAGTATCTGACAAGCGCCGCGCGCCGACTTCAGGAAATCTTCATGAATGCCGCAGGGAGCCTTCAGCTGCGGGCCGGACACTGGGGCGACCTCTTGGCTCCTGTTGACGGGATACGCGCGTGAACCGAAACCCTCTCCCACCTCTCCACACGTGCCGCAGCAACGGGACGGCCATGGTGCGTCCCCAGCGCCCATGCGCGCTGCTTCGACCACCTGACGCTCGTGCCGATGGAAACGTCAGGTCCAGCGAGCACGAAGCCGAGGTGCTGCGCGCCATCCGCTTCATGACATGGGCGTGAGCCGCTTCGGCGAGCTGAAGCGGCTGCTGCCGAAGATCAGCGAGAAGATGCTGATCCAGCAGTTGTGCGAGCTCGAGACCGAGACCGAGACCGAGACCGAGACCGAGACCGAGACCGAGACCGAGACCGACGGCATCGTGCATCGCGAGGTGTTCCACGAAGTGCCGCCGCGCAAGCAGGCGGAGGCCGCGAAATGAACAGGCGTTCGGCGCTGGTGTCGGCCACGCTGGTTGCGTTGGGTGCGACCTTGCAGATGCCGCAGGCCATGGCGCAATCGATGTGCCCTTCCTCGCCTGTCTACGCCGGCCCGGCAGTGCGCTCGGCGCCCGGCGCCGTGTGGCAGAAGGACTTCAAGCGCTCCATCGACGGCACCTTGCCGGCCGCGCTGCAGGCATCGCTCGGCGATGCGCTCGACAAGATGCTGGCGCACGTGCCGGCCGCCAGCGTGGCGGTGGCGATTCCCGGCCAGGGCATGTGGACGGCCACGCGCGGACTGGCGCGCAAGGAACCGCCGCAACCGGTGACGCCCGACCAGCAGTTCCAGGTGGCCAGCACAGCAAAGACACTAACGGCCGGTGTGGTTCTTC
Organism: Variovorax sp. OK212; assembly: GCF_900112425.1. GTDB lineage: Bacteria > Pseudomonadota > Gammaproteobacteria > Burkholderiales > Burkholderiaceae_C > Variovorax. Next base: position 61,965 of record NZ_FOLP01000008.1, on the reverse strand, counting down.
AGCTCATCGAAGAGCAGAAGCTTCGCCTCGCAGACACCGTCGACCGGTGGTTCCCCGATGCACCGAACGCGAAGCTGATCACCATCGAACAGCTGCTGCGCCACACCAGCGGCCTGGTGAGCTTCAATGCGCTGCCGTCGTTCGGCACGAAGTACCGCACGCCCGCCGACATCATCGCGCTCGGCACCGCGCAGAAGCCGCAGTTCTGCCCCGGCACGCAATGGAGCTACACCAACACGGGCTACGCGATGCTCGGCGTCATCATCGAGAAGATCGAAGGTGCGCCGCTGGCCGACGTGCTCTCGAAGCGCCTGCTCGAGCCGCTGTCGTTGACCCGTTCCGTCATGCGCCAGCCCGGCGTCGAACTGCCGGTGGCCACGGGCCACGAGGCCGGCCGCCCGGTCGAAGCGCCTGACCAGTACGCCACGCCCTATGCCGCCGGCGCGCTGGCCTCCACGGCCGGCGACCTCGTGCGCTTCTGGCATGCGCTGCTCGCCGGCCAGGTGCTGTCCGAGGCCACGGTGCATCGCATGTTCACCGGCATGCCGCCCATGCTCGGCGTCTACAGCGGAAGCAACTCGTTCTACGGCATGGGCGTGCAGCTGTACGACGTGCCCGACGGCCCGGGGCTGATGCTCGGGCACAGCGGCGGCATCGAGGGCTTCACGAGCATCGTGGCCTACGTGCCGGCCGACGACGTGTACATCGCCGTGTCGTTCAACGAAAAGAAGGTGCCCGCGGAGGCGGGCCTGTGGGCGCTGCTGCGCGCGGTGCGTGCCTACCGCGTGCTGAACTGAAACAGAAGCAATGCAACAGGCGCGCGGCGTTCAGTCCGCCCAGCCGGTCTCGATCTCGGTCTTCACCTCGGTCATGAGCTTGTGCACCGGGCACTTGGCCGCCACGCGCAGCAGCTCTTCGCGCTGCGCCTCGCTCAGGTCGCCGCTCACGCGCAGGCCCGACTTCAGGCGGTACACGCCCTTGCGTTCCTCGCTGTCGTCGCGATCGACCACCACCTCGATGTCTTCCACCGGAATGCCCTTGCGGCGTGCGTAGATCAGCACGGTGAGCGCCTTGCAGGCCGCCAGCGACGCGTCGTACAGGTCGTGCGGCTCGGGGCCGCCGTCGCTGCCGCCACCGGCGGGCGAGGCGTCGACCGGGATCTCGTGGTTGCGGATCTTGAGGATGTGGCGCGTGCCGGTGATGCCGTCGCGGCGGATCGAGAGAGTCATGCGGATGCCTTTGAAAGGAATTGCGGTTCGGTCAAGGTGACAGCGTCTTCACGTACAGGATGGTCGTGAAGCCGCTGTGCCATTCGAGGTCGGGATAGCGGCCGGCCTCGCGGTAGCCGAGCGCCAGGTACAAGCCCTGGCTCTGCGTGTTGAAGGTGTCGGTCTCCAGCCGCGCGAGCGCCACGCCGTCGGCGCGCATGCCGTCTTCGGCGAAGGCCATGAGCGCGCGGGCGATGCCCTTGCGCTGCTGCGCCGCGGGCACGTGCAGGGCATGCACGAAGTCGTGCGCCCAGTGCACCATGCGACCACGTCCCCGTCGATCTCGGCCACGAAGAAGGCCGGGCCCATTTCGTCGATGTAGCCCACCGGCTCGCCGCTCTCGCGGTAGGCGCCGGCGGCTTCCGGCGTGAGCTGCGGCAACCAGGTGTGCGCGAAGGTGTCGTCGAGGATGGCCTTCACCGCGTCGAAGTCGTCCAGGCGCCAGGGCCGGATGGCGAGGTCGGGAATGTCGTTGTGGCTGCTCATCGGTCCACCGCCAGCGTCAGCGTTTCCTTGATTTCCTCCATCACCACGTAGCTGTGCGACTCGGCCGCCACCGGCAGCTTCTTCAGGATGTCGCCCAGCAGGTGGCGGTACTCGCTCATGCCGCTCAGGCGCGCCTTCACCAGGTAGTCGAAGCTGCCCGACACCAGGTGGCACTCGAGCACTTCGGGCATGTGCAGCAGCTCCTGCTTGACCTTGTCGAACACGTCGCCCGACTTGGCCGAGAGCTTGATTTCCACGAACACCAGCAGCGTCTTGCCCAGCGCCTCGGGCGACACGCGCGCGTGGTAGCCGGTGATGACGCCGTCGCGCTCCATGCGCTTCACGCGCTCGGCGCAAGGCGACGCGGACAGGCCGATGTGCTCGGCCAGTTCGGTCATCGAGATGCGGCCCTGGCGCTGCAGCAGGTCGAGGATCTTGCGGTCGATTCGGTCGAGTTCAGGCATTTCACTTCGCGCGTGGCTTTGGACGATTGTCGGCAGCGAATTCCGCTGCCAAACCCTTAAAAACAATGGAATCCACGGCATTGTGCACTTTAGATTCAACGTATTCCATCTGAATCTGCGAATACACCATGAAAGTCATCGTTCTCGGCGGCGGCGTGATCGGCACCACCACGGCCTACTACCTCGCGCGCTCCGGTGCCGAGGTCACCCTGCTCGACCGGCAGGACGGTCCGGCCGAGGAAACGAGCTTCGGCAACGCCGGCCAGGTGTCGCCCGGCTATTCCACGCCGTGGGCCGCGCCGGGCATTCCACTGAAGGCGATCAAGTGGATGTTCAAGAAGCACGCGCCGCTGTCGATCCGCCCCGACGGCACGCTGTTCCAGCTGCGCTGGATGGCCGCCATGCTGCGCAACTGCTCGCCCGAGGCGTACGCAGTGAACAAGGAACGCATGATGCGCGTGGCCGAATACAGCCGCGGCTGCCTGCAACAGCTGCGCGCCGACACCGGCCTGCAGTACGAGCAGCGCACCGGCGGCACGCTGCAGCTGTTCCGCACGCAGGCCCAGCTCGACGCGGTGCAGCGCGACATCGCGGTGCTCGAGGAATGCGGCGTGCCCTATGAACTGCTCGACCGCGATGCGCTCGCCAGCGTCGAGCCCGCGCTGGCCGGCGCGCGCGACCGCCTCACCGGCGGCCTGCGCCTGCCCAACGACGAAACCGGCGACTGCCACCTGTTCACGCGCGGCCTTGCCGAGATCGCACGCGGCATGGGCGTGGACTTCCGCTTCGGCCAGACCATCGCCGGGCTGGAGACCGACGGCAGCCGCATCACCGGTGTGCGCACCACCACGGGCAAGGTGCTCACGGCCGACCGCTACGTGATGGCCTTCGGCAGCTACTCGCGCGCGGCCGTGGCCTCGCTGGGCCTGGACATTCCGGTGTACCCGGTCAAGGGCTATTCGCTGACCGTGCCGCTGCTCGACGAATCGCTCGCGCCGCAATCGACCGTGCTCGACGAGACCTACAAGGTGGCCGTGACGCGCTTCGACAACCGCATTCGCGTGGGCGGCATGGCCGAGCTCGGCGGCTTCGACCTGCGGCTGAACCCGGCGCGCCGCGCCACGCTCGAGAAGGTCGTGACCGACCTGTTCCCCGGCGGCGACGTGCCGCGCGCCACCTTCTGGACCGGCCTGCGCCCGATGACGCCCGACAGCACGCCCATCGTGGGCGGCACGCGCTACGCCAACCTGTTCCTCAACACCGGCCACGGCACGCTGGGCTGGACCATGGCCTGCGGCTCGGGCAAGCTCATCTCCGACATGGTGATGGGCCAGCGCCCCGAGATCCGCACCGACGGCCTGGCGATGGACCGCTACGCAAAGGGTTCGCCGCGCAGCGTGCGCCCGAACCCCACGACCGCGCCGGCCTGACCGGCTGGCCCGTCGGAGGGCTGAAGCAAAAGCAGACGCAAAGGCCGCCGCTCAGGCGGCCTTTGCAATGGGGATCACCGCGTTCATGCCGCGGTACACCTCCGCCTCGCCGTGCCTGGCCAGCAACTGCATCAGGTGCTTGCGAATGAGCATGCCGGGCCGGTCCGACTCCATCGAGTACTCCACGCCGCGCCGGCGCGTGTCGACCAGCGCGTCGGGGTCGGTCGACTCGAGGATGTCCTTGTCCTCGCGCGTCACCGCATCGTCGAAGTCGATCAGCATCTGCGCGGCGCAGTCGGCCTCGGTGTCGTTGCGAAAGAGCCATTGGCACAGCTGCATGCGCCCGTCGTCGATGGGCGTGAAGCAGTTGATGATGATGTGGCGCACGCCGCTCGGGTACTCGATGTCGAGCCGGCGCGAGAACGGCAGGAAGTAGGCGTTGCGCATGTGGCGCGTGGTGATGGGGTCGGTCACGCCGCTGATCGCATGGAACCTGGCCGGGTTCGTCGCCTCGATGACCGTCTCGGCGTAGAAGCCCGACTCGTTTTGCACCAGCTCGTACTTGCTCGGCTTCGGGCTCGCGGCCACGCCGAAGGTGGCGCGGTGCACGAAGCTGAAGTGCGAGTTGTCGAACGAGTTTTCCAATGCGCGCATCGGGCTGGTCTGCCACTCTTCGTAGAACTGGAAGATGGTGCGGTAGCCCGGGTCGTCGAACTCGGGAATCGCTGGAATCCCGGCAATCGGGTCTTCCAGCGCCACCCATGCGTAGCCGTAGCGCGCGGTGCAGTGGTAGGCGGTGGTGCGGTACTCGGGTGAGATCTTGCGATCGGGCTCGTACTGCGGGATGCGCACCACCTGGCCGCTGCGGTCGTAGGTCCAGCCGTGGTAGCCGCACTGGATGGCGCCGGTGCCGCAGGCCTGGCCTTCGCCGTCCACGCACCAGCCCTTCGACAGCCTGGCGGTGCGGTGGCAGCAGCGGTCGCGCAGCGCGGCGGGCTGGCCGGTGGCGTCGATGAACAGGACGATGTCTTCGCCCAGCAGCCGGAAGGGCTTGGGGCCGTTGGCCAGTTCGGTGAGCGGCATGACGGCATGCCAGAACTTGCGGAAGACGGGTTGTTGGGTGACGAGCATGCGTGGGACTCCTTCTGTGGTCGCGTGGGGACGAACTGAAAGAGCAATTTCCCGCCGCGACGAACTCGGTCCGCCTGGTTGAACGCTTCTACTCTGCGCAACCTGCCATGCAAGTTGCGCGCCCGGATTGTGGCGCCGTGTTTGCCGCGCGCCAAGCCCCGCAACGCAATGCCCGTGTCGGCAAAAATTGGACGCGCACAACCAACCCAATGAAATCAATGACTTACGACGCTACTTTCGAGAAAATTGGCGCAAGAAAACTCGCACGACGTGGTCCACGGCAATTTTTCTTGTCCGATGAGAAAAATCCGATTGAGAGAGGTCCTGCGTGTGTGGACCTGCCGCAGATTGCGCCGCTGTTTGCGCGATTTGGTGGCCTCGATCGCCAGCCAGGTGGAACGCCAAGGAATCGATGGAAACGCGACCGGGATCCGTCGGGTGGAGAGGGTCAGCTCCCCACCCGAGCCTTGGCTGCGTCGCCCGCCTAGTTGACGCACTGGAACGAGTTCGCCACGTTGACGTCACCGGTTCCCTTGTACTGCGGCCACTTCGGGTAGTCGCACAGCGGGCGTGTGCGCCCGGGAACACCGGCGGTATCGGTCGTGACTTGCCCAGCCGGCGCCGAACCGTTCACCGACCACTGGTCGAGCGCGGTGAGCGAGTCCCAGGTTGCATTGAAGACGCTGCTGACGGCATGGCCCAGGCCGGCGACCTCGTAGTACCGCACGAAGGAGTCGACCTGCGACGGCCCCATGCTGGACTGCAGGCGCAGGTAGTACTGCTCGGTGGCGCGCGTGCTCACCAACACGTCGGCCAGGCCATGGGCGAGCAGCAGCTTGCCGCCCCGCGCCTTGAAGGCCGAGATGTCGGTACCCGTGTCGAGTTGCGTGCTCAGCGCGCTGATGCGACTGGCCCACGCTCCCGGGTTCTCCGGGTCGAGAGACAGGGAGTCGTACGCCGGGTCACGCGTGATGAAGTACTTGATCCATTGGTCCGTGAGCACGCTGACATACGGCGCGTTCGCGGGCATGGGCCGCGTGGGCTGCGACGCTCCGAAGGCCAGGAACGTCACCGTCGGCTCCAGTGGCGACGTCCAGCTGCTGATGCCGGTGTCGGCACCCCAGATGTTGTAGCCCGGGTACTGCGTCTCGCCGCTGGCCAGCGGGAAGCGAAGGTTGGTCGGCGTGTTGATGGTGTTCATCGCGCCGATCTGCGCGTCCGACAGGCACGTGTTGCCGGTGTCGGCACCGCCAGGGCAGCGAACCGCCACGCCCCTCAGGGTCGCGGTCGACGGATCGAAGCGCGCGTTGCACAGGGTCTGGTTGCTGATCAGGCCGTCGACGACGCCGTCGAGCGCGTCGCAGGTTTCCATGGCGGCCTCGTACAGCACGAGGCGCTTCGCGGCGTTGGGGTACGCGCCGGGTTGCGCCAGCGCGCGGCTCATGCGGTGGCCGCCCAGCAGCGCTGCCGCGTCGTTCCATGCGGGGTACCACGCAATGGCGCCGTCCCAGTCGGCCGGCCAGCGCTGGATGGCGGCCAGGGCCTCGCGCCCACCGGTCGAGCCGCCCGCGAAGTACGACTTCACCGGACCGGCGGCATAGCGCGCCTTGATGATCGCAACGGCCACATCGCGTGTCTTCTTCAGCACGTCCCCGCCAAAGTTGCGCACCGCCTCGTCGTTGAGCCCGAACCGGCCGTCCTGGGACCCCATCGCGTTCGCCTGGTGGCCTGAGTCGCTGGCAAAGGTGGCGTAGCCCCGGCCCAGCGGCGTGGGCTTGTCGACGGGTCCGTTGGGCACGTTGGACTTCACGCTGGGAATGGTGCCGTCGAAACCGCCGCCGCCGAACATGACGATCTTCTGGTTCCAGTTCTCGGGCAAACCGACCTGGAACAGGATGTTCGGCGCCGCGGGATCGACCGGCGCGATCTTTCCGGAGACCTCGCAGTAGGCGGGAACGGCAGCGACACCCGTGCCGCTTGCGGCAATGGGTTTGGCGGCCGTGACGGTCGCGCCCGTCGTCGGCAGCTCGATGGACGCGGCGGGAATGGCCATGCCCTGCAACTGGTCGCAGGTCAGCGCGGAGGGACCCGCGGGCACGACCGGTTCGCCTGGCTGGCCTGGCTGGCCTGGCTGTTCCGAGGCCGGCGGGTTGGCCGCCGGCGGCAGGATCAGCGGGAAGCCCGCGCCCCCTCCTCCTCCGCCGCCACCGCATGCGAGCAATGCCGCGCTGGTGGCGACACAGGCTGTGGCGACCAGCGCCAGTTTTCCGAGTCTGCTTTTCATATGTCTCCTGTGTTTTTTCGTTCGCCGGCGAAGTCTCCCGCCGTGGCGCACCGAAACCAATGTGCGGACCGCACACCGGATCGGCGCATGCGATGTGCGGCCCACATGCCGCGTAAACCCCGATCAGCCCGGCAGCGCAACCTCGACGCCGGCCTTTGCCAGTTCGAGCCGGTACTGCTCGAAGCCCGTGCGGGGCACCGACTCGCCCTCGCGGTCGAGGATCTCGTCCATCCGCGCGCGAACCTGGCTTGCGACGCTCTGCGTGTCCTGCGCGTCCTGCACGCCACCGATGAAGACGCCGCGCGTCATCGTGATGTTCGCGCTCTCGAAACTGCCCGCCCCCGCCAGCAGGATGGTGCGCGTGGGCGCGTCCTCGCCCACGAGCGCAACCAGCCCCGGACTCACCGAAGCGGGCTGCAGCCGGGCCAGTGCATCAGGCGCCAGCACCCCCTCGGTCATGGCCGTCGCGGCTGTCGGCGCGAGGCAGTTCACGCGAATGTCCTGTCGCTCGCCTTCGAGTGCCAGCGTCTGCATCAGCCCGACCAGCGCCATCTTGGCGGCGCTGTAGTTCGACTGGCCGAAGTTGCCGTACAGGCCCGAGGACGACGTCGTCATCACGATGCGCCCGTACTTCTGCGCGCGCATGAGGTCCCACACCGCCTTGACGCAGTTCACCGAGCCCATCAGGTGCACCTCCATCACCAGGCGGAAGTCGTCGAGCGACATCTTGGCGAAGGTGCGGTCACGCAGCACGCCCGCGTTGTTGACCAGGATGTCGACACGGCCCCATTCGCCGACGGCACGCGCCACCATCGCCTGCATCTGCGCGAAGTCGGTCACGTCGCCGCCGTCGGCCATGGCGAAGCCGCCGGCACGCACGATCTCGTCGGCCACGGCACGCCCGGGCGAACCCGGCTGCGAGCCCGCCACGTCGTTCACCACCACGCGCGCGCCATGGCCCGCAAGCGCCAGTGCGTGGGCCTTGCCCAGGCCGCTGCCGGCGCCGGTGACGATGGCCACGCGGCCGTCCAAAAATTTCTTCATCGAAGTTCCTCGGGATTTGAAAGAAAGAGGCACAGGGGAGCTACAGGGGAGCTACAGGGGAGCTACAGGGGAGGCACGGGGAGACACGCGCGGGCAGGACTCCCGGTCCTCAGAACGCCACGGCATCGCGGCCCTTGAGACCCAGCATGGCGCGCGCCTCGTCGGGCGTCGCGATCTCCAGCGACAGCTCCTCGAGAATTCGGCGGATCTTGCGGACCTGCTCGGCGCACGACTTGGCAAGCTGGCCCTTGCCCAGGTAGAGGCTGTCTTCCAGGCCGACGCGCACGTTGCCGCCCATCACCGCGCCCATGGTCAGCAGCGGCATCTGGTGGCGCCCCGCGCCGAGGATGGAAAAGCGGTAGCCGCCGCGGCCGAACAGCCGGTCCGCGGTGGTGCGCATCGTGACCAGGTTTTCGGGGTCCGGCCCCAGGCCGCCGAGGATGCCGTAGATGCTCTGGATGAACAGCGGCCCCTTGACCAGCCCCTCGTCCACGAAGTGCGCCAGGTTGTAGAGGTGGCCCACGTCGTAGCACTCGAACTCGAAGCGCGTGCCGCAGTCGTCGCCCAGCACTTTCAGGATGTGCTTGATGTCGCGGAAAGTGTTGCGAAAAATCAGGTCCTCCATGCCCTCCACGTACGGCTGCTCCCAGTCGTGCTTCCACTGCGAAATGCGCCGCGCCGCCGGGTGGATGGAGAAATTCATCGAGCCCATGTTCAGCGAGCACATCTCCGGCTTCGCCTTCAGCGGATAGGCCAGGCGTTCTTCCAGCGTCATGCGCGTGCTGCCGCCGGTCGTGATGTTGATGACGGCGTCGGTCGCATCCCGGATGCGCGGCACGAACTGGTCGAACACCTTGGGGTCGGCCGAGGGCCGCCCGTCGACCGGATCGCGCGCGTGCAGATGCAGGATGGCGGCGCCGGCCTGCGCGGCCTCGATGGATTGCTCCGCGATCTGCTCGGGCGTCAACGCCAGGTGCTCGGACATGGTCGGCGTATGAACCGACCCCGTGACCGCGCAGGAAATGATGACCTTGTCTTGTGTGATTGCCATGTCGGCCCTCTCGATGATTGGATGAAATGCCGGGGGCGCCGTGGCCCCGGCGGCGCAGCAGCGAAAGGCCGCGGCCTTACACCGCCAGCCACTGCGCGACGAGTTCCTCGTTCGACGCCAGCGCCTGCGGCGTGCCTTCGAACACGATGCGCCCGTGCCCCATCACGCACACGCGCGTGGACACCTTCAGTGCAATGGCCAGCTTCTGCTCCACCAGCAGCACCGACACGCCCTTGCGGTGCATGTCGCGGATGCACTCGCCGACCTGCGCCACGATCTTGGGCGCGAGGCCTTCCGTGGGCTCGTCGATCAGCATCACGCGCGGGTTGCCCAGCAGCGAGCGGCACATGGTCAGCATCTGCTGCTCGCCACCGGACATGCTGCCCGCGCGGGTGTTGCGGCGTTCCTTCAGGCGAGGGAAATAGTCGAACATGTCCTGCACGCTCCAACGGTGCGCACCCGCGGGCGCGGCTTGCTCGCCCATGCGCAGGTTCTCGTCGACCGTGAGGTTGGCGAACACCTCGCGCTCCTCGGGCACGTAGGCAATGCCGGCGCGGCAGATGGCATAAGGCCTCTGACCCGCCAACTCGCGGCCTTGCAGCCGGATGCGGCCGGCCGAGGGCGCCACCAGCCCCATGATCGCCTTCATGGTGGTGGAGCGGCCGGAGCCGTTGCGCCCCAGCAGGCTCACCACCTCGTTGTGCGCCACCCGCAGGTTCACGCCGTGCAGGATGTGGCTCTTGCCGTAGTGCGCGTGCAGCTCGGCAATATCGAGCAGGCTGTCTTCAGCAGCGGCGTTCATGCGCTCACCTCCTCGCCCAGGTAGGCTTCCTTGACGCGCGCGTCGTTGCGAATTTCGTCGGGCGTGCCGGTGGCGATCACCTGGCCGTACACGAGCACGCTGATGCGGTCGCTGAGCGCGAACACCACGTCCATGTCGTGCTCCACGATGACCAGCGTGCGCCCCTGGGTCACTTCGCGAATCAGCTGCGCGGTGTAGTGGGTTTCCTCGCTGGCCATGCCGGCCATCGGTTCGTCCAGCAGGATGAGCTTGGGGTCGGATGCGAGCGTCATGGCGATCTCCAGCGAGCGCTGCTCCGAATAGGCCATCTCGCCCGCGAGCGTCGACGCCCGCGCGGTCAGGCGGACCAGTTCGAGCAGCCGCTCGGTTTCTCGCTGGATCGCCTTGTCGCGCGCCATGACCTTCCAGAACGTGTACTGCACGCCGCGCGGGCGCATCACGGCGAGGCGGATGTTCTCGAACACGCTGAGCTTGGGAAAGATGTTGGTGATCTGGAACGAGCGCGCCAGGCCCAGCCGGTTGATGGCCTGCGGCGAGCGCCCCCCGATGTCCTGCCCGTCGAAGCGGATCTCCCCGGCGCTGGGCGCCAGGTGCCCCGACACCAGATGAAAAAGCGTGGACTTGCCTGCGCCATTCGGCCCGATCAACGCGTGCCTTTCGGCGCTGCGCAGGTCGAGGTCGACCCCGCGCATGATTTCGGTCGGTCCGAAGGATTTGCGCAAGCCGCGAATGCTGAGGATCGGCTCGCTCATGCGGCACCCTCCGTGCGCGCGACCCTGTGGCCGGGCGGCGGGCTCTCGGCCTGGCCGTCTTCCAGCGCGGCGCGGCGACGGCGCGCGATCCATGCGAGAAGCAGTCCGGCAGCAAACAGCGTGAGCGGCACCGACCAGGTGGCCACCGAGGCAGGCGACCATTCGCGCGACAGCAGCATCACGGGCGGCCATGCATCGCCCGGATGAAGACGCACCGCCGACCGGTAGTCTTGCGAGAAGACGCGCTGCAGCAGCTCGATCATGAAGGTACCGCCCATGCTCAACAGCAGCGCCGCCCCCACCGACAGCAGCACCAGCGGCGTCGCTCGTGCAAGACCGAAGCGTTGGCGCAGCCGGCCCAGGGTGCCGGGCAGCCCCGCGAGTCCGGAAGGCATGAACATCATCACCAGCACGAACAGGATGCCCTGGTAGAGCAGCCACGATTGCGTGAGGTCGGAGACGGCATAGCCGAAGAAGGTCATGAGCGCCGCGCCGAGCGCCGGACCCAGGAACATCTTCACCCCGCCGATGTAGCTGTTGAGGATCACTGCCGCGGACAGGCCCGGATCGAACACCACATAGTTGGCCGACTCGTTGGAAAGCACCTGCAGCGCGCCGGCAACGCCCGAGAACATGGCCGAGATCGCGAACACCGCCATGCCCAGGCCATGCACGTTGTAGCCGAGGAAGCGAAGGCGGTGGCTGTTCTCGCGCAGCCCGTACGCCAGGCGCCCGAGCGGGGTGTGCGTGAAGAAGTACAGCAGCCCCACACACAGCAATGCCCAGCCGAGCGTGAGGTAGTACACCTGCGTGGTCGAGCCGAAGTCGAGGCCCCACGCCGGCATGCGCATCGTGGACACCCCGGCCTCGCCGCCGAACAGCCCCTTCAGGTGCGGCGCAAGCGAATGCACCAGCTCCGCAATGGCCAGCGTGATCATCGCGAAGTAGGTGCCCGTCCGTTTGGTCGCGAACCAACCCGCGATGCCACCGAAGAGCAGGCCGAAGGCCGCACCCACCAACGGAAGCAAGGGCGTGGGCAGCAAACCTGCGCCGCCCACGGCATTCATGGCGTGCACGGTGCCGAACGCGCCCACGCCGAAATACGCCGCATGGCCGAAGGACAGCATGCCGGCCTGGCCGCACAGCAGGTTGTAGGCGCTGGCGAAAAGAGCCGCGATCAGCATCTGCACGGCCGCGTTGAGCAGGCCCTGCGACAGCAGGAAGGGCAACGCGAGCAGCAACGCCACGCCTGCGACTACAACGACGACCACGGGAATGAAAACAGTCTTCATCGCGTCAGACCTTCTCGCCCATGAGCCCGCCCGGGCGCACCAGCAGGATCAGCAGCATCAATGCGAAAGGAATGGTCGCCGAGAGGCTGGAGATCTTCAGCGTCAGCAAGCCCCCGACATCGCGCGCCCAGTCGCCCGCGCCGACGAGCGCGAACAGGTCCGCGAGGCTGCGGTCGACGCTCACGGCCAGCGACGTGACAACGCCGATCAGCAGCGACGCCAGCATGGCCCCGCCCAGCGAGCCAAGCCCACCCACGACCACCACCACGAACACCATCACGCCCAGCTCCAGCGCCATGTTGGGGTTGGTCGTGTAGAACGCGCCGGCCACGGCGCCGGCCAGCCCCGCCAGCGCGGCCCCCACGCCGAAGACGCCCATGAACACCAGCGGCACGTTGTGCCCCAGCGCCTCGGCCATGCGCGGCTTGTAGATGGCGGAGCGCACCACGATGCCCACGCGGGTGCGCGTGAGCAGCAGGTAGATCACGACGAACATCGCGATGGCAATTCCGCCCATCAGCAACCGGTAGACCGGGTACTGCGCACCGCCGATGCTGAAGGCCGGCACGTCGAGCGCCGCGGGAATGCGGTAGTCGACCGGGAAGTTGCCGAAGAACAGCTTGATCGATTCCGCCACGATGAACGACAGCCCGAACGTCAGCAGCAGTTCGTGCGCATGCCCGTACTGGTGAACGCGCCGCAGGAAGAAGCGCTCCACCGCGACGCCGACCAGCCCCACCATGACGGGCGACACCGCCACCGCGGCCCAGAAGCCGATCAGGTCCTGCAGCGTGTAGGCGAAGTACGCGCCCAGCATGTAGAACGAGGCGTGCGCGAAGTTCAGCACGCCCATCATCCCGAAGATCAGCGTGAGCCCGGCGGACACCATGAACAGCAGCAGGCCGTAGATGACGCCGTTCATGAGCGAAACGAGGAACTGGTCCATGTCGCCGCCCGGTCAGCCCGGCCGCTTCATGACGCAGCTGGCCTGGGCCGGCGCGGAAGCCTCCTCGGCCGAGAAGCGCTTGACCGGCTTGAAGCCCAGCTCGCTCTCGTCGGCCTTGTAGCGCGCGTCCTTGCTGACGGTCGACACCACCATGGGCATCTGCACCTGGTGGTCCGCGGCACGCATGCTCATCTCGCCCATGGGCGACTTGATCTTCGCGGTCTCCAGCGCCTTGGCGAAGGCGTTTACATTGAGCTTGCCGCCTTCGGCCGGCGTGCGCTTCAGCGCGTCGGCGACCATCGCCATGCCGAACACGGTCTGCGGTTCGATGAACGCCGGCGCGTGGCCGGTCTTGGCCTTGTAGTCGTTCACGAAGCGCTCGCCGTCCGCGCCGCCCGCCTCCGCATTGAAGGTATGGACCACGAAGTGACCGATGGCCAGGTCGCCGGCATTGGCGAGGTTGCCCGGCTGGTCGAGAAACACGGTACCGAAGCGCACCTTCAGCCCCGCCGACTTCGACGCCTTCATCAGCAGCAGCAGGTCGTTCGACCAGTTGCCGGTGAGCACCGAGTCGGCCTTGGCCGCGGCGATCTTGGCGACATAAGGCGCGAAGTCCTGCACCTTGTTGACGTCGTGCAGCGTTTTTTCGACCACCTGGTAACCGCCCGCCGACGCGTTGTCGGAAATGGCGCGCTCCATGTCCTGGCCCCAGGAATAGTTCTGGTTGATCGAATACACGCGGGTGCCGAGTGCGTTGGCCTGCTTCATGGCGCTCACCAGCGCCTTGGTGCGAATCTGCGCATCGCCGCTGAAGCGGAAGTGATGGAAGTTGCACTTGTCGCCGGTCAGCTCGAGCGCCTCCGCCCCCACGTTGATGTAGACGATTTCCTTGCCCGGGTTGCGCAGGTTGTACTTGCGCACGTCCTCGGTGATCTGCCCGCCGATGGCCGACGAGGCGCCTTGCACGATCATCTGCACGCCGTCGGCCGCCGCGGCCTTGAGCTTGTCTGCCGCGCCGGTGGGACCGCCCTGGTTGTCGTACTCCAGCAGTTGCACCGGCTCGCCGTTCCAGCCGCCGGCCGCATTGATCTGGTCGATGGCGTAGCGCACCGCGCTGCGGTAGGCCTGGCCCGACGAGGCCTGTGGTCCCGACAGGGTTTCGAGCACGCCGATCTTCACCGGCGCCGCCGATGCGGCCGCCGAGAGCAGCAGCCCGACCGTGGGGATCAGCGCGAAATCGAAGGCGGAAGTTTTGCGTTTTTGCATGAATGTCTCCTTGTTTTGAAAAGCGGAATGCGGGGGGAGGTACGAGAGGCGCGGGGTGCGAACCGCGGGGGAAGCTCGCTGGGCGTCAGAGGTATTCCATGTTCCCGTCGACGCTGATGGCCTGCCCGCTGAGGTTGCGCGCGGCGGGTGAACACAGGAACAGCGCCATGGCCGCCACGTCGTCCAGCGTGACCATGCGGCGCAGCGAGATCTTCTGCAGGTACTGCGCGCGCATGGCCTCCACCGACACACCTTCAGTGGCCGCGCGCGCGCCGATCACGCCGTTCATGCGCTCGCCCTCCACGGTGCCGGGCAGGATCGCGTTGACGCGCACGCCGTGCGGACCGAGCTCGATGGCCAGCGACTTCATGAGGCCGACGATGGCCCACTTGGTCGCGGCATACGGTGTGCGCAACGGGTAGCCGAGCCGGCCCGCGACCGAGCTCATCGCGATCAGTGAGGGGTTGTTCACGGACTGCTTGAGCAGCGGCACCGCGCGCTGCGCGAAGTAGAACTGGCTGTTCAGGTTCACCGACACGGTGCGCTCCCAGTCGCCGCGCCGCAGGTCCTGAATGGCGCCGGTGGGCCCGGCAATGCCGACGTTGTTGACCAGCACGTCCAGGCCGCCCAGGGCGCCCTGCACGTCGTCGAAGACGAGGTCGACGTCTTCGGGGACCGATGCGTCCGCCATGCTCGCGGTGACCTCGGGAAGCTCGGCGCCCAGCCGGTCGAGTGCGGCCCGATCGATGTCGCACACATGCACGCGGGCACCCGCCTCGCAGAACGCGCGCGCAACGGCCGCGCCGATGCCCGAAGCGCCCGCGGTGACCAGCACGCGCAGGCCGGGCGCGGGCCGGAGTGAATCGATGATGCTCATGAATGCCTGTAGAACGTGAGTGGGGTTGCCGGTCGACGACTGAATGCATCGAGTGTCCGGAAGGCATGCGCCGCTGGCTATGTGAGCCGCGCACACACGCGCCGCCGTCGCGATGTGCGCGCCACCCTCCGGGAAAACGCGCCCCGCGGCTCAGGGCTTGCGCCCATGCCCGGGCCGCCTCGTTCTGCTAGCCTTCGCAGCCCTATGTCATCACTGCCCCTCGAAAGAAAGCGTTCACAGGCGCCGGCCTCGGGCCTCGCCCCCGAGGACATTGCCGCCGACCTGATCGGCCTGCTGCACCGCAGCGCCTCCGCCGAGGAATTCGCGGCGCGCCTTTCCAACGTCGAGGCCTTGCCCGACGCACTGCGCGGCAAGCCCGGCCTGGTCGAGCTCGTGCGCATGGCCATGGCGCTGCGCAACCGGCTCGAACTGCACGAGCAGCGCGAACGCGGCATGCTCGCGGTCATCGAGTCGGCACAGGACCTGTCGAGCCGCCTCGACCTGCAAGGGCTGCTCAAGGCCATCGCGAACCGTGCACGCAACCTGATGGGCTCGCACCTGTGCTGGCTGACGGTGGTCGATGCGCACACCGGCGAGTTCCAGGTGGTGGTGGCCGACGGTGCCATCTCGCAACGCACGGGCAGGATGACCGCGGGGCGCAACCTCGGCGTGGCCGGCGTCGTGATGTCGACACGGTTGCCCTTTTTCACGCCCGACTACCTGCACGACAAGCGCTTCGTGCACGACCCCGCGCTGGACGACACCTTCCGCGACGAGGGCGTGGCCGCGCTGGTGGGCGCGCCGCTGATCTGCGAGGACAACGTCATCGGCCTGCTGTTCGTGGCGGACCGGTATCACCGCACGCACACCGCGCTCAACGTGTCGATCCTGTGCACGCTGGCCACGCATGCCGCCGTGGCCATCAACAACGCCAAGGCGTTCGCCGAAGCGAAGGCGGCCCTGGCCAACGCCGACCTGGCACGCGCCGAGCTGGAGCGCCATGCGCGCGACGTGCAAGGCGCGGCCGAGGCGCACGAGCAGCTCACGTCGTTGCTTGCAAGGGGTGCCTCCTTGGGCGTGTTGTGCGAGTCGGTTGCGCAGTTGCTCAACGGCAGCGTCCTGGTGCTCGACGAGGCCGGCCACGTGATTGCCAGCGCCAAGCAGCCTGGCTATGACGGCACGGCGGCGCAAGCCTATTCGCCGAACGGCGCTCACAGCGCGGACCTGACGCGCGCGCTGCGCGAGAGCCGGCAGGCCGGCCGGTCGGTCGCGGCTTTCACGCACGGCGACGAGCTCTGCCGGGCCATCGCCGTGATCGGTGGCAACGACATGCTGGGCGCCGTGCTGCTCTTCCGGCACGAAGACCTGCGCGGGATTTCGCTGCGCACTTTCGAGCGAAGTTCCAGCGTCATCGGGGTCATGCTGCTGTCGCAGGAACGCGTGGAAGCGGAGAAAAGCCGCGACGTGTCCGCGCTGCTGCGCACGCTCATCTCTCCGCGGCAGGGCGAGCCTGCGCTGGCGCAGGACCGGGCCGAGCGCTTCGGGCTCGACCTGTCGCAGCCCATGTCCCTGCTTGTGGTCGAGACGGACCAGTCCACGGCGGGGTTCTGGTCGCGGCGCCTGCGTTCGGACCCTGTGCTGGGCGACCAGGTGCTCGACGAGGTGGACGGCGTGCTGGTGCTGGTGTGCAACGCCTCGAGGGCGCACGACGTGCTCGGGCAGTTCGGCGCGTTCGCCCGGCGCGAACTCGGGCAGGCCTACAGGGGCGTGACGTCGAGACCTGCACTGGCGCCGGCGGAGTTGCCGGCGCTGTACGCCGCCCTGCGGCGCGGGCTGTCGGTACTGGCACGGCTGGGCATGCGCGCGGTCGTCGTCGCGCAGAACGAGATGGCGCTGTACTCGGTGCTTTTCGAAACGCACGACCAGTCCAGCCTCTCCTCGTTTCTCGGCGCGACCATCGGCCCCGTCACGTCGCACGACAGCAAGAGGGGCTCCGAACTCACATCCACGCTGCTGACCTATTTCGACAGCAACCAGAACGCCAAGGCGACGGCATCTCGCATGGGCATCCACGTCAACACGGTGCGCCAGCGCCTGGCGAGCGTGGAAGAGCTGCTGGGCCATTGGGGAAGCGCCAGCCGGGCACTGGAGATTCACATGGCGCTGCGTTTGTGGAGCCTGAGCGCGGCCGGCGCGCTGCCTGCCTTGCGGGACGAGTAAGAGCTTCCGAGTGCCCGGCGCGATCGCTGGTTGAGCCAGGGGGTCGCGCCACCTTTGCGCCACCTCTGCGCCAACTCTTCAAGGGCTCTTCCGGTAGATCCTGCGCACACCGCGTCCTGCCCAGCGGTGTGCTCCGCTGCCATTGAACGCGGATGGCAGCCCGCCAGACTAGAGCGGTCGCGCAGCGCAGGCACGCGGCACCCGTTCGGCCCTCGCCGACCGGGGCTCGAAAAAATCCAGGAGACAACATGAAGAGAACACGAACTGCGGTTGGCAAGTCGCTCCATCGCAGCCTGCCCGCGATGCTCTTGACGGCGCTGATGCTGGCCGGTTGCGGTGGTGGCGGCAGTGGCAGCGGCGCCATCGACCTGAGCGGTCTCGGCACGCAGGCGCCCCCACCCGCGCAGCCGGCCGCACCGCCGCCGCCACTGACATCGGCACCTTCCATGCAGCGCCAAACCGCTTTCGGTTGGGTCGTCGGCACAGACAACTCAGCCACCAGCGGCACCTTCGCCTGGAAGGGTGTTCCCTTTGCCAAGGCGCCTGTGGGCGAGCTGCGATGGAAACCGCCGGTCGACCCGCAGGCGTGGAACTCGCCCAGGGACACGCAGCAGTTCGGCAACGCCTGTGCATCGACCGGCCGACTGTACGGGCCGGGCCTGAACAACACGTACGACGCCACCATCGGCACAACGCTCGGCCAGACGGTCGGCTCGGAAGACTGCCTGTACCTGAACGTCTGGCGGCCGGCCAACGACACCGCAAAGCTGCCGGTGATCGTGTGGGTGCACGGGGGGAGCAACATCACCGGCTACACGGCCGACCCCGTCTACGACGGCGCGAACCTTGCGCGCACGGCCAACGCCGTGGTGGTCTCGGTGAACTACCGGCTCGGCATGTTCGGCTTCATGAATGCGAGCTCCCTCAAGAACGGCGACCCGCTCAACGACTCGGGAAATTTCGCCATCCTGGACATCGTGAAGGGGCTGCAGTTCGTCCAGGCCAACATCGACAGTTTTGGCGGCGACCCCGGCAACGTCACGCTGATGGGCCAGTCGGCAGGTGCCGTGAATGTCTACGCGGCCATGACGTCGCCGTTGGTGGCCAATGCGAAGCCTGCGCTGATA
Source organism: Variovorax sp. OK212 (assembly GCF_900112425.1). Lineage (GTDB taxonomy): Bacteria > Pseudomonadota > Gammaproteobacteria > Burkholderiales > Burkholderiaceae_C > Variovorax. The sequence goes on along the minus strand of NZ_FOLP01000008.1, from coordinate 43,525 downwards.
CACCGCGCGCTGCCCATCAGCGGTGGCATCTCGCTGGCGAGCGAATTGCCGGCCGGCAGTGTCGCGACGCTCGCGCGCGCGTCGGACTATGCGGGCCAATGGGGGCTGCTGATCGTCTACATGGTGATCGACGACGGGCTTGCCACCGACATACCGTCTGCGCAGGCCTACCTTGCGACGCAGAGCAGCGACCAGATTGCCGCATACATGCGCGGCAAGAGCGCCGACTTCGTGCTGCACACGGTACTCACGCGGCTTGCACCGCTGGGTGCTTCAGGGTCGGGGCCGATTCCCGACGGCAACGTGGTGCCGACGAGCCCCATCGCGGCGATCAAGGCCGGCAAGTACGCGAAGGTGCCGGTGCTGATCGGCAATGCGCGAGACGAGGGCAAACTTTTCCCCACGCTGTTTCCGCTTGCCGGCGGCACGGGCAGCGCGCGGCTGCTGGGCGATTCGCAGGTGTTCTCCACCGCATTCAACTACCAGCCCGACGCCGCACCGCAGAGCACGCTTGCACAGTGGATCCCATCGGCCTACCTGCCAGTGGCGACCCCGGGCACCGGCTTCGACGCCGTGGCTTCCCGATTGACCCAGCTCTTTTTCGGCGCCAGCCGCGACAGCGTTGCGGGCGCCCTCGCGTCACAGCAGAGCAACCTGTGGGCCTACAGCTTCGACTGGGATGAAGAGCCCGCGCCGTTCGACAGCATCTACGGCGCAGCGCATGCCTTCGATCTGCCCTTCGCCTTCGGCAACTTCGGCCCCTCGCTGTACGCCAACATCATGTTCAGCAAGGCCAACGAGCAGGGCCGGCTTGCCCTGTCGGACAGCATGATGCGCAGCATCGGCGCCTTCGCGCTCAAGGGTGATCCGAACGATACGAGCTTGGGCGTCGCATGGCCGCGCTGGCCCGCCACGCTGAGCTTCGATGCAACGCCGGCGGGGAAAGCCATATCCGTCCGGTGATGGGTGAATCCCCTGCGTGCAGGTGAACGCAAGTGGGGGCGGGCTGCGAACCCCGGTCCTGCGTGGCGCAGCGTTTGCTGTCGACCCGAACCCACCTCTGCCGTGCGGGCAAGGCCGGGTTTATTTCACCGCAGGGCCCGTGGTGCGTGCACTCCCAGCCCAATTCGACGTCTGCTGAATCCAGGGTCGGAGATCGGCAAAATCCAACAAGATGCGCTGAAGTTGTGCGAATCAGGATGCTCACGGAGTTTGTGGACGGCAAGTGCTTGATTCATACAGCGGCCGTGGGCACCATTGATTCTGCTTGTGCGTGTGGAATTTTTCGACACAGCCCGAGCCAAGGCCTTGGCATGCGTCGTGCATCAACACTCCCGAGAGTAGAAGCGTTCAGCAGCGCACGCACCACGAAAGTGCGCTCGCCCGGAAATTGCTCTTGAAGCGCCTTCCGCTTTGTGCGGAGGGATTCAAGACCAGAAGATTCCGAGGCTCCCCCCATGCAACGTCGATTCTTTCTTGCGGCAAGCACCGCCGCCCTCGCCCCCATTGCCGCACCCGCCGTCTTCGCGCAGGGCACCGGCAAGCTCACGCCGCTCAAGTTCACGCTCGACTTCCGCATCAACGGCCAGACCGCGCCCTTCTTCCTCGCGATGACCAAGGGCTACTACAGGGACGAAGGCCTCGACGTGAGCATCGACACGGGCGCCGGCTCGGTCGCCTCCATCACGCGCATTGCCAGCGGCGTGTACCAGCTGGGCTTGGGCGACATCAGCTCGCTGGTGGAGTTCAACGCGCAGAACCCGGGCACGCCGATGGTGCAGGCCGTGTACCAGTACTACAACCGTGCACCGTTCGTGATCATCGGGCGCAAGGACCGCGGCGTGACCGGCGACTTCAGGAGCCTGCAGGGCAAGAAGGTGGCCGCGGCGGCCGTCGAATCGACCCGCCGCGCCTGGCCGATGGTGGCGCGCAAGCAGGGCATGCGCGGCGACGCCTTCCAGTGGCAGACCACCGACTTCAGCGCGCGCGACAACGTGATGGTGCGCGGCGACGTCGATGCCGCCACCTACTTCCACGACTCGGCCGTCTCGCTGTTCGCGCGCATGAAGCCCGAAGAGCTTTCGGTGCTCAAGTACGCCGACGCGGGCGTCAACCTGTACGGCAACGCCATCCTCGCGAGCAGCAACCTCATCGCGCAGAATCCGAAGGTGGTGGCCGCCTTCCTGCGCGCGAGCAACCGCGCCATCGTCGAGACCTTCGCCAACCCGGCGCCGAGCATCGCGGCCATGCGCCAGCGCGAGCCCATCCTCGACGAGAAGATCGAGCTGGAGCGCTGGGGCATCACGGCGCAGTACGTGGGCGCGGCCGACACGCGCGGCCACGGGCTGGGCGACATCCAAAAGCTCACGCTCGAGCAACAGGTCGACGAAGTGGCCGATGTGTTCGGCCTCAAGATCAAGCCCGCGTCCGACGCCATCTTCAACACTTCGATGCTCCCATTGCGCAGCGAACGCAATCTTCCCAAGGCGTGACACAGGACCCAACCCCAGGCATGAACTTCAACAACAACACCCAAACCTACCCCGCGGAAAACGAACTCGACGAGCGCGACGGCCGCTACCTGCGCAAGGCCATCGTGTGGTCGCACGCGGCGCGCCGCCGCGGCAACCGCCCCTTCGGCTCGGTCATCGTCTCGGCCTCCGGCGAGGTGCTGGCCGAGGCCGGCAACAGCAACACCGAGACCGGCGACTGCACCGCGCACGCCGAGGTGAACGCGCTGCGCGCGCTGGCCGGGCGCAACATCTCGCGCGAAGAGCTGGCGGGCGCCACGCTCTATGCCTCGGGCGAACCCTGCGTGATGTGCGCGGGCGCCATCTTCTGGTCGAACATCGGCCGCGTGGTGTTCGGCATCGACGCCGAGCGCCTGCGCGTGTTCCGCGGCGAACGGCAGGACCAGCGCGACGCCGAGCTGTCGTGCCGCGACGTGTTCCGCGCGTCGCCGCACCGCATCGAGTGCATCGGGCCCGCGCTGATCGACGAGGCCAGCGCGGCGCACGACGGGGCCTGGAAGGCCTGAAGGCCTGAAGGCCGAACGCCCCGACGCCTCGCCTCCTGCGCTTCTCCTGAAGGCCTGGACGCCCGAAAGACCCGCGCCTGCCCGGGACTCCGGCTTCGCCCAGAATCGCATCGGCCGCCATGGCCCATGAGAAGCAAAAAGGAGCAAGCCCCGTGACCCCGACACAGCAGACCCCACAGACCGGAACCACCCGAGCCATCCGCGTGACCGAATTCGGCGGCCCCGAGGCCATGCGCCTCGAAACCGTCGACCTTCCCGCGCCCGCCGCGCTCGAGGTGCAGTTGCGCCAGACCGCCGTCGGCTTCAACTACATCGACGTGTACCAGCGCAGCGGCAAGTACCCGCTGCCCTCGCCCACCGGCCTGGGCCACGAGGCCACCGGCGTGGTCGAGGTGCTGGGCGAAGGCGTCACCGACCTGAAGGCGGGCGACCGCGTGGTCTACATGAACGCCGGCGTCGGCGCCTATGCGGAACGCCGCAACGTGCCGGCCGCGAAGCTGGTGCGCATTCCCGACGCCATCTCCGACGAGGACGCGGCCGCCGTGTTCTTCAAGGCCATGACGGCGCAGTACCTCGTGAAGAAGACGCACGCGGTGCAGCCCGGCGACATCGTCGTGGTGCATGCGGCCGCGGGCGGCGTGGGGCAGATCCTGAGCGGCTGGGCCAAGGCGCTGGGCGCCACGGTGATCGGCACCGCCGGTTCCGCCGCCAAGTGCGAAGCGGCGCGCGCGGCCGGCTGCGACGTGGCCGTCGACTATTCGCAGCCCGACTGGGTGCAACAGGTGATCGACGCCACCGGCGGGCGCAAGGCGCGCGTGGTGTACGACTCGGTCGCGCAGCACACCTTCATGGGCTCGCTGGACTGCACCGCGCCCTTCGGCATGGTGGTGCTGTACGGCGCGGCCTCGGGCCCGGCGCCGGCCATCGAGCCCGAGCTGCTCAACAAGAAGGGCTGCCTGTTCCTCACGCGCCCGTCGGTGTTCCCGCACAACGCCGACCCCGCCACCTTCCGCGCGAACGCGAAGGACGTGTTCGACGCCATGGCCTCGGGCGCGGTGCGCGCGTCGATCGGCGCGCGCTTTGCGCTGGCCGATGCGGCCGACGCGCACCGGGCCGCCGAAAGCCGCTCGGTGACTGGCGCGATCCTGCTGCTGCCCTGACCCAAACGGGCGGGTGCTGCCTGCTCAGGCGCGAACTCAGGCGCGAACCCGGTCGCTGCCCTCGACGGCTGTTGCAGCCAACGATGCCGCTGATTTTTCGGCGCAGCTGCGGAAGCTCGCGTTGCGCTGGTCGAGCGCCTCCTGCGTCATGGGCACCATGATCGGCGCGCCTTCGTGCGCGAAGGCCTGGCACTGCGCGACGTAGGGGCGCAGGCTCTCGTGATAGAGGGGGGATGCGGCGGACATGTCGCCGTTGCAATCGCTCCAGGTTCTCGCGAGCGTTTCCGCGGACACCATGGCCAGCGTGGTCCCCATGCCTGACAGCAGGGCCGCGCAGTGGCCCGCATCGCCAATGACGGCCACGTTGCCCTGGGTCCAGCTCGGCATGTGGGTCTGGCTCACCGAGTCGAAGTAGAAGCCCTTGGCGGCGGGGTCCATGAACGCCGCGCGTATCGCGGGCACCTGCCACGCATCCACGCGCGACAGGAAGCCATCGATGATCTTCCGGTGCGCGGCAAGGTCGCGGTGGTCGTAGTCGATCTCGGGGCTGGCGGCGATCATCATGGCCTGCGGTCCGTCGCCCGCGTTGCGCACGCTGATCTTCAGGCCGGGCACGTTGAGCATGCCGCGGGACCACTCACGCTCCTTCGGCAGGTCGAGCAGCGCCACGTAGTAGCCGAAGTGCCGCACGTAGTTCTTCTCGGGCCCGAAGGCGAGCTTGCGCACGTTGGAGTGCAGGCCGTCGGCACCCACCACGAGGTCGTAGCGGCCTTGCGAGCCATCGGTCAGGGCCACGTCCACGCCGCCCTGGCCGTCCTGGTCATCCACGAGCGACGCGATGGACACCTCGAAGCGGAACTTGACCTCTTTCGGGATGAGACCCAGCAGGATGTTGTTGAGACGATCGCGCGAGATCTCGATGTCGTCGTCGGTCTCGTTGGCGAACCACCGCAGGTCGAGCGTGGCCACCTGCATTCCCTTGGCGTCGAGCACCGGCGCCGGCTGCGAGACCACGACCTTCTCGTCGTCGATCCTCTGGAGAATTCCCATCCGCTGCGCCGTGCCGAGCGCCCGTCCGCGAACGTCGATGGGCGCACCGCCGGGGCGCAGGCCATCCGAACGCTCGACCACGGTCACCCGGTGGCCAAGGTGGGCGAACCAGTAGGCGGCGGAAAGGCCGGCCATGCTGGCGCCGGAGACTAGGACATTCATGGTGCGGCTCCTGAGTGTTGAGCGTGGGTACCCGTTCGGCGGCATGGGCGTGTTGCCGTTGTCTACAGCTTGAAGTCCCTGGCCATCCGGATCACCGCCTGCTTGTCGAAGTTGTTGATCTCGTCGACCAGGTCGTTCGTGAACAGGCGGTTCGGGTCGCCCAGCTCCTTGCCCAGCTTGGGGTTCTTGCTGCTTTCCGCGGCCATCTCGATGTTCGAGTTCCACTCGGCCAGCGAAGAAGCGCCCATGCGCTGGTCGGGGTCGTCGGGGCGGCGCATCCAGCTGTTCTTGCGGTCCTTGAGGATGAACGCCAGCTCCTTGCGGGCTTCGTCTTCGCTGCGGCCCTTGGGCTTGCTCTCGGGGTAGACCGCCCAGTGCAGGTCGATGGCCGCATCGAGGTTGGCGTTCGAGAAAATGGTCGACTTCGCCATGCCCTGGAACAGGGCCACCAGCGACTTGCGCTCATCTTTCAGCAGCTTGCGCGGCACGCACAACCAGCCCGAACCCAAGCGCGCGAACCTGGGCGTGAGCGGCACATACCGCAGTCGGGTGCCCACCAGTTCGATGCGCGCCGTGGCGGTGTCGAAGGCCACCATGGCGTCCACCCGGTCGTTGTCGATCGCCGCCCCGGCGGGCGCGCCGTCGCCGATCGCGATGTATTCGCACGTGTCGTCCTTCAGCCCCAGTTCGCCCAGCATGGTCTTGGTGACGACGATGCCCGCGTCGCCCTGGCTGCGCACGCCAATGCGCTTGCCCACGAGGTCCGCCACCGACTTGATCGGGCTGCCCGGCTTGACCACCACCGTGTTGGCATTGCCCGGCAGCCACTTGTAGACGCTCACAAGGTCCAGCGACGGGTCCTTCGCCATTGCGGGGAGCAGGATGCCCGGCACCGCGGGCCCGAAATCCACATGCCCGGCGCGCAGGCTTTGCAGCGCCTGCGTCATGCTCGACATGTTGACGTACTCCGGGTCCACGCCGGCGGGCTTGTAGAAGTTGAGCCGCGGATGCTGGCCCGCCGTGACAAAGCACTGCTGCGGGTCGTTCACCGCCGCCGTGTTCGCCAGCTTCATCACGCGCACGCTCTGCGCCAGTGCCGGCAGTCCGGTCGCAAGGGCCCAGGCACCGAGGCCCAGGCCAAGATCACGTCTCGTCAACATCGCTGTGCTCCTTCAGGAAAAGATGGCTCGGGGTGTCGCCGGTTCAGGTGTTCACCGGGCGCTGGGAGGTATCGGCCGGCATCCAGTGCAAGACCCGCCGCTGCACGCGGCGCAACGCCGATGTCAGCAGGATGCCGATGACCGAGAGCACGATGCACACCGCAAAGCTGCCGCCGGTGTCGGCCTGCGCTTCCATCTGCAGGATCAGCACGCCCAGCCCGGCCTGCGCGCCCACGAACTCGCCGACCACGGCGCCCACCACGCTGAAGGCGGCGGCCATGTTGAGGCCCGCGAAGATGTACGGCAGCGCGGTGGGGAACTTGGCCTTGCGAAAGATCTGCCAGGACGACGCGGACAGCGAGCGCAGCAGGTCGATGCGGTCGGTGTCCACCGCCTTGAAGCCCGCGATGCTGGTCACCAGCACCGGGAAGAACGTCAGCAGGCAGATGATGACGACCTTGGAGCTGATGCCGAAGCCGAGCCACACCACGATGATGGGCGCCACCGCCACCTTGGGCACGCTCTGCAGCGCCGCCACGTAGGGCTCCAGCAGCGCCTCCAGCCGCGGCATCTGCGAGATCACGATGCCTATCGCGAGCCCGATGCCGCCACCGACGAAAAAGCCCAGCAGGATCTCCGCGAGGGTGACGCCGCCGTGGTACCAGAAGCCGTCCTTCGCCATCGGCCCGGTGGCCAGGCCGCGCCACAGCGCGACCGCGATGTCGCTGACCGGCGGCACCAGGTGCTGCGGCACCTTGAACAGCCGAACGGCCGCCTCCCACGAGCCCAGCAGCGCGGCCAGCAGCAGGATGGATTGCACGCGGGTGGACGCGAGCGGGTTGAAGCGTCGGCGCGGCGGCGATCCCACGACTGACGCTAGGGGCGCCGCAGCAACACCGGTGGACGGCGCGGCTTGGGAAGAGTTCAGCATGGCGGTGGTCATGGGAGCGCCCTTTCAGTCAAACGAGGCAGCGTGCGAAAAGCGCTCGCGGATCGAGGCGGAGGCCGACGCGAAGCGGGGGTGCGACATCGCGTCCATGGTGCGGGGGCGCGGCAGGTCGATGGGCAGCACCCGCTCCAGCGTGCCGGGGCGCGGCGACATCACGAACACCTTGTCGCCCAGGAACACGGCCTCGGGAATGGAGTGCGTGATCAGCACCACGGTCTTGCCGCTTTCCATCCAGATGCGTTGCAGCTCGAGGTTCATCCGCTCGCGCGTCATGGCATCGAGCGCGCCGAAGGGCTCGTCCATCAGCAGGATCTTCGGGTCGTGCAGCAGTGCCCGCGCGATGGAGGCGCGCTGCTGCATGCCGCCGCTGAGCTGGCGCGGCAGCTTGTGTTCGAAGCCTTCGAGCCGGACCATCTGCAGCAGCTGCATGGCGCGGTCGCGGGCCTTCTTCCTGTCCAGGCCCAGCACCTCCGCCGGCAGCATCACGTTCTCCAGGATGGTGCGCCACGGCAGCAGGATGGAACTCTGGAACACCACCCCCACGTCGCGGCGCGTGCCGCGGATGGGCTGGCCGTCGAGCATCACCGTGCCCATGCTGTAGTCGAGAAGCCCGGCCAGGATGCGCAGCAGCGTGCTCTTGCCACAGCCGCTCGGCCCGACGATGGTGACGAAGCTGCCCTGCGCGATGGTGCAGTCGATGTCCTTGAGCGCGAGCACGCCGTCGGTGCCGCCTCCGAAGTTCTTGGACAGGCCCTCGATGCGGATGTAGTCGGGGCGCAGGGGTGCGTTCATGCGTCGGCTCCTGTGGGCTTCAAGAAATGAACCATGTGCCGGGCGAGGGCCTCGGGCGCCTGCATCGCCGTCACGTGGCCCACCGCGGGCAGCAGCACGGCGTCGGCATTGCGGATGCGGGCCGCCATGGCAAGGGTCACGCTCGGCGGCACCACGCGATCGAGTTCGCCGGCCAGCAGCAGCGTGGGCGCCACGATGTCGGCCACGCCGCTGTCGAGCGCGGTCTGGACGGTGGCGGCGCGGCGCGCGGACCGTGGCGACGCGGGCCGCGCGTTGGCGAAGAAGCGCCGCAACTCGGGCCGCTGCGCCAGGAAAGCCTCGGGGAAGAACCATGTCGCCAGCTCTTCGGCGGTGCCGGGAAGGCCGCGCCGAACCTCGGCCAGGCGACGTGCGTCGGGGCAGAGTTCTTCCAGCGGCCTCGGCAGCGGCCAGGTGCTGCCCAGCACCAGGTGATCGACGGCACGCGGATGCATCAGGGCCAGCGCCTGCGCCACCCGTCCCCCGAAGGACGACCCGAACACATGCGCGCGCCTGAAGCCCAGTCCGCCGATCAGCCGCTGCGCATCGTTCGCGAGGTCCGACAGCGTGCTGGCCTGTTCCGGTGCTTCGGTTTCGCCGCAGTCGCGCTGGTCGTAGGTGATGACGGTGAAGTGGCTCGCCAGGTGCGGCACCAGCGCCGCGAACATCTGCCGCGTGGCTTCCGCGCCGTGCATGAGCACCAGCGGCGGGCCTTCGCCGGCCCGGTCGAAGGCGATGCGCACCTCGCCGGCCTGCAGGAATTCGGTCATGGCGCGCTGCCTTCCACGCCCTCTTCCAAACCTTCTTCCATGCTCTGTCCCACACCTTCTTCCTGGTCCAGCCAGAAAGTCATCTCGATCTTCAGTCCGCGCGGGTCATGCAAGAACAGCTGCTGGATGTCCCAGCCGGGAATCGGCGCCTCGCTGAAGGGCACGCCCAGCTCGCGCAGGTGCGCGCGCATCTCCCGCAGCCCGTGCGAACGGAACGAGATGTGGTCGACATGCCCGGTGACCGGCTGCACGGGCGCGTCCGGCGTCGACAGGTGCGCGAACAGGTGCACGATCGGCTGGCCTTCGGCATAGAGCCAGGCGCCCGGCGCGGGAATCTCGGGCCGCCGCCCGGCCTCCAGGCGCAGCACGCGGGTGTAGAAGTCCAGCAGCGGCGGCAGCTCTTGCGGCGCGCAGCGGATGGTGAAGTGATGCAAGGCGGTTACGGGCATGGAAGTACTCCTTCAGCGCACTCGCGCATCCATGGCGGAAATGCCGGAAATACCGGAAATGGCGAGGATCGCGGGGATCGCGGCGATGGCGGGAACGGCAGGCAAACCCGTGAACCGGTAGGAAAGCCCGGGCATGGCCGGCACCCAGCGCGCGGCTGCGAGCGCCAGCAGCCGAATGCCGAGGACCTCGCCCGGCAGCCAGCGGTCGCGGGTGCCGAAGACATTGAAGGTCGCGTAGCACAGCGTGCCCTGCATGAGCGGCACATTGATCACGCTGCGCAAGCCCATCGCACGCATCTGCTCGAAGTCGTCGAAGTGCTGCGCGAGCACCTGCTCTCCTTCGCCGATGAAGGCGCGCCCCTCGACAAAGAGGCATTCGGTCCATGGCGTCCGTGTCTTGCGCTTGGCGCCGTTGACCGGAAAGCTCTCGGCCTCCGACGAATGGAAACGGCGCAGGAGCACCTCGCCCGCCGCATCGCGCGCGGTCGTCACGTTCTGCTGGATGCTGAAGATCGACTGCGGTGCGATCCTGCGCCGCAGCGCATCGATCGCCGCCATTCCCTCCCCCGGCGTGGCGCAGGCCGCGAGGAGGTCCAGATCGAGGTCATTGATGTTGCACGGCGATGTCATGAAGAAAGTCTAGGCCGGTCAATTCAAGAAAAGCACCTATAAACTGATGCACCGATAACCCTGGAGTTATGGCTTGTCTTCCTTCCGCGATCCCGCCGAGGTGCTGCACCAGGCGCTTTTGTCCCGCTTGAAGCTGCGGCAACTTGCGTTGCTGCAACGCATCGACCGGCATCGAACGCTGGGCAGGGTCGCCGCCGAGATGCGCGTGAGCCAACCCGCGGTGACCAAGGCGCTCAAGGAGGTCGAGGAGATCTTCGGCAGCGCGATCTTCCAGCGGACCAGTCGCGGCCTGGTTCCCACGCCCAGCGGCGAGGCGGTGCTGGCCTATGCGAAGCGCGGCCTGGCGGAACTGGAAGCGACCGCCCAGGTGCTGTCGTCGTACGAAGCAGGCCGTGGCGGCCGGGTGCGCATCGGGCTCACGCAGCAGGTGCCGCAGAAGTTCATCTCTGCCCTGCTCGACCACCTGCTGCACCGCACGCCACGCGTCGCGGCGATGGTGCGCGAAGGCACCACCGACGAGCTGGTGGGACTGCTGCTCGCGGGGGAGCTGGACTGCGCCATCGGCCGCTCCTACGACGGCGACGCCACCGGCCTCGTGCAGGAGGCGTTCTACGAGCAGGAGCCCTGCCTCGTGGTGTCCGCCAAGAGCGCCAGGAGACTGTCGCGCGGCCCGCTGGACTGGGCCGGCCTGGCCAGGCTCGACTGGATACTTCCGCCGCTGAACACGCCGATGCGGCGCACCTACAACGCCGTCTTCGTCGGCGCGGGCGTGCAGCCGCCCGTGCCCATGCTGGAGTCCACCTCCATCAGGACCCTGGAGACCGCCCTGCGCGACGAGCCCAATGCCATCTCCATTCTTTCGCGCGACGTCGTGGACGACATGGAGGCCAAGGGCCATTGGCGAGCCCTGCCTTACCGGCTGGGGTGGAACCTTCCACCGGTGAGCTTCCTCACCACCAGCGCCATGCAGGGCAGCCTCATGGTCCGGGAACTGAAAGACGTGGTGGTGAAGGCGGCGGCCGAGATGAAGAAGCAGAGATCGTCGGTGCGCACCGCCTCGTAAGCAAGCCCCGTATGCCCCCCGGACGCGCCGGGTGCGTCCCTCATACGCCCCATGCGAGACTCGCCGCATGCCCTGGCACGCCCGTCTCCATCTCTCCTACCAAAACGAAGCCGCCCGCACCGTCGCCCGCTTTCGCCACGACGGCCCGCTGCGCATCCTGCAAAGCCTCTACCCCGAGGGCGACACCGTCTGCCACAACGTGCTGGTGCACCCGCCCGGCGGCCTGGTGGGCGGCGACACGCTGGACATCGACATCGAGGCCGCCGACGGCAGCCACGGCCTCATCACCACGCCCGGTGCCTCGCGCTTCTACCGTTCCGAAGGCGAGCTCGCGCTGCAGCGCACGCGCATCCGGCTCGCGGCCGGCGCGCGGCTCGAATGGCTGCCGCTGGAGGCCATCTGCTACAGCGGCTGCCAGGCGGAGAACCGCCTCGCGATCGAGGTCGCGCCCGGCGCCGAGCTGATCGGCTGGGACGTGACCGCGCTCGGCCTGCCCAACGCCAACCAGCCCTTCGAACGGGGTACCTACCTGCAGCACATCGAGGTACCCGGCCTGTGGCTGGAGCGCGGGCGCATCGACGCGGCCGACCACCGGCTGCTGCAAAGCCCCATCGGCCTGGGCGGCCACCGCTGCATGGCCTCGCTGTTCTTCGTGGCGGGCTCGCCGGTGGCCCGCGCGCGGCGCGACGCGCTGCTCGCGCATGCGCGCACGCTGCTCGAGGCGAGCCCCCTGTTCGACAACGCCGGCGCCACCAGCCCGCATGCCGAGGTGGTGGTGCTGCGCGTGCTCGCGCCCGTGGTCGAGCCCGCGATGCAGCTGCTGCGGCAGGTGTGGCAGGCATGGCGCAGCGAGCTCTGGCAGCTGCCCGCGGCCACTCCGCGGATCTGGGCGACCTGAGCGCCCTCCCCCCGGAGCGGGGAGCGAATTTGTAGCCGCTGTCTGACGGACAGCCGCTGCGCAAAGGCGCACGCTGCCCTTTTGCCCAGCGGTGACAAGGACCGGCCATGCCTGCTCAGAAGACCCCGGAGACGAACACCTCACTTCATCGGCGGCTGGCCCGTTTCAATGCCGAGCGGCTGAAGCTCGGCATTCCTTCGCCCCGATGGCAGGACGAACTCGCGCGCGAACACGAATACCGGCTGCTGGAAGGCCGCTTCCTCGAAGACCTGCGCGCCACGGTGCAGGTGACGGCCGCGGGCTCGGCCGGCAATGCAGACCACTTCGTGAGCTGGTTCGCGCAGCTCGCGCACACCGGCCCGGGCCAGAACCACGCGCTGTTCGACCGGCTGGCGCAGGAGGCCACGCTGCCGCAGATGCGCTGGTTCCTCACGCAGGAGGCCGCGGGCGAGGCGGGCTTCGAAGACCTGCTGGCCTACACCCAGGTCAAGCTGCCGCCCCGGCCCAAGCTCGAGTGCGCGCGCAACTTCTGGGACGAGATGGGCCACGGCAAGCAAAGCGCCATGCACGGCCAGATGCTCGAGCACATGGTGGGCGAACTGGGGCTGCGTCCGTCGATCGACACCACCGTGTGGGAGTCGCTGGCGCTCGCCAACACCATGGTCGGCCTGGCCACCACGCGGCGCTACGGCTACCACGCCGTCGGCGCGCTCGGCGTCATCGAGCTCACCGCGCCGGGGCGCGTGAAGCAGGTGGCGGCGGGCATGCGGCGCCTGGGCCTGAGCGGGCGGGCGCGCGCCTATTTCGACCTGCACGCGGCGCTCGACGTGTCGCACGCGCGCGCATGGCTGCGCGAAGTGATCCACCCGCTGGTGGCGGCCGACCCGGCCTGCGGCCAGTTCATTGCCGAGGGCGCGCTCATGCGGCTGGTGTGCGGCGAGCGCTGCTTCGCGCGCTACGGCGCGCACCTCGACGAAGCCCTGCACGCCGAGGAGGTCGCCGCATGCTGAACGCGGCCGGCCTGCTGCGCCAGGTGGCGGCCACGGGCTACCGTTTCACGACCGTCACGCCGCTCACGCACCAGCGCGTGCTGGCCCGCCGCGGGCGCGAGCCGGGCGCCACGCTGCGGGACATCTTCGGCTGGAACCTGCCGTTCGAGGCGCGCACCGTGCCGCCGGAACTGCTGGCCGCGATGGAGCATGCCGGCGTCGTCGCGCGCACCGGCTCGCTGCTGCGCAGCACCGTGCGCATCGCCAGCCTGGGGGACGACCTGTTCCTTCACTCGGCGTACCCGACGGTGGAGGAGAACGCCGTGTTCTTCGGCCCCGACACCAGCCGCTTCGCGCGCTTCATCGGGCATGCGCTGGCGCCACGCCACACGCAGCACGCACGCAAGCCACAGCAGCCGCCGCTGCGCGTGCTCGACGTGGGCTGCGGCAGCGGCGCGGGCGGCATCGCCGTGGCGCGCGCGCTGGCGGCCATGGGCATCGTGGCCACGGTGGTCATGAACGACATCAACCCGCTCGCGCTGCAGTACACCGCCGCCAACGCCGAAGTGGCCGGCGTGCCCGTGACGCTGGCGCAGGGCGATGCGCTGTCGGCGGTCGACGGTGCGTTCGACCTCATCGTGTCGAACCCGCCGTACCTCGACGACGCCGCGCAGCGCGCCTACCGCCACGGCGGCACGCGGCTCGGGCGGGCGCTGAGCGCGCGCATCGCGGCCGATTCGCTGAAACGGCTGGCGCCGGGCGGGCAGCTGCTGCTGTACACGGGCGTGGCCATGGTCGACGGCGAAGACCCGTTCCTGGCCGAGATGCGCCCGCTGCTGGCCGCCTCGGGCACGGACTGGTCGTACACCGAGATCGACCCCGACGTGTTCGGCGAGGAGCTGGAGCGGCCCGTGTACGCGCACATCGACCGCATCGCCGCCGTGGGCCTTGTCGCCACGCAGGCACCGGAGGCCGCCTGATGGCCGCCCGGCTCGGCGCGGCCGACCTTGGCGTGGACACCGGCCGGCTGGCCGAGGTGCGCGCATGCAGCGTGCTCGAGCGCATGCCCAAGTGGCTCATCTGCGTGCCGCTGGTGGTGCAGTGGCTGTGGCTGTCGCTGCGCTACGGCGGGCCCACGGTGCCTTCGGCGGCCAACCCGCACCTGACCTCGGGCGGGCTCGTGGGCGAAGGCAAGCTCGAATACTTCCGCGGCATGGGGCCGCTGGCGCGCTCGGTCACGGCCGCGCATTGCGCGGTGTTCAACGACGGTGCGGCCACGCCGGCTTCGCTGCAGCAAGCCATGGCCGGCAGCGGCCTCGCGTTCCCGGTGGTCGCGAAGCCCGACCTGGGCCTGTGCGGCTACGGCGTGCGCCTGCTGCACGGCATGGGCGAACTGCAGGCGTACCTGGCGGCGTTCCCCACCGGCGAGACCGTGGTGCTGCAGCGCTACCTGCCGCAGGAGGGCGAGGCCGGCATCTTCTATGCGCGCGACCCGGCCACGGGCGAGGGCCGCATCATCGGGCTGGCGCTGCGCTACTTTCCGCGCGTGACGGGCGACGGGCGCAGCACCGTGGCCGAACTCGTGGCGGGCGACGTGCGCGCCCGGCGCATCGGGCGCTCGCCGCGCCACCAGTGCAGCGTGCCGCCCGACAGCGTGCCCGCGGCCGGCCAGCAGGTGCGGCTGGCCACCATCGGCTCCACGCGCGTGGGCGGGCTGTACCGCGACGGCGTGGCGCTCATCACGCCGGAGCTGGTGCGCGCCATCGATGCCGTGGCGCGCGACATGCCCGAGTTTCATTTCGGCCGCTTCGACGTGCGCTACGACAGCCTGCGCGAACTGGGCGCGGGGCGCGGGTTCACCATCATGGAGATCAACGGCGCGGGCTCCGAGGCCATCGAGGCCTGGGACCCCGACACCGGCGTGGTGCAGGGCTTTCGCATGGTCTTCGCCAAGCAGCGGCTGCTGTTCGCCATTGGCGCGGCGCAGCGCAAGGCCGGCGTGCGGCCCATCGGCCTGCTGGCGCTCGCGCGGCTCAACCGGCGGCAGAACCGCCTGGTCGACCGCTATCCCCCTTCCAACTGAAGAGCCACCGCATGAAAGAGCGCATGCCCATGGGCACAACGACCACCGCCTTCGCCTTCACGCCCGCCCCCGTGCTGGAAACGCGCTGGGCCGACTGCGAGGAAGACCTGCGCGACGCCCAGCGCCTGCGCTACCGCGTCTTCGCGCAGGAGATGGGTGCCAGCCTGTCGCCGCCCGAAGGCACGCCGCCCGGCCTCGACGCCGACCGCTTCGACGCCTTCTGCGACCACCTGCTGGTGCGCGCGGTGGACCCGGTGAACGGCCCCGGCCCGCTCATCGGCACCTACCGCGTGCTCACGCCCGAGGCGGCGCGCCGCGCGGGCGGCTTCTACACCGACACCGAGTTCGACCTGGCACCGCTCGCGCCGCTGCGCGGCAGTGCGCTGGAGCTGGGCCGCTCGTGCGTGGACGCGCAATGGCGCTCGGGCAGCGTCATCATGGCGCTGTGGACCGCGCTGGGCCAGTACATGGTCGAGCACCGGCTGGACACCATGATCGGCTGCGCCAGCATCGGCCTGGACGACCAGGGCCTGAGCGCCGCGCGGCTGTGGCACCGGCTGTGCCGCACCCACCTGGTCGAGCAGCGCTGGCGCGTCGAGCCCCGCATCGCGCTGCCGCTGGACACCGACCCCGACGCAGATGCCGACAGCGACGCCGCACCCCCGGCGCCGCCGCCGCTCATCAAGGGCTACCTGCGCTGCGGCGCGCGCCTGCTCGGCCCGCCGGCGCTCGACGTCGCCTTCAACACGGCCGACCTGCCGCTGATGCTGCGGCTGGACGACGTTGCCCCGCGCTACCGCCAGCACTTCTTCGGCGTGGCGGCGTGAAGCCTCTGGCGCGGCCGCCTGCTCCGCCTGCACCGCCTGTACCGCTTTCAACGCGGGCACAGCCGGCACAGCATTCAAGGCGCGCGCTGCGCGCGGTCGTCTCCGCCCAGTTCTTCAGCTCGCTGGCCGACAACGCCCTGCTGATCGTCGCCATCGGCCTGCTCGCGCAGCGCCACGCGCCCGGCTGGATGACGCCCGCGCTGCGCCTGTTCTTCTACCTGTCGTACGTGCTGCTGGCCGCCTTCGCGGGCGCCGTGGCCGACGCCGCGCCCAAGGGCCGCGTGCTGATGGCCACCAACCTCGTGAAGCTGGGCGGCTGCGCGCTGCTGCTGTGGCACGTGCAGCCGCTGGTGGCCTATGCGCTGGTCGGGCTGGGCGCGGCGGCGTACTCGCCGGCCAAGTACGGCATCCTGCCCGAGCTGCTGCCGCAGGACCAGCTGGTCAGGGCCAACGGCTGGGTGGAGGCGAGCACGGTGCTGTCGATCCTGTTCGGCGTGGCGCTGGGCAGCACGCTGGTCGACAGCGCCCTGGGCCTGCACGCCATCGGCGCGGTGTACCTGCTGGCCGCCGCCTGCACCCTGGCCATTCCGCACAGCCCGGCGCGCGACCGCGCGGCCCTGGCGCATCCGGTGGCGCTGCTGCGCGGCTTCTGGCGCTCGCTGGGGCTGCTGTGGGCCGATGCCGATGCGCGCATCTCGCTGGCCGTCACCAGCCTGTTCTGGGCCGCGTCGGCCACGCTGCAGTTCCTGGTGCTTCGCTGGGCGGCCGAGCGGCTGGGGCTGCCGCTGTCGCAGGGCGCGCTGCTGCAGATTGCCGTGGCCATCGGCATGGTGGCCGGCGCCATCGGCGCGTCGCGCTGGTTTCCGCTGGAACGCGCCAGGCGCGCCTTGCCGCTGGGCGTGGCGCTGGGCGCCGCGGTGATGGCCATGACGCTGGTCACCCGGCCCGCCGTGGCCGCCGCGATGCTGGTGCTGATCGGCGCGCTGGCTGGCCTGCTGCTGGTGCCGATGAACGCCCTGCTGCAAAGCCGTGGGCTGCAGCGCATGCACCCGGGCCAGTCGATCGCGGTGCAGAACGCCAACGAGAGCCTGGCCTCGCTGGCGATGCTGGCGGTGTACGGCGCCCTGCTCTACCTGGACGCGCCGCTGCTGCCCACGCTTGCGGGTTTCGGCGCTTTCCTGGTGCTGGCCATGGGCGCCATCTTCGTCTGGTCGCGCCGGCAGCGGCCCGCGCGCGAGGGCCTGGCCGCACACAACGGGTAGTACCGCGGTTTGCACATCGGGCGGTTGGGATACAGTCCCGCACCACCGCTTCACGACTTGCCGCCAGAGTGAACTTCAGAAAATCTGCCAACAGTCTGGTTGTTCGCCTGCTCGCAATGGGCCTGCTGATGGCGATTTTTGGAACCGCCGTCAGCTACATCCAGCTCAGCCGCTTCCTGCGGCAGGACCTGACCCAGTCGGTGGCGACCCAGCAGAAGGCCCTGGCCGACTACGTGGCCCGCGACGTCGACAACTACCTCGGCGAACGGCTGTCGTTCCTGCAGCGCCTGGCCGTCACCCTGCCGCCCGAACTGCTGGCCCGCCCCGAGCAGCTGCACGCCTGGCTGGCGGAGCGCGGCACGCTGAACGCCATGTTCCCGCTCGGCCTGGCGGTCGCCGACGCCGCCGGCCGGCGGCTCGACGGCGAGGGGCAACTCGCAGCGCAGAGTCCGGAATTCGCCAGCGCGCTGCAGGGAAAGCCCGCGCTGGGCGTTCCGCGGGCCGCCGCGGTGTCCCGGCATTCGGTGCTGCCCATGACCACCCCGGTGCGCGACGCCGCGGGCAAGGTGGCCGCCGTGCTGGTCGGCACCGCGGACCTCACGGCCGACGGCTTCCTCGACCACCTGCAGACCGGGCGCGTGGGCCAGGCCGGCGGCATTCTGGTGGTGTCGCCGCGCGACCGGCTCTTCGTTGCCTCGACGGACGTGTCGATGTCGCTCACGCCGACCCCGCCCGACGGCGTGAACCTGCTGCACGACCGCGCCATGGCGGGCTACCGCGGCAGCGGCACCACGCGCAACGCCAAGGGCATCGACGAGATCTCGGCCATCGCCTCGGTGCCGACCAGCGGGTGGTTCGTGGTGGCGCGGCTGCCCGTGTCGGAAGCGCTGGCGCCGGTGGCGCGCATGCAGACCTTCATCCTGCAGCAGCGCGCGCCCGCGGTGGCTGCCGTGCTCGTCCTGATCGGCTTCATCATGGCCTGGCTGCTGCGGCCCTTGCTGCGCGCCGCCAACCAGGCCGACCGCATGACCCGCGGCGAGCTCGGGCTGGCGCCGCTGCGCGTGGTGCGCGACGACGAGATCGGCCACCTCACGCAGGCCTTCAACCGCCTGCTGGCCAAGCTGGTCGACAACCAGGCCGCGCTGGCCCGGCTGGCCCACCACGACAGCCTGACCGGCCTGCCCAACCGCAAGCTGCTGGACGACCGGCTCCAGCAGGCGCTGGTGCGCGCCAAGCGGCACGGCCACCAGGTGGCGGTGCTGTACCTCGACCTCGACGGGTTCAAGGCGCTCAACGACACGCTCGGCCACGAGGCGGGCGACGAGGCCCTGGAAGAAGTCGCACGCCGCCTGCTCGGCCTGGTGCGCCAGACCGACACCGTGGCGCGCATCGGCGGCGACGAGTTCGTGCTGCTGGCCGCCGATTTCGAAGACTCCGCCGAGCGGGCCGCGTTGATCCTGGCGCAACGCTGCATCGACGCGATTGCGCTGCCGCTGCGGCTGAGGGGGTCCGAGACGGTGATGGGGGTGTCGATCGGCATCGCCGTGGGCTGCGGGGACGAAACGCCGCAGGACCTGCTGTCCGCGGCGGACAAGGCGATGTACCAGGCGAAGCAGAGAGGGCGGGGGCGCTCTGTGGTGGCGGGTGCGGTGACTGGGGTGGTGCAGCAGGCCTGAGGACTGTGGGGGGGGCGGCTGGGCTGCGGATCAGGTTGGGAGTGGCTTGGGCTTGGGGGTTGCTATGGGGAAGGCTGCTGTGCGCGCCATTCCAGACATCGGCCTCATCCGAAAGCGTTCACTCGATCGAAGATCGGGCACGGGCGCACTGCGGTCTTTCATCCTCGTGGATTCAGGGCGTCAAAACGGCCGCTTACGGCGTGTCTTTGCTCAGGGGAGCGCTACCTAAGATTTGACGAAATTCCAACGTCTTCGGGTACATGCTCAAAAGCAAATGCCACATCTAGCTTTAGTGCCGCGAATCTGACGAACGTTTCTGAGCCAATCTGTTCCGAGTATCTCGGATCGGTACTTTTTATTTCTACATTGATGCCCGAGAGAGATTTGTCTAGTCCAAGCATCATCTCGGCGTACGGCTCCAGAATGTCGAGAAGGGACTTCAAAACAAAATCGATTGGCTCGTCACATTTCGGGCTATCGATGAAGATATAGCTGTATGGCCCGAACTTGCTCAAAGGCTCCTTGGCTCGTTGAATTCTCATCGGCGTGCCGGATAGCAGCTCTTCGTAATCCTCAATCTGGCCGGGCATGCAACACAGCCAGAAGTGTGCGCGGCGAGCAAGCATAGATGGCCTTTTGTGAAATTATTTTGACCCGACGCACCGCTCTAACGAAGTCCATTCGCAACGACCGGCTCTGGCCGAGAGTCGTCCCGCTAGAAAACTAGTCATCAAGCGGCGCGCACTTGCTGCGAATCCAGGGTGAGTGAACGTTGGCCCGCTCTGCTTCCCACTCGGGAGCTAAATCAAGCAATGCGTCAAGGGCAGGGTCGCTGTCGAGCAGGTGTCCCATCCCGACGACTCTGTATTCAGACGCATTGTCGGCATGCTCCCCGCCGCAAACAAAGCACCAGCTCCCACCCTCCCTCGCTACAAGGAGGACCGGCTTCACGTTGTCGAAAACGTGAATGCAGACATAGGATTTTTGGCCGCGTTGCATTTTTTGAGCGCCGGTACTGACGGTGTTCAACTCTGGTTTCTGTCTTGCGGTGTGTTGCCGCCCGTGTCGAGCGACGGTTGTGGCCGGATTTTTCCATCGGCCGCGCGCTGATGCCGCCAGCGGCTGAGGTAGAGCGTTTCCTGACCGCATTCAGCCTCGGCCGCGAGGGACTGCTTGTGGCCCGGTCCGGCTCGCTGATGTCGAGCGCACATGCGCCCGGTCGCGATCATTCGACTCCCCGAGAATAGTCGCGGTCAAGTACGCTTTTCGCCGCTCGAAGACATACCTTCAAGCTTGCCCCACGCTCAAATCATTGCGAAATCATCGACGTCCGCGACCCCGCATTGCATGGAGAAATTACGATTCGATGATGCCTACTCCAGACTTGCAGCCTGATGTCGCGCCCTCCGACCGAATTTCTATCGGCATGTTGATGGGCGGCCTTTTCCTGCCACTCGCCGCAGCAGGCATTGGTCCCGGCACGGGATCGCAAGCGTTCTGCGTGGTCGCTTTGCTGTGCTGGCTCTTGTTGCCTGTGTGGTACCCCTTTTTTGCGATAAAGACGGGCGTCATCGGTGGCAGGCATAGAGTCTTCAAACGGCACGAGCCCTTCAAATTCTGGCTGGGACTTGCGACCTATGAGGCGCTCCTGCTGACGCTGAGCTTTTGCATTGCATCGGTTTTGTACTCATCCCTGGAACGAACCTGATCCGTCCCCGACTTGTGGTCGGATTCTGTAGCGGTAGCGGCGACGGTCCGCTCCTCTCCGAATTGCCGCTCCCGCGAGAGACCGCTTGTAGCGGCGGATTCAACCCGTCGATGCAACACGCCGAGAACTGCACAGGCAGCAGGATCGTCGGCATGAAGCAAAGACCTCGGCGCTGCTCACACCCCTTCGACGATCCGCAGATCCCGTTCGGCACCGTCGCCAAGTGCGGCCAACGCGGCCTGGTAGTCGGGGCTGTCGTGAACGGATTTCGCATGCTCGACGCTGTCGAATTCGATCAGCACGGTGCGCTGGGCCAGTCCGAATTCATACACCTCGACCGGAAGCCCCCGCGCCAGAAAGCGTCCGCCTCCTGCGGTGATGGCCGGCCCGGCCAGTTTTGCGTAGGCCGCAAGTTTGTCTGCGTCTTTGACCGCACGGTACGCACTGACCCAGTAGGCTTTTGCCATGGTGATTTCTTTCAGGTTGGGGAACGAACAAAGAGATAGCGTTGGCCCGAGAACAGACAGAGGTGCCATCGAGTGGGCGCTTGTGGACAGATTCTGCCGGACCGAGCGAACGGCTGCTTGTGGCTGCAAATGCCTTTTGAAGCTCAGCGCGGCCCGAACATGGCGTCCGACCGCAATGCGCACTTGAGGCCTTTCAAGACTTCAGCACCTTCGTGAACGAGGCCGTGCTCGAAGACGCCATCCGGTCGCGGCCGTCATGCGTCGCAGTTGGTGCCCGGCCCTTCGGTACCGTCCGGATTCCAGAACCGCCACAGGCCGACCCCGCTACCTTCGTGATAACGGCCCTCGGCCGCAAGCGTGCCGTCCGGATGGAAATCGCGCCAAGGCCCGTGCTCCTTGCCGTCGACGCAATGCCCTTCGGAGACCGGCGTGCCGTTCTCGTCGTACGCAACGAAGAGACCATGGCGAACCCATCGGGTCTTGTCGGCCGACATCACTCGCGCGTAACGGAACCTGATCGCGCCAGACTCGCAGAGGATCCCTGCAATGTCGAGGTCGGCAGGGCTGTTCATGCTTGCCTGGACCGTTGCGGGCCAGCCCACGGCTCAGCCACCTTCAGTCCTCGCGACGGGAGGCTTCGCAACAAAGGCCTGCTTGCCGTTGCGGTCGAAGCCGGCCGATTCATAGAACTGGAAGGTCGCATCGTCTTTCCTGCCGGTCAGCAGCATGACCTTGTAGCAGCCTTGGGACCACGCAAAGGACAGCGCCTCGGCCAGCGCGGCCTGGCCGTATCCCCGCTTGCGGTGGTCGGCACGTGTCACGACGTTCTCGATCACGCCATACGCTCTGCAGCCGCGGGTGAGGTTGGGAATCACGGTGACGGTGCAGCTCGAGACAAGACTCCCGGCCACGTAGACGCCGAAGTACCTGCAGCGCGGGTTCTGCACCAACTCGCGCCACACGGCCTCGACGATCCCGGGGTCCGGCAAAGGGTCGTCGGACTCGTGGAGATGCCGGTACAGGGCCATAAGGCTGTCCAGTTCCGATGGGTCGATTTGACGGACTTCCACGCATCCTCCTTGGGGTTCGGCCTGCAAACGCTCTCGAACGCCCCCTGCAAGGGGCGCCTGGCCGAATGTAGCCGCAGGTTGTCGTTGCTCACACCCGTCGGTCCAGCGAGACGACCACGAGCGCCGCGCCCAAACCCAGCGAGGCCGATGCGAGCATCACGCAGAGCAGTGCGTGCGTGCTGCTCGCTTCCGCCAGGAAAAGCCCGGCGACCGAGGCGATCAAGGCGGCACCGCCGATCGTGAGCGATGCCGCCAGGCCCGCGGCGGTGCCGGCCAGGTCGGGCCGGACCGACATCGCACCCGCGTTCGCGCCGGGCAAGGTCAGGCCGTTGCCCACGCCGATGAACACGCACGGCCCGAAGAACGCCAGCACGTGCCCGACCTCGAACACCGACAGCAGCAGGCCCGCCAGCAGCCCGGCGCATGTCAACAGCCGGCCGGCGAGCACGGTCGTGCTCAGCGGATGGCGGGCGGCGTACCGGCTGGCCAGGCGGCTTCCGACGATGAAGCCCGCGGGCACCACGCCCATGAGCAAGCCGAGCTTCGCGCTCGAACCTTCGAGCAGCGGGCCGGCCGCCGATGCCGCGCCGCCCAGGAAGACATAGAGCGTTCCCGTCGAAAACGCCATGCAGACCACGTAGCCGCCGAAGCGTGCCGAGCGCAGCAGGTCGCCGTAGCCGCGCAGGTAGCTTGCCAGCGGGCGGGCGGCCGTCTTGACCGGTGCCTTCAGGTCGGCGGCGGCCAGGGCCAGCACGGCCGCGCCGAAGACCGCGAAGGCCACGAAGTTCGCGCGCCAGCCGAAGAGCTGGTCGAGCATGCCGCCGAACGCCGGGCCGACCATGGGGGCGAGCGCCCACGCGGAGGCGACGTAGCCGATCTTGCTCGCGGCTTCGCGCTCGCCCGAGGTCTCCTTGATGACCGCCAGCGAGACCGAGTAGCCCGCCGCGATCACGGCCTGCATGAAGCGGAAGAAGAGAAAGACGCCGATCGAGGGCGCGAGCGCGCAGCCGATGGACGCCACGACGAAGATCGACACGGCCGCCAGCACCACAAGGCGGCGCCCGTACCGGTCCGACAGCGGCCCGGCAACGAGCTGGGTCAGCGCCGCGACCACCGCGAAGCCGGCGACCGAGAGGTTCACCAACGCGAAGTCGGCGCCAAAAGCCCGCGCGATGTGGGGCAGCGACGGCGCGAACATGTTGACCGGCAAGACCGCCACGGCCGACAGAAAGATCAGGGTTGCCAGGCGCGGGGCCGTGCTGGAAGCGTTCATGAAGTCGCCTTGTACGTCGCGCGGCGCCATGCCGCTCGACCTGTCCACCCGCGACCCCGGTCCTTCGACCAGGGCGCGGCCCATTCAAGTTTCAGGCTTGGGTGGATGAGGCCGTTGATGACGGCGAGTTCGGCCCCCACAGGCCGAGGCTGCGCAGGTTCGCTGCGTCACTTCGGCAAGCACGCCTCGGCAGCCGCTCCCTGGCGATCCTGTTGCGCGATCGGCGGGGGCACATTCGCATCAGGCGGCGACGCGAGTGTTTCGAATGCGCCCTTCCCGCGCATCGCGGTCAAGGTCGCAGCTTCTTCTGGCTGTGCGCGAGAGCATAGTGGCTGCCCCTCCCGCCGTAAAGCCGAGGCATCGGCCGCTACCGGATGCGGTGCGCCACCCACTGGGCCCAGACGATGATCACGGGGAACACCAGCTCCGAGGCCAGGTAGGCCAGCCACACGCCGCCGGGCTCCGGCAGCCCGACCTTGGCCATGGAAACCAGCCGCCCCACCGCGGCCATGAAGACCGCGAACGCGATCAGGTAGACGAGGGTGCCCTGCTGGCGGATGGTGAGCGCCGCCCACAGGCTGATGACCCCCGTCGACAGGTAGACGCCGCCCATGAAGCGGTGCACGTTGTCCAGCCTGGGCGTGGTCTCGGGCTGCCCCATGAACAGTTGGAGCGTGCCGCCGAACAAGGCGATGGCGGCAACGACGAAGAGACAGACTTGCACGATGCGCTGGCTGGCGGGCATGGGCGTACCTCTTGGGGGGCTGATGAACGCCGCGATTGTGCCCCTGCAAGCTGACAGCTCAGGTGTCTTTCGAAGGCGCACGCAGCCGCGGCTCCCAGTCTTCGACGTGCCCGGCGGCCACCCGCTTGCCGAAGGTGCGGCGCCAGCGCTCGGCCAATGCGGGCAACTCGGCGGCAGCCGCCCACTCGGGCGCGAAGCGTTCGTCGCGCGCGAACAGCAGGGCGATGAGGCGCGACAACGGCCACTGCGGGTGCGCCCGGTCGACCAGCGCCGCCTGCGCGCCGCCGCGCACCCAGCCGGGTTCGAGCGTGCGGTAGTACCAGCCCGTGCAGCCGCGCGATTGCATCTCGCGCGCCATGCCGGGCTCGCCGAAGCGAACGTCGAGCTTCCAGCAGGGCTGCCGGCCCTGCGAGACCTGCACCAGCGCATCGCCGAGGCGCACCACGTCGCCGATGCACACGTTCGATTCGTCCCAGCCCGTCGTGGAAACGTTCTCGCCGAAGGCGCCCGGGCTTCCGAGCAGATCGGCGCGGCGGCTCCACGAGGCCCAGCTTGCGTAGTGCTCGCGCGGGTAGTGGTGCACGGCCTTTTCGGGGCCGCCGTGAATGCGCGGGTCGGCCTGCGCATCGCCCTGCAGGCCGGTGGCGGACAGCCACAGCGCGCCTTCAGCGGGCGACTTGTGGATGCCGCTCGCCGAGCGGCCGTCGGGCAGCAAGCCGACCTGCCCCACCAGCAGCGCGTCGATGGTGGTGGCTTGCACCGTCATTCGAGTTGCGCCAGCCAGGCCGTCGGCAAGGTCTTCGTCATGCCGCCGCGCGCAGCTTGACCGACGGGAAATCGACCGGCACCTCGAACGCGACGTTCACATAGTTGGTGAACAGGTTCAAGGCCACGTGCGCCAGGATCTCGACGATGTGGCGGTCGTCGAAGCCCGCGGCGCGCAGCGCCTGCACGTCGGCTGCGTCGACCTGGCCGCGTTGGTCGACGACCTTCAGCGCAAAGCGCAATGCCGCCGCGGTCTGCGGGTTCGCCGATTCGCCCGCCTGCGCCGCGGCCATGTCGGCGGCGGACACGCCGGCCTTGCGGCCCAGCGCAGTGTGCGCGGCCAGGCAGTAGTGGCAGGCGTTGCGGTCGGCCACGGCCACGGCGATCTGCTCGCCGAGCTGCGCCGGGATCACGCCGCCGCCCAGCGCGCCGAACGCGCCCCACAGGCTCTTGAGCGCGGCCGGCGAGTGGGCGACGGCGCGGAACATGTTGGGCGTGGCGCCGAAGGCGCCGTGGATCTCGGACAGCAGTGCCTTGGCTTCGCCGTTGGCAGCGGCGTCGGTCACGAGGGGAATGCGAGTCATGGTGTTCCTTTGAAATGAAGTGGTGGGAACAAGTGTCTTTGCATCGGTCGTATGATTTGGCTCGTTTTATCCAGATAACGTACCTTTTCGTCCAATGCCGCCCCGCACGCCGCCCATCGACAGGCTTTCCTCGCTGCTCGAGCGCTTTCATGTCCGGGCGCATCTGTTCCATGCCGGCCCCTTGTGCGGCACCACGCGCTTCGAGGCGAAGGAGGGGCGCGGCTTCCTGCATGTGCTGCGCCGCGGCGAGATGGTCGTCACGCATTCGTCGCGCGCCGGCGTGCCGCGCAAGCTCGTGGTGAAGGAGCCGAGCCTGCTTTTCTATCCGCGCCCGCTGGCGCACAACTTTCACAACGCGCCGACGGAAGGCTCGGATTTCGTCTGCGCCACGCTCGACTTCGACGGCGGCGACGCGCACCCGCTGGCACGTGCGCTGCCTGCGCTGATCCGCCTTCCGCTGCACGCGGTGGAAGGCCTCGAGCAGTCGCTGTCATTGCTCTTCGCCGAGACCACGCGGGTGCTATGCGGGCACCGGCTGCTGGCCGACCGGATGTTCGAGGTGGTGCTGATCCAGCTGCTGCGCTGGCTGCTCGACCATCCGCAGGAAAGCGAGTTGCCGGCCGGCCTGCTGACCGGCCTCGGCGACCCGCAACTGGCGCGCGTGCTGGTCGCCATGCACGAGCGCCCGGGCGAGCCGTGGACGCTGGAGCAGATGGCGCAACAGGCCGGCCTGTCGCGCAGCGCGTTCGCCCAGCGCTTCAAGGCGGTGGTCGGCGCCACGCCGGCGGACTACCTGGCGAACTGGCGCCTGACCATCGCGCAGGCCGAGCTCAGGAAGGGCGCATCGGTGAAGACCATCGCACAGGCGCTCGGCTATGCCAATGCGTCGGCGTTGTCGCGCCTGTTCACGCAGAAGGTCGGCGTGTCCGCGCGTGAATGGCTTGCGGCCCGGCAGTGACCGGCCTTTGCTTCGCCTCGGTACGCAGGCTGAAGCTCACGACTCGACGGTGACCCCGTTGCGCGCGAGCACCGCCAGCAGCCGGGGAATGTCGGGCGGGCCCGCCGGAATCTCGTGGTCGACGGCGGCGAACATTTCCGACGCGAGGGCACCCTGGCCCGTGATCTCGAGCATCTGCCCGCCGCCCTTGCCGTACTGGAAGCCATGCACCGTGCCGCGCGGCACATGCACGAGCGTGCCCGGCTGGCACATGTGGGCCTTGCCGTCGCAGAGAAACGTGATCTGGCCGCCAAGCACGTAGAAAGCCTCGTCCCAGTCGTGGCTGTGCGGCGGCGGGCCCGTGCCCTCGTCGCCGCGCTGCAGGGTGATGCCGAAGCTCTGCGTCGTCGCGTTCGACGCCAGCACGGTCACCTGCGTACCGACCACGTTCAGAGGACTGTCGCGCCGCTCGGGCGTCAGGACAAAGTACGGAATCGTCATGTTCCATGCCTCCAGGGCGGGGAGCGCGATTCTGCGCGCCACCATCGGGGGGCACAAGCCGCCTGACTTCGGGTGACTGCCATGCACAATCTGTCGCATGTCGTCCCAGAGCCACTACGGTCATCAGAGCCACCAGAGCCCGCAGCGCCCCCCTGCCCTGCCCCACGCATGCGAATCCACGAACTGAAACGCCGGCTGCGCGAAGCCGGCGCGGGCCCCAGCCACGAGCAGCGCATCCTGCGGCTGTGGTCACATGCATTGCCGCGCGACAGCGGCCGGCGCCTGCCGCACAGCTTCTTCCCGTCGTCGCTGATGGAGGCCCTGCCCGCCATCGAGGCCGAGCTTGCGGGGCTGGCGCGCATTCACGCGGTGCACCCCGGCGCCGACGGCTCCGAGCGGCTGCTGGTGGCCCTTGCCGACGGGCAGACCGTGGAGAGCGTGCTGCTGCCGCGCGACGGCCTGTGCGTCTCGTCGCAGGTCGGGTGCGCGGTCGGCTGCCAGTTCTGCATGACGGGCCGCGACGGCCTGCTGCGCCAGGTGGGCAGCGCCGAGATCATTGCCCAGGTCGCCCTTGCGCGCCTGCGGCGGCCGGTGCGCAAGGTGGTGTTCATGGGCATGGGCGAGCCGGCCCACAACCTGGACAACGTGCTGGAGGCCATCGAGCTGCTCGGCACGGTGGGCAATGTCGGCCACAAGAACCTGGTGTTCTCGACCGTGGGCGACCCGCGCGCGTTCGAGCGGCTGCAGCAGGAGCGCGTGAAGCCCGCGCTGGCCCTCTCGCTGCACACCACCAAGGCCGAGCTGCGCAGGAAGCTGCTGCCGCGCGCGCCCAACATGACGCCCGAGGAAGTGGTCGCCGCGGGCGAGCGTTATGCGCGCGCCACGGGTTACCCCATTCAGTACCAATGGACGCTGCTGGAAGGCGTGAACGACGGGCCGGACGAGATTGAAGGCCTGGTGCAACTGCTCTCGGGCAAGTACGGCGTGCTGAACATGATTCCGTTCAACGCGGTGGACGGCGTGGCGTTCAGCCGCCCGTCGTGGGAGCGCTGCGAGCAGATGGCGCGCACGCTGCACCAGCGCGGCATCCTCACGAAGCTGCGCAACTCGGCCGGCCAGGACATCGACGGCGGCTGCGGCCAGTTGAGGGCGCGCGCGGCCGAGGTGCAGGTGGTGCTGCACAGGCCGAAGACCGGCGCCGAGCCGGGCCTTCGTTCCGGTGCTGCCGGCCCTACCGGTTCGGCCGGCGCTACTGGCGCTACCGGCGGCTAGCGCCGGATCTGCGGCGCGGGCACGCCCTCGATCACCACGTTCAGGCACGCCGGCATTCCGCTGGCGAGCGCCCGCCGCGCGGCGGGCAGCAGCTCGGCGGCCTCCGTCACGCACTCGCCATGCGCGCCGAAGGCTTGCGCCACGGTGTCGTAGCGCGTGGGCCGCAGCTCGCAGCCGATCAATCGTTCGGGCCCGTAGTCGCGCAGCTGGATCTGGTACTCGGCGTTCCAGCGCGCGTCGTTGCCGACCACCGCGACGAAGGACAGCCCGTAGCGAACCGCGGTGTCGAACTCGGCGATGTGAAAGCCCACGGTGCCGTCGCCCATGACCGCGACCACGGGCGCCTCGGGTCGGGCGCAGCGCGCCGCGAGCGCATAGGGCAGCCCGGCGCCGATCGACCCGGCCACGCCGTTGTTCACGCGGTGCGGTGCGCGCAGGCAGGCCATGGCCCACTGGCCGATCTCGCCGCCATCGCAGACGAGCACCGATTCGGGATGGCTGTCGAGCAGGGCCTGAAGGGGGCGCAGCATCTGCACCGGGTGCAGCCGGCCCGGCGATGGCGCGCTGGCGCTGTCCCACGCGGCGGGCCGGTAGGCCAGCGCCTCGTGCGCTTCGCTCAGCCACGCAGAAGCCGCCGGCTCGCGCGCGGCCGGCGATGCGGCATCGGTCAGCGCGCGCAATGCCGATGCGGCATCGGCCTGCGCCACGGTCTGCAACCGGTCGCCGAGCGCACGGCGGCTGCGATCGATCTCGGCCTGCTCGGCATCGACCTGATGCACCTGCGTCGCCGCGGGAAAGGCAGCGCCGAACTTGACCGTGAAGTCGACCCGCTTTCCCACGAGCAGCAGGCAGTCGACGCGGGCCGCGAGCTGGGCGAACGCGCCCAGGCTTGCATCGCCGGCGCCGCGCGGGCTCTCCATGCCGACCACGGGAATGCCGGTCGCCTCTTCGAGCGCATGGGTCAGCGCGCGGCCGCTGCGTGTCATGCACGAGGGTCCGACGACGATCATGGGGTTGCGGGCTGCTGCAAGACAGTCGAGCAACCGCGCCGCAACGGCCGCATCGAGCGGCATCGGCTCGGGTGCGAACGCTGCCGCATCCAAAGTGAAGGAAGCGTCTGCCACAGCAGCTTCGAGCACATCGGTCGGCAAGCTCAGGTGCACCGGCCCCGGCCGGCCCGACCGCGCGAGACGGATCGCCCTGGCGATGTCGGCGGCAACGTCGTCGGCGCTGGCGCATGTCCAGGCGGCCTTGCAGACCGGCGCGGCCATCTCGGCCTGGCGCATCTCCTGGAACGCGCCCTGCCCGAGTTGGTCGTTCGGCGCGTGGCCGGACAGCAGCACGACCGGCGCCTCGGCCATCTGCGCGGTGTACAGCGCCGCCACCGCGTTCGCGTGCCCCGGGCCGCCCGTCACCAGGGCAATGCCCACTTCGCCGGTGATGCGCGCCCACGCATCGGCCATGTGGACCGTGCTGGCCTCATGACGCGTGTGCACGAGCTCGATGCCGGCGCCGAACGCGGCGTCGAACACCGGCATGATGTGGTTGCCCGACAGCGTGAAGATGCGCTTCACGCCCGCGGCTTGCAGGGACTGGATCAGCGCATCGGCGCCTCGACGGCGAGTGGGTTCTGTCATGCTGGGAAGTTCGGTTTTCAGGTGCCGGGCCCGAGTGAATGGCGCTGGCCCGAATGCAAGCGTTGACCCGGACAGGAAGTGCGCGGCGCAGGGCGGCCGATTATCTTTCAGGCGCCACCTTCGAAGGCGCGCGTCAGTCGATGGCGAAGGCGGCCCCACCCGCGGTTGCCTCGGGCACCGGCAGGTGCAGGCACAGCACGGTTTCCCCGGGCCGCGAGCGCAGCGTGAGCGTGCCGCCCAGCGCGGCGGCGCGCACGCGCATGTTGGTCAGGCCCCGGCCGCCGGACCTGGCGTTGGCGTCGAAGCCGCGGCCGTTGTCGCACAGGTTGATCTCGATGCGTTCGCCGATGCGCTGGCCGTTGCCGTTGCCGTTGCCGTTGCCGTTGCCGTTGCCGTTGCCCTCGCCTTCCCCGCCACCGGGCACCAGCCGCGCAACCAGGCTGGCCTGCGTGGCCGCCGAGTGCGCCATCATGTTGGCGAACGCCTCGAACAGCAGCATCTGCATCTGGTGGGACTCGCGCGCGGTCCAGCCCGCCATCGTCGGCAGGTGGCCGACGTCCCAGTGCAGGTCGATGCCCTCGGCCTGCAGCCGCGGCCCGAGCCGGTAGCGCACCGTGCCCAGCGCGGAGGCCACGTCGCCTTCGCAGCCGTGCATGGCGTCCACCGTGAGCTTGAGCTGGTCGACCGCGTCGCGCAAATGCAGCGCGACGTCGCCGAGCGCCGCGCCCGGCTGCTGGGCCATGCGCAGCACGCCCATGAGCTGGCCGCCCAGGCCGTCGTGCAGGTCCTGTGTGAGGCGCTGTCGCTCCTCGAGCGCGCCGCGCGCCTTCTCGCCTTCGCGCTCGCGGGCAAAGGCGGCCTCCAGCGCGGCGTTGCGCTCGGCGAGTTCGGCTTCCAGCGCGACGTTCATGGCCGCCATGACACGGGCGTCCTTGCGCATGCGCTCGGCAATGATCCAGGCCAGCGAGATGGCAAAGCCCACCCACGCGAAGCGGACCCACGGCACCATGGCGTAGGCCTCGGGCGAGGTGCGCATCACCCACACGTCGCGCGCGCCGCACAGCACGATCAGCAGCACGGCCACGGCCAGCACGCGATGCTCGAGCACCGCGCTGCGCAGCGCCACGCGCAACACCACGACCATCATCGCCAGCGCCATCAGCAGGCTCAGCCCGCGCCACAACGGCATGAGCCACAGCACCGGCACCAGGATGCCGATCGCGGCCGTCACCGGCGCCAGCCACGCCATCAGGCCCAGGAAGCGCGCCAGCGGGCTGTCGTCGCGCCCCACCACGGAAAGCGCGAAGCGGCACAGCAGGGGCGTGGCCGCCTGGAACGCCGCCAGCGGCAGCACGCCCCACCAGGGCCAGGCCAAGGGCGCATGCGTGAACAGCACGCGCGCCGTCTGCACCGACCACAGCAGCTCGCCCAGGCCGTAGTAGAGGTAGATGGGTTCGCGCTGGCGCAGCCACACCAGCAGCGACAGAGCACCCAGCACGCCGCTCACGATGGCAATGAAGCGCCCGCCGCTGACGTGCCAGAACAGCGCCTGCTCGTACAGCGGACGAATCTCGGCCTCGCTGCCCGCCACCACCGGCGACAGGCCGCCCTGCCGCGCGGCCTGCGCGGCAATGGCGATTTCCACGCGCTGCGGCGATGTCTGGCCCGAGGCCGGCAGCAGGAAGTACTGCGGCTCGATCGCCGCGTCGTCATAGGGGCCCGGGGGAAAGGCGCCGAAGCGCGCCATTTCATGGCCGTTCACAGACAGCCGGTAGCTGTTGCCCAGGCGCGGCACGAACAGCGCAAGAGGGGTGTGGGGGTCGGCGGCCGGAATCTCGAAGGTGAACCGCGCCTCGCCATCGACCGCGCCCTGCCGCTCGTCCCAGAGGTAGGGCAGCGACACGGTCTGGGGGCTTTCGGCGGGGGCCGGGGCCTGGCCGCGCAAGGCCAGCGTGAGCTGCGCCTGCTCCACCAGCGTCACGGCGCGGGCGGAAACGCTCCATCCCAGCCCTGCGAGCACAAGCATCACCCACAGCAGGCGCCATACGAGCGCTTTGTTTCGTCGACCCATGACGCCGCCGACTGTAGCAACAATTCCTTGCAGAACTGTCGCCCAAGCGCACACAAGCCGTTTCGCGCTCTCGGGTTTGACGTTCCGAGGTTCTGGCTCTTCTGGTGCTTCAGGCCGGCACGTCGGTGCGCGGCAGCCGCAGGTGCTTCTTCAGCGTCTCGAACACCTGGCGCGTGACCGGGTTCACCACATGGCTGCGCACGTAGAGGTAGTACGCCAGGTCGGGCAGCCGCGGCATGCCGTCGCCCGCGCCCAGCACGCGCAGGCCGGCGTCGAGCTGCTCCACGCCGCGCGCGGTCACGCCGAGCCCCGCGCGCAGCGCGGCCTTGATGCCGATCAGGCTCGACGAGGTGTAGCGCGGCGTCCAGGCCACGCCCGCCGTGTCGAGCGCCTCGTGGCCGATGCGCCGGAAGATGCTGGGGCCGTCGGCCATGATGAGCGGCACCGGCTTGGTCGGGTCGTGCACGTAGCCCGCGGCGCACAGCCACACGGTGGGCGAGTTGCGCAGCACCACGCCCTCGAACTGCGACTGCGCATCGGCGCGGTTGGAAATGATCATGTCGACCTCGCCGCTCTTCAGCGAAGTCATCAGGTAGGGGCTGCGGCCGATGTGGATGTCCAGCTGCAGCAGCGGCGAGGTGCGCGCCACCTCGGTCAGCAGCAGCGGCAGCATGGTCTCGGCCACGTCGTGCGGCGCGCCGATGCGCAGGTTGCCTTCGAGCTGGCCCTGGCGCAAGCTGCGCAGGGCCTCGTCGTTCAGCGCGAGCATGTGGTGCGTGTAGGTGAGCAGGCGTTCGCCGTGCTCGGTGAGCCGCTTCTGGCGGCCCTGCTTGGCGAACAGCGGATGGCCGATCTGCTCCTCGAGCCGCTGCATCTGCTGCGTGATGGCCGACTGCGTGCGCTCCAGGTGAACGGCCGCCGCCGCGAAGCTGTGGTGGCTGACAACGGCGGCAAAGGAGCGCAGCAGTTCAAGATCGAGGGTGGCCATACATTAATTTTATTGATGTGTTTGTTGCACCGCTTGGATTGTTGCGTCACGCGCCGGTCACTACAGTGAATGCATACCGAACACGCAACCCCACTGGAGAACACGCATGAGCACCCCATCCGAGCAACGCCAGCAGGCCGTGACCGCGTCCATCGATGCGATGAAGAAAGCCATCGGCGGCGCTGAAGCAACCCGCGAGACGCTCGACGTGGTGCTCGGCTCGCTGCAAGACCTGGCCGCGCACACCGCGTACTGGGGCGCCGCCGACTTCCCGCCGCCCGAGGCCGGCGAGCACCAGGCGCGCTACCTGATCGCCGAAGACGCCGACCAGAGCTATGCGCTCTACCTGAACGTGATGCGCCCCGGCAAGAAGATCGTGCCGCACAACCACACGACCTGGGCCTGCATCGCGGCCGTGGAAGGCACCGAGCACAACCGCGTGTACGAGCGCACCGACGACGGCGCCGTGGCCGGCAAGGGCCGGCTCGAGGAAACGGCACTGGTCGTCGTGGCACCGGGCACGGGCATCGCGCTGATGCCCGAGGACATCCACTCGGTGGAGATCCAGGGCGAGCAGGTGATCCGCCACCTGCACATGTACGGCCGCGCGCTCGAAACGCTGAACCAGCGCACCGCCTACGACCTGGCCGCGGGCACCTACCAGACCATGGGCATCGGCGTGCAGACGCGCCGCTGAAGCGCCTTCCGGCTTTCCACTTTTGTTCATGCGGGCCGCACGCGCGGCCTCGCAGGACCCCGTTCGTCCCAACGACTTGTTCTCATGACCTCCTTCATCGACCCGAAGACCCTCAAATCCTGGCTGCACGACGGCGCGGAGATTGCGCTGCTCGACGTGCGCGAGCACGGCCAGTACGGCGAGGCGCACCTGTTCTACGGCATCCCGCTGCCCTTCAGCCGGCTCGAGCTCGACGTGCCGCGCCTGGTGCCGCGCCGCGGCGCGCGGGTGGTGGTCTATGACGAAGGCGACGGCGCATCCGCCGGCGTGGCACAGCGTGCCGCCGCGCAGCTGGCCGCGCTGGGCTACACCGGCGTGCACGTGCTGCAGGGCGGCGCCCTCGCATGGAAGGCCGCGGGCTACGTGCTCTTCGCGGGCGTCAACCTGCCCTCGAAGACCTTCGGCGAACTGGCCGAGGAGGTCTATCACACGCCCCGCGTCAGCGCCGACCAGCTCGCCGAGATGCTGGCGCGCAACGACAAGGTGGTGGTGCTCGACGGCCGGCCCGTGAGCGAGTTCCACAAGATGAACATCCCGAGCGCCACCTGCTGCCCCAACGGCGAGCTGGCCTACCGCGTGCGGCAGCTGGTGCCCGACACCACCACGCCCATCGTCATCAACTGCGCGGGGCGCACGCGCAGCATCATCGGCGCGCAGACGCTGATCAACCTCGGGCTGCCCAACCCGGTGTACGCGCTGGAGAACGGCACGCAGGGCTGGTACCTGAACGACCACGTGCTGGAGCACGGCGGCACGCGCCGCTACGCCGACGACAGCGGCAACACCGACCTGCGCCCCGCCGCGAAAGCACTGGCCGCGCGCTTCGACGTACCGGTGGTCACCGCGCCCACGGTGCAGCAGTGGGCCGCCGAGGCTGCCAACACGTGCCGCAGCCTGTTCCTGTGCGACGTGCGCACACCCGAAGAGTTCGCCGCCGGCAGCCTGCCGGGCGCGCAGCACACGCCGGGCGGCCAGCTGATGCAGGCCGGCGACCAGTACGTCGGCGTGCGCGGCGCGCGGCTCGTGCTGTTCGACAACGACGGCGTGCGCGCGCCGACCATCGCGAGCTGGCTGCGGCAGATGGGCCACGACGCGAGCGTGCTCGAAGGCGGCCTCGCGAGCGGGCTGTCGCTGGCGCCCGCCAAGGCACCGGCGGCTCCTCCACTGGCCACCATCGATGCGCAAGCGCTCGCCGCGCGGCTCGAGAAGAACGACGTGGCGGTGATCGACCTGCGCGGCAGCATGCCGTTTCGCGCCGGGCACATCGCACAGGCGCGCTGGTCGATCCGCCCGCGCCTGGCCGCCGACGTGAAGAACGAGACGCGCCAGTTGGTGCTGGTGGCCGACGACGCCGCGCTCGCGGCTTGGACCGCGGCCTCCGAACTCGCGAACCTGCCTGCGCCGCTGCTGCTGCAGGGCGGCATGGCCGCCTGGCGCGCCGCCGGCCTGCCGCTGGAAGCCACGCCCGCGCTGCCCGCCGATGCCGACTGCATCGACTACCTGTTCTTCGTGCACGACCGCCACGACGGCAACAAGGAAGCCGCTCGCCGCTACCTCGCATGGGAGACCGGTCTCGTCGCGCAGCTCGATGCGCAGGAAAAAGCCGCTTTCCGCCTGCCTGCGGCGGTGGCGGCCACGCCATCGCACCAGTGATCCACCCCTGATCCACCCCCCGGTTTTCGCTTTCTGTTGTTCGTCCTTGTCCGTTCCTATTCCAGGAGTCCTGTCATGTCGTCTGTCAGTCGCATCTCACCGCTCGTTCGCCTCGCCGTCGCCGCCACCTGGCTCGCGGCGCTGGTCGTGCACCCCGCCACCGCCGAGCCGATGGCGCAGCGCCACGGCTTCCCGTCGCAAACGATCAAGTTCATCTCGCCCTTCCCGCCCGGCGGCGGCAACGACGCCACCGCGCGCCTCGTCACCACGCGCCTGCCGGAAATCATCGGCCAGGCGGCCGTGGTCGACAACCGTGGCGGCGCGGGCGGCAACATCGGCGCCAAGGCCGTGGCCGACGCCAAGCCCGACGGCTACACCGTGCTCACCTCGCAGGTGTCGATCATGGCCGTGAACCCCACGCTGTATGCGCAGGCGGGCTTCGACCCGGTCAAGAACTTCATCCCGATCACGCAGATCAACGCCGCGCCGCTCGCGCTGGTGGTCGACGCCAACTCGGCCCTCAAGAGCTTCGGCGACCTGGCCGCCAAGGCCAAGTCGAGCCCCGGCAAGGTGACCTACGCGACACCGGGCAACGGCACGCTGTCGCACCTGGTGGGCGTGGTGCTGGGCAAGGACAACGGCATCGAGATGACCCACGTGCCCTACAAGGGCGCCGGCCCCGCGCTGACCGACCTGCTCGGCGGGCAGGTCGACGTGCTGGTGACCTCCACCGCGTCGGTGGCGGGCCTGGTGCAGAACGGCAAGCTGCGCGTGCTGGCCGTGACCAGCCCGCGGCGCATCGGCGTGTTCGCCAAGGCACCGACGCTCGAAGAGCTCGGCTACGCCGGCGCGCGCTTCGAGGACTGGTACGGCTTCTTCGCACCGGCCGGCACGCCGCCCGAACGCGTGGCCTACCTGAACGAAGCCATCGTGCGCGCGCTGCGC
This sequence comes from Variovorax sp. OK212, assembly GCF_900112425.1. Lineage (GTDB taxonomy): Bacteria > Pseudomonadota > Gammaproteobacteria > Burkholderiales > Burkholderiaceae_C > Variovorax. Next base: position 7,198 of record NZ_FOLP01000008.1, on the reverse strand, counting down.
CTGCCCGAAGTGGCCAAGCTCGTGACCGACGGCGGCAGCGAGGTGGTCGGCAATTCGTCGGAAGCCTTTGCCGCGCAGATGCGCCAGGACATCGATCGCTGGTCGCGCATCGTCAAGCTCTCCGGCGCCCGCGCCGATTGACGCAACATAGCGGCCTGAAATTCTTTCGCCATCCGCCCTCTTCATCACCATGTCCGACCCGCACAACGTCCCCGCAGACCTGGCCCCCGACACGCGGCTCACGCGCACCGGCAAGAACCCGTCGCATGCGGGCGGCTCGCCCGTCAACACGCCGCTGGTGCGCGCCAGCACCGTGCTGTTCGACAGCGTGGGCGCCATGCGCGATGCGCGGGCGCGGCGCGACGGCGAGCGTGTGTTCAGCTACGGCGCGCGCGGCACGCCGACCACCTTCGCGCTCGAAGACGCGGTGAGCGAGCTCGAAGGCGCCTACCGCACGCGGCTCTTCCCGACCGGGCTGGCCGCCATCGGCATGGTGCTGCTGTCGTACCTGAAGCCGGGCGACCATGTGCTCATGTCGGACAGCGTGTACGAGCCCACGCGCAACCTCGTGCATTCGTTCCTCGAGCCCTACGGCATCCGCAGCAGCTTCTTCGCGGCGGACGGCAGCGGCATCGAGGACCTGTTCGAGCCCGCCACGCGGCTGGTGTACGCGGAGTGCCCCGGCTCGCTGGTGTACGAGATGTGCGACCTGCCGAAGCTGGCCGCGCTCACGCATGCGCGCGGCGCGCTGCTGGCGGCCGACAACACCTGGGGTTCGGGCCTGCAGTACCGCCCGCTCGCGCTGGGCGCGGACATCTCGACGATGGCCGCGACCAAGTACCTCTCGGGCCACTCCGACGTGATGATGGGCACCGTCGCCACCACCGAGGCCGCATGGCGGCCACTGAACGAACGCTGCGACGCCTTCGGCATGACCGTGAGCCCCGATGACGCGTGGCTGGTGCTGCGCGGCATCCGCACGCTGTCGGCGCGGCTGCAGATGCACGAGCGGCATGCGCTCGAAGTGGCGCACTGGCTCGAGCAGCGGCCCGAGGTGGCCACCGTGTTCTGCCCGGCGCTGCCGCAGCACCCGGGCCACGACATCTGGAAGCGCGACTGCAGCGGCACCAACGGGCTGCTGTCGATCGAGCTGAAGCCCGGCACCGGGAACGCCGCGGTCGAGCGCTTCGTCGATGCGCTCACGCTGTTCGGGCGTGGCTCGTCATGGGGCGGCTACGAAAGCCTGGTGGCGTGGACCAACATGCGCGCCGCACGCAGCGTGACCGACTGGAGCGGGCGCGGGGCGGTGGTGCGGTTGCATGTCGGGCTGGAGGCACCGGCGGATCTGGTGGCGGACCTGGCGCGCGGGTTTGCGGCGATGAACACAGGGGCCTAATTCCCTAGGAGGCCGGGCCGAAGCCCGCGCCGCGCCAGCGGGCGGCCGGCAGGGGTTGCTGCTGCGTCGAGCAGTGCGCGGCGCCGCCGCCCAGCGAGATGGCATCGATCGGCAGCAGCTCGATCGTGCGGCCCGCGAAGGCACGGGCGAACACCTCGCGCGCCTGTGCGTCCTGCGGCACGCCGAAGGCCGTGGAGATCACCGCGCCGTTGACCAGCATGTAGTTCGCATAGGTGTCGCAGAAGCGCTCGCTGCCGTGGTTGCGAACCTGCCGCGGCACGGGCAGGTCGAGCACTTCGAAGCGGCGGCCCTGCGCGTCGGTTGCCAGCGCCAGCGCACGGCGGTTTTCCTGCATGGCGCAGTAGAGCTCACCCTGGTCGGGGTCGGCGGCATTGAAGAGGATGCGGCCCGGTGCCGTGAAGGAGGCGATGCCGTCCACATGGCCGTCGGTCTCGACCTCGCCCGGGTGGCCCGGGAGCCAGACGATCTTGCGCACGCCCAGCATGCGCCGCAGTTCGGCCTCGATGTCGGCCTTGCGCATGCCCGGATTGCGGTTGGGATGCAGCAGGCAGCTCTCGGTGGTCAGCAGGGTGCCCTGCCCGTCGACGTAGAAGGCGCCGCCCTCCAGCACCATGTCCGACGCGACCAGCGGCACGCCCACCCATGCCGCGATGTCGGCCGCGCAACGCCGGCAACCGTCGTGCGGGTGGTACTTGCCGCCCCACGCGTTGAAGCGGAAGCCCGCGGCCACCTGGGTGCGCCGCTGCGCGTCCACCAGGAAGACGGGGCCGCAGTCGCGCAGCCAGTTGTCCTCGACGGCCATGGGCACGACGCAGACCCGCGGGCCGCACAGCTCGCGCGCCCGGTCGGCCAGCGGTGCGTGGGCGGCGACGATGCAGCGCTGGTAGCGGGCGATCGTGCGCGCGAGCAGCGCAAAGGCGCGGCAGACCGCGTCGTAGTGCGTGCCCCAGAGTTCTTCGCGGTCGGCCAGCACCGGCCAGCCCAGCCAGGTGGCCGCCATCGGCTCCCATTCGGCGGGCATGCGCAAGCCGGCGCGGCGGCAGTCGAAATCGTTCGGTATCACGTCGTTCCTCGGGTGTGTCGTTCAAAGGGACGCGTACTATGAGTTGAACCCAGCTGATTGAAAAACGATGAATTTGCCATGTATTCATCGACCCAGCTCATATGTGCATATGTCAAACGCCAGACTGCCCTCTTTCAGGTTCCTGATCGGCTTCGAGGCGGCCGCCCGCCTGGGCAACTACTCGCGCGCCGCGGACGAGCTCTTCGTTTCCCAATCGGCCATCAGCCACCAGATCGCGCAGCTCGAGCAGCAGGTCGGCCAGCCGCTGTTCCGGCGCAAGGGCCGCGGCGTGGAACTGACGGTGGCGGGGCGCCTGCTGCTGGACAGCGTGAGCAAGTCGCTGGAGCAGATCCGCAACGGGCTCAGCCGCATCGAGACCTACATGGACGACAACCTGGTGACGGTGGTCTGCCCCGCGCCGATCGTCAGGGGCTGGCTGCAGGCGCGCGTGGACCAGCTGCTGCAGGCGCACCCGGCGCTGTGCCCGATCATCTCGATCGACGAGACGGCCCGCTACATCGACGAACTCGACGTGGACATCGCCATCACGCGCGAGCCGCTCAAGCAGCAGGGCGTGCTCGAAGTGCCGCTGCTGGACGACGAGCTGATCGCCGTCGGCGTGCCCGGCGCGGGGGCACCGCAGGACACCGGCATGCTGTGCCTGGAGGGCGACCTCACGAGCGACCGCATCGGTCCCTTCATCCGCGAGCACTTCGGCGGCCTGCGCAAGGTGGCGATCTACGACGATCCGCGCCTGCTGCTGGACGCCGCGCTGCGCGGGCGCGGCCTGGCCTTGCTCTCGCGGCTGCTGGCCGACGAGGCCCTGCGCAACGGCCAGCTGCAACACCTGGCCGGCTTTCCGAGCCTGCCGCTGGGCACCGTATGGATGTCGCGCACCGGCGGGGAGCCGCGGCTGCCGCTGGTGCGCGAGGTCTTCGACAGCCTGCTGGGCTATGCGCGCGACGCGCAAGACAATCATGAGCTGGGTTGATTGATTCAGCCAATAAAGATCAGTTATGCAAATGAATAAAGGTCGACAGAATCCGATGCCCTGGTAGTAACCCTTAGTTTTCATGACAACTCGACGTGCCCTGATGGGCCTGGGCAGCCTCGGATTGCTGGGCGGAATGCTCGGCGCCTGCGGCGGTGGTGGCAGTGGCGGCGGCTCGTCCGCCCTTTTCCCTGCATGGCCCCCTTCTCCTTCCCTCACGCCTTCACCGGCGGCCGCCCCCGTGGCTTCCAGCGGCTGCGACGGCTGGCAGATGCCCGACGAAGGCGGCGCGCACCGCGCCGTATGGATGGCCTTCGCGGCTCGCGAATCCATCTGGACGGCGCAGCTGCGCCAGCCGGTGCAGCAGGCGCTGGCACGCATCGCCAATGCCATCAGCGTGTACGAGCCGGTCCGCATGCTGGTGACCCCGGAAGACTTCGCCACCGCGCGGCAGCTCTGCGGCTCCAACGTGCAACTGATCGAACACGGCATCGACGACCTCTGGATGCGCGACACCGGCTGCGTGTTCGTGCGCAACGCACGCGGCGAACGCGCCGCCGTGGGCTTCAACTTCAACGGCTGGGGCAACAAGCAGGCCCATGCGCGCGATGCCACGGTGGCGGCCTTCATGGCCGGGCAGGCGGGCGTTCCCCTGCTGCGCAGCAGCCTGGTGCTCGAGGGCGGCGGCATCGAGGTCGACGGCCAGGGCACGGCCGTCATCACCGAGAGCTGCGTGCTCAACGCCAACCGCAATCCGGGCGTGGGCAAGGCCGATGCGGAAGCCGAGCTCAAGCGGCTGCTGGGACTGGAAAAGATCATCTGGCTGCCGGGCATCGCGGGCCGCGACATCACCGACGGGCACACCGATTTCTACGCCCGCTTCCTCAAGCCGGGCGTGCTGGTGGCGGCGCTGGACAACGACAGCCAGTCGTTCGACCACGCCGTGACGCGGCGGCACCTGGAACTGCTGCGCACGGCCACCGACGCGCGCGGACGCGCCCTGCAGATCGTCACGCTGGAAACGCCGGGACAGGTACGGCCGGCGTACGCGCGAAAGGACTTCGCGGCCGGCTACGTGAATTTCCTGATCACCGACAAGGCCCTGTTCCTGCCCGAATTCGGCGATGCTGTCGCCGACCGGGCGGCGCGCGATGCGCTGGCCGCCCATCTGCCCAGCCATCAGATCGTGCAGCTGAACATCGACGCCATCGCCGCGGGCGGCGGCGGCATTCATTGCACGACGCAGCAGGAGCCGGCGTGAGCGCGCCGCCCACCGAGGAGCCCGACATGCGTTTTTCCGCGACACGCCGCCGCCTGCTGGGCGGCCTGGGCCTCGCGCCGCTGGGCTGGGCCGTCATGCCGGCGGTCACGGCGGTCACAGCCGCCAGGGCCGCAAGCCCGGGCGGGGCCACGGGTGACACATGGCACATGCCCGACGAAGGCGAGCCGCACCGCGCCACCTGGATGTCCTTCGGCCCCAGCGAGGAAGTGTGGGGCCGGCGCCTGCTGAAGCCGGCGCGCGAGCACCTGGCCGGCATTGCCCGCGGCATCGCCGCCTTCGAGCCGGTGCACATGCTGGTGCGCGAGGAAGAGCAGGACATCGCCGCGCGCCTGTGCGGCGACCGCGTGCAGCTGGAGGTGCAGCCGGTCGACGATCTCTGGATGCGCGACACCGGGCCGGTGTTCGTGCGCAACGCCGCCGGCGAACGGGCCGGCGTGGACTTCAACTTCAACGGCTGGGGCGGCAAGCAGTCGCACGGCCACGACGCCGAGGTGGCCGAGTACGTGAGCGACGCGGCCGAGGTACAGCGCCTGCGCACCCGGCTCGTGCTGGAGGGCGGCGCCATCGAGGTGGACGGCGCCGGCACGGCGATCATCACCGAGAGCTGCGTGCTCAACGCCAACCGCAACCGGGGCCTGAGCAAGGAGACCTGCGAGGCCGAGCTCAGGCGACTGCTGGGCCTGCGCAAGATCATCTGGCTGCCGGGCATCGCGGGCCGCGACATCACCGACGGCCACACCGATTTCTACGCCCGCTTCGCGTCGCCCGGCGTGGTGGTGGCCGGCCTCGACGACGACCCCGACTCCTACGACCACGCGGTGACGCGGCGCCACCTGGAGATCCTGCGGCAGGCCACCGATGCGCGCGGACAGCGGCTGCGCGTGGAGGTGCTCAAGGGGCCGGCAACGGTGCGCAAGACCTTCGAGACACGCGAGTTCGCGGCGGGCTACATCAACTTCTACGTGTGCAACGGTGCCGTCTTCGCGCCGCAGTTCGGCGACGCGCGCGCCGACGGCAACGCCCGTTCGCTGCTGCGCGAGCTGTTTGCGGGACGCGAGGTGGTGCAGCTCGACATCGATGCCATCGCCGCGGGCGGCGGCGGCATCCACTGCACCACGCAACAGCAGCCGCGTTGAGGGCGCGGGCGTTGGCGTGGGCCCGCGCTCACGCTTACCAGCGCACCTTCACCCCGATGCTGCCTTCGATCCCGCTCTTCGTGCGCGCCCCGCCGCCCGAGCCCCACAGCTTGCCCACTTCCGCATACAGGCTCGTGCTCTCGGTCAGCTGCAGCGTGGCACCGCCGGCCAGCTCGGTGCTGGTGCCACCCGTGCGCGTGGCAATGTCGGTGAAGCCGGCCGGGCCGACGAAGCGGGTCACGTCGGTGCCACTGCCGCTGCGGTACACGTTCACGCGCACATAAGGCTGCAGCAGGCCGGCGCTGGTGGCGATCTCGCCCTTGACCCGCACGCCCGCGCGCACCAGCCAGCCGTTGTGGCTGTCCTGCTGCACCAGCGCACCGGCGATGCCGGTGTCGCCCAGGTTCACGCGCTGGTGCACCAGTTGCAGCTGCGGCTCGATGGTCCAGTTCTCGGCCAGCGGAAACGACTGGCCGACCTCGATCGACGCCAGCAGGCTGTTGCCCTTGCCCGAACTGCCGAAGCTCAGCGTGGGCGACGCGGTGTAGCGGTGGCGCCCTGCCTGCAGCACGCCGTCGACGTACAGGCCGCTGTCGTTCTTCCAGGTGGCGTAGGCGCCGACGTACTCGCTGCGCAGGTCGGTGGAGCCCACGCCGAGGTTCGCCAGGCCGCTGGCAAAGCCGGTCACGCGCATGTCGCCGTCGAGCTGGCCCACGTACACGCCCACGCGCCAGTTGGGGTCGGCCCACAGGTCGGTGCCGGCCTGGAAGCCGGTCAGGCGTCCCTTGCTGGTGGGGCTCACGGTGCCGCCCTGCGAAATGGTGCGGTCGGTGCTGATGATGCGGGCCCAGGCCTGGCGGTAGCCCTGCTCCGGCGACGCGGTGTTGGCGCCGCTCGGGCCGTCGTCGCCCACGCGCTGGTGCAGGTTGGACAGCATCGACAGGTTGGCCTGGCGAAACTGCTCGGGCAGCGCGGCGTACAGCGGCACTTCGGCGCGGTAGGTCGGCACGACCAGGCCGCCGCCGGTGGCGGTCCCTGTCCCTGTCCCCGTGCCCGTGCCGCCACCGGTGGCCGGCGGCACGGCCGTGGTGGTGGAGCGCAGGTACCAGTTCTCGCCCGCGCCGCTGGCGTCGGCCGCGTACAGCCGGTATTCGTAGGCACCCGCATCGACGTGGCCACCCGCGAGGCTGAACGCGCTCTTGGTGGTCTGCGCCGTGGTGGTGGCACCGCCGACGGCGCTGATCAACTCGATGCCGTTGCCGCTGGTCAATGCGCCCAGGCCGCCGAGGTTGGTGACCTGCACGTTGGT
>NZ_FOLP01000002.1 GCF_900112425.1 Variovorax sp. OK212 | reverse complement strand
TGTGAAAGTAGGTCATCGTCAGGCTCTTACAGCCCAGAAAACCCCAGTCAACATTGACTGGGGTTTTTTGCTTTGCGCGAACAGAAATAGAAGCAAAAACGCATTGGAAATGGCGACAAGCCAATAACCAAACCGCACAACCAACAAAAAAGCCCGATGGACAATCCATCGGGCTTTTTTGTTGGAGCAACCGGCTAAATATCAGTGCCCAAGCCAATCCTTGAGCTCATCCGCATGTTCCTCTTCATCAGCAAGGATGTCCTCGAGCATGCGGCGGGTGGTCGGATCCTTGTCGCCGATCAGCGAGATCATCTGGCGGTACGACTCCACTGCAATGCGCTCCGCGATGAGGTTGGCGCGGACCATCGCCTGCAGGTCGGTCGATTCGTCATAGGAAGCGTGGCTGCGCTCCTGCAGGTGCGAAGGCGCAAAGTCGGGCTCACCACCCAGCTGCACGATGCGTTCGGCAATGCGGTCGGCGTGCCCCGACTCTTCATTGGCATGCACCAGGAATTCGTCCGCAATGGCGGGTGACTCCACACCGTTGGCAGTGAAGTAGTGGCGCTTGTAGCGCAGCACGCAGACCAGCTCGGTCGCCAGCGCGTCGTTCAGCAGCTTGACCACGTCGTCGCGCCAGGGGCCGTAGCTCGGCGTGACGGCGCCTTCGTCGAGGCTGTTGCGGGCGGCATCCAGGCCGCTCTGGTCGAGCACCAGGTGCTTGTGCTCCTGGGTTGCCTTGGAAGAAGAAACATCGGCTTTCATGGTGGGTCCTTTCGTGGGGGACTGGAGGTCTTCTGCATCAACGTAGTGACGATGTCTGCCACGTCGGATGTCTTGAGCACCGCTGCCAGCACGGCCGTGGCCGACAACAGGCGCCACGGCTTGACGAGCACCACCACCGCCCCGGTGGCCGCGGCGATCGCCATGAGCTTGGCTGGCTCCTTGCGCGCGTAGCGCTCGAGCAGCGGACGAGCCAACTGGCCGGCCGCGTGCGCGGGGTGGCGCTGCCACCAGCGTTCCACCACATTGCGGCCAACGGAGAGCCAAACGTTCCCGCTGCCTTGGCGCCGGCGCGGGATTGCGTCCGAAGAATCGTGGGCATATTCCAGATCGTCGTCGCTCTCGTCGTAAGAGGACGGGTCCGCCGCAGCTTGGCGTGCGTACTCGCGGTCGTCCGCGCCGCCGTTAAGCTGTCGCACCAGCGCCCGACGAGAAAGAGAGAGGCGCTGCTGCGGGGTCATAGGCGCCCGCTCAGCGCTGACCATGGTGACCTCCGGCTTCGTGCAAGGCTTGGAGGTCCGCGTCGAGTTGCGCACGCAGGTCGTCGAAACCGTGAGCGACGTTCGGGCGCGCGGCGTACCAAGCGCAAATTGCCGCGATCACCACGGCAACGCCAGGCACGATCACCAGCACCCAGTGAAAGCTGCCGTGCAGCACACCGAGCAGCACGGCCACGCCGATGAGGCCCAGGGCCAGCATGGCGCTCGCTGCCGCCAGCACGCCCGCGACGATGCGGACAACAATGCCGCGCCCCGCATGCGCAGTTTCCTGGCGGACGAGGGCGGCGTAATTGGCTAAGTGGTCAGCGACGAGTTCCGGATGCCCGAGCACCGTGGAAAAAATCGGATGAAGCATGGTGCCGGGAATCGGTGGAGCAACAGGAACTCAGCGGATCAGTAGTCGTCCCGGCTGCGGCGGCTGGCCAGCACGATGAGCGCGGTGATGGCAGCGCCGGCAGCGGCCGCGATGAGCACCGAGCGCACCGGTTGGTCGGAGATGTAGCGGCCCGTCACGTCTGCGGCGGCCTCGAGGCGGCGTTGCGCGCGTGCGCTGGTGGTCGATGCTGCGTCCAAGCCGCGCTGAACGGCTTGCTGCACGCGGGCGGCCAGCTGTTCGACGGCCGGTTCCGCGTCACGGCGCAGTTCGCGGACCTTTTCGCCCGCCGCATTCACCGCGTTCTGTGCATAGGCGCGCGTGGATTCGACTGCTTCGTTGGCGGTCTGGCGTGCGTCGTCGGCGAGTTGCGAAGGGGTCTTGGTCGTGTTCATGTGAAAGTCCTTTACGGGAAGATGAAATGCGGGAGCCTGTTGATCGTAACGACGCTACTTGCGTCGTAGCAAGCCGGCAAGGAAGCTGGCAATCGCAAGGATGGCGAAGATCACGAAAAGGATCTTGGCGATGCCCACCGCGCTGGCGGCGATGCCGCTGAAGCCGAGCAACGCGGCGATCAGCGCGATGACCAGGAACACCACTGCGTAATGCAACATGCGGATCTCCTTCGAGGCTGCCCTCGTTGTGGTGAAGAAAAGGCCCTTCCGCCACCCCTTGCGGGGAGAACCGGATGGCACAGGTGCAACCTTAAATGGGGGCCTGCATGGGACCTGTCAGCGGCCGGGCGCGGGGTGCGTAGGAGATGGCCGAGTCACCCGGCACCAGGGTGTGCAGAAGTGCCGCAGCCCTTGGCGGCAGGCGCAACGGGGCCGCGACAGGCAAGCGATCAGGCCGGCTTGACCACCGGCAGCATCGCACTCAGGCGCGTGCCCTTGCCGGGCGTGGACGCCACCGTGAGCTTGCCGCGCGCCGCCTCCACCCGGTGGCGCATGCCGGCGAGGCCGTGCGTGGACGGCCGCATGCGCTGCGTGTCGAAGCCCTTGCCGTTGTCCGCCACTTCCACGATCACGTGGTTCTCGTAGTTCTTCATCACGATGGTGGCTTCGCTGGCTTCGGCGTACTTGCCGATGTTGGTCAGGCTCTCCTGCACCATGCGGTAGATGGTGAGCTGGCGCGATTCGTCCATGGTCACCGGTTCCAGCGCCATCTCGATCTGCAGGCCCGAGCGCTCGGCGAACTCGCGGCCCAGGATCTCCAGCGACGCCACCAGCCCCAGGTTCGACAACGACGACGGCCGCAGGTCCTCGATGATGCGGCGCTTCAGCGCGATGCCGCTGTTCAGCAGCTCGGTCAAGTGCTGCAGCCGCTGGATCGCGTCGGGCGCGTCGGCCAGCCGCGACTTCAGGCGCGCCACATCGAGCTTGGCTGCAGTCAGCAGCGAGCCCAGTTCGTCGTGCAGTTCGCGCGCGAGGTAGCCGCGCTCGGTTTCGCGCACGTCCTGCAGGTGGGTGGCCAGCTCGGCCAGCGAGGCGGTGCGCTCGCGCACCTCGTCTTCGAGCGCATTGCGTTCGCGCTGCAGCGTCTCCTGCTGGCGTTCGCCGACCGAGCGCAGCGCGTGCGTCTGGCGCAGGTACAGGAAGAAGGCGATCAGCGCCGCCAGCGCGACGATGGCGGTGCCCACGCGCGCCAGTTGCAGCGAATGCAGCACCTGCCCCTGGCTCTCGTGCAGCGTGGTGTTGCTGATCTTCACCAGCTCGCCCGCGGTCGAGCGGATGGCGTCCATCTCCTCGCGGCCTACGTCGGTGGTGATCACGAACTTCCAGGCGTCTTCCTTGCCGTCCTGGCGCAGCCGCACGCTCATGTCCATCTCGGCCACCTTGCGCAGCACGTGCTTCGACAACTCGGCCAGTTGCGTGAGTTCGGCGGGTCGACCGATATACAGCCGGCGCAGCGTGGCCAGATGGCCGTCGACCTGCTTGACCGCGTCGTCGTAGGGTTGCCTGTAGCTGACCTCGCCGGTCAGCAGGTAGCCTCGCTGTCCGGTCTCGGCGTCCAGCATGTTCTGCAGGATCTGGTTGAGCGCACCGCGAACCTGCTGTGCCTCGTCGATATCGGCCAGGGCGCGACTGGACTGCCGGTAGCCGGCCTCGTTGATGCCGACCAGCGCCAGCGCGGCCAGTGCCGCGAGCAGCAGGCTCACGGCCATTTTTGGAGGTGCTAACCAGTGCATGAAACTTTCAAGGATGCTTGCTGTGCAAGATCGTGAATAATTGACAACATTCAGGGACCCGGCATGTTGCGACCCGCATGTCCGCAACACAACGACGAAAGTAACAGATGATCAAAATTGGAATTGTGGACGACCACGCCATCGTGCGATCGGGCCTCCGGCAGTTCTTCTCCGAGCACGTGGACCTGCGCGTGGCGGGTGAAGCTGCCAGCGGGCGCGAAGCCATCGAACTGGTGCGCACCACGGAGCTGGACGTGCTGGTCATGGACCTTTCGATGCCCGGGCAAAGCGGTATCGACGCGCTCGCCATGATCCGCGCCAAGGCGCCGGACGTGGGCATCCTGATCCTGAGCGGCTATCCGGAAGAGCACTACGCGATGAACCTGATCCGTCAGGGCGCGAGCGGCTACCTCAACAAGGAATGCGATCCGATCGAGATCGTCAACGCCATCCGCACCATCTCGCTGGGCCGGCGCTACATCACGCCCGCCGTGGCCGAACTGCTGGCCCGCCAGCTCGACCGCAAGGACGACGCCGCACCGCACGAGCAGCTCTCGGAGCGCGAATTCCAGGTGTTCCTGAAGCTGGCCAAGGGCGAGACCGCCGGCGACATCGCCAAGACGCTGTCGCTGTCCGTGAAGACCGTGAGCACCTACCGCACGCGCCTGATGGAGAAGATGAACCTGTCCTCCAACAGCGACCTGACGTACTACGCGCTGAAGAACAAGCTGATCGATTGAGATCGGCCGGGCGGCAGGGGCAGGGGAGAGGCCCGGTGCGGCTTCTTCCCCGGCCGGCAGCCATCGCCTCGGGTCAGGAGCGCAATGCCCTGGCCTGCACGAGGCAGAAGTCGACCAGCGCGTCGATTTCGTTCGACTTGTCGAACACCGCGTCAACCCCGAACTCGGCGCAGCGCCTGCGGATGTCCGGCGTCGCATAGTTGCTGAGCACCACCACCTTCTGTGCCGGTTTGCGCTCCTGGCAGGCCTGGAGAATGCCCAGCCCGCTGCCCTGCTTGAGAAACAGGTCGACGATGACCAGGTCCCACTCGCCACCGTGGTCGCCGAGCCATGCGCGAGCGACGTTCTCGGTCTCGGCGAAACCGACGACCGTGGTACAGGTGAGCTCTTCCAGAGTGCCAATGAGGTTTTCACGGATCGTGAGGTTGTCTTCGACGACGTATGTCTGCAATCTGGAATCCATGCCGAACCGCGCTTCCTCTGTCGTTGGCAGGTGCATTCGCAGCGTCTCCGCATGGAAATGCCTGCACATGGACATTGAGGCCTTCCTGTTGCGCATCATGCAATCTTCGTGGGCCGCATGTTGTAGGCGGGTTCCGACGCATGCCTCTGCAAAGTGCCTTCCGTAGGCAATGCCTCACGGTTTGTGCGGTGCATCGCCGACTCGGTGCACCTGATTGAACGGTTAACAAGGACACCATGGCAACGAACACTCTCCGCACCCGGCCAGGCTCCTGGCCGCTATGGCAGAAGCTCCTGGCGGCTGTGGCGCTGCTGTTCGCGGCATTGGTCATCGGGCTGATCTTTTTCCCCTGGGACGTGCTTCGCGAGCCGCTGAACCGCTACGTCAGCGAGAAGACCGGGCGCAAGTTCGAGATCACGCGCAGGCTGGACGTCGGCCTCGGCTGGCGGCAGGCCACCGTGAAATTCGACGGCATCGAATTCGCCAACCCCTCTTGGGCACGCGACCCGTACCTGGTGAAGGCCGACCGCGCCGAGTTCGACATCCGCATCTGGCCACTGATCGCCAGCAAGATCGTGATTCCGCACCTGGCGCTGTTTTCGCCCACGGTGGGCTTGCAGATGGAAGCCGACGGCCGCCGCACCTGGGCGCTGGGCAAGGACACCTCCGACTCCGGAACGGTGCCCGACATCGGCCTGATCGAGATCGACACCGGGGCGGTCGACTTCCTCGCCAAGCACCTGGGCGTCGACATCCATGCCGACCTGAGCTACGACACCGGCCGCGGCGAGATGCCGCTCGACTACCGCATGAAGGGCCGCTACAAGGGCCAGCCGCTGACCGCCAGCGGGCGCGCGGGCAACGTGCTGCAGATCAACGCCAAGGGCGCGCCTCCGTTCCCGATGGAGATCAACGCCGCCGCCGGCCAGACCAAGCTCAAGGCCGCCGGCACCGTGGCCGCGCTGTCGGACCTCGACGGCATCGATGCCACCTTCGAGATCAAGGGCCAGACCCTGGGCGCGCTGTTCCCGCTGCTGGGCATCGCGCTGCCGCAGACCTCGCCCTACGCGCTGAGCGGCAAGCTGGGCAAGCGCGGCAAGCTCTGGGAGGCCAATGGCCTGAAGGGCAAGCTGGGCCTCTCCGATATTTCCGGCGACATGCAATTCGACCAGGCCGGCAAGCTGCCACACCTCGGGGGCAAGCTGCGTTCACGGGTCATGGACATGGACGACCTCGGTCCGCTGATCGGCCTGCCGCCCACGGCGCGCACGGCCAACACCATCGAGGGCGTGGCGCCGCCGCCGACCGTCACGCAGGTCAAGCGCCCGGGCGGCAAGGTCCTGCCCACCGCGCCGCTGGACTTCGAGCGCCTGCGCGCCATGAACGCCGACGTCAAATACACGGCCGACAAGATCCAGAACGTGCGCGACATCCCGCTGGACAGCGGCAGCGTGCAGGTCAAGCTCGACAACGGCGTGCTCACGCTCGATCCGCTCGACCTGGGCGTGGCGGGCGGCAAGCTGGCCGGCGCCATCCGCATCGATGCTTCGAAGAACCCGGCGGACATCCGCGCCTCGCTCGACGTGCGCGCCATGAAGCTGGCCCGCCTCATCCCGAAGCTTGAGACGACGGGCAACAGCGTGGGGCGGCTGGACGGCCGCATCAACCTGTCGGGCTCGGGCAGCACCGTGGCCAACTGGCTGGGCGGCGTGTCGGGCGACGTGGCGATCATTTCGGGGCGCGGGCAGTTCGGCAACCTGCTGCCGGTGTTCGCGACGCTGGTGGGCGGCGACATCATCAAGTTCCTGCTGCGCGGCGACCGCAACGTCGAGTTGCGCTGCGCGGCCATCGCCTTCGACGTCAACAAGGGCCTGATGACCGGACGCACGCTGGTGCTGGACACCACCAACGCGCTGTTCACAGCCACTGGTCAGGCCAACCTCGCCACCGAGTCGCTGGACTTCGTGGTCCGCCCGGAGCCCAAAAGCAAGAACATCCTGTCGATCCGCACGCCGCTGGTGGTGAGCGGCACCTTCGGCGCGCCGAAGGGCGGCGTGCAGATTGGACCCTTGGCCGAACGCGGCCTGGCGGCGCTGGCGCTGGGTGCCATCAATCCGCTGCTGGCCTTGGCCGCGACCATCGAGAACGGCCCGGGTGCAGACGCCGATTGCAAGGGCGTGCTGTCGGACGCGAACAGGCCCACGGCCGGCGCGGCGGCCAATGGCGCCGCCCGCGCCAAGGGTGCGAAGCAGCCTTGAGAAGCTTGAGAAACTTCAGACGCCCGGGCGTTGCGCGCAGACGCTGCAGTGCGGGTCGCGCGCCACGCGCAGCGTGTCGAACGAGGTGCTGCGCCCGTCGAACATCAGCAGCTTGCCTGCCAGCGACGGGCCGATGCCGGCCAGCAGCTTGAGCGCCTCGCTGGCCTGCAGTGTGCCGATGGTGCCCACCACGGGGCCGAACACGCCCAGCACCGCGCAACGCGTTTCCTCGAAGTCCGCGTCGGGCGGGAACAGGCAGGCGTAGCAGGGGGAGGCCGCATCGCGCGTGTCGTACACGCTCAGTTGCCCGTCGAAGCGGATCGCCGCACCCGCCACCAGCGGCCTGGCATGCGCCACGCAGGCCTGGTTCACCGCCTGGCGGGTAACGAAGTTGTCGCAGCAGTCGACCACCACATCGGCCGCGTCAACCAGGCGCGACAGCAGCGCCTCGTCCGCGCGCACGGCGTGGGTCTCGATGGAAATCTGGGGATTGATGTCGCGCATGGCCTGCGCGGCGGATTCGACCTTGGCCAGCCCGACGCGCGCTTGCGTATGGGCGACCTGGCGTTGGAGGTTGGTGAGATCGACCTCGTCGTCGTCGACCAGCGTGATGTGGCCGACCCCCGCTGCCGCGAGGTACAAGGCCACCGGCGAGCCCAGCCCGCCGGCGCCGATGACGAGAACCCGTCCGGCACTGACGCGCTCCTGCCCGCCGATGCCGAATTCCTCCAGAAGGATGTGGCGCGAGTAGCGCAGCAGCTCGCTATCTTCCATGCGCCACCGGATCAGTTTTCCTTCTTCTCTTCCTTGTTCTCGACGATCACCTGCGTCTTGCTGACCAGCACGGGCTGGCCCTTCAGGCGGTTGAGCGCCTGCACCAGCGGGAAGTCCTTGTCGGTGCCGAACTCGGGCGTCTTGCGGTCCTGCGGCGGCTTCTTGGCTTCTTCCTCGAGGCGCTTGCGGGCTTCGTCGCGGGCCTTTTCGCGTTCCGGGTCCTTGACTTCGGGGCCCTGGCCGCTGGCCAGGTGCTTCTCGAGGTCGGCCTCGCGCATGCGCAGGGCGGCGAACGGGCTGCCTTCGGCGCTTTCGTCGACCAGCACGTTGGGCACGATGCCCTTGGCCTGGATCGAGGTGCCGCTCGGCGTGTAGTAGCGCGCCGTGGTGATCTTCAGGCCGGTGTCGGGGCCGAGCGGGCGCACCGTCTGCACCGAGCCCTTGCCGAAGGTCTGGCTGCCCATGATGGTGGCGCGCTTGTGGTCCTGCAGTGCGCCGGCCACGATTTCGCTGGCCGAGGCCGAGCCTTCGTTCACCAGCACCACCAGCGGCACGTTCTTCAGCGCGGCAGGCAGGCTGCGCAGCGGGTCGCTGCCCGAACGGCGCTGGTAGAACTCCGGCGCCGCCTTGTAGACCGACTTGCTTTCGGCCAGCTGGCCGTCGGTGGTGACCACTGTGACGTTCTCCGGCAGGAAGGCCGACGACACCGCCACCGCCGCGTCGAGCAGGCCGCCCGGGTCGTTGCGCAGGTCGAGCACCAGGCCCTTCAGGTTCGGGTCTTCCTTGTACAGCTCGTCGATCTTCTTCACGAAGTCGTCGACGGTGCGTTCCTGGAACTGCGACAGGCGGATCCAGCCGTAGCCCGGCTCGATCATCTTGCCGCGTACCGACTGCGTGCGGATCTCTTCGCGCGTGATCGTCACGGGGAAGGTGCGGCTCTCGTCCTTGCGGAAGATGGTCAGCAGCACCTTGGTGTTGGCTTCGCCGCGCATGCGCTTGACAGCCTCGTTCAGCGACAGGCCGCGCACGGCGGTGTCGTCGATCTTGGTGATCAGGTCATTGGGCTTCAGGCCGGCGCGGAACGCCGGGGAGCCTTCGATGGGCGAGACGACCTTGATCAGGCCGTCTTCCTGCGAAATCTCGATGCCCACGCCGACGAACCGGCCGGTGGTGCCTTCCCGGAATTCCTTGAAGGACTTCTTGTCGAAGTACTGGGAATGCGGATCGAGGCCGGCAACCATGCCGGAAATCGCGTCGGAGATGAGCTTTTTCTCGTCGACCGGCTCGACGTAGTCGCTCTTGACCATGCCGAAGACGGCAGCGAGCTGCTGCAATTCCTCGAGTGGCAGGGGCGCAAGCGAGCCGCGTGCGACTGTCTGCAGTGAAACGGTGGTCAGGACGCCTGCAACGGCGCCGGCGGCGACCCAGCCGGTGATCTTCAATTTCTGGCCCATCATGAGTGCTTGTCCTTGTCGGCGGCTGTCGAACCAATATACACAGCTTGGAAGCAATTTGCCTGCCGGGGTTCCACGAAGTGGCCGGCAGAAAGGGGTTTCTTCAGCCTTTACCTTGCGAAGCCACCGCGGCGGCGGCCTGCTCGGCGGCCGCGGCATCGCCGAGGTAGTAGTGACGCAGGGGCTTCAGGTCGTCGTCGAGCTCGTAGACCAGCGGAATGCCGTTCGGGATGTTCAGCCCGACGATGGCGTCGTCCGAGATGCCGTCCAGGTACTTCACCAGCGCGCGGATCGAGTTGCCGTGGGCCGCCACCACCAGGCGGCGCCCGGTGCGGATGGCCGGGGCCATCGATTCGTTCCAGAACGGCAGCACGCGCGCGACCGTGTCCTTCAGGCATTCGGTCAGCGGGATCTGCTCGGGCGCCAGCTTGGCGTAGCGCACGTCGCCGCGCTCGCTGCGCGGGTCGTCGGGTTCCAGCGGCGGGGGCGGGGTGCCGTAGCTGCGGCGCCACACCAGCACCTGCTCGTCGCCGTACTTCTTGGCGGTCTCGGCCTTGTTCAGGCCTTGCAGGCCGCCGTAGTGGCGTTCGTTCAGGCGCCACGAGTGCACCACGGGCAGCCAGGTGCGGTCGAGTTCGTCGAGCGTGTGCCACAGGGTGCGGGTGGCGCGCTTGAGCACGCTCGTGTAGGCGACGTCGAAGTCGTAGCCCTCGGCCTTGAGCAGCCGGCCGGCCTGCTTGGCCTGCTCCACGCCGGTCTCGGTCAGGTCGACGTCGGTCCATCCAGTGAAGCGGTTTTCGAGATTCCAGGTGGATTCGCCGTGACGGATCAATACCAGTTTGTGCATGAGGGAGGCCTTTGGCTGCGCTTGCGAAACCTCGCATTCTAAAATCCCCGGTTTGCCATTCAAGGAACCCCCGTGAAATTGATCGAATTCGTCACCGCGAACTGGATGCTGATCCTGATCGCGCTCAGCTCGGGAGCCATGCTGGCCTGGCCGCTGGTGCGGGGGGCGAGCGGCGGAACGCTCACGGCCCAGGGTGCCGTGCAGCTCATCAACCGCGAGCGCGCGGTGCTGGTCGACGTGCGCGAACCCGAGGAGTTCGCCACCGGCCACATGATCGGCGCGAAGAACGTGCCGCTGGCCCTGCTCGAGGAAAAGCTGGCCACCACCGTGAAGAACAAGAACGTGCCGCTGCTGCTGGTCTGCGCCACCGGCGCGCGCGCCCAGCGCGCCGTGGCCACCGCCAAGAAGCTCGGTTACGAGCAGGCCCAAGCCGTGGCCGGCGGACTCAAGGCCTGGAAAGACGCTAACCTGCCGGTTGAAAAAGCCTGAGTCTTCCCAAGGTAGAGAGCATGCAAGCCGTCAAGATGTACACCACCGCCGTCTGCCCGTACTGCACCCGTGCAAAGCAGATCCTGAAGTCCAAGGGTGTCGAGCAGATCGAAGAGATCCGCATCGACAGCGACCCGCAAGCGCGCGCCGCGATGATGGAAATCACCCAGCGCCGCACGGTGCCGCAGATATTCATCGGCGACACGCACGTCGGCGGCTGCGACGAGCTGATCGCGCTGGACGGCCGCGGCGGCCTCGTCCCGCTGCTGCAGGCCGCCTGAAACACAAAGCAACCGGCGTCACGGGAGTGGCCCGGTCGCCGGGCGATAATCTTCAGCTCTTCCATCTGCAGCCCGCTGCGGGAACCTCTCCCCGGCGGGCATTGTTTTGATCCTCGAAAGTTCAGCCATGGCCGACCAGCAAGCCCAAGATCCCGTTTTCCAGATCCAGCGCGTCTACCTCAAGGACCTGTCGCTCGAGCAGCCCAATTCGCCCGCGATCCTGCTGGAACAAGAGCAGCCCACCGTCGACATCCAGCTCGGCGTGGACGCCCAGCCAGTCGCTGAAGGCATCTTCGAGATCACCGTGTCGGCCACCGTGCAGACCAAGATCCAGGACAAGACGGTGTTCCTGGTCGAAGCCAAGCAAGCCGGCATCTTCGAGATCCGCCACCTGCCCGAAGAGCAGATGGGCGCCATCCTCGGCATCGCCTGCCCGCAAATCGTGTACCCCTACCTGCGCGGCAACGTGGCCGACGTGATCCAGCGCGGCGGCTTCCCGCCCGTGCACCTCGCCGAAATCAACTTCCAGGCGATGTACGAACAGCAGCAAGCGCAGGCCGCCGGCCAGGCCGCTCCGACCCTCGCGCAGTAAACCGGCACGACGACGCCAACGCCGATGAAGATCTGCGTTCATGGCGCCGGTGCCTGGGGCACGGCCGTCGCAGTCAACGCGGCGGCCCGCCACGAGGTCACGCTCTGGGCGCGCGACGCCGCCCAGGCCGACGCCATGTCGGCCGCGCGTGAAAACACCCGCTACCTTCCCGGGCTGGCCCTGCCGGCCTCGCTTGCCGTGCGCGCGGGCGACATCGCCCTGGCGCAGGCCGGTGCCGACCTCGTCATCGTGGCCACCCCCATGGCGGCCCTGCGCGAACAGCTCGTCGCACTGCGCGGCACCGCCGCGCAGGTGGCCTGGCTGTGCAAGGGCGTCGAGCCCGCGCTCGACACCTCCCCCGCATCCTTCGGCCTGCTTGCCCACGAGATATGGGCGCAGGTTGCTCCTGATTTGAGAGCGGGCGTGCTCAGCGGCCCCAGCTTCGCGCAAGAGGTCGCCGAAGGGCGCCCGACCGCGCTGGTGGCCGCCAGCCCGCACGCCAGCGTGCGCGACGCACTGGTCGACGCCTTCCACGGACCCGCGCTGCGCGTCTACGCCAACGAGGACATCGTGGGCGTGGAAGTGGGCGGCGCGGTGAAGAACGTGCTGGCCATCGCCACCGGTCTGTGCGACGGCCTGGCGCTGGGCCTGAACGCCCGCGCGGCGCTCATCACCCGCGGCCTGGCCGAAATGACCCGCTTCGGCCTTGCGCTGGGCGCCCGCGCCGAGACCTTCATGGGCCTTTCGGGCCTGGGCGACCTGGTGCTGACCTCCACCGGCGACCTGTCGCGCAACCGCAAGGTCGGCCTGCTGCTGGCCCAGGGCCGCACGCTGGCCCAGGCCGTCGATTCGCTGGGCCACGTGGCCGAAGGCGTGTACTGCGCCCGCACCGTGGTGCAGCGCGCGCGCGGCCTCGGCATCGAGATGCCGATCGCCGAAGGCGTGGTGGCCCTGCTCGACGGCCGCGTGAGCCCGCAGGACGCCGTGGCCGCGCTGACCGGCCGCGACCCGGTGCCGGAATCGGTCCCGCCCGGCGCCGCGGCGGCTTCCCCTCGTCAATCCCCTTAAGAAATACAGAGACAAAGAGCGCCATGAGCCTTCGCTTTGATTTTTCAGCGTCGGCCGTGGCCGCGCTGGCCCTGTCCGACGCCACCCGCGCCCTGCAGGAAGACGTCGCCGACGGCGACCTCACCGCATCGCTGGTCGATGCCGACCGCACCGCCCGCGCCCGTGTGCTGGCGCGCGAAGCCGCCGTGGTGTGCGGCGCGCCCTGGGTCGAGGCCACGCTGCGGCAGCTCGACCCGAACGTGCGCATCCGGTGGCTCTGCGCCGAAGGCGAGCGCTGCGCGGCCAACCAGGCCGTGCTCGAGATCGAAGGCGCCGCCCGCGCGCTGCTGACGGCCGAGCGCACCTCGCTCAACTTCCTGCAGCTGCTCAGCGCGGTCGCCACCAAGACCGCGCTTTATTCCGACGCCGTTCGCGGCACGCGCGCGCGCATCGTCGACACGCGCAAGACCATTCCCGGCCTGCGCCTGGCGCAGAAGTACGCGGTGCGCACCGGTGGCGGCCTGAACCACCGCATCGGCCTGTACGACGCGGTGCTCATCAAGGAAAACCACATCGCCGCGGCCGGTGGCGTCGCTGCCGCCCTGCGCGCCGTGGCGCCGGTGGCGTCGCAGGCGGCCTTCGTCGAGGTCGAGGTCGAAACCCTGGCCCAGCTGCACGAGGCGCTGGAGGCCGGCGCGCGCATGGTGCTGCTCGACAACATGGACCTGCCCACGCTGCGCGAGGCCGTGCGCATCAACGACGCGGCCGGCGACGAACGCAAGGCCGTGCTCGAGATCTCGGGCGGCGTGACGCTCGACGGCCTGCGCGCCCTGGCCGAGACCGGTGTCGATCGCATCTCGGTCGGCGCGCTGACCAAGGACGTGAAGGCCATCGACTACTCGATGCGCTTCCAGTAAGAAAAAAGAAGAAGAACTTTCCCCCATGACGACCGCTTCCGTCATCGACGTCGACTACGAACAGCCCGCCGACTCGCAGGCCGGCTCCGTCTGCGACACCCGCCACGCCTGGGCGCGCGTGCCGCCCGAGCCTTCGCCCGACGAACGCACCGCGCTGAAGGAGCGCATCCGCCGCCTGCTGCGCGAACGCAATGCGGTGATGGTGTCGCACTTCTACGTGCACCCCGACCTGCAGGACCTGGCCGAGGAGACCGGCGGCATCGTGAGCGACTCGCTCGAAATGGCGCGCTTCGGCCGCGACCATGCCGCGCAGACACTGGTGGTGTCGGGCGTGCGCTTCATGGGCGAGACCTCGAAGATCCTGTCGCCCGAGAAGCGCGTGCTGATGCCCGACCTCGACGCGAACTGCTCGCTCGACCTGGGCTGCCCGGTCGAGCAGTTCAGCGCCTTCTGCGACCAGCACCCCGACCGCACCGTGGTGGTCTACGCCAACACCAGCGCGGCCGTGAAGGCGCGCGCCGACTGGCTCGTCACCTCGAGCTGCGCGCTCGACGTGGTGAACGCGCTGCACGCGGCGGGGCAGAAGATCCTCTGGGGCCCCGACCGCCACCTGGGCGACTACATCCAGCGCCAGACCGGCGCGGACATGGTGAGCTGGAACGGCGCCTGCATCGTGCACGACGAGTTCAAGGCGCTCGAGCTCGAGCTGCTCATGAAGGACCACCCCAAGGCCAAGGTGCTGGTGCACCCGGAGTCGCCGTCGGACGTCATTGCGCTGGCCCACGCGGTGGGTTCCACCTCGGCCATCCTGAACGCCGCGCAGCGCATGGACGCGACCGAATTCATCGTCGCCACCGACACCGGCATGCTGCACAAGCTGCGCACGCTGAACCCCGGCAAGACCTTCATCGAAGCGCCCACGGCCGGCAACGGCGGCACCTGCAAGAGCTGCGCGCATTGCCCGTGGATGGCGATGAACGGGCTGGTGGAGCTGGCGAACGCGCTGGAGACCGGCGCGGGCGAGATCCACGTCGACCCGGCGCTGGGTGTGCGGGCGCGCGTGCCGATCGACCGCATGCTGGCGTTCACGGCCGGTTTGAAGAACGGGCAGGCGCCGGGCACGCTGGTCGCAGGCATCGGCGCCGCCTGAGGTGTTGTTCCCTCTGCCTCTGGGAGAGGGTCAGGGTGAGGACAGGGGCCTCACAACATTGCGCAGCGCTGATCGCCGCTCTCCCTCACCCCAGCCCTCTCCCCAAGGGGAGAGGGAGCAAGACCTAGAAATCCACGGTGCAGCTGTCCCCCAGCGCCTCGCGCCACACCCGCACCCGCGCCAGCGATTCCCGCAGATCCGGCAGCGCATCCGCAATGAACACGCACAGGTTCTCCAGCGTCGGCGGGTGCAGCCCCGGCACGTCGTCCAGCAGGTGATGGTCGAGCTGCTCGCGCACGTCGTCCAGGCGACGGCGCAGCAAGCCCAGGTCGATCACCATGCCCGTCTCGGGATCGCGTTCGCCCGTGAGCCACACCTCCGCGTGGTACGTGTGGCCGTGGATACGGCGGCTGCCTTCGACTTCGATCTCGCGCTTCAGCGTGTGGGCGGCGTCGAAGAAAAAGCGTTGGCTGATGGTGAATCGCATCTTCAGGAAACTCAGGGAAAAAAGGTCAGCCGCCTCAGCGGATTCCGGTGATCTTGTGGGTCTGCACGCTCAGGCGCCATGCGGGCTGGCGCATGCATTCGGCAATGCACAGCTCGGTGTTCGCCAGCCGGTCGGGCCCGTCCATTGGCTGCAGGAAACGGTGCGTGAACTCGCCGGTGCGCGCCATCGTGTCCAGGTCGAACGCGGTCTGCGGCCACACCAGCTTCAGCTCCTGGCCGCGCTGCTGCACCCACGGCGCACCGGCCTTGGGGCTGATGCACAGCCAGTCGATGCCTTCCGGCGCCTCGAGCGTGCCGTTGCTCTCCACGGCGATGCGAAAGCGCCGCGCATGGAGCGCGTCGACCAGCGCCGCATCCACCTGCAGCAGCGGCTCGCCACCGGTCAGCACCACCAGGCGGTGGTCGGTGTCGCCCGCCGGCCATTGCGCGGCGACGGTGTCGGCCAGCAGCTCGGCGGTCTTGAACTTGCCGCCCAGCGTGCCGTCGGTGCCGACGAAATCGGTGTCGCAGAAACGGCAGACGGCGGTGTCGCGGTCGCTCTCGCGGCCGCTCCACAGGTTGCAGCCGGCGAAGCGGCAGAACACCGCCGGCATGCCGGCCTGGCCGCCTTCGCCCTGCAGGGTGTAGAAGATTTCCTTGACGCTGTAGCTCATAAGACGCTCACGAGGCCGACACGGCCTCGATCTCCAGGTTGTCGATCAGCCGCGTGCTGCCCAGGCGCGCCGCGGCCAGTGCCACGAGCGGCTCGCCCTGCGAGCCGGGCGTGGGTTCCCGCAGGTCGGCGCGGCGTCGCAGCACCAGGTAGTCCGGTTGCCAGCCGCGCTGCGCCAGCGTCTGCATGGCGCGCGCCTCGATCGCGGCCAGGTCGGTCTCGCCCGCGCGCACTGCCTCGGCCATGGCCCGGAGTGCCTTCGACAGCTGCACCGCCTCGGCGCGCTCGTCCTTGCTCAGGTAGCCGTTGCGCGACGACAGCGCCAGGCCGTCGTCGGCGCGGAAGGTCTCGCTGCCGGCGATCTCGATGGGCAGCGCGAACTGCCGCACCATGTGGCGGATCGTCATGAGCTGCTGGTAGTCCTTCTTGCCGAACACCGCCACGCGCGGCTGCACGCACTGGAAGAGCTTCATCACCACCGTGCACACGCCGATGAAGAAGCCGGGCCTGAAGTGCCCTTCGAGCATGTCGGCCAGCGCCGGGTCGGGGTGCACCTTGCAGGTCTGGGGCTCGGGGTAGAGCACTTTCTCGGTGGGCGCGAACAGCACGTCGCAGCCGGCCGCGCGCAGCTTCTCGCAGTCGCTGTCCCAGGTGCGCGGGTAGGTGTCGAAGTCTTCGTGCGGCAGGAACTGCAGCCGGTTCACGAAGATGCTGGCGACCGTGGCGTCGCCCAGCGTCCGGGCCTGCCTGATGAGCGCGATGTGGCCGTCGTGCAGGTTGCCCATGGTGGGCACGAAGGCGGGGCGCTTGCTGGCGGACAGGCGCCCGCGCAGTTCTTCGATGGTGGTGGCGATGTACATGGGAGTGGGTTCCTTGGGTCCTTACCAGGCGTGGAGCCGGTCGTCGGGAAAGCTGCCGTCCTTGACGGCCCGCACATAGGCCTGCAGCGCGGGCAGCACGCCCGGCGCATCTGCCATGAAGTTGCGCACGAACCTCGGCATCTTCCCGAGGTTGATGCCCAGCATGTCGTGCAACACCAGCACCTGGCCGGCGGTGGCCCGGCCGGCCCCGATGCCGATGGTGGCGCAGTGTTTCAGTTCGGCCGTGAGCTCGGCGGCCAGCGCGGCCGGCACCATCTCGAGCACCAGCATGGCGGCGCCCGCGTCCTGCAGCGCACGGGCCTGCTGCCTGAGCAGCGCGCCGGCCTCGTCGCCCTTGCCCTGCACGCGGTAGCCGCCCAGCGCGTGCACCGTCTGCGGCGTCAGGCCGAGGTGGGCGCACACCGGAATGCCGCGCTCCACCAGGAAGCGCACCGTCTCGGTGGTCCAGCCGCCGCCTTCGAGCTTGACCATGTGCGCGCCGGCCTGCATCAGCACCGTGGCGCTGCGCAGCGCCTGCTCGCGCGACTCCTGGTAGCTGCCGAAGGGCAGGTCGGCAATGAGCCAGGCCGTGCCCTGCACGCGGCGCAGGCCGCGCGACACGCTGTCGGTGTGGTAGCGCATGGCCTCCAGGCTCACGCCCACCGTGCTGCCCAGGCCCTGGCAGACCATGCCGAGCGAGTCGCCGACCAGCAGGCAGTCGATGCCGGCCGCGTCGGCCACGGCCGCGAAGGTGGCGTCGTAGGCGGTGAGCATGGCGATCTTCTCGCCGCGCGCATGCATGTCGGCCAGGCGCGGCAGGCTCACGGGCTTGCGCGCCGCGGGCTGCGATGCCGGCGGCAGCGTGCCGTAGGGCGAGGCCGATGGTGTTTCGGAGGGCGGGGTCGGGGTGTTCGACATGGTTGGGTTTCTCCCTGCGGGCGTCGGTGGCCGGGCATCCTTGAGTGAAAAACGGGAACGGGTGGCTCGATCAGCTGGCCGGCGGCGCCAGCACCGTGGGTGCTGTGGGCTCGGCGAGCGATGGATAGTCGCGGCTGAAATGCAGGCCACGGCTCTCGTGGCGGGCCTGCGCGGAGCGCACGATCAGCTCGGCCACCTGCACCAGGTTGCGCAGTTCGAGCAGGTCGCGCGTGACGTGGAAGTTCGCGTAGAACTCCTGGATCTCGGCCTGCAGCAGCGCGATGCGATGGCTCGCGCGCTCCAGGCGCTTGTTGGTGCGCACGATGCCGACGTAGTCCCACATGAAGCGGCGCAGCTCGTCCCAGTTGTGGGAGATGACCACGGCCTCGTCGGCGTCGGTGACGCGGCTGTCGTCCCAGGCGGGCAGCGCGGCGCTCTCGCGCGCCGGCGCTTCGGCAATGGCGCTGGCCGCGGCGCGCGCGAACACCATGCACTCGACCAGCGAGTTGCTGGCCAGCCGGTTGGCGCCATGCAGGCCGGTGCAGGCGGTCTCGCCGATGGCGTACAGGCCCGGGATGTCGGTGCGCCCGCTCAGGTCGCTGAGCACGCCGCCGCAGGTGTAGTGCGCGGCCGGCACCACGGGAATGGGCTCGCGCGTGATGTCGATGCCCAGCTCCAGGCAGCGCGCCAGGATGTTCGGAAAGTGCTCCTTCAGGAACGCGGCCGGCTGGTGCGAGATGTCGAGGTGCACGCAGTCCAGGCCGTGCTTCTTCATCTCGAAGTCGATGGCACGCGCCACCACGTCGCGCGGCGCGAGTTCGGCGCGCGCGTCGTGCGTGGGCATGAAGCGCGTGCCGCCGGCCGATTCGGGCAGCTTGAGCAGGCCGCCTTCGCCGCGCACCGCCTCGCTGATCAGGAACGACTTGGCATGCGGGTGGTACAGGCAGGTCGGGTGGAACTGGATGAACTCCATGTTCGACACCCTGCAGCCCGCGCGCCAGGCGGCGGCAATGCCGTCGCCGGTGGCGGTGTCGGGGTTGGTGGTGTACAGGTACACCTTGCCCGCGCCGCCCGTCGCCAGGATGGTGTGGGGCGCGCGGAAGGCCAGCACCTCGTCGGTCTCGTCGTCCAGCGCGTACAGGCCCACGCAGGCGGGGTCGCCGAGGCCGAGCTTGGTGCCCGTGACCAGATCGACCAGCGTGTGGTGTTCGAACAGCGTGATGTTCGGCGTGCGGCGCACGCGCTCGATCAGCACCTGCTGCACCGCCGCGCCGGTGGCGTCGGTCACGTGCACGATGCGGCGCTGGCTGTGGCCGCCTTCGCGCGTCAGGTGCAGGCCGCCGTCTTCTTCAGAGAAGGGCACGCCCAGCTCGCGCAGCCAGCCGATGGCCTCGGGCGCATGCTCGACCACGAAGCGCGTGGCCTCGGGGTCGCACAGGCCGGCGCCGGCCACCAGCGTGTCTTCGACGTGCGCGTCGAAGCTGTCGCCCGCCGCCAGCACCGCCGCGATGCCGCCCTGCGCCCAGGCGC
Source organism: Variovorax sp. OK212 (assembly GCF_900112425.1). Lineage (GTDB taxonomy): Bacteria > Pseudomonadota > Gammaproteobacteria > Burkholderiales > Burkholderiaceae_C > Variovorax. The sequence continues at coordinate 808,351 of NZ_FOLP01000002.1, read as the reverse complement.
TGGAACCGTCGTTCAGTGCGCGCTTGGTCAGCACGGCCACGCGGTGCGTGGGGGCCAGATGCAGCGCGGCCGACAGGCCGGCCAGACCGCTGCCGACGATGAGAACGTCGAAGTCGCGCACGGCTGAATTCACGGGGGCAGGGACCGGTTGGATCAGGCCGGCGCGTAGGCCAGCCGGACGTAGATGGGGGCGAAGGCTTCCGCCTGCGTGATGTCGATCAGCGTCTCCTTCGCGAGCTCCAGCATCGCGATGAAGGTGACGATCAGCACCTGTGAGCCACGCGACGGGTCGAACAGCTTCTCGAACTCGACGAAGCGCTGCCCCTGCAGGTGGCGCAGCACGATGCTCATGTGCTCGCGCACGTTGAGTTCCTCGCGCGAGATCTTGTGGTGCTGCACGAGCTTGGCGCGCTTCATGATGTCGGCCCACGCGTCGCGCAGCTCGACCACGTCCACCTCGGGGAAGCGCGGCTTGAGCGACTGCTCGATGTAGACCTGCGCCTTCCAGAAGTCGCGCCCGTAGGTCGGCAGGGCGCTGATGGAGGCGGCCTGCAGCTTGGTCTGCTCGTACTCCATCAGGCGGCGAACCAGCTCGGCGCGCGGGTCTTCGGCCTCTTCGCCGTCGGCCACCTTCTTGGGCGGCAGCAGCATGCGCGACTTGATCTCGATCAGCATCGCGGCCATCAGCAGGTATTCGGCCGCGAGCTCCAGGTTGGTCTGGCGGATCTCGTCGACGTAGCTCAGGTACTGCCGCGTGAGCCCCGCCATCGGGATGTCGAGGATGTTGAAGTTCTGCTTGCGGATCAGGTACAGCAGCAAGTCCAGCGGGCCTTCGAAGGCCTCGAGGAACACCTGCAACGCCTCGGGCGGGATGTACAGGTCCTTCGGCATCGCGAACAGCGGCTCGCCATAGAGCCTCGCGAGCGCGACCTGGTCGACCACGTCGGGCATGGCGACCGTCAGCGTGCCGTTGTCCTCTTCGCCGCTCATTGGGTGTGCGCTATCAATTCAATAGCGACTGGCGTAATGCGGACGGGCGTGTCCTGCCAATTCGGCATCGACAGATTACTTGGATTGCGTCTGGTAGACGTAGGGTTGCATCGGCACGCGGGCTTCGCTGTACTCCTCGAGCAGGCTGCGGTCGAGGTGCTTGTCCCAGAGGAGGGCGCGGCCGGCGCGTTGCTCGGCTTCCAGCGTGGGCTTCTTTTCCTTCATCTGTTCGATGAAGTTGGTGATCTCGGAAGAGTAGTGGGGGCGATGGAAGATGGACATAGACTGGACCTTTATGGCGCGAATTTTACCGGGGACGGCATGACGCAACGGCGAGGGTGGCAGATCGGCATGGCAACGGCGTTTCTGGCGGTGGTCATCGGCCTTGCCGCATGCGACTCCAGGAACATTCGCGAGCTCGAGGAAGGCGTCTCCACCGAGGCCGACGTGCGCGCCCGGTTCGGCCAGCCCGAGAACATCTGGGACGCCCCCGACCAGGGCCGCGTGTTCGAGTACAACCGCCAGCCCGCGGGCCAGAAGAACTACATGATCAACATCGGCGCCGACGGCAAGATGAGCGCGCTGCGCCAGGTGCTCACGCCCGAGAACTTTGCCAGGGTGAAGCCCGGCCTGATGATGGAAGACCTGCGCAAGCTGCTCGGCAAGCCCGCCAAGGTCACGCCCTATGCGCTCAAGCACGAGACCGAATGGGAATGGCGCTGGGTGCAGCCGCCGAATTCGCCGATGGTCTTCACCGCGACGCTGAACGACGACCAGCGCGTGGTGCGCAGCGGCTCCTCGCCCGACCGCGGCACCGAAGCGCCCTGAAGTCCCGACCCAAGCCGCGCCTCACTTGCGCAGCTTGTGGATCAGGAAGGCCTCCAGCAACTCCACCGCCTTGCGTCCCGGCAGCGGCACCGTGGCGAGCCACACCTCGGAGTCGGGCAGCGACGGCATGCCTTCCTTCGCGCCCAGGATCTTCAGCCGCTTCGAAATGGTGGCCTCGCGGAACACGCCCACCGCAATGCCCGCGCGCACGGCCGCCTCCAGCCCGGTGACGCTGGTGCTCGTGTAGGCAATGCGCCAGGGAATGCCCGCCCGGTCGAGCGCGTGCGTGGCCCAGTCGCGCAGCATCGCGCCCTCGGGGTTGAGCGCCAGCGGCAGCGGGCGCTGCAGGTGCGTGGCCGAAGCCGCGGTCGAGGCCCACACGATGCGCGACTTCGTCAGCCGCAGCCCCTCGCCCGAACCCACCGCGCCCACGCCGATCACCATGTCGTAGCGCGCGCCCAGCTCCGCGTGCATCACCGACGACACGCCGTGGTGCAGCTCCACATGGATGCGCGGATGCTGCCGGCAGAACTCCGCGATGAGCACCGGCAGCACGCGCGTGGCGTAGTGCTCGATCGAGCCGATGCGGATGCTGCCCGACACCTCCGCCTTGTCGACGGCCTTGTCGACGTCGTGGAACAGCTGGTCGTTCAGGCCCAGCATCTGGCGCGCCAGCGGCAGCAGCTGCAGGCCCTCGGGCGTGGGTGCGAGCTGGCGCGTGCCGCGTGCCACCAGCTGCACGCCGAGCTGCTCCTCGAGCCGGCGCAGCTGCATGCTCACGGCCGACTGCGTGCGCGACAGCGCCTTGGCGGCGGTGGTGAAGCTGCCGATGCGCACCACCGTGTCGAACACGCGCAGCAGGTCGATGTCCACCGTGTGGCTGCGCGGTGTGGCCGGTGTGGCCGGTGTGCCCGGCGTGGCCGGCGTGTGGGGTGAAGCAAGGACGGAGCGGGCGTTCCTGGCGGGCATGCGCGTCTTTCGGGGAGGTGCTGTCATCAAGAAACGTGATGGAAGAGATCAGAAATCATCACGTTTCGCGCTGAATTGTGGGCCAAGAATCCACCTCACAACACAGCAACCGGAGACAAGACATGCCCGATCCGATGGTTTCCCTCCTGCGGCGGCGCCGCCTGCTGCAGGGCGCGCTGGCCGCCTCGGTCGCGCCGGCGCTGGCCTTGCCGTCATTGCCCGCGCATGCCGCCGCACCCTGGCCGCAGAAAGCCGTGCGCCTGGTCGTCGGCTTCCCGCCGGGCTCCTCGCCCGACGCGCTGGCCCGCACCGTGGCCGACCCGCTGGCGCAGGCGCTGGGCCAGCCGGTCATCGTCGAGAACAAGGTCGGCGCGGCCGGCACCATCGGCGTCAACGCCGTGGCCAAGGCCACCGACGGCCACACCATCGGCCTGACCGGCAACGGCCCGCTCACCACCGCCAAGGCGCTCAACCCCGCCACGCCCTACGACGTGGCGCACGACCTGCGCCCCGTCTCGCTGGTGGCCAGCAGCCCCTTCGTGCTCACCGGCAGCATGGGCATGCCCGCCACCGACCTGCGCGGCCTGCTGGCGTATGCCAAGGCCCAGGGCGATCGCCTGAGCTACGGCTCGGTCGGGCCCGGCTCGGGCTCGCACCTGGCCATGGAACTGCTGAAGGCGCTCACCGGCCTGCAGGCCGTGCACGTGCCGTTCCCCGGCTTCCCGCAGGTGGCGACGGCGCTCATGGGCCAGCAGATCGAGCTGTCTTTCATGATCCCGTCGATCGCCGCGCCGCAGGCGAAGAGCGGGCGGCTTCGGCTGTACGGCGTGAGCACCGCCACGCCGTTCGCGGCCTTTGCGCAGGTGCCGCCGGTCCAGCCCGCGCTGGGCGCGGGCAAGGCCTTCGACGTCGCTTCGTGGAATGCCATCTTCGGCCCGGCCAGCATGCCGCAGCCGGTGGCGCAGCGGCTGTCCGACGAGATCGCGCGCATCCTGAAGGCGCCCGACACGCGCCAGCGTCTGTTCGACCAGGGCTGGCAGGCCATCGGCAGCGCGCCCGACGCGCTGGCCCGCAAGATCGCGGAAGACACGGCGATGTGGGGCGACGTCATCAAGCGCACCGGCGCGCGCAGCGAGTAGGGGCGCCGCATGAAACGCAGGAACCTCTTTGCGCGCGCGGCGGGTGCGGCAGGCGTGATGGGCCTCGCCGCCACCGGTCTCGTGCCGGCCCGCGCCGCCGGGCCCGCGCGCGCCAACCCGCCCTCGACCTTCGTGCTCGTGCACGGCGCCTGGCATGGCGGCTGGTGCTGGTCGCGCGTGGCCTCGCGGCTGTGCGCCGCCGGCCACGCCGTGTTCACGCCCACGCTCACCGGGCTGGGCGAGCGCCGCCACCTCATTTCGCCGCAGGTCAACCTCGACACGCACATCGACGACATCGTCAACCTGCTGCAGTTCGAGGAGCTCGAGCGCGTGGTGCTGGTGGGCCACAGCTACGCGGGCATCGTGATCTCCGGCGTGGCCGACCGCGCCGCCGCGCACCTGCGCCAGCTGGTGTACCTCGATTCGCTGCTGCTCGAACCCGGCAAGAGCCTGTTCTCCGACTTCCCGCCGGCGGTGGTCGAGCAGCGCCTGAAGGCCATCCGCGACACCGGCGGCGGCGTGGGCGCGGCGGCCGCCTTGCCGCCCGCGGCCTTCGGCGTGAAAGACCCGGCCGACGCGGCCTGGGTCGCGCGCCGCCTCACGCCGCAGCCCGTGGGCACCTACCTGCAGCCGCTGCTGCTGAAGGCGCCGCTGGGCAACGGCCTGCCCAGGACCTACATCGAATGCACCGGCGACCCGATCGCCACGCTCGAGCCCACCAAGGCGCGCGTGCGCGCCGACGCCGGCTGGCAGCTGCGCACGCTGGCCACCGGCCACGACGCGATGGTCACCGCGCCCGGGCCGCTCGCCGATCTGCTGGCCGAGCTCGCAGCACCGACGTCTTCCGCGTCGCCGTCCTCCTCCTTCTCGTCCTCTTCTTCCTCTTCCTGAAAGCCCCCATGGGAACCCTCACCCCCGAAGAACGCCACTTCTTCCGCTCCGACGTCAACGCGCGCGACAGCGAACGCAAGCAGCGCCAGCCGCACGGCCACATCACCGAGCCGGCGCGCCAGGTGCCGGTGCACGAGCGCTGCGACGTGCTGGTGCTCGGCGGCGGCCCGTCGGGCGTGGCCGCCGCCGTGGCCGCCGCGCGCAGCGGAGCGCGCGTGGTGCTGCTGGAGCGCTACAACCACCTGGGCGGCCTGTCGACCGGCGGCCTGGTGATCTGGATCGACCGCATGAGCGACTGGTCGGGCCAGCACGTCATCCACGGCCTGGCGGCCGAGTTCATGGAGCGCCTGGGCCGCAACGCCATCGCCGGCCCGCCGCGCGAGGACTGGGGCTCGCGCGACACCGCCAAGGCCGACCACTGGGCCCTGCGCACCGCCGCGTTCCACGGCGTGGTCACGCACTCGCCCACCATCGACCCCGAGATGCTCAAGGGCGTGTACCACCAGATGGTGCGCGAGGCCGGCGTCGACCTGATCCTGCACGGCTGGATGGTCGCGCCCATCGCCGAAGAGGGCCAGGGCCGCGTGAAGGGCGCGGTGTTCGAGAGCAAGCAGGGCCGCCGCGCCATCCTCGCCAACGTGGTGGTCGACACCACGGGCGAGGGCGACCTGTACGCGGCCGCGGGCGCGGCGTTTTCGTCGGACATCGACGCGCACGACATCCACCACTGCATCAACACCTCGTGGCTGTTCGCGGGCGTGGACATGCGGCGCTGGCTCGACTTTCGCGCGCACGAGCCGCAGGCCTACTCGGCGCTGCTGGCGCGCGGGCGCGAGACGCTGGGCAGCTTCGAGAAACCCATCGTCTCGTGGCGCGACGACGTGGCCACCTTCCTCGGGCCGCGCAAGTCGGGCTTCAGCGCGCTCGACGTCGACGAGATGACGCAGGTCGAATGGGAGTCGCGCAAGAGCATGGCCGAGCACCTGGCCTTCTACCGCGCGCATGCGCCGGGCTTCGAGAACGCCTGGCTCATGCTGATGGCGCCGCAGATCGGCACGCGCCACGGCCGGCGCCTGGTGGGCGTGAAGAGCGTGCGGCGCGGCGCGTGGGACGCGGGCGCGGTGGAGGCCGACGAGGTGGGCATCAGCCCGAGCCCGTCGCCGAAGTTTCCGAACATCTCGGTGCCCTACGGCGCGCTGGTGCCCGAGAAGCTCGACGGCGTGCTCGCCGCGGGCAAGCACATCTCGTGCGACACCAACTCGCACGGCTTCATGCGCGAGATTCCGCAGTGCTGGCTCACGGGCCAGGCGGCGGGCACGGCGGCGGCGCTGGCGGCCGACGCGGGCGTGCAGCCGCGCGACGTGGACGTGAAGCGGCTGCAGGCCTTGCTGCTTGCGCAGGGCGTGCCGCTCAGGCAGGCTGCGCTGCAAGCCCCCGAAGCGCAGACTGCCGCCGCATGAACTTCCGCCTCTCGCTCGCCCATCTCGGCATGCTCGACGCCACGCCGCCGCGGCTGGTGGAGGCCGCGCATGCGGCGGGCTTCGGCGGCGTCGGCATCCGCTTGAGCCCCGCGCGCCTGGGCGAAGCGCCGTTCCCGATGGCCGTGGGCAGCGGCATGTTGCGCGAGACGCTGGCGCGCCTGCGCGACCTGGGGCTGCGCGTGCACGACATCGAGATCGTGCGCATCAAGCCCGGCTTCGACGCGGCGTCGCTGGCGGGCGTGCTCGCGTCGGCCGAGGCGCTGGGCGCGCGCTGCCTCATGGTCAACGTGGACGACAGCGACCTGGCGCGCGCGGGCGACGGCATGGCCGCGCTGGCCGAGCGCGCCCGCCCGCACGGGCTCGCACTGGGCGTCGAATTCATGGTCTACACCGCCGCGCGCTCGCTGCAGCAGGCGCAGCAGCTGGTCGCCGCGTCGAACAGCGACACGGCGCGCGTGGTGGTCGACGCGCTGCATTTCTTCCGCGCGGGCTGTGCCCCCAGTGACATGGAAGGCGACAGGGGCGGCGCGCGCATCGACCGCCATTTCATGCAGGTCAACGACGCGCTCGCGCAGCGCCACCCGGGCCTCTCGCCCGCGGAAGAGGGGCGCGCGCACCGCCTCTTTCCGGGCGAGGGCGAACTGCCGGTGCACCGCCTGCTGGCGCAGCTCGCGCCCGATGCGCTGCTGTCGGTCGAAGCCCCCAGCGCGATCCGCATGGCCACGCTCGACCCGCTGGCGCGCGCCGCCGCGGCCTTTCGCGCCACTTCCGAATTCCTTCAAAGAAACGGCCATACCCATGCCTGACACCACCCCCGACCGGAACGGCCCGAACTGGAACGGTTTGAAGCTCGACGGCAACACCGCCGTGCTAGGCATCATCGGCGACCCCGTCGCGCAGGTGAAGGCGCCGCTGCCGCTCACGCAACTGCTGCAGCGCCGCGGCATCAACGCGGTGCTCGTGCCGCTGCACGTGCAGGCCGCCGACGTGCCGGCGCTGCTGCACACGCTGCTCGCGGTGCGCAACGTGGCGGGCCTGGTGGTCACCGTGCCGCACAAGCAGATCGTCGCGAGCCTGCCGATCGAGACCTTGCGCGCCGCGCGCGAGGCGCAGGCGGTGAACGTCGTGCGCCGCAAGGCCGGCGCATGGCAGGGCGACCTGCTCGACGGCGCGGGCTTTCTGTCGGGGCTCGTGCGCAACGGCTTCGACGTGAAGGGCCGCAGCGTGGGCCTTGCGGGCGCGGGCGGCGCGGGCAATGCGATCGCCTTCGCGCTGGCGGGCGCCGGTGCGGCGTCCATCGACGTGCACGACGCCGACGGCGCGAAGCGCGCGAACCTGGTCGAACGGCTGCGCGCATTGGGCTACACCGCCGGCACGTGGGACGGCGCGAGCCCGCGCGAGCTGCTCGTCAACGCCACGCCGGCCGGCATGCGCGAGGGCGATCCGCTGCCCATCGCCGCCTCGGCCATCCGCGCAGGCCACACGGTGGCCGACGTGATCATGGAGCCGCACACCACGCCGCTGCTCACGCTGGCGCAGCAGCAGGGCGCGCGCATCGTGCACGGCCGCCACATGATGGACGAGCAGCTGGAGCGCATGGCCGACTTCTTCGCCGAGGCGCTGCAATGAGCCGCGCGCCGTTCTTCCCCGGCTTCGCGGTGCACGACGTGGCGCTGGGCGACGCCGTCATCCACGCCGAAGTGGGCGGCAGCGGCCCGCCGCTGCTGCTGCTGCACGGCTATCCGCAGACGCACGTGGCCTGGCACCGCATCGCGCCCGTGCTGGCGCGGCACTTCACCGTGGTCGCGCCCGACCTGCGCGGCTACGGCGACAGCACCGGCCCGGCCGGCGACCCGCTGCACATCGGCCACAGCAAGCGCACGCTGGCGGCCGACAAGCTGGCGCTGATGCGCTCGCTGGGCTTCACGCGCTTCGCCGTCATGGGCCACGACCGCGGCGCGCGCGTGGGCTACCGGCTGTGCCTGGACACGCCCGAGGCGGTGAATTGCTTCGTCTCGCTCACGGTGGTGCCCACGCAAGCCATGTGGCAGCGCGCCGGCATGGCCTTCGGGCTCAAGGCCTTCCACTGGTACCTGTTCGCGCAGCCTTTCGACCTGCCCGAGCGCATGCTGCGCGCCGACCCGGCTTACTACCTCGACTGGGCGCTGCGCAACGCGGTGCAGAAGGTCGACGCCGTCACGCCCGAGGCGCTGGCCGAGTACCACCGCGCCTTTGCGAAGGAGTCGGTGCGCCACGCGATCGTGGAGGACTACCGCGCCGCGGCCTCCATCGACCTGCAGCACGACCGCGACGACATGGCGGCCGGGCGGCGCATCGCCTGCCCGGTGCAGGTGCTGTGGAGCGCGTCGAACACCGCCAGGCCCGATCCGGTCGAGATCTGGAAGGACTGGGCCGACCAGGTGGAGGGCGGGACCATCGACTGCGGGCACCAGATGGCGGAAGAGGCGCCCGAGGAGGTGCTGGCGCACGTGCTGCCGTTCCTGCTGCGCTACGCCTGAACGGCGGGGTGAGATGGTCGCGTGGAACGGCGTTCCAGCCCGGTGAGGACTTTCGGTCGACTTATCCCATGCAAAGGATCCAGATACATTTTTGACATTGGTTGACATTTAGACACCAACATGACGAGGGCGTCCGATGCACATCCTGCTTGTCGCAAGCGCGTTCAACAGCCTGACGCAACGGGTGCTCGCCGAGCTTCTCGACCGCGGCCACACCGCGGGCGTGACGCTGGCCCTCGGCAACGACGATGCCTTGCGCGAGGCCGTGCGCCGGCACGATCCGCAACTGCTCGTGGCGCCGATGCTGACCACCGCGATCCCCGAGGACGTGTGGCGCGCGCGCACCTGCCTCATCGTGCATCCCGGCCCGCCGGGCGACCGCGGAGCATCGTCGCTCGACTGGGCGCTGCAGGCTGGCGCGCAGAGCTGGGGCGTCACCGTGCTCGAGGCCGTGGCCGGGATGGACGCGGGCGACGTCTGGGCGTGGTCGCCGCTGAAGGTGCCGCCGCTGGCCGGCAAGAGCGACCTCTACCGCGGCGAGGTGGCCGATGCCGCCGTCGATGCGGTGCTGCTCGCCGTGGAGCGCTTCGCCTCGGGCAAGTACAAGCCGCAACCGCAGGCGGCCACCGACCTGGCCGCGGGCTGGCGGCCTTTCATGAAGCAGGCGCAGCGGCGCATCGACTGGGCCGCCGACACCACCGAGGCGGTGCTGCGCCAGTTGCGCGCGGCCGACTCGCAGCCCGGCGTGCGCGACGAACTGCTGGGCATGCCGTGGTACCTGCACGGCGGCCACCCCGAGGACGAGCTGCGCGGCCCGCCCGGCGAGCTGATCGCCACCCGCGCCGGCGCCGTCTGCCGTGCCACCGTCGACGGCGCGGTGTGGATCCCGCAGCTGAGCCCCTGGCGCGAACCCGGCGCCGGCGCCGGCTCGCTGTGGCCCAGCTACAAGCTGCCGGCCGTGCAGGCACTGGGCGACCTGCTGCGCGCCAGCGTGCCCGAGGTGCCCGCGCCGCTGCAATTGCCCGACACGCGCCGCACCTGGACCGAGATGCGCTACAGCGAGCACGGCGCGGTCGGCACGCTGAACTTCTCGTTTCCCGGCGGCGCCATGAGCACCGTGCAATGCCGGCGGCTGCTGAAGGCCTACCGCTTCGCGCTGACCCGGCCGACCGCCGTGCTGGTGCTGGGCGGCCTGCGCGACTTCTTCTCCAACGGCATCCACCTCAACGTGATCGAGGCCGCCGACGATCCGGCGGAGGAGTCGTGGGCCAACATCCATGCGATGAACGACCTCGTCGAGGCCGTGCTCACCACCACCGACCGGCTCACCGTGGCGGCGCTGGGCGGCAACGCGGCGGCCGGCGGCGTGATGCTCGCGCTGGCGGCCGACGAGGTGTGGTGCCGCGACGGCGCCGTGCTCAACCCGCACTACGCGCTGATGGGGCTGCACGGCTCCGAATACTGGACCTTCACGCTGCCGCGCCGCGTGGGCGCGGCCGAGGCGCAGCGCCTCACGCAGGCGGCGCTGCCCGTGAGCGCGCGGCGCGCGGTGCAGCTCGGCATGGCGCAGCGGGTGCTGCAGGCGGCACCGCAGGAGTTCGGCGACGAAGTCGCGCGGCTGGCCGCGGAGCTGGCGGCCGCGCCGGACCTGGCCGAGCGCATCGCGCGCAAGCAGGCCGCGCGCGAACAGGACGAGGCGGTGAAGCCGCTGCAGCGTTACCGGGATGAAGAGCTGTCGCACATGCGCCGCAATTTCTTCGACGCGCGCGAGCCGCATGCGGGCCTGCGCTCGGCTTTCGTGCGGAAGGAAAAGGCGCAGCACACGCCGCCGCACCTCGCGCGCCTGGGCCTGGCGGACTGAAGGCGCCGGGCCGGCGCGCGCCTGCGGTTTATTGGCTGTCGGGAATCACCGCGTCGGCCGCCGCGCCCACCGCCTTGCCGGCGATGCGCGCGGTGCCGATGGCCGCGTCCGCCGCCAGCCCGACCGCGCCGGCGCCCACGCTCACCGCGGTGCTGGCCACGGTCACGACCGCGCAACCGCTCGAGAGCACCGACACGGCGGGCAGGCAAAGCAGCAGAAGGGCGCGGCGCAGAGCGGTCATGGCGTGTCCTTGCAGGTCAGCGAACGCGCATGCCCGGCGTGGCGCCCGGCGTGGGTTCGAGCACGTGGATGCCGGGGTGCGCCTTCTCGTCGCCATGGCTGGCGGCCAGCACCATGCCTTCGCTCACGCCGAACTTCATCTTGCGCGGCGCGAGGTTGGCGACCAGCACGGTGAGCTTGCCCACGAGCTGCTCGGGCTGGTAGGCGGAGGCGATGCCGCTGAACACGTTCCGGGTCTTGCCTTCACCCGCGTCGAGCGTCAGGCGCAGCAGCTTGGTCGAGCCCTCGACCTTCTCGCAGGCCACGATCTTTGCGATGCGCAGGTCGATCTTGGCGAAGTCGTCGATGGTGATGGTGGGCGCGATGGCTTCACCGCCCGGCAGCGCCTGGGCTTGCACGGCGGCAGCAGGCGCCGCGGCGGGCTCGGGCGCATCGAACAGCTTGTCGACCAGCTTGGCATCGGCGCGCTGCATCAGGTGCTTGTAGTCGCCGATCGCGTGGCCCACGGGCAGTGGCTGCGCCGCGTCGCCCCAGACCAGCGGGGCGATCTTCAGGAAGGCCTCGACGTTCACCGCCAGCGCCGGCAGCACCGGCTTCAGGTACAGCGTGAGCAGGCGGAAGGCCTCGATGCACACGGTGCACACGTCGTGCAGCCGCGCCTCGGCGCCTTCCTTCTTGGCCAGCTCCCAGGGCTTGTTCTGGTCGACGTACTCGTTCACCTTGTCGGCCAGCGCCATCACCTCGCGCAGCGCGCGGGCGTAGTCGCGGCCGTCGTACAGCGAGTGGATCTGCGGCGCGGCGTCGCGCAGCGCGAACAGCAGCGCGTTGCCGTCGGCCGACACCTCGCCCAGCTTGCCTTCGAAGCGCTTGCCGATGAAGCCCGCCGCGCGGCTGGCGATGTTGATGTACTTGCCCACGAGGTCGCTGTTGACGCGCGCAACGAAGTCCTCGGGGTTGAAGTCGATGTCCTCGTTGCGGCCGTTGAGCTTGGCGGCGATGTAGTAGCGCAGCCACTCGGGGTCGAGACCGATCGACAGGTACTTGAGCGGGTCGATGCCGGTGCCGCGGCTCTTGCTCATCTTCTCGCCGCTCACCGTGAGGTGGCCGTGCACGTACACGGCGTCGGGCGCCTTGCGGCCGCTGAAATGCAGCATGGCGGGCCAGAACAGCGTGTGGAAGGTGATGATGTCCTTTCCGATGAAGTGCACCTGCTCCAGGTCGGGGTCGGCCATGTACTCGGTGTACGAGATGCCGTCGCCGCCCAGCTCGATGCAGCGCTTGTCCAGCAGGTTCTTCAGCGACGCCAGGTAGCCCACGGGCGCGTCCAGCCACACGTAGAAGTACTTGCCCGGCGCATCGGGGATCTCGATGCCGAAGTAGGGCGCATCGCGGCTGATGTCCCAGTCGCCGAGGCCGCCCTTGCCCTCGTCGTCCTTGTAGAGCCATTCGCGGATCTTGTTCTGCACTTCGCTCTGAACGTGGCCGGGGGCGGCGGTCCATTCCTTCAGGTAGGCCTCGCAGCGCGGGTCCGACAGCTTGAAGAAGAAGTGGTCCGAGCTGCGCAGCTCGGGCTTGGCGCCCGACAGGGCCGAGTAGGGGTTGATCAGCTCGGTGGGCGCGTACACGGCGCCGCACACCTCGCAGTTGTCGCCGTACTGGTCCTTGGCGTGGCAGTTCGGGCATTCGCCCTTGATGAAGCGGTCGGCCAGGAACATGCCCTTTTCGGGGTCGTAGAACTGCTCCACGCTCTTCGTGCTGATGAGGCCGGCGGCGCGCAGGTCGCGGTAGATGTCCTGCGCCAGCTGGTGGTTCTCGGGCGCGTCGGTCGAGTGCCAGTTGTCGAACGAGATGAAGTAGCCGTCCAGGTAGGGCTTGCGGCCCGCGGCAATCTCGGCCACGAAGGCCTGCGGCGTCACGCCGGCCTTGTCGGCGGCGATGGTGATGGCCGCGCCGTGGGCGTCGTCGGCGCAGACGAAGTTGACCTCCGCACCATTCATTCGCTGGTTCCGCACCCAGATGTCGGCCTGGATGTACTCCATCATGTGGCCGATATGGAACTTGCCGTTGGCGTACGGCAGGGCGGTGGTAACGAAGAGCTTGCGCGGGGCGGACATCGGGGAGGGCGCTTTCGGGAGTGGTCTGACGGAACCGGGCATTTTAGGTGGCCCGTCAGGTGGCCAGGTTACGGCGTGGGTTTGATGGCAGCATCGCCCCCATGCCGCATGCCATCGACCTCCATGCCTACATTGCGGGAATCGCCTCGTCGCCGCTCGCACCGTGGGCCGCCTCGCTGCCCTGGGAGCTCCCGCCGCGCGCGCCCGAGATCGTGCGCGAACTGCTGGCCGCGCTGCCGGCCGACTACGCCATCGACGGCGAAGTGGCCGTGCACCGCAGCGCCCGCGTCGAGCCCGGCGCGGTGCTCAAGGGCCCGCTGATCCTCGGGCCCGGCTGTTTCGTGGCGGCCGGCGCCTACCTGCGCGGCGGCAACTGGGTGGACGCGCGCTGCAGCATCGGCCCCGGCGTGGAGCTGAAATCGTCCTTCGTGTTCGCGGGCACGGCGCTCGCGCACTTCAACTTCGTCGGCGACTCGGTGCTGGGCGCGGGCGTCAACATGGAGGCCGGCAGCATCGTCTGCAACCACCGCAACGAGCGCGCGGACAAGCAGATCTTCGTGCGCAGCGGGACAGGCGCGGGGGGCGGCGCATTGCAGCCGACCGGCTGCGAGAAATTCGGCGCGCTGATGGGCGACGGCGTGCGCATCGGTGCGAACGCGGTGATTGCGCCCGGCGCATTGCTGGCGCCGGGCCGCGTCGTGGGCCGTACGGCGCTGCTCGACCAGGAATTGCCCGGCCACGAATGAAGGGCCCTGAAAAGTGACCCACGCGAGCGCAGGGTGTCTTGTGCGCGACGTATGCTCCAGCCCCCGATACACAACGCGAGACGCCGCCGATGACCACTCCCATTCCCGCAACCCTGATCCCCGGTGATGGCATCGGCCCGGAAATCGTCGACGCCACGCTGGCCGCGCTCGACGCGCTGAAGGCGCCGTTCGAGTGGGACCGCCAGATCGCCGGCCTCGGCGGCGTGGTGGCCGCCGGCGACCCGCTGCCCGTGGCTACGCTGGACAGCATCCGCCGCACCCGCCTGGCCCTGAAAGGCCCGCTGGAAACGCCGTCGGGCGGCGGCTACCGCTCGTCGAACGTGCGGCTGCGCGAGGAGTTCCAGCTGTACGCCAACCTGCGCCCCGCGCGCACCATCGTTCCGGGCGGGCGCTTCGACAAGATCGACCTGGTGGTCGTGCGCGAGAACCTCGAGGGCCTGTACATCGGCCACGAGCACTACGTGCCGATCGACGGCGACCCGCATGCCGTGGCCATGGCCACAGGCATCAACACCCGCCAGGGCAGCCGCCGCCTGCTGGAGTACGCCTTCGAGACGGCCGTGGCCACGGGCCGCAAGAAGGTCACCATCGTGCACAAGGCCAACATCATGAAGGCGCTCACGGGCATCTTCCTGGAGACCGGCCTGGACCTGTACGAGAAGAAGTACAAGGGCAAGTTCGAGCTCGACACGGTCATCATCGACGCCTGCGCGATGAAGCTGGTGCTCAACCCCTGGCAGTTCGACATGCTGGTCACCACCAACCTGTTCGGCGACATCCTGTCCGACCTGGTGGCCGGGCTGGTCGGCGGCCTGGGCATGGCGCCGGGCGCCAACATCGGTGCCGACGCGGCGATCTTCGAGGCCGTGCACGGCTCCGCGCCCGACATCGCGGGCAAGGGCATCGCCAACCCCACCGCGCTGCTGCTGGCCGCCGCGCTCATGCTCGACCACGTCCGGCTGCCCGAGCTGGCCACGCGCCTGCGCACGGCCATCGACGAGACGCTGAACATCGACAAGGTGCGCACGGGCGACCTGGGCGGCACGGCCGGCACGGCGGCGTTCACGAAGGCGCTGGTCAGCCGCATCAACGGCGGCTGATCCGTCCGGGCGCACGGGCTGCGGGAGCCGCATGAAGAAGCGCCTGCTGCGTGTTCTGTTCCTGGGCGCCTGGCTGCTCGCGGCGCTGGCCGCACCGGCCGCACCGGCGTCGGCCGACCCGCGCTTCACCGTCGTGAAGATCGACCTGCGCACCGAACGGCTCGAGCTGTTCCTGCGCGACGACGCGGGCGAGCCCTTCAAGCGCTTCGACCGGCTCGACGCCTGGCTCAAGGAGCGCCACCGCCAGCTGAGCTTCGCGGTGAACGCCGGCATGTACCACGAGGACTTCTCGCCGGTGGGCCTGCTGGTGCGCGAGGGCCGCGAGGAAGCGCCGCTCAACCTGGCCGACGGCGCGGGCAATTTCTTTTTGAAGCCCAACGGCGTGTTCCTCGTGTCGGACGCCGGGGCGCGCGTGGTCGAGTCGTCGGAGTACCCGGCGCTGGCCGCGGGCGTGCGCCTGGCCACGCAGTCGGGCCCACTGCTGCTGCGCCACGGCGTGGTGCACCCGGCCTTCATTCCGCACTCCGCGTCGCGCAAGATCCGCAACGGCGTCTGCGTCGGCGTGGAGGGCCACACGGCGGTCTTCGTGCTGAGCGAGACGCCGGTGAACTTCCACGAGTTCGCGCTGTACTTTCGCGACGTGCTCCACTGCCGCGATGCGCTCTACCTCGACGGCACCGTGTCGGCCCTGCATTCGACGGCGCTGGGCCGCAGCGACTTCGTGCGCGAGCTGGGGCCTATGCTCGGCGTTGCGCCGCCCTGATCGCGGCGCCCGTTTCCCGCGTCTTCATCCTTGATCTGTTCCCGAATCGAGCCATGTCCACACCGTTGCCTGTCCTGTCCCTTGTCGAAACCCGCGTTCTCGGCGTGCTCGCCGAAAAGCAGCGCACCGTGCCCGACAGCTACCCGCTGACGCTCAATTCGCTGGTGTCGGGCTGCAACCAGAAGACCAGCCGCAACCCGGTGCTGGAGCTCACCGAGTCGCAGGTGCAGGCCACCATCGACAGCCTGAAGGGCTACAGCCTGGTCGCCGAGACCAGCGGCGGGCGCGCCTTTCGCTACGAGCACAACATCGACCGCGTGCTGCGCATCCCGTCGCAGTCGGTCATCCTGCTCACCGTGCTGATGCTGCGCGGCCCGCAGACGGCCGGCGAGCTGCGCATCGCCTGCGACCGCATGCACAACTTCGCCGACATCTCGTCGGTCGAGGGTTTCCTCAACGAACTCGCCGAGCGCCAGGCCGGTGCGCTGGTGGTGAAGCTGGCCCGGTTGCCCGGCGCGCGCGAAAGCCGCTGGGCGCACCTGTTGAGCGGCGCGCCGGCGGAAGAGGTCGCGGGGCCGGGCAGCAACTCGTCGGATGCGTCCTATGCGGCGCACGACGTGTCGCTGGGCGAAGTCGCGGCGCTGAAGGCCAACGTGGCGCGTCTCGAGGCCGAGGTGGCGTCGTTGAAGGCGCTGCTGGGCCGGGTCTGCGCGGAGCTGGGGATTTCGCAGGAGGGCTGACGGTCAGGATTCGCCCGGGATTTGCCAGCTGAAGGCAAGCCGGGTTATCTTGCGCGGCATATGACGCACACCTGCCCGCGCTGCAAACGACCCGGCATCGGCAACTTCGCCAAGCGCTGGTCCAGCCGCGCCGGGCCGGCCGAGTGCACGGTCTGCGGCGGGCTGTCGCATGTGCTGGCGAGTACCGGCGGCGGCATCTGGGCGGCTGGCGTCGTGATCCTCGTGGTGTCGCTGATCGGCGCGCTGGGGCTGCATTCGGCGCTGTTGTTCGCGAGCGGCGTGGTGCTCGCGGTGGCGCTGAACATCCGGGCCTGGAAGCGCGCGAAGATGTACCCCATCTCGGCGGAGTCCGCCTCCAGCGCCGGCAAGGTGCACTGGGCCATCGTGGGCGTCTACGCTTTTCTCGCGCTTTTCCAGTAGCCGCAGCAGTGGCAGCAGTGCCCGCGCGCTGGCATCTGCTCACACCATTTCACACTGTCTTCACGCTGACCGCACATGGCGTCCCTAACGTCGGCCTCCATTGCGAACACCCTTGGAGCCCTGCATGGACAACGGACACACCGCCGCGTGGCGAGACCACGCGCCCTTCGACGACATCACCCGGCGCGCACTCGCCTGCCTTGCCGTGCTGGCCGGCATGGCGAGCCTGTACGCCTTCTTCTGGTGGGCCGCGTCGGCCACCGGCTTCTTCCTGTTCGACGGCTATCGCCACACCTGGCAAGGCCTGGGCACGGCGATCGCGTTTCGCGACATGGACACCGTCTACTACCTGTCGAGCTGGGTCGTCTCGGTGTTCGGCGGGCTGTTCGGCTGGGCGGCGCTCATCGCGTTCGCGGCCACCCACCGCCGCGGCTGGGACGCGGTGGCGCCCTGGATCAAGGCCGGCTGCGCCGTCGGCGTGGTGGCGGGGCTGGCCTTCGAGCCCGGCCGGCTGCTGGCGTTGGCGCCGGTCGTCTGCGCGGTGGTGCTGCTGCTGCGCTCGATGCTGATGCCGTCCGCCGCGGCGCACGGCGCGGCGTTCAGCCCCCGGACACCGGCACGTCCAGGCTGAGCTTCACCGGGTCCATGGTGACCAGCGTGCGAAAGCGCTTCACGTTGTTGCTCTGGAAGAAAAGCTGCCGCGTGAGCGCCGTGTACTGCGCCATGTCGCGCACCACGAAGACGAGGATGAAGTCCCACTCGCCGGTCACGTAGTAGCACTGCTGCACTTGCGGGCAGTCCTTGAAGCTGCGCTTCATCGCGTCGAGCAGCTCGATCTGCTCGCTCTCGGTTTCGACCTCGGCCACGATGGTGAGCGGGTGGCCCAGCGCGGCCGGCGACAGCACCGCGCCGTAGCGCTGGATCACGCCCTCGTCGCGCATGCGCTTGAGCCGCCGGTTCACGGCCGCCGTCGACAGGTGCACGCGCTCGCCGAGTTCGCTTTGCGGCACGCGGCTGTCGGCCTGGATCAGCTCCAGCAGGCGAAGGTCGAGGGCATCGAGAGGGGTCATGAAGGGCGGAGGTGAGGGGCGGAGGTGAGGGGTGTCACGCAAAAACGTTGCGCCGAAGGGCACGATTTTGCGCACCTGTCCCGCGCCGTTGTCAATAGCATCTCGCCATGAATTCCCCAGACGCATCCCTGCGCGACACGCTCACCGGCTGGCGCCGCCAGTTGCACGCCATGCCCGAGACCGGCTTCGAGGAAGCGAAGACCTCGGCCTTCGTCGTGCGCGTGCTCAAGGCGCTCGGCCTCGAGGTGCACACCGGCATCGGCGGCACCGGCCTCGTGGCCAACCTCAAGGTGGGCGAGGGCAAGGGCGTGATCGGCCTGCGCGCCGAGATGGACGCGCTGAACATCACCGAGCTGCCCGCCGACCGCCCCTACGCTTCGGCCACGCCCGGCAAGATGCACGCCTGCGGGCACGACGGCCACATGTCGATCGTGCTCGGCGCGGCGCAGTTGCTGCGCGAGCGGCAGGACTTCGACGGCACCGTGCGCTTCATCTTCCAGCCGGCCGAGGAGCACGGCCGCGGCGCCAAGGCAATGATGGACGACGGCCTGTTCGCGCGCTTTCCGGTCGACGAGCTGTACGGCCTGCACAACATGCCCGGCATGCGCGCCGGCACCATCGCCACGCGCGCGGGCGGCATCATGGCCAGCGAGGACAACTTCGTCATCCACATCAAGGGCCGCGGCACGCATGCCGCGCGGCCGCACATGGGCATCGACCCCATCGTCATCGGCGCGCAGGTGGTGCTGGCGCTGCAGACCATCGTCTCGCGCACGCTCGACCCGGGCGCGCAGGCGGTGGTGTCGTGCACAGAGTTCATCACCGACGGCATCCGCAACGCCATTCCGTCGAACGTGGTGATCAAGGGCGACACGCGCAGCTACGACCCCGAGGTGCAGCGCATGCTGGCCGCGCGCATGCGCGAGATCAGCGAGGGCCTCTGCCGCATGCACGGCGCCGAATGCGACTTCAGCTACACGCACGAGTTCGCGCCCACGGTGAACTGGGCGCAATGCGTGCCCACCGCGGTGGCCGCCGCCACGGCCGTGGTGGGCGCGGGCAACGTCGACGCCAACGTGGCGCCGATGATGATTTCCGAAGACTTCGGCGCGTTCCTGAAAGCCGTGCCCGGCGCCTTCGTGTTTCTCGGCAACGGCGCCGAGGGCGAGCCCGGCGGCACGCCGCTGCACAACGGCAGCTACGACTTCAACGACGCGGTGCTCGACACGGGCGCGCGTTATTTCGCGGAAATCGTCCGCCTGCGCCTGCCGCGCTGAACCCTCCTTCCATGCAAGTACCGAACCCCATGCCCGTCACCAACAAGAACGCCGTGCGCGCGGCCTATCCGCGCGAGCTGCAGGACATCCTGTGCATTGCCGAGGCACGGCGCACGCGCGACTGGCTCTCGGCCTGGCCGATGCTCGCGAAGGCGCCCACGCCGCTGTGGTCGCTGCCGGACACCGCACAGGCGCTCGGCGTGGCCGGCGTGTGCGTGAAGGACGAGTCGAAGCGTTCGACGCTCGGCAGCTTCAAGGCGCTGGGCGCACCGGCCGCGCTGGTGCGGCTGGTGATGCGTGCGCACCCCGCGTGGGACCCGAAGGCCGTGCTGCTCGGCGCTTGCGCCGACGCGTTGCGCGGGCTGGTCGTCATCAGCGCCACCGACGGCAACCACGGGCGCGCGCTGGCCGCGGCCGCCCAGGGCGCGGGCGTGCGCTGCGTGATCGTGCTGCACAAGCACGTGAGCCCCGAGCGCGAGAGCGCCATCGCCGCCTTCGGCGCGGACATCGTGCGCATCGAGGGCAACTACGACGCGTCGGTCGCGCACGCCGCGGCGCTGGCGCAGGCCCACGGCTGGCAGGTGGTGTCGGACACCTCGTACGCCGGCTACGAAGACATCCCGCGCGACGTCATGCAGGGCTACGGGGCGCTGGTCGACGAGATCGTGGAACAAGCGGCCGAACAGGCTGGCCCACCGTTCACGCACGTCGTCCTGCAGGGGGGTGTCGGCGGCCTGGCCGCGGGCGTGGCCAGCTATTTCTGGGAACTGTCGGGCGAGCAGCGCCCCACGTTCATCGTGGTCGAACCGCGCCAGGCCGATTGCCTCATGCAGAGCGCGCTCTACGGCCGGCCCGCGAACGCCACGGGCACCGTCGATTCGGTGATGGCCGGCTTGGCCTGCGGCGAGACCTCGCCCCTGGCCTGGCGCTTCCTGCAACCGTCGATCGACCTGTTCATGACCATCGAGGACGGCGACGCCATCGACGCCATGCGCCGGCTGGCCCGGGGCTCGGCGCGCGACGTGCCGGTCGAGAGCGGTGAATCCGGCGCCGCCGGCCTGGCCGCGCTGCGCGTGCTGGCACTGTCGGACGCGGCGCGTGCGCAGGCGGGCCTCGACGCCCGTTCCCGCGTGCTGCTGATCAGCACCGAGGGCGCGACGGCCCCGTCGGTGTACCGCGAGCTGGCCGGCGTGGACGCCGACGACGTGCGGCGCCGGCAGGGCGAGTGGGGCATGACTTATGGCACTGTCGCGTCCCCGGTGCGCCGATAGCATGGGCGGGTGACCTCCCGCCGCTTCCTCCCTCCGCAGTGCCCCGGCTCGCGCCGTGCCGGGCCATGACGCCGGCCGCGGGCGAAACGACCGCCCACGCCCACACCCGCACCCACGACCACGCCGACGACCGCGCACTCGGCCAGCGCGTGCTGCGCGAGCACGTGGCCTCGGTGTATGCCTCGCGGCGGGTGTCGATCGCCGCGCACATGGCTTTCGCGGTGGCGCTCGGTGCCATGTTCTACCTGCAGCACGGTGCGGCATGGGCGCTGTTCTGGATGGTGCTGATCGTCGCGGTCGACCTGTATGTGCTGTTCTCGCCGGGCTGGCACCCGGGCATTCCCGCCGCCGGGAGCGCGCACTGGGCGCGCCGCTACACGTGGCAGGTGACGCTGGTCAGCGCAGCGACCGCACCCGCGCCGCTGTTCGTCGTGTCGAGCCAGCACCCTGCCATCACCACGCTGCTGGTGGTGGTCATCATGAGCAGCTGGACCCGCGCCATGCAGGCGCTCTGGCCGCTGAAGCCCGCGCTGTTCGGCTACGGCCTGCCGATGATGCTCGGGCTCATCGTGGCGCTGGCCTGGCAGGGCGATGCGCTGCACCTGTTCCTGGCGGCCTTCGGCGCGGCGCACCTGGGCCTCACGCTGCGCACGGGCATCCAGCAGAACCGCATCCTCACCGACGCGCTGATGCTGCGCTTCGAGAACGAGGCGCTGGCCGCGCGCCTGGGCCACCAGATCGCCGCCACCGAGAGCGCCAGCGCCGAGAAGACCCGCTTCCTGGGCACCGCCAGCCACGACCTGCGCCAGCCGCTGCATGCCATTGCGCTGTTCGGCGCCGCGCTGCGCAACGAGCTGCGCGACCGCCCCGAGGGTCAGAACGCCGAGCGCCTGATGCGCGCCGTCGATGCGCTGGGCATGTCGCTGGACACCATGCTCGACGTGTCCCGGCTCGACGCCGGCGTGGTCATGCCCGTGGTGCACCCGGTGCAGCTCGACGCGTTGTTCCTGCGGCTGAACTTCACCTTCGGCCCGCTCGCCGAGCAGAAGGCATTGCAGCTGCGCGTGCGCGCCAGCCGGCTGTGGGTGCGCAGCGACCCCGAGCTGCTGCACCGCATGCTGTCGAACCTGGTCGACAACGCGCTCAAGTACACCGCGCGCGGCGGCGTGACGGTGATGGCGCGCGAACGCGCAGACGCCGTGTGGATCGAGGTGCGCGACACCGGCATGGGCATCGCGCCCGAGCAGTCGGGCCGCATCTTCGAGGAGTTCTACCAGGTGGGCAACCCGGGGCGCGACCGCTCGCGGGGGCTGGGCATCGGCCTGTCGATCGTGCAGCGGCTGTCGCGGCTGCTCGCGCACCCGGTGCGGCTGCAGTCGCGCTTCGGGCGCGGCACGCATTTCCGGGTGGTGGTGCCGGGGGCGGCGCCGCAGCTGGGCGCGGCTGCCAGCGCACTGGCCGAGGCCGCAGCGCAGCCGCCGCCCGCCGGCGTGCTCGCGGGCCTGCCGCGGCGCGTGCTGCTGATCGACGACGAGGCCGACATCCGCGCCGCCATGACCGGCCTGCTTCGCTTTCATGCGATCGACGTGCGCACCGTGGCCGACGAGGCCGGCGCCGTGGACGAACTGGCGCGCGCCGAGGCCGAGCAGCAGCCCTTCGACATGCTGCTGTGCGACTACCGGCTGGCCGACGGCGCCGACGGGCTCGATGCCGGGCTGCGCCTGCAGCAGCGGCTGGACGGGCGCGTGCCGCTGCTGCTGGTGACCGGCGAGACCGCGCCGCACCGGCTGCAGCGCGTGCGCGAGTCCGGCGTGCCGGTGCTGTTCAAGCCGGTGGTGGCCGAGACGCTGCTGCGAACGATGTCGACGCTGGTGTCGGCGCAGGGCGCCGCGCGCTGAAAGCGAAGCTGAAGGTGCAGGCCGAAGCGAGGGCCGGTCAGGCCGCGTTCCAGCCGAAGAAACGCAGCACCTCGCCGTGCTGCTTCATCGCGTCGGCGCGGCCCAGCGCCATCAGCTCGCGCGTGTAGGCCGCCTCGAACAGCAGGTAGCTGGCCAGCGCGCCGCCCTTCACGTCGGCCGCCACCTTGGAGCCGCCCAGCAGGTGGCGCACCGCGCCGGGCAGGGCGTCGACATGGCGCGCCGCGATCACGTCCAGCCGTTCCGAGGGCGAGATCACCAGCAGGTCGAGCGGGCGCAGCGAGCTGGAGGCGCGCACCTCTTCGGGAATCAGCCCCAGCGTGTGGTTGATGCGTCGCAGGCGCTCGATGTCCACCGCCAGCGCGTCCAGGAAGATGCTCGAGAGCGCATGGCCCGCGATCTGCGCCATGGTCGGGTAGCCGCTGTGGGTGTTGGGCGCGTCGGTGTCGCGCGGCTCGTGCATGCGGCCCGCGCCGATCACCAGGATGCGCTGCGCGCCCAGGTGGATGGCCGCCGCGATGGGGGCCGACTGCCGCATCGAGCCGTCGCCGAAGTACTCGGTATGGCCCTGCATCGGCAGCGCCGTGGCCGGGAACACGAAGGGAATGGCCGAGGAGGCCATCAGGTGCTGGTGCGTGATGCGGTCGCGCACCGACAGCCGCTGCGAGCGCACCCACGGCTCCATCGGCACGGCCGCCTCGAAGAAGGTCACGTGCTCGCCCGAGCTGTAGCTCGACGCCGTCACGGCCAGCGCCTGCACGTGGCCCTGCTGCATGAGCTGCGGCAGGCGCTCCAGCGGCACCATGCGCTGCAGCAGCTCGGCCAGCGGCGTGTTGTCGAGCAGCGACTTCGGCTTGATGCGCATCCAGTTGGCCGCGAAGCGCCCCAGGCCCAGCAGCATGCGCCAGCGCGCGCCGCTGCCGATGACCGAGAGCGAATCGGCGCGGTACACCTGCTCGGCGCGAAACCGGCCCCACACCTCGGCGATGTGCGCCACCACGTGGTCGAAGTTGTCGCTGCCGCAGGCCAGAGCGGCCGCGTTGATGGCGCCGGCCGAGGTGCCGGTGATCACGTGAAAGGGGTTGCCGGTGCCGGTGACCGCGGGGCCGGCGGCGCGCCGGATTTCGGCAATGGCTTCCAGCACGCCGACCTGGTAGGCGGCCCGGGCGCCGCCTCCGGTGAGCAGGAGGCCGGTGACGGGGCTTGTCTCTGTCATTCTTTTGTTCGTTGTCAGGCTTGTCGGGCTATTGAGGGGGCCGCGCGGTGCGGCCCCGGAGAGCCCCTTAGACTACCGGCCATTCAGGAGTTTGATCAATGGCACTCACCCCAGAAGGGCTCATGGACGCGCTCAAGGCCGTCGCAGACCCTAACACCGGCAAGGAATTCGTGGCGAGCCGGTCGCTCAAGAACCTGCAGATCTCGGAAAGCGACGTCTCGTTCGACCTCGAACTGGGCTACCCCGCCAGGAGCCAGCACGCGGCCATCCGCAAGTCGCTGGTGGCGGCCGCCAAGGCGGTGCCGGGCGTGGAGAACGTGTCGGTCAACATCGTCACCAAGGTCATCAGCCACGCGGTGCAGCGCGGCGTGCAGCTGATGCCCAACGTGAAGAACATCATCGCGGTGGCCTCGGGCAAGGGCGGCGTGGGCAAGAGCACCACGGCGGCCAACCTGGCGCTGGCGCTGGCCTCCGAGGGCGCCACCGTGGGCCTGCTGGACGCCGACATCTACGGCCCGAGCCAGCCCATGATGATGGGCATCGAAGGCCGCCCCGACAGCGCCGACGGCAAGACCATGGAGCCCATGGAGCGCCACGGCGTGCAGGTCATGTCGATCGGCTTCCTGGTCGACGCCGACCAGGCCATGATCTGGCGCGGCCCCATGGCCACGCAGGCGCTGGAGCAGCTGCTGCGCCAGACCAACTGGAAAGACCTGGACTACCTGATCGTCGACATGCCCCCGGGCACCGGCGACATCCAGCTCACGCTGAGCCAGCGCGTGCCGATGACGGGCGCGGTGATCGTCACCACGCCGCAGGACATCGCGCTGCTCGACGCCAAGAAGGGCATCAAGATGTTCGAGAAGGTCGGCGTGCCGATCCTGGGCATCGTGGAGAACATGGCGGTGCACATCTGCTCGAACTGCGGCCATGCCGAACACATCTTCGGCGCGGACGGCGGCAAGAAGATGGCCGCCGAGTACCAGATGGAATACCTGGGCGCGCTGCCGCTGGACATCAAGATCCGCCTGCAGGCCGACAGCGGCGCGCCCACCGTGGTGTCCGACCCCGAAGGCGACGTGGCCGGCATCTACAAGGCCGTGGCGCGCCGCGTGGCCGTGGGCATCGCCGAGAAGGCGAAGGACTTCTCGGCCAAGTTCCCGACGATCTCGATCAGCAAGAACACCTAGAGAGCAAGCGGAGAATGAACCTGCTCGCCTCGATGCGCTACCTGGTGGCGCTGAACGAGCACAAGCATTTCGGCCGCGCGGCGCAGGCCTGCCACATCACGCAGCCTGCGCTGTCCAACGCGCTGCGTGCGCTGGAGAGCGAGTTCGGCGTGGTCATCGTCAAGCGTGCCCGCGTCTACGTCGGCCTCACGCACGAAGGCGAGCGCGTGCTGGCCACCGCGCAACGCATGCTGCGCGACAACGAGGTGCTGCTGCAGGAGCTGCGCAGCGAGGCGGGCGACCCGCACGGGCGCCTGCGCATGGCGGCCGTGCCCACGGCCGTTCCCATGCTCTCGCGCTTCGCGGCCCTGCTGCAGCAGCGGCATCCGGGCATCGTGCCGGCCGTGCTGTCGATGAGTTCGCAAGACCTCGAGATGGGGCTGGAGAGCCTCTCGATCGACCTGGCGCTGGGCTACACCGAACGCATGCACCTGCCGGGCATCAAGCTCACGGCGTGGCCGCAGAGCATCGAGCATTACTTTCTGCTGCGCCGCGCGAAGAAGCCGTCGGCCGACCAGTTGCGCATCGGCAAGCCCATGACCTGGGCCGAGGCCGGCCGGTTGCCGCTGTGCCTGCTCACGCCCGACATGCACAACCGCGCCATCGTCGACCAGGCGCTGCGCGAGGCCGGCGTGCCGGCGGCGCCGGCCATCGAGACCAACTCGGTGCTGGCGCTGGCGCTGGCGGTGAGCGTGGGCACGGTCAGCAGCGTGCTGCCCGGCGGCATGGTGGCCGCCGTGCGCAGCCACCGCGAACTGGAGGCGCTGCCGCTGGTGGCGCCCGAGGTGCGCACCCCCATCGGCTTCATGACGCAGGACGGCGTGCGTGCCTCGCGCGCGCTCGAGGCCGCGCTGGCCTTCATGGACACGCCCGAGTGGCAGGCGCAGGTGCAGCAGCACAGCGGCACGCTCGGAGCGTGAAGCAACGCCCCGAAAAAGGGGCTCCATTTACTTATTGAATCGGGCCATGCGCTGTTCGAATTTGACGGCGCATGAAGCGCTCACTCACACTCCGCGGCCCGGATTCAGCAAAAAGTTACACATCCGGTAATCAAGGAGATTTATGGCAGGCTCATCTGCAGGCGTTCTCGAGGGAGATCGCATCAACGGAGGCGGGGTGCAGCAGCAACCCGGTTTCCTGGACAAGGAACGCATCATCGCGGGCCCCGGCTTCAACCGCTGGCTGGTGCCCCCGGCCGCGCTGGCCATCCACCTTTGCATCGGCATGGCCTATGGCTTCTCGGTGTTCTGGCTGCCGCTGTCGAAGGCGCTCGGCACGGCCGGCACCGGCGCACAGGCCTGCGCCAAGGACATGAGCTTCTTCGCCGAGCTCTTCGCCACCACCTGCGACTGGCGCGTGGCCACGCTCGGCTGGATGTACACGCTGTTCTTCGTGTTCCTCGGCTGCTCGGCGGCCCTGTGGGGCGGCTGGCTCGAGCGCGCCGGCCCGCGCAAGGCCGGCGTGGTGTCGGCGCTGTGCTGGTGCGGCGGCATGCTGCTGTCGGCGCTGGGCATTCACCTGCACCAGTTCTGGCTGATGATCCTCGGCTCGGGCGTGATCGGCGGCATCGGCCTGGGGCTGGGCTACATCTCGCCGGTGAGCACGCTGATCAAGTGGTTCCCCGACCGCCGCGGCATGGCCACCGGCATGGCCATCATGGGCTTCGGCGGCGGCGCGATGATCGGCTCGCCGCTGGCCGTGGACCTCATGAAGCGCTTCAGCACGGCCACCGACGTGGGCGTGATGCAGACCTTCGTGATCATGGCGCTCGGCTACTTCGTCTTCATGATGGCCGGCGCGCTGGGCTACCGCGTGCCGCCCTCGGGCTGGAAGCCCGAAGGCTGGACGCCGCCCCCGGCGCAGACCACCAACACCATGATCACGCAGCGCCACGTGCACGTGAAGAAGGTCTGGGGCATTCCCCAGTTCTGGCTCGTGTGGCTGGTGCTGTGCATGAACGTGAGCGCCGGCATCGGCGTGATCGGCATGGCCTCGCCGATGCTGCAGGAAGTGTTCGGCGGCGCGCTGATCGACCTGCCGGCCAGGTACGGCCAGCTCGACAAGGCGCAGCTCGCGGCCATCGCGGTGGTGGCGGGCGGCTTCACGGCGCTGCTGTCGCTGTTCAACATCGGTGGTCGCTTCGTGTGGGCCAGCATGTCGGACAAGCTGGGCCGCAAGCTCACCTACACGGTGTTCTTCGTGCTCGGCGCCATCCTGTACGCGAGCATTCCCTCGTCGGCCGGCGCGGGCAGCAAGCTGCTGTTCGTGGGCGCCTGCTGCGTCATCGTGTCGATGTACGGCGGCGGCTTTGCCACGGTGCCGGCCTACCTGGCCGACCTGTTCGGCACGCAGTTCGTGGGCGCCATCCATGGCCGCCTGCTCACCGCGTGGGCCACGGCCGGCATCCTGGGCCCGGTGGTGGTGAACTACATGCGCGAGTACCAGCTGGGCCTGGGCCTGCCGCGCGAGCAGGTCTACAACCAGACCATGTACATCCTGGTGGGCATGCTGGTGATCGGCTTCATCGCCAACCTGCTGGTGCGCCCGGTGGCCGACAAGCACTTCATGACCGACGCCGAACTGGCCGTCGAGAAGAAGCTGGCGCACGAGAAGGCCTCGGCGGCCGAAGTGGGCAGCGGCTCGGGCCGCGCCGACGCGGTGAGCCCGCTGGTGGTGGCGCTGGCCTGGGTGGCCGTGGGCATTCCGCTGGCCTGGGGCGTCTACAAGACGCTGGTGAGCGCGGCGAAGTTCTTCAACTGATCCGCCAGCCGATCCCTTGAGGGATCACCGGCCCGAAGGCTGCGCCGCGAAGACTTCGATCGCGGCCAGCCGGGCCACCGAGCGGCCCGGCTTCACGTCGCCGGCCATCACCAGCCGCGCCATGCCGTTGCGACCCAGCGGCATGCCGTTCAGGCTGTAGGCAACCAGCGCCACGCGGTTGCCGGATTCGGGTGCGATCTCCGCCAGCGAGACCACCGCGCGGTAGCTGTCGCTGCCGACCACCACCGCATACATCGACAGCACCGGGTTGCGCGCCGCGGTGTCGGGCTTCAGGCCGACCGACGCGTCGTTCAGCAAGCTCCACAGGCTCACGCCCGTGTAGCTGTTGCCGCCGGCCGTCTGCGTGACGGCGGGCATGGCCTGCAGCGCGGCGAGGTCGAAGGTGGCGCGCCTGCCGACGGCGCCCGAGACGGTGAAGGAGGGCGAGACGGCTTCGTTCGCGGCGGGCGCACCGTGCGCGGCATGCGGCGCCATCGGGGCCACCGGCGTCATCGGGGCGGCGGACGGCGCGGCTGGGGCAGGCGGACTTGAAGCGCAACCCGCAAGCAGCGCCAACACGATGCCGGTCACGGCCAGGAACAGGGTGCGGTCTTTCACTGGAACTCCTCGTTTCCCCGAAGCGGGTGCGTCGTATTCATTCTTGCATAGCGACCCGGCCTGCCGCGGGCGGACAATGGCGGCCCGCATTGGTTTACGCTTCGCGCCAACATGAAATCCAAAGTCCAGTTTCGCCTGCGCATCTATAGGGACGAGACCATCGCCATCGGCCCCGGCAAGATCGCCGTGCTCGAAGCCGTGGCCGAGACCGGCTCGATTTCCGCGGCCGCCCGGCTGCTCGGCATGTCGTACCGGCGCGCCTGGATGCTGATCGACGAGATGAACCAGACGCTGGCCTCGCCCGCCGTGAACACCGCCGCCGGCGGTTCGCGCGGCGGCGGCACGGCGCTCACGCCGGTGGGCGAAGAGATCGTCAAGCATTACCGCGCCATCGAAAACGCCGCGCGGCTGGCCGCCGCGGCCGACATCCGCGCGCTCACGCGCCTGCTCGCGCCATGAGCTCTGAAGCCCCCCAAGCCGCCGAACCCGCCGGTGCCGCCGACGTGGTGAGCCGCCCGGTCGGCATCGTACGCAGCCGCTTCACGGAGGCCACCGGCATGCCGATCCAGACGGCCGGCGCGCCGGAAGAAAAAGGCCGCCTCGAGGTGTTCGCCGAGTTCGCGCCGGGCCTGCGCGACATCGAGGGCTTCGACTACCTGATCCTCGTCACCCACCTGCACCAGTGCGCGCACGAGCGGCTGGAGGTGGTACCCTTTCTCGACAACACCTCGCACGGCGTGTTCGCCACGCGCGCACCGGCGCGGCCGAACCGGCTGGGCCTGTCGATCGTGCGGCTGGAATCGGTGGAAGGCACCACGCTGCACTTCAGCGGCAACGACATGATGGACGGCACGCCCGTGCTCGACATCAAGCCCTACGTGCCGAAGTTCGACGTGCGCGAGACCGAGCGCGTCGGCTGGTTCGGCGCCAGGCTCGATCAGCTGCCGCGCACCCGCTCCGACGGCCGGATGGGCTGAGCGGGCAGGGTAGGCAGGGCGCCGGCCTGCGGCTCCTGCCATCCCTGCCAGCACGACCACACGCTCTGCGACAGCACCTCGCGCGCCTGTGGCGGCGCCTCCTTCACGCTGCCGATGCTGATGAAGCCCACCAGGTACTCGCCCAGCAGCACGCCCACCTGCCGCGCCAGCGTCTCGTCGAAGCAGCGTTCGCCGCTCAGCACGATGGCGCCGTAGCCCAGCTGGTGCGCGGCGCTCAGCAGGTTGCCCAGCGCGGCCCCCGCGCTCAGCCACTGTTCGCGCGCCGGGATCTTGCTGCGCTCGCGCGGCGACACCACGAAGCCCAGCAGCAGGGGCGCGCGCATGGCGTGTTCGCGTGCGCGCTTCAGGTCGGCGGGGCCGGCCAGAGGATCGCGCCGCAGCTTCTCCTGCTCGAAGCACCAGGCCAGCGCCTCGCGGTTCTGCGGCCTGAACTCGATCACGCGCCACGGATGCAGGCCGCCGTGGTCGGGCGCGCGCAGGCCGGCCTGGAGGATGGCGTCGAGTTCGTCGGGGTTGGGGCCGGGCTGCTGCAGGCGCCGCGGCGACACGGAGCGCCGCGTCAGCAGGACTTCGAGGATGCGCTGCGCACCCGTCATGTGCCGCCACATGCGCGTCACTGCTCCCGCTGGTCGACCCACGCCGCCTGCCGGCGCAGCACTTCGCCGATGTCGTCGGCGTCGGCCTGCGCCACGAAGAAGGACTGGCTCGCGCCGTCGGGCGCGGTGATCGACAGCACGAAACCCGCGGCGTCCATCGACCGCTCGATGCGCCATTCCTGCACTGGCGTCGCGTGGCGAAGCTCCGGCCTGCCGGAGATCGAACGGACAACGGTGTCGTGGGCGGATGCGCGCATGGGGGGAATGTCTCCTACGCTGTATCCCGCAGTATATGGAGACTCCTCCATCTGCGCACCCCCGTGAGAACCTTGAGCCTCATCATGTAACAATCCCGCCGTATTCTCATGAACACGACGAACTCGCTCATCGCCTCCACCGACTGGTTTCCGCTGGTGCTGTCGCTCAAGGTCGCGGCCGTGGCGACCTTGCTGGCACTGGTGGTCGGCGTGGCGCTGGGCTGGGTGTTCGCGCGCAAGCGCTTCTTCGGGCGCACCGTGCTCGAGGCCATATTCATGCTGCCGCTGGTGCTGCCGCCGACCGTGATCGGCTACGCCATCCTGGTGGCGGCCGGGCGCCGCAGCCCGCTGGGCGCGTGGCTGCGCGAGCACCTCGACTACACCATCATCTTCAGCTGGCACGGCGCCGTGGTGGCCTCGGCCGTGGTGGCGCTGCCGCTGGTGCTCAAGTCGGCCAGCGCGGCGTTCTCGGGCGTCGACCGCTCGCTCGAGGCCGCGGCCAGCACGCTGCGGCAGTCGCCTTTTTCCGTGTTCCTGCGCGTCACGCTGCCGCTGGCCTGGCCCGGCATCCTGGCCGGCACGCTGCTGGCCTTCGCGCGCGCCATGGGCGAGTTCGGCGCGTCGCTGATGGTGGCGGGCTCCATTCCCAAGCAGACCCAGACGCTGTCGATGGCCATCTACGACGCGGTGCAGGCCGGCCACGACGACCTCGCGCTGCTGCTGGTCGTGGTCACCTCGCTGCTGTCGGTCACCGTGCTGGTGCTGTCGAACCGCTTCTTTTCCCTTCGCTGATTCCGTTTCAACAAACAAGCAATCTGGAGTTCTCCATGCGCCCGTTCCGCCTCCTGTCGTTGGTTCTTGCTCTCGCCCTGCCGCTGGCCGCCGGCGCGCAGCAGATCACCGTGTCCGCCGCCGCCAGCCTGACCGATGCGTTCAAGGAAATCGGTCCCAGGTTCGAGGCCGCCAAGTCGGGCGCCACGGTGCGCTTCAACTTCGCCGCCTCGGGCGTGCTGCTGCAGCAGATCGGCCAGGGCGCGCCCGTGGACGTGTTCGCCAGCGCCGACCAGGACACCATGAACCGCGGCGTCGAGCAGAAGCTGATCGACACCGCCACCCGCAAGGACTTCGTCACCAACAGCCTGGTGCTCGTCGAGCCCGCCAAGGACGCGGTGGGCCTGAAGACGCTGCAGGACCTGGGCGGTGCCAACGTCAAGAAGATCGCCGTGGGCAAGGTCGCGACCGTGCCGGTCGGGCGCTACACCAAGCAGGTGCTGGACGGCGCCAACCTCTGGACCACGCTCGAGCCCAAGTTCGTGCAGGCCGACAGCGTGCGCCAGGTGCTCGACTACGTGAGCCGCGGCGAGGTCGAGGCCGGCTTCGTCTACCGCACCGACGCGGCCGTGGCCGGCGACAAGGTGAAGATCGCCTTCACGCCCACCGGCCACACGCCCGTGACGTACCCGATCGCCGTGGTGGCCGACAGCAAGCAGAAGGCGCTGGCCGGCGAGTTCGTCAGCTTCCTCGCGACCCCCGCCGCGCAGGAAGTGCTCACGCGCTACGGTTTCGGCAAACCATGATCGACGTCGATCTGAAGCTCTCGGTGAAGGACGGGGCTCGCCGCTTCGACCTGGCCGTGCGCTTTCGGACCGACGTGCCTTTCGCCGCGCTCTACGGTCCGTCGGGCGCGGGCAAGTCGCTCACGCTGCAGGCCATTGCGGGGCTGCTGCATCCGGCGTCGGGCCATGTGCGGCTCGACGGCCGCACGCTGTACGACTCGGCGCGGCGCATCGACGTGCCCGCGCCGGCACGGCGCGTGGGCTACCTGTTCCAGGACTACGCGCTGTTCCCGCACCTGAGCGTGCGCGAGAACGTGGCCTTCGGGCTGACCGCGTGGCATCGCCGCAAGCCGCCCGCGAAGGACGCCGAGCGCGTGCAGGCGCTGCTCGAGAGCTTCGGGCTCGCGGCGCTGGCCGACAGCCGCCCGCAGAACCTGTCGGGCGGCCAGCAGCAGCGCGTGGCGCTGGCCCGTGCGCTGGCCTGCGAGCCGCAGGTGCTGCTGCTCGACGAGCCCTTCGCCGCGCTCAACCCGATGCTGCGCACCGAACTGCGCAACGAGCTTGCCCAGGTGCGCAAGCAGTGGGGCATTCCGGTGCTGATGATCACGCACGACATCGAGGACGTGCTCGCGCTGGCCGACGTGGCTTTCGTCTACCGCGACGGCCAGGTGGTGCGCGAGATCGACCTGCACGACGCGCAGAGCCGCGACTTCGCGCTGCGCGACGTCGCCGGCGTGCAGGAGGTCGAAGACACGCCGCTGCGCAGCAAGTTGCGCGGGCTGCTGATGCAGGACGCGCGCGGCTGACCACTGGCCGCTGACCGCCGGCTTTGGGTTGTTTGCATCGCACAAGCGATGCACTTTGGCGATGAAAAGCGCCACCATTCCTTCCGTTCGCGTGGAGCCCGAGTTCCGGGACGAAGTCGAGCGCGTGCTCGGCGAGGGTGAATCCCTGTCCCAGTTCGTCGAGGCCGCGGTGCGCGCCTGTGTCCTGCAGCGCAAGAGCCAGGCCGAATTCGTTGCGCGCGGCATGGCTTCACTGGCCGGCGCCCGCCGCAGCGGCGACCATGCCGATGCAGGCGAGGTGATGCATCGCCTCGGAAAGCAAACTCGAATCGGCAAGGAAGCGCCAGAACGCGGCGCGCCGGTGAGCTGCGCGGTTCGGTTCGCGCGCCAGGCGGCCGAAGACATCGAGCGGCTGTACGACTTCGTGCGCGAGCGGGAACTGGCGAGAGACGGCGACCCGGCGTTGGCCGAGCGCGCCCTCGAGGCGATCGGAAACGGCATGGCCGCGTTGCGCTTTTCACCGTTCACTTGCCGCAAGGCGGGCGACAACCCGCGCCGTGATCTCCCGCAGCACCTTGCACGGCACCCCTGCCGCGGGCACATTCGCCGGCACGTCTTCGGCCACCACGCTGATCGGCCCCGGGGCGGGCCCCGCAAAAGCCCCTTCATTTCCGTTTTGAATCACCGCATGTGCCGATCCAATTTGACTGCGGCATCCGGGGGGCGAACACTCCCGGCATGAGCGAGCAGAAGATCGAGTTTTACAAGGGCCCCGCCGGCGGCTGGGGCGCGTTGCGCAGCGTCACGAATGCGCTGCTGCGCCAGGACATTCCCATCAAGGGCGCGAAGACGCTGCTCTCGGCCAACCAGCCCGACGGCTTCGATTGCCCCGGCTGCGCCTGGCCCGACCGCAACCATGCCTCGACCTTCGAGTTCTGCGAGAACGGCGTGAAGGCCGTGGCCGCCGAGGCCACCGCGCGCCGCGCCGGCCCGGAGCTGTTTGCGAAACACACCGTGGCCGAGCTGGCCCAGCAAAGCGACTTCTGGCTCGAAGACCAGGGCCGCCTCACGCACCCCATGGCCTACGACGCGGCCAGCGACCGGTACGTGCCCATCGAATGGGACGCCGCCTTCGAGCGCATCGCGCTGCACCTGAACGCGTTGCCCGACCCGAACCAGGCGATCTTCTACACCTCGGGCCGCGCCAGCAACGAGGCTGCGTTCCTGTACCAGCTGTTCGTGCGCGAGTACGGCACCAACAACTTTCCCGACTGCTCGAACATGTGCCACGAGCCCAGCGGCAGCGGCATGCGCCCGCAGATCGGCGTGGGCAAGGGCACGGTCACGCTGGAAGACTTCGAGAAGGCCGACGCCATCTTCATCTTCGGCCAGAACCCCGGCACCAACCACCCGCGCATGCTCGGCGAGCTGCGCATGGCCTCCAAGCGCGGCGCGCGCATCGTGAGCTTCAACCCGCTGCGCGAGCGCGGGCTGGAGCGTTTCGCCGATCCGCAGGACAAGCTCGAGATGGCCACCATGGGCTCCACGCCCATCAGCACGCACTACTTCCAGCTGCGCGTGGGCGGCGACTTCTCCGCGGTCAAGGGGATGATGAAGCACGTCATCGAGCGCGAAGACGCGGCCGTGGCGCGCGGCGAGCCTTCGGTGCTCGACCACGAATTCATCGCCGAGCACACCACCGGTTTCGAGGCGCTGGCCGACGACCTGCGCGCCGAGTCGTGGGACATCCTGGTGCAGGAGTCGGGCCTGAGCGAGGCGCAGATCCGCGCCGCCGCCGACGTGTACCTGGGCGCCAAGCGGGTCATCGCCTGCTGGGGCATGGGCATCACGCAGCACCAGCACTCGGTGGCCACCATCCAGATGATCGGCAACTGGCTCATGCTGTGCGGCCACATGGGCCGCGAAGGCGCGGGCGCCTGCCCGGTGCGCGGCCACAGCAACGTGCAGGGCGACCGCACCATGGGCATCTGGGAGAAGCCGCCCGCGGCGCTGCTCGACCGGCTGCAGAAGGTGTTCGATTTCGAGCCGCCGCGCCAGAACGGCGTGGACACGGTCGAGGCCATCCGGCTGATGCTCGACGGCAAGGGCAAGGTGTTCTTCGCGCTCGGCGGCAACTTCGCGGCCGCCACGCCCGACACCTACCAGACCTGGAAGGGCCTGCAGAAGTGCGACCTCACGGTGCACGTGACCACCAAGCTCAACCGCAGCCACGTGATCCACGGGCGCGAGGCCATCATCCTTCCGTGCCTGGGCCGCACCGAGATCGACATGCAGGCCCACGGCGCGCAGGGCGTGACGGTGGAAGACTCCATGAGCATGGTGCACATCTCGATGGGCATCAACCCGCCCGCCTCGGAGCACCTCTTGTCGGAGCCCGCCATCGTGGCGCGCCTGGCGGCCGCCACCATCGGCGCGCGCAGCAAGACGCCGTGGCTGTGGCTCATCGAGGACTACGCGCGCATCCGCGACAAGATCGAAGCCGTGTTCGACGACTTCAAGGACTTCAACACCCGCGTGGCGCACCCCGGCGGTTTTCGCCTGCGCAACACCGCGAGCGAGCGCGTGTGGAACACCCCCTCCAAGAAGGCCGTGTTCTTCACGCACGCCGTGCCGCTGGACACCCACGCGCACCGCGCCCGCGCGCGCTTCGCGAAGCAGACCGACACGGTGGTCTTCACGCTGCTCACCACGCGTTCGCACGACCAGTACAACACCACCATCTACGGCATGGACGACCGCTACCGCGGCGTGTTCGGCCAGCGCCGCGTGGTCTTCATCCACAAGGACGACATCCGCCACCTGGGGCTGAAGGACGGCGACTGGGTCGACATCCAGACCGTGTGGAGCGACGGCCAGGAGCGCCGCGCCGACCGTTTCAAGCTGGTGGCGTACGACATTCCGCGCGGCAACCTCGCGGCGTACTACCCCGAGACCAACCCGCTGGTGCCGCTGTCGTCGGTGGCCGAGAACGCGGGCACGCCGACCTCCAAGTCCATTCCCGTGGTGCTGTCGTTGCACGTGGCGCCCGCACCCGCGCCGGCCGAGGCTGATACCGTGGCGGCATGACCGCCGCCACTTCTTCTTCCTCTTCTTCTTTCGGCGCCGACTCCTTCTGCGTGGCCATCCTGCGCGCGCTCGCCGAAGCACCGGGCGAGGGCGGCATGTCGCTGCCGCGCCTGGGCAAGCGGCTGGGGCAGGGCGCGAGCGTGGTCATGCGCCATCTCACGCTGATGGGCGATGCCGCCATCGGCGGCGTGCGCGGGCCCGGCTGGGTGCGCGTGGTGCAGCTGGACGACCGCTGGGTGGCGCACCTCACCGACGCGGGCCGCGCCTGCGTCGACGCCCTGCCGGCTGACGAAGACGCCGGCTGAGCGGACAATGGCCGCGGCCATGCAAGACCCCACGACCCTCGACTCCGATTCATTGCCGTCGCTCTCGCGGCATGCCGTGCACGTCTTCGGCGAGCGCGGCCTCGCGCCCGAAGGCGTGGTGCGCGACGACACGCTGGCGTCCGAGGTGCCGGTGGCGCTGGTGTTCAACGGCGTCTCGCACGCGGTGATGATGGCCACGCCGCAAGACCTCGAGGCCTTCGCGCTGGGCTTCGCGCTGAGCGAGGGCATCCTCGACACGGCGGCCGATTGCCGCGGCATCGAGGTGCGGACGGTCGACGCTTCCGACGCCGGCCTGCCCGACGGCATGCCAGGTGTCGAGGTGCAGCTCGAGATTTCCACGCGCAGCTTCGAACGCCTGAAGGACCGCCGCCGCAGCCTCGCGGGCCGCACCGGCTGCGGCGTGTGCGGTGTCGAAAGCTTCGCGGGGCTCGACCTTTCGCCGCAGCGCGTGCCGCCGCGCGAATGGATCGAACGCATCGACCTCGCGACCGTGCTGCGCGCCTTCGCGGCCATGGCGCCGCGCCAGGTGCTCAACGCCGAAGCCGGTGCGATCCATGCGGCGGCCTGGGCGAGCGTCGAGGGCGAACTCAGCGACCTGATGGAAGACGTCGGCCGCCACAACGCGCTCGACAAGTTGCTCGGCAAGCTCGCGCTGGCGGGCCGTCTCGAAGAGCCCGGCTTCGTGCTGATGTCCAGCCGCGGCAGCCACGAGCTGGTGCGCAAGTGCGCGCGCCTGGGCATCGCGGCAATGGCGACCATCTCAGCGCCGACCTCGATGGGCGTGCGCATGGCCGAGCTCAGCGGCCTGCGTTTCTGGGGCCTGTGCCGCGCGCCGCGCGGCGTGCTCTATGCCGACGGGCTCGCGCCTTCGCCGAGCGCCAGCACCGCGTCGGCCACCGCCTCGATGCCCTGATCCGACAGGTCGGGCGCCGCCACGCGCTGGCGCTTCGCCCAGGCGCGGAAGTGCAGCTCCTGCGACTTCTCGTAGTGCGGGTCGTAGTGCAGCGACATCAGCTCGGCGAACAGGTGCGGCAGGTCGGCCTCGTGCGCCCATTGCTGCCAGCGCGTCACCGTTTCCTTGCCCTGCAGTTCCTTCAGCACGCCCATCTTGTCGGCGAGCGCCTCGCGGTCGTCGCCCAGGTAGGCGTAGTCGCGCAGCAGGTAGGCCAGCCGCGCCTCGGGCGTGGCCGAGACCTCGATGCACGGCGCCGCGCGCATCTGCGCCACCAGCGACAGCGGCAATGACAGCCGCCCGATGCGGATGCTCTCGCCCTCGACATACAGCGGGCGCGAGAGGTCGACGGTTTCGAGCACGGCGGCAATGCGCGTCTCGAAGTGCTTCTGCGACGGTTGCGCCACGCCCGGCAGCGAGCCGAGCAGCGAGCCCTTGTGGTTCGCGAAGTCTTCCAGGTCGAGCACCTGCGCGCCGCGCGCGGCCAACGCATGCAGCACGCGCGTCTTGGCGCTGCCGGTGGCGCCGCAGACCACGCGCAGGTCGAGCTTCGGCGTCAGTGAATCGATCTGCGAGATCACATGCCGGCGAAAGCTCTTGTAGCCGCCCGCGAGCTGCTGCGCATCCCAGCCGACCAGGCGCAGCCAGGTGACCATCGAGCCGCTGCGCATGCCGCCGCGCCAGCAGTAGACCAGCGGCTTCCAGTTCTCGGGCCGGTCGGCCAGCGTGTCGCGCAGGTGCCGCGCGATGTTGGCCGCGACCATCGCGCCGCCGATGCGCCGCGCCTCGAAGGCACCGGTCTGGACGTAGATGGTGCCGACGATGCGGCGCTCCTCGTCGTCGAGCACCGGACAGTTGATGGCGCCGGGAATGTGGTCGAGCGCGAACTCGGCCGGCGAGCGCGCGTCGATCAGCGTGTCGAAGGCGTGGCGGTCGGGCACCCGCACGGGCTGGCGATGACTCATGGCAGGAACCTCATGCCCCGATTGTCATGCGTACGCCGGGCCGAGGCCACGGCGCAAGCGAGCGCTCGCAAAGTCGACCAGCGTGACCAGCCCGAACATCGCGATCAGCACCGTCATCGCCTGCTGTTGCTGGAAGATCGACAGGTGGAAGTACAGCAGCTGGCCCAGCCCGCCGCCGCCCACGAAGCCCAGCACGGCGGCCATGCGGATGTTCATTTCCCAGCGGTAGAGCGTGTAGGCCACCCACTGCGGCAGCACGATCGGCAGGCTGGCGTAGCTGAAGGCCGCGACCGGGCCGGCGCCCGAGAGCGTGAGCGCATGCTCGGGCTCGCGCGGCGCGTTCTCCAGCGCTTCGGCGAAGAGGCGGCCCAGCACGCCGGTGGTGTGCAGCGACAAGGCCAGCGCACCGGCGAACGGGCCGATGCCCGCGGCCAGCACCATGAGCGCCGCCCATACGAGCTCGGGCACGCTGCGCAAAAAGTTGAGCGCGAAGCGCGCGGCATGCCGCGGCAGCCAGCCCGCGCGGCCCGAGGCGGGCAGCGCGAGCACCGCGCCCGCCAGCGCCGCCAGCACCGTGCCCAGCGCCGACACCGCGAGCGTCTGCAAGGCGCCGTGGCCGACCCTGGCGAGGAAGTCGGGCGACACGTCGGGCGGGAAGAACTCGGCAATGAACTTGCCCATGAGCCGCAGCGACTCCGACGAGCCCAGCGCGCGGTAGTCGATGCCCAGGTAGACGAAGCTCGCGACCACCGACACGCCGATCAGCAGCAGCGCGATGCGGCAGCGCCAGCACGGCGGCGGACGCGGAGGAAGGGAGGAGGGCGTCGTCGTCATGCGAGCAGCCTGCGCAATGCGTTGCTCAGCAGGTCGGCCAGCAGCACCAGCGCCAGGAACACCAGCAGGATGCTGCTCGCCTCGCCGCCGTTGAGCATCTTCATCGACTGGTCCATCAGCTGGCCCAGCCCGCCCGCGCCCACGAAACCCATCACCACCGAGGCGCGCACCGCGCATTCCCAGCGGTACACGGTGTACGAGGCCAGCTCCTGCGCCGTGTTCGGCAGCAGGCCGTAGCACAGCGCGGCGAAGCGCCCGCTGCCGCTTTCGAGCAGCGCGCGCGCGGGGCGCGTGTCGGTCGATTCGAGGATCTCGGCGTACACCTTGCCCAGCATGCCGCCGTAGGTGATGGCCAGCGCCAGCACGCCCGAGGCGGGGCCCAGCCCGAGCGCGCGCACGAACAGCAGCGCCCACACGATCTCGGGAATGGCGCGCAGCACCATCAGCAGCCAGCGCGCGGCCTGCCGCACCACGCCGGCCTGCACGCGGCCGGGGCCCGGGCCGATGCGCGAGATGGAGAGCGCACGCGTGGTCACGAAGCCCAGCGGCGCGCCGATCAGCAGCGCCAGCGCGGTGCCGGCCGTGGCCATGGCCAGCGTTTCCAGCGTGGCCTTGAAGAGCAGGGCGAGGAAGGCGGGCGACCCGTCGGGCGGAAAGAAGCCCGCGAGAAAGCCGCCGATCACCGCGAGGTTGCCGCCTTCGAACAGCGCCCACGGCTTGAATTCGGAGAGCGCGAGCATCGGCCACGCGATGACGAGCGCGGCCAGCCATCCGGCGAGCCGGCGCATGGCGTGCGGATCGCGCTGCGCGATGGCGGTGCTCATCAAGGGCAATCTGGCCGGTGAAAGGCCGCTTCAGTCGCCGCGCCCGGCGGCAGGGGGCGCTGCGTGGCGATGCCGCCCTCGCTCGCATAGAGCGCGTCGAGCATGGCGGGCGTGACCTGCGCGGCGGGCAGGTCGAACATCACCTGCGCGTTGCGCATGCCGACGATGCGCGGGAACCAGCGCAGCGCCAGGTCCACCGCGTGCAGCGAGGCGACCAGCGTGGCGCCGGTGGTTTCGCCTTGTGCAACGAGCTGGCCGATGGCGGCGTCGGCCAGCGTGGGGTCGAGGGCGGACACGGGTTCGTCGGCCAGCAGCAGGTCGGGACGCTGGTAGAGCGCGCGCGCAATGCCCACGCGCTGCAGCTGCCCACCCGAAAGGCGGTCGCAGCGGTCGAACAGGCGGTCTTCCATGGACAGGCGCGACAGCGCCTCGTGCGCGCCTGCGATGTCCGACGGGTGGAAAAGGGAGCGGAGTGCACGCAGCGTCGACCATTCGCCGAGCCGGCCCGCGAGCACGGCGGTGACCACGCGCAGGCGCGGGGCGATGGGCGGCGACTGGTGCACGGTGGCGATGCGGGCGCGCAGCTTCTTGAGCGCCGCGGCCGGCAATTGCCACGGGTGGGTGCCCAGGGCTTCGACTTCACCTTCGGTGGGCCGCAGCGCGGCACCGAGCACGCGCAGCAACGTGGTCTTGCCGGCGCCCGAAGGCCCGATGACGGCGATGCGTTCGCCCTTGTGGGCGGCGAGCGTCACGCTGTTCAGGGCGCGGTGGCCGTTGGGGTGGACGACGCCGATGGCGTTGAGGGAGAAGCTCACGCAGTGGGGCTTTCGGAGGGCGTTCCTTCACCCCGACCCTCTCCCGCAAGCGGGAGAGGGGGCAAGACGGAGCCGGCCTGTCGGTATTGGCTCCCTCTCCCTCTCCCGCTCGCGGGAGAGGGCTGGGGTGAGGGTGCCCCCGCCTGCCAAAGAATCACTTGATCAAACCCGCCGACTTGCCCGCCGTCTCGATCCCGTCGTAGTTCGACGACTTCGTCGGAATGAACTTGCTCGCGCGCTGCAGCGCCATGATTTCCTTGTGCGCCGGGTTGGCCGGGTCGAGCTTGAGGAACGCGTCGGTCAGCTTCTTCTGCAGCGCCGGGTCCATGCCCGGGCGCACCGTCCAGTTGTAGTCGTAGTAGGTCGGCGTGGTCGCCAGCACGCGCACCTTGGCGGCGTTCGGGTTCTTGGACTCGACCAGCTTGTCCCACACCGACGCGTTGAGCACGCCCGCTTCGGCGCGCGATGCGGCCACGAAGGCCACGGTGGCGTCGTGCGCGCCGGAGAACGCGACCGTCTTGAAGTCCTTCTCGGGATTGATGCCGGCCTGCAGCAGGAAGTAGCGCGGCATCAGGCTGCCCGAGGTGGACGAGGGCGCGCCGAACGCAAAGGTCTTGCCCTTCAGGTCGGCCAGCGTCTTGGCGGGGCTGTCGATCGGCACGATGAACTTGCTGGTGAACACCTCGTCTTCGGCGCGCTGCACGATCGGCACCGCGCCGCCGTTGGTGCGGATGCGCGCCTGCACGTAGGTGAAGCCGCCGAGCCAGGCCATGTCGATCTTGTTGGTGGCCAGCCCTTCGACCACGGCGGCGTAGTCGGTCACGGGCGTGAACTGCACGTCCATGCCGGTTTCCTTCTTCAGGTAGTCGCCCAGCGGCGTGAACTTGCGCTGCAGCTCGGTGGGCGCCTCGTCGGGAATGGCCGAGACGCGCAGCACGCCTTGGGCGAGGGCGCCGACGCTCGCGGCGGAAAAGGCCAGCGCGAGCGCCATGTGGGTGAGAGTCTTCTTCATGGATGTGCCTCGGGGACGTGCGGGTTAGGAAAGGACGGGATTGTAGAAAGCAGGGCCGCTTCGATAATCGGCCCCATGAACCCAACGCTCCTGAACCCGCTCGCGCCCTTGCGCCTCACGAGTTTTTCGCATGGCGGCGGCTGCGGCTGCAAGATCGCGCCCGGCGTGCTCTCGCAGATCCTGAAGAACCACGCCGGCGGCATGATCCCGCCCGAGCTCATGGTGGGCATCGAGACCGCCGACGACGCGGCCGTCTACAGGCTCAACGACGAGCAGGCGCTGATCGCCACCACCGACTTCTTCATGCCCATCGTGGACGACCCCTACGAGTTCGGCCGCATCGCCGCGACCAACGCGATCAGCGACGTGTACGCCATGGGCGGCCGGCCGATCATGGCGCTGGCGCTGGTGGCCATGCCGATCAACCAGCTGCCGGTGGAGGTGATTGCCGAGATCGTGCGCGGCGGCCAGGACGTGTGCCGTGCCGCCGGCATCCCGATTGCGGGCGGCCACACCATCGATTCGGTCGAGCCGATCTACGGGCTCGTCGCCATGGGCCTGGTGCACCCGAAGCGCGTGCGCCGCAATGCCGATGCGAAGGCCGGCGACGTGCTGGTGCTGGGCAAGCCGCTGGGCGTGGGCGTGCTGTCGGCCGCGCTCAAGAAGGAGCAGCTGTCCGAGACGGGCTATCGCCAGCTCATCGAGAACACGACCAAGCTCAACACGCCCGGCATGGCGCTCGCGGCGCTCGACGGCGTGCATGCGCTGACCGACGTGACGGGCTTCGGCCTGGCCGGCCACACGCTCGAGCTGGCGCGCGGCGCCAGGCTGACGGCGGTGGTCGAGTGGTCGAAGGTGCCGCTGCTCGACAACGTGGTGGCCATGGCGGCCGGCGGTTTCGTGACGGGTGCGTCGGGCCGCAACTGGGCCGGCTATGGCGCCGACGTCGAACTGGCGTCCGGCCTGCCGGCCACCGCGAAGGACCTGCTGAGCGATCCGCAGACCTCGGGCGGCCTGCTCGTGAGCTGTGCGCCGGAAGCGGTCGATGCGGTGCTGAAGATCTTCCGCGACGAGGGTTTTGCGAAGGCCGCGGTCATCGGCCGTGTCGAGGCCGGTGCGCCTTCGCTGCGCGTGGTGCCCTGAGTCCCCGCATTGCTCCCTCCCCCGGAAGGGGAAGGAGCAAGACAAGAAATGCGGCGGAAGGGGGAGGGAGTCGAACCCTCCCGGCGACGACTGGCGCCACCCACCGGGTTTGAAGCCCGGCCGCCCCACCAGGGACGATCCCCTCCCATGACTGTCTTCGTCGTTCACGGCCTCGCCCCGAACAACGACGTGTCGGGCCGCAGCAGGTGCGCGTCCTTCACGCGCCGCGTCAGCCCCACGCGGTCGAAAAACTCCAGCAGCTGGATCGCGCGCTTGCGCCCCAGCCCCGTCGCATCGCGAAAGCTTGAAGCCTGCAAGCCTTCCGGCCCGTCGAGGCAGTCGCGCGCGATGGCCGCGAGCCGCTCGACGGTGGCGAGCGGATAGTACAAGTCCTTCACCACCTGGAAGGCCTCGCCGCGCCGTGCAAGGCTCGCGAGCGTCTGGCGCACCATCGGCTCGCTCGCCGCGCAGTCCTTCGCCAGGTCGCGCACCCACGGCGGATCGAAGCCGCCGTCGGCCAGCCGGGGCAGCAGCTTCTGCGCGAGCTTGTGTTCGGCCTCGTCGAGGCGCGCCGCGTGGTCGGGCAGGTGCAGCCAGGTGCCGCTGCGCACCAGCGCGCCGCGCGTGACGAGGGCGTCGAGTGCATGGCGCCAGAGTGCATCGTCGGTGCGCGGGCCGGCGAGGCGCTTGAGCCGGCGCGCGTCGGGGCCGACCTCGTCGGGCGCGGCGCGATGAAAGTCCGCGAGGCGCGCGGCGATCTGCGCCTCGAGCGCGTCCAAGTGCGATCGCGCGATGGCGGTGTGCGCGACGCGCACGGCATCGCCGGGCAGCGGCAGTGCGGCGTCGTTCGCCAGCGAGAGGGCGCGCGCCAGCCGCCCGGTGTCGAGGCCCAGCGGTGCGTTGTGCAGCAGCGCGGCCACGCGCGAGGGGCGATCGTCGATGGACCACGCGGCCAGCGTGCGCAGGCGTTCCGGCGTGCGCCGGTAGCGCACCGGCGCGAACGGGTCGAGCACGCGCACGCCGGCCACGGTGCGCGTGGCGGAGGCATCGCGCAGCACACCGCGGTCGCCATGCCATGCGCCGACGCCGTCTTTCAGCACGAGCTGGGCGAGGGCGGTTTCTCCCGGCGCGAGCGCATCGCGGTCGAGCAGCGCGAGCGATGCCATCACGTCGCTGGCGCCCAGGTGCGCATGCACCGTCGTGCCCGAGCGCATCGGCTTCTGTTCATCGGGCCACAGCGTGAGCCGCACGTCGATGCGGTCCGTCGTGAGGGCGATGGCGGGCGCGCAGGCCCAGTCGCCGCGGTGCATCTGGTCCTTCGTGACACCGGCCAGCGCCAGGGCACAGCGCTGGCCTGCATGGGCCGATTCGGCCTTCTGGTTCTGCGCATGGATGCCGCGCACGCGCACCGTGTGGCCACTGGGCACGACGCCCAGCTCGTCGCCGATGCGCACGCTGCCGCTGAAGACCGTGCCGGTAACGACGGTGCCGACGCCCGACAGCGTGAAGGCGCGGTCCACGGCCAGGCGGAAGGCGAGGCCGTCTTCATGCGCATGCTCGCGGCGTGCCGCATCGAGCAGCCGCTCGCGCAGCGCGTCGATGCCGTCGCCGGTCGTTGCCGATACCGCGAGCATCGGCGAATGCGCCAGCGGCGTCGGTGCCAGCAGCGCGGCGATGTCCGCCTGCACCTCGGCCAGACGCGCCGCGCGCGTGGCCGCGTCGATGCGGTCGATCTTGGTGATGGCCACCGTCGCCTCCTGCACGCCCAGCAGCGCGACCACGGCCAGGTGCTCGCGCGTCTGCGGCATCACGCCGTCGTCGGCGGCCACCACCAGCAGCGCGTGGTCGATGCCGGTGGCGCCGGCCAGCATGGTGTGCAGCAGGCGCTCGTGGCCCGGCACGTCGACGAAGCCCAGCGACACGCCGGGCGCGTGCAGGTAGGCGTAGCCGAGTTCGATGGAGATGCCGCGGCGCTTTTCTTCGGGTAGGCGGTCGGTGTCGACGCCGGTGAGGGCGCGCACCAGCGTGGTCTTGCCGTGGTCGATGTGGCCCGCGGTACCGATGATCATGGCTTGCGGGCTTGCGCCTTCCCACGTTGGGGGAAGGTTGGGATGGGGGCGGGGCTTCGATCGGGCGCTGCGTATTTTGGGAGGCCGTTGTGCCCCCACCCCGGCCCTCCCCCAGAGGGGGAGGGAG
Source organism: Variovorax sp. OK212 (assembly GCF_900112425.1). Lineage (GTDB taxonomy): Bacteria > Pseudomonadota > Gammaproteobacteria > Burkholderiales > Burkholderiaceae_C > Variovorax. Next base: position 763,826 of record NZ_FOLP01000002.1, on the reverse strand, counting down.
AAATACGAGGGAGGCAGGTGGGCGTCATTGCAGGCGCTCGCGCAGCAACGGCAGTTGCGCCACGAATTCGGTGCTGTCTTCGAGGCAGCGCAGGTCGAGCAGCAGGCGGTCTTCCGCGATGCGGCCGATCACCGGCAGCGGCAGGCCGCGCAATGCGGTGGCCAGCGCATCGAGCGCGGTGCCCAGGCCCTTCTTCGACGTGCCCGCCGGTGCGAGCGCAAGGCCGGCCGAGGGCAGGCGTTCGACGGGCAGCGAGCCCGAGCCGATCTGCCCGAGCAGCGAGACGACTTCGACCGTGAAGCGCGGCGCCACCGCCGCCTGCACCGGGGCTTGCAGCGCCAGGGCCATCTCGCGGATCGCGTCGGCCGGCCGCGTCAGCAGGCGCAGCGTGGGCAGATCCCTGGCGAGCCGCTCCGGCCGCAGGTACAGCGACAGCGTGGCTTCCAGCGCGGCCAGCGGCAGCTTGCTCATGCGCAGCGCGCGCTTCATCGGGAACTTGCGGATGCGCCCGACCGCGGCCTTGCTGCCCACGATCAGTCCGGCCTGCGGACCGCCCAGCAGCTTGTCGCCCGAGAAGGTGACCACGTCGCAACCGGCGGCCAGCATCTCCTGCGGCAGGGGCTCGCGCGGCAGGCCGTAGTGCGCCAGGTCGACCAGCGAGCCGCTGCCCAGGTCGGTGGCCAGCGGCACGCCGCGCGCATGCGCGATGCCGGCGAGCGTGGCTTCGTCGACCGCGGCGGTGAAGCCCTGCACGGCGTAGTTGCTGGTGTGCACCTTCATCACCAGCGCGGTGTGCTCGTTGATGGCGCGCTCGTAGTCCTGCGGGTGCGTGCGGTTGGTGGTGCCGACCTCGACCATGCGCGCGCCAGCGCTGGCCATCACGTCGGGCATGCGGAAGGCGCCGCCGATCTCGACCAGTTCGCCGCGCGAGACGATCACTTCGCGGTCGCGCGCCAGTGCCGCGATGGTCAGCAGCACGGCGGCCGCGTTGTTGTTGACCACCGTGGCGGCCTGTGCGCCCGTGATGCCGCACAGCAGCTCCTCGACCAGCGAATCGCGGTCGCCGCGGCTGCCGGTGGCCAGGTCGTACTCGAGGTTGTTGGGCGAGGTCATCACCGCGAGCAGCCGCTGCAGCGCCGCATCGGCCAGCAGCGCGCGGCCCAGGTTGGTGTGGATCACGGTGCCGGTGAGGTTCAGCACGGCGCGCATGCGTGGCGCGAGGCGGGCCTGCACGCGCGCGGCCAGGGCGTGGCCGAGGGCGTCATGCTGCACGTCGGCGGCGGCCAGCTTGCCCGCCACCGCCTGCGCGCGCAGCCCCTCGAGCAAGGCACGCGCCTCTTTCACCACCAGCGTGTGGCCGTGCTCGGCCAGCAGGGCGCCCGGCACGGCGAGGCGCAGCAGTTGATCGACAGAAGGCAGATCCTGGGGCCTTGCCGTCGAGCCGTGGACCACGGACTCTTCGGGCGCTGCCATCAGCCGCCTCCGCCGTCGTCGGAAATCTCGGGGTCGCCGAACAGCAGCATCAGGTTGTGGCCGCTGCGCTGGTGACCGGCTTCGGAAACCAGCAGGTCGAGCGTGACGCTGGCAAGGTCGTCGGCCACGGGCTCGACCTCGGGGTCTTTCTCCATCGCGACCTGCTTGAGGTAGTGGCCGCAGCTGTCGCAGCACTCGGCCTTGACCGCGCCCTCGCGTGCGCCGGTGCCTGGCAGCGCCACGCCCGGTTGCGGCGACAGCGATTCGAAGTGGATGCCCTTGGTGCTCTCGCAGTGCGTGCACTTGATGCGCACGTAGTGCCACTCGGTGCTGCACAGCGAGCAGTGCAGGTAGCGAAAGCCCGCTTCGTCGGCCCCGATGCGCGTGATGCTCACGGTGGGCGCGCTGGCGCAGCAGGGGCATTCGGTGCCGGGGTCGGTGCGACCGAAGATGTTCTCGCCGTCGCGCTCGGCCACGCGAAGCACGAGCTGCGTCCAGTAGGCCTGGAGGCCGGCGGCGATCAAAGGCGCCGCTGCCATGTCGAGCCCGAACATGATGCGGCGCGAAAGGCGGTCTGCCTGCTGTTCGATCCACGCGTCGTCTTGCGCCACCACGCGGTCGAGCGTGTCGCGCGCGGGGCCTGCCGCCAGCCGAACGCGGAAGAGGGCGAGCAGGCGGCGCAGTTCCTGCAGCCACACGGCATCGCGCGTCCAGCCGAACGCGGGCATCGGCGGCTTCAGCACCTTGGACGCGGCTTCGAGCGCCTCGGATTCGGGGAGCGCCACGGCCGCGTAGTCCTGCAGCACCTGGTGCTGCGCCTGCGCGAGGTCGGCGATGAAGACCAGGTACTCGCGCATCGGGTGCGAGGCTGCGAGCTGGCGCAGCCGCAACTGCCGGTCGGAGAACACGAGCGAGCGAACCGGCAAGCGCAGGAAGGGCATCTGCCGTCCGGCCTGCATCGCGATCTGCTCGGGATCGAGGACGCGCGTGGTGCGCAGCGGTGAGGCGCCGGAAGGGCTGTTCATTGCGTCCACTCTACAGCGATCTGGTGTTTTGTCATGCTCGTTCCCCCTCTGGGGGAAGGCCGGGAATGGGGCAGTGCCCAACCAGCGCCGTTGCAGCGCGCAGGCCGTCGTGCCCCCACCCCGGCCCTCCGCCGGGAGGCGAGGGAGAAAGACCGGGAGGCGAGGGAGAAAGAGCCGCAGGCGCTACTCACCGCGCGTCATCTTCCGGTGCCACAGGGGATGGTTGAGCTTGGCCCAGCCTTCGGTCACGGTGCCCCGCGTCATGGCGCGCATCGTGCCCTTGACCCAGATCGCCGCATAGATGTGCGTGATGACCGACAGGATCAGCACCACCGCGGAGACCGAATGCACGACCACCGCGATGCGCCGCACAAGAATCGGGAAGAAGCCGACGAACCACGGGCTCCAGAACATGAAGCCGGTGACGAACAGCAGCAGCAGGCTGACGCCGAAGGCCCAGAACACCAGCTTCTGCCCGGCGTTGTACTTGCCCACCGGCGGCATGCTCGACTTGTCGCCCTTGAGCATCTTCGGCGCGTTGGCGATCCATTCGCGGTCGACGCGGTCGAAGACGTTCTCGCGCCACATCGTGAAGAACAGGAACACGAAGCCGAACACCATCAGCAGCCCCATGAACGGATGCAGGATGCGCGTCCACGGCCCGCCGCCGAACAGCGTGCTCAGGAAGAACAGCGCGGGGTGGAAGAAGGCCAGGCCCGAGAGCGCGGCCGCGAAGAACATGATCGCCACGAACCAGTGGTTCATGCGCGTGGCGTCGCGGTAGCGGCGAAGGTAGTAGCGTGTCATCGCGTTCTCCTCATGCACGGGGCGCCGGGGGCAACGGGCGCGACGGGGACGACGAAGAAGGCGGCGGCGGTTGCTCGATCACCACCACGTCGTCGGGCCGGCCGTCGAGGTCGGCGCCGGGGTGGTCGTCCTTCGGCTCGATCGGTCCGGTCTTCATGTAGTGGAAGAAGCTGCCGACCACCGCGCCGATCATCGCGACCATGGCCAGCGGCTTGGCCACGCCCTTCCACAGCGACACCAGCGGGCTGATGTGCGGGTCCTTCGGCAGGCCGGCGTACAGGCCCGGCCGGTCGGCGTGCTGCAGCACGTACATGACGTGCGTGCCGCCCACGCCGGCGGGGTCGTACACGCCGGCGTTGGCAAAGCCGCGCTCCTTCAGGTCGACGATGCGCTCCGAGGCGTACTCGTGCATGTCTTCCTTGGTGCCGAAGTGCAGCGCGCCGGTGGGGCAGGCCTTGACGCAGGCCGGCTCCAGGCCCACGCCCACGCGGTCGGAGCACAGCGAGCACTTGTAGGCCTTGTTGTCGGCCTTGCTGATGCGCGGCACGTCGAAGGGGCAGCCGGTGACGCAGTTGCCGCAGCCCACGCAATGCTCGCTGATGAAGTCGACGATGCCGTTGGCGTACTTGACGATGGCGCCCGGCGAGGGGCACGACTTCAGGCAGCCCGGGTCGTCGCAGTGCATGCAGCCGTCCTTGCGGATCAGCCATTCGAGCTTGCCGGCCTCGGGCTCGACTTCGGAGAACTTCATCACCGTCCATGAGGCGGGCGTGAGGTCGACCGGGTTGTCGTAGGTGCCGTGCGTGGTGCCGACCTCGTCGCGCAGGTCGTTCCATTGCATGCACGCGACCTGGCAGGCCTTGCAGCCGATGCAGGTCGAGACGTCGATCAGCTTCGCCACCTGCTGCACCTGCGGGCGGTGGCGGATGTCGGGCGACGGCGTGGTGGTGGCCGAGCGGGCGGCGATGTCGAGGGTTTGGAGGGAGGACATCAGCGGCTCCGCGTTGTGTTTTGTTCCCTCTCCCCTTGCGGGGAGAGGGTCAGGGTGAGGGCGGCGGCCTTGCAGGCGACATCGGCTGTTCCATCGCCGTCGGCCCTCACCCCAGCCCTCTCCCGCGAGCGGGAGAGGGGGCAAGTCAGGGCAGCGCTGTGTGCATGCATGGGGTTGAACTTCATGTCATGCCTTCTCGATGTTCACCGTGAACGACTTGTACTCCGGCGTCTGCGTGTTCGCATCGCCCACGAACGGCGTGAGCGTGTTCACCAGGTAGCCCGGCTTGGCCACGCCCACGAAGCCCCAGTGGTTGGGCAGCCCCACCGTGTGCACGGTGCGCCCGTCCACCTGCAGCCCGACGATGCGCTTGGTGACCAGCGCCACGGCCTTGATGTAGCCGCGCTTGCTCGACACCTTCACGATCTCGCCGTTGGCAATGCCCTTCTCCTTGGCCAGCTCCTCGCCGATCTCGACGAACTGCTGCGGCTGGATGATGGCCGAGGTGCGCACGTTCTTCGTCCAGTAGTGGAAGTGCTCGGTCAGGCGGTAGCTGGTGGCCACGTACGGGAAGTCCGCCGGCACGCCGAGCCGCTCGAGGTCGCCCTTGAAGATGCGCGCCGCGGGGTTGGCGCGCGCCACCGCGTTGTTCGGGTGCATGAGGTTGTTCACCAGCGGCGACTCGAAGGGCTCGTAGTGCTCGGGCAGCGGCCCCTCGGCCATGCCGGTGGGCGCGAACAGCCGCGCCACGCCCTCGGCCGTCATGATGAACGGGCGCACGGCCTCGGCTTCGATCGGGTTGGCGTCGGGCCGGATGTCGGGCACGTCCGCGCCGGTCCATTGCTTGCCGTTCCACGCGACCAGCCCGCGCCTGGCGATCCAGGGCTTGCCGGTGGCCGGGTCGGTGGAGGCGCCGTTGTACAGAATGCGCCGGTTCGCGGGCCAGGCCCACGCCCAGTTCTGCACCATGCCGATGCCGTACGGGTCGGCGTTGTCGCGCCGGGCCATCTGGTTGCCGGCCTGCGTCCATGCGCCGGAATAGATCCAGCAGCCGCTGGCGGTGCTGCCGTCGTCGCGCAGCAGGCCGAAGCCCGACAGCTGCTCGCCGGCCTTGGCGCTCGGCGGCTTGCTCGGGTCCTTCGCATCGAGCAGGTCGGTGAGCGCGCGGCCGTTGTATTCCATCGCCAGCTCCTGGGCCGAAGGCGAGTCGGGAATCTTGTAGGGCCAGGTGAGCTTGACGATCGGGTCGGGGAACGCGCCGCCGTCCTTCGCGTACGCCGCGCGCAGCCGGTTGAACAGGCTCGCCACGATCTCGATGTCGCCCTTGGCCTCGCCCGGCGGCTCGGCGCCCTTCCAGTGCCACTGCAGCCAGCGGCTGGAGTTGGTGAGCGAGCCGTCTTCCTCCGCGAAGCAGGTCGAGGGCAGGCGGAAGACCGTGGTCTGGATGTCGGCGGTCTTGACGTCGTTGAACTCGCCGAAGTTGCGCCAGAACTCGCTGGTCTCGGTCACCAGCGGGTCGATGGTGACGAGAAACTTGAGCTTGGACAGCCCGTCGACGATCTTCTTCTTGTCGGGGAACGAGCCCACCGGGTTGAAGCCCTGGCAGATATAGCCGTTGAGCTTGCCGAGGTTCATCAGCTCGAAGGCCTGCAGCACGTCGTAGAGCTTGTCGATCTTGGGCAGGTAGTGAAAGGCCCAGTCGTTCTGCGCCGTGGCCGCGTCGCCCCACCACGACTTCTGCATGCTGACGAAGAACTTCGGGTAGTTCTGCCAGTAGCTCATCTGGTTGGGCCGCAGCGGCTTCAGCGCGCGGGTCTTGTAGTAGTCGTCCAGCGTCTGCTCGCCGTCACGCGCCAGCGACATGTAGCCCGGCAGCGAGTTCGACAGCAGCCCCAGGTCGGTCAGGCCCTGGATGTTGCTGTGCCCGCGCAGCGCGTTCATGCCGCCGCCCGCCACGCCGATGTTGCCCAGCAGCAGCTGCACGATGGCGCCTGTGCGGATCATCTGCGAGCCCTGGCTGTGCTGCGTCCAGCCCAGCGCGTACATGATGGTCATGGTGCGCGTGGGCACGCTGGTGCTCGCGATGTACTCGCACACCTTCAGGAACTTGTCCTGCGGCGTGCCCGTGATGCGGCTCACCATCTCGGGCGTGTAGCGCGCATAGTGGCGCTTCATGACCTGCAGCACGCACTGCGGGTCCTGCATGGTCATGTCGACCTTGGCCATGCCCTGTTCGTCGAGCGCGTAGTTCCACGACTTGGGGTCGTAGTTGCGCTTCTCGGCGTTGTAGCCGCTGAACAGGCCGTCCTCGAACCTGTAGTCGGGCCCGACGATGAACGGCGCGTTGGTGTAGTTGCGCACGTACTCCGTCTGGATCTTCTCGTTGCCCAGCAGGTAGTTGACGACCCCCGCGAGGAACGCGATGTCCGAGCCCGCGCGCACCGGGGCGTAGTAGTCGGCCATGGCGGCCGAGCGCGTGAAGCGCGGGTCGACCACCACCAGGCGTGCCTTGTTCTGCTTCTTGGCCTCGATGACCCACTTGAAGCCGCACGGATGCGCTTCGGCCGCGTTGCCGCCCATGATCAGCACGACATCCGCGTTCTGGATGTCCTGCCAGTGGTTGGTCATTGCGCCTCTGCCGAACGTCGGGGCCAGACTGGCCACCGTCGGTCCGTGTCAAACGCGTGCCTGGTTGTCGAACACCAGCATTCCGGTCGAGCGGAATGCCTTGTGGGTGATATAGCCCGTTTCGTTGGAGGAGGCCGAGGCGCACAGCATGCCGGAGCTGGTCCAGCGGTTCACCGTCTTGCCTTCGGCGTTGGTGGTCTGGAAGTTGGCGTCGCGGTCGGTCTTGAGCAGCTTGGCGATGCGGTCGAGCGCGTCGTCCCAGCCGATGCGCTTCCACTCGGTGCCGCCGGCCTCGCGCACCTCGGGGTACTTCAGGCGGTTGGGGCTGTGCACGAAGTCCAGCAGGCCCGCGCCCTTGGGGCACAGCGTGCCGCGGTTCACGGGGTGGTCGGCGTCGCCCTCGATGTGGAGGATGTCGGACACCACGTTCTTTGCCTTGTCGCCCAGGCTGTACATGATGAGCCCGCAGCCCACCGAGCAGTAGGGGCAGGTGTTGCGCGTCTCGGTGGTGCGCGCGAGCTTGAAGTTGCGGGCCTCGGCCAGCGCGGCGGTCGGCGAGAAGCCGAGCGCCACGATGCTGGAACCGACCAGCCCCGCGCTGCTGACGCGGAAGAATTGCCGGCGGTTCATGTCCATGACACAACCTCCTGCAGCGCTGAAGTGGGGTGTTTCATCGGGTGCTTCTTCTTTGCGTGGGGAAACTGGTTCTGGCGAGTCGCTGTGCCGCGCGCTACTTGGGCGCCGTGCCGTCGCCGCCGCTGGGCGCGGGTGCCGCGCCGCCGGAGCTGCTGCCGCCGTTCGGCCCGCTCATGCCGCCGACGGCCGTGCCGCCTTCGGAAGGGCCCTTGTGCTCAGCGGAAGATTCGACCTTGTCGCCGGAGTCGGCGGGCTTGATGCCGGCCGGGCTGGCGCCCGAAGGGGCGGCGGCAGGCGCGCTCGATGCGCTCGGCACTGTGTTGGCCGCCGGCTTGGGGTCGCAGGCGCTCAACAGCACGCCGAGGCCCAGGCAGAGGCCCAGGATTGGCAGGCGCTGACATCTCGGCATCGACACTCCTTCGGGGGAAAGGACGGTCAGATAGTGGAATGTTTTTGCTTCCCCCGATGCGACCGGCAGGAAATGCCTGATCGGCGCACCGGGGTGTTTTTTCGGATCATGCGACAGCGACCGGATGCGATCAAGTAGGCCAACACCTGCAATCGGTGGCCAATGACCCCGCAATAACCCTTGAATCCCGCCGTGCGCGGGCCTGTGGGCTATCGTCGCGGCCATGAATGCCTCCCTCCGCCTTGGCTGGCGCACGCTCTGGCGCGACCTGCGTGCCGGCGAGCTGCGCCTCTTGATCGTTGCCGTGGTGCTGGCCGTGGCCGCGCTCACCGCCGTCGGCTTCTTCGCCGACCGCCTGCAGGGCGGCCTGAAGCGCGATGCGCGCCAACTGCTGGGCGGCGACGCGGTGGTGGTCAGCGACAACCCGACACCCGAAGCCTTCGTGGCGCAGGCGAAATCGCTGGGCCTGCAAGGCACCGGCACCTACGGCTTCCCGACCATGGCGCGCGCCGACGACGCGCAAGGCGGCGCCAGCAAGCTGGTGGCACTGAAGGCCGTGACCGCGGGCTACCCGCTGCGCGGCAGCCTGCAGACCTCGGCCACGCTCGAGGGCGCCGGCGCGGTCACGCGCGACATTCCGCCCGCGGGCGAGGTGTGGGTCGACGCCTCGCTGCTCGACTCGCTCGGCCTGAAGGTGGGCGACCCGCTGCTGCTGGGCGACACCAGCCTGCGCGTGGGCCGCGTGATCACGCTGGAGCCCGACCGCGGCGCCGGCTTCATGAGCTTCTCGCCGCGCGTGATGCTCAACCAGGCCGATGTGGCGCGCACCGGGCTCGTGCAGCCGGCCAGCCGCGTGGGCTACCGCTATGCGGTGGCTGGCAACGACGCGGCGGTGAAGCGCTTCACCGACTGGGCCGATGCCACGCTCAAGAAGGGCGACCAGCGCGGCGTGCGGCTCGACTCCTTCGAGGGCGGCCGCCCCGAGATGCGCCAGACGCTCGACCGCGCGGAGAAATTCCTGAGCCTGGTGGCGCTGCTCGCCGCGCTGCTGTCGGCGGTGGCCGTGGCGCTGGCCGCGCGCGGCTTCGCGGCCAGCCACCTGGACGACTGCGCGATGCTGCGCGTGCTCGGCCAGAGCCAGCGCACCATCGCCGCGGCCTATGCCTTCGAGTTCGCGGTGATCGGCATCGTGGCCAGCGGGCTGGGCGTGGCCATCGGCTTCGGGGTGCACTACGCGTTCGTGCTGCTGCTGGCGGGGCTGGTCGAAACCGCGCTGCCGGCCGCCACGCTGTGGCCCGTGGCCTTCGGCCTGGGCATGGGGCTGACGCTGCTGTTCGCCTTCGGCCTGCCGCCGGTGCTGCAACTGGCCAAGGTGCCGCCGCTGCGCGTGATCCGGCGCGACGTGGGCGGGCTCAAGCCGGCGTCGCTGGCGGTGCTGGGCATCGGCGTGGCGGGCTTCGCGGCCTTGCTGATGGCGGCGAGCAGCGACATCAAGCTGGGCTTGATCGCGGTCGGCGGCTTCGCGGGCGCGGTGGCCGTGTTCGCGCTGCTGAGCTGGCTGGCGGTGAAGGTGCTGCGCCGCAGCGTGAACGAGACCACCGCGCCGCGCTGGCTGGTGCTGGCCACGCGGCAGATCTCGGCGCGGCCGGCCTATGCGGTGGTGCAGGTCAGCGCGCTGTCGGTGGGCCTGCTGGCGCTGGTGCTGCTGGTGCTGCTGCGCACAGACCTCGTGGCGAGCTGGCGCAAGGCCACGCCGCCCGATGCGCCGAACCGCTTCGTCATCAACGTCATGCCCGACCAGAGCGAGGCCTTCCAGAAGTCGCTGCGCGACGCGGGCGTGGGCAAGTTCGACTGGTACCCGATGATCCGCGGCCGGCTGATCGCCATCAACGACAAGCCGGTGACGCCCGACGACTACGCCGAAGACCGCGCCAAGCGCCTGGTCGACCGCGAGTTCAACCTGAGCAACAGCGTGCAGGCGCCCGAACACAACAGCATCACGGCCGGCAAGTGGACGCCCGACGCCAAGGGCGAGGTGAGCGTGGAAGAGGGCCTGGCCGAGACGCTGGGCCTGAAGCTGGGCGACTCGCTGCGCTTCGACATCGGCGGCATGCAGAACGACGCGCGCATCACCTCGCTGCGCAAGGTCGACTGGGGCTCGCTGCACGCCAACTTCTTCGTGATGTACACGGTGGCCTCGCTGGCCGACGTGCCCACCACCTACATGGGCGCCTTCCGCGCGCCCGAGACGCGCGGCTTCGACAACGCGCTGGTGCGCAGCTACCCGAACGTGACCAACGTGGACATGAGCGCCACCATCAACCAGGTGCAGCGCGTGCTCGACCAGGTGATTCGCGCGGTGGAGTTCTTGTTCGGCTTCACGCTGGCCGCCGGCCTCGTGGTGCTGTTCGCCGCGGTGACGGCCACGCGCGAGGAGCGCGCGCGCGAGTTCGCGGTGATGCGCGCGGTGGGCGCGCGTGCCAGCCTGCTGCGCCAGGTGCAGCGCGCCGAGCTGGCGGGCGTCGGCCTGCTCGCGGGCTTCCTCGCGAGCATCGTGGCCTCGGCCATCGGCTGGGCGCTGGCGCGCTACGTGTTCGAGTTCACCTGGACCGCGTCGCCCGTGGTGCCGCTGGCCGGTGCGCTGGCCGGCGCGGTGCTGGCGTTGGGCGCCGGCTGGTGGGGGCTGCGCGACGTGCTGCGCCGGCCGGTGGTGGACACGCTGCGGCGCGCGGCGGAATAAGGCGCGAAATAAGGCGAGAAACAGGGCACGGAACAGGGTATGGAACAGGGCGCAGAACAAGGCGCAGGTTTTTTTCTTCTGTCATCGGCAAGACGGGGTCGGGGATGCAATACATTCCCCGACCCCGTATTCAATTCAGAAGAGAAATTCCTGCATGCGCTTGGCGTCATTCCAGATCACCAACTTTCGCTCGATCAACGACAGCGGCCTCATCGATTCCTCGCAGATCACGGCGATCCTCGGTCGAAATGACAGCGGCAAATCGAACCTGCTGCGCGCACTCCACAGCCTGAACCCGGCGGAAGGCCTGGTCGAACTCAGCCCCATCAAGGACTTTCCGCGCCACCGCCGCCTGGAAGCGTGCACCGCCGACACGCCGGTCGTGTTCACGCGCTGGCGCCTGGACGACAGCGAACAGGCCGCGCTGGCCGAGATCCTGCCGCGCGCGGCCGGCGTGCGCCACGTCACCGCGAGCCGGGGCTATGCCGCCACGCGCTCGGCCGGGCTCGAAGGCCTCGCGCCGCTGTCGCTCGACGTGAGCGACATCAAGGGCAAGGTCCGCAAGATCGTGCCGGCCGTGAAGGCCGCCGCCGAGAAGGTGGCCGAGGAAGCGCGCGCCGCGCTCGAGCAGGAGGCCGACACCTTCGACGCCGCGATGATCATGAGTCCCGACCACGTCAAGTGGTCGGCCGGCGCGGTGCAGGCCATGCAGGCGCTGCGCAAGGCGCTGGCCGCGGCCGACGCCGAGCTCAGCGACAAGCAGGACCAGATGCTGGCCGAGCTGGAGGAACAGGCGCGGTCCATCGCCAACGACGAACCGGCGCTCGCGCGTGCGCGGGCCTGGGTGCTCGAGAAGCTGCCGCGCTTCATCTATGTGGACGAATACCCCGCGCTGCCGGGCCGCCAGAACATCGCCGAGTACCTGGGCCGCCAGGGCTGGGGGCAGCTCACGCCCGCGCAGCAGAGCTTCGGCAAGCTGTGCAAGGTGGCGGGGCTCGACCCGCGGCAACTGCAGGGCCTGCTGGAGAAGAACGACCTGGCCACGCGCAACCAGCTGGTCAACCGCGCCGGCTCGGTGGTGACGGCCGAAATTCGCCGCCTGTGGAAGGACCGCCCGCTGAAGGTGCGCTTCAACCTCGACGGACAGCACCTGGACACGCTGGTGTCGGACGCCGGCGAGGCCTACGAGGTCGAAGTGAACCTGGACGAGCGCAGCCGCGGCTTCCAGTGGTTCTTCTCGTTCTACGTCACCTTCTTTGCCGACACGCAGGGCGGCGGTGCGGAAGATGCCGTGCTGCTGCTGGACGAGCCGGGCCTGCACCTGCACGCGCACTCGCAGGCCGACCTGCTGGCGCATTTCGAGGCCGACTTCGGCAACCAGATCCTCTACACCACGCACTCGCCGTTCATGGTGCCCACGCACCGGCTGGACGCGGTGCGCACCGCCAGCCTGGACGAGAGCCACGGCACCACGGTGAGCAACACGGCGCAGGGCGACGAGCGCACGCTGTTCCCGCTGAAGGCCGCGCTGGCGCTGAGCCGGGTTGCGCAGAGCGAGCCGGTGAAGGCCGAGGCCGCGAAGCCCGTGGCGGCGGTGAAGGCGGAGGCGACGAAGCCGGCTGCCGCCGCGAAGACGGTGGCCGCGGACGGGGTGAAGCCTGCCAAGGTGGCCAAGGCCGCGGAAGTGGCGGTGACGGTGGCGCCTGCCGTTGCCGCGCCTGCTGCCGCGCCGGCAACCGCGAAGGTCGAGGCTGCCAAGCCGGTGGTCGTCGAGAGCGCGAAGCCTGTTGAAGCGGCGCCCGTTGCCGCGGCGGCAGCACCTGTTGCAGCGCCGGTTGCGGCCCCCGCCGCAGCACCTGTGCCGGTGGAGCAGCCGGAGCCCGTGAAAGCGGAAGCTGAGGAGAGCGCCAAGCCCGCGGAAGTGGCGCCTGTCGTCGCAGCCGCGATCGCCATCGAGCCGGAACCCTCGAAGCCCGTGATCGCGGAAAGCGCCAAGTCCGAAGAGGCGCCTGTCAGCACTGTCGCCGAACAGGCGGGCGACGAACTCACGCAGGCCGCGTAGGAGCCAAGGGCCGCGCTCGCGACTGGCCCGACTCATGCGGCGCTGACCCAGCGGCGCATGGGCAGGCTTTTCAGGTCGGCGAACCCACCGGCTGCAGACTGAAAGCAGCGCCGCGCGATCTCATCGTCGCCGAGCGCGAGGACCTTGAGAAGAGCGCGCGCCCCGTGCGCTGGGCATCGCCGTTCCCCGCGAGGGTCAGGCGCGCGCCGGCTTCGGAAAAGCGCTTGATGGCGTCGCCGCGGATGCCGCGATGTCTTCTTCCCTGAACATGTGCTCCCCCGCGAAGTCCACGAACGCCCGCACCTTCGGCGACAGCTGGCGGCTCGACGGCCACAGCGCGGAGAACTGTCCCTGCCGCGCCAGGTGCGTGGCCAGCACGCGCTGCAGCTCGCCGCGGCCCAGCGAATCGCGCGCCAGGAAGTCGGGCATGTAGGCCACGCCGAGGCCGGCGATGGCGGCGCCCAGCATCGCTTCCATGTTGTTGCACAGCAGGCCGGGCGGCAACTGCTCGGGCAGGCCGGGCAGGTCCCATTCCTCGACCTTGCCGCCGGTGGCGAACTTGTAGCGCAGGCAGGCGTGGCGCGCCAGGTCGCCCGGCACCTGGGGCACGCCGTGGCGCGCCAGGTAGGCCGGCGAGGCCACCAGCACGAACTGGAACGGGCCGAGGCGCCGCGCGATCAGTTGCGAGTCGACGAGGTCGCCGCTGCGGATGGCCACGTCGACACCCTCGGCGATCACGTCGACCAGCCGGTCGTTGAAGTCGAGGTCGAGCTCGATCTCGGGGTAGCGCGCCTTGAAGGCCGGCAACACCGGCAGCAGGAATCGGTAGCCGATGGTCGGCAGGCTCACGCGCAGGCGGCCGCGCGGCGCGGCCACGGCGTCCTGCATCATGGCCCGCGCGTCGTCCAGCTCGTCGAGGATGCGGCGGCAGCGCTCGTGGAACATCGCGCCTTCCTGGGTGAGCCGCGTGTGGCGCGTGGTGCGGTTGAACAGGCGCACGCCGAGCTGCTGCTCGAGCCGCGCGACGTTCTTGCCCACCGCCGACGCCGAGATGCCCAGCAACCGGCCGGCCTTGGCGAAGCTCAACAGGTCCGCCGCGCGCACGAAGGATTCGAGTCCGCTGAAACTGTCCATGGATTGGCAACCTTGGGTTGGGGGTCTGAGGATCAATGGTGCCATTCTTCTTTCATTGAATCCTTTTTATCTTCGTGCTCCCGCTTCTTCCTTTGTGCGAAACCCCCGATGTCCTCGACTTCTTCCAAGAACTGGCTGCTCGCCGCCGTCTGCCTGGCCGCGCTGGGCATGCCGTTGAGCTTCACCGGCCCGGCGGTGGTGCTGCCCGCCATCCACGGCGCGCTGGGCGGCAGCCCGGTGCAGCTCAACTGGGTGACCAACGCCTTCATGCTGAGCTTCGGCGCCACGCTGATGGCCGCCGGCGCGCTGGCCGATGCCTACGGGCGCAAGCGCGTGTTCCTGCAGGGCCTTGCGGTGGTGGCGCTGAGCAGCGCGCTGCTGACGCTGGCGCCCGGCATCGTGGCCTTCGACCTGGCGCGCGCGCTGCAGGGGCTGGGCTCGGCCGCGGCCTTCGCGGCGGGCACGGCGGCGCTGGCGCAGGTGTTCGACGGCACGGCGCGCACGCGGGCGTTCAGCCTGATCGGCACCTCGTTCGGCGTGGGGCTGTCGTGCGGCGCCATTCTTTCGGGCTGGCTGGCCGAGACCTTCGGTTGGCAGGCCGTGATGCTGAGCCCCGGCGCGGTGAGCCTCGCGGCGCTGTGCATCGCCGCGCCCGTCATGCGCGAGTCGCGCAACCCGCAGGCGATGGGGCTCGACCTGCCGGGCACCGTCAGCTTCACCGCCGCGCTGAGCCTGCTGACGCTCGGTGTGCTGCAGGCGCCCGACAGCGGCTGGGGCAGCCCGTGGGTCGTAGGCGCGCTCGCGGGTGCGGTGCTGATGGGCGCGGCCTTCATTGCCATCGAGCGGCGCGTGGCGCACCCGATGCTCGACCTGTCGCTGTTGCGCATTCCGCGCTTCGTCGGCGTGCAACTGCTGGCCGCCGCGCCGGCCTATGGCTTCGTCGTGCTGCTGGTGCTGCTGCCGATCCGCTTCATCGGGCTGGAAGGGCGCAGCGCGCTGGAGGCGGGCAGCTTCATGTTCGCGCTGTCGGGGCCGATCCTCATCGTGCCCACGCTGGCGGCCTCGCTGGCGCACCGCTTCTCGGCGGGCGTGATTTCCGCGGCGGGGCTGCTGGTGTGCGCGGCCGGCCTGTGCTGGCTCGGCCGCTGCGCGCCGGGCGCGCCGCTGCACGAGCTGGCGGGCGCGCTGCTGCTGATCGGCGCGGGCATCGGCCTGCCCTGGGGCCTGATGGACGGGCTTGCCGTGAGCGTGGTGCCGCGCGAGCGCGCGGGCATGGCCTCGGGCATCTTCAACACCGTGCGCGTGGCGGGCGAGGGGATCGCGCTGGCGCTGGTGGGCGCGGGCCTGACGGCGCTGGTTGCGGCGCGGCTGGGGCCTTCGGCATCGGCATCGCAGGCCGCGCAGCGCGTGACCACCGGCGACCTGTCGCAGGCGCTGGCCCTGCTGCCCGGCGTGGACCGCGCGGCGCTGCTGCAGGCCTACGGCGCGGCCTTCGGCACGCTGCTGTGCGTGCTGGCCGGCGTGACCGTGCTGACGGCGCTGGTGGTGTTCGTGTTCCTGCGCGGCGAGGCGCCGGCGCATGAACCGGAACCTGAAGAAGCCGCCGTGGCGCTGGAGTCGCCCGCCCGCTGAAAGGGCTCAGGCTCCGGCCGGCTCGAAGATGTCGCGCAGCCACTGCGTGAACACACGCACGCGCGACGACAGCTGGCGGTTCTGCGAATACAGCACCGACACCGGCATCGGCGGCGGCGCGAACCCGGGCAGCAGCACCTGCAGCCGGCCGTCGGCCAGTTCGCCGGCCACGCGGTAGCGCGGCACCTGCACCAGCCCGAGGCCCGCGACGGCCGCGCCGGTGTACAGGTCGGCGCCGGTGACCGACACGATGCCGCCCAGTTGCACCGTCGTCACGCGGCCCTCCACCGTGAATTCGAGCGGCACCGCCTTGCCCGTGGCGCTCGAGATGTAGTTGACGGCGCGGTGCGCGGCCAGCGCCTCCACGCTCCGGGGCTCGCCGTGCGCCGCCAGGTAGGCCGGGCTCGCGACCGTCACCTGCGCCAGCAGCGCCACGCGCCGCGCGACCATCGACGAGTCCTGCAGGTTGCCCGCGCGCAGCACGCAGTCGACGCCTTCGCGCACCAGGTCCACCAGCCGGTCGTCCTCGCCGATGTGCAGTTCCAGCTCGGGGTAGCGCGCCAGAAAGGCGGGCAGCGCGGGCACCACGAAGTTCCGCGCCAGCGTGCCCTGCAGGTTCACGCGCAGCAGGCCCTTGGGCGCCTCGTCGCGAAACAGGCCTTCGGCTTCCTCGACGTCGGCCAGCAGCCGCACGCAGCGGCGGTAGTAGGCCTCGCCGTCCTGCGTGAGGCGCACGGTGCGCGTGGTGCGCTCGAGCAGGCGTGTGCCGATGCGTTGCTCGACGCGCTTGATCAGGTTGGTGACGGTGGCGCGCGGAATCTGCAGGTCTTCCGACGCCTGCGTGAAGCTCTGGCGCTCGGCGATGCGCACGAAGGCCTGCATTTCCTGGAAGCGGTCCATGGGCGATGCCTGAATTTATTGTTGAAGTAAATGGAATGGTAATGGCGATATGCGGCTGATTATCTTTGCAGCGGAACGATCGATCATTCGTTCCACCCACTCACCACTGCAAAGGAAACACAGCCATGAACAAGCCCACGAACTCCCAGGTCGCCATCGTCACTGGCGCGTCGCGCGGCATCGGCGCCGCCGTCGCGCAGCGCCTCGCCAGGGACGGTTTCGCCGTTGCCGTCAACTACGCCGCCAGCCCGGCGCAGGCCGAGGCGTTGGTCGCCGAGCTGCAGGCCGCCGGCGCCAGGGCCATCGCGGTGAAGGCCGATGTGTCGAAGGCCGACGAGGTGCGCGCCCTGTTCGACACGGTCGAGGCGCAGCTCGGCAAGGCCGACGTGCTCGTCAACAACGCCGGCGTGCTCAAGGTGGCGCCGCTGGCCGCGCACACCGACGCGCTGTACGACCAGAGCTTCGACGTCAACGTGCGCGGCACCTTCAACACGCTGCGCGAAGCCGCCACGCGCCTGAACGACGGCGGGCGCATCGTCAACTTCTCGAGCACCACGCTGGCGCTGAACATGCCGGGCTATGCGATCTACAACGCCACCAAGGCGGCGGTCGAGGCTTTCACGCACGTGTTCGCCAAGGAGCTGCGCGGCCGCGACATCACGGTGAACGCCGTGGCGCCGGGCCCGATCGCCACCTCGCTGTTCCTGGACGGCAAGACCGAGGAGCAGATCCAGACCTTCGCCAGGATGCCGCCGCTGCAGCGCCTGGGCCAGCCCGGGGACATCGCCTCGGTGGTGTCGTTCCTTGCGGGCCCCGACGCGGGCTGGATCAACGGCCAGGTCCTGCGCGCCAACGGCGGCATCGCCTGAGGCCGCGCCGGCGCAACCCGACACACGGAGAACACACATGCCAAAGCAGATCATCCTCGTCACCGGCGCGGGCACCGGCATCGGCAAGCTCAGCGCGCAATCGCTGGCGGAGGCGGGCCACGTCGTCTACGCGTCGATGCGCGACATCGCGGGCCGCAACGCGGGCCGTGCCGCCGAACTGCGCGCGCTCGCCGCGGCGAGGAACATCCAGCTGCACCCGCTCGAACTCGACGTGCTCTCGCAGGCATCGGCCGACGCCGCCGCCGCGACCGTCGTGCGCGAGCAGGGCCACCTCGACGTGGTGATGCAGAACGCCGGCCACCTGGTGGTCGGCCCCACCGAGGCGTTCACCCCCGACGAAATCGCCAAGGTGTTCGACACCAACGTGCTCGGCGCGCAGCGCGTGAACCGCGCGGTGCTGCCCTACCTGCGCAAGCAGGAGTCGGGGCTGATGCTGTGGATCGGCAGCACCACCACCAAGGGCGGCTTTCCGCCGTTCATGGGGCCGTACGGCGCGGCCAAGGCCGCGATGGATTCGCTGGCGGTGACGCTGGCCTACGAGATCGCGCGCTTCGGCATCGAGACGTCCATCGTCGTGCCGGGCGCCTTCACCCGGGGCACCGACCATTTTCCGAGCGCGGGCAAGCCGGCCGACGCGGCCACCGCCGCCGCCTACGCCCGCTACGACGGCGTGATGGACCAGATCGGCGATCGCCTGTCGGCACTCACGCCCGACAACGCCGACCCGCAGGCCGTGGCCGACGAGATCGTGCGCATCGTGGGCCTGCCCACGGGCACGCGGCCGATGCGCTCGCTGATCGATTTCGTGGGCGACGGCGCCGCCGAGGTGTTCGAGGTGTCGGAGCGCGTGCGCATCGCGTTCGCGAAGCGCATCGGCATGGGCGACCTGCTCGAGGCGAAGGTGCGGCGCTGAGCGAGCCGGGCAAGGCGTCACAAAAAGCGGGTCGGTCTTCCTGTCCAATAGCGCCATGGAAAACCAACCCGACGCCCTGGCCGAACGCGTGACCGAACTCGAGATCAAGTCGAGCTATGCCGAAGACCTGCTGGACCAGCTCAACATGACGATCTACCGCCAGCAGCAGCAGATCGACCGGCTGATCGTGCAGGTCACGCAGCTGAGAGAGCAGAGCCAGAACGCGATGCAGGACGGCTCGGGAAGCAACCCGCGCGACGAGTTGCCGCCGCACTATTGAAGAGGTCGCCCGGCTGTGCGAATTCAGCCGTGCGAACTCAGCCGTGCGAGTGCCAGAGCACCGCGAAGAAGTGGCAGGTGCTGCCCGCCAGCACGAACAGGTGCCACACCGAATGGGCGTAGCGCACCTTGTTGTCGAACAGGAACACCACCGCGCCGGCCGTGTAGAACAGCCCGCCGGCCACCAGCCAGCCCAGGCCCGCCGCCGACATGCGCTCGTACAGCGGCACGGCGGCCATCAGCGCCATCCAGCCCATCGCCACGTAAAGGCCGGTGGACCACAGCGGATGCTGCAGCCTGTTGAACAGCTTGGCGCTCACGCCCAGCGCGGCCGCCGCGCAGATGGCGCCGAACAGCGTCCACCCCAGCGGCCCGCGCAGCACGCCGAACAAGAAGGGCATGTAGCTGCCCGCGATGAACAGGTAGATGGCCGCGTGGTCCAGCCGGTTGAACCAGGCCTTGGCGCGGCCCATGGGCAGCGCGTGGTACAGCGTGGAGATCAGGTACAGCACGATGGCCGTGCCCGCGAACAGGCACGCACCGACCACGCCCGCGGCCTGGCCCTTGTGCACCGCGCTGTAGACCAGGATGGGCAGCGCGGCAATGGCCAGCGCCAGGCCCAGGCCGTGGCTCAAGGCGTTGAAGAGTTCTTCCATCGCCGTCTGGTCGCGCGCGGCCAGGACGGAGGTGCGGGGCGAAGCTTGCGTCTGCGAACGAGCGGTCATCGGTACCTCATGCAAGTGCGGTGAATGCGGTGGATGCCATGGCGGGCTTGCAAGAAGCGCACCGTGCCCGCCCAGCTTACTTGACCTGCTGCTTGCCCAGCTTGCGTGCCAGCGTGCGCCGGTGCATGCCGAGCCTGCGCGCGGTCTCCGAGATGTTGAAGCCGGTCTCGGCCAGCGTCTCGTGGATGCGCTCCCATTCGAGCGTCTTGATCGACGTGGAGCGGTTGGTCAGCTCCACCTCGGTGGTGCCGGTGGCGCGGCCGAAGGCGGCCTCGATGTCGTCGGTGTTCGACGGCTTGGCCAGGTAGTGGCAGGCGCCCAGCTTGATGGCTTCCACCGCGGTGGCGATGCTGGCGAAGCCCGTGAGCACCACGATCAGCATCTTGGGGTTGTGCCGGTGCAGCATCTGCACGCAGGCCAGGCCCGAGGCCTCGCCGTTGAGTTTCAGGTCGACCACGGCGAAGCCCGGCGACAGGGAGGCCAGCAGCGCCTCGACCTCGGCGAGGTTGCCCGCCTGCGCCACGGCATAGCCGCGGCGCTCGAACGAGCGCCCGAGCGTGCGCGCGAAGGCGTCGTCGTCCTCGACGATCAGCAACTGGCGTTCAGCTCCGGTTTCGCTCATGGGCTTCCGTTTCGATGGTCTCGCTGCCGGGGAGCTTGCGCTCCCCTTCGAATTCTTCGTTCATGCCGTCCTTCAGGCCGTCCTTCAGGCCGTCCTTCAAGTCCTCTTCGAGGTCCTCGTCGGCTTCGTCCTCTTCCAGCACGATGGCCGCCAGCGGCAGCGTGATCTTCACGACCGCGCCGCCCTCGGGCCGGTTGCCCGCCGCCACGCGGCCGCCCACCGTGCGCGCCACGTTCACGACCAGGAACAGCCCCAGGCCGCCGCCGGGGCGGCCCTTGCTCGACTGGTAGGGTTTGCCGAACTCCTTCAGGATGCCCGGCAGGAAGCCGGGGCCCGCGTCGGTGACGGTGATCGTCAGCGCGTCGGCGTCGTGCGCCGCCTCCAGGCGCAGCCAGTGCGGCGACGCCTCCAGCGCATTGTCGAGCACGTTGCAGATCATCTGCTTGAGCGCCGAGTCGGAGACCATGGGCAGGTCCCGGCCAAAGCGGTTGTCATACTCGAAGTCTTCCACCGGGCGGGTGGTGCGCCATTCCACGATCAGGTCGTCCAGGAAGGTGCTGACGGTGGTCTCCTCGGACGACTCGCCGCGCGCCTCGCCGGCCGACAGCAGGATGCCGCTCACGATGCTCTTGCAGCGCTGGATCTGCAGCTCCATCTCGGCCACCTCGGTCAGCAGCTCGGGGTCGGAGTTGAAGTGCGGCAGCCGGCGCCAGTCGCCCAGGATCACCGCCAGCGTGGCCAGCGGCGTGCCCAGTTCGTGCGCGGCGCCGGAGGCCAGCAGGCCCATGCGAACGATGTGTTCTTCCTCGGAGGCGCGCTGGCGCAGGTCGGCCAGGCGGGCGTCGCGCGCGCGCAGGTTGCGGCTGATGCGGGTGATGAAGATCACCAGCAGCGCGGCGTTCAGCGCGAAGCACACCAGCATGCCCTGCACGTAGGGGCTCGACAGGCCGCGCTGGTGGTCCAGCGGCAGCGCGAGCGGGCGCGAGAACAGCGCCAGTCCGGCAAAGCAGATGCTGGTGATGACCACGATGGTCCAGGTCGACCAGGGCTTGAGCAGCACCGCGCCCAGCGTCACCTGCAGCAGGAACAGGAACACGAAGGGGTTGGTCGCGCCGCCGCTCAGGTAGAGCTGGGCCGTGAGCGTGGCCACGTCGACCAGCAGCGCGAGGAACAGTTCGCCGTTGGTCACGCGCCGGTGGTTGCGCGAGCGCAGCAGGCTCACCATGTTGAACAGCGCCAGGCAGGTCAGCACCTGCAGCATGTGGTCCAGCGGCAGCCGGATGTCGAAGCCGTAGTGCACCACCAGGATGGTGGCCACCTGCCCGACCACCGCGAACCAGCGCAGCTGGATCAGCTGCTGCATGTTCTGGTGACCGGTGGCGTTGTCCAGGCTGGCGACCCCGGCGCGGGGGGCGTGCAGCTCCCCCGCGACCGCCTCAGTGGCGGCGGGCATCTTCGGTGCGGCGGGTGTCGGCATGCGCCGCATTTTCGCCGCGCCGCACGAACCAGGCGGCAATGAGCACCATGAGCGCCAGGCCGTACCACGTGAGGGCGTAGACCAGGTGGCTGTTGGGGAAGGCGATGACCGTCAGGCCGCCGGCGGGCCAGGCGGGGGTGTCGGATGCGCTGGATGCGGCGGCTGCATTCGCGGCCGGAGAAGCCGCCGGGCTCGCTTCCGCGTCCACGAAGTAGGGCGCGACATCCGTGAGCCCGCGCGCCTGCGCAATGGCCTGCACGTCGCGCGAGAACCAGCGGTCGGCGGCAGGGTCGTTCTTGCGCAGGAAGCCGCCCTTGGGTTCGCTCAGGCGCAACAGGCCGGCGACGGCAACTTCGCCCTGGGGCTCGGCGGCGGTGCGCGCGGAGCGCTCGCGCGCCTCGGGCGGCACGAAGCCGCGGTTGACCATCACCACGCTGCCGTCGGCGGTGCGCAGCGGGGTCAGCACCCAGAAGCCGGCACCGAGACGGGTGCTGGCCTGGACCAGGGCTTCCTTGTCGTGGAGGAAAGTGCCGGCAAGGCGGACATGCCGGTATTCGTCGTTGGCCGCGTTGACGGTGGGCCATTCGGTTCGCCCGGGCGGCGCGGAGGCCGGGGCGTGCACGCGTTGTTCGACGCGGGCGATGAGATCGAGCTTCCAGGCGCGGCGCTCGACCTGCCAGGTGCCCAGCGCGGCGAAGCCGGCAAAGGCGAGGACGGCGCAGACCGCCAGCGCCACCCGCGCGGCGGCTGAACGCTGGCGGACTGCTGCCGCCATCAGGGCATGTTCTTCATGTCGTGCATGGACGGCATCATGTTGGTGTTCATGTGATACATGACCCACAGCGAGCCGGCCAGCGTGATGACCACGACGACGATGGTGAAGATCAGCGCCAGCAGGTTCCAGCCGCCTTCGGACTTGGCGTCCATGTGCAGGAAGTACACCATGTGCACCACGATCTGCACCACGGCGAAGGCCAGGATCACCAGGGCGGTGGTGTTCGGCTTGTCGAACACCTTGGCCATCACCAGCCAGAACGGAATGGCGGTGAGGATCACGGCCAGCACGAAGCCGGTCATGTAGCCCTTGAAGGTGCTGTGGCTCACGGGGCCGTCGTCGTGGCCGTGGTCGTCATGGCCGTGTGCGCCGTGGCCGGCGGTGTCGATATGCGCGCTCATTGCAGCGATCCCATCAGGTACACGAAGGTGAAGACGCCGATCCAGACCACGTCCAGAAAGTGCCAGAACATCGACAGGCACATCAGGCGGCGGCGGTTGGCAGCGGTGAAGCCGTGCTTGGGCAGCTGGACCATCAGCACGATGAGCCAGACGATGCCGAAGGTCACGTGCAGGCCGTGGGTGCCCACCAGCGCGAAGAACGACGACAGGAACGCGCTGCGTTGCGGGCCGGCGCCTTCGTGGATCAGGTGCGCGAACTCATACAGCTCCAGGCCGATGAAGCCCGCGCCCAGCAGGCCGGTGATGGCCAGCCAGACCAGCACGCCGCGCATGCGCCTGCGCTGCATCTCGAGCATGGCGAAGCCATACGTGATGGACGACAGCAGCAGCAGCGAGGTGTTCATCGCCACCAGCGGCAGGTCGAACAGGTCGGCGCCCGAGGGACCGGCCGCGTAGCTGCGGCCCAGCACGCCGTACACCGCGAACAGGCACGCGAAGATCAGGCAGTCGCTCATCAGGTAGAGCCAGAACCCCAGCAGGGTCCCGTTCTCCGGATGGTGGTCTTCGTTGCGGACGTTGAACAGCTCGAAGGTGGGCACGCTCGAGGCGTTGCCCACGGTGTTCGTGTGGGAGGGGAGGGCGGTACTGTTAGACATGGGCAGCCAGGAGGCGCGTGCGCGCGTCTTCGGTGCGAACGACTTCATCCGTGGGGATGTGGTAGTCGCGCTTGTAGTTGAAGGTGTGGACGATGATGGCGACGAGCATGGCAACGAAGCTCACGCCGGCCAGCAGCCACATCTGCCAGATCATGGCGAAGCCGAGCACCGCGCTCAGCGCCGCGATGATGAAACCGGCGGCCGTGTTCTTGGGCATGTGGATCGGGCTGAAGCCGTCCAGCGCGCGCTGGTAGCCGCGGGCCTTCATGTCCGACCAGGCGTCGTTGTCATGGATGCGCGGGGTGAACGCGAAGTTGTAGGCCGGCGGCGGCGACGAGGTCGACCATTCCAGCGTGCGGCCGTCCCACGGGTCGCCCGTGGTGTCGCGCAGCGAGTCGCGGCGGATGTAGCTCACCACCAGCTGGATGATGAAGCAGCCGATGCCCAGCGCGATCAGCACGGCGCCGAAGGCGGCAACCTGGAACCAGATCTGCAGCGACATGTCCTGGAAGTGGCTCATGCGGCGCGTGACGCCCATCAGGCCGAGCACGTACAGCGGCATGAAGGCGGTCCAGAAACCGACGATCCAGAACCAGAACGAGCACTTGCCCCAGAACGGGTCGAGCTTGTAGCCGAAGGCCTTCGGGAACCAGTAGGTGATGCCGGCCAGCATGCCGAACAGCACGCCGCCGATGATCACGTTGTGGAAGTGGGCGATCAGGAACAGGCTGTTGTGCAGCACGAAGTCGGCCGGGGGCACCGCCAGCAGCACGCCGGTCATGCCGCCGAACACGAAGGTGATCATGAAGCCGATGGTCCACATCATGGGCAGCTCGAAACGGATCCGGCCGCGGTACATGGTGAAGAGCCAGTTGAAGATCTTCGCCCCCGTGGGGATCGAGATGATCATGGTCGTGATGCCGAAGAACGAGTTCACGCTGGCGCCGGAGCCCATGGTGAAGAAGTGGTGCAGCCACACGAGGTACGACAGGATCGTGATCACGACCGTGGCGTACACCATCGAGGCGTAGCCGAACAGGCGCTTGCCGGAGAAGGTCGAGACCACTTCCGAGAAGATGCCGAAGGCCGGCAGGATCAGGATGTACACCTCGGGGTGGCCCCAGATCCAGATCAGGTTCACGTACATCATGGCGTTGCCGCCCATGTCGTTCGTGAAGAAGTTGGTGCCGACGTAGCGGTCGAGCGACAGCAGGGCCAGCACGGCGGTCAGGACCGGGAAGGCTGCGACGATCAGCACGTTGGTGCACAGGGCGGTCCACGTGAAGACGGGCATCTTCATCATGGTCATGCCGGGCGCGCGCATCTTCACGATGGTGGCCAGCAGGTTCACGCCGGAGAGCAGGGTGCCTACCCCCGCTATCTGCAACGACCATATGTAGTAGTCGACCCCCACGTCGGGGCTGAAGATGATGCCCGACAGCGGCGGGTACGCGAGCCAGCCGGTCTTGGCGAACTCGCCCACGAACAGCGAGGCCATCACGAGGCCGGCGCCGAAGGTGGTCATCCAGAAGCTGAAGTTGTTCAGGAACGGGAAGGCCACGTCGCGCGCGCCGATCTGCAGCGGCACCACGAAGTTCATGAGGCCCGTGACCAGCGGCATGGCCACGAAGAAGATCATGATCACGCCGTGGGCGGTGAAGACCTGGTCGTAGTGGTGCGGCGGCAGGAAGCCGGCGTTGTCGCCGAAGGCCATCGCCTGCTGGGCGCGCATCATCAGCGCGTCGGCAAAGCCGCGCAGCAGCATCACCAGGCCCAGGATGATGTACATGATGCCGATCTTCTTGTGGTCGATGCTGGTGATCCAGTCACGCCACAGGGGGCCCCAGAGCTTGAAGTAGGTCAGGGCGATGAGGACGGCGATGCCGCCCAGCACCACGCCGCCGAAGGTGGCAAGCAGGATGGGCTCATGGAAGGGAATCGCCTCCCAGGAGAGGCGGCCGAAGACCAGCTTCGTGAGGTCGAGGTGTTCGAGCATCGTTATTCTTCGGTGGTGCACATCGCCGTGACGTACTTGCGCTTGGGCGAATTGATGTTGTCGGGCTGCCAGGATTGCATGGTGGCGACGTTGAATGCGCCGGGCTTGCCCAGTCCGCCTTCGGCATCGATGGCCATCATCTGCTTCATGCACATCTTGCTGCTGTCGACGCAGCGGTTCAGGATGGCGTCGTACAGGTCGGGTGCGACGGTGGCGTAGTGGCGCACCGGTTCACGTTCGCTGGGCACTTCCAGCTTCTGGTAGAGCGCGCGGTTCAGCTCGCCTTCCTTGCCGGTCTTGACCTTGGCGACCCATTGGTCGAAGTCGCCCTGGTTCAGGCCGTGGAACTTGAAGCGCATGCCCGAGAAGCCGGCGCCGCTGTAGTTGGCGGAGAAGCCTTCGAACTCGCCCGGCTTGTTGATCACCGCGTTCAGCTTGGTCTCCATGCCCGGCATCGCGTAGATCTGGCCGGCCAGCGCGGGAATGAAGAACGAGTTCATCACCGAGGAGGCCGTGATCTTGAACAGGATCGGGCGGTCCACCGGGGCGGCCAGCTCGTTCACCGTGGCAACGCCCTGCTCGGGGTAGATGAAGAGCCACTTCCAGTCGAGCGCCACCACTTCGACCACCAGCGGCTTGGTGTCCGCGGGGATCGCGCGCTGGGCGTCGATGCGGCGCAGCGGCTGGTAGGGGTCCAGCGTGTGGGTGCTGATCCAGGTGATGGCGCCCAGGGCGATGATGATGAGCAGCGGGGCCGCCCAGATCGCCAGCTCGAGCTGGGTCGAGTGGTCCCAGTCGGGGCTGTAGACGGCTTCCTTGTTCGACTGGCGGTAGCGCCACGCGAACAGGACGGTCAGGGCGACCACCGGGATGATGATGATCAGCATCAGCACGGTGGAGACGACGATGAGGCGTCCCTGCTGATGGGCGATGTCGCCGGATGGGTTCATCAACACCGTGTTGCAACCGGCCAGGAGGACGACTGGAAGCAGCAGGAGTGATCGGCGAAGGTTCTTTAGGATGTGCATGCCGTGGGGAAAAGAGGTGCGAGGTCGGCGCAAAATGACCCCACAATCTACGCTGTGAGACGGGTTTTGCCTATTGGACGTTTTGTCCTATGGCGGTAAACGTGTTTCAGTGCGACGCTATGCGCTCTCCATGATCCTTATGTGTCGCGCCCCGGCGTGACACTCGAATTACAGCAAGCAATGACGACGTCCAGCATCAGTCCGCAAGGCGCCCATCCGCTGCCCAGCTCGCCCGAACGCGACGCCCGGCAAGGTGACGACCACTCGCACATCGCCCCGGGCGAAATCGCGGTCGGCGTGATCATCGGCCGCGCCTCCGAGTATTTCGACTTCTTCGTCTACGGCATCGCCTCGGTGCTGGTGTTCCCGGCGGTCTTCTTCCCCTTCGAGCAACACCTCGAAGGCGTGCTCTATTCGTTCCTGATCTTCTCGTTCGCCTTCATTGCGCGTCCGTTCGGAACTGTCATCTCGATGGCGATCCAGCGACGATTCGGCCGGGAAGCCAAGCTGACCCTGGCCCTGTTCGTGCTTGGCACCTCCACCGCCGGCATCGCCTTCCTGCCGGGCTACGCTAGCCTGGGCTTCACGGCCATCGTGCTGCTGTCGGTGTTCCGCTTCGGCCAGGGCCTGGCGCTGGGCGGTTCGTGGGACGGCCTGCCGTCGCTGCTGGCGCTGAACGCACCGGCCAACCGCCGCGGCTGGTACGCCATGCTGGGCCAGCTGGGCGCGCCCATCGGCTTCTTCATTGCCAGCGCACTGTTCGCCTTCCTGTACTCGAGCCTGCCGCGCGAGGACTTCCTCGACTGGGGCTGGCGCTACAGCTTCTACGTGGCCTTTGCCATCAACGTGGTGGCGCTGTTCGCCCGCCTGCGCCTGGTGGCCACCGACGACTACTCGCGCCTGCTCGAAGAGCGTGAACTGGAACCCACCAGCGTGGGCGAACTGGTCAGCTCGCAGGGCGCCAACATCCTGATCGGCGCGTTCGCCGCGCTGGCCAGCTATGCGCTGTTCCACCTGATCACCGTGTTCCCGCTGTCGTGGATCACGCTGTACTCCGACCAGTCGGTGACCGAATTCCTGGTGGTGCAGATGATCGGTGCGGTGCTCGGCGCCGCCGGCATCGTGGCCTCGGGCCTGCTGGCCGACCGCATCGGCCGCCGCTTCACGCTGGGCGGCCTGGCCGCCGTGATCGCCGCTTTCAGCGGCTTCGCCCCCACGCTGCTCGACGGCGGGCGGGCCGGCCAGGACATCTTCATTCTGGTCGGCTTCGTGATCCTGGGCCTGTCGTACGGCCAGGCGGCCGGCGCCGTGACCTCGAACTTCGCGCCCAAGTACCGCTACGTCGGTGCGGCGCTGACGGCCGACCTGGCCTGGCTGATCGGCGCGGCGTTCGCGCCGCTGGTCGCCCTCGGCCTGTCGGCCCACTTCGGCCTGGCCTATGTGAGCGTCTACCTGCTGTCGGGCGCCGTGGCCACGCTGGCCGCGCTGGGCCTGAACCGCGCGCTGGTGCGCGACTGACAACCGGCAACAACTGCTGCCGTTTCTTTCAAAAGGGGCCTGTCGGCCCCTTTTTCATTAGGATGCTCGGATGTTTGCCGCCGCCATCTTCGACATGGACGGGCTGCTGATCGACTCGGAACGGCCCATCATGGCCGCCTGGATCGAAGCCGCCGCACGCTCGACATCGAGCTTTCGCACAGCCAGTACATGCAGGTGGTCGGGCTGGCCACCGTGGAGTCGCAGCTCATCCTGGCCTCGCTGCTGGGCGGGGCCGAGGCCTACGACCATGCCGTGGGCCACGTGCGCAGGCAGCTGCAGCTCGAGCGCGCCGACGGCATGCCGCTTTTTCCCATCAAGCCCGGCGCGGCCGAGTTCCTGGCGGCGTTGCGCGCGCGCGGCACGCGTTGCGCCGTGGCCTCGTCGTCGACCAGCAGGCAGATCAAGGCCTGCCTCGGCAGCCTCGACCTGCTGCACCATTTCTCGGCCTTTGCCGGCGGCGACGAGGTGGCGCGCGCCAAGCCCGACCCGGCGCTCTACCTGCTCGCGGCCGAGCGGCTGGGCGTGGACCCGGCGGACTGCATCGCCTTCGAAGACAGCGAGAACGGCGCCAAGGCCGCGCTGGCCGCGGGCATGCGGGTGGTGGTGGTGCCCGACCTGAAGCACCCGCCCGCGTCGATCGTCGAACGTGCGTTCCATGTGCTCGGGTCGCTGCACGAGGCGGTGCCGCACCTGCCGCGCTGGTTTCCCACGGCTGCAGCGGTGTAGAAGCTCGTGTGATCAAGATCGGCACGCTCTGCCATGTGGTCGACAGCTGCCAGGCGTCGCCCTTCACGGCGCGTGCGGTGGGGCGGATCGTCGAGGTGGTCTCCGCGCCCTACGAAGCGCCGAGCGAGCGCTACCTGAGCGGCACGTACTACGACGTGCTGTTCGAGGGCTGGACCTTCTATTGCCGCAGTGACAAGCTCGTGCCCATCTCCGACCCCGATGCGCACATCGAGCGCTGGGAAGACGCCTTTCTCGACGAGCCTTCCCCTTCGCCGACGCCTTTGCCTTTGCCTAACCCCGCCGCTCAGAGCACTTCGTCGCGCAGCTGCGGAAACACCTTCGACACCTTCGCCAGCAGGTAGTCGCCGTAACGGCCGCTGAAGGCGTGCACGTTGGCGCGGTCCCAGCGCTCGGCGCTGTCGTCGCGCGCCTCGGCGCCCGCCAGCCCCTCGATGCGCTGCACGCGCGCCTCGAAGTTCGGATCGAAGAACAGCGGAAACGACAGCCGGTCGTGCCCCGAAGTGTTGCGCTTCACGCGGTGCGGCGTCGACTTGTAGAGGCCGCCGGTCATGCGGTCGAGCATGTCGCCGATGTTGCAGACGAACGACCCCGCCACCGGCGGCGCGTCGATCCAGCCGTCCGGCGTGTGCACCGCGAGGCCGCCGATGTGGTCCTGGTGCAGGAGGGTCAGCAGCCCGTAGTCGGTGTGCTCGCCCACGCCCCATTGCACGTCGAGCCCTTCGGGCACGGCCTGGGTCGGGTAGTTGAACAGTCGGAACAGGATCAGCGGGTCGGCCGTGTAGCGCTGCGCGAAGTAGTCCGCGCTCAGGCCCAGGCTCAGCGCAATGCCTTCCATCAGCCGGTGGCCCAGCTGCGTGACCGCGCCCATGTACGCCAGGATGGTCTCGCGGAAGTCCGGCACGTCCGGGAACAGGTTCGGCCCGTGCACCGGCGTCTTCGCCTGCACCCGCGGGTGCGTGGCGGGCAGCTCGGTGCCGAGGTAGAGGCCTTCCTTCCAGTCGGGCCGGCCCGAGGTCAGCTCGCCGCCCAGCGGAAAGTAGCCGCGCCATGCGCGCCCGCCCAGGGCCATGCGCCACTGCATCTTGGTGTCCTCGGGCAGTTCGAAGAAACGGTGGCTCAGGACTTCGAGCCGCTGTACCAGCGCCGGGTCCACGCCGTGGCCCGTCACATAGAAGAAGCCGTGCGCGCGGCAGGCCGCGCCGATCTGCGCCGCCACGGCGTCGCGTCCGGCCGTGCCCGCCACCAGCGGGGCCACGTCGATCAGGGGAAGGGATGAATCGGTCATGCGTCTCGTGCGAAAGGCGATCGGATGTCGGACAGGAACTGCTGCGCGCGCGGATGCTGCGGGCGGTTGAAGAAGTCGTCGGGCGTGGCGCGCTCCAGCACCTTGCCCTCGTCCATGAAGAGCACGCGGTCGGCCACTTCGCGCGCAAAGCCCATCTCGTGCGTCACGCAGACCATGGTCATGCCGTCGCGCGTGAGGTCGCGCATCACCAGCAGCACCTCGCCGACCATCTCGGGGTCGAGCGCGCTGGTGGGCTCGTCGAACAGCATCAGCGGCGGCTGCATGGCCAGCGCGCGCGCAATCGCCACGCGCTGCTGCTGGCCGCCGGAGAGTTCGCTCGGCCACGCGTCGGCCTTGCTGGCCAGGCCCACGCGCTGCAGCAGCGCCATGGCACGCTCGTCGGCTTCCTTGCGCGACAGGCCGCGCAGCTGCATCGGCGCCATCGTGCAGTTCTGCAGCACCGTGAGGTGCGGGAACAGGTTGAACTGCTGGAACACGAAGCCGATGCGCGAGCGGAAGGCGTTCACGTCGAGGCCGCGCGCATGGATGTCCTGGCCGTCCACCACGATGCGGCCCGACTGGATCGGCTCCAGCCGGTTGAAGGTGCGGATCAGCGTCGACTTGCCCGAGCCCGAGGGCCCGCACACCACGACGACCTCGCCCTTGTGGATGGTCTCGCTGATGTCGACCAGCGCGTGGTAGTTGCCGTACCACTTGTTGACTTTTTCGAGTTCGATCATGCGGACACCTTGGCGGTGGCTGAGGAGGCTGCGGTGGCGGCGGTGGAGAGGCCCCGGCGCGCGAGCCGGCGTTCGAGCCAGTAGGCGAAGCGCGACAGGCCGAAGCAGAGAATGAAATACGTGCCGCCCAGGACCAGGTAGATCTGCGCGGGCTTGGTGAACACCTGCGTGTTGATCTGCGTGGCGATGAACGACACCTCGGCCAGCCCGATGATGTAGCCCAGCGAGGTTTCCTTGATGGTCGAGACGAACTGGTTCACCAGCGAAGGCAGCATGCTGCGCAGCGCCTGCGGCAGCACCACCAGGCGCATGGCGCGGCCGTAGCCCAGGCCCAGTGCGCGCGCGGTTTCCATCTGCCCGCGCGGCAGGCCCTGGATGCCGGCGCGCACGATCTCGGCCAGGTAGGCGGCGTCGAAGATCACCAGCGCGATCAGCATGGTGGTGAACTGGTCGGTCTTCACGCCCGTGACGCTGGGCAGGAAGAAGTAGGCCCAGAAGATCACCATCAGGAGCGGCAGCCCGCGCACCACGAACACGAAGCCCGTGACCGGCCAGCGCAGCCAGCGCCACGGGCTCACGCGCGCCAGCCCGAGCACGATGCCCAGCGGCAGCGCCAGCACCAGCCCGCAGGAAGCCAGCAGCAGCGTGAGCACCAGCCCGCCGAGCGGGCCGTTGGGGTACTGCCCGATGAGGAAGTAGACCCAGTAGTCGTTGATGATCTGCAGCATCGCCCGGCGTCCTCAGATCGTCCGCACCGGAAAGCGGTGGTGGTACCAGGTTGCCATTCCCGTGATGGCGAGCGACACCGTGAGGTACGCCGCGCTGGCGAACGCGAACGACTCGAAGCTGCGGAAGGTCGCGCTCTCGACCTGGCCGGCCTGGTACATCAGCTCGGCCACGCCGATCACCGTGGCGATCGAGGTGTTCTTCCACAGGCTCAGCGTCTGCGAGATGAGCGGCGGCACCGTCACGCGCAGCGCCTGCGGCAGCACCACGCGGCGCATGGTGGCCAGGTAGCTGAAGCCCATGGCGCGGCCGGCCTCGAACTGCACCGCGGGAATCGCGCGGATGCCGCTGCGGATGTCTTCGGCCATGAAGGCCGCCGTGTACAGCGCCAGCGCGATGATGGCGCTGTAGGCCTCGATGTGCCCCGCGTAGAGCCACTGCTTGATGCCTTCGGGCAGCAGCTCCGGCGCACCGAAGTACCAGAACAGCATGTGCGCGAGCAGCGGGATGTTGCGGATGGATTCCACGTACGCAAAACCCAGCCAGCGCAGCGGTGCGATGGGCGACAGCCGCAGCATGGCCACCACCAGCGCGATGGGCAGCGCGAGCACCAGCGCGGCCACGAGCAGCTGCAGCGACAGCAGCAGGCCCGCGACCAGCATGTCGTGGTACTTGCCGGTGAGCAGCAAGGAATAGTCGAACAGGGGCATGGGGGGCGACAGTATCACTGCCGCGGGTGAACTTGCTCCCTCCCCCGCTGGGGGAGGGTGGGGGGGGGGGCACGGCGACGGTCGAAGCGCCGCGGCGTGTTCAGAGGCCGCTTGCCCCCATCCCGGCCTTCCCCCAGAGGGGGAAGGAGAAAGTCAGAACCGGAGGCTCAGTCGATCTTGTCGCTGTCCAGCTTGAAGTCGCGCGTCTCGAAGCCCGAGGCCGTCGTCGGGCCGTACCACTTCACGAAGATCTTCTGCGCCTCGCCCGACTTCTCGAGTTCGCGCAGCGTGTCGTCCACCACCGCCTTCAGGCCGCTCTCGCCCTTCTTGATGCCGATGGCCAGCGCCTCGGTGCTCAGGTTCTGCTTGAGCACCACGTACTGCGCCTTCTGCGGGCCCAGCTTGGCGTAGCTGCGCAGCAGCGCGGCCTCGTCGTCCACGTAGCCCACGCCCTTGCCCTGCTGCAGCGCCTGGAAGGCCTGCTGGCTCGTGTCGAAGGTCACGACCTCGACGTTGGGCACGGCCTTGCGGATGTTGGGCTCCTGCGTACCGCCGCGAATCGTCAGCACCTTCTTGCCCGCGAGCTGCGGCACCTCGGAGATGCCGCTGTCCTTCTTCACGATGGCCTTCTGGCCAGTCACGAAGGTGGTGAGCGAGAAGTCGATCTGCGCCTCGCGCTCCTTGTTGTGCGTGAGGCCCGCGGCCACCAGGTCCACGTGGCCCTGCTGCAGCTCGGGAATGCGCGCGGCCACCGCGATCTGCTTGAGCACCGGCTTCACGCCGATCTTTTTGGCGATGGCGTTCACCAGGTCCACTTCGTAGCCGACGATCTGGCGCGTCTTCGGATCGACGAAGGTCGCGGGTTCGTCGGTGCCGAGCACGCCGACGACCAGCTCGCCCTTCTTCTTGATGTCGGCCAGCTGGTCCGCGTGGGCGGCCGTGCCGAGCAGCAGGGTGGAAGCGGCGAGGGCCGCGGCGATGAGGTTCAGGCGCATGTTCTTCTCCTTCATGGAAAGCAGGGCGAGACCATATCAATAAAACTTCAGATCATTAAATGGTCAATTCATATATCGACATGTGTGCGTGGCTATGAGGCCGCGCCGCGGTCAAGATACAGGCGACGACAGCTTCATGGAACACCGATGACCCCACCTCCGCCGCCCGAATCCTGGCGCACCGATCCCGATGGCCGCTGGATCGACGCGGCCAACACCTTCGGCCATCACCTGATGCAGGCCGCGCGCGACCGCGCCTTCGCGCGCATTCCCGCGTCCGCGACGCCCGAGTGCCGCGAGACCGCGCGCCAGGCGGCGCTGGACGCGATCTACGGCGTGCTGATGCTGCTGGACGGCGTGGCCGACAGCGACGACATCCGCTACGTGCTGCGTGCCGAAGTCCAGCGTGCCGATGCAGCCGACACGGCCGACACCATCGAGTTGGCACCCGGCGGCGATGGCCTTTGCATGGGTTTCCATGGATGGGTGGCCGGTGACTTCGGGGAGCCCCCCCGATGATGGGCATCGGGCCCTGAGTTAAATTCGCGGCGCAAAAACGCGCTCCGGCCGTTCCCCCGCGGCTTCGGCTTCCGTTGCGCGCCTCATCCAGCGAGACCCCCCATGATCATCAAACCCCGCGTGCGCGGCTTCATCTGCGTCACGACCCATCCCACCGGCTGCGAAGCCAACGTCAACCAGCAGATCGCCTATGTGAAGGCGCAGGCGCCCATCGCCGGCGGCCCGAAGAAGGTGCTGGTGATCGGCGCATCGACCGGCTACGGCCTGGCCGCGCGCATCACCGCCACGTTCGGCTGCGGCGCCGACACGCTGGGCGTGTTCTTCGAGCGCGCCGGCAGCGAGACCCGGCCCGCCTCGCCCGGCTGGTACAACACCGCCGCCTTCCACCGCGCCGCGGCCGCCGACGGCCGCTATGCGAAGAGCATCAATGGCGACGGCTTTTCCGACGCGGTGAAGCAGCAGGTGATCGACACCATCCGCGCCGACCTCGGCCAGGTCGACCTGGTGGTCTACAGCCTGGCCGCGCCGCGCCGCACGCACCCGAAGACGGGGCAGGTCTTCAACTCGGTGCTCAAGCCCATCGGCAAGCCGGTGAACCTGCGCGGCCTCGACACCGACAACGAGACCGTGAAGGAGACGGTGCTCGAAGCCGCCACGCAGGAAGAGATCGACAACACCGTGGCCGTGATGGGCGGTGAAGACTGGCAGATGTGGATCGACGCGCTGCAGCAGGCCGGCGTGCTGGCCGACGGCGCGAAGACCACGGCCTTCACCTACCTGGGCGAGCAGATCACGCACGACATCTACTGGAACGGCTCCATCGGCGCCGCGAAGAAGGACCTCGACCACAAGGTGCTGGGCATTCGCGCGCAGCTGGCGGCCACGGGCGGCGACGCGCGCGTGTCGGTGCTGAAGGCGGTGGTCACGCAGGCGAGCTCGGCGATTCCGATGATGCCGCTGTACCTGTCGCTGCTGTTCAAGGTGATGAAGGCGCAGGGCACGCACGAAGGCTGCATCGAGCAGGTGCACGGGCTCTATGCCGACAGCCTCTACGGCGCCGCGCCGCACATCGACGGCGAAGGCCGCCTGCGCGCGGACTACAAGGAACTGGCCGCGCCGGTGCAGTCGCGCGTGCAGGAGCTCTGGCCGCAGGTGAGCAACGACAACCTCTACGAGCTCACCGATTTCGCCGGCTACAAGACCGAGTTCCTGCGCCTGTTCGGCTTCGCGGTGGAGGGCGTGAACTACGAGGCCGACGTGAACCCCGACGTGGGCATTCCCGGCCTCGTGCAGGTCTGAGCCAACCCGCATCGATACTCCTGCCATGCAGATTCAAGAAAAGCCGCCCGCCGGCACGCCGTTCGACTGGATCGGCGGCGAACCCAGGGTAGAGGCGCTGGTCGCGCGCTTCTACGACCTGATGGAACTCGAGCCGGCCTATGCGCAACTGCGCGCCGTGCACGGCAGCAGCCTCGACAACGCGCGCCAGCGCCTGTTATGGTTCCTGTGCGGCTGGCTCGGCGGCCCGCAGCACTACACCGACCGCTTCGGCCATCCGATGCTGCGCGAACGCCACCTGCCGCAGAGCATCGGCGGCCACAGCATCGGCATCAAGGAACGCGACCAGTGGCTGGCCTGCATGGACCAGGCCATGGGCGAGACCGGCGTGCCGGACGACCTGCGCGCGCGCCTGCGCGACTCCTTCTTCAAGACCGCCGACTGGATGCGCAACCGCGGCGAGTGATCGACCGACCGACTCCACAACGATTTCGAAAGACGCTTCTCTCATCATGAATTCCATCGTCATCATCGGCGGCGGCCACGCCGCGGCCCAGCTCTGCGCCGGCCTTGCTGAAGCCGGGCAGGGCGCGCGCGTGCACCTGGTCTGCGAGGAGGCCTGCGAGCCCTACCACCGCCCGCCGCTGTCCAAGGCCTTCCTGAAGAGCGCCGAGGAAACCACGCAGCCGCACAAGGCCGCCGACTGGTACCGCGAAGCGGCCATCACGCTGCACTTGGGCGACGCCGCCGTGGCCATCGACCGCGCGGCGCACACCGTCACGCTGCGCTCCGGCGCGGTGCTGCCGTGGCAACAGCTGGTGCTGGCCACCGGCACGCGCGCACGCCAGATGCCCGAGCTGAAGGCCGGCCTGGAGAACGTCGCCAGCCTTCGTGCGGCCGACGAGGCGCACCGCCTGCGCACGCGGCTGGCCGCGGCCGAACAGGTCACGGTGCTCGGCGGCGGCTTCATCGGGCTCGAAGTGGCGGCCACCGCCAAGGCGCTCGGCAAGTCGGTGCAGGTGATCGAGAGCGCGCCGCGCCTGCTGGGCCGCGCCGTGTCGCCCGAGCTGTCGGCGCACGTGCTCGCCACGCACCGCGCGGCCGGCATCGACATCGTGCTGGGCGCGCAGACCGGCGCGTTCGAGGTGGAAGGCGACCGGCTGGTGTCGGTGCAGGTCGACGGCGTGAAGCAACCGGTCGACCTGCTGCTGCTGGGCATCGGCGCAGTGCCCGAGACCGCGCTCGCGCAAGCGGCCGGCATCGAGTGCGCCGACGGCATCGTGGTCGACGCTCGGATGCAGACCAGCGCGGCCGACGTGCTCGCGGTGGGCGACTGCACGCGCTTCCCCGACCGCCGCGCGGGTCGCGCGCTGCGGCTCGAGTCGGTGCAGAACGCCAACGACCAGGCCCGCACGGCCGTGGCCACGCTGACGGGCACCGCGCGCGACCACGACGCGGTGGCGTGGTTCTGGTCCGACCAGGGCAGCATGCGGCTGCAGATGGCCGGCCTGATGCCGGCCGAGGGCACGCCGGGCCTCGCCAGCGTGCGCCGCGCGGGGCCCAAGCCCGAGGCGTTCTCGCTGTTCCACTACGTCGACGGACAGCTCGTGTGCGTGGAGTCGGTGAACGCGCCGGTCGATCACATGATGAGCCGCAAGCTGCTCGAGGCAGGCCGCAACCCCGATGCGGCGGCGGTGGCGGATGCGTCAATACCACTAAAGAATCACCTGTCGTAAAGCTGCCGCAGGTCAGGCTGGGTTCACCAGTCTGTCACTCTGCTTTCAGAGACTGGTCTTCCTCGAAATTGCAGGGAGATCTCTCGATGAAGAACGCAGCGGCTGCGGTGCCTTCGACTTTTTCAACGTCCTCGACGTTCTCTAATTTCTCGCCTCTGCGGCGTGTTGCCCCCATGACCACCTGCGCTGCCGTGCTGGTTGCCGTGCTCACCGCTTGCGGTGGCGGCAGCGGCGGTGGCAGCGTGGTGTTGCCGCCGGTCTCGCCGGCACCGCCCACCACGCCGGCGCCGGTGGCGGCCGGCACGCGCACCACGGTCGCGCTGCTGGAAACCACCGACCTGCACTTCAACGTGCGCAGCTACGACTACTTCAAGCTCGCCGAGGACAAGTCGTACGGCTATGAGCGCACCGCCACGCTGATCAACGCGGCGCGCAAGGAATTCGCGAACACGATGCTGTTCGACAACGGCGACACCATCCAGGGCACCGCGCTGGCCGACTACGAAGCACTGGTGAGCCGGATTCCGTGCACCCAGCCGCTGTCGGTCTACAAGGCCATGAACGCCACCGGCTACGACGCCGGCACGCTGGGCAACCACGAGTTCAACTACGGGCTGGACTTTCTCAACCAGGTGATCGGCGGCGGCCTCGACGTCGACGGCGTCGACGGCACGAAGAAATGCGCCGGCCCCAACTTCCCGATGGTGCTGGCCAACGTGCAGAGCGTGAAGAGCGGCAAGCCGCTGCTGGCGCCGTACACCATCGTCACCAAGCAGTTCAGCGCCACCGGGCCCGACGGCAAGACCGTGACGGTGCCGGTGAAGGTCGGCGTGATCGGCTTCACCACGCCCGGCATCCTGAGCTGGGACAAGCGCTTTCTCGAAGGCAAGGTGCGCACCGAAGGCGCGGTCGAATCGGCCACCAGGTACATCCCCGAGCTGCGCGCGCAGGGCGCCGACATCGTGGTCGCGCTGCAGCACGGCGGGCTCGACGCCTCGCCGTACTCGCCGACCATGGAAAGCCCCGGCCTCTACCTGTCGAAGGTGCCGGGCATCGACGCGCTGATGATGGGCCACCAGCACGGCGTGTTCCCCGACCGCGGCACGAGCCCGGGCTACAAGCAGGCCGGCGTGGACAACGCGGCCGGCACCGTGAACGGCGTGCCTGCCGTCATGGCCAGCTCGTGGGGCAAGGCGCTGGGGCTCATCAAGCTCGAGCTGGTGTACGACGGCAAGGCCTGGAGCGTGGACAAGAGCAAGACCTTCGTCGATGCGCGCTCCACGCAGACCGGCAAGGACGGCGCGGGCAAGGCGATCTACGTCGATGCCGACCCGAGCGTCGCGCCGCTGATCGAAACGCAGCACCAGGCCGCCATCACCTACGTGAAGACGCCGATCGGCAGCACCGACTTCCGCATGAACACCTACTTCGCGGACGTGGGCGACCCGGGCGCGATCCAGATCGTGAACCAGGCGCAGGCCGGCTACGTGACGGCCTACATCCAGGCCAACCTGCCGCAGTACGCGAGCCTGCCGGTGCTGTCGGTGAGCGCGCCGTTCAAGTCCGGCTACGAGGGCGGGCGCGACTACACCGACGTGGCCGTGGGCAACCTGGCGATCTTCAACGCGGCCGACCTGTACCTGTACCCGAACACGGTGTATGCGGTGAAGGTGACGGGCGCCGAGGTGAAGGCCTGGCTCGAGGCCGCGGCGAAGCGCTTCAACAGGATCGACCCGGCCGCCACGGCCGACCAGCAGCTGATCAGCACCTTCCCCGGCTACAACTTCGACATGTTCACCACGCCCGACGTGCAGTACGAGATCGACGTGACGCAGGCCGTGGGCAGCCGCATCAGGAACCTGAGCTACATGGGCGCGCCGATCGACCTGGCGAAGGAGTTCGTCATTGCGACCAACAACTACCGCGCGACCAGCGGCGCGAGCTTCATTGCGGCGCTGGACGGCCGCGCGACGATCTACGCGTCGCCCGATGCCAACCGCGACGTGCTGATCGACTACATCAAGACCCACAAGACCATCACCCGCACGGCCAACGGCGCGGCGCGCAGCTGGCGCTTCACGCAGGTGACGACGGCGGGCAACGTGGTGTTCACGTCGGGGCAGGGGCAACTGGGCGCGGCCACCGATGCGGGGCTGGCGAACATCTCGCTGCTGACGGCGGACGACGGCAGCGGCAAGGGGCGTTCGGTCTACAAGCTGGACCTGGGCCACTGACCCGTCTTGCTCCCTCCCCCGCTGGGGGAGGGTTGGGGTGGGGGCACGACGGCGGTCGATATGTCGCGGCCTGTTCGGTGCGGTGCCGTGCCAAGGGCGCGAGCCCCCATCCCGGCCTTCCCCCAGCGGGGGAAGGAGAAAAAAGCCTCAGCGCCGCACGGGCGCCAGCAGCACCACCAGCGCCCCGGCCCCGCCTTCGGCCGGCTTGGCCTGCACGAAGGCGATCACCTCGTTCTTCTGGATCAGCCAGCGCTGCGTCTTGGTCTTGAGCACGGGCTGCTTGCCCGGCGAGCCCAGGCCCTTGCCATGCACCACGCGCACGCAGCGCAGGCCCTTCTTGTGCGCGGTGCGGATGAAACCGCCCAGCGCCTCGCGCGCCTCGTCGCTGCGCAGGCCGTGCAGGTCGACCTGCGCCTGGATCGACCATTCGCCCTTGCGCAGCCGCGCCGTCACGTCGGTGCCGATGCCGGGGCGGCGAAAGCTCATGGCGTCGTCCACGTCGAGCAGCGTGGTCACGTCGAACTCGTCGGACAGCGACTCGCGCAGCACGCGCTGCTCGTCGAGCTGGTGCTGCACCGGGATCGGCGCGGGCGGATCGGGCGCGAGCGGCACGCTGACCTTGCGGCGCAGCGGCTCGGTGGCGCCGATGGCGCGGGCGAAGAGGTCTTTCTCGGCGGCGCGCTGGCGCTCGGCCGCGGCCCTGGCTTGCG
The DNA here is from genome assembly GCF_900112425.1 of Variovorax sp. OK212. Taxonomy (GTDB): domain Bacteria; phylum Pseudomonadota; class Gammaproteobacteria; order Burkholderiales; family Burkholderiaceae_C; genus Variovorax. The sequence continues at coordinate 724,408 of NZ_FOLP01000002.1, read as the reverse complement.
CCTCGGCGGCTTCGCGCTCGCGGGTCTCGGCGAGCGCGCGCTGCACCTGCTTGAGGTCGGCGAGGTTCTTCAGCGCAGGAGCGCGGGCGGAGGCACGGGCAGGGGGCGGTGCGGGGGGGCGTGCAGGGGGACGCGATGCCATCAGAGCAGCCCTCCCTCGGCCATCGAGAAACTGCGCCCCGGGCCCACGATCACGTGGTCGATCACGCGCACGTCCACCAGCGCCAGCGCGGCGCGCAGCGTCTGCGTGAGCGCCTCGTCGGCGCGCGAGGGCTCGGTGTTGCCGCTGGGGTGGTTGTGCGACAGCACCACGGCCGCGGCCTGGTGCTGGATGGCGCGCGTGACCACTTCGCGCGGGTAGACGCTGGTCTGCGTGAGCGTGCCGCGGAACATCTCTTCCAGGGCGATCAGGCGGTGCTGCACGTCGAGGAACACCACCGCGAACACCTCGTAGGGGCGCGAGCCGATGTGCATCTGCAGGTATTGCTTGACGGCGTCGGGCGAGTCGAACACCGTGCGCGCCTTGAGCTTCTCGCCCATGGCGCGGCGCGCGAGCTCGAGCACGGCGATGAGTTCGGAGCGCTTGGCGCTGCCGCCCATGCCCTTGACGGCCTTGAGGTCGTCGGGGCCGGTGTGCAGCAGGCCCGACAGGCCGCCGAAGCGTTCGAGCAGTTGCTGCGCCAGCTGCAGCACGTTCTTGCCCGCCACGCCGGTGCGCAGCAGCAGGGCCAGCAGCTCGGCGTCCGCCAGCGCGGAGGCGCCGCGGGCAATGAGTTTTTCGCGCGGGCGGGCGTCTAGAGGGAGATCCTTGAATGCCATGAAACCCTGGGTGAAACCTTGGCGGAGCCGGGTGGAAGCCCCGATCCCTAAAATGAGGTCCAGTTTATCGGGACACCCACCTTGTCTTTGCCCACCTCTGATGCCCCCATGTCCCAAGTCGTGACTTCCGGCTCCTTCCTGACCCTGCACTACCGGCTGGCCGGTCCGGCGGGCGACATCATCAACACTTTCGCCGACAAGCCCGCGACGTTGTCGCTCGGCACCGGCGAGCTTTCTCCGGCCATGGAGCAGCGCCTGATGGGCCTCGAGGAGGGCACCCACGCCACCTTCGAGCTGCCCGCCGGCGAGGCCTTCGGCGAGCGCAACCCCGACATGCAGCAGTGGGTGGCCAGGAAGCTGCTCGCCAGGATGGGCGACCCCGACGAGAAATACGCCGTGGGCGACGTGGTGCAGTTCCCCACGCCCGACGGCACCGGCAGCTACGCCGGCGCGGTCGTCGAGTCGAGCGAGACCGCGGTGCGCTTCGACTTCAACCACCCGCTGGCGGGCCAGCCGGTCACCTTCGAAGTGAAGCTGATCGGAGTGCTATGAATTCCGACATCTCGGAAGTCCTGCTGGCCGAGCCGCGCGGTTTCTGCGCGGGCGTCGACCGTGCCATCGAGATCGTGGAGCGCGCCATCGCCAAGTTCGGCGCGCCGATCTACGTGCGCCACGAGATCGTGCACAACACCTACGTGGTGAACGAGCTCAAGGCCAAGGGCGCGGTCTTCATCGAGGAACTGTCCGACGTGCCGCCCGGCGCCACGCTGGTGTTCAGCGCGCACGGCGTGAGCAAGGCCGTGGAGCAGGAGGCGCGCGACCGCGGCTTCGAGATCTTCGATGCCACCTGCCCGCTGGTGACCAAGGTGCACGTCGAGGTGGCCAAGCTCGCCAAGGAGGGCTACGAGTTCATCATGATCGGCCACAAGGGGCACCCCGAGGTCGAAGGCACGATGGGCCAGCTCTCCAGCGGCATCCACCTGGTGGAAGACGTGAAAGACGTGGCCCGCGTGGCACCGTTGCAGACCGAGAAGCTCGCCGTGGTCACGCAGACCACGCTGAGCGTGGACGACGCGGCCGAGATCGCGGCCGCCGTGCGCGCGCGCTTTCCGGCCGTGCGCGAGCCCAAGCAGCAGGACATCTGCTACGCAACCCAGAACCGCCAGGACGCGGTGAAGATCATGAGCCCGCAGGTCGACCTGGTGATCGTGGTCGGCAGCCCCACCAGCTCCAACAGCAACCGCCTGCGCGAACTGGCGCAGCGACTGGGCACCGAGAGCTACATGGTCGATTCGGCCGCCGAGCTGAAGCCCGAGTGGTTCGAGGGCAAGACGCGCATCGGCCTCACCGCAGGTGCCTCGGCGCCCGAGGTGCTGGTGCGCGAGGTGATCGACCGCGTGCGCGCGCTGGGCGCGGTGTCGGTCCGCAAGATGGACGGCATCGAGGAAACCATCAAGTTTCCGCTTCCCAAGGGCTTGAAGCTCGACGACATTCCGCCTCCAGGACACATCTCTTGAACGACAAGCAAACCAACAAGTGGCGCTCTGAAATCGATAGCGCCTCCGCGAGACTGGGCGCGCGTGCCGCCCACTTCCTGCGCGAAACCCCGCTGTGGAAGCTGCCGGCCGCCGCCTTCGGCGTGCAGGCGCCCGGCGCCGAGGTCTGGCTCAAGCTGGAGCACATGCAGGTCAGCGGCAGCTTCAAGGCGCGCGGCATGATGAACCGGCTGCTGGCCAACGACATTCCCGAAAGCGGCGTGGTCGTGGCCTCGGGTGGCAATGCCGGCATTGCCACGGCGGCTGCCGCGCAGGCGCTGGGCGTGCCCTGCCAGGTGTTCCTGCCGGGCGTGTCGCCCGAAGCCAAGCGTACGCGGCTGCGTGCGCTGGGCGCGGAAGTGGTCGTGGTCGGCCAGCTGTACCCCGACGCGCTGGCCGCCTGCCTGACGCGCCAGAAGGAGTCGGGCGCCTTGCTCACGCATGCCTACGACCAGCCCGAAGTGGTGGCCGGTGCCGGCACGCTGGGCCGCGAGATCGAGGAGCAGGGCGGTCTGCCCGACTCGGTGCTGGTGAGCGTCGGCGGCGGCGGCCTGATCGGCGGGCTGGCCGGCTGGTTCGAGAAGCGCGCCCGCGTGGTGGCGCTCGAGCCCGAGAAGGCGCCTACGCTGTACCGCGCCCGCGAAGCCGGAGAGCCGGTCGACGTGGACGTGAGCGGCATCGCGGCCGACTCGCTCGGCGCGCGGCGCATCGGTGCGATTTCCTGGGAAATCACGCAGCAGCAGGTCGAGCATGCGCTGCTGCTGAGCGATGAAGCCATCCGCGCCGCTCAGCAGTGGCTGTGGAAGGAACTCAAGCTGGCCGTGGAGCCGGCCGCCGCGCTGCCGCTGGCGGCGCTGCAGACCGGTGCCTATGTGCCGCGCGAGGGCGAGAAGGTGTGCCTGATCATCTGCGGGGCGAACGTCGACCCCGCCACCGTCGCCTGATCGGCGTTTCGGGCGCTATTTCTCGCAGTTCACCATCCACGCCACGCCGAACTTGTCGGTGAGCATGCCGAAGCCCGTGGCCCAGAACTGCGGGCCGTAGGGCATCGTGACCTTGCCGCCTTCGGCCAGCGCGTCGAAGAGCTTCCTGCCCTCGTCCACGCTGTCGGCCTGCACCGACAGCGAGAAGCCCTTGTAGCCCTCGAAAGGCCACTCGGGCGGAGCGTCCGAGGCCATCAGCTTGTGGCCGCGCGCCTCGAGCGTGGCGTGCATGATCTTGTCCTTGTGGGCCGCCGGCATCTGCGCGCCCATCGGGCTTTCGCCGAAGGTCATGCTGAAGGCGACCTTTCCATCCAGCGCCCTGGCATAGAAGGCGAGCGCCTCGGCGGCATTGCCGTTGAATGTCAGATAGGCTTCCATCGTTTTTTCCCTTCGAGGTGGGTGGGCGGGACCGCCATGCTACGCCCACCTAAAATCGCTCCATGCTCGACATCACCCTGCTCCGCAAAGACCTGGCCTCCGCCGTGGCCGGCCTCGAAAAACGCAAGAAGAACCAGCCCTACCTCGACGTGTCGGCGTTCACCGCGCTCGAGGCCGAGCGCAAGACGCTGCAAACCCGCACCGAGGAAATCCAGGCGCGCCGCAACACGCTGAACAAGCAGATCGGCCCGCTCAAGGCCAAGGGCGAGTCGGTCGACGCGCTGATGACCGAGGTCAATGCGCTGAAGGCCGAGCAGGAGTCGCAGTCCAGGCGCCTCGAGGAAATCCAGCCTGAGCTTCATGCGCTGCTGCTCGCCGTGCCCAACCTGCCGCACGCCAGCGTGCCGGTCGGCGAAGACGAAACCGGCAACGTCGAAATGCGCCGGTGGGCTCCGCAAGGCGGCGCTGGCGCCAATGCCGTGCCGCTGGCCTTCGCAGCGAAAGATCACGTCGACCTGGGCGCGCCGCTGGGCCTCGACTTCGAGATGGGCGCCAAGCTCACCGGTTCGCGCTTCACCGCCATGAAGGGCCCGATCGCCCGCCTGCACCGCGCGCTTGCGCAGTTCATGATCGACACGCAGACCGAGAAGCACGGCTACACCGAGTGCTACGTGCCGTACATCGTCAATGCCGCCACGCTCAGCGGCACCGGCCAGCTGCCCAAGTTCGAAGGCGACCTGTTCGCCGCGAAGAAGGGTGGCCAGGACGGCGAGCCCGCGCCCGACCATTCGGCGCTTTACCTCATTCCGACCAGCGAAGTGCCGCTGACCAACTTCGTGCGCGACGAGGTGGTGGCCGAGTCGCAACTGCCGATCAAGCTCACGGCCCACACGCCGTGCTTCCGCTCGGAAGCCGGCAGCGCCGGCCGCGACACGCGCGGCATGATCCGCCAGCACCAGTTCGACAAGGTCGAGATGGTGCAGATCGTGCACCCCGAGCAGAGCCACGACGCGCTCGAGCAGATGACCGGCCACGCCGAGGCCGTGCTGCAGGCGCTGGAGCTGCCGTACCGCGTGGTGCTGCTGTGCTCGGGCGACATGGGCTTCACCGCCGCCAAGACCTACGACCTCGAAGTCTGGCTGCCGGCGCAGGACACGTACCGCGAGATCAGCTCGGTGTCGAACTGCGAAGCCTTCCAGGCGCGCCGCCTGCAGGCCCGCTTCAAGAACGCCAACGGCAAGAACGAACTGGTGCACACGCTCAACGGTTCCGGCCTGGCGGTGGGCCGCGCGCTGGTGGCCGTGCTGGAGAACCACCAGAACGAAGACGGCTCGATCAATGTGCCGGCGGCGTTGCGTCCGTACATCGGTGGCGTCGAAACTTTGCGCGCCTGATACTTTTTGTCGAAGCGCCCGAAATTACCCGTATAATCGAGGGCTCGACAGACACCGGAGAGGTGGCAGAGTGGTCGAATGTACCTGACTCGAAATCAGGCGTACTAGCGATAGTACCGAGGGTTCGAATCCCTCCCTCTCCTCCAAGAAGTCAATAAACAAGCGCCTTTAGGGGCGCTTTTTTATTTCTTACACCATCGTTCCTACCAATTCGAATCACGGTTGGTTTGAGCATGAAACGCATCGCTTTCTACGCCCGACGGGGCGGTCTGGCCTATTGCGAAGCGGTCGTATCGCGCAGAGCCTGCAGCGAATGGATCTGGTGATCCTGGACGAGCTGGGCTGCCTGCCGTTCAGTCAGGCCAGCGGCGCCCGGTTGTTCCACCTGCTGTCCAAAAATGTACGAGCACACCAGCGTGGAGATCACCGCCAACCTGGACTTCGCCGCATGGTCGACGGTGTTCGGGGACGCGAAGATGGCGACCGCCTTGCTCGACCGCCTCACGCTCCACTACCACATCGTGGAGACGGGTAACGAGAGCCACCGGTTCCTGCACAGCAGCGCCACGGCGAAGAAACACGTCAAGGTCAGGGAGCAGACCCGTGGCAGGCACCAAGGCCGATCCAACAGGCGCCACCGATCGACGGCCGCCGCGCCTTGCCACGCGAATCCATCACCACGATCAAGAGGTCAACGACCAAGGCAGGACATACACTCATTCACAGCCGACCATCACAGCGTCACGATTCAGTCGGCGCGGTGGCTCCGTTCTACTTCGGCGCGGACACCCTTTGTAGAGACTTAGCCGTTCGCTTTGCTCGGGTCGATGAGCACGCCGCCCCACACCGAGCAGCCACGCAGGTTGATGTACTCCGCGATGCCCCGGCTTTTGGTGCGCCCCATCTCGAATTCGAGCTTGAAATGGAAGGCGATGAAGGGTTTCATTTGATCGGCGGTCCCCTCGGGAAGGGGTTGGTAGAACTGCCCCATCATGACCGCACTCATGCAGCGGATGCCGTCCTTTTCGACATCATCATCCGCCTCCAGATCTCCCATTGCGAAGACGTCGCAGTGGCCGAAATCTGGCTGGTTGTTGAAGATTTCAGGCTCTTCGTGCAACAAGGGAGCTACGCGCAACGCCTGCGCACTAATCACCGCATCGTCGGGCCAGTGCCCCACGAAGGGGATCGAATCGTCCAACTCCGGCGCGTACGAGATCTGGGCAGGGATTTCGCCGCGGAAAGCCTTTTGGCAGATTTGGATGGCGCGGATGTCAAATCCTGCACGCGCGGCTTCGGTTGCCGCATGCTGATCCCACCCGATGGGTCCAGGGACAAAACCCGCCTCGAATCCCTGTGCCATGGCGGCCTGGTCGGGGAACCGCAGCAGCTTGGAAATCAGGTGGAAGACATGCCCCAGCTTGACCTCGGAAGCAGCCTGACCACGGCGCACAGGGACGCTTTGAAGCGTGATTGCGGTTAGGCACAGCTGCGCAATGTTAGAACGATCGGACTTAAAGAGAATTGTTGGCATATGGGACCTCGGTTAAAACTGACACATAGGCGCCCGCTCTCAAATGCGCCCAAACGGCGTATTTGATAAAGCTGGCAAGACGAATGGCTGTTTTAAGCGGGGTCGGCAACACCGATTTTTCGACGCTACGACCTCTCTAAGGGTTCCGCGCGGATCGCGACCCAGGCGCGCAGTCTAGCAGACCAGAATCGACAGCGTGAGAGCGGCTCGCTTGGACGAGCCTCCGATCTTCGGCTTGCTCACGCAGGCGCCTGGAGGCCACCAAGGCCGATCGCCCGTAGTAGAAGGGCTTGCTGGTCTGTGAAGGCAAGCCGCGACACTCCCGGCCCAATGACGGTGCAACGTGAGCGTCCAGCCATTCCATTTTGAGTTCTCCCAAGGCGTATAGGAGCCTCATGTCCAGTTCACTCTTGGTTGATACGTGAACACTATCTCGGAAGATCAGGGCAGCGGCCGCAGTCGTCGTCGGCGCCATAGCGACGAAGTCAAGGCCGATGTGGTCGCAGCATGCATGCAGCCCTGCATGTCGATCTATTCGTCTATTCCGTAGAAAAATAGAACGATTCTTAGGTCTCACGCAAATAGCATCCTGGCCAAAGCTTGTACCCATCCTCGGATTGAGCACGCGATACTTCTTCCTTGGCTCTGGCCGCTTCAGCTCTGCGCTCGCGCTCGAGGTGTCGCTCCTGATGGTCGGGAAGCCTTGCCCACCGTTCGTCTTTTTGCCCCTCGGCTGGACGGTTGACCGGTAAGAACCAATGGCTCAGGACGACGCTCCACCCACGGGGTCGTCGCTCAGTCACCACGACTTTGCTCTGTGCCTCTAGTTCCATGAGGATGGCGAAGAGCTTGTCAATCTGTCGAAGGCGTTTAGGTAGCTGTCTGGCCAGATCGGGACCTTCTACATAGCCATTTGTCTTTTCCCAGCGTGGGTAAATGCTGGAGATTCTGTCCTCTACCTCCTGAACGTCACGCTCCATTTGAGTCAGAGGAACGAAGCGCAGGCGATATTGGTTCAGGTGCCACGAGACAATCTTTATTGCCCCTTTGATGGTCTGGCCATCGATTTCATCTGATATGCCGCCTTCGAATTCGTGCATAACCGCGGCAAGACGCGCACAATTTTCCGGCGCTTTGGCCGCAGCCCCGCGCATCAAGGCGAAATATCCTCCTTCGGCAAGCTCCTTTTCAATTACCTGGAAAAACCAGTTGAGACGTCTTTGTCCCGCGCCTGTGAGGGTTTTGATTTTTTGTTCAGGCAAGGAGTGCTCGTAGTTCGAGAGCATTTCTCGAATACGCGAGTTATAGGCGTCTTTGTCTTTAACAGGAAGATCGTCGTCCTCACTCTTCCTTGTTCCTTGTGTGGAGCGGGGATTTGCATAGAGCCATCGGCTGGAATTGCCACCGGCATGTGCAAGATTGCCTTGGCGCGCAAGAAAATGCTCAAAGATACCTGGCTGGACCTGAAGATAAATCGTCAAACTTGCGTCATAGACTTCGGTACGGCCGCGGCCCATTCGATCGGTCACTCCGTTGCCATAATCCCAAATGGAGTTGATCATTGCGGGGTTGCTTAAAGCGCCCGAATTGAGTATCACGCCACCTTCATCGGAGACCAGGCCTGCGTATCGATATTTTTCGCTTAGGTGCAATGCAATCGCCGGTGCCGTGATGTCCGAGATCAGCATCCGAGGATGTTTGGGGGGAGGCCGGTAATTGTCCTCATGGAGTTTAAGTAATTTTATGTACTCCGCGTCTTCCTTTTCGTCCACGCTTTGAGCTGCGTCGCGAAGCAATTTCCTATGCTTCTTAGTCCACACGGCCTCTGCCAATGCATGCGCTCTAGAGTCTCTTATTGCTTTTAGTGCTTGATCCTTATCAAATTCTCGGTGCTCTTGCAAGGCGATCGTGTCGTTAGATGTCTTGCGCTCCCCACTAAGGGCCTCCACGACAAAAATCATGCCCACGGGCGAGGCGGGCGCATTGCGCCACTTGACCTTGATCAGGCCTTGGGCAGCCAGCGTGCAACCAGCGAGCGCCGAAATTGCACACATAGGCAGCGGCGATTGATTCGCCAACTTGATATACCTCGCCAGCGCTTGGATCTTGGGTGTCAATCCCTCAAGGGGATAGCCTGCCATGGCGCGAAGCTCGACGGCAGCAGTCGCCAGGCGCAACCGGTGCGAAGCACATAGCAGCAGGCATCGACCAGATGCCGACGCCCGTAGCGTGCCGGTGTACCGCGGCTTCCCGCGGGACGTTCGAAGAGATCGGCCACCAGATCCCATTCGGCATTCGTCAGATCGGTGCTGTAGGCAAGGCCAGACTCGCGCCGATGGGCTTCGGTGTAGCCATAGCGCTTGTGCGCGGCTTGCGCCACCTCGGGCGCCTCGAAGGCCTTGCGCTCGGGGATCAGGCGAACGATGCCCGGGAGCGCAGGGTTCTGCGGATCGTCGCCGTGCAGACCCGAACTGCCCCCTGGTGCTCAAGTTCGGCTGCGAGCTCATATCCAGCGTCGAGTGCGGCTCCTGTGCGACGATCCCGCGCAACAAGATCAGATGCTCCGGCTTCAACGCCGGTGGTCGACCTCCACGGTCCACAGTCTTCGGCGCTACACCAATTGGCTCTCGCTTTGCCATCACCATCTCCTCGCGAATGGCAACATGGCTTGCAATCTTTAGACCAGTTGATTTTGTCTACACCCTCTTAGCACGAACACGTGCTTATCGACATATTGCCGCCGAAGCATCAGCTCGCGTTTGTTGAGACGCTGGAGGCGCGGTTTCGTCGCCGTCGACCTCGCTGCCTTCAACGCGGCAGAGGCCAAAAGTCGATTGAATTAATTCTTAAGCATTAGTCGAAAGAATTGTTGAGATTTGCGGGCGCTTCTTTCGTGACCTTGTGCGCAGGCTGACATGCGGCAGCCCTTCGGTTAGGCCTTTCGGCCCCTGATAATTCGAATTGACGCGTTTTGATACAAGCCGTCGATAGTCAAAAAAAATCTCAGGGAGGTCAGAGCATGAACCGCAATCTCTATCGCATCGTCTTCAATGCCGCTAGAGGCATGCGCATGGTTGTAGCGGAGACGGCCGCGAGTACCACGAAGGGGTCCAACAAGGCCACGACGGTGGTTGGCGGCACACTGGCTGGCGCAGCGGCTTTCGCTCCCTTGCTGATCGGTGCTGCGCTCGCAGGCATGCTCACGGTGCCAAGTGCCCACGCGCAGATCGTCGCGAACCCAATGGCCCCTGGCGGATGGCGTCCGACCATCTTGGTGGCTCCCAACGGAGTCCCCGTCATTAACCCCACGACGCCGAGCGCGGCCGGTGTCTCCCGCAACCAGTACATCCAGTTCGACGTCTCCGGTCGGGGCGTGGTCGTCAATAACTCGCGCACCAATGTGCAGTCGGGAATCGGTGGCTGGATCAATGGGAACCCCTACCTGGCCACAGGCCCTGCGAGGGTGATCCTCAACGAGGTCAACTCCAGCAACCCGTCGTACATCAACGGCCCGGTCGAGATCGCGGGCCAACGTGCCGAGTTCATCCTCGCAAACCCGGCAGGTATCTCCGTGAGCGGGGGCACCTTCATCAACGCGAATCGCGTGACGCTCACGACGGGAACGCCGCAATTCAATGCGTTCGGTGGCTTGGATTCCTATGTCGTCCGTGGTGGCTCCGTGAGCATCAACGGTGCAGGCCTCGATCTGAGCAAAACCGACTACGCAGCCATTCTTGCACGCGCCGTGCAGGTCAATGCAGCCATCTACGCGACGGACCTCAAGGTGGTCACGGGCGCGAACCAGATCAGTGCTGACCATACGCAGATCACGCCCACGACAGGCACTGGCGCTGCACCAACCTTCGCTCTCGATGTGGCTGCCCTCGGCGGCATGTTTGCAAACCACATTTTTCTGGTGGGCACGGAAGCCGGCCTGGGCGTGCGCAACGCTGGCAATGTGGGCGCGAGCAATGGCAATCTCATCGTGACTTCGGCGGGTAGGCTTGAGAACACCGGCACCCTTGAAGGCACGCGCGTGGAACTCGCCAGTGCAGGCGACATCGACAACCGTGGCGGAACGATCCGCCAGACCAGCAGCGTCGGCCTCATGATCACAGCACCGGTTCTGTCCAACACGAACGGTGGAATCATCGGTGTCGAACCAGTGCCAACGCCGACGGCTGGCACGGGTGGCGGTGCAGGCACCGGAACTGGAGGCGGCGCAAGCAACGGCACCACGACCAGTCCGAGCACGCCCGCCGCAGGAACTGGTTCCGGCTCCAGCGGTTCCACCGCCGCACCGGCGCCGGCTCCATTCATTCCTACATCACCTGGCACCGTCACGGCGACGGGCGCCATCTTGAACGACGGCGGGAAGATCTTCGCTGGCGGTCCCATCGCGCTGCAAACACCACAGATCAACAATGCGGGCGGAACGTTGTCGGTGGCCACCATGGCGGTCACCGGTCCGAACTTCAGCAACGCAGGCGGAACTCTCAACGTCAGCAACAGCTTCAGTGCCAATGTGGGCCAACTGGACAACACCGGCGGCAAGCTGAACGCCGGCTCGGTGAACATCGCCACCAGCATCGATCTGATCAACACGGATGGCACGTTGACCAGCGCCACCGATGCCAGCCTGACGGTCGGCGGCAAGGTCGAGAACACGCGCGGATCGATATCGGCAGCGGGCGCACTGACCGCGAACGTGGCTGGAGCCACCATCAACATCAGCGGCACCCTGGCTTCCAACCAGGCGCTGACGTTGAAGACCGACTCGCTGCAAAATACCCAAGGCAGCATCCAGTCCGCACAGGCCGGCATGCAGCTCGGCGTAACCAAGGCCTTGACCAACGGCAGCGGTGGCAGCATCAACGCAGCCACCGATCTGGGCGTCCACGCCGGTGTGCTCGCCAATGGCGGCAGTCTGCGCGGTGGCAACGATGCCACCATTGCGGTCGGCGGTGCGCTGACCAACGACGGCAGCATCACTGCGGGGCACAACACCACGATCACAGCCAGCAGCGTGCAGAGCAGCAGCTCGGGCGTGCTGGGCGCGGGTATCCAGAACGATGGCAAGCTCGGGAGCGCGGGCGATCTGAGCGTGGCCTCCTCGGGCGCTCTGAGCGCCAACGGCACCAATCTCGCGGCCGGCAACGCAGCGCTGCAAGGCCAGAGCGTCGATCTCTCGGCGAGCCAGACCAGCGCGGCCAGCATCGCGATCACGGCCACGCAAGGCAACGCCACCACCAGCAAGGCCACGGTGGTCACGCCCGGCACGCTGACCATCACCGCCAACAGCAACGCCGCGCAAACCCTCGTCAACGATGCCGGTCAGCTCAATGCCGGCCAGTTGCAGATCAAGGTCTCGAACCTGGCCAATACGAACGGCGGCGAGATCGTGCAGACCGGCACAGGTGCGACGACCATCGCCATCAGCGGCACCCTGAACAACGACGGCAGCCGCATTGCCAGCAACGGCCAGGACCTGACGCTCCAGAGCGCATCCATCACGAACGCCTCCGGGAGGATCGAGCATGCCGGGACCGGCACGCTGACCCTTGCGGGCGGTAGCTTCAGCGGCACTGACGGCCAGATCACGGCGAACAACGCGCTGGTGGTCGCCATGTCGGGCGCCTTCAACCAGGATGGAAGCAAGGCAACGACCAGCGCTAAACACGTCACCGTCGACGCAGGCTCGTTGAGCAACCGGGGAGGCCAGATTGTTCAGACCGGGTCCGATGCGACCCGCATCACTGTCGTGGGCGCGGTCGACAACACCTCTGGCACCATCGCCAGCAATGGCAACACGACCATAGCGGCCGGCAGCTTGACGAGCGAGGCCGGCACCATCCGCGCAGCAGAAACCTCCAGTCTCGATCTGACGGTTGGTGGTCTCCTCGACAACAGCAGCAAGGGCGTCATCGGCGCCGGTGCAAACACCACCATTGCGGCCGGCAGTTTCAACAACAACACTGGCAGTGTCACGGCGGTTGGTGACCTGAATGCCACCGCCAGTGGCGCCGCAACGAACGTGGGCGGTACGCTGGCCGCCAATGGCAACACCACGGTCACCGCCGCCAGCCTGGACAACAGCGCGGGCACAACTGCCGCCGTCAATGGCAACCTGACGGTCACAACCACGGGCGCAACCACCAACACCGGTGGCACGCTGCAGGCTGGCGGCGTCACGAAACTGGACAACGGCGGCCTGGGCAACCAGGGCGGCAAGGTCTTCGGCAACAGCCTGAGTACCGAGACACACGGCAATACCCTGGACAACAGCGCCAAGGGCACTTTGGCCGCAACCACCACTGTTGACGTGAAGTCCGGCGCGCTGAACAACGACACCGGCCTTATCCAGTCCGGTGGCGCCATGGCCATCGACACCAACGCCCAGGCGCTCACCAACACCAACGCCTCGGGCTACACCAACGGCCAGGGCGGTATCACGAGCGCTGACACCTTGAGCCTGTATGCGGGCACGGTGAACAATGCAGCCGGCTTCATCGGCGCGAAGAACGCGCTGACCGCCAACACAAAGGGGGCGCAGGGTTTCAGCAACACCGCTGGCGGCCAGGTCATCGGCCAGTCCACCGTCACGGTCAACACCAACGGCCTCACCTACGACAACAGCGGCGGCCAGACCCAGGCGGTCGGCGCCCTGACGATCAGTGCCGGCGCTGTCCAGAACGTCGGCGGTCTGCTGCGCTCCAGTGACACTGTCACGCTGAACGCCGCCAGCATCAACAACGCCAGCGCCAGCGCCAGCGGCACGAACCAGGGCATCGAGGGCACGAACGTCGCGATCAACACCGCCAGCCTCGGGAACCAGGGCGGGGCCGTTCGTGCCGCGCAGAACCTCACGGTGACCAGTGGTGGCACTGTGGACAATTCCTCGGGCGGCTTCATGTCAGCCGGCGACACGCTCAAGCTCGTCGACCCGAATGCCGCCAATCCGGGCGCCAAGACGCTCAACGTCGTGAACACCGGCGGCACCATGGTTGCAGGTACGGCCGCCGTGCTCGGCGCGGACGGCAAGGTTCAGACCGCCGCATTCGGCAAGCTGGAGATCGACGCCAAGGGCTTCAGCGGCGACGGAACGACCGTGGGCGTCAATGACCTGCGCATCGCCTTGGCGCAGGACGTGACCAACAACGTCGATGTCAAGGCTGGCGGCAATCTGACCTATGCGACCACCGGCAAGCTGACCAATAACGGCAAGCTGCTCGCGGGCGGCACGGTCACGGCCAGTGGCAACGATGTCGAGAACACAGTCAATGGAGAAATGACGGGCAACACCACGATTGTCAGCGCCGCTAGTACGCTGACCAACCGCGGATTGATCGATGGCTACAGTACGCAAATCAATGGTGGCACGGTCAACAATGTGGGTACAGGCCGCATCTATGGCGACATCGTCTCGGTCGCGGTAGGCACCCTGAACAACGACAGTGAGACCGTTGGCGGCGTGACCAAGGCGGGAACTATCGCTTCGCGTGATACCTTGGACATTGGCGCCCAGACCATCAACAACCGAGAGCACGCACTGCTCTTCAGCGTCGGTGAAATGTTCATCGGCGGTGGCCTCGACGCCAAGCGCCAGGCCATCGGCAAAGGAGGCACGCTCAACAATCTGAGCGCCACCGTCGAATCGTTGGGTGACATGTCCATCGCAATGGGCCAGATCAATAACTTCGACAACCACTTTGCGGTGGTTCGTACCAGCAGCGGTCCGGTCAATGGCGACCACACCATTACCCCGTTGGGAGGCATTGAGATGCCTATCGACAAGTTCGTGCTAGATCGTGGCGGGCGGGTGTGGTCAACCATCATCAATGGTCAGGTTGTCAGCGGCAAGGGCTGGATTGAGCGCCAGTACACGACCACCACGGAAGTAGACCAGCCCGCAAATCCACCCGACCCGGGACGTATCTATTCGGGCGGCAACATGACCATTGACGGCAAGTTGCGCAACCGTGACAGCCAGGTGATGGCAGGTGGTCAGTTCAGCATCGACCCGGCCAATATCGACAACACCCCGACGCAGGGGCAGCGGGTCGTCACGGTCGGTGGTTTGCAGATCTACGCACCGCCCGAGAAGGGCAACAACGTCGTGCCTGGATTCATTCCAGAACAAAAATCGATCTACACCATCGACGTGGGCGCGAGTTGCATCAACACCTGTGCCGACGTGGCCCACTCGGGCAAGAAGGTTGACGCTGCGCAGGGTGTCGCTGTCGGTGACCGAGCTGGCGCTGCTGGTGCGGTGACGGCGGGAACGCGTGCACGCGCCATCGTGGAAGTGCCGTCGGCGGTCGGGGGCGTTATCAAGACCAGTGGCAATACTGCCAATGGCGCGGGCGCAGCCGATGGAGCCTCGGGTGCGGGCAGCACAAGCATCATCCCACTCGTGGTGCGCACCAGCCTGCCCAACACGACTATCCCTAACGCCAGCCTGTTCGGTATTCATGCCGGTCCGGGCGGATATCTGATCGAGACCGATCCTCGCTTTGCCAACTACCGCAACTGGCTCAGCAGCGACTACCTGCTGACGAATCTCGGGTTGGACCCCAACAATATCCTCAAGCGCCTGGGCGACGGTTTCTACGAGCAGAAACTTATTCGCGAGCAGGTAGCCCAACTCACTGGCTATCGATATCTGGATGGCTACTACAGCGACGAGGACCAGTACGCCGCGCTGATGACTGCCGGGGCCACCTTTGCGAAGGAGTACGGCCTGCGCCCCGGCATTGCGTTGACGCCAGCACAGATGGCCCAACTCACCAGCGACATCGTTTGGCTGGTTGAGCAGACTGTGACCCTGCCTGACGGAACCACGCAGCAGGTGCTCGCGCCCCAGGTCTACGTGCGTGTGCAGCCAGGCGACATCTCCGGCGGCGGTTCGCTGCTGTCCGCCGAGCGGATGATCATCAAAGGCAAGGGTGACCTGACCAACAGCGGCACCATCGCCGGACGCACGCTGGTCGAGATCAATGCCGACAATATCAACAATCTGGGCGGCCGGATCGCGGGTGGCAGCATCAGGCTGGATGCCAAGAACGACATTAACAACATCGGTGGTCAGATTACCGGAGCCAACTCGGTGTCGTTGAAGGCTGGTCACGACATCAACATCGAGACCACCACCAACCCGCAGGTCGGCTGGCTAGCCAGCAAGACCAACATCGACCGCGTGGCGAGCGTCTATGTGACCAACCCAGGCGGAACGCTGATCGCCAGCGCAGGCAATGACGTCAACGTAATCGGCGGCATTCTGTCCAACAAGGGAAAAGACAGCTTCACGGGCGTCACGGCCGGCAAGAACATCAACCTGGGCACTGTCACCGAATCTAGCAGCCGATTGTCGATCTTCACGCCCACAACCTATCACGGTGACGCTTCCAGCAAGGAGATCGGCAGCACTATCGTGGGCGACGGTACCGTGTTGCTCAACGCCAAGGGCGGCGACATCAATGCGCGGGCGGCGACGCTGGATGCAGGTAAGGGATTGTTGAGCCTCACGGCAGCGGGAGACATCAACATCACGTCCGGGGTCGAAACGAGTGCGACCATGGGCGCCAGCCAATCGACAAAAAAAGGATTTCTCAAATCCACCACCAGCAGCGTCTCGGGCGAGTCCCAGTCCACCACCAGCATTGGCAGTCACCTGTCAGGTCAGGCTATCGGCCTGTCGGCTGGCCGCGACATTAACGTTGTGGGCAGCGACATCGAGGCACAAGGAAATGCCTCGCTCACAGCTGGACGCAACGTGAATATCGTGTCCGCCGTGGACAGCGTGTCGGCCAGCTTGGACCGTTCACGCGAGACCAAAGGGTTCATCGTTCCGAAGCTGGGCGGCTCCAGCATCGACCGCGCGATTCGCAATGAGCAGCACGCCGAGGTTTCCAGCCAGTTCGAACGGGCATCGAATGTCACCGCAGGTGGCAACCTGGGCGTCACGGCAGGCCAACAGGTCAATGTCTACGCCAGCAACCTCAGCGCTGGCGAAGACCTGAAGATCACCGGCAGGGAAGTGACCATCCTGAGCGGTGCCAACGAAGTCCGCCAAGAGATCGGCAGCAAGGACTCCAAGAAGTCCATCGGTACGATGGGCAACTTCAAGCGCGTTGGCAAGGGCATGAACGGCAAGGAGAGTGTGACCAATGCGCTGAACCAAACCACGCTAGCAGCAGCCACCCTGAACGGCAAGAACGTCACGGTTACAGCCACCGGTGGCGATCTGACGCTGGGCGCGGTGCGGATCAAGGCAGACGATGCCGTTGCGTTGAACGCTCCGAAGGGTGCAGTGAACTTCGATGTCGTCAAAACGGGCACTGAAGTGGGCCAAAGCCGTGGGGAAAGCGACCCCATGTACCAGCGCACGCGGGACACCGGCTTGCATTTGGAAAGCGCGAACTATACCCAAATCGACAGCAAGACGCTGAAGCTGGATACCCCAAAAGTCAATGTACAGGTGGGGCAAAACGCGACCAAGGGGCCTGGCGACATCTACGTCGCGCAACAGACCATCGAGCAGGTTCTGCAAGGACAGCGTAACCAGCCCGGCATGGGGTGGCTGAACCAAATCCAGAACGACCCGGCCCTCAACAAGGTCCAGATCAACTGGGAGGGCGTGCCGCTGGAACAGCGGCGGTGGGCGGAGAAACAAGGCAGCCTTACTCAGGCGGGCGGCGCCGTGGTCGCGATTGTGGCTACCGTTATGACCTGGGGAGCGGCCAGCAGCATCGGGACGGTGGCCGGCAGCGCCGTCGGTGGTGGCACGACGGGGAGCATTGTCGGCGCGGCGGTTTCCGCTGGCGTGTCGAGCATTGCCGCGCAAGCCGCCGTCGGACTGATCAACCACAACGGCAACATTGGCGAAGTGCTCCAGGACCTGGCCTCAAGCCAAGGGATCAAGAGCATCGCCACAGCGATGTTGACCGCAGGAGCCGTGCAAGGGCTGAACGTCAATCTCGGTTTGAGTGGCGCCGCTTCCACTCTGACGACTCCGCAACTCATCGGGCGAGGCCTTCTTGATGGCGCGGCCGCAGGCCTGATTCGCTCGGCCATCAACGGCACGAGTCTTGAGACCGAGTTGGCGAACGGGATGCTCAATGGCCTGCTCAATTCGGCTGCGGCTGGAAGCGCCAACTGGATTGGAGGGAACACCGAAGGGTTTGTAAACGGATTGGCGCATGCGCTGGCCGGTTGCTTGGCCGGCGCAGGCAGTGCAGCGGTCAACGGCGGTACCAGTGCAGGCACTGGATGCAGTGCAGGCGCTGTGGGCGCCGTCGTCGGTCACCTCGCCGGGAAGTACTTCAATCCCACTGGCGATCCTGCGTTGAGCGTCCAGAGCATTGCGTTGGGACAGATGGTGGGCGCACTTGCGGGCTTGCTCGTGGGCGGCGATGCCGCCAGCGTGAACATTGCGTCCAGTGCCGGGGGCAACGCGGTGGAAAACAACCTGCTGAGCGGCGCCCAACGAAGGCAACGGGATGCAGAGCTTTCAGCCTGTACCAAGGATGCGAACCCCACTAGTTGCGAGTTCAAAGTCTCCGAACGCTGGAGCATGGTTGACTACAAGCAGCAGGTTGTTTACGACGCCTTGTCGGCTGCCAAAGAGAGGGCGTTGCTCACGCCAACCTCCGCCAACGTGATCGCGCTCAACAACGCGATCACTGACATGGTCAGCTTGTATGGGGAATTCCAGGCGGCGGGTGATACGCGTGGATCTCGCACGATCAGTGCAGCGCTGGTGTCCGGTGTCCTGTCCAGAGCGCAGAGCTGCGCAGCGCTGCAAGGCGGTGGTGGTTGCGGCACGATAGTGCTGACGCCTGAGGAACGCAGTGCGGTCGCGAATGCGTTCATCGAGTTCGGGCTTGCCGCCGAAGGCAACGTCGCTGCGAGCGATCTACGCACCATTCGGGCGATTGGCGAAGTGATTGGTTCGGGATCAGCTACTGCCTGGCGGACAATTTCCGAATTGACTGAGCAGGTGGGTGGGGCCGTAAAGCAACTGCTGGCGGGCTCAGGAAACACTGTAACCAACATAATACCGAAGGGGTATCAGGCCTACAGCCTTGAAGGATTGCCGCTTGGCTCCCAGGGCGTCGTCAATGCGATAAGTGGGGAAATCAAAGTTCTGAGTCCGACAGGGCAATTGACCCCGTATGCCGGACCGACTCAAGGCCTGGGTGGGCTGGTTAATCGAGAGCTCACAGGCATGACTTTTGGCGGCGGGATCGAGGCCCAGGGCAAACCCTTTGAAGGGTATGTGACCTCGCAATTGCCAAAAGAAACAATCGACCTGAATAAAATCAAGCCAAGCTTCAATGTGTTTGATAACTTTAATGGCGCTACGGGTGAGGCTATTAGCGTCAAGACTCTGGACACCACAGCGTCTAGTTATCAAAATCCATCAAAAATTGCAGGCCAGCTACGAAAATATGTTAATGACACGTTGAATTTTGAAATCGACAGCGGGGCCGGTTTTGTCTTACGCAAAGACATGATAAATTCTCGAACCATTCAACTTGGAATTCCAGGGGAAACATCTGCGGCGCAATGGGCTGCAATTGTGCGAGAGGCTGCCGAAGCTCAAATTTTAGGTGTCAAGGTCATTGTTACAAAGGTATTTTAAATCATGGTTGATATTTCAAAGATCCAAGGTTTGAATTTGAGTGTTTTTTGCAGCAGAGATTTTTACTGCATGTGGCCACAAACAGGGCATCGTTTGCTCTGCAATGATCCGCGTCTTGACTATGTGCTGCTGCCCCCCGATTCTTCTCCAGAAAGCCTAGGCACTCATGTTCGATTGGCACTGAATCAAAGTACGGCGATACCTTGGGAGGAATTTCAAGTTATATTTAATTCCGGAGATGTTCAAAAGGCAGTGAGCAGATGGGAAGATGAGTTGAGCAAGAAATTTGGATACAAAACAAGAAAAGCATTATTTAAAAATATGAAAAACTGCTTGGTTAAAGAATCTGATGAGGGGATTGAATTTACACCGACCCGGCAAGATCGGCTCGACGGGTGGCAAGGGTTGGGGGCAGAAGAAAAAATCCATATTTCTTCGGAAAGCTCGAACGAAGCTGTAGGCGCAGCACTCTTGAAGACTCTTGGGCGATGTGAATGAGGTAAATATAATTTAATCGAATTGAGAGAAGCCTGCCGAAGTCGATGTGCTGCTCGATGGAGAATTCATTGTGCGCTATAAAATTCGAAGGGATTTGCGAGACTAGATCGATTGTGAAATTTTGGAGGCTACTGGCCGTCAGTGCACGGAGGCCATATGCACTAGGCATAGCGTCAATCCGGGGGATGACCAGCGGCAGGTTTAAAAAGAAAAAGGGAGAGGTCTTTAATGAAACGTAATTGGACGGTAGCCGCGCTGACAGCTATCCCGTTGGCTGTTGTCGCCCAGCAGACTCCCACGACTCCGCAGCCCATCATCGAACAACAACGCCAGCAAGAACGCGAGCGTGCCCTGCGCGAGCAGAACGAGCGCACCGTCGACCAGCGCCCCCAGGCCGCGCCGCCAGCTCCGATCCAGCGCATCCCCGGGGCTGAGTCGCCATGCTTTCGCATCGACCGTGTGCTGCTCGTGGGCGAACAATCCGAGTCCTTCCAATGGGCCATCGCCGATCTGTCGGGCCCCGATGGCAACGACTCCCCCATCGGCCGCTGCATTGGCACTACTGGCGTCAACGTCGTCCTCGCACGCGCCCAGCAAGTCGCTATCGCGCACGGCTACGTCACGACCCGTGTTCTCGCCACCCCACAGGATCTTTCAACCGGCACCTTGACGCTGTCGCTCGTGCCTGGCCGCATCGCAGCCATTCGCACGACCGCCGACTCCTCATCCACCTTGCTCGGCAACTCCGCCTTGCTCGCCACAGCCATCCCCGCCCGCCCCGGCGATCTACTGAACCTGCGCGACATCGAACAAGGCCTGGAAAACCTCAAACGCACCCCCACCGCAGAAGCCGACATCCAGATCGAACCCTCGACAGCCCCCAACGCCCGCCCCGGCGACAGCGACTTGGTCGTCAAGTACGTCCAGTCCAAGAAGTGGCGCGTCACCCTGAGCCTGGATGACAGCGGCACCGAAGCCACAGGCCGCTACCAATCCGGCGCCACCGTCTCGCTGGACAACCCCTTCGGCCTGAACGACCTGTTCTACGTCAGCGCCAACCACAGCATCAACAACCACGTCTTCGGCGATCCGGCCAAGGGAACCGAAGGCCAGACAGTCCACTACTCGCTGCCCTATGGCTACTGGCTCCTCGGCTTCACCGCCTCCAACAGCCAATACCACCAGAGCGTTGCAGGCCTGAACCAGGACTACGTCTACGCCGGCAAGAGCAACAACGCCGAGATCAAACTCTCGCGCCTGATCTACCGCGACCAGCAGCGCAAGACGACAGTGGCCATCAAGGGCTGGCGCCGCGAATCGCGCAACTTCGTCGACGACACCGAGGTCGAGGTACAGCACCGCGTGGTCGGCGGCGTGGAGTTCAGCCTGAATCACAAGGAATACATCGGCGAAGCGACGCTTGAGGGCACGCTGGCCTACAAGCGAGGCACCGGAGGCTTCGGCTCCCGCACCGCGCCGGAAGAAGAGTTCGGCGAGGGCACATCGCGCCTGAAGCTCTACACCGCCGACATCAGCCTCAACGCCCCGTTCAAGCTCGGCGAGCAGAAGCTGCGTTACTCGGGCCTGATCCGCGCGCAATGGAACCGCACGCCGCTGACGCCGCAAGACCGTTTCTCCATCGGTGGTCGCTACACGGTGCGCGGCTTTGATGGCGAGACGAGCCTGATGGGCGAGCGCGGCTGGCTGCTGCGCAATGACATCGGCTGGGCGATGGGGCAGAGCGGCGCGGAGCTTTATGCGGGCATGGACTACGGCCACGTCGGCGGCCGTTCCACGGTCGACCTTCTCGGCCGCAGCCTGGCGGGCGCTGTCATCGGCGTGCGTGGGCAGTGGACCAAGCTGAGCTACGACTTCTTCGTCGGCGCGCCAATCAGCAAGCCGGAGGGCTATCGCACGGCCAAGGTCACGCTGGGCTTCAATCTCAACGCAAGCTTCTGATTTTTCATGCCCCTTGGTGTACCGAATCCATTGGCGATGTATGGCATCCGGCGCGCCAAAGATCGCTGGGAAGTTTGCATCATGCGCGACGGGCAACGCCACCGAAAGGTCTTCACGTTCAGCAAGCATGGCGAAGAACTCGGGCTCGTGGCCGCTCAAGCATGGCGAGACCACATCGTGGCAACCTATCCAGCCATGAGTTTGCGCCAGAAGGTCCAGCGTGTGCGGCCCGATACCAAAGAGGAGCTTCCCGGCATCTTCTGTCGCCGTGACGCTGATGGCCGGCCAGTCCTGTGGACCGCTCATACGAAGTGCGGCCCGAGCAAGATGATGCAAAAATCCTTCAGCATTGGCCGCTACGGCGATCTTGCAAAGGACATGGCTGTCCGAGAGCGCGAGCGGCAACTGACGCAGATGCGCGGCGTTGTCTTCGGACTGTTAGATGCCAAGGGCCGCCAGCTGTTGGAGCAGCACGTTGTAGAGCCTGAGCCCGCCGTGATTGAATCGATACCGTGGCCCGTGCCGAGCACCGGACTGCTCAATCAAGGCAACACGTCGGGCTTTGCTGGCGTGCACCTCCAAAGGGGTCGAAACGGTAAGCCTCGCGCATGGGCCGCTCGTACCCGTGGTGGCCACATCACACAGTCCAAGCTATTTCCGATTGCTAAATATGGTGATGCCAAGGCCAAGGAATTGGCGATCGCCGAGCGGCAAAGGCAGTTGGAGAGGTTGGTCCAGTTGAACACCGAACTCGAAGCGACAGATGCCAGCTCAAGCCGATAGCTAACGCGTAGCGCGCCAACTGCCTGCGATTTCTCGCTCGGTATCGCAAGCGCCCGAGAAACGGACTTCGCCGCGCCGCCGCATTCACGGAGGCAGCAGCGATGCACCGATGCGGCATTCCATTGAAGCTCTCAAAACGGATGACGCAAGCTCGACCGTGCCGCGCATCCGTCGCGGCAACTGGCGAGCAATGTTGGTCGGCGCGCTGGTGGGACTTCTGATCGTGATGGTGCTGCTCATGAAGTGGCTCATGGAGCATCAGGTCGAGGCTGCTGCGCAGCGGCGTGCTCAAGAGGCAGTCGCCCGTGCCGCAGTGGCACAGTGCTTTGAGCTTGCCTCCCCGCGCGCGGTAAATGCTTGTCGAAAGGCACAAGAGGCCGATGAGCGCGCGGAGGCAAGATGACCACCGACAGTTCGAGCGGGCCATGAGGGCTACTCGGAGGGCTGCTCGCTGGCCTGCTCCGCGATGTACGCTGCCCAGTCTTCCATTAGCTGCCGGCGCTTCTCCACCATGTCGCTGCGGGCGTAGGCGCGCACCGTTTGGTCGCCCACCAAGTGCGCCAACGCGAATTCAAGCATCTCGGCGGGGTACTCGGTATGGTCCATGCCCCACGTGCGGAAGGTGGCCCGAAAGCCGTGCATCGTGTACGGCTGTTCGACGCGGCGCAGCAGTTGCGTGAACACCATGTCGCTGTACGTCTTGCGGCGGGGCGAGGGGAACACCAGATCGATGGCCTCGGTGCCGTCAGCGGGTGCATCGGCCGCCGCAGCCTGCTCGGCCTGCAAGGTGCGCGCCGCCCGCAGCACTTCAGTAGCCCTGCTTGACAACGGCACGCGGTGCTCGCGACCCGCCTTCATGCGCTCCGCCGGGAGCGTCCAGTTGCTGAGCGCGCCATCGAACTCTGACCAGCGGGCACCGCGAATCTCGCCCGAACGGGCGGCCGTGAGCACGCCGAACTCGAAGGCCAACTGCACCGTGGCGGTGGCTGTGCTGGCATGCACCTGGGCCAGCAGCGCGCCGATCTGAGGGTGCGGGCAGGACGGGTGGTGCTCCACTTCCCGCTCTTTCGCGTTGGCACCAAGCGCGATTCGGACCTGTTCCCAAAATTCGCTGTCCACGCCACGGCAATAGTCCTTGGCGGCACCGTAATTGATCACCTTTCGAATTCTTTGCAAAAGGCGGTCAGCTGTTTCTGCTTTTTTCCTCCAAATTGGTGCCAATGCTTTGAGGATTTCGTGTTTTCCAATTTCTCGGATGGGAAGATTTCCGAAGTGTGGGAACGCGTAGGTGGTCAAAGAATTGATCCACTGAGCCTTATGCTTTTCATTCTTCCAGTCGCCAGAGTGCTCCTTGTAGTACTCTTCTGCGCACGATTTGAACGTCACGCTGGTTTGTTCTAATTGGATGGCGGCCGCCTTGATTTCGATTTTCTTTTTCTCGCGGTGCTGGATAGGGTCAATACCATCGGCAATTTGGATGCGATGTTCTTGGGCGCGTTCACGGGCGCGTGCCAGGCTCACATCTGCCAGAGAGCCTAACCCCATGTCGCGGGTGCGGCCAAGGTAGGTGTAGCGCAAGATCCAGGCTTGGCTACCCCCAGGGGCCACCCTGAGGTACAGGCCCCGTCCGTCGAGGTGGTAGCCGGGAGTTTTTGCTTTGGTTCGAAGGTTGGTAATGGTTAAAAGGTTATGGCGGGTCATGTTTTTTGGACGTGGCTGCACCTTGTTGGTCGGGTGCCCTTTACGGTGCAATTTGGTAGACCAATTTTACCAAATGTGGCCCTAGAAACATGCCTATGTTTTTGCCCATTATTTGAACTGGACGCCAAAGAACCTGGTTGCGCCTTATTGGCTTTCGGCTTTTTTGTAAGTGCTTGCAGCCAAAGGATTTTTGTACTTTGCTGGTTGCTATTGGGCGGCGTTGGTTTTATAATTTGGCGGCCTCCCTCTCCTCCAAGAATGGCCCCGAAAGGGGCTATTTTTTTGCCTGTTCGTGTCGATATCCGGGTGAGGTCAGGCGTCGGCCCTTTGGGTGGTCGGCGTCGGGTCCATCGGCCACCACCGAAGTCGCATCTGCCCAGGCAACACCAGGCAACACCAGCCAACAAGCCAGGCGTTCCTGTTGTCTTCGCACGGCATCAGAAGCCCTTGGGTGCACGATGAGACCCGCCTCGCAACGGTCCCTCCGAACTCTGCTTCGCCACCCGCGCCCTTGAGGCCTTTCTTCCTGATTCATGACGACCGTTAGATTCCGTCCGCTCCTCGCCGTCCTCGCGGCACTCTGCATTGCCGCCCCGGCCATCGCTGCTGACAAGGCTGCGTTCGACTCGCCGGAGACGGAAAAATTTGTCCGCCGCCTGACCGCGGATCTCGACGCAAAGAGGTTGGCGCAGGTCGACAGCGTTTCGCTCGGACGTGAATACCGCGCGAACGAAGTCGCGGCGGACAGCAAGTACAAGGGCAAATACCTCTTCGTGAAGGCGACGGTCGAATCCGTGCGCAAGGATGCGTTCGGCAACATCGTGGTGATGGTGCGTTCCGACAACCAGTTCATGCCCAACAGCGTGCGTCTGGACAAGACGGTGGCCGTGATCACCGGCATGGAAAACAACGCCAAGCTCGTCTCGATGAAGACCGTGTCCGCCGCAGATGCCGCGGGGGCGCTCACGAAGGGACAGAAGCTGCGCGTGCTCTGTCAGGGCGATGGGATGCTCATCGGCGGGGTGATGCTGGCGGTTTGCGACACCATCAGCCAATAGCGAACAGCAAGCGCGGATGCGCCGGAGCAAGACGAGGCTCCGTGCGCCAAGCAGCCGCGTGAATCGGCCGGATTCGCAATGCCGCCGGGCTAACCGGTCTTGTCGTCCGACGCCAGCCGCGCACCGACAGCCTGTATCTCCGCGACAGGCGATCCCGACAGAAGCAGGGCGATGCGCTCTCTGTGCACCGCAGGCGCGGAGTCGGCAATGCGTTCGAACCAGCCGACCGCTTCGTCGACGCGCCCCTGCTCGACCAGCATGCTCGCGTAGCTGAACTGGCCCCGGAAATCTCCGCCCTCGGCGGCCTTGTGATAGCACGCGAAGGCGCGCGCGGAATCCTGCGCGACCACCAGGCCTTCTTCCAGGTAGCGTCCCACCATGTTCATGGACCGCGCGTGGCCCAGGTCCGCCGCGCGCTGGTACCACTCGAACGCTTCGCGCTGGTCCATGGCCGCGCCGCGGCCCGTCGCCAGCATGTTCGCCAGGTTGTACATGCCCCAGTCCAACCGGGCTTGCGCGGCCTGGCGGTAGTGCGCGAGCGCCGCCTGGTCGTTCTGTGCGATGCCCCAGCCGTGCTCCAGGCAACGGCCCGCCATGTTGCTGGCCATTGCATGGCCCTGCGCGGCCGCGCGCTGAAACCAGCCGTATGCGGCCGCTTCGTTGCGTGCCATGCCCCGGCCGTCGAGCAGCCATTGGCCCAGCACGGCTTGTGCGTCCGCGTTGTTCGCACGCGCCGCGGCCGCGATCCATGTCGCGGCCTGGGCCGGCGGCCCTTTCAGGATCGTCTCCCACTGGGCACTGCCGATGGCGGCAAGGTCGGCCGCATTGGGGAAGACGCGATGCTCTGTGCTTGTCATGGAGGTCGCGATGAATTCGTGAAAAATCCGCCTCGAAGGCGAAGGCCAGCGAGACGGATTCCTGGGGTTCTGGCTGCTCAGCTTCAGAACGAGAAGCTGCCCATCAGCGTCACCGAGCGGCCGGGCGCCAGGTTCGCGTAGTGGGTCGAGTAGGCCGTGGCGTAGTAGGTCTTGTCCGTCAGGTTCTGCACGTTGAGTTGCAGGTTGAAGTTCTT
The DNA here is from genome assembly GCF_900112425.1 of Variovorax sp. OK212. Classification (GTDB taxonomy): domain Bacteria; phylum Pseudomonadota; class Gammaproteobacteria; order Burkholderiales; family Burkholderiaceae_C; genus Variovorax. The sequence goes on along the minus strand of NZ_FOLP01000002.1, from coordinate 698,051 downwards.
GTTGACCTTGTAGCCGACCATGGCGTCCACGCGGGTGTAGCCCGGCACGCCGCGCTTGATCAGCGTCGCGCCGCCGGTGCCGGCCGCGTAGGCATAGCCGCCGTAGACCTCGCTCTGGTAGTAGGCGCCCAGGCCGATGGTCCAGTCCTGCGTCGGCTTGTAGGTCGCCCAGATGCTGGCGCTGTGCTTCGGCGTGTTCGGGAACGGCTGGTCCGTGGCGGCGTTCTGCACGTAGACGGTGCGGTTGCGCGCATCGGTCGTGCTCGACAGGCCCAGGTTCTTGCCCTTGCTGTTCATCAGCGTGTAGCCGCCGAAGATCTGCAGCTGGCGCGTGACGTTGCCCGAGAAGCCGAGCTCGAGACCGCGCACCTGCTTGTCGCCCGCCTGCGTGACGCTGCCGTCGGTCGGGTTGGTGATGCGGGCGTTGGTGGTCTCGATCTGGAACAGCGCGCCGGTCAGCGACAGCTTGCGGTCGAGCAAGTCCCACTTGGTGCCGACCTCGATGCTGCGGTTCTTCTCGGGCTTCAGGTCGAGCGCGGTGTTGGCCACGCCGCCCACGGTGGCGCTGAGCGTCTGCGACTCCGAGCCCTGGCCCAGCGAGTTGCCGGCCGGGGTGGACGACGTGCCGATCGACGCGTAGATACTGCCGTTGGTTGCCGGCTTGTAGACCACGCCGAGCTGGTAGTTCAGCAGCGTGTCGTTGCGCTTGAGCTCCTGGCGCAACGGGCTCGTGATGACCGGAAGGCTCAGGCCGCCGGCTGCCGTGGTGGTGGCATAGGGGTTGGTCTGCTCGGTCTTGTAGCTGTCCAGGCGCAGGCCGCCGTTGATGAGCCACTGCGGCGTCAGCTCGATCGTGTCGAAGCTGTACAGCGACGCGGTGTCGGTGCGGTAGCTGGTCGGGTTGTTGTTCGGCACGAAGGTGCCCGTCCACGGATCGTCCGGCGTGGGATAGAACAGGCTGGTGCACACATAGCTCGAGCGAACGCCCGCGCCGCCGGGGCACTTCTGCTGGGCCGTGTAGGCGCTGTTGAGCTGCGTGTAGCTGTCGTTGTCGGCCTTCTCGCGCGACAGTTCCAGGCCGAGCGTGTAGCTGTGCTTCACGCTGCCGGTCTGGACCTTGCCGGTGAGCTCCGACGCATTGGCGAAGGTGTCGATGTCGCGGATGCTGCCGTTGAAGCGGCGCCACACCAGTCCGCGCGCCACGTTGCCCTGGCTGTCATCGGGCTGGGTCCAGATGTAGTTCATGCTCGACTTGGTCAGCCGCGTGATGTTGCGGAACTTCATCTCGGGCGAGATGTCGTGCTCGACCTGCAGGGTCAGCGCGTCGGACTTGTCCTGGCGGAAGTCGCGGCCCGTCACGCCGTACCAGTTGTCGCGGTTGCCGCCGTAGGTCGGCTGGAGCTTCACCACGCCGGCCGAGGGGAACGACGAGGGCAGGCTGTAGGGCACGCCGCCGTCGGGCACGTCGTCCGTCTGCATGTGGAAGTACGAGAGGGTCACGCGCGTGGGCGTGTTCAGGCCCCAGGTCACCGAAGGCGCGATGCCCCAGCGCTTGTTGTTCGGGCCGTTGCGGCCAGCCACATCGGCGCTGAAGTCCATCACGTTGAGGCGGAACGCGCCGCTCTCGCCGAAGGTGCGGTTCAGGTCGATGGTCTCGCGGCGGTACTTGTCGCTGCCCAGGCCCACGGTGCCGGTGAAGAAGTTCTCGTTCTTCGGCGTCTTGCTGTACAGGTTGATGGTGCCGCCGGCACCGCCGCGGCCGCCGGAGCTGGAGTCCGGGCCCTTGATGACTTCCACCGATTCCAGGTTGAACACTTCGCGCGTGCTGGGCGCGATGTCGCGCAGGCCGTCGACGTAGGTGCTGGCCTGGCTGTCGTAGCCGCGCAGGAACGGGCGGTCGCCCACCGGGTTGCCGCCTTCGCCGGCGCCGAAGGTGATGCCCGGCGTGGTGCGCAGTGCCTCGGTCAGCGTGGTGGCGTTGATCTGCGTCATCACTTCCTGCGGGATCACGGTCACCGACTTGGGCGTGTCCAGCAGCGGGGCCGTCATCTTGGAAGACGACGACTGCTCGACCTTGTAGTCGCCCGCCGCTTCGACGCGGACTTCGTTGAGCGTCTGTGCGTGGACTGCGCCCACCGAGCCGATGGCCACGAGGGTGGCGGTGGTGGCCGTGCGGCCGGAAATGTAACGCGCAGGCGAGTGCTTGCGACTTCGGATGTAGCTCATTCGGATTCCTCCAGGTTGCGTAAGCCGCGTACCTGCGAAGCGCTCCCGCCCTCTGACGGCAGGAAGATCGCGGTGGTGCAATGGCGTTTTGTGGTCTTGCGCGGCAACGGGAATAATAATTACTCGCAATTCGATTTAGATTGAGCTTTACCTTTGGTTTGCAAAAGTGCATCGAACTTTGTTGTGGAGATAAGACAACGGCACGCGGCGTGAGGTGGGTGCGCGGTGATCGCAGCATCTGTTGCGACGAAGCAACGTCGCCCGGAAAGCTGCCCGCGCGCAGGCATCTCCAGGCGCCCGCCCGGGTTTTCCATTACGAAAAGCCACGCACCCGTCCCGCGCGGTCCGACGGATGCGCCCCGGCGCGCGCCCGGGAAAACTCGGCGGGTTCAATATTGGAGACAACCGCATGCACAGCATCCGCCGCCATCTGGTGTGGCTAGTCGTGGCCGTGGTCGGCGCATTCGCGCTCGGCACCGTCGCCCTGACCCGTGGTGAAAGCGTCAACGCCCTCTGGGTGGTGGCCGCCGCGATCTGCACCTACCTCATCGCCTACCGCTACTACAGCCTGTTCATCGCCGACAAGGTGCTGGGGCTCGACGGCAACCGCAAGACGCCCGCGCACCGCCACAACGACGGGCTGGACTACGTGCCGACCGACAAGAACGTGCTGTTCGGCCACCACTTCGCGGCCATCGCGGGCGCGGGCCCGCTGGTGGGCCCAGTGCTCGCCGCGCAGATGGGCTACCTGCCCGGGCTCTTGTGGGTGCTGGCCGGCGTGGTGTTCGCCGGCGCGGTGCAGGACTTCATCATCCTGTTCATCTCCACGCGGCGCGACGGCCGCTCGCTCGGCGACCTCGTCAAGCAGGAGATGGGCGCGGTGCCCGGCATGATCGCGCTGTTCGGCACCTTCATGATCATGATCATCATCCTCGCGGTGCTGGCGCTGATCGTGGTGAAGGCGCTGGCCGAATCGCCGTGGGGCACCTTCACGGTGGCCGCGACGATTCCGGTGGCGCTCTTCATGGGCGTGTACCTGCGCTACATCCGTCAGGGGCGCATCGGCGAGGTGTCTTTGATCGGCTTCGTGCTGCTCATGCTGGCCATCTTCGGCGGCCAGGCCGTGAGCCAGAGCGCCGAGTGGGCGCCGCTCTTCACCTTCGACGGCAAGGCGCTCACCTGGATGCTGGTGGGCTACGGCTTCGTGGCCGCGAGCCTGCCGGTGTGGCTGCTGCTGGCGCCGCGCGACTACCTGTCGACCTTCCTGAAGATCGGCACCATCATCGCGCTGGCCATCGGCATCGTGTTCGTCATGCCCACCTTGCAGATGCCGGCCGTCACGCAGTTCGCGCAGGGCAACGGCCCGGTGTGGTCGGGCAGCCTGTTCCCGTTCCTGTTCATCACCATCGCCTGCGGCGCCGTCTCCGGCTTCCATGCGCTGATCTCCTCGGGCACCACGCCCAAGATGCTCGACAACGAACGCCATGCGCGCTTCATCGGCTACGGCGGCATGCTGGCCGAGTCGTTCGTCGCGGTCATGGCGCTGGTGGCGGCCTCGTGCATCGAGCCGGGCGTGTACTTCGCCATGAACAGCCCCGGCGCGCTGGTCGGCACCACCGCGCAGCAGGTGGCGGCCACCGTGTCGGGCTGGGGCTTCGTCATCACGCCCGAGATGCTGCTGCAGACCGCCAAGGACGTGGGCGAGACCACCATCCTCGGCCGCGCGGGCGGCGCGCCCACGCTGGCGGTGGGCATGGCCCACATCCTCCACCAGGTGATCGGCGGGCAGGCCATGATGGCCTTCTGGTACCACTTCGCGATCCTGTTCGAGGCGCTGTTCATCCTCACGGCGGTCGACGCCGGCACCCGCGCGGGCCGCTTCATGCTGCAGGACCTGCTGGGCAGCTTCGTGCCCGCGCTCAAGCGCACCGACTCGCTGCCCGCCAACCTCGTGGCCACGGCGCTGTGCGTGGCGGCCTGGGGCTACTTCCTGTACCAGGGCGTGGTCGATCCGCTGGGCGGCATCAACACGCTGTGGCCGCTGTTCGGCATTTCCAACCAGATGCTGGCCGCGGTGGCGCTGCTGCTGGGCGTGGTGGTGCTGTTCCGCATGAAGCGCGAGCGCTATGCCTGGGTGGCCGCCGCGCCGGCGGCCTGGCTGCTGGCCTGCACGCTCACGGCGGGCTGGCAGAAGATCTTCTCGGCCGACCCGAAGATCGGCTTCCTCTCGCACGCGGCCAGGTACACCGACGGCATTGCCAACGGCGTGCTGGTGGCGCCGGCCAGGACGCCCGAGGCCATGTCGCGCATCGTGTTCAACGACCGCCTCGACGCGGCGCTGTGCGCGCTCTTCATGTTCGTGGTGCTGAGCGTGCTGGTGTACAGCATCAAGGCCTGCCTGGCCGCGCGCGCCGCCAACCGCCCGACCACGCACGAGACGCCGTTCGAACCCGTGGGCACCGCGCGCGCGGCCCACGCGGCGCACTGACGCCATGGCCCTCGCATTGCCGGAAGCCGGGCGCTACATCGCGCGCTCGCTCAAGCAGTCGCTGCGGCTCATGGTCGGGCTGCCCGACTACGACGTCTACCTGACGCACATGGCGGCCACGCACCCCGACCGGGCGCCCATGAGCTACGAAGCCTTCTTCCGCGAGCGCCTGGAGGCGCGCTACGGGGCAGGGAAGGGGCGCTGCTGCTGAGCGCGGCATTGCCGCGTTACACGTCTTTCCGATCGAGGCTGTTCCGGCGAGGCCGCCGGGTCTAGAGTTCCGCTCACTTCCGCGGCATTGCGGTCGGCATGGAGGGCGACATGGAACGCGACACGACCCAGGACCCGTTCGCGGAGTTCAAGAAGCGCCAGCGCGAGGCGTGGGCGAGCTTTGCGCCCACCGCCATGTTCACGCCGCCCGTGGCCGGCCACCTCGTCAGGTTCGCTCGGATCGCCAGGGGCGAGGTGGTGCTCGACGTCGGCACGGGCACCGGCGTGGTGGCCATCACCGCGGCGCGAAGCGGTGCGCGGGTGACGGGGCTCGACCTCACGCCCGAGCTGCTCGAACTGGCGCGCGACAACGCCCGCATCTCGAAACAGGAAGACATCGTCTGGACCGAAGGCGACGCCGAGAAGCTGCCGTACCCCGACGCCTCGTTCGACGTGGTGCTGAGCCAGTTCGGCCACATGTTCGCGCCGCGCGCGGAAGTGGCCATTGCCGAGATGCGCCGCGTGCTCAAGCCCGGCGGGCGCGTGGCCTTCGCCACCTGGCCGCCCGAGCATTTCGTGGGGCGCATGTTCGCCTTCGTCGGGCGCAACGTGCCGCCGCCGCCCGCCGGTGCGTCGCCGCCGCCGCAATGGGGTAACCCGGCCACCGTCACCCATCGCCTGGAGCCGCATTTCGAGGCGCCGTTCTTCGACCGCGGCATCATGCGCTACCCCGCGCTGAGCATCGAGCACTTTCGCATGTTCATGGAGCGCTCGATCGGCCCGATGCAGAAGCTCGTCGAGAGCCTGGCCGCCGACGCACCGAAGCTGGCGGCGCTTCGGGCCGAGTTCGACGCCATGGCCGCGCCGTACTACATCGACAACGTGATGCACCAGAACTACCTGCTGACGCGCGCCGTGGCGCGGTGAGTGTTGTGGTGAGTGTTGCGGTGCGTCCACGCCGCAGCCGCTGCAGCAGGCGCTTCGCGGGCCGCCGCACTTAGAATCCGCCGGTCGCGCGACGCGATCCCTTCGCCACCACACGCCCCGGCCTCATGCGCCGGAGCGGGCCGGTGAAGGTACCCAACCCAGAAAATTCCAGGCAGGGCACATCCGGTTTCTCCATCCGAGCGGTGGAGAGCCGTGTGTCGCTTCGCGATTTCAAATCCAAAAAAATCGCCCTGGAGGGTAATCAGCCATGTCCGTCCGTTCGCGCGCGCAGCGTCTTCGCCTGCGCCACAAGCCCCTGTTCGTCGCCACGCTGGCCGTGCTGCATTGCGCGGCGCAAGCGCAAAGTGGCGCTGCCGCACCCAATGAGGCCAGCACGCTCAAGGAAGTCACCGTCAGCTCCGAGCAGGACATCGGCTACGCGCCGTCCGTCGGCAGCACCGCCACCAAGGGCTCCGCGCCGCTGCGCGACATTCCGCAGGCGGTCAACGTGCTGCCGGCGCAACTGCTGCGCGACCAGGGCGCGACCTCCATGCAGGACGCGCTGCGCAACGCGCCCGGCGTGTCGTTCAACGCGGGCGACGGCCAGCGCGACCAGGTGGTCATTCGCGGCTTCACCGCCATCGCCGACTGGTTCGTCGACGGCGTGCGCGACGACGCGCTGTACTTCCGCGACCTCTCGGACACCGAACGCATCGAGGTGCTGAAGGGCCCGGCCGCCGTGCTGTACGGGCGCGGCTCCTCGGGCGGCCTGGTCAACCGCGTGACCAAGAAGCCGGTCTTCGACCGCGCCTTCGGCGACGTCACGCTCGGCCTGGGCACGCACGACTTCAAGCGGCTCACCACCGACCTGAACACCCCCATCGGCGAGAACATGGCGTTGCGCCTCAACGTGGCGCGCGAGAAGTCGGGCAGCTACCGCGACCAGCAGTTCATCGACCGCTACAACATCGCGCCGTCGCTGGCCATCAAGTTCAGCCCGCAGACCGACCTGCTGCTGCAGTACACCAACGCCTACGACCAGCGGCTCACCGACTTCGGCATTCCCGCGCTCAACGGCCGCCCGGTGAACGTGCCCATCGGCACCTACTACGGCTCGGCCTTCGGCAAGCGCGACGACACCACCACCACCAAGGTGCAGTCGTTCACCGCCACGCTGAACCACCGCTTCAGCGACACGCTGAGCCTGCGCAACACCACGCGCTACGCGAGCTACAAGCTCGACCGCTACAACACGCTGTCCAGCGGCACCACCGACCCCGTGCGCCTGACCGTGGGCCGCACGCGCGGCTTCATCCTGCGCGACGAGAGCAGCTGGTTCAACCAGACCGACCTCACCTGGCGCAACGAGCTCGGCGGCTTCAAGCAGGAGTGGCTGGTGGGCGCGGAGTTCGGCCAGCAGGACAAGCGGGCGTATTCCGTGTCGTCGGCCACCGGCTTCGAGCGCGTGAGTATCCTGAACCCGATGGCCGCGCCGGGGCAGATTCCGCTTGCGAGCTACACGGCCAGCAGCGCGATCCCGAGCAACTCCCGCTTCCAGACCGCCGCGCTCTACGCGCAGGACCAGATCACGCTGGCACCGCAGTGGAAGGCGCTGATCGGCGGGCGCTACGACGTGTTCGGGCAGGACACTTCGTTCGAGCGCTCGCTGGCGCCGCTGTCGCGCACCGACCGCAAGTTCAGCCCGCGCGCGGGCGTGGTCTGGCAGCCGAGCGACACGCAGTCGTACTACGTGTCGTACAGCCGCTCGTTCCAGCCGTCGGCCGAGACCTTCGCGCTGTCCACCGGCAACACCGCCAACGACCCCGAGATCACCGTGAACAAGGAAATCGGCGCCAAGCTCGACTTCCTGGACGGCGCGCTCAACCTCACGGCCGCGGTGTTCAACCTGGAACGCTCGGGCATCAAGAACTCCGACCCGGCCAACCCGGCGCGGCAGATCAACGTCGGCACGCAGCGCACCAACGGCATGGAGCTGGCGTTGGCCGGCAAGCTGCCGGGCCGCTGGGACGTCAGCGCGGGCTATGCGTACCTCGACGGGCGCATGGTCAAGTCGCTGGCCACCGTGAGCTCGCTGCAGCTGCCGGTGGGCGCGCCGCTTCCCGTGCAGGGCAAGATCGCGCCGCTCACGCCGCGCCACTCGGCCTTCGTGTGGCTCATGAAAGACCTGGGCAACGGCCTGAGCGCGGGCGGCGGCGTCAACTACGTGGCCGCGCGCTACGCCTCGCTGAGCAACCTGGTGACGCTGCCTTCGTACGTCATGGCCGACCTGGCCGCGAGCTACAAGACCGGGCGCTACGAGGTGTCGGTGAACCTGAAGAACATCTCCAACAGGAAGTACTACGTGTCGGCGCACGGCAGCGTGGACAACCTGATCATGCCGGGCCCCGGGCGCGAGCTGCAGGTGGCGCTCACCGCCAAGTTCTGAACGCCGAACGGCGGTTCAGCCCGGCGCGCGGGGCGCGCGCGCCGAGGCCGCGCCCTTGCGCTCCAGCAGCTCGACCATCTTGAGCGCCGCGGGCGCGAGCGGCCGGTTCTTCAGCGCCAGCCGGTAGAGCGGGCGCGACAGCACCGCGCCGGGCAGCTTCAGCTCGCGCAGCGTGCCCAGCGCCAGCATGTCGGCCACCACCACGCGCGGCAGCATCGACAGGCCGACGCCGCTCGCCACGGTGCGCGCAATGGCCTCGTTGCTCGCCATCTCCATCCAGGGCAGGGCGGCGATGTCGTTGGCCTCGCACAGCGCTTCGGTGGCCTGCCGCGTGCCGGAGCCGGGCTCGCGCAATATCCAGTTCTGCCCGCCCAGCACCTTCGCCGTGACCGCGCGGCGCGGCAGCGCCGAGTTCGCCGCCACCACGATGGCGAGCGGGTCGGCCTTCCACTCGCTGACCTCGATGCGCTCTTCGTCGACGCGGCCTTCCACCAGCGCCAGGTCGATGCGGCACTCCAGCAGCTGTTCGCACACCCACTGCGTGTTGCCCACCGTCACGCGCGGCACCACCGCCGGGTAGGCCGCGCAGAAGCCCGCCACGTACGGCGGCAGCCAGTAGCTCGCCACCGTCGTGCTCGCGCCGACGGTGAGGCTGCCGCGCTGCACGCCCACGCGCGCACGCACGTCGTCCAGCGCGGTGCGCTCCATCGCGAAGATGCCGCGCGCATGCGTGAGCAGCGACGCGCCGGCCTCGGTCAGCCTGAAGCCCTTGCCGGTGCCGCGCTCGATCAGCGTCAGGTCGAGCTGGTGCTCCAGCTCGCGAATGCCCTTGGACACCGCCGGCTGGCTGATCCACAGCCCCTCGGCCGCGCGTGAAAAGCTGCCTGCTTCCGCCACGGCGACGAAGAGGCGCAGCAGGTGCAGGTTCATTGCCATAACTTCAATTCATGCATCGGTGAAGTTTATGTCTTTGACTCATGTGGTGCCAGTTTCTAACCTTGGGCCCATGCAGTCTCCAGTCGCTTCCGTTTCGTTCCCCGGCTTCTCCTTCGTTCGCACCCGCGGCCCCGGCGTGCTGCTGGCCGCCTTGCTCGCGGGCATGGCCGCGCTGCTCTCGCAGTGGAGCCTGATGGCGCAGCTCGGCCTGAGCGCGCTCACGCTGGCCATCGCGCTCGGCATGGTCGCGGGCAACACCGTGTTCGCCTCGGTGGCATCGCGCGCCGGTGCGGGTGTCGACTTCGCGCGCAGCACGCTGCTGCGCGCGGGCATCGTGCTGTACGGCTTTCGCATCTCGCTGCACGACATCGGCGCCGTCGGCTGGCCCGGGCTGCTGATCGCCGCGGCCATGCTGGCGCTGACCTTCAGCGTCGCCGTGTACGTGGGCACGCGCTGGCTGGGTCTCGACAAGCAGACCGCCGCGCTGATCGGTGCCGGCAGCGCCATCTGCGGCGCCGCCGCGGTGATGGCCACGCAACCCGTGGTGCGCGGCGAAGAGCACAAGGTGTCGATCGCCGTGGCCACGGTGGTGGTGTTCGGCACGCTGTCGATGGTGCTGTACCCGCTGGTGTTCCCGTACCTGGGCCTGTCGGAACATGCCTTCGGCCTGTTCGCGGGCTCGACCATCCACGAGGTGGCGCAGGTGGTGGCGGTGGGCGACGCGGTCGGCCCCGCGGCAGCCAATGCGGCCGTGGTCGAGAAGATGCTGCGCGTGATGATGCTCGCGCCGTTCCTCATGTGGCTGTCGTTCCAGACGGCCGCGTCGATGAAGGGCGCGACCAGCTTCAAGGCCTGCTGCAAGCAGGTGCGCGTGCCATGGTTCGCGGTGCTGTTCATCGTGGTGAGCGCGGTGCATTCGACGGGCGTGCTGCCGGCTTCGCTGGTGGCCGGGCTGGTGCAGTTCGACACGCTGCTGCTGGCCACCGCCATGGCCGCGATGGGGCTGCGCACCAGCGCCGCCAGCCTGCGCCGCGCCGGTGTGCAGCCGCTGAAGCTGGGGGCGCTGCTGTTCGTGTTCCTCACGGTGGGCGGCTACCTGGTGAATGCGGCGGTGCTGGCGCTGTTCTGAAGTGCTGAAGTACTGACCACTGCTGTGCGAGCCTCAGGCGGCAACTGAGGCGGCCTGCGCCAATTCCAGCTTCCTTCGATCGCGCGGCCGGGGGACCATCGCTTCCACGTCACTCGTGGAGAACGCCGATGTCATCCGAACTCAACCAGATCGCCAGTTGGTCGCTGCGCTGGCGCATCGTCCTGTCGGGCACGCTGTGCCTGGTGGCCGCGCTGTGCGCGGCGCACCCCGCCGATGCCGAGGTGCAGGCCGAGCAGCGCTACCAGATGGCGCTCGAGGCGCAGGCCGATCGCGACTACCGCACCATGCTCGAGCTGCTCAGGCAGGCCGCCACCGAAGGCCACGCCGAGGCACAGGAGATGCTCGGCATGGTGCTGCTGACCGGGCCCACGCTCTACGGCATGGCCGTGAAGGCCGACCGCTGCGAGGCGCGCCAGTGGATGCATCGCGCGGCGGCGCAGGGCAGCGAAACCGCCAAGGTGCAGCTGACCTTCCTGAACCGGCTGCGCGCGTCGCCGGCCGGAAGAAACGCTTGCGAATGAAGCCGGCGTGCGGCCGCTATGCCGCAGCCGGCCGCACCGCGGGCTCGCGGATCGCCGCGCGCGCCAGCCGCCACGCGACGAACAGGAACACCAGCGGCAGCACGATGGTCTGCAGCACGAAGAGCGCGATGAGCTTCACGATGCGCTCGGCCCAGTCGGAGGCCGACTTCAGGATCTGGTCGTAGGTCGCCTTCAGGTTCGGCAGCTTCGGCAGCCATCGTTCGATGCGGTCGCGCCAGCCTTCCTGCGCCACGGGGGCTTCCTGCGTGGCATCGACCACCGCGGTGGGCGACTTCTCGATGCCTGACAGCGCCGCCTGGTAGTCGTTGGCCATGAACGCGCGGTAGAGGCCCTCGTTCGCCACCGCGCCGAGCGGCACCGCGAAGCGCACCAGCAGCAGCCCGATCAGCAGCGACTGCAGCCAGCGCGGCGATCGGCCGCGCTGCCAGCGCCACACGATCCACACCAGCGCCACGCCGCTCACCAGGTACGACATGAGGTGGTGCGCGCCGATGTTCAGCAGCATCAGCTGGATGCCGAACGACACGCTCGCCGCCAGCATGATGGCCGCGAACTGCTCGATGAGTTCGTTCAGCGGCTTCAGTGCCTGCCCTGGCGCAAAGCTCACGCCCACGCCGCCCGGCGTGGCATCGACCTGCGTGCCTTGCGCCACCGACACCACCGCGCCGAGCGCGCGCGCCGCTGCGAAGGTGGTCAACGCGCGCTTCAGTCCGTCGTTGACCTGCTCGCGCGCCGGTGCGTCGATGGGCGCGACCCAGCAGCCGACCAGCACCAACACCGCAACCAGCAGCAGGTAGGCGCGCTGCAGCGACGGATTCTTCGGTGGCGTGCTCATTTCTTGGCGCCTCCCTGCATGCGCATGATGATCTTCGTGGTCTCGTTGCCTTCCTCGCGACCGTCGGGGTGGCGGCGCATGTAGTCGAACACCTTGGCCTGCGACACCTTCACCATCTGCCCGCCGCGCAGGTTGGGCATATCGACCGGCTCGTTCTTCAGCAGGCCTTCGATGGTGTCGCCGTCCCACTTCGCCACCTCGACCCACATCCATTCGTTGCCGCCGTCGCGCGTGGTGAACGGCGCCTTCACCAGGATGTACTCGCCAGGCTGCAACCCCTTGGCGAAGACGTCGCGCAGCCTGGGCAACTGCGCATTGGCGGCCTTGCTGGCCGTCAGCAACTCGTCGTTGTGCTTGAGCCGCGTGACCGAGTCCTCGTCGGCGCCGAAGGCCGCGGTGAGCATGGCGGTCTGCTGCGCATAGCGGTCGGGGCCGGCGTAGCGATCGAAGCGGATCTCGTACAGCCGGTTGCGCGGGTCGCCGTTTTCCCACTTGCCGTTGACCAGCGACAGCCTGGCCACCGCCGCGGCGTTGGGCTTGAGGCTCGCGAGCATCGGATCTCGCGCGGCCGCGTGCCTGAGCGCGCGCAGGTCCAGGTCGTACTGGCCGGCGCGCGCCAGCGTGGCGCCTTCGGCCATGGCCTGCGCGAACATGTTCACCAGGTGGCCCATCGGCCGGTTGCTCGACCACGAGAAGTCGCTCACCACCACGTCGGGCAGGCCGAACTTCGACATGCCCAGCGTGATCGCGCGCACGAGGCTGTCGCTGCGGTAGGCGTGGATGATCGTCTGCTGCGACATGTCGGGCACGTTGCCGGCCCATGAATCGATGCGGCGCTTCTGCCATTCGTCGGGCGTGAAGACCTCGCGCGTTTCCTCGTCCCACAGCAGGCCGCCGGTGTCGCGCGCCACCTGCAGCGTGAGCCGCAGCGCCTTCAGCATCGCGGCGGTCGATTGCTGCGCCGGATGCGCGAAGTCGAGGATCAGCGCGCGGTCGGCCTTCTGCAATGCTTCCGCCTGCTCGCGCGAGAGGCCGCGGCCGAAGCGCTGCAGCAGCTCCATGCTCGGCGCGCGGTAGTCCTGCAGCACGGTGGTGGTGTTCCAGTTCGCGTAGACCACGGGCTCGGTGGCCATGGCAGGCGTCGGCATCGCGGTGAGCAGCCTGGGGCCGGCGCCAGGTTTCGACAGCGCGCCGCGCAGCGCGGCCAGCGGGTCGGTCGCCGGCGGCTTGGCGTAGTAGATGGCGAACTGGAAATGGACCGGGCCGACCTGCGGCGAGCCTGCAGGCACGGGCGCACCGGGCACGGCCTTGCTCGCGCCTTGCGTGGTGGCCTGCTGTTGTTGTTGCTGCGCAGTCGGTGTCGCGGCGATGGCGGCCGCGCTCAACGAGAAGGCAAGCGCGGCGAATGCGATGCAATGGATGCGTGTCTTCGGCATGGGCATGGTGTGAACGTGTTCGATGCTGCGGATGTGCGCATTCTCGTTGCGGCAAAAAACACGCTGAAAAAAAGTTCGCCGAAGTTGTTGACGATGGCGTAAAGACTATTTACAGTACGCCTCATTCGCGGTTCAGGCCGCAACCCGATTCAAAGCAAGCAAGCAAACCAAGCAACGCAACAGGACATCCAGTGAACACCGCCGTCATCCGCACCCACACCCTCCGCCCCGCATCGGGCCGGGTGCTCGCGTGCGCCTTGCCGGCGTGGCCGCTCGATCAGTATCCGTGCCCGATGCCCGAACTGCAGGCCAACCTGTGGGCATGCGACGTTCAGGATCAGGTGCAACCGGGTGGAGCAAGCGCGTAGGCGCACAGCTCCCAAGCTCTCTCAAGCAGAGGCCCGGACACCGCAAGGTTCCGGGCCTTTCTTGTTTTTCATTTCACACCATTCATTCATATCCAGCCCCGGTGACGCAATTGGTAGACGTGTCCGCCTTAGAAGCGGAATTCTGGGAGTTCGAGTCTCCCCTGGGGCACCAAACAACAAGCGACTTTTTATTCTCTGGGTGTACTGTCAATCTGGTAGACGGCCTGCCTTGGAAGCAGGAGGCTGCAGGTTCAAATCCTGCCACCCAGACCATTGTTTTTTTATTCAAGCGTGTGTAGCTCAACTGGCAGAGCACTGGACTCCAAACCCAACGGTTGAAGGTTCGAATCCTTCCGCGCGCGCCATTCTTCATGTGTTTACCGGCCCTTCGCCTAGTGGTCCAAGGCACCGGGTTTTGATCCCGGCATCCAAGGTTCGAATCCTTGAGGGTCTGCCAGTTTTTTTCAATCATGGATCGTGAGCAGCATTGGCGACTGCAGCGGGCTGTAACCCCGCCTCTTCGGAATACTTCGTTCGACTCGAAGACGATCCACCATTTCTTCAACCCACTTCCGGCGCGGTAGCAAAGCGGCCATGCAGCGGATTGCAAATCCGCCCATCCCGGTTCGACTCCGGGCCGCGCCTCCATCAGTTTCTTCTCTCTCCATGGCGGAATCGGCAGACGCGCCAGCCTCAAACCCTGGAGCCTTCGGGCAGTGTCCGTTCGAGTCGGACTGGAGAGACCATGCAACCGCCGAGCCCGACCGCTTGGCCTACAGTCGCCCGCCATGTCCTCCGTCTCCAGCCTGAACCAGGATCGCCTTTCCGGCAAAGCGCAGGCGCAGCCGCGCAAGATCGTCGTCCTCTCCGGCTCCGGAGTCAGCGCCGAGAGCGGCCTGCCCACGTTCCGCGACGCCAAGGGGCTGTGGAACACCTACTCCTGGCAGGAGCTTGCGAGCCCCGACGGCTGGCAGCGGCATCCCGAGGCGGTGCAGGCCTTCTACAACGAGCGCCGGCAGAAGGCGTGGCAGGCGCAGCCGAACGCCGCGCACCTTGCCATCGCATCGCTGGAGCCGGCCTGCGAGGTGGTCATCGTCACGCAGAACGTCGACGCGCTGCACGAGCGCGCCGGCTCGCGCCAGGTCGTGCACCTGCACGGGCAGCTCGCTTACGCGCGCGGCACGGCGCAGTCGAACCCGAAGCGCTACCGCATCGACGGCGACCCGATCGCCATGGGCCAGTTGTGCGAAGACGGCACGCAGCTGCGCCCCGACATCGTGTGGTTCGGCGAAGCGGTGCAGCACTTCGACGAGGCCGAGCGGCACGTCGCCACCGCATCGCACGTGCTGGTGGTGGGCACCTCGCTCACCGTCTACCCGGCGGCGTCGCTGGTGCAGTACGCCGACCGCGCCGCGCAGAAGGTGCTGGTGGCGCTCGACATGCAAGAGGTGCCGCGCGGTTTCACCTTCCTGCAGGGCCACGCGACCGAAGTCGTGCCCGCACTCGCGGCGCGATGGCTCGCCGAGATCGGCGCAACTTAAAACTTATGGTTTTGTTCGCCCGGCCCGCGTGTCGGCGAACCGCCCGAATTTGCGGCGAATGACGCAATAGCACCCTTCGAACGTCCGAATGCAATCGATCTGTCACGGTTGATGCGGAACATGACGACGCAAACGCGCGAGCACCGATGAAGAGGCGGCCGCTCGCAGCGCCGCAGTTCCATCGAACAATTCGAATGCAGGGAGAGTGTCATGCCATCAGGCCCGGCGCGGTCCGTCCGCGTACTGAGCGTGTCTTGTGCCGCCATGCCCGTGCTGGGCGGCCAGCCGGCGCTGGAGCCGGTGCGCATCGAGGGTGAAGAGCAACTCGGCCGGCTGTACCGCTACACGGTCACACTCGCCACGCCCGAGCAGGCCGGCTACAACGAGCGCCAGGCCGCCAACGTGAACATCAAGCAGCTGGTGGGCGAGACGCTCACCGTGCACGTGCTGCTCGACGGCCGCCTCGGCGCCGACGGCGACAGGCGCCACATCGGCGGGCTGGTCACGCGCGTGCGCTTCCTGCGGCTGGAGAACCGCCGCGCGCTGTACGAGGCCGTCATCGAGCCGTGGCTCACGCTGGCCACGCGCACCAGCGACTACAGGATCTTCCAGAACAAGAGCGTGACCGACATCGTGGCTGAGGTGCTGGCCGACTACGACTTCGCGCACGAGATCAGGACCACCCGCGGCTACCCCGCGCGCGAGTTCCAGGTGCAGTACGGCGAGTCCGACTACGACTTCGTCTCGCGGCTGCTGCACGAGTGGGGCCTGTACTACCACTTCGAGCATGCCGAGAGCAGCCACAAGCTGGTGATCGTCGACGACATGGCCTCGCACCAGCCCTTTGCCAATGCGGCGTACCAGAAGGTGCCGTTCCACGGCGCCGACGACACCGTGCGCGAGGAACACTGCGACCGCTTCAACGCCTGCGAGACCTTGCAAAGCGGGCGCTGGGTGACCGACGACTTCGACTTCAAGCGCCCCAAGGCGCGCCTGCAGCAGGTGAGCGCCATGCCGCGCAAGACCTCGCAAAGCGGCCTGGAGCGCTACGGCTGGCCGGGCGACTACGTGGTGGAGTCCGAGGGCGAGCAGCTCGCGCGCACCCGCATGGAAGAAAGCGGCAGCGAGGGCGAGCGCGCCAACGGCTCGGGCAACCTGCGCGCGGTGGTGCCGGGCTGCCTGCTCGCGCTGGAGCGGCATCCGCAGAACGAGTCGAACCGGCAGTACCTGGTGACCGGTGCGCGCCTGTGGCTGCAGGACATCGGCGACGCCAGCGAACAGCAGCCCTTCGAATGCCGAGTCGACTTCGAGGTGATCCCCACCGCCAAGACCTACCGCGCGCCCGCGCCCGACGTGCCGCGCCCGCGCACCACCGGCCCGCAGACGGCCATCGTCACCGGGCCCGCGGGCCGCGAGATCTGGACCGACGAATACGGCCGCGTGAAGCTCAGCTTTCACTGGAACCGCTATTGCAGCAAGGACGAGAGCAGCTCCTGCTGGGTGCGCGTGTCCTCGCCCTGGGCCGGCACCAACTTCGGCGGCATCCAGATCCCGCGCATCGGGCAGGAGGTGATCGTCGACTTCGAGCACGGCGACCCCGACCGCCCGATCGTCACCGGCCGCGTCTACAACGCCGACAACATGCCGCCGTGGGACCTGCCGGCCAACGCCACGCAAAGCGGCCTGCTCACGCGCAGCTCCGAAGGCGCCACCGACGCCAACGCCAACGCGCTGCGCTTCGAGGACAAGAAGGGCGCCGAGCAGCTGTGGCTGCACGCCGAGCGTAACCAGGACATCGAGGTCGAGAACGACGAGACCCATTGGGTCGGCCACGACCGCACCAAGACCGTCGACCACGACGAGACCGTGCACGTGAAGCACGACCGCACCGAGACGGTGGACCACGACGAGACCATCACGGTGCACAACGACCGCACCGAGACCGTCGACGGCAACGAGACCATCACCATCCACAAGAACCGCACGGAGACGGTCGACCTGAACGAGACCATCACGGTGCACAAGAACCGCACCGAGACCGTCGACCTCGACGAGACCATCGGCATCGGCATGAACCGCACCGAGCGGGTGGGGCTGAACGAGACCATCCACATCGGCGAGCACCGCAGCGTGACCGTCGGCGGCGCGAAGATGGAGACCGTCGCGCTGGCCAAGGCCGAGACCATCGGCCTGGCCAAGGCGCTGACCATCGGGCTGGGCTACCAGGTCACCGTGGGCGCGGCGATGAACACCACCGTGGCGCTGATGCAGACCGAGCAGGTGGGGCAGTCCAAGCGCGTGAACGTGGGCAAGACGCTGACCCTGCAGGCCGGCGAACGCATCGAGCTGGTGTGCGGCAAGAGCTCGCTGGTCATGACGTCCGAGGGCGTGGTCACCATCAACGGCTCGTCGTTCGACTTCTCCGCGAGCGGGCCGGTGCAGGTGACCGGCAAGGACATCGACCTCAACTGAGGACACGAAAGACCGCGCCGTGGAGTTCCGCAATCTCACGCCCTTCGACGCCCTGTGCTTTCGCGCGGCCACGCCCGGCGACCGCGAGTACCGGGTCGTCGCCATGAAGGTGGGCTACAGGCTCGTGCGCGCGCGGCGGGGGTCGCACGCGGTGCAGTGGCACGCCGAGGTGAACGACGACGACCCCGTGCCCCTGGCGCTGGCCGACGGTTACTGGGGCGAGGAGGGCGCATCGAGCCCGCGCGAAGAGAGCGACCTGGCCCCCTACAAGCCGCGCTGCGACCTGATCGTGAATGCCACCGCCCATGCGCCGCGCGGCATTCCCTCGCCCGAATGGGAGGTGCGCGTGAAGGTGACGGCCGGCCGCCAATGGGCGCAGTCGCCCGAGCCGCCCAAGCCCTTGCACCCGGGCGCGCGGCTGACGTTGCAGCAGCAGGCCGCATGGGACGAAGACAGGCGCCATGCAGAGGCGCTGGCCGCGCCGCGCACGGTGCTCGACAAGCGGCTGCGCGTCGGCGGGCCGTCGCTGCTGTACCTGCGCAACGGGCGCGAATGGGCGCGCACGCCGTCCGAGCCCGTGGCGAGCCTGCCCATGCGCTGGGAGCACGCGTTCGGTGGCCGCAGCCTGCTGCGCCGGCCCGATGCGCGCGACGACGAGCCGCCGCTGCTGAACGAAGTGTGTTTCTCCAATCCGCTGGGCCAGGGCTGGGTCGACAGGCGCGCCATCGAGCAGGCGCGCCATGCGGGGCTGCCCGACATCGAGCGCATGCCCGCGCCGCAGATCGAGCCCGCGCAGGAGCGCATGCAGCAGCCGGTGCTCGCGAAGCATGCCGGCGTCGACCTCGACGCGCGCGCCATGGCCGAGGTTGCCAAGGGCTACGGGCGCGAGCCCGCGGGCCTGGGCGTGGTGGGCCGCGCCTGGGCGCCGCGGCTGGCATTGGCCGGCACCTACGACGACACCTGGCTCGCGCAGCGCCACCCCTGGCCGCCGCGCGACTTCGACTTCGGCTACTGGAATGCGGCGCCCGCGGACCAGCAGATTCCGTACCTGCCGCCCGATGCGCGCATCGAGCTGTGGAACCTGAGCGACCCGGCCTCGACGCCGGACGGCCACCTGTGCGTCACGCTGCCGGGGCATCGCGCGCTGGTGCTGCTGCGGCTGGACAACGGCGCGTTGCTGCCGCTGCCCATGGTGACCGACACCGTGGTGGTGGACGGCGAGGGCATGACGCTGTCGCTCGTGCACCGCGTGTGGGTGCCGTCCGATGCGCCCGTGCGCGTCATCGAGGCGCGCTTCGAGACCGACCCCGCCGCGCCGCTGGTGCGCGGCGCCCGGCAAGGGCGCACCGCCGCCATGGAGCCCACGCCATGAGCGCCAACGTCGCTGCGCGCAAGCAAGGAGGCTGGAAGGTCGTGAGCCTCGCCCCCGATGTCTGCAAGACGCCCATGGGCAGCTCCATTCCGCCCGTGCCTTACCCGGTCACGGCGCAGCTCGACAGCACCACCGCCGTGGCGCGCAGCGTGCGCGCCAACGGGCACCCGGTGGTCGTGTACGACATGAGCGTGGTGCCCACCACCATCGGCGACGCGGCCGGCGCCGCCAAGGGCGTGAAAAGCGGCACCGTGCAGGGCAAGTGCTACCCCAAGGAACACAGCGGCACCGTGCGCGCGGAGGGCAAGCTCTTCGTGCGGCACGACGACCTGTTCTGGATGAACGGCCAATGAGCGGGCCGGCGCAGGGGCTCGACCGCCGGCATGGCGCCCCGGTCCGCGGGAGGCGCCATGGCCTTCAGTGAAGGCTGGTACGCCACGCCGTCCCAGGGGGCGCGGTCGTTCCAGTATTTCAAGACGCCCGAGCTCGTCACCGCGCAGGGGTACTTCTCGGGCAACGACCAGATCCTTCAGTGGGGCAGCGAGCAGTTTCCGCAGGGCCAGCCCGGCCACTGGACGCCGGACCTGAAGCCGCTGCAGAAGGCGGACTCGGGAGACTGGTGGGACAACCCCGAGACCGACAAGAAGCCCAAGCCCTCTCTCGATCCGCGCGCGGGCGGCACCAACGCCAACGGCAACACCGTGGGCCCCGTCGTCGGCGAGACGCCCTCCACGCAGGGCTCCGCCAAGCAGGCCAACCCCGAGGCCCAGCCCGAGACGCCGAAGGAAGAGAGCTGGTGGGGCAGCTGGGGCAGCTCCATCACGCACACCGTGCTCGACGTCGGCGGCGTCATTCCGGTGGTGGGCATCTTTTCGGACGGCGCCAACGCAGCCATCTACGCGGCCGAGGGCGACTACGTCAACGCCGCCATCTCCGGCGCGTCGGCCGCGGCCAACCTGGTGCCCGGCGGCGGCATCGCGGCCAAGGCCGGCAAGATCGCCATCAAGGGGGCGTTGAAGGGCGGCGAGCGGGTGGGGATCAAGCAGGCCGAAAAACTGCTTGCCGAGCGGCTGCTGAAAGAAAAGCTCGAGAAGGAGGCTGCGGAGGCGGCCGCCAAGAAGACCGAGGAAGCCGCCGCCAAGAAGGCTGCCGAAAAAAAGGCGGGCGCGGAGACCGAGGCGGGCGGTGGCGGGTCGAAGAAGAAAGACACCGAGGTCAAGAACAAGGGCAAGAAGCCCAAGTGCGGCGGCCGCGCAACCTACGGCAAGCAGGCCGGCGACTTTCTCGAGAACGAGATGGAGCGCGACCACATTCCCAATGTGGCGTCGCTCAAGGCCAAGGCCGAGAAAATGCTGCTCGACGACGGCATCGACCTCGCGCCCTCGCAGCGCGACGCGCTGTTCGGCAAGGTCGCAAAGAACGGCCAGCGCGAAGGCGGAAAGATCTACACCCACGCGCAGACCATCGCCGTGCCCAAGGACGTCCACCGGGCGAGCCCCACCACCGGCAACCGCGACAACCACAAGGACTCGAAGAACCTTGCGGAGGCCGCCCGTCGCGATACCAGGAACCACAGGGACGCGATCAAGAAAAGTGACAATCACAAAGACTGTGCCAAGGCCCTGGAAGAAGCTTCGGAGGTCATCGACAAGATCTCCAACGAACAGTACGAGAAGTTTCTGAACGGCCTGATCGACGATGCACTCAAGGGCTCGCGAACCACAAATCCATGGAAAGGAATCTTATGAAAGCGCCCAGCCAATACCCGCAGGCCCAGGACTTCGTCTCGGCCATCGCCAAGCCCTTCGACAGCGACGCGGGGCGCAAGGTCGTGGCCCCGTTCGGCATCGCCTGGTCGGATGCCACCAAGCTCGACAGCGGCCTGGAGATCTACACCGTCAGCGCGCAGCCGCTCGGCATCGGCTACACCTTCAAGGACGAAGGCCTGGTGTTCGAGCGCGAGCACCACGACCTCGGCGAAGGCCCCTTCCTCATGACCCACTGCGGCTTCTGGGGCCACGAGGACGAGTACGAGATGTACAAGGGCCCGCTGTGGAAGGACCTGCGCTTTTCCGACACGGTGGCCGACGCCGTCGCCAAGCTGGGCTCGCCCACCCGCGTCGGCCGCCTCGACATCCACTTCTGGGAACTGCCCGACTTCAGGTTGACCATCCAGTGGAAGAGCGCGCAGCAGATTCGCGTGGTCTCGTACTGGATGAAGCAGGACTGAAGCCCCAAGGCACGCCGTGAGCCTGTTCGCCTTTGTCTCGCTGCTGGGCGCGGATGCCGCCGACGAAGGGCTCGTTGCGCTGCTGGGTGAGCTCGGCGTGCGCCGGCGGCCTGAAAAGCCCGTGCCCTTCAACAGCCCGTACGAGCTGCTCTTTCGCCTGAGCAAGCACGGTATCTGCCTGTCCTTCCAGGACCTGGCCTATGTGGAGAACCGGCCGCCGCGGCAGTGGGGCAACGGCACGCTGCAGTTGCGCGCCGTCACGGTCACTGCGGGCGTCGAGGGCCAATACCTGCCCTATACGGGTGAGATGCCTTACGGCATCGCGTGGAGCGACACGCGCCAGCAGGTGCGCGAGCGCATGGCGCAGCACCACGGCAAGCTGCATGCCTACCTGCGCGACTGCTGGTGGTTCGGCGAGCGCCACATGAGCCTGACCTACCAGCCCGGCGAGCTCACGCAGCCCGAGCGCCCGGGCGTGTTCGACCTGAGCTTCGGCCTGTTCTACCCGCCCACCGAACTGGTGCAGCCGGCCAGCTACCCGGACTCCCAGGCATTGGTCGCGCTCTTCGGCAAGTCGATGAACTCGCCGGAATTCCAGAAGGCCTTTGCGTCCTTCGACACCGAGAACTGGCGCGCCGAAAGCGAAGACGGTCACCTCGACCGCCGGCGCGCCTTCGGCTTCGAGCTGTACTTCGACCCGGCCAGGCCCGCCGCCGACGGCACGCCTGCCTTCGCCGGCGCCAACCTCACGCGCGCCCGGCTCGGCCCCTCCCGCGAATGGAAGGGCACGCTGCCTTTCGGACTGCACTTCGACGACACGCCGGCGGTGCTGAGGCAGAAGATACCGGCGCCGCCCCTGCTGTGGGACGACGGCATGGCCGTGTGGAACTTCGCCAAGTGGGCCTTCCCGCAGATGGACGTGCGCGTGAACTGCGACACCGTGCGCAACTGCGTCGAGTGCATCGCGCTGCTGGCGCCGGGCTACCTGCGGCGCGACGAAAGTGCGTGAGTAGCCGTTTCTTCCGCTCTGGCAGGCCTTCTTATCGGGTCTTGTAGTTCTTTCTTCTCGTGCCTTTGGGCACTGGCACGGCCTGCGTACTTCCCCTAATGTTCAGCTCTGGCGAAGGCTCCACGGCTTTCGCAAGAAGAAAGTCCCATGTCGCCGTGTCACCGGCACGCGGGGCTCTCCGGCAAGAGTCATCCAACACGCAACCAAGGGAGCAGAGCAAATGGCAGTAGACATGTTCATGCGCGTCGAAAGCGCAAACGGCGAATCGAAGGACGCGAACCACAAGGACTGGAGCGACATCAAGTCGTTCTCGTGGGGTGCCACGCAGCCCGGCAACATGGTCAGCGGCGGTGGTGGCGGCGTGGGCAAGGCCAGCTTCAACGACCTGCAGGTGCTCGCGCGCATCGACAAGGCCGCGCCTGCCGTGCTGAAGAACTGCGCCAGCGGCAAGCACCTGGCCAAGGTCGAGGTGTCGGTCTGCAAGGCCG
Source organism: Variovorax sp. OK212 (assembly GCF_900112425.1). Taxonomy (GTDB): domain Bacteria; phylum Pseudomonadota; class Gammaproteobacteria; order Burkholderiales; family Burkholderiaceae_C; genus Variovorax. Next base: position 675,375 of record NZ_FOLP01000002.1, on the reverse strand, counting down.
GCGGCTCGCAGATCGAATACACCCGCGTCACGCTCGAGGAAGTGCTGGTCACCTCGGTGCAGTACACGGCCGAGCAGGGCTCCGACGTGGTGTTCGTGCAGTACGCCTTCCAGGCCGCCAAGGTGAAGCAGCAGTACTGGGAGCAGACCGACAAGGGCGGCAAGGGCGCCGAGACGGTGCTGGGCTGGAACATCAAGGAAAACAAGGAAGCGTGAGGCCCGCCGGCGCACCGCCCCGTACCGCCGATACCGGCCGATGACCCGCAGCTTCATCGCCCACAGTGCGCTGGGCGAGCGCCTCAAGTTCCGTTCGATGACGGGGCACGAGCGCATTTCCACCCTGTTCGAGTCGCGCGTGCGGCTCGTGAGCGACATGGCCGGCATCGCGCCCAAGCGCATGCTCGGCGAAGACATGACCGTCGAGGTCAACCTGGCCACCGAACTCGGCGGGCCGGGCACCCGCTTCATCAGCGGCCAGGTCACGCGCTTTGCCTGCGTGGGCAAGGACGACGGCGACATGTGCGTGTACGAGGCCACGCTGCGCCCGTGGCTCTGGTACGCCACGCGCCGCTCCGACTTCAGGATCTTCCAGTTCAAGACGGCGCCGCAGATCCTGCAGGAGGTGCTGGCGCCCTACGGCTTCGCGATCGACGCGAAGCTCGGCGGCAACTACCGCACCTGGGAGTACTGCGTGCAGTACGCCGAGACCGACTTCAACTTTGTCAGCCGGCTCATGGAGCAGGAGGGCATCTACTACTACTTCTCGCACGCCATGGGCAGCCACCAGCTGGTGCTGTGCGACGGCCCCGACTCGCACGCGCCGCTGCCCGCCGGCCCGGTGAAGGTGCCGTACCACGCGGGCGTGCTCGCGGCGCAGATCCTGGAGCAGGACTTCATCGACAGCTGGAGCCACGGCGAAGACATTGCGCCGGGCAACTTCGCGGCCGACGACTACGACTTCAAGAAGCCCAACGCCGAGATCGACACCCTGCGCCGCCAGCCGGCCGGCCACAGCCGCGACAGCTTCGAGCGGTACGACTGGCCCGGCGGCTACACCGAGCTGGGCGACGGCGAGAACTACGCGCGCCTGCGGCTGGAGCAACTGGCCGGGCGGCGCGAGCTCGTCACCGCCGAAGGCAACCTGCGCCACATGGCGCCGGGCTACCTGTTCGAGCTGGCGCGCCACCCGAACGCCGAGGACAACCGGCGCTACCTGATCGAGGCGGTGAGCCACGACTTCCAGGAGAACGCCTTGCGCGTGGCGGGCGCGGCGGACGCGGCCTACAGCGAATCGACCAGCAGCACGAGCTACCGGCAGACCTTCGACGTGCTGCCCGACAGCGCACCCTACCGCCCCGAGCGCGCCACGCCCCGGCCCCGCACCACCGGCCCGCAGACGGCCGTGGTGGTGGGCCCGGAAGGCGAAGAGATCCACACCGACGAGTACGGCCGCATCAAGGTGCAGTTCCACTGGGACCGCTACGGCCGGCGCGACGAGAACTCGTCGTGCTGGATCCGCGTGTCGCAGACCTGGGCCGGCAGCAACTACGGCGCCATGCACATCCCGCGCATCGGCCAGGAAGTGATCGTCGATTTTCTGAACGGCGACCCCGACCACCCCATCGTCACCGGCTGCGTGTACAACGCCGCGCAGATGCCGCCATGGGAGCTGCCGCGCCACAAGACGCAGACCGGCTTCCAGACCCACTGGAGCAAGGGCGGCGGCGGCAAGCACATGCTGCGCTTCGAGGACGCCCGCGGCAACGAGCACATCGAGCTGTCGACCGACCACGGCAACACGCACCTGCACATGGGCTACCTGATGAACCAGGGCTCGGGCGTGCAGCGCAGCTACGGCTTCGAGCTGCGCACCAACGAGTGGGGTTCCATTCGCGCCGACAAGGGCCTGCTGCTGACCACCTACACGCAGGACCACGCGCAGAAAGTCTCGCGCGACAACCCCGACGGCCATGAGCACATGGGCGCCACGCTGGCCCAGAGCAACGCGCTCATGCAGGCCGCGGGGCAGGCGCTGGCGTCCACCAAGGCGCTGGTGAGTTCCATGGCGCAGGGCAAGAACCAGCAGCTCATGGGGCTGGTGCAGGGCGTGCAGTCGGCCGGCGGCGTGACGCAGGCCATCGCGGCGCTGGCCGCGGGCGGCGCGCCCGAGGCGGGTGTGTCGGACAACCCCGACCCGGCCATGGCCGACGCGCAGCAGATGCTCGACCTGTCGCGCAAGATCGACAAGCCCGTGGTCTCCATCGTGAGCCCCGAAGGGCAGACCATGATCAGCCCCAAGCCGATCGTCGTGAGCTCGGGGCAGAGCGTGTCGATGCGCTCCACCTCCGCCATGACCCTGACCACCGGCGCGCAACTCACGCAGCTGGTGGCCGGCGGCATGCTCACGCAGGTGAGCGAGGGCGGGCAGGTCAACGTGGTGTCGGGCGGCGACATCGTCTCGCATGCGAGCGCGGGCGCCATCAACCTGGTGTCGAAGACCGACGCCTCCGTCACATCCACCGACAGCAACGCCACGGTCACCGGCCGCAAGTCGGTGGTGATCCAGGCGGCCGAGCAGGACGTGTTCGTCACCGGCAAGACCAGCATTTCGCTGATCTGCGGCAAGTCGTCCATCGTGCTGCTGGCTGACGGCACCGTGAAGATCAACGGCGTGAAGGGCCTAGTCAACTTCACCGGCGACCTCGACCAGCGCGGCGGCAAGATCTTCCTGAACTGCGAGGCGCCCGTGGGCAGCCAGAGCGAGGAAGCCGCGATGGAAGACGCCGTGCCCATGGCACCGGTGGAGCCCGCGGCGGCCGCCACGTCGGCCGAGGCCAGCCAGCGCGGCGTGCCCGCGGCCACGCGCTCCGGCTACGCCAGGACCGGGCTGGGCCGCGACGTCGATGCCATCGCCGCGCGGTCGCCCACGTTGCAGCGCCAGCTCAAGTTCCTGCAGGGCCAGGGATGGAAGATCGGCTACGGCCCCGCGGGCGGCGGCACGTACGCCAACACCAATTCGGGCGTCAAGAAGATCGTGATCGACAGCAAGGACGCGAGCGACCCCTACAGGAGCGCGGCCTCGCTGTCGCACGAGGTCGGGCACGCGGTCTATTCGTACCGCTTCAAGCCCAACGTGTCGTCGAAGTCCGCCTTCGTCACCAGCATGCTGAGCTCCGAGGGCGAGGCCGCGCTCAACCAGATCCAGGTGCAGCGCGAGGTCTGGCGCGCGGCCAAGGTCGACATCCTGAAGGGCGCGAACCCCACCAACGTGGCTGCCTTCAACGAGGCCTACAACGGCATGGTGAAGGGCGGCACCCGGGAGGCCGCGCGGGCCGCCGCCGGCGAGTATTACGGCACGCTCCACACGTCGACCACCGGCGAGCAGTACACGCAGTACTACGGCAATTCGTACGACAAGAGCCATGGCGGCAAGCACTGAGCCATGCCCTCCAGGAGACGCCACCCATGAACCAGGCCGCCATGACCGAGAACACCGCCCTCACGCTGTGGCAGGCCATCGAAGCGCTGGCCGCGCAGCTGCCGTTTTCCATGCAGGGCGTGGGCCGCACGCTTCGCACCACCCTGAGCGACACGCATGCCGAGGGCGCTGAAGTGTTCCGCTTCTTCGAGGGCACGCCGGTGCGACTGGCCGACGGCACCGAGCTGTCGCGCATCGACCTGCGCATCAAGCGCGAGGGCGCGCACCCGGGCTTTCTGGTGCTGGACCTGCAAGGCCGCTGCGTGCCGATGACCGAGGTGCGCCAGCACTACGCCGCGCTGGACCTCAGCGACGTGCCGCGCGGCCGCTCGCTCGACGAATCGACCAGCTACACCGCCGCGCTCGGCTGGGGCCGGCTGTCGTTCGGCTTCGCGCAGCGCAACCCCGACTGCCTGGCCCATGTGGCCTTCGATCCCGCGTAAGCAGCCGACCCCGTATAGACAGCACACCCGGAAAGCAGCCCCATGAGGTACCACATCAACGAAGGCCAGTTCGACGCGCCCGACGACGGCCGCATCGACCGCTCGATGAACGTGCTGGCCATGCCCGACGGCTCGGGCACCACGCTCATCGTGAGCCGCGACGCACTGCAGGCGCAGGAGAGCCTGCCGCAGTTCGTCACGCGGCAAATGGCCGACCTCACGCGGCAGGTGAGCCAGCTGAAGGAGTTGTCGCGCGGCGACGTCGCCATCGGCTCGCCCGTGCACAACCTGCGCGGCATCGAGCTCGCAACCCAGTTCAAGCAGAACGGGCAGGCGCTGTACCAGCGCCAGGCCGTGTTCCAGCAACGCCCAGGCAGCCCCGCGGTGCTGGTGCTCACGGCCAGCAGCCCCGTGCCCTTCGACGCCGAGGCGCTGGCGCTCTGGCAGCGCACCCTCGCGAGCTTCCAGCCCAGGGCGGCCTGACGCCGCGCGCACACCATGGCCGGTAAACCCGCCGCGCGGCTGCACGACCCCATTGCCCACACCAACGCGCACGCGCGCTTCTGGGCCAAGTTCGCGGGCGGGCTGATCGGTGGCATTGCCGTGGGCTTTGCGGTGGGCGTGGCGGCCGCCGCGGTGGTGGGCACCGGCGGCCTTGCGGGGCCCCTGGTGGCGGGTGCGGTGGTGGTGGGCGCGCGCATGGCCGGCGGCTACCTTGGCGCGAGCCTGGGCGAATCGATTGCCGATGCGCTGGTGCCCGAGACCCTCACCGTCACCGGCATGATCACCAGCGGATCGTCGGACGTGTTCATCGACAGCAAGGCCATAGGCGCCGCGCGCGCCTCGCCCGACCTGCCGATGGACACCGTGAGCTGTTCGAAAGACTCGCCGCAGATATTGCTGGCCGAGGGCGCGGAGACCGTCTTCATCAACAGGGGCGTGGCCTCGCGCAAGGACGACCAGACCGAGTGCGGCGCCAAGGTCAGCGAAGGCTCGCCCAGCGTCTTCATCGGCGGGCCGACCGCGCGCGTGCGCGAGGTGGCCGACGAGGTGCCGCTGATCTCCAAGGTGCTGGTGACCATCTTCAACGTGGTCATGATCTACCGCGGCCTGCGCTGCCTGCCCAAGCTCGCGCGGCAAGGCAAGAACGCGCTGCCGTGCTTGATCGAAGGCGCGGTGGGGCTGGGCATGGGCATCCACGGCATGGTGAGCTCCTTCGGCAACCCGGTGCATGCGGCCACGGGCGGCAAGTTTCTGGGCGGCGAGAGCGAGCTCGACTTCTCGCTGCCGGGCCCGCTGCCCATTGCGTGGCAGCGCTTCTACAGCAGCCACGACCTGCGCCAGGACGGCGCGCTGGGGCAGGGCTGGAGCCTGCCCTACGCGATGGAACTGCGGCTGGGCACCGGCGCCGCGGGCGAACGCGTGGTCACGCTCATCGACGAGCAGGGCAGGCCGATCGAGCTGCCCGACATCGAGCCCGGCGAGCGCCAGTACAGCCTGCGCGACGGGCTGGACCTGTGCCGCACCGAGAGCGGCCATTACTTCATTCATGTGCCGGGCGGGCTGTTCTTCGTGTTCGAAGCACCGCGCGACGAGCCGCCGCGCGCGCAGACGCTGAAGCTCGCGCGGCTGGAAGACCGCAACGGCAACTTCATCGACCTGCGCCACGACGCGCTGGGGCGGCTGAGCGAGCTGACCGACAGCACCGGCCGCCTGCTCGCGCTCGACTACGCGGGCGACAGCCGGCGCCTGGGCGCCGTGCGGCTCGCAGCGGGCGCGCAGGGCGAATCGCCGGACTTGCTGGTGGCCTACCGGCATGACGCCGAAGGCCGCCTGCTCGACGTGACCCACCGCAACGGCGAGGTGGTGCGACGCTTCGGCTACGACGCGCAAGGCCTCATGCACTTCCACGCCGATGCTGCGGGGCTGGAGTGCCACTACGAATGGCACGGCGCGGGCAGCGGGGCGCACGTGGTCCGCCATTGGACCAACGACGGCGAGCGCTACACCGTGCGCCGCATGCCGCCCCCCGCGGACGACGCGCTGGCCCTGGGCCAGACGCTGGTGGTCGACCAGCTCGGCCGCGAGTTTGCGTGGCACTGGAACGCCGACCACCAGGTCACCGATTACATCGACGCCATGGGGCAGCACTGGCACGCGCATTACAACGCGCTTCGCCAGCTCGTGGCCATCACCGAGCCCGGCGGCGCCGTCACCCGTTGCGCATACGACCCCATGGGGCTCCTGGCCAGCCGCACCGACGCGCTCGGGCGCACCCGCAGCATCGGCTGGACCGAGCTCGGCCTGCCCTGGCGGCAAACCCTGCCCGACGGCAGCGCGTGGACCTATGCCTACAGCGACCAAGGCAACCTGGTGCGCGAGACCGATCCGCTGGGCCAGGTCACCGAATACAGCTACGACCGGCGCGGCCTGCCCATCGCGACGACCGACGCCAAGGGCGGCACCCACCGCATGGCCTGGAACGCGTGCGCGCAACTGGTCTCGCTGACCGACTGCTCCGGCAAGACCACGCGCTACGCCTACGACGGCTGGGGCCACCTGCAGGTCGTGACCGACGCCGCGGGCCAGCGCACGCGCCTGACCCACGACGCCATGGGCCGGCTGCTGTCGGTATCGCAGCCCGACAACAGCCACCGGTCTTTCAGGCACGACGCGGCCGGCCGCATCGTGGCCGCCACCGATGCGCTGAGCCGCGTCACCCAGTTCGCGCTCGGCCTGCGCGGCCAGCCGCAGGTGCGGCAGGACGCCGAGGGCCGCCGCATTGCGTGGCACTGCGACAGCGCCCAGCGCCTGCAGTCGCTCGTCAACGAGAACGGGCTGCACTTCGAGTTTGTGCGCGACGCCGCCGACAGGGTGGTCGAAGAGCGCCGCGTGGGCGGCACGCGCGTGCAGGTGGCATACGACGCCAACGGCTGGCCGGTGTGCATCACCCATGTGCCGGGCATCGGCGACGAAGACCTCGAACTGCGCGACAGCGCCGAGCCGCGGCGCGCGGCCCGGCCCCTGCGCACCGAGCTGCTGCGCGACGCCGTGGGCCGGCTCGTCGAGAAGCGCACCGCGAGCCACCACTACCGCTACCGCTACGACGCGCTCGACCGCTTGACGGAGGCCGTCAAGCTCGAGGTGGTGCAACCCGGCGCGGGCGACGAGCTGCGCGCCCTGCATCGCACCGCGTTCGCCTACGACAAGCTCGGCCGCCTGGTCGGCGAAACCGCCGTCGACGAGCTCACCGGCGAAACGCACAGCCTGGGTCACACGCACGACGAACTCGGCAACCGCACGCAGACCCTGCTGCCCGCCATGGCGGGGCAGCCGGGCGTGCAGCGCGCGCTGAGCTACCTGTACTACGGCTCCGGCCACCTGCACCAGGTCAACCTGTCGCAGCAGCGCGGCGACGCGCCCGCGGTGCACCAGCTCATCAGCGACATCGAGCGCGACGACCTGCACCGCGAGGTGGCGCGCAGCCAGGGCGCGCTGTCGACCCGCTTCGCGCTCGACCCGCTGGGCCGTCGCGCCGCCGCGTGGTGCCGGCCCGGTTCGTTGAACACCGCCTTCTCGCCACGCGACGCCGCGTGGCGCCAGGCCATCGACCACAGCGGCACGCCGCAGGCGCACCTGCTCGACGGGTTGATGAAGGAATACAGCTACGACGCCGTGGGCGAACTGCGCCAGAGCCGGCATTCGCTCCAGGGCGCCACGGCGCACCGCTACGACGCCACGGGGCGCATCGAAGCGACCGCGCGCACGGGCGTTGCCGGTGCTGCCAGTGCTGCTGGCGCTGCTGGCGCTGCTGGCGCTACCGGCGCTACCGGCGCTACCGGCGCGGCCAACCAGGAACGCTTTGCCTACGACCCCGCGGGCAACCTGCTCGACGCGCCGATCGGCGGCGCGGCTTCAGGCGCCGCACCCGGCTACGTGCGCGACAACCTCGTGCGCGTGTTCGAGGACAAGCGCTACAGCTACGACGGCCACGGCCGGCTGGTGCGCAAGCGGGCGGGCAAGCACACCGAGCAGCGCTTCGAGTGGGACGACGAGAGCCGGCTTGTGGCGGTGCACACCACGCGGCGCCCGCACACGCCCGAGGCCACCACGCAGGTCACGCGCTTCGACTACGACGCCATGGGGCGGCGCGTGGCCAAGCACGATGCGTTCGGCAGCACGCGGTTCGTCTGGGAGGGAATGCGGCTGATCGAGGAGCGGCGGGGCGCGCAGGTGGTGAGCTATGTGTACGAGCCCGACGGCCATGTGCCGATGGCGCGGCTCGACGCGAAGGCCGAGCCGGCCCAGGCATCGGCCGTGGCGCAGGTCTTTCACTTTCACAACGACCCGGCCGGCCTGCCGGAAGAACTGAGCAGCAGCGAAGGCAACCTGTGCTGGCGCGCGAGCTACAGGACGTGGGGCGCGACCGTTGCCGAGCAATGGGAAGTCACGGCGCTGAATGGCCGCCCGGCCGCATCCGTCGATGCAGCGCCCCAGGCCGTCGAGCAGAACCTGCGCTTCCAGGGGCAGTACCTGGACCGGGACACGGGGCTGCACTACAACACCTTCCGGTTTTATGACCCGGACATCGGGCGGTTCATTCAGCCTGATCCGATCGGCTTGGCTGGGGGCTTCAACCTGCACGGGTACGCGCCAAACCCGATCGCCTGGGTCGACCCGTGGGGGCTGAGCTGCAGCTTCAACAGCAAAACCAACAGATGGAGAAACAACGAGACGGGACGCTTCACATCGCGGCCCAGCAATCCGGCGGACCTCGTTCGCAACGGCAAGGTCGATTACGGCGACCTGGCCGCGTGGGCCAACCAGAACCGACTACCGAACAACTGGATCCCGAACGCGACCAAGTTTCCGTCGGGGGGCTTCAAGTACGAATCAGCGCCGTATTCGGCGCACGGCCACGGCGCCAACCCGACGGCGGTCAGCAACTGGCCGACCTCCAACGCGGCGCTGGGGCCCACCGTCAGCATCAAGGGACCGAGCGGGAACTTCCGAACCGATGGAACTTGGGGTACTTTCGGGTCTAACCCCAATGGGGCGCACATTCCGCTCATCAACTCGCCCTTCTAGTGCCCATGACCCCGAAAGAACTACTGGAGGCTGCCGCAAGGTTGCCTACCGTCGCGTCGCTCGACGAAGAGTTGAGCTTGATCCGCGGCATCAGGGCGCTGGATCTGGCCGACATAGCAAAAGACCTGGCGTCGTTCACGTCGCTCATCGAGCTCGTCCAAACGTCGCACGCAGACAATGGAATCTTCGAGATGGGTGAGGCCGAAGAAGCGCAAGCCGTCGATTTCTTCCAGTGGCTCAAGTCCCTGGAGCAGAAGTTGGGGATGCCGTTGACTCCGTATGCCGACGGCCTGGACCTGACCCGCGCCGAACTGGCGAAGCGGATGCCTCGATAGCGGTGCCGAATGCTCGACATCTACTTTGTCGAACCGGCACGCCGGCACTTGCCGAAAGACCCCAGCGGCCTGGAGCATGCGGGCTGCGTCGATCTTGACGCGCATCGCTCGCTTGCAGCGCTGTTCGACAAGTGCATCCGGGAAGGCGCGAACCTCAAGTACTTCGACGATTCGCTGCTGCGTGCCGAGCAGGTGGTGACCATGCTCGAGATATTCACCACCAGCGCCCCCGAACCTGGCGCTCAACGCGGGCAGATTGCGGCCTTCAAGTCGATGCACGCGATCTTGACCCGCGCAGTGGCACAAGGCATGGGGCTCGCGGCGTTCTGCGACTGATGCTCCGGCACCTTGAGCCGAAGACGCCTGCACTGCCGTCATTCGCTTCTACATCTCGTCCAAGACACCGCTGTTCGCCGTCTACTGCTTCGACAGGAAGTGGGGCACGGTCGAGCGAGGCACGGTCAATCACCCGATCGATCCGGCGCGGCTGCCCGAAGTGGCCAGAGCTTTGATCAACGCGGGGCAGGCGGTGCTTGGCGTCCAGGGTCCGCAGGAAGTGGCGCACGCGTACTTCTTCTTGCCTGCACCGGCCTGCACCACGCAGCTCGACGGACTGCCCGCGACCGTGTTCGAGAGCCTGTTCGCCGACATCGTTTGACTTGCCCCGCGAGCTGTCATTGGACCGGCGATCCAGAAACTCAAGACCTTCGCCGCGCCGAGAGATGCGGGCTACTTGATCGGCGTGATCGACACAGGAAAGATCAGCAAGTTCGTCTGGTGGTTGCCGTTGTCCGAATGAAAGAGCTTGCCGGTGACCTTCACCGGCTTTCCCTTCAGGCGCTTGAACGCCGCCATGTTCTTTTCGTCGAGCGCCATGTGCAGCAGCACCACGCCTTTTTCAGCGGACCAGTCGCGCGGCTCGTCTTCCGGAACGGAGATCGGCTCGGCGAGCCGTATCGCCGGGAACTTGAGCTTCTTGCCGTCGGGTGTCATGCCGTCACCGGAGAGCAGCGTGCCTTGCAGGGTGACGACGGCGGGGTCGTAGGGCAGGGTCTTGGCGGTGGCGATCGACGCGAAGAGTGCCGGGGCCAGGGTGGCGAGAAAGCGGTTCATTGCAGAGGGCGTGCGTTGTTGTTCGAAGTTGTCTGGGCGGGCGGTCGACATGGCCTGAAAGATGCCGCGCAATGGCCAGCGCGAGAAGCAATCGAGAGCCATCGTCAGTGCGCCGAACACGATGTGCTCGGCCCAGTCATTGCCTCTCATCTTCCACCGAGCCGAATCTTGCGGAGCGCCTGATTGTGAAGGGCGCTCGGTGCGACACGTGCTGTTGTCGGCATTGTCGGCAGCGCATTTCTTTGGCTCGCCGATGTGGGAAAAGTTGGCTTGATGCGCGGTTTGTTCGCCGCATTGCAGCCCCGCTTTGACGCTTCTGTTCTTACATTTGAACGACCGCCGCGCCTCACGGCGGGACATCGAAATGCACACCGCAGCGATGGCTATGTGAGGCACAAAAGGCGACGGCCAAGGTGCGCTAACACCCTGGCCGTCTGACCAATCAACGTGCAACAACTTCGAAAGAGCGCACACCAAATGGCTGATGAAATTATCGCCGGGCAAGCCACGCCCACATCCCGCGGCGCAACCGCCCCCACCGACGCGGCCGACCTTCTTGAGAAAAAGTCGACTCAATTGCAATCATTGCTGAAATGTTGCTACGGGGACTGCAGCGTATGGTTCGACGCGATAGGCAAGGTGAACCGCGACAGCGTGATGTGGATCGCGTCAGACCTTGCCGATGAAGTCGCGGCGCTTTCGCAGCAGGTGCTGATGCGGCTCAACGAGGTGGAGTTGTCGGCGCCCACGTGAGCGTGGCGAGGGGTGACTGCGCAACACTGTCATCGACCGCCGCGTTGCCAAAAAATAATCACCCCTTTGGCTCATGCTTGCGTGACGCCGCGATGCGTACGCATCGACCGGTATGGTGACATCTTGTGCTAGCAGCCCTAGTGGAGTGCACGACTGAGCCATCGGTGGATGAAGCTGGTGAAACGCTGCCCGAATCGTGCAGGCCTCCAGGTTGAACACGAGGCGCGTCCCCGTTCGGTGCGCGATGATGTCGCCGTTGCACAGATCAACGCGGGCGGACAGCGAGAGCTTTTGCCCCTTCACCTTGAACTCGGCAATGCCGGGCGCACACTTTCTGGCTGGGGGCCGTCGAGTAAAAGTCGCGCTTTAAGGCGTTGGGCGCATGCATGGCGCGTAGGCGTGACCATGCCTGTAGCCTCTCAGCAAAAATCAGCGAAAGCAGTCCCACTTGTCGTATCAGACGCTGCATGTGCTTTTGGTTGACTGACGGTGCCATGAAGTTGCACTTCGCCGCAGCAGTTCGTCTGTGGTTGGTGTCCCTTGAGATCGTTGTAGGCGGCGAAGATCTGGGTCTTCTTGTCGCCGTGCTTGTTGGTACTCTGCATCGCCTAGCACTGGTAGCAAAAAGTGCTGTGGGCAATGCCTGCCATCTGTAGCAGGACTGCCAACTTTTGGTCTCACCTCAATCCGAAGACCATGCGTGCTTTGGCGGCGCAAACGAGCATTCTCTTTGCGAATGGCGGGACGCTCTTGGTACCTACCTTCGAATGCTGCAACTCACGGTAGTATCGAGGTTGCGCCGTTAGGCCACGACGTGCCTAGGATGCCGCAGACCGCAGACCGCAGACCGCAGACCGCAGACCGCAGACCGCAGACCGCAGACCGCAGACCGCAGACCGCAGACCGCAGACCGCAGACTCTGCTGATTCGACAACTGACCATGGTCCTGATACACCAGCGCCTCTCGCTGGAACTGGGTGATGTAGGCGCTGCGCTCGGGATGTTAGCCGTCAGTGCCACATAGCCAGTGCTGATTGACCCAGATCCCAACCTGCTCATCGAGCACAGATCAAATCCAGCAACTTTGCGACGCCGTCAACCGTATCGAGTTCTTGGCGACCTTGGTTTTGAGCTCTGGTTCGCGCTGGGCATGAAATCCCTTGAAGTCCGACCAAATTTTTTGGGGTAGATCAAAGCCGGGAATTCACCAGCCGGAAAAGCTGGTGCTTTCACTTTCGGTCTCCTATCGCGATGCCAAGAGTGCGAATGTGTGGGAGCACTGGGTAGCGCCGCAATCAATGCTAAACATTGTTAACGCATCCGATTACATTAGCGTGCTGAGCGCTCGAACAGGAGCGTCCGACTCCAAACAAAAATCGATCTATGGAACGCGCATTTCTGACAAGAAATCCAACCGCTGCTGAACTGGCATTGCTGCAAAAGTTCATCGGTTCTTACCGGGATGGGAGTGGGAACAACAGAGAAGATGACGGCACCTCGCGTGCCGATTCGCGCCAGATCGAGCGATGCCTTGCAGAGCTGCTGCATGGGCGAACAACCGAGAACAAGCACTTTTACGATTTCGTGATCGAATCGAATGAGAGCGGTGGGATTGCCGTGCGCGGCACGTCGATCAAGTCCAAAGAGATCACGAAGCTTCAGGACTACAAGAAGCCTGCGCTAAGAGCACTCATGCGCTCGCACCTCGAAATCTCCAATGCCCATGCCAAGGATTGGGCCCTATGCGGTGAACGTGGACTCACAGAGCAAGACTTTCGAGATCACAAGAATGCTGATGAATTCGGCCGAGTCATTCTTGATCGCCAGACTGCTGATCGCGAGTCGAGTGAGAAGTCCTACTTGGCGGCCAACAGCGGAGCCAAGCGGACATTCATCGCGAAGGACAGCGTGTTTATTTCGGTGTTGTATTCGCCTGTCACAAAGACGCAGAGAGGCTGGCTTATCTCTTCGTTTTCTGTGCTTTTGCCGAAGCCATACAAGTGGTCATTCAGGAAGAGGGCGCTGGTTGGCGAGGATGCCGAGGGAGGCGTTTTGTACGAATGGTATGCGTTGTCGGGGAGTCAGTTCAAGTACTACCCTTTGCTGAGCGCTAGGACATCCGGAACAGATCTGTTCGACGTGCCGATCCCGGCAGTCGAAGACCTTCGTGCAAAAGTTAGTCGACTCTTCGGCGACTAGATAAGCTTCTTCACTTGTTTCATGATCTGTTCCATTAGAAGTGGTGGAACTGCGTTGCCGATTTGCTCGAACTTCTCTTCGAGATTTCCCCCTGGGGAAAATGTAGCTGGGAAGGTTTGGATCGCAGCGGCCTCACGCCAAGACAGCCGGCGCGGCTGAAGGCTAGGAAACTTCGGACTGAACTTGAGGTGATCGTATTCAGTAGTAAAACGCCACTTCTGCTTCCAACCATTTGCTAAATCGCTCCATTCAAGTTCCATCTTTGGCGACGCGGGATGGAGGGTTATATGCCGAAAATTGGCGACCACCGTGAAGGCGGGGCTATCCCATCGATGGCGTCTGTTCCGAGACATGAAATACCAGGCGAAGTTGCCTTCGGGGTCGTGGGGGCGCTCGTAGTATTCGCCTGCTGGATGGGGTGGTAGATGCTTGATTGCTTCACCATGCGAGGCGTGCGGAAGTAGGCCGGCCTTTTCCGCGAGCTTAGGTTTGGTATGGGTCGGGTCAGGAAATTCGAAACTATCGCTAACATCGTCACGAACACCAACAATCAGAACACGCTTCCGGAATTGCGGCACACCATAGTCGGCCGCATTGAGCAGCATGGTGTGTACGTGATACTTAGCAGATAGCTCGTTCTCGTAAACCGCAAGCTGCTTGTGGAACCATTCGCCTTTGTTGAGCTTTGCCAAGCCGGAGACGTTTTCTGCGATGAAGACCTTGGGCTTGATCTTATTCACTGCTGCCGCAAAGCCCAAAAAAAGATTCGAGCGGTCGTCCTTGCTCGGATTACGAACGCCGCCCATTGAGAACGACTGACACGGATAGCCGCCTGTCAGAACGTCGGCCTTGGGGTACGGGTTCTTCTTGGACTCATTGAACTCGTAGATGTCCCCAGTTACCACATCAGCCTCAGGGAAGTGGCAGGCAAACGTCTCGGTTGCCGCAGGAAAGTTGTCAAGTGCCAGTACGGTTTCAAAACCGGCCGCATGGGAGCCGAAGTCCATGCCACCGGCACCACTGAAAAGAGAAATTACGCGAGGAGGCATGCTGCAAAAAAACGTGAAGGAGTGCGCCGATCTTAGTTCGGTACTGTGGATTTGGCCAGTGGTTTTTGCGTGATTCGTTGTCTGTGGGGCTGCTGGTCAGGATGCTCGAAGCTTACGGATGTTGGCCTTCGCGTCTTTGACTTTGTGCCGTCTCCCCAACGTGTCTTCGAACCAAAGGTCGGCTATCCAGAAATCATCTTCGGGAGTCGTGGCGTAAAGGTCGTGGCTACGTAGCGTTAGGTCGAATCGTTCGTGCTCTCCGAGCCGAAGGCCACGCTGTTCGGCGCCTATGTACGTCCCGACCCAGTTTTTGTCATTCTCCGCACCCGCCCACATTCGAATGACGATAGGACGACGTCCTGCATTGACTACCGATACCGTGACGGAAGCTGATCCACCTTCCCACCCCCCACTGTATGAGCTGCTCGTCCGCAATACCGCACGGTCACGTAGTCCGAAGTACGTCGAGAAACCAAGACTTACCACTGAAACGAATAGCGCTACAAGGGAAATTTTCAACGGGTCCATTCGACGGTCCTGAGAAAAGAAAAGTGAAAGGTTCCAATTTTTCGGCCTAGCGCATGCGGTGACCTTCAAGTCGCTTGCCCGTGCATTCTCGATAGAGCGCATCTAGCTGGACGTAGCTGCGAGCGAGTTCCTCAAGGCCGTAGTCGGCTAGCCCCTCAAAGTCGCCTCCGAAAACTTCGTCATCCTGAGGGTCAGCGATGTGAATGATGCTGACGCGCAGATGTTCAAGCTCTCCAGTCGCGTCGAAGGCTGACTGCAGCAGGGTGTACAACTTTGGGTCTGCGATAGCTACCCCTAGCAATTGCTTGCTCATGGTGTCTCGATGCACTTCCGGAAGCGGACTGCTGCCGGCGCTCCCACTGTCTGGATTTAGATATTTGAATGTGATTCGCCCGTTTTTTGGGAAAAAAACTTCAAATATCGTTTTTTGGTTTTCGGCTCGTTCAGAGAGGACCGTCTCAAAGATCGATTGAAGCGTCTTTAGGGCCCAATTGTTCCGCTCGCACTCATACGCGAGAAGTGTGCGTAGAGCGGCTTTCGTCCGATTTTCGTTGCGATGTCGGCGAATCCATTCAACGACTTCCTTGATCATAAACAGAGCAATCGCTGCGATGACCGTTATCGGAAGTAGAGAGGATTCCGGCTTCATACCAACCTTTCGAGCAAAGAAAAAGCCACCCAAGGGTGGCTTTTAAAATCTAGCCAAATCACCATTTGGCGATTTGGCTGATACCTATTAAAGGTAGACGGGTACTCTCATGAATACGCCTGTAAAAATGGTGCCGGAGAGATGAATCGAACACCCGACCTTCTCATTACGAATGAGCTGCTCTACCGACTGAGCTACACCGGCGAAGCCTCAGATTATAGCCACGAAATCAGGCCTTCTCAGCGTGGTACTGCGTCAAACGCTCAACTTCGTTTCGTGAACCCAACAGTACGCTCACGCGCTCGTGCAGCTTGGTGGGTTGCAGGTCAAGAATGCGCTGCTTGCCGTTGGTGGCGGCGCCGCCGGCCTGCTCCACCAGCCAGCTCATGGGGTTGGCCTCGTACATCAGGCGCAGCTTGCCGGCCTTCTCGGGCTCGCGCTTGTCCCACGGGTACATGAAGACGCCGCCGCGCATCAGGATGCGGTGCACGTCGGCCACCATGCTGGCAATCCAGCGCATGTTGAAGTCCTTGCCGCGCGGGCCTTCCTTGCCGGCCAGGCACTCGTCGATGTAGCGCTTCACGGGCTCGTCCCAGTGGCGCATGTTGCTCATGTTGATGGCAAATTCCTTGGTGTCGGCCGGAATCTGGATGTCTTCCTGCGTCAGCACGAAGCTGCCTTGCTCGCGGTCGAGCGTGAACATGGCCACGCCGTTGCCCACGGTCAGCACCAGGGTGGTCTGCGGGCCGTAGATGCAGTAGCCGGCCGCCACCTGCTGGGTGCCGGGCTGCAGAAAGTCGTTTTCCTGCACGCCGGGGTGGTCGTCGGGCTTCTTCAGCACGCTGAAGATGGTGCCGATGCTCACGTTCACGTCGATGTTGCTGCTGCCGTCCAGCGGGTCGAACATGAGCAGGTATTCGCCCTGCGGGTAGCGATTGGGCACCACGTGGATGGATTCCATCTCCTCGCTGGCCATGGCCGCCAGGTGGCCGCCCCATTCGTTGGCTTCGATGAGCACTTCGTTGGCAATGATGTCCAGCTTCTTCTGGATCTCGCCCTGCACGTTCTCGCTCTCGGCCGTGCCCAGCACGCCGCCCAGCGCGCCCTTGTTCACGGCCTGGCTGATGCTCTTGCAGGCGCGGGCCACCACTTCGAGCAGCAGGCGCAGCTGGCCCGGAATGAGGCCGTCGGCGCGTTGCTGTTCGACGAGGTAGCGGGTGAGGGAAATCTTTTGTTGAGCCATATGCTTTGTGTTCAGTCTCTTGCTTGGTTGCAGGCTTAGTTTCCGGCCAGGGCGCGGGTCACCACCTCATGGGTGTCCTTGCTCAGGTCGGGCTTGGCGGCCACGCGGGCGATGGCTTCGCGCGCGGCGCTGCGGTAGGGCTCGGCCAGCTTGCTCCAGCGGTCGAGCGCGCGCGCAAGGCGGGCGGCCACCTGGGGGTTGATGGCGTCGAGCTCGATCACGCGCTCGCTCCAGAACACGTAGCCGGCCGCGTCGGGGCGGTGGAACGCGCCCGGGTTGGCGCTGCAGTAGCTGAAGATCACGCTGCGCGCGCGGTTGGGGTTCTTCAGCGAGAAGTCGGGGTGCTTCATGAGCTGCTTCACCAGCGGCAGGATGTCGCCGCCGCGGTCGCTGGCGCCGGCCTGCAGCGAGAACCACTTGTCGATGACCAGTGCCTCGTCCTTGAAGATGGCGTGGAAACGCGCCAGCGCCTGGGCCGCCAGGGTGTGGCCCGACGACACCAGCGCGTTGAGCGCGTTGAAGCGGTCGGTCATGTTGCCCGCGTCCTTGAAGCGCTGCAGGGTCTTGCCCGGCCACACGGCGTCGCCGGAGGCGCGCGCCGCCAGGCACAGGAAGTTGAGCGCCATGCCGGCCAGCGCGCGGCGGCCCGACGACGTGGGGTCGGGGCTGTAGGCGCCGGTGTCCTTGTTGGCTTCGTACACCTGCTCCCAGTCGCTGAACAGGGCGGTGGCCAGCTGGGCGCGCATGGCTTCGCGCACCAGGTGCACGCGCTGCGGGTCGACCACGTCGAGCTGCTCGGCAATGTAGGTTTCCGACGGCAGGGTGAGCACCAGCTCCTTGAAGGCGGCGTCCAGCTGCGGGTTGCGCAGCACGCTGCGCATGGCCTCGATGTAGGCGTCGTTCAGCACCAGGGCGGCGTCGGCGGCCAGGGCGGCAATGCCCTGCAGCGCGGCGCGCAGGCCCAGGCGCTGGCCGGCTTCCCAGCGGTTGAACGGGTCGGGGTCGTTGGCCAGCAGGGTGAGCAGCTGGGCGTCGGTGTATTCGAAGTCGAGGATCACCGGTGCGCTGAAGCCGCGCAGGATGGAAGGCACGGGCTCGGCGTCCAGGCCCACGAAGGTGATCTGCTCGCCGGCGCGCGACAGCACCAGGGTGCGGGTGCCGCGCGTGACGTCGCTCTCGCCTTCGATCTGCATCGGCAGTTCGCGGCCGCCGGCATCGAGCAGGCCGATGTTCAGCGGAATGACGAAGGGTTCCTTGGCCGGCTGGCCCGGGGTGGGCGGGCAGCTCTGCACCACGCTCAGGGTGTAGCTGCGGTTCTGCGCGTCGTACACGCCGTGCGCGGCCAGGCGGGGCGTGCCGGCCTGGCTGTACCAGCGCTTGAACTGGGGCAGCAGGCGGGCCAGTTCGGAGTCGGGGTTGGCGTCGGCAATGGCCTGGGCGAAGTCGTCGCAGGTCACGGCCTGGCCGTCGTGGCGTTCGAAGTAAAGGGTGATGCCCTTCTCGAAGCCCTTGCGCCCGACCAGCGTCTGCATCATGCGGACCACCTCGGCACCCTTTTCATAGATGGTGACGGTGTAGAAGTTGCTGATCTCGATGTAGCTGTCGGGCCGCACCGGGTGGGCCATGGGGCCGGCGTCTTCGGGGAACTGGGCGGTGCGCAGCACGCGCACGTCCTCGATGCGCTTCACGGCGCGCGCCGACGCGTCGGCGCACAGGTCCTGGCTGAATTCCTGGTCACGGAAGACGGTGAGGCCTTCCTTCAGCGACAGCTGGAACCAGTCGCGGCAGGTCACGCGGTCGCCGCTCCAGTTGTGAAAGTACTCGTGGCCGACCACGCTTTCGATGTTGCTGTAGTCGGCGTCGGTGGCGGTGGCCTGGTTGGCCAGAACGTACTTCGTGTTGAAGATGTTCAGGCCCTTGTTCTCCATGGCGCCCATGTTGAAGTCGCTGGTGGCCACGATCATGAAGCGGTCGAGGTCCAGTGGCAGGCCGAAGCGCGCCTCGTCCCACAGCACGGAGTTGATGAGCGAGTTCATCGCGTGCTCGGTCTTGTCGAGGTCGCCGGCGCGCACGTACACCTGCAGCAGGTGGTCTTTGCCGCTGCGCGCCTTGATGCGCTGCTCGCGTGCCACCAGCTTGCCCGCCACCAGGGCGAACAGGTAGCTGGGTTTCTTGAAGGGGTCGACCCACTTGGCGAAGTGGCGGCCTTCGGGCAGCTCGCCCTGGTCGACCAGGTTGCCGTTGGACAGCAGCACCGGGTACGCGGCCTTGGCGGCGCGCAGCGTGACGGTGTACATGGCCATCACGTCCGGACGGTCCAGGAAATAGGTGATGCGGCGGAAGCCCTCGGCCTCGCACTGCGTGAAGAAGGTGTCTTCGCTCACGAACAGGCCCATCAGCTTGGTGTTCTTGATGGGGCAGCAGGTGGTGAAGATCTCGAGCTCGAAGGCGTCGGGCAGGCTGTCGATGACGAGCTGGTCGCCTTCCATGCGGAACGACGCGCCCTGGCCGTTCACCAGCACGCGCGCCAGGTTCAGCTCGTCGCCGTGCAGGCGCAGCGGCTGCACCGGCACCTCGGGGTTGCGGCGCATCTGCATGCGGTTGAGCACGCGGGTCTTGGCGGGGTCGAGGTCGAAGGTGAGGTCGACGGTGTCGATCCAGTACGCCGGGGCGGCATAGTCTTCGCGGCGAATGGCAATGGGTTGCCCTTGGGCACCGCGAACATCAGGCAACAGCATCGAGGGTCTCCAGAAAATTCGAATGGGCGAGTTCGTTGTAGTCACGAACCGCGGCAATCACATGGGGGCCGGCCAGCTCGGCGGCGGTATGGGTGCTGCACACAGCCACGGCACGCATGCCGCCGCGGCGCGCGGCTTCGATGCCGAAGGGCGCGTCTTCGAAGACGATGCAGCGCTCCGGCGCAATGCCGATGCGCCGCGCGGCTTCCAGGAAGATGGCGGGCGTGGGCTTGCCGCTGAAGCCCTCGTCCCCGCCCACGATGGCCAGCGGCAGCGGGTCCATCTTCAGGCGCGACATGGCGAACTCGATGTTGCCCTTGTCGCCGGCGGTGCCCACGGCCACCTTGAGCCCGCGCGCCACGGCCGCCTTGGCAAAGGCCGTGAAGCCCGCCACTTCGGTGAAGTTGTCGTGGAAGAGGGCGCGGTAGATCTCTTCCTTCTCGTGGACCATGGCCTGGCATTCCTCGTCGGACAGGTCGCGCTCGAACAGCTCGCGCATGCACTCGGTGCCGGTGCGGCCCGTGGTGCGCGCGAGGATGTCGCTCACGTCGAGCTTCAGTCCGTGGCGCGCCACGAACTCGACCCACGACCGCGCATGCCAGGGCATGGAGTCGATCATGGTGCCGTCCATGTCGAAGATGAGGGCTTCGACCTTGCCGTCGTTCAGGCTCGTCAGGCTCATGGGGGTTACACGCCTTGCTTCAGGGAGGCTTCGATGAACACGTCCAGGTCGCCGTCCAGCACCTTCTGGGTGGCCGAGACTTCGACGTTGGTGCGCAGGTCCTTGATGCGGCTGTTGTCCAGCACGTAGCTGCGGATCTGGTGGCCCCAGCCCACGTCGGTCTTGCTGTCCTCGAGCTTTTGCTGCTCTTCCTGGCGCTTGCGCATCTCGTGGTCGTACAGGCGCGAACGCAGGCGCTTCCACGCCACGTCGCGGTTGCTGTGCTGGCTTCGGCCGTCCTGGCACTGCACCACGATGCCGGTCGGAATGTGCGTGAGGCGCACGGCCGAGTCGGTCTTGTTGATGTGCTGGCCGCCCGCGCCGCTGGCACGGAAGGTGTCGGTGCGCACGTCGGAAGGGTTGATCTCGATCTCGATCGAGTCGTCGATTTCCGGGTACACGAAGATGCTGGCGAAGCTGGTGTGGCGCCCGCCCGACGAGTCGAACGGCGACTTGCGCACCAGGCGGTGCACGCCGGTCTCGGTGCGCAGCAGGCCGAAGGCGTAGTCGCCCTCGACCTTGATGGTCGCGCCCTTGATGCCGGCGGTGTCGCCGGGCGTCTCGTCTTCGATCTGCGTCTTGAAGCCCTTGCGCTCGGCGTACTTCAGGTACTGGCGCAGCAGCATGCTGGCCCAGTCGCAGGCCTCGGTGCCGCCGGCGCCGGCCTGGATGTCGACGAAGGCGTTCAGCGGGTCGGCCGGGTTGTTGAACATCCGGCGGAATTCGAGCTGCTTGATGTCGGCTTCGAGCGTGGCGGCGTCATCGGAAATGGCCTGCAGGCCGTCCATGTCGCCGTCTTCCTTCGACATTTCGAAGAGCTCGGTGTTGTCCGACAGCCCGTTGGTGAGCTTGTCGAGCGTGACGACCACGTCGTCGAGCGACTTCTTCTCTTTGCCCAGTTCCTGGGCCTTCTTCGGGTCGTTCCAGACGTTGGGGTCTTCGAGCGATGCGTTGACTGTCCTCAGTCGTTCAGCTTTGGCATCGTAGTCAAAGATACCTCCGTAAATCGACCGTACGGACGCTCAGGTCCGCGAGCATTGCGCCGATTTGGTTGATCTGTTCTGCGTCCATGGGGTGTCCTGACTGTGTTCGGGGAAACCGGGCATTTTCTCACGGTCCGCAAACCCGTCCAGCAGCGCGCCTGTATTGCTCCTTCCCCTTCCGGGGGAAGGCTGGGATGGGGGCAAGCGGCATCTGTTCGGCGCATTGCTTCATCGAACGCCGCGTGCCCCCACCCCAGCCCTCCCCGGGAGGGGAGGGAGAAAGACCGAAATCAGAACGCGGGGACGAGCGAGCCCTTGAACTGGGTCTCGATGTAGCTCTTCACCTCCGCCGACTGGTAGGCCGCCACCAGGCGCTTGGCCCAGGGCTTGTCCTTGTCGGCGCGGCGCACGGCGATCAGGTTGGCGTAGGGGCCCTTGGGCGCTTCCTTGATCACGGCGTCCTTGGCGAGCGACAGGCCGGCCTTCTCGGCGTAGTCGTTGTTGATGGCCGCAATGGCCAGGTCGTCGAGCGAGCGCGGCAGCTGGGCGGCGTCCAGCGCCACCAGCTTCAGTTTCTTGGGGTTGGTCACCACGTCCAGCGGGGTGGCGGTGTTGTTCTTCACGGCCTCGGGCTTCAGCGTGATCAGGCCGGCCTGCTGCAGCAGCAACAGCGCGCGGTTGCCGTTGGACGGGTCGTTCTGGATGCCCACGGCGGCGCCGTCGGGCAGCTGGTCGATCGACTTGAGCTTGCGCGAGTAGAAGCCCAGCGGCGCGGTGATGGTCAGGCCCACGGGCACGATGTCGAAGCCGCGCGCCTTGTTCTGGTTGTCCAGGAAGGGCTGGTGCTGGAAGGCGTTGGCGTCCAGGTCGCCCGAGGCCAGCGCGGCGTTGGGCAACTGGTAGTCATTGAACACCACGAGCTGGATGTTCAGGCCGTCCTTGGCGGCGACCTTCTTCACCACTTCGAAGATCTGCTCGGCGCTGCCGACGGACACGCCGACCTTGAGGGTGTTCTTGTCCTGTGCAAAGGCGGCATTGCCGCCGAAGAGGGCGGCGGCCAGGGTGGCGAGGATCAGGCTGCGGCGGCGCAAGAGGGTGTGCATGTTGTTGTCGCGAAATCAAAAATGAAGGCGCGAATGTGGCATCGTCCGGCCCCCAAGGGAACGAACCAATCGGCATATCGATATGGCTTGGCCTTGGACTGCAGGGGTTTCTTATCTCGTTTCCAATATAAGCAGCAGCCGATTTGTTCGTTCCCTTTCGGCTCTTTTCTTTTCATACTCGGCACCTTTTTGCGAACCTGCGCGCCCGGCTTCGATGCCGGCCGCGCCTTCTTTCCATGACCCACCCCACGCCTGATGCGGCCCGCGACAACGCGCAGCCGGTCATCCGTCTCCAATCGGTGCAGAAGTCCTTCGCCTTGCCCAGCGGCGAGGTGTTCGACGCCGTGCAGTCGCTGTCGCTCGACATCCAGCAGGGCGACGTGTTCGGCCTGATCGGCAAGAGCGGCGCCGGCAAGTCGACGTTGCTGCGCCTCATCAACCTGCTGGAGCGGCCCGATGCGGGCAAGGTCTTCGTCGGCGGGCGCGACCTCACCACGCTCTCGCGCCGCGAGCTGCGCGACACGCGCCAGAACATCGGCATGATCTTCCAGCAGTTCAACCTGCTGCAGAACGCCACGGTGTTCGGCAACGTGGCCTTCCCGCTGAAGATCCACGGCCACCACTCCAAGGCCGAGATCGACGCGCGGGTGCGCGAGTGCCTGGCCCTGGTGGGCCTGGCCGAGAAGATCGACACCTACCCGGCACAGCTGTCCGGCGGCCAGAAGCAGCGCGTGGCCATTGCGCGCGCGCTGGCGTCGCGCCCGCAGGTGCTGCTGTGCGACGAGCCCACCTCGGCGCTCGACTCCGAAACCACGCGCTCGCTGCTGGAAACGCTGCGCGACATCAACCAGAAGATCGGCGTGACCATCGTCATCGTGACGCACGAGCTGTCGGTGGTCGAGGTGCTGTGCCGCAACGTGGCCATCCTCGAGAAGGGCCGGCTGGTGGAGCAGTTCGCGGTCGAGGACGCGCCCAAGGCCGAGCGCAAGACCGCGCTGGGCCGCGAAATCGACGAACTGGTGCGCCGCCGGGAGCGTGAGTCGCGCGAGTTGCGCGAATTGCGCGAGGCCGGCAACGGCGTCGCCACCCTGCGCGTTGCGCCGGACCTCAACGCCCAGGAGCCCGCTCATGTTTGAAAACATCGCCCCCATCCTTCCCGAGCTGTGGGTGGCCACGGGCCAGACCTTCATGATGCTGGCCATCGGCCTCACGGCCGCGGTGCTCATCGGCGGGCCGCTGGGCATCCTGCTGTTCCTGCTGGGCCCCGGCCAGTCGCTGGAGAACAAGCCGGCGTTCCTGGTGCTCAACTGGATCGTGAACACGGTGCGCTCGTTCCCTTTCATCATCCTGCTGGTGGCGCTGGTGCCGTTCACGCGGGTGATCGCGGGCACGTCGATCGGCCCGCTGGCCGCGGCCGTGCCGCTGTCGTTCGCCGCCATTCCGTACCTGGCGCGCCTGGTCGACCAATGCCTGCGCGAAGTGCCGCGCGGCGTGATCGAGGCGGCGCACGCCATGGGCGCCTCGGAGCTGCAGATCGTCTGGCGCGTGCTGCTGGTGGAGGCGCGTTCGGGCCTGGTGCTGGCGCTGACGGTGCTGGCCGTGAGCTTTCTCTCTTACTCGGCGGTGGCCGGCGTGGTGGGCGGCGGCGGCATTGGCGACCTGGCCATCCGCTACGGCTACTACCGTTTCCAGACCGACGTGATGGTGCTCACCGTGGCGCTGCTCGTGGTGCTGGTACAGATCCTGCAGTTCGTGGGCAACACCACGGCAAGCAGGCTCGACAAGCGTTGATTTTTTCTTTTTCTCCTAGCTGCTTTCCTATCTCATGAAGACCGTTTTCCTGCGCCGTTCCGTTCTTGCCCTGTCCCTGTCCCTGGCCGCGCTGTCGCTCGGCGGCCTGTCGCTGCAGGCCCATGCGCAAGACCCCGCCAAGAAGAACCTGGTGATCGGCGGCACCGCCGGCTCCAACACCGACCAGCTCAAGCAAGGCATCGTGCCGATCCTCGAGAAGAAGGGCTACAAGGTGAAGCTGGTCGAATTCAACGATTACGTGCAGCCCAACCTCGCGCTGGCCCAGGGCTCGCTCGACGCCAACTTCTTCCAGCACCAGGTCTACCTGAAGAAGTTCGCCGCCGACCAGAAGCTGGACATCACCGAGCTGGTGCAAGGCCCGATCGCGCCCATGGGCGTGTACTCGACCAAGCGCAAGACGCTGGCCGACGTGAAGGAAGGCGACCGCGTGACGCTGCCGAACGACCCGAGCAACCTGGCCCGCGCGCTGGTGCTGCTGGAGCAGAACAAGCTGATCACGCTCAAGCCCGGCATCGATGCGCTGCGCTCCACCGAGCGTGACGTGGCCGAGAACCCGAAGAAGCTGAAGTTCATTCCGCTGGAAGCCGCGCAGCTGCCGCGTTCGCTGGGCGACACCGAGTACGCCATCGTCAACGGCAACTTCGCGATCTCGTCGGGCCTGAAGCTCACCGAGGCCGTGGTGCTCGAGAAGACGCCCGAGTACTACCTGAATGTGGTCGCCGTGAAGAACGCCGACAAGAACACGCAGTGGGCCAAGGACATCGCCGAAGCCTACCGCTCCAAGGAGTTCAAGGCCGTGGTCGACAGCAAGTTCCAGGGCTACGCCAAGCCCAGCTTCCTGCAGTAACTCTCTTTCCTGAAAAAGGATTCCCCATGCCCGTTCTGGCCGTATTCGATGCCCAAGGAAGCTGGCGCGACACCCACGTGTGCGACGGCTGGATCACCGAACACCTGGCCGGGCAGGGCGTGAGCTGGGGCCGCGGCAAGAAGAAGGGGCAGCAGGTGCTCGACAGCGCCGGGCTGTTCTATGTGCCGACCGCCGACGGTTACCTGGGCCTGCTTGTGGAGGCCGGCGAGTGGGTGTCGGTGCCGGCCGGCAAGCCGCATTTCTTCGACGCAGGCGAGGTGGCGTCTTTCGAGGCCTTGCCTGCTTCGTTGCCGCTCTTCGAGGCCTTTGTCGAAGAGGTTCTTTCCCTGACTGGGAACGACGCCGACGACGAGTAGGCGATGAGTGGGCTGTGTGCTGTGTGAGTGCTCTTGTTCAGGGCGCATGCACAGGCCGCCGGGTACTCCCCTCCGCGAATGTCCTCCGCCCTTCGGGCTCCCCCTTTATTTCGCTGCGGGGAGCACCCGACGCCCTGTGCATCTGGGCACGCCGCTGGCGCAACGCTGATCAACCCCGGCCCTGAAAACGCTCAGGTCGATGGGGTGCCTTGCGCAGCGAAATAAAGGAGGAGGGCGAAGCCCGGGGGACATTCGCGGAGCCAGGTACCCCGTCGGCATGAGCGCACCCCGAACAGCGCTCCCCAAACACCAGATCGCAGGCGCCGCCCTTCAGGCAGCCAGTCTCTGCGCAGCCCTTCCGCCAGGCCGCGCCAACCCGAGATGGTCCCGCAGCGTGCGCCCCTCGTATTCCGTGCGAAAGAGCCCGCGCTTCTGCAGGATCGGCACCACGCCGTCGACAAAGTCCTGCAGCCCGTGCGGCAGCGCATCGGGCATCAGGTTGAACCCGTCCGCCGCGCCGGCCTTGAACCAGCGCTCGATGTCGTCCGCAATCTGCTCCGGCGTGCCCACGATCACGCGGTGGCCGCCGCCGCCCGCGAGCTCGCGGATCAGCTGGCGCACCGTGTAGCCGTGCGTGCGGCCCGCGGCCACCACCGCGTTGAAGAAGGTGTGGTTGCCGTTGCCATTGCCGGGCAGCGGCAAGTCGTCGGGCAGGCGCTCGTCGAGCTTCAGCCGGTCGGGCGCGATGCCCAGCGTGCCGGCAATGCGCGTGAGGCTGTAGTCCCACGGAATCAGGTCGACCAACTCGTCGCGCCGGCGGCGCGCTTCGGCCTCGGTGCTGCCGACGATGGTGGTCAGGCCCGCGAGCACCTTCACGGCGTCGGGCCCGCGGCCCAGCTCCGCGGCGCGGGTCTTCAGCGCGTGCGCATAGGCCAGCGATTCCTCGAGAGACTGCGAGGCCGAAAACACCGCTTCCGCATGGCGCGACGCCAGCTCGCGCCCGTCGGCCGACGCGCCGGCCTGCACCAGCACCGGGTGCCCCTGCGGCGGGCGCGGCAGGTTCAGCGGCCCCTGCACCGCGAAGTGCTCGCCGCGGTGCGCAATGGCGTGCACCTTGGCCGGGTCGATGAAGCGGCCGCCGGCCTTGTCGCCGATGAAGGCATCGTCTTCCCAGCTGTCCCACAGCGCCTTCACGATGTCGGTGAACTCCGAGGCGCGCGCATAGCGCTTCGCGTGGTCGGGCGTGGCGTCCAGGCCGAAGTTGCGCGCAGAGGGCAGGTCGGCCGTGGTCACCACGTTCCAGCCCGCGCGGCCGTTGCTCACATGGTCGAGCGTGGCGAAGCGCCGGGCGATGTTGTAGGGCTCGTTGTAGCTGGTCGACGCCGTGGCGATCAGCCCGATGTGCGTGGTGGCCGCGGCCACGCAGGCCAGCACTATGGTGGGCTCCAGCGCGGTGATCGGGCGAAAGTGGATCTGGTCGACGATGGCCGCGTTGTCCGCGAGGAACACCGCGTCGAGCTTGCCCGCCTCGGCAATCTGGGCCGTGCGGATGTAGTGCCCGATGTCGGCAAAGGCCCCCGGGTCGCTCTGCGGCAGGCGCCAGGCCGAGGGCACGAAGCCCGAATGCAGGATGTTGACGTTCAGGTGCAGCTGGCGGGGCTTGGTCGTCGTTGTCGGATGGCTCATTGGGAGAAGTAGTCGGGCAGCCGGTAGCCGGCCCAGGTCGGGTTGGCCTTGAAGAAGCGCTGGAACTCGGGCGACTGGTAGGCCGCGGCAATGTCTTTCGCGAACTTCGCGTTCTCGTTGCTGCGCTTGACCGCCACCACGTTCACGTAGGGCAGGGTCATGTCCTCCAGCTTCAGCGCCTCGGTGAGCTTCAGGCCCGAGGCCACCGCGAAATTGCCCTGCACGGCGGCAATGTCGGCATCGGCCAGCGAGCGCGGCGCCTGCGCGGCTTCGAGCGGCACCAGCTTCAGGCGCTTGGGGTTGCTCGAGATGTCGCGCTCCGACACGCTCAGCGGGCTCACGCCCGGCTTCAGCGTGACCCAGCCGATGGCTGAGAGGATGTTCAGCGCGCGCGCCGCGTTCACCGGATCGGCCGGCAGCGTGACGGTGGCGCCGTCGGGCACCGAGTCGAGCGACTTGTGGCGCTGCGAGTACAGGCCCATCGGCGGCGTGGGCACGTGCACCACGGGCACCAGGTCGAAGCCCTGCTGCTTGTTGGTGGCGTCGAGGTACAGCGAGTGCTGGAAGATGTTGGCGTCGATCTGCCCGCGCTCCACCGCGTCGTTGGGCTGCACGCCCTGGCTGAACTCGACGTACTTGACGGTGTAGCCCAGCTTCTTCAGCTGGGGCTCGATGCCGTGGGTGAAGGCGTCGCGGTACGGGCCGGGCATGAAGCCCACGCGCAGGTCGGCGGCGTGGGCGGACACCTGCAGCAGCAGGCCGAGGGCAAGGCCGCCGAGCAAATGCAACGGCGCGCGCAGGAAGGAGCGCGAGGAAAGACGCATGACAGGCAACTCCGGGGAGACAAGGGAGCTGCGCACTCTAGGACGCGGTGCCGGTGGTGCGAACGAAGATTCGTGCGCTTGGATATCCGCTCGGCGAATATCGCGGCGTCCTGGTGGTGGCTCTTTGGGCCTCTTTTGGGCCTCTGTGGGCCTCCCTGTCCGGGCCTAGCCTTCGCGCTTCAGGAAATCGACGAACGCCCGCAGCGGCGCCGGCATGTGCGTGCGGCTCGGGTAGTACAGGAACGGCCCCGAGAAGCTCTGCCACCAGTCTTCCAGCACCGGCACCAGCGCGCCGCTGTCGAGCGCGGGGCGCAGGTACTCCTCGAAGAGGTAGATCAGGCCCAGCCCCGAAACGGCGGCGTGCACTTCCACGTCGGGCATCGACGCGATGAGCGGGCCGGTCGGCGTGATCTTGACGGCCTTGCCTTTTCGCACGAAGCCCCAGGGCGCGAGCACGCCGCTGGGGAAGCGGTGGCCGATGCAGGCGTGCTTCAGCAGGTCGGTCGGGTGCTTGGGCACGCCGTGCGCGGCCAGGTACGCGGGCGACGCCGCGGCCACGAAGCGCTGCGTGCGCGGGCCCAGGGGCACGGCGATCATGTCGCGCGCAATGCTCTCGTCGTAGCGGATGCCGGCGTCGAAGCCCGCCGCGAGCACGTCGATGAAGCTGTCGTCGGTCGTCAGCTCCAGCGTGATGCCCGGGTGCGCGTGCAGGAAGCGGCAGGCCAGCGGCGGCAGCACGCGCTGCGCCACCACCATGGGCACGTTCAGCCGCAAGGTGCCGGTGGGGCTGTCGCGAAAGCTGTTGAGCGTGTCGAGCGCGCCGGCAATGTCGTCCAGCGCGGGGGAGATGCGCTCGAGCAGGCGCTGGCCGGCCTCGGTCGGCGTCACGCTGCGCGTGGTGCGGTTCAGCAGGCGCACGCCCAGTTGCGCCTCGAGCCGGCGCATGGCCTCGCTGAGCGAGGAGGGCGACACGCCGCGCAGGGCGGCCGCACCGCGAAAGCCGCGGGCCCGCGTGACCGCCACGAAGGCGCCGAGGTCGGAAAGGTCGGGGTCCGTCATGGAGTGATTGTGCGGTTTTGCGCACAACCTGTGCGGCGCTGGGCGGATTATCGAACGCAGCGCTTCGTTCCAGACTACAGCCATGCCGCTCGCAACCTGCCCGCGGCACCTTCTGAAACCCCTGAAAGGACACGCGCCATGAACACACTTCAACTCGGCACCAAGGGCATGAACGGCCCCAAGGTCTCCGCCATCGGGCTCGGCTGCATGGGCATGTCGGGCGTGTACGGCCCGTCGGACCGCGCGGAGAGCATCGCCACCATCCACGCTGCAATGGACGCGGGCGTCACGCTGCTCGACACCGGCGACTTCTACGGCAACGGCCACAACGAGATGCTGATCGGCGAGGCGCTCAAGGGCCTGAAGGGTTCGCAGCGCGACGCGGCGCTGGTGAGCGTGAAGTTCGGCGCCATGCGCGACCCCGCCGGCGGCTGGATCGGCTACGACGCGCGGCCCGCGGCGGTGAAGAACTTTGCCACCTACTCGCTGCAGCGCCTGGGCGTGGACCACCTCGACATCTACCGCCCGGCGCGGCTCGACCCGAACGTGCCGATCGAGGACACGGTGGGCGCCATCGCCGACCTGGTGAAGGCGGGCTATGTGCGCCACATCGGCCTGTCGGAAGTGGGCTCGCAGACCATTCGCAGGGCGGCGGCGGTGCACCCGATCTGCGATCTGCAGATCGAGTATTCACTGATCTCGCGGGGCATCGAGGACGACATCCTCGCGACCTGCCGCGAACTGGGCATCGGCATCACCGCGTACGGCGTGCTTGCGCGCGGGCTCATCAGCGGTCACTGGAAGAAGGACGCCGCGAGCGCCACCGACTACCGCATGCACACGCCGCGCTTCCAGGGCGAGAACGCGGACCGCAACCTCGCGCTGGTGGAGGCGCTGCGCCACATTGCCGATGCCAAGGGCGTGACGGTGGCGCAGATCGCCATTGCATGGGTCGCGGCGCAGGGCGACGACATCGTGCCGCTGGTGGGCGCGCGCCAACGCTCGCGGCTGGCCGAGGCGCTGGGCGCGTTGAACCTGACGCTGGGCGCCGACGACCTGGCGGCCATCGAGCGCGCGGTGCCAAAGGGCGCCGCCGCCGGTGAGCGCTATGCCGCGGCGCAGATGGCGAGCCTGGACAGCGAGCCGGGCCGGGCTTGACGCAGGGCCGGCTCAGCCGGCCAGGAACTCTTCGATCATCCGCGCCACGCGCTGCGGCTGGTCGTGGTGCAGCATGTGGCCCGCGTCGGCCAGGCGCTCGATGCGCGCGGCGGGCGCGGACTTCAGGCGCTCGTGGAATTCGTCGAGCGTGTAGCGGTTCTTCCACCAGCCGTGCAGGCTGTCGTCGGAGGCCTCGACCATCAGCAGCGGCGCGGTGATGCGCGCGTAGAGCGCCAGCGTCTCGTCGACCCGGAAGATGTGCGCGTTGACGATCTTGTGCGCCGCGTCGCCCAGGATCTGCCAGCGCTCGGCGCCGTCGGGCTGTCCATGGTTCACCGACCAGTGGCTGGCGAGCCAGTTGGCCTTGTCGGGCGTGAGGCGCGGGTTGGTCTTCATGAGGCGGCGCGCCACGCCGTCCACGGCCGAGTAGCCGGCCAGCGCCATCTCGCCGCGGTGCAGGCGCTTGAGTTCGTCGATCCACTGGCCGTAGCGCGCGGGCGCTTCCTCCGGCTTGCGCGCGGGCATGCCGAAGCCTTCGAGGTTGACCAGGCGGCGAATGCGCCCGGGCCGCACGCCGGCGTAGTGCATGGCGACGTTGCCGCCCATGCTGTGGCCGACCAGGTCGACCTGGCGTGCGTTGTCGCCTTCGCCCGCATAGTGGTCGAGCAGCCATTCGAGGTCGGCCAGGTAGTCGGCCAGCCAGTAGTTGTCGACGCCGCCGCCGTCGGTCAGGCCGAAGCCGCGCCAGTCGGGCGCGACGATGAAGCGGTCTTCTTCCATGGCGTCGACCACGAACTGCCACGACGCCGCCACGTCCATCCAGCCGTGCACCAGCACCAGGGGAGGGCGCGCGTCGGAGGGCTGGCCCCACAGGCGCACGTGGTAGCTGAGGTTGCGCACGGGCACGAATTCACTGCGGGAGGGGCGGAGGGCTTGGTACATGGCGCCCGATGATAAAGAGGCCTTTGGGCTGACGCAGTCCGGCACACGACAGCCGGCGCGTGCGGCGTGGACATGGGCGCTCAGGTTTTGCGCCGGCCGCCAGCAGCTTGCCGGGGAGGGCGGTAGCATCCCGCGCATGAAAAAGATCCAACTCGGTCAAAGCGACCTGCACGTCACCCCGATCTGCCTCGGCACCATGACCTTCGGCGAACAGGTCGACGAGCCCACCTCCCATGCCATCCTGAGCCGCTCGCTCGAGCGCGGCGTCGATTTCATCGACACCGCCGAGATGTACTCGGTGCCCACGCGCAAGGAAACCTACAGCGTCACCGAGACCATCATCGGCAACTGGTTCGCCGCCAACCCCGGCGCGCGCGAGAAGCTGGTGGTGGCCACCAAGGTGGCCGGCCCGTCGCGCAACATGCCATGGGTGCGCGAAGGCTCGGGCATGACGGCCGCCGACATCGAGGCCTCGTGCAACGCCAGCCTCAAGCGCCTGAAGACCGATGTGATCGACCTCTACCAGATTCACTGGCCCGAGCGCCACGTGCCGCTGTTCGGCAACATGTACTACGACCCGGCCAAGGAAACGTCGAAGACGCCGATCCACGAGCAACTCGAGGCGCTGGGCAAGCTGGTGAAGGCCGGCAAGGTGCGCGCCATCGGCCTGTCTAACGAAACGCCCTACGGCGTGCACGAGTTCGTGCGCCTGGCCGAACAACACGGCCTGCCGCGTGTGGCCACGGTGCAGAACGTGTACAGCCTGGTCAGCCGGGCCCACGAAAACGGCCTGGACGAGACCATGCACCGCCTGAATGTGTCGCTGCTGGCCTATTCGCCGCTGGCCTTCGGCCTGTTGACGGGCAAGTACGACCAGAGCGGCATCGACGGCCCCGACGCCCCGAAGGGCGCGCGCATTTCGAGCTACGAGTCGGTGCGCAAGCAGCGCTGGGGCAAGCCCGATTCGCTGCGCGCCGCCAAGCGCTACAACCAGCTCGCGCGCGACAACGGCCTGACGCCCACGCAGCTGGCGCTGGCCTTCTGCTACACCAAGTGGCAGGTGGCGAGCACCATCATCGGCGTGACCTCGGTGGCGCAGCTGGAAGAAGACCTGGACGTGTACGGCACCACCTTGTCGCCGGAAGTGCTGGCGGAAATCGACAAGATCCGCCTGGAAATCCGCGACCCTGCGGCGTGAGCGCAGCGCCGGGCCGCCCCGAGCAAGCGCATACCGGAGTGCGAAGCACGAAGCTACTTCAATGAGCAAGAAGACCCACGTCTCGGAAACGCCCGCAACCCAGCTGTTGCGGGCGAACAAGGTCGCGTTCACCGAGCATCCCTACGAGTACATGGAACACGGCGGCGCGCAGCGCGGCGCCGAGATGCTGGGGCTCGACCCGTTCACCGTCATCAAGACGCTGGTGATGCAGGACCAGGACGCCAAACCGCTCATCGTGCTGATGCACGGCAACCGCACGGTGTCGACCAAGAACCTGGCGCGGCAGATCGGCGCCAAGTCGGTCGAGCCGTGCAAGCCCGAGGTGGCGCAGCGCCACAGCGGGTACATGGTGGGCGGCACCTCGCCGTTCGGCACGCGGCGCGAGATGCCGGTGTACGTGGAGGCGACCGTGCTCGAGCTGCCGCGGATCGTGCTCAACGGCGGGCGGCGCGGCTACCTGATCGGCATCGATCCGCAGGTGTGCGTGGCGCTGCTGGGCGCCACGCCCGTTCAATGTGCGCTGGCAGAATAGCCGGCGCCATGACATTCCCGTCTTCCGACTACTTTCCTTCGCGGCTGGCCGGCAACCCGGGCCAGGGCGCGTCGTTCGAGATGTCGTACCGCAACGACGAGCGCAGCTGGAGCGAGCCGGTCGACCTGTCGGCCATGCTGCTCGAGACGCTCGCGGCGCGCGGCCATGAAGGCCGGCTGGAGCGCGAGGGCTGGGTCGTGCTGTCCGACGGGCTGTGGCTGCTGCCGCAGATACTGAGCCTGTCGGTCGAGTCCGGCGACAAGGCGACCAGCTCGACCACCATCGAGGTGGCGCACCAGCAACTGCTGCCGCGCGGCACCTTCGAGTTCCAGCATTCCGCGGGCGGCAACGCCACCGATACCTTGGCCAGCGGTTTCGACCTGTGGGCCCAGGTGGACCTGGTCGTGTACCAGGACGCGCTGCGCAAGGAGCTCGGCCATTGCACGTCGATGGAGATGAACTGGCAGGAAGGCCGCGCGCGGCGCGTGCTGTTCGGCCCCGTGGCGCACCGCATGGCCCACCCCGAGATCGAGGCGAACGAAGAGCATCCGTTTTGCCCCTGCTGCCTGTTCACCAACACCTGGGACGCCTTCAGGCCGCAGATCGAATCGGACGCCGTGTACGGCGTGCGCCTGTACGCCGCGCGCGATTCGCAGGGCCAGGTGCAGGCCGACTGCCGCGTCGACGGCGAAGACTGGCCGGCCGGCGCCGATGCGCTGCGCGCCTATGTGACACAGTGGCCCGACCGCGGCTTCGAGTTTCGCAAGCAGTATGTTGTGATCCAATCGCCGCCCCAGGCGGTCGTCGCCGAATAAGAACAACTTTCCCCCCGCGGAGTGCCGTCTTGAGTTTCACCTTGCCTTCCCTCATCGCCATCGTGGTGTCGTACCTGATCGGCTCGCTGTCCTTCGCGGTCATCGTGAGCAAGACGCTCGGCATGGCCGACCCGCGCAGCTACGGCAGCAAGAACCCCGGCGCCACCAACGTGCTGCGCTCGGGCAACAAGGGCGCGGCGCTGGCCACGCTGCTGCTCGACGCGCTCAAGGGCTGGGTGCCGGTGTTCCTGATTCACCAGTTCGGCGCGCAGTGGGGCCTGGGGGCGGGCGTGGCCGCGCTCGCGGGCCTGGCGGCGTTTCTCGGCCACCTGTACCCGGTGTTCTTCGGTTTCCAGGGCGGCAAGGGCGTGGCCACGGCGGCCGGCGTGCTGGTGGGCATTGCGCCGCTGCTGGGGCTGGCGACCGGCGTGACCTGGCTGATCATCGCGGTCTTCTTCCGCTATTCGTCGCTGTCGTCGCTGGTGGCCGCCTTCTTTGCACCGGCCTACTATCTGATCGGCGGCGGCATCGCCTGGCCGCTCGACCGCACGGTGCTCATCGCCCTCATCGTCATGAGCCTGCTGCTGTTCTGGCGGCACCGCGAAAACATCCGCCGGCTCGCGGCCGGCACCGAGTCGAAGCTCGGCGCCAAGAAGAAACAAGACTGAAAGAAAGAAACACCATGGCTTCCATCACCCGCTACCACGTCGGCCCGCGCCTCTCGGAAACGGCCGTGCACAACGGCACCGTCTACCTTGCCGGGCAGGTGCCCGACGACACCACGGAAGACATCCGTGGCCAGACCGCGCAGGTGCTCGCCATGGTCGACCGCCTGCTGGCCGAGGCCGGCAGCGACAAGTCGCGCATTCTCATGACGCAGATCTTCCTGGCCGACATCGGCGACATCACGGCCATGAACGAGGTGTGGGACGCGTGGATTCCGGCCGGCAACACGCCGCCGCGCGCGACCGTGCAGGCCAAGATGGCCAACGCGGCCTACAAGATCGAGATCGTGGTGACGGCCGCGCAGGCCTGATTCACCGGAAGGCCGCCGCAAGAAGGCGGCCGGAAAAGCTCAGTACCGCTTTTCGAGGACCATCTGGTCCGCGTCGCGGCGCATGGAGAAGCGGTTGATGAAGCTGTTGCCCAGCAGCACGAAGGGCATGGCCTGCGGCGAGACGATGGCGTCGACGTCGTAGACCTCCACATCGCCCACGCGCACCGACTGCAGGCGCAGCCGGTAGCCCGGCGCCTGCCCGTTGGCGGTGTTCATCACGACACGCTGGCCCTTGCTGTAGTCGAGGCCGATGCGCTGGGCGTCGTCGGCCGACAGCGCAATCGCGGTTGCACCCGTGTCGAGCATGAAGGTGACCGGGCGGCCGTTGATGGCGCCTTGCGTCATGAAGTGCCCGCGGCTGTCCGCCGAAAGCACCACGCGGCTGCCGCCACCGCCCAGGCTGACGCCGCCGCCGATGCTGACCGGTGTGTCCATGCGCAGGTTGACGCGCTTGCCCTCGAGTTCGACCACGGCCTGCTCGGACTGCAGCGACACGAGTTTCACGCCCTGGTAGGTCTCGCCGACAGCCACCGTCTTGGGCGGGTTGTCGTTCACGATCAGGATCGCGCGGCTGCCGATGCTGCCGGTCAGGGTGACCGAGCTGGCGGCATGCACCGCGGCTGCGGCGGCCAGCAGTTGCACTGCGACAGCAGCAATCCGCAGATGCTTCGCCGCGGCGAACGCTTTCATGCGCCGGGGCTCAGTCGCGGAAGTTGTTGAACGTGAGCGGCATGTCCGGCACGTCCTTCTTGATCAGGGCCATGGCGGCCTGCAGGTCGTCGCGCTTGGCGCCGGTGATGCGCACCGCGTCGCCCTGGATCGCGGCCTGCACCTTGAGCTTGCTGTCCTTGACGATGCGGGTGATCTTCTTGGCCTGTTCGCTCTCGATGCCGCTCTTGACCTTGATGACCTGCTTGACCTTGTCGCCGCCCATCTTCTGGACGTCGCCCTTGTCGAGGAAGCGCACGTCGACGCTGCGCTTGGTGAGCTTGCTGCGCAGGATGTCTTCGACCTGCACGAGCTGGAACTCGGCGTCACCGATCATGGTGATCTCCTTGTCCTTGAGCTCGACGGCGGCGGCCGTGCCCTTGAAATCGAAGCGCGTGCCGATTTCCTTGGCGGTGTTCTCGACCGCATTCTTCACTTCGGGCAGATTGGGCTCGCAGACGGTATCGAAGGACGGCATGGACTCTCTCCTGAATTCACTGGTGCTGGATGCGACAATTCTCCCATGATCGTGGAGTCCAACGTCCCGCTGCAGCCCTACAACAGCTTCGGCATCGTCGCGCGTGCGCAGCATCTGGCGCGCATCGCCAGCGAGGCCGACCTTGTCGCGCTGCACGCCGACGCAACCTGGCACGACGCGCCGCGTTTCGTGCTGGGCGGCGGCAGCAACATCGTGATCACGGGCGACGTCAAGCAACTGGTGCTGAAGATCGAGATCAAGGGCCTGCGGCTGGTGGAAGAAACCCCGCGCGCCTGGATCGTCGAGGCCGGCGCCGGCGAGATCTGGCACGACGCCGTCGAATGGATGGTGCGCAACGGCTGTCCGGGCCTCGAAAACCTGGCCCTGATCCCGGGCACCGTGGGCGGCGCGCCGGTGCAGAACATCGGTGCCTACGGGGTCGAATTGCAGGACCGCTTCGAGTCGCTCGACGCCTACGACCTGGAAACCGGCCGCAGCTTCACGCTCGACGCCGCGCAATGCGCCTTCGGCTACCGCGATTCGGTCTTCAAGCACGTGCGCAGCGGCCCGAACGATTTCGGCCTCGCGGGCCGGGCGGTGATCACCCGCGTGCGGTTCCGCCTGCCCAAGCCGTGGAAGGCCGTGGTCGGCTACCTCGACCTGGAACGCAAGATGGAAGAAACCGGCAACTTCACGCCGGACGCGCAGGACATCTTCGACTGGATCTGCGCCATCCGCCGTGCCAAGCTGCCCGACTGGCGCGTGCTGGGCAATGCCGGCAGCTTCTTCAAGAACCCGACGGTCACGCCCGAGCAGTGCGCCGACATCATCGCGCGCGACCCCAAGATCGTTCACTACCCGATGGACGACGGCACCATCAAGCTGGCGGCCGGCTGGCTCATCGACGCCTGCGGCTGGAAGGGCAAGTCGGTGGGCAACGCCGGTGTGTACGAGCGCCAGGCGCTGGTGCTGGTGAACCGCGGCGGCCGCGAGAACCCGGTCACGGGCGGCGAGGTGATGACCCTGGCCAAGGCGATCCAGACCAGCGTGTACGAGCGCTTCGGCATCCGGCTGGAGCCGGAACCGGTGGTCGTCTGACGGCATGGATCTCGACTTCCTGCCGCTGAATTTCCGCCGCCGCATCGGCGCGCTGGTGTGGGCCCGCCGCGCGGTGCCGCTGGTGGCGCTGCTCGCGCTGTTCCTGGGATCGCGCCGCTGGGGCTCGGTGGTGGCCGTGGTCGTGGTGGCGCTGCTGTTCTCGGCGGTGCTCAAGTTTCTCGAGACCAGCCTGCGGCGCCAGTTCATCCGCGAGGCGCGGCTGCCGCCCTTCCTCATCGGCAAGCTGCGCGAGGCGCACCCGCAACTGAGCCGGCGCGACGCCGAACTGGTGCTGCGCGGCCTGCGGCAATTCTTCATGGCCCACCTGCGCAGCGACCGCAAGTTCGTGGCCATGCCCTCGAAGGTGGTCGACACGGCGTGGCACGAGTTCATCCTGCACACGCAGGGCTACCAGAACTGGTGCAACGCGGCCTTCGGCGGCATGCTGCACCACAGCCCGGCCGAGGTGCTGGGGCGCGACCCGAAGCGCAACGACGGCCTGCGCCGCACGTGGTACTGGGCCTGCAAGGAAGAGAGCATCGATCCGCGCAAGCCGGCGCGGCTGCCGCTGCTGTTCGCGCTGGACATCAAGTTCGCCGTGGCGGGCGGTTTCCAGTACGTGCCCGACTGCAACGCGGTCGAGCGCCACATCGGCTCCGACGCGCATTGCGGCACCAGCTTCGGCGATTCGTCTTCGTCGGACGGCGGCAGCGCGGGCGATGCGGGCGGGTTCGGCGGCAGCGAATCGAGCAGCTCCAGCGGCGGCGGTGACGGCGGCTCCAGCGATGGTGGCGGTTCGTCGGATGGCGGCGGTGGGTGCGGCGGCGGCTGCGGCGGTGGCGGCGGGGACTGACGCCGCGCCGCATTCACAGCACGCGCAGCAGCATCCACAAAGAAAACGGGCCCCGAGGGGCCCGTTGTCATTCGCATCTGCCCGGAAGGGCAGGGTGCGCGATCAGCTCGCGTCGCCGTCGTTCGTGAGCTTCGGCAGCGAAGCGCCTTCGTTCGACGACAGCAGGCCGACCTGCGTGTAGATCGCCAGCTTCTCGCGCGTGTCGACGATGTCCAGGTTGCGCATCGTGAGCTGGCCGATGCGGTCCAGCGGCGTGAACGCGCCCTCGACCTTTTCCATGCTCAGGCGCTCGGGCTTGTAGGTCAGGTTGGCCGACTCGGTGTTCATGATCGAGTAGTCGTTGCCGCGGCGCAGCTCGACGGTCACTTCGCCGGTGATGGCGCGCGCCACCCAGCGTTGCGCCGTCTCGCGCAGCATGATGGCCTGGGGGTCGAACCAGCGGCCCTGGTACAGCAGGCGGCCCAGGCGGCGGCCGTTGTCGCGGTACTGCTCGATGGTGTCTTCGTTGTGGATGCCGGTGACCAGGCGCTCGTAGGCGATGAACAGCAGCGCGAGGCCGGGGGCTTCGTAGATGCCGCGGCTCTTGGCTTCGATGATGCGGTTCTCGATCTGGTCGCTCATGCCCAGGCCGTGGCGCCCGCCGATGCGGTTGGCTTCCAGAATGAGCTCCACCAGGTTCGTGTAGCGCACGCCGTTCAGCGCCACCGGTACGCCTTCTTCGAAGCGCACCGACACGGTTTCGCGCTTCACTTCGACTTCGTCCTTCCAGAACGCCACGCCCATGATGGGCTGCACGATCTGGATGCCGCTGTTCAGATGCTCGAGATCCTTGGCCTCGTGCGTGGCGCCGAGCATGTTCGAGTCGGTCGAGTAGGCCTTCTCGGACGACATCTTGTAGGCGAAGCCGGCCTGCTGCATGAACGCCGACATTTCGGCGCGCCCGCCCAGTTCGTCGATGAAGACCTGGTCGAGCCAGGGCTTGTAGATCTTCAGGTTGGGGTTGGTCAGCAGGCCGTAGCGGTAGAAGCGCTCGATGTCGTTGCCCTTGTAGGTGCTGCCGTCGCCCCAGATGTGGACGTCGTCTTCCTTCATGGCCGACACCAGCATCGTGCCGGTCACGGCACGGCCCAGCGGCGTGGTGTTGAAGTAGGTGACGCCGGCGGTGGTCACGTGGAAGGCGCCGGCCTGCAGGGCGGCGATGCCTTCGTTGGCCAGCTGCACGCGGCAGTCGATCAGGCGGGCGTTCTCGGCGCCGTAGAGCATCGCCTTGCGCGGGATCTCGTCGTAGTCGGGCTCGTCGGGCTGGCCGAGGTTGGCGGTGTAGGCGTAGGGAATCGCGCCCTTGTTGCGCATCCAGTGGAGCGCCGCGCTGGTGTCCAGGCCGCCCGAGAAGGCGATGCCGACCTTCTGGCCGGCGGGAACGTTTTGGAGAATGGTCGACATGGTGAGAGTTCCGTTGGTGGTGGCGCGATTCAATGGTTCATGACATTCGTGGCACGACTCTGTGCCGTGGATACCGTGGATGCCGTGAAATTGGCTTCGCCGGGCCACCGGTATCGCCCCCTGCAAGGGGTTTGGAGAAGCGACACGAAGTGCGCGAAGCCTGGGGGTTTACCCAAAATGGCAGATGTAGCTGTAGGGCTCGCCGCTCACGCGGATCTGGAAACTCGAGTTGCCGGGAATGCTGAACTTCTGGCCGGGGCCCGAGGCGATCCACTCGGTGGTGCCCGCGAGCTGGTATTCGCAGCTGCCGCCGGCGCCTTCCATGATTTCAGGGGCGCCGGTGTTGAAGGTGAGGGTGGACGGCATGATCACGCCGACCGATTTCTTGGTGCCGTCCGCGAGCGTGAGGCCGTGGCTCACGCACTTGCCGTCGAAGTACACATTGGCCTTGGTGGCCACTGCGGCGCTGTTGATTGTGTCGGTAGTCGTCGTCATTGGGTGGCGCCGGCGCGCTGGCGGTCGGCGAATCGAGGACGCACCGCACCAGCGGCGCACCCGTCAAGGGTTGGAAAAGTCCTCGATTTTAGGGGCTTGGCCGGCGCGCGCCGCCGGCCGGTGCTCAGCGGTGCCAGCCGCGGTAGCCGCCACCCCAGCCGCCACGGCCGTAGTAGCCGCCGCCGCCCCAGCCCCGCGAGTAGCCGAGGTTCAGCGAAATGCCCACCGGCGGGTAGGCGTACGGATAGGCATACGGGTAGCTGTAGGCGGGTTGCACGTACACCGGGGCGGCGTACACAGGCGCCTGCTGGTAGACCGGCGCGGGTGCGTTGGAGACCACCACGCCCGGCTCGGGCACCACGTTGTCCCAGGGCGAGCCGCTTGGTTGCTGGGGATAGCCGCCGCCGGCCTCGACCGGGTAGGTCTGCACCCGAGACTGCGGCGCCACGGGCAAGGCGGTCGCGCCGGCGGTGACGCCGTAGGTGCTGGCCTGGATCGCAATGGTCGCGCCGGGCCGGCTGTTCATGCGGGTGGTGTACTGGCGCCCGTTGAATTCGTAGGTGACGTTGTAGTTGACGTCGCTGCCGGTCGTTTCGCGGATCGGGGTGGCGGAAATCACGCGGGCCTGAACCACCTGGTTCTGTTGGGCATGCACGAGCCCGGTGCCCGCCGCCAGCGCGCCGGTCACGCAAAGGCCGGCCAGGGTGCGAAAAACGTGTTTGTTCATGGTGTGTCTCTCCTGCAGATGGCGGTTTGACGCCCGCCGACAGGGCGGGTTCCAGGGTTTACACGGCGTTGACAGCCCAGGCGTCGGCGTCGAATCCGGTGGTCACGGGCTTTTTAGGGCCCCAGTCGACCACCGGGCGCTTGATGAGGCTGGGGTTCGCCAGCAGCACCGGGCGGGCGGAGGCGGCGTCGACCACGCCCTCGCGGGTGGTCTCTTCGAGCTTGCGCCAGGTCGTGCCCTTGCGGTTGACCAGGGCCTCCCAGCCGGGCTTCTTCAGCCACTGGTCGAGCTCGGCCTCGGGCACGCCCTGTTTCTTGAAATCGTGGAAGGTGTAGGCGACGCCATGCTCGTCGAGCCAGGTGCGGGCGCGCTTGACGGTGTCGCAGTTCGGAATGCCGTATAGGGTTGTCATGGCCGCGATGATGCCCCGGCCGGCAGGTCGGCGACAATGCCCGCCTCCATGGAAACCCTTAACGACTGGCTCGCGCGCGCCGAGCAACTCCATCCCAAGAACATCGAGCTGGGACTCGAGCGTGCCAAAGAGATGGCGCAGCGCCTCGGCCTGCGCTTCGACTGCCCCGTCATCACGGTGGCGGGCACCAACGGCAAGGGCTCGACCTGCGCCATGCTCGAATCGATCCTGACGCATGCCGGCTACCGCACGGCGGTGTTCACCTCGCCCCACCTGGTGCGCTTCGAAGAGCGGCTGCGGCTGCAGGGCGAAGCGGTCGATGCTGCCAAATTGATAGCAAGCTTCGAAGTGGTGGAGAAGGTGCGCGGTGACCTGAGCCTCACGTACTTCGAGTTCACGACGCTCGGCATCCTGCATTGCATGATCGAGCAGAAGCCCGACGTGGCGATCCTCGAAGTCGGCCTGGGCGGCCGCCTCGACGCGGTGAACATCATCGACGCCGACTGCGCGGTCATCACCAGCATCGACCTCGACCACATGGAATACCTCGGCCCCGACCGCGAGAGCATCGGCTTCGAGAAGGCCGGCATCATGCGCGCCGGCAAGCCCGCCATCGTGAGCGACCCGATGCCGCCGCAGAGCGTCATCGACCACGCCACCGCCATCGGCGCCGATCTCTGGCGCTTCGGACACGATTTCAACGTCTCCGGCGACAAGCAGCAGTGGGGCTGGTCGGGCCGCGGCCGGCGCTACAGCGGGCTGGCATACCCGGCGCTGCGCGGTGCCAACCAGCTCATCAACGCGGCGGGCGTGCTCGCGGCGCTCGAAGCGGTGCGCCCGCAACTGCCGATCACGGCGCAGGCCGTGCGCAACGGGCTGGCCATGGTCGAGCTGCCGGGCCGCTTCCAGATCGTGCCGGGCGAACCCTCGCTGGTGCTCGACGTGGCGCACAACGCGCATGCCGTCGCCGCGCTGGCCGAGAACCTCGACGCGATGGGCTTCTTCCCCACCACGCACGGCGTGTTCGGCGTCATGGCGGACAAGGACCTGGCACCCATTCTGGCGCGCATCGGGCCGCTGATCGACCGCTGGTACTTCACCGACCTGCCCACGCCGCGCGCCGCCAAGGGGGCCGATCTGCTGGCCGCCTGGCAGGCGCAGAACACGCGCACGGACGCCTCGGGCAGCGTGCATGCGAACCCCATGGACGCGTTGCGCGCAGCCATCGAGCACGCGGACCCCACTGATAGAATCGTCGTCTTCGGATCGTTCTTCACCGTGGGTGGCGTGCTCGAAAACGGCACCCCCCGGCTGCAAGCCAAACACCTGCTGCCAGGCGGCTGATCGTCGGGCTGTCCACACACCCATCCGGCACATCGGGCACCACCTCGCTGCACTCCTTCAGGGATCGAACTTCATGGCGTTTTTCAAGTTCCGCACGCGCGGCCCACAAGGCAACGAAGGACGCAGCGCCCCGGCTGCAGTGCCGGCGGAAAGTGTCGAATCCATGCGTCGGCGTGCGCGCCACCGGCTGCTCGGCGCCGCGGTGCTGGTGCTGCTCGGCGTGATCGGGTTTCCGTTGCTCTTCGATACACAACCGCGCCCCGTGGCGGTCGACATCCCGATCGAGATTCCCGACCGCAACAAGGTCAAGCCGCTGCCCGTGCCCGCCACGCCGGCCCCCGCGACCAGCAGCGCGCCCGCTGCGCCCGACACCGGCTCGCGCGTGGCCTCGGCCTCGTCGAGCGGCGGCATGATCACCGAGAGCGCCGACGGCACGGAGATCGAGTCCGGCAAGCCGGCCGCCACCACGCCGCCGCCCGCCGAGCGCAAGCCGGAGCCGAAGCCCGAACCCAAGCCGCAGGCCAAGCCCGAGCCCAAGCCCGAAGCGAAGGTCGAGCACAAGCCTGAGCCGAAGCCCGAGGCCAAGCCGAAGCCTGAACCCAAGGAATCCAAGGAACCCAAGCCCGAACAGAAGCCCAAGACGGCTTCCGCGGACGACGGCGCGCGTGCCCGCGCACTGCTCGAAGGCAAGCCCATCAACGCAGCCGCCGCGGCCCCCAAGGCTTCCGACGACGCTGCCGGGCGCTTCGTCGTGCAGGTCGGTGCCTTCGCCGATGCCGACAAGGCGCGCGAAGTGCGCCAGAAGCTCGAGCGCGCCGGTCTCAAGACCTATGTGCACGTGGCCAAGACGGCCGACGGCGAACGCACGCGTGTGCGTGTCGGCCCGTTCAGCTCGCGTGCCGAGGCCGACCGCGCGGCGGAAAAGGTCAAGGGCTTGTCTTTGTCGGCCGCGATCCTCACGTTGTAAGTACCGCTGCCTGTCGCCGTGGCCTTGCTCGACTGGATCGCCGTCGCGCTCATCGGGGTGTCGATGCTGTTCGGCCTG
The DNA here is from genome assembly GCF_900112425.1 of Variovorax sp. OK212. Lineage (GTDB taxonomy): Bacteria > Pseudomonadota > Gammaproteobacteria > Burkholderiales > Burkholderiaceae_C > Variovorax. The sequence continues at coordinate 632,022 of NZ_FOLP01000002.1, read as the reverse complement.
ATGCGCGGGCTGGTGTTCGAGGTGATCTCGCTGATCGGCTGGGTGGCCGCATTCGTCGCCGCCCAGTGGCTGGCTTCCGGCGTGGCGGCATGGCTGCCGTTCGGCGATCCGCAGGCGGCATGGCGTTACCCGCTGGCCTTCGTGCTGGTGTTCGTGGCGGTGGTGTTCGGCGTGGGCCTGGTGGCCGCGCTGACGCGCAAGTTGATCACGGTCGTGGGTCTGCGGCCGGTGGACCGGATTTTGGGAGCGGCGTTCGGAGCGGCGCGGGGTGCGGTGGCCCTGCTCGTGCTGGCCGTCGTTGTTCATTTGCTGGTGTTGAGCGACAGTGCCTGGTGGCACGAATCGCGCAGCGCCGTTGTTCTCGATGCGGCACTGCAGGGCTTGAAACCCGCGCTGCCTGAAAAGTTGGCAAGCTACCTGCCCTGAGAGGAATCGTTCATGTGTGGAATCGTCGGCGTTGTCAGCAACGCACCCGTCAACCAGTTGCTCTATGACGCACTGCTGCTGTTGCAGCATCGCGGCCAGGATGCGGCCGGCATCGTGACCTTGCTGGAACGCAAGTTCTTCATGCACAAGGCCAAGGGCATGGTGCGCGACGTGTTCCGCACGCGCAACATGCGCGCGCTGCCGGGCAACGTGGGCCTGGGCCAGGTGCGCTACCCGACCGCCGGCAATGCCTACAGCGAAGAAGAGGCGCAGCCCTTCTACGTGAACGCGCCGTTCGGCATCGTGCTCGTGCACAACGGCAACCTCACCAACGCGCACGCGCTGCGCGACGAGCTGTCGTCCACCGACCACCGCCACACCAACACCGAGAGCGACTCCGAAGTGCTGCTCAACGTGCTGGCGCACGAACTCGAGCGCTCGTCGCGCGGCGTGCCGCTGCATCCGGCCGAGATCTTCGAGTCGGTGAAGAGCATGCACAAGCGCCTGCGCGGCTCGTATGCCGTGGTGTCGCTCATCGCGGGCCACGGCCTGCTGGCCTTCCGCGACCCGTACGGCATCCGCCCGCTGTGCATGGGCCGCAATCCGGCCGACGGCACCGTGATGATCGCCAGCGAATCGGTGGCGCTCGAAGGCTCGGGCCATGTGTTCGAGCGCAACATCGAGCCCGGCGAAGCCGTGTTCGTCGACCTGCAAGGCAAGGTGCATTCGATGCAGTGCGCCGAGTCGCCCAGCCTCAACCCCTGCATCTTCGAGTTCGTGTACCTCGCGCGCCCGGACTCGGTGCTCGACGGCATCTCGGTCTACCAGGCGCGCCTGAACCTGGGCGAAACGCTGGCCAAGCGCGTAGTCTCGACCGTGCCGCCGAACCAGATCGACGTGATCATCCCGATTCCCGAGTCCAGCCGCCCGAGCGCCACGCAGCTCGCGCACCTGCTGGGTGTGCCGTACCGCGAAGGCTTCGTGAAGAACCGCTACGTGGGCCGCACCTTCATCATGCCGGGGCAGGGCGTGCGCAAGAAGTCGGTGCGCCAGAAGCTCAACGCCATCGCGAGCGAGTTCAAGGGCCGCAACGTGCTGCTGGTCGACGACTCGATCGTGCGCGGCACCACCAGCCAGGAAATCGTGCAGATGGCGCGTGACGCCGGTGCCCGCAAGGTCTACCTGGCCAGCGCCGCGCCGCCGGTGCGCTACCCCAACGTCTACGGCATCGACATGCCGACCAAGGGCGAGCTGGTCGCGCACGACCGTACGGTGGAACAGATCCGCGAACTCATCGGCTGCGACGCGCTGATCTACCAGGACGTCGACGCCATGAAGCGCGCCATCGGCTCGCTCAACCCCAAGCTCGCCGGCTTCGACGCCTCGTGCTTCGACGGCGTGTACGTGACGGGCGACATCGACACCGAGGCCATCTCGCGCATGAACGGCAACCGCCCCCGCATCGAAGAGACCGAGGAAGATTCTTCGCGTCTCGCGCTGCCCAACCCCAGCGAATGAACTCCGGGAGAGAACACCTGTGAGCGACGAACGCACCCTGCCGCCCGGCCTGCATCCCGACACGCTCGCGTTGCGCACCGGCCTCGCGCCCAGCCAGTACGGCGAGCATTCCGACGCGCTGTTCCTGACCAGCGGTTTCGTGCAGCCCGACGCCGAGACCTCGATGCGCCGCTTTGCGGGCACGGAGCCGGGCTTCACCTATTCGCGCACCTCGAACCCGACTGTGACCAGCTTCGAGCAGCGCATTGCGGCGCTCGAAGGCACCGAGGCGGCAATTGCCGCGTCGACCGGCATGGGCGCGATCCTCATGATGTGCATGGGCCTGCTGAAGGCCGGTGACCACGTGATCTGCTCGCGCTCGGTGTTCGGCTCCACGCTGAACCTGTTCGGCAAGGAGTTCGCCAAGTTCGGCGTCGAGACCACCTTCGTGTCGCAGACCGACGTGGCCGAATGGCGCGCGGCCGTCAAGCCCAGCACCAAGCTGTTGTTCGCCGAGACGCCGACCAACCCGCTGACCGAGGTCTGCGACATCCGCGCGCTGGCCGACGTGGCGCACGCCGCGGGCGCGCTGCTGGCGGTCGACAACTGCTTCTGCACGCCGATCCTGCAACGCCCGGCGTCGCTGGGCGCCGACCTCGTCATCCACTCGGGCACCAAGCACCTCGACGGCCAGGGCCGCGTGATGGCGGGCGCGATCTGCGGGCCTTCGAAACTCATCGTCGACGTGTTCGGCCCCGTGGTGCGCACCGCCGGCATGGCGCTGGCGCCGTTCAATGCGTGGGTCGTGCTCAAGGGCATCGAAACGCTCGGCGTGCGCATGAAGGCGCATTGCGCCAATGCGCTCGACGTGGCGCAGTGGCTCGAAAAGCAGCCCGGCATCGCCCGTGTGTACTACCCCGGCCTGGCCTCGCATGCGCAGCATGAACTGGCCATGCAGCAGCAGTCGGGGCAGGGCGGGGCGGTGGTGTCGTTCGACGTGGTCGGCGACACGCCCGAAACCGCGCGCGCCAACGCGTTCCACGTGATCAACAGCACGCGCGTGGTGAGCGTTGCCACCAACCTCGGCGACGTGAAGACCATCATCACGCACCCTGGCACCACCTCGCACGGCCGCCTGACCGAGGCGCAGCGCCAGGCCGCCGGCATCGGCCAGGGACTGATCCGCCTCGCGGTCGGCCTCGAGCATGCCGAAGACATCAAGGCCGACCTCGCGCGCGGCCTGGGCACCCTGAATTCCATATAAAAAATGACCGGCAAAGTACGCACCCGCATCGCACCGTCCCCCACGGGTTTCCTTCACCTCGGCACGGCGCGCACCGCGCTGTATTCGTGGGCTTACGCACGCCACTACGGTGGTGAGTTCGTTTTGCGTATCGAGGACACCGACGTAGCCCGCTCCACGCAGGACTCGACCGACCAGATCCTCGCGTCGATGCACTGGCTCGGCCTCGACTACAACGAAGGCCCGATCTACCAGATGCAGCGCCTGGAGCGCTACCGCGAAGTCATCGCGCAAATGTTGAAGGCCGGCACGGCGTACCACTGCTACTGCACGCCGGCCGAGCTCGACGAAATGCGCGAGGCACAACGCGCGCGCGGCGAGAAGACGCTGTACGACCGCCGCTGGCGTCCCGAGCCGGGCAAGGCGTTGCCGCCCGTGCCCGAAGGCGTGCCGCCGGTGGTGCGCTTCTGCAATCCGCCCGAAGGCGACGTGACCTGGAACGACCTCGTGAAGGGCGAGATCACCATCAACAACCGCGAGATCGACGACCTGATCATCCTGCGACCCGACGGTGTGCCCACGTACAACTTCGCGGTGGTGGTCGACGACTGGGACATGAACATCACGCACGTGTTCCGCGGCGACGAGCACATCAACAACACGCCGTGGCAGATCAACATCTTCCGCGCGCTCGGTGCATCGCTGCCCGAGTTCGGCCACGTGCCGGTGATTCTTGGCGACGACGGTCAGAAGCTCTCGAAGCGCCGCGGCGCCGTGAGCGTCACTGCCTACGAAGACAACGGCTACCTGCCGGAGGCCATGCTGAACTACCTCGCGCGCCTGGGCTGGAGCCACGGCGACGACGAGCTGTTCACGCGCGAGCAGATGGTGAGCTGGTTCGACGGCTCGCATCTCTCGAAGAGCCCCGCGCAGTGGGACGCTGCGAAGCTTGCGTGGGTGAATGCGCAGTACATCAAGGCGAAGAGCGGTGACGAGCTCGCGCCGCTTGTTGCAGCACAGTTGCAAAAGCGCGGCATCGTTGCCGACGAGCGCTTGCCTGCTATCTGCGCGTTGTTCAAGGACCGCTGCGACACCACGGTGGCACTCGCCGACTGGGCCACTGCGTTCTATGCGGACATCCAAGTGAGCGATGCGGATCGCGCACAACACATCACCGATGCAGTGAAGCCCGCAATTGCAACGCTTGCAGAAAAATTGATGACTGCGACATGGGATAAGCCCTCAATCGCAGGTATCATCAAGGAAGTGCTTGCGACACACGCATTAAAAATGCCAGTGTTAGCGATGCCAGTACGAGTGCTTGTGATGGGAACATCGCAGACACCGTCCCTCGATTCAGTCCTCGAGATTTTTTCAAAAGAAAAAGTTCTCGAAAGATTGAAAAAGGCCTGATAAACGGGCTATAATTCGAGGCTCGACACCCACAGGGGGTATAGCTCAGCTGGGAGAGCGCTTGCATGGCATGCAAGAGGTCATCGGTTCGATCCCGTTTACCTCCACCATTAAGTGTCGAGAGAAGAAGATAAGTGCTGATCGCAGCACGGTTCCTAAGGTTTTGACCCTATCGTCTAGAGGCCTAGGACACCACCCTTTCACGGTGGCTACCGGGGTTCGAATCCCCGTAGGGTCGCCAGTTTCACGCAAGTGAAGCAGGCACGAGTTGTCAACACTCGGCTTCGCAAGAAGCGAACGTTGTCTACCAGGAGTGGTAGTTCAGTTGGTTAGAATACCGGCCTGTCACGCCGGGGGTCGCGGGTTCGAGTCCCGTCCACTCCGCCAGTCAGAAGCCCTTGCAGCTCTAGAGTTGCAAGGGCTTTTCACTTTCTGGCTCGGCTTCTTTCTCTTCCCTCCACACGACGTCTTTAGATGCGATCGCTCGCGCGTGTCACGCCTGCGAGTTGCTGTGCCTGTTCGTCCGCTTGCAAGTGCTCGATGAAGACGCGAACGCGTCGCGGCATCGCGCGAGCGGCGGGGTACACGAGCGATGCAAGCTTTGGCGTAGCTCGCATGCGCGCAACAAACGTTCGAGTCGTCCATCAGCCAGATGCGCTGCGATCACGAACATCGGAAGTTGCGCGATGCCCAATCCGGCGACGGCCATCGCGATGATGTGATGCATGTCATCCGAACGCAGCGACGCGTGCGGCTCGATCTGCACGGGCCCTTCCTGCGTTTCGAAATTCCACGGTTCTTCTCTGCCGTCGGGTCGCGTGTACGTCACGCATCGGTGGCTGTGAAGTTCATCGGGTCGAGAAGGTCTTGGCATCTCGCCGAAGCAGGCCGGCGCGGCCACCGTCACGAACTGTCCATGGCCCAGCGGACGTGCGACGAGGCTCGAGTCGGGCAACGCACCGGCGGCAATCGCGACGTCGAGGTCGCGGTCGAACACGTCGGACAGCTGCATCGTCGACACGATCTAGACGCGCAGCTTCGGATGCCGCGCAAGCAACGCGGGCAATCGCGGTGCGAGCAGGCAAGTGCCGAAGAGCGACGGCAATCCGACGCGCACCGTGCCGGCCACCGCATGCGTGTCCGCGCCCGCTTCCTGCGCGGCCTCGGCCAGCATCTCGAACGCGCGCGCGCATTGTTCGTGAAACGCCGCGCCTTCTTCCGTGAGATGCAACGCCCGCGTCGTGCGCACCAGCAACCGCACGCCAAGATCGCTCTCGAGCCGGCCGATCGACTTGCTCACCGCCGAGGGCGTCATCGCATGCAGCGCCGCGGCCGCGGTGAAGCTGCCGGCGTCGGCCACGGTCACGAACACGCGTGCATCCGCCTCCGAGATCGGCAACTCGTGAGTGCGGTTCATCGGTCTTGTGCCGCCAACCTGCTTTTGCATGAAGCTCCTCGCATCCGCCATGCATCACGTGCACAACGTCTCGCAACGCAACGTGATCCATCGACAGGAGCCGATCATGAAACTCTTCTATAGCCCCCGAGCTTGTTCATTGCCTGCCCACATCGTCCTGCGCGAAGCGGGCCTGCGGGCCGAGCTGGTTCGCGTCGATCTCGAGAGCAAGACGCTGCTTGCCACGGGTCGCAGCTACCTCCAGGTCACCGCGATGGGCAAGGTGCCCGCGCTCGAACTCGACGACGGCGAAGTGCTCACGGAGGGCCTCGCCGTGCTGCAGGACCTCCCCGACCTGGCGCGGTCGTCGCAACTCGCACCGCTCGCGGGCAGCATGGCGCGCCATCGTCTCGCCGAGGCATCGAGCGTCATCGCAAGCGACCTGCACAAAGGCTTCGCACCCATGTTCGATCCCGACGTGCCCGCCAGCTACAAGCGCAAGCCGATCGCCGACACGCGTATCTTCGAACGCATCGCATCGATGGTGCGGCCGGCGCCGTACATCCTCGGCGAAGGCTTCACGGTCGTGGATGCATACCTCTATCCCATCCTTTGCCTTGGCCGGTTGGCAGGACTCGATTTCTCGGCGTGGCCCTCCATCGGCGCGTACATGGAAGTGGTCACTGAAAGGCCCGCCGTGCGTGCCGCGATGGAGGCCGAAGGGCTCGCTGCAGACTGATGGCGAGCAACTTCAATGAAGGCCCGAAGCGACCGCGTTACATCCGGGCTCTCGCAGTCGAATAAACTCCGGACCGCTTGCAGCTTGTATCGTGCTGCGCCGCCATAGGCAACATGGCGAAATCAAACCTATCAGGAAACTCAGTTGAACCGCATCGAACTCGTCGAAAAAATCGTCACCGCCCACAACGTCAGCAAGGCAGAAGCCGCGCGCATCCTCGAGACTGTCACCAGCTCGATCGTCGCCGCAGTGAAGAAGGGTGACCCCGTGCAGATCGTCGGCTTCGGCACGTTCAAGCAAGTCGCGCGCGCTGCACGCTCGGGTTTCAACCCCAGCGCTGGCACCAAGATCAAGATCGCCGCACAGAAGGTGCCGAAGTTCGTGCCGGGCGCTGCCTTCAAGGCCGCCGTGGACCCGAAGGCTGCAAAGCGCAAGGCCGACGGCAAGGCTGTCGCAGCCAAGCCCGCCGCCAAGCCCGCCGCCAAGCCGACCGCCAAGGCTGCAGCAAAGAAGGCTGCACCCGCCAAGAAGGCCGCTCCCGCCAAGAAGGCAGCAGCAGCCAAGAAGAAGTAAGCAGACAGTGACGTGACGCGGCTCCTGCAGCCGCGCATGCACCAAAGAAAAACGGCCCCTCGGGGCCGTTTTTTTATGGGCGCTGCGCAAGCGGCAGCGTCTAGCCAGATCTCAATCGGGCTCGATCACGCCTTCGCCCAGATAACGCTGGTACTCGGCGATCGGGATCGCGGTCGTCTGCGCGCTGCCGCCATCGCCCCAGCTGAGCACGGCGCTGTCGGGCGCCAGCTCGATTTCGATCGGGCCTCTGGGAATGAGGATCAGGGGGCCGTCGCCGGCTCGGTATTCGACATCTCCGGTCACTTTCGCATTCGCTGGCATGGGTGCGTTCCTCGGGTTGAGTGGTCGGGGGGATCAGGTTCTCGATGCCAGCTTACACGGCCTGCGGCGGCGCGGGGTCATCGCGCTGCGGCGATGTGTGTAGGTCTGTTCAACGTCGTGCCCGGCAGCGGTCACATCGGCGTCATGCGCCGCGTGGCACGCTCGCAGTCCTTCCTGTTTCTCCTCCCGCCGATCGAAAAGATGCTCCGCGCGATGAAGCGATCCACGACCCTCGCAATCACGGCCATCTGCCTGTTGGTCATGTCCGTCGCCGCGGCAACCGCCTGGCGGTCGCTGTCCGTGCAAGACGCGCAGGTCGCGCAGGTCGCGCAGGCGGCACCCGTTGCACAGGCCACGCAAGCCGCCGCGGCGCCCGCGCTCGAAATCCGCTGGCACGGCGGCGGGATCATCCTGCAAGGCGCCGTGCGCGACGCCGTCACGCAGCGCGCGCTCGCCGAGGGCGCCGCCGCACGCCTTGGCGGCGAGACCGAGCAGGTCGTCGACTGGCTCGACATCACACCCGACGCGCTGGCCGTCGCCGACCCCGCGGCGCTCGCGCAACTCATCCGTCTGGGCCAGGAAGGCTGGCAGCTGCAGCGCCGGCCCGCCGAGGGCTGGCTGGCCGTGCCGCACTTGCCGAAGCTGGGCGAAGCAGAAGGCGCGCAAGCCAGGGCCCTGCTGCAGGCGGCCTTCGGCCAAGGTGTGGCGACGCGCCTCGTGCTTCTTCCCTGACCGCCTGGCAGATCACCCCCAGAGGGCTTGAGGGGGTCACGGCATCGTCATCTGCCGTGGCCAGCATCCGCTGGATTCCAAAGCAGAGGAGAGGTTCATGCATCCATCGTCGAAACACGCCGCCCTGGCCGGCGCGGTCCTGGCCATGCTCACCGCCTGTGGCGGCAGCAACAACACGAACGGCTTCCTGCCGATCGCCGCGCCGCCTCCCGCGTCGAACCCGCCGGCCCCGGCGCCCGCCACCGTGGACGTGAAGCTCATCGCCTTCAACGACCTGCATGGCAACCTCGAGCCGCCCAAGCTGTCGATCACCGCGCCCGCCAAGGCCGGCGGTACGGTGGCGGTGCCCGCCGGCGGCGCCGCTTACCTGGCCTCGGCCATCGCCGACCTCAAGGCGAAGAACCCGAACAACGCCGTGGTGTCGGCCGGCGACATGATCGGTGCCTCGCCGCTGGTGTCGGCGCTGTTCCTCGACGAGTCGACCATCGAAGCGGTGAACGCGATGAAGATCGACTTCAACGCGGTCGGCAACCACGAGTTCGACAAGGGCCAGACCGAACTGCTGCGCATGAAGAACGGCGGCTGCGCGAAGAACACCGCGCTCGAGCCCTGCCGCGTCAACAAGAGCTTCCCGGGCGCCAACTTCGGCTTCCTGGCGGCCAACACGGTGAAGGGCGACGGCAACACGCTGTTCCCGGCCACCGGCATGAAGACCTTCACCAAGGACGGCGCCACGGTGAAGGTGGCCTTCATCGGCATGACGCTGAAGGGCACGCCCAACATCGTCACGCCCGCCGGCGTTGCGGGCCTGAGCTTCAAGGACGAGGCGGACACGGCCAACGCGCTGATCCCGCAGCTGAAGGCGCAGGGCGCCGATGCCGTCGTGGTCGTGATCCACGAAGGCGGCACCACCACCGTGGGCTACAACGACAAGAGCTGCGCGGGCCTGAGCGGCGACATCCTGCCGATCCTCGACAAGCTAGACGCCTCGGTCGACATCGTGATCTCGGGCCACACACACCGCTCCTACGTGTGCGACTACGGCAAGACCAACCCGGCCAAGCCTTTCCTGCTGACCAGCGCCGGCCAGTACGGCACGCTGCTGACCGACATCAACCTGACCATCGACACGCGCACGCGCAAGGTCACGGCCAAGGCGGCCGACAACGTGATCGTGCAGGGCGAGGCTTACACCAGCGGCGCCACCACCGTCGCGCTGACCGACCAGTACCCCACCTTCGGCAAGAACCAGGAGGTGGCCGCGCTCATCAGCCAGTACCTCACCATCGCGGGGCCGCTGGTGCAGCGTGTGGTGGGCTCGCTGACCGCCACGGCCACGCGCACGCAGACCGCGTCGAAGGAAAGCGTGCTGGGCAACCTGATCGCCGACGCGCAACTCGCCGCCACCAGCCCGGTGGGCAAGGGCGCGGCGCAGATCGCCTTCATGAACCCGGGCGGCGTGCGCGCCGACCTCGCGCCTGCCGGCGACGGCAGCGTCACCTACGGCCAGATCTTCGCGGTGCAGCCCTTCGGCAACAGCCTGGTGGTGAAGACGATGACGGGGGCGCAGATCAAGGCCGTGCTGGAGCAGCAGTTCAACAGCGGCGCCAACACCGCGGCCGCGCCGAAGGTGCTGCTGCCGTCCAAGGGCCTCACCTACAGCTACAGCCTCTCGGCGCCCGCCGGCTCGCGCATCAGCGGCCTGTCGCTCAACGGCACCGCGATGGTCGACGCCACGACCTACCGCGTGACGATGAACAGCTTCCTGGCGACGGGCGGCGACAACTTCACCGTCTTCAACCAGGGGACAGATTCGCTCGGCGGCGACCAGGACGTGGACGCCCTGGAGGCCTACATCAAGGCCGGCAGCCCCTTGGCGCCACCGGCCACCGACCGCCTCACGGTCCTGCCCTGAAGGGCTGCGCCGGTGCGCCTCAGGCCGTGGCCTGCAGGCGCATCGGCTGGGCCTTGCCGTAGGCCAGGCTGCGCCACAGCCATTCGGCCGGCCCGAAGCGAAAGCGCGCCAGCCACCAGCAACTGAACAGCGCCTGCAGCGCGAAGATCGCGGCGCCGCAGATCACCACGCCCACGATCCCGAACTGCGGCCCGAGGCCCAGGCCGATGCCGTAGAACAGGCCGAGGCCGAAGAGCGTCTGCGCGAGGTAGTTGGTCAGTGCCATGCGGCCCATCGGCGCGAGCTTGCGCAGCCAGTGCCGCCACGCCGCATGCTGGAACAGCAGCACGAAGGCGGCCATGTAGAACACGCCTTGCGCCAGCGGTGCAAGCTCCCGCAGCAGGCGCGTCGCGTGGAGGCCCGCGCCTTCACCCAGCCAACTGGCCACCAGGGCGGTGCCGCCTGTGCCGCCGGTGCCGCCATGGTCCCGCAGCATCAGCAATGCGGAAGCGGCAACCGCAACGGCGAAGCTCGCGCGCAGCAGCCGTACCCAGAAACGCCGGTGCGCGACCGATTCCCGCAGCACGCCCGCGCGGCCGATGGCCATGCCGAGCAGCAACCGGCCGAACACGAACAGCGGCAGCGACCACACGGCGATGCGCATGCGCATGTCGCGCGCCAGGTTGCCCTGGAGCATCGTGGCCCAGTCGCCGCTGACGAAGGCGCTCCATGCGGCGGCCGAGGCCTGGGCCTTGCCGGCCTGCGCCGGCAGCAGGCCGGGCACCAGCGGTTGCAGCAGCACCGGCAGCACCACGGCCACGCACACGCCGAGCACGGCCAGCGTGCGCGCCGGCAGCCGGGTGAACGCCAGCAGCAGCAGGCCGAACACCGCGTAGTAGCGCAGGATGTCGCCCCACCAGAAGAGGTACGCGTGCACCAGGCCGATGGCCAGCAGCACCAGCATGCGCCGCACGTGCAGGCGCATGCCGTCGGTGTTGGTGTTGCCGGCGAGGCGGATCGACCGCATTGCGAAGCCCACGCCGAAGAGCAGGGTGAAGAGGGTGATCGACTTCGCGTCGACCAGCAGCTCCATCGCCAGTGAAAGCGCGCGATCCCAGGCGGCGGTGGGCAGCGCGTCGCGCTGCGACCTCGCAATGAACTCGTACAGCGAGAAGCTGCGAAGGTTGACCAGCAGCACGCCGAGCAGCGCGAAGCCGCGCAGGGCGTCGAGCAGCTCGAGCCGCCGCGCGGCGGGCGCCGGCGAGGTGCGCGGATGGATGGCGGCGTTGGCGGTGGGGTTCGAGGGTTTCAGCGAGCCGCCCGCGGTCGAGTAGCGAGGCAGCCTTGCAGGGTCGAATGTCATCGGGGTGCGCAGGGTCGGTTCGGTTGCCGGATGGCGGGCCGCTGGGAGCGCGCGCCCGCAAGAGACCTGCGATGCTATGAATCAGCATTGCGCGAACATTGCGCCGCCCGTGGCCGTGGGTGGCCTCACGTGACCGCCGGTGGCGCCTGGCCCGCCACCGGCCTGCCGGCGTCAGACCGTCATGTTCTGTTCGACGTCCAGCGCCTTGCGGCGTGCCAGCGCGAGGTTCGACTTGGCCTTGTCCAGCACCAGGTAGACGAACAGGCCTTCCTTCTTCTGCATCGGGCGGATGATGTGGTACTGCTTGCCGAGCGTGATGAGGATGTCCTCGATGACATCGTTCAAGCCCAGGTCGCGCATGGTGCGCAGCTTGGCGCGCACGACCTCGGTGTTGCCCGCGGCCGCGACTTCCAGGTCGACGCCCGATCCGATCTGGCCCAGGATCATGCCGCTGCTCGAGTCCACCAGCGCCGCGCACAGCGCGCCGTCGCAGGTCATCAGGTCGTCCATGGATTGCTTGATATTTGCCATCGAAATCCTTCGTAGTCCCTCGCCCCTTGGAGTCGGCGGCCACCCGGGCGAAGAGGTGGGCGGCTGCCGGTGTTGTCGAACGGGTGTGCCGGATCGGCGCCGGTGCGCGGCCGCCCTCAGGCGTGCTGCAGCGCGAGCGTCGCCTGCTTCGCGAAGTACAGGACCTGGCCGATGATCGCGTCCTTGCCGGTGACCACGCTCACGATCAGCGTGAGCTCGGGGTGGCGCGCCTGCAGCATCAGGATGTGGCCGTGCGTTGCCTCGATGGTCACGTTGTCGCAGTCGCCGAGGTCGCTCTCCTCGCCCGCGACGGCGCCCAGCGCGGCCAGCGAACTGGCAATGGCCGACAGGCGGGCCACCTGCGCGGTGTTCTCCACGCGCGCGGCCAGCTCCAGGCCGTCCTCGGTCGAGATGACCACGGCCTTCACCCCCTTGATCTCGCTCATCAGCGTGTCGATGGCGGATTCGGCGGCGAGCTTGATCTGGGGGGTGATGTTCATGGCTGCCCGGAAATGAAGAAAAGAGAGGCTCAGGCCTCGAGTTGAAGCAGCAGCAGCTCCAGCAACTGAACGACCTGCTGCGGGTCGGTCACGTTGGCCGGCAGCACCGGGCACAGCACGCCCTTGGCCTCGGCGCGGCGCGCGTAGGCGTCGATGTCGGGCTGCGGATGCGACTCCATGCGTCCCACCGCCACCACGCACGCGGTGGTGGCGATCAGTTCGGCGAAACCGTCGAGATACACGTCGAGGTCGGCCAGCGGATCGGGCCGGCTGTTGTCGACCAGGATCACCAGGCCGAGCGCGCCGCGCGCCAGGATGCGCCACATGAAGTCGAAGCGCATCTGGCCCGGCGTGCCGTACAGGCGCAGCTTCTCGCCGTTGTCGAGCGTGAGTTCGCCGTAGTCGAGCCCGACGGTGGTGGTGGCCTTGGCAACCGAGGTGTCGGTGTTGCGCACGTCGGTGCTCACGGGCGGGACCTCGCTCACGGCACCGATGGCGGTGGTCTTGCCGGCACCCATCGTGCCGGTGAAGAGGATCTTGTGTTCGACGGTCATCGGGGCCCTGTGGTCAGCAGGCTGAGCCGGCTGCGGATGCGGGCCAGCAAGCCGGGCTGCACGGCGTCGCGCACCGGCGGATACGGGAGGGCGGGGCGGCTGTCGGGGGCGACGCTGTCGAAGAAAGCAGAATTGGCGGTGGCTGCCGCAGCCTGCTTGTCTTGCGCGGCTCGCACCGCCTGTGCCGCCTGTGCCGCCTGTGCTGTCTCCTGTGCGCTTTCGAGCAGCCCGCTGCGGCGCAGGTCGGCAATGAAGTCCAGGCATTCCTGCACGCCGAGGCCCGAGCGCTGGCGCAGCACGCCGAGCGAGGTGGGGCGCCCTGTCATCAGCGTGGCGAGCCGGATGCGGTGGGGTGCCTCGAGCAGCGCGGCGGGCGGCCAGCGCAGCAGGCGGAACTCGTCGTCTTCGGCCAGGTCTGCCTCGGCCGCCGCCAGGCCCAGCCCGCGGGCGTGGACGACCATGGCGCCCAGGCGGTTGAGCGTCTGCTCGAGCGCGTCGGCATGCAGCGGCAGTGCGAGGAAGTGGCCGCCGCGTTGCGGGTCGGTCTGGCCCACGGCCAGCACCGGCACCGCCGGCGCGTCGCCCACGGGTGGCAGCTTTTCGCCGACGACCCGCAGATCGGCCGGGCCGGCTCTCCAGGCCCAGTGCTGGTGGGTGCGGTGGTCGAGCAGGCGGACCAGCGACTTGAACAGCAGCTCTTCGCGCGGCGGCAGGCCTTCGACGCTGAAGCTCAGCAAGGCGCGCTGGCTTTTGAGGGCGGGATGGGCGGCTGTTGTCATGCCGGCACCGACAGCACCAACTTTGGGCGTGAACGCCGTTCTGATTGCAAAGCAGGCTCCCCGGCTGGACTTCGGCGGCCGGTTTGAAGGGCCATCGAAAGTAGTACTACAGGACTATCTCGACCAATGACGATAAAAATATAACACTTGTTGCAAATAAAAACACAAGATTACGGAGCGAAGTTTCAGGCCATTCATGGACACCGTGTCTTCGCGTAGGCGGATTTCTCAAGGTGGGCGGGGGCCGGTTTTCGCGTCTTAGCATGAGCGCACCTGCCGCTGTTGGCAGACAAAAGCGGGGTTTTCCTCGCCGATCCACCTTCTTTGCAAAGGATTTCGTCATGAAAGCCATGAACTTCAGAACGCTTGCGCTCTCGTCCGCTTTCGCCGCGTGCAGCCTGGCCTTTGTCGGCTGCACCACGACGCGACCGCAAGATCAGGCCAGCAGCGCGTCGTCGCGCACGTCCATCGACGCCCAGGCCGACGCCGCGCTGTCCAAGCTCTACGACTCGGTGAAGGGCTCGCGCGAACTGGTGGCGCGCTCCAGCGGTGTGCTGGTGTTCCCCGCCGTGGTGGGGGGCAGCCTGGGGGTCGGTGCCGAATACGGCCGAGGTGCCTTGCGCGTGAACGGGCGCACGCAGTCGTACTACAGCACCACCGCCGGCTCGGTCGGCTTCCAGGCCGGCGCGCAGTCGAAGGCGGTGATCTACCTGTTCACCACGCAGGCGGCGCTGGACAAGTTCCGCAACAGCAAGGGCTGGACGGCCGGTGCCGACGCCACGGTGGCGCTCGCGACCATCGGCGCCAACGGCAGCATCGACACCAACACGCTGCGCCAGCCGGTGGTGGGCTTCGTGATGACCAACATCGGGCTGGAAGCCGGCGTTTCGCTCTCTGGCGCGAAGATCAGCGAGATCCAGCTGTAGGCATCAGGGGCTGAGGGGCCTGAGGGCCTGAAAGCCCGCCGGCGTCATTGGCCGAGTTGCGCCCGCAGCTCGGCCACTTGCTTGCGCAAGGCCTCGTTCTCGGCCGTGAGCTCGGCCACGCGCTGCTCCAGCGCCTGAACCGCATCGGGCTTGTCCTGCTGCGCTTCGTCCGAAGCCGGCTCGGCGGACTCTTCGCGCGGCTTCTTCTTCGAATCGCGCACGCGCTTGGCGGCCTGCTTGAGCTCGTCCTTGCCGGCGATCGCGGCGGAGACCTGTTCCTCGGCCGGCAGCGTGGCCACGGCGGCCGCGGTGTTGATCGAGATCACGCCCGACTTCACGGCCGCCACCAGTTCCGGTGCGGCCTGCTTCTGGATCTTCTCGATCATCCCCACCTGGCTGCTGCTCAGCCGCGCGGCGCGCGCGATGGCTTCGCGGCTGTTCAGCGGGGCGGGCGGCGGCACGGCGGGGGCGTCGCCGTCGGCGGGCGGATCGACATCGAACGGCGGGTCGGACGGGTCGTGCGCGGCAGCATCCGAAGACGCAGCCGGCGGCGCCACCGTGCGGGCGCGTTGCAGGTCGACGATGTCCTTCTTGCGCAGCGCGAGCACGCCGCGCAGGAAGTCGGAGATGCTGCGCCGGCCCAGGTGCTGGTCGATCATCCAGAGGTGCACGTCGTCGATCGACTTGAAGCGCGTGTTCTGCACCGTCTGGAACGGCAGGCCGTGCTTCTGGCAGATGCCGTAGCGGTTGTGGCCGTCCACCAGCACGTCGCCCCACAGCACGAGCGCGTCGCGGCAGCCCTCGGCCAGGATGCTGCGTTCGAGGGCTTCGTATTCCTCCGGCGTCAGGGGGTCTATATAGGCTTTGAGGTCTTCGTTGACGACGATGTTCATTGGGGGAGAGGGGGAGCGGGGACGCGGGACGCGGCGTGACAGCGGGAAAACCGGAAACGCCGGGAAAAACAGGCAAGGGGCGGGATTTTAGTGGCCCGCGCCGAGCCTCCCCTGGATACGTCTTGCAACCACGCCGACGTGTTCGACGTGTCTCTGTTTGGTGCGCTCGAACGTCTTTATGGGTAAGGACACCTCACGAATTCGGGAGGTTGTTCGCCATTAAATAGTAATGATTCTTATTTAATATGCAGCCCCTGCACCGGATCCGGATGGGTTGCATTCACGCCAATGCGCATCGCGCGCGCCGTTTCGAATTTCGACGCCTGGCCCCCCATCTGGAGTTGTTCAAAGATGCTGTCACCTACGTTCGAGCCATCGCTGGGAGATGTTTTCGTCGCCAACCGGGCCCAGCTCTGGCATGTTGCCCGCAGGATCGTGCGCACCACCGAACTCGCGGACGACGTGGTGCAGGACGCCTACCTGCGCATTGCCGACGGCGCCGGCGGCCGCAAGATCGACAAGCCCATGGGCTACTGCTGCCAGGTGGTGCGCAACCTCGCGCTCGACCATTGCCGCCGCCAGTCGCTCGAGGCCACCTACCGCACCTTCGACGTCGACGTGGAGACGCTCGACGTGCCCGGCCCGCCGTCGCCGGACTGCGTGATGCGTGACCGCCAGGTCGTCGGGCTGATCGAGCAGGCGCTGTCGCAGCTGCCCGCGCGAACCCGCGTCGCATTCCAGCTCTACCGGCTCGAGGGCCTCACGCAGCGCGACATCGCGGTGCAACTGGGCTGTGCGCTCGGCCTCGTGAACCGGCTGATCGCCGAGGCCGACGAAGCCATCGGCGGCATGCGCCACCTCATCAACGACTGACGCACGGGGCAGCGCGCGCGTCCACCAAAGCCAGCCCCGAAAGGGGGGTGCGCTCGCTTTCCTTCTCGTGCGCGATCGGTGTAAGGTAAAAACCATACGCGCATGACACAAGAGCAAGACGACCTCATCTGGCGCACCGCATGGGCCTGGGTGCGGCGCGAACACGACCGCGAAGGTTTCGGCGAAGCCGCGCGTGTCGAAATGGTGACATGGCTGCTTGCCGACCCGGCCCATCGCAAGGCCTACGACAAGGCCGCGCGCCTCTGGCTGCTCGCGGGCCTCGTGCCGCCCGCCGTCGACGTCGAGGCATGGAAGAAGACGCAGGGCCAGGCACAGGACCGCCCCGCGCCCGGCGACGACACCTGAGCGCCGTGTGCCCCTGATCACCCGCATCGAGGGTGAACAGATTCGCGCCTGAACCGTCATGTTGATCAGAAGCGCAGCAATCGGCCGCCCGCCGGCCCGGTTGCCCGCCCGCTTCCCCGATCAACCGCACAAGGACGCACCATGTCTACCAGCTGCTTCGACCGCGAAGACGAAACCTTCATCGTTCTGGTCAACCACGAAGACCAATACTCCATCTGGCCCCACTGGAAGGCCGTGCCCGGCGGCTGGAAGGCCGTCGACGGCGTCAAGGGCGACAAGAAGACCGCGCTCGACTATGTCGAGAAGAACTGGACCGACATGCGCCCGAAGTCGCTGCGCGACTGGATGGCCGCGCAGGAAGGAACGCCCGCCGCTGAAGCCGCAGCGCTTCGATGAGCGTGCCGGCGAGGGTGTCGCTGCTGTGCCTGCCGTGCGCGGGTGCCAGCGCAACCATGTACCTGCGCTGGCGGCCCCTGCTGCCGCGCTGGATCGAGATCGTGCCCGTCGAGTTGCCGGGCCGCGGCATGCGCATGGGCGAGCGCTTCGTCGAAAGCTTCGATGCGCAGGTCGCGCGCATCTGCACCGAACAGGCCGATGCGATGCAGGGCAGCTTCATGCTCTTCGGCCACAGCATGGGCGCGCTGCTGGCCTACGGTGTCACGCAGCGGCTGCGCGCGCTGGGCCGGCCGCTGCCACGCGCGCTGCTCGCGTCGGGCAGCTCGGTCCCGTCGCAGCGCGACCCCGATCGCCTGCCCGACACGCGTGACGACGCCGCGTTGACGGCCGACCTGCGCAAGCAGGGCGGCACCCCCGAGGAAGTGTTCGCCAGCGCCGAGCTGATGCGCATCACCCTCGACACGCTCGGCGCCGACTACCGCGTCTGCGAGAGCTTCGCCTACACGCCAGACACACCGGATGCGCCGCTGCCCATGCCCCTGCATGTCTTCGCGGGCCGGCAGGACGACATCGACGCGTCGCGCATGCAAGCCTGGTCGGCGCATGCCGGCGACGCGTTCACGCTCGACTGGTTCGACGGCGGCCACTTCTTCATCCGCCAGCGCGAGGCTGCGTTCCTCGATGTGCTGGCGCGGCGCGTGAGCCAGGCGCTGGCCCTGGCCGGAGGACGGCATGCACCTCATGCAGTTGCATGACGCCTTGCCCGCGGGCATGGAGGTGTATCGCCTGGATTTCGACCTGACGCGCGACGACCGCGACGCGTGGTCCGTGCTGTCGCGTGTCGAACACGAGCGCGCATGCCGCTTCGCCAGGCGCGCCGACCGCGTGCGCTTCGCGGCCGCGCGCGCCGCAACGCGCCGGCTGCTCGCGCGGCGCATGGGTTGCGGCCCCTGCGACGTGCCGCTGTCGCCCGGCGTGCACGGCAAGCCCTTCGTCGACGCGGCCGGCGACATGCCGCTGTTCAACGTGTCCCATTCGGGCGGCCACGCGCTGATCGTCCTGGCCGACGGCCGCGAGGTCAGCGAGGTGGGCATCGACATCGAGCAGTGCCGCGACGACGTCGATGCCGAGGCCCTCTTCGAGCTTGCCTTCACCTTGCAGGAGGCGCGCGAGGTGCGCGATGCCGGTGAAGCGGGCGGCGCCGGCGATCGCATGCAGGCCCTCTACCTGCGTTGGGTCGGCAAGGAGGCGCTGCTCAAGGCCGTGGGCGTCGGCGTGCCCGAGCACCTGCTGTGCGTCGGCATCCATCCGCGGGCGGGCGGCGGGCTGTCCATCGCGTCCACCGTGCCCGGGTGGTCGGCCTTCACCGCCATCGCGCTGCCTGCGCCTTGCGGCTATGCGGCGGCATTGGCGTGGCGCGCCAGGACACCCGCATGAGCCAGTGCCGCCGGCCCGGTGCCAGCGGCGCCCCTTTCTAACTATCTGGAGTGAGCGAGATGGCAGGCACAACGACAACGACAGCGGCGCTGAACGCGGGACACCCCGCGTCCGCGAACTTCGTGGAGCACCTGCGCGCATTGGCGCAGTCGCGGCCCGACGACATCTGGCTCACCGTGGCCGGCGAAGCGAACGGCGCGCATGCCGAGAAGACCTTCAGCTATGCCGTCTTCGAGACGCGCGTGCGCGCGCTCGCGGCCTGCCTGCAGCAGCAGTTCGACAAGGGCGACCGCGCCCTGGTGATGCTGGACAACGACGACCACTACGCCGTGAGCATGCTGGCGTGTTTCTATGCCGGCGTGATCGCGGTGCCCGTGTTCCCGCCCGAATCGATGCGGCCCCAGCACCTCGCGCGCCTGACCGGCATCGCCGGCGATTCGCAGGCCCGCTGCGTGCTGACCTCTTCGGCGATGCAGTCCGCAGTGCAGGCCGCGACCGAAGGCGCCGCCGCGTCGTTCGCGCAGGCCACGATGGTCGCCGTCGATGCGGTCGACATCGCGCTCGCCGGCGCGTGGACCCCGTTCTCGCCCGCGCAGGACGACCCCGCTTTCCTGCAATACACCTCGGGCTCGACCTCCGCGCCCAAGGGCGTGATCGTGACGCACGGCAATCTCATGGCCAACGAGCGCGCCATCCGCGACGGCATGGGCATCGGGCCGGACGACAAGTTCGTGTCATGGGCGCCGCTCTATCACGACATGGGCCTGATCGGCGGCCTCATGCAGCCGCTGTACAGCGGCATTCCGCTGGTGCTGGCCTCGCCGCGCTACTTTCTCGAAAGCCCGGTGCGCTGGCTCGAACTCATCTCGCGCCACCGCGCCACGCTCAGCGGCGGCCCCGACTTCGCCTACCGCCTCTGCCTCGACCGCGTGAAAGGCGCGCGGCTCGCGGGGCTCGACCTCTCGACGTGGCGCGTGGCCTACACCGGCGCCGAGCCCGTGCGTGCCGACACCGAAACCGAATTCATCGAACGCTTCGCACCCGTGGGCTTCGACCCCGGTGCCGCGTACCCCTGCTACGGCCTTGCCGAAGCAACGCTGTTCGTCACCGGCGGACAGCGCGGCGGCGGGCTGGTCGCGCGCAGCTTCTCGAGCGTGGCGCTCGCAAGAGGCGAGGGCGTCGAGTGCGTGGACAGCGCTAACGGTGTTGACGGTGTGGACGGTGTGGACGGCACCCTGCTGGTCGGCTGCGGCGCCGTGCCCGAAGGCCACGAGGTGCGCATCACCGACCCGGCATCGCTGGCCGCGCTCGGCGCAGGCCGCGTCGGCGAGATCTGGGCCAGCGGCCCGAGCATCTGCGCGGGCTACTGGGGCAAGCCCGAGGCGACCCGCGAGACCTTCGCCGAGCTCGAGGGCAAGCGCTGGCTGCGCACCGGCGACCTGGGCTTCCAGCACGACGGACAGCTCTACGTCACGGGCCGCATCAAGGACCTGATCATCGTGCGCGGCCACAACATCTACCCGCAGGACATCGAGCGCACCGTCGAAGCCGAAGTGGAAGCCGTGCGCAAGGGGCGCGTCGCCGCGTTCGCGGTGACCGGGCCGCAAGGCGAGGGCATCGGCGTGGCGGCCGAGGTGTCGCGCAGCATGCAGAAACTGGTGCCGCCGCACGCGCTCGTCGAAGCGCTCGGCGCCGCCGTGAGCGAGGTGTTCGGCGAAGCGCCGGCCGCCGTCGTGCTGCTGAACCCCGGCGCATTGCCCAAGACCTCGAGCGGCAAGCTGCAGCGCCAGGCCTGCCGCGCGGGGCTCGCGGCGCGCAGCCTCGATGCCTACGCCATCCATGAACACGGCGCCTTCACCCTCGGCGGCAGCGGTGCATCGATGCCAGCCGAGGCGGCGCTGCCCGACGATGTCGCGCAGGCGGTGGCCGGCATCTGGCGCGAAGTGCTCAAGTTGCCTGAGGGCCGCGCACTGGCGCACGATGCCCACTTCTTCACCTCGGGCGGCAACTCGCTCGCCGCGGTGCAGGTGGCCGCGCGCATCGCGCGCCGCTGGAACATCGAATTCAGCCTGCGCGACCTGTTCGAACAGCCGAAGCTGCACGCCTGCGCGGACGTCGTGCGCAGCCGCAGCGCCAACCCAGCCCGCGAGAACGACGCGGCCATCGAGCCCTTGTCGGCCGAGCGCCGGCTGCAGCCGTTGCCGCTCTCGCATGCGCAGGAGCGGCAGTGGTTCCTGTGGAAGCTCTCCCCGCAAAGCACGGCGTACCACATGAGCGGCGCGCTGCGCCTGTCGGGCGCACTGGACGCGGCCGCCATGCACGCCGCGTTCGAAGACCTGGCCGCGCGTCACGAGTCGCTGCGCACGGTGTTCCTGGCCAGCACGGCCGGTGCGGACGGCACGGCCGAGCAGCTGGTCAGTTCGTCGTGGGCGCCGTTGCTGGCCCTCGTCGACCTGCGCCATCTCGCACCGGCCGAGCGCGAGGCGCGCGCCGCCGACGAGGTGCGGCGCCTGCACGCCACGCCCTTCGACCTCACGCAGGGCCCGCTGCTGCGCGTGGCGCTGGTGCGCCTGTCGGACACCTCGCACCTGCTCATGCTGGTGATGCACCACATCATTTCGGACAGCGCCTCGATGCAGGTGCTGCTCGACGAACTCGCCGCCGGCTACGCCGCGCGGCTGCGGGGCGACACCCAACGCCGCGCCGCAGCGCGCGTCCAGTACGTCGACCATGCCATGTGGCAGCGCGACTGGCTGGCCGCCGGCGAGGCCGAGCGGCAACTGGCCTGGTGGCGCGCGCAGCTCGGCAACGCGCACCCCGTGCTGGCCCTGCCGACCGACCGTCCGCGCACCGCGCAGATCGGCCACAGCGCGGCACGCCACAGCCTCGAGGTGCCCACCGCACTTCTGCAAGGCCTGCGCCAGTCCGCCGCCTCAGAAGGCGCGACGCTGTTCATGCTGCTGCTGGCCGGCTTCCAGGCGCTGCTGCACCGCTATACGGGGCTCGAAGACATCCGCGTCGGCGCGCCGGTGGCCAACCGCAGCCGCGTCGAGGCCGAAAGCATCGTCGGCTTCTTCGTCAATACGCTGGTGCTGCGCAACCCGATCGGCGCGCGCATGCGCCTGTCGCAGGTCGTCGCGCAGGCGCGCGAGGCGGTGCTGGGCGCGCAGACGCACCAAGACCTGCCGTTCGAGCAACTGGTCGAGGCGCTGCAGCCGCAGCGCAGCCTGAGCCAGAGCCCGTTGTTCCAGGTGATGTTCAACCACCTCGTCGAAGACCACCGGGCGCTGGCGCAACTGCCGGGGCTCGAGGTGGCGCATTACGCGCTGCCCGACGGGGAGGCGCAATTCGAGCTGGTGCTGGAAGCGCGCGAGACGCCCGAGGGTCGGCTGACGCTGGGCTTTGTCTATGCGGCCGAACTGTTCGACCGGGAGACGGTCGAGCGGATGGCGGGGCACTACGTGGCGGTGCTGGAGGCGCTGGCTGGGCAGCCTGAACTGGCGGTGGGCGATGTGGCGCTGGTGGGTGCTGCTGAACGCGCGCAACTGGTGGCGTGGACCGAGAACACGCGCCGGCACGAAGGCTCTCAGCCTGTGCACCGGCAGATCGAGGCGCATGCGAAGTCGAAGCCCCTGGCGCCCGCGCTGGTCTTCGGTGACGAGGCGCTGAGCTACTCGGAACTCAATGCGCGTGCGAACAAGCTGGCGCATCGCCTGATCGCCTTGGGCGTCCGGCAGGACACGCTGGTCGGCATCTGTGTGGAACGCTCCACCGAAATGATGGTGGGCATCCTCGCGGTGCTGAAGGCGGGCGGTGCCTACGTGCCGCTCGATCCGGAGTACCCCGCAGACCGTCTCTCGTACATGGTCGAGGACAGCGGCATCTCGCTGCTGCTCACGCAAAGCCACCTGCGATCGCTGATCCCCAGCGCCGATTCGCTTCAGTTGCTGGAGCTCGACACGCTCGATACCTCTTCGGAGTCCGAGTCCGATCCGCAAATTGCTCTTCACGGCGAACACCTCGCCTACGTCATCTACACCTCCGGCTCCACCGGCCGCCCCAAGGGCGCTGCGATCCGCCATGCGGCGCTCTTCAGCTGCATGGCTTGGATGCAGGATTTCTACACACTTGCAGGTGCCGATACGGTCTTGCACAAGGCCCCGTTCGGCTTCGACGTGTCGGTATGGGAGATGTTCTGGCCATTGACTTCCGGCGCCCGGCTGGTCATTGCCAACCCCGGCGATCACCGCGACCCGGTGCGTCTGGTCGAACTGATCCAGAAGCACCAGATCACGACGCTGAACTTCGTGCCCTCGATGCTGCAGGCCTTCCTAGCGTATGAGGGCATCGAGGCGACGACGAAGCTCAAGCACATCATCTGCGGCGGCGAAGCGATGCCTGCGGCCACGCAGAAGGAAGCGCTTCAACGCTTGAGCGGCGCCACGCTGCAGAACCTGTACGGCCCCACAGAAACAACGATTCATGTCACCCAGTGGACGTGCAGGGATGACGGCAGCACGCAGGTGCCTATCGGCCGGCCGATCAGCGAGACGCAGGCCTATGTGCTGGACGAGAGCCTGAACGAAGTGCCGGTCGGCGTGGCGGGAGAGCTGTATCTGGGAGGCATCAACCTCGCACGCGGCTATTTGAAGCGGGCTGGCCTGACCGCCGAGCGCTTCATCGCAACCGAGAAAGGAAACAGGCTCTACCGCACAGGCGACCTCGTGCGCTGGAGCAATGAAGGCCAGCTCGAGTACCTGGGCCGCATCGACCACCAGGTCAAGGTGCGCGGCTTCCGCATCGAGCTGGGCGAGATCGAGGCGCAGCTGCAGGCGCAACCCGAAGTGCGCGAAGCCGTCGTCGTCGCGAACGAAGGTCCCGCAGGCGCAAGGCTCGTGGGCTACGTGTCCGGCCAGGGCATCGACACCGCGGTGCTGCGAGAGCGCCTCGGCGAAGCATTGCCCGACTACATGGTGCCGAGCGCGCTGATGGTGCTCGATGCGCTGCCGCTGAACGCCAACGGCAAGGTCGACCGCAAGGCGCTGCCAGCCCCCGAGTTCACCAGCGACAAACCCTACGAAGCGCCCCAGGGCCCGATCGCCGAAACCCTCGCCGCCATCTGGGCCGAGGTGCTGCAGCTGGACAAGGTCGGCGTCCACGACAACTTCTTCGACCTCGGCGGCCACTCGCTGCTGCTGGTGCGCGTGCACCGCCTGCTCGAAGACAGGCTGCGCACCGCGATCCCGCTGGTTCATCTCTTCAAGTACCCCACGGTCGGCTCGCTGGCCCAGTGGATGGCGCGCGGCGCCGCCGCGCCCGCTTCGTCGCCCACGGCCGGCGACGACCGCGCGCTGCGCCAGCGCGCCGCCTTGCTTCAACGCCGCAAAGCCGCGGAAAGAGTCAACTGATGCACACCCTCAACGAACCGTCCGGCCAGCCTGAGCAATCCGGCGCGACCGGCATCGAGATCGCCATCGTCGGCATGGCGGGCCGCTTCCCCGGCGCCGACGACGTCGATGCGTTCTGGCGCAACATCCGCGACGGCGTGGAGTCCGTGGCCGCATTCACCGACGAGCAACTGCGCGCCCAAGGCGTTGCGCAGGAACTGCTCGACGACCCGGCCTACGTCAAGGCCGGCACCCAGTTCAAGGGCTTCGACCAGTTCGACGCCGGCTTCTTCGGTTACTCGCCGCGCGAGGCCGAGTACCTCGACCCGCAGCAGCGCATCTTCCTGGAGTGCGCATGGGCCGCGCTCGAGCACGCCGGCTGCGACGTGCAGAACTGGCCGGGCAAGGTCGGCGTCTACGCGGGCGAAGGCCCCAACCTGTACCTCATGCGGCACCTCTTGCCGGTCTTCGGCCTGGGCGACGGGCGCGGCATTGCCGAGCTGCTGGGCCTCATGAGCGGCAACTCCGGCGGCTCGCTGTGCACCCGCGTGGCCTACAAGCTCGACCTGCGCGGTCCCGCCGTGACGGTTCAGACCGCCTGCTCGACCTCGCTGGCCGCGGTGCACACGGCTTGCCAGGCTCTGCTCGGCTACGACTGCGACATGGCGCTGGCCGGCGGCGTGTGGCTCAACCTGCTGCAGGACGGTGGCTACCTGTATCAAGAGGGCGCCATCCTCTCGCCCGACGGCCACTGCCGCGCCTTCGACGAGAAGGCCGCGGGCACGGTCATCGGCAGCGGTGCCGGCCTCGTGGTGCTCAAGCGGCTGGACGACGCGCTGCGCGACGGCGACACCATCCACGCCGTCATCAAGGGCACGGCCGCCAACAACGACGGCGCCGACAAGGTCGGCTTCACCGCGCCCAGCGTGAACGGCCAGGCCGAGGTGATTCGCGCGGCGCAGCTCATCGCGGGCGTGGACGCCGAATCGGTGGGCTACATCGAGGCGCACGGCACGGGCACGGTGCTCGGCGACCCGATCGAGATGGCCGCGCTCACGCAGGCCTTCCAGGCGGGCTCCGGGCGCACCGGCTACTGCGCCGTCGGCTCCGTGAAGACCAACATCGGCCACCTCGATGCGGCGGCCGGTGTCACCGGCCTCATCAAGACCGTGATGGCGCTGAAGCACCGGACGCTGCCGGCCAGCCTGCACTTCGAGCGGCCGAATCCGCAGATCGACTTCGCGGCCAGCCCGTTCTACGTCAACGCCGCGACCAGGCCCTGGCCCGCGGGCGCCACGCCGCGCCGCGCCGGCGTGAGCTCGTTCGGCATCGGCGGCACCAACGTGCATGTGGTGCTCGAAGAGGCGCCGGCTGAAAAGGCCGCGGCCCACGCACCCGACTGGCAGGTGCTGCCGCTGTCGGCACAGAACGCTGCCGCGCTGCAACAGGCCGGCCAGCAACTGGGCCGTCATTTCGAAGCGTCGCCCGATCAGCCGCTCGCCGACATCGCGCACACGCTGCAAAGCGGCCGCCGCGCGATGCCGCTGCGCGCGGCCATCGTCGCCAACGGCCATGCGATGGCTGCGCAGGCGCTGCTCTCGCCCGAGGGCGGTTTCGAGCAGGTGATGCGCGCGCCGGCCGGCGCGCCCGAGGTGGCTTTCCTGTTCCCCGGCGGCGGCACGCAGCACGCGAACATGGGCGCCGCGCTGTACCGCGACGACCCGGTGTTCCGTGGCGAGGTCGACCGCTGCTGCGCCTTGCTCGAAGGCGCCATGGGCATGGACCTGCGCGAGCTGCTGTACCCGGCGGCGGGCATGGAGGCCGAGGCCGACCGGAAGCTCGCATGCATCGAGTACACGCAGCCGGTGCTGTTCATCGTCGAGTACGCCATGGCCCGCGCATGGATGGCGCGCGGCGTGCAGCCGGCCGTGATGCTGGGCCACAGCCTCGGCGAATACGTGGCGGCCTGCCTGGCCGGCGTGTTCAGCCTGGAAGACGCGCTGCGCATCGTCACCGCGCGCGGGCGCCTCATGCAGTCGATGCCCGCGGGCGCCATGACCGCCATCGCGCTGGCCGAAGCTGAGCTCGCGCCGTTCCTCGGCGCCGGCTGCGACATCGCCGCCGTCAACGGCGAGCAGCTCTGCGTGCTCTCGGGCCCGCTGCACGCCATCGAGGCGGCCGAGCAGCAGATGCTCGCCGGCGGCCTGCTGCCGCGCCGCCTGCATGTGGCCATCGCATCGCATTCGGCCATGACCGAATCGATCGTGGGCGAACTGCAGAAGGTGATCGCCGCGGTGCCGCGCCATGCGCCGCGCATTCCGTTCATCTCCAACGTCACGGGCCAGCCGGTCACGGCCGGGCAGGCGACCGATCCGGCCTACTGGGGCCGTCACCTGCGCGGCACGGTGCGCTTTGCCGATGGGCTGGCCGCGTTGCTGCGCGTGCAAGGGCGCGTGGTGCTCGAAGTGGGCCCCGGCGAAACGCTGGCTGGCCTGGCGCGGCAGCATCCGCAGGCCGCTTCGGCCGCGGGCATCTGGGCGAGCCAGGCGCATCCGCAGCAACAGGCCCGCAACGAGCGGCAGCTGGCCAGCGTGACCGGCGCGCTGTGGTGCGCCGGTGTCGAGATCGACTGGGCCTCCTGCCGCGCGGGCCAGCCGCGCCGCCAGGTGCCGCTGCCGAGCTACCCGTTCCAGCGCCAGTCGTACTGGGTGGAGGCGGGCAGCTTCGCGGCCGGTGCATCGTCGGGCCTTTCGGGCCCTGCGGCCGGTGCGTTCTACGTGCCGGCCTGGAAGCGCACCGAGCCGCTGCGCGCGGTGCAGGGCCCGGCACCGGCCGGCAGCTGCACGCTGGTGTTCGGTGAAACCGGCGGCCTTGCCGACCGGCTGATCCGCCACCTGCACGAACTTCATGGGTTGCACGAAGGCGCGGACGCGCATCCCGTGGTGTGGGTGGAGCAGGGCCCGGGCTTCGTGGAGATCAGCCCGCGCCACTACGCCGTGCGGCCCGGCGAGCGCGCCGACCACGAGCAACTGCTGCGCAAGGTGCACGCCGCGATCGGCCCGGTGGCCAGGGTCCACCACCTGTGGGGTGTCGACACGGAAGCCGCAGCGCCGTCCTCGTCGAGCGACCTGCTGGAGCGCGGCTACTTCAGCCTGCTGGCCCTGGCGCAGGCGCTGGACAGCACCGCGGCCGGCCGCGAGCGCAAGCTGTCGCTGCAGGTCGTCGCCAACCAGATGGAAGACGTCTCGGGCACGGAGCCGCTGTGCCCTGAGAAAGCTACGCTGTTCAGCCTGGCGAAGGTGATCGGGCAGGAGTACCCGCACATCGATTGCCGCGTGGTCGACGTGGTGCTGCCCGCGGCTGCCAGCCAGGCCGAGGCATGGCTGGTGGCGCAGCTTGCGGCACAGTTCGCGGCAGATGCACCCGCCTCGCGCGACGAGCCGCTGGTGGCCTTCCGCGGGCCGCATCGCTGGACCAAGGTCTACGAGCCGCTGGCGCTGCCGGCGCAAGGGGCCGGCCCGCGGCAACGCTTTCGCACGCAGGGTGTCTATCTGATCACCGGCGGCCTGGGCGGCGTCGGGCTTTCGGTGGCGCGGCATCTCGCCAAGTCGTGGCAGGCCAGGCTGGTGCTGCTCGGCCGTTCGCCGCTGCCCGAGCGCGCCGCGTGGGAATCGCTGGCGGCGTCGCCCGACCAGCCCGCGTCCTTGCGCCAGAAGTTGCTGCAGCTGCTCGAGCTCGAAGCGCTGGGCGGCGAGGTGCTCGCGCTGTCGGCCGACGTGACCGATGCCACGCAGATGCAGGCCGTGGCCGCGCAGGCCCGGCAACGCTTCGGCGCCATCCACGGTGTGATCCATGCGGCGGGCCATGCCGCGAGCGGCATGATCGGCCAGCGCACGCGCGCCATGGTCGACGCCGTGTTCGCGCCCAAGCTGCGCGGCACGCAAGCCTTGCTGCAGGCGGTGCGCGGCGAACCACTCGATTTCGTGCTCTTGTGTTCGTCGATCTCCAGCATGGCCGGCGGCCTGGGCATGAGCGACTATGCCGCCGCCAACGCCTACCTCGACGCGCTGGCCGCGCAGGCGCAGCGCGACGCCGGCCACCCCGTGATCTCGGTCAACTGGGACGCTTGGCGCGACCTGGGCATGGCCGCCGGCATGGTGCTGCCCGAGGGCGTGGGCATGAACGGCCCCGAAGGCGCGCTGGCGCTGGAGCGCATCGTCAACGGCCCGGCCCATGCGCAGGTCGTGATCTCGACCACCGACCTCGCGCAGCGCCTGGGCAAGCTCGACAGCGGCATGCTCGAACTGATCGAGAACGGCCCGCTGGCCCATGCCGCGCGCGGCACGCGCCGCAACCACCCGCGCCCCGCGCTCGACACGCCCTTCGTCGCGCCCGACGGCGATCTCGAGACCGGCCTGGCCGCGCTGTGGCAGGACATGCTGGGCATCGCCGCCATCGGCGTGAACGACAACCTGTTCGAGCTCGGCGGCGACTCGCTGCTGGCCATCCAGATCCTGGCGCGCGCGCGCAAGGCCTATGACATCGAGCTGCACCCGGCCGCCTTCTTCAAGGCGCCCACCATCGCCGAGCTGGCCTTGCTGGTCGAGACCCGGCTGATCGAAGAGATCGAGAACGCCGACGAGGCCGCTGCCGCGGCGTCCCCTGCACCCGCTGTGTCCGATCGCCTCTCCGCTGTCTCCGCCACCGTCTGAAGAACCCCTCATGCCCGAAATCCACGACATCTCCGAGCGCCGCGCCAACCTGAGCGCGGACCAGCGTGCCAAGCTGAAGGAGCGGTTGCGCGGCGCGAGCACCGGCATGCAGCAGGCCGGCACGAGCGCCATTCCTCCGCGCCCGCACCGCGACCGCGCGCCGCTGTCCCATGCGCAGCGCCGGCAGTGGTTCCTGTGGAAGCTGGACCCGGCCCGCACGGCGTATCACCTGAGCGGCGGCCTGGTGCTCGCCGGCCCGCTCGACACCGATGCCCTGCGCGCGGGCATGCAGGCGCTGGTCGACCGCCACGAGTCGCTGCGCACCGTGTTCCGCGAGGCGGGCGACGGCGACGCCGAGCAGGTCATCCAGGAGGCCGTGGAGATCGAGTTGCCTTGCGTGGACCTGTGCATGCTGGACACCGCGGCGCGCGAAGCGGCGGTCGAGCGCGAGGTGCAGCGCATTCGCACCGAGCCCTTCGACCTCACGCGCGGCCCGTTGATGCGCGCCGTGCTGCTGAAGACCGAGGCGCAGGCGCACCGGTTGCTGGTGGTGATGCACCACATCGTGTCGGACGGCTGGTCGGTGCAGCTCACGCTCGACGAACTGGCTGCGCTGTACGCCGCGCGCGTGAGCGGCCAGGCCGCGGCGCTGCCCGCATTGCCTGTGCAGTACGCCGACTACACCGTGTGGCAGAACCAGTGGCTCGACGGCGGCGAGGGCGAACGCCAGCTCGCCTGGTGGCGCGAGCACCTGGGCACCGGGCAACCGGTGATCTCGCTGCACACCGACCGCCCGCGCAACGCCGACGGCCGCTACGGCTCGGCGCGCGTCACCGTCGCCTTGCCCGCCGGCACGCTCGCCCGGCTGCGCCGGCAGGCGCAGGGCAAGGGCGCGACGCTGTTCATGGCGCTGCTCGCGGGCTTCAATGCCTTGCTGTTTCGCCGCACCGGCCAGAGCGATGCGCGCGTGGGCGTGCCCATTGCCAACCGCAACCGCGCGGACACGGCGGGCGTGGTGGGCTTCTTCGTCAACACGCAGGTGCTGCGCTCGCAGATCGGCGCGCGGACCACGCTGGCGCAACTGCTGGTGCAGACCCGCGACACCGCCATCGGCGCGCAGACCCACCAGGACCTGCCGTTCGAGCAACTGGTCGGCGCACTGCGGCCCGAGCGCAGCCTGAGCGCGAACCCGCTGTTCCAGGTGATGTTCAACCACGTGCGGCGCGACCATCGCTCGCTGGCCGAATGGCCCGGCGTGTCGGTCGAACGGCTGGACTTCGAGGAAGAAGACGCGCAGTTCGAGCTGACGCTGCAGACGCTGGAGTTCGAGGACGGGCGGGTCGAGGCGACCTTCCTGTATGCGGCCGAGCTGTTCGACCGTGAGACGGTCGAGCGGCTGGCGGGGCACTACGTGGCGGTACTGGAGGCGCTGGCTGGGCAGCCTGAACTGGCGGTGGGCGATGTGGCGTTGGTAGGTGCTGCGGAGCGCGCGCAACTGGTGGCGTGGACCGAGAACACGCGCCGGCACGAAGGCTCTCAGCCTGTGCATCGGCAGATCGAGGCGCATGCGAAGTCGAGGCCCCTGGCGCCTGCGCTGGTCTTCGATGACGAGGCGCTGAGCTACTCGGAACTCAACGTGCGCGCGAACAAGCTGGCGCATCGCTTGACGGCCTTGGGCGTCAGGCAGGACACGCTGGTCGGCATCTGCGTAGAGCGCTCCACAGAGATGCTTGTGGGCATCCTCGCGGTGTTGAAGGCGGGCGGTGCCTACGTGCCGCTCGATCCCGAATACCCCGCAGACCGCCTCTCCTACATGGTCGAGGACAGCGGCGTCTCGCTGCTGCTCACGCAAAGCCATCTGCGGTCGCTGATCCCTGGCGCCGATTCGCTTCAGGTGCTGGAACTCGACACGCTCGATACCTCTTCGGAGTCCGAGTTCGATCCGCAAATTGCTCTTCACGGCGAACACCTCGCCTACGTCATCTACACCTCCGGCTCGACCGGTCGCCCAAAGGGCGCTGCGATCCGCCATGCGGCGCTCTTCAGCTGCATGGCCTGGATGCAGGATTTCTACACGCTCGCAGGTGCCGATACGGTCCTGCACAAGGCCCCGTTCGGCTTCGACGTGTCGGTATGGGAAATGTTCTGGCCATTGACTTCTGGTGCCCGGCTGGTCATTGCCAACCCCGGCGATCACCGCGACCCGGTCCGCCTGGTCGAACTGATCCAGAAGCACCAGATCACGACGCTGAACTTCGTGCCCTCGATGCTGCAGGCCTTCCTGGCGTATGAGGGCATCGAGGCGACGACGAAGCTCAAGCACATCATCTGCGGCGGCGAAGCGATGCCCGCGGCCACGCAGAAGGAAGCGTTGCAACGCCTGAGCGGTGCCACGCTGCAGAACCTGTACGGCCCAACCGAAACCACCATCCACGTCACCCAGTGGACGTGCCGGGATGACGGCAGCACGCAGGTGCCGATCGGCCGGCCGATCAGCGACACGCAGGCCTATGTGCTGGACGAGAGCCTGAACGAAGTCCCTGTCGGCGTTGCCGGAGAGTTGTACCTGGGCGGCATCAACCTCGCACGCGGCTATTTGAAGCGCGCTGGCCTGACCGCCGAGCGCTTCATTGCAACGGAGAACGGAAACAGGCTCTACCGCACAGGCGACCTCGTGCGCTGGAGCAACGAAGGCCAGCTGGAATACCTGGGCCGCATCGACCACCAGGTCAAGGTGCGCGGCTTCCGCATCGAGCTGGGCGAGATCGAGGCGCAGCTGCAGGCGCAACCCGAAGTACGCGAAGCCGTCGTCGTCGCGAACGAAGGCCCCGCAGGCGCTCGGCTCGTGGGCTACGTGTCCGGCCAGGGCATCGACACCGCGGTGCTGCGCGAGCGCCTCGGCGAAGCATTGCCCGACTACATGGTTCCCAGCGTGCTGATGGTGCTCGATGCGCTGCCGCTGAACGCCAACGGCAAGGTCGACCGCAAGGCGCTGCCGGCCCCCGAGTTCACCAGCGACAAGGCGTATGAAACGCCCGAAGGTGAAGTCGAACAGGCCCTCGCAGCGATCTGGCGCGACGTGCTGGGCGTGGCCCAGGTCGGCCGCCATGACAACTTCTTCGAGCTCGGCGGCGATTCGATCCTGAGCCTCAAGGTGACCGCACGCGCGGCCAGGGCCGGCGTGCCGCTGAGCCCCCGCCAGGTGTTCGAGCACCAGAGCCTGTCGCGCATCGCGCGCGCCGTGCAGGGCGGCGCGGCTTTGGACGCACCGGCGATCCCGCCGCTGACGCCGGCGCAGCGTGCCGGCACGCTGGCGCTGTCCCATGCGCAGATGCGCCAGTGGTTCCTGTGGCAGCTCGATCCGCAAAGCACGGCGTACCACATCAGCGGTGCGCTGAAGCTGGTGGGCAAGCTCGACACGCAGGCCTTGCGCGCCAGCTTCGACGCGCTGGTGCAGCGCCACGAATCGCTGCGCACCGTGTTTCGCACCGACGCACAGGGCCTGGCCGCGCAACGGGTCCGCGATGCCGCGCCGCTCGACATCACGTTGGTCGATCTCTCCGCGCTGCCCGATGCACGGCAACGCGAAGCGCGCAGCAGCGAAGAGGCGCTGCGCCTGAGCCACACGCCCTTCGACCTGGGGGAAGGCCCGCTGCTGCGCGTCGGCCTGATCCGCCTTGCAGATGAAGAGCACATGCTCGTCGTGGTGATGCACCACATCGTGTCCGACGGCTGGTCGATGCAGATCGTGGTCGATGAATTCGTGGCGCAGTACAGCGCGCGCGTGCAGGGCACGGCGGCTTCGTTGCCGCCACTGCCGATCCAGTACGCCGACTACGCCGCATGGCAGCGCGACTGGCTGGAAGCCGGCGAGCGCCAGCGCCAACTCGCGTACTGGACGCAGCACCTCGGCACCGACCAGCCCGTGCTGCAACTGCCCACCGACCGCGCACGCAACGCGGACGGCCGCTACAGCGCGGTGCGCCACGGCTTCGAGCTGCCGAGCGATCTGGTTCGCAAGCTGCACAAGCGCTTGCAGGCCCGGGGCGCAACGCTGTTCATGGGCCTGCTTGCAGGCTTCCAGGTGCTGCTGAACCGTTACACCGGCGAGCCGGACGTGCGCGTGGGCGTGCCCATTGCCAACCGGCACCGGGCCGAGACCGAAGGCGTGATCGGCTTCTTCGTCAACACGCAGGTGCTGCGCAGCGTGCTCGATGCGCGCGAGAGCCTGTCTCAGGTGCTGGCCCGCGCGAAAGATGCCGCCCTGGGCGCGCAAGCCCATCAGGACCTGCCTTTCGAGCAATTGGTGGAAGCACTGCAGCCCGAGCGCGTGCTGGGTGCGAACCCGCTGTTCCAGGTGCTGTTCAACCATCAGCGTGGCGATGCCGCGGCCCTGCAGGGACTGCCCGGCCTGACGCTGACCGAGTGCGACCTGGGCGCGCAGGCCGCGCAGTTCGAACTCACGCTGGAAACCACCGAAGACGCCGATGGCCGCGTGCACGCCAACCTGCGCTATGCGTCGGAGCTGTTCGAACCCCAGACCATGGCGCGCATGGCGGGTCATTACCTGGCAGTGCTGAATGCGCTGGCCGACCATCCCGGGCAGACGGTGGGCGACGTGGCGTTGCTCGGCGAGGCCGAGCGCACGCAACTGGCGTCGTGGGGCGCATGCAGGCAGCCGGCCGAGGCCAGCGATCCGATCCATCGGCTGATCGAACGGCAGGTGCGTGAACGCCCCGAGGCTCCGGCTCTGGCGTTCGGCGAACAGGCCCTGAGCTACGGCGAACTCAACGCACGGGCCAACCGCCTGGCGCATCGACTGATCGATCTGGGCGTGAAGCCCGAGACCAAGGTAGGCATCGCGGTGGAGCGTTCCCTCGAGATGGTCGTGGGCATCCTCGCGATCCTCAAGGCCGGGGGCGCGTATGTGCCGCTGGACCCGGAGTACCCGGTCGACCGCCTGGCCTACATGGTCGAGGACAGCGGCATCGCCTTGCTGCTCACGCAGAGCCACTTGCAGGTGCCGGGCACCGAGGCGTTGGAAGTTCTGGCACTGGACACGCTCGACGTGAGCGGGGAGTCCGACACCGACCCCGATCTCGACCTGCACGGCGAGAACCTCGCCTACGTGATCTACACCTCGGGCTCCACCGGGCGCCCCAAGGGCGCACAGCTGTGCCACCGCAACGTGAGCCGCCTGCTCGACGCCACCGACGCGTGGTTCCACTTCGGTCCGGCCGACGTATGGACGATGTTCCACTCCTACGCCTTCGACTTCTCCGTGTGGGAGATCTTCGGCGCGCTGTGCACCGGCGGCAAGCTGGTGGTGGTGCCGTTCTGGGTCAGCCGCTCGCCGGAGGACTTCCTGCAGCTGCTGCGCGGTGAGCGCGTCACGGTGCTCAACCAGACGCCCTCGGCCTTCGGCCAGCTGGCCAGCCTGCCGCAGGCTCATGACTTGGCTCTGCGCACGGTGATCTTCGGCGGCGAAGCGCTCGACCCGCAGCGCCTGCGCGGTTGGATCGAACACCACGGCGACGACAGCCCACAGTTGATCAACATGTACGGCATCACCGAGACCACGGTGCATGTGACCTACCGGCGCATCACCGCGGCGGACCTGGGCCGGTCGCGCAGCCCCGTGGGCATTGCGATTCCCGACCTGGGCCTGCAGGTGCTCGATGGCCAGCTGAACCCCGCGCCGCTGGGCGTGGCAGGCGAGCTGTATGTGTCGGGCGCCGGGCTGGCGCGCGGCTACCTGAATCGGCAAGGCCTGACGGCCGAGCGCTTCATCGCGGGCGAAGGCGGGGAGCGGCTCTACCGCACGGGCGACCTGGTGAAGTGGAACAACGAAGGCCAGCTGGAGTACCTGGGACGCATCGACCACCAGGTGAAGGTGAGGGGCTTCCGTATCGAGCTGGGAGAAATCGAAGCAGGCTTGCTGGCGCAGCCCGAAGTGCGAGAGGCGGTGGTGATCGCCAACGAGGGCCCGACGGGCACGCGGCTCGTGGGCTACGTGTCGGGTCAGGAGATCGACACAAACGTCTTGCGCGAACGCCTCGGCGAAGCACTGCCGGACTACATGGTTCCTTCCGTGCTGGTGGTGCTCGATGCCCTGCCGCTGAACACCAACGGCAAGGTGGACCGCAAGGCGCTGCCCGCGCCGGAGTTCTCGGCGGGCAACGCATACGAAGCGCCGCAGGGAGAGACGGAGGAGAAGCTGGCCGCGATCTGGGCGGAGGTGCTGGGTGTGCAGCGCGTGGGGCGCCACGACAACTTCTTCGAACTCGGCGGCCACTCGCTGGCCGTGTTGCAGGCGCAGACGCGCACGCAGGCCGAGCTGGGCGTGCGGCTGCCGCTCGCGATCTATTTCCAGCGCATGTCGCTGGTCGCGATCGGCGAGGCCGTGACGCAGATGCGTTCGACCGAGCTCACCGAGGAAGCCGGCGACCTGGACCAGATGGCCAGCCTGCTGGAAGCACTGGAAGACTGATGGAACACAAGAAACACGAACTGGCGCAGCGATTCGCCCGCCTGTCCACCGAGAAGCAGAAGGCTTTCCTGGCCTTGCTGCAGCAGCAGAAGATCGACTTCGCGCGCCTTCCGATCGTCGCGGCGCAGCCCTCGGCGCGCGGCATGCTCTCGTATGCGCAGGTGCGCCAATGGTTCCTCTGGCAGCTGGATCCGCAGAGCACGGCGTACCACATCGGCGGCGCCCTGATGCTGGCGGGCCGGCTCGACGTGAACGCGGTGCGCGCAAGCTTCAGCGCGCTGGTGGAGCGCCACGAGTCCTTGCGCACCGTCTTTCGCCCCGCGGACGGCGGCGCCGCCGAAGCGGTGATCCGCGAGGGTGTGGAGCCCGGCTTCACGGTGCTCGATCTCGGCGGCGTGACGTCGCAGGACGAACGCGAGGCGCGCAGCAAGGCGGAGGCCGGCCGCCTGAGCCGCACGCCCTTCGACCTCGCCGAAGGGCCGCTGCTGCGCGTGGGCCTGGTCCGCCTTGCGGACGAGGAACACATGCTCGTCGTGGTGATGCACCACGTCGTGTCCGACGGCGCGTCGATGCAGATCCTCGTGAACGAGTTCGTGGCGCAGTACGCCGCGCGTGTGCAGGGCGGTGTGCCGGTGCTGCAGCCGCTGCCGGTCCAGTACGCCGACTACGCCGCGTGGCAGCGCAACTGGCTGGAGGCGGGCGAGCGCGAGCGGCAACTGGCCTACTGGACAAAGCACGTCGGCACCGAGCAACCGGTGCTGCAACTGCCGGCGGACCATGCCCGGCGCACCGATGGCCGCTACAGCCTGGCGCGCCACGCCTTCGAACTGCCGCCTGCCTTGGCCGGAGGCCTGCTGCGTCGCGCGCAGGCGCAGGGCGCCACGCTGTTCATGACGCTGCTCGCGGGTTTCCAGGTGCTGCTGAGCCGCTATACGGGCCAACCAGATGTTCGCGTGGGCGTGCCCATCGCCAACCGGCACCGGGCCGAGACCGAAGGCGTGATCGGTTTCTTCGTCAACACGCAGGTGCTGCGCAGCGTGCTCGATGCGCGCGAGAGCTTGTCGCAAGTGTTGGCCCGCGCTAAGGATGCCGCGCTTGGTGCGCAAGCCCATCAGGACCTGCCTTTCGAACAGTTGGTGGAAGCGCTGCAGCCCGACCGCGTGCTGGGCGCGAACCCGCTGTTCCAGGTGCTGTTCAACCACCAGCGCGGCGACGCCGGTGCGCTGCAAGGCATGCCCGGCCTCTCGCTGACCGAGTGCGACCTGGGTGTGCAGGCGGCGCAGTTCGAACTCACGCTGGAAACCACCGAAGACGCCGAGGGCCGCGTGCAGGCCAGCCTGCGCTACGCGTCGGAGCTGTTCGAACCGCAGACGATGGCGCGCATGGCGGGTCATTACCTGGCAGTGCTGAGTGCCCTGGCCGACCATCCCGAGCAGCCGGTGGGCGGCGTGGCGTTGCTGGGCGAAGCCGAGCAGGCGCAAATGCACGGCTGGGGCGTGAATGCGCGACGCCACGACGCCGAAACCCCCGTGCACCGGTTGTTCGAGCGCCAGGCCCGGCAGACGCCCGAGGCGGTGGCGCTGGTGTTCGGCGACGAGGCCCTGAGCTACGCACAACTCGATGCGCGGGCGAACCGCCTGGCGCACCGGCTGATGGCGCTGGGTGTGAAGGCGGAAAGCATGGTGGGCATTGCCGCCGAGCGCTCGATCGACATGGTGGTGGGCCTGCTTGCGATCCTGAAGGCCGGCGGCGCGTATGTGCCGCTGGACCCGGAGTACCCGCCCGACCGCCTGGCCTACATGGTGGCCAGCAGCGGCATCCGCCTGCTGCTCGCGCAGAGCCACCAGCATGAACTGGTGGCGCAGCTCTCGGCCGCGGCCGAGGGGCTGCGGGTGCTTGCGCTGGATACCTTGCCGACCGACGATGAACTGGCCAATGCACCGGCAGACGCACCGGCAGACCCGCCGGCCAGCGACCCGCAGGTGCCGTCGAACGGGCACAACCTCGCCTACGTGATCTACACCTCGGGCTCGACCGGCAAGCCCAAGGGCGTGATGGTGCGGCACGCCGCACTGAGCCACTTCCTGTCGAGCATGCGCGAGGCACCCGGCCTGTCGGCCGACGACGTGCTGGTGGCGGTGACTTCGCTGTCCTTCGACATCGCGGCGCTCGAGCTGTATCTGCCGCTGGTGTGCGGCGCGCGGCTGGTGCTCGCGG
Source organism: Variovorax sp. OK212 (assembly GCF_900112425.1). GTDB lineage: Bacteria > Pseudomonadota > Gammaproteobacteria > Burkholderiales > Burkholderiaceae_C > Variovorax. The sequence continues at coordinate 594,364 of NZ_FOLP01000002.1, read as the reverse complement.
CGAAGCACGTGGCCCGCGATGGCGAAGCGCTCGGCCGCCTGCTGCGCGACAGCGGCGCCACGGTGCTGCAGTCGACGCCTTCGGGCTGGCGGCTGCTCGAGGCAGACCTGCGGCTGCACGGCCGGCCCGCGCGCCTGAAGGGCCTGTGCGGCGGCGAGGCGCTGCAGGCCGACCTGGCGCACAGCCTGTGCGAACTCGGCATCGAGCTCTGGAACATGTACGGCCCGACCGAGACGACCATCTGGTCGACGGCGGACCGCGTGAACAGCGCGAACGGCGTGAACGGCATGCACGGCGTGCCGGCCATCGGCAGCGCCATTGCCGACACGCAGGTCCGCGTGCTCGACGAAGCGCTCAACCTGGCGCCGGCCGGCGTGGCGGGCGAGCTCTACCTGGGCGGCATCGGGCTGGCGCGCGGCTACTTCGGCCGCGCCGCGCTGAGCGCGGAACGCTTCGTGGCGGACCCGTTCGACACGGCGGGCGGGCGGCTCTACCGCACGGGCGATCTCGTGCGCTGGAGCGGCCAGGGCCGGCTCGAGTACCTGGGGCGGATCGACCACCAGGTGAAGATCCGAGGCTTCCGCATCGAACTGGGCGAGATCGAAACCCAGCTGCTGGCACAGCCGGAAGTGCGCGAGGCCGTGGTGGTCGCCGGCGCAGGCCCGGCGGGTGCGCGCCTGGTGGGGTATGTGTCGCTGCACGCCGCGCAGGCGATCGACGCGCCCGTGCTGCGCGAGCGGCTGGGGGGCGCCTTGCCCGACTACATGGTGCCGTCGGTGATCGTGGTGCTCGGCGCGCTGCCGCTGAACCCCAACGGCAAGGTGGACCGCAAGGCGCTGCCGCCGCCGGAATTCACGAACGACCTCGCCTACGAGGCGCCGCAGGGCGAGCTCGAGGAGGCGCTGGCGGCGATCTGGGCGCAGGTGCTGGGCGTGCCGCGCGTCGGGCGCAACGACAACTTCTTCGAGATCGGCGGCCACTCGCTGCTGGCCACGCAGATCGCCTCGCGCGTGCGTGCGGCGCGCAACATCGAACTGCCGCTGCGCCGGGTCTTCGAGCATCCGGTGCTGCATGCGCTGGCAAGCCACCTCCAGGACGCGCATGGCGTCCATCCCGCAGGCAGCGAGGCAGTTGCCGTGCCGGTGCCGGTGCTGGAGCCGGTGGCGCGCGCCGCGCAGATGAAGCTCTCGCCCGCGCAGCAGCGGCTGTGGCTGGTCGACCGCCTGTCCGGCAAGGGGGCCGCCTACAACATCACGGCGGCGCTGCGGCTTCGGGGCGCGCTGGACGCGGATGTGCTGCGCGCCACGCTCGACGCCATCGTCGCGCGGCACGAGGTGCTGCGCACCACCTACCCGCAGGACGACGAGGGCGAGCCCGTGGCGTGCGTCCAGTTGCCCGGCCCGCTCGCCGTGCCGTTGCACGACCTCACGGGCCTTGCGCCGGCGCAGCAGGAAGCCGGGGTGCAGGCCGCGCAGGACGCCCATGCGCGCACGGTGTTCGACCTGGCCGCGGGGCCGCTGCTGGCCGCCACGGTGTTGCGCACCGCGCCCGAGACGCACCTGTTGCTGCTGTGCGTGCACCACATCGTGTTCGACGGATGGTCGGAGTCGATCTTCGTGCAGGACTTCATGGCGATCTACGCCGCGCTGCGCGAGCGGCGGCATGCCTCGCTGCCGCCGCTTCGCGTGCAGTACGCCGACTACGCCGACTGGCACCACCGCAAGCTCGCGCAGCGCTTCGCCCCCGAGTCGGCCTTCTGGCGCGGCTACCTCGACGGTGCGCCCGCGCTGTCCACCTTCAGGCCCGACCACGCACGCCCCCGCACGGCATCGACGGCCGGCGACGCCGTCGCCATCGAGGTCGACAAGGAACTGGCGCAGGCGCTGGGCGTGCTGGCCCGCCGGCACGGCACCTCGCTCTACACGCTGCTGCTCTCGGTGTTCCTGCTGATGCTGCACCGGCAGGCCGGCTCGAACGACGTGGTGGTCGGCACCGACGTGGCCGGGCGCGGCCATCCCGACCTGGAAAAGCTCATCGGCTTCTTCGTCGGCGTCGTGCCGCTGCGCTCGCGCCTGGCGCCGCGGCTCACGTTCGCGCAGTGGCTGGCGCAGGTCAAGGAGAGCACCTTGTCGGCCTTCGAGCACCAGGACGTGCCCTTCGAGCAGATCGTCGAGCTCGCGGGCGTGCCCCGCAGCCAGCAGCACAACCCGCTCGTGCAGGTGCTGTTCGTCATGCAGAACATGCCGGCGAGCCGGCTCGAGATTCCCGGCATCGTCATCGAGGCCGTGGAACAACCCGTGGTCGCATCGAAGTTCGACCTGGCCGTGTTCGTGAGCGAAAGCACCTCGGCAGGCACGGGCTTCACGGCCAACTGGGTCTACGCCACCAGCCTGTACCGGCGCGAGTCGATCGAACAGGCCGCCGCCGCGTGGCGCGACCTCCTGCAACAGGTAGCCACATCGCCAACCGGAATGCTGGAGAACCTTGTCATTCCCATTCCACTGGAAACCCCGACCATGTCATCTCCGTCTCCCGCGCTGGGCAAGCTGCAGAAGCTCAAGAAACTCGTGGACAAGGACCGCACCGGCGCGCCGGCGCCGCGCCTGCCGGTGCGCACTTCGTTCCTGTCGCCGCAACGCGATTTCCCGCTCGTGATCGAAGCCACGGGCGGCGACATCGATGCGGTGGCCTGGGCGCGCGAGCAGCGCGAGTTCATCGAGGCCAGCCTGCGCACCCATGGCGGCATCCTGCTGCGCAACTTCGGCCTGCGCACGCCGCAGGAGTTCGAGGCCTTCGCGGAAGTGATCGAACCCGAGCTCTACGGCAGCTACGGCGACCTGCCGAAGAAGGAGGGCGGCAAGAAGACCTACCGCTCCACGCCGTACCCCGAGCGCCAGATGATCCTGTACCACAACGAGAGCTCGCACCTGGACCGCTGGCCGCGCAAGCAGTGGTTCTTCTGCGAGCTGCCGTCGCCCGTGGGCGGCGCCACGCCCATCGTCGATTGCCGCGAGATGCTGCGCCGCCTGCCGGCCGACGTGGTCGCCGGGTTCGAGCGCAAGGGGCTGCTCTACGTGCGCACGTTCACGCCCAATTTCGACGTGAGCTGGCAGACCTTCTTCAAGACCGACAGCAGGGCCGAGGTCGAGGCCCGCCTCGCGGCTGCCGACATCGGCTGGCGCTGGCTGGACGAAGACACGCTGCAGACCCGCACCCGCTGCCCGGCGGTGATCACGCACCCCGTCACCGGCGACCGCGTGTTCTTCAACCAGGTGCAGTTGCACCACGTGAGCTGCCTCGAGCCCGACGTGCGCGAGGACCTGGTGGCCATGGCCGGGCTGGACCGCATGCCGCGGCACGTGACCTACGGCGACGGCTCGCCGATCGCCGACGAGACCATGGCCGTCGTGGGCCGTGCCTACGAAGAATGCGCCGTGCGTTTCGACTGGCGCCAGGGCGACGTCGTGATGCTCGACAACATGCTGGCCGCCCATGCGCGCGACCCGTACGAGGGGCCGCGCAAGATCGTGGTGGCGATGGGCGCGATGTGCGATCGCGCCGCGCTGGAGGCGCCGCCCGATCGGGTACAGGGCGTGCCGAACCCCTCGGCGCAAGCGGCGCTCGCGCTGGCGGCGGGAGGCTGACCGATGGCTGCCATTCTCGAAGACACCACCGGCGCCACCTTCGCCCTGAGCCCCGAGCAGCGGGCCGTCGCGGCCATGCTGCCGGCGGAGACGTCGGCGGCCGGCGCGACGCTCGTGCTGCTCGCCGACATCGAAGGTGCGCTCGACGCGCCGCGCCTGAAGGCCGCCGTGCAGGCCGTGTTGCAGGCGCACGGCGCCTTGCGTTGCGCGGTGCTGCAGGTCCCCGGTTTCCGCGGCCTGCGGCAGCGCACGCGCGACGCGATGCCGCCGCTGCGCTGGCAGGCGCTGGACCTGCGCGACAGCGCCGACAGCGCGGCCGTGTTCGCCGACTGGTTCGCCGCGTTCGCCAACGAGCCGCTGGACGTGGCCGACGGCGTGCCGGTGCGCGCCGGGCTCGTTCGGCTGGGCGAGACGCGCCACAGGCTCGCGCTGGCGGCCAGCGCGTTCGCGGCGGATGCGGGCAGCCTGCACACCCTGTTCGCACAGATCGCCGCTGCCCATGCCGGCGGCCAGGCGCCCGACGAAGAAGAGACTTTCCAGTACGCGCAATTCGTGGAATGGCGCCAGGACCTGGACGGCGGCGACGAAGCGCCGCAAGGCCGTGCGTACTGGCGCGGCCACGTCGGCGATGCGGCAACGCTGTCGGCGCCGCGCCTGGACCTGCGGGGCGAGGGCGCTTCCGCGTCGCAGGCACCTGCACTTCTACCTGCGCGCTTTTCGCGCACGCAGCGCATCGACAGTGAGCTCGCCACCCGGCTGCGCAGCGCCGCCACCGCCGCGAACATCCCGGTGGAGACGCTGCTGCAGGCCGCGTGGTGGTCGCTCGTTGCGCGGCTGAACGGCTACCGGCCGTTCGCCGGCGGCTGGCAGCACGACTGCCGCCGCGACTACGAGGTCATGCAAGGGGCCGTCGGCGTGTTCGAGAAGGTGCTGCCGGTGCGGATCGAGCTGGCGCCGCACACCCCGTTCGCGGACTGGGCCGTGCGCCTGGGCGAGACACTGGGCGCGCATGCCGAAGCGCAGGAGTACTGGGCCGTCGACGCGCCGGAGACCGTGGCGCACCTCGCCGTGGGCTTCGCGGTCAGTGAACACGCGCACATGCAAGCAGGCATGGGAACGGGCACGGGCACGGTATGGCGCGTGGAAGAGGCGCCGGGCCCGATGCCTTGCTTCGAGCTGGCGCTGCAGGTGAACCGCAGCGGCGACACGTTCACGCTGGCCCTGCACGCCGACGCGTCGCGCTACACGCCGCGCGCGGCCGAGCGCCTGCTGCTGCAGTTGGCCACGCTGCTCGACGGCGCGGCGGCACGGCCCGATGAACCGGTGTCCGGCCTGCCCGTGGTGGGGGCCGAAGAGCGCGCGATGCTGCTGGCGGCCCAGGGCACGGCCGTCGATTTCGGCGACCGCACGCTGGCGGCGCATGTCGCCCGCTGGGCCGAAACCACGCCGGACGCACCCGCGCTCGAAGCGGGTGAGCTGCGCATGAGCTACCGCGAGTTCGATGCGCGCATCAACCGCATGGCGCACTGGCTGAAGGCGCGTGGCGTCGCGGCCGGCGGCCGGGTGGCGCTCGAGCTGCCGAGGTCGGCCGACCTGCTGGTCGCGATGCTGGCCGCCTGGCGGGTGGGCGCGAGCTACCTGCCGCTGGACCCCGAGTGGCCCGCGGCACGCCGGCGCGCCGTGCTGGCCGACGCCGCGCCTTCGCTGGTGCTGCAGGCGGTGGCGCCGCAACCCGGTGACGAGGCCGCATGGCCGCAGGCCGTGCCGGCCGACATCGAGCTCGGCGACTTCCCCGACAGCCCGCCCGGCCATGCGGCATCGATGGACGACCTGGCCTACGTGCTCTACACCTCGGGGTCCACCGGCACGCCCAAGGGCGTGGTGATCGCACAGTCGAACCTGCTCAACTACGTGGCGTCGGCATCGGCGGCCATGGACCTCGCGCGTTGCCGCCGCTGGGGGCTGACCAGCTCGGTGGTGGCCGACCTGGGCAACACCGCGCTGTTCGGCGCCTTCTTCAACGGCGCATGCCTGGTGGTGGCCGGCGACGCCGACGTGAAGGACGCGCGCGCCTTTGCCGGCTTCATGCGCGAGCGCCGCATCGACGCGCTCAAGATGGTGCCGTCCCACCTCGAGGCGCTGCTCGAGGACGACGCGCCGGTGCTGCCGCGCACGCTGGTGCTGGGCGGCGAGGCCACGCCGCGCGCGCTGGTCGAGCGGCTGGCGCGGCTGGCGCCGGAATGCGCGGTCTACAACCACTACGGGCCGACCGAGACCACGGTGGGCGTGATGGTGCACCGCGTGTCGTCGGCCGATGCCGCGGTGCCGGTGCTGCCGCTGTCGCGCGTGCTGGCCAACAACCGCGTGCATGTGCTCGACGAGGCGTTGCAGCTGGTGCCCAGCGGCGGGCTGGGCGCGGTGTACGTGGGCGGCGCCCAGTTGTGCCGCGGCTACCTGAACCGCGACGTGGAGGGCGCTTTCGTGGAGGACCCGTTCCGGCCGGGCGAGCGGCTCTATCGCACCGGCGACCTGGCGCACGTGCTGCCCGAAGGGGGCATCCGCCTGGCCGGGCGCGCGGACCACCAGGTCAAGATCCGCGGCTTCCGTGTGGAGCCGGCGGAGGTGGAGGCCACGCTGCTGGCGCAAGCCGGTGTGCGGCAGGCCGTGGTGCTGGCACTGCCCGCCGCCGGTGCCGCCGCCGGCGCGACCTTGTCGGCCTTTGTCGTGCCCGGCCCGGAGCTCGCCCTGGACGCCGCGCGCGCCGCGCTCGCGGCGCAGCTTGCAACGCTGCTGCCCGCGCACATGCTGCCCTCGGGCTACACCTTCGTGGAGGCGTTCGCGCGCCTGCCCAACGGCAAGATCGACCGGCTTTCGCTGTCGGCGCTGGCCATGCAAGACGCGCAGCAGCCGCGGGCCACCGCGCCGCGCGACGCACTGGAGTTCGTGCTGGCCGAAGCCATGGCCCGCCTGCTGCAGCGCGACGCCATCGGCGTGGAGGAGGACTTCTTCGAACTCGGCGGCCACTCGCTGCTGGTGATCAAGCTGGTTGCGCGGCTGCGCAAGCTGCTGCAGACCGAGGTGGCGCCGGGCCTGGTGTTCGACCACGCCAGCGCGGCCGAGCTGGCCGCGGCCTTGCGCGCCGACGAAGCGAACGACGTGCCGCGCATGGAAGCGCTCGCGCAGGCGCACCGCCAGGCCAGCCAGCCGGCCACGACTTCTCCAATGCCCTCGCGGGCCACCCAGGACGCATGACGCGCCCGCCGCACGGAACATCGATGAACAGCAGCACCCACGCAGCGCAACGCGTCCCCGCAGACCCGGCCTGGCTCGACGACGAGGACGACGAAGAAGAAGACCGGATCGTGCGCCGGGTTCCCGAGGGCGAGGAGGCGCCCCTTTCCTGCGCGCAGGAGCAGCTTTGGTTCCTGCAGAGCCTGGAGCCGGGCCTGACGGCCTACAACCTGCCGCGCATGTTCCGGCTGCGCGGCGCGGTGGATGCGGCCGCGCTGGAGCGTGCGTTCCGCGCGGTGATCGGGCGCCACGCCATCCTGCGCACGCGCTTCTTCGAGCGCGACGGCGTGCCGGTGCAGGTGGTGCAGCCGCGGGTCGATTTTTCGCTGGAGCGCATCGACCTCCGCGCGCTGGCGGACGACGCGCGGCAGGCGGGCGTCGACGAGATTCTTCGGCGCACCGCGCTGCACGTGTTCGACCTGGGCGTGGCGCCCGCGCTGGTGGCGCGGCTGGTCACGCTGGGGCCCGCCGAGCATGTGCTGGCCGTGTGCCTGCACCACATCGTGTCGGACGCCTGGTCGAACCCGATCCTGGCAAAGGACCTTGCCGAGGCCTACGAGCGCGCCTCGCGCACCGGCGCCGACGTGCATCTGCCCGCGCTGCCGGTGCAATACGCCGACTACGCGGTATGGCAGCGCGAACGCGTGCAGGGCGACGAGCTGGCGCGCCAGCTCGCGCACTGGAACCGGCACCTGGGCGACGAGGTACCGCCGCTGGACCTGCCCGTGGACGGCGTGCGCGGGCCGCGCCAGACCTTCAACGGCGCCACGCTGGGCTTCGCGCTCGACACGCCGCTGAGCATCGCGCTGCAGAAGCTCTGCCGCGCCGAGAAGTGCACGCCGTTCATGATCCTGCTGGCCACCTGGCAGATGCTGCTGGGCTGGTACAGCGGGCAGAACGACTTCGCGATCGGCACGCCCAACGCGGGACGCCATCGCGACGAGGTGCGCGACCTGCTGGGCTTCTTCATCACCACGCAGGTGTTCAGGGCGCGGCTCGGCCCGCAGCTGAGCCTGCGGCAGATCTGCCGGCAGGTGCGCGCCGACGCGCTGTCCGCGCTGCAGCATGCGGACCTGCCGTTCGAGGTGCTGCTGGCCAGCCGCAAGGTGCAGCGCGATGCCGCGCGGCCGCCGCTGTTCCAGGTGATGTTCGGCGTGCAGATGGTGGATGCCGCCGTCGAGCTCAGGTTCGGCGATGCGCACGCGCAGCTGCTGGAGGCCGAGCACATCGGCGCGAAGTTCGATCTCTCGCTGGACTTCCAGATCGACGCGAAGGGCGCCAGTGCCCAGCTCGAATACAACACCGACCTGTTCTCGCAGGCCACGGCAAGGCGCCTGGCCGCCTGCTACGTGCGCTTGCTGGAAGCCCTCACGGCCGACCCGGACCGGCTGTTTGCCGACATCGACCTGCTTGACGAGGCCGAGCGCGCCGCGCTTCGCAGCCAGGGCGTCAACACGCTGCGGCATGCGGGCGACGCACCGGTGCACCGGCTGTTCGAGCGCCGCGCGCAGGCGCAGCCGGACGCCGCGGCGCTGGTCTTCGGCGACGAGACGCGCAGCTACGCGCAACTCAACGCCGAGGCCAACCGCCTGGCGCACCGGCTCGTGGCGCTGGGCGTCGCGGCGGAGTCGCGCGTGGGCATTTCGGTGGAGCGCTCGCCGGCCATGATCGTGGGCATCCTCGCGATCCTGAAGGCGGGCGGTGCCTACGTGCCGCTCGACCCCGACTATCCCGCCGAGCGGCTGGCCTACATGATCGGTGACAGCGGCGTTGCGCTGGTGCTCACGCAGTCGTCGCTGGCCGATCGCTTTGCCGCCGGGGCGTCGCTCGCGGTGCTGCAGCTCGACACGCTGGACCTTGCCGGCGAGCCGGTGCACGACCCGCGGCGCGAGCTGCACGGCGGCAGCCTGGCCTACCTGATCTACACCTCGGGTTCCACCGGCCGTCCGAAGGGCGTGGGCATCGGGCACGCGGCGCTGGCCGCGCACGTGCAGGAGACCGTTCGCTACGGCGCATTGACGCCGGCCGACCGGGTGCTGCAGTTCTCGACGCCGAACTTCGACAGCTTCATCGAGCAGGTCTTTCCGCCCCTGGCCGCCGGCGCGGCCATCGTGCTGCGCGGCACGGCGCTGTGGGACAGCGAGACCTTCTACCGCGAGCTGCTGGCGCGGCGCATCACCGTCGCCGACCTCACCACGCCGTACTGGCTGTTGCTTGCGCAGGACTTCGCGCGCCACGGCCCGCGGCCCTTCGGTGCGCTGCGCCAGGTGCACGTGGGCGGCGAGGCGATGTCGGGCGAGGGGCTGCATGCCTGGCGCCGGGCAGGGCTCGGGCATGTGGCGGTGATCAACGCGTACGGCCCGACCGAAGCGGTCGTCACGGCCTCGACGCTCGACTGCACGGCCAGCCTGCATGCACAGGCGCCGCTGCCGCGCCAGATGCCCATCGGCCGCGCATTGGCCGGCCGCGCGCTGCGCGTGGTGGGCCCCGACCTGTCGCTGGTGCGGCAGGGCGCGGCGGGCGAGCTCTGCATCGGCGGCGACCTGCTGGCGCGCGGCTACCTGGGACGCCCGGCGCTGAGCGCCGAGAAATTCGTGGCCGATCCGTTCGGCGGCGAAGGCGCGCGCCTCTACCGCACCGGCGACCTGGTTCGCTGGAACGGCGACGGGCAGCTGGAGTACCTCGGGCGCATCGACCACCAGGTGAAGGTGCGGGGCTTTCGCATCGAGCTGGGCGAGGTCGAGGCGCAGCTGCTGGTGCAACCCGAAGTGCGCGAGGCGGTGGTCGTGGCCGGCGAGGGGCCGGCGGGCGCGCGGCTCGTCGGCTATGTCTCGCTGCAGGCCGCTTGCGCGATGGAGCCGGCCGCGCTGCGCGCGCGGCTCGCGGCGGCCTTGCCCGAGCACATGGTGCCCGCGGCGCTGGTGGTGCTGCAGGCGCTGCCGCTGAACCCCAACGGCAAGCTGGACCGCAAGGCCTTGCCCTCGCCGGAGTTCACCGGCGACAGTGCCTATGCGCCGCCGCAGGGCGAGGCGGAGGTGTTGATGGCGCACGTGTGGGCGCAGGTGCTCGGCGTGGCGCGCGTGGGCCGCCACGACAACTTCTTCGAGCTGGGCGGCGATTCGATCCTGAGCCTGCAGATCGTCGCGCGGCTGCGCACGGCGGGCCGCCGGGTCACGCCGCGGCAGCTGCTCGAGCGGCAGACGGTGGCGGCACTGGCGGCCGTGAGCGAGGCGGTGGAAGGCGACGGCGGTGAAACGGGCGACGCACTTTCTTCGTCCGAGTCGCTGGCGCCCGTGGCTGCGATTGCTCCGATCGCCCGGCTCGCGCCGCACCTGCGCGCGGGCGCGCTGCCGCTGTCGCATGCCCAGGCGCGCCAGTGGTTCCTGTGGCAGCTGGACCCGTCCAGCACCGTCTATCACGTGGCCGGTGGCCTGAGGCTCGAGGGCGTGCTGTCCGTCGAGGTGCTGCGCGAGAGCTTTCGCAGCCTGGTGCAGCGCCACGAGTCGCTGCGCACGGTGTTCCGTGCGCGCGAAGACGGCCTGGCCGACCAGGTGGTGCTGCCGTCGCCCGGCTTCGAGGTGCCGCTGGCCGACCTGAGCGCGCTGGGCTCCATTGCGCGCGAGGACGAGACGCGCGCGCTGGTGCGGCTGGCCCACAAGACGCCGTTCGATCTCGGGCGCGGGCCGCTGCTGCGCGTCGAGCTGATCCGGCTCGAGCCGCGCTCGCACGTGCTGGTGGTGGTGATGCACCACATCGTCTCCGACGGCTGGTCGGTGCAGGTGATCGTGGACGAGTTCGTGGCGCTCTACCGCGCCGGCGTGCAGGGGCGGGCGAACCCGCTGCCGCCGCTGCCGGTGCAGTACGCCGACTACGCCGTGTGGCAGCGCGACTGGCTCCAGGCCGGCGAGAGCGCGCGGCAGCTGGCCTACTGGCAGCAGGAGCTCGGCGGCGAGCAGCCGGTGCTGCGGCTGCCCGCCGACCATCCCCGGCCGGCGCGCGCGCACTACGCGGCCGCGCACCACGGCCTCACCTTGCCGGCCGCGCTGGTGCAGCGCCTGCAACGCCAGGCGCAGGCCCAGGGCGGCACGCTCTTCATGGCGCTGCTGGCCTGCTTCCATGTGCTGCTGCACCGCCACACGGGCCAGCCCGACATCCGCGTCGGCCTGCCGGTGGCCAACCGCCACCGCCCGGGCACCGAAGGCATGGTGGGCTTCTTCGTGAACACGCAGGTGCTGCGCGGCCGCATCGACGCCCGCAAGACCTTGCAGGAGGTGTTCCTGCAGACGCGCGAGACGGCCCTGGGTGCGCAGATGCACCAGGACCTGCCTTTCGAGCAACTGGTGGACGCGCTGCAGCCCGAGCGCGACGCCAGCCGCACGCCGCTGTTCCAGGTGATGGTGAACCACCAGCGCAGCCGCATGCAGGCACTGGCCGAACTGCCCGGCCTCACGCTGCACGACCAGGCGCTGGCCGAGCGCACGGTGCAGTTCGAACTCACGCTCGAACTGCTGGAAGACGAGCGCGGCGGCGTCCACGTGACACTGACCTACGCCCGCGAGCTGTTCGAGCCGGCCACCATGCAGCGCATGGCGGCGCACTACCAGCTGCTGCTGCAGGCCCTGGCCGATGCGCCGCAGCTGCGCGTGGGGGACATCGAGCTGTTCGACGCGCGGGACATGCCGGGCACGCAGTCCGTCCAGCCTGCCCAGCCCTCGCAAAGGCAGGACCAGGGCATGCACGACCCGGCGCTGGCGCATCGGCAATTCGAACAGCAGGCGGCGCGGTACCCGGACGCGGTGGCACTCATCGACGGCGAGCGCGTGCTGAGCTACCGCGAACTCGACGTGCAGGCGAACCGGCTGGCGCATGCGCTGGTGCGGCGCGGCATCGGGCCGGAGGTGAGGGTGGGCATTGCGATGCCTCGCGGCGCCGACATGTTCATCGGCCTGCTGGCCATCCTGAAGGCGGGCGGTGCCTATGTGCCGCTCGACCCCGACTACCCGGCCGACAGGCTGGCCCACATGGTGCAGGACAGCGCCGTCGCCGTCGTGCTGACGCACAGCGCGGTCCAGGCGCGCGCGCCGCAGGGGCCGGGCATCGTGTCGCTCGTGGTCGACCGCATCGACACCCGCGCCGAACCCGGGCATGGCCTGGCCGTGCGCCTGCACGCGCAGAACGTGGCCTACGTGATCTACACCTCGGGGTCCACGGGGCGTTCCAAGGGCGTGGCCGTGGCGCACGGGCCGCTCGCGATGCACATGCGGTCCGTTGCCGGGGTGTACGGCCTGGCGCGCACCGACCGGCTGCTGCAGTTCGCGTCGATCAACTTCGATGCGGCCGGCGAGCAGTGGCTGCTGCCGCTGGGCGTGGGTGCGTCGATCGTGCTGCCGCCGCCCGGCAAGCAGTCGCCTGGCGACTTGCTCGCGCTGGCGCGGCGCACCGAGGTCAACGTGCTGTATTTCGCGCCGGCCTACATGCGCCACCTGGCGCAGGCGGCGTTGGCCGAACTGGCGGAGATGACAGGGGCGCCGTCCGGCGGGCTGCCCGGCGTGAAGATGTGCATCGCGGGCGGCGAAGCCTGGGCGAACCCCGATTTCCGCGCCGCCGCCGAGGCCTTCGCGCCGCGGCGCCTGTTCAATGCCTACGGGCCGACCGAATGCGTGGTCACGCCCTGCGTGTGGAGCGCCGATGCCGAGGAGCGGGGCGCGTGGAACTGCGCGCCGATCGGGCGTGTGGTGGGCGAGCGCCATGCGGTCGTGCTCGGCCCCGACATGGAGCGGGTGCCGCTGGGCGCGGTCGGCGAGCTGTACCTCGGCGGCAACGGGCTGGCGCGCGGCTACCTGGGGCGCGCCGGGCTGAGCGCCGAGCGCTTCGTCGCGGACCCGTTCGACGACCGGGGCGGGCGGCTCTACCGCACCGGCGACCTCGTGCGCTGGAACCACGAGGGCCAGCTCGAGTTCATCGGGCGCATCGACCACCAGGTGAAGATCCGCGGGTTCCGCATCGAGCTGGGCGAGATCGAGGCGCTGCTGCTGGCGCAGCCCGAGGTGCGCGAGGCCGTGGTGGTGGCCGACGAAGGCCCGGCGGGTGCGCGGCTGGTGGGCTATGTCTCGCTGCAACCGGGCCAGTCGCTTGCGCCGCCGGCGCTGCGTGCGCGGCTGGGCGACACGCTGCCCGAGCACATGGTGCCTTCGGCGCTCGTGGTGCTCGACGCGCTGCCGCTGAACCCGAACGGCAAGGTGGAGCGCAAGGCGCTGCCCGCGCCGGCCTTTGCGATCGACAAGGCCTGCGAGGCGCCGCGCGGCGCGCTCGAGGAGGCGCTGGCGGCAATCTGGGCCGAGGTGCTGGACGTGCCGCGGGTCGGCCGCCACGACAACTTCTTCGAGCTCGGCGGCGATTCGCTGGTGGCGCTCAAGCTGCTCGCGCACATCCAGCGGACGCAGGATCCGCGGATGAAGTTCTCCCTGCAGGACCTGCTCCAGAAGCCGACGCTGGCGCGGCTCACGGCTTCGAGCGACACCGGGCGTGCGCGCGAGGCGGTCGAGCGCCTGAACGAGGCCACGCAGCCGCCCGGCGCCGTGCCCCTGTTCTGCATTGCGCCCGGCCTGCGCAACGCGTTCGACTACCAGCCGCTGGCGCGCCATCTCGAGGGCAGCCGCGCGGTCTACGGCGTGAGCTACAGCGGGCTGCCCTTGCCCGAGTCGGTCGGGCAGATGGCCGAGCGCTATGCCGAGCGCATCCGTGCCGCGCATCCCGTGGGCGCGATCGCGTTGCTCGGGTGGTCGCTGGGCACGGTCATGGCCGTGCACGTGGCGCACGTGCTCGAGCGCCAGGGTGTGGCCGTGAGTTTCGTGGGCCTGGTGGACAGCTTCGTGATGGACGACAGTTTCGACGCGGGCGACTGGTACGACGAGCTGCGGCAGTTCGTTGCCGACCTGGCCTACGAGAGCGCGGGCAAGGCGCAGGTCGACGCGCTGCTCGATCGCTTCGAGTCGATCCGCAATGCGTCCGACGCGGTGGTCGACCGCGCCGTGGCCGAGATCCTGGGCACGCTCGGCATCGACATGGGAGAGGTGGACGTCGGCGAGCGCATCGCGATGTCGCGCCGCTTCAATGCGGCCACCGCGGCAATGCCCGCGCTGCCGGTGCTGCAGGCCGAAGCGCACGTCTGGTGGAGCAGGGGGCGCACCGCGCAGGACCGCGTGCAGCTGCTGCACGAACTGCGCGGCCGTGCGCGCGTGGGCACGGACGTCGACACGAACCACCAGGGGATCGTGCGCGACGCCGGGCTGTTCGAGGCGGTGCGCGAGGCACTTGCCGAGGTGCGGCAAGCGCAAGAGGAAGCTGCAGAGTCGGCCTGACGCTGCGGTCGCATTCAAACGATTCGGCCCCCGGCGCGCAAGGCGGCGGGGGCCGATGGTCGTGTGACAGCGATGAGGAGGCGGCGCGCGTGGCGCCGCGCGGCATCAGAACTTGTAGCGTGCCGTCATGGTCACCGCGCGTTCGTTGCCGCGGTAGCACTCGCCGTGATAGCAGATCGAGAAGTACTTCTTGTTGAAGAGGTTGGTGACGTTGAGTGCGAGGCGCCACGGGCCGGTCTCGTAGTGCACGGCCGCGTCGGCGACGGTCACGCCGCGTTCATAGGATGTGTTGTGCTCGTCGTTCTGGCGCTTGCCGATGTAGCGCACGCCGCCGCCGAAGCCCAGGCCGTTGCCCAGCGTGTAGTCCAGCCAGACCGAGGCGGACTGCTTGGGCACCAGCGGCGGGATCTTGCCGAGTTCGTCCGGGTCGGCGCTGTTGAGCACCTTCATGTCCAGCCAGGTGTACGAGGCGGCGATGTTCAGGCCCGGCGCGAGTTCGCCCTTGGCCTCGAGCTCGAGGCCGCGCGAGCGCTGCTTGCCGATCTGGCGGCCTTCGAAGGTCACCGGGTCGTACGTCACCACGTTGGTCTTGCGCAGGTCGAACACCGCGGCGGTGAACGAGGTGCGGGTGCCTTCGGGCTGGTACTTGAGGCCGACTTCCACCTGCTTGCCGCGGCTGGGCTTGAAGGGTTCGTTGTTGCCGTCCACGCCGCTGTTGGGCAGGAAGGATTCGCTGTAGCTCAGGTAGGGCGCCCAGCCGTTGCCCGCCAGGTAGGTCAGGCCGGCGCGTCCGCTGAAGGCGTCGTCGCGGTTCTTGGTGTAGGTCGTGTTCAGGATGTCGTCGGTGATCGAGGTCACGCGGTCCTGGCGGCCGCCCAGCGTGACGATCCACTTGTCGGCGATCTTGATCTGGTCCTGCGCGTAGATGCCGATCTGGCGCGTCGTCTGCCGGTAGTTCTGCAGCGGATCGGTGGGCGGCGTCACCAGCTGGTTGTAGACCGGGAGGTACAGGTCCAGGTCGGGCGCGGCGCCGCGGAATTGGCGTGACTTGCCCTTCAGCTCGTTCCAGTCGACGCCGAACAGCAGCGTGTGTTCCGTGATGCCCGCGCGCACCTTGCCCTGCACGTTGGTGTCGAACACGCTTTGCTTGAGCGGGTCGTTCCACGTGCGCGCGATGCGGTAGATGGTGCGCTCGTCCTCGGCGGCCGAATCGGCCCAGACCACGCGCCGGTCGAGCGCGATGGTGGTGTATCGCAAGCTCTGGCGCAGTGTCCAGTCCTGGGCGAGCTTGGTCTCGAAGCGGTAGCCCAGCGATGCCTGTTCCTGCTTGATGCCGCTGAAGCTCGGGTCGCCCATCTTCACGTTGGTGAAGCGGCCGTTGGCGTTGATGTAGTAGGGGTCCTCGCCCGAGCGGTTCTTGAGGAATTCACCGAACACCGTGAGGGAGGTGTCGGCGTTGGGTTGCCAGCGCACCGACGGCGCGAGGTACGCGCGCGTGCGGTTGAGCTTCTGGCCGTCGGAGTAGCGGTCCTGGTCGTTGCTGTCGAGCGAGACGCCCACCAGCCGGTAGCTCAGGTCGGTGTTGCCGATGCGGTCGCCGAGATCGAAGGCCAGCTGCTTGCGCTGGAAGCTGCCGTACTGCACCTCGATCTCGCGGATCGGCTCGCCGGTGGGCTGCTTGCTCACGCGGTTGATGATGCCGCCGGCGTCGCCGCGGCCGAACACCATCGACGACGGGCCGCGCAGCACTTCGACGCGCTCGAGCGAGTAGGGCTCGGAGATGTAGTAGTTGACGCTGAACGGCGTCTGCGCGAGGCCGTCGCGGTAGCTGCTGTTGTAGGTGCCGAAGCCGCGCAGCAGGATGTCTTCCCAGCCGCGGTTGTCGGGGCCGTACATGCTGGTCGTGACGCCGGGCGTGTAGCGGATCGCGTCCATGATGTCCTGGGCGCCGCGGGCTTCCATTTCGTCGCGGCCGATGATGGAGATCGACTGCGGCACTTCGAGCACCGGCGTGTCGGTCTTGGTGGCCGTGATGCTGCGGCGGGCGACATAGCCGGTCACCGGTCCGGTGGGCGATTCCTCGGCGCTGGCCACCACCTGCACCGCGGGCAGGGTGCTCTGGGAGGCGGGGATGTCCGCGGTGCGGCGGATCGCGAAGCCGCCGTTGGCGGTGCGCGTGGCTTCCAGCGCGGTGCCCGTGAGCATCTGGCGCAGGGCCTGGTCGACCGTCAGCTTGCCTTCGACGGCGCGCGAACTGGTGCCGGCGACCACCTCGCCGGCGGCGAACACCTGCACGCCGGTCTGGCGCGAGAACTCGTTGAGCGCCGCGCCGAGGGCCTGCGAGGGCACCTTCACGTCGAACACCTTCGCCACGGCCTGGCCGGAAGCCTGTGCCGAAACCACGGGGGCCCAGACGGTGAGAACGGAACCGAACGCCGCGGCAAGCGCGGCATTCAGCAGATGTTGACGAGGCAGGGGACGCATAAAAAGGCAACTCCAGTTTTTTGAATTACGACGCATTCACATTCAGGTGCGGACGCCGGCCCAACTTCCGGTCCATGGCGCATCTATGAGTAAGACGTTCGAACTCATCAAACAGAGACACCTTCCCGTCACATTTTTTCGTCAGCGCGCACGCACCGCGAAATTTCAGGTCTGGATGGCCTCGGCCTCCCGCCGCAGGTGCTGCGCGGCGCCGGCCGGCGTGGCCAGCAGGGCGCTGCCGATTTCGCCGGTCCTGACCGAGGTGACCGACAACAGGGTGTCGCTCAGGCCGTGCGAATCCTCGCAGGCGCCCTGCAGGTAGATGGCCGGATGGAAGTCGGGCGTGGCCTGCAGGCGGTACTGGCGGTCGACCGTGTAGTCGCCCAGGTAGCCCGCCAGCGGCGCCAGCAGGGCCTTGTGCTGCTCGCGCGCATAGCCGGTGGCGAGCACCACGGCGTCGTAGCGCACGGCGTGCTCGCGCTGGGCGTTCTGGTCCCACAGCGTGAGATGCACCCCCTGGGCGTCGGCCACGACGTTGCGGATGCCGTGCTGGCGCAGGAAGCGCAGGCGGTTGCCGCCGGTCACGCGCTGTTGGTAGAAGGCCTTGTAGATCTGCTGGATCAGCTCCAGGTCGGCCACCGCGTAGTTGGTGTGCCAGAACTCGTCGAGCAGCGCGGCGCGCTCGTCCTCGGAGCGGCTGAAGGTGTAGTCGGTGAACTCGGCGTTGAAGATCTCGTTCACGAAGGGGCTGTCGTCCGCCGGGCGGATCGAGCGGGCGCGCGTGACCAGGTCGACCTGCGGCGCGCCGGGGCGGCCCTGCAGGTCCATGAAGATCTCGGCCGCGCTCTGCCCTGCGCCCACCACGGCAATGCGCCGGGCCTCCGGATGCTGCGCGATGTCCTGCAGGTAGCTGCTCGAATGGAACACGCGCGGGTCGTTGCGGAGTGTGCGAAAGCCATCGGGAATGTTGGCCGTGCCGCCGATGCTGACCACGAGGTTGCGCGTCAGGCGCTCCACCAGCTTGCCCGCGTGGTTGCGCGAGCGCACGCGCAGCAGCGCCACCTCGCCGCCCTGGTCCTCGGGCAGCACCTCGAACACCTCCTCGCCGTAGGCGCAGGCGTCCTCGAACTGCTCGGCCGCCCACGAGAGGTAGTCGTTGAATTCGTGGCGGCTGGGAAAGAAGCTCTTCAGGTTGGCGAAGTCGGTCAGCCGGCCTTTTTCGTGCAGGTAGTTGACGAAAGTGAAGCGGCTGGTCGGGTTGCGCAGCGTCGCCAGGTCCTTCAGGAAGGAGATCTGCATGTGCGCGTGGTCCAGCAGCATGTGCGGATGCCAGGCGAAGCTCAGCTGCTTCTCGATGAACAGCGCGTCGAGCGGCCGGCCCGCGTGGCGCTTCTCCTCGAGGGCGATGGCCAGGGCGATGTTGGACGGGCCGAACCCGATCCCGACCAGATCATGGACGTGTGGCATGGAAATCAACTCCTGTGGTGGAGGGCGGCGCGCCGTGCGCGGCGGCCGGCCCTGGGCCGTGTGTAAGAAGACGGTCGGCGGCGCCGGATGTTCACGCGTCCACGGTCTCGGCCATCAGGGCCAGGCCCTGGTGGAGCGCCGGGAACAGGCTGCGATTGAAGTTGTTCCAGCGCAGCTCGAGGATGGTGTCCGCGGGATCGATGTCGGTGCCCAGCACGTCGAAGATGACTTCGCCGGAGTCGATGCCGGTGTCCACGTAGTGGAAGGACGCGCCGGTCTTCAGCACCGGCTCGACCGGCACCGTCTCGCGCGTGCGCCAGTCGACCACCCGCTGGCCCCGGGCGCCGTGCAGCGCGTCGAGCGTGGCCCAGGCGCCGCGGCGCTCGAAGGGCGACTCCAGCCGCGTGATGCCGGGGTGGATGTTCACGATCCGGCGGAAGAACGGGCTTTCCGGCCGCGCCAGCTGGTCGAGGATCACCAGCAGCCCGTCGAGCACGACAACGTCGGCTTCCAGCGCATGGAGGCGCTCGAGCAGGCGCTGCTCGAAGTCCTTCTTGCCGGCGGCGCGTTCGGTGGTGGCGTCCAGCGGCAGCCGCCGGTAGGTCGAGGGCACGTTGTGGAACATGTCGTTGACGCGGCGTCCCTGCGCCTGGAGCTCGCCGGGAAAGATCCACTGGCGCGACGGCTCGAAGCCGAAGCCGTAGTCCTGCAGCGCCTTGCGGTCGCGCGGCGAGCCTTCGTCGTCGTCGAACAGCACCGCCTCGAGCGCGTAGGCGTCGCCCAGCGGCGTGCTGTCCAGGGCTTGCGCCAGCGACTCCAGCGGGGACTTCATGTAGCGCTGCCCGCCCTTGTAGTCGATGTGCTGGCCGGCCTTGTCGGCCGCCGCATTCCTCAGGGACATGATGTAGACGAGTTTTGCCTTGGACATGGATGTGCGCTCGGTTGATGGGTGAAAGGAGACAGAAGAGGCGCGGCCGAATTCAGCGGTGCGCCGGCGACAGCGGGCAGACGCCGCAGTAGCCTTCGCCGGGCAGGAGGTGAAAGAGGCAGCACTGGCGGTGCAGCTTCACGGCGTGGTCGCGGCCTTCGAAGCGCACGCGGATCTCGCGCTGCGGGCCGGGCAGGGGGTTGGTCCAGGCCATTTCGGCTGCATTGGTTGCATCGGCGGCATCGGCGGCATCGGGCGAAGGGCTGCTGGCCACCCAATCGGGGTTGTGCAGCAGTTGCTGGCGATCGAGCGCGATGGGCGGCGACCCGCCCGTCAGCGCCAGGGCCTGGTCCAGCACCGGCTCCAGGTTGCGCGCCGCGTTGCCCCACAGGATCTTGGCGGCAATGCCCGTCCGCTGGCGCAGCGCCTGGAAGAGCGGCTCCAGGTGCCCGCGCAGCAGCACCGCATAGCGTTCCGCGGTGCTCGCGCCGCGCTGCGGCCGGCCCAGCTCGCGGATGTGAAAGCGCAAGGGGTGGGCGTGCGTGTCGAGCCGCACCCAGACCTGGTCGGCGGCCATCGGGAACACGTGCTGCAGCACGCTGGCGGCGGCCGCGGCCGGCGGCAGCAGCATGCCGAGGTAGTCCAGGCTCCAGGCCGAGGCCACCGCGCGCAGGTCTTCGCCCTCCACGCCGAGGTGCGCCGCATGCTGGCGCAGCACGCGGTCCAGCAGGTCGGGGGAGCGCACCAGGTCGGCCACGCGCAGCGCGCCCGCGGGCGGCCGCGCCGCGCATTGCAGCGCCTCGCCGTGCGGCGCCAGATCGCCCTGGAACAGGGGTTCCAGCAGCGCGATCATGGCGCGTTCACGGTGCGGCCATGGGGCGGCCATGGGGCGGTCGGGCGCCGGCGGCGCGGCGTTTTGCAGGGTGCATGAAGCTAGGACGGATGGGCCGCGCGGGTGTTCATGGCGCACGGCGCGAACCGCGGCGTGAACATTTGTGCGGGCCACCCGTCTAGAGGGGTACAGGCGGTCCGGCGCCGCCGGCAGCCCGGCGTTTGCGCGGCAGGGCCGCCGCCATCCGTTTCGCGTCCGGCGGCAGGGGTCGTCCCTGCCACCGGACCCCAGTCGCCTGCGGGCGGAAAGAGTTCTTGCATGACCACTGCCCCCGCCTCCGACGGCGAGTTCACACGCCTGCTCAAGCCGTTCCTGCCGTGGATCCTGCTGTCGGCGGTCATGGGCATCGGCGCGGGCGCGGCCACGGTCGCGTTGCTGGGCACCATCAACCGGGTGCTCAACGGGCAGGGCGGCCTTTCGGGCGGCCTGCTGCTGACTTTCATCGGCCTGTGCGCCGCGGCGCTGTTCGGGCGCATGGTGTCGGACGTCTCGACCAACTTCGTCGGCCAGCGGGTGGTTGCGCAGGTGCGCAAGAGCCTGGCGCAGAAGATCCTCTCGGCGCCCATCGATGCGCTGGAGCGCTACCGCACCCACCGGCTCATGCCGGTGCTGTCGCAGGACGTGGACATGATCAGCGACGTGGCGTTCGCGCTCTCGGCAACGCTGATCGCCTGCGTCACCGCGCTCGGCTGCCTGGCCTACCTGGCCTACCTGTCGCTGCCGCTGTTCGGCGTGCTGATGGTGGCGCTGGTGGTCGGCGCCTCGGTGCAGACCGTGGCGCAGATCCGTGGCGTGAACGGGTTCTGGAAGGCGCGCGAACACGAAGACCAGCTGCACAAGGCCTACCGCGCGATCAGCGAGGGCGCCAAGGAACTGCGCATGCACCGCGTGCGCCGCCAGCGCATGTTCGGCGGGCAGATCGAACGCATCGTGGACAACATCCGCACCGTCAACGGGCGGGCGATCAACACCTTCGTCGTGGCCGCGGCGTTCGGCTCGGGCCTGTTCTTCCTGCTGATCGCGCTGATCCTGGGATGGGCCGCGTTCCGGCCCACCGAGCCCGCGGTGCTCAGCGGCTTCGTGCTGGTGCTGCTGTACCTCAAGGGACCGATGGACCAGATCGCCGGCGCGCTGCCCGCCGTGGGGCGCGCCCGTGTCGCGTTCCGGCGCATTGCCGATCTGTCGGCGCGCTTCGCCACGCCGGAGCCTCACCTGCACGTGGGGCGCGCCGGCGATCCGCTGAAGCTCGAGGGCGAGATCGCGCTGCGCGGCGTGCGCTACGTCTTCGATGCGCCCGAGGGCGGCGAGGCCTTCGCGCTGGGGCCGATCGACCTGCGGCTGCGCCGCGGCGAAATGGTGTTCGTGGTGGGAGACAACGGCTCGGGCAAGACCACGCTGATCAAGCTGCTGCTCGGCCTGTACGCGCCGCACGAGGGCGAGGTGGCCATCGACGGCACCGCGATCGGCCCCGAGCTTCGCGACGACTACCGCCAGCTCTTCACCACGGTGTTCTCCGACTTCTACCTGTTCGAGGACCTGGCCGCCGGCGAGGGCGAAGCGCACGGCGAGGCCAGCATGCAGGTGCTGCCGCAGCGCGCGTTGCCTTACCTGGAGCGCCTGGAGATCGCCCACAAGGTGAGCCTGAAAGATGGCGCCTTCACCACCACCGACCTGTCGACCGGCCAGCGCAAGCGGCTGGCGCTGGTGCACGCCTACCTGGAAGGGCGCCCGGTGCTGGTGTTCGACGAATGGGCGGCCGACCAGGACCCGACCTTCCGCCACCTGTTCTATACCGAGCTGCTGCCCGAGCTTCGCGCCAAGGGCCACCTGCTGGTCGTGATCTCGCACGACGACCGCTACTTTCACCTGGCCGACCGCGTGATCACCATGCGCGCCGGCCGCATCGCGGACGACCGGCCGCGTGCCCACCTCGAGAGCCTTGCTGCATGAACGACGGCCTGGAACCCAACGACGTGCAACGCCCGGCGTTCATGACGCAGCTGCGGGGCGCGCGCATCCGGCCGTCGGTGGTCCGGCTCTGCGTGCTGCAGACGCTGGCGGACGCGGGCACCGAGTGGCAGCGCGGCGAAGAGGTGTTCCGCCGCATGCTGCTGCGCGGCACCTCGGCCAGCCTGACCACGGTCTACCGCGTCCTCAAGGAGTTCGAGCACTCCGGCCTCATCGAGCGCGAATGGGTGCGCAGCCGGGGCGGCGCGCTGGCGGTGTTCCGCTACGCCGCGCCCGATGCGCAGGCGGACGCAGCGACCGTGCGCATGCGCTGCAGCGGCTGCGGCGCCTCCACCGAGGTGCACGACCGCGAACTCCACGAGGCGCTGACCCGCGTGGCGCTGAACCAGGGCCTGCCGCCCACGGGCACCTTCGACGTGCAGATCCACGGCGCCTGCGCGGCGTGCCGGCAAGCCGGCGCCGGCATGCCGTCGGGCGGGCTATCGGGAGAGCCTTCGGGTGAGCCATCGAGCGAGAGCGGATCGAGCGGCCATGCCGGGATGCTGCCGCTCGCGGGTTTCCTGGCCCGTCCGCGTGCGCGCGCACAGCGCCTGGCGGCGTAGCGGGAGGGCGGCGTGAGCGATGTGCGTCAAGGCGCCTGGCGCCGCCGTGCGGTGGCGGGGCTGCTGGTCTTCCTGTGCGCGGCGGCCGGCGCGGGGCTGTTGTGGGGGCGCGGCGATGCGGCGGATGTCGAGTCCGTGGCGCTCGTGCGCGGCACCATCGAATCCAGCGTCACGGCGCTCGGCGTGCTGCAGCCGCGGCACTACGTGGACGTGGGCGCGCAGGTCTCGGGGCAGATCCTTCGGTTGCACGTGCAGCCGGGCGACGTCGTCAAGCGCGGGCAACTGCTGGTGGAGATCGACCCCAGCGTGCAGCAGGCCACCGTCGACGCGGGCCGTGCCTCGCTCGCGGGGCTGCGCGCGCAGCGCGACGACCAGCAGGCCCAGCACCTGCTGGCGCGGCAGCAGCACGCGAGGCAGCGCCAGATGGCGGCCGACGGCGCCACGCGCGACGAGGACGTGCAGGCCGCGCAGGCCACGCTGGCATCGGCCGGCGCGCGCGTGCGCCAGTTCGAGGCGCAGGTCGCACAGACCCAGGCGACGCTGAAGGCCGACGAGGCCCGCCTGGGCTACACCCGCATCTACGCGCCCATGGCCGGCACCGTCGTGTCGGTGGAGGCGCGTGAAGGCCAGACCCTCAACGCCACCTACCAGACGCCCAACGTGCTGCGCATCGCCGACCTGTCGTCGATGACGGTGTGGTCCGAGGTGTCGGAGGCCGACGTGCGGCGCATCAGGACCGGCATGCCGGTCTACTTCACCACGCTCGGCGAAAGCCAGCGCCGCTGGCAGGGCCGCGTGCGGCAGCTGCTGCCCGCGCCACCGGTGCCCGAGAACAAGTCGGGCGGCGACAGCGGCGCCAAGCCCTCGAGCGCGGCGAGCAAGGTGGTGGTCTACACGGCGCTGTTCGACGTCGACAACGCCGACGGCGAGCTCATGCCGCAGATGACGGCCAAGGTCGCCTTCGTCGAATACGCCGAGAAGGACGCGCTTTCCGTGCCGCTGGCCGCGCTCGTGCCCGTGGCCGGCAGCAGCGACCGCTTCACCGCGCGCGTGCTGCGCCCCGACGGCAAGGTCGAGGCGCGGCAACTGCGCGTCGGCGTGCGCAACCGGCTTTCCGCCCAGGTGCTGGAGGGCGTGCAGCCGGGGGAACGCATCGTCACCGCCAGGGCGGCGAAGCCATGACGCCGGCGGCGAGCGCTTCCGGCGAAACGCCCCGGCCCCTGATCGAGCTGCAGGACATCCGCAAGTCGTACGGCGGCAACAACGCCTCGGCGGGCGCTCCCGCGACCACGGTGCTGCACGGCATCTCGCTGCGGATCCATGCCGGCGAATTCGTGGCCATCGTCGGCGCTTCGGGTTCGGGCAAGTCCACGCTGATGCACATCCTGGGCTGCCTCGACCGGCCGAGCGCCGGCCGCTACCTGTTCGACGGGCAGGACGTGGCCAGCTTCGACGCCGACGCGCTCGCCTGGCTGCGCCGCGAGGCCTTCGGCTTCGTGTTCCAGGGCTACCACCTCGTGCCCAGCGAATCGGCGCGCGAGAACACCGAGATCCCCGCGCTCTATGCCGGCATGCCCGAAGCCGAACGGCGCGCGCGCGCGACCGCACTGCTCGAGCGGCTGGACATGGGCGCGCGGCTCGACCATCGGCCGCACCAGCTGTCGGGCGGGCAGCAGCAGCGCGTGGCCATTGCCCGCGCGCTGATGAACGGCGGGCGCATCATCCTGGCCGACGAGCCCACCGGTGCGCTCGACAGCAAGAGCGGCGCCGAAGTGATGACGCTGCTGCACGAGCTGGCGGACGCGGGCCACACCATCATCCTCATCACGCACGACCGGACGGTGGCCGCGCAGGCGCGCCGCGTGATCGAGATCCGCGACGGGCGCATCGTGGCGGACGCGGGCAGCGCGGAGGGTGAGGCCATGGCCACGCCCGCGCACGCCGCTGCGCCGGCGACGCCCTTCGGGCACCCGGCCTCGCCCGGCGGCGCCTCGCTGCTGGCCGACATCCGCGAGGCCACGCGGGCGGCCTGGCGCGTGATGTGGAGCAACAGGTTTCGCACCGGCCTCACGCTGCTGGGCATCGTGATCGGCGTGGCCTCGGTCATCGTGATGCTCGCGGTCGGCGGCGGCTCTCAGCAGAAGGTGATGGCGCAGTTCGAGACCTTCGGCACGCGCACCATGTTCGTTGCCGCGCAGATCGCCAGCCTGCGCAACCCGAGCGCGCCGCTCACGCTGGACGACGCGCTGGCCATCCGCACGCTGGCGAACGTCGAGGGCGTCGCGCCCTACATCGAGGACAAGGTGGTGGTGCGCCGCGGCAACGTCGACCATCTCACGGAGGGCGGGGGCGCCACGGTCGATTTCTCGCGTGTGCTGGGCTGGGGCGTGAGCCAGGGCGTGATGTTCGACGCCGAGGACGAGCGGCGCGTCGCCAAGGTCGCCGTGATCGGCGAGACGGTGCGCAAGCGCCTGTTCGCCGACGGGCAGGACCCGGTCGGCCAGGACATCCTGGTGGACAAGGTGCCGTTCCAGGTGGTCGGCGTGCTGGCGTCCAAGGGCGCCACCGACGGCGAGGACCAGGACGACCGGGTGGTGGTGCCGCTGTCTTCGGCCGCCACCCGGGTCTACGGCCATCCCAACCCGACGTGGATCGCGGTGCAGGTGCGCGACATCGACAAGGCGCAGGAAACGGCCACCGCCATCGAGGCGCAGCTCGAGCGGCTGCAGGCCGGACGCAACGTGCTGATATGGAACCGCGTCGAGGCCCTGCGCGTGCAGACCGAGACCGCCCGTGCCATGACGATGATGCTGGGGCTGATTGCGGTCGTGTCGCTGGTGGTGGGCGGCATCGGCGTGATGAACGTGATGCTGATGACGGTGCGCGAGCGCACGCGCGAGATCGGCATCCGCATGGCCACCGGCGCGCGCCAGCGCGACATCCTGCGCCAGTTCATGACCGAGGCGGTGCTCGTGACCTCGGTGGGCGGCACCGTCGGCGTTGCCGCCGGGCTGGGCATCGTGGTGGCGCTGTTGCTGGCGGGCGTGTCCGTGCAGTTCTCGGTGCCCGCGAGCGTCGGCGCATTCGGCTGCGCCGTGCTGACGGGCGTGGTCTTCGGCTTCATGCCGGCGCGCAATGCGGCGCGGCTCGACCCGGTCGTGGCGCTGGCGGGGGAATGACGATGCCGCGCATGTCGTTCGCCTTGCGCGCCGCCTGGCTGTTGTCTGGCATGGCATTGCTGGGCGGTTGCGCGCTGCAGGGCGACCGCGCCGACCGTGCGGTGGCGCTGCCGTCCGGATGGCAAGCCGCGCCGCCCGCGTCAGCCGCGGCGGGCACTGTCGATGCGGATTGGTGGCGCGGCTTCGGCAGCACCGAGCTCGACGCGTTGATTGCGCGCGCGCAAGTGCAGAGCAACGACCTGGCCGCCGCCGCCGCGCGCGTGGCGCAGGCCGATGCGCTGGCCCGCATCGCCGGTGCGGCGCCGCGGCCGCAGGTCACGGCCACACTCGACGCCGCCCGCGAGGGCCGGCTGGGCGGCCGTGCGGCGGTCGACGGCAGCACCCATGCCGCCGGCTTCAGCGCCCGCTACGAACTCGACCTGTGGGGCCGCGACGCCGCATGGCGCGACCAGGCGCTGCACGACCTGCGCGCGAGCGCCTTCGAGCGCGACGCCGTGCGGCTCAGCGTGACGGCCAGCGTTGCCTCGGCCTGGCTGCTGGGCCAGGCACTGCGCGAGCGCGCCGGCATCGCGCAGCGCAATCTCGACAACGCGCGCCGTGTGCTCGCGCTGGTCGAATCCCGCAGCCGCGCCGGCGCGGCGTCGCCGCTCGACCTGGCGCAGCAGCGCGGGCTGGTGGCCTCGCAGGTTCGCAGCGTGGCGGCGCTACAGCAGCAGGCGCGCGACGCCGAAGCCGCGCTGGCCGTGCTGCTGGGCGCGACGTCGCCGGTGGCCGCGGGGCAGGGCCTGGCCCTCGATGCGCTGCAGGTGCCGTCCATCGGCGCGGGCGCACCGTCGGCCCTGTTGGTGCGCCGGCCGGACATCGCACGCGCCGAGGCGCAGCTGTCCGCCGCCGATGCCAACGTGCTGGCCGCGCGCGCCGCGTTGCTGCCTACCGTCTCGTTGAGCGCCTCCGTGGGGACGGGGCAGGGCCGCTTCGGCAGGCTGTTCGACAACCCGGTCTACAGCCTGGCCGCGGGACTGGCTGCGCCGATCTTCGATGGCGGCCGCCTGGCCGGCGGGCGGCAACTGGCGCAGGCGCGGCGCGAGGAATTGCTGGCGGCCTACCGGGGCGCCATCGCCGCCGCGTTCGCCGATGCCGAAACCGCGCTCAACGCCGTATCGGCCACCGACGCGCAGGCCGCGGCGCAGGCTGTCGAGCTGGCCGAGGCACGCCGTGCGGCCGGCCTGTCGGAGTCGCGCTACCGCGCGGGCGCCGAAACGCTGCTGACCTTGCTGGACGCGCAGCGCACCCTCTACGTTGCGCAGGACCTGTCGGTGCAGCTGCGCATGGCACGCCTGCAGGCGAGGGTCTCGCTGTATCGTGCGATGGGCGGCGGCTGGCAGGCTCGGCCATGTCCGACGGCCACCGCCGCGGCCACCGCCCCCACTACCGCCCCGACCGTCGAAGGAACTTTCGAATGCGCCTGATGTTCGTGGCCCTGCACCGCTGGGCCGGCCTGTCGATTGCAGGGTTCCTGTTCGTCTCGGGCCTGACGGGCGCCGTGATCTCGTGGGACCACGAGCTCGACGAATGGCTCAACCCGCACCTGACGGATGCGCGCACCACCGGCCCGGCGCTGCCGCCGCTGGAACTCGCGCGGCAGCTCGAGGCGCGCCATCCGCAGGTGCTCGTCACTTCGCTGCCGATGGCCGCCGAGACGGGGCATTCGCTGTCGTTCGGCGTCGAGCCGCGCGTCGACCCCGCGACGGGCCAGCGCTTCAAGCCCGGCTTCAATCAGGTCTTCGTCGATCCGGCGTCGGGCGAAGAGCTCGGCCGGCGCGATTGGGGCGCGGTCTGGCCCATCGGCAAGGAGAACTTCGTCTCCTTCCTCTACGTGCTGCACTACACCCTGCACCTGCCGAAGATGTGGGGCATCGACCGCTGGGGCGTCTGGCTGCTGGGCACCATCGCACTGGTCTGGACGCTCGACTGCTTCAGCGGCTTCTACCTGACATTGCCGCTGCGCCGCCCCCGCAAGGCCGCTGCTGCCGTTACACCCGATGGTCCGGCAGGCAAGCGTTGGTGGCAGCGCTGGAAGCCCGCATGGAAGGTGCGCCGCGGCGCCGGCAGCTACAAGCTGAACTTCGACCTGCACCGCGCGGGCAGCCTGTGGACCTGGGCGCTGCTGTTCGTCATCGCCTTCACGGCGTTCTCGCTGAACCTGTACCGCGAGGTGTTCTTCCCGGTCATGTCGATGGTGTCGAACGTCACGCCCACGCCGTTCGAGCAGCGCGAGCCCGCCGACGAGGCCAAGCCCGTGGTGCCGCTGCTCGGCTACGCCGACGTGCTTGCCAAGGCCGCGCAGGAGGCTCGGCGCCGGGGGTGGGAAGAGCCCGTGGGTTCGCTCTTCTACGCGCAGCTGTTCGGCATCTACGGCGCGCAGTTCTTTGCGCCCGAAGACGAGCATGGCGCGGGCGGCGTGGGGCACCGCGTGCTGTACATCGACGGCCGCGACGGCCGCTTCGTCGGCAGCAGCGAGCCGTGGAAGGGCACGGCGGCCGACATCTTCGTGCAGGCGCAGTTCCCGGTGCACTCGGGCCGCATCCTCGGGCTGCCGGGGCGCATCCTGATCTCGGCAATGGGCCTGGTGGTGGCGATGCTCAGCGTGACGGGCGTGGTGATCTGGCTGCGCAAGCGCCGTGCCGGCGCCAGGAGCCGGCAACCGCAGGCCGCAGCCGCTGCCGCCGGGCCGGCCCTGCGGCAGCCGGCGGCCGGGGCCGGCACTTCCGGTTGAACATTCGGGCCGGTGGATCGTCTCTTTGGATGAAGCGCCTCGCAGGCGCACCCGCTGGCGCCTGGCGCCGCTGCACGGGCATCCTCCCGAACCCACACCCACACAGCGCCTGGAGTAGCCGTGGCCCCGCAGAACCGTCCGGAGGCGCCCTCCGCCGAGGAGACCGCATGGCGTCTCTACATGGAACTCAGAGAGAACCCGTGCCGCACGGTGGCATTGAAGTTGACGCACTGGGTGCGTGAAGAGCCTGCGCATCTTCAGGCCTTCGACCGTGCCCTGCGCCTCTGGGCGCTGGCGGGCGCCGCGCTGGCCGTCAACCGCCGCAGGAATCTCCATCCGCCCACCGGGGGGCTCGAATGAGGCGCATGAGGCGCATGAGGGGCGCGACGTGCGTGCGGGCGGCGGAGGATGCCCTTGCGTCCACGGCCCCGGCGGCGGGCGGCGCATCGGGGGCCGGTGCCGTGACCGATGCCCATGTGCGCACCGCCTGGTCGCTCTTCGCCGGAATGCATGCGGCCTTGACGCCGGACAACGCCGAACGGCTCACGCAATGGCTGGGCAAGGACCCGCTGCATGTGCGTGCGCTCGACATCGCGCTCACCGAGTGGGGGCTGGTGCAGTCGGGGCACCCCGTGGGCAATGCGCGCGGCGGGTCCGGCAACGCCTGAGGCGCGCGCCCCGCGCGCCCCGGGCGCTGGCGGGCTGCTGCGTCAGCGCACCTGCAACGCCACGCTGCCGTCCGGGTGCACCACGGTCGTGAGCGGCAGGATGGTCGGCAGCGCGGCCAGCAGGCCTTCGGAGTCGCCGGTGCGAAAGCGGCCCGACAGCCGCATCGCGTCGATGCGCGCACTGTTGCTGACGATGGGCCGCGCACGGTAGCTGTTGACCGCGGCCAGGGCGTCGCCCAGCGGCGTGTTCTCGAACACCAGCCAGCCGTCGCGCCACGCGGACAAGGCCGCGGTGTCGGCCTGCTGCACGCGACCGGGCTGGCCGTCGACGATCTCGAGCTGGTCGCTCTTGTACAGGTCGATCACCCGGGTCTCCGCGCCGGCGAGCCCGCGGGGCGGTGTCACGCGCACCCGCACGTGGCCGTGCTCCACGCCCACGGTCACGGGGCCGCCGCGGTCGCGCACGGTGAAGGCCGTGCCGACCACCTCGATGGTGGCGCTGCGCGTGTGGACCTCGAACGGGCGGTCGCGGTCGGGAGAGACTTCGAAGCGCACCTCGCCATGGGCCATGTCGACGAAGCGGCGCTGGCGGTAGAGCGTGACGTCGATGGCGCTTTGCGGTGCGAGGTCGAGCTGGCTGCCCATCGCCCCGGTTGCACCGATGGCCCCGATGGCCCCGTTTCGGCCACTGCGTCCATCCGCCAGCGTCACCTTCAGCATCTGCGCGGTGCGCGTGCGGTAGGCCGAGCGAAACACCGGCTGCTGCCAGTACCACTGCACGCCGCGACCCGCCACCAGGCCGGCGCCGAGCAGACCCGCCACCGAGAACAGCATCTTGCGGCGCTGCTGCCGGTGGGTGGACGATGCGGTTGCGGCCGCCGCAGCGGCCGCGTTGGCCGCGTTGGCCATCAGCGGGCCTTCGGGCTCGTCGAAGTGCGCGCGCAGGTCGTGCGCCATGCCGCCAAGGGCGTCCCAGCGTTGCCGCGCTTCCTGCACGGCGGCCGCATGCTCGTCCGACTTGATGCGCCACTGGTTGAGGGCGGTGCGGGCCTGGCCCGCGGCATCGCCGGGCGCCATCTCGCCTTCGAGGATGAGTGCCAGCGCGCGCTCGACCAGCCGTTCGCGCGGCGCGCCCATGGCCATGCCGCCGCTCACGAGAAATCTTCGGCCAGCGCCGCGTCGAAGCCGGGACGGTTCAGCATCACCTGCGGCTCGATCAGTTCGGCGCGCAGCTCGGCGAACACGCGCGAGCAGTCGATGGTGGCGCGCAGCAGGTGCTTGGCCACGGCCATCTCGGTGATGTCGAGCCGCTGCGCGATCTCGGCGCGCGTGTGGCCGTAGGCGCGAAAGAGCAGGAACACTTCGCGGCGGCGCGGCGGGAGCTTTTCCATGGTGTCGACCACCCGCGCGAGCACGCGCTGCTGGGCCACGATGTATTCGCTGGACTGCGCCGTCTGGTGCATGCCGACCTCCGCATGCGAGCTGGCCCACTCCTGCGCGACCTTGCGGCGGCGCGCGTCGTCGATGCACAGGTTGCGCGCCACGCGAAAGAGCAGGGCGCGCGGCGATTCGATGGTGTCTTGCGCGTTTGGTGCGGCATCGCCCTGCGCGCCGCCGCGGGCCTTCAGCGCCGACTCGTAGACGCGCTCGAAGCTGGACTGCGCGATGTCGGCCGCGTAGTGCGGATCCCTCAGGTCGCGGGTCAGCTGCCGGCGCAAGTCCGCGTAGTGAGCTACCAGTTCCTGAACGAGGTCGCGCATCCGGCCGCCTTCTCGCAAGCATCGACGATGAGCCCCGGCGCCTTCGGCCCGCGTGCATGCATGCGGGCTTGAAAAAGCGGGCGAGGGACTTGAATAAGAACTATTCTTATTGGAGTGTATCACCGAATTGTGAAAGGACAACGCGCGCGAAGCGTCTTGCAAACAGTGTTGCGTTTGGCGGTTCGAATGACCAAAACTAACATCGTTAGCCTATGATGTCCGCGTTATCTAACGTCGTTAGATTTTTGTGTATTTTCGCGTCATCACCTCGGAGAGTTCTTCATGTCTTCTTCCAACATCGGTTCCGAAGCGGCCACGGGCGCCGTCCGGCCGGGGCTGGTCGAGCGCACGCTCGGCCGCCTGTTCCTGCATCCCGTGAACGTCATCGCGGCCACCAGCGTGTCGCCGCGCTTCAGGCTCATCGATCTCGAATGCGTGGCTTTCGAAAGCCATCGCTGGTCGCCGGGCCAGAAGGTGCAGATCAAGACCGGCGGCACGCTGGAGACGCGCACCTACACGCCGCTGCGCTGGGACGGCGCGCGTGGCGTGACGCGCATCATGGCGTTCGCGCACGGCGAAGGGCCGGGCAGCGAGTGGGTGCGCCGCGCGCGGCCGGGCGAGCGCTGCCAGGTCTTCGGCCCGCGCCGCTCGCTCGAACTCCGGCCGCTGCCCGCGGCGACGGTTCTGTTCGGCGACGAGACCTCGTTCGGCCTCGCGGCATCGCTGTGCGGAAGAGATGCCGAAGTGCAGGCAGTGCAGGCAGTGCAGGCAGTGCAGAGGGTGCAGGCCGTCTTCGAGGTCGGCGCAATCGCCGAATCGCGCCAGGTGCTGGACGCGCTGGGCATCCGGCCGCGGGCGCTGATGGAGCGCCGCACCGACGACTCGCACCTCGCGGAACTCCACTCGGCGATGAGCGGCGGCGCGCACTACGTGCTGACGGGCAAGGCCTCGTCGATCCGCCAGATGAGCCGCGCGCTCAAGGCACAGGGCGTCGAGTCGCGGCGCATCCAGGCCAAGGCCTACTGGGCGGCGGGAAAGCGCGGACTCGACTGAACCGACCGGGCGCCAGGGGACGCTACGCGCGTTTCGAGGCCTTGATCCTGTGGGCCAGCCCCGCGATGAACACGTCGAGGCCCAGCGCGAAGCGCTCCTCCAGGTCGGTGTCGAACAGCGCGTCGGCGCACGCGAAGACCGAGGGGAACCGTTGCTGCGACAGCGCTAGAAACTCCGCCTTGTTCTCGATGGCATCGACGCCGTCCGCGGGCCACAGCGCCTGCTCTTCCATCACGAAGCCCAGCACGTAATACATCATGCTGAACGACCCCCAGCCCGCGAGCTTGGGGCTGGCGCCGGCGCGCAGCAGCGGTGCCACCATCGCCTCGCCCATGCGCAGCGTGTTGTCCGAGGTCACGTAGGTGCCGGCATACACGCGCGCGCCGTCGCGGTGCGCCAGCAGGCCCTGGCGCAGCTCCTGCCCGACCGTGCGGATCGCTTCCTGCCACGGCACATCGCCGGCCGGCGTTCGCGCCACGCCTTCGACCAGTGCGTCGGCCATGCCGTCGATCAGCGCCTTCTTGTTGGGGAAGTGCCAGTACAGCGAAGGCGCCTGCACCTGCAGCGCCAGTGCCAGCGCGCGCATCGTGAGGCCGTCGAGGCCGTTCTCGTCGAGCAGCACCAGGGCCGTGGCAATGATCTGGTCGCGCTGGATTCGCATCGTGGGTCCGGTCCTCGTGGTTCTCTTGTTTCTTCTGCGCGGGGTAAGGCTAACGTTGTTAGTGTAGTCAGCGGCTTGACCCGTTCGCAAAGCGGGTGATAGCCTGCCCGCCGCCCTTGCAGGCCCTTCGCAAAATCTCGCATCCCAAGAACAGAACGGACTCCATGACGACTCGCACGCGCCCCATCGCCTCGACTTTCTCCCTGCCGACCCGCTCGCGCCGCTGGGCGCGCACGGCCTGCCACGGTGCGGTGCTCGCATGCGCACTGCTCGCCGGCCAGGCGATGGCGCAGAAGCCGCACCAGGGCGCGCTCGACGCGGCCACGCAAAGCAAGGACGAGGCGCTGAAGATGCTGGAGCGCATGGTCAACATCGACTCCGGCTCGGCCAGCACCGAGGGGCTGGACAAGGTCCGCGAGATGGCGGTGGAAGAGCTGCGCAAGCTCGGCGCGCGCATCGAGACCTTTCCGGCCGAGCCGCACCCGGGCACCAACGTGGTCGCCACGCTGACGGGCCAGGGCAAGAAGAAGATCCTGATCCTCGCGCACATGGACACCGTGTTCAAGGAAGGCACGGCCGCGGCCAAGCCGTTCTACATCAAGGACGGCCGCGCCTACGGCCCGGGCGTGATGGACGACAAGGGCGGCGTGGTGGCCGGCCTGTATGCGCTGAAGATCCTGCAGCAGATCGGCTTCAAGGACTATGGGCAGATCACCTTCCTGCTCGACACCAACGAGGAGGTCGGCTCGGTGGGCACCAGCGCGCTGATCGAGCGCATCGCCAAGCAGCACGACGTGGCGCTCAACCTCGAACCCGGCCGTCCGGCCGACGGCCTGGTGGTCGAGCGCAAGGGCTCGGCCACCGCGCTGCTCGAGGTGAAGGGCGTGGCCGCGCATGCGGGCGTGGCGCCCGAGGCCGGCCGCAATGCCGCGATGGAAGTGGCGCACCAGGTGCTGCAGCTGTCGAAGACGGCGGACGCCGCGAAGAAGACCACCGTCAACTTCACCGTGCTCACGGCCAACGGCCCGACCAACGTGATTCCCGCCACCGCGAGCGCCAAGGCCGACGTGCGCGTGGCCACGCCCGAGGAGTTCGACCGCGTCGAGAAGGACATGGTGCGCATCGCGCAGAACAAGCTCATTCCCGAGACCGAGGTGCGCGTGCGCCTGAGCCGCGGCCTGCCGCCGATGCCGCGCCTGCCTGCGTCCGAGAAGCTGGTGAAGATGGCCGAGGGCATCTACGCGGAGATCGGCAAGAAGCTCACCATCGAGAGCAGCGGCGGCGCGGCCGACGCGAGCCTGGTGGCGGGCGTCGGCATTCCGGTGCTCGACGGTTTCGGCATCGTGGGCGGCGGCATCCACACGCCGGAAGAGTATGCGGAGGTCGAGAGCGTGGTGCCGCGGCTCTACCTGCTCTCGCGCATGCTGATGGACCTGTCGGCCAACAACTGATCCGCTGATCCAGCTGGCCTGTGCTGGTGGGGGATGCCCGGCACAGGCGCGGGGTTCAGCCCCGCTTCGGAATGTTCAGGCCCCGGGCCACCGCGGGCCGCGCCACGAAGGCCTCGAGCACGCGCGCCACGTTCTTGAAGTCCTTGAAGCCCACCAGGTCGCCCGCTTCGTAGAAGCCGACCAGGTTGCGGATCCACGGGAAGGTGGCGATGTCGGCAATGCTGTAGTCATTGCCCAGGATCCACTTGCGCCCGGCCAGGTGCTTGTCGAGCACGCCGAGCAGGCGCTTCGACTCGGCCACGTAGCGGTCGCGCGGGCGCTTGTCCTCGTAGTCCTTGCCGGCGAACTTGTTGAAGAAGCCGAGCTGGCCGAACATCGGGCCGATGCCGCCCATCTGGAACATGACCCACTGCAGGGCCTCGTAGCGCCCGGCGGTGTCCTTCGGCATGAACTTGCCGGTCTTGGAGGCCAGGTACACGAGGATGGCGCCCGACTCGAACAGCGGCAGCGGCTTGCCGTCGGGGCCGTCGGGGTCGAGGATGGCGGGGATCTTGTTGTTCGGGTTGAGCGACAGGAACTCCGGCGACATCTGGTCCTGCGTCTCGAAGCTCACG
The DNA here is from genome assembly GCF_900112425.1 of Variovorax sp. OK212. Classification (GTDB taxonomy): domain Bacteria; phylum Pseudomonadota; class Gammaproteobacteria; order Burkholderiales; family Burkholderiaceae_C; genus Variovorax. The sequence goes on along the minus strand of NZ_FOLP01000002.1, from coordinate 559,565 downwards.
AGGTGCACCTCGTAGGGCAGGCCGGTTTCCTCCAGCATGATCGACACCTTCACGCCGTTGGGCGTGGGCAGCGAATACAGCTGCAGCCGCTCGGGGTGCTGCGCGGGCCATTTCTTGGTGATGGGGAAGTTCGAGAGATCGGTCATGGGCTTGTTTCCTGGGGAAGGTGCTGCAAGCGCCGGATTCTGCCCGCGATCGCGCAACGGGGTGCGCGTGCGGAATTGCCCTCGGATGACCGCTCAGATGCCCAGCCAGCGCATGAGCGAAGACTCGATGTCGGCCGACGGCGCGACGAAGCCGACATAGGTCGAGGTTGCCAGCGCGCGCTTGCCGGCGTCGGTCTGCGCCAGGCTCAGCAGCGCATCGCGCGCCGTGTTCACGGTGGCCGCGTCGAGCTTGCGCGACGCGAGCCACTGCTTGACAGGCACCGCGCGCGATTCGGCGCACACCTTGCCGCCGCCGTCCTTCCAGGTCTTGACCACGCTCGCGGCGGCCGTGGCGCCGTAGGCCGCGAAGCCGTTCTGCACGTAGAAGGGCACGGCCTCCTGGAAGCGCGTGTTGGTGACCTTGACGGCGCCCGCGTCCTGCAGGCCCTGCTCGCGCAGCATCGCGCGCGTGATCACCGCGGTGATCGAGTCGGCGTCGGGCATCACCAGCTGCTTGCCGGCCACGCTCTTCCAGTCGGAGATGGGTTGCTGCTCCTTGCACAGGAACGACACCTTGTAGTCGGTGTAGCCGGTGGTCCATGCAAAGGCGCGGTACTGGCCGCCCTTGATGGCGCCCAGCGCCACGTGCGAGGGGTGGACGAAGGCGAAGTCGACCTGTTGCTGCTGCAGCGCGCTGCGCGCGCCGTTGTAGGTGTTCAGCACCTTGATGGTCACCGGCTGCTTGAGCGCCTTGGCCAGCAGCTCGGCGATGGGTTCGAAACGCGCGGTGATCTGCGCGTCGGGCACGTCGTAGCTCACGCCTTCGCTGACGCCGATCACCAGGGCATGCGCCGACGCACAACCCGCCATGAGCAACCCCGCCACACCGCGGGTGGTGGCACGAAGCGAAGGATGAAGGGTGCGGCGTGTCATGGAGAACTTTCCTCTTGCAGTCGATGTTGTTGTAACGAAATTCTTACATTCATCATATGCAGGAGGAACGGGCCCGGACGCAGGGTTAGCACCGATGAAACAACACTTCCGCGCGCCGGAATGCGGCGGTGGCGCGCATCTCGATCGGAGATACGCCGATCTTCAATCCATATGAATCTTGCGTAGAAACCCGCTGCGGTGCGCCGGGGTGCGGACGCGACCATCGGCTGCAACCGAACGCAGAACGAAAGAAAGCGACGCACCCATGAGCATCACCACGACCACCGCCGCGGGCACGCAGCCGTACAAGGGCGGGATCGACAGCACCTCCAGCGCAGTCTCCGACGCTGTCTACCGCAAGGTCGGCTGGCGGCTGATCCCGCTGCTGTTTCTCTGCTACATCGTGGCCTACCTCGACCGCGTGAACGTCGGCTTCGCCAAGCTGCAGATGCAGGGCGACCTGCAGTTCAGCGAGGCGGTCTACGGGTTGGGCGCGGGCATCTTCTTCATCGGCTACTTTCTCTTCGAGGTGCCGAGCAACGTGGTGCTGCACCGCGTGGGCGCGCGCCGCTGGATCGCGCGGATCATGATCACCTGGGGCGTGCTGTCGGCGGCCACCATGTTCGTGAGCTCGCCGATGTCGTTCTACGTGATCCGTTTCCTGCTGGGCGCGGCCGAGGCGGGCTTCTTCCCCGGCATCATCCTGTACCTCACCTACTGGTACCCGGCCGCGCGCCGCGGCAAGGCCACCTCGCTGTTCCTCGCGGCGATCCCGTTCGCGGGCATCCTGGGCGGGCCGATCTCGGGCTGGATCCTCCAGGGCATGGGCGGCGTCAACGGCTGGGCCGGCTGGCAGTGGCTGTTCCTGCTGCAGGGCCTGCCGACCGTGGCGCTGGGCCTGGTGGTGTGGCGCTACCTCGACGACCGCGTGAAGGACGCGCAGTGGCTCGGCACGGCCGAGCGCGAGCTCATCGCACGCGACATCGCCGCCGACGGCGCGGGCAAGGCCGAGCCGCGCATCCTCAGCGTGATGAGCAACGCCCGCGTGTGGCTGCTGGCGCTGGTGTACTTCGCCTACACCTCGGGGCTGTACGGCATCTCGTTCTGGCTGCCCAGCATCATCAAGGCGATCGGCGTGAAGGGCGCGCTCGACATCGGCCTGCTCAGTGCCATACCGTGGAGCTTCGGCGTGGTCGCGATGTACCTCATGGCCCGCAGCGCAGACCGCCGGCTCGAGTACCGCTGGCACAGCGCGCTGGCGGCCGTCGCCGGCGCGCTCGGGCTGGTGCTGAGCGTGGCCTTCCACGGCAACGCGACGCTGGCCATGGCCGGCCTCACGCTGGCCACCATGGGCATCATGTCGACGCTGCCGATCTTCTGGGGCATGCCGACGGCCTTCCTCGGCGGCGCGGCGGCCGCCGCGGGCATTGCGCTCATCAACTCCTTCGGCAACCTCTCGGGCTTCAGCGCGCCGTTCCTCATCGGCCTGATCAAGGACGCGACGCAAAGCACCGACGCCGGCCTGCACATGCTCGCCGGGCTGCTGGTGGTCGGCGCCGTGCTGGTGCTGTTCGTCAAGCCCGAGCGGGCTGCGCCGAAGCCCTGATGCGCTAGCCGGATCGTTCCCCGCGCCGCGGCGTTCGCCCGCGGTGCCTTTCCCCCGCTTTTTGAAAGAACCCCATGGATGCGGTTGTGAGTACCCCTGCGCGTTCGAACGCGCCCGCCGTGGACCGGCGTTCCCCATCGCCCGAGCTGGTCGCGCTGCTGCGGCGCAGGTTCGCCGAGCGTTTTTCCACCAGCCAGGCCGTGCTGCTGCAGCACGGCACCGACGAGTCGGCCTACCTGCCGCAGCCGCCCGACGCGGTGGTGTTCGTGCACAGCACCGACGAGGCCGCGTTCGTGGTGCGGGCCTGTGCCCGCGAGCGCGTGCCGGTCATCGGCTTCGGCGTGGGCTCGTCGGTCGAAGGGCACCTGCTGGCCGTCGAAGGCGGCGTCTGCATCGACTTCTCGCAGATGAACAAGGTGCTGGCCATTCGCCCCGGCGACCTCACGGCCACGGTGGAGGCCGGCGTGACGCGCGGGCAGCTGAATGCGGCGCTGCTGGAAACCGGCTTCTTCTTCTCGGTCGATCCGGGCGCCGATGCGTCCATCGGCGGCATGGTGGCCACGGCCGCGTCGGGTACCAACACCGTGCGCTACGGCACCATGCGCGACAACCTCGTGAGCCTCACCGTGGTCACGGCCAACGGCGACGTGGCGCGCACCGCCTCGCAGGCGCGCAAGAGCTCGGCGGGCTACAACCTCACGCAGCTGTACTGCGGCTCCGAAGGCACCCTGGGCCTCATCACCGAGGCCACCGTGCGCCTGCATCCGCACCCCGAGGCCTATGCGGCGGCGGTGGTGCACTTCCCCACGGTGCGCGCGGCGGTCGACTGCGTGATCGAGTCGATCCAGATGGGCGTGCCGCTCGCGCGTGCCGAGATGCTCGACGCGCTGACCATCCGCGCCGTGAACGCGCACAGCCGCACCACGCTGAGCGAGAACCCGACGCTGTTCCTGGAGTTCGGCGCGAGCAAGGCGCAGATCGACGAGCAGGCCGACATCGTGCGCGAGATCGCGGGCAACCACGGCGGCGGTGCCTTCCAGTGGGCCAACCGGCCCGAGGAGCGCTCGCGCCTGTGGACGCCGCGCCATCACGCCTACTTCGCGTGCCTGCAGCTGAAGGCGGGCAGCCGCAGCCTGACCACCGACGCCTGCGTGCCCTTGTCGGCACTGGCGCAATGCATCGACGAGACGCAGGCCGACATCGCGGCGCACGGCCTGCTGTCGCCGCTGTTCGGCCATGTCGGCGACGGCAACTTCCATTGCCTGGTGCTCGTGGACCCCGGCAGCGCGGCCGAGAACGAAGCCGCCGAGGCCTTCAGCCACCGCCTGGTGCAGCGCGCGCTGCGCCACGGCGGCACCTCGACCGGCGAGCACGGCGTGGGCCTGCACAAGATGAAGTACCTGGTCGAGGAGCACGGCGAGCCCACGGTGGCGCTGATGCGCGCCGTGAAGCAGGCACTGGACCCGCACAACATCTTCAACCCCGGAAAGGTCGTCGGCCCGGCCGGCGCCTGAGCGCACTCCGCATTCGACATTCGACATGACAACAACAACACCGACAGGAGACAAGAACATGAAGAACTCCCCCGTGCGCTGCATGGCGCGCCGCGTGCTGGTTGCAGCGGCCGTTGCCACGATGGCCGCCGGATGCGGTGGCGGGAGTGGCGGCGGTGTGCTTCCTCTACTGCCCTCCGCGCCGCCGCCCGCGAGCCCTCCGGCCGACGCACCGCCGGCGATGTCGCTCGCCGATAAATGTCCCACGCTCAAGGGCCGGGCCTTCGGCGCGGGCACGGTCACCGTCGACGACGCCAAGGTGGTGGCCGCCGTGGCGGCGCAGCCCGCGTACTGCGTGGTCACCGCGAGCTTCAAGGGCTCGGGCCTGCGCTTCGAGGCGCGCCTGCCCATCTCGGGCTGGAACGGCAAGCTCGCCTTCATCGGCGGCGGAGGCTTCGACGGGCAGTTGCCCAAGGCGAGCGATCCGCAGTTCAGCCCGTCGATCTTCAGCGAGCGCTACGCCACCATCGGCACCAACGGCGGCTACGACCACGGCGGGCCCGCCGACGCGGGCTATTTCGCGGCGGCCTTCGCGGCCGACCCGGCCAAGCTGCTCGACTTCACGCAGCAATCGGAACACCGCGCGTTGCCGCCGGGCAAGGAGGTGATCTCGGCCTTCTTCGGCAACGCACCCGCGCGCAGCTATTTCGAAGGCTGCTCGATGGGCGGGCACGACGCGCTGATGCAGGCGCAGCGCTTCCCCGGCGACTTCGACGGCATCGTGGCGCGCGCACCGGCGGGCAACATCATGGGCCTGTTCATGCAGTTCAACCGCATCGCCAAGCGGGTGCGCACGCCGGCTAACACGCTCGACCCGGCCAAGCAGACCCTGCTGGCCGACGCGGTGCTCGCGCAGTGCGACGCGCTCGACGGCGTGGCCGACGGCATCGTCTCCAGGCCCGCGGCCTGCAACTACGACCCCACGCCGCTGCGTTGCGCGGGTGGCGGCGACACGGGCGACAGCTGCCTGTCGGACGCGCAGATCGGCACGGTGAACACCATCACCTCGGCGGTGGCCACGTCGGACAACGCGTGGTCGCATCCGGGCTACAACTTCGGGCTCGAGAACACCGCCGAAGGCTGGGGCTCGTACATCTGGCCGCAGGCGGCGCTGGTCGGCAACTCGGTCCAGGGCATGTTCTCCGACGGCTTCGTGCGCTCGTTCATCACGCAAGACCCCGGCTTCGACACGCTCACCTGGAACCCCGACCAGTGGCTCGCGCGCATGGGCGTCATCGGCGCTCTGTTCAGCGCGGCCGACCCGGACCTGAGCGGGCTGCACGCGCGCGGCGCCAAGCTGATCATGTGGAACGGCACCAACGACACCTCGGTGACCGCGCGCGACACGTCGCGCTACTACGACCAGGTCGTGAGCACCCTGGGCCGGCAGAAGGCCGACGACACGGTGGAGCTGTTCCTGGCGCCCGGCGTGGGCCATTGCTATGGCGGTCCGGGTGCGGACAAGGTCGACCTGCTGAAGGCGATGTCGACGTGGGTGGAGCAGGGCGTGCCGGCCTCGGCGCAGAAGCTGGTGCAGCGCAAGGTCGATGCCGCGAGCGGTGCCGTCGCGCTGTCCAGGCCGATGTGCAAGTACCCCGCCTATCCGCGCTACAAGGGCACGGGCGACGTGAACGACGCGGCCAGTTTCGACTGCGTGAACTGACGCTCTTCAGACGTCTTGCGGGGCGTTGTCCGACCCGCGGCCCGCGAGGGCGCGGCCTAGAATTGCCGGCCGCCGCCACACCCCTTTTCTCTCTGCGGGCGCGCGGCCGGAGACCTGCCGATGGAACTGCGCCAGTTCAAGTATTTCGTTGCCATCGTGGATTGCGGCAGCCTGTCGCGCGCGGCGCAGCAACTCTTCATTGCACAGTCGGCCTTGAGCAAGCAGATGACCGAGCTCGAGGCCGAGCTCGGCGCCCAGCTGCTGCTGCGCAGCCGCACCGGCGTGGCCATGACCGAGGCCGGCAAGGTGTTCTACGAATACGCGCAGGGCATCACCAAGCAGGTGAGCGACGCCAAGGCCGCGGTGCTGGTGGCGGCCGATTCGGTGGTGGGCTCGGTGGTGGCGGCGCTGCCGCAGAGCGTGTCGCCCATGATCGCGCTGCCGCTGATGCGCGCGGCGGCGCGGCGCTACCCCGACGTGGTGCTGCACCTGAACGAGGAGCTCACCGGCAACATGGCCGACCAGCTGTTGCGCGGCCGTGTCGACGTGGCGGTGTTCTCGCCCACCATGCCGGCCGAAGACATCGTGTTCACGCCGCTGGTGGAAGAAGACTTCGTGTTCCTCGAGTCGCCGCAGAGCCCGCATGCGCTGCCGCCCGGCGACGTGAGCATCGCGCAGGCTACCGCGCGGCCGCTGGTGTGGCCCGCCAACGCGCACGGCCACTGCACGCGCTGGCTGGTCGACGCCGTGCTCGAAGGCGCGGGGCATTCCGCGGCGCAGGTGGCGGCGGAAATCAACTCGGTCTATACGCTCAAGGCGGCGGTGGAAGCGGGGCTCGGCCCGACCATCATGCCGCTGGGCCTCGCGCAGCGCGAAGTGCAGGAAGGCCGCCTGGCCGCGCACCGCATCGACTCGCCGTCGATGTTCCGCACGCTGGGGCTGTGCGTGTCGGTGCACCTGCCGACCACCAACGCGAAGCGCGCGGTGTGCGCGCTGATCGGCGAGGTGATCCGCGATCTGTGCGAGAGCGGGCAGTGGGAGGGCGCGCGTGCCGTCGCACCCGTGCAGAAGGCCAGGCAACCCAAGGGGCCGAGGGCTTAGCCGCGGCCCTTCGCGTCAGGCGGCCCGCTTGCGGGCCGGGGCCTTGGCGGGGAGGGCCGAGATCGTCGAGTTGGCAGCAACGTCGGACACAGCAGGCGCGGCGAACAGGTGCGAGATCGCGTGGCGCACATCGGCCTGCATGGCGGGCACGGCCTGGGTGTCGCCCGAGAGGTGCTTGAGCAGCCCCTGCTGGAAGAGGCCGTCGAACAGCGCGTAGGTGGCCGATGGCGGCATGCCCGACGGCCGGCCCGAGAGCTCGGCGAAGCGGCTCATGATGCGCCAGATCATGCTTTCCAGGCTCTTGTCGATCTGCACGACATCGGCGCGAAAAGCCTCCTCGAACAGCGCCTGCGAACGCAGGTCGTACCAGAGGCGGTGCACGTGGCCTTCGTCGCGCAGCGTGTCGCCCAGGCTCTGCAGGAAGCCTTCCATGAGCTCGTCGTACGTGGTGGCGCTTTCCACCGCGTGGTCGTAGCGCGTGACGCAGCGCGCCTTGTACTGCTTCACGCTGCAGATGATCAGGTCGACCTTGTCGCTGAAGTAGTAGTGCAGCACGCCGTGCGAGAACTCGGAGTTCTGCGCGATCTCGCGAAGGCTGGTGCGCGCGTAGCCGAGCGCGGCCAGCGTGGTGAGCGCGGCCTCGCCGAGTTCGGCGCGCCGCTCCGAGAACTTGTCGACGCGTGCCTTGGGCACCCGTTGCGCGTGTTTCTTGACCCGTTGATGTGTCGTCATTGAAAGCCGGGCCGCTGCGTGCCGGCCATTGTGTTCTTCGTGATTCGAAACCATAGCACGCAAGCGGGAGAACCCGCATCCGGCGTGCCACCGATGCATTCTAGAAAGTCTGGACGTGTGTCAAAGAAAAACTTGACACACGTCAAGGCCATTTCTAGCATGGCCTTTCCATCTCACAACCATATCCACAGGAGACAAGTGATGGCCAAGTTCGACTTGAAAGGGCGCAAGGCGCTCGTGACGGGTGGTGCGCGCGGCATCGGCGCGAGCATCGCCGAGGCGCTGGCGGCGGCGGGCGCTTCCGTGATGATCGGCGACGTGCTCGCCGACCTCGGGCGGGAAACCGCTTCGAGGTTGTCGGCGTCGGGTGCGAAGGTGGGCTTCGTGCCGCTGGACGTCACGAAGGACGCCGACTGGGCCTGCGCCACAGAGACCACGGTCAAGGAGCTCGGCGGCTTCGACATCCTTGTGAACAACGCAGGCATCGAGATCACGTCGCTGGTGATCGACGTCGACGCCGACGACCTGCGCCGCATGCTCGACGTGAACGTGGCCGGCACGCTGCTCGGCATGAAGCACGCGTTCCGCGCCATGCGCCCCGGCGGCAGCGCGGCCGGCGGCGGGGCGGTGGTGAACATCGCGTCGGTCGCGGCCACCATCGCGTTCCCGGCCATCGCGGGCTATTCCGCCACCAAGTCGGCGGTCGACCGCGCCACGCGCGTGGCGGCCATGGAGTCCGGCAAGCTGGGCTACGGCGTGCGCGTGAACTGCATCTACCCGGGGCTGGTGCCCACCGACATGGGCATGAAGCTGGCCAAGGACATCGTGGCCGCGGGCCTGGCGCCCAGCGTCGAAGCGGCGGTGGGCGACGTGGTCGGCCAGACGCCGCTCGGGCGCCTGGGCGAGGTCGGCGACATGGCCGACGTGGTGGTCTTCCTCTGCAGCGACGCGGCCCGGTTCATCACCGGCGCGGGCCTGGCGGTGGACGGCGGCATGGGCATGTGAGCACACAAACATCAAGGAGACACAGCATGAGCACCAGCAAGAGCAACAGCGCCAGCGCCAGCAAGAAGAAGCCGGTCGTCGTCTACGGCGCTTCCGGCTACACCGGGCGCCTCGTCTGCGAGTACCTGCGCGAGTACAACATTCCCTTCATTGCCGCGGGCCGCAGCGCGCAGAAGCTGGAAGCGGCCATGAAGTCCCACGTGCCCGGCATCGAGACCGCCAACTACGAGGTGGTGGAGGTGGCGCACACGGTGGGGGCGCTCACCGAGCTCTTCACCGGCGCGTCGGTGGTGCTCAACACGGTCGGGCCCTTCTCCAAGTTCGGTCCCGAGGTGGTCGAGGCCTGCCTGGCCGCCGGGTGCCACTACACCGACACCACGGGCGAGCAGGACTGGCTCATCACGCTCGAGCAGTCGTGGAGCGACAGGTTCGCCGCCGCGGGCCTGCTGCTTTCGCCGGGCCTGGCGCACATGTACACCACCGGTGAGATCGCGGCGCAGCTGTGCCTGGAGACGCCCGGGCTGGACACGCTGGACATCGCCGTGTTCTGGGGCGGCAGCCCGACCATCGCCTCGACCCAGACCATCCTGGTCAACGCGGCCACGTCAAAGGCCTACTGCCTGGAGCAGAACGAGTACGTGGAATGGCAACCCGACGCGGGCCTGTACCACCTGTCGATTCCCGGCCAGCACGAGGCGGCGCTGGCGCTGCCCTGGGGCGGCACCTCGCATCCGGTGTGGTTCAAGCGCGATCCGCGCGTGGCCACGGTGAAGGTGCTCGGCGGCGTCTTCAACAAGGCGCTGATGCAGGGCGTGCCGCAGATCGTGGCCGCCGCGCTGCAGGCCACCGAGGGCATGAACGAGGAGGACCGCTACGCCGCGTTGGCCAAGACCGCATCGGGCGTGATGAACACGATGCCGCCGCGGGAGAACCCGCGCCTCAACAAGTCGGTGGATTCGGTGCATGCCTCCGGTCCGCTGGGTCGGGCGCACTGCGTGATCTTCGGGAACTGCAACTACAAGCAGACCGGCTTGCTGCAGGCCTACGCGGCCCACTCGCTGCTGCAGCAGCCGCCCAGGCAGGTGGGGTTGGCCTCGGGCTGCCAGGCCTTCGGCCACCGCGAGCTGCTGGGCGTTCTGCGCAGCTTCGGCCTCGTGATGGAGCCGGTGCTGACGGTGCATCGCTGAGCGCGGAGGCTGCCATGCGCTTGATCGATTACCTGGACAAGGGCGCTTCGCTGGGGCCGGGTGCGCCCTGCCTGCGCATGGGGGCGGTGCAGCTGTCGTACAGCGACGTGCAGCGCCTGAGCTGCCGCGTCGCGCGCGCGCTGCAGCGCCGCGGCATCGCGCCGGGCAGCAAGGTGGCGGTGCTCTCGGGAAACGACCCCATCGCCTTCGGCTGCGTGTTCGGCCTGTCGCGCGCCGCGGCCGTGTGGTGCCCGGTCAACCCGCGCAACGAGGCGGCGGAAAACCGCTACGTGCTCGACGCGTTCGACTGCAGCTGCCTCATCTTCCACAGCAACTACGCGCCGCTGGTCGAGCAGATGCGCGCGGACCTGCCCAAGCTGAAGACGCTCGTGTGCCTCGACCGCGAGGTGCCGTTCGCGCCTTCGCTGGCGCAGTGGCTGGCCGGCGAGAGCGACGCGCCCCTCGACGTGACGCCGGTCGACGACGTGGCCATGATCGCCGGCACCGGCGGCACCACCGGCCAACCCAAGGGCGTGATGCTCTCGGGCGGCAACCTCGAGGCGATGTCGGCGCTGACCCTGATGGGCTATCCCTTCGAAGGCCGCCCCGCGTACCTGGCGCTCGCGCCGCTCACGCATGCGGCCGGCGTGCTGTGCCTGCCGGTGATGGCGCTCGGCGGGCAGGTGGTGATCATGCCCAAGCCCGACCTGGGCGAGTTCCTCGGGCTGATCGAGGAGCACCGCATCACCCACACCTTCCTGCCGCCCACGCTGATCTACATGCTGCTGCAGCACCCGCAGCTGGCCGCCACCCGGCTCGACTCGCTGCAGTGCTTCTGGTACGGCGCGGCGCCCATGTCGGCCGCGCGGCTGGAAGAGGCGCTGCAGAAGATCGGCCCCGTCATGGCGCAGCTCTTCGGCCAGACCGAGGCGCCGATGATGATCTCGATGATGTCGCCGCGCGAGCACTTCAACGCCGACGGCAGCGTGGCCGTGCATCGCCTGTCGTCGGCCGGGCGGCCCGGCGCGCTGGTGCAGGTGGGCGTGATGAACGCCGAGGGCGAGCTGCTGCCCACCGGCGAGAGCGGCGAGATCGTGGTGCGCGGCTCGCTCGTGATGCTGGGCTACTACAAGGACCCGCGCGCCACCGAAGAAGCCTCGCGCTTCGGCTGGCACCACACGGGCGACATCGGGCGGCTCGACGCCGACGGCTTCCTCTACATCGTGGACCGCGCCAAGGACATGATCATCTCGGGCGGCTTCAACGTCTACTCCGCCGAAGTGGAGCAGGCGCTGATGCAGCACCCCGACGTGCAGGACAGCGCCGTGGTCGGCCTGCCCGACGAGAAGTGGGGCGAGCGCGTGGTGGCGGTGCTGCAGCTGCACGCCGGCCGGCAGGTCGACGTGGAGGACATCAAGACCTTCGTGAAGGCGCGCATCGGCAGCGTGAAGGCGCCCAAGCAGGTCGAGGTGTGGCTCGACCTGCCGCGCTCCAAGGTGGGCAAGGTGCTGAAGAAGGACGTGCGCTCGGCGCTGCTGGCGGATCAGGCCGGCTGAGTCCGGCCGGCCGAACCGGGCCGCCTGATTCAGGCCGCCCGATTCAGGCCGCCCGGTACAGGTCCTGGTGCGCCTTGCGCAGCTCGAACTTCTGGATCTTGCCGGTCGAGGTCATCGGCAGCGCGGGCAGGAAGACGATGTTCTTCGGCACCTCGAAGCCGCCGAGGTGTTCCTTGCAATGCGCGGTGAGCGCGGCCTCGGTGAAGTCGGCCGGCGCGTCGGGCCGCCGCGTCACGAAGGCCGTGATGGCCTCGCCCCAGTGCGCGTGCGGCAGGCCGACCACGGCCGCGTTGAGCGCGGCGGGGTGGCGCAGCAGCACCTCTTCGACCTTGATCGACGCCACGTTCTCGCCGCCCGACTTCACCATGTCCTTCAGGCGGTCCAGGAAGATGAGCTGCCCGTCGCCGTCGAGCTTGCCCAGGTCGCCCGAGTGGTGCCAGCCGAAGCGCTGCGCCTGCGCGGTGGCCTCCGGGTCCTTGTAGTAGCCGAGCATCACGTTGGGGCCGCGAAACACGATCTCGCCGACCTGCTCGGGGCCGAGCAGGTCGCCGTCGTCGCCCATCACCGCGACCTCGTTCACCAGCGTGCCCACGCCCCAGTACGAGCCGAAGCGCCTGCGCTGCTCGTGCGCCTCGAAGATGGTGGCGCCGGGGTACATCTCGGTCTGGCCCGAGACCAGCGCGAAGTTGGGGCAGAACTCGTCGAGCAGGCGCATCAGCAGCGTGCGCGACATCGGCGCCATCGCATACACGCACAGCCGCAGGCTCGACAGGTCGCGCGCCGTGCGCTGCGGATGCGCCAGCAGCGCGCCGTACATCATCGGCAGGCCGACCATCACGCTGATCCCGTGGCGCTCGATGGCGCCGAGCACCGCGGCGGGGTCGAAGCCGCGCAGGACGACCACCGCGCCGCCCACCGCGAGCGCCGACATGAGCACCGTGTGCTGGCCGCAATGGAACAGCGGCAGCACGCTGCTCCACACGTCGGCGCGCTCGGGGCTGCTGCCCCATTCGACCATGTTGCTCAGTAGCACCGAGTGCACCGAGGCATGCGAATGCATCACGCCCTTCTGGCGGCCGGTGGTGCCGCTGGTGTACATGATGAGCGCGAGCTGCGTGCTGTCGATGGGCACGTCGGGCAGCGTGGCCGGGCCTTGCGAGATGGCCTGCGCCACGGTCGGCAGGCCGCCGGGCGGGGTGTCGCCGTCGAGCACGCACAGCAGCGGCGCAATGCCCTTGTCCTCAATCAGCGCGCGCAGTTCCGGCCGCGCATGCAGCGCGGTGTCGATCACCAGGTGGCGCACCTCGGCGTGCGCCAGGATGTAGCCGATGGCATCGACCGCCAGCGCGGTGTTGATCGGCACCCACACCAGGCCCGCCTTCTGGATGCCCAGCATCGCCACCACCATCTGGATGGAGTTGTTGCACAGCATGCCCACGCGCGCGCCGCTGTGCAGGCAGAGGCCCAGCAGGTGGTGCGCGAAGCGGTTCGAGGCGGCGTCGAGCTCGCGGTAGGACATGCGGTGCTCGCCCTCGAGCAGCGCCGTGCGCTCGCCGAAGCGGCGCGCGCTGCGGTGGAGCACGTCGCCCAGCGCGATGCGCGAGATTCGCGAAGCGAGGGAGACGGTGGAATCGGACTGCGACGGCGCGGGGCCGTAGGCGGCTGCAGGCATGCTGGGTGTCTCCGTTCTTCGTTGGTGGGGCGCAGCCTAAGGCTGGCCGCCACGCAACGTCTTGCGAAGACTGGCTACGCGCAACGCCTGCGCGCGGCGAGGCTCAGAAGCGCGCCTTGAGGAACGCCGAAGGCCCTTGCAGGCGCACCTTCAGCCGCGCGTCGCCGAAGTCCGCTGAGCGCGTCAGGTCGATGTTGGTCACGCCGTACGCCAGCACCAGGCCCACGTTCTTCACAGGGAACCACTCCACGCCCGCAGACGCGTTGTAGATGTTGCCGTGGAAGCGGCCACTGCTCTTCCACACGCCGGAGGCGTCGGCGAACAGGCGCAGGTCGGGCGTGATGGCGTGGCGCACGCCGATTTCGAGCAGCGGCGCGATCGCGTTGTCGCTGGCGCTTTCGCTGAGCGTGCCGACCTGGCCGTTCACAGAGGCAAGCGCTGTCACGCCGAGCGTGGCGCGGTAGTAGGCCGCACCGGCGCCCAGGCCGAGCACGGTGTTGCCCGAGCCGATCCACCACTTGTACGAGAGCTTGGCGAAGTCGAGCTTGGTGTTGACGGTGGCATTGCCGAAGGTGTTCAGCGTGCCGAAGCTGCCGAACGAGGTGTTGTTGGCCACGCCGCCCGAGTAGTCGCGCTTGTACTGGTAGTAGTCGAACGAGATGCCCTGGCTGTCGCCGAGCAGCACGTCGGCGGTGACGCGCGGCATCGTCACGCGGCCCGGCTTGATGTCGCCCGACTGCAGCGAGCCGTAGGGCGTGCTGACCGAGGCGTTGAACTTGGGGTCGGCGTTGAACGCCCCGACGGAGAAGCTGAAGCGGTCGAGCGCGGGCGAGGGGTCGGCGAGGGCCGGCGTGGCGGCAAGCAGAAACCCGGTGCCGAACAGTGCGCCGACGGCGCCGAAACGTGCGGTCCAGTCGAAGGGGCGGTTGCGTAGCAGCATGAATGAAGTCCTTGGTGACCTGGGGTGAAAGATGACGGATGACGGTGACTGCCGCGGGCACGTGATCGAAGAGTAGACGCCGCCAGTGCGCACTGGCGTGGCGCTCGTGCCTCCGGGCAAAACTCAAAACTCTCTCGAGCGGGCACCACGATAGGGGCGCGCGCGGGCTCGCCGAATGCGCGGATTGCCGTTGTGCGTGTAGGACTTTTTCGACGGTCGAATGCGCTATCGGGTGGCAACGGTGCGCGCTACAGTGCCGCATGCGCAGACACCTCTCCACCACCACCGGGCCGCAGCGTCTTTTCTACGGCGCCGTTGCCGGCGTCGCGACCACCGCGGCGCTCATGCCGGTGCCGCTGAGCGGCATGGCGCGCGCCCTGGCCGGGTGGTGCGCCGGCGTGCTGGTGTACCAGGTGCTCACGTGGTGGCTGGCCGAGACCTTCGACGCCGCGCAGACGCGCGCGCGGGCCCAGTCGCTGGACCAGCCCAACGTGGTGATCCTGGTGTCGATGCTGGTGGTGGTGGGCGCCAGCGTGGTGGCCATCGCCATGCTGCTGCAGCAGGTGAAGCTGCTCAGCGGCTGGGAGCGCGCGGCGCACGTGGTGCTCGGGCTGGTGGCGCTCGCGGGGTCGTGGCTCATGATGCATTCGATCTACGCGTTCCACTACGCGCACCGCTACTACATCGACCAGCGCGACGGCGCGCCCGACGGCGGGCTCGACTTTCCGGGCAAGAACGACGCGCCCGACTACTTCGACTTTCTCTACTACTCGTACGTGATCGGCATGACCTCGCAGGTCTCCGACGTGCAGGCCACGTCGAAGGAGATGCGGCGCATCACGCTGCTGCACAGCGTGATGGCCTTCGCGTTCAACATGCTGGTGCTGGCGCTTTCCATCAACGTGGTGGCGGGCGCCATCTAGGCCGCTCCGCCACGCACGGCTGCACAAGCGCTTATGCCGAGGCCTTGCTGCGCGGCAGGTTGAACTTGACGATGCCGGTGGACAGCGCCACGCCGCACACGATGACCGCCGCGCAGATCAGCATCCACTGCGTGATGCTCTCGCCGAGGAACACCGCGCCGTAGAACAGCGCGAACACCGGCACCAGGAAGGTCACGGTGAGCGCGCGCGCCGGGCCGGCGCGCTCGATCAGGCGGAAGAACAGGATGTAGGCCACGCCCGTGCAGGCCACGCCCAGCGCCAGCAGCGCGAGCCACGCGCGCATGCTGGGCATCTGCGCGGGCCACAGCCAGATGGCCGGAATGGCGAGGAACAGCGTGGCGCCGATCTGGCTGCCGGTGGCCGTGGTCAGCGCGGGCACGCCGCCCAGGTGCGCGCGCGCGGCGCTGGCCGAGATGCCGTAGCACAGGCAGGCGCCCAGGCAGGCCAGCACGGCCCACAGCGCCGCATGGCCGCTGGCGCCCGCATGCAGGCCGGCGCTGCGGCTGGCGAGCATGGCGACGCCGGCAAAGCCGATCACCAGGCCCACGATGCGCGAGCCGGCCGGGCGCTCGCGGAACCAGGCCCAGGCCACCAGCGCGCCGAACATCGGCGTGGTGGCGTTGAGCACGGCGGCCAGGCCGGTGTTGATGGTCAGAAGCGCGAAGCAGAAGAGCGCGAACGGCATGCCCGAATTGAAGACGCCGACCGAGAAGCTGGCCTTCCAGTGCTTGGCCAGCGAAGGCCCCTGGCCGCGCAGCAGCGCGATGGGCAGCAGGAACAGCGCGGCAATCGCCACCCGCACGGCGGCCGCGGGCAGCGCGCCGAACTCGGCCGCGCCGATGCGCATGAAGAGGAAAGACGCGCCCCACAGCGCACCCAGCAGCACCAGGTCGATGAGCCAGGCGGAGGGCGCGACGGGTGCGGCGGCCTTGGCCGCTGTGGCGGGTGTGGCGGATGCAGTGGGCGCCATGGATGCGGTGGGCTTGGCGGCGATGTTGTTGTTCGTTGTGGTCATGCGTCTTTGCGTCTTGCGTTCGGCTCTTCTTGCGGATTCTCAGAGCGCCTTTTCGAGTTCGAGCAGGGCGGTCTTGCGTTCGAGCCCGCCAGCGTAACCGGTCAGCGAGCCGTCGGCACCCAGCACGCGGTGGCAGGGCACGATCACGCTGATCGGGTTGCGCCCCACGGCCGCGCCCACCGCGCGCACCGCGGCCGGGTTGCCCACGTTCACGCTGAGCGCGCCGTAGCTGGTGGTGGCGCCGGCCGGAATGGCCAGCAGCTGCTGCCACACGCTCTGCTGGAACGCCGTGCCGTGCGACAGGTCGAGCGTCATGTCGAAGCTGTCGCGCTTGCCGGCGAAGTAGTCGCGCAGCTGCGCGGCCGCTTCCATGAGCGCGGGGTGGTCGTCCTTCGCGATCCAGCCCGCGGTGTCGGGCCAATGGCGCTGCTGGTCGAACCAGACGCCGGCCAGCCCCTGGTCGGTGGCCGCCATCGTGATGCCGCCCAGCGGCGTGTCGATGTGCGAGGTGTAGATGACTTTGCTCTTGAACTTCATGGCATTTCAGGCGGTGAGGCCTGCCGTGGTGATGAGGGGAGATCCGGTGGCGGCTGTATCCGTGGCCGTGGCCGTAGACGTGTCCTTGGGCGCGTGCCAGGCCCGCAGCACCGCGTAGCTGCGCCATGGCCGCCAGGCCTGCGAGGCTTCGCTGGCCGCGCGCGCGGTGGTCACGCCCAGTGCCTTCTGCAGCGCGACGTCGCCCGCCGGAAAGGCGTCGGGCCAGCGCAGGGCGCGCATCGCGATGTACTGCGCGGTCCAGGCGCCGATGCCGGGCAGCGCCTGCAGCGCGGCGATGGTGGCGGGCACGTCGGCGCCCGCATGCAGCGCCAGCTTGCCGGCCGCCACCTCGCGGGCGATGGCGTGCAGCGCGGTCTGGCGCTGCCGCACGATGCCGAGCTGGCCCAGCGCGTCGCCGCTGGCCGCGGCAATGGCCGCGGGCGTGGGGAACAGGCGGTCGAGCCCGTCGATGGGCGTGGCCAGCGGCTCGCCGAAGGCCTCGACCAGCCGCGAGCCCAGCGTGCGCGCCGCGGCCACCGTGATCTGCTGGCCCAGCACCGCGCGCACCGCGAGCTCGAAGCCGTCGACCGCGCCCGGCACGCGCAGCCCGTCGCCGTGCGGAAAGGCCGCGTGCAGTGTGGCGTTGATGGCCATGGGCTCGGCGTCGAGGTCGAACAGCGCGCGGGCGCGGCTGATGACGATCGGCAGCACCGCTGCTAGCGAGTCGCTGACCGACAGCAGCACCTGCTCGCGTTCGAGGTCGAAGCGCAACTGCAGCCAGCCGGCATGCGCCTGGCCGCCTTGCTGCACGCGCAGGGTGCGGGCCAGCTTCACATAGGTAGGCGTGCTGCCCTTCACGGGCGCCTTGCCGTCCGCGGTCGAGGCCGCCTCGACGCCGCGCAGCGCCCGGCGCGCGAAGAAGCCGAGCATGGCGTTGGCGTCGTAAGGCGGGCGAAAGCCCAGCCGCACCTCGATGGCCTTGCCTTCGCCGCCTTCGGCCGTGGCACCGCCGACACGGCGCAATGCGCTGGGATTCAGGCCGTAGTGCTCCAGGAAGGCGGCATTGAAGCGGCGCACGCTCGCAAAGCCGCTGGCCAGCGCCACCTGCGTCATCGGCAGGCGGGTGTCGGCGATGAGCTGCTTGGCGGCCAACAGGCGGCGCGTCTGCAGGTACTGCAGCGGAGAAACGCCGAACTGCACCTCGAAGATGCGCCGCAGGTGGCGGTCGCTCACGCCCAGGCGCGCCGCGATCTGGGCCGCGCCGGGGCCTTCTTCCGACCAGGCGTCGGGCTCGTCGATCAGCCGCGCGGCCTGCAGCGCGAGGATGCGCGAGGCGTCTTCGGTCGACCAGTTGGCCGCGCCCGTGGCGCGCGGGGCCAGTTCGGGCCGGCAGCGCAGGCAGGGGCGAAAGCCCGCGGCCTCGGCCTGTGCCGCATGGCGGAAGAACCTGCAGTTCTCGCGCCGCGGCAGCTTGACCCGGCAGACCGGGCGGCAATAGATGCCGGTGGAGGTCACGGCGGTGAAGAACGACCCGTCGAAGCGCGCGTCGTGCGTCTTCATCGCCAGGTAGCAGGCGTCGCTCTCGAGCGCTTCGGTGGGGCTGTGGCTGGTAGGCATGGGGAAATGATAAGGTTTCGAGTCGTTTCAACTGGCCGTTTTCGGACATGTGCCCTGCCGGAGCGTTGCCTACAATGCCTCGTTCGAAAAACCAACAGGGAAACGCCTTTCCATGCAGCTCAGCGCGTCGATCTTCAAGGCCTATGACATCCGCGGCATCGTGCCCTCCACACTCGATGCCGATGTGGCGCAGGCGCTGGGCCGGGCTTTCGGCAGCGCCGCGCGCGCGGCCGGCGAGAAGTCGGTGGCCGTGGGCCGCGACGGCCGGCTGTCGGGCCCCACGCTGGCCGAGGCGCTGATCAAGGGCCTGGTGGCCACCGGCATCGAGGTGATCGACGTGGGCGCGGTCACCACGCCCATGCTGTACTTTGCGGCGCACACGCTGTGCACCAGCGGCATCCAGGTCACCGGCAGCCACAACCCCAAGGACTACAACGGCTTCAAGATGGTGCTGGCCGGCCGCGCGATCTACGGCGACGAGATCCAGGGCCTGCGCAAGACCATGGAAGCCGGCACCGCCCAGCTCGCCCCCGGCGGCAGCGTGCGCAAGGTCGACGTGACCGACGCCTACGTGAAGCGCATTGCCGGCGACATCAAACTGGCGCGCCCGCTGAAGATCGTGGTCGATTCGGGCAACGGCATCGCCGGCGCCTCGGCCCCGGCCATCTTCCGCGCCATTGGCTGCGAAGTGACCGAGCTGTACAGCGAGGTCGACGGCAACTTCCCCAACCACCATCCCGACCCGAGCAAGCCCGAGAACCTCAAGGACCTGATGGCCGCGCTGGCCGGCGGCGACGCCGAGCTGGGCCTGGCCTTCGACGGCGACGGCGACCGCCTGGGCATCGTCACCAAGGACGGCCAGAACATCTTCCCCGACCGCCAGATGCAGCTCTTCGCGCAGGACGTGCTCTCGCGCGTGCCGGGCGGCACCATCGTCTACGACGTGAAGTGCTCGCAGCGCCTGGCGCCGGCCATCGAGGCCGCGGGCGGCAAGCCGATGATCTACAAGACCGGCCATTCGCTGATCAAGGCGAAGATGAAGGAAATCGATTCGCCGCTGGGCGGCGAGATGAGCGGCCACATCTTCTTCAAGGAGCGCTGGTTCGGCTTCGACGACGGCACCTATGCGGGTTGCCGCCTGCTCGAGATCCTGAGCAAGAGCCCGAACGCGAGCGACGTGCTCAACGCGCTGCCCACCAGCTTCTCGACGCCCGAACTGAACGTGGCCTGCGCCGAAGGCGAGCCGCACGCGGTGGTCGACACGCTGGTGAAGGGCGCCAGCTTCGCGGCGCCCGCGGTGGTCTCGACCATCGATGGCCTGCGCGTGGACTGGCCCGACGGCTTCGGCCTGATCCGTGCGTCGAACACCACGCCCGTGCTGGTGCTGCGCTTCGAAGGCCAGACCGATGCCGCGCTCAAGCGCATCGAGACCGAGATGCTGGCCCTGCTGCGCACCGTCAAGCCCGACGCCAAGCTGGCCGAAGCTGCCCACTGACCCCCACGTTGAACTGAGCCTGTGCGTTCCCTGCTGCTTCGCCTCTACGGCGTCTTCACCACCGCTGTGCAACCGCTCGTGCGCCGCAAGCTGCGCCGCCGCGCGGAGGCCGAGCCGGGCTACGGCGTGGCCGTGGAGGAGCGCTTCGGCCACTACGACGCCGCCATCACCGGCCAGGCCCAGTGCTGGGTGCACGCGGTCTCGCTCGGCGAGACGCGCGCGGCCGCCATCCTGATCGCCGAGCTGCGCCGCCAGTACCCGGGCGTGCCGATCTTGCTCACGCACGGCACCGCCACCGGCCGCGAGGAGGGCGCCAAGCTGCTCGAACCCGGCGACACGCAGGTGTGGCAGCCGTGGGACACGCCGGGCGCCGTGGCGCGCTTTCTCGACAAGTTCGAGCCGCGCATCGGCGTGCTGATGGAAACCGAGGTCTGGCCCGTGATGGCCGCCGCCTGCGCCGAGCGCCGCATTCCGCTGGTGCTGGCCAATGCGCGGCTCAACGAGAAATCGCTGGCCGCCGCGGAGCGCCTGGCCTGGCTCGCGCGCCCCGCGTATTCGGCGCTGACCGCCGTGTGGGCGCAGACCGAGGCCGACGCGCACCGGCTGGTGTCGCTGGGCGCCAAGGTGGCCGGCGTGTACGGCAACCTGAAATTCGACGCCACGCCCGACGCGCGCCAGCTCACCACGGCCACCTCGCTGCGCGAGCGCCTGCCCAAGCCGATGGTGGTGCTCGCCAGCTCGCGCGACGGCGAAGAGCGGCTGCTGCTCGA
This sequence comes from Variovorax sp. OK212, assembly GCF_900112425.1. Lineage (GTDB taxonomy): Bacteria > Pseudomonadota > Gammaproteobacteria > Burkholderiales > Burkholderiaceae_C > Variovorax. The sequence goes on along the minus strand of NZ_FOLP01000002.1, from coordinate 539,093 downwards.
GGTGCTCAAGCGCTTCGGCGCCACCTCACCCGTGCCGCCCGAGCAGGGCGCGATCCGCTCGATTGCCAAGCGCGTGCACGACGTGCAATGGATGATCGTGCCGCGCCATCCGCAGCGCTTCGACGAAGTGGCCGCGCTGATCGAGGCCGAAGGCTTTGCCGTGGCGCGCCGCAGTGCGGCGGGGCAGCCGGCCGAAGCCGAGATCTGGCTGGGCGATTCGCTGGGCGAGATGGCGCTGTACTACGGCCTGGCCGACGTGGCGCTGCTCGGCGGCAGTTTCGAGCCGCTGGGCGGGCAGAACCTGATCGAGCCGGCGGCCTGCGGCTGCCCGGTGGTGATGGGCCCGTCGACCTTCAATTTCGCCGAGGCTGCGCAGCTGTCGCTGGCGGCGGGCGCGTCGTTGCGCGTCGAGGGCATGGAGCAGGCCGTCACGGCCGCGCTGAAGCTGGTGGAGAACCCCGAGCGCCGCGCCGCCATGGCGCAGGCCGCGCTGGCGTTCTCGTCGTCGAACCGCGGCGCGGCCGAACGCACGGCGTCGGCGGTGCTGGCGATCGCGCAGGCCGCGGAGCCGGTGGCGACGGAAAACGCGCCGCTGGACAGCGAGCCGCCGCGCGCGGAACCCACGCTCGACTGAGCCCGTATTCGAGTCTTGCTCCTTCCCCCTCTGGGGGAAGGCAGGGATGGGGCAGCGCCCAACGAGCGCGGTGATGGGGCCACGGCCGTCGTGCCCCCACCCCGGCCCTCCCCAGCAGGGGAGGGAGAAAACCCCCCTTAGCGCACCGGCGGATTCAGGATCACCGGTGGCACCGGTGCCGTCGGCATCGTCGGCGCCGGCGGATTGAACGGCTGCACCGGCACCGGCGGAATCACCGGAATGCTCGGCGGAGCGACCGGCACCACGGGTGCCGGAGTGCCGCGGTCCGGCGCGGTGGCCGACGGCACGGCCGGCACGCTGCCGTTGCTTGCCAGCGTCGCGTTGATCGCGTTCATGTCATCGGTCGTCAGCGTGCCGTTGGCCTGGCGCAGCTTCAGGTTGCCCAGCAGCACGTTGTAGCGCGCCTGCGCGAGGTCGCGCTTGGTCTGGAACAGCTGGCTCTGCGAGTTCAGCACGTCGATGTTGATGCGCACGCCCACCTGGTAGCCCAGGCGGTTGGCGTCCAGCGCGCTCTGGCTCGAGGATTCGGCCGCCTCCAGCGCCTTCACCTGGCCCGCGCCCGACACCAGCCCGAGGTAGGCCGCGCGCGTGGCCTGCGCCACGTTGCGGCGCGTGCCTTCGAGCACGCTGCGCGACTGGTCTTCGAGCGCCAGCGTTTCCTTGATGCGGTTCTCGGTGGCAAAGCCGGCGAACAGCGGCATGTTGAAGACGACGCCCACCGTGGTGGCGTTGACCCGCGTGCCCACCGTGCTGGTGGTGGTGCCGGTCGGGTTGCGCGTCACGTTGTAGCCCAGGTTGGCGTCCAGCGTGGGCTTGTGGCCGGCCTTGGCCTTCTCCACCTCGAGTCCGGCCACGTCGACGCCCAGGTGCGCCTGCTGGATGGCAGGGTGCACGGTGTCGGCCTGGGCCACCCAGGCATTGATGTCCGCGGGCAGGGCCGTGGGCAGCACCACCGGCACCGCCAGCGGCACCGGCACGCTGCCGGGGCGGCCGACCAGCTGGTCGAGCACCACCTTCTTCACCTGCAGGTCGTTCTCGGCCGCGATTTCCTGCGCGATCACCAGGTCGTAGCGGGCCTGCGCCTCGCGCGAGTCGGTGATGGTCGAGGTGCCGACCTCGAAGTTGCGCTTGGCCGAGGCCAGCTGCTCGGCCACGGCCACTTTCTGCGCGCGCACCAGCGCCAGGCTGTCCTGGCTCGCCAGCACGTCGAAGTACGCCTGGCTCACGCGCACGATCAGGTCCTGCTCGGCCACCGTGAACACCGCCTGCGCGATGTCGGCCTGGCGCTTGCCCTGCTCGTAGGTGGCCCAGTTGGCGGGGCGGTACAGCGGCTGCGTGGCGTTGATGCCCACGTTCTGCGTGTTGAAGTCGCGCGGCGTGGTGCTGCCGCGGCCGGTGCCCGTGAGGGTGTCGATCTCGATGTCGCTGCGGGTCACGCCGGCCGTGAGGCCGACGGCCGGCAGGATGCCCGCCTTGGCCTGCGCGGCGCGTGCCACGTTGGCGTCGTACTGGGCCCGCGCGCCCTGGTAGGTGGCGTCGAAGCCGCGCGCGGAGTCATAGAGTTCGTTCAGTGTCTGGCCCTGGGCCGGCAGTGCGAGCAGTGCTGCGAAGAGGCTTGCGAGCGCTGCGGAAAGAGGCGAAAGCCGGGGCCTGGAAGGCATTGAACGTCCTTGAAGAAAGAATCAGTAGCGCGGGACCGTGGGGTCGTGCGAAGACCAGGCGTCGATGCCGCCGGCCACATTGGCCAGCTCCGCAAAGCCGTGCTGGTTCAGGAAGGCGGCCACGCGCTGGCTGCGCGCGCCGTGGTGGCACAGGCATGCGATGCGGTGGCCGTCATTCAGCTCGGCCAGCCGCCCGGGGATCTCGTTCATCGGAATCGCGACCAGGGTGAAGCCCTGGGGCACGACGCTCGCGGTCTGCAGCTCCCAGGGTTCGCGCACGTCGAGCAGCACGGGCGTGGCGTCGGCGTTCTGGGCGAACCAGGCGGCAAGGTCGGCGGGGCGGACTTGGTCGATCATTCGGTGGACCGCCGGCTCAGAACGAGAAGCGCGAAGGCTCGGGGAAGTTCAGCAGGCGCGGCGCCACGATGTCCCAGGGCTGGATCGTGTCCCACTTGCTTTCGCTGGTGCGGGTGACGAAGTGGGCGCGCATCATCGGCTCTTCGCCCACGATGGCTGCCAGGCGGCCGCCGACCTTGAGCGAACCCAGCAGGTTCTGCGGAATGCGCGCGACCGAGCCGCTGAGCACGATCACGTCGAAGCTCGGGCCGCTGGCCAGGGGCACGGCGCCGTCGGCATGGCGCACTTCGACGTTGGTCACGCCGTTCTGGCGCAGCGTTGCGGCGGCGCGGGCGGCCAGCACGGGGTTGATCTCGAGCGACAGCACCTGGGCGGCGCGGGCGCCGAGCAGGGCGGCCATGAAGCCGGAGCCGGTGCCGATCTCGAGCACCGATTCATGCTTCTGGATGTGCAGGTCCTGCAGCGTGCGGGCCTCGACCTTGGGCGACAGCATGAATTCGCCGGGCACGGAGCCGTCCAGCAGCGGCAGTTCCATGTCGAAGAACGACAGGGTGCGGTGCGCGTCGGGCACGTAGTCCTCGCGATGGATCTGGGCCAGCAGTTCGAGGATGTCCGTCTCCAGCACATCCCAGGGACGGATCTGCTGTTCGATCATGTTGAAGCGCAAGCGCTCGAGGGTGGGGGTGGGGTTCATGGCGTGGCTTTCCTAGTGGGCTCAGGACAAACCTTCAATTTTAGGTGGCGCCGGTGACACCGGCGGCGCAGTCGGCCTTCCGGGACGCGCCGTGAGCCCGTTGATGACCACATCGGCCTGGGTCGCGAGGTACTTTTCGGGCTCCAGGGCCGACACGCCGTCGACGCAGACCATGGCCGAATGCTTCCAGAGCATGAGGAAGACCATGGGCGCCACCACCGCGTAGATGGCGTGCTCGACGTCCATCGGCGCGAACTCGCCGCTGTCGATGCCGCGCTGGAAAATGCGCCGCAGCAGGTCGTGGCCGGGGCGGACCACCTCGCGGCGGTAGAACTCGGCCAGCTCGGGGAAATTGGCGCCCTCGCTCATCATGAGCTTGGTCAGGCCCGAGGCCTGGGTCATGCCGACGCGTTCCCACCACACGTTCATGCAGTAGCGCAGCATGTCGGCGGTGGTGCCCTCGAAGGCCTCGAATTCGGCGTTCCACTCGGTGAAACGGCCGCCGAGGCTTTCCATGACCACTGCCTTGAACAGCTCTTCCTTGCTCGGAAAATAGAGGAACAGCGTGCCCTTGGACACGCCGGCGCGTACCGCCACTTCCTCGGAACGGGTGGCCGCAAAGCCTTTTTCCACGAACAGGTCGAGCGCGGCGGCCAGCAGTTCGCCGGGACGCGCCTCTTTCCGGCGCTCGCGCTTGGAGCGGACCGGGCAGATCTTGTCGACGAAGGAACGGGGCGTTGGCATGGTGTTAATGACTCGCGGGTTAGTAATGTAGTGACCGGCATTCGCCACGTCAAGCCGCGACAATATCGGGCTTGCCTTTTTCCAACCCGCCGCAACAGCGCCTCGCCGTCTTCACCGTCGCCGACGCCCTGACCCTGCGCTCTTGAGCCCCGTGCAACTTTCCCTGCGTCAATCCCGTACCCGTTCGACCCGCGCGCTCGTCATCGCGCTGATGGTCGCGGTGTGGTTCGCCGGCACGCTGGGGCTGATGCACCGCTCGCTGCACGTGCCCGGCCTGCCGGCCGCCGCGGAGCATGCGTTGCAGATACCCCACAAGCATGCCGGCCATCACCTGGCCAGCCTGTTCGGCGAGCACAGCGACGCCGAATGCCGGCTGTACGACCAGTTGGCGCATGGCGCCAGCGCACCGGGCGTGCCGCTGGTGGTGCTGCCGATGCTGCTGCCGGCGGCCACCTTCGCTTTTCTCGAGGGCGAAGCCGTCGCCCGATGGGTCGCGCTGTTCGACGCGCGCGGCCCGCCTTCCATTCGCTGAATCCCCCCGAGTGCCGGTTGCTGCACCCGCCTTGCGCGGGGGCGGCCGGTCGTCCCTTGATTCAACGAATGTCCTTTCATGACTCCCAATTTCCGTCGCAACGCCGTGGGCGCTGCCATTCTTTCGCTCGCCTCCTTCGCGACCCTGGCGCAGGCCCAGGCCCCGTCCCAGGTTCAGCCGCAAGCCCAACCCGCTGACGCCGCCAGCCTGCGCGAAGTCACCGTCACCGGCAACCCGCTCGGCGCCTCCGATCTCATCGCGCCCACCACCACGCTGTCGGGCGACAAGCTGCTGCTGCACTCCGAGTCCACCCTCGGCGAAACGCTCAACAACCTGCCCGGCGTGAGCAGCAGCTACTTCGGCCCCAACGCCAGCCGCCCGATCATCCGCGGCCAGGACGGCGACCGCATCCGCATCCTGCAGAACGGCGGCGGCGCGCCCGACGCCTCGGCGCTGAGCTACGACCACGCGGTGCCGGTCGACGCGCTGGTCACCGAGCGCGTCGAGGTGCTGCGCGGCCCGTCGGCGCTGCAGTACGGCGGCAGCGCCGTGGGCGGCGTGGTCAACGTGATCGACAACCGCATCCCGACCGAGCCCATCAACGGCTTCGGCGGCCGCGCCGACCTGGGCTATGCCACCGGCAACAAGGAAAAGAACGGCGGCGTGGTGTTCGAAGGCGGCAACGACCGCATCGCCGTGCACGTGGACGCCTTCAACCGCGACTCGAATGACGTGTCGGTGCCGATCACGCTCGAATGCAGCAAGCCCGGCTCGCCGTGGTCGGCGCGCAAGATCTGCAACTCGGCCAACGAGGCGCACGGCGGCGCCATCGGCGGCACGGTGTTCTTCGACCAGGGCTACCTCGGCGCCTCGGTCAGCACCTACCGCAGCACCTACGGCACCGTGGCCGAGGACGACGTGACCATCGGCATGAAGTCGGACCGCTACGCGCTGGAAGGCGAGTGGCGTCCGGGCGGCTTCATCAGCAGCATCCACGCCAAGCTGAGCCACACCGACTACCGCCACACCGAGTTCGAGGGCGGCACGCCCGGCACCACCTTCTCGAACATGAGCAACGACCTGCGCATCGAGGCGCGCCACCAGAAGATCGGCAACTTCGAAGGCCTGGTCGGCTTCAGCAGCGAGACCAACCGCTTCGCCGCCGACGGCGAGGAAGCCTTTGCGCCGCACAGCCGCACGCGCTCCACCGCGCTGTTCCTGCATGAAGAGCTGGGCACCTCGTGGGGCCGCCTGAGCTTCGGTGCGCGCACGGAGCGCGTGCGCATCCGCTCGCTGGGCTATCCGGACGACCCGAGCGTGACGCGCTTCGCCATCGGCGAGCGCACCTTCAACCCGCACAGCGCGGCCGTCGGTGCGCTGGTCAACCTCGCGCCGCAATGGCAGCTGACCTCGAACCTGGCCTACACCGAGCGCGCACCGAAGGACTACGAACTGCTGGCCAACGGCCCGCACGTGGCCACGGCCGCGTGGGAGGTGGGCGACCCGAACCTGAAGAAGGAAAAGTCGACCGGCATCGACCTGGGCGCGCAATGGAAGTCGGGCCCGAACACGGCCCGCGTCAACGCCTACGTGACGCGCTTCCAGAACTACATCGGCCTCACGGCGTCGGGCCGCAACCTCGACGAAGAGGGCAACGTGGCCGAGCCCGGCGCCACCGACACGCTGGCCGAGTACGTGTACGGCGGCGTGCGCGCGCGCTTCACCGGCATCGAGGCCAACGGCAACCTGCGCCTGCTGGGCGCCGACGGCTTCGCGCGCATGGCCAACGCGGACACGCTCGACCTGGAGTGGCGCGGCGACATCGTGCGCGCCAAGAATCTCGACTCCGGCGAGCCGCTGCCGCGCATCGCGCCGCTGCGCCTGGGCGCGACGCTGGCCTATGGCAGCGGCCCGTGGACGGCGCGCTTCGGCTTCGACTACAACGCGGCGCAGCACCGCATTCCGAGCGTGGGCGCGCGCGAGACCGATGCGTACACGCTGTGGAACGCGGCCATCAGCTACCGCATGAAGGTGCAGCGCGCCAACCTCACCTGGTATGCGCGCCTGGACAACATCACGAACAAGCTGGCCTACAGCCCGACGTCGATCCTCACGACGACGGTCTACCCGAATGCGCCGCTGCCGGGGCGCATGCTGAAGCTCGGGGTGCGGGTGACGTTCTGATCGCCTGAGTTTCTCCCTCCCCCGCCGGGGGAGGGCAGGGGCGGGGGCTCGCGGCCTGTGATGAAGCCGCGGTTTCGCGCGTGCCGCTTGCCCCGATCCCCGCCTTCCCCCGGGAGGGGAAGGCGCAAGACGGAACGCACCCCTCGGCTATCCTCGCCGAGTGAATTCCTTCGTCATCTCCTCGCTTCTTCCCGTCGTCCTCCTCATCGCCGCCGGCTACCTCGCCGGACGGCGCCGCTGGATCGGCGGCAACGCGGTGAAGGACCTGTCGAACCTCATCTTCCTGCTGCTCGCGCCCGCGCTGCTGTTCCGCGCCATGAGCACGGTGCACGTCCAGGAACTGAGCCTGAAGCCGGTGGCGGCGTACTTCATCGCCTCGGGCCTGCTGTTCGCGGCCACCATGGCGCTGCGCGGCTTCAACCGCACGGCGGCCGTCATCGCGCTGGCCAACACCTACAGCAACACCGTGATGATCGGCATCGTGCTGGTCGACCTGGCCTACGGCGACGCGGGCATGGTGGTGCTGCTCACGCTCATCTCGCTGCACTCGCTGGTGCTGCTGACCAGTGCCACCGTGGTGCTGGAGCTCGCGGTGGCGCGCGAGCATGCGGCCGGCAGCGGCGCGCCGGCGCGCTCGATGGGGCGCACCGTGCTGCGCGCGCTGCGCAACGCGATCATTCACCCGGTGCCGCTGCCGATCATCGCGGGCCTGCTGTTCGCGCAGACCGGGTGGACCATGCCCGAGGTCATCGACAAGCCCATCCAGTTGCTCGGCCAGGCCTTCGGTCCGGTGGCGCTGGTGATGGTGGGCATCACGCTGGCGCTCACGCCCATCGGGCGGCACTGGCGCGGCGCGCTGGCGCAGGCGCTGGTGAAGAACCTGCTGCATCCGCTGCTGGTGGCCGCCATCGGCTGGCTGCTGGGCGTGCGCGGCATTCCGCTCACGGTGATGGTGGTGGCCGCGGCGCTGCCCATCGGCGCCAACGTGTTCCTCTTTTCGCAGCGCTACCGCACGGCCGAAGACCTGGTGACGGCCAGCGTCGCGGTATCGACCGTGCTCGCGCTGGGCACGCTCACGCTGGTGATGGTGTGCGTGCGCTGGCTGCCTTGAACGGCCCGGCCCTTGCCGTTGCGTTCAGGGCGCGAGGCGTTCGCGCACCCAATTGCCGCCTTCGCCTGCGCCTTCGAGCCGGTAGCGCAGCCGGTCGTGCAGCCGGCTCTTGCGGCCCTGCCAGAACTCCCAGCGGTCGGGCACCAGGCGGTAGCCACCCCAGTGCGGCGGGCGCGGCGGCGACAGCAGGTGCTTCGCCGCGAACACGGCGGCGTTCTTCACGAGCACGTCGCGCCCGCTGATGACTTCGCTCTGCGGGCTGGCCCAGGCGCCGATGCGCGAGTCGAGCGGGCGGCTCGCGAAGTAGGCGTCGCTCTCGTCGGCGCCGGCCTTCTCGACGCGGCCCTCGATGCGCACCACGCGCTCCAGCTCGACCCAGTGGAACTGCAGCGACGCGTACGGGTTGCCCGACAGCTCGCGGCCCTTGCGGCTCTCGTAGTTGGTGTACCAGACGATGCCGCGCGCGTCGCAGCCCTTGATGAGCACGATGCGGCTGGACGGCCGCAGGTCGCTGCCCACGGTGCACAGCGTCATGGCGTTGGGCTCGGGCACCTGCGCGCCGATGGCTTCGGTGAGCCAGCGTTCGAACTGCTTCAGCGGATCGCCCGCGCTGTGGGCCTCGCCGAGCTCGGCGCGCTCGTAGCTCTTGCGCAGCGCGGCCAGTGCGTCATTGGAGAGAGGGGAAGTCATGGCCGGATTGTTGCGCACATACTCGGCCCATGACGACGCAGGTGAACTCCAGGCCGGCCCTCTCGCGGACGCCGGTGGTGATCGTGCTGGCCTCGGGCCGCGGCGAGCGCTTCATCGCGGCCGGCGGCACGGGCTCGAAGCTGCAGGCGCTGCTCGCGGGCAGGCCGGTGCTCGAGCGCACGCTCGACGCGGTGCGTGCCAGCGGCCTGCCGTGGCACGTGGAAGACGCGGGGCACCCGGGCATGGGTGACTCGATTGCCGCGGCCGTGCGCGCCACATCCGGCGCCGCGGGCTGGCTGATCCTGCCGGGCGACCTGCCGCTGGTGCAGCCCGCCACGCTGCGCGCGGTGGCCGCCGCGCTCGGCGGCCGGGTCAATGCGGTGCAGCCGCAGTTCCAGGGCGAGCGCGGGCACCCGGTGGGCTTTGCCGCGGGGTGCGGCGCCCAACTCGCGACCTTGGAGGGGAATCTGGGTGCATCGCCCGTCCTGCGTGCGATGCGCGCTATCGATTCAGTAGCGGACCTGGCGGTGGACGACGCCGGCGTGGTGACCGACATCGACACGCCCGAGGCGCTGGCGCGCGCCGAAGCGCTCTGGCTGGCGCGCGCGGCGGCCTAGCTGGTTGTCGTGCCCGCTCAGGGCTTGGTGATCACGGCGCAGGCGATGCGCGGGCCGGAGTTGCCCGAGGGCTGTGTCGTGAAGTCGTCGCGGTCGCGGTGCAGCACCAGCGCGCGGCCCGCCACGTTGTTGACGGCGCCGTCGGTCAGCGAGATCGAGTGGTCGTCTACGCTGAAGCGCACCACGCCGTTGGCGTCGGCCACCAGGCTCGGCAGTTCACCGGCATGGCTGCCCGCCGCGGCGAACTTTCCGTGCGTGCCGCCCGTGGGGTTGAAGTGGCCGCCCGAGGCGTCGCCGTTGTTGCCGCAGTCGCCCTTCTCGTGGATGTGGAAACCGTGCTCGCTGCCCGGCACCAGGCCGCGCACTTCGCCCGACACGCGCAGGCCGTGATCGAGGGCGGCGAACTTCACCGTGCCGCGCGTCGGGTTGGGCGTGATGGCGCCGGTCGGCACCAGCTCGACGGTGGTGCTCGGCTTGCCGCCCATGCTGCCGCAGGCGGCGAGGAGGGTGGCGGCGAGGAGGGCGGCACCGGTGGCGGCGAGGCGGCGTTGGGTCATGTGTTTTCCTTGGACGGTCCCGGGAGCCGGGACGATGGTTGCGAAGAAGATGAAGAGGAGGGTTGCGAAGAGGATTCGGCAGAACTGTCTGCAGACCCCGGAACATATACCGGAGGCCGCGGCGCGTCGCAATCGGCGGCGGCCCCGGATTGCTGCTGGCGCTGCTGTTCCTGCACCGCGCTCAGCGCCACCAGGCGGGCCAGCGCGGCGTCGTGGATCGAATGGCGCTGCAGCTCGAGCAGCGTCTGGCGCGCGTAGTCGAGCGAGGTGCCGTAGCGGCCCACCGCGTTGGCGAAGATGTGGCGGTAGCGCTCGTCGGTGAGTTCGCCGGTGAAGTTGGGGCTGCGCCGCGACAGCGTGAAGGCCAGCGCGCGCACCGGGCCTTCGGCCGTGCCGCAGCGCAGCCACTTGGGGTCGTACACGCCGGTCGGCATCTCGCGCAGCCAGAGCCGGCGCAGCGTGGCCAGGCCGTCGGCCTTGGGCACGCGAAACACCATGCCGCGGCAACTGCCGCCGGAGAGCAGCCCGAACACCAGGCCGGGCACCTGCACGCTGCCGCGGTTCACGCGGCTCCACATCTTCAGCGCCCGGTGCCAGCCGCGCACCCAGGCCTGGCGCCGCTCGATGAAGTCGAACTCGGGCCGCCAGATGAGCGAGCCGTAGCCGAAGAGCCAGAGGTCCTCATGCCCGCCCCAGTCGGCGATCGCGCGCTCGAGCATCGGCTGCGGATCGCGCAGCGGCGTGGGCATGGGGTCGAGTCCCGGCGGACCGGGATCCGGCGCGGGGTCCGACACGGAAGTGCCGGGGGCGGCGCCTACAATTTCCTGATCATGGTTCACCGCACCATTATTTACCGCCCTCTTTCCTACGGAGCAAGACCCCCGATGAGCGACGACGACAGCCAGCAGAATTTCATCCTCGGATTCGTCATGGCGCTGATCGCCCTGGTGATCTTCTTCGTGGTGGGTATCGTGCTATGGCACAAGGGCCACAACCCTGCTGCTGCTGCCGCACAGGCCGCGGCCGCCAAGCCGGCGGTGGTGATTTCGGCCCCGGCCCCCGGTGCGGAGCCCAAATTGGCCGAAGTGACCGAGACGGTGACGGTCACCATCCCCGACGGGGCGAGCATTCGCGTGGTGAACGGCGTGGTGAACTTCTACTTCGCGACCGGCAGCGCCGACCTGGCGCCGGGCGCCGCCGAGGCGCTGGCCGCGGTCATCAAGGGCGTGGAGAGCGGGCGCAAGGCGGTAGTCTCGGGCTACCACGACACCACGGGCGACCCCGCCGTGAACGAGCAACTCGCCAGGAAGCGCGCCGAGATGATCCGCGACGTGCTCGTGGGCCTGGGTGTGCCGGCCGCGAAGGTCGACCTGCAGAAGCCTGAAGTCACGGCCGGTTCGGGCAACAACGCCGAGGCTCGCCGGGTCGAGGTCAAGCTGGTCGACTGAGCGCCGGGCCCTCCGGTCCACGCAACAAGAGCCCGGTGATGCCGGGCTTTTTTGCGCCTGCCGCCCACCCGCGCCCGGAGGGGCCAGATTCGTATCGCCGGGCGGCCGGATTTCATCGGCCTTTCGCAGAGGGCTTGGTACCATGGGCCTCCAGGCCCACAGTCGCCCTGGCGACATGCAGCACGAGCCCACGACCCCCATGAGCAGCACACACCCCACCGTACGCGACGTCACCGATCGCATCCGCGAGCGCAGCCAGGGGCTGCGCAGCGCCTACCTCAGCCGCCTCACCGAGATCCGCAACCGCGACCGCGGCTCCGACCGCATGGGCTGCGCCAACGTGGCGCATGCCGTGGCGGGCATCCCGGCCAGCGACAAGTTCCGCGTGGTGACCGAGCGCGCGCCCAACATCGGCATCGTCACCGCCTACAACGACATGCTCTCGGCCCACGCGCCGTACCAGGGCTACCCGGACATCATCAAGCACGAGGCCCGCCGCCTCGGCGCCACCGCGCAGGTGGCCGGCGGCGTGCCGGCCATGTGCGACGGCGTCACGCAGGGCACGCCCGGCATGGAGCTCAGCCTGTTCAGCCGCGACGTGATCGCCATGGGCACCGCCATCGCGCTCACCCACGACATGTTCGACAGCGCGCTGATGCTCGGCGTGTGCGACAAGATCGTTCCCGGCCTGCTGATCGGCGCGCTGCACTTCGGCCACCTGCCGACCGTGTTCGTGCCCGCCGGACCGATGCCCTCGGGGCTGTCGAACGGCGCCAAGTCGAAGGTGCGCGAACAGGCCGCGCAAGGCCTCGTGGGCCGCCAGGGCCTGCTCGACGCCGAGATGGCGGCGTACCACTCGGTGGGCACCTGCACCTTCTACGGCACGGCCAACAGCAACCAGATGCTGCTCGAGGCCATGGGCCTGCACGTGCCCGGCACGGCCTTCATCCAGCCCGGCGACGCGATGCGCGAAACGCTCACGCGCGAAGCCGTGCGCACGGTGCTCGGCAAGGCCGGCGACGTGGCCTTCAGTTGCCCGCCAATCGGCGAGATGGTCGACGAGCGCTGCATCGTCAACGCCATGGTCGCGCTGCTGGCCACGGGCGGCTCCACCAACCACCTGATCCACTGGGTGGCCGTGGCCCGTGCCGCGGGCATCGTGATCGACTGGGACGACTTCTCGAAGCTCTCCGACATCGTTCCGCTGCTGACCCGCGTGTACCCCAACGGCAGCGCCGACGTGAACGAGTTCCAGGCCGCGGGCGGCCCCGGCCTCGTGATCGGCGAGCTGGTCGAGGCCGGCCTCATGCACGCCGACGTGCTGACCGTGCGCTCGGGCGGCATCCGCGAATTTGCCAACGTTCCCGCGCTGGCGGGCGACGCGAGCGAGCAGCGCCTGCAGTGGACCCCGGCCGCGCCGCTGAAGAACGAAGCCATCACGCGCACCGTCGAGCGCCCGTTCAGCGCCACCGGCGGCCTCAAGCTGCTGAGCGGCAACCTCGGGCGCAGCGTGATCAAGGTGTCCTCGGTGCCCGACGACCGCCACGTGATCGAAGCGCCCGCGCGCGTGTTCGACTCGCAGGCCGCGCTGCAGAAGGCCTTCACCGCCGGCGAACTCGAGCGCGACGTGGTCTGCGTGGTGCGCTGGCAAGGCCCGCAGGCCAACGGCATGCCCGAGCTGCACAAGCTCACGCCGCCGCTGTCGGTGCTGCAGGGCAAGGGGTTCCGCGTGGCGCTGGTCACCGACGGCCGCATGAGCGGCGCTTCGGGCAAGATTCCCGCGGCGATCCACGTCTCGCCCGAAGCGGCCGCGGGCGGCCCGCTCGCCAAGGTGCGCGACGGCGACCTGATCCGCCTCGACGCCGTAGCGGGTACGCTCGCCGTGTTGTTGCCCCAGGACGAATGGGATGCGCGCGAAACCGCGACGCTGTCCGAAGCCCAGCGCATCGCCGACGGACACGGCCTTGGCCGAGAACTGTTCGCCGGCATGCGCCGCAATGCATTGACCGCAGAAGAAGGCGCCTGCTCATGGCTGTGATGGAGCTCGCCCCCACGTTGCGCGTAATTGATGGAGATATGAAATGACAGACAAACTCACCCCCCTCGACGTGATGCGCGACGCGCCGGTCATTCCGGTCATCGTGCTGAACGACGTGAAAGACGCCATTCCCCTCGCACGTGCGCTGGTGGCCGGCGGCATCCGCATGCTCGAAGTCACGCTGCGCACGCCGCAAGCGTTGCAGTGCATCGAGGCCATCGCCAAGGAAGTGCCCGAGGCCGTGGCCGGCGCGGGCACCATCCGCAGCGCGGCCGACGCGCAGGCGTCGGCACTGGCCGGTGCCAGGTTCGGCGTGAGCCCGGGCTACACGCGCTCGGTCGGCAAGGCCTGCCACGACCTCGGCCTGCCGCTGCTGCCCGGCGTGGCGACCGGCAGCGAGATCATGACGGCGCAGGAAGACGGCTACACCCAGCTGAAGTTCTTCCCCGCGCTGCAGGCCGGCGGCCTGCCGATGCTGAAGGCCTGGCAAGGCCCGTTCGGCGATGTCACCTTCTGCCCGACGGGCGGCATCCACGCGGGCAACGCGGCCGAGTTTCTCGCGCTGTCGAACGTGGCCTGCGTGGGCGGCTCGTGGATCGTGCCGAGCGACGCGATCCGCGACGGCGACTGGACCCGCATCGAGCAACTGGCACGCGCCGCGAGCCAGCTGCCGCGCTGACCATGCGCGCGGATTTCGACGCGAGCGACCTCAAGGTCATCGCGTTCGACGTTTTCGGAACGGTGGTCGACTGGCACAGCGGCATTGCGGCCGAGTCGCAGAGTGCCTTGCCGGGCGTGGACGGCGCCGCCTTCGCGCTGGCCTGGCGCGCGGGCTACCAGCCCGCCATGAAGAGCGTGATGGAGCGCATTGCCGCGGGCGAGGGCGGCTTCACGCTGCTCGACGAGCTGCACCTGAGCATGCTCGAGCAGGTGCTGCGCGACTTCGGCCTGTCCGACCGGCTCGACAGCGCCGCCAAGCGCGACCTGAGCCGCGCCTGGCACCGCCTGCCGGCCTGGCCCGATTCGGTGGCCGGGCTCACGCGGCTCAAGAAGAAGTTCACCATCTGCACGCTGTCGAACGGCAACATCGGCCTGCTCACCGAAATGGCCAAGCGCGCCGGCCTGCCCTGGGACTGCGTGCTGTCGGCCGAGGTCTTCAAGGCCTACAAGCCCGACCCGCGCACCTACCTCGGCGTGGCGGGCGTGTTCGACGCGACGCCCGGGCAGGTGATGCTGGCGGCCGCGCACCACGACGACCTGGCGGCCGCGCGCGTGTGCGGCCTGAAGACCGCGTACATCGAACGCCCGCATGAATTCGGCCGCGCCCAGCCGAAGGACGTCTCGCCGCTGCCGGACAACAACCTGCACGCGCGCGACATCGACGTGCTGGCCGACCTGCTCGGTTGCTGACCGGCGCGTTGCTCACGCTGCTCAGCCCGTGAGCAGCTTTTCCACCGTGCGCAGGTTGCGCGTGGTGGTGCTCGACCTGTAGCGCGTCTTGGCCAGCAGCTTGGCCACCGGTGTGTCCAGGCTCTCGCCGCGCGGGCATTGCCAGTACAGCACGCCCTTGCCGCGCTGCAGCTGTTCGGTGCCGGCATCGACGGTGCCGGCCTTCTCCATGATCTCGTCGAGCATCGCGGCGTCGGAGCCGAACACGATGTACGGATGGCGCTCGTCGTCGATGCGCTCGAAGGGGTAGGCCTCGGCCATGCCGGCCACCTGCTTCTGCGTGAGCAGCACGATCCACGCGTCGTAGCCGAAGCGCTCGCGCAGCGCCTGCTCGATGCGCGTGCGCAGCGCGGCGGCATCGCGCTCGTCGGCGTCGAACAGCACGTTGCCGCTGGCCAGCACGGTGCGCACCGCGCCGAAGCCGAGCCCGGTGAACAGCGCCTTCAGGTCGGCGCTCTTGATCGCGATGCCATTGACGTTCACGCCGCGCAGCAGGGCGACGCGGCGGGTCATGTCAGCGCAGGCCGCCGCCGGCGGCGTCTTCGTTGCGCTGGATCAGTTCGATCTTGTACCCGTCCGGGTCGGTCACGAACGCGATCACCGTGGTGCCGCCCTTGACCGGACCGGCCTCGCGCGTCACGTTGCCGCCCGCGGCCTTGATCTTGTCGCAGGCCGCATAGGCATCGGGCACGCCGAGCGCGATGTGGCCGTAGGCGGTGCCGAGCTCGTAGCTCTCGGTGCCCCAGTTGTAGGTGAGTTCGATCTCGGCCTGCTCGGGGTTGCCCTTGTCGAAGCCGAGAAAGGCGAGGCTGTACTTGTACTCGGGGTTCTCCGACGTGCGCAGCAGGTTCATGCCGAGCACCTGGGTATAGAAATCGATGGAGCGCTGGAGGTTGCCGACGCGCAGCATGGTGTGAAGGAATCGCATCTCGTGGGGCCGTGTAGTTGTTGCAGAGGAAGGCCGCTATTGTCGGCCTCCCGGCGCGGCGATCAAGCCGCCAGGGTCAGCAGGTGGGCCTGGTGGCGCTCGAGGAACTCCATCAGGTGCCGCGGGTACTCGGGCACCACGGCGTCACGCACGCTGGGGCGGGCCGCCAGCGCCTTGCGCCAGGCATCGACCCTGGGCAGGGCGTCGAAGATGTGCGAGTCGCTGAGGCCGTCGAACACTTCGAAGTAGCGGAACACGGGCGCGAACACCGCGTCGACGAGGCTGAAGTTCGGGCCCGCGAAGTAAGGGCCGTCACCTGAACTTGCCAGCGCGGCCTCCACGCGTTCGAACTTCGCCACCAGCGCAAGGCGCTTCTGCGCGAACACCGCCGCGTCCTGCGTGGTCTCGTAGCCCCACAGGTCGGCGAGGACGGCCGAGCCGAACTCCATCCATGCGCGGTGTCCGGCGCGGGCGAGCGGGTCTTCGGGATGCAGGCGCGCACCGGGCTGCGTCTCTTCGAGGTACTCGCAGATCACGTTGCTTTCGAACAGCACGGCCTCGCTGCCGTCGGGCTTGTGCACCTTCAGCAGCGGCACCTTGCCGAGCGGCGAGATGTCGAGGAACCACTGGGGCTTGTTCGCGAGGTCGATGACCACGCGCTCGAAAGGCACGCCTTTTTCATGCAGCGCGATGGCGGCGCGCTGCACGTACGGGCACAGCAGGTGGCTGACGAGGGTGAGAGCTTGCGTCATGGGGCTTTCCGTTCTCGGTGGGGGAGTGTGTGGGTGCGTGGCTGGGAACGCCGCGATTCTTGCGATCCCGAACAACCTTTTCCCGCAAAGCCCATTCGACGAACGGACCGCCTGTGCTAGGCCGAGGTGGCTTGCCAGTGCGTGATTCGTCCGCCGTGCATCACGCCGATGCGGTCGGCCATGGCGTGCGCTTCGGCCTCGTTGTGGGTGACGAGGACGGCCGTCTGCCCGGCCTGCTTGAGGATGCCGCGCACCTCGGCCGTCAGTCGTTCGCGCGTGCCGCCGTCGAGGTTGGAGAAGGGTTCGTCCAGCAGCAGCAACGCGGGCGAGGGCGCAAGCGCGCGGGCCAGTGCAATGCGCTGCTGCTGGCCCCCGGAAAGCTCGTGCGGATAGCGTTCGCCCGCGTCGGCCAGGCCCACCAGCGCGAGCATTTCGGCGACGCGCGCCAGCTGCGTGGCACGGCCGAGGCGACGCAGCCCGAACGCCACGTTCTTCGCGGCCGACAGGTGCGGGAACAGCGCGTACTCCTGGAACATCATGCCCACTCGCCGCTGCTCGGGCGGCAGGCGCGTCTGCGCGGACGAGAGCAGCACGCCGCCCAGCCGCACGGTGCCGGCGCGCACCGGCTCGAAGCCCGCGATGGCGCGCAGCACCGTGGTCTTGCCGCAGCCCGAGGGGCCGAACAGGCAGGCGATGTCGCCCGCGTTCAGCGCGAGCGAGAAGCCATCGACGACCGTGTGCAGGCCGCGCGGGGTGTCGTAGGCGAGCCGGACGGCGTCGAGGTGCAGGGGGGAACTCATGGTGTCTTGTCGGGCCCGGGAACTTGTGCGGCAGCGGGCGTGCCCAGCTGGTTGCGCGCCAGCAGCACCACCGGCAACAGGCCGGCCAGCACGATGGCCAGCGCGGCGATCGCGCCTTCCTCGTAGGTGCCGCGCGCGGCCTCGGCGTAGAGCCAGGTGGCG
This sequence comes from Variovorax sp. OK212, assembly GCF_900112425.1. Lineage (GTDB taxonomy): Bacteria > Pseudomonadota > Gammaproteobacteria > Burkholderiales > Burkholderiaceae_C > Variovorax. Next base: position 521,714 of record NZ_FOLP01000002.1, on the reverse strand, counting down.
AGGGTGTCGAAATTGGCGGGCCGCAGCAGCAGCGTGGCCGGCAGCTCTTTCATGGCGTCGACGAACACCAGCAGCGCACCCGCGGCCAGGGCAGGGCGCAGCAGCGGCAGGTGCACGCGGCGCAGCGTGCCGGCGGTGGTTTCGCCGAGCAGGCGCGAGGCCTGCTCGATGGCGGGTGGAATGCGCGCGAGGCCGGCCTCGATGCCGCCCACCGGCATCGCCAGGAAGCGGATGGCGCAGGCCACGACCAGCACCACGCCCGCGCCCATCAGCGGCAGGCCCTGCCAGCCGAACGCGGTGGCCAGGGCCGAATCGAACGCCAGCGCCGGCGTGAGCAGGCCGATGGCCAGCACCGTGCCCGGCACCGCGTAGCCCAGCGTGGCGGCGCGTGCCTGCCAGCGCGCGCGGTTCGGGCGCGAGCCCTGGCTGCGTGCGGCCCAGGCCACCACCAGGCCGGCGGCCACGGCGGCCACGGTCACGCCCGCGGCCAGTGCGAGCGTGTTGCCGAGGCTGGCGACCAGCCCATGCGAAATGCCGCCGCCCTGGCGCAGCCGCTTGGCGCTTTCCCAGACCAGGTAGAGCGCGGGCGCGACAAAGCCGATCAGCACCGGCAGCGAGGCCGTGGCGGTCGCCGCCCAGGCCGCGCCGCCGCGAAGCCGGCGCGGCTGCACGGCGCGCATGCGCTGCGCCGAGCCGAAGCGCTGGTGCTGTCGGCCGTTGCGCTCGAGCCAGACCAGCGCCACCACCACGAACAGCATCGCGCAGGCGATCTGTGCGGCGCCCGCCAGGTCGGAGCGCGTGATCCACGTCGTGTAGACCGCCACGGTGAGCGTGTTCACGCCGAGGAATTCGGAGGCGCCGATGTCGTTGAGCGTCTCCAGCAGCGCCAGGCTCAGGCCCACGGCCAGCGCGGGCCGCGCGAGCGGCAGCGCCACGCGGAAGAACGCGCCGCGCCGGCTCTCGCCGAGCATGCGCGCGGCTTCCATCAGGTGCGCGGGCTGCGTCATGAACATGGCGCGCGCCGTCAGGTAGACGTAGGGGTACAGCACAAAGCCCAGCACGAAGATCGCGCCGGGCATCGAGCGCAGGTCGGGCAGGCGGAACTGGCGCGGGCTGTCGAAGCCCAGCACCCAGCGGATCGCACCCTGCACCGGGCCGATGGGATGCAGCAGGTCGAGGTAGGCGAAGGCGACGATGTAGGTCGGCATGGCCAGCGGCAGCAACAGCGCCCAGTGCAGCACGCCGCGTCCGGGGAAGTCGTGCGCGGTGACGAGCCACGCGCAGCCGGTGCCGATCACCAGCACCAGCGCGCCCACGCCCGAGAGCAGCAGCGCCGTGTTGAGCGCCGCCTGCGGCAGCACGTGCGCGAACAGCGGCCCCCAATGGCCCACGCCCGAGCCGAAGGCCAGCCACGCCAGCGTGAGCACCGGCGCGAGCACGCCGAGCGCGATCAGCAATGACACGCAGCGCCAAGCCGGGCCTGCTGCGCGCAGGCCCGGCGGTGGGCGCCTCAAGGGGGTCATTCAGTCGCCGGCAGGCGTGCCCGGCCGTTCGATGTCACTGGTCGAAGCCGACCTTGTCGACGAGGGCGCTGGCCTGCTTGCGGTACTTGGCGATCTCGGTCAGCGGCAGCGGATCGACCTTCAGCTCGCCGATGGTCTGGCCGATGATCGGGTCGAGCGCCACGCCCTTGCGCACCGGGTACTCGTAGTTGGCCTGCGCGTAGAGCGACTGCGCCGGCTCCGACACCAGGAACTCGAGCAGCTTGACGGCGTTGGCGCGCTGCGGCGCGTTCCTGGCCACCGAGGCGCCGCTGATGTTCACGTGCGTGCCGCCGCTCTTCGTGTTGGCGAAGGTCGGGCGCACCACCTTGATGGCGTCGCCCCACTTGCGCGCGTCGGTGCCTTCCTTGGCGCTCTTCATCTGGCCGACGTAGTACGAGTTGGCCAGGCCCACGTCGCAGATGCCGCCCAGGATGTCGCGCGCCACGTCGCGGTCGCCGCCGGTGGCCTTGCGCGCCAGGTTGGCCTTCACGCCGCGCAGCCACTGCTCGGCCTTGGCCTCGCCGTCGTGCGCGATGAGCGCCGCGACCAGCGCGGTGTTGTAAGGATGCTGGCCCGCGCGGATGCAGACCTTGCCCTTGTACTTGGGGTTGGCCAGGTCTTCGTAGCGGAAGTTGGTGAGCGGCAGGCTCTTGTCGGCGTACAGCACGCGTGCGCGCATCGACAGCGAGAACCACTGGCCGTCGGCGCCGCGCAGGTTGGCCGGAATGGCCGATTCGAGCGCGGCCGATTTCACCGGCTGCGTCACGCCGCCGTCGACCAGGTCCATGAGGTTGCCGATGTCCACCGTCATCAGCACGTCGGCCGGCGAGCGCGCGCCTTCGGCCTTGACGCGCTCCAGCAGCCCGTCCTTCACGAACACGGTGTTGACCTTGATGTTGCTCTGCGCGCTGAAGGCGGAGATGAGCGGCTGGATCAGCGCGGGCTCGCGCGTGGTGTAGAGCGTGAGTTCATCGGTCGCTGCCTGCGCGACTTGCGTGGGCAGGGCGGCGATGGCCAGCCAGGTGGCGCTGGCGCCGAGCAATGCGCGCGCGGCGCGGCCTTGGACGCGTGAGCGTTCGGTCATGGTGATCCTCCGGGAAGGCAGTGAGGTGTTCTAAAAGCGCCGGCGCCTGTTGTTGTCGTAATGGCCGTGTTGCGAATAATTATCACTGGAGGCCCGGAGGGGCCGCGCCTTTGGACTTACAGCCCGAAGGCCTACTTGGCGCGAAGGCAGGGCGCCGTGCGGCGGCGCAAAAGAAAGGGCGCCATGAGCCGCCCGGGGCGGGCTCAGCCCGCCGGACGCGTCTCGAACACCAGGCAGGTGGTCGTGGCGTGCGCGTACAGCGTGCCGTCGGCACCGACCAGGCGCGCCTCGGCCGTGGCCAGTTGGCGGCCGCAGTGGATCACCTTGCCTTCGGCGCGCACGCGCTGCACCTTGGGCGTGAGGCCCTTCACGTAGTTCACGCTGAGTTCGGCGGTCGTGTAGGCGCGCCCGGGCGGCATCATGGTGTGCACCGAGCAGCCCAGCGCGGAGTCGAGCATGGTCGCGACCCAGCCACCGTGGATGGTGCCCAGCGGGTTCAGGTGCTGCGCCAGCGGCGTGCCCTGGAAGATGGCCACGCCCTGGCTCACTTCGATGATCGTGAAGTCCAGCGTCTTGGCGATGGCGGCGTAGGGGATCTCGCCGTTCAGCATGGCCTGCATCACTTCGAGGCCGGTCTTGCCCGCCACCTGCTCGGGACGGGCCACGCCCGGGCCGGGGCCGGCGTCGAGGCGGTCGGTGATCTTCTTTTCTGCGGCGATCCAGGCTTCGAGCTGGTTCTGGCTGGGGGTCTGCGTCATGCCGATGGGTCTCCTGTCCGAGGGTGTGCGAGGTGCCGAATGGGCTGTAGGTTGCATATGCAATAGTTGCAGCTACAATAATACCCCATGGACACGCTCACCAAACCGCGCGGCTGCACCAGCTTCAAGGTGCGCCAGCTCTCGCGCCGCCTCTCGCAGTTCTACGACGCCGAGGTGTCGAAGAGCGGGCTGAAGACCACCCAGTACTCGTTGCTCTCGAACCTGGCGCGCCTGGGCCCGTCGCGCCCCGTCGACCTGGCGGGCGAGCTGAAGATGACCGCGTCGACCCTGAGCCGCAACCTGCAGCCGCTGATTGCCGCCGGCTGGATCTCGCTCGGCGCCGGCGCCGACGCGCGCAGCCGGCTGGTCGCGCTCACCGAGGCGGGCGAGGCCAAGCGCAAGGAAGCGCAGACGCACTGGAAGACGGCGCAGCAGAACATCAATGCATTGCTGGGCGTGGAGCGTGTGCTCGCGCTGCACCTGCTGGTCGACGAGGCGATGGCGCTGCTGGGCGGCGACGAAGAGCCCGACGCCGAAGACTGACCCTCACACCCACCACGGCACAACACGTTTTTCACCACGCGCCACGTTGCGCGCGGGTCTTGCTTTCGCTTTCGTTTCCTTCTCCTCCTCCCATTCAATTCCAACAGCAGAGGTCCCATGTTCGCCACCCAAGTCTCCGCATGGCTGCAGCGCCGCGGCATTCACTACGGATGGATCGTCGCCGCCATCACCTTCCTGACCATGCTGACCATGTCGGCCGCGCTGGGCCTGCCGGGCGCCATGCTCAAGCCGCTCGGCCAGGAATTCGGCTGGAGCACGGAGCAGATCTCCTCCGCGCTCGCGCTGCGCTTCGCGCTGTTCGGCCTCATGGGCCCGTTCGCCGCGGTGCTCATGGAGCGCTACGGCCTGCGCGCCGTGATCTGCACCGGCCTCACGCTCGTCGGACTGGGCATGGCGCTGGTCACCATGGCCTCGCAGCTGTGGCAACTGTTCGTGCTGTGGAGCCTGATGCTGGGCCTGGGCACCGGCATGACGGCGCTGGTGCTCGGCGCGGTGGTGGCCAACCGCTGGTTCGTGACGCGGCGCGGCCTGGTCATCGGCATGCTCACGGCCAGCTCGGCCACCGGGCAGCTGGCCTTCTTGCCGTTCGCGGCCTGGATGATCGAGCACTGGGGCTGGCGCTCGGCCATCGTGCCGATCGTGATCGGCAGCATCCTCATCGGCGTGCTCGCGCTGTGCCTGATGCGCAACCGGCCGTCGGACATCGGCCTGCTGCCCTACGGTGAAAAGCCCGGCACGCAGCCGGCCGCGCCGGCCGCCGCGGCGCCCCTGATGAACTTCGCCACGCCGTTCCGCGTGCTCAAGGAAGTCTCGACCAACCGCACCTTCTGGATCCTGGCGGGCACCTTCTTCATCTGCGGCCTGAGCACCAACGGCCTGGTGCAGACGCACTTCATCTCGCTGTGCGGCGACTACGGCATGAGCGCGGTGCCCGCCGCCTCGGTGCTCGCGATGATGGGCGCCTTCGACTTCGTCGGCACCATCCTGTCGGGCTGGCTGTCGGACCGCTACGACAACCGCAAGCTGCTGTTCTGGTACTACGGCCTGCGCGGGCTGTCGCTGTTCTGGCTGCCGCATTCGGAGTTCACCATCTACGGGCTGGGCATCTTCGCGATGTTCTACGGCCTCGACTGGATCGCCACCGTGCCGCCGACGGTCAAGCTCGCGGGCGCCGCCTTCGGCCCCGCCAAGGTCGGCCTGGTGTTCGGCTGGGTCTTTGCCGCGCACCAGCTGGGCGCCGCCACGGCCGCCTATGGCGCGGGCTTTGCGCGCACGCTGCTGCTGACCTACACCCCGGCGCTGTACGCCGCAGGCGCGGCCTGCTTGGTGGCGGCGGTGATCGTGATGATGATCCGCCGCCCGGCGGCGAAGGCCGGCACGCCGGTCACGCCCGCCGCGGCCCGTGCCTGATCGCACCCTGAACCCACCGGGACACCCGCCATGACCACTTCCAACAGCGCCAACCTCGACTCGCTCGACCCGCGCACGCGCCGCCTGCTCGAGGCGCCCATCGTGCCCACGCTGCTGCGCCTGGCCGCGCCCAACGTGCTGGTGATGGTGGCGCAGGCCTCCGTCGGCCTCATCGAGACCTACTTCGTCGGCAAGCTCGGCACCGACGCGCTCGCCGGCATGGCGCTGGTGTTCCCCATCGTCATGCTGATGCAGATGACGTCGAGCGGCGCCATGGGCGGCGGCATTGCCTCGTCGATCGCGCGCGCGCTCGGTGCGCGCCGCCGCGCCGACGCCGACGCGCTGGTGTGGCACGCCATCGTCATCGCGCTGGGCTTCGGCCTGTGCTTCACGCTGGCGCTGCTGCTCGGCGGGCGCTGGCTCTACGGGATCATGGGCGGCACCGGACCCGCGCTCGACGCGGCGCTCACGTACTCGAACTGGGTGTTCGCGGGCGCAACGCTGGTGTGGCTGTTCAATTCGCTGTCGGCCATCATCCGCGGCACGGGCAACATGTCGGTGCCGGCCAATGTGACGGTGGTGGGCGTGGTGTTCCTCATTCCCGCGTCGCCGTTGCTGATCTTCGGCGTCGGTCCGTTGCCGGGCATGGGCATTGCCGGCGGTGCGATGGCGCTGCTGCTGTACTACCTGCTGGGCTCGATCGCGCTCATCGCGTACCTGCGCTCGCCGCGCAGCCTGCTGAAGTTCACGCTCGGCGCGCTGCAGCTGCGCTGGCCGATGTTCCGCGACATCCTGCGCATCGGGCTCGTGGGCGCGGTGTCGACGGTGGCCACCAACCTGGCGATCGGCATCGCCACCGCGCTGACGGGCCACTTCGGCTCCGGCGCGCTGGCCGGCTACGGCACGGCCTCGCGGCTCGAGTACCTGCTGGTGCCGCTGGTGTTCGGCCTGGGCGCACCGCTGGTCGCGATGGTCGGCACTTGCATGGGCGCGGGCCAGCGCGAGCGCGCGCTGCGCGCCACCTGGGCCGGCGCGGCGCTGGCCTTTGCGCTGACCGAGACCATCGGCGTGGCCGCGGCGCTGTTCCCGCGGCCGTGGCTGATGCTGTTCGGCAACGACCCCGCGATGCTCGAGACCGGCGCACACTACCTGCGCGTGGTGGGGCCGCTGTACGGTTTCTTCGGTGTCGGGCTGGTGCTGTATTTCGCGTCGCAGGGCGCGGGCCGGCTGATGTGGCCGGTGCTGGGCAACATCGCGCGCCTGGTGGTGGCGGGCACCGGCGGCTGGCTGGCGCTGCGCTGGGGCGGCGGCCTCTCCGGCGTGTTCGCGGCGCAAGGCGTGGCGCTGGTGGTGTACGGCGTGGTGAGCGCGTCGGCCATCGCGGGCGGCGCCTGGTTCGGCCGCGTGGGCTGGCCGCGCACCACCAGCGGATTGCTGCGTCGCGTGGCGCAGGCCTGAAGCTCAGTTTTCAACAGACTCTCTCAACGAAAGGCGCGTCATGAAAATCAAGGATTCGGTCGTCTTCATCACCGGTGCCAACCGCGGCCTCGGCCTTGCCTTTGCCAAGGCGGCGCTGGCCGCCGGCGCGCGCAAGGTCTACGGCGCGGCGCGCGACCCGAAGAGCATCACGCTGCCCGGCGTGACGCCGGTGGCGCTCGACGTGACGCAGCCCGCGCAGATCGAGGCGGCGGTACGCGACTGCGGCGACGTCACGCTGCTGATCAACAACGCCGGCATCTCGCGCGGGTCGAGCTTTCTCGGCTCGCCCGACGCGGTGGCCGCCGCGCGCGCCGAATTCGAAACCAATTTCTTCGGCCCCTGGGCGCTCACGCAGGCTTTCGCGCCCGTGCTGAAGGCCAACGGCGGCGGGGCGGTGGTGAATGCGCTGTCGGCCCTGAGCTGGACCACCTTCCCGGGCGTGGCGACCTACAGCGCGACCAAGTCGGCCGCCTGGTCGCTGAGCAATGGCCTGCGCAACGAACTGGCGGGGCAGGGCACGCAGGTCACGAGCCTGCACATGGCCCTGATGGACACCGACATGGCCGCGCACCTGCCCGGCGACAAGGTATCGCCCGACAGCGTGGCCCGCCAGGCGCTCGAAGGCGTGGAAGCGGGCAAGGTCGAGGTGCTGGCCGACGAGGTCTCGCGGCAGCTCAAGCAGGGGCTGTCGAGCGCGACGCCGCCTTATGCGGGGTCGCCCGAGGCGGCCTGAGCCCACGGCCGGGCTCGCGACAGCCTGAAACAAGAACCCGGGCGCGTGGCCCGGGTCGTTGTCGTCTCGATCAATAGTGATCGATGAAGATCAATAGCGGTACGGATTGTTCGGCCGGCGGTCGTAGCGGTTGGGCACGCCGTCGCCGTCGTTGTCGCGGCGGCCATGGCGGCGGCCGTCGTCCCAGCGGCGGTCGCGGTAGTAGCGGTCGCCGTGGTAGTTGCGCGGCGGACCGTAGTAGCGCGGCGGCGGCGGCGCGTAGTAGCGGCGCGGCGGCGGAGGCGGTACCACGTACACCTGTGCCTGGATGAACGAGCCGCCCGTCTGGGCCTGGGCTGGTGCGCTCAGTGCGGCCAGCGAAAGCAGGGCCGCGGCGCCGAATGCAAAAGTAAGCTTTTTCACTTGATCCCCCGGTATTGGTTGGAAGCCTCATCCTCGCGCCCTTGTGTGAAGCCTTTGTAAGGCTGGAGCGAAATCGGATGAAGAGCTGTAAGCCCGTGCGCGGGCATGCCCGGATCCTAAAGGCTGCGGCGCCCGCGGCGCGCCTGGCGGGGCGCGCCATTGGTTGTAGGCCGTTGGCTCAGCCGCGTGGCGGCGGCAGCATGCGGCGCAGGGCTTCGAAGAACAGGTCGGACTGCTCGCGCTCGCCCTGGATCTGCGCCGCCACATGCGCGGCCAGCTTGGCGTCGACCGGCACCAGCGGGCGCCCGGTCGACTGCGCGATCACCTGGTGCAGGCACGCGCGCTCCAGGTAGTAGAGGTCGTCGTAGGCATGCGCGATGGTGCCGCCCGCCACGATCACGCCGTGGTTCGCGAGGAAGGCCACGTCCTTGCCGGTCATGGCGCGGGCAATGCGCTCGCCCTCGGCGTCGTCCAGCGCCAGGCCGTTGTATTCGGCGTCGATGGCGATGCGGTTCATGTAGCGCATCGCGTTCTGGCTCGCGCTCGGGTCGAGCGCACGGTCGACCGTGAGCGTGAGCGCCGTGGCGTAGGGCATGTGGCAGTGCAGCACGACGGCGTGGCCCGTGAGCCGGTGCACCGCGCCGTGGATGAACAGCGCGGTCGGCTCGACGCGGTGGCGCCCGGCCAGCACCTCGCCGTGCACGTCGATCAGCACGATGTCGTCGGGGCCGATCTCGCTCCAGTGCAGCCCGCGCGGGTTGATGAGGTAGCGGTCCTGCGCGCCCGGCAGCATCACGCTGAAATGGTTGCACACACCTTCGGACAGCCCGTGGTGGGCGGCCGCGCGCAGTGCGAGCGCAAGGTCTTCGCGCAGCTTGCGCACGGCCGGGCTGGCGTATTCGGAATCGGCGGACATCGTGGGGTTCTCCGTTGTTCTTGCGGGCTCAGGCCAGCGTCGTGCCGGTCCAGGCCGAGATGAATTTCTTCGCGTCTTCGCGCACCGCGCCGGCCGTCTTGCCGGGCTTGTAGAGGGCGGAGCCGATGCCGAAGCCCGCGGCACCCGCCGCGCGCCATTCGGCCATGTTCATCGGCGTGATGCCACCCACGGGCATCACCGGCGTGCCGGCGGGCAGCACCGCCAGCAGCGCCTTCACCACGGCGGGCGAGGCCAGCTCGGCGGGGAACAGCTTGAGCCCGGTGGCGCCCGACGCGAGCGCGCCGAAGGCCTCGGTGGGCGTCATGACGCCCGGCAGGCAGACCAGGCCGAGCCGCGCGGCTTCGGCGACCACTTCGGCGTTGTAGTTGGGCGAGACGATGAGTTCGCCGCCAGCGGCATGCACGTCGCGCACCTGCTGCGCGCCGAGCACCGTGCCCGCGCCGACCAGCGCCTGCGGAAAGCGCTGGCGCATCAGCGCGATGCTCTCCAGCGGCTGTGGCGAGTTGAGCGGCACTTCGAGCAGGCGGAAGCCGGGCTCGACGATGGCGTCGCCCACGTCGGCGGCTTCGGCGGGCGCGAGGCCGCGCAGGATGGCCACCAGGGGCAGCTCGCGCATCGCTGCGCTGAATTTTTCGAGGGGTGTGGTCATGCGGGGCTGATACGGGGCTGGTGCGGGATTTAGGTTGGGCTTGCGCGTCTGTCGGTGTCGAGAAAGCCCGACAGCGCGTGCAGTCCGGCCCAGGTGGCTTCGGCGCCCAGCGTGCGCGTGGCGACGCCGGTGGCGCGCAGGGCGAGCGTGTAGCGCTGGGTGAGGGCGGACGAGCCGATCAGCACCACCTCGCCGACGGCCTGCAGCGACTGCATGCGCAGCTCGTCGCCGATGAGCAGGCCCGAAAGATAGCTCGCGAGCTCTTCCTTCGGCATGCGCTCGAACAGCGCCAGCGTGCGCGTGCCGAAGGCGTTGTGCAGCAGGCCGTGGCCGTTCTCGGAGCGCGTCACGCCTTCGAGGAAGGCGGCTTCGTCCAGCGGCGCGGCCGCGTCCAGCGTGCGCGCCAGGATCGAGTGCTGGCTCAGCAGCGCATAGAACTCGCCCGTCATGTAGGTGCGAAAGCCCGCGACGCGGCCCTTCTTCACCGTGACCCACTTGTTGTGCGTGCCGGGCAGCACGAAAACGCCGTCGTCCATGCCGGTGATCGACATGGCGCCGAAGATCTGAACCTCTTCGCCGCGCATCACGTCGGGCACGCCGTCGTGCTCGTCGCTCAGGCCCGGCACGATCGCGATGCGCGCGCCGGGAATGGCGTCGATGTCGATGATCCTGCGGCCCACTTCCACGCGGCCCGCGGGGCAGGCGCAGTACGGCGCCTCGACCCAGCCCTGCTTGCTGCCGGCCATGCCGGAGATCAGGCAGCGTGCGCCCTGCAGGCGCATCCAGTCGCCGAACAGCGTGTCGAAGACGGCGGGAAAGCCGCCTTCGGGCACCGTGAGGATGCCGCGCGCATCGCTGCGCTCTTCCAGCACCTTGCCGTCAGCGTCCAGCAGCGCGCCGCGCAGTGAACTCGTGCCCCAGTCGATGGCTACCAGTCTTGTCGTCATCTCAGTGATTGTCGCGCGGCACGAATGCCCCGCGGCGGCCGCGCAGGAAGGCCAGGTCGGCCCCCTGGTCCGCCTGCAGCACCGTGTCGACGTACAGCTTCCAGTAACCCGAGTCGAGCGGGGCCGGCGGCGCGACCCACTTCTCGCGGCGCTTGGCCAGTTCCTCGTCGCTCACATGCAGGTGCAGCTTGCGGTTGGGCACGTCGAGCTCGACGATGTCGCCGTCCTGCACCAGGGCCAGCGGGCCGCCGGCCGCGGCCTCGGGCGCGGTGTGCAGCACCACGGTGCCGTAGGCGGTGCCGCTCATGCGCGCGTCGCTGATGCGCACCATGTCCGTGATGCCCTTGCGCAGCACCTTCGGCGGCAGCGGCATGTTGCCGGCCTCGGCCATGCCGGGGTAGCCCTTGGGGCCGCAGTTCTTCAGCACCATGATGCAGTGCTCGTCGATGTCGAGGTTCTCGTCGTCGATGCGCTTGTGCAGGTCTTCGGCGCTCTCGAACACCACCGCGCGGCCCTTGTGCACCAGCAGCTCGGGCGTGGCCGCGCTGGGCTTGATGATGGCGCCGTTGGGCGCGAGGTTGCCGCGCAGCACGCAGATGCCGGCCTTCTCCTTGAAGGGCTCGGCCAGCGTGCGGATGACCTGCGGGCCATAGTTCTCGGCGTCCTTCACGTTCTCCCAGACACTCTGGCCGGTGACCGTGAGGATGTCCTTGTGCAGGTGCTCGGCGATCTCCTTGATCACCACCGGCAGGCCGCCCGCATAGCAGAAGTCTTCCATCAGGTACTGGCCCGAGGGTTGCAGGTTGACCAGGCAGGGCAGCTCGGCGGCCAGGCGGTCGAAGTCGTCGAGCGTGAGGTCCACGCCCATGCGGCCCGCGATGGCCAGCAGGTGGATCACGAAGTTGGTCGAGCCGCCGATGGCCGCGTTGACCTTGATCGCGTTCTCGATGGCCTGGCGCGTGAGGATCTTCGACATGTTCATGTCCTCGTGCACCATGCCGACGATGCGCCGGCCCGCCTGGCGCGCCAGCACGTTGCGGCGGCCGTCGACGGCGGGGTAGGCCGCATTGCCCGGCAGGCCGATGCCCAGCGACTCGACCATGCTGGCCATGGTGCTCGCGGTGCCCATCGTCATGCAGTGGCCGTGGCTGCGGTGCATGCAGCTCTCGGCCTCGAAGAAGTCCTGCAGCTTCAGCGTGCCGGCGCGCACCTGCTCGCTCATCTGCCACACGCCGGTGCCCGAGCCCAGCTCCTGTCCGCGCCACTTGCCCGAGAGCATCGGGCCGCCCGACACGCCGATGGTCGGCAGGTCGACGCTGGCCGCGCCCATCATCAGTGCGGGGGTGGTCTTGTCGCAGCCCATGAGCAGCACCACGCCGTCCAGCGGGTTGCCGCGAATGCTCTCCTCGACGTCCATGCTCGCGAGGTTGCGGTACAGCATGGCGGTGGGGCGCAGCAGCGTCTCGCCGAGCGACATCACCGGGAACTCGAGCGGGAAGCCGCCCGCTTCGTACACGCCGATCTTCACCTGCTCCGCGAGCGTGCGGAAGTGCGAGTTGCAGGGCGTCAGTTCGCTGAAGGTGTTGCAGATGCCGATGACCGGGCGACCGTCGAACTGGTCGTGCGGCACGCCCTTGCCTTTCATCCAGCTGCGGTAGATGAAGCCGTCTCGGTCGTGGCGTCCGAACCATTGCTGGCTGCGCAGTTCACCGGGTTTTTTCTTGGGAGGAATGCTCATGGGTATGTCTCCGAATTGTTGCTTTTAAGGGCCCAAACCTCAGGGTTTGTCCTGCCGGAAAATCGATTTCAATCATCATATGATAAGCGCGATCAACACGCCGGAGCCTTAGTGTTTTCGAGCGTCGCGATACCAGAAATCACATCTCACATGATCAAGAACATCCACGGTCGCACGCTCGAGCTGCTCGGTGAAGCCGTGGTGGCGGGGCGCTATGCGATCGGTGCGTCGATCCCCGCGGAGCCCATCCTCGGCGAGGAACTCGGCGTGAGCCGCACGGTGGTGCGCGAGGCCATCAAGTCCCTGGTGGCCAAGGGCCTGATCGTCACCGGGCCGAAGGTCGGCACGCGCGTGCTGCCCAAGGACAAGTGGAACTGGTTCGACCCCGACGTCATCACCTGGCAGGCACGCGCCGGCCTCACGCCCGAGTTCCTGCGCGACCTGCAGGACCTGCGCCGCGTGGTCGAGCCTGCGGCGGTGCGGCTCGCGGCGGAGCGCGCCACCCAGAAGGACATCGACGAAATCGAAAGTGCCTTCGCCGGCATGAAGGAGGCCGTGGAGAACGGCGGCGACTACGTCACCTTCGACCTGCGCTTTCACAACGGCCTGTTGAGCGCGGCGGGCAACCGCATGATTTCGCAGATGAGCAAGGTGCTCAACGCGCTGCTGCGCACCAGCTTCGAGATTTCCACCACCAAGCCCGACGGCCCCGCGCTCTCGCTGCCGCTGCACCGCGCGGTGCTCGACGCGGTGATTGCGCACGACCCGTCGAAGGCCGAGCTCGCGATCATCCGGCTCATCGACGGCGCGCGCCAGGACATCGAGGACGTGCTCGGTTCCAGGCGCCGCCTGCCACGCCTGAGCAGGCCGCCGCCAAGGCTCAAGGCCAGCTAGGCGCGGCGGCGTCGCCCAGGCCGTCTACGCGTTTGTCCGCAGTTCGCATCCGGTTCTTTCACCCTACGCTCGCGCCCCGAGCAAATTCCACCCAAGAAGAGAAGGAGACAAAACCATGAAACTCGCCAAATCGCTCATTGCGCCGACCCTGGTCGCGCTGGGCCTGATCGCGTCAGGCAACGCCTTCGCGCAGGAAAAGCTCACCGTCTGGTGGGTCAAGGGCTTCTACAAGGCGGAGGACGACGCGCTGTTCGCCGCCATCAAGAAGTTCGAGGAAAAGCACAAGGACGTGAAGGTCGAGCTGTCGCAGTACCCGGTGCAGGACATGATCCCCAAGACCGTGTCCGCGCTCGACTCGGGCAGCCCGCCCGACGTGGCCTACGCCGACGTGTACGACTTCCAGGTCACCGGCAAGTGGGCCTTCGACGGCAAGCTCGAGGACATCGGCAGCGTGCTCACGCCCATGAAGGACCGCTTCGCGACCAACACGATCGAGACCACCTTCCTCTACAACGACCAGACGAAGAAGAAGGCCTACTACGCCTTCCCGATCAAGCAGCAGACGATGCACATCGAGTACTGGATCGACATGCTCGCCGAGGCCGGCTTCAAGGAGTCGGACATCCCCACCACGTGGAAAGAGTACTGGCCCTTCTGGTGCGAGAAGGTGCAACCCGCGAGCCGCCAGAAGAGCGGCAAGCGCACCTTCGGCATCGGCATGCCCATGGGCGTGGACTCGAGCGACGCCTTCTATTCGTTCCTGACGTTCATGGACGCGTACAACGTCAAGCTGGTCGACGACAACGGCAAGCTGCTGGTCGACGACCCGAAGGTGCGCACCGGCCTGATCGCCGCCATGACCGACTACACCAAGCCCTACCTCACGGGCTGCACGCCGCCTTCGTCCACCAGCTGGAAGGACCCGGACAACAACGTCGCCTTCCACAACAAGACGACCGTGATGACGCACAACGCGACCATCTCGCTGCCGGCCAAGTGGCTCGACGACTCGAACAACGCAACGCTCACCGCCGAGCAGCGTGAAGAAGCGCGCAAGAACTACACCGAGCGCATCCGCACGGCCGGTTTCCCGAGCAAGCCCGACGGCGGCAAGATGGTCTACCGCACGGCCGTGAAGACCGGCGTGGTGTTCAAGGACGGCAAGAACAAGGCGCGCGCCAAGGAGTTCGTGTCCTTCCTGCTGCAGGAGGAAAACCTCACGCCGTACGTCGAGGGTTCGCTGGGCCGCTGGTTCCCGGTCACCAAGGCCGGACAGGCCAGCCCGTTCTGGCAGGCCGACTCGCACCGCAAGTCGGTGTTCAACCAGTACGCCGCCGGCACCGTGACCTTCGAGTTCACCAAGAACTACCGCTTCACCGTGATCAACAACGAGAACGTCTGGGCCAAGGCCATGAGCCGCGTCGTGACCGACAAGGTGCCGGTGGACAAGGCCGTGGACGAGATGATCGCGCGCATCAAGACGGTGGCGGCGCAGTAAGCGCGGCGAGCCCCACGAACGCACAGCAGCCGACGCCATGAGCTCGACCGTGACCGTCTCCGACGCCGCCGCGACCACCGCGGCACCTGTCGCCAACCTGGGTGCGCGCCACGCGCGCTGGCAGTTCTGGGGCGCGGTGATGGTCGTGCCCTACCTGCTGGTGTTCGTGGTGTTCGTCCTGTACCCGGTGGGCTACGGGCTCTGGCTCGCCCGCCATCCGCAAAGCTACGTGAAGCTGGTCGAAGACCCGATCTTCTTCCGCTCCGTGATCAACACGGCCGTGTTCCTGGTCGTGGCGATCAACATCAAGATGCTCGTGGCCCTCGTGCTCTCGGGCTTCTTCGTGACCTCGCGCTGGTGGATCAAGATCATCTCGGCGATCTTCATCCTGCCGTGGGCGATGCCTTCGATCCCGACCATCCTGTCGTTCCGCTTCATGCTGAACCCGGAGTGGGGCGTGATCAACACCACCATCTTCCGCCTGACCGGCGCCGATGGTCCCAATTGGCTCAACGACCCGACCCTCGCGCTGGGCTTCGCGATGCTGGTGCACGTGTGGAAGTCGCTGCCGTTCTGGACGCTGATCCTGGTGGCGGGGCGGCTGGCCATTCCGGGCGAGCAGTACGAGGCCGCCTCGGTCGACGGCGCCACCTCGTGGCAGAAGTTCCGCTTCGTGAGCTGGCCGGCACTGAAGACGCTGTACGTCACCTCGCTCATTCTGTCGATGATCTGGACGCTGGGCGACTTCAACAGCGTGTACCTGCTCACCGGCGGCGGACCCGCCGACCTGACGCACGTGCTCGCCACGCTGGGCATCCGCTACCTGCGCCTCGACCAGGTCGACCTGTCGATGGCATCCATCGTGGTGGCCATGCCGCTCGTGCTGCCGCTCGTGTACTTCATGATGAAGAGGCTGTCGAAATGAGCCCCCACGTTCATCACTTCGTGTATTCACTGCCTCCCCAGGGGGCGCTCGCCTCCCTGGAGGCGGCTCGTCGGAGGGCGATATGACGCGCTGGACCCCCAAGGCCGTGCTGACCGAGGCCAAGCTGCTGCTCATCGGCATCCCGGTGCTGCTGTGGACGCTGATTCCGGTCTATCACATGGCGCTGTTCGCGTTCTCGAGCAAGGACTCCGCCACCAGCGGCCACCTGTGGCCCACGCACCCGACGCTGAACAACTTCGCGACGGTCTTCTACCAGAAGCATTTCTACCTGAGCCACTTCTGGGTGCAGCTGGGCAACTCGCTGGTCATTGCGCTGTCGGTCGGTGTGCTGACGCTGTTCGTGGCCACCACCGCGGCGTTCGCCATCAGCCGGCTGCGCGTGCGCGGCGGGCGCACGGTGATGAACCTGGCGCTGTTCACGTACTTCATTCCGGCCGCCTTCCTGGCCGTGCCCATGTACAAGACGATGGGCAACTACGGGCTGCTCAACAGCCAGTGGGCGCTGATATTGGCGATGGTGACCATCGCCTCGCCGTACTGCATCTGGGTGCTGAAGCAGGCCTCCGACAAGCTGCCCTACGAGCTCGACGAAGCCGCGCGCATGGACGGCGCCTCGCCGTTGCAGCTGTTTCGCCTCGTGTACCTGCCGCTGATGGTGCCTTCTCTGGTGGCCGTGGGCACCTACTCGCTGCTGCTGGCGTGGAACGAGTACCTCTATGCCTTCCTGCTGCTGTCGAACGACAGGAGCGTGACGCTGGCGGTGGCGCTCGGCAACTTCCTGTCGGCCGACGATTCGCCATGGGAGTTGCTGATGGCCACCGGCCTGATCTACGCGTTGCCTCCGGCGGCGATCTATTACGCCTTCAAACGCTACATGGTCGGCGGCCTCACGGCCGGTGCCGTGAAGAGCTGAGCGAAAACAGGATTAAAAAATGGCTTCCGTCTCCTTTCGCAATATCCAGAAATCCTTCGGCAAGGTCCAGATCATCAAGGGCCTGGGCTTCGACATCACCGACGGCGAATTCGTCGTGCTGGTCGGCCCGTCGGGCTGCGGCAAGTCGACGCTGCTGCGCATGCTGGCCGGCCTGGAGGACATCAGCGGTGGCGAGATCGTCATCGACGGCCGCGTGGTCAACGACCTCGAGTCGAAGGACCGCGACATCGCCATGGTGTTCCAGAGCTACGCGCTCTACCCGCACATGACGGTGGGCGAGAACATGGGCTTCAGCCTGCGCCTGCGCAACGCCGAGAAGTCGGTGACCGACGAGCGCGTGTCGCGCGCCGCGAAGATCCTGAACCTCGACCCGCTGCTGGGCCGCTACCCGCGCGAACTCTCGGGCGGCCAGCGCCAGCGCGTGGCCATGGGCCGCGCCATCGTGCGCGACCCGAAGGTGTTCCTGTTCGACGAGCCGCTGTCCAACCTCGACGCCAAGCTGCGCGTGGCCATGCGCGCCGAGATCAAGGCGCTGCACCAGCGCCTGAAGACCACCACCGTGTACGTGACGCACGACCAGATCGAGGCCATGACCATGGCCGACCGCATCGTCGTGATGCACGACGGCATCGTCGAGCAGATCGGCACGCCGCTGGACCTGTACGACCGCCCCGACAACCTGTTCGTGGCGCAGTTCATCGGCTCGCCGTCGATGAACGTGATCGAAGGCACCGTGCGGCGCGCGGGCGGCGAGTGCTGGGTCGAATCGCAGGGTGCGCGCTGGCCCGTGCCGGTGGCCACTTCGGCGCCCGACGGCCAGCCGGTGCACTACGGCATTCGCCCCGGCGACATGACGCTCGGCGGCGGCTCGAACGGCGTGGACGCCAAGGTGATCGTGGTCGAGCCCACGGGCGCGGAGACCGAACTGCTGGTGCAGGTGGGCGAGGCCAAGCTGGTGCTGGCGGTGCACGGCCGCGTCGATGCACGGCCCGACGAGACCGTGCGGCTGGCCATCGAGGCCGAGAGCGTGCACCTGTTCGACCGGCAGACCGGCAAGCGCATGGGCCGCTGAAGCGGGCCGGGCACAGGGCACGGCGCGCGGCCTTGTCTTGCGCCTTCCCCTCACGGGGGAAGGTTGGGATGGGGGCTGACGGCGCTTGCAATGTCGCTGCGTCTCATCGACGGCCGCGTGCCCCCACCCCAATCCTCGCCCGGAAGGGGAGGAAGAAATGCAGAGCCTCAGTCCGTGCGCAGCCGCAGCAGCGCGCGCACGAAGCCGTGGTCGGAGCGCGAGCGGTCGCGCCCTTCGTGCAGGTGGTCGTTGAAGTAGTCGACGCGCCGCACGTCGCCCAGGCTGTGGCGGCTGCCGGCGACGAATTCCTCGCTCACCAGGATCTGGTCGAGCACGTCCGGAAAGCCCTGGTGGATGTGCGAGTACGCCACGTCCTTCTTGAGCGCCGACTCGCCCTGCATCTCGTAGGCGTTGAACAGCGCCACGTCGCGCGCGGCCTTGTCGTAGGCCACCTCGGAGGTGGCCGCCACGAGCTGCGTGGTCACGCTGTGCGGGTTGTCGTTGAAGTCGCCCATCACCACCAGCGGCACGTTGGTGCCCTGCAGCAGGTCGATCACGATGCAGCGCAGGGCGGCGGCCTCGGCGCCGCGCATGAGCAGCGAACGCAGCGACGCCATCACGCCCACCTTGCGGTCGTCGCGGTCTTCCAGGTGGTTGCCCTGCGCGTCCTGCAGGAACTTCGGCCGCTTGGACTTCAGGTGCGCCGTGAGCACGTGCACCGGCTGGCCGTGCTTCATGCGCACGGTGACCAGCATCGGCGGCCGTTCGAAGCGCGTGTGCGGGCCCAGTCCGGGCACGTCGACGCCGAAGGCCGGCGGAAATTCGGCGAAGGAGCGCACGTCGTCCACCTTCAGTCGCGTGGCGATGCCCACGCGCGGCGTGCCTTGCGCGCCGGGCCTGTTTGGCGTGCTCGGCGGGCTGCCGGGCAGCGGCTTGTTCTCGGCGCCCGGCACCGAGACGAAGTCGTAGCGCAGCCCGCTGCGCGCAATGGCGTCCTTGAGCGCTGCCTCGTCCCACACCTCCTGCACCGCCAGCACGTCGGCGTTGAGCGCGTGGAAGCGCTCGCCGGTCCAGTCGATCTTTCGTTCGTACTCGCGCTCGGTGTAGGCGTCCTGGTTCTCGTAGTACACGCGGTTGGGGTTCGCGAGGTTCAGGAGGTTGCAGGTGGCTACGAAGAGGGTCGCGTAGTTGGGTGGGATGTATTGCATGGCTTGACAATTGTGTCTTGCCGCGCCGGGCGGGAGTGGCGATCTTTCGTTTGCGATTCCTCGAGGCGTGCCGCAGGGTTGGCGGCGGCCTGGCAAGGGCAGCGGCAACAGCTGCCAACGAAAAAGGGCACCGAGGTGCCCTTTTGTCTTTCAAGCAGGTGTGAGCCTGCCGTGGGTGTCAGCGACCGAACGAACGGCCACCACCACCGCCGCCCGAGCGGCCACCGCCACCACCGCCACCACCGCCGCCGTAGCCGCCGCCACCACCCGAACGGCCACCGCCGCCCGAACGGTTGCCGCCGTAGCCGCCACCACCGCCGCCGCCACCCGGGCGGCCGCGACCGCGTCCGCCACCCATGTGGTCGACGCTCGTGCGCAACGGATCCGGCTGGCCTGCTGCGCCGCCCGCGACCGCTTCGGCGCGCAGGTGTGCGACCTGGTTGGCCTGTGTCGGGCTGTGGCTGTTGCCGTGATGGCGCGGTTGGCGCTCATCGTGCGGCTGGTGGGCCTGTTGCTGGTGCGGTGCATGGTGCGGCGTGCGTGCCGGACCTTGCGGACCGCGGCCTTGCGGGGCGCGGGCGCCCGGACCGCGCGGGCCTTGACCCTGGCCCTGGCCGCCACCGTTGGCGCTGCGGCCTTGACCGCCGCCCTGGCCCTGGCCGCCGCCGCGGCGTTGACCGCCACCGCCGCCACCACCACCACCGCCGTTGCCGCCACCCTGGCCGGCCTTGTTCTCGCGGATGCGCGACAGCATCTCGGTGCGGGCGGCCTTGGCGGCCGCCTGCATCACGTCGCGGCTCGGCGGACGGCCGGCGCCGCCCCAGATCGTCTGGCGACCCATGGCGATCGGCTCGGCGCGTTCGCCGTCTTCAGGACCGAAGCCCTCGACGATCTGCACGGGAATCGTCTGCTTGGTGAAGCGTTCGATTTCCTGCATGAAGCCTTCTTCGTCCAGGCACACGAAGCTCACGGCCTCGCCGCTCGAACCGGCACGGCCGGTGCGGCCGATGCGGTGGACGTAGTCTTCGCTGACGTTCGGGATCTCGTAGTTCACGACGTGCGGCAGCTCGTCGATGTCGATGCCGCGCGCGGCGATGTCGGTGGCCACCAGCGCGCGGATGTCGCCGCTCTTGAAGCCGGCCAGCGCCTGCGTGCGGGCGCTCTGGCTCTTGTTGCCGTGCAGCGCCATGGCTTCGATGCCGTTCTTGGTGAGGAACTCGGCCACGCTGTTGGCGCCGAACTTGGTGCGCGTGAACACGAGCACCTGGCTCCACTTGTTCTCGTTGATGATGTGCGCGAGCAGCGCCTTCTTCTTGCCGCGGCCCACGGGGTGGATCACCTGGGTGATGCGCTGCACGGTGGTGTTGCGCGGCGTGACCTGGATGCTTTGCGGGTTCTTCAGCAGCGTGGCGGCGAGGTCGCGGATTTCGTCGCTGAAGGTGGCCGAGAACAGCAGGCTCTGCTTTTCCTTGGGCACCAGGGCCAGGATCTTCTTCACGTCGTGAATGAAGCCCATGTCCAGCATGCGGTCGGCTTCGTCCAGGATCAGCATCTGCACCTGGCTCAGGTCCAGCATGCCTTGCTGTTGCAGGTCGAGCAGGCGTCCGGGGGTGGCCACGAGGATGTCGACACCCTTCTTGAGCTTGCTGATCTGCGGGTTCATGCCGACACCGCCGAAGATCACGGTCGAGTCGAGCTGCAGGTACTTGCCGTACGTGCGAACCGATTCCTCGACCTGCGCGGCGAGTTCGCGCGTGGGGGTCAGCACGAGGGCGCGGATGCCGACGCCGCCGAACTTGTTGGTGGCGCTGCGGCTCATGGTGAGCTTGTGCAGCATCGGCAGCGTGAAGGCGGCCGTCTTGCCGGTGCCGGTCTGTGCGCCGCCCAGCAGGTCATGACCTTCGAGCACCGCGGGGATGGCTTGCGCCTGGATGGGGGTGGGGGAGTCGTAGCCGTGCTCGTGCACAGCCTTCAAGATGGCGGGAGCCAGCTTCAGTTCATCAAAATTCATTGGAAACAATAAGCGCCATACACGGCGCAGTGGCATCGGCCCGCCAGGCGTCTTTGGCGACGCCGAGCCAGTCAAGGCAGATGAAGGTCAGGGGTGGGAGCCGGAAAGTCCGCCCTTGCAACAGGGTGAATCGGACCTTTCTTCGTCCCCGGCAGAGAGCCGGTGCTGCGGGCAACTGGACCCGGCAACGGTCGCTATTGTCGCATGAGTCGATAATCGGTGGTTTGCCGCGCCCGAAAGCCTCTTTCTGGCGACCGCGCTTTTCCCCGATCTCCGTACCCAAGGTAACTTTCCACACATGGCTCAATACGTCTATTCGATGAACCGTGTCAGCAAGACCGTGCCGCCCAAGCGGCAGCTCTTGAAGGACATTTCGCTTTCGTTTTTCCCCGGCGCCAAGATTGGCGTGCTCGGCCTCAACGGCTCGGGCAAGTCCACCCTGCTGAAGATCATGGCCGGCGTGGACAAGGAGTTCGAGGGCGAGGCGCTGCCCATGCCGGGCATGACCATCGGCTACCTCGAGCAGGAGCCCAAGCTCAACAACGAGCACACGGTTCGCGAATCGGTCGAAGAGTCCATGGGCGCGGTGTTTGCGGCCAAGGCGCGTCTTGAAGAGGTCTACATCGCCTACGGCGCCGAAGACGCCGACTTCGACGCGCTGGCCGCCGAGCAGGCCCAGCTCGAAGCCGTCATCGCCACCGCCGGCACCGATTCCGAGCACCAGCTCGAAATCGCCGCCGATGCGCTGCGCCTGCCGCCATGGGACGCGAAGATCGGCCTGCTGTCGGGCGGCGAGAAGCGGCGCGTGGCCCTGTGCCGCCTGCTGCTGTCCAAGCCCGACATGCTGCTGCTCGACGAGCCGACCAACCACTTGGACGCCGAATCGGTCGAATGGCTCGAAGTGTTCCTGCAGCGCTTCACGGGCACCGTGGTGGCCATCACCCACGATCGCTACTTCCTGGACAACGCCGCCGAGTGGATCCTGGAAATGGACCGCGGTCGCGGCATTCCATGGAAGGGCAACTACAGCACCTGGCTCGAGCAGAAGGGCGAACGCCTGGCGCAGGAGCAGAAGAGCGAAGAAGCCCATGCCAAGGCCCTGAAGAAGGAACTCGAGTGGTCGCGCCAGAACCCGAAGGCTCGCCAGGCGAAGAGCAAGTCGCGCCTGGCCCGCTTCGAAGAGCTGAGCGACATGGAATACCAGAAGCGCAACGAAACGCAGGAAATCTTCATTCCCGTGGCCGAGCGGCTGGGCCAGCAGGTGTTCGAGTTCCACGGCGTGAGCAAGTCCTTCGGCGACCGCATGCTGATCGACAACCTGAGCTTCACGGTGCCGCCGGGCGCGATCGTCGGCATCATCGGCCCGAACGGCGCCGGCAAGTCGACGCTGTTCAAGCTGCTCGCGGGCAAGGAACAGCCGGACGCCGGCAGCGTGGTCATCGGCTCGACCGTCAAGGCGGCTTTCGTCGACCAGCACCGCGACGAGCTCGCCAACCAGAAGACCGTGTGGGAAGACATCTCGAACGGACTGGACATCATCAACGTCGGCAAGTTCCAGATGGCCAGCCGTGCGTACGCGGGCCGCTTCAACTTCAACGGTGCGGACCAGCAGAAGAAGGTCGGCACGCTGTCGGGCGGCGAGCGCGGCCGTCTGCACCTGGCCAAGACCCTGATCGCCGGCGGCAACGTGCTGATGCTCGATGAACCGTCGAACGACCTGGACGTGGAAACCTTGCGCGCACTGGAAGACGCGCTGCTCGAGTTCGCCGGCACGGTCATGGTGATCAGCCATGACCGCTGGTTCCTCGACCGTATCGCCACGCACATCCTGGCCGCCGAAGGCGACAGCCAGTGGACCTTCTTCGACGGCAACTACCAGGAGTACGAAGCCGACAAGAAGAAGCGCCTGGGCGAAGAAGGCGCCAAGCCCAAGCGCATGCGCTACAAGGCCCTGAAGTAAAGCTTCAAGCCGCTTCGGCGGCTTCGGCAAGAGCGCGCGGTTCCGCAAGGGGCCGCGCGCTTTTTTCATCGTCCGCCGCAAACACCTCGCGGGCCGCGGCAATGCCGTTGAGCGCCGCCGGAAAGCCCGCGTACACCGCCATCTGCATGACGATCTCGATCACCTCGGTGCGCGTCACGCCGACGTTCAGCGCGCCCTGGATGTGCACCTTCAACTGCGGCGCCGCATTGCCCATGGCCGTGAGCGCGGCCACCACCGCGATCTCGCGCGAGCGCAGGTCCAGGCCCGGGCGCGAGTAGACGTCGCCGAACGGAAACTCGATCAGCAGGCGCGCGAAGTCGGGCGCGATGTCGGCCAGGCTCTCGACGACCTTGACGCCGCCTTCACCGTCGATTTCCTGCAGCTTGGCCAGTCCGCGCGCGTAGCGCTCGTTGGCCGTGTGGCCGGGGTTCTGTGTGTTCGTCATCGCTTGTCTTTCCTTCCGGGGCTGTGCCCGACAAAGGAGGACGCCGTTTCGTCTTCTCGACCTTGCGGTAGTGATCGATCTTGAGCGACAGCGCCTGCATCGATTGCTGCAGCGCCGCCACCCGGGCCTGAACATCGGCGAGATGCTGCTCGAGCATCTCGCGCCGTTCGCCGACGCTGGCGTCCCCCTGGCTTCGAAGCCTGGCGAAGGCCTGCATGCCCTGGATGGGCATGCCGGTCTCGCGCAGGCGCAACAGGAAAGCCAGCCATTCCATGTCGGCGCCCGCATAGCGGCGCTGACCGCCCGGTGCACGCGGCACCGCGGCGATCAGCCCGATGCGCTCGTAGTAGCGCAGCGTGTAGGCCGTGAGGCCCGTGCGCTCGGCGACTTCCGCGATGGTCAGGCTGGTTTCCATGGCGTTGATTCTCGAAATTAGAGCGCGCTCCAAGTCAAGCGCTTTGTCGAACTATTTGGAAGGCAGGTGCAGGTCGGCATCGATCCAGCCGCGCAGGCTGTTCACGAAGGCCAGGGCCTGCACGCGGGGCAGATCGTCCACCCGCACGACGGCTTCTGCAAGCTCGCCGCTGTGCAGGCGTCTGGCGCGGCCGATGCCGCCGAGCAGGCCGCAGCGCAACGGCGGCGTGACCCAGCGGCCGTCGAGCCGCAGCGCGATGTTGCCGCGCGTGCATTCGGTGAGCTCGCCGCGGGGGTTCCACAGCAGCGTGTCGAACACGCCCGGCTCGATGGGCGCGAAGGCGTCGTAGTGGGCGCGTCGCGTGGTCTTGAAGCGGGTGAAGTCGCTGTGGGCTTCATCGAATGCGTGGGAGGCCAATTGGAGCTTCACGCGCGCGGGCGGTGGTTCCATCGTGAAGGCTTCGGCACGGGGCTCGCCGTGCACGTCGAGCAACAGGCGAACGCGCCACATGCCGGTGGCGTGCTGTTCCTTCAACCGGTCGAGGCACGCGACGACAGGCGCTTCGTTCCACATGCGGCCGAAATGCGCCGCCGCGCTCGCCATGCGCGCGAGGTGCGCAGGTGCATCGCGCAATTCACCGTCCACCAGCGCCAGCGTTTCGAGCAGGTCGAACGCGGGTTCCGCGGGCCGCGTTGCTTGGCCCAGAAAGGCCCGCTTGTGCCGCCATTCGTCCCACTCGGCATCGGCCTGCGCATCGGCCGTGATGCCGCTGCCGATGCCGCAGCGCGCTTCGCCGCCGCGCAGCGTCACCGTGCGAATCGGCACGTTGAAGGTCGCATGCCCGCCGGGCCGCACCATGCCCACCGCGCCGCAGTACACGCCGCGCGCCTCGGGCTCCAGCTCGCGGATCATGCGCATCGCGCCGACCTTCGGCGCGCCGGTGATCGAGCCGCAGGGAAACAGCGCCGCGAACACATCGGCCAGCGTGGTGTCGCCGCGCACCAGGGCCTCGACATCCGAGGTCATCTGCCACACGGTCGGCAGCGCCTCGGTGTGGAACAGGTGCGGCACGCGCACCGAGAAGGGCTGGGCGATGCGCGAGAGGTCGTTGCGGATCAGGTCCACGATCATCACGTTCTCCGCGCGCTCCTTCGGCACCGTGCGCAGCCGCTGCGCCTGCGCCTCGTCTTCGGCCGGTGTCGCGCCGCGCGGCGCCGTGCCCTTCATCGGCCGCGTCAGGATGCGCTCGCCCTGCCAGTCGAAGAACAGCTCGGGCGACACCGACAGCACCTGCTCGCCGCCGGTGTCGATGAAGGCGGTGTAGCCGTCGGGCTGCGCCTGCTGCAGTGCCAGGAACAGGGCCTGCGCATCGCCCTGGAAGCGCGCATGCAACGCGGCGGTGTAGTTGAGCTGGTAGAGCTCGCCGTTCGCGATCGCGCGGTGAATGGCTTGCACGTGCCGGCCGAAGTCGGCGCGCGAGAGCGTGGCTTGCCAGTCGGGCGCAGGGGGCCGCGATGCGGTGGCCGGCATTGGCGGCCATGGCAGCGCCTCGTCGTGCACGCCGAACCAGGCCAGGGGCCCATCGTTGCCCGCGTGCACCGTGAACGCCGGGTCGAAGGCCGCGGCGGCCTCGTAGCGCAGGTAGCCGACGCACCAGCGGCCTTCGCGCGACGCCGCTTCCACGGCCTCCAGCACCGGCTTCACCTCGGCCGCCGTGTGTGCCGCCAGCACGCGCGCAGGCGCACCGAAAGCCAGCCTCAGCCGCTGCGCAACACCAGCATCCCTTGCTCGCGGTTCGGCGAAATCGATCAGCGCACGCAAGGCAGGCGTCGCGCCGTCACGCCGCATCGTTGGCTGCGTTCGCCGGCTCGCTGCCCGCCGGCGCGTTGCGCGCCAGCACCCGCTTGCGCACGGCATAGATGTTGTTGCGCAGCGCGTACAGCTCGTCCGCGTACGACAGCGGCACCGCCACCTTGTTGACCGTGCGGTCGAGCTGGTCGAGGTCGTCGAGCAGGGCCTTCTGCTCGCTCTCCTTCACCTCGGTGCGGGCGTCGACCTTCGTCTCGATGTCGCGCAGCCGCGCATACCAGCGGAACACGCGGCGGCGCACGCGGAACTGGTACAGCGGCGGCACCACGCGGCTCAGCGGCAGCATCAACACCAGCAGGCCGCCCAGCACCAGCCACATGCGCTCGATGAGGTTGCTGGCCCAGAACGGCATGTAGCGCTTCCACACCGGCGGCGTGCCGTTGATGGCGCGGTCGCCCTCGGGGCTCACGGGCAGCTCGCTGGTGCGCGTGTTCGGAAAGTCGCGCGCCCGGTTGAACCAGCCCGCGCCGCTGTGCACCGACTGCGCCGTTTCCGCGAACAGCTGGCGCAGGGCCGGGTGGGTCTCGTCGCGCGACAGCAGCGAGGTGGTGGCCGCGAGCAGCGTCACGTCGTGCGGCGGCAGGTCTTTCGACAGGTCGACCACGCCGCGCGGCAGCGTCACGGCCGACAGGAACGGAAAGCGCCGCGAGTAGGCATCGGCCTGGCCGAAGTCCATCAGCTTGATGTCGTCCGAGCGCAGCAGGCGCTGCACCTGCGGCGACTGCGGCGCCGACGACAGCACGATCACGTCGAGCAGCCCGGCCTCCAGCGCGCCCACCGCCGCGCCCTGCTCGAGGTTCGACAGCAGCAGGTCGTCGGGCCCGAGCTTGTTGGCCTTGAACAGCCGATCCATGATCTCGGGCAGTCCGCTGCCCTGCAGGTCGACGTTCACGCGCAGGCCGCGCAGCTGCGTGAGCGAGCCCAGCGTGCCGGTCTTGCGGTCGATCTTCTGCGCGGTGTCGGCGCGGTAGAACAGCCAGATCGGCTCGTAGAACAGGCTGCCCAGCGAGTTGAGGCCGGCCTCTTCGTCGGCCTTGGGGTCGGCGCTGCCGCCGCGCACGAAGCCCACGTCGGCGCCGCCGCTGCGCAGCAGCTGCAGGTTCTCGGTCGAGCCCGAGGTGGCCTTCAGCTCGACCTCGATGCCGGTGTGCTTGAGCGCTTCCGCATAGCGCTTGCCGAACTGCGCGTAGGCGCTGCCCGTGGGGCCGGTGGCCAGCGTCACGTGCTTGGGCGGCTGCGGCTGCAGGTACCAGTAGGCCGCGATCAGCAGGCCGATGACGATGAACACGATCGGCCCGGCCGAGGCAATCAGGTCCCGGATCGACAGCAGGATCAGCTTGAGCGTCTTGGGCATGGCCATGGTGTGTGCTTTCAGCCTCGCGGCGCTTCGAGGTCGCCCACGCAGGGAATGTGCAGCTCGCCCACCGTCACCGTGCGCGCCGCATGCACCGCGCGCAGCGTGGCAATGGCCACCGCCTCGGCCGCCATGGTGCTGAGCACCGTCATGCCGGGCGCGTTGCCTTCGAGCGGCACGCGGCCGGTGGCCAGCGCGAACAGCGTGTCGCCGTCGCTCATGGTGTGCACCGGGTTGATGGCGCGCGCCAGGCCGTCGTGCGCCACGGTGGCGAGCCGGTTGGCCTGTACCTTGGTCAGCACCGCGTCGGTGGCGATCACGCCGATGGTGGTGTTGGTGCCCGCCAGCAGCGGCTTGGGCAGCTCGCCGCGCAGCAGCGCGCGGCGCGTGTCGAGCAGGGCCTTGCCGTCTTCGGTGCGCGCGCCGGCCACGGGCTGGCCGGTGTTGTGGTCGATCACGTCGCCCAGCGAGTTCACGGCAATCAGCGCGCCCACCGTGACACCGCCGACCGTGACTGACGCGGTGCCGATGCCGCCCTTCATCGCGCGGTGCACGCCGAACAGCTTGCCCACCAGCGCGCCGGCGCCCGCGCCCACATTGCCTTCGGCGGGCGCCGCGGTGCTCGCGGCCTGGCAGGCGGCATAGCCGGCGGCGGCGTCGGGGCGGATGCGCGCGTCGCCCATCGGCAGGTCGAACAGCACGGCGGCCGGCACGATGGGCAGGGTGCCGAAGCGCACGTCCATGCCGATGTCGCGCTCTTCCATCCAGCGCATCGCGCCTTCGGCCGCCGCCAGGCCCCAGGCGCTGCCGCCCGCGAGCATCACGGCATGCACCTGCTGCACGAGGTTGCCGGGCGCGAGCAGGTCGGTCTCGCGCGTGCCGGGCGCCGCGCCGCGAACGTCCACGCCGCCCACGGCGCCGTCGCGCGCCATGATCACGGTGCAGCCGGTGGGGCGGCGGGTGTCGCAGAAGTGGCCGACCTCGATGCCGGCGACGTCGGTGATGGAGCCGGAACCGGCGCCAGGGGAAAGGTGGGATGAATGAGAGGGGGCGGACATGGCGGCCGATTATGGGACCGCACCCTCTACGATCTGCGGCATGACAGTTGCAAGAAGTTTCTCGGCCGGCGACACGCGCCGCCACGTGGTCGTCATCGGCGCGGGTGCCGTGGGCAGCGCCACCGCCGTCGAGGCGCTGCGCGCGGGCCTGCGCGTGACGGTGGTGGAGCCCGGCGAGCCGGGCGGCCCGCAGGCCACGAGCTACGGCAATGCGGGCTGGTTGTCGTCGCACTCCGTGGTGCCGCCCGCGTTGCCCGGCGCGTGGCGCAAGGTGCCCGGCTGGCTGGCCGACCCGCTCGGTCCGCTGGCCTTGCGCTGGCGTTACCTGCCGCGCGCCACGCCGTGGCTGCTGCGCTACCTGGCCTCCGGCTGGACCGAGGCGCGTGTGCAGCGCACGGCCGATGCGCCCGCGTTGCATGCCCAGCTGGCGGCCGAGGCCGGCGTGCCGCAGCTCATCGAGCAGCGCGGGCTGCTGCATGCCTACCGCTCGCGCGAGGAGTTCGAAGGCGACGCGCTGGGCTGGCGCGTGCGCGGGCGCGTCGGCATCCGGTGGGAGGAGTGGAACGACGACGAGCTGCGCCGCCGCGAGCCCGACCTCCACGCGCGCTACACGCTCGGCATCTTCGTGCCCGAGGCCGGGCATTGCCGCAACCCTGGCGCCTATGTCGCCGCACTGGCGCGGCACGCGCGCGATGCCGGCGCCGAGCGCATCGCAGCCCGCGCGACCGGTTTTCGCATCGAAGGCGGCCGGCTGCGCGCCGTGCGCACCGAAGCCGGAGAGATCGCCTGCGACGCCGCGGCCGTCTGCGCCGGCGCGCGTTCAGGCCCGCTGGCGGCGGCCGCCGGTTCGCCGGTGCCGCTGGAGTCGGAGCGCGGCTACCACGTGGTCGTCGAAGACGCCACCGCCGGCCCGCGCACGCCGACCATGGTGGCCGACGGCAAGCTCATCGCGCACTGGATGGACGGCGGCCTGCGCGCGGCCGGGCAGGTCGAGATCGGCGGGCTCGAGGCGGCACCCGACTGGCGCCGCGCGGAGATCCTGCACCGGCATCTGCAATCGATGTTTCCCGGGCTTGCGACAGTGGCGCCTAGCGTGCCTTCGCCTTCGGTCAAGCATTGGCTGGGCCACCGTCCGAGCATGCCCGATGGCTTGCCCTGCATCGGCCCGGCCGCCGCCAGCGCGGACATCGTGCTGGCTTTCGGGCATGGCCATGTGGGCCTGTGCGGTTCGGCGCGCACGGGGCGCGTGGCCGCGCAGTTGCTGGCCGGTGCGACGCCCGAAATAGCGACGACGCCGTTCGACCCGCGGCGCTTCAGTTGACGGGAGCGATCGACAGCACCGTCAACGCCCCATCGACCTTGTCCGCCGTGAACTGCACCTTGTCCCCCGGCTTCACCTGCGTGAGCAGCGCCGGGTCCTTCACGCGGAAGACCATCGTCATGCCGCTCATGTCGAGGTTGGGAATGTCGCCGTGCTTCAGCGTGATCTTCTTGGCGTCGGTGTCGACCTTGCGGACCTCGCCTTCGATGGATGGCAAGGCGGCCTGCGCGAACGCGGCGGCCGAGAGCAGGGCGGTGGAGAGGGCGATGGCGAGCTTTTTCATGGATGATTTCCTTGGGTCGGGTTGCGGGTTGATTCAGCGATAGCTCTGGTAGACGCGGGTGCTGCCGTCGGCCAGCACGAGCAGCACGTCGTACGGGTCGCGCTGGTCGCCGTAGGCCGGGCCGTCCATGCCGGGTGAGCCGACCGGCATGCCCGGCACGGCGAGGCCCACGGCCTTGGGCTTTTCCTTGAGCAGGCGCTGCAGCTCGCGCGCGGGCACGTGGCCCTCGATGGCATAGCCGCCGACAAGGCCGGTGTGGCACGAGCCCAGCTTGGCCGGCATGCCGAGCCGGGTGCGCGCGGCGCCGTTGCCCTCGTCGTGCACGCGCGTGGCGAAGCCGTTCTTGTTGAGGTGCTTCACCCAGTCCTGGCAGCAGCCGCAGTTCGGGTCTTTCCAGATCTCGACCATCGGCGCGGCGGCCAGCGCCGCGGTGGTGAATGGGGCGAGGGGCAGGCCGGCGGCCAGCGCCAGCAGGGTTCTTCTTTGCATGTCGATGTTCTCCTCAGTGGTTGTGGGCGCCGTGCCCGGAGGGCTTGCGCACGGTGGCGTCGGTGGTGCCAGGGTGGTTGCGGGTGTCGCGGGTGTCGTTCGCCGATGGCACGGGCGCGCTGCGCGTGGCCGGCGGCACATTCGCCGCGCTGGCGTTCGGCACCTCGCGCGCCACCGTGCCAGGCGGGTGCTTGAACCAGCCCGGGTCGCGGTAGTCGCCGGGCTTCTGGTCGCGCCGCACCTTCAGCAGCGTGAACATGCCGCCCATCTCGGCCGAGCCGAAGGGGCCGGTGCCGGTCATCATGGGCAGCGTGTTGTCGGGAATGGGCATCTCCATCCCGCCCATGTCGGCCATGCCCTTGTCGCCCATCACCATGTAGTCGGGCACGAGCTTCCTGATCTTCTCGGCCACGCCCTTGTGGTCGACGCCGATCATGGTGGGCACCTCGTGGCCCATCGGGCCCATGGTGTGGTGCGCCTTGTGGCAGTGCAGCGACCAGTCGCCTTCCTCGTCGGCAATGAACTCCATCTGCCGCATCTGGCCCACCGCCACGTCCACCGACACCTCGGGCCAGCGCGCGGTGCGCGGCACGGGGCCGCCGTCGGTGCCGGTCACCTCGAACTCGTGGCCGTGGATGTGAATGGGGTGGTTGGTCATCGTGAGGTTGCCCACGCGGATGCGCACGCGGTCGCCCTTGCGCACGTTGAGCGTGTCGATGGCCGGGAACACGCGGCTGTTGAAGCTCCAGATGTTGAAGTCGGTCATGGTGTTGACCTTGGGCGTGGCGCTGCCGGGCTCCACGTCGAAGCTGCCGAGCAGGAAGCAGAAGTCGCGCTGCACCGGCTCGATCAGCGGGTGGCTCGCCTTCGGGTGCGTCACCCAGAAGCCCATCATCCCCATGGCCATCTGCACCATCTCGTCGGCATGCGGGTGGTACATGAAGGTGCCGGGCCGCCGCGCGGTGAACTCGTAGACGAAGGTCTTGCCCGGCGGAATGTGCGGCTGCGTGATGCCGCCCACGCCGTCCATGCCGTTGGGCAGGCGCTGGCCGTGCCAGTGCACGGTGGTGTGCTCGGGCAGCCGGTTGGTGACGAAGATGCGCACGCGGTCGCCCTCGACCACCTCGATGGTCGGGCCGGGCGACTGGCCGTTGTAGCCCCACATGTTGACCTTGAAGCCGGGCGCCATCTCGCGCACCACCGGTTCGGCGACGAGGTGGAATTCCTTGACGCCGGCGTTCATGCGCCAGGGCAGCGTCCAGCCGTTGAGCGTGACCACGGGGTTGTAGGGGCGGCCGTTGGGTGGTGCGAGCGGCGGGGCCGTCGCGGCCGAGCCTTGCGAGATGGGCTCGGGCAGCGCGGCCATCGACACGCGGCTCACCGTGGTGGCGGCCACGGCCGTGGCTGCGCCCGCGAAGAAGTTGCGGCGGTTCATGTCAATGGCCTCCCGCCGCGGGGGCGTCGCCGGCAGCGGCCGCGGCCGCGGTCTGCAGCGCCGTCATGCCGCCGGGCGAGCTGCCCGTGAGCACCAGTTGCAGGTCGGTGTCGGCCAGCCAGAAATCGCGCTGCGCCTCGATGCCCGCGTTCACCGCGAGCATGCTGGCGCGCGTCTCGCCCAGCAGCTCCCACACACTCGCGAGCATGCCGTTGTAGCGCAGCACCATCTCCTCGTTGACCTTCTTGCGCAGCGGCAGCACCTCGTCGCGGTAGCGCCGGGCAATGCCGTAGGCGGTGTTCCAGCCCTGCCAGGCTTCGCGCGCCTCGCTCGCGGCCAGCACGCCCACGTCGCGCACGCGCGCGGCCGACTGCAGGTACAGCGCCTCGGCGCGGCCGTTGCGCGCCTGGCCCCAGTCGAAGATGGGAATCGGCAGCGCGAGCTCGAAGCCGCGCTGCGTGCGGCGCGAGCGGTCGACGCCGTTGTCGAAGGTGGTGTTGCGCGCCACGCCCAGCTCCATCGCGTTGATGACGCTGGTGGCGTGCGTGAGGCCGAGCGAGCCGGCCACGGCGGTGTTCTGCGCCTGCGCGGAACGCACGTCGAGCCGGTCGCGCAGCGCCAGCGCCTGCACGTCGCCGAGCTCGGGCGCGGCCTTGGGCAGCGGCGGCAGGCGGTCGGGCAGGGTGTAGCCGGCGGCGCGCTCGCCGCTCAGGCCCAGCAGCCGCGTGAGCTGTTCGCGGGAGGCCACGGCGGCCTGCTCGGCGCGCGCAAGCTGCGCGGCGGCGTCGGCTAGCAGCAGCTGTTCGCGCGTGCGCTGCAGCGCGCTCCAGTTGCCGGCCTGGGCCATGCGGTGCGCGAGTTCGGCGCCGGCTTCGGCCGCTTCCTTCGCGTCGCGCAGGTACACCGCGCTCTGCTGTGCGGCCACGGCGCGCACCCAGGCGCGGCGCGTGTCGGCGGCCAGCACCAGCACGCCTTGCGCGGCCTGCAGCTTGGCCGACTCGTGGCGCTGGCCGGCCCTGCGCGCCTGCCATGGCAGCGTGAGCAGGCCCACCACGTTGAAGCTGATCAGCCGGTCGATCTCGCGCTCGCTGCCTTCGGTGAGCCGGCCGAAGGCGAACACCGGGTTCGGCAGGCTCGCGGCCTGCACGCGGTCGGCGTCGCTCAGTTGCAGCGTGGCGAAGGCGTCCTGCACGCGCGGGCTGTTGAGCAGCGCGATGCGCACGGCCGCCTCGGCGTCCAGCGGCCGGGCCAGCAGCGCGTCGACGCGCTGCTGCGAGGCCGCGTCGGGCGCGCGCTGCGCCGTGGCGCCCGCCAGCAGCGGGTTGGCGCCGACCAGCGCCTGCACGTCGGCGCCGCCGCCGTCCGGCGAGAGGCTGGCGCAACCGGCCAGCACCGCCGCCGCGGCGAGCGCGGCGGCCGGTCTTGTGAATGAAAAAGGGCTGTTGCGCACGTCAGGCGTGCGCATGTCGCTATGTTTTTCATAGCGACGGATGCCGGCCAATGGCCAGCCAACAAAGGGGTTCACGCTCGATCTCCATGAGCAAGACGATCAGCGCCGCGAGCCGGAACGGGCTCACCGCGGACGGACTACGGGCAGGGAGATCAGGAAATGGGTGGCTTCAGGCCCTGGGCGGGCTCTGCGCTGGCGAAGCGGGCCGTGCGTGCAGCGGGCTGCGCCTGGGGCGCGCCGTGCACGGTGTCGACAAGGGGCATGCCGCCGAGCGCCACCGTGTGGCAGACCTGGCAGGCGGTGCAGGTGCCGCAGCCTTGATGGTCGGCGCCGCCGGCATCGTGGTTGCCGTCATGGCCGGACATGTCCATGGCCGCGGTGTCGCCGGCATCCATCGCGCTCATCACGCTCATTGCACCCATCTCGCCCATCGCATCGTGGCAATGGGCTTCGGTGGCCGGGCCGGCCATCGAGACCGCAGTGGCGGCGGCTGCGGGCATCGAATGCCGCACCATCTCGACCGCCATCGCATCGCCGAGCCAGCCGCGGATGGGCAGCAGGGCGATCATGAGGGCGAGCAGCAGGGTGCGCATGCGGCCGGATGATAAACGCGGGTGCTAAGACACCAGTTGCGCGCGGGCCTTGTCCACCCACACCTGCAGGTTGTCGAGCAGGTCCTTCTGGCTGAACGAGCAGCTCTCCTCGCTGAACAGCGCGCTCGACTCCAGCCGGTCGAGCAGGCCCAGCAGCACCTCGCCGTAGCGCGGCGGCAGCGCGCCCAGCAGTTCGGTGCTGGCGCGGGCTTCGTTCGACAGCGTGGCAACGGCGCCGCCGCCGTCCGAGCGCAGCGCCGCGAGGCGCGCGGCGATGGCATCGAGTTGCAGCGCTGCGCTCATGGCGTGTTCTTCCCGGGTGGCGGCAGCGACAGCTCGCGCTCGCGCATCAGGTCGCGCAGCACGTCGGGGTAGTCCGTGATGATCCCGTCCGCGCCCGCGTCCATCAGCCGCAGCATGTCGGCGCGCTCGTTCACGGTCCAGGGCAGCACCTTCATGCCGAGCTTCTGCGCTTCCTTGATGACGGCGGGCGTCAGGTCGGCATGGGCCGGCGACCAGGTCACCGGGCCCGGCGCGTTGGCCGACGCGGCCCTCACCATCTGCGGCACCGACGCGAAGCTGCCCGCCTCGAGCCCGGCCGTCCAGCGGCTGTCCTTCAGGGTGCGCGGCGTCGTGAGGTAGGCGCGCGGCATCTGCGGCGCGAGCTGGCCGACCAGCGCCAGCGTGCGCCAGTCGAAGCTCTGGATGGTCACGCGGGCGGCCATGTTCGCCTTGTCGATCTCCGCGAGCAGCGCGCGCACCATCGGCTCGGGCGCCGCTGTTTCAGCGGGTTTGGCCGGGTCGATCTTGGTCTCGATGTTGAAGCGCACCGTGGCGGCCTCGGCGCCGCGCGCCTGCACGCGCGCGAACAGCGCGGCCAGCGTGGGAATGCGCTGGCCGTCGCGCGGCTGCTGCAGCGCGAACTGCTTGCCGTAGGCGCTCGACGGGTTCAGGCGGCCCACGTCGTAGGTCTGCAGCTGCGCCAGCGTGAGCGAGCGGATCGCCGCGCCGCTCTTCGGCGCAAGCCATTGGCCGTTCGCGTCGCGCGTGTGGTCGGGGTTGAGCGAGGTGTCGTGCGAGACCACCACCACGCCGTCGGCCGTGAGCCCGATGTCGAGTTCGAGCGTGTTCACGCCCAGGTCGATGGCGTTGTCGAACGCCGCCAGCGTGTTCTCGGGCGCCAGCCCGCGCCCGCCGCGGTGGGCTTCCAGGTCGAAGTGCTGCCTGGCGGCGGGCGCGATGGAGGCGCAACCGGCCATGAGCAGGGCGACAGCGAAAGGAGCCAAGGAAGCGAATCGGGGAAGCGCGCTTTTCATTTGAGTTGGACCTTGATCCCGTTGTCCTGCACCGTGATGTCGCCGATCTCGTAGGTCTTGCGCCCGACCGTGAGCTCGTCGGCCGTGAAGCTGCGCAGCACCTGGCCTTGCAGCAGTTCCTGCGCCACCACCGCGCCCACGCGCTGCAGGCGTTCGGCGTCGCGGCCCTCCACGCCCTGCAGCTCGAGCCGCTCGGCCTTGGGCTGGTCCAGCCGCAGCGCGCGCGTGGCGGCGTCGTACTTCAGCGCGCTGCTGACCGACACCAGGCCCTGCACCGGCGAGGCCGCCAGCAGGGGGCTCGCGATGGTCAGCGTGGCCGTGATGGCGGCGCGGTTGGTGGCGGCGTTCAGGCCGAGCTGCGGGTCGCGCAGGCCGACCATGAAGATCTCGGCATAGCGCTCGGCCACTGGAAAGCGCTTGGCGATCTGCGCCTGCAGCTCGTCGCGCGTGGCGGTGTATTCGCTGGTGAAGAAATTGAAGCCGGCCAGCGCCGCGAAGGGGGCTTGCAGAGCCGCGGCGCCCAGCAGCGCGCGCAGCATCCGACGGCGGGGAAAGAAGGGGGAGCTAGGGCGGATGTGCATACCGCCCAGAGCTTGCCACAGCCGGGGCGTTTCCCTGCCGCGCGTTGGAAAAACGCCGCGGCCTCAGGGCTCTGGGCGGCCGGCGGCGCGCATAGCTCAGACTGGCCGGCGGCGCGCATAGCTCAGAGCGGCCTGCGGCGCGCGTAGCGCACCACCGTCACGCCCGGCTTGGCCTGGCGCGTCGAGGGCATCACCAGCACGCAGTCGTCGTACGGCGTGGCCACGGGTTCGCCGTCGTTCCAGCCGATCACGGTGCCGGCCTGCGCGATCACCTCCAGGCCGGTGAAGGCCTTGGCGAAGCGGAAGTCCTCGCTGCGCGCGACCACCGGGCCGGTGACGTCGAGCGCCCATTGGCGCGGCGCGTCGGGCTGCAGCCAACCGGGCAGCTGGTCGGCAATGGCCGCGTCGTCGAGCGTGCCGGCCGCGCGCAGGAAGCGCGCGCACTGGTCCTGCGCCACGGCTCGGCTGGCCGTGTCGCCGTGGAAGCCGCATTCGACCAGCAGCGCCAGCGCGTCGGTGGCCGGGTCGGCGTCGGGTGCGCCGAAGCGGCCGAAGTCGCGCATGCGCACGCCGTCCTTGTGGCCCGCGTCGATCACGATGTGCTCGGGGCTGCGCAGCTGCCGCGCCAGCGCCAGGTTGCGCGGCTGCATGCCGGTGAGCGTCAGCGGCGCGGAGGGCTCGTGCATCGAATGCAGGTCGAGCAGCCAGTCGGCCTGCGCCACGTGCGGCCTCAGCGTAGCGGCGCGGCGGCGTTCGCGCGTGCCGCCGGCTTCCAGGCGGTCGGTGGACCATTGGCGGTTGAGGTCTTCGTCCACGAAGCGCGAAGCGTCGTGGTCGGCGGGGTCGAAGCTGTCGAAGGCCTCGAGGTTGCACAGCGCCAGCGTGAGGCTGCCGCGCCGCGGGCGCACGCCGGCCTCCAGCAGGCCCTTGAGCGCCCAGGCGCCGCAGACCTCGTTGCCGTGCACCAGCGCGCTGATCATCACGTGGCGCCCCGGCTGCCCGGAGGCGAAATGCCAGACGCCCTCGGTGCCGGTGTTGCCGGCGCGCCAGGCCGAGATGTCGGGCGGGGGGAGTTCGAAATCGGACGCGGACAAGCTCATTCCTTGATGTTGGCGAATTGCACGATGTTCCGGTATTTGGCGGTTTCGGTGACGAGGAACCGCTCGATGTCCAACGGCGCCAGTGGGACGACCGAGCTGGTGGCTTCCATCTTCTTGCGGAAGTCGGGCGATTGCAGCGTTTCTTCGAGTGCCTTCTTCAGCCGTGCCAGCACCGGCGCGGGCAGCTTCGCTGGCCCCATCAGCGCGAACCACACGCCGATGTCCATGCGCTGCAGCGCCGGGGTTTCGCCGAGCGCGGGCAGGTCGGGCGTGATGGCCGAGCGTTTGGCCTCGGTGGTGCCCAGCGCCACCATCTTGCCGCTGCGGATGTAGGGCAGCGCGCTGGACAGCACGAACACGCCGAAGTCGATGTTGCCGCCCAGCAGGTCGTTGGTGAGCGGCGCCACGCCGCGGTAGGGCACGTGCGTCATGAACACGCCGCCCTGCTGCTTGAGCATTTCGCCGGCCAGGTGCAACGAAGTGCCCACGCCCGAGCTGCCGTAGCTGTACTTGCCGGGGTTCTTCTTCAGCAGCGCGAGGAATTCGCCCGCGTTCTTCACGCCCGCGGAGGGCGCCGCCACCAGCACCAGTGGCTGCGAGGCGATCAGGCCGATCGGCGTGAAGTCTTTCTGCTCGTAGCGCACGCTGGCGTTCACCAGCTTGCTGATGGCGATCTCGTTGTTGGCGCCCACCAGCAGCGTGTAGCCGTCGGGCGCCGCATTGGCCACCTTCTGCGCGCCGATGGCGCCGCCGGCTCCGCCGATGTTGTCGACGATCACCGGCACGCCGAGGCGGTGCGACAGCTCCACGCCCAGCGCGCGCCCGGTCAGGTCGGTCGAGCCGCCCGGCGGGTAGCCAACCACCAGGGTGATCGGCTTGCTGGGGTAGCCGTCGGCGAAGGCGGGGGCGGCGGCCGATGCGGCAAGGCCGCACAGGGCCAGCGCAAGGCAGGAAGAAAAAGCACGGGGGAAACGCATCGTGGCCTCGGGGTTTTGAAGTGAACCCGCGAATTCTGCGAAGCCGTTCCCCGCTTCGTGGTGCCGTGCTGGCACCAGCTGGTGCCGATTGGGCCCGGGCTAGCGTGCCGCCATGGCGCGCCACACGTCTTCGGCCAGCGTGCCGAGCCGGCGCTTGGGCCGGTACAGCCGCACCTCGAAGCGCACCTCCATGCGCCGCCCGCCCGTGGGCACCAGCCGGCCGGCCTTGCAGTCGGCCTGCACCATCGACCACGGCAGCCATGCCACGCCCAGGCCGCGCAGCACGTACTCATAGAGCGCGTCGGCCGAGTCGCACTCGATGCGGCGTTTCAGCCGTGGCGCGTTCGGGTTGTTGGCGAGCAGGTCTTCCACCAGCCGCCCCATGGCCAGCGTGCGCACGTACGAGAGAAAGGGCACCTCGCCGGGCGCGTCGAAGCTGTGCGTCGCGCGGCCCTGCGCGTCGGCGCGCGATACGGGCACCAGCTTGTCGGAGGCCACCGTGACGTGCGCGAACTGCCGCCCGTCGAGCCGGAAGGTCAGCGCCGAGTGATGAAAGATCAGCGAAAAGTCGACCTCGTTGTGTTCCAGCATGCGCACCGTTTCGGCCAGCGCGCCGGTCAGCACGCGCACCTCGCCGCCGCGCAGCGCCGGCTGCAGCCGCACCAGCCAGTCGGCCATCACCGTGCGCGCCAGCGTGCGGCCCGTCACCAGCGTCACCGTGCGCGCCTCGCGCCCGGCCACGCTGTGCATTTCCTCGCGCGAACTTTCCACGCCGCGCACCATCTGGCCGGCGCTTTCCAGGAAGCTCTCGCCGGCCGGCGTGAGTGCCACCGGCGAGCTGCCGCGCTCGATGAGCGGCGTGCCGGCCCACGACTCCAGCGCGCGGATGCGGCGGCCGAAGGCGGGGTGCGTCACGTGGCGAAGCTCGGCCGCGCGCGTGAAGCTGCGCGTTTGCGCCAGCACGATGAAGTCTTCCATCCACTTGAATTGCATGGCGCGGCGCGGCTGAGGGCGTCAGTCGGCGAGCCGCGCCACGGGCAGCTCGAAGCGCGCGAAGGCACGCTCGCCCTTGTGGATCACGCTGTGCAGCACGAAGCCGTTGCGCTCGTACAGCGCGCGCAGCGGCGCGCGGTCGGCCACGCAGTCCAGCCGCAGGAAAGGGCGGCCCAGGCTGCGCGCGCGCTCGCGGGCAAAGTCCAGCAGCAGCGCCGGCACGCCGTGGCCCGCCCACGCGCGGCGCACCGCGAGCTTGTGCACATAGAGCGACGTGCCGCTCTCGATCTCGGGCCAGAAGTGCGGGTCTTCGAGGTCGAGGCGCACGACGCCGACCACCTCACCGGTCTTTCGCGCGATGAAGTAGCTGCCGGCGTCGGTGTCGTGCTGGATGCGCTCGGGTGCGATGTCGGCCGCCGACCACAGCGGCCGGCCTTCGGCGGCGATCCACTGGGCGGCTTCGTTCAACACGGCCGCGACGGTGGCGGCTTCGGTGGGCTTGGCTTGTTCGATCTGCATCGGGGCCAGAGCATAGCGGCGGCACGCCGTCAGGGGTGCCGGACCACGTCGAACCCTTCTTCCAGCGACGGCGCCGCGAAGTGGCTCGTGATCAGGTCGAACTGCGCATCCGTCGTCTCGAAGGGATGCGTGCCGCTTGCGTTGCGTGCGCGCAGGCGCTCCTTGCAGACCGCGTCGGGCACGTCCAGAAAGTGCAGCGTGTGCGCCGCGCCGGCGGCTTCGAAGATGCCGCGCATCCAGCTTCGGCTGCCCACGGTGTTGGCGGGAAAGTCGAGCACCACGGAC
Organism: Variovorax sp. OK212; assembly: GCF_900112425.1. GTDB lineage: Bacteria > Pseudomonadota > Gammaproteobacteria > Burkholderiales > Burkholderiaceae_C > Variovorax. Next base: position 482,442 of record NZ_FOLP01000002.1, on the reverse strand, counting down.
ACGCCCGCCTGCAGCAAGGCCGCCACGTGGTCCGCCATGGCCTTCCTCAGGCGGCCCGAGCAGCGCACGTAGTCGCCCAGTTCGTGGATCTCGCCCGGGTACAGCGCGTCGAGCCATGCGTCTTCGCTGACGAGCACCGTGGCGGGCGCGGCGGCAAGTTGCCGCGTGAGCGTCGACTTGCCGGCGCCGATCTTGCCGCAGACCATGTGAAGCACGGGGGCGGGGCTGCGGTTGGGGGTGGCTGTCAATTCGTTTCTCCTGGTGAGTGAGTGGCTTGAAAAAGAACCCCAGGAAACGAAAAACCCGCCTCTTGGGGCGGGTCGTGTGGCGTGAACTTGTGGAACCGCGCGCTAACCCACCATCTTTGAGATGGTGCGAATAATCGACGCGTTCTGCAGGCAGGCCATGGGCAGAGGATAGCCCAGCTTCGCGCTTTCAGTCATGCAGCGACGACAGGAACTGCTTGAGCTCGGCCGTCTGCGGGTTGCCGAACAGCTCCGCCGGCGGTCCCATTTCGTGCACGCGGCCCTGGTGCATGAAGATCACGCGGTCGCTCACCTTGCGCGCGAAGCTCATCTCGTGCGTGACCATCAACAGCGTCATGCCCTCGTCGGCCAGCGACTCCACCACGCGCAGCACCTCGCCCACCAGCTCGGGGTCGAGCGCCGAGGTGATCTCGTCGCACAGCAGCACGGCGGGCTCCATGGCCAGCGCGCGCGCAATGGCCACGCGCTGCTGCTGGCCGCCGGAAAGCTGGTCGGGCATGGCGTCGAACTTCTCGGCCAGGCCCACGCGCGTGAGCAGTTTGCGCGCCTGCGAGGCGGCTTCCAGCCCACCGCGCTTTTTCACCAGCGTAGGCGCGAGCATCACGTTCTTGCCCACCGTGAGGTGCGGGAACAGGTTGAAGCTCTGGAAGATCATGCCCACGCGCTGGCGCAGCTCGCGCATGGCCATGGCGCTCTCGTGCAGCAGCGGCTTGCCGTCGACGGTGAGCGCGCCTTCCTGGAACACCTCCAGCCCGTTGATGCAACGCAGAAGCGTGCTCTTGCCCGAGCCGCTCTTGCCGATGATGGCGATCACCTCGCCGCGCTTCACGTCCAGGTCGATGCCCTTGAGCACCTCGTTGGTGCCGTAGGACTTGCGCAGCGCGGTGATGCGAACGATGGGCGCGCCCACCGAGGTGGCGGGTTGTTGGGGTTCAAGCACGGCGGCCATGGGTTTTCCTCTCGAGGGTCTTGGCGTACAGGCTCACGGGGAAGCACAGCACGAAGTAAAGCAGGGCCACGCAGCTGAACACCACGAAGGGCTGGAAGGTGGCGTTCGAAATCATGCTGCCGGCCTTGGTGAGCTCGACGAAGCCGATCACCGACGCCAGCGCCGTGCCCTTGATCACCTGCACCAGGAAGCCGACGGTGGGCGCAATGGCGATCGTCACGGCCTGCGGCAGGATCACGTGGCGCATCTGCTCGCCGAAGCTCAGCGCCAGGCTGCCCGATGCTTCCCACTGGCCCTTGGGAATGGAGGCCACGCAGCCGCGCCAGATCTCGGCGAGAAAGGCGCTGGTGTACAGCGTGAGCGCCACGCTGGCGGCGGTCCATGCCGACACGTCGATGCCGAACAGCGCGATGCCGAAGTAGGCCAGAAACAGCTGCATCAGCAGCGGCGTGCCCTGGAAGAGCTGCACGTACAGGCCCACCGCCTTGTTCGCCACCTTGCCGCCGCGCAGCCGCAGGAACAGCAGCAGCGCGCCCACGATGCCGCCGCCGATGAAGGCGATGAGCGAGAGCACGACAGTCCAGCGCAGCGCCAGCAGCAGGTTGCGCAGGATATCCCAGAGAGAAAAATCAGACATGGGTGGTGGCCTCTTGCGTTCAGCGACCGAAAAAGAACTTCGGCCCCGCCCAGTCGAGCAGCCGGCGCAGCGCGACCGACAGCGCCAGGTAGATCAGCGTGGCGACGATGAAGGCCTCGAAGGCGCGGAAGTTGCGGCTCTGGATCAGGTTGGCCGCGTAGCTCAGCTCCTCGGTGGAGATTTGTCCGCACACCGCCGAGCCCAGCATCACGATGACGATCTGGCTCACCATGGCGGGCCACACCTTCTTGAGCGCCGGCGGCAGCACCACGCGCAGGAACACCTGCGCCTTGCTCAGCGCCAGGCTCACGGCGGCTTCGATCTGCCCTTTGGGCGTGGCCTCGATGCCGGCGCGAATGATCTCGGTGGAGTACGCGCCCAGGTTCATCACCATGGCGATCACCGAGGCCACCTCGGGCGAGAGCTTGACGCCCGCGGCCGGCAGCCCGAAGAAGATGAAGAACAGCTGCACGATGAAGGGCGTGTTGCGGATCAGCTCCACATACGTGCCCACCACCAGCCGCAGCCAGCGCGGCCCGCCCGAGCGCGCCCACGCGCAGAAGGTGCCCACGGCCATGCCCAGCACGGTGCCCACGGCCGTGAGGCCGACGGTCCACGCCACGCCGCGCAGCAGCAGCGGCCATTCCGACAGAACCGCCCCGAAGTCGAATTCGATGTTCATGGCCGCGCAGTTCGATCAGACGGGCAGGTCGCCAGCGGCCTTGCCCAGCCACTTCTTCGACATGGCGTCCAGGGTGCCGTCCTTCTTGGCGGCGGCGATGATCTCGTTGACCTTGGTCTTCAATGGGGTTTCGCCCTTGGCGACGCCGACGAAGCAGGGGCTGTCTTTCAGCAGCAGCTTGAACTCGGCGCTCACCTTCGGATTCTTGGCGAGCATGTCGCCGGCGACTGCCGCGCTGGTTGCGAGGGTTTGCGTCTGGCCGGCCACGAAGGCCGCGATGGTCGCGTTGTTGTCCTCGAAGCGGCGGTAGTCGACGTTCGACGGCGCCACCTTGTTCAGTTCCTGGTCTTCCATGGCGCCGCGCGTCACGGCGACGGTCTTGCCGGCCATGTCGGCGAAGCTGGCGAGCTTCATGCTCTTGGCCGCATACACGGCCTGGAAGAAGGGCGCATAGGCCGACGAGAAGTCGATCACCTTCTCGCGCTCGGGGTTCTTGCCGAGCGTGGAGATCACCAGGTCGGCCTTGCGGGTCTGCAGGTACGGAATGCGGTTGGCGCTGGTCACGGGCACCAGCTCGATCTTCACGCCCAGCTTGGCGGCGATGAGCTCGGCCATTTCCACGTCCAGGCCTTGCGGCTTCATGTTCTTGTCGACCGAGCCGTAGGGCGGGTAGTCGGTGGGCACGGCGATCTTGATGGTCTTGGCCTTGAGCACGTTGTCGAGTGCGTTCTGGGCCTGGGCGGCGCCGGCGGCGCCCAGCATGGCGATGGAAGCCACTGCGAGGGCGAGGTGGCGTTTGGACAGAGAGAAGGTCATAGCAGGGCTCCTAGGTAAGTCGAAGAATCAGGATCGGAATCGGAAGCGGAATCGGCGGATGGGACGGCCTTGCGGCGATCGGCTTTGGCTTTCGGCTTGGGCGCCGCGGCGGCGGTGTTGTGCAGCGGCGCCAGCGCGTCGCGCAGCTGCGCCAGCGGGTCGGTGGGCGCCTGCACGCGCAGCGCCGACTGCACCGTGCCGATGTGCGCGGCCATCAGCGCCTCGGCGCCGGCATGGTCGCCGCGCTCCAGCGCCGCGACGATCTGCACGTGGTCTTCGCACGACTGCACCGCGTCGTGCGTGGATTGGTAGAGCATGGCGATCAGCGTGGTGCGCGCCGTGTAGTCGCGCAGCGTGTCGGCCAGCAGCGTGTTGCCCAGGCATTCGGCCAGGCACACATGGAAGTCGCCCAGCAGGAAGCTGCGGTTGCCGACGTCGCTTTCTTTCAGTGCGGCCTTTTCACGCTGGAGGTGCGCCTTCAGCTGGCGCAGGGCGGTCTTCTCGATTTTTCCGGCGCTGCCCGCGCTGCGGATCAAGCCCAGCTCGATGACGCGGCGCGCCTCGAAGGCCTCGCGCGCCTCGTCCTGCGAGGGCTCGATGACGAACCAGCCGCGCCGCGCGCTCACCGTGACGATGCCGCGCGCCGCCAGCCGCGTGAGCGCCTCCCGCACGATGGTGCGGCTGCAGTCGAACAGCATGGCCAGCTGCTGCTCGCCCAGGCGCGAACCCGGCGCGAGCTTTTGCGCCATCACCGCTTCGACGATGCGTGCACTGATTTCGGATGCGGAGATGGCCATGGTCCTGCATACCAGCAGCTTCTGTGCCAACTGGTATGCAAGATGTGTGCACCGAAATGGATCACGGCCCCGGCGCGGGGCCCCCGCGATGGGGCGCGCTCAGCCTTTCGCGCCGCCCTTGCCGCGGCCCAGCGCGCTGGCCGGCAGTGCCACCAGCATGAGCAAGGCCGACAGCACCAGTGCGCCGCTCAGCACGTACAGGCTGGCGGTGAAGCCACCCGTCATGGTCTTGAGCGCCCCGACCATCATGGGCGCCACCAGCCCCGCGCTGCCGCCGATGGTGCTGATGAGCGCAATGCCCGCGGCCGCCGCGCTCTTCGACATGAAGGTGCCCGGCACCGACCACAGCACCGTGAACGCGGCCGAGATGCCCATCGACGCCAGCGCCAGGCACAGCACTGCGGCAACGGCGTTGTGCATGAAGAGCGTGGTGAGCGCCAGCCCGGCCGCGCCCACCACGGCGCTCAGCGCGAAGTGCCAGCGGCGCTCCTTGCGCCGGTCGGAGCGGCGCCCGATGACGATGTTGGCCGCAATGCCCGCCACCGCCGGAACGACCGCATAGAAACCGATCTGCAGCACGCTGAGCCCCATCGACTTCAGGATGGTCGGCTGCCAGAACGAGAGCGCGTAGATGCCCAGGATGATCAGGAACGACATGAACCCGATCAGCCACACCCGGCCATCGCGCATCGCCGCGCCGAAGGTATGGCGCTCGGTGGCGCCGTGGGCGGCCTGGTCGTCGGCCAGCAGGCGCGCCACGCGCTGCTTTTCAGCAGGCGACAGCCATGGCGCCTGCGACGGGCTGTTCGACAGCCAGCGGAACGCCGCGAGGCCCAGCAGCACGCTCGGCACCCCTTCGAGCAGGAACAGCCACTGCCAGCCGCGCAGCGACATCGCGCCGTCGAGGTAGGTCATGGTGAGCCCGGCAATCGGCCCCGCCACGATGGGCGCGGCACCGAAGGCCATGAAGAACAGCGCCGTGGCCTGCGCGCGCCGGTGCGACGGGAACCACAGCGTCAGGTAGAACAGCACGCCCGGCGCAAAGCCCGCCTCGAACACGCCGATGAGAAAGCGCAGCACGTAGAACTGCGTGGGCGTGGTGGCGAACATCATGGCCGCCGACGCCAGGCCCCACAGGCCCATGATGCGCAGCAGGGTCGCGCGCACGCCGATCTTCGCGAGCATCAGGTTGCTCGGAATCTCGAACACGGCGTAGCCGATGAAGAAGATGCCCGCGCCCAGGCCGAACACGGCGTCGCTGAACCCCAGCTGCTCCTTCATCTGCAGCTGCGCGTAGCCGACGTTGGTGCGGTCGAGGTAGTTCAGCACGTAGCAGGCGCACAGCAGCGGCATCAGCCGCCAGGTGATCTTGCGGAAGAGGGCGGTGTCATCGCCGGTGGTGGCCGGCGTCGGCGTCCTTGTGCTGGTGCTGGCACTGGTGCTGGCGTTGTCGAGGGTGGCGGTGTTCATCGGTTGTCTCCTTCTTGTTGTTGCTGGCGACCTTCAGGCGCCGGCGAGCACCGGCGTGCCGAAGCGCGTCTCGCCCCACAGGTGGCTGGTGGGCGCGCCCGGAAAGAGCCAGTGCGGCGAGCACTCGCTGGACGGCACCACGTTGCTGAACCCGTGCGCGGCGGAGGTGCCCGCGAGCGTCTTCTCCAGCACCATCGACAGGTACTGGTCGTTGCTGCTTTCCTGCGTGTTGCCGTTCAGGATCACTTCGGCGCCCGTGGCCTGTGCGTAGCGCCGAATGCCGTTGTGGCGCGACAGCAGTGGTGCCCAGCTGTCGGCCGACACACCGTTCTCGCTGCTCACGCGCAACCCGTCGGCGGTGCGGTAGACCAGCGAATGGTTGCCCTCGGTATGGCCCGGCGTGTGCACCAGCGCGAGGCCGCGGCCCAGCTGGATGCTGCCGTCGAAGGCCACGACGCGCCCGGGGGCCACGCCGTCGAGCCCGTGCGGGCAGTACCACTCGGCCTGCACTGGCAACAGGCCTTGCACGTTCGCGAGTTCCTGTCGATGCACCAGCAGCCTGGCGTTCGGCAGCAGCCCGGGCGCGCCCACGCTTCCGAGCCAGCGCCGCACGTCCTGCGTGTGCAGGTGGTCGTAGGTGATGTAGTCCACTTGCTCCGGCGCCACGCCACAGCTCGCCAGCGCCTGCGGCACGGTCTGGTAGATGGGCGCGATGGTCTTGTGAAGGAACTTCGGCGTCTGCTCGCTCAGGCGCTTGAAGTAGGGCGTCTCGTTGCCGGCCTCGAAGTCGGCGGGCGTGAAGAGCAGCGTGCGCAGCCGGCCTTCGAAGTCGTCGTACTGGATCAGCGTGGTGCGCGCCAGCAGGTGCACCATGTGCGGCTTGAGCAACTGTTGCGAGTACACGCCGGTGAAGGCGAACCACGCGGGGTAGGGAATGCGCAGCAGGTTGAAGCTGCGCGCGAAGCGAACGGGCGGGGCGTCCAGCAGTTGTTCGCGCAGCGCCTCGGCACCATGGCGGATGGCGCGCAGGCGGTCTTGCGGCATGGCGGCGGTGCGGGTGCCGTCGAATTGCGGCAGCTGGGCGAAGCCGGTCGGCTCTGGGTCTCGGATCATGATCGTCTCCTGGAAATGAATGCTTGTTCTTTGGATCGATGTGCTTGGAGGCATTCGGGGAGCGCTCACGCCGACGGGGTACCTTGCTCCGCGAATGTCCCCCGGCCTGCGGCCTCCTCCTTTATTTCGCTGCGCAAGGCACCCCATCGACGTGAGCGTGTTCGGAGCTCTGGTTGATCGGCGAGCACTCCGAACGGCTCCCTTCAGTACATCGACCGCCCCCCAGAAATATCGAACACAGCGCCCGTACTGAAGGAGCAGTCGTCAGAAGCAAGCCAAGCAGCCATGGCAGCCACCTCATCGACCTCGACAAAGCGCCCCATAGGCACACGCGACAAGAGCGCGGTGCGCAACTGTTCACGGTGCTCGGCAGGTACAGCCGCGAACACCTCGGTGTCGGCGGCCGACGGCGTGATGCAGTTCACCAGCACGCCCGCCGACGCCAGCTCCTTGCCGAGCGATTTGGTCAGCGCGATGAGCCCCGCCTTCGACGCCGAGTACGCGGCGTTGAAGCCGTTGCCTTCCTTGCCCGCGACCGATGCGACGTTGACGATGCGCCCGCGCCGCTGCGCGAGCATCACCGGCGCCACCGCGCGGCAGCACAGCCACGCGCCTGTGAGGTTGACGTCGAGCACGTTGCGCCACTGCGCGGGCGTGTGCTCCCACGCCGGCACCGTGGGTCCGAGCACGCCCGCGTTGTTGACGAGGATGTCGATGGCGCCGAAGCGCTCCTGCGACTGCGAGGCCGCACGTGCGATCTGCGCTTCGTCGCGCACATCGACAAGCTCGGCGCTCACCGTGCCGAGCGGGGCGAGCGCCTGCTGCGCGCCGGTGAGCAACGCCGCGTCGAGGTCCCACAACGCCACGCTCGCGCCGGCCGCCAGGTAGCGCCGCGCGATGGCCAGCCCGATGCCGCGCGCACCGCCCGTCACGATGGCGTGGCGGCCGTTCAGCGCGTCGTTGCGCAGGGCCGTCATGCGGTGGCTTCGGCGGCAGGGGCCGGTGCGGGTTGGCCCAGCAGGCTGCCCACGAGTGCGCCGACCTGTGCCGCCGGCACGCCGACCAGCAGTTGCCGCAGCATCGTGAGGGTGTCGAAGTACACGCGCTCGCACACCAGCCGGTCGCCCTCGAAGATGAAGAAGGCGTTCATGCGGCAGCGAAAGCTGTTGCCCGTGGGCGGAATGCCCTTGAGCGGGCCGCGGTGGGTGCCGAGCAGCCAGAACTCGACGATGACCGAGTCTTCGGCATGGCGCAGCTGGATGATCTCGTGGCGCTGGTCCGGAAAGGCGCGGCGCGTGTCGATGTAGTACTGGCGCACGTCCGCGATGCCGTCGTGCACCTCGCCGCTGGGAATCAGCTCGTAGTGCGGATGCGGAAAGGTGCCGAGCACGGCGTCGAAGTCCTGCCGCGTCTCGTCGGCGAAATGGTCGAGCACGAGGCGCTCGCGGCGGGCTTGAAGTTCGGTGGGGGCGTTCATCGGGGTGTGCTCCATGTGACAGTGAATGACAGGGCCTCGGGTTGCTGCGAATGCGCCGCACCGGGCTCGCTGCGTACTATCGGCACGCCCCACAAACAAGACTGTCCGGTGTTGGCAATCGCCGCTACGGACAAACCCGCGATGCCACGCACGCCCACGCCACAGAGCCACACCGAGCCGGACGCACAGCCCTCACCCGTGCACAACAGCGACATGCGCCTGGCCGACGACGTGCAGCAGCGCCTGCTCGCGGTGGCGCACCGGCGCACGCTGGCGCGCGGGGAGTCGCTGTTTCACAAGGGCTCGTCGCCCGATGCGCTGTTCGGCGTGGTCGGCGGCTCGCTGCGCGTGAGCGTGGTGGCGCCGGGCGGGCGCGAGGCGGTGATCGCCATGCTCGAGCCCGGCCACTGGTTCGGCGAGGTGTCGCTGCTGGTGGGGCGCGAGCGCGTCTACGACACCTGCGCGGTCGACACGACCGAGATGGCTGTGGTCGCCGCGGCCGACTTCCACCGCCTGGTGGCCGAGCATGCCGATGTGCACATGGCCTTCACGCGGCTGGTGTGCCTGCGGCTGCGCCAGGCGCTGGCGTGGATCGACGACGTGATCCTGATGCCGCTGCCCGTGCGGCTCGCGCACCGACTGCTCACGCTCGATGCGCACGGCCAGGGGCCGGGGGAGGGCGGCGGCACGCTGCTGGGCGTGTCGCAGGAAGACCTGTCGTTCATGCTCGGCGTGTCGCGCCAGAGCGTGAACCGGCAGCTCAAGCTGTGGGAAGAAGACGGCACGCTGCGGGTGCGCTACCGCAGCATCGAGCTGCTGAGCCGCGCGCAGCTGGAGCGGCACGCGGCCACGCCGAATTGAGCACGGGTGGCGGGCTGCGGCGGGGGTGCGACAGGCCTCGCGTCAGTCCATCCGCGCGCCGGAAGCCTTCACCGCCTTCTCCCAGCGCGGCGTTTCCGTTGCCAGGAAACGCGCGAAATCCTCGCTGCCCAGGAAGGCCGGGTCGGCGCCCTGGCTCACCATGCGTTCGCGCACCTCGGGGCTGTTCTGCACCTGCCTGAAGGCGTCGCTGAGCCTGGCGACCACGTCCTTGGGCGTGTCCTTCGGCGCCAGGAAGCCGTAGAAGCCCACCACCTCGAAGCCCTTGAAGCCGGACTCGATCACGGTCGGCACGTCGGGCAGGGCGGGGTTGCGCTCGCGGCTGGTCACGGCCAGCGCGCGCACCTTGCCCTGCTTGTGATAGTTGGCGGCCTGCGGAATCGACTCGGCCATGAACTGCACCTGCCCGCCCATCAGGTCGGTGAAGGCCGGCGCGCTGCCGCGGTAAGGGATGTGCACCATGAACAGGCCCGTGGCGGTCTTGAACATCTCGGGCACCAGGTGGCTGATGCCGCCGTTGCCGGCCGAGCCGTAGTTGACCTGGCCGGGCCGCGCCTTGGCGTAGTCGACGAACTGCTTGAGGTTCTGCACCGGCAGCTTGGGCGTGACCAGCAGCGCCAGCGGCTGCATGGCGGTGCGCGCAATGGGCACGAAGTCGCGCTGCGTGTTGTAGGGCAGCTTGCTGTAGAGCGCGCCGTTGATCACGGCCACGCCGGTGTTGGCCAGCATCAGCGTGTAGCCGTCGGCCGGGCTCTTGGCGACCGCGTCGGCGCCCACCGAACCGCCCGCGCCGGGCTTGTAGTCGACGATCAGCGGCTGGCCCAACACGGCCTGCAGCTTGTCGGTGAGCAGGCGCGCGTGCTGGTCGAGCGGGCCGCCGGCCGGAAAGCCGATGACGACCTTGATCGGCTTGTCGGGGTAGGCCGCCCACGCGGGTGCTGCCGCGCTGCCGACGGCCAAGGAAAAGACCGCGAGCGCGGTCCGGATGGGGGTGTTCATGATCCGTCTCCTTTTTATTGGGAGACGATCATAAGCAGCGGGGTCAGCTGGCCAGCGTGGCCTTCAGCGTGATCTCGGGCACGCTCGCCAGCGCCTTCGACAGCGGGCAGCCGGCCTTGGCGGCGGCCGCGATCTGCTGGAACTTCGCCTCGTCGAGGTTGGGCACGGCGGCGTCCAGCTCGAGCTGGATGCGGTCGATCTTGAAGCCGTCGCCGTCCTTGGCCAGGCGCACGGCGGCCTTGGTGTCGATGCGGGTGGCGGCGAGGCCGGCCGCCTCGAGCGCGAAGGCGAAGGCCATGGTGAAGCAGGCGGCGTGCGCCGCGCCGACGATTTCCTCGGGGTTGGTGCCGCGCTTGTCGTCCCCGAAGCGGCTCGCGAAGCCGTAGGGGTAGTCTTTCAGGGCACCGGTCTCGGTGCTGATCTGGCCCTTGCCGGTCTTGCCGGCGCCTTCCCAGTGAACGCTTGCGTGCTTGTCTGCTGCCATGTCGATTCCTTCGGTGCGGGTGGTGGTTGGAGGGAACGGCAGGTATCGCCCAGAAACCGCTGGCTGTCTGTAGTCGCACGGCGCGTGCGGGGTCGACCGGAAGGGGGAGGGGCGGTTGCGCTGGAAGTGAGAAAAAAGGGCGTCACCTTGGCGACGTTCCGGGGGCTTCCCCGATGGGAGCGGCGGCCGTGGCGGCTTAGGCTGGCGGGCAATCGCCTTGCGGCGCTTTTTGCCGTTTTGCCTTTCTTCGTTCCTCCCGCTTTCCCTTTTTCCCCGCCTGTTCTCACCATGCAACCACGCCCGCATTACAAGTTCTGGCCCAAACGCCTCCCGCATTCGATCACCGTCCCCGCCACCTCCCTCTGGCACAACCTGGCCACCTCGGCCGCGCGCTACCCCGACAAGCCCGCGCTGGTGTTCTTCGGCCGGGTGCTCAGCTACCGCGAGTTCGCGGACCAGGCCGAGCGCCTGGCCGGCGCGCTGCATGCGCTGGGCGTGCAGCGCGGCGACCGCGTGATCCTGGACATGCAGAACTGCCCGCAGCTGGTGATCGCGCATTTCGCGATCCTGCGCGCCAATGCGGTGGTGGTGCCGGTGAACCCGATGAACCGGGCCGAGGAGCTCAAGCACTACATCACCGACCCCGACGCCAAGGTGGCCATCATCACCGGCGACCTGGCCGGCGAACTGGCCAAGGCCAGCAATGCGTTGCCGCCCGGGCAGCGGCTCGCCCACATGATCGTGACCCAGTTCACCGACGCCTTCGACGCCGGCGTGTCGGGCGAGGACGCCCCGGCACCGGCCTGGAAAGACTGGCTCACCACCCGCCACCCGCTGCCCGCGCTGGAAGGCGGCCAGGCGCTGGCCTGGACCGACGCGCTGGCCGCGGGCCACCCGGCGCCCGCGCACGTGGTGGGCGCCAACGACATGGCGCTGCTGCCCTACACCAGCGGCACCACCGGCCTGCCCAAGGGCTGCGTGCACCACCATTCGAGCCTGATGCACAACGCGATGGCCGGCCAGCTGTGGGGCGGGTCGACCTCGGAGGCGGTGGTGCTGGCCGTGGTGCCCATGTTCCACATCACCGGCGTGGTGAGCATGATGCACACGGCGGTGCTGGCGGCGGCCACGCTGATCATCATGCCGCGCTGGGACCGCGACGTGGCCGGCCGGCTCATCTCGCGCTGGAAGGTCACGGCCTGGACCAACATCCCGACCATGGTCATCGACCTCATGGCCAGCCCGAACTTCGCGAGCTACGACCTGTCGAGCATGAACTACATCGGCGGCGGCGGCGCGGCCATGCCGCAGGCCGTGGCGCAGCGCCTGTTCGAGCAGTACGGCCTGAAGTACCAGGAGGGCTACGGCCTGACCGAGACCGCCGCACCCTCGCACACCAACCCGTCGGACAACCCCAAGCAGCAATGCCTGGGCATCCCGTTCATGAGCACCGACGCGCGCGTGGTCGACCCCGACACGCTGGCCGAGATGCCCATCGGCGAGTCGGGCGAAATCATCATCCACGGCCCCGAGGTGTTCCAGGGCTACTGGAAGCGCCCCGACGCCACGGCCGCGGCGTTCGTCGAGTTCGAGGGCAGGCGCTTCTTCCGCTCGGGCGACATGGGCCGCATGGACGAGGACGGCTACTTCTTCATCACCGACCGCCTGAAGCGCATGATCAATGCGAGCGGCTTCAAGGTGTGGCCGGCCGAGGTCGAGCTGCTGATGTTCCGCCACCCGGCGATCCAGGAGGCCTGCGTCATCTCGACCAAGGACGCCTACCGCGGCGAGTCGGTCAAGGCCGTGGTGGTGCTGCGCCCCACGCACAAGGACACCACCGAGCAGGAGATCATCGACTGGTGCCGCGAGAACATGGCGGTCTACAAGATCCCGCGCAAGGTGCAGTTCGTCGACGCGCTGCCCAAGAGCGGCAGCGGCAAGGTGATGTGGCGGTTCCTGCAGGACGACGAGAACGCCGCGAAGTGAGGCCAGGGCTGGCCCTAGTCGACGGTGCCGGCGGTGGCCGGCGGGCCCCTCACTTTCGGCCCAGAGATTTCAGGAGCTTCCCCGCTTCCTTCTTCCCGTCCACGCTGACATGCGAGGCGGCCACCGCCTTCGTCAGGTAGTCGACCACCTTGCGGTGGTTCTGGTTCGGGCCTTCCCAGAGGAAGAGGCGGCCGAGTTCGAGTGCGGCGTCGCCGTCGCCCTGCGCGTAGGCGCGCTCGAACCAGAAGCGGGCCCAGCGGAAGTTGCCTTCGTCGCGGTAGCAGATGGCCAGGTTGGCGCAGCCCGCGATGTCGCCGGCCTTGGCGGCCTTGCGGTACCAGTCGCGCGCGGCGGCGCTGTCCTGCTTCACGCCGATGCCGTGGTCGAGAAAGTAGCCGACGCTGTTGAGCGCATGGGTCTCGCCCGCGGCCGCCGCCTTGAGGAACAGCGACAGCGCCTTCTTGTGCGCGCCGGCGTCCCACGCGTCGTTTGCCGCGAAAAACCAGTCGTCCTGGGTGGGTTCCTGCATGTGAGGTGTCTCCTTCGAAGCGCGGTTCGCAAGAAAGAAAAAGTCTGTGTCCCGATCCCTCCGGGCGTGCGGATCACTTAGCCTCGATCGGTCCGGCCATTCTGCCTATCTCCGGCTCCTTCATGCACTTTCGCGCGCTACTTTCCCTTCGCTCCCTTCGCTCCCTTCGCTTCGTTGTCTCCGTTTCCGGCCTTCTGGCTTTCTCCCTCTTCCCCGCGCTCTCCCAGGCCGCACCGCGCTCCTGCCTGGTCGTGGGCATCAGCGACGGCGACACGCTCACCGCGCGCTGCGGACGCATCGGCGCCTACGAGCGCGTGAAGGTCCGCATCGCCGCCATCGACGCGCCCGAGAAGGCGCAGCCCTACGGCCAGCGCAGCAAGCAGGCGCTCAGCGACATCTGCTTCCAGGAGAAGGCGCTCATCACCCAGATCGACACCGACCGGTACGGGCGCACCGTGGCCGACGTGAGCTGCAACGGCGAAGACGCCGGCAGCCGCATGGTGGCCGACGGCTGGGCCTGGGTGTACGACTACAACCGCCTGGCCACCAAGCGCGGCGGCGGCCTCTTCAAGCTGCAGGACAGCGCGCGCGGGCGGCACCTGGGCCTGTGGGCCGACGCGAAGCCCACGCCGCCCTGGGACTGGCGCAAGCGCCAGCGCAACGAGCAGCCGCACTGGGGCAGTTTCTTCTGAGCGCTTGAGCTTCCGGCCCCTCGAGGCTCTGGCCTCCCGGCCATGTCACGGCGGATTCACGGGACGGCGACACCATCGCCGCTTCCCGCCACCCCCCACGAGAAGAACATGGCCAAAGACTTCGACCGCATGGAGGATTCCAACCCCTCCACCAACCCCACGATCCACGACGTGTCCGACCCGAGCCGGCGCGTGTTCGTGCGCGGCGGCGTGGCGGCCGCGGTGGCCGGCCTGTTCGGCCCGCTGGCGGCCGGCACGCTGGCCGGTTGCGCCACCACGGCGGGGAGCAACGTGAGCTCGCTGGGCCGCGCGATCGGCTTCAAGAGCGTGCCGATGGCGGCGGTCGACAAGGTGGTCGTGCCCGAGGGCTACAGCACGCAGGTGCTCTACCGCTGGGGCGACGCCACCGGCATCGCGGGCGCGATGCCCGCCTTCAAGGCCGACGGCTCCAACACCGCCGACGAACAGGCGCTGCAGGCCGGCATGCACCACGACGGCATGGCCTTCTTTCCGCTCGAGGGATCGAACCGCGGCCTGCTGGTGCTGAACCACGAATACGTCGACGACGGCCTGCTGCACACCGACGGCATGAAGACCTGGACGCGCGAGAAGGTGCGCAAGTCGATGAACGCGCACGGCGTGTCGGTCATCGAACTGCGCCGCGACGCCGGCCAGTGGACGCAGCTGGCGCCTTCGCGCTTCGCGCGCCGCATCACCGCCCTGACGCCGATGACGCTGACCGGCCCCGCCGCCGGCCACGCCATGCTGCGCACCGCCGCCGACCCGTCGGGCACGCGCGTGCTGGGCACCTTCAACAACTGCGCGAACGGCCACACGCCGTGGGGCACCTACCTCACCTGCGAAGAAAACTTCGCCGACTACTTCGAAGGCACCGACCATCCCGACGCGCACCACAAGCGCTGGGGCATCAAGAAGGGCAACGGCGCCAAGTACCGCTGGCACGAGCATGAAGAACGCTTCGACGCGGCGAAGCACCCGAACGAATCGAACCGCTACGGCTGGGTGGTCGAGATCGATCCGCAGGACCCGGCTTCGACGCCGCGCAAGCGCAGCGCGCTGGGCCGCGCCGCGCACGAAGGCGCCGCCACCGCGCTCACCGACGACGGCCGCGCCGTCATCTACATGGGCGAGGACTCGCGCTTCGAATACATCTACAAGTTCGTGAGCCGCGACAAGGTGCAGCCCGGCGGCGCCGCGGCCAACCGCGACCTGCTGGACCACGGCACGCTGTACGTGGCGCGCTTCGACGTGGACGGCACGGGCGAATGGCTGGCGCTGGTGCAAGGCCGCAACGGCCTGGTGGCCGACAAGGGCTTTGTCACGCAGGGCGACGTGCTCATCAAGGCGCGCCAGGCCAGCGACCTGCTGGGCGCCACGAAGATGGACCGCCCCGAGTGGACCACCGTGGACCCGCTCACCAAGGAGGTCTACTGCACGCTCACCAACAACAGCAACCGCGGCGGTGCCGGCCAGCCGTTCATGGACGCGGCCAATCCGCGCTCGAACAACACGATGGGCCAGATCATCCGCTGGAAGGAAAGCGGCGACCTCGACGCGACCAGGTTCGCGTGGAACCACCTCGTGCTGGCGGGCGACCCGAAGCAGACGCGCTACGAGGCGCAGGGCAACATCAAGGGCGACACCTTCGGCAGCCCCGACGGCCTGATGGTCGATGCGCGCGGCGTGCTGTGGATCGAGACCGACGTGTCGACCTCCACGCTGGGCAAGGGCGAGTACGCCAACCTGCCGAACAACCAGATGCTGGCCTGCGACCCGACGAAGGGCGAGATCCGCCGCTTCCTGCTCGGGCCCGCCGGCTGCGAGATCACGGGCCTCACCGCCACGCCGGACCTGCGCACGCTGTTCATCAACATCCAGCATCCGGGCGAGCCGGCCAACGAGCGCAGCGACCCCGAGCGTCCGCTGGCCGTGTCGAAGTGGCCCGACGGCGCGGGCCGGCCGCGCTCGGCCACCATCGCCATCACCAAGAACGACGGCGGCGTGATCGGGACCTGAAGGCGGGGGAAGTCGTCGCGTGCCGGGGTCAGCAGCCGCCGCCGACCCAGCAGCGCAGCGAGGGTACAAGCAGGCCCGCCACGAAGCCGACGGCGCAGAACACCAGCAGGATCAGCGCCGCCATGCGCAACCCCTCGGCGCTCCAGCGCGGCGCGAAGCTGCTGATGAAGCCGGAGGCAAAGCTGGCCTCGAGCCGCTCGGCGCCACCCCAGCGCAGCACCCAGAGGCAGAACAGCGCCTTGGCGGCATGCCACACGGTCCACAGGGCAAGCGACATCGCGCGTTCTCCTGGGTCGGTGAGCGTCAGGACTCGCTCTTGCCCTGCACGTCGGCCACCACGCGCGCGTTGCGCCGGAAGCTCCAGTAGGCGCCGGCCCAATCCATCATCACGACGATGCGGTTGCGAAAGCCGATCAGGAAGTACGCGTGCGCGAACAGCCAGAACAGCCACGCGAGCCGGCCGCTGAAACGCAGCGGGCCGAAGGGCGTGCCCAGGTCGACCACGGCCGAGTTGCGCCCGATGGTGGCGAGGTTGCCGTAGTCGGCATAGCGGAACGGCACCGTGGGCTGGCCCGCGATGCGGCGCAGGATGTTGGCGGCCGCCGCGCGCCCCATCTGCTTGGCGCCGGGCGACACGCCGGGCACGGGCTTGGGCGGCTTGTCGGGCGCATGGCTCATGGCGGCGGCGAGGTCGCCCACCACGCTGATCTCGGGGTAGCCGGTGAGGCTCAGGTCGGGCTCGACCTTGATGCGCCCGGCGCGGTCGCATTCGACGCCGGTGGCCGTGCCCAGCAGGCGGCCCAGCGGCGAGGCCGCGACGCCGGCCGCCCACACCACGCAGCTGCTATTGATTCGGTAGCTGGTGACCGGTGCACCGTCCGCGCCGCCGCCGGTCTGCACCTCGAGGCCGGTGGCATCGATGGCGGTCACGCGCGCGTTGAGCCGCACCTCGACGCCGAGCTTTTCGAGCTGCTCGAGCGCCTTCTGGCTCAGCGACTCGGGCATGGCCTGCAGCACGCGCGGGCCGCCCTCGACCAACAGCACCTGCGCGCTGCCGGGGTCGATGTGGCGGAACTCGCCCGACAGCGTGTGCTTGGCGATCTCGGCCAGCGTGCCGGCCATTTCCACGCCCGTGGGACCGGCGCCGATAACCACGAAGGTGAGCAGGGCGCGGCGGCGTTCCAGGTCGGCGGTGATCTCGGCGGTCTCGAACGACAGCAGCACGCGGCGGCGGATCTCGAAGGCATCGGCCAGCGTCTTCAGCCCCGGCGCCACGCTCGCCCATTCGTCGTGCCCGAAATAGCTGTGCGTGGCACCCGCCGCAACGACGAGGTGGTCGTACGCCACGCGGTCGCCGTTGGCCAGGTGCACGGAGCGCGTGAACGGGTCGATGCCGCTCACCTCGCCCAGCAGCGTGGTGATGTTCGGCTGCTTGCGGAACAGCGAACGCACCGGCGCCGCGATCGACGGTGCCGCCAGCCCCGCGGTGGCCACCTGGTACAGCAGCGGCTGGAACAGGTGGTGGTTGGTCTTGTCGATCACCGTCACGTCGACGTCGGCGTTCTGCAGCTTGCGCGCGGCTTCGAGCCCGCCGAATCCGCAGCCGACGATGACGACTTGGGGCCTGCCCGAGGGGTTGGTCGTTTGCATCCGACGGATGATACGCAGCCGCCCTGCACGCCCCGGCATCTTGTGCCACAGTGGCTGCCCGCCGATTTTCCGGCGGATCTTCCGGTCGATGTCCCGCGGGGCGTTGTCCTACGTGCCGCCGTAACCGGGATGGGCTACAAATTGCAGCTGACCCGACTGGAGACCCCATGACGCTTTCCCGGCCGACCCCGCAGGCGGCAGGCGCACTGCGCGACAAGTTCCGCGAGGTGCGCGCCGCCAGCCTCGCACTCGCCGCCCCGCTTTCCGCCGAAGACCAGTGCATCCAGTCCATGCCCGATGCGAGCCCGACGAAGTGGCACCTCGCGCACACCACGTGGTTCTTCGAGACCGTGCTGCTGGAGCCGCACGCCACGGGCTACAGGCCCTTCGACGTGCGTTTTCATTACCTCTTCAACTCGTACTACGAGGCGCTCGGCCCGCGCCATCCGCGCCCGCAGCGCGGCCTGCTCACGCGGCCGTCCGTGGACGAAGTTCACGCGTACCGCCGCCATGTCGACGAGGCCGTGGTGGCGCTGCTGGAGCAGGGCGGCATCGACTGGGCCGTCGTCGAACCGATCGTCACGCTCGGCCTGAACCACGAGCAGCAGCACCAGGAGCTGCTGCTCACCGACATCCTGCATGCGCTGTCGTGCAACCCGATGCTGCCGGCGTACAAGCCCGCGAGCGGACCCGCGCTGCGTCTGGCGTCGGTGCCGCCTGCGATGCGCTGGATCGCGCAGGAAGGCGGCGTGGTCGAGGTGGGGCATGCAAGCGAGGGCTTTTCGTTCGACAACGAGACACCGCGTCACCGTGCGCTGGTGCAGCCGCATGCCATTGCCGACCGGCTGGTGAACTGCGGCGACTATGCGCAGTTCATTGCCGACGGCGGCTACCAGCGCCCCGAGCTGTGGCTGTCCGACGGCTGGGCCGCGGTGCAGGCCAACGGCTGGCGGCATCCGGCGTACTGGCTCGCGTCCGACGATCCTCGGCTGGGCTTTGGCGGCGCTTCGGGCGCTGCGCAGAACGCGAGCGGTTGGCATGTGTTCGGCCTGCACGGCGTGCGGCCGGTGGAGGCGGATGCGCCAGTGTCGCAACTCAGTTTCTATGAAGCCGCCGCGTATGCCGAATGGGCCGGCGCTCGGCTGCCGACCGAGTTCGAATGGGAAGCGGCGTACGACGCGCCCGGCATCTCGCAGATGGCGGGGCACGTCTGGCAGTGGACGCGTTCGTCGTACGACCCGTACCCGGGCTTCAGACCCATGCCGGGCATCGCGGCCGAATACAACGGCAAGTTCATGGTGGGGCAACTGGTGTTGCGAGGCGGCAGCGTGGCCACCCCCGCGGGGCACACGCGGCCCAGCTATCGCAACTTCTTTCCGCCGGCGGCGCGCTGGCAGTTCTCGGGGCTGCGGCTCGCGAAAGACCTTTGATCATGCGCAATCCAATTTCTTCTTCCTCGTTGTCGTTCGTGTCCGCGAAGGCGCAGCAGAAGCCCCGCGTTTCTCCTGCGGCCGAAGCTGCAACCGCAGCGCCGTTGTCCGAGTTCGGGCGCGAGATGCAGGAGGGGCTGGCGCGTTCTCCGCGCAGCATTTCGCCGAAGTTCTTCTATGACGCGGCGGGGTCGCAGCTGTTCGACCGCATCTGCGACTTGCCGGAGTACTACCCGACGCGCACGGAGCTGCGAATCCTTGGCGAATGCGCGGGGGAGATTGCTTCGCAGGTGGGGCCGAACGCGGAGATCGTGGAGTTCGGGGCGGGGTCGTTGACGAAGGTGCGGCTGTTGCTGGACGCGCTGGAATCTCCCAAGCGCTATCTGCCGATCGACATTTCCGGTGAGCATCTGGAGGCGGCCGCCGAGCGGCTGAAGGCCGACTATCCGGCGTTGCTGGTGCAGCCTATTGCTGCCGACTACACGATGCCCTTGGTGCTGCCCGCACCTGTCGCGGGAGCAGGGCGCCGGGTCGGGTTTTTTCCGGGGTCGACGATCGGGAATTTCGAACCTGAGGAGGCGCTGGCCTTCTTGCAGTTGGCTGCGCGGATGTTGCGTGGCGGCGGGCTGCTGATCGGCGTGGACCTGGTGAAGGATCCGGGGCGGTTGCACGCGGCCTACAACGACGCGCAAGGGGTGACGGGGGAGTTCAACCTGAACCTGCTGCGGCGTGCCAATTCGGAACTCGATGCGGACTTCGATCTGGATGGGTTCTCGCATGCCGCGTTCTATAACGCGCCTCTGCGCAGGATCGAGATGCACCTTGTGAGCCGTCGGGCCCAGAGCGTTTCCTTGAATGGGGAGACCTTTGGGTTCGAGGAGGGCGAGACCATTCATACGGAGTACTCGCACAAGTTCACCGTTGAGGGGCTTCGTGCCTTGGCTGTTCGGGCGGGGTTTCGGCCGGGGGCTGTTTGGACGGATCCTGAGAGGCTCTTCAGCGTGCATTGGCTGGCTGCCTAGTTTTTTCCCGGGGCCGGGATTCCGCCCGGCGGCGGACTCACTTTCTTTTGCTTAGCCAAAAGAAAGTAAGCAAAGAAAAGGCGACCCCACTGCCCGCGTCCCTCCGCTTCGCTGCGGGCAACCTGCGGTGCTCGCGTTTCGCGGGGTCCCACCCAAACTCGCTTCGCTCAGACAAGGGTGGGCCCTGATCCGCGAAACGCTGCGCTCCTCGGCGCAGCCAGAGGGGAGGTGGATACCCACAGGCCATCGCGTCGCTCGGCCCGATGCACTGCGGGCGCTGCGCGCCTGCAGTGGTTGAACCAGGGGCAGGGCAGGGCAGGGCAAGGACGGGGTGCGACCGTCTTTCTGCTTTCTGTGATGGCCGTTCCTAAGCCGAGCGCAGCGATGGCGCGTCGGTTCCCGATCCCAAACCCTTCTGGCTGCGCCGAGGAGCGGAGCGTTTCGCGGATCAGGGCTCGCAGCTGTTTGAGCGCAACGCAGTGGAGCGAGTTCTGCGAGACCCCGCGAAACGTGAGCACCGCAGGTTGCCCCGTAGCGAAGCGCAGGGGTCGCAGACAGTAGGGTCGCCTTTCTTTTGCCTACGTTTCTTTGGCGAAGCAAAGAAAAGTAGGTCGCCCGCCGGGGCGAGACCCGGCCCCGGAAAATAAACCAACCCAAATAGGGTGGATACGGCAACAGAAAAGCCGAAGCCGCAAGCAACGGCACAATACCAACGCCCCGTGCGGCAGCGCAACGGCCAGCGCCCGCAACCCCTCCCCCTGGAGTCCAAGACATGAAAGCAACCTGGAACGGCGTCACCATCGCCGAAAGCGACGACACCGTGCTCGTCGAAGGCAACCACTATTTCCCGATGAGCGCGCTCAACCGCGACTACGTCACCTTCAGCAACCACAAATCCACCTGCCCCTGGAAGGGCACCGCCAGCTACTACTCGCTGCTGGTCAACGGCGAGCTCAACACCGACGCCGCCTGGTACTACGCCGACCCCAAGCCCGAAGCCGAAGAGATCCGCGACCGCGTCGCGTTCTGGAAGGACGTGAAGGTCGCCGCGCAGTGACCACCGCCGCCTTCACTCCCCCGTTCACCGCCCCCCCGGAGCTGACCGCCGCCCTGCGCGACCAAGGCTACGCGGTGCTGAGCCCGCAAGGCGTGAGCGAATGGCTCGGGGTTCCGATCGAGGAGCTGAACGCGCTGCATGTGGACTGGAACGATCTCCCGCCCGACGACTACCTGAAGGACGGCGGGCGCTACCGCACGCGCCGCCACGCCTGCTTCACCGTCGAGGCCGACGAGCAGGCCACGCTGCAGCAGGTGCCGCATCGCGCGCACTGGCAGCCGGTCGAATACAACGCGCTGCATGGCGGCATGCAGCGCTGGTTCGCGCCGATGCTCGACGCCACCGTGGCCAAGCCGGCGTGGCAGCGCCTGCTGCAGCAGCTCGGCAAGGCCAGCAGCGACATGCGCGCGGCACCGCAGCGCTGGTACGTGGAAGCGCACCAGTTCCGCATCGACACCGCCGGCGGCATCGGCCGCCCGACACCCGAAGGCGCGCACCGCGACGGCGTCGACCTGGTGGCCGTGGCGCTGCTCGGGCGGCACGGCATCAAGGGCGGCGAGACGCGCGTGTTCGAGGCCAACGGCCGCCGCGGCGAGCGCTTCACCATGACCGAGCCCTGGAGCCTGCTGGTGCTCGACGACGCGCGCGTGATCCACGAGTCCACGCCGATCCAGCCGCTCGAAGAGGGCGGCGAAGGCTGGCGCGACACGCTCGTGGTCACCTGCCGATCCAAGGGTTTCCAGGGGGACTGAACCCCCACCGGAGCGGGGCGGCGGCACACGCGCGCAAGCAGCGCGGGGTCGCTGGCCCGAGTCCTACAGCCCGCCCGCACAACAGCGGTTAAATTCGAGACCCGGCGCCATGTGACTTCAAACTCGCACCGCCCGTGTCTGTCTGCGAACGAAAGCGAGGTTCCGCCATGTTCAATCACATCCTGGTTCCGATCGACGGCTCCGAAACTTCCATGCTCGCCGTCAGCAAGGCCAGCGGCCTCGCGCTGGCTTTCGGCAGCCGCATCACGTTGATCCACGTGATCGACAACTACCCCTTCATCGGCGTGGGCGCGGACTACGCGCTCGGCCAGAACGAATACCTGGCCGCCGCCACGGCCAGCGCCAATGCGGCGCTCGCGCGCGGCGTGGCGGCGCTGGCGGCCGAAGGCCTGCACAGCGACCAGCGCGTGATCGACGGCCACGTGGTGCACGAAGGCATCGTCGACACGGCCATCGCCATCGCGGCCGACCTGATCGTGATGGGTTCGCACGGGCGCAGCGGCATCGAGAAACTGCTGCTGGGCAGCGTGACGCAGCGCGTGCTGCAGGACGCCAACATGCCGGTGCTGGTGGTGAAGGGCGGCTTCAATTAAGAAAGAAACCCAAAGCCAGGAGGCTACGGGGTGATCACGAATTCAGCCGGCCGCTTGAAACAAAGCTCTTGCCGCGTCACCGGGTGCACGAAGCCCAGTTCGCTCGCATGCAGCAGCAGGCGCGGCGCGCGCGCCTGCAAGGCCGCGTCCCCATAGAGCGCGTCGCCCAGGATCGGATGGCCGATCGACAGCAGGTGCACGCGCAACTGGTGCGAGCGGCCGGTCAGCGGCTCCAGCAGCACATGCGTGGCCGCGGGCTCGCCGCTCGGCAATGACAACGCCTTCCACCGCGTGACGCTCGGCTTGCCTTCGGGGTCGACCTTCTGCAACGGGCGGCGCGGCCAGTCGGCCATGAGCGGAGCGTCGATCAGCGACCAGTCTTCGCGCAGCGGCATCGCACCGTCGACCACGGCTTCATAGCGCTTGTGCACGCGCCGCTCGGCAAAGGCCGCGCTCAGCGCGCGCTGCATCTCGGTGCCGCGCGCCATCACCACCAGGCCGCTGGTGCCCATGTCGAGCCGGTGCACGATCAGCGCGTCGGGCCACTGCGACTGGGCGCGCGTGCTCAGGCAGTCCTGCTTGTCCTCGCCGCGGCCGGGC
Source organism: Variovorax sp. OK212 (assembly GCF_900112425.1). Lineage (GTDB taxonomy): Bacteria > Pseudomonadota > Gammaproteobacteria > Burkholderiales > Burkholderiaceae_C > Variovorax. The sequence goes on along the minus strand of NZ_FOLP01000002.1, from coordinate 459,504 downwards.
ACGCAGAGCAGGCCGGCGGGCTTGTCGAGCACCAGCAGGTAAGGGTCTTCGTGAACGGGGTGCAAAGGCGGCGCGGCGGTCATGGGTACGCCGAGTTTAGAGAGCGCGCCGCGGGGGCGTTGCGGCATGCTCACGGCCCGCTCATGCAGGCTCGGATATCCTCGAATGAATGTCCGGCCCCGCTCCAGCTCCTGTTCCCGCCCCCGCTTCCTCTCCCGCTGCCACCGCCGTTCCGGCGGCCGGCGCCACCTCTCCCCCCAGCTTTTCCGACCTGACGCGCGAACGCCCGTTCATGCAGATGTGGACGGCGCGCCTGTTCGGCACCGCCGCCTCGCAGATGCTGCTGGTGGCCATCGGCTGGCACATGTACGACCTCACCGGCAGCGCCTGGGACCTGGGCCTGGTCGGCCTCTACCAGTTCGTGCCGGCGCTGCTGCTGGCGCTGCTGGCGGGGCACATCGTCGACCGCCACCACCGCGGGCGCATCGTGGCCGCGTGCTTCGCGGTGCAGGGGCTGGTGGCGCTGGTGCTGCTGCTGGCGGTGATGGACAGGCACGACACGCGCGGCCTGCTGCTGGGCCTGTCGCTGGTGCTGGGCGCCGTGCGGGCCTTCCAGATGCCCGCGCAGCAGGCGCTCACGCCGCTGCTGGTGCGGCCCGGCATGCTGGCACGCGCCATGGCCTTCAGCTCGGCCGGCATGCAGGGCGCGATCATCGGCGGGCCGGCGCTGGGCGGCCTGCTGTTCGTGGCGGGCATGGCGGTGGTCTACGGCGCGAGCGTGGTGTGTTTCGCGCTGGCCTGCGCGCTGGTGCTGCGCCTGCGCTATGCCTACACGCCGGCCGCGCGCGAGCCGGTCACGCTGGCCACGGTGTTCGCGGGGGTCGATTTCATCTGGAAGCGCAAGCCCGTGCTCGGCGCGGTCTCGCTCGACCTGTTCGCGGTGCTGCTGGGCGGCGCGGTGGCGCTGCTGCCCATCTACGCCAAGGACATCCTGCACACCGGCCCCTGGGGGCTCGGCCTGCTGCGCGGCGCGCCGGCGGTGGGCGCGCTGGTGATGTCCATCGCGCTCACGCGCCGGCCGGTGGAGCGCAACGTGGGCCGCACGCTGCTGCTGGCCATTGCGCTGTTCGGGCTGTGCATGGTGGTGTTCGGCATCTCGAAGAGCTTCATCGTGTCGCTGATCGCGCTGGCGGTTTCGGGCGGCGCCGACATGGTCAACGTGGTGATCCGCCAGACGCTGGTGCAGCTGGAGACGCCCGACGCCATGCGCGGGCGGGTGAGCGCGGTCAACTCGATCTTCATCGGCGCGAGCAACCAGCTGGGCGAGTTCGAGTCGGGCGCCACGGCGGCGCTGCTCGGGCCGGTTGGCTCGGTGGTGGTGGGCGGCGTGGGCACGATGCTGGTCGCGCTGACCTGGTTCAAGCTGTTCCCGTCGCTGGCCCGGCGCGACCGGCTGGTGGTGGCTGCGCCGGCGGTGCGGCCGCAGCCCGGACCCGTGCAGTCCTAGTCCGCGAAGAGCGAGCGCGCGCCCGGCACCTCGAGCGAGAGGTCGCCCAGCGCCAGCGCCACGCAGGGCAGGATCCAGCCCTCGGCCTTTTCCTCGGCGCTCAGGCCGGGCCATTCGATGGTGTGGCGGGTTTCGCCCGCGAGCCGCAGGCAGATGCAGGTGCGGCAGGTGCCGTTGCGGCACGAACTCGGCAGCTCGATGCCGGCGGCCTCGGCGGCCTTCAGAAGCGTGGTGTCCGCGTCGGTCTCGAAGTCGAGGCCCGAGGGCTCGAGCCGGACCTTCATGGCTGCGGTGGCTGGTTCTGTTGCTGTTCGCGGCGTTGCTCGCGCAGCATGAAGAGGTAGAGGCTCTCGACCTTCTCGCGCGCCCACGGCGTCTTGCGCAGGAACTTGAGGCTGGAGCCCACGCTCGGGTCGATCGCGAAACAACGGATGGGAACCAGCTCGCTCAGGTGCTCCCATCCGTAGTAGTCGGCCAGCGTGGTGACGATGGCCTCCAGCGTGAGCCCGTGCAGCGGGTTGCGCGGCTGGGCCTTCTTGGCCGCAGCTGCCACCGGGACGGGTGCTGGGGCTTCCGGCGCCGGTGCTGGCGCGTCGTCGGTCACTTGTTCTTGAGCTTGCCGCGGGGAATCACGGCGGTGGTGATCGTGCGCACGGGCTCGATGCCGCCAGTGCCCACGGGCTTGGGTGGCGAAGTGTCCTTCTTCGGTTTCTTCGCTTCCTTGTTGGCGCGTTGCTGACCTTTGGCCATGTCGATTTCTCCTGTTGTTACGACGGATACAGCGGGCAGTTTAGCGGTGCGGCGACAATACGCGGTCCCATTGATTTCCCCGCATTCATGTCAGATTACGAAGTTCGCCCCGCCACCCTGCGCGACGCCAAGGCCGTCGCCGAAGTCCATGCCCTGGCCGCCAAGGCCGCTTACCAAGGCATCCTCCCCGAAGAAGAACTGCCCGTGCTGGCCCCCGCCTCGCGCGAGGCCAAGTGGCGCGAAGCCATCGAGTACAGCGAACCGCAGGTGCGCGTGGCCGTGCTGGGCAGCGAAATCGTCGGCTTCGTGGGCTTCGACCGCTCGCGCGATCCCAAGACCCCGCCCACCACCGGCGAAATCTGGGCCATCTACGTCAAGCCCGAGCATTGGGACAAGGGCGTGGGCGTGGCCCTCTGGGACGCCGCCCGTGAAGGCCTGGAAGAAGAAGGCTGCACCACCGTCACCGTGTGGGTGCCCATTCGCAACGACCGCGCGCTGCGCTTCCACGAACTCGCCGGCTTCAAGCGCGAGATGAAGACCGCCAAGACGACCGCCATGGGCTCCGTGCGCGTCGAGGAAATCCGCCTCAAGCGCAACGTGACCTGAGCCCGGCATGAGCACCGAAGGCCGCACCCTCGACCACGCCGCGCGCGTGCGCGCCCACCAGCGCCGCACGGCCGTCGTGCAGTGGATCCGCCGCACCCACGGCTGGTTCGGCCTGTGGGGCGCGGTGCTGGGGCTGCTGTTCGGTTTCAGCGGCATCTGGCTCAACCACCGCAACGTGCTGAAGCTGCCGCAGGCCCAGGAGCGCACCCGCGCCCAGCTGGCGCTGCCCGACCCCGTGCCGGACACGCCCGAGGCCATGGGCCAGTGGCTGCAGGGCGCGCTGCGCATGAGCGGGCCGCCCAACAGCAGCCGCATCGAGGCGGCCAAGCCCGTGGCCTGGGCCGACAAGAGCGACAAGACCGCCCCGGCGCTCACGCAGCCGGCGCACTGGGTGTTCAATTTCGGCGGTCCCAACGAGATCGTCCAGGCCGAGTACTGGCAGGGCAACCGCTCGGTCGGCGTGTCCACCACGCACAACGGCTTCGTCGCCACGCTCACCAACATGCACAAGGGCGGCGGCATGCCGCTGCCCTGGATCCTGCTGGTCGACACCCTGGCCGGCAGCCTGATCTTCCTGTCGCTGTCGGGCGTGGCGCTGTGGATGCTCACGCACCGCCGCCGCCGCGTGGGGCTCGTGCTGTTCGGCGCCTCGCTGCTCGCGATGCTCACGCTGGCGGTCGGCGCCCTTTGATTCGCCCGCTGATTCGCCATCTGATTCGTCCGTAAGTTCGCATCCGGGCCGCATTTGCCTGCATCCGCCCCACGTTCGGGGCGAATGCGTACGGTTATTGCAAGGGCGGGGTGGTGGCAGCGGATAAGCTCGCCGCTTCTTTTTCAGCCCACCCCTTGCCCATGGCCACCAGCCTTCTCCTGCTGCTCGACGACATCGCGACCGTCCTGGACGACGTGTCGATCCTCACCAAAGTGGCCGCCAAGAAAACGGCCGGCGTGCTGGGCGACGACCTCGCGCTCAACGCGCAGCAGGTGAGCGGCGTCAGGGCCGAGCGCGAGATTCCCGTGGTCTGGGCCGTGTGCAAGGGCTCGTTCATCAACAAGGCCATCCTCGTGCCCGCGGCGCTGGCCATCGGCACCTGGCTGCCCTGGCTGGTGACGCCGCTGCTCATGGTGGGCGGCGCGTTCCTGTGCTTCGAAGGCTTCGAGAAGCTGGCGCACAAGTTCCTGCACAAGAAGGAGCACGACGCCGGCACCGAGCGCCACGAGAAGGCCGTGGCCGACGCCTCGGTCGACGTGGTCGCGATGGAGAAGGACAAGATCAAGGGCGCCGTGCGCACCGACTTCATCCTGTCGGCCGAAATCATCGCCATCACGCTGGGCACCGTGCAGGGCCAGCCCTTCCTGACGCAACTGAGCGTGCTGGTCGGCATCGCGCTGATCATGACCATCGGCGTGTACGGCCTGGTGGCCGGCATCGTGAAGCTCGACGACGCGGGCCTCTACCTGAGCCAGCGCGCCAGCGCCGCCTCGCAGGCCTTCGGCCGCGCCATCCTGTGGGCGGCGCCCTGGCTCATGAAGGCGCTGTCGGTGGCCGGCACGGCCGCCATGTTCCTCGTGGGCGGCGGCATCCTGGTGCACGGCGTGCCGGCTTTCGGCCATGCCTTGGAAGACTGGGCCAAGGCCACGGGCGGCGTGTTCGGCACGCTCGGCTCGATGGGCGTGAACGCCGGCGTGGGCCTGGTGGCCGGCGCCGTCGTGCTGGCCGTGGTGGAGCTGGTCGGCAAGCTGCGCGGCAAGAAGGCCTGAGCCTCCTGCCGCCGCGGTCGGAACAGTGGGCTACTGGCGCGGCTTGCCGCGCTTGACCAGCTCGACCACGATCAGGGCCACGCCCAGCACCAGCGCGAACCAGCCGACCAGGTACGCGCCCGCGACCATCTCGAACCAGCGCGTGCCCTGCAGGAAGCGCGGGCCCAGCAGGACGGCGGCGCCGATCACCAGGCAGAGGATGCCGCGCTCGAGCGTGCGGAGTTGTCGTTTGGGTTGCGCCATGTCTTCTTCGTTCGGGGGAAAGTGGTTCGGTCAGTGCGTCATTGTCCCGCGCATCGCGGCCGGATGGCCCTGCAGCGGGAACGACTTGCCCGTCGGTACCAGCGTGTCGCCGTCCAGGCGCAGGATCGAGATGTCCTGGTCGATGAAGTTGCCCACGTAGAGGTACTTGCCGTCGGCGCTCCACACCGCGCCTTCGGGCAGGCCGCGCACCACCACCTCGTTGGCGCGCGTGACCTTCTTGCCCTCGATCTTCAGCAGCACCACCGAGCCGTTGCGGTTGTAGAAGTAGGCGCTCTTCGCCGCATTGCTGCCGCGCAGGATCACCGCCACCGCATGCTTGCCGGTCGGGCTCACGGCCAGGCCTTCGGGGCCGTCGCCGACCACCACCTTGTCGATCACGCGCGGCGGCGCCGCTTCCATGTCGATCACGCTCACCGTGTCGACCTGGCCGTCGGACGCGCCCGAGTTGCCGTTGTCGGCCGTCAGGGCCAGCTTGCCGTCGGGCGTCACGTCGACGTTGTAGGGCCACAGGCCCGCCGCGAGGTCGACCTTGTTGTAGCTGACCTTCTCGCCATTCACGTCGAGCAGCGCGATCTTGTGGCTCGGGAACTTGGCGGCCAGGGCGCGCTTGCCGTCGGGCGTGAAGCGCACGTGCGCCACCGACTCGCCGACGGCCACGGTGTCGATCAGCGTGACCTTCTTGCCCGCGATGCGCAGCACGCTCACCGAGTTGTCGGCGCGGTTGGCCACCAGCGCCAGCGTGCCCGCGCGGTTGATCGACAGGCCCGAGGGCTGCTTGCCCAGCTGCAGCGTGTCCAGCAGCTTGGGGGGCGTGGTGGTCAGGTCGATCACGAAGAGGCGGTTGTCGGGCACCTGCTTGCGCACGCCGTTCTCCTCGACCACATTGAGCGAGTTGGCCACCAGCGCCAGCGTTTCGCCGGGCGTGATCGCGAGGTTGGTCGGCGGCCCGGCGATGGTGTTGTCCAGCTGCAGCGTGCCGAGCACCTTGGGCGCCAGCGGGTCGGTGCCGATGTCCAGCACCTGCACCGTGTCGCGCCCCATCGGGCCGAGGGCCACGACGCCGGCGTCGTTCCACGTCTGCTTCTCGTCGTTGGCGACCAGCATCAGCTGGCGCTGCGGCACGGTGGGCGTCAGGGGCGCGCAGCCCGACAGGGCCGCAAGAGCGGCCAGGGCTGCCGATGCCAGGGCCGCGGGCGCGGCAGGGCGGAACTTCATGTGTCTGTCTCCGGTGTTGTTGTGTGGTGCGCATGGTAGCGAAGGACGCCGCGGCGCGGCATGCGGGTTCGCGGCCCGGGTCATGGCCGGGGCCGGGGCCGGCACAATCGATCGACCGAACCCCTGAGAAACGCACACCTATGACCATCGAGATTTCGAAGGAAGCGCGCCAGCTGGCCATCACGTCGATCCAGCGCTACTTCCAGGAGAACATGGAAGAGCCGATCGGCAACATCGGCGCGGGCGCCTTGCTCGGCTTCTTCCTGGAAGAGGTCGGCCCGCTGGTCTACAACAAGGCCGTGGCCGAAGTGCAGGAGCGCCTGCAGCAGCGCATCTCGGAGATCGACCTCGAGGTGCACGAGGACGAGTTCCAGTACTGGCGCAAGTTCGACAAGCAGAAGAAGGGCCGGTAGGCGTGGTGCCGGCGCGTCGCGGCATTTCAAAAGTGCTTCAAAACGTTGCAAAATTCGCAGCCATGCATTTCCACCGCACGCTTCCACGTTTCTCCCTCTCCCCGGTCCTGCGCACGCTGGCCGTCTTGCCGCTGGTCGTTGCCGCATCGGTGGCCACCGCGCAGCAGGACCCGTCCGGCTTCCCGCTCGACTCGGTCGGCTACCTGAACGAGGAGCTGCCCCGCATGGAGGCCGCCATCGCCGCCAAGGACCGCAGCTTCTTCCACGGCGCCATGGTCCGCACGGTGCAGTTCTCGGAACGCTGGGGTTTCAAGGTCACGGCCAACCCCGATCTCGCGGCTTACCCGATGTGCACCGCCGCCGTCATGGACTACGCTGTGGTCGGCATGTGCCGGCTCGCCCCCTCCGAAGACTGCGAGCCCGGGCTGGCCGCGCGTTTCGACGCGAACGTGAAGCGCTGCCGCGAGGTGGCCGCCCGGAAATAGATTTTCGAAAAGACGCCATGGACTACGCCCGCTACACCACCCTCGCCATCACGCGCCGCGGCGCGAACGGCGCGGTGCTCGACATCCAGATGCGGGCCGCCAACGGCAAGCTGCCCACGGCGGGCCATGACGGGCACCGCGAGCTCGCCGAGATCTGGCGCGACGTGTCGGCCGACGACAGCGTGCGCTGCGCGGTGCTGCGGGGCGAGGGCATGGGCTTCTCGGGCGGCGGCGACCTCGGCATGGTGCAGGACATGACCACCGACGACGCGGTGCGCCAGCGCGTGTGGAAAGAGGCACGCGACCTCGTCTACAACATCATCAACTGCGACAAGCCCATCGTGAGCGCCATGCACGGCCCGGCCGTGGGCGCGGGGCTGGTGGCGGGCCTGCTGGCCGACATCTCGATCGCCACGAAGAACGCGAAGATCGTCGACGGCCACACCCGCCTGGGCGTGGCGGCGGGCGACCACGCGGCCATCGTGTGGCCGCTGCTGTGCGGCATGGCCAAGGCCAAGTACCACCTGCTGCTGTGCGAACCGGTCAGCGGCGAGGAGGCCGAGCGCATCGGCCTGGTGTCGCTCGCGGTGGACGAGGCCGAGCTGCTGCCGCGCGCCTACGAAGTGGCCGACCGGCTCGCGGCCGGCAGCCAGAGCGCCATCCGCCTGACCAAGTACGCGCTGAACAACTGGCTGCGCCAGGCCGGCCCGACCTTCGACGCCTCGCTGGCGCTCGAGTTCATGGGCTTCGCCGGCGCCGATGTGCGCGAGGGCGTGGCCTCGCTGCGCGAACGGCGCGCGCCGAACTTCGGCTGAACGAAGCCCGGCGCATCGCCTGACGGACTCAGGCCTTGCGCAAACCTTGCAGCGTCTGCAGCAGCACCACGCGCGTCTGCCCCAGCACCATGCCCTTCCACTCTTCGTTGTCGCAATAGAACGCGTCGCGCAGTTCCGCGCGGATCTCGCGCTTCTGCGATTCCGGCGCTTCCGGATGGCGGCGCACCCAGGTGTCGGCGCGCAGGCGCTGCAGCACTTCCAGGTCGGGCAGCGTGCCGAACTCCAGGCCCATGGGCGCCACGCGCGCGTTCGGGCATTCGTCGTAGGCGGTGGAAATGACCGGCCCCGACACGTCGGCCGAGGCCGAGTCGCCGGCGAACGGCGCGAACACGTCGGCGCCCCACCATTCGTGGGCCAGCGCCAGGTCTTCGGGCGTGTTGCGGCCAGGGTAGATCTTCTCGCCGTGCCCGTAGGGGCCCAGGCCGGTGTGCACGTCGATCCAGCCCAGGTGCGTGGCCGAGGCGGCGTACTTGCGCAGGATCGCGCGAATGGTCCTGTTGCTCCACGACGGCGCGGTGCCGCCGTAGAACAGGCCGTCGGGCGAGGTGTACTGGCCCTTGGTCACGGCCGCGCGAAACGCCGTCATGCCGTGCTGGCCGATGTAGGCGGCCACGGCCGCTTCGTCGGCGGGCGTCGGCGGCCAGGCGGCGGGCAGCACCAGCGGCTCGACGTCGGCGTACGCCGCGTTCACCGGCAGCGGCGCGTCGAAGTCGATGTGGTTGCGGTTCAGGTCGATGTTGTCTTCGTTCGTGCGGTGCAGGTGCGAGAAGCCGTGCGGGTTGACGGCGTGCACCAGCAGCAGCGCCACGCCGGCCTGTTGCAGCCGCGCGAGCAGGTCGGTGTCGTTCAGCGTGGCCACCTGCGTGCCGGAGCCGCAGAAGCCTTCGGGGCCGTGCGTGCCCGAGGTCACGAGCAGCACCTTCCTGGCGTCGATGGCGCCGATCAGCGCCACGTCGGTGGCGAGCTCTTCGTCGAGCGCGCCGCGGTGCGCCGGGTGCACGAACGACTCGACGGCCGCGCCGCGCTGGGCGGCGGCCTCGAGGAACTTGGCGCGGGCTTCGACGTACGTGCCCGAGAAATACCGCGTGGCGGCGCTGCGTTGGCTTGGCATGAGGTGGGGTTCCTGTGCTTTGAAATGAAGAGAGCTTCGGGGCTTCGGGCGATCAGGCCGCGGCGTGCGCGCCCGCCGCGTCGATGTCGCGGCCGGTGTGGTCGCGCAGCCAGAGCAGGCCGAGCAGCGAGACCAGCGTCATCGCCACCAGGTACCACGCCGGTGCCAGCTTGCTGCCCGTGGCGTTCAGCAGCCAGGTGCTGATGAAGGGCGCGAAGCCGCCGAACAGGGCCACGCCCACGCTGTACACCAGCGACATGCCGCTGGCGCGCACGGCCTTGGGAAACATCTCGGGCAGCATCGTGATGCCGGGCACCGTCTGCGCCACCAGGCCCACGCTGAACACGCCGAGCACGGTGAACAGCACCGCCGGCGTGGGCGAGGCGTTGAGCCACAGGAAGCCCGGATAGATCATCACGGCCAGCGCGATGCGGCTCCAGAGAATGAGCGGCTTGCGGCCCACCGTGTCCGACAGCTTGCCCACGAAGGGCGCGAAGGCGAACGAGATGAGGCCCGTGAGCGCCGCGCCGAACAGCGCCACCGACGGCGTGAAGCCCAGCTCGCGCACCGCGTAGGTCGGCATGTAGAAGGTCACCACGTACGCGGCCGTGGTGCCGCCCACCAGCGAAAGAATGGCGGCCAGCACCGTCTTGCCGTGCTGCGTGCAGACGATCTTCAGGCTGCTTTCGCGCGGCGCGGCGGCCTGCTCCGGCGAGATGTGCAGCGACTCTTCCAGGTGGCGGCGGATGTACATGCCCACCGGCGCAATCAGCATGCCCAGGATGAACGGCACGCGCCAGCCCCAGCTCAGCATGGCCTCGGGCGAGAGCGAGGAAGTCAGCACGCCCACCACCACCGCGCCCAGCAGCACGCCCAGGCCCTGGCTGGCGAACTGCCAGCTTGCCATGTAGCCGCGGTTGGTGGGCGTGGCGTGCTCCACCAGCAGCGTGGTGGACGCACCCACTTCACCGCCGGCCGAAAAGCCCTGGATGAGCCGCGCCAGCACGATGACGATGGGCGCCGCCACGCCGATGGCCGCATACGTGGGCGTGAAGGCGATCAGCGCGCAGCCCAGCGCCATCAGGAAGATGGTGAGCGTCATGGCCTTCTTGCGGCCCGCGCGGTCGGCGTAGGCGCCGATCACGATGCCGCCCAGCGGCCGCATGATGAAACCCACGCCGAAGCTGGCCACCGTCAGCAGCAGCTGGCCATAAGAGTTGAAGGTCGGAAAGAACAGCTTGCCGATCACCAGCGCCAGGAAGCCGTACACCGTGAAATCGAAGAACTCCAGGCCGTTGCCGATGGTGGTGGCGACGATGGTCTGGCGCCGCCGCGCAGGGGAGGAGGCAGAGGAGGCAGAGGAGGCAGACGAGGCCGACGGGACCGATGAAGGCGAAGGCTGGTGGCTAGGAATGCTCATGTCTTTCCAGTTGTGCTTTTCGAGGGGGCGGCAGGCAGAAGGTTCGGCCTGACCGCGCCGGATGCTAGAGACTCCGTACTGTCATGAAAAGACAATAATTGGGGCAAAACGATAACTTTTTGTTGTCTTGAGGTCTACCCTATGAAGCGCATCCGATGAAACCCAACCAGCTGCACGCCTTCGTGGCGGTGGTCGAGCAGATGAGCATCCGCGCGGCGGCGCGCGTGCTGGGGCTGTCGCAGCCGGCGGTGACCAAGATCGTGCGCGAGCTCGAGCGTGAAGTGGGTGCGCCGCTGGTGGAGCGCAGCGTGAAGGGTGTGCGGCTCACCGAGTTCGGCAAGGTCTTCGCGCCGCGCGCGCGGCTGCTGCTGGCCGACATGCAGCGCGCCCGCGACGAGATCGCGCAGATCCGCGACGGCGCCACCGGGTCGGTGTCGATGGCCGTGAGCGCCTCGTTCGCGCTCACCGTGCTGCCCGCGGCCTTCAAGGACTTCCACACGCGCCTGCCCGCGGTCGACGTGCAGTTCAGCGAGGCGGTGCTGCCGTGGATGCTGGCGCGGCTGCGCGACGGCTACCTCGACTTCGCGGTGGCGCACGTGGTGCCGGGCACGCTCGACGCGCAGTTCGAGGCGCTCGAGCTGTTCCCGGTGCAGCTGGTGGTGGGCATGCGCAACCGCCATCCGCTGCGCGGGGCGCGCTCGCTGCTCGACCTCTACGGCGCCGAGTGGATCCTGCCGGGCGACGACCACCGGGGGCGCGATTCGGTGGCGCCGCTGTTCACGCCGCTGGGGCTGCCGCCGCCGTCGCGCATCATCCAGGGCCAGTCGGTCACGGTGGCGCTCGGGCTGGTGGGGCACATGGACCTGATCGGGCTGTTCGTCGAGCCGCTGGTCAAGCTCACCTTCAAGCGGCACGGCATCCGCCGCGTGGAGGTCGAGGAGCGCCTGCCGATGCTCAACGTGTGCGTGGTGCGCCGGCGCGGGCAGCTGACGACGCCGGCGGCGCAGCACTTCATCGAGTGCATCCAGCGGGCCTCCGCAATGGCGATGAACGCCTGACGCTCAGGCCGGCGGAAAGTCGATGCCGGCCTCGCCGCTCTTCCAGGGCGCGTACTTGTGCATGGCGCGCTCGAACAGCGCCGACGAGGTCCAGCCCGCGAGCCAGGCTTGCAGGCGCGGCCATGGCTGGCTGTCGAACCATGCGGCATCGACCATCGCGAACTGGCGCACGAAGGGCATCAGCGCGGCGTCGGCCAGCGTGGCGTGGCCGCCGGCGAGGTGGGCCGATGCCGAGAGCCTGGCCTCGAGGCCGCGCAGGAACTGCGCACCGCGCTCGCGCGCGGGCTCGCCGCCGTCGGCATGGCGCTCGGGGTACTTGTAGCGGTCGAGCTGGTGCTTGAAGTCGTCGTCGCACGCGGCGATCAGCGTGCGCATGTCCTCCAGCGTGCCGGTGGCGGGTTGCAGCCAGCGCTGCGGGTCGCTGCGCCGCAGCGCCCAGAGCATCAGGTCGAGGCTCTGCTCCAGCACCGTGCCGTCTTCGGCCAGCAGCACCGGCACCGTGCCCTTGGGCGAGGCCGCGAGCATCTCGGCCGGCTTGTTCTTCAACGCCACTTCGCGCAGCTCGCAGGCCTGGCCGCTCGCGACCAGCGCGAGCCGGGCGCGCATCGCGTAGGGGCAGCGGCGGAACGAATAGAGGACGGGGAGCGCGGTGGGCATGCGGGGAACGGCGGAGGCGATTGGCGGAGCGGCCGATTTTCGGCGACGGCGCCGCACTCGCGCCGCTGCGGGTTTTTCCCCACAATCCCCGCCATGGGCGAACGCCTCTTCCTCCGGCTCGACGACGACCCCCTGCACGGGCCGGAATCGGGCGTGCCCGCCGGCGCGCTGCGTGCGTTCCCGGTGGGCGCGGCCTTGCGCGGCCACATCGCGCACATCCTGCTGTACCGCGAGAACTTCGCCGAAGGCCATGAGGTGCTCGAACGCGTGGTGCCCGACGGCGCGGTGCGGCTGGTGTTCAACCTCGGCGACGCGCCGTCGGCCAACGGCAACGAAGGGCAGGCGGTGCAAGCCATCGGCGCATCGGCCACGCCGGTCGTTCTGCGCATGCGCCGGAAGGTCGAAGGGCTCTCGGTCACCTTGCGCACCGGCGCCGCGGCGGCATTGCTGGGGGTGCCGGCCGGCGAGATCGGCGAGAGTGGCGGGATCCACGGCAGTGCGCTGCACCTCGATGCCTTGTGGCACGGGGAGGGCGCCTTGCTGCTCGAACGCATGGCCGGGGCGCGCAGCGATGCGGCGCGGGTCGCGTTGCTGCACACCGTGCTGCAGCAGCGGCTCCAGGGCCGGGAGACCGCAGGCAACGCAGCAGCTGCAGCCACGCACGCCGCGCAGCTCATCGCCTCGTCCGGCGGGCGCCGGCCGCTGCGCGAGGTGGCGGCGGCCATCGGTGTCGGCGAGCGGCGGCTGCAGCAGCTCTTTCATGCCCATGTCGGCCTCTCGCCGCGCGCCTGGAGCCGGCTCGCGCGCATGCATGGCTGCCTGCGCGCGCTGCGCCGCCAACCGTCGCCCGCCTGGGCCGACGTGGCGCTCGAGGGCGGCTTCTACGACCAGTCGCACCTGGTCAACGAGTTCCGCGCGCTGTGCGGTGTCACGCCGACAGAGTTCATGGGGCGCGCGATTGCGGGTTCTTCCAAGACGGCGGGCTGAGGGCGGACTATCTTCGGCCGCTCCCAGCAACATCGGATCGAAGGAGCGACGAAGAAGATGCAGAACGAAACGAAGAGCCGCGCGCTGAAGGACTGCGTGGCCGTGGTCACCGGCGCGAGCCGCGGCGCGGGGCGCGGCATGGCGCTGGAACTGGGCGCGGCGGGCGCCACCGTGTACGTCACCGGCCGCAGCACGCGCGCGCAGCCCGCCGGCAGCTATGGGCAACTGCTGTCGCTGTCGGGCATGGACGCCGTGCCCGGCAGCATCGACGACACCGCCGACGAGGTCACGCGCCAGGGCGGGCGCGGCATTGCGGTGCGGTGCGACCACACGCAGGAAGACGAGGTGGCCGCGCTGTTCGCCCGTGTGGCGCATGAGGCCGGCCGCATCGACCTGCTCGTGAACAACGCCTGGGGCGGGCACGAGAGCTTCAACGGCGTGTTCGACGCGCCGTTCTGGGAGCACCCGCTTGCCAACTGGGACGCCATGTTCGACCGCGGCGTGCGCAACCACCTGCTGGCCGGGCGCTGCGCCGCGCCGCTGATGGTGCGGCAGGAGAAGGGCCTGATGGTCACCACCACCTTCTGGGACCGCGGCCACTACCTGCGCGGCAACCTGTTCTACGACCTGGCCAAGGCCTCGATGACGCGGCTGGCCTTCGGCATGGCGCAGGAACTGAAGCCGCACGGCGTGGCGTCGGTGGCGGTGTCGCCGGGCTGGATGCGCACCGAGTTCGTGCTGGCCGGCCACCAGACCGACGAGGCGCACTGGCAGCAGCGCCCGGCGCTCGCGCGCACCGAATCGCCGCGCTACCTGGGGCGGGCCGTGGCCGCGCTGGCGGGGGACGCGAACGTGATGAGCAAGACCGGCGAGGTGCTGCGCGTGGCCGACCTGGCGTGCGAATACGGCTTCACCGACATCGACGGAAGGCGCGTCGAGGCCTTCGAGATGTAACCGGGCCAGCGCACGCCCGGCGCACTCCCGGCGTCGCTTCAGTCCGGCAGGCCCAGCCGTTGAAGGATCCGCGTGGCGCACGCCGGCGCACCCAGGTCCACCGTCGAAAGCCGCAGCTCGGGTGCTTCCGGCGGCTGGTACGCGCTGTCGATGCCGGTGAAGTTCTTCAACTCGCCCCGGCGTGCCTTCGCGTAGAGGCCCTTGGTGTCGCGCCGCTCGCACTCCGCCAGCGGCGCATCGACGAAGACTTCGAGGAATTCGCCCTCGGCGAACAGCCCGCGCGCGAGGCGGCGCTGCGCCCGGTAGGGGGAAATGACCGCTACCAGCACGATCAGCCCCGCATCGGCCATCAACTTCGCGACCTCGCCGACCCGGCGCACGTTCTCGATGCGATCGGCCTCGGAAAACCCCAGATCCGCGTTGAGTCCGGTGCGCAGCCGGTCGCCGTCGAGCACGCAGCTGTGCAGCCCCTGCGCGTTCAGCCGATCGTGGAGCAGGCCGGCAATGGTCGATTTGCCCGCGCCGGACAGGCCGGTCAGCCAGACGCAACGCACCGCAGACGACTTCCCAGGCGATTTGTTAAAAAACATGGACGAATGGTAAGGCTTTGCAGTAATCTATTAACTTTTACTTACATTCCCTGACCAAGTTGGGCCTTGAAAGCCCCAGGGCGCACAACAACGGGATGAGACAAGCGGTTTCTGCCTGCTGTAGCGACGTGCAGTGAGCGCTGTGCAGTCAACATGAACAACAAGATCCATTTCATCTCGGGCATGCCACGCTCGGGTTCCACGCTGCTGTCCGCCATCCTGCGGCAGAACCCCCGCTTCCATGCCGGCATGACCAGCCCGGTCGGCGCCTTCGTCAACAGCCTGCTCGACCAGGTCAGCGCCGGCTCCGAGTTCGGCCCCGTGGTGACCACCGCGCAGCGCCAGCGCCTGCTGCGCGGCCTCTTCGCCAGCTACTACGCCGACAAGCCCGAAGGCAGCGTCGTCTTCGACACCAACCGCGTCTGGTCGGCCAGGCTGCCCGCCGTGCGCGACCTGTTCCCCGACGCCAAGGTGATCGCCTGCGTGCGCAACGTGGCGTGGGTCATGGACAGCATCGAGCGGCTGTACCGCGCCAACCCCTACGAGAACACCCGGCTGTTCAACGACGCCATCGAGCGCAACACGGTCTACAGCCGCGTGGAAACGCTGTCGCAGCGCAACCGGCTGGTCGGCTTTGCCTGGACGGCGATCAAGGAAGCCTTCTACAGCGAGCAGGCCGGCGCCTTGCTGGTGGTCGACTACGACCTGCTGGCCAACGCGCCCGACAAGGTGCTGCCGCTGGTCTACCAGTTCATCGGCGAGCCCTGGTTCGAGGGGCACGACTTCCGCAACCTGGCGTTCGACGCGCCCGAATTCGACTCCGCGCTCGGCGTGGCCGGGCTGCACAAGGTGCGCCCCGAGGTCTCGCTGAAACCGCGCCGCACGGTGCTGCCGCCCGACCTTTTCGCGCAGTACACGAACATGAACTTCTGGCAGGACGGCGCCAACAGCCGCGCCAGCGTGATCACCGCCCGACCCGCCGACGCATCCACCGATGCCCAGGCGCCCCCACAGGCCAAGCAGGACAAGAACGCATGAACCGCATTTTCAGCACCCTCTGGAACGAGATCACGCAGTCCTTCGTGGCCGTGGGCGAGCACACCTCGCGCAAGGGCAAGCGATCGGGCAGCAGCGCCGCCGCCGCCGCCAGCCCCGCCGCCATGCCGCGCGCCGGCAAGGTCCACATGATGGCGCTGGAGCCGCGCATCATGTTCGACGGCGCCGCCGTCGCCACCGCGGTGGCCAACGACCCGGCGGCCGCGCATGCCGCCGACACGGCGCTGGCGCCGGCGGCACACCCCGCCGTGGCCCCGGTCGACGCACCGGCGGCCGTGGCGCCGCGCGAAACGCAGGCCCCCGCAGCCGCACCGGTGGCACCCACCGTCGCGCCCGTCAAGAGCGCCGGCACCGATACCGTGCCCGCACCCGCTGCAGCCGCCGATGCCAGCCGCACCGTGGCGGCCAGCGTCGCCCCGTCGACCCTGGCGGCCACCCCCGCGCACGACGTCGTCTTCGTCGACAGCCGCGTGGAAGACAGCGCCGAGCTGCTCAAGGGCATCTCGCCCGACGCCGAGGTGGTCTACCTCTCGGCCAATGCCGACGGCGTGAAGCAGATGGCCGACTACCTGAGCGCCCACCCCGGCGCCAGCGCGGTGCACGTGCTGGCCCACGGCTACGAGGGCAACCTCTGGCTGGGCACCACCTTCATCGACAACAGCACGGTGCAGGCGCACAGCGCCGACTTCGCCCGCATCGGCCAGGGCATCGTGGCCGGCGGCGACATCCTGCTGTACAGCTGCAACACCGGTGCCGGCGAAGACGGCGCGCAACTGCTCGGCCAACTGGCCGGCCTGACCGGCGCCGACATCGCGGCGTCGAGCAACCGCACCGGCGCGGGCGGCGACTGGGTGCTCGAAGTGACCACCGGCCGCATCGAAGCAGCCTCGCCGTTCGCGCAGGCGTCGCTGCAGGCGTACGACCACAGCCTGGCGCAGCTGACGGTGACCACCAACCTCGACAGCGGCGCGGACGGGAATATCGCCGCGAACTATGCAGCCGATATGGCGGACGGCGGTGGCCTGTCGTTGCGCGAGGCGATTCATTGGGCGGCCGCAAACGACACCATCGTGTTCAATGCCGGCATGACCATCACGCTGGTCAACGGCGAACTGCTCGTCGACAAGAACCTGTCGATCGACGGCGCCCCGGGCGGTGGCAGCACGCCGCTTGTCACCATCGACGGCAACAACCAGTCCCGGGTGCTCAACATCGCGGCAAACAGCGTGGTGGCCCTCAATGGGTTGACCATCAAGAACGGCTTCCTCACGGGCGCCGGTGGAGATCGTCAGCAAGGTGCTGGCGGCGACGGCAAAGATGCCCTCGGCGCAGGCATCTACAACGCGGGCACTCTCACCATCACGAACAGCGCTGTCACGAATAACAAGGCCGCCGGCGGCGGCGGTGCGGGCGGCAATCTTTTCAACGGTCCTGCCAACGGTGCCGGCGGTGGTGGCGGCGGATTCGGGAGCACCTTCGGCGGCGCTGGGGGCAGCAACTTCGGAGACTACGTTCAAGCTGGTCCTTCGGCCGGCACAGGCGGCAGGGGCGCAGGCTACTTTTTGAACGGCAACTTCCTGGGCGGCGCGGGTGGCAACACCAGCGGCGGTGCGGCTGGCACCGGCGCAGGTTACGCCGGGGGCGGTGCGGGGGGCACTGCGAACGGCGGCGCCGGCTTGTCGATCGGCGGCGGCGGCGGCGGCGTGGGCTACGACGCTGCCGGCGGCCGAGGAGGCAACGCCGTGGGCGGCATCTACAACGCCGGCACCGGCACGCTCACCATTGCGGCAAGCACTCTTTCCAACAACATCGGTGCCGGGGGCGGGGGCGGGGGCGGGGCTGATCCAGCCAGCCCAAGCAATGCTGCTGGCGGTGCTGGCGGCATGGGTGTCGGCGGAATCTGGTCTGCGAGCAGTGCCGCCGTGAGGCTGGACGCCAGCACTTCCAGCTCGCTGACCGCAGGAAACAACGTGGGCGGCGGCGGCGTTGGCGGCCTGGGCGGTGGCAACGGCCAGGCCGCACCCAGCGGAACGGCAGCTCAGGGCAGCCTGGGTACGACCACGACGTTCACGCCGTCCACGATCACGGGTGCCGCGTACGACGCCGCCGCCGGCGTGCTGACCGTCACGGGCACTGGCATGCCCAACGGCGCCATCGTCGATGGAAGCAAGTTCTCGTTGACGGGCCAAGGCGGCTCGTACACGCTGACTGGCGGGGTTGCAACTGCGATCAGCGGCAACGCCTTCACGATCACGCTGAGCGCGGCCGACAAGCTCGCCATCAACGGCATCTTCAACAAGAACGGCACCGCAGCCGTCGACACCACCACCTTCAACGTCGCAGCGGGCCTGGGTTGGGAGCCAACGCTCGGCGTCCTGCCCGACCGCTTGAGCAATGGCGTGACGGTCTCCAACGTCACCGCACCGACGATCACCTCGGCCACCTACGACGCCACCACGCACGTGCTGACCGTGACCGGCACCGGTCTGGTCCAGACCCTGGGCGCCACCAACGACATCACCGTCAGCAAGCTCACTTTCACCGGTGAAGGCGGCGCGACCTACACGCTGTCGACCACGTCGAACGTCGAGATCAGCAGCGGCACCGGCTTCAGCGTGACACTGAGCGGTGCCGACATCGCGGGCGTCGCCGCGCTGTTCAACAAGAACGGCACCACGTCGGGCAACAACACGACGTACAACATCGCCGCGGCCGACGACTGGAACAGCACCGTCACCGGCGGCGACATTGCCGACACCGCCAACAACGGCATCACGGTGTCGAACCTGCCACCCGTCATCACCAGCGCCACCTACGACGCGAGCACGGGCATCCTGACGGTCACGGGCAGCAACCTGACCACCGGCGACACCATCGACGTGTCGAAGCTCTCGTTGAGCGGCCAGGGCGGCAGCTACACGCTGACCAGCGCCAACGTGACGGCGAGCAGCGCGACCACGTTCCAGGTGAACTTGAACGCGACCGACAAGCTCGCCATCAACGGCATCCTGAATCAGAACGGCACCTCGGCCGTCGACACCACCACCTTCAACCTGAACGCGGCCGCCAGCTGGGACGCCAGCCGGACGACGGCCGCCGACGTGGCCGGCAACGGCGTGACGGTGTCCAACGTCACCGCGCCCACCATCACGTCGGCCACCTACGACGCCGGCACGCACGTGCTGACGGTCACCGGCACGGGGCTTGTCAAGACCGTGGGCGCCACCAACGACATCACCGTCAGCAAGCTGACCTTCACCGGTGAAGGCGGTGCGACCTACACGCTGTCGACCACGTCGAACGTCGAGATCACCAGCGGCACCGGCTTCAGCGTGACACTGAGCGGCGCCGACATCGCGGGCGTCGCCGCGCTGTTCAACAAGAACGGCACCACGTCGGGCAACAGCACGACGTACAACATCGCCGCGGCCGACGACTGGAACAGCACCGTCACCGGCGGCAACATCGCCGACCTCGCGCTCAACGGCGTGACCGTGTCGAACGCGCCGCCCAACATCGTCAGCGCCAGCTACGACGCCAGCACCGGCGTGCTGACCGTCAGCGCGCTCAACATGACCACCGGCGACACCATCGACGTGTCGAAGCTCTCGTTGAGCGGCCAGGGCGGCAGCTACACGCTGACCAGCGCCAACGTGACGGCGAGCAGCGGGACCACGTTCCAGGTGAGCTTGAACGCGACCGACAAGCTCGCCATCAACGGCATCCTGAATCAGAACGGCACCTCGGCCGTCGACACCACCACCTTCAACCTGAACGCGGCCGCCAGCTGGGACGCCAGCCGGACGACGGCCGCCGACGTGGCCGGCAACGGCGTGACGGTGTCCAACGTCACCGCGCCCACCATCACGTCGGCCACCTACGACGCCGGCACGCACGTGCTGACGGTCACCGGCACGGGCCTTGTCAGGACCGTGGGCGCGACCAACGACATCACCGTCAGCAAGCTGACCTTCACCGGTGAAGGCGGCGCGACCTACACGCTGTCGACCACGTCGAATGTCGAGATCACCAGCGGCACCAGCTTCAGCGTGACGCTCAGCGGGGCCGACATCGCGGGCGTCGCCGTATTGTTCAACCGCAACGGCGTCGCTTCGACCGGCGGCGCGGGCTAC
Source organism: Variovorax sp. OK212 (assembly GCF_900112425.1). Taxonomy (GTDB): domain Bacteria; phylum Pseudomonadota; class Gammaproteobacteria; order Burkholderiales; family Burkholderiaceae_C; genus Variovorax. Next base: position 439,701 of record NZ_FOLP01000002.1, on the reverse strand, counting down.
AGCCTCGGTGCCTCCGACGACTGGAACAGCGCCGTCACGGGCGGCAACATCGCCGACACGGGCAACGTGGTCACGGTCAGCAACGTGCCCGTGCCCATCATTGCCAGCGCCACCTACGACGCCGTCACCGGCACGGTGGTCGTCACCGGCACGGGCTTTGCGCACCTGAGCGGCGCCGGCAACGACATCGTCGCCAACAAGTTCACCTTCACCGGCGAAGGCAGTGCCACCTACACGCTGAGCGACACCGCCAACGTGGAGATCACCTCCGCCACGTCGTTCACGCTGGTGCTGAGCGCCAACGACCGCGCGATGCTGAACCAGATCGCCAACAAGAACGGCTCGGACTCGACCGACACCACCGCCTACAACCTGTCGGCCGCCGAGGACTGGGCCGCGGGCGCGGAAGCGGTCGTCGTGGTGGCGGACACGACAGGCAACGGCGTCACCGTGAGCAACGTCGCGATGCCCTCCATCACCAGCGCCACCTACGACGCGGGCACCGGCGTGCTCGTGGTCACGGGCACCGGCTTCACGCACGCGGCGGGGGGAGCGAACGACATCATCGCCAGCAAGCTGACGCTGACGGGGCAAGGGGGCGCGACCTACACGCTGACCGATACCGCGAACGTCGAGATCACCTCGGGCACCGGCTTCACCCTGCAGCTCAGCCTCACGGACGCCGCGGGCCTGGCCGCGCTGATGAACAAGGCCGGCGCCAGCTCCACGGGCGGCACGGCCTACAACCTGTCGGCCGCGGAAGACTGGGCGCCGGGCGCGGACGTCGCCCTGGTGATCGCCGACACGACCAACGGCGTGACCGTGTCCAACGTGGACACCACGCCGCCGACCGTGAACTCGGTCACCGCGGGCGCTGGCAACGGCGCGCACAAGGCCGGCGACGTCATCGACATCCAGGTCAACTTCAGCGAGAACGTCTACGTCACGGGCACGCCGCAGATCACGCTGGAAACGGGCGCCACCGACCGGGTCGTCAACTACCTGGGCGGCAGCGGCACCGGCACGCTGACGTTCCGCTACACGGTGCAAGCCGGCGACACCAGCGCCGACCTCGACTACCTTTCCACCACCGCGCTGGCGCTGAATGGCGGCAGCATTCGCGACCTGACCGGCAACGATGCCGCTCTGGCCCTGGCCTCGCCGGGCGCGGCCGGTTCGCTTGGCGCCAACCAGGCGATCGTGATCGACACGCAGGCGCCCACGCTGAGCATCAGCAGCGACGTCTCGCTGCTGAAGGCCGGCCAGACGGCCACCATCACCTTCACGTTCAGCGAAGACCCGGGCGCGAGCTTCGTCGACGGCGACATCGTGGTGAGCGGCGGCGTGCTCGGTGCCCTCACCGGAAGCGGACTGACCCGCACCGCCATCTTCACGCCAGCGGCAGGCACGGCGGCGGGCTTGTCTAGCATCGCCGTGATGGCCGGGGCCTATGCCGATGCCGCAGGCAACGCCGGCGCGTCCGGCATCGCGCCGTCGATCAGCATCGACACGCTGCCCCCGACGCTGACCATCAGCAGCGACGTCAGCGCCGTCAAGGCCGGCCAGACGGCCACCATCACCTTCACGTTCAGCGAAGACCCGGGCGCGAGCTTCATCGACAGCGACATCGTGGTGAGCGGCGGCGCGCTCGGTGCCCTCACCGGAACCGGACTGACCCGCACCGCCACCTTCACGCCAAGCGCGAACCTGAACGCCGGCGCGGCCAGCATCACCGTGGCGCCCGGCAGCTACACGGACGCAGCGGGCAACGGCGGCGGCGCGGGCACCGCGCCATCGATCACCATCGATACGCTGCCGCCCACCGTCACGATCGTGGTGGACCGCACCAGCCTGTCGGCCACCCAGACCGCGACAGTGACCTTCACCTTCTCCGAAGCGGTGTCGGGTTTCACGCTCGGCGACGTGCTCACGGACAGCGGCCAGCTGTCGGGGCTCGCCACCAGCGACAACAGGGTCTTCACCGCCACCCTGACCCCGACGGCCGGCGTGACCCACAGCGGCAACACAGTGCGCGTGGACGCCGGCGGCGTCGCGGACCAGGCCGGCAACGCGGGCGTGGGCGTGGTGTCGTCGAACACCTATGACGTCGACAGCACGCCGCCCGCGCTGGCCATCACCAGCGACGTGAGCACGGTGAAGGCCGGCCAGACGGCCACCGTCACCTTCACCTTCAGCGAAGACCCCGGCGCCAGCTTCACCGCGGGCAACATCGCCGTGGCGGGCGGCACGCTCAGCGGCCTCACGACCACCGGCGCCGTGCGCACGGCCATCTTCACGCCGCTCGCCGGCGTGGCCGCCGGCACGGCGAGCATCACCGTCGCGGCCGGCAGCTACACCGACGCAGCCGGCAACGCCGGCGGTGCCGGCGCCGCGCCATCCATCGCCATCGACACGCTGCCGCCCACGCTGGCCATCACCAGCGACGCCGGTGCCTTGAAGATCGGCGAGACCGCGACCATCACCTTCAGCTTCAGCGAAGACCCCGGTGCTAGCTTCACGGCGGGCGACGTGGTCGTCAGCGGCGGCACGCTCGGCGCCATCACCGGCACCGGCCTGACGCGCACCGCCATCTTCACGCCGACGGCGGGCCTGGCGACAGGCTCGGCGAGCATCACCGTGGCGGCCGGCGCCTATGCCGATGCCGCGGGCAACGACGGCGCGGCCGGCACCACGCCGGCCATCGCCATCGACACGCAGGGACCCACGGCCACCATCGTGCTGGCCGACGCGGCCCTGGCCGCGGGCGAGACCACGAAGGTGACCATCACCTTCTCGGAAGCCGTGAGCGGCTTCAGCAACGCCGACCTCACGGTGGCCAACGGCACGCTGTCGGCGGTGAGCAGCACCGACGGCGGCATCACCTGGAGCGCGACCTTCACGCCCACGGCCGGCCTCGACGCCGCCGCCAACGCGATCCGGCTGAACCTGGCCGGCGTGACCGACGCAGCGGGCAATGCCGGTGCGGGCACCGCGCTGTCGGCCAACTACGTGCTCGACGTGACCGCGCCGACGGCCACCGGCCTGAGCTTCGAAGCGGGCAGCGGCAGCGGCGCGAGCTACCTCGTGCATTTCTCGGAACCGGTCGACGGCCTGAGCAGCGCCGACTTCGCGTTGCGCACCGGCGGCCAGGCGCGCGGCAGCATCACGGGCGTGACCCGCGTCGATGCGCTCACCTGGCGCGTGAGCGTCGGCGACATCACCGGCGAAGGCACGCTGCAGCTCGACCTGCGCCCGGGCGCGCGCACCGTGGCCGACGTGGCCGGCAACGCGATGACGCAGGGCTTCGACGGCGAGGAGCGCAAGTTCGGCGCGGCAACGCCCAGCGTGCCGACGCTCGCGCCTGTCATCGACACCTCGCTGGGCGCGCCGCTGTTCGGCGAGCGCAAGGCGCACGAGCCGGTGGCGGCGGTGCCTTTCGAAGCCGGCACGCTGAGCGTGGGCTCCTCGCTCGATGCATGGCGCCACGACGAGCGCGCCACCTCGCTGCTGGTGCCGGTGTCCGCCGCGGCACCGCTCACCATCGACCACCTCCTGCGCCTGAACGCGCTGGGCACGGTGGACTACGACGCGTCGCCGCTGGTGCGCAATCTCTCGGGCCTCGTGCGCTTCCCCGACAGCGGCGCGCAGGGCCTGACGGCCGTGCCCGACTCGGGCTCGCATGCGTTGCGCGTGGGCCGCGGCTTCTCGTTCAACCTGCCGGACGGCACCTTCGTCTCGGGCGACCCGGGCGCGATCGTCAGCGTCGAGGCGCGCCAGCTCAGCGGTGCGCCGCTGCCGGCGTGGATGCGCTTCGACCCCGTCAGCGGCGTGATCTCCGGCGAACCGCCGGCGGGCGCCAAGGGGGTGGTGAAGATCGCGGTGATCGCCACCGACAACCTCGGCCACCGGGTCAGCACCGTGGTCGAGTTCAACTTCGATGCGGCCGCGCCGGCACCCGCGCCGGCCCCGACGCCCGCCGGGCGCCATGCCGCCGGCCGCGCCAGCCTGGACGACCAGTTCGCCCGCTTCGGCAAGCACGCGCAAGACCTTCACGGCGCGGCGCTGCTGGGCCGCCTGAGCCCGGCGGCCGCCGAGCGCGAGGGCGTGCAGGCACCGGCTGAAATTTCGTGAACCGCGACCACCCCATTCAACCAGAGACTTTCCCCACCATGACCAAACTCGAAGCACCCCGGGCACTCACCGTGCTGGCCGCCGCGGCGGTTCTGCTGCTCGGCGGCTGCGCGATGCAGCCGCGCCCCATCGAGATGGGCGAGCGCCGCGCCGCCATCGCCACCGAGCGCACCGCCATCACCGCCAACCAGGAAGCCCTGAGCGGCCCGGTGACGCTGGACGAGGCCATGGCCCGCGCGCTGAAATACAACCTCGACTACCGCCTGAAGCGCATGGAAGAGGTGCTGGCGCAGCGCCAGCTCGACCTGAGCCAGAACGACCTGCTGCCCCAGCTCACCGTGGCCGCCGGCTACGCCGGTCGCAACAACGAGAACGGCTCGTCGTCGCGCAGCCTGTCCACCGGCGCCCAGTCGCTGGTGCCCTCGACCTCGACCGACCGCGACCGCGTGACCGGCGACCTCGGCCTGACCTGGAACGTGCTCGACTTCGGCGTGAGCTACTTCCAGTCGCAGCAGCAGGCCGACCGCGTGCTGGTGGCGCAGGAGCGCCGCCGCAAGACGGTGCACCAGGTCATGCAGCAGGTGCGCCAGGCCTACTGGCAGGCCGCAGGCGCCGAGAAGCTCGGCAGCAAGATCGACGTGGTGGTCGCCGACGCGCGCCGCGCGCTGGACGACTCCCGCAAGATCGAGCAAGAGAAACTCATGGCCCCGCTGGAAGTGCTGAACTACCAGCGCCAGCTGCTGGACGTGATCCGCCAGCTCGAGGCCATCAACGACGAGCTGTCGCAGGCCAAGCCGCAGCTGGCGTCGCTGATGAACCTGGAGCCCGGCACGCGCTTCACCATCGCGCTGCCCACCGCACTGGCCGCGCCCACCTTCAGGATGCCGGTGGACAAGATGGAAGAAACCGCGCTGATGCTGCGCCCCGAGCTGATGGAAGCGCGCTACAACGAACGCATCAGCGTGCTGGAAACCAAGAAGGCCATCACGCGGCTGCTGCCGGGCCTGGAGTTCGGCATCGGCCAGCACTACGACAGCAACAGCTTCCTGGTGAACAGCAACTGGCGCGACGCCGGCCTGCGCGTGAGCTTCAACCTGTTCAACCTGATCAACGCGCAGTCGATCCGCGCCAATGCACAGGCGCAGGAAGAGCTGGCCAGGCAGCAGCACCTGGCCGTGTCGATGGCCGTGCTCACGCAGACCCACGTGGCGCTGCGCGACTACACCGGGCGCCTGCGCCAGTACGAACTGAGCAAGGACATGGACGACGTCGACCAGAAGTTCCTCGGCCACGTGCGCAACGCCACGCGCGCCAGCGCCACCGGCAAGCTGCAGGAAGTGCGCGCCGCCGCCAGCGCGCTCACCTCCGAGCTGCGCCTGTACCAGAGCTACGGCGCGATGCAGAACGCCTACGGCCAGATGCTGAGCACGCTGGGCCTGGACCCGCTGCCCGCGAGCATCGACAGCCATGACCTGTCGGCGCTGCGCAGCGCCGTCGGCACCATGGAAGCGCGCTGGGCCGACGAAGTGAGCAAGACGCAATGATGCTGGCTCGCCGATTCCTGGGCACGGCCCTGCTGGCCGCCTGCGCGGGCATGGTGCAGGCCGCGCCGCCCGCCACGCCGGCGAACGCACCCGCGCCTGCCGCCGCCATGAAGGCGCCTGCAGATGCGCCGGGCGCTTCCGACAACCGCATCCGCACCCAGTTCGCGCCGCGCAACGAGGTGGTCATCTCCAGCGAGCTGGCCGCGAAGATCTCCAGCCTGCCGCTGCGCGAAGGCGACGCCTTCCGCACCGGCCAGACGCTGGTGGCCTTCGACTGCTCGCTGTTCCAGGCGCAGCTGGGCAAGGCCCGTGCCACGCTCGACACCGCAAAGCAGACGCTGGTGGTGCAGAAGCGCCTGGCCGAGCTCAATTCGACCGGCGCGCTGGAACTCCAGCAGGCCCAGGGCCGGGTGAACGAGGGCACGGCGGAGGTCGCGTACTCGCAGGCCACGGTCAACCGCTGCACCATCCACGCACCCTTCAACGGCCGCATCGCCAAGCGGCAGGCCGCGAACTACCAGTACGTCACGCCGGGCACGCCGCTGCTGGGCCTGATCGACACCAGCGAGCTGGAGCTCCAGCTGATCGTGCCGTCGCAGTGGCTCTCGCGGCTGAAGGTCGGCAGCAAGTTCCAGGTGCAGGTCGACGAGCTGGGCACGCAGGTCAGCGCGCGCATCGCGCGGCTCGGCGCGCGCATCGACCCGGTCAGCCAGACCATCGGCGTCACCGGCGTGGTCGACGGCAATGCCGCGGGCCTGCTGCCCGGCATGGGCGGCTGGGCCACGTTCGCGCCTGCCTCCACCCCCGCACCGACCCCCGCACCGACCCCGGCACGTTGAGCACTTCGCCCGAACAACCCGGCGGCACAGTGAGCGAGCCGGTCGCCCAGCTCCTGGGACTGGTGCAGCTCGCGCGTCGCGCGCGCGACGCGGCCAGCCCGCAGGCGCTGGCCTTCGTCATGGTCAACGAGAGCCTGCAGGTGCTGCGCTACCGGCAGGCGGCGTTCTGGCGCGTGGACACCGCGGTGGCCGGCATCAGCCGCGTGGCGGCGGTGTCGGGCCTGCCCGAGCCGAACCCGAACGCGCCCTACATCCACTGGCTGGCGCGGCTCTTTCGCGCGGCCATCGGCAGGCCGGGGAGCGACGCCATCGCGGCACTGTCGCCGGCCGACGTGCCCGAGCTGGCCGCCGAATGGGGCGAGTGGCTGCCCGCCCACGTGCTGTGGGTGCCGCTGAAGCGCGGCGACGCGGCGCCCACCGGCTACCTGCTGTTCGCGGCCGACAGCGCCTGGACGCCGCACGACATGGCCCTGGCCGCCGAAGTCGGCGGCAGCTATGCCCATGCGCTGGCCGCCTTCGCGCCACGCCCCACGGCGCTGCACCGGCTGCGCGACACCCTGCGGCGCAACCGCCGCCGCCGCTGGCTGTGGCTGCTGCCCGTGCTGGTGGCCTGCTTTCCGGTGCAGAAGAGCGTGCTGGCCCCGGCCGAAGTCATTCCCAAGGACCCGTTCCTGGTGCGCGCCCCGCAGGACGGCGTGGTCGACCGCGTGCTGGTGCAGCCCAACCAGGCGGTGAGCGCGGGCACGCCGCTGTTCAACCTCGACCAGGCCGCGCTGCAGGCGCGCCAGGCCGTGGCCAGCAAGGCCTACGATACGGCGCAGGAAGAGTTCCGCCAGTCGGCGCAGATGGCCGTGACCGACGACAAGGGCAAGCTCGACATGTCGCTGCGCCGCGGCGCGCTGCAAGAAAAGAAGGTCGAGCTCGGCTACCTCAACGAGCTGATGGGCCGCGTGCAGGTGCGCGCCGACCGCGGCGGCATCGCCGTGATTTCCGACGTCAACGAGTGGCAGGGCAAGACGGTGCAGCTCGGCGAGCGCGTGCTCACGCTGGCCGACCCCGCCAAGGTGGAGCTGTCGATCTGGCTGCCCGTGGGCGAGCGCTTCGACGCCGAGCCCGGCGCGGCCGTGAGCCTGTACCCCAACGCCAGCCCGCTGTCGAGCTACGACGCCGTGGTGACCCAGGTGGCCTACAGCGCCGAGCCCACGCGCGACGGGCAGATCGCCTACCGCCTGAAGGCCGACTTCAAGCCCGGCGAGACGCTGCCGCGTATCGGCCTCATGGGCACCGCCAAGCTGCACGGCAGCCGCGTGCCGCTGCTCTACTACGCGCTGCGCCGCCCGCTGACCACGCTGCGGCAGTGGCTGGGCATCTAGGCCGAGGACGCACCCCTTGCACCCCGCGGACATGGTTGCAGGCAACGGCATGGCGCCGCCGCCCCTGAGCACGCTGCCGGCGCTGCGCCAGGAGCTGGCCATTCACCCCGGCCCGACGGACGCCGACGGCGTGCCGAGCTGGACGCTGCACGACCCGATCGACAACCGCTTCTTCCAGATCGGCTGGCCGGCCTTCGAGATCCTGTCGCGCTGGTCGATGCGCGAGGCCGCCCAGGTGCTGGCCGCCGTCCGGCACGACACCACGCTGGAGGTGTCGCAGGCCGACATCGAGGCGGTGTTCGCCTTCTTGCGCCACCACCACCTGGTGGTGGCGCGCAGCGCCGAGGACAACACGCGCCTGGCCCACTACGCCAACGCCACCCGCATGGGCCACGCGATGTGGCTGCTCAAGCACTACCTGTTCTTTCGCATTCCGCTGGTGCGGCCCATGCCCTTCCTGCGCGCCATGCTGCCGCGCATCGGCTGGGTGTTCACGCCGCAGTTCTGGTGGGCCGTGCTGGGCGTGGGCGCGCTGGGGCTGTACCTGGTGGCGCAGCAGTGGGACAGCTTCATGCACCAGTTCTCCGGCTACAGCAGCTGGCAGGGCGTGGTGGCCATCGGCCTGGCGCTGAGCGTGGCCAAGGTGGCGCACGAGCTCGGCCACGCCTTCACCGCGTACCGCTACGGCTGCCGCGTGCCCAACATGGGCGTGGCCTTCATGGTGATGGTGCCCATGCTCTACACCGACACCAACGAGGCGTGGAAGCTGCCGTCGCGCCGCGCGCGGCTGTTCATCAGCTCGGCCGGCATGGCCGCGGAGCTGGCGCTGGCGGCCGTGGCCACGCTGCTGTGGAACTTCCTGCCCGACGGGCCGGTGCGCGCCGGCGTGTTCCTGCTGGCCACCAGCACCTGGCTGGTCACGCTCGCCATCAACCTGAGCCCGTTCATGCGCTTCGACGGCTACTTCCTGATGTGCGACTGGCTGGAAGTGCCCAACCTGCACGAGCGCGCTTTCGCACTCGGCCGCTGGCGGCTGCGCGAATGGCTCTTCGGTTGGGGCGAGCCGCCGCCGGAAACCTTCGCGCCGCGGCGCCAGCGCGGGCTGGTGGCCTTCGCCTATGCGGTGTGGGTCTACCGGCTGGTGCTGTTCCTGGGCATCGCCTTCCTGGTCTACAGCCTGTTCTTCAAGGCGCTGGGCATCCTGCTGCTGGCGGTGGAGCTGGGCTGGTTCATTGCCCGGCCGGTGCAGAAGGAAGTGGCCGTGTGGTGGTCTCAGCGTGCCCGCATGCGGCTGAACCGGCAGGCGGTGCGCAGCGCCGGGCTGGCGCTGGTGGCGTTGCTGGTGGTGATGGTGCCGTGGCCGCGCGGTGTCGAGGCACCCGCCGTGCTGGGCGCGCAGCAGGCCCAGTGGCTGTATGCGCCGGCGCCGGCGCAGGTGCAGGGCATGCAGGTGGCGGTGCACCAGGTGGTGAAGGCCGACGAGGTGCTGCTGACGCTCGATTCGTCCGACCTGCGGCGCCAGCTGGGCCTGGCGCAGGCGCGCGAGCAGCAGCTGCGCTGGCAGCTGGAGCAGCAGCCTTTTTCCGAGCGGCTGCAGCAGAGCGGCGCGGGACTCCTGCAACGCCTGGAAGGCGCCAGGGAAGAAGTGGCGGGCCTGCTGGCGCTCAACCAGCAGCTGCAGCTGCGCGCGAGCTTCGACGGCGTGGTGGTGAGCCTGAACAGCGCCCTGCAGCCCGGCGTGTGGGTAGCGCGCGGCGAGCGGCTGGTGCAGGTGGCCGCGCCCGAGGGCGTGAAGGTCGATGCGTACGTGGAAGAGGCCTTCCTGCCGCGCATCGAGGCCGGCGCGCCCGCGCGCTTCATCGCCGACGAGCCCGGCGTGCCGCGCGTGGACTGCCGCGTGCAGAGCGTCGACCGCATCGCCTTGCCCAGCGTGGAGCACCTGGCCCTGACCAGCCCGTACGGTGGGCCCATTCCCGCCAAGCTGGACGGCAACGGCGTGGCGCAGCCGCACGACGCGCGCTTTCGCGTGCGGCTGCACGAGTGCACCGGCATGCCGGGCACCGGGCGGGAACGCACCGGCAGCGCCGTCATCGGCAATTCGCACCAGAGTTTTGCCGGGCAGTGGCTGCGTCAGCTGGCCGCGGTGCTGCACCGCGAGGGCGGGTTGTAGAGCAGGGCGCCGGCGTAGGACAAATGCGCCGCGCGCAGGCGAATTGCGCGGACTGGCGAAGGGCCCGCCCAAGGATCAAGATGGCGGCAGGTTCAATGTTGTGCCCTCCAGGAGGTGACCCGCCATGCCGTCCCACGCCGAATTCACCGGCCCTGCGTCTGCCAGCCAGCTCGCCAGGTCCAGCCCCGTGCGCTTTCCAGGCGAAAGCGCCGCTTACCGCAAGGCGCGCACCGAGTTGCTGGCCGAGGAAATCGACCTGCGCCGGCGCATCGAGCACGTGGCCGAAATGCGCCGCGCGCTGCCGCCCGGCGGGCCCGTGCCGGAGGACTATCTGTTCCAGGGCGCCGACGGACCGGTGAAGTTCTCCGCGCTCTTCGGCAAGCACCACACCCTCATCACCTACAACTGGATGTTCGGCGCCCGGCGCGAGCGGCCGTGCCCCATGTGCACCTCGCTGCTGAGCGCCTACGACGGCGAGATGCCCGACATCCTGCAGCGCGTGGCGTTCGCGGTCATCGCCACCTCGCCGATCGAGCGCATGACGGCCTTTGCCAGCGAGCGCGGCTGGCGCCACCTGCCGCTGTATTCGTCGGCCGGCACCGACTTCAACCGCGACTACGCCGGCGAGACGGACGACAGCGGCGACAACGCGGCCTTCAACGTGTTCCGCCGCGACGGCGACACCCTGCGCCATTTCTGGGCCGCCGAGATGGGCGCCGGCACCGCGGACGCCGGCCAGGACCCGCGCGGCGCGCCCGACCCGATGCCGATCTGGAACCTGCTCGACATGACGCCGGAGGGGCGCGGCAAGGACTGGTACCCGAAGCTGGGCTACTAGCGCGGCCGGTCGGTACGACCGCAGCGCGACCCCAGCGATCATCGGCGCGCACGGTGAGCCACCGGCCGACCTGCGTTCGGGGTCATCTTCAAATGCAACAAAGTTGCATTGGTTCCTATAATGCAATCCTGTTGCAATATATGGAGCCCGCCCCATGCCCGACCGCCTTCCCGTCACCGTGCTCTCCGGCTTTCTGGGCGCCGGCAAGACCACGCTGCTGAACCACATCCTCCACAACCGCGAGGGCCGCCGCGTGGCGGTCATCGTGAACGACATGAGCGAGGTCAACATCGACGCCGCGCTGGTGCGCGACGGCGGCGCCAAGCTCTCGCGCACCGAAGAGAAGCTGGTGGAAATGAGCAACGGCTGCATCTGCTGCACCTTGCGCGAAGACCTGCTGGTGGAGGTGAAGCGGCTCGCCAAGGAGGGGCGCTTCGACCAGCTGGTGATCGAGTCCACCGGCATCTCGGAGCCGCTGCCCGTGGCCGAGACCTTCACCTTTGCCGGCGAGGACGGCAAGAGCCTGGGCGACGTGGCGCGGCTGGACACCATGGTGACGGTGGTCGACGCCTTCAACTTCCTGCGCGACTACGGCTCGGCCGACAGCCTGGGCCAGCGCGGCCAGTCGCTGGGCGACGAGGACACGCGCACGGTGGTCGACCTGCTGATCGAGCAGATCGAGTTCTGCGACGTGCTGGTGCTGAACAAGACCGACCTGGTCAGCGCCAAGGAGCGCGAGCGGCTCATGGCCATGCTGCGCAGCCTGAACCCGCGCGCGCGCATCGAGCTGTCGGAGTTCGGCCGCGTGCCGCTCGAGCGGGTGCTCGACACCGGCCTGTTCGACTTCGACCAGGCCGAGCAGGCGCCGGGCTGGCTGGCCGAGCTGCGCGGCGAGCATGTGCCCGAGAGCGAGGCCTATGGCATCCGCAGCTTCGTGTACCGCTCGCGGCTGCCGTTCCACCCGATGCGCTTCTGGAAGCTGGTGCAAAGCGAATGGGAGGGCGTGGTGCGCTCCAAGGGCTTCTTCTGGCTCGCGAGCCGCGCCACGCGGGCCGGCTCGTGGTCGCAGGCCGGCGGCGCATGCCGCTACGGTGCGGCGGGTTTCTGGTGGGCGGCGGTGCCGCGCGAGCACTGGCCCAGCGATGCCGATGCGCTGGAGCTGATCCGCAAGAACTGGGACCCGGCCACCGGCGACGCGCGGCAGGAGCTGGTGCTGATCGGCATCGGCATGGACGAGGACGCGCTGCGGGCCCGGCTCGACGCCTGCCTGCTCACCGAGGACGAGATGCGCTTCGGCGCCTCGTGGTGGCAGAACTTTCCGGACCCGTTTCCTTCGTGGAACGCCTGAGGGTCGGCTGGCGAGGGACTGGCGAGAGGCTGGTTAGCGGGCGCAGTCGCCGCAGGTGCCGTGCAGGGTGAGGGCGGTGTGGCGGGTGTCGATGCCCTGCTTGCGCAGCGCCCGGCCCAGCCGGCCCATGACCTTGGGCAGTTCCGGGTCCGAGGGCAGCGCCAGCACCTTGTGGCACTGGTCGCATTCGAAGGTGTTGCCCGACGCGGCTTCCACGTGCCGCGAGAAGCGGTTGACCCGGTCGGGGCCCACCCGGCGGTCGCACAGGCCGGCCTCGACCAGCCGGTCAAGCACGCGATACACCGTGACCCGGTCGGGCGCCTCGCCGGTGGCGGTGGTGTAGGCCGCGGCCACTTCCTCGTGCGTCAGCGGCTGCGAGGTGTGCTCCAGCAGCCCGAGCACGGTCTGCGCAGCGCGGGTGACGCGCAGGCCGGCGTCGCGCAGCAGCGCTTCGCTGTCGAACGCGGCGGCGGCAAGGGGGGGCTTCGGGCGAGAGGGCGTGGTCTTCATGCGAAACGCCATTGTGTTGCATCCGGCGCCGCCATGGTGGCGCGGCGGCGAATCGCCCGGTTGCCATGCCAGATAATCGGCCGCTTCGAGACAGACCCAGCCCACCGGGCGGCAACCACAGCATGGACACAGGGCGCGGCGGCGACGTACTCAGCCATGTGCTTGCAACGTACAAGTCCGAACGGGCGGTGACCGCGCGTTTCTCGCTCTCGGCCCCGTGGGCGCTGCATTCGAGCGGGGTGGACGGCCCGCTGATCCGCATGTGCATCGGCGCCCCCTACTGGATCGCGGTGGACGGCGCCGAGCCGGTGCAGGTGGCGCCGCACGACATCGCCATGCTGCCGCAGGGCGTGGCGCACACCGTGTCTTCGGCGCCGGGGCTCGAGCCGCTGCCGTTTCGCGCGCTGATCGAGGCGCACTCGGTCGGCCGCCACGGCGACCACCCGATCGTGTTCGCGCACGGCGGCGGCGGGGCGGCCACCGAGCTGTTCTCGCTGCACCTGTGGATGCCGGCGCAGGGGCTGGGCTCGATCATCGCGAGCCTGCCCGCGCTCATCGTGCTGCGGCAGGCGCAGATCCCGACCACCGCCTCGCTCGCGCAGGCCATGCAGTCGCTGGTGAACGAGACCGTGGCCCAGCGCCCGGGCTGGCAGCTGTCGGCGGCGCGCATGGCCGACCTGCTGCTGGTGCACATCCTGTGCGAGCACCTGTATGCGCAGCCGCAGGTGCCGGCCGACCTGCATGCCGATCAGGCCGATCAGGCGGGCCAAGTCGGCCAAGTCGGCAGGTTGCGCGGCCTCGACGACGAAAGCATCGCCCGCGCCATGTCGCTGATGCACGAGCGGCCCGGGCAGCCGTGGTCGGTGGCCACGCTGGCGCAGGCCAGCTACCTGTCGCGCACCGTCTTCAGCGAGCGTTTCCGCGCGCTGGTGGGCGTGACGCCCATGCACTACCTGGGCTCCTACCGCATGACGCTGGCGGCCGAGAAGCTCAAGAACCGGCAACTGAGCCTGCACCAGGTGGCCGAGTCGGTCGGCTATGCGTCCGAAAAGGCGTTCTCGCGCGCCTTCCAGCGCTGGACCGGGCTCACGCCCAGCGCCTACGCGCGGCGGCACGGCGCGGGTTGAGACCATCGCGCACCGGTCGGCGCTGCTTGCGGACGAACGGTGACCAAATCCGGCGTGCCGGAGGTTGAGGCGAATGCACGCGAACCGAACAATCGGCGCATGGCCAACCCAAGCACACCGCGCGCACCACGCACGCCGCGCACATCCCGCAAGCGCGTCATCCCCGAAGTCCGCAACCCCGCGCTCGAGCTGTCGCTGGTCCGGCCCATCGCCAGCGGCGACAACCAGCAGCGCGCCGCCACCGTGCAGAGCACCGACGGCGAGCCGCTGGTGGCCTTCGAGGGCGCGAGCAACCCCTACCTGGAGCACCAGCGCAACGACCTGCTGCTGAGCCTGCAGCACATGCGCAGCGAAGGCCACGACGAGATGGTCTTCATGTGCATCACGCACTGCAAGGAGCTGACCTTCAAGGCCACGCACTGCGAGCTGGCCAACATGCAGGCGCGCATCCGCGCCGACGACGTGGCCGGCGCGCTGCAGCTGGCGCCGCGCGTGCGGGCGCTGCTCGAGTACCTGGGCAAGACCTGGGACGTGCTCTCGACCATCACGCCGCACGAGTTCAACCAGTTCCGCAACACGCTGGGCATTGCGTCGGGCCAGCAGTCGTACATGTACCGGCACGTGGAATTCATCCTGGGCAACAAGTCGGTGCCGCTGGCGCGCGCGCATGCCAACAACCCCGACGTGTGGCCCCAGATGGAGCGCGCGCTGAACTCGCCCAGCCTGTACGACGACGTGCTGGCGCTGCTGCACCGCCGCGACATTGCCGTGCCGGCCGAGGCGCTGGCGCGCGACTGGTCTGCGCCCTATGCGCCGAACCCCGGCGTGGAGGCGGCGTGGCTGTGGGTCTACGGCGACCCGGCGCCCGAGAACGAGCTGTACCGGCTCGGCGAGGCGCTGATGGACATCGCCGACGTGTTCTCGCAGTACCGCTGGCGGCATTTCGTGTCGGTCGAACGCATCCTGGGCTTCAAGCCCGGCACCGGCGGCTCGGCCGGCGTGGGCTGGCTGCGCAGCGTGGTCGACCACCGCTTCTTTCCCGAGCTGTGGTCCGTGCGGACGCAGCTGTGAGCCGTTCTTTCACTTCTGGAGCTTGCGTGTTCGATCAACTGCCGGCGTACGCCGACGACCCCATCCTCGGCCTGTTCGAGGTCTACAAGGCCGACCCGCGCGACCACAAGGTCAACCTGGGCATCGGCATCTACTGCGATGAAGCGGGCCGCGTGCCGGTGCTCGATTCGGTACGCGCCGCGCGTGCCGAGGGCGTGGGTGTGCAAGGCCCCAGCGTCTACCTGCCGACCGAGGGCGGCGAGGCCTATCGCCATGCGGTGCGCGAGCTGGTGTTCGGCGGTGCGGTCGAAGACGTGGTCGTGGTGCAGACCGTCGCCGGCACCGGCGCGCTGAAAGTCGGCGCCGATTTCCTCAAGGGCGTGCAGCCCGAGGCCGCCGTATGGATGCCCGACCCGACCTGGGCCAACCACGCGGCGATCTTCGGCGGCGCGGGCCTGCGGGTGGAAAGCTACCCCTACTACAACAAGGCCACGGGCGGCTTCGACCTCGACGGTGCCGTGGCCGTGCTGCGCACGTTGCCGGCCGGCAGCGTCGTGCTGCTGCACCCGTGCTGCCACAACCCGACCGGCGCCGATCCGTCGCAGGCCGAATGGCGCGCGCTGCTCGACGTGATCGGCGAGCGCGGCCTGCTGCCGTTCTTCGACATGGCCTACCAGGGCTTTGCACACGGCGTGGACGAAGACGCCTGGGCCGTGCGCGAGTGCGTGCGGCGCGGCATCGCCTGCCTGGTGGCCAGCTCGTTCTCGAAGATCTTCTCGCTGTACGGCGAGCGCGTGGGCGCGCTGGGCGTGCATGCGCCGGCGGCCGACAAGGCGCGGCTGCTGGGCCAGCTGAAGCTCGCGATCCGCCGCAGCTACTCGTGCCCGCCGGCCCAGGGCGCGGCGCTGGTGGCGGCGGTGCTGTCGAACCCGGCGTGGAACGCGCAGTGGCGCGCCGAGCTGGACGGCATGCGCGGGCGCATGCGCGCGGTGCGGGCCAGCCTGCACCGCGGGCTGGCCGACGCGCTGCCGGGCCGGGACTTCGGCTTCCTCATGGCGCAGAACGGCATGTTCAGCTATTCGGGGTTGTCGGCGGCGCAGATCGAGGCGCTGCGCATGCGCTTCGGCGTGTACGTGGTGTCGTCGGGGCGCCTCTGCGTGGCGGGGCTCAACGCCTCGAACATCGGCCATGTGTGCGCGGCGCTGGCCGACGTGTGCGCGAACGAGGGCGCGCCATGAAGGCCGCAGGCACGGTGCTGATCGTCGGCGCGGGCATCGCGGGCTGTTCCGCCGCCATCGCGCTGGCCGACAAGGGCTTTCGCGTCACGCTGGTCGAGAAGCAGGCCGAATGGCGTTTCCAGAGTTCGGGCATCTTCATCTACGGCAACGGGCTCGAGGCGCTGCGCCGGGTCGGCGTGCTGCCGCGCATCCTGGAGGCGGGCTTTGCCATCGAGGACGGGCGCAACGTCTACCTCGACCACCACGGCGCGCCCATCGTCGACGTGTTCTATCCGCGCTCCAGCGGCGGCGCGGCGCCCATCGTGGGCATCAAGCGCGCGGAAATGCACCGCATCCTGGCCGCGCGGCTGGAGGCGCTGGGCATCGAGATCCGGCTGGCGACGACGGTGGCGGCGCTCGATGCGCCGGCCGGCGGCGCGCATGCGTCGGTGGTGTTCTGCGACGGCACCGGGCAGCGCTTCGACCTGGTGGTGGGCGCGGACGGCATCCGTTCGCAGCTGCGCGAGGCCGTCTGCGGGCCCGTGGTGCCGCGCCACACCGGCTTCGGCGTGTGGCGCAGCGTGCACGAGCGCCCGCGCACGCTCGACGCCAAGATCATGCTGATGGGCATCGGCAAGCGGCTGGGCATCATGCCGATCAGCGACGACCGGCTCTACATCTTCGGCACGGTCAGCGAGCCGGCCGACCGCTGGTACCCCAAGGAAACGTGGCCCGGGCAGATGCGCGAGCGCTTCGCCGAGTTCGGCGGACCGGCGCGCCAGTTCCTGGACCAGCTCGGCGCGGATTCGGAAGTGCTCTACACCGCCGTCGAGGAGGTGCAGGCGCCGTTGCCCTGGCACGCGGGCCGCGTGCTGCTGATCGGCGACGCGGCGCATGCCTCGACGCCGTTCATGGGGCAGGGCGGCGCGATGGCGGTCGAAGACGCGGTGGTGCTGGCCGAGATGCTGGCGCACGGCGGCATTTCCGCGGCCACGCTGCGGGCCTTCGGCGAGCGCCGCTTTCCGATGTGCCGCTTCGTGCAGGACGCCTCGCGCAAGGTGGGCGAGGCCGGCGCGGTGGAAGACGCCGCCGGTTGCGCACGGCGCAACGCGGCGATGCGCGACGGTGCGCAGCAGCAGGTCGACGCCTTCTACCGCCAGCTGGACGCGCTCCATATCGCTCCATATGCCCGAACGCAGCTAAGCATCTGACAAATGGGTCGTTCGCTTGCGGGAGAAGGCGCGACAGAATCGCGCCCTTTGCCTCCTGCAATCGAAAGTTCACCATGCGCGTGCCCTCCCTGTCGAAGCTGCTGAAACCGGTGCTTGTGCTGTGCGCCGGCGCCTCGTTCGCGCTGGCTGCGCAAACCCAGGCCCAGGCCCAGGCCCAAGCACAGCCCGCGGCGGCTTACCCCTCGAAAGCCGTGCACATCACGGTCGCCAACACGCCCGGCAGCTCGCCCGACGTGCTGGCGCGCTACCTGGGGCAGCGCCTGTCGGAGCAGTGGAAGCAGCCGGTGGTGGTCGACAACCGCGCCGGCGCGGCGGGCATCCTGGCGGCCGACGGGCTGGCCAAGGCGCAGCCCGACGGCTACTCGCTGCTGGTGGGCGCGGACGGGCCCATCACCATCCTGCCCAACATCCAGCCCGGCCTGCCCTACGACGCGCGGCGCGACCTGGTGCCGGTGGTGTCGCTCGGGCAGATCGACTTCGTGCTGGTCGCCAACCCGAAGACCGGCTTTCGCACGGTGGCCGACTTCGTGCGCGCCGCCAAGGCACACCCGGGCCGCATCAACTACGCCTCGGCCGGCAACGGCAGCCCGCAGCAGCTCAGCATGGAATTGCTCAAGCAGAAGGCGGGCATCTACGTGACCCACATTCCCTACCGCGGCGGCCCGCTGGGCATGCAGGACGTGATTGCGGGGCAGGTCGACGTGATGTTCATCGCCGTGGGCCCCGCGCTGCAGCACATCCGCAGCGGCCGCCTGGTGGCGCTGGGCACCAGCGGCGAGAAGCGCCATGCGCTGCTGCCCGAGGTGCCGACCGTGGGCGATACCTATGCGGGGTACCGCTCGGGGACGTGGTTCGGCCTGTTCGCGCCGGCCCGCACGCCGCAGCCCGTGCTCGACGCCATCGCGGTCGACGCGGGGCGCATCGTGCAGGCGCCGGCCACGCGCAGCGAACTCGCGGCGCAGGGCATCGAGGCCACGGGCTACCCGCAGCGGCAGTTCCAGGCGCGGGTGTCGGCCGAGTACGAGCGCTATGCGCAGATCGTGAAGGCGGTCGGCATCAAGCCCGAATGACCGCGGTCATTTGACCGAGCGGCCCAGCGCCTTGGCGAAGGCCTGCACGTCGTCGTCGTGGCACACCTCGGCGGCCAGCGGCGCATGGCCCTGCGCCATGGCCGCCAGCGCCATGGCCTTCTTCGGGCACAGGCCCAGGCAGCTGCACTGCACCACGCGCAGGCGCACCGGCAGGTGCGAGAGGTCGTGCTTCAGGTCCTTGCGGACCTGCCGGGCCCGCAGTCTGGTGGGGCCGTCCTTGCGTTCTTCGCAGTCGCCGCAGACCAGCACCACGCCGGCCAGCTTGGTGTCGACAAGGGGAGGGGAATGGCTCACGCGGGGTTTCCTTGATTCCTTGGTTCGTCGGGGTATTTGTCGGGGTAGCCGCAGGGGTGTTCTCGGCCCATGTTGGGCATGGCGCAACCATGTGCAAGTCAGCCAACCGGCCGTTTCCTTGCCTCTGGCAGGCCCCGAATGCGCTAAGGTCTGGCCATCCGCGTTCCTGAATACCTTTGCCCGACCATGTCCCTTGCCGCCAACGCCCCCATCGAGCTCGAAACCGCCCCGAACCCCACCGCCACGGTGATCGTCATGCACGGCCTGGGCGCCGACGGCAACGACTTCGTGCCGATCGCCAACGAGCTCGACCTGTCGTCCGTGGGCCCGGTGCGCTTCATGTTCCCCAACGCGCCCGTGATCCCCGTCACCATCAACGGCGGCTACCAGATGCCCGCCTGGTACGACATTGCCGTGCCCGACCTGGCCGCGCAGGAAGACGAGGCCGGCCTGCGCCGTTCGCAGGCCACCATCGAGGCGCTGATCGCCAGCGAGAAGGCCCGTGGCATCGCCGCCGGCCGCATCGTGGTGGCCGGTTTCTCGCAAGGCTGCGCCATGGCGCTCATGACGGGGCTGCGCCACACCGAGCGCCTGGCCGGCATCGTCGGGCTGTCGGGCTACCTGCCCATTGCCGCCACCACGGCGGCCGAGCGGCATGCGGCCAACCACGAGACCCCGGTGTTCCTGGCCCATGGCCGGCAGGACCCGGTGGTGCCGCTGGCCGCGGCCCAGCGCTCGCGCGACGCGCTGGCCACGCTGGGGCATCCGGTGGAGTGGCACGAATACACGATGGCGCACTCGGTGTGCATGGAAGAAATCGCGGACCTCAACCGCTTCCTGCTGCGGGTGCTCGGCTGATTCGCCGCCGGGCCGCTGGAAACTGAAGGAGACAAGAAAATGATTCTGGTCATCGGACACGCCCTGGCAAAGCCCGACACGCTGCAGGCGATGCTGGCCATCAGCGTGGAGCACGTGCTGCGCTCGCGCGCCGAGCCCGGCTGCATCTCGCACGAAGTCAGCACCGACGCGCAGCAGCCGCTGCGCCTGACATTCGTGGAGCGATGGAGCGACATGGCCGCGCTGCAGCTGCACTTTCGCGTGGAAGCCTCTCGTGCGTTCGGCAAGGCGCTGGCGGCCATGGCCGACGGCATGCCGGAGATCCACGTCTACCAGTCGGAAGAGATCGACCTGTCGGCGGGCCGCGCCAAAGCCTGAATTTCGCAAGCGATTTGTAGCGCTCACGCGCATGCACTCTATGCAAGTAGCTATCAAAAAAATAGCACTGGACAGAATAGCGAAGGCCGGGATTCCCTGCGCAAGCAGTGCCCGCGCGCCCGTGCTACCTTCCAGCCCCTCAGAAGATTGATGGGTCATAACAATATGAGCAACAGATTGCAGGAGAGGTTGGGTGCACTTTCAGCCGCACGACTGAAAGCCATGCGCCGCGGCATCGAGAAGGAAAGCCTGCGCGCGCTGCCCGACGGCAAGCTCGCGCTGACGCCGCACCCGCTCGCCCTGGGCGCCGCGCTCACGCATCCGCACATCACGACCGACTTCAGCGAATCGCAGCTCGAACTCATCACGGGCGTGCACGCCAGCGTCGAATCGGCACTGGAAGAGCTCACGCAGGTGCACCAGTTCACCTACCGCGTGCTCGACGCGCTGGGCGACGAGCGCCTCTGGGTGTCGAGCATGCCCTGCGGCCTGCCGACCGACGAGACCATTCCGATCGGCCGCTATGGCTCGTCGAACGTGGGCCGCGCCAAGAGCGTGTACCGCATGGGCCTGAGCCACCGCTATGGCCGCCGCATGCAGACCATCTCGGGCATTCACTACAACTGGTCGTTGCCCGAGGTGTCGAGCGAGCAGTACTTTGCGCTGATCCGCAACTTCCGCCGCCACGCCTTCCTGCTGCTGTACCTGTTCGGCGCCTCGCCGGCGCTGTGTTCGAGCTTCGTGGCGAGCCGACCGCACGAGCTGCAGCCGCTGGGCGACGGCAGCATGTTCATGCCGCACGGCACCTCGCTGCGCATGGGCCCCCTGGGCTACCAGAGCGAGGCGCAGGCCTCGCTGGCCGTGAGCTACAACAGCCTGGACGGCTACGGCGCCTCGCTGCAGGACGCGCTCACGCGCCCGTGGCCGGCCTACGAGGCCATCGGCATCCGCAACCTCGGCGGCGACTACAACCAGCTGGCCACCAGCCTGCTGCAGATCGAGAACGAGTTCTACGGCACCATCCGCCCCAAGCGCGTGATCAACCCCGGCGAGCGCCCGCTGCATGCGCTGCGCGAGCGCGGCGTCGAGTACGTCGAGGTGCGCCTGATGGACCTCGACCCCTTCGAGCCCGTGGGCATCAACGCGCAGACCATGCGCTTCATCGACGTGTTCCTGCTGCATTGCCTGCTCAGTGACAGCGCCGACGACACGCCGCAGGAAATCGCCGAGCTGGCGCAGAACCAGCACCTCACGGCCGCGCGCGGCCGCGAGCCGGGGCTGCAGCTGCTGCGCGGCGGGCGCGAAGTGGCGCTGGCCGACTGGGGCACCGAGCTGGTCGAGCAGTGCCTGCCCATTGCCGTGGCGCTCGACGCCGCGCAGGGCAGCGGCACGCTGCACGCCGACGCCGTGCAGGCCGCCCTGGCCGCGCTGCGCAACCCCGACAGCCTGCCTTCGGCGCGCGTGCTCGCCGCCATCGAGCAGGAGCACGGCAACTCCTTCGTCGGCTTCGTGCGCGAGCGCTCGGAGCAGACGCGCGCCGGGTTGCTCGCGCTGCCGTTCTCGCCCGCGCAGCAGGCCGAGTTCGAGCAGATGACGGCCGAGTCCATCCAGGAGCAGAAGCGCATCGAGGCGGCCGACACCATGCCCTTCGAGATCTACCGCGAGCAGTACGTGTCGCCCGCACGCCTGGGCATGGCGCGCGGCCGCATGGCTGTCGCTGCCTGAGGCGGCTCGCTTCCTGCCTGTTGGCGGCTTAGGACTTTCGTTCGGCCTTCGCGCCGCACCGCCGGTCACGCACTTTTGCGTGACGACAGGCGCGGGGGCCGATGGCCTACAGGCATTGACCCGCATCGCCCACCGCACGCCCGCGGTGCGGGGCGACGATGGCAACCATGACATTCAAGGCCTACCTCGTCGAAGACAGTCCGGTGATCCGGGAGAACCTGGTGGGTTTCCTGGAGGACGTGGCTGACGCGCAGGTCGTGGCCTCGGCCAGCACCGAGGAAGAGGCCATCACCTGGCTGCGGCTGCATTCCAACGACTGGGACCTGACGATCGTCGACCTGTTCCTCAAGCGCGGCAACGGCTTGGGCGTGATCCACGCCTGCCGCAACCGCTCGCCGAAGCAGAAGGTGATCGTGCTGAGCAACTACGCCACGGCCGACATGCGCGAGCGTTCGCAGCAACTGGGTGCCGACGCGTTCTTCGACAAGTCGGCCGAGCTCGACCAGCTGGTGGCGTACTGCGAGCAGGTGCGCGCCGCCCACGGCCGATAGCTGGCGTACCGCGGCCATACCGCGGCCGTACTGCGGCCACACCGCCGCCATACCGCCGCCGCATCGCTGCCGAGCCGCCGATGCACCGCGGCTGACGCGCCCGCGACTTGTCCCCCGCGCGGAGGACTGCGCACGGTCCCCTTTCTGGGTTAAAACGCCACGCTGCCGCCCCGGCGGCAACGAAACAACGGCAACTCCCTAGGAAAGCGACAGAGAGACATGAGCAGCAACAGCAGCATCGACTTCAAGGGCCGCGTGGCCATCGTGACCGGCGCGGGCGGCGGCCTGGGCCGCCAGCATGCGCTGGCCCTGGCCGCGCGCGGCGCTAAGGTGGTGGTCAACGACCTGGGCGGCGCACGCGACGGCTCCGGCTCCGGCGGCTCGGTGAGCGCCGCGCAGGCGGTGGTCGACGAGATCAAGGCGGCCGGCGGCGAGGCCATGGCCAATGGCGCCTCGGTGACCGACTTCGAGGCGGTGCAGGCCATGGTCAAGCAGGCGGTGGACGCCTGGGGCCGCGTGGACATCCTGATCAACAACGCCGGCATCCTGCGCGACAAGAGCTTCGCCAAGATGGAACTGGCCGACTTCAAGCTGGTGGTCGACGTGCACCTGATGGGCGCCGTCAACTGCACCAAGGCGGTCTGGGCGCTCATGAACGAGCAGAAGTACGGCCGCATCGTGATGACCACGTCTTCGTCCGGCCTGTACGGCAACTTCGGCCAGAGCAACTACGGCGCGGCCAAGCTGGCGCTGGTGGGCCTGATGCAGACGCTGAGCCTGGAAGGCGCGAAGAACGACATCCGCGTGAACTGCCTGGCGCCCACCGCGGCCACCCGCATGACCGAAGGCCTGATGCCGCAAGAAGTGCTGGACGCGCTCAAGCCCGAGGCCGTGGTGCCCGCGATGCTGGTGCTGGCCGCGCAGGACGCGCCCAACCGCACCATCCTCTGCGCCGGTGCCGGCACCTTCGAGGCCGCGCACATCACGATGACGCAGGGCGCCTGGCTGGGCATCGGCCCCGATGCGCCCGAGCAGCTGGCGGCCCGGCTGGCCGAGGTGACCTCGCGCGAAGGCGAAACGGTGCCGCAAAGCGGCGCGGCGCAGGGCACCAACGAGGTCGGCAAGGCCATGGCGAACGCCAAGCGCGGCTGACCCCGCGCGGCCCGGGTTCAGGGCAGCTCGACCTCGCTTGACCTCGAGTGCACTCGAGCATTTCCAATGAATCCACCGCAGGCCCGATCGGGGCTCGCGGGTCATTCAACCGAAGGAAATCGAGCCATGAGCACGATCGTGTCGATGGCCGAGATGCGCGAATACACGGCGCTGTCGCTGGTCGACCGCAAGATCGGTTTCTACGATGAGTGGCTGGCCAGCGGGCACCGGCCGCCGTTGATTCCGGTGGGGGTTCCCATCGACAGGCGCCCGAAGCACCCGCGCTCGAAGCGCCTAAGCGCAAGCGCGGCGTGCGGGCCCCGAGGGTTACTCGGCGATGAAGCTCGGGTCGGTGCGGATCGAGCCGCGGTCGCGGTGGTTGTGCAGGCGCCCCAGCGTGTTGTCGAGCAGGCGCTTGAGTTTTTCGGCGGCGCCGCGGAAGGCCTCGTCGAGGCTGCTGGCATGTTGCGTGACGGCCAGGGGCTGGTGGTGCGCGAGGCGTGCTTCCATCACGCAGCACTTGTCGCCGCTGCCGGTCTTGTCGTGGTTCTCGTCGCTCAGGTGCACCTCGACGCGTGTCACGTCCTCGACGAAACGGCTCAGGTGCTGCTTGATCTCGGTGTCGGCCCAACGCTCCAGCGCGTCCTTGTTGGTGATGCCGTTGCTCGTGTTGACCTGAATCTGCATGCAATGTCCCTGCTGGATGGATGAACGAAAGCCCACTGTGCGCCCACAAGGGTGCGGGTGCGCGTAGGTCTATTCCCTACCCATGCGCCGGGCAGGGTCCGCAATGCGGCGGATTTGCTCAGCTCTGGATGTACGTGGTCAACTGCTCGATGGTGGCCTCGTGGTCCGAGATGATGTCGTCCATCAGGTCCTGGATGGAGATCATGCCCACCACCTTGTCGCCGTCGACCACCGGCAGGTGGCGGAACTTGCGCTGGCTCATGAGCGTCATGCAGGCGCGCGTGCGGGTCTGCGGGGTGACGGTCATGACGTCGGGCGTCATGATCTCGCGCACCTTCACTTCCTTGGAGTTCTTGCCCTGCAGCGCCACCTTGCGGGTGTAGTCGCGCTCCGAGAGAAAGCCCACGAGCCTGTCTCCGTCCATCACCATCAGCGCGCCCACCTCGAAGCGCGCCAGCGTGGACAGCGCGTCGAACACGCTGGTGTCGGGGGAGGTGCGCCATGCTGCGGAATCATGGCGCTTGAGCAGTTCGGAGACGGGTTTCATCGCGGGTCACTCCATCAAAGGGTTGTCGATTCGACCGACGCTCGGGCGCCGCACTCGGTCAAATGATAGGGGCGATACCGTGCGGAATGCCCCTTCGCGATGCAAAAGCTTCTAGGGGATTGCGCCTGTGTGCAACACGGGCGCAATGCGCGAGAACTTAAGGCTGGGCTGGTGCGGCGAGCACGCGGCTCAGCGCCACCGGGTCGCCCACCACGGTCTTCACGAGACCCTTGTCGTCGAAGCTCACCTGGAACTCCGACCAGCTGTCGCGCCAGTAGCGCCACACGGGCGCGTCCAGGCTCGGGTTCTCGCTGGCCACGGGGTAGCCGATGGCCATCAGCACCTGTTCGCGCGTCATGCCGGGCATCACCTTCACGGCGAGGATGGCCTCGCGCACCGCGGGCGCGAACGCCGCCATCTTCTGCTTCGGGTCTTCGGTGACCACGTAGCGTTGTGCGAACGCGGGCAACGTGATGTTGCGGCTGTAGTCGTTCTTGATGCGCTGCGGCTTGCCCGCGAGGTCGGCGTCGAACCAGCGGAAGTCGTACGCCGTGATGCGCGCCGGCGTGCCCACCGCCACGATGCGCGTGCCCTGCTCGTCGTAGTTGATGTCGCTGATCGAGCTGCCGTAGGTGCGCATGTTGCAGCACAGGTAGCCGTTGATCAGGGGGCCGGCCGGCGGCGTGGGCCGCTGGGCATGGGCGACGGTGGCGGACACGGCGGTGACTGCCAGCAGGGCGGCAGCGGCAAGGCGCTTGGACATGGATTTCCCCTCGAATGTTTATTGGAATGGCTGCGCGGGCAGCGCGCGGATTCTAGGATCGAAGCGGCCGCGAACAAAGGCAGAATGCCCGCTTCCAGCTATCGAAAACGTAGCGCGCAGGTCCTGTTCAGGTAGCGGGGCCACAATGCGCACCCGGCCTCACCGCGAGGCCGCCCCCGATTCCCCAGACAGCGCAAGAGCAGAAAGAGCACCCACCGATGGCGATCCAGTGGTTCCCCGGTCACATGTATTCGACCCAGAAGGCCATCACCGAGCGGGTGAAGGACATCGACGTGGTCATCGAGCTGCTCGACGCGCGCCTGCCCGGCTCCAGCGCCAACCCGATGCTGGCCGAGCTCACGGCCGGCCGCCCGACGCTGAAGGTGCTCAACAAGCAGGACCTGGCCGACCCCGAGCGCACCGCGCGCTGGCTCGCGCACTACAACGCGCAGCCCGACACGCGCGCCATCGGCCTGGACGCCAGCCTGACCACGCCCGCCCAGCAGCTCGTGAAGGGCTGCCACCAGCTCTCGCCCAACCGCGGCGGCATGGCCAAGCCGATGCGCGTGCTGATCTGCGGCATTCCGAACGTGGGCAAGTCCACGCTGATCAACACGCTCATCGGCGGGCGCAAGGCCAAGACCGGCGACGAGGCCGGCATCACCAAGCTCGAGCAGCGCATCACGCTGGCCGACGACTTCTACCTGTGGGACACGCCCGGCATGCTGTGGCCGCGCATCATCGTGCCCAAGAGCGGCTACAACCTGGCCGCCAGCGGCGCGGTGGGCCGCAACGCCTTCGACGAGGAAGAAGTGGCGCTCGAGCTGCTCGACTACCTCAAGTCCAACTACGTCGCCGGCATTGCGGCGCGCTTCAAGCTGGTGGAGCTCGACGCCCAGACCATGGCCGGCATGAAGGACGAGGACCTGCTCGACACCATCGGCCGCAAGCGCGGCGCGCTGCTGGGCAAGGGCAAGGTCAACCTGCAGAAGGCGGCCGAAATCGTCATGCACGAGTTCCGCGCGGGCAACCTCGGGCGCGTGACGCTCGAGACGCCCGAAGAGTTCGCGCAGTGGCTGGCCGACGGGCAGCGTGCCGACGCCGAGCGCGCGGCGAAGAAGGCCGCGCGCAAGAAGAAGCCGGGCAGCAAGTCGGATGGCAAGCCGGCAGGTGAGCCCGCAGAGGACGCCGGCGCAGCCTGAGCAGGCCCGCGCTTCAGTCCAGCGCGAACAGCGCCGCCGCGGCCTCGTTCAGCGCCGCGGTGCGCCGCGAATCCGGGTGCGGCCCGGCCGCCCCCAGCGCCCGCTGGTACATCGCGATGCGCGTGGCCGACACCGGCCGGCACAGCGGGCGCCCCACGGTCTGCGACAGCCCGCGCTCGGGCACCACGTAGCGCCCCGGCCCCAGCCGCGCGAAGCGGATGTAGGCCTGCAGCGCGTAGAGCATGTCGGCATGCAGGGCGTCCATGCGCTTCTCGGCATCGGCGCCGATCTGCGCGTAGCCCTTCGCGTCCTTCGTGACCTTCAGGCCCAGGATGTCGGCCATGTCGATCTGGTAGTGCGTGAAGTCGCCGTAGGGGCGCTTGCAGTCGATCATGAAGGTGCGCCAGTTCGCGTGCTGCAGCAGCCGGATGTGCTCGGCGCTCACGTCGAAGGCGTCGCGCCTGGCGAACGGCGGCAGGAAGCCGTAGTGGCCGGGTGCGAAGCTGGCGTGCAGGAAGAAGGCGGCGGTGACCTTCACGAAGCGGTCGAACACCGGCGAGGCCGTCGAGCCGCCGCCGTCGAGCGCGTCGCCGAACTGCTCGAGCGACAGGTCGGGCGGAACGATGGCGGGCGCGCCCGATTCGCAGGGAATCCATTCGGCCGTGCTGCGGCGGAACCAGTCGATGTCGTCCTGCGTGATGGCAATGCTGCCGGGGGCGGGCGGCGCGGCGGCTTCGGGGGTGGTCGAAGCCGAAGAAGCCGCCGAAGCCGCCGAGGATGCGGGTGTGCTGCGTTGCCCGCAGCCCGAGGCAGCGAGCAGGGCGGAGGCCGCGCAGGCGGCCGAGAAGGCCAGTGCGCCTCGCCGATGGATCCGTCTCACGTTCTTTTCTCCCATGGGTAAGCAGTCGATCGGGCTCCCGAGGATGCCATGCGGGCCTGACGCCCGCCTGAGGACATGGCGCACAAGGAAGGACATTCGCGGCGTGTAGGCTCGCGCGTTCATTTCATTGCCCAATACATCGCAACATTGCCAGGAGCCGCATGACCGAAGCCACGCCAGACCTGCCCGGAGCCAGCGCCGACACCGATGCCGACGAAGACCTTTCCCCGGGCTGGGATGCCATCGGCGCCGCGCTCGACCGCCTGTACCCCGGACAAGAACCAAAGCACTACGGCACGCTCGTCAAGTGGATGCTCGGCGGCCCCGACCCGCTCGACGGCGTGAGCGCGTGGAAGCGCATGGCGCCCGTGCCGCACTGGCATTTCGTGACCTACGGGCTCAGCGAGCTGTACGCCAAGGAGTCGGACGACGCGGACACCAGCGGCTACGGCTTCGAGTTGACCTTCCGCCTGGCCTGCGCGCCCGACGAACCCGCCGATGCCGAGCCGCCCGCCTGGGCCGTCAACTTTCTGCAGAACCTCGCGCGCTATGTGTTCAAGAGCGGCAACGTGTTCGACGACGGCCACTGGATGACCGCCAACGGCCCCATCGCGCTGGAGCGCGACACGCTGATCTGCTCCATGGGCTTCGCTTTCGACCCCGAGCTGCCGGCCATCGACACGCCCAACGGCCGCATGAGCTTCCTCCAGGTGGTCGGCCTCACGGTCGACGAGGAGCGCGCCGCCAAGCAGTGGCAGACACGCCAGCTGCTCGACGCGCTGCTGCCGAAGATGCCGCTGTGGGTGACCGACCTGGCGCGGCCCTCGCTGCTCGACGACGCCGAAGTGCGCGCGCAGGTGGACGCCGGCGCGCAGCGCGACGGTTCCTCCAGCGGCTACCTGTTCACCGACGTGCTGGGCTGGAAGGTGCACAAGCGGCTGCTGCGTTCGCCCATCACCGAGATCACGCTCGGCGCGCGGCAGGTCGGCGAACTCGCCACGCTGCTGCCGCTGCGCCTGCCGTTCGGGCGCGGCTTCCGGCTGGCCGGGCGCGAGAGCTCGGTGCTTTTCGAACGCGCCGACGCCAACGGCGTGAGCGAGGGCGAAGAAGGCGAGGGCAGCCTCACGCTGCGCCTGAGCGACGACGCCGTGCGCGAACTGGCCCGCGCGCTGAAGCCGCTGGCGGGCACCTACACGCTCGACAGCCTGGACAACGTGCGCTGGCAGGTCCAGCAGACGACCATCAAGGACGCTGCCGGCAAGGTTGTCAGCACCATCGGCTGACCCGCTTCGGGGCAGCCCACTATCATCGAAAAATGCAACGTCTCACGCGCCAACGCAACGCCGTTTTCTCTGCTTTCAGCGACACCGGTCGCGTCCTGACCGCCCCGGAAATCCTGGCGCATGCGCGCGAGATCGTGCCCGAGATCAGCCTGTCGACCGTGTACCGGCAGGTGTCGCTGCTGCTGGCGGACGGCGAGATCGCCAAGGTCGAGCTGCCGGGCGAGCCGGCGCGCTACGAGGTGACCTGCAAGCCCGCCACGCAGGCGGACGGGCACAGGCAGTCCAAGCACGACGGACACGAGGCCGACCACCACCATCACTACTTCCATTGCGCGAGCTGCGGCCAGGTGTTCCTGCTGCACGCCTGCCCGGGCCCGATGACCGACCTCGTGCCCAAGGGCTTCCAGGTGAAGAGCCACGAGGTGACGCTGCACGGCCTGTGCGCAACCTGCGCCGATGCAGCGCCGAAGCGGAGTTCCTCGAAGGCGCATTGAGGAACCAGCGCGGCCGGCACCCCGTCGGCCGCCGAAAGCGCACGGCCAGCAGCCTGTCGGCCTTCATGTCGATCTTATTGAGAATGAATTCTCAATAACGTATAGTCGCGGGTCCCGAAACTCCGAGGCCCGTGTACAGCCATGCAAGTCCTTTCCTCGCTCAAGGAAGCCAAGAAGCGCCACCGCGACTGCCAGCTGGTGACGCGGCGCGGCCGCACCTGCGTCATGTGCAAGTCGAACCCGCGCTTCAAGGCGCGCCAGGGCGGCGCGAAGAACAAGAACAAGCGCTGAGCCGAAGCGCCGGCCGGCGCGCGTTCCCACGCACAGCGCCGGCTTTTTTCGACCTCACCACCACCGAACGAACGCCACGGCGCACCCGCGCCGGCGCGAGCCTGCGCGCGCCTTTTTTTTAACCTGGGTCTTCTCCATGCTCCGAGCCATCGGCCTCACCAAACAGTACGGCGCGCACACCGCGCTCGACCGCCTCGACCTCGACATCCGCGCCGGCGACATCTACTGCCTGCTGGGTGCCAACGGCGCGGGCAAGACGACCACCATCAACCTGTTCCTGAACTTCATCGCGCCGAGTGCCGGCACGGTCGAGATCAACGGCACCGACGTCACGCGCCACCCGGTGGCCACCAAGCAGGACGTGGCGTACATCCCCGAGCAGGTCACGCTGTACGGCACGCTGTCGGGGCTGGAGAACCTGCGCTTCTTCGCGGGCCTGGCGCTGGGCCATGAGCTGCCGCGCGAGCGCCTGCTCGCGCTGATGACCGAGGTGGGGCTCGACCACGCCGCGGCCGACAAGCGCGTGTCGGCGTACTCGAAGGGCATGCGTCAGAAGGTGTGGATCGCGGTGGCGCTGGCCAAGCAGGCCAAGGCGCTGCTGCTCGACGAACCCACCTCGGGGCTCGACCCGCACGCCGCCGCCGAGTTTTCCGACCTGCTGCGCCGCGCGGCCGACAACGGCGTGGCCGTGCTCACCACCACGCACGACCTGTTCCACGCGCAGCAGACGGCCACGCGCGTCGGGATCATGAAGCGCGGCCGGCTCGTCGAGAGCCTGGACGGCGAAGCGCAGATCGCGCGCACCGACCTGCAGTCGCTCTACCTGCAACACATGAGGGGCTGACATGCTGCAAGGCTGGATCGCAAGACGCGAATTTCTCGAACGCCTGCGCGACGGGCGCCTCTACTGGGCCGGCGGACTGGTCGTGGTGCTGCTGCTCACGGCGCTGGCCGTCGGCTGGGCGCACCAGCGCGACGCGCGCGCCGAGCAGCAGGCCGCGCAGGCCATGGACTACCGCGACTGGCTGCACCAGGACCGCCGCCACCCGCACGACGCCGCGCACCAGGGCATGCATGCCTTCAAGCCCGAGGCGGCGCTGGCCATGATCGACTCGGGCATCAACCCCTTCATCGGCAGCACCGTGTGGCTGCAGGCGCACCGCCAGAGCGAGGTGAAGTTCAACGCCGCGCAGGACGCCACCGGCCTGCAGCGCTTCGGCAACCTGTCGGTCGGCTGGATCCTGCAGGTGCTCGGGCCGCTGCTGGTGATCGTGCTGGGCTTCAACGCCTTCGCGGGCGAGCGCGAGCAGGGCATCCTGCGCCAGACGCTGAGCCTGGGCGTGTCCCCGCTGCGGCTGCTGGCCGGCAAGGCGCTGGCGCTCGCGGGCTCGCTCGGCGTGCTGCTGTTGCCGGCGGCCGTCGTCGCCGCCGTTGCGGTGACCGCCGGGGCGGGCGAGGGCGAGCGCATCGACGCGCTGCTGCGCTTTGGCGCATGGTCGCTCGGCTACGCGGTGTACCTCGGCATCTTCGTGTTCCTGGTGCTCGGCGTGTCGGCCGCCTCGTCGACCTCGCGCATGGCGATCACCCTGCTGCTGGCGCTGTGGATCGCGCAGGCCGTGATGGCGCCGCGCGTGCTGTCCGAGCTGTCGCGCGCATGGTTCCCGAGCCCGACGCGGCTGCAGTTCAACCAGGCGCTGGGCGCGGAGCTCAAGGCCGTGTCCGACCGGACCTGGCAGAAGAACTTCGGCACCACCGAGCGCTGGGGCCGCGACGTGCCGCTGAGCAAGTGGGGCATTGCGCTGCGACTGGACGACCAGGCCTCGTACCCCGTGTACGACCGCCACTACGGCCGCTTGTGGGACACGTGGGAGCAGCAGCAGAAGGTGCAGGAGTGGAGCGGCCTGCTGATGCCGCTGCTCGCGATCCGCAGCTTCTCGATGGGCATGGCGGGCACCGACTTCGCGCACCACCGCAGCTTCACCACCGCGGCCGAGCTGCACCGCCGCCACATCCAGGACCTGATGAGCGAAGACCTCGTGGCGCATGCCGACCCCATGGGCGACCGGCATTTCGCCTACCAGGCCGCGCCGGGCCTGTGGGCCTCCGTGCCGCCGTTCGACTACCACCCGCCGCGCGCGGCATGGGCGCTGCGCCACCAGGCGCGCAGCCTGGCCGTGCTGTGCGCGGGGCTGCTGCTGTCCATCGCGTTCGCGGCCGTCGCCACCGTGCGGCAGCGCGCGCTTTGACCGCCCGAGGAGACATGGCAATGAACGAATCCCCATCCCGATCCTGGTCCCGGTCCGCCTTGCCGCCGCAGGGCCGCCGCCTGCTGGCCGTGATGCGCCAGGAGTGCCGCCTGATGCTCGCCGAGCGCGCGCTGTGGGCCGTGGGTGCGCTCTTCGTGCTGCTGGTGGCCTATGCGCTGGGCAACGGCCTCGTGCAGACCGCGAGCCGCGACCGCGCGCAGGCCGCCGTCGCGCAGGCCGACCGCGACACCCGCGCCGCGCAGCCCACGCCTTTCGAGAACCCGGCCGACCCCTCGCGCATGGCCAGCGGCTACGGCGGGCACCATGCCATCCTGCCGACCGCGCCGCTGGGCCCGGTCGCGCTGGGGCAGAGCGACCTGTACCCGAGCCAGTTCCAGGTCACGGGCCAGAGCCGCGTGGTGTTCATGAACCCCAGCGACATCGAGAGCCCGTGGCACCTGCTGAGCGGGCACTTCGACCTGGCCTTCGTCATCGTCTACCTGCTGCCGCTGCTGATCTTCGCGCTCAGCTACAACCTGCTGTCGGCCGAGCGCGAGAACGGCACCTTGCGGTTGCTGCTGTCGCAGCCGCTGCGCCTGCGCACGCTGCTCGCGGGCAAGCTCACGGTGCGCGCGGCGGTGCTGCTGGGGCCGGCGGTGCTGTTGCCGGTGGCGGTGCTGCTGGTCGCGCGGCAGGCGGGGCTTGCCGGCGCATCGGGCGCCACGCTGTGGTGGGCGCTGCTGGTCGGAGCCTACGCGCTCTTCTGGTTCGCGCTGGTGGTGGCGGTGAACGCCTTTGGCGCTTCGTCGGCGACCAATGCCATGGTGCTGGTCATCGCATGGGTGCTGCTGGTGCTGGTCGCGCCGGTGCTGCTGAACATGGCCGTGACGCAGGCCAGCCCCGCGCCGTCGCGCACCGAGCTGGCCACGCGCCAGCGCATCGTCACGGCCGAGGCCATGAAGCGCCATGCCGCCCTCATGAGCACCGACTACCAGCACGTCGGCCGTGGCGCGCTGCTGTTGCCGCGCGACGGCAAGATCGAGATCGCGGGGCGGCTGCTCGGCAACTACCTGATCGAGAAGGACGTCGACGACGCCATTCGCCCCGAACTCGACCGCTTCGACGTGCAGCAAGCGAAGCAGCAGGCGCTGCTGGGCCGCTTCAGCGTGGTGTCGCCCGCGGCCGTGGCCTACGAAGGCATGACGGCGCTGGCCGGCACGGGCAGCCGGCGGCAGGCGCGCTTCGAGGCGCAGACCGTGGCGCACCACGAGGCGTGGAAGCGCTTCTTCTTCCCGCGCATCGACGCGCGCGACGCGCTTGCGCCGGCGGACTTCGACCGCATCCCCGCCTTCGCATGGCAGGAGGAGCCGCCCGGCCTCGTGCGCGGGCAGGCCGCGTGGGCGGTGCTGCAGCTGCTGGTGCCCAGCCTCTTGCTGTTCGGCCTGGCCGCATGGCGCCTGCGCCGTTTTTCCGTCGCGTAGGCGGCCCCCGTTTCTTTCGCACTTTCTCCTCAAGCAATCCCATGACCATGTTCATCCGCACGGCCATGGCGGTGGCCGCCGCCACCGCCTTCCAGGCGTCCTACGCACAAAGCAATGCCGAGCTCGGCACCGTCACCGTCGAAGGCAGCCGCGACGCCAACAGCCTGCACCTGGAGGAGCCGACCGGCACCGCGTCGCGCCTCGGGCTGTCGGTGCGCGAGACGCCGGCCTCGGTCGAGATCCTGTCGCAGGACGCCATGCAGCAGCGCGGCGCGCGCACCTTCAGCGAAGCGCTGCGCGGCATGGCGGGCCTGTCGGGCGGCGGGCCGCCGTCCGCGCCCACCACCTTGTCGACGCGCGGCTTCAGCAACCTCATGTACCTGTACGACGGCGTGCGCAGCTCCGGCGCGGGCGTGACCAACCGCGTGCAGGACACCTGGAACTACGAGCGCATCGAAGTGCTGAAGGGCCCGGCCTCGGTGATCGACGGCGAGGGCGCCATCGGCGGCGTCGTCAACTTCGTCACCAAGCGGCCCGACCGCGACAACCCGCACAAGGAGGCGCTGCTGTCGTACGGCAGCTACGGCGCCACGCGCGCGGCCTTCGGCTTCGGCGGCGCGCTGGGCGATGCCAGCGCCTACCGGCTCGACTACAGCCGCAACGACAGCAAGGTCGGCACCATCGATCGCAACGGCGAGCGCATCGACCACTTCACCAGCGGGTTGACGGTCGACTTCGGCGGCTCGGTGAAGCTGGACCTGTCCTTCGACTACCTGCGCGACGACAACCAGGCCTACTGGGGCACGCCGCTGGTGCCGGGCAGCTTTGCCACGCAGCCGACGAACGTGGTGCGCACGCCCGACGGCCGTGTGATCGACAAGCGCCTGGCGCGCAACAACTACAACGTGCCCGACGACGACAACAGCTCCGAGACCTACTGGCTGCGCGCGCGCCTCACGGGGCAGGCGGGCGGCGGCTGGTCGTGGCGCAACGAGTTCTCGGCCAACCGGTCGAACCGCGTGTTCCGCAACTCGGAGAGCGCGGTGTTCGTGGCGCCGGCCAACATCGCGCGCGACCAGACGCTCATCACGCACGACCAGGACTTCTGGCTCGACCGCTTCGACGCCACGCACAAGGGCACGTTCGCCGGCATGGACAACCGCTTCGTGGTGGGCGGCGAATACAGCGAGACGCGCTTCGGCAGCCAGCGCCGCTTTTCCGACAGCAGCGCGGCCACCGCGAGCCTGCTGCGCGTGCCGGTGTTCGGTGCCTACCTGGCGCCGTTCGACGACAACCCCGCGCTGAGCACGGGCGGCGGCAACCGCACCAACACCACGTCGAACGTGAAGGTCACGTCGGTGTTCGTGGAAGACGCGCTGAAGCCGCTGCGCAACCTCACGCTGGTGGGCGGCCTGCGGCACGACCGCACCGAGCTCGAGCGCGGCATTGCCGACCTCAACCTGGGCAGCTACACGCGCTTTGGCGCGAGCTACCGCGCGACCTCGGGGCGCATCGGCGCGGTGTACGACATCACGCCGCAGTCGAGCGTGTATGCGCAGTACACCAACGCCACGCTGCCGGTGAACTCGCTGTTCCTGCTGTCGGCCTCGAACGCGGCATTCCCGATGTCGCGCGGCAGGCAGGCCGAGGTGGGCTTCAAGCAGAGCCTGCCCGCGGCCAACCTCGAGTGGACCGCGGCGGCCTACAGGATCGAGCTGGGCAACGTGCTCTCGCGCGACCCGAACAACCCCGCCAACACCGTGAACAACGGCAGCCAGTCGTCGCGCGGCATCGAACTGTCGACCGTGTGGCGGCCCGCGCGCGAGTGGACGCTGGCCGGCAACCTGGCCGTGCTCGACGCGCGCTTCGACACGCTGGTGGAAGCGGGCAACGTCTCGCGCGTGGGCAAGACGCCGCCGAACGTGCCCGAGCGCGTGGCCAACGTGTTCGCCACCTACCGGCCCGACGGCTCGAAGTTCGAGTACTTCGCGTCGCTGAACCACACGGGGCCGATGTACACCGACAACGCCAACCAGATCCGCATCAACGGCTTCACCACGCTCGACGCGGCCGTGAGCTACCGCATGCGCAACACGCTGCTGAGCTTTCGCGTGCGCAACCTGACGGACAAGCTCTACGCCACCTGGGCCGGCCGCGCGGCCAGCCAGGTGCTGCTGGCGCCGCGGCGCACCTTCGAGCTGTCGGCCAAGTTCGACTTCTAGAAGATCGGGCTCACCACAGCAGCGGGCCCTTGCTGTTCTTCCACAGCAGCCAGCGCCGCTGCTCGAAGTGTCCGCCCGTGCCGATCTGGCCGGGCGCCTGGCGGCCGGCGTCCAGCGCGATCACGCAGACGAAGCCGGCGCAGGTGGTCGCCACCAGCGTCTTGCCGTCGGCCGAGAGGTCGAGCGCGCCGACGGTCGAGCCGATGAAGTGCTGCCAGCGGGCCTGCCCGTCTTCGCCGAACGCACGCAGGTAGCCGTGCGCGTCGCCGACGATGAACTCGTCGCCGCGATGCACGCCCGCGTACACGCGCGCGCCGTCCTCGAGCGTGGGCGTGCGCGGATCTTTCGCGTAGTACTCGGTGTCCAGGCCGGGCACGTCCTTCATTTGCACGCCCAGCGTGGCACCGTTGTAGAAGTGGCAGGCGTTCAGCACGAGGCGGTCGCTGCGCTGGTTGAAGAGCGCGAAGTGCGGGTACTCGCCGACCGGGCCGATCTGCGCCTGCAGCTTCAGCGCCGCGTCGAACACCAGGTGCCGCCCATCCTGCCCGCCGACGGCGATCCACTGGCCGTCGGGCGAGACGGCGCCGTGCTCCATCGAGAGGTCGAGGCCGAAGTACTCGGGGTCGAAGTCTTCCTCGGCCAGTTGCTCCGCGAGCTCTTCCATGCGCGGCATCAGGCGGCGCGCGCCCTGCGCGGACAACACGAAGGTGCCCGAGGCACTGACCAGCAGCACGCGCTGCCCGTCGGGAAAGGGAACGAGCTGCGTCGGCTTGGGCGGCGCGGCGAAGCGGGGCGAGGGCACGCTGTCGGGCAAGGCGGGCAGGTCTTCGAGGCCGGTGGGCCACAGGCACAACGCCGTGGTGGGGCCTTGCCAGCCGTCGGTGATGCGAACGCCATCGGCCTGCGCCACCGCGAAGAAGCGGCGCGCCGGGCAGCGGCCGAAGAATTCGATGCCCTCGACACGCTCGACCTTGTCGCCCGTGAGGCGCACGAGGTGACCGTCTTCGTGCGCGGCGCCGATGCGCGCGAGGATCGAGCCGTCGTCCAGCAGCGCGACCGTCGGGATGCTCTGGCCGTGCTGTTGGAGCCGCGGAATGAGCGGCTCGTGTGCCGGTGGCCAGTCTTCGCGGAACGCGGCACGCGCGGCCTCGTCGGGCGCGGCGGCGTTGTGGGCCTTCAGTGCCGCGAGCAAGGGGGCGAGAAGGTGCGCGGTCTTCAGCATCTGCGGCTCCTCGCCCGCCGTGTTCCAGCCGTCGCGCAGGCCGGTTTCAACGTAGCGGTTCACGGCCTCGGCGTAGCTGGTGGTCTTGAGTTTCCATTCCTGTTGCGGCGTCAGATCGGTCATCGGGCCCTTCGTCGAAGTTGCATGGTGGCCGCAAAGTTTCGCATGCACGCGGCTGTCGCCAAGGCAACTGGCGGCGCGCGCTCGGTCACGCGCGCGACGACGAATGCGGTTACCGCTTCTTAGAGTGGGCCGCATCGCTTCAACGCCGGAAAACTCCGGAACACACCGCCATGCTCGACACCATCCAGGCCATCAACAAGACCGCCGGCTTCAACCGCTGGGCCGGCTTCGAAGTCACCAGCGCCGCCAAGGGCGAGGCCGAACTGCGCATGGACTTCCGCGAGGAAGACATGGGCCAGTACGCCGGCTTCCTGCATGCGGGGCTGATCGGCGCGCTGCTCGACACGGTGAGCGGCTTCGCGGCCGCCACGGTGGCCGGCCGCGTGCTGGCGTCGCACTTTTCGGTGAACTGCATCTCGCCCGCCGTGGGCCGCGCGTTCGTGGCGCGCGGGCGCGTGGTGAAGGCGGGACGCAAGCAGGTGTTCGCCACGGCGGAGCTCTACGCGCAGGCGGAGGGTGAAGAGGGAGAGGAGGGTGAGGGCGGTGCGCTCAAGCTCGTGGCGACGGGGAACGCCATCCTGGTTCCGGTGGAAGAGGCTGCGGCAACGCCGGCGAAGGCGCCGGTCTAGCCCGAAGACCTTTGAGGCCGAACAGCGGGCGCAGCATGCTGACCCGGCGGATCAGCCCGTCGGTCAGCAGCCAGCACCCGGCAAGCGTCAGCGCCGCCAGCAGCACGGGTTCGACGACCGGGCCGAGCGCCAGCGGCGCCAGCACGGTGATGCCCGCGACGATCAGCGTCTGGTGCAGCACGTACCACGGGTACACCGACTCGTTGGCCCAGCGCAGCCACGGCCACGGGCGGTTCAGGTGGCGGTGGCCGTGGCCCAGGATGGCGGCGACGGCCAGCCACAGGTAGAGCATGCGCAGCGTGTCCATCAGGAGGCCGGAGGCCGGCACTCTGGCGCCGGCGCGCAGCGCGAAGAACACCGCGATGACCGCCACGGCCAGCGCGAGCGACACGCGGCGCAGCCGCTCCAGTTCCTTCCACACGCCTGTGTCCACGCCCATCCAGTAGCCGTAGAGGAACAGCGTGAAGTAGAGGCTGTGCAGGTGGAAGTCGCGCACCAGGTTGTGCGTGGCCGGAAAACGCGCGGCCAGCAGCAGGGTCCACAGCAGCAGCGGCACCACCGGCAGCACCAGCAGCTTCCAGCCGCGCAGGCCGTTGAAGGCGCGGCGCAGCCGTTGGCCGGCGGCCGAATTCCACAGCGGCAGCGTCAGGGCGACCAGCGCCGTGTACGTGAACAGGTAGGGCAGGTACCAGAGGTGGTTCCAGGTGATGCCGAACTCCGCGCCGTCGAAGGCCTGCCTCGGCCATGGCGCGCTCATCGACAGGTAGCGCAGCAGGAAGGCGCCGAAGCCCGGCGCGACGTGGCCGTTGGCCACGCCCTGCGCATAGGCCTGGTACGGCACGATCACCGCCATGCCGAAGGCCAGCGGCAACAGCAGCCGCAGCCCCCGGCTGCGCAACAGGCCCCAGGTGCCCTGGCCGCGGCTCAGGAAGCCGAGCGACACGCCCGAGATCAGGAACACCAGGTCCATGCGCCACAGGTTGAGCGCCACCATCGGCCACGGCAGCCATTCGGCGGCGTGCGGGCTCTTCAGGTGCCAGTGCCAGCCGGCCACGTAGTACATGCCCACGTGATAGAGGATGACGAACAGGAAAGCGAGCGCGCGCAGGGCGTCGATGTCGTGGCGGCGCTGGCCGGGGGTGGCGGTGGCGCTGGTGGTGGCAGTGGCGGTGGTGCTCATCGCAAGCTCCTCGAAGCAAAGAAGCCGCGATGCTCGGCCCGGCGCGGCCGGCGCGGCGCGGCCGGGGGATGGATCGCCCCCGGTTTGTGACGAGCGGTGGCCCGGAGGGACGAAAAAGCGCGAAAGCAGGCCGTCCCAGGGGCTGTTTTCGCGAGAATTCCCGCCATGGCAGACCCTCGCAAGAACCTGTACGAGCGCTACGAGCCGGTGCGCCGCTACGTGGAGGTGGGCTTCTGGATCGCTGTGATGGCGCTGCAGGCCGTGTTCAACACCTCGGTGGCGCTGGTCGACGCGCGCACCCGCGCCGAGCCGCCCGCCACCTGGCAGATCCTGGTCTGGGAGGGCTCCAGCCACCTCGTGCTGCTGGCGCTGGTGCCGGCCATCGTGGCGGTCGAGCGCTGGCTCTCGCCGTTGCCGCGCCGGCAGCTGCTGCGCTACCTCGCGGGTCACGCGCTGGCCAGCGTGGCCTTCAGCGTGGTGCACGTGGTGGCCATGTTCGCGCTGCGTGCGCTGGCCTACGCGGCGGTCGGCGAGCGCTACGATTTCGCGGGCTGGAGCGGCCAGTGGGGCTACGAATACCTGAAGGACGTGCGCGCGTACGCGTCGATCGTGTTCGGGATCTGGGCCTACCGGCTGTTCATGCTGCGGCTGCAGGGCGAGGCGCGGGTGCTCGATGCGCCGGAGGAAAGGGCGGCACCGCTGCAGCCCCCGTCGCCACCGGGGACTTCGACGGAACCGGAGGGCGTCGAATCCGCGATGCCGGAGGCACCTCCACCGGCCCCACCGCCGCCGCCCACCCGCCCCGAGCGCTTCCTCGTGCGCAAGCTGCGCCGCGAATTCCTCATCGCCGCCGGCGACATCGACTGGCTGCAGGCCGAGGGCAACTACGTCGGCCTGCACGTGAACGGCCACGACTACCTGCTGCGCGCCACGCTGACCGACTTCCTGGCCCAGCTCGACCCCGCGACCTTCGTGCGCGTGCACCGCAGCCATGCGGTGAACCTGGGGCGCATCAAGGAGATCGAGCCGCTGGACGGTGGCGACGCCCGGCTGCACATGCACGACGGCACCACCGTGCCCTGCAGCCGCCGCTACCGCGACGCATTGAGCGCCGGCGCGGGCTGAACCGGTGCGCGCAAGGGCTCTGGCAGGCCCTTGTTTGGTTCATTCCGCACCATCAACGAGCTTTAGGCACCATTTTTGCTTTCTTTGGCCGCCGCTCCGACTGATTCGGGTGCGATGCACCAATTCAAATCAAAAACTGCAAGAAGCTTCCATGGACGCACTCAAACAGGGCGCAGATGCGCTGTTCATCCTTCTCGGCGCCATCATGGTGTTGGCCATGCACGCCGGTTTTGCTTTTCTCGAGCTGGGCACCGTGCGCAAGAAGAACCAGGTCAATGCGCTGGTGAAGATCCTGGTCGACTTCTCGGTATCGACCATCGTGTACTTCCTGGTGGGCTACGGCGTGGCCTACGGCACGCATTTCTTCGTGAGCGCCACGGAACTGTCGGCAAGAAGCGGCTACGAGCTGGTGAAGTTCTTCTTCCTGCTCACCTTCGCCGCCGCCATCCCGGCCATCATCTCGGGCGGCATCGCCGAGCGGGCCAAGTTCTGGCCGCAGCTCATCGCCACCGCGGTGATCGTGGGCTTCGTCTATCCGCTGTACGAGGGCATTGCCTGGAACAGGCACTTCGGCATCCAGGGCTGGATCGCCTCGCTCACGGGTCATGAATTCCATGACTTCGCGGGCTCGGTGGTGGTCCATGCGGTGGGCGGCTGGCTCGCGTTGCCGGCCGTGCTGCTGCTGGGCGCGCGCCGCAACCGCTACCGCGGCGACGGCTCGCTCAGCGCGCACCCGCCGTCGAACATCCCGTTCCTGGCGCTGGGCGCGTGGGTGCTGTGCGTGGGCTGGTTCGGCTTCAACGTGATGAGCGCGCAGAGCATCGACAAGATCTCGGGCCTGGTGGCCGTCAACTCGCTCATGGCGATGGTCGGCGGTACGCTGGTGGCGCTGGCCATGGGCAAGAACGACCCCGGCTTTGTCTACAACGGCCCGCTCGCCGGGCTGGTGGCCGTGTGCGCCGGCTCCGACCTGATGCACCCGCTGGGCGCGCTGGTGGTGGGCGGCGTGGCCGGCGCCATCTTCGTCAAGATGTTCACGCTGGTGCAGAACAAGTGGAAGATCGACGACGTGCTCGGCGTGTGGCCGCTGCACGGCCTGTGCGGCACCTGGGGCGGCATTGCGGCGGGCATCTTCGGCACGCAGGCGCTGGGCGGCATCGGCGGGGTGAATGTGTGGGCGCAGCTGATCGGCACGCTGATGGGCGTGGCGTGGGCAGGGCTGGCGGGCTGGGCGGTGTACGGCGCGCTGAAGAAGGCGGTCGGGTTGCGGCTCACGCAGGAGGAGGAATACGACGGGGCGGACCTGTCGATTCACCACATTTCGGCCACGCCGGAGCGGGAGGTCAACTGGTGATCCGGCTGCCGGACCCTGCCACTCCATGTGTCCATCCCGGCATGTTCACGTAGTAGCGCACCGCCTTGCCCTGACCCGCCGCATACAACATGCCGTTGCGCACGAGGTCAGACAGGTCGCGCGTGGCCGTGGCCTTCGAGACGCGCACCATCTTCAGATACTTCTCTACGTTGAGGCCGCCCAGGAAGCCGCCGTCGCCGGCCTCGAGCAGCCGTTGCAGCAACTGCCGCTGCCGCTCGTTGATGTCGTGCTGTGCATGCCGCGCCCAGAAGCGCGAGCGTTCCAGCGATGACTGGATCGTGTTGCCGGACGCGATGCATGCACGCCCGAAGGCCCCGGCGAACCATTGCACGAAGGCCGTCACGTCCATGCCGCCCGACTGGCCCGCTGCCAGCGCGTCGTAGTACCCCTTGCGGTCCGCCAGCATCTGGCGCGAAAGGCTGAAGAGCCGCGTTGCCGCACCGGTGTCCTGTGCCAGTGCCATATCGGCCACCGCGCGGCCGACACGGCCGTTTCCATCTTCGAACGGGTGGATGGTTTCGAACCAGAGGTGAGCGATGGCGGCACGTGCAATGCCGTCCATCGCGCAGTGCCGCGTCTGAGCGAACCATGCCAGGAACGCATCCATTTCCCGTGCGACCGTGGCAGAAGGCGGCGCGGTGTAGTGCACGACTTCCCTGCCCGGCAGGCCGCTCACGATCTGCATGGCGTCGGCATGGTCGCGGTACCGGCCGACGGCGATGCGCTGGATGCCCGAGGTGCCGCCCGGAAAGAGCGCCGATTGCCAGCGGCACAAGCGGTCTGCGTCCAGCGGCTCGTCGAAACGCGTCGTGGCGTCGTGAATCACTTCGACCAGCCCGTCCACATGCCGGTCGGTGGGACCCGCATGGCTTGCACCCAGGCGGCGCAGCACCGAGGAGCGCACGGCCGCGAGGTCGAGCCGTTCGCCTTCGATGGCTGCCGTGGCCACGGCCTCCTGCATCCACAGTGCCTGCTCGACCTCCACCAGCCCGTCCAGCCCGATGGCCCGGCCCAGACCGCTCACTTCGCCTTTGAGCTCTCGAGCGCGCGAGAGCGCGGGGCCGGCTGCCACGGCGTCATACCGCAGCGCCGGCCAGTCCGGCTGCTGCCAGATGTAGAGCGGGGCTGAAGAGGTCATGAGCCGCATCTTAGAAGAATCGGCTCAATAAATGATTCGCAAATGTGAATTTGCAGCGCATGCTCGGGCTTCCGGGAAGAAATGCACAGATTGGTTACCTGTAGCAAACTTCCGAACCGGACCACGACCGATTCACTTCCTGCAAATCCATGACCCAATCGCCCCCCGCCCTCGAAGTCCTCCCCCGCGACCTCTCCGCCTACCGCGAGGGCAACACCGGCATCGACTACGTGCACCGCTTCGAGTCCGGCAAGCCCGGCCCGCACGTGCTGATCAACGCGCTCACGCACGGCAACGAGATCTGCGGCATGACGGCCGCCACGCATTTGCTGGACAACAACGTGCGCCCGCAGATCGGCACGCTCACCGTGGCCTTCGCCAACATCGACGCCTACGAGTCGTTCAAGGAAGAGTCGCCGTACGACAGCCGCCAGATCGTGCACAACCTCAACCGCATCTGGTCGCCCGAGTGGCTCGACGGCAGCGAAGACAGCCCCGAGCTGCGCCGCGCGCGCATCCTGCGCCCGGTGGTGGACGCG
This sequence comes from Variovorax sp. OK212, assembly GCF_900112425.1. Taxonomy (GTDB): domain Bacteria; phylum Pseudomonadota; class Gammaproteobacteria; order Burkholderiales; family Burkholderiaceae_C; genus Variovorax. The sequence continues at coordinate 396,867 of NZ_FOLP01000002.1, read as the reverse complement.
GCCGACCACATCCTGGACATCCACTCGACCAGCCAGCCCGTGGTGCCGTTCTGGGTCTACCCGGCGTTCGAGCGCAACGCCAAGGTGGCGCTGGCCATCGGCCGCCCTTCCGTGCACCTCGTGATGCCCGACGGCCTGGGCTCGGGCACGCCGCTGATCCAGTACGGCAGCCACGGCGGGCCGGACGGCAAGGGCGTGGCCATGGTGGTCGAATGCGGCCAGCACTTCCTGCGCTCCGCGTCGGAACTGGCCACGGCCGTCACGTACGACTTCCTCGCGTACTTCGGCCTCGTCGAGAAGGACCCGGCCACGCCCGCACCCGAGCCGCAACGCAGCTTCCAGCTGCTGCAGACGTACGTCATCAAGTCGGAAGACTTCGCCTTCGTGCGCCCGCTGATCGGCTTCGAGACCTTCGCCAAGGGCGAGCTGATCGCGACCAACGGCGACGAGGAAATCCGCGCGCTGTGCGACGACTGCACCATCTTCATGCCCGCGCAGCGCACGATCGTCGGGCGCGAGGCGGTGTACCTCACCAAGCCGCTCTGAGGTCGGTGCCTTGAACCAGGCCCCTGCCATGGGCCGCTGGCGCGTGGCGGGCCTGGCGTTCGTCTTCCTGTGGTTCGCCATCGGCGGCGTCGCGCACTTCGTGGCGACCGATGCCGAGATGCGCATCGTGCCGCCGTGGATTCCATGGCCGCGCGAAACCGTGTGGGTCAGCGGCGCATTCGAGTTGCTGGGCGCGGCCGGGCTGCTGTGGCGCCCGACGCGCCGGGCGGCGGGCATCGGCCTGTTCCTGCTGACCCTGGCCGTGACGCCGGCCAATGTCTACATGCTGCAGCGCGCTGACCTGTTCGCCAACGTGCCGCACTGGGCGCTGGTCGCGCGGCTGCCGGTGCAGGTGGCGCTGCTCGCGTTGATCGCGTGGAGCACGGCGCGCCCGAAGCCGGCTGGCGGCTAACGGGTAACGGCTAACGGGTAACGGCTAGCAGATGAGCAGGTGCCGCGGCTTGGCTGCGGTGCTGTAGTCGGCGTGCCAGTAATGCGGGTCGTCGCACGGGCTGAAGATGGCCTCGGTGCTCGCGTGGCGGTCGTCGAACCGCTTGGCGAGCGTGACGTGCACCGAGCCCGCATCGGGCCAGTCGGCGCCGGCATCCATCACGCGGTTGCCCGAGGCGACCTCGGCCGCCACGATGGCCTGCAGGGCAGGGTGCAGGCGGGCGTTGAGCAGGGCGAGGATGCCGCCGTACGTGGCGCGCGCGACGGGCGCGGCGAGGCAGGTCTCGTCGAACAGGGGCGGTGCTGCGTTGCTGGCCATGAGAGACGTGGGTGCCCGATGGCCTCAGGCCGCAACGAACAGCGCCGGGTCGACCATCGCCCGGTTCAGCATCACCGACCAGTGCAGGTGCGGCCCCGTCACCCGCCCGGTCGCGCCGACCGCGGCCAGCGCCTCGCCGGTCTTCAGCACGTCGCCGACCTTCACGTCGACGCGGCTCAGGTGGCAATACATCGTCAGCAGGCCGCCGCCATGGTCGAGCCACACGGTGCCGCCGTTGAAGAAATAGTCGCCCGTGTCGATCACCTTTCCCGGCAGCGGCGCCAGCACCGGCGTGCCCGTGCCCGCCGCGATGTCCATGCCGCTGTGCGGATTGCGCGACTGCCCGTTGAACACGCGGCGCAGGCCGAAGGAACTGGAGCGGCGGCCCGGCACGGGCACGCGCATCTGCAGCGCCGCATCGGCGCGCATGTCGGTGAGCGTGGCCATCACGCCGGTGAGGTGGTCGCGCTCCTTGACGTAGCGGGCTTCGTCCTCGGGCGACAGGTCGACCGTGCGCGGCGCCACCGTCAGGCGCTGTTCGCGGTACTGCTTGGGCGCCACGGTGTAGGCGACCTGGCGTTCGGGCTTGCCTTCGGCGCGCACCGTGATGCCGGCCTCGCCGGGTTCCGCCGCGAGCGCAATGCCGACCAGCGCGGTCCACTCGATGGGGTCGCCGACAACCAAGAGCGGCACGTCGCCCGCGAAGGCCTGCGGCCGCTTGGCAGACGGGCCGAGCGACAGGCGCGCCACACCGCCGGGCACCTGCGAGGCGTGTGGCCAGACATCGGGGGCAGCGGGCTTCTTCTTTGTCCTGGCGGGTGTTGCCGCGCCTGCGTTGGTGGCCGACAGCGCAAGCCAGCCGAGGGTGCCGAGCACGGCGCCGCGGCGGGTCATGTCGAAGGAGGCGAGGGAGGCGAGACCGGAAAAGGGAAGTGATTTGTGCATGGGAAGAATTCGAATGAAGGTTCTTGCAGCGGTGCCGATGCGCCGTCAGTCCAGCCAGGTTCCGGGCGCCAGCCCGTCGAGCGTGTGCGGCCCGATGGCGGCGCGGATCAGGCGCAGCGTCGGCAGGCCCACGGCCGCCGTCATGCGCCGCACCTGGCGGTTGCGGCCTTCGCTGATCGCCAGCTCCAGCCACGCGGTGGGAATGCTCTTGCGCTCACGAATCGGAGGCTCTCTGTTCCACACGGCAGGCGGCGGATCGAGCAGGCGGGCCCGGGCCGGGCGCGTGGGGCCGTCGTTGAGCTGCACACCGTTGCGCAGGGCCGCGAGCGCCGCGTCGGTGGGCACGCCTTCCACCTGCACCCAGTAGACCTTCTCCATCTTGAAGCGCGGATCGGCAATGTGCGCCTGCAGCTTGCCGTCGTCGGTGAGCAGCAGCAGGCCTTCGCTGTCCGCGTCGAGCCGGCCGGCAACGTAGACCCCGGGGATGTCGATGAAATCCTTCAGCCCGCGCCAGCGGCCCTCGGGCGTGAACTGGCTGAGGACGCCGTAGGGTTTGTTGAAGCGGATCAGGCGGGAAGAGGTGGGCTGGTAGGTGGGCTGGTTCATGGAATGGGAGCGTCGCGTGGCCCTTTGGCCAACCGCGGCCGATAGTCTCGCACCAGTTGCACGCTGTTCACTGTCGTCGCAGGCGCCGAGATTTCCAAGGAAATCCCGGCCAATCCGATCCATGCGGAAATCTTCTGTAGATCAAAGCGTTATCAACAGCGCCGAAGCTAGAACGTCCTGCTTCAGTTCAGAAAACGGCGACGGGCCACATGCAGGCGAGGACCTGTCCTGCACAGGATCGGAGAGTCGTGCGCGCCAATGAAGACTGGCTTGACAACCTGGGACTGGAATGACGATGCGAAGCTCCATCAACATCGCGTGCGTCGCATGTGCTGCGTCCGCAGGGCTGCTGCTGGCCGCATGCAACAGCACCTCGCTTCGCGTCGGCGGCGCGCCCGAGGCCAGCGTCAAGAACTGCGTGGCCGCGGCCGCGCGTGAACTGCGGGTGCCGCCGGGCACCATCGCTGTCGACAGCGGCTCGACGCCACGCGATGGCGTCTACACGATCAACCTGAAGGTCGGGCCGCAAGGCCGTTCGGCCGTGTGCACGACCGACGAGAACAGCGCGGTGCTGGGCGTGGTCTACAAGCGGCCGGAATGACGAAGGGCTGAAACGAAAAAAGCCGGCGCCATCACGGCACCGGCTTTCCGGATGAAGGTGCGGGCGGGCTTACTTGCCCCAGCTGTCCCGCATGCCGGCCGCGCGGTTGAACACCGGCTTGCCATCCGCACCGGCCTTCGTGTCGCGCACGAAGTAGCCGTGCCGTTCGAACTGGATGCCGACACCGGGTTCGGCCTTTGCCAGCGACGGCTCCACGAACGCCGAGCACACTTCCAGGCTGGTCTTGTTCAGCTCTTCCAGCAGCTCGCCGCTGCCCGGGTTGGCTTCGGAGAACAGCCGCTCGTACAGCCGCACTTCGGCCTTCACCGCATCCGCCGCGGCCACCCAGGTGATGTTGCCCTTGACCTTGATCGCGTCCGCGCCGGGCGTGCCGCTCTTGGTGTCGGGCACCAGCGTGGCCTGCACTTCGACGAGCTTGCCGTTCGCGTCACGCGTGGCGCCGGTGCACTCGATGACGTGGCCGTACTTCAGGCGCACCCTGTTGCCCGGGAACAGGCGGAAGAAGCCCTTGGGCTGCACGTCTTCGTAGTCGGTGCTTTCGATCCACACCTCGCGGCCCAGCTTGAACTCGCGCTTGCCCATCTCGGGGTGGTGCGGGTGCACGGGCGCGGAGCAGTCGTCGAGCACGCCTTCATCCTTGTTGGGGCCGCCCATCAGCTCGCCCCAGTTGGTGATGACCAGCTTGACCGGGTCGAGCACGGCCATGGCGCGCGGGGCGATGGGGTCGAGGCTGTCGCGCAGCGCGGCTTCGAGGCTGGCGTAGTCGATCCAGCCGCCCGACTTGGTGGTGCCGCTGCGTTCGCAGAACAGGCGCAGCGCCTCGGGCGTGTAGCCGCGGCGGCGCAGGCCGGCAATGGTGGGCATGCGCGGGTCGTCCCAGCCGTCGACGTGCTTTTCTTCGACCAGCTGGCGCAGCTTGCGCTTGCTGGTCATCACGTGCGTGACGTTCAGGCGCGCGAATTCGTATTGGCGCGGGTGCGGACTTGCGATGAGGCCGCCTTCGGCCAGGCGGTCGAGCAGCCAGTCGTAGAACGGGCGCTGGTCTTCGAACTCCAGCGTGCAGATGCTGTGGGTGATCTGCTCGAGCGCGTCTTCGATCGGGTGCGCGTAGGTGTACATCGGGTAGATGCACCACTTGTCGCCGGTGTTGTGGTGGTGGGCCCGGCGCACGCGGTACAGCGCGGGGTCGCGCATGTTGATGTTGCTGCTGGCCATGTCGATCTTCGCGCGCAGGATGCCCGCGCCGTCGGCCACCTGGCCGTCGCGCATGGCGCGAAAGCGCGCCAGGTTTTCTTCCGCGCTGCGGGTGCGGAAGGGGCTGTCCTTGCCGGGCGTGGTGAAGTCGCCGCGGTTCGCGCGCACTTCCTCGGCGGTCTGCTCGTCCACGTAGGCCAGGCCCGCGCCGATGAGGTACTCGGCCGCCTCGTACATGAAGTCGAAGTAGTTGCTCGCGAAGTACTCGTGCGGCTGCATCGTGCCGGGCGCGCTCGGGCGGTCGGCCAGGTAGGTCTCGTAGCCGAGCCACTTCACGGCGTCACGGATGGAGTCGACGTACTCCTGGTCTTCCTTCTCGGGATTGGTGTCGTCGAAGCGCAGGTGGCACACGCCGCCGTATTCCTTGGCCAGCTCGAAGTTCAGCCAGATGCTCTTGGCGTGGCCGATATGCAGGTAGCCGTTGGGCTCGGGCGGGAAGCGCATGCGCACCTTGGCCGGGTCGGCCATGCCCTGGGCGTGGTGGGCGGCGCTGCCGGGCGATCCGCCCCACTTGCGGCCAGCGTAGGCGCCCTGTTCGAGGTCGTTCTCGATCACGTGACGCAGGAAATTGCTCGGTGCAGCGGTCGTTTTGGCGCCGTTTTTGTCGGTCGGGGAGGTCATTGCCTCATTCTAGAGGGCACCCCCTGCGCGTTACCTTTGGCAACGTTCTTCACATTGCCGGGTGCACCCCCTTTGCAATTGCCGCGTTCAATACACACATGGGCGGTTCAGACCCGAACCGGGCCCACCGAAACAAGGAGTCCAACATCATGAGCGTCACACGTTCCAATTTCTTCAAATGGGCCGCCGCCGCAGCCGTGGCAGCCGGTGCATTGTTTGCAGCCACTTCGGCCAGCGCCCGCAGCGACGTGAGCTGGTCGATCGGTGTCGGGGTGCCGGGCGTGGCGGTGGGCGTGGGCGCTCCCGCCTACTACCCGCCGGCTCCGGCGTACTACCCGCCCGCTCCGGCTTATTACCCGCCGGCCCCGGTGTACTACGCACCTCCGCCGCCGGTGTATTACCGTCCGGCCCCCGTGTACTACGGCCCGCCGGCCTATTACGGCCCGCGCTACTACAACCGCGGCTACTACCGCGGCCACGGCCACTGGCGTTAAATTGCCACAGCATTCGTGACTGAATGAAAAAAGCCGGCTCCGAAAGGGCCGGCTTTTTTGTGGGCGCAAGGCCCTGGAATTTCACATCGCACGAAACAGGTGGGCGTAGAGCCGGCTGACCGGAATCTTCTCGGCCCGCCCGCGCAGCGTCAGGTGCATCTTGCCGGCCTCGTCGCGGTGCACCGACTCGATGGCCGCGCTGCGCACCACCACCGCGCGGTGCACCTGCCAGAAGGTGTCGGCGTCGAGCTGGGGCAGCAGCTGCTTCAGCGGCGTGCGGATCAGGTATTCGTGCGTGGCGGTGAGCACGCGCAGGTACTTGTCGGCCGCCTCGAAATACAGCACCTCGTCGATGGGCACCATGCGCACGGTGCTGCCGCCGGCATCGCTCGCGGCAATGATGCGCAGCGGGGCGACAGCGGGCGCGGACGCCGCCGCGCCGCCTCCTGCGGCGCCGAGCACCTGGCGCCATTGCGCGAGCGTGCGTTCCAGCGCCTCGTCGGGCACGGGGGAAGAAGGAGATGGCGACGATGCATGCGCCGCCAGCGCCTGCTGCAGCCGGCCGACCGTCTTGCGCAGGCGCTCGGGCTGCACGGGCTTCAGCACGTAGTCGATGGCCTGGGCCTCGAAGGCGCGGGCGGCGTATTCGTCGTAGGCCGTGACGAACACCAGCTGCGGCATCGGCGCCTCGTCGGCGGGCCAGCAGTCGGCCAGTTCGGCGGCGGCGCCCAGGCCGTCGAGGCCGGGCATGCGGATGTCGAAGAACAGCACCTGCGGCAGCAGGCGCAGCGCCTCGCGCACGGCGCTGCGGCCGTCGCCGGCGGTGGCCACGACCTGCAGTTCGGGCCAGGCGGCGGCCAGTTCGGCCTTGAGGGCCTGCGCGAGCAGGGGTTCGTCTTCGGCGATGAGGGCGGTGGCTTGCATGTTGTTCTTGTGAGGGGGGTCAGGCAGGCAGCGGAAAACTCAGCGTGGCGCAGGTGCCGCCGGCCGGGTCGGGCGAGGGTGCCAGGGCCATGCGGCTGCGCTCGCCGTACACGGTGGCCAGGCGCTCGCGCACCTGTTCCATGCCGAAGCCGCTGCCGCCGTCCGACGGCGCAGCCGCACCGAGCCCGACACCCGTGTCGCTCACCTCGATGACCAGCCGGTCGGCGTCGCGGTGCGCGCGCACCGCGATGCGCCCGCCCTCCACCTTGGGCTCCAGCCCGTGGCGGATGCTGTTTTCCACCAGCGGCTGCAGCAGCAGCGGCGGCACGGGCACGTCGCGCAGGTCGTCCGGCAATTCGAGCGTGTAGCGCAGGCGCTCGCCCATGCGCACCGACATCAGCTCCAGGTAGTCGCCCAGCCGGTCGAACTCGGCCGACAGCGGATGCGACAGCGCGCGCGAGCCGCTGAGCGTCACGCGCAGGTAGCTGTTGAGCCGGTCGAGCATGGCCACGGCGCGCGGCGGGTCGATGGTGATCAGCACGCGCAGGTTGGCCAGGGTGTTGAACAGCATGTGCGGCTCCAGCTGCGTCTCGAGCAGCTTGAGCCGGGCTTCGGTGGCGTCGCGCTGCGCCAGGTCGATCTGGCTTTGCAGGTGCTTGCTCTTGCCCAGGCTGTAGAAGAAGAAGCACATGCCGATCGTCGCGACGACGGTGATGACGACCCCCGTGGCCAGCTTGTGGCCGCCGAACGCCAGGAAGTCGAAGGCCGGCGCGCCGGTCCATGCGTCGCCGATGAAGTTGCCGCCCATGAAGCCCAAGGTCACGCCGACGACCACCACCACGTAGCCCCGGCCGCCCAGCGGCCAGCGGATGTCGCGGTGCCCGGTGATCAGCAGCCGGGTGGTGTCGATGAACAGCCAGCTGATGAGGCCGATCGACAGCGAATAGACCAGGTGCGCCGCCCAGCCGCCGCCGTCGGTGATGGTGAGCGCGCAGGCAATGAGGCAGCAGAAGACGGCGGTGATCAGGCCATGCCGCAGCATGTCCCGCAGGTTCTCGCCCCCGAACCTGGGGAAGGCTGCAGGTGGGCCCACGCTCATCCGCGGTCCCCGGCGCCCAGCGCGCGGCGTTCGCGCTCCACCAGCCGCTCGTAGAAGCCGCCGCCGGCCACGAACCAGACCACCGCGCCATGGATCAGCAGCCCCAGGCCCCAGCCCATGAGCGGGTACATGGCCCAGGTGTGGCCCCGGGCGGCCGAGATCGTGACCAGGCCGAGGTTGACCAGCACGTAGACGAAGGCGTGGATGTACCAGCCCATCTTGGCGCCGGCGCGGCGGCGGGCACGGCGTTCGATGTCCGAAGCGGAGGGAGTGGGCGAGGTGTAGTTCATGACAACTCCTTGTTGTACTGCACGGGAATGAAATCGGACGCTGCCGTTGCTGCCGTTGCTGCCGTTGCCGCCGCTGTGGCTGGCGTGGCCGTTGCGGCTGGCGCGGCCTGCGCGTGCGCCGGTGCCACGTTCAACGCCGCGCGCTGGCGCAGCTCCTCGGTCGTATCGCCCGGCCCGTCGGGCTTCCACCCCGGCGGCTTCACCAGGTAGCCGGCGAAGGCGCGCAGCGAGCGGGCCGAGGCCAGGTCGCGCAGCAGGGCGCGCCACTGGCCGAACTCGATCTCCAGCAGGTTGTGCGAGGTGATCGGGTTCACCAGGCCGTAGCGGCAGGGCAGGTCGGCGCGCTCGGGAATGCAGGTGCCGAACAGGCGGTCGAACACGATGAGCACGCCGCCGTAGTTGCCGTCCAGGTACTCGAGGTTCGAGGCGTGGTGCACGCGGTGGGCCGAGGGTGTGTTCAGCACCCATTCCAGCGGGCCGAGGCGCGGGATCCAGGTGGCGTGGATCCAGAACTGGTACAGCAGGTTCAGCGTGAGCATCAGCAGCACCACCCTGGGCGGCATGCCCAGCAGCGGCGCCAGCATGAAGAAGGCCAGCGTGCCGGTCAGGCGGCCGGTCCAGCCGAAGCGGTAGGCGGCCGACAGGTTGAGCTGGTTGGGCGAGTGGTGGACCGAGTGGGTGCACCAGAACCAGCGCACCCGGTGGGCCGCGCGGTGGTACCAGTAGTAGCAGAACTCCTGGCCCAGGAAGCAGGCGGCCCAGCCGCTCCAGTGGTCCATCGGCAGGGTGAACAGGCGGTGGGCGTAGAACCAGTCCATCGCGCCGGTCCAGAACGCCAGCGGCAGCAGCCAGCGCAGCGGGTATTCGCGCACCAGGAAGTCGAACACCGAGATGCCGGCCGCCTTCCAGTCGTAGCTGCGCCAGCCGTTGCGCCAGGACAGCACCAGCGCCTCGGCAATGGAGGCGGCGAGCACCACCGTCACGGAGATCTTGAGGATCAGCAGGAGTGCGTTCATGGCGGTGGTGTCGTGAGGGGCCTGGCGGCGGGTGGCCAAGGAATCTTAGGCCGCGCGAACCGCGCCCGACATGGCGTCAGTACGGATGGCGAGCTTCCACAGGCGCACCGCGCGGGCCGCGAACACGCCGCTGAACGCGCCGTACAGCACCGGGATCACGAGGCCGAGGGTGGCTTGCTGGCGCAGTTCGGGGTGCATGGCCAGGGCGGCGCCCACCACGTACTTGGTCAGGAAGATGCCCATCATCAGCATCAGGGGCACCGGGCTGCCGGCCACGTGGAACCGGCGCTGCGCGGCGTCGTAGCGGGTGGTGGCGGGCAGCGGGCGCTGCAGCACCAGCGCCAGCATGGCGACCGCGGCGGCGGCCCAGCCCAGCAGCGCGCCGAACGAGTCGCCGAACACCGAGACCACGCCGTAGACCGAGAGCGCGCCCATGGCGACGGGCATCAGCGTGACGCGGCTCAGGCCCACGCTGTTGGTGAGCAGCTGCTTGGCGCCGATCCACAGCAGCAGGAAGAAGACGGCGAACACCCACTTGGGCGTGTGAAGGACGATTTGCATCAGCATGGTGGCGCTCCGGTGACAGAAGGTTGAAGGGATCTGGAAGGGAAGACGAAGAGGGGGCGAAGAGGGGGCGACGAGGGGACGTTCAGGCATCGAATCGATGGAGCGGACTGTGCCGGCGCCCGGACGCACCCGCCACCGGCGTGCGACGGAATGCGCGCCGGCGGCGCGAGTTGCCGCCAAACAGCGCCAAACAGCGCCAATGGCTGACGGCCCGCGGGCGGCGGCGCTGGCAACATGTGACAGCTTTACCGTCGCTTTACGGCCCAGCAAACAGCCCGACTACCATTCCGCGTGTACTACGCTGGTTCGCACCCCTGCACCTTCCGCACGCACCGCCCATGGAACAAGAAAAACCAACCGAGCCCCTGCCTTCCAACGTGTCGCCGACACATCCCCCGGTGCGCAGGCGCCGCTGGGTGGGCGGCCTGCTGACCTTGCTGCTCTTGGTGGCGCTGGGCGGCAGCGCCTGGTATCTGATCCAGCGCTCGAAGACGCCGGCGGCCGGTCCGGGTGCGGGGCCGGGCGGCGGGCGGCCGGGAGGCGCCGGAGGTCCAGGCGGCCCCGGCGGCCCTGGAGGTCCGGGCGGGCGCGGCGGCGGCGCGGCCTCCAGCACGGTCGGCATCGCCACCGCCAAGCAGGCCGACATTCCGGTGCAGCTCGAGGCGCTGGGCACGGTCACCCCGGTGGCCAACGTGATCGTGCAGCCGCAGGTCTCGGGCGTGCTCACCGCGGTGCTCTTCCAGGAAGGCCAGATGGTCAAGAAGGGCGACGTGCTCGCCACCATCGACCCGCAGCCGTTCCAGAACGTGCTGGCGCAGGCCGCCGGCGCACGCCAGCGCGACGAGGCCCAGCTGGCCGCGGCGCGCGTCACGCTGCAGCGCTACCAGACGCTGCTCGGCCAGGACTCCATCGCCCGCCAGGACGTCGACACCCAGGCCGCGCTGGTCAAGCAGCTCGAAGGCACCGTGGCCATCGACCGCGCCAACGAGAACACCGCCAAGCTCAACCTGACCTGGAGCCGCATCACCGCGCCGGCCAGTGGGCGCATCGGCCTGCGACCGGTGGACGCGGGCAACTACATCTCGACCGGCACCACCAACGGCGTGGCGACCATCACGCAGATCGCGCCGATCGACGTCGAGTTCTCCATTCCGCAAGACCGCGTGCCCGAGGTGCAGGAGCGGCTGGCGCAGGGCGCCAAGCTGGACGCCACCGCCTTCGACCGCACGCGCACGCGCCGGCTGGCCGGCGGCATGTTCGCCACGCTCGACAACCTGGTCGACACCGCCACCGGCACCGTGAAGGCCAAGGCCCGCTTCACCAACGCCGACAACGCGCTGTTCCCGAACCAGTTCGTCAACCTGCGGCTGCTGCTGCGCACCGTGAGCGGCGCGGTGGTGGTGCCGGTGACGGCGCTGCGCCACGGCCCCAACGGCGACTACGTGTACGTGCTGAACACCGACAGCACCGTGTCGCAGCGCACGGTGACGCGCGGCGAGTCGAGCGTGGACAACGTGGCGATCATGTCGGGCCTGGAAGCCGGCGAGCAGGTGGTGACCGAAGGCGGCGACCGGCTGAAGGACGGCGCGCGGGTGCAGACCATGGCCGACCGGCCGGCGGTGCCGGCGTCGGGCGCGGCATCGGGTGCGCGCCGTGGCAACCGGGGCGAGCGCGGCGAACGCGGTGCGGGTCGCCGTGAAGGTGCAGCAGGGCAGGGCGGCCAAGGCGCAGCGGGTACAGGTGCAGGCGGTGCCCGCAGCGCCCCGCCGGCCGAGTCGCCCACCTCGCCGCCGGCCACCTCGGTGCCGCCGGCCGCGCCCGACCTGAAGCCCGGCTCGCCGCCACCCGCCCAGGGCGGCGCGATCCGCTGATCCGTTCGCCGACCCGTTCCTCCAAGCGCCGCGCCCGATGAGTCCTTCTCGCCCGTTCATTCTTCGACCGGTGGCGACCTCGCTGCTGATGGTCGCCATCGTGCTGGCCGGCCTGGTGGCGTTCCGCTTCCTGCCGCTGTCGGCCCTGCCGCAGGTCGACTACCCGACCATCCAGGTGCAGACGCTCTACCCCGGGGGCAGCCCCGAGGTCATGAGCAACACCGTCACCGCGCCGCTGGAGCGCCAGTTCGGCCAGATGTCGGGGCTCGACCGCATGAGCTCGACCAGCGCCGCCGGCGTGTCGATCATCACGCTGCAGTTCTCGCTGGGCCAGACGCTGGACGTGGCCGAGCAGGAGGTGCAGGCCGCCATCAACGCCGGCGGCTCGCTGCTGCCGGCCGACCTGCCGGCGCCGCCCGTGTACGCCAAGGTGAACCCGGCCGACGCGCCGGTGCTCACGCTGTCCATCACGTCCGACACGCTGCCGCTCACCGAGGTGCAGAACCTCGTGAACACCCGCCTCGCGCAGAAGATCAGCCAGGTCTCCGGCGTGGGGCTGGTGTCGCTCAGCGGCGGGCAGCGCCCGGCGGTGCGCATCCAGGCCAACACCCAGGCGCTGGCGGCCAACGGCATCGGGCTGGACACCTTGCGCACGGCGATCTCGGCGGCCAACTCCAACGGCGCCAAGGGCAGCTTCGACGGCCCCAAGCGCGCGTACACCATCAATTCGAACGACCAGCTGCTCACGGTCGAGGACTACAAGAACCTCATCGTCTCTTACAAGAACGGCGCGCCGATCCGCATGGTCGACGTGGCGCAGGTGATCAACAGCGCCGAGAACAACCAGCTCGCCGCCTGGGCCGGCAACAAGGCCGACGGCACCGCCAGGCTGTCGCCCGCGATCATCATGAACGTGCAGCGCCAGCCCGGCGCCAACGTGATCGCCACCGTCGACGCCATCAAGAAGCAGCTGCCCGACCTGCAGGCCGGCCTGCCCGCCGGGCTGAAGATCGAGGTGCTCAGCGACCGCACCGCCGGCATCCGCTCGTCGGTGGAGCACGTCGAGATGGAACTCGTGCTGGCCGTGCTGCTGGTGGTGCTGGTGATCTTCGCGTTCCTGGGCAGCCTGCGCGCCACCGTCATCGCCAGCATCGCGGTGCCCATCTCGCTGATCGGCACCTTCGGGCTCATGTACCTGCTGGGCTACAGCCTGAACAACCTGAGCCTGATGGCGCTGACCATTGCCACCGGCTTCGTGGTGGACGACGCGATCGTGATGATCGAGAACATCGCGCGCTACATCGAGGAGGGCGAGAAGCCGCTGCAGGCCGCGTTCAAGGGCGCCACGCAGATCGGCTTCACCATCATCTCGCTGACCGTGTCGCTCATCGCGGTGCTGATTCCGCTGCTGTTCATGGGCGACGTGGTGGGCCGGCTGTTCCGCGAGTTCGCGGTGACATTGGCCATCACCATCCTGATCTCGGCCGTGGTCTCGCTCACGCTGGTGCCGATGATGTCGGCGCGCTGGCTCAAGCACGAGCCCAGGAAAGACCCGGCCGGCCACGGCTTCGGCGCGCGCGCGCAGCGCTTCTTCGACGGCGTGATGGTGCGCTACGACCGCTCGCTGCACTGGGTGATCGCGCACCAGCCGCTCACGCTGCTGGTGGCGCTGCTGACCATGGTGCTGACGGTGGTGCTGTACCTGTCGATCCCGAAGGGCCTGTTCCCCACGCAGGACACCGGCCAGCTGCAAGGCCGCGTGCAGGCCGCGCAGGACGTGTCGTTCGACCGCATGGCGCAGTTGCAGCAGCAGGCCGCGCGCGCCATCCTCGAAGACCCCGACGTCGAGAACCTCAGCTCGTTCGTGGGCGTGGACGCGGCCAACAACACGATGCTGCACACCGGCAGCATGCTCATCAACCTGAAGAAGGACCGCGGCCACCAGCAGGACGTGATGGACCGGCTGCGCGAGCGCGTGCGCCAGGTGGCCGGCGTGACGCTGTACCTGCAGCCCACGCAGGACCTGACGATCGACGCCGAGACCGGGCCCACCGAGTACCGCGTGTCGCTGGAAGGCGTGGACAGCGCGGCCATCACCGAGTGGATGAAGAAGCTGGTGGCCAGGCTGCAGGACTCGGACAAGGTGCGCAACGTGAGCAGCGATGCCGGCGCGCAGGGCCTGGCGGCGTTCGTGAACGTGAACCGCGACACGGCGGCGCGGCTGTCGATCACGGCCAGCACGGTGGACGACGCGCTGTACAGCGCGTTCGGGCAGCGCATCGTGTCGACCATCTTCACGGAGACCAATCAGTACCGGGTGATTCTCGAAGCCCGTCCGGGGATGGTGAACACGCCGCAGACGCTGGGGCAGCTGAACCTGATCGCCGGCTCCGGCACGGCGACGCCGCTGTCCGCGATTGCCGAGATCTCCGAGCAGCAGGCGCCGCTGCAGATCACGCACGTGGCGCAGTACCCGGCCAGTACGCTGAACTTCGATACGGCGCCGGGGGTGTCGCTGGGCACTTCGGTGGATGCGATTCGCGCGGCTGCCAAGGAGATCGGGTTGCCCGGGAGCGTGACGATGACGTTCCTGGGGGCTTCGGGGGCCTATGAGAAGTCGCTGTCGAACCAGCTGTGGCTCATCCTGGCGGCGGTCGTTTGCGTGTACATCGTGCTGGGGGTGCTGTACGAGAGCTACGTGCATCCGCTGACGATCTTGTCCACGCTGCCTTCCGCCGGCGTGGGTGCGCTGCTGGCACTGATGATCACGGGCAACGACCTTGGGGTGATCGGGATCATCGGGATCATCCTGCTGATCGGCATCGTGAAGAAGAACGCGATCATGATGATCGACTTTGCGATCGACGCCGAGCGGACTCAGGGGAAGTCGCCGCGTGAGGCGATTCACCAGGCTGCGTTGCTGCGGTTTCGGCCGATCCTGATGACCACGCTGGCGGCCTTGTTTGCCGCTGTGCCGCTGATGCTGAGCTTTGGGGATGGGGCGGAGTTGAGGCGGCCGCTGGGGCTTGCGATCTTTGGCGGGCTGATTGTCAGCCAGCTGCTGACTCTGTTCACCACGCCTGTGATCTATCTGGCGTTCGATCGGTTGGGTGGAGGGTCTCGGCGGGCTGTGATCGAGGAGGAGGCGGTTTGAATCGTTTTGCCTCCTGCTGCTTGTTTGCTTCCCGAGGCCGGGTCTCGCCCGCCGGGGCGAGACCCGGCCCCCGCCCTCCGCAAGGAGAGCAGCAATGAATCTCTCCAAGCCGTTCGTCCGCCGCCCCATAGGCACGGTACTGCTCACGATAGGTGTGGCGCTCGCGGGCATAGCCGCATTCTTCGTCCTGCCAGTCTCCCCACTCCCCCAGGTCGACTACCCCGTCATCTCGGTCAGAGCATCGATCCCCGGCGCGAGCCCGGAAACGATGGCCACCAGCGTCGCCACCCCCCTGGAGCGGCACCTGGGCACCATCGCCGGCGTCAACGAAATGACGTCCACCAGCTCCGTCGGCTCCGCCCGCGTCACGCTGCAGTTCGACCTGAGCCGCAACATCGACGGCGCCGCGAGAGAAGTGCAGGCCGCGATCAACGCCAGCCGCGTCGACCTGCCGGCCACGCTGCGAAGCAACCCGACCTACCGCAAGGCCAACCCCGCGGCGTCGCCGGTGATCATCCTGGCGCTCACGTCCAAGACCAAGACGCCGGGCCAGATCTACGACGCGGTGTCGAACATCGTGAGCCAGCGCCTGTCGCAGGTCGACGGCGTGGGCGACGTGGAAATCGGCGGCGGCTCGCTGCCGGCCGTGCGCGTCGAGCTGCTGCCGTTCGCGCTCAACCGCTACGGCATCAGCACCGACGACGTGCGCGCCGCCATCCAGGCCTCCAACGCCAACCGGCCCAAGGGCACGGTGCAGGGCGATGGGCGCAAGCTGCAGATCTACACGCAGACGCCGGCGCTGCGCGCGAGCGACTACGCCTCGATGGTCATCGCCTGGCGCAACGGCGCGGCGGTGCGGCTGCAGGACGTGGCCGAGGTGCTCGACGGCGTGGAGGACACGCGCACGCTCGGCCTGTTCAACGGCGAGCCCGCGATCATCGTGCTCATCACGCGCCAGCCCTCGGCCAACATCATCGAGACGGTGGACAGCGTGCGCGCGCTGCTGCCCGAGCTGCAGGCGCAGCTGCCGCCCGACGTCACGCTGCAGGTGGCCTCGGACAGCACCAACTCCATCCGCGGCTCGCTGCGCGAGGTCGAGCTGACGCTGGTCATTTCCGTCATCCTGGTGGTGCTGGTGGTCAGCCTGTTCCTGCGCAGCGTGCGCGCGACCATCGTGCCGGCGGTGGCCACGGTGGCGGCGCTGCTGGGCACCTTCGGGGTCATGTACCTGCTGGGCTTCAGCCTCAACAACCTGAGCCTGATGGCGCTCACGGTGGCCACGGGCTTCGTGGTGGACGACGCCATCGTGGTGCTGGAGAACACCAGCCGGCACATCGATTCGGGCATGACGCGCATGAAGGCGGCGCTGCTCGGCGCGAAGGAGGTGGGCTTCACCGTGCTGTCGATCAGCGTGTCGCTGGTGGCGGTGTTCATTCCGCTGCTGTTCATGGGCGGCCAGGTGGGCCGGCTGTTCCGCGAGTTCGCGGTGACGCTGTCGGCCGCGGTGATGATCTCGCTCGTCATCTCGCTGACCACCACGCCCATGATGTGCGCGTGGATGCTCAAGCCCGGCGGCGAGCACGACAAGAGCAAGCCGCAGGGCCGGTTCGGCCGCATGGCCGCGCGCAGCTACGACTGGGTGCTCAAGCGCTACGAGACCAGCCTGGACTGGGCGCTCGACAGCAAGGGGCTGGTGATGCTGATCCTGGTGGCGGTGGTGGGGCTGAACGTGTACCTGTTCACCGCCGCGCCCAAGGGCTTCTTCCCGCAGCAGGACAGCGGGCAGCTCAACGGCGGCCTGCGCGCCGACCAGAGCATCTCGTCGCAGGCGCTGGCCGCCAAGCTGCGCCAGGTGGTGGACATCATCCGCAAGGACGAGGCGGTCGACACCGTGGTGGGCTTCACCGGCGCGGGCCGGGCCGGGGGCGGCTTCATGTTCGTCAACCTCAAGCCCGCCAACCAGCGCAAGGACAGCGGCATGGCCGTCATCGCGCGGCTGCGTCCGCAGCTCAACGAGGTGACGGGCCTGCGCGTGTTCCTGGGCACGGTGCAGGACGTGCGTTCGGGCGGGCGCGCGAGCAACTCCACCTACCAGTACACGCTGAAGAGCGACAGCCTGGCCGACCTGCGCACCTGGGCCGTGAAGCTGTCCGACGAACTGAAGCTGCAGCCGGTGCTGACCGACATCGACACCGACCAGGACCAGAACGGCGTGGAGACGGTGGCCAAGATCGACCCCGACAGCGCGCGGCGGCTGGGCCTCACCTCGACCTCGATCGACAACGCGCTGTACAACGCCTTCGGCCAGCGGCAGGTGGCGACCATCTACACCGAGCTGAACCAGTACCACGTGGTGATGGAATGGGCGCCGCGCTACACGCGCAGCCCCAACGCGCTGCGCGACATCTACGTGCCGGCCACCAGGACCTCGGTGGTGGCGGGGCAGACGGTGACGACGCAGGTGGCGGCATCGACCGCGACGGCGTCGACATCGTCTTCGTCGAGCAGCTCGAGCGCCGCCGTGCCCGTGTCGGCCAACCCGGCGCTGCGCAACGCCTCGTCGGGCAACGTGCTGAGCAACACGGCCACCAACCTGGTGCCGCTGTCGGCGGTCGCGAAGTTCGAGGAGCAGTCGGTGGCCACCTCGGTGAGCCACGAAGACGGCGAGCTGGCCACCACCATCTCGTTCAACCTCGCCGAAGGCGCCAACCTGGGCGACGCGCGCGAGGCCATCGCCAAGGCCGAGGCCAACATCGCCATGCCCACCAACGTGCGCGGCGCATTCGCGGGCACGGCGGCCAGCGCGCAGCAGTCGCAGGGCCAGCAGGTCATGCTGATCGCGGCGGCGCTGCTGGTCATCTACATCGTGCTGGGCATCCTGTACGAGAGCCTGGTGCACCCGATCACCGTGCTGTCGACGCTGCCGTCGGCCGGCGTGGGCGCGGTGCTGGCGCTGCTGATGTTCCGCATGGAGTTCTCGATCATTGCGCTGATCGGCGTGTTCCTGCTGATCGGCATCGTGAAGAAGAACGCCATCCTGATCATCGACTTCGCGCTGGAGGCCGAGCGCTCGCGCGGGCTCACGCCGCTGGAGGCGGTGCGCGAGGCCTGCCTGCTGCGCTTTCGCCCGATCCTGATGACCACGCTGGCCGCCGCGCTGGGCGCGCTGCCGCTGGCCATCGGCTTCGGCGAGGGCGCCGAGCTGCGCCGGCCGCTGGGCGTGGCCATCATCGGCGGGCTGATCGCGAGCCAGCTGCTCACGCTGCTGACCACGCCGGTGGTCTACCTGCTGCTCGACAAGCTGCGTCGCCGCGGCAGGAACGAACAAGAACTGAGCCGTGCAACGCCGGTCTGAGAACAACACTGCCATGAACGCACTGCTTTCCACCTCCCGCTTTTCACTCTCGGCGCTCGCGCTGGCCGCGGTGCTTGCCGGCTGCGCCGTCGGGCCGCGCTACGAGCGGCCCGCCACCGCCGCCTCCGCCTCCGCCGCGTGGAAAGAGCAGAAGACCGCCGAAGGCTGGCTGCCGGCCGCGCCGGCCGATGCGCTGGACCGCGGCGAATGGTGGAAGCTGTTCGGCGACGCCACGCTCGACGAGCTCGCCGGCCGCGTGCAGGTGTCGAACCAGAACATCGCCGCGGCGGTGGCCAACTACACGCAGGCCCAGGCGCTGGTGCGCGGCGAGCGCGCGGCGCTGTTCCCGTCGGTGTCGTTCGACGGCACCGGCAAGCGCACGGGCACGGTGGGCGGCAACGGCACGGCCAGCCCGTCGAACGCGTTCGGCGCGTCGCTGGGCGCCAGCTGGACGCCCGACGTGTGGGGCCGCCTGCGCGAAGCCGTGAGCAGCGCGCAGGCCAGTGCGCAGGCGAGCGAGGCCGACCTGGCCGCGGCGCGCCTGTCGGCCATCGGCGAGCTGGCGACCAACTACTTCTCGCTGCGCGAGGCCGATGCCGAGATCGTGCTGCTGGACGAAACCATCCAGGGCTACCAGCGCGCCTTCGAGATCACGAGCAACCGCTATGCGGCGGGCATCTCGGCGCAGACCGACGTGCTGCAGGCGCAGACCCAACTGGTGAACGCCAAGGCCGAGCGCGTGGGCCTGCAGCGCACCCGCGCCACCTACGAGCACGCGATTGCCACGCTGCTGGGCGTGGCGCCGGCCGACTTCAGCCTGCAGGCCGCGCGCTGGACGCCGGTGGTGCCGGGCGTGCCGCTGGGCGTGCCGTCGACGCTGCTGCAGCGCCGGCCCGACATCGCGGCGGCCGAGCGCACGGTGGCATCGGCCAATGCGCAGATCGGCATTGCGCGCGCGGCCTACTTTCCCAACATCAACCTCACGGCGTCGGTCGGCAGCAACGCGAGCCGCGTGAAGGATTTGTTCGGCTCGGCCAACTCGCTGTGGTCGCTGGGCTTCTCGGTGGCGCAGGTGGTGTTCGACGCGGGTGCGATTGCCGCCAACGTCGACTCGGCCAAGGCCGGCTACGAGTCGAGCGTGGCGCGTTACCGCCAGACCGTGCTCACCGCCTTCCAGGCCGTGGAGGACCAGCTCACCGCGAGCGCCACGCTGGCCGAACAGGAAGGCCTGCGGCGCGAGGCTTCGGCGGCCGCGGACAAGACCGAGCAGCAACTGCTCAACCGCTACCGTGCGGCGCAGGTGAGCTACACCGACGTGGTCACGGCGCAGGCCGCCGCGCTCAGCGCACGGCGCACCCTGGTGCAGTTGCAGGTCAACCGCCAGACCACCGCCATCGCGTTGATCCAGGCGATGGGCGGTGGCTGGCAGGCGGGGTGGATGGGGGGCAGCATCAACGCGGACCAGGCCACCGCACCCCGCGCGCAGTGATCGGCTGATCTTGCGGACGAGCCCCACATGGGGCTCATCCTTTCAGCCGAGGCGCGCGGCGCCCCGGCTTTCTGGTGTCACGGCGCATCGGTGGTCAATGCGCCGGACGATCGATCGCGTGGCCCAGGTAGTCCTTGTCGGTCACCAGCACCCACAGCGCGAGCACCAGGATCACCGCGGCCACAAGAACCGCGTTGACCAGTGCGGACTCGATCCCGCGGAAGCCGACCACCCAGGGAGAAATCGCGAGCCAGGCGGCCAGCGCGACCTCGGTCCACTCTTCCCACTGTCGAGGCACGAAGGTCGCACCCAGTGCCACGGCGCCGAGCAGGATGCCCGTTGCCACCATGGTCCACATGGCGGGCGTCATGTCCGAAAAGCCCAGAACCCAGGGCGAGACGATCAGCCAGGCGCCGGCGACGGCGTTGACGGGGTCTTGCCAATGCTTCACTTGCTTCATGGTCATTACCTCCTGTCGCGACAAGGCGCCGCGACAGGGGTTCGACTCCAGGTTCCGTGCAAGGGTTCCGTGGCCGGGGTCGTGGCTTTCCCGAACCGGGGATGACGCAGGGATGTCCGGAAATGGTCGCGGAAGAGGCACCGGGCCGCGAGGCGGGCGCGCGTCATGCGTGCCGCACGAGCTGAGCCGGCCGATCCCAGGGAAGCGTGGCGCCCAAACCATCGGAAAACATGCGGATCGGCATGTTGGAGATGTGCAACTGAAAGTTGACAACTGTTAACAACAGTTAAGAAATTTTGCGTATTTATCCAAAAACTGCCGTTTATGCGCTCTTTACGGAAATTGGGTATATCAAGTAACGATACGCCGCCGTACCATCCGCGCGGCCACTTCCCTGGTGGCCCCCAGTTTCCAACCTTCGATGACCCCCCCAGATCCTTCCCGGACACGTGCGTTGTCCGTGGCCGAGACGTTGCGCAACCGCATCTTCGACGGCGTCTTTGCTCCCGGTTCACACCTGATGGAGATCGCGCTCGCCAATGAGCTCGGCGTGTCGCGCACGCCTGTGCGCGGCGCCATGGCGCGGCTGGCCGACGAAGGACTGCTGGTCTACGTGCCGAACAAGGGGTTCCAGGTGCGCCGCTTCAACGCCAAGGACGTGTTCGACGCCTTCAGCGTGCGCGCCAACCTGGAGGCCATGGCCTGCCGGCTCATTGCCGAGCGCGGCCTGGACACCGAGTCGCAGGATGGCCTGCAGGCCATGATGGACGCGCAGCGCGAGCTGCTGCAAAACGAATGGGACGACGAACGCGCGCTGTGCTGGCACGACCAGAACGTGGCGTTCCACGACAAGGTGATGGTGCTGGCGGACAACCGCTGGCTGGCCGAGGCGGTGCACCGCGCGCGGCAGCTGCCGATCATCTTCGACAGCAACCTGCGCCCGCACAACCGCGACGCGTCCATGCTGCTGTTCCGCCGCGAGCAGGCGCAGCTGGCCTTCGAGGACCACTGCCGCCTGGTCGATGCGCTGGTCCGGCGCGACGCCGGCGAGGCCGAGGCCCTGATGCGCGAGCACATCACGTCCAACCGCGACCTGCTCGTGCTGCACCTGCGCAAGAACGCCGAGCGCATCCGCACGACGGCCTGAGCCGAATCGTCTCGAGGGCCTTGGCTACCCGCTCCGCGCCGGCGGCGGCGCCAGGTACGCCCCTGACTCGAACAACTGCGCCTCCGCCTGGTCGATGCGCTTCACCACCGGCTTGCCGGCCCGGCTGGCGAGCAGCTCGACCAGCGCTTCCGTCAGCGCCACGCCCGCCGCCACCGACGGAAAGAACGAGGGGCTGTGGATGGTGAACAGCAGCGTCTCGTCCGCCAGCAGCGACAGCGGCGAGGTCACGCTGTCGGTGATGGCCACGATGCGGCAGCCGGCCGCCTTGGCCGCCTGCGTCACCTGAAGCGCCTCGCGCGAGTAGGGCGCGAAGCTGGCCACCACCAGTGCGTCGCCCTTGGCGAAGGCGCGTTGCTGCATTTCCAGCGAGCCGCCCTGGCCGTCGACCAGGTGCACGCTGGTGCGGAAGATGCGGTACACGTAGACGAACGAGAAGGCGATCGGAAAGCAGGCGCGAAAGCCCGCGGCATGCACCGCCGGCGCCTTTTCGATGAGCGCGCAGGCCTTCTGCAGCGCCTGCTCGCTCTGCTGGTGCGTGGCCTCGAGGTTGCGGCGCTGCACCTCGAACATCTCGCCGGTCAGGCTCTGGTCCCTGGCGCGGCCGACGAGCTGCTTGGCGCGCCCGCCGTAGGTCTCCGAGCCCAGGCCCATGTCGGCCGCGAAGGCTTCCTTGAGCTGCGGCCAGCCGTCGAAACCCAGGTGCTGGGCGAAGCGCACCAGCGTGGCCGGCGTGCTCTGCGAAAGCGTGCCCACGTTGCGCATCGAGCCGGTGACCACCTCGTTGGGGTGGTCGAGCACATAGCGCGCCACCTGCTGCAGCGCGGGGCTCAGTTCGTTGAAACGCTGGCGGATCTGGTCTCGGGCGCCCATGGCGGTGTCTCTCTTCGGCTGTCGTTGGAACAAATGTACCGGACGCAATTTGCCGGAACAGTTGACGGAACAAATGTTCCAAACAATAATTCGGTCGAAACGTTAGTTCCAATCCCAAGCTCAAGCCAAGTCGAGCCTTCCACCGCCATGACGCACGTCTTCCACCGCCACCTTCGCCAGACCCCGCCCGTTGCCGCCGGCTCCCACGGCATGTACATCCGCGACGCCGAAGGCCGCGAATACCTCGACGCCTCGGGCGGTGCGGCCGTGTCCTCGCTCGGCCACGCGCACCCCGAGGTCATGGCCGCCATGCACGCGCAGATCGACAAGCTGGCCTACGCCCACTCCAGCTTCTTCACCAGCGAGGTGGCCGAGCAGCTGGCCGACGAGATGATCGGCTGCGCGCCCGAAGGCATGAGCCACGTCTACCTGGTCAGCGGCGGCTCCGAAGCGGTGGAGTCGGCGCTGAAGATGGCGCGCCAGTACTTCGTGGAAATCGGCCAGCCGCAACGCACGCACTTCATCGCGCGCCGCCAGAGCTACCACGGCAACACGCTGGGCGCCCTCGCGGTAGGCGGCAACGCGTGGCGGCGCGAGCCCTTCGCGCCGATCCTGGTGCCGGCCACGCACGTGTCGCCGTGCTATCCGTACCGTGAACAGCGCGCGGACGAGAGCGCAGAGCTCTACGGCCTGCGGCTGGCGGACGAGCTCGAGGTGGCCATCCTCGCGCAGGGTGCCGACCGCGTGATCGCCTTCGTGGCCGAGACGGTGGGTGGCGCCACCGCCGGCGTGCTCACGCCCGTGCCGGGCTACTTCAAGGCGGTGCGCGCGGTGTGCGACAAGTACGGCGTGCTGCTCATCCTCGACGAGGTGATGTGCGGCATGGGCCGCACCGGCTCGCTGCACGCCTGCGAGCAGGAAGGCGTGGTGCCCGACCTGATCACCGTCGCCAAGGGCCTGGGCGGCGGCTACCAGCCGGTGGGCGCGGTGCTGGCGCAGCGCCGCATCGTCGAGGCGATGTCGAAGGGCAGCGGCTTCTTCCAGCACGGCCACACCTACCTCGGCCACCCGATGGCCTGCGCCGCGGCGCTCGCGGTGCAGCAGGTGATCCGGCGCGACGGGCTGGTGGCCAAGGTGCGCGAAGACGGCGTGGCCTTCGGCGCGATGCTGGCCGAGGCGCTGGGCGCGCATCCGCACGTGGGCGACATTCGCGGGCGCGGCTTCTTCTGGGGCGTCGAGCTGGTGGCCGACCGCGCCAGCAAGGCGCCGTTCGATCCGGCGCTGAAGCTCCACGCCACCCTCAAGAAAGACGCGATGGCGCGCGGCCTGCTGTGCTACCCCTTCGGCGGCACGGTCGACGGCCGCCAGGGCGACCACGTGCTGCTGGCGCCGCCGTTCATCGCGACGCGCGACGACCTGCGCCTGATCGCCGCGCGCCTTGCCGAATCGATCGATGCGGTGACGCGCGCCGCCGCGCGCTGAGCGCACGTTTTCCTTCCGCCTTTCTTTCGCGTCCCTTCCCCTCCACCGTCCTTCACAGGAGCGTTCCATGCCCAAGCCACGTCCGTTGTTTTCGTCTGTCGCCGCCGCGCTCGCCGTGGCCTTCGCGGTGCTGCTGCCACACGCCGCGCAAGCGCAGGAAGGCGACACGCTCGCCAGGATCAAGGCCAGCGGTGCCATCACCTTCGGCTACCGCGAGTCGTCGTTCGGCTTCTCGTACCTCGACGGCAACCTCAAGCCCGTGGGCTACAGCATCGAGATCTGCAACCGCATCGTCGAGGCCGTGAAGAGCGAGCTGAAGATGCCGGCCATCGAGATCAAGTACCAGGCCGTCACCTCGGCCAACCGCATGCCGCTGGTGCAGAACGGCACGGTCGACATCGAGTGCGGCTCCACCACCAACCTGGTCGACCGGCAGAAGCAGGTGGCGTTCTCGCCGGACATCTTCCGCTACAACGTGCGCATGCTGGTGAAGGCCGATTCGGGCATCAAGGGCATCGCCGACCTGCAGGGCAAGACGGTGGCCACCACCACCGGCACCACCTCGTTCCGCCTGCTGCGCGAGGCCGACCGCGGCCGCAGCCTCGACGTGACCAACCTCGCGGGCAAGGACCACAGCGACTCGTTCCTGCTGGTGGAAAGCGGCCGCGCGCAGGCCTTCGTGCTCGACGACATCCTGCTGGCCGGACAGCTCGCGAACGCGCGCAACCCGAAGGACTTCGTCATCACCGGCGAGAGCCTGCGCACCGAGAACCAGTCGCTCATGTTCCGCAAGGACGACCCGGCCTTCAAGGCGCTGGTCGACCGCGTGGTGTCGGGCATGATGAAGTCGGGCGAGATGGAAAAGCTGTACACCAAGTGGTTCATGTCGCCCATTCCGCCGAAGGGCATCAACATCAACTACCCGCTCAATGCCGAGACGAAGGACGCGTTCGCGAACCCGTCGTCCAAGGGCATCTGAACGCCTGGCGCCTGTGACACACCCATGACCCGCATTGCCCTGATCCACGCACTCTCGCACTCGGTCGCGCCCATCAACGACGCCTTCGCGCGCGACTGGCCCGAGGCGCAGCGCATGAACCTGCTCGACGACAGCCTCTCGGCCGATCTCGCGCGCAACGGCAAGGGGCTCGACGACACCATGCACGAGCGCTTCCAGCGGCTCGCGCAGTACGCGGTCGACACGGGCGCGCAGGGCATTCTCTTCACCTGCTCGGCCTTCGGGCCATGCATCGAAGCGGTGGCGCGGCGGCATGCGGGCATCGCGGTGCTCAAGCCGAACGAAGCCATGGTCGAAGAGGTGGCGCAGGGGCAGGGGCGGCTCGGGCTCATCGCCACCTTCGCGCCCACGCTGGCGTCGATGCCGCCGGAGTTTTCCGATGGCACCGCGCTCGAACTGGCGCTGGCCGAAGGCGCGCTCGACGCGCTCAATGCCGGCGACACGCAGCGCCACGACGCGCTCATCGCCGCGCAGGCGGCGGCGTTGCGCGAGCGCGGCTGCACGCGCATCGCGCTGGCGCAGTTCAGCATGGCACGGGCCCGTGCCGCGTGCGAGGCCGCCAGCGGGTTGCCGGTGCTGACCACGGTCGACAGCGCGGTGCGCGCGCTGCGCCGCCGCACGGCGTCGCACTGACACTTGCGCCAGCGCTTCAGCGTGCCCGCGTGTTCTCGATGATGGCGAACAGCGCCGTGATCGCGATCTGCGCCGCGTCGCTGCGCCCCAGGTCGCGCGTGCGCGCGGTCTCGCGGTCGGTGGCCTGCAGGCCGCGCGACAGGCGGCGGTACAGGTCGGCCGACGGCATCGTCGCCGAGGTGCCGAGCGCGTCGCAGTAGGTGTCGGTCAGCACGGTGGTGAGCGCTTCGCTCTGCGCGTTCGACAGCTTCATGGCATCGCCCGGAAACACCGCGGCAATGCAGTGCATCAGGTAGGCCTGCGTTTCCAGCGAGAACGACTGCTGCCGCACATAGCACTCGACCGCGCCCCAGAACATCGGCTCGGAGGTGCGGCGCCAGCTTTCGAGCACCTTGCGCGCCTTGGCCACCAGGTCGGCATGCGTGTCGCCCGGCTCGCTGGGCCGCAGCGCCAGGCCTTGCAAGGTGAGCGCCACGTCGGGGCCCGAGGCGCCGAGAAGGAAGCTCCAGAACTTCCAGCGCGCGTACCACTTCTTGTCGTGCGCCGGGTCGAGCGGCTCGAGCAGCCAGAAGTCGATGCTCTGCACCGCGTCCGTGCGCTGTTCGGCCGTGCCGCCGTCGCCGAGGTCGAGCAGCGGCATGCCCGACTGCATGCGGTCGGCCGCGATGTGGCCCTGCGCGACGATGCCCGCGCACGAGCCGCAACGCTCGATGTCGAGCAGGCGCTGCATGAGCTGGCGCAGCTCGTGCGCCGAGGCGCCGGTGGCCTGGGCCACGCGCCGCACCGAGTCGCATTGCTCGCGCTCGATGTCGTGCACGTTCTTGCGCCGGTCCTCGCCGTGGTCGGCGGCGGTCGAGACGTGCTCTTCGAGTCCGTTCCCGGGGATGAACGTTCGCATTCCAGACTCCTGCGCGCGCGGACGCCCGCGCAAGTCCGACTGTGTATCGGCGCGATACATCCGAACATCACCAGAACTGGGTATCTTGTGCCCGGCGGCACATGGGCTCGCACATGGGCCCGCACATGGGCCCGCACCTGAACGCGACCTGACCGGTGCCCTCGCGATAATTGCCGCTCTTTCAAGGAGTACGCGTGGACATCGTTTTGCTGGTCAAGGCCGCCATCATGGGCATCGTGGAGGGGCTGACCGAATTTCTTCCCATCTCTTCCACAGGCCATCTGATTCTTGCGGGCTCGCTGCTCGGCGGCTTCGGCGACGATCGGGGCAAGGTCTTCGAGATCGCCATCCAGACCGGCGCCATCTTCGCGGTGATCCTGGTGTACTG
Organism: Variovorax sp. OK212; assembly: GCF_900112425.1. Lineage (GTDB taxonomy): Bacteria > Pseudomonadota > Gammaproteobacteria > Burkholderiales > Burkholderiaceae_C > Variovorax. Next base: position 370,328 of record NZ_FOLP01000002.1, on the reverse strand, counting down.
GCAGAAGATCCGCTCGACCGTGGTGGCGCTGCCGCGCCAGCCGAAGGCACAGCGCCTGGCGCTGAACATCTTCATCGGCTTCCTGCCGGCGGTGGTGCTGGGCCTGCTGTTCGGCAAGGTCATCAAGGCGCACCTGTTCATTCCGACCGTGGTGGCCAGCACCTTCATCATCGGCGGCTTCATCATCCTGTGGGCCGAGAAGCGTCCGCCCGGCTCGGTGCGCGTCGAGCACGTGGACGACATGACGCCCTGGGACGCGCTCAAGGTGGGCCTGGTGCAGTGCTTCGCCATGATCCCCGGCACCAGCCGCAGCGGCTCGACCATCATCGGCGGCATGCTGCTGGGCCTGTCGCGCCAGGCGGCGACCGACTTCTCGTTCTTCCTGGCCATTCCCACGCTGATCGGCGCAGGCGTGTACAGCGTCTACAAGGAGCGCGCGGCGCTGTCGATGGCCGACCTGCCGCTGTTCGCGGTGGGCCTGGTGTTCTCGTTCATCAGCGCGTGGCTGTGCGTGCGCTGGCTGCTGCGCTACATCAGCAGCCACAGCTTCGTGCCCTTCGCCTGGTACCGCATCGCCTTCGGCATCGTGGTGCTGGCGACCGCGTGGAGCGGCGTGGTGGTCTGGGCCGACTGACGTCCCATCCGCCGGTTGGGACCCCGAGGTCCCGATGACTCCTCAGGCCGCGGCGCCCAGCAGGGTACTCGCGGCCCGGGCCTCGCGCCGCACGGCCGTGGCGATGGGGCCGTCCACCGCCGGGTCGAAGCCGCCGGTGGCGCCCAGCGCGGTGATCACCGCGCTCACGCGGCCCGCATAGTCGTACACCGGCGCCGCCACGGCGCTGATGCCGCGCAGGTAGGTGTCCTTCACGCTGGCGCAGCCGGCCTGGCGCACCTCGCGGCGCAATTCACCGATCGGGTCTTTCGCGTCGAGTTGCGCGCGCATGTCGGGCGTGGCGTCGCCCAGCTCCTGCTCGGCCAGCGCCAGCACGCGCGACTCGTCGAGCAGGCCCAGGAAGGCCCGGCCCGTGGCCGACCACAGCATCGACATCACCGAGCCGACGCGCACGTTCACCGTCACCGGCAGGCCCGGCTCCTCGAAACGCACGATGGTCGGGCCCTTGTTGCCCATCACCGCGACGAAGCACGTCACCTCCAACGACTCGCGCAGGCGGATCAGGCAGGGCTCGGCCGCGCGGATCGGGTCGGCCTGGCGCATCGCGGCCAGCCCGATCTGGATGGCCTCGGTGCCCAGGTAGTAGTGCTGCGAGGCGGCGTCCTGCAGCACCAGGCCTTCTTCCATCAGGCTGGCGAGGTAGCGGTGCACCTTGGCCGGGCTCTCGCCGACATGGGCCGACAGCGCCGTGAGGCTGCTGCGCCCGCCCAGGTGCGCCAGCCCCTTGAGCACGGCCATGCCGGTTTCGGCGGCCTGCACGCGCTGGCGGCGTTCACGGGCGGGGGAGGGGGTGGGTTCCGGCGATGAGGTCATGTCGGGTGGATGTTAGGGGGTCGGCGCAAGCGGCCGGGCGGCTCGGCCCGGCCGGGTAAACCCGTGGGCATTGAATTACGCAATGCGTATGATAATTACGCAATACACAATATCCTCCCCGGAGACACCCCATGAAGAAGCAGATCGCCCGCGGCCTCGCCGTTCTTTCCTTCGCTGCCGTGGCGAGCGCCAGTGCCGGCGCGCAGACCTTCCCCGCCAAGCCCATCCGCTGGATCGTTCCGTACGCGGCGGGCGGCGGCTCCGACTTCCTGGCGCGCACCGTCGCGCAGACGCTGTCCACGCAGGTGAGCCAGCCGGTGCTGGTCGACAACAAGCCCGGCGGCAACACCGCGCTGGCCGCCGCCGAGACCGCGCGTGCGCCGGCCGACGGCTACACCGTGCTGTCGGCCGACAACGGCACGCTGGTGTTCAACCCCGCGCTGTACAAGTCGCTGAGCTACAGCCCCACCAAGGACCTCACGCCCGTCACGCTGATGGGCAAGTTCCCCATGATCCTGGTGGTGGGCACCAACTCGGGCTTCAACACGGCCAAGGACTTCATCGCGCAGGCGCGCGCCAAGCCGGGCGGCATCAACTACGCCTCGGCCGGCGCGGGCAGCCCGCACCACCTGGCGATGGAACTGCTGAAGGTGGAGGCCAAGCTCTTCATGGTCCACGTGCCGTACCGCGGCGCCGCGCCCGCGCTGGCCGACGTGGTCGGCGGACAGCTGCCGGCCATGATGGTCGACCTGGCGGCCGGCTCCGGCTTCATCAAGGGCGGCAAGGTGCGCGCGCTGGCGGTGGCCAACCCCACCCGCCTGCCGCAGCTGCCCGACGTGCCCACCTTCGCCGAGCTCGGTTACAAGAACGTCGAGGCCGCCGCGCTGGTCGGCGTGGTGGTGCCCTCGGCCACGCCGCCCGAGGTGGTGAAGACGCTCAACCGCCAGCTGGTCGCGGCCATCAACGAGCCTTCGGTGCGCACGCGCATGATCGACTTCGGCGTGGAGCCTGTGGGCAACACGCCCGCGCAATACACCGAGCTGCTCAAGAACGAAACGGTGCGCTGGCACAAGCTGATCCGCGACCTCAAGATCACCCTCGACTGAAGCCGCACGCCATGCCAGACACCGCACACCCCGCGCCCGCGCAGCGCACTTCCGGCTGCCCCGTCGCGCACGGCGCGCTGTCTGCCGAGCGCACGCCCACCGGCTGCCCCGTGAGCATGCGCGCCGCCGAGTTCGATCCCTTCGAGGACGGCTACCAGCAGGACCCGCCCGAGTACGTGCGCTGGGCGCGCGAGCAGGAGCCGATCTTCTACAGCCCCAAGCTGGGCTACTGGGTGATCACGCGCTACGCCGACATCAAGGCGGTGTTCCGCGACAACATCACCTTCAGCCCGTCGAACGCGCTGGAGAAGATCACGCCCACCGGCGACGAAGCCAACGCGGTGCTGGCCTCCTACGGCTTCGCGCTGAACCGCACGCTGGTCAACGAAGACGAGCCGGCCCACATGCCGCGGCGCCGCGCGCTCATGGACCCGTTCACGCCCGAGGCGCTGAAGCACCACGAGCCGATGGTGCGCGAGCTCGCGCGCAGCTATGTCGACCGCTTCATCGACGACGGCCGCGCCGACCTGGTCGACCAGATGCTGTGGGAAATCCCGCTGACCGTGGCGCTGCACTTCCTCGGCGTGCCCGAGGAAGACATGGACACGCTGCGCAAGTACTCCATTGCGCACACCGTCAACACCTGGGGCCGCCCCAGGCCCGAGGAGCAGGTGGCCGTGGCGCACGCGGTCGGCAACTTCTGGCAGTACGCGGGCAAGGTGCTCGACAAGATGCGCCAGGACCCCGACGCGCCCGGCTGGATGCAGTACGGCATCCGCAAGCAGGCGCTGCACCCCGAGGTGGTGACCGACTCGTACCTGCACTCGATGATGATGGCCGGCATCGTGGCCGCGCACGAGACCACGGCCAACGCCACCGCCAATGCCATGAAGCTGCTGCTGCAGCACCCGCAGGTGTGGCGCGAGCTGTGCGAAGACCCGGGGCTCATTCCCAACGCGGTGGAAGAGTGCCTGCGCCACAACGGCTCGGTTGCCGCGTGGCGCCGCCTCGTCACCAGCGACACGCAGGTGGGCGGCGTCGACCTGCCCGCGGGCTCGCGCCTGCTGATCGTGACCTCGTCGGCCAACCATGACGAGGGGCACTTCGAGGATGCCGACCTGTTCGACATCCGCCGCGACAACGCCAGCGACCACCTGACCTTCGGCTACGGCTCGCACCAGTGCATGGGCAAGAACCTGGCGCGCATGGAGATGCAGATCTTCCTGGAGGAGTTCACGCGCCGCATGCCGCACATGCGGCTTTCGCAGCAGCGCTTCACCTACGTGCCCAACACCTCGTTCCGCGGGCCCGAGCACCTGCTGGTCGAGTGGGACCCGGCGGCGAACCCCGAGCGCACGAACAAGGGTCTGCGCGACGTGCAGGTGCCCGTTCGCATCGGCGAGCCGTCGGCGCAGGCCATTGCGCGGCCGGTGGTGGTGGAGCGCGTGACGCCGGTGGCCGACGGCATCGTCAAGCTGCGCCTGGCGTCGCTCGACGGCAAGCCGCTGCCGCGCTGGACGCCCGGCGCGCACATCGACGTGGAGTGCGGCACGAGCGAACTCTCGCGCCAGTACTCGCTGTGCGGCGACCCCGACGAGGCGAGCGTGTTCGAGATTGCCGTGCTGCACGAGCCCGAAGGGCGCGGCGGCTCGGCGTGGGTGCATGCCAACGCGAAGGCCGGCGACCGGCTGCGCATTCGCGGGCCGCGCAACCACTTCCGGCTCGACGAGACGCTGCAGAAGGCGATCTTCATTGCCGGCGGCATCGGCATCACGCCGGTGAGCGCGATGGCGCGCCGCGCCAAGGCGCTGGGCATCGACTACGAGCTGCACTACAGCGGCCGCAGCCGCGCCAGCATGGCTTTCGTGGACGAGCTGGCCGCGCTGCACGGCGAGCGCTTGCACGTGCACGCCGCCGACGAAGGCCGCCGCAACGACCTGCAGGCGCTGCTCGCGCAGCCCGTGCCCGGCGCGCAGGTGTACGCCTGCGGCCCGCTGCGCATGCTCGAGGCGCTCGAGGGCTGCTGCGCCGCGTGGCCCGAAGGCGCGTTGCGCGTGGAGCATTTCGAATCGACGCTGGCCACGCTCGACCCGTCGAAGGAACAGGCCTTCGAGGTCGAGCTGAAGGACTCGGGCCTCCTGCTCACCGTGCCGCCCGGCCAGACATTGCTGTCGGCCCTGCGCGCCGCGAACGTCGACGTGCAGAGCGATTGCGAAGAGGGCCTGTGCGGCTCGTGCGAGGTGCGCGTGCTGGCCGGCAAGGTCGACCACCGCGACGTGGTGCTCACGCGCAGCGAGCGCGATGCCAACACCAAGATGATGACCTGCTGCTCGCGCGCCTGCGAAGGCGGGCGGCTGGTGCTGGAGCTGTAGCCGCGGCCGCCGCTGCGGCCGCTGCGGGCCTCGCGGCCGGGTGACCGGGTGGCTAGGTGGCGAGCGGCATCCGCAGCGCCACCTGCGTTTCGCCGGGGCGGGAGTGCAGCTGCAGCTCGCCCCCGAGGCGGCGCGCCCGCGCGCGCAGGTTGCGCAGGCCGGCGCCGCTGGTGTTTCCGGTGCTCCTCGTGCCTCCTGTGTTGTCGACCACAAAACCGCGTCCGTCGTCGCGCACGCTCAGCTGCAGCTCGGCGCCCGTGCGCGCCACGGTCACGTCCACGCGCTGGCTGCCGCTGTGCTTGAGCACGTTGGTCAGCGCCTCCTGCAGGAAGCGCATCAGGTCGAGGCTTTGCGAGGGCGGCAGTTCGAGCGTGTCGATGTCGGTCACCTTCCAGCGGCAGTCGATGCCGTTGGCGTCGAGCAGCTGCGCGCTGCGGTGGCGCATCGGCGCCAGCAGCTCGCCCAGCGCGCGCGCGCCGTCGTCGCGGCCAGTGGCGTCGATGATCAGCCGCAGGTCGTCGCGCAGGCGCTTGAGCATGGCCAGCAGTTCGGGCGCGCCGAGGTTGCCAGGCTGGCGCTCCAGCGTCGCGATGCTGCCCACCAGCATGCCGCCCAGGCCGTCGTGCAGGTCGCTCACCAGGTTCACGCGTTCGCCGATGCGCGCATGCGCGAGCTCCAGCGCATGCTGCTGCGCCAGCGTGGCGGCCAGCTCGGCCTTGGCCGCGTTCACTTCCTCGATCAGCTCGGTGTTGAAGTTCTCGATGCGCCGCAGGCTCTGCGCGAAGCGCGCCGCCTGCGTGAGCGCCATGCCCAGCAGCAGCACGTACGACGACATGTTGGTGTAGTAGAGGTTGCTGTCGATCACCTGCGTGAACACCAGCAGGTCGTGCGCGCCCGTTGCCGCCGACAGCGCCATGAAGGGTGCGATGAAGCGCAACGGGCTGCCGCGGTGGCGCAGGGCATGCACGATGGCCGTGCTGTTCACCACGATGACGGTGAGCCCGCCCGCCAGCGTCCACACCGCGCGGTGCGCGGCCAGCGTGGAGAGCGGCGCCAGCCACAGGTCGAGCACGCCGGCCACCGCCACCAACAGCGCCGCGCCTTCCAGCCGCGGCAGGCGGCGCCCGCCGTAGCGCAGCACGAAGACCATGTAGGCCACGCTGAACACCAGCAGCAGCGAGGTGTTGAGCGCCTGCCAGGCGTGGTTGGTGCTGAACGGCCAGGGGCTGGTTGCCACCTGGTTGCAGGCGAACAGCAGCCACAGCACCGACATGGCCGCGAACCAGCCGTAGGCCGTCTCGCGCCGGCGCAGCCACCACCACGCCGCGAAGAAGGCCGAGACCGCGGCGCTGACCGCCAGGCCCAGCACCTGCAGGTCGCGGCGCACCAGCTGCTCGCGCTCGTAGCGCGCCTGCATCGCGGCCGGCTCGCCGAGCTCCACCGGCCCCAGCCCGGCCTGGTAGGCCGCCAGGCCCGACACGCGCACCAGCAGCGTGTTGGTGCCGGGCCGCAGCAGCGGCGGCGCCAGCAGCCAGTAGCGCGGTGTGTTCCAGGCGCGCGTGAGCGGCTCGACCAGGCTCGGGTCGCGCGAGATCGTCGTGCCGTTGAGCGACACCTCGCCGGCCATGTTGAGGTAGTTCAGCAGCAGGCCGGTTTCGCGCAGCTGCGCGGGCTGCTGCCAGGTCAGCCGGTACCAGACCACGCCGTCGAAGCCGGGCCAGCGCGTGGCCCAGCTGTCGGGCAGGGTGACGGGTGTCCAGCCTTCGCTGGGTGGCGCCGTGTCGTGCCAGCCGGCGGCGCGCACGGCTTCGACCTGCAGCGGTGCCGCGGCGGCCGCACCGGTGGTGGCCGCGAGCAGAAGAAAAAGGGAGAGGAGCGCCCCGATCAGCGCAGCAAGCCGTGCCGCCGCGCCTGGAAGACGGCCTCGGTGCGCGAGTTCACGGCCAGCTTGCGGTAGATGTTCTTGGTATGGCATTCCACGGTCAGTCTGGAGATCGAGAGCGACTCGGCCATCTCGCGGTTGCTCAGCCCGTGCGAGACGAGCTCGAGGATCTTGTGTTCGCGCGGCGTGAGGGCGCTTGGCGGGGCGGCGGGCTGGGGGGCCCCAGGCGCTTCGGGCCCGCCCGCCACCGCGGCGGCGTCGCCCGGCTCGCTCGGCGCCGGCGGCGCGGCAAGCTGCGTCTGGGTCGTGGCCAGCCACGACAGGATGCGCCGCGCAATGGTCGGGTCGATCGGCGCGCCGCCTTGCTCGATGCTGCGCAGCGCGATGCTCAGCTCCAGGTCGTCGCGCTCCTTCAGCAGGTAGCCGATGGCACCCGCGCGCAGCGCCGCGAAGATGATTTCCTCGGTGCGCCAGGCCGAGATCACCACCGCCGGCACGCGCGGGCAGTGCGCCTGCATCCAGCCGATGAGCTCCAGGCCGCTGCCGTCCGACAACCCGATGTCGACCAGCACCACGCCGTAGTTGCGCTCCCCGAGCAGCTGCTGCGCCCCGGCAACGCTGTCGGTCACCGCGATGCGGTCCTCGTCGCAGCCCAGCGTGGACAGCACGTAGCGCAGCCGCTCCTGCATTGCCGGATCGTCCTCGACGACCAGGGCAGGAGACAGCAGCACGGGCTCGGCGCCGTCGATCAGGGAAGAGGACATGAAGCGGATTTTTCGGCTAACGAAGCAGGACAGCCAGAACGTATTTACTTATTTTCAAGGATTGTTGCCAAGTATTGCCGGTTGTATCCCCTGGCCCTCCTGAGGCCGTGGGCTTCGGGGCGGCGGCATCCTTGCGCATCAGGCTGCGGCGGAGGCCGATTTGCACGGCGGCCGGCACATGATCAGGTACTCCGAATCGGTCACGGGCTCGCGGTGCGCGGCCTCGCGGCGAAAGCCCAGGCGCTCGTAGAACGGCACGCTGGGCGGCGTGAAGGTTTCCAGGAAGCAGGGCACGCCCGCCGCGTCGGCCTCGGCCAGCGTCGGCACCAGCAGTTGGCCGCCCAGCCCGCGGCCTTGTGCGGCGGGCGCGATGCCCAGGATCGACAGGTACCAGGCGCCCTCGGGTACCGCCGCCGGTGCGCGCGCCGCCATGAACTCGACGATGCGGTGGTAGTTGGCGTGGCCCAGCGGCCCGAGCGCTTCCGCGAGAAACGCGTTCTTGGCCGCCGACTCTGCCGCGTCCACGGCCGCCGCGCGCGGCAGCAGCCAGGCCGCGGCACCCAGTTCACGGTCTTGCGGCACCAGGCAACGGCCGGTGCGTTGGGCCTCGCCCAGCGAGTAGGCGAAGTACGAGGCCAGCACGGCCTTGCGCCGCGGCATGTCGTGCGCGAAGTCGGCGGAGATCGCCAGGTAGAAGGGATCGACGATCAGCGCGTCGGCGAGTGCGGGCGTGGACAGGTGTTCGAGCGGCATTCGGAGCGTGCGGGGTGCACAGGGTGCATGGGGTTCGGGAGCAGGGGAGTCCGCACGATTCTAGGCAGCGGCCCCTTTTCCCCTTCTGGCATTCGACGCTTGCTCAGTCGAGCGTGACCCCGCCGCTCAGGTTCAGCACCGCGCCGGTCATCGCACCGGCCCCGTCCGACGCGGCGAACAGCGCCGCGGCCGCGAGCTGGTCGAGCGACGGCAGGCGCTTCACCAGCAGGCCGGCCGGCTTGGCCGCCAGCATCTCCTCGACCGTGAGGCCCATGCCTTGCGCCACGGGGCGAAAGACTTCATGGCTGTGCGAGCCGCCCAGGGCCGCCTCGGGAATGGCGTGCGAGCGGATGCACACCGTGCGGATGTTGAACGCCGCCAGCTCGCCCGCCATGTGGCGCGACAGCGCCTCCACGCCCGCGCAGGCCACCGCATGCCCGAGGTAGCCCGGCCCCGGCAGGCGCGAGGCCGGCGTCGACACCGACAGGATCACGCCGCCGCCGCGCCCCGCCATGTGCGGCGCCACGGCCTTGGCCGTGAGGAACGGGCTGCGCGTATAGACGTGCACGGGCAGGAAGTAGTCGTCCAGCGAAAGCGCCGACAGCGGCGTGCCCTGCACATGCACGACGCCGATGGCGTTGAGCGCGATGTCGATGCCGCCAGCGCGTTCGGCCACCGCCGCGGCGTGGCGCAGCATGGCCTGCTCGTCGAGCGCATCGACCACCGCCGCCTCGGCCTGGCCGCCGGCGGCCACCATGTCGCGCACCACCGCGTCGAGCCTGGCGCGGTTGCGGCCCGTGACGAACACCCGCGCGCCTTCGCGTGCAAAGGCGCGGGCCACCGCCGCCCCGATGGCGCCGCTGCCGCCGTGAACCACCACGCACCGTTGCTTGAATGCCTGTGACATCGTCTTTTCTCCTCGGGTTGCCGCCCGCGGCGTGCGGGCGTTCCAGCCAAGGACGGACGGCGGCGGCGCGGTCCGACAACGCCGGCGCAATTTCTTCGGATTCTTTTTTCAGACCTGCGGAATGCGCGCCGCGATCGTGCCCGGGTCGTACCAGGTGACGGGCCGGATCTCGAACACGCCCGTCTCGAACGCCAGCCGGTGCGCCGCGTGCGTGGCGTCATCGAGCGTTTCGCACTCGACGATGTAGATGCCCATCAACTGCTCCTTGGTCTCGGCGAACGGCCCGTCGGTCACCAGCGGGTGCAGGTCGCCGGCGCGGCGCACCGTGGTCGCCACGTCCGGCATCAGCCGCAGCACCATGCCGAGGCGGCCTTGCGCCTGCAGGTCGTCGCGCAGGTCGGCGTGGCGTTCGAGCATGTCCTCTTCGACGCCGGGCTCCCAGGCGGCCACCGCCGATTCGGAGCCGTAGATGAGGATGGAATAGAGCATGGTCTTCCTTTGCAGGCTGGGGGAGGTGAAGAGCGAGGTAAAGAGCGAGGTGAAGAGCGAGGTGAAGGGGGCGCGGGTTCAGTGCGGCGCGCCGGCGCGGTCGAGCATGCCGCGGATGTGCGCCGCCTCGGCCGCCGTGCGGGCCAGCGCCAGGGCGCGCGCAAAGGCCGCGCGGGCTTCCTCGCCCAGGCCGAGCTGCAGCAGCAGCGCGCCGCGCAGGCCGTGAAAGTGAAAGTAGCCGCCCAGCGCATCGGCCAGCGGCTCGACCAGCGACAGCGCCACGCGCGGCCCGTGCAGCTTGTTCACGGCCACCGCGCGGTTCAGCGTGACGACCGGCGAGGGCTGCAGGGTTTCGAGCGCGGCGTAGAGGCGATCGATCTCGCCCCAGTCGGTGTCGTCGGCGCGCGCGGCCTGCGCGTGCGTGCCTGCAATGGCGGCCTGCAGCTGGTAGGGGCCCGGCCGGCGCTGGCGCAGCGCCGCCTCGGCCAGCGCCAGGCCTTCGCCGATGAGCGCGCGGTTCCACAGCGCGCGGTTCTGGTCTTCGAGCAGCACCACCAGGCCGCCGGCGTCGAGCCGCGCGCCGGCGCGCGCATGCTGCAGCAGGAGCAGGGCGGCCAGGCCCATGAGCTCGGGCTCGTCGGGGAACAGCGCCAGCAGCAGCCGCGCGAGCCGTATCGCCTCTTCGCACAGCGCGGCGCGCACATGCTCGGTGCCGCCGCCGGCCGCATAGCCTTCGTTGAACAGCAGGTAGACCGTGGTGCACACGGCGGCCAGCCGCTCGTCGCGCTCGCGCCGCCCCGGCGTGTCGAACGGAATGCCGGCCGAGGCCACGTGCTTCCTGGCGCGCGTGATGCGCTGCTCCATCGCGCTTTCGCCGACCAGGAAGGCGCGCGCGATCTCCCGCACCGACAGCCCCGAGACGATGCGCAACGCCAGCGCGATCTGCTGCGTGAGCGGCAGCGCGGGGTGGCAGCACACGAACAGCAGGCGTAGCACGTCGTCGCGGTAGTGCCCGTGGTCGAGCTGCTCGATGCGGGATGCCTCGCTGTCGCCGAAGGCCAGGGTGCGTGAGAGAGCGTCACTGTCTTCGTCGTCGGGCAGCGGCTCATGCCGGCTGCGCCGCCGCAGCTCGTCGACCCCCGCGTTGCGCCCCACGAAGATCAGCCACGCGAGCGGGTCGCGCGGCGGGCCGCCGGCGGGCCAGTGCTGCAGGGCGCGCAGGCAGGCCTCCTGGAAGGCTTCCTCGGCCGTGTCGAGCTCGCGGAAGCGGCGCAGCAACGCGGCCATCGCGCGCGGGCGCGATGCGGTCAGCGTGGTGGCGATCCAGGCGGTGTCGGTCATGCGAAGCGCTTGTCCCTCGTTCTTGCTCACCCAAGGACGAACGAGTATGCGTCGCACCGACACGCTCGGCAAAATAAGACGAGCAGTTTTCTAAATGTCCTTGAATAGAAATGGAACGCGCCAGATGACGTTTGCAATGAGTTGGGAAGAATGGGCCGCGCACGACGGCATCGGGCTGGCCGAGCGGGTCCGCAAGGGCGACGTGACGGCCGCCGAGCTGGCCGCGCAGGCCGCGGCCGGCATCGCCAAGGTCAACCCGCAGCTCGACGCCGTGGTCGAGGTGTTTGGCGACGTGGTTGCCGACCCGCTGAAGGACGGCATGAACCCCGAGGGCGTGTTCGCCGGCTTGCCTTACCTGATGAAGGACCTGGGCCCCACGCTGAAGGGCCGCCTGCAGGAATTCGGCTCCGCCATGATGCAGGGCCAGCGCCCGGCGGCCGACAGCTTCCTCACGCAGCAGCTGCGCAAGGCCGGCCTGAACATCGTGGGCCGCAGCACCACGCCCGAGTTCGGCGTGTGCAGCTCGGTGGAGAACGCGTACAACGTCACGCGCAACCCGTGGGACCTCGGCTACACCACCTGCGGCTCGTCGGCCGGCACCGCTGCCATCGTCGCCGCCGGTGTGCTGCCGCTGTCGCATGCCACCGACGGCGGCGGCTCCATCCGCATTCCGGCCGGCGTGAACGGCAACATCGGCCTGAAGGTGTCGCGCGGCGTGTTCTCGCTGGCACCCGGCTTGTCGGACCTGTCGGGGCTGGTGTCGATCCAGGGCTGCCACAGCCGCACCGTGCGCGACACGGCGGCCTTCGTCGACAACTGCCGCGGCGGCGCGCCGGGCGAGTTCATGCCCTTCTGGTCGCCGGCCGAGCCGTACAGCGAACTCATCAGGAAGGACCCGGGCCGCCTGCGCATCGCGCTGTCGCACGAGTGGGGCGACTTCCGCGCCACGCCGCATTTCGTGGCCGAGCTGGAACGCGTGGGCAAGTTCCTCGAAGAGCTGGGGCACCACGTCGAATGGGTGCTGCCCGAGGTCGACTTCCAGACCGCCTTTGCCGCGCAGACCACCTGCTACATCAGCAACTTCGCACAGGTCATCGACGGCCACCTGCACCGCCTCGGGCTGGCGCGTCCGCCGGCCGAGCTGCTGGAGCCGATCAACATCAAGATCTGGGAAGCCGGGCTGAACACCTCGTACACCGAGCGCTCGAAGATGCAGGCCGTGTTCAACACCACCTCGCGCGCCTTCGGCGACTTCTTCCAGCGCTGGGACATCATCCTCACGCCGATCACCGCGCTGCCCACGCCCCGGGTCGGCACCAGCGAGTACCTGACGACCAGCACCAACCCGTCGGTGCACGACTGGTTCGCCAACCTGTGGCAGAACTTCGCGTACACGCCGCTGGCCAACCTGTGCGGCATGCCCGGCATCTCGCTGCCGATGGCCACGCAGGAGAACGGCATGCCGCTGGGCATCCAGGCGCAGGCGGCTCAGGCGAACGACGGCCTGCTGCTGCAACTGGCCGCGCAGATCGAGCGGGCACTGGGTGGGAAGTGGAATGCGGGCGAGCGGCCCGGGGTGCATGTCACCGGCAAATGACGTGAGGTGACGTGAGTGGTATGGGCGACCGGCCCATCCTTCAGGGAATCTTGAGCCAGCTCCGCAGCTTGGCTACCGTCATGGGCTGCGTGAAATAGGCGCAGTGGTGTACGCCGTCGGTCCTCGCATACGACAGCGTGTCCGTCGGCTCCCAGCGGCGATGGGACATCGATTCGGTGTCAACCACCAGGTCATTGCCGCTCGGAAAGAGCCGGTCGGTGACGCCGTTCGCCGCGATCCACGGCAGCTGCCTGAGTTGTGCCACGATATTCCACCACGGCTCATCGCGCTTGGGCTCGTAGTCGGAGCTCAGCACGTAGCACGCCGGATTGCCGCTGGCCGCGGTCCAGCGCGGATCGTCCCAGAGCCGCCTGAGTTCGGCGTTGTTGGTTACGCGCGACTGGCCGTTCAGGCCCGGCACCAGCGCAATGGCCGCGTCGGCCACCGGCAGCGCCGAGAGCGTCCCCGAGATGCCGCCCAGAATGCCCACCAATCCGCCTGCGCCGGCCAGAAAGCCGCTGGCGAAAGTGGGGAATGCGGCGCTGGTCTGGAGCCCGTTGCTGAGCATTTGCGCGTAGTTTGCGAAGTAGTCGAGCAGATGGCGAATGCGGTACGGCGATGCGAGACTGGTACCTGACAGCGGTGCGCCCGCAGCCACCAGCGTCTCGACCGTGTAGCGCGTCGAACGGATCCACCAACTCGCCACCAGCCCGCCTCGGCTGTGGCAGATCACGTCCACCGGCGTGGCCAGTGGCAGGCCGGCTGCGCTCAACGTGTTCTCCAGGTCCATGGCGTTGAGGATCGGACTTACGCTTAGCGTCGGGTGGTCGAAGCTCACCACATGGCTGTAGACCTTTGCCAGCGCCGAGGCAAAGAACGACGGCGGCAGCGCCTCGAAGTACACGTCGCCCTTGCTGAAGGTGCCGTGCACGAGCAGCAAAAGTCGCTTGCACTCGTTCAACTGGCCGGCGGGCTTGACGGGATCGCCGAGCGTTGCCTCCGAGAAGAGACGCAGGCCCTGGTTCGGCGTGAGCTTTTCGTCGAGCTTCTGCAGCGCAGCGCCGATGGCGTTGGGCCCAACCTCCGCCACCTCCGAGCGGGTGATGGTGCGGCCGAACGAAAACAAGCCGCCACGGTAACGCCCACGCCCACCGAGTGCGGTGCGGCGCAGGCTGGGTGCGCCGCTGCTCATGGTGCCGACGCGATAGTCCCAGTGAAGCACGCCGCGGCTGTCCTCGATCAGCAGCACCTCGGCGCTGGCTGCGCCATTACGTGTCGCGCGGACGCCGCGCTTTGCCGCACCCGCTGCGCGCTGCTGTGCCTCGTGTTCCGCTGCCACCTCGAAGGTGACCGAGGCACCACGTGCAAGCTGCTCGGTGGCCAGCAGCTGGAAACCGCTTTTCGCCTGGACGGAAGCCGGTGTGTTCATGGTGCGCTCCTCAGGCGAAGTTCAGCGGAAGCGGCGTGATCTGCGCCGTGCGCGCACTCGCCAGGTCGATCATGTAGTCGAAGTCCTGCGGATCGCTGAGGTTGTCCTGTCCATGGGCAATGGCCTCGTCGAAGCCGCCCATCATGGTCAGCAGCGTGGACTCCAGCGTCACCAACTCTCCGGTGTCGATGTAGTGCTGGATCTCGCGCAGCGAGGTGCTCAGGAACATTCCGTAGATCGGGCGGCGCGGCAGGAAGCTCCACTTTTCTCCGGCGTCGGCCTTGTCGGTCATCTCGAGGAAGCGATCGCGTCCTTCCATGCTGCGCCAGTAGCCCACGAAAGCATGCGCCTTGAGCACCAAGATGACTGGCTGGATGTCCACCAACTCGAGCGCCGCAGCGAGCAGGAGTGCCAGATCGATGCAAGTTCCCCAGCCACCCTTGAGCACCATGGTGGGCGTGCGCAGGCGTTGGCTGTCGGTGTCTTTGCTGTAAGCCGGCGGCGGGTTGATGTAGCCAAGCCGGTACTCGTGCACGAGCGTGGACCACAGCGCACGCACCTGCAAGTCGACGGCTTCGGGCGAATCGGCCTGGTAGCCTTCGAACCCGGCCGTGGCGTCGTCGCGCAGCACGCGCACGTACTTTTGCGCCTTCAAGACGAGGGCCTCGACCTCGGGATCGCGCGGAAAGATGAAAGACGCCAGCGTGTGCGCGCTCTGTATCGAGAAGCGCCACTGGTCAGTGGGTAGCAGGCGGGTGCGGTATGTCTTGCTGAGCAGCACCTGGGCGCCATAGGTGAGCTTGACGTAAAGCGTGGTCACCACACTTTCACCGCAGGACCGCGCGAGCGGCGATGTCAGCGGAAACTCGATGTCGCTGCGCAAGTCGATGAAGGGCGCCTCGATGTCGAACTGGTGGCGGTAGACCAGTTCGCGGTCTTCGCCGTTCAGTCTTACCTCGATATTCATGTTGCGGAGAATCAGCGGTTCTTTCAGGAAGACGCGGAAGTTCTCGAACGGGTACTCTTTCTGATGCAATTGCGCGTAGTTGAGACCGGGTGGCACCTTCACATAGCACTCCCACTGCTCGGATGTCAGCAGGCCGCCTTCGTGTTCTTCGTTTCGCGTAGGCTGGAGTTCGTCGGCTGAGGTGTCCATGCCATTGAACTCCTCCAGTCTGGATTCATGCGACCACAGCACGATGCCCGAACCGCGCAGGCTCTCGGGCAGCCGCCACAATCCCTTCAACGCACGCACGTGAGCGACTGCAACGCGGCCTCGGCTCGCCGCAAGGCCCTTGTAGAACTCCTTGAAGTACTCTTCGGCCAGTTCGTCGTCGATGAAGTCCTGGAAGCCGATCGAGGCGCCGGCGTGCGCCTCGCCTACAGTCAAAGCGGCAATGCGGTTGGCCGAGTGATACAGGTTCCAGCAGACCAGCGCAGGTTTGTGCGTCTTGAACAGATCGGGCAGCCGCATATACGAAACGCAGGCAATCCGCGCGCTGGTTCCATGCATCAACTCGGACTCTTCGTGGAGCATCGCGTACCCGTCGGCTTCCTCCATGCCTTCGATCTTCGGATCGGGCCCGCACTCACCCAACTGGCCAAGGATGACTTCGCTCTCTTTCGCCCTCCAATCGTTGCTTTCGGCGAGGGCGCGTGCCTGGTGGGTGTCGCATCCCGCGAAGTGCACGATGTCAGGTCGGAATTCGGCAATCTTCTCCTGGAGGGCCTTGAACTTAGGCGTCCAGATCTCCTCGATCTCTGCTTTGGGCAACTGAGCCTTGATGTTGTCGAGCTCGGACTTCAGCGTGTATTTGCGGCTGATGAAGCCGGGCGCCGAGAGAACGATCAACACCTTCCAGTTGCCCGGGGGCAGTGTCTGTGCTGCAGCCTTGGTCTTGGCGCCAGTCATATCCAGTCGACGGATGGCTGGCAGTCGATTGAGTTCGCGCAATTCGTGCGGCCGGTTCGCTCGAATCACGGAATTGAGCACGAACTCCCAGGGCATGACACGGTACTGCCAGTTGTCATCCTCGACGGTGTAGCGGATCGTTACCTCGACGACCGGCGCCTCCGGCTCCGGCATGGGAGGGGCCGACTGCTTCTTGTCGCGGTGAAACAGCCGACCCCACATCAGCACCGCCTTTGTTTGCTGCGCCACGTTGAGCACGTCGCTGCCCTGCCAGCGCTCGCGGTTGAGCAGTGCGTAGTTCCACCAGAGCGCTTGGCGATCGATTTCCCGGCTGCCGCTCGTGCGCAGGGCTTGCGGCTTGCCGGGCCAACCCACAGTCATGACTACGTCGTCGGCGCTGGTTTTCTCGGACGGCGATGTGCTTGCCGGTGCCCGCTGCTTTTCTTTGGTTGCCATGGAGCCCTCCAGTGGTGGAGGGCGACTCTAGTCAATCGTGGGCCAGCCGTGCATCCCTTAAATAAGGTGGGTCGGAAACCACCCAACCGACAGGTCGCTCAACCCATCAGGTTGCGCAGCGCCGCTTCCACCGCCGCGGCGGTCGCCAGCGGCTTTTCCATCGGGAACAGGTGGGTGCCGTCCATCATGGCGATGCGGCCCTTGGTGACCAGCTGCGTCATCGCCATGCCCACGCGCTTCATCTCGGCCGACTGGCGCCCGCCGATGAAGGCGGCCCTGCACTTGAGCGGGTGCGCGCGCAGCAGTGCACCCAGGTTGTGCGGCAGGGTGTTGTAGATGGCGGTCTCGACGTCGCGGTCGAAGCTCAGCGAGCGGGTGTCATCCGTATCGAAGGTGCCGTGGTCGATGTAGTCGTGCAGCACCTGCTCGTCCCACTTCGCGAATGCCTTCTTGCTGCGGAAGTGCTCGAACACCGCCTCGCGGTGCTCCCAGCTGTTGCGCCGCTTGCGGCTGATGGCACCGGGCGAGATGCTCTTCATGAGCGGCGTGCGCTTGACCACGTTGAGCGTGTTCGCGCGCCAGCCGCCAAGGATGGGCGAATCGATCAGCACCACGCCGCGCGCCAGCTCGGGGTGGCGTGCCGCGCACATCAGGCTCAGGAAGCCGCCGAGCGAATGGCCGATCAGGAACACCGGGGCGCCCGCGCGGTCGGCGCGCGCCTTGGCGAAGTCGGCCAGCTGCTGCACCAGGTGCGGCCAGTTGTCGGTGACGGGGTATTCCGGGTCGTGCCCGAACTTCTCGATGGCGTCGACCTCGAAGCCGCGGTTGCGCAGGCTGTCGAGAACGACGCGGTAGGTGCTGGCGGGGAAGCTGTTGCCGTGCGAGAAAACGACCGGGGGCATCATCGAGGCCGCCGCCGGGCCGCCCCAAGGCGGCCGAGCCTCTCCCTCGGGGGGTGGCGAAGCACACGAAGTGACAAGCCGGGGGGCTCCATTGCTCAGATCAGCTTTTCGTCGGGCGTGGAAATTTTGCGCAGCGCGCCGTGGCGCGTGGCGGGCATCTTCAGCGGATGCTCGGTATGGCTGTCGTCCCACACCGGGTCTTCGATGCTGTCGAACACCTCGCGCAGCTTCTGGCCCCAGCTGTTGTGCATCATGCGGTAGTAGGGGTTGTCGGCGTCGATGCAGATCACGCGGTCGGTCTCGAGCTTGTTGGCCTCGTACACCACCAGGTCCAGCGGCAGGCCGACCGACAGGTTCGACTTCATGGTCGAGTCCATCGACACCAGCGCGCACTTGGCGGCCTCGTCCAGCGGGGTCTCGGGCGTGAGCACGCGGTCGAGCACGGGCTTGCCGTACTTCGACTCGCCGACCTGGAAGTAGGGCGTCTCGGTGGTGGCTTCGATGAAGTTGCCTGCCGCGTACACCAGGAACAGGCGCATGCCTTCGCCCTTGACCTGGCCGCCGAAGATGAAGGACACGTTGAAGTCGAGGCCCGCATGCTTGAGCGCCTCGGCGTCGCGGTCGTACACATGGCGCACCGCCGAGCCCAGCACGCGGGCGGCGTCGAACATGCTCTTGGCGTTCCAGATGGTGATGGGTTCGCCCTGCGAGCCGTCCTCGCGGGTTTCGCGCAGCTCCTCGATCTGGAGGATTTCGCGCACCGACTGCGAGATGCTCAGGTTGCCCGACGACAGCAGCACCATGACGCGGTCGCCCGGCTGCTCGTAGACGATCATCTTGCGGAAGGTGCTGATGTGGTCCACGCCCGCATTGGTGCGCGAGTCGGACAGAAACACCAGGCCGGCGTTGAGTTTGATGCCTACGCAGTAAGTCATGAGTTCATCTCGCATGAACAGTGCCCGGTCAGCCGGCGGCCTGTTCGCGTTTGTTCAATTTTTGAAGGGCGTACAAGGCGTCGAGCGCCTCGCGCGGGCTCATGGCGTCGGGGTCTAGTGCAGCCAGGGCGGATTCTACGGCGCTGGCCATGGGGGTTTCGGCCACCGGAGGCGGTGCGAACAGGTCGACCTGTGCACGCGTTTGCGCATGCTGCGACTCGAGCGCCTCCAGCGCCTGGCGCGCATGGTTGACCACCGCCGCGGGCATGCCCGCCAGGCGCGCCACCTGGATCCCGTAGCTCTTGCTGGCCGGGCCGGGCTGCATTTCGTGCAGGAACACGATGTCGCGGCCGGCTTCCGTGGCGCTCACGTGCATGTTCACCGCGCCGTGGTGCGTGGCCGGGAACTCGGTCAGCTCGAAGTAGTGCGTGGCGAACAGCGTGAAGGCCTTGCTGCGGTCGTGCAGCTGGGCCGCGATGCCCGCGGCCAGCGCCAGCCCGTCGAAGGTGCTGGTGCCGCGGCCGATCTCGTCCATCAGCACCAGCGACTGGGCCGTGGCGCTGTGCAGGATCTGCGCGGCCTCGGTCATCTCGAGCATGAAGGTCGACTGCGCATTCGCCAGGTCGTCGGCCGCGCCGATGCGGGTGTGAATGGCGTCGATGGGCCCGAGCCGGCAGGCGGCCGCCGGCACGTGCGAGCCGATGGAAGCCAGCAGCACCACGATGGCCACCTGGCGCATGTACGTCGACTTGCCGCCCATGTTGGGGCCTGTGATGACCTGCATGCGCTGTTGCGGGCCGAGCTGCGTGTCGTTGGCGATGAAACCGCCCGACGACTTTTCGGCCAGCCGCGCCTCCACCACCGGGTGGCGCCCTTGCGAAATCTCGATGCAGGGGTGCGACACGAAGCTGGGTGCGCGCCAGTGCAGCGTGTGCGAGCGCTCGGCCAGCGCGCACAGCGCGTCCAGCGTGGCAATGCCGCCGGCCAGCTGCGTGAGCGCGGGCACCGAGGGCTGCAGCGCGTCGAGCAGCTGTTCGTACAGCCACTTCTCGCGCGCCAGCGCGCGGTCTTGCGCGCTCAGGGCCTTGTCTTCGAAGGCTTTCAGCTCGGGCGTGATGAAGCGCTCGGCGTTCTTCAGCGTCTGGCGGCGGCGGTAGTTGTCGGGCACCTTCGAGAGCGCGCTCTGCGTCACCTCGATGTAGAAGCCGTGCACCCGGTTGAACTGCACCCGCAGGTTGCTGATGCCGGTGCGCTCGCGCTCGCTGACTTCGAGCTTCAGCAGGAAGTCGTCGCAGTTGTCGCTGATGGCGCGCAGCTCGTCGAGCTCGGCGTCGTGGCCGGTGGCGATCACGCCGCCGTCGCGCACCAGTGCGGACGGGTCGGGCTTGATGGCGCTCACCAGCAGGTCGGCGCAGCCGGGCGGCGGTGCCAGGCGCTCGGTGATGCGGCCCAGCAGTTCGGCGGACGCGGGCAGCAGGGGCGCCAGTTGCTCCGCTTTCGATAGCGCCAGGCGCAGCGCCAGCAGCTCGCGCGGGCGCACCTGGCGCAGCGCGATGCGCGCGGCGATGCGTTCCACGTCGCTGGTGTTCTTCAGTTGCTCGCGCAGCGTGCGCCAGGGCGCGGCCGTGCCGCCGAGCACCGTGGACTGCAGCGCGCCGATGGCTTCGAGCCGGGCCTGCGCCTCGGCGCGGTCGCGCCGGGGCGACAGCAGCCAGCGCTTGAGCAACCGGCTGCCCATGCCCGTCATGCAGGTGTCGAGCAGCGAGAACATGGTGGGCGACTCTTCGCCGCGCAGCGTCTGCACCAGCTCGAGGTTGCGCCGCGTGGTGGGCGGCAGCTCGATCAGGTCGCCGTCGCGCTCCACCGACAGGCGCTGCACGTGCGAGAGCGCGCGGCCTTGCGTGTGCTCGGCATAGCCCAGCAGCGCGGCCGCGGCGGCATGCGCGTTGGTGAGCGACTCGGCGTTCCAGGCCGCCAGGCTGTTGCTGCCCATCTGCTCGCTGAGCTTGCGCTCGCCCAGGCCGCCGTCGAACTGCCACGCCGGGCGGATCGACAGCGTGAAAGGCGTGGCGCTGCGCGCGGCCTTCAGGCGCTGCTCGAACGCGGGCGTCACTTCGGCGCTGTACAGCAGTTCGCTCGGCGCGATGCGGGCGATCCAGGTTTCCAGCGCGTCGGCCGGGCACTCGGCCAGCCGCAGCTCGGCGCCGGTCACGCTGAGCCAGGCCAGCCCGCAGAAATTGCGTGTGCCCGCATGCACCGCGAGCAGCAGCGATTCGCTCTTGTCGCTGAGCAGTTCCGAATCGGTCAGCGTGCCGGGCGTGACCACGCGCATCACCTTGCGCTCGACCGGCCCCTTGCTCGCGCCGACCTCGCCCACCTGTTCGCAGATGGCGACCGACTCACCCAGCTTGATGAGCCGACCCAGGTAGGTGTCGACCGCATGGAAGGGCACGCCGCACATCACCACCGGCTGGCCGGCCGACTGGCCGCGCTGCGTGAGCGTGATGTCGAGCAGGCGCGCGGCCTTTTCGGCATCGGCCCAGAACAGCTCGTAGAAATCGCCCATCCGGTAGAACAGCAGGGTGTCCGGATGGTCGGCTTTCAGGCCGAGGTACTGCGCCATCATGGGCGTGTGCGCTGAGTAGTCTAATTTGTCCATTTAAATCAATTACTTAGCGATCAAGCCGGCAGTTTTTGGGGTAATTTTGGTGTAATTTGGGCCATGTTTTGCATGCCCTCCCAGATGCGCTCAAGCTCTCTGGAAGACTCCGTATCTATCCAGCGGCCGTAGACCGTGACGAGCATGGAGTAGTCCTTGTGCCCCATCTGGTTGGCGATAAAGGCGAGATTGCCCCGCGCGGTGAGGTTCCAGCAGGCGTATGTGTGCCGGGTCTGGTAAGGCGGACGAGGACGGATCTCGGCGCGGCGCACGAGGTTGATCCACTTGGTGTTCCAGGCGCTCGGCACGAAGTAGTCGTTGACCACCGTCTTGCGGGCTTGCGTCTTCGGCGACAGCAGCACGCGCACATGGTCGATGCGCGACTCATGGCGGTTCAGCCACACGGTGAGACTGGCCGCTTCGCGTTGCTCGGCATCGGCGACCAGCACCTTCAATGCTTCGCGCGCCGGCGGCTGAAGCAACACGGTGCGCTCCTTCTTCGTCTTAGGCACCTTGAACGTCACCGACTGCGTGATGGAGCGGCGCACCGTGATCTGGCTGAAGTCGGGCGCCACGTCCTCGACGGCCAGAGCAAGCAGCTCGCCTGGCCGCAGGCCGGTGTAGACGGCCACGGTCACGGCAGCCTTGTCGACTGGGTGCAGACAACCCTTCTCGATCAGCGACAAGTATTCGTCGTAGGTCAGCGGGTCCGGATCCTTGATGCTTTTGGTGAAGCGCACGCAATGCTTGCCGAGCTCATCACAGTAGTGGTTGTTCTCGCACCAGTAGAGGAAGCCGGAGAAGGTCGCCAAATAGTGGTTCACCGTGGAGACGGCGCGTGTGGCGATCAGGTCCACGCGCAGTTTCTGGATGTCCTCGGGCAGCAACGAATCCACCAGGCGATTGCGACCGAGGGTGTCCACACAGATGCCGAGCGCGACCTCGTAGCGCGATTGCGTCTCCGGGGTGATGTCCACCGCCTTGAGGGGCTTGTAGCGGTCGCACAGCTCGCCCACGCGCTTGCCGGACGCCGTGCCTGCGGCCGAGCGCGCGTGAGGAAAGAAGTCGGCCTCGTTGTAGCTTCCGTTCCTCAGCGCGAACAGCGCTGCGCTGCGCAGGCTGATGGCGTGCTTGATGTTGTTGCGGGTCGGCTCCAGCCGAAGCGTGTGACTGTGGCGGGCGCGCTTGAACATGAAGAAGACGCGGATCGAATTTCCGCGTACCTCGACGCCGGGGTATTCCGTAGTGGTTGCCGCTGTTTTCGCCATCTGCTTACCTCACTGTTCAGTTCTCCGCTTTGCCATCGAGTGGCCACTGGCCGGTCTTGAGCATGAACAGCTCGAACAAACCAGGCGGCATCGCTCGATCGCCAGCCTCCCATTGCTGCCATCCACGCAGCGATGCCTGCACCACGTGGGCGGCTTCTGTTTGCGTGAGTCCCACGGCGAGGCGGGCTTTGCGGATGGCGTCGGGTTTCGGGTTGTGAGGTTTCGGGTCGTTCATGCGCCGGCAGCGAAGCCCGAGCCGCAGCTGCGACCGGGAGGTACTACGGGTCAAAGTATACGCTCATTGAGCGCATACGCGCCGTTCGTGCGTTGGACATGGCGCCGCTGTTTCCGACAGCCGTTAGAAGGCCTTGATGAGGGCATCGCTTTCGACCCAGCGCTCGAATTCGCCGAGGTTCACGAAGATGCGGCCGTCCGGCGCCTTGCGCCAGACGCGCCCTTCGATCCAGACACCGCCCTTGATCTTGTGCCGCACGGCGTTCTCGCTGTAGCCCGTGATCTCGGCGAAGCGCTTGATGAGCACCCACTGGCTCGCATTGCCCATGATGACCTCCGCTCAAGGCGGGCCACAGGAGCAGAAAAAGGGATGGCGGCCTTGTATGGATCGAATTGTCCGAACGACTGGCCGAAGGCAAAACCCACGTGGGCGTGCGTGGGCGCGTGAGGGCGTGGGCAGGCCGGCCGGAACTGTCGTGCTGCCTGGCGACAGTTCGCATTGTCAGTCGCGAGGCGCCCCGGGCGGGCCATCGGTCTCATGGGGTTCGTACCGGCCTACAACGCCCAAAGGCTTTGAGCGTGTTGCGCACTCACCAAGAATAATTGCCCGCAATTTCACGATAGACTTATGTGCAAGGCGTCCGCCGGAGCTTCGAGCGGCTCAAAACAGACACGCTGCCCAGGCAGCAGTCCCGATTCTGGAATGATTTGTCCAACCCATGCGAGCTCGCATGGCGCAGGACGGGTAATCGCTCGAACGTCCTGTGCCCAATATGGAGCTTTCATGGCTATCGACATTTCATCGGTCGCATTCGCGATCACCCACCATCCCAAAGCTGATAGTCGGATCAAGCACGGGCACGCCCAGCAGTGCTTTGCCGCGGCGCTGGGCTACAACTCCTTGGCGGCGCTGCAGGCGTCCCCCGATGCTGGCTTCTTGCCTGACCGAGAAACGCATGTCGTGCTCGACGTGGCTGCGTTGCTCGATCGAGCACATGAATTGAGCCTGGTTGTTGGGGGCGAAGAACTTTGCGTCATGGTTCGCGACGCAATCTCCAAGACCTGGGTGGGAACGCCCGTGCACATGTCCTTGGAAGCGTTCCGCAGTTCATTGCAGGAGGAAGTGAACCTGACCGTGGCCAACGACGGCATCGTGTCCGGCCAAACGGCAACCACGAAC
Organism: Variovorax sp. OK212; assembly: GCF_900112425.1. Classification (GTDB taxonomy): domain Bacteria; phylum Pseudomonadota; class Gammaproteobacteria; order Burkholderiales; family Burkholderiaceae_C; genus Variovorax. Next base: position 346,656 of record NZ_FOLP01000002.1, on the reverse strand, counting down.
TCCGATGGCATCCGGGAAATCTACATGCCCATCGAAGGTCTGGAATTCGATGACGTACCGTCTAACGGAGACCCCCACGAGATCGAGATGTCGGGTCACATCGCGATGGAACAGGACCCCGAGCGTCCCTACTGGGGGCACCACGTGGATGTACGCGCAATCTTGTGGCTGGTGAGGCAGGGGCGCGCCTTTTGGGCGGCGGGTTGTCGCATCAACGATGCCGAACTCGATACCAACTGGGACCGGCCGGATATCTTGACGCTCGCCGAGGCGCTGGCAGATCTCCTTGATGTGGACATTGGAGCTGCTGAGGAGTTGACCGATGCGCCGTTGCAGCAGCTCGCATCGGAGGACGGGCTTGTGTACGGGTGGGAGTTTGACTTCAGCGAGGTGAACGTCGACGACGACGTTCTTGAGCAGGTGAAGGCTCGTCATGGATCCCTGCAGGTGAGGGTCGGGCCGGACTTCTTTGACCGCGTCCAGGAGTTCGACCGAGACCCCCGCCGCCATTACCTGCATGGTGACGAGATCGAAGACGAGCCGGGGGTGTATTTCTGTGCTTCGTGCGACAGGCCTGTGGAGGCCGATCACTTTGACCGCGAGCATGCGACCAAATCATACGAACGGTACTTCACCGATCTTCAGCGCTGGCAGCGTCGGCCGGCTCGGAGCAAAGGCGGTGTGCGCCGTCCCGCCAACCCCGTGAACGTCGTCGCACCCGCAGCCTTGGCCCATCAGGCTGCCTATGAGGAATCGCGCAGTCCATTTCACCGGTGGCTTGGGCAGCAGTCGCAGCGCAATGACCCCATCGGTGACCTTGCGCGCGACATTCGTCGCGACAAGGCGTTTCCGGCGGCCGCGTCGTCCCGAGAGGCCGTGCTGCGCTATTTGGAGGCAGTTGCGCGCACGCCCGACGTGATGCCCACGTTCAAAGACGCTTGGCGCGAGTTCAACGGCGCCAAATAGAGTAGCTAGGCTTTGGCGGCGGGCGCCGACTTTTTCTGCTTCAAGGTCGTGGTCGGGTAGCCAAAGCTGAAGAAGAAATGCGAAACGCGGATCGTGCCGTGCAAGGGCGCAAGCGCGGCATCCCGCTCGTGCTCGGTGTCGAAGTCCGCATGAGCAAAAAGTGCGGAAGGTTGTGCATATGCGAGACCGGCAGCCGTCTTGCGCAGGCGCAACGCAGTCGCCAGGGTTGTCTGCTCCAGCGCCGTTCTGATCGGAGGCACAACCTCGAGCTCCGGATCGAGCAAGACCCCCACCATTGCGGCAACCGCCTGCCGGCGGCTGTAAATGCCGGTGACGAAACGTCCGAGTCCCTGGTCCAGCAGATAGTGGTCGCGATGCTTCTTCTGACGACCCAGGCGCTTGAACTCGAAGACGAGCTTCATGCTTCGGGCCGCATCGTTCCAGCCGTACACGATATCGGTTCGGCGTTCCTCGATCATCGCTCCGGTGACGGGATCCACTTCCCCGATGATGTCCTCCGCAGCCCACATGCCAAGGAGACCATGCTGTCGGGCCACATGGTTCTCCACGTAGACCTTCAGGCGCTTGGTCAGTGCATCTTCCTTCGTCTTTGGATTGAATTCGGCCCGCGGTCGCTGCGCCAACTCCATCCATCCCTGTCGCAAGGCCTCTACGGCTTCCGTGGCCGCCTGGATCGGGAAAGCGGCCAGCCAGTTCGTTGCAGGAGTCTCCGTCGGGGCGCTCGCTGGCGTCATGCCGTCTCCGCTCTCTTCTGGCCATACGGCTGCGCCTGCACACTGCGCACAATATGCTCAGCATCCCGGTGGGCTTGTCTTCGGGTCCAATTGCGCCTGGCGAGGGGACGCACTAGGTACAGGGCTTCGTCGATCCACAGATGCACGTCTGGCACCAGGGTCAGAAAGTTCCCCGACGGGATGGCATGCAGCCCAAGGCGTCGGAGTTCCGCCAGGCTCACAAGCACCACCTCATCGTTGATCTTGGTGCTGACCTCTGGCTTGCCGGTTGGTTGCTGAACATAGGACACGCGCACAATGCCGCAGGGGCCGGCGCGCCGGGGATCAGTGGCGACGACATCAACCCGGAACCGTCCTTGGCCTTGCGTCTTCGTTCGCCATGCCGTCAGTGCCTCTGCGAGTGCACCGGCGTAGATGTCGAAATCGCCAGCCTCGACGCGGTGCTGCGCGGGGGTATCCAGGCTTTTGAAACTTCGCGGCCGCACCGAAGGCATCAGGATGTCCACGGTCTCTCGCACCAGCATCTGCTCTTCGCTCGTGAGGCCGAAGTAGGCAAAGATCGCTTCGTCGAGTTCACCGCGCAACGTGCCATAACGCGGCAACTGTTCCAACTCGGCAAGCGAGGTGAGTTCGGTGATGCGGGCCTGGACCGACTGCAACGCGGCTCGTGCCGCGTCAGGATCAGGCGCATCGTCCGGTGCGAAGAAGGGGAAGGTCTCCACATCGCTCAGATGCACGCCGTTGCGCTCGCAAAGCATCTTCCAGCCGCGCATCATCAGAAAGTAGCGGGCCAGGGTTGAGCGCAAATAGACCGCGACGAACTGCAGCAAGTCCGAGTCGGCCTTCGGGCCTGCAATCACTCCAATGCTGTGCGTGAACGAGGCGGGGCCGTCGTAGTAGACGGCGCGCACGTTCTGCTCGTCTTTCGAGAAACCATCTGGGAACAATACCCGCGGTCCATCGAAGACCTTCAAGATGTCCGCACCGAGGCCCACCACGGTGTCCTGGTGCGCAGGCCATTTGGCCAGCAGGTCCGGGTGCAGGACCGGCGAACCTACTCGCAAAGCGGCGATTGGCACGTGCGGTTTCTTGCGGAGCACGCCGGCATCAACGGCCTCACGGCTCTTGTCATGCAGATGGATGCCCTTGCGGTATGTCCAGCGGCGAAACTCTTTCGGCCCGTGCCAGAAATCGGCGAAGGTGCCACGCAAGGTCAGCCGGGTCCAGATGGCCAGATCGTTCGCATCGCCCCACATCATCGTGACCAGCAACTGCGGATCTTCGGCCACCGCGCGGGTCTGCAGCGTATGGCGGTCGGCGGACTGCATCGTCAGCCTGCCCAGGGCGAGGCTCAGGTCAGCCTTGGGGACCAGATACTCGAAGGTCTCGTCGAAGGGAACGAGACTGCGATCACCACTGCGGCGTTCACCGAGAAAGACGTGGCAGGTGTTTTCCGCCGTCGGGAACAGCAAGCCCTGCAGATCACCGAAGTTGATCAACCGCAGCGGCCGGTAGCTGCGCAAGGTGTGCGCCACGAAATTGGCATTCGAAGCGGAAGCGCCGAGGAATTGGCCGATCGGCAGGATGATGCAAGCCCGACCACCCTCCGACAGGAACTCCAGCGCGCGCAACGCATACGCCCCTGCAATCTGCCGCCGAGCGAAGGGCACACGTGCACGCTCCGCCCAGTCATCCGCCGACGTGCGAGTCTCACCTTCAGGTTCCGCCCATGGCGGGTTGGAGATGATCAGAGAGAAGCGGCGGCCATGGAAAGCGTGCGAGTTGCGGAAGAAATCCCCCTGCACCTTGCCATGGGCCAGGTTGGTGTCCCTCAAGGACGGCAGCTTGGTGCCGTCACGCTCCTGGGCCTCCAGAATGTCCGCCGGATCAAGTCCCTCCAGCAGCGACAGGTACAGGCTGAAGGCCGTGACGCGGCAGGCCATGAAATTGATATCGGCGCCGAAAATGCTCCGCACCAGCAGATCGCCGCGCTCAGCGAACCCGAGTCGTTGCCCCCTATTTGCCTCCGACAGCGCAATGAGGCGACGGTAAGCGGTGGTGAGCAGGATGCCGGACCCACAGGCCCCGTCAAAGATCGTCTCCGCCAAGGGATCCGGAGATGCCATGAGCGCCTGTTCGACCGCGAGCATGGCCAGGTTGCGGGGCGTGTAGTACGCGCCTTCTTTGGCCTGCTGCTCGGGTGTGAGGAACTTTTCGTACAACCCCGACAGCAGCTCTACCGGGATGTAGCTGAAGTCGTAGTTCCAGAAATCCCCTTGCCCGGTTTCCATGTCGGTTCGACTTAGAAACTGGTTCAGCAACTCGAAACCCGAGTCCGCGAGCGCCGTCCAGGGATCGTGCCGATCGTCCCCTAGGAAGTCACCGTTGAAGTCGCCCCGCAACCGATCAACCAGAGCCCGAACGCCCTCCCGATCCATGCGCGCGACGAGTTCGTGCAGTGGGGTCACGCCGCGACGTTCGCGATAGGTCGCTCCGACGATCTCTCGATGCTCCAGGTACGAGATAAACAGCACCTGTCCCATGAGCAGTTCGGCCAAACGCCTGCGCGGAACGATGGATGCGTTGCCACGCAGCCCGTCGTCGGTCAGCTTGCTCACTGTGGTCGACAGATTGGCCAGCAGCTTGCGATCGACCCGCGCCTTGACATCGAACCATTTCGGTAGCCTGCGCGACAGGTTGGCCGTTGCGATATCGAGCGCGGAGAACGGCCCGTCAGGTCTCGCGTCGTCCAACTGCAGCCGTTGTTCGGCCTGAAGCTTTCGCGCTGGCAAGGCGACCGCCTCTGAACCCCTCAGCTCGATCACGACTGTTGCAAGGTTCTGGTTCCAGATGCGCTTGCGCACGTCGTCGAGCGCCGACGACATCAGGGGTCCGTCTTCGCCCACGAAGACCACAGTCGGCACGCCTTCGACATCGAACACCGCCTGCGCCCGAATCGCCCCGTTCGGCTTCAAGAGACCGGTGATCTCCATAGCATACGGGTGCGCGGCCGGGACCGCAGTTCCGCGCACGTGCAACGACGCAGGATCGGCTGAATAACCGAGCCTGTCGAGCCATTGCTGCACGGACGCACTGGCCATGGCTAAACCTCCAAGGAGGCAACTTCGGACAGGAACAACCCGCGTCCGACACGATGGTCATTCATGCCGAGCGCCTCCGCTCACGGCCGTTCGCAGCCTTCAACGGACGCGTCACGGCATGCACGGAAGGAAGCGAAAACATGTCAAGCTGTCCGGCAGCAGCCGCAGCGTCGGGCAAAGCGAATCCGTCCCGGATCACCGACAAATGCGGGTCGAGGCCAATGAGAATGGCATCGCCCGCCGGCAGAGGGGCCTGATCGTCAAGGAGTGACAACTCGCCCTGCGAAGTCAGCGCAAGGCGCCGCCCCCACAGCGCGATGAAGGACGCCGAGCGCAACTCCTCGCGCAGCTTCGCAAAGTTCTCTTTGTGGAACTGAAGCTCGACGCCAAAACGGTCCCGCAGAAGTACCGCCACGCGAAGGACCAGAATGGTCTGCCAACTGAACTGCGCAGGCGAGCCCTTCTGCTGGGGTCGCACGTCAGCGGGCACCAGCGCTCGGCGACTGGTCCATTCGCGCAGTTTTTCCGTCGAAAGACCGGTAAGCTGGGACGCTACCGGGGTCGGCACGAGGCGCACGATCCGCTCCTTTCGACGAGGGGTTTCTAGATCGGGTATTGTACCCGATCTGCCCCCTAGGTCGGGTAACGTACCCGATTTCGCAGCTGCCTCGATCGGGGCGCTTGACAAGGCCCGAACAGGCTTGATGGCAGCTACCGGTTTGCCTGGGCCTGCGCCTTGCAGACCGCGGGCTTTCGAGTCACAGCGATCAACCCCAGGAAGGCGCGCAACTGCGCCACGGCCATGGGGTGACCGCTGAAGTCAACCGCGTCGATGCACTGATGCCTGCTGAACCGGCGCAAGTGATCGACAAGCGTCCCGACCGCGGTGGCTTCACGAAGCCGATGGCTGTGTCAGCGCGTGCCGGACATTCGCGCTTTCGCGTCCGGCGCGAACCCCGTGGCATTCCGTGGCTTGTCCTGACAGAAGGCTGCCACGGAAGTCGATGCCTACACTGCACGTTTGTGTAGAGCGCAAAGAGGTGTAGCTGTCGCTATCACATGCCCACCAGAATCCAAGAACCATGAACACGCCCGATGATCTGGAGTTCCCGCCCGATTTCTTCGATCCGCCGGCAACCCGTCCGGATTTCTGGCCCGACAACCCCGTGCTGCGCCGCGCCGTGGACTGGTTCAAAAGCTTCATTCCTCCCGAGGAATGGAAACAGCGGCGCGAGCGCGCAGCCCGCCGTCTCTACCTCTCCGCGATGGGCCGCAAGGACGAATCGAGCGATGGGCGCTTCTTCGACAAACGCGACAGCTTCGGCTGGTACCTGTTCCTCGCCGACGCCTTGCTGGACCACATCGGCAACTATGACTACGTCTTTGGCTCACGCGTCGTCCCCGTGCTCGAGGCCATCGGACGTGACCTTGACCTTCTGCTGCAGGTTGGGGGTATTGAGTCGCGGGTTCGCCGCATGGTCGCCGAGGACCGTGCACAACCCAATGGAAGCCTGTTTGAGCTCTTGGTCGCGGCGTGCTATCGGCGCGCGGGTGCTCAAGTCGCCTTCGTCGAGGAACAGCCTGGCAAGGCTCAGACGCATGACATGGATGTCATCCTGAACGGCCAAACCTGGGCGGTTGAGTGCAAGCGCATGGAGGTTGGCGAGTACGGCGAGCGGGAACGCCTGCAGCTCGGCCGGCTGTGGGACGGATGCGGCGGGCATCTTGCCAACATCGAGAGGAACACGCTGTGCCGCGTGAGCTTCCGCGTCGAGCTTGCTGCCGTCCCTACCGACTACCTATCCGCCAAGGTACATCGCTGGCTCGCCTCCGGCCAGTCGCCCATGGCGTGGGACGATGACATCGGTTCGGGCGAGATCTTGCGGCTGGACCTGCGCCCTCTGCAGCAGGTGCTGGCGACGGACCTCGTGCTGGGCAGCAGCATGCGAATCCTGGAACTCCTGACGGGGCGCTATCTGCGCCATGCCAACTATCGAACGATGCTGAGAACCAAGCCGGGCGACAACCCCCGCTACGTGGACGCCTGCGACTTGGCGGTGGTGCTGCATTGGGAGAGTCTGGCCGAGGCCGCCATCGGTGCCAAGGCGCGCGACATTCGCAAGAAGTTGTCCGAAGCCACAGCGCAACTGCCCGATGGACGGCCGAGCATCGTGCACATCGGCTTCGAAGCAGTCGAAGGGGACCGTGTGGAGCGGCTTCGCTACGAGAAGATCATGGCAACCGCGCGCCAGTTCAATCCGGCAGGCAAGCAGTTGGACTACGTCTACTGCCACTATTTCGTCCCGGAGAGCCCGCCCGACGAGTGCTGGGCTTTTGACGAGACCACGCAGTGGTGTGCAATCAACAAGAGTCGTCCCAGGCCACTGGGCGACATCTTCCTGGTGTTGCCTGCCGCTGCGGACAACCGGGCCGGACCGCACTGGCAGGAATAGCAGGCACCGGCGGCCAGCGACTCTGGCGCTGGTCAAGCTGCTCAACATGCTGGACGCCGCCCCGAACTGCTGGACGAAATCAGGCCCGCATAATCCCTTCTCATGGCCAGCACCGTCCATCCAATTCACTTCGAGGACTACAGTGGCGTCCAGTTCGAACGCCTTGTCCTTGCGTACCACGTTCGTGCTGGCTGGCATGACCTGATCTGGCATGGCCAGTCGGGCGGCGATCAGGGGAGGGACATCTCCGGCATCGAGGACTCTGACGATCGGCCCGCACGCAGGACGATCATCCAGTGCGCCAACCGTGGAACGCTGACGCTGGCGAAAGCCCGCACCGACATGGAGAAGGCTGCCGCGGCTGTCGGTGGCAAGCCCGATGCATTCAAGTTCGTCTGCCGCGGTGCTGTCTCCGACGCGAGCAGAACACGGATCGGAGAAGCAGCGGCCGTGCTCGGCGTGAAGCACGTGACGATATGGTCGGGCGTTGAGTTCGAGGAAAACCTTCGGCTTCGTGCCGAGTACCTGTTGCACCGCTTCGTGCGAGGCGTCGAGTTCCCCGACGCCGAAGTGGAGATCCGCAAGTTCGTCGACGACTTTCCGGACTTGTCCGACGCCGATGCGCTGGGGCTGATGGCCGCCGTGTTCGACCGGCCGGCCTTCCGCACGCCATTCCACCAGGAAAGTTCGCTCCCGGCTTTCCAGCAAGCCATCGAGGACACCATCGGGGCGCTCAACACCGGCGTGTGGCGAACACGCGAAGGCACCGAAATCAGGCGCATTCCTTCGATTCATCACATCAGGGACCAGCGCGTGCGCAAGGTGCTGACTCAGGTTCTTCGCCAAGTGGACGAGTTGCGTCGCATCTTCGTTGCTCGCCTTCGGGAGGGCGGGATTCGGCACTGCCAATGCGGCCAGCCTGATTGCCCCACGTACATGCTCACTCAGGGTGTCGCCGATGAACTGGATGATGCCCGCGACCGCCTCCTCACCGCGTTTCGTTCGGTGCATGCGCCGTTCGATGTCGCCCTTCGGTAATGGCCGCGCGGATCGCTCCTTTCAGTTCGCAGCACCTCGAGGCCGCCTGCCGCGTTCTCGCCGACACCGAGCGCGGCCTGAGCGGCACGCAGATCGAGCGCCTGCTGCAAGAGATCGAGGTGGCCGATCCGTCGCCCGGCATGACGAAGTGGAAGCGGCTGTTCAACGCGCTCGCCGAGGCGCAGAACAAGCATCAGATCGGCAACCACCTCATCATGTTCATCAACCGCGCGATGGATCCGGTGAACTACGCGCGCGAGCCCAGGACGTTTGCCTGGCGACGCGATGAACTCAACGTGGTGCTCGCGTTCTCTGGGTTCTGTGTGCGCGATGACGGCAGGGTGGGGTATGCCGACAAGGCGACGACGCTGGACGCGGCCCGCGCTCGCGCGGGCCGTCTCAAGGCTGCGTTGGAGAGCCGCGTCGTCCATGTGGAGGTCTTGAACTACTGCCGCGCCGAGTTGCTGGACGAAAACTACTTCCACGCGGTCTTCGAGGCGACCAAAGGTGTGGCGGAGCGGATCCGCACGCTGTCGGGTTTGACAGGAGACGGCGCCGACCTGGTGAACAAGGTGTTCGCGGGCCAGCAGCCCATCCTGGTCCTAGGGCCGCTGACCACCGACTCCGAGAAGAGCGAACAGAGGGGCTTCGCAAATCTGTTGATCGGACTGTTTGGTGCTGTTCGCAATCCGTTGGCGCATGCGCCCAAGACGAATTGGCCCATGTCTGAACAGGATGCACTCGACATCCTGACGCTGGTCTCATTGATTCATCGCAAACTGGATGGCACGCAGAGAGCGGCGGTAGCTTCGCCATAGGCTTGGACGGTCTCGTTTTGACGGCGGCCTCGTCGCCGCGCTGCCTGTCTAGTCTCTTGCGCGAAATCGCTCCGGATCGAAATGCATCAATATCCGGGTCACCTCGGCCTCCGTGCTTCGCTCCAGCGCGAACAGATCCCTGACGCGGTTGTAGGCGTCGGTGAGAAAAGTCAGCTGCGCTTCCGGACTCCAGTCTTGGCTCTGCCTGACTTCGCGGGTGTCGTTTCGCCTGGACGGCGTCCGATGGCTTTGCCATTCAGAGAACCACTGAAGATCCTTGACGCCGAAGAGTCCCGCCTCGACCCGGCGCGTCTTTAGCGCCTGGAAACGGTCCATCACCGCCATCGCCTTGCGCAGCAACTGTGACCACTGCCCGAGCATCGGGTGGTCCCTGAGCAAGAGTTGACCTTGGCGCGGGGCGATCACACTACCATGCAACATCCAGAACTCACCGGTATCCGTGAAGAACATGGTCATGTTGGTGGACGACGCCTCGCCCGGCTCACGCTGGCCAGTGACCCAATAACGAACGTATCCCTCTTCCGTCGCCCCGTAGTTGCCGCTGCTTCCGCTGTCGCCCGGCGCATCGACGCTCTCGGATTGGTTCAACTTGGCGATGTCCGAAACCGACGGTGCGCCATTCTTCCAACCGGCAGGGATGATCCGCATGAAGGCGCGTGGCACATCGGGCATCGCGACCGTCTCGCGTCTTGCTCCTCCAAAGGCGTCGTTGTGCGTGAGCGTGTCGCCGGCCGAAGCCCAGATGGAGTAGTTGTCTGCTTTCGGATCAGCGCCAGCAATCTTGGCTGTGACCGCGAGATCATCGGCTCGCTCCTCAAGATTGGTCCGCAGCGCTTCCTTGAGTTCCTTGACGAGCTTTGATCGCACCGCCGCGTGGGTTTGCTTGTCGGCGGTTTCGCTCAGCACGAACGTGATGACACGCCGTTGACGAATATCGAAGGGAAGATCCTCCACCTTCGCGCCACCGGCCATGTTCAGGATTCCAATGACACGCTCCCACCCGGGCCGATGCATTGCCCATCCGAGTTCGATCATCACGTTGGGGTTCGGGAGCCACTTTCCGTCTGGAGACTGTGCGATGGGGGTGAGGTCGGCGACGAACACTGCCGCATCCGCAATCTTGTTGAGGATCGTGGCGGCGATGTCGGCCATGCCACGTTCACCCTTGGTGTCGTGGTCAATCTCAGGCCGATCCGCATCATCGATACCGATCTCGTTGGCAACCTGGGTGATTGCTTCGACCAAAGCACCGCGGATGAAATGACGGCAGGTCTTGGGTGAATAGTCGCTTTGCCAGGACCAGAATATCTTTGCGGTGTGTTCGTTCATCACTTCTCAGTGTCAAATTCGGCGCGGCCTTGCATTGGCAGAGGACGGTATGGCAACCGTGCCGATTCCAAATTATGCGTCCCGGCGTACCGCCGTCGGGCTCGCGGACTGCGCCCCGTGCTTCGTGCCGAATCACGGCCATCCGGCTTTGATCCCTGACGCCTCCGGCCCTTGAGGGCCTGCGCGCTGCGCTTGCCAGTCCTTGTCTTCGTTGGAGGGCGGTGAGCGGTCTTGCTGTTCCCTTCACCGTATCACGGCGTTCTCGCCGTCAAGGGCTGCGCGCCGATGGCGCTTGCGGCCCATGGCCGTCTGCGACCCCTGACCGCTTGCGCTGCGCCGTGCTGGCGACGGTTTCGGGCAATTCCGCCCGAGTAACCGGAGATCGTCATGAACGACAAATCGCATGTTTCGATGGAGCAACACGTCTGCCTGGTCTGTGGCGTGGCTTTCGACACCGGCGCCATCCTGCTGGACAAGCGCCTGCGCGCGAGCATGGAGCGTCACACGACGACAGGCTGGGGCCTGTGCGCCGACCACCAGAAGCTGGCCGATGACGGCTTCATTGCGTTAGTCGAATGCGATCCGCAGCGCAGCGGTTCGCCCGGTGGCCGCCTGAAGCCCGAGCAGGCCTATCGCACCGGCCGGTTGGTGCACATCAAGCGCCCCGTGTTCACGCAGCTGTTCAACGTGCCGATCGAGGCGAATCAGCCTTGCGTCTTCGTCGAGCCGGGCGTCATCGAGCAACTGCAGGCAATGGTGCCGCCGGCGGCGAGCTGATTGCGCACTGAGGCGTCACGCGCCGCGTCCGCTTGCTGCGGACGCGGCGCTTTTTCTTTGCTGCGTCTGTGTCGAAGGCTTCGGCGCTGGCGGGCCTGCGCGCTGCGCTTGCCTCCAGGGGATCGGCCATGCGGCCCATCCCCGCCGCGCTGGGCTTGGCGCCCCTGCAAGACCGCCGACCAGGCTGCGCCTGATCGGCCTTCGCGCCTAGCGGCGCTGCGCGCTTCGCTTGCGTGGTGCCGGCGCCGAGAGCGGCCGTTGCCGCAGTCGCCGTCTTTCCTGAGCCCATCACCTTGTCCGCGACTGTAGCCCGCGGCCGAGTGCCGTCAAGGCGCGCCGGGCCGTGTCCTCGCTGCGCTGCGGGCCGCCCCACACCCGGCGCTTGTTTCCTTGACGGCACTCGGCCGCGGGCTCCCTTTCGTCGCGGGCGATGAACTCAGGAAAGACGGTGGCAACGAGGCCGACCTGGGACTTCGCGCCGACCCACCGGAAGCCCGAAGAGGGCTCTGAATCTAGGAATCCGGTGAGGCTTTTCAACAGCCAACTTCATTGGAGAAAGACATGCAACTCGCATCCCGTTTCGCACCGCGTTCGCCGGTGCTGCGTTCGGAACATCCCTTGTCGGATGACCAGATCAGGACGGTGGCCCCGTCCATCTTCGCGCAGGCTCCGCACGGCAGCCGCTCGCACCGCTACAGCTACATCCCCACCGCCACGGTGCTGCACAAGCTGCGCGGCGAAGGCTTCCAGCCCTTCATGGTGTGCCAGTCCCGCGTGCGCCAGGAGGGGCGGCGCGACTTCACCAAGCACATGCTGCGGCTGCGCCACGCCAGCCAGATCAACGGCCGCGAGGCCAACGAAATCATTCTGCTGAACTCGCACGACGGCACCAGCAGCTACCAGATGCTGGCCGGGATGCTCCGCTTCGTCTGCATGAACGGCCTCGTGTGCGGCGACACCGTGGCGGACGTGCGCGTGCCGCACAAGGGCGACGTGGCGGACCACGTGATCGAGGGCGCTTACGAGGTGCTGGAAGGCTTCGGGCAGGCGCAGGCATCGCGCGATGCCATGCGGGCCATCACGCTGGACGGCGGCGAGGCCGAAGTCTTTGCGCGTGCCGCGCTGGCTCTCAAGTACGACGACCCCGACAAGCCCGCGCCGATTACTGAGGCGCAGGTGCTGGCCCCGCGCCGCTTCGATGACGATCGCCCCGACCTGTGGAGCGTGTTCAACCGCACGCAGGAGAACCTGACCCAGGGCGGCCTGCCTGCGCGCACGGCCAACGGCCGCCGCCAACACACCCGGCCCGTGCGGGGCATCGACCAGAACGTGCGCCTGAACCGCGCGCTGTGGCTGCTTGCCGATGGCATGCAGCGCCTCAAGGCCTGAACCCCACGCGGAGGGGTTTCATGCCAACACGGCCCTTCCGTTTCTTCCTCCCGTTGGCTTGTCCGTTTCCTCACTTGATAGGAGTTTCATCATGAATACCGCTACCCTTCACGAAACCACTGCCATCGCTGGCGCCGTCGCCGTCGCGCTCGAAGTGGCCGACCCGACCCGGAACCTGATCTTGGTCCCGCTCTCGCGGCTGCTGCCGCGCCGCTCCAAGCGCAACGCGCGCACGACCCCGCGCCTATCCATCCCGGAACTGGCCGCGAGCATTTCCCGCCTGGGCCTGCTGCAAAACCTCATCGTCATCGTCGCGCCTGACGGCGAGCACTACGAAGTGGTGGCCGGCGACCGCCGCTTGACCGCCTTGAAGCTGTTGGCGAAGAGGAAGCGCATCGCTGCCGATCACGAAGTACCGTGCCTGCTGGTGGCTGACGCGTCGGCCCGCACCGTCAGCCTTGCCGAGAACCTGCTGCGCGAGCAGATGCACCCGGCCGACCAGTTCGAGGCGTTCGCCGCGCTGGTCAAGGAAGGCCGTCCCATCGAAGACATCGCGGCCGACTTCGGCGTTACCCCGCTGGTGGTGCAGCGCCGCCTCAAGCTCGCCAACGTCTCGCGCCGGTTGCTGGCGGACTATCGGGCCGATGCGGTGACGCTTGAGCAGTTGATGGCGCTCTCCATCACCGACGATCACGCGGCGCAGGAAGCCGCGTTCTACGACTCGCCGCAGTGGCAGCGCAGCCCCCATGCGCTGCGCGATCACCTGACCCGCGAGGAAATCGATGCGGGCGGTGACCCGGTGGCGCGCTTCGTCGGGCTGGATGCCTACGCGCAGGCAGGCGGCGGCGTGCGCCGCGACCTGTTCGCCGACGAGCACAGCGGGGTTTTCCTTGCCGATGCTGCGCTGCTGGACACGCTGGCCCGCGACAAGCTCGCGGCGGTGGCCGACGAGGTGCGCGCCGAGGGCTGGGGCTGGGTGGACGTGGCCCCGCGCGCCACCTACGCCGACCTGCACCGCTTCCAGCGCGTGCGAGCGGCGCGCCGCGAACCGGGCAAGGCCGAGGCCAAGCGCATCGCCAAGCTCGAAGCCGAGCAGGCCAAGCTGCAGGAGCGGCTGGACGACGATAACGAGGCCATCAGCGACGACGAGGCGCAGGCCCTGCAGGACGCGATGGATGTGATCGGCAACGACCTGGACGCCATCGAGCGCAAGCTGCTGGTCTATCCCGTGGGCGTGGTGCCGATGGCCGGGGCCGTAGTGTCGCTCGATTCCGAAGGTGCGGTGGTGGTGCATCGCGGCCTGCTGCGTGAGGACGAGGCCAAGGCATTGCGCGCGCAGCAGCGCGGCGCGGAGGCCCCGCAGGCCGAGGACGACGCACGCGATGTGGACGCGCAGGAGCGGCGCGAAGACGAGCCGCCCGCGCTGACGATCTCCGAGAAGCTGGCACGCCGCCTGTCGGCGCACCGCACCGCCGCCTTGCAGGCCGAGGTGGCACGCCATCCGCACGTCGCGCTGGTGGCCGTGGTGCACCGGCTCGCGCAGCGCATCGTGCTGGACGGTTACCACGGCTCGCCGCTGAACATCAGTGCCGACCCGCAGGACCGGCTGGAGCAGCACGCGCCGGACGTGGCCGAGGCTCCGGCCGCCGTGGGCATGCGCAAGGTGCGGGAGGCCTGGGGCCAGCGCCTGCCCGAGGACTCGGAGGCGCTGTTCGCCGAGTTGCTGGCGATGCCGCAATCCGAACTGCTGTCTCTGCTGGCGGTGTGCGTGGGTTTCACCGTCAGCGCGATCACGTCGCGCGAAGGCGACCGGCCCGCCGCGCTGCTGGCGCAAGCAGTGGGTCTGGACATGGGCCAGTGGTGGACGCCGACCGCTGCGGGCTACTTCGAGCACGTGTCCAAGGCCAAGGCGCTGGAAGCGGTGCAGGTGTTCGCCCCTGGCGAAGTGCACCGGCTCGCCAAGCTCAAGAAGGCGCAGATCGCCGCCGAGGCCGAGCGCCTGGCCGCAGGCAGCGGCTGGCTGCCTGCGATGTTCCGTGCGTCAGAGGCCGTGACGGAAGCCGCTGCAACGCAGGACGAAGCACAAGAGCCTGCGGATGTGGCCGATGAAGAGAGTGCCGAAGAGGCGCAGGCATTGGCCGAGGCCGTCTGACACGGCATGCCCCGGCCTGCGGGCCGGGGCTTTTTCCGACAGCGCGACGCGCGCGGCAGGTGTGCCGCGCGCGTTTTCACATCCAGACCCGCCGCAGTTCGCCAGGGCACGCCGGAGCGAGTGTGCAACTGCGCCCGCGCGAACGAGCATCCATGGGGCACTCGCCACTCTCACGGTCACCGCGCTCATGAACCATCAAGCTGTCAGTGGGATCTTCTTCGAAGAGTCCTATATCGTCCCGGCCGACCAGACGGCACGGTCTCTTTTCTCGCGCCTGCCTCACGGCAGGGACTACGCAGAGCAACTGATCGAATGTCTGGCCACCGGCTACCTGGTCGCGGTCATCGAGTCCGTGTGCATCCGCGAGGTGCAGCGGCTGACGGACGTCGATCTGGAAGTGGTAGTCGGTCGTTCCATCCGCATCGACCACCTGGGGCCGATCCCTCCGGGCTCACCGTTGCGGCTGCGCGGATGGGTCGAACGCCTGGGCGACCGCAGCGTCACCTTTCGCGTGCATGCGCAGGATGCGCATGAAGTTGTCTGCGAAGCCGTCGTCACGCTCGTGGCGACTTCGCGCCAGAACATCGAGTCGCGCATCACGGCCAAGGTCACCGCGATGCGTGAACTGAGCCCATGACCCCTGCCGGCTGGCGTAGGTCGCGGTGCGTTGCGTGCAGTGCGCTGCGCGCCCAGAGAGGGGTGCGGCAATCCCCGTCCCAACACCTGCGGCGTTCGATGATGCCGAGGCGTGGTTCTCGCGCCGGGCCGGTCCGCCTTGCCTTTCCACCCCCCGCCGAATCTGCCGGCGCCGATGCTCGGGAGCGGCTCGCTCGCGTCGACGGGGCCGACCTTGACGGCGACAGGGTCCAGGCGGTGCCGGTGGTGTTCGTGGGGGCGGTGCGTCGGCCATGACCCCTTGCGGTGGCAGTCGCGCCCAGGGCGGCCTTGGCTTGTCGTGAATCCTGGCGATGCACCGGCTGCGCCTCGGGCTTCATGGCAGCAACCGTCCGGCCCGAACAAATTTCCCCGCCTTTGTCACTGCGTTCGGCGGCTTCCTCGCGGGACAAATTTCTTCGGGCACTCCCGGTCCTCCACGCTGTTGCGGCCCCTTCGCTCCGCTGCGCTGCACTGCGGGGTGCAGCCCGCCCGTGCCTCGCCCTTCGGATCACCGACAAGGCCGCGATGGGCGCGACCAGTCAACCACCGTAAGGAGTTTCATCATGGCCAACATCGGCACCTTCACCGCACAGAACAACGGCTTCACCGGCACCGTCCGCACCCTGACGCTCAACGTCAAGGTCAAGCTGGTCCCGAACGACAAGGAGAGCGAGCACGCTCCCGACTACCGCATCGTCGCCGGCAACTTCGAGATCGGCGCGGCGTGGAAGAAGATCAGCAAGGCGGACCGGCCCTACCTGTCGGTGACGCTCGATGACCCGTCGTTTCCGGCGACCATCTACGCCCGCCTGGTCGAGGCCGAGGACGGTACGCACAACCTGATCTGGTCGCGCAGCAAGGGCGACTGACCGGCGTCCACCCCCGGCGCCCCGCCCACTGGCGGGGCGTTGGCATGTCTGCCAGCGCAGGGCCTTCAGCCGCGACGCCATCGTCTCGGCGGCTTTCCGTAAAAGCGGCTTCGTGGCTTCGATGTTGTGCGGGAAGCCGCCTTCGTTCATTTGTGGTTCTGCGCATGCGATGCGAGGCGCAAAGCTGTCTTTGTGCGTGCGTGACTTCGTGAGAAGGCGAATTCGAGCCTTCGTGTCTTTCAACGGATGTGGCTTCGAGCCTTCGAGCTTCTGTGCGGAACCGCAAAGCCGGGCGTCCCCCGGCGGGGCCGGGTCGCGCTATCGTGCTGCGCATCGAGTCGACCTCGCTGCGCTGCGGGCGTCTCGCCCCTTCGGCTTCCATCGCTGACGCGCTCGCGCTGCGCGCGAGAAACGCCAGGGCGGGGCGGGGGCCGCGATAGGGCTGGCTTGCAGGTCCGCCCACCGTATCACGCCGGTCTCGCCGTCAAGGTCTGCGCGTGCTGCGCACGCTGGCGGCCTGCGGCCGTCTGCTGAACCCTGACGGCTGCGCTGCGCCGTGCTTCTCCGCGGTCCCGGGCAATCCCGCCCGGCATTCCTTCCAAGGAGAAGACCATGACCGCACTAATCACCGACGACCAACGCACCGTGCTGCTGGCCAACGGCCGGCAATCCCTCGAAGAGGAGGGCTTCGACCCGGCTCCGGTGATCAAGTTGTTCACGCCGGATGCCGGCGCCACCTGGCTCTTGACCGAGATCGACCCCGACGAGCCAGACCATGCGTTCGGCCTGTGCGACTTGGGCCTGGGCTGCCCGGAGCTGGGCCGGCTGAGCTTGGCCGAGCTGGCGGCGGTGCGTGGCCGGCTGGGGCTGCCGGTCGAGCGCGACCTGTACTTCCGTGCCGACAAGCGGCTGAGTGCCTACGCGCGCGAAGCGCGCTTGGCTGGGCGGATCGTGACTTAGCAGGCGCTGCGGGCGCCGCCGTTGGCGGTGCCCGCCTTGGCTTGGATCAGGCGTCCTGGCCGTCCTGCACGGCGGCAAGCTCGCGCTGCACGCGCGTGAGCAGTTTGTCCGCGCCTTTGGCGTCGAGCCCATAGGCCAAGGCCAGCAAGGTCAGCGGATGCACCTGCATAACCTCGCACAGTTCGTCCACCTTGCTGAGCGTCGGGTTCTTGAGGCCTCGTTCGAGCGAACTCATGTACGTGCGGCTCGATACGTCCGAAAATGCTTCCTGGCTCAGGCCGCGGGACTTTCGGAGGGATCGGAGAGCAGTTGGAAATGAGTTCTTCGGAATCATCAATGGACTTGGGACAAGTCCAAGATGACATCGCATGGACACCTATAGGGCTACAATCTATAGGGCTCATTTTCGCGGGTTGGCCCTCTTGCAATCCCGCTGGCCCGCTTTATGCTGCCCCTTGAATCCAGCACATGATGGTTCCGACCAGACCCCGTCCGGCAACGGCTGCACGCACGCAGCGACCAGCCGCCGTTGCGCCGCTTCCGGGCGCGCGTTCCGCCCGGAGAGGGTGTCGGTGACCGCGCTTGTCACCGAGGAGCAGCGCCGCCAGCTGCTCGACAACGCCAACGCAGCGGCCTGCGGAACGCAGGCCGATCCCTGGCCGGTGGTCAAGCTGTTCACGCCTGATGCGCATGCCACCTGGCTGCTGGTGCAGCTCGATCCGCGCGACGAGGACACGGCCTACGGCCTGTGCGACCTCGGGATGGGAGCGCCGCGGCTGGACCACGTGCGCCTGTCCGACCTGCAGAGCATCCGCGGGCCGCGCAACCTGCCGGTGCTGCGCGACACGCATTTCGTGCCGCAGCGTCCGCTGTCCGAATACGTGCGCCGCGCCGAGGCCGACGGCTCGATCAACGATTGAAGCTGGCGGCCCCAGCGTCTGCATGGCCGCCGGCCGCTACAGGTCTGCTCCCCGTATCATTGATGCAGCGGCGCAAGGGCGGCCGCACGCGGCATCGCCTGCCATCCCTCTCCAACATCTAACATCGAGGCAACGACACTGCCGTATTGATGGACCTTTCCCGCGAAGCCGTTGTGGCATCGCCGGACCGCTGCCCGTGGCGCCACCTGCAAGCAAGGAGGTTTCGTCATGGGCGCACGCGCGAAAGAATGGCATCCGTCGGCCGCATATCTCTACGTCCTGATGCTGGACGGGCCGGCACTGGCCTGGGAATACCTGCGGCGCAATCCGGACTACCGCGCCAATTACGGCCTGCTCGCGGGCGGCAGCGATGACGAAGCCGGCCAAGCGGCGCGATGGGGCCTGCGCCTGCTCGAAGACCCCGCGCGCGATGCGCGCCAGGCGCAGCCTGCTTGGCTGCCCGATCCGGACGGTCTTCCGCAGCTGCACCCTGACGCGGCCGCTGCACCTGATGCGCCGGTCTTCGCGCTGTGGCGCATGCCGGGTCGCAAGCAACTCGCGCATGATGGCCAGCGCCTGCTGCTGACCGCGTACCGCCCGGAGGGCGCGCTGCGCGCGGCGGTCTCGCCTGCGCTCGAGCACGGCATGGCCTACGCTTACGGCCTGGCGGCCGGCGCTCGGCTGCGCGAGCGTTGGCGCGCTGCGACCGTCACGATGGAGCGCTTTGACGGCTACGACGGCCGCGAGGTCGCGTTGCCGGGTGCCCATGCACACGCGCATGGGCGGCCCGACCGCATCGCGCTGCTGCACATGCGCAGCCTGCAGACGCTGGATGGCCTTGCCGCCGGCGCCACGCAGCGCGAGATCGCGCAGGCGCTGTTCGGCGCTGCTGTGGTGGCCGAGCGCTGGCACGATCTGGGCGAAATGCGCGCCCAGGTGCGGCGGCTCGCTCGTCGCGGCCAAGCCTTCGTGGATGGCGGCTACTGGCGCTTACTCCAATCCGAGGCGGCCGGGGACGGACGTTCGGGCTGACGCTCGAACGTCCGTCCTCAGGACGCTGGGCTTTCCTGAGACTGCCTCCATCCGGCGGCGCTTGGCCCGTCGGCGACCAGCACCGACGGAGGCCCATTCCATGAGACCCGTTTCGTTGCGGCCGCAGGCCGCACCTTCATCGACGCCACAGCCGGCGTCGCCCAACGCAACCGCCGCGACCGCCTCAGCGCAGCCGCGCTACCTCACCAACGACGAGGCCGCCGCGTTGCTGCGGCTGTCGCCGCGCACGCTGGAAAAACACCGCGTCATCGGGGGCGGCCCGCGGTTTCGCAAGTTCGGCCGGCGCGTGATGTACGCGATGGCAGACCTCGATGCCTGGGCCGATGCGCGCAGCTTTGAGGCGACCTGTGATCCCGAGTACGCGCAACATCGTATGGAATCCCGCGCCGCCCGCCGCGACGGCGGGCGTTGAACGCATGGAAACCGCAGCCAATGGCAGTCGGGCGCGATCCGCAGCGCGAGCAGCTCGAACTGTTCCATGCCATGCCGGGCGAGATGCCCGCGCGCGACGTGCAGGACCTGATGGCCTATCCGTTCTTCTCGCTGGCCAAGAGCCGGCGCACGGTGCCGATCGACTTCCGCGCGGGGCTGGTGGCGGTACGTGTGGAGGGCACGGCCGAGCACGGCATCGCGACGATCTGGGATGCCGACATCCTGATCTGGGCCGCCAGCCAGATCGTCGAGGCCCGCGACGCAGGCCTGCGCAGCTCGCGGCTGATGGCCGCGACGCCGCACGAGATCCTCCGCTTCGTGGGTCGCGGTACGTCGCTGCGCGACTACCAGCGCCTGAAGGCTGCGCTCGACCGCCTGCAGTCCACCAGTGTTGCCACCTCCATCCGCCAGCCCAACGCGCGGCGCCTGCACCGCTTCTCGTGGATCAACGAGTGGAAGGAGCGCGCCGACGGGCAGGGGCGGCCGCTGGGCGTGGAGCTGATCCTGCCCGACTGGTTCTACGCGGGCGTGATGGACGACAACCTGGTGCTCACTATCGACGCGAACTACTTCCGCCTCACTGGCGGCATCGAGCGCTGGCTGTATCGCCTGGTGCGCAAGCACGCGGGCTGGCAGCAGGAGGGCTGGCGCTTCGACTTCATGCACCTGCACCGCAAGTCCGGCAGTCTGGCCCGCTTCGCGGACTTCGCCTGCGACCTGCGGCGCATCGTCGCGCGCCAGCCCCTGCCGGGCTATGCGCTTGCGATCCTGCGCTCGCGGCGTGGCCCGGAAGTGCTGGCCTTCCGTCCCGTGCCGTCCACGGCACCCCTGCGCCCCGGCGGCAGCTTCGGCGACGGTGCGTGGCCTGTGGACAGTCGGTGAACGGGCTCGTGCTATCAGGCGTGCCTGCACTCGTGCTATCGGGCGTGCAGCGCTCGTGCTATCAGGCGTGCCGATTGCCAGAAAACCCATGCGCAACAGTAGCTTGCGCACGCCGTAACTTAATCCCTAACGTATTTCATAAAAACCTAACGATAGGAGAGGGCGGCGCGCTGTGGATAAGCCGCGGCGGCGCACGGCACGCATCCGGCACGCACGGCGCGAAGGAAAACGCGAGGCTCGCCAAGAGGAACGCAGAAGACAGGTCTGCCGGGAGCGCGCCATGATCATCGCGCTGCTCAACCAGAAAGGCGGCGTCGGCAAGACGACGCTCGCCACGCACCTTGCGGGCGAATTGGCCTTGCATGGCAAGAACGTGCTGCTGCTCGATGCCGACCCGCAGGGCTCGACACTGGATTGGACGCAGCGGCGCAGCCAGAGCGGCCTGCCGCGCCTGTTCGGCGCCGTCGGCCTGGCGCGCGAGACGCTGCACCAGGAGGCGCCCGAACTCGCGCGCCGCGCCGATCATGTCGTCATCGATGGGCCGCCGCGCATCGCGGCGCTCGCGCGCTCCGCGTTGCTCGCCGCCGACCTCGTGCTGATTCCCGTACAGCCCAGCCCCTACGATGTCTGGGCCAGCGCGGAGATGGTCGCATTGATCCGCGAGGCGCAGGTATTCCGGCCTGCGCTGCGCGCGGTCTTCGTCATCAACCGGCGTGTCAGCACGACGGTGATCGGCCGAGAAGCGCGCGGCGCGCTGGCCGACCAGCCGTTGCCGGCGCTGTCGTCCGAGGTACGCCAGCGCATCGCCTTCGCGGACAGCGTGGCCGCTGGACGGCTCGTGCGCGAACTGGACGAGGACGGTCTAGCAGCGCGCGAGATCGCGGCGCTGGCCGCCGAAGTGCTGCGGAGTGGCTCGCCATGAAGAACGGCAAGCGTGTGCCCATCGGCGCCCGTCCACCGGCCGATCCGCAGGCAGAGGTCTGGGTGCGCAACGGCGACGACCTCGCAGCGCTGGTGCGTGGCGAGGTCTACACGGCGCGCCTGACGCTGGACGTGACGCCTGCGCTGCGAGGTCGCATCAAGGTCGCGGCGTTCACGTGCGGCATCACGGTAGCCGACATGCTGCGCGCGCTGTTGGAGCGCGAGTTCTCGGAGCAACGGCCATGAACGCGTCGCCATCGACCATTCGACCGGCCGATGCCTCGTCGGCGTTCGTGCCATCGGACGTGTCTTCGGACACGTCGATGCACCCGCCGCCGCACCTATCGGTGGCACCGGCCGCCAAGCCGGGCGATCCGCCGCTCACGCGCGTCTCGTTCGCCTACGTCGAGCGCCGCATCAACCTCTACCTGCGCTTCGGTCGGCCGCTGCGCGAGCTGCGCTTGGACCGCTGGCGGCGCTGCGCGAGCTTCGCGCCTGGCGCGGTCTTCTGCCGTGTGCGCTGGGAGTCCAACGACTACGGCACGACGCGCTGGCAGCTCATGGTGCTGCAGGCCTGCACACCGGGCGAGCGCATGCAGCGCATCGCCGGCGTTCGTCCCGGCGCGCAGCTGCTGTTGCGCGCCGAAGGCGAAAACGCAGTGCAGGCCGTGCTGCAGCGGATCGACGCGATCGAAGCACTCGGCATCGACCCGTCGCAGACTGCGCCCGCGTACTGGCGCACGCTCGGCAACCGCCTCGCTGCACGCCAGCCGCTGCCGGCCTACGGCGCCGAGCGGCATGCGGCCTGGCTGTGCGGGGAGGAACTGCGGTGAGCCCGCGCGCGCCTCGCCTCCTGCTCGCGCTGTGCGCGGGCGTCGGCATCGCTGCGCTCGTAGCGCCGGCGCTGCACGTACCAGCAGCCCGCTGGGTCTACAACCCGAGCGACAGCGTGCCGCGCGGCTGGTATCGCATCGAGCCGTTCGAGCCATCGCGCGATGCGCTGAACGTTGGCGACATCGTGCTGGCCCGCCTGCCTGCCGAGGCCGCCGCGCTCGCTGCGCAGCGCGGCTACCTGCCCGAGCGCATCCCGCTGCTCAAGCGCATCGGGGCGATGGCGCCGCAACGGGTGTGCATGGTCCGGCGCACCGTCTACGTCGATGACGTGCCGGTGGCCCTCTGGCGCAGCGCCGACGGCCAGGGCCGCGGCCTGCCGTTGTGGTCGCATTGCCGCGCGCTGCGCGCCGGCGAGCTGTTCCTGCTCAGCGCGACGAATCCGGCGTCGTTCGACAGCCGTTATTTCGGTCCCGTCGACGCGGTGGCCGTGCTCGGCCGCGCGCAGCCGATGTGGGCATGGGGCGCGCGATGAGTGCCGTCCGCCGTGCATCGGCGCTGCCGATCCACGTGCAGGCGGCATGCGCGCGCTGCGCCGCGCCGCCTGCGGTCATCGCGCTTCGTCCGTGCAGACGATCGCTGGCCCGACCGTCGGGGCCGGTCGCGCCAGCGATCGGCAAAGACGGAGGGCAAGATAAAAGGTCGCGGCACTTCGGTCCGCGCAAGGCCAGTCTGCACGTGGGGGTGGCGCGGCACACGCCAAAAGGTGCGGCGTGCCGCGAAGGTGCGCAAGGACGCACCAACATTGGCGAAACTTGGTGCTTCGCACGCCCGGCTGCGCTCCCCTTGGATGGAGCCGCACGGTGAGTAGTCGCGACGACGACCGTTTCCGAGTTCGCCCTGGCGCGCCCCGGCAGCGCGGCGACGCGTTCATCAACAAGGTGCTGCGCCAGACCAGCCATGCTGGTCAGGCCGGTGGGAAGGCGGGCAGGGTCATGGCGAAAGCGGGTTCGCAGCCGGGTGCCCGCCTGGGGCGAGGGCATGCCGCAGCCCGTTTCGCTGGCCAAGGGTTGGGAGCGAATGCGCGGCGTGTGACGATCAAGGCAAACCTCGTCAATCTGGCACGGGCTGGGCCTCGCTCGACCGCCACGCACCTGCGCTACATCGAGCGCGAGGGTGTCGATCGCCATGGCGGTCCGGGCAATGCTTACGGCCCCATGGCCGATGCCGCCGACCTTGATGCGTTCAAGGAAGGCAGCGCTGTGGATCGGCACCAGTTCCGCTTCATCGTCTCGCCCGAAGACGCCGAACAGCTAGACGACCTGCGCTCCTATACCCGGCACTTGATGGCGAGGATGGAGGGCGACCTCGGCACGCGACTGGAGTGGGTGGCGGTCGATCACTGGAACACCGACAACCCGCACACGCACGTAGTCCTGCGCGGCAAGGACGACATCGGCAAGGACCTCATCATCGCCCGCGACTACATCGGCGAGGGGATGCGTCACCGGGCATCGGAATTGGCGACCGAATGGCTGGGGCCGCGTACCGAGCTGGAGATCCAGCGCGCGATGTTGCGCGAAGTCGATCAAGACCGATGGACGGGCCTGGATCGCACCTTGCAGCGCGAGGCCGTGGACAGTCTGGTGCGGCCGGAGATGCTGGCTGAGCCCAGGCTGCAACGTCAACGGCAAATGCTGATCGGACGCCTGCAACGCTTGCAGCGCATGGGCCTGGCGAGCGAACAGAAGCCCGGCACATGGGCCATCCACGCTGACGCCGAGTCCACGCTCCGGGCAATGGGTGAGCGTGACGACATCATCCGCACCATGCAGCGCGCCATGAGCGGCCGGCAACGCGAGTTGGCCGTGTTCCAGCCCGGCGAGGACGGCCGCGCTATCGTGGGAGTTGTCGTCGGCAAGGGGCTGACCGACGAACTCTACGACAAGGGCTATCTAATCATCGACGGAATCGACGGCAAGGCGTATTACGTCGCGTTGCCGCCGCGGCCGGAACTGGAGCAGTATCCCGCCGGCGCGGTGGTGGAAGTGAAGGGCTCCGTCGACGTGCGCGCCACCGACCGCAATATCGCCGCGCTCGCCGTTGATGGCGTGTATCGCACTGATCATCACTTGGCTGTCGCGCAGGGTCAGGGTGCGCCTGACCGCGACCCGCGCGAGGCGGTAGCCGCCCATGTGCGCCGGCTAGAAGCCCTTCGTCGTGCCGGCATTGTGGAGCGCGTGGCCGGAGGTGTCTGGCACGTACCCTGCGACTTGGCAGAGCAGGGCCGCCAGTATGACGCGCGGCGCCTAGGCGGTGGTGTGGCGGTGGAGTTGAAATCGCATCTGTCCATCGAGCGGCAGGCTCGGGTCATCGGGGCAACGTGGCTCGACCTGCAGTTGATCGGCGGTGGCAAGGGACTGGGTGATTTGGGCTTCGGCAATCAGGTAAAAGGCGCGCTACGGCAGCGGGCCGACTTCCTCGCCGAACAGGGGCTGGCCGAGCGGCGCGGTCAGCGTGTGATCTTGGCGCGCAACCTTTTATCCACACTGCGCGCGCGTGAAATCGTAGTGGCAGCCCAAGGCATTGCCGTCGAAACCGGTCTGGTGCATCGGCCTGTATCTGATGGCCAGCGCTTAGTCGGGACCTATAGGCGCAGCGTCCAACTCGCCAGTGGTCGCTTTGCGATGCTCGACGACGGCCTGGGATTCAGCCTTGTGCCGTGGAGACCTGTGATTGAGTCACAGTTGGGCCGACAGTTGGCTGCAACGGTGCGAGGTATCCGCGTGTCGTGGGAACTAGGGCGTCAGCGCGGACCATCGATTACCTAAACTAGGCAACACGAAACCGTCAGCTACTCGCGCATGGAGGAGGGCGCATGATCTTGGGTGCGAGCCTTCTCGCGGCCCGACCCTCCCGAGAAACTCAGTCCTGAGATACCGGCTGGCTTTTCGCAGAGCTGATGCTGTGTGTTCCGATCGAACATGACAACGAACTCCGCGGTACCGTAGTGCGGCTGCAAAGTCAATGGACGGTTCTGAGGCGTCAACGAAACCTCCTATTTTGACCTCCTTGCACGCACCGGAATAGTGCAAATAAAGCGGCTCGTCGGTCGCTTTTTTGTGCGTCGCCTCTGCGTCGCCTCAGCGCCAGTACATCGCGACCACCCTTCACCGCCCAAAGCGGCACCGTGCGTTGGCGTCGCCCTTTCACGGCACCATCACGCGGTCGAAATAGCGCATCTATGGCTCACCAAATTGATGCAATTTCAACTCCACGCCTTGGGATTGAATGAAATTCAATTCGGACGCTCATCTCTTTCAATTTTCATCAAGCCATGTCTTCGCAATCATGACGACATCGCCATCCGACATCCCCGGTCGCCCAAGGCGCATTCCGTCCACGAAAGGGACCCTCCATGAACAAGCTTCTCAGCCTCAAGGGCATCAAGAAATCCTTCCAGACCAAGGGCGGATCCGTCGACGTGCTCGGCGGCCTGACCTTCGACGTCAACGAACAGGACTTCGTCAGCATCATCGGCCCCAGCGGCTGTGGCAAAACCACGGTCTTCAACATCATCGCCGGGCTGACCGATCCCGACACGGGCGAAATCACCTACCGCGGTCAACAGGTGACCGGTCTGCGCGGAAAGGTCGGCTACATGATGCAGCGCGACCTGCTGTTCCCCTGGCGCACCGTGCTTCAGAACGTGATGCTGGCGCCCGAGTTGCAGAAGCTGCCGTTGCGCGAGGCGCGCGCCAACGCGATGGAGTACCTCAACACCTTCGGCCTCGCAGGCTTCGAGAACGCGTACCCCAAGACCCTGTCGGGTGGCATGCGCCAGCGCGTGGCACTCATCCGCACGCTGATCTCTGACCCTGACGTGCTGCTGCTGGACGAGCCCTTCTCGGCGCTTGACTACCAGACCCGCTTGTACCTGGAAGGCGTGCTGCTCGACGCGGTCGATACCTTCAAGAAGACAGTGATCCTGGTCACCCATGACATCGACGAGGCCGTCGCCCTGTCCAAGCGCGTGGTGGTGCTGGCCGGCAAACCCTCGCACGTCAAACAGGTCTACGACATCGACATCGGTGAGAAGTCGCCCATCGGCGCGCGCAGTCACGCCAACTTC
Source organism: Variovorax sp. OK212 (assembly GCF_900112425.1). Lineage (GTDB taxonomy): Bacteria > Pseudomonadota > Gammaproteobacteria > Burkholderiales > Burkholderiaceae_C > Variovorax. The sequence continues at coordinate 320,200 of NZ_FOLP01000002.1, read as the reverse complement.
TCGGGCTACTTCCACCAACTTTGCGCGGAGCTGGACATCCAGACGCGCAAGCACTGATCACAAGCAATCCAGGAACTCACCATGAGCCACGTCATGACCAGCACAATGCCGCCCGCCGCCACCGCCGCGCCCCGCAAAAACACCAAAGTCCGCAACCGCTTCGACAACCCCTGGGGACGCTCGCTGCTGCAGCTCCTGGCCGCGAGCGTCGTCCTGTGGGCCTGGCAATTGGGCGTCGATGCGGGCTGGATCTCGTCCTTCATGGTCGGATCTCCCGCGGAGATCTGGAAGTCCCTGTTGCGCGGCGCCACGAGCGGCCAGCTCTGGACCGACAGCGGCTACACCGTGCTCGAAGCCATTTTGGGCTTCGCCATCGGGACCGTGATGGGTTCGGTGCTCGGGCTGGCGCTGTGGTACTCGCCTTTCATCGCGCGGCTGACCGAGCCCTTCATCATCGCCATCAACAGTATTCCGAAGATCGCCTTCGGCCCGATCGTGATCCTGTGGTTCGGCACCGGCCTGATCTCCAAGGTGGCGCTGGCCGTGTCGTTGACCTCGATCGTCGCGCTGATCGCAGCCTACCAGGCGGCCAAGAATGCCGACCTGGACTTCCAGACGCTGCTGGTCACTCTGGGCGCGGGCAAGCGGGAGATCTTCTTCAAGGTGATCGTTCCGTCCTCGCTGCCGGCCATCATCGCGACCTTCCACATCAACATCGGCTTCGGCCTGGTGGGCGCCGTGGTCGGCGAGTTCATCTCCTCCGAGCACGGCCTGGGTCACATGATCTTCACCGCCTCCGGCCTGTACGACCTCAACACCGTGTGGGCGGGGCTATTCATGCTGATGGTCATCGGCTTCAGCCTCTACTTCGTCGTCGACTACGCGGAACGCAAGCTGCTGCCGTGGAAGGAAGACACGCACCACAGCAACCTGAACGTCTGATCACTCTCCGTCCCTTTTTTCATCAAGGTGCACTCATGAAACTCTCCCTCAAGCAAATTAGCGTCGCCCTGGGTTGCGCCATGGCGCTGGCCCTGGCCGTTCCCGCCACCGCGCAGGCCCCTAAGAAGGTGGTGATCTCCCAGCTGTTCCAGTCCGTGATGTTCCTGCCGCTGTACGTGGCAATGGACCAGGGTCTGTTCGACAAGCAGGGCCTCGTCGTCACGAAGCAGACCGCGGGTTCGCCGAATGCGGCGCTGTCGGCTGTCATTTCCGGCAGCGCCGACTTCTCGCTGCACGGGCCGGAATGGACCGCAATCGCGGCCTCCAAGGGTGCGGACGTGCAGGTGGTCGCGGGCATCGTCAACCGCGCCGCGGTCTGGATCGCCGCAGCTCCCGATCTCAAGTACAGCGGTCCAGCGGACTTCGCAGGACAGACCGTCTCCACCGGCATGATGCCGATCGCCAGCACCTCGCTATTGAACAAGCTGCTCAGTGACAGCAAGATCGACCCGGCCACCACGAAGATCAGCATCAAGCAGGTACAGGCTGGTGCGGAGCTGGGACCGCTGCTGGCGGGCCAGGCGAGTGTGGGCGTCTTCTACCAGCCCGCACTCGAACAGGCCGTCGCCAGGGGCTTCAAGGTCATCCATAGCTTCCCGCAGCAGTACGGCCCCTACCTGCTCTCGGGTATCTCCGCGCGCAAGTCCGTTGACCCCGATACCGCCGAGCGCTTCGTCGCCGCGCTGGAGCAGTCCATGCGATTCATGCAGACGCATCCCTCGGAAACCGTGGCTATCGCCAAGAAGGAGTTCCCCTCCGTCGAGCCCCAGGTGGTCGAGGCGGCGGTCAAGCGCATGCTCGACGAGAAGGTCTATGCCACCTCGGTCGCGATTTCGCCAGATGCCCTGCGCGTGGCCATGGAAACGCAGATCGCGCTAGGCAACCTCAAGAGCCAACCGGTCTACGAGCAGCTCATTGCCAAGCCGATCATTGACCGGTCCCTCGTCCGCGCGGCCGCACGTTGACACGGCCGGACCACTGCGACGAAGCATGACACCTCATTCCCTTCCCCTGTCCAAAGTAAGAATTTCATGAAAAACTATCCTTCGTTCAAGGCCGCTGCCTGCCACATCTCATCCGTCTTCTTCGATCAGGACGCCTGCACCGACAAGGCCTGCGAATGGATCGCCGAAGCCGCGCGCAACGGCGCAGAACTGATCGTGTTTCCCGAAGCCTTCATTTCTGCCTTCCCGGTCTGGGCCGGCGTGTGGGCCCCGGTCGACACGCACGAGTTCTTCGCCAGATTCGCGGCCTCCGCCGTCACCATTGACGGCCCGGAGATGTCGCGCATCCGCCGCGCGGCCAAGAAGCATGGCATCTTCGTGTCGATAGGCATCAACGAAGCCACCCCCAACAGCGTGGGCTGCGTGTGGGACACGAACGTGCTGATCGGCGATGACGGCAGCATCCTCAACCGCCACCGCAAGCTCATGCCTACGCACTTCGAGAAGCTGGTTTGGGCCATGGGCGACGGCAGCGGCCTGCGCGTGGTCGATACCCGCCTGGGTCGGATCGGCGCCTTGATCTGCGGCGAGAACACCAACGCGCTGGCGCGCTTCGCCTTGATGTCTCAAGGCGAGAATGTGCACATCTCCAGCTTCTCGCCGCGCTTCCCGACCCACCCGGCGGGCACGCCCTCCTATGACCTTGAGGCCTCGATCCGCCTGCGCGCCGGCGCGCACGCCTTCGAGGGCAAGCTCTTCAACATCGTCTCGTCGAGCTACCTGCAGCCCGCCGTGATCGACATGATCGCGCGCGGCAACCCGCAGGTGCACCGCAACATCGACGAGGCCTCGCGCAGCGTGTCGATGATCCTGGGGCCGGACGGCGCGCCCATCAGCGAGGTGATCCGCGACGAGGAGGGCATCGCCTACGCGACGATCGACATCGCCAAGTGCGTCGTGCCCAAGCAGTTCCAGGACGTCGTGGGTTACTACAACCGCTTCGATGTCTTCTCGCTGAGCGTGAACCGCAACACCCACGCTCCGGCCACCTTCAGCAACGGCCCGGTCGAGCAGGAATACGGTGAGCCGCAGTGGAAGGGCGTCCCCGAGCTCGAAGCCGCCGGCTGATCCTTTCCGCTTCCGCATTCCCCGCGTCTGAGTGCAGGGCCAAGCCGCCGGGGCCGCCCTGGCGATCGCACACGCCCGTTAGGCGTGGAGGGCGCGCACATCTTTTTTTACCCTTTGATGAGAGGACCCCTCCAATGAAATCCCTGTTGCTGCGCCACCTTTACCGGTGGGCATCCATCCTGCTGATCGCCACCAGTGCCCAGGCCGCCATGGCCCAAGGCAAGAAGGTGGTGTTGTCCCAGCTTTTCCAATCCATCCAATTGCTGCCGGTGTACGTCGCCATCGACGGCGGCTTCTTCGAGAAAGAAGGGCTCGAGGTCTCCAAGCAGACCGCGGGCTCGGCCAACGCGGCGTTGTCGGCGCTGCTGTCTGGCACGGCGGACTTCTCGCTGCACGGCCCGGAATGGAGCGCCATCGCCGCCGAGAAGGGCGCGGCCGTGCAGGTCATCGCGAGCGTCGTTAGCCGCCCGTCTTTCTGGATCGCCGCAGCGCCGGAGGCCAAGTTCGAGTCCATCACCGACCTCAAGGGCCAAACCGTGGTGACGGGCATGATGCCTACCACCAGTACCTCCATGTTCCTGAAGCTGCTCAAGCAGAACGGACTCACGCCGGGCAGCGACGTGAAGGTCACGCAGGTCCAGATCGGTGCCGAGCCCGGTCCGCTGCTCGCCGGCCAGGCCAAGTTTGCCGTGCTGTATCAGCCCGGACTCGACCAGGTCGCCGCGCGCGGCATGAAGGTGGTCTACGGCTTCTCCAGCATGGCCGACGCCTACACGGTGGCCGCAATCAGCACGCGGCCGAACGTGGACCCCGACACCGCGACCCGCTTCGTGAAGGGCTTGCAGAACGCGCTCGCTTTCATGCAACGCGACTTGCCCGGCACCATCGCGATCGCAAAGCAAGAGTTCCCGTCGCTGGAGCCCACCGTGGTGGAAGCGGCGGTCAAGCGCATGGTGCAGGAGCGTATCTACTCGACCTCGGTCGACATCTCGGCGCAGGCCTTCGAGAACTCGATGGCAACGCAGGTCGAACTGGGTAACCTCAATGCCATGCCCGCCTACGACAAGATCGTCTCGCGCCGCTACATCCGTGCGGCACTGGGTGAAAAGCCATGAGCCATCATGTCTCTTCGAAGACAAGGTCAGACATGCCCGCGGAGCCCCGGAAGATTGGCATGCCCCAAGTGTGGCAGGTGGCGCGCCCAGGGCCAACGTGCTGTTCTCCGCAAGTGCAGTGGGAGCGATCCTGCCGCCGGTGATGTTGTTCCACCAGATGCAGCTAATGGTGCGCGGAGTGCTGGCTCAGCATTGCGCGCGAAGGGAAAGCTGACACCCGAGAGGGAATTGAGCCACCTAGCTACCGAGCCATGCGGGATGAGAAGCACCTCACTTGCTGACGCGCCAACACGCTGCAGCTCGCGGTTTCGGGACAACTGGGCCGTGATGCCTTCACCGGTAAGGAGGTGTACGAAGCGATGGATCTTTGCGTCGGACGCAGAGGTTGCAAGCGCGACTGTCCGACCGGAATCGATATGGCGAAGATGAAGGTCGAGTTCTTTGCACATTACAAGGCGCGCCGCGGCCACACCCTCACCTGCACACCATTGCGCCGCCGAGCCTGCTGGGCGACGCACTGCACTACCTGCGCGGGCAGTGGCTCAAGCTCGTGCGGTTCTTGGAAAGCGGCCTTGGCCGCTGAACTCCAACCCGGTGGAGAACGCGATCCGGCCGTTATTTGTGGGAAGGCCCAGCTGGTTGTTCGCCGACACTGCCGGGGGCGGGAATGACAGCGCCAATCTTTATTCGTTCATCGAGACGGTCAAGGCGAACAACATCGAACCCTACCGCTACCTCGTCGCGCTGTTCAAGGAGGTGCCTCTGACGCAGACCGTTGACGCCTACGAGGCTCTGCTGCCCCTGAATATCAATCTCGGCGGACTCTAGACCGCCCCGCGCACATCGATTCCGGCACCAAGCGCAAGGGCATTGCTTATTGACTGCTCAAGATCGATGCTCGAACACGCAAACCAACACGCGACTTCCGAAAGGGGCAGACGGGCGGCGTATCTACTGTGATCGGGGGCGCACGCAGATGCAGGTGAGCCCTCATGCTCCCGCACTTTCGTCGCCGGGTTCAGGGGTAGACGACACGTCCCCACCAGCTTCGCTCGGGCGATCCATCCGTGAATCGATCGACGCGAACCTCCTCGCTAAAATTAGAATTTTGGCCCGGGTAGCCCGAGCATCGACGCAATCATTCGAAACACAATTCCAGTATGAAGGGCTCACGCAACTCTTTGTCATCGCTTCGCGTGCTGCTGGGGGCCGGCCGCACGCTGAACTTCAGCCGCACGGCTGAGGAACTACACATGACGCAAAGCGCTGTGAGCAAGCAGGTGCAGGGGATCGAGGAGCGCCTGGGCATTGTGCTGTTTAAGCGGACACCTACCGGCCTGCGGACTACATATGCCGGCGCGCTGTACATGGAGAAGATCACGGCAGCCCTACGACTGATCGACGAGGCCGACGCGCTAGTGGCCCACCCAGATGCCCGTGTCAACCTCAATATTGCAGTATCGCCTTCCTTTGCACAGTATTGTCTGATCCCCAGGCTGCCGGAGTTTCTGGACCAGCATCCGGGAATCCGCATCAACGTCCGCCCGCGCTTGGTAACCGGACGCGACCGCTCCGAGCGCTTCGACGCGGAGATCCAGCTCAACACCGGCCACGCCGCAGGCATGACGGCACAGTATCTCTGCGGGCGCGAAATGGGCTTGGTCGCTGCACCTAGTTTGCTCAGGCGGCACCGCGTAAATCGGGTGGAAGATCTTGACAGCGTGCGCATGCTTAAGCGCGCCCAGCGCGGCTACAGTTGGGACGAATGGCTTGCCGAGGTCGCGCCGGGCCACCCGCCGCCTGGGGCGCATGCTCCGGAATATGAGGGTTTCTCCCTCCTTCTGCCCTCCGTGTTGCACGGCCTGGGCGTGGCCATCGTGCCGCTGTGCCTTGTGAAATTGCAACTGTCCAGCGGTGCGCTGCGGCGACCTTTGGGCGAAGTGGTGGAGGGTCGCTACGCCTACTACCTTATGCAGCCGCGCCCGAGCCAAAGCGGCCCGCAGCTTGAGGAATTTTGCAATTGGCTTATCGACATGGCGGCCGGATTGCGGATTCCACCAAGCGTCTAGTCTTGCTGTGTCGCACGAGTAGCTTTCAGTCTTCCCTTCCGCAGCAGGGGCAATGGCGGAGACGAGCAATCAGCTGGTAGCTCAATCGATAGCGCAGTGTCGTGATCGATGTTGCCACGTGGTGCTGCGCACGCAGGACTGCCGCGGGGGACGTAATCCTCGGGAAGAGCGGGCACTGGGCGTTCGATGAAGTTTTTTTTCCGCCGACAGGCTTGTCGGCGACGAGGCGTTCAGCCATGAGGAACCCGTAGGCCGCGATGCTCAAGGCGGCATGGTGGTTGAATCCCCGCCAACCTCGTTCCTCATAGTGGCCTAGACCAAAGTCCTGCTTCAGATCCTGGTAGTCGCGCTTCGGCTTGGCCTAGATGCAACTGGAGCGTGGCACGCTGAGACGTCCGTTCGGTGAGTTCGTGAGCGGACGATATGCCTATCACCTGATGCTGCCACGTCCGAATCATGGCGGCCCCGATCTTGGAGTTGCTTTGCGCTTGGCTGGAAACGGTGGCGGTGCGTTTCAGGCCGCCTGCTTGAGCTGTTCACCATTCTGGAACGGAATACCGTATGCCCATACGTCGCTTCCTCTGATCGAGAGCAACTTCGAGAATCAGCCACAGTGCAACTTTGTTGAGGTGAACCTTGTGAATTCTTGGAAGAATATTTGGGCGTCGGCTTTGCTGCTGTTTTGCTCGCTGGGATCCTCATGGGCACAGGAGCACTATCCCAGCAAGCCGATCCGGATCATCGTGCCCTACACCCCCGGTGGCAGCTCTGACGTGATCGCACGAGCGATCGGGGATGGATTGAGCAAGACTCTTGGCCAGCCAGTCGTCGTTGATAACCGCCCTGGTGCAGGTTCGATGGTAGGCACCCAGTTCGTGGCAAGCGCGGCGGCAGACGGCTATACCTTGCTACTGGCCGACGTCCCGTTCACCATCGTTCCGGCGATTTACCGAGACCGCGCGCACTACGACATCGTGCGCGATTTTGCGCCCATCTCGCTCTTGGGTGTGGCGCCCATTTACTTGTTCGTTAATTCATCGTTCCCGGCGAAGAGCGCTTCCGATCTCGCGCGTCACGCAAAGGCGGCTCCTGGGACGATCACCGTCGGATCGGGGGGCAATGGTTCGTTGACCCATTTGATGGCTGAGCTTTTCATGATCAACACGGGCACCAAGGTGGTCCACGTTCCCTACAAGGGTGGGGCAGGCGCGTTAGCTGACCTTGCAGCCGGTCAAATCAACGCGAGCTTCACATCCATGGCCACTGCGTACTCGCTGTCCAAAACCGACAAGATCGTTCCCATCGCGCTAGGCAGTGCTCAGCGCAACACGGACACTCCCAGCGTACCAACGTTCAAGGAGCAAGGTATCTCCAACATGGAGGCCGACAGTTGGTGGGGTCTGTTAGCTCCAGCGGGGGTGAATCAGCAAGTGCGCGACACGCTCATCGGTGCAGTGAGCAAGGTGATGCAGGACCCCACGATGAAGGCTCGCATGGCCGGGGTCGGGGTGAGCGCGCCAGCGAACGGGGGCCCTGCTACCCTGCAAAAGGTCATTGAGGCCGACTCGGCACGCTGGCGAGAGGTAATCCGCCGCGCCGACATCAAGTTGGATTGATCATGATTGAATCGCCAAGCGATCTGCAAACCTGGCTGTCCCACGCAGAAGCTGATCCAACACTCATGGAGGACTTTCAAGCAATATGCGGCTTTGGTGGTCGTCTTGCAGGTACACCCGCCGAAGCCAGGGCTCAGGACTGGGCCCTAGAGCGCATGCGCGCCACGGACGGACGAGCGACGCGCGTCGAAGTCCCGTACGACGGGTGGAGCTGCGAGCTCAGCGCGCTCGAACTGCTGGACGGGTCGGGCCAAGTTTCCGCCGTCTTGCGATGTCAGGCCCTGCTGCGTTCCGCGAACAGCCCTGACGGGGGACTCGAGGGAGAGGTACTGGATCTCGGCGAGGGTCGGAGTGAGGACTTTGCCCGTGCCGGCGAGCGGCTGCACGGGCGCATCGCCTTGGTCCGCCATGAGTATCCCTTCTCTTCAGGCCACCTGCATCGCCGTCGCAAATACGACATGGCTGTGCAGGCGGGAGCCATAGGCTTTCTCATTGCCAATCCGCTACCGGGGGGCGGCCCGTTGTCGGGTTCTTCCGGGCGACCGGTCAACGGCTTTGGCATACCCGCCGCGTACATCGGAGACGCAGACCGCAACGCGATTGCCCAAGCCGGTGCATACGGCCCGGTGCACGTGCGCATTCGAATCAAAGGCGAAGAGCGGCTCGATAGCCGCGCCGCGATAACGGTCCTGGATATCCCAGGCCGTAGCGGTCAACGCGTTGTGCTCAGTGCGCACCTCGACGGCCACGACCTAGGCGCCAGCGCTCTCGACAATGCGAGCGGTGTCGCTGTAGTTCTGGCGGCCGCGCGCGCGTTGACGCCAAGAATCTCACAGGCCGATCACGGCCTGCGTGTCTGCCTATTTTCGGCTGAAGAATGGGCGCTGGCTGGCTCGGCTCGATACCTGGGAGGCATGGATCCTTCGGAGCGGGCAACGCTGGCCCTGAACATCAACTTGGATACCGTTGCCGGTGACGATCGCTTAACGGCCCTGATCAGCGACTATCCCGAGCTAGCCGCCCTCATTGCCGAGGCCAGTGCCTATTCCGGTGTGCCAGTCGACTGCCATCTGCCACTCATGCCGAATTCCGACCACGCGAGCTTTGCCCACCACGGCATTCCGGCCTTGCGACTGGTGGCTGGCTTCGAGCGGCCGGAGTCAAGGGTTCGGCACATCTTGTCGGCCGACGACCAACCGGGCGTGGTTCGCGAGGATGAACTGCGTCGGGCCTTGCGATTCACCGTCGCCATGTCGTGGCATGCGTTGAACAGAGAAATCTGAGATCTAGAGTTTTGAGGTCTCGGATGCAGGCGGCGAGAGCATCGCTGACATCGAGTGAATCTCAACATTGGCTACGGGCTCCGTCAGAGGGCTCGCGGTCTTCAGTAAATAGGATCTCCCTCTTGCTCAAGCTCTACTACGCTCCTGGAATCTGCTCACTTGCCTCGCACATCGCCCTGGCGGAGGCCGACGCCAGCTACTCAACCCTTGCTGTGTCGACCATCCTTGTCGGGGGCTCCCTAAAGTTTTACTTACCGAAAGCATTGATATGAACCAGCCACTAAGCAACGCCGCGTCGCCTAAGTCAGCTCCCTCGGATGCGAGCGACAGAACCGAAGAAGCTTGGCTTGCCCGTGTCCATCTGGCGGCGGCGAATCGCCTGGCCGTGCATGACGGACTCGAAGATGGCATTGACAATCACTTCACCATGATGGTCCCCGGCCACTCGGACCGATATTTTGTACTGCCCTTCGGACGACACTGGTCAGAAGCGCGGGCAAACGACATGATCGTCTTCGATGAGTCAGGTCAAGTCCTGCAAGGCGTGGGCGACCTTGAATTGAGCGCCTTCTGCATCCACGCACCGATGCACCGGCTGACCGGTGCTAAGGTAGTACTGCACACCCACCAGACTTGGGCTCTCGCGTTGAACATGTTGGAAGACAACCGGCTGTTGGCAGCGTCCCAAACCGCTGCCTTTCACTTCTCGCGCAACATTGCCTACGATAACGGCTATAGCGGTCCGGCCCGCGCCCTGAGCGAAGGCGAACGCTTGGCATCGATCCTTGGCGGCAAGAAGGTTCTCTTCATGAGAAACCACGGCGTGGTGGTAGTTGGCGACACCGTCGCTCAGGCATATCGTCTCCTGTACAAGCTGGAGAAGGTCTGCAAGGCACAGGTTCTGGCCATGTCGACAGGCCAACCGATCAAGCTCCTGGCCGACACAATGGTCGAGGACGTCAGTGAGCCGAATCCTCAGACCAGTCATTCCCCCGCCGAACGGGAGCGCCTGTACTTCGCGGCCATGATGCGGGTCCTGGATCGCGTCATGCCCGGCTACGCCGACTAGCACTCGATGAGATCCTCGAGGTGTCAAGAAGATGGGCCTGCCGCCACCTCGCTACATCCGGCCCAGCGGGGCGGCAGGCTTCACTCGGCGCTGATCGCTTTCAAGCTAAATTGGGGGGAGTAAAACCATGAGTCTGATCTTGGGTGACGTTCGACAGGTCGGGTACATCGTGCAAGACATAGAAGCCGCGATGAGGAAGTGGATCGCCATTGGCGTCGGTCCTTGGTTCTATCGTGAGGAGAGTGTTGACGCCGACCGGAAACTGAGCCACTGGGGGTGCGGCGGATTTCTTGGACTACCGTTGGAGGTAGTTCATGTATTCATACGAAGATCGAGTTCGCGCAGTGCAGCTGTACATCAAGTTGGGCAAGCGTCCTGGGGCGACCATTCGCCAGTTGGGCTACCCGACGAAGAATTCCTTGAAGAACTGGCATGAGGAGTACGAGCGAAGCCACGATCTGTCGCGCGGCTACGTGCGCTCCAAGCCGAAGTACTCTCATGCCCAGAAGGAACGGGCCGTCGAACACTACCTCGAGCACGGGCGCTGCATTGCCTTCACCATCAAGGCGATGGGCTATCCGGGCCGGGATTCGCTGCGGACCTGGATCCGCGAATCCCGCCCCGAATTGCACGCACGTGCCGTCAATCGATCGGCCGGATCAGCGCGGCCACCGGCGTTGAAGAAGGCTGCGGTCATCGCACTGTGCATGCGCCAGGACAGCGCCCAAGCCGTGGCGCAAGAGCTCGGGGTGTGCAGGCCGACCCTGTACCACTGGAAGAATCAACTGCTCGGTTCCGAGAAGCCCTCATCCATGAAACGCCGGCACAAACCCCCAACGTCACCTGAGCGAGAGGAACTGGAGCGCCAGCTCGAATCTCTTCGACGCGACGTCCACCGTCTACAGCTTGAGCACGACCTGTTGAAGAAGGCGAATGAACTCATAAAAAAAGACACGGGCATCGACCGGCAAGTCCTGAGCAATCGGGAAAAGACGATGCTGGTTGATGCCCTGAGACAGCAATACCCCTTGCCGGAGTTGCTCGTAGCGCTGGACTTGGCAAGAAGTTCCTACTTCTACCAGCGAGCGCAACTGCAGGGCGCGGAGAAATACGTCAAGGTGCGGCATGCCATGGCAGAGATCTTCGAGTGCAATCACGGCTGCTATGGGTACCGCCGGATGCGCGCGGCGCTGAGCAGGCAGTGCCTGCGCCTGTCGGAGAAGGTGGTCAGGCGCCTGATGAAGCAGGAGGGACTGGTCGTGGCCAAACCCAAGCGCCGCCGGTACGGCTCCTACCTGGGGGAGATCAGTCCGGCGCCGGAAAACCTCCTCGAGCGTGACTTCACGGCTGCCGCCCCCAATGAGAAATGGCTCACCGACATCTCGGAGTTCCAGATTGCCGCCGGCAAGGTGTACCTGTCGCCCATGATCGACTGCTTCGACGGTCAAGTCGTCAGTTGGTCGATCGGCACGAGGCCGGACGCTGAACTGGTGAACACGATGCTCGATGCCGCCATCGAGTCGATTCCCGACAACACCCAGCGGCCTGTGGTTCACTCCGATCGCGGCGCCCACTATCGCTGGCCGGGCTGGCTCTCGCGAATCGCTGATGCCAAACTGATTCGTTCGATGTCACGCAAAGGGTGCTCGCCTGACAACGCCGCCTGCGAGGGCTTCTTCGGCAGGCTGAAGACGGAAATGTTCTACCCTCGGGACTGGAAAGCCGTGAGCATCGAGCAGTTCACCCAGTCCCTGGACGCATACATCCGCTGGTACAACGAGAAACGGATCAAGATCTCTCTGGGCGCTCTCAGCCCTGTTGAATATCGCAAGAGCCTTGGGCTCATGGCATAACCAGTCCAAGAAATCCGCCGCACCCCCGGTGGCTCAGTTCTACTTCGGCGCGAACAGGAGAGTCCAGTCACCGAGTTTTCGTACTACGGTGCGAAGTCTGATTTGCCAAGAATGTCAATCGCCCTGGCCAATTCGGGTGATATGCAACTCGAATTGATTCAGCCGCTAAACGACGCCCCATCCTTATATAGGGACTTCCTGCAAACAGGCGCACAGGGCATTCAGCACCTCGCGTATTGGACGGAGGACAAGTTCGATGAATGGAAGGCGCAGTTGGTCAGCGAAGGGTTTGAGGAAGGTCATGCGGGGCGCATCGGTAGCCAGGGCCGATTCGCCCACTATATAAATCGCGTCTTCCCGGGAACGGTTATCGAAATTTCCGAGACCTCTGGAGCCAAAGGCGACAGGTTCAAGCAGATTCGAGCCGCGGCAAGAGACTGGGATGGTTCGCAACCTATCCGAAAGATCGTCGTCTAGCCTAGTTGTTTTCAAGTGTAAAGGCCCTTTGCTGGGGCCGCTAAGAGCTCGGGGTTTTCAGGCGCTGGCCGCGTCACGCTCTTTCAGGCTTCGAATGTGTTGTAAAGCTCGCGCCCGAGCAATGCGTCGACGGTGCTGGCCAGCGTCCCACGGTTTGCCAAGAGCTGGCCGTTCCACTCTTCAACGCCGGCTCTGGCCTTCATACGAGCGACCGACGACCTGCACAGGTTGGCGTAGCTGGCCTGCAACCGTCGTCTGCACGGCCTGAGAAGACTGCCGCAGTGAGTCGAATAAGCGACACAACATTGGCCATTTATCAGGACTCTTCTTCTCTTTACTCGATACTGCTGCCGCCAGCGCGGTCCCAACAGACCCTGCCGACACTGCAGGACACCATGGCGCAAAGCACAAGCGACCCCGGCTCGACATGCTTTTCCGTGGCGCACCGTGCTGCAGAACGTGATGCTCGCGCCCGAGTTGCAAGAGAAGCGTAAGCGTTCGGTGATCCCGTCTTGACGACGGGCACAGAGGTCAGTGAGTGGTGGATGCGGTCTGCCAGCGATGTGGCAGCAAGTCATCGATCCGGCTTGCCGAGTGGGTCGGCAGTCGCTCGAGGACATCCTTCAGGTACGCATAGGGATCATGCCCGTTGATGCGTGCCGAGTGGACTAGGCTCATGACCGCCGCTGCGCGCTTGCCCGCTCGCAGGCTACCGGAGAACAACCAGTTGCCCCTCGCCAGAGCGATAGGTCGGGGCTGGCTCTCAACCCAATTGTTCGAGATCGGCACGTGACCGTCCTCGATGTACCGCGTCAATGCTGGCCAGCGCTTCAGGCTGTAGTCGATCGCCTTGATCGTGGCCAAACCTGGCGGAACCTGCTGCCCTCTGCAGGAGAAGCCATTTGTAGAGCAACGCGGCCACTCGACGCGACTTGCGCTTGCGAATTCGTCGCCGCTCGTCTGGCGGAAGTTGGCCGAGCTTCGCCTCGATCTTGAACAGCAACTGGAAGTACCGCAGCGCCTTTCGCCGACCTTGCTGTCATGGTTGGCCCACAGCTCGTGGAATTTACGGCGCGCGTGAGCCATGCAATTGGCAGCCGTCACGCCCTTCGCGATGGTCGCGTTGTAGTGTGCACGTATCCAACAAGAGTTAGTGGATACGAGCATCCTTTGCTCCTACCACGAATTCAAGATGGGATCGCCGGACGCTTACAGAGAAGCTGCCGTTGCGCGAGGCGCGCTCGAAACGGGATGGAGTACCTCAATACCTTCGGCCTCGCGGGCTTCGAGAACATTTACCCGACAGAGGCCTTGCGCAGAGGCTTCTTCGGCATGCGGTAGCGACTGCCTGGGTCATAGAGGTCCTGCGCCAGCCACTGGATGAACTGCTCGACATCGGGTCGCTGGTGGGACTCGGGGGTACAAGTGGCGTAGTACGCGTAGTAAGGTGCTGCCATGATGCTGGGAAGCAGTACGCACAGCCGACCGCTGTCGAAGTACTCCTGGACCAGGCTTGGGCGCACCAAGCCGATTCCAGCTTGATGAGCAGCGGCATCGGCGAAGAGGCCGACATCTGAGAAGGCAAAGGTGCTATCAGGCTCGGACCAGTCCAACCCTGCCGCCAGAAACCAGGGTCGCCACGGATCGATCGAGCACCGCAGCAGGTGTTCGCTGCGCAGATCCGAGGACCTCTTGAACGGGCCGTGCTTCTGTGCGAACTCCGGATGGCAGACCGCGACCACCTTCTCGTCCAGCACCTTAATCACCGTGCGCCCCGGGTAGTTGCCGTCGCCAAATCGGAAGTCGATATCAGCAGGCTCGGCCTTCGCCCCAATGAGAGGGACCGACAGCTGGATATCGATCTGGAGCGCCGGAAACTGGATGCGGATCTTTTCCAGCCGCGGAATCAGGATGCGTGCGGCAAACGTGGGCGGTGAGCTCAGACGTAATCTGAGCTTTTCCGGCCGCGCGCGCGCGGAGAAATAGCTCAAGGCGTAGAGCGCCCCACGCACGGTCTCCAGGTAGGACTGCCCGTCTGGTGTCAGAACGACATTGCCGCCAACCTTGGTGAACAGTGTCAAACTGGTGAACCCTTCCAGCTGGCGAATGCGATGGGTGACGGCGCTGGGTGTGATATTCAGTTCCTTGGCCACCAGCACACCACTCTTGAGCCGGGCCCGAGCCTCGAACGCCAGCAGGCAATGAATCGGAGGAAGGCGGGTTGAGATCGCGGACATGAGATTAGCTTAGCGCTGTAGCAAGATCTGTCCGCGTGCGCTTGCGCTCTTGAAGGGAGGCGCTAGTCTCGCCGCGCCTCGCCCTGTTAAGCGATAAACAGGAGATCACGTTTACTGTTTCTCGAAGTTCGCAAGCTACAGCGCCATTTTGAATGCAGCGTCGTGTGCCTCAGCCGGACCACTGGAAGCCGGCGAACGAGGTTTGAATGTCGCGCGCCACGGCTTGCAACACGATGGCAACCACGGGTCTGTCCACCGTTGTCGTAGCGGACTCGGGTGTGCCAACTAGCTGCGTGGCCACGCACTTGCATGAGGCAGGGGAGATGTGCTCGTGGTGATTGACTTGCAGACCTCTTACTTGAGTCCAGCCACGCCAGCTTGCGCGATCTCTTCGTCGTGCTGAGGGGTGTCCGCCGACACGCCGATGGCCCCGACGATCTGCCCGTCGGCCACGATGGGCAAGCCCCCGCGCATCAGGACGAAGCCGCGCGCAGTCGCCGCGGCGGGTCGGTTGCCGTTGATGGCGTCTTCGAGTACGCCACTGGGGCGGCGGAACAGCGCGGCGGTCCTGGCCTTGCCGGGCGCCAACTCGACGCCCGCGGGCACGGCTGCGTTATCCATGCGCACAAGCAAGAGCGGCAGGCCTGCACTATCTACCACAGAGATCACGCAAGGCCAGCCCGCAGCCTTCGCCTTGGCTTCCGCGGCATTGGCTACCTGCCGAGCTGCGGCAAGCGTCAGCACCGGCTGGGTGGGCAACTCCGCGGCGGAGGAGATCGTGCCGGTCGAAAGACCCGATGCGAGGGCGGCCACGATAGCGATACGGTGCACGAGTGTCATGTTGGGATTCCTTCGGGACGAGTGGTTTATGCGTCCGATTGGGCGGTGCCGAACAATTGAAGTCAATGGAGAGGAGCGAGCATATTATTAGGCAAAGACTAATACTCAAATATTGAAACGAAGGACCGCACATGGAACTGAGGCACATCCGCTATTTCGTCGCTGTTGCCGAACAGTTGCACTTTTCGCGCGCGGCCGAGGCACTGGGCATATCGCCGCCGACCTTGACGGTGCAAATCAAGGAACTGGAGGAGAACTTGCAAGCGCGCCTGTTCAGCCGAACGAATCGCTCCGTTGCACTGACGTCGGCGGGCGAAGCCTTCCTTGTCGAAAGCCGCGCCCTGCTGGCGCAGGCGGACCGTACGCTCAACGTCGGCCGGCGGGCCGGGCGCGGCGAAATCGGCCGCATCGAAATCGGCTACGTCGGCTCGGCCGTATTCTCGGCATTGCTGCAGGATCAGGTGCGCGCCTATCGAGCTGCGCGGCCAGACGTCATGGTGAAAGTGAAGGAACTGCCCATGGACGATTTGCCGGCGTTGTTGGAAGATGGGCGCATCGACATGGCTTTCGTGCGGATGCCCGTCGTATTATCGCCATCGCTGGCCAGCCACGTGCTGGTGCGTGACCGCTTCTGTGTGGCCTTACCCGCCGATCATCCGCTGGCTCGGGCAATGAATCCCTTGCCCGCGAAGGCGATGGCGCACGAGACCTTCGTGGTGCCCGAGCAGGACTGGGGCCTCCTGGAGGTCGCGCGCCGGGGCCGGTTCAACCCACAAGTGAGCTCCGCGCCGGGTGGGCTGCTCGCTGTGCTCACGCATGTATCGCTAGGCGTGGGCATTGCCATTGTGCCGAGCGTGCTCATGCAGTTCGCCGGCTTTCCGAACGTCATCTTCCTGGAAATCGCCGGCCTGCGCATCGCGTCCGAGGTGGCCGCCGTGTTTCGCCGACACGAGAAGTCGCCGACAGTGCAACACCTCATCGAACAGATGCGGCTCACCGTGCCTAGGCCCGTGCCTGCGGCGGGCACCGATTTCTAGATAGGGCCAAGCTGGACGTGACGCTCACCGACCTGTAGGCGGACCTCATTGAGACCGGTACCGATGTGGCTGTGCGGATCTGGGCGCTCTCGGATTGCCGGCTTGATCGCGACGGAGGTTGGCACCGCAGCGCCGCGTGCTCGTGGCCGGCCCGAGCTACTTCTTGCATTGCAGTCCATGTCCTTGCCGCCGGCAGACCTGGTCTCGCATGCCTGCCTCGCCTTCGCGCTGCAGCCCTCCGGAACCTGGTACTGCCGCCCGCACGCATTGCTCGAGAGCGCGCCCGAGGCGTGGCAGTCGCCGGACACCTGCGGGCCAATGACTCGGACGCGCTCCACGGCGCGGCCGTCGCAGGCATGGCATCGCCTTGCTGTCGATCTGGCAGGTTTGGGAAGAGTTGCGAGACGGCACCCTGATGCAGTTGTTGCCGGAGTGGGACTGATTCGTCGCGGCGGGCGCCGAATGGGCCATCTGGGGCATCTATCCGCCAAGAAGGTCGTGTCGCCGAAGGTTACGGCTTTCCTCGATTTCTTCCGGGGCCGATTTGGGCAAGCCGGCCTATTGGGATCGGAGCGGCGAGGGGGGCCTGTCGAGACGCAGATCGCCCGACCGCGGCGCAGCGCCTAGCTACCAACCCCGGTTTTTCCGGGGTGTTTACTTCATGCGGAATTGTTGGCGCTGTCGCCCCCGGTCACGTCATAGGTCGCGCCCGAAACCATATACGCGTCGTCACTGGCGAGAAAAACAACCACGGGAGCAATCGCTTCTGGCGGGAGCCAGGGAACGCCCAGCGGAGACTTGTCACTGAGCTTCTGTCTCACTTCAGCTTCGAGCTTGTGCAGCGGTTCGGCATTGGTCAAATCGTCGAGGGCCTGAGCGTATCGCTGCCTGTGCCGCGTGAGAGGCGTATCGATCAACCCGGGAATGACGGCGTTGACCGTGACGCCATACTGCCCCAGCTCCAGCGCGGCCGACTTCATCAAGCCGATGATCCCCCATTTGGAGGCCGAGTAGGCAGCACCATACTTTGTGCCGTGCCGTCCTTGCGTCGAAGACGTCACGATGATGCGCCCACTCCTATTCTTGATGAGATAGGGAGCGATGGCGCGGATCGCATTGCAGGTGCCGGTGAGGTTGACGTCGATTTGGTCTTGCCAGTCCGCATCGTCCATTTCCAGGATCGGCTTGAACGCCTGGATGCCCGCATTGGCGAAGAGGATGTCGATTTTGCCGAACGTTTCCGCTGCCCACGCTGCGGCTTCCCGCAAGGCGGGCAGGTCACGCTGGTCGAGCTGCCGCGCCACCCAACTGCCGCCTGCTGCCGCTACGAGTCGCCCTGTTTCATCCAACTCATCGCGCGTGGCGGGCTCTATTTTCAGCGTCGTGCTGACCGATCCCGCGATATCAATGCCCACTACGGCTGCGCCCTCGCGGGCGAAAGCGATGGCGGTGGCACGTCCGATCCCGCGTGCTGCTCCAGTAATGAATGCAATCTTGCCTTCAAGGCGTCTGGCTGACATGGATTGTTCCTTCTTCTAAGAGCGTAAAGCTGAATAGAATCTGCCGAGCCAGGTCTTGTCTGGCCTGCACCGCCGTCGTGGAGCACATCGCACGCCAACGGGCAGGATCGAAGCCGAATTTGCCGGCACCCGTCGAGGCCATGGTGGGATTTTTTTCGAGACCTGCGCCTAGCGGTTGCTCCCCGACAGCAGGCGTGCCGCGAACGCCGATGCGCCTGCGTACTTCGCGTGCGCGCCGAGCTCGCTCTCGATCTTGAGCAGGCGGTTGTACTTGGCCGTGCGGTCGGACCGGCTCAGCGAGCCGGTCTTGATCTGCGTGGCCGCCGTGCCGACTGCGATGTCGGCGATGGTGGTGTCTTCCGTTTCGCCGGAGCGGTGGGAAACGACTGCGGTGTAGCCGCTCTTGACGGCGAGGTCGATGGCCGCCAGGGTTTCGGTGAGTGTGCCGATCTGGTTGGGCTTGATGAGAATGGAGTTGGCCACCTTGGCCTGGATGCCCTGGCCAAGGATCTCGACGTTGGTGACGAAGACATCGTCGCCCACCAGTTGCACGCGATCACCGAGCCTGTCCGTCAGCAGACGCCAACCGTCCCAGTCGTCTTCTGCCATGCCGTCCTCGATCGACAGGATCGGAAACTGATCCACCAGGCTGACCAGCCATTCGGCGAACTGTGCGCGGTCCAGGGCCCTGTTCTCGGATGCCAGCGTGTAGCGCCCGTTGGAGAAGAATTCCGAACTGGCGACGTCGAGTCCGAGCCAGACGTCCTGGCCAGGGCGGAACCCCGCCGCCTGCACGGCATTCATCACCAAGTCCAGGGCTGCCGCGTTCGATGGGAGGTCCGGTGCGAAGCCGCCCTCGTCGCCGACGGCCGTGCTGAGCCCGCGCGCCTTCAGCAAGCCTTTGAGCGCATGGAAGATCTCGGTTCCCCAGCGTAGCGCCTCACTGAAGCTCGGGGCGCCCACGGGCAGCACCATGAACTCCTGCACGTCGACGTTGTTGTCGGCGTGCGCGCCGCCGTTCAGGATGTTCATCATCGGCACCGGAAGCACCGGCGCAAGATCCGATCCGAAGCAATTGTAGAGCGGCAGCCCCCGGGCGACCGAAGCCGCGCGTGCGGCGGCCAGGGACACGGCCAGCAGCGCGTTGGCGCCGAGGCGGGCCTTGTTCGAGGTGCAGTCCAGTGCGATCAGCTGGCGATCGAGCCCGGCCTGATCGGCCGCGTCCGTGCCGCGCAGCGCCATGCCGATTTGGCCGTTGACGTTGGCCACGGCCTGTCGGACGCCCTTGCCGCCGTATCGCGAAGGGTCCCCGTCGCGCAGCTCGACCGCTTCCCGTGAGCCGGTCGATGCACCGGAGGGCACGGCCGCGTAGCCAATAGCGCCGCCGCTCAGTTGCACCTCCGCGGCGACGGTGGGATTGCCGCGGGAGTCCAGGACTTCCAGCGCGCGAATGTCTTCGATGATGGTCTCAGCCATTTAAAAGCCTTGTCGCTTGCGCACCCAGCGTCAAACGGTGGCGATGCGCAACAGGTTGGTGGTACCGGCCTTGCCGAAAGGCATGCCGGCGATGATGACGAGCGTCTGGCCGGGACTGGCGAACTGCTCCTGCTGGGCAACCGCGCAGGCGGTGCTGGTCGACTGCGCAACATCTGCCACATCCGCGATGTGCACCGAGTGCACGCCCCAGACCAGGGTCAGCTGGCGTGCTGCCGCCACGCTGGGCGTGAGGCTGAGCACCGGCGCCTCGGGGCGCTCGCGTGCCGCGCGCAGGCTGGTCGGACCGGAGCTGGTGAAGCAGACGATGGCGGCGGCCTTGAGCAGCGAAGCGGCGTGCCGCATCGCGCAGCACACTGCCTGCGCGGTGTCCGACTTCCCAGGCACGGCGGGCGTGTGCGAGGCATCGATCAGTTGCCGGTACAGCGGATCGGCTTCCGTGCCCTCGATGATGCGGTTCATCATGGCGACCGCGGGGACGGGGTACTTACCGGCGGCCGATTCCGCCGACAGCATGACCGCGTCCGCCCCGTCGTAGATCGCGGTGGCGACGTCCGAGGCTTCCGCCCGCGTGGGGACCGGGCTTTCGATCATGGACTCCAGCATCTGTGTGGCCACGATCACCGGTTTGCCGGCGGCGCGGCATGCCCGCACCACGCGCTTCTGGATGGCGGGGACCTGCTCGGCCGGCAGTTCCACGCCGAGGTCACCTCGGGCCACCATCACGGCGTCGGTCTGCGCGATGATCTCGTCCAGGCAGTCGATGGCAGACGGCTTCTCGAGCTTGACCATGATGCGCGCCCGGTCGCCGATCAGTGCCCGTGCCTCGGTGACGTCTTCGGGCCGCTGGACGAAGGACAACGCGATCCAGTCCGCGCCAAGATCGAGTGCGGTCTGCAGGTCCCGCAGGTCCTTGGGCGTCAGCGCCGAGATCGGCAGCACCACGCCGGGAACGTTGACGCCCTTGCGCTCGGACAGGCGGCCGCCCACGATCACGCGAGTGACCGCGCTTTCCCGATCGCACTGTTCCACCTTCAGACGCATGCGCCCATCGTCCAGCAGCAACTCGGCACCAGGCACGAGCGCCGCGAAGATCTCGGGGTGGGGCAGGTTGACGCGCTCGGCGGTACCGGGTTGGGGATCGAGGTCCAGGCGGAAGGACTGACCCTCCGCCAATTGGACCGGCCCGTCGGTGAACGTACCGACCCGCAGCTTGGGTCCCTGCAGGTCGGCCAGCACGCCGATGGGGCGCCCCGTCTCTGTCTCGAGTTCCCTGAGGATCACCATGCGCGCCGCGTGGTCCGCGGCGAGCCCGTGACTGAAGTTGAGCCGAAAGACGTCCACGCCGGCGTGGAACAGGTTGCGGATGGTCTCGCGGTCGCTGCTGGCGGGGCCCAGCGTAGCGACGATCTTGGCGCGGCGGTTGCGGTGTATCGGCATTAGGAGCTCTCTTGGTGGTCAGCGCGTCGCATCGGCGCCGGCTGAGTGCTGTGAACTCGTCCCGGCACCGATGAAGATCGCGCGGAAGTCGTTCACGTTGGTGTGCGTGGGCCCGGTGAGCACCGAGGCGTCCAGCGCCTGGAAGAAGCCGTGCCCGTCGTTGTCGGCCAGGGCGTCGACCGGCTTGAGGCCCAGATCCCATGCGCGCTGCAGCGTTTGAGGTCCGACCTGTGCGCCGGCGATGTCTTCGGAGCCGTCGACGCCGTCGGTGTCGCCCATCAGGGCGTGGATGCGGGGATGGCCGTCAAGCGCGATGGCTAGCGACAGCAGGCACTCCACATTGCGTCCACCCCGGCCCTTGCCGCGCAAAGTGACAGTCGTCTCGCCGCCGGACAGCAGCACGCAGGGCGGGCTGAAGGGCTGCGCGCGCTCGGCCGTGTGCAGCGCGATCCCTGCGAGCACCTTGCCCACGTCGCGCGCTTCACCTTCCAGGGCGTCGCCGAGTATGAAGACTTTAAGACCGGCCTCCCGGCCCACCGAGGCGGCGGCTTCCAGCGCCAGCTGCGGCGTGGCCACCATTCGGATCTCGCTGCGCGTCAGGCGCGGGTCGCCCGGCTTGACCGATTCGGCGCGACCGCTTTCCAGGGCGGCCTGCGCAGCGGTGGGCAGGGCGATGCCGTAGCGCCGCACGATGGCGAGCGCATCCGCACAGGTGGTGGGATCGGCCGCTGTCGGTCCCGAGGCGATGTCCATCGGACGGTCGCCTGGGACGTCCGAAAGCAGCAGGGCGATGACACGTGCTGGATGGCAGGCTGCGGCCAGCCTGCCGCCCTTGATCGCAGACAGGTGTCGGCGCACGCAATTCATCTCGCTGATGGTCGCGCCGCTGACCAGCAGCGCGCGGTTCACGGCTTGCTTGTCTTCGAGCGTCAGACCGTCGATGGGCAGGGGCAACAGCGCCGACCCGCCGCCCGAGATCAGGCACAGCACGATGTCCTCGGGCCGCAGGCCCTCCACCAGCTCGAGCATGCGCTGCGCGGCGCGCAGCCCAGCGGCGTCGGGCACCGGATGGGCCGCCTCGACGATCTCGATGCGGGAGCAAGGCGCGCCGTAGCCGTAGCGCGTGACCACTAGACCGGAGAGGGGCCCGCTCCAATGGGCTTCGACCGCTTGGGCCATCGCGGCCGAGGCCTTGCCGGCGCCGATCACGACCAAACGGCCGCCCCGGGGTAACTCCTCGGGTTTAGGCAGATGCGGTGGTACGCACAGCGCCGGCTGGGCGGAGGCGACCGCCGCATCGAACATGCGGCGCAGCAAGGCTGCGGGCGCATGTGGCGTCATGCTTTTTGGCCGATCTCGAAGTTCGCGAGCTTCTCCAGCGCACGCACCATGGCCGAGTGGTCCCAGGCCTTGCCGCCGTGCGCGGCGCAGGAATTGAAGAGCTCCTGCGCCATGGCCGTGTTGGGCAGCGAGACGCCAAGCGCACGGGCGCTCGCCAGCGCCAGGTTCAAGTCCTTCTGGTGCAGCTCGATGCGGAAGCCCGGGTCGAAAGTGCGGTTGATCATGCGCTCGCCGTGCACTTCGAGGATCTTGCTGGAGGCGAAACCGCCCATCAGCGCCTGGCGCACGCGCGCCGGGTCGGCACCTGCGCGCGCGGCGAACAGCAGCGCCTCGCCCACCGCCTCGATGTTCAGCGCGACGATGATCTGGTTCGCCACCTTGGCGGTCTGACCGTCGCCGTTGCCGCCCACGAGCGTGATGTTCTTGCCCATGAGGTCGAACAGGGGCTTGATGCGCCCGAACACGGCCTCGTCGCCGCCGACCATGATGGACAGCGTCGCGTTCTTGGCGCCGACCTCGCCGCCGGAGACCGGGGCATCGAGGTAGTCGCAGCCCAGCGTTTTGATCTTCTCGGCGAAGGTCTTGGTCGCGATCGGCGAGATCGAGCTCATGTCGACCACCGTCTTGCCTTTGGTCAGGCCGGCGGCGATACCGTTCTCCGAGAACAGGGCCGCCTCGACGTCGGGCGTGTCCGGCACCATCGTGAAGATGATGTCGGCGCGCTCAGCGACGCCGCGCCCGTTCAGGCATTGCGTCGCGCCGGAGTCGCCGATCTCCTGGGGCATCTTTCCCAGTGTGTAGACGAACAGCTGATGGCCCGCCTTGATGAGATGGCCTGCCATGGGCGCGCCCATGATGCCGAGGCCGACAAAGCCGATCTTGAGCTTGGTGGAAGTGGAAGTCATGAATATCTCCTTGGTGTTGATTGAGGTCGCTTACTGCGCGAGTTGCTGGCGCCAATCCAGACCGCCTTCGGTCGTGGTCGCCGGCTTGTATTCGCAGCCGATGCAGCCGGTGTAACCCAGGCGGTCCAGCAGGGCGAAGAGGAAGGGGTAGTTGATCTCGCCGGTGCCGGGCTCGTTGCGCCCGGGGTTGTCGGCGAGCTGCACGTGGCGGATGAGCGGAAAGTACTTCTGCAGCGTGGCAGCCAGCTCGCCCTCCATGCGCTGGGCGTGGTAGATGTCGTATTGCAGGAACGCGTTGTCCTCGTCTACTTCGGCCAGGATGCTGGCCGCTTGCGCCGTGTGGTGCAGGTAGAAGCCCGGAATGTCGAACGTGTTGACCGGCTCGATCAACAAGTTCAGGTCGGCCTTCTTGAGCTCCCGCGCGGCAAAGCGCAGGTTCTCGACAAAGGTCTGGCGCAGCACATCTTCCGGCACCCCGGCGGGGGCCTTGCCTGCAAGGCAGTTGATCTGCTTCACGCCGAGAACGCCTGCATATTCGATGGCGCGTGCGACGCCAGTTCGGAACTCGTTGACCCGGTCGGGCAAGCAGGCGATGCCGCGCTCGCCGGCCTCCCAGTCGCCCGCGGGCAGGTTGTGCAAGACCAGCTCAAGGCCGTTGGCATCGAGCCGGTTGCGGATCTCCTGGGCTGGCCAGGCATACGGAAAAAGGAACTCGACAGCGTCGAAGCCAGCCTTGGCTGCGAAGAAAAAGCGATCGAGGAAAGGAACCTCCGTGAAGAGCATGGTGAGGTTCGCCGCGAAACGAGGCATGGTAGGGACTCCTTGTTTGTATGAATCAGAGGCGAGGTTCCGCCACGGCCGCTACGGCCGCGGTGGAACTGCCGTCGAATAGCAGGCTCACTTGAGCAGGCCGGCTTCCGCGAGACCCTTGACGCCTTCGGGGTGACGGCAGTCGATCTCCTCGAACTCGATGACGTTGTCGATCTCGGTGCCCATGGCGATGTTGGTGATCCGCTCCAGGATCACTTCCACAACGACCGGTACCCGGTACTGGCGCGCCTGCGCCTGCGCGCCGCGCAGCGCGTCCTGCAGCTTGGCGGGGTCCGTCACCCGGATCGCCCTGCAGCCCAGCCCAAGGACGACCTGTACATGGTCGACGCCATAACCCTGCAGCGCCGGATCGGTGACGTTCTGGTTCTCGAACGCCAACTGCACGCAGTAGTCCATCTCGAAGCCGCGCTGCGCTTGGCGGATCAGACCGAGATAGCTGTTGTTGACCACGACCTGCACGTAGGGCAGGTTGAACTGCGCGCCCACAGCCAACTCCTCGATCATGAACTGGAAGTCGTAGTCGCCCGACAGGCCCACAACCGTCTTGCTCGGATCGGCGGCTGCCACGCCCAGGGCTGCCGGGACGGTCCAGCCGAGCGGGCCGGCCTGGCCGCAGTTGATCCAGTGGCGCGGCTCGTAGACATGCAGGAACTGCGCACCGGCGATCTGCGACAAGCCGATGGTCGAGACATAGATAGCGTCGCGGCCAAAGGCCCGGTTCATTTCCTCGTACACGCGCTGCGGCTTGATCGGCACATTGTCAAACGAGCTCTTGCGCTGCATCAGTTTCTTGCGCTCGGCGCAGCGGCTGGCCCACTCGCCATACTCCTTGAGCTGCCCGGCAGCCTTGCGCTCGCGGGCGACTTCGACGAACAGCTCCAGCGCTGCCTTGGCGTCGGACACGATGCCCAGGTCGGGGTTGAAGACGCGTCCGATCTGGGTCGGCTCGATGTCGACGTGCACGAACTTGCGGCCCTTCGTGTAGGTCTCCACGGAGCCGGTGTGACGGTTCGCCCAGCGGTTGCCGATGCCCAGCACGAAGTCGCTGGCGAGCAGCGTGGCATTGCCATAGCGGTGGCTGGTCTGCAGGCCGCACATGCCGGCCATCAGCGGGTGATCGTCGGGGATCGTGCCCCAGCCCATTAGTGTCGGGATCACCGGCACGCCGGTCAACTCGGCCAACTCGACCAGCAGCGGCGCGGCATCGGCATTGATGATCCCGCCGCCGGCCACGATCAGGGGCTTGGACGACTCTGCCAGCATGTCGAGTGCCTTCTCGACCTGCTTACGCGTGGCCGCCGGCTTGTACGCAGGCAGCGGCTCGTAGGTATCGATGTCGAACTCGATCTCGGCCATCTGCACATCGAACGGCAGGTCGATCAAGACCGGGCCGGGGCGGCCCGACCGCATCAGATGAAAGGCCTGCTGGAAGGCGCGAGGTACCAACGCGGGTTCGCGCACCGTCACGGCCCACTTGGTCACGGGCTTGGCGATGGATTCGATGTCCACTGCCTGAAAGTCTTCCTTGTAGAGACGTGCGCGCGGCGCCTGGCCGGTGATGCACAGGATGGGGATGCTGTCGGCACCGGCCGAGTACAGGCCGGTGATCATGTCCGTGCCCGCCGGACCGCTCGTGCCGATGCACACGCCGATGTTGCCGGCCTTGGCGCGCGTGTAGCCCTCGGCCATATGCGACGCGCCTTCGACGTGGCGCGCGAGCACATGGGCGATCGACTGGCGCTCGCGCAGTGCCGCATAGAACGGGTTGATTGCGGCGCCGGGCACGCCGAACGCCTGCGTGACGCCTTCTTTTTCGAGAACCAAAACGGCGGCCAAAGCCGCTCTCATCTTTGCCATATCCATCTCCTTCTAATTAAGTGTTCGAGAATCGACTCGATAGTCCCCACTTCGCTCTAGTCTTGGAAGGCAGGTGCTCTGCATATTGCTTATTCCGGGGTGGAATACCTACTTAGCACTCAATGCCTCTTTAATGCACCATGGATCGCATTCAATCGCTTCGCCTGTTCACGCGTGTCGTGGACCTTGGCTCGTTTAGCCGAGCGGCCGCTGAGCTGGGCATCGGCCAGCCTTCTGCGACCAAGCAGGTGGCCAGAATGGAAGGGGAACTTGGGGCTCGGCTATTGCACCGCTCGACACATGGCGTGACTCCCACGGAGGTGGGCAATCTCTACTATGAGAAGTGCAAGCTCATCGTTCATCACGATGAGGAAGCGCGGTCGGTCGCTACGCTTATGCAATCCCAGGTTCAAGGTGTTTTGCGTATTAGTGCATCAATCGCATTCGGGCGAAGAGTGCTGGCACCGATGGTGCTGGAGTTCTTGCGAACGCATCCTCGATTGCTAATCGACCTAAGCTTCGAAGATCGCTATGTGAATTTGGTCGAACAAGGCGTCGACGTCGCCATTCGCATGGGACGGCTCGCGGACTCGACGCTGGGTGCAACTTATCTTGGCGTCAGCCCCTGGGTCGCCGTGGCCTCTCCGGCCTACTTGCAAAGGCATGGTGTGCCCGCGAAGCCAGACGACCTTCCTGCCCACCACGCTTTGGTGTACAGCACCGCGCAGGGCGATGCCATCTGGCACTTCACCGGGTCCGGCAAGAACTCGACGGCCGTGCCTGTCAACGGCCGCCTCCGTTCGAACAATCTGACTGTTCTGCTGTCCGCGGCGAGAGACGGGTTTGGTGTAGCCGTGCTGCCGCACTATGTGGCGAGCGACGGGCTGCGCAGCGGCGAGATCGTGCCCATTCTGAGCGCCTGGACGCTTCCGGCGCAGGAGGTTCACGCGGTGTATCCCTCTCCGCGCATGGTTCCTGCGAAGGTGCAGGAACTCGTGGGGTGGCTCAAGGGCCGCTTCACGGAGAACTGGTGGCATAAGGACGTCGGCGACCTGCTTGCTGGCGACGAAGCGCCCCTTCCAGGGAACCATGTCCTCGGAGTTCGTGAAGTCACTCCCGCCGGTGTTCCTGATCCAGGCGAGCTTGATGGGAAGCGAGTGCGTGGACGACTCCGCTGAGTCAAGATCGAGGGAAGCGATCTGTTTCGGATCGTGCACGACCTGCCGAGAACGCGCACCCGACCTGTCTCGACTGTTTCGTGGCTACACGCAAGCGCGGTCAGATCCCGCCCAACCGCGGTGCAGCCTCGGGCTGGCGGCACGCGAGGTCCGCGCGCGACTATCGATGTGATGGTCTGTCGAATGCCAATCCGCAAACGTGGGAAGGCGGGGTCAATGGTCGGGACCCGTGCGCATGGCGTGGGACGACAGTCGAAGTCCCGCGTTGGGTCAGCGACGCTTCGCCGCCCCCGACACTAGCGTTTGCTCGCGCACTTGGTCCAGGAAGGCCTTGACGGCCGGAGCGCGCTCATGTTGGCGGTAGGCCATGGCGATTGACGACAGCACGGGATCTCCTGCAAGCTCGCAATAGCGCACGCCCGGAACGTCGATGTGCTCGCTCGCCGTCAAAGGCACAACGGCGACGCCTTGTCCCATGGCGACGGATGCGAGCACCGCGACGAGGCTCCCGGGCCGGCCGGCAACCTTCGGAGAGAACTTCCCTCTGCGAGCGACTTCCATCGTTCCCGACTCCTGCTCTGGAACCACGAACGAATGGACGCGAAGCTGCGAGGCGGAAATTGTCTTTCCGGCAGCCCACTGCGAATCGGCCGGCACCGCTAGCACGAAACGTTCTCGGTGCAGCGTCAACTCCTCGATGCTGGAAGGGTATGCCATTGGCGGCCGAAGAAAGGCGATATCCAAGTCGCCTTCCTCCAGAAGCTTGGGAAGTCGCTCCATGGAGACTTCCCAAGAGTTGATCTGCACCTCAGGCCTTTCACGGCGAAAGTGTGAGAGGTTGCGCTGCAGGATTCCCGAGAAGGCTGCGGACGCGACATAGCCGATCTCGATCCTCCCGACTTCGCCGCGCCCCGCACGCCGAGCGGTCTCATTCGCGCGAGCAAACTGAACGAGCGTCTGCTTGACCTCTGCGAGGTAGAGGTGGCCGGCCGAAGTGAGCTTCACTGATCGCTTCGTGCGCTCGAACAGGCGGGTTCCCAACGTCTGTTCGATCTCCTGAATCTGCTTGGAAATCGCCGGTGTGGAAATACCCAGATTCTCGGCGGCCCTCGTGAAGTGCAGTTGGGTTGCAACTGCCGCGAAGCATCGCAGATGCCGGATTTCCATTTGCAGGGGACGGTCGGTCACTTTGTTAACCCACAGGAAATTATTTGACGTGAATCTTATAACAAAGTCTCGCTGCATCGTTCTAACATTTGTTTCGCTGACCGCCCTCGGACATCGCGGCTGCGGCGCCCATCCACCTCAGAAAGAGACAAGCGAATCATGAGAACCTATCCCAAGTTCAAAGCGGCTGCCTGCCATGCGGCCCCCATCTACTTCGACACTCCTGCTACCACGGACAAGGCCTGCGCGCTGATCGCAGAGGCTGCCGCAAATGGCGCGCAGCTGGTGGCGTTTCCGGAATCCTTCATCTCGTCGTTCCCCATTTGGTGTGGCGTCTGGGCGCCAGTGGACACCCACGAATTCTTCGAGAAGTTCGCGGCCTCAGCGATCCAGGTCAATGGCCCGGAGATCGCACGCCTGCGCGAGACGGCCAAGAAGCACGGCGTCTTCGTATCGATCGGGATCAACGAAGTAACCTCGGCGAGCCTCGCCTGCGTGTACGACACGAACGTGTTGATCGGCGATGACGGCAGCATCCTCAACCGTCACCGCAAGCTGGTCCCCACCTACTGGGAAAAGATGGCGTGGGCATCCGGTGACGGCAGCGGACTGCGAGTGGTGGACACCCGCATCGGCCGGATCGGCGCGCTCGTGTGCGGCGA
Organism: Variovorax sp. OK212; assembly: GCF_900112425.1. Taxonomy (GTDB): domain Bacteria; phylum Pseudomonadota; class Gammaproteobacteria; order Burkholderiales; family Burkholderiaceae_C; genus Variovorax. Next base: position 291,135 of record NZ_FOLP01000002.1, on the reverse strand, counting down.
GAACACAAACGCGCTTGCGCGCTATTCGCTGCTGGCTCAAGGAGAGAACGTCCACATCTCGTCGTTCTCCCCCCGTTGGCCTACGCATCCGCCAGGCGAGGCGGCCTATGACCTGGAAGCTTCGATCAAGCTGCGCGCCGGCGCCCATGCCTTCGAAGGCAAGCTTTTCAACATCGTCGCCTCTGGCTTTCTTCCGCCTGCGGCGATCGACATGGTCGCTCGCGACAACCTGCGCGCACGGCAGCTCATGGAGGAAGCCTCGAAGAGCGTCTCCATGATTCTTGGCCCCAGCGGCATGCCGATCAGCGAGGTGATCCGGGATGGCGAGGGCATCGCATACGCAGAGATCGACCTCGCCAAATGCGTGGTGCCGAAGCAGTTCCAGGATGTTGTGGGGTACTACAACCGGTTCGACGTCTTCAGCGTGCGGATCAATCGTCATGCACATGCGCCTGCCAGGTTCCACGACGAACAGGCTTCCACCGCCGAATATGGCGAGCCCGGCTGGAGTGGATTGCCCTTCGCCGAGTCTTCGGACATCGACGCCTGACGCTCGTAGTTGCGTGGCCCCACACCTTCGACCTGTCGATCTATGAACGAACAGAACATTCCCATTCGCGACCTGCCCACGATCACCGCGATCACGGTGCGCGCCGTCGCTGTTCCTCTGCAGACGCCTTTGCGAACAGCCAGTGGAACCATGGCCGTCGCGCCGATTCTTCTCTTCGATGTCACAACATCCGATCGAGCAGTAGGCCGTGGCTATATCTTCACCTACACGCCGACGGCACTGGCAGCGGCGCGCCGACTGGCTGAAGACGTTGGTGCGCTCACTTTGGGTCAGCAACTGGCACCGCGCGAGATCATGACGGCGCTGCGTGCTCGCTTCCGCCTGATCGGCACGCCGGGCTTGCTCGACATGGTGCTTGCGGGCCTTGACATGGCGGTGTGGGACGCATGGGCACGCTTCCTGGACCAGCCGCTGGTGCGTGTGTTGGGCGGCCGAACCGACACCACCGTGAAAGCGTATGCCAGCTACGGCATGGACGGCTCCGAGCAAGCGGCGACAGACGTCGGGAAGGCAGTTGACGCGGGCTTCCATGCCGTCAAGATCAAGATTGGCTATCCCACGCTGGCCGAGGATTTGGCTGCAGTGCGGACCGCTCGAAAGGCCGGTGGCGACCGGGCGCGCCTCATGGTGGACTACAACCAGGCGTTGAGCGTGCCCGAGGCAGTCCGTCGATGTCGCGCGCTGGAGCAGGAGGACCTGATCTGGATCGAGGAGCCGGTTGCCTTCGACGACAACCTCGGCCATGCGCATGTCGCCTCGGAAATCGCAACCCCCCTTCAACTCGGAGAGAACCTGTTCGGTGCGCGGCAAGTGGCACGCAGCATTCGCGACCAAGCGTCCGATTTCATGATGCCCGACCTCATGAAAGTCGGCGGTGTGAGTGGCTGGATCGACGCGGCGGCCATCTGCGCGGCGGCCTCGATGCCAGTCTCGAACCACTTCTTTCAGGAGATCAGCGTGCACATGCTGGCCGTGACACCCACGGCGGACTATCTCGAGTACTTCCCTATGGTTGACGCATTGCTGCAGGACCCTCTGCGGGTGGAGGCTGGTGTGGTCCAGCCGCCCGAGCGACCTGGCAACGGCATGGATTGGCGAGAGGAGTGCGTAGACAAGTATCGGTTCTAAAAGGTCGCGTCCACAGATGACGCCCACGCATCAAGAAATAAATAGATGGAGACAAATAATGACCTGGCAACAAATCTACGATCCCTTCGGAAACATGATCATCTCGACCGCGTTGGCGGCGATCCCGGTGGTCATCATGCTTGCCGCGCTCGGCATATTTCACATCAAGGCGCACATAGCCGCCGGCATGGGCCTCCTCGCCGCGCTTCTCGTGGCGGTGTTCGCCTATGGGATGCCGGCTGAGATGGCCGGCCGCGCGGCGATCTTCGGCGGCTTCACTGGCCTCCTGCCAATTGGCTGGATCGTGCTGAACATCATCTTCCTGCACCAACTGACCGAGCAGAACGGCAGTTTCAAAGTGCTCCAGGATTCGCTGTCAGGCATCACCGAGGACCGGCGCATCCAGCTTCTGCTGATCGCCTTTTGTTTCGGCGCGTTCTTCGAGGGTGCTGCCGGCTTCGGCACCCCTGTGGCGGTGACGGCCGCGATTCTGATTGGACTGGGATTCTCACCGCTGGCTGCCTCTGGACTGTCACTGATTGCGAACACGGCGCCTGTGGCCTTCGGCGCGCTGGGCACGCCGGTGATCACGCTGGCCCAGGTGCACGGCTACGACCTGCATGAGGTCTCGGCCATGATCGGTCGCCAGTTGCCGGTCTTTTCACTGCTGGTTCCGTTCTGGCTAGTCTGGGCTTTCGCTGGGCGCAAGGGCATGATGGAAATCTGGCCAGCCATTCTGGTGACTGGTCTGGCTTTCGCGATCCCGCAGTTCCTGGTGTCCAACTTCATCGGGCCCGAGCTGGTGGACATCATCGCCGCCATCGTCTCCATGGTCTGCCTGGTCGGGTTCCTGAAGGTTTGGAAGCCCAAGAACGTTTGGACCTCGCCCTCGCTGCGAGGCAAGGACCTCAGCGCCCGGGAGGCCAAGCCGCCGCAACCTGTGGTGCGTCACAGCCGTGCGGCGCTGATCGCCGCGTGGACGCCATGGGCCATCCTGTCAGTGTCTGTGTTCATCTGGGGCCTGCCGCCGGTCAAGATGTGGCTCAACGGCATCTTCGCGCCGAAGTTCCCGATGGCTGGCCTACACAACATGATCATGAAGGTGCCGCCGGTCGTGACCACGCCGCATCCCGAATCGGCCATCTACACATTGAGCCTGCTCTCGGCCACCGGTACCGCCATCCTCGCCGCCGCGATCATCAGTGCGTTGGTCATGAAGTACAACCCGATCGCCATTGTTCGGACCTTCTTCAAGACTCTGTGGCTGGTGAGGTACTCGTTGCTGACCATTGTGTTGATGCTGGCGCTGGGTACGCTCACACGCTACTCGGGCACCGACACCACGCTGGGCCTAGCCTTCGCCAACACGGGTGTGCTCTATCCGTTCTTCGGGACGCTCATGGGCTGGATGGGGGTGGCGCTCACAGGCTCGGACACGGCCTCCAACGTGCTGTTCGGCGGTATGCAGAAGGTCGCGGCCGACCAGCTCGGCCTGTCACCCAACCTGATGGGCGCGGCCAACAGCTCTGGTGGCGTGATGGGCAAGATGATCGACGCCCAGTCGATCGTGGTCGCCTCCACCGCCACGCGCTGGTTCAACCACGAAGGCGACATCCTGCGCTACGTGTTCTTCCACTCGATCGCGCTGGCCTGCTTGGTGGGCTTGTACGTGACGCTTCAGGCCTACGTCTGGCCGTTCACCCTCATGGTCGTGCATTGACCTGCCTTTGCGACGTCCTCGATTCACTTTCCCAGTTTGACCAAACAAGGAGCGATAGCCATGTTGAACCTCGATTTTCACCCTACCGGCCGACATTTTCTTCAAATTCCTGGTCCGAGCCCGGTGCCGGACCGCCTGTTGCGAGCCATGAGCTTGCCGACGATCGATCACCGCGGGCCCGAGTTCGGCGCGCTTGGCCTGGAGGTGCTCCAGGGGATCAAGAAGATCTTCAAGACCGAGCAGCCCGTGGTCATTTTCCCGGCGACCGGCACAGGAGCCTGGGAAGCTGCGCTCAGCAACACTCTGAGCCCCGGGGATCACGTGCTGATGTACGAGACCGGCCACTTCGCCACGCTGTGGAACAAGATGGCCATCCGGCTCGGCTTGGTTCCTGAGTTCCTGGCCTACCAGGACGCCGACGAACATATTCCGAACGCGCCGAGCTGGCGCCGCGGGGTTCAGGCCGACCTGATCGAAGCCCGTCTTCGCAAGGATGTCGAAAAGAAGATCCGCGCCGTGTGTGTGGTGCACAACGAGACCTCCACCGGCGTGACGTCTGACATCGCGGCTGTGCGAAAGGCCATCGATGCCGCGGGACATCCCGCGCTGCTGTTGGTCGACACCATCTCCGGTCTTGCATGCGTCGACTATCGCCACGATCAATGGGGCGTGGACGTGACGATCAGCGGATCCCAGAAGGGACTCATGCTGCCGCCGGGGATTAGCTTCAACGCAGTGTCCCCGCGGGCCCTCGAAGCGGCAAAGACAGCGAAGCTGCCGCGCTCGTTCTTTGCATGGGACGAGATCATCGAAATGAACGCGAACGGCTACTGGCCGTATACACCCAACACCAATCTGCTCTATGCACTCTCAGAGGCGATCGACATGCTGTTGGGGGAGGGGCTGGACCGTGTGTTTGCCCGGCACTTGCGCTGGGCTGCCGGCGTCCGCGCTGCAGTCGATGCATGGGGCCTGCCGATTCAGTGCGCTGATGCGAGCGTCTACTCGCCCGTGCTCACAGGCGTCATCATGCCAACGGGCGTGGATGCCGATGCGGTGCGTCGCCTGATCTATGAGCGCTTCGATCTCTCGCTGGGCGCGGGGCTGGGCAAGCTCAAGGGCCGCATGTTCCGCATGGGGCATCTGGGCGACAGCAATGACCTGACCCTGTTGGCCATGGTGTCGGGTGTGGAAATGGGGCTCAAGCTTGCCGGTGTCAAGCTTGCAAAGAGCGGGATTCAAGGCTCCATGGACTACTTCGCGGGCAACCCAGCAGCCAAGATCAGCACAGCGGGTTGACCACTGCGATGCGTAAGTTCATAGAACCCCACGACAGCCCGCCCACGGGCATATTTCCGCCGCTCAACGATGTCCATGAAGCATTGCAGCGGCGTCTGAAGAAAGAGACCCAGGGCGAGGTCTATTTTGATGGCGCGACCCGTGGCAGGTACTCCACCGACGCATCGATCTACCAGATCACTCCCGTGGGAGTGTTCGTGCCGTCCACGGACGACGATGTGGCGACGGCGCTGCAGATCGCGCGGGAACTCCACGTGCCCGTGCTTCCCCGCGGCGGCGGAACGAGCCAGTGCGGGCAGACCGTGGGTGCTGCGCTAGTCCTGGACAACACGAAGTACCAGCGCAGAGTGCTCGAGACCGACGTGTCTGGCCGCACGGCGACCGTGCAGCCAGGCATCGTGCTCGACCATCTGAACGCGCATCTGAAGCCACACGGGCTGTGGTTCCCAGTCGATGTGTCGACAAGCGCGCAGGCGACCATCGGCGGCATGGCGGGCAACAACTCCTGCGGATCGCGCTCCATTGCCTACGGGAACATGGTCCACAACGTCATGGGCGTCACCGCGTGGCTTTCGGATGGCGAGTCGGTGGATTTCGGCCCTGTCTCCGGACTCACCGGCCGTGCGGCGCAGATCGGCAACTTCGTCGAGGCGCTCGCCCTGGAGCACGCCGACGAGATCGATGCGCGCTGGCCCAAGGTCATGCGACGCGTGGCTGGCTACAACCTCGACATCTTCCGCAATCAGAGCGAGCGACCCTACACGCGCGACGGCAGCGTCAACCTTGCGCATCTGCTCATCGGGTCGGAAGGGACGCTCGCCTACTCGCGCTCGCTGAAGCTGCAACTCTCGGAACTGCCGCGTCACAAGGTCCTGGGGGTCATCAACTTCCCGACCTTCCGAGCAGCCATGGATTCAGCGCAGTACATCGTGAAGCTCGGCCCCACGGCGGTGGAGCTGGTCGACCGCACGATGATCGAGTTGAGCCTGGCCAATCCGGCCTTCCGCCCGACGATCGAAAAGGCGTTGATCGGGATGCCCGCGGCCATCTTGCTAGTGGAGTTCTCCGGTGCGGAAAAGAACTTGCTGCTGCCGAAGCTGCGGCAACTTGTCGAGCTGATGGGCGACCTCGGACTGCCCGGCAGCGTGGTCGAGATGCCAGATGAAGCGCCGCAGAAAAATCTGTGGGAAGTGCGCAAGGCCGGCCTCAACATCATGATGAGCCTTAAGGGCGACGGCAAGCCGGTGTCCTTCATCGAGGACTGCGCGGTGCCGCTGGAAAGCCTGGCTGACTACACGGACGGTTTGACGGAGGTTTTTGCGAAGTACGGAACGCGCGGCACCTGGTATGCCCACGCCTCGGTCGGCACCTTGCACGTACGCCCGATCCTCGACATGCGCAAGGATGGGGCGCAGCGCATGCGGGCCATTGCCGAAGAGGCATCACTTCTAGTTCGCAAGTACAAGGGCGCTTTCAGCGGCGAGCACGGTGACGGAATTTGTCGCGGCGAGTGGATCCAGTGGCAGTTCGGTCCCCGCATCAACGAGGCATTGCGCAAGATCAAGAATGAGATCGATCCAGAGGGGCTCTTCAACCCTTCGAAGATCATCGATCCGCCAAAGATGGACGACGTCTCCCTGATGCGCTTTCCGCCGCCTTCGGCGCCACGGCCATACAAGCGCATCGCCATCAACACCGTGCTCGATTGGTCGAAGTGGAATGTCAATGCGGATCCGGTGACCGAAGAGACGACGGCGCCGGGCACCGGTGGCGACACGACAGGGGGCTTCGCAAAAGCCGTCGAGATGTGCAACAACAACGGGCACTGCCGCAATTTTGATGCCGGCACCATGTGCCCGAGCTATCGCGTCACGCGCGACGAGCAGCACCTGACGCGCGGCCGAGCCAACACGCTGCGCCTGGCCGTCTCGGGCCAACTCGGCCCCGACGCCTTCACCAGCGAGGCGATGTACGAAACGATGGACCTGTGCGTCGGCTGCAAAGGCTGTAAGCGCGATTGCCCCACTGGCGTCGATATGGCGAAAATGAAGGTGGAGTTCCTGGCGCACTACAAAGGGCGTCACGGCCACACCCTCAAGGACCTGATTGTTGGGAGGCTGCCCGACTATGCACACGTTGCCAGCAGCGTGCCGTGGCTCATGAATCTGCGAGACATCTTGCCGGGAGGCGCGTGGCTGAGCGAGAAGCTGTTGGACTTCTCTGCCAAGCGTACGCTTCCCAAATGGCGCAAGGATACGTTCTGGCGGGTGATGGACAGCAGGCTGTTCTCCACGCGCGAGGAGGTGCTGCGGGTGGTGGCCGATGGCGGCAGGGCTGCCGTACTGTTCGTGGATACGTTTAACGGAACGTTCGAGAGTGAGAATGCGCTGGCAGCGGCGCGGGTTCTGCATGCGGCCGGGTACGCCCTGCATACCGTGACCAAGTCAGGCGGCCACCATTGCTGTGGCCGAACCTTCCTTTCTGTGGGCATGGTCGCGGAGGCCAAGATCCGCGTGGGCGCCTTGATCGATGCGCTCGTGCCGTTCGCAGACGCGGGCATCGCTATCGTTGGCCTGGAGCCGTCCTGTCTGCTGACATTGCGGGATGAGGCGCTTTCCATGGGTTTGGGCAAGAAGGCTGAGACCGTAGGGAGCAGGGCGTTGCTGTTCGAGGAGTTCGTCGCGCGCGAAGTCAAGCAGGGTCGCTTTGCCTTGGATCTGAATACCACGGAACGCGAGATCCTGCTTCATGGCCACTGCCACCAGAAAGCCTTCGACGCCGTGAGTCCGATCATGGAGGTCTTGAAGCTGATCCCCGGAGCGAATCCCAGGTTGATCGAGAGCTCCTGCTGCGGCATGGCGGGTAGCTTTGGCTACGAAGCCAGCCATTACGAGGTCTCCATGCAGATGGCCGAGGCCAGTTTGCTTCCGGCCATTCGGTCAGCGGGCAATGCGATCCTGGTTGCGGACGGGACGAGCTGTCGCCACCAGATCATGGACGGTGCGCAACGCGAAGCCGTTCATGTCGCGAGGCTGCTGGACGGTTTGATCGTTCGTGACTTTCCAACTACATCACGCGTGTGAATCGATACGCAGAAATCAGTTTCCATGGAGGGCTGAATGACACATACAAATGAAGCGCATCTCCAACTGCGGCGCGCCGCCCTCGAGTACCACGAGTTGCCAGTTCCTGGAAAGATCTCGATCGCCGCCACTAAGCAGATGCTCAACCCGCGCGATCTGGCACTGGCCTATTCGCCCGGTGTAGCGGCACCCTGCGAGGAGATCGTCAAGGACCCGAACAACGCCTTCAAGTACACCAGCCGGGGCAACTTGGTCGGCGTCATCACCAACGGAACCGCCGTGCTGGGCCTGGGCAACATCGGCCCGCTGGCCTCCAAGCCGGTGATGGAAGGCAAGGGCGTGCTGTTCAAGAAGTTCGCCGGCGTCGACGTGTTCGACATCGAGATCGACGAGAAGGACCCCGTCAAGCTGGTCGACATCATCGCGTCGCTGGAGCCGACCTTCGGCGCCATCAATCTCGAGGACATCAAGGCCCCGGACTGCTTCTACATCGAGCGCGAACTGCGCAAGCGCATGAAGATCCCGGTGTTCCACGACGACCAGCACGGCACCGCCATCACGGTCGCGGCGGCACTGCTCAACGGGCTGAAGGTCGCGGGCAAGAACATCGCCGAGGTCAAGCTGGTCACCTCGGGCGCGGGCGCCGCGGCGCTGGCCTGCCTGAACCTGCTGCTCAAGGTCGGCCTCAAGCGCGAGAACGTGTTCGTGACCGATCTGGCCGGCGTGGTCTATGAAGGCCGCACCGAGCTCATGGACGAGGACAAGCGCCAGTACATGCAGCAGACCACCGCGCGCACGCTGACCGAGGTGATCGAGGGCGCGGACGTGTTCCTCGGCCTGTCGGCCGGCGGCGTGCTCAAGCCGGCGATGGTCGCCAAGATGGCCGCCCACCCGGTGATCTTCGCGCTGGCCAATCCCAACCCCGAGATCTCGCCCGAGGATGCGCATGCGGTGCGCGGCGACGTGATCATGGCGACCGGCCGCACCGACTACCCGAACCAGGTCAACAACGTCCTGTGCTTCCCGTACATCTTCCGCGGCGCGCTCGATTCGGGCGCCACCACGATCACCGACGAGATGGAGATCGCGGCGGTGCATGCTATTGCCGACTTGGCGCAGGCCGAGCAGAGCGAGCGCGTGGCGGCGGCATATGTTGGCGAGAAGCTGAGCTTCGGGCCGGAGTATCTGATTCCCAAGCCCTTCGACCCTCGGCTGATGATCAAGATCGCGTCGGCCGTGGCCAAGGCCGCCGAGGATAGCGGCGTCGCCATGCGGCCCATCGGCGACTTCGACGCCTACCGTGACAAGTTGCAGAGCTTCGTCTACGCCTCCGGCACAATGATGAAGCCGATCTTCGACGCCGCCAAGCGCGCGACCAAGAAGCGCGTGGCCTACGCCGAGGGCGAGGAAGAGCGCGTGCTGCGCGCGGCCCAGATCGTGGTCGACGAAGGCCTGGCGCGGCCCACGCTGATCGGCCGTCCGGCCGTCATCGCCCAGCGCATCAAGAAGTTCGGCCTGCGGCTCAAGGAAGAACTCGACTACGACATCGTCAATATCGAGCAGGACCACCGCTACCGCGATTTCTGGCAGACCTACCATCGGATGACCGAACGCAAGGGCATCACGGTGCAAATGGCCAAGATCGAAATGCGCCGCCGCCTGACGCTGATCGGTGCGATGCTGTTGCAAAAGGACGAGGTCGATGGCCTGATCTGTGGCACCTGGGGTACCACGCTGATCCATCTGAACTACATCGACCAAGTGATCGGCAAGCGTACGCATGGGCAGGATGCGCGCGACTTGTACGACGCGCCGGTATATGCCTGCATGAACGGCCTGCTATTGCCCGACCGGCAGGTGTTTCTGGTGGATACGCACGTCAACTACGATCCCACGCCGGAGGAACTGGCCGAGATCACGGTCATGGCCGCCGAGGAGATGATGCGGTTTGGTATTAAGCCGAAGGCGGCGCTGCTCTCGCACTCCAATTTCGGCACGAGCAACGAGCCCAGCGCCATCAAGATGCGCGAGACGCTCAACCTGCTGCGTGTACAGGCGCCCTGGCTGGAGGTGGACGGCGAGATGCACGGCGATGTTGCCCTCGACAGCGCGCAGCGCGCGATCATCATGCCGTATGCGGCGGTGACCGAGGACGCCAATCTGTTGGTGTTTCCGAACATCGACGCGGCCAATATTTCGTACAACCTGCTCAAGACGGCGGCGGGCGGCAACATCGCGATCGGCCCGGTTCTGCTCGGCGCAGCCAAACCTGTGCACATCCTAACGCCCAGCACTACGGTGCGCCGGCTTGTAAATATGACGGCCTTTACGGTCGCAAGTTCCAACGCAGCGCAGCTGGTCAATTTGTAGCTATGAAAGCTCCTTACATCGCATGTGCTGATAGCGGCCGCCGACAAATCAGCGCCGCCGACGGCCTGTTGCAACTCTTCCAAGAAGGCGGTGCGAAACCCATTCATGGGCACTACGACCAGATTGGCAAACGGAATCGGCATTCCTGCGAGGGACGGCGTGTTTGATGCACAAGACCATTCCAACGCGATGGGCGGACTAGGCTCGTGATAAACCTTCGCGCCTCGCTGTCATCCTGGACTGCTTAGGTCAGTTCCCTCGGGGCGTTGATGATCGAACTGCGCCACTTCCGCTACTTCATTGCTGTCGCAGAGGACCTTAGCTTTCGCCGCGCTGCCGAACGCGTCCATATTGATCAGACCGCGCTGTCGCGGGCGATTCGCGATCTGGAAGAACAGTTGGACGCGTCCCTGTTTGTCCGTCATCCGCGCAATCTTCACCTGACGCCGGCCGGGCTGCGATTGCTGAAAGATGCGCGCAGGCTCCTCATCCGGTTCGAGCGAATTAAGCGCGCGGCCCGTCAGACTCATGTCCTGTACCAGGCGCCGCTGCGCGTCGGCATAGCCGATGGTATCGCGCAGTCCAAACTCGCTGAAAATCTCAATTGCTGGCGTATCGTTGCGCCGGAGGTGCCGCTGGAATTGGTGGAGTTGCGAGCTCGGGAGCTGGTCGCGGCGCTAAGGAACGAAGAGGTCGATGCTGGCTTCTCGTTCGGTGTGCTGGATGACGAGGCCATCGCTCAGACTCCCGCTTGGCGCTACCGGCTCATGGCTGTGCTACCTTGCAACCACGAACTGGCGAGCCGGCCGGCCATCGCTCTGTCAGACTTGTTGGCGTATCCGTTGCTTTCCTGCAATGAGGAGTGCTTGCCCGGCCTGCTTGCGCAGATGCGCGCGATCGTACGCAAGTACACCAAACGAACCATGCTCGCAGGCGAGGCCTGCACCTTGTCGGGTTACGTGACTCGCATCGCCACTGGCGCCGGCGTGGGCCTTGGTGATGAGGGGCACACACAGACGCTGCGGCACAGCGGTGTTGTGACGCTGCCGCTAGTCGAGGAAGAACACATCACCACCTTTGTGCTGCACAAGCATCAGCGCTTTGGCATCGCCGAGTCAATGCAACGCTTTCTTACCCACGTCAGCACTTTGTCGTAATCGTTACTCAGCGCGGGTTCACTGCACGCTGGACCTGCACCATCGGCCTTGGACATCGGAGCTGGCGCTGAGGATGCTTCCGGTTTGAGAAGCTGGGGTCACTACGCCCTCAGCAGACTGGAATCGCGCCAGCGCACTGCGTTTCTTGCAGCTTACCCGCCAGCCTTCGCCTAGCTACGCCTACGTTGGTGTACCTCGCGGCCCATCGATTCCAGACTCGTGCCATGCGAGCCATGGGGGCGCGCATGCGTATGGCGCAGCGGAGCGCCAAGGGGAACGTCAGAGATGGCTTTTCGACCAGGGAACGGCGACGGCGCCGGATCAAATATCCAAACGGGCATCCTGCTCGGCCAGATCGCGGCCGTCTTCGGCGTGGTGCTGGCCGGCGTGTGGGTGGCCACGCAGTGGACCGCGCATGCGCTCGATTATCAGCCGCAGCTAGGGTCGGCGTGGGCCGACTTGGCGGGCCTGCCGATCTACAAGCCTTGGAAGGTGTTCGAATGGTGGTACTGGTATGACGCCTATGCCCCAGAAATCTTCCTGCGCGGCGGCGCCATTGCCGCAGCCAGTGGCCTGCTCGCAACGGGCGTGGCGATCAGCATGGCGGTGTGGCGGTCACGCGTGGCCCGACGCGTCACCACCTACGGTTCCGCCCGATGGGCAGAGCGGGAAGAGCTCCCCAAGGCGGGCTTGACCGCGCCGGCCGGCGTCTTCCTTGGTCGCAAAGACGACCGCTACCTGCGCCACGACGGCCCCGAACACGTGATGGCCTTCGCGCCGACGCGATCAGGCAAGGGTGTAGGTCTGGTGGTGCCGACGCTGCTGTCTTGGCCGCGATCGGCCGTGATCCACGACATCAAGGGCGAGAACTGGACATTGACTGCCGGTTGGCGTTCGCGCTTCTCGCACTGCTTGCTGTTCAACCCCACTGATGCGAAGTCGGCAGCCTACAACCCGCTGCTTGAAGTGCGGCGCGGCGCGCACGAGGTGCGCGACGTGCAGAACATCGCCGACATCCTCGTGGACCCCGAGGGCGCGCTGGAACGACGCAACCACTGGGAGAAGACTTCGCACGCGCTGCTGGTCGGTGCGATCCTGCACGTGCTCTACGCCGGTGAGGACAAAACGCTGCGCGGCGTCGCCAACTTCCTCTCTGATCCGGCATGCCCGTTCGAGGTGACGCTGCACCGGATGATGTCGACCAAACACCTGGCGAACGAGCAAGGTGGGACGCCACATCCCGTCGTCGCGTCGGCCGCGCGCGAGGTGCTCAACAAGAGCGACAACGAGCGGTCTGGCGTCCTCTCCACCGCGATGAGCTTTCTCGGGCTGTACCGCGATCCGACGGTGGCTGAAGTCACATCGCGCTGTGACTGGCGCATTGCCGACCTGATATCGGCGGAGCATCCCGTGTCGCTGTATCTGGTGGTGCCACCTTCGGACATCAGCCGCACCAAGCCGCTGATGCGCCTGATCCTCAACCAGATCGGCCGGCGCCTCACCGAATCACTCGATGGCTCCGATGGCATTGCGCGTCGGCACCAACTGCTACTGATGCTCGACGAGTTCCCCGCACTCGGGCGCCTGGACTTCTTCGAGTCCGCGCTGGCCTTCATGGCGGGATACGGCCTGCGCGCCTTCCTGATCGCGCAGTCGCTTAACCAGATCGACAAGGCCTACGGCCAGAATCATTCGATTCTGGACAACTGCCACGTGCGCATCGCCTTCGCCACCAACGACGAGCGCACCGCCAAACGCATCTCAGACGCGCTGGGCACGGCCACTGAGTTGCGCGCGCAGCGTAACTACGCCGGCCACCGGCTCGCGCCATGGCTCGGTCACCTGATGGTGTCGCGCCAGGAGACGGCGCGGCCGCTGCTGACGCCGGGCGAAGTGATGCAGCTCCCGCCGGAAGAGGCCGTGGTGATGGTGTCGGGCCATGCGCCGATCAAGGCTCGCAAGATCCGCTATTACCTCGACCGCAACTTCACTGGGCGCGTGAAGCCCGCGCCGCTGCTCACTGCTGCCGGCCACTATGCAGACGCCCCGGCGCTCCGCGCCGACGACTGGAGCGGGCTTGCGCCGCTGGCTGCGCCCATCCTCGACATGGCGTTGGCGGGCCCAACCGGCAGCGTCGATGAAGGCGGCCGCCAGCAGCAACCCGAGCTGGACGAAGTCATTTACTCGCCTCAGCCCGAGTCTGGCGCCGACGACCTCGGCCTGCTCGATGACGACGACTCGCCGCTTCCCCTGCCGACGCAGCTCGACCCGCGCCTGCAGCGCGCTGCGCGGCTGGCCGCGCTCGACCCAGACGACGGGATCGCGCTATGAGCCGCACCCGCCTGAACATCTTCCTCGAACGCGACCACGCGCGCCGTCTCGACGAGCTGGCCGCGATGAAGGGCCTGTCCAAATCCTCCATCATCGCCGCCGCGCTGTCCTCGTTCCTCTCGCCCGACAGTGGCGACCAGCGGGAGGCCGCCATCGCCAAGCGCCTGGACCGCCTCTCGCGCCAGTACGACAAGCTGGAACGCGACCAGAACATCCTGATCGAGACAGTGTCGCTGTACGTGCGCTATTTCCTCACCGTCAGCACTCCGGTGCCCGAGGCGCATCAGGAGGCTGCGCGCGCCCAGGGCCGCGCCCGTTTCGAGCAGTTCATCGAACAGCTCGGTCGCCACCTGCTGCGCGGGCGCAGCCTGGTCAAGGACGTATACGAGGAGATCCAGCCCGAGGACAGCCAGTTCTTCGGGTTGGGTGATCCAGTGGGGAAAGCCACTGGAGACGATCGGCCGGTGACCCCGGCCGGCAGCAAACCGGAGGCGGCTTCATGACCGGAGTGCAGCGCGATCCGAGCAAACCCGTCGCACCGGCCTCGCTGGCGCTTGACCGTCGCATCCGCATGCTGCATACGGCGATGGGGCCTGAGATCGCTCAGGCGCTGGCCGACCCCGACGTGGTCGAAGTGCTGCTCAACCCCGATGGCTCGTTGTGGCTGGACCGACTCAGCAGCGGACGCGCGCCGATGGGCGTCACGCTGTCGCCCGCCGACGGCGAACGCATCATCCGCCTGATCGCGGCGCACGTGCGCGCCGAGGTGCATGCGGACAAGCCGCTGCTGACGGCAGAGCTGCCCGAGACGGGTGAGCGCTTCGAAGGCGCGCTGCCGCCCGTGACGCCCGGTCCGGTGTTCGCGTTGCGCAAGCGCGCCGTTGCACTGATTCGCTTGGAACACTATGTGGCTGACGGCATCCTCACCGCCGACCAGGCCGCGTTCCTTCGCGTGGCCGTGCGCGACCGCCAGAACATCCTGATCGCTGGCGGCACCAGCACCGGAAAGACCACGCTCGCCAACGCGCTGCTCGATGAGGTCGCCGCCACTGGCGACCGGGTGATCGTGCTCGAAGACACCGTGGAGCTGCAATGCACCGCGCATGACCACGTGCCGCTGCGCACGCGCCCTGGCGTGGTCAGCATGACCGAGCTCGTGCGCTCCACGCTGCGCCTGCGACCGGACCGCATCGTCGTCGGCGAGGTGCGCGGCCCTGAGGCACTGGACCTCCTCAAGGCCTGGGGAACAGGTCACCCCGGCGGCATCGCCACTGTGCACGCAGGCTCGGCGGTGGGCGCGCTCACGCGTCTCGAACAGCTCGTGCAGGAGGTGTCGATGAACGTGCCGCGCGCGCTGATCGCTGAGACCATCAACGTCATCGTCTTCATAGCCGGGCGCGGCCGCACGCGCCGCGTCGAGGCCATCGCGCGTGTCCTCGGACTCGACGCGAACGGCTACCAGCTCAGCTACGAGCTGGCGCCCGCGCCACTGCCATCGCTTCCCTCATTGCCTTCACTTCCAGGAGATCCGTCATGACGCCTTCGCACATTTCCGTAAATCCGTCTCTGCACACCGCGCGCTTGCGTCTGGCGCTGCAAGTGATGCTGTTGGCTGCGCTGCTGCTGGCCTTCGCGCTGCCGGCGCACGCCGCCGGCTCCAACATGCCCTGGGAGGCGCCGCTGCAGTCCATCCTCGAATCCATCCAGGGGCCGGTTGCTCGCATCGTTGCGGTGATCATCATCATCGCCACGGGCCTGACGCTCGCCTTCGGCGACACCAGCGGGGGTTTCCGCAAGCTGGTGCAGATCGTCTTCGGCTTATCGATCGCGTTCGCCGCGTCGAGCTTTTTCCTGTCGTTCTTCTCGTTCGCCGGCGGGGCGGTGCTGGCATGAGCCCGCACATGAATTCGCATGATGCGCCGGGTTTCGACGTTCGGGGCTTCGAAGTTCCTCTGCACCGGTCCCTGACCGAGCCCATCCTGATGGGCGGCGCGCCGCGCACCGTAGCGATTGCCAACGGCACGTTAGCGGCCGCCGTGGGCCTGGGCCTGCAGCTCTGGGTCCCGGGCATCGTGCTCTGGATCGTGGGCCATTCACTCGCGGTGTGGGGCGCGCGCGCGGACCCGCAATTCATGCAGGTGTTCGCGCGGCACATCAAGCACCGCGTGCTGCTGGACACGTGAGGGCGAAGGCATGATGAACCTCGCCGAATACCGCCAGCGCCCGGCGCTGCTTGCCGATTGGCTGCCCTGGGCAGGTCTCGTAGCGCCCGGCGTGGTGCTGAACAAGGACGGCTCGTTCCAGCGCACGGCGCGCTTCCGTGGCCCGGACCTGGACAGCGCCACCGCCGGGGAACTGGTGGCCATCACCGCTCGCTTGAACAACGCGCTGCGCCGCCTGGGTTCGGGATGGGCGCTGTTCGTCGAGGCCGAACGGCGCGAGGCTGCAGACTATCCGCGCTCGGCCTTCCCGGAGCCGCTGTCCTGGCTGGTGGACGAGGAGCGCCGCGCCGGGTTCGAGGAAGCCGGCTCGCATTTCGAGAGCCGCTACCACGTGACTCAGCTCTACCTGCCGCCCGAGGAATCGCGCTCGCGCGCCGCGAGCCTGCTCTACGAGAACGCCGGTGAGACCTCCGGCCAGCGCCGCGTCGATTGGCGCGAACGCCTGCAGGGCTTCGTCGCCGAGACCGAGCGCTTCCACGGCCTGCTCGAAGGCGTGATGCCCGAAGTCGGCTGGCTGGACGATGCACAGACGCTCGCGCACCTGCACGCCAGCGTGTCCACGCGTCGGCAGGCGGTCGCCGTGCCCGAGGTGCCGATGCACCTTGATGCGCTGCTCGCCGACGAAGCACTGACGGGCGGCCTGGCGCCGATGCTGGGTGCGCGGCACATGCGCGTGCTCACGGTGCGTGGCTTCCCGACCTCCACATGGCCAGGCCTGCTCGACGAGTTGAACCGCCTGGGCTTCGCCTACCGCTGGAGCACACGCTTCCTGTGCCTCGACAAGGCCGAGGCCGAGCGTGAGCTGGGCCGGCTGCGCCGTCAGTGGTTCGCCAAGCGCAAGAACATCGTCGCGCTGCTGCGCGAGACGATCTTCCAGCAGGAATCGCCGCTGGTCGACTCCGATGCCGCCAACAAGGCAGCCGACGCCGATGCGGCGCTGCAGGAGCTGGGCAGCGACGAGGTGGCCTACGGCTACGTCACGTCCACCGTGACCGTGCTGGACGCGAATGCAGCAGCGGCCGACGAGAAGCTGCGCGCCGCCGAGCGCGTCATCCAAGGGCGCGGTTTCGTGACGATCCCCGAGACGCTGAACGCGGTCGAGGCCTGGCTGTCTTCGCTGCCCGGCCACGCCTATGCGAACGTGCGCCAGCCGATCGTCTCCACGCTGAACCTCGCGCACCTGATGCCGGTCTCTGCGGTCTGGGCCGGGCAGGAGCGCAACACGCATCTGGACGGCCCGCCGCTAATCGTCACGCGCACCGACGGCGCGACGCCGTTCCGGCTTGTCACGCACATCGGTGATGTGGGCAACACGCTGGTGGTCGGCCCCATCGGTATGGGCAAGTCGGTGCTGTTGGCGACGATGGCACTGCAGTTCCGCCGCTACGCCGGCTCGCGCATCTTCGCCTTTGACATGGGGCGCTCGATCCGCGCCACCGTCCTGGGCTTGGGCGGTGAGCACTATGACCTGGGCACGTCGCAGGAGGAGGGCGGCGGGAAAGGTGAGAACGGGATGGCCTTCCAACCGCTCGCGCGCATCGACCGCGATGGCTACCGCACCTGGGCCGCCGAATGGGTCGAAGGCCGGCTGATCCACGAGGGCGTGGCAGTCGGCCCGGAGGAGCGCGAGGCGGTCTGGTCCGCGCTCGGTAGCCTGGCCAGCGCGCCCATCGAGCAGCGCACGCTGACGGGCCTGTCGGTGCTGTTGCAGTCCAACATGCTGCGCCAGGCGCTCGCGCCCTACGTGCTGGGTGGCGCGCACGGCAAGCTGCTGGACGCCGACCATGATCGGCTGGGCAGCGCCGACGTGCAGGGCTTCGAGATGGAAGAGCTGATGCACAGCAAGGCCGCGGTGCTGGCCGTGCTGCGCTATCTGTTCGCGCGTTTCGAGGAAAGGCTGGACGGTGCGCCGACGCTGCTGATCCTTGACGAGGCGTGGCTGTTCCTCGACGACCCTGTGTTCGCGGCGCGTATCCGCCAATGGCTCAAGACGCTGCGCAAGAAGAACGCGTCAATCGTCTTCGCCACGCAGTCGCTCGCCGACGTGAAGGATTCGGCCATCGCGCCCGCGATCATCGAGAGCTGCGCGAGCCGCATCTTCCTGCCCAACCCGCAGGCCACCGAGCCGCAGATCCGCACGATCTATGAGGGCTTTGGGCTCAACAGCCGGCAGATCGAGATCGTCGCCACCGCCCAGCCCAAGCGCGACTACTACTACCAGTCGCGACTGGGCAACCGGGTCTTCGACCTGGACCTCGGGCCGGTGGCGCTCGCCTTCGCGGGCGCTTCCACGCCCGAGCACCAGCGCGACATCGACGCCGTGCTCGCCGCGCACGGCGCGCAGGACTTCGCACCCCATTGGCTGCGCCACTACGGCCTGGACTGGGCCGCCGATCTCATCCCCTCTTTCGGTTCTTTCCCTTCACTTCAGGAGATCAAGCCATGAAGAAGACCTTGCTGGCCGCCGTCACGGCCATCCTCACCGCGCTCGCCCCGGGCGCATACGCGCAATGGGTGGTCATCGATCCGACCAACCTCGTGCAGAACATCCTCACCGCCGCGCGCACGCTGGAGCAGATCAACAACCAGATTCGCCAGCTCCAGAACGAAGCGCAGATGCTGACCAACCAGGCCCGGAACCTGACGGGACTGGACTTCAGTGCGCTGGCCGAGTTGCGCGCCGCGCTGTCGGCCACGAACCAACTCATCCAGCAGGCCCAGGGGTTGGCTTTCAACGTTTCGCAGATGGAGTCGGACTTCCGCCGTCTCTATCCCGACTCGTACACGGCCGCGATCTCGGGCACGCAGATGGCCGTCGATGCTCGCACGCGCTGGCGCAATTCGCTGGAAGCGCTGCGTACCGCCACTAAGGTGCAGTCGCAGGCGGCGCAGAACTTCGCCGCCGACGAGCGCACGCTGACCGACCTGGTGAGCCGCAGCCAGTCGGCCGTCGGCGCGCTGCAGGCGATGCAGGCGACGAACCAGTTGCTCGCGTTGCAGTCGCGCCAGGCGATGCAGGCCCAGCAGCTCCAGATCACGCAGGATCGTGCGGCTGCGCTGGAGCAGGCACGCCAGGTCGCCGTGCAGGAGCGCGCCCGGGAGGTGCGCCGTCGCTTCCAGGGGGATGGCACGCCGTACACGCCCGCGGCCGTCAACTTCTATGGCAACTGAGGGAGAGGCCGCCATGCAACGAATCCTGATCCTCAGCCTGTTCGCGCTGGCACTTGCCGCCTGCGAGAAGACGCCCGCGCCCATCGAGTCCGTTGAGTCGCTGGCCGCCAATCCACAGCGGTTGAAGGAACTGCGCGAAGCCTGCAAGGTCGACCACGCCAAGGTCGGCGATGCGCAGTGCAGCGCCGTGTCCGAGGCCACGCGGCGACGCTTTCTCGGCAGCGGCCAGTCGCCGTATGCGGGCGATCCGGTCAAGCCACCGGCGCCCCCGGCGGCCGAGTCGGCACCAAAGGAATGATGCCGTGAACGACATCGCCGTCATCGACCGCTTTCTCGACGTCTTCTCGCGCTACATCGACTCGGGCTTCGGCCTGCTCGGCGGCGAGGTCGCGTTCCTGACGGCGACGCTGGTGTTGATCGACATGACGCTCGCTGGCCTGTTCTGGGCCATGAGCAACGCAAGCGGCGGCGGCGGTGACGACGTGATCGCCAAACTGATCAAGAAGGTGCTCTACGTCGGTGCCTTCGCCTACATCATCGGCAACTTCAATTCGCTCGCGGGCATCGTCTTCCGCTCGTTCGCTGGCCTGGGACTGACCGCCTCGGGTTCAGCGCTGACGCAGGCGCAGTTGCTGCAGCCGGGTCGCCTCGCGCAGGTCGGCATCGACGCCGGGCGGCCGATCATGACGCAGATCGGCGACCTGACGGGCTTCCCCGAGATCTTCGCCAACCTCGACGTGATCATCGTGCTGGGCCTCGCCTGGCTGGTGGTCATCGTGAGCTTCTTCGTGCTCTCGGTGCAGCTCTTCGTGACGCTGATCGAGTTCAAGCTGACGACGCTCGCGGGCTTCGTGCTGGTGCCTTTCGCGCTGTGGAACAAGACCTCGTTCCTGGCCGAGCGGGTGCTGGGCAACGTGGTGTCTGCGGGGATCAAGGTACTGGTACTGGCCGTGATCGTCGGCATCGGCACGGGGCTGTTCGGCGAGTTCACTGCTCCGCCGGGCACCGAGCCGAGCATCGACCACGCGCTGACCATCATGCTGGCCTCGCTCGCGCTGTTTGGCCTGGGCATCTTCGGGCCGGGCATCGCCACCGGGCTGGTGTCCGGCGCGCCGCAGCTCAGTGCCGGCGCGGCAGCTGGGACACTGGTCGGCGGGGCAGGGCTCGCGGTCGCCGGTGGTGCTGCTGTGGCCGGCGCTGGTGCGGCGGTCGCGGCCGGTGCGCGCATGGCACCCGGCGCGGCGCGGAGCGCGATCGGCGGTGCAGCGGCTGCAGGGCGTTCGGCCAGCACGCTCGCTGGCGGCGCGCGCTCGGCCTACCAGGCTGGAGCTGCGGCCTCGGGTGGCAGCGGCCTGCGCGCTGCCGGCGCGGGCCTGGCCAACGTCGCACGCAGCGGCGCCGAGGCAGTCGGTGATCGCGTCGCCTCGGGCGCCAAGGCCGTGCGCGACCGCGTGGCGAACTTCGTGGCCGAGGCGACCGCGCCGCCAGCGGCTGCATCGGCAGCACCTGCCGATGCTTCAGCAGCGCACAGCGCGACCAGCGCGCCGCCCGCCTGGGCGCAACGCCTTCAACGCCACCAGCGCATCGCGCACGGCGCAACCGTCGCGGCCCACACGCTGCGCTCGGGCGACAGCAGCGGCAGCGGTGCCAGTCCCAGCCTTCGGGATGACAGCTAAGGAGAACCCTTCATGCGATTCAAACGACCCCAGGTGCGCTACTCGGACACGCCGGCGCCCGTCACCCCCTACCAGGCGGCCGCGCAGGTGTGGGACGAGCGCATCGGCTCCGCGCGCGTGCAGGCAAAGAACTGGCGCCTGATGGCCTTCGGCTCCCTGACACTGGCGCTGCTGATGGCCAGCGGCCTCGTGTGGCGCTCGGCGCAATCCATCGTCACACCCTACGTGATCGAGGTGGACCAGGCCGGCCAGGTGCGCACGGTCGGCGAGGCCGCCACGCCGTACCGGCCGGGCGATGCGCAGATCGCGCACCACCTTGCGCGCTTCATCAACGACGTACGCTCGCTGTCCATTGACCCCATCGTCGTGCGGCGCAACTGGCTCGAAGCCTACGACTATGCGACCGACCGGGGCGCGGCCACGCTCAACGACTACGCCCGCACCAACGATCCGTTCTCGCGCATCGGTCAGAACTCGGTGGCGGTGGAAGTGACCAGCGTCGTGCGCGCCAGCGATTCCTCGTTCCAGGTGCGCTGGATCGAGCGCGGCTACGTCAACGGCGCACCGGCCGGAACCGAACGCTGGACTGCCGTGCTGTCCATCGTCCTGCAGCCGCCGCGCACCGAGGAGCGGCTGCGCAAGAACCCCCTGGGCATCTACGTCAATGGTCTGTCGTGGAGCCGCGAACTTGATGCGAACGAAGGAGTGAAGAAACCATGAACCCGACGAATTCTCAGTTGCGCCTTCACGTGTTTCCGGCTCTGCTGATTGCAGGGCTCACAGGCTGCGCCTCGCAGGGCAAGCCGCCGCCGACCATCACGCTGGACGAACCCGTGCAGGCGCAGCGCCTGCCCGATCCGCCCGTACCCGTCGAAGTGGTGGAGGTGCCCAAGCTCTTGCCGCTGCCGGCGCAGATGAAGGCACTGCCTGCGGCCGACGCACCGCTGCTGCCCGAGCCGGCCGACGAGAAGGTGCGTGTGTCCAAGGCCAACGATGAGGCCCGCATCGCGCCTTCGCGCGAGGGTTACGTCAATGCGATCCAGGTCTGGCCCTTCACCGACGGCGCGCTGTACCAGGTCTATACGAGCCCTGGCCGCGTCACCGTCCTCGCGCTGCAGGAGGGCGAGGAGCTGGTGACGGTCTCGGCCGGCGACACCGTGCGCTGGGTCGTTGGCGATACCGCGAGCGGCGCTGGATCGACGCTGCGCGTGAATGTGATGGTCAAGCCCACCCGCACGGGCTTGAAGACCAACATGGTCATCACGACCAACCGGCGCACCTACCTGGTCGAACTGTCCTCGACGCAGCAGGCCTGGATGGCATCCGTGTCCTGGGACTACCCGAAGGACCGCATGCTGGCGCTCCAGAAGCAGGCGCGCGAGGCGCAGGCCGCGGCGCCCGTGGACGCGGGCCTCTCGCTGGAGAGCATCCGCTTCCGCTATGCGATCAACGGTGACAGCCCGCCGTGGAAGCCGTTGCGCGCCTTCGATGACGGGCAGAAGGTCTACATCCAGTTTCCCGGCGGCATCGCGCAGGGCGAACTGCCGCCGCTGTTTGTGATCGGCCCGCAGGGCGACGGCCAGCTCGTGAACTACCGCTTCCGTGCGCCGTACTACGTGGTGGACCGGCTGTTCGGCGCTGCAGAGCTGCGCCTGGGCGGTTTCAAGGGCAGCAAGGCCGAAGTCGTGCGCATCGAGCGCACCGACGGCGTGTCCCGTGCGGCGACGGGGAGCAATGGATCATGAGCGAGTCCGCCAACGTCCCGCCGAAGGCCGACCCGGAGGCGATGGCGTTGCGCGCGCCGCCGCGCCCGGTGGTGCGCCTGAACCGGCGGATGCTGGCCGTGATCGTCGGCGCGCTGGCCGCCGTGGTGCTCGGTGCGACCCTGTGGTCGCTGCAGCCGCACAGGCGCGAACGCAACCCGGCCGCCGAGCTGTACAACGTCGATCGCGTCGCCAAGGCCGAGAGCCTGGACCAGTTGCCCAAGGACTACGCTGGGCTACCCGCACGGTCCGCGGTGCCTCAATTGGGCGTGCCGCTGCCGGGCGACCTGGGGCCGGCCATCGTGAAATCGCAGCAGCCGATGGACACGCGCGTGCCGGGGGGCGGTGTCGATCCGGCGCATGCGGCGCAGTTGGCGGCCGAGGAGGCGGCACGCTCGGGGGTGTTCTTCCGCGCCCCGGGCGGCGCCAGCGCCAGGCCTGCCCAGGCCGCGCCTTCTGGCGAGGCCCGCGCCGTGCAGCCATTCGATGCGCTGGCCGGCGCCTTGGCGCCTACAGCGCCGGCGCAGCCGGCCGACCCCACTGCGGTGCAGAACCGCCAAGACCAAAAAGAGTCCTTTGTCGCCAAGGCGGGCGACGCGGCCACGCGCAATCCCGGAAGTCTGCAGCTCCCGGCTTCGCCGTACCAGGTCATGGCCGGCACGATCATCCCGGCCGCGCTGGTGACAGGGATCAACTCCGACCTGCCGGGGCAGGTGATCGCCAATGTGACCGAGGAGGTTCGTGACACTGCCTCCGGCCGCTACCTGCTGATCCCGCAGGGCTCGCGCCTGATCGGGCGCTATGACAGCCAGGTGACCTTCGGACAGCGGCGCGTGCTGCTGGTGTGGACGCGGCTGATCCTGCCCGACACGTCTTCGGTGGCGCTGGACCGTCTGCCGGGCATCGACCCGGCCGGCTACGCTGGCCTGGAGGATGGCGTCGATTGGCACTGGGACCGCATCCTCGCCGGTGCGGCGCTGTCCACGCTGCTGGGCCTCGGCGCCGAACTGGCCGCGCCCGAGACCCGCGCGATCAACGGCGGCACCGGGGACCGCGTGATCATCGCCGGTCGTGAAAGCGCCCAGGACACGGTGAACCAGGTCGGCCAGGAGATCACCAAGCGCAACCTCAGTGTCCAGCCGACGCTCACGATCCGGCCGGGTTTCCCAATGCGGGTGATGGTCAATAAGGATCTGATCCTGAGGCCCTATCAGCCCTTGTTTTTCACCCGGGGTTCGTCGCAATGAGCACGGCCAAGCTTCGCCTCGGGCCGCTGCCCAAGATCGAACCGGTCAAGCTCACTGTCACGTTGTCGGCGGAGCTGAAGGCGACGCTGGACCGCTATGCGGCGATGCACGCGCAGACCTACGGCGAGCGGGTCGATGCCGTTGCGCTGGTGCCGCACATGCTGGAGGCGTTCATGGCGCGGGATCGTGGGTTCAGGACGATGGGACACAAACGAATCGCTCCCACTGCTGTGAGCAGACCGCTCCCGGGTGGGTGACGCCTGCGCGTTGCGGATGCAAATCGCTCTGAAAAGACTGCGGCGAAGCGATGGATCAATGACTTTCTTCGGGGCGAATCTGGTCAATGAACCATCCATTCCTGCACCGTGTGACGCCGCGTTGTTGAAGTTCGCGGTATTTGGCCTTGTCGATAAACTGGCGAACTCCATTGACCTCAGCCTCGACAACGACATCTCGGGCGAGTGGGTAGGCGTCTTCATGAAAGGAAATTCGGCGGTCGAGCTGGATCACGCCGTCCGGCAATTCCTTCCCTGACGCCGCAAGCTGCACGAGCGCAGCGCAGGCATCTCGCCATTTTCTTTCCTCCGGATAGAACCGAATGACTACGTCTACAGGCTTGCCGACTGCGGGCAGGTCGTGCCTTCGCTCCAAGACTCTATAGGCTTTGTTCGGCGGGTCACTATCAGGGATCAGCGTGAAGCCCATGCGCTGCCAAAACGGAATCGATGAAGACGGCTTGCATTGAATGACCAGGAGATCCTCGCCCTTGTGTCGGGCGAGATTGACGCAGTAGGCAACCATCTTCTTGCCGATTCCCCGGCCTCGGAAGTCTTGCTTGACTTGCAGGATTCCTGACTGCAGCAGGCGCCCGAGTTGGAAGGCAACTGGCAGTCCAGTCTTGCCGTCTATGTACACAAGCAGCTCTTGGTCCTCATGGGCTCGTGCAATGACGGACCAGTTGCAAAGAAAGTTGCCGTGCACGCCAGCAGCATCTTCCGCCTCCAACCAGGAACGGATTAGCGCGATGTCTTCGGGTTTGGAGCGTCTGATGACAGAGCGCGAGCCAGCACGCGCTTCTGGCGGGTTAGTAGTGGGCATGGCAGAGCTGTAGGATGCGGTGGGGTATGGGCGCGGCGGCGGATGCGCGCATCAGCCGCTATTGTGGGCTTGCAGAGTGGCCTGTACGGCTGCAGCGCGTCGTCCTGAACGTGATGGACCGCCGTTGCTCGTCGGTGGCCCCCGTCGCATCGAGCGCGAGTGCGCCACCGTCGTCAAGGAAGGAGTGAGTATGGATGTTCTGTTCTTCTTGAAAGATCGTACGCGCCTCATCCGCCAGTTTTACGAGCATGGGACGAGTCCGTTCAACGAGATCATCCGAAAGATCGAAGCGGAGGAAGAGCCCTATGTGCCTCCCTACAGCGAAGATGGAGAGCCGCCGTTTCTCAGCGAGTGGATCGATGCGGACGAACTGCGGGAAGTCACTGGCCGCTGTTGCCTGTCCATGC
Organism: Variovorax sp. OK212; assembly: GCF_900112425.1. Lineage (GTDB taxonomy): Bacteria > Pseudomonadota > Gammaproteobacteria > Burkholderiales > Burkholderiaceae_C > Variovorax. The sequence goes on along the minus strand of NZ_FOLP01000002.1, from coordinate 265,892 downwards.
TGTCGGCATCTCTGCAGCTCTACTTCCGGACCTGGGAGCGCGACCTTGGCCTGAACTGCGGCAAGGCCTTCAAGGTCGAATTCAAGAACGAAGGGATTGTCGGCGGCTATCGCGCTTGTCTGGCCTCGTGTGCGGGCATCGACTGGACTCGATGCCCGGCGGACCTGGATATCATCGAGCAGGTGGTGTTGGCCCGTAATCGGGATCAGCATCCAGAGAGCATCACGTCGGTGCGAGTGACCCACGCCGAGAAGGATAGGCAGAGATATCCCCGGCCGTTCTTCATGAGCGAGCGCGAGGCCGCGCTGTTTGAAGAAGGCGACGAGCCGGCGCTGTTCATGTCGCCCTCGGTTCACGTCTCTCGCGACAAGCTGATGAAAGCGATCGAGCAGGTAGAGTACTTGTGCGAATGGCTCGAAGAAAAGATGTTCGATGCCAAGTATCCGGCAAGGATTCTCCGCGATTGATTCACGAACGGTCGGACTGCCCTAGGACACCCGGTGTACCAGGCTTGTCGAGGACCGTATTGACACAACGGAAGAGCAACTGACCTTCGCGCTGCTCGATGATTTCTTCGTCACCTTGGAAATGCCACTGGAACACGCTTGGGTGTCGGAGGAGGGCAGGGTCCAGCGGGCGCTGCGCAAACGGGTTGTGATAGACGCGCAGGCCGTCAAGCAGGCTTTCCTGGTAGCGCCGCTTGGGTTCGTTGATGACATGCGGACGGTCTGCGGCCGGATTGAGGCGCAATGCGGTGAAGACGATTCCGGGAGCGGGATCTGATGAGAGCGCGCGAACCTTGCCCATGGTTGCGCATCCGCTGAAGATCACCGCACTGATCTCCCGATAGGCCGGCGTGGTGAACAGGCCGAGGTCGATCGGACTGCCGTTGTCCTTGAATACCTGCCGCAGTTCTTCACCTTGCAACCGGCCTTCCTGGCCTCCTGTGGCGATGTAGCGCTCTTCGTCGACGTAGTAGCCATACAGCACGGCTTCGATCGGTCGCTGACAGGCCATGAAGCTGAACGGCTGGTCGAAGTTCGTCACCGCCACCACATAGGCGCGATCCTTCACATGATCGAGCGGCGCATATGACTCGATGTACTTGCGATGCTTCACTGCGAGGCTGTTGGCCAGCCGCACGATGGTCTGCAGGTTGAATGCATTCAGGTCGCCCGGCGGCATCTTGCCCAGCCTGGCAAACTCCGGCTCGGCACCCTGCGCGTTCGAGGCGATCGTGGCCTCGATGTTCAACCCCAGGCTTGGGATGCAGAAGTCGGGCCTTGCTTGCGAGAAGTCCACGCTCATGCCGTACTTCTTCAGCACGGCGAACAGGTACAGCTCCCAGAAGCTCGAATTGAACGTGGTCTGGAACTCCTCGACGAACTTGCCGTCGCGATCGACGAAGCCGCGCGCCCAGTCCTGCAGGACGTCCATGTTGTAGACGTTTCCTGTACTGAGAATGCTGCGCAGGTTTGGGTGCAACCTCGCTTCAGCGACGATAGGATCAAACAGCTTCAACAGATCACTCCGATTTGCTTTAGGGTCGATGGACTAGGCGCTGAAGCGTTCTTTGCAGGGGTGTGACGATCCCCAACAGCACGTTGCTACCGGCTAAGCGGTCCGGGCTACTTTTGCGACGCGATGAAATCCGCAACATCTTGCTTTGCCTGGGTCAACGCATGGCCAAAGCGAACATGGTTCTCCGGGATTGCGTCGACCATGAAAAACGTCGGGAATCGGCGATCTAGAAAGCTGGTCGCTAGCGTGGTCCCAAGTTGTGCAATGGCCGCCAGTTGCGCATCGTTGAGCGTCTTTCCTTCGCTCTTCATCTGGTCGGTGATTGCCTTGGATCTGGCTTGGAGTCGCTCTTCGGTGCAGTCAGTCTTGAGATAGCCAGCCGCGAGCTTGAAAAACCACTCTTCCGCCGTGATGTTGATGTAGCCACCCTTCTGCAGCTTGTGAGCATGCAGCTTCGCGAGCGCAGCATTAATGTCCAGCGTTGTGATCAGCTCCCGATAGAACGAGCGAAAACCACCGAGCAGCTCTGACGGATCGACAGAATGCGTAGGGCCGATGAGCCCGAAGCAAGGGCTGGGGCCATCGGGCTTGACGAAACTGAGGGAATGGCCACCAAAGCATGCTGACATGCATACGAGCAGGTTGAATCCAGTTGCCTTGTTGAGCCGGGCCAACGGGTCCGAAAGCTCTGGCCAAGTCAAGGACGTATCGTCAGGGAATGCGAGTCCCGTCTTGTCCTCCCATCCATGCATCTCGATCTGGAGAATGGGGGCGGCATCACTCTTCTCAACCTCAGTGGTCAGCTTTTCAATGGCTTGTAGGAATTCTTCGCGTCCCTTTACGTTGATCAGCTCCACTTCAGGCACCACTGCATGATCGTCGCGCAGACCCTCGATGGATTTTCCCAACTCGGTTCCGGTCTCGAAATCTCCAGGATCGAGGGACTGGAGGATTGCGACTTTCGAGAACTTAAAAGATGACATAGCTATAGCTCCCCTAGAAGCATCGTGGTTAGGGCCGGATCGTAGGAATTGGGCTTACCACTCAGCTGACGGACATTCCGTTTAATCGCCCCGCGACTCGGTCATACTGCAAGCCAAATTTACATTCGGCTACAGCCCCATTCTGCATGCATATCGAGCGATTGCACCTGAGCGGCTTTCGATGCTTCGGCCCACAAGAAAGCACCATTGCGCTGGAGCGCCATCTCACCGCATTCATCGGTGTCAATGGCACCGGCAAGACCGCCGTCCTTTTGGCTTTGGCTCGCCTCTTTGGCGTGACGGCGGACCAACGTCGCTTGCGGCGACAGGATTTCCATGTTCCTGCAAATGAACTCGCTCCTGGACCGCAGCGAACGCTGTACGTCGAGGCCGTCGTCGCTTTCCCTGAGCTCGATGCGAACGCGGACCTCGCGGCGGTGCCAGAATTTTTCCAGCAAATGGCCGCCGACGAGCAGGGCCGCCTCAAGTGCCGCCTGCGGCTGCAGGCGACCTGGACAGACGACGGCTCGCTCGAAGGCGCAGTGGAGCAAAAGTTGCTGGCCGTGCGCACCTTCGGGCCATTCGAGGACGACGAGTGCTTCGAAATGAAGGCTGTGGACCGGGCGAGGATTCAGATGATCTACGTTCCGGCCACGCGAGACGGTGGCTCTCAGGTCACGGCCTTCCTCAAGGGGCGTCTGTGGCGCGCGATCAACTGGTCGCAGGGTGTCAAGGACGCACTGGTCCATGCCGGAGCGACGATGAACGGGGCCTTCGTCGGGGAAGCAGCTGTCGGTCGCATCGCCGCGGCCGTCAGCTATCGCTGGCAGCAGGTCCATTCGGCGGGCACGGACACCACGCCGGTCTTTCGGCCTGTGGACGTGCGCTGGCAGGAGTTTGTGCGCAGAGTGGAAGTCATGTTCTACCCGGATGAGTCGGGTCGTGAGCGTGGTCTCGACGATCTCAGCGATGGGCAGCGCTCCTTGTTCCACCTCGCCATGACCGCGGCGATCCTTGACGTTGAAGCGCAGGTGGCGGCCGATCCCGCCGCTGCAGGTTTCCTGGTCGACACGGTGTCGCTTCCCGCTCTGACGCTGATCGCGGTGGAGGAGCCAGAGAACACATTGGCACCGTTCTACCTGTCGCGCATCGTGGGTCAGATCCGGGAACTCACCCACGGCCATCGCGCACAAGCCATCGTGTCGAGCCACTCCGCGAGCATCCTGGCGCGCATCGAGCCTGAGGGCGTGCGGCATTTCCGCTTGAATCCGGTGGACCGCACGGCGATGGTTCGTGCGCTGCAATTGCCTGTTGGCGTGGAGGAAGCGTCTAAATTCGTGCGTGAGGCCGTGAGGAGCTATCCGGAACTCTATTTCGCTCGTTTCGTTGTCCTGGGCGAGGGAGCTACCGAAGAGGTGGTGTTGCCTAAACTGGCTGAAGCGATGGGGTTTCCGATCGATCGGTCGTTTGTGGCTATCGTCCCGCTGGGTGGGCGGCACGTGAACCACCTATGGCGCCTGCTCACCGACCTTGATATTCCACATGCCACCTTGCTTGACCTGGACTGGGGCCGAAGCGGAGGAGGGTGGGGGCGCATCAAGACGGCTTGCGAGCAACTGCTGGCCTGCGAATTTCATCCACAGCAGGTGTTCGGCGCCGCTTTGCACCCCGATGGGCCGGCGGCGAACTTAGCGCTATTCGCTCAAAACGCGGCAGGCAACGTAGCAGGCGTCGAGCAATGGGTTCAACACCTGCGCAGCTCCGGCGTCTTTTTCTCTTATCCACTCGACCTTGACCTGTCGATGTTCAGCGCCTTTTCCGTCGCGTACCAAGTACTGGAGGCCGGAGATCGCGGGCCTTCAGGAAGGGGTGACCCCAGGGATGCTGTGCTCGGCGAGGATGGCATTCCTGGCACGTATCCAGCAGCTTGGGATACTGCGCTGCGCTGGTACCGCTACCTGTTCCTCGGTCGAGGCAAGCCAACGACGCACGTGCGTGTGCTCTCGACCGTGCCGGCACCGCAACTCGCTGCAGGTGCCCCGGAGGAACTGCGGGCGCTGCTGAACTACGTGCGCGCCAAGGTCGAACCGGCGGCGCCGGGTGGCATCTGACGATGGCGCGCGTTGCACCGGATGACTGGCATCCGCGTGGTATCCCCGATCTGGAACCTCAAGCCTGGCGGGCACTCAAGCATGTCGGCTCCGCGTCGGTCGTTGCAGGCCCGGGCTCCGGCAAGACCGAGTTCCTGGCGCAACGGGCCGTTTATCTGCTGGAGACGGGGCTCTGCCTGCCACCCTATCGGATACTGGCCATCTCCTTCAAGGGCGATGCGGCGGCGAACCTTGCTGCTCGCGTACGCCAGCGTTGTCCTCTGGAGCTGGCCAGCCGCTTTGTATCGATGACCTTCGACGCCTTCACTAAGGGGTTGGTGGATCGCTTCCAGTCTGCGATCCCCGCGTCGCGCCGGCCGACCAAGCCCTACGACATCGCCTTCCCGACACGGCGCCAGATGGACGGTTTCCTAGATGGCGCGCGCTTGGCGGCACCGCCACCTTGGCAGTTCGAAATCGCGGGGCTCGGCCCGTCGACCTTCGAGCCAGAGGTTGTGGGCAGTCGGATTTTGGAAGTCGAGCGGGTTGCCCCCCAAAATGGCATCGAGTTTGCTATCGACCGCTGGTGGCACCAGCAACTGGCTGGAGCAGAACGTTCCACACTCACCTTTGTCGGTATCAACCGGCTTGCGGAGTTGCTGCTACGGTCGAATCCGCACATTCGCACGGCAATGCGCACGACCTACCCATTCGTGTTTGTGGACGAGTTTCAGGACACGACCTTCGCGCAGTATGACTTGCTCTTGTCGGCCTTTGCGGGCCATGCGATGGTTACAGCCGTCGGGGATCACAAGCAACGCATCATGGGGTGGGCGGGCGCGCGAACTGATGCCTTCGAGAGGTTCGAGGCCGATTTCCGGGCGCAGCGATTTCCGCTGTTGTTCAACTTCCGCTCATCGCCAGATCTCGTGCGCATCCAGCACGTGGTGGCGCGCGCGCTGGATCCCGGTGCTGTGGCAACCCAGGCGCAAGCCATGCGCCAGGTGGATGGCGATGTGGCTCAGATTTGGGCAAGTAGCACGCGTGAGGCCGAGGCAAGCCATCTTGCGCGATGGATTGCATCAGACATGGCGCAGCGCGGCAAGCAGCCCCGCGACTATGCGCTGCTGGTGCGTCAGACTGCGGACGTTTTCGAAGGAGAACTGGGCGAGGCCTTTGCGGCTGCCGGGTTAAGCATCCGCAACGAAAGCCGCTCGCTGGGACGCACGACGGTTCAAGATCTGCTGGCGGACGAGATCAGCCAGGTCGTGCTCGCAATTCTTCGGTTGGGCGCAAGCCGACGAGAACCCGACGCATGGCAGCGCGCTTCCAGCGCGCTTCAGATCCTTCGTGCGCTTGATCCCGATGACGAAGCGGGTGCAGACCGGAGCCAGGCGCAGCTCGCCCGCTTCCTGACGGATCTGCGCAGCGATATGGCCGCTACCTCGCCGAATCGAGTGAGCGCGGTGAACTTGGTGATCAAGGTGTTCGAGTTTTTGGACGGAGATGCCATCTCGCGAACGTTTCTGCAGTACACCCATGGCGATTTGCTACAGATCATGGCCGAAGGCTTCGCGCAGCACTTCGCCAACTCCGCCCAGACGGCGCAGGAATGGCCGGCGTGTCTCGCCACCTTCGCTGGCATCGGGCAGATCCCTTTGATGACTGTGCACAAGAGCAAGGGCCTCGAGTACGACACCATTGCGTTCTTGGGTCTGGACGATCGGGCTTGGTGGAGCTACGTCCCCGGCAATCCGGAGGGTATCGCCACCTTCTTTGTTGCCTTGTCGCGCGCCAAGCAGCGCGCGCTTTTCCTTTTCTGTCGGGAGCGAGGTCCGCGCGAGAAGGTGGCGGACCTGTTCGAACTGCTTGCGCAGGCAGGTGTACGGGAGATCGCGATTTAACAGGCGCGAAAGTACTTCGCGCGTTCCAGCCCCGTATTCGCTAGGCGCCAGACCCTGCCTAAGGTCGTTGGGATTGTGCCGAGTGACTGGGAAAATACGAGCCTGGCAATTCCACCACCCGGAGAAGATATGCACCCAATTCAAATGCAGGAAGGCGACCGAGGAATCGGCATGGGCTACACGGGATTCATCGATACGTTTGAGGCAATCTGCCATGAACACTTGCAGGAGGGACGCGCCAGAGCATTTGCATTCGTTTTCTATGACATGACCAATGGCGTCGTGCGTCGAGCCCTAAACGATGCTCGTGGCTTCCGCCTGCTGCATGAGAAGACAGGCAAAGACATCACGCTCTTCTATCTGCATGATCGTGCGATCGAGGCTCACTGGCGCAGCTTCAACAAATCTTTCATGGAGGCGCTGGGGGTTGAAGAGCAAGCGACGCCGCCTTGCATGGTGTTCTTTCGCGTGCATGGGGAGAACATCGAGGACGTTTCGATCTACCGCATCGATGAGCAGACCACAGATCCGGTTCTTGTCACCGCCGAGCTGGAGCAGTATGTGGACGATGCCATCAAGCGTCTGAACGCCGAAGGCGACGTCTCCGCGTTGTCCGCGTTAGGCAACTTGATCGCCCGGGTAGGGGCGCTGTCCAAGGTGGGCGAATTCCTGCTCAAGCTCAAAGGAGCCGCCTGAATGTCGAATATTCGATCACTGGACATGAAGTTTCTCGACGACTTGTTCGAGATGAACAGTGGCTACGTCCTCGACTTCTCCGACCACAGCATGGCGAGCTTCTTCGCAGAAGAATTGAACGTCGACATTGACGATGACGCCTACCGGGAACATGGCACCTCAAAGGCCAAGCGTCTTCGGTGCTACTTGAACAAGGTCGACCTGCCCACCTCCGTCAAGACGCTGCGGACCCTGTGGGATTACCGCGAGGGGATTCGGAAGCATCGCGAACGTGAGGAATGGGTGTCGAACGCCGAGGGGCGATTCTTCTCGCTTTTGAATCGCATGCAGGGCAAGCCCGATGCGGTTCCTGCGGGAGAGCCGCCTAAGGCGGCCTTTGACCTGCCGAAGGTCCTCGCATTGAAGCAACGGCTGATTGATCTTTCTGCTATGGAGCCGCATCCGCGAGGCTACGCATTCGAGGTATGGCTGCGTGATGCCTTCAATTTCTATGGGTTGGAGGCCCGCGAGCCCTTTCGGAACAAGGGTGAGCAGATCGACGGTAGCTTTGTCTTGCAGGGTGAGACCTATCTGCTCGAAGCGAAGTGGGAATCGGCGAAGACGAGCGCTGCCGACCTGCACGCATTTCACGGGAAGCTAGAGCAGAAGGCAGCGTGGGCGCGGGGGCTGTTCGTCAGCAACAGCGGCTTCACCGAAGATGGCTTGGCCGCCTTCGGACGCGGGAAGCGCGTCGTCTGCATGGATGGTCTCGACCTCTTCGACGCGCTTGATCGCGAACTGCCGCTCAACCTCGCGATCGACCGGAAGGTTCGGCGGGCGGCGGAAACCGGCGTTCCGTTCGAGAGGATTCGCGACCTCTTCTCGCGTTGATGCTCAACTGAAAGCCGCGCTACGCGAACCCGGGATCACGCCGCTTTCAACGGGTGACATTCGCGCTCTTTGTGGGGTCACGACAGATGCTCAGGCGAGGTTCAGCGCGTAGTGGCGAGCCATGTCTAAGTACTCCGCCATACGCCCGGCTACGCCTTAGTTTTTGAGCACTTGCGTGGGGTAATTTTGGGGTAATTTCATCGCCAAACCATGCCAATCCACGCCCATGGTGCGTTCCGGCGTAGAACTGCGTAGATGCACTAAGTGACTGTCAATAAAGGAAAAATCGCTCCTTCCACGCCAGACAGCATCTGCCTACCTACACAATCGGCGTGTGCCCGGAAAAGTCGCTGGTCGAGGGGGTGGGTTGGGCAGTCGTCGTTTTCACTCGGGCGATTATCGGGGACGGGCGGGGGGCTCAGCCGACGACCAGTTTGACCGGCTTGCCGATGCGGCTGAGCATTTCAACCAACGTGTCGATGGTGAACTTGGCTGTCTTCCTGTTCACCACGTCGGAAGCCCGGGGGCGGGAGACCATCAGGATTTCGGCAGCGTCGGCCTGTTTCAGGTGATGCTCCGCGATCCAGTTCGACAGCGCTTCCATGAGTTGCTGTTTCAGCAACCGCGTGTCGTTGATCTGCTTTTGCGACGCGGCCTGCAAGCGCCTGGCTTCGGCCGGCGGAAAACCCAGCTCGAGGAAGAGGTTGGCGCCGGGCTTGGTGACGTGGCGGACTGCGGTGTCGGTCTTCATGGTCAATTCTTTCTCGCCATTGTCGATAGAGCCCTGTCGCTTTCGCGTCGCGTGCTGCCTTCTCGCCCTTGCTTGCCGTGAACTTTGTGGCATCCCCATGCAGATCGACCGGATGGAGCCGCGTCAACGTCGTCAACCTCGCCGGCCTGCGGGTCCATCGCCGCGCAGCCCACAGCCCTAAAATCCACAAGCGCAAACCCCGCGTGAAGAAGAACAAGGCGCCCATGGCCCAGTTGGATGAACTCAAAGGCCCTGACGCGCACGCGCTGCCAGACACCGCCACCTTGCCGGCCGAACTCGCGGCGCTGTACCTGTGCATGTCGCCGGCCGAGCTTGCGGACCTGCGCAAGTCGAAGCGGCCCGAGCGCGCGGGCAGCAACCCGTCGGTCATCCGGCCCGTGGAAGGCAGTGCGGCGAACCCCAAGGACCCGCTGCTCTACAACGTCGGCACCTTGCGCGATTTTGCGAAGGCGCACCCCGCGCCTTCGGCCTTCGACACCGCACTGAACACCGGCATGCAGGCCTGGGTCTCGGCCAAGCTGCCTTTCTTCGCCGAGCGCGAACCGCGCATCAAGCGCGGCAAGCGCGTGCTGATCGGCGGCGCCTGGGACCGGGCGGACCCGCTGCGCGAGCAGCGCTTCGTCGACCTGGCGAAGGGCCGCATCCGCTTCGCATCGCTCACCTGCGCCGAAGCCGCATCGAGCCTGTGGGCCGACGTGGCGAGCCACGCCGCGTTCGCCGAAAAGGGCCTGGCCCTGCTCAGGAGCGAGACGCAGGCCATCGAGGCCGCGCTGGCCGCCACCGCGCAGCTGGCCGCGGCCGACCCCCAGGACTGACCGAGGACGCGTAGCGATGCTGATCAACTGCGTAGCCTACGAGAACGGCTCGAAACTGGCCGACATCACCGTCGACGACATCAGCGAATACATCACCCGGCCGGGGTGCTTCGTGTGGGTGGCGCTGAGCGACCCGAGCAACGAAGAGCTCGACCACATGCAGATGGAGTTCGGCCTGCACCCGCTGGCGGTCGAGGACGCGCACCACGGCCACCAGCGCCCGAAGGTGGAGGAGTACGGCGACTCGCTCTTCGTGGTCATGCACCTGGTCGAGCCCTCCCCCGAGGGCGAGCACTGCACCAACGTGGGCGAGGTCGACGTGTTCGTGGGCAGCAACTACGTGCTGTCGGTGCGCAACCGCAGCAAGCAGGGCTTCCTGGGCGTGCGCGAACGCTGCGAGCGCGAGCCCGAGCTGCTGCGCCACGGCGCGGGCTTCGTGCTGTATGCGCTGATGGACGCGGTGGTCGACCGCTACTTTCCGGTGATCGACGCGCTCGAGGTGGAGCTGGAAAGCATCGAGCAGCAGATCTTCGGCCAGGGCGGCGCGGCGCGCGACAAAATCAAGCAGCTCTACGACCTGAAGCGGCGCAGCATGATCCTCAAGCGCGCGGTGGCGCCGCTGCTGGAGGCGGCCGGCAAGATGCACGGCGGGCGGGTGCCGCAGGTCTGCATGAGTTCGCAGGAGTACTTTCGCGACGTGGGCGACCACCTGGGGCGCATCAACGGCTCGATCGACGCCATGCGCGACACCATCGGCACGGCGATCCAGGTGAACCTGTCGATGGTGACCATCGAGGAAAGCGAGGTCACCAAGCGGCTCGCGGCCTGGGCCAGCATCTTCGCGGTGTGCACCGCGTTCGCGGGCATCTGGGGCATGAACTTCGAGAACATGCCGGAGCTGAAATTCCGCTACGGCTACGCGGTGGCGCTGGGGCTCATCGTCAGCACCTGCGGCTACCTGTACTACCGGTTCCGGCGCGCGGGCTGGTTGTGAGGCAGATGCAAGGACAGGTTGCAAGGGCAGGGCCTGCCGCCGGCCTTTGCTAATTCCAAACTAATAAACATGTAGATAATCAAGTCCCTTATGAAAAGGGACTTCACCCAGCGTTTCGGCTTCCTCGTCAAGAGCGTGGGCAAGCTTTACAGCGAAGAGTTCGACCGCCTCGCGCGCGAACGCATCGGCCTCACCAGTGCACAGTGCCGCCTGCTGGGCGCACTGGCCATGCACGGCGACCCGGACGAGGTCGAGCCGCTCTCTCAGGCCGAACTTGCGCAGCGGCTCGACCTCACGCCCATGGCCGTGGCCGGCCTGTGCGACCGGATGGCCGCCGCCGGCTGGATCCGCCGCGAACCCAGCGCCACGGACCGCCGCGTCAACAAGATCCACCTGCAGCCCAGCGCCGAGAAGGCGCTCGACGCGGCCCTGAGCATCAGCGACGGACTCAACGCGCGCGTGATGGCGGTGCTGACGCCGCCCGAACGCGCCCAGCTGCTGAGCCTGCTGGGCAAGGTGCATGGCAGCCTGGTGGAGATCACCTCCGGCACGGGGCCGAAGCCATGAGCGTCGCACCCGGAACCACCGTGCCGCACAAGGGCATGATCACCATCTCGATCATGCTGGCGACCATCATGCAGGCGCTGGACACGACGATCGCCAACGTCGCCTTGCCCCACATGCAGGGCAGCCTGCAGGCCTCGCAGGACCAGATCACCTGGGTGCTCACCTCGTACATCGTGGCCTCGGCCATCGCGCTGCCGCTCACGGGCTGGCTGTGCGGCCACTGGGGGCGGCGGCGCGTGTTCATCATCTCGGTGATCGGCTTCACGGTGGCCTCGGCGCTGTGCGGGCTGGCCACCTCGCTGGTCGGCATCGTGGCGGCGCGCCTGCTGCAGGGCATCTTCGGCGCGGCGCTGGTGCCGCTGTCGCAGGCGGTGTTGCTGGACATCAACCCGCGCGAGAAGGTCGGCCAGGCCATGGCCATCTGGGGCGCGGGCATCATGGTCGGGCCCATCCTCGGGCCGCTGCTGGGCGGCTGGCTCACTGAGAACTTCGACTGGCGCTGGGTGTTCTTCATCAACCTGCCGGTGGGCATCTTCGCCTTCTGGGGCATTGCGCGCTACCTGCCGGAGAGCCGGCCGCAGGGCGAGAAGCTCGACATCTTCGGCTTCGTCACGCTGAGCCTGGCCATCGGCATGCTGCAGCTGTTCCTGGACCGCGGCGAGCAGCTCGACTGGTTCGACTCGTGGGAAATCAAGCTCGAGGCGGCCGCCGCGTTGGTGGCCTTCGGCTTCTTCGTGGTCCACACCTGGACGGTGCAGGGCGTGTCGTTCTTCGACCGCGACCTGCTCAAGGACCGCAACTTCGTCACCGGCCTGCTGTTCGCGTTCATCGTCGGCATGATCCTGTTCGCGACCATGGCGCTGCTGCCCAACTTCCTGCAGGGGCTCATGGGCTATCCGGTGATCTACACCGGGGAGGTGACCGCGCCGCGCGGCGTGGGCACGATGATCGCGATGATCATCGTGGGCCGGCTGGTGCAGCGCATCGACGTGCGCGCCATCATGGCGGTGGGCTTCGGCCTCACGGCCTTCTCGCTGTACCAGATGACGCGGCTCACGCTGCAGATGGACAGCAGCCTGATCATTCTTTCTGGCTTCATCCAGGGGCTGGGCATCGGCTTCACCTTCGTGCCGCTGTCGACCGCCACCTTCGCCACGCTGGCGCCGCGCCTGCGCAACCAGGGCACGCCCATCTTCAGCCTGCTGCGCAACATCGGCAGCAGCGTGGGCATCTCGATCGTTCAGGCGCTGCTGACCGAAGGCTCGAGCAAGGCGCATGCGCAGATCGCCTCGACCGTGGCGCCGGGCAACCCCGCGCTGGCCACGCTGCCGCAGATGATGTCGCCCGACACCCTGAGCGGCCTGGCGCTGCTGAATGCGGAGGTGACGCGGCAGGGCGCGCTGATCGGCTACCTGGACGACTTCGCGATCATGATGATCATCACGGTGCTGGCGATTCCGCTGCTGCTGCTCATCAAGAGCCCGCGACGCAATGCCGCGGCATCGGGGCCTGCCGAAGTGCCGCACTGAGGCGGTATCTCTTCCTCCCCCGCTTGGGGGAGGGCGGGGTGGGGGCTGACGGCGTATCGATCACCGTCGGCGGTGGATGCGCCGCTTGCCCCCATCCCAGCCTTCCCCCGGGAGGGGAAGGAGCAGGACTCACATTACTCGTCGTGCGAATCGTGCGTGGCCACCGCACCGCGGCGCCAGTAGCCCGAGGCCCGCGTCCACTTCGGGTTCGCGCCGCGCTCGCCCACCAGGTGCGCGCGCAGCGCCTTGGCAATGGCCGACTCGCAACCCACCCACGCATGGAAATCGCCGGCCGGCAGCTTCGCGGCCTTCAGCGCATCGACCAGCACGGCACTCGTGCCCGGCTCGGCGCCGCGGCGGTGCACCCATTGCAGCGTGAGCTCGGCCTGCGTCTCGAACGGAATCTCGTCGGCTTCGCTGTCGACTTCCGCCAGCACTACCGCGCGCGCACCGGCGGGCAGCTCGGCCAGGCGGCGCGCGATGGCGGGCAGGGCGGTGTCGTCGCCGATCAGCAGGTGCCAGTCGAATTCGGTCGGCACGATGAACGAGCCGCGCGGGCCGCCCACGCCAAGGGTGTCGCCGGCCTTGGCCTGCTCGGCCCACTGCGTGGCGGGGCCGGCGTCGTGCAGCGCGAAGTCGATCTCCAGCGTGCCGGCCTTGGCGTCGTGGCGGCGCGGCGTGTAGTCGCGCATGGTCGGGCGGCCGCTTGCGGGCCACACCGGGCCGTCGGGGCCGGCGGTAGGCAGCGTGAGCTTGCCGGTGGCGGCGTCGGGAAAGAAGATCTTCGCGTGGTCGTCGAAGCCCAGGCTGGTGAAGCCCGCGAGGTCGTCGCCCGCGAGGGTGACGCGAATCAGGTGCGGCGTGACGCGCTGCACGGTCTTCACCGTGAGCTGGCGAAAGCGCAGGTCGTGGCGCACCCGGCGCGGCGTGCGGTCGGGGGCGGTGGAAGCAGATGAAGTGCTGAAGTCAGTCATTGCATGAGTCCTGGGTGAGCAGGGCGGGTTGAGATGGGGAAGGCGCAGCGGCCAGGGTGGCGGCCGGGGTGGCCAGGGCGGCCAGGCTGCGCAGGAAGTCGATGTCCAGCAGCTGCGGCGTGCCCAGCCACAGTGCGCGGTGTTCGTGGTCGCCGGCCTCGTCGCCGGTGAGCGGATGCACGAGCACGTCGAGGCCTTGCCGGTTGAGCATCAGCCAGGGCACCACATGGTCGAACTGGCCGAGCGTGAAGCCGATCTGGTAGGAGCCCTTGGGGTGCGGCCCGCCCGGCTCGTCGTGGAAGCCACCCACCCGCACGTCGAAGCACCCGGTGAGCGCGTGCCGCACCGCGAGTGCGGTGGCGCGCGTGTCGGGGTCGAAGTAGACGTGGGCGTGGTAGCCCCTGATCGTGGCGATGTTGTGCAGCATGGCGAGGCAGGCAGGCAGTGCAGGCAGGGGGTCGGCAACAGGCTCAGATCTTCTCGATCTGCTGCGCGGCGCTGTCGAGCACGGCCGCGAAGTCGTGCGCCTGCTGCTCGGTCATCGGCGCACCCGACAGGCGCATGCGCATCGCGAGCTTGAGGTTCTCGATGGCGCGCGTCACCTGCGGCGGGCGCCCGCCGCGCGGGCCGGCGCCGTCGACGCCGCCGCTCATGCGGGCCATCATGGCGTCGGCCATTTCGCGGTTGGCCGCCAGGAACTCCTGGCCGCTGGCCGTGATGCTGTAGCGCTTGCGCCCGCCGCCGTCGGCGGTTTCCACGCTGAGGTAGCCGAGCTCCTCGAGCAGCGTGAGCGTGGGGTAGACCACGCCGGGGCTGGGCGCGTAGCTGCCGCCGAGGCGGTCTTCGATGGCCTTGATGAGCTCGTAGCCGTGGGCCGGCTTGTCGGCGATGAGCTGCAGCAGCACGAAGCGCAGGCCTCCGTGGCCGAACACGCGGCCGCCGCCTCCGCCGCCGCGCCCGCCACGGTGTCCGCGGCCGCCGGAAAGGCCGTCTTCATGCTCGCCGCGGGCGGTGCGGCAGTGGTGGTGGTCGAGGTGGAAATGTCTCATGGTGGGTGTCCTGTCTGATGCGTATCTGAATTATTTTAGATATATCTAAAACAAAGTCAAATAGATACACCCAAGACGTCTCCGTCCCACGGACACCCGCCGGTTCAGGCGGCCACGGCCCGGTGCTCGCTCAGGTGAGCCAGCGCCAGTGCCTCGCCGATGTGCGACATCTGCACGGCGGCGGCTTCTGCCGAGCCTTCCGCCGCGTCGACCACGCGCTCGAACATCTGCATTTCGTAAGTGCCCACGGCGGCGGCCCAATCGCCTTGCGCGCCGAGCTGGGCGGCCAGTTCGACGGCGTCGCGCATCGCGGCGTTCACGCCTTCGCCGCCGAAGGGCGACATCACATGCGCCGCGTCGCCCAGCAGCGTCAGCCCGCGCCGGTGCGTCCAGCAATGGCCGACCGGCAGCGCATGGATCGGGCGCGAAACGAAGTTGTCGTTGCTGACGCGAAAGAGGTCGGTCACCGCATCGGCATAGCCCGCGAACTCCGCCAGCAACGCGCTGCGCACCGACGCGGGCGAGGCGAAGTCGAAGCGCTGCGCTGCCCAGTCCGCCGGCACGCGGAAGATCGCGTAGCCGCGAATGTGCGCGTTGCCATTGCGCTGCACGATGATTTCCTTGCCGTCGCCTTGCACCTCCAGCTTGCCCCGGCCCACCAGTTGCGCCAGTGCCGGGTGGCTGCGATCGACGTCGTCGATGCCGAACTCGATGAACGTGAGGCCGCTGTACTGCGGCTTGTACGGCGACAGCAGCGGCCGCACGCGCGACCAGGCGCCGTCCGCGCCCACCACCAGGTCGAACGGGCCGGCCTCGCCGTTTTCGAACAGCAGGTTCCAGCGCCCGCCTTCCTGCAGCCGCAGGTCGCGCAGCGCATGGCCCCACTGCACGCATTCGGCGGGCAGCGAGGCCAGCAGCATCTCGCGCAGCGCGGTGCGGTCGACCTCGGGGCGGTTGCCGGCGCCCGCGTCGGGCTCTTCGAAGAGCACGCGGGCCGCCTTGTCGAGCAGCCGGGAGCCCTGGTCGTCGTAGCGCGCGATGCGCTGGAACTCGCTGGCCAGGGCGGCGCGCTGCACGGCCAGCAGGCCCGAGTCTTCGTGCAGGTCGAGCGTGCCGCCCTGCGGCCGCGCGAGCGGGCTTGCCTCGCGCTCGAACACGGTGGCATGGATGCCGGACAGGTGAAGCAGGCGCGCCAGCGTGAGCCCGCCGGGGCCGGCGCCGACGATGGCGATGCGGGACGGGGTGAGGGAAGCGGGAGGCATGGAAGACGTGGAAGACGTGGACAGGCGGGGCATTCGAAAGGCTCCATGAAGGATAGGTTCCTATTTATATTAGCATAGGAGCCTATGAAGATAGAATGCCTCGCATGACCGACACGCACGACTCCAGCCCCTTGCGGCTCATCGGCCGCATCACGCGCGGCTTCACGCGCATTGCCGACGGCGGGCTGCGCGAGTTCGGCTTTGCGGTGGGCCAGTTGCCGGTGCTGGTGTCGCTCAAGAAGCGCAAGGCGCTGTCGCAGGCCGAGCTCGCGCGCATCGCGCAGGTGGAGCAGCCCAGCATGGCGCAGCTGCTGGCCCGCATGGAACGCGACGGCCTGGTCGAGCGCGTCGCCGACCCCGACGACGGCCGCAGCCGCCTGATCTCGCTCACGCCGCTGGCCGCCAAGCGCCTGCCCAGGGCCAAGGCGCTGATGGACGCGCACGCGCAGGACGCGCTCGCGGGCTTCTCGGCGGATGAGGTCGCGCAGCTCGCGGCGCTGCTGGAGCGGCTCAACGCGAACGTCGAGCGCATGGGCGGAGGCTAGGGCCGCCTGCGCGTCTTATCGGGCTGCGGTGGCGGTGGCCGGCGCGTTCTTCTGATCCGCGTCGGTCAGCGTTCGCAGGAATGCCGCCACGTCGCGGATTTCCGCCTCCGTCAGCGCCGGCTTGCCGCCGCGCTTCTGGCCGAAGGGCGCGTCGGTGTTGAGGTTGGCGTGGTACTGCTCGGGCAGGTCGTCGTACTGCTGCACGATGCCCTTGCCCGAATGCGCGTACCAGCGCTCGGGCGCGGTGTCGCGCTGCGCGTAGAAGCGGATCGCCTGCTCCAGCGAGTGGAACACCCCGTTGTGGAAGAAGCTCTGGCGCACCGCCACGTTGCGCAGCGTGGGCGTGCGGAACAGGCCGCAGTACTCGGGGTGGTCCTTCATGTCGGTGCGGTAGGGGCCGCACAGGCCGAGGTCGTGAAACGCCGGGTCCGCGTTGGCCTTCAGCTTGCGGTTGCGCGGCACGCCGAGCGCAATCAGGCCGTAGTCGGTGAAGAACGGAAACGCGCCGTCCTGCGTGCGCTCGCTGATGTGGCACGACGCGCAGTTGCCCTTGTCCTCGTCGTTGAACACGCGCAATCCGCGCGCTTCGGCCGCGCTGAGCCTGGCCTGGCCGCGCAGCACCGCGTCGTACTTGCTGGTGAACGGATAGAAGTCTTTCGGCGACTGCTGGAACACCTCCAGCGCGAGGCCCGCGGCCTTGAAGGCGGCGTCGGGCGTCTTGAACACGTCGTCGCCGAAGGCCTTGCGCAGGTCGTCGGCGTAGGCCGCGCGCTCGAGCTTGGCCGACACGTCCGCCACCGACGCGTTGGCCATCTCGGCGGGGGAGAGAAGCGGCATGGCCGCCTGCTCGTGCGCGGAGCCGGCGCGGCCGTCCCACATGTGGCCGCCGGTGGGACCGGCGTCGATGCTGTCGTCGCCGTCGTTGTCGTGGTGGTGCTCGGTGAAGGCGGCCAGCGTTTCCAGGTAGCGCAGCGAGGGCGCGGCGCGCGGGCCTTGCTGCTTGCCGTCGGCGCCGCCGAGCTGCACCGACAGCGCGTTCGGCGGACCGAAGGCGTGCTGCGGGTCGTGGCAGCTCGCGCACGAGGCCTTGCCCGTGGCCGAGAGGCTGCCGTCGAAGAAGATGCGCCGGCCGATCTCGGTGAGTTGCGCGGCGCTCGGTTGCGGGCGGCCAGGCACGAGGGCGTAGGTGGCGCCGACGTAGGCCGGCTGGGCCGGTGGTGCGGCGGATGGTGCCGCTGCTGGCGTTGCTGGCGTTGCAGGCGTTGGGGCGGCTTGCGGTGCCGGCGCGGGTGTCGACGCGGTCAATGCGTCAGGCGCGGCGCGCCCGCAAGCGGCCAGCACGCCGCACAGCAGGGGAACCGCGGCCAGCAGGGCCATGCGGCGAAAGAGTCGGGTCGTCGGGGGCACGTGGAGAAAAAGTGTGCGGGCAGGGCCGCGGGGCAGCCGACGAGGATCGGTTTCGCGCATGTCAGCGGCGTGACATGCGCAGGGGGATTTCTTAGCCCTGAATTAGCGCATCGGATGTAGCACGAATTGCAACATGGCTGTCATGCGCCACGCAGAGCATCACGCCGCCCGACCACCGGTCTGGTTCATCCACACCTCATAACACCACACATGATGACCCCCTCCCAACGTAGCAACGTGTCCGCTCGCGGACGCAAACTCGTACGCCACCTCACCCCCTGGCCGACCGCCATTGCCGCGGCGGCCATGATGGTTGCCTGCGGCGGCGGCGACAACAGCGGCCCGGGCTTCTTCGGCTTCCCCTCGGGCGGCAGCACGGCGACCACCACCTCGGGCGTGGTCACCGGCAGCTACTACCGCAACGCCAAGGTCTGCATCGACACCAACGGCAACGGCCGTTGCGACAGCGGCGAGCCCAGCACCACCACCGACGCCAACGGCGCCTTCACGCTCACCGGCCAGGGCGCCTTGGTGGCCGAGATCGGCACGTCGAGCAAGCGCTTCGACCCCGTCACCAACACCGAGACCCCCGTCACCCAGCCGCTGGTGTTCCGCGCGCCGGCCGGCGCCAACGGCGTGGTGAGCGCCATCACCACCGAACTCGTGGCGCTGATGGACGCCAACGGCGGCGACCTGGCCGCTGCCCGCGCCGCGCTCGCCGCACGCCTGGGCGTGAGCGAAGCCCAGTTGCTGGCCGACCACAACAAGCAGACCGACGCGGCCATCAAGACCGCGCTGCAGAACGAGATCGACCAGGCGATCGAGCGCATTGCCGAGGCCGTGGCCGAAGCCGGCGCGGGCGGCGACGTGATCGCCGCGCTGCGCAACCGCCTCGCGCTCGACCAGATCACCAACGTGGTCGTCATCTACGCGGAAAACCGCGGCTTCGACAACCTGTACGGCCTGTACCCCGGCGCCAACGGCATCCCCGGCGTGAACCCGACCTCGTCGACCACCGCGCCAGAGCCGCAGAAGGACTTCGACGGTGCCACGCTGCCGACGCTGCCGCCGGTGTGGGGCGGCGGCGTGACCGCGAGCGGCCAGACGGTCTCGATCCCCCAGCAAGCCACGGTGGGCATGCCCAACAAGATGTTCCAGATCGATGCCGAGGCCGGCTTCTTCAACACGGGAACCAAGGTCGACCAGACCGTCATCTCGCGTGACCTGGTGCACCGCTTCTACAACAACCAGATGCAGATCGACGGCGGCAAGAACGACAAGTTCGCCGCGTACTCCGACGCAGGCGGCCTCAGCATGGGCTACTACGACGGCAGCAAGATGCAGCTGTGGCAAGTGGCCAAGAACTTCACCCTGGCCGACAACTTCTTCATGGGCGCGTTCGGCGGCTCGTTCCTGAACCACCAGTACCTCGTGTGCGCCTGCGCGCCGCTGTACCCGAACGCGGACGACGCAAATTCGCCGGCCAAGGCCACCATCTCGGCCATCGACACCGATGCCAACGGCAACTTCGTGCGCCTCACGCCCGCCGCCAACGCGCCGACCTCGGTGCTCAACGGTGCGCCCACCTACCTGAACGACAGCACGCTCACGCCGAAGGATGCCGCCGGCAACTTCTACGCGGTGAACACCATGCAGCCGGCCTACCAGCCCAGCGGCAACGCGCCGGCGGCGGCGGACAGCAGCAAGCTTTTCGCCGACCCGACCAAGGCCAACACGCTGCCGCCGCAGACGCAGACCACCATCGGCGACCTGCTCACCGCCAAGGGCCTGAGCTGGGCCTGGTACGGTGGCGCGTGGAAAGACACCACGGCCGTCGCCACCGGTGACCGCAAGTTCCCGGCCGCCGTGCCGCCGGCCGCGCAAACGCCGAACTTCCAGTTCCACCACCAGCCGTTCAACTACTACGCCGCCTTCGACCCGACGGCGCACCCGGACGCGCGCGCGGCCTACCTGAAGGACTTCGACGCCGACTTCCTGAAGGACGCGGCTGCCGGCACGCTGCCCGCCGTGAGCTTCTACAAGCCGCAGGGCAACCTGAACCAGCATGCCGGCTACGCCAGCGTGGCCGACGGCGACGCGCACATTGCCAACGTGCTCGCCAAGCTGCAGGCCAGCCCGCAGTGGGGCCACATGCTCGTGGTCGTCACGTACGACGAAAACGGCGGCTTCTACGACCACGCCGCCGTGCCCAAGGCCGACCGCTGGGGCCCCGGCACGCGCATTCCCGCGATCATCGTCTCGCCGTTCTCGAAGAAGGGCTTCGTCGACAAGACCCAGTACGACACCGCTTCCACGCTGCGCTTCATCACGCACCGCTGGTCGCTGCCGCCGCTGAAGGGCCTGGTCGACCGCGACGCCGCGCTCCTGAAGAACGGCGGCCACCCCATGGGTGACCTGACCGGCGCGCTGGACTTCAAGAAGTCCTGAGCACGCGGGGCCCTTCGGGGTCTCGAACGGACATGGGGCGCCTCTTGCGGGGCGCCCCTTTTTTCATGGGGCCTCGGCGGGGCTCGGTCAGCCCGCCGCGGTGCGCGCGAAGTGGCTCGGCGGCTGCCCCACGTGCCGGCTGAACGCCGTGCTGAAGGTGCTCGCGGAGCCATAGCCCACGCGCTCGGCCACCTCGCCGATCGCCAGGTCCTGGCGGCGCAGCAGGTCCTTGGCGAGCGCCATGCGCCACGCCAGCAGGTATTCCATCGGCGGCAGCCCCACCGCGCGCGTGAAGCGGTCGAAGAACGCCGAGCGCGACAGCGCCGCCTTCTGCGCGAGCTGCGCCACCGTCCACGAGCGCGACGGGTCCTTGTGCAGCTGCCGCATCGCCAGCGAGAGCCGCGCGTCGGCCAGCCCGCGCAACAGCCCCGGCGGCGCGTCTTCGCCCGATGAAGAGCGCAGCGCCTCGATCAGCAGCACCTCCACCAGCCGCGTGAGCACCATCTCGCGGCCCGAGCGGCTCTCGCGCGACTCCTCGCCCACCAGCCGCACCAGCACCGACAGCCGCTCCACGCCGCGCACGTGCACCAGCGCCGGCAGCAGCGAGACCAGCAGCGCCGCGTCGGGCGAATCGAAGACGAAGTAGCCGCCCAGCAGCCGCACGTCGGGCCGCCCGCCGCGCCGGCCGTGGCGAACCTCGCCGGTGGGGGAGGGCGTGAGCTTGGGGTCGATGTGCGTCGGCGCCGCGGCCTCGAAGCCAGACATCGTGAAACCCGGCGTGGCCGGCATCAGCACGAAGTCGCCCGCCTGCAGCGTGAACGGTTGCTGCCTGTCGACCGCCAGCAGGCAACTGCCTTCGAGCACCGCGCAGAAGCTCGGCTGGCCGTAGTCCGAATAGCGCACCGCCCACTGGCCGGCGCCGCTGATGCACTTGGAGAACACGGCCCGCGGCTGCAGCAGCGCGATGACCTCGGACAGCGGATCGCTCATGGCTGGACGCTCGCAAACGAATGGTGGACTGCGCATTGTAGAAAGTCCTGCCTGTGCTGGATATCGTTCAACCCACCATGCAAACCACTCCACCAACCGTCCAGGACACATCCATGAAAACCGTACTCGTCACCGGCTGCTCTTCAGGCTACGGCCTCGAAACCGCGCGCCATTTCCTCTCGCAAGGCTGGAACGTCGTCGCCACCATGCGCACACCGCAAGAAGACCTGCTACCGCCTTCCGACCGGTTGCGCGTGCTGCCGCTCGACGTGACAGACGCCGCCAGCATCGACGCCGTGCTCGAGGCGGCCGGGCCCATCGACGTGCTGGTCAACAACGCCGGCATCGGCCTCTTCGGCGCGTTCGAGGCCACGCCCATGGCCACCACGCGCGAGGTGTTCGAGACCAACACCTTCGGCGTGATCGCCATGACCCAGGCGGTCCTTGCGCAGTTCCGCGCCCGGCGTTCGGGCGTCATCGTGAACGTGACGTCGAGCGCCACGCTCGCGCCCATGCCGCTGGTGGCGGTGTACACCGCGAGCAAGACGGCCGTGGAGGGCTTCACCGCGTCGCTCGCGCATGAACTCGAAGCCTTCGGCGTGCGCGTGAAGCTGGTGCAGCCCGGCTACGCGCCCACGACAAGCTTCACCAGCAACGGCCAGGCGCGCATGCAGGGGCTGATTCCGGAGGCTTATGCGCCGTTCGCGCAGCGCGTCTTCGCGTCGTTCGGCAAGTTGCAGGCCGTGACGGTGGCTTCGGATGTGGCACAGGCGGTGTGGCACGCCGCGAACGACACGTCGGGACGGCTGCGGTATCCGGCGGGCGCCGATGCGGTGGCGCTGGCCGGGGCCGCGGCGGTCGACGGGCAACGAGCGCCCGCCTGATGGCTTGAATGGCCGACGATCAGGCGATCAGGCGATCATCGATTCCAGGTCGGACGCCAGCTCGCGCGGCGCCGGCATTTCCTGCACCACGTCTTCGGAGATGCCGATGGCGTCGGCCGACAGGGCCGGCCACACGTGCTGCGCGTCGCCGATGCGCAGCCCTTCGCCTTCCAGCGCCACGCGCCACACCGCCAGGTGCAGCACATTGGCCAGCGGGTCGAGGTGCTCGGCTTCCATCGGGTTGGCAAAGCCCGAGAGGGCGCTCACGAACTCCGGCGCGAACTCCCAGCGCGCGGCCAGCCGCCCGCCCACGTCGCCGTAGTGGTAGCCGAACTTCTGCTGTTCCACCTCGAGCCGGCCCATGCGGTCGAAGGGGTGCGCCGCGTTCAGCTCGGCAATCTGCTCCTTCATGGCGCCCGCCATGATCAGGTGGCCGATGGCGTGCATGCTGCCCATCGTGAAAGCCAGGCTCGCGTCCACCCGGCGGGTCTTGCCCGCGAGGTAGCGGGCCACCGAGGCCACGCGCAGGCTGTGCGACCAGAAGGTCGGCAGGTGCACGCCGTGCACCTTCTGGAACGTGCCCGTGAGGCCAGAGCTCACCACCAGCGAGCGGATCGCCGAGAAGCCCAGCATCTGGATCGCGTCCTGGATCGACATGATCTTGCGGCGCAGCCCGAAGTAGGGCGAATTGGCCATCCGCAGCACCCGGGCCGTCAGCACCTGGTCGAGCTCGACCTTGCGGGCCACCAGGGGAATTGCCGCGTCTTCGTCGCGCAGCAATTCGATGAGATCGAACACCACCTTGGGTACCGTGGGAAGCAAATGGCTCTCGGCAAACAGTTCGTCCAGGGTCATGGCGATCTCGGTGTGTGATTTTTTGTAGCCCGGAATTGTCCTGCAAGCTTCAAGTTACATGTTGCGCTGCGTGGCCCCCGGGGCTCCTGGCGCGGCGCGAGTGCAGACTTCCCGCAACAGCCGCGGGCGAATAGCCCGATCGCGGTATTGCATGTTTTACGAAGCTGTTGCTGTATTCCGGGCGGCCCGGCTTGGCCGCGGGCGCCGGTTTTCGGCGGCGATGCGGCATACTCCCCACCCCTTGCAACTCCCCTCGAAGCCCGCTGAATGGAAAACGAAGTCGATCCCCAGGTACTCGCTGTCATCAATGAAAAGCGACTGTCCGGACCACGGCTCACGCCGGTCGAAATCGTTGCCAAGATGGGCGTGTTCGACGCGCGCGACAAGCCCTTCGACCACGCCTGGCTGGCCACCGGCGACAACGTCATCGCCACCATCTGGGCCGAATGGGTGAACCTGGGTGCCGGCGGCCGCTGGTTCTACCTGGAGTCGCTCGACACCCACCACCGCGCCGGCGGCGGTGAACGCAGCGCGCACCAGATCCAGCGCGCCAAGGACCGCCTGGCCCTGCTCAAGCGCACCTTCGACGCCGGCCAGAACTTCCGCGCCGTGGTGCAGACCAACCGCATCGCCATCCTCGAAGTCGAGAGCAACAAGGACGCCAAGGTGTCCACCCGCGTGCGCGACGACGACGAATGGCACGTGGCCAGCTGGGAGCCCGAAGACAAGCTGGCCGTGCTGGTGCGCGGCCCGCGCGGCTGGGTTCCGACCGACGCCGAGGTGCACGCCGCCAAGTCGCGCGGCAACGTGCCGCAGCCGCTGGCCGCAACGCCCGCCGCGGCCGCCGCAGGCGGTGGCGCCAAGGCCTCGCCCGAGCAGGTGCAGGCCGCTGCCTTCGAATACGTCGTGAAGCACTTCACCGGCTACGGCTACAAGGCCGAGAACCTCAGCGAAAAGAACCTCGGCTACGACCTCGAAGTGTCGAACGCCAAGGGCCAGACGCTGCTGCGCGTGGTCGTGAAGGGCACCGCGCCCGGCGTGCCGAGCTTCAAGCTCAGCAAGGAACAAAGCGCCAGTTCCACGAGCGAGCCGCTGTGGCGCCTGCTGGTGGTGATGGACGCGGGCGGCCCGACCGCGCAGCACAAGATCTACAAGCCCACCGAGATCACTTCGGCGACCGGCTACGAGGCATTCTGAGGTTTCGGCGCTGCGTGCAATGCGCAGCGCAAAGCGCCACGGCGCGTCAGCTCGGTAGAGCCCGACTTCACCACCGGAAGCAGCCGCCTGTGCGCTGCTTCCGGCGCGTGACAGCGCTGCAACTGTCATTGTTTGTGTCCCCGGGCCGAGCCCCGGCAGATACCTCTTCGATTCGAGAATTTCTCGACGAATTCTTTTCCCTTGCCCGGCTTCGCTTATCTAAAGTGATGCCCCAGCAGCAAGGCGCCCCGCTACAGGGGCGGCGAATGCCGTGAAAGGAATGCCCACACCCACCAGCGAATGAATGAGTGAACCGCTCGCCTCACGGCGGGTTGTCGATGCGCTCGCGCACCGATGCGAACGTGAGGTATCAAAGGCGACGGCCAGGGTGAAGCAAACACCCTGGCCGTCTGACCACATGACGTGCAAATCTTCTACAAGGAGCACACCCCATGGCTGTTCGAATTATGGCCCGGCGTCCCACACCCAAATTCCGCCGGACACGCCCCTCCCGATACGCCTGCCTCTCGGGCGACGAAGCAAGAGACCTCCTCGAAATCAAGTCCTCGCAGTTGAAGACGCTGCTCTGGTGCTGCTACGGAAGCGGCAACGGCTGGTTTGAAGAAGCGGGAGAGATGCGGCGAGACAGGATGCTGTGGATCGCCGCGGATCTGGCGGAAGATGTGGATGAACTGGTGCAAGCAAGCTTGAGAGCGTAGGGCTCGCCCAAGCGCCGCTGCCGCACCACTTCTCGTGGCGGCGGCGTTCTCGATGCGAAGCACGCGCCCGGCTCTTGCCACGTGCCATGGCTCACTCAAGGAATTCGGTATGCCCAACTTTTCGAACAGCCTCGTTTCCCGCTTCCTCATGGTCTGGACCGCCGCGCTTCTGCTTGGACCCCTGGCCATCGCGGCAAGCGATGCTCCTTCCTTCGAGAAGGGAGAAGACTACGGCGCGGTGCGCGCGAAGATGATCAAGGCGGGTTGGAAACCCTTCCATGCGCCCGATGCCGACACGTGCGGCTCAGGCGATTCGAGGTGCACAGGCCGGCCCGAAATGGTGGCGTGCGCCGGCACTGGACTGGCCAACTGCAAGTTCCTCTGGAAGAAGGGCGCCCGAATGCTCGCCCTGTGCACGGCGGGCGAGTTGACGGCAAGGTTAGACGTCGTTTGCCAGCCTTAGCCGGTGTGTGGCCGGCCCCGAGTCGGTGCCGGCGTCAGGAACAAACGTGGCAGCTCAGCGCTGCGGCATATCCTTCACCGAATACCCCAGGCTCACCGTCGCATCCTCCGGAATCGCCGGCATCGTCGCATTCCACTGCGCCCAATCCGCGCGCATCGCGGCCAGCCGTTCCGGCTCCTTCTTCGCCAGGTTCGCCCGCTCGCGCTCGTCGGCCGGAATGTTGAACAGGTACTCGTTGTCGTCGACCTTCAGGTACTTCCAGTCGCCATCGCGCAGGGCTTCCTGGCCGCGGTGGTTCATGCGCCAGTGCAGCGGCCGGCGAAAGCTCTGCTTCGCGTCCTTCAGCACCGGCATGAGCGACACGCCGTCCAGCGGGTAGGCCGGGTCGGCTGCAACACCGGCCGCGTCGAGCATGGTGGCGGACCAGTCCATGGTCATGCACAGCTGGGTGCTCTCGCCGCCCTTGCCGATCACGGCGGGCCAGTGCGCGATCCATGGCACGCGGATGCCGCCTTCGGTCAGGTCCATCTTGCCGCCCACCAGCGGCCAGTTGTCGGAGAAGCGCTCGCCGCCGTTGTCGCTGGTGAACACCACCAGCGTGTTGTCGGCCATGCCGTGCTTGTGCAGCGCGGCCATGATCCAGCCGATGCCTTCGTCCATGTGATGGATCATGCGGCGGTACACGTGGATGTTGCCGCCGGCCAGGTCGAACAGGTTGTCTTTCACCAGCGGCGCCTTCTCGGCGTCGTCGCGGGTTTCCCACGGCCAGTGCGGGGCGGTGTAGTGCAGGCTCAGGAAGAAGGGCGCGTCCTTGCCGTCATCGGTCTTTTGCAGCGCGGCCATGCGATCGACATAGTCCACCGCGCGCTTCGACAGGATGTCGGTGAGGTAGCCCTCTTCCTGCTTGTCTTCCTCGCCGAACCACAGGTCGTGGCGGCCGGTGGAGTCGCAGTGGGTGAAGTAGTCGACACCGCCCGACATGGGCCCGAAGAACTCGTCGTAGCCCGAGCGCAGCGGCCCGAAGGTGGGCGGGTAGCCCAGGTGCCACTTCCCGATGAGCGCGGTCTGGTAGCCGCCGGCCTTCAGCAGCGACGGCAGGGTGGGGTGGTCGGTCGGCAGGCCGAGCGTGGTGCTGCCGCGGCTCTTGCTGTTGATGGGCTCCTCGGCCGCGCCGCGCAGGCGGTACTGGTAGCGCGCGGTGATCATGCCGAAGCGCGTGGGCGAGCACACGGGCGAGTTGGCGTAGCCCTGCGTGAGCTTCAGCCCGTTGGCCGCCAGCCCATCGAGCACCGGCGACACGGGGCCGAACGCGGCGTCGCGGCCGCCGTAGCAGCCCAGGTCGGCATAGCCGAGGTCGTCGGCCACGATGAAGATGATGTTGGGTCTGGTCATGTCTCTGGACTGGTCTGGTCTGGTTGTTGTTAGGCGATCGGCTCGATCAGGGCTGGTAGCCCGACTTCTGCACCACCGGCGCCCACTGCGCGCGGTAGGCCTTCAGCATGGCGGCGGTCTGCGCGGGCGTGCTCACCACGGGGGTCATGCCCGAGTCCTTGAACTTGCGCTGGGTGTCGGGGTCCTGCATGACTTCGCGGATGGCCGTGGCCAGCTGCTCGACCTTGGCCTTGGGCATGCTGTTGGGCGCGAAGAAGGTGTTCCAGCCGGTGGCGGACAGGTCGAGCCCGGCTTCCTTGAAGGTGGGAATGTCGGGTGCGAAAGGCGAGCGCTTGGCGCCCGACAGCGCCAGCACGCGCAGCTTGCCCGCGGCGTGCTGCGGCAGCACCACGTCTTCGGTGTCCACGGCAATGGGCACCTGCCCGCCGATCAGGTCGTTCAGCAGCGGCGCGGAGCCGCGGTAGCCGATGACCTGGGTCTGCACCTTGGCCTTCTCGCCCATCATCAGGCCGAAGAAGTGCGGCAGGCTGCCGGTGGCGGGCACGCCCACGTTGGCCTGCGTGGGGTTGGCGCGCATCCAGGCGAGCAGGTGGCTCAGTTCGCGCACGGGCAGCGTGGGCGAGACCGACAGCGCGAAGTTGTAGTCGTTCACGTGCGACACGGGCACGAAGTCGCGCTCGGCGTCGTAGTTGTTGTCCTTGAAGACCAGGGGCGCCACCACCATCACGGCGGGGTTGGCGAGCATCAGCACGTTCTGGTTGGCGGGCGTGATCTTCACCTGCTGCGCGGCCAGCCGGCCGCCCGCGCCGGGCTTGTTGTCGACCACCACGGCCACGCCCAGCTTGGCGCCGAGCTTGTCGCCCACGATGCGCGCCACGCGGTCGGTGGCGCCGCCGGGTGCGTAGCCCACCACCAGGTGCAGGGGGCTGTCGAGCTTGGCCTGCGCGGCGGCGTTGGTGGCCAGGCAGGCCACGGCGCCGGCAATGGCCAGCAAACCAACAAGGCGGCGGGAGAGGGGGCGGGTCGGCAGCATGATGGTCGGTTCCTTGTCGTCGTTCAGGGTGTTGGCCTGTGAGTGTGGCCGCGAGGTTCGCGGTTGCCGACGATTCTGTAGACCCGGCATTCGATTGATCAAATCAACCATCGCCGGGGTTAACCCGAAGGCGTTACGTGCGGCTCAATCGACCTTCATGCCTGTTGCTTTCACGATGCGGCCGTAGCGCGCGAGGTTGCCGGCCAGGTGCTCGCTGGCGGCGGCGCCTGTCTCGGCCAGGGGCACCATGTCCAGCGAGGCCAGGCGTGTCTTGATCTCGGGCAGGGCCATGGCCTTGTGCAGCGACTGGCGCAGCGTCTGCATCACCGGCTCGGGCGTGGCGGCGGGCACCATGGCCACGTAGAGCACCTCGAACTCCAGGCCCTTCAGGCCGAGTTCGCCCACGGTGGGCACCTCGGGCAGCAGCGGCGAGCGCTGCTTGCCGGTGACGGCCAGCGCGCGCAGCTTGCCCGACTGCACCTGCGGCAGCAGCCCCGGCGTGGCCAGGATGCCGGCCTGCACCTCGTTGCCCATGAGCGCCAGCACGGCCGGCGCGTTGCCCTTGTAGGGCACGTGCGTGATCCTGGCGCCGGTGTCGCTCGCGAAGATCTCGGCGGCAATGTGGCCCGGGCTGCCGTTGCCGGCCGAGCTGAAGGTGGCGGGCTCGGCCTTGGCCTGCGCAATGAACTCCGGCAGCGTCCTGGCCTTCACGCCGGAGGCCACGCCGAAGCTCAGGCCCGACGAGCTGAACACCATCAGCGGCTTCAGGTCCTTGGCCGCGAAGGGCATCGACGGGTACAGGTGCGGGTTGATGGTGAAGGTGCTGTCGATGCCCAGCAGCACGGTGTAGCCGTCGGCCGGGCTCTTGGCCACCAGGTCGGCGCCGATGTTGCCGCCCGCGCCGGGGCGGTTGTCGACGATGAAGGGCTGCTTCAGGTCTTTCTGCAGCGCGTCGGCCAGCGCGCGGCCCAGGATGTCGATGGGGCCGCCGGCGGGGAAGTTGGTGAGGAACTTCACGGCCTTGGCCGGGTAGGCGGGGGAAGGGGCGTCCGCCGCCGCGGCCGGCGCGGCCAGCGACAGCGCAGCGCAGGCCGCTGCGGTGGCAACGGCGGCAAGGGCGAGGCGGCGGCGGGCGCCGCCGAAGGTGGTCATCAGGTGGCCGGTGGTCATGTGTCTCTCTTTGTGGTTCGGTGCTGCCATGCCGGTACGGGGCAGCATGGAAGGCAACTCTAGAAGGGTGGCCGGGCGGGCACAACTGAAAGCTCTTCCGCCAGGTATTCCCTCTCGTTATATTTCAACGATGCCTCTCCAGATGGAACCGCCATGTCAGCCATGAACTTTGCGCGCCTGAAGCTGCGCCACCTGCAGTGCCTGGTGATGGTGGCGCAGGAGCGCAACCTGGTGCGCGCGGGGCGCGCGCTGTCGCTCACGCAGCCGGCCGTGTCCAAGACCATCGCGGAGCTCGAAGAAATCGTCGGCCGCCAGCTGCTGCTGCGCCGCCGCCGGGGGGTCGAGCTGACGCCCGCGGCCGAGGTGCTGGTGCGCCACGCCGTCTCGGCGCTGCGCGGCCTGCGCGAAGGCATGGGCCTGGCCATGGACCAGCCCGACGCCGACCAGCTGCGCGTGGTGGTCGGCGCGCTGCCCAACATGGCGGGCGAGCTGCTGCCCGAGGCCGTGGCCCGGCTGCACGCGGCGCACCCGTCGCTGCGCGTGCGCGTGGTGAGCGGCACCAACGCGCAGCTGATGACGCAGCTGCGCCAGGGCGAGATCGACCTGGTGCTGGGCCGCCTCGCGCAGGCCTCGGCCATGGCCGACCTGGCGTTCGAGCACCTGTACAGCGAGCCGCTGCGGCTGGTGGTGCGGCCCGGCCATCCGCTGGCGGCGCGGCGCAAGCCGACGCTGGACGCGCTGGCGGCCTACCCGCTGGTGCTGCCGGTGTCGGGCACGCTGATACGGCACACGGCCGACGCCTTCCTCATCGCGCAAGGCTTCGCATTGCCCAACCAGCTGGTGGAAGCGACCGACACGAGCTTCGCGCTCGGCTTGCTGCAGCGTTCGGAGGCCGTGTGGTTCGCACCGCAGGGCGCGGTGGAAGGGCTGCTCGCGCGCGGCGAGTTGAAGCGCGTGGCGCTGGACACCGCGAGCACCGAAGGGCCGGTGGGGCTCACCGTGCGGCGCAACAGCGGGGCCGGGGAGATCGCCGAGGGCGCGCGCTTGCTGATCGAGGAAATCCGCGCGATCGTCGGCGCCCGAAAGACCTGACGGGAGCTGATGCGACCTGAGATCACCTGAGGTGACCTGAGATCGCCTGAGATCACCTGAGATGTGCGCCGCGTGCTCAGCCCGCGATGCGCGGGTTCGGGTACTCGCAACCCACTTCGACACGCCCCTTGAACTGGCGCGCCACGATCCACGCACCCTTGCCGGCTTCGCGCGCCAAGCCGCGGCCGTCGACGCCGCGCAGGCCCAGTTGGCGCGCAACGGCGTCGAGGTCGGTGGCATCGGTCACGGCGTGCACCGCGTAGTTGCCGAGCTCGTAGCTGCCGAAGCGCACGTCCTGTGTCTGCAGGCCGGCCACGGTGACGGTCATGGGCTTGGGCATGCGCCACACGTCCGACATGAAGGTGCTGAGCTCCGGGTTCTTCGCCCAGCCGGCGAGCGTGCCTTCCTCGAGCTTGTCGGCATAGGCTGCGATGCCGCTGGCCGCACCCTTGCATTCGACGAGTGCCTGCAGGGGCGGCAGGCTGTTGCCGCGGGCCGGCGGCGCCGCATGGCCCGACTGCGAGAACAGCACGATCAGCGAGACGGCCACCACCGGAAACGACCAGTACTGCATCGGAATCCAGAAGAACTTGTGCCGCTTGTAGAGCAGCACCGTCTCATTGGTTTTGGCATCGATCAGCTCGCGCGGCGGCGTGCTGTTGAGCTTCTTGCCGATGAACCAGTTGGCCGCGGCGCCGGCCAGAATGCCGAGCCCGATGGCCGTCGTCAGCCACTCGCCGTGGCCGATGACGCCCAGCAGTTTCTCCAGCACCAGCGTGACCGCCATGGAGGTGACGAATACGATGGGTATCACCAGGAACCCCAGGCCAGACCAGACAAAAATCATGTGCTTCTCCCTCTTGCCGTCGGTGCGGCGATTTTTCAAAAAGGGCAGGAGTATCGGCGATCGGCGCGTGCTGAACCGGCCACGGTCTTTGGCGGTGCGCGCGTCGCGCGTGCGATTAGAGTTCGCGGTCCACCCTCGCGCGAGCCGCGCTCATCGTTCACACCACACATGCAAGAAATCGACAACCTCATCGACGCGCTGGCGCACTGCGTTCCCCTGCTCGACCCGCAGCCGCTGCGCGCGCAACGCCCGCCGGGCAGCGCGCAACTCGACGTGCTGCACTGGCTCGCGGACCAGCTCGGACAGCAGGGCCTGGTCGTCTACGAGGAGTGGAAGGAATACTTCGGCGGCGTGCCCGCGTTGCGCCCGCTCGCCGGGCTGGACCTGTCGGCCTGCAACGTGAACTTCGTGATCGACCTCATGCAGGACGTCGACTGGTCGCAGGCCAGCATCGACCCCTCCATGCTGCAGTACGAACTGCCATTCCTGGAGCACATCAACTCGGCGCTGAAGCCCCATGGCCTGCGGCTGGTCGACCTGCTGCCCTTCGAGAACGCCTACATCCTCTGCGTGAAGGACGACGAGGCGGCGCTGGGCGAGCTCGACCGGTGCCTGCAGGCGTTCGACATGCGCATCAACCCGCGCGAGGCGCTGGACGACGAGGGCGCGCGGGCGCACATCGACGCGCTGCTGGCCGGCGGATGAGCACCCCGCCCACGCAGCCGGCGCAGGCACTGCACGACGCGGACGCGGCGGCGCAGCGCCAGTCGCTCGTCGACGCATTGCGCGGCTTCGCGCTGCTGGGCATCCTGGTGGTCAACATCGCCACCTTCTCGTCGACCTACTACGGCGCGAGCGTGCCCGACCCGATGGCGCTGTCGCTCGCCGAGCGCACGGCGTCGTTCGTGCGCACCTTCTTCTTCGAGACCAAGTTCTACCTGCTGTTCTCGTTTCTCTTCGGCTACAGCTTCACGCTGCAGATGCAGTCGGCGCAGCGCGACGGCAAGCGCTTTGCGCCGCGCATGGCGCGCCGGCTGCTGGGCCTGTGGGTGCTGGGCCTCGCGCACGCGGTGCTGCTGTACCACGGCGACATCCTCACCACCTACGCGGTGATCGGCGCGGTGCTGCTGATGCTGCGGCGGCGCAGCGATGTGTTGCTGGCGCGCTTCGCCACGGGGCTGGTGCTCGTGACCTCGCTGCTGTGGGGCGGCATCGGCTACCTGCTGGTGAAGGCCGGCATTCCGATGGACACGCGCGGCGCCTATGCCGAGGCCGTTGCCGCGCTCGCGGCCTACCGCGGCACACCTGCCACGGTGATCGCGCAGCACGTGCGCGAGCTGCTGCAGATCTGGTGGATCACGGGGCTGGTGCAGGCGCCGACGGCGCTCGCGATGTTCTTTGCCGGCTTCATCGCCGGGCGGCGCGGACT
The DNA here is from genome assembly GCF_900112425.1 of Variovorax sp. OK212. Classification (GTDB taxonomy): domain Bacteria; phylum Pseudomonadota; class Gammaproteobacteria; order Burkholderiales; family Burkholderiaceae_C; genus Variovorax. The sequence continues at coordinate 233,395 of NZ_FOLP01000002.1, read as the reverse complement.
GTTCGCGAACGCGGGCGCGCACCGCGCGTTGTTCAGGCGGCTGTTGTTCTGGGGACTGGCCGTCGGGCTGCCGGGGGCCGCGGTGTATGCCTGGCCGTCGATTCGCCTGGAGAGCTCGGTGCGCGAGTTCTACGGGCTCTCGGCCACCTTGCTGACGGCACCGTTTCTTTCGGCCGCGTACGCCTCGGCGCTGGTGCTGTTCATGCTCACGCCGCGCGGCCGAGTGCTCGAACGCGTGCTCGCGCCGGCGGGGCGCATGGCGTTGTCGAACTACCTGGGGCAGTCGCTGGTGTGCGCGTGGATCTTCCTGGCCTACGGGCTGCGGTGGATCGGCACGGTCGGCCCGATCGCGGCCACGGCCGTCGCCTTCGCGATCTTCGCGTGCCAGCTGGTGCTCAGCCGCTGGTGGATGCGCCGCTTCGCCTACGGGCCGGTCGAGTGGCTGCTGCGCGCGTTCACGAATCTCGCGCTGCCGCCGATGCGGCGCAGGCCTGTGCCTGGCTCTCCTGCTTCCGCTTCAGGCACATAGGGCGCGAAGTTCGCCGTCAGGCCAGCGTGGCCGGCATCGACAAGGTCGAGTCGGCCAGGCCGTCCATGTGCTCCTGGCGCAGCGGCAGCCACAGCTTGAATTGCGTGCCGTCTGGCGTGGCTTCCCACGTCACCTCGCCGCCGACCGCGCGCGCACGCCGCACCATGTTCGACAGCCCGCGCCCCGCCGCGCCTTCGGGCCGCGGGCTGAAGCCGCGGCCGTTGTCCAGCAGGATCACCGACACGCCGAGCGCCTCCTCGCGCGTGGCCACGCGCAGCTCGGTGGCGCCCGCGTGCTGCATGACGTTGGAGATGCCCTCCTGCAGGATCCGCAGGATGTGCAGCGCGCTGCGCGGGTCCAGCCACATCAGCGGCGGCACGTCGGCCACTTCCCAGCGCAGGCGCAGGTTGGCGTCGATCAGCCGCGGCAGCAGGCGGTAGCGCAGCGTGGCCAACAGCAGCAGCAGGTCGGCCTCGACCGGCTCGAGCGAGTCGACGGTGAGCTTCAGGTCGTCGATGCACTCGCGCAGCACCATCGCCATCTGCGGCTCGCTGAGCTTGCCGGCCTCGGCCACCTTCAGCGCGCTCATCAGCTGCGAGCCCATGCCGTCGTGAATGTCCTGCATGAGCCGCTGGCGTTCGCGGCTCAGGGTTTCGCGCTGCTGCACCTCGCGCAGCTGCGCGTAGTTGGCGGCCAGCTCGTCCTCGCGCTCGCGCAGGCGCTCGGCCAGGCGCACGTTGGCCTGCTCGACCTCGTCCACCGCGCCCACGTAGCGCCGCAGGATGATGTAGATGAACATCACCAGCCGCGCGGTGGTCGACACGGGCCAGAGGTACACGTCCTCGGGGCTGGCCATGTAGTTCTGCATGAGCCAGTCGTGAATGGCCACGGGCAGGTCGACCAGCCCGACCGACGAGGCGAGGATGCCTTCGCGCGAGCCTTGCCGCCACGCCACCCACGCGATGGTGACGACGGCGGGCAGGCCCGCCAGGATGGTCAGCAGGTACGACAGCGGCGCCATCGCTTCGAAGGGCGGGAACACCGCGAGCGCCGGCATGGTGACGATCCACGACACCGCCAGCAGCGCCAGCAGCGCGCGCCCCACGAAGCGCGGCGCCTTCGGCACCAGCGTGGCCACGAAGAAGTACCAAGTCACGAGCAGCGCGTTGACCGAGTTCACTGTGATCCAGCCGAACCACGCCGAGGGAATGGGCAGCGGCTCGACGCCCATGTAGTAGTGCAGCCCGCGCAGCGCCATGAAGAGCGTGTACACCGCGAACAGCAGGTAGATGCTCTCGCGGCGGCGCAGCAGCCACACCAGCAGCGCGAACAGGCCCAGGCCCATCACCGCGAAGCTCATGATCTCGGAGATGCGCGACTGCAGCAGCCTGCGCCACTGGTAGCGCGGCTCCAGCGCCGGCCGCGGGCCGACCCACGCGCTGGACAGGGCGCCGCCCGCGCTGGTGAGGCTCTCGATGCGCAGGCGCAGCACCGACGGCAGCGGCGTGCTGGCGGCGCCGTCACCGTCCAGCGGCATCCACAGCGGGAAGTTGAAGCTGTTCCACACCACGTCGCCGCTCGAGCGGTAGATGAGGCGGTCGTCCGCGTACACGGCGATGCGGCCGATGGTCTGCCAGCGCGGCAGGTAGAGGTAGGCGTCTTCGGCCTGCGCTGCGCTCAGGCCGCTCAGGCCGCTCAGGCCGTTCAGGCCGCGCAGGTCGAACTCGACCCACGTCACCTGCCACGGCGCCCGCGCGGCCCGCCCGGCCGTGGCGTCGGGCAACACGGCGCGCGGCCAGGTGTAGGGCAGGGCGACCTCCTGCCAGTTCGCCTTGCCGCTGTCCGCTGCGGCACCGGCGAGCATGGCAGCCTCCAGTCGGCGCGGCGGTTCGTCCGACGGCGTGACGCCGAACTGCGTGAGCACGCGCGCCTGCGTGAACTGGTGCGCGCAAAGCGTTGCGTCGCCCTGCGCCGCGGCGCAGAAGGCGGCGACGAAGAGCAGCAAAGCCGCAAGGGCCCGGCTAGGGCGCCAGCAGGCCCTGGCTGCGGGCTTCATGAATGGCTTCCAGCTGCGAACGGACCTCGAGCTTGGCGTACATGCGTCGCACGAAGCTCAGCACCGTGTTGCGCGACACCGCCATGAGCCCGGCGATCTCCTCGTAGCTGAAGCCCTTGGTGATGTACTCCAGCACTTCGCGCTCGCGCGGCGACAGCTGCGCCTGCTCGGCCGGCAGCGGCGCCTCGGGCCTCACACCGAGCGTGGCCGCCTGCGGCGCGGTGGCGCAGAGGCTGTGCTTGAAACGCGCGAGCAGCCGCCGCGCGACCAGCGGGCTGAGAGGGCTGCCGCCGGCGTGCGCGATCCGGATCTCTTCGACGATGTTGTGGGGCGAGCTGTCTTTCACCAGGTAGCCGGTGGCGCCGGCCTCGAGGCTTTGCAGCACGTGCGCCTCGTCGCCGAAGGCGGTGCTCACCATCACCGTGCAGTCGGGCCAGGCGCCTTGCGCCGCGCGGATCACCTCCACGCCCGAGCCGTCGGGCAGGCCCAGGTCGACTACCAGCACGTGCGCCGCCGGCAGGTCGAGCATGGCGCCCGCTTCGCGCCGGCTGCGCGCCACGCTGTGCAGCTGCATGCCGGGCGCTTCTCGGATGGCGGCCGAAAGCGCGTCCGCGAAGACCGGCTCGTCTTCGACGAAGGCGACCTGTATCGGTGACGGCGCGGAAGGGTTCAGCATGGCTTGCCAGTGGGAAGAAGCGGATTGTCACCGAATGTGACCTGCCGCGCTCACTGGAATGCAGGGGTAGCTATGGATAGCGACAGACCGCCGGCCGCGCAGCCGGAACAATCCGCCGCATCGCGATCCCGTCGCGTGGCTGCGAGGGCCGCCTCCCTCGCTCGTTCAACCGCTTCCAAAGGCAGGTGGCCCAGATGACATTTCATTCCAAGCTCCAACCGATCACTACCGTGTTGCATGCCGGTGAGTCGTTCCACACCACGCTGCGCGCGGGCACGCAACTCCTGGTTCACAAGGGCGAGGTGACGGTGAACGGGCCGCCGCTGTGGCTGGCCGACACCATGGTGCCGGTGCGCACGGTGCTGGCCGAAGGCGGCGGGCACCGCGTGGCCACCACCGGCAGCGTGAGCCTGTGCGCGACCGGCGACGCCGAGGTGCACCACTGGGCCCCGGCGTCGCAATGGGAGCTGGCCGCGGGCTGGGTGCTGGCGCGCGCCGAGCTGTTCCTGGTGCGGTTCGGCTTCGCGCACAGGGGATGAAGAGACCGGTGTGAACGGGACCCGTCGCCACGGACAGCGGCAGACGAACTGTTGACGAGTTTTCACAATCCGCTGGCTGTCTTTCCCCAGCTTGTCGAGCTTCGCACTCCCGGTGCGGAGAACTTGCTTTGTCTTGCCGAGCGCAGTTCATGGCTTCCTCTCCTCAAGATCCGCAGGATCACGCCGGTCGCCGCGCCCTGAACGCCATCGCCGCCCCGAAGCCGGCCGCGCCCAGCAGCCCGTAGAGATGCGCCTGGGCGACGATGCGCCCGCCGATCCATCGCTCCTCCTGCGCGCAAGGGCCGGCCAGCCACTGCCACGCCACCCACGCGGCGAGCAGTAACAGCGCCGCGGCCTCCGGCCGGCCGCCCCGGCGGGCCTGCGCGAACAGCACGCACGCGAACAGGCCGTAGAGCACGCCCGACAGCCCCACGTAGTTGCCGACGTGCGGCGAGAAGAGCAGCAGCATCAGCGAGACGGTGCCGGCGAGCGCCAGCAGGTACAGCGCCTGCCGCGGCCAGGACAGGCGCGCGAGCGATGCGGGCGCGAGGGCCGCGCACAGCAGCAGCCCGGCCGTGTTCAGCAGCGCGTGGGTCCACCCCAGGTGCACCGCGTGCGCGGTGAACAGCCGCCACAGCTCGCCGTGCAGCACGGCACCGCGCTCGTACCGCAGCGCCTCGCGCACCGGCTCGCCGCCGGCCTGCAGCAACAGCAGCAGCGCGGCCAGCGCAAGCGGCGCGCGCCATTGAACAGCGTTCGCTGTCACGCAGAAGAAGGAGGCGGTGACGCTTGAGGTGGCGGCGGTGGCGGAGGTGGCGGCGGTGGCCGCGACCACAGCCACGCCAGCACCGTCGCCATGCAGCCGATGGCCAGCCCGGCGAGCCACGGGCGGTGCGCCGTGAACGACACGATCACCGCGCACACGGCCATGGTGATGGTCGCGCTCCACTTGGCGCGCCGGCTCACGGTGCGGCCGTTCTCCCAGTTGTGCAGCAGCGGGCCGAACAGCCGGTGGTTCAGCAGCCACGCATGCAGCCGCGGCGAGCTGCGCGCCGCCGCCCAGGCGGCCATCAGGATGAACACCGTGGTCGGCATGCCGGGCAGCACCACGCCGATGAGGCCCAGCACCAGGCACAGCACGGCAAAGCCGTACAGCAGGGCCCGCGTGAGCGGGGAGGTCGGTCGGGGAACTGGCTTCAACGCAGCACTCTCAGGGTGATGGGGCCTTGGCGGTTGCCGATCAGGTTCAGCACGTTCGCCAGCTCCGATTCTTCACCAGGTTGGGCCCGGGCCTCGCCGCGGAAGCGGAATTGGCCCGCCAGCCACTCGCCGTCGCCCGCCAGCTTCAGGATGCCCTGCAGCGTGCGCAGCTGGAGCGTGGTGCGCCCGGGCTGGCCGCCGCGCTGCGGCGGCTGCGCGTCGAGCTCGAGGCGGTAGCTGCCCAGCGAGCGGCGCGGCGCGATGCGCGAAGAGATGCGCTCGGCGGTGAGCGCCAGTTGCCCTTGCAGCCGGCTGCCGCCCTGGCCGCGCTGCCATTGCAGCGCCTGCGCCTGCAGCCGCAGGCCGCCTTCGAAGCCCAGCGTGTTCCACGGCGCGCCCAGCCCCTGCAGCAGGCTGGCGGGCACCTGCCAGTCGAGCGCGCCGACGCGGGCTTCCACGCCGCCGGCGTGCGCGCGCACGCCCAGGCGCAGCGGCTCGCGCAGGCAGCAGTCCTGGGCGATGGCGATGCGCAGGCCCGGGGCCATGCCGTCGTCGCCCGCCGCATGCAGCGAAGGCCGCGCCTGCCACGCCACGCGGCCCGGCAGTGCGCGCGCGTCGTTGCTGCCGGGGCCGCCCGAGAGCACCAGCACGGCCGAGCCATTCCAGACCGATCCGCGCACGTCGGCCAGTTGCACGCGCCCACCGCTGGCGCGCGAGGCGGCGCCGGCCACGGCCCATGCGGCCGGCCACTGCGCCGCGGCGGTGGCCAGCGCACCGCACACGGCGCCCAGAACCGCCCAGCGTTTCATTCCTCGGGCAGTTCGAAGTGCGTGGCCAGCAGCGCGCCGAAGCGGTCGTAGGCCGCGTTCGCGCCGGCCACCACGGCGTTCTTGCCGGCGTCGTCGCAAGGCAGCGCGTCGAGCGACTGGACGAAGCGCCGCCATGCCTGCGCGCGGCCCTCGGGGTAGGCCGCGAGGTTGCGCGCGCCGAACTGCGCGTCGAGCTGCAGCTTCTGCTGGGCCTCCTTGAACAGGAAGGCCGCGCCCAGCGTGGAGCCTTCGGACACGTACAGCCAGCCGAGCGCGCCGGGCATGGTGGCGCCCGTGCTGCCAATGTCGTCCTGCGGCGGCGCCGCGCCCAGGTCGGCCAGGTCGGCGAGCGAGGCTTCCTGGCGCCCGCGCGTGTCGAGGTCGGGCACCGCGGCCTGCAGGGCAGGGTCGGCGAACAGGTGCTCCACGTCGCGCTGGAACAGGTACTGCGCCGCCACGAAGCGGGCGTAGGCGGCACGGCTCGCGAACGGATCGGCCTGCGCCATGAGCTGGTGCATGCGCTCGTGCTGCACGGCGGTTTCGGTCTTCAGGCGCTGGGACAGGGCGTGCGCGGGGAGCGCGCCGGGAATGTGCGAAGGTGTCATGGTCGTTGTGGGAGTGGGTTCGGGAAAGAAGCTTGGGTCCGCATCAGCGCGGGCCGCGGCGCAGGCCACGCCATGCCGCCAGCGCGGCCAGCGGCGCGAGCAGCCACGCGCTCAGCGGGCCGCCGCTTTCGCTGCGGCCGGCGCCGGGGCTGATGCCCGTCACCGTGGTGCCGCCGGTGGACGTGCCGGGCGTGGTGGTGGCGCTGGCCGCCGTGACGGTCACCGCCACGCTGGACGTGGCGGCCAGCCCGCCGCTGTCGCTCTGGCAGCTCAGCGTGAGCGTGTTGTTGCCCGCCGTGCGCAGCACCACCGGCACCTCGCTGCCGCGGGTCTGCTGCGCGCCGAGCCAGGCGCCGCCGTTGCTGCCGCCGGCCGTGCACGAAGCCGCGTTGGCCGCGTCCCAGCTCAGGCGCACGGTGTCGCCAGCGCGCACGCTGCTGGCCGAAGCGGTCAGCGGTGTGGTGAAGCTCACGCTGGACACGGGCACGTCGAGCGAGAACACCGTGCCGCTGCCCGCGATCCCGCCTTCCGGCGACGCGGTGTTCAGCACCTGGCCCGAGCCGCCGTACGCCGTGGCGCCGTACAGCTTCTGCATGCCGTTGGCGGCGCTGCCCGCGCTCAGGCCCACCGGGTGCGCGCCTTCGGTGGCGGAGTCGAAGCGGTGCAGCACCTCGTACACGTCGTCCGAATGGTCGCCCGCCGTGCCCACGCGAATGCGGAACAGCGTGCCTGCGCCCACGGGCGTGACCACGCCCGTGCCGGAGCGGTACACCATGGTGCCGTCGCGCTTGGTGGTGCCGTAGATGTTGCCGTCGGCGGCGAACACGATCGGGCCGTAGGGCGTACCGCCGTCGCCGTCCGGCGTGCCGTCGGCGGCCAGCGTGCCGGTGCCGCGGAAGCTGTGCACCACCTTGAAGGAGGACGGGTCGTTCTTCTTCACGCGCCACACCGTGCCGCTGTAGACCTCGGAGCTGGGGACGTTCGAGGAGGTCGGGTTGTTCGAGTAGCCGGTGCCGTAGAGCCAGTCGCCCGCCTCGACCACGCCCGACAGCCGGTCGCTGGTGGCGGCGGGCTCGCCGTCGCGTCCGCGCAGGAAGGTGTGCAGCAGCTCGACCTTGCCGGTGTCGATGACGCCGTTGTTCGCCGCGCCTTCGTCAAGCGCGGCCTTGCCGATCTTCACCAGCGTGCCGACCGAGCGGCCGAGGTAGTCGGAGGTGGCCGTGGGGTCGAACACGCCGGTGGCGGTGACCGAGGTCAGCGCGTACAGCGCCTGGTCGCGCTGGCTCCACACGTGCGACACCGAGGCACCGCCCTTGTGGTGGAGCTGCGCGCTGGCCGACGCGTCGATGAACTTGCAGAAGTCGACGACGCGCTGGAACACGCCGGCCGGGGTCACGCGCCAGAGCTGGTTCTGCGTGGTGCCGGCGACGCAGCGCGATGACGATTCGCTGGAGCCGATGTACACGTTGCCCGCGTCGTCGATGGCGAGCTGGCCGCGCGGGCTGATCGCCTTCTGGTAGGTGTCGCTCAGGCTGGGCTGCGTCCACGCGGCCGGCACGCCCTGCTTGAGCGTGAACATCACGGGCGCGCCGAGCAGCGCGTTGTTGACGTTGTTGTATTCGGAGAACGCGGCGCCGGCATACAAGGTGCCCGCGCTGTCCTGCGCCAGCGTCGAGCTGGCGCTGCCGAGGTTGCCGAGCAGCACCGACGAATGGCCCGGCGTGCCGCTCGCGGTGGCCGGCACGCTGTAGGCGGTGCCCTGTACCGTGAAGTTGAAGGGGCCGATCGACGGGCCGCCGAGCTTGGTGGTTCCGTAGAGCCGGCCGTCCTTGCCCACCAGGGGCGGTGAGGTGGGCATGGCCCCGATGGCGGCGCCGGTGGTGCCGGTGAAGCGGGCGAGGACTTCGGGCTTGAAGCCGGAGGTGGCGGCCGTGGTTGCGGTTTGCGCGAGCAGGGCGCTGCTGTAGCCGGCGGCCGCGAGTGCGAGCACGAGCGCGCTGCCTTGCAGGGCGAATCGGGAAGGGTGACGCATGGAATTTCTCGTTGCCCGCGAGGGCGTTGATCGATGGACGATGAAACCGGAAAGGGTGGAAAGGGTGGAAAGGGCGTGGCGCATCAGTCGCGCCGGCGGCGCAGCCACCACAGGCCGGCCAGCGGCAGCAGGGCCAGCGGCGACACCGGTCCGCCGCCGCCGTTGCCGTAGCTCACCAGGTTGCCGTCTTCCGCCGTGGCCACGGTGCCCACGAAGATCGTGGTGGTGGCCGACACCTGCGCGCCGGCGGCGGAGCCGTTCACGTTGCAGGTCAGCGTGTAGCGGTAGGTGCCGGCCTTGGGCGTGAGCACCAGGCTGCCGTAGGTGTCGACGGGGCCCTTCCAGTCGCCCGCCGACGAGGCGGCCGAGCAGTTGGTGGCGTTGCTGGTGGTCCAGGTGAGCGTGGTGCTGCCGCCGGCGTTGAACTGCACCGGGCTGGCGATCAGGCTGGCGCTGGCCGTGACCGGGCCGCCGTCGGTGGAGAGCTGGTACACGGTGCCGTAGGGCGTGGGCACGACCTGGCCCGTGCTGTTGGTGTAGCTGCCGCCGATGGAGGTCACGCCGTAGAGCCGGCCGTCGGCGCCCGTGCGGATGCCCAGCGGCACGCGGCCGTCGTTGCCCGAGAAGACGTGCACCACCTCGAAGCCGGCATTGCCGGCCTGGCCGTTGCCGTCGAGCGTGATCGACCTGGGCTTGATGCGGTAGATGGTGCCGCAGCCCACTTCCGCGTTGCGCGTCGCCAGGTTGATGCAGACGTTGCCGCCGCCGGACAGGGTGGTGCCGTAGATGGCGCCGTCGGCACCCAGCGCCATCTGGCCGCGCGGCGTGGCGCCGTCGCTGTCGCTGAAGGTGTGCAGCAGTTGCAGGCCGCCGCTGCCGTCCTTGGCGATGCGGTAGAGCGTGCCGAAGGGCTTGGGGCCGTCGTAGTGCGGGTACGGGGTGGTGTGCTGCGTGCCGGTGGTGCCGGTCCACGAGCGGAAGCCGCACAGCGGGCTGTCGCGCGAGATGTAGCGAAGGCCGGTCGTCACGGCCGGGGGGCTGATGTAGTGGTAGCAGTCGCCCGTGGAGGTGCCGCCGTACAGGTAGCCGTCGCCGCCGTCGACCAGCGACGACAGGGCGGCCGGCTGGCCGCTGCCGATGCTGCGCAGCGTGGCCTCGCCGGCATCGCCCGTCACGAACGGCTGGCCGCTCGGGTAGTGGCGAAAGCCTTCGTCGCTCGCGTTGTCCAGCACGTTGATTTCGCCCTCCGCGAGGGTGAAGGTGTGCAGCACCTTGAAGGAGGCGGCGTTCTTCGGGTCGATGCGGTACGCGGTGCCGGTGGGCGTGTCGGTGGCCGTGGGCGTGGTCGCGTGCAGCGGCAGGCCGCGGTTGTAGGCGGTGACACCGTAGAGCACGCCGTCGCTGCCGATGATGAGGTCGTTGGCGACCTGCTTCATGCCGTTGGGCCCGGCCGGGAAGGTGTGCAGCGTTTCCAGCGCGGCGCCGGTGTTGCGCAGGTCGAGCTTGAAGATGCGGCCGTTGCCCTGCGGCCCCTTGTCGATGCCGTACAGGTTGTCGTCGGCGTCGATCACCAGCGCGCCGTTGGGCGAGTGCATCTGCCCGATGGTGGCCGGCAGTGCCTGCGCGTGCGTGCCGTCGGCGTCGGTGCGCACCAGCAGGCCGAGCCCGACGGTGGCGGAGTAGGTGTAGTTGCTCGGCGCGTTCTTGCCGGCGTTGGCTTCGCCGTTGGTGCTGGTCATCACGCTGTACATGCGCCCGTCGCTGGCCTGCACGGGCGTGCTGCTCACGCGGCCCTGCAGGTCGCTCAGCACGTCGTAGGGCAGGCGCTCGTAGATGGAGACGCCGGCTTGCATGCTGTAGAGCCCCGTGGCCGTGTACAGGAACGGGCGCCCCCCCACCAGGCCGTTGCCGAGGAAGCCGCCGTACAGGTGGCCGGTGGTCGTGCCCGGGCGCAGCGCATACAGCGGCGGCGCCGTGGGGTTGCGCGCGCCGGGCCAGCCGACGGTGCCGTCGGGCGTGGTGACGTCGTCGCCCGCGGGGCGGAACGAGGCGAGGCTGGTGAACGTGACGCCGGAAACGCGTGTCTGTGCGTGCAGGGGGGGCGGTGCCAGGGTGGCACCGGCGACCACCGCGGCCATGGCGGCGGTGGTGGCGGCGGCGGCGAGCGCGGCGCCAAGTTTCGGGGCAAGGGAATGCATACGGATTCGATCTCGCAAGAAGGAAATGGAAAGAAGGGAAAAAGCGAAGCGCAAGGGGGTTGCGGCGGTGTCAGAACCGGGCCGACAGCGTCACGGTGGCCGTGCGCCCCGGGCCGGCGAAGTACGCGGCGCCCTGCATCTCGGCGTAGTTCAGGTCGCGCAGGTTGTTCACGGCCATGCGCAACGTGAGGTGCTTGTTGATCTCGTAGCTGGCCCACAGGCCGTACAGGTGCCAGGCCTTGCCGTTGTAGGTCTCGGCGTTGTCGGCGGTCCAGCTGCTGCGGTTGTTGCTGGGCGACTGGAAGCTCATGCGCCCGCCCACCGTGAGCTTGCCGTCGAGCAGGCGCACGCCCGCCGTCACGCTGAGGTTCTTGCGCGGCGGCAGCACGTACTGGATGTTGGCGCCGTTGGCCTTGCCCAGCGTGCCGCTGGCCGGGTAGCCGGTGAGGCTGCCGAGCGGGAACGGGTCGTAGCCGCCCGTGCCGGTGTCCACGATCAGGTGCGTGTAGCTGATGCCGCCGAACACGGTGCCCGCGTCGTAGTCGGCCTGCAGCTCGAGGCCGCGGTTGCGAAACGGGTCGTCCAGGTTCACGTACGAATACGGGCCGAAGGTGCCGCCCGCCGCGGTGCTGATGGGCGACATCACGCGCGCCTGCGTGATGTAGTTGTTCACGCGGCTGTTGAACCACGCGGCCTTCATGCGCAGCTTGTCGCCGCGCGCCAGCAGGTCGCTGAAGTTGGCGTTGCTGCCCACCTCCCAGGTGCGCGCGCGTTCGGCGAACAGGTTGGGGTTGGGGTAGTACGGAAACAGGCTCCCCACGTGCTGGCCCCACAGCAGCGTCTCGGTGAGCGCGGGCGGGCGCATGCTGCGCCCGAAGTTGGCGAACAGCTGCACCTGCTCGACGGGCTTCACCGCGATGGAAATCTTCGGCGACATGGCGCCGTTGTGGCGGTCGGTCTCGAAGTTGGTGAACAGCGCGGTGGTGGCGGGGCGCACGCCGGCCGGGTTGGCGATGGAGCCCACGCGCATGCGCCCGCTGCCCTGCAGGCCGTACCAGTCGTAGCGCATGCCGCCGGTCACTTCGAGCCAGTCGCCGCGCAGCAGGCTGAGCTCGCCGAACAGGCTGGCCACGGTGCGCGTGCCCGCGGGCGTGGCGCCGGTGTACAGCGCGGTGGTGCCGGCGTCGGCGCCCACGCTCAGCGACTGGGCCTTGGGGTCGGTCTTGTCCTGGAAGAACTCGCCGCCGGTCTTGAACACGGCGTCCAGCGGGCCGAGCTTCATGCCCGAGCTGTTCTGCAGCGTGCCGCCCACCGTGCTGGTCTGGTACTGCAGGTTGTATTCGTTGCCGTCGAGCAGGCCGCCGGCCGCGCGGTGTGCCTTGTTGCTGGTGCGCGTGTAGTAGAGGCTGGCCGCGAGGTCGATCCACGGGTTGCCGGCCGGCTTCCAGTTGTAGTTGCCCAACAGGGTGTCGCTGCGCACGTGGTTCATCATGGCGCCGCCGCCGGCCTCCACGCCGCTGTCGCTGTTTTCGCCGAACTTCGCGTCGAAGCCCACGTAGCTCAGCTTGACCTGCTGCCCCGGCGCCAAGCGCCAGGTGCCCTTCAGCAGCGCCGAGCTCTGGTCCTGCTTGGTGAGGCGGTTCACGCCGTGCACCACCTTGTCCAGGCCCTCGTTGTCGGCAATGGAGCCGCGCTGGCCCATCTCGAACATGCCCATCTTCTTGCGGCTGGCGACCATGACCACGTCGACGTCGGGGCTCGCCTTGATGCCCAGCGCGGTGCTGCCGGCGAACCTGTAGGCGTTGGTGCCGGAGGTGGCGTTGACGCGCGCGCCCAGCGTCTGGCCCTCGCGCACGATGTCGTCCACTTCCAGCGTGCGGAAGTTGACGATGCCCGCGATCATTCCGGCGCCGCCCACCGTGGAGCTCGCGCCCTTGGTGATGTCCACGCCGCCCAGCAGCTCGGGGTCGAGGTAGACCGAACCGTTGGAGCCGTGGCCGCTCTGCTGGAAGTTCTGCCGCGTGCCGTCGATCATCACGTTGACGCGGCCGAAGTCCTGCAGGCCGCGCATGTTGACCGACACGCCGGGGTTGTCGCGGCCCTGCGAGGTGTACAGGCCCGGCACGTCGGCCAGCACGTCGCTGGTGTTGCGCGGCGGCAGGCGGTCCATGTCCTCGCGCGTGATCACGGCCACCGAGGCCGGCGTGTCGTACGCGCGCTGGCGCGCGTCGCGGTCGGCCGTGACCACCACCGGCGGCAGGTCGCCGCCCGAGGCCGAGGGCATGCCGCCGGCGGGCGGCGCCACCGGGCGCGGCGCCGCGCGGATGCGCCACGCGTCGGGCCCGTCGCTCTGCGCGGCCAGCGGGTGCGGCGCAATGAGCGCACCCAGCACGCCCGCCACGCTGGCCTCGCCGTTGAAGCCGTCGGTGCGCAGGCCGCGCACCACGGCGGGGTCGAACGAGATCAGCACGCCGGCCTGGCGCGCGAAGCGCTGCAGCGCGTCGTCGAGCGGGCCGGCGCCGATGCTGTAGGTCCTGAGGGCCGCGCCGGCGGCGGCGCGCGCGGGTGCGGGTGAGGGGGCGGCGCCGGCTTGCGCATGCGCTGCACCGTGGGACACGGTGCACAGCGCGGCGGCGATGCCCAGCGCGAGCAGGGAATGGCGAGGCTCGCCACGGGCGTGCGGCGGGCGGGGGGAAGACATCTGCGGATCCTTTGGTAAGCCCTTCGTGGCTGAACGGGGTGGCGACTGCCGTGGGGTCCGTGAACTCGGAAAGTGCGGCGGCTTTCGAGCCGCTCTGTGGAATAGGTCGAACGAGATGCGCGAATCCGCAACGGACCGGCAAAAGAATTTCAGCGAGGGTGGGGACGGCGCGCCGCGCCGCGCGGCGCGTTCCGGCGTGTTCAGCGCGCCGCGGGGCGCGCTCCCGGCGTGCTCAGCGCGGCGCCCTGGCCTTCAGCGTGACCCAGTAGCGGGTGGCGGTGGCCACGCGCACGGGCAGCGTCTTCTCGACGAGCGACAGCGTGCGGTCGGTGTCGGTGAGGCTGAAGACGCCCGAGATGCGCAGCTCGGCCACGTCGGCGTCGCAGGCCAGGCGCCCGCGGCGGTAGGGCGCGAGCTCGGCCACGAGGTCTGACAGTTTCATCTCGCGCGCCACCAGCAGGCCGTCGGCCCAGGCGTCGGCGTCGGCCTCGAGCGGGCCGGCGTCGTGCACGCCTTGCGCGTCGAACCAGGCACGCTGGCCGGCCTCGAGCGTGCGCGTGGCCGTGCCGGCCGCCGGGCGGATGCGCACGGCGTCCTCGAACACCTGCACTTCACTGCCGTCGGCGCCCAGCGAAACGCAGAAGCGCGTGCCCAGCGCACGCACGCGGCCGTGGCCGGTCTCGATGAAGAAGGGCCGCGACTGCGCCACGTCGGCGTCGGCGCCGGTGGTGGCCATCACGCGGCCCTGGCGCAGCAGGATGCGGCGCTCGTTCGCGTCGAAGCGCACGTCGGCGCGCGTGGACGAGCCCAGCACCAGCATGCTGCCGTCGTCCAGCGCCACGCGCAGCTGCTCGCCCACGCCGGTGCCGTAGCTGGCCAGCAGGGAATCCGCCGGGGCTTGCGCGCGCACGAGCCACAGCACCACGCCGCCGCCGAGCACCACGCCCAGCGTGCGCATGGCGCGGCGGCGGGTGACGTCCTTGCGAGCGTTCTCCAGCACGGTGCGCGTGGGTTGCGCCGGCAGCTCGGTGAAGCGGGCCTGGATGCCCTGCAGGCGCTCCCAGGCCACGGCATGGTCGGCGCGCGCTTCGCGCCAGTCGCGAAAGGCCTGCCAGTCGGAAGGAGAGGCCTGGCCGGACTGCAGCCGCATCAGCCAGTGGATGGCCTGGTCGACGACGGTGTCGTCGGGACCGGCGCTGAATTCGGCCTTGGCGCCCATGTTCACGCCGCGCCGTCCTGGTAGGCGATGCGGTAGCAGTGGCGGAACGCGCCGGCGATGTACTTCTCGACCGAGCTCACGGTCACGCCCAGGCGCGAGGCGATCTCGCGGTGGGGCAGGCCGTCGAGCTGGGCCAGCAGGAAGGCGCTGCGGGCCTTGCTGCCGAGGCCGTCGAGCATGCGGTCGAGCTGCTCCAGGGTCTGCAGCGCGATGGCGCGCTCCTCGGGCGACGGCGCGCAGGCCTCGGGCATCCGCGCGAGCATCTCGAGGTAGGCGCGCTCCAGCGCCATGCGGCGGCAATGGTCGATGAGCACGCCGCGCGCAATGGTGGCCAGGAAGGCGCGGGGCTCGCGAATCTCGTCGGGGCAGCGCTGCACGACCCGCACGAAGGTGTCCTGTGCCAGGTCGGCGGCTTCATGGACGCTGGCGGTGCTGCGGCGCAACCACTGGACCAGCCACCGCTGGTTTTCGCTGTAGAGCGAATGCAAAAGGTCCTGCGAGGGGGAAGACGCGCCGAGCATGGAAGCAAGCTGTAAGAAGGAATTCTCAATGATAGTTGAGAATGATTCTTATCTTCTTGCTTTCGGCTTTCTCCGCAATCCGGTCAGGCCTTTTTGACGATCCAGGCGATCCAGGCGATCCAGGCGATCCAGGCGATTCAGCCGATGGAGGCCACGCCGGGCATCGCCCTCGGCTGCTCGCGCTCCTGCGGGCCGTCGGTCTCGATGCGCATCTTCGGCAGGAACTGCGGGTACTCGCGCTGCATGAAGTCGATGAGCCCCTCGCGCACGCTGCAGCGCAGGTCGAAGGCCAGGCCCGAGGTGGCGGCCGTGCACAGCACGCGGATCTGCATGGTGCGCTCGGTGGCGTCGGTCACGCGCAGGTTGAAGAAGCGGCCGTCCCACTCGGGCGCGGCCTTCACGATGCGCTCGGCCTCTTCGCGCAGCGGCGCGAGCGGCATGCCGTAGTCGGCGTAGACGAACACCGCGCCCAGCAGCTGCGAGGAATGCCGCGTCCAGTTCTGGAACGGCTTCTCGATGAAGTAGGTCAGCGGCAGGATCAGCCGGCGCTCGTCCCAGATCTTCATCACCACGAAGGTGCCGGTGATCTCTTCCACACGGCCCCATTCGCCTTCGACCACCAGCACGTCGTCGATGCGGATGGGCTGCGCCAGCGCAATCTGCAGCCCTGCAATGAGGTTGCTGAACACCGGCTTGGCCGCCAGGCCGGCCACGATGCCGATGACACCCGCCGAGGCCAGCAGGCTCGCACCCACCTGGCGCGCGCCGGGGAAGGTCATGAGCATCATGGCGCCGCCGGCCACCAGCACCACCGTGGCGGCGGTGCGCGCGAGCACGCGGGTTTGCGTGAGCACGCGGCGCGCCTGCAGGTTGTCGGCGATGTCGGAAGGGTTCTGCGCGAGCACGCCGTCGGCGAAACCGCTGATGGCCTTCACCGCGAGCCAGGTGGTCGACGCGATGAGCAGCAGGCCGGTGAGATGGCGCACGTTGCCGATGAAGCGCAGGTCGTCGGGCGCGCCTTGCCACACCACATTGAGCGCAACCAGCGGCAGCACGATGCGCGCCGCGGCGTTGCAATTGACCACCATCGTGTGGATCGTCGGGGCCGGGCGGGTGATCCGCCTCAACACAAGGCCGCCGATGCGGTGGGCGAGAAGAGAAAGGGGAACTGCGATCAGGGCGGCAACCCATGTGCCGAACCAGGGGTGGGCGAGTATCTCTTTGATCATCAGGCGGTGGTCGTCTTTGCTTGTTCCGTTGTCTCGTTCAGAGGTTGAAGAATGCGCGCTGCGTCGTCGCGCAGCTGCGTGGCGAGTGCCGTGGCCAGATCGAGCCGGCGCAGCAGCCAGGGGCTGATGTCGTTGTCGAACGGGTCAGGCAAGGGGATCGGACCGCCGACGGTGGTCGAACCCGGGCTCTCGGGGTGAGAGGGCCCGGTGGTGGGCAGAGTTCCGATGGCGGCTTCGATTCGTTGCGAAGTCCGGCTGATCGGCCCTTCGACCTCGCCCGGCGTGAGGCGGTCGCGCCGCAGCACGAGCATCGACTTCACGGCGCTCAGCTGCGCGAGCAGCTGGTAGCTGTGGGCCTGCAGGTGCTCCAGCGGCTCCAGCGGCGGCTGCACCGCGCGCGGTTCGGACAGCGAACGCTGCGTGGCCTGCACCAGCGCGGAGAGGCTGTCGTAGGCCTCGCGGCGCGCGAGGCGCCATTCGAGTTCGGGGCTGCTGTCGACGGCCTGCAGCTGGCCCAGGCCGAGCGCCAGGCGCGCATGGCGCGCCTGCGCGGTGAGCACGCGCGCCACCAGCGCCGGGATCTGCGTGCGCTCCCACGAAGGCAGCACGTAGCAGAAGCCCCAGGCCAGCGTGGCGCCGATGAGCGTGTCGGCAATGCGCTCGAACAGCGCGAAGATGGGCGCCACGCCCACGTTCAGCAGGTGGGCCTGCACCAGGCCGAGCACGGTGGCCGCCACCGCGGTGATGAGGTAGCGGCGCACCGCGAAGCTGTGCGCAATGGCCTGCGCCACGGTCACGATCACCAGCAGCATCAGCGCCGACGGATGCGCCGACAGCAGCCCCACCGCGAGCACGCAGCCCAGCAGCGTGCCGGCCACGCGCGCGTTGCGCCGCTCCAGCGTCTGCGACAGGCTGCCGCGCAGCACCACCACGATGGTCAGCAGGATCCAGTAGTCGTGCGAACCCCAGGGCATCGACACGGCAATGGCGTAGCCCGCGGCAATGGCCAGCGCGGCGCGAATGGCGTGGCGCAGCGGCGGCTGGTCCCAGCGCCACAGCGTGAAGAAGGGGCGCAGCGACCAGTCGGTCGGGCTCACGAACATCTGCCAGTTGGCGCGCACCACGGCCAGGTTGGGCTCGGCGTCGCCGCGCGCCATGGCCGACAGGCGCAGCACCTCGTCGTTGATGTGGCCGATGCGGCTTGCCAGCCCGCGCGCGAGCATGGCCGCCGTGGGGCCGATGTGGCCGCCGGTGCCGCCCAGCGCATTGGCGCTGTCGTCCGCGGACACGTGGATGGCCGCCAGCCGCGGGCGGCGGTCGGCCACGGCGTCGGGCTGGCGGCGCAGCAGCAGGGCGTCGGCCAGCGCGATGGTCTCGTCGGACAGTTCCTCGAGCACGGTGCGCATCTCGATGAGCGCCTCGGCATGCGCGGGGTGGGCGCGCAGGGTGTCGAGGTCGAGCTCGCTGGCCAGCAGCTGGTCGCGCATCTCGAGCACGATCACCAGCATGGCGGCCAGCCGCTGGCGGCGCGGCGTGCGCGGCGACTCCAGCACGATGTCGCGCGTGGCCTGCAGCTGGTCGGCCAGCGCGGCCTGCTCGCGCAGCAGCTGGCCCAGCAGCGGCGCGGGCGTGTCGCGCACGTCGCGGGTCTCGTCCTGCGGCAGGAACTGGCTGGCCTCGGTGCGCATGAGCGCGGCCAGCGAATACAGCACGTCGGCCACCGACTGCGTGCGAAAGCGCCCGTTGAGCGCCAGGTTGGCCAGCGTGGCCCAGATGACGTACAGCCCCGCGCCCAGCCCGAACTCCCAGGTGCGCTGCAGGGCGTCGGCCATGCCGCCGGGTGCCGGCGTGGCCATGGAGAAGACCATCGAGAACATCACCGCGATCGCGATCGGGATGCCGCGCTTGCCCCAGGCCATGGCCAGGAAGGCCATGAAGGTGGCGGGCACCAGCAGCAGCCCGAGGCGGATGGGCGCGGTGTGCAGCATCTGCACCGCGAAGAACAGCGGCAGCCCGATGAGCGGCGCCGGCAGCATCTGGAAGAACTTGCCGCGGCGCGGGCCGGGCAGGTCGGGCGGCGCGGTGACGATCACGCCGGTGGCGGCGGCCGAGGCCGCGAGGGTGCCCAGCCACAGGTGGATGCCGCCCGAGATGAACAGCAGGCCGAGCGCCACGGTCAGCCCGCTCGCGACGTAGTGGCTCAGCGCAATGCGCAGAGCTTCGCGAACCCGGGGCGCGGCGCGGGGCCCCAGCATCGTCACTTGGCGGACGTGTCGCCCTCGGAGCGGGCACCGGCGGCGGGGGGCGCGTCACGGCGAATGCGCGTGAGCTTGCGGGGCGCGGGCGCCGCGGCGGGGGCGGGCGCGGCACCTTCAGCGCCTTCGGCGGCCTCGTCGGCAAAGTCGGGCACCGTGCTGCGGGCGTACAGGTCGACCGATGCGTCTTCCGCGTTGGCCTTGGTCGAGGCGGACACCGCGCGCACGCGGTCGCTGGCGCGCAGCTTGTCGTCGACGTTGGCGAACTTGGAGTACTTGGCGAGCAGCGGCACCAGCTGGCCGTAGATGCGCGGGGCGCCGGCCAGGCATTCGCGCTGCTCGAGGAACTCGGGCTCGCCCGTGAAGTTGCCGATCAGGCCGCCGGCCTCGGTGACCAGCAGCGAACCCGCGGCCACGTCCCAGGGGTTCAGGCCGGTTTCGAAGAAGGCGTCGGTGAAGCCGGCGGCCACGTAGGCCAGGTCGAGCGCGGCGGCGCCGGGGCGGCGCAGGCCGGCCGCGCGGGGCATCATGTCCGCCATGATGGCCAGGTACTGCTTGAAGTTGTCGCCGGTGCGGAACGGGAAGCCGGTCGAAATCAGGCACTCGTTCAGGCGCGTGCGCTTGGACACGCGGATGCGCCGGTCGTTCATGTAGGCGCCGCGGCCCTTGGTGGCGGTGAACAGGTCGTTGCGGCTCGGGTCGTAGACCACCGCCTGCTCGATCTTGCCGCGCACCGACAGCGCGATGGACACGCAGTACACCGGGAAGCCGTGGATGAAGTTGGTGGTGCCGTCCAGCGGATCGATGATCCAGACGTAGTCGGAATCCTTGGCGCCGTGCTCGGTGCCCGATTCCTCGGCCAGGATGCCGTGCCCCGGGTACGCGCCGAGCAGCGTCTCGATGATCGCTTTCTCGCTGGCGTGATCGACTTCGGTGACGAAGTCGTTGACCTGCTTCTGGGAGATGCGCACGGACTCGACGTCGAGGGCAGCGCGGTTGATGATCGCGCCGGCGGCGCGTGCGGCCTTGACGGCCACATTGAGCATGGGATGCAGGTTGGGGGACGACATTGGATTGTGAGAAGAGCAAGAGGAGGGGCTTGGCGCCCCGTGAGCGGCCCGGCGATGCGGGCGGCGAGAATCGGGGGATTTTACCGGCTCCGCCGTTTTGTGTCTGCTAAACCCGTCATGCGCACCCGTTTCATCCTGATCCAGACCAGCCACGCCGGCAATGTGGGCGCCGCCGCCCGTGCCATGAAGACCATGGGTTTCACCGACCTGGTGCTGGTCGCGCCGCGCTGGGCCAACGTGCTGCGGCGCGAGGAAACCATCCAGCGCGCGAGCGGCGCGCTCGACGTGCTGGCCAACGCCCGCATCGTCGAGACGCTCGACGATGCCCTGGACGGTGTGACCCACCTGTGCGCCACGGCCATGATCCCGCGCGACTTCGGCCCGCCCACGCGCACGCCCCGCGAGCACCTCGAACCACTGGGCCAGCAAGCCGACCAGCACGTGGCCTTCCTGTTCGGCTCCGAGCGTTTCGGCATGCGAAACGAAGACGTCTACCGCTGCAATGTGGCGCTGACCATTCCGACCGACCCCCAATTCGGCTCGCTGAACCTGGGCGCGGCCATCCAGGTGGTGGCCTACGAATGGCGGCTGGCCCTGGGCGGCTACGGCGTGCGAGAGGCCACGGCGCCGGTGCAGGTGGCCGACGCGCAGGCCGTGGCCGGCATGCTCGAGCACTGGGAGCGCTCGCTGGTGGACATCGGTTTTCTCGACCCCGCGGCGCCCAAGAAGCTCATGCCGCGGCTGCAGCAGCTGTTCAACCGGGCCCAGCCCACGCCGGAAGAGATCCACATCCTGCGCGGCATCGCCAAGGCCATGAGCGACGCCACCAAGCTGCCGCGCGACACCACCAAGCCGCCGCGCGACGCCGTCAAGCCGCTTGTCGGCGCCGCCGCGGCGCCCGGGCCCGAGGCTAAGACCCCATCGCCCGTACGCGATGACAGCGGGCTATAGACTGCGCGCCCCCCGTCGACATAACCATATAACGACAAGAAGGCAGCGATGTTCTCTCGCCTGCGCGCCGATATCCGGTGCATCCTCGAACGCGACCCGGCCGCCCGCAGCGCCTGGGAAGTGATCACGGTCTACCCCGGCTTCCATGCCGTGGTGCTGCATCGCTGGGCGCATGCCTGTTGGACCCATGGCTTCAAGTGGCCGGCGCGTTTCATCGCGCACGTGGCACGCGGGCTGACCGGCATCGAGATCCACCCCGCGGCCAAGATCGGCGAGCGGGTGTTCTTCGACCACGCCATGGGCGTGGTGGTCGGCGAGACCGCCGAGATCGGCGACGGCTGCACCATCTACCAGGGCGTGACGCTGGGCGGCACCTCGCTCTACAAGGGCGCCAAGCGGCATCCGACGCTGGGCCGCAACGTGGTGGTGAGCGCGGGCGCCAAGGTGCTGGGCGGCTTCGTCGTGGGCGACGGCGCCAAGATCGGCAGCAACGCGGTGGTCATCAAGCCGGTGCCGGCCGGGGCGACCGCGGTGGGCATTCCCGCGCGCATCATTCCGTCGAAGAGCGGCGAGGCCGGCGAAGCCGGAGAGGGCGCCGACGTGGCCGCGCCGCAGAAGTTTTCCGCCTACGGCATCACGCAGGAAGACGACCCGCTGAGCCAGGCCATGCGCGGGCTGATCGACAACGCCTCCAGCCAGGAGCACCAGATCGCGCTGCTGTGGCAGGCCATCGAGAAGCTGTCGGCGCAACCGGGCACCAAGGACTGCGTGCCCTGCGATGCGGCGCGCGACGAGAGCTTCGAGGCGGAGAAGCTCACGCAGCTGGTGGGCAAGTAGGGGCAGCGGGGCAGCAGGGCCGCCGCGGCCCCCGGCAAGCCGTGTTCAGGGCCGTACCGGCTCAATTGCCCAGGAAGTCATCCTGCGGATGCCCCGCGCGCAGCACGCGGCGGGCATACATCGCGAAGGTCGCGTTCACGATGCTCGGCTTCAGCAGGAAGTCGTGCGACTCCTGTGCGAGCGCGTCCGCCACCGGATGCACCGTGCCGGCCGCCGCCGCCATCAACTGGCGCCGCGCGGCCTGCTCCAGCAGCACCGCCATGTAGGTGGCCTCCTCGAGCGTCGCGCAGGCGGTCAGCAGGCCGTGGTGCGCAAGCAGGATGCTGCGCTTGCCGCCCAGCGCGGCCGAGATCACCACGCCTTCGTCGTCGGCGATCGGCAGGCCCGGCCATTCCTTCAGGAACGCGCAGTCGTTGAAGAAAGGCGTCTGGTCCATGTGCGCCACCACCAGCGGTTCTTCGATCATCGACAGCGCGGACGTGGCCGGCGGGTGCGTGTGGATGATGCAGGCCACGTCGGGCCGCGCGCGGTACACCCACATGTGAAAGCGCGTGGCGGGGTTGGCCATGCCGCGGCCCTCGAGCAGCGCAAGTTCGTCGTCGACCACGAGGATGTCGCCGGGGCGCATCTCGTCGAACGCCACGCCGATGGGCGTGGTCGCGAAGCGGCCTTCGCCCAGGCGCACGGTCATCTGGCCGGCCAGCGTTTCGCAGTGCTCCTGCAGCGCGAGGTAGCGGCAGGCGATGGCCATCTTCTGTTCGAGCGTCCAGTGGGGCGCGGGGCGCAGCGGCGAGCCGAGGGTGCCGTTGACGGTGTCGCGCAGTTGGGCGCGCTCAGGTGTGTTCATGGTGCGTGGGGTCGTCAAAGGGAAGTGACAGGGGGCGCCGGGGGCTTGCCCAGCAGCTGCTCGATGGCCAGGCCGATGGCCAGCAGCCGCCGGTCGCTGCCCAGCGGGCCGTCGATCTCCAGGCCCACGGGCAGCCCGCCCGCGGTCATGCCGGCCGGCTGCGCGAGGCCCGGGATGCCGGCATTGCTGCCGGGATCGACATTGCGGATCAGCACCTGGAACAGCGCGGCGGGGCCGCCCGGCTGCCGCACGCCGTTGATCTCGACCTTGCCCGTGAAGTCGGGGTCGATGGGCGGCGGCGGAATGGCGCAGGTCGGGAACAGCACGCCCTCGACCGCATGCGCCGAGAAGTAGTCGGCATAGGCCGCGACGAGCTTCGGCCGGTGCACGCCGATGGCGTCCTCGTAGGCGGCCCTGGGCATGTCCTTCGCGATGCCGAAGATGCCCTTCACGTCGGGGCTCGCTACCTGCGCAATCACTTCGTCGAGCGTGAGCTGCAGGCCTTCTTCCTTCAGGTAAGCCTCGAGGTCGCGGTGGTAGAACTCGTAGAGCGCCACCGGCATCGAGACGCGCTCGTTGAGCTCGGGCACGCCCCGCAGGTCGGCCTCGACGAAGACCACGCCCGCTTCGCGCAGCCGCTGCACGGCCGCGTTCATCACGGCCTCGACCTCGCGGTCGAGGTTCTCCCAGAAGTACGCGCGCGGCAGGCCGAGCCGCAGGCCCGCGAGCGCTGCGGGCGCCAGCGGGGCCGTGGGTGCGCCGGTGACGACCGCGTCGAGCAGCGCCACGTCGGCCACGGTGCGCGCCATCGGGCCGGGCGTGTCGCGCGTGCGCGAGATGGGCACCACGCCGCCTCCCGGGTAGCGCCTCTGGGCGCCGCCGTTGCCCACCGACGGGCGCAGGCCCACGAGCGCGCAGAACGACGCCGGATGCCGCACCGACGCGCCCGTGTCCGTGCCCAGCCCTGCGGGCGCAATGCGCGCGGCAATGCCGGCCGCGGTACCGCCCGACGAGCCGCCCGGAATGCGCCCCGTGTCGTACGGGTTCTTCACGAAGCCGAAGGCCGCGTTGCTCGAGGTGCTGCCGAACGCGAGCTCGTGCAGGCTCGCCTTGGCCAGCACGATGGCGCCGGCCGCCAGCAGCGGCTCCAGCACCGGCGCATTGGCGCGCGGCACGAAGTCCTTGAGCGCGGGCGTGCCGCCGGTGGTGCGGATGCCCTGGGTGTCGATGTTGTCCTTGATATAGAGCGGCAGGCCGGCCAGCGCGCCGAGCTTGTCTCCGCGCGCACGGGCGGCGTCCACGGCGCGTGCCGCCTGCAGCGCGCCTTGCGCATCGAGCGTGATCCAGCTGTTGAGCGAGCGCAGCGCCTGGGCGCGCGCGAGCAGGGCCTGCACATAGGCCTCCGAGGTCAGCGTGCCGTTGTCGAACGCAGCCAGCGCCTCGACGGCGCTGAGTTCGGGTATGTCGGGTGTCGTCATGGAAACCTCCAGCAGGTCGATCGGGTCAGTCGAGCGAGATGCCGCGCTCGCGGATCAGCTTCGCATAGGCGATGCGATCTTCGCCCGCCAGCCTGGCGAACGCATCGGGTCCGTCCTGCAGCGCGACGAAGCCCAGCGCGGTGATCCTGTTGCGCGTGTCGGGCTGCGCCATGACCTGGGCCAACGCATCGGCCATGCGCGCCTTGGTGTCGGCCGGCAGCGCGGCCGGCCCGAGCAGCCCGATCCACGGCGTGGCCTCGAAGCCAGGGAAGCCCGATTCGGCGAAGGTGGGCACGCCCGGCAGCGTGGGGTTGCGCTCGCGCGTGGCGATGGCCAAGGGCTTGAGCGTGCCCGCGCGAAGGTGTTGCGCGCTGGTGTTGACGTCGATGAACATCAGCGGCACGCGCCCGCCCAGCACGTCCTGCACGGCTGCGCTCGCGCCCTTGTACGGCACGTGCACCACCTTCACGCCGCTGGCCTGCCGGTAGGCCTCCATGGCCAGGTGCAGCGGGTTGCCGATGCCGGCCGTGGCGTAGGCATAGGTGCCGGGGTTGGCGCGCAGCAGCGCCGTCAGTTCCTTGAGGTTGGCCGCGGGTACCGAGGGGTGCGCCACCAGCAGCAGCGGGATGCGCGCGACCAGGCCGATGTACGCGAAGTCCTTGCCCGCGTCGTAGGCCAGGCGCTTCTGCAAGGCCGGGTTCACGGCGAGCGCGCCGACGTCGAGCACACCCACCGTGAGGCCGTCGGGCGCGGCGCGCGCCACCGCGTCGGCCGCGATCATTCCCGAGGCGCCGGGCCGGTTGTCGACCACCACGGGCTGGCCCAGCACCGCGCCCAGGCGCTCGGCCACGGCGCGCGACAGCGTGTCGACCGCGCCGCCGGCCGAGAAGCCGTTGATGAGGCGCACCGCGCGCGAAGACGGCGAAGCCGCCGCGGAAGCCGAGGCCGGTTGCGCCAGCGCAGGGCGCACGGCCTGCGTGGCCACTGAAAGCGCGAAGAGCGCGGCGGGAAGCTGGCGTCGTTGCATGTCGGTTCCGTCGTGAGGTGGGAAGCGGCCATGCTCCGTGTTTGCGCCCACCGGAGAAACCGCCCGCGCCGCATTCCAGAGATAACCCCGGGTTATCGCTCGCCCGCTGCAAGACCGCACGGCTCGGCCCTGGATGCGCTAGCCTTTGCCTCCCATGGACACCTCAGACCACGCCTTGCGGCAGTTCGTGTTTGCCGCGCGCTCGCCTTCGCTGCGCAAGGCTGCGGAGACGCTGGTCATCTCGCAGCCGGCGCTGAGCAAGCAGATCCGCCGGCTCGAGGAGCAACTGGGCTTTGCCCTGTTCCGCCGCCACGGGCGCGGCATTGCGCTCACCGCGTCGGGCGCGGAGTTGCTGGCACGGCTGGAGCCGGCGTTCGAGCAGATCGACCATGCCATGGGCGCGGCGGCCGCCGCCGGCGCCTCCACCCATCACCTGGGCATTGCCACCGTCAACACGCTGGCGGCCTATCTGCTGCCCGACCTGGCCGTGGCCTTCCGCCAGCAGGGCGCGACGGCCCGGCTCACGCTGATGACGGCCAGCTCGCAGGACGTGGTCGAGGCGGTGGTGCGCGGCAAGGCCGACATGGGTTTCGTCTACGACGTGGCCATCGACTCCGAGGAAGTCGAGCGCGTGCTGCTGCACGACGAGCGTCTGGTGGGCTACCGGCTGGCGGGGCAGGGGCTGCCGCGCGAGATCGCGGTGGCGCAGCTGGCTGCGCAGCCGCTGATACTGCCGCCGCGGCCCTACGTGCTGCGCCGCATCGTCGAGCGCGAATGCGGGCGGCCGCTGCTCCCGGCCATCGAGAGCAACTCGGTCGAACTCACGCTCGACCTGGCGGCGGCGGGTTGCGGCATGGGCATTCTTCCGGCGCGGCTGGGCGCGGCGATGGTGGCCTCGCGCGGGCTGGAGCGCGTGCGCATCGTGGGCGGGCGCTTCGAGCGCAAGGTGGCGGCGATCCGGCGGCACCACTGCGGCAACCAGTGGGTGGCGCAGGCCATCGGCATTGCGCAGCGGCTGTCGGCGCTCGGCGGCGAGCCGGAAAACGAGGCGTAGGCGGGGTCAGGCGCCGCGCTTGGCCGGCGCATGCAGTGCGCCGTGCACATGGCCCGCATGCTGGCCGAAGGTGTCGGGCGCGAGCGCGGCGGTGTCGAGCTCCTGCAGGATGCCGCAGGCGTTGGCCGACTCGGGCCCGCCGCATTGCTGGCGCAGCGCCTTCAGCTGCTTCTCGAGCGTCTTCAGTTCGGCGATGCGCGCGGCCACGTGGCCGATGTGGTCGTCCAGCAGCTGGTTGACCTGGCCGCAGTCCTCCTGCGGCGCGTCGCGGAATTTCAGCAGGCTGCGGATCTCGTCGAGCGTCATGTCCAGCGAGCGGCAGCGGCGGATGAAGCCCAGGCGCTGGGCATGGTCTTCGTCGTAGATGCGGTAGTTGCCGTCGGTGCGCGCGGGCTCGGGCAGCAGGTGCTCGCGCTCGTAGTACCGGATGGTTTCGACCGGCGTGTTCGTGACCTTGGCCAGTTCACCGATTTTCATGATGCGGTATCCGAACGGGTGGAAATGAGCGTTTGACTCTACACCTGCTTCAGGGTTTCCAATCGATTCCATGACGAACGAAAGCGCCCTGAACCTCAAGGTTCCCCAAGCAGACCCGCACGGCCACGACCATGCGCACGACCATGGCCATGCACATGACCACGACGGTCACGCGCACGAAGGGCACGGCCACGCGCATGCCCCCGCCCACGCGCACGCCCACGCCGAGCCCGCCTGCTGCGGCAGCCCCGTCGTCCGCGGCTCGACGGCGTCCGCCACGCCGGCCGACCTGCCCAAGGGCGCCTTGCTGTTTCGCATTCCCACCATGGACTGCGCGGTGGAAGAGTCCGAGATCCGCCGCGCGCTGGAGCCGATTGCCGGCGTGAAGGCGCTGCGTTTTCGCCTCGGCGAGCGCACCATGGCCATCACCACCGACGAAGGCGCGCTGCCCCAGGCGCTCGACGCCATCCGCAAGGCCGGCTTCAAGCCCGAGCCGGTGGACGTGCAGGGCGGTGCGGCACCGGCCGCCGCGCCCGCGACGATCGCCGGCATGAACGCGGGGCTGGTGCGCCTGGTGGCCGCGCTGGTGCTGGCCATCGCGGCCGAGTCGATTTCCTTCATGGGCTTCGACGGCAAGGCCTTCATGGCGGCCGAGATGGCGCTCGCGCTGGGCGCCATCGGCCTTGCGGGCCTGGACACCTACAAGAAGGGCTTCGCCGCGCTGGTGCGCGGGCGCCTGAACATCAACGCGCTGATGGCCGTGGCCGTCACGGGCGCCTTCGTCATCGGCCAGTGGCCCGAGGCCGCGATGGTGATGGCGCTGTATGCCATTGCCGAGCTCATCGAGGCGCGCGCCGTGGACCGTGCCCGCAACGCCATCCAGAGCCTGCTGGCGCTCGCGCCCGAGCAGGCCGAGGTGAAGCAGCCCGACGGCAGCTGGCAGACCGTGAGGGCCGGCGAGGTGGCGCTCGACGCCGTGGCGCGCATCCGCCCCGGCGAACGCGTGCCGCTGGACGGCATCGTCACCGCGGGTGCCAGCGCGATCGACCAGGCGCCCGTCACGGGCGAGAGCATTCCGGTCGACAAGACCGTGGGCGACCCGGTGTTCGCGGGCACCATCAACCAGACCGCCGCGCTGGAGTTTCGCGTGACCGCGGTGGCGTCGAACACCACGCTCGCGCGCATCATCCACGCGGTCGAGGAGGCGCAGGGTTCGCGCGCGCCCACGCAGCGCTTCGTCGACCGGTTCGCCGCCGTCTACACGCCCACCGTCTTCGTGCTGGCGCTGGCCGTCGCGCTGTTCACGCCGCTGTTCATGGACTGGACCTGGACGCAGGCGCTCTACAAGGCGCTGGTGCTGCTGGTCATCGCGTGCCCGTGCGCGCTGGTCATCTCCACCCCTGTGACCGTGGTGAGCGCGCTGGCCTCGGCCGCGCGGCGCGGCATCCTCATCAAGGGCGGCACCTACCTGGAAGAAGCGCGCAAGCTGAAGGCGATCGCGCTCGACAAGACCGGCACCATCACCGAAGGCAAGCCGAAGCTGGTGGCGTCGTCGCTGCACGGTGCGCCGGCCGGTGCGTCGGCCGACGAGGCGGTGGTGTTCGCAACGGCCGCGAGCATCGCGGGCCGCTCGGACCACCCGGTGTCGAAGGCGATTGCCGAAGGACTGAAGGGCGCACGCGCGGAGGAAGCCGGCGACTTCACCGCGCTGCCCGGCCGCGGCGTGCAGGCCGTGGTCGCGGGCCAGACCTATGTGCTCGGCAACCACCGGCTCATCGAAGAGCGCGGCCTGTGCACGCCCGCGCTCGAAGCCGAACTCAAGCAGCACGAGGAAGCCGGCCGCACCGTCACGCTGCTGGCCTCGGACACGGCCGTGCTCGCGCTGTTCGCGGTGGCCGACACCATCAAGGCGTCGTCGCAGGCCGCGGTGGCCGAGCTGCGCGCGCTGGGCGTGGTGCCCGTGATGCTCACCGGCGACAACGCCGCAACCGCCAGGACCATCGGCGCGCATGCCGGCATCGAGGACGTGCGCGGCAACCTGCTGCCCGAGGAAAAGCTCGACGCCATCAAGGCCATGCAGCAGCGCTACGGCGCGGCCGCGATGACCGGCGACGGCATCAACGACGCGCCCGCGCTCGCGCAGGCCGACATCGGCTTCGCCATGGGCGGCGCCGGCACCGACACCGCGATGGAAGCGGCCGACGTGGTCATCATGAACGACGACCTGCGCCGCATTCCCGAGACCATCCGCCTGTCGCGCCGCGCGCATGCGGTGCTGTGGCAGAACATCACGCTGGCGCTGGGCATCAAGGCCGTGTTCTTCGTGCTCGCGGTGTTCGGCAGCGCCACCATGTGGATGGCCGTGTTCGCCGACATGGGCGCGAGCCTGCTGGTGGTGGCGAACGGGTTGCGGCTGATGCGCGCGCCGAAGGACTGAGCCGGTACCTGCGTCCGCCTTGCGCCTGGCGGCAACGCGGTTGCCGCGAGCAGCGCGATGGCGATGGCCGGCGCGGGGCAGCAAGCCAGCGGCTGCTGGCGCGCAGCGGGCGCACGGCGGGTGCACGGCGTGAGCAGGGCGGGTTGAGCGCGTCACGCGAGGGCACTAACATGTGCCGCTTCGCCTGCCCCCGCGCTCCCTGCATTCCCCGCATCCCGCTCCCATGTCCGCCACCTCGCTGCTGCTGCAACTCATCGTCATCCTCGCCACCGCACGCGTGTGCGGCTGGGTTCTGCGTCATGTAGGCCAGCCGGCGGTGGTCGGCGAGATGGCGGCCGGCCTGATGCTCGGCCCCGTCGTCATGGGGGCGCTGTTTCCGTCGCTGCATGCGCAGCTGTTCTCCAAGGAATCGCTGCAGGGGCTCTCGTCGCTCTCGACGCTGGGGCTCGTGCTGTTCATGTTCGTGGTGGGCCTGGAGCTGCGCGCGTCGCAGGGCGTGCGCGAGCAGTTGCGTTCCGCGGGCTATGTCGGCGTGCTGAGCATCGTGGTGCCGGCCGCGCTGGGCGTGGCCATCGCGCCCGCGCTGCATCCGTCGCTGGCACCGGCCGGCGTGGCCTTCTGGCCGTTCGCGCTGTTCATCGCGGCGGCGCTGTCGATCACCGCGTTCCCCGTGATGGCACGCATCCTGAAGGACCGCGCCATGACGCGCACGCCCTTCGGCCAGCTGTCGCTCGGCGCCGCCGCGGTGGTCGATGTGTTCGCGTGGATCCTGCTGGCCTTCGTGGTCGCGATGGTCGGCGCGGGCGAGGGCTACCACGGCCTGCTCAAGACCACGCTGGGCATGGCAGTGGTGCTGTGCGTGCTGTTCCTGGGCGCGAAGCCGGCCTTTGCCTGGCTGCTGCGCACCAGGGCGCCCGGCGGCGAGCCCTCGACCACCGTCATGGCCGCGCTCATGCTCGGCCTGCTCGTGACCGCGCTGGCGACCGAGTGGCTGCACCTGCATGCGGTGTTCGGCGCCTTCCTGTTCGGCGTCTGCCTGCCGCGCGACGACCGGCTGCTGAAGTCGCTCACCGAGCGCATCGAACCCATTTCCATCGTCGTGCTGATGCCGCTGTTCTTCGCGCTCGCGGGCCTGGGCACCACGGCCAGCGCCTTCACGGGCGCGAGCCTGGGCGCGATGCTGCTGATCGTGGCTGTGGCCACCTTGGGCAAGGTCGCCGGCGGCGCGGCCGGCGCGCGCATGGCGGGCTACGGCTGGCGCGACAGCCTGGCCACCGGCTCGCTGATGAACGCGCGCGGGCTGATGGAGCTCATCGTGATGAAGATCGGCCTGGACGCCGGGCTCATCGGCCCCGAGCTGTTCACCATGCTGCTGGTGATGGCGCTGGCGACCACCGCGATGACGGGACCGCTGATCAACCTGTTCATCGGGCGCAAGGCGCGCGGGGCAGCGGCGGCCGCGGCGGAGGCGGCCGAGGTCGGCGGCGCGGCCGCCAAGTCCTGACAACTCCCTGAGGCGAGGTCCGGCGCGGCTCAGCCGCCGCGCTGCACCGTGAATCCGATGCGCGTCTCGCCATCTTCGCTCGACGCGAACACGCGCCCGCCGTGCATGCGGGCAATGGCTTCCACGATCGACAGGCCCAGCCCGTGGTGCCGGGTCGAGCCGTCTCGCGCCTGCGCGGCGCGGTAGAAGCGCTCGAACAGGCGCGGCAGCGCGGCCGGGTCGATCGGTTCGCCCCGGTTGGCCACGGTGACGGCGAACGCGTCACCTGCCTGCGGGTCGCGGCCGATCTCGATGCGGATGACCGACGCCGGCGCGGCGAAGCGCACCGCGTTGCCCAGCAGGTTGAAGAGGGCGCGCCGCACCAGCGCGGCGTCCACGTCGGCCGTGGCGTCGCCCGTCACCTCGGCGCGCAGGCCGGCCTCCTCGAGCATGGCGTCGTAGAAGTCGATCACGTCGCCCGCCTGCACGGCCAGGCTGGTGGCGGCGCGCGTGCGCATCGGCACGCCGCGCTCGGCCTGCGAGAGAAACAGCATGTCGGTGACGATGCCCGAGAGCCGCCCGACCTCTTCGAGGTTGGAGGCCAGCACGCCCTGCAGCTCTTCGTTGCTGCGCGGGCGCGTGAGCGCGAGTTCGGTAGCGCCGATCAGGTTGGCCAGCGGCGTGCGCAGCTCGTGCGCCACGTCGGCATTGAAGGATTCGAGCTGCACATAGGCACGCTGCACGCGCAGCAGCAGCGCGTTGAACTGCGTGATCCACGGGCGCAGCTCTTCGGCGAAGGCCATCGCGTCGATCGGCTGGTTGGCCCTGTCGGGCGCCATGGCCGCGGTGCGCTCGGCCAGCGCCTTCAACGGCCGCAGGCCGCGCCGCACCAGCCACATGCCCGTGAGCGAGACCAGCGCCGTGCCCAGCACCACGGCCCCCAACAGCGTCCATGCCAGGCGCTGCAGCAGCCGCGCCTCCTGCGTCACGTTCATGCCCAGTTCCACCGACAGCGGCGTGACCGCGCCGGCCTGGGTCCAGGGCACCTCGAGGTCGCGGTGCAGCCAGCGCCCGCTGCTGGCGGGCGTGGACCGGAACAGCTCGCGGCCCGCATGCGAGATGCGCAGCGACACGTCGTCCTGCATCGAGAAGAAGTCGTCGAGCTTGTGCCGCAGAAAGACCAGGTCGCCGCCTTTCTCCGCCTCCTGCAGCAGGTGCCGCACCAGCGCGGCCTTCTGGGCCAGCACTTCGTCCTGTTTCTGGCCGAAGTTCCAGGCGGTGACGAGGTAGATCGCCAGGCAGATGACGCTGAGCCCGAACAGGGTCTGCGCGGCCAGCCAGAGCGAGAGGCGGCGCTGCAGCGAATGCGGCCGCGGGCTCATGCCCAGGAGCGGTCTTCCAGCACGTAGCCCATGCCGCGCACCGTGTGCAGCAGCTTCACGTCGAAGGGATCGTCCAGCTTGCTGCGCAGGCGCCGCACGGCCACCTCGACCACGTTGGTGTCGCTGTCGAAGTTCATGTCCCACACCTGCTCGGCCAGCGTGGTGCGTGACAGGATCTGCCCGCGCCGCCGCAGCAGCACCAGCAGCAGCGTGAACTCCTTGGCCGTGAGCTCGAGCCGCGTGCGGCCGCGAAAGCACTTGCGGCTGACCACGTCGACCTCGAGGTCGGCCAGCCGCAGCACCGTCGACTCCTGCAGCTTGCCGCGGCGCAACAGCGCCTGCACGCGCGCGAGCAGTTCGGAAAAGGAGAAGGGCTTGACGAGGTAGTCGTCCGCGCCCTGCTGCAGGCCCTGCACGCGGTCTTCGACCTTGTCGCGCGCGGTGAGCACCAGCACGGGCACGTTCTTGGTCCGGCGTATGGCCTGCAGCACCGCGAAACCGTCGATGCCGGGGAGCTGTACGTCGAGCAGGACCAGCGCATAGTCGCCTTCGGTGGCGAGAAACCTCCCTTCGATACCGTCGCGGGCGATATCGACCACGTATCCGTTCTCTTCAAGGCCTTTTTTAAGGTAATCGCCCAGTTTGGGCTCGTCTTCGATGACAAGAATGCGCATGGGCAAATGGTACCCAAGCACTTTCGATACAGAGATTACGATTTAGTAATCCTATCGACGGACAAGCACTTGTGTTGTTGTCATACATTGCGCCGGGCCTCCAGGCCGCGGGGCTTTAGGCTCCGTGGCGCAAGGCTCCATGCACGCCGCCGATATACTTTTTGCCTCCATGCGCCGCTGGCTCCTCATCTTCCTGCTTGCACTCTTGCCGCTCCAGCTGAGCTGGGCCGCGGCATCGGCGTATTGCCAGCATGAGCGCGACACGCAGCCCGAGCACTGGGGCCACCACGAAAGCGAAAGCCGCGGCACCGACCGCAGCCACAGCGGCGAGGGCGCGCAGAAGAACGCCAGCACCCAGCCCAACGCCGTGGTCGGCGACTGCGCGGTCTGCCATGCGGGCTGGGCGCAGCACGCGGACGCAACGGGCGAGCCCATGCCCGCCATCGCGCGCGTGGCCCAGCCGCTGCGTGCCATGCACGCCGAGCGCTTCGCCTCGCACATCGCCGACGTTCCGGTGCGTCCCGACTGGTCTCTCGCCCTTTGATTCGGCGAGAGAACACACCCCACTTCTTCTGAACTTCACCGTCAGCTGAGCTCTCGCCGAATTCGTCCGTCCGTTGTTTTGCAACCCAGGAGAATTCGATGCGCACGCTCTTCGTGCCGCTGGCCGTCTTGGCCATGGCGGCGACCCCGGCCCTTTCAGAGGGCTCAGAGGGCTCAGAGGTTTCACAGGCCTCACAGGCCTCACAGGCCTCGCAGACCCAGACTTCGGCCGTTCCCCGGCCTTCATCCGGCCGCACGCTGGAGCCGATCGGCCCGCTGAACCTGCAGGGCGCCATTGCGATGGCGCTGCAGGCCAACCCGGGCCTGTCTTCCGCCGCGCGCGAACAGGACGCCACCGAGGCCGCCATCGTGCAGGCCGGCGCCTGGCCCAACCCCACGCTCGACGCGCAGGTGGAAGACCTGCGCCGCGACAACCGCACCACCACGCTGCAGCTGAGCCAGCCCATCGAACTGGGCGGCAAGCGCGCCGCGCGCGTGACGGCGGCCGAACGCGCACGCGACCAGGCCGCGTCGGCGCTTGCTGCGCGCCGCGCCGAGGTCCGCGCGGCCACGGTCACCGCCTTCTTCGAGGTGCTGACCGCGCAGGAGCGCCTGCGCCTGGCACAGGACTCGGTCGGCCTTGCGCAGACGGGCACCCGCGCCGCCGCCAACCGCGTGGCGGCGGGCAAGGTGTCGCCGCTGGAGGAAACCAGAGCGCGCGTGGCCGAGGCCGGCATTCGCGTCGAACTGCTGCAGGCCGAAGGCACGCTGCGCTCGGCGCGCCAGCAGCTCGCGGCGTCGTGGGGCAACCCGAGCCCGCGCTTCACGCAGGTGGACGGCGCGGTCGACCAGTTGCCGGCCATGGCGCCGCCGCAGGACGCGCAAGCCCGACTGGCCGACGCGCCCGTGCTGCGGCAGGCGCGGCTCGAGGTCGAGCGGCGCCGGGCGCTGTCCGACCTCGAGCAGGCCAGGCGCGTGCCCGACCTGACCGTGTCGCTCGGCGCCAAGCGCGTGCCTTCTTCCGAAGGCGAGATGGGGGGCGGGCGGCGCAACCAGGTGGTGCTGGGCCTGTCGGTGCCGCTGCCGATCTTCGACACCAACCGCGGCAACGTGGCCGAGGCGCTGAGCCGCGAGGAGAAGGCGCGCGA
The DNA here is from genome assembly GCF_900112425.1 of Variovorax sp. OK212. Lineage (GTDB taxonomy): Bacteria > Pseudomonadota > Gammaproteobacteria > Burkholderiales > Burkholderiaceae_C > Variovorax. Next base: position 199,418 of record NZ_FOLP01000002.1, on the reverse strand, counting down.
CGACCTTGCCGCGGCCGAACTGCAACTGGGCACCGACGTGGCGCAGGCCACCGAGCGCCTGCGCTCCGCGCGGGCCACCGCCCAGACGCTGCAGCGCGACGCGCTGCCAGGCGCCGAGAGCGCCTACAGGGCCGCCACCAAGGGCTTCGAGCTGGGCAAGTTCAGCTTCCTGGAGGCGCTGGACGCGCAACGCACGCTGTTCCAGGTGCGCGCGCAGTACCTGCTGGCACTGGCCGACGCGCACCGCGCGGCCGGCGAACTCGACCGGCTGCTGGGCCGCCACGGCGATGACATCTCGCTCGCGACACCCGTCGCGCGCTGACAGGAAAGCTCACACACCATGAACGCACAACAACGCACATCCCTTGCCGAGCGCGTCGGCAAGAAGCAGTGGATCGCCATCGCGGTGGTCCTGGCCCTGGGCCTCGGCGCGGGCGCGATGATCCTGCGCACCTCGCCGGCCAAGCCCGAGGCCGCCGGTCATTCCGAAGCGGCCGGGCACGGCGACGGTGAACACCACGAAGAGGGCAAGGCCCACGGCAAGGAAGAGGACCACGACCACAGCCACGGCGAGGCCGCGGGCCATGCCGACAAGGAGCACCACGCGGAGGGCAAGGCCGAGAAGGAAGAAAAGGAAGAGCACAAGGACGATCACAAGGGCGATCACAAGGGCGATCACAAGGAAGAGGGCAAGGAAGCGCACAAGGAAGAACACAAGGAAGAAAAGATCGCCTTCACCGACGCGCAGATCAAGTCCGCCGACATCGCCATCGAAGGCGCGGGCCCCGCGCGCATCAAGCTGTCGCTGCAGCTGCCCGGAGAGATCAAGTTCAACGAAGACCGCACCGCCCACGTGGTGCCACGCGTGGCGGGCGTGGTCGACAGCGTGTCGGCCGACCTGGGGCAGGAGGTCAGGCGCGGCCAGGTGCTGGCGGTGCTGTCGAGCCCTTCGCTCTCCGAGCAGCGCAGCGCGCTGCAATCGGCGCAGCGCCGCCTGGCGCTGGCCCGCACGACCCACGAGCGCGAGAAGAAGCTGTGGGAAGAAAAGATCTCCCCGCAGCAGGACTACCTGCAGGCCGAGCAGGCGCTGCAGGAGGCGCAGATCGCCGTGGCCAACGCCAACCAGAAGCTGCTGGCACTCGGTGCCACGCCGGCCTCGGCGGCGCTCGGCCGCTACGAGCTGCGCGCGCCCTTCGACGGCATGGTGGTCGAGAAGCACATCGCGTTGGGCGAGTCGGTGAAGGAAGACGTCAACGTTTTCACCATCTCCGACCTGTCGAGCGTGTGGGCCGAGATCAGCGTGGCGGCCGGCAACCTGAACCTGGTGCGCATCGGCGAGCCGGTGACCATCCGCGCCAGCGCGTTCGACCAGGCGGCCACGGGCAAGGTGTCGTACGTGGGCTCGCTCATCGGCGCGCAGACGCGCACCGCCACCGCGCGCGTCACGCTGACCAACCCGCAGCGCATCTGGCGACCGGGGCTGTTCGTGAATGTCGAGCTGGTTGCCTCCGAGGCCGATGCGCCGGTGACGGTGTCGGCCGAGGCGCTGCAGACCGTCGAAGACAAGCCCACCGTGTTCCTGCGCGTGCCCGGCGGCTTCGTGCCGCAGCACGTGCAGACCGGGCGCAGCGACGGCAAGCGCGTGGAGATCGTCGGCGGCCTTGCGCCCGGCGCCAGCCATGCGGGCAGCGGCAGCTTCGTCGTGAAGTCGCAGCAGGGCAAGAGCTCGGCCACGCACACGCACTGAGGACGCCGCATGTTCGAACGCATCATCGGTTTTTCCATTGCGCAGCGCTGGCTCGTGCTGCTGGCCGTGCTCGGCATGGCGGCGCTGGGCGTCTTCAGCTACCAGAAGCTGCCCATCGACGCCGTGCCCGACATCACCAACGTGCAGGTGCAGATCAACACCGCCACGCCCGGCTACTCCCCGCTGGAGACCGAGCAGCGCGTGACCTACCCGATCGAGACCGTCATGGCCGGCCTGCCCGGCCTGCAGCAGACGCGCTCGCTCTCGCGCTACGGCCTCTCGCAGGTGACGGTGATCTTCAAGGACGGCACCGACATCTACTTTGCGCGCCAGCTGGTCAACGAGCGCATCCAGTCGGCGCGCGAGAGCATGCCGGGCGGCATCTCCCCGGTGATCGGGCCCATCTCTACCGGCCTGGGCGAGATCTACCTGTGGACCGTGGAGGCGGAAGAGGGCACGAAGAAGGCCGACGGCAAGCCCTATTCACCGATCGACCTGCGCGAAATACAGGACTGGATCATCAAGCCGCAGCTGCGCAACGTGGCGGGCGTGACCGAGATCAACTCCATCGGCGGCTACGCCAAGGAGTTCCAGATCGCGCCCGACCCGGCCAAGCTGCTGGCCCATGGCCTCACCATGACCGACCTGGTCACCGCGCTGGAGCGCAACAACGCCAACGTGGGCGCTGGCTACATCGAGAAGCGCGGCGAGCAGTACCTGATTCGCGCGCCGGGGCAGGTGAAGTCGGCCGAGGACATCGGCAACGTGATCCTGGGCAACGCCAATGGCATTCCCCTGCGCGTGCAGGACGTGGCCGAGGTCGGCATCGGCAAGGAGCTGCGCACCGGCGCGGCCACCGACAACGGCCGCGAGGTGGTGCTGGGCACGGTGTTCATGCTGATCGGCGAGAACAGCCGCACGGTGTCGCAGGCGGTCGACAGAAAGATGCAGGAGATCAACCGCTCGCTGCCCGCCGGCGTGAAGGCGGTGACGGTGTACGACCGCACGGTGCTGGTCGACAAGGCCATCGCCACGGTGAAGAAGAACCTGTTCGAGGGCGCGGTGCTGGTCATTGCCGTGCTGTTCCTGTTCCTGGGCAACATCCGCGCGGCGCTGATCACCGCGCTGGTGATTCCGCTGTCGATGCTCTTCACCTTCACCGGCATGGTGAACCAGAAGGTCAGCGCCAACCTCATGAGCCTGGGCGCGCTGGACTTCGGCATCATCATCGACGGGGCGGTGGTGATCGTGGAGAACTGCGTGCGAAGGCTGGCGCATGCGCAGGCAAAGCACGGGCGCCCGCTCACGCGCAGCGAGCGCTTCCACGAGGTGTTCGCGGCCTCGCAGGAGGCGCGGCGCCCGCTGCTGTTCGGCCAGCTGATCATCATGATCGTGTACCTGCCGATCTTTGCGCTCACGGGCGTGGAGGGCAAGCTGTTCCACCCGATGGCCTTCACCGTGGTGATTGCGCTGCTGGGCGCAATGATCCTGTCGATCACCTTCATTCCCGCCGCCGTGGCGCTGTTCATCGGCGACAAGGTCAGCGAGAAAGAGAACAAGCTGATGGCCTGGGCCAAGCGCGGCTACGAGCCCTTGCTGGCGCGCGTGATGCGCGCCAAGCCGTTGGTCATCACCACCGCGGTGGTGGCCGTGCTGCTGTCGGGCCTGCTGGCCACGCGGCTGGGCACGGAGTTTGTGCCGAGCCTGAGCGAGGGCGACTTCGCGATCCAGGCGCTGCGCATTCCGGGCACCAGCCTCACGCAGTCGGTCGAGATGCAGAAGCAGCTGGAAAGCACGCTGAAGGCGAAGTTTCCGGAGATCGAGCGCGTCTTCGCGCGCACCGGCACGGCGGAGATCGCGTCGGACCCGATGCCGCCGAACATCTCCGACGGCTACATCATGCTCAAGCCCGAGAGCGAGTGGCCCGCGCTCGAAGGCAAGTCGCGCCGCACGCGCGCCGAGCTGCTTGCGGCCGTGCAGGAAGAGGTCGAGCAACTGCCGGGCAACAACTACGAGTTCTCGCAACCGATCCAGCTGCGCTTCAACGAACTGATCTCCGGCGTGCGCAGCGACGTGGCGGTGAAGATCTTCGGTGACGACATGGACGTGCTCAACAAGACGGCCGCGCAGGTGTCGGAGACGCTCGGCAAGATTCCCGGCGCGGCCGAAGTGAAGGTCGAGCAGACGACAGGCCTGCCGATGCTCACCGTGAACATCGACCGCCAGAAGACCGCGCGCTACGGCCTCAACGTGGGCGACGTGCAGGACGCGATTTCCATCGCGGTGGGTGGGCGCGAGGCGGGCACGCTGTTCGACGGCGACCGGCGCTTCGACATCATCGTGCGGCTGCCGGAGCACCTGCGCACCGACCTGGAGGCCATCAAGCGGCTGCCCGTGGCGCTGCCCAAGGGTACGGGCGCGGGCGCGGGCGGCGAGGCCCTGCGCACCAGCTTCATTCCGCTGGGCGAAGTGGCCACGCTCGACATCGCGCCCGGACCGAACCAGGTGAGCCGCGAGGACGGCAAGCGCCGCATCGTGGTCAGCGCCAACGTGCGCGGGCGCGACCTGGGGTCCTTCGTGGCCGAAGCGCAGGAGGCCATGCGCAGCGTGAACATTCCCGCCGGCTACTGGACCGCGTGGGGTGGCCAGTACGAGAACCTGGCCTCGGCCACGGAGCGGCTGCAGGTGGTGGTGCCGGTGTCGCTGCTGCTGGTGTTCACGCTGCTGTTCGCGATGTTCGGCAACCTGAAGGACGGCCTGCTGGTGTTCACCGGCATCCCGTTCGCGCTCACGGGCGGCATCGTGGCGCTGTGGCTGCGCGACATTCCGCTGTCGATCTCGGCGGCGGTGGGCTTCATTGCGCTGTCGGGCGTGGCGGTGCTCAACGGGCTGGTGATGATCTCGTTCATCCGCAACCTGCGCGAAGGCGGGCTGCCGCTGGACGCGGCCATCCGCGAAGGCGCGCTCACGCGGCTGCGCCCGGTGCTGATGACGGCGCTGGTGGCGTCGCTGGGCTTCGTGCCCATGGCGATCGCCACCGGCACGGGCGCCGAGGTGCAGCGGCCGCTGGCGACGGTGGTGATCGGCGGCATTTTGTCGTCGACCGCGCTGACGCTGCTGGTGCTGCCGTTGCTGTACCGCATGGCGTACCGGCGCGACGAGGAAGAAGAGGTGAATGCGGTGCCCGCCGTGCAGGCGACGCAGTCGTAGCCCTCAGACCCGCCCGCGCGCCTTGAGCAAAGCCCAGTGCGCGGGCGCGATGGCGGTCTTCATGGCCTTGAGCGGGTCGATCTCGCCGGTGTTGTCGGCATGCGCGACGACGAAGTCGTCGGTCGCGTTCAGCATCGCGTGCGCGGTGGGCGCGTTGAAGTGCGCCGCGAGATTCTTCAGCACGCGCCGGGCCGATGCCGTGCTCTGCGCGACGTCCATGAACTGGCCGTGCAGCAGGCAGGCTTCCTTCAGCGCCGCGTCGTCGAACCAGCGTTCGTGCGCGTCGCCCTGCACCGCACGGATTTCGTCGGGCGCCCAGAGGTGGTAGCCGACCTCTTCACCGGCCTCGAGCACCTTGTCGCGGTACGACGCCAGGCCCCACACCAGGAAGGGCGGCCATGCGGCGTTGAAGTCTTCCTGCGTGTAGCAGATCAGCAGGCAGTAGATCGGCTCCTCCGCGGGGATCTGCGGGAGCGCGCGCGCGATCTCGTCGACGAGCAGGGCCTCGACCTTGGCGGCCACCGTGGCCAGCGTCTCGCCCTTGCGCGGGCGGCGGTAGTTCAGGCGCGTCTGGCCGCTGGGCGTGCCGTCGTCGCCGAGGTATTCGAGCGTGATGGTGTCCAGCCGTGCGGCCTCGTCGTAGCGGTAGACGTCCTGGCACAGCCAGGTCTTCTGGCCTTCGGCCCAGTTGGACGTGACGGCGCGCCGCAGCTGCCCGTCTTGCCATTCGTAGCGGGTGTCGAATCCCCTGTGGCCGTGGCTGACGTGCTGCGACGCGAGCAGGCCGCCGGCATGGCGGAACTGGGTGACGGTGCCGATGCGGGTCTCGCCGTCGTGCACCTGCAGCTGCACGCCGGTGCGCCGGTCGGCCTCGTGCAGCCAGGCCGTGGCGCGGTCGCGGCTCTGGCGCTGGAGCACCAGCCGGCCTTCGGCGTCGAAGCCGTGGTGCATGTGGCGCTCGGGGTCGGCCTGGTCGTCGGCCAGCCAACGGGCCCTGGGGCCGCCGTACTGCTCCTGCAGGAAGGGCGTTTCCTCGCCCATCGACTCTGTGGCCCAGCGCCACGTCACGGCTTGCGCCGTGCAGTCGGCCAGCAGGCGGGCGGCGTTGGCGTGGTCGGTGCAGGTGCGGTAGATGTCCGCCAGTTCCACCGGCATGGTCCCGGCGGCCCTCAGCGACCGGGACGGATGGCCGACTTCGGCCGGAAGGCCTTGCAGACCGTGTCGTCCGTCTCGAGGTACGGGCCGCCGATCAGGTCGATGCAGTAGGGCACGGCCGCGAAGATGCCGGGCACGACCTGCGCGCCGTCGGCATCTTTCAGCCCCTCGAGCGTTTCCGCGATCGACTTGGGCTGGCCCGGCAGGTTGATGATCAGGCTCTTGCCGCGGATCACCGCCACCTGGCGCGACAGGATCGCGGTGGGCACGAAGCGCAGGCTGATCTGGCGCATCTGTTCGCCGAAACCGGGCATTTCCTTGTGGGCCACGGCCAGCGTGGCCTCGGGCGTCACGTCGCGCAGCGCGGGGCCGGTGCCGCCGGTGGTCAGCACCAGCGAACAGCCGGCATCGACCAGCTCGATCAGCGTGGCGCTGATGCGCTCGGCCTCGTCGGGGATCAGGCGCGGTTCGAATTCGAGCGGGTTCTTCAGCGCTCGGCCGAGCCATTCCTTCAGCGAGGGCAGGCCCTTGTCCTCGTAGGTGCCGCTGGAGGCGCGGTCGCTGACGGAGACGATGCCGATGCGGACGGTGTCAGATGTGCTCATGGTGTGGCTCCTTCCCCTTCCGGGGGAAGGTGGGGAAGGTGGGGATGGGGGCATGCGGCGCCAATGACGCCATGGCGGCTCGAAGGCCGTCGTGCGCCCACCCCGTCCCTCCCCCGGGAGGGGAGGGGAAAAGACCCGACGCTCATGCGTCTTCTTCCCGGTCTTGGGCGGCGGCCGCCTCTGCGTGGTCGTCACCGCCATGCACCGCCAGCTGCGCGCGCACCAGCTGGAAGATCTCGCGGTAGGCCTTGCCCTGGCGCGGCGCTTCGCCGGCCGGGCCGGCCTTCATGTCCTTGCGGGCCTGGCGCACCAGGGCGCGCAGCTGCTGCGAGTCGGTGGCCGGGTGGGTCTCGATCCAGCCGCCCAGGGCGTCGTCGTCGGCAATCAGGCGGTCGCGCCAGCGTTCGGCCTCGTGCAGGGCGGCGGTTTCGGCGGCCGGCACGGTGTCTTGTTCGGCCAGGGCCCGCTTGACGGCCTCCAGCACCTCGGGCTCGAGCTTGCGCATGAGCTTGCCGATGAACTGCATCTGGCGGCGCTTGCCCTCGAAATTGGTGATGCGCTTGGCCTCGGCCAGGGCGTCGATCAGCTTCTCGTCGAGCTGGAGCGCGTCGAACAGGGCGGCGCGCAGGCCCATCAGTTCGGTGCCGAGCTTCTGCAGCTCGTCGCTTTCGCGCTTGAGGTCGGTGCGGCTGGCATCGTCGGAGCCCTTGAGCTCGCGCTTGAGCTCGAGGTCGAGTTCGCTGCCTTCGGCGACGAACTGGCCACGGACGAAATAGCCTTTTTTGGGTTTGCGGGACATGGAGTGGATTCTGGGCCGCACCGTGCGGCGTTGCAACGCGCAGTGGGAAGCTGGAGGGAAAACGGGAAATGGGGGGCGCAAGTATCATAGCCACCACATGACGACATCCTCCTCGCGCGCCGATTCCGGCTTCGCCTACAGCCGCTCCTTCTTCGAAAACCTGGTCGACACGGCCTTGGCGCATGCCAAGAAGCTCGGTGCCACCGACGCCGGGGCCGAGGCCTCCGAGGGCTGCGGCCTGAGCGTGTCGGTGCGCAAGGGCGAGCTGGAGAACGTCGAACGCAACCGCGACAAGTCGCTGGGCGTCACGGTCTACGTGGGGCACCGCCGCGGCAATGCCAGCACCTCCGACTTCTCCGAAGCCGCCATCGAGCAGACCGTGCAGGCGGCCTACGACATTGCCCGCTTCACCGCCGAAGACCCGGTGAGCGGCCTGCCCGACGAGGCGGACATCGCCAAGGACCACCCCGAGCTCGACCTGTTCCACCCCTGGGACGTGACGAGCGAGCAGGCCGCCAAGCTGGCCCTGGAGTGCGAAGCGGCCGCGCTGTCGACCGACAGGCGCATCACCAACAGCGAAGGTGCGGGCGTCTCGGCCCAGCAGAGCCACTTCTTCAGCGCCCACACGCACGGCTTTCGCGGCGGCTACGCCAGCTCGCGGCATTCGATTTCGGTGGCGCCCATCGCCGGCAAGGGCGACAACATGCAGCGCGACGCCTGGTACAGCTCCATGCGCGCGGCCGACGAACTGGCCAGCCCGCAGGCCGTGGGCCGCTACGCCGCCGAACGGGCGCTCAGCCGGCTGAAGTCGCGCAAGATCAAGACCACCGAATGCCCGGTGCTGTTCGAGTCGCCGCTGGCCGTGGGCCTGCTGGGCGGGCTGGTGCAGGCCGTGAGCGGCGGTGCGCTGTACCGCAAGAGCACCTTCCTGCTCGACTCGCTGGGCAAGTCGGTGCTGCCCAAGCACGTGGACGTGGCCGAAGACCCGCACGTGATGCGCGGCAAGGGCAGCTCGCCCTTCGACGACGAAGGCGTGATCACCCGGGCGCGCAAGGTGGTCGATGCCGGCCGCCTGGAAGGCTACTTCCTGTCGACCTATTCGGCCCGCAAGCTGGGCATGAAGACCACCGGCAACGCCGGCGGCTCGCACAACCTGACGCTGAGCTCGCGCCTCACCAAGCACGGCGACGACCTGGACGCCATGCTCGCCAAGCTGGGCACGGGCCTGTTCGTCATCGAGCTGATGGGCCAGGGCGTGAACTACGTGACCGGCGACTACTCGCGCGGCGCCAGCGGCTTCTGGGTGGAGAAGGGCAAGATCGCCTTCCCGGTGGAAGAGATCACCATCGCCGGCAACCTGAAGGACATGCTCATGGGCATCGAGGCCATCGGTGCCGACGCCTACACCTTCGGCGCCAAGACCACGGGGTCGGTGCTGGTGAACCGGATGAAGATCGCCGGCAGCTGAGCCCGGGGGCGGCGCTTTTCGTGCCGCTCTTCACGCCGCTCCTTCCAGGGGAAACCCAAGGGGAAATGCCGGGGGGCACCGCGCACCCGCGCGGCTAAAGTGGCCGGGTTTTGCCACCCGGAGCCACTGCGTCAATGCCCCTGTCGCCGCGACCGCCACCGCGCCTGCCATTCCGCAACATCGTCCTCACCGGAGCCTGTGGGGGCCTGGGCCAGGCGCTGGCGCGTGAGCTGATCGGCGGCGGCGCCCAGGTGGCGCTGGTGGGGCTCGACACCGGCAGGCTCGCGGCGCTGGCCTCGCTCGCGCCCGAACGCTGCGCGGTCTACACCCCCGACGTGTCCCAGGGCCCCGCCATGCAGGCGATGGCCGCCCACTGGATGGCGAAGGCCGGCGTGCCCGACCTCGTGATTGCCAACGCGGGCGTCGCAGGCGGCTACGACACCGCCGAAGCCGGCGACCTTGCGGTGTTCCGCCGCATGCTGGAGATCAACCTGCTCGGCGCGGCCACCACCTTCCAGCCCTTCGTGGCCGCCATGCGCGAGCAGAAAAGAGGCGACGAAGGCGCGAGGGGCGAGAGGGGCGAGAGACGCGCGAGGGGCGCGAGGGGCGCGCTGGTCGGCGTGGCCAGCATCGCCGGCTGGCACGGCATGCCGGGCAACGGCGCGTACTGCGCGAGCAAGGCCGGGCTGATCCGTTACCTCGAAAGTTTGCGTGCCGAGCTGCGCGAGACCGGGCTCACCGTGCACACCGTCAGCCCCGGCTACATCCGCACCGCGCTCACGGCCGGCAACCGCTTCGCGATGCCGGGGCTGCTCGAAGCCGACGAGGCCGCGCGCCGGTTGCTGGCCGCCGTGGGCGCGGGCCGCGAGAAGGTCGTGCTGCCGCGGCGCATCGGCTGGCTGTCGAAGGCGCTCGACCTGCTGCCCGAGGCGCTGCACGACCGCCTGTTGCGCGGCCAGCCGCGCAAGCCGCGCGTGGGCGAGGCCGGTGCCACGGCCATTCCAGGTCTTTCCGATGTGTCGAAGGAGCCCCCCACCCGATGAGCACCGCCACCGCACCGACCCATGAACAGATCGCGCTGATCGGCGCCGGCCCTTCGGGCCTGGCCGGCGCGCGCAACCTGCAGAAGCACGGCGTGCCGTTCCAGGGCTTCGAGGCGCACGGCGACGTGGGCGGGCTGTGGGACATCGACAACCCGCGCTCCACCGTCTACCACTCGGCGCACCTCATCTCCAGCAAGCGCACCACCGAGTTCGCAGAATTCCCGATGGCCGACACGGTGGCCGACTACCCGAGCCACCGCGAGCTGCGCCGCTACTTCAGCGACTTCGCGGACCGCTTCGGTCTGCGCGCGCACTTTCGATTCCACACGCGCGTGCTGCGCGTCGAGCCGGTGAGCGACGCGCCCGGCACGCGCTGGCGCGTGAGCACCGAGGCGGCCGACGGCACGCGCGAGACGGCCGAGTACAAGGGCGTGGTCATCGCCAACGGCACGCTGGCCGAGCCCAAGCGCCCGCGGTTCGAAGGCCGCTTCGACGGCGAGCTGCTGCACACCAGCGACTACAAGCACGCCGAGCTCTTCAAGGACAAGCGCGTGCTGATCGTCGGCGCGGGCAACTCGGGCTGCGACATCGCGGTCGATGCGGTGCACTACGCGAAGAGCGTCGACATCTCGGTGCGGCGCGGCTACTACTTCGTGCCCAAGTACGTGTTCGGCAAGCCCGCCGACACGCTGGGCGGCAAGCGCCCGCTGCCGCCGTGGCTCAAGCAGAAGATCGACGCGACCGTGCTCAAGTGGTTCACCGGCGACCCGGTGCGCTTCGGCTTCCCGAAGCCCGACTACCGGATGTACGAGTCGCATCCCATCGTGAACTCGCTGGTGCTGCACCACGTGGGGCATGGCGACATCGGCGTGCGCGGCGACATTGCGCGGCTGGCCGGGCACACGGTGCATTTCAAGGACGGCAGCGCGCGCGACTACGACCTGATCCTGGCGGCCACGGGCTACGCGCTGCACTACCCGTTCATCGAGCGCGAACTGCTCAACTGGCAGGGCATGGCGCCGCGGCTGTACCTCAACATCTTCTCGCCGCGCTTCGAGAACATCGCCGTGCTGGGCATGATCGAAGCGAGCGGCATCGGCTGGCAGGGGCGCTACGAACAGGCCGAGCTGGTGGCGCGCTACTTTCGCGCCAAGGCCAGCGGCTCGCCGAAGGCGCAGGCCCTGCGCGCGGCGGTGCAGGGGCCGCCTCCCGACCTGTCGGGCGGCTTCAAGTACCTGCAGCTGGAGCGCATGGCGTACTACGTGCACAAGGACACCTACCGCGCCGCCGTGCGCAACGCGGCCGCGGCACTGGCCGACCCCACCTGAACCAGCGAGGGCCCCCGCATGCTGCCTGTCGACGAGATCCGCCTGCACTTCAACCCGGCCTCGCTGGTGCTGCTGAACGTGGTGCTGGGCTTCCTGATGTTCGGCATCGCGCTGGACACGCGCATCGAGGACTTCAGGCGCGTGGCGCGCATGCCCGGCGCGATGGCGGTGGGCATCGGCGCGCAGTTCGTCGTGCTGCCGGCCGTGACCTTCGCGCTCACGCTGCTGCTGAAGCCCGGCCCGAGCATCGCGCTGGGCATGATCCTCGTGGCCTGCTGCCCGCCGGGGAACATCTCGCAGATCCTCACGCACCGCGCGCGCGGCAACGTGGCGCTGTCGGTGTCGATGACGGCGATCTCGAATGCGATCTCCATCGTGGTGATGCCGCTGAACTTCGCGTTCTGGGGCGGCATGCACCCGACGGCCGCGCCGCTGCTGAAGACCATCGCGCTCGATCCGCTCGACATGCTGGGGCACATCGTGATGATCATCGGCATTCCGTTCGTGCTGGGCGTGGCCTGCTCGCACCGCTTGCCGGGGCTCACGGCGCGCATTAAGAAGCCGGTGGGCATCGTGAGCTTCGTGGCGCTGATCGTGTTCATCGTGGGCGCCATCGCGGGCAACTGGCGCTTCTTTCTCGACTACGTGGGGCTGGTGCTGCTGGCCGTGGTCATCCATGACGCGCTGGCCTTCGGCACCGGCTACCTGTGCGCGCGGCTCTCGGGGCTGGGCGACTACGACCGGCGGGCGGTGGCCATCGAGGTGGGCATCCGCAATTCGGGGCTCGGGCTGGTGTTGATCTTCAGCTTCTTCGGCGGGCTCGGCGGCATGGCCGTGGTGGCCGGCGTGTGGGGTTTCTGGGACATCATCGCGGGCCTTGCGCTCGCGGGCTGGTGGGGCCGCAGGCCGGTGGCGCCATGAGCGGGGGCATCGTGGCAAGGCGCGTGCTGGTGACGGGTGCCGACGGGTTCCTGGGGCGCACGGTGCTCGCCGCGCTGTGCGAGCAGGGCGGGCTCGAGGTGCTGGTGGCCCTCGACGTGCGCGACGTGCCGCCCGACCGCCGGCTGATGGGCGTGGCCTACCAGCAGCAGGACGTGCGCGACGCGCGCATCGCCGAGACCATCGCCGACCACGCGATCGACACCGTGGTGCACCTGGCTTCCATCGTCACGCCGGGCAAGGACTCGAACCGCGCGTTCGAGCATTCGGTGGACGTGGGCGGCACGCGCAACGTGCTCGAAGCCTGCGTGGCGAACGGCGTGCGGCACGTGGTGGTGTCGTCCAGCGGCGCGGCCTACGGCTATCACGCGGACAACCCGGCGTGGATGACCGAGTCGCAGCCGCTGCGCGGCAATGCGGTGTTCGCCTATGCGGACCACAAGCGGCAGGTGGAAGAGATGCTGGCCGACTACCGCGCGCGGCATCCGGCGCTGGCGCAGACGGTGCTGCGCATCGGCACCATCCTCGGCGAGCACGTGGACAACCAGATCACCGCGCTGTTCGAGAAGAAACGGCTCATTGCCATCCGCGGCAGCGCGAGCCCTTTCGTATTCGTGTGGGACGAGGACGTGACGGGTGCCATCGCGCATGCGCTCGCCGGCGCACCGCCCGGTTGCTACAACCTCGCGGGCGATGGTGCCTTGACGATCCACGAGATCGCGTCGCGCCTGGGCAAGCGCGCCGCCGGCTGGCCGGCCGGTGTGCTGAAGACCGCACTGTCGGTGGGTTCCGCGCTGGGCGTGAGCCGCTACGGGCCCGAACAGCTGGACTTCCTGCGCTACCGGCCGGTGCTGCTCAACACGGCGCTGAAGGCGCGCTTCGGCTACGTGCCGCGCAAGACCAGCAGCGAGGCCTTCGATGCCTTCGTGGCGGCGCGCAAGCGGCAAGGCCGGCCGATCACTTCCTCGTAGCTTCGTCGGGCGGCGCGATCAGGTGCTCGAGCATGCGCCGGGCATTGAGCGGCAGGTCTTCCGACGATCGCACGCAGGCCATCAGCGTGCGTTCGGCCCAGGCGTCGGCGAGCGAGGCGCGCGCGATCTTCATGGAGCGCGCGCAACGCTCGGCCGCGGTCTGCGGCACGATGCCCACGCCAATGCCGTACTCCACCATGCGGCACACCGCCTCGAAGTTGCGCACGCGCACGCGGTAGGCCAGGTGCTTGCCGAGCGCGCGCACATGCTGCGTGATGAGCTGCTGCAGCGCGCTGTCCGCGGGCAGGCCGACGAATTCGCTGTCGACCACGTCGGCCAGCCGCAGGCGGCGGCGCCCGGCCAGCGCGTGGCCGCGCGGCATCACCAGCACCAGGTCGTCGCGGCGGAAGGGGTGGCATTCGAGCCCGTCGCTGTCGATGGCGTCCGAGACGATGCCGATGTCGCACAGGCCGGCGCGCAGGGCCTCCACCGTGTCGGGGCTGGCGCGCTCCTCGAGGTCGACCGAGATGCGCGGATGCTCGGCGAGAAAGCGGCTCAGCACCTCGGGCAGGTGCTCTGTCAGCGCCGAGGTGCCGCACATGAAGCGCACGTGGCCCTTGAGGCCCTGGCCGTATTCGCCGAGCTCGCCGCGCAGCCGCTCCATCTGCTGCAGCACGACGCGCGCATGGTGCAGCAGCGTGCGGCCGGCCTCGGTGGCGCGCACGCCCTGCGCATGGCGCGTGAGCAGCGGGGTGCCCAGCGCGTCTTCCATGCCGCGCACGCGCTGGCTGGCGGAGGCCAGCGTCATGTGCGAGCGCGCCGCGCCGCCGGTGAGGCTGCCGGCTTCGGCGACGTTCAGGAAGAGCCGCAGATCGGTGAGGTCGAATCGCATGGTTCGCCGGAGTGTGCACCACGAGCCTCAGGCCCAGCCTGAGGCCGGCTCTGCGAACCCCGCATTTGCAGCCGCGGCATTGCCCGGCAGACTCGGCCGCGATGACGCATTCGAACGACCTCCCGAGCTTCTGGGCCGCCGCCGCGGCCGTGTTCCTGCTGGCCGGCGTGATCAAGGGCGTGATCGGCCTGGGGTTGCCCACGGTGTCGATGGCGCTGCTCGCGCTGTGGATGTCGCCGGTGCAGGCGGCGGCGCTGCTGATCGTGCCGTCGCTGGTCACCAACATCTGGCAGACCGGGCCGCGCGCGACCTTCATGCCGGTGCTCAGGCGCATCGGCGGCATGCAGGTGGGGGTGGTGATCGGCACGCTGGGCGGGGCGCTGTGGCTGGGCGTGCCGGCGGGCGCCTGGGCCTCGGTGGCGCTGGGGGTGGCGCTGCTGCTCTACGCGGGCTGGAGCCTGACCGGGCGGCAACTGCACGTGAGCGATGCGCAGGCGCGCTGGCTGGGGCCTTTGGTGGGTGTCGTCACGGGGCTGGTGACGGCGGTGACCGGCGTGTTCGCGGTGCCGGCGGTGCCGTACCTGCAGGCGCTGGGGTTCCAGCGCGACGCGCTGATCCAGGCGATGGGGATCTCTTTCACCACCTCGACGGTGGTGCTGGCCATCGGGCTGGCGGGGAACGGGGGCTATCCGATGTCGGCGGTGGGTGCGTCGCTGGCGATGCTGGTGCCGGCCGTCGGCGGCATGGTGCTGGGCACCTGGCTGCGCAAGCGGCTGCCGGTGGCGGTGTTCCGGCGCTGCTTTCTGGTCGGGCTCGCGCTGCTGGGCTCGTACATGGTCGTACGCGCCCTGGCCTGAGGGCGGAGCTCAGGCTGCGAGCAGCAGCGCCGCGCGCACGCGCTCGATGGTCTGGCGGTAGGGCAGGGCGAAGTCGTCGATGGCCTCGCCGGCTTCGAGCCAGCGGAACAGGAAGACCAGGCCTTCTTCTTCCGGGCTGCCGGTGGCGGTGTGCAGGAAGGTCTCGGGCAACCGGCCTTCGGCGCGCATCAGGAACAGGTGCCACAGCTGCGGGTGGCGGTGCGTGTTGCCTTCCACGCCGGCTTCGCATTCGCGGTCGAGCGTGCCCAGCGCCTGCAGCGGGCCGGCGTAGTCGATGCCGGACTCTTCGAGCAGCTCGCGCCGCACGGCGGCCTCGGGCGACTCGCCGGGCTCGATGGTGCCCTTGGGGAGCTGCATGTTGCCATCCTCGGGATGGCGGAACACCAGCAGCCGGCCTCGCGAGTCGACCATGCAGGCGCAGGCCTTGAGGATCGGAGCGGAGGGGCTGCCGGTGGTCATCATGCGCCCGTCAGAGCGGCCTTGACCGCTGCGCTGACCTGGCCCATGTCGGCCTTGCCGGCGAGGCGGGTCTTCACCGCGCCCATCACCTTGCCCATGTCGCCGGGGCCGCTGGCGCCCAGCTCGGCCACGATGGCCTTCACCGCGGTGGCGACTTCGTCGGCGCTCATGCGCTGGGGCTGGTAGACCTCGATCACCTTGATCTCGGCGGCTTCCTTGTCGGCCAGGTCGGGGCGGCCACCGGTGGTGAACGCGGCGATCGAGTCCTTGCGCTGCTTGACCATCTTGTCGACGATGGCGATGACCATGGCGTCGTCGAGCTCCACGCGCTCGTCGACTTCCTTCTGCTTCATGGCCGCGAGCAGCAGGCGGATCGTGCCCAGGCGCTCGGAGTCCTTGGCGCGCATCGCCGTCTTCATGTCTTCGGTGATCTGTTCTTTGAGTGTCATTCGCAACCTTTCGGAAAAAACAAAAGCCGCGGCAGGTTTCCCTGGCGCGGCTGAGGCAACGAGGCGACGGCGCTGACTTTCGTCGAGAGCCTGCCGCCCGGGGCGTTGCTTAGTACAGCTTCTTGGGCAGCTGCATGCTGCGCACGCGCTTGTAGTGGCGCTTGACGGCAGCGGCCTTCTTGCGCTTGCGCTCGGCGGTCGGCTTTTCGTAGAACTCGCGGGCACGCAGGTCGGTCAGCAGGCCGAGCTTTTCGATGGTGCGCTTGAAACGGCGAAGTGCGACGTCGAAGGGCTCGTTTTCTTTAACGCGGATGGTGGTCATTGATGAATCGTTGAACTGAAGTTGGCTCGGGGAGATCGAGGCCCAAAGCCGGGGTTCCTCAACTGAAAAATTTTGTGGCCGTTGAGGGGAGGCCAAAAGTTAGCCCGCTAGTATAGCACTCACACAGGCTTCACGCACTTCCTGTCGCTTCTTTTCCCCCTGGCCGGGGGCGACACCAGCGGCCCGGCAAAGCCGGTTCCGCGGTGTCCCTGGCGAAGAGAGTCAGAGGGCCGTGGCGCACGCATGAGCGCTTGCCCACGCCCACTGGAAGTTGTACCCGCCCAGCCAGCCGGTCACATCGACCACTTCGCCGATGAAATACAGGCCGGGTTGCTTCGATTCCATCGTCTGGGACGACAGGTCGCGCGTGTCGACGCCGCCCGCCGTGACTTCGGCCTTCTTGTAACCTTCGGTGCCACTGGGGGTGATCTGCCAGCGCGCAATGCGCTCCGACAAAACCGCCAGCGCCTTGTCGGCCGCTTCGTTCACCGGCCGCTGCAACGCGGGGTCTTGCCCGACCCAGGCGTCCGCCAGCCGCGAGGGCACCAGCGTGGCCAGTTCGTTGGCGATGCGTTTCTTCGAGCGCAGCTTGGCTTCGCCGAGCGATCCGGCCACGTCCACGCCGGGTGCAAAGTCCAGCGTGAGCGGCGTTCCGGGCTTCCAGTAGCTCGAGATCTGCAGCACCGCCGGGCCCGACAGGCCGCGGTGGGTGAACAGCAGGTCTTCGAGGAAGGCCATCTTGTCCTTCCTGGCCCCGGTCTCGATGCGCACCGGCAATGCCAGCCCGGCCAGTTCGGCATACGGCGCCCAGGCGTCGCCGCCGAAGGTCAGCGGCACCAGCGCCGGGCGCGGCGTGACCAGCCGCAGCCCGAACTGCTCTGCGAGGCGGTAGCCGAAGTCGCTGGCGCCGATCTGCGGAATCGACAAGCCACCCGTCGCCACCACGATCTTCGCCGTCTCGATGACCCCGCGATCGCTCTCGATTCGATAGCTGCCCGTGCCGGTTCCATCAGCATCCGCAGCGGAAAACGCGATCTTCCCGACCTTGCACGGCTGCCACCGCTCGACCCCGCCCGCGGTGCATTCCGCCAGCAGCATGTCGACGATCTGCTGCGAAGAGCCGTCGCAGAACAGCTGTCCCTTGTGCTTCTCGTGGAAGGCGATGCCGTGCTTTTGCACCAGCTCGATGAACTGCTGCGGCGCATAGCGCGACAGCGCCGAGCGGCAGAAATTCGGGTTGTCGCCGATGAAGTGGCGCTGCGGCGCGCGTACGTCGAGGTCGCGGTTGGTGAAGTTGGCGCGCCCGCCGCCGGAGATGCGGATCTTCTCGCCCACCTTCTCGCTGTGGTCCACCACCAGCACCTTGAGCCCGCGCTGGCCGGCCACGCCGGCGCAGAACAGCCCGGCGGCGCCGGCGCCGATCACGACGACGTCGAAGCGGGACACGTCGGCCGCGCTCAAGGGCCGTCGGCCGCCAGCAGCGGCGGCGGGTTGTATTTGAGGTGGCCCACGTAGCGCAGCGGCTGCGTGGCGGCGATCGAGGGCACGTCGCCCTCGCGCATGTGCAGCAGGTCGGCCGGGCTCACCCAGCGCGGGTCGGCGCTGGTGATCGGCAGGCCGGCCTGCTTGTAGGCCTCGAGCACGAACTGCGAGCAGAAGAACTGGTCGTCACGGCTCGCGCCCAGTTGCACCATCGCCATGCCGCTCATGCAGTAGTGGCTCACGGCGGCCGGCACCAGCGGCAGCTCGCACAGGCGGCGGTTCAGCACGAAGGGCGCGTTCAGCAGCACGCCCACGGTGTTGTAGCGCGCGCCGACCTGCGACAGCGCCCAGGCGCGCATGCGCCCGGCGCCGGCGTCGTCCACGCCGGGCACGCGAAAGGCGACCACCATCTGTTCTTCGTCGACCACCTCGGCCAGCGGCCGCGCGCGCACGCCGGTGCCCACGGCTTCGGCGATCTGGCCGTCGCCGAGGTACAGCACGGCGTGGCTCACCGGTGAGAAGGTGCCCAGCCGGATGCCGAAGGAGTTCACCGTGGCGATCGAGGTCAGCAGGATGTCGCCCGGCTCCAGCGCGTCGGCGGCGATGAGCTCGCCGCCGTTGCCCGGCGCGATCACCGAGCTCTGCACCCGCAGGCGCAGGCCGTTGTCCTTGGAGGGCAGGTCGAGGCGGGTGGCGCAGGCCGTGAGCAGCAGGGCGGCGCCCGCGGCAGCCAGGGCCGCAAAGGTCTGGAAACGCAAGCGCATCAGCCTTTCCAGACGAACGGGAACTTCAGTTGCTTGAAGAAGCCGTTGGGCACGTAGTCGCCCAGCACGCCGTACTTCTCGGGCCAGAGCTTGGTGCTCTTCACGGCCGTGCCGAAGAGGTAGTCGAGAAAGGCGTAATGCGCCGCGTAGTTCTTGTCGAGCGCCTCGATGTCCTGGCTGTGGTGCCAGTGGTGGAAGTTGGGCGTCACGATGATGTAGCGCAGCGGGCCCAGCCGCACGCTCACGTTGCAGTGGTTGAACACCGCCTGGAAGCCGACCACCACGATGTACGCGTCGATCACTTCCTTGCTGAAGCCCAGCACGTAGATGGGTGCCAGCACCAGCGTGCGCGTGATCAGCAGTTCGAGGATGTGCTGGCGCGAGCCGGCCATCCAGTCCATGCTCTTCACGCTGTGGTGCACCGCGTGCAGGCGCCACAGCACCGGCACCTCGTGGTAGGCGCGGTGCGTCCAGTACTGCACCAGGTCGGCCACCAGGACGATCAGCAGGATGCCGGCCCAGAACGGCAGGTTGCCCACCCAGCCGCGAATACCGTCGTTGGCCGCCCAGCCGAACAGCTTGTGCACCATCAGGTTGGTGGCCAGCAGCACGAAGCCCACGATCATGTGGTTCACCACGAAGTGGTGGAAGTCGGTCTGCCACTCTTCGCGGAACACCGGCTGGTCCTTGCGCAGCGCGAACAGCTTCTCGATGAAGATGAAGATCAGCGACGAGCCCAGCAGGTCAAGAATGAACCAGTCCAGCCCGATGTACGGCGTGTTGTCCGCGAAGTCGTGCACCGGCACCTTGTGCCCGCCCAGCAGCGCCGAGGCCGCCACCAGCAGGAACGCGGCCGACGAGAGCCAGCGCGAGCGGTTGAAGATGATGTTCACCAGCGACATGCCGCCGGAGATGACCAGCGCCGCCAGCAGGATGAAGCGCATCACGTCGACGTTGTAGCTCTTGCGCAACTCCGGCGTGGTGAGGTACTGGGGGAAGTGGAAGGCCAGAACGCCCAGGAAGCACAGGATGGCCAGGCTCAGCGCGATGGTGCCGGTGACCAGCCCGCGGCCACGGCGCAGTTCGCCGTGGTTCTGGGTGAATTCGTTGAGTTTGTCGATATCCAGCATGCCCACCTCTTCTTTTGCTTGCGCTTTTGTTGGAGCGCGATTTTAGAGGGGGCTGTAGGAAAAACGCTCACGCCTTGCGCACGGAGCGCCGCCGCAGCATGGCGGCCGCGCCCAGCGCCACCCCCATGACCACCAGCGACACCACGGTGGTCACCGTGCCCAGCGCGTAGATCGAAGGCGTGGTCACGGTCGAGGTCAGCCCCTGCAGCTCCAGCGGCAGCGTGTTGACGTCGCCGATGGCCTGCGAGGTGCGGGCGATCTCGTCCCACGACAGCGTGAAGCCGAACATGCCGATGCCCACGATCGACGGGCCGATCAGCGGCAGCACCACGAAGCGGAAGGACTGCCACGGCGTGGCGCCGAGGTCGCGCGCGGCTTCCTCGTAGGCCGGGTTGAAGCGGTTGAACACGGCGAACATGATGAGCAGCCCGAAGGGCAGCGTCCAGGTCAGGTGCGCGCCAAGGGCCGAGCTGAACAGGCCCAGCGCGGTGCCGTAGCCTTCGAGCAGCGTGGTCGCGTCCATGGCGCTCAGCATGCCCTTGATGCCGGTGTCGAGCAGCCGGAACTGCAGGCCGATGCCCAGCGAAATGATGATCGACGGCATGATCAGGCTGGCCACCGTCACGAAGAACAGGGCATTGCTGCCCGCGAGCTTCTTGCGGAACGCCAGGCCGGCCAGCACCGACAGCACCACGGTGAACGCCATCACCACCGCGCCCAATGCCAGCGAGCGCCGGAAGGCCGCGCCGATGTCCACCGTGCCCAGCCCCTCGGCCAGCTTGTGGAACCAGTGCAGCGACACGCCGCGCAGCGGGAACGTGAGGCCGCCTTCGGGGCCCTGGAAGCTCAGCACGAAGATGGTGATCATCGGGCCGTAGAGGAACAGCACGAAGAGCGCGAACACGGTGGCCAGCGGCCAGAAACCCGGGGCGCGCTGTGCGCTGATGGGTGTCTGCATCTCAGAGCTCCTTGCGTATGTCGACCAGCCGGGTCAGGCCCCAGATGATCATCAGCACCACCGCCAGAAGAATCATCGCGTTGGCCGCGGCCAGCGGAAACTGCAGGTACGAGGTCTGCACCTGGATGATCTTGCCGATCGATGCGATCTGCTGCCCGCCCATCACGCCGATGGTCACGAAGTCGCCCATCACGATGGTGATGACGAAGATCGAGCCGATCAGGATGCCGGTGCGCGACAGCGGCACCACCACGTTCCACAGCGTCTGCCAGCCCGAGGCGCCCGCGTCGCTGGCCGCTTCGAGCAGCGAACGGTCGATGCGCATCATGCTGTTGAAGATCGGCACGATCATGAACATGGTGTACAGGTGCACGAAGGCCAGCACCACCGAGAAATCGGAGAACAGCAGCCACTCCACCGGCTGGTTCACCAGGCCCGTGCCCATCAGCGCCTGGTTGACCAGGCCGTTGCGCCCCAGCAGCGGCACCCACGAGATCATGCGGATCACGTTCGACGTCCAGAACGGCACCGTGCACAGCACGAACAGCACCGTCTGCACGGTCGACGAGCGCACGTGGAACGCCAGGAAGTACGCAACCGAGAACCCGATCAGCAGCGTGATGCCCCACACCAGCAGGCAGAACTTGAAGGTGCTCAGGTAGGTGTTGAGCGTGACGCACAGGTCGCCGTTGTCGGTGAGGTGCGAACAGCCCTCGAACAGGCTCAGGTAGTTGCGCAGCGTGACGGCCGGGATCAGCTCGTACTCGTTGAAATTCCACAGGCTGACCATGGCGACCAGCGCCAGCGGAATCAGGAAGAACAGCAGGAACACCAGCGCGAACGGCGCCGCCTGCCACCACGCCTTCACGGCATGGAGGGGGGCGGCGGCGGGCGCGCGGGTGGCGGGAGCGCTCACGGAGTGAAGGCGGAGTTCGGGCGGGAGGTCAGGCTGGCTTTCAGGCCGCCACGAACTCGTTCCACTTGCGCACCATGTACTCGTTCTCGTCCATGACGGCGTTCCAGCACGCGATGCCGCCCATGCGCTGCTCGTAGCTGCCGCCGTCGCGCACCGAGCCGGCCTTGGCGATCACGTCGCCCTGCGGGCTCTTGATGTCCTGCGCGGCGGGCTTGCCTTCCATCCAGTAGGCCCACTCGTAGGCTTCCATCTTGGTCTTGGCGGTCTCCAGCACGGCGCTGTAGTAGCCCTGGCGGTTGAGGTACGCGCCGGCCCAGCCGTCGAGGAACCAGTTGATGAACTCGTACGCGCCGTCCAGCTTCTTGCCCGACAGCGTGGCCGGCAGGCCGAAGCCCGAGGCCCAGGCGCGGTAGCCTTCCTTCAGCGGCTGGAAGGTGCAGTCGATGCCCTTGCTGCGCACCGCCGTCACGGCCGGCGACCACATCGACTGGATCACCACTTCGCCGGAGGCCATCAGGTTCACCGACTCGTTGAAGTCCTTCCACAGCGCGCGGAACTGGCCGGCCTTCTTGGCTTCGATCAGGGTCTTGATCGTCAGGTCGATCTCGGCCTTGGTCATGTTGCCCTTGTCGGCGTACTTGTGGATGCCCTTGGCCTCCACCACCATCGCGGCGTCCATGATGCCGATCGACGGAATGTTCAGGATCGCGGTCTTGCCCTTGAACTCGGGGTTCAGCAGCTCGGCCCACGAGCCGATGGGGCGCTTGATGAGGTCGGGGCGGATGCCCAGCGTGTCGGCGTTGTAGGTGGTCGGAATCAGCGACATGTACTGCGTGGCCGACTTGGCGAAGGCCTTGCTCTTCTCGCCCTCGAGGTAGATCACCTTCACGGGCGCCGTGCCCTGGTCGCCCACCTTCTTGCCGGCCACCTCGCCCTTGGTGAACAGCGAGGTGATCTTGTCGGCGTTCTTCACGCGCTTGGTGTCGATGCCCTTGAGGTTGCCGGTGGGCACGATCTTCTTGAGCGAGAAGAACTCGGTGTCGATCAGGTCGAAGCTGTTGGGCGCGGTCACGGCGCGCTTGGTCACGTCGTCGGTGGTCACGGCCACGTACTGGATCTCGATGCCGGTGTCGGCCTTGAACTTCTCGGCGATCGCCTTGTCCTGGTTCACCGCGGTGCCCAGGTAGCGCAGCACCACCTTTTCCTGCGCGTGCACGAAGGGCGCGATGCCCGTGGCCAGGATGCCGGCCGTGCCTTGCAGCAGCATGCGGCGCTTGACGCCGGCGGACGAGTCGATGGGTTCGGTCATGGCTGAGTCTCCAGGGAAAGAAGTGGAATGAAACGGACGCGAAAAAACGGGAAGCTGGCGGCTGCTGCGCTCACAGGGTCATGGCGAGCGCGGCGGTGTCGTCGCGCAGGGAGGCACCGGCGGGGGCCGATGCCCGCTCGCCCGGCGGCTTGACGCCGGGGCCGAGCGCGCGCGCGTCGGCCTCGGCCCAGGACAGCCGCACCGGCTCGCCCTGCGCGTACGGGCGCGCCAGAAAGGCGGCTTCGCCCAGCAGCACCGAGACGTTCTGGCGCTCCGGCGCGGCGGCATCGAGCGCCAGGCCGAGCAGCACGTAGGTACCTTGGTATTCGACGTCGGTCACGGTGGCGGCCAGGCCGCCCGTGCCCTCGGACGCCGCGGCGATCCGCATGTGGTCGTTGCGCACCGCGATCGGGCCGGCCGGCGTGTCCAGCACGTTGTGGCCGCCCATGAAGCGCGCCACGAACTCGCTGGCCGGATGGTTGTAGACCGCGTGCGGCGAGCCGACCTGCTCGATCACGCCGTGGTTCATGACCACCATGGTGTCAGCCAGCGCCATGGCTTCTTCCTGCGAGTGCGTGACGTGCACGAAGGTCAGGCCCAGCTCCTTCTGCCAGCGCCGCAGCTCGGCGCGCATCTGGATGCGCAGGAAGGGGTCGAGCGCCGACAGCGGCTCGTCGAGCAGCAGCACGCGCGGCTCGGTGATGAGCGCGCGCGCCAGCGCCACGCGCTGCTGCTGGCCGCCGGACAGCTCGCCGGGCTTGCGCGCGGCCAGGTGGCCCATGGCGACGCGCTCCAGCAGGTCGTTGGCGCGCTTGTGGCGCTCGGCCTTGCCGATGCCCTTCATCTTGAGGCTGAAGGCCACGTTGTCGGTGGCCGAGAGGTGCGGAAAGAGCGCGAAGCTCTGGAACATCATGGCCGTGCCGCGCGCGGCGGCGGGCAGGTTGGTGATGTTGCGGTTGTCCAGCAGGATGTCGCCGCTGGTGACCGACTCGTGGCCGGCGATCATGCGCAGCGTGGTGCTCTTGCCGCAGCCCGAAGGCCCCAGCAGGCAGCAGTAGCTGCCGCTGGCGATGCGCAGGTCGATCTGGTCGACGGCGGCCGGGGTGCCGGGGGCGTAGCGCTTGGTGAGCGCGACGATCTCGACCGCGGCGGGGACAGGCGTGACAACGGCATTCATTGCCGAAGGCTCAGCACGATCCATGCCACGTGACGGTGCGCGGTGGCCGGCCGCGCCACTCTCCGGTGCGCGGCGCCCGCGCGACCCGTGCCGGGTCAGGTGCCGAACTTGCCCGCGTCCACCGGCAGGGCGGCCGCGGCCAGCCCGCGCAGCACATCGCCCACCACGATCACCGCCGGGCTCGCCAGCCCGGCTTCGGCGATGCCGTGCTTCAGGTTGCCCAGCGTGGTCGCGATGTGCCGCTGGTGCGGCAGGCTCGCGTGCTGGATCACGGCCACCGGCGTGTCGGCCGGCAGGCCCTGCAGCAGCTCGCGCTCGATGTGGCCCGCGCCCGACACACCCATGTAGATCACCAGCGTGAGCCGCGCGTTGTACGCCGTGGCGGCCAGCGCGCGCCAGTCGGTCGGGTCTTCGGCCGCGCCGGCGCCGGTCTTGGCGTGGCCGGTGACGAACACCACGCCCTGCGCATGGTCGCGGTGCGTGAGCGGCACGCCCAGCGAGGTCACCGCGGCCAGGCCGGCCGTGATGCCGTTGACCACCGCGCATTCGATGCCGGCGTCGCGCAGGTGCTCCACCTCTTCGCCGCCGCGTCCGAAGATGAACGGGTCGCCGCCCTTGAGCCGGACCACGGTCTCGCCCTCGCGCACCGCCGTGATCATCAGCCGCTCGATGAAGGCCTGCGGCGTGCTCTTGCAGCCGCCGCGCTTGCCCACGTGCACGATGCGCGCGTCCGGGCGGGCGTAGGCCAGGATCTGGTCGTTCACGAGGTCGTCCACCAGCAGCACGGTGGCGGCCTGGATCGCCTTCACGGCCTTGACCGTCAGCAGCTCCGGGTCGCCGGGGCCGGCGCCCACCAGCGTGCAGCGTCCGGTGATCAGGGCGGAGGAAGTGGGGTGGGCGTTGTTGTTCATGCGTGGGATGCCAGTTGCGTGATGTGCCTGACTTGCGTCGCGATGGCCTCGGGCACGGGAAGCTCGCCGGCCAGCACGCGGCGCGTGTAGCCGGCGGTGGTGGCGACGTCGATTTCCTTGGGCAGGCCGGGCACGTCGGCGGTGGTGCCGGGCTGCTGGGCCTGCAGTTCGGTGCGCACGCCGCGCACGAAGCCGTCGATCTGCGCGGTGCGGCGCGGGTCGGACACCACCTCGCCTTCGAGGCCGCGCGAGAGCAAGGCGGTCATGCCCGTGAGCTCGAAGGTCTCGCCCATGGTGCGGGCGTATTCGGGGTGCGTGTAGCTGGCCACCACCACGCAGGGGCCGGCACCGGGCTGCATGAGCTTCACCACGCTGTGGCCCGGGTTGCGCAGGCCGACCACGCGGCGCACGTCGAGCAGGCGCTTCAGCGCGGGGTTCAGCAGTTCGGTGGGCGCAAAGGCCGCTTCGCCGTTGGCGATGGGGCGGATGGCGGTCATCGGCGCCACGCCGAGTTCCGCGAGCACGTTCGACGCCAGCACGCGCGAGGTTTCGCTGGCGCTGCCGTGCACCAGCACCGGCAGGCCTTCGCGGGCCAGCAGCAGCGCCAGCAGCGGCGTGAGCACCGGCAGCTTGCGCGCGCCGTTGTAGCTGGGCAGCACCACCAGCGCGCGGTCGCCGGCCGGGATGCGGTCCAGCCGCGCATGGGTGGCGTCGAGGAAGCCGGCCATCTCCTCGGGCGTCTCGCCCTTGATGCGCATGGCCAGGCAGAAGGCGCCGAGTTCCAGGTCGGTGACGGTGCCGTCCAGCACCTGGCCGAACAGGTCGATGGCCTGTTCGCGCGCGAGCGGCTTGGCGCCTCGCGCGCCGCGGCCGATTTCCTTGATGTATTGGCTGATTCCCATGGGTAGGGGGATTGTCCTGCAAGGCTTATGCCGGAATGTGAGTTGGCTTATGCCTTGGATCGGCTCCTTCCCGCTTCGGGGGAAGGCCGGGATGGGGGCAGGCAGGACGCCCGATGGTGACGCCGCCGGCACCCACCCCGGCCCCCACCCCGGCCCTCCCCGAGCGGGGGAGGGCGCAAGCGCAAGGCAGGCGGTCATGGCGTGAGCGCCTGCGCTTCCGCCGGCGTCGCCCGCACCATCCGCTTGAGCTCCGGAATGCACGAGCCGCAGTTCGTGCCGCACTTCAGCGCCCCCTGCAGCTTGGCCAGCCGCTCGTCGGGCGTGCCGCTGCAGCGCCCCAGCTCGGCCTGGATCGCCGCGTCGGCCACGTTGAAGCAGGCGCACACGGTCTTGCCGCGCGACTGCACCGCCACCGGCGCGCGCGCGCCCGGCGACAGCAGCAGGCGGCCGTAGCTCTGGGCCGGCAGCTCCTCGCGCAGCAGCGTGGAGATCCAGGCCTCGGCGCTGGTGTCGCCGCCCAGCAGGAAGGCCTCGAGCCCGGCGCTGCCGTCGGCGCGGCGCACCAGCCGCGCGCTGCGGCGCTGGCCGCGGCGGCGGTCGGCGTAGCGCAGGGTGTCGGCCACCTGCAGGCCGAGCAGGCCTTCGATCTTCTCGACCAGCGCATCGTCGGGCGCGTCGTGCGCGGCGGCGCGAAACAGGATGCCGCTGCGTTCTTCACCTTGCGCGCCTTGCGTGTTCCCGGCGAACGGCACGCAGGTCGCGAACGGAAACATTGCCATCAGCGGCTGCAGCGCGCGCTGCGCGGCCAGCGCCGCGTCGGGCGGCAGCCAGGCCATGCCCAGCAGCGACCACGGCAGCTCGGCCTTCAGGATCTTCACCGGCGTGTGCTTCAGCTCGGGCTGCTTCGAGGTCGGGCAATAGGCCGGCGTCGTCAGCGCGTTGATGCCCGCCAGCCGCGCGCCGGTCGACGAGCAGCCGCTCAGGTATTCCTCACCCCAGTGCATCGCGACGAAGGCCTGGTTCAGCCCCACCTCGGCGCTGGCGCGCGCGGGCAGCAGGATCGAGCCGCGCTTGGAGGTCAGGTGCACCAGGTCGCCTTCCTGGATCTGGCGGCGCGCCATGTCCTGCGCGTGCATCTGCACCATGGGTTCGGGCACATGGCCGAACAGCCGGCCCGCCGTGCCGGTGCGGCTCATGCCGTGCCATTGGTCGCGCAGGCGGCCGGTGTTCAGCGAGAAGGGGTAGCGCGCCTCGCGGGCCTCGGCCACCGGCTTGTAGACGGTGTCGACGAAGCGCGCGCGGCCGTCGGGCGTGGGGAACACGCCGTCTTCGTACAGGCGCACGCGGCCGGTGCTTTCGCCTTCCTTCAGCGGCCATTGCTGCGGGCCGGCGGTTTCCAGCATCGCGTAGCTCAGGCCGGTGATGTCCAGGTCGCGCCCGCGCGTCGACTCGCGGTGCTCGTTCCACACCTGCTCGGGCGTGTCGTACGGGAACAGCGTGCAGGCGCGGCCCAGCTGCTGCTCGAGCCGGCGCGCGAAGGCCACGGCAATCGACCAGTCGTTGCGCGCCTCGCCCGGCGCGGGAACGGCCGGGCGCACGCGCGAGATGCGGCGCTCGCTGTTGGTCACGGTGCCTTCCTTCTCGCCCCAGGTGGTGGCGGGCAGCAGCAGGTCGGCGAAGGCGCAGGTGGCGGTGGTGGCAAAGGCCTCCTGCACCACGACGAACTCGGCGCGCTCCAGCGCGCGGCGCACCGTGGCCTGGTCGGGCATCGACTGCGCGGGATTGGTGCAGGCGATCCACAGCGCGCGGATCTCGCCGTCGGCCGCGGCCTGGAACATCTCCACCGCCGTCTTGCCGGGCTTCTCGGGCACCGACGGTACGCCCCACAGCGCGGCCACTTCGGCGCGGTGCCCGGGGTTGGCCAGGTCGCGGTGCGCGCTCAGCAGGTTGGCCAGGCCGCCCACTTCGCGCCCGCCCATGGCATTGGGCTGGCCGGTCAGCGAGAACGGGCCCGCGCCGGGGCGGCCGATCTGCGCGGTGGCCAGGTGCAGGTTGATGAGCGCCGCGTTCTTCGCGGTGCCGCTCGACGACTGGTTCAGGCCCTGGCAGTACAGGCTCAGCGTGGCCGCCGAGGTGGCGAAGAGCCGCGCCGCCGCGAGCAGGTCGTCCTTCGAGATGCCGCACAGCTGCGCCACCTTGTCGGGCGTGCACTCGCGCACCGTGGCCTTCAGCGCGTCGAAGCCGTTGGTGTGCGCCGCGATGTAGGCCGCGTCGGTCCAGCCTTCCCACAGCATCAGGTGCAGCATGCCGTTGAACAGCATCACGTCGGTGCCGGGCTGGATCGGCAGGAACAGGTCGGCAATCTCGACCGTGTCGGTGCGGCGCGGGTCGGCCACGACGATCTTCAGCGCCGGGTTGGCGGCCTTCGCGTCCTCGATGCGGCGAAACAGAATCGGATGCGCCCACGCCGTGTTGCTGCCCACGATGAACAGGCAGTCGGCGTGCTTCAGGTCGTCGTAGCAGGCCGGCGGCGCGTCGGCGCCCAGCGTCTGCTTGTAGCCGGCCACCGCGCTGCTCATGCACAGGCGCGAGTTGGTGTCGATGTTGTTGGTGCCCACCAGGCCCTTGGCGAGCTTGTTGAAGACGTAGTAGTCCTCGGTGAGCAACTGGCCCGACACGTAGAAGCCCACCGCGTCGGGCCCGTGGTCGCGCACCACCTGCGCGAACTTGCCGGCGGCGTTGTCGAGCGCGGTGTCCCATGGCACCGCGGTGGGCGCTTCGCCGCGCACCAGGCGCTGCAGGGGCTGCAGCAGGCGCGTCTGCCGCGTGACGGTGGCGCTGGCCGTGAGGTGCAGCGTCGAGCCCTTGGTGCACAGGCGGCCGAAGTTCGCGGGGTGGCCGGGGTCGCCGCGCACGCCGGTGATCTCGGCGCCTTGGGATTCGATGATGACGCCGCAGCCGACGCCGCAATAGGGGCAGGTGGAGCGTGTTTCAGTCATGGCTCATTCCAGCGACCCCAGCGGCCCCAGCGGCTCAAGGGGCTCCAGCGGCAAGACCGACATCGTCGGGTAAGGCCTGGGGCCCGCCACCGGGCGCTCGAGGTCGATGGCATGCGTGGCCAGCTCGGCGGCGTCCAGGTGCACCACGCCGTCTTCCACCTTCACCGCGAAGCGCGGCGTGCAGCCTTCGTCGGGCGACCTGGCGCAGCCGTCGTCCAGCCCGATGGCCCAGTTATGCAGCGGGCAGGCCACGCTGGTGCCGAACACGATGCCCTGGCTCAGCGGGCCGCCCTTGTGCGGGCAGCGGTCGAGCAGCGCGAACACCTGGTCCCCGGCATTGCGGAACACGGCGACGTCCACGCCCGCGGGCCGCGCCACGCGGCGCGCGCCGAGCACGGGGATGTCGTCGATGCGGCAGATGACTTTCCAATCGCTCATGGTGGGGCTCTCTTCTTTTCTATGACTTGATCTCGGCGTACAGGCCGGTCACGCGGTCCATGATCGCGAGCAGGTTCTCGCTGGAAACGAACACGTCGGACATCAGCGAGGCCGACGCGCCCGCGCCATCCAGGCGCTGCAGGCCGCGGTTGAAGAAGATCCATTGCGCGTCGGCCAGCACCAGTTCCTGGCGGATCGCGGCCGTGGCCTCGGGGGCGTTGCGCAGCACCTCGAGCGCCGCGAGGAACTCGGTGCGCGACTTGCCGATTTCGGCCGTGCTGCCCGCCGGGTCGATCTGCATGGCGCTGGCCAGGCAGAACTTGGCCATGCGCTGCGACAGCATGCGCTGGCGGCCCGCGATGTTCACGAGCTTGCCGACCGGCTTGCCCGAAGCGGCCTCGTACTGCGTGGTGCCCTGGTTGGCCAGCGCGAGCACGGCGGCGTCGAGCTTCACCACCTTGGCGGCTTCGGCCTTGCCGGGATTCAGTCCCGTGAGTTCGCGCTTGAATTCGCCCCACGCGCCGTCGAGCGCGTCGTAGGTGGCGCGAATGGCCGCGCTGGGCGCGAAGGACTTGAGCTCGCCCAGCTGCCGCTCGAACAGCGAGACCGACTTGTCGAGCACCTGCTGCGCATTGCGCGACTCGACGTTCTGCGCCAGCGCCAGGTAGGCCTTGCTCGCGCGCTGCGACAGCATGCGCTGGCGACCCGCCTTGTTGATGGCGTCGTTAAGGTCCAGGACCTGCGCGTGGGCGACGGTGCCCATGCCGATCCCCATGCCGACACCCATGCCGGCGATGGCCGTGGAAGCGATGAAGGCTCTGCGTTTCAAACCGTGGGCTCCGTGTGTCGTGTCGTTCATCACACAGGCAGCGGCGTGAACTGCCGCACGTCGACCGAGGCCCGCGACGATTCGAACCACGGGTCGGGCTCGCCGTCGAGCGCGAACTGCAGCCGCTCCCACAGCGCCTTGCGGCCCTCGGCGTCTTCCAGGATCTTCTTCTTCACGTGGTCCAGGCCGACACGGCCGATGTAGTGCACCGTGCGCTCCAGGTACCAGCCTTCCTCGCGGTACAGCTGCAGGAACGCGCCCGCGCAGGCCATGACTTCCTCGGCCGTCTTCACCTTCACGAGGAACTCGGCCACCTCGGTCTTGATGCCGCCGTTGCCGCCCACGTAGATTTCCCAGCCCGAGTCGACGCCGATCACGCCCACGTCCTTGATGCCGGCTTCCGCGCAGTTGCGCGGGCAGCCCGACACCGCCAGCTTGACCTTGTGCGGCGCGTACATGGCCCACAGCGCGCGCTCCAGGTCCTTGCCCATCTGCGTGCTGTCCTGCGTGCCGAAGCGGCACCACTCGCTGCCCACGCAGGTCTTCACCGTGCGCAGCGACTTGGCATAGGCAAAGCCGCTGGGCATGCCGATGTCCTTCCAGACGCCGGCCAGGTCTTCCTTCTTCACGCCCAGCAGGTCGATGCGCTGGCCGCCCGTGACCTTGACGGTCGGAATCTTGTACTTGTCGGCCGCGTCGGCGATGCGGCGCAGCTCGTCGGGCGTGGTGTGGCCGCCCCACATGCGCGGAATGACCGAGTAGGTGCCGTCCTTCTGGATGTTGGCGTGGCTGCGCTCGTTGACGAAGCGGCTCTGCGGGTCGTCCTTCGCTTCCTTGGGCCAGGTGCTGATCAGGTAGTAGTTGACGGCCGGACGGCAGGTGGCGCAGCCGTCGGGCGTGCGCCAGCCCAGGTTGCGGTACACCGCGTCGTGCGTCAGGTAGTGTTCCTTGCGGATGGCGTCGCGCACGTCCTGGTGGCTCACGTCGGTGCAGCCGCACACGGCCTTCTTCTTCGGCGTGGCGGAGTAGTCGCCGCCCGCGGTGAACATCAGGATCTGCTCGACCAGCCCGGTGCACGAGCCGCAGCTGGCGCTGGCCTTGGTGTGCTTCTTCACCTCGTCGAGCGTGAACAGGCCCTTGTCCTTGATGGCCTTGCAGATGGTGCCCTTGCTCACGCCGTTGCAGCCGCACACCTCGGCGTCGTCGGGCATGCTCGCGGCCTTGCTGTGGCCTTCGTGGCCGGTGTCGCCGATGTTCGATTCCCCGAACATCAGCTTGTCGCGGATGTCGTGCACGCTGCGCCCGTCGCGCAGCAGCTTGAAGTACCAGCTGCCGTCCACCGTGTCGCCGTACAGGCAGGCGCCCACCAGCTTGTCGTCCTTGATCACCAGCTTCTTGTAGACGCCGCCGAAGGGGTCGCTCATGACGATCTCCTCGGTGCCTTCGCCGCCCATGAACTCGCCGGCCGAGAACAGGTCGATGCCCGTCACCTTCAGCTTGGTGGAGGTGAGCGAGCCCAGGTAGCGGCCGATGCCGAACTGCGCCAGGTGGTTGGCCGCCACCTTGGCCTGCTCGAACAGCGGCGCCACCAGGCCGTAGGCAATGCCGCGGTGCGCCGCGCATTCGCCCACCGAGTAGATGCGCGCGTCGGTCACGGTCTGCATGGTGTCGGTCACCACGATGCCGCGGTTGCAGTGCAGGCGCATCTTCTCGGCCAGCTCCACGTTGGGGCGGATGCCCACGGCCATCACCACCAGGTCGGCCGCGGCCTCGGTGCCGTCCTTGAAGCGGATGGCCTTCACGCGGCCGCCCTTTCCATCGTCGCCGTCGCCGAGCATGTCCTGCGTCTGCGCGCCCATCAGGAACTTCAGGCCGCGGTCTTCCAGCGACTTCTGCAGCAGCTTGCCGGCCACATCGTCGAGCTGGCGCTCCATGAGCCAGGGCATCACGTGCACCACCGTCACGCTCATGCCGCGCAGCATCAGGCCGTTGGCGGCTTCCAGGCCCAGCAGGCCGCCGCCGATGACCACCGCGTTCTTGTGCGTGCGCGCGGTCTCGATCATGTAGTCGGTGTCGGCGATGTCGCGGTAGGCAATGACGCCCTTCAGGTCCTTGCCGGGCACCGGCAGCATGAAGGGGTTGGAGCCGGTGCACATCAGCAGGCGGTCGTAAGCGGCCTCGGTCACGTCGCCTTGCGCATCCACGGCGCGCACGGTGCGCTTCACGCGGTCGACCTCGACCACCTTCTTGCCCGCGTGCAGCGTGATGTGGTTGTCGGTGTACCACTCCCAGCTGTTGAGCACGATCTCGTCCACCGTCTGCTCGCCGGCCAGCACCGGCGACAGCAGGATGCGGTTGTAGTTGGGATGCGGCTCCGCGCCGAAGACGGTGATGTTGTACAGGTCGGGCGCGATCTTCAGCAGCTCCTCGAGCGTGCGAACGCCGGCCATGCCGTTGCCGACCATCACGAGTTTCATTTTCTTCATGGGGCGGGTCCTTTCAGGGGATCAGAGCGAGCGGACGCCCGTGGCGCGCGGTCAGAATCGCGCCATGAGCTTTGAAGTGGACATCGGCTACAGCAGCCAGCGCGGACCGCGCGAGCTGAACGAAGACTTCGCCGGTGCGGTGCATGCGCCGCGCGGCGACGAGGCGCGCGGGCTCATAGCGGCCATTGCCGACGGCGTGTCCAGCGGCGGTCGCGGACGCGAAGCGGCGCAGACCACGGTGATGGGCCTGCTGGCCGACTACTTCGCCACGCCCGACACCTGGGAGCCGACCGCGGCGCTCGACCGGCTGATCGGCGCGCAGAACGGCTGGCTGGCCGACCACAACCGCCGGCGGCAGAGCAGGCAAAGCGGCGAGGGCAGTGAGGCCGGTGGCACGGCGCTCACCACGCTCACCGCGCTGGTGCTGCACGGCCAGGGCTACACGCTGGCCCACGTGGGCGACACGCGCGCCTGGCGCGTGCGCGACGACGGCGAGCCGGCCGTGCTGCTCACGCAGGACCATGCCTTCGACCATCCCGACATGCGCAGCCGCCTGACACGCGCCATCGGCCTGGACGACCAGGTGCGCGTGGACTACCTGCAGGGCGACGTGCGCGTGGGCGACTGCTTCGTGCTGAGTTCCGACGGCGTGCACGGCGTGCTCAAGCCGAAGCAGGTGGCCGCGCTGGCCTTGCAGGGCGACGCCGAGGCCGCGAGCGAGGCGCTGGTGAATGCGGCGCTCGAGGCCGGCACGCACGACAACGCGACCGCGCTGGTCATCCGCGTGGTGGGGCTCGACGCGCGGCAACTCGACGACGAACTCGGCGACGGCCGCCGGCTGGCGCCGCCGGGCGCCCTGAAGGTGGGCGACGTGCTCGACGGCTACGCCGTCACCGCGCGGGTGGCCGACACCGGCGTGCACCTGCTGTACCAGGCGCGGCACCCGGTCACGCGCGAGCTGGTCGCGCTGAAGACGCTGCACCCCTCGCGCGCCAGCGACCCGCAGGAGCGCGCGATGCTGGCGCACGAAGCCTGGCTCGGCCTGCGCGTCGGCGGCAACGGGTTCGTTCGCGTGCACGAGCGCGCCGCGCAGGCCAGCGCGCTGTACATCGTGTTCGACTGGCACGGCGGGCGCACGCTGGAGCAGCTGCGCAAGGCCAACGCGCGCGGCGCCGTGGCCGAGGTGGTGGGCGCCGCCATCGAACTGAGCCGTGCACTCGGCCGGCTGCACCGCCAGGGCGTGGTGCACCGCGACATCAAGCCGGGCAACCTGCACCTGGGCGAAGACGGCCGCTGGCGCGTGCTCGACCTGGGCGTGGCGCTGTCCGGGCGCGAAGGCGCGGCGCAGCGCGAGCTGCATGCCGGCACGCCGAGCTACATCAACCCCGAGCAGTGGGAAGAGGGCGGCGTGGCCGACGCGGGCAGCGACCTGTTCGCATTCGGCGTCACGCTGTACCAGTGGCTCACCGGCCACCTGCCGTACGGCGAGATCGAGCCCTACCAGGTGGCGCGCTACCGGCGCGACCCGGTGGCCCTGTCGCGCATCCGCCCCGACGTGCCGATCTGGCTCGACCATCTGGTGCGCAAGGCCGTGGCCCGCGACCCGCGCGAGCGCTTCGAAACCGCCGAGGAGCTGCTGCTCGCGCTGGAGCGCGGCGCGTCCCGCCCGGTGAACGCGCCCGCCGCCACGCCGCTGATCCGCCGCGACCCGCTGGCGCTCTACAAGCTCGCGCTGGGCGTGTCGGTGCTGTTCAACGTGCTGCTCATCGTGTGGCTGCTGTTCCTGCCACGTTGAGCGAGGACGAGGACGAGGGCGAGGGCGGGGGCGGGCGGCGAGGGTCATGAGCGGGCGGCCTTGCGAACGCGCGAGGAGGCTTTGGAGCTTGCAGCGTGCGCAGCGTGCGCAGGCGTGAGGCGCGCACGGCCCCCCTTCTCGGCCCAGGTGCGGGTCCAGCGGATCTGCATCACGCGCATCACGCCGAGCATCACCAGCGACAGCAGCGCGAAGAACACGAAGCCCCACAGGTAGCTGCCCAGGTACTGCTTCGACAAGCCCATGGCGTTGGGCACCAGCCCGCCGCCGAGCGCGCCGATCTCGCCGATCATCGAGCCGGCCACGGCCGTGCTCGCGGGCCAGCGCAGCGGCACCAGCTGGAACAGCGCGCCGTTGCCCGCGCCCAGCGCGGCGAAGCAGACGATCAGCACCAGCGTGGTGACAACCAGCGAGCCCGAAGACGCGCCCACCAGCACCAGGCTCACGGCCACCACCAGCAGCACCACCGTGAGCGTGTTCACGCCGCCCCAGCGGTCGGAGATCCAGCCGCCCACCACGCGTACCGCCGCGCCCATGAAGGCCGCGAGCATGGTCAGCTGGCCGGCCTGCACCTTGCTCACGCCGAACTGGTCGTAGTAGTAGGAAGGCAGGAAGGTGGTGAGACCGATGAAGCCGCCGAAGGTCACGCCGTAGATCAGGCTGAACACCCAGCCGTCTTTTTCGAACAGGCAGGCGATGTGCTCGCGCAGGCTCGAATGGGCGTTGACGTCGGGCGGCTCCTTGGCGAACACCACCATCACCGCCATCGGGATCAGGATGGCGACGGCGGCCACGCCGTACACGGCCTGCCAGCCCAGCCAGTTGGCCAGCGGCGGCGCCACCAGCACCGACACCGCCGTGCCCACGTTGCCCGCGCCCACCAGGCCCATGGCCAGGCCCTTGTGCTGCGGCGGGAACCAGCCCGAGCCCAGCGACAGCGCCACGCCGAAGCTCGCGCCGGCAATGCCCAGCAGAACGCCCATGGCCAGCAGGTCGTTGAAGCTCTTCACGTAGAAGAAGCCGAACAGCATGGCCACGGCGATCAGGCCCATCTCGACCAGCGTGGCCTTCTTGCGGCCGATGTACTGCGACAGGATGCCCAGCGGAAAGCGCATGAGCGCGCCCGCGATGATCGGCACCGACAGCATCAGGCCCTTCTGCGCCGGCGAGAGGTTGAAGGTTTCGCCGATGAAGGGCGCCATGGCGCCGTTCAGCACCCAGATGCAGCAGGAGAACGAGAAGTACAGGAAGGCAGCGAACAGCGTCGGACTGTGGCCGGACTGCAAGAAGTTCTTGAAACTGGACATGGCGTTCAACGATGCAAAAAGCCGCGGCCCGACCGGGAGGCGGTCGTGTCGACGGAGGGGGTTGGGGTCGGAGTGCCGCCAGCGAATGCTGTCGGCGTGGGGGTGTTCGCGGCATGTGCATTGCCGCGCTGGATGCAGGAGCCTGCAGCCTCACCAAAGCGGTGCTTCGTTACACCGTGCCCCGTTTCACGCAAGAGACGTGCCCGCGATTTCGCGCGGGCGTGGCCTATGCTTGCGGTGCGTTCCCATACCGCTTCCCCACGATGTCCCTTCTCGTTGTCCTGCCCGATGAACCCGCCGGCCCGGTGCTGCCCGTGGCGCTTGCGAACGCACTGTCCGAGGCCG
Source organism: Variovorax sp. OK212 (assembly GCF_900112425.1). GTDB lineage: Bacteria > Pseudomonadota > Gammaproteobacteria > Burkholderiales > Burkholderiaceae_C > Variovorax. Next base: position 163,387 of record NZ_FOLP01000002.1, on the reverse strand, counting down.
GGCTCGAGGTGCTCGGCGTTGCCGGCAGTGCGAGTTTCGCGCGGCAGGTCGAGGCCCTGGCGCCCCGGCAGGCCTTGATCTGGCTGCCTTCCCCCACACCCGTGACCACACCTGCACTGTTCGAGGCCTTGCGCGCATGGGCGGGCGTGCCGCCGTGCGCGCTGAGCCTGGCCAGCGCGCCGTTGAGCGCCGCGCAGCACGACGAACTGGTGGCGCTGGGCGTACACGCCTGGTTGCAAATCGATGCGGTGGAGGCGGTCGATGCCGCCTCGCTCGCCGCGCTGGCCGCTCGCGCGCAGGCCCGCTGGCAGCGCGAGAGCGCCTTGCGCACCGAACTGGAGAACCTGCGCACCCGCATGGACGAGCGCAAGTGGGTCGACCGTGCCAAGGGCCTGCTGATGTCCGCGCGCGGCATCGGCGAGGACGAGGCCTTCGGCCTGCTGCGCGGCGCCGCGATGCACGCCAACCTGCGGCTGGGCGAGGTGTCGCGTTCGGTCATCGAGGCCGCGCAGTGGGCCGACGCGATCAACCGCGCGGGGCAGCTGCGCATGCTCTCGCAGCGCCTGGTGCGCCTGGCCGCGCAGCAGCTCGCCGGCATCGACGCGCAGCGCGCGCGCGTGCTGCGCACGCAGTCGGCCGAGCGGGTGCAGCACAACCTCGATCATCTCGCGGCCCTCGGCCTGGCGGCCACGGGCGCGCAGGCGCTGGCCGAGGCGCAGGGCGCCTGGACGGGGTTGTCGACCGCGCTGGCGGCGCGCCCGAGCGCCGCGGGCCTGACCGACATCGACCAGCGCGCCGAGATGCTGCTCGCGGCCGCCGAAACGCTGACGAAGACGCTGGAGGCTTCCGGTGCGCGGCGCGCGCTGCGCATCGTCAACATCTGCGGGCGGCAGCGCATGCGCGCGCAGCGCCTCGCCAAAGACGCGCTGCTGGCGTCCGTGCTCAAGGAAGGCACCGCCCACGCGCGGCTGGTGCCGACCATGGACGAGTTCGAGGCCGCGCTGCTGGAGCTGGAGCGCGCGCCGCTCAGCACCTCGGAAATTCGCGCGTCACTGGCGAGCGCGCGCGACGAATGGCTGCGGCTGGTGGGCGGCGTGCGCACGCTCGACAGCGCCGACGGCCGTGCCGCGCTGGTGCGTTCGAGCGACGCGCTGGTCGACACCTTCGAGCGCCTCACCGCCTCGTATGAACACAGCCTGCAAGTGATCATGTCCTGACGCCGGTGGGTGGGCAGGCGCGAGTTGGTGATGCCAGGCGGTGCAGCGCTTCAGGCCGCGGCTTTCTCCACGTGCGCCTGGCGCGTGTAGAGGAAGTCGATCACCGCCTTGCGCGCGTGCACGTAGGCCGGGTCTTCCGCCAGCTCGACGCGGTTGCGCGGGCGCGGAATGTTCACCGGGAGCACGTCGCCGATGGTGGCGGCCGGGCCGTTGGTGAGCATCACGATGCGGTCGCTCAGCAGCACGGCCTCGTCGACGTCGTGCGTGACCATGACGACGGTGCTGTGCGTCTTCTGCACGATGGCGAGCAGCTCGTCCTGCAGCTTGGCGCGGGTGAGTGCGTCGAGCGCGCCGAAGGGCTCGTCCATCAGCAGCACCTTGGGTTCCATCGACAGCGCGCGCGCAATGCCCACGCGCTGCTTCATGCCGCCGGAGATCTCGCCGGGCCGCCTCTGCGCGGCGGGCGTGAGGCCCACCAGCGCCAGCGCCGCGTCGGTGCGCGCGCGCAGCTGCGCCTTGTTCTCGGTGGCCGCGAACACGCGCTCCACCGCGAGGTACACGTTCTCGAAGCAGGTGAGCCAGGGCAGCAGCGAGTGGTTCTGGAACACCACGGCGCGCTCGGGGCCGGGGCCGGTGATTTCCTTGTTGGCGCACAGCAGCGAACCCTGCGTGGGCACGGTGAGCCCGGCGATCAGGTTCAGCAGCGTCGACTTGCCGCAGCCCGAGTGGCCGATGAGCGTGATGAACTCGCCCTTGGCCACATTCAGGTTCACGTCGCGCAGCGCGACGAAGCGGCCCTTGGGCGTCTTGAACGCCTGCTCCACGCCGTGGATCTCGATGTACTTGCTGTCGTCGTTCATTGGAAACCTCCGCGCAGCAGCGCTGCGGTATTCGCCTTCGGAGCGGCCGTGCGGCTCATGACTTCACCTCTTCGAACGTGAACGCCGTGGCGAGCTTGATGAGCGCGAACTCCAGCACCAGGCCGACGATGCCGATCACGAAGATCGCGATGATGATGTTGGCGACGTTGAGGTTGTTCCACTCGTCCCACACCCAGAAGCCGATGCCGACGCCGCCCGTGAGCATCTCGGCCGCCACGATCACCAGCCACGCGGTGCCCACGGCCAGCCGCACGCCGGTCAGCATGTAGGGCAGCACGGCGGGGAACAGGATCTTCGTGAGGATCTTCCACTCGCTGAGGTTCAGCACCTTGGCCACGTTCATGTAGTCGGTGGGCACGCGCTGCACGCCCACGGCGGTGTTGATGATCATCGGCCAGATCGAGCAGATGAAGATGGTCCAGATGGCGGCCGGGTTGGCGCCCTTGAACACCAGCAGGCCGATGGGCAGCCACGCGAGCGGCGACACCGGACGCAGCAGGCTGATCAGCGGGTTGAACATGCGCGAGAGGAACTCGAAGCGGCCAATGGCAAAGCCCGCCGGAATGCCCACCAGCGCCGCCAAGCCGAAGCCCAGCGCCACGCGCTGCAGCGAGGAGAGCACGTTCCAGCCCACGCCCTGGTCGTTCGGGCCCTTGCTGTAGAACGGATCGCTGAACACGGTCACGGCCTGTTGCCAGGTGGCCAGCGGCGTGGGAAAGCCGGTGGTGCTGCTCATGGCGACCAGCTCCCACACCAGCAGCAGCAGGCCGAAGCCCGCCAGCGGTGGGAGCACGCGCATCCAGAAGGCGCGCAGGTCGAGGGGCGTGCGAACGCGGGGCGTGGGCGCCGGGGCAAGAGTTGGGGCTGGGGTGGCGGCCACGGCGGTCACCGGGGGCTTGGCCGCCACGGCGGGCGTGGCGTGTGCGGTGGCCGCATCGAGCGGCGAATGAAAGACGGCGCTGACCATGGTGTGCTCCTCAGGCGTGGACCTTGAACGAATCGGCGTACTTCTTCGGGTCCTTGCCGTCCCAGACGGTGCCGTCCATCAGCTTGCTGGTGCGCATGAGGTCCTTGGGCACGCTGACCTTCATGGCGCCGGCGACGTCCTTGTACAGGTCGATCTGGTTGATCTGCTTGGCGACCGCCACGTAGTCGGGGTGCTCCTTCAGGATGCCCCAGCGCTTGTGCTGCGTGAGGAACCACATGCCGTCGGACAGGTACGGGAAGTTGACCGCGCCGTCGTCGAAGAACTTCATGTGGTTGGGGTCGTCCCAGGTCTTGCCCATGCCGTTGTCGTAGCGGCCCAGGATGCGCTGGTTGATGGCGTCGGCGCTGGTGTTGATGTAGCTCTTCTCGGCCACCGTGTCGGCCATCTTGGCCTTGTTCTGGAGGTTGGCGTCGATCCACTTGCTGGCCTCCATCACGGCCATCATCACGGCGCGGCAGGTGTTGGGGTTCTGCTTGACGAACTCGGCGCGCGTGCCCAGCACCTTCTCGGGGTGGTCCTTCCAGATGTCCTGGGTCGTGATGGCCGTGACGCCGATCTTGTCGATGATGGCGCGCTGGCCCCAGGGCTCGCCCACGCAGAAGCCGTCCATGTTGCCCACGCGCATGTTGGCCACCATCTGCGGCGGCGGCACCACGATCACCTTGGCGTCTGCCACCGGGCTGATGCCGGCGGAGGCCAGCCAGTAGTTCAGCCACATGGTGTGGGTGCTGGTGGGGAAGGTGCCGGCGAAGGTGTATTCGCGCTTCTCCTTGGCCATGAGCTTCGCCAGCGAGGGCGCGTCGACCGCGCCCTTGTCGGCCAGCGCCTTGGACAGCGTGATGGCCTGGCCGTTGCGGTTCAGGCCCATGAGCACCGCCATGTCCTTCTTCGGGCCGCCGACGCCGACGTGCACCCCGTAGACCAGGCCGTAGAGCACGTGGGACATGTCGAGTTCGCCGTTGACCAGCTTGTCGCGCACGCCGGCCCAGCTGGCCTCCTTGCTCGGCACGATCTTCACGCCGTACTTCTTGTCGAAGCCCAGCACCGAAGCCATGACCACGCTGGCGCAGTCGGTCAGCGGAATGAAGCCGATCTTCACCTCCTGCTTCTCGGGCTTGTCGGAGCCCTGGGCCCAGACGGCCGCGCGCAGGGCGGGGTCGATGCCCACGGCGCCGATGGCGGCGGCTTGCAGTACGCGGCGTCGGCTGAGGCGGGTTTTGAGCAGATCGGTCATGGGGCGGGGCTCCGGTTGAAAACGAACAAGACGGGAAAGACAAAAACAAAAAAGGCGTCCGCACCGCGCAGGGGCTGCTCGAAAACGAGCCCTTGCGGGGTGGGGACGCCTTTGTCCGGTGGGTGGGAAGCACCCGCCGTTGGGTGCCGCCTGCCTGAAGGCCCGGTGAGGGGCCTGTGGGCTGGCTGCTTGCAAGCGGTGTGCCAGCTCTTGCGGCGGCTTGCCTGCTATCAATGGGGTAGCGCGATGCGGCCTGCCGGCGCGGGGGAGGGGATCAAAGGCCTCCGGGTCCGGGGGCAGGCACGGTTGTTGTGCACTGCACCAACTTGAACGCCCTTGAACGCCTTGGAACGTGTTTGGACGCGGGGGTGCTCAGCGCGGCGGCGCGCGGTCGAGCATGGGCAGGTAGTCGGCCATGGCCAGCATCGACTCGGCCACGTCGATCAGCCGCCGGTTCTGGTTCATGGCGGTCTGGCGCAGCATCTTGTGCGCCTCGTCCTCGCTGAGGCGGCGGTGCGCCATCAGCAGGCCCTTGGCGCGCTCGACCACTTTGCGTTCGTTGAGCGAGGCACGTACGGTCTCGAGCTCGTCGCTCATGGCCTGCAGCCGGCGCGATTGCTCCTGGACCATGTCGAGCACCGAGCGCTCGAGGTGGCGCCCGAACTGCGCGGGCGCCGCCGACTGGGCATCGGCGTCGTCGAAGAACGTGGCGCCGGCCTGCGGCGCCAGCGTGTCGAGCAGTTGCCGGTATTCCTGCAGCTCGCTGCGCGCCTGGGCGGTCTTGCGGTCGCACAGCGCGCGCAGGTCGGCGGCCAGGCGGTCCTCGACGGTCTTCATGGCGTCGATGCGGCGGGTGCAACAGTCGAACCAGTCCTGGCTCAGCGCACCGTCGGCCGGCGCGGTGGTGGCGCCGCGCCGGCGCATGCGTTCGAGCTCGGCCAGCATGGCGTCGGGCTGGCTGTCGCGCCACAGCGCGAGCACGGTGTCGCCCGAGAAATCGGTGAAGACCTGGAAGCAGCGCTCCTGCGACTCGATGAGGTGCAGCCACTGCAGGCGCTGCGCCTCGTCGCTGCGGCCCAGCGCCAGTGCCGCGGCGCCGAAGGCACGCTCCTGGCCGGCGAATTCCTTGCCCTGCATGAAATTGAACATGGCCACCAGCAGCCGCGAAATTTCGGGGTCGGAGGCGCCGTCGGCCGCCTCGAACACCACCGACAGCAGCCCGGCCACGAGCTTGGCGAAGGCCGCGACGGCCTGCGCCGGCTTCAGCGCCAGCGTGTCGACGCGCTTGCGCAAGGCGGGCAGGGCGTCCAGCCCGGGCAGCACCCAGGCGATGCGGCTGAAGAGCCGCGCGCCGTTGCCTGTGCCGGCGCCGCGCTGGCTCTCGGCCTCCAGCTGGTCGAAGCCGGCGCGCACCTCCTGCTCGAGCGCCAGGCATTCGGCGATCTGCGGGGCGCGCTGCCCGGCGAAGCGGCTGCCGCGCGTGGCCAGGAAGATGTTCGACATGCCGCGCTCGCGCTGCAGTGCGTGGACCAGGCGGCCGATCACGCTCACCAGCTCGCTGGTGCGGGCGAGCTGGTCCAGCTCGTCGATTTCGCAGCGGCGGGCGGCGATCAGGAAGCTCAGTCCGGTTTTCATGCGTGGGGGCGAGGGGAGACGAACCGGTCGCTGCAACATCCGTGCCGCTTGTCCCTTCGCGGGCAACCGCGGCAGGCGGCACCTACACTCGGCGGCATGCTCTTGTTGGGAATCGAATCATCCTGCGATGAAACCGGCGTGGCGCTGGTCGAGTCGCACGGCGACGCGCTGCCGCTGCTGCGTTCGCACGCGCTGCACAGCCAGATCGCCATGCACCAGGCCTACGGCGGCGTGGTGCCCGAACTGGCCAGCCGCGACCACATCCGCCGCGTGCTGCCGCTCACCGAAACCGTGATGGCCGAGGCCGGCCGCTCGCTGGCCGAGATCGACGTGGTGGCCTACACGCGCGGCCCCGGCCTGGCCGGCGCGCTGCTGGTGGGCGCGGGCGTGGCCTGCGCGCTGGGCGTGGCGCTGGGCAAGCCGGTGCTGGGAGTGCATCACCTCGAAGGGCACCTGCTGTCGCCGTTCCTGAGCGCCGATCCGCCGGAGTTTCCGTTCGTCGCGCTGCTGGTGTCGGGCGGCCATACGCAGCTGATGCGGGTCGACGGCGTGGGCCGCTACGAGCTGCTCGGCGAAACCATCGACGACGCCGCCGGCGAGGCCTTCGACAAGAGCGCCAAGCTCATGGGCCTGCCGTACCCCGGCGGCCCGTGGCTCGCGAAGCTGGCCGAAGACGGCAATGCCACGGCCTTCAAGCTGCCGCGCCCGCTGCTGCACAGCGGCGACCTCGACTTTTCGTTCGCCGGCCTGAAGACGGCCGTGCTCACGCAGGCCAAGAAGCTCGGCGACCAGCTCGAAGCCAACAAGGCCGACCTGGCCGCGTCGACGCAGGCGGCCATCGTCGAGGTGCTGCTGAAGAAGTCGCTGGCCGCGCTCGAGCAGACCGGGCTCAAGCGCCTGGTGGTGGCGGGCGGGGTAGGGGCCAACAAGAACCTGCGCGAGCAGTTGAATGCGGCATGCGCCAAGCGCAAGGTGCGCGTGCACTACCCCGAGCTGCACCTGTGCACCGACAACGGCGCCATGATCGCGATGGCCGCGGCCATGCGGCTGCAGTCGGGCCTGTCGCAGGCGAGCGAGCGCTACGCCTTCGACGTCAAGCCGCGATGGCCCATGGCGTCGCTGTCGGCTGAGGCTGCTTAGCGGCCTGGCGTGCGCGGCCCAGCGCAGGCAGCGGCAGCACGTCGAGCATGTTGCGCCAGAGCTGGCGCCATTGCGGCCAGTCGTGGCCGCCCTCGGTGGTGAACACCTGGCCCGACGGCAGCGCGTCGGCCAGCAGCTTGTGGTTGCTGACGAAGCGGTCCTCGAGGCCGAAGCCCAGGTACAGCGGCGGCAGGTTCTTCGAGGTCTGGTCCTTCAGGTACTGCTGGAAGAAGGGCCAGAGCTTGCGGTCGGGTTCCTCGTCGGGCTGCGGGCCCGTGGGCGCCTGCCACATGCGCAGGCCGCCGGCCTTCTTGATCTCCGCGCCGAGCACGCGCCGCCCGAGGTAGGGGGCGAGGGCCACGATGCCGTCGACCGAGCCCGGGCGCGCCAGTTCGTGGATCAGCGCGCCGAAGCCGCCGATCGAAATGCCCACCAGCCAGATCGACTTGTAGCCCTTGGCGCGCTGCGGCTCGATGACATCGGTGTGCAGGCGCTCGCTGAGCGTCTGCTCGTAGTAGTAGGAGACATCCGCGTCCACGAGCAGCGCGTCGGCTGCCAGGTGGCGCTCTCGCACCGCGCTGATGAAGCCCTCTCGCTCGAACTCGTCGGGCTTGAGGTAGGCACCCGGCAGAAAGATCAGCAGGGCGTCGGATTGCTCGTCGGGGTTGGCGGGCTGAAGGTGTGTTTGCATGGTGCCGTGAGAGGGCACCCGACCCGCACCGTCATGGAACTCGATGCGTTTACGAGACGCCCACGAAGAAGAAAGTTCTAAGAAAACGTCACATCATGTGACGTTATGCGGCCCTATTGTGAATAGGGAGCACGATCAAAGTCAAAAAGAACCTTTGCTGACACTTTCTTCTTGTGGGCTTAGGGCTGGCTAGTTGATCTGCAACTGCGCAGCCTGGCTCACCGGCACCCGCTTTCCGAGCTTCAGCGTGAGCACGCCGTTCTCGAGCCTGGCCTCGCTGGTGGCCACGTCGATGTCCAGCGGCAGCTCGTACGCGGCCTTGAACTGGCGCTTGGCTTCGGCCTTGCTGTCGATGCGCACCACGGCGCCTTCGATGCCGATGGCGAGGTCTTCACGCGCGAAACCCGGCACGTCGAGCGAGAGGGTCCAGCTCTTGTCGTCCTGCTCCACGAGCGGCGAACGGCGGGCACCGGCGAAGGCCTCGCTGGCGAAGCGTTCGAAGGCGCGGTCATAGGCGCGGGGAGCGAAGCGGGCGGTGCGAACGTTGGGGGCGAAAAACATGATGAAGAACTCCTGAATCAACACAATGGGGACAAGGAATGTGTGTCCCTTACACTGCGCGGCCGTTCAATCGTGAGTGCCGCTTGAGACCTCATCTAGGCGCGCCGGCACGCGTTTCAAGACAATGAATCCCCCCTTTATTTGGCGTCGCGAGGCCTTGAAATTCGCGGCGCTGGCGCTATGCGCGCGCCCCTTCGCCGCGCTGGCGCAAGCCACTTCTTCGGTACCTGCAGCGCCTTCCGCGCCCATCCGGCTGGCCCTCATCGAAAGCTTGAGCGGCCCCTTTGCGAACACCGGCGAGGCCGTCTTCCGCAACCTGCTGTGGGCGGTGGAGCGCGTGAATGCGCGCGGCGGCGTGAAGCTGCCGGGTGTGCCGGGTGGTGCCAGGCCGCTGCAACTCGACCGCTACGACAGCAAGGGCCAGAACGAAGAGGCGCTCTCCGCATTGCGCGCCGCAATGGACGACGGCGCGCGCATCGTGCTGCAGGGCAACTCGTCGGCCACCGCCGCGGCGCTGGTCGATGCCATCGACAAGAACAACGAACGCGACCCGTCGCGTCGCATGATCTTTCTCAACTACGCGGCGGTCGACCCGGCGCTGACCAACGAGCGCTGCAGCTTCTGGCACTTCCGCTTCGACGCGCATGCCGACATGCGCGTGGCCGCGCTGATGGACGCGGTGAAGGACGACGCTTCACTCAAGCGCGTGTACCTCATCGGGCAGGACTACAGCTTCGGCCAGGCGGTGCTGCGCGAGTCGCGCCGGCAGCTCGGCGCGCAGCGGCCCGACGTGCAGATCGTGGGCGACGAGTTGCATCCGATGGGCAAGGTGAAGGACTTCGCGCCCTACGCCACCAAGATCATCGCGAGCGGCGCGCAGGCGGTGGTCACGGGCAACTGGGGCAACGACCTCACGCTGCTGGTGAAGGCCGCGCGCGAAGCGGGTTTCAACGGCACCTTCTATACCTTCTACGGCAATGCGCTGGGCGCGCCGGCGGCCATCGGAGACGCGGGCATCGGCCGCGTGATCGCGGTGGCCGACTGGCTGCCCAACGTGCAGACGGCGCAGTCGGAAGCGTTCTACCGCGCCTTTCGCGCGCGCTTTCCGAAGCCGGCCGACGACTACGTGCACATGCGCCTGCAATTGATGATCGAGGCGCTCGTGCAGGCGATCGAACGCGCGGGCAATGCCGATGCGGTGCCGGTTGCGCGTGCGCTCGAGCAGGCCGACGTGAGCCTGTACGGCCAGCGCGGGCGCATGCGCGCGGCGGACCACCAGTTCCAGCAGCAGCTGGTGGTGGGCGTGATGGACCGCAAGGGCAGGCCGGGCGTGCAGTTCGACGTCGAAGGTTCGGGCTACGGTTTTCGCGTGGTGAAGACCATTGCCCCGGAGCGCGCCGAGCTGCCCACTTCGTGCAAGATGAAAAGACCTTGAAGATGAACAACAGGACCCCCAGCCATGCGTGAAGCCATCCACAACCTCGAAGCCTCGAAGATCCGCGAAGTCGCCAATGCCGGCATGGGCCGCGACGACGTGCTGGCCTTCTGGTTCGGCGAGAGCGACGAAGTGACGCCCGAGGTGATCCGCCAGGCGGCCATCGAATCGCTGCAGCGCGGCGAGACTTTCTACGCGCACAACCTCGGCCTGCCCGAGCTGCGCGAAGCCATCGCGCGCTACACCAGCGCGTTGCATCCGGCGGTCGACGCGGCACGCATCGCCGTCACCTCGGGCGGCGTGAGCGCGCTGATGCTCGCGGTGCAGGCGCTGGTCGACGCGGGCGACGAAGTGGTCGCGGTGACGCCGGTGTGGCCCAACCTCACGGCGCAGCCCGCCATCATGGGCGCGCGGGTGCGCACGCTGCCGCTGGTGCCGGTGAACGGGCAGTGGACGCTCGACCTGGGCGCGCTGCGCGCGGCGGTCACGTCGAAGACCAGGCTGCTGATCGTCAACGCGCCCAACAACCCCACGGGCTGGACCATGACGCGCGACGAGCAGCAGGCCGTGCTCGACCACTGCCGCCAGACCGGCACGTGGATCCTGGCCGACGAGGTGTACGAGCGCCTGTACTTCGAGCCGACGCCCAACGCGTGCGCGCCGAGCTTTCTCGACATCTCGAAGCCCGACGACCGGCTCGTGGTGACGCACAGTTTCTCGAAGAGCTTCCTCATGACGGGCTGGCGCCTCGGCTGGCTGGTGCTGCCGCCGTCGATGGTGGAGGGCATCGGCAAGCTGATCGAGTTCAACACCTCGTGCGCCAGCGTGTTCACGCAGCGCGCGGCCATCACCGCCATCGCGCACACGGGCGAGATCACGCCGCGCGTGGTGGCGCACCTGAAGCTGTGCCGCGACACGCTGGTGCCGCTGCTGGCCGCGTTGCCGGGCGTGCAGGTGGCGCCGGCCAAGGGCGGCATGTATGCCTTCTTCCGGCTCGAGGGCTTCGACGATTCGTTCGAAGTGGCCAAGCGGCTGGTGGCCGAAGCGGGCCTGGGCCTGGCGCCGGGCAACGCCTTCGCGCCCGAGGCGCAGGGCTGGCTGCGCTGGTGCTTCGCGTCGAAGGACCCGCAGCGGCTGGTGAAGGGCGTGGAGCGCCTGCGCGGCTGGCTGGCGGAGCAGCCGCAGCCCAAGGGCTGAAGCCGAGCCTGAACCCGGGCCCGAACCCGGCTGCAATTTCGTTCAATACGCGGCGCGACCGGGCCGCGAAGCTCGGCCTTTCCTTGAAAGCGAAAGGTCTGGCATGTCGGAACGGTTGAAGGGCATGGCGCTGTGCGCGCTGGCGATGGTCACGGTGGGCAGCACGGTGGTGGCCAGCAAGGTCATCGCGGGCGGCCTGCCGCCGTTCACGGCGACGGCGCTGCGCTTTGCGATGGCGCTGCCGGTTTTCCTTTTGCTGCTGCGGCTGACCCGCACGCCGTGGCCGCGGCCCGATCGGCGCGACCTGGCGCTGCTGGCGTGCCAGGCGGGGCTGGGGAGCGTGGGCTACACGGTGCTGCTGATCCTGGGCGTGCGCTGGGCGCCGGCCGCCAGCGCGGGCGTGGTGGCGGGCACCCTGCCGGCGGTTGCGGCGCTGGTGGCGGTGATCGCGCTGCGCGAGCGGCCAGGCCGCTTCCTGCTCGGAAGCATCGTGCTGGCGACGGCCGGGGTGCTGGCCATCAGCTGGCCCGGCACGGGTGCGGCGGCGGCAGGGGACTCGAAATCCCCCGCGGCGATGCTGGGCAACCTGCTGGTGCTGGCCGCGGTGGTCTGCGAGGCGGGGTTCATCCTGCTCAACAAGCGCTTGCGGGTGCCGGTGCGTCCCCTGGCGCTGTCGGCGCTCATGACCGCCTTCGGGCTGCTGCTGTCGCTGGTTCCGGCGCTGTTCGAACGGGCCTGGGAGCAGCCGGTGCCGGCGGCGGCGCTGGCCGGGGTGGCGTACTACGCGCTGGTGCCGACGGTGCTCGGCTTCGTGCTGTGGTTTGCCGGGTCGTCGCGGTTGCGCGGGGCCGAGGCGGCGCTTTTCACGGCGGTGCTGCCGGTCTCGGCGCTGGTGCTGGCGGCGCTCTGGCTGGGCGAAAGCATCAGCCTGGCGCAGCTTGCCGGGGCCGCCTGCGTGCTCGGCGCGGTGGGGCTGGCGTCGCTCGACGGCAGGGTTCCGGGCGGCTTGAAAGCCCGGTGAAAGTGCCCGGGCTATAATCCCGAGGCTTTGCATGCCGCAAGGCGCACGGAGAGGGCAGTTCCAGCTCTTTTCGCAAGTCAAATATCCCGGAACAAGGAAATCATCATGATCGCAGCCTCCATCAAGGCCGAAGTCGTCAAGGACAACGCCCGCGCCGCCAACGACACTGGCAGCCCAGAAGTGCAAGTCGCACTGCTGACCGCCCGCATCAACGAGCTCACCCCCCACTTCAAGACCCACGCCAAGGACCACCACGGCCGTCGCGGTCTGCTGCGCATGGTGAGCCGCCGCCGCAAGCTCCTGGACTACCTCAAGTCCAAGAACGCTGAACGTTACACCGCGCTGATCGCCAAGCTGGGTCTGCGCAAGTAATTCGAATCGCATGAAAAAACGCCTGGGTTAGTCCGCTAGCTCAGGCGTTTTTTACTTCGCGATCCACTTTTCGGAGTGCCCAAACAGAGCGAAGCTGTGTCATTCCAATGAAGTTCGGGCGATCTTCACTGGAATGGCATCGTGTTCTGAGAAGCCTCCGGCCCTTGCAGATCCTGTGTGGTCTGCTATCAAAACAGGAGCAAAAATGAGCCTCTTCAACAAAGTCACCAAGTCGTTCCAATGGGGCGACAAGACCGTCGTCATGGAAACGGGCGAAGTCGCCCGCCAAGCCAACGGCGCTGTGCTGGTCGACATCGACGGCACCGTGATCCTGGCGACCGTGGTCGCCTCCAAGTCGGCCAAGCCCGGCCAGGACTTCTTCCCGCTGACCGTCGACTACATCGAGAAGACCTACGCCGCGGGCAAGATCCCCGGCAGCTTCTTCAAGCGCGAAGCCAAGCCCAGCGAACACGAAACGCTGACCAGCCGCCTGATCGACCGTCCGATCCGTCCGCTGTTCCCCGAAGGCTTCCTGAACGAAGTGCACGTGGTCATCCACACCGTGTCGCTCAACCCCGAAGTCGACGCCGACATCGCCGCCATGATCGGCGTGAGCGCCGCCCTGTCGATCTCCGGCATCCCGTTCAGCGGCCCCATCGGTGCCGCCCGCGTGGGCTACATCAACGGCCAGTACGTGCTGAATCCGGGTCAGACGGCCCGCAAGGATTCGCAGATGGACCTCGTCGTCGCCGGCACGCAAGCCGCCGTGCTGATGGTCGAGTCCGAAGCCCAGCAGCTGAGCGAAGAAATCATGCTCGGCGGCGTGGTGTTCGGCCATGAACAAGCCGGCATCGCCATCAACGCGATCCACGAACTCGTGCGCGACGCCGGCAAGCCGGTGTGGGACTGGCAAGCGCCCGCCGAAGACGAAGCCTTCGTCGCCAAGGTCAAGGGCCTGGCCGAAGAAAAGCTGCGCGCCGTGTACCAGATCCGCAGCAAGCAAGCCCGTACGCAAGCCCTGCGCGAAGCCAACGCCAGCGTGATGGCCTCGCTCAAGGAAAGCGGCGAGCCCTTCGACGCCGGCAAGGTCAACGACCTGCTGTTCTCGATCGAATCGAAGATCGTGCGCAGCCAGATCCTGTCGGGCGAGCCCCGCATCGACGGCCGCGACACGCGCACCGTGCGCCCCATCGAGATCCGCAACTCGGTGCTGCCCCGCACCCACGGTTCGGCCCTGTTCACGCGCGGTGAGACGCAGGCGCTGGTCATCACCACGCTGGGCACCGAACGCGACGCACAGCGCATCGACGCGCTGGCCGGCGAGTACGAAGACCGCTTCCTGTTCCACTACAACATGCCTCCCTTTGCCACCGGCGAAGTGGGCCGCATGGGCTCGACCAAGCGCCGCGAAATCGGCCACGGCCGCCTGGCCAAGCGCGCGCTCGTCGCCGTGCTGCCGAACAAGGAAGAATTCCCGTACACGGTTCGCGTGGTGTCGGAAATCACCGAGTCGAACGGCTCCTCGTCGATGGCTTCGGTCTGCGGCGGCTGCCTGTCGATGATGGACGCCGGCGTGCCCATGAAGGCGCACGTGGCCGGTATCGCCATGGGCCTGATCAAGGAAGACAACCGCTTCGCGGTGCTGACCGACATCCTGGGCGACGAAGATCACCTGGGCGACATGGACTTCAAGGTTGCGGGCACCACCAACGGCATCACCGCGCTGCAGATGGACATCAAGATCCAGGGCATCACCAAGGAAATCATGCAGGTCGCACTGGCGCAAGCCAAGGAAGCGCGCATGCACATCCTGGGCAAGATGCAGGAAGCCATGGGCGAGGCCAAGGCCGAAGTCTCCAGCTTCGCTCCGCGCCTGACCACGCTGAAGATCAACCCCGAGAAGATCCGCGACGTGATCGGCAAGGGCGGCTCGGTCATCCGTGGCCTGCAGGAAGAAACCGGCACGACGATCAACATCGACGAAGACGGCACCATCACCATCGCCTCGACCGATCCGGAAAAGGCGGAGTTCGCCAAGCGCCGCATCGAGCAGATCACGGCCGAAGTCGAAATCGGCAAGGTCTACGAAGGCCCGGTCACCAAGATCCTGGACTTCGGCGCGCTCATCAACCTGCTGCCCGGCAAGGACGGCCTGCTGCACATCAGCCAGATCGCGCACGAACGCGTCGAGAAGGTGACCGACTATCTGAGCGAAGGCCAGATCGTGAAGGTCAAGGTTCTGGAAACCGACGAAAAGGGCCGCGTCAAGCTGTCCATGAAGGCCCTGACCGAGCGTCCGGCCGGCATGGAATACAGCGAGCGCCCGCCCCGTGAAGACCGTGGCGATCGCGGCGAGCGCCGTGACCGTGGCGACCGCGGTGGTGATCGCGGCGACCGTGGCGGTGACCGTGGCGAGCGCGCACCGCGCTTCAACAACGAGCAGCAACAGCAGCCGCGCAACGAGCAGCCGCAGGCTCCGGCCGGCGAGCAGCAGCAAGCCCCGCGCGAGCCTCAGGAGTAAGAAGGGCGCAACGGCGGCCATGCGCCGCCGTTGCTATCTTTTGAACAGCAAGCTTCGCCCCATCTGCGGGCGTTGGAGGCCGAAAGACCATGAAAGCCATTGAAATCACTTCGTACGGCGCCCCTGAGGTGCTGCGCGTGGCGGAGCGTCCCGACCCGGTCGCGGGCGCGGGCGAACTGCTGATCCGCGTCGCGGCAAGTGGCGTCAATCGCCCCGACGTGCTGCAGCGCAAGGGCAACTACCCGGTGCCCCCGGGTGCGTCCGACCTGCCGGGCCTCGAAGTGGCCGGCGAGATCGTGTCGGGCGACGCCGCGGCGTTGGCCGAGGCCGGCTTCAAGGTCGGCGACCGCGTGTGCGCGCTCATCGCGGGCGGCGGCTATGCCGAACTCTGCGTGGCGCCTGTCGCGCAGTGCCTGCCGGTGCCCAAGGGCTGGAGCGATGTCGACGCGGCTGCGCTGCCCGAGACCTTCTTCACCGTGTGGAGCAACGTGTTCGAGCGCGGCCGCCTGCAAAAGGGCGAGACGCTGCTCATCCAGGGCGGCTCGAGCGGCATCGGCGTCACGGCGATCCAGATCGCCAAGGCGCTCGGTGCCACCGTGATCGTCACGGCCGGCAGCGACGAGAAGTGCGAAGCCTGCAAGAAGCTCGGCGCCGACCATGCCATCAACTACCGCACGAGCGACTTCGCCGAAGAGGCGAAGAAGCTCACGGGCGGCAAGGGCGTGGACGTGGTGCTCGACATGGTGGCGGGCGACTACGTGGCGCGCGAGATCGATTGCCTGGCCGAAGACGGCCGGCTGGTGATCATCGCGGTGCAGGGCGGGGTGAAGAGCGAGATCAATGCGGGCCTCGTGCTGCGCAAGCGTCTCACCGTCACCGGCTCGACGCTGCGTCCGCGGCCGGTGGCGTTCAAGGCGGCCATTGCCAAGGCGCTGCGCGAGAAGGTCTGGCCGCTGCTGGAGAGCGGCGCGATCAAGCCCGTGATCCACAGCACCTTCGCGGCGGCGGGTGAATCAACGGGTGAGCCCAGCGGCGCAGCCCAGGCTCACACGCTGATGGAATCGAACCAGCACATCGGCAAGATCGTGCTGACATGGTGAAGACAACGCGATGACAACCCACAAGAAACTGATCGCCGGCAACTGGAAGATGAATGGCGGCCTGGCTGCCAACGAGGCGCTGGTGAAGGCCCTGCAGCAAGGCCTGGCCGCAAGCCCGGCGGCTTGCGACGTGGCGCTTTGCGCGCCCGCGCCGTACTTTGCGCAACTGCAGTCGCTGCTGGCGGGTTCGCCGGCGCTGGCAATTGGCGCGCAGGACATCTCGGCGCATCCGCAAGGTGCGTTCACCGGCGAGCAATCGGCCGCGATGCTGAAGGACTTCGGCGTGCGCTATGCGATCGTCGGGCACTCCGAGCGTCGCCAGTACCACGGCGAGACCGACGACGCGGTGGCTGCGAAGACCGCTGCGGCGCTGGCGAACGGCATCACGCCGATCGTCTGCGTGGGCGAGACGCTGGCACAGCGAGAAGCAGGGCAGACCGAAGAGGTCGTCAAGCGCCAGCTGGCCGCGGTCATTCACGTGAACGGCCATTGCATCAGCGAGATCGTGGTGGCCTACGAGCCTGTCTGGGCCATCGGCACGGGCAAGACGGCCACGCCGGAGCAGGCGCAGGCGGTGCATGCCGTGTTGCGTGCGCAGCTGCATCACGCGGCGAGCGAGCATGCCGCGGGCATCAAGATCCTTTACGGCGGCAGCATGAATGCGGCCAACGCCGCGGAGCTGCTGTCGCAGGCCGACATCGACGGCGGCCTCATCGGCGGCGCGTCGCTCAAGGCGCCTGACTTTCTGCAGATCATTTCCGCCGCTGCGCGCTGAACGCGCAACGGCTGTATCACTTAGGAGTAAGAACGAATGAACCTGGTCCTCAATCTATTGGTCGGCGTGCAGATGCTGGCAGCCCTCGCCATGATCGGCCTGATCCTGATCCAGCACGGCAAGGGTGCCGACATGGGCGCGGCCTTCGGCAGCGGCAGCGCGGGCAGCCTGTTCGGTGCAAGCGGCAGTGCGAACTTTCTGTCGCGCACCACCGCAGTGCTCGCCGCCGTGTTCTTTGCATGCACGCTGCTGCTGGCTTACTTCAGCCATGCACGTCCTGTGGGCGGCGGCAGTCTGCTCGAACGCGCCGCAGTGGGCGCGCCTGCTGCGCCTGCGGCCCCTGGCGCATCGAACGAAATCCCCGGCGCAGCGGCTCCGAGCGCGGGTGCTTCGGCTCCTGCCGCACCTGCTTCGGGTGCCGGTCAGATCCCGAGCAAGTAATCAACTCGTTTTCATGAGTACCCTGTGAAAAATAGCTTCATTTCAGGGTAAACTCTAAATCTGTTCAGAAAGCCAAATGCCTGTTTCCAGGTACCTCATGCCATCTGAACAGTAAAAACCGCGGTCGTGGTGAAATTGGTAGACACGCTATCTTGAGGGGGTAGTGGCGAAAGCTGTGCGAGTTCGAGTCTCGCCGACCGCACCAAATCTCATCGGCAGAAAACCTCATCCAGGGGTTCTTCTTGCCGGTGGCAAGCGGTGAAAAACTCTCGATGAATCTCGACTCCTACCTCCCCGTCCTTTTGTTCATTTTGGTCGGAGTCGGCGTAGGCGTCGCCCCTCAGGTCATCGGATACATTCTCGGCCCCAACCGGCCCGACGCCGCAAAGAACGCTCCCTACGAGTGTGGCTTTGAAGCCTTCGAGGATGCGCGCATGA
Source organism: Variovorax sp. OK212 (assembly GCF_900112425.1). GTDB lineage: Bacteria > Pseudomonadota > Gammaproteobacteria > Burkholderiales > Burkholderiaceae_C > Variovorax. The sequence goes on along the minus strand of NZ_FOLP01000002.1, from coordinate 145,740 downwards.
AGTTCGATGTGCGCTACTACCTCGTCGCCATTCTCTTCATCCTGTTCGATCTCGAAATTGCCTTTCTCTTTCCGTGGGCCATTGCGCTCAAGGAGATCGGTGCTGTCGGCTTCTGGGCCATGATGATCTTCCTCGCCATCCTCGTCGTGGGCTTCGCCTACGAGTGGAAAAAAGGCGCGCTCGACTGGGAATGACAAAGAAAGCACACGATGGCCATTGAAGGCGTTCTCAAAGAAGGTTTCGTCACCACGACGTACGACTCGGTCGTGAACTGGGCGAAGACCGGATCTCTCTGGCCGATGACGTTCGGCCTCGCATGCTGTGCGGTGGAAATGATGCACGCGGGCGCCGCCCGCTACGACATCGACCGTTTCGGCATGCTGTTCCGTCCCAGCCCGCGCCAGTCCGATCTGATGATCGTGGCCGGCACGCTGTGCAACAAGATGGCGCCCGCTCTGCGCAAGGTCTATGACCAGATGCCCGAGCCGCGCTGGGTGCTCTCGATGGGCTCGTGCGCGAACGGCGGTGGCTACTACCACTACAGCTATTCGGTGGTGCGCGGCTGCGATCGCATCGTGCCGGTCGACGTCTACGTGCCGGGCTGCCCGCCCACCGCCGAGGCGTTGCTCTATGGCGTGATCCAGCTGCAGCAGAAGATTCGCCGCACCAACACCATCGCCCGCGCCTGAGAGATTGCCCACGATGACTGACTTTGCAATTTCTCCGGAGGTGCTGCGCGCCACGATCGCCGAGACGCTCGGTGCCAAGGCCAAGAGCGTGACGCTCGCCCTTGGGGAAGTGACCGTGGTGGTCGGCGCTGCCGACTACATCGAAGCCGCCTTGCTGCTGCGCGATGCGCCCGGCTGCCGCTTCGAGCAGCTGATCGACCTCTGCGGCATGGACTACTCCGACTACCGCGAAGGCGAGTGGCAGGGCGAACGCTACTGCGTCGTCACCCACCTGCTGTCGGTGAGCCTCAACCAGCGCGTGCGCCTGAAGGTGTTCGCGCCGAGCGAAGACCTGCCCGTGGTCGACTCGCTGCAGCCCGTCTGGAATGCCGCCACCTGGTTCGAGCGCGAGGCGTTCGACCTGTACGGCATCGTGTTCGATGGTCACGACGACCTGCGCCGCATCCTGACCGACTACGGCTTCATCGGCCACCCGTTCCGCAAGGACTTCCCTGTGTCGGGTCACGTCGAGATGCGTTACGACGAAGAACAAAAGCGCGTGGTCTACCAGCCGGTATCGATCGAGCCGCGCGAAATCACTCCGCGCGTGATCCGCGAAGACAACTACGGCGGCGGTTTGCACTGATATGGCCGAAATCAAGAACTACACACTCAACTTCGGTCCCCAGCATCCTGCGGCACACGGCGTGCTGCGCCTGGTGCTCGAGCTGGACGGCGAAGTGATCCAGCGCGCCGACCCCCACATCGGCCTGCTGCACCGCGCGACCGAGAAGCTTGCCGAATCGCGCACCTTCATCCAGTCGCTGCCGTACATGGACCGTCTCGACTACGTGTCGATGATGAGCAACGAGCACGCGTACTGCTTGGCCATCGAACGGATGATGGGCCTGGACGTGCCGATCCGCGCGCAGTACATCCGCGTGATGTTCGCCGAGATCACCCGCCTGCTGAACCACCTGCTGTGGCTCGGCGCGCACGGTCTGGACTGCGGTGCGATGAACATGCTCATCTACTGCTTCCGCGAGCGTGAAGACCTGTTCGACATGTACGAGGCCGTGTCCGGCGCGCGCATGCACGCGGCGTACTTCCGTCCGGGCGGCGTCTACCGCGACCTGCCGGATGCCATGCCGCAGTACAAGGTCAGCAAGATCAAGAACGCGAAGGCCATCGAGCGCCTGAACGAAGACCGCCAAGGCTCGCTGCTCGACTTCATCGACGCCTTCTGCAAGCGTTTCCCGAAGATGGTCGACGAGTACGAAACGCTGCTCACCGACAACCGCATCTGGAAGCAGCGCACCGTGGGCATCGGCGTGGTCACGCCGGAGCGCGCGCTGAACCTCGGCTTCACCGGCCCGATGCTGCGTGGCTCGGGCATCGAATGGGATCTGCGCAAGAAGCAGCCCTACGACGTCTACGACCAGATGCACTTCGACGTGCCCGTGGGCAAGACCGGCGACTGCTACGACCGTTACCTGGTGCGCGTGGAAGAAATGCGCCAGGCCAACAAGATCATCCAGCAGTGCTCGGCCTGGCTGCGTGTCAACCCGGGTCCGGTCATCACCAGCAACCACAAGGTCGCCGCGCCTGCGCGCGAATCGATGAAGGCGAACATGGAGGAGCTGATCCACCATTTCAAGCTCTTCACCGAAGGCTTCCATGTGCCCGAAGGCGAAGCGTATGCCGCCGTCGAGCATCCGAAGGGCGAGTTCGGCATCTATCTCGTGAGCGACGGCGCCAACAAGCCGTACCGCCTGAAGATCCGCGCCCCTGGCTTCCCGCACCTCGCCGCCCTCGACGAAATGTCGCGCGGTCACATGATCGCCGACGCTGTCGCGGTGATCGGCACGATGGACATCGTGTTCGGCGAGATCGACAGGTGAGAAAGAGCGAATGACTTCCTCGACCCACCATGACACGGCGCCTTCGGCGCCTTGCGCACCTCTTGAGCCCGCGATCCTCGAGCGCTTTGCGCGCGAGGCCGCCAAGTATCCCGAAGCAGGCAAGCAATCCGCCGTGATGGCTTGCCTGGCCATCGTCCAGCAGGACGAGGGCTACGTCAGCCTGCAGCGCGAGCGCGAGATTGCCGAGTACCTCGGCATGGCGCCCATCGCCGTGCACGAAGTGACGACCTTCTACAACATGTACAACCAGCATCCGGTGGGCAAGTTCAAGCTCAACGTGTGCACCAACCTGCCTTGCCAGCTGCGTGACGGCGTCACCGCCCTCGTGCACCTGGAGAAGAAGCTCGGCATCAAGATGGGCGAGACCACGGCCGACGGCGTGTTCACGCTGCAGCAGAGCGAATGCCTGGGCGCGTGCGCCGATTCGCCCGTGATGCTGGTCAACGACCGCACCATGTGCAGCTTCATGAGCAACGAAAAGCTCGACCAGCTCATCGACGGCCTGCGTGGTTCCACGCCCGCCACCAAGGGGGAGGCTTCGTGATGTCACCCGAACAAGTTCTCCAGCAGTTCCAGGCAACGGGCGTCCAGACCTGTTTCCATGACCGCCACATCGAGCCGCAGATCTATGCGGGCCTCGACGGCACCAACTGGCGCCTGGCCGACTACGAAGCGCGCGGCGGCTACCAGGCGCTGCGCAAGATCCTGACGGAGGGCCTCACGCCCGACCAGGTGATTGCCGAAGTGAAGGCCTCGGGCCTGCGCGGCCGTGGCGGCGCGGGTTTCCCGACCGGCCTGAAGTGGAGCTTCATGCCCCGCCAGTTCCCGGGCCAGAAGTACCTCGTCTGCAATTCGGACGAAGGCGAACCCGGCACGTGCAAGGACCGCGACATCCTGCAGTTCAACCCGCACATCGTGATCGAAGGCATGGCCATCGCCGCGTATGCGATGGGCATCAGCGTCGGCTACAACTACATCCACGGCGAGATCTTCCAGAGCTACGACCGTTTCGAGGAAGCCCTCGAAGAAGCGCGCGCCGCCGGCTACCTCGGCGACAAGATCATGGGCAGCACGTACAACTTCCAGTTGCACGCCGCCCACGGCTTCGGCGCCTACATCTGCGGCGAAGAAACCGCGCTGCTCGAGTCGCTCGAAGGCAAGAAGGGCCAGCCGCGCTTCAAGCCGCCGTTCCCGGCCAGCTTCGGCCTGTACGGCAAGCCGACCACCATCAACAACACCGAGACCTTCGCGGCGGTGCCCTGGATCATCCGCAACGGCGGTCCGGCCTACCTCGAATGCGGCAAGCCGAACAACGGCGGCACCAAGATCTACTCGGTGAGCGGCGACGTCGAGTTGCCCGGCAACTACGAAGTGCCCATGGGCACGCCGTTCTCCAAGCTGCTGGAGCTGTGCGGTGGCGTGCGCAAGGGTCGCACCCTGAAGGCCGTGATCCCTGGCGGATCGTCGTCGCCGGTGCTGCCGGCCGACATCATGATGGCCTGCACCATGGACTACGACTCCATCGCCAAGGCCGGCTCGATGCTCGGTTCGGGCGCGGTGATCGTCATGGACGACAGCCGTTCGATGGTCGAGTCGCTCAAGCGCCTGTCGTACTTCTACATGCACGAGTCCTGTGGCCAGTGCACGCCGTGCCGCGAAGGCACGGGCTGGCTTTACCGCGTGGTGGAGCGCATCCACAACGGGCAGGGCAGGGCGAACGACATGGACCTGCTGAACTCCGTGGCAGACAACATCCAGGGCCGCACGATCTGCGCGCTCGGCGACGCAGCGGCCATGCCGGTGCGCGCCATGATCAAGCACTTCCGTCATGAGTTCGAAGCCCTGATTCCGGGCTACGTTCCCAAAGCGCCGGTCCAGGCCTGAGCGCGAGAAAAACACATATGGTTGAAATCGAACTCGACGGCAAGAAGGTCGACGTGACCGAAGGCAGCATGATCATGCATGCGGCCGACAAGGCGGGCACGTACATTCCGCACTTCTGCTATCACAAGAAACTCAGCATCGCGGCCAACTGCCGCATGTGCCTCGTGGACGTGGAAAAAGCGCCCAAGCCGATGCCGGCCTGCGCCACGCCCGTCACGCAAGGCATGATCGTTCGCACCAAGAGCGAGAAGGCCATCAAGGCGCAGCAGTCGGTCATGGAGTTCCTCCTGATCAACCACCCGCTGGATTGCCCGATCTGCGACCAGGGCGGCGAATGCCAGCTGCAGGACCTGGCCGTGGGCTACGGCGGTTCCTCTTCGCGTTACGAAGAGGAAAAGCGCGTCGTGTTCCACAAGGACGTGGGCCCGCTGATCAGCATGGAAGAGATGAGCCGCTGCATCCATTGCACGCGCTGCGTCCGCTTCGGCCAGGAAGTGGCCGGCGTGATGGAGCTCGGCATGACCCAGCGCGGCGAGCACTCCGAAATCGAGACCTTCCTCGGCGACTCGGTCGACTCCGAGCTGTCGGGCAACATGATCGACATCTGCCCGGTCGGCGCGCTCACGAGCAAGCCGTTCCGCTACAGCGCCCGCACCTGGGAACTGTCGCGCCGCAAGTCGGTGAGCCCGCACGACTCCACCGGTGCCAACCTGATCGTCCAGGTCAAGAACAACCGCGTGATGCGCGTGGTGCCGCTGGAGAACGAAGACGTCAACGAATGCTGGATCGCCGACCGCGACCGCTTCTCGTACGAAGCGCTCAACGGCCCGGAACGCCTGACGCAGCCCATGCTCAAGCAGGGCGGCCAATGGCAGCAGGTCGACTGGCAGACGGCGCTCGAGTACGTCGCCAACGGCCTGCGCCAGATCAAGGCCGACCACGGTGCCCAGAGCATCGGCACGCTGGTCAGCCCGCACAGCACGCTCGAAGAGCTGCAACTCGCCGCCATGCTCACGCGTGAACTCGGCAGCGACAACATCGACTACCGCCTGCGCAACGCTGAATTCACGGCGTTCGAAGGCGTGCGCTGGCTGGGCACCTCGATCGCTTCGCTCACGCAAGTGCAGCGCGCGCTGGTCGTCGGCTCGAACCTGCGCAAGGAACATCCGCTGTTCGCACAGCGCATCCGCCAAGCCGTGCGCAAGGGCGCCGCGCTGTCGGTGATCACCTCGGCCGGCCTGATGGCCGAGCGCGACGCCTGGGCCATCGATGTGGCGCAGTCGTCCATCGTCGAAGCCGACCAGTGGGTCGAGGCCCTGGCCGCCGTGGCCGCCGCCATTGGTGAAACCAACGGCGTAGCCGCACCGCTGGCACCGAAGAACGCACCCGGCGATGCCGCCAAGGCCATTGCTGCCTCGCTGCTGAGCGGCGAGCGCAAGGCCGTGCTGCTCGGCAATGCCGCCGCCCACCACGCCCAGGCCGGCAGCCTGCTGGCCCTGGCGAACTGGATCGGCGCGCAAACCGGCGCCACCGTCGGCTACCTGACCGAAGCCGCCAACACCGTGGGCGCGCAGATCGTCGGCGCGTTCCCCAAGAACGGCGGCCTCGATGCCGGCCGCATGCTTGCTGCGGGCTCCGGCCTGAAGGCCGTGATGCTGCTGAACACCGAGCCGGTGTTCGACTCGGCCGCTGGCGCCGCCGCTGCCGATGTCATCGGCAATGCGCAAATGGTCGTCACGCTCAGCCCCTTCAAGGCCAACCTCGCGTTCAGCGACGTGCTGCTCCCGATCGCTCCGTTCACCGAAACGCCGGGCACCTTCGTCAATGCCGAAGGCCGCCTGCAAGGTTTCCATGCCGTCGTGAAGCCGCAAGGCGAAACGCGTCCGGCGTGGAAGGTGCTGCGCGTGCTCGCCAACCTGCTGGGCCTGCCGGGCTTCGCGTTCGAATCGACCGCCGACGTGCTGGCCACCATCGGTGACAAGGGCGCGGTGCCGGCGAATGCGCTGAGCAACGCCACCTCCGCCGCTGCCGTGGCTGCCGACGGTGCTGTCGCAGCGCCCGTGGTCGCCAGCATCTACCAGCTGGATTCGATCGTGCGCCGCGCACCGTCGCTGCAACTGACCGCCGATGCACGCAATGCATCGAGCGCACCGGCCGCACCGGCTCGGGCCGAGGAGGCACTGGCATGATCGACGCAATTCATGGCTTCGGCCAGGGGCTGGTCGCCGCAGGCTGGTGGACCGCCGTGGTCTGGCCCGTGATCTGGACGCTGATCAAGATCATCGTGGTCGTGCTTCCGTTGATGGGGGCCGTGGCCTACCTCACGCTGTGGGAGCGCAAGGCCATCGGCTTCACGCAGATCCGCATCGGCCCGAACCGCACCGGCCCGCTGGGCCTGTTGCAGCCGATCGCCGACGCGCTCAAGCTGATGACCAAGGAAATCATTCTTCCGACGGTCGCCAACAAGGGCCTGTTCCTGCTCGGCCCGGTCATGACCATCATGCCGGCGCTCGCCGCATGGGCCGTGATTCCCTTCGGTCCCGACGTGGCGCTGGCCAACATCAACGCCGGCCTGCTGTTCGTGATGGCCATCACCTCGCTCGAGGTGTACGGCGTGATCATCGCCGGCTGGGCCTCGAACTCGAAGTACGCCTTCCTGGGCGCGCTGCGCGCCTCGGCACAGATGGTGAGCTACGAAATCGCGATGGGCTTCTGCTTCGTCGTGGTGCTGATGGTCACCGGCAGCCTGAACATGACCGAAATCGTGAACGTTCAGGGCAAGGGCATGTTCGCCAACCTGGGCGTCGGCTTCCTGTCGTGGAACTGGTTGCCGCTGCTGCCGATCTTCGTCGTGTACTTCATCTCCGGTCTCGCCGAAACAAACCGCCACCCGTTCGACGTGGTGGAAGGCGAGTCGGAAATCGTGGCCGGCCACATGATCGAGTACTCGGGCATGAGCTTCGCGATGTTCTTCCTGGCCGAGTACGCCAACATGTGGCTCGTCTCGATCCTGACCGTCGTGCTGTTCCTGGGTGGATGGCTGCCGCCGTTCGACTTCCTGAGCTTCATTCCGGGCTGGATCTGGCTGGGTGCCAAGACCTTCTGCGTGGTCACCATGTTCCTGTGGGTCCGCTCGACATTCCCGCGCTTTCGCTATGACCAGATCATGCGTCTGGGCTGGAAGATCTTCATTCCCGTCACCCTCGTGTGGCTGGTCGTGGTCGGTGGCTGGATGCAGACGCCGTTCAACATCTGGAAATAACAGGAAGCGCCAACACCATGTCTGCTGCGCACACCGCAACACCGTCCGCGCCGTTCTCGCTCAAGGACTTCCTGAGCAGCTTCATGCTGTTCGAGCTGTTCAAGGGCCTGGCCATCACCGGCAAGTACGCCTTCGCCCGCAAGATCACGGTGCAGTTCCCCGAAGAGAAGACGCCGCTGTCGCCGCGTTTTCGGGGCCTGCACGCCCTGCGCCGCTACGAAAACGGCGAAGAGCGCTGCATTGCCTGCAAGCTCTGCGAAGCCGTCTGCCCGGCGCTGGCCATCACCATCGAATCGGATGTGCGTGACGACGGCTCGCGCCGCACCACGCGCTACGACATCGACCTGACCAAGTGCATCTTCTGCGGCTTCTGCGAAGAGAGCTGCCCGGTCGACTCGATCGTGGAAACGCACATCTTCGAATACCACGGCGAGAAGCGTGGCGACCTGTACTTCACCAAGGACATGCTCCTTGCCGTGGGCGATCGCTACGAAAACGAAATAGCAGCGAACAAGGCGGCTGACGCCAAGTACCGCTGATTCCGACCAGCCCGAACCCCGTACCAATTCGAATTCCAATGGACGTCAAGACCGGTCTGTTCTATCTGTTTGCCGTGGTGCTGCTGTTCGCAGCGTTCCGCGTCATCACCGCCCGCAACCCCGTGTACGCCGCGCTGTACCTGGTGCTGGCCTTCTTCCAGGCATCGGCCATCTGGTTGCTGCTGCGCGCCGAGTTCCTCGCGATCTCGCTGGTGCTGGTGTATGTCGGCGCCGTGATGGTGCTGTTCCTGTTCGTCGTGATGATGCTGGACATCAACGTCGACGGCTTGCGGGAGGGCTTCTGGAAGCACTTCCCGCTGGCTGCCGGCGTGGGTGCGCTCATTGCGCTCGAAATGGCGGCCGTGCTCATGGGCGGCTTCCGCCTCGGCGAAGCACCGCGCGCCACGGGTGCCATGGCGGCCAATGCATCCAACACGCTCGAACTGGGCAAGTTGCTGTACTCCGAATATCTCTACCCGCTGGAAATTGCCGCAGTCATCCTGCTCGTGGCCATCGTGGCCGCCATCGCGCTGACGCTGCGCACCCGCAAGGACAGCAAGTACGTCAACCCGGGCGACCAGGTCCGCGTGAAGGCGCGTGACCGCGTGCGCATCGTGCAGATGCCGGTGACGCGTGCGGCCGAACCCGTGGCGGCTGAAGCAGCAGCTGCGGACGCTGCAAAGGAAAACAAGGCATGACGCTCACGCTCGGACACTTTCTTTCGCTCGGCGCGATGCTCTTCGCGCTGTCCGTGATCGGCATTTTCCTGAACCGCAAGAACCTGATCGTTCTGCTGATGGCCATCGAGCTGATGCTGCTGGCGGTCAACATGAACTTCGTGGCGTTCTCCCACTTCCTGGGCGACATGCACGGACAGATCTTCGTGTTCTTCATCCTGACGGTGGCGGCGGCCGAGTCGGCCATCGGGCTGGCACTGCTGGTTCTGCTGTTCCGCAACAAGTCGAACATCAACGTGGACGAACTCAACTCGCTCAAGGGTTGACAGCAACATGAGCGCAACCCTTTCCGCATCCACACTGCTGGCCGTGCCGCTGGCACCCCTGGTCGGCGCCGCCGTCGCAGGCCTGTTCGGCACCAAATTCGGCGGCAATCACATCGGGCGCAAGGTCACGCATTCGCTGACCATCCTGGGCGTGCTGGTGGCCTTCATCATCTCGGCCATGACGCTCAAGAGCGTGGTGGCCGACGGTGCCCGCTTCAACGCCACCCTCTACGAGTGGATGGTGGTCGGCGGCCTGAAGATGGAAGTCGGCTTCATGGTCGACGGCCTCACCGCCATGATGATGTGCGTCGTGACCTTCGTGTCGCTGATGGTCCACATCTACACCATCGGCTACATGGAAGAAGACGACGGCTACAACCGTTTCTTCGCGTACATCTCGCTGTTCACGTTCTCGATGCTGATGCTCGTCATGAGCAACAACATGCTCCAGCTGTTCTTCGGCTGGGAGGCGGTGGGCCTGGTGTCGTACCTGTTGATCGGCTTCTGGTTCAACAAGCCGACCGCGATCTTCGCGAACATGAAGGCCTTCCTGGTCAACCGCGTGGGCGACTTCGGCTTCATCCTCGGTATCGGCCTGATCGCCGCCTACGCCGGCACGCTGAACTACACCGAAGCCTTCGCCAAGGCCAACACCCTGGCCGGCATCACCTTCCCGGGCACCGAGTGGATGCTCATCACGGTGATCTGCATCTGCCTGTTCATCGGCGCCATGGGCAAGAGCGCGCAGTTCCCGCTGCACGTGTGGCTGCCCGACTCGATGGAAGGCCCGACGCCCATCTCCGCGCTGATCCACGCCGCGACCATGGTCACGGCCGGCATCTTCATGGTGGCGCGCATGTCGCCGCTGTTCGAGCTGAGCGACACGGCCCTGAGCTTCATCCTCGTGATCGGCGCCATCACCGCGCTGTTCATGGGCTTCCTGGGCATCATCCAGAACGACATCAAGCGCGTGGTCGCGTACTCGACGCTCTCGCAGCTCGGCTACATGACGGTGGCGCTCGGTGCCTCGGCCTACTCGGTCGCGGTGTTCCACCTGATGACGCACGCGTTCTTCAAGGCGCTGCTGTTCCTCGGTGCCGGCTCGGTCATCATCGGCATGCACCACAACCAGGACATCCGCTGGATGGGCGGCGTGCGCAAGTACATGCCGATCACCTGGATCACTTCGCTGCTGGGTTCGCTCGCGCTGATCGGCACGCCGTTCTTCGCCGGCTTCTACTCGAAGGACAGCATCATCGAAGCGGTGCACGAAAGCCACCTGTGGGGCGCGAACTTCGCGTACTACGCGGTGCTGGCCGGCGTGTTCATCACGGCGTTCTACTCGTTCCGCATGTACTTCCTGGTCTTCCACGGCAAGGAACGCTACGACCAGAACCCCGACGCCCACCACGACGACCATGCGCACGACGCCCATGGCCATGACGATCACGGGCATGGTCACGACGCCCACAAGCCGCACGAGTCGCCCATGGTGGTCTGGCTGCCGCTGGTGCTGCTGGCCATTCCCTCGGTGGTGATCGGCTTCATGACGATCGAGCCGATGCTGTTCGGCGAGTTCTTCAAGAACGCGATCTTCGTGGACGGTGCCAAGCACCACGCCATGAAGGAACTGGAAGAAGCCTTCCACGGCCCGGTGGCCATGGCCATCCACGGCCTGACGGCCGCGCCGTTCTGGCTGGCACTGGCAGGCGTGGTGCTGTCGTACTACATGTACATGATCAACCCGGCGCTGCCGGCGGCGATCAAGCGTGCGTGCGGTCCGATCTACCGCCTGCTGGAAAACAAGTACTACATGGACTGGATCAACGAGAACATCATCGCCCGCGGTACGCGTGCGCTCGGTACCGGTCTGTGGAAGGGTGGCGACCAGGCCGTGATCGACGGTGCCATCGTGAATGGTTCGTGGAAACTGGTCGGCCGGATTTCGGGTGTGGTGCGCTGGATGCAGTCGGGCTACATCTATCACTACGCCTTCGCGATGCTGCTCGGCATCTTCGTCCTCATGACGTATTTCGTCTGGTTCAAACGCTGAGCCTAAGCGCTGGAGAAAAAGAAAAATGGGTTTGTTGAGCCTTGCCATCTGGGTGCCGATTGCATTCGGCGTCGCGCTGCTGGCGTTTGGCCGTGACGAGCACGCCAGAGGCGTACGCTGGGTCGCGCTCGTCGGTGCCATCGTGAGCTTCCTGGTCACGGTGCCGCTGTTCACGCGATTCCAGAACGGTACCGCCGCCATGCAGTTCGTCGAGAAGACGAGCTGGATCTCGCGCTTCAACGTCAACTACCACCTCGGAATCGACGGCATGTCGCTCTGGCTGGTGCTGCTGACGTCGTTCATCACGGTGATCGTCGTGATCTCGGCCTGGGAAGTGATCACCGAACGCGTGAACCAGTACATGGGCGCGTTCCTGATCCTGTCGGGTTTCATGATCGGCGTGTTCTCCGCGCTCGACGGCATCCTGTTCTACGTGTTCTTCGAAGCCACGCTGATCCCGATGTACCTGATCATCGGTATCTGGGGCGGCCCGAACAAGATCTACGCGGCGTTCAAGTTCTTCCTGTACACCTTGCTCGGCTCGCTGCTGATGCTGGTGGCGCTGATCTTCCTGTACAACAAGTCGGGCGGCAGCTTCGACATCCTGGCCTGGCACAAGCTGCCGCTGGGGTCGACCGCGCAGACCTTCCTGTTCTTCGCCTTTTTTGCGGCCTTCGCGGTGAAGGTGCCGATGTGGCCGGTGCACACCTGGCTGCCCGACGTGCACGTGGAAGCGCCCACCGGCGGCTCCGCCGTGCTGGCGGCCATCATGCTGAAGCTGGGTGCCTACGGTTTCCTGCGCTTCTCGATGCCGATCGCGCCCGACGCTTCGCACGAATGGGCCTGGCTCATGATCGCGCTGTCGCTGATCGCCGTGATCTACGTGGGCCTGGTCGCGCTGGTGCAGCAGGACATGAAGAAGCTGGTGGCTTACTCGTCGGTCGCCCACATGGGCTTCGTGACGCTGGGCTTCTTCATCTTCAACGAGCTCGGCGTGTCCGGCGGCATCGTGCAGATGATTGCCCACGGCTTCGTGTCGGGCGCCATGTTCCTGGGCATCGGCGTGCTGTACGACCGCGTGCACTCGCGCCAGATCGCCGACTACGGCGGCGTGGTAAACACCATGCCCAAGTTCGCCGCGTTCGCGCTGCTGTTCGCCATGGCCAATTGCGGCCTGCCGGGCACCGCCGGTTTCGTGGGCGAGTGGATGGTGATCCTGGGCGCCGTGAAGGCCAACTTCTGGGTCGGCCTGGGCGCTGCCACCGCGCTGATCTTCGGCGCGGCCTACACCCTGTGGATGTACAAGCGCGTGTACCTGGGCCCGGTCGGCAACGACCACGTCAAGGAACTCAAGGACATCAACGCCCGCGAATTCCTGATGCTGGCGCTGCTGGCCATCGCCGTGCTGTGGATGGGCCTGTATCCGAAGCCCTTCACCGATGCCATGGACGCCTCGGTGACCGAGCTCCTGCGCCATGTGGCAGTGTCGAAGCTGCCCTCCTGATGCCACGCTGAAGAAGAGAACGAGATGATTGACAAACTCAGCTGGGTCACGATCTACCCGGAAATCGTGCTGCTGGTCATGACCTGCATCATTGCGCTGGTCGACCTGTCCACCACGAGCCCGCGCCGCACGCGCACCTACGTGCTCACGCTGCTCACGCTCGCCGTGGTGGCCGTGCTTTCGGGCCTGCAGGCCCTCGATGCCAAGACGATCTACGGTTTCGGCGGCATGGTGGTCAGCGACCCGATGGGCAACTGGCTCAAGTGCTTCGCCACCGTCGCCTTGATGGTCACGCTGGTCTACGGCCGTCCCTATGCGGCCGACCGCGAGATGCTGCGCGGCGGCGAGATGTTCACCATCAGCATGTTCGCGCTGCTGGGCATGTTCGTGATGATCTCGGGCAGCAACTTCCTGCTGATCTACCTGGGCCTGGAACTGCTCACGCTGTCGAGCTACGCGCTGGTGGCGCTGCGCCGCGACAACGCGGTGGCCAGCGAAGCCGCCATGAAGTACTTCGTGCTCGGCGCCATGGCCAGCGGCTTCCTGCTGTACGGCCTGTCGATGATGTACGGCGCGACCGGTTCGCTGGACGTCAACGAAGTGTTCAAGACCATCGCCAGCGGCAAGGTGAACCACCAGGTGCTGGTGTTCGGCCTGGTGTTCATCGTGGCCGGCCTGGCATTCAAGGTGGGCGCTGCGCCGTTCCACATGTGGGTGCCCGACGTCTACCAGGGCGCACCGACCGCGGTCACGCTGCTGATCGGCGCCGCGCCTGAACTGGCTGCCTTCGCCATCATCATCCGCCTGCTGGTCGACGCGCTGCAGCCGCTGGCCATCGACTGGCAGCAGATGCTGGCCGTGATGGCCATCGCCTCGCTGCTGGTGGGCAACCTGGCCGCCATTGCGCAGAGCAACCTGAAGCGGATGCTGGCGTACTCGACCATTTCGCAGATGGGCTTCATGCTCTTGGGCCTGGTGGCGGGTTCGGACCAGCAGGGCACCTACAACGCCCAGTACGCCTACAGCGCCTCGATGTTCTACATCGTGACCTACGTGCTGACGACGCTCGCGAGCTTCGGCATCATCCTGCTGCTGGCGCGCGAAGGCTTCGAAAGCGAAGAGATCACCGACCTCGCAGGCCTGAACCAGCGCAGCCCGCTGTACGCCGGCGTGATGGCTATCGCGATGTTCTCGCTGGCCGGCCTGCCGCCGCTGGTGGGCTTCTACGCCAAGCTGGCGGTGCTGCAGGCACTGATCGCCTCGGGCCAGGCCATCTACATCGCTCTGGCCGTGTTCGCGGTGATCATGTCGCTGATCGGCGCCTTCTACTACCTGCGCGTGGTCAAGGTCATGTACTTCGACGCGCCCGTCACGGCCACCACCGTGTCGGCACCGCGCGACGTGCGCACCGTGCTCACGATCAACGGCGCGCTGATCCTGATCCTGGGCATCCTGCCCGGCGGCCTGATGACCCTTTGCTACGACGCGATCGTGGCGACCCTGGCCCACTGACGCGGCCCCGGCCCGTTCCGTTCCGTCATTCACGGTGTCGCAAACCGCGTCGGTCTGGGTCGTGCTGCTGGTGGCCCTGGTGGCCGCCAACCTGCCTTTCTTCAACGACCGCCTGTTCGGCGTCGTGCCGCTGGCGACAAAGCCCAAGTCGCTCGCGGTGCGGCTCGCCGAGCTGGTGGTCTTGTACTTTCTGTCGGGCGCGGTCGGGCTGCTGTTCGAGCGCAGGGCAGGGCAGATCGCTTCGCAGGGCTGGGAGTTCTATGCGGTGACCGGCACGCTGTTCATCGTGCTGGCCTTTCCCGGGTTCACCTGGCGCTACCTGATGAAACACAGGCACTGACGACATGACTTCCTCGACCACCGATTCCCATCTGCGCGAAGAGCTGATCAGCAGCGAAGAGCTCGTCAAGGGCAACTTCCTGAAAGCCAAGCGCGACACCATTCGCCTGCCCGACGGCCATACCGCCACGCGCGAGTACGTGGTGCATCCCGGTGCCGTGGTGGTCATTCCGCTGCTGGACGACGGCCGCGTGGTGCTGGAGCGCCAGTTCCGCTACCCGATCGGCCACGTGATGACCGAGTTCCCGGCGGGCAAGCTCGATGCGGGCGAAGACCCTTTCGTGTGCGGCCGGCGTGAGCTGCTCGAGGAAACGGGCTACACCGCGCGCGAATGGGCGCATGCGGGTGCGATGCACCTGGCGGTGGCGTACTCCACCGAAATCATCCACATCTACTTTGCACGCGGCCTCTCGCTGGGCGAGCGCCAGCTCGACCACGGCGAGTTTCTCGACGTGTTCACGGCCACGCCCGAAGAGCTGGCCGGCTGGTGCCGCGACGGCACCGTGACCGACGCCAAGACGCTGACCTGCACGCTGTGGCTGCAGAACGTCCTTTCGGGCGCATGGGCTCTGGACTGGCAGCCCGTGCCGGCAGAAGGCAGCGCGGGATAATCCGCGCATGAAGGTTCTCGATCTCCGCTGCGCGCACGGCCATGGCTTCGAAGGCTGGTTCGCGTCCAACGAGGCCTTCGACACCCAGTTGGCCGGCGGGCTGGTCGAATGCCCGGTCTGCGGCGACACCGCCATCGTCAAGCTGCTGAGCGCACCGCGCATCAACCTGGGCAATGCCAAGGCGCCGAAGGAATC
The DNA here is from genome assembly GCF_900112425.1 of Variovorax sp. OK212. Classification (GTDB taxonomy): domain Bacteria; phylum Pseudomonadota; class Gammaproteobacteria; order Burkholderiales; family Burkholderiaceae_C; genus Variovorax. The sequence continues at coordinate 130,248 of NZ_FOLP01000002.1, read as the reverse complement.
GGCTGCGTCCGGTTCGTCTTCTTCGTCCTCACCGTCTTCTTCCAAGGTTCCCGCCGAACTCTCGCCCGAAGCCCGCTGGATGCGCGCGGTGCGCGAGGTGCTGGCGAAGACCGAGGACGTCGGCGAGCGCTTTGCCGACGAGGCCCGCAAGATGCACTACGGCGAAGCCCAGGAGCGCGGCATCCGCGGCCAGGCCACGCCCGAGCAGACGGAAGCGCTGCTCGACGAAGGCATTGCGGTGATGGCGCTGCCGATTCCGGCGGCGCTCAAGGAAACCCTGCAGTAAGCGTCGCGATCGGCCAGCGGCCAGCGGCCATCGGCTTGCACGGCGCAGCCGCTCAGGCTGCGAACTGCAGCGCCGCCAGGCGCGCGTAGACCCCGCCTTGCGCGACCAGCGTCGCGTGCGTTCCCTGTTCGACGATGCCGCCGTGGTCCAGCACCACGATGCGGTCGGCCTTCTGCACGGTCGCCAGGCGGTGGGCGATCACGACCGTCGTGCGGTTTTCCATCGCCGATTCCAATGCCGCCTGCACCATGCGCTCGCTTTCCGCGTCAAGTGCGCTCGTGGCTTCGTCGAGCAGCAGCAGCGGCGGGTTCTTGAGGATCGCGCGCGCGATCGCGATGCGCTGGCGCTGCCCGCCCGACAGGCGCGTGCCGCGCTCGCCCAGGAAGGTGTCGTAGCCCTCGGGCAGCGCCTGCAGGAAGTCGTGCGCGAAGGCGGCGCGCGCGGCGGCGTGCACTTCGTCGGCCGTGGCCTCCGGGCGGCCGTAGCGGATGTTCTCGAACGCGCTGGCCGAGAAGATCACCGCGTCCTGCGGCACCAAGCCGATGCGGGTGCGCAGGTCGGGCAGGGCGAGCGAGGCGAGCGGCGTCCCGTCGAGCGTGAGGCGGCCCGATTGCGGGTCGTAGTAGCGCAGCAGGAGCTGGAACACCGTGCTCTTGCCCGCGCCGCTCGAGCCCACCAGCGCCACCGTCTCGCCGGGCGCGACGGCCAGGCTGAAATCGCGCAGCGCCGGCGTGCCGGGCCGCGACGGGTAGTGGAAGGTCACCGCGTCGAACTGGATGGCGCTGCCCGCCACGGGGACGGGCGTGACAGCCGGTCTTGCCGGCGACACGATGGCCGCGGGCGCGTGCAGCAGCTCCATCAGGCGCTCGGTTGCGCCGGCGGCGCGCAGCAGGTCGCCGTAGACCTCGCCGAGCACGGCGGTCGCGCTCGCCAGGATCGCCACGTAGACCACGGTCTGGCCCAGGTGACCGGCCGTGATGTCGCCGCGCAGCACCGCCTGCGTGCCCTGGTACAGGCCCCAGAGCAGCGCCGCTGAGGTCGCGATGATGATGAACGCCACCAGCACCGAGCGCGCCTTGGTGCGCCGCACGGCGGTGCGGAAGGCGTTCTCGGTCGAGCCGTTGAAGCGCGTCGCCTCGCGGCCTTCGGCCGTGTAGCTCTGCACCACCGGAATGGCGTTCAGCACTTCGGCGGCGATGGCGCTCGAATCGGCCACGCGGTCCTGGCTGGCGCGCGACAGCTTGCGCACGCGGCGGCCGAACCACATGCTCGGCAGCACCACCAGCACCAGGATGCCCAGCACCTGCACCATCACGTAAGGGTTGGTCCACACCAGCACCGCCAGCGCGCCCACGCCCATCACCGCGTTGCGCAGGCCCATGCTCAGGGACGAGCCGACGACGGTCTGCACGAGCGTGGTGTCGGCCGTGAGGCGCGACAGCACCTCGCCGGTCTGGGTCGTCTCGAAGAACGCGGGGCTCTGCGTCAGAACGTGGCCGTAGACCGCATTGCGGATGTCGGCCGTCACGCGCTCGCCCAGCCAGCTCACCGTATAGAAGCGCGCCGCTGAGAAAAGGCCCAGCGCCACCGCCACCGCGAAGAGGGCGCCGAAGTGCTCGCGCAGCGCCATGGTCTGCGCGCCCTTGTCGGGGTTGATCAAGCCTCCGTCAATCAGGCTGCGCAAGGCGATAGGGAAAGCCAGCGTAGTGATCGCCGCCATCACCAGAAAGACGGCCGCCAGGACGATCTGGACCCGGTAGGGGCGGAGAAAAGGGCTCAGGCCCGACAGCGACCGGGGCGAGCCCTTGGCCATGGAAGACGGAGGGTTAGAAGCCATCCGGCGATTCTAACGATCCCTTGCCCCTACAAAGGCAGCCTTGACAATAACTGCCGCGGCAACTAATATTTGACCCATGAGCGATGCAAATTCCACCAAAGCCACGTCTGCGCTAGCCGACGCCGAGCGTCGCGCGCCTGCCGCCTTCTACCGGCCGGAAACCTACCAGGCCGAGGAGAGCATCGGCTACCTGATGCGCCGCATCGTGACGGCCGTGGGCCAGTCCATCGAAAGCCGCATCTGCGAGCCTGGCAGCCCGACCTATCCGCAGTGGGTGCCCCTCTACAAATTGCACGTTGGCGCCGCCACCACGGTGGCCGAACTGGCCCGCGCCTGCGAGCTCGACACCGGCGCCATGACGCGCCTGCTCGACCGCCTCGAGGCCAAGGGCCTGTGCCGCCGGGTGCGCTCGCTCGAAGACCGCCGCGTGGTCAACATCGAGCTCACCGACGAAGGCCGCTCCGCCGCCAAGGAAGTGCCGTACGTGCTGAGCCGCGTGCAGAACGAACATCTTGCAGGTTTTTCCAACGAGGAATGGGAGCAGCTCAAGGGCTACTTGCGCCGCATCCTCGACAACGCCCAGGCCATTGCGGTCCGTGGAGATAAAAATGACTGATTCCTTCGCCGTGCGCACGCTGCGTCGCACACCCGTCGTGGCCGCCGCGCTGCTGGTGATCGCGCTGGCCGGCTGTGCCGACATGGCCGGCATCGGCTCGCAGGCCTCGCTGCGCGACGCCTCGTCGCTGGGCATCGCGCCCGACAGCGCCGCCGCACCCGCCGCCACGCTCGACAGCCAATGGTGGACCGCGTTCGGCGACACCCAACTCGACACGCTGATCGGCCAGGCCGTGGCCGGCAACCCGAACCTGCAGGTCGCGCAGGCCCGCCTCGCGCGCGCGCAGGCCTCGGCCGAAATCGCGGGCGCCGCGCTGCTGCCGCAGGTCAAGGGCGACCTGAACCTGAACCGCCAGAAGTTCAACAGCAACTACATCTACCCGGCGCCGCTGGGCGGCTCCACGCAGAACATCGGCCTGCTGCAGCTCAGCGCGAGCTGGGAGCTCGATTTCTTCGGCAAGAACCGCAGCGCGCTCGACACCGTCATCGGCACGGCCAACGCCGCGGCCGCCGATGCCGACGCGGCCCGCGTGCTGCTGGCCAGCAACGTGACACGCAGCTACTTCCAGTGGGCGCGCCTGAACGACCAGCTCACCGTGGCGCAGCGCACGCTGGCCCAGCGCGACGAAACCCTCAAGCTGGTACGCGACCGCGTCTCCGCCGGCCTGGACACCCGCCTCGAACTGCGCCAGAGCGAAGGCGGCCTGCCCGAGGCACGCCAGCAGATCGAAGCGCTGAACGAACAGATCGCGCTGCAGCAGCACGCGCTCGACGCGCTCGTGGGCCAGCCCAACGTGTCGCAGTCGCTCAAGCCGCCGCTGCTAGGCAACGTGAAGCCGATGGCGCTGCAGGCCAACATTCCGGCCGACCTGCTGGGCCGCCGCGCCGACATCGCCGCCGCGCGCTGGCGCGTCGAGGCCGCCACCAGCGACGTGAAGAACGCCAAGACGCTGTTCTATCCCAACGTGAACCTCACGGCCTTCGCCGGCTTCCAGAGCCTGGGCTTCGGCAAGCTGCTGAAGTCGGGCAGCGAGCAGTGGGGCGTGGGCCCGGCCGTCACGCTGCCGATCTTCGAAGGCGGCAAGCTGCGCGCCAACCTGCGCGGCAAGTCGGCCGACCTCGACGTGGCCATCGAAAGCTACAACGCCACCGTGATCGACGCCGTGCGCGACGCGGCCGACCAGCTCTCCAGCGCGCAATCCATCGCCCGCCAGCAGGCCGAGCAGCGCGCCGCGCAGACCGCGGCCGAGGGCGCCTACGACATCGCCGTGCAGCGCTACCGCGCGGGCCTGGGCAACTACCTCAACGTGCTGACCGCGGAAACCTCCGTGCTGGCGCAACGCCGACTGGCGGTCGACCTCGCCGCGCGCGCGCTCGACACGCAGGTGGGCCTGGCGCGTGCACTGGGCGGCGGCTGGCAGCCTCCGGCCAGCAACACGGCCTCGGCATCGGCGTCGGGCGCTGCCCCGGGCGCAGTGAACTGAACCGGCTTGAACTGACCATTTCGTCTTCGGAAAGAACTTCATCATGAGCGACAACAACACTCCGACGCCCGCTGCAGCCACAGCTTCCGCAGCCCCCGAGGCGCCCGCCGGCAACGGCAAGCGCCGCCGCGCACTCACCGCGCTTGCCGCGGTGGTCATCGTCGCCGGCGGCGGCTGGGGCGTCTACGAATGGCTGGTCGCCAGCCACTACGAGGACACCGACAACGCCTACGTGCAAGGCAACGTGATCCAGATCACGCCGCAGATCGGCGGCACCGTGATGGCCATCAACGCCGACGACACCGACTTCGTGAAGGCCGGCCAGCCGCTGGTGCAGCTCGACCCGGCCGACGCCAAGGTGTCGCTGGAGCAGTCGGAGGCCGCGCTCGCGCAGGCCGTGCGCCAGGTGCGCACCCTGTACGCCAACAACGGCTCGCTGGCCGCGCAGGTCACGCTGCGCCAGTCGGACATCGTGAAGGCGCAGAGCGACATCGCCAAGGCGCAGGACGACCTGCAGCGCCGCCGTGCGCTGTCGGGCAACGGCGCCGTGTCGAAGGAAGAACTCAACCATGCCGAGACGCAGCTCGACACCGCCAAGAGCCAGCTCGCCGCCGCGCAGGCCGGCGTGGTCGCCGCCAAGGAAGCGCTGGCCAGCAACCAGTCGCTGACCGACGGCACCAGCGTGGCGCAGCACCCGAGCGTGCTGGCCGCCGCCGCCAAGGTGCGCGAGGCCTACCTGGCCACGCAGCGCGTCGCCATGCCCGCGCCGGTCGACGGCTATGTTGCCAAGCGCACCGTGCAGCTCGGCCAGCGCGTCGCGGCCGGCACGCCGATGATGTCGATCGTGCCGCTCAACCAGCTGTGGGTCGACGCCAACTTCAAGGAAGTGCAGCTGCGCAACATCCGCATCGACCAGCCCGTGAAGCTCACCGCCGACGTGTACGGCAAGAAGGTCGAGTACAGCGGCAAGGTCGCGGGCCTGGGCGTGGGCACCGGCAGCGCCTTTGCGCTGCTGCCCGCGCAGAACGCCACCGGCAACTGGATCAAGGTGGTGCAGCGCGTGCCCGTGCGCATTGCGCTCGACCCCGAGCAGCTCAAGGCCAACCCGCTGCGCATCGGCCTGTCGATGGACGCCGAGATCGACATCTCGTCCAAGAGCGGCAAGATGCTGGCCGACGCGCCGCGCGCCGCCGCCTTGACGCAGACCGCCGTGTACAGCCAGCTCGACCGCGGCGCCGACGCCGAAGTGGACCGCATCGTCGCGGCCAACCTCGGGCGCAGCGCACCGGCCACGGCCAACGCGCCGTCGAAGGCCCCGGCCCCGGCCGGCGGCGCCTCGGTTGCCGTGCAGGGCCAGCCGGGCTGATCGCCGGCGCACCCTTTCACTGAACAGTTCGCGCGAGCTCAATGGCCACCGCCGCTCCTGCTTACGTCGCGCATCCCCCGCTCGAGGGCGCAGCCCGCGTCTGGGGCACGATTGCGCTGTCTGCGGCAACGTTCATGAACGTGCTCGATTCGTCGATCGCGAACGTGTCGCTGCCCGCCATCTCGGGTGACCTGGGCGTGAGCACCACGCAAGGCACCTGGGTCATCACCAGCTTCGCGGTGGCCAACGCCATCGCGGTGCCGCTCACGGGTTTCATGACCCAGCGCTTCGGACAGGTGCGCCTGTTCATGGCCAGCGTGATCCTGTTCATGATCAGCTCGCTGCTGTGCGGCCTGGCGCCGAACATGACCACGCTGATCGCGTTTCGCGCGCTGCAGGGCTTCGTCGCGGGGCCGATGATCCCGCTGTCGCAGACGCTGCTGCTGTCGAGCTATCCGCGCGCCAAGGCGGGCCTGGCCATGGCGATGTGGTCGATGACCACGCTGGTCGCGCCGGTGATGGGGCCGCTGCTCGGCGGCTGGATCACCGACAACATCTCGTGGCCGTGGATCTTCTACATCAACATCCCCGTGGGCATCGTGGCCGCGGCCATCACCTGGACGCTGTACCGCAAGCGCGAGAGCAACACGCACAAGGTGCCCATCGACGCCATCGGCCTGGCGCTGCTGGTGCTGTGGGTCGGCTCGATGCAGCTCATGCTCGACAAGGGCAAGGAGCTCGACTGGTTCCACTCGCCGCAGATCGTCCTGATGGCGGTGGTGGCGGTGGTCGGCTTCGCGTTCTTCCTGGTCTGGGAGCTGACCGACAAGCACCCGGTGGTCGACCTGTCGCTGTTCAAGCGCCGCAACTTCTGGTCGGGCGCCGTGGCAACGGCCGTGGCCTACGGCCTGTTCTTCGGCAACGTGGTGCTGCTGCCGCTGTGGCTGCAGCAGTGGATGGGCTACACCGCCACGCAGGCGGGGATGATCATGGCGCCCGTGGGGCTGCTGGCGATCTTCTTCTCGCCGGTGGTGGGGCTCACGGTGTCCAAGATCGATCCGCGCCGCTATGCGACCTTCTCGTTCCTGGTGTTCGCGCTGGTGCTGTGGATGCGCTCGAACTTCAACACGCAGGCCGACTTCGTGACGATCATCATCCCGACGATCATCCAGGGCGTGGCAATGGCGTTCTTCTTCATTCCGCTGGTGACCATCACGCTGTCGGGCCTCACGCCCGACCGCATTCCGGCCGCCTCGGGGTTGTCGAACTTCCTGCGGATCACCGCGGGCGCCATGGGCACGTCGATCACCACCACGCTGTGGGAGAACCGCGCGGCGCTGCACCACTCGCAGCTGGCCGAGAGCGTGACCCAGGGCAACAGCGCGGCCACCAGCGCGATCTCGGGCCTCACGGGCAGCGGCTTCAGCACCGAGCAGGTGATGGGGCAGATCAACCGCATCGTCGACCAGCAGGCCTTCATGCTGGCCACGAACGACATCTTCTATGCGTCGGCGATCCTGTTCCTGCTGCTGATTCCGCTGGTGTGGTTCGCCAGGCCGCAGAAGGGCGGCGCCGGCGGCGATGCCGCGGCGGGCGCGCACTGAGCGGCCAAAGCCGAGCGATCGACCCACGAACCCCCGGGCTTCTTCATGAAGACCCGGGGGTTTTCACATTCGGAGCGTCACGATTCCAGCGCGCGCAGCACGTCGTGGCACGCGCCCATCGTGTGGTAGTCGGTCTTGCCGGCTGGGCTCTTCTCGTCGCTGAGCTTTTCGTTCGTCGGCGAGAGGATGCGGTACCACGCGCCGTGCCGGTGGTCGACGAAGTGCGCCCAGCTGTAGGTCCAGATGCTGTCGTACCAGTCCCAGTAGCTGGCCTCGCCGGTGCGCACCGCGAGCAGCGCGGCCGCCGCGAAGCTCTCGGCCTGCACCCAGAAGTACTTGTCGCCGTCGCACACGCCGCCGTCGGGCGCAAAGCCGTACACCAGCCCGCCGTTGTCGGCGTCCCAGCCGCGGAACATGGCGGTGTCGAAGAAATGGCGCGCGCGCGGCAAGGCCCAGTCGGCCGTGCGGTCGGCGGTTGCCAGCTGGCGCTCCAGTTGCAGCAGCAGCTTGGCCCACTCGGTCAGGTGGCCGGTCTGGAATCCCCAGGGCCGGAAGATGTTGGTCTTGTCGCCGCGGTTGTAGGCCCAGTCGACCGACCAGTCTTCGCCGTAGTGCTCCCACACCAGCCCGTCGGCCTGCGTGGCCAGCTTGCCGGTGACCGACTGGGCCAGCGCCAGCGCGCGGTCGAGGTAGCGCACTTCCTGCGTGGCCTCGAAGGCCGCCAGCATCGCCTCGCAGGCGTGCATGTTGGCGTTCTGCCCGCGGTAGGGGCCGACCTGCCAGCCGGCCGCAGCCTCGTCGGCGTACAGCTGGTGCAGCGGCTCCCAGAAATGCTGCTCCATCAACTGCCAGGTGTGCGTGAGGCCCGCATAGGCCTCCTCGACGCCGGCCATCAGCGCATGCGCGTGCGCCAGCAGCACGAAGGCCAGGCCGTAGCAATGGCGGGTGCCGTCCTGCACGGTGGCGCGCTGCTGGTGCCAGTCGATCTGCCAGGCGTAGCCCCCTTCGGGCTGCGCGTGGGCGCGGTGAAGAAAGGCCAGCCCGTGCCGCACGGCCGCCAGGTGTTCCGGGTTGCCGAAGCGGCGGTGCGCCATGGCGTGGTTGAACACGAAGCGCGTGCTGCTCACCAGGTGGCGCGTGCGCCGGTCGTACACCGTGCCGTCGTCCTTGAAGAAATGAAAGAAGCCGCCCGAGGCGTCGATGCAGCGCGGCTCGTAGAACGCGAGCGTGTGCAGGATATGGTCGGTCAGGAAATCGGTCGAGCGAAAGTTCGGCATGGCAAGCAGGGTGGGGCGTGGGTCGCCAGGCCAGTGTAGGCAGGCACCCCACCCGCGCGGGCTTGTGGTTTCCCCGAGGGAACACGGCGTCGGCCGCGCAACAAGCGGCGCGCAACAGGCAGGCCGCGCGCGGCAGGCGGTCTAGCGGCCGCCCGTGCTTTGACGCACCACCAGCTCCACCGGCAACGTGTTGAGCCGCGGCATCGAGGTTCCATGCAACAGCAGCTCGACACCCATGCGCCCCAGCGCCTGCCGGTCGACGCGCAGCGTCGTCAACGAAGGTTGGGTGGCTGCAGCCATCCGGATGTCGTCGAAACCCACCACGGCGACGTCGCGCGGCACCTGCAGTCCGGCCGCGTGGCAGGCGCCGATGGCCGCGAGCGCCGCCGCGTCGTTGCATGCGAACACGGCATCGGGCGGCTCGCGCAGCCGCAGCAGTTGCTGCATAGCCTGCGCCGCACCCACGTCGTGCGGCAGGCCCGGCGTGGCCGTCGCTTCGAGTTCGGGGTCGGCCAGCATGCCGGCTTCGAACAGCGCGCGCCGGTAGCCGTGCGCGCGCTCGCGGATGCTGGTGTGCGCCAGCGGCCCTGCGATGTATGCAATGCGGCGCCGGCCGATGTCCAGCAGGTGCCGCGTCGCGAGGAAGCCGCCGGTCTCGTTGTCGGGGTTCACCGCGGGCAGGTCGCGCAGCGAGAAGTCGACCAGTGCCACCGGCAGCTCCAGCGCCGTCACCAGGTCGAGCACCTCGGTCTCGAAGAAGCCCGCGGCCAGGATCATGTCGGGCTCGTGCAGCCGCAACTGTTCGCGGATCGGGTCGGTCGGCCCGCAGCTCAGCAGCGTGGGCACGAGGCCCGCTTCGCGGCACGCGGCCTCCACGCCCTGCAGCACGTCGGAGAAGAACGGGTTGCTCGCAAAGTGGCTGTGCTGGCGGTGCACCATGAACACCAGCCGGGCGGCCTTCGCGCTGCGCAGCCGCGCGGCGTCGTAGCCGATCTTCCGCGCCACCTGGCGCACGTGGCGCCGCGTGGCGTCCGACAGCCCGCGCTGGTTCTTCAGCGCGCGCGACACGGTGCTGATCGACACGCCGGCCGCATCGGCCACGTCGCGGATGGTCACGGGCGTGGAGGGCATCGGTCGTGCTGCGCGCGGGGGCGGGCGCCCGTCGAGAACAGGCCGTGTGCGGCGGCATTGTCGTTGCGACGACAGTCGCCCGAACGCGTGCTTCGGCGTGCGTCGGCGGGGCCGTGAAGGTTGCACTGCAGCATAGGCATTTGCCCCAGTATGCAATTGCAACTCGCCCACCAACAATCAGTCCGCGCCCGCTGGTGGCGTATCGAGATGGACCGCATGACTCACATTCTTCTTCAGAACCCGGGCGACTTCGCGAGATGAGCGACGTCATTCTCGAAACACGCCAGCTCACCAAGGAATTCAAAGGGTTCACCGCGGTCAGCAAGGTCAACCTGTCGGTGGTGCGCGGCTCGATCCACGCACTCATCGGTCCCAACGGCGCCGGCAAGACGACCTGCTTCAACCTGCTGACGAAGTTCCTCGAGCCGACCACCGGCACGATCCTCTTCAACGGCCAGGACATCACGCGCGAGCGCCCCGCGCAGATTGCGCGGCGCGGCATCATCCGCTCGTTCCAGATCTCGGCCGTGTTCCCGCACCTCACGCTGCTGGAGAACGTGCGCCTGGGCCTGCAGCGCCGGCTGGGCACCTCGTACCACTTCTGGAAGAGCGAGAAGTCGCTCAAGCCGCTGGACGCGCGTGCGCGCGAACTGTTGGCCGAAGTGGGGCTGGAAGACCTTGCCGACGAGCAGACCGTGAACCTGCCCTACGGGCGCAAGCGCGCACTCGAAATCGCCACCACGCTGGCCATGGAGCCCGAGCTGATGCTGCTGGACGAACCCACGCAGGGCATGGGCCATGAGGACGTGCACCGCGTGGCCGAGCTCATCAAGCGCGTGTCGGCCGGACGCACCATCCTGATGGTCGAACACAACATGAGCGTGGTCTCGACCATCGCCGACACCATCACCGTGCTGCAACGCGGCGCCGTGCTGGCCGAAGGCCCGTACGCCGAAGTCTCGCGCAACCCCCAGGTCATGGAGGCCTACATGGGCACCACCGACGGCCAACTGCAGGGGGCGCACTGACATGAGCCCCCACGCTTCTCACTTCGTGTATTCGCTGCCCCCCGAGGGGGCGCGGGCCTCCTTTGGGGCGGCCCGGCAGGAGGCCCGATGACCGCCGCATTGGAAATCAAGGGCCTGCAAGCCTGGTACGGCGAGTCGCACGTGCTGCACGGCGTCGACATGGTCGTGCAGCCCGGCGAGGTCGTCACGCTGCTGGGGCGCAACGGCGCGGGCCGCACCACCACGCTGCGCGCCATCATGGGCCTGACGGGCGCGCGCAAGGGCAGCATCGAGGTCAACGGCAAAGAGACCATCGGCATGCCGACGCACCGCATCGCGCACCTGGGCATCGGCTATTGCCCCGAAGAGCGCGGCATCTTCGCCAGCCTCTCGTGCGAGGAAAACCTGCTGCTGCCGCCCGAGCTCAAGGGCGCCGGGCCGGGCATGTCGGTCGACGAGATCTACGCCATGTTCCCCAACCTGGCCGAGCGCCGCCACAGCCAGGGCACGCGCCTGTCGGGCGGCGAGCAGCAGATGCTGGCCGTGGCGCGCATCCTGCGCACGGGCGCCAAGCTGCTGCTGCTCGACGAGATTTCCGAAGGCCTCGCGCCGGTCATCGTGCAGGCGCTGGCCCGCATGATCACCACGCTGCGCGCCAAGGGCTACACCATCGTGATGGTGGAGCAGAACTTCCGCTTCGCCGCGCCGCTGGCCGACCGCTTCTACGTGATGGAGCACGGCCGCATCGCGCTGAAGTTCGGCGCCGCCGAGCTCGAAGCCAAGATGCCCGTGCTCACCGAGCTGCTGGGCGTCTGAGACAAGCGCACGTCCACAAGACCCTCCCTCCCATCCCACAAAGATTCCTTCAGGAGACAACAGCATGAACAAGAAACTCGGCCTCATCGCCACCGCCGTCGGCATCCTCGCACTGGGCGCAGGCGCCGCGCAGGCACAGGAAAAAGTGAAGATCGGCTTCGTCACCGACCTGTCGAGCCTGTACGCCGACCTCGAAGGCAAGGGCGGCGCCACGGCCATCCAGATGGCCATCGACGACTTCGGCGGCAAGGCGCTGGGCCAGCCCATCGAGCTGCTCACCGCCGACCACCAGAACAAGGCCGACATCGCCGCCTCCAAGGCCCGCGAATGGATCGACACCGCCGGCGTGACGATGGTCTTCGGCGGCACCAATTCGGGCGTGGCGCTGGCCACCGCCAAGGTGGCCGAAGAGAAGAAGCGCGTGTACTTCAACAACGGCGCGGGCAGCTCGGTGCTCACCAACGAGCAGTGCAGCCCCTACACCATCCACTACGCGTACGACACCGTGGCGCTGGCCAAGGGCACGGGCGCCGCGGTGGTCGACCGCGGCGGCAAGAGCTGGTTCTTCCTGACCGCCGACTACGCCTTCGGCCATGCGCTCGAAGCCGACACCACCAAGGTGGTGAAGGAGAAGGGCGGCACCGTGGTGGGCGCGGTGCGCCATCCGCTGAACGCGTCGGACTTCTCCTCGTTCCTGCTGCAGGCGCAGAACTCGAAGGCGCAGATCCTGGGCCTGGCCAATGCCGGTGGCGACACCATCAACGCGATCAAGGCGGCCAGGGAATTCGGCATCAACAAGACGATGAAGACCGCCGGCCTGCTGGTGTTCCTGAGCGACATCCACAGCCTGGGCCTGAAGAACACCGAAGGCCTGCTGCACACCACCAGCTGGTACTGGGACCTGAACGACGAGTCGCGCAAGTTCGCCAACCGCTTCTTCGAGAAGACCAAGCGCATGCCCACCGACGTGCAGGCCGCCGACTACTCGGCCACCATGACCTACCTGAAGGCCGTGGCCGCCGCCAAGACCACCGACTCCGACAAGGTGATGGCGCAGCTCAAGAGCATGAAGATCGACGACTTCTACGGCAAGGGCCAGATCCGCGCCGACGGCAGCTTCATCCACGACATGTACCTGGTCGAGGTGAAGTCGCCCGCCGAGTCGAAGAAGCCCTGGGACTACCTGAAGGTGCTCAAGACGCTGCCGGGCGACCAGGTCTTCACGACCAAGGCCGAGACCAAGTGCGCCGCCTGGAAATGAACGGCTGAAGCCGCCGCAGACACAACCACCGAAGTCAACGAGGAGAACCATCCCATGAAACGCACGCTCACCGCCTCCGCCTGTCTCGTCGCGACCGGCCTCGCGGGCCTCATGGCCGCCGGCGCGGCGCAGGCCCAGGAGAAGGTCAAGATCGGTTTCATCACCGACATGTCGAGCCTCTACGCGGACGTGGAGGGCAAGAACGGCGCCCTCGCGATCCAGATGGCCATCGACGACTTCGGCGGCAAGGTCAACGGCATGCCCATCGAGCTGCTGCAGGCCGACCACCAGAACAAGGCCGACATCGCCGCCTCCAAGGCGCGCGAGTGGATCGACACGCAAGGCCTGACCATGCTGTTCGGCGGCACCAGCTCGGGCACCGGCCTGGCCATGGCCAAGGTGGCGCAGGAGAAGAAGCGCGTGTTCGTCGTGAACGGCGCCGGCAGCTCGGCGCTCACCAACGAGCAGTGCAGCCCCTACACCGTGCACTACGCCTACGACACCGTGGCGCTGGCCAAGGGCACGGGCAGCGCGGTCATCGCACGCGGCGACAAGAGCTGGTACTTCCTGACGGCCGACTACGCCTTCGGCCAGGCCCTGGAAGCCGATGCCTCCAAGGTCGTGAAGGAGAAGGGCGGCACCGTGGTGGGCAGCGTGAAGCATCCGCTGAACACCTCCGACTTCTCGTCGTTCCTGCTGCAGGCGCAGAACTCCAAGGCCCAGGTGCTGGCGCTCGCGAATGCGGGCGGCGACACGCAGAATGCGATCAAGGCAGCGAAGGAATTCGGCATCTCCAAGACCATGAAGATGGTCGGCCTGCTGGTGTTCGTGACCGACGTGCACAGCCTGGGCCTGAAGAACACCGAAGGCCTGCTGCTGACCACCAGCTGGGACTGGAACCTCGACGACAAGACGCGCGCCTTCGGCAAGCGCTTCTTCGAGAAGACCAAGCGCATGCCCACCGACATCCAGGCCGCCGACTACTCGGCCACCATGACCTACCTGAAGGCCGTGCAGGCCGCCAAGAGCACCGACGCCGACACGGTGATGGCTCAGATCAAGAAGACGCCGATCGACGACTTCTACGCCAAGGGCTATGTGCGCGAGGACGGCCGCTTCGTGCACGACATGTACCTGATGCAGGTCAAGTCGCCGGCCGAGTCCAAGCAGCCGTGGGACTACTACAAGGTGGTCCAGAAGCTCAAGGGCGAAGACGTCTACACGACGAAGGCCGAGAGCCGGTGCGCCCTCTGGAAGTGACCCTCCGCGGGCGCCATCGCGGCGCCCGGGTTCGTTGAAACGCCCATGAACATTTCCCTTTCCGGCCTGTTGAGCCAGCTCCTCCTGGGGCTGGTCAACGGCTCCTTCTACGCCATCCTGAGCCTCGGGCTGGCGGTGATCTTCGGCCTGCTCAACGTCATCAACTTCGCGCACGGCGCGCTGTTCATGATGGGCGCCATCCTGACCTGGATGGCCATGGAGTACCTCGGCATCAACTACTGGGTGATGCTGATCGCGGCGCCCATCGTCATCGGCATCTTCGGCATCCTGATCGAGCGCCTGCTGCTGCGCTGGATCTACAAGCTCGACCACCTCTACGGCCTGCTGCTCACGCTGGGCCTCACGCTGCTGATCGAAGGCGTGTTCCGCTCGGTCTACGGCGTCTCGGGCCTGGCCTACGACGCGCCCGACGCGCTGTCGAGCGCCACCGACCTCGGCTTCATGGTGCTGCCCAACTACCGCGCCTGGGTCGTCGTGGCTTCGCTGGCGGTGTGCTTCGCCACCTGGTACGTGATCGAGAAGACCCGCCTGGGCGCCTACCTGCGCGCTGGCACCGAGAACCCGCGCCTGGTGGAGGCCTTCGGCGTCAACGTGCCGCTGATGATCACGCTGACCTACGCCTTCGGTTGCGCGCTCGCGGCCTTCGCCGGCGTGCTGGCCGCGCCCGTCATCCAGGTGTCGCCGCTGATGGGGCAGAACCTCATCATCGTGGTGTTCGCCGTGGTCGTCATCGGCGGCATGGGCTCGATCATGGGCGCCATCCTCACCGGGCTGGGCCTGGGCGTGATCGAAGGTTTCACCAAGGTCTTCTACCCGGAGGCATCGTCAACGGTTGTGTTCGTGATCATGGTCATCGTGCTGCTCATCCGCCCCGCCGGCCTGTTCGGCAAAGAGAAATAAGGCGAGCGGCATGAACACGAAAAAGATCTCTCTCGTCGTCTACGCACTGCTGCTGGCCGCGCTGCTGGCGGCGCCGTTCTTTGGTGCGTACCCGGTGTTCGTGATGAAGCTCATGTGCTTCGCACTGTTCGCTGCGGCCTTCAACCTGCTGCTGGGCTTCACGGGCCTGCTGTCGTTCGGGCATGCGGCCTTCCTGGGCGGCTCCGCGTACGTTGCGGGGCATGCCATCAAGGTCTGGGGCCTCACGCCCGAACTGGGCCTGGTTGCGGGCACGCTCACCGGCGCCTTCCTCGGCTGGCTCTTCGGCGTGCTGGCCATCCGCCGCCAGGGCATCTACTTCGCGATGATCACGCTGGCGCTCGCGCAGATGATGTTCTTCGTTGCGCTGCAGGCCAAGTTCACGGGCGGCGAAGACGGCCTGCAGGGCGTGCCGCGCGGCAAGCTCTTCGGCCTCATCGACCTGTCGAACGACCTCACCATGTACTACGTGGCGCTGGTGGTGGTCGTACTGGCCTTCCTGCTGATCGTGCGCACCATCCACTCGCCGTTCGGGCAGGTGCTGAAGGGCATCAAGGAGAACGAGCCGCGTGCGTTGTCGCTGGGCTACGACGTGAGCCGCTTCAAGCTGCTGGCCTTCGTGATCTCCGCCGCGCTCTCGGGCCTCGCGGGTTCGCTCAAGACGCTGGTGCTGGGCTTCGCCACGCTGTCCGACGTGCACTGGACCGCTTCGGGCCAGGTCATCCTGATGACGCTGGTCGGCGGCCTGGGCACGCTGTCGGGTCCGCTGGTGGGCTCCGCCGTGGTCGTGCTGCTGGAGAACAAGATCGGCGAACTGGGCAACCTGCTCGCGCGCATCACCACGCTCGACTGGTTCAACACGTTGGGCGAGTCGGTGACCATGGTGACGGGCCTGATCTTCGTGATCTGCGTGCTTGCGTTCCGCAAGGGGATCATGGGCGAGATCATTGCGTTCATCGACCGGCGGCGCACGAAGTAGCGCCCTGAGCAACGCAACGCAAGGCGCAGGGCCTGCATGAAGAAAGGGAGCCGAGGCTCCCTTTCTTCCTTGTCGCTCCGCCGTTCAGCAGTTGCCTTTCTTCGCCTGTCCCGGCGGGCAGAAATCGCGGCCGCGATCACCGCGATCACCGCGATCACCGCGATCACCGCGGTCACCGTGGTCATGGCCGCGCCCATGGTCGCGGTCGTGCCGGCGATGGTCGTCGCGGTCGTTCCATTCGCGTTCACGCTCGCGTTCGTGGCGGGCTTCGCGGTAGGCCTCGCGCTGGCGCCAGTCGCCTTCCGCCCAGCGCCAGCCGCCGCGGTCTTCGGTCCAGCGGCCCGGCGCGTACACATAGCCTGCGCGCTCGCGCTGCCAGCCGCCCTGGCGCCATGCATAGGCACGGCCGTCCCAGGCCCAGCGGCCCGGCATCCAGACGAAGCCCCCGCGCGGTGGCGGCAGCGGTTCGTAGCGCGGCGGCGGCGGCGCGGCCATCACGAGGCCGGGCACGTTGATGTTGACCGAGACCTGCGCGTTGGCCGCCGGCGGGCTCGCGAGGATGGAAAGGGCGCCGGCCACGGCCAGCACGGCAAGTCGAATCTTCATGGGGGTCCTTGGTTTTTCGAGTGATTTTTTGGGGAACATGGGTTCCAACGCCCTTGGCGCGGAATCGGTTGTCGGGGGCCGGGTCACGGCGGCCAGCAGCCACCGCGCAACTACAACTTCAGCGGCGCGGCATAGCCCGTCATCTCCAGGTAGCCGCGCCCCACGCGGCGCCCCTGCGCGTCGAGCAGGTCGCTCAGGCCTTCCCAGTACACGCCGCCGGTCGATCCGCGGCTGTCGAGCTCCTGGTCGTCGAGCAGGGCCCGCACCTCGAAGTTGCCCGAGGGCGTGCGCACGCGCCATTGCGTCGGGTACTTCGCCTGGGTGCGCGGGCTGTCCCAGGACTTGATGGCGTCGAAGTGCACCTCGTCGTTTGCGAAGATGCGCGCCGCGCCGTCGCGCGGGCGGAACGAGCCGCCGCCCCACAGCGCGCTGCCGTCGCTGCGCCGCAGGTGGAAGGCGGTGAGGGCGCTGCCGTCGTCGAGGTTCATGCCGATCCAGTCCCAGCCCACGGCCTGCGGGTGCATCAGCGCCTCGCTCCATTCGTGGTCGAGCCAGGCGGAGCCACCGACGTCGAAGGCCTGGCCCTTGAGCGTGAGCTTGCCCTGCGCCTTGAGCTGCGGTTCGCTGTAGTAGTAGCTTGCCTGCGATTCTTCAGGTCCCTTGCGCGACAGGCCGGCCTTGCCCTGCAGCAGCACCGGCTGCGTCGGCGTGAAGCGCAGGTCGAGCATGAATTCGCCGGCGGGAATGCGCGCGGCGTAGATGCCGTTCTCGCGCATCAGCGACCAGTCGCGGATGCGCACGTCGGTGTCGCTCGCGCTCGCCTCCGCCACGCCGAAGCCGGCGCGCGCGATGCGCTGGTCGTGCAGCAGCACGCGGCCTTCGAGATCGGTGACGGCCGCGTGCGCGAACACGAGGTGCTTGGCGGCGAAAGCCGAGCGCATGCCCAGCGCGGCCTCGACGCGCGAGCGGAAGAAGGTCACCTGGAAGCCGAACTCGCGGCCCGCCGGCGTCTTCGCGTGGCCGGTGATGTACCACCACTCGGTGTGCAGGTCGGGGTGGCTGCCGAAGTCGCGCGGGAACTCGAGCCGGCGTTCGGGCAAGGCCCAGGCTGCCAACGGCCCGGCCGCGAGTGCCGCCAGCAGCAGGGCGCGGCGCGACAGCCGCGGGGGGCGAGACATCACGCGGCCACCAGCGCGTCGATGCGCTGCTGCACGGGGGCGATGTCGCCGAACGCGTTCTTCACCCATGCGGCGTCGTGGTAGCTCGGCAGGTAGCGCTCGCCCGCGTCGCACAGCAGCGACAGGATCGAGCCCTGCTGGCCGGCCGCGCGCATCTCGTTCGCAATGGCCAGCATGCCGGCGAAGTTGGTGCCGGTGGACGGGCCGACCTTGCGTCCCAGCAGCGCCGACAGCGCATGCATGGCGGCCACCGAATCGAGGTTGGGCACCTCGATCATCCGGTCGACCAGCGTGCGGATGAAGCTCGGTTCCACGCGCGGGCGGCCGATGCCTTCGATGCGCGAGCCTGCGGCGGTGAGCGTGGTGTCGCCGGTGCGGTGGTAGGCCGAGAACACCGAGCCTTCGGGGTCGGCCACGCACACCTGCGTGTCGTGGCAGCGAAAGCGCAGGTAGCGCCCGATGGTGGCGCTGGTGCCGCCGGTGCCGGCGCCCACCACGATCCACTTCGGCACCGGATGGCGCTCGCGCGCCATCTGCTGGAACATGCTCTCGGCGATGTTGTTGTTGCCACGCCAGTCGGTCGCGCGTTCGGCGTAGGTGAACTGGTCCATGTAGTGGCCGCCGGTGCGCTCGGCCAGCGCGCGGGCTTCTTCGTAGACCTGGGCGGCGTGGTCGACGAAGTGGCAGCTCGCGCCGTAGAAGGCGATCTGCGCAACCTTCTCGGGAGACGTGGTACGGGGCATCACGGCGATGAAGGGGAGGCCCAGGAGGCGGGCGAAGTAGGCCTCGCTCACTGCGGTCGAGCCGCTCGATGCTTCGACGATGGTGGTGCCTTCGCGGACCCAGCCGTTGCACAGCGCATAGAGAAAGAGCGAACGCGCGAGCCGGTGCTTGAGGCTGCCTGTGGGGTGCGTGGACTCGTCTTTCAGGTACAGGTCGATGCCCTGCGCTGCGAGGGAAGGGAGCGGGAGGGGGATGAGGTGGGTGTCTGCGCTGCGCTGGTAGTCGGCCTCGATGCGGCGGATGGCGGTGTCGAGCCAGTTGGCGCTGGTGGTCGAGTTGAGGTGCGGTGAGGGCTGCTGCATGGGGGAAGTCTACAAGTCGTGTGTTGTGGGAGCCATGGCCTTGTTTGGTTTCCGGGGCCGGGTCTCGCCCCGGCAGGCTGCCTGCTTTTCTTTGCTTCGCCAAAGAAAAGTAGGGGCGAAAGAAAGGCGACCCTGCTGTCTGCGTCCCTCCGCGTCGCTGCGGGCAAGCTGCGGTGCTCACGTTTCGCGGGGGCCCACCCAAACTCGCTTCGCACTCGGCGCAGCCAGAAGGGCTTGGGGACCGGTCGGGCCTTTGCTTCGCTCGGCCAGTGGGCACTGGCAGCGCTTTGCGCCTTCGGTGCCTGGCTGCCTTGTGGGCCTACCAGTCTTCCTTTACTGCCAGCACCGCATCTTTTCCAGCGGCAGCCCTGCCTGCCATCCATGCGGTCACTGTTCCCGCCGCAACCACGGCCGCACACAACCCCAGCAACCGCTCCCACGGCACCAGCAAGTCCATGCTCCAGTGGAAGCTCTGCGGGTTCACGACCTTCACAAGCACCACGGACACAGCCAGCCCGAGTCCCAACCCGGCGACAGCGCCGATGGCGGTCCACGCCGCGCCTTCGCCCGCGACCACCGCGAGCACCTGCCGGCGCGTGAAGCCCAGGTGCGCGAGCAGACCGAACTCCTTGCGCCTTGCCAGCACCTGCGCGCTGAAGCTCGCGGCAATGCCGAACAGGCCGATGGCGATGGCCACGGCCTGCAGCCAGTAGGTCACGGCGAAGCTGCGGTCGAAGATGCGCAGCGAGGTCACGCGGATCTGGCCGACGGACGCGATCTCCACCGACTCCGCGGAGCCGCCGCCCTGCCGCGCCGCCAGCGCGCGCACGGCGGCCTGCACCTCGCCTTCGGCGGCGCCGGGCGCGAGCCACAGCGCGACGTCGCTCACGTTGCGCTCGCCGGTGATGCGCTCGTAGTCGCGCGCGTCCATCGTGATGGCACCGAACTGCCGCGCATAGTCGCGCCACACGCCGGCCACGAAGAAGGTCTGCGGCGTCTTCGACGCGGTCGCGAGGCCCATCGCGTCCGACAGCGGCGCGAACACGGTGCCGGGCTCGGCGCCGTACAGCTCGACCATCGGCTCGCTCACGTAGATGCCGATCTGGCCCTCGGGCACCGGCACGGCCGTGCCCACCAGCGGCAGCGACTGGGTGGCGCCACCCTCGAGGCTGCGCGCAATGAGCGCCACGGCGGGCCGCGTGGCGTCGAGCTGCAGCGACTGGGTGCGCAGCGTGCCCGTGCGTGCCACGCCGGGCAACTGCGCCAGCGACTGCACGAAGGCCGGCGCGAAGGTGGCGGTGTCGGTGCTGCTGCTGTTGCCGGTGTTGCTGCCGCGCCCGCCCGAGGTGGCGCGCACGTACAGGTCGGCGGGCAGCACCACGTCGAGCCATTGCGTCACGGAGTCGCGGAAGCTCGCGACCATCACCGTGAGCGCGACGGCCAGGCTCAGGCTGGCGACCACGCCGCTGACCGCCACGGCCGCGGTGCCGCGCATGCGCCGCGCGCGCTCCACGGCCAGCATGGGCAGCACGCGCTGCGCGAACAGCGGCGCGATGCGGTCGTACAGCAGCGCGATGAGCCAGGGCAGGGCGGTGATGCCACCCACCAGCAGGCAGGCCACCGACAGGTACGCCGCCACCGGAATGCCGCCGATGGCAGGCACGTTGGCCAGCACGGCGCCCAGCGCGATGAGGCCGAGCGCGAGCCAGTGGCTGTTGCCCTGCGTGGGCGCGGCGCCCAGGCCCTTGAGCGTCTGCGCTTCGGGCAACGCCTGCGCCGCGCGCGCGGGCCACCAGCCGCCGACCAGCGCGGCGGCCACGCCCAGGCCGCCGTAGAGCAGCGCGGCGCCGGCGCTCCAGTGCAGCGTGGGCGCGACGCCTTCGAAGTAGCCGCCGCCCAGGTCGCCGCCGAGCACCTTCAGCGCGAAGGCTGCGAGCGCGGTGCCCAACGCGAGGCCGGCGAGGCTGCCGATGAGGCCGAGCACCAGCGACTCGGCCAGCACCAGCTTCAGCCGCTCGCGCGGCGTGAGGCCGAGCACGCCGAGCAGCGCGAACTGCTGCGCGCGCTTGGCCACGCTGAGCGCGAGCACCGAGAACACGAGGAACGCGCCCGTGAACAACGCCACCAGCGCCAGCACCGTGAGGTTGACGCGGTAGGCGCGCGAGAGGTTGCTCACGCGCTCGGCGGCGTCGCCCGGCTCGGCGAACTGCACGCCGGCGGGCCAGTCGGGCGACTTCTGCAGCGCGGCCATGAAGGTGGCGCGGTCGGTGCCGGGCGCGAGCCGCAGGTCGATGCGGCTCAGGCGTCCGCCCTGGCCGAAGAGGTCTTGCGCGGCGGCGATGTCCATCACCGCGAGGGCCGTGCCGCTGGCGGCGACGTGGCCGGCCACGGTGAGCTTCTGCCATGCGTCGCCGCTGCGCAGCTGCACCGTCTCGCGCGTGCCGGCGGGTGCCTGCGCGGGCAGGCCGAGCGCGCTGCGCGCGGCGGCGTTGAGGAACACCTGGCCCGGCGCGAACAGCGCGAAGCGGTCGGCGCCGGCCGCGGGCTGCGGCATCAGCGCGGGCGCGATGGTCGGCAGCACGAGCGCGTCGATGCCGATCACGCGCATCGGCACCTGCTGCTCGCCGGCCAGCGCCAGGCCCTGGAACTCGACCACGGGACTGGCGAGCGTCACCTGCGGGTGCCGCGCGAGCCGGGCGAACACGGCCTCGTCGAAGCCGCCCTGCACGGCGCGCACTTCCAGGTCGGGCTGTCCGTTCACCGAGCGCACGGCGCTGGAGAACTCGTCGAGCGCGGAGGCGTTGATCAGCTGCACCGAGAACGCCAGCGCCACGCCCAGCATCACGGCCAGCACGGCGGCCGCGTTGCGCCAGGGGTGGTGGCGGAGTTCCTGCCAGGAGAAGGTGGTGAGCAATGCGCGCATCACCCGATTGTGGCGGCGCAAGAAAGGTTACACAGGCGTGGCACCATGGCGCCTCTTTCGATCCCCGATCTTCGACGACGCCAGAGGAATCCGACGATGCGGCTGTTGCCCTCCGACCTGTACCGCCGCTGCTTCGCGGCCTGGCTGCTCGCGCCGTTGCTGGCCGGCCATGCGGCGGCGCAGCTTCAATCTGCACCGCCGTTGTCCGTGCCGTCCGCACTGTCTCTGGCCAGCGAACCCGCGGTGCTGGCCAAGGCCGCGCTCGGCGCCGAGCGCGGCACGCTGGTGGTCGGCACGCTGCGCAACGGGCAGGCGGCCTACGGTGCGGCCTACAACCCCGAGCCGCCGTCCACGCCGCGCCCGATCGCGGCCAACAGCGCCGAGCAGCCGATGTTCGAGATCGGCTCGGTCACCAAGGTGTTCACCGGCCTGCTGCTCGCGCAGGCGGTGGAGCGCGGCGACCTGAAGCTCGACGACACGGTCGGCAAGCTGCTCGAGGGCAAGGCCGACGGCAAGGTGGAAGGGCTCGCGCCGGCCGTGGCTTCGGTCACGCTGCGCCAGCTGGTCACGCACACCGGCTGCATGCCCGTGATGGCCGACGGCGTCACGGGCGGCGCGCCGCTGGCCGAACAGTTCCGCAGCTTCGACAGGCCGATGTTCTGGGCGGCGCTGGCGCGCATCAGGCTCACGGCCGCCGCGCCGCCGTGCGAGGCGGCATACAGCAACTTCGGCATGGCGCTGCTCGGGCAGTTGCTGGCGGAGCACTACAAGACCTCGTGGGGCGAACTGGTGCGCGCGCGCATCACCGAGCCGCTGGGCATGAACGACACCGTGATCCCGCTCGGCGACAAGGCCTCGCGCATGGCCCCGGCCTTTGCCGGCGACCGCCGCCAGCCGCTGTTCGACATGCAGGCCTATGCGCCGGCCAGCGCGCTGCGCTCCACGGCCGCCGACATGATGATCTTCAGCCGCGCCATCCTCGCGGGCGCCGGCGGCCCGCTGGGCCCGGCGGCGGCGCGCATGCTCACACCGCTGGCGCGCTACGAGGGCGCCGAGATCGGCTACGCGGTGATGGTGCGCGGACCCGAGGGCGGGCGCCGCACCTACTGGCACGCGGGCCTCACCGAGGGCTACCGCACGCTGTGGCTGCTGGCGCCAGACACCGGCGAGGCGCTGGTCGTGCTCAGCAGCAACGCGCGCGCGCCGATGCAGCCGGTGATGCTGGCCATCGGCAAGAGCCGCTACCCGGTGTCGAGCGTCGAGGTGCCGATCGATCCCGCGCGGCTGGACGACTACAAGGGCGAGTTCCGCATGAGCAAGACCAAGGCGCTGGTGTTCACGGTGCGCGGCGGCAAGCTGCTGGTGCGCGAGACGGGGCGCGGCTACAACGCGCTCACGCCCACGGGCACCGACCGCTTCGCCGTGACGGCCATCGGCGCGCAGCTGGTGTTCCGGCGCGACGAGCGCAATGCGGTGGTCGGCGTCACGCTGGCGCAGGGCGGCAGCCAGCTCGAGGCGCGGCGCACGGGCGAAGCCACGTCCGTGCAGCAGGAGTAGAGGCCCGGGCTCAGCCTGCGAGCGCCAGCAGCTGGTCGGCCATCTGCTCGATGTCGCCGCGCATCACCAGCTTGTCGCGCCAGTCCCGCGGAATGGCGTCCGCGCCGTAGAAGGCGCCCGCGAGCTGTCCGCAGATGGCCGCGGTGGTGTCGGCGTCGTCGCCCAGGTTGGTGGCGGCCAGCACGGCTTCTTCGAACGAACCGGTGTGCGCGAAGCACCAGAGCGCCGCTTCGAGCGACTCGACGCAGTAGCCCGAGCCCTTGATCTGCGCGACCGGTTTCGCGGCGTAGTCGCCACGCGCCAGCGCGGCGACCTTGTCGCTCAACGGGGCCAGCGGCGCCGTCGAAAGAATCACCGCCTTGCCTTCGCCGTGCAATGCCGCGCGCAACTGCAGCGCAAAGAGCTGCGAGCACCCGATGGCTTCGAGCGCGCCGTGCGTCGTGCGCGTGCTCTCGCCGGCCTGCTGCCAGGTGGCTTGCGCGCTGGCCGCGTAGAACATCGGCACGGGCGCGAGCCGCATCAGCGCGCCGTTGCCGGCGGTGCGCGGGTCGGGGTCGCCCGCGAACGGATCGCCCGACGCAAGGTAGCGGGTGAGGGCGCCCGACACCGTCAGGCCGATGTCGAAACAGTTCCCCGTGCTGCTCATGTAGCCCACGCTGCGCCAGTTGCAGTAGCGGTTCATCTGGTCGACCGCGTCGAAGCCCTTGCAGTGCAGCAGGCTGGCCGCGAGGCACAACGCCATCGAGGTGTCGTCGGTCCATTCGCCCGCGATCAACCCGAAGGGGCCGCCGCCCTGCATGCCGGTCACGGGCGCGAAGCTGCCGCGCGGGCGGAACTCGACCGTGGTGCCCACGGCATCGCCGCAGGCCAGGCCCAGCAGGCAGCCGCGGTAGCGATCGGTGCCGGTCATCGCGGCTGCCTCAGCGCATCGCGCGCGGCCATGAGTGCAAAGCCCAGCAGGTTCAGGCCCTTCCATTCGCGCGGGTCTTGCGCGGCGGGGTCGGTGGCGGCCAGGCCGATGCCCCAGATCGCGTCGACCGGGCTGGCCTCCACCAGCACCTGGTGGCCAGTGCCGAGCAGGAACGCGCCGAGCGCCGGGTTCTGCGCGAACTTCTCGACGTTGCCCCGCGTCACGATGTCCAGGCGCGCGGCCACCCAGGCCGTCTCGTCGAAGCCGCGGATCTCGCGGCCCAGCTTCTTGGCCTCGCCGGGCGTGCGGGCCGCGAGGATGCGCTCGCAGGTTGCCTCGTCGCCGAACAGGCGCGCCTTGCCGGCCATCATGAAGTGCTCGGCCGTGCGGTACCTGATGCCATCGGCCTTGAACCCGGCCTCGAACCACTGGCTGAAGCAGCTCTTGTTCACGCCGGTCTTCGGCGCCTGGTGGCCCCAGAACAGCAGGTACTCGGGGCGGTGGCCTTGCGCGAAGTAGGCGGGCAGGTCGCGGGTGCTTCGCGGCGCGGCTGCCTGGTTCGGTGTGTCGGTCGTCATTTTTTCTCTCTCCTTGTTGTTCAGTCTCAGGTGCCGATGTCGAGCACATGCTCCACCGGCAGTTGCAGCGCGGGGTCATCGTCTTGCGCGAGCGGGCGCTGCGTGTCCACGAAGGCGCGCATGTCGATGACCTCCAGCAGTTCTTCGTGCGCGAAGGCTGCGAGGGTACGTCCGCGCAGGCCGAGCTGGATCGCGCGGCGCTCCAGCTTGCCGCCGCGCGGCGAGTGGTCGGGATCCCATTGCAGGCGCACCTCGGAGCGGCCGACGGCTTCCTGCCATGCCTCTCGGCTCGGGTAGCCGGCCTGGCTCGCGTTGAACGTCGAAGGCACGGCCTCGCGCACCACGCGCTCGAAGAACGCGCGGCGCAGCCGCAGGCCCAGCGTGACCTCCTGGCCTTCCTTGGTGCCCCAGCCGCTGCGGTACATCATCCACAGGAAGTTCGGCTTGATCCAGCTCATGCGCGAAAGGCTGAAGGCCGGGCCGTCGAGCCGGCCGTGGCGAATGGCGTACTCGCCGATCTCGGGGCGATAGGCCTGGTACACGACGACGGAATGCGCGTCGTGGTGGGCCAGGATGTGTTGCCCGCTTTTCGGCCAGCGCGCGCGCTGCGCGATGTGCCGTTCGGTGGGCAGGGGTGTGACAGCGTCGTTCATTTGTTCTTGTTCCTTCGTTGTAGTTCTTGTGATTTCCATGAAAGTTGCCCTGTGCAACTAATCAAGGGTTGTATAGTACAACTAATAAATCCGGAGTCAAGCCATCCCGTGAATACGCCATCGCCCAGGTTCCCGCCCCTGACCTTTCCGCGCCCGCTGGTCACGGTCGACGTGGTGATGTTCACCGTGCGCGACGACGCGCTGCAGGTGCTGCTGGTGAAGCGGCCCGCCGACACCGACGAGCCGTTTCCCGGCAAGTGGGCGCTGCCGGGCGGCTTCGTGAACATCGACGAAGACGCCACGCTGCTGGCCTGCGCGCAGCGCAAGCTGCGCGAGAAGACCGGCGTGGTCACGCCCTACCTCGAGCAGCTCGGCAGCTGGGGCGGGGCGCAGCGCGACCCGCGCGGCTGGTCGGCCACGCACTGCTTCTATGCGCTGATTCCGGTGCAGGCGATGCAGTTGCGCAGCGGCGCGAACGCGGCCGAAGTGGCGTGGTTCGAGGTCGATGCGGCATCGCGCAAGCGGCTGGCCTTCGACCATGGCGAGCTGCTCGACGCGGCCATCGCCCGGCTGCGCAGCAAGGTCGAATACACGTCGCTGCCGGCCTTCCTGCTCGAGGAGCCGTTCACGCTGCCGGCGCTGCAGCACACCTACGAAGTGGTGCTGGGCCGCGACATCGACAAGAGCGCTTTCCGCAAGCGCATGCTCGACGGCGAGTTCATGGAAGAGGCCGGCATGGTCACCGGCAGCCTGGGCCGCCCGGCCATGAGCTACCGGCTGCGCGACCGCTCGCAGGCGGCGCTCTTTCCGCGCACCTTCAACACGAAATAGTCTGCACGGGGCCGTTCAAGGCCGTTCAAGGCCGGTCAGGGCCGGTCACAGGCGGTCCGACATCGCATGCAGGTACGCCCGCACCACCGCGCTGCTGCTGAGCCCGATCGCACGCGCATAGGCCTGGCGCGCCGCCACGCGCGCGCCGCCGTTCGCGAGCAGGTGCGCCCGCGCCGCCCAGAAGGGCTGGTAGCTGGTCACCTCGCCGGCGGGAATCGCGTCGAGCGCCTGCAGTCCGACCTCCGGTCCCCTGGCGTTGGCCAGCGCGCAGGCACGGCTGACCTGCGCGCCGATGCTCGGGCGCAGCGCCAGCAGGCCTTCGTACAGCGACACCATGGTCTCGGGCGGCACCGGCGCGCCCGCGCGGCGTTCGCAGTGCGCCGACTGGATGGCGGCCTCCAGCTGGTACGCGCCCAGCGACTGCAGCGTGGACGCGTGCCGCAGGTGGTGCTCGGCCTCGGCCAGCAACTGGTGGTTCCAGCGCGTGATGTCCTGCTGGTCGAGCGGCACGTAGGCGCCGGTGTCGCTGCGGCGCGCCGCCATGCGCGCGTCGCAGAACAGCATGAGCGCCAGCAGGCCGAGCGGCTCTGGCTCCTGCGGCATCAGCCGGCACAGGATGCGGCACAGGTCGATGGCCTCCGCGGTCAGCCCGCGAGGCAGGGCGTCGGCGCCGTCCACGTCGTCCCAGCCGGTGCCGTAGGCCGCGTAGATGCCGTCGAGCACGTCCTGCAGCCGGTGCGGCAGGTCGCGCGCCTGCGGGTACTCGAAGGGAATGCCGGCCGCGCGGATGCGGGCCTTGGCGCGCACCAGCCGCTGGCCGAGGGTGGAGGGCGAGGTCAGGAAGGCGCCGGCCATGCGCGCGGCGTCCAGCCCGAGCACGGTCTGCAGCATGAGCGGCGCGCGCGCCGGCGCGTCGATGGCCGGGTGCGCGCACACGAAGAGCAGGCGCAGCCGCTCGTCGGGCACGGCGGCGCCGTCGGTGGTGCCCTCGTCGACCTCGCCGGCCAGCAGCATCAGGCTTTGCGTGGCCTTGTCCTGCACGCGGGTGTGGCGCCAGGCGTCGAGCTTGCGATGGCGCGCCACGCTCAGCAGCCAGGCGTCGGGCTGCTGCGGCACGCCGTCGGCGGGCCAGCGGTCGAGCGCGCGCGCGAAGGCGTCGGCCAGCGCGTCTTCCGAGGCGGCGATGTCGTGCGTGCGCGCGGACAGGATGGCCAGCAGCCGGCCGTAGGATTCGCGCGCCGCGCGCTCGGCGACGTTGAACGAAGCCGGCGCAGCGGCTGCTGAAGCTGCGGCGGCCGCTGCAGCCGCCGCCGCCGCAGCCGTGGAAGGCGCCGCCGGGGCCGTCACGCCGCCGATGCCATCGCGGTGGCGGTGAACACGGGGCGCACCTCGACCCCGCCGCTGGTGGCGCAGGGCGCGCGTGCCGCCCATTCGAGCGCCGCGTCCAGGTCGGCCACGTCGATCACGAAGTAGCCGCCGAGCTGCTCCTTGGTGTCGGCGAAGGGGCCGTCCTGCACCTGGCGCTTGTCGCCGCGCACGCGCAGCGTGGTGCCGGTCATGGGCGGCAGCAGGCCGTGGCCGCCGAGCGAAATGCCCGCCTGGCGCACGGCGTCGGCGTAGGCCATCCAGCTGGCGCGGTAGGCCTGGGAGGCGGCGTCTTCGCGTTGCTCGAATTCGGCCGCGGGCTGGTAGAACATCAACATGTACTGCATGGTGTCTCTCCGGTAGGGAAGAAGCTGAGCAGGATCGCTCACCACAATGACGGCCCGCCGGCGGCCATTTCGACACGGGGTGGCCGCGTCGAGCAGAATATTTTTTCGCTTATGGCGGCCGGGCGCAATGCCCCGTTTCCCTGCCGCCCCGGTTCACGGGCCTGTCGGCTCAGGCCGCCCGGGCCTGCACCGCGGGCGTGAACATGGCCTCCATCTCCTGGCGCAGCCTGTAGGCGCCGGTGGCGGTGTCGATCGCCACGTCGGCCCAGCTCAGGCTCTGCCCCTTCTTCACCGGGCGCACCAGCTTGACGTTGTGCGCCAGCCCCAGCGGCAGGCCGCCCAGGCGCAGCGAGCGCTCGGCCGGCAGCAGCTTGCCCCACACGGTGTAGCCGCCTTCGCCGTCGAGCATTTCACCGGCCGCCAGGTCGCGCTTGGCGGTGGCCACCACGTCGGCGTTCCAGCAGCTGGCCACGCCGGTGGCCTCGCCGCGCAGCGCCACGCTGGCCACCGACATGCCGACCTCCAGCCCGATCAGGTGCCAGCGCTTGTACAGCGTGAAGTAGCGCCCGCTCGGGTCGGTGTGGGCGTTGTATTCCTCGAAGCAGTTCTTGATGTAGTCGGTCTCGGCCTCCACCGTGACCCACACGCCCATGCGGATGTCGTACGGAATCTTGCGGCCGTCGGCTTCCAGCGAAGACACCACCTCGACCATGCCCTTGCGCTCGAGCACGCCGCCTTCGCTCTTCGGGCGCGTGACGAAGGGAATGT
Source organism: Variovorax sp. OK212 (assembly GCF_900112425.1). GTDB lineage: Bacteria > Pseudomonadota > Gammaproteobacteria > Burkholderiales > Burkholderiaceae_C > Variovorax. The sequence goes on along the minus strand of NZ_FOLP01000002.1, from coordinate 101,585 downwards.
CTTCCACGCTCGCGGGCGGGTAGAGCAGGCCGTCCGACGGCACGCCGAGGCCGGTGGCGTTGGCCACGGCCGAGCTTTCGATGGACGGCTTGGAGCCGTCGAGGAAGCTGTTGAACATCTTCGGGTTGAGGCCGCCGCGCTTCGCCTGCTCGGGCGTGAGGCCGTAGTTGCCCCACACCGTCTCGGGCGTCGACTCGGTGAAGTGCGGCAGCCACTTGTGGCCGCGCCCGGCCGCCACCACCGGAAAGCCGCAGGTGCGCGCCCAGTCGACCAGGTCGCAGATCAGCGCGGGCTGGTCGCCGAAGGCCAGCGAATACACCACGCCGGCCTGCCGCGCCTTGTGCGCGAGCAGCGGGCCGCAGAAGGCGTCGGCCTCCACCGTCACGTTGACCACGTGCTTGCCGTGCGCGAATGCATCCAGGCAATGGTCGACCGCGGCGATGGGGTTGCCGGTGCACTCGACCACGATGTCGATGGAGGGCTCGCGCGTCACGGCCTGCCAGTCGTCGGTGATCCAGGTGGTGCCGTGCTTCAGCGCCTCCTGCACCGAGCCGGCGGCGGCGCGTCCGGGCTGCCAGCCCACGCGCTCCAGGTTGACGCGGGCCGCGTCGGGCGACAGGTCGGCAATGGCCACCAGCTGCACGCCGGGCGTGCGCGGAATCTGCGCGAGGTACATGGCGCCGAACTTGCCGGCGCCGATCAGGCCGATGCGGATGGGGCGGCCTTCGGCGGCGCGTTGCTGCAGGCGGGTATAGAGGCTCATGGTGTTCAGGCCTCCACGGGTTCGATCAGCGCGAGCGAGGTGCGCAGCGCGCTCTCGGGCAGGCCGCTCTTCCACGGCACGTCGACCGGGTAGGGCTTGAGCAGGCAGTCGTCGGGCAGCATCTCGATGGGCGTGAAGTCACGGTGCGCGATGTACTCGGGCCGCTTGTGCCGGCGGATGTGGTTGCTGACCGCGCACAGGCTCAGGTACACCGCCACGCGGTTGAACGGCGACAGGTTGCTGCCCGAGGCATGCACCAGGCAGCTGTGGAACAGGATCATCGAGCCGGCCGGCCCCTTGGGCGAGACGATGCCGCCCTGCTTGCCGCCGGCGCGCTCCACCAGCTGGCGGATCAGGTCGTTGTCGACCGTCCACAGCGGGTAGCTGGTGGTGGTGAGGTCGTGTTTCGCATCGACCACGCCCTTGCGGTGGCTGCCCGGAATGAACATCAGCGGGCCGTTGTGCTCGGTCACGTCGTCCAGGAAGATCGCGACGTTCATCGCGCGCTCGGTGGGCATCAGGTCGTCGTTGAGCCAGGTGCCGTAGTCCTGGTGCCACTGCCACACCTCGCCTTCGAAGGCCATCTTGCCGTTGATCTTGAACTGGTGCATGTAGACCTCTTCCTTGAAGAGATCGCTCACCGGGCCCACCATGCGCGGGTGCCGCGCCAGCCGAGCGAAAGGCTCGCTGATGAGGTGCGCGGCGAAGTTGGTGCGCACGGCGTCGGAGCCTTTCTCGCGCACGTTGAAGGCCTCGCGCTTGCTGTACAGCTCGGGCACCGCGTCGGTCAGTGCCCTGGTTTCCTCGGGCGAGAAATGGCCGGGAAAGAACAGGTATCCGTCGCGCTCGAACTGCGCGCGTTGCTCGGGGGTCAGCTTCATGCCTTGTCTCCTTTTTTTCGCTGGGTGGTCTGCGGGGTGGGTCCGGGGGAAGGGGTTGCGGCGCGCGCCAGTTGCTGCGCGAGCCGCGCGCCCAGTGCCTCGCTGGCCTGCGAGACGTGCTCCTCGCTCAGACGCGCGGCGCGCTCCACGTGGCCGGCGGCAATGGCCTGGGCAATGGCTTCGTGCTCGTCCCACAGCGATTCGCGCTGCGGCTCGGCCTGCAGCACCGCGCCCATCGCGCGGCGCAGGTGGCGCCAGTGCGGCGCGGCGCTCTGGCCGATCAGCGGGTTGCCCGAGGCCTCGTAGATGGCCTGGTGAAAGGCCACGTCGGCGTCGAGCATGGCTTCCACATTGCGCCCGCGCGCCGCGCGCCGGCCCCGTTCGATGAGCTTGGGGTCGATGCGAAAGCGCTGCTGCGCCGCCAGCCGCGCGGCCAGCACGTCGAGCGCGCCGCGCACCTGGTAGACCTTGCGCATCGCCTCGGCCTCCAGCGGCGCCACCAGCACGCCGCGGCCGGGCGCGTCGAGCACGAAGCCGTCCTTCTTCAGCAGCCGCAGCGCCTGCAGCACGGGCTGGCGCGAGACCGAGAGACGCTGCGCGATGTCTTCCTGCGTGATGCGCTCGCCCGGCGCGAGCGTGCCGCTGCTGATGGCGCCGAGCAGGGCGCGGTAGACCTGGTCGACGAGGTCGGGGGCGACTTCGATGCTGAGGAGCTGGGCGGGCATGGCGGGTCTCTCTTTGAACTCTGTATACAGAGTACGAACTTTGCGGCCGGCGCGTATCCCGGGTTTTTACCCATCGGGACTGCAAAGAATTGCAGGCCGCCGCTAAGCTCGGCGCATGCAACTACCTACCTACGACGACGTCATCGCCGCGGCCGCGCGGCTCGAGGGCCATGCCCACCGCACGCCGGTGCTGCGCTCCAGCACCGCCAACGCGCGCTGGGGCGCGGAGTTCTTCTTCAAGTGCGAGAACTTCCAGCGCATGGGCGCGTTCAAGTTCCGCGGTGCGTTCAATGCGCTGTCTAAGTTCGACGCCACGCAGCGCAAGGGCGGCGTGATCGCGTTCTCGTCCGGCAACCATGCGCAGGCCATCGCGCTGTCGGCGCGCCTGCTGTCGATGCCGGCCGTGATCGTCATGCCCAAGGACGCGCCGGCGGCCAAGGTGGCCGCCACCAAGGGCTACGGCGCCGAAGTGGTGATGTACGACCGCTTCACCGAGGACCGCGAGGCCCTGACCAGGCGGCTCGCGCAGGAGCGCGGCATGACGATGATTCCGCCGTACGACCACCCCGACGTGCTCACGGGCCAGGGCACGGCGGTGAAGGAACTGATCGAGGAGACCGGCCCGCTCGACCACCTGTTCGTGTGCCTCGGCGGCGGCGGTCTGCTGTCGGGCTCGGCGCTGTCGGCGCGCGCGCTGGCGCCCGAATGCAAGGTCTACGGCGTGGAACCCGAGGCGGGCAACGACGGCCAGCAGTCGTTCCGGACCGGGAAGATCGTGCACATCGAAACGCCGAAGACCATCGCCGACGGCGCGCAGACGCAGCACCTGGGCGAGTACACCTTCGGCATCATCCGCCGTGACGTGGACGACATCTTCACGGTGACCGACGAGCAGCTCGTCGAAGCCATGCGCTTCTTCGCTGAGCGCATGAAGATGGTGGTGGAGCCCACCGGCTGCCTCGCGTTCGCGGGCGCCATCGCGGCGGCCAAGGCCATCGAAGGCCAGCGCGTGGGCATCGTGATCAGCGGCGGCAACGTCGACCTGTCGCGCTTCGCCGCGCTGATCGCGCCGCAGTAAACCCGCGGTAACCCCGCCGTAATGCCGGACTGAGCCGACGGGTCCGCGCTCAGGCGCGGATGCCGCCGGCCGTCAGGTGCAGCAGGCGATCCGCGCGGGCCGCCGCGCTCTCGGAGTGCGTGACCAGCACCAGCGACGCCCCGTGCTCGCGGGTCTGGCCGATCAGCAGGTCCATCACCTTCGCGGCGGTCGAGGGGTCGAGGTTGCCCGTGGGCTCGTCGGCCAGCAGCAGGGCGGGGCGGTGCACCAGCGCACGCGCAATCGCCACGCGCTGCAGCTGGCCGCCCGACAGCGTCTGCGGCAGCCGCGCGCCCATGCCGGGCAGTCCGACCGCGTCGAGCATCTTCGCCACGCGGCCTTCTTCGTTCTGCCGGCCCAGCAGCATCAGCGGCAGCGCCACGTTCTGCGCCACGTCCAGGTGCGGCAGCACATGGAAGGCCTGGAACACGAAGCCGACATGGCGGCGCCGCCAGAGCGCGCAGGCTTCGCCGCCGAGCGCGCCGATGTCGGTGCCGTCGTGCGTCACCGTGCCCTGGTCCCAGCTGTCGAGACCGGCCATGCAGTTGAGCAGGGTCGACTTGCCGACACCCGATTCCCCCACGATGGCGACGAACTCGCCGGGCTCGACGCCGAGCGTCACGTTCTCGAAGACAGGCGCTTCGCCGTAGTGCTTGCCGAGGTTGGTTATGCGCAGCGTCATCCGGCGTGGTGGGCTTGGGTTGCTTGAGTGGCCTGAGCCATGAGGTGAACGGCGGTCTGCACGGCATCGGGCGCGTCGCAGGCGATCACGGTGCGCTGCGGCATGCTGCGCAGCCACGTGACCTGCCGCTTGGCGAGCTGGCGCGTGGCCGCGATGCCGCGTTCGCGCAGGTCGGCCATGGCCTTGGCGCCGGGCGCCGCATCGCCGCAGGCGTCCAGCGTTTCCCAGGCCTGCCGGTAGCCGACGCAGCGCATCGAGGGCAGGTCGGTCGACAGGTCGCCGCGCGCACGCAGCGCGCGCACCTCGTCGAGGAAGCCGGCCGTCAGCATCGCGTCGAAGCGCTCGGCAATGCGGCCGTGCAGCCAGGCGCGCTCGCCCGGCTCCAGCGAGAACAGCATGCCGCCTTCGAGCGGCCGCGCCGTCTTGTTGTCGCTCGCATGAAAGCTCGACAGCGGCTTGCCGCTGGTGGCCCACACCTCGAGCGCGCGCTGGATGCGCTGGCTGTCCTGCGGCGCGAGCCGCGCGGCCGTCACCGGGTCGACCTGCGCGAGCCGCGCGTGCATGGCGGGCCAGCCGTGCGCGGCGGCGTCGGCGTCGATGTGCGCGCGCACGGCCGCGTCGGCCGGGGGCATGGCGTCGATGCCGTCGAACAGCGCCTTGAAGTACAGCATGGTGCCGCCCACCAGCAGCGGCAGCGCGCCGCGCGCGCGGATCTCGCCGACGAGCCGCGTGGCGTCTGCCACGAAGGCGGCGGCGCTGTAGCTCTCGCGCGCATCGAGGATGTCGATCAGGTGGTGCGGCACGGCGGCCTGCTCGGCGGCGGTGGGCTTGGCGGTGCCGATGTCCATGCCGCGATAGACCAGGGCCGAGTCGACCGAAATGATCTCCACCGGCTGCAGGCGGGCCAGCGCGAGCGCGGCGGCGGTCTTGCCGGAGGCCGTGGGGCCGGCCAGTGCAAGGTAACGAAGAGGAGCGGGAGAGGGGGCGGCGCCTGGCGATGCCGGGGTGGCGGCCTCGGCGGCCGGAACGAAGCTGGGAGACATGGTGCGCCGAGGGTAGCAAATGGCGCGAGCCCGCCCGTGCTTCAGGTCTTGCGGCTCCGCACCGTTTTTGGCGTGCGGCCATGGAACCGGGTGAAGGCCGCGCTGAAATTCGCCGGGTGCGCGTAGCCCACCTGCCATGCGGCCTGCGCGACCTGGCTGCCGGCCTCCAGCAGCGCAAGCGCGCGGCGCATGCGCAGTTCGAGCAGCAGGCGGTAGGGGCTGGCGCCGAACAGTTCCTGGCAGCCGCGCTGCAGCTTCGATTCGCCGAGGCCGACGCTGGCGCAGAGGTAGGCCACGGTCAGCGGCGATTGCATCCGCGCCTGCATGAGGTCGCGCGCCTGCTCGAGCTTGCGGATGTCCTGCGGGCTGAAGGCGGTGCTTGCCGGCGCCGGCGCCGGGGCTTGCAGCGCGCGCATCTCGTTGGCCAGCAGGGTCAGCGCGTGGATGTGCAGGTCGAGCGGGCTCGGTGCCTCCCGCGCGGTGCGCCGGCCGAGTGCCGCGGCATGCACGGCGCTCGCGGCGCAGGTGCGCCCGAAGGCCAGCTCGCGCAGGCCGGTGTCGGGCAGCAGCCTGCGGCGGCCTTCCTCGCCGAAGTAGCGCAGCACCGTGTCTTCGTCGACCAGCAGGCGCAGTTGCGTGACCGCTTCGCCGGCATGGTAGCGCCGCTCGCCCACACTGTCGCGCGCGGCCGAGACGGTGGTGAACCCCGCGCTGAAGGCCAGCCGCTCGCCGCCGTGGGCCTCGTAGCCCGAGTCGCCCTGCAGCGCGAAGGTGAGGATCAACCGGCGCGTGCCGTCCTGCTGCGCGCTGTGCTCGGCGAGGTCGCGCAGCGGCAGGTAGCGCGAGCGCACCACGGCCAGGCCGCGGTCGATTTGCAGGCGCTCCGCGTGGCAGTCGCCCACCGCGTCGGGCAGTTGCTGGCGCACCCAGCCCGGCGCGGCGGATGGGGCGGTGCGGGCTTCGGTGGCGGCGATGTGAAAGGCGATGGCGAGGCTCGGTGAAACGGGGGTAGTGAAACGGGGTGGCTCGGTGGCCGAAAGCGAATGCATACGAAACAGCCCGGAATGCAATCGAATCAGATGATAGTCATTCTCGTTTGGAAATACGCTTGTTCGAGCTTCCCGTCACGGCCTCGAGCCTCTTTTTCTCCTTGCGATTTCCACACATGGCTTCACTGCTTTTCTCTCCCGGGGCGCGCGCGGCCTGGGCTTGCCCGCTGTTGTGCGCGCTGTGCGGCACGGCCGCCGCGCAGCATCAGGACAGCGCCCCCGCGTTGCCCGCGATCTCCGTCACCGCCACCAAGCAGGCGCAGCCGCTGGACGCGGTGCCGACCAGCGTGTCGGTGCTCGACGGCGACACGCTCGAGGCGCAGGGCGCAATCGGCCTGCAGACGCTGGAGCAGCTCACGCCCGGCCTGAGCTTCCAGCCCTTCGGCCAGGCCGGCGTGCTGTCGCCGGTGATGCGCGGGCTCAGCGCCAACTTCTTCAGCTTCTCGTCGTCCACGCTGCTGCTGCTCGACGGCGTGCCCACGCTGATGGCGCAGGGCTTCGACGACGCGCTGCTCGACGTCGACCGCGTCGAGGTGCTGCGCGGCCCGCAGTCGACGCTGTACGGGCGCAATGCGGAAGCGGGCGTCATCGGCATCCACACGCGCCGCCCCGGCAACGAAGCGCGCACCACCGTGGGCGTGGAGGCGGGCAGCCGCGACCGCCGCGCGCTGCGCTTCTCGCTGAGCCGGCCGCTGATGCAAGACACGCTCTACGCGAGCATCGCGGCCGAGAGCTCGCGCCAGGACGGCTTCATCCGCAACACCCTCACCGGCCGCACCGAGGACGACCGCGAACGCCGCGCGCTGCGCCTGGCGCTGCGCTGGACGCCCAGCGCGCGCACCGACGCCACGCTGCGCTTCGCCAGCCAGGACTACGACGACGGCGCGGCCCTGTGGGGCTCGCCCGGCGCCGAGCGTGCCACGGTGCGTTCAGGCACGCCGAGCTTCAACCGATCGCGCGGGCGCAGCCTGTCGCTGGACGTGACGCACAACTTCGGCAATGAGCTGCGCCTGCGTTCCATCACCGCGCAGAACAACGTCGACGACCGCGTGCAGCAGGACACCGACTTCCAGAGCGCCGACCTGCTCCACATCGGCCGCAACCACCGCTTTCGCACGCTGTCGCAGGAGCTGCGGCTCGAAGGCCGGCTCGGCGGCGCGCAGTGGCTCGCGGGCGTGTACCTCGACCGCGACGACCATGACCTGCTGAACGAGCAGAAGCTGCCGCTCGTGAGCAGCCTCACGCCGGCCACGCTCGACGGCCATTCGTCGGCGCTGTTCACGCACTGGAACGTGCCGCTGGGCGGCGCGTGGTCGGTGTCGGCGGGGGCGCGCGTCGAGCGCAACGCGGTGCGCTTCACGGCTGGCGACGGTGCGGGCAATGCGGGCAATGCAGGCAATGCAGGCAGCGCGGCGCGGAAGGCCGGCTGGACGCATGTCTCGCCCAAGCTCGCGCTGCAGTACCAGCTCGCGCCCACGCACCAGCTGTATGCGAGCCTGTCCGACGGCTTCCGCGCGGGCGGCTTCAACGTCTTCGTGCCGGCCGCGGGCTATGCGGCCTACCAGCCGGAGAAGGTGCGCTCGCTGGAGTTCGGCGCCAAGGGCGCCGTCGCCGGGCAACGGCTGCGCTACGCGGCCTCGGTGTATGCCATGCGCGTGAACGACATGCAGGTGCAGCAGATGCCGGTGCCGGGCACGGTGTATGTGACCAACGCCGCATCGGCGCATGCGACCGGTGCCGAGTTCGAGCTCGACTACCTCTTCGGCCAGGGCTGGCAGCTGCGCGCCGGCCTGGCGCTGAACCGCACGCGCTTCGATCGCTTTCGCGACGGCAGCGCCGTGTACGACGGCCACCGCAACCCGTTCGCGCCCGACATCGACGGCCACGTCGGCCTGCGCTACGACGCGCCCAAGGGCTGGCACGTGCAGGCCACGCTGTCGGGCACGGGCAAGGTCTACCTCGACGCGGCCAACCGCTACAGCCGCAACGGCTATGGCCGGCTCGACATGTCGGCCGGCTACACGCAGGGCCCGTGGGAACTCACGGCCTACGTGCGCAACCTGGCCAACCGGCGCTACGACGCCGTGGGCTACCAGAACGGCATCGTCTCCGTCTACAGCCCGCCGCGCGAAGTCGGTGTGCGGCTGAACTGGCGGATGTGATGCGCGCGCCGTTTTTCTCTTTCAACACTGCCTTGGTGAATCCGACAGCCATGCCTTTCAGCTACCACCCCCATCCCTTGCAACGCTACTGGGACATCGCCTCGGCCGCCGTGCAGGCCGACGCGCTGGCCGCCGCGCTGGAGCTCGGCGTGCCCGACGCGCTGCGCGACTACGCCACCGCGCACGACACCGCCCGGCGGCTCGGCCTGCAGCCCGCGGCCACCGCGCCGCTGCTCGACCTGCTGTGGAGCATCGACGTGCTCGATCGCACCGAAGCCGACGGCGACATGCCGCACCGCTACCGCGTGAGCGAAGGCGCGCGCCGCTACCTGCTGGCCGACTCGGCAGCGTTCTGCGCCGACGCCTTGCTGTTTCGCCTGCGCAGCCTGCGTGGGGCGGGCGGACGGCTGGGCAGGCAACTTCGCCCGGAGCAAGGGCAAGACGTGCCGCGCGCCCCCACCGGCTCCGACCTCGACTGGGCGCAGGCCGCGCGCGTGCAGATCGGCCAGGAACAGCGCGCGGTGAGCGTCGACGCCGCGCTGCACGTGATGGCACGCGTGCCCGAGGCCGCGCAGACGCGGCGCTGGCTCGACCTGGGCGGCGGACCGGGATGGATCGGCATTGCACTGGCCAAGCTCTGGCCCGATTCGCAAGGCGTGGTGTTCGACGGCCCGGCGACGGCCGCGGTTGCCGGGGAGAACATCGCGCGCGAGCAGCTGTCGCACCGGGTGCGCGCCGTGGGCGGCGACATCGGCGGCGACATCGGCGGCGATGCAGGTGGCCGTACAGGTGATGGTGCAGGTGGTGACGCCGGGGGCGACAGGACGCGCGACAGCATCGGCGAAGGCCACGACCTCGTCTGGTGCTCGTCGGTGCTGCACTTCGTGCCCGACGTCGACGCGATGCTGCGCAGGGTGCTGGCGGCGCTGCGCCCCGGTGGCCTCTTTGTCTGCGCGCATGCCGAGGTGGGCGCCTCGCGCGAGCAGGCCGCGGCGGTGCTGCCGTTCTACCTGCCGATGATGGTGCTCGGGCGCCACGTGGGCGCGGCCGGCTCGGGCGAGGCCGCGCTGGAGCGCGCCGGCTTCCAATGCCTGCGGCGCTTCGCGTCGCCGGAGTTCCCGATGGCACCGCTGCAGGTGCTGGTGGCGCGCAGGCCCAACGCATGAGCCGCCTGCGCGAGAACCTGCACCAGGCGCTCTTCGCGGGGCTGAACCTGGCGACGACCGCGCCCAGCGTGTACCTCTGGCTGGGGCTGCCGGTGCTGATGCGGCAGCACGGCTGGAGCGGGTGGGAGATCGGCCTCTTCCAGCTCGCGGGGTTGCCGGCGGTCTTCAAGTTCCTGCTGGCCGTGCCGGTGGAGCGGTATCGCTTCAGGGGCGGGCAGTACCGCGGATGGGCTGTGCTGCTGTGCCTGGGCTTCGCGGCGGTGCTCGCGCTGCTGGGGCAACGCGAACTGCTGTCGGACCGCGTCACGCTCTGCGTGCTGGCCGTCGCCTCCGCGCTGATGGCGACGTGGGCCGACATTCCCGTCAACGCGCTCGCCATTCGCCTGCTGCCCGCGTCGGCGCGCCTGCGCGCGGGCGGCCTGCGCTCGGCGGCGCTGTCGCTGGGGGCCATCGTCGGCGGCGGGCTGATGCTGCTGGTGCAGGCGAAGTGGGGGTGGGCCGCGCCGTTCTGGTTCATGGCGGGCCTGCTGGTGATCGGCGCGCTTGCGCTGCTGTGCATCGACGAAGGCGCGGCGCCGATCGCTGCGCAGGCACCGCTCGCTTCGCGCGGCGTGTCGAGCGGCCGTGCGCAGGGCTACTTCGAGCAGCCGGGCGCCCGCGCGTGGACCGTGCTGCTGCTGTCGTGCTTCCCGTTCATCGGCGCGGCGTGGTTCTTCCTGAAACCGCTGCTGCTCGACCGCGGCTTTGCCGTGCCGCAGGTCGCGTGGCTGGTGGGCGTAGGCGGCGGGCTGGTCGCGGCGGTGGCCAGCGTGGTGGCTGCCGGCGTCGTCCGGCGCGTCGGCGTGGCGCGCGCGGTGCCGGGCGTCACGCTGCTGGGCTTCCTGTGCATCGCCGTGCTCGCGGCCGTGGTGGCGTTGCGCGCGCCGGCGGCATGGCTGGGCGCCGCGGCGCTGCTGGTCGCGTTGGCGATGGGCGCGGCGGCCTCGCTGGCCTTCGGGCTGATGATGTTCTTCGCACGTGACGGCCACCAGGCGGCCGACTACGGCCTGCAGGCCAGCCTGTTCGCGCTGAGCCGCCTGGCGGTGCCGGTGGGCGCGGGCTTCCTGCTCGACCGCACGGGCTACGCGGGCATGCTGTGCGGGCTTGCGTTGGCGATGGGCGGGGTGTTCGTCTTCGCGCTGCGCGGCAGCGGCGCGATCGGGCGCACAGCGGCGCCCGGGTGAGGGTCAGGCAGGGCCTGCCAAGGCCGATCAAAGCCCGATCAGGGTCTATCGGCGTCGGTCAGATCGCTGCCGGCACCGGCGTCTGCACCTTGCCGCTCACATCCTGCGGCGTGAGCGCGCCGGTTGCCGGCGGAGCGAGGCGCGGTGTGGGCCGCGGCGCGCCGCCGTTGCTGGCGACCATGCTTTCCGGCTTCATGCGGAACAGCTGCGTGAGCGCCGCGCGGTACTGCGTTTCGCCGACCGAGTTGGTGTTGTGGTGCGAGCCGCCCTCGACCAGCACGAACAGCTTGGGCACGGTGGCCGCGTCGTAGAGCTTGCGGCCCAGCGTGGGGTTGATCAGGCTGTCGGCGGTGCCGTGCACCACGAGCAGCGGCGAGCCGATGTCCTTGACCTTGTTGATCGCCTCGAAGCGCTGCGTGATGAGGGGGCTGAACGGCAGCCAGCCCCACTTGAAGCTGCTGACCACGTCGGCGATCGAGGTGAAGGTGCTCTCCACGATGGTGCCGCTCTCGTCGTTCACATGCGCCGCCAGGTCGATGCCGATGGCGCCGCCCAGCGAGTGGCCGAAGATGTAGCGGTGCTGCTTGGGGTGGCGCGCGGCCAGCCAGGTCCAGGCGGCGCGGGCGTCCTCGCGGGCCGATTCCTCCGAGGGCAGGCCCTTGGAGCTCTTGCCGAAGCCGCGGTAGTCGATGGCCAGCACCGAGAAGCCCAGCTCGTGCATGCGCTGGATGCGCGGCGCCGAGCCGGCCACGTTGTAGCGGGCGCCGTGCAGGTACAGCAGCACGGGCGTGTCGGTGGTCTCGGGCGCGCCGCCCAGCCACAGGCCGTGCAGGCGGGCCGGCTCGCCGGTGAGGGAGGACTGGAAGTCGATCCACACGTCCTCCATGCCCTGGGCCATGGAGGCGGTGTTGCCCCAGCTGCGGTCGCTGGGCTGGAAGATCCATTCGCGCTGCTGGGCGTCGAGCGTCGAGCAACCGGCTGCCAGCAGGGCGCAGAGCGAGAGGACAGACGCGAGGAGGGTCCAGCGTTTCATCATGGGGTTGAGGGACAGCGAAGTCGGCCTAAAAGTTTCACCTGCTCTCACCGCGATGCGCCGACATTGCACCTTGGTAACCCCCCGACACAACGCTCATTGGCGCTTTGCAGAACCTATGCAACGTGCGTGCCCGCCATCCCGATGACGTACGCCGGCCTGCGGAAAACCCTAGAAAAGCGGCGAAAAGGGCCCGTCAGGCCCTTGAAAATCACCCAAAACGTGCGTAATCGAGCTATCGGCCGCGCATGAACAGCGAATCGAGCTCGCGGATGGACAGCTGCCGCCAGGTCGGCCGACCGTGGTTGCACTGGTCCGAACGTTCTGTTGCTTCCATCTGGCGTAACAGTGCGTTCATCTCGTCGATCGTGAGCTTCCGGTTGGCCCGCACCGCCCCGTGGCAGGCCATGGTGGACAGCAGTTCGTTCTGCGCGCGCTGCACCACGGTGCTGGCGTCGTGCTGGCCCAGTTCGGCCAGCACGCTGCGCGCGAGCTCCACCGGATCGCCGTCGGCCAGCGTTCCGGGCACGGCGCGCACCGCGAGCGTGCGCGGCGAGAAGGGCGTGATTTCCAGCCCCAGCGTCGGCAGCACCGCCGCGCAGGCCTCGGCCGTGGCCACTTCCTGCGGCGTGGCGGCGAAAGTGGCCGGAATCAGCAGCGGCTGGCTGCTGATGGACGCACCGTCGAGCTGCGTCTTCAGCCGCTCGTAGACGATGCGCTCGTGCGCCGCGTGCATGTCGACGATCACCAGGCCCTGGCTGTTCTCCGCCAGGATGTAGATGCCCTGCAGCTGCGCCAGCGCGCGGCCCAGCGGCCAGGCGTCGTCTTGCGTGGCCAGGGGGGCGGGCGGGCGGAATTCGGTGGCGGCCATATCGGCACCATTGGCGCCATTCGCTCCATCGGCTCTGTCCGCTTGCGGCCATGCGGCGGGCGTCGACTCCGCCGCATGGTCGGGCGCGCGCGGCTCGGTGCGTTGCGGCCACATCGCCTCGAAATCGCCTTCGCCGCGTTCACGAGCTACGAAATTGATAGCGGGTTGCGCCCAGCTGGCGTTCGGTGGCAGCGGATTCGCCTTGAAGAACGACTGCTGCGGCGCGGCCGGCACCACGGCGTCGCTGGCGCGTGGGGCGGCCAGCGCGTCCTCGATGGCGTGGCGCACCGCCTGGTGCACCTCGCGCCCGTCGCGAAAGCGCACCTCGATCTTGGTCGGGTGCACGTTCACGTCGACCCGCGAGGGGTCGATCTCGAGGTACAGCACGTAAATGGGCTGGCGCTGGCCGTGCAGCACGTCCTCGTAGGCGCTGCGCACGGCGTGCGACAGCACCTTGTCGCGCACGAAGCGGCCGTTGACGTAGAAGAACTGCTGGTCGCCGCGCGAGCGTGCCGCGTCGGGAATGCCGGCGCGGCCGACCACGCGCACCGCGCCGCCCGTGCGGTCGACGGCCACGCTCTGCGACACGAAGTCGTCGCTCAGCGCGTCGGCCAGGCGCTGTTCGCGCACCGTGGCGGCGCGCCACTGCTCGACCAGCTTGCCGTCGTGCCAGACAGAGAAGCCCACTTCGGGCCGCGCCAGCGCATGGCGGCGCACCGCCTCGATGCAGTGGGCCAGTTCGGTGGCGTCGGTCTTCAGGAACTTGCGGCGCGCCGGCGTCGCGAAGAACAGCTCGCGCACCTCCACCGTGGTGCCGGTGGCGCGCGCCACCGGCCGCAGCTCGCCGGTGCGCCCGTCGAGCGCGTAGGCCGTGTCCGCGCCGGTGAAGCGCGAAAGAATGCTGAGTTCGGCGATCGCATTGATGGCCGCGAGCGCCTCGCCGCGAAAGCCCATCGTGCCGACCGTCTCGAGGTCGTTCAGGCTCGCGATCTTGCTGGTGGCATGGCGGCGCAGGGCCACCGTGAGCTCTTCGCGCGGAATCCCCAGGCCGTCGTCTTCCACGGAGATCAACCGCACGCCGCCCGAAGCCAGCCGCACCGTGATGTGGCTGGCACCCGCGTCGAGCGCGTTGTCCAGCAGCTCGCGCACCACCGAGGCGGGCCGTTCGACCACTTCGCCGGCGGCGATCTGGCTGATCAGCTCGTCGGGAAGCTCGCGGATCGGACGGCGTTGAACAGGGGCGATGGAAGTGGGGAGGGCGCTCACCGGGGCATTCTAAAAGCGCTGTGTTCTCCGGCGCTCTGCCAGGGCGTTCGATGCGGGATGCTCAGGCCTGCAACTGCTTGAACATCACATACGCATCGACGAACCCGTGCTGCGGATGCCTGAACGCGCCGGGCAGCGTGCCCACGATGGCGAAGCCCAGCTTGCGCCAGAGGCGCACCGCGCCCTCGTTGGTCGACACCACGAAGTTGAACTGCATCGCGCGAAAGCCCATGCGCAGCGCCTCCTGCTGCGAGTGTTCGCACAGCGCGGAGGCCACGCCCAGGCCGCGCGCCGCCTCGGACACCACATAGCCGCAGTTGCTCACGTGCGCGCCGTGGCCGGGCTGGTTGGCCTTGATGACATAGGTGCCGAGCACCGCGCCCTGGTCGTCGCAGGCGACGAAGGTGCCGGCGGGCAGGGTCATCCATGCGTGGCGGACCTCGGCCTCGGTGACGTCGGTGGCGAAGGTGTAGGTGTCGCCGCGGCGGAAGGTGGGCTCGAGCAGGGACCAGAGGGCCGGCCAGTCCGCATCGGTGGCGGCGCGTACGTGCAGCATGGGGTGATTCAGAGAGCGTTCGGGTTCAGCAAGGATAATCCGCGCCCATGGAAATCATCAGCTTTCTCGTCGACTTCATCCTGCACGTCGACAAACATCTCGAGGCCTTCGTCATTGCCTACGGCCCCTGGGTCTACGCGCTGCTGTTCCTCATCGTCTTCGTGGAGACCGGCGCGGTGGTCATGCCGTTCCTGCCCGGGGACTCGCTGCTGTTCATCGTAGGCGCACTGTGCGGCGCGGGGCTCATGAACTTCCCGTTGGCCTGCGGCATCCTGATTGCCGCGGCCATCCTGGGCGACCAGTGCAACTACTCGATCGGGCGCTACTTCGGGCCGAAGGTGTTCCAGTGGGAGAACTCGCGCTTGTTCAACCGCAAGGCCTTCGACCAGGCCCACGGTTTCTACGAGCGCTACGGCGGCATCACGATCATCCTGGCGCGCTTCATGCCCTTCATTCGCACCTTCGCGCCCTTCGTGGCCGGCGTGGCCGAAATGAGCCGCGCGAAGTTCACCATGTTCAATGTGGTGGGCGGGCTGATCTGGGTGCTGGGCATTGCCACCGCCGGCTACTTCTTCGGCAACCTGCCGTTCGTGCGCCAGCACCTGGACAAGATCATCTGGGCGCTGATCTTCGTGCCGGGCCTGTTGGCCATCTTCGGCGCATGGCGCGCCTCGAAGGCGGAGAAGGCGCGCGAAGCGCAGGCCTGAACGTCGCTCATTCACCCATGAAAAAAGCGCGCCGGAGGGCGCGCTTTTTCGTTGGGGGCTTGATGACTCAGTTGACTCGTCAGGCTCAATAGTTGGGGCCGTTGCCCGGGTAGTAGCCGCTGCCTTGCGGGTAACGCTGGCGGTTGTAGTTGCGCTCGTCGGCATTGCGGCCGACCTGGTTGCCGATGATGCCGCCGATGGCCGCGCCACCCACGGTGGCTGCGGTGTTGCCGCCGATGGCATTGCCCACCAGCGCACCGCCTACTGCACCGACACCAGTACCGAGGTTCTGGTTGGGGCCGCTTGCGCAGCCTGCAATCGTCATGACCGAAGTGGCTGCGGCTGCAGCGATCCAGAGACGTGTGTTCATGATGTCCACCTTTCGAAGAGTGATGGGCCATCATGTCCAGAAGGCCCGCGCACGCCTTGTAGGAGCCTGCCGCGCCTGCCTGTGCGGTCTCACGGGCGGCCCTTCGTGGGACAGCAGGGCACGCTTCGGCTTTGCAAAGCGTGCCCCGACAACAGTGCCTGACAGTGCCAGTGCCGTCAGAGTTGCCGGCTGCGCGCCAGCGGCGGGTTCTGCGCGAAGTAACGCTGGATGCCGCGCATTAGCGCATCGGCCAGGTTCTCCTGGTAATCGGCGCGGCGCAGGTTCGCTTCTTCTTCCGGGTTGCTGATGAAGGCCGTCTCCACCAGCACGCTGGGAATGTCGGGCGCCTTCAGCACCGCGAAGCCGGCCTGCTCGACCTGGCCCTTGTGCAGCCGCGCGCCGATGCCCTTGATCTCGCCGAGCATCGCGCCGCCGAGCTTCAGGCTGTCGTTGATCTGCGCGGTGGTGCTCATGTCGAGCAGCGCGCGCTGCACCTGCGCCTCGTGGCCGCCGACGTTCACGCCGCCCACCTTGTCGGCGTCGTTTTCCTTGTTGGCCATCCAGCGCGCCGCGCTGCTCGAGGCGCCGCTCTGGCTCAGCGCGAACACGCTGGCGCCGCGCGCGGCGGGCGTGGTGAAGGCGTCGGCATGGATGCTCACGAACAGGTCGGCCTGCACGCGGCGGGCCTTCTGCACGCGCACGCCCAGCGGCACGAAGAAGTCGGCGTCGCGTGTGAGGAAGGCGCGCATCGGGTTGCCGCTGACGCTGCCCGCGTTGATGCGGTCGCGCAGGCGAAACGCCACCTGCAGCACGATGTCTTTCTCGCGCGTGCCGCTCGGGCCGGTGGCGCCGGGGTCTTCGCCGCCGTGGCCGGGGTCGAGCGCCACGATGATGATGCGGTCGGTGCGGCTCGCGGTGGCGGTGCCGCCGCGTGCGGCGGGGGGCGGTGGCGGTGGCGGCACGGGCCTGACGGGCGCGGTGCCCACCACCGGCGGCGGGGGCGCGGGCACCACGAGCACGGGCGGCCGGTCGGGGCCGGATGTCACGGGCGGCGGTGGCGCGGGCGGGCCGGGGCGCATCGATTGCTGCGCCATCAGCTCGCCCAGCGGATCGACCGCGGGAGCGGATGAGGGCGCGGGCGAAGGGGCGATGCCGGCGACGGCGGAGCCGCTGCTGCTGCCGGCGCGCGGCGCATCGCGCAGGCGCTCGGCAATCAGCGCCTCCATCGGGTCGATGGCCTGCTCCGGGTACAGGTCGAGCACCAGCCGGTGCTTGTATGCGGCCACCGGCGCGAGCGAGAACACCTGCGGCACCACGGCCTGCTTCAGGTCGAACACGATGCGCACCACCTTCGGTGCGTTCTGCCCGACGCGCAGGCCGTTGATGTACGGATCGCCCGGCTTGATCTTGCCGACCAGCTCGCGCAGCTCGGGGTTGAGGTCGATGCCCTCGATGTCCACCGCCAGCCGCGGCGGGCTGCCCACCACGAGCTGCTGCGAGCTCAGGCGCGTGTCGGACTCGATGGTCACGCGCGTGTAGTCGGCGGCGGGCCACACGCGCACGGCGAGGATGCTGGCGCCGCGCGCGATCTGGTGCACGCCGAGCATCAGCGCGATGCTGCCGCCCTGCAGCAGCACGCGCCGTTTCAGGCCGCCCGCCTTCATGCGGTGATGCGCGCCAGCAGATCGCTGCCGCGAGGGGTGTTCGCGAGAAGGCTCACGCTGCGTGTGTCGTCGGTCATTGCTTCTATTTTAATAGCGAGGTCAGCCGGTGGTGTACGGCCCGCGGCGTTGTCCGGCCACTCGGCCAGCTTGAGCCCGGGGCCCGCGAAGATGTCGCGGAAGCCGGCGTCGTCCCATTCGCGCGGATCGCTGAAGCGATAGAAGTCGAAATGGAAGATCTGCAGGCCGTCGGGTGCCTCGTGGGGTTCGACCACCGCGTAGGTGGGGCTCTTGATGCGCCCGGCGATGCCGAGCGCGCGCAGCAGGTGGCGAACGAAAGTCGTCTTGCCCGCGCCAAGGTCGCCATGCAGCGCGATGAATGCGTCGCGCACCGCGGGCGAGGCCGCGAGCGCGCGCGCGAAGGCGTCGGTGTCGTCCTCGCTGCGCCAGCACAGCGTACGGGCGGTCTTTGTCGTTTCTACAATCGGCAAGTGATCGTCAGCCATCCACTCGTTGTGCGTATTCAGGCCTTGGCCCGGGAACTCGGATTCTCCCAAATCGGAATCGCGGGCGTCGATTTATCGAGCGCCGAGGACGGTCTGATGCAATGGCTGGCCCATGGGTTCCATGGCGAGATGCAATACATGGCAACACACGGCACCCGCCGCGCCCGTCCGGCCGAGCTGGTGCCGGGCACGGTGAGCGTGATCACCGCGCGCATGGACTACCTGCCGCGCGACACCTCGCCCGAGTGGCAGGCCGTGGAATTCGATCGCCTCGCGCGGCCCGGCGAGGCCATCGTGTCGGTCTATGCGCGGGGCCGCGACTATCACAAGGTGCTGCGCAACCGGCTCGCGAGGCTGGCCGAGCGCATCGCCGAAGAGGTCGGCCCGTTCGGCCATCGCGCCTTCACCGACTCGGCCCCCGTGCTCGAGGCCGAGCTGGCCTCGCGCAGCGGGCAGGGCTGGCGCGGCAAGCACACGCTGGTGCTCGACCGCAACGCGGGCTCGATGTTCTTCCTGGGCGAGATCTACGTCGACATGGCGCTGCCGCCGAGCGACCCCGTCAGCGCGCACTGCGGCAATTGCAGCGCCTGCATCGACATCTGCCCGACGCAGGCCATCGTGGCGCCGCGGCGGCTGGACGCGCGGCGCTGCATCTCGTACCTCACCATCGAGCACAGCGGGCCGATTCCCGACGAGCTGCGCCCGCTGATGGCCAACCGCATCTACGGCTGCGACGACTGCCAGCTGATCTGCCCCTGGAACAAGTTCGCGAAGAAGAGCACGCTGCCCGACTTCGACGCGCGCGAAGGCCTCACCGGGCGCACGCTGGCCGAGCTGTTCGCGTGGACCGAAGAAGATTTCCTGCGCCGCACCGAAGGCAGCCCCATTCGCCGCATCGGCCACGAGCGCTGGCTGCGCAACATCGCGGTGGCGCTGGGCAATGCGGCGCGGGCGGGCGAGGGCGGTGCGCACGAGGCGCTGGCCACGCGCGCCGCGCATTCGAGCGAGCTCGTGCGCGAACACGTGGCGTGGGGCCTGGCGCAGCAGCCCGCAGGCTGAACCTCGGAGCCGGTGTCAGGCCGGCAGGATCTCGCGCACGCGTTCCCATGGCCGGCACATCAGCGTGCCGCGCGGCGACACCACGATCGGGCGCTGCAGCAGGATCGGGTGCGCGGCGATGGCGTCGAACAGCTGGTCGTCCGTCAATTTCTCGTCGGCCAGCTTCAGTTCCTCGTAGGGCGCTTCCTTGGCGCGCAGCAGGTCGCGCGCGCCCAGGCCCATGGCCTTGGCCAGTTCGCGCAGCTTCTTCTGCGACGGCGGCGTTTCCAGGTACAGCACGATCTCGGGCTCCACGCCGCTTTCGCGGATCAGCGACAGCACGTTGCGCGACGTGCTGCAGTTGGGCTTGTGGTAGATCGTCATCGGGTAGGCGGTGGTGGGGGTGCGTGCGGTCATGGCGTGGATTATCGAAAAGAAGTGGCCACCTCAGCCGTTGCCCTGTTCCCACCCCGGCACGAACGGAAAGCGCGCCGCCCAGAACGCGGCGAGCCGCGGATCGGCATCGACGCGCCTCACCGCCCCGGCCATGCGCGGCGCCTCGCGGTCGAAGCGCGCACGGGTCGGCGTCCAGCGCGACATCACGGTCACGTACAGGTCGAGCATGCTCAAGTGCTCGCCGAGCAGGTAGGGTGCCGGCTCGCCGATCTGCGTGTCCATCAGGTGCCAGCAGTGCGCGATGCGCTCGGCGCTGCGCTCGAGCATCGTCGCTTGCGCCGCGGCATCGGGCACGAGGCGCGAAGGCTCGTCGCGCACCCAGAAGAGCGAGTAGATCGCGGCTGGCAGATAGACCATCCAGCGCAGGTAGCGCGCACGCAGCGGGCTGTCGGGCGCGGGGCCGAGGCCGGCTTGCGGATAGCGGTCGCCGAGCCACAACAGGATGGCCGCGCTCTCGGTCATGAGCTCGCCCGAAGGCAGCAACAGCGCGGGCACCTGGCGCATCGGGTTCACGCCCGACACGCGTTCGCGCTCTGCCTCGCTTTCCCAGGTGGCGATGTCGATGGTCTCGACCTGCGCGCCGATCAGCGTCAGCGCGGCGTGGACCGGCGTGGCGCCCGAACCGGGCGCACCGTACAGAACGTAGCGGTCTTCAGCGGCAGACGCGGACGCGGACTCGGATTCGGATGCGGATGCTGCAGGCATCCGCCCAGATTACTGCAGCCGTGCGGCCCTTGTCACGCGGCCAGCAGCGCGTCGACTTGCTTCAGGCCTTCGAGCGTCTTCACGCAGGCCTCGGCCACTTCGGTGCCTTTCACCGCGAAGTGGCGGTGGAAGTACTTGCGGTGCTCCACATGCTCGTGGAAATGGTGCGGCGTGAGCACGGCCGAGAAGATCGGCACGTCGGTTTCCAGCTGCAGCGACATCAGCGTGTTGACCACCGTGTTCGCGACGAACTCGTGGCGGTAGATGCCGCCGTCGACCACCAGCGCGCAGCCGACGATGGCCGCGTACTTGCCCGAGTTGGCGAGACGCTTGGCGTGCAGCGGAATCTCGAAGGCGCCGGGCACGTCGAAGATGTCGATGAGCTCGCGCGCCACGCCCTGGCGCGCCATCTCCTCGAGAAAGGCGTCGCGGGCCTGGTGGACGATGTCGGAATGCCATTGCGCCTCGACGAATGCGATGCGCGTGCCGCGCGGCGAACCGGACGCGGAGCCCGAGCCGGGAATGGCGGAAAGGGGAAGGTCGTTGATCTGACTCATGGTGTGCCTCTAGAAAGCAGGTTTCCTGAATCAGGGCGCACGAAACCACAGGCCCGCTCGCGCGCTTGCCGACAAAGGCAAAGCGCGCGGGCCAGCCCGCATTTCGCGCTCTCTTTCATCCGGACTGTGACCGTCGGCTTCGGAATCGCACCGAAATCTGCTGACCCCGGAACCCATGGCGGGCTCCAGGCGCTCGCGGGCTTGTGCAGCTTTCGCCGCCATCACCGCCGGTGGGGAGTTTCACCCCGCCCTGAGAACGCTTGCCGTCCGACGATGCGGACAACCGCGCGATTCTAGAAGCCCGCCGGCGCGCGGGGTTGTCGCCCGCGCGCCAGACCTTCGGTGGCGCGGGGATTTTCTTCAGCAGCGGTACGTGGCGGCCGCGGCCGTGCTCAGCGCCCGGCCAGGAATTGCGTCATCAGGTGCAGCTCGTCGTCGAGCGCCGCGCGAAAGGCCGCGTCGCGCGGCTTCTTGCCCGCGTAGCCGAAGCTCGGCTGCAGCCCGCCCGCCGGCGCGGTCATGTTGGCCCAGCCGATCACGCGGTCGTGCACGAGCATCGGCAGCGCGTAGTAGCCGAACTGCCGCTTCGGCGCGGGCGTGTAGGCCTCGAACTTGTACGTCCAGCCCCAGAGCAGCTCGAAGCGGCGGCGGTCCCACACGACCGGGTCGAAAGGCGCCAGCAGGCGCACCGCGTCGTCGGGCGCATGGCGGCGCGAGGCCGGGTTCTCGTCGGCGGGCCAATACCAGGTGGTGCCGTCGATGCGGCAGCTCGCAAGCTCCTCGCGCGCGAGGCGCAACGCCGCCTGCGTCTGCGGCGACAGGTGCGGCGCGCCATAGCCCAGCAGCCGCACCAGGTACGTGAGGCTCGCGGCCGGCAGCGGCGCGTACTTGCGCACCACCAGGGCGATCAGGGCCGCGGCGCGCTGGGCGCGGCCGGCGGGGCTGTCATCGGCGGGCGCGTGCGTCACCGCCTCGTACACGCGCGTGCCGCTGTCGCGCCGCACCACGCGCAGCATGCCGCGGTAGTGCATGCCGTCGAGCAGGTGCGTGCTCGCGTTGCTGGAGCCGCCCCAGTAGTTCTGGATGCGGCCGTGCGCAAAGTGCAGTTCCACCTGGCGCGGATGCACCGGGCCGTGCGCCTGCACATAGGCCAGCACCTCGGCGGCCTTGCGGCGCGTGTCGGCGTCCCATGCCTGCCTGGCTTCGCGCGGGTGCATCAGCGCGAGATGCTCGCGCGGCAGAAAGCCGTAGTTGACCAGGCAGTCCTCTTCCACCGCGAGGCGCGTGTAGCGGCTTTCGAGATCGCCCGCGCGGTAGCCCTTCACACGATGGCGCAGCGTGAGGTCTTGCGCGCGCGCGGGGGCGCGGATCGGGTCGGCCTGCACGAAGCCGAGCTGGCGGATCGCGGCGGGCAGCGTGGTCGGCTTGAGGAGGGTGCGCGCCACGGCGTAGCGGCGCAGGTCGTCGAGGGTCGGGTCAGCCATGGGGCGGATTGCAGCACAGCTGATTGTTCTTTGCTTGGCGCTTGGCGGTGCTCGGCATTGTTCAGGGCACGCCCCCGAACGAACATGCCCCAACAAGAACAGCAAGCCGCCTACACGGCTTTCTTGTGCCGCTCGATACAAACGCCGAGCGTTTCAGCCCCCGACCGCTGCCACCAATCAAGGTTCGAAAAAATCTCGACCTCGCTGAACCCCGCGAAGCCCGCGTCTTCCACCCAGCCGCGGATCTTCTTCAGCTCGACCACGCCGTCACCCATCATCCCGCGGTCGCTCAACAGGTCGCGCGTCGGCGTGAGCCAGTCGCACACGTGGTACGCCAACAGCCGCTCACGGCCGGCGCGCGCGATCTGCTGTTGCAGCTTCGGGTCCCACCACACGTGGTAGATGTCGAGCGCCACGCCCAGCATGCCGCTCCTGCCCGCGTCGAGTTCGTCGCAGATGTCGAGCGCGTGTTCGAGCGTGTTGATGCACGCGCGGTCGGCCGCCTGCATCGGGTGCAGGGGCTCGATGGCGAGCGGCATGCCGACTTCGCGGGCGTATTCGAGCGAGGCGGCGATGCCGTCGCGCACCTCTGAGCGCGCACGGCCGATGTCGGTGTACGCGGCCTTGCCGTCGAGCGCACCGGGCAGTGCGCCAACCACCAGCACGAGGCAAGGCGCATCGAGCGTCTTCGCCTCGTCGATGGCGCGGCGGTTGTCGTCCAGCGCGGCCTTCAGGCCCGCGGCGTCCGGCGCGGGGAAGAAGCCGCCGCGGCAGTAGCCCGAGAGGCCCATGCCGTGCGCCTTCAACTGCTTCGCGACCTTGTCGAGGCCGACGGCCGCCACCTGGTCGCGCCATGGGCTGATCGCGCGGATGCCGCGCTCCGCGCACTGGTCGATGATGCGGTCGAGCGGCACCTCGGTGCCCGACTGCTTGCGCACCGTGGCGGTGTTGATCGACAGCCAGTCGTGGTTCTGCGAGAAATCGCGCATGGCCTGCCTCAGCCTTCGACGCCGTGCAAAGCCAGCAGCGTCTTCATGCGCCGCACCGCGAGCTCGGGCTGCTCCAGCAGGTTGGCCGCGTCGGCCAACCGGAACAGTTCGGCGAAGTGGGGCAGCGAGCGTGTGCTCTGCTGGCCGCCGACCATGGTGAAGTGCTTCTGGTGGCCGTTGAGCCAGGCCATGAACACCACGCCGGTCTTGTAGAAGCGCGTGGGCGCCGCGAAGATGTGGCGCGACAGCGGCACCGTGGGGCCGAGGATCGCGTGGAACTTCTCGGTGTTGCCTTGGGCCAATGCGCCCAATGCAGCGCTGGCCGCGGGAGCGATGGCGTCGAAGATGCCCAGCAGCGCATCGCTCTTGCCGTGCGTCGGCTCGTCGCCGAAGCCGTCGCCCGCGATCAGCTCGGCGTAGTTGAAATCGTCGCCCGTGTACATCCGTACGCCCTTGGGCAGGCGTCGGCGCATTGCGATTTCCTTGTCCTTGTCGAGCAGCGAGATCTTGATGCCGTCGACCTTGTCGGGATGCGCCGCGATGATGCCCAGCGCGGTGTCCATGGCCGCGTCGACGTCCTTCGTGCCCCAGTAGCCCGCCAGCGCCGGGTCGAACATGTCGCCCAGCCAGTGCAGCACCACCGGCTGCTTCGCCTGGCTCAGGATGCGGTCGTACACGCGCTCGTAGTCGGCCGGGCTCTTCGCCACGCGGGCCAGCGCGCGGCTGGCCATGACGATGAGCTTGCCGCCGAGTGCCTCGATGGCGGCCATCTGCTCCTCGTAGCCGCGAATCACGTCGTCGACGCTCTTCACGTCGTCGATGTTCAGGTGGTCGGTGCCGCAGCCCGAGGCGACCAGCGCGCCGGGCACGTCTTTCGCGGCGTCGAGCGAACGGCGGATCAGCTCGAGCGAGGTGGGCCAGTCCAGCCCCATGCCGCGCTGCGCGGTGTCCATGGCCTCGGCCACGCCCAGACCCAGCGAGAACAGGTGGCGGCGGTAGGCGATGGTGGTGTCCCAGTCGACCGCGCACTGCAGCCACGGGTCGATGGCCGCGAGCGGGTCGGCCACGACGTGGGCGGCCGAGTAGACGATGCGGTTGAAGGTCACGCCCGCATCGGGCTTGGCGGGCGTGGTGCCGCGCAGCGTGTACGGCGCGAGCGTGCCGGCGGCGGTGGGGAGGGTCAGCGAAAGAGCCATGGCGTGTGCCTCAGACCTTCAGCGTGGGCACGTCGACCCAGCGGCGGTCCTGCCACGACTCGAGCGCGGCCTCGACCAGCTGCACGCCCTTGGCGCCTTCGGGCAGCGTCCAGCGGTAGGGGGCGTTCTCGACCACGTGGCGAATGAAGTGCTCCCACTGGATCTTGAAGCCGTTGTCGTAGACCTGCGAGTCCGGAATTTCCTGCCACTGGTCGAGGAAGTTCATGGTCTGCTTCTCGTCGGGGTTCCACACCGGGCGCGGCGTGGCCACGCGCGACTGGGCGCGGCAGCTCGACAGGCCCGCCACGGCCGAGCCGTCGGTGCCGTCCACATGGAAGGTCACGAGGTCGTCGCGGCGCACGCGCGTGGCCCAGCTCATGTTGATCTGCGCGATGACCGGCTCGCCGTTGTGGCCCGTGAGTTCGCAGGTGGCGTAGGCAGCGTCGTCGGCCGTCGCCTCGTAGGGCTTGCCTTCTTCATCCCAGCGCTTGGGAATGTGCGTGGCGCCGATGCACGACACCGACTTCACCTCGCCGAACAGGTTGTCCAGCACGTAGCGCCAGTGGCACATCATGTCCAGGATCATGCCGCCGCCGTCTTCCTTGCGGTAGTTCCAGCTCGGGCGCTGGATGGGCTGCAGGTCGCCCTCGAACACCCAGTAGCCGAACTCCAGGCGCACGCTGAGCATGCGGCCGAAGAAGCCGGCGCGGCGCAGCATGTCGAGCTTGCGCAGGCCGGGCAGGAAGAGCTTGTCCTGCACGGCGCCGTGCTTCAGGCCCGAGCCTTCGGCCAGGCGCGCGATTTCCACGGCTTCGTTCAGGTTGGTGGCAATCGGCTTCTCGCAGTACACGTGCTTGCCGGCGCGGATGGCCTTGGCCAGCAGGGTGGGGCGCATCTGCGTGGTGCCGGCGTCGAAGAAGATGGTGTCGTCCTTGTTCTCCAGCGCCTTGTCGAGGTCGGTGCCCCAGCGTGCGATGTTGTGCGCCTTGGCCAGCGCCTCCATCTTCTCGGCGTTGCGGCCGATGAGGATCGGGTCGGGCATGACCTTGTCGCCGTTCGACAGCGTCACGCCGCCTTGCGCGCGAATGGCGCAGATGGAGCGGATCAGGTGCTGGTTCATGCCCATGCGGCCGGTGACGCCGTGCATGATGATTCCGAGACGTTGGGTGGCCATCGTTTTCTTCCTTGAGATGCGAGAGAGATAAGGCGGGGAGAAGCTGTGCTTCAGTAGACGGAACGCATGGCGTCCCACGAGATGCCGGCGCCCGGCTTGCCGGTGGCGAAGCCAGGTGCATCGGCGAGCGAGGACAGGTCGAGCTGCCCTTCGCGGATGGCGAGGCGCACGGCGCCGTCGCTCGGTTCGTACAGGCCCGGGTGGGCCTTCAGCAGGGCCTGCTGCTCGGCCTCTGGCGCTGCGGCCAGGCCGTTCACGTAGTGGTGGCCGTTGCGCTCCACGTGCGACAGCCCGAGCCAGGCGACCAGCGCCAGGTCTTGCTGCACGCCGATGCCGGCCTGCATGGTGAGGTCTTCGCCGGAGAGGAAGTAGCGCGGCGTTTCGCTGCCTGCGTTCCACTGCGCGCAACGCGCGGCATTGATCACCGACTTGTAGAAGCCCTTGCAGCTCTTGCTCGACACGCCTGTGTAGCCCAGTGCGCGGGCCTGCACGAAGGCGTCGAGCGTGGCGTCGGACTCGTCGATGAGCAGCGGAATGCGCTTGCCCAGCGCGGACACGTCGCGCTGCAGCGCCGCATCACGGCGAATGGGCTGCTCGACGAACACCGTCTTCTGCGCTAGCTTCCACAGCACGGGCGTGGACAGCATGCGGTCGAGAAAGACGGCGAAGTCGCCGGCGTCGGCGTACTGCTCGTTGCCGTCGAGCGTCACGAGCTGGGCGTGGCCGTCGATGACGCGGGCAATGCGCTGCAGCCGGTCGATGTCCTGCGCGGTGTTGCCGCACAGCTTGAGCTTGAAATGCGTGAGGCCGTAGCGGCGCACGGCGCCCGCCAGCGTGGCGGGCAGGCCGTCGGCGGGGGCGTCGGGCAGCGCTTCGCCGTCGTCGATGGCATCGGCCAGCCCCACCGTGTGGCGCGCGGCAATGCGCGTGCGCGGCGACTGCTTTGCCAGGAAGGCGGGCATGTCGAAGCCGGCGAGGTCGTCGGCCAGGCCGCTGCCCGCGATGTCGATGCCGCTCAGGTTGCTGCTCATCGCCGCCGCAAAGCCCACGCCCTTGTGCAGGCACAGCGCGTCGAGCAGGGCGCGGTCGATCAGCGCCGGGCCGTAGCTGGCCACCAGCGGTTGCAGCCCCTTGGCCTTGGCGCGCGACTGCAGCGCGGCGTAGTTGGAGGCGAAGTGCGTCCACGCGGTCTGCGCGTCGGGCTCGGCGGTGTAGGCCTCGCGCGCATCGCGCAGGGCGAAGCGCAGTTGCTCGAAGTTCTGTTCGTTGGTGAGCGCGGGGTTCTTGTCGAACCACTTGGGAATCATCATCTCGGCGGCGCAGCCCTCGGCCGTGCGGCCGTCGGCCAGGCGGATGCGCGCCTTCACATAGACCTGCGGGCAGGCCGTGACGGTGGCGGCGCCGAAGCGAAACGGCAGCCGCAGCGCCACGTTGCGCTCGGCAAAGCGGATCTCCTCGACGTGAAAACGGGTCGCGTCCATGGCCGGTGCCCTCAGTGGTCCAGGATGCCTTGGGAGAAGAAATGCGCGCGCACCAGCTTCGTGTACGCGCCGAACTCCGGCGAGGCCATCATGTCGAGCGTGCGGGCGCGCGGCAGGTCGATGTCGTACACCGCCGCGATGGAGCCTGGCCGCTCGCTCATCACGATCACGCGGTCCGACAGGAAGATGGCTTCCGGAATGCTGTGGGTGATGAGCATCACCGTCTTCTTCGACGCCATCCAGATGCGCTGCAGCTCCAGGTTCATCTTCTCGCGCGTCATGGCGTCGAGCGCGCCGAAGGGCTCGTCCATCAGCAGCACCGACGGGTCGTGCAGCAGCGCGCGGCAGATCGACGCGCGTTGCTGCATGCCGCCCGACAGCTGCCAGGGGTACTTGCCCTCGAAGCCCTTCAGGCCGGCCATGGCCATCAGCTCGCGCGCGCGGTTGCGCGACGCTTCCTTGGGCAGGTGGCGCATTTCGGCCTGCAGCAGGATGTTGTCTTCCACGCTGCGCCAGGGCAGCAGCACCGCGCTCTGGAACACGATGCCCACGTCCTTCTGCGGGCCGACGATCGGCTTGCCCGCCAGCGTGAGGCTGCCGCCGCTGATGGGCAGCAGGCCCGCCACCATCTTCAGCAGCGTGCTCTTGCCGCAGCCCGAAGGGCCGACGACGGAGACGAACTCGCCTTGCGCGATGGCGAAGTCGAGCGGCTTGAGCGACTCGACCGGGCCGTCCTTGCTGGGGTAGATCTTCGAGACGCCGCGCGCTTCGATCAGGTTGACTTGGGACATGGAATGCGTGAGAGGTGACAGGCAGGGAGCGCGCGGGTTCAGGATGGCGGCAGGCGATCAGGGAAGAAAGTCGAGCGTCACGTAGTCTTCGGGCTTGCCGCGCGTCGATGCGTCCATGCCGCCGTACTGCACCAGCAGGTCGAGCGAGTCGCTCACGTTCTTCATGCTCACGCGGTACGGGCGTTGGTTGGCCGTTTCCTTCGTGTGATAAAGCGCCACGCTCTGCTTCATGCCCACGATCAGCGTGTCGCGCACACCGGCCTTGGCGTTGGCCTTCAGCATGGCGTCGACCGCGGCTTCGGGGCTCTTCTCGGCGGCTTCGGCGGCCTTGGTGGACGCGCGCATGAAGCGCTTCACCAGGTCGGGGTTCTCGGTCAGCAGGTTCTTGTTGGTGATGATCCCGGAGCTGATCTGGTTCACGCCCGAGTCGGCGAAGCGGATGGGCGTCACCGGCTTGCCCGTGGCGTCCTGCAGCTTGATGGCCTGGTCCATCACGTAGCCCAGCAGCAGGTCGGCCTGGCCGTTGGTCACGGCATTGAGCTTGGTCTGGCCGTCGCCCGAGACGATCTTCACCTGGTCGGCGGTGATGTTGTTGACCTTCAGGAACAGCGGCCACATCTGCGACATGGAGTCGCCCGGTGTCACGGCCACGGTCTTGCCGACGATGTCCTTGGGCGTCTTGATGTTCTTCTCGGAGAAACCCATGACCGACATCGGGCTCACCTGGAACAGCACGCCGGTCGACTTCAGCGGCGCGCCCTTGGCGGCGGCCTTGATCATGGTGGTGACGTCGATGTAGCCGAAGGTCGCCGACTTGGCGGCCACCGCCTGCGCGGTGACGGCGGAGCCGCGGCCTTCCTGGATGTCGAGGTCGATGCCTTCCTCGGCGTAGAAGCCTTTTTCCTTGCCCAGGAAGAAGGGCGCGTGCTCGCTGTACAGGTACCAGTTGAGCATCAGCGTGACCTTGTCCTTGGGCTTTTCAGCCTGGGCGTGGGCAGGTGCGACGGCGAAGGTGGTGAGTGTGGCCAGGGCCGCGACGGCGAGCAGCGACGGAAGCAGTTTCTTCATGGTTTGTCTCCAGGAGTTGTTGGCTTTGCGAAGGAACTTGAAACGGGGAGGAACTCAGTGGGCGTGGCGCTGCGAGGCGTGCCAGGGAATCATCACGCGCTCGACCAGGTCGACGGCCACGAACAGGATCACGCCGATGCTCGACAGCACGACCAGCGCGGCGAACATCAGGGGCAGGTCGAAGTTGCCGTTGGCCACCTGCAGCACGTAGCCGATGCCCGAGTTGGAGCCGACGAATTCACCGACCACCGCGCCCACCACGGCCAGCGTGACCGACACCTTCAGGCCGCTGAAGATCTGCGGCAGCGCTTGCGGCAGGCTGATCTTGAAGAAGGTCTGCAGCCGGCTCGCGCCCATGGAGCGCGAGAGGTCGAGCATGTCGGGCTCGACCGACTTGAAGCCCATCACCGTGGACACCACCACCGGGAAGAAGCCCAGCAGGAAGGCACTGATGACCTTCGGGAAGATGCCGAAGCCGAACCACACCACGAACAGCGGCGCAATCGCCACCTTGGGAATGCTCTGCGAGAACACCAGCAGCGGGTACACGTACGATTCCACCACGCGCGAGTAGGCGATGACCATCGCCATCGGAATGCCGATCAGGATCGTCAGGCCGAAGCCGCCCAGCGTGGCGAGCGTGGTCTTCCAGCTTTCGGCCAAAAGGCGCGGCCATTCGGCCACCAGCTGCTTCACCACCTCCCACGGCGGGGGGACGAGGTAGGCCGGGATCCTGAAGAGACGGATCGCCAGGTCCCACAGCACCAGCAGCAGCAAGATGAGGATGAACGGGCGCAGGGCCGGGGAGAGCAGGAGCTTGCGGAGCATGGCGGGGACCGGGGCTTTCTTCTTGGGGGGGCTGTGTGCTTACTGCGGGACGGAGAGGCCGGCGGCCTTCACGAGTTCGGCGTTGCTCGCGATCTCTTCCTTGATGTAGGCGTCGAACTGCGCGGGCTTGAGCGTCCAGGGGTCGGCGCCGAGCTTGGCGAAGCGCTCCTTCACCTCGGGCGTGGCCAGCGCCTTCGCCACTTCGGCGTTCAGGCGGTCGACGATGTCGCGCGGCGTCTTGGCGGGCGCCATCATCCCGATCCAGAAGTTGAACTCCGAGCCGGGCACGCCGGCCTCGGTGGTGGTGGGCACGTCGGGCAGGGCGGCGGCGCGCTTGGGCGAACCCACCGCCAGCGCCAGCAGCTGGCCTTCCTTGATCTGGCCGATGACCGGCGCAATGGGCGAGAAGTAGTAGTCGACGCGGCCCGAGAGCACCTCGGTGACGGCCTCGCCCGATCCCTTGAAGGGAATGTTGGTCGCATCGATCTTCGCGGCCATCTTGAACTTCTCGGCGTTCAGGTGCGTGGCGCTGCCCTGGCCGGCGGAAGCGAAATTCATGCTGCCGGGCTTGGCGCGCGCCGCGGCCAGCAGCTGCGGCAGGGTCTTGATGTTCTTGCCGGGCGAGATCACCAACGCGTTGGGCAGCGACGAGATGGGCGTGACGCCCGCGAAGTCGTGCACCGTGTCGAAGGGCAGCTTGGCGAAGGTGGAAGGGCTCACCGTGTGCGACGACGAATGGATCATCACCGTGTAGCCGTCGGCCGCGGCGGTGGCCACCGCCTGCTGGCCGATGGTGCCGCTGGCGCCGCCGCGGTTGTCGATGACCAGCGTCTGGCCCATGCTGACGCTCATCTTGTCGGTGATGGCGCGGGCAATGATGTCGGTGGTGCTGCCGGCAGCGAACGGAACGATCACGCGGATCGGCTTGGTCGGGTAGCCGGACTGCGCGGCGGCGAGGCCCGGCAGGGCCGAGAGCACGGCGGCGATGCAGGTCAGCGAGGCAAGGACGGCGGTGCGTCCTGTGCTGGCGGTTTTTGCAAAGGGCTTCAAGTCTTGTCTCCGCGCGGCCGGGCCGCTTTCTTGATCGATCAATTCACCAATGAGTGAATTACCGATTTTAGGAACGGCTGCGCCGCAGCGTCAACGGCGGCTGCCT
This sequence comes from Variovorax sp. OK212, assembly GCF_900112425.1. Classification (GTDB taxonomy): domain Bacteria; phylum Pseudomonadota; class Gammaproteobacteria; order Burkholderiales; family Burkholderiaceae_C; genus Variovorax. The sequence goes on along the minus strand of NZ_FOLP01000002.1, from coordinate 70,902 downwards.
AGTGAATACCCGGAGAGCGAAAGAGAGAAGGGAGGTGAGAGCGCGCCCCGGAGCGGGGCGCGTGCCGGTCAGTGCAGGACGTAGCCCAGCACGAGGTCGGTCATGTGCGAGAGGCGTTGCGCCATCGCCTTGGGTGCCCGCAGGTCGCGCCCGAAGATGGCCGACAGCGTGTGGTTGTTCGAGAGGTAGAAGTAGCAGAGCGACGCGATGGAGATGTACAGCTGCACCGGGTCGACGCCGGCGCGAAAGAGGTTGTCTCTCTTGCCGCGCTCCAGCACGGTGTCCAGCAGCTGCACCAGCGGCGAGTTCATCTCCTGGATGCGCTCGGAGCGCTTCAGGTGCGCCGCGCCGTGCAGGTTCTCGCTGTTGAGCAGCGTGATGAACTCGGGGTGCTCCAGGTAGTAGTGCCAGGTGAACGACACCAGCTGGCGGATGGCCTCGACAGGCTCGATCTCGTCGAGGTGCAGGCGCTGCTCGGCCGCGCGGATGTCGGCGTACACGCGCTCCAGCACGGCAAGGAACAGGTCGTCCTTGCTGCCGAAGTAGTAGTAGATGAGCCGCTTGTTGAGGCCCGCGCGCTCGGCGATGCTGTCCATGCGCGCGCCGGCGAGGCCGCGCGCGGAGAACTCGTCGCGCGCCGACGCGAGGATGGCGAGCTGCGAGCGGTCGGCGTCTCGCGAGCGGGGTTCGAGACTTTCGGCGGGGGGTGTGGGGTCCTTGGGGGCCTTCATGGCGCGAATTTAACCAATTGGTGAATTAACGCAAGACATGGAGAGGGGGCGCACATAATTGCCGAAGACATTTGCAGCTGAGGTTCTACTTCTCATGAGTACATCACAACCCGCGGGCCACCTGATCGTCGAGTGCCTGATCGAACAAGGCATGGAGATGGCGTTCGGCGTGCCAGGCGAAAGCTTCCTGGCGGTGCTCGACGGCTTCCACGCCTACCGCGAGCGCGCGCGCTTCATCGTCAACCGCCAGGAGGGCGGCGCGGCCTTCATGGCCGAGGCCCACGGCAAGCTCACCGGCAGGCCGGGCGTGTGCTTCGTGACGCGTGGGCCGGGCGCGACCAATGCGTCGATCGGCGTGCACAACGCCTTCCAGGACTCGACGCCGATGGTGCTCTTCGTGGGCGACGTCGGCAGCGACTTCCGAGACCGCGAGGCCTTCCAGGAGGTCGACTACGCCAGCTTCTTCGGGCCGAGCACCAAGGGTTTCGCCAAGCGCGTGGAGCGCATCGACGACGCGAACCGCATTCCCGAATACATCGCGCGCGCCTTCGCCACCGCGATGAACGGCCGGCCCGGCCCGGTGGTGCTGGTGCTGCCGGAAGACATGCTGCGCAGCGAGACGGCCGCGCGGCCCCTGAAGCGCGTCGAGGCCGTCGAGCCGTGGAGCGACCCCGGCGCGCTGCGCACCTTGCGCGAGCTGCTGCTGAAGTCGCAGCGCCCGCTGGTGATTGCCGGCGGCGGCGGCTGGACGACGCAGGCCGCGCAGGCGCTGCAGCGCTTCGCCGAGAACTGGCGCCTGCCGGTGACCAACGCCTTCCGCTTCCAGGACACCTTCGACAACCATCACCCGCTGTACGCGGGCGACGTCGGCATCGCCATCAACCCGAAGCTCGCGCAGCGCGTGAAGGACGCCGACCTGATCCTGGCGATCGGCCCGCGCCTGGGCGAGATGACGACGGGCGGCTACACGCTGCTGGAAGCGCCCAAGGCGAAGCAGACGCTGGTGCACATCCACGCGAGCGCGGAAGAACTCAACCGCGTCTACCAGGCCGACCTGGCCATCAACGCCGGCATGAGCGCCGCCGCGCGCAGCCTGGAGGTGCTGAGCGCGCCGCCGACGCTGCCGTGGGAAGAGTGGACGCTGCAGGCGCATGCCGACTACGAGGCCAACCTCGTGCCGCAGGCGCTGGCCGGCATGCCGGCCGAGACGCCGCGCGGGCCGGTCGACATGGCGGCGGTGGTTGCGCTGCTGCAGAAGCACCTGCCAGCCGATGCGGCCATCACCAACGGCGCGGGCAACTTCGCGAGCTGGGTGCACCGCTACTTTCGATACCACGGCCTCACGAAGGGCGCGAAGACGCAGCTGGCGCCGACCAGCGGCGCGATGGGCTACGGCGTGCCTGCGGGCATCGCGGCCAACCTCGCGACGGGGCGCGTGGCCTTCACGATTGCCGGCGACGGCGATTTCCTGATGACGGGGCAGGAGCTGGCGACGGCCTCGCAGCACGGCGGCAAGAGCATCGTCGTGCTGCTGAACAACGGCATGTTCGGCACCATCCGCATGCACCAGGAGCGCGAATACCCCGAACGCACGAGCGGCACCGCGCTGCGCAACCCCGACTTCTGCGGCCTTGCGCGCGCCTACGGCTATGCGGCCGAGCGCGTGACGGAAACCGCGCAGTTCGAAGCCGCGCTGCTGCGCGCGCTGGCGGCCGACACCGGCACGCTGATCGAGATTCCGCTCGACCCCGAGGTGATCAGCACGCGCGGCACGCTGGGCACGATCACGCGCTCGGCGAAGCTGCAGCAACAACAGCAGCAGCAGGCGAAGGGCTGAGCGCGGCGCCATGGTGGCGGGCCCGAGCCTCTTCCAGCTCCTCGCGCAGCGTGGTGGAGCGCAACTCGAACACGTCGAACAGGCCGAGCGCGTCGAGCGTGGGCACGAGCGCGTGCAGGTCCTGCCGGGCCGACTGCTTGTCTTCGGCCGAGGCGCTCGCGTCCTCGAGGATTCGCGCATTGGCGAGGAAGGCGCCGACCGAGCCCTTGCGCACGGTGCGGCCGCCGATGATGGTGAAGTCCTGTCCGTCGGGAATGATGTCCTGGGCTTTCATGGATGCTCCTTGAGTGGCGTGTTGAAGATGGACTCGATGCTAGGCAGCGGGGCACTCGGCGGCTTGCGGCGCGGGGCCAATCGATGCCGCCGGCGGGCCAGCCATGGCGGCTGAGGCGCCCGTGAAGCTCTGGCTCACCACGTACGAGGCGCCGCGCGTCACCGGTTACCACGCGCACGAGACCGGGCAGCTGTTCGCGTTGCGAGAGGGCCTGCAGGTCATCGAGACGCCGTCGGGCCGCTGGGTGCAGCCGCCGGGATGGATCGGCTGGATCGCGCCGCGTTGCGCGCATGCGGCGCAGAGCTTCGGCGCCACGGCGGGCTGGAGCCTGCACATCGACGCGCAGGCGGCGCAGGTGTTGCCTGACGGGCCGCATGTGTTCGCCGTCACGCCGCTGCTCGGCGGGCTGCTGGAGCGGCTGATCTCGCTGGACCCATCCGATGCGCTGCTGGAGCCCCGCCGCGCGCGCCTGGTGGGCGTGCTGATCGACGAGCTGGCGGCGAGCGGGCCGCAGTCGCTGCACTTGCCCATGCCGCAAGACAGGCGCCTGGCCGCGATGGCTGCCGCGCTGGCGAACGAACCGGCGCTTGCGGACGGCATCGACGACTGGGCCGATCGCATCGGCATGGCGCGCCGCACGCTCACGCGCCGCTTCGCGGCCGAGACGGGCCTGAGCTTCGCGCAGTGGCGCCAGCAGGCGCGCCTGCTCAAGGCGGTGGAGTTGCTGAGCCTGCGCGGGAGCGTGACCGCGGTGGCATTGACGGTGGGCTACAGCTCGGTGAGCGCCTTCATCGAGGCCTTCCGCAAGCACTTCGGCTGCACGCCGGCACGCTTCTTCGAAGAGGGAAGAGAGGCGTCGCAGAGCGCCTTGCAGGCGAAAAAAAAGCCCGCATGAAGCGGGCTTCCTGATTCAGGATCGCGAGGCTCCCGAACGCTTACTTGACGTGCTTGCCAATCAGCGCGGCCAGTTCGAACATCGACACTTGGGCCTTGCCGAAGATTTCCTTCAGCTTGGCGTCGGCGTTGATGTTGCGCTTGTTGGCCTTGTCTTGAAGGTTGTTCTTCTTGATGTAGTCCCACAGCTTGCTCACGACGGCGGTACGCGGCAGCGGCGTCGAGCCGACCACAGCGGCGAGTGCCGGGCTGGGGGTCAGGGCCTTCATGAACGCGGCGTTGGGCGTGCGCTTCTTGGCGGGAGCAGCCTTCTTTGCGGGAGCGGCCTTCTTCGCAGGAGCAGCAGCCTTCTTTGCCGGAGCCGCAGCCTTCTTCGCGGGAGCAGCGGCCTTCTTTGCCGGAGCAGCAGCCTTCTTCGCAGGAGCAGCGGCCTTCTTTGCCGGAGCAGCAGCCTTCTTCGCGGGAGCGGCGGCTTTCTTTGCCGGAGCTTTCTTTGCAGTTGCCATGGTTGATTTCCTTTTTTGGTTGAACGTTCACCAATGAAAAACTTGCGTCTCCAGTGGCATTGCGGATGCTAAAGGAGAAAAAACGCGTTTCCAAGGGGAAAAGCGCTTTTTTCATTGGGGGCTGTTGTTTTTTCAGAGGGGAGAAGCTCCCTTTTTCACGTTCTGCGCGCGGGCCAGGTCGCAAGCACCACGCCCACGAGTGCGATGAGGAACGCAAGCAGCTGTGGCGAGGAGAGGTTTTCACCCAGCACGAGCACGCCCACGAGCGCCGCGCTGACGGGCAGCAGCACGGTGAAGACACTCGCTTGTGCCGCTGGTACGTGGCGAAGTCCGTTCATCCAGAGCCACACCGTCCAGATGCTCGCGGCCAACGCATAGGCCACCAGCAATGCCCAGGTGCCCAGGCGCACGGCGGTGAAATCGAACTGCAGCGCGAACCAGATGCCGAAGGGCATCGACAGCACGAAGCCCCACAGGTTGATGAGCGAGGCGATGCGCTTGGGCCCCAGGCGTCCCGTGAGCGACTTGCCGATCACCGCGTAGGCCGTCTCGCAGAGCACCGCGCAGAACACCAGCAGGTTGCCGAGCCAGGGAAGCGACGACTGCATGGCGGAGGGCGATGCCGTGGCATGCGCGCTCGCGTGCGCCGGTGAAAGCGCCAGCAGGCCGATGCCGAACGCCGCGCACGCAATGGCCATGGCGATGCGCGCGGTGATGCGTTCGCGCAGGAAGAGCCAGCTCGCAACAGCCACGCAGGCGGGGATCGACGCCATGATCACGCCGGCCGACACCGCGCTCGTCAGGCTCACGCCGTAGAGCATGCAGATCGAGAACAGGAAGTTGCCGAGGAACGATTCGAGGAACACGAGGCCGCGCGTGCGCCGTGTCATCGGCGGCTCGTCGGGCGTGCGCTTGAGCCAGTGCGGCATGGCCAGCGCGGCGATGCCGAAGCGCAGCCACGCGAGCAGCAGCACCGGAAACGCAACGACGAGGGGCTTGGAGAGGGCGACGTAGGCGCCGACGAGCGACATGCTCAAGGCCAGGCAGCCGTAGGCCACGAGACGGCCTGATGCGGGGGCGGCGGAGTTCAATAGACTGAAGTTCTGTTGTTGTTGCGGAGAAGGCGGTTCGATGATGCCCCACGTTTTTGTTTACGGCACGCTGCGCCGCGGCGGGCGCAACGACATCGCGCGCTACAGGCCGCTGCCCGTGTGGGTCGGCCAGGCGAGCGTTGCCGGCACGCTGTACGACCTGGGTGCGTATCCGGGTGTCGTGCTGGGCGGCGCAGGGCGGGTGACGGGCGAGGTGTATGCGGTCGAGCCCTCGGTCGAGGCTGCGCTCGATGTGCTCGAGGAAGTCGCGGACGACGATTCCGGTGAATACATCAAGCGGCGTGTGCGCGTGGAGGTCGACGGGCAGCCGCTCGATTGCCTGGTCTATGAGATCCATCCGTCGCGCATTGCTGGGCGGCGCGTGATCGGCAGCGGCGATTGGATTGCGCATGCGGCGTGTGATCCTGGCGAGGGCCTGTTTTCACAACCGAAAGATTGATTGCGCATTGCGAAATCTGCGGCTGCTGCGCCGCAATATTTTTTCTCAATATGAGAAAAATAATTTTGCATTGAGAAATATCTCCGTAACTTGTTGATTTTGTTTGGTGAAAAATATGTCTTCTATAAGACATAAGAGTCTGAGTGCGGATTAAAGTAACTCCACGGCCGCAACGCCAAATCTTCAACCAACCTCACGGAGTGACCATGCCCCAGACCCTCACAGAACAACTGAGCCGCGAACAGCAAATTGCCGCACTCGAAAAAGAGTGGGCCACCGACCCCCGTTGGAAGGGCGTCAAGCGCGGCTACAGCGCTGCCGACGTCGTGCGTCTGCGCGGCTCTTTCCCGATCGAGCACACGCTGGCCAAGCGCGGCGCCGAGAAGCTGTGGGACAAGATCAACGGCGGCTCCAAGAAGGGCTACGTGAATGCGTTCGGCGCCATCTCCGCTGGCCAGGCCATGCAACAGGCCAAGGCCGGCCTGGAAGCCGTGTACCTGTCGGGCTGGCAAGTCGCCGCCGACGGCAACACCTCGGAAAGCATGTACCCCGACCAGTCGCTGTATGCGTACGACTCGGTGCCGACGATGGTTCGCCGCATCAACAACACCTTCCGCCGCGCCGATGAAATCCAGTGGGGCCGTGGCGTGAACCCGGGCGACAAGGAGTTCATCGACTACTTCCTGCCGATCGTGGCCGACGCCGAAGCCGGTTTCGGCGGCGTGCTGAACGCCTTCGAACTCATGAAGAACATGATCACCTCGGGCGCCGCCGGCGTGCACTTCGAAGACCAACTGGCTGCCGTGAAGAAGTGCGGCCACATGGGCGGCAAGGTGCTCGTGCCGACGCACGAAGCCTGCGAGAAGCTGATTGCCGCGCGCTTCGCCGCCGACGTGCTGGGCGTGTCGACCATCGTCCTGGCCCGCACCGACGCTGAAGCCGCCAACCTGATCACGTCCGACCACGACGCCAACGACAAGCCCTTCCTGACGGGCGAGCGCACGCAGGAAGGCTTCTACCGCGTGAAGAACGGCCTGGAGCAAGCCATCAGCCGCGGCGTGGCCTACGCGCCCTACGCCGACCTGGTGTGGTGCGAAACCGGCGTGCCGGACATCGGCTTCGCCCGCGAATTCGCGCAAGCCGTGCACGCTGCCTGCCCCGGCAAGCTGCTCTCGTACAACTGCTCGCCCTCGTTCAACTGGAAGAAGAACCTCGACGACAAGCAGATCGCCTCGTTCCAGGAAGACCTGGCCGCACTCGGCTACAAGTACCAGTTCATCACGCTGGCCGGCATCCACATCAACTGGTTCAACACCTTCCAGTTCGCCCACGCCTACGCTCGCGGCGAAGGCATGAAGCACTACGTGAACATGGTGCAGGAACCCGAGTTCGCCGCGCGCGAAAAGGGCTACACCTTCGTGTCGCACCAGCAGGAAGTCGGCGCGGGTTACTTCGACGACGTGACCACCGTGATCCAGGGCGGCTCGTCCAGCGTGAAGGCGCTGTCGGGCTCGACCGAAGAAGAACAGTTCCACTGATCCTCGCGGATCGGTTCCACGGCAGCGGCTTCGCTGCCGCTTTCAAGCCCGGCCATGTGCCGGGCTTTTTCGTGCGGGCGCCTGCTCTGTTGTTCGGGTCAGGCCTCGAGGCGCACTTCGCGCACGCCGCGGCCCAGGCGCTGGCGCAGCAGGGTGCGCAGCGTGACGCCGTCGGCGTAGCCCACCATGCCTGCGATCTGCTCGAGGCTCTTGTCGCTGGTCTTCAGCAGGTGCACCGCGCGTTCGACCCGCAGATCCTGCACGTACGAGAGAGGGCTCTTGCCCAGCACCTGCTGCATGCGCCGGGCCAGCGTGCGCTTGCTGGTGCCCGCGGCCTGCGCGGCTTCGTCGAGCGAGAAGCCGTCGGCCAGGCGCCCGCGGGCCCAGCGCTCGAAACGCTCCACGAGCGGGTCGGAGTGCGACAGGTGGTCGGAGATGACATAGGCCGACTGCGACGGCCGCGAATCGACGATGAGATAGCGCGCGACCAGCGTGGCGAGCTCGGGGCTCGCCTGGCGCACGATCCACAGCGCCATGTCGACATGGCTCAGCGCCGCGCCGGCGGTGACCAGGTGGCCGGAGCTGACGAGCATGCGCGAGTCTTCCAGCTGCACGGCCGGGTAGCGCTGGCGGAACAGCGTGGCCAGCCACCAGGTCGTGGTTGCCTTGTGGTGGTCGAGCACGCCGGCTTCGGCGAGCACGAAGGTGCCGATGCATGCCGCCGCCACGCTGGCTCGCTCGTTCGAGCGCGTCTTCAGCGCGGCGCAGGCATCGCGCACGTCGGCACGCTGCAGGGCGGGCTCCAGCGTGTCGGGCATCTTGCAGCCGAGCGCGGGAACGATCAGCCAATCGGCGGCGCCGGTGCCAAGCGAGCGCGCCACGGGCACGGTGAAACCCTGCGAGGTGCGCACGCGCTTGCGAACGCCCGTCACCGAGACGTCGAACGGCGCCACGTCGAGCTGCAGCATGGCCGCCAGTTCGTTAGCGGTGGTGAACACGTCGAGCACCGTGGACAGGCCGGTGTCGAACACGCCGTCGAGCGCGAGTACGTCGATCTTCATGGCCATAACGATATCAAAGATGTCAAAAATGCCAATAGCTCCAGAGGGGCGGCGTGCCTAGAGTCCATGGCAACGCCGCGCAATGTCGCGCGCCGTTCAACTCAGGAGATGAGCATGATCAAGTACGCACTGTTCGCACGCCTCGAAGCCAAGCCTGGCAAGGAAGGCGACGTCGAGAAGTTCCTGGAAGCGGGCCTCGCGATGGCGCGCGACGAGAAGACCACGCCGATCTGGTTCGCGTTGCGCCTGTCCCCGACCACCTTTGGCGTGTTCGACGCGTTCGAGGACGAGGCAGGGCGCCAGGCCCACCTCACCGGCCCGATTGCCCAGGCGCTGATGGCCAAGGCGCCCGAGCTGTTCGCCAAGCCGCCGTCGATCGAGCCCATCGAGGTGTTGGGGCTCAAGAACACCGCGCCCACGGCCTGAGCGGGCAGCGGCTAGAATCGCGGACTCCGCACTCAACAAGAGCGAGAAAGGCATCCTGGTTATGACACCGCGAACTACTCCGCAAGGACTCAGCGGCTTTTTCTTCTTCGAAGGAAAGGGCCGGTAACCCCGCGCTCGCTGGTTTCTGCCAGCTTCACAACCAAGCAAAGCGCGGCATCCACCGCGCTTTTTTGTTTTTCTCCCCGAGGTTTTCACATGATCCAGATCACGCTTCCCGACAACTCGCGCCGCGAGTTCCCAGGCCCGGTTTCGGTGGCTCAGGTGGCCCAGTCCATCGGCCCCGGCCTCGCCAAGATGACGGTGGCCGGCAAGGTCGACGGCAAGCTCGTCGATGCCAGCGACATCATCGACCACGACGCCAAGCTCCAGATCATCACGCCCAAGGACGACGAGGGCCTGGAGATCATTCGCCACTCGACGGCCCACTTGGTCGGCCACGCGGTGAAGCAGCTCTACCCGACGGCCAAGATGGTGATCGGGCCCGTGATCGACGAGGGCTTCTATTACGACATTTCCTACGAGCGCCCGTTCACGCCCGAGGACATGGCCGCGATCGAAGCCCGCATGCGCGAGCTGATCGCGCAGGACTACGACGTCGTGAAGAAGGTGACGCCGCGCGCCGAAGTCATCGAGGTCTTCAAGTCGCGCGGCGAGGAGTACAAGCTGCGCCTGGTCGAGGACATGCCCGACGAGCAGGCCATGGGCCTGTACTACCACCAGGAATACGTCGACATGTGCCGCGGCCCGCACGTGCCGAACACGCGCTTCCTGAAGGTCTTCAAGCTCACGAAGCTGGCCGGCGCCTACTGGCGCGGCGACGCCAAGAACGAGCAGCTGCAGCGCGTCTACGGCACGGCATGGGCCGACAAGAAGCAGCTCGACCAGTACATCCAGCGCATCGAGGAAGCCGAGAAGCGCGACCACCGCCGCCTCGGCAAGGAACTCGACCTGTTCCACATCGACGAAGCGGCGCCGGGCCTGGTGTTCTGGCACCCGAAGGGCTGGGCGGTCTGGCAGCAGGTCGAGCAGTACATGCGCGGCATCTACCGCGACACGGGCTACTGGGAAGTGAAGGGCCCGCAGATTCTTGACAAGAGCCTGTGGGAGAAAACGGGCCACTGGCAGAACTACCGCGACAACATGTTCACGACGGAGTCGGAGAAGCGCGAATACGCGCTGAAGCCGATGAACTGCCCGGGTCACGTGCTGATTTTCAAGAGCGACCTGCGCAGCTACCGCGACCTGCCGCTGCGCTACGGCGAGTTCGGCCAATGCCACCGCAACGAGCCCAGCGGCGCACTGCACGGCATCATGCGCGTGCGCGGCTTCACGCAGGACGACGGGCACATCTTCTGCACGGAAGACCAGATCCTCGAGGAGTGCATTGCGTACACGGACCAACTGCAGAAGGTCTACGCCGACTTCGGCTTCACGGACATCCTCTACAAGGTCGCCACGCGGCCCGAGAACCGCGTGGGGTCCGACGAGCTGTGGGACAAGGCAGAGCATGCGGTGATGGAGTCGCTGCGCCGCTCGGGCGTCGATTTCGTGATTGCCCCCGGCGACGGTGCCTTCTACGGCCCGAAGATCGAATACACGCTGCGCGACGCCATCGGCCGCCAGTGGCAGTGCGGCACGATGCAGGTCGACTTCAACACGGCAGAGCGCCTGGGCGGCGAGTACGTGACGGAATCGAGCGGCCGCGCGCACCCCGTGATGCTGCACCGCGCGATCGTCGGCAGCCTGGAGCGCTTCATCGGCATGCTGATCGAACACCACTCGGGCGCACTGCCCGCGTGGCTCGCTCCGGTGCAGGTGGCGGTGCTCAATATCAGTGAAGGACAGGCCGATTACGCTCGGGACGTGGCGAAAGCGCTGCAAAATCAAGGGCTTAGGGTTCAGCTTGACCTGCACAACGAAAAGATTACGTATAAAATACGGAAGCATTCGTTGCAAAAGCTCCCTTACATCCTCGTCGTGGGCGACAAGGAAAAGGAAGCAGGTGCCGTCGCAGTGCGCGCCCGGGGCAATCAAGACCTCGGTGCAATGTCCCTCGAATCGTTCGTGCAACGGCTCGTCCAGGATGTTGCTGACAAGCGTTGATTTGTCTCTGAAACACCTCATATGTTTCCCTGCCAAATCGTGCCGCTTGTTCGCGAGGACTGACCGGCGTTCGCTACAGATTTTGTAGCAATTTTTGAAGGATTCTGACCATCGCTACTGCATTTCGCGACCGCCGCCACCGCGAGGAACGCCAACACCGCCTGAACCGGGAAATCATGGCCCCGGAAGTCCGCCTGGTCGGCCCGGAAAACGAGCCATTGGGTGTCATGAGCCTTTCCGAGGCCCTGCGCCTTGCGGGCGAGGCCGACGTGGATCTGGTGGAGGTCGTTGCGGCGGCCAACCCGCCGGTGTGCCGCCTGATCGAGTACGGCAAGTTCAAGTACCACGAGCAGAAGAAGGCAGCCGAGGCGAAGTCGAAGCAGAAGGTCATCGAGGTCAAGGAAATCAAGTTCCGGCCCGGTACCGACGACGGCGACTACAACATCAAGATGCGCAACATCAAGCGCTTCCTTGAGGACGGCGACAAATGCAAGATCACGCTGCGCTTTCGCGGCCGCGAGATCACGCACCAGGAGCTGGGCCTGGCGCTGTTGCAGCGCATTCGCGATGAACTGGGCGACCTGATCATGGTCGAGCAGTTCCCGAAGCTCGAAGGCCGGCAGATGATCATGATGATCGCGCCGGGCCGCAAGAAGGCCGGCGGTGGTGCACCGAAGCCGGCAGCAGACGCTGCGGCTCCGGCCGCGTCGCCCGCAGCGGCTTGAGCGCCAGGGTCGCGGTAGCAGTAGCGAGGTTTTGAAGGGATTTCGCCCTTGCCGGCGTTTCGCAAGAAACGCGGGCAGGGGCGAGATAAAGAAGTGTCTCGGGGCCAACAAGTCCGTGGAGCATCCATGGCGCCTCACGAGCACAAACTAAAGGAGCATTTTTATGCCCAAAATGAAGACCAAGAGCAGCGCGAAAAAACGTTTCCGCGTTCGTCCCGGTGGCACCGTCAAGCGCGGTCAAGCCTTCAAGCGTCACATCTTGACGAAGAAGACCACCAAGAACAAGCGTCACCTCCGTGGTGCAGTCGCAGTGCATGAAACCAACATGGTTTCTGTCGCCGCCATGCTGCCCGGCCGTGGCATTTAATTCAGACGAACAAGGAGAAAACACATGCCTCGCGTCAAACGTGGTGTAACGGCTCGCGCCCGCCACAAGAAAGTTCTCGCACTCGCCAAGGGTTTCCGCGGTCGCCGCGGCAATGTCTTCCGCGTCGCCAAACAGGCGGTGATGAAGGCAGGCCAATACGCCTACCGTGACCGCCGTACCAAGAAGCGCGTGTTCCGTCAGCTGTGGATCGCGCGTATCAACGCCGCCTCGCGTGAACTGGGCCTGACCTACAGCCAGTTCGCCAACGGCATCCGCAAGGCCGGTATCGAGATCGACCGCAAGATGCTTGCGGACATCGCCGTGCACGACAAGGCCGCTTTTGCCGGCATCGTGGAGCAGGTCAAGGCCAAGCTGGCTGCTTGATTCTGCACAGCAGGCTGCTGCCTTCGGGCAGTCTCCTGCGCCCACGGCTCAAGGGCTGGCGCTTGAAAAGGCTCCAGCTCTTTTTTATTTCCCCTCGAAGATTTTTGTTGCTATGAACGAGTTGGACTCCCTGGTCGACACCGCACGCGCCGCTTTCGCCGAAGCGAAGACGCCCGCCGAGCTCGAAAACGCCAAGGCGCAGTTCCTCGGCAAGTCGGGCCGCATCACCGAGCTGATGAAGGGCATGGCCGCGCTGAGTGTCGAAGAGAAGAAGTCCCGCGGCGCCGCGATCAACGTCGGCAAGCAGGCCATCGAGGCCGCGCTGACCGAGCGCCGCCAGCAACTGGCCGACGAAGAGCTCTCCCTGCAGCTGCGCGCCGAAGCGCTCGACGTGAGCCTGCCCGGGCGGCGCCGCATCCCCGGCGGCCTGCACCCCGTGAGCCGCACCCTGGAGCGCATCGAGGAGATCTTCTCGAGCATGGGCTTCGATGTGGCCGACGGCCCCGAAGTCGAGAGCGACTGGCACAGCTTCACCTCGCTCAACAACCCGCCGAACCATCCGGCGCGTTCGATGCAGGACACCTTCTACGTCGACCTGAACGGCGACGACGGCATCCCCTACAACCTGCGTCCGCACACCAGCCCGATGCAGGTGCGCTATGCGCATCAGCACATCAAGAAGTACGCCGCCGAGTTCGCTGCGGCTGCCGCCGACAAGACCGGCACCGTGAAGGCGCCCGAGATCCGCGTGATCGCGCCGGGCCGCACCTACCGTGTCGACAGCGACGCCACCCACTCGCCCATGTTCCACCAGTGCGAAGGCCTGTGGCTCGGCGAGAACGTGAGCTTCAAGGACCTGAAGGTCATCTTCACCGACTTCTGCCGCACCTTTTTCGAACGCGACGACCTCGTGCTGCGCTTCCGCCCGAGCTTCTTCCCGTTCACCGAACCGAGCGCCGAGATCGACATCCAGTTCCAGAGCGGCCCGCTGGCCGGCCGCTGGCTCGAAGTGTCGGGCGCCGGCCAGGTGCATCCGAACGTCGTGCGCAACATGGGTCTCGACCCCGAGCGCTACATCGGCTTCGCCTTCGGCATGGGCCCCGACCGGCTCACCATGCTGCGCTATGGCGTGAACGACCTGCGCCTCTTCTTCGACGGTGACCTGCGTTTTCTCTCGCAGTTCCAGTAAGTCCCCATCCATAGAAAAACCAGATCGAGATCGAAGAGATGCAATTCCCGGAATCCTGGCTGCGCGAGTTCTGCAACCCGCCCCTCGACAGCGCCGCACTGGCCGAAACGCTCACCATGGGCGGCTTCGAGGTCGAAGAGCGCCGACCGGTGGCGCCGCCTTTCACGCGCATCGTGGTCGGCGAAATCAAGGAAGCCGTGCAGCACCCCAACGCCGATCGCCTGCGCGTGTGCCAGGTCGATGCGGGGCAGGGCGCCTTGCTCAACATCGTGTGCGGCGCGCCCAACGCGCGCGTCGGCATCAAGGTGCCGTGCGCACTCGTCGGCGCCGAACTGCCGCCGGGTGAAGACGGCAAGCCTTTCCTCATCAAGCTCGGCAAGCTGCGCGGCGTCGAGAGCCAGGGCATGCTGTGCTCGGCACGCGAACTGCACCTGAGCGAAGACCACGGCGGCCTGCTCGAGCTCGCCGCCGACGCGCCCATCGGCGCCGACGTGCGCGATGTGCTCAAGCTCGACGACGCGCTGCTCACGCTCAAGCTCACGCCCAACCTGGCGCACGGCCTGAGCGTGTACGGCGTGGCGCGCGAACTCTCGGCGCTCACCGGTACCCCGCTGAAGACGCCGGCCATCACGCCGGTGGCCACTGCCTTCACCGACGTGCTGCCCGTCAAGGTCGAGGCGCCCGAGCTCTGCGGCCGTTTCTCGGGCCGCATCATGCGCGGCGTGAACACCAAGGTGGCCACGCCGGCGTGGATGGTCGAGCGCCTCGCGCGCTGCGGCCAACGCAGCGTCACGCCGCTGGTCGACATCTCGAACTACGTGATGTTCGAGTACGGCCAGCCGACCCACATCTTCGACCTCGACAAGATCCATGGCGGCCTCACGGTGCGCTGGGGCAAGGCGGGCGAACAGCTCAAGCTGCTCAACGGCACCACCATCACGGTCGACGACAAGGTCGGCGTGATCGCCGACGACCGCGAGGTCGAGTCGCTCGCCGGCATCATGGGCGGCGACGCCACGTCGGTGTCCGACGACACGCGCAACATCTACGTCGAAGCCGCGTTCTGGTGGCCCGAGGCCGTGCAGGGCCGTTCGCGCCGCTTCAACTTTTCCACCGACGCGGGCCATCGCTACGAGCGCGGCGTCGATCCGAGCCGCACGGTGCAGATCAGCGAGCGCATCACGCAGCTCATCGTCGAGATCTGCGGCGGCCAGGCCGGCACCATCGACGACCAGACGCTGCACGTGCCCGCCGCCGTGCCCGTCACGCTGCGCGTGGCGCGCGCTTCGCGCGTCATCGGCATGCCGCTCACGCAGGCGCAATGCGCCGACGCGCTCGGCCGCCTCGGCTTCGCCATCACCGAAGGCGAAGGCACGCTCACCATCACGCCGCCGCCGCACCGCTTCGACCTGCTGATCGAAGAAGACCTGATCGAAGAAGTCGCTCGCCTGGTCGGCTTCAACAACCTGCCGACCACCGCACCGCTCGCACCCATCACCGCTCGCGTGCGGCCCGAGGCACAGCGCAGCCGCTTCGCGGTGCGCCGCGGCATCGCCGCACTGGGCTACCAGGAGACGATCAACTTCAGCTTCGTCGAAGCGCATTGGGAGCAGGACCTGGCGGGCAACGCCAACCCGGTCAAGCTGCTGAACCCCATCGCCAGCCAGATGAGCGTGATGCGTTCGTCGCTGCTCGGCTCGCTGCTGCAGGTGCTCAAGTTCAATCTCGACCGCAAGGCGCCGCGCGTGCGCGTGTTCGAACTGGGCCGCGTGTTCATGCGCGACGACAGCGTCGTCACCACCGACAGCACCGTGCGCGGCGTCAACCAGCCGATGCGCGTGGCGGGCCTGGCATGGGGCGACGCCGACGAAGCGCGCTGGGACGGCAAGCCGCAGCGCATCGACTTCTATGACGTCAAGGGCGACGTCGAGGCGCTGCTGGCGCCGCTGGTGCCGACCTTCGAGGCGGCCGAGCATCCCGCGCTGCACCCGGGCCGTTCGGCACGCGTGATGGTCGACGGCAAGGCCATCGGTGTCGTCGGCGAATTGCATCCGCGCTGGCGCCAGAAGTGGGACTTCGCCCAGGCGCCCGTGCTGTTCGAACTCGACCTCGACGCCGTCATCGCGCGGCCTGTGCCGGTGGCACAGCCGGTGCCGAAGCACCAGGCCGTGGAGCGCGACATTGCCGTCGTCGTGGCAGAGGCCGTGACGCACGACGCGCTCATGCAAGTCATTCGCGGCACGACCGGCGCGCAGGGCCTGCTGCGTGATGCAACGCTGTTCGACATCTACCGTCCGCAACCGCTGCGCGACGGTGCCGTGGCCGCGCCTGGTGCCTTGGCACAGGGCGAGAAGAGCATGGCGGTGCGCCTGAGCTTCCAGAGCGACAGCGCCACCCTGACGGACGAGCAGGTCGAACCTGCCGTGCGCGCGATCGTCGAACAACTGGGCGCCAAGGTCGGCGGCCGATTGAGGGGATGATGAGAATGAACGCTGCCGAATTCACGCTCGAGGCCCTCGAAACGCCTGCGCTCACCAAGGCGCATCTGGCCGACCTGCTGTTCGAGCAGATCGGCCTGAACAAGCGTGAGTCCAAGGACATGGTCGAAGCGTTCTTCGAGCTCGTGGCCGGCAGCCTCATCGAAGGCACCGACGTGAAGATCTCCGGCTTCGGCAACTTCCAGATCCGCGTGAAGGCGCCGCGCCCGGGCCGCAACCCGCGCACCGGCGAGGCCATTCCGATCGGCGAGCGCCGCGTGGCCACCTTCCACGCGAGCGCCAAGCTCAAGGAACAGATCCAGGGCAGCGCCGAGCAGGGTGCTTCGACGGAAGTCGAGTGGAGCCTGGGCGCCGAATAGTGCTTGGTGCTGTGCGCCTGCGTGGAGTAATCTCTAAGGTTTCCCGCGCACAGTCTTGATTTCAATGGAGAAAACGCTCCCGCCGATTCCTGTCAAACGCTACTTCACCATCGGTGAGGTCGGCGAACTCTGTGGCGTCAAGCCGCACGTGCTTCGCTATTGGGAGCAGGAGTTCACGCAGCTGCGCCCCATGAAGCGACGCGGCAACCGCCGCTACTACCAGCACCACGAGGTGCTGATGATCCGCCGCATCCGCGACCTGCTCTACGACCAGGGCTTCACCATCAGCGGTGCGCGCAACAAGCTGCAGGAACTCGTGCAGGGCGAGCGCGACCGCCGCAAGGCTGGCGAGGTGCCGCTCGAAGGCATGGAAGCCATCGAGATCGACCAGGAAGAATTCGACGCGGCCATCGTGCAGGACACGCAGGAACCGGCGCATGCGGGTGCTGAAAAGGGCGCCCAGGCGCCCGACTTGTCGCAGTTGTTGCACCTTCGCCGCGAACTCTTTGAAATTCGTGAGCTGTTGACCGTCGGACGCTGAATTTCAACGGCTATAATCGAGAGCTTCGGTGTGTGGCGCAGCCTGGTAGCGCACTTGCATGGGGTGCAAGGGGTCGAAGGTTCGAATCCTTTCACACCGACCAAAGACAGTAGTTAGATCAACGGCTTACGCTCACAAGGCGTAGGCCGTTTTTCTTTGGCCCTGACAATTGCCTTCCCATTGGGCCTGTCTTGCGTGGCGGCAATCCACGGGGGCGCGGTGCCTACTCGATCCCCGTGCAACTGCTGCCTGCGCCAGGCAGTTGATCTGCTACGAGGTTCCGACGTGCCGCGGCATGGGGCGCGGGCTGCGATGCGGCCTCGAGCGCCACGTCCAGTGGTCTCAGTCCATGGCCACCAGACACTTCCGGCGGGGCGAACCGGATCACCATGCGCTCCGCATGGCCTGTCCAGGCTGAGTGACTTCGCCATCGTCGCGTCGACGCTTGCGATCCGGGCGCCAAGGTCGCCACCGCTGCCTGCGCCGCTTGGGTCCGCAGGGGCTTGGGCTGCCGTTCGAGGGATGACCTGGGCGATCGGTCGTCAAGCCAGGTCGACGAACGCGTCGGGCTGCTGGGCCCACGGCTACGTCATCACCACTGTCCGACTCAGCAGAAGGCGGCTTCGACAACAAAGCCAACCATCGCAAATAAACGTTAACACCAAGGAATTAGTTCCTTGGGGCGACAAGCGACCCACGCCTATCCTCGATCGCACCATGAGCACACCACAACAACAACTCCTCGTCGACCTGCCCGATGGCTGGTCCAGCCGTGTCGATATCAAGCAGACCACCAACGGCTGCTATGCGGGCGTGGCGGAGCTGAGTCTTCGCGGGCTGAAGTGGGGCACGCTGGTGTTCATGCAGCAGCCGTCGCTCGAAGCGGCGCTGGCGCGTGTGCGGCTGCGGGCCAGCCAGTTCGCAAGGGAGCGGCTCTCGCTCAAGGAGGCGCAGTTGCTGATGCGGCAGTGCTGAGAAGCAGGAGTGAGGAGCGGCGAGGGCGGTCGTTTTCCGATTTGCCTATCCCGCGCATGAAGATTGCCAAACCCCGGACAGTGGGGCTTCCGGCACCATCGATGTTCATCCACTGGGCAGCACGGAGAACATCATGAAGACAGTCAGGCAGATCATCGGCGGCGCCATTTCCCTTGCAGGCGCAGCGGTGCTGGTGGTCCAGCACTTCTAGCCAGCGCAGCCAACAAGCAGGGACCTGAGCCAACGGCTCGGTTGCGGCGCAAGGCAGCCCTCACAGGCGCAACGGCCCACCCCAACCCCCCATCGGACATTCATCCAATAGCGGCTTCCCCCCGCGAAGCGGACAGTACGGGTTCTCCCTCCACCTCTGTCACTTCGCAAGGAAAGCCCTCATGAAAACCACCCATCGCTTCAAGCTCGCAGCCGCTGCCGCCGTCATCGGCCTGTCGTTCTCCGCCCTCGGTGCAACGGCCGCGACACCCAACGCGCCAGCCACACCCGACACCTCCAAGCCCAGCGTCGTCATCGTCCATGGCGCCTTCGCCGACGGTTCCGACTGGGCCAAGGTGATCCCGTTGCTGCAGGCCAAGGGCCTGCATGTGGTGGCGGTGCAGAACCCGCTGACTTCGCTCGAGGACGACGTGGCCGCCGCCAAGCGCGCCATCGACGCGCAGCCGGGCAAGGTGGTGCTGGTGGGCCACTCGTGGGGCGGCTCGGTCATCACCGAGGCGGGTGCGAACGACAAGGTCGCCTCGCTCGTCTACGTGGCGGCCTTCGCGCCCGACGCCGGCCAGACCTCCGCCGAGCTCGGCAAGGACTACCCCCCGGCGCCCGGTTTCGCGCACATCGTGGCCGACGCTTCGGGCTTCCTGTCGCTCACCAAGGAGGGCATGAGCAAGCACTTCGCGCAAGACCTGCCGGCCTCGGCAACGGCCGTGATGACGGCCACGCAGGGCCCGATCCTCGGCAAGTCGTTCGAGCAGAAGCTGCCCGTCGCCGCGTGGAAGACCAAGCCCTCGTGGTACCTGGCCGCCACCGCCGACCACATGATCCCGCCGGCGCTGCAGCTCGACATGGCGAAGAAGATCGGCGCGCACCTCACGCGCGTGAACAGCAGCCACGTGCCGCAGCAGTCGCAGCCCGCGAAGGTGGCCGAGGTCATCCTGGACGCTGTGCGCCAATCCAAGTAAGGTGCCGCGTGCCGGCCGCGGGGCTCCCCGCGGCCGGCACGTTTCCTACTTCTCTCTCCATCTCCCGTGCAGCCTTCTTCCCCCATCCAGGTCTTCGACGCCATCCGCGCGCTCGCATTCGTCGGCGACCTCAGCATGGGCCAGCCCATCGACCATTCGGCGCGCACGGCGTGGCTCGCGTCGCACCTGGCCGCCGCGGCCGGTTGCGACGAGGCGGTGCAGGGCCACGCGGCCTGCGCGTCGCTGTTGCGCTGGTCGGGCTGCACCGCCAACGCACCCGAGTTCTCCGACCTGCTGGGCGACGACGTGGGCGGCCGGCGCACCATGCTGGCGACCGCGTCGGCGCGCGCCGCGGCGGACTTCGCGGGCTCCATCAGCCCGCTGGCCGAAATCCATTGCGAGGTGTCGGGCGACATCGCGCGCACGCTGGGCATGCCCGCGGCGGTGGAACTGCCGTTGCGCCACATGTTCGAAACCTTCGACGGGCAGGGCAAGCCGCTGGGCCTGGAGGCCGCGCGCATTCCACTCGAGGTGTTCATCGTCACCGTGGCGGGCGACCTCGAGATCTTCTCGCGCGTGCACGGCCTGAACAACGCGCTGCGCTACATCGCCGAACGCGCCGATGCGCGCTACCCGGCCTTCCTGGTCGACGCGGCGCACCGCCACGCGGTCGACTGGCTGCACATGCTGGAGCAGGGCGCTTCCACCGAGCCGATGCCGGTGCCCACCGCGCTGCAAGACATCACCGCGCCGCTGGAGCTCATCGCCGACGTCATCGACCTCAAGCTGCCGTGGATGACCGGCTACTCGCGCCGCGTGGCCGAGGCCGCGCAGCGCGGCGCCGCCGCCATGGGGCTGGAGCCTGCGCAGCAGCAGCGCATCTACCGCGCGGGGCTCATCCACGGCATCGGCCGCGCATCGGTGCCCAACGGCGTGTGGGACTCGCCCGGCGTGCGCAGCGAGGCCGATGCCGAGCGCCTGCGCCTCGTGCCCTACTGGACGGAGCGCGCCGCGCGCCGCATCGACACGCTGCGCGCCGAGGCCGAGATCGCCTCCTTCGTCGACGAGCGGCTCGACGGCTCGGGCTTCTTCCGCGGCGTGAAGGGCGCGGCCATCGACGCCGAAGGCCGCGTGCTGGCCGCCGCCGCGCACTGGGTGTCGCTGAACACCGCAAGGCCCGGCAAGCCTGCGCTGGCGCAGGCCGAGGCCGTGGCCGCGCTGCGTGCCGAAGGCGATGCCGGCCGGCTCGATGCGCAGGCCATCGCGGCGCTCACCGGCCATCCGGCGAGCGCCGCTGCAGCGTCGCCTGCCGACGCATCGGCACTGCTCTCCGGCCGAGAGGTCGAAGTGCTCGGGCGCATCAGCCTCGGCGAAAGCAACAAGGAGGCGGCGCGTTCGCTCGGCATCAGCCCGAGCACCGTGCGCGCCCACCTGGAGAACATCTTCCGCAAGCTCGGCTGCACCACGCGCGCGGCCGCCACGCTGAAGGCGCTGACGCTCGGCCTGCTCTGAAGCCGAGCCGCGCAGCCTGCCGTTTCAGTCCAGCGTCGCCGAGACAGCCTCTTCGAGGAAGTCGAGCCGGTCCTGTCCCCAGAAGAGCTCGCCGCGGTGCACGCCAGACGGCGAGCCGAACACGCCGGCCGCCACCGCGCGATCGGTGAAGCCGGCATAGGTACGCGCCACCTCGTCCGTACCCGCGTCGCGCATCAAGGCCTGTGCGTCCAGGCCGCAGTCGGCCACGATGCCGGCGAGCGTGGCCGCGTCCGAGATGTCCTTCTCCTCGCACCACTCGGCCCGCAGGATGGCCTTGTACAGCGCCACCACGTCATGCGCTTCGACGCTGGTATTGGCATCGGCACTGGCATCGGCACTGGCATTGGCACTGGCACTGGCACTGGCACTGGCCGCGATGACGATGCGCGACGCCAGCGCCGCATCGGGGCACATGAACTTCGGGCTCGCGTTGACATGAACGCCCAGGCGCGTGCACCAGCGCCGCAGCTCCGTCACGCGGTACTGCTGCCGCTCGGGCGCACGCAGCGGCAGCAGGATGCCGCCGGTGCGCGCATACACCGTCGCCCTGCAGGGCGCTACCCGAAGGTGAACACATAGGCCTGCGCGCCCGCGTCGAGAAACTCGATCTCGAACACCCGGTCTTTCTCGCTCGCCTTCTGCCGCACCAGCTGGTACAGCCGCTGCCCGTCGATCACGCCGTTGCCCTGCGCGTCGGTGTCGGCGCCGTGGTCGGCGAGCGGCGGCTGGCCGTCGAGCGTCACGCGAAAGCGCACCGGCTTGCCGCCGGGCGCTGGCCCGAGCACCAGGTGCAGGTCGCGCGCATGAAAGCGGTAGGCGAGGCGGCCGTTCGCGCGCTCGAGCATGGCGCGCTCGGCGTCGATCTTCCATTCGCCGTCGAGCGACCACTGGTTGGTGCGCAGCGAGGCCGGCGCCTGGTACGCGCGGGCGCGGTCGTTCGCAATGCCACCGGGCGAGGCGAAGCGGTTCGCGCGCTCGTAGCCCAGGTAGGTCTCGCCCGACTCGGGCAGCGTGTCGGCCGCTGCGGCCTGCGTGCCCCGGCCCTCGGGCTTCACCAACGGCCCCGCCACCGCGCCGCGGCCGGCTTCGGCCAGCAGCTGCTGAATGACCTGCTCAGATTTGTCGTACATGCCTTCGCCGAACTGGTGGTGGCGAATGCGCCCCTGCGCGTCGACGAAGTACAGCGCCGGCCAGTACTGATTGCCGAAGGCGCGCCAGATGGCGTAGTTGCTGTCCACCGCCACCGGGAAGCCCACGCCCAGGTCCCTGGTGGCGCGGCGCACGTTGGCCGGCAGCTTCTCGAAGGCGAACTCCGGCGTGTGCACGCCCAGCACCACCAGGCCCGCGTCCTTGTACTTCTCGGCCCATGCGTTGATGTACGGCAGCGTGCGCAGGCAGTTGATGCACGAGTAGGTCCAGAAGTCGATGAGCACCACCTTGCCGCGCAGGCTCTCGGCCGTGAGCGGGGTGCTGTTGATCCACTCGGTGGCGCCGGTGAGCGGTGCGATGGCGCCTTCATCGCGCAGGTTCAGCGCGGGCTTGCCCGGCACGGTTGATGTGGGTGATGCGGGTGATGCGGGTGACGCGGCTGGCGCGGAGGCCACCGCCTCGGGTTGCGCGGCGGCCAGCATCAGGCCGCCGCGGTCGGCGCCGGCTTGCGGCTCAGGCGGCGCCTGGTGCCGCGGCAGCCCGGCATCGATCTTCTCTACAAGCGCCTTCTCCAGCGCGGAAGTGGTGCCGAAGGAAATCTGGCTCAGCAGGCCCGTGTCCAGCCCCAGCGCGATTGCGCCCACGCCGGCCAGCACCGCCACGCCGGCCGCGCGCCGCAGCCATTCGCCGGCATGCAGCGAGCCTTTCATCGCCGAGAACAGCCGCCCGCCGAACAGCAGCGCCGCCGCCAGCGAGGTGCACGCGCCCGCCGCATAGGCCAGCAGCAGCAGCGAGGTGCCGATGCTCGCGCCGTTGAGCGCCGCACCGGTCAGGATCAGCCCGAGGATCGGGCCCGCGCACGGCGCCCACAGCAGCCCCGTGCCCACGCCCAGCAGCAGCGCGGAGAACACCGACGCATGGGCCTGCCCCTGGTTCTGCTCCCGCCCCGACAGCCGCATGCCCAGCGCCACCAGCGGGCGCGCCAGGCGGTCGGCCACCGACGGAAAGAGCAGCGTCACGCCGAACAGCGCCAGCATCGCGATGGCCGCGTAGCGCCCGTACTGGTTCAGCGTGACCACCCAGTTGCCGCCCACGGCCGCCAGCGTGGCAATGGCGGCGAACGCCAGCGCCATGCCCAGCAGCATCGGCAGGCCGTGCGAGCGGAACGGGCGGTCGGCCCGGGCGAACACGAAGGGCAGCACCGGCAGGATGCACGGGCTCAGGATGGTGAGCACACCACCCAGGTAGGCAACGATGAGGAGCAGCATGGCGTCGGTCTCGGCGAAGGGTTGATGACTGAAAAAGGGCGAACGGGGTCCTCACGGTCTCGCGCTGTGCGAGCCGCGTGGGCAGCAGGGGGTTGTGGGGCGGGCCGGGCCTGGGCCGCGGCTCAGTCCGGCAGCGGCGCTGTGGTGTCCAGGGTGAGCCGCGCCTCCAGCCCTCCCTCGCCGCGGTTGCGCAGCGCCAGTTCGGCGCCCATGGCCACCGCCAGCTGGTGCGCAATGGCCAGGCCCAGGCCGGTGCCGCCCGTGCTGCGGTTGCGCGAGCCTTCCACGCGGTAGAAGGGCTTGAGCACGTTGTCCAGCTGGTCGGGCGGAATGCCGGGGCCGTTGTCGACCACCGCCACCACCAGCCGGCCGGCCTGCGCGCCGGCGTGCACCTGCAGGCGCACGTCGTCACCGAACTTCAGCGCGTTGTCGATCAGGTTCATCAGGATGCGGCGCAGCGCGTTGGGCCGCGTCACGATCGGCGCGCCCGTGCGGCCCTCCAGCAGCACCTGCTGGCCCGCGTCTTCGTAGTCGGCCACCATGCTCTCGAACAGCGCGTCGGCATCGATGCGGCAGGGCGGCTCGGTGGCGCCGTGCAGCGTGCGCGCATAGGTCACGCCCTCGCGCACCAGCGCATGCATGGCGTCCAGGTCCTGGCGGAACTTGTCGCGGTCGTGGTCGCTGTCCATCAGGTCGGTGCGCAGGCGCATGCGGGTGATGGGCGTCTGCAGGTCGTGCGAGATGGCCGCGAGAATCTCGACGCGCTCCGACATGTAGCCCGCAATGCGCTTCTGCATGGCGTTGAAGGCGCGTGCCGCGTGCCGCACCTCGGTCGGGCCTTCCTCGGCCAGCTCGGCGCCCTTCAGGTCGGGGCCCAGCTCGTCGGCCGCGTCGGCCAGCTGCGCCAGCGGGCGCGTCACCAGCCGCACCGCGTACCAGGCACACACGGCCAGCACCAGCAGCTGCAGCCACAACACCCACATGACCCAGCCCGACACCGGCATGTCGACCCGGCGCGCATGCACGATCAGCGCGGCGCCGTCGCTCAGCCGCACCTGGATCTGCAGCTCCTGCGTGGGGCTGGCCACCTGGGCGATCTTGACGATCTCGAACGGGCGCATCGCATCGGCGATGGCACCCGCGAACTGCTGCAGCGCCGGCGCCTCGGGCGGCACGCCCTCGGCCGCGCCGCCCAGCGTGAAGTGGTAGTTGCGCCGCTCCAGCCGCGCCAGCCAGCCGGCGCGCTCGTCGGCGGGCAGGCGGTCGAGCACGGCCACGGAACTCGCAATGTCGCGCTCGATGCCCGTCATCATCAGCTCGCGCATCGCAATGCCGCGCTCGTAGCGGATGGCGGTGAAGGTCAGCAGCTGCGCAATGGCCAGGCCGACCACGATGATCAGCGTGACCCGCGAGAACAGCGTGCGCGGAAGCAGCCTGCGCCAGCCGTCCTGGGGCGCAGGCGCTGCCGTGGCGGTGGGTGCAATCGGCATGGGGAGGCTCGCTGGGGTGGGCATGGTCAGGTTTATAGCCCTGGGTGTGCCCCGGCGGCCCGCCTTTTGTATGCCAGTGTGTTGGCCCGTGGAACGGGACATACAACATTACCTGTCGGCACGCCCAGACATGCCCAGACATGCCCAGGTAGGCCGCATGCGGCGGGCCTAACGGGACGCTGCCCGGCACTGCTCGCGCGGCGCCGGGCCGTTCGGCCTACTTGAGCAGCTCGATCTTCCGGGCGAAGTCGAGCTGTTCCTCCGGTCCCGGCCCGGCGATGCGGTCGCGGTTGGGCTCGCGCCGGTGGTCGAGCAGCACCTGCCGGCCCACCAGCTTCTTCTTGAGGGTCGAGCCGCCCGAGGCGGCGTCCTCGTCGAACCAGTCGCCGCAGTGGCCGTCGCAGTAGGCGGTGACGCGCTCGCCGGTGGCCGACTGCACGACGATGTGCATGTCGTCGGTGCCGCCGCCGCCGCGCAAGGTGCCGGACAGAGTGGCGGCGAGCGCGGCGCCGGGAAGCAATGCGAGGAGGGGAAGCAGGAGGCGGTAATTCATTTCGGCCGCCATGATAGGCGCCGCCCGGCACAGCACAGCACAACGCCGCGCAACGTAGTGTGGCCGCCCGGCGCGCCGGATACACAGGCATACAAAGCCCCTTGTTCCGCGCGCCAGCCGGGCTACATTGCGGGCTTGCGCTTTCCTTCCAGCTCTTCCATACCCGCGCCGGCGCGCGGCAAGGCCATGATCCCCAAGACCTCCGACCACATCCTCATCGTCGACGACGACCGGGAAATCCGCGAGTTGCTCACCACCTACCTGGTCAAGAACGGCCTGCGCGTGGTGGCCGTGCCCACGGGGCG
This sequence comes from Variovorax sp. OK212, assembly GCF_900112425.1. GTDB lineage: Bacteria > Pseudomonadota > Gammaproteobacteria > Burkholderiales > Burkholderiaceae_C > Variovorax. Next base: position 45,434 of record NZ_FOLP01000002.1, on the reverse strand, counting down.
GCACATGCGCGCGGCGCTGGAAGAGTCGGGGCCGTTCGACCTCATCATCCTCGACCTGATGCTGCCCGGCGAAGACGGCCTCACCCTGTGCCGCGACCTGCGCACCGGCAAGTGGAAGGCCACGCCCATCCTCATGCTCACCGCGCGCAGCGAGGAGGCCGACCGCATCCTGGGCCTGGAGATGGGCGCCGACGACTACCTGGCCAAGCCCTTCTCGGCGCGCGAGTTGCTCGCGCGCATGCGCGCCGTGCTGCGCCGCACGCGCATGCTGCCGCCCAACATGCGCTCGACCGAGTCGGCCTCGAAGCTGGCCTTCGGCGAGTGGCAGGTCGACACCACCGCGCGCCACCTGCTCGACGAAAGCGGCACCATGATCGCGCTCAGCGGCGCGGAGTACCGGCTGCTGCGCGTGTTCCTCGACCATCCGCAGAAGGTGCTGAGCCGCGACCAGCTGCTCAGCCTCACGCAGGGCCGCGAGGCCGAACTCTTCGAGCGCTCCATCGACCTGCTGGTGAGCCGGCTGCGCCAGCGCCTGAACGACGACGCGCGCGAGCCGCGCTACATCAAGACCGTGCGAAGCGAGGGCTACGTGTTCGCTTCGACGGTCGAGGCATTGGACTGAAGCGGCACGGTCCGCCTCGGTCCACCGCAGTCCGCTTCAGCCTGATGCATCGCGCCGCTTGCGGCGCGTGCCAGGCCCCGTGAGCTGCCGCGCCGTGATGCACTGGCAGCTCACCGGGTTGCGCACTTCGTGCGCGATGCCGCCCGCCAGGAACAGCAGGGCGAGCCAGAGCTTCTTCATCTCACGAGCCCTTGGCCGGTGAAGCCGCAGCAGAAGACACTGCGGATACCGGCGAAGGCTCCGCCAGCAGCGCCTGGATCTTCTTCTCCGTCGTGCCGTAGCTGCCCTCGCCAAAGTGCGAGTAGACGATCTTTCCCTGCTTGTCGATCAGGTACACCGCAGGCCAGTACTGGTTCTTGAACGCCTTCCAGGTGCCGTAGCTGTTGTCCTGCGCCACCGCGTGCTTGATCTGCAGGCGTTGGATGGCGTCCTTCACGTTCTTCGTCGACTTCTCGTACGCGAACTCCGGCGTGTGCACGCCCACCACCACCAGGCCCTTGTCCTTGTACTTGTCGTTCCAGTCCTTCACGTAGGGCAGGTGGTTCAGGCAGTTGATGCAGGTGTAGGTCCAGAAGTCGACCAGCACCACCTTGCCGCGCAGCTCTTCGAGCTTCAGCGGCTGCGAGTTGAGCCAGGTGTCGATGTTGTGGAACTCCGGCGCGGCCTGTGCCTCGGTGGCCGGAATGTCGCCGCCGCCGAACGAGGGCGAGGCAAAGGTCAGCGTCAGTGCCGCCGCCGAAGCCGCAAGGGTCACGGCGAAGAACATGGCGGGGGAACGGGCGGGGGAGCGGGCGGGTGAGCGAATGGGCATGGCGGGTCCTTCGAAAGAAGAGGGGCGGTTGTTCGTTTGCTTCGAACGTGGCCGATTCTTCTTCGCGCGACCTGCTGCGCGATCAGTTTGCGTATGTCTCTGTATCTGCAGGACAAGACACAAACACTACGTTTCACGAAACACTCCCAGGCTTTTGTTGCCCCGCGCATCCGCCCTCGCATTTCGAGACTTAGTGGGCGAACTCATCGCCCCTCGCCACCCCCGTCATGCCTACAGTGGGTGCCCCTGTCACACAGACACCCACAAGGCAATCAAGGAGGAACCCACCAGCAAAAGCAACCGACCCGCACGCCTCGCGGCGGACCACCGAGTGCACCGGCACCGGTACGAATGCGAGGCACAAAAGGCGACGGCCGGCGTGCTGAAACACCCCGACCGTCTGACCAAGTGAAGTGCAACCACTAGATAGAAAGCGCACCCCAAATGGCTGAACGAACTATAGCCCGGCCCTCCAAGCCGAACGCCTCCACCGCCTCCGCCTGCGCAAGCAAGCCCAGCGCGTCGGACCTCCTCGAAAACAAGCAGACGCAGCTCACTTCGCTCCTGACCTGCTGCCACGGTGAAGACGGGCTGCTGGCCCATTGCTCGTCCTTCGATCTCCTGAGCAACGTGCTGTGGCTGGCCGCCGACCTGTCGCGCGAAGCGGGCGAGCTGTACCAGGAGGTGGCTGCCGCTGCCCGGTAACGAGGCATAAGGCGGCAGAAGGAGGCAGGCCCGCCAAGCATGGCGGGCCTTTTTTGCAGCTCAGTGCGGCGGCGCGTACACCGCCAGCCCCATCAGTTGCCGGGCGCCTTCAACGACAAGGCAGCACAGCGACCCGCACAGCCCGACGCGAAACAGCCATTTCTCCATGCGACCCGACGTGCCGAGCGCCGTCACAAGCAACGCGAGAAAAACGAAGAAAAGCCCTGCAAGGCAAGCGTCCGGCGCAAGCAATGTCACCGTCGAACTTCCGCGACCGGGCCGATAGGTCGCGCGACCAGTCAACAGTATCCAGAGCCCGTACGCCGCCAGGCCGACCGGGAGCAGGGGGGCGATGTACCGGGTGATCCATCCGGATTCGCGGCGCGTCGAAGGGCTTGTCACAGCGGGTTCCTTCATTTCTCGCTGGCCCGGCGAGGCAGCCGCGCGCGGGCCGTCGGCTCTGTCGCGCCATGCCCCAGGCTCACGAGGTACGCACAGAACATGTCCGCCATCGCATCCGAATACGCCTTGACCTGCGCATCGGTCCGCGGCGTTTCCGAAAAGCTCTTGCCCACCGCGCCGAAGGTCGACGTGATCAGGTCGCCGGCCAGCGCGCGCCTGGCTTTGGAGGCCTTGGGCAGCGCCTCGCGCATGAAGGCCTCCATGGTGCGGTCGCCGGCGGCGCGGGCTTGCTGCGCCTCGGGCGCGTCGCGGTAGAAGGGCGCGGCGGCATCGAGCGCGCCGCGCACCTCGGCCTCGTCGCACTCGGAGCGGATGAAGGCGTGCACCAGCAGGCGCAACCGCGCGAGCGGCGGCTTCGTCGTGTCCTGCAGGATGCCGCCCAGCATCTCGGTGGTGTCGCGCCACTCGTCGCTCTGCAGCCGGAACAGGATCGACGCTTTGTTCGGAAAGTACTGGTAGACCGACCCCACGCTCACGCCGGCGCGCTCGGCCACGCGCGTGGTGGTGAAACGGTGCGCGCCTTCCTTGGCCAAAACCTGAACAGCGGCTTGAAGAATTGCCGCGACCAGGTCGTTCGAGCGGGCCTGCTTGGGCTGTCTTCTAGAGGAGATCGGGGCGCTTTTGCGTTCGGTCATCTGGGGGGCTCGCAATGCGAATGGAAAACGTGAAGGATTATTCATATTATTGCTTTCACTCGCCGCTGCTGCCAAGCAAGCACTCCCTCATTCATTCCCTCATCCATCTTTCATCCGCAAGGAACACCCTGTGACCACACTCACCACTGCACCGCTCGCGCCCCTGCTGGAGCGCCTGTTCGAAGAAGTCGCCACCCTTTCGCCGCGCACCAGCGCGGCCATCGCCGATCTCTCCAGCGAAGAGCGCACACGGCTCATGCGCAGCAAGACCGAATACATCGACCTCTACGCACGCCTGAAAGACCTGCCGCTGCCCGTGTCGCGCGAAACCGGCACCTTGCTCTACATGCTGGCGCGCAACAGCGGCGCACGCACCGTCGTCGAGTTCGGTACCTCGTTCGGCATCTCGACGTTGTACCTCGCCGCGGCCCTTCGCGACAACGGCGGCGGCCGCCTCGTCACCACCGAGTTCGAACCCTCGAAGGTGGCGCGTGCTCGCGAGAACCTGAAGGCCGGCGGCCTCGACGACCTGGTGGAAATCCGGGTGGGCGACGCGCTGCAGACGCTCGCCGCCGACCTGCCCGACACCATCGACCTGCTGCTGCTCGACGGCGCCAAGGCGCTCTACCCGGAAATCCTGAGCCTGGTGGAAAGCCGCCTGCGGCCGGGCGCGCTGATCGTCGCTGACAACGCCGACCACAGCCCCGACTACCTGGCGCGTGTGCGCTCGACGGCCGCGGGCTACCTGTCGACGCCGTTCGCGGAAGACGTCGAGCTGTCGATGCGGCTCGGCTGAAAGCAGATCACCTTGAACAAGAGCCAATGAAAGAGCCCATGAAAAACCCAATGAACGTTTTCGTCACCGGCGCCACCGGCTGGGTCGGCTCTGCCGTGGTGCAGGAGCTGACCCGCGCGGGCCATCGCGTGACCGGCCTCGCGCGTTCCGACGACAAGGCCGCCGCGCTCGCCGCGGCGGGTGCGCAGGTCGTGCGCGGCACGCTCGACGACCTCGACACCCTGCGCAGCGCGGCCCGCGCGGCCGACGCGGTGATCCACACCGCCTTCAACCACGACTTCTCGAAGTTCGCGCAGAACGCCGAGCAGGACCGCCGCGCCATCGAGACGCTGGGGGCCGCGCTTGAGCACTCGCAGCGCCCGCTGCTCGTGACATCGGGCCTCGCGAAGCTCGCCACCGGCCGCGCCGCCACCGAGGCGGACATGCCCGGCGCCTCGTCGCCCCGCCAGTCGGACGCGGCCGCGCAGGCACTGGCCGCGCGCGGCGTGCGCGTTGCCACGGTGCGGCTCGCGCCGTCGGTGCACGGCCTGGGCGACCACGGCTTCGTGCCGATGCTGATCCGCATGGCGCGCGAGACGGGTGTGTCGGCCTACCTCGGCGAAGGCCTGAACCGCTGGGCCGGCGTGCACCGGCTGGACGCCGCGCGTGTCTTCCGGCTCGCGATGGAGCAGGGTGCCACCGAGGCCGTCTTCCATGCCGTGGCGGAAGAGGGCGTGCCGTTCAGGCACATCGCCGAGGTCATCGGCCGCCGGCTCGGCCTGCCGGTCGAATCGCGCGGGCGCGAGCACTTCGGCTGGTTCGCGGACTTCACGGGTGCGGACATGTCCGCATCGAGCGAGCGCACGCGCGCCGCGCTGGGCTGGACGCCGAGCGAGCCCGGCCTGCTGGCGGACATCGACCAGCCGGGGTACTACGCCTCGTAGACCTGATGCGTGCGCCATGCAGGCGCATGCGGCTTTCTCCGTGCCAGTCGCACTGGCCGTAAGCGTTTGACGTCAAGCAACGCACTCAACGGTCTTCATCGATCGGGGTGCGTGCTTTTCTTTTCATGCACGCCCGCCGGTGAGGACAGCCTGGACTGCAGGAACCATGTCTCTCCCATCCAACCCATCCAACCCATCCACGCAACCCGCGCCGGATGCATCTTCCGCGCGCCATCCGGCGCAGGGCCGCCTGCTGTTGCTCGCGGCCGTTCTCTTCATCTCGTACCTCTGCGTCGGCATGTCCCTGCCCGTGGTGCCGATCTTCGTGACCGGGCAACTCGGCCTGGGCAACGTCTGGGCGGGGCTTGGCGTGGGCATCGCCTTTCTTTCCACCGTGCTCACGCGCGCGCATGCCGGCACGCTGTCGGACAGCCGCGGCGCCAAGGTGGCGGCGGGCCGCGGGCTGGCCTTCTACATGGCCGGCGCGCTGATCTCGCTGGTCGCGGGCCTGCCGGGCCTTTCACCGTGGACGGCCTTTGCGGTGCTCATCGCGGGCCGCCTGCTGATCGGGCTGGGCGAGAGCCTGGTTGCGGTCGGCGTCATCGGCTGGGGCATCGGCCTCGTCGGTCCCGCGCGCTCGGGGCGGGTGCTGGCGCTGGTGGGCGCCGCGATCTACGGTGCGCTGGCCGTGGGCGGGCCCATCGGCCTCGCGCTGTTCGAGCGCTTCGGCTTCGCCGGCGCGATGGGCATCGGCGCGGTGTTGCCCGGCCTCGGGTTGCTGGCCATCTGGCGCCTTGCCGGCGTGGCCGCGCACCCCGGCGCGCAGCGGCCGTCGTTCTGGCGCGTGGTCGGCAGCACCGGGTGGCACGGCGCGGTGGTCTGCCTGCAGGGCATCGGCTTCGCCGCCATCGGCGCGTTCTTCACGCTCCATTTCATGGACCGCGGCTGGGGCCATGCGGGGCTGGGCCTGACGGCCTTCGGCAGCGGCTTCGTGCTGGTGCGCGTGCTCTTCGGTCACCTGCCGGACCGCGTGGGCGGCCTGCCCGTGGCCATCGCTTCGCTCGCGGTCGAGACAGTGGGGCAAGTGCTGATCTGGCGCGCGACCGACCCCCTGCTCGCGCTGGCCGGCGCGTTCCTCACGGGGCTCGGCTGCTCGATGATCTTTCCGGCAATGGGCCGCGAGGTCGTGCGCCTGGTGCAGCCGCATCTGCGCGGTGCGGCGCTGGGCGGGTTCTCCGCGTTCCAGGACGTCGCCTATGGGCTCACGGGGCCATTGGCCGGCTTGCTGGCCGACAGGGCCGGGTACGGCAATGTGTTCCTCATCGGCGCGGGTGCGGCGGCGGTGGGGTTGGTGATTGCGCTGTGGCTTCGGCGCTCGCAAGGTGCGGCGCGCTCCTCTTGAAGGTCCGCCGCAAAGGGAAGAGCCTGCGGGCGGGCTGATGTAAAAAGCGTGGCGCCACAGTTCACACCGCTCCCCGCCGACGCCTCTCGCATCCATGCTCGACTCCCTGCTCGCCTACCGACTCGACACCCCCGCACCCGGCACGCTGCGCGTGCGCCTCAGGCAAGTGCCGCTGACCGCGATGCTCGTGCTGCTGTGCGTGGCGCTCATGGGCATTCCGCTGGGCTTCGGCTACGAGATGGTGACGGGCCGTGACCCGCTCGATGCATTGAACGGGCAGAACGCCATGGCGCAGTTGCTGGGCGTGCTGGCGCTGGGCATGGTCTGCCTGGCCGGTCCCGCGGGCCTGTGGTTCTGGCCCCTGCGTGAAACGCTGGTGCTGTCGCGCAGCGATGCGCGCGGCTGGCGCATCACCTGCAACGTGTTCGGCCTGCGCCGCCGGATCGGCGAGGAGTTTCCGCTCGACGGCATGCGCGGGTTGTACCTGCGGGAGGCCAGTCGCGAGGCCTGTACGCATCTCTTGCCGGTGATGGTCGACCGGGATGGCGAGCCGCACCGGCTGCATTTCGAATCGGTGATGCTGTACCCCGGCTCGGCCCGCGCCGACAACTACCTGCGCGCGCTGGCCGATTTCTTCGAGAGCACGTGGCCCGCGCCGGTGAAGGACGCGGACGAGTGGACGCGGCTGCTGCTGGCGCTCAAGGAGCGCAAGTGGGCGCCTCCAAGCCATCGCGCCGGCGCGAGCCCGTCGTTGGCGTCGCCGGGCACGGCGGCCGCTCTTGCGGCCTCACCGCGCCGGCGACGTGCCGGCCGGCACGCGCCCCAGCCATCGGCGGTGCCATTGCAGGAGGTCGTTGAAGCCCCGGCGTTCGATTCGCCGTCGCTGTCGATGCCCGCGCGCGTTACCGTGGGCGTGGTCGGCATCTTCCTGGCGCTGCTCACGCTGAACAATTTCGTTGCGCTCGTGACCGGCCTGTTCTCCGGCCGGCTCGCGAGCAGCGGCAGCCGCTTTTCGAGCGGTACGCACGTCGTGCGCTTCGCCAAGGAACCCGTCTGGTTCATCGTGAACGCCGGCATGGAAACCTTCGGCGTGCTCATTCTCGCGATGTTTGCGTACGGCTGCGCGAAGGCGGTCCTGCTGTCGCCGGGCCTGCAACGCGACAAGGCGAGCGAACGCCGGAGCGCTTCGGCTGTGTCGCGGGCTGCGGACAAGCGCTAGTCGGCTCAGGCTGTGTCGAGCGCGGCCCAGGTCTTCGGGCCCACGATGCCGTCTGGAACCATGCCGCGCGAGTTCTGGAATCTTCTGACTGCTGCTTCGGTGTTTGCGCCGAACACGCCGTCATCGGGAAGGCCGCATTTTTTCTGGACGACCTTTACCAGTTCGTCCACCGATCCTCTTCGCAGAGTCGCGCGCGCGGCTGGTTGTCCTGCCGATGGTTGCGGCTCCGCCTTGGGGATCAGGCTTGGCGGCGGTGCCGTGTCGTCGATGATGGCCGCCACCGCCCGACGGAACGCGTCCATGTCGAAGTCCGGGTCGTTCTTGCGGCCGCTCGGCAACGCGTACTCCTTGTGCCCGGCACAGAAGAGGGCGGTTCGCCCAGCATGCCGCAGGATTGCCGCGACGCCCCTGCGGTAGGCGTCCAGTTGAACTTCAGGCCAGGGCCTGTTGTCAGGCAGGCCCGTGTTTTCCGCCTCGATGCCGATGAAGTTGGTGTTTCCGCCGGTCAGCCCTTGCCATGAGCCAGCGCCCGCGTGGTTGCACCGTCCCGCGGCCACGATGTAATACGTGCCGTCGCGGCCAAGCCCGAGTTGGGACAGCGGCCCTGGCAAGTCGCGGCGCCCCTCGATTAAGGTACGAAGGCTCGGCATGTTGCCTTGTCGCGGGCCCGCCGTGTGGTGGCACATGACACCGAGCACGCGGCCCATCTCGGCGCGGCCGCGCGATTCCCAGCCGGGCACCGGCGCTACCTTCAAGCCTGCGGATTCGAGCACCGCCGGCAGCCATGTGAGTGAGAAGCTCATGATGCGACCCCCCCTGTGGCAGGCGGAAGGTCAGCGTCGTCCGTGACGTTCTCTATGGCGGCGTCGCAGCCGTCGACGTGGTCTTCGTGGTCATCAGGCCCGGTCGATGCATTCGCCTCAGGCGGTAGCGCGGCCTCGGGTGTCTTTGCGATGGGGTCCTTGGCCGTTGCGTCGGGCGCAAGAGTCTTGCGCGTGGCCTTTACCGCTGCCTCTGCGGTCCGTGACGCGAAGTAGAAGCTGGTCACCGAGGTCATCAGAGTACCCACCAGAATCAGGAGCTGCTTGGCAAGATCTGTCGACTCGGTGCCCGGTGACTGTCGGAGGTGCACGGTGTACATCATGGTCTCCGGCGTGCAGGCTGGCTCTCCGGCGCCGCCGCATGACTCTGCAAGCACTCCCAGTACGCGATTGGAGGGCTCCTGGACCATCGCATTTTTCTGCGCGAGGCTCAGGTGGGAGACCTCGTAGGGGCTGCTCAGCGACTGATAGAGCATCACCGAGATGAGTGCGAACAGCACGATCAATGAGAGCGCAATGGCCGCGCGAATCGATCCAGGTGGCAGTGCGAGCGCCTCGGACTTGCAACTGAGGTCCAGCCGTGCGAACACGGTCGATATGAGCGAGAGCGCGCCGAACAGGATCATGATCCCGAAGATGGCCACGATGGGAAGGCCAACGGCGGAGTGCTTCTCCAGGCTCTTGATGCCCAGGACCAGCGCGATACTGGGCAGCACGATGAGCACCAGCCCAGCACCGAACGCCCCGCCAGTTGCCCGTTTGACCTGCTTCGTGAGCGACGGCTTGCCCAGTTCTTCCCCTGACTCATGACTCATGGAAGTCCTCCGTGGAGTGAGTGGCGAACAAGGTCGAAACATGGCGCAGGTGTTCGCGGCGACTGCGCGTGCAGTCTGATCCCTAAAGCCGGGCTTCACCTCCCCCGTTCATGGGAGCGCCAGTAGCTCGTTCTTGGCGACGGTTGGAGGCTTCGTCCGACGCAACCGCGCATGGGCGCCCGTTAGCGTGGTTGCTCCGAATCCAGGAACCGACGACATGCCCAAACACCCGCGAACCCTTCTTGCCAGCCCGCCGCTGCACATGGCCCTGGGTGTTGTGGCTGCCTTCATGATGGCCGGCTGCGCCGTGTCGCCGCCGACCATCACGCCCGTGAAGCAGGTCGACCTGCAGCGCTTCATGGGCGACTGGTACGTCATCGGCAACATCCCCACGCGGCCGGAGCGCAATGCGTTCAATGCGGTGGAGTCGTACAGCCTGAAGCCCGACGGCAGCATCGACACGCGCTTTCGCTACCGCGAGGGCGGCTTCGACGGCCCGCTGAAAACGATGAACCCCACGGGCACCGTGGTGCCGGGCACGAGCAACGCGGTGTGGGGCATGCAGTTCATCTGGCCGATCAAGGCGGAGTACGTGATCGTGGACATCGACCGCGACTACCAGCTCACCATCGTCGGCCGCAGCGACCGCGACTACGCATGGATCATGGCGCGCACGCCGGACATTCCCGAGCCCGTGTACCAGGCGGCCGTGACGCAGCTCAAGACGCTGGGCTACGCGGTCGACAAGCTGCGCCGCGTGCCGCAGCAATGGCCCGAAGACGCGGACGCGGCACCGAAGAAGTAGCCGCGGCCGCGAAAGGCGCGGCCCGCCTCAGAGGTGCATCGCGGCCAGCACGCCGATGGCCAGGCCCGCGACGGCCACGCCGTACATGCCGCGCTCCAGCCACTTCTTCTTTGTCAGCAGCGCGATGGCGGCCAGCGCGATCGACACCTGCAGCACGGTGGTGGCCTGCGCCCAGCGGTGGTGCTGGTGCATCTGCTCGTCGGACTGCGCGTCCCAGCGGGCCGAGTCGTCCTCGAGCTTTTTCGCGGCGGCCTGGATCTCGGTCTTTTCCTGCTCGTAGCGCGTCACCTTCGCCTGCCAGCCCTGGCGGCGCGCGTCGTCGGTGGCGGTGTCGCGCGCGAACTCGGCGAGCGCCTGCTTGGTGCTCTTCGACTGGAAGTAATTCCACTGGTTCGACGCCTCGGTCTTCTTGATGGCGGCGTTGTTCTTGTAGAGGCCGGCGTTGGCCTGCGTGGCCCCGCCCATGTACGAGAAGATCGCGCCCACCGTGGCAATGGCGGCGGTGCACACGGCGATCTTGCTGGTCGTGCTCATGCCGCCGCCTTTCGCGGCCGCGTCGTCGGCACCGTGGCCATGGCCGCCGGAAGCGGCGTGTTCGAGCTCGTGGTCGTGCGGGCCGTGCACGTGAAAACCGTGTCCTGACATGAGGTCCTTTGCATTCGCTTAAATTTCGGGGGCGCGCGAGTATGCACGGTCTTCATGACCGCTCTTCCGCGGGCATTCCCGCCCCGGCCAGGCCGCCCCGGCCAGGCCGGCCTGGCCTGGCTCAGCCCGCCGGCTGCACCGTCAGGTAGAACGGCGTCAGCGTGCCCGCCACGGGCCGCAGCAGCTTCAGCAGCAGCGCCCGGCCGTAGCCTTCGCCCGCGAGCCGCTTCAGCAGGTCGGAGAGCTGCGCCAGCGGCGTGCCGTCGCAGCCGACCAGGATGTCGCCGCTGCGCAGCCCGTCGCGCGCCGCGGCCGAGCCGGCCACCACCTCGACCACGCGCACGCCGGTGGCCACGGGCCAGTCGTTCTCGCGCACCCAGCGCCGGGGCAGGGCGACCGCCGCGCACTGCACGCCGAGCTTGCCGCGGCGCACCGCGCCGTGGCGCATGAGTTCGCCGGCCACCCAGCGCGCGGTGTCGATGGCCACCGCGAAGCTCAGGCCCTGCGCGGAAGGAATCACGGCCGTGTTCACGCCGATGACGTTGGCCGCGCTGTCCAGCAGCGGGCCGCCGGAGTTGCCGGGGTTCAGCGCCACGTCGGTCTGGATCACGTCCTCGATCATCCGGCCGCCGCGCGAGGGCAGGCTGCGGCCCAGCGCGCTCACGATGCCGGCGGTCACGGTGAAGTCGAAGCCCAGCGGGTTGCCCACTGCCACGGCCACCTGGCCCGGCTGCAGCGCGGCCGAGCTGCCCAGCGGCAGGAAGGCGGCGGGGTGCGACTCGATGCGCAGCACGGCGATGTCGGTCGAGGCGTCCTGCCCCACGAGGCGGGCGACGCTTTCGGTGCCGTCGGCAAAGGCCGCGCGCAGTTCGCCGGCGCCTTCGACCACGTGGGCGTTGGTGATGGTGAAGCCGTCGGGCGTGAACAGAAAGCCCGAGCCGCTGCCGTGCGCGGCCGCCGTGCCGCGCTGCGCGGGCTTTCGCACCTTGATGTGCGCGACAGCCGCGCTGGCCGTGTGGGCCACCTGGGTGACGGTGGCAGAGTAAGAGTCGAGAAGGAAGTCGTCGCGCGCGCCCATGGAGCACCTTTCAGTCGCCGGATTCCTTCGAAATGGCGGCGGCGCGCGGGGTTTTCAAGCCGCTGGCGGCTGGGGATCCTCCGGCGCAGGGTGGGCGCTCTCGCCGCGGAACGGCTGGCGCAGCTTGCGCAGGGTGTCGCGCACCCGCACCCGCCAGGCCGGCCCGCGGACCTTCGGCGGCGCGAACCGGGGCGGCATGGTGGCGGCCAGCGCCGCGTACTGCGAGCCCAGCAGGCCCGAGCCGAACGGGTCCTGGTGGTGTTTCAGGGCATGGCCGATCTGCATGAGCCGCATCGACGCGCCCGGTTCCCGGCGCCGCAGCGCCTCCACTTCTTCCGCATACCGCTCGGTCAGGCGCGCCCACTTCGAGAAGTCATGTCCGAATGCCGAAGCTTCGCTGTTCATCCTGGACCTTTCCTTTTTTGATCATCCGCGCCCCGGGGGCGGCCTGTGCGCCGTGCCGTTCCTGCCGGATTCGGGCGCTTGATGACTTATCGGAAGGTGTGGCCGGATGTTTAGTACGAAGCCCTTATTTTTTCTGAGGGTGGTGGCGCGGGCCCTGGCGGGGCCGGTGCAAAGGGTACGGGCCTACCCCTCGCAAAAATCGAAATGTAATACCAATTGACTGCCCCGTAGGCCCGCCGCGTAATGGCGCCGGCCGCTCATTTCGGCCGGCCACGGAACCGCCAAGGAGACACCCATGTCAGCAACGGTCGTTCAGTACGTGTTCAAGCCCAACCCCGGCACCAACATGCAGGACCTGGTCGGAATGATCAAGGAGGCCGCCGAAATGTGGCGCAAGCACGGGGCCGATGTGAGCCTGTGGAGCGTGCAGGTCGGCGAGATCGGCAACATGACATTCGTCGTGCGCTGCGAGTCCGCGGCCAAGCTCGGGGCCACGCTCGACGCCCTCAACGCCGACGCGGCCTTCGTCGCGTGGCGGGCCAGGAACGTGCAGGCGGGGCTGGCCTCGTGGGTTCGCAGCAACCAGGCTTACGAGATTCCCATCTGACGAGGCGGCCCGCCCGCGCCGGCGTTCAGATCTTCAGCGGTGCGAACGACTTGACCAGGTCGTCGAGCGCCTTCAGCTGCGTGAGGAACGGCTCCAGCTTGTCCAGCGGCAGCGCGCTCGGGCCGTCGCACTTGGCCTGCGCCGGATCGGGGTGCGCCTCGAGGAACAGGCCGGCCAGGCCGACCGCCATGCCGGCACGCGCCAGGTCGGCCACCTGCTCGCGGCGGCCACCGGAAGCGGCTGCGCCCGACTCGCGCTGCTGCAGCGCGTGGGTCACGTCGAAGATCACCGGCAGGTCTTGCGTGATCTTCTTCATCACGCCGAAGCCCAGCATGTCGACCACGAGGTTGTCGTAGCCGAAGCAGGTGCCGCGGTCGCACAGGATGAGCTTGTCGTTGCCGGCTTCCTTGAACTTCTCGACGATGTTGAGCATCTGCGAGGGGCTCAGGAACTGCGGCTTCTTGATGTTGATGACGCGGCCGGTTTTGGCCAGCGCCACCACCAGGTCGGTCTGCCGCGCCAGGAAGGCGGGCAGCTGCAGCACGTCGACCACCTCGGCCACCGGGGCGGCCTGGGCGATCTCGTGCACGTCGGTGAGCACGGGCACGCCGAAGGCGTCCTTCACGGCCTGCAGGATCTTCAGGCCCTCGTCGAGGCCGGGGCCGCGGTACGAGTGGATGGACGAGCGGTTGGCCTTGTCGAAGCTGCCCTTGAACACATAGGGAATGCCCAGCTTCTGCGTGACGCGCACGTACTCCTCGGCGCTGCGCAGCGCGAGGTCGCGCGACTCCAGCACGTTGACGCCGCCGAACAGAACGAAGGGAAGGCCGTTGCCGGTGCTGACTTTGGGGGTGATGGTGACGATGGACAAGGTTTTCTCCAGGCTGTTTGCCGCTATTGTCCTTCCGCTTCGATTGGCCCCGGCCGGCGCGTTGATACGAGGGGCCCGCCCTGACCGCCGGCCTGTTCGCCTGAATGAGGGCGGCGGGGCCTCACACGCCCCGCACACCCCCGTGCCCTGCGCGCACCCCTCAGCCGTTGTGCAACTGCACCGGTGCCGCAGCCGCCGTCGGCCCATGCTGCAAGGCCGCCGGCAGCCGGTTGTCCAGCCAGTCCATGCGCCAGGCCAGCACCACCATCGCGAGCACCAGCACGGCCGCCGCGGCAACGCCCGTGGCGCCATGCCGGTCGCGGTACGGGTCGCGCGCGATGCGCCGCGCGCCCGGCGGCACGCGCGCGGTCTGCGACAGCATGCCGCCGAGCCGCACGTTGACCTTCATGCGCCCGTTGATGGCCCAGCCGCTCGCGTCCAGGATCGGCCCCAGGCTGCGCTGGCGCAGCTTGAGCCACGCGATCAGCATGCTCGGGCCCGAGATGGCCAGCACGATGCCCAGCAAGGCCACCGGAATCCACTGCCCCAGGTCGACGAACTTGCCGAAGATGGCCACCAGCACGGCGCTGATGCTCCCCAGCGCCACGCCGATGGCGGCGACGGTGCCCACGTCGACGCGGCCCGTGGGGCGGGGCACGGCGGTCGGCACCTTCGCCGCGTCGGCGGCGTGGGCCTGGTCGGCCGTGGTGAGCCTGGTCGCAAAGCCGGTCAGGCCGGTCTGGCCGGCGGCCTCCTGCGCGGCGGCGCGCTTGGCCACCTGCTCCTCGATCACGCGCACGAACTTCTTGTACGGCGCGAAGAAGGCCTGCGCCACGCTGGTCGGGTTCTCGATCAGCTTGGTGATGGTGGCGTCCCAGTCGCGGCCCTGGCGGTCGTAGAAGACGCCGTTGCGCCCGACGAAGAGAAAGTCGACGTCGCCCGCGGTGAAGGCCGCGACGATGCTCATCTTCTGGCCCTGGCGCGTGCAGTCGCAGTACGCCAGGCAGGTCTTGGCCAGGCCCGCGAGCACGGCGTGCTTGGCCGTGTCCTGCACCTGCACCGTGAGCTCGCAGCTGCGGCCGTCCAGGTACAGCGTGCCGGCCTGGAAGATCGCGCCTTCGCGCCGATAGAAGGCCTTGAACGACACGAAGTTGTTCAGCAGCACGACCAGGTCGCGCTGCAGGCGAATGAGCTTCTCCAGATCGACCAGCAGCGCGTTGTGTTCTTCCGCGGCTTCGTCGTCCTTGATGAGCGCGAGCAGGGGCTCGCGCGCGGCCAGCAAGGCGTCGAGCTTGTCCAGCGGCAGCTCGGCGGCCCAGTTGCCGGGGCGCTTGGCCATCAGCGCCTGCAGCGGTGCCAGTTGCTGCTTGACGGCCAGCCAGTCGGTTTCCGAAAAGGCTTCCGAAAACTCGTCGCGCGCGCCCAGCAGCGGCACCACGGTGCGCGCGGCAAAGACCGCGATGGCATCGGCCCACGCGGGGTTGAGGCTGGTGCCCTGCAGCGGCAGCACGCAGCGCGGCGTGACGGGGGCCAGCGGCAAGTCGGCAATGGGCTCGGCCTGCAGGTCGAGCGTGTTGGCGCCGAGCTCGTCGTAGGCCTTGGGCGAAGGGTTGAGCGCGGTCACGGCCTGCGCGTCGAAGGCGGCGACGCGGCAGCGCGCGAAGAAGTCGTCGAGCTTGGCCTGCACCTTGTTGGCCGCGTCGGCCGCGGCCAGCGTGGCGTCGCCCAGCGGCATCAGCGTGCGGTCGCCCGCATCCGCCTGCACGTGCCAGTCGCGCGCCACCTGCACTTCACCGAAGAAGGCCTCGGTGCGCGCGCGGTCGATGCCCGGCGTTGCCTTGTGGCGGTCGGGCACGCTGCCGTGGACACGCATGACTTCGGCGATGGCAGCGCGCACCGCGTCGTCCTGCGCGGTGTCGGGCGTGACGATGCCGTCGCCGTTGAAGCGCATGGCGGCAAGCAGCTCGCCGCGGTCGGCAATGTCGGCGAGCGTGAGGGTGTCGGCCTCGGGCTTGCCCTGGATCTGCAGCAGGCGGCGCGCCTCCTCATGCAGCCGCGCACCCGCGGGCGTGTCCTCGTCGAGGTCACCGAGCGTGAGCACGTCGCTGCCTTGCAGCAGCACGTCGGGGTTGCGCAGGCGCGCGCACACCCATTCGCAGGCGGCCACCACTTCGGGCGGGCGCACGCGGCCGTCATGGTCGGCGTCGATCAGGTCGAGCGTGCGCGGATCGAAGTCGATGCCGCGCGTGGGGCAGGCCAGCGCCACCCAGAGCTTCTGGTCCAGCTCGCCGATGCGGGCGATGTCCTCGCCCGAGCGGAACACGACC
This sequence comes from Variovorax sp. OK212, assembly GCF_900112425.1. Lineage (GTDB taxonomy): Bacteria > Pseudomonadota > Gammaproteobacteria > Burkholderiales > Burkholderiaceae_C > Variovorax. The sequence continues at coordinate 29,485 of NZ_FOLP01000002.1, read as the reverse complement.
TGGTCGGTGCCGCCCGCGCGAATGAACTGCCAGCGGTGGGCGGTGCCGGCTTGGCGACCGGGTGGGCTCGTGGCGCCCTGGGTGCTGGTGGTGGCCTGCGGGTGGGGTGTCAGCGGGGTCGCTTGCGTCATCGTCCGCGGCCCTGCGCTCAGACCGCGACCTTCTTGTGCTCGCCCAGGTTCTTCGGCGGCTCGCCCGTGATGGCGGCCTTGGCCATCTTGTAGAGCTGCACCATCTTGCTGTCGTCCACGTCCCAGTACTCGGCTTCGAGCACGGTCACGGCGAGCAGGCCGAGGTTGGGGTCGGTGGGGCCGTTGGGGAACCAGGCCTGCGCCATCTTGTTGAAGAGCGCTTCCTTCTTCGCCTGGTCCTCGAGCAGCGCGGCGCGGCCCGACACCGACACATAGCTGTCGTCGCCGGTGTTGGCGTAGGCGATGTTCACCGCCGGGTCGGTGGCGGTGTGGCGCGCGACATCGCCGTCCTTCGGCACGAAGAAGTAGAGCGTGCCCACGTCGTCGCCGTTCTTGTTCTGCGTGGTCAGCGGGTGGCTGTGCAGCTGGCCGTCGCCGTGGCGGTGGGTGAGCATGCCGAAGCGGGTGTCCTTGATGAGGTCCCAGAGCTTGCTGTGGTCGGTGGTGGTGGTCGTCATGTGGGGGCTCCAGAAAAAGAAGGTCGGTTGGATGAGCAGTGGAGCCTTCACCGTAAGCGCCCGCCTTGCGCTGTCTTGAGGACACACGGCGCACAGCCGTGTCGTCCCACACCGACACGGCATGCGTTGCCGTCCGAAGCGCGTAGGTGCTGTCCGTCCACCGGAGGCGGCATTGCCCTTGCGTCGTGTGCGGGCGCCATGGCTACGTTGGAGATCGACGGTGATGCCGTCCCTCGTATCTCCTCCCTTGCGAGGGCTTCGCTGCGTGATGGCAACGAGGCTTGAACCCGGCCCGGCGCTGGGTTCTTTTTTGTGGCCGGTTTTTGTGGCCTCGGGTCGCGAATGCAGACGCCCTGTCTGACCCGTGTCTTCATACAACCTTCAGCAGGCGCTCAGCGATTCTTCAGTCGCGCTGCCGACACTGGGCCTCCCGAAGAAGACATGCCCGCACAGAACGGGCCACGCCAATTGAATCGCCTGAAACTTTCCCTCCTGCTGGCCGCAGCAGCCATCCTCGCCGGCTGCGGCCACGACCACCATCACCGCAACCGGGACCGCGACCACAACGGCATTCCGGACCGCTACGAACGCAACCGCGACAGCGACGGCGACGGCGTGCCCGACCGCTACGACCGCCGGCCGGACAACCCGCGCAAATACTGAAGGGCTCCAGGAGACCGAGGTGCCCGCACCCTCAAGGCGCCTTGGGCTTCGACGACGGCTCCCACGAGTCCGGCGTGGTCGCCACCAGCGACTTGAAGTCCTTCCACGGCCGCGCACCCGAGATGCTGCGCCCGCCGACGATGACGGCCTTGGCGAACACCACCATGCGCTCGCGCAGGTAGTCGCGGTCGGACGCGGGCCAGGTCTCGATGGAATGCGGCCCGCGCGCCAGCACGATCTCCTTCACGCCGCGGATGCGGTTGTAGGCCGCCACGGTGCCTTCGAGCGTCTCGGCGCGGTCCCACAGGCCCTTGCCGAAGAAGGCCGCGGGCCAGCGGTCCATGCCCGCGAGCGTGGACGAGTTCGGGTAGAACACGATGTGGTGGTCGGCCGCCATGCCGCCCAGGAACAGGTTGCGGTCGGCCAGGTCGGGCGAGTCGCCCACGTAGCCCGCGCCGCTTGCAAAAGAAGACAGAAGGATCGCGCCGCGGATGTTGCGCATGTTCTTCGGCGGCGTGCAACTGGGCTGCGGCATGTCGAAGCTGCACTGCGCCACGTAGTTCTTCGTCATGGCCCAGGCGGTGGACATCGAGCCGCGCGAGTAGCCGCCCAGCACCAGCGGAATCTCGCCGGCCGGCATGCCCGCGAGCAGCCGCCCGCGCGTGGCCTCGCCCTCGAGCAGTTCGCCCTTGGGCGTGAGGATGCGCAGGCCGCGCCCGCTGTCCAGCGCGTTGAGCGCGCGGAACACGTCCTCGCCTTGTTCCAGCGTGTTGGTGTCGCTGAAGCCGCCCGAGAGGCCTTCGCCGCGCCGGTCGTAGGCCAGCACGTCGAAGCCGGCCTGGTTCAGCGCATAGAGGTTCTCGCGCCACCAGCGCTGGCCCATGGTCTCGGTGGTGGCGTTGGGGAAGCTGACGGGCACGGTCTTGCCGGTCTTCCCGTCGACGCGGTAGGAGGCCTCCTCGGGGTGCTGGATGGCCGTGAGCTGCCCGCCGCCGCCCGGCGCCATGATGGCCAGCGCGCGCACCTTCTTGCCCTTGCCGTTGTCCACGCCCGCGCCTTCGATGTACCAGCCGCGCAGCTTGATGTCGCCGGTCATCTTCAGGTCGATGCGCTCGAAGGTGTCGCGCGGCGCGGTGAACTCCACCACGTAGGTGCGCGCGTCGGCCTCGGCAATGCCTTCGCGGTAGGGCGCCTTGGCGAAGAAGGCGGGCCGGCGGATCTGCTTCAGGTCGACCTGGCCGTCGGGGTCGATCCTGCCGGAGGGGTCGACCACGCCGGTCGAGCGCGTGGCGCGCTCCTTGTTGGGCGGCAGCCAGCGCTGCATCTGCGCGTCGATGCGCTTGAAGCAGGCCGGGTCTTCCTTGCAGGCGCTCCAGCGGGCCTTGAGCTTTTCGTCGGTGAACTCGGCCACGTGGTAGTCGCCGCCCGCGTAGCCCGTGGGCGCGCGGTTGGCCGTCATGAGCACGGGCACGCACACCTTGGCGCCCGCGCTCCCCGTGCTTCCCGTTCCCCGTGCTTTTTGCGGCAGCAGGTAGCCGCCCATGGTCGCGTTGCGGTCGGTGCCGACCCAGGCGCTGCAGTCGGTGGGCGGCACCACGCTGGCCGCGGCCTGCCGCTGGGCTTCGCTGGCGCCGCTGCAGGCGGTGAGCACGAATGCGGCAGCCAGGGATGCGGCGGCGCAGCAGCGCAGCAGGGCGGGGCGCGAAGGGCACGAAGGGCGCAACGGGCGCGAAAGGCGCGAATGGATGGGCGTCATCGGCGGAAGCTGTAGATCTGGAGGCCCCGATCTTCGCCGTTTCCGCTCTCCGCCATCGAGGCCGAAGTCGTGTCCGGATGCAAGCGGGTGGCTCGCCGGTTGTAGGACTCGTCCTGCACGCGCATGCGCGTATTTCTCCTCTCCAACGCGGCTTGCGGCGCGCTGAATCGCCGCCGACCCGACAAGGAGACAAGACAGATGAACTTCGAAGGCATCTACTGCTTCGACACGGCCTGCGTGCGCTTTGCGTTCTACCCCGAAGGACCGGCGGGCCCGCGCGTGCTCGCGCAGATTTCCGAAGAAACCCTGCACGACGAGTTCGGCGCGCGCGAGACCGGCGACCAGCTGCTGGAGACGTGCCGCCTGCACTTCTATGCGATCGAGCCTGCCGCCGTGGCGCGCTACCGCACCGCGCAGCGCCAGCCGATCACGCTGACCATCGACGATTTCGCGCTGCACGCCTGAGCGCGGCGTGGCCTGAAAAGGTCACGAAAAAGACACGGGCAACTCTCCGACAAGGCGAGTAGGCCCAGACCGTATCCGCGACAGCCGGCGCCCCCGCAAATTGGGCGGAGCCAGACGAACACCGCAGGCGTTCCTTGCCGAACCGCCCGTGCGAGCCGTGCATCTGGCTTCAATCAAGGAACGCCGGTGCCTCTGAACCATTCACTCCCGGGCGAGCGAGACGCCTATCTTTTTCACGAGGGCACCCACGCCCGCCTGTACGACCTGCTGGGCTGCCACCCGCAACCTGGGGGCGGCGCCCGCTTCGCGGTGTGGGCGCCGAACGCCGAGTCGGTCTCGGTGGTGGGCGACTGGAACCACTGGTCCGGCGACGCCGACCCGCTGGTGCCCGACCATGACACCGGCATCTGGCAGGGCCATGTGCCCCACGCCGCCATCGGCCAGACCTACAAGTACCGCATCCGCTCGCGCTTGCGCGGCTACACCGTCGACAAGGCCGACCCCGTGGCCTTCAGCGCCGAGCTGCCGCCGGCCACCGGCTCGCGCATCTGCGAGCTCTCCTACGAATGGAAAGACGACGAGTGGATGGCCACGCGCGGCATGCGCAACGCGCTGGACGCGCCCATGTCGGTCTACGAGGTGCACCTGGGCTCCTGGCGCCGGCATGACGGGCAGTTTCTGGGCTACCGCGAAATGGCGCACGAGCTGGCCGCGTACGTGAACAAGATGGGCTTCACGCACGTGGAGCTCATGCCGGTCACCGAGCATCCGTTCTACGGCTCCTGGGGCTACCAGACCACCGGCTACTTCGCGCCCACCTCGCGCTTCGGCTCGCCGCAGGACTTCATGTACCTGGTGGACCACCTGCACCAGCAGGGCATCGGCGTGCTGCTCGACTGGGTGCCTTCGCACTTTCCGACCGACGAGCACGGGCTGGGCTTCTTCGACGGCACGCACCTGTACGAGCATGCCGATCCGCGCCAGGGCTTTCACCCCGAGTGGAGTTCGAGCATCTTCAACTACGGCCGCTCGGAGGTGCGCAGCTTCCTGGTGTCGTCGGGCCTGTTCTGGCTCGACCTGTACCACCTGGACGGCCTGCGCGTGGACGCGGTGGCCTCCATGCTCTACCTGGACTACGCACGCAAGCACGGCGAGTGGATTCCCAACCGCCACGGCGGGCGCGAGAACCTCGAGGCCATCGACTTCCTGCGCACGCTCAACCGCGCCGTGTACCGCGAGTTTCCCGACACGGTCACCGTGGCCGAGGAGTCGACCGCCTGGCCGCGCGTGTCGCGGCCCACCGACATGGACGGCCTGGGCTTCGGCGAGAAATGGAACATGGGCTGGATGCACGACACGCTGGCCTACATGAAGGAAGACCCGGTCAATCGCAAGTACCACCACCACAAGCTGACCTTCTCGCTGGTGTACGCCTTCCACGAGAACTTCGTGCTGCCGCTCTCGCACGACGAGGTGGTGCACGGCAAGGGCTCGCTCATCAACAAGATGCCCGGCGACAACTGGCAGCAGTTCGCCAACCTGCGCGCGCTGTTCGGCTTCATGTGGGCGCACCCGGGCAAGAAGCTGCTGTTCATGGGCGGCGAGTTCGGCCAGCGCCGCGAGTGGACGCACGACGGCGAGCTCGAGTGGTGGGTGACCGGGCAGCACCACCACGGCGGCCTGCAGAAGCTGGTGGCGCAGCTCAACCGCGTGTACCGCGAGGCGCCCGCGCTGCACCAGCTCGACTTCTCGGCCGCGGGCTTCGAATGGATCACCGCGGACGACGAGGAGAAGAGCGTGTTCGCCTTCTTGCGCAAGTCGGCCGACGGCAGCCCGCCGGTGCTGGTGGTGAGCAACATGACGCCGGTGCCGCGCACCAACTACGTGCTGGGCGTGCCCAAGGGCGGGCTCTGGCGCGAAGTCATCAACACCGACGCGGCCGAGTTCGGCGGCGCGGGCTGGGGAAATCTTGGCGGCGTGGAGGCCGCCCCCGTGCGTTCGCATGGCCGCATGCAGTCGGTGAGCCTCACGCTGCCGCCGCTTTCGACGCTCATCCTGGAACAACGCCCGACATGATGAAGAACATCTTTGCATCCCGCCACGCAGACGCGGCGGCGTCTCCTTCCGACACCCTGGCCGACAACTCCAGCGGCAACGTGCGCGCGGTGATCGACGCCGTGCTGCCCGCGGTCGACAACGGCCGCTTCCCCGTGAAATGCGTGGCCGGCGAGCGCGTGCGCATCCGCGCGCACTGCTTCACCGACGGCCACGACGTGCTGCGCGTCATGCTGTGCTGGCGCGCGATCGACCAGGCCGAGTTCCGCGAGGTGCCGATGAAGCTGCTGGGCAACGACGTGTGGGAGGCTTCGTTCTCGCCGCCCGCGCTCGGGCGCTACGTGTACACCGCCGTGGCCTGGGTCGATCCCTTCGAGTCGTGGCGCAGCGAGATGACGCGCCGCGTCGACCCCGATGACGTGCGCATCGCCTCGCAGGTGGGCGCGCTGGAAATCGCCGCGGCCGCCGGGCGCGCCGACGGTGCCGACCGCACCGCGCTGCAGCGCTGGGCCACCGAGCTCGACGCCGTGGCCGCCACGCCCGGCGCCGACGCGGTGGCGCTGAAGGCGCTGGCGCTCGACGAGGAACTGGCCGACACCGCGCGGCGCCACCCCGACCGCCGCCATGCCGCGCGCCACCCGGTCGAGCTGCCGCTGTTCGCCGACCGCGAGCGCGCGCGCTTCAGCAGCTGGTACGAGCTGTTCCCTCGTTCGGCCGGCACCGAGCCCGGCGTGCACGGCACCTTCAAGGACGTGGAGGCGCGCCTGCCGGCCATTGCCGCGATGGGCTTCGACGTGCTGTACTTTCCGCCGATCCACCCGGTCGGGCGCATCCAGCGCAAGGGGCCCAACAACAAGCTGGTGAGCGGCCCCGAAGACGTGGGCAGCCCGTGGGCCATCGGCGCGGCCGAAGGCGGCCACAAGGACATATTGCCCGCGCTGGGTACGCCCGAGGACTTCCGCCACCTGCTGGCGCGCGCGGCCGAGCACGGCCTGGAGATCGCGCTGGACATCGCCTTCCAGTGCGCGCCCGACCACCCCTACGTGAAGGCGCACCCCGACTGGTTCCGGTGGCGGCCCGACGGCACCGTGCAGTACGCCGAGAACCCGCCCAAGAAGTACCAGGACATCTACCCCTTCAACTTCGAGAGCGAAGACTGGCGCGGCCTGTGGGCCGAGCTGAAGAGCGTGCTCGACCACTGGGTGGGCGAGGGCGTGCGCATCTTCCGCGTGGACAACCCGCACACCAAGGCCTTTCCTTTCTGGGAGTGGGCCATCGGCGAGGTGAAGCGCGAGCACCCCGAGGTGATCTTCCTGGCCGAGGCCTTCACGCGGCCCAAGGTGATGCACCGCCTGGCCAAGCTGGGCTTCTCGCAGAGCTACACCTACTTCACCTGGCGCAACACCAAGGAAGAGTTGGTCGAATACTTCACCGAGCTTTCCACGGCGCCGGGCATCGACTACTTCCGGCCCAACGTGTGGCCCAACACGCCCGACATCCTGCACGAGCAGCTGCAGGGCGGCGAGGCCTCGGTGTACATGTCGCGGCTGGTGCTGGCGGCCACGCTGTCGGCCAGCTACGGCATCTACGGGCCGACCTACGAGCTGCGCGAGCACCTGCCGCGCGAGCACGGCAGCGAGGAATACCTCGACTCCGAGAAGTACCAGCTGCGCCACTGGAACCACGACGACCCCGAGAGCCTCGCGCCCTTCATCGCGCGGGTGAACCGCATCCGCCGCGAGAACCCGGCGCTGCAGTGGGACCGCACGCTGCGCTTCCTGCACATCGACAACCCGCAGCTGCTGGCCTACGCCAAGAGTTCGGCCGACGGCAGCAACGTGGTGGTGACGGTGGTCAACCTCGACCCGCACAACGTGCAGTCGGGCTGGGTGGGCCTGGAGCCCGCCAGCGTGGGCGTGAGCCCGCCGTCGCGCGGCTTCCAGGTGCACGACCTGCTCAGCGGGCAGCGCTTCATCTGGCAGGGCGACTGGCACTACGTGCGGCTCGACCCGCACAGCGCGCCCGCGCACATCTTCGTGGTCCGGCGGCGCCATGGCGACGAGCGCGACTTCGACTACTTCCTCTGAGGTCGCCCGCCCATGAATGCACCCGTTTCACACATCGCGCTAGAAACCGTCGAGATCGACAACAGCGACGATCCGCTGTGGTACCGCGACGCGGTGATCTACCAGCTCAACGTCAAGGCCTTCTTCGACTCCAACAACGACGGCATGGGCGACTTCCAGGGCGTCACGGCCAAGCTCGACTACGTGAAGGAGCTGGGGGTCAACACCATCTGGCTGATGCCGTTCTACCCCTCGCCGCTGCGCGACGACGGCTACGACATCTCCGAGTACGAGGACGTGCATCCGCAGTACGGCACGCTGGACGACTTCCGCGAGATGCTGTCCGAGGCGCACAAGCGGGGCCTGCGCGTGATCACCGAGCTGGTCATCAACCACACCTCCAGCGAGCACCCGTGGTTCAAGGCCGCGCGGCTCGCGCCGCCCGGCTCGCCCGAGCGCAACTTCTACGTGTGGAGCGACACCGACCAGATCTACCAGGGCACGCGGATCATCTTCACCGACACGGAGACGTCGAACTGGACCTGGGACCCGGTGGCCAAGCAGTATTTCTGGCACCGCTTCTTCAGCCACCAGCCCGACCTGAACTTCGACAACCCGGCGGTGATGGAAGCCATCCTGAAGACCATGCGCTTCTGGCTGGACATGGGCGTGGACGGCTTCCGGCTGGACGCCATTCCCTACCTGGTGGAACGCGACGGCACCAGCAACGAGAACCTGCCCGAGACGCACGCGGTGATCAAGCGGCTGCGCGCGGCCATCGACGCGCAGTACAAGAACCGCTTCCTGCTGGCCGAGGCCAACATGTGGCCCGAGGACGTGCGCGAGTACTTCGGCGACGGCGACGAGTGCCACATGGCGTACCACTTCCCGCTGATGCCGCGCATGTACATGGCCATCGCGCAGGAAGACCGCCACCCGATCGTGGAGATCATGGCGCAGACGCCCGACATTCCCGAAGGCTGCCAGTGGGCCATCTTCCTGCGCAACCACGACGAGCTCACGCTCGAGATGGTGACCAGCAAGGAGCGCGACTACATGTACGCCATGTACGCGGCCGACACGCGTGCGCGCATCAACCTGGGCATCCGCCGCCGGCTGGCGCCGCTGATGGAGAACGACCTCGACCGCGTGAAGCTCATGAACGGCATGCTGCTGTCGATGCCGGGCTCGCCCATCATCTACTACGGCGACGAGATCGGCATGGGCGACAACGTGTTCGTGGGCGACCGCAACGGCGTGCGCACGCCCATGCAGTGGAGCCCCGACCGCAATGCCGGCTTCTCGCGCAGCGACCCGCAGCGCCTGTACCTGCAGCCCATCATGGACGCGATGTACGGCTACGAGGCGCTGAACGTGGAGACGCAGGCGCGCGACGCGAGCTCGCTGCTGAACTGGACCAAGCGCATGCTGGCCGTGCGCAAGACCAGCCACGCCTTCGGGCGCGGCAAGCGGCGCTTCCTGAAGCCGGGCAACCGCAAGATCCTGGCGTACCTGAGCGAGCACGACGGCGACGTGATCCTGACCGTGTTCAACCTCTCGCGCGCGGCGCAGCCGGTGGAGCTCGACCTGTCGGAGTTCAAGGGGCGCGTGCCCATCGAGATGCTGGGACGCTCGGCGTTCCCGCCCATCGGCGAGCTGCCGTACCTGCTCACGCTGGCCTCGTACGGCTTCTACTGGTTCAAGCTCACGGCCGAAGCCGACGCGCCGAGCTGGCACGACCAGGGCGTGGCGCTGCAGGAGTGGCCCACGCTGGTGCTGTTCGACGGCTGGACCAGCTTTTTCCGCGACCGCGTGATGCCGTGGCGCATGGGCATGGCCGAGCGCATGCGCAACCAGTTCGAGCTGGACACGCTGCCGCGCCACATCGAGATCCAGCGCTGGTACGCCTCCAAGGGCACGCCGATCGAGCGCGCGCGCATGGTCGACCACGCGGTGTGGGAGGCCAACGGTCTGAGCTGGATGCTGCCGCTGCTCGAGCTCGACGGCCCGCCCGGCGGCGCCACCTACTTCATGCCGCTGGCGCTGGCCTGGGAAGAGCGCGACGAGGAACGCATGGCCGGCGTGGCGCAGGCCGCGCTCGCCAAGGTGCGCCAGCAGGCGCAGGTGGGCCTGATGGGCGACGCCTTCTACGACGAGGCCTTCTGCCGCGAGCTGGTGCGCGCCATCGGCCAGGGTGCCGAGCTGGCCACGGGCAAGGGCAAGCTGGTCTTCAAGCCCACCGCCGCGTTCGCGGCGCTGGCCGTGGACATCGACGCGCTGCCCGTGGGCCGGCCCAGCGGCGTGAGCAGCAACACGGCCGTGACGCTGGACGAAACGCTGTTCCTCAAGGGCTACCGCCACGTGCGCGAGGGCATCAACCCCGAACTGGAGATGGGCCGCTTCCTGACCGAGGTGGCCTATGCCAACTGCGTGCCGGTGCTGGGCGCGCTCGAATACATCGCCGACGACGGGCGCACCATGACGCTGGCCATGGTGCAGAGCTACGTGGCCAACCAGGGCGACGGCTGGGACTACACCATGGGCTACCTCGAGCGCTTCCTGCGCGACGTGGCCACCACCGACGGCGCCACCGACGCGCCCGACGTGCTCGCGGTGCACGGCGGCTTCCTCGCGCTGATGGCCACGCTGGGCCGGCGCACCGCCGAGCTGCATCGCGCGCTGGCCACCCGCACCGGCGCGGCCGCCTTCGACCCCGAGCCGCTGGCGGCCACCGACGTGGCGGGCTACCGCACGCACGCCGCGCAGGACGCCACGGCCACCATGGCGCTGCTGCGCGAGCGCATCGACGTGCTGCCGCCCGGCGCGCAGGCCGATGCCAACACCCTGCTGGCCGCGGCCGAATCGCTGCAGGCCAACATCGCGCAGCGCCGCTTCGTGGGCGAGGGCGGCGGCGGGGCGGCGCTGAAGAGCCGCTACCACGGCGACTACCACCTGGGCCAGGTGCTGGTGAAGGACAACGACTTCGTCATCATCGACTTCGAGGGCGAGCCCGCGCGCAGCTTCGAGGAGCGCCGCGCCAAGAGCTCGCCGCTGCGCGACGTGGCGGGCATGCTGCGCTCGTTCAACTACGCGCGCTGGTCGGCGCTGCGCCGCGTGGCGCAAAGCCCCGAGGAGGCCGAGAAGCTCGCGCCGCCCGCCATCGCCTGGGAGCGCGCCACGCGGGAGGCCTTCCTGAAGGGCTACGCCGAAGCGCTGGCCGCGCCCGACGGCGCGCCGATCGACGCCGAGCTGCTTTCGCTGTTCGAGCTGGAGAAGGCGCTCTACGAGCTGCGCTACGAACTCAACAACCGCACCGACTGGGTGCAGGTGCCGCTGCACGGCGTGCTTGCGCTCGTCGGCACGCCGCAGGGCTGACGCGCCCGATCCGAAGACCCGAAGCCTCTCACCCCCGGAAGACACTCATCATGGAAAACTTCGGCATTCACCTGGAGCCGCTGCGCGCCATCCTGTATCAGGTGGGCGCGTTCATTCCGCGCCTGCTGGTCGCGGTGGTGGTCGTGGTGGTCGGCTGGCTCATCGCCAAGGCGGTGCGCTTCGCGGTGACCCGGGCGCTGCGCGCCATCAACTTCAACGTGCTGACCGAGCGCGCCGGGCTGGACAACTTCCTGCGCCAGGGCGGCTGGGTGGGCGACACCTGCAGCCTGTTCGGCGTGCTGGCGTACTGGCTGGTGATACTGGCGTCGCTGCTCATCGCCTTCAACGGCATGGGGCTGAGCTACATCGCCGACCTGCTGGGGCGCATCGTGTGGTTCGTGCCCAACGTGTTCGTGGCGCTGCTGGTGCTGGCCTTCGGCTCCTACTTCGCGCGCTTCGTGGGCGAGGCGGTAGGCAGCTACTTTCGCAGCGTCAAGGTGCACGACGCCATGCTTTTCGCGAAGGTGGCGCAGTACGCGGTGATGGCCTTCGTGATCCTCATCGCGCTCGACCAGATCAAGGTGGGCGGCGACATCGTGCGCGAAAGCTTCCTGGTGATCCTGGCGGGCGTGGTTTTTGCGTTGGCCCTGGCATTCGGCTTGGCTGGCAAGGACTGGGCGAAGGCGCAGATCGAACGCTGGTGGCCGCGGCAGGCGGTGGTGAAGGACGCGAAGACCGTGAAAGACACACCTTCCGTCACCACGGTGGGCACGACCAACCCGCCGCCACGCTACGACGACCGGCCGCCGCGCTGAACCTTGCCTGTCCCCGCATCGCCTGCTTGCCCGCTTGCTTGAGTCAGCCCCGGCCACTGAATGACACGAAAAACCAATCCAACGATCACGGCCGTCTGGCCCGGCAAGCCTTACCCGCGCGGCGCCACCTGGGACGGGGAGGGCGTCAACTTCGCGCTGTTCTCCCTGCACGCCCAGAAAGTGGAGTTGTGCCTGTTCGACGAGCGCGGCCGCCACGAGCTGCAGCGCATCGTGCTGCGCGAGCGCACCGACGGCGTGTGGCACTGCTACCTGCCCGAGGCGCGCCCCGGCCAGGCCTACGGCTACCGCGTGCACGGCCCCTACAAGCCCGAGGAGGGCCACCGCTTCAACCCGAACAAGCTGCTGGTCGACCCCTACGCCAAGGACCTGGTGGGCCAGCTGCGCTGGGGCGACGCGCTGTACGGCTACACCGTGGGCGGCAAGCGCGAAGACCTGTCGTTCGACCGCCGCGACAGCGCGCCGCTGATGCCCAAGGGCCGCGTGCTCGAAACCGCCTTCACCTGGGGCGACGACCGCCGCCCCTCGGTGCCGCGGCAGGACATGGTGATCTACGAGATGCACGTGCGCGGCTTCACCATGAACCACCCCGACGTGCCGCCCGAGCTGCGCGGCACCTACGCCGGGCTGGGGTGCGCGCCGGTGGTCGACTACCTGAAGCGCCTGGGCGTGACCACCGTGGAACTGCTGCCGGTGCACAGCTTCCTGAACGACCGCCACCTGGCCGAGAAGGGGCTGCAGAACTACTGGGGCTACAACACGCTGGCCTTCTTCGCCCCCGAGACGCGCTACAGCGCCTCGGGCAAGGTGAAGGAGTTCAAGACCATGGTGAAGACGCTGCACTCGGCGGGCATCGAAGTGATCCTGGACGTGGTCTACAACCACACCTGCGAGGGCAACCAGCTCGGGCCCACGCTGTCGATGCGCGGGGTGGACAACGCCTCGTACTACATCGTGAACGCCGACAACCGGCGCTACTACGACGACTTCACCGGCTGCGGCAACACCGTGAACCTGGAGCATCCGCACGCGCTGCAGCTGGTGATGGACTCGCTGCGCTACTGGGCCGAGGAGATGCACGTCGACGGCTTCCGCTTCGACCTGGCCTCGGCGCTGGCACGCGAGAGCGGCAAGGTGGAGAACCTCGGCGGCTTCTTCGACGCGATCCGCCAGGACCCCACGCTCAACCGCGTGAAGCTCATCGCCGAGCCCTGGGACCTGGGCCATGGCGGCTACCAGGTCGGCAACTTTCCGCTGGGCTGGGCCGAGTGGAACGACCAGTACCGCGACGGCATGCGCGGCTTCTGGAAGGGCGACGGCGGGCTCATCGGCGAGGTGGCCAAGCGCGTCACCGGGTCTGAGGACCTGTACGGCTGGTCGGGCAAGCAGCCCGGCGCGAGCATCAACTTCGTGACCGCGCACGACGGCTTCACGCTGCACGACCTGGTGTCGTACAACGACAAGCACAACGACGCCAACGGCGAGGACAACCGCGACGGCAACAGCCACAACGTGTCGTGGAACTGCGGCGTGGAAGGCCCCACCGACGACCCCGAGGTGGTGACCCTGCGCGAGCGGCAGAAGCGCAACCTGCTGGCCACGCTGCTGCTGTCGCAGGGCGTGCCCATGCTGCTGGCCGGCGACGAGCGAGGCCACACGCAGCAGGGCAACAACAACGTCTACTGCCAGGACAACGAGCTGGGCTGGCTCGACTGGTCCGCCACGCCCGAGCGGCTGGCGCTGACCACCTTCGTCGAGCGCATGGTCGCGCTGCGCCGCGCGCACCCGTCGTTTCGCCGGCGCACCTTCTTCGCGGGCAAGCCGGCCGCGGGCGAGACCGTGACCGACGTGCACTGGCTCAAGCCCGATGGGCAGGAGATGCGCACCGAGGACTGGAACGACGCCAATGCGCGCTGCATGGCCATGTACATCCCCGGCGGCGGCATTGCCGACCGCGGGCCGCGCGGAGAGACGCAGCACGACGACGACTTCCTGCTGTTGCTGAACGCGCACCACGACCAGATCGACTTCACGCTGCCCGTGATGCGGCACGGCGCGTGGCGCCTGCTGGTGGACACCGCGAGCACCACGCCGCCGCCCACCACCGATGACGCCGCCGCGCTCGCGCCGGCCTGGGCCGAGCCGGCGTACCCGCTGCAATGCCGCTCGCTCGTGGTGCTGAGCCGGCCCGACGTCAGGCCGTGATCCCGATGACCCACATGAACAACATGAACTCCACCGCGCAACACCACGCGCACGGCATGCCCTTCGGCGCCACCGCGCACGACACCGGCGTGGCCTTCGCGCTCTGGGCGCCGTCGCAAGCCGAGGTGCGGCTCGAGCACCGAGCGCCGGGCGCACAGAACGCCACGCATGCCATGTCGCGCGACGCCGACGGCTGGCACCGGCTCGACCTCACCGGCGCCGTGGCCGGCGACGGCTACCGCTTTCAGCTGCCCGACGGCACGGCCGTGCCCGACCCGGCCTCGCGCTTCAACCCCGAGGACGTGCACGGCCCGAGCGTGGTGATCGACCCGCGCCGCTTCGCCTGGCGCGACACCGCATGGCGCGGCCGGCCGTGGGAAGAAGCCGTGGTGTACGAGCTGCACGTGGGCGCGTTCACCGCCGAAGGCACCTTCAACGCCGCGCGCGAGCGGCTGGGCGAACTGGCCGAACTGGGCGTGACGGCCGTGGAACTCATGCCGCTCGCGGACTTTCCGGGCCGGCGCAACTGGGGCTACGACGGCGTGCTGCAGTTCGCGCCCGATGCGTCCTACGGCACGCCCGACGAGCTGAAGGCGCTGGTCGATGCCGCGCACGGGCTCGGGCTGATGGTGCTGCTCGACGTGGTCTACAACCACTTCGGGCCCGAGGGCAACTACCTGCACGGCTACTGCCCCGAGTTCTTCAACCCCGCGCACCGCACGCCGTGGGGCTCGGCCATCAACTTCGACGGGCCGCTCTCGCGCACGGTGCGCGACTTCTTCGTGCACAACGCGCTCTACTGGATCGAGGAGTTCCGCTTCGACGGGCTGCGCATGGACGCGATCCACGCCATTCGCGACGGCTCGCATCCGCACATCGTGCAGGAGATCCGCGAGGCCGTGCTGGCCGGCCCGGGCCGCGAGCGCCATGTGCACCTGGTGCTGGAGAACGACACCAACCAGGCCTCGATGCTGGCGCGCGATGGCCACGGGTTGCCGGTGGCGGGCACCGCGCAATGGAACGACGACCTGCACCATGCGGTGCACGTGCTGGCCACCGGCGAGCGCGACGGCTACTACGCCGACTACGCCGACAACCCGGTGTGCCGCTTCGCCTGCGCGCTGGCCGAAGGCTTCATCTACCAGGGGCAGCCGTCGGCCTTTCGCAACGGCGAGCGGCGCGGCGAGCCCAGCACGCGGCTGCCGCCGCAGGCCTTCGTGTCGTTCCTGCAGACGCACGACCAGGTGGGCAACCGCGCCTTCGGCGAGCGCATCCACGCGCTGGGCGACCCGGTGCGCGTGCGCGCGGCCATGGCCTGCCTGCTTCTGTCGCCGCACGTGCCGATGCTGTTCATGGGCGACGAGTTCGCTGCGTCCACGCCGTTCCTGTACTTCTGCGACTTCGGGCCCGAGCTGGCCGAGGCGGTGTCGAACGGCCGACGCTCGGAGTTCGGCGGCTTCGCGGCCTTTGCCGACGAGGCGGCGCGCGCGCGCATTCCCGATCCGAATGCCGAGTCGACCTTTCTCGCCTCCAAGCTCAACTGGCGCGAACGCGGCGCCAGAAAGCACTTCGAGCAGTTCAGCGAAGTGCAGCAGCTGCTGGCGCTGCGGCACCGGCTGATCGTGCCGCGCCTGGCGGGCTCGGCCGGCGCGGGCGTCTTCCTGTGCGAGAACGACACGCTGCGCGTGCACTGGGACCTGGGCGCGGGCCGGCTGCACATGCTGGCGCATTTCGGTGCGCAGGCGGCGGAGCCGGTCGCCGCATCGCCGGGCGTGCAGGTGTACAGCCAGGGTGTGCACATGCAAGACCCGCAAGACCCGCAAGGCCCGCACGGGCAGGGCGGCGCGCTGCGGCTGGACAGCGGCGCGGTGCTCGTCACGCTGGAGGACGCGCACGGTGCATGAAGCGGACGAAGAAGTTTTCCGTCGCGACGCCGCCGGCGTGCTCGCATCGCTGTGCGAGCACTTCGGCATTGCCACGGCGTACCACGACGCGTTCGGCATCCGGCGCGAAGCCACGCCGCGCAGCCTGCTGGCGCTGCTGGCCGAGTTCGGCGTGCCCATCAATAGCGTGGCCGACGCGCACCGCGCGCTGCAGGCCGTGCACCACGCACGCTGGGCCGAGGCGCTGCCGCCCGTGCGCGCGGTGGCCGCGGGCAGCCGCGAGTGGCATGTGCCGCTGCGCCTGCCGCTTTCGACCCGCACGCTGCGCTGGCAACTGACCGACGAGAGCGGCCGCACGCTGCAGGGCGAGGCCGATGCCGGCGCGCTGCACGAAAGCGCGCGCGCCGAGCGCGACGGCGTGCAGCTGTGCGAGCGCATCCTGCCCATGACCCAGGCGCTGGCGCCCGGCTACCACCGGCTGCACATCGACGGCCTGCCCGGCGAGACGCTGGTGCTGGCCACGCCCGGCCATTGCTACCGGCCAGCCGCCGTGCGCGACGGCGGCCGCGTGTGGGGCCCGGCGGTGCAGCTGTACAGCCTGCGCTCGCCGCGCAACTGGGGCATCGGCGACTTCGGCGATCTCGACGACCTGGTGGTGCGCATGGCCGCGCAGGGCGCCGACATCGTCGGCCTGAACCCGCTGCACGCGCTGTTCGCGGCCAACCCGGCGCATGCCAGCCCGTACAGCCCGTCGTCGCGCCAGCAGCTCAACGTGCTGTACATCGACGTCGAGGCGGTCGACGGCTTTGCCGACTGCGAGCCGGCGCGCCACCTGGTGCGCTCGCCCGCGTTCCAGTCGCGGCTGGCGGCCCTGCGCGCCGAGCCGCTGGTCGACCTGCCCGGCGTGGCGGCGGTGAAGTTCGAGGTGCTCGAGCTGCTGTTCGAGCACTTCCGCGAGCGCCACCTGCCCGAGCTGGCTGCGGCCGACGCGACGGGCCTGGCCTTTCTCGCCTTCGTGGCCGAGCGCGGCGAGGGGCTGCGGCAGCACGCGCTGTTCGAGACGCTGCACGCCCACTTCCTGGCCACCGACCCCGCCATGTGGGGCTGGCCCGTGTGGCCCGAGGCCTGCCGCGACCCCGACTCCGCCGAGGTGACGGCCTTTGCCGTGCAGCATGCGCAGCGCGTGCAGTTCCACCAGTTCCTGCAGTGGCAGGCCGCGCGCCAGCTGGCGCAGGCCTCGGCGCGCTGCGAGGCGGTGGGCATGGGCGTGGGCCTGTACGTGGACCTGGCGGTGTCGGTCGACCGCGCCGGCTCCGACGCCTGGACCGCGCAGCGCGTGCTCGCGGCGGGTGCGAGCATCGGCGCGCCGCCGGACGAGTTCAACCCCGCCGGCCAGAACTGGGGCCTGCCGCCGCTGCGGCCCGACAGCCTGCGCGCCGACGGCTACCGCTTCTTCATCCAGACGCTGCGCTCGGGCATGCAGGGCGCGGGCGCGCTGCGCATCGACCACGTCATGGGGCTCATGCGCCTGTTCTGGATTCCGCCGGGGCGCGGCGCGCACGACGGCGCCTACGTGTACTACCCGCTGGACGAGATGCTGGCCATCGTCGCCATCGAGAGCCATCGCCACCGCTGCATGGTGGTGGGCGAAGACCTGGGCACGGTCGAAGACGCGGTGCGCGAGGCGCTGGCCCGCGCCGACGTGCTCTCCTACCGGCTGCTGTACTTCGAGCGCCTGTCGCCGCACGAAGGCCCGGGCTTCAAGCCGCCGCAGGCGTACCCGCCGGCCGCGCTGGTGGCCGTGAGCACGCACGACCTGGCCACCTTCGCGGGCTGGTGGGCCGGCCACGACCTGCGGGTGCGGCTCGAGCTGGGCCTGTTCCCCGACGAGCGCGTGTTCGACAAGCAACTGCTCGACCGCGCGCAGCAACGCATCGAGCTGATGCTGGCGGCGGAGCGCGGCGGCCTGCTGAGCCGTGAGGAAATCGCCGAGGCCGCGGGGCAGGCGCTGCCGTCCGCGCGCATCGTGGAGGCGGTGCACGCCTACCTGGCCGCCGCGCCGTCGGCGCTGATGATGGTGCAGCTCGAAGACGCCGCGGGCGTGGTCGAGCAGGCCAACATGCCCGGCACGGTGAGCGAGCAGCCCAACTGGCGGCGCAAGCTGCCGCTGACGCTGCGCGCGCTGGCCGAGAGCGAGCGCATGGTGAGCCTGGCCGCGCAGCTGCGCGCGGCACGGCCGTCGCCGCGCCTGCGCCGCGACCCGAGCACGCCGCAGGCGCTGCAGGCCCGCGTGCCGCGCGCCACCTACCGGCTGCAGTTCCACAAGGACTTCGGTTTCGACGACGCCATTCGCGTGCTGCCGTACCTGGCCCGCCTGGGCGTGAGCCACGTGTACTGCTCGCCGATCCAGCGGGCCCGCGCGGGCAGCATGCACGGCTACGACGTGGTGGCGCACGACGAGGTGAACCCCGAGCTGGGCGGCGAGGAGGGTTTCGCGCGCTTCGTGCAGGCGCTGCAGGCGCACGGCATGGGCCAGCTGCTGGACATGGTGCCCAACCACATGGGCGTGTTCGGCGCCGACAACGCGTGGTGGATGGACGTGCTGGAGAACGGCCCGGCCTCGCTCTACGCACAGCACTTCGACATCGACTGGCAGCCGCTGAACGTCGAGCTCACCGGCAAGGTGCTGCTGCCGGTGCTCGGCGGCCACTACGGCGAGGTGCTCGGCCGCGGCGAGCTGGCGGTGCACTTCGAGCCCGAGCAGGGCAGCTTTGCGCTGATGTACTTCGACCACCGCTTTCCGCTAGCACCCGAGCGCTATCCGGCGGTGCTGGCGCGCGCGCTGGCGCAGCTCGACGCCTCGGCCGACGATGCCGCCAGCCTCGCGAGCATTGCCACCGCCTTCGGCCACCTGCCTGGGCGCGACACGGCCGAGCCCGAGCAGCGCGCCGAACGGGCGCGCGACAAGGAGCTGTTGAAGGCCCGCCTGGCGCGGCTCGCGCAGCGGCATCCGTCGGTGGCCAAGGCGCTGGCGGCGGCGGTGGCCGAGCTGAACCTGGCCACGCCCGCCGCGCGCGATGCGCTGCATGCGCTGATCGAGGCGCAGGCCTACCGGCTGGCCTACTGGCGCGTGGCGGCAGACGAGATCAACTACCGCCGCTTCTTCGACATCAACGACCTTGCCGCGGTGCGCATGGAGCGCGACGACGTGTTCGAGGCCACGCAGTCCTTCGCGCTCGACCTGGCGGCGGCCGGCACGGTGGACGGCTTGCGCATCGACCACCCCGACGGCCTGTACGACCCCGCGCGCTACTTCGAGAAGCTGCAGCAGGGCTACGCGCGCCGCGCGGGCCTGGTGCTGCCCGCGCACGACGCGCAGGGCCGCCCGGTGCGCCCGCTGTACGTGGTGGCCGAGAAGATCGCGGCCAACGACGAAGAGGTGCCCGAGGGCTGGCACGTGCACGGCACCACCGGCTACCGCTTTGCCAACGTGGCCAACGGCGTGCTGGTCGACACCACGGCCGCCGAGACCATCGGCCATGCGTGGCGCCGCTTCACAGGCGAAACGCAGAGCTTTCATGCGCTCTCGCAGGCCGGGCGGCGCGAGGTGATGCGCAACGCGCTGTCGTCGGAACTCAACGTGCTGTCGAGCGAGCTGCTGCGCATTGCGCGGGCCGACCGCGGCACGCGCGACTACACCCTCAATGCGCTGCGCCGCGCGCTGGCCGACGTGGCCGCCTGCATGCCGGTGTACCGCACCTATATCGTCGACACGCCCTCGGCGCAGGACGAGCGCTTCATCCGCGAGGCCACCGCCGCCGCCGAGCGCCAGAGCAGCGACGCCGACCGCTCGGTGTTCGGCTTCGTGCGGCGCGCGCTGCGCGGCCAGGCGGTGGACGGCGCACCGCCCGCGCTGGCCGAGCGCGTGCGGCGCTTCGCGGTGCGCTTCCAGCAGTTCAGCGCGCCGGTCACGGCCAAGGGCGTGGAGGACACGGCGTTCTACCGCTACTTTCCGCTGAGCTCGCTCAACGAGGTGGGCGGCGAGCCCGACCGCTTCGGCATCGAGGTGGACGAGTTCCATGCGCTGAGCGCCGACCGCGCGCTGCGCTGGCCGCACACCATGCTGGCGACCTCGACGCACGACAACAAGCGCTCGGAAGACGTGCGCAACCGCATCGACGTGCTCTCCGAGATGCCCAACGAATGGGTGCTGGCACTGACCCGCTGGCACGGCCTGTGCCGCGACACGCGCCGCAAGCTGGAGGCCGACGACGCGCCCTCGCGCGCCGACGAGTACCTGCTGTACCAGACGCTGCTGGGCACGCTGCCGCCGGGCGGGCTCGATGCGGCCAGCGCGCCGGCCTTCACCGAGCGCATCTGGCAGTACATGCAGAAGGCCGCGCGCGAGGCCAAGGCGCGCACGCGCTGGACCCAGCCCGACGCCGAGTACGAGGCCGCGCTCGAGGGCTTCGTGCGCAGCATGCTGGCCAACCTGGAAGACGGCGGATGCCTGTCGGACGTGCAGAAGCTGGCCGACCGGCTCTCGTGGTTCGGCGCGTGGAACGGGCTCACGCTCACGCTGCTGAAGTACGCGTCGCCAGGCGTGCCCGACCTGTACCAGGGCAGCGAGCTGATCGAGCTGAGCCTGGTCGACCCCGACAACCGGCGCCCGGTGGACTACGCGGTGCGGCAGCGCCGGCTCGACGAGCTGCGCGCAATGGCCGAGGCCTCGGCCGGCGACGCGCTGGCGGTGCGGGTGCAGGCGCTGGCCGCCGCGCCGCACGACGGGCGCGCCAAGCTGTGGTTCATCTGGCGGCTGCTGTCGCTGCGGCGCGCACAGCCCGAGCTGTTCGGCGAGGGCAGCTACGAGGGGCTGGCGGCCGAAGGCGCGTTGGCACGGCACGTGGTCGCCTTCGAGCGGCGGCTTGGCGACGAGGCGCTGCTGGTGGTGGCGGGGCGCTTGTTTCTCGGCCTTGCGCCGGGGCAGCGCAGCGTGCCGGAACTGCCGGGCGGCGATACGTGGCGCGGCACCGCGGTGCGGCTGCCGGCGGCGTGGGAGGAGGGCACCGTGCTCGAGAACCTGCTGACCGGCGAGCGCGTCACGCTGCGCGGCGGGTTGCTGCCGCTGCACGAGGCGCTGCGGCATGTGCCGTGGGCGGCGTTCAGGCGAGTGAGCATGAGTGTGGGTGTGGGTGCGGGTGTTGCGGCGTGATTTTCTCCTACGCGGACGGGCCGATTTCCTACGCGGTGCGTGGGCGGTGACGGTGACCCTGCACCTTGGTTTTTCCGCTTTCTCCCCGTCCCTTCCCCTTTTGCCTTCCAGGAGCTTTCGATGAAGAAACTTGTTCCCGCGCTGATGTTCGCCAGCCTCATGGCCGCCGGTGCCGCTCATGCCCAGTCGAATCCGCCCGGCGTGGCCGTGCCGCCCAACACACCGGGCGTGGCGACCGGCAAGTCGGAGATGGCGGGTGAAGCCCGCAAGGACCGCCGTGCGCCGGGCATGGTGCGCGCCCCCGCCGGAGACGAGTCGAAGACGCCCGAAGGCGGTGCCGTGGGTGCCGACCGCGCCGCGGCGGCCGGCGAGCGCCGCGCCGAGACGCGCGATGCGCGCCGGCCCGGCAAGCCGAAGCCGGTGCCCGGCGGCACGCCGAAGTGACCCGCTGAAACAAGCCGCCACGACAAGCCGCCAGGCAAGCACCTGAACAAGCCACAAGACAGGCGCCGAGACAAAGCCACGCATTCAGCGAGTTCGCTGCCACGCCCTTGCCGGTTGGTACGGGCGTGGCGCATGTGCCACCCACGCATGCAGGAGATGCCCATGGAGTCCCTTGTCAGCATCGATGCGCAGGCCAGACACTGCGCCGTGCCGGACGCGTCCGGTGCACTACCGCTTGCAGCCACCGCGCGCGAAGTCACCAGTCCGCGCGGCAGCACCGTGACCTGGAGTGCCGACCCGCAGGCCTACTGCAGCGACCACGAGCGCGCCACGCGGCGTAACTTCGCGGAGCGGCTCGCGGCCCTGAAGGGCCTCGACTTCGCGGGTGAGCATGACCCGTCGGGCATCTACCTGCGCCCGCTGTACGTGGTGCCGAGCGACACGCTCGCGAGCGCCGGCATTGCGCGGTCGCTGGGCATCGCGTCGCTGCACGACCTGTTCGGCGGCGTGGTGCCGCACGCCTTCGTGGCGACCAAGGCGATCACGCACGGCATTGCGGGGCGCGAGGCCGCGCGGCCCGAGGGCTGGTCGCCGTCGTTCGCGGGGCGTGTGTCGCAGTCGGTGCTCCGTGGTTTTTCGTCGTTCTCGCACGAAGACGCGCGCTGGGCCGGGCGCAGGCTGCTCGAGGCCGGGCCCGTGCGCGTGAAACCGGTGCGCGCCACCGGCGGCCGCGGCCAGCGCGTGGCCGTGAGCGCCGATGCGCTCGACGAATGCCTGGCCGAAATGGACGAAGCCGAGATCGGCGAGCACGGCGTCGTGCTCGAGGAGAACCTCGACCGGCCGGCCACCTTCAGCGTGGGGCAGGTCACCGTCGGCCACGCAACGGTGAGCTACCACGGCCGCCAGCGCCTCACGCGCGACAACGCCGGCGCCGAGGTGTACGGCGGCTCCGACCTCACGCTGGTGCGCGGCGGCTTCGACATGTTGCTGGCCAGCACCGGGCTGCCACCCGACCTGCGGCTTGCCATCGACCAGGCGATGCGCTATCACCAGGCCGTGATCGACTGCTATCCCGGCTTCTTCGCCTCGCGCGTCAACTACGACGTGGCGCAGGGCGTGGGCGCGCGCTGCGCGTGGCGCTCGGGCGTGCTCGAGCAGTCGTGGCGGCTGGGCGGCGCCAGCGGGGCCGAACTGGTGGCGCTGGAGCACTTCGGTGCGGAGCCCGCCTGCTGGTGCGTGCAGGCCTCCACGCACGAGGAATACGGCGAGGGCGTGCTCGCGCCGCCCGGCGCCATCGTTCACTACCAGGGCACCGACAGCCGCGTCGGCCCGCTGACCAAATACGCCTTGCTGACCCCGCATGCCCACCCGACATAACACCATCGACATTCCCGTGGACGGACAGCACATCGACGGCACGCTGGTGGCCGCCTCCAACGTCGTGCCCGGCGTGCTGCTGGTGCACGGCTGGGACGGCAGCCAGGAGCAATACATTGCGCGGGCGCACGAGATCGCCGCGCTGGGCTGCGTGTGCCTCACTTTCGACCTGCGCGGCCATGCGCGGCATGCGGCGCAACGGCTGGAGGTGACGCGCGAGGACAACCTGCGCGACGTGCTCGCGGCCTACGACACGCTGGTGGGGCACCCGTCGGTCGACCCGGAATCGATTGCCATCGTGGGCAGCAGCTACGGCGGCTACCTGGCCACGCTGGTGAGCGCGATGCGGCACGTGCGCTGGCTCGCACTGCGCGCGCCGGCGCTGTACCGCGACCGCGAATGGAACAAGCCCAAGGGGCAACTGAGCCGCTCCGACCTGCTGGCGTACCGGCGCTCGCTGGTGGGGCCCGAGGACAACCGCGCGCTGGCGGCGTGCGCCGCCTTTCGCGGCGACGTGCTCATCGTCGAATCGGAACACGACCAGATCGTGCCGCACCCGGTGATGGCCAACTACCTGGCCGCGTTCAAGCGCGTGCGGTCGGTCACGTACCGCGTGATCTCGGATGCCGACCACGCGCTGTCCAAGCAGATGTGGCGGCAGGCCTACGGCCAGTTGCTGGTGTCGTGGATGACCGAGATGACGCAGGGGGCGCGCTCGGAAGGCGCCCGGTCACCCGGCGCTCTCACGCGGCCTGTGTCGGTGAACCCCGCCTAGCGCGGAGCGGTGCCGGTCAGCCCGGCGCGGTATTCGCCTTGTCGCGAATCGCGCTTTTCAGCGCGCGCTGGCCGGCGGACAGCGCCAGCTCGTAGCTCTCCGCGGCGTCGTACGCCTTGCTCAGCACGCGCGGGTGCGTGCCCTTGTCGTCGGTTTCGAGCAGCTGCCAGACAAAAGCACCCGGCAGCGGCTCCTCGATGGTGAGTTCGATGGGATGGGTCATGGCGCCACCTTGGCCCTGCGGGCGCATCTTGTCTGTAGGCCATGTGCGATGACTCCCGTTTTTCCTACAGCGCGCCGTGTCGCGAACTGACCGGCAACGGCGATGCGGCTGGGTACCCTCGTTGGTCATGGCGCACGAAAGGAGCAGCAGAGATGATCCGTCGACCACGGCAAGGCAATGAGGGAACCGCGGAAATGGCTTCGCGGCTGGGTTGCACATTGGTGGAGGCCGTGCCCCGGCACGGCCATGCGCGGCCTGCGCTGGTGGGGTGCGACCCGGTGCTGTCGCAGCGCATGAAGGCGCTGGGCGCACGCTGGGATTCGTTCAACCAGGCGCTGGCCTTCGCGGGCTGGCCGGCGCTGCAGGCGGCGTTGCGCTACGCGCTCGACCAGCAGGGCCGGCCTGTCGCGCCTGTCGCGCAACAGGACCAGCCGCACCCGGGCTGAGCCCACGGTCCAGCGGTCTAGGTTTGTTGCTTGTCCTCGGTCTTGAACAGGCCGCGGACGTTCAGCGCGGCCAGGCAGACCTGCAGCGCAATGAGCGCCCACGCGCTCGTGTGCAGGCCCCACGCCACCCACAGCGCATTGCTCAGAAGGAAGATCCAGAAGCCGGCGTTGCGCCGGCCCTTGGTCGTCGACGCGACGAACCAGGCGGCTGCGAGCGATGCGGCAAACGCCGGCCATTGAATGAGCGAGAGCATGTCTTCCATGCATGCAAACCTAAGCGGTGCGCGCGCGCCGGCGGGTGCTTTCTTGCCGACGCTCGGCGTGGGCCGGGTCTCACAAGGGCGGGCGAGAGCGGGTCGCAGACTGGAGCCAACAAAGCCGGCATCAAGCAATCAAGGAGCCACGCCATCATGGAAGCCAGTACCCCCGCCTTCGAGGAACGCCTCGTCACCTTCAGCTACCGCGGCAGGCTCTTCTTGTGCCGTGCCGAGCGGCTCGACGACCAGACCTACAGACCCGTGGTGATCTGCCGCGGACAGTCTGCGGACCAGGCCGACATCGAACTGCCCGCCGATACCGACAACGCCTCCTACGGCACCGAAGCGGAAGCCCTGCGCCATGCCGAGCAGCAGGCCATGCGCTGGGTGCATGACCGCACCGGCGACGGGCAGGCGCAGGCCTGACCGCGCTCAGGCCTGCGCAGCGGCTTGTTGCCGCGTGCGTTGCTCCACGTTGAGGGCCAGCAACAGCGCAGCGCCCAGCAGCGCGCCGGTGAAACCTGCGACGGCCGGCCATCCGCCGTGCGTCCAGGCCCATCCGCCCACCGCCCCCATGAGACTCGACCCGGCGTAGTAAGCGAGCAGGTAGAGCGAGGCCGCATGCCCCTTGGCCTGCGACGCCATGCGCCCGACCCAGCCACTGGCCACCGAGTGCGCAATGAAGAAGCCGATGGTGAGAAACACCACGCCCGTTGCCATGCCGGCCAGTGCGTGCAGCAGCGTCATCAGCACGCCCAGGCCTGCCACCGCGATGCCTGCCACCAGCACGGGGCGGCGCCCCAGCCGGTCGGCCATGGCGCCCGCCGCCGACGAGGCGACGATGCCGAAGATGTACACCGCGAACATCAGGCTTACCTGCGTCTGGCTCAGGCTGTAGGGCGGTGCCATCAGGCGGAAGCCGGCGTAGTTGTAGACAGTGACGAACGCGCCCATCAGCAGGAATCCGATCATGAACAGCGACGCCATGCCGCTGTTGCGCAGGTGGCCCAGCCAGTGCCCGATGTGGCGGCGCGGCGCAAAACCCGTGCGGCGCACGAAGTTGCGCGAGGCCGGCAGCAGCAGCACGAAGCCGATGGCCGCCAGCAGGTCGACCACGCCGAGCGTGGCCATTGCCACGCGCCATGAACTGAGCTCCGTCAGCACGCCGATGCCCACGCGCCCCATCATGCCGCCGAAGGCCGTGCCGCCCACGTAGAGGCCCATTGCCAAGCCGAGCCCGTCGGGCTCGATCTCTTCCGCAAGGTAGGCCATGGCCACCGCCGGCACGCCGCCCAACACCAGGCCTTCGAGCGCGCGCGCCACCAGCAGCGCATGCCAGCTGGGCGTGAGCGCCACGCCCACCGTGAGCACCGCCGCGCCGCACATCGACGCGAACATCAGCCCGCGCCGGCCCAGCGCCTCGGACAGCGCGCTGGCGCAGAGGATCGCGAGCGAGAGGAAACCGGTGCTCAGCGACAAGGCCAGCGAACTCGCCGCCGGGCTCACGCCGAACTCCTGCGTGAAGGCCGGCAGCAGCGGTTGCACGCAATACAGCAGCGAGAACGTGGCGAAGCCGGCGAGGAAGAGGGCGATGCTGATGCGGCGATAGGTAGCGCAGCCGCGAGTGACGAGGGACGACGAAGCAGGGGTCGACGAAACAGGAGACGAGGAAACAGGAGACGAGGAAACAAGGGAAGACATGCCCCGATTTGACGCCCCGGCCGCCTGCCAGTCCAATATATGGCACTGCTTATCTCGATACGTTGGACAGATACCTATGGAACTGCGCCACATCCGTTACTTCATCGCCGTTGCGGAAGAACGCAACTTCACGCGTGCCGCGGCCCGCGTCGGCATCGGCCAGCCGCCGCTGAGCCAGCAGATCAAGGACCTCGAGGCCGAGGTGGGCGCGCAGCTGTTTCGCCGCGTGCCGCACGGCGCCGAGCTGACGACGGCGGGCCAGGCCTTCCTGGAGAGCGTGCGTGCGATTCCGCTGCAGGCCGAGAAGGCGATGCAGGCCGCGCAGCGCGGCGCGCGCGGCGAGCTGGGCGCGTTGCGCATCGGCATGACCGGCTCGGCCATCTTCAACCCGGCGGTGCCGTCGGCGATACGGTCGTTTCGCCGTGCCTATCCGGCAGTCGACCTGACGCTGGAGGAGTCGAACACCACCCGCCTGGGCGCCGGCGTGCGCGACGGGGATTTCGATGCTGCCTTTCTGCGGCCGGGTTCGGCGGGCAGCGAGGGGCTGCAATTCAGGCTGCTGTCCGAAGAACCCATGGTGGTGGCGCTGCCCGCGCGCCATCCGGCTGCCGCGTCGGAGGCCGTCGACCTGCGGCGGTTGCGCGCCGATGCCTTCGTGATGACGCCGCGCGCCGTCGGGCCGACCCTGTTCGACACGGTGGTGTCGGCATGCCGCAAGGCGGGCTTCGAGCCGGTGCTGGGGCAATCGGCGCCCCAGATCGGCTCGGTCGTGACCCTGGTGGCGGCGGAACTGGGCGTGTCGGTGGTGCCCGCCTCGATGGCGCAACTGCAGGTGAACGGGGTGGTCTACCGGCCGATCGAGGGGAAGGCGCCGGTGACGCGGCTGACGCTGGCGTATCGCAGAGGGGAGACGTCGAGCATCGTGCGGAATTTCATTGCGCACGCGGTGGGGGTGCGGGCGGTTTGAGCCGGTCAGGCGAACTCCGGAGTTCTCAACAAATGTTGACGACTGGAATAAATCTAGTGAAATTAATCCATAGGCGTTGATTCGATCGACTTTGAGTTGATCTCGCGGTCAACAGCGTGCACAAATTCCTTGAAAGCCGGTGAGGTTCTTTCATAATTTCGCTCCCGCGAGTTTGGTTTTTCACAAATGTGGTCGCGCAGCGGCAGCCATGACGAAGCCTAATTCCGCATGGACGACCAGTTTTTTTAGTGAAAGAACTACATCACACCAAATGTAGATGGGCACAACGTTATTACTGTAAAGGTGGTTCCAATTGGTGGATGAAAATCTTGCCCGATCAATTATTGAGATTGCAATATTTCTGGAGTATTGCTCCGAGGATTTATTGGATCCAGATGCCGCCATTGAAGCGACCGAACAACTTGCGGCGCCCCTTCAAAAAACATCAGACGACACCAAAAAGGAATTGATTTCAGCATTCCAGGAGTTGGCCCCGGAATACAATGAAAGAGCTAATTTTGTTCTTGATTTGGTAGGGAATTTTGGCATTGAATGAAGGCCAAGGTGGTATCTTTGATGCTGCGAAAATTTTTCGCATGCCAAGCACGCATCACCACGGAGCGAGCAAATTGACTGAGGCAATGTGATGTTGCTTGATTGCGTGTGCCATCGTTCAGCTTAGTGCATGCGGTATCTATGGTGCGGAATTTATCCCGGAGCCTCGATCCAAAATGAACAATACTTACGTGATCAACAGGGCAATATTATTCTTGATCCCGTCACACAAACAGGCCGCCGATTGGATCATGTTGTGATTCAAAATGGGCAAGTTATTGATGTTGTCGAGACCACCAGTTTGACCGCCGATAAGGCGAGGCAAATGCAACATGAAGCAGATACCCGAGCAGCAGGTGGGGTATACGTCTGGGATAGAAATACGAATCAGACGGTCTTAGTAGCCAAAATTTCAAGAATCGAAAGGAGGCCATGATGGCAAAAGGGGCACCTCTCGCGTACAAGGAATTTCTATCTAAATATCCTGATTGGATATTAGTAAGAGTCAATCAATTTGCTGTTGAGGCAACGCCGGAATTAACGGAGCGGTCTCGCAGACGGCAAAAGGAGGTGGTCGGGACATTTTTGCAGTTTGCGCAAGAGCATGGATTGGTGCGCCGCATACTCTCTGAAGATACACAAGACCTTGCAGACGAATTTGTGATTTACCTGCGTGATGTCACACCCGAAGGATTCGATGTTTTTCGGGTAGGCTATCTGAAATGGTTAGAGCAACTCGATAGAAATATAAATTCGGATACCTCGGATTCGCAAACGCTGAAAAAGGCGCTGACTATGCTACAAAAGAAGAAAGCGAAGTCATCATGAGCTTTGATGAGGCAAGCTGGCATTACGGCGGAACTGAATTTTCTGGAGACCTTCCATCACAGGCGGGCGCTACTCATATTGGAATGTTCTTTGCCTGGGCCGCGCTTAATGCTCTTCTGAGCAAATCATTGGAATTTGGTTTTGCTGGTGAAATTAGCGCTCTTCGCAATAAGAAGGTAGCCCCGGGAGTGTTCTTTTGGAAATTCATGGATGGAAAACTGTCGCTGCTTGATTTCAGTGCACAGGGTGAGGATTTTGCAAGGGACTATTACAGGAGCGGGCCTTCGGGCTATCTCGCGGACTACGAAAAATTAAGCAATACGAAATATCAATCTGAATATTATTTGCCCGATAGCTGGGAGACGTACGAAGCTGTCGCCCACATGATCGAAGCACGCTATCGAAGTTGGCAATCCTCGGTAAAGTCATCGATTTAATTGACTCATCGCAGTCATTCGGAAAATTCCCAATTCTTCATTCACGTTGTTCGGTAGTACCGAAAGCTTCGTGGCCTTGCGACCATGCCACCTAGCAGGCTGCTGAAATACTTCTCACCAGTCAGCGCGCGATGTTGCGCAAGCGTTGGAAGTTGATCCCCCGACAGCTGCAAACAAGATCCCAGGACGATGCGCGGAGCCGACACCTTCACCGAGAACCTGTTCACGATGCGCCGCCTGGAGGACTTCGTGCCTGCAGATCATCCGCTGCGCCCGATCCGGGCCATGGTCAACGAAGCGCTGCTCAAGATGG
>NZ_FOLP01000032.1 GCF_900112425.1 Variovorax sp. OK212 | reverse complement strand
TGATAGTGCGGGTTCCCGTGTGAAAGTAGGTCATCGTCAGGCTCTTACAGCCCAGAAAACCCCAGTCAACATTGACTGGGGTTTTTTGCTTTGCGGGTACGGAATTGGCTTGCAGATATCCATTGCTCGTTCGACGAGCAATTCAGGTATTGCGAATATGCGATCCGTCCATTTCGGCAGCGCCCACAGCCACAAGCTCCCCCAGGATGTCGCCTGTCAGTAGATCCAACTGGATATCACCGAAGAAGCGCACCCGGATGTTCTCGAGATAGGGTGTGCGCCGCAGCCAGCCGTTCCATTCGTCGCGACTGATCGACTGCATTTCAAGCAGCTTGAACTTCATCAGCACCTTGATCGCGTGACGTGCGTGCTTCACTGGATCGCGGCGAAGTCCGTCCAGCCGGCGGCGCGCGACAGACAGCGCTTTGCCGACCTCATCGAAGACCGCTCCGTGACCTGGTATCACCTGCAGCGGTGAAAGCCGCTCGATCAAATCCAGCGTCGCAGCCATGTCTCCGAAAGACGGTTCGCCGGCCAGCTCCGGAAATGCGATACCGAAGCCGTTCTCCCAAAGCGCGTCTGCTGAAATCAGCGTTCGCGACTCCGGCTCGAACAATATGACGGAGTGCGGATCGTGCCCCGGCGCCGCATGCACTTGCCATGACCGGTCGCCAAGCATGCATTCCGTCCCGGGCCGCAACAAACCCGTCGGATAAAAGCGCGGACAGGTCTGCCCGGTCGCCGCAAAGCTGAGTCCCTCTTCGTCCCAGCGCTCGACAAGCGCCGCGTCTCCCGGCGGAATGTCGATGCGAACGTCGGGATACCGCGCCTGCAGCGCCGCATTCCCTCCGCAGTGATCGCTGTGAAGATGCGTATTCAGAACACGATCGAGCGGCCGCGCCCCCAATACCGACGCCACGAGCGCCAGCGTCTGATCGGCGTGCGTCGCATAACCCGTGTCTACAACCGCAGTCTCATCCGCCCCGACGAACAGGACATTGTTCGAAGACAACCACCCGCGCTCGAAAACCACCACATTCGCCGGCAGCCCGGCGCTCGCTGACGCCTGGCTCATTCAGGCGTTCGCGCTCGTGCGGAGTTCGCGCCGCAGGATCTTCCCGACGTTCGTCTTCGGCAGCGAATCGCGAAACTCGATGTGCCTCGGCCGCTTGTAGCCCGTGAGTTGCGAGTGGCAGTACTGCAGCACGGCATCCTCGGTCAGCGCCGGATCCCGGCGCACCACGAACACCTTGATGGCCTCGCCCTGCTTCTCGTCCGGCACGCCCACGGCCGCGCATTCCACCACGCCAGGGCACAACGAAATCACGTTCTCGAGCTCGTTCGGGAATACGTTGAAGCCGCTCACCAGTATCATGTCCTTCTTGCGATCGACGATGCGGCTGTAGCCATCTTCCTGCATCACGGCGATATCGCCCGTCCGCATGAAGCCATCTGCAGTGAACGCCGCAGCCGTCTCGGCGGGCTGGTTGTAATAGCCGGTCATCACGTTCGGCCCCTTGATGCAGAGCTCCCCCGATTGGCCGACGGGCAGCGAGTTGCCATCGTCGTCCTTGACCGCGATCTCGATGCTCGGCAGCGGCAGCCCGATGGTGCCGGTGAACTCGGTGTTCGACACCGGGTTGTTGGTGCCGATCGCGCAGGTCTCGCTCATGCCCCAGCCCTCGATCATCGGGCAGCCCGTGGCCTCGAACCACTTGCGCGCCGTGCCTTCGGAAGCCGCCATACCGCCCGCCTGCGAGACGAACAGCGTCGAGAAATCGATGGTCTTGAACTCCGGATGCATCAGCAGCGCATTGAACAGCGTGTTCACTGCCGGCAGCATGTGGAAGGGCCGCTTCTTCAGCACTCCGATGAACTTGTTGAAGTCCCGCGGGTTCGGAATCAGCGTCATGTGCGAGCCCTGGCGGATCACCAGCAGGCACAGCGTCAGCGCGAAGATGTGATACAGCGGCAGCGCGGCGATGCTGTTGACCTTGGCCAGGTCGCCGGCGCGAGACAGCGCCGGCGTGAACCAGGCCTCGGCCTGCAGCGTTGCCGCGACGATGTTGCGATGGGTCAGCACCGCGCCTTTGGACAGGCCGGTCGTGCCGCCCGTGTACTGCAGGAAGGCGATCGAATCGAGCGTGCTGCTGTCGGCACCGAGCGTGCGGCCGCGGCCTTCGGAAATCGCTTGCGTGAACGCCGTCACCGAGCGCCCCTCGTCCAGCGGCAGCTTGTACGCCGGCACCATCTTCGCCAGGTGCCGCACGGCCGTGGTGATCCAGGCGCCGTACAGGCCGCCCAGCAGGTCGCCCATCGACGTCACGACCACGTGCTTCACGGGCGTGCGCTCGATCACCTTCTCGAGCGTCGATGCAAAGTTTTCAAGAATGACGATGGCCGTCGCGCCGGAGTCCTTGAGCTGGTGCTCGAGCTCGCGCGCCGTGTACAGCGGGTTGACGTTCACGCAGGTGAACCCCGCGCGCAGCACGCCGCACATCGTCACCGCGAACTGGGGAATGTTGGGCAGCATGATCGCCACGCGCGCGCCCGGTTCGAGCCCGCGCGACTGCAGCCACGCACCCAGCGCCGTCGACAGCGTGTCGAGCTCGCGGTAGGACATCCAGCGCTCCATGCACACCGAGAACGGCCGGTCGCCATAGCGGCCGAATGCCTCGTCGAACATGTGGGGCAACGAACGGTACTGCTCTGGATGAATCTCGTGCGGTACGCCGGCCGGATAGTTGGATTGCGCGGATGTTGTCTGCATGCAAGCTCCTTTGGCGCGGATTGTGGAAGGCAGTGCGCCTTCGCCGCCAGCGGGCTTGTCCTAGGGAGCAGGTGCTGGCTGTCGCGCCCGCGATAGCCGCGGGGCGACCGTCAGGCGGCAAACAGCCGCCGCGAAGCCGTCAGGCCTTGCCGGACTCGCCCGGCAGCAGCATGCCGGCCTCGATGTCGGTCGCAACCTGGAGCGATTCGTACAGCGGCGCGAAGTCGGGCTCGGTGAGGTCGAACAGCTGCGCAAAGCTGTCGATCACGAAGTAGTTGGCCTGGTAGGTGTCGATCTTGTAGCGCGTGCGCATGGCGCGCAGCAGGTCCAGCGGCAGCCGGCGCGGCTCGTCGCTGAGCACCGCGTGCTTCAGCTCGCCGACCGAGCTCAAAATGCCGGCGCCATAGGCGCGCAGGCCGTCCGGCTGGCGGATCAGGCCGAACTCCACCGTGTACCAGTAGAGCCGCGCCAGCTTCTCGCCGGCGCCCAGCTCGTGCGCCTTGATGCCGCCCGCGCCGTAGCGCTGCACGTAGTCGGCGAAGGTCGGGTCGAACAGCATCGGCACATGGCCGAACAGGTCGTGGAACACGTCGGGCTCGACGATGTAGTCGAACTCCTCGGGCTTGCGGATCCAGTCGGTCACCGGGAACTTGCGGTTCGCCAGCAGCGTGAAGAAGGGCAGCTCGGGAATCAGCCCCGGCACCGCCACGATCTCCCAGCCGGTGGCGCGATGCAGCCGCTCGTTGAGCTCATCGAAGCGCGGAATGCGGTCCTTCACGCCGAGCGAAGGCAGGGCATCGATGAAGGCGTCGCACGCCAGGCCGGGCAGCTGCGCGGCCTGGCGCTCGTAGAGCCGCTTGTAGGTGTCGTGGTCGGCCGCCGTGTAGCTGGCCCAGTCCTGCGGGCAGGTGTAGTCGGCCGTCACCTTGCCGCCGCGCGAGTAGTCGCCCCGGGGCGGGCGGTCGGAAGCGCCGTAGACGGCGGGGGTGACAACAGCGGCGGCAGGGGTGTCCATGAGAAACGATCTTGAGGGGTTACTTGAGCCAGCGGTCCATCGTGCGCTGGAAGTCGCCGCCGGCCTGCTGCAGGTGCAGCCATTGGTCGACGTACGATTTGAAGGCCACGTCGTCGCGCGGCAGCATCCAGGCCATTTCGCCGTACTGCAGCGGCTTGTCGGGGTTGATCGCGCACAGGCCCGGCTTGAGCTTCTGCTGCGTGATGGCCTCGGCCGCTTCGGTCACGAACACGTCGGCGCGGTTGGCAAGGATCTCGTCGAAGATCGTCACGTTCTCGCCGTGCAGCGTGAGCCTGGCCTGCTTGAAATTGGTGCGGGCAAAGCGCTCGTTGCTGCCGCCCGGGTTGAAGATGACGCGCACCGACGGCTGGTCGATGGCTGCCACGCTCTGGTACTTGGCCACGTCCGCGCAGCGCGCGATGGGCGTCTTGCCGTTGACCATGTAGGGCGCGCTGAAGAAGGCGCGCTTCTGGCGGTCGGTGGTGACCGACACACCGCCCACGGCCATGTCGCATTTGCCAGCGGCCAGGTCGGGCAGCAGGTTGGCCCAGGTGGTCTTGATCCACTGCGGCTTGGCGCCCAGGCTGGCGCTGAAGCCCGTCATCAGGTCGACGTCGATGCCCTCGAAGGCGCCATCGGTCTTCTGGAAGCTGAAGGGCTTGTAGTCGCCCGGCGTGCAGATGCGAAGCACCGCGGTCTTCTGCACCTCGTCGAGGTGCGAGCCGGCCACCAGCGGCATGGCCGCCGGGGCCGGCGCTGAAGGCGACATCGCGCAGCCGGACAGAACGGCGGCCGTGGCCGCAATGGAAGTCAGACCGATCGAAAACTTGCAGCTGCGCATGCCGGGCTCCTTGTGCAAAAAATAAGGGAAGGAGCCCTTATTTTGCGGCGCTGAGCACGCCGCGGCGCATCTGGTCGAGCTCGATGCTCTCGAACAGCGCCTTGAAGTTGCCGTTGCCGAAGCCGTCGTCGCCCTTGCGCTGGATGAACTCGAAGAAGATCGGGCCGAGCTGGTTCTCGCTGAAGATCTGCAGCAGCAGCGCGTCCTTCTTGCCGTCGATCAGGATCTGGCGCTTCTTCAGATCGGCCACGCTTTCGCCGTGTTCCGGAATGCGCTTGTCCACCAGTTCGTAGTACGTGTCGATGGTGTCCAGCAGCGTGACGCCCTTGGCGCGCAACTCGTCGACCGTCTTGTAGAGGTCGTCCGAGCCCATCGCGATGTGCTGGATGCCCTCGCCCTTGTACATGTCCAGGTACTCCTGGATCTGGCCGGCCTGTTCCTTGCCCTCTTCGTTGATCGGGATGCGGATCTTGCCGCAGGGGCTGGTCATGGCCTTGCTCTTCACGCCCGTGACCTGCCCTTCGATGTCGAAGTACTTGATCTCGCGGAAGTTGAAGAGCTTCTCGTAGAAGCCGGCCCAGACGTTCATGCGGCCGCGGTAGACGTTGTGCGTCAGGTGGTCGATGTAGGTCAGGCCGTTGCCGAAGGGCGAAAGCGCCTGTTCCGGCGCCACGCCGGGCAGGGCCTCGAAGTCGACGTCGTAGAAGCCGATGTTGCCGATGTCGCCGGGCTTTGCGCCGTTCTTGCCGGGCCAGCGGTCCACCAGGTAGATCAGGCTGTCGCCGATGCCCTTGATGGCGGGGATGTTCAGTTCGCCGGGGCCGGCCTTGTCGGCAAAGCCCCACGCGCCCAGCGCCGTGGCGCGCTCGTACGCCTGCTTGGCGTCCTGCACGCGAAAGGCGATGGCACACACGCTGGGGCCGTGCTCGCGCGCGAATTTCTGCGCGAAGGAGTCGGGCTCCGCATTCAGGATGAAGTTGATCGTGCCCTGGCGGTACAGCAGCACGTTCTTGTGGCGGTGCTTGGCCACGGCGGTGAAGCCCATGCGTTCGAAGACCTTGCCCATGGCGACCGGATCGGGTGCCGCGTATTCGATGAATTCGAAGCCGTCGGTGCCCATGGGGTTGTCCCAGGGCGTGAAGGCGGGTGCGTCGGCTTGGCTCATGTGCAGTCTCCGAAGAAAAGTAAGGTGGGGATTTCGAAAAATAAGCCGCAAGGCGGCCGGTCATGCAATGTAGGCCGGATGGCTCTCAGGTTTTCTGCGTTTCCGGGCGCTCCCGATGGCTCTCACGCAGTAAAACTGCAAGAATGGCGTAATGGAAGCATTGGACAAGATTGATAGGCTCATTCTGCGCACGCTGCAAGCAGACGGACGCGCAACCTACGACCAGATCGCCGAACAGGTGAGCCTGTCGCCCAGCGCAGTGCTGCGCCGGGTCAAGCGGCTGGAA
Organism: Variovorax sp. OK212; assembly: GCF_900112425.1. Lineage (GTDB taxonomy): Bacteria > Pseudomonadota > Gammaproteobacteria > Burkholderiales > Burkholderiaceae_C > Variovorax. The sequence continues at coordinate 61,848 of NZ_FOLP01000032.1, read as the reverse complement.
GAGCACAAGATCATCGACCGCTACGTGGCGCTGGTGAAGCCGGAAGCCATCGGCCTGGGGCTGACCGCGTACCTCAACGTGCGGCTCGAAAAGCACACCGAGACCCACAAGCGCAACCCCATGGACCTGTTCCGCGCCAGCGTGCAGACCTGGCCCGAGGTGGTCGAATGCGCGGCGCTGACCGGTGACATGGACTACCTGCTGCGCGTGGTGGTGGCCGACATGGCCCACTACAGCCGCTTCATCATGGACACCCTGCTGAAGCACCCCAGCGTGGAAGACTGCAAGACCAGCTTCGTGCTCGACCGGGTCAAGGCGACCACCGCCGTTCCGGTTTAGCAACATCCGGTTGCGTGCGCGCCACGCAACCCGGGCACTCGGTCGCGAATGTGTCCCGGATTGCCCCTGTTGCCTTGATGATTAAGGGAAAACCCTTACATTCGAGGCATGCTGACAGCCAAGACCCTCCTCAAAGCGTCTCTCGGCCTTGGCTCTTTCCTGAAAGCGCCGATGGTTGAGGCGCAACCACGCGCCACCAGCGCGCCTCAACCCGTCATGGTGCCGATCCGCTCGATCGGCCCTCGCGAGCGCGAGCGCATCGCGCGCCACCTGCTCGACCTGACCCCGCACGACCGCTACCTGCGTTTCGGCTACGCGGCGGCCGACGAACAGGTGCAGCGCTACGTCGACAGCCTCGACTTCGAGCGCGACGAGCTCTTCGGCATCTACAACCGCCGCCTCGACCTGATCGCCATGGCCCACCTGGCCTTCGCGCCCGGCGACCAGCACAGCGACTGCGCCGAATTCGGCGTGTCGGTCTCGGCGCACGCCCGCGGCCGGGGCTACGGCGCCCGCCTGTTCGAGCGCGCCGTGGTCGTGGCCCGCAACGAAGGCGTGGGCATGCTCTTCATCCATGCGCTGAGCGAAAACGCCGCCATGCTGAAGATCGCGCGCAACGCCGGCGCCACCGTGGTGCGCAGCGGCGCCGAGGCCGAAGCCCACCTGCAGCTGCCCAGCGCCACCTTCGACAGCCGCATGAGCGAAATCGCCCTGGAGCACTACGCCGCGGTCGACTTTGCCCTCAAGAGCCGCGCCAAGCAGTTCTGGTCCTTCCTGGCCAGCCTGCAGGAAGTGCGCAGCGGCATGCGCGACGCCCGGCGCAAATCCGGTTCCTGAGCCCCGGCAAAGGCGCCGCACGGCCTGTGACGCCCGTGCGATAGAGCCTGTCATGTGCAATCCGGTATCCTTGCGTCTCTTCAACTAAGCCCTCCCGCAGTGGCCGAACCTCACCCTGAACGCGCTCCCGTCGAACGGGAAGACAAGCGCGGCTTCCTCCAGAAGCTTGCCGAATTCATCCACCCCGGACCAGACTCGCGCGACGAGCTGATCGAAACCCTGGCGGACGCCGAGGACAACGAGGTGATCGGCGCCGAGTCGCGCGTGATGCTCGAAGGCGTTCTGCGCATGGCCGACATGACCGCCGGCGACGTCATGGTCGCCGCGCCGCGCATGGACACGGTGAACATCGACGCGCCCTACGACGCGTTGCTGCACCTCGTGATCGACACCGCGCACTCGCGCTTTCCGGTGTACGAGGGCGAAAAAGAAAACATCATCGGCATCCTGCTCGCGAAGGACCTGCTCAAGCTGCAGCGCGCGCCGGGCCTGAACATCCGCGCGCTGCTGCGCCCGGCCACGTTCGTGCCCGAGAGCAAGGGGCTGAACGACCTGCTGCGCGAGTTCCGCGGCAACCGCAACCACCTGGCCATCGTCATCGACGAGTTCGGCCGCGTGGCCGGCCTCATCACCATCGAGGACGTGCTCGAGCAGATCGTCGGCGAGATCGAGGACGAGTTCGACATCGCAGAGGACGAGGGCGACATCTTCGGCCTGGCCGACCACACCTACCGGGTGTCGGGCGACACGCCCATCGAGCGCGTGGCCGAGGCCTTCGGCATCGTGTTCGACGAAGAACAGCTCAGCGAAGACTTCGACACCATCGGCGGGCTGGTCGCGCACGAGATGGGCCACGTGCCCAAGCGCGGCGAGCACCACGCCATCGGCGGCTTCGACTTCGTGGTGCTGCACACCAAGGGCGGCGCGGTGCGCTGGTTCAAGGTGTCTCCGGCCCGCGGCGGCGACGCGGCCGACTGATGCGCGGCGCGCCAGCTTCTACCTCCGCCAACCTGTTCCGCCTGCTCGGCTTCGCTGCCGCGGGGCTCGCGCAGGCGCTGTCGATGGCATCGCCCGCGGGCGGCAAGCCGCTGTGGTGGCTGCAACTGCTGTCGCTCGGCGCCCTCGTCTGGCTGCTCGACGGCCTGCGCGCGCAGGGCGCGGGCTGGCGCCGCGCCGGCCTGCACGGCTGGCTCTTCTCGACCGCCTGGCTCACTGGCAGCTTCTGGTGGCTCTTCATCTCGATGCACACCTACGGCGGCCTGCCGGCGCCGCTGGCGGCCATCGCCGTCTTGGCACTGGCCGCGGCGCTGGGCCTCTACTACGCCGTGGCGGCCGCCTGGTTCGTGGTGCGCGGGCCCAAGGGACGGGTGACGGGCGCCGTCGTCTTCGCGGCGCTCTGGACGCTCGCAGAGCTCGTGCGCGGCAGCTGGTTCACGGGCTTTCCGTGGGGCGCCGGCGGCTACGCGCACGTCGAAGGGCCGCTGGCCGCGCTCGCGCCCTGGGTGGGCGTGTACGGCATCGGCGCGGCGGCCGCGCTGGCCGTGGCACTGGTCGCGCTGCGCCGGCCGTTGCGCGCGGCCGAGACCGCGCTGGGCGTGGCCCTGCTCGCCCTCGTGTTCGTCGCGCCGCAATTCGCCTCGCCGCTGCACAGCGAGGTGCAGGGCGACAAGGGCGCCACCGGCCAGCTGCAGTTCGCGCTGCTGCAGGGCAACATCCCGCAGGACGAAAAATTCATTCCGGGCGGCGGCATCGAGACCGCGCTGCGCTGGTACGGCGAGCAGTTGCGCGACACCAAGGCCTCGCTCGTGGTGACGCCCGAAACCGCCTTGCCGCTGCTGCCGCAGCAACTGCCGGCCGGCTACCTCGAAGCCATCCAGGCGCGCTACAGCCAGGGCACGCAGGCCGCCATCGTCGGCCTGCCCATGACCGGGCTCGGCGGCCGCGGCACGTACAGCAACTCGGTGCTCGGCTTCCAGCCCGGCGCCGCACGCGCCTACAGCTACAGCAAGCACCACCTCGTGCCCTTCGGCGAGTTCATTCCCACGGGCTTTCGCTGGTTCATCCAGATGATGAACATCCCGCTCGGCGACTTCGAGCGCGGCGGCCTCGCGCAGGCGCCGTTCCTCTGGCAGGGCCAGCGCATCGCGCCGAACATCTGCTACGAGGACTTGTTCGGCGACGAGATCGGCGCCAACTTCAAGGACGAGGCCACCGCCCCCACCATCCTGCTCAACGTGAGCAACATCGCGTGGTTCGGCGATTCGGTGGCCATCGACGAGCACCTGTCCATCTCGCGCATGCGCGCGCTCGAGTTCGCACGGCCGATGGTGCGTGCCACCAACACCGGCGCCACGGTCGTCATCGACGCCACGGGCCGCGTCACGCACGAGCTGCCGCGCCTCACGCGCGGCGTGCTCGAAGCCAGCGTGGAAGGCCGCCGCGGCCTCACGCCCTATGCGCGCTGGGTGGCGCCCTTCGGGCTGTGGCCGCTGTGGATCGGGGCGATGGTCATCGTGGCCGCGGCCTTCGTGCTGCGCCGCCGCCAGGGCTGAAGCTCAGGCTGCTCAGGCCGGGGGGGGCGCTTTCACCGGCCAGTCGCGCAGCTTGCCGGGGTTCAACAAACCCATCGGATCGAAGCGCTTCTTCACCGCGATGACCTCCGGCGGCAGCGGCCCGCCGGCCTTGCCGTCTTCCACGATGTTCACGTGCGGGTTGTTGATGTGCACGTGGTGCGCACGGTGGATGTCGATGATCTCGTTCAGCCGCTCCTCGGTGCTGAAGCGCACCAGCTGCAGGCCGCTGCAGGTCATGAGCCCCGCCACGTTGCGGATGAACTCGGTGTGCATCATCACCTCGCCGCCCAGCAGCTTTTCCATCTCGACGATCTGCTCGACGTGCTTGCCGGGAATGAAGCCGCTCTGCAAATAGGTCAGGTTCGGGTCGATCTTCAGCGCGTGCAGCGTGGTGTGGTTCCAGGTGAACTCCATCAGCGTGCGGTTGCTCTTCTGCACCTCGGCGGCGGTCTTGCGGTAGCCCACGGTACCGCCGTGCGCTTCCACCAGCAGCATCATGGCCGGCTCGCTAGATTCGGCCACCAGCGACAGCACCGTGTGGCAGCCCTTGGGCAGGCTCGCCGACAGTTGCGCCAGGTGATCGGAAATCGGCGCCGCGAAGAAAGAGACGCCGCGCTTCACGATGCCCGGCCCGTTGGCGAGCTTGTCGGCGAAGTTCAGCGCATTCTCGAAGTTGTCGAAAGTCACCAGCGTCTCGAGCCACGGGTGCGCCGGTGCCAGCGCAATCTCCAGCTCCAGCACCAGCCCGTTGGTGCCCCACAGGTGGTGCATGCGCATGGCGTCGGGCCCGCGCAGCTCGACCATCTGCGGCTCGGCCTCGATGGTCATCGCGCGAATGCCGATCACGTTGCCCGGCGCGCTCAGCGGCCCGTAGTTGATCGAGCCCACGCCGCCGAAGCCGCCGCCGAACAGGCCGCCCAGCGTCGCGCTGCGGTAGGTCGAGGGCACGCAGCGCATTTCCTGCCCGGTGGGCTTGGTCTGCTTCTCGAGCTCGCCCAGGCGGATGCCGGCCTGCGCGCGCGCCACGCCGGGCTGCACCCACAGGCAGGCGTTGTAGCCCGTCATGTCGAGCACCACGCCGCCGGCCAGCGGCGTGGTCTGGCCGTAGTTGCCGGTGCCGCTGCCGCGGATGGTGATGGGCACGCCGCGGCGCGCGCAGGCGCCCACCACCGCGCGGATTTCTTCCTCGGTGCGCGGGCGCACGACCACGTCGGCGCGCTTGTCTTTCAGCTGGCGCGTGAGCACCGGGCTGAACCACGAGAAGTCCTGCGAGAGCCGCGTGACGCGGCCTTCGTCGGTGATCCAGTCGAGGTCGGGGAGTTCGAGCAGCAGCTGCTCGATCACGGAAACGGGAGCGTTCATGGTCTAGTTCAATCCTGGGAAAGTTCGCTCGCGTGCCACGAGCCCAGCGCCAGCTTGGTGAGCCAGGCCATCAGCACGAAGAGCGCGACACCGGTAAGGGAAATCAGCAGCAGGGCCGCGAACATGCGCGGAATGTTCAGCTGGAAGCCCGCCTGCAAAATCTGATACGCCAGCCCCGCGCCCGAGCCGCCCGTGCCGGCGACAAACTCCGCCACCACCGCGCCGATCAGCGCCAGGCCGCTGGAGATGCGCAGCCCGCCGAAGAAGTAGGGCAACGCGCTCGGAATGCGCAGGCGCACCAGCTGTTGCCAGCGCGTGGCGCGGTTCAGCTTGAAGTAGCTCTGCAGGTCGGGGTCGATGCTGCGCAGGCCCAGCGTGGTGTTGCTGATGATGGGAAACAGCGCCACCAGTGCCGCGCACACCGTCATGGCGGCCACCGGGTTCTTCACCCAGATGATGATCAGCGGCGCCACCGCCACGATGGGCGTCACCTGCAGCAGCACCGCGTACGGAAAGAGCGCGGTCTCGATGCGCTTGCTCTGCACGAACAGGAACGAGATGAGCACGCCCGCCACCGTGGCCAGCAGGAACGACAGCACCGTGATCTTCAGCGTGACCAGCAGCGCGCTGCCCAGCGGCGCCCAGTCGGTCACCAGCGTCTGCATCATCAGGTAGGGCGAGGGCACCAGGTAGGCCGGCAGCTCCATCGCCACCACCATCCATTGCCACAGCGCGACCAGCACCACGCCGATCATCATCGGGTAGAGCACGCGCTGCACGCGCGGCTGGCTCAGCAGGGGAACGCGTTGCTTTCTTGCGGCGGCGGTCATCGTGCGGCCTCCTCATCGTGGCTGCTGGCGCGCAGCAGGCTGTCCTGCAGTTGCTTGGCCTGGCGTGCGAACGCCGGCGTCACCATGAAGTCGGCGCTGCGCGGGTAGGGTTCGTCGATGTGGAACTGCTCCACCACGCGGCCGGGCCGCGCGGCCATCATCACCACGCGGGTCGACAGGAACACCGCCTCGTGAATGGAGTGCGTCACGAAGATCACCGTGAGCTTCTTCTTGCGCCACAGCTCGAGCAGGTCGGCGTCGAGCTTGTGGCGCGTGATTTCGTCGAGCGCGCCGAAGGGCTCGTCCATCAGCAGCAGGTCGGGCTGCGTGACGAGGCCGCGCGCAATCGACACACGCATCTGCATGCCGCCCGAGAGCGCGCGCGGCAGCGCGTTGGCGAACTTCTCCAGCCCCACCAGCGCGAGCGATTCCATCACCCGCGCATCGGCTTCCTTGCGCGGCACGCCGGCCAGGTCCAGCGGCAGGCGCACGTTGGTCTGCACGCTGGCCCACGGCATGAGCGTGGGCGACTGGAACACGAAGGACATCTTGCGTGCGCTGTCGTGCAGCTGGCTCACCGGCTTGCGCCACACCAGCAGGCGGCCGTCGCTGGGTTCGAGCATGCCCGCCACCATCTTCAGCAGCGTGCTCTTGCCGCAGCCCGAGGGGCCGAGCAGCGTGACGAATTCGCCTTCGGCGATCGACAGGTCCACCGGCAGCAGCGCCTGCGTGCCGTTGGGGTAGGTCTTCTCGGCCGACAGCACCTCGACGGCAGGCACGGCGGGTGTGAGTTCAGGCGGAGGCGCCAGGGTGTGGGGTTCGATGCGATTCATGCGTGGAGCCTTTCGAGAACGGCCGCGTGGCGCGGCCGCCTGGTTTCAGGGCAATGCCCAAACGTCGGGGCAGACCTCAGGGCAGGACCTTGGCGTCCTTGACGAACTCGGTCGTGTAGGTCTTGGCGAGGTCGACCTTGGCCGGGTCGAGCAGCTTGGCGCTCACCAGGAAGTCGTAGCTCGCCTTGGCGCGCGCATCGGTCATCACGCCGATGCCGAGCTTGGCCGCGTCGCCGCCGGTGATCATGCCCATCTCTTTCAGCTTGGCCACGCTGTAGGCCAGCTGGTCGTCGGTCATGTTGGGGTTGTCCTTCTTGATCAGCGCGTTGGCGGGCGCCGGATCGGCCAGGTAGCTCTTCCAGCCTTCGGCCGAGGCCTTCACGAAGGCGGCGACCTGCTTGTTGCGGTCCTTCAGCGTCTTCTCCATGCACGACACCGTGGTGGCGTACGCGGGAAAGCCGTGGTCGCTGAACATCAGCACCGTGCTCTTCACGCCGGCCTTCTGGATGGCGTAGGGCTCGGAGGTCAGGTAGCCTTGCTGCGCGGCGTTCTTGTCGGCCACGAAGGGCTGGATGTTGAAGGTGTAGGGGCGCGTCTGCTCGTCGGTGAAACCGAACTTGGCCTTCAGCCACGGCCAGTAGCCGCGTTGTGCCTGCGCGCCGATGAGCAGCGTCTTGCCCTTGAGGTCCTCGAACTTCTTCACGTCCTCATGGGCGATGAGCACCTGCGGGTCCTTCTGGAAGAAGGCCGCCACGTTCACCACCGGCACGCCGCCTTCGCGCACCTGCATCATCTGGATGTCGCTCGAACCCATGATGCAGTCGGCCTGGCCGGCGGCCATCATCTGCGTGATGTTGACCTGCGGGCCACCCATCTTGATGGTCACGTCCAGGCCGTACTTCTTGTAGATGCCCTGTGCCACCGCCTGGTAGAAGCCGCCGTGCTCGGCCTGCGCGTACCAGTTGGTCATGTAGGTGAACTTGTCCTCGGCCTGCGCGGGCGCGGCGAGGAAGGCGATGGCGGCGGCGCCGGCCAGGGACAGTGCGAAGGAGCGCATGGAGTAGACCTCTCGAAGGGGCGAATTGAAATGAAGAAACGGTGATCGGTGCGATGCAAATAGCGGGCCGCGCCTGGACTCAAGCGGCCTTCAACAGCCTCAGGCGGGCGTGAAGCTCTGCTGGATGAACCCGGTCTGGTGGCCGCGCTCCCAGGTGGGCTCGTCGCGCACCACCCACTGCAGTGCGTGCAGCTCGGTCAGCGCCTGCACCCAGCTGTCGGAGAGCGTGTCGAGGATGGCCTCGCCCTGTTCGCGCGTGGCCGTGGTCGGGTCGCCGATGACGCCGCTCGGGCCGAAGTCGCGCGCGGTCCACGCGCAGGCCGGGCGGCCGTCGGCCGACAGCAGCTTGATGGGGAAGGGCGGTGGAAAGTTGGCCACCGCGCGCTCCATGTGCACCGTCTCGGGCGCCAGCGCGAGCATCAGCGCGGTCTCGGAGTGGCCGGCGTGCATCGCGAGCTTCTTCTCCTGCTCGCTGACCTGCTTGCTGGCCGCGCTCGGCAGGCGCGACACGCCGTGCGGCACGATCACGAAGTCGCCATGGCGCAGGCGCAGTTCGCGCGCGGCCATCTCCAGCACCTGCGGCTGGCCGCCGTGGCCGTTGGCGAACAGCAGCTTGCGAAAGCCCGAGCGATAGACCGACTCGCCGATCTCGATCACCGTCGACAGCAGCGTGGTGCCGGTGAGCGTCATGGTGCCCGGAAAGTGCAGGTGCTCTTCCGACTTGCCGTAGGTGATGGTCGGCAGCGCGAAGGCGCGCACGTCGGCCGGCAGCTTCTCCAGCGCCTTGCCCATCACGCCCGAGCAGATCACGCTGTCGACCGAGCACGGCAGGTGCGGGCCGTGCTGCTCGATGGCACCGCAGGGCAGCACGATGACCGTGTTCTCGCGGTCGGGCAGCGCGGCGATCTCGGTCCAGCTCAGGTAGGGCAGGAAGCGGTGGGGCGGAATGTAGCCGTGGAGCATGGCGGTCCTTGCGGTTCGTTATCGGGGGAGGAAGGGCGTGGCGTCGCCGCGCGTCACGCGGCCGTCGCGCAGCACCACGCGGTGGGCGGTGCGCGAAGGCCAGCCGTGGCGGTCGGCGTCGGTGAAGAGCACCAGGTCGGCGCGCTCGCCGACCAGCGTGGGGTGCGCGGGCGCTGTGCCGCGGCGCAGCCAGTCGCCGCGGCACAGCGCCTGCGACCAGGTGTCGAAGGGCTCGTCGAGCTGCGCCACCAGCGCGGCCGTGCCCAGCGCCTCGACCGGGTCGAAGCTGCCGAGCCGGCAGAACGGGTCCTGCACGTTGTCGCTGGCGAACAGCAGCGGAATGCCGCGCTCCCGCGCTTCCTTCACCAGCGTGATGCCGCGCAGCCGTGGTGTGCGGCCGGTCACGGCGTCCTGCAGCAGCAGGTTGGTGGCGGGCAGCGACACCACGGTGATGGGGGCGCGCGCCACCGCGTCGAGCGTGGCGAAGGCCTGCGCCTCGGGCTGGGCCGCGAGCGCGCAGATGTGGCCGCAGGTCACGCGGCCTTGGTAGCCGATCTCGCGCAGGATGCGCGCGGTGGTCTGCAGGCCGACCGCCGCGGCATTGAGTTCTTCGTCGACGTGCAGGTCGATGTCGAGGTCGCAGGCCTGCGCCGACACCAGCAGGTTGCGCAGCGCGTTCTCGCTCCAGTTGGTGGAGTGCACGAAGCCGCCGAGCAGCGCGTGCGGGCCGGTGGCCTTCACCTGCTTTGCGAGGCGCAGGGCCTGCGCCGCGTCTTCGAACAACGGCAGCTTGATGAGACTCACCTGCTCCAGGCGCACCTTGCCGGCCCATTCCTGCGCCAGCTCGGCCATCACGGGCCAGGCCATCGGCAGCGACTCGGGCTCCCACCAGTCGACGTGCGTGCGCAGGTGCGTGGTGCCGCATTCCCAGGCCCACTGCAGGCCGCGCGCGGCGCGCTCGCGCACGTCGGCGGGCGTCCAGTGCACGCGGTCGGCCAGCATCGCGTCGATGGCGCCGAGCAGGCCGGGCTGCACCTGTTTCATGCGCGGCAGCGTGAAGGCCTTGTCCAGGTGCGTGTGGGCGTCGACGAAGCCGGGCAGGGCCAGCGTGCCGGCAAGGTCCCAGGCCGTGGCGGAGGGCGCATCGCCGGTTGCGGGCAGCACCGATCGCACGCGGCCGGCTTCGATGCCGAGGCGTGCCAGCACGGGCACGCCGTCGCGCTGCGGCCAGTCGGTCGGCAGCAGCCAGCGCGGCAGCCGCACGTTGTCCAGAAGGGCGGGCGCGTTCATGCGAAGCGCGCCATCGCGTGGCCGACCTTTGCCATGAAGCGCTTGAGCTGGGGCTCGGTCGCCACGTTCATGTGGTAGTGGGCGTGGTAGTCCACGCGGGCGCCCTGGCCGGTGAGCCGCTTCATGTAGCGCGTGACGATCTTGCGCGGCGGGTCGCCCATGTACATGGCCACCCAGCGCGGCCGGCCGTAGGTGACCACGGCGCTGATGCGCTTGATGTGCGTGAGCATCGGCTTCACGTTGGCCGGGTCGCTGATGTCGAAGGCCACGCCCGGCATGAAGAGCCGGTCGAAGTAGCCCTTGAGCATCGCCGGCAGGCCGAAGCACCAGGTCGGAAAGCAGAACACGATGCCCTCGGCCCACTGCAGCCGCTCCACATAGGGCGCCAGCGGCAGCCGGTTGGCCGGCACGTCGTGGTAGCCCAGGCGCTCCTCGCGCGACAGCACCGGGTTGAAGCCCTCGGCGTACAGGTCGCAGTCGTCCACCTCGTGCCCGGCGGCGCGCAGGTTCTTCAGTACCTCCTGGTGCAGGGCGGCATGGAAGCTGGTTTCGACCGGGTGGCAGTAGACGACGAGCACGCGCATGGTGTGTTTGACCGCTTAATCAGAGCAAGTGGTCAGGTTATGCAAGCGACGTGCCAGTGCACGTGCACCGGTTTGGGGCGATCGGCGGCGACCGAGGCGAGCGCCCCGGCCCTTCAGTTCTTCCCCAGGCTGCCGATATCCGGAAGCCGGGCGCCATTGCAGCGCCCGAACCTTTGCTTTTTCGGATGGGGTGTATGAGGGAACGTTGGCTTCGATCGGGCCGCCGCGCGCGCGGCGCGGCAGCGGCGCTGTTGCTCGCGCCGGCGCTGTGCCTGGCGGAATCGGCCTATGGCAGCGCCAGCGCCTCGGCCCGGCTGCAGATCACCGTGGTCGTGCCGCCGGTGTTCCGCGTGCTCGAGGTCACGCCGGTGGCCGACGGCTACGAGTACCGCGTGTGGACCAACATGCCGTCGATCGTCATCGGCGGGCACGAGTACCGCTTCGAGCGCATCGGCGAGAACACGGTGCGCGTGCCGACGGCGCCCGGCGACACCTGGGTCGTGCACGGCCTGTAAGCCATGCGGGCCACGCAGGAGCGGAGCTTCAGGCCTTGATGCCGCAGCCGTTCAGCACGAAGGCCACGAGCTCGCGCGCGATCGGCTCTCGGTCGATCGGCGCGTCGGGCGGCAGGCCGAGCATCACGCGCGTCTGGATGGCGTAGTCGGCATAGCTCTGGGTCATGGCCCAGACGTGCATCAGCAGGATGCGCGCATCGAGCGGGCGCATCTGCCCGCGCGCGATCCAGCCGTTGATGATGTCCACCTTCTTCTGCGTCCACGCGCGTGCGTTGGGCCAGTAGCGGTCGAGGTTGCGCCCGCCGTCGAGGATCTCTCGCGTGAAGATGCGCGACATCTCCGGGCTGTCGATCGCGTGGTCTAGCTTCTTGCGGATGTAGTCGCCCAGCACCGTGGCCGGGTCGCTCGCGTCCTCGAACGAGAACACCACCTTCCACGCATGCAGCACCTGCATCAGCAGCTCTTCGTAGAGCTCTTCCTTGCCGACGATGTAGTAGTGCAGCTGGGGCTTGGTGAGGCCGGCGCGCGCGGCAATTGCCTGGGTCGAGGTGCCCTTCAGGCCGTGCAGGCTGAACTCGGTGACCGCCGCGGTGCGGATCGCCGCCATGATGCGTTCGCGCCCGGGCCGTGCGCGCGACAGCGGGCCGTCGGGGGCGGGCATTTCCTGGGCGGTCGAGGCGAAGGGGGTGGCGGAATCGGCGTTCATGGCAGGCGGCGGCGGCGGTGTGCGCGGCCCCTGAAGCGGCCGCGCGGTCGATGGTAATCCTTCGTGCATGGGCGCATGCCATGCCGGCATGGAGGCACGGAGCATGCGGGCATGGTTCATGTATCTTCCTCGCCGCCTCGAAAGAATCCACTTCAACAAAGGAGCTCTCCATGTACCTTTCTCCCCGTTTCAGGGCCCTCGCGGCCGGCACCGCACTGCTGGCGGCCAGCGCGCTCGCGCAGGCGCAGCAGGCGCTGCCCAACGTGGTGATCCTCGCCACAGGCGGCACCATCGCGGGCGCGGGCGCCTCGGCCGTCAACAGCGCCACCTACGCCGCGGCGAAGGTGGGCGTGGAGAAGCTCATCGCCGGCCTGCCGGAGCTGGCTAAGGTGGCCAACGTGCGCGGCGAGCAGGTGTTCCAGGTCGCATCGGAAAGCCTCACCAACGACAACCTCATGACGCTGGCCAAGCGCGTCTCGGCACTGTCGAAGCAGCCCGACGTCGACGGCATCGTGATCACGCACGGCACCGACACGCTGGAAGAAACCGCCTACTTCCTGACGCTGACCGTGCACACCGCCAAGCCGATCGTGGTGGTCGGCTCGATGCGCCCGGGCACCGCGCTGTCGGCCGACGGCGCGCTGAACCTGTACGACGCGGTGAACGTGGCGGGCAGCAAGGACGCCATGGGCAAGGGCGTGCTGGTGACGATGAACGACAACATCGACAGCGGCCGCGACGTGAGCAAGAACGTCAACATCAAGACCAACGCCTTCTCCAGCCAGTGGGGTCCGCTGGGCATGGTGGTGGAGGGGCGCAACTACTGGTTCCGCGCGCCGGTGAAGCGCCACACCATGAACTCGGAGTTCGACATCGACACCATCAGCGCGCTGCCGCCGGTGGAGATTGCGATGGGCTACGAAGGCGTGTCCTCGGTGGCCATCGACGCCATTGCCAAGAGCGGCGCCAAGGCGCTGATCCACGGCGGCACCGGCAACGGCTCGGTGGCCGACCGCATCGTGCCGAACCTGCAGAAGGCGCGCGCCGACGGCGTGATCGTGATCCGCAGCGCACGCGTGCCCGACGGCTTCGTGATCCGCAACGCCGAGCAGCCCGACGACAAGTACGACTGGGTGGTGGCGCACGACCTGCGCCCGCAGAAGGCGCGCATCCTGGCGATGGTGGCACTCACCAAGACCAGCGACACCAAGGAACTGCAGCGCATCTTCTGGGAATATTGATCTCCCCCAGGCTTGCTCGCTTCGCGTAGCCTCCTTCCCCCTTCCGGGGGCAACACCTGCGGCCCGGCAAAGCCGGTTCCGCGGTGTTCCTGGCGAAGCCTCGGTTTTTCGCCCGGCGGAGCGTCCGGGCCGGGGTTCAGGCCAGGGCGCGCCGCTGCTGCCGGTGGCGCGCGTACTCCAGGCTGCTCACGCACACGAGCAGCCAGGCCAGGCCGGTCAGCAGGCCGGCCGCCACGTCGCTCGCAAAGTGCACCTGCAGAAAGATGCGGCTGCACGCGATGGTGACGATGGCGCCCGCCGCGGCCATCGCGCCCGGCACGTGCCAGCGCGGCGGCAGCGTGCGCAGCAGCAGGTACAGCAGCATTCCGTAGCTCACGATCGCGCCCGCGCTGTGGCCGCTGGGAAAGCTGTAGCTCGTCTCCAGCGCCAGGCCGTGGTCGTGCAGCGGTCGGGCCCGCGCGAAGATCTGCTTGAGCGCCGGGTTCAGCACCACGATGCCGCCCAGGGCCAGCACCCAGCCCAGCGCCAGGCCGCGGTGCGAATGCCACCAGAGCGCGGCGGCCACCAGCAGGCACACCGGCCCGAGGAAGGCCGCGTCGCCCAGGTGCGTGACCCAGCTGAACACCACCAGCGCGGTGCGCGGCAGGTGCGTGGCAATGGCGTCGGTCAGCGCGTGGTCAGCCTGGCCGAGCACGCGGCCGTCGGAGATGTTCGACGCGATCCACGCGAACAGGCTCGAGGCCAGAAGAATCAGCACGAAGCCCGACGCGAGCCCGAGCGCGATGCGCGGCTCGCTGGGCTCGTCGGTGTCCAGCGCATTGAAGTGGCGTTTCTGCAGCAGGTGGCAGGCCAGGCCGGCACCGAGCACCGACATCGCGAGAAGGCAAAGGAACCAGGGCAGCGCGTGCACGCCGAGCTGCTGTGCAGCGAGAACAAGAGGGGCTTGCGTCAACATAGCGGCGCACCCTAAGGCCGCGCCGCCTCACTGGCAAGGGAAAGACCGAATACTTCGGCGCAGCCGAAGGCCTTGTCGCGCGCCACGTAGTCCCAGCGTTCGACGCGGCATGCGCGAGGGCCGCCAGCCATGCCTTCGGCAACATCGTCGGCCATGCCCGCGCGCACCACGTTCACCGAATTCGGATGGCCCGCGCGCACCCGCGACGACACCGCGGTGCCGGCCTGCACCGCCCAGGCCGTGCGCGCGCACCCCGGAAAGGCGTCGTGCAGCGGCCGCACATAGGGCAGGTGGATGTGCCCGCCCAGGATCAGGTCGGCGCCGGCCGCGCACCAGCGCGCCACCGCCTGCTCGCGCCCGTGCAGGCGGTTGCCCATGTCCTGCGTGCGCGTGACCATCACCGGCTGGTGCGTCACCACCACGCGCACCTGCGACGGCGAGGCCGCCGCCAGCCGCCGCGCCACGCGCTCGACCTGCGCGGGCGAGACCGCGCCGTCGGTGTGCCGGTACCAGCGCGTGGTGTTGACCATGGTCACCTGCCAGTCGGGCGACTCGAACACCGGCTCCAGGTCGTCGCCGAAGGCCCGGCGGTAGCGGCCGTAGGGCGCGAACACGCGCGCCCCCAGCTGGAACAGCGGAATGTCGTGGTTGCCCGGCACGGCCACCACCGGCCGCCCCAGCCGGTCGGCAAAGGCCCGTGCCGCCGCAAACTGCGCGGCGGTGGCGCGCTGCGTGATGTCGCCCGACAGCACCACCACGCCCGGCGCCAGCGCATCGGCGAGCCGCTCGAGCGCGTGCAGCACGTCGGGCTGCTCGGTGCCGAAGTGGGGGTCGGAAATCTGCAGCAGGCAGCTCATTCGCGCGCCGCCTCCAGCTCGGGCGCCGTCCGGGCCGGGCGCACCAGCCACAGCGGCTCGGGCGACACGCGGAACAGCAGCGGCGTGTCGACCCAGCCGATCTCGCCGTCGGTCGCCACCTTGATGCGGCGCGCGGCCAGCGGGCGCCGCGGCTTCACCGTGAGCGACTCGAACGGAAAGCTCAGCACCTCGTCGGCGTCGCCGAGCCGGCCGAGCGCGCCGCGCACCAGCAGGCCGGGCATGGCCAGCGGCCCCACCGGCTTGAGCGCAATGGCGGCCAGCTGGCCCTGCTCGGGCACGTCGGCCTCCGGAATGCCGACCTGGTGCAGCTGCAACGGGTTGTTGCCGACGAACAGCGTCGGCGTGCGGATGTCGCGCTCCACGCCGCGCCAGGCCATGCGCAGGTTCCATTGCCGGTGGCCGCGCAGCACCGTCAGCAAGCCGGCGCCGAAGGCGATCCAGCGGTTGCGGCCGTAGCGCGCCTTGTAGGCCTCGCGTTCTTCCAGCAGCTCGGCGTACAGGCCGAGGCTGGCATTGACCAGGAACACCCGGTCGTTCACCAGCCCGACCTGCACCGCGCGGGGCTGCTCGGTCAGCAGGATGTGCAGCGCCTGCGCCGTGTCGCGCGGAATGCCGTGGGTGCGGCTGAAGTAGTTGAAGGTGCCCTGCGGCAGCACGCCGAAGGCGCAGCCGCTGCCCAGCGTGGCGTGCGCCACCGCGTTGATGGTGCCGTCGCCGCCCGCGGCCACCACCACGCCGCCCACCGCCCGCGCCCGCTCCACCGCCTCGCGCGCCAGCGCCTGCACCCGGCCGGGTCCGTCGACCACGAAGATGCGGTTGCGCCGGCCGGCCGCATCGCAGCCTTCCTCGATGACCCGGCGGGCCTCGGCCGCGTCCTCGCTGCCGGAGCTGGCGTTGAGCACGATGAACAGGGGGGCGTCGGGTGCGGTCTCGGGCACGGGCATGTCGTTGGGGCGGGTCTGAAGGCGGGGAAAGTGCAGGAAAAGAGGGCCAAAAACGGCAGCGGCGGCCCCGCCGCACGCGGCGGGTTGGGTGTTGTCGCACCCCTCGCCCGGCCCCGGCAGCAGGCGACTTCCCGATCCGCTGTGGGAGAGTTGCCCTCCGAACGTAAAATCGCCCGCTTTCGCGGTGCTTCGCCGCGCTACCGTCCAATGTCCGGCCACGCCGGCCAGCTTCATGTTGACCTTCCAGCAAATCATTCTCAAACTGCAGTCGTACTGGGCCGACAAGGGCTGCGCGCTGCTGCAACCGTACGACATGGAAGTGGGCGCGGGCACCTCGCACACCGCCACCTTCCTGCGCGCGCTCGGCCCCGAACCCTGGAAGGCTGCCTACGTGCAGCCCAGCCGCCGCCCCAAGGACGGCCGCTACGGCGAGAACCCCAACCGCCTGCAGCACTACTACCAGTACCAGGTCGTGCTGAAGCCGGCGCCCAGCAACATCCTCGAGCTCTACCTCGGCAGCCTCGAAGCCCTGGGCTTCGACCTGAAGAAGAACGACATCCGCTTCGTCGAGGACGACTGGGAGAACCCCACGCTCGGCGCCTGGGGCCTGGGCTGGGAGGTGTGGCTCAACGGCATGGAAGTGACGCAGTTCACCTACTTCCAGCAGGTGGGCGGCATCGACTGCAAGCCCATCACCGGCGAGATCACCTACGGCCTGGAGCGCCTGGCCATGTACCTGCAGGGCGTGGACAACGTCTACAACCTGACATGGACCGACGGCCTGAGCTACGGCGACGTCTACAAGCAGAACGAGGTCGAGCAGTCGACCTACAACTTCGAGCACAGCGACGCCGAGTTCCTGTTCACCGCCTTCAACGCGCACGAAAAGCAGGCCAAGCACCTCATGACCGAGCAGCTCGCGCTGCCGGCCTACGAGCAGGTGCTGAAGGCCGCGCACAGCTTCAACCTGCTGGACGCGCGCGGCGCGATCAGCGTGACCGAGCGCGCGGCCTACATCGGGCGCATCCGCAACCTCGCGCGCAGCGTGGCGCAGAGCTACTACGAGAGCCGCGAGCGGCTGGGCTTCCCGATGGCGCCGCGCGAATGGGTCGCGCAGATGCCGCCGAAGAAGGCCGCCTGAGCGAACGCCGAGCCACTGCATGCCCACCGTCTTCACCCACGTCGCCGTTCCCGTCTGCGCAGCCATTGCGCTGGGCACGCGGCGCGTGCCGGTGGCGGCGCTGCTGGCGGGCATGCTCGCGTCCATTGCGCCCGACTTCGACGGCCTGGCCTTCAAGCTGGGCATTGCCTACGGCGGCATGACGGGGCACCGCGGCTTCACGCACACCCTGCTGTTCGCGCTGCTGCTGGGCCTCGCGGGCTGGTGGCTCGCGCCCCGCTGGGGCATGCGCCGGGCCGTGGGCTGGGCGTGGATCTCGCTGTGCGCCGTGTCGCATCCGCTGCTGGACATGCTGACCAACGGCGGCATCGGCATCGCCCTCTTCTGGCCGCTCAGCGACGTTCGCCATTTCAGCCCGTGGCGGCCCATCGAGGTGTCGCCGGTGGCGCTGAAGCGCTTCTTCTCGCCGCGCGGCGCGCAGGTGCTGCTCAACGAGATGGCCACCGTGTGGGCGCCGCTGCTGGCGGCCGCGGTGCTCGCGCTCGTCGCGCGCCGCCGCGTGGAGCGTCGCAACCTGGAGCTGCGCAAGGGCGCCGTTGCCGCATGAATCCGATCTGTCTTCTTTCTTCTTTCCCTTCCACGGCGCCGCTTCGCTGCGCGCCCGTGGCCGGTGCCGTCCGCGGCCCATTTTCAAAAGCCCTCTGAGCCATGTCGTCTGCCAGCCTTCTTGTCGAACTGTTTGTCGAGGAATTGCCGCCCAAGGCCCTGAAAAAGCTGGGTGACGCCTTTGCCGGCGGCCTGCGCGACCAGCTCGTGGCGCAGGGGCTCGCCGAGCCCGGCGCCGTGCTGACCGCCTACGCCTCGCCGCGCCGCCTGGCCGCGCACCTCACGCACGTGGCCGAGCGCGCCGCCGACAAGGCCGTGTCGCAAAAGCTCATGCCCGTGGCCGTCGGCCTCGACGCCTCCGGCCAGCCCACGCCCGCGCTGCTCAAGCGCCTGGGGGCGCTGGGCGCCGACGCCTCGGCCGTGCCCGGCCTCAAGCGCGCGATGGACGGCAAGGCCGAGGCCCTGTTCTACGAAAGCACCGCCAAGGGCGCCACGCTGGCCGAAGGCCTGCAGAAGGCGCTGGCCGAAGCCATCGCCAAGCTGCCGATTCCCAAGGTCATGACCTACCAGCTCGAGGAAGGCAGCGAGCTGCCCGGCTGGACCAGCGTGAGCTTCGTGCGCCCCGCGCACGGCCTGGTGGCGCTGCACGGCGACACCGTGGTGCCGATCGAGGCGCTGGGCCTGAAGGCCGGCCGCGACACGCACGGCCACCGCTTCGAGGCGGCTGTCGACCCCGTGGTGCTGCGCGACGCCAGCAGCTATGCGCTGCAACTGCAGGAAGAGGGCGCCGTCATCGCCAGCTTCGAGGCCCGCCGCGCCGAGATCGCGCGCCAGCTCGCGGCGGCCGCGGTGAAGGTCGGCGGCGGCGTCGTGCCGATCAACGACGACGCGCTGCTCGACGAAGTGACCGCGCTGGTCGAACGCCCCAACGTGCTGGTCTGCAGCTTCGAGCGCGAGTTCCTCGAAGTGCCGCAGGAATGCCTGATCCTCACGATGAAGGCCAACCAGAAGTACTTTCCGCTGCTCGACGCGTCGAACAAGCTCACCCACAAGTTTTTGGTCGTCAGCAACATCAGCCCCGACGACGCGAGCGCCGTCACCGGCGGCAACGAGCGCGTGGTGCGCCCGCGCCTTGCAGACGCCAAGTTCTTCTTCGATCAGGACCGCAAGAAGTCGCTGGCCTCGCGCGTCGAGTCGCTGGGCAAGGTGGTCTATCACAACAAGCTGGGAACGCAGGGCGAGCGCGTGGAGCGCGTGATGCGCATCGCGCGCGGCATTGCCGAGAAGATCGGCGACGCCACGCTGGCCGCGCACGCCACGCAGGCCGCCCAACTGGCCAAGGCCGACCTCGTGACCGACATGGTCGGCGAGTTCCCCGAGCTGCAGGGCACCATGGGCCGCTACTACGCGCTGCACGACGGCCTGGACGCCTCGGTGGCCGACGCCATCGAAGACCACTACAAGCCGCGCTTCGCCGGCGACGAACTGCCGCGCAACAACGTGGGCCTGGTGGTCGCGCTGGCCGACAAGCTCGAGACGCTGGTCGGCATGTTCGGCATCGGCAACCTGCCCACCGGCGACCGCGACCCGTTCGCGCTGCGCCGTCATGCGCTGGGCGTGCTGCGCATGCTGATCGAGAAAGACCTCGCACTGGGGCTCGACGCGCTGCTGCAGGACGCCGCCGCGCAGTTCGACGGCATCGCCGGTTTCGACAGCGGCAAGGCCACCGTCGAGCTGCAGGACTTCATTCTCGACCGCCTGGCCGGCAGCCTGCGCGAGCAGGGCGCCAGCGCGCAAGAGGTCGACGCCGTGCTGGCCCCGCGCCCGCAGCGCCTGGGCGAAGTGCCCAAGCTGCTGGCCGCGGTGCGCGCCTTTGCCGCCTTGCCTGCCGCCGCCGCGCTGGCCGCCGCGAACAAGCGCATCGGCAACATCCTGAAGAAGGCCCCCGAGGCCGACGCGCACGTCAGCGAGCTGCTGCTGCAGGAGCCCGCCGAGAAGGCGCTGCACGCCGCCATGGCGCAGGTCGTGCCCGCCGCCAACGCGCAGTTCGAAGCCGGCGACTACACCGCCTCGCTGCAGACGCTGGCCGCGCTGCGCGAGCCGGTCGATGCCTTCTTCGACGGCGTGATGGTCAATGCCGACCAGGCCGACCTGCGGTTGAACCGCCTGGGCCTGCTGATGTCGCTGCACGCCGCGATGAACCGCGTGGCGCAGCTTGAGCGGCTGGCTGTCTGATCTCTTCCCGACGACTCCACGAGACTCCACCACGGGCGGCATTGCCATGAAACTCGTCATCCTCGACCGCAACGGCACGATCAACGTGCACCGCGAAGATTTCGTGAAGAGCGACATCGAGTGGACGCCGCTGCCCGGTGCGCTGGAGGCCGTGGCGCGCCTGAACCATGCGGGCTGGCACGTGGTGATCGCGTCGAACCAGTCGGGCCTGGGCCGCGGGCTGTTCGACATGGCCTCGCTCAACGCCATGCACGCCAAGATGCACAAGATGCTCGCGGCCGTGGGCGGCAAGGTCGACGCTGTCTTCTATTGCCCGCACAGCCCCGACGAGGACTGCGATTGCCGCAAGCCCAAGCCGGGCCTGTTCCTGCAGATCGGTGACCGCTACGGCATCGACCTGAAGGGCATCCCGACCTGCGGCGACAGCCTGCGCGACCTGCAGGCCGGCGCGGCCGCCGGCTGCGAGCCGCACCTGTTGCTCACGGGCATGGGCGCGGCCTGCCGCGGCGTCGATCCGCTGCCTTCCGAATACCCGGCGAACACGGTGGTCCACGACGACCTCCCCGCCTTTGTCGACTTTTTGCTTGCGCGCGAAGCGCAGGCTGCACTGCAGGTAGCTGTCTGATGGCGTTTATCCGTTCCGTTCTCCATGCACTCTGGATGCTCGTCACCGTGGTGCCCTGGGGCATCATCATGTGTGTCAGCTCGCTCTGGAAGCGCGGCATTCCGCTGTACTGGATGGCCGAGCGCTGGCTCAGCTGGGCCATTGGCGGCGCGCGCGTGCTGCTGGGCATCAAGACCCGCGTGAGCGGCATGGAGAACCTGCCGACCGACCAGCTCGCCGGCGCCGTGCTGCTGGTGAAGCACCAGTCCACGCTGGAGACCTTCCTGATGCCCACGCTCATGCCGCACCCGCTGGCCTACGTGTTCAAGAAGGAACTGATCTACGTGCCGTTCTTCGGCTGGGCGATGGCGCGGCTGGACATGATCCACATCGACCGCAGCCAGCGCGCGCAGGCCTTCAACAAGGTGGTGAACCAGGGCCGCAAGCTGCTCGCGCAGGGCATCTGGATCATCATGTTCCCCGAAGGCACGCGCATTCCGCGCGGGCAGAAGGGCACCTACAAGAGCGGCGGCACGCGCCTGGCCTGCGAGACCGGCGTGCCGGTGATCCCCATTGCCGTCACCTCGGCCAAGGTGTGGCCCCGCAAGGCCTTCATCAAGCGCCCCGGCGTGGTGGACGTGTCCATCGGCCCGGCGATCCCGAGCGTGGGCCGCAAGCCCGACGAACTGATGCGCGAAGTCGAAGCCTGGATCGAGGCCGAGATGCGCCGCCTCGACCCCGAGGCGTATGCCGACAGCCCTGTGCAGCCCACGCAAGAAGCGGTGAGCTGAGAAGACAAGAGAGCCCGTCATGGGGGGACTGCTTCAGTTCACGATGGATCTTTTCGAGGGGTTGGGCAGCGAGTTCGCGCCACCGGCGCCAACACCTGCGCCCGCGCGGCCGCGCCGGGCAAGGAAGCCCAAGCTGGTGGCGCCGCAGGACGCGGTGCCCACGGCACCTGTCGTTGCGCCTGCACCAATGGATCCGAATGCGCCGCCCGCGGTGCTGCTGGCCGACACGCTGACCTTGGCGAGCTTCGCGCATCCGCAGGCTTCGCGCGAGATCGTGCTGGGGTCGGCGCGCGTGGCCTATGAGTTCAAGCGGGGAAAGCGCAAGACCATCGGTTTTCTGGTCGGGGCCGAAGGCCTGTCCGTGCGCGCGCCGCGCTGGGTGGCGCTGCGCGATGTCGATTCAGCCATTCACGAGAAGTCGGACTGGATCCTGCGCAAGCTGACGGAGACGCAGCAGCGGCATGCGCGGGTCGAGGCGACGCGCATCGAATGGCGCGACGGCGCGGTGTTTCCGTTCATGGGCGAGGCCGTCGTGATCCGGCTCGACCCGAAGCACGGGTTTGCCAGCGTGGGCGGGACGCTCGATGCGGCGGAAGGAGACGGGCCGCGGGTGCTGCGGCTGGCCGTGGCGCAGAACGCGGAGCCTTCGCAGATTCGTGACGCGGCGCAGGCGTGGTTGATGCGGCAGGCACGCAAGCTGTTCATCGAGCGGTTGGATCACTTTGCGCCGCTGCTCGGGGTGCGATGGGTGAAGCTCTCGTTGTCCAACGCAGCGACTCGGTGGGGGAGTGCGAGTGTCGATGGGTCGATTCGGCTGAACTGGCGGTTGATTCACTTCCGGTTGCCGGTGATCGACTATGTGGTTGCGCATGAGCTGGCGCATCTGAGGGTGATGGATCACTCGCATCGCTTCTGGGAGACGGTCGAGAGTGTGTTGCCTGACTATGGTTTGTTGCGGCAGCAGTTGAAGGATGAGGCTGTGCCTCGTTGGAACTGAACCTTTGTTGGGTTGGTTTTTTCCCGAGGCCGGGATTCCGCCCGGCGGCGGACCTACTTTCTTTTGCTTCGCCAAAAGAAAGTAGGCAAAGAAAAGGCGACCCCACTGTCTGCGACCCCTGCGCTTCGCTACGGGGCAACCTGCGGTGCTCGCGTTTCGCGGGGTCTCGCAGAACTCGCTTCGCTCAAACAGCTGCGAGCCCTTGTCCGCGAAACGCTGCGCTCCTCGGCGCAGCCAGAGGGGATGGGACGCCACACGGGCCATCGCGTTGCTCGGCCCGAGGCACTGCAGGCGCTGCGCGCCCGCAGTGATGAACCAGGGGTACGGGCAGGGGGCTGTCTTTCTGCTTTCTGTATCGGCTGTTCCCAAGCCGAGCGCAGCGATGGCGCGTCTGTTCCCCAAGCCCTTCTGGCTGCGCCGAGGAGCGGAGCGTTTCGCGGATCAGGGCCCACCCTTGTTTGAGCGAAGCGAGTTTGGGTGGGACCCCGCGAAACGTGAGCACCGCAGGTTGCCCGTAGCGAAGCGAAGGGACGCAGACAGCAGGGTCGCCTTTCTTTTGCCTACGTTTCTTTGGCGAAGCAAAGAAAAGTAGGTCGCCTGCCGGGGCGAGATCCGGCCCCGGAAAGCAAACGCCCAACGAGCGTGCCCAAAAAAGCGAGCGTGCTCGAAAGAACAACCCTCTATCGAGCGTGCGTAACCCCCCCATCCACCACCAACGTAGACCCCATCACATAATCCCCCGCCCGCGAAGCCAGATAAATAGCCGCCCCCGCCATATCCTCAGGCACCCCGATCCTTCCAGCAGGAATGCGATCCTTCACCACATCCCCGTGGTCCCGCGCATCCTTGTTCATATCGGAAGCAAACGCGCCCGGCGCAATGGCGCTCACCACGATGCGGTCCTGCGCCAGCCGCAGCGCCATGCGACGCGTCAGCTGGATCAACCCAGCCTTGCTCGCCGCATACGAATACGTCTCCTGCGGATTCACCGAGATCCCGTCGATCGACGCAATGTTGATCACCTTCGACAGGTGATCGGTCGCCGCCTTCTTCAGCAGAGGCGTCAACGCCTTCGTCAGAAAGAAGGGCGTCTTCAGGTTCAGGTCGACCACCTTGTCCCACCCGCTCTCCGGAAACTCTTCGTACGGCGCTCCCCAGGCCGCACCGGCGTTGTTCACCAGGATGTCGAGCGAGCCTTCATGCTTCGCATAGGCATCGACCAGCGCCTGCGCCCCTTCCACCGTCGACACATCCGCCGGCAGCGAAACGCAATGCCCGAACGCCGACAGCTCCTTCGCCGTCTGGTCGCAGGCCGCGGCCTTGCGTGCCGAGATGTACACGCGCGCGCCCTGGGCCAGGTAGCCCTCGGCGATCATGCGGCCGATGCCGCGCGAGCCGCCGGTGATCAGCGCGGTGCGGCCCTTCAGCGAGAAGAGTTGGGTGGTGTCCATGGTGCAGGTGTCTCCTGAATGAAAGAATTTTCAGGAAACGAGCTTAGTGCGCGCCACGCCGCGCGCGCGTCACCTCGGTGTCAGCGACAGGCTCCGGGGGCTCGTGAAGCTGCGCAGCTCACCGGTGAGCGGATCGATGAACGACAGCGAACGCGCCAGCAGCTGCAGGGGCTTGCTGAAGTCGTCCGCGCCCTCGGGCAGCAGCACGGGGTAGATCGGGTCGTTCACGATCGGCATGCCCAGCGCCTGGCAGTGCACGCGCAGCTGGTGCTTGCGGCCGGTGACGGGCGACAGCCTCAGCAGGGCATGGCCGTCGCGCACTTCCTGCACGGCGATGCGGGTCTCGGAATTGGGCTCGCCGGGCTCCTCGCGCACGCGCATGAAGTGGTCGTCGTCGACCAGGCGGCTGCGGTAGATCTCGGGCACCGACGACACGCCTTCCTGCCAGGGCACCACCGCCTCGTAGTGCTTGTCGATGCGGCGCTCCGGAAACATCGACTGGTAGGCGCCGCGCGTGGCGTGCCGCACCGAGAACAGCACCAGCCCCGAGGTGCTGCGGTCGATGCGGTGCATCGGCACCAGGTCGTCGAGCCGCAGCTTGCGTTTCAGGCGCACCAGCAGGCTCTCCTGCAGGTACTTGCCGGTGGGCGTGACGGGCACGAAGGGCGGCTTGTCGACGACCAGGAACTCGTCGTCCTGGAACACCACCTGCTCCTCGAACGGAATGGGCACCTCGTCGTCCAGCGTGCGGTAGTAGTACACGCGCAGCGGCGACTGGTAGGGGCGCGTGAGGGTCACGGGCACGCCGTGCTCGTCCATGACGTCGTTGGCCTCGATGCGCGCGATCCAGGCCTCGGGCGTGATGGCGGGAAAGCGCTCGATCAGGAATTCGGCAATGGTCGGCCACGGGCCGTAGGGCAAACCGGTGCAGCTGGGGCCGACGCCATCGCGCGTGGGCAATGGCAACTGCGGTGGCCGGCGCCGCGTCATGGCGAAAGCGCTTGCTGCAGCAGCGCCAGGGCGTCGGCGAACGAAGGGCGCGCGGCCGCGTCGGGCTGCAGGCAGCGGTCTTTCAGCGCGGCCACGGCGGGCGGCGGCGTGTCGGTGCAGCGTTCGAGCAACTCTTCGAGCAGGCAGCCGAAGGCGCGCATTTCCAGCGACTGGAACGCGCGCGCCTGTGCCGCGCCGAGCGCGCCGGTCATCCAGGCCGCGCCGAAGTCGCCGAGCCGTCCGCCGCCCTCGGCCTGCCACAGGATGTTGTGGGCATACAGGTCGCCGTGCAGGAGGCCCCGCGCATGCAGGTGCTGCATGGCCGAGGCGATGTCGCGCGCGATGCGCAGCGCCACGCGGGCCGGCCAGCGCGCGTCGCCCGCATAGACGTCGCGCGTGCACGATGCCAGGCTCGGCGGCCCGGCGAGGGTGACGAACGACGGATCGACCAGCGCCATCACGAGGCCTTCGGTGCCCTCGGGATGGCCGTCGATGCGGCTCTGCGCGGCGATCAGCGTCGGGTGTTCGCCGGCCTCGATGCACGCCGCCATTTCGCTGTGCGGCCAGCCGTCGCTGGTGACGGCGCCCTTGAACAGCTTGACCGCCACCTGTTGTTGCTGCTGCCCTGGTGTGCCGAGCGATGCCTGGTGGATCACGCCCGATGCGCCTTCGCCGAGCTTCCTGCCGAGCGTGAGTTCATGCCAGTCGATGTGCGGCACCGACCGCGCGGCGATCGCCGCGTCTTCGGCCTGGGTGTCGAAGGGGTTGCCCGCGCAGGCGAGCCACGAGAGGCGCGGCAGCGAGAGCAGCCACCCTGGCAGCGTCTCGAAACGGTTGGCCGAGATGCGCAGC
Source organism: Variovorax sp. OK212 (assembly GCF_900112425.1). Lineage (GTDB taxonomy): Bacteria > Pseudomonadota > Gammaproteobacteria > Burkholderiales > Burkholderiaceae_C > Variovorax. The sequence continues at coordinate 36,295 of NZ_FOLP01000032.1, read as the reverse complement.
AGCTCGAGCCGGTCGAACGCGGCCATCGACGGCGGCAGCGCGCGCAGGCGGTTGCCCGCGAGCATCAGCTTCTGCATGCGCGTGCAGTGGCCGAGCGTGTCGGGCAGCTCCTCGATCCGGTTGTCCGTGAGGATCAGCCAGCGCAGCGACGGCGGCAGCGCGGCAGCCGGCACGGTGTGGATCTGGTTGGCCTTGAAGCCGACGATGTCCAGGCCATCGCATTGGCCGATGGCTTCGGGCAGCGTGGTGAAGCGGTTGTCGGAGCAGAACAGCACGCGCAGCCGGCGCAGCCGGTGCAGGTCGTCGGGCAGGGTGTCGAGCGCGTTGCCCGACAGGTTCAGCGTCTCGAGCGAATCGGCAAGGTCGAACACCTCGCGCGGGAACTCGGTGAGTCCGCACGAGAGATCGATTCGTTTTGCGCCAGCCAGCCGGCCCGCGCGCAGCTCAGCCAGCGTGTCGTCGTCCATCCGGCGAGTCTAAATTGCCGGCGATGTCCTCAGGCGGCGCCCGACTTGGCGCCGAAGCGGTACATGCCGTCCTTGCCCAGCTCGCGCTTCACCTGGCCAGCGAACCACAGCAGGTGCAGGTGGGCCACGGTCTCGCCCATGGCGAAGGTCATCTGGTGCAGGTCGAGCTCGCGCTTGAACAGGATCGGCAGGCCTTCGGCCGCGGTCAGCGGGCGCGCGGTGCAGGCCTCGAGCAGTTCGGCCAGGCGGTCGCGGTGGTGCTCCTGCAGCTGGTCGACGCGGCGATGGATGCCGGTGAACGGCTTGCCGTGCGAGGGCAGGCCCAGCGTGTCGGCCGGCAGCGCCTTGAACTTGTCGATGCTGTCCAGGAACAGGCGCAGCGAGTTCGCCTCGGGCTCGCCTGCGTACACGCTCACGTTGGTGGAAATGCGCGGCAGCATCATGTCGCCGCCCAGCAGCAGCTTGAGCTCGTCGCAGTACAGCGCGATGTGCTCGGGCGCATGGCCGTAGCCGCTGATGCAGCGCCAGGCGTGGCCGTCGATGGTGACGGTGTCGCCGTCGAGCATGCGCACGAAGCTGTCGGGCACCGCCGGCACCATGTTCGCGTAGTAGTTGGTGCGCGCGCGGATCTTGGCGACCGCGTCGGGGTCGCTCAGGCCGTGCGAGCTGAAGAAGCGCGCCGCCTGCTCGCCGCCGGCCAGCGTGTCGCCGGCGGTGCTGAGCACGCGGGCCACGTGGTAGTCGGTCGAGCTGATCCACATCGGCGCGTTCCAGCGCTCGCACAGCCAGTGCGCCAGGCCGATGTGGTCGGGGTGCATGTGGGTCACGATGACGCGCAGGATCGGCAGGCCCTGCAGCTGCGTCTCGAAGATCTGTTCCCACTGCGCGCGCGCCTCGTCGTGGGCGATGCAGCAGTCGACCACCGTCCAGCCGGCCACGCCGTCGATCGTGTCGCGCAGCAGCCAGAGGTTGATGTGGTCGAGTGCGAAGGGCAGCCGCATGCGGATCCAGCGCACGCCGGGCGCCACTTCCATGGCTTCGCCGGGCTGGGGCAGGGTGTCGCCCAGGGGGTAGTGGAGTTCGCGTTCGAGGAGGTTCATGTAAGATTGACGTTTACGTAAACGTCATGAGTCAAGGGCACCATTGTAGGGATCGCCGGGCAAACCTGCTGTCGCCCTCGTAACCTTCCGTTTGACGCCTCCTTCGCCACCACTTCCGCCATGCCTGCGCAAACCTTCACCATCAGCCAGCTCGCGAAGGAATTCGACCTCACGACGCGGGCCATCCGCTTCTACGAGGACATGGGCCTGCTCACGCCCGAGCGCGCCGGCCTGCAGCGCGTGTACAGCGCGCGCGACCGGGCGCGGCTCACGCTCACCCTGCGCGCCAAGCGCCTGGGCCTGAGCCTGACGGAGGCCAAGGACATCCTGGACATGTACGACAGCCCGCGCGACACGGTGCCGCAGCTGGAGAAATTCCTCGGTGTGCTGGGCGCCCACAGGGCCCAGCTCGAGGCGCAGCTGACCGAGCTGCAGGCGAATCTCGCGGAAGTGCGCGAGCACGAAAAAAAGGGACGGTCCACGCTGGCCAAGGCACAAAAGGCGGCCAAGGGTTCGAAAGCCGCCGAAGCCAAGGCCTGAAAAACACTCCTCATCGACAATAGACGACTATGTCCGACAACCTCGAAGACCTCTTTGCCCATAACCGTGCCTGGTCCGCACAGATGGAGCGAGACCGGCCTGGTTTCTTCACCAGCCTGGTCAAGCAGCAAACCCCGCGTTACATGTGGATCGGCTGTTCCGACAGCCGCGTGCCCGCCAACCAGATCACCGGCCTCGAGCCCGGTGAAGTGTTCGTGCACCGCAACGTGGCCAACATCGTGGTGCACTCCGACCTCAACGCGCTCTCGGCGATCCAGTTCGCGGTGGAGCACCTGAAGGTCGAGCACATCATGGTCGTGGGCCACTACGGCTGCGCCGGCGTCAAGGCCGCGCTCAGCGGCAAGCGCATCGGCCTGGCCGACAACTGGATCCGCCACATCCAGGACGTGCGCGACCGCCACCACGTCATGCTCGAAAGCCTGCCCGAGGAAGCCCGCGTCGACGCGCTGTGCGAACTCAACGTGGCCGAGCAGGTGGTCAACGTGGCCGTGAGCACGGTCATGGTCGACGCCTGGGCGCGCGGCCAGAAGGTCAAGATCCACGGCTGGACCTTCGGCGTGCACGACGGCCTGCTGCAGGACCTGGGCCTGAGCGTCGACGGCGCCAAGCCGCTCGATGCCGTCTACAAGGCCGCCGTGCAGCGCATCCGCTACAAGTGGAGCAGGCCCGGCGAAGTGATCCAGGCGCTGACCGTGCAGGGCGCGCAGGTGAACCAGTCGGTGCAGGAAGCGCAGGCCATGTCGCCGCAGCCCGAGGCCGACACCGGTTCTGCCGGTTCTGTGGATCCCGCCGCGGCCTGAGGCCGCCCGGGCAGCGCCACGGCCATTTCCGGTTCCCCGGTCCCCGGTCCGTCCATTCATGTTCCCGCAGCGCCTCGACTCGCCGCTGGCCTATGACATCGCGAAAGCGATGATGGACGGCTTCAACCGCCACTACCGCCTGTTCCGCGCCGAGTCGGCGCGTGCCAAGCACCGTTTCGAAACCGCCGACTGGCACGGCCAGCAGCGCGCGCAGCGCGAGCGCATCGAGTTCTACGACCTGCGCGTGAGCGAAGCCGTGGCCCGGCTCGAGAAGGAGTTCAAGGCCGGCGAGCAACCGATGGACGTGTGGCACCAGATCAAGCTGCACTACATCGGGCTGCTGGTGGACCACCACCAGCCCGAACTGGCCGAGAGCTTCTTCAACTCGGTCACCACGAAGATCCTGCACCGCGCGTACTTCCAGAACGACTTCATCTTCGTGCGCCCGGCCATCAGCACCGAGTACATCGAGCCGCGCGGCGCGCCCACCTACCGGCCGTACTACCCCGAGCCCGAGACGCTGGCCGACACCGTCGAGCAGATGATCGACGACTTCGGCCTCACCGGCAGCTATGCCAACAAGCAGCGCGATGCGCAGCGCGTGGCGCACGTCATCCTGAACCGCTTCCACCAGGTGAAGCTGCGCGCCAACTTCCAGCTGCAGGTGCTGTCGGGGCTGTTCTATCGCAACAAGGGTGCGTACGTGGTCGGCAAGATCATGAACGGCTTCACCGAGATCCCGTTCTCGCTGCCGATCCTGCACGACAGCCACGGCAAGTTCTACATCGACGCGGCGCTGTTCGGCGAGGACGACCTGCAGATGCTGTTCAGCTTCGCGCGCGCGTACTTCATGGTCGACATGGAAGTGCCTTCGGCCTGCGTGCAGTTCCTGCGCTCGCTCATGCCGCGCAAGCCGCGCGCCGAGATCTACAACGCGCTGGGCCTGGCCAAGCAGGGCAAGACGCTTTTCTACCGCGACTTTCTGTCGCACCTGAACTACTCGAGCGACCGCTTTCGCATCGCGCCCGGCATCAAGGGCATGGTCATGCTGGTGTTCGACCTGCCGTCGTTCCCGTTCGTGTTCAAGGTCATCAAGGACTTCTATCCGCCGCAGAAGGACACCACGCGCGAGCAGATCAAGGGCAAGTACATGCTCGTGAAGCAGCACGACCGCGTGGGCCGCATGGCCGATACGCTGGAGTACAGCGACGTGGGTTTTCCGCTCGACCGCTTCGAGCCCGGGCTGATCGACGAGATCCGCAAGTTCGCGCCCAGCCAGCTGGAGATCGGCGACCGCGACGGCAACGGGGAAATGGAAGTCGTGCTCAAGCACGTCTACATCGAGCGGCGCATGATCCCGCTGAACATCTACCTGCAGGAAGCCTTCGACACGCTGGCCAACCCCGAGAGCCCGGCCCACGCCAGGCGCGCGAAAGACCAGCTCGAGCATGCGGTGATCGAGTACGGCAACGCCATCAAGGACATGGTGGCCGCCAACATCTTCCCGGGCGACATGCTGTGGAAGAACTTCGGCGTGACGCGCGGCGGCAAGGTCGTGTTCTACGACTACGACGAGATCGAATACCTCACCGACTGCAAGTTCCGCAAGGTCCCCACGCCGCGCAACGAGGAAGAAGAGATGAGCGGCGAGGTCTGGTACGCGGTGGGCCCGAAGGACGTGTTCCCCGAGACCTTCGAGCCTTTCCTGCTGGGCAACGCGGACGTGCGCCAGGCTTTCATGGCGCACCACGCCGACCTGCTCGACGCCGCCTTCTGGCAGCACCACAAGGAACGCATCCAGGCCGGCCAGATGCTCGACGTGTTCCCGTACGAAGAGTCGCAGCGCTTCCAGCACGAAGGCCACGCAACGCATTTCTGACCGATCGTTTTTTCACCCGATCCAGTTTTCACTTCCCCATTCCTGAAGGAGACCTCCACATGTCCGAATCCATCGTCATCGTCGGCCTGGCCCGCACCCCCATGGGCAGCTTCCAGGGCGACTTTTCCGCGCTCTCCGCGCACGACCTGGGCGGCGCCGCCATCAAGGCCGCCGTCGAGCGCGCGGGCATCGCGCCCGACAGCGTGGGCGAAGTTCTGTTCGGCAACTGCCTGATGGCCGGCCAGGGCCAGGCCCCGGCGCGCCAGGCGGCCTACAAGGGCGGCCTGCCCGACAGCGCGGGGGCCGTCACCCTCAGCAAGATGTGCGGCTCGGCCATGAAGGCCGCCATGCTGTCTTACGACATGCTGCTGGCCGGCACGCACGACGTGATGGTGGCGGGCGGCATGGAAAGCATGACCAACGCGCCCTACCTCATGCTCAAGGGCCGCGGCGGCTACCGCATGGGCCACGACCGCATCTTCGACCACATGATGCTCGACGGCCTGGAAGACGCCTACCAGCCGGGCCGCTCCATGGGCACCTTCGGCGAGGACTGCGCGGCCAAGTACAAGTTCACGCGCGAGCAGCAGGACGCGTTTGCCATCGCCAGCGTCGAGCGCGCCAAGAAGGCGACCGACACCGGCCTGTTCAAGGACGAGATCGTGCCCGTCACGGTCAAGGGCCGCGGCGGCGACACGGTGATCTCCATCGACGAAGGCCCGGGCAAGGTCAAGCTCGACAAGATCCCCACGCTCAAGCCCGCGTTCAAGAAAGAGAACGGCACCATCACCGCCGCGTCGAGCTCGTCGATCAACGACGGCGCCGCCGCGCTGGTCATGATGACCGAGTCGCACGCGAAGAAGATCGGCGCCAGGCCCATCGCCCGCATCGTCGGCCACGCCACGCACGCGCAGCAGCCCGAGTGGTTCTCCACCGCGCCGGTCGGCGCCGTCGCCAAGCTGTTCAAGAAGACCGGCTGGGCGGTGAAGGACGTCGACCTGTGGGAAGTGAACGAAGCCTTCGCGGTGGTGCCGATGGCGCTGATGCACGAGCTCGACGTGTCGCACGAGATCGTCAACGTGCACGGCGGCGCCTGCGCGCTGGGCCACCCGATCGGCGCGAGCGGCGCGCGCATCATGGTCACGCTGATCCACGCGCTGAAGGCGCGCGGCAAGAAGCGCGGCGTGGCCACCTTGTGCATCGGCGGGGGCGAAGGCACCGCGGTGGCACTCGAATTGCTATAAGGACAAGGGTCGGCCAGCGCCCGAGGGATGGGCGCTGGCCGGCTTTTTTCATTCGGATATTTCAAACAATGCAAAACATGCGTAGAGCAGGAGATTTCATGCGCCCATCCATCCACCGTACCGCCGTTGCCGCCGTGCTGGCCACCGCCTTCGTCGCGGGTGCCGCCCTGGCGCAGAAGCGCGACAACGTGCTGTTCCAGGCTGCCACCGACGAGCAGCCCGCGGTGATCAAGACGCTGGAGAAGCTGGTCAACATCGAGACCGGCACCGGTGACGCCGAAGGCATCGCCTCCGCCGGCAACTACCTCGAAGGCGAGCTCAAGAGCCTGGGCTTCACCGTCACGCGCAGCAAGTCGGCCGGCCTGGTGGTCGGGGACAACATCGTGGGCAAGCTCAAGGGCCGCGGCGGCAAGAACCTGCTGCTGCTCTCGCACATGGACACCGTTTACCTGAAGGGCATCCTTGCGAAGGCGCCGTTCAAGGTCGAGGGCGACAAGGCCTACGGCCCCGGCATCGCCGACGACAAGGGCGGCAACGCCGTCATCCTGCACACGCTCAAGCTGCTCAAGGACTACGGCGTGCGCGACTACGGCACCATCACCGTGCTGTTCAACACCGACGAGGAAAAGGGCTCCTTCGGCTCGCGCGACCTGATCCAGGAAGAAGCCAAGCTGGCCGACTACGTGCTCTCGTTCGAGCCCACCAGCGCCGGCGACGAGAAGCTCTCGCTGGGCACCTCGGGCATCGCCTACGTGCAGGTCAACATCACCGGCAAGGCCTCGCACGCGGGCGCCGCACCCGAGCTGGGCGTGAACGCGCTGGTCGAGGCTTCCGACCTGGTGCTGCGCACCATGAACATCGACGACAAGTCGAAGAACCTGCGCTTCAACTGGACCATTGCGAAGGCCGGCAACGTGTCGAACATCATCCCCGCCAGCGCCACGCTGAACGCCGACGTGCGCTACGCGCGCAACGAAGACTTCGACGCCGCCATGAAGACGCTGGAAGAGCGCGCGCAGCAGAAGAAGCTGCCCGATGCCGACGTCAAGGTGCTCATCACGCGCGGCCGCCCGGCCTTCAACGCAGGCGAAGGCGGCAAGAAGCTGGTCGACAAGGCCGTGGCCTTCTACAAGGAAGCCGGCGGCAACCTGGGCGTGGAAGAGCGCACCGGCGGTGGCACCGACGCGGCCTACGCGGCGCTGTCGGGCAAGCCCGTGATCGAAAGCCTGGGCCTGCCCGGCTTCGGCTACCACAGCGACAAGGCAGAGTACGTGGACACCAGCGCCATTCCGCGCCGCCTGTACATGGCCGCGCGCCTGATCATGGACCTGGGCGCCGGCAAGTAACCCACAGCGATTCATAAGAAAGACAGGAGACAACGCCATGCTGCTCAGCACCGACCAGGAAGCCATCCGCGACGCGGTGCGCGACTTCGCACAAGCCGAACTCTGGCCCCGCGCCCCCAAGTGGGACCGCGAGCACAGCTTTCCGAAGGACGTGCACCAGGGCCTGGCGGCGCTGGGCGCCTACGGCATCTGCGTGCCGGAGGAGCATGGCGGCGCCGGCCTCGACTACCTCACGCTGGCGCTGGTGCTGGAAGAAATCGCGGCCGGCGACGGTGGCACCAGCACCGCCATCAGCGTGACCAATTGCCCCGTCAACGCCATCCTCATGCGCTACGGCAACGCGCAGCAGAAGAAGCAATGGCTCGAGCCGCTGGCGCAAGGGCAGATGCTCGGCGCCTTCTGCCTGACCGAGCCGCAGGCCGGCAGCGATGCGTCCAGCCTGCGCACCACCGCGCGCAAGGACGGCGACGGCTACGTGATCGACGGCGTGAAGCAGTTCATCACCAGCGGCAAGAACGGCCAGGTGGCCATCGTCATCGCGGTGACCGACAAGGGCGCGGGCAAGCGCGGCATGAGCGCGTTCATCGTGCCCACCGACGCGCCCGGCTACAACGTCGCGCGGCTGGAAGACAAGCTGGGCCAGCACAGCAGCGACACCGCGCAGATCAATTTCGATGGCTGCCGCATCCCGCGCGAGAACCTGATCGGCGCGGAAGGCGAGGGCTACAAGATCGCGCTCGGCGCGCTGGAGGGCGGGCGCATCGGCATCGCCGCGCAGAGCGTGGGCATGGCGCGCAGCGCCTTCGACGTGGCCCTGGCCTATGCCAAGGAGCGCCAGGCCTTCGGTGGGTCCATCTTCGACCAGCAGGCCGTGGGCTTCCGCCTGGCCGAATGCGCCACGCAGCTCGAAGCCGCGCGCCAGTTGATCTGGCATGCCGCGAGCCTGCGCGACGCCGGCCGGCCGTGCCTGAAGGAAGCCGCCATGGCCAAGCTCTTTGCCAGCGAGATGGCCGAGCGCGTGTGCAGCGCGGCCATCCAGACGCTGGGCGGCTACGGCTACGTGAACGACTTTCCGCTGGAGCGCATCTACCGCGACGTGCGCGTGTGCCAGATCTACGAAGGCACGTCGGACATCCAGAAGCTGCTGATTCAACGCGCGCTGGCGTGAGCGTGCGCGGCGGGCGTCGCTGGAGCTGGATCGCCGCCGCAGTCGTGCTGGTGGCGCTGCTGGCTTGGGGCGTCGTCATCGAGCCGCGCTGGGTGGCGGCGCGTGTCGAGCCCTTGAGTTCGGCGCAATGGCAGGCGCCCGCCGGCCTCAAGGTGGCGGTCGCGGGCGACTGGCATCTCACCGAACGCTCGGCGTGGCGCATCACCAGCGTCGAGCGGGCCGCGCGCATCGTCGACGAGATCAACGCCGCCCGGCCCGACGTGGTGCTGCTGCCCGGCGACTTCCTTGCGGGCTCGGGCGACGACGAGGCGCTGCCCATCGAGGACATGGCCGCCGTGCTCGGCCGCCTGAAGGCGCCGCAGGGCGTGTACGCGGTGCTGGGCAACCACGACTGGTGGCACGACGGCCAGCGCACCGCCAAGGCGCTCACCGCGCAGGGCATCCGCGTTCTGGAGAACGCCTCGGTGCAGTTGCCTGGTCACGACCTCTGGGTGGTCGGCATCGGCGATCGCTCGACCGGCCATTCGGAGCCCGACAAGGCGCTGGCCGGCGTGCCAAAAGGCGCCGCCACGCTGGTCATGATGCACGACCCCTTCAGCTTCGCGACCATGCCGAAAACGCAGGGGCTGGTGGTGGCCTCGCACACGCATGGCGGGCAGGTGCGCATTCCCGGCTATGGCGCGCTGATCGTGCCCGGTGCCGCGCCGCGCGAATGGGCCTACGGCTGGATCGCGCACAAGGACAAGCGCATGTACGTGACCAGCGGGCTGGGCGTGAGCATCCTGCCGGTGCGCTTCAACATGCGGCCCGAGTGGGTGATGTTCCGGTAGGCGATAGAGCGACGAGCGACTGGGCTGCAAGGCGGTCACATGCATCGCGCAGAATCGGCCGCACACCGACCATGCCATCGACACCCCCTTCCGGCACAGAATCCGCATCCAGGCCGCTGCTGCAGCAGCTTCGCGGCCATTGGGTCGAGGCGCCCAACGCCAATCCGCTGGTCGACCAGAGCCTGGCGCGCGCCTATGTGATCGACACGCGCGACACACCGCTGTCGGCCGCCGTCACGGCCGCGGTGTTCTGGGTGCTGTTCCTGGTGCTCACCGGCAACCGCGGCACGCTGGTGTGGGCCGTGCTGGTGCACGCCATGCAATGGAACATGCACCGCCACCTGCACAAGCTGGACCCGGAGGCCATCGACGCCGCCTCGGCCGCGCGCACGCGCCGCCAGCTGGAGCTGCGCATGCTGTTCCCGGGGCTGGTGTGGTCGCTGGCGCCGTGGCTGTTCTTTCCGAGCGGCGACCTTGCCTACATCCTGCTTATGTACTTCTTCGTGAGCGGCACCACCAGCGTGATCATTGCCGCGCTCGCGCAGTGGTGGCTGGCCGCGCTGTGCTTCGGCGTGCCGGTGTTCCTGAGCCTGGCGCTGCGGCTGGTGCTGGAGCCGGGCAGCGTGCCGGTCATCATGGGCTGCCTCGCGGTGTCGCAGCTGCTGGCGGCGCTGCACTACGCGCGCAAGCAGAACCGGCTGATCGTCGGCTCCATCGAGAACGGCTTCGAGAACGCGCGCCTGGCCGAGGCGCTCGCGCGCCAGCTCGACCACGTGGCGCAGCTCGCCGCGCAGCGCGCCCGCATCTTCGCGGCCGCCAACCACGACCTGCGCCAGCCGATGCACGCGCTGGCCATCTTCGTGGACGCGCTCGACACGCGCAGCCCGCCCACGGCGCAGAACCTGCGCTTCATGCGCGACAGCGTCGACGCCCTGCGCGGCTCCATCGACGCGCTGCTCGACATCGCCCAGCTCGACGGCGGCGTGGCCCCGGTGCGGCCCGAGCCGCTGCGCCTGCAGCCGCTGTTCGACGCGCTGCACGGGCGCTTCGCGGCGCTGGCCGCGGCCAAGGGCTTGCGCCTGCGCGTGCGGCCCACGCAGGCCGCGGTGCTGGCCGATGTGCGCATGCTCGCGCGGCTGCTCGGCAACCTGGTGGACAACGCCATCAAGTACACGCCCTCGGGCACGGTGCTGGTCTGCGCGCGGCACGTGGCGCCGGGCGGCTGGCGCATCGAGGTGCGCGATTCGGGCGTGGGCATCGACGCGCAGCACCAGTCGCAGGTGTTCGAGGAGTTCTTCCAGGTCGACAACCCCGGGCGCGACCGCAGCCGCGGGCTCGGCCTGGGCCTGTCGCTGGTGGCGAGCATGGCGCAGGTGATGGGCTCGCGCATCCGGGTGCGCACCGCGCCGGGGCGTGGCAGCACGTTCTCGCTGGTGCTCGAGCAACGGGCTGCAGCAGCCGTTCCGACGGGCGACGACGATCTTTTCGCTTCGACCGCGCCCGAGCAGGAGGCCGCCACCGCGATTCGCATCCTGGTGCTCGACGACGAGCAGCCCGTGCGCGAGGCCATGCGCTCGCTGCTGTCCGCCTGGGGCCACGAGGTGGCGCTGGCGGCCAACCCGCGCGAGGCGCTGCAGCAGGGCGGCGTGTTCGACCTGATGCTGAGCGACCTGCGCCTGGGCAGCGGGCTCTCGGGCCTGGCCGCGGCGCAGGCCCTGCAGGCGGTGGGCAAGGCGCGCCACGTGGTCATCCTCACGGGCGAGACGGCGCATGCCAACCGGGCCGAGGTGGAGCGCGCCGGCTATGCGCTGATCTACAAGCCGGCCGACGCGCGGGCGCTGCGCGCCGCCATCGCGGGCAGCCTGCCCTAGGGTGGACAGGGCCTGGGCGGCTTCGGGCTTGCCCTGTCGGCGCTTCGGGCGCAAGGTGTTCCAATAGCGGTCTTCATGAGCGCCAACGATCCCACCAACGGACCTTGCCCCTGCGGCCGCACCGACCGCCGCGACAAGCCCATCGGCTACACCCTGTGCTGTGGCCGCTACCTCGACGATTTCGAGAACACCCCCGCGCCCGACGCCGAATCCCTGATGCGCTCGCGCTATTCGGCCTTCGTGCTGGAGCGCGGCGACTACCTGCTTGCCACCTGGCATGCCGCGCACCGGCCGGCCTCGATCGAGTTCGAGCCCGGTGTCAAGTGGCTGGGGCTCGACGTGCGCTCGCGCTCGGTGCTCGACGCGGACCATGCCGAGGTCGAGTTCGTGGCGCGCCAGCGTGGCCCCGCCGGCGCCGCCACCCGGCTGCACGAGCGCAGCCGTTTCGTGCGCGAGGGCAATCGTTGGTACTACCTCGACGGGGATCTGCAACTGCCCGTGGCTTGACGCGCGGGCCCCGGGCTCGCACAATCGGCCCCGCTCCGGGGTGCACGCATGTGGCGTGCTGAGATGGCAAAGTTGCCGACCCGCGAACTTGATCCGGGTCATACCGGCGTAAGAAGAGCTGCACTCCCTGACTCCGGTCCGTCATTCCTTTTCATGGCGGGCATCCCGAAGTCCATCGAGCGATTGCGGAGCACCCTGTCCCCACAAGGAGTGCCCCGATGAATGCCCCCGACAAGTTCACCACGCTGCTTTCGCTGACGCGCGAGCCCTTTCCCGCGTCGCACAAGTGCCTGATTCCGGGCAGCCGGCCCGACCTCAACGTGCCGGTGCGCGATGTGCTGCTGACCAACGGCGAGACCGTGTCGCTCTACGACACCTCGGGCCCCTACACCGATGCCAAGGTCGAGATCGACGTGCGCCGCGGCCTGCCCGATGTGCGCGGCGCGTGGATCGCCGAGCGCAACGACACCGAAAGCTACGAGGGCCGCTCGCACCAGGCGCTCGACGAGGGTCTCAAGCACGCCCACGACCACGATGCCCTGCGCCTGGCCGAACTGCGTGCCGGCGCTTCGGCGCTGCAGCGCACGCCGCGCCGCGCCAGGTCGGGCGCCAATGTCACCCAGATGCACTACGCGCGCCGCGGCATCGTCACGCCCGAGATGGAGTACGTGGCCCTGCGCGAGAACGGCAAGCGCGAGTGGATGGCCGAGTACCTGGCCAACGAGGAGCGTGCGAAGCGCGTCATGGGCAACCCGATGGGCGCCACCATTCCGCGCATCATCACGCCCGAGTTCGTGCGCGACGAGGTGGCCCGCGGCCGCGCCATCATTCCGGCCAACATCAACCACCCCGAGGTGGAGCCGATGGCCATCGGGCGCAACTTCAAGGTGAAGATCAACGCCAACATCGGCAACTCGGCCGTCACCTCGAGCATCGAGGAAGAAGTCGAGAAGCTGGTGTGGGCCATCCGCTGGGGCGCCGACAACGTCATGGACCTGTCCACCGGCAAGAACATCCACACCACGCGCGACTGGATCGTGCGCAACTCGCCGGTGCCCATCGGCACCGTGCCGATCTACCAGGCGCTGGAGAAGGTGGGCGGCGTGGCCGAGGACCTGACCTGGGAGATCTACCGCGACACGCTGATCGAGCAGGCAGAGCAGGGCATCGACTACTTCACCATCCACGCCGGCGTGCGCCTGCCGTTCATCCATCTCACGGCGGACCGCATGACGGGCATCGTCTCGCGCGGCGGCTCGATCATGGCCAAGTGGTGCATCGCGCACCACAAGGAGAGCTTCCTGTACACGCACTTCGAGGACATCTGCGACATCATGAAGGCGTACGACGTGAGCTTCTCGCTGGGCGACGGGCTGCGTCCGGGGTCGGGTGCGGATGCCAATGACGAGGCGCAGTTCGCCGAGCTGCGCACGCTGGGCGAGCTCACGCAGATCGCGTGGAAGCACGATGTGCAGACGATGATCGAAGGGCCGGGCCATGTGCCGCTGCACATGATCCAGGCGAACATGGACGAGCAGATCAAGCACTGCCACGAGGCGCCGTTCTACACGCTGGGGCCGCTGACGATCGACATCGCGCCGGGGTATGACCACATTGCGAGTGCCATCGGGGCGGCGATGATCGGGTGGGCGGGGACTGCGATGCTCTGCTACGTGACGCCGAAGGAGCACCTGGGGTTGCCGGATCGCGATGACGTGAAGCAGGGGATCATTGCCTACAAGATCGCTGCGCATGCGGCGGATGTGGCCAAGGGGCATCCGGGGGCACGTTCGCGCGACGACGCGCTGAGCAAGGCGCGCTTCGAATTCCGTTGGCAGGACCAGTTCAACCTCGGGCTTGATCCCGATACCGCACGCGAATTCCATGACGAGACCTTGCCCAAGGACTCCAGCAAGGTGGCGCACTTCTGCTCGATGTGCGGGCCCAAGTTCTGCTCTATGAAGATCACTCAGGAAGTGCGTGAATACGCTGCCAAGAAGGGCATGGCCGAGGCTGCCGTGATGGCTGAGGGGATGGAGGAGAAATCCAAGGAGTTCATGGCGGGGGGCGGGGAGATGTATATCCCTATTCGAGCGGTGTCCTGACGTTTTTTTCCGGGGCCGGGCGGAATCCCGGCCCCGGAAAACAAATTTCAAAGCGATTGCTACCATCGACAGCAATCCCCCCAAGACCAATGCAGCAATGAATCAATTCCCCTTCTCCGCAGTCTTGTTCGACTGCGACGGCGTCCTGGTCGATTCAGAACCCATCACCAACCGAGTCCTCGCAGAAATGCTCGGCGAACTGGGCTGGCACCTGACAACCGAAGAATCGATGAACACCTTCACCGGCAAGGCCGTGAAGGACGAAGCCGGCCTCATCGAATCCAGGACCGGCGTCAAGATCACCGACGACTGGCTGAAGGCGTTCAGAGCTCGCCGCAACGAAGCCCTCGAGCGCGACCTCGTCGCCATCCCTCACGCCCCCGCCGCGATCCGCGAGATCCACGCCAAGCTCAAGGGCCGCATCGCCTGCGCATCGGGCGCCGACCGCCACAAGGTCGAACTGCAGCTGGCCAAGGTCGGCCTGCTCGACTGCTTCCAGGGCCGCATCTTCAGCGGCCATGAAATGCCCCGCTCCAAGCCGCACCCCGACGTGTACCTCGCCGCGGCCGAGGCGCTGGGGGTCGACCCGAAGCGCTGCGCCATCGTCGAAGACACCGTCACCGGCGCAATGGCCGGCGTGGCCGCGGGTGCCACGGTGTTCGGCTACAGCACGGGCGAGTCGGGCCACAGCGGCCCGGGGCCGCTGCTGAGCGTGGGCGTGACGCGCGTGTTCAGCGACATGGCCGAATTGCCCGCGCTGCTTTCGGGCTACGGGCTGCAGACGGCCTGAGTTTCTGATGGAATGAGGGCCATCAACGAACGGCAGACAGGAACGACACGCCCATGACCTCCGAATACAAAACCGAGCAACCCGATCGCACCGAGATCGACACGCTCACCGGCCCCGCCGTGGTCGAGTTCGGCACCAACTGGTGCGGCATCTGCAAGGCCGCGCAGCCGAACATCGCCGAGGCCTTCGCCAAGTACCCGAACGTGCGCCGCATCAAGGTGGAAGACGGCAGCGGCCGGCCGCTGGGCCGCTCGTTCAACGTGCGGCTGTGGCCCACGCTGGTGTTCATGCGCGACGGCAAGGAACTCGCGAAGCTGGTGCGCCCGGAAGACAGCCAGTCGATCGCCGACGCGCTCGCGCTGATCGACGCACCGGCCCCCACCTGACGCAACTGGCGCAGTTGATGCTGCCCGGCCCCAGGCCCGACCCGGGTTAGTCCCGAGTCGCACGCGCCCCGCACGGCTTTCGCGCCGGCCCCGCGCGGGCCACAATTTCAGGATGCAGCCGCATCCGCCGCAAGCCACCTGGTCCGTGCCCGCGCTCGCCACGAGCGCGCAGACGCTCGACCTGCGCGCGGTGTCGCTGCTGCTCGACGCACCGCGCGACGCGGCCCCGGCGCGCGCGATGCTGCACTTCCTCAACGCGCTGCTGCCGGTGGAGTTCATCTCGCTGGTCTCGCACGGCGAGGAGCTGCCGGCGCAGCTCGAAGGCCATGCCTTTCACGCCGGCACGCGCAACGTCACGCGCGACTGCTTCACGCAGTACCGCCGGCACTTCTACCTGTTCGACGACGCCACCCGCATCACGCGCCACATGCGCTCGCAGACGCGCGAGTGCGACACGGTCACCGCGCTGCACCTGCGTTCGCGCGACGTGCCCGACGCGGCCTGGCGCCACCGCATCTACGAGCGCGAGCACCTCACGGAACGGCTCGCGCTGCTGTACATGCCGGCGCCGCGCACGGCGTTTTCCATCAACCGGTACCGCAGCGAATCGATGGGCAGCTTCGCACCGCAGGAAATCGAACGCGTGCTGGCGGTGTCGCCGCTGCTGCGCCAGGTGCACCGCAACCTGGTGGGCGGCGCGACGGCCCATGCGGACATGCCCACGCGCATCGCGCTCGCCCGCGCACGGCTGGCCGCGGGCGAGGTGCACCTGAGCGCGCGCGAGCTCGACGTGGCCGCGCGCATCGCCTGCGGCATGACCGCCGACGGCATCGCGGCGGACCTCGACATCGCACCGTCCAGCGTGCTCACGCTGCGCAAGCGCGCCTACGCCCGGCTCGGCATCCACGACCGCGCGGCGCTGGCGCGGCGCGCGGCCTGAACCGACATCGGTACCGACATCGGAACCGGCGCTGGCTCAGGCACCGGCTCAGGCGAATAGCCGAGCGTGTCCCCCGCGCAGGGGACGGGCCCGCCGCCCGCGCGCGCCACCATCGCGAAAAACAACCACCCGATGGAGACAAGCGCGCAATGTTCATCCGCAACTGCTGGTATGTGGTCGCCTGGGACCACGAGATTCCGGCCGAAGGCCTGTTCAACCGCACCGTGATCGGCGAGCCGCTGCTGCTGATGCGGCAGTCCGGCGGCGACATCGTGGCGCTCGAAGACCGCTGCTGCCACCGGCTCGCGCCGCTGTCGAAGGGCCGGCGCGAAGGCGACTGCGTGCGCTGCGGCTACCACGGCCTCAAGTTCGACGCGCGGGGCATCTGCGTCGAGGCGCCGGGCATGGAGACGGTGCCGCCCAAGGCCCGCGTGCGCAGCTACCCGGTGGAGGTGCGCAACCGCTGGGTGTTCGTGTGGATGGGCGACGCCGGGCGGGCCGACACCGCGCTGCTGCCCGACAACCATTCCTGCGACGACCCGCAGTGGCTGAACATCCCGGGCTACCTGCACTACGACACGCCGTACCTGCTGATCTGCGACAACCTGCTCGACTTCTCGCACCTGAGCTACGTGCACGAGAAGACGCTGGGCGGCTCGACCGCCATCGCGCAGGCGCGGCCGGCCATCGAGAAGATCGAGCGCGGCCTGCGCGTCACGCGCAAGGTGCCCGACGTGCCGCCGCCCGCCCACTGGGCCGGCGCGCGCGACTTCGGCGACAACCCGCGCTTCGACCGTTGGTTCGTCTACGACTTCGTGCTGCCCGGCACGCTGCTGATGCATTCGGGCGGCCGGCCGGTGGGCGATGCCGAGGGCGACATGCGGCGCGCGGTGGAGCTGCACAGCTGCCAGACGCTCACGCCCGAGACCGAAACCACCACGCACTATTTCTTCCAGCAGTCGCACCGGCCTTCGCTCGGGGGCGAGAAGCTCACGCGCACCATCCACGACAGCCTGATCGTCGCCTTCAACGAAGACCGCGACATGATCACCGCGCAGGCGCGCAACATCGAGCGCGACCCCGCGGCGCCGATGCTGCCGCTGGCAATGGATTCGGCGCTGATCCAGTTCCGCCGGCTGGTGGCGCAGGCCGTGGAGGCCGAGGAGGCAGAGCGCGCGGATCGCTCTGCTGCGGCCGCCTCACAGCCCCTGCTGGCGGAAGTCGCGCGGCGCGTGCCCGGTCCACTGCAGGAAGGCGCGTGAAAAGCTCTTCTCGTTGCGAAAGCCCACCGCCAGCGCCACCTGCTTGATGGGCCGCGTGGTGCGGCGCAGCTGGTCGACGGCCATCTCGTGGCGCACCTCGTTCTTCAGCACCTGCAGCGAGGTGCCTTCCTCGTGCAGCTGTCGGTGCAGCGTGCGGCTGGACACGTTGAGCAGCGCGGCCAGCGCCTCGGCGGTGGTGGCCTCGCTGGCGCGCGAGCGCAGCAGCTCGCGCACGCGCTGGCCCAGCAGGCGGTCGCGCCGGTACTGCAGGATGGTCAGCGGCAGCGCGCGCTTGAGCATGGTGCGCAGCGCGCGCTCGTCGCGCTGCAGCGGCAGCGCCAGGTAGCGCTCGTCGAAGCCGATGCTGGCCTGCGCTTCGCCGAAGCGCACCTCGGGCGTGAACATGGGCGCGTAGGCGTCGGCGTGCGGCGGCGCGGCGAACGGAAAGGTGGCTTCGCGCAGCGAGATGCGCGAGTCGATCGCCCAGCACATGTAGCCGTGCATGAAGCGCAGGCTGGTCACCAGGCAGAACTCGCGAAACGCGTCGCCGAGCGGTCGGTTCTCGGTGATGCGCAGCGTGGCCATGCCGCCCGCCACGTCCAGCGACAGGCCGATGTCCTCGGTCAGCAGCCGGTGGTGGCGGCACCAGCGCTTGATGGCCACGCCCAGGTCGGGCGAGCCGAGCGAGGCGCGGCACAGCATGCCGTAGCTGCCCCAGGGCAGGCGCCGCGAGAACCAGCCGAGCGCCTCGTCGTCGAGTTCCTGCATGGCATGGTCCGACAGCGCCTCGAACTGCGAGGCCGTCACGCGTGCGCCCGGCCGGACCAGTTCGCGCGGCGTGATCTGTGCCGCCTTCAGGGCCTGGGCCGGGTCCATGCCGTAGCGCTCGTAGCCCTGCACGATGGCTCTCACGAAGGCCATCGGCGTGACGGCGCGGGCGGGTCGCAGGAACGAGGGTGATGACATGGCTCTATTGGGCGGGGCGTGGCGCAATTTGCAACCATTGTGGCGCCAATTGCGGCGCGACGAGGCGTAAGCTGCGATCTTTCAAGCGCCATCCAGCGCGGGTAGCACTGCGCGCCGACCCCTTCAGAGGAGACAAACCCCATGCACGATCCCGGCCTGAACTTCGACCTGGGCGAGACCATCGATTCGCTGCGCAGCGCCATCCAGGACTTCGCCGCGAACGAAATCGCACCGCGCGCCGCCGACATCGACCGCGACAACCTGTTCCCGCACGACCTGTGGCAAAAGCTCGGCGAGCTGGGCCTGCACGGCATGACGGTGAAGGAAGAGTTCGGCGGCACCGAGCTGGGCTACCTGGCCCACATCGTGGCGATGGAAGAAGTCTCGCGTGCCTCGGCCTCGGTGGGCCTGTCCTACGGCGCGCACTCCAACCTGTGCGTGAACCAGATCCACCGCAACGGCAGCGACGCGCAGAAGAAGAAGTACCTGCCCAAGCTGGTGAGCGGCGAGCACGTGGGCGCGCTGGCCATGAGCGAGCCCAACGCCGGCTCCGACGTGGTGAGCATGAAGCTCAAGGCCGAGAAGAAGAACGGCTACTACGTGCTCAACGGCGGCAAGATGTGGATCACCAACGGCGGCGACGCCGACACGCTGGTCATCTACGCCAAGACCGAACCCGAGATGGGCGCGCGCGGCATGACGGCCTTCATCGTCGAGAAGAACTACAAGGGCTTCTCGGCCGGCAACAAGCTCGACAAGCTCGGCATGCGCGGCTCCAACACCTTCCCGCTGTTCTTCGACAACTGCGAAGTGCCCGAGGAGAACGTGCTGGGCGGCGAGGGCATGGGCGCGAAGGTGCTGATGAGCGGCCTCGACTACGAGCGCGCGGTGCTGTCGGGCGGCCCGCTGGGCATCATGGCCGCGTGCATGGACGCGGTGCTGCCCTTCGTTCACGACCGCAAGCAGTTCGGCCAGAGCATCGGCGAGTTCCAGCTGATGCAGGGCAAGCTGGCCGACATGTACTCGACCTGGCAGGCCACGCGCGCCTACGTGTACGCGGTGGGCAAGGCCTGCGATCGCAACGACCACGCGCGCACCTTCCGCAAGGACGCGGCCGGCGCGATTCTGTACTCGGCCGAGAAGGCGACGTGGATGGCCGGCGAGGCCATCCAGGCGCTGGGCGGCGTGGGCTACACGAAGGAGTTTCCGGTCGAGCGGCTGTGGCGCGACGCGAAGCTGTACGAGATCGGCGCGGGCACGAGCGAAATCCGCCGCATGCTGATCGGTCGCGAGCTGTTCGCTGAAACGGCCTAGGATGCTTTTCTCCCTCCCCTTTCGGGGGAGGGCAGGGGTGGGGGCTCGCGGCGGCCGATGAAGCACAGCGCCGAACCAGCGCCGCTTGCCCCCATCCCGACCTTCCCCCGAAAGGGAAGGAGCCAGACAAGGAGACAAGGAAATGAACATGACCGCTTCGTTGACCGAGAGCTACAACAAGGGCGCCACCGACGTCCCCCTCATCGAACAACCCATCGGCGACTTCTTCGACGACATGGTCGCGAAGCAGCCCGAGCGCGAGGCGCTCGTCAGCCGCCACGAAGGCCAGCGCTACACCTACCGCGCGCTGCAGACCGAATCCAGCAAGCTCGCCAGCGCGCTGCTGAACCTCGGCCTGCAGCCTGGCGACCGCGTGGGCATCTGGTCGCACAACAACGTGCCGTGGGTGCTGATGCAGATCGCCACCGCCAAGGTCGGCCTGATCCTCGTCAACATCAACCCCGCCTACCGCACCTCCGAGCTCGAGTACGCGCTCAACAAGGTCGGCTGCAAGGCGCTGGTGACGATGGCGCAGTTCAAGACCAGCGACTACCTCGGCATGCTGCGCGAGCTGGGCCCGGCACGCCTGCCGCAGCTGCTGCACACCTTCTGGATCGACAAGCCCGGCGAAGGCGCCGAGCAGGCCGGCATGCAGCGCTTCTCGCAACTGCTCGCAAGCGGTGACGCCAACGATTCGCGCATCGCGCGGATCCAGAAGACGCTGAAGGCCACCGATCCGATCAACATCCAGTTCACCAGCGGCACCACGGGCTTTCCGAAAGGCGCGACGCTCACGCACCGCAACATCCTGAACAACGGGTTCTTCATCGGCGAGTGCATGAAGCTCTCGCCGGCCGACCGGCTGTGCATTCCGGTGCCGCTGTACCACTGCTTCGGCATGGTGCTGGGCAACCTGGCCTGCCTCACGCACGGCTCGACCATCGTGTACCCGAACGACGGCTTCGATGCGCTCACCGTGCTGGAAACGGTGCAGGCCGAGCAGTGCACCGGCCTGCACGGCGTGCCCACCATGTTTATTGCCGAGCTCGACCATCCGCGCTTCAAGGAGTTCGACCTGTCGACGCTGCGCACCGGCATCATGGCCGGCTCGCCGTGCCCCATCGAGGTGATGAAGCGCGTGGTCAGCGAGATGCACCTGGGCGAGATCACCATCGCCTACGGCATGACCGAGACCAGCCCCGTGAGCTGCCAGAGCAGCACCGACACGCCGCTGGACCGCCGCGTGTCCACCGTGGGCACCGTGCAGCCGCACCTGGAGGTGAAGATCGTCGACCCCGAGACCGGCGCCGTCATGCCGCCGGGCCAGTCGGGCGAACTGTGCACGCGCGGCTACTCGGTCATGCACGGCTACTGGGACGACGAGCCGCGCACGCGCGAGGCCATCGACCCCGAGCACTGGATGCACACGGGCGACCTGGCCACGATGGACGCCGAGGGCTACGTCAACATCGTCGGGCGCATCAAGGACCTGGTGATCCGCGGCGGCGAGAACATCTACCCGCGCGAGATCGAGGAGTTCCTGTACCGCCACCCCAAGGTGCAGGACGTGCAGGTGGTCGGCCTGCCCGACAAGAAGTACGGCGAAGAGCTGTGCGCGTGGATCATCGTCAAGCCCGGCCAGAGCGCCACCGACGAGGAGATCCGCAGCTTCTGCAAGGGCCAGATCGCGCACTACAAGGTGCCGAAGTACATCCAGTTCGTCACCGAATTCCCGATGACCGTGACCGGCAAGATCCAGAAATTCAAGATCCGTGACGCGATGACCGAACAACTCGGCCTCCGCCAGGAAAAGACAGCATGAGCCAACTCGAAACCAAACTCAACGCCCGTTCGGCCGACTTCCAGGCCAATGCCACCGCCATGCGCGCGCTGGTCGACGACCTGCACAAGCAATTCGCCAAAGTGGAGCAGGGCGGCGGCGAGGCCGCGCGCGCCAAGCACACCGCGCGCGGCAAGCTGCTGCCGCGCGACCGCGTGGCCGAGCTGCTCGACCCGGGCACGCCCTTCCTCGAAATCGCGCCGCTGGCCGCGCATGCGATGTACCTCGACGCCAAGGGGGCCGAGTCGGCGCCGGGCGCGGGCCTCATCGCGGGCATCGGCCGCGTGAATGGCGTCGACTGCATGATCGTGTGCAACGACGCGACGGTGAAGGGCGGCACCTACTACCCGCTGACCGTCAAGAAGCACCTGCGCGCGCAGGAGATCGCCGAGCAGAACCGCCTGCCCTGCATCTACCTGGTCGACTCGGGCGGCGCCAACCTGCCGAACCAGGACGAGGTGTTTCCCGACCGCGACCACTTCGGCCGCATCTTCTACAACCAGGCCAACATGAGCGCCCAGGGCATCCCGCAGATCGCGGTGGTCATGGGCTCGTGCACGGCCGGCGGCGCCTACGTGCCGGCGATGAGCGACGAGTCGATCATCGTGAAGAACCAGGGCACCATCTTCCTGGGCGGCCCCCCGCTCGTGAAGGCGGCCACGGGCGAGGTCGTGACGGCCGAGGACCTCGGCGGCGGCGACGTGCACACGCGCCTGTCGGGCGTGGTCGACCACCTCGCGCAGAACGACCTGCACGCACTGGCGCTCGCGCGCTCGGCGGTGGCGAACCTCAATGCGAAGACCGCCGCAGAAGGCGGCGCCAAGGCCGCGGTGCGCGAGCCAGCGTTCCCGCGCGAAGAGCTCTACGGCGTGATCCCGACCGACACGCGCAAGCCCTTCGACGTGCGCGAGATCATTGCGCGCATCGTCGACGGCAGCGAGTTCCACGAGTTCAAGGCGCGCTTCGGCGCCACGCTGGTCTGCGGCTTCGCCGAGATCGAGGGCATGCCCGTGGGCATCGTCGCCAACAACGGCATCCTGTTCAGCGAGTCGGCGCAGAAGGGCGCGCACTTCATCGAGCTGTGCTGCCAGCGCAAGATTCCGCTGGTGTTCCTGCAGAACATCACCGGCTTCATGGTGGGGCGCAAGTACGAGAACGAAGGCATCGCGCGCCATGGCGCCAAGATGGTGACGGCCGTGGCCACCGCCAACGTGCCCAAGTTCACCATCATCATCGGCGGCAGCTTCGGCGCCGGCAACTACGGCATGTGCGGGCGCGCCTACAGCCCGCGCTTCCTGTGGATGTGGCCCAACGCGCGCATCAGCGTCATGGGTGGCGAGCAGGCCGCGAGCGTGCTGGCCACCGTGAAGCGCGACGGCATCGAGCTCAAGGGCGGCAGCTGGAGCAAGGAGGAGGAAGAAGCCTTCAAGGCGCCGATCCGCCAGCAGTACGAAGACCAGGGCCACCCCTACTACGCCACCGCGCGCATCTGGGACGACGGCATCATCGATCCGGCCGACACGCGCCGCGTGCTTGCGCTGGGCCTGGCGGCCGCGCGCAACGCGCCGATCCCCGAGCCGAAGTTCGGCATCTTCCGCATGTAAGAGCCGGCCAGGGACCCGTCATGACGCTGCGCACATTCACGTTCATTGCCGCACTGCTCTGCTGCGCGCTCGGTGGGCAGGCGCAGGCGCAGGCCGTGGCGCGCCGCGACGTCGAGATCCCGATGACGGTCAAGGGCTTCTTCGGCGAGTCGCGCATCAAGCTCGCGGCCACCGAATACAGGCCCGAGGGCGACGGGCCGTTTCCGGTGCTGGTGATCAACCACGGCACGCCGCGCTCGCCCGCCGAGTTCCCCAAGATGCAGGACCGCTACGAGCGGCAAGCCGAGATGTTCGCTAAGCGCGGCTTCGTGGTCATCAACCCGATGCGCCGCGGCTACGGCAAGTCCGACGGGCCGTGGGCCGAGAACTACTTCAGCTGCGCCAACCCCGACTACGTGCAGGCCGGCCTGGAGAGCGCGAAGGACATCGGCGCCGCGCTCGACTACGCGCGCACGCTGCCGTACGCCGACGCGCAGCACATGGTGCTGCTGGGAAAGTCGGCCGGCGGCTTCGGGGTGCTGGCGCTCTCCAGCCTGAACCCGGCCGGCGTGGTCGGCACCATCAACTTTGCCGGCGGGCGCGGCTCGCGCGGGCCCGACGACGTGTGCAACGAGGCGAAGCTGGTCGATGCCTTCGGCCGCTATGCCTCGACCACCAGGGTGCCGATGCTGTGGGTCTATTCGGAGAACGACCACTTCTTCGGCCCCGCGTTGGCGGGCCGGCTGCTGGCGGCCTACAAGGCCCAGGGCGTCGATGTGCGCTTCGAGGGCGTGCCGCCCTACGGCAACGACGGCCACGCCTTCTTCGAAGGCCGCGCCAACGTTGCGAGCTGGGTGCCCATGGTGGACCGGTTCCTCGCGAAGCTGGGCCTGCCCCAGCACCTGCAATGACGACAAGACAACAGACATGAGCGACTACACCAAACTGCAACTGAGCTTCGACGGCGCCATCGCCCGCATCTGGCTCGACCAGCCCGACGCCCGCAACGCCTTCGACGACATCGTCATCGCCGAGCTGACGCGGGCCTTCACCGAAGCCGGCGCCGCCGCGCAGGTGAAAGCCGTGGTGCTCGGCGCGAACGGCCCGGCTTTCTGCGCCGGCGCCAACCTCAACTGGATGCGCCGCATGGCCGACTACACGCGCGACGAGAACATCGCCGACGCGGGCAAGCTGGCCGCCATGCTGCGCACCATCGCCGAGTGCCCCAAGCCCACCATCGCGCGCGTGCAGGGCGACGTGTACGCGGGCGGCATGGGGCTGGTTGCGGCCTGCGACATGGCCGTGAGCGTCGATACGGCCTGGTACTGCCTGAGCGAAGTGAAGATCGGCCTGGTGCCCGCGACCATCAGCCCGTACGTGCTGCGCGCAATGGGCACGCGCGCGTCGCAGCGCTACTTCGTCACGGCCGAGCGCTTCACCGCCGTCGAGGCGCACCGCATCGGTTTCGTGCACGAGGTGGTCGCGGCCGGCGCGCTCGACGCCAAGGTCGACGAACTCGTGAAGGCGCTGACCGGCGCGAGCCCGGCCGCCGTGCGCGCCTGCAAGCAGCTGATTGCCGATGTGGCCGGCCAGGAGATCGACGATGCGCTGATCGCGAAGACGGTCGAAGGCATCGCCGACATCCGCGCCAGCGACGAGGGCCGCGAAGGCGTGCAGGCCTTCCTGCAGAAGCGCAAGCCGTCGTGGCTGGAAGCGAACAAGGGCTGAGCGGCATGTCGCACGGCGCACTCATCGAACCCATCCAGCGCATGGACGCGTGGCTGGCCGCGCACCGCGCGGACTACCGCGCGCTGCTGCGGCCCGGCGTGGACGACGCCGCGCTCGACGCGTTCGAGGCCAGGTTCTCGCTGAAGCTGCCCGAAGCCTTTCGCGCGCTCTACCGCTGGCGCGACGGCCAGCCGAACAGCGCCTTCGACAGCCTGCAGGACAACCGCATGTTCAGCGCGCTCGAGGACATCGCCGACACCAAGGGGATGCTCGACGAGATGATCGGCACCGACTTCGAAGACCCCGCCACCTGGCGGCGCGGCTGGGTGCCCTTTCTGTCGAACGGCGGCGGCAGCCACCTGTGCGTCGACATCGATGCCGAAGGCGGCGGCCAGCCCGGGCAACTGATTGCGTTCTGGAAAGCCGACGAAGACCGCCCCGTGGAACACGCGTCGTTCGACGCATGGCTCACGGACCTCGTGGCTTCCATGGAAGCCGGCACCATCGAATTCGACTGAGGCCCCGCCATGAACACCAGCCTCGACATGCCCCAACTGCTCGCGCTGGCCGCCGCCATCGGCTGGGCCAGCGGCGTGCGGCTGTACCTGGTCGTGCTGCTGACCGGCGTGGTCGGCTACTTCGGCTGGGTGCCGTTGCCCAGCGGGCTGCAGCTGCTGGCGCATCCGGTGGTCATCGCGGCCAGCGGCTTCATGGTGTTCGTCGAGTTCTTCGCCGACAAGATTCCCGGGCTCGACTCGCTGTGGGACGTGGTGCACACGGCCATCCGCATTCCCGCGGGCGCGGCGCTCGCGGCCAGCGTGTTCGGCGCCGACCATGGCGTGATGGCGCTCGTCGCGGCGCTGGTGGGCGGCGGCTTCGCGGCCACGGCGCATGCGGCCAAGGCCACCACGCGCGCGGCCATCAACACCTCGCCCGAGCCGTTCTCCAACGTGGGCGCCTCGCTGGTCGAGGACACCATGGTGCCCGCGGGGCTGTGGCTGGCGGTGGCGCACCCCTTCGTCTTTCTCGTGCTGTTCGTGCTGGTGCTTGTGCTGAGCGTGTGGCTCATCCGCAAGAGCTGGCGTTTCCTCAAGGCGCTGTTCGCCCGCGTTGCCCGCATCTTCAGCGGCCGACCCGATCCGGGCGTGGTGCCCGCGTTTCAACTGAAAAAGAATCCTCCGGGAGACACTCCGAATGTTTAAGAAGATCCTGATCGCCAACCGCGGCGAAATCGCTTGCCGCGTTGCAGCCACCGCGCGCCGCATGGCCATCCGCACGGTTGCCGTGTACTCCGATGCCGACGCGCACGCCAACCATGTGCGCGCCTGCGACGAGTCGGTGCACATCGGCGGCAGCGCGCCGAAGGACAGCTACCTGCGCTGGGAAAAGATCCTCGAAGCCGCCAAGGCCACGGGCGCGGAGGCCGTGCACCCGGGCTACGGCTTCCTGAGCGAGAACGAAGAGTTCGCGCAGGCCTGCGCCGACGCCGGCCTGGTCTTCATCGGCCCGCCGCCCTCGGCCATCAAGGCGATGGGCCTGAAGGCCGAGTCGAAGCAGCTGATGGAGAAGGCCGGCGTGCCGCTGGTGCCCGGCTACCACGGCCACGACCAGGACCCGCAGCTGCTGCAGCGCGAGGCCGACCGCATCGGCTACCCGGTGCTCATCAAGGCCAGCGCCGGCGGCGGCGGCAAGGGCATGCGCGCGGTCGACAAGGCCGAGGACTTCGCCGCCGCGCTGGCCTCCTGCCAGCGCGAGGCCATCAACAGCTTCGGCGACGACGCGGTGCTGATCGAGAAGTACGTGCAACGCCCGCGCCACATCGAGATCCAGGTGTTCGGCGACACGCAAGGCAACTACGTGTATCTGTTCGAGCGCGACTGCTCGGTGCAGCGCCGCCACCAGAAGGTGCTCGAAGAAGCGCCCGCGCCCGGCATGACCGAGGCGATGCGCAAGCAGATGGGCGATGCCGCCGTGTCCGCCGCGCGTGCCGTGAACTACGTGGGCGCGGGCACGGTGGAATTCATCGTCGAGCAGCGCGAAGGCGGCGAGATGAACTTCTTCTTCATGGAGATGAACACGCGCCTGCAGGTCGAGCACCCTGTGACCGAAGCCATCACCGGCCAGGACCTGGTCGAGTGGCAGCTGCGCGTGGCTTCGGGCGAAGCGCTGCCCGCGAAGCAGGCCGACCTGCAGATCCACGGCCATGCCATCGAGGCACGCATCTGCGCCGAGAACCCCGACAACAACTTCCTGCCCGCCACCGGCACCTTGCGCGTGTACCGCAAGCCGCAGGCCACCGCATTCCAGCGCAGCCGCGTGCGCATCGACGACGGCGTGCGCGAGGGCGGCGAGATCTCGCCGTTCTACGACTCGATGATCGCCAAGCTCATCGTGCACGGCACCACGCGCGAAGAAGCGCTGGCCCGGCTCGACGCCGCGCTGGCACAGGTGCAGATCGTGGGCGTGCAGACCAACGTGCAGTTCCTGCGCGGCATCCTGGCGACCGAGTCGTTCGCGAAGGCCAACCTGGACACCGCGCTGATCGAGCGCGAGCGCGCCGTGCTGTTCGAGCGCGAGACGCTGGGCCTGCCGTTGGCCGCGGCCGCGGCCATCACGCGCACGCTGGTCACCGAGCGCCCGGTGGGCGCGCCCGACCCGTTCGAGCGCCGCGACGGCTGGCGTTCGCACGGCGAATACCTGCGCCGCTTCGACTTCGAGTTCCGCGGCGCCGAGCAGGTCGCCCTGCTGAGCTACAGGCGCGACGGCAGCCTGTGGCTCGAAGCCGGCGGCGCCCAGGGGCCGCTGGTGGTCGGCCAGTTCCCGACCGGCGAGTTCGAGGTGGAGTTCGCCGGCACGCGCCAGACGCTGGACGTGCACCTCGACGGCGCCACGGCGCACGTCTTCGCGTCGAAGGGCGCGACGAAGATCACCGCCATCGACCGCCTGGTCCACGCCGGCGACACCCAGGCTGAAGGCGGCCGGCTCACCGCGCCGATGCCCGGCAAGGTCGTGTCCTTCGCGGTCAAGGCCGGCGACAAGGTCAGCCGCGGCCAGCCGCTGGCGGTGATGGAGGCCATGAAGATGGAGCACACCATCGCCGCACCGGCCGACGGCACGGTCGACGAGCTGATGTTCGCGCCGGGCGAGCAGGTGGCCGAAGGCGAGGAGCTGTTGCGAATGAGTGCCGCTGCCGCCTGAAAAAAAGTTAACCCCGTTGCGGGCGCCCGCCCGTATCAGCTGCGGTAGTCATCACTCAAGGGAAATCCCATGACCTATCGCATGCTGTCTTGCACGCCTCGCCCCGCGTCCGCGCCCCGTTTCCTGTCTGCCCGCCACCGCTCGGGCATCGTCCTGCTGGCCCTGGCGGCCGCCCTGTCGCTCGCCGGCTGCAACCGCACCCAGGACGAGACCGCCACGCTCGCCGAGCCGGCGCCGTCTTCGGCACCGGCGCCCATGCAGGCCGCGGCCAGCTATGCCGGCGGCATGGCCCGCAAGGAGCAGCGCATGCGGTCGGCCGAGCAGGCGTCCGCGGACCAGGCCCAGGGCGGGCAGGACACGCCGCTGCAGCGCTTCCTGGCGGTGCGGCAGGACCTGAACGTCGAGGTGCCGTCCGAGCAACTGGCCGATGCCTGGGGCAAGGTGCGCGACCTGTGCGGCACGCTGAAGTGCGAGCTGCTGTCGTCGTCGCTGCTGCGCGAGACGCCGCAGCAGCCGGGCAACGCCATGCTCGAAGTGCGCGTGGAACCGGCCGATGTCGACAAGCTGCTCGGCGGCCTGGCCGGCGTGGCGAACGTGGTCTCGCACACCACCACCAGCGAGGACAAGACCGCCGAGGTGATCGACGTCGAGGCCCGCATCAGGAATCGCACCGAGTTCCGCGACAGCCTGCGCGTCATGCTGCGCGACACCGTCACCAAGCGCACCATGGCCGACCTGCTGGCCATCCAGCGCACGCTGTCGGACACCCAGGCCGAGCTCGACGCCAGCGCCACGCAGCGCAAGGTGCTGGCGCAGCAGACCGGCAAGCAGCACATCCAGATCCAGTTCACGCCCAAGCGCGCCCTGGTGAGCAGCGGCGGCGGCTACAGCCCGATGGGGCATGCGCTGCGCAACGCGGGCTCGGTGCTGGCGCAGAGCGTGGGCTCGCTCATTACTTTCGTGGCGGCGGTGTTGCCGTGGCTGCTGCTGGTGGTGCTGCCGATGGGGTGGCTGGTGCGGGTGCTGTGGCGCCGCCGCCGCCAGGGTGGTTCTAAGATCGCGTGAGGGCCGCGACCGGGTCCTTTTCCCCACAGAGGAGCCATTCTTGATGCAGGACCCGATCCGCCTTTACGTCGACGCCCAGTTCGCGAGCCCTTACGCCATGTCGGTGTTCGTGGCCTTGCATGAAAAGCAGCTGGCCTTCGACATGCTGCCCGTCGACCTGGCGGCACTCGAACACCGGGGCGCCGGTTTCTCGCAGCTCTCCCTGACGCAGCGCGTGCCGACGCTGGTGCATGGCGACTTCGCGCTGTCGGAGTCGTCCGCCATCACCGAGTACATCGACGAGGTGTTTCCGGGCGCGCCGCTCTATCCGGCGGAGCCACGCGCCAAGGCCCGCGCGCGGCAACTGCAAGCCTGGCTGCGCAGCGACCTGATGCCGATCCGGCAGGAGCGCTCCACCGAGGTCGTGTTCTTCGGCCCGTCGAGCGTGCCGCTGTCCGCGGCGGCGCAGGTGTCGGCCCGGTCGCTGTTCGATGCGGTCGAGGCGATGCTGCCGGTGGATGCGCAGAACCTGTTCGGTGAATGGTCGATTGCCGATGTCGACCTGGCGCTGATGTTGAACCGGCTGGTGCTGAACGGGGATGCCGTGCCGCAGCGGCTGGCTGCATATGCGACGCGGCAGTGGCAGCGGCCCTCGGTTCAGCGGTGGGTGGCGCTGGCGCGCTGATGCACTGACGAGGCGTCAGCCCACCACCACTTCGCTGATCTGCATCACCGGCGCGATGTCGGTGTAGTTCTTCACGTCGCCCATGATCTCCTTCATGTGCGGCCCGAACGCCTTCTGGAAGGCCTCGACCGATTCGCTGAACACGTGGCACATGCCGACATAGGTGGGGTCGGAGCCCGGGGCGCCGCCGGCCAGGCCCCTGTCGATGGTGTACGAGAGGCAGGCGTCGCCCATGCGCGCCTTCAGCATCGGCATGTGCCTGTCGCGGTAGTACGCGTGGTCGAAACGCGCGCCGGGGGTGTGGGGGTACATCACGCTGACTTTGATCATGGACAGGTCTCCTGAGGTAAGCGTTCGAGCATAGGAGATGGCCCCGGGCCGCACAAGCCGAGGGCGACTCGCGCGGGACCCGGTGCACCGCGGCGTCGCCGCCTAAGATTCGTCCCCATGCGAATCACCGTCTACCTCACCGACAACCGCCCAGACCCCTGGATCCAAGGCCTTCAGGCCGAACTCCCCGACGCCGTCATCGAAGCCTGGAAGCCCGGCGCGCCGCAGGCCGACCATGCCGTGGTGTGGGCGCCGCCGCAGGAGTTTCTCGACGAGCAGCCCGCGCTGCGCGGCATCTTCAACATCGGCGCGGGCGTGGATGCGTTGCTCAAGCTGAAGGTGCCGGCGCACACGCGCATCGTGCGCCTCGACGACGCGGGCATGTCGGTGCAGATGGCCGAGTACGTGTGCCACACGCTGATTCGCCACTTCCGCGAGTTCGACGTCTACGAAGCCGACGCGAAGCAGCGCAAGTGGAGCTACCGCAAGCCGAAGCTGCGGCGCGACTTTCCGGTCGGCATCATGGGCCTGGGCGTGCTCGGCGAGCGCGTGGCCAGGGCCGTGGCGCAGTTCGAGTTTCCGGTGCTGGGCTGGAGCCGCTCGCCGAAGGCCATCGACGGCGTGCAGGTGTTCAGCGGCGAAGCGCAGTTCGACGAGTTCCTGTCGTCCACGCGCGTGCTCGTGAACCTGCTGCCGCTGACCGACGCGACGCGCGGCATTCTCAACCGCGACACGCTCGGCAAGCTCAAGCCCGAGGGCTACCTGATCAGCATCGCGCGCGGCGGCCACCTGGTGGAAGACGACCTGATCCCGATGCTCGACGCGGGCCAACTCGCGGGCGCGACGCTCGACGTGTTCCAGGTCGAGCCGCTGCCGGCCGACCACGCGTTCTGGCGCCACCCCAGGATCACCGTGACGCCGCACGCGTCGGCGCGCACGCTGCGCGAGGAGTCGATCAGCCAGATCGCCGGGAAGATCCGCGCGATGGAGCAGGGCCTGCCGGTGGCCGGCGTGGTCGACCCGACGCGCGGCTACTGACGAAGGGTGCCGCCAGCGCGCGGCACCAAGCGAAGCGCCGAGGGGCAGGGAAGGGGAAACCCCGAGGCAATAGTTTTTCACAAGTATGAAAATCTTTTCATGACTGTGAAAACTGCGTTTCGCGTGATCGAGATCGTCGAGCTCTTCGCTCGCGAGAAGCAACCGCTGGCGCTGTCCGAAATGGCGCGCCTGCTCGACATGCCGGTGTCGAGCTGCCTGGGCCTGATCCGCACGCTCGAGGAGCAGGGCTACATGTACGAGACCGGCCGCCGCCAGGGCTACTACCCGACGGGCCGGCTGCTCGCGATGGCGCAGGTCATCGCCGCCCACGACCCGGTGCTCGACCGGGTGAAGGCCACGCTCGAGGAGCTGCGCGACGCGGCGCGCGAGACGGTGGTCTTCGGCAAGTTCCGCGACGCGGGCCAGGTGGTGTACCTGGAGGTGCTGAGCGCGCCGCAGGCCATCCGCTATTCCGCCGAGTCGGGCGAAACGCGCCCGGCGTATGCCAACTCGCTGGGCCGCGCGCTGCTGTCCACGCTGGCGTCCGAGGCGCGCCGCAAGCTGCTCGACGGCATGACGCTCGCGCCGCTGACCGAGGCCACGCTCACCACCGCCGAGGCCATCGAGGCCGAGCTGCAGCGCGGCGCCGCGCGCGGCTGGTACGGCAACCTCGGCGAAAGCATTCCCGACCTGATCGGCCTGGCCTGGCCGCTGCGCATCGGCGGCGAGGCCTACGCCATCTCGGTGGCCGGCCCGCGCTACCGCATGGAACCCCGCATCGAGGAGGTCGCCGCGATGCTGCGTTCGGCCTGCCTCGCCATCGAACCCAAGACCGAAAGCCCCCGATGACCACGACCGCCGCCGCGCCCCGCTACTTCGTCCGCGAGGACGAGATCACCGGCTACCACCCCGCCAACCACACCGGCACGCTGAACAAGCGGCTGATCGGCCCCGAGACGGTGGGCGCGAAGCAGCTCGAGGTGCTGGTCGGCCACATCCAGAAGGGCAAGGGCGCGCTGCCGCATGCGCACCCGGGCATCGAGCAGGTCTGCTACATGCTCGAAGGCCGCGCGATCGCCGAGGTGGACGGCCAGCGCCAGGAGCTGCACCCCGGCGACAGCTGCTTTTTTCCGGCCGACGCCATGCACACCTTCACGGTGGTGAGCGACGAGCCGGTGCGCGTGCTGGTGATCTACAGCCCGCCGTACGAGGAACTGCCGGAACGCGTGATCCGGCCCTGACCCGAAGCGCCGCGGACCCCGGTCCGCAGGCGCGGCTTTGCACCGACAACAACCCCGGAGACAAGCAAGCATGAAGACGACCAGGAACGCGACGGGCCACCCCGTCGTGGTGGCGAACCGCCGCCGTTTCATTTCCATCGGCGCGGCCACGGGCCTCGCGGGCGCCGTGCCGTGGGCCTTCGCGCAGGACGCCTACCCGAAGCTGCCGATCAAGCTCGTCGTGCCGTTCGCGGCCGGCAGCGGCACCGACGCGGTGGCGCGCATCACCGGGCAGATGCTCGGCGAGGCGCTCAAGGCCTCGGTCATCGTGGACAACCGCGCGGGCGCCAACGGCGTGATCGCGGCCGAGCTGGTGGCCAAGGCGCCGCCCGACGGCTACACGCTGTTCATGACGACCAACACCACGCACTCGGCCAACCCGAGCCTGATGAAGTCGCTGCCCTACGACCCGGTGAAAGACTTCGCGCCGGTCAGCCGCATGGGCAACCTGCCGTTCATGCTGGTGGTGAACAACGAGCTGCCGGTGAAGAACGTGGCCGAGCTGCTGGCCTGGGGCCGCGCGCACCCGGGCAAGCTGACCTACGCGAGCGGCAACAGCACCGGCATCGTGAGCGGCGCGACGCTGTCGCGCATGAGCGGCGTGCCCATGCTGCATGTGCCGTACAAGAGCACGCCACCGGCCATTGCCGACCTGATTGGCGGGCAGGTGTCGATGATGGTGGTCGACCTTGCCGCGGGCCTGGCCACGGTGAAGGCCGGCAAGATGCGCGCGATCGCGGTGACCACGCAGGAGCGCACCAAGCTCTTTCCGGAGCTGCCGCCGCTGGCCGACACGCCCGAGCTCAAGGGCTTCGACATCACCTCGTGGAACGGCGTGTTCGCGCCGGCCGGCACGCCGAAGGACATCGTGCGCAAGCTCAACAAGGCGCTGTCGGAGATGGCCAATGGCGCGGTGTTCCGCGAGCGCGTGAGCAAGCTGGGCTTCGATGCGTTCGGCAGTACGCCGGAAGAACTCGGCGCGTTCACGGTATCGGAACTGGCGAAGTGGAAGAAGCTGATCCAGGCCGCCGGCATTCAACCCGAATGACCACGCCGTATTTCTCCCTGCCCTTCCGGGGGAGGGCAGCGTTGGGGGCCCGCGGCGCCACCATCAGGCGCTCTGCCTGCCCCCATCCCGGCCTTCCCCCGGAGGGGGAAGGCGCAATGCAGATGCAGGACCTCCGTGTGCCGACGCCCTGGATGTCTTGCTCCCTCCCCTCCCGGGGGAGGGTTGGGGTGGGGGCGCGCGGCGCATCCATCGGGCGCTCTGCCCGCTCCCATCCCAGCCTTCCCCCCAAGAGGGAAGGAGCAAGGACATGAACACCACCGGACCTCTCGAAGGCATCCGCATCCTCGACCTCACGGCCGTGGTGATGGGCCCCTATGCCACGCAGACACTCGGCGACCTCGGCGCGGACGTCATCAAGGTCGAGCCGCCCGCCGGCGATAACCTGCGCGCGGTCGGCCCGATGCGCCACGCGGGCATGGGCGCGATGGCGATGCACCTCAACCGCAACAAGCGCTCGATCGTGCTCGACCTCAAGCAGCCCGAAGGCCGCGAGGCCTGCCTGAAGCTCGCGGCCAGCTGCGACGCGCTGATCTACAACACGCGCCCGCAGGCGATGGCGCGGCTCGGGCTCGGCTACGACGCGGTGGCCGCGGCGAACCCGAAGATCGTCTACCTCGGCGCGTTCGGCTACGGCGAGCAAGGGCCCTACGCCGGCAAGCCCGCGTACGACGACCTCATCCAGGGCGCGGCGGGCGTGGCCTCGCTGTTCGCGCAGCAAAGCGGCGGCGATCCGCGCTATGCGCCCGTCACGCTGGCCGACCGCGCCGTGGGCCTGCAAGCGGCCATCGCGCTGCTTGCCGCGGTGCTGCACGCGCAGCGCACCGGCAAGGGCCAGGCGGTGGAGGTGCCGATGTTCGAGGCGCTCGCGCAGTTCGTCATGGGCGACCATCTCGGCGGCCACAGCTTCGAGCCGCCGCTGGGCACCACCGGCTACGCGCGCCTGCTCGCGCCGCACCGCAAGCCCTACGCCACGGCGGACGGCCACCTCAGCGTGCTGATCTACAACGACAAGCACTGGCAGGCCTTCTTCGACGTGATCGGCCGGCCCGAGCTGCGCGACTCGCCGATGTTCGGCTCGCACACCGCGCGCGCCGCGAACATCGGCGCGGTGTACGCCTTCGTCGCCGAAGTGATGGCCACGCGCACCAGCGACGCATGGTTCGCCGCGCTCGATGCGGCCGACATTCCCGTCGCGCGCCTGCACAGCACCGACAGCCTGCTCGGCGACCCGCACCTGCGCGCGGTCGACTTCTATCCCGAGTTCGACCACCCGAGCGAGGGCCGCATCCGCACCCTCGCGCCGGTCGGGCGCTACAGCGCCACGCCCACTGCCATCCGCCGGCCCACGCCGCGCATCGGTGAGCAGAGCGTGGAGCTGTTGCGCGAAGCCGGCTACGGCGACGAGGCCATCGAACAGCTGCTTGCGCGCGGCGTCACGCTGCAACCCGACCCTACGAAAGACAGCGAATGAATTTCTCTCTGAACGAAGACCAGCGCTCGCTGGTCGCGGCCATCGAACGGCTGTGCGAAGACTTCCCCGCCGACTACTGGCGCGACCACGACGACCGCGCCGTGTTCCCGCACGCGTTCCACCGCGCCGTGGCCGAGAGCGGCTGGCTCGGCATCGCCATGCCCGAAGCGCAGGGCGGCGCGGGGCTCGGCATCACCGAGGCGGCGCTGATGATGCGTGCCATCAGCGCGTCGGGCGCGGGCATGTCGGGCGCGTCGTCGGTGCACATGAACATCTTCGGGCTCAACCCGGTGGTGGTGTTCGGCAGCGAGGAACAGCGCCAGCGCTTCCTGCCGCCGCTGATCGCGGGCACCGAGAAGGCCTGCTTCGCCGTGACCGAGCCCGACGCGGGGCTCGACACCACGCGCCTGAAGACGCAGGCGGTGCGCCAACCGAATAGCAGCTACCTGCTGCACGGCCGCAAGATCTGGATCTCGACCGCGCAGGTGGCCGACCGCATGCTGATCCTCACGCGCACCACGCCGCTGGACCAGGTGAAGAAGCCCACGCAGGGCCTCACGCTGTTCTACACGCCGCTGGACCGCAGCAAGGTCGAGGTGCGAGAGATCCACAAGCTCGGGCGCGCGGCGGTCGATTCCAACATGCTGTTCATCGACGGGCTCGAGGTGCCGGAAGAAGACCGCATCGGCGAGGAGGGGCGCGGCTTCGAATACATCCTGCACGGGCTGAACCCGGAGCGCATCCTGATTGCGGCGGAGGCCATCGGCATCGGCCGCGCGGCACTGCGTATCGCATCGCAATACGCGCAGGAGCGCGTGGTGTTCGGCCGGCCCATCGGCCAGAACCAGGGCGTGGCGCACCCGCTGGCGCGCGCCTGGGCCAACCTGGAAGCAGCCGACCTGATGATGCTCAAGGCCGCCACCCTGTACGACGCGGGCGAGCCCTGCGGCACCGACGCCAACGCGGCCAAGTACCTCGCGGCCGAGGCCGCGCACGACGCCTGCCAGAACGCGGTGCTCACGCTGGGCGGCATGGGCTACGCGAAGGAATACCACGTCGAGCGGCTGCTGCGCGAGAGCTACATTCCGCGCATTGCGCCGGTGAGCCCGCAGATGATCCTGAACTTCATCGCCGAGAAGGCGCTGGGACTGCCGAAGTCGTACTGATGGCGCCATTTGCAACCCCGCAGGCACGCATTGCTACCTTCCGGGACTTGTGTACCAGGCAGGGCAACTGCATGTGGCGGACAATCGAAGGCGGTTTTTCATCCGCCCGCGACACCAGAGACATCCCATGAAACTCCCCACCAAAGTCAAACTCGTCGACGTCGGCCCGCGCGACGGCCTGCAGAACGAAAAGCAGCCGGTCTCCGCCGAAGTGAAGATCGGTCTCGTGCATCGCCTGCAGGACGCGGGCCTGAACGAGATCGAGGTCACCAGCTTCGTGTCGCCCAAGTGGGTGCCGCAGATGGCCGACAACGCCGAGGTGATGCA
>NZ_FOLP01000001.1 GCF_900112425.1 Variovorax sp. OK212 | reverse complement strand
CCCGCGTCGATGGCGGCCACGCGGCTCAGGTATGCGTCTTTCACGTCGGTGGGAATCACGTTGCCCATGACCACGTGGCCGATGGCATCGCCGGCCAGACCGCTGCGCTCGATGGCGGCCTTGACCGCCGTCGTCGCCAGTTGGGTGTTCGGAACGTCCTTCAGCGCGCCGCCGAAGGTGCCGATGGCGGTGCGGGCGGTGCCGACCACGAAGATGTCGCGTGAAGTCATGTGTCTCTGTCTCCTGGGATTGAAAAAAACGGATTCAGCGCCCGGTGAAGGCGGCGGGTTTCCTGGCAAAGAAGGCGTCCAGCCCGATTCTGAAGTCATCGGTCGCGGCGCAGGCCTGGAAGGCGGCCGATTCGGCGTCGAGCTGCCCGGCCAGGTCGCGCCCGAGCGAGCCGCGCATCAGCCGTCGCAGGTTGCCCAGCGCCACGGTCGGCCCCTTGGCCAGCCGGTGCGCGAGCGCCAGCGCCTCGGCCTCCAGCTCGGCGGCGGGCACCACGCGGTTGATCAGGCCCATGCGTTCGGCGGCCACCGCGTCGTAGGTGTCGCCGAGCATCGCGATCTCCAGCGCGCGGCGCATGCCGACCAGCCGCGGCAGCGCCCACGAGGCGCCGACGTCGCAGCTGGTGCCGATGTTCACGTAGGCAAGGTTGAAGCGCGTGCCTTCGGCGGCGAGCACGAAGTCGGCCTGCAGCATCATGCTCAGCCCCGCGCCGGCAGCCACGCCGTGCACCTGCGCGATCAGCGGCGCGTCCATGCCATCGAGCACGGTCAGCGCCTCGTGCAGCGGATCGATCAGGTCGGCCGCGCCCTGCTTCGGGTCGGCGCTCAGCACGCCGAGGTCGCCGCCGGCCATGAAGCCCTTGCCCGCGCCGCTCATGAGCACCGCGCGCACGCTCTTGTCGGCGGCCAGTTCGCGCGCGGCGGCCAGGAAGGCGTTGGCCATCGGCACGTCGATGGCGTTCAGGGCGGCCGGCCGGTTGAAGCGGATCGTGGCCACCGCGCCGTCGCGGCCCAGCAGCAAGGGGGCGTCGGTCGTTGTCATGCGGTCTTTCCTTTTTTTACGGCGGGCTTGCGGGCTCTGGCAGCCGCAGCTGGAGCCGCGGCCGGTCTCTGGATCACGCCGTCGAGCAGCAGCGCGATGCCCTGGTCGGCAATCTGGTCGGGCGTGAGGTCGCCGTCGGGGCGGTACCAGCGGCCGATCCAACTCAGCGCGCCGGCCAGCATGAAGGCGGCCATCTTCGGGTCGCAGGGCGCGAGCGAGCCTTCGGCCACGCCGTCCTCGATGAGCCGGCGGAACTGGCCGTCGATGCCGGCCTTGAGCCTGCGCAGCTCCTTCTTCAGCGGATCGGGCAGCGGGTCTTCGCCGATGCGGATCACGCACATGCCGAAGTCCTGCGTGACCACGCTGGAGTAGATGCGCATGCAGGCCTTGAGCTGGTCGATGGCGCTGCCGCCCGCGGCGCGCACCTCGCCGATGCCGTCCTGCATGAGCGCGAGCGCGATCTTCACGCACTCCAGCAGGATCTGGTCCTTGTTCTCGATGTAGTAGTAGAGCGTGGGCTTGCTGACGTTCAGCCGCTCGGCGATGTCGTCGAGCGAGGTGGCGTGGAAGCCGCGCTCGTTGAACAGCCGCGCGGCGGTCTGCAGCACCGCCTGGCGCTTCACCTCGCGCTGCTGGGCGCGCTTGCCGGCGGGCTCCCACGGCGAGGGTTCTGTGGGCTGGGGGGCAGTGGCTGTACGGGGCATGGGGTTTGTGCGGGCGGGGAAAGTCCGGATGCCGCGCCATGCGACGAACGCAGACATTACCCGCCAGTAGGAATTTTACGGACCAGTAGCTTTCGAGGTGCTGGACACAAACCCTGACCTTACAACGACGCTCCGAGCCATGCCTGACGCGCCATCCGCTTCCGTGCTGCAGGTCGATGCACTGACGCTCGCGTTCGGCGGCGTCAAGGCGCTGACGAACGTGGGCTTCAGCGTGGCGCCGGGCTCCATCACCGCGGTGATCGGGCCCAACGGCGCGGGCAAGACCTCGCTGTTCAACACCATCTCGGGCTTCTACAAGCCGCAGCAGGGCCGTGTGCTGCAGGAGGCCGGACGCCTGCAACGCCTGCTGTTCGCCCGCGCGATGGCGGCGTGCGCGCCGTTGGCCGAGAAGCCGCGCGCCGCATGGACGCTGGCCGAGCGCGGGCGCTTCGCCCTCGCCTACTGGAGCGTGCTGCGCGCGCTGCAGAACTTCATCGGCCTGCGCCGCGCGCACATTGCGCTGACCGGCGCGGCACCCATTCCGGCGGACGTGGTGCGCTTCTTTCGCACGCTGGGCGTGCCGCTGGTGGAGGTGTACGGGCTGACGGAGTCGACCGGCATGATCGCCGGCCACCGGCACGACGCCGTGAAGATCGGCACGGTCGGCCTGCCGACGCAAGGCACCGAGCACCGCATCGGCGATGCGGGCGAACTGCTGGTGCGCGGCGACATGGTGTTCGAGGGCTACTACAAGAACCCCGAGGCCACGGCCTCGTCGATCCGCGACGGCTGG
This sequence comes from Variovorax sp. OK212, assembly GCF_900112425.1. Lineage (GTDB taxonomy): Bacteria > Pseudomonadota > Gammaproteobacteria > Burkholderiales > Burkholderiaceae_C > Variovorax. The sequence goes on along the minus strand of NZ_FOLP01000001.1, from coordinate 1,424,354 downwards.
CTCTACACCGGCGACGTGGTGCGCGAGGAAGACGGGCAATTGCGCATCGTCGACCGGCTCAAGGACATCATGATCACGGCCGGCGGCAAGAACCTCACGCCCTCGGAGATCGAGAACACCATGAAGGGCAGCCCCTTCATCAAGGAATGTATCGTGGTGGCGGACGGCCGCAAGTTCGTCGGCGCGCTGCTGCAGATCGACTGCGAGACGGTGGGCAAGTGGGCGGAGGCGGCGCGCATTCCATTCACGCATTTCCGCTCGCTGGTGGAAGAGCCCCGGGTGCGCGCGCTGATCGACGCGGAGATCTCAAAGGGCAACGGCAAGCTGGCGCAGGTGTCGCAGATCCGCCGTTTTCATCTGCTGACCAAAGAGTTGGACCATGACGACGGCGAGGTCACGGCAACCATGAAGGTGCGCCGCACCAGCATCTACAAGACCTACGCCAGCGAGATCGAGGCGCTGTACAGCGCCTGATCTGTTCGGGCAGCGGCTCAGTCGCCGCGCACGGGGCGGGCCCGCACGTCGGTCACGTCATCGGCGGGGCCGATGGCGATGGGGCTGCGCACCGACTCGCCGCGTGCCCGAGCGCTGACCACGTCGGCCGCGGTGGGTTCGGCCGGCTGTGCCGCATGGCGAAATTTGTCGAAGCCCGAGCGCGGGTTGAAACGCATGACCCAAGGCGTCACGGGCTTGCCCGTGAGGCGCCCCCAGGCGTAGCGCACACCCCACACCGCCGCCAGCAGCATGACCACCACGGCCAGGCTGGCCGCGAAAACCAGCCCCAGGAGCAGAAGAATGACGCGAAAAATGAAGTTCATCATCCGAGCTTAGGCCGAAGCAGCCGCCGTTGGTTCCCCGCCCTTGGTGAACGAGAACTGGCCCGGCGACTGGATCGGGTCGGTCGTGACCTCGATCGTGTCCTTCGGCCCGAAGCTGCCGTCGAGCAGCAGTTTCGAGAGCGGGTTCTCGATGCGCTGCTGGATGGCGCGCTTCAGCGGACGCGCACCGAACACCGGGTCGAAGCCGACCTTGGCAATCTCGGCCAGCGCCGCGGGCGACACTTCCAGGCCCAGGTCCATCTTCGCCAGGCGCGCGGTGAGCACCTTCAGCTGGATCGCGGCGATCGATTCGATGTTCTTCGCGTCCAGCGCGTGGAACACGACCGTCTCGTCGATGCGGTTCAGGAACTCGGGGCGGAAGTAGTTCTTCAGCTCGTCCCACACCGCTTCCTTGATCTCTTCCGAAGGCTTGCCCACCATGGCCTGGATGATGGGCGAGCCGATGTTGCTCGTCATCACGATCACGGTGTTCTTGAAGTCCACGGTGCGGCCCTGGCCGTCGGTGAGGCGCCCGTCGTCGAGCACCTGCAGCAACACGTTGAACACGTCGGGGTGGGCCTTCTCGACCTCGTCGAGCAGCACCACGCTGTAGGGCTTGCGGCGCACGGCCTCTGTGAGGTAGCCGCCCTCTTCATAGCCCACGTAGCCCGGCGGCGCGCCGATCAGGCGGGCGACCGAATGCTTCTCCATGAACTCGCTCATGTCGATGCGGATCAGGTGGTCTTCGCTGTCGAACAGGAAGCCCGCGAGCGCCTTGCACAGCTCGGTCTTGCCCACGCCCGTGGGGCCGAGGAACAGGAACGAACCGGTCGGGCGGTTCGGGTCCGACAGGCCCGAGCGCGAGCGGCGGATCGCGTTGGCGACCGCGCCGATGGCCTCGTCCTGGCCGACCACGCGCTCGTGCAGCTTGTCTTCCATCACGAGCAGCTTGTCGCGTTCGCCCTGCATCAGCTTGGCGACCGGGATGCCGGTGGCGCGCGCCACGACCTCGGCGATTTCTTCCGAACCGACCTGCGTGCGCAGCAGCGTGGGCGCGCTCGACTTGCCCCTGGAGGCTTCGGCGTCCTGCGCTTCCTTCAGGCGCTTTTCGAGCGCCGGCAACTGGCCGTACTGCAGCTCGGCGACCTTGTTGAAGTCGCCCTTGGCGGTGGACTCGGCAATCTGGAACTTGATCTTGTCGATGTCCTCGCGGACCTTGGCGCTGCCCAGGGCCTGCGCCTTCTCGGCCTGCCAGATCTCGTCGTAGTCGGCGATTTCCTTTTGCAGGCGCTCGATCTCGCCCTCGATCAGGCCGAAGCGCTTCTGCGAGGCTTCGTCCTTCTCGCGGCGCACGGCCTCGAGCTCGATCTGCAGCTGGATCAGGCGGCGGTCGAGCCGGTCCATGACCTCGGGCTTGGAGTCCATCTCGATCTTGATCTTGGCCGCGGCCTCGTCGATCAGGTCGATGGCCTTGTCGGGCAGGAAGCGGTCGGTGATGTAGCGGTCGCTCAGCTCGGCCGCGGCCACGATGGCCGGGTCGGTGATGTCCACGCCGTGGTGCACCTCGTACTTTTCCTTCAGGCCGCGCAGGATGGCCACGGTGGCTTCCACGCTGGGCTCGCCCACGATGATCTTCTGGAAGCGGCGCTCCAGTGCGGCGTCCTTCTCGATGTACTTGCGGTACTCGTCGAGCGTGGTCGCGCCCACGCAGTGCAGCTCGCCGCGCGCGAGCGCCGGCTTGAGCATGTTGCCCGCGTCCATCGCGCCCTCGGCCTTGCCGGCGCCGACCATGGTGTGCAGCTCGTCGATGAAGACGATGGTCTGGCCTTCGTCCTTCGCGAGTTCGTTGAGCACGGTCTTCAGGCGCTCCTCGAACTCGCCGCGGAACTTGGCGCCCGCGAGCAGCGCGGCCATGTCCAGCGACAGCACGCGCTTGCCCAGCAGCGACTCGGGCACTTCGCCCGAGACGATGCGCTGCGCGAGGCCTTCGACGATGGCGGTCTTGCCCACGCCGGGTTCGCCGATGAGCACGGGGTTGTTCTTGGTGCGGCGTTGCAGCACCTGGATGGCGCGGCGAATTTCCTCGTCGCGCCCGATGACCGGGTCGAGCTTGCCCAGGCGGGCGCGCTCGGTGAGGTCCATGCAGTATTTCTTGAGGGCTTCGCGCTGGCCTTCGGCGTCGGCGCTGTTCACGCCCTGGCCGCCGCGCACGGCGTCGATGGCGGACTCGAGCGACTTGCGGCCCAGCCCGTTTTCCTTGGCGAGCTTGCCGATGTCGGCCTTGCTGTCGGCCAGCGCGAGCAGGAAGAGTTCGCCGGCAATGAACTGGTCATTGCGCTTGATCGACTCTTTCTCGGTGGCCTGCAGCAGCTTGTTGAGCTCGGGGCCGACCTGCACGATGTCGTGGCCCTGCACCTGGGGCAGCTTCTTGATGGCGCCTTCGGCGGCCTGCAGCAACCCCGGCACGTTGACGCCGGCACGCTCCAGCAGGGCGCGCGGGCCATCGTCCTGGCGCAGCATCGCGACCAGCAGGTGGGCCGGTTCGATGTAGGCGTTGTCGTTGCCCAGCGCGAGCGACTGGGCGTCGCCCAGTGCTTCCTGAAATTTGGTGGTGAGTTTGTCTTGTCGCATGGTGGTATTCCTGCATCCAAAATAGGGCCGTTCGGGCACGATTCAAGGCTGTCCGCCATTACCTGCAGACCGGGGCAACCCGGGCACGGGTATTGCACAAGATCCCTTTCCTTGCCCGTAGGCATTTCTCTCTCTCGAATGGAGTCGATCATGGTTTTTTCAATGCAGCGCGTTCAACCGGTGCGCCGGGCGATCAGCGCGGGCGTCTTTCTGGCAGCTGTAGGCCTGTCCAGCCTGTCGGGTCTCGCGCAGGCGCAGAGCGGCACCCCCATCCGGCTGCTGGTGGGCTTTCCGGCCGGCGCGGGCACCGACGCGATCGCGCGCACGCTGGGCGAGAAGCTCAAGGACGTGCTGGGCGTGCCCGTGGTGGTGGAAAACCGCGCGGGCGCGGGCGGGCAGATTGCGGCCACCGTGCTGAAGTCTTCGCCGGCCGACGGCCACACGCTGTTCCTCTCGCATGACCACACCATCTCGATCCTGCCGCAGGTCATCAAGAACCCGGGCTTCAACCCCGCCACCGACTTCGTGCCCGTGGCCGGCTTCGCGACCTTCGCCAACGTGCTGGCGGTGTCGGGCGGCACGCCCGCCAAGACCATGGACGAGTACGTGAAGTGGGTCCGCACGCAAAAGGGCGGCAAGGAAACCATCGGCATCCCGGCACCGGCCTCGATTCCCGAGTTCCTGGTGAAGATGATCTCGGACAAGTACAAGATCGACGTGCAGCCCGCGCCCTACCGCGGCAGCGCGCCCATGACGGCCGACATGCTGGGCAACCAGATCACCGCGGGCATCGCCTCGGTGCCGGACTTCATCGAGAACCACAAGGCCGGCAAGGTGCGCATCGTGGCCTCCATCGGCGCCAAGCGCCAGGCCGTGATTCCGAACGTGCCGACCTTCACGGAGCTGGGCTTCGCGAACCTGGACGACCTGCCCTACTACGGCATCTTCGCGCCGGTGGGCACGCCGCAGCCGATCATCGACAAGTACGGCGACGCGCTGCAGAAGGTGCTGGCCATGCCCGACGTGAAGCAGAAGCTCACCACGATGGGACTGACGGTGGGCTACGAGCCGCAGGGCCAGTTCGCCGGCCGCGTGCGCACCTACACGCAGGCCTGGGAAAAGATCATCCAGGCCAGCGGGTTCAAGCCGCTGTAAAGGAAGCCTCTCAGGCGTTCGGGGCGCTGATGCCCCAGCGCGCGAGCGCCGCGTCGTCGGCCACGCGCGCATCGACCCAGCGGGCGCCTTCGGGCGTCTGCTCTTTCTTCCAGAACGGCGCCTGGGTCTTCAGGTAGTCCATCAGGAACTCGCAGGCCTCGAAGCTCTGAGCGCGGTGCGCCGACACCACCGCCACCATCATGATCTGGTCCAGCGGCTGCAACAGGCCCACGCGATGGACCACGCGCGCGCCGAGGATGTCGAAGCGCTTGACCGCCTCGTCGATCATGGCCTCGATGGCCTTCTCGGTCATGCCGGGGTAGTGCTCCAGCTCCATCGACGAGACGCTGCTGCCGTCGTTGCGGTCGCGCACCGTGCCCACGAAAGTGCACACCGCGCCCACGCGCGTGTCGCCGGCGCGCAACGCGGCGACCTCCTGTGCCAGGTCGAAATCTGCTGTCTGGATCGAAACACGTGCGCCGCTCATGCCGGAATTGTGGCACCGGGATAAACTGCCGCGATGCCTTGCCTCCCCACATCCTTCATGGTGCCCTCGCACCCCGAAGGCCGCGGTGCGCGCCAGGGCTGCAGCAAAGCCAAAAAACCAAAGCTCGTCTGACCGGAGCCGAGGTTCCGTCGTCGGATGAGCGACGGAACCTGCACAAAGGCTTTGGCCCCTCTTGGGTTGCGCGCGCATCGGACGGTGGTTCTTTCCATCGGTCGATTCCTGAAAGGAAACCCGCGTGCCTCTACAACTCGACACCACATCCCCAACCTCTCCCACCGCGCCTGATTTCTCCGGCTTCTGGGTGGCGCTCGTCACCCCGTTCCGGGACGGTGCGGTCGACCACGCCGCCCTTGCCGCGCTGACCCGCCGCCTCGCCGAGGACGGCGTGACCGGCTTCGTGCCCTGCGGCTCGACCGGCGAGGCCGCCGCGCTCGACGAGGCCGAACAGCTCGCCATGCTCGACACGGTGCTGGGCGCGGCAGGCGGTTTGCCGGTCGTCATGGGCATTTCGGGCTACCACCTGGGCAAGGCCACGGCCTGGGCCCGCAAGCTCTCGGAACGCCCGCTGGCGGGCCTGCTGGTGGCCGCGCCGCACTACGTGCGCCCCTCGCAGGCCGGCCTGCTCGAATGGTTCCACGCCATCGCCGATGCCAGCACGGTGCCGGTGCTGGTCTACGACATTCCCTACCGCACCGGCGTCACCATCGCCCGCGACACGCTGCTGGCGCTGGCCGCGCACCCGCGCATCCATGCCATCAAGGACTGCGGCGGCGACATGGCCAAGACGCGCGCGGTGATTGCCGACGGCCGGCTGCAGGTGCTGACGGGCGAAGACCACCAGATCTTCGCAACCATGGCCGAAGGCGGCGTGGGCGCCATCGCGGCCAGCGGCAACGTGCAGACGCGCCGCTTCGTGCAGCTGGTGCGCCTGCTGGCGGACAACCGCCTGGCCGAGGCGCGTACCGAATGGCAGGCGCTGCAGCCGCTGGTGGAAATGCTGTTTGCCGAACCCAACCCCGGCCCGCTGAAGGCTTTGCTCGCGCACACGGGCCAGATGCAGGACGAGTTGCGCTCGCCGATGACCCGCGCGTCCAACGGCCTGCGCGAGCGCCTGGTGGCGCTGGACGCCCGCCTCAACCGCCCGTGACGGGCGGGAAGAAAGCCACTTCGCAGTCGTCGCCCAGCGCGGCGGCTTCGTCGCTCATGAGCTGGTCGAGCGCCATGCGCACCGCTTTGCCGCGTGCCAGCGCGGTGGCGTAGGCGCCGCCGCGCGCGATGAGTTCGTCGCGCAATGCCGCGAGCGTGGCGGCCTGCGTGTCGACGGTTTCGCCGCTGCTGGAAAGCGCCTCGCGCACCGAGGCGAAATAACGGATCCGGACTTTCATGGCGCGGTTCAGCCGAGCAGCGAGGCGAAGGGAATGAAGTCGACGGTGTCGCCCGACCGGATGGTGTGGCCCGCCGGGTTGTCGACCACGCCGTCGCCCCAGACCATCGAGGTGAGCACGCCCGAGCTCTGGTTGCCGAACAGCTCGAGCCCGCCCGCCGCGTTGCGCCGCGCGCGCAGGAACTCGCGGCGCTTGTCGGCGCGCAGCCAGTCGAAATCGGCGCGCATCTGCACGGCTTCGGGCGCGACCCGCGTGGCGCCCTGCAGCGTCAGCAGGAAGGGCCGCACCAGCATCAGGAAGGTCAGGAAGCTGGACACCGGGTTGCCGGGCAGCCCCGTCACATGGCAGGCGCCCTGCCCGTTGCCGCGCGCGATGGAACCGTAGGCAAAGGGCTTGCCGGGCTTCATCGACAGCGACCAGAGCTGCAGCTCGCCGAGCGACTGCAGCGCCGCGCGGATGTGGTCTTCCTCGCCGACGGAGACCCCGCCGGTCGTGATGATCAGGTCGCTGCTTTCGGCCGCGTCGCGCAGCGCCGCGATGGTCGCCTCGCGGTTGTCGGGCACGATGCCCAGGTCGTTCACCTCGCAGCCCAGGCGGTGCAGCAAGGCGCGCATGAAGAAGCGGTTCGAGTTGTAGATCGCGCCGGGCTTCATGGCGTCGGGCGTGACTTCGCCGGGCATCACCAGCTCGTCGCCGGTCGAGAGCATGGCCACGCGCGGCTTGCGCGCGACCTGCAGGCGGTCGAAGCCCACGCTGGCGGCGAGGCCGAGCGCGGCGGGCGTGAGGCGCTCGCCCTGCCTGAGCACGACGTCGCCCGAAGCCACGTCTTCGCCCGCGCGGCGCACCCACTGGCCGGCGGCCGGCACGATGGCGATGCGCACCGAGCCCAGGCTGCCTTCCTGAGGCGTGGCCGCGGTGTCTTCCTGCATCACGACCGCGTCGGCGCCTTCGGGAATCTGCGCGCCCGTGAAGATGCGCGCCGCGGTGCCCGCCGCCAGCGCGGTGCCGACGGTGCCCGCGGGAATGCGCTGCGCCACGGTCAGTTCGGCGCCCGGCGCGGCGCAGTCGGCCACGCGCACGGCGTAGCCGTCCATCGCGCTGTTGTCGCGCGGCGGCACGGTGAGGCCCGAGACCAGGTCCTGCGCCAGCACGCGGCCGTCGGCGTCGAAGGTGCCGACGCTTTCGGCGGGCAACACCGGCGTGGCCTTCGCGAGCAGGACCGCGATGGCTTCGTCGAGCGGCATCAGCGGCGGGCGCAGCGAAGAGGCCGAAAAAGGAACGGGAGCGGGAACGGGTGTGTCAGCCATGGTGTTCGGGGTTGTATTCGAAGCGCTCGCCGCTGTCGATCAACCACTTCGCAATGGCCTCGGCGTCGTTGAGGTCGAACAGCGGCCGCTCGGTGGGCGACGGCAGGCTGGCGGGGTCGTCCGTGGCAATGGCGGTGACGAACGGATCGTCGACGTAGAGCACCGGGCGCGACGGCTCGCTGCCCTCGGGCTGGCGCCAGATCTCGATCTTCAGCACGTCGCTGTGCCGGAAGCCCTCGACCAGCACCCAGTCGGCGGCCGGGTGCACCTCGGCCAGCAGCTGGTGCACATCGAGCTCCACCGGCACCTCGAACTCGCGCATGACCGCGAGCCGCTTGTCGGACGCCACCACCACCTCGAAGGCACCGGCCTCGCGGTGGCGGTAGGTGTCCTTGCCGGGATGGTCGATGTCGAACTTGTGGTGCGCGTGCTTGACCACCGACACGCGCTGGCCGAGCTGCTTGAGCGCCGGAATGAGGCGCTCAAGCAGCGTGGTCTTGCCCGCGCCCGAATAACCGGCGAAACCGACGACCTTCATGCGGGGGCGCGACCGGGGTCAGTCACAGTTTTCGGCGATGTAGGCCTTCACGGCCTCGGCGTCGGCCGGCAGCTTCACGACGCGCTTGGGCAGCGCCTCGATGCCTTCGAACTTCTTCGGCCGCGCGGGTTCTTCGCCCAGCGCCTCGACCAGCGTGGCGGCGAACTTGATGGGCAGCGCGGTCTCCAGCACCACCATCGGCACGCCCGGCGCGAGCTGTTCGCGCGCGGCCTTCAGGCCGTCGGCGGTGTGCGGGTCGACCAGCGTGGCAAAGCGCTTGTCGGTGTCGCGGATGGTGGCCAGGCGGTCGGCGTGCGTGCTGCGTCCGCTCTTGAAGCCGAAGCGCCCGGCGGCCTGCTCGAACACCGGGTCGGCGCTCAGGTCGAAGCTGCCCTGCAGGCCCAGGTCTTCCACGAACAGCTTGCGCAGCCTGGCGGCGTCGCGCCCGACCAGGTCGAACACGAAGCGCTCGAAATTGCTGGCCTTGCTGATGTCCATCGACGGGCTCGAGGTCTCGTGCGTGTCGACCGACGCGCGCACGCGGTAGACGCCGGTGCGGAAGAACTCGTCGAGCACGTCGTTCTCGTTGGTGGCGACCACCAGCGTCTGGATCGGCAGGCCCATCATGCGTGCCACGTGGCCCGCGCAGACGTTGCCGAAGTTGCCCGAGGGCACCGTGAAGCTCACGGGCTTGTCGTTGCCCGCCGTGGCCTGGAAGTAGCCCGCGAAGTAGTAGACGACCTGCGCCAGCAGGCGCGCCCAGTTGATCGAGTTGACCGTGCCGATGCGGTACTTGCGCTTGAAGGCCAGGTCGTTCGACACCGCCTTGACGATGTCCTGGCAGTCGTCGAACACGCCAGTGATGGCGATGTTGTGGATGTTCTCGTCCTGCAGGCTGAACATCTGTGCCTGCTGGAACGGGCTCATGCGGCCGTCCGGCGAGGTCATGAACACGCGCACGCCCTTCTTGCCGCGCATGGCGTACTCGGCCGCGCTGCCGGTGTCGCCGCTGGTCGCGCCCAGGATGTTGAGCTCCGCGCCGCGGCGGGTCAGCTCGTACTCGAACAGGTTTCCCAGCAGCTGCATCGCCATGTCCTTGAAGGCCAGCGTGGGGCCGTTGGACAGGGCTTCGAGGTACACGCCGTCCTCGAGCTCGCGCAGCGGCACGATCTCTTCGGAGCCGAACACGTCGGCGGTGTAGGTCTTCGCGCAGATCGCCTTCAGGTCGGCCGGCGGAATGTCGTCGATGTAGAGCGAGAGGATCTCGAACGCCAGCTCGGCGTAGGGCAGCGCGCGCCATTTGGCAAGCGTGGCGGTGTCGACCTGCGGATATTGCTCGGGCAGGTAGAGGCCGCCGTCCGGCGCGAGGCCTTCGAGGAGAATTTCGCAGAAGCGCTTGCGGTCGGGGTGGCCGCGGGTGCTCAGGTAGTTCACAGGATATTCCTAGAGACCGATTCCATAGTGACGGATATCAAGCCAGAAGCGAGAGCCGATCAAGGCCAACAGACCGAAGAAAAGAACGACGTAGTGCAATGCCCGGTATTCGACATTGTCCGTCGCATCGAGCGCGCAGAAGTAGGCCCAGGCTGCCAGGAAGCTGCCCGCCCCATTGAGCGCAAGTTGCCACCATCCGAGGCTCGCGAACAGCGCCAGCACGACCAGCACCGCGAACCAGAACGCCAGGTGCCAGCGAGGAAGCTCCACGTGCGCGAAGCGGAGCAACCCGACCAGCGCGAAGGTGGCGATCAGCGTGGGCACACCGGCGTTCCATGACGGTCAGGACAGCTCTTCCTTGCGGATGCGCACGATAGGTTCGAGCACGGTCGGCAGCGCCTGCAGCTCGGCCATGACGTCGTTGACGGTGCCCTCGCGCGCGTCGTGCGTGAGGATGATCAGGTCGGTCTGCGTGGAGCCTTCGCCGCCCACTTCGTCGGCTTCGCGCTGCAGCACGGCGTCGATGCTGATGCCGGCGGTGGCGAGCAGGCCCGTCACCTTGGCGAGCACGCCGGCCTGGTCGGCCACGCGCAGGCGCAGGTAGTAGCTGGTGACGACTTCGGACATGGGCAGCACCTTCAGGTCGCTCATGGCGTCCGGATGGAAGGCCAGGTGCGGCACGCGGTGCGCGGCGTCGGCGGTGTGCAGGCGGGTGATGTCGACCAGGTCGGCGATCACGGCACTGGCGGTCGGCTCGCTGCCGGCGCCCTTGCCGTAGTACAGCGTGGTGCCCACGGCATCGCCGTGCACGACCACGGCGTTCATTGCGCCTTCGACGTTGGCCAGCAGGCGCTTGGACGGCACGAGCGACGGGTGCACGCGCAGCTCGATGCCCTTGGCGGTGCGCTTGGTGACGCCCAGCAGCTTGATGCGGTAGCCCAGCTGTTCGGCGTACTTGATGTCCTGCGCGGCGAGCTTGGTGATGCCTTCGATGTGGGCCTTGTCGAACTGCACCGGAATGCCGAAGGCGATGGCGCTCATCAGCGTGACCTTGTGGCCGGCGTCCACGCCTTCGATGTCGAAGGTCGGGTCGGCTTCGGCGTAGCCCAGGCGTTGCGCTTCCTTGAGCACGGTCGCGAAGTCCAGGCCCTTGTCGCGCATCTCGGACAGGATGAAGTTGGTGGTGCCGTTGATGATGCCGGCCAGCCACTGGATGCTGTTGGCCGTGAGGCCTTCGCGCAGCGCCTTGATGATCGGGATGCCGCCGGCCACCGCGGCCTCGAAGGCCACCATCACGCCCTTGGCGTGCGCGGCCGCGAAGATCTCGGTGCCGTGCACCGCGAGCAGCGCCTTGTTGGCGGTGACCACGTGCTTGCCGGCCGCGATGGCCTCGAGCACGAGTTGCTTGGCGATGCCGTAGCCGCCGATGAGCTCGATGACGATGTCGATGTCGGGGTTGGCGATGATCTCGCGCGCATCGGCGACCACCTTGACGCCTTCACCGGCCACTTCGCGGGCGCGGGCGGTGTCGAGGTCGGCCACCATGGTGATCTCGATGCCGCGGCCGGCGCGGCGCTTGATTTCTTCCTGGTTGCGCTGGAGCACCTTGAAGGTGCCGCTGCCGACCGTGCCTGCGCCGAGCAGGCCTACTTGGATGGGTTTCATTGGGAGAGTCGCACTCGTTGCGTTCATGGTTTGGATGGGGTGGCGGACGGCGTGGCGTTCACGACGCGGCTGACGTAGCGGGGCAAGTTCCAGGCGCCGCCGGGAAAGTCGCGGCACAGGCTGTCGATGGTGGCGCCGGTTCGCACGAAGCCCTTGCCGTCGAAGTGCCAGGTTTCGCTCGACACGCAGTCGCCGACGCCGCGGACCCTCATGACGGAGGAGACGCTGGCGTCCTTGTCGTCGAAATCGCCGTTGGCTTCGAGGGCCGATGGCGCATAGGGCGGCTTGTCGTTGGCGATCCAGAGCTGGCTGGTGGAGTTGTAGGCACCCACGCTGCATTCCAGCGACAGCAGGACCTTGCTGTCGGTCAGGCGGTGGACCTGAAGCGACTTCGCTTGCACCGCGTCCATGCTGTTGCAGGGGCCGTCGGCTTCGCTCAACTTGAGAGAGGGAAAGATGCGCGCCGCCAGGGCATCGTCGCCGGGGCGCGCCTTGACGGGCTTGAGCGCATTGACGACGGGCATCGGCAGCGCCGCCAGCACGGAGGATTCGGGCTTGCCACCGCGGCGCACCAGCGCGCCCGGCGTGTCGACACGGCCCTGGGCTTCGTCCATCTTCAACAGCACGGCGTTGAGGCCGGACAGCGAGAGCACCCGCTTCTTGCCGCCGCCGGCCGTGAGGGTGGCATCGTCGCTCTTGAGGAGTTCGGGCAGCACGGTGCGGACCTGGTTGGCGTCGAGGCTGGGAGAGCCACCCTCGAGGCCGGACACGGTGGCCTTGCCGACCTTCAGGCGCAACGGGCCCTTGAGCTCGTCTTCGCCGCCAGCTTGCAGCGCGATGTCGACCGTGGTGCCGGGCCCGGCCTTGCGGGTGATGCGCATCGACACCGGCTCGCCGTCCTGCTGGTAGCCGGCTGCGCGGCAGGTGCGCGTGTTGTCGCAGGCCAGTTCCCAGTCGTTGTGCGAGAAGGAAACGGGCGCCTTGTCGGCGGCGGCCGCAGAAAGCGCAGACAGCGCGGCAAGCGACAGGGCGGCAGCGACGCAGGCCGGCTTCATGGGCGCGTCTTGCGGCGCAAGCGGTACTGCTCCAGGAACTTCGCGATGCGGTTGATGGCCTCGCGCAGATCGTCCTCATGGGGCAGGAACACGATGCGGAAGTGGTCGGGCGTGGCCCAGTTGAAGCCGGTGCCCTGCACCAGCATCACGCGGGTTTCCTTCAGCAGCTCGAGGAAGAACTGGCGGTCGTCCTCGATCGGGTAGACCTCGGGGTCGAGCTTGGGGAACATGTAGAGCGCGGCGCTGGGCTTGACGCAGCTCACGCCGGGAATGGCGGTGATGAGCTCGTAGGCCAGGTCGCGCTGGCGGCGCAGGCGGCCGCCATCGCACACGAGGTCGTTGATGCTCTGGTAGCCGCCGAGCGCCGTCTGGATGGCCCACTGGCCGGGCACGTTGGCGCACAGGCGCATGTTCGAGAGCATGTTCAGGCCCTCGATGTAGTCCTGCGCACTGCGCTTGTCGCCCGACACCACGAGCCAGCCGGCGCGGTAGCCGCACGAACGGTAGCTCTTGGAAAGCGAATTGAAGGTCAGCGTGAGCACGTCGCTCGACAGGCTGGCGATGGCGGTGTGCTTGACACCGTCGTACAGCACCTTGTCGTAGACCTCGTCGGCGAAGATGACCAGGCCGTGCTCGCGCGCGATGGCCACGATGCTCTTCAGCAGATCGTCGGAATACAGCGCGCCGGTCGGGTTGTTCGGGTTGATGACCACGATGCCCTTGGTGCGCGGCGTGATCTTGGCGCGGATGTCGTCCAGGTTGGGCATCCAGCCATTGGCCTCGTCGCACAGGTAATGCACGGGGGTGCCGCCGGACAGGCTGGTGGAGGCGGTCCACAGCGGGTAGTCGGGGGCCGGGAGCAGCAGCTCGTCGCCGTCGTCGAGCAGCGCGTTGGTCGACATGGCGATCAGCTCGCTGGCGCCGTTGCCGAGGTAGATGTCGTCGAGCGTGACGCCCGTGATGCCCTGCTTCTGCGTCTCATGCATCACCGCCTTGCGCGCGGCGAAGACGCCCTTGCTGTCGGAGTAACCGGCGGAAATCGGCAGGTTGCGCGCCATGTCCTGCTGGATTTCCTCCGGGGCATCGAAGCCGAACACGGCGAGGTTGCCGATGTTGAGCTTGATGATCTTCTGGCCGTCCTCTTCCATCTGCTTGGCGGCGTCCATGATGGGACCGCGGATGTCGTAGAGGACGTTGGCCAGCTTGGCCGATTTCTTGAGCTGCTTCAAAGGGCCCTCCCGGGCTCGGGTTAACGGGTTGCTTACTCGGAGTTACAGGCCCGGAGGGCCACGCCTGGAAAAAGCCCTTGCGAGGGCTCGTGTCACTAGGGAAAACCTATAATTTGACCACAGTTCCCAGTGCACAGATGAAGCTCCAGCCCGACAAATCCGACGCCCAATCCCTCACCGCACACGGCCCCGGCTGGGTGGCGATCAACAACGAAAAGGTCGAAGGCAGCGTGGTCGTCGGCTCACGCGGAGAGCGCTTCGCCTGGGATTGTTCGAGCTTCGAGCAGATCGGGCCGGAACATTTCGCGCAACTGGCCTCGCTGGGCGCGGAATTGATCATTTTCGGCAGCGGAAGCCGAATCCGGTTTCCCCAGCCCGCATGGCTGCGGCCACTGATGGCACAGCGCACCGGTGTGGAGACCATGGACACCGCCGCAGCCTGCCGAACCTACAACATCCTGGCCGGCGAAGGCAGGCATGTCATCGCTGCCCTGCTCGTCGAGAGCCCTGCGGCTGACTGAGGCGGGTGTTTTCGGGGTAAAATACTGGGTTGCGAACAGGCCCGCTACCCCAAAGTTAGCAACGACCAATCCTTCATTCTTCGAGCAAGCCCGTCTGAAAACGGTGCGAGAGGGCTCGAAGACGGAATCTAACGGAGAAAACAAGTTTCATGGCGATCGTTGTCAACAAACCCATTCCTGAATTCGACGCCAACGCCACGGGCGGCCTCAAGGTCTCGAATACCTCGCATCTCGGCCACGTGCTGGTCATGTACTTTTACCCGAAAGATAACACTCCGGGCTGTACCACCGAAGCGATGCAATTCCGCGACCGCTACAAGGATTTCGAAAAGGCAGGGGCCACGGTGTTCGGCGTTTCGCGCGACAACATGAAGTCGCACGACGAGTTCAAGGCCAAGCTCGAACTCCCCTTCGAGCTCATTGCCGATACCGAAGAGAAGATGTGCCACATGTTCGGCGTGGTCAAGAACAAGATCATGTACGGCAAGAAGGTCAAGGGCATCGAGCGCAGCACCTTCCTGATCGGCGCCGACGGCATCCTGAAGGCCGAATGGCGCGGACTCAAGGTCCCGGGCCATGTCGACGACGTGCTCAAGGCTGTCAAGGCCCTCAAGAAGGCCGCCTGACGGCCGCGGCGGGCGAACAGCTCGCCGGTCCGGCGCTTTGGCAGCGCTGCGTGGGGAATGCCCAACGCAGCGCGTAAAGAGCAGCCGGGCCGTCATCCGGGGTGTGCATAATGGCCTCATGCCGTTGAGCTCCACGACCGCATCCCCCGAACAAAGCCGCCTTGGTCTACAGGCGGCTTTTTCGTTTTCTGGTTCCTACTTTCTGCGAGCGATCTGACACATGCCATTGCCTCCCGCCCCCACGAAACGCGCTGCATTGCTCTCGCCGGACGCGATCGACGCGCCCGCCCGGTCCTCGCACAGGGGCTCGCGCCGGTCCGGCGAAGAACGTGCTGACGATGCCGGTTCGCGCGGCCCGCAGCCGCTGGAACTGTTCGACAACCTCGGCGCCGAAGGCGGCGGCGAAACCGCCCGTCCGTCGCGCCGGGCCAAGGCCAAGGCCAAACCGGTGCCCGTGCCCGTGCCCGCGTCCACACCCGCTCCCGTGCCGGTGAGCGCGCCGCAGCAGCCCGTGGCCATCCAGGTCGAGACGCGCGTGCCCACGGTCTCCCCGGCCGCGCCCGCCCCTGCCCCGGTGGCCGCACCGCAGGCCCCGGCCCGCACCAAGCGCAGCAAGTCCACCGGACCGGCCAAGCTGTTCGTGCTCGACACCAACGTGCTGCTGCACGACCCGATGTGCCTGTTCCGCTTCGAGGAGCACGACATCTTCCTGCCGATGATCGTGCTGGAAGAACTCGACGGCCACAAGAAGGGCACCACCGAAGTCGCGCGCAACGGCCGCCAGACCAGCCGCACGCTCGACGCGCTGGCCGGTGCGCAGGACGCCGACATCGACAAGGGCCTGAAGCTCGACACCACCGGCCACCGCGAGGCCGGCGGCAGGCTGTTCTTCCAGACCGCCCCGCTCGACTACTCGCTGCCGGTCAGCCTGCCGCAGGGCAAGGCCGACAACCAGATCCTGGGCGTGGTGCAGGCACTGCGCGACGAGTACGCCACCGACAAGCCCGGCAAGCCCAGGCAGGAAGTGGTGCTGGTGTCCAAGGACATCAACATGCGCGTCAAGGCGCGCGCGCTGGGCCTGGCCGCCGACGACTACCAGAACGACAAGACGCTGGAAGACGGCGACCTGCTCTACGCGGGTTCGCTGGCACTGCCGGCCGACTTCTGGACCCGCCAGAGCAAGACCGTGGAGAGCTGGCAGAGCGGCAGCAACACGTTCTACCGGATCAGCGGTCCGCTGGTACCCAACCTGTACATCAACC
Source organism: Variovorax sp. OK212 (assembly GCF_900112425.1). Lineage (GTDB taxonomy): Bacteria > Pseudomonadota > Gammaproteobacteria > Burkholderiales > Burkholderiaceae_C > Variovorax. The sequence goes on along the minus strand of NZ_FOLP01000001.1, from coordinate 1,408,220 downwards.
AGTTCGTGTACTTCGAGGCGCCCGGTGAACCGAGCATGTACGCGCGCGTCACCGAGATCCGCGACAAGACCGCGGTGCTCAAGACACTGAAGGACTACAGCTCGGGCAAGAACGCCGTGTGGGGCGTGAACACCCGCAACCGCGAGCAGAACTTCGCGATGAACCTGCTGATGGACCCCGAGATCGACTTCGTCACGCTGACCGGCACCGCCGGCACCGGCAAGACCCTGATGGCGCTGGCCTCCGGCCTCACGCAGGTGCTCGACGACCGCCGCTACACCGAGATCATCATGACCCGCGCCACCGTGAGCGTGGGCGAGGACATCGGCTTCCTGCCCGGCACGGAAGAAGAAAAGATGGGCCCCTGGATGGGCGCGCTCGACGACAACCTCGAGTTCCTGGCCAAGGGCGACGGCGGTGGTGCCGGCGAGTGGGGCCGCGCGGCCACCAACGAGCTGATCCGCAGCCGCATCAAGGTCAAGAGCATGAACTTCATGCGCGGGCGCACCTTCCTCAACAAGTACGTGATCATCGACGAGGCGCAGAACCTCACGCCCAAGCAGATGAAGACGCTGATCACCCGTGCCGGCCCCGGGACCAAGATCATCTGCATGGGCAACCTGGCGCAGATCGATACGCCGTACCTGACGGAAGGCTCCTCGGGCCTGACCTTCGCGGTCGACAAGTTCAAGGGCTGGCCGCACGGCGGGCACATCACGCTGGCGCGCGGCGAACGCTCGCGCCTGGCCGATTTCGCCAGCGACGTGCTCTGACGGCCGGACAGCCGACCCGTCCGCTCGCCAGTTCTCGACCTGCAAGAAGCCCGCATGCTCGCAAGAGCATCGCGGGCTTTTTTTCGCCCGCCGTGACAGGCTCCTGACAACACGTTGTCAGGAGGCGGGTCGCACCATCGGGGCTCCTTCAACCGACACGAAAGAGAGTCCCCATGTACAAGCAGAACGTCATCAGCTGGTTCGAGATCCCGGTCGCCGACATCGACCGCGCCCAGGCCTTCTACGAGACCGTGCTGGGCCGCAAGCTGCGCCGCGAAAACATCGGCGGCGAGACGCTGGCCATCTTCCCGTACGACAAACCCGCCACGGGCGGCGCCCTGCAGGCCGGCGCCAGCGCCAGCGCGCGCGCCGGCACCGGCATCCGCATCTACCTCGACTGCATGCCCGGCATCGACGCCGTGCTCGCGCGCATCGAGGCCGCCGGCGGCCAGATCGTGGCGCCCAAGTCCGCATTGCCGCCCGGCATGGGTTTCATCGCCCACATGCGCGACACCGAAGGCAACGAAGTCGGCCTGCACGCCCTCGACTGAGCCACCGCCATGACGCAGCGCAACTGGATCGCCGTGGCCAGCGCCGAACACGCGCGCCGCGGCCGCGACCACCGCCCGCTCGGCTTCATGCAGGCCTGCCATGGCAAGCACGCGCCTCTCAAGCGGATTTCGGGCGGCGACCGTGTCGTCTACTACTCGCCGGCCACGGTGTTCAGCGGCACCGACAAGCTGCAGAGCTTCGTGTCGATCGGCATCGTGCAAACTGGCGCGCCCTACGAGTTCGACATGGGCAACGGCTTCGTCCCGTGGCGCCGCGACGTGGCCTACACGGGCGCGCACGAGGCGCCGATCGCGCCGTTGATCGAGCGCCTCGCCTTCATCGAGAACCCGAAGCTGTGGGGCTATAAATTCCGCTTCGGCATGTTCGACGTCGGCGACGACGACATGAAGCTGATCGCCCAGGCCATGAAGGCCGACCTGAAGACACTGGCACTTTGAAGAGAACAGAACACATGGAACCCATCCGCCAACACCACGACGCCTTCCGCGTCGCGGGCCTCACGGAACGCACCACCAACCGCGAGGAAAGCATCCCCGCAACCGCCCGGCTCGGTGCGCTGTGGGGTCGCTTCTTCGGTGAACAGACCTACGCGTCGACGCCGCACCGCAACGGCGACACCCGCATCTTCGGCGTGTACTCGGCCTACGAATCCGACGCCAACGGCGCCTTCGACGTGACGGCCGGCGTCGCAGTGACCAGCGGCGAAGGCAGCGTGGCCATCGAGGCCGGCGACTACCTCGTCTTCACCGGCCAGGGCGAGATGCCGCAGATGGTCATCGCCACCTGGCAGCGCATCTGGCAGTATTTCGAGGCGCACCCGACAATCGCGCGCCGCTACCGCAGCGATTTCGAAGCCTACGAAGGGCCCGACAAGGTGGCGATCCACATCGGAGTTGCATGAGCCTCAAGAAGAGCTGGCACGACAGGCTGGCCAGCTACCCTCACCTGCCGAGCGTCAAGGCGATTCCCGCCGCCTTGCGCCCCAGGCATGGCGAGGGCACGATCGCCACGCCGTCGCCGCGGGAAGTGGAAGCCGCCATGCGCAGCATTCCCGAGGGCCGGCTCGTCACCGTGATGGGCATCGGCCAAGACATTGCGGTGCGCCACGAGGCCACCATCGGCTGCACCGTGACCACGGCGATCTTCGCGCACATGGTCGCGCATGCGGCCGAAGAAGCACCGGCGCAGCAAGGCCGCCAGACGCCCTACTGGCGCACCCTCAAGATCGGCGGCGAACTCAACCCCAAGTACCCCGGTGGCATCGACGCGCAGATGTCCAAGCTCGAGGCCGAGGGCCACGCCGTCGTGCAGCGCGGCAAGCGCTACTTCGTCGAAGACTTCGCGAAGAAGCTCACGGGAACCCGCTGATGCGCCGCGCCGACCGCCTCTTCCAGCTCGTGCAGCTCATCCGCGGCCGCCGCCTGACCACGGCCGCCTTCCTAGCGCAGCGCCTGGAGGTGTCCGAGCGCACCGTGTACCGCGACGTGGCCGACCTGCAGCACCAGGGCGTGCCCATCGAGGGTGAGGCCGGCGTGGGCTACCGGCTGGGCGCGGGCTTCGAATTGCCGCCGCTGATGTTCACGCAGGACGAGGCTTCGGCGCTCGTGGCAGCGGCGCGGCTCGCGCAAAGCTGGGTCGATCCGGCGCTGGCGCGCGACATCGAGACAGGGCTGGGCAAGATCCTGTCGGTGCTGCCGCCGGCGGCGCGTGTGTCGGCCGAAGCGCTGGCCCTGTACGCGCCCGCGCTGGGCCTGGACCACACCCTGCGCGCGAGGCTGCAGACGTTGCGCGAGGCCGTGCAGTCGCACAACAAGCTGCGGCTGCAGTACCGCGACGTGTCGGGCGATGCCAGCGAGCGCACGGTGCGGCCGCTCGGCTGCTTCTACTGGGGGAAGGTGTGGACGCTGTCGACCTGGTGCGAACTGCGCAACGACTTCAGGGGCTTCAGGCTCGACCGCATGGATGCGATCGAACTGCTGGTGGAGCGCTTTCGCGACGAACCGGGCAAGACGCTGGCCGACATGCTGCGGCAGTTGAAAGCCGAAACCACGCACGGCAAGGTCGTGCCGCAGAACCCCGCCGACGCACCGCCCTGGAATGCCGGCGGGCCGCGCTGATTGCGCTGATTGCGCTGAGCGCGCTGAGCGCGTTGACCGCGTTGACCGCGGTCAGTATTCGTCGTTGTTGCTGTAGCCGACCAGGTTCTCGAACTTGGTGATCGGCTTCAGGAAGGCGAGCTTGATGGTGCCTGTGGGCCCGTTACGGTGTTTGCTGATGATCACCTCGGCCACGCCCGGCTCCTTCGACTCCTTGTTGTAGTAGTCGTCGCGGTAGATGAACATGATGATGTCCGCGTCCTGCTCGATGGCGCCGGACTCGCGCAAGTCGCTCATCATGGGGCGCTTGTCGGTGCGGCTTTCGACGCCGCGGCTGAGCTGCGACAGCGCGATCACCGGGCACTTCAGTTCCTTGGCCAGCATCTTCAAACCGCGCGAGATTTCGCCCACGGCCGTGGCGCGGTTTTCGTCGCCGGAGCTGCTGGTCGACATGAGCTGCAGGTAGTCGACCACGATCAGGCCCAGCCGCCCGTACTGGCGCGCAAGCCGGCGCGCATTGGCGCGAAGTTCGCTGGTCGAGAGGCCCGGCGTCTCGTCGATGTGCAGCGACACCGTGCGCAGCTTCTCGATGGCTTCGGTCAACCGCGGCCACTCTTCGTCGCTGAGCTTGCCGGTGCGCAGGTGGCCCTGGTCGATGCGGCCGATGGAGCCCACGATACGCACCGCCAGCTGGGAGGCGCCCATTTCCATGGAGAACACCGCCACCGGCAGCCCCTCTTCGAGCGCCACGTGCTCCGCGATGTTGATCGCGAGCGAGGTCTTGCCCATCGACGGACGCGCGGCCAGCACGATCATGTCGCCGGGTTGCAGGCCCGAGGTCATCTTGTCGAAGTCGTGGAAGCCGGTGCGAACGCCCGTGATGTCATTCGGGTTCTCGGCCATCTCGGTCACGCGGTCGAGCAGCTCGACCACCAGGGCGTCCATGCTCTGGAAGCCCTGCTTCATCCGCGTGCCTTCTTCGCCGATGTTGAAGATCTTCTGCTCGGCCTCGTCCAGGATCTTGTCGACCGCCTTGCCTTGCGGGTTGAAGGCGTTGGTCGCGATCTCGTCGCTGGCGGAGACGAGCTTGCGCAGGATCGAGCGCTCGCGCACGATTTCCGCGTAGCGCCGGATGTTGCTCGCGCTGGGCACGTACTGCGCCAGCGAGTTCAGGTAGACCAGTCCGCCGATGTCGTCGGCCTTGCCGAGGTTCTGCAGCTGCTCGTAGACCGTGATCACGTCGGCCGGCTTGCTGGCATTGATCAGCCCGCCGATGGCCGCGTAGATCAGCTTGTGTTCGTGGCGGTAGAAGTCGCCGTCGACCAGCAGGTCGCCCATGCGGTCCCACGCGCCGTTGTCGAGCAGCAGGCCGCCGAGCACGCTCGACTCGGCCTCGATGGAGTGAGGCGGAATGCGGAGTTGGGCAACCTGGCGATCGGCCGACGGGGCATTGTCGGCATAGGAGAAAACGGCGGACATGGACTTCCCTTGCAACCCTGCATGCTAAGCCGCGCACGCGCGTGCGTGTGTGGACAAGGTTGTGAATAAACGGTGATCTTCCAGTGCAACGGGCTGGAAAACCTGGGCACAAAAAAAGAAAAGCCGCCCGAGGGCGGCTTCTGCAGCAGCGCACAAAGCGCTGGGAGCGATCAGGCGGTTTCGCCGTAGACCGTCACGTTGATGTCGACCACCACGTCGGTGTGCAGCGCAACGCTCACGCTGCTGTCGCCAACAACCTTGATCGGGCCGTTGGGCAGGCGAACTTGCGCCTTGACAACCTTGTAGCCTTGCTTGTTCAGCTCTTCGGCGATGTCGCCGTTGGTGACCGAACCGAACAGACGGCCGTCCACGCCAGCCTTTTGCGTCAGCTTGATGGTCGTGCCACCGAGCTTTTCGCCTTGGGCTTGCGACTCGGCCAGCTTGGCGGCCGCAGCCTTTTCGAGTTCGGCGCGCTTGGCTTCGAATTCGGCCTTGTTGGCAGCGGTGGCGCGGCGGGCCAGGCCCGTCGGGATCAGGAAGTTGCGTGCGTAGCCGTCCTTGACCTTGACGATATCGCCCAGACCACCGACGTTGACAACCTTGTCCAGAAGAATGATTTGCATGTTCTCGACTCCTTAGACGCGGTGCTGGTCGCTGTACGGCACCATGGCCAGGAAGCGCGCGCGCTTGATGGCGGTGTTCAGCTGGCGTTGGTAGATCGCGCGCGTGCCGGTCAGGCGTGCGGGGATGATCTTGCCGTTTTCGCTGATGAAGTCACGCAGCGTGTCGATGTCCTTGTAGTCGATTTCTTCGACGCCAGCGACGGTGAAGCGGCAGAAGCGCTTGCGCTTGAACAGCAGCGACTGGGTGTTGCGCTTCGGGCGCTTGTCTTTGTTGAATTTCTTGAACGTGGCCATGATGGACCTCTCGAAAAATTAATCTTGCTGGAAGTCCTGCACATGCAGGACCGGATGCTTGCCGTTGCCCGGTGTGGCGAGAAAACCCTGGAAACGCCAGAGACTTCCCATCGACTGCCTTGCGAGCCGTTCGGCGATGGCGCCGAAGGCAACGGCCTTGAGGGCCGTCTTCACCTGCCGGGGTTTGCCTGCCTCCTGGAGCGTCGACTCGTGTTCGAGCTTCAGGTCGATGGCGGGCAAGCCGGCTGGCGTGTATCGCAGGACTCCGAGTTCGGCAACCGAGGCGCTCAGCAGCAGCTGATTGACCCCTGTTGCCGCAGCGGCGGCATTCACACCATCAGTTGTTGTTGGCGGCGTATTCGGCCTGCTGAGCCTTGCGGGCTTCTTCGCGCTCGACCGTCTTCATCATCGACGAAGGACCGGTGTCGGCCTTCTTCTTCTGAACGGTCAGGTGGCGCAGCACGGCGTCGTTGAACTTGAACGCGTGTTCCAGTTCGCCCATCACAGCTTGTTCAGCTTCGATGTTGACGCACAGGTAGTGAGCCTTGTTGAGCTTGTTGATCTGGTATGCCAGCTGACGGCGGCCCCAGTCTTCAACGCGGTGGATCTTGCCGCCGCCGGCCGTGATCAGGCCCTTGTAGCGCTCCAGCATGGCCGGAACTTGTTCGCTCTGATCCGGGTGGATCAGCAAAATGATTTCGTAGTGACGCATGGCACTCCTTGTGGATTCTTCCGAAGAAGAGGGAAAAGCCACCTGCAGCGTCTGGCGCAGTGTGGCAAGGCAAAGCCGGCGATTATAGCCCTGGATTTGCCATCCCGGCAAGGGTGCTCAGTCGTTGAGCGCCCTGTCCAGCGCCGCGGCCTTCTCCGGCCCGACGGCGGCCCGGATCTTCGGCGCCAGCGCCGCGAGGTCTTCGTAGCTGGTGGTGCCCTCGACCTGCAGGTTGAGCCGAAAGCCCATCAGGCCAAGGCTGCCCGTGAGCTGCGTGGCGATCGGGTAGGCGTCCTTGTAGCGCTGCTGCTTGCTGCGGCCCGAACCACCCGCTGTCCCCGCGGCTGCAGGTGCAGGCGCGGATGCGACCGCGGGTGCGGCAGGCTTCGGAATCTCGGGAACGGGCGCGACCGGCGCGGCTACAGGCTTGCCGCCCATCGGCGCCAGCACGCCCAGTTCGACCATCTGCTCGATGTCTTCCGCGGTGATGCCCATGCCCGCGGCGACCACGTCATCGACCGAGCGCTTGCCGTCGAACAGGATGAACGCCGAGCGCTGGCGCGGCGTGAGCGGCACCGAGCGGTCCTTGAGGACCTGATGGCCGACGTCTGTCTTGACAAGAATCATGCTGGTGTCCCCCGCGAGCTGCCGGGATGCGCCCCGTTAAGACACAAGTCTGACACCGGAAACGCATTTTGTTTCAATGACACCAAGCTGACACGGGAAATCCCTCCATGGGGATTCCCGCAGTGCGTCGCGCGGCGGGCGCGCGGGCTCGCCGTTTTTCCAGGTCTTCCGGCTTTTCCTGCTTTTCCGGCTCAGCGATTGGCCAGTTGCTGCCAGGTGTCGATCACGCTGTCGGGGTTCAGCGAGATCGACTCGATGCCCTGCTCCGCCAGCCACAGCGCGAAGTCCGGGTGGTCGCTGGGGCCCTGGCCGCAGATGCCGACGTACTTGCCCTGCGACTTGCAGGCCTTGATGGCGCGGCTCAGCATGGCCTTCACGGCGGGGTCGCGCTCGTCGAAGTCCGCCGCCAGCAGCTCGAGACCCGAATCGCGGTCCAGGCCCAGCGTGAGCTGGGTCAGATCGTTCGAACCGATCGAGAAGCCGTCGAAGAACTGCAGGAACTCGTCCGCCAGGATGGCGTTGCTCGGCACCTCGCACATCATGATCAGCTTGAGCTCGTTCTCGCCGCGCTTCAGGCCGTGCTCGCCCAGCAGGCCGGTCACGCGCTCGGCCTGGCCCAGCGTGCGCACGAAGGGCACCATGATCTGCACGTTGGTCAGGCCCATGTCGTTGCGCACGCGCTTGAGCGCCTCGCATTCCATGGCAAAGGCCTCGCCGAAGTCGGCGCTCAGGTAGCGCGCGGCGCCACGGAAGCCCAGCATCGGGTTTTCTTCTTCCGGCTCGTAGCGGCTGCCGCCGATCAGCTTGCGGTACTCGTTCGACTTGAAGTCCGACAGGCGCACGATCACGGGCTTGGGCCAGAACGCGGCGGCGATGGTCGCAATGCCTTCGGCGACCTTGTCGACGTAGAACGCGCGCGGCGACGCATGGCCGCGGGCCACCGACTCCACGGCCTTCTTCAGGTCGTTGTCGACGTTCGGATAGTCGAGGATGGCCTTCGGGTGCACGCCGATGTTGTTGTTGATGATGAACTCCAGGCGGGCCAGGCCCACGCCGTGGTTCGGCAGCTGCGCGAAGTCGAAGGCGAGCTGCGGGTTGCCCACGTTCATCATGATCTTCAGGTCGATCTCGGGCATCACGCCGCGCTGCACTTCGGTCACTTCGGTCTCGAGCAGGCCGTCGTAGATGAAGCCGGTGTCGCCTTCCGCGCAGCTCACGGTGACGAGCGTGCCGTCCTTCAGCAGGTCGGTGGCGTCGCCGCAGCCGACCACGGCCGGAATGCCGAGTTCGCGCGCGATGATGGCCGCGTGGCAGGTGCGCCCGCCGCGGTTGGTGACGATGGCGGCGGCGCGCTTCATCACCGGTTCCCAGTTGGGGTCGGTCATGTCGGTGACGAGCACGTCGCCGGCCTGCACCTGGTCCATTTCGCTGATGTTGTGCACCAGGCGCACGGCGCCGGTACCGATCTTCTGGCCGATGGCACGACCCTCGGCCAGCACGGCGCCCTTGCCCAGCAGCTTGTAGCGCTGCTCGGCCTTGCCCTGCTGCTGGCTCTTCACCGTCTCGGGACGGGCCTGCAGGATGTACAGATGGCCGTCGGTGCCGTCCTTGCCCCACTCGATGTCCATCGGGCGGCCGTAGTGGTCCTCGATCACCAGCGCGTACCTGGCGAGCTGCTCGACGTCGGCGTCGCTCAGCGAGTAGCGGTTGCGCTGCTCGGCCTTGACGTCGGTGGTCTTCACCAGCTTGCCGCTCGCCTTCTTCTCTTCGGGCGTGGCGAATTCCATCTGGATCAGCTTGGAACCGAGGTTGCGGCGGATCACGGCCTTCTTGCCGGCCTTCAGGGTCGGCTTGTGCACATAGAACTCGTCGGGGTTCACGGCGCCCTGCACCACCGTTTCACCCAGGCCGTAGCTCGAGGTGATGAACACCACGTCTTCGAAGCCCGATTCGGTGTCGATGGTGAACATCACGCCGGCGGCGCCGAGGTCGGAGCGCACCATGCGCTGCACGCCGGCCGACAGCGCGACCACGTCGTGCTCGAAGCCCTTGTGCACGCGGTAGCTGATGGCGCGGTCGTTGTACAGGGAGGCGAACACCTCCTTCATCTTGTGCAGCACGTCTTCGATGCCGACCACGTTCAGGAAGGTTTCCTGCTGGCCCGCGAACGAGGCGTCGGGCAGGTCTTCGGCGGTGGCCGAGGAACGCACGGCGAACGAGGCGGCCGGGTTGCCGGCGCTCAGCGTGGCAAAGGCCTCGCCGATGGCTTTCTGCAGGTCAGCGGGGAAAGGCTGGGCTTCGACCATGGCGCGGATCTCGGCGCCGGCGGTGGCCAGCGCGCGCACGTCTTCGGTGTCGAGCGCGGCCAGGCGCTTGCTGATCTTGTCGGCCAGGCCGTCATGGGCCAGGAACTGTCGGAATGCGTGGGCCGTGGTCGCGAAACCGGTCGGCACCCGCACGCCCTGGGGAAGCTGCGAAATCATCTCGCCGAGGCTGGCGTTCTTGCCGCCGACCGACTCGACGTCGGTCATTCTCAGGTTTTCAAACGGTACGACCAGGGCGGTCGCGTCGAAAAGTGCAGACATGGGGAAGCTCCAGAAGTTGAAACCGGTGCCGCATGCAGACGGCGCGGCACGATCGTTGTCGTTGCTTTGGGTGCAGTCGCGGTGTGCATGGAAAGAATTGGGGGGTTGGGAAAGCGGATTCCCGATAATGGGCCGGATTGTAGGCGTGGCAGGCCCGCACGCGCCGCAGGACAAGGCCGCAAGAACCCAAGACCATGCACACACGCACCGTTTTCTTCATATCGGACGGCACCGGCATCACGGCCGAAACATTCGGCAACGCGGTTCTCGCGCAATTCGAGATGAAGCCGCGCCATGTGCGCCTGCCCTTCACCGACACCGTCGACAAGGCCCACCAGGCGGTGCGCCAGATCAACCACACGGCGGAAGTCGAGGGGGTCCGCCCCATCGTCTTCACCACGCTGGCCAACATGGACGTGCTGGAAGTGATCGAAACCGGCTGCAAGGGCATGCTGCTGGACATGTTCGGCACCTTCGTGCGCCCGCTCGAAATCGAGCTGGCCATGAAGTCCAACCACCGCATCGGCCGCTTCAGCGACGTCAGCAAGAGCAAGGAATACAACGACCGCATTGCCGCGATCGACTTCAGCCTGCAGCACGACGACGGCCAGAGCAACCGCGACCTGCAGGGCGCCGACGTCATCTTGGTGGGCGTGAGCCGCAGCGGCAAGACGCCGACTTCGCTCTACCTGGCGATGCAGCACGGCCTGAAGGCCGCCAACTACCCGCTGATTCCCGAAGACTTCGACCGCCGCCAGCTCCCCCCGGCGCTGATGCCGCACCGCAAGAAGATCTTCGGCCTGACCATCCAGCCCGAGCGGCTCAGCGAGATCCGCAACGAACGCCGGCCGAATTCGCGCTATGCGAGCCTGGAGAACTGCCGCCACGAGGTGAGCGAGGCCGAGGCGATGATGCGGCGCGCGGGCATCCGCTGGCTCTCGACCACCACCAAGTCGATCGAGGAAATCGCGACCACGATCCTGCAGGAGCTGCGGCCCGAGCGGCTCAACTACTGAGGTTGCTGTCGTTCAGATAGCGCCCTGCGCACGACTGGCGTGCGTAGGGAGTGCGTAGGGCGTGTGTACGGCGTGTGTACGGCGGCGAAATCATCCAAAAAGATACTGCGCCGTGCCGTCCGCGCTGGTCACGCTCTGGCACGGCGTGCGCCAGACCTGCTCGATCAGTGCCGGCTGCAGCACCTCGGCGGCCGGCCCCCGGATCAGCCCGCCAGCATCGCCGCCCAGCACCACCACCTCGTCGGCATAGCGCCGCGCCAGGTTCAGGTCGTGCAGCACCGCCACCACGCCCACGCCGCGCCCGGCCCAGGCACGCAGCAGGCGCATGGCCGAATGCTGGTGCGCGAGGTCCAGCGCCGCGGTGGGCTCGTCGAGCAGCAGCCAGCGGCTCGCGCCATCGGGCCGCGGATGCCACAGCTGGGCCAATGCCCGCGCCATGTGCGCCCGCGCCTTCTCGCCGCCCGACAGCGTGTTGAGAACGCGCCCCGCCAGCGCCGAAACGTCGGTGAGCGCCATGGCCTCCTCGACGATCGCGTCCTCGTCGCACCCCGGCGCCCGGCGGTGCGGGTAGCGGCCCAGCACCACGATCTCCTGCGCGGTGAAGTCGAAGGCGACCGCGCTTTCCTGCGGCATCAGCGCCCGGCGCAGCGCCAGTGCCGGCATGCCGTGCGCCTGGAGCGGCCGGCCGTCGAGCGTCACCCTGCCCTGCGTCGGCGCGCGCTGGCCGGCCAGCACCGACAGCAGCGTCGACTTGCCGGCCCCGTTCGGCCCGAGGATGGCCGTCACCTTGCCCGCGGCCAGCGCAATGGAGGCACCGACGAGCAGCGTCTTCTCGCCGATGCGCACCTCGACATCGGCACACGACAGCGCCGTCGCATCGCGAGGCGAACCTGATTGCGTCGTCATATGCGCCCCTTGAACCGCCGCAGCATCCAGAGAAACATCGGCACGCCGATGAACGCCGTGAGCACGCCCAGCGGCAGCTCGACCGGCGCCATCGCCGTGCGCGCCACCGTGTCGGCCGCGAGCACCAGCGCGGCGCCCAGCAGCGCCGAGGCCGGCAGCACCACGCGGTGATCGGGCCCGGCGACCATGCGCACCCAGTGCGGCGCGATCAGCCCGATGAAACCGATGATCCCGGTCGTCGCCGTCACCGCCCCCACGGCCACGGCCGTGACGACGATGGCGCGGCGCTTGATGCGTTCGACGTCCACGCCGAGCAGCGCCGCCTGCGCCTCGCCCAGCGCAATGGCGTTCAGCGGCGCGGCCAGCGATCGCGCGGCCAGGCAAGCCAGCAGCACCGCCGCGGCCACCAGCAGCACCGCGCTCCAGCGCGCCCCGCCCAGGCTGCCGAGCAGCCAGAACTGCAGGCTGCGCAGTTGCTCGTCGGTCGCCATCACGCTGAGAAAGCCGAGCCCCGCGCCCGCCAGCGCATTGACCGCGATGCCGGCCAGCAGCATCAGCGCCATGCGCGTGCCGCCCTCGCTGCGCGAGAGGCTGTAGATCAGCAAGGTCACCGAGAGCCCGCCGCCGAAGGCCATGAGCACCAGCGTCCAGCTGCCGAGCGTGCGCGGCAGCGAAGGCCACAGCGTCGCGCCCAGGATGATGGTCACGCCCGCGGCCAACGCGGCACCGCTGCTGATGCCCACCAGGCCAGGGTCGGCCAGCGGGTTGCGAAACAGCCCCTGCATCAGCGTGCCCGCCATGCCGAGCCCCGCGCCCGCCGCCACGCCGAGCACCAGGCGCGGCAGGCGGATGTTGAGAAACACCAGGTGCTCGGGCGACTTGTCGGCGCCGTGGCCCAGCGTCATCAGCACCTTCCACAGTTGCGGCAGGCTGATGGCATAGGCGCCCGACACCGCGCCCAGAATGAACACCGCGACGAGCAGCAGCGCACTGCCGCCCAGCACGGCCCGCGCGGAAAACCGCTGGCTCATGCCACCGCTGCCAGGAACTTCTCGTGCAGTTCGGCAATGGCCGCCGGCGTGCGCGGGCCGAAGCCCAGCAGCAGCAAGGCGTCCTGCGTGACCAGGCTGCGCTTTTTGAAGGCCGGCGTGAGCGCCAGTTCGGGCCGTTGCCAGAACCTGTCGACGCCGCCGTGGGCCTCGATGCTTTGCGTGCTCGTGAGAATGACGTCGGGCGCGGCGCTGGCCATGGCCTCTGCCGTCATCGGCCGGTAGCCCTGGAAGCCGCCGAGCGCGTTCACGCCGCCCGCGAAACCGATCACCGAGTGCGCGGCGGTCTTCTCGCCCGACACCTGCGGGCTGGCGCTGTGCGACAGCACGAACAGCACGCGCGGGGTGCGCACCTTGCGCGCCCTTGAATCGGCCACGCGCTGCTGCACCCGGGCCCACTCGGCGTCGAGCCTGGCCTGCAGTTCGCGCGCCTGCGCCTCGCGCGCGGCGGCGCGGCCCACGGCCTGCACCTTGCGCTGCACCTCGCCCCAGCTGTGGTCGGCCTCGATGATCTCGACCTTCACGCCCGCGCTGCGAACCTGGTCGAGCACCACGCTCGGGCCCGATTCATTGGTGGCGATGATCGCGTCCGGCTTGAGCGACAGCAGGCCCTCGGCCGACAGCTGGCGCATGTAGCCCACCTTGGGCGTGGCGCGCGCGGCGGCCGGGTACAGGCTGGTGGTGTCTGTGCCGACCAGTTGCCCTTCGGCGCCCAGCAGGTAGACCACCTCGGTGATCGCGCCGCTGACGGTCACGAGCTTCGGCAGCTTCGCGTCCTGCGCGAACAGCGGCAGCGCGGCGGCGCCGAGCGACGAGGCGCCGATCAGGCGCAGCACGTCGCGGCGTTGCGGCAGGCGGCGGGCGATGTGGTGAAAGGCGGTCATGGCGCGGGTGTGGTGGATTGAAGGCGCGGCAGCTCGCGCACGATGTGGCGCCACGGCTCCAGCTCCGGCGTGCCGGGCTTGCGCGCGCCGAAGAACATGGCCATCAGCTCGCCGGTATGGTCGAAGGCTTCGACCGAGGTGACGACGCCGTCGCTGGTCGGCTTCTCGACGATCCACACGCTGGCGATGCGGTCTTCGCGCAGGTGCAGGTTGAAGCCCGGGTCGAGCACGTTGAGCCAGCGGATCGGCGGTGCGTTCTCGTCGGCGCCGCGCATCTCCATCGGCTCGATGCGCACCACGGGGCCGGAGTGGATCTGGATGCAGCCCGGGCTGCCGACGAACACCATGATCGGCGTGCCGTCGAACGAGGCTTCCTGCAGCAGCGCGCGGATGGCGCCGAGCTCGGCGCGCTGCGTGAACTCGCCCTCGGTCAGGCGAAAGCTCTGCTGGCGCTCCACGTTGAACTTGTTGAGCAGGCCGAAGAACTCGTGCGTGTCCTTCATGCCGCGCCAGGCCTCGGCGAGACCCGCGGCATCGACGGCGCCGTCCTCGCGCGGCGCGGCCTTGTCCTGCGCTGCGACGAACGCCACGGGCCCGGCTTCTTCGCCGGTCGCGGTGTAGGTGTCGATGACCGACTGGAACGCATCGCGGTCGGTGGCGTCGCGCACGAAGATCTTGTGCACGGCCACGCCCTGCGCGTTGAAGAACTGCAGGCTCAGCGACGGTAGCACGCCCGGGTTGGCTGCCGCCTCGCTCACCGCGAAGCCCGCATGCCAGCGGCTGAAGAACAGGCGCAGGTCGATGGCCTCGCCCAGCGCGATGCCCATCGCGCCGCTGCCCGAGACCTTCTCGTAGACCCCGGTCTTCTCGTGCACCGTGGTCTCGTTGCGCGTGAGCGCGAGCACGGGGCCGCACAGCTCCAGCGCCTGCAGCAGTTCGACCCAGGGGCCGCGCAGCCGCGTGGCGCGCAAGGCCTTGTCATGCGTGCCGGTGTGCGCGGCCGCGGCCGCGCCCTCGGACAGGCCCATGGCCGCGGCGGCGTCCTTGTGGCGCATGCCCTTGGCGCGCAATGCGGCGAATCGGTCTCGGATGTCTTGGGCGTTCATCGGTTTTCCTTGGTGTGCAATCGGCGGTTCGCCGGGGTCAGAAGTCCGCCACGAGCGACACGTTGAAGCTGCGCCCCGGCTGGGTGTAGGCGTCGCGGACGGTCGAGGTCGAGGCCAGGCCGCGCACGTCGCTCCACATCCAGTAGCGCTTGTTGGTGAGGTTGGTGACCGAGGCGTTCAGGCGCAGGTCCTTGCGGATGCGCCACTGCGCGCCCAGGTCGAAGGTGGTGGCCGCGGGCGTCTGGAACTGGGTGCCGGCCGTGACTTCGGTGGCGTCGATGTCGGACCATTTCTTGCGCGCGTGGTTCACCGCGCTCAGGCTCACGTTCCACACCGGCGCCTGGTACTTGATGCCCACGCTGGCCTTGCTCGGATCGATCGAATTCAGCGGCCGGTTGTTGGTGCGGTCGCGCCCGCGCGTCTGGCCGTAGGCGAAGGGCACGGAAAAACCGTTGCCGTTGTCGGTGAAGTCGAGCTCGCCCTTGATCTCGAAGCCGCTGATGCGCGCGCGGCCGATGTTCACCGACTGGAAAGTCGCCGGATTGGTGCGCGAGCCGAACACGCCGCCCACCTGGCGGTCGTTCTCGATCAGGTCCTTGTAGTCGCCGGTGAAGGCGGCCACGTCGAAGCTCAGGATGCCGGTGCGCACGCGCAGGCCCAGCTCGATGTTCTGGCTCTTCTCGGGCTTGAGGTTCGGGTTGGGAATGGTCTTGTAGCCCGAGATCACGTTCTCGAAGAAGTTGTTCACCTGGAACGCGTTGGGCGCCTTGAAGCCCGAGGCGTAGTTGCCGTACACGCTCCATTGCGGCGTGGCGCGAAACAGCACGCCCAGCTTGGGCGACACCGCGGAGCCCGACAGCGACACGGCCTGCGCGCCGAAGCCGGCCTGCTTCGCATCGAGCGAGAAGTGGTCGAAGCGAATGCCGGGCGTGATGCTCCAGCGGTCGTGGATGAACTCGTCCTGCACGTAGAAGGCGGACGAGCTCTCGCGCGTGTCGGGGAAGCGCTTGAGC
The DNA here is from genome assembly GCF_900112425.1 of Variovorax sp. OK212. Lineage (GTDB taxonomy): Bacteria > Pseudomonadota > Gammaproteobacteria > Burkholderiales > Burkholderiaceae_C > Variovorax. The sequence goes on along the minus strand of NZ_FOLP01000001.1, from coordinate 1,392,484 downwards.
GGATAGCTCTCGCCGGCCGGCGGCACCAGCCCGGTCTGCAGGTTCTCGACGTTGGTGCGCGTGTAGTCGAAGCCGTAGGTGATCTTCTGGGCCCACCCTCCCATGTCCGGCCCCATGCGCACCATCTTGTCGGCCTGCAGGCCGAGCTGCCAGGTGCTCTCGTCGTAGGTGACGTCGCGCGTGCGGTCGGCGGCGGTGTAGCGGTCTTCGTAGATGAACTCGCGCGACTTTGCCTTCTGGTAGCTCACCACGGCCAGCAGGCTGTCGGCCATGACGGAGTTCAGGCGCAGGCGGCCGTCGTAGGTGAAGCGGTCGCGCTGCAGGTCGGTCTTCGCGTTCAGGCCGACGACCGAGGTGGAAGCATAAGGCGGCTTGGCGACGCCCGACAGCAGGTCGTAGCGGGCCGTCTTGTCGACGTGCTCGAAGGTGAAGCCGTGGCGCTGGTCGGCGTTGGGCGTGAGGGTGACCTTGGCCAGCAACGCCTTGTTGCGGTCGCGCTGCGGGTTGGGCGTGGTGCGCTCGACGTTGGCCGCGTTGTTGCTGCCCATGTTCTCCAGCGCGCTGGAGCGGCCCATGTTGGCCGAGATGAGCCACTGCAGCGTGTCATTGGCCTTGCCCGCGAGCGTGACGCCGCCGTGCGTGCCGTTGTCGTCGCCGCTGTAGCCGACGTTGGCGCTGCCGCCGAAGGTCTTGCCGTCGCGCAGGTACGACGACGGATCGCGCGTGATGAAGTTGACCAGGCCCGCAAGGCCGTCTGAACCGTAGAGCGCGGAGGCCGGGCCCTTGATGATCTCGATGCGCTCGACCAGGCTGAGGTCGAAGTAGTCGCGCCCGAACGCGTTGGCGCTGAACACATAGCTGCGCGGCGTGCGGATGCCGTCGGTCAGCATCAGCACGCGATTGCCGTCGAGGCCGCGGATGTTGAAGCCGGCGTTGCCGTCGCGCCCGGTGTTGCCCTGCGCCAGGCCGAAGCGCGCGGGGGCGCGCTTGACCGACACGTTGGGCAGGTCGCGCACGGCGTCGCGGATGTCGGTGATCTGCCTGGACTCGATGTCGTCGCGGCCGATGACTTCGGTGCTCACCGCGAGGTCGTCCCTCGCCTGCTCGGAGCGCGAACCGCTCACCACCACTTCATTGAGCGCCGCGACGCGCTGGGCCCACGAGGGGGCCGCGAGGCCGAGCCCGGAGGCGATCAGGCACGGCAGGAGGGCAAGGCGAAAACCAGGGCGAACGGCAGCGCGAACAGCAGCACAAGGGGTGTTTTTGGTGGCCACGAAAAAGGTCCAGGAAACAGTTGAAAAACTGCTTGCTGGACCTTCGGGCGCAGGCGTCTGCGCGGGCCGACCTGGCTGGCGGTGAGGGACCGGAAACGGGTTCGGCCCAAGCCTTTTATTGTATGAGAATAATTCTCAACTGAGCAACTTTAGGCTTACTTACGCCGGGGCCGATGTGCGGATCAGGTGGTCGAACGCACCGAGCGCCGCCTTCGCGCCGTCGCCGGCCGCGATGATGATCTGCTTGAACGGCACGGTGGTGGCGTCACCCGCCGCGAACACGCCAGGCACCGAGGTCTGGCCGCGCGCGTCCACGACGATCTCGCCGTGCTTCGACAGCTCCACCGTGCCCTTGAGCCAGTCGGTGTTGGGCACCAGGCCGATCTGGATGAACACGCCCTCGAGCTCGACCTTCTTCAACTCGCCCGTTGCGCGGTCCTTGTAGACCAGGCCGTTGACCTTCTGGTCGCCGGTGATCTCGGTGGTCTGCGCGTTGGTGAAGATGTCGACGTTCTTCAGGCTGCGCAGCTTGCGCTGCAGCACGGCGTCGGCACGCAACTGCGTGTCGAACTCGATCAGCGTGACATGGCCCACGATGCCGGCCAGGTCGATTGCCGCTTCGACGCCCGAGTTGCCGCCGCCGACCACCGCGACGCGCTTGCCCTTGAACAGCGGTCCGTCGCAGTGCGGGCAGTACGCCACGCCCTTGTTCTTGAACTCGTGCTCGCCGGGCACGTTGATGTTCCGCCAGCGCGCGCCGGTCGAGATGATGACGGTCTTGCTCTTGAGCGAGGCGCCGCTTTCGAGCTGCACTTCGATCAGGTCGCTGCCCGGCCCCGCATTCGGCACGAGGGCCTTGGCGCGCTGCAGGTTCATGATGTCGACCTCGTAGTCGCGCACGTGCTCTTCGAGCGCATGGGCGAACTTCGGTCCTTCGGTTTCCTTGATCGAAATGAAGTTCTCGATGCCCATGGTGTCCAGCACCTGGCCGCCAAAGCGCTCCGAAGCCACGCCGGTGCGGATGCCCTTGCGTGCGGCATACACGGCAGCTGCGGCGCCCGCGGGACCGCCGCCGACGATCAGCACGTCGAACGGGTCCTTGCCGGCGATCTTCTTGGCTTCACGCTCGACGCCGCTGTTGTCGAGCTTGGCGAGGATCTCCTCGAGGCTCATGCGGCCCTGGCCGAACTCGGTGCCGTTCAGGAACACGGTGGGCACGGCCATGACCTGGCGTTCCTTCACTTCGTCCTGGAAGGTGCCGCCTTCGATCATGGTGGTGCGGATGCGCGGGTTCTGCACCGCCATCAGGTTCAGCGCCTGGACCACGTCGGGGCAGTTGTGGCAGGTGAGCGAGACGTAGATCTCGAACTCGAAGTCGCCGTCGAGCGCCTTGATCTGGTCGAGCACAACCTGCTCGACCTTCGGGGGATAGCCGCCGATCTGCAGCAACGCAAGGATCAGCGACGTGAATTCATGGCCCATCGGCAGGCCGGCAAAGCGCGGGCCGTGGTTTTCGCTCGGGCGGTTGACCGAGAACGAGGGCTTGCGGTGGTTGTCGTCGCGGCTTTCGGTCAGCTTGACCAGCGCAGATGATTCGGCCACGTCCTTCAGCAGCGACAGCACCTCGCCCGAGGCCTTGCTGTCGTCGAGCGAGGCGACGATCTCGATCGGCTGCGTGGCGCGGTCGAGGTAACTCTTCAATTGGGCTTTGGTGTTGGCGTCGAGCATGAGGGACTCTCTTTCGATAACTGAAAACTATCAACTGGGGACAAAAAAGCCCGGGGGCCTCGTGAGCGCCCGGGCTTTCGCGCGGGGCGCTGCTTAGATCTTGCCGACGAGGTCGAACGACGGAGCGATGGTCTTGTCGCCATCATTCCACTTTGCGGGGCAGACTTCGTTCGGGTGGGCGGCGGTGTAGACCGCTGCCTTGAGCTTGCGCAGGGTTTCCTTGACGTCGCGGGCGATTTCGTTGGAGTGCACTTCGGCGGTCTTGATGATGCCGTCGGGGTTGATCACGAAGGTGCCGCGCAGCGCCAGGCCTTCTTCAGGGATGTGCACGCCGAAAGCGTTGGTCAGCGTGTGGGTCGGGTCGCCCACCAGCGGGAACTTGGCCTTGCCGACGGCCGGCGAGGTGTCGTGCCAGACCTTGTGCGAGAAGTGCGTGTCGGTGGTCACGATGTAGACCTCGGCACCCAGCTTCTGGAACTCGGGGTAGTTGTCGGCCGCGTCTTCGACTTCGGTCGGGCAGTTGAAGGTGAAGGCCGCGGGCATGAAGATCAGCACGGACCATTTGCCCTTGAGCGTCTCGTCGGACACATCGATGAACTTGCCGTTGAGGTAGGCCTGGGTCTTGAAGGGCTGGACTTGGGTGTTGATCAGGGACATGGTGATTCCTTGGATGCTGCGGGTGGACAAAAATAAGTGCGAGCCATGAGTATAGCTACCAAATAAGACATTTTGATAGCAATGAACTATCGATTGCATCGGTGCGGCCTATGAAAAACAAAGGCGCCGATGCCTTCGCGGCTTGCCCGAATACGAACGCCTATCACCCTCGTACGCATGCAGACCGGCTGCGCAGGGGAATGCTTGCGCGGGCCCTGCGAGCCCCCGGACAATCCCCTCTTTCAGAACAAGGAAAACGATCATGAAGGGCGACCCCAAGGTCATCGAACATCTGCAGGCGCAGCTCAAGAACGAGCTGACCGCAATCAACCAGTACTTCCTGCACTACCGCATGCTCAAGCACTGGGGCTTCGACAAGCTGGCGAAGAAGGAATACGAGGAATCGATCGGCGAAATGAAGCACGCCGACTGGCTCATGGACCGCATCTTCATGCTCGACGGCCTGCCGAACCTGCAGGACCTGGGCAAGCTGAACATCGGCGAAGACGTGCCCGAGCTTCTGAGCTGCGACCTCGGCGCCGAAACCGGCGCGCAAGCCACCATCAAGGCCGGCATCGCGCATTGCGAATCGGTGCGCGACTATGTCTCGCGCGACCTGCTGCAAAAGATCCTGGACGACACGGAAGAGCACATCGACTTCCTGGAAACCCAGATCGACCTGATCGGCCACGTCGGCCTGCAGAACTACCTGCAGTCGCAGATGGGCGAGATCGCGTAAGCCAGGCCCTGCGCTTGCCATCCAACGGGACTTCGGTCCCGTTTTTTATTGCTTTACGTAACTTAACCAGCCACGAATAACATTCATTCTCATTTGACCGGATAAAATCCGCGCCTCCAATGACTGCTGCCCGCTCCGACAACCGCCGCCGCGCCTACTGGCTCAAGACCCTGCACGAATGGCATTGGGTCAGCTCGGCGATCTGCCTGATCGGCATGATCCTGTTCAGCGTGACCGGCTTCACGCTCAATCACGCGGGGCAGATCGAGGCCAAGCCGGCCATCACGAAGCTGAATGGCGCCATCGGCGAACCGCTTCGCACACAGCTCGAAAAGCAACTGCCCGCCGCCAAGGCGCTGAAGGGCAAGGCCCCCCTCCCCGCCGAACTGCAGGCCTGGGTGCACAAGCAATGGGACGTCGGCACCGCCGGGCGCGACGCCGAGTGGTCCGACGACGAAATCTATCTCTCGCTCCCCCGCCCCGGCGGCGACGCCTGGCTGCGCCTGAGCCTGGCCGACGGCGAGATCGAATACGAGCGCACCGACCGCGGCTGGCTCTCCTACTTCAACGACCTCCACAAGGGCCGCAACACCGGCGCCGCGTGGAGCTGGTTCATCGACATCTTCGCGGGCGCCGCGCTGGTCTTCTCGCTCACCGGCCTGTTCATTCTCAAGATGCACGCGGGCAACCGCCCCTTCACCTGGCCGATGGTCGGCATGGGGCTGGTGGTGCCGGTGCTGCTCGCGCTGCTGTTCATTCATTGATCCGTTGGTTCTTCGATTCAGGAAAAGAGGTTTCCGTGCACGTTCGCTATTCCCTTGCGCCGCTCGCCATGTCGGCGCTGTTCGCAGCCCCGGCCTTCGCGGCCGGCCTGGCCGTCAACGTCGAGATCCCGCGGCTGAACGTCTCGGAGTACCACCGCCCCTACGTGGCCGCCTGGATCGAACGCGCCGACAACTCGGTGGCCGGCACGCTGGCCGTCTGGTACGACGTGCGCACCAAGACCAACAACCCCGAAGGTGAAGGCACCAAGTGGCTCAAGGACCTGCGCCAGTGGTGGCGCCGCGGCGGCCGCGAGCTCGCCGTGCCGGTCGACGGCGTGACGGGCGCGACCAAACCCGCCGGCAAGCACCAGCTGAGCTTCACCGAAGGCACGGGCGCCATGCCCAAGCTCGCACCGGGCGCCTACAAGCTCGTGGTGGAGGCCGCGCGCGAAGTCGGCGGCCGCGAGGTCGTGAGCATCCCCTTCCAGTGGCCGCCCACGGCCGCGGCGCAACCGACGGCCGCGGGCAAGGAAGAGCTGGGCGAGATCAAGCTCGAACTCAAGCCCTGATGCGCATCGACCCTTCGACTGCCGCCTGACTGCCCAACCGCCCCCGTTCATTCAAGGACCTGCCATGACCCACTTTCCCCTGCGCGCCGCCGCCATCGCCATCGCCCTGTCGGCCGCTTCGCTGGCCCAGGCGCACAACGCCTGGTTGCTGCCCTCTTCCACCGTGTTCTCGAAGGCCGACACCGTGAGCGTCGACGCCGCGGTGTCGAACGACCTGTTCGTTGCCAACCACGCACCGCTGCGCCTCGACGGCCTGCAGATCACCGCGCCCGACGGCAGCAGCGTCAAGCCCGAGAGCGAGGCCAAGCTCAAGCTGCGCAACGTGTTCGACGTGAGCGTGGCGCAGCAAGGCACGTACCGCATCGCCGTGATCAACGCGGGCGCCTTCGCGAGCTGGAAGGACAAGGCCACCGGGCAGAACAAGCGCGCGCGCGGCTCGGCCGAGACCATCGGCAAGGAAATTCCGGCGGACGCGCAGGACGTGGCGATCACGCAGTCGTCCGGCCGCATCGAGACCTTCGTGACGGTCGGCAAGCCCTCGGCGCTCAAGCCGATCGGCCAGGGCCTGGAGCTCATCACCACCGGCAGCCCCACCGACCTCGCCAAGGGCGAGAAGGCCACCTTCACGCTGCTCCTGGACGGCCAGCCCGCCAAGGACCTCGAAGTGACCGTCACGGCCGGCAACACGCAGTACCGCGACAAGCTCGAGGAGCTCAAGCTCAAGACCGACGACAAGGGACAGTTCAGCGTGACCTGGCCGGCCGCGGGCATGTACTGGCTCGACGCCAGCACCAAGGACGGCAAGACCACGGTGCCGCAAGCCAAGGAGCGCCGCCTGAGCTACGCGGCCACCCTTGAAGTGATGCCCTGACACGGCAGCAAGCCACCTTGGGCATTTCGTTCAGCACCTGGCGCGCGGGCGGCTACGCCAACGCGGCCGTCCCGCGCCCCGCCGATCCCGCCACGCTGCAGCAGCTTGGCGGCCAGACGATGGGCACGACATGGTCGCTGCGCTTCGACAACCCACGCATGCGGCCGCTGGCCGAGGTGCGCGACGCGGTCGACGCGGCGCTGGGCCGCGTGATCGCGCAGATGAGCCACTGGGAGCCGGACTCGGACATCGGCCGGTTCAACCGCGCACCTGCCGGGTCGCGCCACGCGCTGCCCGCCGAATTCGCCGAGGTGATGCGTTGCGCTTCGCGCTGGCATGCGGCCAGCGGTGGCGCGATCGACCCGACCGTCGGTCCGCTGGTCGCCTGCTGGGGCTTCGGCCCCGAAGCCCGGCAAGACGGCCTGCCCGATGGCGATGCGCTGGCCGAAGCCCGCGCGCACGTCGGCTGGCAGCGGCTGGCATTCGACGCAGACCAAGGCACCTTGACGCAACCCGGCGGCTTCACGCTCGACCTGTCGGGCATCGCCAAGGGCTTCGCCGTGGACCATGGCGTGGATGCGCTGCGCGCGCTGGGCCTGACTGACCTGCTGTTCGAAATCGGCGGTGAATTGCGCGGCATCGGGCGGCGTCCGGACGGCCAGCCGTGGCGGGTGCTCGTCGAAGGCGAAGCGGACGCAGCGCGCCGCATTGCGCTCGCCGACCTGGCCGTCGCCACCTCGGGCGACCGTTGGCACACGCGCACGGATGCAGGACGCAGCTGGTCGCACACCATCGATCCACGCACCGGCGAACCGGCCGCGCATGCGCTCGCCAGCGTCACCGTGCTGCATGCGGAATGCATGCAGGCCGATGCCTTGGCCACGGTGCTGACGGTGCTCGGGCCGGACGAAGGTTTCAGCTTCGCCGAACGGCACGGCATCGCGGCGCTGTTCTTGAGCCATGGCGACGCGTCGCCGCCCGTCGTGCGCACCACGCCCGCCTGGCCGCCAGCGACAGCGGCATGAGCGACATGGCATGGCGCGCGCTGGGCGCGGGCTCCACGGTGGTGGCGTACACGGCGCTGTGCGCATCGATCTACCTGCGCGAGCAGAAGCGAAAAATCGCTGCCGCGCGCGACGCCGCGGCGCTCGCCGGCAGCAGCGACAACAGCGGCAGCAGCACCGACAAGGCACCGGTCCTCGTGCTGTTCGCCAGCCAGACCGGGCAGGCCGAAGCCATCGCCTGGCAGACCGCGCGCCAGCTGAGCGCCGCTGGCACGCCGGCGCGCGTGATGGAACTGAACGCGCTCGACGCACCGGCATTGGCTGCCGCGAACCGGGCGCTCTTCATCGCCAGCACCTATGGCGAAGGCGATGCACCCGACGGCGCAAGCGTGTTCGCCGAACGCGTGATGGCATCGCCGCCCGCATTGGCTGCCTTGCGCTACGCCGTGCTGGCGCTGGGCGACCGCCAGTACGCCAACTTCTGCGGCTTCGGCCGCGCGCTCGACGAATGGCTGCATGCGGCCGGCGCCACGCGCGAATTCGAGCGCATCGATGTCGACAACAGCGACCCGGCGTCACTGGCCGCCTGGCACGCGCAATGGGGCGGCGAGGCCGGCACCACCGCGGAGGCGACGTTCGCACCCTGGCGGCTGCTCAAGCGCGAGCTGCTCAATCCGGGCAGCGCCGGCGCGCCAGTCTTCCACCTCGGGCTGGTGCCCCAGTCGGGCCCGATGCCGCCGTGGTCTTCCGGCGACCTGGTGCAGATCGGCATCGCCAGCGACCCGGCACATCCGCGCGACTATTCGATCTCATCGCTGCACAGCAACGGCGAACTGCAGTTGCTCGTGCGGCAGGAGCAGCACCCGGACGGCACGCTGGGCGCGGCGTCCGGGCTGCTCACCTCCACCCTCACGCTCGGCGACAGCGTGTCGTTGCGGCTGCGCCCCCACCGCGGGTTCCGGCTCGACGGCAACGAAGGCCGCCCCTTGATCCTCATCGGCAACGGCACCGGGCTGGCCGGCTTGCGGGCGCATCTTCGTGCGCGCGCCGCCGCAGGCCGGCACGACAACTGGCTGGTGTTCGGTGAACGCCAGTCGGCGCACGACTTCCTCTACCGTGAGGAAATCGAAGCCTGGCAGGCCGACGGCGTGCTGCAGCGGCTCGACATGGTGTTCTCGCGCGACCAGGCAGAACGCCTTTACGTGCAGCACCGGCTGCTGCAGTCGGCCGACACCCTGCTTCGGTGGCTGCAAGACGGCGCGGCGGTCTACGTGTGCGGAAGCCTGCAGGGCATGGCCTCGGGCGTGGATGGCGCCTTGCGGCAAGTCGCCGGCGAGGCACTCGTGAGCGACCTGGTGGCCAGCGGGCGCTACCGGCGCGACGTCTATTGAGCCCGGTCGCCCCGCCGGGTTGCGCGGCGGCGACGGGAGCCCGAACCTTTGAATTTGCGAAACTCGAGCCGAGGCGGGTCCGCCAAGGCTTCCTATTTGTGGAGTTGCTGAAAAATGATGCTGCATGTGCCTGACGTGCTGAGTCCTGCCCAGGTGCGCGACATGCGCGCGGCGCTCGATGCGACGAACTGGACCGACGGCCGCGAGACGGTGGGCGACCAGGGCGCGCAGGTGAAGCGCAATCGCCAGTTGCCCGAGCAATCGCAGATCGGCCGCGAACTCGGCAGCGCCGTGCTGGCCGCGCTGGCCCGCCACGCCCTCTTCTTCTCCGCGGCGCTGCCGCTGCGCTTCGTGCCGCCGCTTTTCAACCGCTACGAAGGCGGCGAGCACTACGGCGTGCATGTCGACGGCGCCGTGCGCGCCTTGCCAGGCGGCGCGCAACAGCTGCGCACCGACCTGTCGTGCACGCTCTTCCTGTGCGAGCCGGAGGAATACGAAGGCGGGGAGCTCGAGGTGATCGACACCTACGGCTCGCACGAGGTCAAGCTGCCGGCTGGCGACCTCATTCTTTACCCCGCGAGCAGCCTGCATCGCGTCCACCCGGTGACCAGCGGCGCGCGGGTCTGCTCGTTTTTCTGGCTGCAGAGCATGGTGCGCAGCGACCAGCAGCGCGGCATGCTGTTCGAACTCGACCAGAACATCCAGAAATTGCGCACCCGCCTGGGCGAATGCGAGGAAACGGTGGCACTGACCGGCCACTATCACAACCTGTTACGGCTCTGGTCGGAAGTCTGAAGGGGCGAAATTCCGCTCGGGCCCGATTCGTTGGGCGGTTCGTAACATCTGGTTATTGCAAATGCGATGGATTCTTATTTATAATCAATCACTTCCAACAGCCAGCTAACTGCCGCTTTCACCGCCATGATCGTTTGCGTCTGCCGCCGAGTCTCCGACCGCGAAATCGCACGCCACGTGCGCGCCGGCATGACTTTCGACGAAGTCCAGTTCGAACTCGGCGTGGCCACCCAATGTGGCCAATGTGAAGGCTGTGCGCGCGATATCGTCGCGCAATGCAGCGCGTCTCACCCGGTCGCCGCACTCAACTGCGAAACGGGTGCGAGGGCGATCCAGCTTGCCAACTCCATCAAGGAAAGCAAGGCATGGAACTCGTCTCGGCACTCGGCGGCAGCCTGATCCTGGTCGCAGGTTCGGTCTGGTGGATTTTTCGCAAGTAACGCAAGCGACGCCCCTCGCGTCCTCGTAGCGGTTTTGCTGCAATCGGGGCACCTTTCAGGGTGCCCGCATTCGAATGGTTGATCGTGTCTGACCGCTTTGCCCCTCCCCCCTCCTTCCTCGGCCTGTCCCGCAATGCCCTCATTGCGGGCGGCGTCATCCTCTTTCACGGGGCCGCGCTCTGGGCGCTGCAAAGCGGGCTCCTGCGCCGCGCCGCCGAGGTGGTGATTCCGGTCGAGATCCTGAGCCAGTTCGTCGAGCCGCCGACGCCGAAGGTCGACCCGCCTCCACCGCCCCCGCCGCCGCCCCAACCCAAGGTGACGAAGGCACCGCCGCCACCGCGGCCGCAAGCCATTCGCGAGCCGAAGCCCACGCCGGCCCCCATGGCGCCGGTCGGCACCCCGGAACCACCCCCGCCCGCCACGCCGCCGGCGCCGCCCACACCACCGGCGCCGCCGATGCCACCCGCACCGCCGCCGGCCCCGCCGGCACCGCCCGCGGTGTCGCTGCCGTCGAGCAACGCCGACTACCTGCAGAATCCGCGGCCGGTCTACCCCGCCATGAGCAAGCGCCTGGGCGAGCAGGGCAAGGTCATCGTGCGGGTGCTGGTCGGTGTCGACGGCCTGCCCAAGAGCGCGGAAGTCAAGAGATCCAGCGGCTTCGATCGCCTCGACGAGGCCGCCGTCGAATACATCATGAAATGCCGGTTCGTCCCCGGCAAGGTCAACGGCGTGGTTCAGGCCATGTCTTACGACGCCCCCGTCAACTACGTCCTGAACTAATTTTTCTCTGGAGCAACTTCGTATGGATTCCCAATTTGGCTTGATGAACGTCTGGAACCAGGGCGATTTCGTCACCAAGGCCGTGGCGGTGCTGTTGATCGGCATGTCGCTCGCGTCCTGGATCGTGATCATCGTCAAGGCCCTCGACGTCATTCGCTACAAGCGCCTCGCCAAGCGCTCGCAAGACTTCTGGCACAGCGAAGACTTCGCCACCGCGCTGAACAAGCTCGGCACCGACGACTCCAACCCCTTCCGCGCGCTGGCCCTCGAAGGCCGTGAAGCCGCCGCCCACCACCGCAACACCAAGGCCCACCTGCACGATGCGCTGGACGTGAGCGACTGGATCACGCGCGCCCTGCGCAACGGCATCGACGCCTTCACCGCGCGCCTGCAGAGCGGTCTGGCGATCCTGGCTTCGGTCGGTTCCACCGCGCCCTTCATCGGCCTGTTCGGCACGGTCTGGGGCATCTACCACGCGCTGATGAGCATCGGCTCGGCCGGCCAGGCCACCATCGACAAGGTGGCCGGCCCGATCGGTGAGGCGCTGATCATGACGGCGCTCGGCCTGGCCGTGGCCATTCCGGCGGTGCTGGGCTACAACACGCTGGTGCGCGGCAACAAGTTCGTGCTGACCAAGCTCAACGCCTTCGCGCACGACCTGCACGCCTACTTCGTGACCGGCGCACGCGTTCAGAGCGGCAGCGAATCGATCGTGGTTCCGCTCAAGAAGGGCTGAGCATCATGGCTTTCGGAACGCAAGACGAACCCGATGAGGTGATGAACGAGATCAACATGACGCCGCTGGTCGACGTCATGCTGGTGCTCCTGATCATCTTCATCATCACCGTGCCGGTGATGAAGCACGCGGTCAACATCGACCTGCCGCGCGCCACCAGCGAGCCCGAGCAGCCCAAGCCGCAGAACATCCTGTTCAGCGTGACGGCCGACGGCGCCTACTACTGGAACGAAACGAAGATCGACGACAGCGAACTGCCCTCCCGCCTGGCCGCGGAGGCCGCCAAGGAACCGCAGCCCGAGCTGCACATCCGCGGCGACAAGGCCGTGCGCTACGAGCGCGTGGCCAAGGCCATGTCCGAAGCCCGTGAAGCCGGCGTGCGCAAGATCGGCTTCATCACGGAGCCCGACGCGAAGTGACCTGAATCGCATGCGCCGCGATCGAAAAATTTTTTCATCGCGACGATTGACTTTTTATTGCGAATCATTATCATTCAATCATCGCTTCGATAAGGGAACTCCAAATGCCAGCCACGCCCAACGCCTTTTCTGTTCTGAACCATCCTTCGCTCGACCAATCGGGCGGCGGCCATGCGTCCATCCAGGCATCGCGTCCGGTGGCCATGCTCGAAAGCACGGAGCTTCTGAAAGGAAGCAAGACCGTCGCGATCATGCACAACGGGTCCCTCTATCGGCTTCAAGCCACCAAACTCGGCAAGCTGATCCTGACCAAGTAGGTCGAATCAGCCCGCCCTCCGCGCAAGTTTCATCGTGGGGCGACTCGAGGAGATTCATCTCCGAAGGGTCGTTTTTTGCTAGCCAACGGTTCGCCGACTAGCCAAGCTTTTTTTCACGCTGAACCGCTCAAAGAAAACGCCGACTCGAAGTCGGCGTTTTGCTTTGCGCGAACGAAAAGAATCAGAGGCCGAGTGCCGCGATGCCCGCCTTGGCGATCTGCGCGTCTTCGTTCGACTTCACGCCGCTCACGCCCACGGCGCCGATCACATGGCCGTCCTTCACGATCGGCACGCCGCCTTCGAGCAGGCCCTGCACTTCAGGCGCCGTCAGGAACGCGGTGCGGCCGCCGTTGATGATGTCTTCGTAGACCTTGCTCTCGCGGCGGCCCATGGCAGCGGTGTGCGCCTTGGCGGGGGCGATGTGCGAGGACAGTGCCGCGGCGCCGTCCAGGCGTTGCAGCCAGAGCAGGTTGCCGGCGTCGTCCGAGATCGCGATGGTCACGGCCCAGTTGTTCTTGAGAGCCTCGGCTTCTGCTGCGGCGGCCACGGCCTTGACGTCGGCGAGTTCGAGGAATGACTTGGTCTTCATGGTGTGCTCTGGTTGCGTAAAACCCAACAGCATAACGGCCATGCCGCCCCCAGTGTCTTCAGCCCGAAATGAAGCCGGAAAGCGGCCCCGCGGGCTTAGGAACATCCTGCATACGGTCTTTCTCTTCCCCTGCTCTTGCAGGCCCCTAGAATGCGCCCCAACTGCGTCTTCGCAGCAACCACAGGAGCTCCGGCCATGAACGACCGCGTTACCACCCTAGACACCTCCGCCGGCTACGGCCAGCCACTGGCGCAAGCCGAACGCCAACGCGTGCTGCGCAACACCTACTGGCTGCTCGCACTGAGCCTGCTGCCCACCGTGCTGGGCGCATGGGTCGGCGTGAGCACCGGCATCACCCGTTCGCTCACGGGCGGCCTCGGCCTCATCGTTTTCCTCGGCGGCGCCTTCGGCTTCATGTTCGCCATCGAGAAGACCAAGAACTCCGCCGCCGGCGTGCCGGTGCTGCTGGGCTTCACCTTCTTCATGGGCCTGATGCTGTCGCGCCTGATCGCGATGGTGCTCGGCTTCAAGAACGGCTCCGAACTCATCATGACGGCCTTCGGCGGCACCGCCGGCGTGTTCTTCGTGATGGCCTCGCTGGCCACGGTCATCAAGCGCGACCTGTCGGGCATGGGCAAGTTCCTGTTCGTTGGCGCGATGGTGCTGATGCTGGGCGCCGTCATCAACGTGTTCGTCGGCTCGAGCACCGGCATGCTGGTGATCTCGGTGGCCGCCATCGGCATCTTCTCGGCCTACATGCTCTATGACCTGAAGCAGATCATGGACGGCGGCGAAACGAACTACATCAGCGCCACGCTCGCGCTGTACCTCGACCTGTTCAACGTGTTCCAGAGCCTGCTGGCGCTGCTGGGCATCTTCGGCGGCGAACGCGACTGAACGAGCGCACCGCGCGCATCAGGCGCACCAGCAAGAAGGGCCCCGAGGGGCCCTTCTTTCATTCCAGCTCGAAGACCGCGATCGACTCGACGTGCGCCGTGTGCGGGAACATGTTGACCACCCCCGCATGCGTGCAGCGATAGCCCGCCTGGTGCACCAGCAGGCCTGCATCGCGCGCCAGCGTCGACGGGTTGCAACTCACGTAGACGATGCGCTTGGGCGGCGTCCAGCCGTCGGTGCGCAGCTCGGGCTGCTGGTGCAGGTCGGCCATGGCCTTGGCGAGCGCGAATGCGCCCTCGCGCGGCGGATCGACCAGCCACTTGTCGGCGCTGCCGTCGGCCACCAGCATGGCGGGCGTCATGTCGAACAGGTTGCGTGCTACGAAAGTTGCAGGTGACAACGCACGGCGGACGGGCGTTGCGGGCTCATTTCGCTTGAAGTTGTCGGTGGCGCGCGCGACCAGCGTGTCGCTGCCCTCGATGCCCAGCACCTCGCGCGCCCGGCTCGCCAGCGGCAAGGTGAAGTTGCCCAGGCCGCAGAACCAGTCGATCACGCGCTCGTCCGATTGCACGTCGAGCAGACGGAGCGCCTTGCCGACCAGCGCACGGTTGATGTGCGGGTTGACCTGCGTGAAGTCGGTCGGCTTGAACGGCATCGTCACGCCGAATTCGGGCAGGCGGTAGGCCAGCGGCGTGCCGCCCTCTGCCAGCAGCTTCACGGTGTCGGGCCCCTTGGCCTGCAGCCACCATTGAACGCCCTCGTTCTGCGCCGCAAAAGCCTTCAGCCGGTCGATGTCGTCGCGCGACAGCGGCTCGAGATGCCGCAGCACCAGCGCGATGGTGCCGAGCTTCGTGGACTCGGGTGCATCGCCGCACGCCAGTTCGATCTGCGGGCAGGTCTCGCGCGCGTCCATCGAGCCGATCAGCGCGCGCAGCGGCATCAGCATGTCGCTGACCTGTTTGGGCAGCACGGGACAGACCTGCATGTCGGCCAGGTAGCGGCTCTTGCGCTCGTGGAAGCCGATCAGCACCGTGCCCTTCTTGACCACGTGGCGCACCGACAGCCGCGCGCGGTAGCGGTAGTGCCAGGCCGGGCCTTCGAGCGGGCGCAGCAGGTTCTCGGGGCGCACCTTGCCGAGGTGCCAGAGGTTGTCTTCCAGCGCGCGCTGCTTCACGGCCACCTGGGCGGCGGCGTCGAGGTGCTGCATCTTGCAACCGCCGCAGGCGCCGGTGTGCAGGCCGAAATGCGGGCAGCCGGGGCGCACCCGCTGCGACGACTCGCGGCGAATGGCCGTGACCGTGCCCTGCTCCCAGTTGTTCTTGCGGCGGTGGACGTTGAATTGCACTTCCTCGAAGGGCAGCGCGCCCTCGATGAACACGACCATGCCGTCGGCCTTGTGGGCCACGCCCTGTGCGTCGAGGTCGAGCGACTCGACCTGCAGCCACTCGTCACCCGCGTGCGTGGCGCCTTTCGTGGCGTCTTTCGCGGAGGACTTCGCGGCAGGGGTCGCAGCGGGGTTCGTGGGGGTTTTCTTTTCTTCGATGGATTCCGTCATCCCCCGATTGTCTCAGCGCGGCGCACCCCGCTAGAACAGCGCGTCCCGCCCCACGCCCGAACGGGCCAACTGGCGGCGCATCTTGGCCAGCGCCTCGTTCTGGATCTGGCGGACACGCTCGCGCGTGAGGCCCAGGCGCACGCTCAGCACCTCGAGGGTTTCGGGCTCGCGGTCGTGCAGGCCGTAGCGGCCTTCCAGTACCTCGCGCTCGCGCGCATCGAGGGCATGCACCCACTGGTCGAGCAGGCGCTCCACCTCGTGGCTGTGTGCCACTTCGGTCGGGCTGCCCTGCTCGTCCTCGGAGGCCACGGTGTCGGCCAGCGTGAAGCCTTCGTCGCCACGCGCATCGCCCGCATCGAGCGAACGCGGTGCCTCGGACAGCGCCAGCAGGTCGGCCACGGACTGCACGTCGCGACCGAGCAGCGCCGCAATGTCTTCCACGCGCACGCCCTCGGGCCGTTGCGCCACGAATTCCGCATCGCCCTCGAGCGTGCGGCGCGCGCGCAGCACCTGCTGCAGCTCGCGCACCACGTGCACGGGCAGGCGGATCGCTCGCGCCTGCGTCATGACGGCGCGCTCGACGGACTGGCGAATCCACCATGTCGCGTAGGTCGAGAAGCGAAAGCCACGCTCGGGCTCGAACTTGGTGATGGCGTGCATCAGCCCGAGGTTGCCTTCCTCGATGAGGTCCGACAGCGGCACGCCGCGGCCCAGGTAGTTCTTGGCGATGTTGACCACGAGCCGCAGGTTGTGCTCGATCATCGATTGCCGCGCCTCGAAGTCGCCGGACCGCGCGGCGCAGGCGGTCTCGTATTCCTGCGCGGGCGTGAAGAGCTCGGTGCGACGGACCTGGCGCAGGTAGATGGTCAAGGCGTCCGCGCCTTCGCCGCCCAGCAGTTCGCTCACGGCCCCGTGAGGCAGCGCGGCATCGGTCGTCAGGGGTTCGGCATCGACGGCGCCCTTGGCGTCGAAGGCATCGCGCTCGTCGTCGGGAGCAGCGGGCGCTGCCGGTGACGGGCTACCCTTGCCCGCCGACCCGCGCACAGGCAGCGTGCGACGGGGGCGGGAGGCAGCCATGGCATCACCGGTTGGGCAGGTAGCGCGAGGGATCGACGGGCTTGCCCTGGCGGCGGATCTCGAAATGCAGCTTGACGCGGTCGGCGTCGCTGTTGCCCATCTCGGCGATCTTCTGGCCCTTCTGAACCGACTGGTCTTCCTTCACGAGCAGCGTCTGGTTGTGCGCATACGCCGTGAGGTAGGTGTTGTTGTGCTTCAGGATGATCAGGTTGCCATAGCCTCGCAGCCCGGCGCCCGCATACACCACGCGGCCGTCGGCCGCCGCCAGCACGGGGTCGCCCGCCTTGCCGCTGATGTCGTAGCCCTTGTTCTTGGCTTCGTCGAAACCTGCGATCAGCGAACCGCCCGCGGGCCAGATCCAGCCGAGGTCGTCGTCACCCGAATTGCCGCTGCCCGGTGCCGATGGCGACGCCGTGACCGGCACCGACGGCCTTGCCGCGCTGCTGGCAGTTGCCGCTGGCACCACGGCCGCGGGCGGCGTCACGGGCTTCGTCGTCGCGCCTTCCGAAGAAGGCGATGACGACATGCCCGACGGCGGTGCGACAGCAACAGCGGTTCCGCTCGGCGGAATCACGCGCAGAACCTGGCCGACTTCGATCAGGTCCGGGTTGTCGATGTTGTTCCAGCGAACCAGGTCCTGCCAGCGTTGGCCCGTGTCGGCGCCGATGCGGCGGATGGTGTCACCGGGACGCACGGCGTAGTAGCCGGGCTTGCCGTAGTTCTCGATGCCCGCGAGCGGCTTGCCGTTGGCATCGGTGGTGATGGGCGGGCCGCCGGGGACTGTGGGGCTCGGTGCGCGCGTCATCGTGCCGCGGTCTTCGACCGGCGCCGGCCCGCGCGGTGTGGAACAGCCCGCGATCACGAGCACAAAGGCCAACGTGACGCCAGCGAACCAACTCCGATTGCCTAAACCCTGCATTTGTTGTTCCTTCAAGCGATACCTGATTTTAGGGGGACAAAGTGAACCGCCTCAAGAACGAGGCGCTCCAGTCCCCGAGCGGTCTTGTCGATGACGACAAGGGCTTGTCCACCGCTGGCGGAGTGGGTCGGCGCGACGATGCGGCCGCCCACGGCGAGTTGCGCGATCCATGCTTCTGGCACGGCCTCTCCGCCTGCCGCTGCAATGATGCCGGCGTAGGGCGCGCCCTTGGCGTAGCCGATCATTCCGTCGCCCAGCATCAGGTGCACCGTGGCCAGCCGGAACGGCCGCAGATTCAGGCGCGCGCGCTCGTGCAGCCCGCGCAGGCGCTCGATGCTGTAGACCTCGGAGGCCACATGGTTCAGCACGGCGGCCTGGTAGCCGCAGCCCGTGCCGATCTCGAGCACCCGGCCCAGCTTGTCTTGCGGCTTTCCTGCCAGCGCGGGTGCGGCCAGCAGCAGCTCGATCATGCGGGCGACCACGCTCGGCTTGGAGATGGTCTGCCCGAGGCCGATCGGCAGGCTCGTGTCTTCGTACGCCTGGTTGACCAGCGCGCTGTCGACGAAGCCGTGCCGCTCCACGGCGCTCATGGCACGCAGCACGCGCGGATCGGAGATGCCCTGCGCCGCGAGCTTTTGCACCATGCGCGCGCGCACGGCGTTCGACGCCATCGAGGGCGTGGACGGCACCATTGGCTTGACCGGCACGGCGGGCATGCGCCCGCGCGTGGCGGCCGAAGCGGTGGGTGTCAGGCGGACGGGGAAACTGGGCCGTTGCGTGGCCATGTCAATTGCCGAGACGGGCCACCGTCTCGCGCCATTGGCCCAGGTTGGCGTGGTCGGTCAGGTCGATCTGCAACGGCGTCAGCGCGATGTGTCCGGCCGCGGTGGCATGGAAGTCGGTGCCCTCGCCGCTGTCCTTGGCGCTGCCTGCGCCGGCGATCCAGTACATGGTCTCGCCGCGCGGACTGTCCTGCGTGATCACCTTTTCGGCCGAGTGCCGGCGGCCGAGCCTGCAGACCTTGACGGGCTTCAGTTCGTCGAAAGGCAGGTTCGGCACGTTCACATTGAGCAGGAACGCATTGCCTTCCAGCATGCGCTCGCGCTCGATCTGCTGCACCAGCCGGCGCGCCACCTGGGCGGCCGCATCGACGTGCGCCCAGCCCTTTTCGATCTGCGAGAACGCGATGGCAGGAATGCCGAACAGGTACGCCTCCATGGCCGCGCCCACGGTGCCCGAATAGATGGTGTCGTCGCCCATGTTGGCGCCGTTGTTGATGCCGGAGACCACCAGGTCGGGCCGGTAGCCGAGCAGGCCCTTGAGCGCGATGTGCACGCAATCGGCCGGCGTACCCGTGACATAGCGAAAGCCGTTGTGCGCCTGGTGCACGTAGAGCGGTGCCGCCAGGGTCAGTGCATTCGACTTCGCGCTGTTGTTGTGCTCGGGTGCAATCACCTCGACATCGGCGATGTCCTTGAGCGCGTCGTGCAGTGCGACGATGCCCGGCGCCTGAAAGCCATCGTCGTTGGAAATGAGTATCTTCATGGTGTCCTGAATGCCCCCGGATTGTAGGCGGCGGGTGCGTCGCAGCAGGGACAAGCCCGCCCTACCGCGCCGCCTATCATCGCCCGCATTCATTGCCCCCACCCGACTCACACGAAGGAGACTCGAGCATGCACGCATGGCTTTGCGAAAACCCCACCGGCGTCGACGCGCTGACCTGGAAGGAACTGCCGACACCGGCGCCGGGCCCGGGCCAGGTGCTGATCGAGATCAAGGCGGCGAGCCTGAATTTCCCCGACCTGCTGATCGTGCAGAACAAGTACCAGATGAAGCCGCCCCTGCCCTTCGTGCCGGGCTCGGAATATGCGGGCGTCGTGCAGGCGGTCGGTGACGGCGTCACGCACCTCAAGGTCGGCCAGAACGTGGCCTGCCTGTCGGGCACGGGCGGCTTCGGCACCCACACGCTCGCACCCGCGGCCCTGTGCATGCCGCTGCCCGAGGGCTTCGGCCACGTGGACGCGGCGGCTTTCATCATGATCTACGCGACGTCATGGCACGCCCTGATGGACCGCGCGCAACTCAAGCCCGGCGAGACCGTGCTGGTGCTCGGCGCGGCCGGCGGCGTGGGCACGGCGGCCATCCAGATCGCCAAGGCGGCCGGCGCCAAGGTCATTGCAGCCGCCTCGACCGATGAAAAGTGCGAACTTTGCCGTTCAATTGGTGCCGACGCGACGATCAACTACACGACGCACGCACTGCCCAATGGCTTTCGCGATGCGATCAAAGCCGCCACCGACGGCAAAGGCCCGGACGTCATTTACGACCCGGTCGGCGGCGATTTTGCGGAACCGGCCTTTCGCTCGATCGGATGGCGCGGACGCTATTTGGTCGTGGGTTTTGCGTCGGGCCCCATTCCCTCGCTGCCATTGAATCTGACGCTGCTCAAAGGCGCGTCGCTGGTCGGCGTGTTCTGGGGCGATTTCGCCAAGCGCGAACCCAAGGCCAATGCGCAGATGATGGCCGAATTGGCCCAGTGGTACGGCCAGGGAAAGATCAAGCCGGTGATCGACAGCACGATGCCGATGTCCGAATTGAAGGCCGCCTACGCCCACATGGGCTCGCGCGGCGTCAAAGGCAAACTCGTGATGGTGAACTGAACGCACCGCGCTTCGTACGCCCAATAAAAAAGCCCGCGGATGCGGGCTTTTTTATTGGGCACTTGCCCAGAAAGGCGGGAGGCACTTACTTGATCTCGTAATCCGAGAGCGACTTGCCTGCGGCCAATGCCTCGGTCACCCAGCGCGGCTTGCGGCCACGGCCACCGGACCAGGTTTCGCCCGTCGGACCGCGGTATTTGGCTGCTGCCTTGGCCGGCGCAGCACCTGCGGCGCGCTTGACCGCACCCACGCGCCCCGTCAGTTTCAGATCGGAAGCCGTCAATCCGTATTCGGAAATCTTCTTGCGAACCTCTTCGATCACGCCGGAGCGTTCCTGGTTGCGCAGCTCTTCGGCCTGCCTGCGCAATTGCGCAATCTGCTCGTCGTGCTTCTTGATCTGAGAATTGATATCGGCGAGGGTCGAAGCCATTTGTTGGACTCCAGAAATTGAAAACGAGCGGATTTTAATTCAGTTTTCTTTTGCCACAAGAGCCTCTTGAAGCGAAAAACCGCTTTTCCGATTGCCTTGATGCAACAACTCGCAACACAAGGCACGTCGGCGTGGACGGCTTATATGCGGAGGGGAATCGGTAAAAGAGCGCAGCGCGCAACCAGAAGAAGTTGCGGCTCGGAAATGACAACGCCGGGGCAAGCCCGGCGGTGTAATCCTTTGATTGCTATTGAGCAATAGCGCAAAGGAGATATTTTTTGGGGTGGCTGATGGGACTCGAACCCACGACGACCAGAATCACAATCTGGGACTCTACCAGCTGAGCTACAGCCACCGCAGAGCCTTCGATTCTAGCGTTAAAAATCGCGCTTTTGAAGGGTCTCGATCAAAAAGACGCGATTTGATCGCTGGCGGCCTGTCGCCGGTCCCCTCCGACCCAACCTTGGCCCGCCATCAGCCTGCGGCGAGCGGGCCGTTCGGCGTCGCACCCTCCTCGATCCTGATCGAGCCATCGGGCCGCTCGTGCGTGCCGATGAGCAGGCCGCTTGCCATTGCATGTTCGCGCAGGGCCTCGACGACCTCGTCACGGCCCGGCGCATCGGAGAATTCCGGCGCCTGTCTCAGCGCGAACAGCTGGAACGCATAGCGGTGCGTTCCGTGTCCTGGTGGCGGATCGGGCGGCAGCCAAGCCGACTGCAAGGCCGAGTTGCGCCCGACATGCAGGCCCGCGCCTTCGTTGTCTTCGCTCGGCATCGCAGCCTCGGCCAGCGAACCGATGTCCAGCGGCAGGCTTACCACGATGGCATGCACCAGCGGATTGGGGGTCGGCGAATCGGCATCCTCGACGATCAGCAACAGCGAGGCTGCGCCGGCCGGAACGCCTTTCCACTGCAGGGGCGGCGAAACGCCCTCGCCGTCAGCGGTGTAGCGTGGCGGCAGCGGCGCATGGTCCGTGAAGGCCAGGCTTGTGACTTCGATCGACGCCATGCCTTCGCGCAAGCCAAGGGTGTTGAAGACGATCTGGTCCAGACCAGCGCGCACGCCCTGCAGCGCGTGGCCAATGACATCGGGCAATTTTTCCAGCATGCACAGGGTGTACCGCGGCGTTTGCCGCGCATCTGTAGGACGCCGCGCAGGCCCGGCGTCACGGCACCGGGTAAAAATTCTCGCGTCTGCGTTTCATCTGCGTTGGCGACACTCGCGCGCAAATCGCTCCGCTATCATGAATGCGGCTCGCGCAGGCGGGCTCGGCATTGGCCACTCCCCTTCACCACCAAAGGAATTTCTTCATGAGCATCGTCTGGACTATTCTGATCGGGTTCGTCGTGGGTCTTGTGGCACGCGCCGTCAAGCCGGGCGACGATTCCGCGGGCTTCATCGTCACCACCATCATCGGCATCGCGGGCTCGCTGATCGTCACCTACGTGGGCCAATCGCTCGGCTGGTACACCGCCGGCCAGGGTGCAGGCTTCATCGCTTCCGTGCTGGGCGCGATCGTGCTGCTGATCCTCTACGGCCTCATCAAGCGCAAGAGCTGATGCCTCCGCGGCCGCCCCGCGTCGCGCGGGCGGCCACCCCGAAAGCCACGCCCCGCAAGCCGCGCGCCAGGCATCACGTCTATGTGGTCGAGCTCGACGACCGCGTCTGGAACAACGGCCGCTTCAGGCGCGCCAACCCCGACTACCAACTCGGCAAGCCCTTCGTCTACGTCGGCATGACAGGGCTGGACCCCGACATCCGCTTCGACAAGCACAAGGCCGGCATCCAGGCCAACAGCTTCGTTCAGGAATTCGGCCTGCACCTGCTGCCCGCGCTCTACGAACGCTACAACCCCCTGACCTACGAAGACGCGCGGCTGATGGAGGTCGACCTCGGCATCGCGCTGCGCAAGGCCGGCTACGGCGTCTGGCAGGCCTGAAGCACAACCTGAAGCACAAGCAGCCTCACGACGTACACCTCAGGCGTAAGTCACCCACCCCTCGTACGCCGGCCCGTCCAGGTGAGGCAGCGTGTTGTAGGTCACCAGCATGTGCCGCTTGGGCGTGAACGCGAATTCCGTCACCGAGGTATTGCGGATGCGCAGGTTCAACTCGATCGTGGTCTCCGCGCTCGTGCCCAGCACATGGCCGACCGCGGTGCTGATCGGCCCGCCGCTCGACACCACCAGCACTTTCGCACCGTGGTGCCTCTCGCGCACATGGTCGAGCGCGGTCGTCACGCCGCCCAGGAAGTCGACATAGCTCGGCATGCCGACCGGTGCCGTCTTGGCCTGCATCCATGCGCCCAGGCCTTCACGCAGCAAGCGGAAGTGATGGCGGTACATCTCGGGCGAGTCCGGCTTCTCGAGCTTGCCGTCGTGGATGGTCGCGATGAGCGCCTCGCTGTCGTACTCGTTCAGTCCGGGCCACGGCAGCACGTCGTCGCGCGTCAGGCCCAACCCCTTGGCAATGCCCTCCCAGGTCTGGCGATGGCGCTTCAGCGTGCCGGTGATGACCGCGTCGAACGTCATGCCGCGCTCGCGCCAGTACTCGCCGAGCCGCACCGACTGCCGATGCCCGAGCTCGCTCAGGTTGTCATAGTCGGCAGCGCCGAAGCTGGCCTGTCCGTGGCGCACGAGGTAGAGGGTTCCCATGCCGGGGATTCTGGCAAGAAGCGCAGGCGCCGCTTGTCCCTCGTGCGACGACCAGCAAATGCATCGGATCGGCGCTCGCCATGAAAAAAGCCCGAGCCATGGCTCGGGCTTGGTGGGCTTGGCGTCTCGACGCCAGCCGTGTATCTCAGCGGCCCGCGACGGGCAGCGTGTCCGCCGGCTTCGGCACGAGGATCTCGGCCTTGAAGCGTTCCTTCAGCAGGTTGTAGTAGGCGGCATCTTCGGCGGCGGCGATCGACTGGCCGACCTGCGCCTGTTCCTGCTTCGCGAGTTCGGGTGCCGGCGGCGTGCGCGGCACGACCTTGGTCACGCGCACCACGACATAGCCTTGCGCACCCAGGTCCACGCCCACGAGCGCCGGCAGCTTGGAGGCGTCGGCACGCAGCGCGGCGTCGATGACCGGCAGCGGCTGCGATTGGGCCTCGCGGCGCGACACCGTCACGGGTGCGCCGAACGTTGCACCATCTGCCTTCGCGGTCCATGCGGCGAGCTTGGCTTCGCCTTCGGTCTTCGCGAGCACCGCGGCACGCTCGGTGACGAGCTGGGCGCGGATCTTGTCCTTCACGTCCGCCAGCGGCACGGCATGCGCCGGCGTGTACTGCGTGACGCGGCCTGCTGCCAGCTGGCTCGAGCCGACTTCGATCGCCTCGGTGTTCTGCTTGCGCTCGAGCGAGTCGGGCGCGAACAGCGCGCTCAGGAAGTTGCGGCTGGCCAGCGCGCCGGCGGCACCCGACGCGGCGGTGCGCGCAACGTTCTTGGCCGTCTGGATCGTGAGCTTCAGCTTCTCGGCGGCGGGCTTGAGGCTGTCGGGCGACTGGTAGACCGCATCGGTGAAGACCTCTGCCGCCTTCGCGAATTCCTGCGTGGCCTGCTGCGCGCGCGCTTCGTTCTCGATGGTGGCACGCACCTGCTCGAAGGGGGTCACCTGGGCAGGCTTGATGTCATTGAGCTGAACAATGTGAAAGCCGAATTCGGTTTCGATCAGGCTGCTGATTTCACCCTTCTTGAGCGCGAACACGGCGTCGTCCAGTGGTTTGGCAACAAGACTTCCCTTCGGCCCCATATCGAATTGACCACCGTTCTTGGCAGTCAAATCATCATCGGAATTCTTGCGGGCCACGTCGGCGAAGGTGTTGGGCGCCTTCTTCACTTCAGCCAGCAGCTGTTCGGCCTTGGCCTTCGCCTTTTCGCGGTCGGCGGCGGGCATGCTGGCCGGCGCATTGATCAGGATGTGGCTCGCACGGCGCTCTTCCTTCGTGCCGAAGCGCGCGGTGTTGTCCTTGTAGTAGGTCTGCAGGTCGGCGTCGCTCAGCACGATGTTCTTCTTGGCGGCCTCGATGTCGAGCACCAGGTACTCGATGTCCGCGCGCTCGGGCGCCTGGAACTGCGCCATGTGGTCCTTGTAGTAGGACTCGATGTCGGCGTCGCTCACCGCGACCTTCGACGCGAAGCTGTCGGGGGCGAAGCGGGCAACCTGGATCTCGCGGCTGTCGTAGAAGGCGTTGATGGTGGTCGAGGCCAGCGCGGGCGGCGTGAAGGCCGTGCCCGAGACGCCCAGCAGCACCTGCTGCGTTGTCATGTCGGAACGCACCGAAGCCTCGTACTGCTCGGGCGTGCGGCCGGTCACGCGCATGAAGGCGTCGCGGTCGAACTTGCCGTCGGGCGTGCGGAACGCGGCCAGGCCCGGGTCCTGCGCGAACATGCGCGCCAGGCGGTCTTCGGAAACCGTCATGTTCGTCTTCGCGGCGGCGGCGGCCAGCACGCGGTCGCGCACCATGCGCTCCAGCGTGGCATAGCGCAGCGCGTCGGAGTCGAGCACCGTCGGATCGACGTTGGGCGACTGCTGGCGGATGCGGTCCGTCTCCACGCGGTGCTGCTGGTCCCACTCGGGACGCGTGATGTCGTGGCCCTGGATGCGGGCAACCTTCTCGTCGCCGCCGGAGCCCTGGTAGCGCTCGACACCGAAGAGCACGAACGAGGGAATGATCAGCAAGAACAAGAAAATCATGACGATCTTGTTGTACTTGCGGAAGAAATCAAACATGCTTGAACACTCTTTTTCGACGGATGTCGGACGGCAATAAAAAAGGCGAACTTGTGGTTCGCCTTTGCATCGGGTGGTGGTGGGTGCTGAGGGGCTCGAACCCCCGACCTACGCCGTGTAAAGGCGCCGCTCTACCAACTGAGCTAAGCACCCCACCGGAAATACTCTCCGAGTCTAACGTCTTAGTTGAGCGCGTCTTTCAGCGCCTTGCCCGGACGGAACTTCGGAATCTTGGCGGCCTTGATTTTAATCGCGTCGCCGGTACGGGGATTTCGGCCGGTGCGGGCCGCGCGCTTGCCTACTGCGAAAGTGCCGAAACCGACGAGCGAAACGGAGCCGCCCTTCTTGAGCGTGGTACGAATAGCGCCAATGGTGGACTCGAGCGCACGGGTTGCTGCAGCTTTGGAAATATCGGCGTTCTTTGCGATGTGCTCAATCAGTTCGGTCTTGTTCACAAGGGCCCCTTGCAGAAAAATGTTGGTCGGCTTCCGTCAGCTGCGACCTGGCCGCGAAGTGTGCGGACTCAAGAACCTGGCAGGACTGACGCCTCGGCAGCGCACTGCCAGCGAGGATTACAACCACTGGTCTGCAGGGTGTCAATAAGACACGAGGCCTTGCAGATCAGCGGAGCGCGCGATTTTAGGGGCGTTTCGTGAAGTCTTTTTTGAAGGCGGCGCAAAGCTGTTCAAAGGGCTTCGGCGATCGCTTTTCCGAGGTCGCTGGTGCTCGCATTTCCACCGATATCGGGGGTGCGCGGCGCTCCGCTCTGGGGCGCCAGCACCTTCTCGATGGTCGAGAGGATGGCGTCGTGCGCCTGCTTGTGGCCCAGGAATTCCAGCATCATCGCGCCGCACCAGATCTGCCCGATCGGGTTGGCGATGCCCTTGCCCGCGATGTCTGGCGCCGAGCCGTGCACCGGCTCGAACAGGGACGGCGTGGTGCGCTCGGGGTTGAGGTTGGCGCTGGGCGCAATGCCGATGGTGCCGGTGCACGCCGGTCCCAGGTCGGACAGGATGTCGCCGAACAGGTTGCTCGCCACCACCACGTCGAAGAAGTCGGGACGCTGCACGAAGTGCGCGGTGAGGATGTCGATGTGGAACTTGTCGAGCGTGACGCCCGGGTAGTTCTTGCCCATCTCGGCCACGCGCTCGTCCCAGTACGGCATGGTGATCGAGATGCCGTTCGACTTGGTGGCGCTGGTGAGGTGCTTCTTCGGGCGCGACTGCGCAAGCTCGAAGGCGAACTTCAGTACGCGGTCGACGCCCACGCGCGACATCACGGTTTCCTGCACCACGATCTCGCGCGGCGTGCCCTGGTACATGCGCCCGCCGATGCTCGAGTACTCGCCCTCGGTGTTCTCGCGCACGATGTACATGTCGATCTCGCCGGGCTCGCGCGGCGTGCCGTCGCGGCGCACCACGGGCGCGATGATGCCGGGCATCAGGCGCGCGGGACGCAGGTTGATGTACTGGTCGAACTCGCGGCGGAACATCAGCAGCGAGCCCCACAGCGACACGTGGTCGGCGATCTTCTCGGGCCAGCCGACCGCGCCGAAGAAGATGGCGTCATGGCCGCCGATCTGGTCCTTCCAGTCGTCGGGCAGCATCTTGCCGTGCTTCTCGCAGTAGTCCCAGCTCGAGAAGTCGAAGTGGTCGAACTTCAGGTCGATGCCGAACCTGGTGGCCGCGGCCTCGAGCACGCGCAGGCCCTCGGGCGTGGTTTCCTTGCCGATGCCGTCACCAGCGATGACTGCGATTCTCTGGGTGCTCATGGTTTGGCTCCTGCTTGTCGGGTAGATGAAAAGAAGCTCAACGCCTCGGCGAGCAATTCGCCGGGCGCTTCTTCGGGAACGTAGTGGCCGCACGGCAGCGCGCGGCCCGAGACATCGGCGGCGCGCTCGCGCCACAGCGCCAGCACGTCGAAGGCCTTGCCCACGGCGCCGTGCTCGCCCCACAGCACGCGCAGCGGCTGCGCCAGCTGCAGGCCGGCCGCGATGTCGGCGCGGTCGTGCACGAGGTCGATGGTGGCGGAGGCGCGGTAGTCCTCGCAGATGGATTCGGCGGTGCCCGCGATGGCGGCGCAGCGCTCGTACTCGGCCAGCACCTCGGGCGCGAACGGCGCCAGCCCCGCGTGCCGCCCGCCCATCACGCTGCGGATGTAGCGCACGGGGTCGGAGGCGATCAGCGCCTCGGGCAGCGGCGGCGGTTGGATCAGGAAGAACCAGTGCCAGTACGCCTTGGCGAAGGCCTCCGACGTGTTCTCGTACATCGCGAGCGTGGGCGCGATGTCGAGCAGCAGCATGCGCTCGACGGCCGCCGGATGGTCGGCCGCGAGCCGGTGCGCCACGCGCGCGCCGCGGTCGTGCGCCAGCACGCCGAAGCGCTCGAAACCGTGGTGCCGCATGGCGGCGAGCGCATCGAGCGCCATCTCGCGCTTGCTGTAGACCGCGTGCTCGGCATCGGGCGCGGGCCGGCCCGAATCGCCGTAGCCGCGCAGGTCGACGGCCACCACGGTGAAGCGCTCGGCCAGCGCGGGCGCCACGCGGTGCCAGATCGCGTGCGTCTGCGGATGACCGTGCAACAGCAGCAGGGGCGCGCCGCTGCCGCCGATGCGGCCATGGATGCGCACGCCGTTGCGCTCGATGTCGAAAGTGGGAAGGGAAAGGAAGGAGGCCGTCACATCGGCGATTGTGCGTTGCGCCCCTGCGATCATCAAGCAACAATCAGCCAATTCATACTTTCCATTTCGGCATGAATCCTCCTTCGATGGACCGCGGCGACCTGGCCCTGGTGCTCGCCATCCGCGACGCGGGCAGCCTGGTCGGCGCGGCCGACACGCTCGGCGTGGTGCCTTCGGTCGTCACCAAGCGGCTGGGCGCGCTCGAGGCCCGGCTGGGCCAGCGCCTGTTCGACCGCACCACGCGGCGACTGAGCGTCACCACCGAGGGCGAGGCCATGTGCGTGCACGCGCGCAGCTTGCTCGACGGCTTCGCCGCGCTCGAAAGCGAACTGGGGGAGCGCCAGAACGAGCTGGCCGGCACCATCCGCCTGGCCGCCACCTTCGGCTTCGGCCGGCGCTGGCTCGGCCCGTCGCTGGCCAGCTTCCAGGCGCGCCACCCCGGCGTGCGAATCGAGCTGATGCTGACGGAGCAACTGCCCGACCTGGGCGCGGAAAGCTACGACGGCGCGGTGTGGCTGTGGGCGGTGCAGCAGCGCCACGCGGCCGACTGGGTCTCGCGGCGCATCGCGCGCAACCAGCGCGTGCTGGCGGCGTCACCCGCCTACCTGGAACGCCGGGGCATGCCGGCCACGGTCGAGGCGCTGGCTTCGCACGACTGCCTGGTCGCGCGCGAGAACGGCGACCCCAGCCAGCGCCAGCACGCGTTGTGGACGCTGCGCCACGCGCGCGACGGCGGCACGGCGCGCGCGCGCGTGCAGGGGCCGCTGGCCAGCAACTCGGGCGAGATGGTGCGCGACTGGTGCCTGGCCGGCCACGGCGTCATGCTGCGCAGCCTGTGGGACATCGCACCGCAACTGGCCACCGGCGAACTGGTGCGCGTGCTGCCGCAGTACGCCATGCCGGAGGCGGACATCCACTGGGTCGCGCCCTGGCGGCCGAAGACGCCACGCCGCGTGCGGCTGCTGGTCGACCACCTGGCGGAACAGTTTCGCGGCGAACCGTGGAAGCCGGGCAAGGCCGGCGCGCGCTGAAGGGGAAGCGGGGAAAAGAGAAGAACGCGCGCCGCTCAGCGCGTGCCGCGCACCACCAGGCTCACGCCGGCCGCGGTCAGCGCGATGCCCAGCACCGTCACCAGCGTGATCGGCTCCGAGAACAGCAGCCAGGCCATCACCGCCGTGCACGGCGGCACCAGGTACAGCAGGCTGGTCACCGCGGTGGCCGTGCCGCGCTGTATCAACATATAGAGCAGCGAGCTGCCGCCCAGGGACAGCGCCAGCACCGACCAGGCCATGGCCCCGCCGGAATACGCGTTCCATTCGATGCCCTGCGATTCCATGGCCGCGAACGGCAGCGTGACCAGCAGCGCCGCGGCCATCTGCACCGCACTGGCGCTGCGCACGTCGCAGGGCGCGACGAAGCGCTTCTGGTACAGCGTGCCCGCCGTGATCGACAGCAGCGCCATCACCGCCAGCCCCATCGTGAGCGCATTGACCTCGGCGCCCTGCCCCAGCTTGCGCGCCACCACGAGCACCAGCCCCGCGAAGCCCAGCACCAGCCCGACCCACTGCCGGCCCGTGATGCGTCCGCCGTTGAACGACAGCCACACCGCCGTCAGCACCGGCTGCACGCCGACCAGCAGGGCCACCAGCCCCGCGCCCATGCCCGCATGCACCGCGGCCCAGACACCGCCCAGGTAGCCCGCCTGCATCAGCACGCCCGTGACCGCGAGGTGGCCCCATTGCGCGCGCCCCTTCGGCCACGCGACCCGCGCCAGCGCGACCCACACGCCGAAGCACGCCAGCGACAACGCGTAGCGCACGGCCAGGAACTTGAGGGGTGGCGCGTACGGCATGCCGTAGCGCGCGACGATGAAGCCCGTGCTCCAGATCAGCACGAAGACCGCCGGCATCGCCCGCAGCCAGCCCGCGTTGCGGGCCGTGGCCGCCGTGGTCATTTGGTACGGGCCCGGATTTCCGGAATGGCCTTCTGCAGGTAGTACACCATCGACCAGATGGTGAGCACGGCCGAGATCCAGATCAGCCACTGGCCCCACAGGCCGGTGTCGATCACCTTGAACAGGCGCCCGTCATAGAGCAGGAACGGAATGGCCACCATCTGCACGGTCGTCTTGACCTTGCCGATCATGTGCACCGCCACGCTCTTGCTGGCGCCGATCTGCGCCATCCATTCGCGCAGCGCCGAGATGGCGATCTCGCGGCCGATGATGATGAGCGCCACGAACACGTCGGCCCGGTTCAGGTGAACCAGCACCAGCAGCGACGCGCACACCAGGAACTTGTCGGCCACCGGATCCAGGAAGGCCCCGAAGGCCGAGGTCTGGTTGAGCTTGCGCGCCAGGTAGCCGTCGAGCCAGTCGGTGGCGGCGAAGACGATGAACATCACCGTGGCGATCAGGTTGCGCATCGGCTCGCTGATCGGCAGGTAGAACACGCCGACAATCAAAGGGATCGCGACGATGCGCGTCCAGGTCATGATGGTCGGTAGGGTCCAGAACATCGCTTGATTGTGTCATGGCGGCGTTAACCCTCCGGCGAAGGTCTTGCCTTCTTGCCGTCAGTGCAGCGCCTTGTAAATTTCTTCCGCCAGCTCGGACGC
Organism: Variovorax sp. OK212; assembly: GCF_900112425.1. Classification (GTDB taxonomy): domain Bacteria; phylum Pseudomonadota; class Gammaproteobacteria; order Burkholderiales; family Burkholderiaceae_C; genus Variovorax. Next base: position 1,361,863 of record NZ_FOLP01000001.1, on the reverse strand, counting down.
GATGCCCTCGACCGAGGCGATGTCCTCCACGCTCGCCGCCGCCACGCCGCGGATGCCGCCGAAGCGCTGGAGCAGCCGCGCCCGCCGCTTCGGGCCGATGCCGGGAATGTCCTCGAGCTGGCTGCCGCCCACGCGCACCTTGGCGCGCTTGGCCCGCATGCCGGTGATGGCGAAGCGGTGCGCCTCGTCGCGGATCTGGGCCACCAGCATCAGCGCGGCCGAGTCCTTGCCCAGGTAGACCTTCTCGCGGCCGTCGGCGAACACCAGTTCCTCGAGCCCGACCTTGCGGCCCTCGCCCTTCTCGACCCCGACGATCAGCGACAGCGGCAGGCCCAGCTCGCTGAACACCTCGCGCGCCATCGAGACCTGGCCCTTGCCGCCGTCGACCAGCACCAGGTCGGGCATGCGCGCCGTCCGGATCTTGACCGGGGCTTCGCTGTCGTCGCTCTCGGCGTCGCCCGGGGGCAGCTCCTCGGTCTCGGCGGCCATCGCCTCGGCCAGCTTGCCGTAGCGCCGGTGCAGCACCTGGCGCATGGCCGCGTAGTCGTCGCCGGGCGTGATGCCCTCGATGTTGTAGCGGCGGTATTCCTTGTTCTGCATGGTGTGGTGCTCGAACACCACGCACGAGGCCTGCGTGGCCTCGCCCGCGGTGTGCGAGATGTCGAAGCATTCCACGCGGAATGCGTCGAGGTCGTCCGAGGCCAGCTCCAGCGCGTCGGTCAGCGCGCGCGTGCGCGCTTGCTGCGAGCCTTCTTCGGCCAGCAGCCGGGCCAGTTGCAGCTTGGCGTTGGTCTCGGCCATCTCCAGCCAGTGGCGGCGCTGCTCGCGCGGCTGGAACACCGCCGTCACGCGCGCGCCCGCCTGCAGCGAGATCGCCTCGATCAGCTCTCGGCTCACCTGCTCGCTGAGCACCAGCGTGGCGGGGACCGGCACGTCGATGTAGTGCTGGGCAATGAAGGCCTCGAGCACCTGCACCTCGATAGCGTCGGCGAGCACGGGCGCCGCGCCCTCTTCCGCATCGAGCTCGCCGTGGTGAATCTGCGCGGCGTCTTCCACGTGCACCGGAAAGTAGGGGCGGTCGCCCAGGTGCCGGCCGCCGCGCACCATGGCCAGGTTCACGCAGGCCTTGCCGCCCTGCACCTTCACGGCCAGGATGTCCACGTCCTTGTCGGAGGCGATCTCGATCGACTGCTGGTGCAGCACGCGCGAGATGGCCGACATCTGGTTGCGCAGCTCGGCGGCCTGCTCGAACTCGAGTTTCTCCGCGTGCGTGGTCATGCGCTGTTCGAGCTTGGAAAGCACGAGCTGCGTGTCGCCCATGAGGAAGGCCTCGGCGCTGGCCACGTCCTGCGCGTACGCATCAGGCGCGATGTGGCCGACGCACGGCCCACTGCAGCGCTTGATCTGGTACAGCAGGCACGGCCGCGTGCGGTTGGCGTACACGGTGTCCTCGCAGGTGCGCAGGCGGAACACCTTCTGCAGCAGCTGGATCGATTCCTTCACCGCCCAGGCGCTCGGGTACGGTCCGAAGTAGCGGTGCTTCTTGTCGGTCGCGCCGCGGTAGTAGGCCAGCCGCGGAAACGCGTGCGACGCGATCTTCAGGTAGGGGTAGCTCTTGTCGTCGCGAAACAGGATGTTGTAGCGCGGCTTGAGCGTCTTGATCAGGTTGTTCTCGAGCAGCAGCGCCTCGGCCTCGGAGCGCACCACCGTGGTCTCCATGCGCACGATCTTCGAGATCATGTGGCCGATGCGGGTGCCGCCGTGGCTCTTCTGGAAGTAGTTGGCCACCCGCTTCTTGAGGTTGCGCGCCTTGCCCACATAGAGCACCGCGCCGGCCGCGTCGAAGTAGCGGTAGACACCCGGCAACTGCGGCAGGGCCGCGACTTCGCTGAGCAATTGATCGGAATGCACGTCTGACATGGCGGCTATTGTGGCGCGCGCCACGCAGGCCGGCCGCGGCCCTCGCGCAAACCCCGACATGGCTGGAACGAAATGTGCCGTGGACGACAAGCGCGCCCGGCCACAAGGTCAAGACCGGGGCCTAACTAACCCAACGGCACCCGCACCGTCATCCGCGCGAAGGCATCGTGCGGGGCGGCACCTTCACGCCCCGAGGGCCACGGCGGGGCGTGCGGCGGCGAGCGCGGCAGGGTCGGCAACGGCACCTGGCGCGCGCCCCATGAACGCGAGGATGCGCCGGCTCACGTCGACGCCCTCCTCGTGCAGCACCCAATGCCCGGCGCCCTCGATGCGCTGCAGCTCGCCCTGGTCGCACAGGGCGATGCTGGGCTGGGCCATCTCGATGCCGAGCGCCTCGTCCTGCACACCCCACAGCAACAGCGTGGGCATGGGGATGCGCGCATCGGCGTGAATGCGCGCACGGCTGCGCATCAGCGCGCGGTACCAGTTGAGCATGGCGGTCAGCGCACCCGGGCGGCCCCATGCCTCGCGGTACAGCGCAATGTCCGCATCCGGGAAGGCGCCGGGGCGGCTGCCCTGGCGCAGCACCCGCACCAGGCCGCGAAAGTCGCGCCGGCCCAGCAGTCGCTCGGGCAGGCGCGGAATGCGGAAGAAATGCATGTACCAGCTGCGCAGGCGCTGCCGCCCGCCCGACATGTGCCGCAGCATCACCGCCAGGTGCGGTGAATTGACGATGACCAGCCGTTCCACCAGCTCGGGGTTGCGCGCCGCCACGCGCCAGCTCACCGCGCCGCCCCAGTCGTGGCCGAGCAGCGTCACTTTGTCGCGACCTGTGCTGCGGATCAGCGCGCAGATATCGTCGGCCAGTGTCTCCAGGCCGTAGGCTTCCACGCCCTGCGGCTTGTCGCTTTCACCGTAGCCGCGCTGGTCGGGCACCCAGACGCGGTAGCCGGCCTTGGCCAGGGCGTCGATCTGGCCGGCCCAACCGCGCCAGAACTCCGGAAAGCCGTGCAGCAGCATGGCCACCGGCCCGTCGGCCGGGCCGGCCTGCACGACGTGCAAGCGAATGCCGTTGACATGAACAAAGCCGTGTTCGAGCGCGTGTTCGCGGGTGCCGCTCATTGCGCAACCCCGCTCACTTCGCCAGTTCCGACACCAGCCGGTACAGGAACTCGCGGCCGTCGTACAGGCGCTGGATCTCGATGCGCTCGTCCAGCCCGTGCGCGCGCGCGTCCGACGGCTCGAGGAACATGCCGGTCACGCCGTACATCGGGATGCCCGCATTGCGCATGAACCGGCTGTCGGTGGCGCCGGTGCTCATGGCCGGCACCACGGGCACGCCGGGCCACATCTGCTGCGTGAGCGATTCCACCGTCTTCACCAGGTCGCCGTTCAGTGGCGACGCCGGGCTGCGCAGCGGCTTGCCCATGTTGCGCACCACGATCTTCTCGTTGCCGAGGGCCTGGGTCAGCAGGCGCTCCACCTCTTCGGGGTCGTCATGCGGCAGGATGCGGCAGTTGACCGTGGCCTTGGCCGACTGCGGCAGCGCGTTCTCGGCGTGGCCGGCCTGCACCATCGTTGCCACGCAGGTGGTGCGGAACTGGGCGCTGTAGGCCGGGTTGGCCGACATGCGCTCGATCACCGACGGGTCGGGGTTGCCGGCGCCCACCGCGCGCATGTCGTCGGCCAGCTGGCCGGTGGCGAACGGCGCGCTGCGCGCGAAGTAGGTCTTCGTCACGTCCGCCAGCTTGACCGGAAAGGCGAAGTTGCCCAGCCGCTCGAGCCCCGCCGACAGCGCATAGATCGGGTTGCTCCTGGTCGGCACCGAGCTGTGCCCGCCCACGTCGCGCACCTCGAGCATGTAGGTGGTGTACATCTTCTCGGCCACCTGCATGCGGTGCAGGTTCGGCTTGCCGCCGCGCAGTTCGCCGCCGCCGCCCTCGTTGATGCCGAACTCGGCCTGCATCAGCTCCGGCTTGTTGTTGATGAGCCAGAAGGCGCCGTTGCTGAGCGCGTCGCCGCGTTCCTCGTCGGCGGTCAGCGCCAGGATGATGTCGCGCCGCGGCTTGAAGCCTTCCTGCTTCAGCTGGCCCAGGACCGAGACCAGCGCCGAGGCCATCGCCTTGTCGTCGATGGAACCGCGCGCGGTGAAGTAGCCGCCGGTTTCCTGCAGCTTGAACGGGTCGGTCTTCCAGTCTTCGCGGCGGGCCTCGACCACGTCGATGTGGGCCAGCAGGAGCAGCGGCTTCTTGCTGCCGTCGCCCTTGAAGCGCAGCACCAGGTTGCCCTTCTTGGGGAAGGGTTCGAAGATCTGGATGTCACCGGGCGCGAAGCCCGATTCGACCAGGCGCTTTTCCATGGCGCGCGCCGCCACCGTGTTGTCGCCCACCGAATGGGTGGTGTTGATCTCCACCAGCTCCTTGTAGATGTCGTGGAAGCGCTGCTGCTGCGGGGTGAGCGCGGGCGGGGTCTGCGTCGGCGTCTGCGTCGGTGTCTGGGCGATCGCGGCGGTCATGCCGCCCAGCGCCATCGACACGGCCAGCACGGCTTTCGCTGCTTTCGCGACATGGAAGGTCTGCATCCTCATGGTCGTCTCTCTCCGGTGGTTGTTGTGCGGCCAGCATAGCAAGCGGTGCGCGCGAACACGGGCACACTCCCGGCCATGCAATCCATGGGCTGGGACATCTTCTGCAAGGTCATCGACAACCACGGCGACCTCGGCGTCTGCTGGCGGCTGGCCTGCCAGCTGGCCTTGCGCGGCGAACGCGTGCGGCTGTGGATCGACGACGCGGCGGCGTTGCGCTGGATGGCACCTTCGGGCCACCACGGCGTGGAAGTGATCGACTGGCTCGACCCCCTTGCGCTGCGGGCGGCCGTGGCTGCGCCGGCGCCCGACGTGCTCGTCGAAGGCTTCGGCTGCGAGCCGGCGCCGGAACTGATCGCGCGCTTTGCCCAAGCGCCGGGCCGGGCCTGGATCAACCTCGAATACCTGTCGGCCGAACCGTACGTCGAGCGGCTGCACGGGCTGCCCTCGCCGGTGTTCAAGGGGCCGGGCGCCGGGCTGACCAAGCGCTTCTTCTACCCGGGCTTCACACCGGCCACCGGCGGCCTGCTGCGCGAACCCGACCTGATGGCGCGGCGCGAGGCCTTCGACCGCGCGGCGTGGCTGGCCGCGCAGCAGATCGAATGGCAAGGCGGCGAGCGCCTGGTCTCGCTCTTCTGCTACGAGCCGCCGGCGCTGGCCGCGCTGCTCGCGCGCCTGGGACAAGGCCCCGGGCCCACGCGGCTGCTGGTGACCGCGGGCCGTGCCACGCAGGCCGTTCGCGCCGCTCTTTCGGATGAAAAGGAGCCCTCACGCACGTCCGTCGTGCGTGGTGCGCTATCAATTTCATACCTGCCGCACCTGACGCAACCCGACTTCGACCACCTGCTGTGGTCGTGCGACCTGAACTTCGTGCGTGGCGAAGATTCGTGGGTGCGCGCCCTGTGGGCCGGCGCCCCGTTCGTCTGGCAGATCTACCCGCAGGACGACGACGCGCACCACGAGAAGCTCGGCGCCTGGCTCGACTGGCTGGGCGCCCCGCCCTCGCTGCGGCTTTTTCACCACGCGTGGAACGGCTTCGGCGATGGGGCGCTGCCCGCGCTGGAAACACAGGGCCCCTGGCTCGAAACAGCCCGCGACGCCCGGGCGCGACTGCTGGCGCAAGACGACCTGGTCACCCAATTGCAGAAAATGATCGGCCAAAAAAGCTAAAATAGCGGGCTTTGCGGATTTCAAGCCCGGATCTCGACGATCCGAGATGCTGTCCGCTAAACCTGCCGCGGGACATGTACCGCGGGGCCAGACACACCGGCAAACGTCAAAAAGTCGCCGATGGCCCCGTGCACCGAGCGGCCAACATCCAGAGACCCTGTTATGAAAATCGCTCAAGAAATCCGCGCCGGCAACGTCATCATGCACGGCAAGGACCCGATGGTCGTGCTGAAGACCGAATACAGCCGCGGCGGCCGCAACTCCGCCACCGTGCGCATGAAGATGAAGAGCCTGATCGCCAACTTCAACACCGAAGTGGTCTTCAAGGCCGACGACAAGATCGACCAGATCGTGCTCGACAAGAAGGAGTGCACCTACTCCTACTTCGCCGACCCGATGTACGTCTGCATGGACGCCGAGTTCAACCAGTACGAAGTCGAAGCCGAAAACATGGGCGACGCCCTGAACTACCTCGAAGACGGCATGGCTGTCGAAGTGGTGTTCTACGACGGCAAGGCCATCTCGGTCGAACTGCCGACCAGCGTCGAGCGCGAAATCACCTGGACCGAGCCGGCCGTCAAGGGCGACACCTCGGGCAAGGTCATGAAGCCCGCCAAGATCGCCACCGGCTTCGAAGTGCCCGTGCCCCTGTTCGTCGCGCAAGGCGACAAGATCGAAATCGACACGCGCACCGGCGAATACCGCAAGCGCGTCTGAGCCCCTTCCCGGGCTCTGGCCGGGAACACCCGGCTGACCAGCACTCTCGAAAAAGGCTCCGCAAGGAGCCTTTTTCGTTGGCTGGGCACGCCAGTTGCAACGCTGCACAATCACTCGGGTCTATCTGTCTGGTTTTCTCATGAACAACACGCACAACCTTCACGACAAACGCCTGGCCGATGCCTGGGCCACGCTGCACTCCCATGCGGACAAGGGCCTGCCGCTCGACCCCGACCCCTCGCGCATCGCCTTCGCCGACCCCGAGTTCCTGCTGCGCCGCGAGACCCGCGGCATCCGCATGCAGCTCGAGTTGATGAAGCCCGACCTCGAGCAGCGCGCCCACGGCATCGAGAACACCGTGGTGGTGTTCGGCAGCGCGCGCTTTCGCAGCGAGGAAGACTCCGCCGCCATGATCGCGCAGGCCGACGCCGCCGGCGACACGGCCGCATCGGAGCGTTGGCGCCGGCTGGCGCGCAACTCGCACTACTACGAGAAGGCGCGCGCCTTCGGCAAGCTGGTCGCGCAGTACAGCAACGACAAGGAACCGCAGGACAAGCTCTTCGTGTGCACCGGCGGCGGCCCCGGCATCATGCAGGCGGCCAACCGCGGCGCGCATGAAGGCGGCGGCCTCTCGGTCGGCCTGGCCATCGCGCTGCCGATGGAAGAAGAAGCCAACCCCTACGTCACGCCGGCGCTGAGCTTCAAGTTCCACTACTTCGCCATCCGCAAGATGCATTTCATGATGCGTGCGAAGGCGCTGGTGGCATTCCCGGGCGGCTTCGGCACGCTCGACGAGCTGTTCGAAGTGATCACGCTGGTGCAGACCAAGAAGTCGAAGCCGGTGCCGATCGTGCTGTTCGGCTCGGACTACTGGAAGCGGATGATCGACTTCGACTTCCTGGTCGACGAAGGCGTGATCTCGCCCGGCGACCTGAAGCTCTTCGAATACGTCGACGCGCCCGACGACGCCTGGAGCGCGATCAAGCGCTTCTACAAGCTCTGAGCTGAGCCCCCGCCCCCCCCCGGGCCGGATCGCGGATCAACCCGTGCTGTCGTCGCCGGCCCGATCGACGGGGCGCAGCGCCTGCGCGAAGAAGTTCGTGAGCGAACGCGCGCGGCGCTTGCGTTCCGCGTCGCCGGTCTGCCCCATGGCCACCGCGTCGTCGGCCACGCCGTGCAGCGCATTGAAGAGGATCACGGCGGTCATGGTGCTGTCGTCCACCGACCACGTGCCGGCGGCGGCGCCCTGCTCCAGCAGCGCGGCGAGCTGCGTGATCACCGCGTTGTCGTTGCGCATGCGGCGGTCTTCGGGCCGGTACTCGTGGAAGACCACGTCGTGCAAGGCGACGTTGTCCAGGTAGATCTGCAGCCCCGTCTCGACCCAGGCCTTGAGCCGGGCGCGATGGTTGTCGGTGCGGTGACGGTCCATTCCCTCCTGCAGGCGCCCGCAGAAGTTGTCTACGAAGCGCTGCTGCAGCGCGCCGAGCAGCGCCTCCTTCGAAGGAAAGTAGAGATAGAAGGTGCCCTTGGCCACCTGCGCACCGGCCGCGATGTCGTCGATGCTGGTGGTGGCGATGCCCTTGGAGATGAAGAGCCGCTCGGCGGCGTCCATCAGCGCGGGCGCGCGTGTCTCGGGGGCCTTGGTGCGGCGGCGCGGAACGGCCTCGCCATCGACCATCGTGGGAATCGTGAGAACCGTGGGGATCGTGACCGCGCCGCTCTTCGCCATCGACAGCCTCAGGAAGCGGCCGCGGCCGCGGCCGCGCAGGTGGCGCGTGCCGAACGGATCGCCGCGCGCACAGCCGCCAGGTCGAACGGCAGGCCGCGCGGCGCCATCACGCGCTCGCCGAGCCACACCAGCGCATCGTCGGCGTCGGCAAAGGTGCTGGCGGGCACGCCGAAGAGTTTCTCGACATTCATCTTGCGGATTTTCTCGTACTGCTCGGCGGGCACCACGCTCGCCATGCCCATCATATGGCGGCGAATATCGGCGCCGCGCGCCTGCAGCCACTGCCTGGCGCCTTGCGCGCTGCCCTCGGGATGGACCAGCGCATCGGCATCGGCGAACACGCGCAGCGAGGCGAAGGGCTCGCCGCGGTCGAGCCAGCGGTTCCAGTCCTCGGTGAAGGCCTGCATCGCCTCGAGGGTCTGAAGCCCCGACGAGACGCTGATGACGAGCGGCCACTGCCCGAGTTCGTGATGGATCATGGAAAGCTCCTTGAAAAAAACCGATGAAGGGCGCGCACGAAAGCGCACCGGCACATGTGCGGCGGGCATGGAAAGAACGAAGCCTCAGGCGCGGGCGGGCACGGCAGCGGCGCGGGGCCGCACGCTCACGAGCAGGCCCGCGGCAAGCAGGCCGGCAATGCCGGCGCAGGCCATGGCGGCGTGGAAGCCACCCGCGAGCGCGGTGGCCAGCAGTTGCTGCGCCGTGGCCGCATCGAGCGAGGCCAACGCCCCCAGGTCGTGCCGGCCGACGGCGGCGACAGCGGCCTGCTGCGCCTCGCCCAGGCCGGCCTGGGCAAGCGCATCGGCCAGCAGCGACGTGGCGCGCGTGCTCATCAACGTGCCCAACAACGCAATGCCGATCAGCATGCCGGCCTGGCGCAGCGCGTTCATCGTGGCCGAGGCCATGCCCGAGCGCTGCGCCGGCACCGACCCCATCACGGCCGTGCTGGTGGCCGGCACGGCAAGGCCGGTGCCCGCACCCAGGAACACGAACAGCAGCGCCAGCCACACATAGGGCGTGTCGGCCGAGAACAGCGTCAGCAGCAGCATCGACCCGCCGATGAGCGCGTAGCCCGCCACCATCAGCGTGTGCACGTCGCAGCGCCGGGCCAGGCGGCCGAACTGCGAGGCCACGATGCCGGTGGCGACGAACTGCGGCGCCAGCCGCCAGCCGGTGTCGCTGGGCGACCAGCCCTGCACCTGCTGCAGGAACAGCGAGAAGAAGAACAGGCTCGCGTAGGCCGAGAAGCCGAGCACGAACGACGCGAAGTTGGTCACCGAAAAGCGCGCGTCGCGGAACAAGCCGAGCGGCAGCAGCGGCCGCGCCACACGCGCCTCCACTGCCAGGAAGAGCGCCAGGCCGACAGCGCCCGCAATCAACGCGCTCGAAGCCTGCACGGAGCCCCAGCCCTGCTCGCCCGCCGCGATCAGCCCGTAGGTCAGCGCGCCCAGCCACAGCACGCTGAGCACCTGCCCGGCCGGGTCGAGCGCCGCATGCTCGGGGTGCGCGCTTTCCCGGATGCCCCAGAGCCCGAGCCCCACGGTCAGCAGCCCGATCGGAATGTTGATGAGGAAGATGCTCTGCCACCCCGCGTGGTCCACCAGCAGCCCGCCCAGCATCGGCCCGAGCACCAGCGACAGCGCCGTGAACGACGACCATCCGCCGATCACCCGCGCCCGGCTCGCGGGCTCGGGGAACGCATGCGCCAGCAGCGACAGCGCACCCGGAATCAGCAGCGCCCCCGCCACGCCCTGCACCGCCCGACCTGCCAGCAAGGTCGGCAGGCTGCCGGCCATCGCGCACAACGCCGAGCCGACGGTGAACACGGCCACGCCCGCCAGCCAGGCGCGCTTGCGGCCGTAGCGATCGCCCAGCGGGCCGGCCGACAGCATGAAGGCCGAAAGGCACAGTGCGTAGATGTCGATCACCCACTGCAGGCCGGCGAGGTCGGTGGCGAGGGCGCGCTGCAGCGTGGGCAGCGCGACGTTGACGATGCTCACGTCGAGCGTGGCGATGAAGCTGCCGAGGTAGACCGCGGCAACGAGCGCGAGGCGGCGGCGCGGATCGGCCGCGGCCGCGACCGCGGCTGGAATTGCGATGGGGATGGGGGAACGCATGAACGCCTTCAAGGTCGGTTGAAGAAGGCGTCGATACTGACTGCGGGTCAGTTAAATGTCAATCAAATGAGAATTGCTCTTATCTGAAAACAGGTTTCGCACCCTGCCCCGTCAGGCCTTCAACCCCCAGGTCGCGCGCGCGCCGAGCGCCACCACGCCGCCGACCACCCAGAACACGCCGCCGATGCCGATCACCGCGCCCAGCGAACCGAACAGCATCGGCATCGCCACGCTCGACGCGTTGATGGTCATGAGCCGCAGGCCCAGCGCCTCGCCATGGCGCGTGTGCGGCGTGATCTGGTGCAGCATGCTCATCACCATCGGCTGCACCGCGCCCAGCGCGAAGCCCAGCACCACGGAGCACAGGCCCATGGTCCAGGCCGAGTCGAGCAACGGGTAGACCGAGAACACCATCGCCGTGACCAGCGTGGAGATCAGGATCACGCTGCGCTCCGAAGCGCGCGAGGCCAGCACCGGCAACACCACGCGAATGACGGCCGCCGCAATGGCGAAGGCGCCGAGGATGGAGCCGATCACCGAGGCGCTGATGCCGCGGTCGTGCCCCAGCACCGGCAGCACGAAGGCGTGCACGTCCCAGCTCGACGACTGCAGCCAGTTCACGAACAGCAGGCGCCGGAACATCGGCTCGCGCAGCAGGTCCCAGGCGCGCGTGGGCACGGCGCCCGCCACGGGCGCCGTGGGCGCCGGCTCGTGCGCGCCGCGCGTCAGCAGCCAGCAGATGAGGGGCAACGCCGCCATGGCCACGAAGCAGATGCGAAACGCGAGCATGTCCGCGGGCGAACGACCGGCATGGTCGATCAGCATGCCGGCCAGGAACGGGCCGACGAAGTTGGACAACGCCGGCGCAATGGCGAGCCAGCTGAACACGCGCTTGAGCTGCGTCGGGTTCGTGGCCGAGCGGCCCACGTGCCGCTGGAACGCGATGACCGTGACCCCCGTCGCGCCGCCGGTCAGCAGCGCGGCAAGGCACATCACGGGAAAGACCGGAAAGACCGCCACGAGCCCCGCGCCCGTCACCGCCGCGATCACGGACAGCCACAGCGGCCGCTTGAACCCGTGCCGGTCGGTGAAGCGCCCCGCGGGCAGGGCCAGGAACACCTGGGTCAGCGCGTACAGCGAGATCAGCACGCCCACCGCCGCCGCGCTGTAGCCCTGCTGCAATGCCAGCAGCGGCGTCGCGAGGCGCATGCCGGCCATGGTCGCGTGCAGGCACACCTGGGCCCCGATGACACGCAGCAGTTCGGAGCCTTTCACGGGGTTTCTTCGTCCTCTGTATCGGTGCCGGCCGTGGGTGGCAGCAGTGCCTGCGATTGCGCCTCGGGCAGCGCCTCGACCTTGCGCAGCGCCAGGCGCATCTGGCGGGCGCGCGTGTCGGCCTTGTCGAGCGTGTCGGAGGCCTTGGCCACCTGCTCCTTGATGCGCGACACCCATTCGCCGTAGCGCTCGAACTCGGTCTTGACCGCGCCCAGCACCTTCCACACTTCGGAGGCCTGGCGCTCCAGCGCGAGCGTGCGAAAGCCCATGTGCAGGCTGTTGAGCATGGCCAGCAAGGTGGTCGGGCCGGCCAGCGTCACGCGGTGCTGGCGCTGGATGGCGTCCATCAGGCCGGGGCGGCGCAGCACCTCGGCATAGAGGCTTTCGACCGGCAGGAACAAGATGGCGAAGTCGGTGGTGTGCGGTGCGGCCAGGTAGCTCTCGGCAATCGACTTGGCCTCGGTGCGGATGCGCGCCTCGAGGGCCTTGGCCGCCAATTCGGCACCGGCGGCGTCGGCGCGTTCGTGCGCGTCGATGAGCCGCTCGTAGTCGTCGCGCGGAAACTTGGCGTCGATGGGCAGCCACACGGGCGCGCCGTCGTCGCCGCGGCCCGGAAAGCGGATGGCGAAGTCCACGCGTTGCCCGCTGCGCGGCTTGGTCTCTACCTGCTTTGCATACTGGTCGGGCGTGAGCACCTGTTCGAGCAGCGCCTCGAGCTGCACCTCGCCGAACACGCCGCGCGTCTTCACGTTGGTCAGCACGCGCTGCAGGCTGCCGACGCCCACCGCCAGCGTCTGCATTTCGCCGAGGCCCTTGTGCACCTGCTCGAGCCGGTCGGCCACCTGCTTGAAACTCTCGCCAAGGCGCGCTTCGAGCGTGCTCTGCAGCTTCTCGTCGACCGTCTTGCGCATCTCGTCGAGCTTGGCCGCGTTGGTCTGCTGCAGTTGCGCGAGCTGCGTTTCCATGGTCGCGCGCACTTCCGACAGGCGCCGCGCATTCGCATCGCTCAGGCCCTGCAGCTGCGTGTTGAGCGTGTCGGCCAGCGTCTTCTGCAGCGACGCGAGCTGCAGCGAGAACGCGTCGAGCTGCGCGTTCTGCGTGCGCGTGGCCTCGGCGCCCTGCTGCACCAGCGCGCGCTGGAAAGTGGCGAAGGCCTGCGCGGTTTCCTGCCGCGCACCGCGCGAACTCTCGGCGATCTCGTGGCGCAGCTCGCGCTCGGTGCGCTCGCTGGCGGCACCCATCGTGGCCAGCACCCGCAGCAGGTCGCCGTGGTCGGCGGGAGGCTGCCGGCGTGCCAGCAGCCAGATCACCAGCACGAGCTGGATGACCGCGAGCACGGCCAGTCCGACAAGAATCAGGTCTGAATAGGAATCCAAGGTCGTGGGGCGGTGCCGCTGCTCGCTTTGTTTTTTATGCGCTCTTCTCGTGCGCTTTTTCCAGCTTCTACTTGCTTGCCGGCGGAACAGGCGTGACGGGTGTCAAGGGCCCCTTGCCGCCAAAGTACGCAATCAGGTTGTCGGCCGCCAGGTCGGCCATGGCGCGGCGCGTGGGCACGGTGGCGCTTGCGATGTGCGGCGTGAGAACCACGTTGGGCACGGTCAGCAGGTCGGGGTGCACCTTCGGTTCGCCCTCGAACACGTCCAGGCCGGCGGCGGCAATGCGCTTCTCGCGCAGGGCCACGGCCAGCGCCGCGTCGTCGACGATGCCGCCGCGCGCGATGTTGACGAGCGTCGCGGTCGGCTTCATCAGCGCGATCTCGGCCGCGCCGATGGTGTGGTGCGAAGCCGCCGAGTACGGCACCACCAGCACCACGTGGTCGGCCGTCTGGAGCAGCTCTTCCTTGCTTACGTAGCTGGCCTTGCATTCGGCCTCGAGCGCGGCGTCGAGCCGCGAGCGGTTGTGATAGACCACCTTCATGCCGAAGCCGTGCGCGCCGCGCCTGGCAATGCCCTGCCCGATGCGGCCCATGCCGATGATGCCGAGCTTGGAACCGTGGATGTCGGAGCCGGCGAACATGTCGTAGCTCCACTTCTGCCACTTGCCCGCGCGCAGGAAGTGTTCGCTCTCGGTGATGCGGCGCGCCGTGGCCATCAGCAGCGCGAAGCCGAAGTCGGCAGTGGTCTCGGTCAGCACGTCGGGTGCGTTGGTGCCGAGCACGCCGTGCGCGGCCATCGCGTCGACGTCGAAGTTGTTGTAGCCCACGGCCATGTTGGCGCACATCTTCAGATCGGGGCAGGCGTCGAGCACCGCGGCGTCGATGCGCTCGCTGCCGGTGGTGAAGGCGCCCTGCTTGCCCTGCAGCTTCGCGATCAGCTGTTCCTTGCTCCAGCCTTCGTCGGACTGGTTCGACTCGACCTCGAAATGCTGCGACAGGCGCTCGATGGTCTCGGGAAAGATCGCGCGCGCGACCAGGATCTTGGGCTTGCTCATGGTGTTGTCTCTTGTCGAAAAGGTCGCAAAGGTCGAAAGGAGGTCAGCGGAAGAAGATGAACGTGGAAATGATGAACAGCGGCACCAGGATGGACACCGACCACGCCATGTAGCCGAAGAAGCTCGGCATGCGCACGCCGCGGCTCTCGGCAATGGCCTTGACCATCAGGTTGGGCGCGTTGCCGATGTAAGTGTTGGCGCCCATGAACACCGCGCCCGCCGAGATGGCGGCCAGCGTGGAGGCATAGGTGGTCATCAGCGCCGCCGGGTCGCCGCCCGCGGTGTTGAAGAACACCAGGTAGGTCGGCGCGTTGTCCAGGAACGAGCTCAGCACGCCGGTCGCCCAGAAGTACATGGCCGGGTCGGGCTGGCCGTCGGCGCGCGTCACGGCCGAGACGATGGCGCCGAACGGGCCCTGCGCACCCGCCTTGAGCATCGCGATCACCGGGATGATCGTCAGGAAGATGCCCGCGAACAGCTTGGCCACCTCGGCCATCGGGCCCCATTCGAACTGGTTGTCGGCATGCACCTTGGCCGGCGTGATCTTCAGCGAGAGCAGCGTGATGGCGATCAGGCCCACGTCGCGCACCAGGCCGGGCAGGCCCACCTGCGTGCCGAAGACATCGAAGCTGACCGCCGACTTCCAGAACCCGCTGAGCAGCACAAAGAAGATCACCCCGCCCAGCAGCCAGAAGTTGACGCCGCCATCGAAACCGACGCGCTTGGTGTCGGGCGTCGGGTCGACGGGCAAGACGCCCTCTTTGCGGTAGTAGTGGCGGTCGATGGCGTAGAACAGCGCGAGCAGCACGGCCAGGATGAAGAGCGTGTCGGGCAGGATGTTCTTCGCGGTCCAGAAGAAGTCGACGCCCTTCAGGAAACCGAGGAACAGCGGCGGATCGCCCAGCGGCGTGAGCGAGCCGCCCGCGTTCGAGACGATGAAGATGAAGAAAACCACCACGTGGACCCTGTGCACGCGGTTGTCGTTGGCGCGAATGAGCGGCCGGATCAGCAGCATCGAGGCGCCCGTGGTCCCCATGAAGCTCGCCAGCACCGCGCCGATGGCGAGCAGGCCGGTGTTGAGCCCCGGCGCCCCGTGCAGGTTGCCGCGGATGTGGATGCCGCCCGCCACGGTGAACAGCGCTGTCAGCAGGATGATGAAGGGGATGTATTCCTCCACCAGCGCATGCACGAGCTGCGTGCCGGCCAGCGGTGCGCCGTAGGTCGCGGCAAAGGGCAGCAGGAACGCGAGCGCCCAGGCCGCCGCGATCTTGCCGTAGTGGTGATGCCAGAACCCCGGCGCCAGCAGCGGAAACAGCGCGATCGACAGCAGGATGCCGGCGAACGGCACACCCCACAAGGGCGACAGGGCGGCACCGTCGAACTCGGCGGCCATGGCCAAGGCAGGGAACATCAGCGGGAGCAGCGCGGCAACCGCGAAACGCAGGGGCTTTTTCATGGGGCCGTACCGTACCAGACGGGTCAGTACAGCCTTCAGGCCGCGGGTTGTTCGATCTCGAAGACCTGGCGCAGGTAGGCCAGGTACTTCTCGTCCTCGCACATGTTCTTGGACGGCGTGTCCGACAGCTTGGCCACCGGCTGGTCGTTGCAATGGATCATCTTGATGACGATCTGCAGCGGCTCGTACCCGAGGTCGTTGGTGAGGTTGGTGCCGATGCCGAAGGCCAGCTGGCAGCGCCCGCGGAACTGCTGGTAGAGCTCGATGGTGCGCGGCACCGTGAGGCCGTCGCTGAAGATCAGCGTCTTGGTCAGCGGGTCGACGCGGTTGGCGAGGTAGTGCGCCAGCATGCGCTCGCCCCACTGGAACGGGTCGCCGCTGTCATGGCGCGCGCCGTCGAAGAGCTTGCAGAAGTACAGGTCGAAGTCGCGCAGGAAGGCGCTCATGCCGTAGACGTCGGACAGCGCGATGCCCAGGTCGCCGCGGTACTCGCGCGCCCAGCTCTCGAAGCCGAAGATCTGGCTGTCGCGCAGCCGCGGGCCGAGCGCCTGGCAGGCCTGCAGGTATTCGTGGGCCATGGTGCCCAGCGGGATCAGGCCCAGCTTCATGGCGTACAGCACGTTGCTGGTGCCCGCCAGCTGGGGCAGCCGCGTGCCGGGCGGCGCCTGCACCGGCGGCGAGGTGACGGCGCCGAGGCGCGCCGTGAGGGTGCGCAGCACCTCTTCGTGCCAGTCCTTGGAGAAGCGCCGGCGCGTGCCGTAGTCGGCGATCTTCAGGTCGGCCAGGCCCTGGTCCTGCAGCTGCGAGATCTTGGTCTCGAGGCGGCGGCGGCCCTCTTCGAAGTCGGGGCGCTTCTGCGTGTTGCGGAAGTAGACCTCGTTGACGATGGCCAGCACCGGGATCTCGAACAGGATGGTGTGCAGCCACGGCCCCTTGATGCGGATCTCGAGTTCGCCCGAGGGCTGGGGAATGATGTTGATGTACTTCTCGTTGAGCCGGAACAGCCCGAGGAAGTCGACGAAGTCGCTCTTGATGAAGCGCATCGAGCGCAGGTAGGCGAGCTCGGCGTCGCGGAACTGCAGCGAACACAGGCTGCGCACCTCGTCACGGATCTGGCCCGCGAACTGCGCGAGGTTCACGCCCGGGTTGCGGCACTTGAAGCGGTACTCCACGCGCGCCCCCGGAAAGTGGTGCAGGACCACCTGCATCATCGTGAACTTGTAGAGGTCGGTGTCGAGCAGGCTGTGAATGATCATGGTGCTGTAAGCGATTCGATGCAGTGCGATGCGGTCTCAAACTTTTGGCGTCTGTTCGATTATCACGGGGTGCGTCGGCCTCTGCCTACGGGGCCTGAACAGCACGTCCTACCGAGGGGGCGAATCGGTCCGGTGACATTGATTTCACGGCGGCGAAACAAGGCCCGCCGAATCAACTTCTCAAAGGAGATTCGCATGAACAAGGACACCATCGAAGGCAACTGGAAACAGCTCAAGGGCAAGGTCAAGGAGCAATGGGGGAAGCTGACCGACGACGACTTCGATGTCATCGCCGGCAAGCGCGACCAGTTGCTCGGCCGCATCCAGGAACGCCACGGCATCAGCCGCGACGACGCCGAGAAGCAGGTCAAGGACTGGGAAAGCCGCGACGGCCGCACGCCGGACGCGCTGTGGTTCGAACGGTACTGACCGGTTCCCCAGCCACCCGGCCCTCATTCGCTCTCCACTGAATTCCGTCAACTCCTCGAAGGGAAAATCCCATGAAAAAACATCTCCTCATGCTGGCTCTCGCCTCCACCTGCTTCATGGCCACGCAAGCCAGCGCCATGACCAAGGACGAATACAAGGTCGCCAAGGAAAAGGTCGAGGCCGACTACAAGGTCGCCAAGGCGCAGTGCGACACCATGAAGGACAACGCCAAGGACGTCTGCATGAAGGAAGCCAAGGGCAAGGAAGACGTTGCCAAGGCAGAGCTCGAGCAGCAGTACCAGCCGAGCGACAGCCACGCCCGCAAGGTGGCTGAAGAAAAGGTGAAGGCCACCTACGAAGTCGCGAAGGAAAAGTGCGACGACCAGAAGGGCGACGCCAAGTCCGCTTGCCAGAAGCAGGCCAAGGCCGACGAAGCCCAGGGCAAGGCCGACATCAAGGCCATGAAGAAGGCGATGTAAGTATTTAGGCCTTGAAAAGCAAAGATCAGCGGCGCCCTCGGGCGCCGTTTGTCATGGGAGCTGCTGCGATGCGATGCGGCCCGGGCCTCCCGGGTCTGTCAGGCCTTCAGCGAATCCACCACCTGCTGCAGTGCGTCAGGCAGCGGCACCGGGCGCTGGGTGGCACGGTCCACATACACATGAACGAAGTGCCCCTGCGCCGCGGCGCTGTCCGAGCCCTCGGCGAACAGCGCGATCTCGTAGCGCACGCTCGAGCGGCCGGCCTGCGCAACGCGGATGCCCGCCTCCACCGTCTGCGGGAAGGCGATCGGCGCGAAATAGTTGCATTGGGTCTCCACCACGAAGCCGATGGCCTGGCCCTGGTGGATGTCGAGCGCCCCGCGCTCGATGAGCAGCGCGTTCACGGCGGTGTCGAACCAGCTGTAGTAGACGACGTTGTTCACGTGGCCGTACATGTCGTTGTCGGCCCAGCGGGTCGGGATGCTGCGGAACGCGCGGTAGCCGCTGCGGGCGTGCGGGGTGGGTTTTGCGGGGTTGGTGGGGGCGCTCATCGCGCGGCATTTTGCCAGCGGCACCCGGGCTGCCAACCCCGGGGGATCGCCCTTGCGACAGCCGAATTTCGAAATTTAGAAGACGGGTTCTAAATTGCTGCAGGGCAGCAAAAACCCCTTGATCGCAAAACTCAGCTGCCTATACTTGAGGCCATGCTGCACCGCAACATAGACGGCGAGACAGCGCAACGTGACCCGACCACTCAATCCCTTCTGGAGATCTCAAATGGCCCTGACCGCTGACCAAATCCTCGCCGCCCAAAAAGCCAACCTCGAAACCCTGTTCGGCCTGACCACCAAGGCTTTCGAAGGCGTCGAGAAGCTCGTCGAACTGAACGTGACCGCTTCGAAGGCAGCCCTGGTCGAAGCCCAGAGCACCGCCCAAGCCGCCCTGAGCGTCAAGGACGCCCAAGAGCTGCTGACGCTGCAAGCCAGCCTGTTCCAGCCCCTAGCCGAAAAGACCGCGGCCTACAGCCGTCACCTGTACGACATCGCCCAAGGCACCAGCGCCGAATTCAGCAAGGCTTTCGAAGCCAAGGCCTCTGAAGCCCAGCAAGCCTTCGTCGGCCTGGTCGACAGCGCTTCCAAGAACGCCCCGGCCGGTTCGGAAACCGCCGTTGCCGTCATGAAGAGCGCCGTGGCCGCCGCCAACAACGCTTTCGAATCGGTCCAGAAGGCCGTCAAGCAAGCGTCCGACGTTGCCGAAGCCAACTTCAACGCCGTGTCGTCGCAAGCCGTTGCCGCTGCGAAGACCGCGACCGCTTCGCGCAAGCGCTAAGCCGTCGACCACCACCAGTTGTCTCCTTGGGTCCTCACGGATCCAATTCAGGGCCTCATCTTCGGATGAGGCCTTTTTTTTGCTCCTGTTGCTCGCCCCCCCAGGCTGCGCGCACTTCGTGTCGCTTCTCCTTCCCCCTACCGGGGGCAACACCTGCGGCCTGGCGAAGCCAGTTCCGCGGTGTTCCTGGCCTCAGCCGCCTCTTCGATAATGAAGGTCTTATCCAGGAGACTTTCAATGCAGATCGACGGCAAGGTTTTTATCGTGACCGGTGGCGCTTCGGGCCTCGGCGAAGGCACGGCACGCATGCTGGCGGCCAACGGCGCCAAGGTGGTGGTTGCCGACATGCAGGCTGACAAGGGCGAAGCCGTGGCCAAGGACATCGGCGGCGTGTTCGTCAAATGCGACGTGAGCCAGGAAGCCGACGGCCAGGCCGTGGTGGCCGCGGCGGTCAAGCTCGGCAAGCTGGTCGGCCTGGTCAACTGCGCCGGCATCGCGCCGGCCGAGAAGACCGTGGGCAAGAACGGCCCGCACGCGCTGGCGGTGTTCAGCAAGACCGTCACGGTCAACCTGATTGGCAGCTTCAACATGATCCGCCTGGCGGCCGACGCCATGGGCAAGAACGAGCCCGAGGCCACCGGCGAGCGCGGCGTGCTGATCTCCACCGCCTCGGTCGCGGCCTACGACGGCCAGATCGGCCAGGCCGCCTACGCCGCTTCCAAGGGCGGCGTGGTCGGCATGACGCTGCCGATCGCGCGCGACCTGGCGCGCAGCGGCATCCGCAACATGACCATCGCCCCCGGCATCTTCGGTACGCCCATGCTGTTCGGCATGCCGCAGGAAGTGCAGGACGCGCTGGCCGCCAGCGTGCCCTTCCCGTCGCGCCTGGGCACGCCCGAGGACTACGCCAAGCTGGCCAAGCACATCATCGAGAACGACATGCTCAACGGCGAGGTGATTCGTCTGGACGGAGCGATTCGATTGGCTCCCCGCTGACCGCCGGCTTCGGCGGCTTCGTGCTGCCGGTGCGGTCCAGGCGTTCGTAGTTCGCGATCACCTGGGCCCCCAGCAGCACCAGCGTGGCGGCGATTTCCAGGCTCAGCAGCACCACGATCGCCGTGGTGAGCGAGCCGTAGACCACGTTCACCTGCGACAGCGTCGAGAAGTACCAGATCAGCACGCGCCGCGTGGCCTCCCACAGCAGCGCGGCCGTGACCCCGCCCAGCAGCGCATGCCGCAGCGACATGCGCCCGGCGGGCATCACCAGGTAGAGCGAGGTCAGCATGAAGATCTCGCCGCCCAGCCCCAGCAGGTAAAGCAACAGGCCCGAAATGCCCGACAGCGACCAGCTGCGGCCCAGCAGGTCGACGCTCTCCTGCCCCACCAGCTGCAACGCGCCCGACACCAGCGTGACCAGCAGCAGCCCCACGCACAGGCACAGGATGTAGATGTACGGCATGGCCACCGACACCAGGAAATGCCGTTTGTGGTCGGCCTTGCGGTGGTGAAAGATCACCGCCATGGCGCTTTCGAGCACGCTGAAGGCCAGCGAGCTGAAGAAGATCATCGTCACCAGCAGCACCGGCCCCAGCACGTCGCGATGGTCCAGGAAGCTCGACAGCTCGCTCACGATGGCCTTCGATTGCCCCGGTAGCAGCCATTCGAGGTAGCGCCCGATGGTGCGCAGCAGCTCCGACTGCTCGATGAGGTGCGACAGCACGATCACGCTCACGATCAGCAGCGGCACGATGGACAGCAGCGCGTAGTACGCCACCGCGCCGGCCAGCAGAAGCCCCTGGTTGGCGCGGAATTCCTTGAGTGCTTCCCAGGCGAATCGCAGGGGGTGGCGCAGCAGCGGCGCGGCGTGTTGCAGGGGGTTGGGGGTCTTCATGCGTGGATTTCGGTCGCTTTCAGTATGCCGTCGGCCCGCAGGGCTCCCTGCGCTTGCGTATGATTTGCCGCTCTTCGCCTACATGACCATCCCCGCTTCATTCATCCAGGAACTCATCGCGCGCGCCGATGTGGTCGAGATCGTCGGCCGCTATGTGCAGCTGAAGAAGGCCGGCGCCAATTTCATGGGGCTGTGCCCGTTCCACGGCGAGAAATCGCCGTCTTTCTCCGTCAGCCCGACCAAGCAGTTCTATCACTGCTTCGGCTGCGGGGTGCACGGCAACGCCATCGGCTTTCTCATGGAGCACGCCGGCATGGGCTTCGTCGAGGCCGTGCACGACCTGGCCGGCCAGTACGGCCTGCAGGTGCCGGAAGACGACGCCTCTCCCGCCGAACGCGCCCGCGCCGCCACCCAGCGCCAGAAACAGGCCACGCTGACCGACGTGCTCGAAAAGGCCGGCGACGCCTACCGCAAGCAGTTGCGCCAGGCGCCCGGCGCCATCGAATACCTCAAGGGCCGAGGCGTCTCCGGCGAGGTGGCCAAGCAGTTCGGCATCGGCTACGCGCCGGCCGGCTGGCGCTCGCTGGCCAGCGTGTTCCCCGACTACGACGACCCGCTGCTCGCCGAAAGCGGGCTGGTGATCGTCAACAACGAGGAAGGCCAGCTCAGCGAGGCCGACGCCAAGCGCTACGACCGCTTCCGCGACCGCGTGATGTTCCCCATCCGCAACGTGAAGGGCGAATGCATCGGCTTCGGCGGCCGAGTGCTGGGCGACGAGAAGCCCAAGTACCTGAACTCGCCCGAAACGCCCGTCTTCAGCAAGGGCCGCGAGCTCTACGGCCTGTACGAGGCCCGCGCCGCCTTCCGCGACCGCGGCTTCGCGCTCGTGACCGAGGGCTACATGGACGTGGTGGCGCTGGCCCAGCTCGGCTTTCCGAATGCGGTGGCCACGCTGGGCACCGCCTGCACCACCGAGCATGTGCAGAAGCTCTTCCGCTTCACCGAATCGGTGGTGTTCAGCTTCGACGGCGACGCCGCGGGCCGCCGCGCCGCACGCAAGGCGCTGGACGGCGCCCTGCCCTACGCCACCGACGTGCGCAGCATCAAGTTCCTGTTCCTGCCGGCCGAGCACGACCCCGACAGCTTCATCCGCGAACACGGCGCCGACGCCTTCGCCCGCTTCGTGAACGAGGCCACGCCGCTGTCGCGCTTCATGCTCGAAGCCGCCCGCGAAGGCTGCGACCTGACGACCGCCGAAGGCCGCGCCCACATGACCAGCAACGTGCGCCCGCTCTGGAGCGCCATGCCCGACGGCGCGCTCAAGCGGCAACTGCTGAGCGAGATCGCGACGCTGGTGCAGCTCGACGCGCCGGCGCTGTCGGAACTCTGGGCGTCCACGCCCGGCCCGCGCAAGGCCGGCGGCGCGCCCGCGCAGCAGCGCCACAACGAACCCGGCGGCTACAACGGAGGTGGTGGTGGCGACGACTACTACCCGGACATGCCGCCGCCGCAGGACTACGAGCCGCCGCGCTACGAAAACGATAGCAAACCGAAGTTCCAGCAGCGCAAGTTCGTCAAGGGCAAGCGCTGGGGCGGCAAGTTCGAGGAGCCGATCGAGCCCCTGCGCGGCCGCGGCACCCCACCGAGCCGGCCCGACGTGGCGGTGCGGCTGCTGCTGTCGAACATGGCGCAGTGGGAGGCGCTGTCGCACGAGCTCCACGTGATGCTGTGCGACCAGTCCGGCCCGCACGGCGCGCTCTTCACCTGGCTCGACAGCCAGCTGCACGAGCACGGCGTCCAGCCCTGGGCGGCGCTGCGCGAAGGCATGCGCGGCATGGATTTCGAGGCCTTGGCCGAACGGCTCATGTCCGTCGCCGAAGCCGGCCCGGTGCCCGAGGGCGAGGAAGCGCAGCACTTGGCCGAGGCCGCCCGCGAACTCTCCAGCGTGCTCGACTTCATGCTCGACGACCGCCTCAAGGTTCAGCAAAGCGAGGCCATCGCCGCCGTAGGTAAAGACCCCAAGGCGCTCGAGCGCTACAAGGCGCTGGAGACCCGGCGACTCGAATTGCGGGCCCGCATGCGCTCTTCCGGTGCAGAAACTGCTTGAAATTTTCGCAACGCGCTATAATGTAGGGCTTCGCAACTGGCGAAATTAGGCAAGAGCGACAGCAGCACCTCCGGGCCGACCCCTAGCGCAACGCACTCCAACGGTAAATTCCGGCGGAAAGGGTCAATAACCGCAAGGACTGCATACCAAATGTTCGCCCGACATCTTGCCTGTTGAGGAATTAATTCCTCTTTCCCAATTGTTTTAAGTCCGTGCCTGTGCACGGGCTGTGGTGGCGCTGTCCGTGTGACGGTGCGCCTGTGATTTCGCTTGTCTTTTCTTGTCGTAACGAGGTCGTATGCCCAGTTCAAAGAAGCCTGCTCCTTCACTTGCCAAAAGCGTCGCCACCAAGCCCGCAGCAGAAAAACCGTTGAAAGCCGGCGCGAAGCCAGCAACTAAGACGGGTGCCGCCGCGTCCAAAGCGGCAGCCGCAACGAAAGTGAAAACTGTGCCCACGAAATCGACTTCTCTCGACGATCCCAAAAAAGCAGCCGCTCCGGCCGCCAAGAAGGTCGGCCGCCCGCCCAAGGCCGCCGCTGCTGCTGCTGCTGGTTCAGCATCGCCCGCCACCGGCGCCAAGCGCGGCCGCAAGCCCAAGGCTGACAAGGACGCGCCCGAGAGCGACATCGACCTGTCGGACATCGAAGAGGACCTGGCGGGCGACGAACCCGCGGTCGCCACGACGACCGAGGAAAAGGTCAAGCCGCTGCGCATGAAGATCAGCAAGGCGAAGGAACGCGCCTTGATGAAGGAGTTCGGCCTCGACGAGACCGTGCTCTCCGAAGAAGACCTGGCCAAGCGCCGCTCGCGCCTGAAGACCCTGATCACGCTGGGCAAGACCCGCGGCTACCTCACGCACGGCGAAATCTCCGACCACTTGCCCGACAAGCTGGTCGACGCCGAGACCATGGAAGTCGTGGTCACCATGCTCAACGACATGGGCGTGGCGGTGTACGAGCAGACGCCCGACGCCGAAACCCTGCTGCTGAACAACACCGCGCCCACCGCCACCACGGTGGAAGAAGCCGAGGAAGAAGCCGAAGCGGCCCTGTCCACGGTGGACAGCGAATTCGGCCGCACCACCGACCCGGTTCGCATGTACATGCGCGAAATGGGCACGGTCGAGCTGCTGACGCGCGAAGGCGAAATCGAAATCGCCAAGCGCATCGAAGGCGGCCTGATGGCCATGATGGAAGCCATTTCGGCCTCCCCCGCCACCATCGCCGAGATCCTGCGCCTGGCCGCTGAAATCCGCGAAGGCAAGGTCGTCATCTCGACCATCGTGGACGGCTTCTCGAACCCCAACGAGGCCGACGACTATGTGGCCGAAGAAGACTTCGACGAATTCGACGAGGAAGACGACGACGACGGCAAGGGCGGCTCCAAGGCCCTGACCAAGAAGCTCGAAGAACTCAAGAACGAAGCACTCGCGCGTTTCGACCGCATCGCCGGCATGTTCGAGAAGGTCCACAAGATCTACGACAAGGAAGGCTACGGCACGCCCTCGTACGCCAAGGCTCAGGAGTCCCTGTCCGAAGAGCTGATGACCATCCGCTTCACGGCCAAGACCATCGAGAAGCTGTGCGACCTGGTGCGCACGCAGGTGGACGACGTTCGCAAGAAGGAACGCGAGCTGCGCCGCATCATCGTGGACAAGTGCGGCTTCCCGCAGGACGAGTTCATCCGCGACTTCAGCGGCTTCGACAAGAACGGCAACCGCATCGCGTCGAACCTGCTGAACCTGAAGTGGGTCGAGAAGCAGGCCGCCGCCGGCAAGCCCTGGAGCGCCGTGCTCGCGCGCAACATTCCGCCGGTGCAGGAACTGCAGCAGCGCCTGGCCGACATCCAGTCGCGCGTGGTGGTGCCGCTGACCCAGCTGAAGGACATCAACAAGCGCATGAACGAAGGCGAATCGTCTTCGCGTGACGCCAAGAAGGAAATGATCGAGGCCAACCTGCGCCTCGTGATCTCCATCGCCAAGAAGTACACCAACCGCGGCCTGCAGTTCCTGGACCTGATCCAGGAAGGCAACATCGGCCTGATGAAGGCGGTCGACAAGTTCGAATACCGTCGCGGCTACAAGTTCTCGACGTACGCCACGTGGTGGATCCGCCAGGCCATCACCCGCTCGATCGCCGACCAGGCGCGCACCATCCGCATCCCGGTGCACATGATCGAGACGATCAACAAGATGAACCGCATTTCGCGCCAGCATTTGCAGGAGTTCGGCTTCGAGCCCGACGCCGGCATCCTGGCCGCGAAGATGGAGATTCCTGAAGACAAGATCCGCAAGATCATGAAGATCGCGAAAGAGCCGATCTCCATGGAAACGCCGATCGGCGACGACGACGATTCGCACCTGGGCGACTTCATCGAGGACAGCAGCAACACGGCCCCCATCGAGGCCGCGATGCAAGCCGGCCTGCGCGACGTGGTCAAGGACATCCTCGACAGCCTCACGCCGCGCGAAGCCAAGGTGCTGCGCATGCGCTTCGGCATCGAGATGTCGACCGACCACACGCTGGAAGAAGTCGGCAAGCAGTTCGACGTGACCCGCGAACGCATCCGCCAGATCGAAGCCAAGGCGCTGCGCAAGCTGAAGCACCCGTCGCGTTCCGACAAGCTGCGCAGCTTCATCGACACCCTGTAATCCGGGTTCGCTGAAGCCAAAGCGCCCGCCTTGCCCCTCACCCGGGCGGCGGGCGTTCTCTTTTTTTGCTCTCGACAACGACAAGTACCCACGGAGGCGCTGACCCCATGAATCCCGATGCAGACAAACTCTGGCAGGCCCCGCGCTGGGCGCTTGCCGTGCTGCTCGCCGTGCTGGGCATGCTCGGTCCGTTTTCCATCGACACCTACATCCCGGCGTTCTCGGGCATTGCGCAGTCGATCGGCGCGACGCCGGCCGAGATGCAGCAGACGCTGTCGGCCTACCTGTTCGGCTTCGCGTTCATGAACCTGTTCCACGGCGCGCTGTCGGACAGCTTCGGGCGCCGGCCCGTGGTGCTGTGGGGCCTGGCGGTGTTCACCGTGGCCTCGCTGGGCTGCGCGCTGTCGCAGAACATCACGCAGCTGGTGCTGTTCCGCGGCCTGCAGGGCCTGTCGACCGGCGCCGGCATCGTGGTCTCGCGCGCGGTCATCCGCGACATGTTCCCGCCCGCCGAGGCGCAGCGGGTCATGAGCCAGGTGACGATCTATTTCGGCGTGGCGCCGGCCATCGCGCCCATCGTGGGCGGCTTCCTGTTCGTGCACGCGGGCTGGCACGCGGTGTTCTGGTTCCTGGTGGCGGTGGGTGTGGTGCTGTTCGCGGCCAACTACAAGCTGCTGCCCGAGACGCTGCACAAGACCCACCGCCAGCCGTTCCAGGTGCGCCACCTGCTGCGCGGTTACTGGGACCTGTGCTCCGACCCGCGCTTCCTGCTGCTGGCCTTCGCCAGCGGCGTGCCCTTCAACGGCATGTTCCTGTACGTGCTGGCCGCGCCCGCGTTCCTGGGCGACCGCCTCGCGCTGCAGCCGCAGCAGTTCTTCTGGTTCTTCCTGTTGACCATCGGCGGCATCATGCTCGGCGCGCGCGCCAGCGGCCGCATGGCCGGCAAGGTGGCGCCCAAGCGGCAGATCCGCGACGGCTTCCTGATCATGCTGGTGACCTCGGTGGTCAACGTGGTGGCCAACTTCTTCTTCCAGGCCCACGTGGCGTGGGCGCTGTGGCCGCTGGCGGTGTTCGCCTTCGGCTGGGCGCTGATGGTGCCGGTGGTCACGCTGCTGGTGCTCGACCTGCACCCCGAGCGCCGCGGCATGGCCTCGTCGCTGCAGGCCGTGATCGGCTCCACCGCCAACGGCATCGTGGCCGGCGCGGTGGCACCGCTGGTGATGCACTCCACGCTCGCGCTCGCGCTCACCTCGCTGAGCATGCTCGCCATTGGCCTGGTCGCCTGGGTCTGGCTGCACGGCCGCTGGCCCGAGATCGGGCGCATGGTGGCGCACGAAGGCTGACGAAGGGAGCGACCTTCCGATGCGCTTCGACGCCCTCTGGACCCATGCGCGCGCCTGGCTGCCGGCGCGCTCCAACGTCGATGCCCGCGAGCGCCTGCGCGCGGTGGGCGGTGCCGGGCTCGGCCTGCTGGTCGCGGCCTTGCTGTCGCACTGGCTGGCGAGCCCACTGCATGCCAGCGTCTGGCTGATCGCGCCGCTGGGCGCCAGCGCCGTGCTGGTGTTCGCGGTGCCCGCGAGCCCGCTCGCGCAACCGTGGTCGGTGATCGGCGGCAACACGCTGTCGGCGGTGGTCGGCATCGCCGCCGCGAACTGGATTCCCGATCCCGCGCTGGCCGGCGCCGTCGCGGTCGCCGGCGCCATCGGCCTGATGTTCAGCGCGCGCTGCCTGCATCCGCCGGGCGGTGCCGCGGCCTTGCTGGCGGTGCTCACGCACACCACGCATTTCTCGTCGGCCCTCTTCCCCTTCTTCACCAACTCGCTGCTGCTGGTGCTGGCCGGCGTGGCCTACAACACGCTCACCGGCCGGCGCTATCCGCATGTGCAGGTGGCGCGCCCGCCGGCGGCCGACGCGCGCTTCAGCCAGGCCGACATCGACGCCGTGCTGGCCCGCTACAACCAGGTGCTGGACATCAGCCGCGACGACCTCGAGTCGCTGATCCAGCAGACCGAGCTCGAGTCGTACAAGCGGCGCCTGGGCACGCTGCACTGCGCCGACATCATGTCGGCCACGCCCGTTTCGGTGGAGTTCGGCACGCCGCTGCAGGAAGCCTGGGCGCTGATGCACGAGCGCCGCATCAAGGCCCTGCCCGTCACCGACCGCACGCGCCGCGTGGTGGGCATCGTGACCCAGGCCGACTTCTTCCGCCAGCTCGACCTGCAGCACCACGAAGGCATCGCGGGCAAGCTGCGCGACCTGATCCGCGCCACGCGCACGGTGATGTCGAACAAGCCCGAGGTGGTCGGCCAGATCATGACGCGCCAGGTGCGCGTGGCCAGCGCCGACCGGCCCGTGGTCGACCTGGTGCCGCTGTTCTCCGAGGGTGGGCACCACCACATTCCGATCATCGATGAAGAGAAGCGGCTGACCGGGATGATCACGCAGTCGGATTTCGTGCGGGCGCTGTACCGCGCTGTCGGCCCCGCATAGATCCCCGGTCTTTGTCTTTCTCCCTCCCCTCCCGGGGGAGGGCCGGGGTGGGGCACGACGGCCTCGAACTCCTCATGGCGCCCGTTGGGCGCCTGCCCCCATCCCAGCCTTCCCCCGGGAGGGGAAGGCGCAAGACCTTCACTCAATCGTGACGTTCGCCTTCTTCACCAGCGCCGCATAGCGCACGGCCTCGCTGCGGAAATACGCCGCCGCCTGCTCCGGCGTGGTGGGCTTGATGACGTTGCCCTGCTTGTCCATCGCGTCGCGCACGTCGGGGCTGGTGTAGGCCGCGACCACGGCGTCGTGGATGCGCTGCACGTCGACCGCCGGCATCTTCGCCGGCCCGATCACCGCGAACCAGCCCTCGACCGCGTAGTTCGGCAGCCCCTGCTCCGCGATGGTCGCGATGTCGGGCGCGGCCGCCGAGCGCGTGGCGCCGCACAGGCCGATGGCGCGCAGCGCGCCGCTCTTGATGTGCTGCTGCACGGCGGGCAGCGCGACCACGCCCATCTCGACCTGGCCGCCGATCATGTCCGTCATCATCGGCCCGGTGCCCTTGTACGGAATGTGCCGCGCCTTCACGCCCGCCTCGTCCATGAACATCTCGTCGGCCAGGTGCAGGATGGTGCCGTTGCCCGACGACGCGTAGTTGAACTCGCCCGGCTTCGACTTCAGCAACGCGATGAGCTCCTGCACGTTCTTGGCGGGCAGCTTGGGGTTGGCCACGAACACCAGCGGCGTGGCGCCCACCACGCAGATCGGCGTGAAGTCCTTCACCGCGTCGAAGGGCATCTTCTTGTAGACCGCCGGGTTGATGACGTGGTTGTTCGACACCATGCCCAGCGTGAGCCCGTCCGGCGGCGCCTTGGCGATGGCCGCCGCGCCCGTGATGCCGCCCGCGCCCGGCAGGTTCTCGATCACCACGGGCTGGCCCAGGCTCTTGCCCAGCGCCACCGAGGCCGCGCGCACGATGGTGTCGACGCCCGAGCCGGCGCTGATCGGCAGGATGAAGCGGATCGGCTTGTCGGAGCCCTGCGCCAGCGCCGGGAACGCCGTCATCGCGGCGGCGGATGCGCCGAGGCCCAGCAGCGAACGGCGCGTGAGCTTCGAGGGGATGTGGATCGTGTTCATGTTCTTTGTCTCTCTTTCTTTGTTGATCTGTCGCAGGAACGTTCAGGCCACGGCGTGGGCCTCCTGCATCGCGTCCATCTGCGCGGCCTCGTAGCCCAGCTCGCCCAGCAGCTCGCGCGTGTGCTCGCCCAGCGTGGGCGGATGCAGCCGCACGCCCAGCCGCTCGCCGCCCAGCGTGATGGGAAACAGCGTGGTCTGCGCCATCTCGCCCGCGTGCTCGCCGTCGGGCAGCCGGATGTCGGCCAGGCCGCCCGTGGCCTTCAGGTGCGGATCGTCGTAGAGCTCCTCGGGCCGGCGGATCGGCGCGAACGGCAGGCCGCGCGATTCGAAGATATCGGTGAGCTCCGCGGCGCTGCGCCCCGCGAGCCGCGTGCGCAGGTCGGCCAGCAGCGTGTGCCGCACGCGCACGCGCTGGTTGTTGGTGGCCAGGCCGGGGTCGGCCTTGAGGTCATCGAAGCCCAGCGCGTCGCAGAAGGTCTTCCATTGCGCATCGCTCACCGCGGCCAGGAAGATCTGCTCGCCGTCCTTCACGGTGAACACGTCGTACAGCGCCCACGCCGAGATGCGGTCGGGCATCGGCGCCGCCGCCTGCCCCGTGATGGCGTACTGCAGCATGTGCTGGCCGACCAGGAACACGTTGTTCTCGAACAGCGCCGACTGCACCTCCTGCCCCTTGCCCGTCTCCATGCGCTGCATCAGCGCGGCGATGGCGCCGATGGCACCGAACATGCCGCCCATGATGTCGTTCACGCTGGTGCCCGCGCGCAGCGGGTCACCTGGGCGGCCGGTCATGTAGGCGAGCCCGCCCATCATCTGCACCACCTCGTCGAGCGCGGTGCGGTGCTCGTAGGGGCCGGGCAGGAAGCCCGTGTGGTTGACGTAGATGAGGCGCGGGTTGAGCTTGCCCAACGCCGCGTAGCCCAGGCCGTACTTGTCCATGGTGCCGGGCTTGAAGTTCTGCGCCACCACGTCGGCCGTGGCGCACAGGCGCAGCGCGGCTTCCAGCCCCTGCGGATGCCGCAGGTCGAGCGCGATGCTCTTCTTGTTGCGGTTGAACATGGGGAAGAAACCCGCGCCGGCGCCCAGCAGGTGCCGCGTGCGGTCGCCCTCGATGGGCTCGACCTTGATGACTTCGGCGCCCAGGTCCGCCAGCACCATGCCGCAGGTCGGGCCCATGACCATGTGCGTGAATTCGACGACGCGGATGCCGGAGAGCGGCAGGCGTTTGGGTTCGGGCGTGCTCATGCGGCTGCGCCTTCTTCGGCCGCGCCTTCTTCGGCGGCGAAAGTCTTGGGAAAGCCCGCGCGCCATACCGTGCCCTGCAGGGTTTCGCCGTCGAGCCACGCGGCCACGCGCTGGCGCAGGTCGAGCAGCTTCGGCAGATCGACGCCCGTCTGCACGCCCATGCTCTGCAGCATGAAGACCAGGTCTTCGGTGTTCACGTTGCCGCTGGCACCGGGTGCGTGCGGGCAACCGCCGATGCCGGCCAGGCAGGCGTCGAAGCGCGTGATGCCGACCTCGAGCGCGGCATAGGCGTTGGCGAGCCCCATGCCGCGCGTGTCGTGGAAGTGCCCGCACCACAGGCGGTCGCCCGCGATGCGCAGCGCGCGCTCGAACAGGCTGCGCACCATCGCCGGATCGGCATAGCCCACGGTGTCGGCCAGGCTCACGCGGTCGGCACCGGCGTCCAGCAGCGCCTGCATCAGCCGCAGCACTTCGTCGGGGTCGACCGCGCCCTGGATCGTGCAGCCGAAGGCCGTGCCCACGCCGCCGTCGATCAGCGTCCTGGAGCCCGCCGCGTCGCGCGCCGCGCGGATGCGGCCGACCTCGGCCACCACCTCGTCGGGCGTCTTGCGCAGGTTGGCCAGGCTGTGCGCGTGGCTGGCCGACAGCGGCACGATCATCAGGTCGGCCTCGCCCGCGATGGCGCGTTCGGCGCCCTTCAGGTTGGGCACCAGCACCGAGGCGAAAAGCCCCGGCAGCGTCTTGGCACAGGCCAGCAGTTCGGCCGTGTCGGCCAGCTGCGGCAGCAGGTGCGCGGGCACGAAGGAGCCCACTTCGATCTCGCGCTGGCCGGCCGCGTGCGCGTCGCGGATCCATTCGAGCTTGCGTGCGGTGGGCAGCACGCGGGCAATGCTCTGCAGGCCGTCGCGCAGGCCCACTTCGCGAACGACCGCGCGGGGCGGCAGGAAGGCGTGAATCAAGACTTTGTCTCCGTCGTGAGGGGTACGGCGGAATCTTAGAATTTCCGAACTGATCCAGAAGGTATATTTTGGAAGCCAATGGCTTCCAAAACGGAACATCAAAAAAACACCATGCGCGACCTCGACCTGACCACCCTGCGCCTTTTCGTCTCCGTGTGTGAAACCCGCAGCATCGCGCGCGCCGGCGAGCAGGCCAGCCTGGTCGGCTCGGCCATCAGCAAGCGGCTGGCGCAGCTGGAAGACACGGTGGGCACGCCGCTGCTGCTGCGCAAGCGCCGCGGCGTGGTGCCCACGCCGGCTGGCGAAACGCTGCTGGAGCACGCCCGCGCCATGCTCGGCAGCGCCCACCGCATCGAGCGCGACATGGCCGCCTATGCGGGCGGCGCGCGCGGGCATGTGCGCATCCTGGCCTCGGCCTCGGTCATGGCCGAGTCGCTGGCCGAAGACGTGGCCAGGTTCCTGCAGGACCCGGCCCACCGCAACATCCGTGTCGACATGGAAGAGCGCGTGAGCCCCGAGATCGTGCGCGGCATCCGCGAAGGCGTGGCTTCCATCGGCCTGTGCTGGGACGCCGCCGACCTCGACGGGCTGGAGCGGCGCAGCTACCGCTGCGACCACCTGGCCATCGTCGCGCACCCGTCGCACCCGGTGGCGCAGCATGACGATGTGCGCTTCGAGCAGGTGCTCGACCATGAGTTCGTCGGCATGCCCGCGCTGAGCGCCGTGCAGCTCATGCTGGCGCGCGAGGCGGCGGTGGCGGGCAAGCCGCTGGTGTACCGGGTGCTGGTGTCGAACTTCGACGCCGCGCTGCGCGTGGTGCGCGCCGGGCTGGCCATCAGCGTGGTGCCCGCGGAGGTGGCGCGGCCTTTCACCGACGCCTTCGGGCTGCGGCTGATGCCGCTGACCGATGCCTGGGCACGGCGGCGTTTTGCCATCTGCTTCCGGGGCGACGCGGCGCTGTCGCCGTCGGCGCAGTTGCTGGTCGCGCATCTGGAACGCTGCGCGACCGACTGACGGTTGGCGTCGCATTCGACCGGAATTCGAAACTATTCATTGCCTTGGAGCGGGTTTTTCATTCAATTCACGCAACCTACAGTCGAAGGGTCCGTGCTGTCACCCCAACGAAAGACCCCTATGTTCCGCAGAGCCCTCCTGTCCGCCGCCGCCCTCGCCACCACGCTGAGCCTCGCGCCGCTTCTCGCGCAAGCAGCACAGGCAACCCCGGCCGCCGCGCCGCTCCAGCTCGACGTGTACAACCCCGGCGCCAGGTCGATGTTCCCCGTGTCATCGGAAATCGTCACCGGCCAGACCGACGCCGTGCTGATCGACGCGCAGTTCCAACGCAACGACGCGCAGGCGCTGGTAGAGAAGATCAAGGCCACGGGCAAGAAGCTCACCACGGTCTACATCAGCCACAGCGACCCCGACTACTACTTCGGCCTCGACGTGATCCAGGCCGCCTTCCCCGACGCGAAGATCGTCGCCACGCCGCAGACCGTGGCCGCCATCCAGGCCTCGAAGGACGGCAAGCTCGCGCACTGGGGCCCGATCCTGAAGGACAACGCGCCCAAGGCGCTGGTCGTGCCCGAGCCGCTGACGGGCAACAGCCTCGTGCTCGAAGGCCGCAAGATCCAGGTCGTCGGCCTCGACGGCCCCACGCCCGAACGCAGCTTCGCGTGGATTCCTTCGCTGAAGGCCGTGGTCGGTGGCATTCCCGTCTCGGCCAACATCCACGTCTGGGTGGCCGACACGCAAACGCCCGCGTCGCGCCGCGACTGGATCCAGACACTGGGCCGCATCGAGGCGCTGCACCCGAAGACCGTGGTGCCCGGCCACTACCTGCCCAACGCCAACGGCTCGGCGCCATACTCGCCGGCCTCGGTGAAGTTCACGCGCGGCTACCTGAAGGCCTTCGAGACCGAAGCCGCCAAGGCCAAGGACTCCGCCGCGCTGATCGCCGCAATGAAGAAGCGCTACCCGACACTGGAAGACGCCTCGTCGCTGGAACTCGGCGCGAAAGTCATCAAGGGAGAAATGAAATGGCCGCAATGAACGACACGCCGGACGAACGCCAGGGCGCCACCCTGCACTACATCTTCGACCCGCTGTGCGGCTGGTGCTACGCCGCCGCGCCGCTGGTCGATGCGGCACGCGGCGTGCCCGGCCTGCGCGTCGCGTTCCACGGCGGCGGCATGATGACCGGCGCCAACCGCCGCGCGATCACACCGCAATGGCGCGACTACGTGATGCCGCACGACCGCCGCATCGCCGAGATGACGGGCCAGCCTTTCGGCGAAGGCTACTTCGAGGGCCTGCTGCGCGACACCGATGCGGTGATGGACTCCGAGCCGCCGACCACCGCCATCCTCGCGGCCGAGGCGCTGCGCGAAGGCGGCGGGCTGGACATGGTGCACCGCCTGCAGCGCGCGCACTATGTCGAGGGCCGGCGCATCGCCGACGTGGAAGTGCTCGGTGCGCTGGCCGCCGAGCTCGGCTTCGACGCCAAAGCCTTCGGTGATGCGTACGTGAGCCTGTCCGGCGCGGCGACCGCGCAGCACATTGCCGCGAGCCGCCAGTTCCTCCAGCGCGCGGGCGGCCAGGGCTTCCCGACCTTCGTGCTGTCGCAGGCCGACGGCCGCGCCAGCCGCATCGACATCGGCCCGTGGCTGGGCCGCGCCGAAGACTGGAAAGCGCGGCTGGCCGAGCTGGTCTAGCGTGCCACGCCCAGCAGCCGGTCGAGCACTTCCGGCTGGGTGCGCAGCGTCGCGGCGCGGTCGGTGTGCACGATGGTGCCGTGATCGAGCACCACGGCTTCGTCGGAAATCGCGAGGATCGCCTGCGGGTGCTGCTCCACGACGATCGCGGCCAGCCCCTCGTCCTGCGTGATGCGCCGGATGGCGCGCAGCAGCTCTTCCACGATGATGGGCGCGAGCCCTTCGAGCGGCTCGTCGAGCAGCAGCAGCTTGGGGTTGAGCACCAGCGCGCGGCCCACGGCCAGCATCTGCTGCTCGCCGCCCGAAAGCTGCGTGCCCAGGTTGGTCTTGCGCTCGGCCAGGCGCGGGAACATCTCGTACACGCGCTGCGGGTTCCACTTGCCTTGCCGCTCCACGGCCGTGAGGTTCTCGTGCACCGTGAGCGACTTGAAGATGTTGCGCTCCTGCGGCACCCAGCCGATGCCGGCCGCCGCGCGCTGGTGCGGCGCCAGCTTGTGCAGCGCCTGCCCGCCCAGCGTGATGCTGCCGCCGTGCTGGCGCGTGGCGCCCGCGAGCGTGTTGATCAGCGTGGTCTTGCCGGTGCCGTTGCGGCCCAGCAGCGCCAGCGTCTGGCCCTCGCCGAGCGCGAACGCCACGTCGTGCAGCACCACGGCTTCGCCGTAGCCCGCACTCAGGTTCTCGATGCGCAGCAGCTCAGACATGGGCAGCTTCTCCGTGGCCCAGATAGACCTCTTTCACCTTCGGATCGTTGGCGATGGTTTCGGGGTCGCCCTCGGTCAGCAGCGTGCCGTTCACCAGCACCGTCATGCGGTCGGCGAAGCTGAACACCAGGTCCATGTCGTGTTCGATCAGCAGCACCGACACGTCGGCCGGCAACGCGGCCACGGTCTGCAGCAACTCCTCGCGCTCGCCGGCGGGCACGCCCGCCACGGGTTCGTCGAGCAGCAGCACGCGCGGCTCGCAGGCCAGCGCAATCGCAATCTCCAGCAGGCGGCGCTTGCCATAGGCCAGGTGCTTCACCTGCTGCTGCGCCACGTCGCTCAGGTGGAACTGCTCGAGCAACTGCGCCGCGCGCTCGGCAATCGCCTTGCTCGCGCCGAGCGGGCGCCACCACTGCGCGCCGATGCCCTGGTGCTGCGACACGACGAGCGCCAGCGTCTCCAGCGGGGTCATCGAAT
This sequence comes from Variovorax sp. OK212, assembly GCF_900112425.1. Taxonomy (GTDB): domain Bacteria; phylum Pseudomonadota; class Gammaproteobacteria; order Burkholderiales; family Burkholderiaceae_C; genus Variovorax. Next base: position 1,326,607 of record NZ_FOLP01000001.1, on the reverse strand, counting down.
CGAACAGCTGGTTGATCTGAAAGGTGCGCACCAGCCCGCGCGCCACGCGCTTGTGCGGCGCGAGCCGGGTGATGTCTTCGCCCAGCAGCGTGATGCGGCCTTCGGTCGGCGTGAGCACGCCCGTGAGCTGGTTGATGAGCGTGGTCTTGCCCGCGCCGTTGGGCCCGATCAGCGCATGGCGTGCGCCGCGCTTGAGCTCCATCGTCACGTTGTTGGTGGCCGTGATGCCGCCGAAGCGCATCACCAGGCCATGGGTGGAAAGCACGGTATCGGTCATGCCGTGCCCCCCTTCGCGCTCTTTGTCTTGCCTGTCTTCTTGCCCATGCCGAACCACATCCACGGCTTCAGCAGGCGCTCGCGCCCGGTGAGCACCATCACCACCAGGATCAGGCCGATCCAGAACATCCAGTACTGCGGCGTCACGGCCGACAGCCAGGTCTGCAGCAGCTTGAACACGATGGCACCCGCCACGCCGCCATACAGCCAGCCCACGCCGCCGATGACCAGCATCAGCAGCACATCGGCCGAGCGGTCGAAGGCCAGCACGTCGAGCGAGGCAAAGCCGGTGGTCTGCGCCAGCAGCGCACCCGCCGCGCCGGCCACGCCGGCCGCGATGGTGTAGATGACCGCGAGGCGCGACACCACCGGAATGCCGATGGCCATGGCACGCAGCCGGTTGTCGCGAATGGCCTTCAGCGTGGCGCCGAACGGCGAATGAACCAGCCGGCGCATCAGCAGGAACAGCACCAGCATCACGGCCAGCGAATACCAGGCGGCCGTGCGGCCGTACAGGTCGAACTCGAACAGGCCGAGCACCGGCCCCATGACCACGCCCTGCAGGCCGTCGGCGCCGCCGGTGAGCCAGTCGAGCTTGTTGGCGAGCTCGAGCAGCAGCAGCGCGGTGCCCAGCGTGACCATCAGCCGCGTGAGGTCGCTGCCGCGCAGGATCGTCACGCTTGCCACCAGGCCCAGCACGGCCGACAGCACGGTCGCCACCACCAGGCCCACGGTCGGGTCGGGCATGACGAGCTTGGCGAACAGCGCCGCCGCGTACGCACCGAAGCCGAAGAAGGCCGCATGGCCCAGCGACACGATGCCGGTGTAGCCCAGGATCAGGTCGAGCGACATCGCGAACAGCGCGACGATGGCGATCTCGTTGACCAGCAGCGAATGCGACGGCATGACCAGCGGCAGCGCGAAGGCCACCGCCCAGACCACGAACTCGACCGGGTGCCAGCGCGCCTTGCGCAACAGGGCCGACTGGAAATCGGCGGAGGAAGGCGTGCCCATCAGCGGCCTCCCTTGCGCGTGAACAGGCCCTGCGGCCGCCACATCAGGATCAGGATCATCAGCAGGTAGACGGTGAACGCGCCCATCTTCGGAATGAAGTACTTGCCCGCCACGTCGGCAATGCCCAGCAGCAGCGCCGCCGCGAGCGGCCCGGTGATCGATGAGGTGCCGCCGACCGACACCACGATCAGGAAATAGATCATGTACTTGAGCGGGAAGGTCGGGTCGAGCCCGAGGATCTCCGCGCCCAGCGCGCCGCCCAGCCCCGCGAGGCCCGAGCCCACCGCGAAGGTCAGCAGGAACACCACATTCACGTTGATGCCCAGCCCCGCCGCCACGCGCGGGTCGTCGACCGCGGCGCGCAGCCGGCTGCCGAAGCGGGTCTTGGAAAGAATCAGCTGCAGCACCACGGTGAGCACCGCGCACACGCCGATGATGAACAGCCGGTAGTGGCCCATGCCCAGCATCAGCGCGCCGTCGCCGATCTCGGTGCGCCCGCGCAGCCATTCGGGCAGCTGCACGTTCTGCTGCGACGAGCCGACGAAGTAGTCGACCGCCGCCACCGCCATGAACGCGAGGCCGATGGAAAACAGCACCTGGTCCAGGTGCGGCTTGCCGTACATCGGCCGGTAGAGGGTGCGCTCGAGCACCGCCCCCGCCAATGCGACGACGATGAACGCGAGCGGCAGGCAGGCCAGGAAAGGCAGGCCCAGCTTCTGCATCGCGAACACCGTGAGATAACCGCCGGCCATGGCGAAAGCGCCGTGCGCGAGGTTGATGAAGTTCATCAACCCGAGCGTCACGGCGAGGCCGACGGCGAGCACGAACAGCAGCATGCCGTAGGCGATGCCGTCGAAAAGAATGGTCAGCATGCTGTGGTCAGGAGCTCCGTCTTCGAACGCTTGCGATGCGCGCTTACTTGGTCTTGCCCGGGTCCTTGACGCTCTTGATCACGTCGAACTCGACGTTGTAGAGCTGCCCGTCCTTCTTCTCGACCTTGCGCAGGTACACGTCCTGCACCACGTCGCGGGTCTGCGCGTCGATCATCATCTGGCCGCGCGGGCTCTCGAAGACCTGGCCCTTCATGGCCGCCAGCAGCGCTTCGCCGCCGCCCTGGCCCTTGGTGGTCTTCAGCGCTTCGTAGATCACGCGCATGCCGTCATAGCCGCCCACGGCCATGAAGTTGGGGCGCAGCTTGGGGTTGGCCTTCTCGAAGGACTCCACAAACTTCTTGTTCATGGCCGACGGGTGCGCCGCCGAGTAGTGGTGCGAGGTGACCACGCCCAGCGCACCGTCGCCCATGTCGTTGAGTTGATCGTCGTCGGTCACGTCGCCGGTGGCGATCAGCTTGATGCCGGCCTTGTCCATGCCGCGCTCCAGGAACTGCTTCATCACGGCCGCGCCCGCGCCCGAGGGCACGAAGACGAACAGCGCGTCGGGCTTGGCGTCGCGCACCTTCTGCAGAAACGGCGCGAAGTCGGGGTTGCGCAGCGGCACGCGCAGCTTGTCGATGACCTTGCCGCCGTTGAGCTGGAAGCGCTCGCTGAAGAACTTCTCGGCGTCGTTGCCCGGGCCGTAGTCGGCCACCAGGGTCACCACCGTCTTGATGCCGTTCTTGGGCGCCCAGTCGCCCATGGGCACCGACACCTGCGGCAGCGTGAAGCCCGAGCGAATGATGTAGGGCGAGGCCTCCGTGATGCTCGAGGTGGCCGCGGCCATCACGAGCTGGGGCGTCTTCGACTGGGTGGCGATGGGCGCCACGGCCAGCGCCAGGGGCGTCAGGCCGAAGCCGGCGAGCACGTTGACCTTCTCGTTGACCACCAGTTCCTGCGCGAGGCGCTTGGTGACGTCGGGCAGGCCGGTGTCGTCCTTGACGATCAGCTCGATCTTCTTGCCGGCCACGGTGTCGCCGTTCTGGGCCATGTACAGGCGCGCGGCGGCTTCGATCTGGCGGCCGGTGGAGGCCGACTGGCCGGTCATCGGCAGGATCAGGCCGATCTTGAACTTGTTGTCCTGGGCGCTGGCCAGCGGGACCGAAAGAACCGTGGAAACCGCAAGCGCCGACAGGGCTGCGGTCTGGATGAGATGGCGTCTTTGCATGATTTTTCCTTCAGGGACGGAACTCGAAACCGGGGCTATTTTCAACACTTTGCAACATTCGGCGCAGCAGGCAATCACCTACCCCGGGCCCCTCCCGGGCCTTTGTTGCGCGATCAATAAATGAACTGCGCGATCATCGCGCAAGGTGGCCGGCGCCGCGGCGGCGGCGTCAGCTGTCGGCGCGGTACGCGGAGTCGAGCGTGAGCGTACCCACGGCGCGTGACACACAGGCGCAAATGCGCGTGGTCGACTGCTTTTCGTGCTCGCTGAGGAACACGTCGCGGTGGTCGATCTCGCCGTCCACGGCGATCACATCCATGGCGCACAGGCCGCACTCGCCGCGCTTGCAGTCCCACAGTGTCTGCACGCCGGCCGCGTCGAGCGCCTCGAGCAGCGTGCAGTCGGCCGGCACGGTGAGGGTCAGGTCGTGCCGGGGAATGCACACCTGGAACGACTGCGTGGCCAGGCGCCCGCTGCTGCCGAAAGTCTCGAAGCGCAGGTCCGCGATGGGGCGGCCGGCCGCATGCCAGGCGCGCTTCACGGCCTCGAGCATCGGCACCGGGCCGCAGGTGTAGAGCTGGCCGCCGGCCGGCAGCGCGGCAATGGCGGCGGCGAAGTCGATGGGGGTCGAGCCTTCGTGGGCCGTGACGCCCTCGCCCAATGCGTCCCGCAGGTGCGCCAGGTAGCCGAATTCCTCGGCATTGCGCGCGCCGTAGAGCATCTTCACCGGCACGCCGGTGCGCCTTGCGTGCGCCGCCAGCCGCTGCGCCATCAGCACCAGCGGCGTGATGCCGATGCCGCCCGCCACCAGCAGGTAGCCGGGCGCCGAGAGGTCGAGCCCGAAGTGGTTCTGCGGCGCGCTGACCTGCAGGCGGTCGCCCACGGCCAGCCGCCACATCGCGAGCGAGCCGCCGCGGCCGTCGTCCAGCCGCTTCACGGCGATGCGCCAGCACCGGCCGTCGCCCTCGCCGACCAGCGAGTACGAGCGGGTCTGCAGCCTGCCTTGCGCGGTCATCACCTGCACCTGCAGGTGGGCGCCGGGTTCGTATGCGCCGGCCAGGCCGCCCTCGCCCTCACCCTCTCGCCGGGGGCGCAGTTCGAACTCGCGCACGGTGGGCGTGACGTCGCGCAGCGCAACGACCTGCGCCTGCATCCATTGAAGATCGCTTTTCATCGGGGGAACACCAAAGGCAGGAAAGGAAAAGGCGGGCTCAGCCGCGGCGGCGGATCAGCTGCACGCCCGGCAGCGGGCGCTGCTCGGCGGTGGGCGTGCCGTGCAGCGCCTCGCGCAGGTTGCGCCGCGCGATGCGGCTGTGCTCGCGCATCAGCGCCTCGGCGCGCGAGCCCTCGCCGGACTCGATGGCGTCGAGCACCTGCAGGTGCTGGTCCTGCGCAATGACGAGCATGTCGCGCGCGGCGGGCGAGTTGGCCTGCACGATGACGAAGCCCGAAGGCGACGCGAACGGCAGGTTGACCACGCGCTCCAGCTGCTGCGCGATGACGGGGCTGCCCGCCATTTCGCACAGCAGCGAGTGAAAGCGCTCGTTGTGAGTAACGTAGCGCGAGAAGGCCGCGTCGTCGAGCGCGGGTTCGCGCAGCAGCTCGTCGATGCGCTGCAGGCAGGCGCGCGCCTCGCGCAGCACCACCGGCGCCGCGCCGCGCTCGGCCGCGAGCCGCGCGACCAGGCCTTCGAGCGTGCCGCGCAGCTCGATGGCGTCGGCCACGTCGCGCTCGGAAAACGTGCGCACCGCGTAGCCGCCGTTGGGCAGCGCCTCGAGCAGGCCTTCCTGCTCGAGGCGCATCAGCGCCGTGCGCACCGGCGTGCGCGACACGCCGAGCTGCTCGGAGATGGCCACTTCGGCAATGCGCGCGCCGCCGGGCAGCTCGCCCGCCAGGATCATCTCGCGCAGCCGCAGCTGCGCCTTCACGCCTTGCGAACTGCCGCTGTCGCCGGGCTCGGCGCTGGAGACTGCCGCGACCTTCATGCGGCCTGCTTCTGGTTCTGGTTCTGGTTCTGGACGGTGGCCACGGCGTCCACCGCGTCCACGGGGCGGATCGGGATCGGCGCGCGCGCGGGCTTTTCCTTCTCGATCAGGCGGTCGATCAGCCGGCGCGCCCACATCGAGCCGGCGTCGATGTTGAGGTTGTAGAACTGGTGGTCGGGGTGGTCGTCCATGGCCTTCTGCTGCGCCTCGAGCACGAGCTCGTCTTCGCGGAAGATGCCGGCCACGCCCTCGCGCAGCTCGTGCGTGAGGCGCTGCTCGCCCAGGCAGTAGTTGCGCGAGAAGGCCCAGAAGTACAGGCAGGTCTTGTCGGTCTCGGGCGTGATGGTGTTGAGCACGTAGCCGTTGACGCCCTTGCTGCGGTCGCCGGGGTTGTCGCCCCGGGGCACCGCGCCGCTGCCGGCCTCGGCCACGCCGACGTCGATGTTCACCGTGCACGGGCCTTCGAAACGGATGATCTGCCAGCGGTCGACCTTGCCCGTGTAGCCGCGCGCATGGCGGATCTGGCCGCCCCAGAACGGCGGCGGGTCGATGCTCTCCATCCAGCGCGTGACGGTGGCCGAGCGATCGCCGTGCGTGGCCACGAAAGGCGCCTCGGCCACTTCGCGGTTGCCGATGGACGAGCCGTGCACGAAGGTCTCGTGCGTCAGGTCCATGAGGTTGTCGACCACCAGGCGGTAGTCGCAGTTCACGCGGATCATCTTGCCGTCGCCGGCCCAGGCCGGGTCGTCGTTCCAGTGCATGTCGGGAATCAGCGCCGGGTCGGCCTTGGCCGGGTCGCCGGGCCAGATCCACACGAAGCGGTGCTTTTCCACGGCCGGAAAGTTGCGCACGCAGGCCGAGGGGTTGAGCGTTTCCTGGCTCGGCATGTGGGTGCAGCGGCCCTGGCTGTTGTAGACCAGCCCGTGGTAGCCGCAGACCAGCTCGTCGCCCTCCAGGCGGCCCAGCGACAGCGGCATCAGCCGGTGCCAGCAGGCGTCCTCCAGCACGGCCACCTGGCCGTCGGTGCGGCGGAACAGCACCACTTTCTGGTTGCAGATGGTGCGCGGCAGCAGCGCGTGACGCACTTCGACGTCGTAGGCGGCGGCGTACCAGGCGTTCAGCGGAAAGGTGGTCGTGGGCGTTTTCATGAATACCCAATGTATACAGAAATTCGCAAATTTCCAGCCTGAAGGCGACTTTCAAGGGTAAACACCGAGTCATCTGTATACAGTCATCGGCATTCCGAAGGCGATACGATGCCCGCTCGTTCCCCAAAATCACGACGGAGTCATCCATGTCACAGCACGCCGCCTTGCCCGCCCGCTACGACCACGTGGGCAGTTTCCTGCGCCCCAAGTACCTGCTCGAAGCGCGCGAGCAGAAGGCCAAGGGCGAGATCACGCCCGAGCAGCTTCGCCTGGTCGAGGACAAGGCCATCACCGAGATCGTCCGGTTCCAGGAAGACATCGGCCTGAAGAGCATCACCGACGGCGAGTTCCGCCGTACGTACTTCCACATCGACTTTCTCGACCAGTTGGGCGGCGTGAAGACCGACATTCCGGTCACCATCCGCAAGCCCGACGGCACCGAGGAACTGGCGCCGCCCGCGATGCGCGTGATCGACAAGGTCCGCCACGTGAAGGACATCCAGCTCGCCGACTTCCAGTACCTGAAGAGCCAGGTGTCGGCCGGCAACATGCCCAAGGTGACGATCCCCTCGCCGACCATGCTGCACTTCCGCGGTGGCCGCGCCGGCATCAGCAAGGACGCCTACCCCGAACTCGACCCGGCCTTCTACGACGACGTGGCCAAGGCCTACGGCGACGAACTGCGCTCGCTCGCCGCGGCCGGCTGCACCTACGTGCAGATGGACGACACCAACCTGGCCTACCTGTGCGACGAGCACATGCGCGAAGCCGCCCGCAAGCGCGGCGACGACCCGAACGAACTGCCGCACCGCTACGCCGCCTTCATCAACAAGGTGGTGGCGCAGAAGCCGCCGGGCATGCTGCTGGCCATGCACCTGTGCCGCGGCAACTTCAAGAGCACGCACGCCGCGGCCGGCAACTACGAGCCGGTGGCCGAGGCGCTGCTCAAGGAGATGGACCTGGACGCCTACTTCATGGAATACGACGACGCCCGCTCGGGCGACTTCAAGCCGCTGCGCTACCTGCCCAAGGGCAAGACCGTGGTGCTCGGCCTGGTGACCACGAAGTTCGGCCAGATGGAAGACAAGGACGAGCTCAAGCGCCGCATCGACGAGGCCGCCAAGTACGCCTCGCTCGACCAGCTCGCGCTGTCGCCGCAGTGCGGCTTCTCCAGCACGGTGCACGGCAACAACATCGCGGTGGAAGCGCAGCGCGCCAAGCTGCGCCTGGTGGTCGAGACGGCACAGGAAGTCTGGGGCACGACCTGATGCATTGAGGGGCGGTTTCTGGTCAAGTCGGTGCCCATGACGACTCACATCTACTCCGGTCCCCTCAGCATGTTCGGCGCCAAGGTCGAGATCGCGGCACGCGAAAAAGGCGTGCCCTTCGAACTGGTCATGGTGCCCTTCACCATCGACGACGCCTACGAGCCCAAGCACCCCGAGGTGCTTCGGGTCAACCCGGTCAAGCAGCAGGTGCCGGTGCTGACCGACGACATCGACGGCGGCGTGGCGCTGTTCGACTCCACGCAGATCTCCGAGTACCTCGAAGACCGCTACCCCGGCCCCGAAAGCCTCGCGCTGTGGCCCGCGGGCATTGCCGAGCGGGCCCGCGCGCGGCAGCTGGAACAGAAGTCGGACGAGGTCTTCTTTCCCAACGTCATCCGGCTCTTCGGCCTGCAGCACGACATGAAGAGCGCCCCGGCGGTCGCGGCCTGCGCCGCCTGCGCGCGCTTCTACGAAGAGCTGGAAGGCCTGCTGGCCTCGCGCGAGTGCGAGTATTTGGCCGGCCCCTACTCCTTCGCAGACATCGCCTTCTACATGGCCCATGTGTTCGCCGACCGCAAGGGTGCGGGCATGACCGGCGCCACGCCGCGCCTGGTGGCCTGGCGCGACCGCGTGGGCGCGCGGCCCGCGGTGCGCGCGGTGGTCGACCCGATGATGCGTTTCCTGGCCTCGCAGGGGCGCGGCGTGCCGGCCTTCCTTCAGCGCTGAAGGGGCTCGCGCGCGCGGCGGCGCAGCGCTGAGGCATCATCGACCCATGCCTACTGCAAGCGTCTCGCGGTTCGACTGGCTGCCCTCCCCCTCGCAGCATTTCCTCGTCGTCACTTTCGCGCTGCTCGTCTATGTGCTGACCACCCGCGCGCGCCGCGAGCAGCGCGCGCCCACCACGGCCATCGCCTGGGTCATGGGGCTGGTGCTGATGCCCTACTTCATCCTGCCGATGTACCTGCTGTTCGGCCAGCGCAAGCTGCGCCCGGCCGGCTCGCCGCGGCCGCCGCGCTCGGTGCCGCCGGGCCACTGGGCCGCCGACCTGATCGAGAGCTTCGGCCTCGCGCCGCCGGGGCGCAGCGAGATCCGCATGCACGCCGACGGCGAGGCAGCGCGCGAGGCGCTGTGGCAGGTGATCGACGGCGCGCGCGAGCGCATCGACGTGTGCACCTTCATCATCGGCAACGACGCGCTCGGCCATGCCGTGCTCGAGCGCCTGGCCAAGCGCGCGCGCGAAGGCATCAAGGTGCGCGTGCTGCTCGACGGCTTCGGCGCCCTTTCTTTGCCGCGCCATCACTTCGACCGGCTGCGCGCGGCCGGCGGCGAGGTGGCGGTGTTCCGCCCCTTCTTCAGCCTGCGCCGCATCGGCCCGCGCAACCTGCGCAACCACCGCAAGTTCACCATCGCCGACGACAGCTGGCTGTGGTCGGGCGGGCGCAACCTGGCGGGTGAATACTTCACCGGCAACGACGCGCACCCCGAGGCCTGGCACGACCTGTCGTTCGACCTGCGCGGCAGCGTGGCCGCGGCCGCGGCGCGCCAGTTCGACCACGACTGGGCCTCGGTGCGCAGCCGCAAGGCGCGCGCCATCACCTGCGAGGACGCGCCCGAAGGACCGGGCACGGCCATGGCGCAGTTCCTGCCGAGCGGCCCCGACCAGACCGAAGACACGGCGCACGCGCTGTTGATCGACGCGTGCTTTCGCGCCGAGCACCGCATCCTGGCGATCACGCCCTACTTCGTGCCCGGCGACGGCCTGCGCGACGCGCTGCGGCTGGCCGCGCGGCGCGGCGTGCAGGTGACCATCGCGATGCCCGCGCAGTCCAACCACCGGCTGGCCGACTTCGTGCGCGCACGCGCCATGCGCGACCTGGCGCGCGCGGGCGTGAGCTTTCGCATGCTGCCGTTCATGGCGCACGCCAAGGCGGTGGTGGTCGACGGCGACCTGGCGCTGTGCGGCTCGATCAACCTCGACCTGCGCAGCCTGCTGCTGAACCACGAGGCGGCGGTCGTGTTCTACGGCGTGGACGAAATCGAATGGCTGGCCGAGTGGATCGAGACCACCGCCTCGGCCGGCGAGCCCTACCGCGCGCGGCGCCCGGGGCTGGTGCGGGACGTGGCCGAAGGGCTGCTGCTGACGGTAGCTTTCCAGCTGTAATGTTTCGTGCATAAATGCAACGCTTGTGCAACAAACAGAACGTGAATACTAAAATCTCCACCGGTTTCGGTGGTTGACACGCCAGCCTGCCGCGAGCGTAAGTCCCGGCCGGCCGCGCGAGTTCCCGGAGCCCCCTGCGTTGCGGGGCAGTCCGCCCGGGGCCCGGCACGTCGCAAGTGCCCACCCAAGGCGCCGTCCGTTTGAGTTTCACGCCCCCACGCCGGGGAACGACCGATGCGAGCCTTCTTCTCGCTGCGTGCACGGCTGAGCCCACTGACCGTGCCGATGCTGGCGACCCTGATGAAGCGGTCGCTGCTGCTACCAATTCTGCTCGCGCTGTCTGGAATGACGCCCGCTTTCGCCGCCATGGACGACGTCGGCCGTGCCGCGCCCAGCGTGCACCGCCTGAAGTTCATCGCCGACCCCGAGCTGGCCGCCGACATCGGCCCCGCCGAAGCCGCCCGCCGCCTCGCGCAGTACGTGGCCGACGTCAACACCGTGTTCACGCGCGAGACCGTGCGCAGCTTCGTCTTCGACCCCAGCACCGACCTTCAGCTGGTGCCGCCCGCCGCGGCGCCGCAGTGCAGCTACAACGGCCTGGTCAACGGCGAGGTGGTGGTGTGCATCTCGAAGTCCAAACGCGGCTACAGCCACGGCGGCCTGTCGACCAGCTGGACCTTTCCGCAGAAGGGCGTGGCCTGGAACCTGAACTGGGTGGCCATCCACGACCCGCTGCGGCTGTCGCGCGCGCCCAGCGCCGCCGCGCCCGAGTCCACCGAGAAAGACTACCTCGGCCGCCAGCTGAAGACGCTGCTGCACGAGCTGGAGCACGTGTTCGGCGCCGGGGCGGGCGAGTACTACAACGGCGTTGCGGTGACCGACACCACCGGCGTGGCGCCCATCGCCGACCTGGCGCTGGCCGACGAGGGCGACCGCTACTGGTGGACGCGGCAGAACTGGCGCCTCGACCCGCTGCTGGGCACCGTGTTCGAGCAGCGCCGCGACCCGGCCGCCAACCGCATCGCCACGCTGGAAATGATCCGCTTCACGCCGGGCACCAAGGCCAGCATCGACACCGACTGGACCGACTGGCCCAAGCTCGGCAGCTCGAAGTTCATGGCCGGCACCACCGCCACGCAGGTGCGCGTGACCGACCGCGACAGCGGCGCCGCGCTGGCGGGCGCGCAGGTGTCGGTGTGGCGCAACCCGGGCGCGGGCAAGCCGCTGGTGATGCTGGTGACGGGCGTGGCCGACGCATCGGGCCGTTTCGTGTTCGACTGGGACTGCGGCTTCAGCTGCTTCGCCGTGGGCAAGACCACGCTGCTGGTGAAAGCACATGCGCCGAACCGCGCGCCGGGCGCGAGCTGGTTCACCATCTTCGACGCGTTCGAGCAGAAGGCCGTGCAGGGCTTGCCGATGTTCACCATCGACCTGGCGCTCGGCGGCATCGACGTGACGCCGCCCACCGTGTCGCTGGCCGCGCCGTCCACGGCCACCGTGGGCCAGCCCACGCTCATCGCGCCGGCCGTGGTCGACAACGTGGGCGTGTGGGGCGTCAAGGTGCTGGGCAACGACAGCATCCCGATCTGCACCTTCACCGCCCCGCCCTACACCTGCAGCTGGACTCCGGGCAGCCCGGGCGTGCAGACGATCCGCGTCATCGGCGTGGACGCGGCGGGCAACACCGCGGTGGCGTCGGCCAACGTCATCGTGCAACCGCCTGCCATCGCCGTGCCGCCGGCCGTGGCGATGACGGTGCCGCCCGCCGCCGCGGCCAGGGCGCCTGCGCAACTAGAGGCCAACGCCTCGGCCAACGTGGCGCAGCTGAGCTTCATCGTCGACGGCAAGACCGTGTGCAGCCTGCAGGCCGCGCCCTTCTCCTGCCGCTGGACGCCGTCCGCCGCCGGCTACGCCAACATCGAGGCGCGCGCCGTCGACGCGGCGGGCAACATCGCCAGCGTGTCCGCGATCACGCGCGTGACGCCCCAGCTTTCGATTTCTTCCGTCCCGCCGCCGGCGTCTTCCCCTCTTTGAGTTCGTCCGGCGTCGGCGTGTTGCTGAAGCTCACGTTGCCCAGCCCCGTGCCGATGGTCAGCACGCCCCAGTGCTTCACGTCGCGCATGAAGGGCAGCTCGCTCAGGCCCTGCACCACCGCGTCGTTGTGCATCAGCACCAGCATCGGGTCGGAGCCCAGCGTGAGCATGCGGCGCCACACGGCCGTGGGCAGGTGGAAGGCGTGGCTTTCCCAATCGCCCGGCAGGTTCTGCGCGCCGCGCGCAATGGAGCCGTCGGAGCGGATGAGCCCCGGGCAGCCGATGCCGATGAAGGGCGCGAGCCGGATCTTCTTGCGCTCGCTGTAGCGCACCATGTCCATCAGCATGTCGGCGATGTGCTCGACCATGTGGCTGCGGTTGGGGCCTTCGTCGGCATGGCGCCACTTCACGCGGCGCACCACCTCCGCGCGCGAGAAGTCGTGCGCCTTGCGGTAGCGCGTCTTCACGATGCCGCAGCGCACGTTGGTGCCGCCGATGTCCACCGCAAGAATGGCGTCGTACTTGCGCAGCAGGGCCGGCGGCGTGAGGTGCACCCAGCCGATCAGCCCGCCGTCGTCCACGTTGTGCGACAGGCGGCCCAACTGCACGTGCTGGCCCAGCTCTTCCAGGATGGCGCCGGTCTGCAGCACCGCGCGCTCGCCCACGTCGCTCTCGGGAAAACCGCCGCCGATGACGATGCGCTCGACCTTGTGCCACGAGGGCTGGCGCAGGAAGCGCTGGATCACCGAGGCCAGTTCCTCGGTGAACTCCTCGATCACGCCGTGCATCACGTCGCCGGCCTCCGACGCCTTCTTCGCGCCGAGCACGCGGTCGAGCGCCTTCTTGCTCAGGTCGCGCGAGTGCAGGTCGCCCAGCGGGTCCTTGCCCTTCTTGCGGCGGCGCTTGCGCCAGCGCTCGAGCAGTTCCCTGAAGGCGGTCTGGCTCGCCTGGTCGCCGACGAAGCCGTCCTTGTCGCGCAGCTGCAGGCTGTAGCCCTCGACGTGCACGCCGGGAAGGTCGCGCAGGCCGTGCACGTCGGTGGGGGGCAAGGGATCGGGCCGGTCGGCAGGGTTGGCGAGTTTGGTGCCGGCGGCTTCAGGCTTCGCAGCCTTGGAGGGAGAAGACTTCATGAAGCGGAATGATGCGCCCGCCCACCACCCCGGCGCATCGGTTGCGCGCACGACGGCGTGTAGGAGATTGGCGGGTACGCCGAACGCGGCGTTGTCTATAAACTGCCCGCGATGCACCTGCCCCGCTGCCTCCGCCTCAGTTTCTGGCGCTTCGCCTTGCTGCTCTCGCTCACCGGGTTCGGCATGGCCGGCGCCGCGCAGGCCGCGGACGACACCTTGCGCGTGGGCTCCAAGCGCTTCACGGAGTCGTACATTCTGGCCGAGCTGCTGGCGCAGACCGCAGCGCCGTACACCGCCTCTGCGCCCGTCGTGCGGCAGGGGCTGGGCAACACGGCCATCGTGTACGAAGCGCTGCGCTCGGGCGCCATCGACCTCTATGCCGAATACACCGGCACCATCGCGCAGGAGATCCTCAAGGGTTCACCCGCCGACACGCGCGAGGCCATGAACGCGTCGCTGGCACCACTCGGCCTGGGCGTGGCCATTCCGCTGGGCTTCAACGACGGCTATGCGCTCGCGGTGCGCGCCGCCGACGCCGACCGGCTGGGCCTGCGCACCCTGAGCGACCTGGCCAAGCACCCCGAGCTCAAGCTCGGCCTGTCGAACGAATTCATCGGCCGCGCCGACGGCTGGAAGGGACTTGCCGCGCGCTACGGCTACACGCAGACGCCGAGCGGCCTGGACCACGGCCTGGCCTACGACGCGGTGGCCGCCAAGCAGATCGACGTGATCGACATCTACACCACCGACGCGAAGATCGACCACCTCGGCCTGCGCGTGCTGGAAGACGACAAGAAGTACTTTCCGCGCTACGACGCCGTGGTGCTCTACAAGCTCGACCTGCCCACGCGCCTGCCGCAGGCCTGGGCCGCGCTGAAGACGCTCGAAGGCAAGGTCGACGAGCACGCGATGATCGCGATGAACGCGCGCGCCGAGCTGCAGAGCGTGCCCTTCGACGTGATCGCGCGCGACTTCCTCGCCGGCAGCGGCAAGGACGCGAAGGCGGACCCGAACGCGCAGCGCAAGGAAGAACGGCGCGGCTTCATGGCCAAGCTCTTCGGCCCCGACCTGTGGAAGCTCGCGCGCCAGCACCTGCTGCTGGTGGCGCTGTCGGTGGGCATTGCCATTCTCATCGGCGTGCCGATCGCGATCCTGGTGTTTCCGCATGTGCGGTTGCGCGCGGTGGTGCTGGGCATGGCAAGCCTGATGCAGACCGTGCCATCGCTGGCGCTGCTGGCGGTGCTGATCTCGATGCTCGGCGCCATCGGTGCCCTGCCCGCGTTGATTGCGCTCACGCTGTACTCGCTGCTGCCAATCATGCGCAACACGGTCACGGGCCTGACCGAGGTGCCCAACGGCCTGCGGATGGCCGGCACCGCGCTGGGCATGACCCCGCCGCAGAGCCTTCAGCTGGTGCTGTTGCCGCTCGCACTGCCGACCTTGCTGGCGGGCGTGCGAACGGCCACGGCCATCGCCATCGGCACCGCGACCATCGCCGCCTTCATCGGTGCGGGCGGGTTCGGTGAGCGCATCGTGACGGGGCTGGCGCTCAACGACCGGGAGTTGTTGATGGCGGGTGCGCTGCCGGCCGCCGCGCTGGCGTTGCTGAGCGAGGCGATCTTCGAACTCATCGAGTTCCTGATGCGCCGCAGGCGGCAAGCTCCGCCGAGCTCGCTGCCTTCGCCTTGAAGACGCCTGGAGATCAGGCCAGCGTGTAGGCCGTCTTCACGGTGGTGAAGAACTCCTGCGCGTACTTGCCCTGCTCACGCGGACCGTAGCTCGAACCCTTGCGGCCGCCGAACGGCACGTGATAGTCCACACCCGCCGTCGGCAGGTTGACCATCACCATGCCGGCCTGGCTGTGGCGCTTGAAGTGCGTGGCGTGCTTCAGCGAGGTGGTGGCAATGCCGGCCGACAGGCCGAACTCGGTGTCGTTGGCGGTGGCCAGTGCCTCTTCGTAGTTCTTCACGCGGATCACGCTGGCCACCGGGCCGAAGATCTCTTCCTTGTTGATGCGCATCGCCGCGGCCGTTTCGCTGAAGAGCGCGGGCGACATGTAGTAGCCGTCGGTCTCCAGCTTCAGCAGCTCGCCGCCGGCGGCCAAGGTGGCGCCTTCGCCCTTGCCGATGGCAACGTACTCCATGTCCTGGTCGAGCTGCGACTTCGAAGAGACCGGGCCCACGTCGGTGCCCTGCGCCAGCGCATCGCCCACCTTGATCCTGGCCATGCGCGTCTTCATCGCCTCGATGAACTTGGGGTAGATGCCTTCGGTCACGATGAGGCGGCTCGACGCGGTGCAGCGCTGGCCGGTGGAATAGAACGCGCTCTGCACGCTGAGCTCCACGGCCTGCGCGAGGTCGGCGTCGTCAAGAATCACCTGCGGGTTCTTGCCGCCCATTTCGAGCTGCACCTTCTTGTGGTTGGTGACGCACTGGATCGCGATGTTGCGGCCCACGCCCACCGAGCCGGTGAAGCTGATCGCGTGGATGCCGGGGTGCTTGACCAGCGCCTCGCCGATCACGCTGCCGCGGCCCATCACCAGGTTGAACACGCCCGCGGGAATGCCCGAGCGGCTGATGATTTCGGAGAGCGCCCAGGCACTGCCCGGCACGAGGTCGGCGGGCTTCAACACCACGCAGTTGCCGAAGGCCAGCGCGGGCGCGATCTTCCAGGCGGGAATGGCGATCGGGAAGTTCCACGGCGTGATCAGGCCGACCACGCCCACCGGCTCGCGCGTGATTTCCACGCCGATGTTGGGGCGCACCGACGGCAGCAGCTCGCCCGACAGGCGCAGGCATTCACCCGCGAAGAACTTGAAGATCTGGCCCGCGCGCGTGGCCTCGCCGATGCCTTCGGCCTTGGTCTTGCCTTCTTCGCGCGCCAGCAGCGTGCCCAGCTCTTCCTTGCGCGCGAGGATCTCGGTGCCGATCTTGTCGAGCGCGTCGGAGCGCGCCTGGATGCTGCCCGTGGCCCAGGCCGGGAAGGCGGCGGTGGCCGCGGCCACGGCGGCATCGACGTGCGATGCGTCGCCCTGCGTGTACTGGCCGAGCACGTCGGACAGGTTGCTGGGGTTGATGTTGGCGCTGTAGCTTGCGCCGGCACGCCATTCGCCGGCGATCAGGTTGTCGAAGTTCTGCATGGGGTGTTCCTTGCTGCTCGATGGAAAGAAAGAAGCCGGAGCGTTGAGGCTCCGGCTGCGGAAAGGGAAAGAAAGGAAGTGTGAACCTTCAGCGAACCATGCAGGGCCGCTTGTTGTCGAAGGTCCAGTTCGGAATCAGGTACTGCATCGCCTGCGCATCGTCGCGCGCGCCCAGGCCGTGCTTCAGGTACAGCTGGTGCGCCTTCTCGACTTCGGCCATGTCGAGCTCCACACCGAGGCCGCCGCGCGTGGGCACCTTCACGAAGCCGCCCTCGATCTGCAGCGGCGCCTTCGTGAGGCGCTGGCCGTCCTGCCAGATCCAGTGCGTGTCGATGGCCGTCACCTTGCCAGGTGCCGCGGCCGCCACGTGCGTGAACATCGCGAGCGACACGTCGAAGTGGTTGTTCGAATGCGAACCCCAGGTCAGGCCCCAGGCCTGGCACAGCTGCGCCACGCGCACCGAGCCCTGCAGGGTCCAGAAGTGCGGGTCGGCCAGCGGAATGTCGACCGACTGCAGCGACAGGCTGTGCACCATCTCGCGCCAGTCGGTGGCGACCATGTTGGTGGCGGTGGGCAGGCCGGTGGCGCGGCGAAACTCGGCCATCACCTCGCGGCCCGAGAACACGCCTTCGGCACCGCACGGATCTTCGGCATAGGCCATCACGCCGTGCAGGTCGCGGCACAGGCGAATCGCGTCCTGCAGCAGCCAGCCGCCGTTGGGGTCGAGCGTGACGCGGGCCTGCGGAAAGCGCTCGTGCAGCGCGCGAATGGCCTCGACCTCTTGTTCGCCGCGCAGCACGCCGCCCTTGAGCTTGAAGTCGGTGAAGCCGTAGCGCGCGTGCGTGGCCTCGGCCAGGCGCACGATGGCCTCGGGCGTCATGGCTTCTTCATGGCGCAGGCGGAACCAGTCGTTGTCGGCGCCGGGGTCGGTCTCGTACGCCAGGTCGGTCTTGGTGCGGTCGCCCACGTAGAAGAGGTAGCCGAGCATCTGCACCGCGTCGCGCTGCTGGCCTTCGCCGAGCAGGGCCGCCACGGGCACTTCGAGGAACTGGCCCAGCAGGTCGAGCAGCGCGGCCTCCACGGCGGTGACCGCGTGGATGGTCACGCGCAGGTCGAAGGTCTGCTGGCCGCGCCCGCCGCTGTCGCGGTTGGCGAAGGCGTGGCGCATGCTGTTGAGCACGGCGTTGTGCTTGCCGATGGGCTGGCCCACGATGAGGCTGCGCGCGTCTTCCAGCGTCTGGCGGATCTTCTCGCCGCCGGGCACTTCGCCCACGCCGGTGCGCCCGGCGCTGTCGGTCAGGATCAGCAGGTTGCGCGTGAAGAACGGGCCGTGGGCACCGCTCAGGTTCATCAGCATGCTGTCGTGGCCCGCGACGGGGACCACGCGCATGGCGGTGACGGTGGGGGTCTGGCTTTGGCTCATCGGATCGATCAGGTGCGTACGGCCTGGCGGGCCAACAGTTTCCAGCTTCCGCCCTGCTTTTGCCAGACCCCGAGGATCTTCAGCGCCACCTTGCCGGGCTTGCCCGAGTCGTTGGTGTCGGCGGCGAGCGTGTGGCGCACGATGGCGGTGTTGGCGTCCACCACCTTGATGGTCTGCTCGGTGATGGCGATGCTGACGAAGTCGGACTTGCCGTCCACCAGGTCGGCGATGAAGCTGGCCTTGGTGTCGACCTTGCCGCCCGAATGGCCGTAGCTCAGGTCGTCGGCCACCAGCGCGCCGAGCGCGGCGGCGGTGGGGTCGATCATGGCGATGCGCAGGCGCTCGGCCGCGGCAGCCACTTCGGGCTGCGCCGAGGCGCCGCCGCCCGCGGGCATCATCGCGCAGCCAGAGACCATCGCGGCCGCGGCGGCCACGAGGAAGAACTTCTTGATGGACATGGGGTCTTGTCTCCGTTGTCGTTTCTTTGCGTCCGTGCGGCCGTTCGGCCAGGGCTCCGGGTGCTCTTTTTACTGCGGGCCGAGCGCGTCGATCAGCGCCTTGAGCTCTTCCATCTCGGCGGGCTTCAGGTCGGTCAGCGGTGCGCGCACGGGGCCGGCGTCGTGGCCGACGATCTTGGCGCCGGCCTTCACGATGCTCACGGCGTAGCCCGGCACGCGGTTGCGCAGCTCGAGGTAGGGCATGAAGAAGTTCTTCAGCAGGTGGTGCTGCGTCTTCAGGTCGTCGGCGGCCACGGCCTTGTAGAAGTCCATGGCGGTCTTCGGGATGAAGTTGAAGACAGCCGACGAATACACCGGCGTGCCCATCGCCTTGTAGGCGGCGGCATACACCTCTGCCGTGGGCAGGCCGCCCAGGTAGGCGAAGCGCTCGCCCATGCGCTGGTAGATGGCGACCATGGCTTCGATGTCGCCGATGCCGTCCTTGAAGCCCACCAGGTTGGGGTTGCGCTCGGCCAGGCCGGCCAGCGTTTCGGGCTTGAGGCGGCTCGATGCGCGGTTGTAGACGATCACGCCGAACTTCACGCTCTTGCACACGGCTTCCACGTGCGCGGCCAGGCCTTCCTGGCCGGCTTCGGTGAGGTAGTGCGGCAGCAGCAGGATGCCGTGCGCGCCGGCCTTCTCCGCGGCTTGCGCGCACTGGATGGCAAAGCGCGTCGGGCCGCCGGCGCCGGCAATGATCGGCACCACGCCGCGGCAGGTGTCCACCGCGGTCTTGATGATGCCGGGGTACTCCTCGCCGGTCAGCGAGAAGAACTCGCCCGTGCCGCCGGCCGCGAACAGCGCGCTCGCGCCGTAGGGCGCCAGCCACTCGAGGCGCTTGACGTAGCTTGGCGCGTTGAAGTCGCCGTTGCTGTCGAAGTCGGTCAGCGGGAACGAGAGCAGGCCGGAGCCCATGATGGTCTTGAGTTCTTGCGGGTTCATGGGGATGAGTCCTGTGAAGATTGAAAGAGAAAGAAGAGATTCAGGAAGCAGCCATGCGGCCGCCGCCGGGCCGCCCCAAGGCGGGCCGCGCCTCCCCCTCGGGGGGTGGCGAATTGCACGGAGCGAAGCGAGTGAAAAGCCGGGGGATCAGCATGGCTAGTCGAGCTTGACGTTGGCTTCCTTGATGACCTGCGCCCAGCGCGCGCGCTCCTTGGCAAAGAACTGGTCCTGCTCGGCAACGGTCATGGTCACGACCTCCGCGCCCTGCCCCGCGAGGCGTGCACGGATGTCGGGTGTGCGGATGATGCGCACCAGCTCGCGGTTGAGCCGCGCGATCACCGCGTCGGGCACGCCGCGCGCGGCCACCACGCCCTGCCAGGTGCCCGATTCGTAGCCGGGCGCGCCCTGCTCCGCGATGGTCGGCACGCTGCCGATCAGCGGCATGCGCGTGGCCTTGGACACGGCGATCAGCTTGAGCTTGCCGGCCTGCACCTGCGGATAGGTGGCGAGCATGCCGTTCATGAGCACCTGGGTCTGGCCCGCGACGGTGTCCAGCACGGCCTGCACGCCGCCCTTGTAGGGCACGTACTCCCACTTCGCGCCGATCTTGCGCTGCAGTTCGATGCCGGCCAGGTGCGCGGTGCTGCCGCTGGCGGTGACGGCGAAGTTGAAGTCGCTTTTCTTGGAGAGTTCGACGAGCTCCTTCAGCGTGTTGGCCTGCACCGAGGGGTGCACCACCAGCAGGTGCGGCGAGTAGGCCAGCATGGACACGCTGCGCAGGTCCTTCGACGGATCGAACGGCAGCTTCGGGTACAGCGACGGGCTGATGGCCAGCGCGCCCATGTCGCACAGCATGAGGGTGTAGCCGTCGGCCGGCGCCTTGGCCAGCAGGTCGGCGCCGAGGTTGCCGTTGGCGCCCGCGCGGTTGTCGATGATGACCGACTGCCCCAGCGCTTCCGACAGCGGCTGGCTGATGGCGCGCGCGATGATGTCCGACGAACCGCCCGGCGGGTACGGAACGATGATCTTGATGGGCTTCGAGGGCCAGGTACCGGTGCCGGCCTGTGCGCCTTGCGCGGCCTGCGAGGCCTGGGCAAGGGCGCGCACAGGCAGGCTGGCGGCCAGTGTGGTGGCGAGGGCAGCGCCCAATGCGCCACGTCGGTTGATGCTCATGCTGTCTCCTGATTTGTTCGATGAAGTCGCGGCCTCGCACGCTCCACCGTGCAAGTTATCAGTCATCGTACAACTAGAAAAACAACTTGTCCAGATTGATGGACAAGAAAAAGTCAGCGGGGGGAGTTGCCGGACGAAGGGCCGCCCTGCCCCGCGCCTGCATCGGCCTTGGCCTTCTGCTGCGCGGCCTCCTGCGCCATGCGCAGCCGCTCGCGGCTGTTGGTCAGGTGGATGCGCATGGCCGCGCGCGCCGACTCGGGGTCGCGCCGCGCAATGGCCGCGTAGATCTCTTCGTGCTCGCGGTTCACGCGGCTCAGGTACGGCGCCCCGCCACCCTCGTGGTTGCGGATGGCGCTGATGCGGGTGCGCGGAATGAGCGTGGTGCCCAGGTGCCGCATGATGTCCGCGAAGTACGGGTTGCCGGTCGACTGCGCAATCTGCAGGTGGAAGCGGAAGTCCGGCCCCACGGTGTCGCCGGCCACGGCCACGTTCTTCTCGAAATCGTCGAGCGCACTGCGCATGGCGACCAGCTGCTCGTCGGTGCGGCGGCTGGCGGCCAGCCCCGCGGATTCGGTCTCCAGGCTGATGCGCAGTTCCAGCACGGCCAGCACGTCCACCGAGGCGGCGATCTCGCCCGGATCGAGGCGGAACACCCCGCTGGCGCGCGGCTGCAGCACGAAGGTGCCCACGCCGTGCAGCGTCTCGACCAGTCCGCCGGCCTGCAGCTTGGAGAGCGCCTCGCGCACCACGGTGCGGCTCACGCCGTAGGCCTGCATGATGGCCGACTCGGTCGGCAGCTTGTCGCCGGGCCGCAGCGACTGGTTGCGGATCTTGTCGCCCAGGTCTTCCACCAGCCCGTGCGCCAAGCCGCGTGCACGCGGCCGCGGCCGGCCCACGAAGGCAGCGCCCGCCGCCGACCCGCCCGGCGCGGTTTCCACCGGCGCTTTTGATACCAAGGGATTACCCGCACTCGACTGAACCATGGTCACGATGATAATCCCCAACTAGTTGTACGACAACAGATAACTTATCACTCAAAATTCCTGGAAGCCGCGCCGCAAGTGCCCCTGCTTCCATGGAAGCACAGCGGTCTGCACGGCACTCACATGAAGTATTCCCTCGACTTCGCTCCGTTGGCATCGTACTGGCCCGTTTTCGTGAACGGCGCGTGGCTGACGCTCAAGATGACCGCGCTGGCCGTGGTGATCGGCGTCTGCGTCGGCACGCTGGTCGCGTTCGCCAAGCGCAGCCACATCAAGCCGCTGTCCCGCGCCTGCACCGTCTACATCGAGATCGTGCGCAACACGCCGTTCCTGGTGCAGATCTTCCTGCTGTATTTCGGCCTCGCCAGCTTCGGCGTGCGCATGCCGACCTTCGCGGCCGCCGTGCTGGCCATGGTCATCAACATCGCGGCCTACGCCGCCGAGATCATCCGCGCGGGCCTCGAGTCGGTGCCGCGCGGGCAGATCGAGGCGGCCGAATGCCTGGGGCTGTCGAAGTGGCGCATCGGCTGGCACGTGATGCTGCAGCCGTCCATCGAGAAGGTGTACCCCGCCCTCACGAGCCAGTTCCTGCTGATGATGCAGGCCTCGGCCATGGCCTCGCAGATCTCGGCCGAAGAGCTCACGGCCATCGCCAACACCGTGCAGTCGGACACCTTCCGCTCGCTGGAGACCTACATCGTGGTCGCGGCGCTGTACCTGGTGCTGTCGCTGTTCATCAAGCTGGTGACCTGGGCGCTGGGCGAGTACATGTTCCGCCGCCGCCGCGTCATTCGCCGCGCCGCCGCGCAGGCCGGCAAGGTGCAACCCGCAGCGGGCGCCGACGCGTCCGCCGCCACGGTCGCCGTGCACGGGAGCGCCGCATGAGCATCGGCCACTTCACCTTCACGCACCTGATGTACCTGGTGCAGTCCATCGGCTGGACGCTGCTGCTGTCGGCGCTCGCCTTCGTGCTCGGCGCGGTCGGCGGCTTCGGGCTGATGCTCGCGCGCATCTCGCCGCGGCCGTGGCTGCGCTGGTTCGCGGTGCTCTACATCGAGTGCATCCAGGGCATTCCGCTGCTGATCCTGCTGTTCATCGTGTACTTCGGGCTGTCGGTGTACGGCCTGTCGCTGCCCTCGCTGGTGGCCGCCGGGCTGGCGATGATGATCTACGTCAGCGCCTACCTGGGCGACATCTGGCGCGGCTGCATCGAGGCCATGCCCAAGCCGCAGTGGGAAGCCGCCGAATGCCTGGCCTTCTCGCGCTGGCAGACGCTGCGCCTGGTGATCATTCCGCAGGCCGTGCGCCTGTCGCTGCCGCCCACGGTCGGCTTCCTGGTGCAGATCATCAAGATGACCTCGCTGGCCTCGGTGATCGGCTTCGTCGAGCTCACGCGGGCCGGCCAGATCATCAACAACACCATCTTCCAGCCCTTCCTGGTTTTCTTCCTGGTCGGCGCTTTCTATTTCGCCCTGTGTTATCCGCTGTCGCGTTGGAGCGAAGCGATGGAGAAGAAGCTCAATGTCGCCAATCGTTAAGCCTATGCCGGGCCGCTCCCAAGAAGGCCTGGCCTCCCCCTCGGGGGGTGGCGAAGCACACGAAGTGGCAAGCCGGGGGGCCATCGTCAAGCTGGACCACGTCTACAAGAGCTTCGGTGCCAACCAGGTTCTGAAGGGCGTTTCGTTCGAGGTCGCCAAGGGCGAGATGATCGCCATCATCGGCGCCAGCGGCTCGGGCAAGAGCACGGCGCTGCGCTGCATCGACCGCCTCGAGGTCATCGACAAGGGCACCATCGAGGTCTGCGGCATCCGCGTCGACAGCCCCGGTGTCGACCTGAAGCAGCTGCGCCTCGAAGTGGGCATCGTGTTCCAGAGCTACAACCTGTTCCCCCACCTCACGGTGCAGGAGAACATCATGCTGGCGCTGCGCCACGTGAAGAAGCAGTCGCGCGGCGAAGCAGCCGACGTGGCCATCCGCGTGCTCGACCAGGTCGGCCTCAAAGCCAAGGCCGACGCCTACCCCGAACAACTCTCCGGCGGCCAGCAGCAGCGCGTGGCCATCGCGCGTTCGCTCGCCATGTCGCCCAAGGTCATGCTGTTCGACGAGGTCACCTCCGCGCTCGACCCGCAGCTCACCGGCGAAGTGCTGCGCGTGATGGAAGACCTCGCGGCCGGCGGCATGACCATGCTGCTGGTCACGCACGAGATGGCCTTCGCCAAGCGCGTGGCCGACCGGATCATCTACATGCACCAGGGCACGGTCTGGGAGACCGGTCCCGGCGAAATGCTCGACGCGCCCAAGACGCAGGAGCTGCGCGCCTTCCTGAACAACGGGCTGTAAGCAGGCAGCCCGGGTCATCAAAGTCATTCACCTCCCATACCAATTCACTCCAGGAGACATTCAATGAAACTCGGCAACCTCTTCACCCGCACCTGCATCGCGCTGGCCCTCGTGGGCGGCGTCGCGCAAGCGGCGATGGCCGACCAGCTCGACGACATCAAGAAGGCCGGCAAGGTGCGCGTGGCCATCGCCATGGGCACGCCGCTGTTCTCCTTCGCCGACGCCAACCTGCAGCCCACCGGCTCCGACGTCGACACCGCCACGCAGCTGGCGAAAGACCTGGGCGTGAAGCTCGAGATCGTCTCGATCACCAACGCCGCGCGCGTGCCCACGCTGCAGGCGCAGCGCGCCGACCTGGTCATTGCCGACCTGTCGATCACGCCCGAGCGCGAGAAGGTCGTCGATTTCTCGGTGCCCTACGCGGTCATCAGCATCATCGTGGGCGGCCCCAAGAGCATCAAGGTGGCCGACTACGCCGACCTGAACGGCAAGCGCATCGGCCTGACGCGCGCCACCGTGAACGACACGCTCACCACGCAGCAGGCCAAGGGCGCCGAGATCGTGCGCTACGAGGACGACGCCACGCTCATCACCTCGATGGTCACGGGCCAGATCGACCTGTTCTCCAGCACGCCGTCGAACCTCAGCGAAATGATCAAGCAGGCACCGGCCAAGAACCTGGAGCTGAAGTTCGGCCAGAAGGACTTCGACCTGGGCATCGCGCTGAACAAGGAACAGCCCAAGCTCAAGGAATGGGTGAACAACTGGGTCGTCGCGAACCAGAAGAACGGCAAGCTGAACGCCATCTACAAGAAGTACCACGGCCGCGACCTGCCGGAACGCATCACCAAACTCTGAACGGACGAGCAACGATGGAAGCCTCGAACAACAAACTCAACAGGCTGCTGCTGACCGGCGCGGCCGGCGGCCTCGGCAAAGTGCTGCGCGAGCGGCTCAAGCCCTATGCCGAGGTGCTGCGGCTGTCCGACATCGCCTCGCTGGCGCCCGCCGCGGACGCGCACGAAGAAGTGCAGCCCTGCGACCTCTCGGACAAGGCGGCCGTCGACGCGCTGGTGAGCGGCTGCGACGCCATCGTCCACCTGGGCGGCGTGTCGGTCGAGCGTCCGTTCGAGGAAATCCTCGAGGCCAACATCAAGGGCGTGTTCCACATCTACGAGGCCGCGCGCCGCCACGGCGTGAAGCGCGTGGTGTTCGCCAGCTCGAACCACGTGATCGGCTTCTACGAGCAGAGCGAACACATCGACGCGCACGCCGCGCGCCGGCCCGACGGCTACTACGGCCTGTCGAAGTCCTTCGGCGAGGACGTGGCGCAGTTCTACTTCGACCGCTGGGGCATCGAGACCGTGAGCATCCGCATCGGCTCTTCCTTCCCCGAGCCGCTCAACCGCCGCATGATGAGCACCTGGCTGAGCTACCGCGACCTGACCACGCTGATCGAGAAGTCGCTGTTCACGCCCGGCGTGAAGCACACGGTGGTCTACGGCATGTCGAACAACCGCGACGTGTGGTGGGACAACAGCGCCGCGGCGCACCTGGGCTTCGTGGCGCAGGACGGCTCGGAGGTGTTCCGCGACAAGGTCGAGCAGCAACCGCCAGTCGCGCCGAGCGACCCGAACGCCATCTACCAGGGCGGCGCCTTCACGGCCCAGGGCCCGTTCGGCGACTGAACGTGAACGCGCCGCACCCCATCCGATGATGCAAGCCGAACTCGTTCTCGACGCGCGCAACGCCACCGGTGAAAGCCCGGTGTGGCACGCCGCGCAGCAGGCGCTTTACTGGGTCGACATTCCGGCGCGCACGCTGAACCGCTGGCACGCGGGCGAAGGCCATGCGCAATGGACGGCGAACGAAATGATCGCCTGCATTGCACCGCGTGCCGACGTGCCGGGCGAATGGATCGCCGGCATGGAAAGCGGCCTGTTCTCGCTGAAGCCGCAGGCCGACGGCACCCTGGCCGCCACGTCGCTCGCGCCCGTCGCGCACGCGGCCCCGGCCATGCGCTTCAACGACGGCCGCTGCGACCGGCAAGGCCGCTTCTGGGCCGGCACGATGCTGCTCGACATGGCCGCCGGCAAGCGCGTCGGCCGCCTCTACAGCCACGCAAAGGGCGACGGCGGCGCCGCCCTGCGCATGGACGACTTGATCGTGCCCAACGGCCTGGCCTTCAGCCCCGACGGCCGCACGATGTACCTGTCGGACTCGCACCCCACGGTGCAGGCCGTCTGGGCCTTCGACTACGACACCGGCAGCGGCACGCCAGGCAACCGCCGCCTGTTCGTCGACATGAAGCCGCTGCCCGGGCGCCCCGACGGCGCCGCCATGGACACCGACGGCTGCTACTGGATCTGCGGCAACGACGCGGGCCTGGTGCACCGCTTCACGCCCGACGGCCGGCTCGACCGCTCGCTGCAGGTGCCGGTGAAGAAGCCCGCCATGTGCGCCTTCGGTGGCCCCGGCCTCGACACCCTGTTCGTGACTTCCATTCGACCCGGCGGCATCGACCTGTCGGACCAACCACTGGCCGGCGGCGTGTTCGCGCTGCGGCCCGGCGCGCAGGGTCTCGCGGAACCCGCTTTCGGCATCTGAGCCTGTTGTTCATCCGCTGCGTTTTCTTTTCATCCACCGAGGAGCATCAAAAATGAAATCACTACAAATGAAGAAGCTGTCGGGCCTGATCGCGATCGGCCTGATCGCCCTCACGGCATCTCACGTCACCATGGCGCGGACCTTCCGATCCGCCGAGGTACACGCGAAGGACTTCCCCACCAACCAGGCGGTGAAGTTCATGGGCGACGAGCTGTCGAAGGCCACCGGTGGCAAGGACAACATCAAGATCTTCGCGGACAGCTCGCTGGGCTCGGAGAAGGACACGGTCGAGCAGGTGAAGATCGGCGCGCTGGACATGGTGCGCGTGAGCAGCGCGTCCTTCCACGGCATCGTGCCGGAGTCGGTGATTCCGTCGCTGCCCTTCCTGTTCCGCGACATCGAGCATTTCCGCAAGGCCATGTACGGCCCGGCCGGCGACAAGGTGCTGGCCGCCTTCGAAAAGGCCGGCTTCATCGGCCTGTGCATGTATGAAAGCGGCGCGCGCTCGGTGTACGCCAAGAAGCCGATCAAGTCGGTGGCCGACATGAAGGGCCTGAAGATCCGCGTGCAGCCCTCCGACCTGATGGTGAGCCTGGTGAGCGCCACCGGCGCCTCGCCCACGCCCATGCCCATCGCCGAGGTCTACACCGGCCTGAAGACCGGCCTGGTGGACGCCGCCGAGAACAACTACCCCTCGTACGAAGAAGCCAAGCACTTCGAGGCCGCGCCGGTCTACTCGGAGACCATGCACGTCATGACGCCCGAGGTGCTGGTGTTCTCCAAGAAGATCTGGGACACGCTCACCAAGGAAGAACAGGCCGCGATCCGCAAGGCCGCGAAAGACTCGGTGCCTTACTACGTGAAGCTGTGGGAACCGCGCGAGAAGGACGCCAAGGCCGCTGTCATCAAGGGCGGCGCCAAGATCGTGGCGGCCTCCGAGATCGACCGCAAGGGCTTCGTCGAGGTCGAGAAGCCGGTGTGGGACAAGTTCGCGACCACGCCGGAGCAGAAGGCGCTGGTGCAGGAAATCGTCAACACCAAGTGACGCACGCCGGACATGAGCTTGCTTACCTCACTGAACGCACGGCTGTCGCGCTGGGCCATGTACATCGCGTGCGTGTGCCTTGTCGGCCTGCTCGGGGTCGTCGTCTATGGCGTGGTGCTGCGCTACGTCTTCAATGACGCCCCGCCGTATGTCGAGCAGGTCGCGCTGCTGCTGGTGATCTCGGTCGCCATGTTCGGCGCTTCCGCCGGCGTGCGGGACGCCGGCCACATCGGCCTGGACTCGCTGGTGAAGGCGTTGCCGCCGAAGGCGCAGTTCTGGTGCAAGACGCTTGTCTATGTGCTGACCATCGGCTTCGCCGTCGCGTTGTTCGCGGGCGGCGCCGAGATGGCCGCCTCCACGCGCGAATCGACCATTCCCACGCTGGGCATGTCGGAGGCCGTGCGCTACCTGCCGATTCTCTTCGCGGGGGTGCTGATCACCCTCTTCTCCCTCGAGCACCTGGCTGCTCAGTTCACAGGCCAGAAGGTCGTTCCATCATGGCATTGACAGTGCTGTCGCTGAGCTTCGTGCTCTTCCTGCTGCTCGGCATGCCGGTGGCCTTTGCCATCGGCCTGAGCTGCCTGGCCACGTTCGCCTACGAGGGCCTGCCGTTCGAGACCGCCATCCAGATGATGGTCTCGGGCATGAACGTGTTCTCGTTCCTTGCCATTCCGTTCTTCATCTTCTCGGGCGAGCTGATGCTGCACGGCGGCATCGCCGACAAGATCGTGGCCTTCGCGCGCAGCCTGGTGGGCCACTGGAAGGGCGGCCTGGGGCTGGCCAACGTGGTGGCCTCGACGCTGTTCGGCGGCGTCTCCGGCTCGCCGGTGGCCGACACCTCGGCCATGGGCGGCGTGATGATCCCGATCATGAAACGCGAGGGCTACAGCGCGGCCTATGCGGTGAACGTGACAACGCATGCGTCGCTCTCGGGCGCGCTGATGCCGACCTCGCACAACATGATCATCTATGCCTTCGCCGCGCAGGCCGCGGTGGGCACCATCGACGGCCACATCATCAAGGGCGTGTCCATCGGCGACCTGATGTTCGCGGGCCTGATCCCGGTGTTCTGGATCATGGTGTGCATGCTGGTGGCGGCCTACTGGCAAGCGGCCAAGCACGGCTACCCGAAGCGCACCGACGGCAGCACCATGGTCGAGCGCTTTCCGGGCTGGGGCATGGTGGCCAAGACCTTCCTGGCGGCCATTCCCGGCCTGATGGTGATCGTGATCATCCTGGTGTGCGTGATGAAGGGCGTGGCCACGGCCACCGAGGCGGCGGCCATCGCGGTGACGTACTCGCTGCTGCTCACGGTGGTGGCCTACCGCACGATGACGCGCGAGAAGCTCTTCAAGTCGCTGGCCAAGGCCTCCAAGACCACCGGCGTGATCCTGCTGCTGATCGGCGTGTCGAACATGCTGCGCTACCAGATGGCCTACCTGGAGATTCCGGACGCCATCGAGACGGTGCTGCTGGCGGCCACCTCCAGCCCGTGGCTGATGCTGCTCTACATCAACATCATCCAGATCTTCCTGGGCATCTTCCTGGACATGGCGGCGCACATCCTGATCACCACGCCGCTGTTCCTGCCGCTGGCCATCCAGATGGGCGTGGGCCCGGTGCAGTTCGGGATGATGCTGCTGCTGAACTGCGCACTGGGCCTGGTGCATCCGCCGGTGGGCACGGTGCAGTTCATCGGCTGCGCGATCGGGAAGATATCCATCGGGGAGGCGACGAAGACCGCCTGGCCCTACTATCTGGCGATCTTCATCGCCATCACCCTGGTGACCTACGTGCCGGCCTTCTCCACCTGGCTGCCCACGATGCTGACCGGCCACAAGGTGCTGTAAGCAACAAGAGGTCCTCACGATGAGCCATCCCGCCTCCGGAGCGTCGCCGCTCTACATCCGCATCCACACCGACGACAACGTGGCCATCGTCGCGAACGACGGGGGCCTGAAGGCCGGCACGTCGTTCGCCGACGGCCTCGTGCTGGTGGACAACGTGCCCCAGGGCCACAAGGTCGCACTGGCCGACCTGGCCGAAGGCGGCGAGATCCGCCGCTACAACGTGGTGATCGGCTACGCGCTGAAGGCGCTGCCGCGCGGCAGCTGGGTGCACGAGCGCGTGATGCGCATGCCCGTGGCACCCGAGCTCGACGGCCTGCCCATCGCCACCGTCAAGCCCCCAGCCCTGCCGCCGCTGGAGGGCTACACCTTCGAGGGCTACCGCAACGCCGACGGCTCGGTGGGATCGCGCAACATCCTGGCCATCACCGAGACCGTGCAGTGCGTGGCCGGCGTGATCGACTTCGCGGTGCAGCGCATCAAGGCCGAGCTGCTGCCCAAATACCCGAACGTGGACGACGTGGTGGGCCTGGCCCACGGCTACGGCTGCGGCGTGGCGATCGACGCGCCCGACGCCATCGTGCCCATTCGCACGCTGCGCAACATCAGCCTCAACCCGAACTTCGGCGGCGAGGTGATGGTGGTGAGCCTGGGCTGCGAGAAGCTGCAGCCCGAGCGGCTGCTGCCGCCGGGGACCATTCCCATCGTCGACAAGCGCGGCGAGGCCGCGAACGCCGAGGGCGCTGCCGCACTCGACGTGGTCTGCCTGCAGGACGACGAGCACATCGGCTTCATGTCGATGATCGACGCAGTCATGCGCCAGGCCGAGGAGCACCTGGTGCGCCTGAACGCGCGCCGCCGCGAGACCGTGCCCGCCAGCGAGCTGGTGGTGGGCGTGCAGTGCGGCGGCAGCGACGCTTTTTCGGGCGTCACCGCCAACCCCGCCGTGGGCTTCTGCACCGACCTGCTGGTGCGCGCGGGCGCCACCGTGATGTTCTCGGAAGTGACCGAGGTGCGCGACGGCATCGACCAGCTCACCGCGCGCGCCTCGTCGCCGGAAGTGGCCGAAGCCATGATCCGCGAGATGGCCTGGTACGACGCCTACCTGCAGAAGGGCCGGGTCGACCGCAGCGCCAACACCACGCCGGGGAACAAGAAGGGCGGCCTGTCGAACATCGTCGAGAAGGCGATGGGCTCCATCGTGAAGTCGGGCTCCGCGCCCATCACCGGCGTGCTGGCGCCCGGCGAGAAGGTCGCGCAGAAGGGCCTGATCTACGCCGCCACGCCGGCCAGCGACTTCATCTGCGGCACGCTGCAGCTGGCCGCCGGCATCAACCTGCATGTGTTCACCACCGGGCGCGGCACGCCCTACGGGCTGGCCGAGGTGCCGGTGATCAAGGTGGCCACGCGCAGCGACCTCGCGCGCCGCTGGCACGACCTGATGGACGTGAACGCGGGCCGCATCGCCGACGGCGACGCCACCATCGAGGACATCGGCTGGGAAATGTTCCACCTGATGCTCGACGTGGCCAGCGGCCGCAAGAAGACCTGGGCCGAGCACTGGAAGCTGCACAACGCGCTGGTTCTGTTCAACCCGGCGCCGGTCACCTGAAGCGCCCCCGTACCGCACATACCGCACACACCGCACATACCGCGCACACGGAACCAAGGAGCACCCCGACATGGAAGACCTCAAGGACAAGACCGCCCTCGTCACCGGCGCGAGCACCGGCATCGGCGCGGCCGTGGCCGTCGCCTTCGCCGCGCGCGGCATGCGCGTGGCGGTGCACTACAACAGCTCGTTGGCCGCGGCCAACGAGGTGGTCGAGACCATCCGCGCGGCCGGCGGCGCGGCCATTGCCGTGAAGGCCGACGTGCGCGACACCGGCGCCATCCGCGAGGGCGTGAAGCAGACGGTGGCCGAGTTCGGCCGCATCGACGTGCTGGTGAACAACGCGGGCAGCCTGGTCAAGCGCGTGCCCATCGCCGAATTCGACGACGCGC
This sequence comes from Variovorax sp. OK212, assembly GCF_900112425.1. Classification (GTDB taxonomy): domain Bacteria; phylum Pseudomonadota; class Gammaproteobacteria; order Burkholderiales; family Burkholderiaceae_C; genus Variovorax. The sequence goes on along the minus strand of NZ_FOLP01000001.1, from coordinate 1,295,492 downwards.
TGTTCGACGAGGTGATGCACATCAACGCGCGCTCGGTGCTCGCCTACTGCCGCGAGGTGGTGCCGCTGATGCGTGCGCAGGGCGGCGGCAACATCATCAACGTGACCTCGGTCGCGGCGCGCACCGGCGGCGGGCCGGCCGCCTACCTGTACGCGGGCGCCAAGGGCTTCGTGAGCACGGCGACGCACGGCCTGGCCAAGGAACTTGTGGGCGACCGCATCCGCGTGAACGCGGTGGCCCCGGGCGTGATCCAGACGCCGTTCCAGGACCGCTTCTCGACGCCCGCGATGCTGGAGAACTTTCGCGCGAGCATCCCGATGGGCCGCCTGGGCACGTCCGAGGAATGCGTGGGCGCCTTCTTGTACCTGGCCTCCGAGCAGCTCTCGAGCTACGTCACGGGACAGGTCATCGAAGTGAACGGAGGGCAGTACATGCCCTGACGCGCAAGGACAGTGAGGAAGCCCACAGAGGAAGCATTCCCGGGGCTGAAGGATCAGATCAACAACGGAGACAAAAGACATCATGCAACGAAGCCAATTCGTGCGCGGCATTGCCGCGCTCTCGGCCACCGCCGCCCTCTCGCTGGGGCTGGCCGCGCCGGCCGCCGCGCAGGCCGACTTCCCCAACCGCACCATCGAGCTGCTGGTGCCCTACCAGCCCGGCGGCGGCACCGACGGCCTGGCGCGCGCCTTCTCGGAAGCCAGCCGCAAGCACATCTCGCAGAGCATCGTGATCGTCAACCGCCCCGGTGCGGGCGGCGCCATCGGCTGGACCGAGGTCATCAACGCCAAGCCCGACGGCTACAAGCTCGCGGTGCTCACGGTCGAGTTGCTGACGCTGCCGCACCTGGGCCTGGCCAAGTTCAACTACGACGACTTCCAGCCCATCGCCCAGCTCAACGCCGACCCGGCCGCGATCACCGTGAAGGCGGACGCGCCGTGGAACACCATCGAGGAGTTCCTGGCCGCAGCCAAGAAGTCGCCCGAGAGCGTGCGCGTGGGCAACTCGGGCAACGGCTCGATCTGGCACCTGGCCGCCGCGGCGCTCGAGGACAAGACCGGCGCCAGGTTCGGCCACATCCCGTTCCAGGGCGCGGCGCCCGCGGTGCTGGCGCTGCTCGGCGGCCACATCGAGGCGGTGGCGGTGAGCCCGGCCGAAGTCACCACGCACGTGCAGGGCGGCAAGCTCAAGGTGCTGATGGTGATGGCCGACAAGCGCGTGAAGGGCTTCGAGAAGGTGCCGACCGCCAAGGAGCGCGGCATCGACCTGTCGATCGGCACTTGGCGCGGCCTCGGCGCGCCGAAGAACACGCCGCCCGAAGTGATGGCCAAGCTGCGCGAGATGACCGCCAGGACCGCCGCCGAGCCGCTGATGCACGAGGTGATGGACAAGCAGAACCTGGGCTACGTCTACACCGACGGCGCCGTGTTCAAGGAGACGCTGGCCAAGGACAACGTGTACTTCAAGCAGCTGATCACCAAGCTCAACATCAAGCCCTGAACGCCGCCGCAATGAAAGCAACCACCACCATCGCGTCTGCGTTGTGCCTGGCCGCGGCCGCCGCTGCAACCGCTACGGCCTCGGCCGCGACCTGGGTCTATGTGTCCAACGCCGACAGCCAGGAGATCTCGGTGCTCGAGCTGGACCGCGCCCAGGGCGTGCTCAAGCCCGTACAGACGCTCCACGTCGGCGGCACGGTGATGCCGATGGTGGTGAGCCACGACAAGCGCGTGCTGTACGCCGCGCTGCGCTCGCAGCCGTTTCGCGTCACGGCGCTGTCGATCGACGCCGCCACGGGCAAGCTGCAGAAGCTGGGCGAGGCGCCGCTGGCCGACAGCATGGCCAACATCGACCTGGACGCGAGCGGCAAGTGGCTGTTCGCGGCCTCCTACCAGGGCGGGAAGATCACGGTCAACGCCATCGGCAAGGACGGCGCGGTAGGCCCGGTGCACCAGCTGATCCAGACCGCGCCCAACGCGCACGCGATCCATGCCGACGCCGCCAACCGCTTCGTGCTGGCCACCAGCCTGGGCGGCGACAACGTGTCGAGCTGGCGCTTCGACGCCGAGAAGGGGCTGCTCGCGCCCAACGATCCGCCGCTGACCACCACCACGGCGAAGTCGGGCCCGCGCCACTTCACGTGGGACAAGGCACAGCGCCACGTCTACCTGCTCGACGAGCTCGACGCGGCGCTGCACGTGTTCGCATGGGACGCCGCGCGCGGCACGCTCAAGCTCGAACAGAGCACGACCACGCTGCCCGCCGGCTTCACCGGCAAGCCGTGGGCCGCCGACCTGCACCTGACGCCCGACGGGCGCTACCTGTACGCGTCGGAACGCACGTCGAGCACGCTGTCGGCCTTCAAGGTCGACGCCGCCACCGGCCAGCTGCAGCCGCTGGGCCAGACGCCGACCGAGAAGGGTCCGCGCGGCTTCGCGATCGACCCGGCCGGCCGCTACCTGATTGCCGCGGGGCAGGAGTCGCACGGCATCTCGATGTACGCCATCGACGGCGCCACCGGCGCGCTGGGCAAGCCGCAGCACCTGGACGTGGGCAAGAACCCGAACTGGGTCGAGATCGTCGACATGCCCTGACGGCGCCTCGCCACCAAACGAACGAACAAACCAAGGAGACCTTCACATGCAACGCCGAACACTCATCCGAACCGCCCTCGCCTCCTCGCTCGCCGCGGGCCTGCCCGCCGCCTTCGCGCAGGGCGGCGGCAGCTGGCCCACGGGCAAGGCCATCACCTACCTCGTGCCGTTCCCGGCCGGCGGCACCACCGACGTGCTGGGCCGCCTGATCGCGCAGAAGCTCGGCACCGTGCTGGGCACGAGCGTGATCATCGACAACAAGGGCGGCGCCGGCGGCAGCGTGGGCTCCGAAGTGGGCTCGCGCGCGGCACCCGACGGCTACACGCTGGTGGGCGGCACCATCAGCTCGCACGCGATCAACGTGAGCCTGTACCCGAAGATCGGCTACGACCCGCAGAAGTCGTTTGCGCCGGTCACGCTCATCGGCACCAACCCGGTGGTGCTGGTGGTCAACCAGGCCAGCCCCTACAAGACGCTGAAGGACGTGATCGCGGCGAGCAAGGCCAAGCCGGGCGGGCTGTCGTCGGCCTCGGCCGGCACGGGCACCTCGCAGCACCTGGCGCTGGAGCTGATGGCCTACAAGTCGGGCGTGAAGTTCACGCACATCCCGTACAAGGGCAGCGGCCCGGCCATCCAGGACGCCATTGGCGGCCAGGTCGACATGATGTTCGACACCACCGTGGTGGCGGGCCCGCACATCCAGAGCGGCAAGCTGCGCGCCATTGCGGTCACCTCGTCGAAGCGCCTGGCCTCGATGCCCGACGTGCCGACGATCGCCGAATCCGGCGTGCCGGGCCTGCAGGACTTCGAGGTGGTGTCGTGGCAGGCGATCTTCGTGCCCGCTGGCACGCCGGCGCCGGTGGTCGACAGGCTGCACACCGAGATCCGCACGATCCTGTCCACGCCGGAAATGCAGGACAAGCTCAAGGGCTTCGGCATGGAGCCGGCCGACCTGAGCACCAAGCAGATCGCGGCGTTCCAGAAGGCCGAGGTGGAGAAATGGGCGCAGGTGATCAAGGCCGCGGGGATCAAGGCGGACTGAACGCCCGGCGCAAGGCGTACTGGCGTCTCAGCGCCGCGCGCGAAGGCCGCGCGCGGCGCTGCAAACCGAGGGAAGCTTCCTACGCCTGCCCCGGGAAGCCCTTTATAGAATGCCCCTCCGATTCCGCATTCCAGGCCCTCCCCACGTGTCCGACCGCTCCGCAGTACTGCCCCAATACCTGTTCCCCAAACAGGCCCTGACCAATTTCGCCGGCTGGGTCGCGGGCAAGGAACGGGGCGCCGTCACGACGTGGATCATCCGGCGCTTCGTGGCCAAGTACGGCGTGGACATGGGCGAGGCGCTCGAGTCGGACATCCAGCACTACAAGAGCTTCAACCAGTTCTTCACGCGCGCGCTCAAGCCCGGCGCGCGCCCGCTCGCGCAGACCGACCTGATCTGCCCGGTGGATGGCGCGATCAGCCAGTTCGGCGCGATCCAGGGCGACCAGATCTTCCAGGCCAAGGGCCACAACTACAGCACCACCGCGCTGGTGGGCGGCGACGCCACGCTGGCCGCGAAGTTCGCGCACGGCAGCTTCGCCACGCTGTACCTGAGCCCGAAGGACTACCACCGCATCCACATGCCCTGCGACGGGCGGCTGGTGCGCATGATCCACGTGCCCGGCGACCTGTTCTCGGTGAACCCGACCACGGCGCGCGGCGTGCCCGGCCTGTTCGCGCGCAACGAGCGCGTGGTGTGCGTCTTCGAGTCGGCACGCGGGCCTTTCGTGCTGGTGCTGGTGGGTGCCACCATCGTCGGCAGCATGGCCACGGTGTGGCACGGCGTGGTGAACCCGCCGCGCGTGGGCGAACTGCGCGAATGGAGCTACAACGACCAGCAGATCGACATCCGCAAGGGCGACGAGATGGGCCGTTTCCTGCTCGGCTCGACCGTCGTCATGCTGTTCCCCAAGCCCGCGCTGGCCTTCAACCCCGAGTGGGCGCCGGGGCGCGCCATCCGGCTGGGCGAGGCCATGGCCGATTACGCGACACTCTGAGGCGAATTTGTGAGGCTTTGTCTCACAACCCGCATGCAGCATGCCCTGACAGCTATAAAACTAGTAGCATCCTCATCCTTTGCGCTATAGTGACCGGCCCACAGAACGGTCCCTGACCAACCACAAGAACACGAGACATCGGTCGGCCCCCAGGCCGGTGGCTCGCCCAGCTTCGAGGAGATGATGTCGATGAGTACCAAGGAAAACGCAGCCGTCAGCCAGTTGCTTGCCCTGCTCGAAGCCCGCTACGCGCTGCGCGTGCTCTGGGCCCTGCGCGACGGCCATGCCCAGACCTTCCGCCTGCTGCAGGACAGCGTGGGCGGCATCACTCCCAACACGCTGAACACGCGCATCAAGGAACTGCGCGAGGCCGGCCTCGTCGGCCACGGCAGCGAGGGCTACAGCCTCACGTTGAGCGGGCAGGACCTGCTCAAGCGGCTGTCCGACCTGCAGGCCTTCGCGGGCAAGTGGCAGCTGGGACAGCTCAAGAAGGCGGCGGTGGCTGTGCCCGCTCCCTCAGCAGCTGCACCTGCAGCGGCGGCGGTGCAGGCGGCGTCCGATGCTTCGGGCGCACCCGCCGTTGCCGCGTCTCCCGCCCCCGTGGCGGCACCCGCTTCCGCGCCGGTCCCGCCCGCGCCGTCCACGGACGACAGCAGCAAAGGCTGAGCGACGACAGGCCGCCTCGGCCGGCCTCGGTAAACTCCCCGCCTTCGATTCCATTTCACACCCATCGACGCAAGGAGCGTTTCCCATGCCTACCACTCCCTCCGGCCTGCAATACGAAGACACCGAAGTCGGCACCGGCGCCGAAGCCAAGGCCGGCCAGCACGTGCATGTGCACTACACCGGCTGGCTCTACAACGACGGCGTGCAAGGCGCCAAGTTCGACTCCAGCCGCGACCGCAACGACCCGTTCGCGTTCTCGCTGGGCGCCGGCCAGGTCATCAAGGGCTGGGACGAAGGCGTGGCCGGCATGAAGATCGGCGGCAAGCGCACGCTGATCATTCCCGCATCGCTGGGCTATGGCGCCCGCGGCGCCGGCGGTGTGATCCCCCCGAACGCCACCCTGAAGTTCGACGTCGAACTGCTCGACGCGCACTGAGCGTTCGAAACACAGGCTCCAAGGCCCGGTTTCGGGCCTTTTTCATGCCTGAGCAGCCCTTTTCTTGCGCTTTTTGCCGCATTTTTTGGCTTGAAATGCCCCCAGCCAGCCCCAAGTGGCTGGCTATCGTTTGTTTTCCGGCGCACGCCGTTCTTTGAAAAATGACTGACCCGCAACAATCCGCACAGAATTCGCAAATGCTGCAAGGCGAGCCCAGCCCCGAAGAACTGGAGGCCGCGCAAGCCGCCAACGAAGCCGATGCCCTCGCCGCCCTGGCCACGGCCCAGGCCGAACTGGCCGCGCTGCAGGCCAAGAACACCGAGTTGGCCGACCAGTACCTGCGCGCCCAGGCCGACGTGCAGAACGCCCGCCGCCGCGCCGACGACGAGATCACCAAGGCCCGCAAGTTCGCCGTCGAGGCGTTTGCCGAAAGCCTGCTGCCGGTGACCGACAGCCTCGAAGCCGGCCTGGCCATCAAGGACGCCACCCCCGAGCAGATCCGCGAAGGCGCCGAAGCCACGCTGCGCCAGCTGAAGAGCGCGCTCGAACGCAACAAGGTGATCGAAGTGGCCCCGGCCGCCGGCACCAGGTTCGACCCGCACCAGCACCAGGCCATCTCGGTGGTGCCCGCCGACCAGGAACCCAACACCGTGGTGACCGTCCTGCAGAAGGGCTACACCATCAACGAGCGCGTGCTGCGCCCGGCGCTGGTCACGGTCAGCGCGCCCAAGTAAACGGCACACCCGTACACAAGATTCCCACAGGAAATCCCCGCGTCATCCCTTGAATCGCGCCGGGTTATCCACAAGTTCATAACAACATATTTTTCAGGCTTTCAGGAGTACAGAACATGGCAAAGATCATCGGCATCGACCTCGGCACCACCAACTCGTGCGTGTCGATCATGGAAGGCAACACCACGCGTGTGATCGAGAACTCGGAAGGTGCGCGCACCACGCCGTCGATCGTCGCGTACCAGGAAGACGGTGAAGTGCTCGTCGGTGCCTCGGCCAAGCGCCAGGCCGTCACCAACCCCAAGAACACGCTGTACGCGATCAAGCGCCTCATCGGCCGCAAGTTCGGGGAAAAGGAAGTCCAGAAGGACATCGACCTGATGCCCTACACCATCGCCAAGGCCGACAACGGCGACGCATGGGTGGAAGTGCGCGGCAAGAAGATGGCCCCGCAACAGGTCAGCGCCGACATCCTGCGCAAGATGAAGAAGACCGCGGAAGACTACCTCGGCGAAACCGTGACCGAAGCCGTGATCACGGTGCCGGCCTACTTCAACGACGCCCAGCGCCAGGCCACCAAGGACGCAGGCCGCATTGCCGGCCTCGACGTGAAGCGCATCATCAACGAGCCCACCGCCGCGGCCCTGGCTTTCGGCCTGGACAAGCAGGACAAGGCCGACCGCAAGATCGCCGTGTATGACCTGGGCGGCGGCACCTTCGACGTGTCGATCATCGAGATCGCGGACGTCGACGGCGAGAAGCAGTTCGAAGTGCTGTCGACCAACGGCGACACTTTCCTGGGCGGCGAAGACTTCGACCAGCGCATCATCGACTACATCATCGGCGAGTTCAAGAAGGACCAGGGCGTCGACCTCAGCAAGGACGTGCTGGCACTGCAGCGCCTGAAGGAAGCCGCTGAAAAGGCCAAGATCGAACTGTCGAACAGCGCGCAGACCGACATCAACCTGCCCTACATCACGGCCGATGCCTCGGGGCCGAAGCACCTGAACATCAAGCTCACCCGCGCCAAGCTGGAAAGCCTGGTCGACGAGCTGGTCGAGCGCACCATCGCGCCTTGCCGCCTGGCCATCAAGGACGCCGGCATCAGCGTGAGCGACATCAACGACGTGATCCTGGTCGGCGGCATGACCCGCATGCCCAAGGTGCAGGAAAAGGTGAAGGCCTTCTTCGGCAAGGAACCGCGCAAGGACGTGAACCCCGACGAAGCCGTGGCTGTCGGCGCCGCCATCCAGGGCCAGGTGCTCTCGGGCGACCGCAAGGACGTGCTGCTGCTGGACGTGACCCCGCTGTCGCTCGGCATCGAGACGATGGGCGGCGTGATGACCAAGATGATCACCAAGAACACCACGATCCCGACGAAGTTCGCACAGACCTTCTCGACCGCGGAAGACAACCAGCCGGCCGTGACCATCAAGGTGTTCCAGGGCGAGCGAGACATCGCCTCGGGCAACAAGGCGCTGGGCGAGTTCAACCTCGAAGGCATTCCGCCGGCATCGCGCGGCACGCCGCAGATCGAAGTGAGCTTCGACATCGACGCCAACGGCATCCTGCACGTCGGCGCGAAGGACAAGGGCACCGGCAAGGAAAATAAGATCACCATCAAGGCGAACTCGGGCTTGAGCGAAGACGAGATCCAGAAGATGGTGAAGGACGCCGAGCTCAACGCCGAAGACGACAAGAAGAAGCTCGAGATCGTGCAGGCCCGCAACCAGGGCGAAGCCATGGTGCACAGCGTGAAGAAGTCGCTGGGCGAACATGGTGCGACCCTGGAAGCCGCCGAGAAGGACGCGATCGAAGCCGCGATCAAGGACCTGGAAGAAGCCCTCAAGGGTGAAGACAAGTCCGCCATCGAGGACAAGACCAACACGCTGATGACCGCAAGCCAGAAGCTCGGCGAGAAGATGTATGCCGAATCGCAGGCCGCGGCCGGCGCCTCGGCCGCCTCCGGTCCGGCTGGCGCGGAAGCTGCTGCACACGCGCAGGCCGACGACAACGTGGTCGACGCCGAAGTCAAGGAAGTCAAGAAGGGCTGATCTTCAGCACCTTCAGCAAGGCTGGAACACCTGAAAGGGTGCTCCAGCCTTTCTCGCTTCAAAAGTTACCGAGTTCCCGCTGCCCCCTCGAGCCCCCGACCGACCTGCCATGGCCACCAAACGCGACTACTACGAAACCCTCGGCGTCCCCAAGAACGCGAGCGAGGAAGAAATCAAGAAGGCTTATCGCAAGCTCGCGATGAAGCACCACCCCGACCGCAACCACGGCGACACCAGCAAGGACGCCGAGGCCAAGTTCAAGGAGGTGAAGGAAGCCTACGAAATGCTGTCCGACGGACAAAAGCGCGCGGCCTACGACCAATACGGCCATGCCGGCGTCGACCCCAACATGCGCGGCGGCCCGGGTGCGGAAGGCTTCGGCGGCTTCGCTGAGGCCTTCGGCGACATCTTCGGCGACGTGTTCGGCGGCGGCGGTGGCCGGGGCGGGCGCACCAGCAGCGGCCGCCAAGTGTTCCGCGGCAGCGACCTGAGCTACGCGATGGAGATCTCCCTCGAGGAAGCGGCGGAAGGCAAGACCACCGAGATCCGCATTCCCACCTGGGACGAATGCGACACCTGCCACGGCTCGGGCGCCAAGCCCGGCACCAAGCCCATCACCTGCACCACCTGCCACGGCGCGGGCGCGGTGCAGATGCGCCAGGGCTTCTTCAGCGTGCAGCAGACCTGCCCGACCTGCCACGGCAGCGGCAAGATCATTCCCGAGCCCTGCACCGTGTGCCACGGCCAGGGCAAGATCAAGCGCAACAAGACGCTCGAAGTGAAGATCCGCGCCGGCATCGACGATGGCCAGCGCATGCGCGTGACCGGCAGCGGCGAGCCGGGCGTCAACGGCGGCCCGCCGGGCGACCTGTACATCGAGATCCGGCTGAAGAAGCACGACATCTTCGAGCGCGACGGCGACAACCTGCACTGCGTGGTGCCCGTGAGCATGACCACGGCGGCGCTGGGCGGCGAGATCAACGTGCCCACGCTCAAGGGCGCGGCGGCCATCGACATTCCCGAAGGCACGCAAAGCGGCAAGCAGTTCCGCCTGCGCGGCAAGGGCATCAAGGGCGTGAACTCGAGCTACCCGGGCGACCTGTACTGCCACGTGCGCGTCGAGACGCCGGTGAAGCTCACCGAGCACCAGCGCAAGGTGCTCAAGGAGCTCGACGAGTCGCTCAAGAAGGGCGGCGAGAAGCACAGCCCGACCGACAAGGGCTGGTTCGACAAGGCGAAGGAATTCTTCAGCTGAGTCGGTACGGGGGGCCTGTGCAATGCAGGCACCAAAGGCGGGCGAGCATCTGGTGCTCGTCCCCCTCCTCCAGCATGTAACACCGGAGACTTCACTTCCGGTGGCAGCACCTCTCCCAGCAAGGGCCGCTCAGCGGCCCTTTTTCATGGCTGGCGCCTCAAGGTGGTGCAACAAAGCCGTCCGAACCGCCACGACGCACCGCAAGGGTGTCGTGCGCCCTGTCTCGGAACGCGCCGACTCGCATCCGCGTCGCTTTCCCACGCGTACAGGCGCAAGCTGCTCATGCAGAAGTGGCGCGAGGATTGCTTTTATATTTTTTTCGGATGTGCAATAAACCAAACGAGGGGTCGCGCGTTATTGAAGGAAGGGGCTGATTTTATTGAGCACGCAGGCTCAATAGGCGACGCTTTTCCGGAGAAACGCAGAAATGGACGGTAGCCATTCGGCATAGGTATTTCACCCGGAGATTATTAAGAAAGCGAGCTTTTGAATTTAACTTGAATTTGAAAATTCGTTCTCGTTTTTTGGCGGAACTTTACTTGACAGCAAGGTTCTGAATTAAAAAATGATTCACCGGGTTCGGTCTTTGCTTTATGCTGATTGTTAGCAGAATGTTGTAAGGGGAGTTTTCCGCGGCATGCAGCCACGGGCAGGCACACCTTGAAAGTTGCGCATGCCATCGCTGCAGGCTTTCGGGCCAAAAGCCCACTGACTTGATGGAGGCGTGACCATGGATGTGATCAGCAACTTTGCCGCCCGCTACGAGCGCACTCGCGAGGAAGTCATCTCGCTGCAGGAGTACCTGGATATCTGCAAGCGCGACCCCACGGCGTATGCCACGGCTTCCGAGCGCATGCTCAAGGCCATTGGCGAACCCGAGCTGGTCGACACCCGCAACGACCCCCGGCTTTCGCGCATCTTCGCCAACAAGGTCATCAAGATCTATCCGGCGTTCAAGGAGTTCTATGGCATGGAAGACGCCATAGAACAGGTGGTGTCCTATTTCCGCCATGCCGCGCAAGGGCTGGAAGAAAAGAAGCAAATCCTTTACCTGCTGGGCCCGGTGGGCGGCGGCAAGAGTTCGATCGCCGAGCGCCTGAAGCAGCTCATGGAGCACGTGCCTTTCTACGCCATCCAGGGCTCGCCGGTCAATGAATCTCCGCTCGGCCTGTTCGACACGCTCGAGGACGGCGAGATTCTTGAAAAGGAATACGGCATCCCTCGCCGCTACCTGAATCGAATTCTCTCGCCCTGGGCCGTCAAGCGGCTCGAGGAGTACGGCGGCGACATCCGCCAGTTCAAGGTCGTCAAGCGTTTTCCGTCGGTCCTGCGGCAGATCGCCGTGGCCAAGACGGAGCCCGGCGACGAGAACAACCAGGACATTTCCTCGCTGGTCGGCAAGGTCGACATCCGCAAGCTCGAGACCTATGCCCAGGACGACCCCGACGCCTACGCCTACTCCGGCGGCCTGTGCCTGGCCAACCAGGGGCTGCTGGAGTTCGTGGAAATGTTCAAGGCGCCCATCAAGGTGCTGCACCCGCTGCTGACCGCCACGCAGGAAAGCAACTTCAAGGGCACTGAAGGCTTCGGCGCCATCCCGTTCGACGGCATCGTGCTGGCGCACAGCAACGAGAGCGAATGGAAGGCCTTCCGCAACAACAAGAACAACGAGGCGTTCCTCGACCGGATCTACATCGTCAAGGTGCCCTACTGCCTGCGCGCCTCGGAAGAAATCAAGATCTACGAGAAGCTGGTGCGCAACTCGTCGCTGGCTCAGGCGCCCTGCGCCCCGGGAACGCTGCGCATGATGGCCCAGCTCTCGGTGCTCACGCGGCTGAAAGAGCCGGAGAACTCCAGCACCTTCAGCAAGATGCAGGTGTACGACGGCGAGAACCTGAAGGACACCGACCCGAAGGCCAAGTCGATCCAGGAGTACCGCGACTACGCGGGCGTCGACGAAGGCATGAGCGGCGTCTCCACGCGCTTCGCGTTCAAGATCATCTCGAAGGTCTTCAACTTCGACAGCTCCGAGGTGGCGGCGAACCCGGTGCACCTGATGTACGTGCTAGAGCAGCAGATCGAGCGCGAGCAGTTCGCGCCCGAGGTCGAGCAGAAGTACATCAGCTACATCAAGGAGCTGCTGGCGCCGCGCTATGCCGAATTCATCGGCAAGGAGATCCAGACCGCCTACCTCGAGAGCTACAGCGAGTACGGCCAGAACATCTTCGACCGCTACGTGACCTATGCCGACTACTGGATCCAGGACCAGGAGTTCCGCGACGTGGACACCGGCGAGGTGTTCGACCGCGCCTCGCTCAACGCCGAGCTCGAGAAGATCGAACGGCCCGCCGGCATCGGCAACCCGAAGGACTTCCGCAACGAGATCGTCAACTTCGTGCTGCGTGCGCGCGCCGGCAACAGCGGGCGCAACCCGGCCTGGACCAGCTACGAGAAGCTGCGTTCGGTGATCGAGAAGAAGATGTTCTCCAACACCGAAGAGCTGCTGCCGGTGATCAGCTTCAACACCAAGAGCAGTGCCGACGAGCAGAAGAAGCACGAGGACTTCGTCACGCGCATGGTCGAGAAGGGCTACACGGCCAAGCAGGTGCGCCTGCTCTGCGAGTGGTATCTGCGCGTGCGCAAGAGTTCATAGCAAGGGTTCACAGCAACCAAGGCGCTGCGTAAAGCGCCCTGTTCTTCCCTCTTCTTTGCAAGGAGCTTTGACACCATCGTGGCCATCCTGCAGCAGATCATCGACCGCCGGCTATCGGGCAAGAACAAGTCCATTGGCAACCGAGAGCGCTTTCTCCGGCGCTACAAGGGGCAGATCCAGGAGGCGGTGCGGCGCGCGGTGAGCGGGCGCAACATCCGCGAACTGGAGCAAGGCGAAGACGTGACCCTGCCGCGCCACGATGTGTCCGAACCCGTGTTCGGACACGCCCGTGGCGGCGACCGCGAGTACGTGCACCCCGGCAACCAGGAGTACCTGAAGGGCGACCGCATCAAGCGCCCCGAAGGCGGGGGCGGCGGCGGTTCCGGCAGCGGCGAAGCCAGCGACAGCGGCGAAGGCGAGGACGACTTCGTCTTCCGCCTGACGCGCGAAGAGTTCATGCGCGTGTTCTTCGACGACCTCGCGCTGCCGCACCTCATTCGCACGCAGATCGCCGACGTGCCCGAGTGGAAGAGCCACCGCGCCGGCTTCACCAGCGACGGCTCGCCCAACAACCTGCACGTGGTGCGCTCGATGCGCGGCGCGCTGGCGCGGCGCATCGCGCTCGGCGGCGAGCCGCGCAAGGAACTCAAGCGCCTCGAGGCGCACCTCGAGCACCTGAAGCAGCATCCGCAGGCCGACCAGGCGCTGATCCAGAAGGAGATCCGCGAGACGGAAGAGCGCATCGCCGAGCTGCGCCGCACCATGCGGCACGTCCCCTACATCGACCCGATCGACCTGCGCTACCGCAACCGCGTGAAGACGCCGGTGCCCAGCGCCAAGGCCGTGATGTTCTGCCTGATGGACGTGTCGGGCTCCATGGACGAGGCGCGCAAGGACATGGCCAAGCGCTTCTTCATGCTGCTGTACATGTTCCTCACGCGGCACTACGAGACCATCGACCTGGTTTTCCTGCGCCACCACACGCAGGCGCAGGAAGTGACGGAGGAAGAGTTCTTCCACGCCACCGAGACCGGCGGCACCGTGGTGTCGAGCGCGCTGGTGCTGATGGACGAGATCATCAAGGCGCGCTACCCGAGCGGCGAATGGAACGTGTACGGCGCACAGGCCAGCGACGGCGACAACTGGCACCAGGACAGCGGCCGCTGCCGCGAACTGCTGGTCAACGACATCCTGCCGGTGGTGCGCTACTACGCGTACGTGCAGGTGGCCGAGACCGAGCAGAACCTGTGGCAGGAGTACCAGCAGCTCGAGGGCGTGCAGCCCAACTTCGCGATGCGCAAGGTGTCCGACGCGCAGGACATCTACCCGGTTTTCCGCGACCTGTTCAAGAAGGAAGGGGTCACGTCATGAGCTCCGTCATCTCCGGCATCTCCGCCCCCCCGCTGGCCAGCAGCCTGCCCCGGCTCGAGCGCCTGCCCAGCCCCTCGGACTGGACCTTCGATCTCATCGAGACCTACCACACCGAGATCGCCAAGACCGCCCGGAGCTACGGGCTCGACACGTACCCCAACCAGCTCGAGGTGATCACGGCCGAGCAGATGATGGACGCCTACGCCAGCGTGGGCATGCCCATGATCTACAGGCACTGGTCGTACGGCAAGCAGTTCATCGCCACCGAGAAGAACTACAAGCGCGGCCACATGGGGCTGGCCTACGAGATCGTCATCAACTCCGATCCGTGCATCGCCTACCTGATGGAAGAAAACACCATGGCCATGCAGGCCCTGGTGATCGCGCATGCGGCCTACGGCCACAACAGCTTCTTCAAGGGCAACTACCTGTTCCGCATGTGGACCGACGCGTCGTCGATCATCGACTACCTTGTCTACGCGCGGCACTACATCGCCGAGTGCGAAGAGCGCCACGGCCTCGACGCGGTGGAAGAACTGCTGGACTCCTGCCACGCGCTGATGAACTACGGCGTGGACCGCTATCGCCGCCCGCAGAAGCGCTCGCTGGCGCAGGAGAGCGCGCAGCGCGCCGAGCGCGAGCGCCACATGCAGCAGCAGGTGAACGACCTGTGGCGCACGCTGCCGCGGCGCAGCGAGCAGGCGGCGGAGTCCGATTCGTCGAAGCGCTTTCCGTCGGAGCCGCAGGAAAACCTGCTGTACTTCATCGAGAAGAACGCGGCGCTGCTCGAGCCCTGGCAGCGCGAGGTGGTGCGCATCGTGCGCAAGATCGCGCAGTACTTCTATCCGCAGCGCCAGACCCAGGTCATGAACGAAGGCTGGGCCACCTTCTGGCACTACACGCTGCTCAACACCATGTACGACCGCGGCCAGCTGGCCGACGGCTTCATGATGGAATGGCTCAGCTCGCACACCGGCGTGATCTACCAGCCGCCCGTGGGGCACCGCGCCTACAGCGGCATCAACCCCTATGCGCTGGGCTTTGCGATGTACACCGAGCTGCGCCGCATCTGCGAGAAGCCGACCGAGGAAGACCACCGCTGGTTCCCCGATTTCGCGGGCTCCGACTGGCTCACCACGCTCGACTACGCCATGCGCAACTTCAAGGACGAGAGCTTCATCGGCCAGTTTCTGAGCCCGAAGACCATGCGCGACTTCCGGCTGTTCTCCATTCGCGACTACCAGAGCGAGTCGGAGCTGCAGGTGTCCGCCATTCACGACGACAGCGGCTACCAGTCGCTGCGCGAGTCGCTTTCGCGCCAGTACGACATCAGCAGCCGCGAGCCCGACATCCAGGTGTGGAACGTGGCCACGCGCGGCGACCGCTCGCTGACGCTGCGCCACACCCAGCGCAACAACCTGCCGCTGCACGACGGCGCGGAAGAAGTGCTCAAGCACGTCGCGCGGCTCTGGGGCTTCGACGTGCACCTGGAGAGCATCGACAACCAGGGCCGCATCAGCCGCAGCTGGAAGGCCGCGGCGCCGAAGCAGCAGTACTGACTGATCGCGCTGGTCTTCGGGGCGCGCTCACGCCGAAGGGGTACCTTGCTCCGCGAATGTCCTCCGGCCTGCGGCCTCCCCCTTCATTTCGCTGCGCAAGGCACCCCATCGACACGAGCGTTTCAGAGCCGGGGTTGATCGCAGGATCACCAGCAGCGTGCCTTGGTGCTCAGGGCGTCGGGTGCCACCCGCAGCGAAACAAAGGAGGAGGGGCGAAGCCCCGGGGGACATTCGCGCAGGGGAGTACCCGGCGGCCTGTGCACCCGCCCTGAACAAACGGGCCCCGAACAAACGCCCCCAGAACTCAAGCCGAAGGAACCAGCGCCGCGATGGCCAGCGTGTAGCCCTTCACGCCCAGCCCCACGATGATCCCGCGCGCCGCCGGCGAGATGTACGAGCGGTGGCGAAACTCTTCCCGCGCATGCACGTTCGAGATGTGCAACTCGATCACCGGCACGCTCGCGCCCTTGATGGCGTCGTGCAGCGCAATCGAGGTGTGCGTGTAGGCGCCGGGGTTCATCACCACGCCCAGCATGTTGCCCGCCGCCACTTCGCGGCCGGCCTCCTGGATCCAGTCGACCAGCACGCCTTCGTGGTTCGACTGACGGCATTCGATCTCGACGCCGTGCTTCGCGCCGGTTTCCTTGCAAAGCCGCTCCACGTCGGCCAGCGTGTCGCGTCCGTACTGTTCGGGCTCGCGCGTGCCGAGCAGGTTGAGGTTGGGGCCGTTGAGGACGAGGATTTTCTTCATGATGGATGAGGGTCGAAGGTCTGTGCCGGGGGCGCCAATTATGGTCTCGCGGCCGTCTTGCGGCGCTTGGCCGCTGACGAACCGACGTAGTAGTTGTAAGAGTCGATGTCCACCACGCAGCGCGCCATCAGGTCCACGAAGGCGCGCAGCTTCTGGCCCATGTAGCGCTGGCGCTGGTAGGCGCAGTAGATGCGCCGCGGCTCGGGCTGCCACGCGGGCAGCACCGGCGCGAGCACGCCCTGCGCCACTTCGGGCTTGACGAAGAAGGCAGGCAGCAGCGCGATGCCCAGGCCGTCGATGCAGAAGGTCTTCATGACCCAGTGGTCGTTGGTCTCGAACGCCGGCTCGGGGCGAAAGGCGAAGCTCTGCGCACCGGACACCAGCAGCACCTGCGCGCCGCCCGACGAAGGCGCCTTCATCACGATCGACTGGTGCCGCGCCAGCTCTTGCGGCAACGACGGCGTGCCGTGGCGCGCCAGGTACTGCGGGCTCGCATACAGCCCGTAGTTCAGCCGCCCCAGCAGCTTGGCCACCAGGTTCGGCGCATCGGGCGGCTCGGAGCACACGTAGCAGTCGACGTCGGCGATGCGCGCCGCGTGAAAGCCGTTGGCCACGTCGAGCTGGCAGCGCACGTTCGGGTGCGACTCCAGGAACAGCTTGACCACGTGGCAGACGAAGGAGGTGCTGAACTGCGTGTCCGACAGCAACGACAGGCTGCCCGACACACCCGTCGTCAGCTCGTGGATCTCGGTGCTCGCGGCTTCGAGCCGGCCGGTCACTTCGTCGAGCAGCCCTTCGGCGCGCGAGAAGAAGGCGCGGCCCGCCTCGGTGAGCGTGATGCGGCGCGAACCGCGCATGAGCAGCTGCGCGCCCAGCAGTTCCTCGAGCCGCACGAGCTGCCGGCTCAGCGTGGCCTTCGAGGTGCCCGAGAGGCTTTCGGCGCGGGTGAGGCTGCCGCTCGTGGCGACCAGCACGAAGGCCTCGACCAGGGCGAGGTCGATGCGGCTCATGGCGCCCAGCGTTTCAGGAATGAAAAGTTGCGTCTCTTCATGTGGCTTTCATCGGTGCGGTGGAAGCGGTACGGTATCACCGGCGCTGCGCCCCGCGGCCCGACGTTCCCCCACGATCCATGAACGACACACAAGACACAGCCACCTGGCACCCCGTGGCGCCCAGCGCCGGCCTGCGCCCCGGCGCCAACATCGTCGCCGGCTTCGCCGAAGGCCAGGAGCTCGCCCTCTGGCGCGCGGCCGACGGCACGGCCCAGGCCTGGGAAAACCGCTGCCCGCACCGCAGCGTGCGCTTCACGCTGGGCCAGGTGATCGACAACCGCCTGGCCTGCGCGTACCACGGCTGGGAGTACGCGGCCGGCAGCGGACAGTGCACGCGCATTCCGGCGCACCCAGCCATGCAGGCGCCGCGCAACGTGTGCGCGAAGACCTTCGCAACGGCGGAGGCCGCGGGGATGCTGTGGGTTCGCCTGTCACCGGAGATGCCATCTGCCTCGCCCGCTCCGACCTCTCCACCTGCCCCACCTGCTCCACCTGCTCCACTGGCCCCACCGGCCCCGCCCGCACTGGCCGGCGCCGTGCCCGCCAACTGGCACTTCTGCCGCACGCTGACCGTTCGCGCGCCGGCTGCCACGGTGCGCGAAACGCTGGCCCGGCGCGGCCTGGCCGCCGGTGAAGCCACTGGCGCCTGGCGCGGTCCGCTCGACGGCGTGGACACCGCCGCCCTGGTGCTCGACGCCCAGCCCCGCCTCGCCTTCGTCCACCTCTGGGCCGGCGCCGCCCCCGGTTCCGCCGCCATGCAGGCCCTGCACACCGCCGCGCGCAGCCTGCGCGGCGACATCGAAGCCCTCGGCTGAAAGACCCCCATGCCCTTCGTCACCGACGACCCCAACATGCTGGACGACTGGCTCGTCATCGGCCCGGCCACGCCCGTGCCCGCGTCCGCGTCCGCACCGCGCACCACCCGCCTGCTCGGCGAAACCGTGCAGCTCTGGACCGATGCCGACGGCGCACCGCATGGCAGCCTGGGCGATCAACCGCTCACCGTGCAGTCCCGCTACGGCTACCTCTGGGCCTGCCCCAGCGGCCGCCCCGCCCGCCCGCTGTTCGACTTCCCCGAGTACAGCGAGCCCGGCCGGCGCACCATTGACTGCGGCGGCATCGGCGTGGCCGTGTCGGGCCTGCGCGTGATCGAGAACTTTCTCGACATGGCGCACTTCCCCTTCGTGCATGCCGACTACCTCGGCAAGGTGCCGCACACCGAGGTTGCGCAGTACCAGGTGCAGGTCGAGCCGGCCACAGGCGAGATCTGGGCCACCGACTGCCGCTTCTGGCAGCCGCGCGCCTCGGCCGCGCACGACTCGGGCAGCGAGGTGCTCTACAAGTACCGCGTGATGCAGCCCTTCTCGGCCATGCTCTACAAGTCGAGCTTTCGCGCGGGCGAACTCGACGCCATCGGCCTCTTCCTGCAGCCCGTGGACGAAGAACACGTGATCGCCCACACGCTGCTGGCCTGCTACGACGACGACTCCACCGACGCCGAGCTCATCGCCTTCCAGCACACCATCTTCGGGCAGGACAAACCCATCCTGGAGAACCACGCCTTCAAGCGCATGCCGCTCGAAGGCCGCGCCGAGACGCCGACGCGCGGCGACACCTCGTCGGTCACCTACCGGCGCTGGCTGCGCGAACGCGGCATGCGCTTCGGCGTGAGGGCCGCGGCATGACGATGAAGCTCTACGACTATCCGCTGTCGGGCAATTGCTTCAAGGTGCGGCAGATGCTGGCATGGCTCGGCTTGCCGTACCAGACCGTGCCCGTCGACTTCTTCCCGGGACGCGCCCACAGGTCGGCCGCGTTCCTGGCGAACGTCAACCCGCTGGGCCAGCTCCCGGTGATCGACGACGACGGCTTCGTGTTGCGCGACGCGCAGGCCATCCTGGTCTACCTGGCGAGCCGCTACGGCCCACCCAGCCCACCTGGCCAGCAAGGCCCGCAAGGCCCGCAAGGCCACTGGTACCCCGCCGACCCGAAGCTGCGCGGCCAGGTCACGGTGTGGCTGGCCACCGCCGACGAGATCACCCGCACCGCCTCGGCCGCGCGGCTCCACGACGCGCTGGGCTACCACCACCTCGACATCGAGGCCTGCCGGGCCGGCGCGCGCGCGGTGTTCCGCGTGCTCGACGACCACCTCGCGGAGCAGGCCGGCCAGGGCCTGCGTTGGCTGGCCTCGGCGCCCGAGCCGACCATTGCCGACCTCGCCTGCTTCCCCTATGTCGCGCTGGCCGGCGAAGGCGGCATTTCGCTGGACGAATTTCCCGCACTGCGAAACTGGGTCTGGGATTTCCGGCATCTGCACGGGTTCATCGGCATGTCGGGTATCTTCCCTGCTGGCCCCGCCTGAGTATCCTCATCCCCTTCCGCTTTCTGAAGAACCCAACACCATGAAAACCAAAGCCGCCGTCGCGTGGAAATCCGGAGCGCCGCTCACCATCGAAACCGTGGACCTCGAAGGCCCGAAGTTCGGCGAGGTGCTGGTGGAAATCAAGGCCACGGGCATCTGCCACACCGACTACTACACGCTCTCGGGCGCCGACCCCGAAGGCATCTTCCCGGCCATCCTGGGCCATGAAGGCGCGGGCATCGTGGTCGACGTGGGCCCCGGCGTCACCACCCTCAAGAAGGGCGATCACGTCATTCCGCTGTACACGCCCGAATGCCGCCAGTGCAAGTTCTGCCTGAGCCGCAAGACCAACCTGTGCCAGCTCATTCGCGGCACGCAGGGCAAGGGCCTGATGCCCGACGCCACCTCGCGCTTCAGCCTCGACGGCAAGCCGATCTTCCATTACATGGGCACGAGCACGTTCAGCAACTACACGGTCGCGCCCGAGATCTCGCTGGCCAAGATCCGCGAAGACGCCCCGTTCGACAAGGTCTGCTACATCGGCTGCGGCGTGACCACCGGCATCGGCGCGGTGATCTTCACGGCCAAGGTGGAAGCCGGCGCCAACGTGGTGGTGTTCGGCCTGGGCGGCATCGGCCTGAACGTGATCCAGGGCGCCAAGATGGTGGGCGCCGACAAGATCATCGGCGTCGACCTGAACCCCGAGCGCGAGGCCATGGCCCGCAAGTTCGGCATGACGCACTTCATCAACCCGAAGGACACCGAGAACGTGGTCGACGCCATCGTGCAGCTGACCGACGGCGGCGCGGACTACAGCTTCGAGTGCATCGGCAACACCAAGGTGATGCGCCAGGCGCTGGAGTGCACGCACAAGGGCTGGGGCCGCAGCATCATCATCGGCGTGGCAGAAGCCGGCGCGGAAATCAGCACGCGCCCGTTCCAGCTGGTCACGGGCCGCAAATGGGAAGGCTCGGCCTTCGGCGGCGCGCGCGGGCGCACCGACGTGCCGAAGATCGTCGACTGGTACATGGAGAACAAGATCAACATCGACGACCTGATCACGCACACCATGCCGCTGGAAGACATCAACAAGGGCTTCGACCTGATGAAGCGCGGCGAGTCGATCCGCGGCGTCGTTATTTACTGACCCCCCAGGCTTCGCGCACTTCGTGTCGCTTCTCCTCCCCCTTGCAGGGAGCAACACCAGCGGCCCGGCAAAGCCGGTTCCGCGGTGTTCCTGGAACAGACATCAGCGCTCTCTTTGGAGGTGACCTCGTGACGCCAAGAATGGAACCCTTGCACAAGATCGAGGCCGGTGTGCTCGAAGTCGCGTACTTCGAAGCCGGCCCCGCCGACGGTGCGCCGGTGCTGCTGATGCACGGCTTCCCGTACGACATCCACACCTACGCGGAAGTCGCGCCCATGCTGGCCGAACAGGGCTGCCGCGTGATCGTGCCGTACCTGCGCGGCTACGGCGCCACGCGCTTCCTGAGCGACGCCACGCCGCGCTCGGGCGAACAGGCCGCGCTGGGCGCGGACCTGCTCGCGCTGCTCGACGCACTGGAGATCGAACGCGCGGTGCTGGCCGGCTACGACTGGGGCGGCCGCGCCGCCTGCGTGGTCGCGGCGCTGTGGCCCGAGCGGGTGGCCGGGCTGGTGTCCTTCAACAGCTACAACATCCAGAACATCGCGAAGGCGATGGTGCCGGACACGCCGGCCAACGAGCACAGCCTCTGGTACCAGTACTACTTTCACAGCGAGCGCGGCCGCGCCGGGCTGGCGCAAGACCGCAAGGGCTTCACCAGGCTGCTGTGGAAGCTGTGGTCACCTACCTGGCAGTTCGATGACGCGACCTTCGAGCGCAGCGCCGCCGCATTCGACCACCCCGACTTCGTGGACGTGGTGATCCAGTCGTACCGCCACCGCTTCGGCCTCGTGCCGGGCGACCCGGCGTATGCCGACATCGAACGCCGCCTCGCGGCCCAGCCCGCCATCGGCGTGCCCACCATCACCTTCGACGGCATCGACGACGGCGTGCGCCCGCCGGCGCAACCGTCGGCGCACGCGCACCGCTTCAGCGGGCCACGCTCGCACCGCCTGGTGCCCGGCGTGGGCCACAACATGCCGCAGGAAGCGCCGCGCACCTTTGCCGACGCCGTGCTGGAGCTGGTGCCCGCCCTGCGGACGCCGCACAAGAAAACCTCATGACCGACCACACACCCAAGACCCTCTCCGAGCATCACGCCTTCGGCGGCGTGCAGAGCTTTCACGAACACGCGTCCCATGAAATCGGCCTGCCGATGCGCTTCTCGGTCTACCTGCCGCCGCAGGCCGCGAACGAGCGCGTGCCCGCCCTGCTCTACCTGGCGGGCCTGACCTGCAACGAGGAAACCTTCGCGGTGAAGGCCGGCGCGCAGCGCATGGCCGCGAGCCTGGGCATCGCGCTGATCGCGCCCGACACCAGCCCACGCGGCGCCGGGGTCGAGGCCATTCCCGGCGCCAAGGACAGCTGGGACTTCGGCATCGGCGCGGGCTTCTACCTCGACGCGCTGGCCGAGCCGTGGGCCACGCACTGGCGCATGGAAAGCTGGATCGTGCACGAGCTGCTGCCGCTGGTGGCGCAGCACTTCGCCATCGACGGCGAACGCATCGGCATCTTCGGCCACTCGATGGGCGGGCACGGCGCGCTCACGCTGGCGCTGCGGCATCCGGGGCGCTTCAAGTCGGTCTCGGCCTTCGCGCCGATCTGCGCGCCCACGCAATGCCCGTGGGGCGAGAAGGCATTCGCGGGCTACCTGGGCGAGCCGGGCGCCGACCGCGCGCAGTGGCTGGCGCACGACGCCAGCGCGCTCATGAAGTCGCAGGTGACGGCGCCCTACCCGCAAGGCATCCTGATCGACCAGGGGCTGGCCGACAAGTTCCTGGCCGAGCAGCTGTACCCCGACGTGTTCGAGGCCGCCTGCTTCGCCGCCGGCCAGCCGCTCACGCTGCGCCGCCATGCGGGCTACGACCACGGCTACTACTTCATCCAGAGCTTCATGGCCGACCACATCGCGCACCACGCGCAGACGCTGCGCGCCTGAACATCGGCAAGAGCAGCGGCAAGTTCAGGGCTCGATGAGCCCACGCTCGCCCACCGTCTCGGGCATCGCCTCGCGCACCATGTCCAGGAAGCGGCGCAGCCGCACCGGATAGAAGCGCGCGGGCGGATAGACCAGGTACATCGGCAGCGGCGAGGCCTGCCAGGTCGGCAGCAGGTGCACGAGGTCGCCGCGCGCGATGTCCTCGCGCAGCGCCCAGGCCGACGCCACGCACACGCCGAGCCCCAGCAGCGCGGCGTTGCGCAGCGCATAGAGGCTGTCGGTCGTCATCTGCGGGCGAATGGCGATGCGGCGCTGCTCGCCGCTGCGCAGGCAGCGCAGCTCGACCTCGTCGCGGTAGTACATGCTGAGCGCCACCCACGGCAGCGAGGCCAGCGCCTCCACGTCCTTCGGCGGCGCGGCCCCGCCGAGCACCGACGGCGCCACGGCCACGATGCGCGGCACGTCGGCCAGCTTGATCGCGATGACCGAGGGGTCGGTCACCTCGCCGACCTGGATCGCGCAGTCGATGTTCTCGGTGATGAAGTCGGGCGTGCCGTCGCGCAGCATCCACTCCACGCGCACGCGCGGGTGGCGGCGCAGGAACGCCGCGAGCGGGCCCAGCAGCTGGTGCTGGCCGAACGCGTGCGGCGCCACCACGCGCAGCGTGCCTTCGGGGTCGTCGTGCGAGCCGCGCAGGTCGGACTGCAGGGCTTCCCAGTGGGCCACCATGTCCTTGGCCCGCTCGTAGCAGCGCTCGCCGTCTTCCGTCAGGTTCATCGCATGCGTGGAGCGCTGCAGCAGCTTCACGCCGAGCGAGCGCTCCAGCGCCTGGAGCCGCCGGCTCACGGTGGGCTGCGTGGCGCCGATCTGCTGCGCCGCCGCCGAGAGGCTGCCCGCCTCGACGATGCGAACGAAGGTCTGCAGCAGCTCGATGCGGTCTGCGGCGGCGGTGGCCGGGGTCTTTTGCATGCGGCGAGCGTATAGCGTTTTTGCATTCGCACGCACTACCCACGCACCGTGCGCGGCGGCAGACTGGCCGGCTTTCATCGCGGAGATCAACTCAATGGACACAGCATTCATCGGCATCGGCAGCATGGGCGCGGCCATGGTGCCGAACCTCGTCAAGGCCGGTCACCAGGTGGCGGTGTGGAACCGCAACCCGGCCCCCGCCGAGGCGCTCGAAGGCGTCACGCTGCTCGACTCGCCGGCCGCGGCCTTCCAGCGCGAAGTCGTGCTCACGATGCTGGCCGACGACGCGGCCGTGCGCGGCGTGATCGTCGATTCGGGCGCCTTGCGTTCGGCGCGGCCCGGTTGCGTGCACGTGATGATGGCCACGATCTCGCCCGCGCTGGCCGAGGAGCTGGTCGCCTTGCACGACGCAGCGGGCGTGGCCTACGTCGCCGCGCCGGTGTTCGGCGTGCCGGCCGTGGCGGCGGCGGCGCAGCTCAACATCGTCGCGGCCGGGCCCGCGCAGGCACTGGCCGCGGTGCGCCCGCTGCTCGACGCGATGGGCCAGCGCGTGTGGCCGCTCGGCGACGATCCGCTGCGCGCCAACGTGGCCAAGATCGCCGGCAACATGATGATCTCGCTGGCCATCGAGGCCATGTCCGAGGCCGTGGCGCTGGGCGAGTCCTACGGGCTGAAGGGCGCGGACTTTCTCGACATCGTCACCAACACGCTGTTCGCGAGCCCGAGCTACCAGCGCTACGGCAAGCGCATCGCCACGGGCGACTACGAACCCGGCTTCAAGCTCACGCTGGGCCTGAAGGACGTCGACCTGGCGCTCGACGCGGGCGCGGCAAGGCAGGTGGTGCTGCCCGCCGCGCGCATCGTGCAGCAGCGCATGCACGCGGCCATCGAGCGGGGCATGGGCGGCAAGGACTGGTCGGCATTCGGGCAAGCCTGATCCGCGAGCGGGTTCACGGAGGCGTTCACGGCGACGTTCAGCGCCGTATCATGGTTCGCATGTCCGCCGCTCAAATCCCCGCCTTCGAACTGCGGTCGCGCGAAGGCAGCCCTGAAGAAAACATGGTGCTGGCCGGCATCTGGCGCCGCGCCTGGATCTCGGCCAACCGGGGCGCCGCCGCCATCGAGCCCATCGGCCACTGGCTGCGCCGCGTGCAGACCGAGTTCGGCCCGCCCGCCGACGTGGTGCTGGCCGAGCGCGACGGCCAGGTGCTGGCGTTCATGGTGCTGCTGGTGCGGCGCGAGTACGTGGCCCAGCTCTTCGTCGAGCCCCACCTGCGCAACCAGGGGCTGGGCAAGGCCCTGCTCGACGAGGCCTGCGTGCGCATCCCGACCGGCTGGCGGCTGCACGTGGCCACCACCAACACCAGCGCGCAGCGCTTCTACGAACGCTACGGCCTCGAACGCGGCACGGTCGACCGCCACCCGACCAGCGGGCGCGAACGCATCGCCTACCATTGGTCGCCCTCGCGCCCGCCGTGGCGCGTGGGCTGAACCCCACCCTGCATACGCCCCATGCGCATCGACCACATCGCACTCTGGACCACCGACCTCGAACGTTGCAAGCGCTTCTACGTCGACTACTTCGGCGCCACCGCCGGCACCGGCTACACCAACCCGGCCAAGGGCTTCGCCTCGTGCTTCCTGAGCCTGGGCGACGGCGCGCGCATCGAGGCCATGACCACCCGCACGCTCGAGCCCGTGACGGCCGAGGCCGGCGCGCAGCGCATGGGCTGGACGCACCTGGCCATCAGCGTGGGCTCCGACGCGGCGGTCGACGCCCTCACGCAACGCCTGAAGGCCGACGGCCATCCGCTGCTCGACGGCCCGCGCCGCACGGGCGACGGCTACTACGAGAGCGTGGTGCTCGACCCGGACGGCAATCGCATCGAGATCACGGCATGAGCGCGTTCGTCGACAGCCTGCACGAGATCTTCGAGCGCTTCGGGCGCATCACGCCGCGCCGCATGTTCGGCGGCCACGGCATCTTTCATGAAGGCCGCATGATCGCGCTGGTCACGGGCGACACGCTGTACCTGAAGTCCGACGCCGAAAGCGCGCCGTACTTCGACCGGCAGAACCTGCCGCCCTTCACCTATGTGCGCCAGGGCAAGTCGATGCCCATGTCGTACCGCCAGGCCCCGGCCGACCTGTTCGAGGACCGCGAAGAGGCCGCGCTCTGGGGCCGCCGCGCCTACGAATCCGCGCTGCGCTCGGGCCAGCCGCCCAAGCCCAGGAAAACACCCGCTGCGAAAAAGGCAGCGGCCCAAAAGACTCCCGCCAGGAAGGCGCCCGCAAAGAAGACCGCAGTGAAGAAAAAGACAACGAAAGCAGCCTCCCGGTGAGCGAGCACAACCGCACGCTCCCCCCCTTGCCCGAGCGCGAACAGATCGCGCTGCTCGAACCCTTCGACGGCCTCGGCCTGAAAGACATCGTGGTCGTCGCCACGCTGCAGGACGCCGAGCACGCCGCCGCCACGCTGCTGGCGGCCGGCATCGCCGGCTTCGACACCGAGTCCAAACCCACCTTCGCGAAGAACGAGGTCTCGGGCGGTCCGCACGTGGTGCAATTTTCGACGCGCGACACGGCATGGCTGTTCCAGCTGCACCGCACCGAGTGCAACCCGGTGGTGGCCGCGCTGATCGCCTCGACCGAGCTGCGCAAGGTCGGCTTCGGCCTGTCGGGCGACCTCACGCTCATTCGCAACCGGCTCGGCATCGAGCCGGGCGCGGTGTTCGACATCGACGACGAATTCCGCCGGCGCGGCTACCGCAAGTCGGTCGGCGTGAAGGCCGCGGTGGCGCTGGTGTTCGATCGCCGCTTCATCAAGTCGCGCAAGGCGACCACTTCGAACTGGGCCAACAAGCAGCTCACCGAGGCGCAGCTGCGCTACGCCGCGAACGACGCCTACGCGTCGATCCGCGTGTACGACGCGCTCTTCAGCCGCAGCAACTGAACGACCGCCCCGGTCGTCACCCGGTCAGTCGCGCCCCGCCTCGACGATCGCCTGCGCGAGCCGCCCGGGGTTCGAGAAGAACATCTCGTGGCTGCCCGGGCACGCCACCAGCCGGAACAGGCCCAGCCGCTCCGACAGGCGCGGATGCCACGGCAGGCCGTGCGGCAGCGCCGTGTCCTGCAGGCAGTTGACATACGACTTGCCCAGCGCCAGCGCCGCCAGCGGCTGGCTCAGCCTGATCTTGTCGGTGAAGGTGCGGTACGGGTGCGGGTTGAGCTTGTCGTACGCGGCCTGCGCGGTCGGCAGGTCGGCGTCGTTGATGAAGGCCTCGCGCCAGACCTCGAACGGCAGGCTCACCGCGTTGGCATTGGCCGCGGCCACGGCGTCGAACATCGCCACGTAGTGCGGCGGCACCATGTCGTTGAGCGACTCGCCGTCCAGCGGCACGAAGGCGTTGATGTACACCAGCCGCTTCAGGCGCGGCGCAATGCGGTCGGCCACGCCCGAGATCACCATGCCGCCGTAGCTGTGGCCCACCAGGCGCACCTGCGTGAGGTTCTTCTGCTCGATGTAGCGCACGGCCGAGTCGATGGCGTCTTGCAGCGTGGTGGTGGCGCGGTCGTCGCCGGGGTTGTTGCCCGCGAGCGTGGGGCAATGAACCGTGTGGCCGGCCGCGCGCACGCCCTCGGCCACGGCTTCGATTTCAGCGCCGGTGTGCCAGGCGCCATGGACGATGACATAGGTGTCGGACATGGAGGTCTCCTTCGTTGGGATGGAGAACGACTGTAGGAACCGCGGCCCGCGCCGGATGGCCGATGCCCGCCAGCCCGATGGCCGATTCGCGCCAGGCGGCTTGCATTCATTCAATACTTCAAACATACTTGAAATATGGAAGAAAACGACGTCGTCCGCTCCCTGGCCGCACTGGCACAGCCCGTTCGCTTGCGCGTGTTTCGCGCACTCGTGGTGGCGGGCCCCGCCGGCCTGACACCCGGCACGCTGACCGAATCGCTCGAGGTGTCGGCCACCAGCCTGTCGTTCCATCTCAAGGAGCTGATGCATTCGGGCCTGGTCTCGCAGGAGCGCCAGGGCCGCAACCTCGTCTATCGCGCGGCGTTCGAGCAGATGAACGGCCTGCTCGCCTACCTGACGGAGAACTGCTGCCAGGGCGAACCCTGCGCCGCGAGCTGCACTGCAGACGGCACTGCAGGCTGCGCCCCCGCATGCTGATCGCGCTCGCGATCTTCGTCTTCACGCTGGTGCTGGTCATCTGGCAGCCGCGCGGGCTGGGCATCGGCTGGAGCGCGTCGCTGGGCGCCGCCATGGCGCTGCTGCTCGGCGTGGTCCACGCCGCCGACATTCCGGTCGTCTGGGGCATCGTGTGGAACGCGACGGCCACCTTCATAGCCGTGATCGTCATCAGCCTGCTGCTCGACGAGGCCGGCTTCTTCGAATGGGCTGCCCTGCACGTGGCGCGCTGGGGCGGCGGGCGCGGCCGGCTGCTGTTCGCGCTCGTGGTGCTGCTGGGGGCCGCCGTGTCGGCGCTGTTCGCCAACGACGGCGCCGCGCTGATCCTCACGCCCATCGTGATGGCCATGCTGGCGGCGCTCGGTTTTTCGCCCGCGGCAACGCTCGCGTTCGTCATGGCGGCGGGCTTCATCGCCGACACGGCCAGCCTGCCGCTGATCGTGTCGAACCTGGTGAACATCGTCTCGGCGGATTTCTTCCACATCGGCTTCAGCGCGTACGCCTCGGTCATGGTCCCCGTGAACATCGCGGCGGTGCTCGCCAGCCTGCTGGTGCTGGTGCTCTACTTCCGCCGCGGCATTCCGGCGCGCTACGACGCGGGCCAGCTCAAGGCGCCGGCCGCTGCGGTCCGCGACCCCGCAACCTTCCGCGCCGGCTGGGTGGTGCTCGTGCTGCTGCTCGCCGGCTTCTTCGGGCTGGAGCCGCTGGGCGTGCCGGTCAGCGCCGTGGCGGCCTTCGGTGCGGTGGTGCTGCTGGCCGTCGCGGGGCGCGGCGGGGTGATCGGCATCGGGCGCGTGCTGCGCGGCGCGCCGTGGCAGATCGTGGTGTTCTCGCTGGGCATGTACCTGGTGGTGTACGGCCTGCGCAACGCGGGGCTGACCGGCCACGTGGCGTCGCTGCTGAACGTCTTCGCGCAAGGCGGCGTGTGGGGCGCGGCGCTGGGCACGGGCCTGCTCTCGGCGCTGTTGTCCTCGGTGATGAACAACATGCCCACGGTGCTGGTCGGCGCGCTGTCCATCGACGCGTCGGGCGCCACCGGCCTCGTGAAGCAGGCCATGGTCTACGCCAACGTGATCGGTTGCGACCTCGGCCCGAAGATCACGCCCGTCGGCAGCCTCGCCACCCTGCTCTGGCTGCACGTGCTCGCCAAGAAGGGCATGGCCATCGGCTGGGGCTACTACTTCAAGGTCGGCATCGTGCTGACCCTTCCCGTGCTGTTCGCGGCCCTCGCCGCCCTGGCACTTCGACTGAGCCTCCCGCTTCCATGAACGGCATCACGATCTATCACAACCCCGCCTGCGGCACCTCGCGCAACGTGCTCGCACTGATCCGCAACACGGGCGACGAGCCCACCGTCGTCGAGTACCTGCAAGACCCGCCGGACCGCGCCACGCTGGAGCGGCTCATCGCCTCGATGGGCATGGCGGTGCGCGACCTGCTGCGCCGCAAGGGCACGCCGTACGACGAGCTCGGCCTCGACGATCCGAAGTGGAGCGACGAACAGCTGGTCGGCTTCATGCTGCGGAACCCCGTTCTCATCAACCGGCCGATCGTGGTGACGCCGCTCGGCACGCGCCTGTGCCGCCCGTCGGAAGCGGTGCTCGACATCCTGCCGCGCGCGCAGCAAGGCGCGTTCTCCAAGGAAGACGGCGAAGCCGTCATCGATGCAAGGGGTCAGCGTGTCGCAAAACCAAACCCCAAGCCCTGAGCTGCCCCACGTCGACGCCGCGCATTTGCGCCGGCCCGACCCGCTGCAGCTGGCGCCCGCGCAGCGCGCCACGCACGCGCCGCGCATCCTGCTGCTGTACGGTTCGGTGCGCGAGCGCTCGTACAGCCGGCTCCTCACCGAAGAGGCGGCCCGCCTGCTGCAGGCCATGGGCGCGCAGACCCGCATCTACGATCCGCGCGGCCTGCCGCTGCCGGACGACGCGCCCGAAGACCACCCGAAGGTGCGCGAACTCCGCGAGCTCGCGCAGTGGTCCGAAGGCATGGTGTGGTGCTCGCCCGAGCGGCACGGCGCCATGACCGGCATCATGAAGGCGCAGATCGACTGGATCCCGCTGGCCGTCGGCTCGGTGCGCCCCACGCAGGGCAAGACGCTCGCGGTGATGGAGGTGTCGGGCGGCTCGCAGTCGTTCAACGCCGTGAACCAACTGCGCGTGCTGGGCCGCTGGATGCGCATGATCACCATCCCCAACCAGTCGTCGGTGGCCAAGGCCTTCATGGAGTTCGAGGAGGACGGCCGCATGAAACCCTCGCCGTACTACGAGCGCGTGGTCGACGTGATGGAAGAGCTGGTGAAGTTCACGCTGCTCACGCGCGACTGCGCGGGCTACCTGGTCGACCGCTACAGCGAACGGCGCGAGAGCGCGCAGGCGCTGTCGCAGCGCGTCAACCTGCGCAGCATCTGAGGGGGCCGGGCGCCGGAGCTCGGCATGAGCTCAGTTCAGTCGCCCGCGCCGCAGCTCGCCCGGCGTCGCGCCCAGGTGCCGGCGGCACAGCCGCACGAAGTGCGACGCATCCGCCAGCCCCACGCGAAAACCGATCTCCGCGATGCCCAGCCGGTCGAAGCGCGCGTCGCCGAGCATGCGCCGCGCCGCCTGCATGCGCACGGCCGTCAGCGCGGTGGCGAAGGTGGTGCCGCCATCGCCATCTTCCTGCCCGCCGGCCAGGCAGCGGTGCAGGCCGCGCTCCGAAATCCCCAGCCCGCGCGCCACGGCCGTGGCCGTGAGCCCGGGCTCGGCATGGCGCTCGCGCGTGGCGTCCAGCACGCGGCGGCGCAGCGCGGCGCGGCCCTCGCCGGGCGCCTGTGAAACACCATGCCCCAACGCCAGCGCCAGCAGGCCGCCCAGCTGGTCGGTCAGCAGCTCGGCCGGCACCGGTGGCCGGCTGGCCATCTGCGGCGACAGCTGCCTGATGAAGCCGCTCAGCACGCCGCCCCAGCCGGACTGCCCGTCGATGCGCCGCGCCACCCGGTCGCCGGCGTCGGGGAGCCAGGCGTCGACCCAGGCGGTCGGCAGTTCGAGCGACAAGGTCTCGGCCGACTGCAGCAGATGGAATTCGTAGAGGCGGCGCGAGTCGACCAGCACCGCGTCGCCCGGCAGCAGCCGCGCGCTGCGGCCGTCCTGCACGGTGACCCAGGCCGAGTCGGTCTTGCACAGCAGGTAGTAATAGTTGTGACGGCTCTGGGCAATGGCGCGGCGCGTGCGGTACACGGCCTGCGCGCTGCCGCGCACCTGGTTGACCACGATGGGCCCGAGCGGCGCCGACTCCAGCGTGGCGGCGAAGCTGCCGCCCGCGCAACTGGTGACGTCCATCTCCAGGAAGCCCTCGCAGACCGCGCCCACCCAGTAGTCCAGCCGCTGCGCGGGCGGCACGGCGTCGGTGGACCAGCGGTGGATGGCTTCATTCATGCGCGCCAACATACCCAAGCCGGACCTGCTTGCCAAGCGGGAATAGCCCCTCTCCCACGGCGCGGCGTGGCCGACACCGGCAAAATGGCCCGCGAACCAACCCGTGCGCGGGGCATTCCGGCGCACGCACATGAAAGAAGGGCAAGACGGGTCATGAGCAACAAAAGCGATTTCGGACTGATCGGGCTGGCCGTGATGGGCCAGAACCTGGTGCTGAACGTGGAGAGCCGCGGCTTCCAGGTCAGCGTGTACAACCGCACCGAAGCGACCACCGAAGCCTTCATTGCCGAGAACCCCGGCAAGAAGCTGGTCGGCGCCAAGACGCTCGAGGCGTTCGTGCAGAGCCTGGCCAAGCCGCGCAAGATCCAGATCATGGTGAAGGCCGGCGCGCCAGTCGACCAGGTGATCGAGCAGCTCATCCCCCTGCTGGACAAGGACGACATCGTCATCGACGGCGGCAACAGCCTCTACACCGACACCGAGCGCCGCGACGCCTACCTGAGCAGCAAGGGCCTGCGCTTCATCGGCGCGGGTGTGTCGGGCGGCGAGGAAGGCGCGCGCAAGGGCCCGTCGATCATGCCGGGCGGCCCGCTGTCCACCTGGGAGGTGATGAAGCCGATCTTCGAGAGCATCGCGGCCAAGGTGGACGGCGAGCCCTGCGTGATCCACATCGGCCCGGGCGGCGCCGGCCACTACGTGAAGATGGTGCACAACGGCATCGAGTACGGCGACATGCAGCTCATCTGCGAGGCCTACAGCCTGTTCAAGGCGGCCGGCTTCAGCACCGACGAGATGGCCGCCATCTTCAACGAGTGGAACGACGGCGAGCTGCAGAGCTACCTGATCCAGATCACCGCCAAGGCGCTGGAACAGAAAGACCCGGAAACCGGCAAGCCGATCGTCGACGTCATCCTGGACAAGGCCGGCCAGAAGGGCACGGGCCAGTGGACGCTGATCAACGCGGCCGAGAACGCGGTGGTCATCAGCACCATCAACGCCGCCGTCGAGGCGCGCGTGCTGTCGTCGCAGAAGAAGGCGCGCGTGGGCGCGAGCAAGCTGCTGCAGGGCCCGAAGATCGAGCTCTCGCTCGAGAAGAAGGCGCTGGTGGCCAAGGTGCACGACGCGCTGTATGCCTCCAAGGTCATCAGCTACACGCAGGGCTTCGACCTCATCAAGACGATGGGCGACAAGAAGGAATGGAAGCTCGACCTGGGCGGCATCGCGTCCATCTGGCGCGGCGGCTGCATCATTCGCGCGCGCTTCCTCAACCGCATCACCGACGCCTTCCGCACCGACCCCGCGCTGGGCAACCTGATGCTCGACCCCTTCTTCAAGGACCTGCTGAACCGCACGCAGCAGAACTGGCGCGAAGTGGTGGCGCTGGCGGTGAGCAACGGCATTCCGGTGCCGGCGTTCAGCGCCTCGCTGGCCTACTACGACAGCTACCGCACCGAGCGCCTGCCGGCCAACCTGCTGCAGGCGCAGCGCGACTTCTTCGGTGCCCACACCTACGAGCGCACCGACAAGCCCGAAGGCCAGTTCTTCCACACCGACTGGCCTGAAGTGATCGGCTGACCGATCGAATGAGGCCATGCCAGCCCTCGACTACCCCCGCCACCTGGTCGAGGACTGGCAACTGAGCGACGGCACGCCGGTGCGGATCCGCCCGATCCGTGCCGACGACCTGGATCTGCACTCGGCCTTTGTGGCGGGCCTGTCGAACGAAACGGGCTACCACCGCCTGCTGTCGCCGCGCAAGCCGCAGCCCGACGAGCTCTGGCGCATGACCCACATCGACTACGACCGCGAACTGGCGCTCATCGCGACCACCGAGGTCGGAGGCCGCGAGCAGCAGATGGGCGTGGTGCGCTACGTGCGCGGCGACACGCCCGAGACGGCGCACGTTGCCGAGTTCGCCGTGGTCATCGGCGATGCCTGGCAGCGCCACGGCGTCGCGGCCAAGCTGCTGCGCAAGCTGATCGACGCGGCCGCGCAGGCCGGCGTGAAGCAGCTGGCGGACATCACGCTCTACGACAACACGGGCATGCTGGCGCTGGCGCGCAAGCTGGGGTTCAGGCTGCAGCGCGACCCGGGCAACCCGAACGTCACGCGGCTGCGGCTGGCGCTCGATGCGCCTGCGCCACTTTCGCCGCCCTCGCCGCCCTCGCCCTGAGCTCTACCAGGCAGCGCTCATCACGCCCTGCTCGGCCGCGATCCAGTCGCGCACCGGCGCGGGCAGCGGATGCGCCGGCGGCACCAGGCCCATGGCCGCGTACGAATCCTGGTTGGGCACCAGCCCGCCGCGGCCCACGGCGGCGCCCTTCATGTAGCCGGCCGCGCACACGCGATCGCCGCGCACGAACTCGAAGCGCATGTAGTTCCAGTGCTGGTCGGTGGCGTCGAGCCGGAAGCGCAGCGTGTAGGCCTGCAACGGGCTCAGGCCGCGCCGGTAGCTGATGAGCGAACCGCCCGACATCGGCCGCCAGCCCTGGCGCAGCATGGTCGACGCAAAGCCGGTGCGCACGAAGTACTCGACCAGCATCAGGTCGATGATGGTCAGGTAGCGGCCGTTGTTCATGTGGCCGTTGATGTCGAGGTCGTTCGGCAGCACGCGCAGTTGCCGCTCCAGCGTGTCGCCCGGCACGAGGCGCGGCGCGCGCCAGGCGCGCAGCAAGGTCATCAGGAGGCGCAGGTAGAGGTTCATCGACAGCCTAGAATTGGTTCAATCTAGAACATTCTAGTTCAATACTGAACCATTTCGAGCTTCATCGCCATGCCCACCGCGAAGTCCAGCAAGCCCCGCAAGCGGCCGGTTGCCGCCGCCCCGGAACCCGCAGCCTCACCCGAACGCGCGCCGTCGTCGCCTCACGGCACCGCCGCCTGGCTGGCCGTGGTGCGGGCCTACAACCTGTGCGACGCGGTGATGACCGGAAGGCTTGCCGCCATCGGCCTGCGCGTGGGCGAACACGAGGTGCTGGCCACCGTCGCAACCACGCCGGGCATCACGCAGCAGGCGCTGGCGGCGCGTTGCTTCGTGGCGAAGAGCGGCGTCAGCATGCTGCTGTCGCAGATGGAGGCCAAGGGCTGGGTGCGGCGCGACAGCGACGGCGCCGACGCGCGGGTGCGGCGCCTCACGCTCACCGGCGACGGCATGGCGGTCGCGCAGCAGTGCCTGGCCATCCAGGCCGAGGTGGTCGAGGCCATGGTGGCGCCGGCCAGCGCGGGCGAACTCGCCACCCTGGCCGAACTGATGAACCGCGCGTCGGTGGTGCTCGAGGAACTGCGCGCCGGGCTCAGGAACTAGCGAGCCAGCCTTTCACGCCGGCCACCGACTGCGCCAGCGGCGCCGTCGCGTCCACCGCCAGCACGCCGGGCTCGCCCACCGGCGACTCCAGCGTGGCGAACTGGTTGGCCACCAGGCTGGCCGGGAACATGTGCTCCCCGGCACCGGCCCGCGCCGCCACCCGGCGCTCGGACTCGGCCCGCTCGATCGCCATGAACACGAAGCGCAAGCCGGGCACCGCCGCGCGCAGTTGCTCGCGGTAGATGCGCTTGAGCGCCGAGCAGGTCAGCACCGCGCCCTGCGGCGCGTCGGCCAGCGCGCGGCCCAGCGTGGCCAGCCAGCCGGCGCGGTCGGCGTCGGTGAGCGCAACGCCCTGGCTCATCTTCTCGACGTTGGCCTTCGGGTGGTGGTCGTCGCCTTCTATGAGCGGCAGCCCGAGGGCCGTGGCCAGCGCCGCGCCCAGGCTCGATTTGCCGCAACCCGACACGCCCATCACTACCAGCCAAACCCTGTCCATATGCATCCCTTTGGTAAAGCGCCACACCGTGTTTCACGGCACCAGCAAACTTAAATCTACTTCCTTATGATGCGAAACCTTTTTCCGTCGGAAGCAGAGAGTCCTCTCCATGGTCCAGCTTGCGTTGCGTCGTCCGTACACCTTCATCGTCATGGCGATGCTGATCGTGCTGGCCACGCCTTTTGTCCTCGCGCGCATGGCGACCGACATCTTCCCGGAAATCAACATCCCGGTGGTCAGCGTCATCTGGAACTACACCGGCCTGCCGGCCCAGGAAATGGGCCAGCGCATCTCGGGCCAGGTGGAGCGCGGGCTGACCACCACGGTGAGCGACATCGAGCACATCGAGTCGCAGTCGCTGGCGGGCGTGTCGATCATCAAGGTGTTCTTCCAGCCGACCGCCAACATCGAGATGGCCATCTCGCAGGTGGTGGCCTCGATGCAGGCGCAGGTGCGCCAGCTGCCGCCGGGCATCACGCCGCCGCTGGTCATCAAGTATTCGGCCTCCAGCGTGCCGGTGGTGCAGCTGGCGCTGTCCAGCCCCACGCGCTCGGAGAACTCGCTGTTCGACGCCACGGTGAACCAGCTGCGCCCGCAGCTCATCACGGTGCCGGGCGCGGCCATTCCGTTTCCGTACGGCGGCAAGAACCGGCTGATTTCGGTCGACCTCGACACCCAGGCGCTGCAAGCGCGCGGCCTCTCGCCGGCCGACGTGGTGAACGCGGTGAACACGCAGAACCTGATCCTTCCCTCGGGCACGGCCAAGTTCGGCGCCACCGAATACAACGTGCGCATGAACGGCTCGCCCGACGCCATCTCGGGCCTGAACGACCTGCCGATCCGCACCGTGAACGGCGCCACCACCTACCTGCGCGACGTGGCCTACGTGCGCGACGGCTTCTCGCCGCAGACCAACGTGGTGCGCCAGGACGGCGTGCGCGGCGTGCTGCTGTCGGTGCTGAAGAACGGCGGTGCCTCCACGCTGGACATCGTCTCCAACATCCGCGCCATGCTGCCCATCGCCGCGCAGACGATGCCCGAGGACATCAAGATCACGCCGCTGTTCGACCAGTCGGTGTTCGTGAAGGCGGCCGTGAAGGGCGTGGTGTTCGAGGCCATCCTGGCCGCCGCGCTGACCGCCGCGATGGTGCTGCTGTTCCTGGGCAACTGGCGCAGCACGCTGATCATTGCGCTGACCATTCCGCTGTCGATCCTGGCGTCGATCCTGGTGCTGTACGCGCTGGGCGAAACGCTCAACCTCATGACGCTGGGAGGGCTGGCGCTGTCGGTGGGCATCCTGGTGGACCAGGCGATCGTGACCATCGAGAACATCGAGCGGCACCTGCACATGGGCACGCCGCTGAAGGAGTCCATCGAGGTCGGCGCGGGCGAGATCGGCTCGGCCGCCTTCGTGTCCACGCTGTGCATCTGCATCGTGTTCGTGCCGATGTTCTTCCTCTCGGGCGTGGCGCGCTTCCTGTTCGTGCCGCTGGCCGAGGCGGTGGTGTTCGCCATGCTGGCCTCCTACCTGCTCTCGCGCACGCTGGTGCCCACGCTGGTGATGCTGCTGATGGGCAACTCGCACGGAGGCGGCCATGAACAGGTCGCCAACGCCAAGCCAAGCGCCCTGCAGCGCCTGTACCGCGCCTTCGACCGCCGCTTCGAGCGCGTGCGCCGCGCCTACACGCTGGTGCTGTCGGCGGTGCTCTCCAAGCGCGCCGGCTTCATCGGCCTGTTCCTCGGCTTCTGCCTGCTCTCCTGCCTGCTGTACCCCGCGCTGGGCCGCGACTTCTTCCCCACCGTCGATGCCGGCCAGATCCGCCTGCACCTGCGCGCGCCCACCGGCACGCGCATCGAGGAGACCGCGCGCCTCACCGACCGGGTGGAAGCCGCCATCCGCGAGCTGGTGCCGCCGGACCAGCTCGAGACCATCCTGGACAACCTGGGCGTGCCCAACAGCGGCATCAACCTGTCGTACAGCAACGCCGGCACCATCGGCACCTTCGACGGCGAGCTGCTGCTGTCGCTCAAGGAAGGCCACAAGCCGACCGAGCACTTCGTGTCGATCCTGCGCGCCGAGCTGCCCCGGCGCTTCCCGGGCACGGAGTTCTTCTTCCAGCCGGCGGACATCGTCACGCAGATTCTCAACTTCGGCCTGCCCGCGGCCATCGACGTGCAGTTCAGCGGCAACGACCTGGCCGGCAACGCGGCGCGCGCGGCCGAACTGACCAAGGCGATCCGCCAGATCCCGGGTGCGGTCGACGCCCATGTGCACCAGCGCCTGGACGGCCCCGCGCTCAGCCTGCAGATGGACCGCACGCGGCTGCAGCAGTATGGGCTCACGGCGTCCAACGTGGGGCAGAACGTGCTCATTGCGCTGTCGGGCAGCTCGCAGACGGCGCCGGCCTTCTGGCTCAACCCGGTGAACGGCGTGGTGTACAGCATCGCTGTGCAGTCGCCGCAGTACGTGGTCGACTCGCTCGATTCGCTGCTCAACATCCCGGTGGGTGCGGGCGCGGCGGCCGGCACCACGGGCTCGCAGCAGCTGCTGGGCAACCTGGTCGACGCGCAGGCGGCGCGCCAGCCGGCCGTGATGTCGCGCTACAACATCGCGCCCGTGATCGACGTGTACGTGAGCGTGCAGGGCACCGACCTGGCCAGCGTGGCCTCGAAGGTGCAGAAGCTGGTCGACGAGATGCGCCCCAAGCTCTCGCGCGGCAGCCGCGTGGAGATCCGCGGCCAGGTGCAGACCATGCAGTCGTCGTTCATCGGCCTGGGCGTGGGCCTGGCGATGGCCATCGTGCTGGTGTACCTGCTGATCGTGGTCACCTTCCAGTCGTGGCTGGACGCCGCCATCATCATCACCGCCCTGCCGGCCGCGCTGGCGGGCATCGCGTGGATGCTGTTCATCACCGGCACCACGCTGAGCGTGCCGGCGCTCACGGGCGCCATCATGACCATGGGCGTGGCCACGGCCAATTCCATCCTGCTGGTGTCGTTCGCGCGCGAGCGGCTGCAGGCGGGCATCCCGCCGCTGTCGGCCGCGCTGGAAGCCGGCGCCACCCGCATCCGCCCGGTGCTGATGACGGCGCTGGCCATGATCATCGGCATGATCCCCATGGCGCTGGGCCTGGGCGAAGGCGCCGAGCAGAACGCGCCGCTGGGCCGCGCGGTCATCGGTGGCCTGATCTTTGCCACGGTGTCGACATTGTTTTTCGTACCCGCGGTGTTCGCGGGGGTGCACAGTCGGCTTGCACACCGCCGGGCGGCGCGTGAAGCCGCGCAGCAGCAACACGCGCAACAGCCGCCCGCCGGCGCAGCGCCCCAGGAGAACTGAAGTCTTGACCCCCACGCTCATTCACTTTGTGTATTCGCTGCCCCCCAAGGGGTCCGCAGCTCGCCTTGGGAGCGGCCCGGCGCCGAGCGGGTCATGACGGAGCAACGCCATTCGGCATTGGCCATCCACCCCATCGCCGTCGAAGAGGGCGAAGGCGAGTTGCTGCGCCGCCGGCAGATGGTGCGGCGTACGCGCTGGCTGGTGCTGGTCGTGCTGGTGCTGCTGGCGCTGGGCGCCGCGCGCACCGTGTTCGTGCGCATGGCCAACGCGCGTGCGCTCGAAGCGGGCACCAGCGAGCGCGCCAGGCAGTACGTGCAGACCGCCCTGCCCCGCACGCCCATCACCGGCCAGACGCTGTCGCTGCCGGGCACGCTGCAGGGCTTCGTGCAGTCGCCCATTTCGGCGCGCGCCAGCGGCTACCTGAAGCGCTGGACCAGGGACATCGGCAGCCGCGTCGAAAAGGGCGATCTGCTCGCCGAGATCGAGACGCCCGAGATCGACCAGCAACTCTCGCAGGCCGTGGCCGCGCGCGCGCAGGCGGCCTCGGGCCTGGAGCTCGCACGCAGCACCGCCGATCGCTGGGAGGCGCTGCGCAAGAAGGACGTGGTTTCGCAGCAGGACCTCGACGAACGCCGCAGCGCGGTGGCGCAGGCCACGTCGAACGTGGCGGCGGCCGACGCCAACGTGCAGCGGCTCAAGCAGACCGAAGGCTTCAAGCGCGTGGTGGCGCCGTTCGCGGGCGTGATCACGCGGCGCAACGTCGACACCGGCGACCTGATCGACGCCGGCGCGGGCGGCGGCGCTGGGCGCGCGCTGTTCATGCTGGCGCAGACCGATCCGCTGCGCGTGTACATCAACGTGCCGCAGGCCTATGCCCAGCTCGTGAAGACCGGCCAGCCGGTGGTGGTGACGCAGGCCGAGCTGCGCGGCCAGACCTTCAAGGGCCAGGTGGCGCGCACCTCGGGCGCCATCGACACGACCACGCGGATGATGCAGGTCGAGGTGTCGCTGCCCAACAAGGACGGCGCACTGCTGCCCGGCGCCTACGTGCAGGTGTCGCTGCCGCTGGCGGCCAGCCGCACGCTCACCGTGCCGTCGAACGCGCTGCTGTTCCGTGCCGAGGGCACGCGCATCGCGGTGGTCGACGCGCAGGGCCGCATCAACCTGCGCCCCGTGACCCTGGGCCGCAACTACGGCGAGAACGTCGAGGTGGTCGACGGCCTCGAAGGCGCCGACCGCATGGTGCTGAACCCCTCCGACTCGCTGGCCGAGGGCGACGTGGTGGCGGTGGCGCCCGAGACGCCGCCGGCCGCGGCCAATGCCGGCCCGGGTGCACCGGCCGCACCCGCTGCGCCTGCCGCGCCTGCCGCCGCCAAGAAGGAACCCGCGTGAAACTGCGACCGCCGGTTGCCCCGACGGCCGTCGCCGTGCTGGCGCTCCTTGCGCTCCTCTCGGGCTGCGCCGTCGGCCCCGACTACAAGACCCCCGACACCGCGCTGCCCTTGAGCTGGAAGCTCGAGGCGCCTTGGCGCGTGAGCGCGCCCAGCGACAGCATCGACAAGGGCCCGTGGTGGAAGCGCTTCGACGACGCCACGCTCGACACCCTGCAGGCACAGGCCCTGGCCGGCAGCCCGACGCTGGTGATCGCCAATGCACGGCTCGCCCAAGCGCGCGCTTCGCTGGCCGCCAGCTCGGCCAGCCTGTACCCGCAGCTGGGCCTGGGCACGCGCGCCTCGCGCCTGAAGATTTCCGCCAACCGGCCGCTCACCAACTATGCGAGCGCCAACGCGTCGACCGTGCAGAACGACTTCGCGCTGTCGCTGAACGCGAGCTACGAGGTCGACCTGGCCGGCCGCGTGCAGCGCAGCGTCGAGGGCGCCTCGGCCTCCGCCGAGCAATCGGCCGCCGACCTGGCCAACACGCGGCTGCTGCTGAGCGCCGACGTGGCCAACAACTACTTCAACCTGCGCTCCAGCGACATCGAGCTCGACGTGCTCTCGCGCTCCATCGGCCTGCAGCGCCGCGCGCTGGAGCTGGTCACGGCGCGCCATGACCTGGGCGCGGTGTCGGGCCTCGACGTGGCGCAGCAGCAGGCGCTGCTGGAGACCACGCTGACGCAGGTCGACGTGCTGAAGAAACAGCGCGCGCAATACGAACACGCGCTGGCCACCCTCACCGGCACGCCCGCGCCGAACTTCGCGCTGCCGGTGGACCTGCGCGAGATCCGTCCGCCGGCGGTGCCGCTGGGCGTGCCGTCCGAGATGCTGCAGCGCCGGCCCGACGTGGCCTCGGCCGAACGCGCCATGGCCTCGGCCAATGCGCAGATCGGCGTGGCCACCGCGGCCTTCTACCCGAGCTTCATCATCTCGCCGACCGTGGGCGTGGACAGCCGCACCATCGAGACGCTGTTCAACGGCCCCAGCCTGCTGTGGTCGGTGGGCGTGTCGGCCACGCAGGTGCTGTTCGACGGCGGCCGCATCCGCGCCAACGTCGACTTCGCCAAGGCCGGCTACGACGCCACCGTGGGCAACTACCGCCGCACCGTGCTGGGCGCGATGCAGGAAGTCGAGGACGGCATCACCGGCTTGTCGGCACTGGACAGCGCGACCACGCAGGCGCAGTCGGCCGTGACGGCGGCGCGCCGCGTGCTCGACATGGCGACCAGCCGCTACGAGGGCGGCGCCTCGACCTACCTCGACGTGATCACCGCGCAGCAGTCGCTGCTGACGGTCGAGCGGCAGGCCGCGCAGCTGCAGGGGCAGCGGCTGCTGACCTCGGTGTTCCTGGTGAAGGCGCTGGGCGGCGACTGGTGCGCGGCCGACGACGCGGCCGCCGGTTGCCGCGCGCAGGGGATGGTGGGCCTGGCGCAAAGCAAGTAGCATCGCGCACCCTCCCGCGTTCGCCTCGGACGCTGCCTTCAACGAAAGAGCGACGATGCGACGACGGACTCTGGCCTTGCTGGCCACGGCACTGGTTGCGACCACGGCCCTTGCGCAGACCCACCAAGGCCTGCCGGCCTTCTCCCCCGCATTCAAGACACGCGAGATCGCCGTCGACGGCACCACGCTGCATGTGCGCGTGGGCGGCACCGGCCCGGCCGTCACGCTGCTGCACGGCTTCGGCGAAACCGGCGACATGTGGGCCAAGCTGGCGAACGACCTGGCGCGCGACCACACGGTGGTGGTGCCCGACCTGCGCGGCATGGGCCTGTCGGCGCGCGCCACCAGCGGCTTCGACAAGAAGACGCAGGGGCAGAACATCGCCCAGCTGCTCGACAAGCTCGGCGTGGCGAAGACCCAGCTGGTCACGCACGACATCGGCAACATGGTCGGCTACGCCTTCGCGGCGCAGTACCGCGACCGCGTGACGAGCTTCGTGCCCATCGACGCGCCGTTGCCCGGCGTGGGTCCGTGGGAAGAGATCCTGAAGAGCCCGCTGCTGTGGCACTTCCGCTTCGGCGGGCCCGACATGGAACGGCTGGTGGCGGGCCGCGAGCGCATCTACCTCGACCGCTTCTGGAACGAGTTCTCCGCCACGCCCGCGCGCTTCGGCGAGGCCGCGCGGCGGCACTACGCGCGCCTGTATGCGCGGCCCGGCAACATGCACGCGGGCTTCTCGCAGTTCGGCGCGTTCGACCAGGACGTGATCGACAACACCGCGTTCATGGCGCAAGGCAAGCTCGAGATGCCGGTGCTGGCGCTCGGCGGCGAGAAGTCGTTCGGGCCGATGATGGCCACCGTGATGCGCGCCGCGGCCAGCAACGTGACCGAAGGCGTCGTGCCGGACTCGGGCCACTGGATCATGGAAGAGAACCCCAAGGCGACCACCGCGATGGTGGGCGACTTCCTGCGCCGGCAACCAGGCTGACGGGCTGACGGGCACAGGCCCTGCAAAAAGCCTAGAACAGGTTGCCCTGCCCGGCCGCGCCCGGCGGCCGGAACGCGGTGACGTCCAGCGGAATGCGCTCGCGGTTGTAGCCGATGCGGTTCGCGGCCTTCACGAAGCGCTGGTGGATCAGGTCGGCCCACAGGCCCGAGCCCTTCATGCGCGTGGCGAAGTCGGCGTCGTAGTCCTTGCCGCCGCGCATCTCGTGGATGCGCGCCATGATCCGGTCGGCGCGCTGCGGGTAGTGCAACGCCAGCCACTCCTTGAACAGCGGCGCCACCTCCCACGGCAGCCGCACCACCGTGTAGAAGGCGCTGCGCGCGCCGGCTTCCCAGGCGGCTTCGAGCACCTGCTCCATGTCCTCGGTGACGAACGGAATCTGCGGCGCCACGCTCACGCCCACCGGCACGCCCGCTTCGGTGAGCGTGCGGATGGTGCGCAGCCGCCGGTGCGGCGCCGCGGCGCGCGGCTCGAGCTTGCGGGCGAGTTCGCCGTCGAGCGTGGTCACGGTGACGTACACGGCGGCCAGCCGGTTGGCCGCCATCGGCCCGATCAGGTCGAGGTCGCGCTCGATGGCGCTCGACTTGGTGACCAGCGCGAACGGGTGCCGCGTTTCCTGCAGCAGTTCGATCACCGAGCGCGTGAGCCGCAACTCGCGCTCGATGGGCTGGTAGCAGTCGGTGGCGGTGCCGATGGCGATGTAGCTCGGCCGGTAGCTCTTGCGGCCGAGTTCGGCGCGCAGCACCTCGACGAGGTTGCGCTTGGCGATCAGCTTGGTCTCGAAGTCGAGGCCGGGCGAGAGGTTGAGGTAGCTGTGCGTCGGGCGCGCGAAACAATAGATGCAGCCGTGCTCGCAGCCCCGGTACGGGTTGAGCGAGCGGTCGAAGGAGATGTCGGGCGACTCGTTCTCGGTGAGCACCGACTTCACGTCTTCGAAGCGCACCTCGGTCGCGAGCGGCTGCAGCTCGGCGGCCTCGGCCACGCCTTCCTCGA
This sequence comes from Variovorax sp. OK212, assembly GCF_900112425.1. Taxonomy (GTDB): domain Bacteria; phylum Pseudomonadota; class Gammaproteobacteria; order Burkholderiales; family Burkholderiaceae_C; genus Variovorax. The sequence continues at coordinate 1,252,285 of NZ_FOLP01000001.1, read as the reverse complement.
GCGTGCCCCAGCCGTCGTCGCAGGCGGCGCGTTCGTCGCTGGAGAAGCGGTGCGCCAGCCGCGTGGCCGCGCCGCGGCCCTTGATGGCGTGGACGGGGATCTGGGCAGCGGGCATGGCGAGTCCTTTGCTAAGGCATTTACTGTTCATACGTACAGTATTCCAGTCGCTCTGGCTTGTCCACGGATTTTTCTATTTCTCTATTGACAGAAATTTCGTAAATCCTAAACTCGACGCCATGGAACTCACCGACATTCAACGCAAGTTCGTCCTGCACTGGGGCGAAATGGGGTCCATGTGGGGCGTGAACCGCACCGTCTCGCAGATCCACGCGCTGCTCTTCGCCCACGGCAAGCCCATGAACGCCGAAGAGCTGTCCGACACGCTGGGCGTGGCGCGCTCCAACATCAGCAACAGCCTGAAGGAACTGCAGGCCTGGAACCTCGTGCGCGTCACCCACACGCTGGGCGACCGCCGCGACTACTTCGAGACCAGCGTCGACGTGTGGGAGCTGTTTCGCACCGTGGTGCGCGAGCGCAAGGAGCGCGAGTTCGACCCCACCGTGCGCGTGCTGCGCGAACTGGTCTCCAGCCCCGACTTCCAGAAGGAACCGGCCGACGCGCAGGACCGCATCCGCTCCACCATGGAGCTGATGGAAAAGCTCGCCACCTGGGCCGACGAAATGCTGCGCCTGTCGCCGGGCACGCTCGACAAGGTGCTGACGCTGGGCGCGAGCGTGCAGAAGTTCGTGCGCGGCGATGCCGCGCCAGCCGGCAAGGGTGACAAAGGAGACAAGGGCGAAGACCCCGACGCGCACCACGCCAGCCTCCCCATGATCTGAGTCTCCTTTTTTTGCCCTTTTATTTCTGTTTTGACAGAAATATCGATAACCAAGAACGCCATGAATGCCGCCGCCTCGCCCGCCTACCCGCTCACGATCTATTTCGACGCCAGTTGCGCGATCTGCTCGGCCGAAATGCGCCAGATGAAGTCGCGCGACGCGGCAAGCCGGCTGCACCTGGTCGACTGCTCGCCGGCCGCGTTCGACGACGGCCCGGCCCCGCGCAACGCGCTGATGGCGGCCATCCATGTGAAGGACGCGCAAGGCCAGGTGTTCATCGGCGTGCCCGCCATCCGCCTGTGCCGCAGCGCGGTCGGGCTGTCGAGCGGCAGCGTCCTGCTCGACCTGCCGCTGGTTGCACCGCTGGCAGATCGCGCCTACGCGCTGCTGGCACGCAACCGCTACCGCATTCCGCGCTGGCTGGCCGCGAGGCTGGCGGGGCGCGTCGCGCCTTCGTGCGACGACGGCCAGTGCCGCCTGTGAACGCTGCGAGCGCAGCAAGCGTCGTGAGCATCAAAGAACAACCAACCGAGGGAAGAGCCATGCCCACCGTTTTCCAGCCCGACTTCCGCATGCCGCACGAAAGCGCGCCGCACACCGCAACCGGCGCCGCCGCAGGCCCCGCCGGCGCCCCCATCACCACCCGGGACACCCAGCACTACTTCACCGAGGTCGCCGTCGACTACAGCGCCTGGAGCCCCAGCTACAACATGCACTTCGGCTTCTGGCGGGCGGGCCTGAACCCGTTGCGGCGCGAAGGCATGCTGGTCGAAATGAACCGCGCGATCGGCCGCGCCCTGCAGTTGGGCACCGCACCGGCGGACGCCGCGCAACGCCGCTGCGTGCTCGACCTGGGCTGCGGCGCCGGCGCCACCGCGCGCACGCTGGTCGGCGACGACCCGTCGCTCTGCGCCATCACCGTGACCAACGTCGCCGTGCAGAACCGCATCGCCGCCAGGCTCGACGCAGCCGCCGGCGTGGCCGACCGCATGGCGCACATCGAAGCCGACTACACGCGCACCGGCCTGCCCGCCGCGCAGGCCGACGGTGCCTGGGCCGTGGAGAGCGCCTGCTACGCCGGCGGCACCGACAAGGGCGACTTCATCCGCGAGGCCGCGCGCCTGCTGAAGCCCGGCGCGCGGCTCGCGGTGGTCGACGGCTTCCTGCTGCGGCGCACACCGGGGCGCATGGCCCAGTGGCTGCACCGCCTGTGGGCCGACAGCTGGGCCGTGCCCACGCTGGCGGTGCGAGACGAATTCGTGGCCGCGCTCGAGCGCAACGGCTTCGAGGACATCGAGGTGAAGTCGCTGCGCTGGCGCGTGGCGCCGAGCGCGCTGCACATCCCGGTGCTGGCCACGCGCTTCACGCTGGCCGAACTCTGGAAGGCGCGCGGCAAGCTCAGCCCGTGGCGGCGCAAGCACATCGTGGCCAGCTACTGCGCGCTCGCGCTGGGCATGTTCTGGCGCGACTTCGACTACTGCATGGTCACGGCGCGGCGGCGCGCCGGCTGAGCGAACAAGACAACACAACGAGGAGAAGAGGTTCCCATGCGCAACGACTCCGAAGAACAGCAACAGACGGAAAGCTGGTTCGCCGATCTCGCCCGCTTCAACGGCGGTCCGGACCAACCACCCCAGCCGCCCCCGCGCCGCATGCCCTTCGCCTGGTTCTGGCCGATCCTGGCGGGCGCGGCCATTGCGCTGGTGCTGCGCATCGTCTTCAGCGGCGGGCCGGGCCACCGCTTCTCGGCGATGCTCGGGTCCTTCGTGTACTTCGTGCCCGCCGTGTGCGGCGCGGTCACGGTGTACATGGCCGAGCGCATCGAGCGGCGCAGCTGGGGCTACTACCTCTGGGCGCCGTGGGTGGCGACCGCGCTGTTCGTCATCGGCACGCTGGCGGTGTTCATCGAGGGGATCATCTGCGCCATCGTCATCGTGCCGCTGTTCGGGGTGATGGGCAGCGTCGGCGGCCTGGCGATGGGCATCGTGTGCCGCATCACCAACTGGCCCAGGCAGGCGGTCTACAGCTTCGCGCTGCTGCCGCTGGTGCTCGGCGCCATCGAGCCGCAGCTGCCCAACCCCGACCGGTTTTCCCACACCTCGCGCACGCTCTTCATTGCGGCGCCGGCCGAGCGCGTGTGGCACTCGCTGAACGAGGCGCGCGACATTCGTCCCAGCGAAGTCAGCGGCATGTGGGCGTACCGCATCGGCGTGCCGATGCCGGTGTCCGGCGTGACGGTCGACACGCCCGAAGGCCGCGTGCGCCAGGTGCAGTGGCAGAAGAACGTGCACTTCGAGGAAATCGTCACCGACTGGCAGCCCAACCGCCTGCTGAAGTGGCGCTACCGCTTCACGCCGGACTCGTTTCCCGCGGGGGCGCTGGACGACCACGTGATGATCGGCGGCCAGTATTTCGACCTGCGCGACACCACCTACACGCTGACCCCGCGCGACGGCGGCACCGACCTGCGCATCGACGTGTCGTGGCGCCTGAGCACGCGCTTCAACTGGTATGCCGACCGCGTGCTGCAGGCCTTGCTCGGCAACGGCTCGGAGAACATCCTGCGCTTCTACAAGGCGCGCAGCGAAGCCCCGGCCACGGCCACGGTCGCCGGATGACGCAGCCACCGGTCTTCCAGCAGGCACTCGGCCCCGCGTGGGAGCGCCTCGGCGAGGTCGTTCGCCGGCACTACGCGATGGCGCCGTTCTCCGACGACCAGGTGTGCGTTCGCGGCGTGATGAGCGAGGTCTGGCACGCGCCCTGGGCCACGCTGCTGATGCCCTTCGGCCGGCTCTTCGGCGCGCTGGTGCCGCACACCGGCAGCCACGTTCCGATCGAGGTGCACTACAGCTGCCGCCCGGCCAACGCGCACCTGTACTGGGACCGCGTGTTTCATTTCCCGGGCAGGCCGCTCTTTCACTTCCGCTCGCACATGGAGCACGAAGCGAGCAAGGGCGCCGAAGTGATCGAGTACGTGCGCCTGGGCATCGGCATGCGCCTGGCGGTGAGCGCCGAAGACGGCGCGCTGGTGTTCCGCGACCTGGGCTACGTGTGGCGCATTGCCGGGCTGCGCATTCCGCTGCCGCTGGGCCTGTTGCTGGGCACCGCCTACGTCGAGGAACGCCCCGATCCCGGCGACGCCGACCGCTTCACCATGCAGATGCGGCTGCGCCACCGCTGGTTCGGCGATGTGTTTCGCTACAGCGGGCGCTTTCACCTGCCCGCACGGTTGGGGCCACAATGAGCGCACCATGCCACGCCGCCCCGAAAACCTCTACGCCCAGTACCACGCCCACGTCTATTTCGCGCCCGACACCGTGGCGCAGGCGCGCACCCTCTGCGAACGCGCGGGCCACGAGCTGATGGTGGTGGTCGGCCGCGTGCACGAGCGGCTGGTGGGGCCGCATCCGCACTGGAGCTGCCAGCTCGCCTTCGACGCCGCCGAGTTCGACCAGGTCATCGGCTGGCTCGAGGCCAACCGCGACGGGCTCGACGTGTTCGTGCACGGCGTGACGGGCGACGGCTTTGCCGACCACACGGCGCATGCCATGTGGCTCGGCGAGGAAAGCGCGCTCGACCTGCGGATGTTCCGGCACTAGGCTTCCTTCGCGATGCCCTCCACCTCCTCGCCCTCCACGCCCTCCTCGCTCCCCGCGCCGTGCACCTTGAAGAAGGTCGCACCCTCCACCTTCTGGCCGATGGCCTTCTCGTAGGCCGCGCGCACATCCTCAGGCTGCCCCGCCTGCCCGAAGAAGTCCTTCAGGTACGGCCCCAGCAACGGGTGCGCGGCCAGCGCCTTGCGCGGCAGGCCGTTGAGCATCTCGTCTCTGCAGGCTGACGGCAGGAACACGTCGCGGTTCTTCTGCGCATCGCGGATCAGCCCCTTGGGTTCGTGCGCCGGGTCGGCCTGCATCGCCTCGATCTCCTCGAAGAAGCGGCGGCGCATCATCACGATGCCCTTGTCGCTCTGGCCCAGCTTCTCGCGCGTGCGGTCGGTGACGGCGCCCTGCCCCACCCACACCACGAAGTCCTGGTTGGCGACGTGGCTGGTGATCCAGCGGCCGGTCACCGGGTCCTTGATGGGGCCGTACCACGAGGGAATGCGCTCCTGCACATAGGGCTCCTGCTCGGCGGGCACGCGGCTGAGCACCCACAGCACGCTCAGCGTGTGGTGGTCGTCGATGGGCACGCGCCATTCGAAGTGGTGGCCCAGGAAGAAGCCGTTGGGCCACAGCGTGACGCGCCCGGTGGTCCACATCACGTTGTCTTCGTGCTCACCGTCGCGCAGGCGCTTGTAGACGAAGCCGTGCTCGAACTCCTCGAAGGCCAGCTTCAGGTGCGTGGGCACATAGGGCCCTTCCTCGCCCTGCAGGCGCGTGGTCCAGTTGTTGTGCGTCCACTCGAAGTGCACCGGGTCGATCGAGTTCTCCTGGCACTGGAACCAGTTGCACGGGATCTCCGCGAACACCGCCTGCGCGAAACCGTTCCTGTAGTTGAACAGCTCCCAGTCGGGCAGCAGCGGCGCGGGCTGCGGGCCCATGTAGGCCCACAGCAGGCCGGCCTTCTCCTGCACCGGGTAGGCCTTGATCTTCGTGTTCTTGCGCATGCGCGCGCCGGGGTCCAGCGTTTCCTCGAAGGGCTGGTGAATGCACTGCCCGCTCGGGTCGTACTGCCAGCCGTGGTAGCTGCAGCGCAGGCCGCACTGCTCGACGTAGCCGTAGGACATGTCGGCATTGCGGTGCGGGCAGCGCCGGTCGACCAGGCCGTAGTTGCCGCTCAGGTCCTTGTAGAGCACCAGGTCTTCGCCCAGGATGCGCAGCGGCTTCACGGCCTTGTCGTCGAACTCGCTCGCGCCGGCGACCGGGTGCCAGTAGCGGCGCAGGTAGTCGCCCATCGGCTTGCCCGGGCCCACTTCGGTCAGCAGGCGGTTCTTTTCTTCGCTCAACATGCATCGTCTCCTTGGGGGGTTTTCAATCGGCGCGAATGCCGAACTCGCGCACCAGCTTGCCGAAGCGCTGGTCGTCGTCTGCAATCTGCTGCGCCAGCACGGCGGGCGCGCCGCCCACGGGCTCGATGCCGAGCGCGGCCATCTTGGCCTGCACGTCGGGCATGCGCAGGATCTCGTTGAAGTGCCGGTTGAGCGCCTGCACCACATCGCCCGGCATGGCCTTGGGGCCGAGCAGGCCCATCCACGCGCTCACGTCCATGTCCTTGTAGCCCAGCTCGATGAAGGTGGGCACGCCGGGCATCAGCCTCGTGCGCTGGCGTTCCGCCACGGCGAGCGGAATGAGCTTGCCCGCGGTGATGTGGCCGGCCACCGCGCCGGGCGTGATCCAGCCCACGCTGATGTGGCCGCCCAGCGCGTCGTTCACCACCGGCGCCACGCCGCGGTACGGCGCGTGCGTGGCCGAGATGCCCGCGTCCTTGTTGAGCAGCTCGCCCGCGATGTGCATCGGCGAGCCCGCGCCGGGCGTGCCGTAGGTGACGGTCTTGCCGGCCTTGGCGCCGGCCACCAGCTGCGCCACGCTCTGGATGCCGGTGGCCGGCGCGGTCACCAGCAGCAGCGGGATGTTGCCGGTCTTCACGATGGGCGTGAAGTCTTTCACCACGTCGTGCGCCACGCCGGGGCCGGTCTTCAGCACGTGCTGCGCAATGGGAAAGGTGCTGGGCGTGAACAGCAGCGTGTAGCCGTCGGCGGGCGCCTTGGCGACCCACACGTTGCCGATCATGCCGCTCGCGCCGGGCCGGTTGTCGACCAGCACCGGCTGGCCGACGCGCTGCGAGAGCTTCTCGGCGTAGGTGCGCGCGATGGCGTCGGTGTCGCCGCCCGCGGGGTAGGCGACGACGATGGTGATCGGCTTCGAGGGCCAGGCCTGCGCCATGGCCGCTGTCGCGGCACAAAGCGAAAGAATGGCTCCTGCAGCGGCACGGGCCGCGTTTCGGTGGTGAAACATCATGCTCTTTTCCTTCAGTGGGGACGACGTTGGGGGTCGATCGCACTGTAGGAACGCAGCCGCGAAGCCAGAAGATATAGTTTCACCCAGTGAACCAAATCAGCCACCGCCTCAGGGAAAGCACATGCCGGACACCACGGGCGCGCAGAGCGTGAAATCCATCGATGCGCTGCGCCGCGGGCTCGACGTGATGCTCGCCGTGCAGCGCTCGTCGGCCGTGACGCTGCAGGAGCTGCACCGGCAGACGGGCCTGTCGAAGGCCACGCTGCTGCGCATCCTCAAGACGCTGCAGCAGGCCGGCTGGGTCGAGCGCAGCGAGCACGACAAGCGCTACGTGCCGGCCTCGGCCACCGGCCAGTCGGGGCCGGTGGCGGCGTGGCGCACGCGCCTGTCGGCACTGGCGGCGGCCTCGCGCGCCACCTTGCAGCGCGTGGTGCCCTGGCCCATCGACCTGGGCGTGCGCGACGGCACGGCCATGCTGATCCTCGACACCGACCGGCCGCGCAACGGCCTGGCCGTGAACTACCGCGCGCTGGGCTTTCGCCCGCCGATGCTGCTGTCGTCGCTGGGGCGCTGCTACCTCTCGTTCTGCCCGGAAGAAGAGCGGCGCGGAATTCTCGCGGCGCTGGCGCGTTCGCCCAACGACTTCGACCGCAGCGCGCGGCGGCCCGAGAACATCCGGCGCATGGTGGCGCATGCGCGCGACCTCGGCTACGTGGTGCGCGACCCCACCGCGACCAGCCTGGATTCGCCCGACCGCTTCGGCGCGATGTCGGTGCCGCTGCGGCACGCAGGCCTCGTGGTGGGCTGCCTCAGCTGTGCGTGGCTGCCCGCGGTGAAGAGCGAGCGCGAGATCGTCGCGGCGCACCTGGGCGACCTGCAGCAGGCCGCCCAGAACATCGAGCGCAAGCTGGCACAGGCCGGCTTCGAGCCGCCGCCCGCGAGCGCATGAAACCGAAACACGCGGGGTTCAGAACTCCGCGTCGAGCTCGTCGATCTCGTCGGGTTCCTGCTTGGCGGCAGTGACCCATTCCTTCATGGCCGGCAGCTCCATCACGCGCTTGCAGTAGGCCGCGCACGCGCTGTCGAGCGCCACGTCGTAGCTCAGGAAGCGCGTGACCACCGGCGCATACATCGCGTCGGCCATGCCCGGCTGCTTGCCGAACAGGAAGGGCCCGCCGTAGGCCTTCAGGCATTCGCGCCAGATGGCGACGATGCGGTCGATGTCGGCCTGCGCGCGCGACCACACCTTGAAGTTCTTGAAGTGGGCCTTGATGTTCATCGGCAGCGCGCCGCGCATCGAGCCGAAGCCCGAGTGCATCTCGCCGCAGATGGCGCGGCAGTGGGCGCGCGCGGCCACGTCGTCGGGCAGCAGGCCGGCCTTGGGCTTGATCTCGTTGAGGTACTCGCCGATGGCCATGGTGTCCCACACCTTCACGCCGCCGTGCTGCAGCGAGGGCACCAGCATGGAGGACGACAGCAGCAGCATCTCGGCCTTCATGGCCGGATCGTCGGGCGGGATGATCTTCTCGCTGAAGTCCAGCCCGGCCAGCCTGCACATCAGCCAGCCGCGCAGCGACCACGCGCCGTAGTTCTTGCTGCTGATGGTGAGAACGGGTTTGGCCATCGGGTCGCTCCTTGTGGGTAACCCGGTGCGTGCAAGCGCCATGCCATCCGGCTGGCCCGCAACTTGCCTGCTGCAACGTCATGCTGTACCGGGCCTACCAGAACCAAGCCGACCTGCTCTCTCCGGCGCGGCTCGCGGCGCAATACCTGGGCAAGGCCCTGTGGCAGGACGGCACCGAGCGCACCATGGTGCGGCGCATGGCCGCCCAGTTCGAGGTGTTCTCGCGCATGCGGCTCACGCACACGCGGCCCGACTACGGCATCGCCAGCGTGCCGGTCGACGGCGTCGAGGTGGCCGTGCACGAGGAAAAAACCCTCGTCTCGCCCTTCGGCACGCTGCTGCATTTCCGCAAGGACACCGATGCGGTGCACCCGCCCGTGCTGCTGGCCGCACCACTCTCGGGCCATTTCGCCACGCTGCTGCGCGAAACCGTGCGTACCCTGCTGCGCGACCACGACGTGTACCTGACCGACTGGCACAACGCGCGCGACGTGCCGCTGTGGGAGGGCAAGTTCGGCCTGGACGACTACACACTGCAGCTCATCGAGTTCCTGGAGGCCGTGGGCCCCGGCGTGCACATGGTGGCGGTGTGCCAGCCCTGCGTGGCCGCGCTGGCCGCCACCGCGCTCATGGCCGAAGACGACAACCCCGCCACGCCGCGCAGCCTGACGCTCATGGCCGGCCCGGTCGATTGCCGCATCAACCCGACGGGGGTGAACGTGCTGGCCACCAGCAAGCCCATCGACTGGTTCCGCCGCAACCTCATCAGCCACGTGCCGTGGCCGCACGCGGGCATGATGCGCCGCGTGTACCCCGGCTTCCTGCAGCTCACGGCCTTCATGAGCATGAACCCCGAGCGGCACAAGAAGCAGTTCCAGGACATGGTCACGCACCTGGTCGAAGGCGACCTCGAGAAGGCCCGCACCATCGGCACCTTCTACGACGAGTACCTGGCCGTGAACGACCTGCCGGCCGAGTTCTACCTGGAAACGGTGGAGCGCGTGTTCCAGACCTACGACCTGCCGCGCGGCGTGCTCACCGTGGGCGAGCGCACCGTGAACCCCGGGGCCATCCGCCGCACCGCGCTGCTGACGGTGGAAGGCGAGCGCGACGACATCTGCGCCGTGGGCCAGACGGTGGCGGCGCAAGACCTGTGCACCGGCATCCGGCCCTACCTCAAGGCGCACCACCTGCAGGCCGGCGTGGGGCACTACGGGGTGTTCAGCGGCAGCAAGTGGAACGCGCAGATCTACCCGCGCGTGCGCGAAACCATCCACGCGGCGGCCGAGCTGCACGGCTGATCAAGGCCCGTCAATCCGGCAAGGGTCGTGAGGCCTTTGTTTGCCTTGGCGCGCAAGGCTTCCTACACTCCGGCCCCATGCAACGCCAGGCTTTCATCCGCAGAACATCGCGCGCAGTCTTCACTGCGCGGATGGCTGCAGGGTCGCACCAGACCCTCGCAGACCTCTGAGCCCGGCGGTCAGCCTCCCCCCTCTCTTTTTCTCAGCATTTCATCGACCGCCGGGCCCAAGCCCCGCGCGGTAGCGCGCCCGCTCGGGCACGCCGCGCTTTCCCCAGCTGATTCCCTCGCTTGCCGCCGCCCGTCGCTTCGCCGCGACCGGGGCGGTGGCCGGCTTTGCCATGCGGAAAGAACCCTGATGAACATCCAATCGATCCTGGCGGTGACGGACCTGTCGGCCCAAGGCCGTCGCACGGTCGTGCGCGCGGCTTCCATCGCGGCGGCGCACGGCGCGCTGCTGAAGCTCATGTACGCACCGGCCGCCTTCGCTGGCGCTGCGGGTGCCGATGCCGATGCCGCGCAAGGCCTCGGCGCGTTGTGCGTCGAGGTGGCCGAGCGCTTCGGCATCCTCGTCAAGAAGATCGACGACACCGGCGGGCGCCTCGAGAGCGCCGCGCAGGAGGCGCGGTGGTGCGACCTCGTGGTGATCGGCGGCGAGCCCGACCGCCGCGTGGCGGCCTTCTTCCACGGCCAGCCCGCCGAACAGCTGCTGCGCGCCGCGCAGCGCCCGGTGCTGGTGACGCGGCTCGATGCGCGGGAGAGCGGCTACAGCCGCATCCTCGTGGCGGTCGACCTCATGAACGAATCGCGGCCGCTGGTCGACCTGGCCTGCGCCTTCGACAGCGCGGCCGAGATCGAGCTGTTCCACGCCTTCACGGCCATGCACGAAGGCAAGCTGCGCTATGCCGACGTGTCGGCGCACATCATCGACGCCTACCGCCACGCCTGCGCCCGCCATGCGCGCGAACGCATGCTGTGGCTGTCCGACCCGTCGAGCGCGCGGCGCAACCGCGTGGTGTCGTCGATCGGCCGGGGCGACCCGGCGCGCCAGGCGGCCGTGCAGCAGCAGTACACCAACGCCGACCTGCTGGTGGTTGGCAAGCGCAAGCGCTCGGCGCTCATGGACTTCCTGTTCGGCAGCGTGGCGCTGCGCGCGCTGCGATGGTCCACGGGCGACGTGCTGGTGGTGCCGCATGGCGCGCTCGCCGAATGGCAGGGACGCCGGGCGGCGGCGCTGGCACCATGACGTCCGTGATGACGTCGGTGATGACGTCGGTGATGACGTCGGTGATGGCGCACGGCATGGCGCCGGCAGCGCCCTTCTCCTTTGCGGCGCTGCCCCGCTGGCTGCTTCGCCCGGCCGAGCTGCGCATCGACGTCGATCCGCGCAAGGCCAGGCCCGCCGACACGCTCCTGCCGGTGCACGAGCGCATGCGCGCAATGGACGACCGGCTGCAGCAGATGCCGCACTTCGTGCTCGACGACCCCGGCCTGCGCGCGCGCTACCGCGAGGCCGACGGCGAGCTGTACGTGTACATCGAGGACGTGCGCCGCGGCTGCCTGGTGGGCTACACCGTGTTCAACCGGCTCATCGAGCTCGACCGCCGGGCCGACCGCCACATCCGCGCACCGCATTCGCAGTACGACCCGGCCTACCAGCGGCGCGGGCTGGCGTCGGCGGTCTACCGCTGGGCGCTGGACCAGGGCATCTGCCTCATGAGCGGCGCGCGCCAGTCGCCCGGCGCGCATGCGCTGTGGCAGAGCCTGTCGCGCCAGCACGAGGCGGGCTTTGTCGACCTGCGCCACAAGCGGCTGAGCTACCTCGGGCACGAGGTGGCGGCCGCCACGCTGGCCGAGCTGCACACCCGCATGTTCCTGCTCGGCGACGGCTGGACGCTGGCGCGCTTCAGGCGCGATGTGCGCATGGACTGAAACTGTCAGCGCCGCGCCCGCGTGCCCTTGCTGCTGACGCGCCGCACCTTCGCCTCGCCGATCTCGCCGGCCTCGCTTGCTTCCCTCGCTCGAGGCAATTTTTCGCGCAGGAACGCGATGAGCTCCTGCGCCACCACGTTGCGCATCGGCCCCGGCAGGTAGGCCAGCACCACGCGGCGCTCGACGCGCGGCTTCAGCAGCGGCAGCACCACCAGCTCGGGGTCGCGCAGCGACGAGGTGTACAGGCGCGGCATGAGCCCCAGCGCCTGGCCGCTGCGCACCAGCGCGTAGAGCGTTTCCGAATAGCTCACGCGGTACGGCTCGGCGCCCTGCGCGAACTGCGCGCGCGCCGGGTTGCCGAGCGCGGGCATGCTGCCGCTTTCGAACAGCACCAGCCGCTCCTTGCCGATGGCCTCCCAGCTGGCGTCGCCGGCCGCGGCCAGCGCGTGGTCGCGCCGCACCACCAGCACCAGCGGATCGCGGAACAGGTCGATGCAGGCCAGCCCGCCCGGCGGCTCGGTGATGGCGGCCACCGCCATGTCGATCTGTCCGCTGCGCAGCTCGGCCAGCAGCGTGTTCGACGGCGCGTCGCGCCAGGCCAGCTCCACGTCGCGCCGGCCGCTCCCGAGGAACTCGCCGGCCGCGGCCGCCACGCGCGCGGCGGCCGAGGGAATGACGCCGATGCGCACGAAGGCCCGCCCGCGCTGCACGGTGCTCTCGATGTCGCGCAGCGCCACCTCGAAGGTGTTGACCAGGAAGTCGGTGCGCGCCAGCACCTCGGCGCCCACCGGCGTGAGCTCCAGCCGGTGGGTGGAGCGCGTGAGCAGCTCGGCGCCGAGCAGCTTCTCCATCTGCTTGATGGCATTGCTCAGCGCCGGCTGCGTGATGGCCAGCCGCCGCGCCGCGCGGCCGAACTGGCCTTCTTCCACCAGCACCGAGAAGAACTGCAGCTGGCGCAGGGTGAGCGCACGCAGGGGCAAGGCGGCCATGGGCAACTCCCGGTTGGGTTCGGTCAGGTTGGTTATTGATTCAGTGAATCAAATTATAGAAATTCAAAATTTTCTTTATGGGACGGTGCTCACTAGACTGCGCGCATGAACAGCCCCACGAGCCCTTCGGCGAACCACACGCCCGCGCCAGTGTTCACGCTGGAAGCGATGCTGCGCGCGATCCCCAAGGTCGAGCTGCACTGCCACCTGTTCGGCACGGTGCGCCACGACACCTTCAAGCAACTCAACCTGCGCGCCGGTGCGCCGCTGGCGGCCGACGAGATCGAAGGCTTCTACACGCGGGGCGAAAAGCCGGTCGGCGTGCTGCGCGTGCTGCGCGCGCTCGACGCCCAGCTGGTGCGCAGCGCCGGCGACCTGTACCAGCTGACGCTCGAATACCTGCAGGACGCGGCCTCGCACAACGTGCGCCATGCCGAGTTCTTCTGGAACCCGACCGGCACGGTGCACGGCTCGGGCATTGCGTACCCGCTGGCGCAGAGCGCCATCGTCCGCGCGATCCACGACGCGCAGAAGGAGTTCGGCATCGCCGGGCGCCTGATCGCGGCCATCGACCGCGAGGCCAGCGCCGAGGCGGCCGTGGAGATGGTCGAATGGGTCAAGGCGCATCGCTGCGACGAGGTGATCGGCATCGGCATCGACTACCGCGAGAACGACCGCCCGCCGGAGCTGTTCACGCAGGCCTATGCCAACGCGAAGAAGGCCGGCCTGAAGACCACCGCGCATGCCGGCGAGTTCGGCATGCCCTGGACCAACGTGCGCACCGCGCTCGACGTGCTGCAGGTCGACCGCATCGACCACGGCTACACGGTGGTCGACCAGCCCGACTACGCGCGCGAGTGCGCAGAGCGCGGCGTGCTCTTCACCGTGGTGCCCACCAACTCGTACTACCTGCGCACCCTGCCGCCCGAGCGCTGGGCGCTGGACCACCCGATTCGCCGCATGCCCGGCCTGGGCCTGCGCATCCACCCCAACACCGACGACCCGACGCTGCACAAGGTCACGCCCACGCAGGCCTGGCTGATGATGGTGCGCGACTTCGGCTTCGGCCTGGACGACCTGCGCGGCTTCATGCACAACGGCCTCGACGGCGCATGGATCGACGACACCCAGCGCCGCGAATGGCGCACGCAATGGAGCGATGCCTTCGATTCGCTGCGCGCACGCCTGCCCGAAGACCCCGCCCCTTCCCAAGATCACCAAGGATGAACCCCGCCATGCACACGCCCCGCCGCCTGCTTCTTTCCACCGCAGCCGCCGCACTCTGCGCGGCACTGCCTTCGGTGACCCTCGCGCAGGCGTGGCCCGCGGCCAAGCCCATCACGCTGATCGTGCCGTACACCGCCGGCGGCAGCGTGGACGTCAACGCGCGGCTGGTGGCGCAGCGCCTCGGCGAGCGGCTCAAGCAGTCGGTGGTGATCGAGAACGTGAGCGGCGCGGGCGGCGCCATCGGCGTGGCCAAGGCGGTGAACGCCACGCCCGACGGTTACACGCTGGTGGTGGGGCCCGACAGCGCCATCGCCATCGGCAAGCTGGTCAACCCGACGGCCTTCCGCTTCGATCCGCTGAAGGACCTGGCGCCGGTCGGCCTGCTGAACACCGCGCCCATGGTGCTGGTGGCGCGCCCCGGCCTGGAGGCGCAAACCTTCCCCGACTTCGTGAAGCTCGCCAAGGCCAGGCCCGGCAAGTACAACTACGCCACCTCGGGCGTGGGCACGGTGCTGCAACTGGCCATGGAACTGCTGAAGGAGCGCAGCGGCATCTTCGTGACGCACGTGCCCTACCGCGGCGGCGCGCAGATTGCCACCGACGTGATCGGCGACCAGGTCGACCTGGCGATGCTGGTGAGCACCAGCGCCATTCCGCATGTGAACGGCAAGCGCCTGAAGGCGCTGGGCATCACCAGCAGCAAGCGGCTGCCTTCGCTGCCCAACGTGCCGACCTTCGACGAGATGCCGGGCCTGAAGGGTTTCGACATGGTGAGCTGGACCGGCATCTTCGCGCCCGCGAAGACGCCGCCGGCCGTGGTCGCGCAGATCAACCAGGAACTGAATGCGGTGCTGCAGGAGGAAGGCGTGCGCTCCAAGCTGATGGAGCAAGGCGCGCTGCCGGGCAGCGGCACGCCGGACTCGTTCTCGAAGTTCGTTCAGGCCGAATACGCACGCAACCAGAAGATCGTGCAGACCGCGAACATCAAGGAGTAGCCAGGCTCGCCCCAGGCTGCGCGCACTTCGCATCGCTTCGTGCCGCTTCGCCAGCCCCTGCCGGGGGCGACACCCGAGGCCCGAGGCCCGGCAGGGCCCGTTCCTCGGCGTCTCGGTGTCTGGGTGTTCTTGCATGAGGCCGGGCCTTGCGCCTGGCCGTCTCGGCTCAGCCGGTGCTGCTCTCGTCTTCCGCCGGCCAGTCGCGGATGTAGGCCTTGAGCATCTTGTTCTCGAAGTTCTGGCTGTCCACCACGGCCTTGGCCACGTCGTAGAAGCTGATCACGCCCATGAGCATGCGCTTGTCCATCACGGGCATGTAGCGCGCGTGGCGCTCCAGCATGATCCGGCGGATCTCGTCGAGGTCGGTTTCCAGCGTGCAGGTGACGGGGGCGTCGTCCATGGCCTTGCGCACGAGCGTGGTGCCGATCTGGCCGCCGTTGTTGACGACGGCGACGATCACCTCGCGGAAGGTGAGCATGCCGACGAGGTCGCCGTGTTCCATGACCACCAGCGAACCGATGTCCTTTTCCGCCATGGTGTTGGCGGCCTCTGCCAGCTGGTCGTCTGGCGTGATGGTGAAGAGCGTATTGCCCTTGACGCGAAGGATGTCGCTGACTTTCATCGTGTGCTCCTCTCGGGACTCAATCTCGGCTCGCTGTGAGCAATCTCTGGGCTATGTCTGAAGCGGTGTCGGCGGGGTGCCTTTTTTGAATATAGCCCACAATCGACGCCGACCTGCACGCCCCTGTCGCGCACGCATGATTTGCAGACGTAACGGGGCATTGCGAAGCGACCCAAGAGACAACCGAGAAAATTGAGAAAGGCCCCAATGCCCGGATATTCCGACCCCGGTTTCGACACCCTCGCGCTGCACGCCGGCGCCTCGCCCGACCCCGCCACCGGCGCGCGGGCGGTGCCGATCCACCTGACCACGTCCTTCGTCTTCGAGTCGAGCGACCACGCCGCGGCACTGTTCAACCTGGAGCGCGCCGGCCACGTGTATTCGCGCATCAGCAACCCGACCAACGCGGTGCTGGAGCAACGCGTGTCGGCGCTCGAAGGCGGCATCGGCGCCATCGCCACCGCCAGCGGCCAGGCCGCGCTGCACCTGTCGGTGGCCACGCTGATGGGCGCGGGCTCGCACATCGTGGCCAGCACGGCCCTGTACGGCGGCTCGCAGAACCTGCTGCACTACACGATGCGCCGCTTCGGCATCGAGACCACCTTCGTGAAGCCCGGCGACCTCGACGGCTGGCGCGCCGCGGTGCGCCCCGAGACCAAGCTGTTCTTCGGCGAGACGGTGGGCAACCCCGGCCTGGACGTGCTCGACATTCCCGCCGTGAGCGACATCGCGCACGAAGCCGGCGTGCCGCTGCTGGTCGACTCCACGCTGACCTCGCCCTACCTGATCAAGCCCTTCGACTGGGGCGCCGACCTGGTCTACCACTCGGCCACCAAGTTCCTGTCGGGCCACGGCACCGTGATCGGCGGCATCGTGGTGGACGGCGGCAGCTTCGACTGGGAGAAGTCGGGCAAGTTCGCCGAACTGACGCAGGCCTACGACGGCTTCCACAACATGGTGTTCAGCGAGGAAAGCACCGTCGGCGCGTTCCTGCTGCGCGCGCGCCGCGAAGGCCTGCGCGACTTCGGCGCGTCGATGAGCCCGCACACGGCCTGGCTGATCCTGCAGGGCATCGAGACGCTGCCGCTGCGCATGGAGCGCCACATCGACAACACGCAGAAGGTGGTCGAGTTCCTGGCCACGCACCCGTTCGTGTCGCGCGTGGGGCATCCGCTGATCGAGTCGCACCCGAGCCATGCGCTCGCGCAGAAGCTGCTGCGCCACGGCGCGCGCGGCGCGGGCGCGGTGTTCAGTTTCGACATCAAGGGCAGCCGCGCGCAGGGCAAGGCCTTCATCGAGGCGCTCAAGCTGTTCAGCCACCTGGCCAATGTGGGCGACTGCCGCAGCCTGGTGATCCACCCGGCCAGCACCACGCACTTCCGCATGACCGACGAGGCGCTGGCGGGCGCGGGCATCTCGCAGGGCACGATTCGCCTGTCGATCGGCCTGGAAGACCCGGCCGACCTGATCGACGACCTGAAGCGCGCCCTGAAGGCCGCGGAAAAGGCGGGTGCCTGAGATGAACTACAGCGTCAACGGCCACACCACCTACTGCTACACCGGCGGCAAGACCTTCGATGCGGCCAAGCCTACGGTCGTGTTCATCCACGGCGTGCTGAACGACCACAGCGTGTGGATCTTGCAGAGCCGCTGGTTCGCCAACCACGGCTGGAACGTGCTCGCGGTCGACCTGCCCGGCCACTGCAAGAGCGCCGGCGCGCCACCGGCCAGCGTGGAAGAGGCGGCGCAGTTCGTCATTGCGCTGCTCGACGCGGTGGGCGTGCACAAGGCCGCGCTGGTCGGCCACAGCTTCGGCTCGCTGATTGCGCTGGAAGCCGCGGCGCGCGCGCCGGACCGCATCACGCAGCTCGCGATGGTCGGCACGGCCTACCCGATGGTGGTGTCGCCCGCGCTGCTCGAAAGCTCGGTGAGCGACCCGCAGCGCGCGATTGCCATGGTCAACACCTTCTCGCACTCGCTGCTGGCGCCGCCGCCCTCCTCGCTCGGCCCGGGCACCTGGCTCTACGGCAGCTCGCGCGCGCTGATGCGCCGCGTGCTGGCCAGCAACCGCGAGGCCAACGTGTTCCACATCGGCTTCAAGGCCTGCAACGACTACGCCAACGGCGAAGGCGCGATGGAAAAGGTGCAGTGCCCCGTGCTGTTCCTGCTGGGCGACGCCGACCAGATGACGCCGCCGCGCGCCACCAAGGCGC
Organism: Variovorax sp. OK212; assembly: GCF_900112425.1. Classification (GTDB taxonomy): domain Bacteria; phylum Pseudomonadota; class Gammaproteobacteria; order Burkholderiales; family Burkholderiaceae_C; genus Variovorax. The sequence continues at coordinate 1,234,587 of NZ_FOLP01000001.1, read as the reverse complement.
TGGTGGCCAAGGCGCGCAACGCCAAGGTGGTGACGGTGCACGCCGGCCACGCGCTGATGAGCGAGGCGCCCGACGAGGTGCTGTTCGCGCTGCGCGACTTCATGACCTTGTGAGTGCCCGGGGCCCAAGAGGCCCTGGCTTTCAGTCCAGCGAGATGCCGGCCCGATCGGCCTCGACGCGGTAGCGCGAGATCTCGCGCTCCGCCTCCTGGCGAAAGGCCGCCGCACCGACCGCCACGGGCTCCATGCCCTGCGCGCGCAAGGCCGACTGCACACCGGCGTCGCTCGCGGCCACCGCCACGGCACGTGAGAGCCTGTCGAGCACGGGTGGCGGCGTGCCGGCCGGCGCGGCCAGAGCGAACCAGGCCTCGAAAGTGGCCTCGCGCAGCCCGTGCTCGGCCAGCGTGCGCACCTCGGGGAAGACACGCGAGCGCTCGCTGCCCAGCACCGCGATCGCGCGCATCCTGCCGGCCTGCACCTGCGGCGCGAGCGCCCCGGCCACCTCGATGCCCAGGTCGACCTCGCGGTTGGCCAGGGCTACCACGAGCTGGCCGGTGCTGCGGTACGGAACGTCCTGCAGGCGCACGCCCGCGGCCGTCGCGAGCATCTCGCCGGCCAGGTGGGGACCCGAGCCGGGGCCGAAGGTGCCGTAGCGGATGCGCCCGGGGTGCGCCCTGGCGGCGGCGATCACCTCGCACAGCGAGTGCCAAGGCGCCTTCTGCCCCACCACCAGCGCGAGCGAGGTGCGCGCGACGATGGCGATGGGTGCCAGGTCGCGCGACGGGTCGTACGGCAGCTGCTTGCGCAGCGCGGGGTTGATACTGAAGCTGGTGGAGGCGGACAGCAGCAGCGTGTGGCCGTCGGGCATGGCGCGCACGACCGACTGCGTGCCGATGACGGTGGCCGCGCCGGGCTTGTTTTCCACCACGATCGGCTGGCCGAACTGCGCCGACAGGCTTTGCGCGAAGGCACGGGCCACCATGTCGCTGCCGCCGCCGGCCGAAAAGGGAACCACGATGCGGATCGGCCGCTGCGGCCAGGTGTCGTTCACCGGGGCCTGCGCACGGGCCTGGGCCTGCGCGTGGGCGCCCGGCGCCGCGCAGGCGCCCAGGACCAGCAGGCTGGCCAGCAAGCAAAGAAGGTTTGCCCGCGGACGCAACTCAGCCCAGCGCGTTGATGTCCGCCGGGTCGAGCACCACTTTCGGCGCGCCCTTGCGCGCCACGGCCAGCATCGCGCGGCCGAGCTTCTCGGTGGTCGTCACCCTGTGGGGCCACCACCGGTAGGCCAGCCCCAGCACCGGCTTGAGCACGACGATGGCCGCGTCGTACAGCGGGGTCTTGGAGCGCACGCCGTGCAGCGGCTGGATCATGCCGGGGCGGAACATGTAGGCCGCCTTGAACGGCAGGCGCAGCAAGGCGTTCTCTGTGGCGCCCTTCACGCGTGCCCACATGCTGGTGCCGCGCTCGCTGCTGTCGGTGCCGGCGCCCGTCACGTAGGTGAAGGTCATGCCGGGGTTGAGCCGCGCGAGCACGGTGGCCGCGGCCAGCGTCAGGTCGTACGTGATGCGCTTGTACTCGGGCTCCTTCATGCCGACGGACGACACGCCCAGGCAGAAGAAGCAGGCGTCGAAGCCCTGCAGCTGCGGCTCGATGGCGCTGTAGTCGTACATGTCCTTGTGCACCAGGTCGCGCAGCTTCGCGTGCTGCTGCCCCGTGGGGTTGCGGCCGACCGCGACCACGCTCTGCACATCGGGCGCCAGCAGGCACTCGCGCAGCACGCCCTGGCCCACCATGCCGGTGGCGCCAAAAATCAGGATTTTCATGAGGGTTCCGGTCAGACCGCGAAGACGGTCGGCTTCTTGTCGAGCACCGCCAGCAGCAGGTCGACGTCGAGGCTCGACGGCTTGGGCGGCTGCAGCGCACCGAGCATGCGCGAGAGGGTTTCCGCATGCGGCAGCAGCGGGCCGAGGAAGCGGGTGCCCTCGGCGCCCGCCACCAGCAAGGTGGGGAAGGTCTCGACGTCGAAGGCGTCGGCGATGTCGGCGTGGTCCTCGATGTCGACCCAGGCGAAGCGCAGCTGCGGATGCGCGCGCGCCACCTGCTCGAGCAGCGGCCGGTAGTCGCGGCAGGTGCCGCACCATTCGGCGCACAGGCACACGACCCACAGCGCGTCGCTGGCGGGCCCGGCCGATTCGGTGGTACTCAGGAGTGCGCTCAAGGTCGATGCGTCGAAGGTGGGAAGGAAGGGCCGGATGGTGCCATCGGGACGTCGTGGCTATTATGGCCAAGCCCTCCTGAAAGGGCACAGGAGGCTCGCACCATGAACACCACGACCGCCCCAGGATCTGCAGTCGATCCGCGACGTTTCAAGAGCTTTGCGGAGTTCTATCCGTTCTACCTGACCGAGCACGCCGACCGCACCTGCCGCCGGCTGCACTTCGCGGGCTCGACGCTGTCGCTGCTGTGCCTGGTGGCGCTGGTGGTCACGCTCAACCCGTGGTGGCTGCTGGCCGGGATGGTGGCGGGCTACGGCTTCGCCTGGGTCGGGCACTTCGGGTTCGAGAAGAACAAGCCGGCCTCGTTCAAGCGGCCGCTGTACTCGTTCATGGGCGACTGGACGATGTACCGCGACATCTGGCTCGGCCGGGTGAAGATCTAGCCGCTGCCCGCTCATTCGCTCCTAGATCAATAGCACGTCACCCAGGCGCAGCGTGCGCAACGGGCCCTTTTGCCAGAGGTCTTCGAGCGGCTCGGCCCGGGGCATCATCAGTTCCTTGAGCAGCGGCTCGATCGAGGTCGACGGGTCCGCGAGCAGCACGTAGCGCGGGTCCTCGTTGGCGGGCTCTTCGGCCAGCGGCCCGATCCAGTCGAGCACCACCAGCGTCTCGAGCACCGGCGCCAACTGCAGCGCGTCGACCCGCATGCGCGTCACCAGTTCGGTCGCGCCCATGCCCTTGGCCGGCGTGGCCTGCGCGCGGGCCAGGTGCTGCAGCGTTTCCATGGCCAGCTGCAGCGGCCAGCCCGCCGCGCCGCCGCGCCGCGCCACGCCCGTCAGCAGGCTCGGCAGGTAGGCCGCAATCACCGCGCCGAGCAGCACGATCACCCAGGCCACGTAGATCCAGACCAGCAATATCGGGAAGGTGGCGAACGCGCCGTACAGCACCGAATAGGTCGGCACCAGGCTCAGGTAGTAGCCCAGCACGCGCTTGGCGATCTCGATGGCCGCCGCCACGAAGATGCCGCCGGCCCAGGCATGCGACCAGCGCACGTTGGTGTTGGGCACGTAGTGGTACAGCGACGCCATGCCCACCGCCAGCAGCGCGAACTCGAAGGTGTCGAAGAACAGCTTCACCATGCCGCGCCCCACCACGTCGCTGGTGGCCGAGACCACGTACGAGGTGGTCGACAGGCTCACCGCCAGGATGACCGGCCCCAGCGTGATGGCTGCCCAATAGATGAGCACCCGCTGCGCGAAGGGCCGCGGCGTGCGCACGCGCCAGATGTTGTTGAGCGTCTTGTCGATCGTGAGGATCAGCGCAATGGCCGTGATCACCAGCACGACCAGGCCCGCAATGCCCAGCCCGCTGGCCTTGCTCGCGAACTGGTTGAGGTAGCCGAGCACCTGGCGCGAGATGTTCTCGGGAATCAGGCTCTCGATGAGCCAGCGCTGCAGGCGGCCCTGCATCTTGGCGAACATCGGGAACACCGTGAACAGCGCCAGCGCCACGGTGAAGAACGGCACCATCGCAATGGTCGTGGTGAAGGTCAGGCTGCTGGCCGTGAGGCCGAGCTTGTCTTCGCGAAAACGCTCGCCCAGCACCGCTGCGGTGTTGCGCCACGGAAAGCGCGAAAGATCCCTCCAAAGCTGCCGACGATTCATGGCCGGTATCATGCCATCCGCTCTTTTCGTCGCGCCCGGCACCGACCGCCGGGCGCGCCTCTCTTTCCTCGCTGTCCACTCCCCACCGTGTCCGACACTCCTCTCCCGCCCTCCTCCGTACGCGCGACCCGCTGGGCCGCCGTGGGCAGCGTGCTCGGCCTCATCGTGCTGGGCCTGGCCTGGGAGTTGTGGCTGGCGCCGCTGCGCCCCGGCGGCTCGCTGCTGGCGCTGAAGGTGCTGCCGCTGGTCATTCCGCTGGCGGGCCTGTGGAAGAACCGCATGTACACCTACCGCTGGGTCAGCCTGATGGTCTGGCTCTATTTCACCGAGGGCGTGGTGCGCGCCTGGAGCGACATCAACCGCACGGGCCAGGCGCTCGCGCTGGTCGAGGTGCTGCTGTGCCTCGTGCTCTTCGCCGCCTGCGCATGGCATGTGCGGCTGCGCCTGCGCCATGCCAAGGCGGCCGCGGCCACCGCTGCCGCGGCCCGACAACTGGAGGCTTCTGCCCAATGACCACTTCTTCCGACCTGATCGACCAACTGCGCGCCATCGTCGGCGCCGCGCACGTACTGAACGAGGGTGACCTCACGGCCTACGAGCAGGACTGGCGCAAGCGCGCGCGCGGCAAGTCGCTGGCCGTGGTGCGCCCCGGCACCACGCAGCAGGTGGCCGACGTGGTCAAGGCCTGCGCGGCCGCCGGCACGGCCGTCGTTCCGCAGGGCGGCAACACCGGCCTGGCGGTCGGTTCGATTCCGGACGAGAGCGGCACGCAGGTGGTGCTGAGCCTGCAGCGCCTGAACACGGTGCGCACCATCGACGGCGCCAACCTCACCATGACGGTGGAGGCCGGCTGCATCCTGCAGACGCTGCAGGAGACGGCAGAGAAAGCCGGCTTCCTGTTCCCGCTGAGCCTGGCGGCCGAAGGCAGCTGCACCATCGGCGGCAACCTGGCCACCAACGCGGGCGGCACGCAGGTGGTTCGCTACGGCAACACGCGCGAGCTGTGCCTGGGGCTGGAAGTGGTCACGCCGCAGGGCGAGATCTGGGAGGGCACCAGCGGCCTGCGCAAGGACAACACCGGCTACGACCTGCGCGACCTGGTCATCGGCAGCGAAGGCACGCTGGGCGTCATCACCGCGGCGACCATGAAGCTCTACCCGCTGCCCGCCGCGCAACTCACCGCCTGGGCCGCCGTGCCCTCGCTCGACCACGCGGTGACGCTGCTGGGCCTGGCGCACAAGCACCTGGGCTCGGGCCTCACGGGCTTCGAGGTGATGGGCAAGTTCGCGCTGAGCCTGGTCGACAAGCACATGCCGCAGCTGCGCGTGCCCTTCATCAAGGACGAGGCGGTGCCGTACTGCGTGCTGCTGGAGAACTCCGACAACGAGTCCGAGGACCATGCCCGCGCGCGCTTCGAGGCGCTGCTGGAAACCGCCTTCGAGGACGGCTGCGTGACCGACGCGGTGGTGGCCGAGAACCTCACGCAGGCGCACCAGCTGTGGCACATCCGCGAGAGCATTCCGCTCGCGCAGGCCGAGGAAGGTCTGAACATCAAGCACGACATCTCGATTCCGGTGTCGCGCATTCCGGCCTTCGTGGAAGAGACCGATGCGCTGCTCAGGCGCGAGATCGACGGCGTGCGCCTGGTGAACTTCGGCCACCTGGGCGACGGCAACCTGCACTACAACGTGCAGGCGCCGGAGAACATCGACACCAAGGCCTTCCTGAAGAACGAGGAAGAGCGCATCAACACGCTGGTGTACGACGCGGTTGAGAAGTTCGGCGGCTCGTTCTCCGCCGAGCACGGCGTGGGTTCGCTGAAGGTCGACAAGCTCGAGAAGCACAAGTCGCCGGTGGCGCTGGAGATGATGCGGGCGATCAAGCGCGGGCTGGACCCGAAGAACATCCTGAATCCGGGCCGGGTGATCCGCGTCTAGCGCGCGAGGTCGCGGGGTGTTTCTCCCTCCCCTCCCGGGGGAGGGTCGGGGTGGGGGCACGACGGCCTCGACCCATTCATTGCGCTCGTTGGGTGTTGCCCCCATCCCAGCCTTCCCCAAAGGGGGAAGGAGCAAGATCACCAGACACGTCCGCGTCCAGGCTTCGGGTGTTTCTCCCTCCCCTTCCGGGGGAGGGTCGGGGTGGGGGCACGGCGGCCTCGACCCATTCATTGCGCTCGTTGGGTGCTGCCCCCATCCCACCCTTCCCCCAAAGGGGGAAGGAGCAAGGCAACACGCTCAGGCCGGAAAGTCTTCGCCGCGCAGCTCGATCGGCTGCCCGTGCGGCGTGCGGTCGGCCGCGTGGTCCCAGGCATGCCGATAGCGCGCGAGTTCGTCGTGCGAGCTCGCGCCCTTGCGGGCCACCAGCGTCTCCAGCGCCGCAAGCCAATGCCGGTAATAGGTCTCGCCCGTGTCCGGGTCGCCCGCGGCCTGCGCCATCGTGATCTGCGCGGCCAGCGTCTCGGCCCATTCGGGCCAGGTGAACAGGCCGCGCTCATGCAACGCGAGCGTCATCGCGAAGGCCTGCGCCTCCCACGGGGCGCTGAACACGGGCCCGTCGGCATCGCGTGGCATGCCGGGTGCGAGGGGCATGCGATCGCCCGTCATGCGGCGGCCTCCAGGTAGCTTTCCCACGCATCGACCGACACCGACAGGTTCTGCCGCGGCGCGGTGTCGCCCCACAGCTCGGCCTCGTCGAACGCCACGGTGTAGAGCCACTGCGGCTGCTCGCCGAGCCCCTGTGCATTCGCGTCGGCGAACACATGCGCGCCATGCAGATGCACGACGGTGCCGCGCTTGCCCTTCACGTAGCCGGGCAGCCGCGTGTGATGGTCGACCTTGCCGAGGTGCATGCGCACCTGCTGGCCGAGAGTGAAGCGCGCCGGGGCCGGTTCGGGGCGCTCCGTGGGCGAGCCCTTCGCGAGCACGGCGGGCACGTTGGCCGCCTGCAGCACGCGGGCCACGGGCGCGGCCGGGTGGTGCATCTCGCCATCGGCGATCTCGTCGGGAAAGATCTGGCCGCGCTGCAGCATCAGCTGCTCGAGCGCGCCGAGCCAGATCTGGTAGTAGCTCAGGTCGCGGTAGTCGGGCAGCGTCTCGCGCACGGCGCGGCTCGCATCGATGTTCCACGAGCCGGTCGCGCCCATGGCCAGCACGAGCGCCAGCGCGCGCGGCTCCCAGCCGGCATGGAAGAGCTCGCCCTCGGCCTCCGGCTCGACCTTGCCGAAGCCCGGCTGGCCGCCGAGGTCGGCCTGCGTGTCGTAGCTCATGCCGGGCTCCCCTCTGGCACCGGTGCGTCCACCAGCCGCGTGCCGATCATCGAATCGCGCGAGACCAGCGCGGCGAGCTCGTCTTCGCCCAGCCCTTCGGTGCCCGCGGGCCGCTGCGGAATCACGAGGTAGCGCACCTCGGCGGTCGAGTCCCAGACGCGGATGCGCGTGGCCTCGGGCAGCGTCACGCCGAAGTCGGCGAGCACGCCGCGCGGGTCTTTCACCACGCGCGAGCGGTACGGCGCGCTCTTGTACCAGGTGGGCGGCAGGCCCAGCACCGGCCACGGGTAGCAGCTGCACAAGGTGCAGACCACCATGTGGTGCAGGTCGCCGGTGTTTTCCACCGCCACCATGTGTTCGCCCTGGCGGCCCGTGTAGCCCAGCGAGGCGATGGCCGCCGTGGCATCGGCCAGCAGCCATTCGCGAAAGGCCGGGTCGACCCAGGCCCGCGCCACCACGCGCGCGCCGTTGCGCGGGCCGATGCGGGTCTGGTAGGTGTCGATCAGCGTGTCGAGCGCGGCGGGGTCGATGTAGCCCTTCTGCGTGAGCACGGTTTCGAGCGCGCGCACGCGCAGGTCCATCTCGCCGAGCGCGCCGTGGTCGTCCGGATGCGCGTGGGAATGGTCGTGGGAGTGGTCATGACCGGTCATCGGCCGATGCTAGCGCCGGACCGTAAAATTCCCAACATGACCTCGCCCGCCCGCCCCACCCGCTCCCAGTACGAAGACTTCATGCGCCACGTCGACACGCACGGCGTGTTCAAGAGCGACCGCACGGGCACCGGCACCAAGAGCGTGTTCGGCCACCAGATGCGCTTCGACCTGAACGAGGGCTTCCCGCTGGTCACCACGAAGAAGGTGCACCTGAAGTCCATCATCCAGGAACTGCTGTGGTTCCTGACAGGCTCCAGCAACAACAACTGGCTGAAGGAGCGCGGCGTGTCCATCTGGGACGAATGGGCCCGCGAAGACGGCGACCTGGGCCCGGTGTACGGCGTGCAATGGCGCAGCTGGCCCACGCCCGACGGCGGCCACATCGACCAGATTGCCGACGTCATCAAGACGCTGAAGAGCAACCCCGACTCGCGCCGCATCATCGTGAGCGCATGGAACGTGGCCGAGCTGTCGAAGATGGCGCTCATGCCCTGCCACGCGTTCTTCCAGTTCTACGTGGCACCGCCGCAGGCCGAGGGCGAGCGCGGCAAGCTCAGCTGCCAGCTCTACCAGCGCAGCGCCGACATCTTCCTGGGCGTGCCCTTCAACATCGCCAGCTACGCGCTGCTCACGCACATGGTGGCGCAGCAGTGCGAACTCGACGTGGGCGACTTCATCTGGACCGGCGGCGACTGCCACATCTACAGCAACCACGCCGAGCAGGTGGCGCTGCAACTGAGCCGCACGCCCTACCCGTACCCCACGCTGAACATCAAGCGCAAGCCGGCGTCGATCTTCGACTACCAGTACGAAGACTTCGAGGTGCTCGACTACCGGCACCACGACCCGATCAAGGCACCCGTGGCGGTTTGAGCCGATGAACACGCCCCGCATCAACCTCATCTTCGCGCGCGCAGCCAACGGCGTGATCGGCGCCGGCAACGCCATTCCCTGGCACCTGCCCGAGGACATGGCGCACTTCAAGCAGCAGACCGCCGGCGCGCCCGTGGTCATGGGCCGCAAGACCTGGGACTCGCTGCCGCCGCGCTTCCGGCCGCTGCCGGGCCGCCAGAACATCGTGGTGACGCGCCAGGCCGACTGGCAGGCCGAAGGCGCACAGCGCGTGGGCAGCCTGCAGGAGGCGTTCGCGTCCTGCGCGCAACCGGCGCTCCAGGAGGTGTGGGTCATCGGCGGCGCGCAGATCTATGCCGAGGCCGAGCCGCTCGCGCAACGCGCCGTCGTCACCGTGCTCGAGCGCGACTACGAAGGCGATGCCTACGCGCCTGAGCTCGACCCCGCCGCCTGGCGCGAAACGCAGCGCGAGTCGCATGTCTCGGCCAAGGAAGGCATCGGCTTCAGCTTCGTGACCTACGAGCGCGCCGCGTCCACCGCCCAGGAATGAACCCCGACCGCCCGCACCACCCGCCCGCCCCGCCGCTGCGGCGACGGTCCGTGGTGGCGGGTGTGGGCGTGGGCGTGGCGCTGTTCGCCGGCCTGGCGCCGCTGCGCGCCGTGCAGGCCGCCCCCGAGGCGCTGGAGCCCGACGAAGAAGCGCTCTTCATGACCGGCACGGCGCGCCCCACGGCCGACGGGCGCCTCGAGCTCGACGTTCACGCATGGATCTTCGAGCGCGAGCACCGCTGGGGCCTGAACACCGCGCTGGCGCGCTACCTCGGCCTGAACCTGAAGAAGCTCTCGCCCGCCGCGCGGCTGCGCTTCAACCAGCGCACGGCGCTGTTCCATGCGGAGTCGGAAGAAGACAAGGTCATCGGCATCGATGTCGACGGCAGCCCCACGCGCATCACGATGCCGCCCTCGGGCAAGGACGGGCGCTGCAACCTGCGCATCGTCATCGATGCACCGCATGCACCGCTGCTGTCCATCGCCTCAATCTCCTCCATCTCTTCTACGGCGCCCGGGCAATGGGTGCAGTTCCATGGCGTCACGGGCCCGGGCGAGCTGCTGCACCGCTTCCGCGGCCAGGCGCTGATCGTGCCCGCGCAGGGCGTGTCGGTGATCTCGGACATCGACGACACCATCAAGCACACGCAGGTGCGCGACCGGCGCGAGATGCTGCTCAACACCTTCTCGCGCCGCTTCGAGGCGGCGCCTCGCATGGCGGGCTGGTACCGCGAACTGGCGAAGGCGCCCGAGACGCGCTTTCACTATGTGTCGGCAAGCCCGATCCAGCTGTATCCGCCGCTGTCGGACTTCATTCGCAGCGCCGGCTTTCCCGCGGGCAGCATGCACCTGCGCGAGAGCACCACATGGCGCACGCTGGTACCGGGCGACGAGGATTCGCGCACGCACAAGCTCGGCGTGATCGAGCGGCTGCTGGCCGAGTTTCCGCAGCGCCGCTTCGTGCTGGTGGGCGACTCGGGCGAAGCCGATCCGGAAATTTATGCGCAGGCGTTTCGCGCGCACCCGCAACGCATCGACGCCATCGTGATCCGCGACGTGACCGGTGAAGACCGGCGCGCCGATCGCTACCGCGCCACCTTCGAGGGCATCGACCCTGCGTACTGGCACATCCTGCTGCCCGGCACCACCGCCTGGCCGGCCACGGCACGCAGCTGATCCGCAAACAAACCGGCACCTCGCCGATCTACCGGACGGCAGATGAAAACTTCGGTACAAGCGTGTGAAAGGCATGCGCCGCGCAGGGTCTAGGCGGCGTTTGGACAGCGCTAATTGTTTGTGCGCACAATGTCCTTCACGCCCTCAAACCCAAGGAGACGGCCCATGTCCATGGAGTTTCTTCGGACCATCGCCGAGCAGAGATTGCCATACGTCGTCCACACGCCAGCGGACATCGACAGGCTGCGCGTGCTGCGTGCGGCGCAGCTGGTGACGGCCTTCATTCCCCCGTCGGACCGCGCGCACGAGTCGCGCGCGATCCGTCAGCTGGCCCAGGTCGAATCGATCACCGTGAAAGGCCAGCTGGCCTTGAACAAGGCCACCTCGGCATTCATCGAACTCTGAGCGGGCGCTGCGCGAACAGGCGCCGTCAGACGACGCCCTGCGCCAGCATCGCGTCGGCCACGCGCACGAAGCCCGCGATGTTCGCGCCGTCGACGTAGCTCACGCGCTTGTCCTTGCCTTCGCCGTAGTGCATGCACGAGGCATGGATGCCCTGCATGATCTGCAGCAGCCGGCCGTCGACTTCCTCGCGCGTCCACGACAGGCGCGCCGCGTTCTGGCTCATCTCCAGGCCCGAGGTGGCAACGCCGCCCGCGTTGCTCGCCTTGCCCGGCGCATACAGCACGCCATTGGCTTCGAACACCTTCACGGCTTCCATGGTCGAGGGCATGTTGGCGCCTTCGGCCACGCAGACCACGCCGTTCTTCACCAGCGTGCGCGCGTCTTCCTCGTTGAGCTCGTTCTGCGTGGCGCTCGGCAGCGCCACGTCGACCTTCACATGCCACGGCGTCGCGCCGGCCACGAAGCGCGCGCCGGTGCGTTCGGCGTAGTCGCTCACGCGGCCGTAGAGGTGGTTCTTCACGTCCATCAACACGGCGAGCTTCTCGGGCGTGAAGCCGTCCTCGTCGATCACGGTGCCGCTGGAGTCGGACACCGTGACCACCTTCGCGCCCAGCGCCATGGCCTTCTCGACCGTGTACTGCGCCACGTTGCCCGCGCCCGAGACGCTCACGCGCAGGCCTTCGAAGCCGATGCCCTTGCGCTTGAGCATTTCCTGCGCGAAGTAGACGTTGCCGTAGCCCGTGGCCTCGGGGCGGATCAGCGAGCCGCCGAAGCTCAGGCCCTTGCCGGTGAACACGCAGTCGGCGCGGTTGGTGAGCTTCTTGACCATGCCGGCCATGAAGCCGATTTCGCGCCCGCCCACGCCCACGTCGCCCGCGGGCACGTCGGTGTCGGAGCCGATGTGGCGGAACAGTTCGCTCACGAAGGCCTGGCAGAAGCGCATCACCTCGCCCTGGCTCTTGCCCTTGGGGTCGAAGTCGGCGCCGCCCTTGCCGCCGCCCATGGGCAGCGTGGTCAGCGAGTTCTTCAGGGTCTGCTCGAACGCCAGGAACTTGAGGATCGACAGGTTCACCGACGGATGGAAGCGCAGCCCGCCCTTGTACGGCCCGATGGCCAGGCTGTGCTGGATGCGAAAGCCCCGGTTGACCTGCACCTCGCCGTGGTCGTCCACCCAGGACACACGGAACATCAGCACCCGCTCGGGTTCGACCAGGCGCTCGAGCAGGCTGTGGGCCACGTACTTCGGGTGCTGCTCGATGTAGGGCCACAGGCTTTCCATCACCTCGGTCACGGCCTGCAGGTACTCGGGCTGTCCGGGGTTGCGTTGGGCGACATGGGCCAGGAAACCCCCGACGGATGCGTGCTTCATTCCAATCCTTTGTTCAAAATCGGTGCATAAGGTTATGCGGATCTTGCATTCTGCCGGATTGAAGAACCAAATTGAGGCACATAGCCCCATTACGGTGCGGACAAAGGGCGCACACCTTGCACTGCGGCCCAAAGAAGACAGCGGCGTGTCGTTTTTCGGAAAAAGGCTCAGGCCGCCGTCGCACCCATGCGGCTTTCCTGCTCGATCCAGCCCGCCAGCCGGGCGGCGGGCATCGGCCTGGCGATCAGGTAGCCCTGCAGCTCGTCGCAGCGGGCCGCGCGCAGCGTGTCGGCCTCCTCGGGCAGCTCCACGCCTTCGGCCACCACGCGCAGCCCGAGCGTGTGGCCCAGGCCGATGATGGCCCGCGCGATCGCCATGTCGGTCGGGTCGCCGAGCATGTTGTGGACGAAGGAGCGGTCGATCTTGAGCTTGTCGATGGGAAAGCGGTTGAGGTAGTTCAGGCTCGAGTAGCCCGTGCCGAAGTCGTCGATCGACAGCATCACGCCCAGCGACTTCAGCGCATGCAGCTGCGCCAGCGTGCGCTCGGCCGCGTCCATCAGCGTCGATTCGGTGAGCTCGATCTCGATGTCGCCCGGCGGCACGCCGTGGGTGGCGAGCGCCTTGCGCAGCACCTCGACCAGGTCGCCGTCGCGCAGCTGCAGCGCCGACATGTTGATCGACACCCGGATCGCGCCCAGCCCGTCGCGGCGCCAGGCGGCGTGCTGCGCGCAGGCCTGCTCGATGACCCAGGCGCCGATGGCCACGATCTGGCCCGACTCCTCCGCGATGGGGATGAACTCCGCGGGCGGCACCTGCCCGAGCTCGGCGCTCTGCCAGCGCAGCAGCGCCTCCACGCAGATCAGCTCGCCGCCGTGGGCGTCGATGCGCGGCTGGTAGTGCAGGCTGAGCTCGTTGCGCTCGATGGCGTGGCGCAGGCTGGACTCGCGCTGCAGCCGATGCTGGGCGCGCTCGTTCATCTCGGGCGTGAAGAAGCGCGCGGTGTCGCGCCCGCTGGCCTTGCTCTGGTACATCGCCACGTCGGCATGCCGCATGAGGGCGTCGATGTCCTGCGCGTCGTCGGGATAGACCGCGATGCCCACGCTGCACGAGACATGGATCTCGGCGCCGTCGATGTCGTGCGGCTGCCGTATCAGCCGGATCAGCCGGCGCTCGACCAGCGCCAGGATCTCCTCGCCGTCGGCCACGTTGTTGAGCACCACCACGAACTCGTCGCCGCCGAGCCGGCTCACGGTGTCGCCCGGCCGCACGGCCTGGCTCATGCGGGAGGCCACCGAGCGCAGCAGCGCGTCGCCCACGTGGTGGCCGAGCGAGTCGTTGATGTTCTTGAAGCGGTCCAGGTCGATGAACAGCACGCCCACGCGCTGCCCCTTTCGCTGCGCCTGCTGCAGCGCGAGCCCCAGGCGCTCGATGCACAGCGAGCGGTTGGGCAGCTCGGTCAGCACGTCGTGGTGCGCCAGGAAGCGGATGCGCGCCTCGCTGCGCTTGCGGTCGCTCACGTCGATGGAGGTGAAGATGTAGTGCGAGATGCGCTCCGGCCCGTCGCGCACCACGCTGGCGACCAGCCACGCGGGGTAGCAGTCGCCGTTGCGCCGGCGCACGCTGACCTCGCCCTGCCAGGTGCCGCGCTGGTCGAGCACCGGCCAGAGATCGGCGAACAGCATGCTGTCGTCGCTCATGAGCTGCTCGGGCGGCTCGCCGACCAGGTCGGCCAGGTCGTGGCCCGTGAGGCGGCACAGCGCCCGGTTCACCGTGAGGATGCGGTGCTGCTCGTCGATGATCAGGATGCCTTCGGACGAGGCCTCGAACACCTTGGCCCAGAGCATCAGCCGCTGCTCCATCAGCTTCAGGTGGTTGATGGGCGTGAAGGCCGTGAGCAGCGCGTCCTGCCCGTGGTAGACCAGCCGCCGCGCCGACAGCACGGCCCACGAAGGCTCCGCGCCGCCGAGCCAGCGCACCTCGAACTCGTCGACGGCGCCGCGGTCGGCCAGCTGCTGGAAGAAGCGCGAGCGCACGCCGGGCGCCACGCCCAGCGCCCACGGGTCGCGCGTGACGCCGCCGAGCCAGGCCTGCGCGCTGGGGTTGGCGTTGAGCACCTCGTGGTTCGGAATGGCCGTGACCATCAGCGGAATCGGAATGGCCGCGACCAGGTCGCGCTGCGCCTCGGCCGCGCGGGCGCTGGCCGCAAGCTCCTGCTGCGCCTGGCGCTCGCGGTCGAGCTGCGCGAGCATGTCGTTGAAACCGAGCACCAGCGAGCCGATCTCGTCGCCGCTGTCCCAGTGCGCGCGCAGGCTGTGGTCGTTGGTGCGGCGCACCGTGTCGACCACGCCCGACAGCCGCCGCAGCGGCAGCGAGATCTGGCGCGCCACGTAGAACACCGCCGTGAGGATCATCAGCAGCAGGAAGAGCGCCGTGCCCAGGTGCAGCCACATGCGCGCGAAGAAGCCCTTCTCGCGCGAAGTGAGCATGGCGTCGAGCTCGCCGATGGCGCCGGACCAGGCGTTGTCGAGCTCGCCGAACAGCGCCTGCTGGGCCGTGTCGAACGCGGCCAGGCCGCGGCTGTTGCCACTGTTGTCGCTGCTGTCGCTCGACTCCAGCACGTTGCGCGAGGCCCGCCGGAAGGCGTCGATGCTCGCCAGCAGGCGCGCGCGCGACGGTTCGAGCCGTGCCTGCAGCGGCCCCTTGGCGGCGGCGAAGGCCTCCGCGTAGTCGCTCCTGATGCTGGCCGCGATGGCGTCGATGCGCCCTTCCAGGATGAAGTACTGCGTGCGCGCCTCGGTGGCCGCGAGCGCCTTCGCACCGGGGGCGTGCAGCCGCGCGGCCATGTCGGAGCCCAGCTCGAGCAACTCGGGAAAGCGCAGCAGCACCAGCGACATCGTGTAGTAGCTGTCGAGGTCGGGGTCGAGGATCAGGTTCGACTGGTTGCCGATGCGCGTGACCAGCGCGCGCCCCTGCTCGAGCGCCGCGCGCGCAGCCGCCTCTCGCCCGGCGGGGCCGGCCTCCTGCACCGACGCCAGCGCGTCCTTGAACTGGCGGCTGAGCTCGGCGCTTTGCATGCCGTCGCCGTACTGCTGCTCGAGCCGCTCCAGCGCCTGCGGCGGCGCGGCATGGGCGCCCTGCCAGCCGGCGGTGGCCAGCAGGGTCTCGCGCATGCGGTCGATGTAGGCCGCGCCGGCCATCTCCTTGCGGCCGAAGTCGATCGCGATGAATTTCTCGCTGATCAGGATGCCGCTGATGAAGATGACGGCACTCAGGTCCAGCAGATAGATGACCAGCAGCTTGCGGCCAACGCTGAGCCGGCTCAGGCGGCGGGTAACGAATTGCACCATATCCCTCCAGGATCGGGCTCATGCATGCAATCTTTAGGCCTCTTTTGCGCGGATCGCGACAGATCGTTCGGAATGCGCGCCGTCGGACCCGAAAAAGCCGAGGCGAGGTTACCAAGCGTAGCAACGGGGC
This sequence comes from Variovorax sp. OK212, assembly GCF_900112425.1. GTDB lineage: Bacteria > Pseudomonadota > Gammaproteobacteria > Burkholderiales > Burkholderiaceae_C > Variovorax. Next base: position 1,218,962 of record NZ_FOLP01000001.1, on the reverse strand, counting down.
CGTGGTTTTCGGATGCTGGCCGCGGCCCTTTGCTAAGCTGTCCGCCGACTCAACGAAACCAGTGCCGTCCAAACGATCGGCACGCCGACAGCCCCATGAAAATCGCCACCTGGAACGTCAACTCCCTCACCGCGCGCCTGCAGCACGTGCTCGACTGGCTCATTGCCAACCCGGTCGACGTGCTCTGCCTGCAGGAGCTCAAGATGACGGACGACAAGTTCCCCCTCGAGGTGCTCAAGTCGGCCGGCTACGAGGCCGCGGTGTTCGGCCAGAAGACCTACAACGGCGTGGCCATCCTGAGCCTGGCGCCGATGCGCGACGTGGTGAAGAACATCGGCGGCTTTGCCGACGAGCAGTCGCGCGTGATCGCGGCCACGGTCGAGACGCCCACGGGCCCGCTGCGCGTGATCAACGGCTACTTCGTGAACGGCCAGGAGCCGGGCTCCGAAAAGTTCGCCTACAAGATGAAGTGGCTCGAGGCGCTGCACGAGCTGGTGCGCCAGGAGATGGCCGCGCACCCGAACCTGGTGCTGCTGGGCGACTTCAACGTCACGCCCGAAGACCGCGACAGCTTCGACCCCGTGGGCCTGAAGGAAACCATTCACCACACGACCGAGGAGCGCAACCATTTCAAGGCGCTGCTGGAGCTGGGCCTGACCGACAGCTTCCGCATGTTCGAGCAGCCCGAGAAGAGCTTCTCGTGGTGGGACTACCGCATGCTGGGCTACCAGAAGAACCGCGGCCTGCGCATCGACCACATCCTGGTGAGCCAGCCGCTGCTGCCGCGCGTGAAGGGCTGCGTCATCGACCGCGTGCCGCGCAAGTGGGAAAAGCCGAGCGACCATGCGCCGGTGGTGCTCGACCTCGACCAGGGCGCCTGAGCCGATGGCCGCGCTCACCCGCACCGCAGGCCGCCTCGCTTGGGTGGCGGCCGCGCTCGCGCTGTCCGCCTGCTCGCTGCTGAAGCCTTCGGACAAGGCGGAAAGCGGTACGGCGGCCACTTCGGAATCGCCTGCCGACGAAGCGTCGAGCAGCGGGCGCGAGGTGGCCACCGTGCGGCTGATCACCGCGCAGACGCCCGCAGTGCGGGCCTACCGCAAGATCGGCGCGCGCCACATCTACAACAAGTACGCCAGCCGCATCTACAAGGGCAAGATTCCGCCGCTGGTGTATGCGGTGGTGGTGGTCGAGACCGACATCGACGCGACCGGCAAGGTGGTCCGCGTGGGCTTCAGCCGCACGCCGAGCCACGCGCCGGAGGTGGCGCCGATGATCGCGGAGCTGATCAAGGCCACGTCGCCGCTGCCCAGCCCGGGCAAGCTGGGCGCGCACACCTACGTGGACACGTGGCTCTGGGACAAGAGCGGCAACTTCCAGATCGACTCGCTGACGCTGGGGCAGCGCAGCAGATAGACAGAACGACAGGTCGGCAGGTCGACAGGAAGAAGGAAGCGCTCCAAAAGAAAAAAGGCCCTGAGGGCCTTTTTCATTCGATGCCGAGTTCCTGGATCTTCCGGGTGATGGTGTTGCGCCCGATGCCCAGCTTCTGCGCGGCCTCGATGCGGCGGCCCCGCGTGTTGGCCAGCGCCGTGAGGATCAGCCTCGACTCGAAGCGGCGCGAGAGCACGTCCCAGACGTCGGTGCGGCCGGCCGCCAGCAGCGCCTGGGCCTCGACCTCGAGGCCGCTCTCCCAGCTGCTGACGCCCGCGTGGGCTTCGGCGGTTTCGGCGACGGCATGCGCGGCAGGCGCCGCTTCGCCGCCCGCCACCGGCGGCGAGGCCATCGGTTGATGCGGTGCCGGAACCGGCGCGGCAGCCAGAGCCTCGGGCGCATGGATGGGCGCATGAACCTCGGCACCGCCGGCCATCACTTCGGGCGGCAGGTCCTTGGCTTCGATCAGTTGCGCCGGCGCCATCACCGTCAGCCAGTGGCAGATGTTCTCGAGCTGGCGCACGTTGCCGGGGAAGCTGAAGGCCGCGAGCTTGGCCAGCGCCGCATCGGAAATGCGCTTGGGCTCCACGCCGAGCTGACGCGCGCTCACCTGCAGGAAGTGGCGCGTGAGCGCGGGCACGTCTTCGCCGCGTTCGCGCAATGCCGGCAGGCGCAGGCGGATCACGTTGAGGCGGTGGAACAAGTCTTCGCGGAAGCCGCCGAGCTTGACGCGCTGCTCTAGGTCCTGGTGGGTCGCCGCGATCACGCGCACATTGGCCTTGACCGAGTTGTGCCCGCCCACGCGGTAGAAATGGCCGTCGCTCAGCACGCGCAGCAGGCGCGTCTGCAGGTCGAAGGGCATGTCGCCGATTTCGTCGAGGAACAGCGTGCCGCCCTCGGCCTGCTCGAAGCGGCCGCGGCGCATGGTCTGCGCGCCGGTGAAGGCGCCGCGCTCATGGCCGAAGAGTTCGCTCTCGAGCAGGTCCTTCGGAATGGCGGCGGTGTTGATGGCCACGAACGGGCCGTTGGCGCGCGGCGAGTGCTTGTGCAGCGCGCGTGCGACCAGTTCCTTGCCCGAGCCCGATTCGCCGGTGATGAGCACCGTGACGTTGCTCTGCGAGAGTCGGCCGATGGCGCGGAACACGTCCTGCATGGCGGGGGCCTGGCCGAGCATCTCGGGCGCGGCGACCATGCGCTCTTCGGCGACTTCCTCGCGCTGGCTCTCGTCGACGGCGCGGCGGATGAGTTCGACCGCGCGCGGCAGGTCGAAGGGCTTGGGCAGGTATTCGAAGGCGCCGCCCTGGAAGGCCGAGACGGCGCTGTCGAGGTCGGAGAACGCCGTCATGATGATGACGGGCAGGCCGGGGTGCTTGGCCTTGATCTTGTCGAGCAGGTCGAGCCCGGAGCCGCCGGGCATGCGGATGTCGCTCACCAGGACCTGCGGCCCCTGCTGTTCGTCGTCGGCGGCCTGTTCGAGTGCGGCAAGCACTTCGCGCGTGTTCGTGAAGCTGCGTGTCGGGAGGTCTTCGCGCAGCAGAGCCTTCTCGAGCACGAAGCGAATCGATTGGTCGTCATCAACTATCCAGATCGGCTTCATGCATCTCCTCTGTTGCCGGGTGCTGCGCTAGGGCAGCGGTATCAATATCTTGAAATCGGTTCGGCCCGGGACGCTGTCGCACTCGATCACGCCGTGATGCTGTTGCACAAAAGTTTGTGCGAGCGTCAATCCCAGCCCGGTCCCGCCTTCCCTGCCCGAAACGAGCGGATAGAAGATGCGGTCCTTGATCGTGTCCGGCACACCCGGTCCATTGTCAATGACATGCAATTCCAGTGCCAGTCGATACCACTGCTTGTTGAAGATCACCTGGCGGGCCACCCGCGTCTTGAAAGTGATCTGCGCATCGCCCGCCGCGCGCCGCTCGGCCAGCGCCTGCGCCGCGTTGTGCGCGATGTTCAGCGTGGCCTGGATGAGCTGCTCGCGGTCGCCGCGAAACTCGGGGATCGAGACGTCGAAGTCGCGCTCGATGTGCAGGTCGCGCGGGAACTCCGCGAGGATGACGGAGCGCACGCGCTCGCACACCTCGTGGATGTTCACGTCGCCCACCACGTGCGGGCGCCGGTGCGGCGCCAGCAGCCGGTCGACCAGCGTCTGCAGCCGGTCGGCCTCGTGGATGATGACCTGGGTGTATTCGATGAGGTCGCGCGACTCGACCTCCATCTGAAGCAGCTGCGCCGCGCCGCGGATGCCGCCCAGCGGGTTCTTGATCTCGTGCGCGAGGTTGCGGATGAGTTCCTTGTTGGCCTGCGCCTGGTCGATGAGGCGCTCCTCGCGGTCCTGGCGCACCTGCTGCTCCAGCGGCGACATCTCGATGATGAGTTCGCCCTTCTTGTCGCCGTGCGCCAGCGTCACCTGCACCGGCATCAGCTCGTGGTTCACGCGGCGCAAAAAGGCCTCGTAGCGCAGCGTTGCAAAGTCGTTGCTGCTGGCGCCGTCGAGGGCCGTGCGCAGCACCTGCGGCTCATGGAAACATGCGCCGAACTGGGAACCCTCGAGCGTGCGCCGCGAAGTGCCCAGTGCGTCTTCGAGACCTGCATTGGCAAACAGCACGGAGCCGTCGCTGTTGACCACCGCGATCAGCGTGGACAGCAGGTCGAAGGACTGGAAGCGCAGGTTGGCGCCGTTCGCCTTCTTCCCGAACACCATGTTATTGGGGCTGCTTGACGGGCAGGCGGCCGATTTCGCGGCGGATGCCGGCGATGTCGCTCTCGTTGCGCGCCAGCTCGGCCTTCATTTCGGCAACACGGTCCAGGTACTTCTGGTAGTTCTTGCCTTCGCTGCCCTGCTTCTCGGGCTCGCCGTTGTTGTATTCCTTCTGCAGCTCGGCCTGGCGCGACTCGGCCTTCTTGAGCTCGGACTCGAGCACCGAGCGCGCCTCGCCGTCGCGGGCACGCTGGTCGACGCCTTCGACGCGCGGGCTGCCGGCCGGCGCACGCGCCGCGGAAGAGCCCGACGACGATGCGGAGCCGCCGCCCGAAGGCTTGGTGCCTTGCACGACCGTCACGTTGCCGCCTTCGAGCAGCTTGCAGCCCTTTTGCTGGGCCACGGAGGCGTTGTTGGTGTATTCGTTGCCGCAGCGCCAGACGCGTTCTTGCGCGAGCGCCGGCAGCGCGATCAGGGATGCGGCCAGGAAAATGAGAGAAGCAGTCTTCATGTGTATCGGGTGGATGGCGCGACAAAGGCGCATTTTCGTGCAATTCGACGCCACTGGTGACAAGATGTTCCGCCCCCATGAAAAAGGACGGCCGAGGCCGTCCTTTCGACTTACATCCCCTCGGAAGGCCGAGGGGAATGGCTGCGTCGCCGTGGCGATTACAGCGAGTAGTACATGTCGAACTCGACGGGGTGCGTCGCCATGCGGAAGCGCGTGACTTCCTGCATCTTCAGTTCGATGTACGCGTCGATGTAGGCATCGGTGAACACGCCGCCCTTGGTCAGGAACGCACGGTCCTTGTCCAGGTATTCCAGGGCCTGGTCGAGGCTGTGGCACACGGTCGGGATCAGCGCGTCTTCTTCCGGCGGCAGGTGGTACAGGTCCTTGCTGGCGGCTTCGCCCGGATGGATCTTGTTTTCCACGCCGTCGAGGCCGGCCATCAGCAGCGCGGCGAAGCCCAGGTACGGGTTCATCAGCGGATCGGGGAAGCGCGCTTCGACGCGGCGGCCCTTGGGGTTGGCCACGAACGGAATGCGGATCGAGGCCGAGCGGTTCTTGGCCGAGTAGGCCAGCTTCACCGGGGCTTCGAAGCCGGGGACCAGGCGCTTGTAGCTGTTGGTGCCGGGGTTCGTGATGGCGTTCAGGGCACGTGCGTGCTTGATGATGCCGCCGATGTAGTGCAGAGCGAAGTCGCTCAGGCCGGCGTAGCCGTCGCCTGCGAACAGGTTCTTGCCGTCCTTCCAGACCGACTGGTGCACGTGCATGCCGGAGCCGTTGTCGCCGACGATGGGCTTGGGCATGAAGGTGGCGGTCTTGCCGTAGGCGTGGGCCACGTTGTGGATCACGTACTTCTGCAACTGGACCCAGTCGGCGCGCTGGACCAGCGTGCTGAACTTGGTGCCGAGTTCCATCTGGCCGGCGTTGGCCACTTCATGGTGATGCACTTCGACCGGGATGCCGAGCGATTCGAGCACCAGGCACATTTCCGAACGCATGTCCTGGAAGCTGTCGACCGGGGGAACCGGGAAGTAGCCGCCCTTGACCGCCGGACGATGGCCGGTGTTGCCGTGTTCGTATTCCTTGTCGGTGTTCCACGAGGCTTCTTCGGAGTCGATCTTCACGAAGCAGCCCGACATGTCGTTCTTCCAGCGAACGCCGTCGAACACGAAGAATTCGGGTTCCGGACCGAAGAAAGCGGTGTCGCCCAGGCCCGAAGCCTTCATGTAGGCTTCCGCGCGCTTGGCGAGCGAACGCGGGTCGCGCTCGTAGGCCTTGCCGTCGGCGGGGTCGATGACGTCGCAGGTCAGGATCATCGTCGTCTCTTCGAAGAACGGATCGATGTTCGCGGTATTCGGGTCGGGCATGAGCTGCATGTCCGAAGCTTCGATCCCCTTCCAGCCGGCGATGGACGAGCCGTCGAATGCGTGGCCCGAGGTGAATTTGTCTTCATCGAAATGAGACACGGGCACGGTCACGTGCTGCTCTTTGCCGCGGGTGTCGGTGAAGCGGAAGTCGACGAACTTGACCTCGTTTTCCTTGACGAGCTTGAGTACATCGGCGACGGTCTTTGCCATCAGTTTCTCCTGAGTTGGATGGTGGTTAGGAATACGGGGACGAGGGATGCAGTTTCTGTGCCATTGTCACCTCAGGCGATGAGGCTTTGGTGAACGCCGCAAACCCCAAATAAAGGCAGTAATTCCCTATTTTGGTGCGATTGAAATTAACGCACCAATTCAGGGCCAAGCTTCGCATCGAAACCGTGCAGGCCTTCGATCAGCTGCGCATAGGCCGCATCGAGCCGACCGGGGTCGCCCTTCACGCCCAGCTCGATATGACGGCCATATTCGGGGTGATCGACGCTCGGCAGGCTGAACACCTTGATGCCGGCGTGCTGGTCTTCGATGGCCTGCATCAGCGGGGTCAGGGTGGCTTCCATGGCACCGAAAACGATCACGGACTTCTCGGCGACCGCGTTTCGGGTGAAAAGATCGGCGTAGCGGCCGTCGAGCACGGACTCGACCATCGGCCAGGCCATGACCGGGAAACCCGGCACGAAATGCACGTCGCCGACGCTGAAGCCGGGGATCTTGTTGTACGGGTTGTGAATGAGCGCGGCGCCCTGCGGAAACACGCCCATGTTGAGCCGGTGCACATTGTCCGACCGGTCGGGCTCGTAGGGCACGCCCTGCTCGCGCGCCGTGTCCTGCATGCGCTCGCGGATCAGCAGCTCGGCCTCGGGGTGCAGCGCGAGCGGCACGCCCAGCGCCTTGGCCGCGCACTGGCGGGTGTGGTCGTCGGGCGTGGCACCGATGCCGCCGGTCGAGAAGACGATGTCGCCCGAGGCGAAGGCGCGGGCAAGCGCGGCGGTGATGCGCGCCGGCTCGTCGCCGACGTACTCGGCCCAACTCAGCTGCAGGCCGCGCGCGGCGAGCAGCTCGATGACCTTGGCCATGTGCTTGTCGGCCCGCTTGCCGGAAAGAATCTCGTCGCCGACGACGATGAGACCGAATGCGCGTGTCATGGTGAACCCCATTGAGAAAGAGCGGCCCGGTTGGCTTGCGCGGTCTGCGCGGCCTCCAGGGCCGGCATGCCGGCCGCGCCCGACGCCGCGGCCGCCGCGCGCTGCGCGCGCAGTTGCGCGAGCGCGTCGAGGCAGTAGTGGGCGAACCAGAGCGCCGAGAAGGCGAAGACCAGTGTGTAGATCCAGATGGCGATCGGCACCAGCACGAAGAAGGCGGCGGCAAACAGCAACCCCGACGCCCAGACGATGCTCGGCGCGGCGCCCAGGTAGCCGCACAGCACGCCGACGCACAAGAGCGGCACACGGTGCGCGCGAATCAGCGCGGCGCGCTCCTCGGGGTTGGCATGCTCTGCCAGCGCGTCGAAGCTCATCACGCGGTAGGTTAGCCAGCCCCAGATCAGCGGCGGAAGAATGAGCACCAGCGGCGGAATGAGCCACAGCGGCATCGACACCACCAGTGCAACCAGTGCCAGCACCGTGACGCCGAGCGAGCGCATCACGCTGCCGAAGAAAGAGGCGCCCTTCTTCTGCTCGAGCGAGGGAAAGCGCCGTTCGGCCACCAGCTTGGTGAGCGCCGGCGCCATGAAGCCGGCCACGATGAGCAGGCAGATCACCACGATCAGCGGCGTGGCCGCCAGCACCACGACCATCGGCGCGAGCACGCTCGTGATGTCGCCGGAGAACAGACGGCCGATCCAGGCCCAGAAGCTCGAGAGCAGCGGCCAGGCGTCGAGTGCGCCGTGCGTCCAGGCCACCGCGCCATCCCAGAAGAAGTACCCGAGCCCGGCGGCCAGCACCACCATCAGGCCCAACGGCAGGAGCGACAGCACGATCACGCGCGGCAGCATGCAATACGCGACCGCGCGCCAGAAGGAGTCGAGGAGCAGGCGCATGAGGCAGCGAGGATAACGCCTCGGGCGAGGCTGTCAGGGGCCGGAGCCCCTCAGCCGCGACCGACCATTCGCTTCAGGCCGAGCCACTGCTGCGCCCAGAAGCCGCGCCCGTACTCGCGCACGCGGCCGTCGCCGCCGGGTTCGACCTGGTCGCGGATGCCCGTGGGGTCGTAGCGGTTCTCGAAGTTGGCGGTGCCGAACATCATGTCCCACCACGGCAGCAGCACGCCGAAGTTGTGGCCGCCGAGCGTGCTCTTGCCGTTCGACTCGTGGCCCAGGCCGATGCTGTGGTGCAGCCGGTGGAAGCGCGGGCTGATCCACAGCCGCTCGCCAAGGCCGCCGAAGCTCAGCCGCAGGTTGGCGTGCTGCAGGCTCTCGCTGAGCTGCGTGAACGCGACGAAGGCGATGAACTGCCCCGGCGCCACGCCGATGAGCTGCGCCACGACCACGATCAGCGTGTCGTGCACGATGTCGTCCAGCAGGTGGTTGCGGTCGTCGCTCCACATGGTCATCTGGCGCTGCGAGTGGTGCAGCGAATGCAGCCCCCACCACCAGTTGAACTGGTGCTGGCCGCGGTGGATCCAGTAGCCGACGAAGTCGAGCACCACCAGGTAGATGGCAAAGGCGAGCACTGGCACGTCGGTCACGCCGGGCCACACCTCGTCGAGGTGGAAGGTGCCCCACCCCGCCGTGCGCAGGCCGCCCATGGCGTCGTCGAAGAAGGGCTGCAGCGTGAAGAAGATGGCCAGCCGGAACAGGCCGAGCCGGTGGATCAGCGTGTAGAGCACGTCGATGCGGATGGCGTGCCGGTCGACCACCGGTTCCACCGAGCGCCAGCGCTGCAGCGGGCCGATGACCGCGATCAGCACCACGATCTGGATGGCGCCGACCAGCAGCCAGCCGGTGGCGTCGAAGGCGTCCTCGGTCCAGCCGCCCAGGCCCACCGCGAAGACCAGCGGTTGCACCACGGTTTCGAAGAACCAGCCTTGCATGGCCGAAAAGATGTCCGTCAACCAGTCGATCACGACACAAGCCTCAGGGATGGGATGCGATCCAGGCGCGGAAATCGGGGTGCTGGCGCAGGGTCTCGAAGCAGAAGCCCTTGGCCTTGAGGCCGACGATCAGCGGCTCGAGGTTGGCCGGCGCCCACGGGTCCTTGCGCGACCAGATGCCCAGGTGCGCGAGCAGGATGTCGCCGGGGCGGATGGTGTCGAGTGCCTGCGTGAGCAGCCTGGCGTTGCTGAATTTCTCGCTCGGCAGTTCGTCGCCGAGGAAACCAGCAGGCGCCCAGCCGACGTACTTGTAGCCGCAGCCCTCGGCGGCGGCCAGCAGCGCGGGAGAGGTCTTGCCGCCCGGCGCGCGGTACAGCGGCAGCGGCTTCTTGCCGGTGATGGCGGCCAGCCGGTCGGACGACTTGCGGATGTTGGCGCAGTACTCGGCTGCGGTCCAGGTCGATTCCTTGCCGTCCTGCGGCCCGGCCGACGGCTTGATGCGAAAGCTCGGCGGCGTGCCCTTGACGTCGGCGCGCCAGTAGGCGTGGTCGTAGGTGTGCGAGCCGAACTCGTTGCCTTCGGCCGCCCTCGCCTTCCACCAGGCGGTCCAATGGTCGTCGAGGCTGTCGCCGTCGGTCTGGGTGCGCTCGGCGGCGGCAAAGAAGGTGACGCGCACGTTCTGGCGCTTGAGCACGTCGGCCACCAGCGGGGCGATGCCCATGTGGCCGGTGTCGAGGGTCAGGTAGACCGGCTTTTCGCAGCTGGCCGCGCCCTGCGCCGCCCAGGCGCCGGGCATGACGCTGCCAGCCAGCAGCAGCGCGAGCGCCGCGCCGGCGCTCTTACGTGCGCTTGCCATGGTCCAGGGTCCAGACGCCGTGCGGCGAACGGCCGACGTTGACCTGGCGCACGACCTTCTGGGCCACGAGGTCCACCACCGTGAGCTTCTTGGCCCAGCGCGAGGTCACGTACAGCGTCTTGCCGTCGGCCGACACGTCCATGCAGTCGGGGCCGCCGGGCACGGCGTAGTTGGCCACCACCTTGAGCGTGCTCAGGTCGATGCGGCTGATGGTGTTGGCCACGCGGTTGCTCACGAACACCGTCTTGCCGTCGCCGGCCGAGCGGAACGCGTGGGCGCCCTTGCCGGTAGGGATCTTGCCGACCAGCTTGGGCTCGGCGCCGGCCACGTCATACACCTGCACGCCGTCGCCGCCGGTCAGGCCGACCAGCAGGGTCTTGTCGTTGTGCGTGCCGAAGATGTCCGCCGGCATCGGGCCGGTGGCGGTGCGCCACTTCACGGTCTGCGTGGGCAGGTCGACGGCGATCATCTCGTCGCTGTCCTGCATGGTCACGTAGGCGATGGTGCTGGTGTTGTCGATCCAGATGTGGCTGGGCGTCTTGCCGGTGGCGATGCGCTTGGCCAGCTTCAGGTCCTTGCCGTCCCAACGGTACACGTCGACGTGGTTCAGGCGGTTGCCCGCCGTGACGAACCACTTCATGTCGCGCGAGAACTGCAGCTGGTACGGATCGATGATGCCGTAGACCACGCGCTGCACTTCGGCCGTCTTGGGGTTCAGGAAGGTCAGCGAGTCGCCCGCCGAATTGGCCACGATGACCGACTTCTCGTCGGGCGTCATGTAGAGGTGGTGCGGCTCCTTGCCGGTGGCGATGCGCTGCTTTTCCGTCCAGTCGACCGGGTTGATCACGCTCACGCTGGCGTCCAGCGAGTTGAGCACGAAGATCGGAGGGGGTTCGGCCGGGGCGGCGGCGGCGGCCGTCGCATGTACCGAAAAGGCCGCAAAACAGGCAAGCAGGAAGGCCGCAAGGCGGCCGTTCGGTCGGGCAGAAAGTCGCAAGGGGAGGTTCCGGGAGAGAGCTTGGCGAGATTAACGGTCGAGCCTTAAGACTGGCTGACCGTCCGGGGGCTCTTTCTCGCGCTTATTTAGGGGGTTTGGCGGGTTTGGCAGGGGCCCGCAGGCCCGCAACCTCGTCGGCGGTCAGCCAGCGCCACTGTCCCGGCGCCAGCTCGGCCGGCAGCGCCAGGTCGCCGATGCGCGAGCGGTGCAGCCCTTCGACCCGGTTGCCGACCGCGGCCAGCATGCGCTTGACCTGGTGGTACTTGCCCTCGGTCAGCGTGAGCCGCAGGTGCAGCGGGCTGTCGGACTCGCAGGCGGCGGCGCGCACGGGCTTGGGGTCGTCGTCGAGCACCACGCCGGCCAGCAGCTTGGCGATCTGCGCCTCGTCGATGGGGTGCTTGGCCGTCACCTCGTAGACCTTGGGCACGTGGTGCTTGGGCGAGCCCATCTTGTGGATGAACTGGCCGTCGTCGGTCAGCAGCAGCAGCCCGGTGGTGTCCTGGTCGAGCCGGCCGATGGCCTGCACGCCCTGCACCGCGCCCTTGTTGGGCCGCAGCCGCAGCGGCGACGGCAGCAGCGTGTAGATGCTCGGGTAGGTCGAGGGCTTCTGCGAGCACTCGGTGCCGGCCGGCTTGTGCAGCATCAGGTAGGCCTTCTCGTGGTACGCCCACGGCGTGCCCTGCACGGTGTAGAGCAGGCCTTCGGGGTCGAGGTCGGCGAACGGGTCGGTCACGGCCTGGCCGTCGATGGTCACGTGGCCCTGCTGGGCAAGGCCCGCGCACACGCGGCGCGTGCCGAAGCCCTGGGTATAGAGGATGTCTTGCAGATGCATGGGAAATGAAAAAAGCGGCCGCGCCGCCAAGGGCACGACCGCCTTCTAGTGTGCCGCAGGATCAGTAGCCTGCCGCCAGGCCGGTGTTGCGGCGCGGGTCGTTGGCGCCGTAGAAGCGGTTGTTGCCCACCGGCTTGCCGCCCAGCGCGGGTGCGCCCACGATGATGGCGGCCAGGTGGTTGGCCGGTTGCGGCACACCGAGGTTGTGGCCCATGTCGGTCAGGATCTTGCGCGTGTCGGGGCTGATCGCGAAGGTCTCGACGTTGGTGACATCTGGCAGCCATTGCTGGTGGAAACGCGGCGCGTCGACAGCTTCCTGCACGTTCATGCCGTAGTCGACCACGTTCAGGATGGTATGCAGCACGGCCGTGATGATGCGGCTGCCGCCCGGCGTGCCGACCACGAACACCGGCTTGCCGTCCCTGGAGACGATGGTCGGGCTCATCGAGCTCAGCGGGCGCTTGCCCGGGGCGATGGCGTTGGCCTCGCCCTGCACCAGGCCGTACATGTTGGGCACGCCGATCTTCGAGGTGAAGTCGTCCATCTCGTTGTTCAGCAGCACGCCTGTCTTGGCGGCCGTGACCTTGGCGCCGAACCAGTCGTTCAGCGTGTAGGTCACGGAGACGGCATTGCCCCACTGGTCGGTGATCGAGTAGTGGGTGGTGTTGCTGCCTTCATGCGGCGCCACGCCGGGCTTGATGTCCTTGGAGACGCCGGCCTTCTTCGGGTCGATGGCCGCGCGGATCTTCTCGGCATAGCCCTTGTCGAGCAGGCGGTCGAGCGGGTTCTTCACGAAGTCGGGGTCGCCCAGGTAGCTGTTGCGGTCCACGTAGGCGTGGCGCATGGCTTCGATTTGGTAGTGCACCGACTGGGCCGAGCGAAAGCCCAGGTCCTTGAGCGGATAGCCCTCGAGGATGTTGAGCATCTCGCAGATGATCACGCCGCCCGAACTGGGCGGCGGTGCCGACACCACGCGGTAGCCGCGGTAGTCGCACTCCACCGGCGCGAGTTCACGCGTCTTGTACTGGTCGAGGTCGGCCTGCGTGATGATGCCCTTGCCGGCCTGGCTCGACGCCACGATGGCATCGCCCACCCAGCCCTTGTAGAAGCCGTCGGGGCCGTTCTTGCTGATGGTGCGCAGCGTCTTGCCGAGGTCTTTCTGCACCAGCTTCTGGCCGACCTGGAAGGGCTCGCCCTTGTTCAGGAAGATGGCGCCGGAGACGGCGTCCTTCTGGAAGTCGGCGGTGGAGGTCCAGAGCATGTCGATGTCGCCCTGCTCCAGCGCGAAGCCCTTTTCGGCCAGCTGGATCGAGGGCGCGATGAGGTCGGCGCGCTTCATGGTGCCGTACTTCTCGCGTGCGTATTCCATGCCCGAGACCGAGCCGGGCACGCCCACGGCCAGGTGGCCGTTGGTGCTCAGGCCCTTGACGACGTTGCCGTCCTTGTCGAGGTACATGTTGGCCGTGGCGGCCAGCGGCGCCTTCTCGCGGAAGTCGAGGAAGGTCTTGCGTCCGTCGGCCAGCTGCACGGTCATGAAGCCGCCGCCGCCGAGGTTGCCCGCGGCGGGGTACACCACCGCCAGCGCATAGCCCACGGCCACGGCCGCGTCGACGGCATTGCCGCCGCGCTTGAGCACGTCGACGCCGACCTTGCTGGCCAGGTGCTGCGCGCTCACGACCATGCCGTGCTCGGCCGCGACCGGCGCCTGCGACGCGGCATTCGACGCGCCGGCGGCCAGCGCGAGCACCGCCGCCATGGCGGTGCGCAGCTTGGGTGTCCATTGGATCTGTTGCATCTGAAAGTCTCCTCTGTGGGTGCGATGAAGAAGCGGGTGCGGGGATGTCGTCTGGAAGGGCTTGAGGGCCTTGAAGTTTTGGCCGTGAAGTTCAGGCCGTGAGCAGCGCCTTGCGCCGCAGGCTCGCCAGTGCCAGCGCGACCTGCTGGCGGGAAAATTCCTTCACCGCCGACGGCTCGGTCAGCGGCTTGTCGTCCTTCACGAAGCGCAGGCGGTCGCTGCGCACTTCGCCCTCGAGATGCTCGGCGAGCGCCTCGTGCGAATGCGTGCCGTCCAGCAGCGGCAGCAGGCTGCGCTCGAGCAGCGACAGCACGACCGACTCATGCCACTGGTTGCAGATGCTGAAGGCCTCGCCCGCGCTGTGGCCTGCCCCTGCGCGCAGGGCGGAAGACGAGCGCACGGCAGGCAAGGCGCGGGGCTGCTCGGACACCGCGGCGACCGCGGGCACCGGCGTGCGGCGGATGCGCAAGGCGCCGAGGATCAGCAGTTCCTCCAGCATCGCCATCACCACGGGCTCGACGGCGGCCGGGGGCTGGTCCGTGAGCTTCGACGCGCCTTCGATCAACGCCCGCGGCGACATCGATGCGGGGTAGTTCGCTTCGAGCAGGCCGGCCACGGCCTTGTGCACCGGCAGCCGCAGCGTGACCTTGAGGCCACGGATGGCATGGCAAGGCTGCTCGCGCGCGTCGAGCGTGAGCGCGCCGCCGCCTTCGGCGGAGAACAGGCCCGCGAACTCGAGCTCGCGGATGCGTGCCGGATCGAGCCGGTAGCGGATGCCGGCGGCATTCGTCTGCTTCACCAGCACCGTCTGGCGGAAGGTGCGATTGACCAGGAAGTCGAGGTACTGCTCCATGAGGATCTGGCTGCCGCCGCACTCGCGCAGCAGCGGGCCGTGCACCTTCTCGCCGTAGTTCTGCACGAACATGGTCGAGGGCTCGGCGTCGCACAGATAGGCCAGGCCCTGCGCATCGGCGCGCGCGACGAACTCCTTGAAGTAGCACGGCGCGTTGCAGGGCTCGAGGAACTCGTGCAGCAGGTAGGCGCTGTTGGCGCTGCGCACGATCGGCATGGTCTCGTCGAGCGTCTTCTTCAGCACGCTGTCGGCGCGGGCCGACTGCTCGAGAAATTCGAGCATGCCGCGCGCGTAGGAGAGCTTTTCCTCGGGCGTGTCGCGCGGCCCGCCGCGCAGGATCATGGCGTCGCGCACGATCTCGCGCGCCTTCCAGCCCGGGTAGACGTTGTAGCTCACGTAGGCCACCCCGTTGGGCGCGAGGTTCTGCGCGCAGATGCGCAGGATCGCCTCCTGCACCGGGCCGGGCACCCAGCTGTACACGCCATGGCAGACGATGTAGTCGAACTGGCCGAACGAGGCGTCGATCTGCGAAATGTCGAAGGCCTTGAGCTCGATGTTCGACAGCCCCGCGCGCTCGATGGCCGCCACGCCCTGCGCCACCTGCACCGGCGACAGGTCGACACCGACGGCGCGGGCTTCGGGGTGGCGCGCCGCGAAAGGAATCAGGTTGCCGCCTGCGGCGCATCCCAGCTCGAGCACGCGGGCTTTGGATGGGTCGGGGGCGTCGAGTCCGAAGAGGTAGGCCAGCGCTTCCAGGTGCTCCATCGCCGACTGAGGGAACGGGTGCGACTCGTAGGGCACCTCGTCGTAGTAACGGGTCAACGTGGAGGTCAGGGAATCCGGCACGGGTGTCCTTGTTCGGGATCTGGCAGGCAAGACGCCTTGCCTTGTGTAGCGGCAGATGCTTGCAGCGAGTGCAACGTGACAGCGCTGGCCGACTATAGCGTTGCGTCCGGGCAAAAAAAAGCGGGGCCGTGCGGGGCAGCGAAGGACAGCCGCGTGCAAGGCAAAAAAAGCCCAGCCGTGTGGCTGGGCTTCAAAAGCCTATCGGCGTGGCGCGCGTCAAGGCCCCCGCACAGGTTGACCAGCGGGGGACGGCTTACCCGTCAAGGAGAAATTCGAGGCGATGGTGCAATTAGCGACCGAAGTGGTGCCGCAAGTGGTGGTGGAACTGCTGGAGGTGATGGGCCGCAGCCAGTCGGCGGCGGCCTCTTCGGGCCACATGGCGCGTAACCGGTCGTCGCGCCACAGGTCGCGCGCGACTTCTTCGAGTTCGAGCACATCCACCGTGTGCCAGCGCTGCTGCAGCCGGTGCGCGCAGGCAGCGATCCAGAGCGTGGCAGGCATTTTTTCCATGCGCCCAGTTTACTGTATATTTGTACAGTCTTTCAACAAGGATGTTGTTCGCCATGCCCGAAGCCGAGGAAACCACTGCGCCACCCAACCTTGCGCTCAAGGAAGCGCTGGCCTGGATCTCGAAATTCGCTCACGCGTGGAAGGCGATCGAGCCGGCGCCAGGAAGCCTGAGCATCGACGGCTTCATCATCTGGGGACCGGTGCTCTACGAGAAGCACAGGCACGAGGATCCGGTGCTGCTCGCAGGGCGGCTGTTCGGCAATTCGGGCCACTACTTCAAGTATCTCTACCCGGGGCGCCAGCGCAGTTCGAACGATGCCCGGTCTTAGAATGCCCCGATGAATTGGCGCACACTGCTTCCGCTTGCCCTCCTGGTCCTGGCCGGCTGCTCGACTCCTCCCAACCAAGTGACACAGGTGCGCGAAGGCGTCCTGCGCGCCATGACCTACGTACAGGCCTCGGACTACTGCGACGCAAGAAGCAAGTCACCGCGCTGGCTCGGCAAGGCGCCTGCGGAACAGGGTGTCCTGTTCCAGTGCAACTGAAGAACTGCTGAGCCGCAATCTCCGGGCACTGCGCAGCGCCCGATGGGGCCAAAGCTCGCCCTGAGCCAAGGAACGGCCCGGTACGGGCGACTCTGACGTGCCTTATCGCCGCGGCATGGAACAGAGAAACGAAAAAAGACCCTGCCAGCGGTTCGCGACAGGGTCCGAGTTTCAGGTCAAGCGCCAGCGTTTGCAGCTGACGTCGACCGTCCTAGATGGTGGTGGAGCTGGGGGGATTTGAACCCCCGTCCGCAAGCCTTCATCGCGCAGTTCTACATGTTTAGTGATCTGATTTAAGTCTCGCTTCCGGAGTCGCGCAGTCACACGCTACACCGGACGCCAGCACCCTATTTTCTTGCCCCGACCCAAGGTACCCGGATCGGAGCCAGCCCATGTAATTATCCTTGCAGCCGGGAGGTCAGGATTGCTCCAGACCCCCTTGCCCAGCCCATCGGCCAACTGTTGCAAGGCTCACTGGCAATTAAGCAGCGAGTGCGAAACGTTCGTCGTTTGCAGTTAGTTTGTTTGAATCTGTTTTACGAGCGCATTCAGCTCGACATGCCCCGCTGCGATTCCGAACCCACGTCGAAACCAGTGCAGCCCCAAGCGACTCATTTTAGGCGCTATTGAGCAACTTCAAGAGCTCAAGGGGTGAAGAGATTGAAGCATCTGCGTTCCAGAGCGCCGCGTCGGCCTGGGAACCCATGTAGCCATAGGTGGCGGCGACCGTTTTCATGCCGGCGGCGCGGCCCGCAATGATGTCTCGCTCGTCGTCGCCGACGTAGATGCACGCCTCGGACGCCACGCCAAGCCGGCGAGCGGCCTCGTGCAGCGGCTCCGGGTGCGGTTTCGCGAAGGGCGTGGTGTCGCCGCTCACCACCGCGCCCGCGCTGGCGAACAGCGGAATCGCGCGCGTCAGCGGATCGGTGAAGCGCATCGACTTGTTCGTGACGACGCCCCACAGCAGCCCCTGATCCCGCAGCGTCTCGATCAGCACCTGGATGCCGTCGAACACCTGCGTGTTGAGCAGCATGCGGCGCTCGTAGGTCACGAAGAACTCTTCGCGCAGCACCTCGAACTCCGGCGACTCGGGCGTGATGCCGAAGGCCACGCCGAGCATGCCTCGCGCGCCCGCACCGGCCATGGGCCGATAGCGCTCCAGCGGGTACGACGCGAGGCCGCGATCGGTGCGCATCTTGTCGGCCGCGGCACCGAGATCGGGGGCGCTGTCGATCAGCGTGCCGTCCAGGTCGAACAGCACGGCTTTCGTCTCGGCGCCCATCATCCTTGCGATTCCTGCATTGTTGGCTCCGCCGGCTTCTGCGTGGCGAACATGTAGTTGACGCTGGTATCGCCGCTGAGCCAGTACCGCCGGGTCAACGGGTTGTGCTCCATGCCGCGGGTGTGCCGCAGGTCCAGGCTGGCAGCACGGCAGTAGCCGGCCAGTTCGCTGGGGCGAATGAGCTTTGCATATTCATGCGTGCCGCGCGGCAGCATGCCCAGCACGTACTCGGCGCCCACGATGGCCAGCATGAAGGACTTCAGGCTGCGATTGATGGTCGAGAAGAACACCCAGCCGCCAGGCTTCACGAGCGTGGCGCAGGCCTGGATGACCGAGGCCGGCTGCGGCACGTGCTCCAGCATTTCCATGCAGGTGACC
The DNA here is from genome assembly GCF_900112425.1 of Variovorax sp. OK212. Taxonomy (GTDB): domain Bacteria; phylum Pseudomonadota; class Gammaproteobacteria; order Burkholderiales; family Burkholderiaceae_C; genus Variovorax. The sequence continues at coordinate 1,201,019 of NZ_FOLP01000001.1, read as the reverse complement.
ACGTCGAAACTGCCCGGCTGCTCCGCGGCCAGCGCCTCGGCGCTGATCTCTTGGTACTTCACGCCGCGCGTACCTGCCTCGAGCGCGTGCAGCTGCGCGACCTTGAGCGCCTTGCCGGCGAGGTCGATGCCCAGCACGTCGGCGCCCTTGCGCGCCATCGAATCGGCCAAGATGCCGCCACCGCAGCCGATATCGAGCACACGGCGCTGCGAAATAGGCGCAATACCGTCAATCCATTCCAGTCGCAAAGGATTGATTTCATGCAGCGGGCGGAATTCGCTCTCCAAATCCCACCAGCGGTGCGCGAGTTCTGAAAACTTGGCCAGTTCGGCCGGATCGGCATTCACGTTTTCTGTCATGCACAGATTATGAAACGAGCAATGTCCGATAAACGCCGGATGGGCTTTGGCAAAGGCCAATCGCCAATTCGACGGCCATAAAAAAACCCCGCCTGAGCGGGGTTTTCATGGTCGATGGAATCGATCGATCAGTTGGCGCGGGTGCCAACCACTTCGATTTCCACGCGACGGTTCTTGGCGCGGCCTTCCTTGGTGCGGTTGTCAGCCACTGGCTGCTTCTCGCCCTTGCCTTCGGTGTAGACGCGGTTGCGTTCGATGCCCTTCGAGACCAGGAAGGCCTTGACGGCTTCGGCGCGACGCACCGACAGACGCTGGTTGTAGGCGTCCGTACCGATCGAGTCGGTATGGCCCACAGCGATGATGACTTCGAGGTTCACACCACGGATCTTCTCGACCAGATCGGTCAGCTTGGCGCGACCTTCAGGCTTCAGAACCGACTTGTCGAAGTCGAAGAAGGCGTCAGCAGCGAAGGTCACCTTGTTGGCGGCGACTTGCGGTGCGGCCGGAGCAACCGGAGCGCCAGGGGTCGGAGCAACAGCGGCCGGAGCAGCAGGAACCAGAGCACCGTCGCAACCAGCGGCAGCCGTAGCAGGCGTCCAGTTGGCATCGCGCCAGCACAGTTCATTCGTGCCGTTCTTCCAGACCAGTTCGCCGGTGCCGTTTTGCCAGTTGTCGATCGTAGGACCGCCGTCCGCAGCGGTGACACGGGTCTGCGCGCCGGCGGCAGTGGCGAGCGCAGCGACTGCAAACATCATCGCCACTTTATTCAGTTTCTTCATGGTTCTCCTCTTGGGGAAAAAGCCGCAGCCGCGCTGCGAATCAAGGACGCTTTAAGTGACCACCACCCAAAACGTTGAGGCGATTGTGCCATAGGGTCTTTGGCAAACAGGCCGCTGGACACTCGGGAAACGTAGGACGGAGGCGGAATAGGCGCCTTGTGTTGCGGCGGTGCGACACCCCTCACAGCGTAAAATTTCGGGTTCCTGCCGCCAGCCCCTTGCTCATGACCTCCTTCGCAAAAGAAACCCTGCCCATCAGTCTCGAAGAGGAAATGCGCAGCAGCTATCTCGATTACGCGATGAGCGTGATCGTGGGCCGAGCGCTTCCCGATGCCCGTGACGGCCTCAAGCCGGTGCACCGCCGCGTGCTCTACGCGATGCACGAGCTCAACAACGACTGGAACCGGCCGTACAAGAAATCGGCCCGTATCGTCGGCGACGTCATCGGTAAGTACCACCCCCACGGCGACCAGTCGGTCTACGACACCATCGTGCGACTGGCCCAGGACTTCTCGATGCGCCACATGCTGGTGGACGGCCAGGGCAACTTCGGGTCGGTCGATGGAGACAACGCGGCCGCAATGCGTTATACGGAAATCCGGCTGGCGAAAATCGCGCACGAAATGCTGGCCGATATCGACAAGGAAACTGTCGACTTTCAGGACAATTACGACGGCTCCGAAAAAGAGCCCAAGGTGCTGCCGAGCCAGCTGCCGAATTTGCTGGTCAATGGCTCCGGCGGTATTGCGGTCGGCATGGCCACCAATATTCCGCCGCACAACCTCAATGAAGTGGTGGACGCCTGCCTCCACCTGCTGCGCAACCCCGAAGCCAGCATCGACGAGCTGATGGAAATCGTGCCCGCGCCCGACTTCCCCACCGCCGGCATCATCTATGGCATCAACGGCGTGAAGGACGGCTACCGCACCGGCCGCGGCAAGGTCGTGATGCGCGCCAAGTGCCACTTCGAGGACATCGACCGCGGCCAGCGCCAGGCGATCATCGTCGACGAGCTCCCCTACCAGGTCAACAAGAAGACGCTGCAGGAGCGCATGGCCGAGCTGGTGCACGAGAAGAAGATCGAAGGCATCAGCCACATCCAGGACGAGTCCGACAAGTCGGGCATGCGCCTGGTGATCGAGCTCAAGCGCGGCGAAGTGCCCGAGGTGGTGCTCAACAACCTGTACAAGCAGACGCAGCTGCAGGACACCTTCGGCATCAACATGGTGGCGCTGGTCGACGGCCAGCCCAAGCTGTGCAACCTGAAGGACCTGATCCAGGTCTTCCTGCAGCACCGCCGCGAAGTGGTCACGCGCCGCACCGTCTTCACGCTGCGCAAGGCCCGCGAACGCGGCCACGTGCTCGAAGGCCTGGCGGTGGCGCTGGCCAACATCGACGAGTTCATCCGCATCATCCGCGAGTCGCCCACGCCGCCCGTGGCCAAGGCCGAGCTCATGACGCGCAGCTGGGACAGCAAGCTGGTGCGCGAAATGCTCACACGCTCGCGCGCCGACGGCGGCGTGATCAACGCGGACGACTACCGTCCCGAAGGCCTCGAGCGCGAATACGGCATGGGCGGCGACGGCCTCTATCGCCTGTCGGAAACGCAAGCCCAGGAAATCCTGCAGATGCGTCTGCAGCGCCTCACCGGCCTCGAGCAGGACAAGATCGTCGCCGAGTACAAGGACGTCATGGCCGAGATCGACGACCTGCTCGACATCCTGGCCAAGCCCGAGCGCGTCTCGACCATCATTGGCGACGAGCTCGGCACCATCAAGCAGGAGTTCGGCCAGTCGAAGGTGGGCGCGCGCCGCAGCCAGGTGGAGCACAGCGCCTACGACCTCTCCACCGAAGACCTGATCACCCCGACCGACATGGTGGTGACGCTCTCGCACAGCGGCTACATCAAGAGCCAGCCGCTGGGCGAGTACCGCGCGCAGAAGCGCGGCGGCCGCGGCAAGCAGGCCACCGCCACCAAGGAAGACGACTGGATCGACCAGCTCTTCATTGCCAACACGCACGACTACATCCTGTGCTTCTCCAACCGCGGCCGGCTCTACTGGCTCAAGGTGTGGGAAGTGCCGGCGGGCTCGCGCGGTTCGCGCGGCCGCCCCATCGTGAACATGTTCCCGCTGCAGGAAGGCGAGAAGATCAACGTCGTGCTGGCGCTGACCGGCGAAAAGCGCGTCTTCCCGGCTGACCAGTACGTGTTCATGGCGACCTCGATGGGCACCGTCAAGAAGACCGCGCTCGACGAGTTCAGCAACCCGCGCAAGGGTGGCATCATTGCGGTGAACCTCGACGAGGGCGACTACCTGATCGGTGCCGCGCTGACCGACGGCAAGCACGACGTGATGCTCTTCAGCGACGGCGGCAAGGCCGTGCGCTTCGACGAGGAAGACGTCCGTCCGCTGGGGCGCAATGCACGCGGCGTGCGCGGCATGTCGCTGGATCCGGGACAGGGCGTGATCGCCATGCTGGTGGCCGAGGACGAGCTGCAAAGCGTGCTCACCGCCACGGAAAACGGTTACGGAAAGCGCACAAGCATTACCGAATACACGCGTCACGGCCGCGGAACCAAGGGCATGATTGCGATTCAACAGAGTGAGCGCAACGGCAAGGTCGTGGCTGCCACTCTCGTTCATGCCGATGATGAGATCATGCTCATCACCGACAAGGGTGTGCTCGTGCGCACCCGGGTTGCCGAGATTCGCGAACTGGGTCGCGCAACGCAAGGCGTTACGCTCATCGGTCTCGACGAAGGCGCCAAACTCAGCGGTCTTCAACGCATTGTCGAAAATGACGCCAACGGCGAATCTGAGCCGGACGCGGACGATGCATCCTCATCTTCAACGGAGAATCCTCAGTGAAAAAAATCAAACTCGCACTTCTGACGGTCGCCCTGGCTGGCAGTTCCATGGCCGCAATGGCCCAGGACAAGGCCGCGCTCATCAAGCAGTTCATCGACATCCAACGCCCCGGCATCGAATCGCTGGCGCGCGGCCTGGTCGAGCAGTCGAGCGCTCCGATCGCACAGGCGGGTTCGCAGTACCTGCAGACGCAAGTGCCCGAAGCCAAGCGTGAATCGGCCGCCAAGGCTGCCGACGCAGAGCTGAAGAAGTACTTCGACGACGCCTACCCGATCGTTCGCGACAAGGCCATTCAACTGGCTCCCGGCGCACTGACCCCGCTGCTCGAGCAGAACTTCAGCGAAGACGAGCTCAAGCAACTGCTGGCCTGGATCAACTCGCCCCTGAGCAAGAAGTACCAGGACCTGAACCCGAAGATGCAGACCGCACTGACGGAAAAGCTCGTGTCCGACACGCGCGCCAGCATCGAACCCAAGATGCGCGCACTCGACGAGAACGTTGCCAAGGCACTCGGCGCCCCCACCGAAGCCCCCGCAGCCAAGGCTCCCGCCAAGGCACCAGCCAAGAAGTAAGACCAACGTGACCCAGCAGCAGCAGACGCCGGCCGGCAAGCGCCCCTACAACTTCTCGGCCGGTCCGGCTGCCATGCCGGAAGCGGTGCTGCAACGCGCCGCCGCCGACATGCTCGACTGGCAGGGCAGCGGCATGAGCGTGATGGAAATGAGCCATCGCGGCAAGGAGTTCGGTGCGATCTGCACCCAGGCCGAAGCCGACATCCGCGCGCTGCTGGCCATCCCTTCGAACTTTCACATCCTGTTCATGCAGGGTGGCGGACTGGGCGAAAACGCCATCGTGCCGTTGAACCTGTCGCGCGGCACCGCCGCCGACTTCGTCATCACCGGCAGCTGGAGCATCAAGTCGTACAAGGAAGCGCAGCGCTATTGCACGGCGCGCGTGGCCGCGAGCAATGCCGACGACCAGCACACCAAGCTTCCCGATCCCTCGACCTGGCAACTCGCCAAGGATGCCTCGTACGTGCACGTGTGCACCAACGAGACCATCAACGGCATCGAGTTCCAGCAACTGCCCGACCTGGCCGCGCTCGGAAGCGACGCGCCGCTGGTCATCGATTTCTCGTCGCACGTCGCCTCGCGCAGCGTCGACTGGTCGCGCGTGGGCCTGGCCTTCGGCGGCGCCCAGAAGAACCTCGGCCCCGCCGGCCTGACCATCGTGGTCGTGCGCGACGACCTGCTGGGACGCGCACTCGAAATTTGCCCGAGCGCGTTCAACTACAAGACCGTGGCCGACAACAACTCCATGTACAACACCCCGCCGACCTGGGGCATCTACATGGCCGGACTCACCTTCCAGTGGCTGTTGCAGCAAAAGGAAGGCGAGTTCACCGGCGTGGCCGCCATGGAGCAGCGCAACATCGCCAAGGCGAAGCTGCTGTACGACTTCATCGACGGTTCCGACTTCTACGCCAACCGCATCGATGCGAGCTGCCGTTCGCGCATGAACGTGCCGTTCTTCCTGGCCGACGAGGGCCGCAACGAGGCCTTCCTGGCGGGCGCACGCAAGGCGGAGCTGCTCCAGCTCAAGGGCCACAAGTCGGTCGGCGGCATGCGCGCCAGCATTTACAACGCCATGCCGCTGGAAGGGGTGCAGGCCCTTGTGGGCTACATGCGAGAATTCGAGCGATCGCACGCCTAGTCGCGCGCCCCCGCTCAGTTGCTCGCACCGATGACCGATTCCGCACCCACACCACCCTCTTCTCCTTCCGATAAATCCGAAAGCCTGTCCGATCTGCGCGTGCAGATCGACTCGCTCGACCAGCGACTGCTGAGCCTGCTCAACGAGCGGGCCCATGTGGCCGAACTGGTGGGCGAGGTGAAGAAGCGCGAGGGCACGCCGTTCTTCCGCCCCGATCGCGTGGCGCAGGTCATCGACAAGATGCAGAAGAGCAATGGCGGTCCGCTCAAGGACCTCCATGTCGCGGCCATCTGGCGCGAGATCATGTCGGCCTGCCTGGCGCTCGAGTCGCCGCAACGCGTGGCCGTGCTCGGCCCCGAAGGCACCTTCTGCGAACAGGCCGCCATCGAGTACTTCGGCGGCGCCGCCGACCTGATCTACTGCGCCAGCTTCGACGAGGTGTTCCACGCCACCGCCGCGGGCAGCGCCCAGTACGGCGTGGTCGGCGTCGAGAACTCGACCGAAGGCGTGGTGACGCGCTCGCTCGACCTGTTCCTGCACTCCCCCACCCATGTCGTCGGCGAAGTCAGCCTGCTGGTTCGCCACCACCTGCTGCGCAGCAGCAACTCGCTCGAAGGCGTCGAGGCCGTGCTGGCCCATCCGCAGGCGCTGGCCCAGTGCCAGACCTGGCTGTCCAAGCACCTGCCCAACGCCGAGCGGCGCGCCGTGTCGAGCAACGCCGAAGGCGCCCGCCTCGCGGCCACCAACCCGGCCTGGGCCGCGCTGGCCGGCGAACGCGCCGCCACCCGCTTCGGCCTGCACATCGTGGCGCATGCCATCCAGGACGACTCGTACAACCGCACCCGCTTCTCGGTGATCTGCCTGCCGCAGACGCTGGCCATGCCGCCGGCCTCGGGCCGCGACTGCACGAGCCTGATCGTCTCGGTGCCGAACCGCCCCGGCGCCGTGCACGACCTGCTGGTGCCGCTGAAGGCCAACAACGTGTCGATGACGCGCTTCGAGTCGCGTCCCGCGCGCACCGGCCAGTGGGAGTACTACTTCTACATCGACCTCGACGGCCACCCCTCGCAGCCCAACGTGGCCGCGGCGCTGGCCGAGCTGCGCGGTCTCTGCGCGTTCTACAAGGTGCTCGGCGCCTACCCCGTCAAGGCCTGAGCGGCAGGCAAGCAGAAGCATGTTCGAACAACTGGGACTGATCGGCTGCGGCCTGATGGGCGGCTCCTTCGCGCTCGCGCTCAAGCGCGCCAAGCTGGTGAAACGCGTGGTGGGCTACAGCAAGTCGCCCTCCACCACCGAACGGGCGCGCCAGCTCGGCGTGATCGACGTGGCCGCGCCTTCCGCGCTGCTGGCGGTGTCGGGCGCCGACATCGTGCTGCTGGCGGTGCCGGTGGCCGCATCGGAAGCCACTTTCAAGGCCATCCGCCACGGCATCTCGGCCGACACGCTGGTGATGGACGTCGGGTCGACCAAGGGCGACGTGATCGAGGCGGCGCGCAACGGGCTGCAAAAGCAGTTCTCCAGCTTCGTTCCAGCGCATCCGATCGCCGGTAAGGAGCTGTCGGGCATCGAGCACGCCGAAGCGTCTCTCTTCACCGGCCGCCAGGTCGTGCTGACGCCGGTCAAGACCACGCTGCGCTCCAACGTGCAGCGCGCCTCGCAGGTGTGGAGCGGTATCGGCGCCAACGTGATCACCATGACGCACGAGGAGCACGACGGCGCCTTCGCCGCCGTGAGCCACCTGCCGCACCTGCTGGCCTTCGCGTACATCAACGGCCTGGCTGCGCAACCGCTGGGCGAGCGTTTCCTGAGCCTCGGCGGCCCCGGCTTTCGCGACTTCTCGCGCATTGCCGCGAGCGACCCGGTCATGTGGCGCGACGTGCTGATGGCCAACCGCGAGCAGGTGCTGCAACAGTCGCAGGCCTTTCGCAAGGCGCTGGACGACTTCGAGGCACTCATGAAGGCGGGCGACATGCAGGCCATCGAGCAGTCGATCGCGGCCGCCAGCAAGACGCGTGCACGCTGGAAGCCGGCCACCGACACCTCGTCGCAGCAGCAGGACGCCTGACATGTTCTCGACAGCCTTCCTCGACCTCCCGCCCCTCGCGGGCGCTGCCGGCACGGTCCGGCTGCCGGGCTCCAAGAGCATCTCCAACCGCGTGCTGCTGCTCGCCGCGCTGGCCAGCGGCACCACCACCATCCACGACCTGCTCGACTCCGACGACACCCGCGTGATGCTCGACGCCCTGCGCGCACTCGGCTGCGGCGTGGTGCGCGACGCGGCCGACACGACCGATGCAACCGACGCGGCCGGCGGCAGCACGCTGCGCGTGACCGGTCTCGGCGGCCAGCTGAAGCCCGGCGGGGCGCTGCTTGCGCTGTTCCTGGGCAATGCCGGCACGGCCATGCGGCCGCTGACGGCGGCGCTGTCGCTGCTGGGCGGCGAGTTCGAACTCAGCGGCGTGCCGCGCATGCACGAGCGCCCGATCGGCGACCTGGTCGACGCGCTCACCCAGCTCGGCTGCCGCATCGACTACCTCGGCAACCCCGGCTACCCGCCGCTGCGCATCCACCCCGTGCCGCACGGCGAGCTGATGCTCGACACCCCGATCCGCGTGCGCGGCGACGTGTCGAGCCAGTTCCTCACCGCCCTGCTGCTGGCGCTGCCGCTCGCGGCGGCCGGCGACATCGTGATCGAGGTGGTCGGCGAGCTGATCTCCAAGCCCTACATCGAGATCACGCTGAACCTGCTGGCCCGCTTCGGCATCCAGGTGCGGCGCGACGGCTGGGAGCGCTTCACCATTCCCGCCGGCAGCAGCTACAGCTCACCGGGCGACATCCACGTCGAGGCCGACGCCTCGTCTGCTAGCTATTTCATAGCGCTGGGCGCAATAGCGACGGGCGTGTTGGGCAAAAATGGCATCCGCATCGAAGGCGTGGGCGCCGATTCGATCCAGGGCGACATCCGCTTCATCGACGCGGCCCGCCAGATGGGCGCGCTGGTCGACAGCGGCCCGAACTGGCTCGAGATCCGCCGCGGCGCCTGGCCGCTGAAGGCCATCGACCTCGACGCGAACCACATCCCCGACGCCGCCATGACGCTGGCCGTGATGGCGCTCTATGCCGACGGCCCGACCACGCTGCGCAACATCGCGAGCTGGCGCGTGAAGGAAACCGACCGCATCGACGCCATGGCCAACGAGCTGCGCAAGCTCGGCGCCGCCGTCGAGGCCGGGCCCGACTTCATCCGCGTGCACCCGCTGGCGCAGGCCGGCTGGCGCCCGGCCAGCATCCGCACCTACGACGACCACCGCGTGGCCATGTGCTTCTCGCTGGCGGCGTTCAATCCGGCCGGCGTGCCGGTGCGCATGCTCGATCCGCACTGCGTCGCCAAGACCTTCCCCGACTACTTCGAAACCCTGTTCTCGGTGGCCGAGGCCGCCGAGGTGCCGGTGATCTGCATCGACGGGCCGACCGCCTCCGGCAAGGGCACGCTGGCCGCAGAAGTGGCGCGGCTGCTGGGCTACCACTACCTCGACTCGGGCTCGCTGTACCGCGTGACCGGCCTGGCCATGCGACGCGCCGGCTTGACGGCCGAAACCCAGCACGAAGCGCAGATCGCCGCCATGGCGGCCGCCCTGCCCCTGCAGTTCACCGAGGGCAAGGTGCTGCTGGCCGGCGAGGACGTCAGCGAGGACATCCGCACCGAAGCCGCCGGCATGGACGCCTCCCGTGTCTCCACGCTGCCGGCCGTGCGCGCGGCCCTCCTGGCACTCCAGCAGCGCTTCCGTGAGCTGCCCGGCCTGGTGGCCGACGGGCGCGACATGGGCACCGTGATCTTCCCCGACGCGACCCTCAAGGTGTTCCTTACGGCCAGCGCCGCGCAGCGTGCCGAACGGCGCCATAAGCAGTTGATTTCAAAGGGTATTTCGACTACACTCGACAGTCTTCGCTCCGACTTGGAAGCACGTGACGCCCGGGACTCTTCCCGCAGCGTCGCCCCTCTGAAGCCGGCGCAGGACGCTCGCCACCTCGACAACTCCCAGCTTTCCATCGAGCAATCGATCGACCAGGTGTTGGACTGGTGGCAAGAAATTCAGCCGTTCAAGCCCGCTTGAACGGTTGGAAGTGACAGCTTTTCAGGTCCGCTTGAAAAGCTGGCGCCCGACGGAACATCCAAAGATGTTCAGCGGGTGCATACCGCTCCAGCAGGCTCTCTTCGCGCGACAGCGCACCGGCCTGCTGGTTGTTCAACGAACCCGGGCTCACGCCCACCAAACCGCCGTCTACAGACCCACAGCAGCCGCACGCAATTTCGCAAGAGCGCCTGCCAACCCTGCCTGACGGAAGGAACCATAAATGTCTGAATCTTTTGCCGATCTGTTCGAAGAGTCCCTGAAGCGTTCCGAAATGCGCACCGGCGAGGTCATCACGGCCGAAGTCGTGCGTGTCGAACACAACCACGTCGTCGTCAACGCCGGTCTGAAGTCCGAAGCGTATGTGCCGATCGAAGAGTTCAAGAACGACAAGGGCGAACTCGAAGTTCAGGCCGGCGACTTCGTTTCCGTTGCCATCGGCAGCGTTGAAAACGGCTACGGCGACACCATCCTCTCGCGCGACACCGCCAAGCGTCTGGCTTCGTGGCTCGCCCTGGAGAAGGCGCTGGAATCGGGCGACTTCGTCACCGGCACCACCAGCGGCAAGGTCAAGGGCGGCCTGACCGTCCTGGTCAACGGCATCCGCGCGTTCCTGCCGGGCTCGCTGATCGACACGCGTCCGATCAAGGACCTGACCCCGTACGAGAACAAGACCCTCGAATTCAAGGTCATCAAGCTCGACCGCAAGCGCAACAACGTCGTGCTGTCGCGCCGTGCCGTGGTCGAAGCCAGCATGGGCGAAGAACGCGCCAAGCTGATGGAAACGCTGAAGGAAGGCGCAGTCGTGCGCGGCGTGGTCAAGAACATCACCGAATACGGTGCGTTCGTGGACCTCGGCGGCATCGACGGCCTGCTGCACATCACCGACATGGCATGGCGCCGTGTTCGCCACCCGAGCGAAGTCGTTCAGGCCGGCCAGGAAATCACCGCCAAGATCCTCAAGTTCGACACCGAAAAGAACCGTGTCTCGCTGGGTCTGAAGCAAATGGGTGACGACCCGTGGATGGGCGTTTCGCGCCGCTACCCGCAATCGACCCGCCTGTTCGGCAAGGTCACGAACATTGCCGACTACGGCGCGTTCGTCGAACTCGAACCCGGCATCGAAGGCCTGGTGCACGTCTCCGAAATGGACTGGACCAACAAGAACATCGCTCCGAACAAGATCGTCTCGCTGGGCGATGAAGTCGAAGTCATGGTCCTGGAAATCGACGAAGACAAGCGCCGCATCAGCCTGGGCATGAAGCAGTGCAAGGCCAACCCGTGGCAAGAGTTCGCTCAGAACACGAAGCGTGGCGACCGCGTCAAGGGCCCGATCAAGTCGATCACCGACTTCGGCGTGTTCGTGGGTCTGGCTGCCGGCATCGACGGCCTGGTTCACCTCTCGGACCTCTCGTGGAACGAAGCCGGCGAAACCGCCGTTCGCAACTACAAGAAGGGCCAGGAAGTCGAAGCGATCGTGCTGGCTGTGGATGTCGACCGCGAGCGCATCTCGCTGGGCATCAAGCAACTCGACAGCGACCCGTTCACCACGTTCACCACCGTGAACGACAAGGGCCAGATCGTGACCGGCAAGGTCAAGACCGTGGACGCCCGCGGCGCTGAAATCGACCTCGGCGAAGACATCATCGGCTACCTGCGTGCTTCGGAAATCTCGCGCGACCGCGTGGAAGATGCCCGCAACGTGCTGAAGGAAGGCGACGAAGTCACCGCCATCGTTGTGAATGTGGATCGCAAGACCCGCAACATCCAGCTGTCGATCAAGCAGAAGGACATGGTCGACGAACAAGGCGCCATGGCCAGCCTGAGCCAGCAGTCGGCACGCGAGAACGCGGGCACGACGAGCCTGGGCGCCCTGCTACGCGCCAAGCTCGACAACAGCGACAACAAGTAAGCTGAGTCCGAAGACAGAGCAGGCCCTGGGGCCGCTCTGTCTTTTTTTTCGTCCACGTTTTTGTTTGGCCTATGACACGCTCAGACCTCGTCGAAGAACTCGCAGCGCGTTTTGCACAGCTCACGCACCGCGATGCCGAATACGCCGTCAAGACCATCCTCGACGCGATGAGCGACGCACTGGTGCGCGGACACCGCATCGAGATCCGTGGCTTCGGCAGCTTCTCGGTCAACCGGCGTCCGCCGCGCATCGGCCGCAACCCGCGTTCGGGCGAGAGCGTGCAGATTCCCGAAAAGCGGGTGCCGCACTTCAAGCCCGGCAAGGCGCTGCGCGAAGCCGTCGACGCGAAGACCGCGGAGCTCGACGCCGGCAAGGAAGCCGTGGCCCGCAAGGGCTGACGGCACGGACGGCAAGGCTGCCCCGATGGCTGCAAACGTAGAATCGTCCCGCCAACGGGAACGTGCATGAAATACCTCCTGTGGCTGCTCAAGGCAGCCATTTTTTTTACGCTCTTCGCTTTCGCGCTGAACAACCAGCACGACGCGACCGTGTACTTCTTCTTCGGCACCTACTGGCGCGCGCCGCTGGTGCTCGTGGTGCTCGCGGCCTTTGCCGGCGGGCTCGTCGTCGGTGCACTGGGCATGCTGCCCGGCTGGTGGAAACACCGCGCCGCCGCGGCGCAGCTGCCGGCCACCACCGAAGCCCAGCCACCCGTGCCGTTGGCCGCCTCGCCTGCGACCGCAGCGGCGCCGTCCATCACCGCCACCGACCTTCCCGCCGTACGTCAACATGGACTTTGATCCCAGCTGGCTGCTGATCAGCCTGCCCGTCGCCTTCGTGCTGGGCTGGCTCGCATCGCGCTTCGACATCCGGCAACTCAGGCTGGAGAACCGCCAGGCGCCCAAGGCCTACTTCCGCGGCCTCAACTTCCTGCTCAACGAGCAGCAGGACCAGGCCATCGACGCCTTCATCGAGGCCGTGCAGAACGACCCCGACACGCAGGAGCTGCACTTCGCGCTCGGCAACCTGTTTCGCCGCCGCGGCGAGTACCAGCGCGCGGTGCGCGTGCACGAGCACCTGCTGGGCCGCGGCGACCTGAGCCGCAGCGACCGCGAACGCGCCCAGCACGCACTGGCGCAAGACTTCCTGCGCGCCGGCCTGCTCGACCGCGCCGAAGCCGCGTTGCAGAAGCTCGAAGGCACGCGCTACGAGAACGAGGCCCGCCTGTCGCTGCTGGCCATCTACGAACGCTCGCGCGAATGGGCGCAGGCCGCCGACGTGGCGCAAAAGCTCGACGAGTCCGACCAGGCCAGCTACAGCACGCGCCGCGCGCACCACCTGTGCGAACAAGCCACCGAGCGCGTGGCCGCCGGCGACCTGCCCGGCGCCGCGAAGCTGCTGGTGGCGGCGGTCGACCTGGCGCCGCAGGCACCGCGTCCCGCCATCGACACCGCCAACCTGCAGCTGCGCAACGGCGACGCGAACGCGGCCTTCGACACGCTCGTGGCCCTGAGCGACACCGCACCGCTGGCGCTGCCGCTGTATGCCGCCACGCTGCAGCAAGCCGCCGTGGCCGCGCACCGCGAAGCCGACGCGCTCGCGTTGCTGCAGCGGCGCTACGTCGAGTCGCCCTCCATCGACGTGCTCGAGGCCATGATCGCCCTCGGCGGTACGCCGAGCGCCACCGCCGAGGCACCGGACCCCGCGCCGCGCGACGGCTACATCGCGCACCTGGCGCAGCAGCCCTCGCTGGTGGCCGCCTCGCGCTGGCTGGCGGGCGAGCGCTTCGAGCACGAGCAGTTCCACCCGCAGGTGCAACGCGCGCTCGACCAGGCCACGCGGCCGCTCATGCGCTACCGCTGCGCCGCCTGCGGTTTCGAGGCGCACCAGTACTTCTGGCACTGCCCCGGCTGCCAGGCCTGGGACAGCTATCCGCCGCGCCGCGTCGAGGAACTTTGATCACGGTTTTGAACAATGGTCACGCGAACGCAGGCCATGCTTTCGCGCGTCAACGCCCTGCTCCCTGCCCCCGTTGAGCCCAAGCCGGCGTTCTTGTCGGCTGTCAGTCATATCAACAAATCAGGGAGTAAAAAAATCATGTTCAAGAAGATCCTGGCCGCCACGGCCATGCTGTTCGCGGTCGCATCCTTCGCGGCCGTCGACGTCAACAAGGGCACCGCCGCCGACCTCGACGGCATCAAGGGCGTGGGCCCGTCGATGTCCAAGCGCATCCTCGAGGCGCGCAAGGAAGGCGAGTTCAAGGACTGGCCCGACCTCATGCAGCGCGTGAAGGGCGTGAAGGAAAAGAGCGCGGCCAAGCTGTCGGCCGAAGGCCTCACGGTCAACGGCCAGAGCTTCGGCAGCGCGGCACCGGGCACCGCCAAGGAAGCCAAGGCGAGCAAGGCCGCCAAGCCCTGATCTCCCCGCGCATCGACGCCAAGCAAAGCCGCCTTCGGGCGGCTTTTTCATGCGTGCACCAAGGCAGGGAAATGCCTCAGAGATGGCCCGGAATTTGCACGTATGCTCATTTTCGTTTTCACTTTCATACGTTCCGGAGAGCCCATGAATCACAAGTTCGGCATCGCCCTCGCTGGCCTGACCCTCGGCGCCGCAGCCTTCGCGCAGACCAAGTGGGACCTGCCCACCGCCTACCCGGCGAGCAACTTCCACACGGAGAACATCACGCAGTTCGCCAGCGACGTGGACAAGGGCAGCGGCGGCAAGCTGAAGATCACCGTGCACTCCAACGCCTCGCTGTTCAAGGCGCCCGAGATCAAGCGCGCGGTGCAAGGCGGCCAGGCCCAGCTCGGCGAGATCCTGCTGGTGAACTACCAGAACGAATGGCAGATGTTCGGTGCCGACGGCATCCCGTTCCTGGCCGACAGCTACGACGCCGCCTGGAAGCTCTACCAGGCGCAGAAGCCCGTGCTCGAGAAGAAGCTCGCCGAGCAAGGCATCGTGCTGCTCTACACGGTGGCATGGCCGCCCCAGGGCATCTTCGTGAAGAAGGAAATCGCATCGGCCGCCGACCTGAAGGGCGTGAAGTGGCGCGCGTACAGCCCGGCCACCGCGCGCATCGGCGAACTGGTGGGCGCACAGCCCGTCACGGTGCAGCAGGCCGAGCTGTCGCAGGCCATGGCCACCGGCGTGATCGAGTCGTACATGTCCTCGGGCTCCACCGGCTACGACACCAAGACCTACGAGTACATCAAGAACTTCTACGACACCCAGGCGTGGCTTCCGAAGAACGCGGTGCTCATGAACAAGAAGGCCTTCGACGCGCTCGACAAGCCCACGCAGGACGCGGTGCTCAAGGCCGGGGCCGATGCCGAGAAGCGTGGCTGGGACCTGTCGAAGAAGAAGAACATCGAGTACCTCGAGCTGCTCAAGAAGAACGGCATGGCGGTGCACGTGCCCTCCGCGCAGCTGAAGGCCGACATGAAGAAGGTCGGCGACACCATGATCAAGGAGTGGACCGAAAAAGCCGGTGCCGAAGGCCAGGCCGTGGTCGACGCCTACAAGAAGATGTGAGGCGGACTCGAACTGCTCCCGATGCGCAAGACGCTTGATCTTCTCTACATGAGCGCCGCCGCATTGGCGGCGCTTTTCATGGTCGGCCTGCTGGTGATGGTGCTCCTGTCCATCCTCGGCCGCCAGCTTCACTTCAACATTCCGGGCATCGACGCCTACGCCGGCTATCTGATGGCCGGCGCGGGTTTCCTGGCGCTGGCGCACACGCTCAAGCGCGGCGAACACATCCGCGTGACGCTGGTTATGCAGAACCTCGGTCCCGCGGCGCAGCGCTGGCTCGAGCGCTGGGCCATGGCGGCCGCGGCGCTGCTTGCGCTGCTGTTCGCCTGGTACAGCGTGCGGCTGGTCTGGCAGTCGCTCGACTACCACGACATTTCCACCGGCAACGACGCCACCCCGCTGTGGATCCCGCAGCTGTCGATGGCGTTCGGCGCCCTCGTCTTCGCGGTCGCCTCGCTCGACGAGTTCGTGATCGAATGGCGCGGCCGCCCTGCCAAGGCCCCCGAGACGGAGGCGCTTCGCCATGAGTGACATCGCCGTTGCCGGCCTCCTGATCGCCACGCTGTTCCTCATCCTGGGCAGCGGCGTGTGGATCGGCCTCACGCTCTCGGGCGTGGCATGGATCGCCATGCAGATCTTCTCGTCCCGCGCCGCCGGGGACGCCATGGCCGTGACCATCTGGGGATCGGCCTCCAGCTGGACGCTCACCGCGCTGCCGCTGTTCGTGTGGATGGGCGAGATTCTGTTCCGCACGCGGCTGTCGCAGGACATGTTCAAGGGCCTCGCGCCCTGGATGCAAAGCCTGCCGGGCCGGCTGCTGCACACCAACGTGGTGGGCTGCGCGGTGTTCGCCGCGGTCTCGGGTTCGAGCGCGGCCACCTGCGCCACCATCGGCAAGATGAGCCTGCCCGAGCTCAAGCGCCGCGGCTACCCCGACGACATGGTCATCGGCACGCTGGCCGGCGCCGGCACGCTCGGCCTGCTGATTCCGCCGTCGATCATCATGATCGTCTACGGGGTGAGCGCAGACGTGTCGATCGCGCGGCTGTTCATCGCGGGCGTGATCCCGGGCATCCTGCTCGCGGTGCTGTTCTCGGGCTACATCGTGTTCTGGGCGCTGCGCCACCCCGACAAGGTGCCGCCGGCCGACGCCAAGCTGCCTTTCATGGAAAAGCTCAAGGCCTCGATGTCGCTGATCCCGGTGGCGCTGCTGATCCTGTCGGTGCTCGGCTCGATCTACGCGGGCATCGCCACGGCGACCGAGGCCGCGGCCGTGGGCGTGGTGGGCGCGATGGTCATCTCGGGCGCGCAAGGCTCGCTGACCTGGCACAGCTTCAAGGAAGCGCTGCTCGGCGCCACACGCCTGTACTGCATGATGGCGCTGATCCTCGCGGGCGCGGCCTTTCTCACGCTGGCGATGGGCTACATCGGCCTGCCGCGTCACCTTGCGGAGTGGATCGGGTCGCTCGGCCTGTCGAAGTTCCAGCTCATCCTGATGCTGGCGGCGTTCTATGTGGTGCTGGGCTGCTTCCTCGACGGCATCTCGATGGTGGTGCTGACCATGGGCGTGATCATGCCGACCGTGACCGCGGCGGGCATCGACCCGGTCTGGTTCGGCATCTTCATCGTGCTGGTGGTCGAGATGGCGCAGATCACGCCGCCGGTGGGCTTCAACCTGTTCGTGCTGCAAGGCATGACCGGCAAGGACCTGCTGTACATCGCGCGCGTGACGCTGCCGATGTTCTTCCTGATGGTGGCGGCGGTGCTCATCATCTACTTCGTGCCGCAGCTGGTGACGTGGCTGCCGCAGCAGATGGCGCCCTGACAATCGGGGCATGCTGCTTCCGATTCTTGCCATCTGCATCGGCGCCTCCGTGGGCGCGCTGGCCCGCTGGGGCCTCGCCCTCTGGTTCGGCGCGGGCGGCCTCATGCCCTGGGGCACGCTGGCCGCCAACCTGATCGGCGGCTACCTCATCGGCGTGGCCATTGCCGCCTTCCAGCTGCTGCCCGACCTCGACCCGGTGTGGCGGCTGGCACTGGTGACCGGCTTCCTGGGCGGCCTGACCACCTTCTCGAGCTTCTCGGCCGAGGTGACGACCATGCTGCTCGAAGGCCGGCTGGGCACCGCCATGCTGACGGCCGGGGCGCATCTGGGCGGTTCGCTCTTCTGCACCTGGGTCGGCATCCGCACCGTGCAGGCCTTTTCGGCCTGAAGGACGCAAAAAAACGCCTTATGTCTTGCGGTTATAGATAAGGCCTTCCATAGGGTCGGCCGATAGAATCGACCCCAATGCCCCTGGTCTTTCTCGTCGCTCTCCCATTCATTGCCAGCGTGCTGGCCGCGTTGATGCCGTCCAACGCGCGCAACAGAGAGTCGACCCTGGCGGGCCTGGTCGCGCTGGGCTGCGCCATCCAGACCGCATGGCTCTTTCCGCAGATCGCGCATGGCAACGTGCTGCGCCAGGAAATCGAGTGGCTGCCGGCCCTCGGCCTGAACCTCGTGTTCCGCCTGGACGGCTTCGCCTGGCTGTTCTGCATGCTGGTGCTGGGCATCGGCGCGCTGGTGGTGCTCTATGCGCGCTACTACATGTCGGCCTCCGACCCGGTGCCGCGCTTCTTCTCGTTCTTCCTCGCGTTCATGGGCGCGATGATGGGCGTGGTGCTCTCGGGCAACATGATCCAGATGGTGCTGTTCTGGGAGCTCACCAGCCTCTTCTCGTTCCTGCTCATCGGCTACTGGCACCATCGCCGCGACGCGCGGCGCGGCGCGCGCATGGCGCTCACCGTCACCGGCGCGGGCGGGCTGTGCCTGCTGGCCGGCGTGCTGGTGCTGGGGCGCATCGTCGGCAGCTACGAGCTCGACGTGGTGCTGGCCTCGGGCGACATCGTCCGCGCGCATGCGCTCTACCCGGCCGTGCTGGTGCTGGTGCTGCTGGGCGCCTTCACCAAGAGCGCGCAGTTCCCGTTCCACTTCTGGCTGCCGCGCGCCATGGCCGCGCCCACGCCGGTGTCGGCCTACCTGCACTCGGCCACCATGGTGAAGCTGGGCGTGTTCCTGATGGCGCGGCTGTGGCCCGTGCTCTCGGGCACCGAGCAATGGTTCTGGATGGTGGGCGGCGCGGGCGCCATCACGCTGCTGCTCGGCGGCTTCGCGGCCATGTTCCAGCGCGACCTGAAGGCGCTGCTGGCCTACTCGACCATTTCTCACCTCGGCCTCATCACGCTGCTGCTGGGCCTGAACAGCCCGCTCGCGGCGGTGGCGGCGGTCTTCCACGTGATGAACCACGCGACCTTCAAGGCGTCGCTGTTCATGGCGGCCGGCATCATCGACCACGAGACCGGCACGCGCGACATCCGCAAGCTCAGCGGGCTGATGCGGCTGATGCCCATCACGGGCACGCTGGCCATCATCGCCAGCGCCTCGATGGCCGGCGTGCCGCTGCTCAACGGCTTCCTGTCGAAGGAAATGTTCTTCGCCGAGACGGTGTTCATCCAGGCCACGCCGTGGATCGACTTCAGCCTGCCGGTGATCGCCACCATCGCGGGCATCTTCAGCGTGGCGTATTCGGCACGCTTCGTGTTCGACGTGTTCTTCGGGCCGCCCTGCGGCAACGACGTGCCCAAGCACCCGCACGAGCCGCCGCACTGGATGCGCGTGCCGGTCGAGCTGCTGGTGCTGGTGTGCCTGGTGGTGGGCGTGGCGCCCGCCTGGTCGGTGGGCCCGATGCTGGCGGCCGCGGCCGCGCCGGTGGTCGGCGGCGTGCTGCCCGAGTACAGCCTGGCCGTGTGGCACGGCTTCAACCTGCCGCTCGTGATGAGCTTCGTGGCGCTCGCGGGCGGCGGTGTGCTGTACCTGCTGCAGCGCCGCCGACGCGCGCAAGGCGGCCTCGAGAACACGCCGCTGCTGCACCGCTTCGACGGCCAGGTCATCTTCGAGCACCTCATCGCGCTGCTGAGCGAAGCCGGCCGCCGCAGCCGCCGCCTGTTCGGCACGCGCCGCCTGCAATGGCAGTTGCTGCTGCTGGTGGTCGTGGCCGTGGCGGGCGCCGGGGCATCGCTGTGGGCCACGCCGGCCGCGCCCGGCACGCGCGAGCTGCTGCCCTTCTCGCCGATGTTCGCCATGACCTGGATCATCGGCGGCACCTGCGCGCTGGCCGCCGCGTGGCAGGCCAAGTTCCACCGGCTCGCCGCGCTCATGCTGGCCTCGGGCGCGGGGCTGGTCTCTTGCGTCACCTACATCTGGTTCTCGGCGCCCGACCTCGCGCTCACGCAGTTGGTGGTCGAGGCCGTGACCACGGTGCTGATCCTGCTGGGCCTGCGCTGGCTGCCGATGCGCAGCAAGGACGTCATCCAACCCGCGCGCGCGCGGCTGCGCCCCTGGGGCCGGCGCGGCCGCGACCTGCTGGTGGCCACCGTCGCCGGCGGCGGCATGGCCGCGCTGGCCTGGGCCATGATGACGCGCACCTTCCCCCAGAGCATCTCGCCCTTCTTCCTCGAGCGCGCGCTCACCGAAGGCGGCGGCACCAACGTGGTCAACGTGATGCTGGTGGACTTCCGCGGCTTCGACACCTTCGGCGAAATCACCGTGCTCGGCGTGGTGGCGCTCACCGTGTACGCGCTGCTGCGGCGCTTCCGCCCCGCCATCGAATCGATGGCGCTGCCGGTGCAGCAGCGCCTGCAGGTCGACGACGGCAGCAGCGACCTGCTGAACCCGCGCCGCGCCAAGGACACCGCCATCGGCTACCTGATGGTGCCCGCCGTGCTGGTGCGGCTGGTGCTGCCGCTGGCGGCGCTGGTCTCTGTCTATTTCTTCATGCGTGGCCACAACGCGCCGGGTGGCGGCTTCGTCGCCGGGCTGGTGATGTCGGTCGCGCTGGTGCTGCAGTTCATCGTGTCGGGCACCGAGTGGGTCGAGGAGCACCTGCGCATCTACCCGCGCCGCTGGATCGCCATCGGCCTGCTGCTGGCGCTGTGCACCGGCGGCGGCGCGGTGGTGTTCGGCTACCCCTTCCTGACCACGCACACCGCGCACCTGCACCTGCCGCTGCTGGGCGAGGTGCACGTGCCCAGCGCCCTCTTCTTCGACATCGGCGTGTTCGCGCTGGTGCTCGGCGCCACCATGCTGATCCTCACCGCACTGGCCCACCAGTCCGTACGAAGCCACCGCTGGGCCGACGAACAGGCCGAGAAAGAAGCCCAGGCCGCGGCCGAAGGCACAGAGGGAGCGCACTGATGGAAATCGTGCTCGCGCTCGCCATCGGCGTGCTC
This sequence comes from Variovorax sp. OK212, assembly GCF_900112425.1. GTDB lineage: Bacteria > Pseudomonadota > Gammaproteobacteria > Burkholderiales > Burkholderiaceae_C > Variovorax. The sequence continues at coordinate 1,180,454 of NZ_FOLP01000001.1, read as the reverse complement.
ACTGGCTCGGGCGTGTACATGCTGCTGCGCCCGCGGACCTTCCAGGTCATCATGGGCCTGACGCTCATCTCCTACGCCGTGAACCTGTTCATCTTCAGCATGGGCCGGCTCAAGGTCGACAGCGAACCCGTGCTCATCAAGGGCTTCGAGGCCACGCTGGCCAACACGGCCGACCCGATGCCGCAGGCGCTGGTGCTCACCGCCATCGTGATCGGCTTCGCCATGACGGCGCTGTTCCTGGTGGTCATGCTCGCCTCGCGCGGCCTCACCGGTACCGACCACGTGGACGGTGAAGAACGGCAGGAGGCAGAGTGAACGAAATCTTCCACCTGCTCGACGAGCTGCTCGAGTTCAGCATGCCGCACCTGGTGGCGGTGCCCATCCTCGTGCCCATGCTCACGGCCGCGCTCATGCTGCTGCTGGGCGAGAACCGCCGGCGCACCAAGTCGGCCCTGAGCGTGGTCTCGGGCCTGGTCGGCCTGCTGGCCGCGCTGGCGCTGCTGCGCTGGGTGAACGCGGCCGACACCGGCGGCGGCCCCGGCTCCATCGGCGTCTACCTGCCGGGCAACTGGCGCGCGCCCTTCGGCATCGTGCTGGTGGCCGACCGGCTCTCCACCATGATGGTGGCGCTCACCGGCGTCATCGCCTTCGCGGCCTCCATCTATTCCACTTCGCGCTGGGACCGCGCGGGCGTGCACTTCCACCCGCTGCTGCAGCTGCAGCTCATGGGGCTGAACGGCGCGTTCCTCACGGGCGACCTGTTCAACCTGTTCGTCTTCTTCGAGGTGATGCTCGCGGCCTCCTACGGGCTGCTGCTGCACGGCTCGGGCCGGCTGCGGGTGCAGGCCGGGCTGCACTACATCGCGATCAACCTGGCGGCCTCGTCGCTGTTCCTGATCGGCGCGGCCATCCTCTACGGCGTGACCGGCACGCTGAACATGGCCGACCTGGGCGCGCGCATCGCCGAGCTCGCGCCGGGCGACCGCGGCCTGGTGCATGCGGCGGCCGCCATCCTGGCGACGGCCTTCTTCGCCAAGGCGGGCGCGTGGCCGCTCAACTTCTGGCTGGTGCCGGCGTACAGCGCGTCGGTGTCGCCGGTGGGCGCGGTGTTCGCGCTGCTCACCAAGCTGGGCATCTACACCATCCTGCGCCTGTGGACCGTGCTCTTCGCGCCCGACACCGGCGCCTCGGCCGCCTTCGGGCAGGCCGCGCTCGTGGGGGTCGGGCTGGCCACGCTGTTCGTGGGCGCCATCGGCATCGTCGGCACGCAGCGGCTGTCCAACCTCGCGGGCTTCAGCGTGCTGGTCTCGGCGGGCACGCTGCTCGCGGCGGTCGGCCTCGGCCAGCCGGCCGTCTGGGCCGGCGCGCTGTACTACCTGCTGAGCTCCACGCTGGCCGTGAGCGCCTTCTTCCTGCTGACCGACATGATCGAGCGCTGGCGCAACGCCGGCATGAGCGTCGCGCCGCACGAGGTGGCGGGCAATGCGCCCTACCTGGCCGAAGACCTGCGCGTGCTGTCCGACGTGAACCTCGACGACGAAGCCCAGGCGCTCTACGGCCGCGCGATTCCCGCGGGCGTCGCCTTCCTGGGCCTGAGCTTCATGGGCTGCACGCTGCTGCTCGCGGGGCTGCCGCCGCTGTCGGGCTTCGTCGGCAAGTTCGCCATGCTGTCGGGCCTGCTGGACACCCCCTCGCCGGGCACCGCCGGCTGGACCTTCCTCGGGCTGCTGATCGTCTCGGGCTTCCTGACGCTGATTGCGCTGAGCCGAACCGGCATCCGCCACTTCTGGACGCAGCCGCACGCCACCATGCCGTCGCTGCCCGCGCTCGAGGTGCTGCCGGTGGCCGGCCTGCTCGCGGCGTGCGTGGCGCTGACCGTGTGGGCCGGGCCCGTCATGCAGCACGCCGAGGCAACGGCCGCCGGCCTGAAGACGCCCACCGCCTACCGCAACGCCGTGATGGGCGCGCGGCAGGTGCCCAACCCCGTCAAGCACGAAGGCACGGCCCCATGAAGCGCCTGATTCCTTCCCCGCCGCTGTCGTTCGCGCTGTTCGTCGTCTGGATCCTGCTCGAGCAGTCGCTGGAAGCCGCCACGCTGCTGTCGGCCGTGGTGCTCGCCATTGCCGTTCCGTTGCTCACCAAGGGCCTGCGCCCGGCGGCCGTGCGCATGCGCCGGCCCGGCGTGGCGCTGCGGCTGTCGTTCCTCGTGACCTTCGACATGCTCAAGTCGGCGTACGACGTGGCGCGGTTGCTGCTCACGCGGCGCAGCGCGGGCATCGGCTCGAAGTTCGTGCAGATCCCGCTGGACATGCGCGACCCCAACGGGCTCGCGGTGCTGGCCATGGTCATGTGCCTCACGCCCGGCACCGCATGGGGCGAAGTGTCGTTCGACCGCAGCATGCTGCTCATCCACGTGTTCGACCTCGACGACGAGGCCGCCTTCGTCGCGATGATCAAGCAGCGCTACGAACGCCCCCTGATGGAGATCTTCGAGTCATGACACCCATCCTCTTCTGGGCCCTGAAGTTCGCGCTGTTCCTGCTGGCCGTGGCCATGCTGTGCGCGCTGTCGCGGCTGCTGATCGGCCCCACCGCGCAAGACCGCGTGATGGCCCTCGACTGCCTCTACATCAACGGCATGCTCATGATGCTGGTGCTGGGCATCATCTACGCGAGCAACGTGTACTTCGAGGCGGCCATGCTGATCGCGCTGTTCGGCTTCGTCGGCTCGACGGCCATGGCCAAGTTCCTGTTGCGCGGCGAGGTGATCGAATGAGCGCCGCGCCGTGCCGGGCATGGGGGCAGCCATGAACGACTTCATCGTCGGGCCGCTGCCGCTGTGGGCGGAGATCATCACCGCGGTGTTCGCCGTGCTGGGCGCGGCCTTCGCGGCCATCGGCTCCTTCGGGCTGGTGCGCCTGCCCACCTTTTTCCGCCGCATCCATGCGCCCACGCTGGGCGCGACGGTGGGCGTGTGGTGCATGACGGTGGCCACCACCGTCTACTTCTCGGTGCAGGGCTTCAGCCTGTTCCTGCACGCGGTGCTGATCGTGCTGTTCATCGCGCTCACCGCGCCGATCACCACCATCTTCCTGATGCGCGCCGCGCTCTTCCGCGAACGGCAAAAGGGCGGCGACGTGCCGCCCGAGGCGAAGCCGAAGCTGCAGAAGGGCAAGTCCTGACAGCGGCAGCAATCAGAACGCGACTGGACTGAACCGCGCCGCTCAGCTCGGCTGCAGCTGCTGCATTTCCTTGGCGCGCGCCACCTCGACCTCGCGCGGCAGCGTCACCGCGTTCTTCACCGCGAGGATCTCGGCCATGACGCTCACCGCGATCTCCGGCGGCGTCTTGCTGCCGATGTAGATGCCGATCGGCCCGCGCAGCCGCGCAAGCGATGCGTCGGTCTGCTCGAAGTGCTCGATCATGCGGTCGCGCCGCGCGTCGGCGTTGCGGCGCGAGCCGATGGCGCCGACGTAGAAGGCCTCGCTCTGCAGCGCCTCGAGCAACGCAAGGTCGTCGAGCTTGGGGTCGTGCGTGAGCGCCACCACGCAGCTGCGGCGGTCGGGCCTGAATGCGAGCACCGCGTCGTCGGGCATCTCGGTGGTGATGTGCACGCCGGGCAGCGACCATGCGGTGCGGTACTCGGCGCGCGGGTCGCACAGGGTCACGGCGAAACCGCTGAACTTGGCCATGGTCGCGAGGTACTCGGCGAGCTGGCCGGCGCCGATCAGCAGCATGCGGTACTCGGGGCCGAAGGTGTTGGTGAGCTGGGTGTCGTTGACCGTGAGCTCGTCGGGCGCCTTGGCTTCGGCGAGCCGCACCGCGCCGGTGGCAAGCGTCACCGTGCGCTGCATGAGCTTGCCCTGCTCCAGCTGCCCGACCAGCAGGTCGAGCGACGCGGCATCGGGCGCGTATTCGAGCAGCAGCTCCAGCGTGCCGCCGCAGGGCAGGCCGAAGCGGTGCGCCTCGTCGGCGGTGATGCCGTACTTCACCAGCGCGGGCGGCGCACCCAGCGGCACGTCTTCGCCCTTGCCGTGGGCATGGCTGTAGCGCGCGATCAGGTCGTCCTCGATGCAGCCGCCGGAGACCGAGCCGACCACCGCGCCGTCTTCCGCCAGCGCCATGATCGAGCCCACGGGCCGCGGCGACGAGCCCCAGGTGCGCACCACGGTCGTGAGCAGCGCGCGCTTGCCGGCGCGGCGCCAGTCGCGCAGCGTGCGCAGCACCATGACGTCGAGGTTTTCCATGATGGCGCGGCCCGTTCCCTCAGCTGGCGTCGCCGCCGGTGGCGGCATCGTCCTTCTTGCCGAGGCCCATCTTCTTCATGAGGCCCGACATCATCCCGGCCTTCTCGGCCGGTGCTTCGCCGGCCTCCGCGGCGGGCGCGGGTGGCGGGCCGTAGCGGCTTTGCATCTCGGCTTCGAAGCGCTTGAAGAAGTCGTCGGCGGTCGACTTGGCGGCGCCGTCGATCAGGCGCTGGCCGAGCTGGGCGATCTTGCCGCCGACCTGGGCCTGCACGGTGTAGTCGAGTTCGCAGCCGGCGGGGGGCGATGCGGCCTCGGCCTCGTGCGCGACGGCTGCATCGGTGGACTCGGTGGCCTCCGTGGATGAGGATGCCAGCGGCTTGAGCGTGACGCTCGACGCGCCCTTGGCGAACCCCGCCACGCCGCCCTGCCCCTCGAAGCTCAGCTTGTAGCCGTTGGGCGCCACGATGTCCGACAGCACCACCTTGCCGCTGAACTTGGCCGACACCGGGCCGATCTTCACCGCGAGCGCAACGCTGTAGGTGTTCTCGCCCGTGAGCTCGAACTTGTCGCAGCCCGGGATGCATTTCTTCAGCGTCTCGGGGTCGTTGAGCGCTTCCCAGGCCTGTTGTTGGGTGACGCCGAGCTGGCGGTTTCCGAGCATTTCCATGGTGGGTCCCTTCTTTGTCTTTCCTGGCGCGCTACCTGCCGGACCGCATCAGGGCGGCGAGGCTGGCGGCCAGCTGTTCGAGCGCGCTGAGATTGTGAACCGCGAGCATCGCGTCTGCATGGCGGTGCAGCACGGCGGCCCCACGGGCCAGAGGGGCGTAGCCCTCGAAGCGCAGCAGCGGGTTGAGCCACAGCAGCCGGCGCGAATGGCGCTTGAGCCACAGCAGCTCCTGCTCCAGCTGCGCGGGCTCGCCGGTGTCCAGCCCGTCGCTGATCACCAGCACCAGCGTGCGGCGGCCGGTCAGGCGGCGGGCGTGGGCGCGGCGCAGCTCGCCCAGCGAACTGCCCAGGCGCGTGCCGCCCGCGAAATCGTCGATGGCCAGGCTGGCCGCGCCGAGCATGGCGTCGGTGTCGGCCAGCCGGAAAGCGGGCGTGAGATCGCTCAGGCCGGTGCCGAAGGCGAACACGTCGCGCCGGCCCGCGCGCCGCGTGGACGCGTGCAGAAAGGCCAGCAGCAGGCGCGCATAGCGCTCCATGGAACCCGACACGTCGACCAGCACCAGCAGCGGCAGCGGCTGTTCGCGCCGGGCCAGCCGGGGCAGCCGCAGGATCTCGCCGCCCGTGCGCGCCGCCTCGTGCAGCACACCGGGCCAGTGCATGCGCGCGTGCTGGCGGCCGGCGTCGCCGGCCACGCGCAGGCGGCGCGACGGCAGCTCGGGAATGGGCAGGCGGATGTCGCGCGCGAGCCGCTCCACAAGCCGGTACTCGGCCGCGCCCAGCGCGTTGAAGTCGGCATGCTGCAGCCGCTGGCGGTCGCTCGACGTCATGGCCGCGTCGAACTCGATCTCGCGGTCGGGCTTGGCCGGCGCGGCCGGCTTGCTGGGGCTGCGCGGCGCGGTCAGGGCCTCGCGCACGCGCGGGCGGCGTTTCGAGGGTTCGGCCTTGCCTTCGGCGCTCGGCAGCATCTGCGCGAGCAGCTTGTTGGCCAGCTCCGGGTCCCGGAACCAGGCGTCGAACAGCTCGCGGAACACCATGCGGTCCTGTTCGCGGCTGACCATCACCGACTCCATGGCGGCGCTCAGGTCGAGCTTGTCGGCCACGCCCACCAGCATCGCGGCCTCGGCGGCCAGCGCGATGCGCATGGCGTCGGTGCGCACCCCGGCGCGGCGCAAGGCGCGGCCGAAGGCGGCGATGTTGCCGGCGAGCTTGCCGCTGCGGACATCGCCGAGTTGCGGGATGCCGGCCACGCGGGTCTTGTCGGTCATTCGCGCACGCGGCGCGCTCAGCGCGCGGCCGGCTCCTCGGGCCGGAGCAGGTCGGACGCGAGTTCGCGCGTGAGCGCCGCCACGTCGTCGCGCTGCTTGAAGAGAATGCCGGCGGTGTCCACCACCACCTCGGGGTCGAGCTCGACCGTGTCGAGCGCAATCAGCGCCCTGGCCCACTCCACGCTTTCGGCGATGCCGGGCGCGCGCTGGAAGGCGTTGACGAACGGCGCCTCGCGCAGCCGCGCGACAAAGGCCGAGACCTGCGCCGACAGCTTCTCGCCGGCCTCGGGCACGCGGGCGCGCACGATGGCCAGCTCGCGCTCTCGCTCGGGGTAGTCGAGCCAGTGGTACAGGCAGCGGCGCTTGACCGCGTCGTTGAGCTCGCGCGTGCGGTTGCTCGTGAGAATGGTGACGGGCGGCACCACGGCGCGCACCGTGCCCAGCTCGGGAATGCTCACCTGGTACTCGCCCAGGTACTCGAGCAGGAAGGCTTCGAAGGGCTCGTCGGCGCGGTCGACCTCGTCGATCAGCAGCACCGCGCCGGGCAGCGGCGTCTGCAGCGCCTGCAGCAGCGGCCGGCGAATGAGGTAGTGCGGCTGGTAGACCTCGGCCTCCACGTCGCGTGCGGCGCCCGAGGCTTCGGCCGCGCGCATGTGCAGCAGCTGCGCGGCGTAGTTCCACTCGTAGAGCGCCTCGCGCTGCTCCAGCCCGTCGTAGCACTGCAGGCGCAGCAGCTCGCGGCTCAGCGCGCTCGACAGCGCCTTCGCCAGCTCGGTCTTGCCGACGCCGGGCTCGCCTTCGAGCAGCAGCGGGCGCTGCAGCTTGAGCGCGAGGAACACGGCCGTGGCCAGGCGCCGGTCGGCAAAGTAGCCGGCCTGCACCAGGCCTTCGGAAAGCGAATCGATGGTCGGAAAGATCATGGCGAAGCGTAGCGGAAGACCCTTGGAAGACGCGAGGAAGCCGCGTCTTCCGGCCCGTGCTCGGCAAGCCCCGCGCGGCTCAGCCCAGCGCCTTGGTCACCGCGCGCTGGGTCAGCACGCTGATCAGGTTCGCGCGGTAGGCCGCCGAGGCGTGCAGGTCGCTGTTCAGGTCGCTCGCGTCGATCTTCACGCCGGCCGCGGCGGCGGCGGTGAAGCTCTTGCCCAGCGCGTCCTCGAGGCCCGCATGGCGGAACACGCCATTGCCCGCGCCGGTGATCGCCACGCGCACGCCGCTGTCGTACTGCGCGAGGAACACGCCGACCAGCGGGAAGTGCGAGGCCTTCTGGCGCAGCTTTTCATAGACGGCGCGCTTCGGAATCGGGAAGCGGATCGCGGTGATCAGCTCGTCTTCTTCGAGTGCCGTGGTGAACAGGCCCAGGAAGAAATCGTCGGCCGCAATTTCGCGCTTCGTCGTGACCACGGTCGCGCCCGTGCCCAGCACCGCGCTCGGGTAGCACGCCGCGGGGTCGTTGTTGGCCACCGAGCCGCCGATGGTGCCCATGGCACGCACCTGCCGGTCGCCGATGCGCGAGGCCAGGTCGGCCAGCGCCGGGAAGGCGGCCTTCACGTCGGCGTTGTTCGCCACGTCGAGGTGGCGCGACATGGCGCCGACGGTGATGGCGTCGCCGCTCTTGGTGATGCCGGTGAGTTCCTTGATGCCGCCCAGGTCCACGAGTTGTTCGGGGGCCGAGAGCCGCAGCTTCATCGAGGCCAGCAGGGTCTGGCCGCCCGCCAGCGGCTTGGCGCCCGCTGCAACGAGCCTGGTCGCGTCGGCCACGGAAGCGGGCCGTTCGAGTGTGAAGGCGTACATGGTGTGTGGTTCCTTCTTTGTTGTTCAGGGTGCCGGACGGCCTTGGGTGCTGGCGGCGAGCGCGGGCTGCTGCGCCATCGCGTCTTTCGCGGCGCTGCCGCTGCCCTTCTGCATCGCTTCCCAGACGCGGCTGGACGATGCGGGCATGTCGAAGTCCTTCACGCCCAGCGGCGCCAGCGCGTCGAGCACGGCGTTGATCACGGCCGGCGGCGAGCCGATGGCCCCCGCCTCGCCGCAGCCCTTGGTGCCCAGCGGGTTGTGCGTGCAGGGGGTGCACACGGTGTCGAGCTTGAACTGCGGGAACTCGGCGGCGCGCGGCATGGCGTAGTCCATGAAGCTGCCGGTGAGCAGCTGGCCGGTCTCGTTGTCGTACACGCAGTTCTCCAGCAGCGCCTGGCCGATGCCCTGCACCAGCCCGCCGTGCACCTGGCCCTCGACGATCATCGGGTTGATGATGGTGCCGAAGTCGTCCACCGCGGTGAAGCGGTCCACGCGCACCTCGGCGGTCTGCTTGTCGATCTCGACCTCGCAGATGTAGGTGCCGCCCGGGAAGGTGAAGTTGGTCGGGTCGTAGAAGGCGGTTTCGTTCAGGCCCGGCTCGAGCTTGTCGAGCGGGTAGTTGTGCGGCACGTAGGCCGTGAGCGCCACCTGGCCGAACGGGATCTTCTTGTCGGTGCCCTTGACCGTGAACTCGCCGTTGGCGAACTCGATGTCGGCGTCGCTCGCCTCCATCAGGTGCGCGGCGATCTTCTTGGCCTTGGTCTCGATCTTGTCGAGCGCCTTCATGATGGCCGCGCCGCCCACCGAGATGGAGCGCGAGCCGTAGGTGCCCATGCCGAAGGGCACGCGGCCGGTGTCGCCGTGCACCACGTCGACGTTGTCCACCGGAATGCCCAGCCGCGCCGCCACCACCTGCGCGAAGGTGGTCTCGTGGCCCTGCCCGTGGCTGTGCGAGCCGGTGAACACCGTCACGCTGCCGGTGGGGTGCACGCGGATCTCGCCGCACTCGAACAGGCCCGCCCGCGCGCCCAGCGCACCGGCGATGTTCGACGGCGCAATGCCGCAGGCCTCGATGTAGCTCGAGTAGCCGATGCCGCGCAGCTTGCCCGCGGCTTCGCTCTGCGCCTTGCGCGCCGGGAAGCCGTCGACCTCGGCCAGCACGCGGGCCTTGTCCATGCAGGCATGGAAGTCGCCCGTGTCGTACTGCAGCGCCACCGGCGTCTGGTACGGGAAGGTGGTGATGAAGTTGCGTTTGCGGATCTCGTCCTGCCCCTGGTTCATTTCCCAGGCGCAGCGCGACACCAGCCGCTCCAGCAGGTAGGTGGCCTCGGGCCGGCCCGCGCCGCGGTAGGCATCGACCGGCGCGGTGTTGGTGAACCAGGCGTCGACCTCGACGTAGATCTGCGGCGTCGTGTACTGGCCCGCCAGCAGCGTGGCGTAAAGGATCGTCGGCACCGCGGTCGAGAAGGTCGACAGGTAGGCGCCCAGGTTCGCGTCGGTGTGCACGCGCATGGCGAGGAACTTGCCCTGGCCGTCCATCGCCATCTCGGCGTGGCTCACGTGGTCGCGGCCGTGGGCGTCCGACAGGAAGCACTCGGAGCGCTCGGCCGTCCACTTGATGTTGCGGTTGAGCTGCTTGGCGGCCCAAGTCAGGCACACGTCCTCGGCATACAGGAAGATCTTGGAGCCGAAGCCGCCGCCCACGTCGGGCGCGATCACCCGCACCTTGTGCTCGGGCAGGCCCAGCACGAAGGCCGTCATGAGCAGGCGCTCGACGTGCGGGTTCTGGTTGGACACGTACAGCGTGTAGTCGTCGGTGCCCCGGCTGTAGCTGCCGATGGCCACGCGGGGCTCGATGGGGTTCGGAATGAGCCGGTTGTTGACCAGGTCGAGCCGGGTCACGTGCGCGGCATTGGCAAAGGCCGCATCGACCGCCGCCTTGTCGCCCAGCGCCCACTTGTAGCACTGGTTGTCGGGCGCCTCGTCGTGCAGCGTGACGCCGCTGGCCTTCTTCGCGGCATCGGCCACGCTCACGAGCGCGGGGTGCACGTCATAGTCGACCACCACCGCCTCGGCCGCGTTCTTCGCCTGCTCGACCGTCTCGGCCACCACCATGGCCACGTGGTCGCCCACGTAGCGCACCTTGTGGATCGCCAGGATCGGGTGCATCGGCTCCTTCATGGGGGTGCCGTCGGGGTTGTTGATGAGCCAGCCGCAGGGCAGCCCGCCCATCTTGCCCTCGATGTCCTTGCCGCTGAAGATGCCGACCACGCCGGGCATCTTCATGGCCTCGGCGATGTCGACCGACTTGACGGTGGCATGGGCGTGCGGCGAGCGCACGAAGACCGCATGGCTCTGGTTGGCCAGCGTGATGTCGTCGGTGTAGTTGCCCGCGCCGGTCAGGAAGCGATAGTCCTCCTTGCGCCGCAGCGCCTCGCCGATGTGGGGCAGGTTCGAGAAGTCGGAAGCACCCATGATGTCGCTCCCTTCACGCGGTGACGGTGGTCTTGACGGGCGTGCCCGAGGCCATGGCCTCGCCGCCCATCTTCACGGCTTTCACGATGTTCTGGTAACCCGTGCAGCGGCACAGGTTGCCGTCGAGCAGTTCGCGGATTTCCGACTCGCTCGACCTGGGGTGGTGGGTGCACAGGTCGATCGCGCTCATGACCATGCCCGGGGTGCAGAAGCCGCATTGCAGGCCGTGGCATTCCTTGAAGGCCGCCTGCATCGGGTGCATGGTGCCGTCGGCCTCGGCGATGCCCTCGATGGTGGTGATGTCCGCGCCGGCCGCCTGCGCGACCAGGATGTTGCAGGACTTGACCGCCCTGCCGTTCACATGGACGGTGCAGGCGCCGCACTGCGCGGTGTCGCAGCCGACGTGCGTGCCGGTGAGGTGGAGGTGCTCCCGGATGGCTTGGACGAGGAAGGTGTTGGGAGGAGCGTCGACCGTGACCTGGCGGCCGTTGACCTTGAAAGCGACCTGCATTTGGCTGTCTCCGTGAAAGGTGATGGCTGGTTCAGCGAAGCATCTTGGATGCCGGCCTCTCGCACTATCCTAGGCAAAAACCCTTGACACTTGCACAGACCGCGCGAAATTCTCAAAATGAAACAGCTTGCCGCCCGGCGAGCCGGGAAATGCCGCCCCGCCCGCGAAAACACACGATGACCGCCACTCTCGTCTCGCCATCCCCAGAGGGTTCCCTCGCCCGTTCCCTGGCCATTTCCCAGGCCCGCCGCGCGCTCATCGAAGGCGAACCCCAAGGCGCGCGCCCGCATGCATGCATCGACTCCTGGATCGCCCGTTCCTGGCAGCGCTGCATCGAGGCCGGGCAGCAGCCGCGGCAGCGGGTCCATTTCGACCCGGTGAGCCGCTCGGGCAGCCGCGACGTGGCCGAGCGCAACCGGGCGCTGGTCGCGGCGGCGCGCCCGGTCATCGACCGCCTGTCGCGCGCCATCGCCGACACCCGCTACTTCGCCATCCTCACCGACGCCGAGGGCATCGTGGTCGACGTGGGCAACCTCCCCGCCGGCACCGACGCCGCCAGCCGCTGCGCGCGCGACATCGGGCGCATCGGCGTCGACCTGTCGGAGCGCGCCATCGGCACCAGCGCCATCGGTACCGCGCTGGCCGAGCAGGAGTCGGTGTGGCTGCATCGGGGCGAGCATTTCTTCGACGACACCAGCGTCTACAGCTGCGCAGGCGCCCCGCTGTTCGGCCCGCGGGGCGACTGCATCGGCATGCTCGACCTGACCGGCGTGCAGACGGTGGAGCGGCCCGAGCTGCGCCACCTGACCACCCTGTCCGCCCGCAGCATCGAGAACATGCTGGTGATGCGCGAACCCTGCGAGCTGCTGCTGCACCTGGCCTGGCCCGGCTGCGCGGCCAGCGAGGCCACCGAGGGCCTGCTGTGCATCGACGCCGAAGGCCGCGTCACCGGCGCCAACGCGGCGGCGCGGCAGATGCTGCACCAGCCGCTCGCGCGCAGCGAGCACGCCCTGCTGTTCAACGACCTCTTCGCCCTGCCGCTGCACATGATGTTCGATGCGGCCCGCCGCGGCGACCCGGTGCTCGAGGTGCCGCTGTGGTCGGGCCTGCGGGTGCAGGTGCGGCCCCACCGCAACGGCGCCGACATCCCGCCGGGCGCGCCGGCGGCCGAGGCGCAGCCGCGGCTGCGCGACGTGGAGACGGCGCTGATCCGCAAGGCGGTGGCCGATGCGCGCGGCAACGTGGCCGAGGCGGCCCGTGCATTGGGAATCAGCCGAGCGACCGTCTACCGCAAGCTGTGGCGCGGCCGCACGAGCGGCGCGCCGGACTGAGGGCTTTCATTCGGCTTTCGCCCGGCCGCTTCGGCCTTCCTTCTTCTTCTTTCTTTTTTCTTCTTGCTTCAGGCACCGACCGGCACCTTGTCCAGGAAGCCCGTGACCGTGCGCAGCTTGCCCGCGTCGAGCTGCACGAAGTCCGTTCCCTGGATCAGGTCTTGCGCGCCGCTCGGGCCCAGCGTCCACGAAAAGCGCAGGTGGTCGCCATGCGCATCCGCCTTGCCCAGCAGGTTGAAGCGGAAGCCCGGAAAGCGCTGGTGCACGGCGCCGACCAGTGCGTTGATCTGCGCATGACCGCTGGCCTGCGCCATCGGGTCGACGTAATGGGCGTTGGCGGCCCACCCCGCTTCGATCAGCGCGGCGCGGCGCGCGGCGTCGGTTTCGTTCCACACGGCGATGTAGCCCTGGGCGATCGCGGTGGCGTCGTGTGCGGCGGTGTTCATGGTGACGATTCCTTTCGAGGGGTTCGACCCGCAACATCGCGGGGTGAAGGAATGGTCGCGCCGCACGCGAGGCGCGTCCATGACGTGGCAGGTTATGCGGCGCCTTATGCGGCCGTGTCCATCGTCGCGTTCGCATCGAGCGGGAACACCGGCCGGCGCACCTTGCCGAAGGGGAACAGGCCGTAGTCCGAACTCGTCACGCCGGGGCTGTCGCACTCCACCAGCGCGGACGACAGCGGCCCGAACACCGGCCGGCAGTACATGCGCGACTTCAGCAGCAGGAAGCGCTCGGTGCGCGGGTCGAGCCCCGCGCACGCGAACACGCCGATGTCCCACGGCTCCTGCGTGCGCTCGGTCACCACGATGCGCGCGGCGCCGATGTCGAACAGCACCGTGCGGCCCATGCTGCTGCGCTGGCCGGTGTAGGTGGGGCCGGTGATGACGTAGTCGCCGTCGCTGATGACGCGCACCGTGCCGGTCAGGCGCACCGGCGTCTTCGACAGGCCGATGCCCGCGAGCGACACCTTGTTGCCCAGCGCCACCGTCACCTCGGCGCCCTCGCCCGCCGCGATGAGTTCGGCCACCGCCTCGGGGTCGCACAGCGGGCCCACGCCGATGCCGTGCAGGCCCTGCGCAAGCGCCTCCTGCAGCACGTCCATGGTGTCGCAGCTGCCGCCCGACATGCAGTTGTCGCCGTGGTCGAGCAACAGCACCGGGCGCGCCGCGCCGTGGGCGATGAGCTTGGCGCGCGCGATCGATTCGGCCAGCGGTTCGCTGCGGTAGATGAAGGCCTCGCGCTCGGCCCACATCTGCGCGGCGATGCGGTCGGCCGTGGCCTGCGCGCGCTCGGGCGACTGCGCATCGACCGCGATCACGCTCATGCACGGCGCCGCGATGTCCGACAGCGAGAAGCCCGCCAGGATCGACACCGCGAGCGACTCCGACTTCTCCGCCGCCTGCGCCGCCTCGATGGCGCGCTGCATCGCGCCGGTGAACGACGCGCTGCGCAACGTGTGCGCCATCAGGGGCAACTGGCGCCAGCGCATGTGCGGCTGGCTGCGCCCGGCCAGCAGGTCGAACATCAGACGCCCGGCATGGTCGCCGGTTTCGTACATGTCGATGTGCGGGTAGGTCTTGAAGCCGACGATCACGTCCGCGTTCTCCACCATCTCGGGTGTCACGTTGGCGTGCAGGTCGAGCGCCACGCCAATGGGCACGCCCGGCGCGGCGGCGCGCAGGCGCACCAGCAGGTCGCCCTCGCCGTCAGCGCTGTTCTGCGCGACCATGGCGCCGTGCAGGTCGAGCAGGATGGCGTCGCAGCCCGGCGCGGCATCGACGATGCACTGCGTGAGCGTGGTGTAGGCCTGCGCATCGACCGGCCCGCTCGGGTTGGCCGAGGCCGACACCGGCGTCACCACCGTGGCGCCCGCCGCCTCGGCCAGGTCGATGAAGGCGGACATCGCGGTGCGCATGCCCTTGTTGTCGGTGTAGGCCTGCTCGCCGAAGGTCGGGCCGTCGGGCCCGAAGGCCGCGAGCGGCGTGGGCACGGGCGAGAAGGTGTTGGTCTCGTGGTTGAGGCGCGCGATCAGCACTTTCATGCGGCGACCTCCTCGACCACGACCGCGCTCTGCAGCATCGCCTGCAGCAGCACGTTGCACCCGGCTTCCAGGTGGTCGGGCTGCGCGTCCTCGATCTCGTTGTGGCTGATGCCGTCCAGGCAGGGCACGAAGATCATGGCCGCGGGGCACACGCGCGCGAGGTACACCGCGTCGTGGCCCGCGCCGCTGATCACGTTCATCCAGGTCATGCCCTGCGCCTGCGCGGCGTCGCGCACGGCGGACACCAGTCCGGGCGTGAAGGGCTGCGGCGGGAAGTACACCACCTGCTCCACCGTCGCCTCGACCTTGCCCTTGGTGGCGATGCGCTGCACCGCTTCGCGCATGGCGGCGTCCAGCGCCGACAGCACCACGTCGTCGGCCGCGCGCAGGTCGACGCTGAGCTTCACGCGGCCCGGAATCACGTTGCGGGAATTGGGATAGTTGTCGATCCAGCCGACCGTGCCGCGCGCATGCGGCGCGTGGGCCAGCGCGATGCGGTTCACCTCGATCACCAGTTCGGCGGCTGCCAGCAGCGCGTCCTTGCGCAGCTCCATCGGCGTGGGGCCGGCGTGCGCCTCCATGCCCTGCAGCACCACGTCGTACCAGCGCTGGCCGAGCGCGCCTTCGACCACGCCAATCACGCGCTCGTTGGCTTCCAGCACCGGGCCTTGCTCGATGTGCGCTTCGAAGTACGCGCCCACGGGCGAAGCCGTTGCCGACGGCGCCACGCTGCCCGCATAGCCGATGGCCGCGAGCGCGTCGGACACGCTCACGCCTTCGGTGTCGCGCTGCGCCAGCGCGTGCTCCAGCGTGAAGGCGCCGGCGAACACGCCCGAGCCCATCATCACGGGCACGAAGCGCGAGCCCTCTTCGTTGGTCCACACCGCCACCTCGATCGGCGCCTCGGTCTGCACCTTGGCGTCGTTCAGGCTGCGGATCACCTCGAGGCCGGCCAGCACGCCGTAGTTGCCGTCGAACTTGCCGCCGGTGGGCTGCGTGTCGATGTGGCTGCCGGTGGTGACGGGCGGCAGCGCGTTGTTGCGACCGGCACGGCGCGCGAAGATGTTGCCGATGGCGTCCACGCGGACCTCGCAACCCGCCTCGCGCACCCAGCGCGTGAACAGGTCGCGGCCCTGGCGGTCGAGCTCGGTCAGTGCGATGCGGCAGACGCCGCCTTTTTCAGTGGCGCCCAGCTGCGCCAGTTCCATCAGCGAGGCCCAGAGGCGCTGGCCGTCGATGCGGAGTTCGGTGTGTGATGTCATGGTGGTGCGGAAAGAAAGAGGGGTTGGCGGGCGCCTCAGGCGAGGCCCACGCCCAGGTAGCGGTCCTTGACCTGGTGGTCGGCCACGAAGTCGGCATTGGCGGCCTCGTGCACGATCACGCCCTGCTCCACGATGTAGTGGCGGTCGGCCAGCTGCACGCAGACCTCGAGGTTCTGCTCGACCAGCAGAATGGCCACGCCGGCCGCCTTGATGGTCTTGAGCTGCGCGACGATCTCTTCGACGATCACCGGCGCCAGGCCTTCGACCGGCTCGTCGAGGATCAACAGGCGCGGATGGTTCATGAGCGCGCGGCCGATGGCCAGCATCTGCTGCTCGCCGCCCGAGAGCTGACCGCCGCCGTTGCGCCGGCGCTCCTTCAGGCGCGGGAAGACGCGGTAGATGTCATCGAGCTGCCAGGGCGACTCGCGCCGCTGGCCGAGCAGCAGGTTCTCTTCCACCGACAGCAGCTTGAAGACGCCGCGGTGCTCGGGCACCAGGCACACGCCGCGCTGCGCGATGCGGTGCGGCGGCTGGCCCGCGACGTCGGCGCCCTGGAAGCGCACGCGCCCGCCGGTCGGCAGCACGGCGCCGGCAATGCTCTTGAGCGTGGTCGACTTGCCCGCGCCGTTGCGCCCCAGCAGCGTGACCAGCTCGGCCTCGCCCACGCGCATCGACACGCCCTGCAGCACGTGGCTCTTGCCGTAGTGCGCGTGCAGGCCTTCCACTTCGAGGATGTGGCCGGTGCTCATGCTTTTCCTCCGGTGATCATGTTGCCCAGGTAGGCGGTGCGCACGCGCGCGTCGGCGCGGATGTCGCCCGGCAAGCCCTCGGCCAGCACGCGGCCGAGCTGCATCACGGTCACGGTGTCGGAGATGTCCATCACGATGTTCATGTTGTGCTCGATCAGCACCACGGTGTGCGCGTCGCGCAGGCCGCGGATCAGCTGCTTCATGTCGTCGAGGTCGTCGATGCCCATGCCCGAGGTCGGCTCGTCCAGGAAGATCGCCTTGGGCCTGGCGGCCAGCGCCATGCCCACCTCGAGGCGGCGCTGCTGGCCGTGCGACAGCACGCTGGCCGGCGTGTCGGCCAGCCGCTCCAGGCCGACGCGCGCGAGCACCTCGGCCACCGTCTCGGCGCAGGCACGCTCGCCCACCGGCGCGCGCCAGCAGTTCATGGCCTGGCGCGGTGCAACGCCCTGCGCCGCCACGCGCAGGTTCTCGCGCACCGACAGGCTCGCGAACAGGCTCGTGACCTGGAAGGAGCGCGCCATGCCGCGCTGCACGCGCTGGTGGTCGGGCTCGCGCGTCACGTCGTGGCCGTCGAACACGATGCGCCCGCCCGTGGTGGTGCCGGTGCCCGTGAGCATGTGGAACAGCGTGGTCTTGCCCGCGCCGTTCGGCCCGATCACCGAGTGCACGGTGTTGCGCTTGATCTTCAGGTCGACGCCGCCCAGCGCGGCGAACTTGCCGTAGTGCTTGGTGACGCCGACGGCTTCGATGAGAACGTCGCTCATGCTTTTTCTCCTTGCGCGGCGCTTGCGGCGGAGGCCGCCTTGGGGTCGGGCACGGCCTTGCGGAACACGCGGCGCCATGCGCTTTCGCCCAGGCCCCAGAGCCCGCGCTGCATGCCGATGCTCACGCCGATCAGCAGCAGGCCCAGCAGCAACAGCCAGCGCGGCCACAGCGTGGAGAGCCAGTCGGCCAGCAGCACGTAGAAGGCCGAGCCCAGCACCGACGCGAACAGGTTGCCGGTGCCGCCGATCACGGTGATGACCAAAATCATTTCGCTCGTGTGGTACTCGGCGTTCGACAGCGGCGCGATGCCGGTCATCATGGCGTGCAGGCCGCCCGCCAGGCCGGTGACGGCGCCGGAGATCACGAAGGCCAGCAGCTTGAAGCGCTTGAGGTCGTAGCCCACGGCGGCGGCGCGGTCCTCGTTGTCGCGGATG
Source organism: Variovorax sp. OK212 (assembly GCF_900112425.1). Classification (GTDB taxonomy): domain Bacteria; phylum Pseudomonadota; class Gammaproteobacteria; order Burkholderiales; family Burkholderiaceae_C; genus Variovorax. Next base: position 1,162,915 of record NZ_FOLP01000001.1, on the reverse strand, counting down.
GCCAGCAGCGTGCGGCCGAAGACCGAGTCGGTCACGCGCAGCAGCAGCGCGAACGCAAGGAGGAACATCACCGCCACGAAGGCGTAGTACTTCCACGGCGTGTCCATGAAGGCCGGGCGCGGCACGTCGAGCAGCCCGTTGTCGCCGCCCGTGAGGCCCGAGGCGGTGTACGCCACGAAATAGAACATCTGCGCGAAGGCCAAGGTGAGCATCACGAAGTAGGTGCCGCGCTGGCGAATGGCCACCCAGCCGACCACCGCCGCGCCCAGCGCGCCCATGCCGATGGCCGCGAGCAGGGCCACCGGCATCGGCAGCTGCAGCCGCGTGAGCAGGATCGCGATGGTGTAGCTGCCCAGCCCGAAGAAGATGCCCTGGCCGAACGACAGCAGCCCGGTGTAGCCCAGCAGCAGGTTGCAGCCGACGGCGGCCAGCGCGTAGATGAGCACCTCGCTCGCGAGCGAACCCGAGCGCAGCACCAGCGGCAGGCCCAGCGCGACGATCAGCGCCAGGAGGAAGGAATATTTTCTTGGCATGGCGTGGTCCTCATCCTCTGCGGCCGAGCAGGCCATGCGGGCGCAGCAGCAGCACGGCTGCCATGGCGACGTAGATCATCAGGCTCGCACCCGGCGGCCAGATGGTGCTCATGAGGCTCTGCACGATGCCGATCAGCAGGCCGCCGACCAGCGCCCCGCCGAAGCTGCCGAGCCCGCCGATCACCACCACCACGAAGGCCACGCTGAGCGCCTCGACGCCCATGAACGGCTCGGCCCCGCGAATGGGCGCGGCCAGCACGCCGGCCAGCGCCGCGGTGGCCGCGCCCAGCGCGAACACCAGGCTGAACACGCGGAACACGTTGATGCCCAGCAGCGACACCATCTCTGTCGATTCGCTGCCCGCGCGCACCGCGCTGCCCAGGCGCGTGCCTTCGAGCACCCACCACAGCAGCACCGCGAGCACGGCGGTGAAGCCGATCACGAAGAGCCGGTACTTCGGGTAGATGAAGCTGCCCCACATCACCACGCCCTGCAGCAGGTCGGGCGTGGGCACGCTGTTGCCCAGCGGGCCCCAGAACACGATCACGATCTCCTGCACCGCCAGCGCCAGGCCCACGGTGACGAGGATGTGGAATTCGTGCGCCTTGGCGTACACGCGGCGCAGCAGCAGCTTCTCGGCCAGCCAGCCCAGCGCGCCCACGGCGAGCGGCACCACCACCAGCGCGGCCCAGAAGTTCAGGCCCCACTGCATGGCCTGGTAGCACAGGTAGGCGCCCAGCAGGTAGAAGGCGCCGTGCGCGAAGTTCACGAAGCGCAGCAGGCCGAAGACGATGGACAGGCCGACGGCCAGCAGGAAATACAGCATGCCGATGCCGATTCCGTTGATGGTCTGGAGCAGGTAGACGGTCATAGGGATGGGTAGTGGTGGCGCGGTGGCGCGGCCCGCCTCCCTTTGCAGCCAACCTGCAAGGGATCCGGAGGCCGCACGCAGTGGGCAAGCCCGGGCGTCAGCCCAATTTGCAGCCGGTCTTGTCCGCGGCGAGGAACGACTTGCCCGAACTCACCACGTCGACGTAGTCGGCCGGGTTCGCCATCTTCGACTTGGCCTTGCCCTTGAGCAGGTAGTAGTCCTTGATGACCTGGTGGTCGGCCTTGCGGATTTCCTCGGTGCCGGTGAGGCCGTCGAACTTCATGCCCTCGAGCGCGGCGATCACGGCCTTGGGGTCGACCGTGCCGGCCTTCACGATGCCGTCGATCAGGATCTTGGTGCAGATGTACGAACCCGCGAGGCTGTAGTTGGGCACGATCTTCAGCTTGTCGGCCGTGCGCTTCACCAGGTCCTTGTTGAGCGTGGTGTCGGCCGTGTGCCAGTACTGCGCACCGAAGTAGACGCCGTCGCACAGGTCGGCGCCGAGCTCGTCGAACTGCTCCAGGCCCGAAGCCCAGGCCATGAGGATCGTCATGTTCTTGTGCATGCCGAAGCTCACCGCCTGGCGCAGCGCGGCGGACGACTGCGCGCCGAAGTTCAGCAGCAGCAGCACGTCGGGCTTGGCGGCCATGGCGTTGGTGAGGTAGCCGCTGAATTCCTTTTCATTGAGCGAGTGGTAGCTGTTGCCCACGTGCTCGATGCCCTTCTCCTGGAAGATGTTCTTGGCCGCGCTCAAGAGGCCCTCGCCGAACACGTACTGCGGCGTGATGGTGTACCAGCGCTTGGCCTTGGGCATGGAGGCGATCAGCGGACGCACGGTCTGCTCGATGGCACCGAAGGTGGGCACCGACCAGCGGAAGGTGGCGGGGTTGCAGTCCTTGCCGGTGATCTCGTCGGCGCCCGCAGTGGTGATGAACAGGCCGCCGGCCTTCTCGGCTTCCTTGCCCATGGCCAGCGCTTCCGACGACAGGATGCCGCCCGCGAAGAACTTGGCGCCCTGCTGCTGCGAGGCTTCCTGCACCTTGCGCACCGCGGTGGCGGGCTTGCCCTCGGTGTCGAGCACCGTGTAGGCCAGCGGGCGCTTCAGCACGCTGCCGTACTGCTCGATGGCCAGCTTCATGCCCAGGTCGGCGAACTTGCCGTTGGCCGCGAAGGCACCCGACATCGGCACCGGGCAGCCGAACTGGATCGTCTGCGCCGACTGCGCGAAAGCGCCGCGGCCCGTGAGCAGCGAGGCGGGGGCAGCCGACAGGGCGGCCAGCTGAAGAAGGTGTCTGCGTTGCATGGAGTTCTCCGGTCGAGATGGGGATGAGGGTGGGGGTGGGACGGAACGTGGGGGAAAGAAGGAAAACGGGGTGCCAGCGATCGCGGGCAAATTTAAGCGGATAAATAGGATTAATATGCTGGTAAAAACCCGCAAGCAAGGCTTGTGCCCACCACCCGACCGGAGCCCTCGATGCCGCCGTTTAAGATCGCCCGCTGTTGCGCATCCCGCGCATCTCCCGATGGGCATGGAGCGTTTCAATGAGAGTGGGACAGAACCGTCCTAAACGGCAAAAGCTCTCGGACGTCATCGTCGAAGACGTCAAGCGCTGGATCGTGGCGGAGCGCAAGCAGCCCGGCGACCGGCTGCCGAACGAGAAGGAACTGATCGAGCTTTTCGGCTATTCGAAGAGCACCGTGCGCGAGGCGCTGAAGGCCCTGGAAGTGCGCGGCCTCGTGTCGATCCGCACCGGCCCCGGCGGCGGCGCGTACCTGCAACAGGTGTCGGTGGACCATGCGTCGGAGCCGCTGCGCAACTTCCTGCACTTTCACCACCTCGACGGGCACCACATCTACCAGCTGCGCAAGGCGCTGGAGCCTGAACTGGCCGTGAGCGTGGTGGGCAAGCTGACGCCGGAGCAGTTCGGCAAGCTCGAAGAAAACATCCGCCTGTGCACCGTCGAGCCGACCAACGAGGACGAACTGCGCACCCAGCGCGAGGCCGAGCTGGCCTTCCACACGATGCTGGCAGAAAGCTGCCCCAATCCGGTGCTGTCCTTCATGTGCCGCTTTCTCAACGACCTGCTGCGCGACCTCGTGGTCTACAAGAAGGCGCTCGACCATCACCACTTCGGCGAGACCAACGTCGACTACCACACGCAGTTGCTGGCCGCCTACCGCAAGGAAGACGCCGACGAGGTGCGCCGGCTGATGGCCGAGCACATGGTCGATGCCGAGCACCACATGCACGAGATGGAAGCGCACATCGGGGCGAAGCACCTGCTGCTGCCGAGCGGGCAGCGCTGAGCCGCCTTCCCGGCTTCGCTCTCTTTCTTCTCTACTTTCTTCTTTACTTGTGCAGGCGCTGGTGCGCCTGCGCCAGGCACGCCTGGAACGCCAGCACCGCGCGTGACGGCTTCGGCGAGCGGCGCAGCAGGCTCACGAAGCGGCACGCATAGTTGAAGCGCGCCGGCAGCACCGGCTGCATGAGCCCGCGCTGCTCGAAGACCTGCGCGTAGTGATCAGGCAGGAAGCCGAGGAAACGCCCCGACAAGATCAACGTGGCGATGGCTTCCTGGTCGAAGCCGGTCGCCTTGCGCGAGAGCTTCGCGCGGTGGCTCAGCTCCATGTTGGGCGAGTGGTAGCCCAGCCCCGCGAAATGGTGCTCGCGCAGCTTGGCCCAGGTGAGCTTTGCGTGGCCGGCGCCGAACAGCGGATGCCCCGCGCCGCAGTACAGCAGCATGGTCTCGTCGAACAGGTCGGCGTACACCAGGCTCTTGGAGCTGCGGTGCGCCGGGATGATGCCGATCTGGAAGTTGCCCTCCAGCACGCCCTGCTCGATCGCGTTGATCGACCCCACGTGCAGCGCCAGGCTCACCTCGGGCGCGATCTCGGTGAAGCGCGCAATGGCTTCGCCGATGCGCGCCTGCGGGTTGGTGGCGGTCTTGTCGAACACCGCCACCTCGAGCTGCCCGCCCATGCGGTTGTGGATGTCGTCGATGCTGCCGCGAAAGGCGTCGACCGAGGCCAGCAGGCGCAGCGTCTCGTCGTACACGCGCTGGCCCTCGGCCGTGAGCGCGAAGCCCGCGCGCCCGCGCCGGCACAGCACCAGGCCGAGCCGCGTCTCCAGGTCCTTCACGTGGCGGCTCACGGTGGAGGTGCCGATGTTCAGCTCGAGCTCGGCGGCCGCCATGCCGCCGCAGTCGACCACGCTCTTGAACACCTTGAGCAGGCGCAGGTCCATGTCGCTGAGCTGCCCCAGAACGGCGCGGTTGCGGGTGCCGGCGGCACCGTTTTGGGCTTTCTCTTTTACTTGCATGAATTGTCAAGTGAACATTGATATTGCGCCATTCTCCACACTGAAGGCTGTGCGAACAATCGGCACACCTCATCACCCCTCCGGAGCCCGCCCTTGCGGGAATCGCCATGACCCTTGCCACCCCCGCCCTCGAACCCACGCCCGCCGTCCGCACCGACGCCGCCTGGCTCGACGCGCACTGGATGCCCTACACCGGCAACCGCAACTTCAAGGCCGATCCGCGGATCATCGTGGAGGCCAAGGGCGCCTACTTCACCGACGCCGACGGCCGCAAGATCTTCGACGGCCTGTCCGGCCTGTGGTGCTCGGGCCTGGGCCACGGCCGCCCCGAGATCACCGAGGCGGTGAGCCGCCAGATCGCCAAGCTCGACTACTCGCCCGCCTTCCAGTTCGGCCACCCCGCCTCGTTCGAGCTGGCCAACAAGATCAAGGAACTCACGCCCGCGGGCCTGGACTACGTGTTCTTCACCGGCTCGGGCTCCGAAGCCGCCGACACCTCGCTGAAGATGGCGCGCGCCTACTGGCGCACCAAGGGCCTGTCGAGCAAGACCCGCCTGATCGGCCGCGAGAAGGGCTACCACGGCGTGAACTACGGCGGCATCTCGGTGGGCGGCATCGCGGCCAACCGCAAGCTCTTCGGCCAGGGCATCGAAGCCGACCACCTGCCGCACACGCAACTGGCCTCGAACGCCTTCACGCGCGGCATGGCCGACAACGGCGCCGAGCTGGCCGACCGCCTGCTCGACCTGATCGCGCTGCACGACGCGTCGAACATCGCGGCCGTCATCGTGGAGCCCTTCGCGGGCTCGGCCGGCGTGGTGATCCCGCCCAAGGGCTACCTGAAGCGCCTGCGCGACATCTGCACGGCCCACAACATCCTGCTGATCTTCGACGAGGTCATCACCGGTTTCGGCCGCTGCGGCGCGTTCACCGGCGCGGAAGCCTTCGGCGTGACGCCCGACATCATGAACATCGCCAAGCAGGTCACCAACGGCGCACAGCCGCTGGGCGCCGTGGTCGCCAGCAAGGAGATCTACGACACCTTCATGGCCGCCGGCGGTCCCGACTACATGCTCGAGTTCCCGCACGGCTACACCTACGGCGCGCACCCGGTGGCCTGCGCCGCCGGCATCGCCGCGCTCGACGTGCTGCAGAAGGAAGACATGATCGGCCGCGTGCAGACGCTGGCGCCGCACTTCGAGAACGCCGTGCACAGCCTGAAGGGCAGCAAGCACGTGAACGACATCCGCAACTACGGCCTGGCCGCGGGCCTCACGATCGCCGCGCTGCCGGGCGAGCCGGCACGCCGCCCGTACGAGATCGCGATGAACTGCTGGAAGAAGGGCTTCTACGTGCGCTACGGCGGCGACACCATCCAGCTCGCGCCGCCCTTCATCGCGGAAAAGGCGGAGATCGACCGCATGGTGAACGCGCTGGCCGACGCGCTCGCAGAAACGGCCTGACCCGCGACGGACCGCGGCCTCATCGGAGGTCGGGTCCTACAGGCGGCACGCCGGCCGCCTTCCAATAATCGGCGGGATGACGGCACTGCGCAGCGACATTCCCGCCCGCCTCGACCGCCTGCCATGGTCCCGCTGGCACTGGCGCGTGGTGATCGCACTGGGCGTGGCCTGGGTGCTCGACGGCCTCGAGGTCACGCTGGTGGGCTCGATCGGCGCGGTGCTCGAGCGGCCCGACACGCTCGGGCTCACGGCCGGCGAGATCGGCCTGTCGGGCTCGGTGTACGTGGCCGGCGCGGTGCTCGGCGCCCTGCTCTTCGGGCGGCTCACCGACCGGCTCGGCCGCAAGAAGCTGTTCCTGATCACGCTGGTGGTCTACACCATCGGCACGCTGGCCACGGCGTTCTCCCCCAACTTCGCCTTCTTCGCGCTGTGCCGCCTCGTCACGGGGCTGGGCATCGGCGGCGAGTACGCGGCCATCAACTCGGCCATCGACGAACTCATTCCGGCGCGCGTGCGCGGGCGCGTCAACCTGGCCATCAACGGCAGCTTCTGGATCGGCGCGGCGCTGGGCGCGGCGCTCAGCCTGGTGCTGCTCGACGCGCGCGTGATCGGCCCGGTGTGGGGCTGGCGCGCCGGCTTCGCGCTGGGCGCGGTGCTGGCGGTGGCCATCTTGCTGGTGCGGCGCGACGTGCCCGAGAGCCCGCGCTGGCTCATCGCGCACGGCCGCGCCGATGAAGCCAAGCGCATCGTCGACCAGATCGAAGCCGAGATCGAGGCGCAGCACGGCCCGCTGCCCGCGCCGCAGGGCCATGTGAACTACACGGCCGCGCGCGCCCACAGCCCGTCGATGCGCGAAGTGGCGCGCGTGCTGCTGCAACGCTACCGGCAGCGCAGCGTGGTCGCGCTGGCGCTGATGGTGTCGCAGGCCTTCTTCTACAACGCCATCTTCTTCACCTACGCGCTGGTGCTCACGCGCTTCTATGCCGTGCCCGAGGCCAGCGTGGCGCTCTACATCTTTCCGTTCGCGCTGGGCAACGTGCTGGGGCCGCTGCTGCTGGGCCCGCTGTTCGACAGCGTGGGCCGGCGCAAGATGATCGCGCTGACCTATGTGCTCGCGGGCGTCGGCCTGGCGTTCACGGGCTGGGCCTTCATGATGGGCTGGCTCGACGCGCGCAGCCAGGCGCTGTGCTGGTCGGCGGTGTTCTTCCTGGCCTCGGCGGCGGCCAGTTCGGCCTACCTCACGGTGAGCGAGGTGTTCCCGCTGGAGATGCGCGCGATGGCCATCGCGATCTTCTATGCGGTGGGCATGGGCGCGGGCGGCTTCGCGGCGCCGCTGCTGTTCGGCCTGCTGATCGAGACCGGCAGCCGCGGCGCGGTGATGGTGGGCTACGGCATCGGCGCCGTGCTGGTCATCGTCGCGGGGCTGCTGGCCTTGCGCTATGCGGCCGACGCGGAGCGCAAGCCGCTGGAGGAAGTGGCGCCGCCGCTGTCGTCGGAAGCGGGCGGCGAGCGCTGAGTTCGACCGGGCGCAACCGGGCAGGACTACAGCGCGATCAAAGCGCGACTACTGCGCGACTACAACGCGCAGGTGCGAAAGCCGAAGAAGCCGTCGTCCCGGCCCGGCAGCGCAAAGCCGCGGCGGCGCGGTGAACGCAGCCGCGCCCGCGTCGCGAACGACGCACCGCGCAGCACGCGCGCGCGCCCGAAGCCGGCGGCCGGATCGAAATCGGTTCCCGCGCTCCACGGGTCGGCCCGGTAGCCCGGCCAGGGCTGCAGCGTGCCCGCGGTCCATTCGTGCACGTCGGCCCAGCGGAAACCGCGCCGCGCGGCCGTGTGCGCCGCGATTTCCCATTCGACCTCGGTCGCGATGCGCCGCCCGGCCCAGCGCGCCCAGGCGTCGGCCTCCCACCAGCTCAGGTGCACCGCGCTGTGGTGGCCGGCCGCGCGCACGGTCGCGCCGAAGCGCTGCTGCAGCACCGAGCCGCCCGTGCCATGGCGCCCCACGCCGATCTGCTCGACATGGCGCGGCCCGCGCCGCCCGTCGACCTGCGCGGCCAGCCAGCGCCAGCCGTCGCCGTGCCACAGCTCCTCGCGGTCGTAGCCGCCGTCGTCGACGAACTCGATGTACTGGTTCCAGGTGACGGGCTGCGCGTCGATCTCGAACTCGGGCACTTCCACCCGGTGCGCCGCGCGCTCCTGCGAGAAGGCGAAGCCGTTCTCGGGCATGCCCAGCTCCCAGCGCGTGGCCGGCAGCAGCAGCGGCTCGCGCGTGACGGCGATGGGCGCCTGCTCGACGCCCAGCGGCAGCCCCAGCGTCTGCGCCATCACCACGAACTGCTCGCCGCGCAGGTCTTCGTGGAACAGCGCGAGGCGGTAGAAGTACAGGCCCGCGTCGGTCTCGGCCGCGTGCTCGAGCAGCTCGAGCGTGCTCTCCAGCGTGTCGAGCATGTAGGCCTTGGTCTGCGCCAGGTCGGGCAAGTCCGGAATGCCGCGCAGCGCCTGGGGCAGCTGCACGGTGCCCCACCAGTCGTCGGCGCCGGGCTCGATGGCCGCGAGCCGCGTGGGACGCACCGGGCAGTCGGCACCGAAGGCGCGCTGCGTGTTGCGCCCGATCCACCACTCGGCAAACCAGCCGATGTGCCCGGCCAGCCAGATCGGCGGCACGACGTCCGGCGCCGCGGCCACCGGCATGTGCTCGCCAAGGGCCTGCTCGTAGAGCGACAGCAGGTGAAGGGTGTGGTTGCGCGCATCGATCAGCGCCAGCGAGAGCAGGTCGCGGCCTGCCCGGCAGATGTCGGGGGAGTCGATCGATTGGGACGTCGCCACGGCCGGAGCCGGAGGGGGTCGCGGTGTCTGGGCCATGGGGGATTATGGCCACCCTGCGCCCCCCGGGTACGCCCCGAAAGACACTTTGCATTACGTCGATAGAATTCGTCCCGCCTCACGCACCCGACCCGCTGGCACACAAGGCCAGTGCGTCGGGTGCCGTCGTATATGGGGGCATCCAATACAAAAATGGAGATGTAATGCAAGGCTTGCTCAAGCTGTCCCGGGCCATCGACTGGCTCAATGCCCAGGTGGGCAGATACGCCATCTGGCTGATCCTGGCCGCCACGGCGATCAGCGCCCTCAACGCGATCGTGCGCAAGGTGTTCAACACCAGCTCCAACGCGTTCCTCGAAGTGCAGTGGTACCTGTTCGCGTGGTCGTTCCTGATCGCCGCCGGCTTCACGCTGCTGCACCGCGAACACGTGCGCATCGACGTGCTCAACAGCCGCCTGTCCAAGCGCAAGCAGGTGTGGATCGACATCATCGGCTTCACTTTCTTCCTGACGCCGCTGTGCATCACGGTGCTGTGGCTGTCGATGCCGGTGGTGATCCAGATGTACCAGTCGGGCGAAATGTCGGGCAACTCGGGCGGGCTGATCCGCTGGCCCGTGTGGGCGGCGCTGCCGGTGGGCTTCGTGCTGCTGCTGCTGCAGGGCTGGTCCGAACTCATCAAGCGCATCGCGTTCCTGCGCGGTGAAGGCCCCGACCCCATGGGCCGCCTGACCGACAAGACGGCCGAGGCCGAACTCATCGAAGCCCTGCGCCTACAGGCCGAGGCGGACGCCGCCAAGGCCGCGCCCGGCACGTCCCCCGTGGCCGCCAAGCCGCAACACTGAACGGCCGAGCAGACACACACACCATGGAATTCATTGTTGCCAACTTCGCCCCGATCATGTTCGCGGGGCTGATCTGCTTCCTGCTGCTGGGCTTCCCGGTGGCATTCAGCCTCGGGGCCTGCGGCCTGTTCTTCGGTTTCGTCGGCATCGAGCTCGGCGTGTTCCAGTCGTCGGTGATGGCCTGGCTGCCCCAGCGGCTGATCGGCATCATGGCCAACGACACGCTGCTGGCGGTGCCCTTCTTCACGCTCATGGGGCTGATCCTCGAGCGAAGCGGCATGGCCGAGGACCTGCTCGACACGGTCGGCCAGGTGTTCGGCCCGATGCGCGGCGGCCTGGCGCTGGCGGTGATCTTCGTCGGCGCGCTGCTGGCGGCCACCACCGGCGTGGTGGCGGCCTCGGTCATCTCGATGGGCCTGATCTCGCTGCCCATCATGCTGCGCTACGGCTACGACCGCCGGCTGTCCAGCGGCGTCATCGCGGCGTCCGGCACGCTGGCGCAGATCATCCCGCCCTCGCTGGTGCTGATCATCATGGCCGACCAGCTCGGCAAGAGCGTCGGCGACATGTACAAGGGCGCCTTCCTGCCCGGCTTCATGCTGATGGGCCTGTACGTGCTGTACGTGGTGTTCCTGGCGATCTTCAGGCCGGCGCAAGTGCCGGCGCTGCCGCCCGAGGCGCGCACCTTCCGCCAGCCCAACGGCAGCGGCGGCTACGCGTCGCTGGTGGGCCTCACCGCCCTGTCGGCCGTGGTGGCGGTCTGGCTGGCGCGCAACATGGCGGCGGTGCACAGCTGGTTCCAGGGTCACGAAGTGACCTCCGTGGCCACCGACGAGAAGGTGGTGGTCGCCATGTGCGGCGGCGTCTTCGTGGCACTGGTGATCGCGCTGGTCAACAAGGGCCTGAAGCTCAACCTGCTGTCGCGGCTGGCCGAACGGGTCACCTTCGTGCTGATCCCGCCGCTGCTGCTGATCTTCCTGGTGCTGGGCACCATCTTCCTGGGCGTGGCCACGCCCACCGAAGGCGGCGCCATGGGCGCCATGGGCGCGCTGGTCATGGCCTGGGTGCGCCGGCGCATGAGCTTCTCGCTGCTCAAGCAGGCGCTGGCCTCGACCACGCGTCTTTCGAGCTTCGTGATGTTCATCCTGATCGGCGCCACCGTGTTCAGCCTGGTGTTCCAGGCGGCCGACGGCCCGATCTGGGTCGAGCACCTGCTGTCGTCGCTGCCCGGCGGCCCGGTGGGCTTCCTGATCGCGGTGAACGTGCTGGTGTTCTTCCTGGCGTTCTTCCTGGACTACTTCGAGCTGTCGTTCATCGTGGTGCCGCTGCTGGCGCCGGTGGCGCACAAGCTGGGCATCGACCTGATCTGGTTCGGCGTGCTGCTCGCGGTGAACATGCAGACCTCGTTCATGCACCCGCCGTTCGGCTTCGCGCTGTTCTTCCTGCGCTCCGTCGCGCCCGAGAAGCAGTACGTGGACCGCGTGACCCAGAAGGTCATGGAGCCGGTGACGACGATGCAGATCTACAAGGGCGCGATCCCGTTCGTGCTGATCCAGCTCACCATGGTGGGCGTGCTCATCGCCTTCCCGCAGATCGTGACGGGCGCGCTCGACAAGGAGATCAAGGTCAACCTGGACGACATCGGCGCGCAGATGCGCGACAGCCTGAAGCCCGAAGGCGACGCCACGCCCACCGACCCGTACGGCACGCCGGAAGAAGCCGCGCCGGCGGTCGAGCCGACCGTCCCTGGTGCTGGTGCTGGTGCCGGTGCGGCACCGGCCGCCCCCGCCACGCCGGAGCCGCCGGCCGAGAGCACCGAGAGCGACCCCATGAAGGCCATGCAGGACGCGCTGAAGCCGCAGAAGCCCTGAGGCGGCGCGCAACCAGACCTGGGGCAACCAGACCGGGGTTCACCGAGCTCCGCGAAGCCCCATGAAAAAAGGCCGGACTGCGAAAGCAGTCCGGCCTTTTTGCTGGCTGGCTGGCCGCGAACGGCCCGGCCAGCGGGTCCTCAGATCTTGACCGTGTTCATGTACTGGTTGAACGGGTATTCCGAGAAGCGGTTCCACAGGATCTGGTCGCGCTGGAATGCGCGCATGTCCTGGTGGATCTTCTTGAAGTCGGGCGACTTGGCTTCGTGCTCGGCGAACACTTCCATCGAGGCCTTGAAGCCCGCGTCCATGACGGCCTTGGGGAACGGCTTCAGCTGGGTCTTGGCAGCCACGAGGCGCTTGAGCGCGACGGGGTTGTAGGCGTCGTACTTGGCGATCATGTCGCGCGCGGCAACCTTGGTCGCTGCGTCCAGGATGGCCTTGTTCTCGTCCGACAGCTTGGCGAATGCCTTGTTGTTGATGAAGAACTCGAGGTCGGCGCCGCCTTCCCACCAGCCGGGGTAGTAGTAGTACGGGGCGACCTTGTTGAAGCCCAGCTTCTCGTCGTCGTAGGGGCCGACGAACTCGGCGGCGTCCAGCGTGCCCTTTTCGAGCGCCTGGTACACGTCGCCCGCGGGCATGTTCTGCGACACCACGCCCAGCTTGGCCATGGCCTCGCCGAACACGCCGCCGCCCATGCGCATCTTCAGGCCCTTCAGGTCTTCGACCGTCTTGATCTCCTTGCGGTACCAGCCACCCATCTGCGTGCCGGTGTTGCCGGCGCTGGCGGTGCGGAAGTTGTACTGCGCGAAGAAGGCGTCGAGCAGCTTGCGGCCGTTGCCGTAGTCCTTCCAGGAATCGGTCTGGCGCGCGGTCAGGCCGAAGGGCACTGCGCAGCTGAAGGCGAAGATCGGGTCCTTGCCGGTGAAGTAGTAGGCCGCGGTCTGCGCCATTTCGAGCGTGTCGGCCTGCAGGGCATCGACCACGCCGAACGCGGGCATCAGTTCACCCGCGGGGTGGACCGAGATCTCGAACTTGCCGCCCGACAGCGCCTTGACCGTCTTCGAGAGCATCTCGGCGCTGCCGAAGATGGTGTCGAGGGAACGGGGAAAGCTCGACGCGAGGCGCCAGCGAATCGCGGCTTGCGCGTGAACGGCCGGCGCGATGCCAGCGGCCAAAACGCCGGCGATGCCGGCGTTTTTGATGAGGGAACGACGATCCATTGAATGCACTCCGAGTTCTTGGAAAAAACGAAACGCGGCTTGTGACCGCGTTGGGGACTTTTGTGTAAGTCTTCTTGATTGTAAAAACGCGCTTACAGGTGCCCGGCGGGGGTTTACCCTGCGCTGGAAACGTAGCGCTGGCGAATGGCGGCCTCGATGCCCGCCGCGTCCAGGCCGATGCCCGACAGCAGCTTGGCCGGGTCGCCATGTTCGATGAAGCGGTCGGGCAGGCCCAGCTGCAGCACCGGCTTGTGCACGTTCGCGGCCTGCAGTGCTTCGAGCACCGCACTGCCCGCGCCGCCCATGATGGCGCCCTCTTCGAGCGTGACGATCGCGTCGTGCGTGGCCGCCACCTTCAGCAGCAGCTCGACGTCCAGCGGCTTGGCCCAGCGCATGTTGACCACCGTGGCGTCGAGCGATTCGGCGGCGGTGAGCGCGGGGTACAGCAGCGTGCCGAACGCGAGGATGGCGATGCGCTTTCCTTCGCGGCGAACCTCGCCCTTGCCGAACGGCAGCGCGTCGAGCGACAGGTGCGGCGCCACGCCGGCACCCGCGCCGCGCGGATAGCGCACCGACACCGGGTGGTTCTGTTCGTAGGCACTCGACAGCAGCTGGCGGCATTCGCGCTCGTCGGCCGGGCACGCGATGCTCATGTTCGGAATGCAGCGCAGGAACGGAATGTCGTACGCACCCGCGTGCGTCGCGCCGTCGGCGCCGACCAGGCCCGCGCGGTCGAGCGCGAACACCACCGGCAGGTTCTGGATCGCCACGTCGTGAATCAGCTGGTCGTAGGCGCGCTGCAGGAAGGTCGAGTAGATCGCCACCACCGGCTTGAGCCCTTCGCAGGCCAGGCCGGCCGCGAAGGTCACGGCGTGCTGCTCGGCAATGCCGACGTCGTAGTAGCGCTCGGGAAAGCGCTTCTCGAACTCCACCAGCCCCGAGCCTTCGCGCATCGCGGGCGTGATGCCCACGAGGCGGCCGTCGGCGGCGGCGGTGTCGCACAGCCACTGGCCGAACACCTGCGTGAAGGTCTGCTTGACCACGGCGGTCGACTTGACCAGCCCCACCTGCGGATCGAACTTGCCGGGGCCGTGGTAGGCCACCGGGTCGGCCTCGGCCAGCTTGTAGCCCTGGCCCTTCTTGGTGACCACGTGCAGGAACTGCGGGCCGTCCAGGTGCTTGAGGTTTTCGAGCGTGGGCACCAGCGAGTCGAGGTCGTGGCCGTCGATAGGGCCGACGTAGTTGAAGCCGAACTGCTCGAACAGCGTGGCCGGCACGACCATGCCCTTGGCATGCTGCTCGAGGCGCTTGGCCAGCTCGAACAGCGGCGGTGCGTTGCGCAACACGCTCTTGCCCACGTTCTTGGCGGCGGCGTAGAAGTTGCCGCTCATCAGCTGCGCGAGGTAGCGGTTGAGCGCGCCCACCGGCGGGCTGATCGACATGTCGTTGTCGTTCAGGATGACCAGCAGCTTGCAGTCGCACACGCCGGCGTTGTTCAGCGCCTCGAAGGCCATGCCGGCCGTGAGCGCGCCGTCGCCGATGATGGCCACGGTGTGGCGGTCCTCGCCCTTCTGCTTGGCGCCCATGGCCATGCCCAGGGCGGCCGAGATGCTGGTCGACGAGTGCGCCGTGCCGAAGGTGTCGTACTCGCTCTCGGTGCGCTGCGGAAAGCCCGAGATGCCGCCGAGCTGGCGCAGCGTGGGCATGCGCTCGCGCCGGCCCGTCAGGATCTTGTGCGGGTAGGTCTGGTGGCCCACGTCCCACACCAGCCGGTCGTGCGGCGTGTTGAACACGTGGTGCAGCGCGACCGTGAGCTCGACCGTGCCGAGGTTGGAGCTCAGGTGGCCGCCGGTGCGCGAGACGTTGTCGAGCACGCAGGCGCGCACCTCGTCGGACAGCTGGCGCAGCTGGGCCCGGTCGTACTTGCGGATCGGCGCGGGGTCGTGGAGTGTGGGGAGCAACGGAGCCATGAGGAGGTTTGTTCTTTTCTCTCAGCGGTCGCGATCGACCACCATGTGGGCCAGCGCGCGCAGGGCGGCCGTGTCGGCCAGGCCGCTCCGGTCCAGCGCGGCGAGCGCGTCGGCCAGCAGCTGGCGGGCCTGGGCCCGCGCGCCGTCGAGGCCGAGCAGCGAAACGTAGGTGGGCTTGTCGGCCGCGGCGTCCTTGCCGGCGGTCTTGCCCAGGGTCTGCGAGTCGGCGGTGACGTCGAGGATGTCGTCGACCACCTGGAACGCGAGACCGATGGCCGCGCCGTAGCCGCGCAGCGCATCCAGCGCCGTGGCGCTGACGGGGCCGCAGGCCGCGCCCATCTCGACGCTGCCCTGCAGCAGCGCGCCGGTCTTCAGGCGGTGCATTTCGCGCAGCTGCGCTTCGTCCAGTGCAATGCCCACGCTGGCCAGGTCGATCGCCTGGCCGCCGGCCATGCCCTGGCTGCCCGCGGCGCGCGCGAGCAGGCGGCACAGCGTGGCCTGGGTGGCGGGGGAAATCTCGTCGCCTTCGGGCGTCAGCAGCTCGAAGGCCAGGGCCTGCAGCGCGTCGCCGGCCAGCAGGGCGTCGGCCTCGCCGAACTTCACGTGCACCGTGGGCTTGCCGCGCCGCAGCACATCGTTGTCCATGCACGGCAGGTCGTCGTGCACCAGCGAATAGGCGTGGATCAGCTCGGTGGCGCAGGCCGCACGCAGCGCCGCGGCAACGTTGCCGCCGACGGCTTCGCTGGCGGCCAGCACCAGCAGGGGCCGCAGCCGCTTGCCGCCGTCGAGCACGGCGTAGCGCATGGCGTCGCCCAGCAGCACGGGGGCATCGACGCCGACCCAGCGCGACAGCGCCGACTCGACGTTCGCCAGATGGGGTTCGCTCCAGCCGGCCAGGGTCTTCGCGTCCCAACGGGGGGAATTCATCGTGGTGGCGGTGCTCATTCGGCCGCCCAGACCTTCAGGCTGCCCGCGTCGAGCACCTTGATCTGGTCTTCGACCGCCTGCAGCTTGTCGCGGCAGAAGGCGAGCAGCGCGGCGCCGCGCTGGTAGCTGCCGAGCAGCTGGTCGAGCGGCAACTGGCCCGATTCGAGTTCCGCGACCAGTTGTTCCAGCTCCTGGAGCCCGGCTTCGTAACTGGCGGGCAGCGGACCGGTGTCGGGCGTCGCCGCCGGGCTGGACGTGGAAGGAGAAGGCACCTTGGGCATGCAAGCGAAACGTGGGTGAAACCGGGCATTTTAGGGCGGGGACCAAAACAGGGGTCCCCGGGTACAATGCGAACTTCTCTCGTTGACGAAGTCAGCGCACCTCTTCGGGCCGCCGATCCACACAGGCGGCGCCTTTCCGTTCTTTTTCCTTTCCTCCCTGTGGGGAGCTTGGTCAGGTCCTCCATGTCTGATTTAAGTCTTCAACTGCAGCAGGCCACGAGCCAACTTCCAGTTTCCGCGTATTTCGACGAGGCCCTGTATGCCCGCGAAATGCAGAACCTTTTTGCGCGAGGGCCCCGCTACGTCGGCCATCGCCTGGCCGTGCCCGAACAGGGCAACTTCCACACCCTGCCCCAGGAGCACCAGGGCCGCGCGCTGGTGCACACGCCCAAGGGCGTGGAGCTGATCTCCAACGTGTGCCGCCACCGCCAGGCCCTGATCCTGCAGGGCCGGGGCCAGCTCGACAACCAGGCCGGCGGCAACATCGTCTGCCCGCTGCACCGCTGGACCTATGCCGCGAGCGACGCCCGCACCACCGGCACGCTGATCGGCGCCCCGCATTTCGATCACGACCCCTGCCTGAACCTGCACAACTACCCGCTCACCGAATGGAACGGGCTTTTGTTCGAGAAGAACCCGGACGGCTCGGGCCCCGACGTGGCGGCCGACATGGCCGGCCTCGGGCCGCAGGCCGACCTCGACTTCTCGGGCTACGCGCTCGACCGCGTCGAGCTGCACGAGTGCAACTACAACTGGAAGACCTTCATCGAGGTCTACCTCGAGGACTACCACGTCGGCCCGTTCCACCCGGGGCTGGGCAGCTTCGTCACCTGCGACGACCTGCGCTGGGAGTTCAAGCCGCGCTATTCGGTGCAGACGGTGGGCGTGGCCAACCGCCTGGGCCGCGCCGGCAGCCCGGTCTACCAGAAGTGGCAGGAGCAATTGCTCAAGTACCGCGACGGCAAGCCGCCGAAGTACGGCGCCATCTGGCTGACCTACTACCCGCACGTGATGGTCGAGTGGTATCCGCACGTGCTCACGGTGTCGACCCTGCACCCCGTGAGCCCGACCAAGACGCTCAACATGGTCGAGTTCTTCTACCCCGAGGAAATCGTCGCCTTCGAGCGCGAATTCGTCGAGGCCCAGCAGGCCGCCTACATGGAAACCTGCGTGGAGGACGACGAGATCGCCGAGCGCATGGACGCCGGGCGCCGCGCGCTCATGCTGCGCGGCGACAACGAGACCGGGCCCTACCAGAGCCCGATGGAAGACGGCATGCAGCAGTTCCACGAGTGGTACCGCGTGGCCATGCAGAACAAGATCGCGTGACGCCCGCCCTGGTGCCCGCCGCGCGAACGCATCCAGCAAGTCCCGGGGCCACCCGGGCACCTCTTTCTCCCCCTTCCCTTTCATAAAGTAGAGACGATGCAAGCGCTCTGGATGGTGCTCGGCGCCTTTTTGTTCGCCACGATGAGCGTGGTCGTGAAGATCGCCTCGGCGTGGTTCAACAGCGGCGAAATGGTGCTCGGCCGCGGGCTGATCGGCATCGTCTTTCTCTGGCTGCTGGCGCGCAACCGCGGCGTGTCGCTGGCCACCCGCTACCCCGGCATGCACGCCTGGCGCAGCACCATCGGCGTGGTGTCGCTCGGCGCGTGGTTCTATGCCATCGCCCACATGCCGCTGGCCACCGCCGTCACGCTCAACTACATGAGCAGCGTGTGGGTCGCGGCCTTCCTGGTCGGCGGCGCGCTGCTGGCCTGGGTGCCCGTGCCCGGGCGCGACGGCCGGGTGGAGCGCCCGCCGCTGCAGGGCGTTCTGGCCATGACGGTGCTCACCGGTTTCGTGGGCGTGGTGCTCATGCTCAAGCCCAGCGTCAACGGCAACGAGGGCTTCGCGGGCCTGCTGGGCCTGCTGTCGGGCCTCACGGCCGCGTTCGCCTACATGCAGGTGGTGGCGCTGTCGCGCATCGGCGAGCCCGAGCTGCGCACCGTCTTCTACTTCGCGGTCGGCTCGGCCGTGGCCGGCGCCTTCGCCACGGCCGCCACGGGGTTTTCGGGCGGCGGCGCATGGACGTGGCAGCATGCGCTGTGGCTGCTGCCGATCGGCTTGCTGGCCGCGCTCGGACAGCTGTGCATGACGCGCGCCTACGCCACCGCCAAGACGCAAGCCGGTACGCTGGTGGTCGCCAACCTGCAGTATTCGGGCATCGTCTTCGCGGCGTTCTACAGCGTGGTGGTGTTCGACGACCACATCGACAGCGCCGGCTGGGGCGGCATGGCCCTGATCATTGCGAGCGGCATTGCTGCAACCGTGTTGCGGCAACGGGCGGTGCCCAAGGCGCCGGCCGAAGAGCACTGAACCTCATTTTTTTCGAAGGAGCACGCGCCATGTACACCACCCTCATCTCCGTCGAACAACTCCACCAGCTGCAGGCGGGCGATCAGCCCTTCATGGTCTTCGACTGCAGCTTCGACCTCATGAAGCCCGACGCCGGCGCGCAGCAGTACGCCGCCGCGCACATCCCGGGCGCGCACCACGCCAACCTCGACACCGACCTGAGCGCCAGGCACGGCGCCCCCGGCGCGCACGGCGACGTGGTGGTGGCGCAGGACGACGGCGTGCCGGCCTCCGGCGGGCGCCACCCGCTGCCCAGCCGCGAGAAGTTCGCGCAGTGGCTCTCGGGCATCGGCTTTGCCAACGGCATGCAGGCCGTGGTGTACGACCGCAACGGCGCCAACTACTGCGGGCGCCTGTGGTGGATGCTCAAGTGGATGGGCCACGACGCCGTGTCCGTGCTCGACGGCGGCCTGCAGGCCTGGCAGGCCGCGGGCGGCGAGGTCACGAACCGCGAGGAGCCCGCGCGCTTCCAGTCGAACTTCGTCACGGGCGAGCCCATTGCGAAGCTCGTCACCACCGCCACGGTGGTGCGCCGGCTCGGCCAGCCTGACCAGAACCTGATCGATGCGCGTGCCGGTGCACGTTACCGTGGCGAGGTGGAACCTCTGGACCCGATTGCCGGTCACATCCCCGGGGCACTCAACCGCCCCTTCGCCGAGAACATCGGTCCCGACGGCAAGTTCAAGCCGGCATCGCAATTGCGTGCCGAGTTCGAATCGCTGCTCGCGGGACGCGACCCGGCGAGCGTTGTCCACCAATGCGGCAGTGGCGTGAGCGCCGTGCCCAACCTGCTCGCGATGCAGATCGCGGGCCTGGGGACGACCGCGCTCTATGCCGGCAGCTGGAGCGAATGGAGCAACACGCCGGGGCTGCCGACCCGGCAAGGCGCTGAACCATGACATCGACGAATCGACGACTCCGGACACTGCAACGCACCACCGGTCTCGCACTGGCCGCCGCCCTCTTCGCGGCCGCCCCGTTCCTCACGGCCCAGGCGCAACAGCAGCACGCGCACGTGCACGGCCAGCTCAAGCTCGACGTGGCCGTCGACGGCCCCACGGTGGTGATCGACATGGAGTCGCCGCTGGACAACATCGTGGGCTTCGAGCGCGCCCCCAAGACCGACGCCGAGAAGAAGGCCGTGGAAGAAGCCGTGGCCCAGCTGCGCGCGGCCGACAAGCTCTTCGCGATCGACCCCGCGGCCAACTGCAAGCTCGGCCCGGTCGACCTGCGCTCCGGCGCGCTCGGCCTGGGCAACCCCGACCCCGCCGAACCCGCCGGCCATGCCGACCTCGACGCCACCTTCTCCTTCAACTGCACCAACGCGGGTGCCGCCAAGTTCATCGACGTGAACCTGTTCGGCGCGTTCAAGGGCCTGCGCCAGATCGATTCGCAGATCGCCTCCGCGCAAGGCCAGTTCAAGCGCCAGCTGAAGCGCCCGGCCGGAGCGCAGGCCGCGCAGCCCGCCCGCCTGAGCTGGGGCAAGTAGCACGTGAGCACCACCCATCAGGCGGCGTCGGCAGCGGCGGCCGGCTCGCCCCTGCGCGTCGTGCTCGCCGCCGAGGCGCTGCGCTTCACCTGGCCCGGCGGCAAGACGCCGTGCATCGACATCGAGGCCTTTCGCATCGCGGCCGGCGAATCGGTGTTCCTGCACGGCCCGAGCGGCTGCGGCAAGAGCACGCTGCTGTCGCTGCTGGCCGGTGTGCTGGTGGCCGACGAAGGCCGCGTCATGCTGCTGGGCCACGACTGGTCCCAGCTCTCGGGCACCCAGCGCGACCGCAGCCGCGTGGCGCACGTGGGCTACATCTTCCAGCAGTTCAACCTGCTGCCCTACCTGAGCGTGCTCGACAACGTGCTGCTGCCCTGCCGCTTCTCGGCCCGGCGTGAAGCGCAGGCCTCGCGCAACGGCAACTCGCGCGCGGAGGCCGAACACCTGCTCGACCAGATGGGCCTGGACCGCAACCTGTGGAAGCGCCAGGCGCTGCAGCTCTCCGTGGGCCAGCAGCAGCGCGTGGCCGCGGCGCGCGCGCTCATCGGCCAGCCCGAGGTGGTGATTGCCGACGAACCCACCTCCGCGCTCGACGAGGACCGGCGCGAAGCCTTCCTCGACGTGCTGCTCACGGCCTGCGTGGAAAACCACAGCGCGCTGGTGTTCGTGAGCCACGACCAGCGCATTGCGCAGCGCTTCGCGCGGCACGTGCTGCTGCCCGAGATCAACCGCGCAGCGACCAGCGCCATGGCGGTGGACGCATGAAGGCGCTTTTCTCCATTGCCTGGCGCAGTGCCTGGAACCGCCGCTTCACGCTCGCGCTCACGGTGTTCTCCATCGCGCTGTCGACCTTCCTGCTGCTGGGCGTGGAGCGCATCCGCACCGAGCTGCGCGAGAACTTCGCGTCGTCCGTCTCGGGCACCGACCTGATCGTGGGCGCGCGCACCGGCTCCACGCAGCTGCTGCTGTACTCGGTGTTCCGCATCGGCGCGGCCACCAACAACATCTCCTGGAAGAGCGTGCAGGCGCTGCAGGCGCACCCCGGTGTCGACTGGGTGGTGCCGCTGTCGCTGGGCGACTCGCACCGCGGCTTCGCGGTGCTGGCCACGTCCACCGACTACTTCACGCGCTTTCGCTACGGCGACAGGCAACTGCTGAAGATGCGCGAGGGCAAGCCCTTCAGCGAACTGTTCGACGCCGTGGTCGGCGCCGAGGTGGCCGACAAGCTCGGCTACCACGTGGGCCAGAAGATCACGCTCGCGCACGGCAGCGGCGAGCTCAACGTGGCCGAGCATGCCGACAAGCCCTTCACCGTGGTCGGCGTGCTCGCGCGCACCGGCACGCCGGTCGACCGCACGGTGCACATCGGCCTGGCGGCCATGGAAGCCATCCACCTCGAATGGGTGGGCGGCGCGCCCATGCCGGGCGTGCACATTCCGGCCGAGCAGGTGCGCAAGTTCGACCTCACGCCCAAGAACGTGACGGCCGCGCTGGTGGGCCTGAAGAACCGCGCGGCCGTGTTCGGCGTGCAGCGCTGGATCTCCACCTACACCGGCGAGCCGCTCATGGCCATCCTGCCCGGCGTGGCGCTCGACGAACTGTGGAGCGTGATCGGCATCGGCGAGAACGCGCTGCTGCTCATGTCGGCGCTGGTGGCGCTGGTGAGCCTCGCGGGGTTGGTGTCGGTGGTGATGGCGGGCCTGAACGAACGCCGCCGCGAGCTCGCCGTGTTGCGCGCCGTGGGCGCCGGCCTGCGCCACGTGCTGGCCCTGCTGGCGCTCGAAGGCGCGATGGTCACCGTGCTGGGCGTGGCCTTCGGCCTGGTGATGGCGGTGCTGGGCATCGCCCTGCTCTCGCCATGGCTGCAGGCGCAGTTCGGGCTGACACTGAGCCTGTCCGAACCTACACTGAACGAATGGCTGCTGATGGCAAGCCTGCTGGTCGCCGGCTGGTTGGCAAGCCTGCTGCCCGGCATCCGCGCCTACCGCCTCTCCCTTGCCGACGGCCTCTCACCGAGAATCTGAACCATGCCTATCGCCAACGCAACGACCTCCAAGGCCTTCCTGCGGCTTTCCATGCTGATCGCCGGCGCCGGCCTCGCGGCCGCCGCCTGGTCGGCCGAGCCCGCCGCCAAGGACACCACCGCCACCAACCCGCTCGGCGGCAAGGCAGCGCCGCCGGCCGCCGCCAAGGCCACGCCGGGCCAGCCGCGCCAGATCACCTGGGAAGAACTGGTGCCCAAGGACTGGGACCCGGCCAAGGAGTTCAAGGGCCTCGACCTGGGCGCGCTCGACGACGGCGACCCCAAGGCCAACGAACTGCTCATGAAGATGCAGGAGGTGTCGAACAACGCACCGACCAACCCCTCGATGAACGGCGTGGAAGTGAAGATCCCCGGCTTCATCGTGCCGCTCGAGGAAGCCAAGGGCGAGGTCACCGAGTTCCTGCTGGTGCCCTACTTCGGCGCCTGCATCCACACGCCGCCGCCGCCGGCCAACCAGATCCTGCACGTGGTGCCGCAGAAGGGCGCCAAGTTCCGCGCCATGGACACCGTGTGGGTCACCGGCAAGCTGCAGACGCTGCGCAACGACTCCATGATGGGCGTGAGCGGCTACCACGTGAGCGCCACCAACGTCACCAAGTACACGGGCGGCGCCAAGTGAGGGACCGCTCGCGTGAGCCGGGTGGCCCGCGGCCTCCCGGCCGTGTGGTTCTGCGCCGACAGGCTTGACGGCGCGCCACCGACACAGACCGTTGCATCCGCGGCGCAGGCTTTGTCATCGCCTGTTGCCGCGCGCCGTTGAAAGAGTTCCGGGCACGACACCGGTGTTCTCATGGAACTCGAGATGACAAACAACAACCTCGCCCCGCGACTGCTGACGATCTCGCTGTGCATCGGCGCACTCGTTCTCGCAGGCTGCGACAAGACCCCTGTCACGCCCAGCCAGCCGGTCGCGGCCGGCGATCCGGCGACCGGCATCCCCGCGCCTTCGGTGCCGCAGACGCCCGCGGCAGCCACGCCGGCCGCAGCCGCGCCGGCCGCAGCGGTGCCAGCCGCCTACACGCCGCCTGCCGCCGAACAGCTCTACCAGATGGTCGCGCCCATCGCGCTGTACCCCGACAAGCTGGTGGCACAGATCCTGGCCAGCGCCACCTACCCCGAGCAGATCACCGCCGCGCACGCGTGGCTCGGCCAGAACCGCAGCCTCAAGGCCGGTCCGCTGGCCGATGCGGCCAACCAGCAGCCGTGGGACCCGAGCGTGAAGTCGCTCACCGCTTTCCGCCCCGTCGTGGACCAGCTGGCCGGCAACATCCCGTGGACCACGGCGCTCGGCGAGGCCTACTACAACGACCCGGCCGACGTGATGAACGCGATCCAGGTCATGCGCCAGCGCGCCGCCAAGGCCGGCCGCCTGAAGAACAACGACAAGCTGCGCGTGGCCAGCGCCGCCACGCCGCGCAACTACGTGCCCGCACCGGACATGCAGGCGATGTACGGCGGTCCGGCCGTGATCGAGGCGCCGCAGGAGCTCATCACCATCGAGCCCGTGCAGCCCGACGTGGTGTATGTGCCGGCCTACGACCCGCAGGTGATCTACGGTGCGCCGGAGCCGGTGTACCCGGGCTATGCGTACGCGCCGCCGGTGGAAGTGGCACCGGGCTACAGCGGCGGCCAGCTGGCCGCGGCCGGCGTGCTCGCCTTCGGCGCCGGCGTGGTGGTCGGCAGCGCGCTCGAGCGGCACGGCTGGGGCTGGAATTCCTGGAACGTGAACTGGGGCGCGCCGCGGGCCCGCGGGCGCGACCGCGACCGTGGCGCACCGCCGCCGCAGGCCTTCGCGCGGCCCGCCGTCGTCTACAACAACAGCACCTACATTTCGCGCTCGACCACCGTGGTCAACAACGTGAACGTGCGCAACCCGAACATCAACAACGGTGGCGGCCGCGGCGGTGTGCCGCCCAACTTCGCGGCGGGGCCGGCCTTCGCGCAGCAACAACAGGCGCAGCAGGCACAACAGCAGCAGGCCATGCTCGCGCAGCAGCAGCAACAACAGCGCCAGCAACAGCAGGCCGCGATGGCACAGCAACAGGCCCAGGCACAGGCTCAGCAACAACAAGCCCAGCAGCGCGCGCAGCAGCAAGCCCAGCAACAACAGGCACAGCAACAGCAAGCCCGTCAGTTGCAGGCGCAGCAGCAACAGGCGCGCGACCAGCAGCAGCAAGCGCGGCAACAGCAGGAGCAGCAACGCCGCCAGCAGATGCAGCAAGCCCAGCAGGCGCAACAACAGGCCCAGCAGCAGGCACGCGGCGGCAACCCGCCGGGGCTGCAACAGCAGCAACAGCAAGACCCGCAGCGCCGCCAGCAGCTGCAGCAGGCCCAGCAAGCACAACAGGCCCAACAGCAGGTGCAGCAACAGGCGCGCGGCGGCAATCCGCAAGGACCGCAACAGCAGCAACAACAGCAACTTGCCCAGCAACAGCAACGCCAGCAGCAGCAGGCCCAGCAAGCCCAGCAGCAGGAGCAGCAACGGAGCCAGGCCGAGCAGTCACGGCGCCAGCAACAGCAGCAACAGGTGGCGCAGAACCAGGCGCAACAGCAGCAAGCCCAGCAGCAGGCCCAGCAACGCGCGCAGCAACAGGCGCAACAGCAACAACAGCAGGTCCAGCGCCAGCAACAGCAGCAGCAAGCGCAACAACAGGAGGCGCAGAACCAGGCTCGGCAGCAGCAACAGGCGCAGCAGGAGCAGATGCGCCGCCAGCAACAGGCTCAACAGCAGGCACAGCAGCAGCAAGTCCAGCAACAGCAGGCGCAGCAAGCGGCGGCAGCCCAGCAGCAGGCCGCCCGGGCTCAGCAACAACAGCAGCAACAGCAACAGGCGATGCAGCAGCAGCGCCAACAGCAGATGCAGCAACAACAGCAGATGCAACAAGCCCGCGCACAGCAGCAGGCCCAACAAGCACAACAGGCCCAACAGCAGCAGCACCAGCAACAACAAGCTCAGCAGCAGCAGGCCCAGCAGCAACAGCGGGCGGCCGCGGTGGCGGCAGCCGCGCAACGCCAGCGTCCGCCCCGCCCCGGCGAGCCCGGACAGCAGCCCTGACGTTGCGCTGTCAGCGAGCGTTCAACCGAACGCTCAGCGCTTGACGCGCGCCGTGCCCTTCTTCGCCGCGACAGGTGCAGGGGCCGGCGCAGAGAGCGGCTGGCTCTTGCGCCTGCGCGAGACCACCGGTGCAGGTGCAGGTGCCGGCGTCATCATCGGTGCCTCGCGCGCCGACTTCATGTGCCCGCTCTCGCCGATCGTCATGCCCACGATGCGCGCCAGCTGCCGGCTCACGCTCACATAGGCATGGCCGAGCCGGCTGTCGAAGTACAGCGAGTCGCCGCGCCCGAGGCGCACGACCTCGCCGTTGTCGAAGTGCACGTCGATCTCGCCTGAGAGCACATAGGCGAACTCCTCGCCCGCGTGCCGCACGAAATCCTCGGGCCCGTGAACCTCGCGCGCGTGCACCGTGCCGACGATCGGGCTCATCTGCTTGCCCGCCGCCGTGGTGCCCAGGAACTCGTAGGCAATGGCCAGCCCGCGGTACACCACGCCCTTGCCCGCCCGCGTGACCACCGGCCCGTCGAGCTGCGCGGGCTTGACGCCAGCGCCCGCGAACATGGCGTTCATGTCCATGTCGAGCGCACTGCCCAGCGCGGTGAAGTTCTCGTAGCCCAGCGCGAGCTGGCCGCGCTCCGCGCGCGAGATGGTGGTGATCGACACGCCCGAGCGTTCGGCCAGCTGCGCCAGCGTCCAGCCGAAACGCTTGCGCGCGGTGCGCAGCCGATGGCCGAAAGTGGTGCGGTCCAGGGTGGGAGGCTGCTCCCTGGGCCTGGCTGCCGGCTTGTTCCCTGTGTGTGGATTCACGCGCGTCTTTCTCTTGTGATGCAGGCAGATTCTGCCAGCCCCGCCGCGCGCCATCCATGCCAACCCGGGTGACGCGGGCCCGGAAGTTGCGTATACGCAAATTGCGTGAACGCAAATTTCACCGATACGGTGCGCCATGGTTTCCCCTTGGTGGGGTTCTTTTTATTTGCGTATCCGCAAATTTGTTCCTACACTTTTCGCCGATGACATCTTCCACACCCACTCCTGTCGCGGCCGATTTCCTGATCATCGGCGGCGGCATTGCCGGGGCCTCGGCGGCCCACTGGCTGGCACCGCATGCCCGCGTGATCCTGCTGGAGCGCGAATCGCAGCCCGGCTACCACTCCACCGGCCGCTCGGCCGCCCTCTTCATGGAAAGCTACGGCACGGCGCAGGTGCGCGCCCTCACCATGGCCAGCCGCGCCTTCCTCGAACACCCGCCCGAAGGCTTCTGCGAGCACCCGCTGCTCACGCCGCGCGGCGCGATGATGGTCGCGGGCGCCGAGCACATGGCCGAGCTCGAAGCCCACTGGGAGGTGCTGCGCGCCATGGACACCGGCGCCTCGCGCCTGAGCGGCGAGCAGGCCCGCGAGAGGGTGCCGGTGCTGCGCCCCGACCAGGTGCTGGGCGCCGTGTACGAGCCCGACGCGGCCGACATGGACGTGCACGCCATCCACCAGGGCTACCTGCGCGGCATGCGGCGCGCCGGCGGCCAGCTGGTGTGCGATGCGGGCGTGACCTCCATCGAGCGCGTGGGCGAACGCTGGCGCGTGGAGGCCGGCGGCAACGTGTACGAGGCGCCGGTGGTGCTCAACGCGGCGGGCGCCTGGGTCGACACCATCGCGCAGCTGGCCGGCGTGCCGCCGCTGGGCATCGAGCCGCGCCGCCGCTCGGCCTTCATCTTCGCGCCGCCCGAAGGCGCGAACGGCAAGGCCGACGAAAGCGTGGCGCGCTGGCCCATGGTGTTCGGCGCCGACGAGGGCTGGTACATCAAGCCCGACGCCGGCATGCTGCTCGGCTCGCCCGCCAACGCCGACCCGGTCGAGCCGCAGGACATCCAGCCCGAAGAGCTCGACATCGCCATCGCCATGCACCGCATCGAGGAGGCGACCACGCTCAGCATCCGCCGCCCCACGCGCACCTGGGCCGGCCTGCGCTCCTTCGTGCCCGACGGCGACCTCGTGGGCGGCTTCGAACCCGGCGTGCCCGGCTTCTTCTGGGTGGCGGCGCAAGGCGGCTACGGCATCCAGACCTCGGCCGCCATGGGCGAGGCCTGCGCCGCACTCGCGCGCGGGCTGCCGCTGCCCGAGCGCATCGCGTCGTTCGGGCTCACGGCGCAGATGCTGGGCCCGCAGCGCTTGCGCGCGGCCAAGGCCGACTGATACAGCCGCTACGGCTGATACGGCTGATACGGCAGATACGCCCGCTACCTGTCCCCAAGAACAACCCTTCCTCACGAGTCCCCACCATGCGTGTCTTCAGTGCCTCCCTCGCCACCGAAACCAACACCTTCGGCCCGATGCCCACGGGCATCGCCTCCTTCCAGGACCGCGGCTACTTCCCCGCCGGCCAGCACCCCGATGCGCTCACGCTGTACTCGGGCCCGCTGTGGGCGGCGCGCATCCGCGGCAAGGAAAAGGGCTGGACGCTGCTCGAAGGCATGGTGGCCGGCGCGCAGCCCAGCGGCACCACCACGCGCCACGCCTACGAGACGCTGCGCGAGGAAATGCTGAACGACCTGCGCGCCGCGCTGCCGGTGGACATGGTGCTGCTCGGCCTGCACGGCGCGATGGTGGCCGACGGCTACGACGACTGCGAAGGCGACATGCTGCAACGCGTGCGCCAGATCGTCGGGCCCGGCGTGGTGATCGGCGCGGAGCTCGACCCGCACAACCACCTCACGCCCGCGATGGTGGACAACGCCGACGTGATGATCTCCTTCAAGGAGTACCCGCACACCGACATCCTGGAGCGCGGGCTGGAGCTGGTCGACATCTGCGCGGCGGCGGCCGAGGGCAAGGTCAAGCCGGTGGCCGCGGTGGTCGACTGCGACATGATCGTCACGGTGCACACGTCGCGCGAGCCGGCGCGCGGCTTCGTGGAACGCATGCAGTCGCTCGAAGGAAAGGACGGCGTGCTGACCGTCTCGCTCACGCACGGCTTCTCTTGGGGCGACGTGCCCGAGATGGGCACCAAGGTGCTGGTCTACACCGACGGCGACCAGGCCAAGGCCGACGCACTCGCGCGCCAGCTGGCCGACGAGGTCATCGCCATGCGCGACGGCCTCACGGTGAACTACCCCGGCATCGACGCCTCGCTCGACGAGGCGCTGGCCTTCGACGGCGGCCCGGTGGTGCTGGCCGACGGCGCCGACAACCCCGGCGGTGGCGCGGCGAGCGACTCCACCTTCATCCTGAAACGCATGCTGGAGCGCGGCATCGGCAACGCGGCGCTCGGCCCGATGTGGGACCCGATCGCGGTGCGCATCGCCTTCGACGCGGGCGTGGGTGCGCGGCTGCAGATGCGCATCGGCGGCAAGATCAGCCCGCTGTCGGGCGACCCGCTGGACCTCGACTGCACGGTGAAGGCGCTGAAGCACGACCTGGTGATGACGGGCCTGTCGAACACGCCCATTCCCATGGGCGACTGCGCGCTCGTCGAAGTCGGCGGCATCGACATCGTGCTGATCACGCGGCGCAACCAGGCCATGGGCACCGACATGTTCACGCAGCTGAGCTGCGACCTGGCCACGAAGAAGATCGTGGTCGTGAAGTCTTCGCAGCATTTCTATGCGTCGTATTCGAAGGTGGCCAAACACGTCATCTACGCGGGCGCGCCCGGCGCCGTGACGCTCGACCTGAACACGCTGCCCTACCGCAAGGCACGCCTGCCCAAGTGGCCGATCGGCGCCGCGGCCTGAGCGCCTTCCTTCTTTTCTTCTTGCCCCTTTCCTGACTTTCTTTCGCCCCCACCGACCGGAGAACCGACGATGAAACGACGAACGCTTGCCGCCCTCGCTGCCCTGGCCATCTCGGGCGCCTTTGCCGCGGGCCTTCCCGCGCTCGCCCAGACACCGCCCAAGACCCTGAAGGTGGTGGCGCATGCCGACCTGAAGATCCTCGACCCGACCTTCACCACGGCCTACATCTCGCGCAACTTCGGCTACATGGTGTACGACACCCTGTTCGCACAGGACGCCACGGGCAAGCCGCAGCCGCAGATGGTCGAGAAGTACACCACCTCGAAAGACGGCAAGCAGTGGAGCTTCACGCTGCGACCGGGACTGAAGTTTTCCGATGGCAGCGCCGTCACCTCCGCCGACGCCGTGGCCTCGCTGCAGCGCTGGGCCGCGCGCGACAGCCTGGGCCGCGCCATGACGGCCGTCGGCGCCGAGTGGAAGGCCACCGACGCGCGCAGCTTCACGCTCACGCTGAACGAGCCCTTCGGCATGGTGCTCGACGCGCTGGCCAAGCCCTCGGGCTTTCCGCCGGTGGTGCTGCCCGAGCGGCTGGCGAAGATGCCGGCCACCGCGCCGCTGCCCGAAGTGCTGGGCTCCGGCCCCTTCATCTTCAAGCGCGACGAATGGGTGCCGGGCAACAAGACGGTGTTCGTGCGCAACCCCAACTACGTGCCGCGCAGCGAGCCGCCGAGCGGCCTGGCCGGCAGCAAGAAGACCAGCTTCGATCGCGTCGAATGGCTCTACCTGCCCGACGCCAACAGCGCCGTGTCGGCGCTCAAGCGCGGCGAGGTCGACTTCATCGAGCAGTTGCCGCCCGACTACATTGCGCCGCTGCGCGCGGACACCAACATCAAGATCGGCTCGGGCGGCGCCTACCAGGCCTTCCTGGTGATGAACCAGCTGCACGCGCCCTTCGACAACCCGAAGGTCCGCCAGGCGCTGATGCAGGCCGTGAACCAGGAACGCTTCGTGGCCGCCATGGGCTTCCCGCTGGACATGCGCATGGCCTACTGCGCCACCTACTTCATCTGCGGCAGCCCCAACGACACCTCCGCCGGCGCCGAGCCCTACCGCAAGGCCGACGTGGCCAAGGCCAAGAAGATGCTGGCCGATGCCGGCTACAAGGGCGAAAAGGTGGTGCTGATGGTGCCCAGCGACGTGCCCTACCTCAACGCCGAGGCGCTGATGGCCGCGCAGACCATGAAGAGCATCGGCATCAACGTCGACGCGCAAAGCATGGACTGGGCCTCCATCGGCGCGCGCCGTGCCAAGCGCGACGCGGCCGACGCAGGCGGCTGGAACATGTACGTCACGGTGGCCGGCGAGTTCGACGCCAACTCGCCCATCGCCAACGCCTACCTGGGCGCGGCCTGCGGCAACACATTGCCCGGCTGGCCCTGCGACAAGCCGCTGGACGAACTGCGCACCGCTTGGCTCAAGGAGACCGTGCCGGCCAAGCGCAAGGAACTGCTCGACGCCTTCCAGGCCCGCGCCTTCGAGGCCGTGCCGTACATCAACGCGGGCCAGTACTCGGCCGCGAACGCCGCGCGCTCGAACCTCAAGGGGCTGGACAAGCTCTGGGCCGGCATGCCCGTGTTCTGGGCCCTCGACAAGTAAGCCCGGCGAACGGCGCGCACAGGGCACCCCATGGGCTACATCGTTCGACGCTTTCTCTCCACGCTGCCGGTGATGGCGGTGGTGGCCGTGGTGGTGTTCCTGCTGATCCACCTCTCGCCGGGCGACCCGGCCGCACTGATCGCGGGCGACCTCGCCACCACCGAGGACATCGACAAGCTGCGCGCCGCGCTCGGCCTGAACCTGCCGCTGTGGCAGCAGTTCACGCTGTGGCTGGGCAAGCTGCTCACCGGTGACCTGGGCACGTCCATCTTCACGCAGGTGCCGGTGGCGCAGTTGCTGGGGCAGCGGCTGGAGCCCACGGTGTCGATCGCGGCGCTCACCATGCTCATCACGCTGGTGGTGGCGGTGCCGCTGGGCACGCTCGCGGCCTACCGCGCGGGCAGCTGGATCGACCGGCTGGTGATGCTGTTCGCGGTGCTGGCCTTCTCGGTGCCGGTGTTCCTGGTCGGCTACCTGCTGGTCTACACCTTCGCGGTGCAGCTGCCGTGGTTTCCGGTGCAGGGCTACGCGCGCTTTGCCGACGGGCCGCTGCAGTGGCTGAATTCGCTGGTGCTGCCCTGCGTGAACCTGGCGCTGGTGTACATCGCGCTGGTGACCCGCATGACGCGCGCCACCGTGCTGGAGGTGCTGCACGAGGACTACATCCGCACCGCGCGCGCCAAGGGCCTGGGCGTGCTGCCGGTGCTGGGGCATGCGCTGCGCAACGCGGCCATTCCCATCGCCACCACCATCGGCGCGGGCATTGCGCTGCTGATCGGCGGCGTGGTCGTCACCGAGACGGTGTTCGCCATTCCGGGCGTGGGCCGGCTGGTGATCGACTCGGTGCAGCGCCACGACTACCCGGTGATCCAGAGCGTGCTGCTGCTGTCGGCGGGCGTGTACGTGCTGATCAACCTGCTGATCGACCTGAGCTACCGCCTGTTCGACCCGCGCATCCAGTACTGAGAGCCCCACGCCATGTCCACGGTACTTCCCTTGAACACCATGCCCGCTCCCGCCCCTGCATCCGCCGACACGGCCGCCGACGAAGCGCCCTTCGTGCCGCCGCGCTGGCGCTGGGTGCGCAAGCACCCGACGCTGATCATCGGCGCGCTGCTGCTCATCGCCGTGGCCGTGCTGTCGCTGGCCGCGCCGTGGATCGCCACGCACGACCCGCAGGACATCGACCCGCTCGCGCGCATGCAGCCGCCTTCGGGCGAGCACTGGTTCGGCACCGACGCGCTGGGCCGCGACGTGTTCAGCCGCGCCGTGTGGGGCGGGCGCGTGTCGATGATCGTGGGCGCCGCGGTGGCCGTGCTGGCCACCTGCTTCGGCGTTGCGCTGGGGCTGGTGTCGGGCTTCGTGCGCTGGGCGGACGGGCCCATCATGCGGGTGATGGACGGCCTCATGGCCATCCCCGGCATCCTGCTGGCCATTGCGCTCATGGCCGTCACGCGCGCCAGCCTCGCCACGGTGATCGTCGCCATCACCGTGCCCGAGATTCCGCGCGTGGTGCGGCTGGTGCGCTCGCTGGCGCTCACGCTGCGCGAGCAGCTGTTCGTGGAGGCCGCGCATGCGGTGGGCACGCGGCTGCCGGCCATCCTGCTGCGCCACGTGCTGCCGAACATCGTGGCGCCGCTGGTGGTGCAGGCCACCTTCGTGGCGGCCGCGGCGGTGCTGACCGAGGCCGCGCTCTCCTTCCTGGGCGTGGGCGTGCCTTCGCAGACGCCGAGCTGGGGCAACATGATGGCCGAGGGCCGCAACTTCGTGACCGTGGCGTTCCACATCATCCTGTACCCGGGGCTGCTGCTGGCGGCCACGGTGCTGGCCATCAACCTGCTGGGCGACGGCCTGCGCGATGCGCTCGACCCGCGCCTGGCGCGGCAACTGTGAGCAACGCGCCATGAGCATCACCATGTCCCACACCGCGCTCGCACCGGGCGAACCGCTGCTCGAAGTCGACAACCTGCGCACCCACTTCCACACGCTGGCGGGCGTGGTGCGCTCGGTCGACGGGGTTTCGTACACCGTGCGCGCGGGCCGCACGCTGGGCGTGGTCGGCGAATCGGGTTGCGGCAAGAGCGTGACGGCGCTGTCCATCCTGCGGCTGGTGCCCACGCCACCGGGCCGCCACATGGGCGCCGTGCGCCTGCGCGGCACCGACCTGATGCAGCTGAGCGAACGCGAGATGCGCCAGATTCGCGGCAACCGCATCTCCATGATCTTCCAGGAGCCGATGACCTCGCTGAACCCCGTGCTCACCGTGGGCCGGCAGATCGCCGAGACGGTGCAGCTGCACCAGAAGGCCAGCCGCGCCGACGCGATGAAGCGCGCGGTGGAAATGCTGCGCGTGGTGCAGATCCCCGAGCCCGAGCGCCGCGTGAACGAGTACCCGCACCAGCTGTCGGGCGGCATGCGCCAGCGCGTGATGATCGCGCTGGCCCTGGCCTGCAACCCCGAGGTGCTGATCGCCGACGAGCCCACCACCGCGCTGGACGTGACCATCCAGGCGCAGATCCTCGACCTCATCAAGCGGCTGCAGAAGGAGCTGGGCATGGGCGTGGTGATGATCACGCACGACCTGGGCGTGGTGGCCGAGAGCTGCGACCGCGTGGTGGTGATGTACGCCGGCAAGAAGGTGGAAGAAGCCGACGTGATCGACCTGTTCGACCGCCCCTTGCACCCCTACACCCGCGCGCTCATGGCCTCGATGCCCGCGATGAACACCGCGAGCACGCGGCTCACCGAGATACCGGGCCTGGTACCGGCCGCGCACGAGCTGGGCCGCGGCTGCGCCTTTGCGGCGCGCTGCGGCCATGCGCGCGAACGCTGCCGAATCGAGACGCCGCAGCTCTCGCAGCAAGGCGGCGACCACGTGGTGGCCTGTTTCGCCGTCGAGGAACACTGGGAACAACCGGCCCGCGCCGAGGAGATGGCCGCATGACGACGACCGCCGAAACCGCAGCACCCCTGCTGCAGGTGCGCAACCTGCGCAAGCACTACACCTCGCCCAAGCGCTGGCTCGCCAAGGCGAAGCCGCCGATCCAGGCGGTCGACGGCGTGTCGTTCTCGGTGGCGCGCGGCGAAACGCTGTCGCTGGTGGGCGAGTCGGGCTGCGGCAAGACGACCACGGCGAAGTCGGTGCTGCGGCTGGTGGAGCCCAGCGCGGGCTCGGTGCGGCTCGAGGGCGAGGAGCTGCTGTCGCTCTCGGCCGAGGAGATGCGCCTGCGCCGGCGCGACCTCCAGATCATTTTCCAGGACCCGTATGCCTCGCTGAACCCGCGGCTGACGGCGGGCGACATCGTGGCGGAGCCGTTGCGCAATTTCGGCATGGGCGCGGCGGCCGAGCGGCGCGAGCGCGTGCAGTGGCTGTTCTCGCGGGTCGGGCTGCGGCCTGAAGCGGCGAAGAAGTTTCCGCACGAGTTTTCGGGTGGCCAGCGGCAGCGGCTGGGCATTGCGCGCGCGCTGGCGTTGAACCCCAAGCTCATCGTGTGCGACGAGCCCGTGTCCGCGCTGGACGTGTCGGTGCAGGCGCAGGTGGTCAACCTGTTGATGGACCTGCAGGCCGAACTGGGCATTGCCTACCTGTTCGTGGCGCACGACCTGGCGGTGGTGCGGCACATCAGCCATCGCGTGGCGGTGATGTACCTGGGGCACATCGTGGAGGTGGCCGACCGCGACACGCTGTTCTCCGCGCCGCTGCATCCGTACACCGAGATCCTGCTGTCGGCCGTGCCGGTGCCCAACCCGCGCACGCCCGCGCGGCGCATGTTGCTGCAGGGCGATCCGCCGAGCCCGGCCAATCCGCCTTCGGGGTGCCGCTTTCATACGCGTTGCCCTATGGCGCAGGCTGTGTGCAAGGAGCAGGTGCCTGAGCTGGGAAAACGCACTTCTTCTTCCAGTGGCGGTCATTGGGTTGCTTGCCACTTTCGATGAGATGAAGCGCGGCTGTTCAGGGTGCGCTCACGCCGACGGGGTGGGCGTTATCCGGAGCAGTTGTTGATCGGGCGAGCACTCAGAGCGTGCCCTCGTGCACAGGGCATCGGGTGCTCCCCGCAGCGAAATAAAGGAGGAGCGAAGCGGGGGACATTCGCGGAGGGGAGTACCCGGTGGCCTGTGCACGCGCCCTGAACAACAGCGCCAAGAACGACAGCAAACAAACAACATCGCCTGAAAAACTGAAAGGACAGAAATGAACGAACCAGTCCCCCACTACGACCTGCTGATCCACGGCGGCACCGTCATCGACGGCACCAAGGCGCCGCGCTTCGACGCCGACGTAGGCATCGTCGACGGCCGCATTGCCGCCATCGGCAACCTCACAGGCCACACAGCCGAACAAACGATCGACGCCACCGGCCGCATCGTCGCGCCCGGCTTCATCGACTCGCACACCCACGACGACCAGGCGGTGCTGTCGCAAGCGCAAATGCCGTTCAAGGTGTCGCAGGGCGTGACGACAGTGGTGGCCGGCAACTGCGGCATCAGCGCCGCGCCGCTGCGCATCGACATGGAACTGCCCATGCCACTGAGCCTGCTCGAATCGCCGGCGGAAGGCCGCTTCACGAGCTTTGCCGCGTACCTCGACGCGCTGCGCGCCACGCCGTCATCGGTGAACGTGGCGGCGATGGTGGGCCACTCGACCCTGCGCGCCGTGGTCATGAGCGACCTCGACCGCCCCGCGAACGACACCGAGATTGCCGCCATGCAGGCGCTGGTCGAAGAAGCCATGCAGGCCGGTGCCATTGGCATGTCGACCGGCACGTTCTATCCGCCGGCCGTGAAAGCCACGACCGAGGAAATCATCGAGGTCGGCCGCCCGCTCAGCGCGCGCAAGGCGCTGTACGTGACACACATGCGCGACGAAAGCGACCGCGTGATGGAGTCGCTGGAAGAAACCTTCCACATCGGCCGCGCGCTCGACATTCCGGTGGTGGTGTCGCACCACAAGGTGCAGAACACGCAGAACTTCGGCAAGACCAAGGTCACGCTGCCCTTCATCCAGGAGGCGATGCAGCACCAGTGCATCGGGCTGGACTGCTACCCCTACACGGCCGGCTCCACCATGATCCGCACCGACCGCGGAATGATGGAAGGCCGCGTGCTCATCGCCTCCAGCGTGCCGCACCCCGAATGCGCAGGGCGCGACCTGAAGGACATCGCGGCCGAATGGGGCGTGTCGGGCGAAGAAGCGGCCCAGCGGCTGCAGCCCGGCAGCGCGATCTATTTCATGATGGACGAGGACGACGTGCAACGCATCCTCGCGTTCGACGAAACCATGATCGGCTCCGACGGCATTCCGCTGGGCGACAAGCCGCACCCGCGCCTGTGGGGCACCTTCCCGCGCGTGCTTGGCCACTACAGCCGCGACGTGGGGCTGTTCCCGCTGGAAACGGCCGTCTGGAAAATGACCGGCCTGACCGCCCGCAATTTCGGCCTGCATGAACGCGGCACGCTGAAGCCCGGCCACCACGCCGACGTGGTGATCTTCAACGCCGCGACGGTGCGCGACACCGCCAACTACGACACGCCGACGCAGCCGGCCGAAGGCATCGACGCGGTGATCGTGAACGGCGCGGTGACCTGGCGCCACGGCACGCACAGCGGCGCGCGCAACGGGCAGGTGATCACGCGGCGGGAACCCGCCTGAAGCAGGCGCAATGCCGCCTACGCGCCTACGACCAGTCGGCGGCATTGCGCAGGCGAATGCCGCTGGCGTGCACCGATGAGTTCCACGCGGGCTTGAGGGGACGCAGGGACTCCACCACCCTCAGTTCGGTCCGGCACGCCGCAAGCTCGGCTTTCAAGTCGGTGATCCGGGTCGCCCGGCTCGGCACGACGGTGGCCGACGAGACCCACATGCCCACATCGTCGATGTCCTGAAAACCGTCGAGGGGAAGCTCATAGCGTGTGAGCGTCTCGCGCTCGACGCGCTGCAGCCAACACGTCTCGATGTACGCAACGGCAGAAGTGCCGGCCGGTGTGTCGCCCAGCCATGTCTGCCGATCGGCCGCGGTCGTGCAGTCGCGCGCCCACAGCACGATGCGCGGGCACTCCCGGGGGAAGAGATAGAGCCGCTGATGGTCCTCGGCAATCGCCCAGACCAGGGGGCCGTTGAGCCATTGCATGCCCGGGGGTCGCAAGGCGGGTGTTCGTACCGGGCGAGGCACGAAGCAGTCGATGTCAGCGTTGTCGCTGAAGTGAAACAGGCGCATGCCGCAGCGTAACCGCGGCGGGCTGACAGGCTGGCAGGCAGACCTGCAGCGCGACGTTCAGTCCGGTGCGTTCATGACCCGGTCGAACTCCTCGTCGGCCGGCACGTTGTCGGCGTCGAGCTCGCTCGCGTCCGTCAGGTCGATGCCTGTTTCCTCGGACAGGTCGTCGGACACGTCGCTGTCCGGTTCTTCGAAATCATCGGCGGGCGTGTTGTCCTCTTCGTCCTCGGCGGACGAAGCGGCTCGTGCGGTGGCGTCGATGTTGTTCATGATCGGTTCCTCGGCTGATTTCTGACAGGCCCCCTATGGTGCGCCTGTTTCAGCCGCCGCGGCTCATCCGGCACGCAGCGTCGGTGTCGGAAAGTTTCCCGCCGCCCTCGCGATCCGCCTTCAGTCCTTGTGCACGTGGCCGGGTTCGCCGTGCCCGGGGTCGTCATGGTCGTGGGCGTGCTCGCTGTGCGCGGCGCCTTCATGACCGTGGTCGTGCCCGTGTTCACCGTGCGCCAGGCGGCTCACGCCCGTGACCAGCACGATGCCGGCGGCCAGCCAAATGATCTGCGCGGCCGTCTGGCGCGCGGGCAGGCGCTTTTGCAGCTGCGGAATCAGGTCGGCCAGCGCCACGTAGACAAAACTGCTGCCGGCCAGCACCAGGAAGTACGGCAGCCAGCTGTGCAGCTGGTCGACCAGCCACCAGCCCACGATGCCGCCCAGCGCGGTCATGGTGCCGGCGAGCGACACCTTCACCAGCGCGGCGCGCTGGTTGGCCGAGCTCTGGCGCAGCACGACGAGGTCGCCGATATGGTGCGGAATTTCGTGCGCCAGCACGGCCAGCGCGGCCACCAGGCCCAGGCGCATGTCGGCGGTGAAGGCGGAGGCGATGAGGATGCCGTCGCCGAAGCAGTGCACGCTGTCGCCGGTGAGCACGGCCCAGCCGCCGGTGCGGGGGGCGGGATCGTGCGCGTGGGCATGGCCGTGGCCATGGTCTTTGCCATGCTCATGTCCGTGGTGCTCGTGCGCGTCGCCGTGGTGGTGCTCGTGCCCGTGGTGCCACAGCTCGGCCTTGTCGAGCAGGAAGAAGAACACCAGCCCGAACAGCAGCACGCCGAACAGCAATGCGGGCTCGATGCGGCTTTCGAAGGCCTCGGGCAAGAGGTGCATGAAGGCGGTGGCAAGCAGCGCGCCGGCCGCCAGGCTCAGCAGGTGCTGCGGGTTCACGCCGCCCGAGCCGCTGCGCACGCCCACCTTCAACAGGAGGGCCGCGAGCCAGACGCTGCCGATGCCGGAGACCAGGGTCGCCGCGATGATGACTATCAAATTCATAGCTGCTTGCGCAAGAGGGACGGCCGTCGAGACGGTTTCAGGGCCGTTGCCCGTTCATAAAAAGAGAAAAGGCCGTCATGGGACGGCCTTCGGCGGGGGTGTGGCTACGAGGCGCCGCGGTCAGGCGACGCCATTGGCTTTGAACCAGGCCGTGGCGCGTTGCCAGCCGTCGTCCGCCGCGCTCTTGACATAGCTGGGGCGGTAGTCGGCATGGAATGCGTGGCCTGCTTCGGGGTACACGACGAAGCTCGATGCCTTGGCCGCCGGAGTCCCATTGGCCAGAGCAGCTTTCATCTTATCAACCGTGTCAAGGGGGATGCCCTGGTCTTTTCCGCCGTACAGCCCGAGCACCGGCGCCTGCAGGTTGGCGGCCACGTCGACGGGGTGTTTCGGGGTCAATGCGCTGGCCGTGCCGACCAGCCGGCCGTACCAGGCCACGCCCGCCTTGACCTTGCCGGTGGCCGCGTACAGCCACACGATGCGCCCGCCCCAGCAGAAGCCGGTGATGCCGGCCTTGGCGGTGTCGCCGCCGTTGGCCTTGGCATAGGCCAGCGCGCCGTCGAGGTCGGCCATGACCTGCGCGTCGGGCACCTTGCTGACGATGTCGGCCTGCAGCTTCGGAATGTCGGTGTAGCCGCGCGGGTCGCCCTGGCGCGCATACAGCTCGGGCGCGACGGCCAGGTAGCCGAGCTGGGCGAAGCGGCGGCAGGTGTCGGCGATGTATTCGTGCACGCCGAAGATTTCCTGGATCACCAGGATCACCGGCAGGCCGGTCTTGCCCGCGGGCGCGGCCGCATAGGCGGGCACCGCGAAGCCGTCCACGGTGTACTTGATGGGGCCGGCCTTCAGGCCTTCGGTCGAGGTGGCGATGGCGGTCTGCGCGGCCACCGGCAGCACGGCCGCCGCGTAGCCCACGCCGATGGCGGCCTTCAGCGCGGTGCGTCGCGTGGCGCCCTGCTCCGTGCTGTCGCCGGGGCGCAGCGAGTCGAAGTCGGAACGGCGGTCGTCGAGGGACATGGATGAGGCTCCAGTTGAGTCGTCGGACAAGGGGCGTTGCGCTGAAAAACGCACGCCGCAATGTAGGCCAAATCAGCCGGTGGCTCCATGTCCCGAAATTCGGTGGGGTTGGTCCGGGCCTCGGACCACGCGGACCGCGCGGACCGCGGCCCCCTGGAACATTCAGTCCGCCCGGTACGCGCGGCGTGCCAGCGCGGCGGCCAGCACCTGCGCCGGGTCGATCAGGTCCAGCCCCGCCACGGCGGGCGAGCCCTGCAGGCCCAGCGGCACCTCGGTGCAGCCCATGATGATGGTGACGGGGCCATGCCGCTCGGCGAGCCGCAGCGCCACGTCGGAAAAGCACTGCTCGGCCAGCGGCATGTTGCCGGCCTTCACGCCTTCGAAGATGCCGCGCGTGATGGTGCGGCGTTCGTCGGCCAGCGGCACGTGGCAGCCCAGGCCGGCCTCGGCCAGCGCCTGCTCGTACAGGCGCACGCGGTAGGTGCCTTCGGTGGCCATGAGCGCCACGTCGCGCGCGCCCTGCTCGGCCAGCTGGCGCGCGGTTTCGCGCGCCATGTGCAGCAGCTCGACCTGCGGAAAGCGCGCCTGCAGGCTGCCATGCCAGGCATGCGCCGTGTTGCAGGCGATGGCCACGGCCCGGCTGCCCAGCGCGGCCAGCCGGCCCAGCGCCTGCAGCATCGGCTCCAGCGGCTGGTGCGCGCCCTGCTCCGCCGACGCCAAGGCGTCGGTGCGGTCGGGCACCGGCACCTGCGCCAGCCAGTGCTCGGGAAAGGACTGGTCGCGCACCGGCTCGCCCCGCGCGCGCATCTGCTGCGCGCAGGCCTGCACGAAGAGCCGCACGAAGTCGGCGCCCGCCGCAGGGCCCATGCCCCCCAAAATGCCGACCACTTGCGTCACTGCGATGTCCTTTTCTTCAATGGCCCGCGATCAGGTCGCCGGCTTGTCGCTGAGTGCCTTGAGGTTCTGCTTCAGCTGCTCGCTCATGGGCAGGTTCAGGGGAACGTTCTTCGGCGGGATCGGCTGCATGAACCACTTGGTGTAGAGCTTCTCGAATTCGCCGCTCTTCATCATGGCGCTGAAGGTGTCGTCCACCAGCTTCTTGAAGGCCGGATCGTCCTTGGGCAGCATGCAGGCGTAGGGCTCGACCTGCAGCGACTCGCCCACCACTTCGTAGTCGGCCGGTGCCTTGGAGTTGGCGATCAGGCCGAACAGCAGGATGTCGTCCATGGCGAAGGCCACGGCGCGGTCGCTTTCCACCAGCAGGAACGAGTCGGCGTGGTCCTTGCCGAGCACGATGTCCATGCCGAGGTTCTTCTCGCTGTTGTACTTGCGCATGACCAGCGCGTTGGTGGTGCCGGTGGTGCTGGCCACGGTCTTCTTGGCAAGGTCGGCGTAGTCCTTGATCCTGGAAGACTTCTTCACCAGCAGGCGCGTGCCGGTATAGAAGTGGTTGATGGCGAAGGCCACGTCCTTGCCGCGCGCGGTGTTGTTGGTCGTCGAGCCGCACTCCAGGTCGACCGTGCCGTTGGTGATCAGCGGAATGCGGTTCTGCGAGGTCACGGCCATCAGCCCGACCTGCAGGTTGGGCTTGTTCAGCTTCTTCTTCACCGCCTCGACGACGGCGTTCGACAGCTCCACCGAGAACCCGATCGGCTTGTTGGGGCCGTCCAGGTAGCTGAAGGGCACGGACGACTCGCGGTAAGCGAGCGTGATCTTGCCGGACTCGGCGATCTTGGCCAGCGTGTCGGCGGCTTGCGCAGCCGGTGCCGTGAAGAGCACCGCGGCGGCCAGGGAAGCCATCAGGACGGAGAGTTTCATTCGAGCCTTCATTCGGTTGGATTGAACAGAAGGCCAGTGTAAGAAGGAGTGACACAAAGCGACAATTCCAAATGAACCCTGACCTATGCCCAAAGCTGATGGGTGGGGTTTCTTTTGGCATTTCCGCGGCGCGCCGGGCGCCCCTACAGTCACGGCTGTCTTCTCAACCAACCGGAAAGTTGCCCCAATGCATGTGTGTGTGCTCGGTGCCGGCATCGTGGGCCTGGCCACCGCCTGGCAGCTCCAACGCGAGGGCCATCAGGTCACCGTGATCGACCGCGCCGCCCCCGGCGCGGGTGCGAGCGGCGGCAACGGCGCGCAGCTGAGCTACTCGTACGTGCAGCCGCTGGCCGATCCGTCGATCTGGACGCAGCTGCCCAAGCTGCTGCTCTCGCCCTCCTCGCCGCTCAAGCTGCGCCCGCAGCTCGACCCGCTGCAGTGGCGCTGGGGCATGGAATTTCTCGCGGCCTGCAACGCCCGGACCTCGCGCGACACCACCGAGAAGCTGCTGGTGCTGGCCGCCTCGAGCCGCGCAGGGTTCGAGGCGATGCGCGCCGACATCGCGCCCGACTGCGACTTCTCCGCCACCGGCAAGCTGGTGCTGTACGCCAGCTCGGCGTCGCTGGAAGGCGCACGCGCGCAGCTCGAGCTGCAGCGCGCCCTGGGCAGCGAGCAGCGGCTGGTGACGCCCGGCGAATGCATCGCCATCGAGCCCGCGCTTTCGAGCTACCGCGGCCAGATGGCCGGTGCGGTGTACACGCCGAGCGAGTGCGCGGCCGATTGCCTGAAGGTGTGCGCCGAGCTGATGCGTGCCCTGAGCGCGCGCGGCGTGCGCTTCATGCTGGGCGCCGACATCCATGGCTTCGCGCGCAGCGAGAACCGCATTGCGGCGGTGCGCACGAGCGAAGGCGACGTGCAGGCCGATGCCTTCGTGATGGCGCTGGGCTCGGCCTCGCACAAGCTGGGGCGCGTGCTGGGCGCGTACCTGCCGGTGTACCCGCTCAAGGGCTACAGCATCACGGTGGAGGTCGACCCCGCGCCCGGCGCCGCGCCGAGCGTGAGCGTGACCGACAGCGCGCGCAAGGTGGTGTTCGCGCGCATCGGCTCGCGCCTGCGCGTGGCGGGCATGGCGGAGCTGGTGGGACACGACGCGAGCATTCCGGCCGCGCGCATCGAGACGCTCGCGGCCGCAACGCGCGCCGTGTTCCCGAACGCGAGCCGGCTGGAAGAACTGAGCCCCTGGACGGGCATGCGGCCCGCCACGCCGAAGGGCCTGCCGATCATCGGACGGCTGGAGAGCGCGCCGTCGAACATGCTGTTCAACACGGGCCACGGCGCGCTGGGGTTCACACTGGCCTTCGGGTCGGCGCTGAAGATCGCGCAGGCGCTGCAGGCCTGACGCGCCCCACGGCGCATCGCGAGCGACAGCAGCACCACGCTCGACACCCCGCTGGCGACCGTGCACAGCGCGGGAACCCACCGCGTGAAACCTTCGGACGATTTCATGGCAACGGCGAAGGCAATCTCGAGAATGCCGGCCACGCCGAGCAGTGCCCATGCCATCTGCGGCGAGCCGTTCAAGCCCGGACCGCGGCCACGGCCGCTGCCGGCGCGACACGGAACGAGATGCCGAGCCGGTTGAAGGCGTTCATCAGGCCGATGGCGTACGTGAGGTCGGCCAGTTCCTTGGCGCTGAACTCGGCCGCGGCGGCGTCGTAGTCGGCGTCGGGCACGCCGGTGTCCGAGACGCGCGTGACGCTCTCCGCCCAGGCGAGCGCCGCGCGTTCGCGGCGGCTGAAGACCGCGCCGCCGTCTTGCCACACCGCCACCAGCACGAGCTTGTCGACCGCGAGGCCGCCCTCGAGCAGGTCGCGCGAATGCATGTCGATGCAGTAGGCGCAGCCGTTGATCTGCGAGATCCGCAGGTACACGAGGTCGACCAGTTCCTTGGGCAGGCCGCTTTTCTGGAGGGCGAGGTACACGCCGCCGAAGGCCTTGTAGCCCTCGGGTGAGGCTTGGGTGTAGTCGATGCGATGGCTCATGGGAAGTCCTTGGATGCAGGGGTTGGAAAGGACTTCATCGTCCCGCGTCTTGGCCCAGTCCAGAAGAACCAAGAATGGGCTTTGTGCATGGGCCATCCGGCCGGGCGCTACAGCAGGCGCGCGATGCGCCGGCCGAGCTTCTCGGCCTCGGCCTGCGACGCGACGTTGGTGAAATTCAGCAGGATGGCCGGCGTGCCTTTCCTGCCCGTTGTCCAGTGCGACAGTGCCTCCGCGTACAGCCCGTCTTCACGCATGCGCGCCGCGAGCGCGCGGTCCGACTGGCGGCCCTGCAGCCGAAGGATGAGGTGCATGCCGCCGGGCTGCGGGTCGATGCGCACGTGCTTGCCCAGCGCGCTTTCCAGGCCCGCCGTGGTCGCGGCGCGGCGCTCGGCGTAGAGCTTGCGCATGCGCTGGATGTGGCGCGCGAAGTGGCCCTCGGTGATGAAGGCCGTGACGATCGCCTGCGTGAGCGCGGGGCTGCCGCCGACGAAGGCATGCAGGATCTGCTCGAAGCGCTCGACCTGCGCCGGCGGCACCACGAGGTAGGCCAGCCGGATGCTCGGAAACAGCACCTTGCTGAACGTGCCCGCATAGAGCACCCGGCCGTCGCGGTCCAGGCTCTTCAACGCCGGCAGCGGGCGGCTCACGTAGCGGTACTCGCCGTCGTAGTCGTCCTCGACGATCCATGCCTTGTTGCGCGCCGCCCAGTCCAGCAGCGCGGCGCGCCGGGGCAGCGACAGCGACACGCACAGCGGGCTCTGGTGCGCCGGCGTGACCACCGCGGCGCGCGCCTTCGGTGCCAGCCGGATGCCTTGCCCGACGTCCAGGCCCTGCGCGTCCACCGGGACCGCAACGGACTCGATCTGCATGTGCCCCAGCAGCTCCCGCGTGGGCGGGTAGCCCGGGTCTTCGAGCCACACGCGGTCGCCGGCCTTCAGCAAGGCAAGGCCGATCAGTTCCATGGTGTGGCGGTAGCCCGAGGTCACGAACACCTGCGACGGCGCGCAGTTGATGCCGCGCGACACCTGCAGGTAGGCGGCGATTTCCGCGCGCAGCATCGGCGCGCCGTAGACCGTGGGGTGCGTCATGTCGAGCGGCTGCATCGCGCGCACGCAGCGCGCGCCCAGCCGGGCCCAGATCTTCCGGGGGAACGCGTCCAGCGCGGGCAGCCCCATCTGGAACGGCCGGATCGAATCGGGGCGAAAGCTCGTCGCGGCGTGGCCGCCCTCGGCCACAGGTGCGGGCCTGGCCACCGGCATGCGCGGCTTGAGGCCCGGCGTCACGATGGTCCCGGCCGGGCCGCGCGTCTGCGTGTAGCCCTCGGCGGCCAGCAGGGAGTAGGCCACCTCGACGGTGCCCCGCGCCAAGCCCAGTTCCTTCGCCAGCGCACGCGCGGCGGGAATGCGGTCGCCGGGCTTCAGCAGGCCGCTGGCCATGGCGTTGCGCAGGCGGTCGTAGATCTGGCGGTAGTACGGCTCCGCCGCCGAAGGGTCCAGGGGCGGGACGGGGCTGGTCTTGTCGATGGTCATGGTGCGAGGCCTTTGCCCGCGGATCATGGACCAGTTTCAATCGCCATTCATGTGCCCGGGTACGGGGCCATGGCGGCCGCTGCAGCGTGCTGGATCGCGCTAGATCG
Organism: Variovorax sp. OK212; assembly: GCF_900112425.1. GTDB lineage: Bacteria > Pseudomonadota > Gammaproteobacteria > Burkholderiales > Burkholderiaceae_C > Variovorax. The sequence goes on along the minus strand of NZ_FOLP01000001.1, from coordinate 1,118,376 downwards.
TGCTTTCGATCGCCTGCTGCATGCAGCGCGTGATGCCGCGCACCGCCACCGAGTCGGGCCGCGCGGCGAAGCGCAGCGCACGGATCGGCACCGGGATGTGCGGCTCCAGCGTGAGCACGTCGACCTTCTCGCGGTCGGCCGACCTTGCCGTGCAGCCGTCGACCAGCGCCACGCCGATGCCGTGGTGCGCCATGGCCAACGCGGCGTGGTAGGTCTGCACCGTCACCACCGCCTGCTGGAAACCCACGCCGGCCTGCCGGCAGGCCTGGCTCAGGCTGGTGCCGACCGGGTCGCGGCTGTCCAGCCCGATCACGGGTTGCTTCACGAGGTCGTGCAGGGCCGCCGAGCCGTTGCGCACCAGCGCGCGCGGCAGCATGCCCTTGGGCGCGATGCACACCATGCGGCTGTCGGCCAGCGTCTCCTGCGTGAGCGAGGGGTGCACCGCGGGGCTGAAGGCGAAGCCCACGTCGGCCTCCTGCAGCAGCAGCGCCGACATGATCTGCGGCGAGTGCAGCGACTCGACCGTGATCTTGTAGCCCGGGTACTTTTCGCGAAACGCCTTGAGCGCGCGCGGCAGGATGTCGTAGCTCAGCGCCAGCACGCTGAGGATGCGCAACTCGCCGGTATCGCCCGCGGTGCGCAGGTTGGCCGCGAGCCGCTGCACCTCGTCGAGCTGCGCGAACAGCCGTTCGATGTGCGGGTACAGCGTGAGCGCCTCGGTGGTCGGCGTGAGCCGGCCCTTGGCGCGCTGGAACAGCGGAAAGCCCAGCTGGAGCTCGGCGTGCTGCAAGGTGCGGCTGACCGCCGGCTGCGTGATGTTGATGAGCCGCGCCGCCGCGCTCACGCTGCCCGTGAGCATGATCGCGTTGAAGACCTCGATGTGGCGCAGGCGCATCGCGGGCGGTGGGTCAGTTGCCGTTGGCGGTCTTGCCGCGGGCGATGTCCATCACCATGCGCGTGCCCAGGTACAGGCGCGGCTCGATGGAATCGACCAGCACGTACTCGGCATCGGCCGAGTGCGCGCCGAAACCCTGCAGGCCGAAGCGCTCGATGACCGGCGCCTTGGTCTTCAGCGCCGCAAAGGCCGCGTCGGTGCCGCCGCCGGCGGCCTTGTCGTCGGCGCCCAGCGGCAGGCCGAGCTCGTCCTTGTAGATCTGCTGTGCATGGCGGGCCATGGCGCGCGAGGCGTCGGTGGCTTCCAGCGGCGGACGGCGGCGCTCGAACTTCAGCTCGACCTTGGCTTCGTGAATGAGCTGCTTCTTCACGCGCTCGTTCACCTGCTGCTCGATGCGGTCGTCGTCGCTCACCTTCAGCACGCGCACGTCGGCGCCGGCCGTGGCGCTGGCCGGGATCACGTTGCGGTTGCTGCCCGACTTGGAGATGGTCCAGTTCATCTTCAGGCCGGTGGCAGGGTCGGACAGGTCGCGCATCTGCAGGATCTGGTGCGACAGCTCGTACAGCGCGTTCACGCCCAGTTCGGGCGCCGAGCCCGCGTGCGAGGCCTTGCCCGCCACGTGCAGCGTGACCGAAGCGATGCCGGCCGTGGCCAGCGAGAGCTTGTCTTCCTTCACGTAGGCGCCTTCGAAGGACATGACGGCGTCGTGCTCGGCGCCCATGCGCGTGATGAGCGCGCGCGCGCCGGGCGAGCTGATTTCCTCGTCGCCGTTGATCAGCACGGTGAGCGTGCCGTATTCCTTGAACTTCATCGCCTGCAGCATCGACACGATGTGCGTGATGACCGCAATGCCCTGCTTGTCGTCGGCAATGCCCAGGCCGTAGGCCTTGTCGCCCTCGACGCGGAACGGCTGCTTGTTGAGCATGCCCACGGTGTAGACCGTGTCCATGTGCGCGATCAGCAGGATCTTCTTCTTGCCCGTGCCCTTGAAGGTGGCGCGCACCACGCGGCCCATCTTCTCGGGCGTGTCTTCCATGCGGTAGGCCTCGGCGCTCGGGTCGATCAGCTCGACCTCGCCGCCCAGCGCCTTGAACTTGGCGGCGATGAGGTCGGAGATCTTCTCGAGCCCGTCGAGGTCGCGGCTGCCCGATTCGATGGAGACCAGCTCCTTGAGCGTCTCGAGCAGCGCGGGCTTTTCCTTGGCGGCGAGCGCGGTGATGCCGGCGTCGGGCGCGGCGCAGGCGGTGCCGAGGAAGGCAGCGCAGGCGGCGAAGACGGCGGCAGGCAGGAATGAGCGATGCGGGAATTTCATGGGTATGCGGTTTCTTTCGTTGTCTCTTGTTGCTTGTGTGTTCAGTGCGCCTTGTCCCAGTTGGGGCCGACACCGATCTCCGCCAGCAGCGGCACCTTCAGCGCGGCCACGCCGGCCATGAGACGGGGGATTTCGGTGCGCACCCATTCGACTTCGGCCTCGGGCACTTCGAACACCAGTTCGTCGTGCACCTGCATGATCATCCGGGTGCCGCGCTTCTCTTCGTCAAGCACGTTCTGTACCTTGACCATGCTGAGCTTGATCAGGTCGGCCGCGGTGCCCTGCATCGGGGCGTTGATGGCCGCGCGCTCGGCGCCGCCGCGGCGCGGGCCGTTGGGCGAGTTGATCTCGGGCAGGTACAGGCGGCGGCCGAACACGGTCTCCACGTAGCCCTGCTCCTTGGCCAGCGCCTTGGTCTCGTCCATGTAGGCCTTCACGCCCGGGTAGCGCGCAAAGTAGCGTTCGATGTACGAGGCCGCGGCCTTGGTCTCGATGCCCAGGTTCTTCGCCAGGCCGAAGCTGCTCATGCCGTAGATCAGCCCGAAGTTGATCACCTTGGCATAGCGGCGCTGCTCGCTGGACACCTGGTCGGGCGTGGAGCCGAACACCTCGGCGGCGGTGGCGCGGTGCACGTCGATGCCTTCGGTGAAGGCGCGCAGCAGCGACTCGTCGCCGCTGATGTGGGCCATGATGCGCAGCTCGATCTGCGAGTAGTCGGCGCTGGCGATCACGCTGCCCGCCGGCGCCACGAAGGCCTCGCGCACACGGCGGCCTTCGGGTGTGCGGATCGGGATGTTCTGCAGGTTGGGGTCGTTGCTGCTCAGGCGGCCCGTGACGGCCACGGCCTGCGCATAGTGCGTGTGCACACGGCCGGTGCGCGGGTTGGCGAGCTGGCCGAGCTTGTCGGTGTAGGTGCCCTTGAGCTTCGACAGGCCGCGGTGCTCCAGGATCTTGGCCGGCAACGGATAGTCTTCGGCGAGCTTTTCCAGCACTTCCTCGTCGGTGCTGGGTGCGCCGCTCGGCGTCTTCTTGACCACGGGCAGGCCCAGCTTGGTGAAGAAGATCTCGCCGATCTGCTTGGGCGAACCCAGGTTGAAAGGCTGGCCCGCGATCTCGTAGGCCTCCTGCTCCAGCGCCATGATGCGCGTGCCGAGTTCGTGGCTCTGCGCGGCGAGCGTGGGCGCGTCGATCAGCACGCCGTTGCGCTCGATGCGGTAGAGCGCCTCGCTCGAATCCATCTCGAGCTGGTAGATGAAGCGCAACTGCGCGTTCTTCTCCAGCTGGGGCCACAGCGTGTTGTGCACGTCGAGCGTCTGGTCGCTGTCTTCGCACGAGTACTCGGCGGCCTTGGCGATGTCGACCTGGCTGAACGAGATCTGGTGCGCGCCCTTGCCGCACAGGTCTTCGTACGAGATGCCGCTGCGGCCCAGGTGGCGCTCGGCCAGGCTGGAGAGGCCGTGCGGGCGGTGCACCTCGAGCACGTAGCTCTGCAGCATGGTGTCGTGCGCGTAGCCCTGCACCTCGATGCCGTGGTTGGCGAACACGTGGCGGTCGTACTTGATGTGCTGGCCGAGCTTTTTCTTCCCGGCGTTTTCAAGCCACGGCTTGAGCCTGCCGAGCACCTCGTCGATGGGCAGTTGCTCGGGTGCGTCGGGGTAGTTGTGCGTGAGCGGAATGTAGGCCGCCTCGCCCGGCGTGACGCTGAAGCTCACGCCGACGATCTGCGCGACCATCTCGTCGAGCGAGGTGGTCTCGGTGTCGACGGCGGCCAGTTCGGCAGCGTCGAGCTTCGCGAGCCAGCCGTCGAGCTGTTCCCAGGTGGTGATGGTGTCGTACTTGAGGTTGCTCGCGGGCGCGGCGGCTTCGAGCGCGGCGATTTCGGAAGGCTCGTCGAACAGGCCGCCCTGGTCGGTGTTGACGGCGGCCTTCGAGGCCGACTTCTTCTTGAGGCTTTCCTCGATCAGCTCGGGCGGCACTTCCTGCGCCTCGAGCCCCTTCACGAGGCTCTTGAAGCCGAACTTCTCGTAGAAGGGCTTCAGCTCGCCGGTCTGCGGCGCGCCGACCGGCAGGCCTTCGAGCGACGGCAGCCCGGTGACGTGGCCGTCGAGGTCGCAGTCGGTGCGGATGGTCACCAGGCGCCTGCTCAGCGGCAGCTTGTCGAGCGCGTTGCGCAGGTTCTCGCCGGCAGCGCCCTTCACCTCGGCGGCGCGTTCGACCAGCGCGTCGAGCGAGCCGTATTCGGCCAGCCACTTGGCCGCCGTCTTGGGGCCGACCTTCGGCACGCCGGGCACGTTGTCGACCGTGTCGCCCACCAGCGTCTGGTAGTCGACCATGAGGTTGGGCGGCACGCCGAACTCGGCCGTCACGCCGGCCACGTCGCGCCGCTTGCCGTTCATGGTGTCGATGATGGTGATGTGCTCGTCCACCAACTGGCTCAGGTCCTTGTCGCCGCTGGAAACGATCACCTCCACGCCCTGCGCCGCGGCGATCTTGGCGAGCGTGCCGATGACGTCGTCGGCCTCCACGTCGGGCACGGTGAGCACGGGCCAGCCGAGCAGCTTCACCACTTCGTGGATCGGGTCGATCTGGCTGCGCAGGTCGTCGGGCATCGGCGAGCGGTTGGCCTTGTACTCGGGGTACCAGTCGTCGCGGAAGGTCCTGCCGGGGGCGTCGAAGATGCAGGCCGCGTAGTCGGCGCGCACCTCGCGGCGCAGCGCGGTCATCATGTTGATCATTCCCCGGATCGCGCCGGTCGCCGCGCTCTTGGGGTCGCCGGGCACCGCCCGCAGGTCGGGCATGGCGTGGAAGGCGCGATAAAGGTAGCTCGAGCCATCGACGAGCAGCAGCGTTTTCTTGTCGGTCATCGCGGCATTTTGCCGTGCGCGCGACAGCGCCCGGAACCACGACGACGCGAGGTGGCAACCGACGCCCCGAAACCGGTGCCGCGCCTACAATCGGCGCATGCCTAGCTCCTCACTCCTGGTCGCCCGCCGCATCCTGCTGGCGCTGGCTTTCGCAACCCCCTTTGCCGCCGTCCAGGCGCAGCAACCCGCGCCCGCCGCGGCACCCGCTGCCTCTGCGCAAGGGGCCCCGGGGGAACCGCTACAAAATCAGGAGCAGGCCAAGAGCGAAGGCCGACGCAACCAGAAGATCGAGAACATCCACACCGAAGACAGCGGTGCCTCGGTCGACGAAGTGCGCTACGGCGGCCGCACGCAGAGCATCAACGTCAAGCCGAAGTCGAACATGCCGGGCTACGAAGTGCTGCCCGCCGACCAGGCCACGGGGCGCCAGAATTCCTCCGAGACCGGTGCCAACGGCGCCCGCGTCTGGAACGTGATGAAGTTCTGATGGCCGTGCGTTCTTTCGTCTTCGCTTTCGTTTCCACCTTCGTTTCCGTTGTCTCAGCGGCAACGCCGCGCTGAGCACCCCATGGCAGTCTTTACCGAAGTCGGTTTCGGCGAGGCGGACGCGCTCGTCCAACGCCTGGGCCTGGGCCCGCTGCGCGAACTGCGCGGCATCGAGGGCGGCATCGAGAACACCAACTACTTCGCCACCACCGAGTCGGGCGAGTTCGTGCTGACGCTGTTCGAGCGCCTGAGCGCCGAGCAGCTGCCTTACTACCTTTGCCTCATGAAGCACCTGGCCGGTGCCGGCCTGCCGGTGCCCGCGCCGGTGGCCGGCCCGCCCGCGGTCGAGAAGACGAAAAAGGGGCAGATGGCCCTGCCCTCCGCCGACACCGATTGCGACCTGCTCCACCTGGTGGCCGGCAAGCCGGCGGCCGTGGTGCAGAAGCTCTCGGGCCGCAGCGAGCTCGCCCCCGGCGCCGCGCACTGCGCCGAACTGGGCGCCATGCTGGCGCGCATGCACGTTGCCGGGCGTGACTACCCGCGCATCCAGCCCAACCTGCGCGGCTTGCCCTGGTGGAACGAGACGGTGCCCGTGGTGCTGCCCTACATCGAGGAAGCGCAGGCCGGCCTGCTGCGCGCCGAGCTGGCCTACCAGAACCACATTGCCGAGTCGTCGGCCTACGCGGCGCTGCCGCGCGGCCCGGTGCACGCCGACATGTTCCGCGACAACGTGATGTTCGCGACCGGCGACGGTGCCGACGCCGCGCCGCGCCTGACCGGCGTGTTCGACTTCTACTTCGCCGGCACCGACACCTGGCTGTTCGACCTGGCCGTGTGCCTGAACGACTGGGCCATCGACCTGCCAACCGGCCGCCACGACGCCGAGCGCGCCGAGGCACTGCTTTCGGCCTACGAGACCGTGCGCGCGCTGAACGCGTCGGAGCGTGCGCTGCTGCCCGCAATGTTGCGCGCCGCCGCGCTGCGCTTCTGGATCTCCCGCCTCTGGGACTTCCACCTGCCGCGCGAGGCGAGCATGCTCAAGCCCCACGACCCCACGCATTTCGAACGCGTGCTGCGCGACCGCGCCACCCACCCGCACGTCATGGCCCAGGCCTTCGAGCCCGCCCTGGCTGCCTGACCCGAACCCATGAAACTCAACCTCGTGCCGGCGCGAACCGGCGCCGAATGGGTCCGCCTCGGACTCAAGACCTTCTGGCGGCAGCCGCTGGCCTTCATCTCGCTGTTCTTCCTGCTGATGGCGGTGATCTCGACGGTGTCGATCGTCCCCATCCTCGGCAGCCTGCTGGCACCGGGCCTGGTGCCCTTCATGACGCTGGGCCTGATGGTGGCCACGTCGGTCGCGTACACCGACAACGCCGAAGGCGTCGGCCGCGCCGGTGACGCGCAGCGGCCCACGGGCTCGGCGATGTTCGTGGCGGTGTTCGCCGCGATGCGCACCGAATGGCGCTCGCTGGTGGTGCTGGGCGTGATCTCTGCCGTGTTCTTCGTGCTCGCCGTGCTGGTGACCACGCTGGTCGACGGCGGCCAGCTCGCGCGCGCCTACCTGCTCGACGACCCGCTCACGCCCGAGATCGTGGCGAGCAGCGACTTCCAGGTCGCGCGCATGCTGCTGATGTGCCTGAACCTGCCGCTGTCGCTGGCCATGTGGCACGCCCCCGCACTGGTGCACTGGCACCGCGTGGAGCCGGTGAAGAGCATCTTCTTCAGCATCGTCGCGCTGTTCCGCAACTTCGGCGCCTATGCGCTGTTCGGCATCGCGTGGTTCGGCGTGTTCCTGCTGGCCGGCATCGCGATGGGCCTGCTGGCCACGCTGCTGATCGGCGTCGGCGCGCTGGGCGCGGGCGGTGCCGCGCTGGCGGTGGGCAACATCCTGATCGTCGGCACGGCGCTGGTGCTGGCGGCCATGTCGCTGAGCTCGACCTGGTTCACCTTCCGCGACACCTTCGACGCAAACGGAACCAACTGACGGACCGGGCAGGCAGGCGCCCCGCCTGCCCTGCTTTCGCGATCAGCCCGGCCGTTGCGCATCCTTGCGCAGGCTCGCGAACAGCGACCACGCCATTCCGGCCAGCAGCAGCAGGCCGACGCCCAGAGCCCCCCACAACCACCACTTGCGCGACGGTTCCTGCGCGGGAACCGGCGGCTGCGCGACGGCAGCGACCGCCGCTTCGACAACCGCCGCGGGCAGCCGCACCGATGCGTTGTCCGCGGCCACGGGCTTGTCGGCCGCATAGCCCGGAATCAGGGTGGACAGCGCCAGCGGCGCGCCGGGCTCGCTGCCTTCGACCGCATTCTTCTCGGGCGCCGCGCGCCATGCGAGCGAGAACGGCGCCGCACCCTGCGCGAGAAACACCAGCGTGCGCGGCACCGCGCCCACGGACACGGTGGGCGGCGTCGCGCCCAGCAGGCTGACCGGGCCCGCGGTGCGCAACCGCAAGCGCGCGTGCACCGCACCGTCGAGCGCCAGCACCGGCGAACGCACTTCGCCGCCGGCCTGCGCGAGCCGGTACACCACGGTGTCGACCAGCGGCGTCTCGTCGGGCCCGCCGGGCTGCGGCACGGCGCGGCGCTGCGGATGCCGCAGGGCGTAGAGCGGATTGCGCGGCACCGGCTGCTGCGGCTGCACCGCGGCCGACGTGGCATCGGACAAGCCCGAGATGCCGACCTGCGCCAGCGTGTTGACGTCGGCCAGGTCGATGCGCAGGCTCTGCACCGGCACGCCGCGCGGCAGCAGGTAGTCGCAGTGGTCGGCGGCACAGCGCTCGGGCTTGAGCGCCGCGGACCATTCGATCGGCGCGACGGGCTCCACGTCCTGCACGCTGTCGATGCCCACGCGGGTCAGCACCGCACCGTTCTTCGGGTCGCTCCAGCGCAGCCGCAGGAAGCGCGCGCGCACGTTGTCCAGCTCGACCGCGAGCCGCTCGATGGCCTGGCCGCCATGGGCGAGCCGCACCAGCTGTTCTTCGCCGCCCACCGGCCGCCATTGGCGCAGGTCGTCGCTGGCTTCGAGGTGAAAGGCGAACAGGCCGCGCGTGTCGGGCGCGATCTCGAAGCGGGCCTGCAGCAGGCTGCCCTTGACCTGGCTCACGTCGATGAGCCACTGCGCCGCGTCGTCGCTGCCGACGGGCTTGACCGCCTTGCTCTCGAGCTTCAGCGAGCCATCGGGCCGCACCGAGAACGCAAGCGCCGTGTCGCCCGGCGCCGCGCTGGCGACGCTGCCGGGCAGCGCGAAGATCGGCACGTTGCGCGAGGCGGTCTGCGGCGTGGCGGCCTCGTTGCGCAGCCAGGCGTAGGGCACGGCATGGCCCGCGGCATTGCGCACCCGCAGGTCGCGCAGGTCGGCGTAGGCGGCACGGCCGTACAAGGCCAGCGGCAAGGTGAGGCGGTGATAGGGCCCTGTGCCTTCGAGCGTGATGGGTGCGCTGGGTGCGCTGGGTGCGCTGGGTGCGCTGGGTGCAGGTTGGGCAAGGGCAACTCCACCGGCCATCGCCACCAGCGCGGCGCCCGCGCGAAGCGTCCAGGTCATGCGCGCGCTCATGCGGCACCGCCTTCTTCTTCAGGCGCCGGCTGCGGCACCGGTTCTTCCTTCTTCGGCGGCACCGGCGCGAAGTAGCCCACCAGCAGCAGCAAGGCGCCGACCGCGATGAACGACACGATGCGGAACAGCCCGCCGCGGTCTGCCAGTTCGACGAAGAACAGCTTGAGCACCACCACGCCCAGCAGCGCCGCGCCCGCCACCCACAGCGTGCGCACGCGGCGCGAATGGCCGAGCACCATGGCGACGACGCCGCAGATGGCCCAGGTGATGGACAGCGCCGCCTGCGTGAGCCAAGAGGCGTACAGCGCGTCGAAGCGCCACTCGACACCCGCGTAGTGGTGGCAGGTGCGCAGCACCATGCCCGTGAGCAACGCCAGGCCCGTGAAGCCGGCCGCGCCCTTCGCGGCCATCGGCTGGACGCGCGCGAACGAGCCTTGCGGCAAGACGCGCCACCAGAGCACCAGCGCGAACAGCACCAGCCATTGCGCGAGTTCGAGCGGGTTGAGCAGCGGCACGTAAGGCAGCGGCGACGCATCGCCCGGGCTGACCGCATTGGTCACCCACGCCCACGCCAGCAGGTACACCGCCACCGGCGTGGCGGCGAACTCGAGGTAGGCGCTGCGGAATTCGGTGAGCGGCCAGCGCGGCAGCAGCGCGCGCGAGCGCAGCGCCCACAGCACCAGCGCGGGCACGATGGCCCAGCCCAGCAATTGCCAGCTCGACCATTCGGCGCCGACACGGCCCAGCTGCCACTGGCATTCGCGCGCGGCCAGCAGCAGGAAGAGCCAGAAGCCGGCGACGTGGAACGGCGCGAGCGCCGGGGCGTCGGCCCAGCGCTTCTGCGCGCGCAGCAGGCGCAGGTGCCATACCAGCGCCAGCGGCCATGCGATCCAGCCGAGCGCGCTCGACGGCACATAGAACAGCGTCGGCCCGCCCGCGATGCCGTAGGCGGCGATCAGGCCGAAGGCCGGCAGCGTGGCCAGCGTCGCCTTGCCGAGCTGCGACCAGTCGCGGCGGTACGCCACGATGGCGGCCAGCACCGAGGTGACGAGCACCACGGCCATCGTGCCGGCGGGAATGTGGCTCGCGAGGCCGTGGCGGTTGAGCACGCGAACGCTTTCGTCGAGCGCGCCGAACAGCCACCAGCCCAGGCCCCAGACCACCGGCGCCCACAGCACCGCCGCAATGGCGCACCAGGCATTGGTCCAGCGCTTGCGCGCCGTGCCGACCGGCTCGCTCAGGCGCGGACGCGCCTCGTCGCGCAGCCAGTCGCCCGCGAGCAAGGCGGTCAGGCCCAGCACCACCGGGGTCCAGAAACCGAGGTGGGCAAACGCCGGGCGCACCGCACCGGCGACGTCCGCCACGGCCACGTTGGCCACATCGGCCACGCTGACGCCGAACGCGACGGCGGCAATGACCTGCAGCACGCCCGCAAGCGCCGCGAGCGGGAAGTGCGCCATGCGCAGCGCCACCCACAGCACCACCGTGGCCGTCAGCGGCCACAGCAGCGCCACCTGCGCCAGATTCAGCTGGAACAGCATCGCCAGGTGCAGCAGGCTCACGCCGGCAATCACGCCGATGACGTTGCCGGCCGACCACTCGGGCTGCACGCCGCGCGCGAGCGCCGCGCGGTGCGCCTGCAGCATCGACCATGCCGCGCTGCCGAGCACGCTGAGCGCGATCAGGCATGCCGCGGCGGCGCCCTCCCAGCCGCTCTGCAGCACCTTCGCGTCGACCACCTCGCCGGTGCGGTGCAGCGTGGCGATGAAGCCCGCCACCGCCAGCGCCTGCATGCCGAAGCTCACGTAGCTCAGCGGCAGCAAGGCCAGCCGGATCGCCACCGCGAAAGTCACCGAAGCCAGCACGGCCGTGGCCGCCGCGGCCCACGGCGGCGTGAACCACTGCCACAGCAGCAGCGTGAGCGCGGCCATGCCGAGCCACGGCAAGGCGGTGCCGGCCAGCGCCTCGACGCTGTTGCCCGCGTCCAGCCTGGCGCGCCGGTGGATCGCCCACATCGCGAAGGCGCTCACCGCGACCAGCACCGGGCCGATCACCGAGCCGTCGAGCAGCGGATGCCCCGGTGCCGCGTCGAGCCGCGTGGCCTCGAGCAGCTTGAGCACCGCGCCGGCGAACACCACGAAGGAGAAGGCGCGCGCATAGCCGCGCCCCTGCCGCGCGCCCAGCCAGTACATGCCGGCCGCCTCGACCGCCCATGCCGCGCCGGTCCACTGCCCCTCGAGGCCGAGCGGAATGGCCAGCGTGCCGAAGATCACGCCCACGATGGCGTAGGCCTCCGCCAGCAGCGCCAGCCCCTTGGGCTGCGTGGCGAACACCAGCCGGCCCAGCAGCAGGTAGAAGGCCGAGAGCGCCAGCGCCGAGAAGGCGGCGCCGTATTCCCAGGGCCGCATCAGCAGCACCTGCATGCCGAAGGCGACCATCGGCGTGCCGAACACCAGCGAGCTGTCGACGCGGCCCGCGCGGCGCAGCGTATCGAGCGCGCGCGTGGCCAGCGGCTGCGCGGGCTGCACCGGTGCGTCGAACAGCGTGCGGCGCGCGAACAGCAGGCCGATGGCGGTGAACAGCAGGAAGAACACCACCAGGAAGGGCTCGATGGTGGCGAACTGGTCGTCGGTGTAGTACTTGTGCGCCCAGCCGGCCGCCAGCGTGAAGGTGCCGACGAAGCCGATCAGGTTGAGCACGCGCCAGGCCTTGAACCAGGCGATCAGCACGATGCCCACGTCGAGCACCAGCAGGTAGGTGAACAGGCCCACCGGCTGGTTCGAGCCGGTGGACGCCAGCACCGGCGCCGCGAAGCCTTCGAGCGCGGCCACGATGGCCAGCAGCGGCGCGTTCTGCAGCACGGCCAGCGCGGCGCTGAGCACGGCCACGCCGAACAGGAAGGCGAAGCCGACGCTGGCCGGCAGCAGCCCGCTGAGCTTCATGGCCGCGAGCGTCGTCAGGTAGAACACGCCGATGCCCGCGCCCTGCAGGATCAGCGCATAGCCCGCGCGCTTGTGGCGCAGCAGCCAGCCCAGCACCAGCAGGCCCGCGCCGACCAGCGCGACGGCCGCGTAGCGCAGCTCGATCGGCACGGTGACGCGTTCGGCCGTGTAGCGCAGCAGGAAGGCCAGCCCGAGGAACAGGATCAGCACGCCGAGCTTGACGAGCATGTTGCCGCCGAAGATCAGGTTGGCGATGGGTGCGGGCAGGCGGTCGCGCAGCGCAAGCGCCGGTGGTGGGGGCGGCGGCGGTGCGCGGCGAACCTGGGCCGGGGCCGGGGTGGGGACCGGTGCGGGCGCCGCGGCCTGCACCGGGGCCGGCACCAGGGGCGCGACGGGCTCCTGGGCCACGGGCGCCTTGGGCAGGCTCGCCTCGGCCAGCATCCGCGACAGGCGGGCCTGCTCGATCTCGGCGGCCCGCGACGCCAGCGTGGCCACGGGAAGCGGCGGCGCTTCCGGCAGCGGCGTGGCGCCCATCGAGGTGGCCATCGAGGTGGCAAGTTCGCCGGAAGACAGTTCGGGGATGACCGAGGCTTCGGACACTTCAGGCACTTCGGCGGCCGTCGCGCCCTGCGCCAGCCGGCTTTCGAGCGCGGCGACACGCTGCTCGAGCTCCGACACGCGTTGCTGCAGCTTCAGCACGCCGCCGCCGGGCGCGGTTGCAGCCGCATTTGCGGCGTTGGCGCCCGCATTGACCGCCGGCGTGCGCTCAGCCTCGGTGCGGTACGGCTCGGCCTTGTCTTTCTTCTTCCTGCCGACCAGCTGCGGCAGCGCGAACGCACCGACCACCGCAAGCACCAGCGCCACGGGCACCGATTCGAACAGCGCTCCAATGAACAGGCCGGCAATGATGCCCAAGAACCACATCCCTGACTCCCCTTGTTTGGCGAGTGCGGAGTGTACGACCGTTCAACACAAAAGCGCCCGTTGCGCGCGTCCCGCCTACGTTGTGCGCTATAGCTTTAGTAGCAACTCAGATGGGCGTGAGCTTGGCCACCGACAGCGCCAGCCACTTCACGCCGTGGCGCGCGAACTTGACCTGCGCGCGCGCATCGTCGCCCGAGCCTTCCAGCGCGGTGACCGTGCCTTCGCCGAACTTGTTGTGGAACACCTGCATGCCCGAGCGCAGGCCGTGCGCGGGCGCGCTCTTCTGCGGCGGCACGGGCGGGCTGGCGAAGGTGTCCTTGTCGCGGTTGCTGCCGTAGCCGGTGCCCTGGCCGCCGCCATAACCGCCGCCGTAGCCTCCTGACCCGCCGCGCGTGCTGCCGTAGCCGCCGCCGTAGCCGAAGGCCGAGGGCGTGAAGCCCTGGTTCTTCGGGGTGAGCCACTTCAGCGCGCCTTCGGGCAGCTCTTCGAAGAAGCGGCTCTTGACGTTGTAGCGGGTCTGGCCGTGCAGCATGCGCGTCTGCGAATGGCTCAGGTACAGGCGCTTGCGGGCGCGCGTGATGGCCACGTACATCAGGCGGCGTTCTTCCTCGAGGCTCTCGAAGTCGCTCATCGAGTTCTCGTGCGGGAACAGGCCCTCTTCCATGCCGGTGATGAACACGCAGTCGAACTCCAGGCCCTTGGCGGCGTGCACCGTCATGAGCTGCACCGCGTCCTGCCCGGCCTGCGCCTGGTTGTCGCCCGATTCGAGCGCGGCGTGCGTGAGGAACGCGGCCAGCGGGCTCAGCGTTTCGCCGGTCTCGGCGTCGGGCGCGAGCGGCTCGTCGATCACCGGGCGGGTCAGGTCGATGCCCTGGCTCGCGGGCGACTGGCGCAGCTCGTCGACCGGCAGCGCCACGGCGTCGCGGCCGAAGCCTTCCTGCGTGACGAAGCTCTCGGCCGCGTTCACCAGTTCTTCCAGATTCTCGATGCGGTCGGCGCCTTCGCGGTCGGCCTTGTAGTGCTCCACGAGGCCGCTGTGGTCGAGCACCAGCTCGATGATCTCGCGCAGGCTCACGCCCTGGGTCTGCTCGCGCAGCACGTCGATCTTGGCGACGAAGCCCGTGAGGTTGGCGCCCGCCTTGCCGCCGACCACGCTCACCGCGTCGTGCAGCGAACGCCCGGCCGCGCGGGACGCGTCCTGCAGGGTTTCGAGCGTGCGCGCGCCGATGCCGCGCGGCGGGAAATTGACCACCCGCAGGAAGCTGGTGTCGTCGTCCTTGTTCTCCAGCAGGCGCAGGTAGGCCAGCGCGTGCTTGATTTCGGCGCGCTCGAAGAAGCGCAGGCCGCCGTACACGCGGTACGGCACCGACGCGTTGAACAGCGCCGTTTCGATCACCCGGCTCTGCGCATTGCTGCGGTAGAGCACGGCCATTTCCTTGCGCTCGAAGCCGTCGCGCACGAGCTGGCGCATTTCCTCGACCATCCACTGCGCCTCGGCCAGGTCGGTGGGCGACTCGTACACGCGCACGGGCTCGCCGGGGCCCTGCGTCGTGCGCAGGTTCTTGCCGAGGCGTTTCTTGTTGTGGCTGATGAGCTCGTTGGCGGAGTCGAGGATGTTGCTGTAGCTGCGGTAGTTCTGCTCCAGCTTGATCTGGTGGCGCACGTCGAACTCGCGCACGAAGTCGGTCATGTTGCCCACGCGCGCGCCGCGGAAGGCATAGATGCTCTGGTCATCGTCGCCCACCGCGATCACGCTGTTGCGCCCGGGCTCGAACTGGCCTCCGACGGTGTTGCCCGCCAGCATCTTGATCCACGCGTACTGCAGGCGGTTGGTGTCCTGGAACTCGTCGATCAGGATGTGGCGAAAGCGCCGCTGGTAGTGCTCGCGCACCGGGTCGTTGTCGCGCAGCAATTCGTAGCTGCGCAGCATGAGCTCGCCGAAATCGACCACGCCTTCGCGCTGGCATTGCTCTTCGTACAGGCGGTAGATCTCGACCTTCTTGCGGTCGTCCTCGTTGCGCACTTCCACGCCGTCGGGGCGCAGGCCGTCTTCCTTGGCGCCGGCGATGAACCACTGGGTCTGCTTGGCGGGAAAGCGCTCGTCATCGACGTTGAACTGCTTCATCAGGCGCTTGATGGCCGAGAGCTGGTCCTGCGTGTCGAGGATCTGGAAGGTCGAGGGCAGGTTGGCCAGCTTCCAGTGCGCGCGCAGCAGGCGGTTGCACAGGCCGTGGAAGGTCCCGATCCACATGCCGCGCACGTTGACGGGCAGGATGGCCGTCAGCCGCGTCATCATTTCCTTGGCGGCCTTGTTGGTGAAGGTCACGGCCAGGATGCCGCCGGCGGAGACCTGGCCCGTTTGCAGCAGCCACGCGATGCGGGTGGTGAGCACGCGCGTCTTGCCCGAGCCCGCGCCCGCGAGGATGAGCGCGTTGCCTTCGGGCAACGTGACCGCGGCGAGCTGCTCCGCGTTCAGGTTATGGAGCAGCGGCATGTCCGAAGGATTCGGGAGGGGGGCGTCAGCCGCAGGATCGTTAAACAACATCCTTCGATTGTAGAAACCACGGCGTATGCGGGTTATATGAAGATTCGGAAGACCCGGCTTCGCGAGACCGCGTAGACTCAATCACCGGGCCCAAGTTTCTTGCGCCCGGTTTTTTGTGGGCGTCTTCTTGCAAGAACGCACCGCGAAAGCCGGCCGGACCAAGCGCTCATTCGTTCCATTCAACGATTCCTTTCAGGAGCCTGGTCATGCAGATTTTCGATTACGACAACATCCTTTTGCTCCCGCGCAAGTGTCGCGTGGAGAGCCGCTCCGAGTGCGACACCAGCGTCACGCTGGGCGAACGCAGCTTCCGCCTGCCGGTGGTGCCCGCCAACATGAAGACGGTGGTCGACGAGTCGATCTGCCTGTGGCTCGCGCAGAACGGCTACTTCTACGTGATGCACCGCTTCGACCTGGACAACGTCCAGTTCGTGAAGGACATGCAGGGCAAGGGCGTGTTCGCCTCGATCTCGCTCGGCGTGAAGAAGCCCGACTACGACACCGTCGACCAGCTGGTGGCGCAGGGCCTGGTGCCCGAGTACGTGACCATCGACATCGCGCACGGCCACGCCGACAGCGTGAAGAACATGATCGGCTACCTCAAGCAGAAGCTGCCGAAGACCTTCGTGATTGCCGGCAACGTCGGCACGCCCGAAGCGGTGATCGACCTGGAGAACTGGGGCGCCGACGCGACCAAGGTCGGCATCGGCCCGGGCAAGGTCTGCATCACCAAGCTCAAGACCGGCTTCGGCACGGGCGGCTGGCAGCTGTCGGCGCTCAAGTGGTGCGCGCGCGTGGCGACCAAGCCGATCATTGCGGACGGCGGCATTCGCGACCATGGAGACATCGCCAAGAGCGTGCGCTTTGGCGCGTCGATGGTGATGATCGGCTCGCTGTTCGCGGGCCACGAGGAGTCGCCGGGCAAGACCGTCGAGGTCGACGGCGCGCTCTTCAAGGAGTACTACGGCTCGGCCAGCGACTTCAACAAGGGCGAATACAAGCACGTCGAGGGCAAGCGCATCCTCGAGCCCGTGAAGGGCAAGCTGGCCGACACGCTGGTCGAGATGGAACAGGACGTGCAGAGCTCGATCAGCTACGCGGGCGGCCGCGCCCTGATGGACATCCGCAAGGTCAACTACGTCACGCTGGGCGGCGACAACGCGGGCGAACACCTGCTGATGTAAGCCCCCTGCCCTGGCCGCCGATCAGGCCTCGAGCAGCTGCACCGCATGGCGGTGCAATGCATGGGCCGGATCGGCCAGCGCATCGACCACGTCGAAGTGGTTGAGCCCCGGCAGCACCTCGCACACCGGCACGGTGTTGCGGCCCCACGACTCGCGGATCATCGCGTTGTGGCGGATGAATTCTTCGCTCTCGCTGCCGCCCGCGACGGCGTAGAGCTGGCCGCGCTTCGGCGCGGGCCACAGCGCCGGGCTGGCGCGCAGCACGTCGGCATCGGTCAGCTTCAGCGTGTTCACCAGGAACGGCGTGTGCTGCAGCGGGCGCAGGTCGTAGAGCCCGGAGATCGACAGCGCGTTGCGCACCAGTTGCACGGGCAGGTCGGGAGCGACCGCTTTCCAGTCGCAGGACAGCAGCGCAGCGGCCATGTGCCCGCCGGCCGAGTGGCCCGCGACGGTGATGCGCGAGGGGTCGCCGCCGTAGGCCGCGACGTAGCGCCAGGTCCACTCGAGCGCGCGCACCATCTGCATCACGATGCCGGGCACCGTGACCGGCTGCTCCGCCGTGCCGGGGCACAGCGCGTAGTTGGGTTGCACCACGCAGATGCCGCGGTCGTTGAACGCGGGTGAAATGAAGGAGTGGTCTTTCTTGTCCATCGCGCGCCAGTAGCCGCCGTGGATGAAGACCAGCACCGGCGCGTCGGGCACGGGTGCGGGGAAGACGTCGAGCGTTTCGTTCGTGCCGCTGCCGTAGGGAATGTCGATCCGCGCAGGCAAGGCATCGCGTGCGGCGGCGGAATCGCGGGCCCAGCGCTGGAAGTACGCGGGGTGGTCTTTCACCCGCGCGAGGTTGTTGTACATGCCTTCCAGCCAGGCGGGTTCGAACGAAGCCATGCGATTTTTCTCCGTGTTTCGCGAGGCGCGCATCTTGGCACGCCGGGGTGTGCGAAAACGGGAGTTCTGGCTAAAATTCGCTGTGCGTCGGGGGGGTAGCTCAGCTGGGAGAGCGCCGCGTTCGCAATGCGGAGGTCGTGAGTTCGATCCTCATCCTCTCCACCAGACCGACACAAAAAAGGCCTTGGCATCTGCCAGGGCCTTTTTCTTTTTCAGGGCTCAGGTATCGAGCGTCAGGTGCTGGCCGTGCAGCGCGGACGCCGCTGGCGATGCAAGGAAGGCGATGGTCTGCGCGGCGACCGAGGTCGACACCCAGTCGGCCGGGTTCGCATCGGGCATCGCCTGGCGATTGGCCGGCGTGTCCAGCACGCTGGGGGCGACGCTGTTCACGCTGACGCCGTGCGGCGCCGCCTCGGCCGCCATGGCTTCGACCAGGCGCTGCAGCGCGCTCTTCGATGCGATGTACGCGGCCATGGCCGGCAGGCCGCGCGCGGCCACCTTCGCCGTCACGGCAATGATGCTGCCGGCGCGGCGTTCGGTCATCGACGGCAGCACCGCCTGCGTGACGGCGACGAACGACCAGGCGTTGAGATTCATCATCCGGTCCCAGCTCTCGCGCGTGAGCGCATGCGTGGCCTCGCCCATCTCGAAGCCGCCGGCGATGTGGACCAGCGTGTCGATGCGGCCGAAGGACTTGAGCGCTTGCTGCGCGAGGCTCTTCATCTCGGAAGCGGAAGTCACGTCGCCCGAGAGCAGCAGGTGCTGCGAGTTGTCGAGACCGGGGAAGACTTCGGCGAGTCGGCCCGCGTGGTGATCGACCAGCGCAAGGCGCGCGCCCTGATCGAGAAAGTGCTGTGCCACGGCCCGACCCAATGCGCCTGCGGCGCCGGTGATCAAGACATGGGGCGTGGTGCTTGCGTCGCTCATCGAAATTCTCCTGGTTGAAGGGCCCTGCCCTGTCGGTGATGACGCATCCTAACGTTGCGTCTGCAAATTTTTTGGAAAAGCTTCAGAACTGGTATATACTCGTGGTCTTGCCAGATAGCAGCAAACGCTGTCTAAGCAAGGGCTCTTAGCTCAGTTGGTAGAGCAGCGGACTCTTAATCCGTAGGTCGAGTGTTCGAGTCACTCAGGGCCCACCACCAACAAGCGCAGTAATGCTGAACCCGCCCGCTACCCACAAGGTAGCGGGCGTTTTTCATTGTGCTGCGCCCTGCCGCGCAGTCCATTCGTCGACACAGCGCGCCAGCAGGTCGCGACGCTCTCCCACTTCCGCCATCAGATACTGCCGTGCGTGTTCCTGCGCCAGTTCGTTCGACAGGAACCACTGCGCTCGCGCGTCGGTCCCTTGCGCAGGCGGCGCGTCCCACGTCGCATCTCGGTTGCCGAGGAACGCTTCCGTGACCGGCAGCCGCCCATCGGTCTTGCCGAGTTCGCACAACGCATCGCGCGGGCCGCCAAGATCGATGCGCACCTTCACGACCTCGTCGTCCGCCTCGATAGACGCACCGAGACCGCCCGATCGATGCACCTGCCAAAGCTGCGCAGCGGAGGCATTCCGAACCCAGCTCTCGAGGGCTCGCGCCAGACTCTCAAGAATGATCAGTTTGTTCATACGGGAATTTTTCACAGTTTTGCGGAGCACTTACCTCTTGCCCCGGATGCAACCTACAAAAGGACCCTATGCGCCGTGGCATCTTGCACATGCTGTCACGCACAGAAGAAGAAGAACACCACAGGGACTGCAACTTCGAAGCCAAAGGCTCGTTCAACCCGCACAGGCGGGTATTTTTTTGCCTGGCCGAAATCAGCGCCGGCAACGACGTCCGCGGACAACGCATTGACACGGTCGCGGCGTATGCATTCAAGCGTGAGCTATATTTCCTCCCATGGAAAAGGCGTCCGACATAGGCAAACCCACCGTCCCCATCGACCTGATCGGGCCGGACCATTGGCCGCGCTCCAGGCGCGGCGGCGGGCGCACAACCAAAGTGATCCTCGCCGTCGTCGGCGGACTGGCCGCCGCCGGACTGATCGCCTACAACCTCTTCGGCGTCGGACGCTGACGCCTCGCTCTCCCTCAAACGAAAAAGCCCGCCGTCCGAAAGACAGCGGGCTTCGTTCATTGGCGCGGACCTCATCGCGATCCCGCCCTCATTGAAGCCGCGAGCCCTTGGGCAGGCGCTTCGCGAGCCACTCGTGCACGTCCGCACGGATGTTGCGGCCTTCGAGCAGAAAGTTCTCGTAGCGGCTCGGCACGTACGGCAGGTAGACCAGCCGCATGCCCGCTTCCTCCGGCGTGCGCGCGGCCTTGCGGTTGTTGCAGACCGCGCATGCGCTCACGAGGTTGGTCCAGGTCCACGGGCCGCCGCGCGACTCGGGCATCACGTGCTCGCACTGCAGGTCGCGTTCGTGGAACACGTTCGCGCAGTAGGCGCAGGTGTGGCGGTCGCGGCGCAGCAGCTTGCTCTTGGTGACGCTCGGAATCACGTCGAACAGGTTGATCTTCGACGCGCCGCGCAGCGCGATGATCGGCGCCACCTCGACGCGCGACTGCACACCGCGCGCCACGTTGAAGCCGCCACGCAGCGTGGCCAGCGGCAGGTCGCCGTCTTCCCAGGCGACCGAGCCGGTCGCGTAGTGCAACACCGCCTGCTCCAGCGAGATCCAGGCCTGCGGCGTGCCCTGAATATCGAGTTGCAGGACGTGAGGATGCATGTCTCGCCTCCTTTCGCGGCGATGGTTGGGATGAAGTTGAACGAAACGAAACCATGGGGTGCACGAACGGAATCGAACCGTCGTCAGCGGGACCACAACCCGCGGCTCTGCCATTGAGCTACGCGCACCATGAAAAACTGAAGGCCGGCCGGCTTACCATTCGCCGACCGCGCGAACGCGCTGGTCGAGATCGAGTCCTTCCGGCAGCGGATCGCATCCCGGCGAGGCCGCCGCGCATTCGCCTGCCCGGCGCGCGTCGACGGCAATGCCGAAGCGGCGGGCCAGGGCCAGCACCATGCGGCTGCGCGGCTGTGCCGGGCGCACGGTGATCATCCGGATCGGGGTGTTGCGCTTGCGCATGATGTGACTCCTTGGTTGTGTGACAGCTGACAAATAAAAAATGGCCCCACGTGCACGACTCGAACGTGCAACCCCTTGCTTCGTAGGCAAGTGCTCTCATCCATTGAGCTAACGCGGGTCGAAAACAAAAAGTGTCCGGTTACGGGTTCCGGCGCCGCCCAATCGTTGCGGCCGGTTTCCGCGGGAGAACCATCTGCATGGCCCGGTCCCGCTCGGGTTCGGTGATGAAAAAAACGGTGGCCCGCCTTTCCATTTCGGTTGTGTCCTCACGCGACGGGCAGCGCGCTGGGCGCTGCCCCGTACGACGTCGCTGCACAGGAGTGATCAGTTCCTGCACATCCCGCCAGACCGTCTACGCGGTGGACACTGGCGGTGTGGTGAAGGCACACCCGAAATGGCAAACAAGCACGACAAAAACAAAAGCCAAAAACAAAAAGGCCCGGAACCTTGCGGTGTCCGGGCCTCTGCATGAGAGAGCTTGGAAGGTATGCGCCTATGCGCAACCTCCACCCGGTAGCACCTGATCCTCTGCTTTTCCAACGCGCAGGCTGGCTGCGGCTTGTGTCGAATACGCGTGGCTCTGGTGCTGATTCAGTCGGACCGACGGCATGCTGCCGAAACCACCACACGCCCAGACGCGCACGAGCGATCGGCCCGAGGCGGGTCGAATGCTGGTGAGGTGCAATGCGGTGTTCACGATGGTTCCTGAGTCAAAAATTGCCGCTGTCGGCTGTAAGGGGTTGGAAAAAAGGGACGGCTTGGGGCCGCGAATGAAGGCAACTGTAAATAGTGTTTACGACGGCGTCAACAACCGGGACAATCTTTTCTTGTCTTGTTGTTGTTTTTGAACAGTGCCCAATATCACCGTCGCGCGTCGCCGCAATGCCCTCGCGCTGCACCGTCGTTTTCTCGAAGAGGCCGTGGCCGCCGGCCTGCCGGCCAAGGGGCTGGACCAGGCGTTTGCGAAGAAGATCGAAATCTCGCCGAGCATGTGGAGCCAGATCAAGAGCGCCCGGCCCATCGGCGACAACCTGGCGCGGCAGATCGAGCGGCACTGCGACGTCGAGCCCCACTGGCTCGACAAGGAAGACCGCCCCTCCGAAGTGCCCGACGCGGCGGAAGATCGCTTCATCGCCGCTGCGCGCGAGGCATGGCGCACAGCCAATGCCAAGGGCAAGAAAGAGCTCGCCAGCTGGCTCAAGAAGCGCGCGCAGGCCGCCGCTGGCAACGAGCCTGCCCCCTAGCTTCCCAGCCCGCTGACAAGCTGAAGGCCGTCAGCCCAGCTCGGGCGCGCTGCGCAAGATGGCCGCGCGCATGTCCTCGGGAATGGCGACGGCGCGATGGGTCTCCAGCGACGTCGTCACGATCACCTGCGTCATCTGCATGCGCACTTCGCCGCCTTCGGCGCTGAAGCAGCGCACCGCCAGCGTCATCGAGCGCGAGCCCAGCCGCTGCACGGACAGGCCGAGCATCACCGGGTCGCCCATGCGGCTCACGGCGCGGAAGTCGACGTCGAGCTTCACGGTTGGCAGGCCGATGCGGCGTTGCGCCACCAGCCCGTGGTAGCTGAGCCCCAGGCCTTCGTTGACCCAGTCCTCGATCAGCCCGTTGAGCATCACGAAGTACTGCGGATAGAAGACGATGCCCGCCGGATCGCAGTCGGAAAAGCGGATCAGCCGTGGCCGGCGGAACTCCGTGCTCGCAGCCGAAAGATCGACGTGGGTGCCCTCGCTCATGCTCAGCCCTCCTCGCCCGCCGGCTCGCCGCGCATCACGTGCACGCGCAGCAGGCCCAGTTGCGTGTGCATCTGCTTGACCGTCTTCATGTCCAGCCCCGAGAACATCTCGAGGATCCACTGCTCGTGCTCGCTCGCCATGGTCTCGAAGGTGCGGCGGCCCGCGGGCGTGAGGCTCACGATCCAGGCGCGGCGGTCGTCGGGGCTGGGCGCGCGCGCCACCATGCCTTCGCGCTCGAGCTCGTCCGTCAGGCCCGTCACGTTGCCGCCGGTCACCATCAGGTAGCGCGACAGCACGCGCATCTTCAGGCCGTCCTTGTAGCGGTAGAGCTGCGCCATGTAGTCGAAGCGCGCCAGCGAGATGCCGAAGCGCTCGCGCAGCCGCCGCCGGATCTCGGCCTCGATCTGCGTGGTGCTGGCCAGCATGCGCAACCAGAGCTTGAGCATCGCGTGGTCCTCGTGGCCCGCGCGGGCCTCGTGGCCGAGTTCTTCCGCGTCGCTCAGCACGGCGTGCGAGGCATCGTTGCGTGTCATGTCACTTCTCCCCCTGAAACCGAGATCGACTGCCCGGTGACCGACGCGGCGCCCGCACCGCAGAGCCAACGCACGGCATCGGCCACCTCGGCCGGCTGCACGATGCGGCGCTGCGGGTTCACGCTCGAGAACTCCGCCAGCGCATCGGCCTCGCTGCGCCCGGTCTTGCCGACCACGTTGGCGACGCTGTTGCGCAGGATGTCGGTGTCGGTGTAGCCCGGGCACACGGCATTCACCGTGATGCCCTTGCGCGCCACCTCCAGTGCCAGCGAGCGCGTGAGCCCGACCACGCCGTGCTTGGCCGCGGTGTAGGCCGCCACGTAGGCGTAGCCCTTCTGCCCCGCCGTGCTGGCGATGTTGACGATGCGGCCCCAGCCCGCGTCGAGCATGTCGGGCAACGCGGCCTGCGCGCACAGGAAGCTGCCCGTGAGGTTGACCGACAGCATGCGCTGCCAGAGCTCGAACGAGGTCTTGAGGAAGGGCGCGCTCTCGGCCGCGCCCGCGTTGTTGACGAGCACCGCGACCGGCCCGCGCGCGGCGCGGGCCTCGGCAAAGGCCGCCTGCACCGCCTCGGGGTTCGCCACGTCGGCGGCCACCACGCCGTGCCCGCTTCCGGCGAGCGAATCGGCCACGCGCTGCAGCGCCTCGCGGTCGCGGCCCAGCAGCGTCAGCACGGCGCCTTCGGCAGCCAGGGTGCGGGCGATCTCGGCGCCAATGCCGCGTGCCGCGCCCGTGACGAGTGCGTGCCGGCCAGTGAGTGAATTTGTTTGCATACCTGAATGTTTTAGTTCTGAACCATTTTAACGCGCGGTCCGTGCCCGGGTTGTCAGCGCATGAAACGGCCGCCGTTGAGGTCCAGCGTCGCGCCGGTCATGAAAGCGGCGGCCGGCGAGGCCAGGTAGACGACCGCCGCGGCCACTTCCTCGGGCAGGCCGAAGCGTCCGACCGGAATGGCGGCCTTCAGCGCCTGCTGCCGCGCGGGCTCCATGGCCTCCAGCGGCGGGCTCTGGATCGCGGCGGGCGCCAGCGCGTTCACCGTCACGCCGTGCGGCGCCAGTTCCTGCGCGAACGACCGCGTGAGCGCCAGCAGCCCGGCCTTGCTCGCGCCATAGTGCACACCGGTCGCGGCACTGGCCTGCTGCCCGGCCAGCGAGCCCAGGTTGACGATGCGCCCCGAACCGCGCTCGCGCATGTGCCGCCCGGCGATGCGGCAGCCGAAGAAGCTGCCGCGCAGGTTCACGGCCAACACGTCGTCCCATTCCTCGGGCGTGATGTCCCACAGCGAGGTGGTCGGCGTGCGTGCCGCGTTGTTGACCATGATGTCGACGGCACCGAAATGCGCGACCGCCCTGTCGAAGGCATCGCGAAACGCCGCCTCGTCGCGCACGTCGAGCCTCAGCGCAAGCCCGTCGATCTGCGCCGCCACGGCCTGTGCATTCGCCGGCTCGACATCGGCCAGCGCCACGCGCGCCCCGGCCTGCGCCAGCCCGCGCGCAATGGCCGCGCCCAGCCCCTGCCCCGCACCCGTCACGAACGCCGCGCGGCCGGCAAGCGGGAGCAGCGTTGCGTTCGTCATGCGCCTCAGGCCCTCGCGGGCCGGCCGTCCCAGGTCTGCGGACCCACGCCGCGCTCGCGCAGCTTGAACTTCTGCACCTTGCCGTTCTCGGTGCGCGGCAGGTCGGCCAGCACGTCGATGTAGCGCGGCACGGCGAAGTACGGCAGGCGGCCTTCGCAGAAGCGCACGAGTTCGGCGGGGTCGATGGCCACGCCCTCGCGCGCCACCAGCGCGGCCATCACCTCGTCTTCCGCCAGTTCGGAGCGCACCGGGTACACCGCGCACGAGGCCACGCCCGCGTGGCTCAGCAGCACCTGCTCGACCTCGAACGACGAGATGTTCTCGCCGCGCCGGCGAATCGCGTCCTTGATGCGGTCGACGAAACGAAACGCGCCGTCGGCGTCCTGCACCACGCGGTCGCCGGTGTGGAACCAGAGATTGCGCCAGGCCTCGACCGTCTTCCCGGGCATGTTGAAGTAGCCGCTCGCAAAGGCGTGCGGCTCGTCCGCGCGCAGCAGCAGCTCGCCGGCCTCGCCGGGCGGCAGGGCCCCGTCGTCCTCATCGGCCACGCGCGCCTGGAAGCCCGGCCGCAGCCAACCCATGACGCCGCCGCGCGGCGAATCGGGCGCGGTGGCGATGGCGAAATTGGTCTCGGTCGAGCCGTAGCCCTCGAGCAGCGGCACACCCGTGCGCGCCTTGAACGCCGCCCCCGCCGCGGAAGGCACGCCCGGCCCCAGGCCGATGCGCACGCGGTGATCGCGCTCGCCGGGCCCTTCGGGCTGCGCCAGCAGGATCGGCACCATCGCGCCCAGCAGGTACACCACCGTCGCGCCGCTCGCGCGCATCGACGGCCAGAAGCCCGAGGCGGAGAAGCGCGACTCGAACACCACTTCGGCGCCGGTCAGCGCAGCCTGCGCGAAGGTGTTGAGCGCATTGATGTGAAACAGCGGCAGCGTGGTGCACAGCACGTCGTCGGCGCCCACGCCGAGCACTTCCGCGCTGTTCACGCCCCACCAGAAATACTGCGCGTGCGGGCACATCACGCCCTTGGCCGGCCCGGTCGTGCCGGAGGTATAGAGGATCGCAAGCGGATCGCCGGGCTGCACGGCCGCGGGCGCGAGCGCCTCGCCGCCTTCGGGGTAAGGCGTCACGCGCACGCCCTCGGGCGCCTGCCAGTCCGCGGGCTCGGCCTCGCCCACCACCCAGATCTCGCGCAACGCGGTGCGCGCCAGGTCCGCCGTGGCAAGCCGCGACAGAAAGCCCGCCTCGATCACCAGCAGCTTCGCCTCGCTGTTCGCGAGGAAGTATTCGACCTGCGGCCCCATCGACGCGGTGTTGACCGGCACCACCGCCGCACCCAGCCAGCCCGCGCCCAGGAAGCTCTCGAGAAACTCGACACGGTTGCCGCACATCACAGCCACGCGGTCGCCGCGCACCACGCCGGCCGCGGCCAGCGCGCCGGCGCGAACGGCTGCTGCCTGCGCTGCGTCGCGGTGCGCCCACGCCCGCCCCGCGATCCGCAGCAGCGCGCGCGGGCCGAACAGCCCGGCCTGCCGCTGCAACATCGCCGGCAGCGTGCGCTGCGCGGGCGGCACGGCGCGCGCGTCACTCGTCATCGTGCGTGCCTCCGCCAAGGTAGGTGGCCTGCACGCGCGGGTCGCTCGCCAGCTCGGCCGATGCGCCCGACAACGCAATCTCGCCGGTTTCCAGCACATAGCCCTCGTCCGAGCTCTCGAGCGCGGCGCGCGCGTTCTGCTCCACCAGCAGGATCGACACGCCGTCGTCGCGCAGCTTGCGCACGATGGTCAGGATGTCGCGCACGATCAGCGGCGCCAGGCCCAGGCTGGGCTCGTCCAGCATCAGCAGGCGCGGCGCCGACATCAGCGCGCGCCCCACCGCCAGCATCTGCCGCTCGCCGCCCGACAGCGTGTCGGCGCGCTGCGAGCGCCGCTCGGCCAGCCGCGGAAAGCGGTCGTACACCGACTGCAGCCGCTTCTTCATCGCATCGCCGCGCAGCCGCTTGGCATAGGCGCCGAGCTGCAGGTTGTCGAGCACGGTGAGCTCGCCGAACAGCTCGCGCTTCTCGGGCACCAGGCACAGGCCGCGTTCCACGCGCGCTTCCACGTCCAGCCCCTGCAGGTCTTCGCCTTCGAAGCGCAGCGTGCCCTTGCAGGGCAGCAGCCCCATCGCCGCGGCCAGCAGCGTGGTCTTGCCCGCGCCGTTCGGGCCGATCACCGAGATGATCTGCCCCGGCTGCAGGTCGAGCGACACACCGCGCACCGCCTCCACCTGCCCGTACGACACATGCAGGTCGCCAATCTCCAGCATCGCGGTCATTTCGTTACCCCCAGGCTTGGCACTTCGTGTACTTCTCCCACCCCCTGAAGGGGGCCCGCGCCTTCGGGCGGCCGTGCGGCGCTCATACGACGCTCCCCAGGTAAGCCGCCTGCACACGCTCGTCGGCGCGCACCGCCGAGGGCACGCCCTCCACGAGCTTGGAGCCGAAGTTCATCACCACCAGCCGGTCCACCAGTTTCATCACGAAGTCCATGTCGTGTTCGACGATGAGGATGGTCACGCCCTCCTCGCGCAGCTTGCGCAGCAGGTCGCCGAGTGCCATCTTTTCCTTGCGGCGCAGGCCGGCGGCGGGCTCGTCGAGCACCAGCAGCACCGGGTCGGCGGCCAGCGCGCGCGCAATCTCCAGGATGCGCTGCGTGCCCAGCGGCAGGCTGCCCGCCAGCTCGTGCGCGCGGTCGCCCAGGCCGATGCGGTCGAGCTGGCGCTGCGCCTCCTGCAGGATCTGGCTTTCCTCCGTGCGGTCGAGCCGCAGGCCCGCCTTCAGGATGCCCGAGCGCGTGCGCGAGTGCGCGCCCAGCGCCACGTTGTCGAGCAGGCTCATGCGCGGCCTCAGCTTCACGTGCTGGAAGGTGCGCGCCAGGCCCAGCCGCGCCACCTGCCGCTGCGGCAGGCCGGCAATGTCGTGCTCCAGAAAGCGCACCTGCCCCGCGCTCATGGGCAGCGTGCAGGTCAGCAGGTTGAACATGGTCGACTTGCCCGCGCCGTTGGGCCCGATCAGCCCGACGATCTCGCCGGCCTTCACGTCGAAGCTCACGTCGTTCACCGCCACCAGCCCGCCGAAGCGCTTCACCGCGCCGTTGACCGACAGCACCGGCGATCCGCGTGCCGGCAGCGTGCGGTTGGCCAGCGGCTCGACCGGCGCCGCCTCGTGGCGCGACGGCCCCTGCGGCGCGCCGCGCCGGTGCGTCCAGCGGCGCAGCAGGCCCATGACGCCGCCGCGCGCGAAGTGCAGCAGCAGGATGAAGAGCGCGGCGAAGGCCACGGCCTCCAGCTGGCCGGCGCGTTGCGTGAGCATCGGCAGCACGTCCTGCAGGCCGTTCTTCAGCACCAGCACCAGCGCGGCGCCCACCAGCGCGCCCGCCAGTTGCCCGAGCCCGCCGGCCACCGCCATCAGCAGGTACTCGATGCTGGCGCGCACGTCGAAGGGCGACGGGCTCACGAAGCGGTTCATGTGCGCGTACAACCAACCCGCCAGCCCCGCGAACAACGCCGCCGTGACGAACAGCGACAGCCGCACGCGGTACGCATCCGCGCCCACGCTCGCCAGCAGCGTGGCACCGCCGCGCAGCCCGCGAATGGCGCGACCCGGCCGCGACTGCAGCAGGTTGTGGCTGAACAGGCAGGCCAGCCCCACCACCACCCAGATCAGGTAGTACATCGCGCGCGGGTCGGCCAGCGACCAGCCCGCCACCTGCAGCGCCGGAATGTTCGACAGCCCCGTGTGCCGGCCCAGCGCATCGACGTTGCCGAACAGCATCGCAATCGACAGCCCCCACGCGATGGTGCTCAGCGGCAGGAAGTGCCCGCCGAGCCGCAGCGTGAGCATGCCGATGGCCAGCGCCGACAGCCCCGTGAGCAGCAGTGCGAAGAGCAGCCCGATCCACGGCGACATGCCCTGCGTGGTGGTGAGCCATGCGGTCGCGTAGGCCGCGATGCCCACGAAGGCCGCCTGCCCGAACGACGTGGCACCGCCCACGCCCGTGAGCATCACCAGGCCCAGCGCCACCAGTGCGCCGATGCCGATGTCGTTGAGCAGCGAGACGGTGAAGCTGCCCGCCACCACCGGCACCAGGGCCAGCACGGCGACGATGCCGGCGATCCAAGCGCCGCGCTTCTTGAGATTCGCGTTCATTGGTCCACCTCGTCTTCTTCCTCTTCGGCGTGCGCGACCATGAAGGAGCGCAGCATGAGCACGGGAATCAGCAGGCTGAAGACGATCACGTCTTTCAGTGCGCCGCTCCAGAACGAGGCGAAGCTTTCCACCACGCCGACCGCGAGCGCACCCACGGCCGTCATCGGGTAGCTCACCAGCCCGCCGATGATCGCGGCCACGAAGGCCTTCAGGCCGATGATGAAGCCCGAGTCGTAGTACATGGTCGTCACCGGCGCAATCAGCACGCCGATGAGCCCCGCCAGCAGCGAGGCGCAGCCGTACGCCAGCAGCGCCGTGCGCACCGGCCGGATGCCCACCAGCCGCGCGCCCACCCGGTTCACGGCCGTGGCGCGCAGCGCCTTGCCGGCCACCGTGCGCTCGAACACCAGGAAGAACAACCCGCTCAGCACAATGGCCGCCCCCACCATCAGCACCACCTGGCCGCTGACGGTGAAGCCGTCGCCCAGCGTGAACACGGCGCTGGTCAGCGGCGTGGTGCGCGAGCCTTCAGGCCCGAAGAACAGCAGGCCCAGGCCCGACAAAAGGAAGTGCAGCGCCAGCGACACGATCAGCAGCACCAGCACCGACGCGTCCGCGATCGGCTGGAACACCACCCGCGCGAGCAGCGGCGCAATCGGCACCACCAGCAGCACGGCCACCGCGATGTGCACCGCCACCGGCACGCCGGGCCGCGCGGCAAGCCATGCCAGCACGCACGGAATGGCGGGCAGCACGCCCCACATCAGCACGGCCTTGGGAATGCGTGCGGTCTCGCCGCGCCGCAGCAGGCTGCCGATCTCGGTGGCCAGCGCCAGCGCGGCCAGCACCGCCACCATGCCGATGGTGGCCGGCACGTGGCCGGTTTCAAACGCCGCGAGCGACAGGGCCGCGAAGGCCGCGATGTCGCCGAACGGCACGAACACCACCCGCGTGACGGAAAAGATCAGCACCAGCCCGAGCCCGGCCAGCAGGTAGACGGCGCCGTTGGCCAGCCCGTCGGTGAGAAGAATGAGTGCCACGTCCCATGTCATCGCGCGGCCCTCCGGCAAGGCAAAGGCGAGTGGTTCAAGGTGCGAGCTTCCATTGGCCGTTGTCGAGCTTGACGATCACGCGGGCACGTTCGTCCACGCCGTAAAGGCTGCCGGGCTTGAAGCTGTAGACACCGTGCGTGCCCACCACTTCCCTGGTGCTGAAGATGGCATCGCGCAGGGCGACGCGAAACTCGGGCGTTCCCGGCTCGGCCTTCTTCATGGCGCGCGATGCGGCGTCCGCGAACACCAGCCAGCCGTCGAAAGAATAGGCCGAGAAGGCGTCGCTGGTCGGTGCGTTGTTGACCTTCTGGAACACGGCGCGGAACTCGGTCGCGATCTTCTTGGTCGGGTAGCTGTCGGGCAGCTGCTCGGCCACGATCACCGGGCCCGTGGGCATCAGCGCGTTCTGGCCGGAGGCACCCACCACGCGCACGAAGTCGGGGTTGATCAGCCCGTGCTGCCCGTACACGCCGCCCTTGAAGCCGCGCTCCTGCAGCGCCAGGAACGGCAGCGCGCCCGGCGTGCCGGCGCCGCCGGTCATCACCGCGTCGGGCCGCAGCGCCACGATCTTCAGCACCTGGCCCGTGACCGACGCGTCGGCGCGCGCATAGCGCTCGTTGCTCACCACCTTGATGCCGGCGGCCGGCGCGGCCTTCATGAGCGCGTCGTACACCAGGTCGCCCCAGGCGTCGGTGAAACCGATGTAGCCCACGGTCTTCACGTTGTTGCGCTTCATGCGCTCGACCACCGCGTCGATCATCAGCTGCGTGGGCTGCGCCACCGTCATCACCCACGGGTTCTCGTTGGGGTCGAGCAGGATGGGCGTGAGGCCGATCATCGGCGTCTTCGCTTCCTTGCCCACCTGCGCCATCGCAATGGCGGCCGGCACGCCCGAGGTGCCCATGAGCACGTCGACCTTTTCTTCCTCGATCAGCTTGCGCGCGTTGCGCCCGGCCGTGGTCGGGTCGGAGCCGTCGTCGAGCACGATGAGTTGCACCTTGCGGCCGTTCACCTCGGGCTTGTAGGCCAGCGCGGCCTGCATGCCCTTGGCGTAAGGCACGCCCAGCGAGGAGTTCGGCCCCGACAGCGACACGCTCAGGCCGACCTTCAGGTCGGCCGCGAATGCGCTGGCAATGCCGCAGGCGGTCAGCGCCGCGGCGAGTGTGCCGCGCGTCAAGGTCTGCATCAGGCTCTTCATGTCGTAGCTCCAGTGAGGATGGTGGGAATGAACAGGAAACTCAGATGAACAACTGGATCGCCGGCAACGCACGCGCGGCGTTGAGCAGGTCGATGCGCTTCTCGCGGATGCGCCAGCCGCCGGGCGTGCGCACGAGGTGGTGGCGGGCCGTGCCGCTCAGCAGCACCTGGTCTTCGCCGCGCGCCTCCACGTACAGGAACGGCGTGCGCAGGCGCACTTCGTCGCCGCCCTGGTGCTCGACGCGCGAGGGCTGCAGCACGTGCTGGCTGTGGCTGGCGGGGTGCTGCGAGTGCGCGCGCGGGTTCTTCAGGCGCTCCACGCGCAGCTGCAGCAGCAGCCGGTCTTCGTAGGCCAGCGAGTTGTGCGAGAACGGATCGGCCTGCGCCGCGCCGAGCAGCGGCACCCAGTAGTGGCCGTCCTCCGCGAACAGGGCCAGCCATTCGTCGAAGCGTTTTTCGTCGAGCAGCGCCGCCTCGTGGGCGACCACGTCGCGCGGGTCCGTCATGGCGCGGCCTCCGCATTCATGCCCGCCGCCATGGACTTCGCCCACGCGCGGAACTGGTTGCGCATCAGCAGTTCGTTGGTGCCGTTGGTGGTCACCGTGGCCTGCTGCGTCTCCGCCGGGTCGTGGTTGCGGTGCAGGCTCACCCATTCGTTGCCGCCGGCGCGCAGGCCCTGCTGGATGCTCTCGAACAGATGCACGTCGTCGTGCGCCACCACCGACATGGGCGAGAACACGAGGCGGTTGTAGCTCATGGCGCGCTCGAACAGCAGCGCCGGCGCACCGGCCGCGCGGAAGCTCCAGGCCTCGATCAGCGTGCGGTTGGCCGCCAGCGGGCGGATCACGCGGATGGCCTGCGGCGAGCCCTTGACCGACAGGCTCGGATAGAACACCGAGTTCTGCGGCGAGCGCTGCAATATCTCCGTGGCGCGCGCCTCGCCGTGCGCGGCGCGCATCGCGGCCTCGTACGCGGGCAGCTGCGCGTAGTTGGAATGGATGCTGAAGTTCACCCCCAGCACGCTGTGGCCGTTGGCGAACACGCGCCCGCCCATCTTGTCGAAGAATTCGTAGCCCGAGCCGAAGGGCAGGATCTGCTCCATCGCCATGGGCTTGGGGTCAGTGGGCGCATGGCCTTCCCACAGTGCCTCGGCCGCCTTGGTGGCCGACTCGTGCGTGGACATCGGGTGCACCGTGTCGTTGATGTTCTCCAGGTACATCTTCCAGTTGCAGTGCACGATGTTGCGCAGCACGCCGCCGCCCACGCTCAGCTTGCCTTCGGGCGAGCGGTCGACCATGTTGTCTATGGCGCCCAGCACTTCGCCGAAGTAGTCCTCGAACGAAGGGCCGGTGTCCGACAGCCGCACGAACACGAAGTCGCGGTACACCTTCACATGCTTCACCGCCGACAGCCCTTGCCCCGATTCGCAGGCTTTTAGCTGCGTGCCTTCATAGCCATTCTTCAGCGGCAGCCCGAGCGGCGCGCCGTCGAGCTTGTAGGTCCACGCGTGGTACGGGCAGCGGAAGAAACGGCCGGTGTTGCCGCTCTCGTCCGTCACCAGCTGCGTGCCCTTGTGGGCGCAGCGGTTGTAGAGCACATGCACGTCGCCGCCGGGCTGGCGCACCATGAGCAGCGGCCGCCCCGCGATGTCCTGCGTCACGAAGTCGCCGGGCTCGGGCACCTGGCTCGCATGGCCTAGAAAGACCCAGGTGTTGGCGAACAGGTGTTCCTGCTCCAGCGCGAAAAGCTCGTCGCTGAGGTACAGGTCGCGGTGCACCCGGTCGTCGCGGACCAGCGCCGCGACAAGATCGGGGCGGTTGCGGTAGGTGGTCATGGTGGTGCTCGGTGGCTCAGGCCGGGCTCAGGGAACCAGCTTCCACTGGCCCTTGGTCATCTGCACGATGACCACGCCGCGCTGGTCGGAACCGTAGCGGTCGTCGGGCTTGAAGGTGTACACGCCGTGCGTGCCCACCAGCTCCTTGGTGCTCACGATCGCATCGCGCAGCGCCGTGCGGTACTGCGGCGTGCCCGGCTCGCCCTTGGCCCGCGAGGCCGCATCGGCCAGCAGCAGGTAGGCGTCGTAGGTGTACGACGAGAAGGCATCGGTCGGCACCGCGCCGTTGACCTTCTGGTACGCGTTGCGAAAGCCCATCGACACCTTCTTGATCGGGTTGCTGTCGGGCAGCTGGTCGGCCACCAGCACCGGGCCGCTGGGCACCTGCAGGCCTTCGATGGAGGCGCCGCCCACGCGCACGAAGTCGGCGTTGATGAGGCCGTGCGTGCCGTAGATCCTGCCCTTGTAGCCGCGCTCGGCCAGCGCCAGGTAGGGCAGCGCACCGGGCGTGCCCGAGTTGCCCGCGAACACCGCGTCGGGCCGCGCCCCGACGATCTTCAGCACCTGCCCGGCCACCGACGAATCGCTGCGCGCATAGCGCTCGTTCGCCACCACCTTGATGCCGGCGGTGTCGGCGCTCTTCACCAGCGAGTCGTAGGCCAGGTCGCCCAGCGCGTCCGAGAAGCCGATGAAGGCCACCGTCTTCACGCCCGACTTCTTCATGCGCTCGACCACGCCCGCCACCATGAGCGGGAACGGCTGCGACACCGTCACCGTCCACGCGCCTTCGGGGCCGGCGATGGTCACCGGCGTGGGCGAGATCAGCGGCGTGTTGAGCTCCCGCGCCACCGCGGCGATGGCCATGGCGCCCGGCACGCCCGAGGTGCCGATGAGCACGTCGACCTTGTCCTCGGTCACCAGCTTGCGCGCGTTGCGCCCGGCGGTGGTGGGGTCGGAGGCGTCGTCGAGCACGATCAGCTGCACCTTGCGCCCGGCGATCTCCGGGTGCTCGGCAATGGCGGCGCGAATGCCCTTCTCGTACGGAATGCCCAGCGCGGCCACCGGGCCCGACAGCGAGCTGATGAAGCCGATCTTCAGGTCGGCGGCCATGGCTTGCGCGGCAGCCAGCGCGACGGCCGTGGCGGCGAGGATGCGAGTGATCTTTTTCATGTGAGGCGGTTCAGGCAGTTCAGGCGGTTGAGACGGGGTTCGGGCGATGCGTGCGGCTCAGGGAACGAGCTTCCATTGGCCCTTTTCGAGCTTCACGACGACACGCGAACGGTCGTCCGAGCCGTAGCGGTCGGTCGGCTTGAAGTTGTAGACGCTGTGCGTGCCCACCAGCTCCTTGGTGCTCACGATGGCATCGCGCAGCGCCAGGCGGAACTGCGGCGTGCCCGGCTCGGCCTTGCTGTTGGCCAGCGCGCGCTGCGCCGAGTCGAGGTAGATCAGCCAGGCATCGAAGCTGTAGGCCGAGAAGGTGTCGGTGGGCGGCGCGCCGTTGGCCTTCTGGTAGGCCGCGCGGAAGTCCATCGAGATCTTCTTCATCGGGTTGCTGTCGGGCAGCTGCTCGGCCACCACCACCGGGCCGGTGGGCGCCAGCAGGCCTTCGACCGACGCGCCGCCGACACGGATGAAGTCGGGGTTGATCAGCGAGTGCATGCCGTAGATCTTTCCCTTGTAGCCGCGCTCGGTGAGTGCCAGGTACGGCAGCGCGCCGGGCGTGCCCGAGGCGCCGGTGATCACCGCGTCGGGCTTCAGCGCCACGATCTTCAGCACCTGTCCGGCCACCGACGAATCGCTGCGCGCGTAGCGCTCGTTCGACACCACCTTGATGCCGGCCGTGGGCGCGGACTTCATGAGCGCGTCGTACACCAGGTCGCCCCAGGCGTCGGAGTAGCCGATGTAGGCCACCGTCTTCACGCCGGCCTGCTTCATCTTCTCGACCATCGCGCCCATCATCAGCGGCGCGGGTTGCGGCAGCGTCACCATCCATGCGCCCTCTTCGCCCGCCAGGTCGGCGTTGGCGATGGAGATCAGCGGCGTCCTGGTCTCGCGCGCCACGCCGGCAATGGCCAGCGAACCCGGCGCGCCGGCCGTGCCGATGATGACGTCGACCTTGTCCTCCTCGATCAGCTTGCGCGCGTTGCGCGCGGCCGTGGACGGGTCGGACGCATCGTCGAGCTGGATCACCTGCACCTTGCGCCCCCCCACTTCGGCCTTGTAGGCAAGCGCGGCCTTCATGCCCTTGTCGTAGGGAATGCCGAGCGACGACACCGGCCCCGACATCGACGTGATGAAGCCGACCTTCAGGTCAGCGGCCCACGCGCCCGCGGCGCTCAGCGCACCGAGGCCCGCGGCGATGGCCGCGAGCGTGCGAATTCGGTTCAGGACTTTCATGGCGATGCTCCAGTGATGGTTTTGGACGAACGTGGGAAAGCAGGTATCAGGGGACAGAAATATTCAGAGGGCCAGGCTGCCGACGCTGGTGCCGCCGCACACGTAAAGCACCTGGCCGGTGACGAAGCTGTTGTCGGCGTCGGCAAAGAAACGCACGGCCCGTGCCACGTCGGCCGACTCGCCCAGGCGCTTGACGGGCACCGAGGCGGCGAGCGCGCGTTCCTTCTCGCTGCCGGCCTCGACGACGTCGTAGAACATGTCGGTGCGGATCGGTCCCGGGGCCACCACGTTCACCGTGATGCCATCGGCCGCGAGCTCCAGCGCCCAGGTGCGCGCCATGCCCAGCATGCCGGCCTTGGTGGCCGAGTAGCTGGTGCGTGTGGCCAGGCCCAGCGCGGCGCGCGACGACAGCAGCACCACGCGGCCGAAGCGCTGTGCACGCATGGCGGGCAGCGCACCTTGCACGAGCTGGATGGCACAACCCAGGTGCAGGTCGACCAGCGCGTCGAGGTCGTCGAGCTTCACGTCGGGCAGCAGCGCCGCGCGGATCACGCCGGCGTTGTGCACGATGGTGGTCGGCGCAAAGCGTTCGACCAGCTCGCGCACGGCCTCGCCGGTCGCGGCGCGGTCGCTCAGGTCGGCTTCGATGCTGTGCAATTTCGGGTGATCGATCTCGGCCTTGCGGCGCGCGAGCGACACCACCTCGTAGCCCTGCGCGAGCAGGTCTTCGCAGATGGCCTTGCCGATGCCGGCGC
Organism: Variovorax sp. OK212; assembly: GCF_900112425.1. Classification (GTDB taxonomy): domain Bacteria; phylum Pseudomonadota; class Gammaproteobacteria; order Burkholderiales; family Burkholderiaceae_C; genus Variovorax. The sequence goes on along the minus strand of NZ_FOLP01000001.1, from coordinate 1,082,430 downwards.
TACCGCCCGTGACGGCCGCGACCTTGGGTGCTGCGTTGCTCATGCCCGGCCTCCCTGTCTTGCCTGTCTTGCCCCCTCTCCCGCACGCGGGAGAGGATTGGGGTGAGGGTGCGCGCAATGTGCAGAGCCCTCATCCCCCGCCTTCTCCCGCAAGCGGGAGAAGGAGCCAAAGCCAACACGGCAGAGGGAACTCACAGCGAAGCTCCCACCAGCGCCAGCACGCGCAGCGGACTTCCGCTGCCCTTCTCGATCTTCAGCGGCGGGCAGATCAGCACCGCGCCGGCCGGTGGCAGCAGGTCGAGGTTGCTCAGGCACTGCAGGCCGTAGCGGCCCGCGCCGTGCATGTAGTAGTGGCACGGGTACGGCGGGCGAAGGTGGTAGCCCTGCCCGGCGTCGGTGCCGATGGCTTCCGAGCCGAAGCCCAGCACGTCGCGCTGCTCCACCAGGAAGCGCACGGCCTCGGTGCTCGGGCCCGGCGTGTGCTGGCCGGTCTCGTCGAAGTTCTGGTAGGCCTCGGGGTCGCTGCGCTTGGACCAGTCGGTGCGCATCAGCACCCACGCGCCCTTCGGGATGCGGCCGTGCGCCGCTTCGTAGCGCTCGATGTCGGCCACGCTCAGCAGGTAGTCGTCGTTCGATTGCACGTCGGCCGAGCAGTCGATCACGCAGGCCGGGGCCACGAAGTGCTGCACCGGAATCGTGTCGACCGAGTTGTTCGGCAGGTCACGGCCCGAGATCCAGTGGATCGGTGCGTCGAAGTGCGTGCCCGTGTGCTCGCCGCAGGAGAAGTTGTTCCAGTACCAGCCCGGGCCGCGCTCGTCGTACTTCGACACTTCCTCGATGCGAAAGGGCCAGCACTGCCCCATTTCGGGCGGCAATGCGATCTGCGGGAACTCGGGCGTGAGCGTCTGCGTGAGGTCGATCACGCGGATGCGCCCGCTGGCCATGGCCGTCACCAGGCCGCCGAGGATCTCGGCGGCGGACATGAGTTCGGTTGTCGTTGTCATCGTGTGCTTCCTTTTGCTCAGCCGCCGGCGGCCAGTTCGCGCTCGAGCACCTTCGGGTTGTCGCGCCAGCGCTCCAGCCACTCCTGCGCCACGTCGCCGGGGTACACGTCTTCCACGCCGTCGCGCAGCGCCTTCACGATGGCGTTGGCCAGCGTGGCCGGCGCGAGCTTGGGCGGCGGCGTGTGCTGGTTCCATTCGTCGTCGATGGGGCCGGGGAACACGTTGATCACGCGGATGCCCGCCGGTCGCATCTCGGCGCGCAGGCACTGGGCCAGCGAATGCGCCGCGGCCTTCGACGCGCTGAAGGTGCCGTGCGGCGGGAAGTTGCTGAGCGCGTAGATCGACAGCAGGTTGACCCACGCGGTCGCGCCCGTCTCGCCGTCGGCCGAGCGGCCCTTCAGCGCCGGGCCGAACTCCTGCGCCAGGCGCAGCAGGCCGAAGTAGTTGATGTCCATCTCGGCCTTGGCCACGTCGGTGCCGCGCCGCGCGCCGATGCCGAAGGTGCGGTGCACCTCGGCGTTGTTGATCACGATGTCGACCTTGCCGCCGATGGAGCCGGCCAGCTCCGTCACCTGGCGGCCGTTGGTGAGGTCCAGCGGCACCAGCGTGACCTGCGGCAGCGCCGCGATGTCGTCGAGCCCGTCGCCCATCTTCTTCCAGGGTTCGGCATGGCCGACCCAGACGATGTCGGCGCCGGCCTTCACCAGCGCACGCACGATGGCCTGGCCGGTCTCGGTCTTGCCGTCGGTCACCAGCGCCTTGCGGAACTTGGGGTCGCTGGTCATCTCGCGCAGCATCTTGTCGTCGGCCATATGGGCACTCCCTTCATTCGGAAAACCAATGAGAACGGCCTGGCCCGCGCGGTCGAGGCGGGCGCCGACACGCACGCGCGTGGGCGCATCGCCGACCTCGCCGTGCAGGTGGACCATGAGCGTGGGGCCGGCATCGAGGTGCACCAGCCCCAGCCGCCAGGGCAGCCGTTCGCGAAAGAACAGGTCGTTGCTGTGGTGCAGCGTGGTGCTGCCGAGCAGCGCGCCCTCGCCGCTCTGTTCGCGCCAGCGCAGCGCGGCCGAAAGGCACTTGTGGCAGACCTCGCGCGGCGGGTACTGCACCGTGCCGCAGTCGTCGCAGGTCTGCAGCTCGAAGCGGCCTTCGGCGGCGGCGGCCGTGAGGCCGAGCGCCACGCGGCCGCGCGCGCCGGGCGGCAGGTTCATCTGCCGGGTGCGCAGCACCGGGTTCTTGCGCGGGGGGCGCATCAGGGGCATGGTCATGGCGCCTCCGCCGGGCCGCCCCAAGGCAGGCGCGCGGCCCCCTCGGGGGGCAGAGCAGCCGCGAAGCGGCGAACGTGGGGGTACATCATTCCGGTCTCCCGAGGATGACGGCGCCTGTGCACAGGCAGCGGTCGTAGGTCACCATGCCGAAGCCGGCGACAAGGCCGAGCCGCGCGTCGGGCACCGTGCGTTGGCCTGCTTCGCCGGTCAGCTGGCGAATCGCCTCGACCATGCCGAGGAAGCCGCCGGCCGCACCGGCCTGCCCTGCGGACAGCTGCCCGCCGCTCGTGTTGTTCGGAAAGCTGCCGTCGAAGGTCATGGTGTTGGCCTGCACGAAGGCCGAGCCCTCGCCCTTCTCGCAGAAGCCCAGGTCCTCGAACTGCATCATCACGATGACGGGGTAGTCGTCGTAGGTCTGCACGAAGTCGAGCGCGGCGGGCCGCACGCCGGCCTGCGCGTAGAGGTCGTCGCGGTCCTTGCGCCAGCCGCCCTGCACCATCACCGGGTCTTCGGCGTAGGCGTTGTGGCGCTCGATGGCACCGCGGATCACCACGTGCGCCAGCCCCAGGTCGCGCGCGCGCTCCTCGCTCATCACCAGGAAGGCGTCGGCGCCCGCGCAGGGCATGACGCAGTCGAACAGGTGGATCGGGTCGGAGATGGGGCGCGCGGCCATGTACTCGTCGAGCGTGAGCGCCTTCTTGAACATCGCGTTCGGGTTGCCCAGCGCGTTGGTGCGCTGGTCCACGCAGATGCGGCCGAAGTCTTCGCGCTGCACACCGTAGGTGCGCATGTAGTTGGCGGTGATGAACGCGAAGATGGAGTTGGGCCCGCCGGAGCCGTAGGGGTAGCTGGCGTCGCGCGCGAAGTTGCTGAAGCTGCCGAGCGTCTGGCGGAAGGAGTCGACGTGGTTGGTGTCGGCACCCACGCAGGCCACGATGTCGGCGTCGCCCGCCTGCACCGCGCGGGCCGCACGGCGCAGGCACATCACGCCCGACGCGCCGCCGGTCGGCACATGGTCGAGCCAGCGCGGCGACAGGCCCAGGTGCTGCGTGACGCCCACGGCCGTGTCGGGCGCGAGCGAGAAGCTGCTGAGGCACAGGCCGTCGATCTGCTCCTTGGCCACGCCGCTGGCCTCGACCAGCGCCTCGAGGGCCTGGCCGATGAACCAGTGCGCGGTGCGCGTGGAATAGCGCACGTAGGGCACGGTGACGGGCACCGCGACCGCGACGCCTTCGTAGGAAAGTCGCCGCTTCGTCATGCCTGGCCTACCTGTCTTTTCTTCATCGCGCGGGTGTCGATGCAGTGGCCCTGCCCCGGCAGCGACTGCGCCATCTCGCGCAACTGGCCGCGCTGGATCTTCTGCGACGGCGTGAGCGGCAGCGCATCGACGAAGGCCACGTAGCCGGGCGCCTTGTAGTACGCCAGCTGCGCCAGCGCGTGCGCGACGATGCTGGCCGCGGTCTGCGCGGGCTGCGAGGCATCGGCGCCTTCGTGCATCACGATGCAGGCCAGCACCTCGTCGCCGCGCACCGCGTCGGGCGTGGCGGCCACGGCCGAGGCTTTCACGGCCGGGTGCTGGTTGAGCACGCTCTCGACCTCCACGGCCGAGATGTTCTCGCCGCTGCGGCGGATCACGTTCTTCTTGCGGTCGACGAAGAAGAAGTTGCCTTCGGCGTCGCGGCGCACCAGGTCGCCGGTGTGGAACCAGCCGTCGGCCCAGGCCTCGCGCGTGGCCTCGTCGTCCTTCAGGTAACCGGAGAAGAAGTAGCGCTTCGGGTCATGGTCCGACGAGCGCACCAGCAGCTCACCGGGCATGTCGGTGGCCGCGTCGTTGCCCGCTTCGTCGACCAGGCGGATCTCGACGAAATCTTCCTGCCGCCCGAAGCAGCTGGTGCCCACCAGGCGCGGCTCGCGGTTGGCCATGATGCAGGCGGCCGCGCCGGTCTCGGTCATGGCCCAGGCCTCGACCAGCGGGAAGCCGAAGCGTTCTTCGAAGGGCGCGTGGTTCTTGCGATCGACGCCGGCACCGAAGCCCCAACGGATGGCGTGGTCGCCGTCGGCCGGCGACGCGGGGGCCGACAGCAGCATGGCCGGCATCACGCCCAGGTAATGCACGATGGTCGCGCCGCTTTCCTTCGCGCTGGCCAGCCAGCTCCTGGGGTGGAAGCGGTCGAGTTGCACCAGGCAGCCGCCGGCCACCAGCACCACCATGGTGGAGAACGCCATCGCGTTCATGTGGTTGAGCGGCAACGGCGTGATGACGCGTTCCGCGTCCCGGCGGATGCTGCACACGCCGTCGAGCGCGGCGTACCACTCGCCGGCGCGCAGGAAGTAGGCGTTGCTCAGGATGCAACCCTTGGGTCGGCCCGTGGTGCCCGAGGTGTAGAGCAGCCCGCATTCGGTGTCGGCGCCGATGGGTTCGTGGGCGCGCGGTGCGGCGGTCTTCGCTGGCGGCACGGCGTCGTCGGCGCCCATGGTCTCGAAAGCCACGCCGGCCTGCGCCGCCGCGGCGAGCAGGTCGGCGGCGCGGCCCGGCAGCGTCACGGCCAGCCCGATCTCGCTGTGGCCGATCAGGTAGACCAGCTCGGCCGAGCGCATCTCGGCATTGATCGGCACCACGCTGGCGCCCAGCGCGTTCAGCGCGAGCCAATGAAAGATGAAGGCCGGCCGGTTCTCCAGCAGCAGGCCGACGCGGTGGCCGTGCCCGTAGCCGGCCTGCGCATAGGCCGCGCGCAGGCGTTCGATCTGCGCGGCAGCCTCGCCCCAGCGGATGGCGCCGGCCTCGATGCCGTAGGCGGCGGCCGTCACCGATTCGGTGAACAGGAACTCGGCCTGCGGCGTGCGCGCCGCGGTGGCCTGGAAGACGCCGTGGACGGTGGCGGGAACGGAGAGATCGTGCATCGCGTTCCTAGATGAAGAGTTGCACGGCCGGCAGGGCCGCGTCGCAGTTGAGCAGGTTGACGCGCTTGAGCGTCATGCGCAGCGCGCCGTCCTGCACCGTGAGGTGATGAAAGAAGGTGCCGACATAGAACTGCAGCTCGTCGCCCTGCGATTCGGTGTAGTGGAACGCGGTGCGCACCACGAAGCTGTGGGCCTCGGCGTCGAAATGCTCGACCACCGGCACCTGCAGCAGGTGGTGGCAGCGGCTGGCCGGTTGTTGCGAGAAGGCGCGCGGGCTCTTGAGACGCTCGATGCGCAGATCGCGCAGCAGCTTGTCCTCGTAGAGGTGCGAGGTGTGGTTGAGGCCGTCTTCCTGGTCGGGCACGAGCGGGATCCAGTAGAACGCGTCGTCGGTGAAGAGCGCGTTCCATTCCTCGTAGCGGCGCGTGTCGAGCAGGTGCGCCTCGTTCACGACGAAGTCGACCAGATCCTGCTGAGTGATCTGGCGGGAGATCTGGCGGGTGGTGTCGGTGCCGGCCATCACATCGTCTCCGTCATGCGCTGCACCCAGCTGCGGTACTGGTTGCGCATCGGCAGCTCGCTGGTGCCGCCGGTGGTGATCTCGCCGCCCTTCAGCTCCGACGCGTCGTAGTCGCGGTGCAGGCTGACCCATTCGTTGCCGCTCGCGTGCAGCCCGGCCTGCATGCCGCGGTAGGCCTGCAGGTCGTCGTGGCCCACCACCGAGAACGGCGAGTTGATCAGGCGGTTGTACATGGTGGTGCGCTGCAGCAGCTCGGGCGGCGCGCCCTTCAGGCGGAAGGTCCAGCTCTCGATCAGCGTCCTGTCGGCCGAGATCGGCGTCACCACACGGATCGCCTGGATCGCGCCCTTGATCGTCAGGTTCGGGTAGTACACGGTGTTGTGCCGCGCCATGCCCAGGATCTGCGCGGTCTTCTCCTCGCCGTAGCGCGCCTTCATGGCGTCGTCGTACGCGGGAATCGCCTTGTACTTGCTGTGGATGCTGAAGTGCACGCCCGTGAAGCTGTGGCCGTTGTCGTAGGTGCGGATGCCCATGTCCTCGAAGAACTTGTAGTCGGACATGAAGGGCACGAACTGCTCCACGGCCATGGGCTTGGGCGCGTCCTCGGGCTGGTCGGCCCACATGCGCTTGGCGGTGCCGGCGGAGGACTCGTGCGCCACCATGGGGTGCATGGTGTCGTTGAGGTTCTCGACGAACATCTTCCAGTTGCACTGGTGCATGAAGCGCAGGCAGCCGCCCGCGATCTCGAGCTCGCCTTCGGGCGAGCGGTCGGCCATGTTGTCGATGGAGCTCAGCGAATCGCCGAAGTACGCGTCGAAGTCCGGCCCCGCATCGTTGATCTTCACGAAGATGAAGCCGCGGTGGCTGCGCACGTGCTTCACCAGCGTCAGGCCCTTGCCCGACTCGCACTCCTGCAGCTGCGTGTGCTCGTAGCCCGTCTTCAGCGGAATCGCCAGCGGCGCGCCGTCGGTCTTGAAGGTCCACGCGTGGTACGGGCAGCGAAAGAACTTGCCGGTGTTGCCGCACGGCCCGTTGACCAGCCGCGAGCCCTTGTGGGCGCAGCGGTTCATCATGGCGCGCACGCTGCCGTCGGAGTGGCGCACGATGATCAGCGGGCGGCCCGCGATCTCGTTGCTGATCCAGTCGCCGGGCTTGGGCAACTGGCTCTCATGGCCGACGTAGTTCCAGGTGTTGGCGAAGAAGTGCTCCTGCTCCAGCTCGAACAGCTCCTGGCTGGTGTACAGGTCGCGGTGCACCCGGTCGTTCTGCACCAGCGCGCGGATCGCATCGGGGTTGTCTCGGTACGCGGTCATGGTCTCGTGGCTCCTGGCTTCAGATGTCGAGCACCAGGCGCGCACCCTTGGCGCGCGAGATGCAGATCTGCATGACGGTGCCCTCGGCCTTCTCGCGGGCGGTCAGCACGTAGTCGCGGTGGTCGATCTCGCCTTCGAGCACGGGCACGGCGCACACGCCGCATTCGCCGCGCTTGCAGTCGAACATCGGGTCGCAGCCGTGCCCGATCAGGCAGTCGAGCAGGCTCTGGTCGGCCGGCACGGTGAAGCGCTGGCCCGACTGCGCCAGTTCCACCTCGAAGGGCTGGTCGCCGGCCTCGGCGACGACCTCGGTGAACAGTTCGAAGTGCACGCGGTCGTGCTCCCAGCCGCGCGCCTGCGTACGCTCGAGCACGGCGTCGAGCATGACCTTGGGGCCGCACACGTAGAGGCGGTCGCCCGCCGGTACGCCGTCGAGCAGCGCATCGATGTCCAGCGGCCGGCCGGCCTCGGCGTCGGCATGCACGCGCAGGTCGTCGCCCAGCAGGTCTTGCAGCTCGGGCAGGAAGGCCATCAGGTCGCGGCTGCGGCCGGCGTAGTGCATGCGCACGGGCGCGCCCTCCGCGCGGCGGCGGGCCGCCATGGTGGCGAGCGGCGTGACGCCGATGCCGCCGGCCACCAGCACCGAGCCGCCGGGGCCAGTGTGCAGCGGAAAGTCGTTCTTCGGCGCTTCGATGGCCAGGGCATCGCCCTCTTTCAGCTGCTCGTGCATGAAGCGCGAACCGCCGCGGCCTTCGGCCTCCTTGCGCACGGCAATCACGTATTCCGTCGGCGCGTTGGTCGCGTTGCGCGCGGTCGCGAAGTTGATGAGCGAATAGTGGCGCCAGTCGGTCTTGCCGTCGGGCAACGACACCTGCACGCGGATGTGCGCGCCGGCCGCGAAGCCGGGCAGCGCGCGGGCGTCGTCGGCGCGCAGGCGCAGCATGCGGATCAGCGGATTCAGTTCGCGCGCTTCGACGACGCGCAGTGCAAGGGTGGCTGAGGGTGCGGTCATCTTCTTTGTCTCTTCAGGCCAGTGCGTGCTGCGCCAGCGCGGCCTGCAGCTTGTGGCCGTGTTCGTCGGCCAGCGCCGCGTCGCGCAGTTCGCGCAGCGTGGCCGGTGCCAGTGCGGCGCCGGCGCGCTCGAAGGCGCGCATCACGGTGTCGTAGTTGCGCAGGCCGCGCTCGTGCGTGTCGCTGTAGCCCTTCACGAGCCGCTGGCACTGCGCGAGTTCGACGGCGAGTTCTGGGTTGCGCTGCGCGGTGGCGGCGATGCGCTGCAGCCATTCCTCGATGCGGCGGTTCTCGTCGGCATAGCGCATGGTGGACAGGCGCCAGCGCTTCATGGCCGCCACGGTGCGCAGCATGAGGTAGCCCCTCAGCGAGCTGGTCTGGATCACGCGGCCGTGCTGCGTGAAGCGCTCGACGAGCTTCTTCGGCAGCGTCGAGCCCATGAGCCAGCGGCCGATGCCGCCGGGCAGCGTCTCGCAGATTTCCTGCAGGCGCGGGTGCATGTATTCGTTGATGGCCAGCACCTGGCCCGGCTGCACGCGCGCTTCGCCGCGCACGCGTTCGAAGCGGGTGGCACGGGTCTTGAGCGCGGCCACGCGCGCGGTGTCTTCGTAGGACATCCACAGCGCGAGATGGCGCGCGGTTTCGCGCAGCAGCCGGTGGTCGCCGGCCGGCAGGGCCGCGACGGCCGCCATGCGGTCGAGGTACAGGGCGGCGTAGGCCACGTCCTGGTAGTCGATGAGGCGGCGCACGCCTTCGAGCAGCAGGTCTTGCGCGGCTTCCGGAAAGCCGCGCTGCACGCGCTCGACCAGTGCGCGCACGGCCGGGTGGCGCGGCTGCGGCAATGGTGCGGTGGCCGCTGCCGGCTTGGCGGGCTCGCCGTCGTCACCGTCCTGCGCGCGATCGAAGGCCGCGCCGAAAGCCTTCAGGCTGGGCTTCACGCCGACGCCGCCGCGCTCGACGGTCGCCTCGAACTGCGCACGGCTGAAAGGCAGCACGCCCGAACCCGCCAGCGCACCGAACAGCACCGCGCTGATCACGCTGCCCGAGTCCTCGGCCGCCTGCGCCATGTCGAAGCGGATGAAGCGCTTGGCCGCCCTGGCCGTGTGCGCGAGCAGCTGGCCGCTGTCGACGCGCCCGTCACCGAGCGCGCTTTTCTCTGCAATCGAGAACACGCGGTGCGTGGAAGCGATCAGCGTGGTGCGCTCGCGCGTGACGAGGCCGCGCTGCACGGCGCGCCCGGCTTCCATGAGCTCCGATGCCAGCACCAGGTCGACGTCGCCCGGCAGCGGCATCAGCGCGAGCACCGGGCGGCCGCCGTCGGACTCGGCCTGCGCCATGGGATAGAGCTCGACGTAGTAGATGGTCGCGCCCGTGCGCTGGGCCACGCCCGGCACCGAGGTGGTCTGCGCAACGTAGCCGTTGGCCTCGCCCATGTCGACGATCCAGTCGGCCAGCACGCCGCCGCCCTCCCCGCCCATGGCGAGGATCGCGATCTTGATAGGTTGTGCGGTGCTCATCGTTTCAGAAGGCGTAGGCTTCGCGGCGGCGCGCTTCGCCGCGCTGCAGCCAGCCGATGACGGCGGCGCGCACGCGTTCGCGCAGCACGTCCCAACGGCTCGGGTTGCTGACGATCTGCGCCTTGTAGAACGACGGGCACAGCACGGCGGCATGCGAGACCTCGCCGCACACGCCACAGCCCACGCAGCTGTCGAGCACGGTGGCCACCGGGTCGGTGCGCAGCGGATCGGGGTTGGGCTTGATCGACAGCGACGGGCAGCCCGACAGGCGGATGCACGAGTGGTCGCCGGTGCAGGTGTCGGAGTCGACGCCGAACTTCTCGCGCACCATGCGCTTGCCGTCGGCCACGGCCTTGCGCACCAGCGGCTTCTCGCGGCGCTGCTTGTTGAGCATGCACTCCGACTGGGCGATCAGCACCTTCGGGCCCTTGGTCTTGGTGGTGAGCGCTTCTTTCAGCGCGTCGCGCATGCCGGCGACGTCGTAGGTGCGGCGCAAGGTCTTCACCCACTCGACGCCCACGCCGCGCACGGCGCGCTCGATCTCGTGGCCGGTGCTGCGCGTCTTGTTGACGGCCTGCGACGAGAGGATGTCCTGCCCGCCCGTGGCCGAGGTGTAGTTGTTGTCGACGACGATGGTCAGGTTGTCGCTCTTGTTGAAGACCGCGTTGGCCACGCCGCTGGTGAGGCCGTTGTGCCAGAAGCCGCCGTCGCCCATCATCGAGATCGCGCGCTTGCCGGCCGGCGCGTTGAGCGCCGCGGCGCCCGCGCCGCCCAGGCCGTAGCCCATGGTGGTGTTGCCGATGTTGAACGGCGGCAGGATGGAGAACAGGTGGCAGCCGATGTCGGCGCTCACGTGGTGCGCGCCGAGTTCGCGCTCGACCAGCTTCATTGCGCTGAAGATCGGGCGCTCGGGGCAGCCGGTGCAAAAGCCCGGCGGACGGGCGTGCACCACTTCGCCCAACGCGGTGGACGGCAGCGCAGGCTCGGGCGCTGCGTCGACGCCGACCGCGGCGACTTCCATCAACGGGATCACCTTGCGCACGGGGGCGGGCACGGGCAGCGGCGCGAGCCGGTCATAGCGCTCGCAGAAGCTGCGCGCACCCTTCAGCAGTTCGGCCGCGGTGTATTCGCCGGCCACGGGCAGCATGTCCTTGCCGTGCAGCGCGGTGGTCGAACCGGCCTGGCGCAGGATGGTCGCGAGGTTCTGCTCGACGAAGTTGGGCTGGCCCTCTTCGACCACCATCACCGCGCGCTTGCCTTCGCAGAAGCGGATCACCTCGCTCTCGATGACCGGGTAGGCCACGTTCATCACGTACAGCGGCACCTGCGTGTTGCCGTACACGTCGGCCAGGCCCAGGCGTTCGAGCGCACGCAGCAGCGTGTTGTAGCTGCCGCCCTGCACGATGATGCCGATGTCGTCCGCGTCCTGCGAGAAGAACTCGTTGAGCTTGCGCTCCTCGATGAATCGCACGGCGGCGGGCCAGCGGTCTTTCACCTTCTCCTGCTCGTGCACGAAGCTCGCGGGCGGCAGCACGATGCGGCCGACGTCGCGCTGCGGGTTCTCGAGCGCGTCCTTCAGCGTGAACTTGGCGCGCTTGTTGTCGCCCGCGATGAAGTGGCCGTGCACGTGGCATGCACGGATGCGCAACTGGAGCATCACGGGCGTGTGGCTGGCTTCCGAGAGATCGAAGCCCTGCTTCACCGCATCGACGATGCTCGGCAGGTTGGGACGCGGATCGAGCAGCCACATCTGCGACTTCATGGCGAACGCGTGGCTGCGCTCCTGCATGATCGACGAGCCCTCGCCGTAGTCTTCGCCCACGATGATGAGCGCACCGCCGGTGACGCCGCCCGAGGCCAGGTTGGCCAGCGCGTCCGACGCGACGTTGGTGCCCACGGTGGCCTTGAAGGTGACGGCACCGCGCAGCGGGTAATTGACCGATGCCGCAAGAGTGGCTGCAGCAGTGGCTTCGCTGGCACTGTTCTCGAAACGGATACCCTGCTCGGCGAGGATGTCCTGCGCATCGGCCAGCACATCCATCAGGTGCGAGATGGGCGCGCCCTGGTAGCCGGCCACGTAGGAAACCCCGGATTCGAGGAGGGCCTTGGTCACGGCCAGAATGCCTTCACCACGAAAGACATCTCCGCCAGAAAGCCGCAGCTTCTTGACTTCTTCGACGAACGAACGCTCAGCCATGTGGGTCCTTGTTGTCTATCGTGGAACGATGCGCTTCAACTGCCACATCATGCTTTCTATAATGTTGACAAATGAATGTATCCACAATCATGAATTACCCTAGACATGCAAACAGCGTGCCCGCCACATGCACCGGGTGCGTTCATGGCTGAGCCTTCGACGCCCGAGTCGCCTGCGCATCGCTTCGTCGACGACTACCTGCCGGCGCTGCTGGCGCAGGCCAGCCAGCTGATCTCCTCGGAGTTCCACGAGGTGGCGCGCCAGCAAGGGTTCTCCATCTCGGAGTGGCGTGTGATGGCCTCTCTTGCAGGCAGCGAGGCCGTCAGCATCGGCCAGCTCGCGCAGGTGACGGTGACCAAGCAACCCACGGTGACGCGGCTGCTGGACCGCATGGAAGCACGCGGACAGGTCGAGCGGCTGCCCCATGAAAGTGATCGCCGCATCACGCTGGTGCGCATCACGCGCAAGGGGCTGAAGGCGGTCGAGCACCTGATGGAACTGGCGCGCGATCACGAACGGCGCGTGCTGGAGCCCTTCGGGCTGCGGCGCGCCGAAGAGCTCAAGCAGACGCTGCGGCAGATGATCGACCTGCACGTGCATGTGCCGGTCGAGGAGCCGGGGGAAGACTGAGGCCTCGAGGCCTCGAGGCCTTGCGGCCTTGCCGCGCCCTCACTGCTGCTTCACGGCTCCTTCGCCGCTCAGCTGTCGGGCACGAGGACGGCGCGGCCGCGGTGGCCGCGTTGCGCGATCCAGTCGAGCGCGCGGGCCGCATCGCCGAGTGCGAAAGTCTCGACGTTCAAACGCAGACGGCCATCGGACAGCCTTGCAAGCAATTCGGGCGCGGCAGCACGGCCCGCCGATTCACGTCGAAACATGTTGAGCGGCAGAAGCGCCACATCGCGTTGCAGGAAGTGTGCAATGTCGAGTTGCAGCGTCGGGCCGGCGGTGTAGCCGATCAACACCGCGCGCCCACTAGGGCGCACCGCAGGAAGCACCTTCGCAAGCACGTCCCCGCCGACCGTATCGATCAGCAGGTCGGCGCTGCCGATGGGCGGTGCTTCCGCATTCGGATCCACCGCCGTCACTGCGCAGCCCAGGTTGCCCGCCAACTGCATCACGAGCGAGCCGACGGCGCCGCTCGCACCGGTCACGAGCACGTGTTCACCGGCCTGCAGCTTGGCGACGTCGTGCAGCGCAACCCACGCCGACGTGCACGGAGAAAAGAACGCTGCGCCCAGCGCCATCGGCACACCGTCGGGCAAGAGGCCCAGCGCTTCGTCGGGCGCATCGACCCGTTCGCACCAGGTGCCGTCGAAGAGCGTGCCGAGCCCGCTGCCGCGCAGCCACACGCGCTGCCCGATGCCGTAGCGCTCGCTCGCAATGACGACACCCGCGGCCTCCACGCCCGGCGTATAGGGCAACGGCGGATGGCGCAGGAAGCTGCCGCGCCACACCGTGCGGTCGATGTGCCCGACGGTTGCGGCTTCCATCCGCACGATGGTGCGGCCCGGTCGCGCGACCGGGTCGGCGACCTCTTCCAGCACGGGCACCGCATCGAAGCCGTGGATGCGCACGGCCTTCATGGCAGCGTCGCCAGGAAGTCGAGCACCGTGCGCGAGAAGGCCTCGGGCATCTGGTCGGGCAACGGCACCATGCCGCCGTCGATGTCGGCGATGCGCGCATGCGGCAAGTGATGCTGCAGCTCCGCCGCGTGCGGCGCCGCGAACGGATCGAGGGTGGCGCGAACGATCAGCGTGGGCTGCGCGAGGCGGCCGATGCGGTCTTCCATGCGGTACGACGCAACGGCGCGATGGCCCTCTTCGACATGCGCGACCTTCAACGCATCGCGCACGAAAGCCTCGAGCAGGTCGGGACGTCCCTTCGGATAGAAGCCCTGGCGCTTCTGCCACAGCGCAGCCAGATGGGAACCGTCTTCGCTGGGCGCGACCTCGTCGATGGGCGGGCGTTGCGCACGCGCGCGTCGGAACGGTTTGTCGGTGAAGGGGGTCGAGGACAGCACCAGGCCGCGGATGCGATCGGGAAACGCCGCGGCAAGCTCCACCGCCACGACACCGCCCGTGTGATGCCCCACCACGTCGACCTGCCCGATGTTCAGCGCGTCGAGCAGTTCGCACGCCACGCGCGCCCATTGCTCGATGCTCGCGGGCACGCCGCCGTCCGCGGAATCGCCGAAGCCGGCCGTGTCCATCGCAATGGCGCGGCGGTGCGCGCCGATCAGCGGCAGCACCGCGCGGTACTCGGCCCAGCTGCGCGGCGACTGGTGCAGCAGCAGCACGGCAGGCGCGTGCGCGTCGCCGCATTCCGCGTAGTGCACCTGCCCCACAGACAGGTCTGCAAAGGCGCGCCGGATGCTCATGGCAAGGTCTCGCCGGCGGGCGCGCGCCACAGGCCCGCGTGCCGCAGTTCGCCGAGCGTGCGGGAAAGCACGTCGCGCCGGTAGGCTGCGATGTCGCGGCCTTCGTAGTCGTAGAAACCGCTGCCGCTCTTCAGGCCGAGCCGCCCTTGCTCGACCATGCGAGCGACGATGGCGGGCGCGGTGTAGCGGCCGGCGTCGAGCGAGGCAGACATCTCTCGGCTGGCGTGGTGCAGGATGTCGCAGCCGCCGAAGTCGATGAACTCGACCACGCCCAGCGCGGCGAAGCGCAGGCCGAGGCCGTAGCGCGTGGCCTTGTCGATTTCTTCGGCGGTGGCAGCGCCTTCTTCGATCATGCGTGCGGCTTCGTTCATCACCAGCGCCTGCAGGCGCGGCACGATGTAGCCGGGCGAGGCGCCGCAGACCACGGGCAGCTTGCCGATGTCTTCCATCAGCGCCTTGGTGCGCGCGAGCACGGCGGCGTCGGTGCCGGGGTGGCAGCTGAGTTCCACCACCGGGATCACGTAGGCCGGGTTGAGCCAGTGCATGTTGAGGAAGCGCTCCGGCAGCCGCACGAGTGCGGCCAGCTGCGTCACGAGGATGCTGCTGGTGGTCGAGGTGAGGATGGCGTCGTCGCGGCAATGGCGGTTGAGATGCTCGAACGCCTCGCGCTTGGCCTCCATGGTTTCGGGCACGCCTTCGAACACGAGTTCGGCGGCGGCCAGGGCCTGCGGCGCGGCCGCGGCATCGACGAACTCGACGCGCGCGGCGATGCGCGCGACCTGCGAGGCGTCGATCACGCCGAGTTGCGCGAGGCCCGAGAGGCTGGCCTCGATCTCGGCCTTGGCCTCGTCGCGCAGGCGCTGCCATGCGTCGTCGCTGCGCGGGCGCAGGTCGATCAGCGAGATCCGGCGCCCGGCATAGGCGAACGCGATGGCGATGCCACGCCCCATGCGGCCCGCGCCGACGGCCGCGAAGCGCGGCAGCGCAGCGTCATTCGCCATCGTGCAGCCTCTGCTTGAACTGGGCGGCGCTCAGGTCGGCCAGGCCCAGGCTTTCGAACGTGCGAGGTCCGCGGCGCAGGTCGCGGCCCAGGAAGCCGCCGACGATGGCCAGCAGGCCGTGCGCGATGGGCGCGTCCACGCCCGCATGGCGCGCGGCCGAGGCCAGGAAGGCCAGGCCGAGCTCGGTGTCCTCGGTGATGTAGCGGTGCGTGTGCAGGTCGATGTTCTCGCGCCAGTCGCCCGACTTCACGAGCTGCTTGTGCGCGTCGCCGTACATCCACTGGTCGTTGTTGTAGTGGTCGGCCAGCGGATAGTGCGGCGCGCCCTGCCCGAAGGCTTCGCGCACGGCCATGCGTTCCTGGTCGAGCCGGTCGGTCACGTCGCGCACGGCGCGCTGCGTGCCTTCGTTGTGGATGTCCCAGCGCTCGAAGTGTTGCAGCGGCGCGGCGTTCATCACCATCAGCGGCGGGTGGATGACGGGGCCGGCATTCATCAACGCGCCCGAAAGCGCATCGCCGCAGCCGTGCACGGCCGGATAGGCCTTGCGGATCACCTCGATGGCCTGCGCCTCCTTGCGCGCCGGGTACACGCCGGTGGGCAGGCGGATGGCGCGGATGGTGACGTTCACCTCGCGCTCGCCGTGCTTGCGCGCCAGGTAGGGCAAGGTGCCGGTCTCGGCCCAGGCGACGTCGGCGCGGCTGCCTGCCTCTTTCACCGTTCTTGCCATCACGTAGCTGCCGAAGGTGCCCGGCGGCAGGAACACGACCTGGCCGTCGGCGAGGTGCGGCGCCATCGCGAGCGCGATGTCGTGCTGGGCGATGGCGGGCGTGGGGATGACGATCAGCTCGGCGCCCTTCAGGGCGGCGCCGATGTCGGCGGTAGCCAGCGCGAGGGGGACTTCGCGGGCACCGGCGGCGTCTTTCAGCGTGATCGCGCCGGCGCGGACGACGGGCTCCAGCGCGGCGGCGTCGCGGCGCCACAGGCGCACCTCGTGGCCGGTTTCAGACAGGTCGGCGGCGGCCGCGTAGGCGCCATGACCACCCCCAAGAATCGCAATTTTCATGTCGAAAGTCGAAAAGCAGGTGTCGATTAACCGGCGGCCGCAGGACGGACCCGGGGAAGCAATGCGCTATTACATTACTTTTCATCGATTCAGGTGTCAACCAAAATCGGTCGATACGCTGCTGCTCGGAAACCCGAAATGAAAAAGCCCGCGTTCGTGAGAAGCGCGGGCTTTCGAGGGGCGAGGCGGCTGTCAGGCCGCTGGCCGGGGATCAGCGGCTGGGCTTGAACGAACGCTTTTGCGCGTCGCGGGGCACGAACACCTTGCCCGGGCCGCCATGGCCTGCGCCATTGCCGCGGGGCGCGAAGCCTTCACGCGGTGCGAAACCTTCGCGGGGAGCGAAGCCTTCACGCGGAGCGAAGTCACGGCCACCGCCGTTGCCGCCGCCGCGCGGGGCGTTGTCGCCCCAGCCCGGCTTGCGACCGTAGCCGCCGCCGTTGCCGCCTTCGTCACGGCCGCCGCCGAAGCCGGCGTTGTGACCGCCGCCATGGCCGTGGCCCTGGCCGCCGAAGCCACCGCCGCGCGGTGCCGGGGGACGCGAACCGCGGTCGTTGAAGCCACTGGCGCCTGCGTAGTTGTTGTTGCCGCCGCCGAAGCCGCCGGCATTGCCGCCGCGATGACCGCCGCCGCCGCCGCCGAACTTGCGGTCACGCGAATGGTTGTCGCCGCGGCCGCCGCGGAACTCGCCTTGCGGCGGGCGCGATTGCGGCATGCGCTGTTGCGGCTCCATGCCCGGCACCACTTCCGCCTGGAATTGCTGGCGGCTGTAATGCTCGATGTCCATGATCTTGCGGCGATCGCGGAACTCGGCAAACGTGACGGCGATGCCGTCGCGGCCGGCACGGCCGGTGCGGCCGATGCGGTGGGTGTAGTCCTCGGCCTTCATCGGCAGGCCGAAGTTGAAAACGTGGGTGATGGTCGGCACGTCGATGCCGCGGGCGGCAACGTCGGTGGCCACCAGGATCTGCACCTGGCCCTGGCGCAGCGCCATCAGGCGGCGGTTGCGCAGGCCCTGGCTCAGGGCGCCGTGCAGCGCCACGGCGCTGAAGCCGTCTTGCTGCAGGTCGTTGGCGAGGCCGTCGCACTCGACTTGCGTGCTCGCGAACACGATGGCCTGGTTGATGGTGGTGTCACGCAGCCAGTGGTCCAGCAGCTTGCGCTTGTGCTGGCTGTTGTCGGCCCAGAACAGCACCTGCTTGATGTTGGCGTGCTTTTCTTGCGGGCTGTCGATGGTCACGCGCTGCGGCTCGCGCATCACGCGCTGGGCCAGCTGCTGGATGCGCGGCGCGAAGGTGGCGCTGAACATCATCGTCTGCTGGCGCTCGATGGTGAGCTGGTTGACTTCGGCCAGGTCGTCCGAGAAGCCCAGGTCGAGCATGCGGTCGGCTTCGTCGACGACCAGGAACTTGACCTGGTCGAGCTTGAGCTGTTGCGAGCGTTGCAGGTCGAGCAGGCGGCCGGGCGTGGCGACCACGAGGTCGGCGTTCTGCAGCTTGGCGATCTGCAGCTGGTAAGGCATGCCGCCCACCACGTTGGCGATGCGCAGGCCGCGGCAATGGCGAACCAGTTCGATGGCGTCGTGCGCAACCTGCTGCGCGAGTTCGCGCGTCGGGCACAGGATCAGGGCGCCGGGGGTGGCGGCCTTGAAGTGGCGCGCGTTGGTCGGGTCCTTGCGCTTGGGCTTCTTCGGCACAGCTTCGCCGCGGGCAGCGGCTTCGGCGGCCAGGCGCTGGAACTCGGCCTTGGCTTCGGCTTCGGCTTCGGCCTGGCGCTTCAGCAGCGTGTGCAGCACGGGCAGCAGGAAGGCTGCGGTCTTGCCCGAACCGGTCTGGCTGGAGACCATCAGGTCGACAAAACGGGCCTTGCCGTCCTGGCCGGCTTCGCCGCCCATGGCGAGCGGGATCACCTTGTCTTGCACGGTGGTCGGCTGGGTGAAGCCCAGGTCGGCCACGGCGGCGATCAGCTCGGGTGCGAGGCCCAGTTGGATGAAGCCGTTGGGCTTGGCGGGTTCTTCAGCGGCTGCCACTTCGGGAGCGGCTGCATCCAGCGCCTCGAGGATGGGCGCTTCGGACACGGTGTCCGAAACAGCGGTGAATTCGTTATGGGTAGCGGATTGCACAGGCGCGAACTCGCCCTGCGCTTCAAAAGCGTCGGTCATGAATATCAATCTCAAACGCGAGCGCTGCCGTAGGCAGGCGCCCCGTTGGTGGTTAAAAACATCAACCATCCAACGACATTTCAGCTTCCGGCTGACGCCTGAGGCTGCGGCCCTTTTTGATCAGCGAATGCGATCGGGCGCGGTGTGCAAGATAGGGAGATGCAAGAGACGCTGGCCGGACTTGAAATACCTGTCCGATCAGCGAAGCCTGCGATTATGGCATGGATTCGGGTTTTTACCTAATCCCATTCCTCGCGCAGGCTGTGACTTGCTTCACAGCCTGCAGGCCAACTCAATCCACGAGACGCAGGAAGGTCTCGCGGTAGTGCGCCAGTTCCTCGATGGACTCGTGCACATCGGCCAGCGCGGTGTGCGCCTGCTGCTTCTTGAAGCTGTTGTAGGCCGTGGGTTTCCAGCGCTTGGCCAGCTCCTTCAGCGTGCTGACGTCGAGGTTGCGGTAGTGGAAATACGCTTCCAGCTTGGGCATGAACTTGACCAGGAAGCGCCGGTCCTGCCCGATGGTGTTGCCGCACATCGGCGAGCCGCTGCGGGGGATGTACTTGGCGATGAATTCCAGCAGCTGCTGCTCGGCGGCGGCTTCGTCCAGCGTGGAGGCCTTGACCTTGTCGATCAGGCCGCTGCGGCCGTGGGTGCCCTTGTTCCAGGCGTCCATGGCGTCGAGCACGGCGTCGCTCTGGTGAATGACGAGCACCGGGCCGTCGATGCGGGGCGTGAGGTCGGGGCCCGTCACGACCACGGCGATTTCGAGCAGGAACTCCTTTTCAGGGTCCAGGCCGCTCATTTCGCAGTCGAGCCAGACCAGGTTCTGGTCGCTTTTCTTCAGGGTCGGCACTGCGGCCGGGGGCGTCGGGTCGAGGGATTCAGGCATCGCAGGATTGTCGTCGAAGGGCTGCGGCGCCAGATACCGAGGGCTAAACTCGCCGCCTTATGTCCTATTCGCTCATCTTTACTGCAGCTTTCGCCATTGCGCTGGTTGCGGGCTTGATCGTGGAGTTCTGGCTGGCATCCAGGCAGATGCGCCATGTGGCACGGCATCGCGCCGCCGTGCCGGCCGGTTTTGCGCAGAGCATCACGCTGGCTGCGCACCAGAGGGCTGCCGACTACACCGCCGCCAAGACCCGGCTCAACATCATCGAGATGGCCGTCAGCGCAGCAATACTTCTAGGCTGGACGTTGCTTGGCGGACTCGACTTGCTCAACAAGCTCCTGCTGGCCTGGATGGGCGGTGGGATGCTGCAGCAGATTGTGCTCATCGCCTCCTTTGCGGCCATCGGCGGCCTGCTCGGACTTCCCTTTTCGCTCTGGCGGATCTTCAAGCTCGAAGAGAGCTTTGGCTTCAACCGGATGACCGTCAAGCTCTGGCTGCTGGATACGGCCAAGTGGACCGTGGTGGGCGCGGCCCTGGGCCTCCCGTTCGCAGCACTGATCCTGTGGCTGATGGCCGCGGCCGGCCCGATGTGGTGGCTGTGGGCCTGGGGCGCGCTCACGTTCTTTCTGCTGCTGTTGCAGGTGATCTATCCCCTCTTCATCGCCCCTTGGTTCAACAAGTTCACCCCGCTCGACGACCCCGTGCTGCAAACGCGCGTGATGGCCCTCCTGAAGCGCTGCGGCTTTGCATTCAAGGGGTTGTTCGTGATGGACGGCAGCACGCGCAGCGCGCACGCCAATGCCTACTTCACCGGTTTCGGCGTCAGTAAACGCGTGGTGTTCTACGACACGCTGCTGAGCCAACTGGACGCCGCCGAGATGGAAGCTGTGCTGGCACACGAGCTGGGCCACCTCAAGCACCGGCATCTCTGGAAAAGCCTCGTGATGACATGTCTTCTGAACCTGCCGGCATTCGCACTGCTGGGCTGGGTTTCGACACAGGTCTGGTTCTATGCGGGGCTGGGTGTGCGGCCCGACATGACGGCCCCGAACAATGCCCTGGCGCTGCTCCTGTTCATGCTGGCCGTGCCGGTTTTCAGCTTCTTCATCGCTCCGATGTTCTCGCAGCTGTCGCGCAAGAACGAATTCGAAGCCGACACCTACGCAGTGGCGCAAACCAGCAGCACCGCACTTTCGGCTGCGCTGCTCAAGCTGTACAAGGACAACGGCGCCACCCTCACGCCCGACCCCGTGTTCGTCAAGTTCTACTACTCGCACCCTCCCATATCCGAGCGCCTGGCCCACATGGCCGCGGCATGACCCCTCACCTCCAAAGCAGCCCACCATGAGCAGCATGTTCAAGCCCAAAGACTGGAAGAATCTTCCTCCCCGCAAGGCGCTGAGCGCCACCGAGATCGTGGCGAGCCTGGCGCGCCTCGACGGCTGGAAGCTCACCGGCGACGGCGCAGACGTCGCCGTCGAGAAGACCTTCACCTTCGCCAACTACTTCGAGACCATCGCCTTCGTGAACGCGCTGGCCTTCGTGGCGCACACGCAAGACCACCACCCCGACCTGTCGGTGCACTACAACCGCTGCGTGGTGCGCTTCAACACGCACGACGTGGGCGGCCTCTCGGTCACCGACTTCGACTGCGCCCGTCAGGCCGACGCACTGGTCGCCGCCCCCGGCGCCGCCGCATGACGGAACACGCCCTTGGCTAAGCCGGGCCGCGCCGCCGCTTCCGCGGCCACCGCCGCGAAGAACCTCCAGGAAGGCCTGGTCATTGCCAGCCACGGGCGCCACTGCATCGTCGAGACGCCCGACGGCGAACGGCGCATCTGCCATCCGCGCGGCAAGAAGAGCCAGGCCGTGGTCGGCGACCGCGTGCACTGGCAGGCCAGCGAGGACGAAGGCACCATCGAGCAGGTGCTGCCGCGGCGCAACCTGTTCTACCGGCAGGACGAGATCCGCACCAAGTCGTTCGCGGCCAACCTCGACCACGTGCTGATCCTCATCGCGGCCGAGCCGGAGTTCTCCGAACACCAGTTGGCGCGCGCGCTGATCGCGGCCGAAGCCGAACGCATCACGCCGATCATTGCGCTCAACAAGAGCGACCTGGTCGAGCCCTTCGAGCGCGCCTGGACCAAGCTGGCGCCCTACCGGCGCATGCACCACGGCGTGCTGCCGCTGTCGCTCAAGGCCTCGGGCGAAGCCGACTACGCGTCGCTGATGAAGCTGCTCGCCGGCAAGTCGACGCTGGTGCTCGGGCCGTCGGGCGCGGGCAAGAGCACGTTGACCAACCTGCTGGTGCCCGGCGCCACCGCGTTCACGCAGGAGATCTCGCAGGCGCTGAATTCAGGCAAGCACACGACCACGAGCACCACCTGGTACTGGATCGACGCAGCCCGCACCACGGGCCTGATCGACTCGCCGGGCTTCCAGGAATTCGGCCTGAACCACATCGAGCCGATGCAGCTCGCCGGCCTGATGCCCGACATCGCCGAGCACATGGGCGACTGCAAGTTCTACAACTGCACGCACCTGCACGAGCCGGGCTGCGGCGTGATCGCGAACGTGGGAACGGCCGGCGCGCCCGGTGCCATCAGCCCGAGCCGCTACAAGATCTACGGCGAGCTGTTCGCCGAGCTCAGCCAGAAGCGGTACTGAGGCCGCGCTTCAGCGCAGCCAGATCCGGTACGACCTCCACGTCGGGTCGAACACCAGGTCCAGCGTCACCGGCAGGTCCATGTCTTCCTGCAGCGATTGCGCGTGCGTGATCGCTGCAGCCTCATCGGCCACCTGGAAGTGAACGGTGCGAACGCCCTCCTCCAGCACGACGTGCGTGCAGCAGCCTTCTTCGTGTTTCTGCAGCAGCGCGGTCAGCCGGTCTTCGTAGAGGCGGGCCTCTTCCAGCTCCTCGCCCGACTCCACCGGCATCGCCGCCGACAGCCGGTGGCCGAGGTCTGCGCGGCCCAGCAGCGCGGTGGCGGAGTCGTTGCGCATCACGACCACCTCGACCTCGCTGCCGTCCGCAGCCTCGCGCGTGGCGCTCAGGCCCGACCAGGCGTGCTCGCCCATGGGGAACACACCGGTGTGGCCAAGGTCGTCGCGCCAGAAGGCATCGAACACGGGCGCGAAGCCATCGAGCGGCACGCCGTCGAAACCCTCGCTGTCGCCCGCATCGACATAGTCGACCGGACCGACCTTCACCGCGGTGTCGTACTCGCCCAGGATGTGGTCGAGCATGATGAGGCTCATGTGGCGCGCGTGGTCCTGCATGTCCATGGGAATCGGCTTGGCGAAGCCGATTTCCAGCGCCACCAGGCCGTCGTACGGTTCGTGCTTCACAAGAATGTCGGCGCTCGCCAGCTCGAAGCCGTCCATGCGGATCGCGAAACTGTCGTTCGCGCGCTGGCGGAAGGCCTCCACCTCGATCGGGGCGAGCGCGGGGCTGCTCTGCGCCAGCGCCATCACGTCGCCGAAGTCGTCCATCGAGCCATGCGCGGTCAGCACGAGCTTGAAGGCGGGCGGATCTCCGGCCACCTCGGCAGCCAGCCGCGGAAAGAGGGGCTGCAGCAACGCGTTGAGCGCTTGCACCAGGTCGTGGGCCGGCAGCGTGCGCAAGTTGTCGATCTCGGCACTCACCGCTTGCCAGAAGCCTGCACAGGCCGCTGCGCGCGGATCGGAGTCGGGGGTGGTCATTGCCGGGGGTCTTTCAGGAGGCGGGGTCAAGAATGTCCTGCAGGTGCTGCACCAGCAGGCTGCATTGCTCGCGCGTGCCGATGCTGATGCGCAGGTACTGCGCGATGCGCGGCTGCTTGAAGTGCCGCACCAGCACCGCGCGCTCGCGCAGCAGCGCCGCCAGCTCGGCGGCATCGCGCTGCGGATGGCGCGCGAAAACGAAATTGGTCTGCGAAGGCAGCACCTCGAAGCCCAGGTCTTCAAGTTGCAGCACGAGGCCTTCTCGGGTGTCGGCGATCTTGGCGCAGGTGCTGCGGAACCACGCCTCGTCGTCCAGCGAGGCCACCGCACCGGCCGAGGCCAGCCGGTCGATCGGGTAGGAATTGAAGCTGTCCTTGACGCGCACGAGCGCGTCGATCAGGTGCGACTGGCCGCAGGCAAAGCCGACACGCAGGCCGGCCAGTGCGTGCGCCTTGGAGAGGGTCTGCACCACCAGCAAGTTGGGATACCTGTGGACCAGCGGCAGCGCGCTCTGGCCGCCGAAATCGACATAGGCCTCGTCGACCAGCACCACGCGGTCGGGGCAAGCGTCGAGCAGTTGCTCGATGCGCGCGAGCGGCAGGCCGATGCCGGTCGGCGCGTTCGGGTTGGCGATCACGATGCCCGCGCAGCCGTTGCGGGCACGCGCCGCGATGGCGTCGACGTCGATGCGCAGGCCCTCGTCCACCGGCTGCAGCTCGCAGGCGATGCCGTAGATCTGCGCATAGACCTTGTAGAAGCTGTAGCTCACGTCGGGCATCAGCAGCGGCTCGGCTTGCTGGAAGAACGCGAAGAAGGCGTGCGCAAGGACTTCGTCGGAGCCGTTGCCGGCAAACACCTGCTCGGGCTGGAGACCGTGCCGGCGCGCGACCGCTTCGCGCAGCGCGAGCGAGGTCGGGTCGGGATAGAGCTCCAGGCCGCTCTCGGCGGCACGCCGGATGGCCTCGACCGCGACGGGCGACGGCGGGTACGGGTTCTCGTTGGTGTTGAGCTTGACGAGGTTGGCGATGCGCGGCTGCTCGCCGGGCACGTAGGGCTCGAGCGCGGCGATGCGCGGGCTCCAGAAAGCCGGCACGGGGTGGGTCATGGGGTTGTTCCTTCGCTCAGCCCAGCAGGCGAGCCAGCGTGAGCAAGGCCAGCAGCACCATCCACATCACGACCGAACGCCAGACCAGGCCCACGACGCTGCGCAAGTGGGCGGGCTCGGGCTCCCGGCCGGGCGTGCTGCCGCTGTCGAAGCGGCTGCCGTCGGCCACCGGTTCGCCGGCCTGGGCACGGGGCAGCGGGTCGGCCACCGGGATCGGCCGCAGCGAACCGCCGCCAAGGCGCACGTTCACCGCGCCCGACGTGGCCGCGAGGATCACGCCGTCGTTCTCGTTGGGAAAGCGCTGCGCGTCGTTGCGCCAGCAATCGATCGCCTCTTCGAAGCTGCCGACCACCGCGAAGCCGAGCGCGGTGATGCGCGCGGGCAGCCAGTCGATCGCATGCCATGCGCGGTCCGCGGCCTCCTGCGCGGAAGCGCTCGAGGGCTGCAGCGCGGCGCCGTTCTTGTGCGCCCAGTAGCGCGAGACGAATTCGCTCATGCGGTAGAACACCGCGCCCGCGGGACCCAGGCCGATGGCCGCGACGATCGAGAACCATGCCAGCACGCCGAACACGTGGCGGTGCGCGGCGATCACCGAATGCTCGATGACATGGCGCACGATTTCGCTGCGCGGCAGATCGGCCGCATCCACACCCTGCCAGTGCGCGAGCAGCGAGCGCGCGAGCGGCTCGTCGCGTTCGTCGAGCGCGTCGCGGATGTCGGTGAAGTGGTGGCTGAACTGCCGGAAGCCGAGCGTGACGTAGAGCACCGCGATGCTCCAGAGCACCGCAAAAGGAAGGCCGAGCGTGAGCACCAGCAGCCAGTGGATGCCCAGCGAAAGAAGGGTTGGCACGAACACCGCGAGGCCCCAGGCGATCCATCCGTGATGCGGCTTGCCCGCGTCGAAGTTGCGGCTGGTCCAGCGCGTCCACGCCAGGACACCGCCGTACACGGGATTGCGCGGGCCCAGCGGGCGCACCTGCTCGATCAGCAACGCGCACAGGATGGCAAAGAAGCTCATCCTTCGATGATAGCGAGAGCGCTTGAAGGTTCAGGCGCCGTTCGCAAGAGACTCAGGCGGCGAGGAAGCGGTAGAGATTGCGCAGCATGCCGGCCGTCGCGCCCCAGACGAAGCGTTCGTCGGGCCCGTCCTGGTAGGGCATCGAATACCACTCGCGCCGGCGGCCGTCGACCGCGCTCACGGAATGGCGGCGGTGGTTGGCGGGGTCCATGAGCCAGGCCAGCGGCACCTCGAAGGCCTCGGCCACCTCATAGGGATTGATGGTGAGCTCGAAGTCGGGCTGCACCAGCGCGACCACCGGCGTCACGATGAACGAAGTCACCGTGGTGTAGGTCGGAAGGCTGCCCAGCACTTCGATGTACTGCGCCGAAAGACCGACCTCCTCCCACGCCTCGCGCAGTGCGGCCGCGGCGATGTTGGCGTCTTCCGGATCGACACGGCCGCCCGGAAACGCGACCTGCCCCGAGTGGTTCGACAGGTGCGTGGTGCGCTCGGTCAGCAGCACGGTCGCACCCTGCGGGCGTTGCACGATCGGCACCAGCACGGCGGCCAGCGCGGGCGGGCGGTCGACCATGTTGGGCTCGCGGCGCAGCTCGGGGGTCCACGCCGGCGGCGTGGCGAATCGTGCGCGCAGGGCCTGCGCCGTCAGCTGGTCGGCCGCTACCGCGGGCAAGCCGTCGCTGCCGTCCACGAACGGCGCCTCGCGCGGGTCGAACTGCAGCAGCGTGGGCGGCACCACGGCATTGACGGGTTCGACGGGAACGGGTTGCATGGCGGCGGCGGCGGTGTGGGTCAAGAGAGGAAGCGGCCCGCGGGCGGGACAGGTAGGGAGTAGAGCGTAAAAATGCGGCGCTGTCTTTTGGCGTTCGGTGCCGTGCGCAGCGCCAATGCAAAAAGCCGCCAGAGCGGCGGCTTTTTGTGCACGACAGGACTGCTTACTTGGCAGCAGCCGTCGACTTGCTCGGCAGCTTTTCCTTGATACGTGCCGAGCGGCCGCTGCGTTCACGCAGGTAGTACAGCTTGGCGCGACGCACATCGCCACGGCGCTTGACTTCGATGCCGGCGATCAGCGGGCTGTAGGTCTGGAACGTACGTTCCACGCCTTCGCCGCTGGAGATCTTGCGCACGGTGAAGCCGCTGTTGAGGCCACGGTTGCGCTTGGCGATCACGACGCCTTCGTAGGCCTGCACGCGCTTGCGGGTGCCTTCGACGACGTTCACGCTGACGATGACCGTGTCACCAGGCATGAAATCGGGAATGGTCTTGCCGAGGCGGGAAATTTCTTCCTGCTCGAGGGTCTGGATGAGGTTCATGATTTCCTGATAGTCGATCGTGTCGGGCTACACAAAAGGCGCCTTGGGCTTTCAACGACGGATCGCTGAAGAGACCGGCGCGGCCGGGCAGAGGATCGGGGAACCGCCGATTATAGCTTTTTTTTCAGCGCGGCCTCATCGGCCTTGCCAAGACGGCCCGCTGCACGGGCTGCGTCGATCAGTTCCGGCCGCCGCGCGGCCGAGATGGCCAGGCGCTGGTCGCGCCGCCAGCGCTCGATCTGCGCATGGTGGCCCGAGAGCAGCGGCGCCGGCACGCCCTGCCCGTTCCACTGCTCGGGCCGCGTGTAGTGCGGGCAGTCGAGCAGGCCGTCCAGCGCAGGATTGAAGCTGTCCTGCACGTGGCTGGCCTCGTCGCCGAGCACGCCGGGCTGCAGGCGCGCCACGGCGTCGAGCAGCGCCATGGCCGCGATTTCGCCACCGGACAGCACGAAGTCGCCGAGGCTGATCTGGTGGGTAACGCGGGTGTCGATGAAACGCTGGTCGATGCCTTCATAGCGGCCGCAGACCAGCACCGCGCCTTCGCTGGCCGACCAGCGTTCGACCGCCTCGTGCCGCAGCGCCTCGCCGATGGGCGAGAACAACACGACGGGCGCCTGCGAGCCGCGTGCCGCGAGCGCCGCATCGAGGCAGTCGGACAAGGGCTCGGCCATCATGACCATGCCGGGCCCGCCGCCGAACGGCCGGTCGTCCACGCGCTTGTAGTTGCCCTGCGCAAAGTCGCGCGGATTCCACAGCACGACCTCGACCTGCTTCGATTCGTAGGCACGGCGCGTCACGCCGCTGGCCATGAAAGGCGCGAACAGCTCGGGAAACAGCGTGAGAACGTCGAAGCGCATGCCGCGCGGTCGCCGGTCAGTATTCGGGTTGCCAGTCGACCGTGATCAGGCGGCCGGGCAGGTCGACCTTGTCGACGAAGACCGAGACGAAAGGCACCATGCGCTCGATGGCCTTGCCGTCTTGCTCGGCAGTGAGCACCAGCGTGGTCTGCGGGCCGGTGGCGAGCAGCTCGCGCACCGCGCCGAGCACGACGCCTTCGCGGTTGACCACCGACAGGCCGATCAGGTCGACCCAGTAGTACTCGTCGTCGCCGGCCGTGGGGAAGCTCGAGCGCGGCACGAACACGCGCGCGCCGCGCAATGCTTCGGCCGCATTGCGATCGGGCACGTCGTCGGACGTGGCGACGATGCAGTCGGAATGTTCTTTGGCTTCGCGGATCGCGAGCCTGAAAGCGCTGCTTGCCGAGGCTCCGGGAGCCTGCAGGAACCAACGCTTGGAAGAAAAGAGCGCCTCGGGTTGGGCGCTGTGGGGCAGGACCTTGAACCAGCCCTTGATGCCCCAGGCATCGGCGATGCGCCCTACTTCAATCGCGTCCGCCGGCAATTCGGCGGTTTCGAGGGCAGGCAACATCGCCGTGCGGCCGGCTTAAGCCGCCGCCTTGGGAGCTGCCGAAGCAGCTTGCTTGATGATGCGCAGAACGGTGGGCGAAGCTTGTGCGCCGACGCTCTTCCAGTACGCCAGGCGGTCCTGGGCGATACGGATGCTTTCTTCGTTTTCCTTGGCGGTCGGGTTGTAGAAACCCAGGCGCTCGATGAAACGGCCATCGCGGCGAACGCGCTTGTCCGACACGACGATGTTGAAGAACGGACGGCCTTTGGAGCCGCCGCGGGAGAGTCGAATGACGACCATGATTTATCCTTGGGTGGTCAGCAGGCCTTATGGATGAAGAAGAGGCCCGCTCACAATGTTCTTCCAGCGTCGAGACACGCGACATGGCCACCCGGCCAGCGACACGCTGAAAAGCCCGCGATTATAGCCCGACAAGCGTTTCCTCCGAATTTCGGCCTCGCGCCACCTGCTTTCATCCGCATGCCCCTCACCCTGCGCCCCAGTCGCGACGAAGACGTTGCAGCCATCACCGCCATCTACGCCCACCACGTGCTGCACGGCACCGGCACCTTCGAAACGGAGCCTCCTTCCCCCACCGACATGGCCGCCCGCCGCGCCGACGTACTGGCCAAAAATCTGCCGTATTTCGTGGCCGAAGAAAATGGCGAAGTGTTGGGTTTTGCCTACTGCAACTGGTTCAAGCCGCGCCCGGCCTACCGTTTTTCGGCCGAGGACTCGATCTACATGTCGGAGTCAGCGCGCGGCAAGGGTCTGGGCGCCAAGCTGCTGGCAGCGCTGTCGCAGGCCGCCGAAGCGGTGGGCGTGCGCAAGCTGATCGCGGTGATCGGCGACTCGGCCAACGCCGGCTCCGTCGGCGTGCACCGCAGCCAGGGCTTCACGCACGTGGGCGTGCTGAAAGACTGCGGCTGGAAGTTCGGCGAATGGCGCGACGTCGTGCTGATGGAAAAGATGCTCGGCGAAGGCAGCACCACCAAACCCGAATGAAGCCGAATGACGCCGAATGGCACCGACTGATTCCCGAATGAAAAACAAGACCACCGCCGCCTGGCTCTCCTTCCTGGGCGGCCCGCTCGGCCTGCACCGCTTCTACCTGCGAGGCATGGGCGACTGGCTCGGCTGGCTGCTGCCGATTCCGACGGCGCTGGGCGTCTACGGCATCGAGCGCGTGCGCATGTACGGCGTGGACGACGGCCTGAGCTGGGCGCTGATTCCGCTGCTGGGCTTCACCATCGCAGGCTGCGCCTTGATGGCCATCGTCTACGGGCTGATGACGCCCGAGAAATGGAATGCCCGCTTCAACACGAGCGCGCCGGAAGACGCGGCGCCCGGCCAGACGAACTGGTTCACCATCGGCGCGGTGGTGCTGGCCCTGTTCTTCGGCAGCACGATCCTGATGGCCAGCATCGTGTTCAGCTTCCAGCGCTACTTCGAGCACCAGATCGAAGAGGGCCGGAAGATTTCGCAGTAGCGGATGGGCCGCGATCGGCCCCGATCAGCACCGGCGAAGGTCTTTAGAAGACCTGCAGGCTGATCCAGTAGGCAATCGCCGCCACGAAAGCCGAGGCCGGGATCGTGAAGATCCAGGCCCACACGATGTTGCCCGCCACGCCCCAGCGCACCGCGCTCGCGCGCTGCGTGGAGCCCACGCCGACGATGGCGCCGGTGATGGTGTGGGTGGTCGACACCGGAATGCCCAGCGCGGTGGCCAGGAACAGCGTCAGCGCCCCGCCCGTCTCGGCGCAGAAGCCGCCCACGGGCTTGAGCTTGGTGATCTTCTGGCCCATCGTCTTCACGATGCGCCAGCCGCCGAACATGGTGCCCAGCGCAATCGCGGCGTAGCAGCTCACGATGGTCCAGGTCGGCGGGTTCGCGTCGCTGGCCGAGGCGTAGCCGGTGGCGATCAGCAGCATCCAGATGATGCCGATGGTCTTCTGTGCGTCGTTACCGCCGTGGCCCAGGCTGTACGCGCCCGCGGACACCAGCTGCAGCCGGCGGAACCAGCGGTCCACGCGCGACGGCGTGGCGCGCCGGAAGCCCCAGGCCACCACGACCATCATCATCGAGCCCAGCAGGAAGCCCAGCAGCGGCGACACGAAGATGAACGCCACCGTCTTCCAGATGCCGGAAGCCACGAGGCCGGCGGTGCCGGTCTTGGAGATCACCGCGCCCACGATGCCGCCGATCAGCGCGTGCGACGAGCTGCTCGGAATGCCGTAGTACCAGGTGACCAGGTTCCAGCTGATGGCACCCACCAGCGCGCCGAACACCACGTGCACGTCGACCACCCCGGGCTGGGCGATGCCCTTGCCCACGGTGGCGGCCACGCTCAGGTGGAAGATGAAGATCGCGACCAGGTTGAAGAAGGCCGCGAACACCACGGCCTGCCCGGGCTTGAGCACCCCGGTGGAGACCACCGTCGCAATCGAATTGGCGGCGTCGTGGAACCCGTTCATGAAGTCGAACAGGATCGCCAGCGCGACCAGCACCACCACCACCCAGAGGGCGACCTGTACCGTTGCCATCGGTCGCTACCCGCTCAGGAATTCTCGAGGACGATGCCCTCGATCACGTTGGCCACGTCCTCGCACTTGTCGGTGATCGTCTCGAGCAACTCGTAGATCGCCTTGAGCTTGATCACCTCGCGCACGTCGGGCTCCTCGCGGAACAGCTTGCTCATGGCGCTGCGCATCACGCGGTCGGCGTCCGACTCGAGGCGGTCGATTTCCTCGCAGGTCTTCAGCGTGGCCTCGGCCACGGCCGGGTCGGCGATCTTGCCGAGGAACTTCACGGCGTCCTTCAGGCGGTCGCAGCACTTCACGCTCAGGGCCGTGAGGCGCACGATCTCGTCGGTCATGTGGCGCACGTCGTACAGCGCCATGGTCTCGGCCGAGTCCTGGATCAGGTCGGCCACGTCGTCCATCGTGTTGATGAGCTTGTGGATCTGCTCGCGGTCGATGGGCGTGATGAAGGTTTTGTGGATCAGCCGGTTGACGTCGTGCGTCACGCGGTCGGCCGCGCGCTCGGCGTTGTCGACGTCGCGGTTGTACTGCTCGCGCAGGTGCACGTCGCTGTAGTTGGCCACCAGTTGCTCGAACGCGCGCGCCGCCTCGACGATGCGCTCGGCGTGCTGGTTGAACATCTCAAAAAAATTCCCCTCGCGGGGCAGCAGCTTGCCGAACATGGCGCTCTCCTGGAATCTCGGGTCTCGCCCTGCCACAGGCGTGTGACAGGGTCGTGAAAAACCGCACAAGTGTAATGGGAGGGCGAACCCGCACCGCGCCGGCGGGGTTCCCGCCGTGCGGCCGATCGTCGACGGCGCTCAGTTCCGGATGCGTTCGATGACCTGGCCCGACACGCGCGACAGCGCCACGCGCGGCACCTTGTCGGGTGCGATCTCGGCCAGCGGCTTGAGCACGAAGGCGCGCTCGCGCATGCGCGGGTGCGGCAGGGTCAGCGTGGGCGTGTCGATCACCGAGTTGCCGTGCATCAGCAAGTCGAGATCGAGCGTGCGCGGCGCATTGGGGAACGGCCGCTCGCGGCCGGCCTGCGTCTCCAGGCGCTGCATGGCGATGAGCAGCTGCTCGGCGTCCAGGCCGGTGCGCAGGGCCACCACGGCATTGATGAAATCGGGGCCGGTGGCATCGACCGGCGCGCTGCGATAGAGCGACGAGCGGGCCGTGACCTGCGTGCGCTGCAATGCGCCCAGCGCGTCCATGGCCGCCTTGACGGCCGCTTCGGCGTCGCCGAGGTTGGCGCCGATGGCGACGAAGGCCTGCACGGTCGGATAGTCCTCGCGCACGCGGCTGGGGCCCCGGCTGGGCGCGCGGCGCGCAGGCGGCGCGCCCCGGGCACCCGCGGGCTTGGCACCCGCAGGTTTAAGTCCTGCGGGTTTAGCTCCTGCGGGCTTGATTCCTGCAGGCTTGGCGCCCGCGGACTTCGCACCCGCAGGCCGTGCGCCCGCCGGCTTGCCGGCTGCTTCACGCGACGGTTTCCCCTGGGGGGCGATGCTTTTCTTGCCGTCCTTCGGCTTGTCGGACGCGCTCATGCGCCTTCGGCGCTCCCGCCGCCCTCACCACCGCCACTGCCACCTCCCGCGGGACGCGGCTTGCGGCGGCGCCGGCGCTTGCGCGGCACGGCTTCGCCATCGGGCGGCACGGCGCCGGCTTCGACTTCCAGCTCGTCGTCCTGCTCGGTCTCGGAGTTGGCGCTGGCGTCGGCGTCATGCAGGCGCATGGCCGGTTCGCCGCGCGGCTTGGCGGGGGCCTTGGGCGGCGGCGCCGTCTCGCGCACGCGCACACGCTGGCGCACCTTCTGCTCTTCGCGCACCTGCTCCAGCAGGTCCTGGCGGCGCACGTCGTCGGCGGTGCTGAATTCCTGCCACCACTCGGCAATCGCCTCGCCCACCTCGCCCACGTCGGCGCGCAGGCGCATGAAGTCGAAGGCGGCACGAAAGCGCGCCTGCTCGACCAGGCTGTAGGGCGTGGAGCCGGTGCGCTTGTCGAAGCGCGGCTGCATCATCCAGATCTCGCGCATGTCGGCGGCCAGCTTGCCGCGGCCCGACACGTCGCCGATGCGCGAATTGAACACGTCGTCGATGGCGTCCTGCAGCGCCGGGAACGGTGGCTGCGCGCGCTGGCCGTGGCGGCCTTCCTGGCGCTGGGCCCAGCCGTCGCGCACGTCGGCCCACAGCACGCAGGCCAGCAGGAAGCTGGGCGCCACGGGCTTGCCTTCGCCCACACGGCGGTCGGTGTCCTGCAGGGCGGCCTTCACGAAAGGCTGGTCGGCGCGCTCCACCACCACGTCGAGCAGCGGGTAGATGCCGCGTACCAGGCCGAGCTTGTTGAGCTGCTCGATGGTGGCAATGGCGTGGCCGGTCTGCAACAACTTGAGCATTTCGTCGAACAGGCGACTCTGCGGCACGTCGGCCAGCAGCTTGCTCGACTCGATCAGCGGCGCCGCCGTCTTGGCTTCCATCTTGAAGCCCAGGGCCGCGAGCTTGGCCGAGAAGCGGATGGCGCGAATGATGCGCACCGGGTCTTCTCGGTAGCGCGTGGCCGGGTCGCCGATCATGCGCAGCGTGAGCTTCTGCGCGTCCTTGATGCCGTTGTGATAGTCCACCACCACCTGGTTGGCCGGGTCGTAGTACATGGCGTTCACGGTGAAGTCGCGGCGCGCCGCGTCTTCTTCCTGCGGGCCCCAGACGTTGTCGCGCAGCACGCGGCCGCTGGCGTCCACGGCGTGCTTCATGCTCGCCAGTTCACCCTTGCTGGTGCGCTCGTTGCCCGACACCTGCTCGGCGGCGGTGTTGTCCATGTAGGCGCGGAAGGTCGAGACCTCGATCACCTCATGTTCGCGGCCGCGCCCGTACACCACGTGCACGATGCGAAAGCGCCGCCCGATGATGAAGGCGCGGCGAAACAGCGACTTCACCTGCTCGGGCGTGGCGTTGGTGGCCACGTCGAAGTCCTTGGGGCGCAGCCCCAGCAGCAGGTCGCGCACCGCGCCGCCCACCACGTAGGCCTCGTAGCCGGCCTGCTGCAGCGTGGTGACCACGTTCTTCGCGCGTTCGTCGACCAGGGCCGGATCGATCTTGTGGACCTCCGCCGGCACCTCCTGGCGCTTGCCGAAACGGCTCGCGCCCTGTGTGCCGCCGGCGGACTTGCCGAGCAGCTTGTCGATGAATTTCTTGATCATTGTTGGTTGGAAGCCTTGTTCGCTCTTTTATTCGTTCTCGAGCATGGAGCGGATCAGCGGAATGGTGATCGCGCGTTGCGTCTGCAGGGCATAGCCGTCGAGCTGCGTGAGCAGCTCCATCAGGCTGCCGAGGTCGCGGCTGAAGCGGTGCAGCATGTAGTCGAGCACATCGTCGGACAACATCACGCCGCGCGCGTCGGCGGCCTGGCGCAGCACCGCGCGGCGTTCGCTTTCGCTCAGCACGTGCAGGTGGAAGACATGGCCCCAGCCGAGGCGGGTGCGCAGGTCTTCGCGCAGCGGCAGGTCGGCCGGCGGCAAGGCGCCGGCGGCGACCACGCCGCGCTGCAGGGTCTGTGCGTTGACGAACCAGTTGAAGGCCGCGTGCTGCTGCACGGCGGTGTAGAGGTGCACGTCGTCGAGCAGGACGGCGCCCCAGCGCTCGTCGAACTCGGGCGGCTCCAGCAGGCCGGCGTGCAGCCAGCCCACGCTGGCGCCCTGCTCGCGCAGTGCGACACGCACCGATTCGAGCAGATGGGTCTTGCCGCTGCCGCCGTCGCCCCACAGATAGGTCGGCACCGGCGAGTGCAGCGCAGGGCTGCCGGCGCCGCCCACCCACACTTGCAGATGGCGCAGCGCCGCCTCGTTGGGGCCGGCAAAAAAGGCGTCGAAGCTGGGGCCCGTCGCAATGCCGATATCGAGCGCGAGCTGTTTCATCCCGGGAAGGTTCATGGAGGGGGCCGCGAGGGCCCTTAAAATCGTGAGGAATTCTATCGGGCCGGCCACCATGGTTACCGGCGACCCCTTCAGCTCCTACTATTCGCGTTCTTTCGCGTCCTTTCGCGGCTTTTCGCGTCCTTCCCGACCTCGACCACCCATGACTTCCCCTACGCCCACCCCCCTCAGCTACAAGGACGCCGGTGTCGACATCGATGCAGGCGACGCCCTGGTCGACCGCATCAAGCCGCTGGCCAAGAAGACCCTGCGCGAAGGCGTGCTGGCCGGCATCGGCGGTTTCGGCGCCCTGTTCGAGGTGCCCAAGCGCTACAAGGAGCCGGTGCTGGTGAGCGGCACCGACGGCGTGGGCACCAAGCTCAAGCTGGCGTTCGAATGGAACATGCACGACACGGTCGGCATCGACCTGGTGGCCATGAGCGTGAACGACGTGCTGGTGCAAGGCGCCGAGCCCCTGTTCTTCCTGGACTACTTCGCCTGCGGCAAGCTGGACGTGGAAACGGCCGCCGCCGTCATCGGCGGCATCGCCCGCGGCTGCGAAATTTCCGGTTGCGCGCTGATCGGCGGCGAAACCGCCGAAATGCCCGGCATGTACCCGGCCGGCGAGTACGACCTGGCGGGCTTCGCGGTCGGCGCGGTCGAGAAGTCGAAGATCCTCACGGGCCAGAACGTGAAGCCTGGCGACGTGGTGCTGGGCCTGGCCTCGGCCGGCGTGCATTCCAACGGCTTCAGCCTGGTGCGCAAGGTGATCGAACGTGCCGGCGCCGACCTGCCCGCCACGCTCGACGGCAAGCCCTTCCGCGAAGCCGTGATGGAGCCCACCCACCTGTACGTGAAGCCCGTGCTCGAGGCGCTGGCCAAGCACCCGATCAAGGCGCTGGCCCACATCACCGGCGGCGGCCTGCTCGAGAACATCCCGCGCGTGCTGCCCGAAGGCACGGCCGCCCACCTGAAAAAGGGCAGCTGGCCGCAGACCGAGCTGTTCGCCTGGCTGCAGAAGGTGGCCGGCATCGACGACATCGAGATGAACCGCACCTTCAACAACGGCATCGGCATGGTGGTGGTGATCGATGCGGCCGAAGCCGCCGCCTGCGCCGCCACGCTGCGCGCCGCCGGCGAATCGGTACATGAAATCGGCGTGATCGCCGCGCGCGGCGAAGGCGCCGCGGTGATCGTCGGCTGAGCGCCGGCTGCTCCGTCCACTTATTGAGCAGAGCAAGCACCGCCCGGATGGCCAAGAAGCCGCAACCCATCAACCCCGCCCTGACGGCGGCTCCCATCCACCGCCCCACCGCCTCGCGCGGCGTGATGGTCGCAAGCTACCTGCTGATGCTGGCGGCGCTGCTGCTGGTGATGTGGGAACACCTGCTGCCGGGGTTGCTGTGCGTGTGCATCGGCTTCCTGGCCACGCGCTGGTTCGCCCGCGTGCTCGGCGGCGGCCTGCTGCGCATGCCGGCGCTGAACAAACGCCCCGCGCGCGCCCAGGGGTGGGCCAACGTGCTGGCCGTCATCGTCGTGCTGCTGGGCCCCATCGCGCTGCTCACGCTGGCGCTGTCGCAGGCCCGCGAATACATCGTCGACGCGCCCGACCAGTACCGCGAACTGCTCGACTACACCGCGCGCACGGTGCTCGAGCTGCGCTCCAAGCTGCCGGTCGAGATCGCGGCCTACCTGCCCGAGGGCGCCGCCGAAATCCAGCGCGTGATCGCCAACTACCTGCGCGCGCAGGCCGGTTCGCTGGCCATGGCGGGGCGTGCCTGGCTGCACGGGCTGCTCTTTTCCTACGTGGGGCTGATCGTCGGCGCGCTGGCCGCCGTGTCGCACACGCCGCTGCGCCGCCTGCCGCTGGCCGAGCAGCTGCACCAGCGCGTGCAGACTTTCGGCGAAGCCTTCGGCCAGATCGTGGCGGCGCAGTTCTGGATCGCCGCCTTCAACACGCTGCTGACCGCCGTCTTCCTGCTGTTCCTCATGCCGATGTGGGGCGCGCACCTGCCGTACACGCCGGCGCTGATCACCCTCACCTTCCTGGCCGGCCTGGTGCCGATCGTGGGCAACCTGGTCTGCAACTCGGTCATCACGCTGGTGGGGCTGTCGGTGTCGCCGGTGACGGCTGCGGCCTGCCTGATCTTCCTGATCGTGATCCACAAGGCCGAGTACGTCATCAACGCCAAGGTGGTCGGCGCGCGCACGCAGATGAGCGTGTGGGAGCTGCTGGCCGTGATGTTCGTGGCCGAAGCGGTGTTCGGCCCGGCCGGCCTGGTGGCGGCGCCGCTGTACTACGCGTACCTGAAGAAAGAGCTGCAGGCGGCTTCGCTGGTCTGACGGGCAGGCGGGCGAGGCGAGCAGGGCCCGATGTCCGGATCTGATCGATTCTGGTCCGCTCCCGAGCGGTCCATGGGCTGGTAACGCAGAAGAATAGCGGGCATCATCCACTTTGCCGCCGCGAGCCCCGCCATGAAAACCTGTCTGATTGTGATCGACGCCCAGGAATCGTTCCGCCAGCGCGCGTACTGGAACGAAGCCCTGGGCAGCGCCTACCTGGCCCAGCAGAACGCCCTGATCGCGGGCTGCGCCGCCTCCGGCGTGCCGATCGTGCGGGTCTTCCACACCGACGAGCCCTCCGACGCCAGCAACCCCTTCGCGCGCGAATCGGGCCATGTGCGCCCCATCGGCGGCCTCGCCGACTTCGCGGCCGCGGCCACCTTCACCAAGCACCGCCACAGCGCGCTGGTGAACAGCGGGCTCGACGTCTGGCTCACGCAGAACGGCATCGGCCGGCTGATCGTGAGCGGCATCCGCACCGAGCAGTGCTGCGAGACCACCACGCGCCACGCCTCCGACCTGGGCTGGGAGGTCGACTACGTGCTCGACGCCACGCTCACCTTCGACATGCTGCAGCCCGACGGCAAGCCGCTGTCGGCCGCCGACATCAAGGCGCGCACCGCCACCGTGCTGCAGGGCCGCTTCGCCACCGTGTGCACCGTGGCGCAGGCGCTCGAGCGGGCCGTGGCATGAGCGGCGCCACGCTGCGCGTCTCGATCCTGGCTTTCGACGGCGTCGAGGCGCTCGACTTCGCCGGCCCCTTCGAGGTGTTCACCACCGCCAGCCGCGTCGCCGGCCGCCTGCAGCCCGGCTCGGCCGCCCCGTTCGCCGTGGCTTCCGTCGCCGAAGCGGCGCACGGCCAGCCGGTGCGGGCGCGCGCCGGCCTGCAGCTGCTGGCCGACCACACGCTGGCCGACAGCCCCAAGGCCGATGTGCTCATCGTCCCCGGCGGCGTGGTCGACGCGCCGCTCGCCAGCCCCGCCACCCTGCGCTGGATCGCCGCGCAGGCCGCGGGCGCGCAAGTGGTCGCCTCGGTGTGCACCGGCGCCTTCCTGCTGGCCGCCAGCGGCGTGGTGACGACCGACGCCGTCACCACCCACTGGGAAGACATTGCCGACCTGCGCGCGCAGTTCCCCGCGCTCGACGTGCGCGACGGCGTGCGCTGGGTCGACAACGGCCGCATCGTGAGCTCGGCGGGCATCAGCGCCGGCATCGACATGAGCCTGCACCTGGTCGAGCGGCTGGCCGGGCGCGAACTGGCCGAGCGCACCGCGCGCCAGATGGACTACGCATGGACCCGAGAACCCCGAACCTCCCCCGCACACCCCACCTCCCCGCCCGCGCACCCATCCGCGTAGTCTTCGTGCTGCTGCCCGGCAGCCTGGTGCTCGACTGGGCCGGGCCGGCCGAGGCGCTGCGCATCGCCAACCAGCGGCTGCGCGCCATGGGCCAGCCCGAGCGCTTCGCCATCGAATTCGCGAGCCCGCGGCCAACCTCCATGAGTTCGGTCGGCGTCGCGATTTCCGGCCTCGCGCCGCTGCCCACGCAGTGGAACGGCCCCGGCTGGGTGGTGCTGGTGGGCCTGCCCGGCGACGCCATCGCCACCGACAACCCCGAAGCGCAAGAGTTGCTGCACTGGCTGCGCGGCCTGCGCTTCGAGCGCGACCGGCTGGAGCTGGTGACCGTCTGCGCCGGCGCCGTGCTGGCCGCGCATGCCGGCGCGCTCGCGGGCCGGCGCGCCACCACGCACCACCATCACCTGGGCGAGCTGCGCGCCGTGGAGCCGCGCTGCGACGTGGTCAGCAACCGCGTGTTCGTGATCGACCCGCCCGTGTATAGCAGCGCGGGCGTCACGACCGGCATCGACCTGGTGCTGCACCGCATCGCCGAGCTGTGTGGCGAAGCGCTGGCGGCGCAGGTCGCGCAGACCATGGTGGTGGCGCTGCGCCGCGGCCCGCACGACCCGGAGCTGTCGCCCTTCCTGGCCTACCGCAACCACCTGCATGCCGCGCTGCACCGCGTGCAGGACGCCGTGAGCGAGCAACCGCAGGCCGACTGGAGCGTGCCGCGCATGGCCGAGGTGGCGCACACCTCGGCGCGGCACCTCACGCGGCTGTTCGTCGAGCATGCCGGCGTGGCGCCGCTGGCCTACCTGCGCCGGCTGCGGCTGGCCACGGCGCAGCTCGCGCTGGCCTCGGGCGCCAGCGTCACGCGGGCGGCGGAGCAGTCGGGCTTCGGCTCGGACACGCAGCTGCGCCGCGCGTGGCACCAGTTCGGCCTGCCGGGCTCGCCGTCGGAGGCGAGCCCGATGCCCGCCGCCTGACCGCGCTCAGTGCCCTGCACCCGTGGAGCTCACGGGGCCTGGGGGGCTCACGACGCCCGCCGGTGCGGGCCCGGGCACGCGCAGCAGCTTGTCGCCGCCGATCTCCAGCAGCCGGTTGGCCGCATAGCTGTTCTGCGAATCGGGCTCCAGCGCCGCGCTCACCAGCGGCGACAACGGCTGCGCCAGCGGCACGTAGAAGCTGCCGGGCGGCACCACCGCGCGCCCCGGGCGCAGCCGCACGCGGAAGGCGCGGATCGCCTCGCCGTCCTCGATGGCGCCGCGCGCGTCCTGGCGCCGGCCGTCGTTCTGCGACAGCACCTCGTAGCGCTCCACCGGCCACGGCGCGGCGTTGCCGATGCGCTCCACGCGCACGCCCAGCATCTGCAGCCGCTGCACGGCCACGCTCTCGCTGGCCGCGAGCAGGTAGCCGCAGGGACGCGGGCGCGCGTTGGCGATCTTCAGCGGCTCGGCGGCGCGCCAGTCGACGTCGACCGGCTTGTCTTCCCCGGTCTTCGCGTCGAGAAAATCGAGCCGCTGCCGCGCGGGCGTCTGCCAGGCCTCGACCACCACGTCGCCGTGGCAGGCCTCGGCACTGGCGCGCTGGCCGGCCTGGGCCGTGAGCTGCACCAGCGCCGGGCCCTGCTTCGCGGCGGTCTCGATCACCGTGGTGGCGGCCAGCACCTGCGTGTGCACGCGGCGCGCGAAATGCGCGCGGCCGAGCCCCACGCCGCGCACCTCGAGCAGCAGGCTCACGGCCTGGTGCAGGGCGCTCACGTTGCGGCCGGTGTCGGGCTGCACGCCGCCCATCGACACGCTGCGGTCGTCGGCCTTGCCGCCCGAGGTGGTGTGGTACTTGAAGCCCTCCAGGCCGGCCTGCGTGAAGGCGGCCTGCACGGCGTCGACGTAGTCGCGCTGCGCGCTCGCGGCAATGGCGGCATCGAGGTTGCCGACCGTGGCGGGCTGCAGCAGGCCGTCGTACTTCATGACCGCGCCGAACTTCTCGATCCAGCGCCCGCCCACGGTGAACTCGTGCAGGTCGAGCACCACCTGCGGCTTGTAGCGCAAGGTGGCGGCCGCCAGCGCGCGCGCCTCGGGCGTGCGCAGCAGCAGGTGGTCGCGGTTCACGTCGATGCCGTTGGCGGTGACGCGGGTGAACTGCTCGGCGCCGTCGGGGTTGCCGCGCGGCACCAGCACCAGATTGACCTTTTTCAGCAGCGCCGCGCCCGGCTCGCCGGCGAACTGCTGCGCCAGCGCCAGCACGGCCTCGCCGCCGGCCGGCTCGTTGCCGTGCTGCTGCCCGATCACCATCACCGTGGGGCGCGCCGGGTCGATGCGGCCCTCGTCGGCCAGCAGCACCACGGACATCTCGCGGCCCTGCTGCGACACCCCCAGCC
Source organism: Variovorax sp. OK212 (assembly GCF_900112425.1). GTDB lineage: Bacteria > Pseudomonadota > Gammaproteobacteria > Burkholderiales > Burkholderiaceae_C > Variovorax. The sequence continues at coordinate 1,042,177 of NZ_FOLP01000001.1, read as the reverse complement.
GCTCGACGCGCACATGCGGCGACTGGCGCGCCAGCTCTTTCAGGAAGGCCTGCACTTCGGCGTGCGAAGCGAAGTCGGTGCGCCCCTCGCGAAAGCCCGGCGTGGCGTAGCTCACGGGCGGGTCCGGAAAGCGCGCGGCGATGGCCGGCGGCTCGACCCATGCCTTGGCGGGATCGAACTGGGCGTGGGCCGAAGCCGCAGCCAGCAGCGCAAGGCCGAAGACGCACAGCGGCCGGTGTCGGAGGAGGAAGGCGCGGGGCATGGCGCGCATTTTCCACGCGGCGGGCCGGCCAGCGGTTCAGCGAACGTTCAGTTCACTCGGCGGACGGTTCGCTGCTGCAGGCCCGCGCACGCGCCAGCAGCAGCGCCCGCTCGCGCGTGTTGCGCGTGAGCGCGGCGGCGCGGTCGAACTCCCGGCGCGCCTCGTCGCGGCGGCCGAGCTTGAACAGCAGGTCGCCGCGCACGGTCGGCAGCAGGTGGTAGCCCTTCAACGCGGGCTCGTCCATGAGCGGGTCCACCACCTCCAGCCCGGCGGCCGGCCCGAAGGCCATCGACAGCGCCACCGCGCGGTTGAGCTCGACGATGGGCGACGGCGCGAGTTCGGCCAGCGCGTCGTACAGCGCGGCAATGCGGGCCCAGTCGGTTTCGCCGGCGGTGCGCGCGCGGCCGTGGCAGGCGGCAATGGCGGCCTGCAGCGCATAGGGGCCGAGCGCGCCGCCCAGCGACTCGGCACGCGCCAGCGCCGCAAGGCCGCGGCGAATCAGCAGCTGGTCCCAGCGCGCGCGGTTCTGCTCGAGCAGCAGCACCGGCTCGCCCGAGGCGCCCACGCGCGCGGCGGTGCGCGAGGCCTGGATTTCCATCAGCGCCACGAGGCCGTGCACCTCGGCCTCCCCGGGCACCAGCTCGGCCACGATGCGGCCCAGGCGCAGCGCTTCCTCGCACAGCGCGGGGCGCATCCAGTCGTCGCCCGCGGTGGCCGAGTAGCCCTCGTTGAAGACCAGGTAGATCACCTCGAGCACCGACGCGAGCCGTGCCTCCAGCTCGTGGCGGCGCGGCACCTCGAAGGGCACGCGCGCCTCGGCCAGCGTGCGCTTGGCGCGCACGATGCGCTGCGCCACGGTGGCCTCGGGCACGAGGAAGGCACGCGCGATCTCGTCGGTGGTGAGGCCGCCCATCACCCGCAGCGTGAGCGCCACGCGGGCCTCGGTCGACAGCACCGGGTGGCAGGCGGTGAACACCAGCCGCAGCAGGTCGTCACCGATGTCGTCGTCGAGCGCCGCATCGACCGCGTCGGCGAAGTCGGCCTGCGCGATGTCGTGTTGCGCGTCGAGCTCGCGGCCGATCTCGCCGGCCTTGTGCTCGGTCAGCTGCCGGTGGCGCAGGCGGTCGAGCGCGCGGCGCTTGGCCACCGCGGTGAGCCAGGCGGCGGGGTTGTCGGGCACGCCGGATTCACGCCATTGCTCGAGGGCGCTGACCAGCGCGTCCTGCGCCAGCTCTTCGGCCAGGCCCACGTCGCGCACCATGCGCGCGACGGTGGCGATGATCTTCGCGGACTCGATGCGCCACACCGCCTCCAGGGTGCGGTGGATGGCGTCCTCGCGGGCCACGGGCTCAGGCCCCGGTCTTCCTGACGGTCTGCATCGAGGCGAACTCGGCGGTCACCGCCTGCACGTCGGCCGGGTAGTCGTCGAATTCCTGGATCTGGCGCACCTCGATCACCTCGTTGTCGCCGCCCGGGCAGCGCGTGGCCCATTCGATGGCGTCGGCGCGCGAAGGCACGTCGATCACCCAGAAGCCGCCCAGCACTTCCTTGGCCTCGGCGAACGGGCCGTCGACCACCTTGGGCTTGCGGTCCTTGAAGCTCACGCGCGCACCCATCGAGGGCGGGTGCAGGCCGTCGCAGCTGATCAGCACGCCGGCCTTCTGCATCGACTCGTTGTAGGCCATCATGGCCGAGACCGCGTCGACGTCGTCGGGAATGGTGCCGGGCGGGGCGCTCTCGTAGCCGTGGGGAATCATCAGCAGCATGAATCGCATGGTGTGTCTCCTGGGGTTCGCTCGCGTGGGGTTCGGTCGCCGTGCGGCGGCGTCTTCAGTTGCCGCCCTTGGCGCGGGCCTCGGACTCGGCGCGCAGGCGGTCTTCCTGCGCGAGCAGCTCGGGCGTCATCGCGTCGCCGAAGTCGGCCGCTTCGAACACCTGGCGGATCTCGATCTCGCCTTCCTGGAACGGGCTGCGCTTGATCCACTCGATGGCTTCTTCCTTCGACTTCACCTGGAACAGCCAGAAGCCGGCCAGCAGCTCCTTGGTTTCGGCGAACGGGCCGTCGATGACGGTGCGCCTGGTCGGGCCTTCGCAGCGCACGCGCACGCCCTTGGAACTGGGGTGCAGGCCTTCGCCGGCCAGCAGCACGCCGGCCTTGACCAGTTCTTCGTTGAACTTGCCCATGGCCGTGAGTATTTCGGTGCTGGGCATCGCGCCGGCTTCGGAATCCTTGTTCGCCTTGACCAGAATCATGAATCGCATGTCGTTTCTCCTGAAGGTTGATGAGGTTGGAAGCGGCGTCTTGAAGTTGCCTGCTCCTGTTCACACGTCGCGCGAGCGGATGCCGGATCGACACGGGTGCATCGATCTGTTTGTAATTTTTTGTTTCAAGAGCCGGCGTGCCCGGCCGGTCAGGACAGGTCGGCGCAAAACCGCAGCACGTGGCCATCGGGCTCGCGGATCGCGAATTCGCGCAAGCCCCAGGGCTGCGACACGGGCGGCTCGATGACCGTGACGCCGCGCTTCACATAGGCGGCATGCAGGCCGTCGATGTCCTTGCCCACGTGGATCACGATCTCGCCGCGCCAAGGCCTGGCGTCGCGCGCGCTGCATTGCCACAGCCGCAGGTAGACCGGGTCGCCGTAGCTGCGGTCGCCCTTCTTCACGCGGGCGTAGCTGGGCGGTTCTCCGGCGATGAAGTCGAGTTCGAAGCCCAGCACGTCGCGAAACCAGCGCGCCGCGCGCGAGACGTCCGACACCGGCAGCACCGGCTGCACGCCATGGAATTCATGCAGGGTGCCCAGGTCGGGCGCCGGGCTCACACCGGCCTTGGCGCTCATCAGTTGGCCATTCGGCGCAGGGCGGCGACGCGTTCGGCGACCGTGTCGATGTCCAGCGCGTCGTCGGCGTTCGCCAGGTAGGTCTCGAGGTCGCGCACGGCCTGCGCGGTGTTGCCCTGCTCGGCATGCGCCGTGCCGCGGTCGCGGTACTCGCCCCAGGCGGTGGGCAGCAGCACGACGAGGCGGTCCTGCACCGCGATGATGCGCTGCCAGTCTTCCTGCGCGTGGTGCACTTCCTTCAGGTTGCGCAGCATGCGCGCGATGATCTCGCGCGGGCTGGACGGCTGCAGGTACAGGCCCAGCGGCACATCGAAGTCGCCCACCAGCCCGTTGCTGCGCTTGTAGGGCTCCAGCCGCTCGCCCAGCTCCTCGCGCGAGAGCGACTTGCCGGTGAACGGGTCGATCACCACCTGCCCCTTGGGCAGCGTCACCTTCAGCATGAAATGCCCCGGGAACCCGACGCCGCGCGCCTGCAGGCCCAGGCCCTGCGCCAGCTCCATCCACAGCACGGCCAACGAGATCGGAATGCCGCGGCGGGTGCGCAGCACGGCGTTCAGGTAGCTGTTGTCGGGGTCGTAGTAGTCGTTGACGTTGCCGCCGAAGTTCAGGTCGTTGAAGAAGAACTGGTTCAGCGCGCGCAGGCGGGCCAGCGGGGCGGCGTCGGGGGGCAGGCGGCGCTTCAGGCGTGCCAGCAGCTGGTCGACGTCGCCCAGCACCTGCTGCACGTCGAGCTCGGGGTATTCGTCCTGCGCGAGGCTGGCGGCGGCTTCGAGCAGCGGAAAGTGTTCGTCGCTGCTCACGAGCGATTCGAAATATTCCAGTGCGGTGGGAAGCTGAAAGCTGAACGTCATGTGTCTTTGTAGAGGAGCCTGCGCGGAGCGTCAAGGACGCGGCGCCCCGCTCGAGGGCCGGCGGGGGGTCGACGCAGGTTCAGCGCAGGTTCGATGAAGGTTCAGCGGCGGATGAAGCTGCGCAGCCGCACGCCCGCCGCCGCCAGCACCGCGAAATAGAGCAGCGCCGAGGCGGCAATGAGCGCGCCCAGCAGGCCGATGCGCGCCAGCCGGTGCTCGCGCAGGCCGATCCAGTCGAAATGCTGCGAGCCCCACACCAGCAGGGCCGCCAGCAGCAGCGTGCCGGCCAGCACCTGCAGCGCGAACTTGCCCCAGCCCGGCTCGGGCTTGTAGCTGCCGCGGCGCATCAGGCCGGCCAGCAGCCAGGTGGAATTGACCAGCGCGCCGATGGCGATGGTCAGCGTCAGCGCCGCGTGCTGCAGCACCGGCACCAGGAACACGTTGAGCACCTGCGTGAGCACCAGCACGCCGACCGCGATCAGCATGGGGGTGCGCGTGTCGTGCTTGGCGTAGTAGCCGGGCGCGAGCACTTTCACCGCCACGATGCCGACCAGCCCGACGCCATAGCCCATGAGCGCCAGCGTGGTGCGGCCCACGTCCTCGCCGGTGTAGGCGCCGTTGTGGAACAGCACGGCCACCAGCGGCTTGGCGAACAGCAGCAAGGCGACGGCGCAGGGCGCCGACAGCAGCACCACCAGGCGCAGGCCCCAGTCGAGCAGCGCCGAATAGCGCGCGTCGTCCTTGGCGGCGCGGGCGCCGGCCAGCTGCGGCATCAGCACCACGCCCAGCGCCACGCCGAGCATGGCGGTGGGGAATTCCATCAGCCGGTCGGCGTTGGTGACCCAGGTGACGCTGCCCACGGCAAGGTGCGAGGCGATCTGCGTGTTGATGAGCAGCGAGATCTGCGCCACGCTCACGCCCAGCAGCGCGGGCAGCATCAGCTTGAGCACCTTGCGCGTGGTCGGGTCGGTCCATGCGGCGCGCAGCGCCTTGAAGCTCGCGCCGATGCGTGGCAGCAGGCCGAGTTTGCGCAGCGCCGGAATCTGCAGGGCGAGCTGCAGCACGCCGCCGACCAGCACGCCCACGCACTGCGCGTAGATCGGCTCGATGCCCCAGCGGCGGAACAGCGGCGCGCCGACCGAGATCGACAGGATCAGCGCGATGTTCAGCAGCACCGGCGAGGCCGCCGGCACCGCGAACTTGCGCCACGTATTCAGAATGCCGCCCGCCAGCGCCACCAGCGACATGAAGCCGATGTACGGGAACATCCAGCGCGTCATGACCACGGCGGCGTCGAAACCCGGCAGGCCGCTGGCCATGGCCCAGACCAGCAGCGGCGCACCCAGCACGCCGGCCACGCACACGATCACCAGCGTCCAGGTGAGCAGCGTGGCGACGTGGTCGATCAGTTGCTGCGCGCCCTCCTCGCCCGCTTCGGTCTTTTGCGCGGCCAGCACCGGCACGAAGGCCTGGCTGAAGGCGCCTTCGCCGAACACGCGGCGAAACAGGTTGGGAATGCGAAAGGCGACGTTGAAGGCGTCGGTCAGCGCGCTCACCCCGAACACCGAGGCAAACAGCACGTCGCGCACGAGGCCCGTGATCCGCGAAGCGAGGGTCAGCAGGGAGACGGTGGAGGCGGATTTGAGCAAGGACACGGGGGCCGAGTGTAGGGCCCGGCAAATGCCCGAACGGGCCCGTCGGGCGGCGGATTGGGAGGAATCGCCAACCCGGCCTATAATGGAGGGCTTTGCTGCATCATCCTCAGACACCTAAGGACTAAATCATGGCATCCGCCAAGCCCAAGAAAAAGAACCCGCGCCTCGCCTCCGGCCGTAAGCGCGTCCGCCAGGACACCAAGCTCAACGCTGCGAACACCTCGCTGCGCTCCAAATACCGTACCGCGGTGAAGAACGTCGAAAAGGCTGTTCTCGCTGGCGACAAGACCAAGGCAAGCGAACTGTTCGCGAAGGCCCAGAGCATCGTCGACACCGTCGCCGACAAGGGCATCTTCCACAAGAACAAGGCAGCCCGTGACAAGAGCCGCCTGTCGGCCAAGGTCAAGGCCCTCGCCCTCGCGCCTGAAAAGGCCGCCGCCTGACACCTGTCAGGCAAGCCCGGACCGGAATTCTCCGGTTCGCCGTTTGATCGGGGTGCGCTGCAGCTAAAGTGAAAAACCGCCTTCGGGCGGTTTTTTCATGGGCGCTCGGTTCGTGATCGCTTGATTGCGCGTGGTTGCGAACCGGCAAGCCCAAGAAAAAAGGCCGCTCAGGCCTTTTTCGGGGGGATCGGTGCGTCGGGCACCAGGCAGGCCTCGGCGACCTGCAGGTCGTTGTCCCTGGCGAAGTTCACGCAAAAGTCCCAGGCCATCGGCTCGGCATCGCGCAGCGCGCGGTTCACGACCACGCACTTCACACCGTTGATGGTCGTGGGAATGCACCAGGGCGAGTAGCTCAGGTGGCTGCCCGGATACGCCCCACCGGGGCGGAAGGAACACATCACGCCGGCCAGACGCTCGGCCCAATCGCTCGGGCGAAAGGTCCGGCCATCCTTGGTGATGCCCTGGATGAAGATTTCTTTGGCTGTGGGGGAAATCATCGTTGATAGAGGCGACCGGAGCAGGTGCTGCGGTGCAACAACCGATTCTATCCGCGCCACTTTTTGCATCCTGAACATGGGGCATTGCTGCGATGCGCAATCCTCAACAAAGCCGTCAAACGGGCCGCCTAGAATTCGCGTTCCCTTTCTGGAGATACCGAATGAGCGCCACTGCCCAGCCCACCTCGCCCCACGTCATGAACACCTACGGTCGCCTGCCGATCGCGCTGTCGCACGGCCAGGGTTGCCGAGTCTGGGACACCACGGGCAAGGCCTACATCGACGGTCTCGGCGGCATCGCCGTGAACACGCTGGGCCACAACCACCCCGAGCTGGTGCCCGCCCTGCAGGACCAGCTGACCAAGCTGATCCACAGCTCCAACTACTACCACGTGACCGGCCAGGAACAGCTCGCCACCAAGCTGACCGAGATTTCCGGCCTCACCAACGCCTTCTTCTGCTGCACCGGCCTGGAGGCCAACGAAGCCGCCCTGAAGCTGGCGCGCAAGTTCGGCCATGACAAGGGCATCGAGCGCCCCGAGATCGTGGTCTACGAAGCCGCCTTCCACGGCCGCAGCATCGCCACCCTGTCGGCCACCGGCAACCCCAAGGTGCAGGCCGGCTTCGGCCCGCTGGTCGAGGGCTTCATCCGCGTGCCGCTGAACGACATCGAGGCGCTGAAGAAGGCCACCGAAGGCAACCCCAACGTGGTGGCCGTGTTCTTCGAAACGATCCAGGGCGAAGGCGGCATCCACCCGATGCGCGTGGAATACCTCAAGCAGGTGCGCGCCCTGTGCGACGAGCGCGACTGGCTCATGATGATCGACGAAGTGCAGTGCGGCATGGGCCGCACCGGCAAGTGGTTCGCCCACCAGTGGGCCGATATCAAGCCCGACGTCATGCCGCTGGCCAAGGGCCTGGGCTCGGGCGTGCCGATCGGCGCCGTGGTGGCCGGCCCCAAGGCCGCCAACATCTTCGGCCCGGGCAACCACGGCACCACCTTCGGCGGCAACCCGCTGGCCATGCGCGCCGGTGTGGAAACCATCCGCATCATGGAAGAGCACAAGCTGCTGGAAAACGCCGCCACCGTGGGCGCCCACCTGAAGGCCGCGCTGGAACGCGAAATCGGCGGCCTGCCGGGCGTGACGGACATCCGCGGCCAGGGCCTGATGCTGGGCATCGAGCTCGACCGTCCGTGCGGCGTGATCCTGAACCGCGCCTGCGATGCCGGCCTGCTGCTGAGCGTGACCGCCGACAAGGTGATCCGCCTGGTGCCGCCGCTCATCCTGAGCATCGCCGAGGCCGACGAGATCGTCGCCATCCTCGCGCCCATCGTCAAAACCTTCCTGTCGGAGCCTGCCGCCCAATGACGAACGCCACGACGACCACGCCCCACGCGATCCGGCACTACCTGCAGTTCTCGGACCTCTCGGCTGACGAGTACACGTACCTCTTCGATCGCATGGCGATCATCAAGAAGAAGTTCAAGACCTACGAAAAGCACCAGCCGCTGACCGACCGCACGCTGGCCATGATCTTCGAGAAGGCCAGCACGCGCACCCGCGTGAGCTTCGAGGCCGGCATGTACCAGCTCGGCGGCAGCGTGGTCCACCTGACCACCGGCGACAGCCAGCTCGGGCGCGCCGAGCCCATCGACGACAGCGCCAAGGTCATCAGCCGCATGGTCGACCTGGTGATGATCCGCACCTACGAGCAGACCAAGATCGACGCCTTCGCGGCGCACTCGCGCGTGCCGGTCATCAACGGCCTGACCAACGAGTTCCACCCCTGCCAGATCCTGGCGGACATCTTCACCTACATCGAGCACCGCGGCTCGATCCAGGGCAAGACGGTGGCCTGGGTGGGCGACGGCAACAACATGGCCAACACCTGGCTGCAGGCGGCCGAGATCCTCGGCTTCACCGTGCACGTCAGCACGCCCAGCGGCTACGAGGTCGACCAGTCGATCGCCGGCATCCGCTCGGGCGACAGCTACAAGGTCTTCAAGGACCCGATGGAAGCCTGCCGCGGCGCCGACCTCGTCACCACCGACGTCTGGACCAGCATGGGCTACGAGGCCGAGAACGAGGCGCGCCGCAAGGCCTTTGCCGACTGGTGCGTCGACGAGGACATGATGCGCGTGGCCCAGCCCGGCGCCCTCTTCATGCACTGCCTGCCCGCCCACCGCGGCGAGGAAGTGCAGGCCGAGGTCATCGACGGCCCGCAGTCGGTCGTGTGGGACGAGGCCGAGAACCGCCTGCACGCCCAGAAGGCGCTGATGGAGTTCCTGCTCCTCGGCCAGCTCTGATCCGACGCAGCAGCAACAGCAAAAGCAGCAAGGCCACCGCATGTCCGATTGCCAGCAATGCGGCGCCTGCTGCGCCAGCTACCGCGTCGATTTCAGCGTGCATGAACTCGACGACAACGGCGGCCACGTGCCGTCCGGCCTCGCCGTCGACGTGAACGACGCCATCTGCCGCATGCGCGGCACCGACCACACCCCCATGCGCTGCGCCGCGCTGGGCGGCAAGATCGGCCAGGCCGTGAGCTGCGGCATCTACGAATGGCGGCCCAACCCCTGCCACGAATTGCAGGCCGGCAGCGACGCCTGCGAGCGCGCGCGGGCCCGGCACGGGCTGCCGGCGCTGTCGTCGCTGCACTGACCCGTTCAATTCACGGGTTCAACTCGTCACGTGCTGTGTTGGAAATAACCGACACCACGACCCCTCGGCCGGCGCTAACTTCGCGCCATGGCTTCCTCACATCCGCAACGCATCTGGGACATTTCGCCGCCCGTGCATGAGGGCGCGCCGGTCTTTCCCGGCGACACGCCCTACCAGCAGCGCTGGGCCGCGACCATCTCACCGGGCTGCCCGGTGAACGTCAGCGAGATCAAGCTCTCGCCCCACATCGGCGCGCATGCCGACGCGCCGCTGCACTACGACCCCGAAGGCCAGACCATCGGCCACGTCGACCTCACGCCCTTCCTGGGCCCCTGCCGCGTGATCCATGCGATCGGCAAGGGCGCGCTGATCGAGTGGGAGCACATTGCCCACGCGGTGGACAGCCACCTGCCGCCGCGCGTGCTGGTGCGCACCTACACCACCATGCCCGTCGGCCACTGGGACCCGCTGCTCGCGGCCTACGCTCCCGCCACCGTCGAGCGCCTCGCGGCCATGGGCGTGAAGCTCATCGGCATCGACACCGCCAGCATCGACCCGGCCGACAGCAAGACGCTGGAAAGCCACCAACGCATCCGCCGCCTCGACCTGCGCGTGCTCGAGAACCTCGTGCTCGACGACGTGCCCGAGGGCGACTACGAACTCATCGCGCTGCCGCTGAAGCTGGTCAGCGCCGATGCCTCTCCCGTTCGCGCCGTGCTGCGCGAACTCCCCCGCTGAAACCTCCCCGCTTATGACGACCCTTGCAGACTACCGCGCGCTCGACGCGCAAGACCCGCTGCGCGCCCTGCGCGACCAGTTCACCATTCCCGCGGACGTGCTGTACCTCGACGGCAACTCGCTCGGCGTGATGCCCAAGGCCGCGCCCGCGCGCATCGCCGAAGTGGTCACCAGGGAATGGGGCGAAGGCCTCATCCGCTCGTGGAACACCGCGAGCTGGTTCGACCTGCCGCAGCGCCTGGGCGACAAGGTGGCCCGCGTGATCGGCGCCGCGCCCGGCGAAGTGGTGTGCACCGACAGCACCTCGGTCAACCTCTACAAGGTGCTGTTCGCGGCCCTGTCGCAGCAGAAGGACAGCGGCCGCAAGCTGGTGGTGAGCGAGCGCAGCAACTTCCCGACCGACCTCTACATTGCCGAGTCGCTGTGCCGCGAGCGCGGCTTCACGCTCAAGCTGATCGACGCGAGCGAGCTGCAGGGCCCGGATTCGGTGCTGAGCGACGAGGTGGCCGTGCTGATGCTCACGCACGTCAACTACCGCACCGGCGCCATGCACGACATGAAGGCCATCACCGCCGCCGCGCACGCCGCGGGCGCGCTCACGGTGTGGGACCTCGCGCACAGCGCGGGCGCCGTGCCCGTGGCGCTGAACGACGCCAATGCCGACTACGCCATCGGCTGCGGCTACAAGTACCTCAACGGCGGCCCCGGCGCGCCGGCCTTCGCCTGGGTGCACACGAAGCACGCGGGCCAGTTCGAGCAGCCGCTGTCCGGCTGGTGGGGCCACGCCGCGCCCTTCGAGTTCACGCCGCACTACCGCCCCGCGCCGGGCGTGGGCCGCTACCTGTGCGGCACGCAGCCGATCATTGCGCTGGCCGGCCTGGAATGCGGCCTCGACACCGTGCTCGCGGCCGAAGCCTTCAACGGCGACCGGGGCGCGATGGCGGCGCTGCGCACCAAGTCGCTCGCGCTCACCGACATGTTCATCCGGCTGGTGGAAGAACGCTGCGCCGGCCAGGGCCTGTCGCTGGTCACGCCGCGCGATCACGCGCAGCGCGGCTCGCAGGTGTGCCTGAGCCGCAAGAACCCGGAAGATCCGCAAGGCGGCTCGGGCGCCTACGCCATCGTGCAGGCGCTGATCGCACGCGGCGTGATCGGCGACTACCGCGCCGGCGATTCGCAGATGCCCGACATCCTGCGCTTCGGCTTCACGCCGCTGTACATCGGTTTCGAGGACGTGTGGAATTCGGTCGAGCATCTCGTGCAGGTGCTGGAGACAGGCGAATGGAAGCGCGAGGAGTTCAACCGCAAGAACGCCGTGACCTGAGCCGCGCCCCAACCCAACACGACCACCCCACACGACCACCCCCGACGACCACGACCACCCCATGAAACGCACACTGTTCGCTTTCTCCGCCGCGCTGCTGATGCTGGCCGCGCCCGCCCTTGCACAGCAGCCGAACTTCACGCTGCCTCAGCTCAAGGCCTTCGTCGCCCTCTCGCCCGACGCCTTCCGCCAGGAGATCAAGAGCCAGGGCTTCTCCTACGCCGACAAGACCGTGACCGAGGAGATCAGCATGATCGAGTACGAGAAGTTCGTCGACGGCCAGACCACGCACCTCATGAAGTCCACCTACGTGGAAAGCCGCGGCAGCGAGAACAGCATCCAGCTCTCGCTGACCGACAAGGCCGCCTTCGAGCGCCTCGTGAAAGAGGCGCGCGACGCGGGCTTCGTGCCGGCCGAGAAGGGCCGCATCCCGGGCGGCGAGACCTATCAGCAGTTCAAGCGCAAGAACGAGGCCGTGCGCTTCGTCTACCCGAAGAAGGAATCGGGCATGGGCCTTCCCACCTACACCGCCGTGGTCTGGCGATGACCAGCCGGCCGACATCATGAGCACCGACAAGACACCCGAGAACATCGTCCACGAAGAAAAGGCGCAACTGGACTTCAGCAAGTCCATGAGCTACGGCGACTACCTGCACCTCGACGAGATCCTCGACGCCCAGCATCCGCTGTCGCCCGCGCACGACGAGATGCTGTTCATCGTGCAGCACCAGACCAGCGAGCTCTGGATGAAGCTCATGCTGCACGAGCTGCGTGCCGCCACGAAGTGCATCGCCGAAGAAAAACTCGCCGACGCCTTCAAGATGCTCGCGCGCGTGAGCCGCATCATGGAACAGCTGGTGAGCGCATGGACCGTGCTCTCCACCATGACGCCGCCCGAGTACACGGCCATGCGCCCGTACCTCGCCAACTCCAGCGGCTTCCAGAGCGCGCAGTACCGCTGCATCGAGTTCGCTCTGGGCAACAAGAACGCCGCCATGCTCAAGCCGCACGCGCACCGCGCCGACCTGCTGGCCCAGGTCGACCAGGCCTACCGTGCGCCCTCGCTGTACGACGAGTCGCTGCGGCTGCTGGCGCGCCACGGCCTGCCCGTGCCGGCCGACCGGCTGCAGCGCGACTGGACGCAGCCCTACGAGTCGAGCGAAGGCGTCGAGGCCGCATGGCTCGCGGTGTACCGCGAACCGCACGCGCACTGGGACCTGTACCAGCTCGGAGAGAAGCTCACCGACCTCGAAGACGCATTCCGCCTCTGGCGCTTCCGCCACGTGACCACCGTCGAGCGCGTCATCGGCTTCAAGCGCGGCACCGGCGGCACGGGCGGCGTGAGCTACCTGCGCAAGATGCTCGACGTGGTGCTGTTCCCGGAGATCTGGAAGATCCGCACGGACCTCTGAGTGCATGAAGGGGGAGGAGAACGAAGTTCATCCACCCTCCCCTCCATACCTCCCCAACTCGCTCTCGATCTGTTCAATGGTCGGCAGATTCGTCTGCAGTTCCCTCGGAAGAGATTCGACCAACTGGTACTCCGCGATGCCGATGGGCCTGTTCGAATCGCGCAGCGCATATTCCGCAACGATGCGGTTCTTCGTCTTGCACAGCAGCAAGCCGATCGTCGATGCGTCCTCCTTCGACTTGAGCTGAGCATCTATCGCCGTCAGATAGAAGCCCAGCTGTCCGGCGTGCTCGGGCCTGAATGCGCCGGCTTTCAGTTCGATCACCACATAGCAATGCAGCTTCAGGTGGTAGAAAAGAAGATCGATGAAGAAGTCGTCCCCGCCCACCTCGATCGGAACCTGGCGTCCGACATAGGCAAAGCCCGCACCCAGCTCCAGCAGAAAGCGCGAGATGTGCTGCACCAGCGCCGCTTCAATCTCGCGCTCCCCGGCTTCCTGGCCAATGCTCAGGAAATCGAGCATGTACGGATCCTTGAGCGCTTGTTGGGCGAGGTCGGAACCCGGTGACGGGAGCCGCTCGGTGAAATTGCTCACCCCTTTCCCTTCCCGCTCGAGCAACCTGGCCTCGATCTGGATGTTCAGGACGTTGCGCGACCACCCATTTTCGACAGCGCGCTGCGCGTACGCCAGCCTCAGTTCGGCGGTCTTGAGCTTGCTCAGCAATACGAGGTTATGGCCCCAAGGCAAATGTCCAACAGCCTGTTGGACAATTTTCTCGTCCGCCCAAGCCTCTGCAAACGCCCGCATGTACATGAGGTTCGCGCGGGAGAACCCCTTCATCTCGGGAAAGGCCGTCCGCAGGTCATGGGCGAGCCGCTCGATGATCTTCGCGCCCCAACCTTGCTCGAGCTGCCGCCGCAATATGTCCCTGCCGATGTGCCAGTACAGGAGCACCAATTCCCTGTGGACGGACTGAACCGCGCGCTGCTGCGCACCATGAACCCTGGATTTCAGTTCTGCGAGCCATTCGGCGTACCCGGTCGGCGTTTCGGCGAAAGAAGGCGGGGCTGACTTGCTCATGAAGACCTTGCGTGCGGGAGAGAGAGAACGCGCCGGGTGGAAGCTCGGGAGCCCCAAGGGCGGAGCGCGAAAGATTATTGAAGGCGCCCTTGCCTTGTCGACGCTCCGGTACTCGAGGAACTCGCGCAATTCCTCGAAAAATTCCGCCCTCCTACAATCCGCGCGGCACCGGCACTTCAAGACTCGGCAAGGCTTCGCGATCCGTCGTTCGGCCTTGTGCTGCGGGGATACCCCGTGGTGGATGGATGGCTACCCATTTCGGCGCGCAAGCGCGTCTGCGCTCACGCGCAGCACAGCTGGCGCATCACCGGCTGGTTGAAGGGCCGGTGCCACCCACCTTCAATCGGGCCCCTCACTTCATGCCGCGTGAACCGAGCTACAGGGAATGGATGTCACGCAGCCTTGCGCGTGCCTTGCTGGCCGACGCAAGGCAGCCCGGCGGCACGGCACCCGGCGCGTTGCGCGCACGCGCCGCGGCCACGCTCGGTGCCGATGCGCCGTGGCTCAAGGCCTTCGCCGAAGCGCTCGGCCAACGCTCGCAAGCCACATGGCAGCGCACCGACCTGCCCGCGCTGGCCAGGGCGATCGACGACATGCCGGCGTTCGACGCGGCCTTCGCGCAGGACGAAGCGCCGCGCGTGCGGCGCATCATCCTGCGGTCCGCGGAGATGTTCCCGCGCCCCCTGGGCCTCGACCACTTCGCGCTGCCGCGCATTCCCACGCTGGCCGAGCTCGCGCAATGGCTGGAACTCGATGCGGAGCGCTTGGCCTGGCTCACCTCGCCGGCGCAAGCTTTGCGCACCTCCCATGAACACGACGCGCCGGGCACCGCCCCCGCCTCGCACTACCGCTACCAGCTGCAGCCCAAGCGCCTGGGCGGCCTGCGCCTGCTCGAGATTCCCAAGGCCGACCTGAAGCGCGCGCGGCGCCGCATCCTCGACGACCTGCTGCAGCACGTGCCCGTGCACGAGGCGGCGCACGGCTTCGTGCAAGGCCGCTCGGTGGCGAGCCATGCCGCCGCGCACGCGGCCAAGGAGGTCGTCATCGGCTTCGACCTGCGCGACTTCTTCCCCGCCGTTCGCGCCTCGCGCGTGCACGCGACATGGCGCACGCTGGGCTACCCCGACGGCGTGGCGCGCGCACTCACCGCGCTGTGCACGCACCGCACCGGCGCCGCGGTGATCGAGCGGCTGCGCGACGACGGCGGCCTCGACTGGATGGGCGCCAAGCGCCTTGCCGCGCCGCACCTGCCGCAGGGCTCGCCCTGCTCTCCCGCGCTGGCGAACCTCTGCGCGTTCCGCCTCGACCTCCGGCTCGAAGGGCTGGCGTGGGTGTTCGGCGCAACCTACACGCGCTACGCCGACGACCTGGTGTTCTCCGGCCCGGCCTCGCTGCGCGCGCGCTTCACCGCCTTGCGCACCTGGGTCGGCGGCATCGCGGCCGACGAGGGCTTCGAGCTGCATCCACGCAAGGTGCGCTGCATGCCGCAGCACCGCCAACAGCGCGTGACCGGCGTGGTGGTCAACGACAAGGCCAATGCGCCGCGCGAGGAGTTCGACCGGCTCAAGGCCACGCTGCACCGCTGCGCGCTGCACGGCCCCGCGGGCCAGAACCGCGCGCAGGTGCCCGACTTTCGCGCGCACCTGCTGGGCCGCATGGCATGGGTCGGGCAGTTCAACCCGGCGCGCCATGCGCGGCTCTTGCGCATCTTCGAGCGCATCGCGTGGCCGAGCGCAAGCCCAACGCCCTCATGAAGCTGGGGTGTCACGGATTGCCCGTTCGGCGCAAAGCGCTACAGTTTTGAAAACAACGGAGATCCCAGCATGAACGACATCCGGTTCACACCCGACGAGCTCTCCACCCTGCGCGAACATGGCGTCGTGCTGTTCGCCGGCCGCGTGATCTTCGACGCGCAGCCGCCGATGCCCGAGGCGCAGATCGCCGCGGTGCAGGCCGCATGCGCGGGCCCGATCCCCGAAGCCTTGCGCGCGCTGTGGACCACCACCGCGGGCGGACGGCTCGACTACGACCTGTCGCTCGAGATGAACGGCAACCTCGAAGGCATCAGCTGGACCGAGCTGTTCTGGAACGGCAACGACGGCTACCACGACCTGCAGGGCTGGATCGAGCACGAGCTCGAACTGGCCGAGGAAGCCGCGCAGGAAGGCGGCACGCCGTGGAGCGGCAAGCTCACGCACCTGCCCTTCGGCGGCTTCGAGTACACCGACCGCATCTACGCGGTGGTCGAGCCCGGCGCCGAGCAAGGACAGATCGTCGCCTGGAAGAAGGGCCTGCCGCCGGCCTGGACGCATGCGCTGCACGAAGACAGCGTGAACACCGTCGCCGCCGACCTGCACGGCGCCTTTGCCGCGCTGCACCTCGACGAAGACCCGCTCGCGCCCACCAGCGACTATTTCTCGGGCCAGACGCTGCTCGAATACCTCGACGACCGGCACGAGGAACACGGGCTCGACCTCGACCTGATGGACAAGCTGGTCGCGTTCTACAGCCGCGCCGTGGTCGACTGGCGCACGCCGCTGGCCGAAGGCACGCTGCGCCACCATGCGTCGCTGGCGCGCGTGGCGCTGCGCCATGCCATCGGGGCGGACGACGGCGAGCTGGTCGCGCAGCTGGCCGCAGCCGGCGTGGGCTTCGACGGCCCGCTGCAAGGCAGCGCGCTCGCCACCGACGTGGCGGTGGGGCACGGCGCCTTCGCCGCGGCCGCCGCGCTGGTGCGCGCGGGCGCACCGGTGGCGGCCGACGCGCTGCGCAACATCGACGGACAGATCTCGCCCGAACTCACGCAGGCGCTGCTGGACAACGGCGCCGAGCCCAACGTGCAGGCGATCGTGAAGTGCACGGCCTGCGGCGCGCCCGCGAGCGCGCACCTGATCGCGCAGGCCTGCACCGCGGCGGGCATCGACGTGCCGCCGGCCTTCATCGAAGACCGCGACGCGATGCTGCTCGACCTGGAAGGCACGCTCGTGAAGATGCAGGGCGGCGCGTACAGCCACTACCTCGGGCAGGAAGGCATCGCGCAGCGCATCGAGCACCTGCGGACGTTCAGGCTCTGAACAGGCTGTAAACAGGCTCCGAGGCGCGCGGCGGGCGCGCGCATCGACCGCCGCTCAGCCCGCGTACAGCCAGGGCTGGTCGAGCAGCTTCGCGCCCAGCAGGCGCATCGCCATGTCGCGCCCGAGCCGCACGGCGCCGGTCGCGTGGAAGATCTCTCCGTTGCGGCGCGCCCGCGCCTGCACCTGCGCGTTGCGCGCCCAGCGCGCGTCCGCGTAGCGCGCGAAGGCGGCCGGCACTTCGGCCGCGCCGCCGCCGCCGAGCGCATCGGCCAGCGCCACCGCGTCCTCGATCGCCATGCCCGCGCCCTGCGCGAGGTACGGCACCATCGGGTGCGCCGCGTCGCCCACCAGCGCCACGCGCTCGTGCGCCATGTCGGCCGCGCAGGTCATGGGCGCGCGGTCGCCCAGCGACCAGGCGCGCCAGCCGGGCATGGCGTCGAGCAGCGACTGCAGGCCGGCACAGCTGCGGCCCATGGCCTGCTTCAGCGCGGCGATGCTGCCGGCCTGGTCCCAGTCGCGCGCATCGCCGGCGGGCGCCGACTCGGCGATCACCACCACGTTGAGCCAGTCGCCGCCGCGCACCGGGTACGCCACCGCATGCAGCCGCGCGCCGAGCCACACCCGCACCTGCCTGCTGCGCAACGCAGCGGGCAGCTTTGCCTGCTCGGCCATGGCGCGCCAGGCCGTGTGGCCGGTCACGCGCGGCGGCTGTTCGGCCGAAGGGGTATCGAGTTGCCGGCGCACCATGCTCCACAGCCCGTCGGCGCCGACGATGGCCTCGCCTTCCCAGGCGCGCGCGTCGGTGCTCGACAGGCAGACCAGGTCGTCGCTGGTCTCGACCTGGCGGATCAGCGCGGCCGTGACCAGCGTGCCGTTGCCGCGCGCGCGCACGGCGTCAAGCAGCAGGCCGTGCAGGTCGGCGCGGTGCACGCAGAAATAGGGGGCGCCGTAGCGCTGCTGCATCGCGTCGCCGAGCGGCATGCGGGCGATTTCGGTGCCGCTCTCGGCGCCGTGGACCACCAGCGCGTCGGGCCGCGCCGCGATGGCGGCGAGCTGCGTGCCGAGGTCGAGTTGCCGCAGGCGCCGCGTGGCGTTGGGGCCGAGCTGCACGCCGGCGCCGATTTCGCCGAAGGCCGCGGCCTGTTCGAAGACGTCGGCGCGGTGGCCTTGACGGGAAAGCGCCAGTGCGGTGGCCAGCCCCCCGATGCCGCCGCCGGCGACGAGGATGTGCGCGGGCATCGGGCTCAGCGGCTGTGCGTGGACGGCAGCGCGCTGGCGGTGGACGGGCTCGTGGCCTGGTCGGCTTCCGGTTGCTTGAAGGGTGTCTTGGGTGCGCAGCTGCCGCAGCTGTCGCACGAGCCGCAGCCCGAGGTCTTGGCCAGCGAGGCCGCCAGTTCCTTCGCACGGGCTTCGTCGACCCAGCCCGCGCGGTGCGTGCCGGCCGCCAGCTTCTGCGCGGCGCCGCGCCGCCAGCCCGCGGGCATCCAGCGCCAGACCGCGTAGAACGCGGCGGCCGCGACGATCAAACCGACGATCAGTTGCTGTGCCATTTCTTCGTCAACCTTTTGTTCAAGCCTTTCAGCGCCGGTTTTACCCCGCCCCGAGTGCCACTGCAACGCGGTAGGTGATGAAACAGGCTCCATAGGCCAGCGCGAACAGGTAGCCCGCCATGATCCACACGTACTTCCACGATCCCGTTTCGCGCTTCACCGCGGCCAGCGTGGAGATGCATTGCGGCGCGAACACGTACCAGACCAGCAGCGACAGCGCGGTGGCCAGCGTCCAGCTGCCGGCAATCAGCGGCTCCAGCGTGCCGGCCACGTCGTCGCCGGTGGCCGAGAGCGCGTACACCGTGCCCAGCGCGCCCACCGCCACTTCGCGCGCCGCCATGCCCGGCACCAGCGCGATGGAGATCTGCCAGTTGAAGCCGATGGGCGCGAAGATGTACTCGAGCCCGCGCCCGATCATGCCGGCCAGGCTGTACTGGATGGCCGGCCCGGTCGCGCCTTCGGGCGGCGACGGGAAGGTCGACAGGAACCACAGCAGGATGGTCAGCGTGAGGATGATGGTGCCCACGCGCTGCAGGAAGATCCATGCGCGCTCGTACAGGCCCAGCGCCAGGTTGCGCGGGTTCGGCCAGCGGTAGGCGGGCAGTTCCATCAGCAGCGGCGAGTGCGAGGTGTTGTCGCGAAAGCGCTTCATCACCCAGGCCACGGCCATCGCCGAGACGATGCCGAACACGTACAGCGCGAACAGCACCACGCCCTGCAGGTTGAACACGCCGCCCACGGTGCGCGCCGGAATGAAGGCCGCGATGAGCAGCGCGTACACCGGCAGCCGCGCCGAGCAGGTCATGAGCGGCGCGATCATGATGGTCGTGATGCGGTCGCGCCAGTTGCTGATGGTGCGCGTGGCCATCACGCCGGGAATGGCGCAGGCGAAGCTCGACAGCAGCGGAATGAACGAGCGCCCCGACAGCCCCACCGTGCCCATCACGCGGTCCAGCAGGAAGGCCGCGCGCGGCAGGTAGCCCGAGTCTTCCAGCGCGAGGATGAACAGGAAAAGAATCAGGATCTGCGGCAGGAACACCACCACGCCGCCCACGCCCGCGATCACGCCGTCGGCCAGCAGGCTCTGCAGCATGCCTTCGGCCATGTGCGTCTTGACCAGGCCGCCCAGCGCCTCGGTGGCGGCCTTGATGGCGTCCATGGGCACGTTGGCCCAGCTGAACACGGCCTGGAACATCAGGAACATGGTGACGGCCAGCACCAGCATGCCCCACACCGGGTGCAGCACCACGCGGTCGATGCGGTCGCTGGTGGCCAGGCTGCCCACCGGCTCCATCACCGCCAGGCCGAGGATGCGGCGCACCTCGCGCTGCGTGGCCAGCACGTCGTCGAGTTCGGGCGCCTGCCAGGTCTGCGGCGCGGCGGCGGCCACGGGCGTGTCGAGCGCCTCGAGCAGGCCCTTGGCGCCGCCGGTGTGCACGCCCACGGTCTCGACCACCGGCATGCCCAGCTCGCGCGAGAGCACGGCCGTGTCGACCGTGATGCCCTGCTTCCTGGCCATGTCTGTCATGTTCAGCGCCATCACCATCGGCAGGCCGAGGCGCTTGGCCTCGAGCACCAGGCGCAGGTTCAGGCGCAGATTGGTGGCGTCGGTCACGCACACCAGCAGGTCGGGCAAGGCTTCCTTGCTCTGGCCGGTGACGATGTCGCGGGTCACGGCCTCGTCGGCGCTCAGCGCGTTCAGGCTGTAGGCACCCGGCAGGTCGAGCACGAACACGCGGCGGCCCGACGCGGTGCGCAGCGTGCCTTCCTTGCGCTCGACGGTCACGCCGGCGTAGTTGGCCACCTTCTGGCGGCTGCCGGTCAGCAGATTGAACAGCGCGGTCTTGCCGCAGTTGGGGTTGCCCAGCAAGGCGATGCGGCCCGGCTGCGCGGTGGGCGCAAGGCGCCCCGGCCCCTGGATGACGGCTTCAACCATGGTTCGCGGCTCCCGGCGTGACGTGGATCAGCGCGGCCTCGTGGCGGCGCAGCGCGAAGGTGGTGTGGCCCAGGCGAACGGCCAGCGGCTCGCGGCCCGGCAGGCCGCTGGCGACGATGCGCACCGCCTCGCCCGGCACGAAGCCGATTTCGGTCAGGCGCAGGACAAGTTCACGGTCGTCCGCGCCGTCGGGGCGGGCCACGTCGAGCACGGTGGCCCATTGGTTGTTCGGAAGCTGGTCAAGGCGCAGGGCGGCGGATGCCGGCGCTGCGCCAGAGTCGTTGGTTTGCACGGTGAGAGTGCGCCTCGAATATCGGGCGCGCCAGTAAGCAAAACCTGGATGCTAGCAATTCTCACTCGCGAAAACCTGACCATCCCTCAAAAATGGGGACTGCAGAGCCAGAAACACCGAGGAACCGGCGCTGCCAGGCCTCCGGTGTTGCCCCCGGCAGGGGGCAGGAGAAGCGGCACGAAGTGCGCGAAGCCCGGGGACGGGCCTAGTTCAGGCCCAGCATGCCGCGCAGCTTGGACAGGTCTTCGGCCAGCGTGTTGACCCGGCCGGCCAGCAGCTTGCGGTCGCGTTCGCTGAGCTTGGAGTAGGTTTCGAAGCCGCCGTCGGCCGTCTTGTACTTGGCCAGCGTGTCGAACACGACCTTGAAGTTGGCGTCGGTCTTGTCCGAGAAGGCCTTGTTTTCCTTCACCACCAGCGGGCGCAGCAGCTCGACGATCTTGAAGGCGCCCTCGAAGTTCGACTGGAAATCCCACAGGTCGGTGTGGCTGTAGCGGTTTTCCTCGCCCGAAATCTTGGTGGCGGCCACCTCCTCCATCAGCACGGCGGCGCCGCCCACCACCTTCTCGGGCGGGAAGGTCAGCGCGACCAGGCGCTTCTGCAGCTCGAGCACGTCGGCCAGCAGCTTGTCGGCCACGGGGTTCAGGTCTTTGGTGCTCTTTTGCGTCCACAGGCCGTACTCGATGCGGTGGAAGCCGCCGAAGGCCGGGTCTTTCTCGGCCTTCTCGTGGTCGTCGGCGCGCGAGTCGATCGACTTGTCGAGGTCGTTGAAGAGCTCCGCCACCGGCTCGATGCGCTCGTAGCTGGTGCGCGTGGGCGCATACAGCTTCTTCGCCTTCTCGATGTCGCCGGCCTTCACCGCGGCGGTGAAGGTGCGGGTGTCCGCGGCCAGCTTGCGCACGTTCTCGGCCACGTAGATCTTGTAGTCGGAGATCGGTCCGACCAGCTCGAGCGGCGACACGGCGGCCTGCGCGCCCGCGGCATAAAGCCCGGCGAAGCCTGCAACGAAAGTGGCGAGGAAGTGGCGGCGGAACTGCACGGTCATGGATCTCCCGGTTCTAGCGGTGGTTGAAAAACTTGTGGCCCTGGCGGCGCCTCAGGCGGCCATCAGGCTGCGCCCCAGCCAGTCGCGCTCGTCCTGCACACCGGGCAGCGTGAAGAAGAAGCCGCCGCCGATGGGCTTGATGTATTCCTCGAGCGGTTCGCCGTCCAGGCGCTTCTGCACGGCGATGAAGCCGTTCTCCAGGTTGGCCTGGTAGCAGATGAACAGCAGCCCCATCTCGAGCTGGCCCGACTTGGTGACGCCGTTCGAATAGTTGAAGGGACGGCGCAGCATCAGGTTCCTGTCCGAAGCCCTGGTGCGCGGGTTGGCCAGGCGGATGTGCGCGTCCATCGGCGTGGCCTTGCCTTCGGGGTCCTTGGCGTAGTCGGGCACGTCGTGCTCGGTCTTGCCGCCGTCCATGGGTGCGCCGGTGGGCTTCAGGCGGCCCATGATGGCCTCCTGCTCCTGCAGCGGCGTGCGGTCCCAGCGCTCCACGAAGTTGCGGATGATGCGCACCGCCTGGTAGCTGCCGCCCACGGTCCAGGCTGGCTCGTCGCTGCCGGGCTGCACCCACACGAGGGTGTCCATGAGCTTGGCGTCGGCCGAGTCGGGGTTGGCCGAACCGTCCCTGAAGCCGAGGAAATTGCGCGCGCTCTCGGCCGGCTTGCCGGGCACCGCCGGAATCGGCGGCACGGTGCCTTCCTGCTTCCAGTGCAGCACCAGCAGGTCGGGCGTGTTCTTGATGATGTCGCGCAGCGCGTGGATGTTGGTGTCCGGCGTGTTGGCGCAGAACTGGATCGACAGGTCGCCGTGGCACAGCGCGGCGTCCAGCGCGTCGTTCGGGTGGCGCTGCATCTGGTTCAGGCGCACCGGCTTCTTCTTGGCGAGGCCGAAGCGCTCGTCGAACAGCGACGTGCCCGCCGACACCGTCACCGTCAGCCCGTCGGGCTGCACCACCGGCCCGAGGATGCCGGAGCCCGCGGGCGGCAGCTTGGGATCGGGGTCGGTCTGCGCGCCGCCCTGCGTGAGGAAGGCGATGCGCTCGGTGAGCGTGCGGAACAGGCGCTCCAGGTCGGCGCGGTTCTCGGCCAGCACGTAGAACGAGGCGATCATGCCGGCCGTCGGGCGCGGCGTGACGATGCCCGCCTGGTGCTTGCCGCGGAACGCCACGCGGTCTTGCGTGTGGGTGCTTTGCGGGGCGTCGGTGACCTGCGCGCCGCTGTCGGTGGACGTGCCTGCGGTGGCCGCCGTGGCCGTCGTTGCCGCATGGCCCGGACGGGCCGCGGCGGCGAGCCCCGCGAATGCGGCACCGGCCGCGCCGATCATGCGGCGGCGGTGCGGGGACGCGGGTTGCCCTTCGGCGGGCGCGGATTCGTTCTTCGGCTTTTCCATGGGGATTCTTCCGGGTTCTGCTTTCGGCCTGCGGCTCACTCGAGGCCGAGCGCCGCATTCACCTTGCCGAGTTCCTCGGCCAGCGCGCGCACGGGTTCGGCCAGCGCCTTGCGTTGCGCCTCGTCCAGCGGCGCGGGCTTGAAGCCCTCGCCTTCGCGGTAAGGCGCCAGCGCGGCGTCGAAGGCCGCGAAGCGTTCGTCCACACTCTTCTGCAGCGCGGGCGCGGCCTTCACCAGCAGCGGCTGCAGCAGTTCCGACATCTTCTTCGTGCCTTCGTAGGTGCCCTGCAGGTTCACGAGTTCGGCATGGCCGTAGTGGTCTTCACCGCCCGCGGGCAGGTTGTCGGCCACGCGGCGCAGCAGCTTGGAGGCCGAACCGGCCAGCCGCTCGGGCGGCATGTTCAGCCCGCGCAGGCGCTCCTTGAGCACGCCGATGTCGGCCATCAGCTGCTCGACCACGGGCGCGAGCGACTTCAGGTCGTTCTGGCTGTACAGCGCGTACTCGATGCGGTGGAAGCCGGTGAAGCCGGCATCGGCCTCGCGCTTCTCGAAGTAGTCGGCGCGCGCGTTGATGCGCGTGTCGAGGTCGGCGAACAGCTCGGCCATCGGCTCGATGCGCTTGTAGGCCTGGTGCGCCGGTGCGTAGAGCGCGCGCGCCTGCGGCAGGTCGCCGGCCTTCACGGCGTCGGCCAGCGCGCGCACCGCGTCGTCGAGCGAGCCGGCCTCCAGGCGCAGGAACACCTGGTACTCGGCCAGCGCGCCCACGTAGTTGACCAGCGAGGGGCGCGCCGCTTCGGCATCGGAGGCGGCCGAGGGCGTCACGCGCAGCTTGCCGCGCGGGTTGCTCAACAGGCCGCAGGTGATGGCGAACTCGCCCGGCTGCAGCTTGACCGTCATGGTCTGCGAGAAGCCCGGCGCGATGTTCTCGCGCTCTTCCACCACCATCACGCCGTCGAGAATTTCCCACTCGAGCGCGCGGTTCGACTTGTTGACGATGGTGAAGGTGGTGCGCCCCGCGGGCACGGTGATCTCGTTGGGCTCGCAGGCGTTGCCCTGGATGGTGACGGTCACGGCGTTGTCGGCCGCCTTGGCCGGCGCCTTCTTGGCCTCGTTCGAGGCATACCAGAAGGCCGCGAGGCCGGCGACCACCAGCAGGGCCGAGGCGGCCACCGCCACGCGCATCAGGTGGGACGAGGAAGCTTTGGGTTCGGGAGAAGAAGACATGAAAGGGTTTCAGCGGGCCGCGGCCGCGCGTGGCGCCGGGGCGGGTGCCGAGCGCAGGAACAGGAACAGGGCGACGGCCAGGAAGGCCAGGTAGACGACGACCTCGCCCACCACGGGCGCGGCCTGGTAGCCCAGCAGGCCCGAGAGCACGGCGCCCACGGGGCTGTCCATGGGCAGCGTGTCGCTCATGTCGAACACCACCGCCTGCAGGTGGTTCCACACGCCGCCTTCGTGCAGCTTGCGCAGCACGCCGGCCAGCAGGCCCGCGGCCACCAGGAGAATGAACAGGCCCGTGAAGCGGAAAAAGCGGCGCAGGTCAAGCCGCACGCCGCCCGAATACAGGCCCCAGCCGACGATCACCGACACCGCGATGCCGGCCAGCGCGCCCACGGGCGCCTCCCAGCCGCTGCTCTGCTGGAACACGGCCAGCAGGAAGAACACCGACTCCAGGCCTTCGCGCGCCACGGCGAGGAACACCATGCCGATCAGCGCCCAGCCCTGGCCGTCCGCGCCCTTGTGCAGCGCCTTGTCGATGGAGGCCTGCAGCTCGCCCTTGATGGAGCGCGCGGCCTTGCGCATCCAGAACACCATCGAGGTCAGCATGACCACGGCAATGAGCCCGACCACCCCTTCGAACAGCTCCTGCTGCTTCTGCGGAAACTCTGCCGCCAGCAGCTGCAGGCCCGCGCCCGCGAACAGCGACAGCGCGGTGGCCAGCAGCACGCCGACCCACACCGCGGGCATCAGCGCGCCGCGCCCGCTTTGCTTGAGGTAACTGGCAACGATGCCGACGATCAGCGCGGCTTCGATGCCTTCGCGCAGCATGATGAGAAAGGGGATGAGCATCGGCTTCGGAATTCAGGGCAGGACGGAGCCCTCCGGAGCCGGCACGTTCAGCAGCGCTCGACGCCCGGCTTGGGTCTGCGGAGGAGCGTTCGAGGATACCCCATCAAATAAGAGACATTCTCATTAAGGGGCTTTACTTACCGAATGGTAATGATTGCCCTGCCCTCGGCGGCAGGGGCTGCGCAGGGCTCAGGCGGCCAGCTCGACGATGCGCGCGCTGACCGCGTCGCCGTCGATCAGCAGTTCGGCCACCGCAATGGGCAAGGTGAAGCGGCGCGGCCCCGCGCTGCCGGGGTTGACGTAGAGCACGCCGCCGCGCTCCTCGATCTTCGGCTTGTGCGAATGCCCCGAGACCACCACGCGCACGCCGGCGCCCTGCGGGTCGATGTCGAGCTGCGCCAGGTCGTGGATGGCGTAGAGGTGCACGTCGCCGAACGCGACCAGTTCGGTCTCGGCGATGCCGCCGGCCCATGCCTCGCGGTCGTTGTTGCCGCGCACCACGGTCAGCGGCGCCAGCTCGCGCAGCGCGTCGAGGATGCCGGCGTTGCCGATGTCCCCGCCGTGCACGATGAAGTCGCAGCCCCGAAGCGCCTGCACGGCCTGCGGGCGCAGCAGGCCGTGGGTGTCGGAGATGAGTCCGACCCGGGTCACGGCATCAGGCCGCGAGCAGCTGGCGCAGCACGAACGGCAGAATGCCGCCGTGCTTGTAGTAGTCGACCTCGATCGGCGTGTCGATGCGCAGGCGCACCGTCACCTCCTGGTGCGTGCCGTCGGGGCGGTGCACGACCAGCTTCACGTCCATCTGCGGCTTCAGCTCGCTGCCGATCACCACGTCGATCTGCTCGTCGCCGGTGAGGCCCAGCGTCTGCCACGAGTCGGCGCCGCGGAACTGCAGCGGCAGCACGCCCATGCCGACCAGGTTGGCGCGGTGGATGCGCTCGAAGCTGCGCGCCACCACGGCCTTGATGCCCAGCAGCTGCGTGCCCTTGGCGGCCCAGTCGCGCGACGAGCCGGTGCCGTACTCCTCGCCGCCGAACACCACGGTGCCCACGCCCTGCTCCATGTACTTCATGGCGGCGTCGTAGATGAACATCTTCTGGTTGCCGGGCTGGAACAGCGTGACGCCGCCCTCTTCCTGCGTGCCGTTGGCGTCCGGCGGAATCATGAGGTTCTTGATGCGCACGTTGGCGAAGGTGCCGCGCATCATCACGTCGTGGTTGCCCCGGCGTGAACCGTAGCTGTTGAAGTCGGCCTTGGCCACGCCGTGCGCCTTCAGCCAGATGCCCGCGGGCGAGCTTTCCTTGATGGAGCCGGCCGGCGAGATGTGGTCGGTGGTGATCGAGTCGCCGAACAGCGCCATGATGCGCGCGCCCTTGAAGCCCGCGTCCGACGCGTGCGGCTTCATCTTGAAGCCCTCGAAGAACGGCGGCTCGGCAATGTAGGTGGAGGTGGGCCAGTCGTACACCTGCCCATTGGTGCCCTTGATGCTGCTCCAGAACTTGCCCGGGTCGGTCTTGACCTTGTCGTAGTTCGCGCGGAACGACTTGGCGTTCATGGCGTAGCGCAGGTTGTCGTCGATTTCCTTCGGCGTGGGCCAGATGTCGCCCAGGTACACGTCCTTGCCGTTCTTGCCCTTGCCCACCGGCTCGGTCATGAGGTCGGTCATGACGTTGCCGGCAATGGCGAAGGCCACCACCAGCGGCGGCGAGGCCAGGAAGTTGGCCTTGAGGTTCGGGTGGATGCGCGCCTCGAAGTTGCGGTTGCCCGACAGCACGGCCGCGCCGATCAGGTCGTTCTTGGTGATCGCCTCGTTGATCTCGGGCGTCAGGTCGCCGGCATTGCCGATGCAGGTGGTGCAGCCGTAGCCGGCCAGGTAGAAGCCCAGCTTCTCCAGGTACGGCAGCAGGCCCGCCTTCTCCAGGTATTCGGTGACGATGCGCGAGCCCGGGGCCAGCGAGGTCTTCACGTGCGGCTTGACCGTGAGGCCGGCCTCCACCGCCTTCTTGGCCAGCAGGCCGGCGGCCAGCATCACGCTGGGGTTGGAGGTGTTGGTGCACGAGGTGATGGCCGCAATGAGCACGTCGCCGTTGCCGATGGTCACCTGGCCTGCACCGCCCTTGGGTGCCGCGGGCGCGGTGGCGCTCACGTGGGCGGCGGCCTTGGTCGAGCGGTTGGCCACCATCTCCTCGAGGTCGCGCGGCGAGCCGGGCGGCGGCGCGGCGGCTTCGCCGTCACCGGTGTTGCCGGCCGTGATCAGCGGGTAGCGCAGCTTGAGCTTGTCGGCCGGCTGGTTGAAGCCGTTGGCGTCGTTGGGCTTGCTGTAGAGCTCCGAGAACTTGGTCGACAGGTGGCCCAGGTCGATGCGGTCCTGCGGGCGCTTCGGGCCGGCCAGGCTGGGCGACACGGTGCCCAGGTCGAGCCGCACGATCTTGGTGTAGTCGATGTCGCCGGGGGCGGGCATGCCGTACAGGCCCTGCGCCTTGTAGTAGGCGGCGAAGCGCTCGACCTCTTCCTTGGTGCGGCCGGTGCCTTCGAAATACGCCACCGTCATGTCGTCGACCGGGAAGAAGCCCATGGTCGCGCCGTACTCGGGCGCCATGTTGCCGATGGTCGCGCGGTCGGGCACGGCGATGGACGCGGCGCCCGGGCCGAAGAACTCGACGAACTTGCCCACCACCTTCTCGGCGCGCAGGATGGCGGTGACGTACAGCACCAGGTCGGTGGCCGTGACGCCTTCGCGCAGCTTGCCGGTGAGCTCGAAGCCCACCACGTCGGGCGTCAGCATGTACACGGGCTGGCCCAGCATGGCCGCCTCGGCCTCGATGCCGCCAACGCCCCAGCCGACCACGCCCACGCCGTTGATCATGGTGGTGTGGCTGTCGGTGCCGACCAGCGAGTCGGGGTAGTAGACGGGCACGTCGGCCTTGTCGTTCGGGCTGGTGTAGACGCCGCGCGCAAAGTACTCAAGGTTGACCTGGTGCACGATGCCGAAGCCCGGCGGCACGACACGGAAGGTGTCGAAGGCCTGCATGCCCCACTTCATGAACTGGTAGCGCTCGTTGTTGCGCTGGAACTCCAGCTTCATGTTCAGGTCGAGCGCCTTGGGCGTGCCGTAGTAGTCGACCATCACCGAGTGGTCGACCACCAGGTCGACGGGCACCAGCGGCTCGATGGTCTTGGGCGACTTGCCCAGCTTCTCGGCCACGCTGCGCATGGCGGCCAGGTCGGCCAGCAGCGGCACGCCGGTGAAATCCTGCAGCACCACGCGGGTCACGACGAAGGGGATCTCGTCGACGCGCTCCGCGTTGGGCGCCCAGTGGGCCAGCTCTTCCACATGCTTGGGCGAGACCTTCTGGCCGTCGCAATTGCGCAGCACCGACTCCAGCACGATGCGGATGGAGACCGGCAGGCGCTCGATGGTCGGGTACTGCTTGGCCAGCTCCTTCAGGGACCAGTACTTGCCGGACTTGCCCGATGCGGTCTTGAAGGTCTTGAGGGTGGACGCAAAGGCGTGTGCCGGGGCTTTGGCCATAGAGGAACTCCTGTTTGTTCGTGGAAGCTCCTCAAAGATAGCAGTTAACAATGTCAGCCGTTGTAGTCGGGCTTCCCCGTTCTCGCCTTTCGGAGCCTTGTTTCTTATCGCGAAAAATGCCGGATGAAGGGGCGTCGCCGGCATGGCGCGATGTCACCAGCGACCGGCCGGTGCAAGCCCGGCGGCAGGGCCCGTGCCGCCGCGGGTGCGGCGCAAGCCGGTCCATTGCAGCTCGGCCAGCACGACCACGCAGGCCGCCTGCGCCAGCACCCACGCCATGCCCAGTGACGTGACCGGGAACAGGCCGCTCACCAGCAGCGCGATGCAGGCCGCCGCCCAGCCGAAGTTGCCCGCGACCACGAGCCCGATCGGCGTGCGCGGCGGGGTGCGGCGGCTGGCCATGAAGGCGGCGGCCGCGGCGTACGCCAGCAGGAAGATGCCGGTGCCCATGAGCAGCGGCGCCGGCAGTCCGGTGAGCGCGGCCAGCGCGCCGGTGAATGCCACCTGCAGCGCGCCGGTCGCGGCACAGGAGGCGGCGTCGGCCCACATCACGTTGGGCAGGAAGCGGGGGGATGCGAAGACGGTCATGGGGATCTCCTGGAATCGTCGGGGTGGTACGCGGCGGGCCAGCCCCGCCGCGTTGGAGCCCATGATTCCGCCCGCCGGGCATGGCGTCGATGACCTCGCAGGTCATGGCGGCACGGCGCGGCCACGCCAGAATGCGGCTCCATGAACACCACCCGCTCCCACCCGTCCAAGGCCGGCCAGCCCGGCGCGCGCGACCCGTTCGGCGCCCACCTGCGGCACTGGCGCACCCACCGCCGCCTGAGCCAGCTCGACCTGGCGCAGGAGGCCGAGGTTTCCACGCGCCACCTGAGCTACGTGGAAACCGGCCGCGCCGCGCCCAGCCGCGAGATGGTGCTGCGCCTGGCCGAGCGGCTGGAGGTGCCGCTGCGCGAGCGCAATGCGCTGCTGGTGGCCGCGGGCTTCGCGCCGATGTACCGGCAGCGCTCGCTCGACGATCCGGCCATGGCCTCGGCGCGCCGCGCCATCGACCTGGTGCTCAAGGGCCACGAGCCCTTCCCCGCGCTGGCCGTGGACCGGCACTGGAACCTGGTGGCGCACAACGCGCTGGTGCCGCTGCTGATGGAAGGCGCCGCGCCCGAATTGCTGAAGCCGCCCATCAACGTGCTGCGCCTGAGCCTGCACCCCGACGGCGTGGCCCCGCGCATCGCCAACCTTGCGCAGTGGCGCACCCACCTGCTCGAACGGCTGCTGCAGCAGATCGCGGCCACCGGCGACGCGGTGCTGCAGTCGCTGCACGACGAACTGGCGGCCTACCCCGCTCCCGCCGTGAGCCACGACGCGCCGGTGCTCGACACCGCGTTGTCGGCCGTGGCCGTGCCCTTCCAGGTGATCATGCCCAGCGGCGTGCTGAGCTTCATCAGCACCATCACCATCTTCGGCACGCCGGTGGACGTCACATTGCAGGAACTCGCGGTGGAATCGTTCTTTCCGGCCGATGAGCAGACGGCTGCGGCGCTGACTGCGCTGGCGGCGCAGATTGCCCAGCAGGGGCAGCAGGGACGTCCAGGCCAGCAGGAGAAGCAGCCCGGTTGAGATCGGCCCTGCCGTCCGCGCCGCGCGGCGGGCCTTCGAAGTCGTCCACCTGGATGACCTTGTCGGCCGCCTTCAGGTAGGCGAGCGCCAGTTCGGGGTCGGGCGCCGAGTGCGCCGCCTCCTCGAGCGAGTTCGTGCGGCGCAGCACCTTGTTGAGCGCGGCCGTGGTGTCGCCGAGCTGCGCGCCCAGCTGCATCGCGTGCATCAGGTCGCGCAGCCCGCCGGCCGCGGGCTCGCTGAGGTCGGGCGCCAGGCGCTCGACGATGCGCGGGTTCTTGCGCAGCAAGTCCGACAGCTCGAGCAGTTGCACGTCGCGCAGCGGCGCCAGGTGCGCGGTGCGGCGCAGCACCAGCGCGCCGATCACGCGCCGGCCGGCCGTCGGCAGGTTGCCGTAGAGGTCGCGCAGTATCTTGCCGGCCTCGTCGAGCTGAAGGCGGATCGCGGCGCGCGCGAACGGCAACAGTTCGGGCGACGCATCGACACCGTAGCGCCAGATGCACGCGCTCGCCAGGTACAGGTGCGCGAGCACGTCGCCCAGCCGGGCCGACAGCAACTCCATGCGCTTGAGCTTGCCGCCGAGCATGC
This sequence comes from Variovorax sp. OK212, assembly GCF_900112425.1. Taxonomy (GTDB): domain Bacteria; phylum Pseudomonadota; class Gammaproteobacteria; order Burkholderiales; family Burkholderiaceae_C; genus Variovorax. The sequence goes on along the minus strand of NZ_FOLP01000001.1, from coordinate 1,011,323 downwards.
CCATCGCAAGGTCGGCGGTGAGCGCGTACTTGGCGCTCATGCGCGCGAGCAGCCGCGCCTCGTGTTCCAGCTCCCGGGGCGGCTCGCCGAGCACCGGCGCGCCGAACACGCTGTGCCACAGGTTGGTTGCCACGTGCTTGCCGTGCGCGATGAGGGCGCGGCCCAGCGCCGTCTCGTCCTTGGCCTGCACGGCCGCCATTTCGTCGAGCACATGCGGATGGCAACGCACCGCGCCCTGCCCGAACACGATGAGCGCGCGCGTGAGGATGTTCGCGCCTTCCACCGTGATGGCGATCGGCGCCTGCCGGTACGACACGCCCAGCAGGTTCGACGGGCCGTAGATGATGCCCTTGCCGCCGAGGATGTCCATGCCGTGGTTCACCGCGCGGCGCCCGGCTTCGGTCAGCTGCACCTTGAGGATGGCGCTCGCCACGCTGGGCCGCTCGCCCTTGTCGAGCGCGGCCGCCGTGAAGCGGCGCGCGGCATCGCTCGCGTAGAGCTCGGCCGACATCTGCGCGACCAGCCCCGCAACCGCGTGGAACCTGCCCACCGGCATGCCGAACTGCTCGCGGATCTGGCCGTAGCCGTTGCTCACGTACAGCGCGGTCTGCTGCATGGCCGAGCCCAGCGCCGGCAGCGAAATGGCGCGGCCCGCGGCCAGGCATTCCATCAGCATGCGCCAGCCCTGGCCCACCTGCTTTTCGCCGCCGATGATCCAGTCCATCGGCACGAACACCTGGCGCCCGTGGATCGGGCCGTTCATGAAGGCGCTGTCCATCGGGCGGTGGCGCCGGCCGATCTCCATGCCCTCGTGCGGCACGGGAATCAGCGCGCAGGTGATGCCGAGGTCGCGCTGGCCCTCGGGCCGGCTCTGGTCGACCGCATGGAAGGCCAGGCCGACCACCGTGGCCACGGGCGCCAGCGTGATGTAGCGCTTGTCGAAATCGACCAGGAAGCCGCGCGTCATGCGGCCGTTGAATTCGCGCTCGACGACCACGCCGCGGTCGGGAATCGAGGCGGCGTCCGAGCCCGCATAGGGCGAGGTCAGGCCGAAGCACGGCAGCTCGCGGCCGTCCGCCAGGCGCGGCAGGTAGTGCTCTTTCTGCGCGTCGGTGCCGTAGCGCAGCAGCAGCTCGGCCGGGCCGAGCGAGTTGGGCACCATCACCGTGACGGCCGTCGCCACGTTGACGGTGGCGATGCGCGCCACCACCGTCGCGTGCGCGTAGTGCCCGAAGCCCAGGCCGCCGAACTCCTCCGGAATGATCATTCCGAAGAAGCGCTTCTCGCGCAGGTAGCGCCACACCTCGGGCGGCAGGTCGCGCGCCTCGTCGATGGCGTGGTCGTCGAGCATGTAGCACAGCTCGCGCACCTCGTGGTCGAGAAAGGCCAGTTCGCGGGCGGTGAGCTTGTTGGGCCCCACACCGGACAGCACGTCGAAATCGGGGTTGCCCGCGAACAGCCGGCCCTCGAAGCCGACGGTGCCCGCCTCGAGCGCGGCGCGCTCGGTGTCGCCCAAGGGCGGGAGCGCCTTGGAAAAGGGATGCATGGCCCATCGACCGATGAGTTTCGCCAGAGGCATGGTTGTCTCCTTCCGCGACAGAGCGCGCGGACCGACACCATTCTTGGGACGTGCGACCGCTCGCGCGGGACGGCCAAGGGCCTTCCTGCGTGTCGGACGGGCTCGACTAGCGCTTGCCGGGCGGCGGCGCGGCAGACACCGCGGCCGGGTCTTTCCAGCCGTACTCCACATAGCGCCGGATGATCAGGCAGCCCGGCGGCGAATCGATCAGCGAGACCGACGAAGTGGGCTCCTTGGCGTCGGTGTACACGGCGTAGTTGGGCAGCAGCCGGGTCATCTTGTAGCTGGCCAGCTCCTGCTGCGCGACGCTCTCGCAGGTGAACGGCGCGACCGAAATGCGCTCGGCCGACACCGTGCAGGCGCCGCTCTCGTCGGGAATGGCGGTGATCGACGCGGCCACGCCGGCGTTCGGGTACTGCATGCCGATGAGCGAGAACATCGGGCCGGCGTCGGGGCGCTTGCGGTCCCAGTCGAGCAGCACGTCGTGGCTGCGGCTGCCCTGCACCGTGAGCGACGACAGGCGCGAGATGGCCGGCAGGCAGCGCTTGATGCCCACGCTGGTGGCGGCGCGCGTGAGCGTGTCCTGCGGCGGCGCGGGCGGTGCCGGCGGCACCAGCACGCCCTGTGCGCACACGGTGCCGGCGGCGGCCCATGCCAGGGCGGCCGGAAGCCATCGCAACAGTGCCTGGGTGTTCATGGCGGTCCTCATGCGTAAAGGTTGTCGATGGCCGCGGTGTAGGTGCGCACGTTGGCCTCGGCCTCGGGGTCGAGCGTGGCGATGAACCGGCGTGCGCGCTCGCGGTAGGCCGGCAGGTCGGCGTCGTGCGCGGCGAACGCGTGCTGCAGCGCGCGGCCGCCCTCCTCGCAGTCGAAGCCGTGGTAGCGGTAGCCGCAGCCGCCGACGAGGTGCGAGTTGTGCACCAGCGGATACCCGCTGGTGCACAACGCGCACCTGTGCGCGGACCTGGGCTACCACTACGAAGGCAACGACGTGGCCGGCGGCAGCGCACGCGTGCTGGAGGCCGTCGACAGCCACGACGCCCAGGCCCTCGCCTACCGCGAGCGGCAGCGCGGCCTGATCGACCGCTACCTGCCCGGCAACGCCGCGGCCACCGAGGTGTACAACGCCCTGCTGCTCGGCCTCGTGCAGCGCCCCGCCAGATAACCGGACCCTTTCATGCTCGAACCCTCCGAACTGCGGCAGTTCTTCCCCGTCATCGTCACGCCGAGCCATGACGGCAAGTACTTCCAGAACTACGTCATGTCGATGATGAATTTCGCCATCGAGGCCGAACGCGCCGGCATGCGGCTGCAGGTGCTGTTCCACCAGGGCGAAAGCCTGGTGACACGGGCGCGCAACAACTGCGTGGCCCAGTTCCTGGCCAACCCGCAGTGGACGCACCTGTTCTGGATCGACGCCGACATCGGCTTCTCGGCGCAGGCGGCCTTCCGCCTGCTGCTGGCCGACTACGACATCGCGGCCGGCGTGTATCCGCTCAAGCGCGAGGACTGGCCCGCCGAAGGGGTCGCCGAAGGCACGACGCGGCAGCTTTTCGAGGCCACGTTCACGCGCTACACGGTCAACGCGAAGGCGTCGGAGGCCAGCTCGCAGGTCGAGCTCGAGGTGCAGCCCGACGGGTTCATGCGGATGACCGAGGCGCCGACGGGCTTCATGGCCATCAAGCGCGGCGTGTTCGAGCGGCTCATCGCCAGCCACCCGGAGCTCAACTACGTGCCCGACAGCATCGGCGAGCCCGACCTCGGGCTGCACTACCGCTTCTTCGACGTGATGGTCGATCCGCAGACGCGCCGCTACCTGTCGGAAGACTACGGTTTCTGCCGGCTGTGGTCGGGCCTTGGCGAGTCGATCTACATCGACGCCAACTCGAACCTCACGCACCAGGGCGCCAAGCTCTACCGCGGCGACTTCGCGAGTTCGCTGCTGACCTCGCTGCCCCACGCGGTGGGTGGGCCGGCCGGCGCGAACATGGTGCTGAGCGGCCAGGAACACCTGCAGCCCAACCTGCCACCGAGCTGAGCGAACAACAACACCCCGTTCGCCAATGAAAAAGCCCCGCGGAGCGGGGCTTTTTCGCATGCGAAAGACGCAGTGCCGATCAGCAGGCCGGTGCGGTCTCGGCCACCTTGTAGTCTTCGATCTTGTCGAAGTTCAGGTACTGGTAGATCTGCGTGCTCGACGCATCGAGCACACCCGTGGCGGCCATGTATTCCTCACGCGTCGGGATGCGGCCCAGGCGCGAGCAGATGGCGGCCAGCTCGGCCGAACCCAGGTACACGTTGGTGTTCTTGCCCAGGCGGTTCGGGAAGTTCCGCGTGCTGGTCGACATCACCGTCGCGCCTTCGCGCACCTGTGCCTGGTTGCCCATGCACAGCGAGCAGCCCGGCATTTCGGTGCGCGCACCGGCATTGCCGAACACGCCGTAGTGGCCTTCTTCGGTGAGCTGTTGCGCGTCCATCTTGGTCGGCGGTGCGATCCACAGCTTGACCGGGATGTCGCGCTTGCCTTCGAGCAGCTTCGACGCCGCGCGGAAGTGGCCGATGTTGGTCATGCACGAGCCGATGAACACTTCGTCGATGGTGGCGCCGGCCACGTCGCTCAGCGTCTTCACGTCGTCGGGGTCGTTCGGGCAGGCCACGATGGGTTCGTGGATCTCGGCCAGGTCGATGTCGATCACGGCGGCGTACTCGGCGTCGGCGTCGCCCGCAAGCAGCGACTGGTCGGCCAGCCACGCCTCTTGTGCGGCGATGCGGCGGGCCAGCGTGCGTGCGTCGGCGTAGCCTTCGGCAATCATCCACTTCATCAGCGTGATGTTGCTGTTGATGTACTCGGCGATCGGCTCCTTGTTCAGGTGCACGGTGCAGCCAGCGGCCGAGCGTTCGGCCGAAGCGTCGCTCAGCTCGAAGGCTTGTTCCACCTTCAGGTCGGGCAGGCCTTCGATTTCGAGGATGCGGCCCGAGAAGATGTTCTTCTTGCCTTGCTTGGCCACGGTCAGCAGGCCCGCCTTGATGGCGTACAGCGGAATGGCGTTGACCAGGTCACGCAGCGTGACGCCGGGCTGCATCTTGCCCTTGAAGCGCACGAGCACCGACTCGGGCATGTCCAGCGGCATCACGCCGGTGGCGGCGGCGAAGGCCACGAGGCCCGAGCCTGCCGGGAAGCTGATGCCGATGGGGAAACGGGTGTGGCTGTCGCCGCCCGTGCCCACGGTGTCGGGCGTCAGCAGGCGGTTGAGCCAGCTGTGGATCACGCCGTCGCCCGGACGCAGCGACACGCCGCCGCGGTTGGCCATGAACTCGGGGAGTTCGTGGTGCATCTTGACGTCGACCTTCTTGGGGTACGCCGCCGTGTGGCAGAACGACTGCATCACGAGGTCGGCCGAGAAGCCCAGGCAAGCCAGGTCCTTCAGCTCGTCGCGGGTCATCGGGCCGGTGGTGTCCTGCGAGCCGACCGAGGTCATCTTGGGTTCGCAGTACGTGCCCGGGCGAACGCCCTGGCCTTCGGGCAGGCCGCAGGCGCGGCCGACCATCTTCTGTGCGAGCGAGAAGCCCTTCTTGGTGTCGACCGGGCTGGTCGGCAGGCGGAACAGCGTCGACACGGGCAGGCCCAGTGCTTCGCGCGCCTTGGCCGTGAGGCCGCGGCCGATGATCAGCGGAATGCGGCCGCCGGCGCGCACTTCGTCGAACAGCACTTCGCTCTTGACCTGGAATTCGGCAATGACCTTGCCGTCCTTCAGTGCCTTGCCGTCATAGGGACGCAGCTCGACCACGTCGCCCATTTCCATCTGCGTGACGTCGAGCTCGATGGGCAGTGCGCCCGAGTCTTCCATCGTGTTGTAGAAGATGGGAGCGATCTTGCCGCCGAGGCAGACGCCGCCGAAACGCTTGTTCGGCACGAAGGGAATGTCTTCGCCGGTGAACCACAGCACCGAGTTGGTGGCGCTCTTGCGCGACGAACCCGTGCCGACCACGTCGCCCGCGTAGGCCACCAGATGGCCGCGTGCGCGCAGGTCTTCGATGAACTTCACCGGGCCGCGCTTGCCGTCTTCTTCCGGCACGATGCCGGGACGCGCGTTCTTGTGCATCGCCAGGGCGTGCATCGGAATGTCGGGACGCGTGGTGGCGTCGGGCGCGGGCGACAGGTCGTCGGTGTTGATTTCGCCAGCCACCTTGAAGATGCTGACGGTGATGCTCTGGGGCACTTCGGGGCGGCTGGTGAACCACTCGGCGTCGGCCCAGCTTTGCAGCACGCCCTTGGCGTGCACGTTGCCCTTGTCGGCCTTTTCCTTGACGTCGTGGAACTGGTCGAACATCAACAGGGTTTTCTTCAGGCCTTCGGCTGCCACGGCGCCGACTTCGGCGTCGTCGAGCAGGTCGATCATGGGGCTGATGTTGTAGCCGCCGAGCATGGTGCCGAGCAGTTCGGTGGCGCGGGCGCGCGACAGGAACTCGCTCTTCTCGGTGCCGTGGGCCACGGCCGCAAGGTAGCTCGCCTTGACCTTGGCGGCGTCGTCGACGCCGGCAGGCACGCGATAGGTGAGCAGATCGAGCAGGAAGGCGCCGTCTTTCGCGTTCGCGCTCTTCAGGAGCTCGATCGCTTCAGAGGTCTGCTTCGCGCTCAATGGCAGCGGCGGGATACCGAGCGCGGCGCGTTCGGCAACATGGTCAACGTAGGCTTGCAACATCTTTTTTTCTCCGGAAACTGGTCTGACGGGCGTGCGGAGCGCTCAAGCAAGAGCTGCGCCGCACCCCGGCTCGGTACGCTTACTTCTTCTCGCCGTCGGCACCTTCGAACAGGGCCTTGGGCGGGTTCTTCTTCATTTCTGCGGCGAACGCGACTTGCGCGTCGGTCTGGCATTCGTCCGCAATGCGCAGGCCGGCCTTCTGGTTCATCAGCATCGACTTGTTGCCGAGCTGCAGCCACATGGCGCCGGCACGCGGGTCTTCGAGGCGGATGGCGCCGGTGCGGCTTTCGACCGGGTGCATGCGGTACTTCTGGCCCTTGGTGCTGACGGTGAAGAAGCCGGGCTTCTTCTCGTCGGGCGTGACGGTCACGTCGGCGCCGAGTTCGCACTGGGCCTTGCCGACCGACACGCGCTGTGCCACGGCCAGGTCGGCGTCGTTGAGCGTCACGTCGGTGTCGGTGTTGACGGGGGTGACTTCTTCCACGGCCTTGGCGGCGCGGCGGGTGACCTGGCGCTTCGGCGGAGCCTTCTTGGCCTCGGCCTTGGCGGCGGGCTTGGCCGCCGGCTTGGCGGGGGCTGCTGCGGTCTGCGCCACGGCAGCGAACGGCAGTGCCAGGGCAACGGCAGCGATCAGGGCAATTTTCTTCATGTGTGGGTTTCCTTGAGACTGGATTCGGGTGGTTTCAGGAGGCCGCGAATGCAAACCAGGCTTTCGCCTCGGGGGGCAACACGCGCCCTGTTGCGTGGGCGCGCGTCAGAACCTGCCAGAAATGGCGGTAGCTCGCGCGGTCGTGCAATGTGCCATCAATTTGTGTCGGTGCCCAATTCGCGGTTGCCGCCTTTACAAGGATTTTTGTGGCAATTTGAATCTGCGCCTCGTCGGGAGCGAAGGCCTCGAGGATCGGGCGGATCTGGTTCGGGTGGATGCTCCACATGCGCGTGTAGCCGAATTCGGTGGCGGCCTTGCGGGCCGCCGTGCGCATGGCATCGGTGTCGTTGAATTCGGTGACCACGCAGTGCGAGGGCACCTTGCCGCAGGCATGCGCGGCCGACGCGATGGCCAGCTTGGCGCGCACCACCAGCGGATGGCTGAACTGTCCCGCCGCGCCCATGCCGTCGGCCGGAATGGCGCCGGCGTGGGCCGAGACAAAGTCCATCAGGCCGAAGCTCAATGACTGCACGCGCGGATGCGCGGCGATGTCGAAGGCGTTGTGCACGGCCAGCGGCGACTCGATGAGCACGTGCAGCGGCAGCGTGGCGGCATCGGCCGCGTCGAGCGCGGCCACGGCCTGCAGCACGTCGGCCACCGACTCGACCTTCGGCACCATCAGGTGGCTCAGGCGCTCGCCGGCACGCCCGGCGATGGTGATCACGTCGCCGGCAAAGGCCGGATGGTCGACCGGGTGCACGCGCACGCCGACGCGCATGCCGGGCCTGGCGGCCAGCGCGAGCTCGGTGACGAGCGCGGCATGCTCGGCCTCGCCGCCCACCGGGGCGCCGTCTTCGCAGTCGAGGGTGACGTCGAACACGCAGGCCCCGAACTCCTCGGCCATCTCGGCCTGGAGCGCGAGGCTCTTCTTCATGCGCGCTTCGACGCCGCTGTAGTGATCGCACACCGGCAGCGTCACGGCGCCGGCCTGCGCGCCGAGCAGTACTTCACCCGGGTGAACAGTGTTCGTCATGCCTTGTTGCCCTTTTGCGCCACGATGAACATGCGCGGGAAAGCGAGCAGCCGCTTGCCGTCGGCACGCGCCGGATAGGCCGCGTCCACGCGGCGAAGGTACTCGGCCAGGTAGCTGGCTTGCAGGTCGGCCGGCAGGCGGTCGACGAACGGCTTCAGCCCGGTGCCGCGCACCCATTCGACGATGGCCGCGGCATCGGCCATGCGGTGCTGGTAGATGGTGTGCCAGACATCGACGTGCGCGGCGCGCGGCGCCAGCAGGTCGTAGTAGCCGCCCAGGTCGAGCAGCAGCGTGCGCAGCCTGTCGGCATCGCCGATGGCCTCGGCCCACGGGGCTTCGGCGGCCACGGCGCGCATCAGGCGGTGCGTGGGCTCCTGGCGGTTGTCGGGCATCTGGATGGCAAGCACGCCACCCGGGGCCAGCGCGTCGAACAGGCGCGGGATCAGCGTTTGGTGATCGGGCACCCACTGCAGGGACGCGTTGGCATAAATGAGGTCGGGCGCTTGCTCCGCGGAGTGCGGCGCCCAGGTCGCGATGTCGCTCAACTCGAAGGCCGCCTGGGGCAGCCGCTCGCGCGCGCTGGCCAGCATGGCCTCGGAGTTGTCGGTTCCGGTGACTTGCGCCGCCGGGAACCGATGGACCAGCAGCTCGGTGGAATTGCCCGGCCCGCAACCGAGGTCGACCACGCGGGCCGCCTCCGTCAGGGGCACCCGCGCCAGGAGTTCCTGTGCGGGGCGGGTGCGCTCGTCCTCGTAGCGACGGTAGAGCGCGGGATTCCAGTCGAGCATGCTGCGGGGTTGCCTTACAGCAGGTGAGCGACGCCGGCGCGTTCGCCTTCGAGCTCTTCGAGCGTCTTGTTGATGCGTTCCTGGCTGAATGCGTCGATGTCCAGGCCTTCGACCAGCTTGTACTCACCGTTTTCGCAGGTGACGGGGAAGCCGAACATCACGTCCTTCGGAATGCCGTACTGGCCGTCCGACGGGATGCCCATGGTGACCCACTTGCCGTTGGTGCCCAGGGCCCAGTCGCGCATGTGGTCGATGGCGGCGTTGGCGGCCGAGGCAGCCGACGACAGGCCGCGTGCTTCGATGATGGCCGCGCCGCGCTTGCCGACGGTCGGCAGGAACGTGTTGGCGTTCCATTCCTGGTCGTTGATCATCTTGGCGACGCTTTCGCCGTTGATGGTGGCGAAGCGGTAGTCGGCGTACATCGTGGGCGAGTGGTTGCCCCACACGGTGAGCTTTTCGATGTCGGCCACGGCCTTGCCGGTCTTGGCGGCGATCTGGCTGGCGGCACGGTTGTGGTCCAGGCGCAGCATGGCGGTGAAGTTCTTGCGCGGCAGGTCCGGCGCGCTCTTCATGGCGATGTAGGCGTTGGTGTTGGCGGGGTTGCCGACCACCAGCACCTTGACGTTGCGGCTGGCAACGGCGTTCAGGGCCTTGCCCTGCGCGGTGAAGATGGCGCCGTTCACGGCCAGCAGTTCGGCACGTTCCATGCCGGGGCCGCGGGGACGCGAACCGACCAGCAGTGCGTAGTCGGCGTCCTTGAAGGCGGTCATCGGGTCGCCGTGGGCTTCCATGCCGGCCAGCAGCGGGAAGGCGCAGTCGTCGAGCTCCATCATCACGCCCTTGAGCGCCTTCTGGGCCTTCTCGTCGGGGATTTCGAGCAGTTGGAGAATGACCGGCTGGTCTTTGCCGAGCATTTCACCGGATGCGATACGGAACAACAGGGCGTAACCGATTTGACCGGCGGCACCGGTAACGGCAACGCGGACGGGCTTTTTGCTCATGGGAAGACTCCAGAAGGTGATGAAACGGTGCGGCGCTCTCGTGGGGCGCCAGGGTCCTGCGGGATGGAAATACCTTCCCGCAGCGCGAGACCCGCAGCATTTTAAGCCGATTCAATGAGGGCCGTCTTATGTCTTATATAAGATATCCTCTGGAGGTCCGCCACGGCGCACCCCACCGCTGCCATGAACACGCCCACCCTCCTCGACGAGCCCACGACGCCGTCCTTCAGTCCGCTCTACCAGCAGATCAAGACATTGATCCTGCAGAGCCTGCAGGCGGGCGAGTGGAAGCCGGGCGAACCCATCCCGAGCGAGATGGACCTGGCGGCGCGCTACCGCGTGAGCCAGGGCACGGTGCGCAAGGCCATCGACGAACTCTCGGGCGAAAACCTGGTGGTGCGCCGCCAGGGCAAGGGCACCTTCGTGGCCACGCATGCAGAGCAGCATGTGCAGTACCGCTTCCTCAAGCTCGTGCCCGATGCCGGCGACCCGAGCACCGAGGGCCCCGCGGTGCGCACCATCGTCGACTGCAAGCGCCTGCGCGCCTCGGCCGACGTGGCACGCGCGCTCGGCCTGCGCACCGGCGACGCGGTGCTGCAGGTGCGCCGCGTGCTCGCCTATGGCGGCGTGCCGACCATCCTCGAAGACCTCTGGCTGCCCGGCACGCCCTTCAAGGGCCTGACTGCCGAGCGCCTGCGCGCCTGGCCCGGCCCGATGTACGCGCTGTTCGAGACCGAGTTCGGCGTGCGCATGGTGCGAGCCGAGGAAAAAATCCGCGCCGTGCTGCCCGATGCCGAACAGGCGCAGCTGCTCGACGTTCCCCGCCAGATGCCCCTGCTGAGCGTGGAACGTGTCGCGCACACCTACCATGACATGCCGATGGAGCTGCGACGCGGCCTCTATCGCACCGACACGCACCATTACAGGAACCAGCTGGGCTGATCCGATGCATTCGAAGGAAGAATCCGGTCTCGCGCAGACCCCCGCACAGCATGTCCAACGCGCTACGAAGTCAATAGCATCCGACTGCAACGGTGCGCTGACTCGGACGCGTCCGCTGCCCGATGGTGCATTGCAATAGAATTTTGCGTTGTTTGCATTTCCGCATAAGAAACAAAAGCGTTCGCTCTCAGAACAAGCCAACAAGTCACCAAGCCACGAAAGCAATCCCCCAATGACAGAGCTTGCAACTCCTCCTCGGCCACGTCGCGAATTCCGCAACATCAATGCCTTCACCGACCTCACGACGTACCGGCTGCCGCCGGCCGGCATCGTGTCGATCCTGCATCGCGTCAGCGGCGTGCTGATGTTCCTGCTGCTGCCGTTCATCATCTGGATGTTCGACACGTCGCTGTCATCTGACTATTCGTTCGCGAAATTCAAGGGCGCGTTCAACGTCGGCATCGGCTTCGCTCCGGGCTGGTTCTTCAAGCTGGTCGCACTCGCGCTCATCTGGGCCTACCTGCACCACTTCATCGCCGGCCTGCGCCATCTCTGGATGGACGTGAGCCACGCAGCGGTCACCAAGGAGTTCGGACACAGCTCCGCCCTGGTCACGCTGTCCCTGAGCATCCTGCTCACCGTGGTGCTCGGCGCCAAGTTGTTCGGCCTGTACTGAGAAGGAGCCAATCCATGTCTGTGAACTACGGCTCCAAGCGCATCGTCGTCGGCGCGCACTACGGTCTGCGCGACTGGCTCAGCCAGCGCATCACCGGCGGCCTGATGGCCCTCTTCACGATCATCCTGCTCGCGCAGCTGATCTTCTCGCGCGGCCCCATCGGCTACGACCTCTGGGCCGGCATCTTCGCCGCGCAGTGGATGAAGGTCCTGACGTTCTCCGTGATCGTCGCCCTGCTCTATCACGTGTGGGTCGGCATGCGCGACGTGTGGATGGACTACGTCCAGCCTGTCGGCATCCGTCTCGTGCTGCAAATTTTCACCATCGTCTGGCTTGTCGGTTGTGCGGGTTGGGCCATTCAAGTGCTTTGGAAGATCTGACCCCACCATGACTTACACAAAAGAAAAAATCACCAAGCGCAAGTTCGACGTCGTGATCGTCGGTGCCGGCGGTTCCGGCATGCGCGCCTCGCTGCAACTCGCACGTGCCGGCCTCAACGTGGCCGTGCTGTCCAAGGTGTTCCCCACGCGTTCGCACACCGTGGCTGCCCAGGGCGGCGTGGGCGCATCGCTCGGCAACATGAGCGAGGACAACTGGCACTACCACTTCTACGACACGATCAAGGGCTCCGACTGGCTCGGCGACCAGGACGCGATCGAGTTCATGTGCCGTGAAGCACCGAAGGTCGTGTACGAGCTCGAACACTTCGGCATGCCGTTCGACCGCAACCCCGACGGCACCATCTACCAGCGCCCGTTCGGCGGCCACACCGCCAACTACGGCGAAAAGGCCGTGCAACGCGCCTGCGCCGCGGCCGACCGCACCGGCCACGCGATGCTGCACACGCTCTACCAGAAGAACGTCGAAGCGCGCACCCAGTTCTTCGTGGAATGGATGGCGCTCGACCTCATCCGTGACGACGAAGGCGACGTGGTCGGCGTGACCGCGCTCGAAATGGAAACCGGCGACCTGCACATCCTGCAGGCCAAGACCGTGCTGCTCGCCACCGGCGGTGCAGGCCGCATCTTCGGCGCGTCCACCAACGCCTTCATCAACACCGGCGACGGCCTGGGCATGGCCGCGCGCTCGGGCATCCCGCTGCAGGACATGGAGTTCTGGCAGTTCCACCCCACCGGCGTGGCCGGCGCGGGCGTGCTGCTGACCGAAGGCTGCCGCGGCGAAGGCGCCATTCTGCTGAACAGCAACGGCGAACGCTTCATGGAGCGCTATGCGCCCACGCTGAAGGACCTGGCACCGCGCGACTTCGTGTCGCGCTCGATGGACCAGGAAATCAAGGAAGGCCGTGGCTGTGGTCCGAACAAGGACTACATCCACATGAAGCTGGACCACCTGGGTGCCGACACGATCCACAAGCGGCTGCCCTCGGTGTACGAGATCGGCATCAACTTCGCGAACGTCGACGTCACCAAGGAACCGATCCCGGTGGTGCCCACCATCCACTACCAGATGGGCGGCATCCCGACCAACATCAACGGCCAGGTCGTCATCCAGAAGGGTGAAGAGAACAGCGCCGTGGTGAACGGCCTCTACGCAGTGGGCGAATGCTCTTGCGTGAGCGTGCACGGCGCCAACCGCCTGGGCACGAACTCGCTGCTCGACCTGCTGGTGTTCGGCCGCGCGGCCGGCAACCACATCGTGCAGTTCAACGACAAGCTCAAGGAACACAAGGCCCTGCCCAACGACGCGGCCGACCGCACGCTGGAGCGCCTGAACCGTCTCGAGGCGACCACCGACGGCGAGTACGCGCAGGACGTGGCCGGCGAGATCCGCGCCGTCATGCAGCAGCATGCCGCCGTGTTCCGCAAGCAGGCCTCGATGGACGAAGGCGTGGTCAAGATCGCCGCCGTGCGCGAGCGCGTCAAGGCCATCGGCCTGAAGGACAAGTCGAAGGTGTTCAACACCGCGCGCATCGAAGCGCTGGAAGTCGACAACCTGATCGAAGTGGCGCAAGCCACCATGGTCTCGGCCGCGGCCCGCAAGGAATGCCGCGGCGCGCACACGGTGGAAGACTACGAGCGTCCCGCGGACGATCCGGTCGCACCGCTGGGCCGCGACGACGCCAACTGGATGAAGCACACGCTCTGGTACAGCGAGGACAACCGCCTCTCGTACAAGCCCGTCAAGCTGCAACCGCTGACGGTGGCCTCGGTGCCGCCCAAGGTCCGCACGTTCTAAGAACAAAGAGCATTTAAAAGGTCAATACGATGAAGCGCACATTCCAGATCTACCGCTACGACCCGGACAAGGACGCCAAGCCCTACATGCAGACGGTCGAGGTCGAACTCGACGGCCACGAACGCATGCTGCTCGACGCCCTGATGAAGCTCAAGGCACAGGACCCCACGCTGTCGTTCCGCCGCTCGTGCCGCGAAGGCGTCTGCGGCTCCGACGCGATGAACATCAACGGCAAGAACGGCCTCGCCTGCCTGACCAACATGCTCACGCTCAAGGGCACGATCGTGTTGAAGCCGCTGCCGGGCCTGCCCGTCATTCGCGACCTGATCGTCGACATGACGCAGTTCTTCAAGCAGTACAACTCGATCAAGCCGTACCTGCAGAACGACAACGTGCCGCCCGAGAAGGAGCGCCTGCAGTCGCCCGAAGAGCGCGAAGAGCTCGACGGCCTGTACGAGTGCATTCTTTGCGCGAGCTGCTCCACGAGCTGCCCGAGCTTCTGGTGGAACCCCGACAAGTTCGTCGGCCCTGCCGGCCTGCTGCAGGCCTACCGCTTCATCGCCGACAGCCGCGACGAAGCCACCGCCGAGCGCCTGGACAACCTGGAAGACCCGTACCGCCTGTTCCGCTGCCACACGATCATGAACTGCGTGGACGTGTGCCCGAAGAGCCTCAACCCGACCAAGGCCATCGGCAAGATCAAGGAATTGATGGTGCGTCGCGCCATCTAATCGACTGCTTCATCTGCCTGACGCCACCATGCAACCCGCCGCCGACTCCGCCCAGTTGCTCAGCGAACGTGCGCTGAGCAAGCTCAAATGGCGCTGCCGGCGCGGACTGCTCGAGAACGACCTGTTCATCGCCCGCTTCTTCGAGCGGCACGAAGCCCGCATGACCGTGGGTCAAGCGGGAGCGATGGAGACATTGATGGACCTGTCGGACAACGACCTCCTCGACCTCCTTCTCCGTAGAAAGGAGCCCGAGCCCGAATGGGCCGGGGCCGAGGTGGTCGCATTGCTGCAGCTGATGCGCACCGACGGCGCTCAGCGTCCCGCGATTTCTCCTTCGTCCTGAATCCACCTCTGAAAGTAAACCGAAATGAAAGCATCCGATACCAAGGCCACGCTGTCGTTCAGCAACGGCGGCGACAGCGTTGATCTGCCGATCTACAAGGGCACCGTCGGTCCCGACGTCATCGACATCCGCAAGCTGTACGCGCAGACCGGCATGTTCACCTATGACCCGGGCTTCATGTCGACCGCGGCCTGCCAGTCGGCCATCACGTACATCGATGGCGACAAGGGCGAACTGCTGTATCGCGGCTACCCCATCGAGCAACTCGCCACCAACTGCGACTTCCTCGAAACCTGCCACCTGCTGCTGTACGGTGAACTGCCGGACCAGGCCAAGAAGGAAAACTTCACCAAGGTCGTGACGAACCACACCATGGTGAACGAGCAGATGCAGTTCTTCCTGCGCGGTTTCCGTCGCGATGCCCACCCGATGGCCATCATGACCGGCCTCGTGGGCGCCCTGTCGGCCTTCTATCACGACAGCACGGACATCAACAATCCCGAGCACCGCGAGATCGCCGCGATCCGCCTGATCGCGAAGATGCCCACGCTGGTGGCCATGGCGTACAAGTACACGATCGGCCAGCCGTACATGTACCCGAAGAACGACCTGAGCTACGCAGGCAACTTCCTGCACATGATGTTCGCCACGCCGTGCGAAGAGTACAAGGTGAACCCGGTGCTCGAGCGCGCGCTCGACCGCATCTTCATCCTGCACGCAGACCACGAGCAGAACGCCTCGACCTCGACGGTGCGCCTGTGCGGCTCGTCGGGCACGAACCCCTTCGCGGCCATCGCGGCCGGCGTGGCCTGCCTCTGGGGCCCGGCCCACGGCGGCGCCAACGAAGCAGCACTGAACATGCTGTACGACATCCAGAAGGAAGGCGGCGTCGAGAAGATCGGCGAGTTCATCAAGAAGGTCAAGGACAAGAACTCGAACGTCAAGCTGATGGGCTTCGGCCACCGCGTGTACAAGAACTACGACCCGCGCGCCAAGCTGATGCAGGAAACCTGCAACGAAGTGCTGACCGAGCTGGGCCTGGAAAACGACCCGCTGTTCAAGCTGGCCAAGGAACTGGAAAAGATCGCCCTGGAAGACGAATACTTCGTGTCGCGCAAGCTGTACCCGAACGTCGACTTCTACTCGGGCATCGTGCAGCGCGCCATCGGCATCCCGGTGCCGCTGTTCACCGCGATCTTCGCGCTGGCCCGCACGGTCGGCTGGATCGCCCAGCTGAACGAAATGATCGGCGATCCCGAGTACAAGATCGGCCGTCCGCGCCAGCTGTTCGAAGGCTCGCCCAAGCGCGACGTGAAGCCAATCTCGGCCCGCTGATCGGCCCGCCGAGCGATTGCTCCCCTCAAAAAGCTGCCTTCGGGCAGCTTTTTTATTGCCCGTTCGGCAGGCCCCTCTTCGCGGGCCGGCAGCAATGCCATCTCATATCACGATGGCAATGGCATGAAAACAGCGAGAAAATAGCCATCTCATCGCAGAACGCGATGCCCCCACCCCATGAGCACGTCAGAACGCAACTTCGCCCGCCGCATCGACCTCACGTCGCTGCAGCTGTTTGTTGCCGTCTGCGAGCTGGGCAGCATCGGCCGCGCGGCGGAGCGCGAATTCATTGCGGCCTCGGCCATCAGCAAGCGGCTGTCCGACCTGGAAGCCACGCTCGGCACCACCCTGCTCTACCGCCATGCGCGCGGCGTCGACCTCACGCCCGCCGGCGAAAGCCTGCTGCACCACGCCCGCTCGGTGCTCTACAGCCTCGAGAAGATGCAGGGCGAGCTCAGCGAATACGCCGACGGCGTGCGCGGCCACGTGCGGGTGCACGCGAACATCTCGGCCATCGTGCAGTTCCTGCCCGAAGACCTGGGCGTGTTCACGCGCGCCCACGAAGCCATCAAGATCGACCTCGAAGAACACCTCAGCAGCGAGGTGATCCGCGCGGTGCAGGAAGGCGCGGCCGACCTCGGCGTGTGCCATGTGGCCGGCGGCGCGGGCGAGCTGCAGAGCCTGTCGTACCGGCACGACCGCCTTGCGCTGATCGTGCCCACGGGGCACGTGCTGGCGGCGCAGGACAGCATCGACTTCATCGACTCGCTGGACTTCGACCACGTCGGCCTGCACACCAACAGCTCGATCTACGTCGCCATGCACGAGGCCGCGCTGGACGCGGGCCGCAGCATCAAGCTGCGCATCCACGTGACGGGGCTGGACGCGATGTGCCGGATGATCGAGAACGGCCTGGGCATCGGCGTGATGCCGCAACGCGCGTTCGAGCTCATGCAGAACGGCATCGGCCGCGGCCTGGCGAGCGTGGCGCTCAATGACGCCTGGGCGGCCCGCGAGATCCGCCTGGTGGCGCGCGACTTTTCCACCCTGCCGGTGGCGGCGCGCTCGCTGGTGAACCACCTGCATGCGGCAGCGGACGGCACGGAACAACTTGCGGCTTGAAACGCATTCGAAGCCCCGCACACAAGACAATCCATTTCCCCACGAAAGACAAGAGAACGACATGGCACGCACGCTCTACGACAAGATCTGGGACGAACACGTCGTCCACACCGAGGACGACGGCACCGCGATCCTCTACATCGACCGCCACCTGGTGCACGAAGTGACCAGCCCCCAGGCGTTCGAAGGCCTGCGCGAAGCCGGCCGCAAGCTGTGGCGCATCAGCTCGGTGGTGGCCACGGCCGACCACAACACGCCGACCACCGGCTGGGAGCGCGGCTATGAAGGCATTGCCGACCCGACCAGCAAGGAACAGGTCACCACGCTGGACCACAACATCGCCGAGTTCGGCGCAGCCGCGTTCTTCCCGTTCCTGAGCAAGCGCCAGGGCATCGTGCACGTGATCGGCCCCGAGTCGGGCGCGACGCTGCCGGGCATGACCGTGGTCTGCGGCGACTCGCACACCTCCACGCACGGAGCGTTCGGCGCGCTGGCGCACGGCATCGGCACCAGCGAGGTCGAGCACGTGATGGCCACGCAGACGCTGCTGGGCAAGAAGGCGAAGAACATGCTCGTGAAGGTCGAGGGCAAGCTGCCCCTGGGCTGCACGGCCAAGGACATCGTGCTGGCCATCATCGGCAAGATCGGCACCGCCGGCGGCACGGGCTACACCATCGAATTCGCGGGCTCGGCCATTCGCGACCTGAGCATGGAAGGCCGCATGACGGTCTGCAACATGGCCATCGAAGCCGGCGCGCGCGCCGGACTGGTGGCGGTGGACGAGAAGACCATCAGCTACGTCAAGGGCCGCCCGCTCGCGCCCACCGGCGTGGAATGGGAACAGGCCGTGGGCTACTGGCGCACGCTGCAGTCCGACCCGGGCGCGAGCTTCGACGCCGTGGTCGAACTCGACGCAGCCACCATCCCTCCTCAAGTGACCTGGGGCACCTCGCCCGAGATGGTGGTCGACATCAACGGCCGCGTGCCCGATCCGGACAAGGAAAAGGACGCCAGCAAGCGCGGCGCCATCGAGCGCGCGCTGGTCTACATGGGCCTGGAGCCCAACAAGGCCATGAACGACATCTTCATCGACAAGGTGTTCATCGGCTCGTGCACCAACAGCCGCATCGAGGACATGCGCGAAGCCGCGGCCGTGGTGAAGAAGCTGGGCCAGAAGGTCGCGAAGAACGTGAAGCTCGCGATGGTCGTGCCCGGCTCGGGCGTGGTGAAGGAACAGGCCGAGCGCGAAGGGCTCGACGTGATCTTCAAGGCCGCGGGCTTCGAATGGCGCGAGCCCGGCTGCTCGATGTGCCTGGCCATGAACGCCGACCGCCTGGAACCCGGCGAACGCTGCGCATCGACCAGCAACCGCAACTTCGAAGGCCGCCAGGGCGCCGGCGGCCGCACCCACCTCGTGAGCCCGGCCATGGCCGCCGCCGCCGCGGTGCACGGCCACTTCGTCGACGTTCGTACGTTCGCCTGAACACACAAGAGATTCACATGCAGAAATTCACCGTGCACAAGGGCCTCGTGGCCCCCATGGACCGCGAGAACGTCGACACCGACGCGATCATTCCCAAGCAGTTCCTGAAGTCGATCAAGAAGACCGGCTTCGGCGTGAACCTGTTCGACGAATGGCGCTACCTGGACGCCGGCTTCCCGGGACAGGACCCTGCGAGCCGCAAGCCCAACCCCGACTTCGTGCTGAACCAGCCGCGCTACGCGGGCGCCTCGGTGCTGCTGGCGCGCAAGAACTTCGGCTGCGGCTCGTCGCGCGAGCACGCGCCGTGGGCGCTCGACCAGTACGGCTTCCGCGCGATCATTGCGCCGAGCTACGCCGACATCTTCTTCAACAACAGCTTCAAGAACGGCCTGCTGCCGATCGTGCTGTCCGAAGCCCAGGTGGCCCAGCTGTTCGACGAGGCCGCAGCCTTCCCCGGCTACTCGCTGACCATCGACCTGGAACGCCAGGTGGTGGTGAAGCCCGATGGCGGCGAACTCGCGTTCGACGTGCAGGCTTTTCGCAAGTACTGCCTGATCAACGGGCTGGACGACATCGGCCTCACGCTGCGCCACAAGGACAAGATCAAGGCCTTCGAGGCCGAGCGCCTGGCGCAGAAGCCGTGGCTCGCGCATACGATGCTCGCGAACGCCTGAGCGTCGCTCTCTTTCATCTCTTCAACACACGACAAAAATGAAAATCGCAGTTCTCCCGGGTGACGGCATCGGCACCGAAATCGTGGCCGAGGCCGTCAAGGTGCTCGACGTGCTCGACCTGAAGTTCGAGATGGAATCGGCGCTGGTCGGCGGTGCGGCCTACGAGGCACACGGCCATCCGCTGCCGGAGTCGACGCTCAAGCTGGCCAAGGAATCCGACGCGGTGCTGTTCGGCGCCGTGGGCGACTGGAAGTACGACAAGCTCGACCGCCCGCTGCGGCCCGAGCAGGCCATCCTGGGGCTGCGCAAGAACCTGGGCCTGTTCGCCAACTTCCGCCCGGCCATCTGCTACGAGCAGCTGGTGGACGCGTCGAGCCTGAAGCCCGAGCTGATCGCGGGCCTGGACATCCTGATCATTCGCGAGCTGACCGGCGATATCTACTTCGGCCAGCCGCGCGGTCGCCGCACGGCGGTCGACGGGCACTTCCCGGGCGCCGAGGAAGCCTTCGACACGATGCGCTACTCGCGCCCCGAGGTCGAGCGCATCGCGCGCGTGGCCTTCGAAGCGGCCCGCAAGCGCAGCAAGCGCGTGACCAGCGTGGACAAGGCCAACGTGCTCGAGACCTTCCAGTTCTGGAAGGACATCGTCACCGAGATCGGCAAGGAGTACCCGGACGTCGAGCTCGACCACATGTACGTCGACAACGCGGCCATGCAGCTCGTGAAGGCGCCCAAGAAGTTCGACGTGGTGGTCACCGGCAACATGTTCGGCGACATCCTCTCGGACGAGGCCGCGATGCTCACCGGCTCCATCGGCATGCTGCCCTCGGCCTCGCTCAATGCGAGCAACCAGGGCCTGTACGAGCCCAGCCACGGCAGCGCGCCCGACATTGCTGGCAAAGGGGTTGCCAATCCTTTGGCTACAATCCTGTCCGCTGCCATGATGCTCCGCTTCTCACTCAACCAACCCGAGGCTGCCGACCGTATCGAGTCGGCGGTGAAGCACGTGTTGGCCTCCGGGCTGCGCACGGGCGACATCTGGTCGGAAGGCACGAAGCGCGTCGGCGCCCGCGAAATGGGCGACGCGGTCGTTGCAGCAATCACCAAAAAGACGATTACCGGCTAACCGCAGCCCGCTTCGTCACGCCCCTCCCCGGCTCGACGAGTCGGGGGCAAAAAAAAGACAACTTTTCTTTTTTCATAAGGGCAAACTGAAATGGCGAACGCATCTCAACCTCTGGTCGGCCTCGTAGGCTGGCGCGGCATGGTCGGCTCGGTCCTGATGGACCGCATGCAGGCCGAAGGCGACTTCGGTCTCATCGAACCGATCTTCTTCTCGACCTCCAACGCGGGCGGCAAGGCCCCGGCGATGGCCAAGAACGAAACCGCGCTGAAGGATGCGAACGACATCGAGGCACTGAAGAAGTGCGACATCGTCATCACCTGCCAGGGCGGTGACTACACCAGCGAGGTGTTCCCCAAGCTGCGCGCCGCCGGCTGGAACGGCCACTGGATCGATGCCGCCTCCACCCTTCGCATGAAGGACGACGCGATCATCGTGCTCGACCCCGTCAACCTGCCGGTGATCGAGAACGCGCTGGCCAAGGGCGGCAAGAACTGGATCGGCGGCAACTGCACCGTGAGCTGCATGCTCATGGGCGTGGGCGCCCTCTACAAGGCCGGCCTGGTCGAGTGGATGACCAGCATGACCTACCAGGCGGCCTCGGGCGGCGGCGCGCAGCACATGCGCGAACTGCTGACCCAGTTCGGCACGCTCAACGCCGAAGTGCGCGCCCTGCTGGACGACCCGAAGTCGGCCATCCTCGAGATCGACCGCAAGGTGCTGCACAAGCAGCAGAACCTCAGCGCCGCTGAAACGGCCAACTTCGGCGCGCCTCTGGGCGGCTCGCTGATCCCCTGGATCGACAAGGACCTGGGCCTGGGCAAGAGCCAGGACGATGCCGAATGGGGCATGTCCAAGGAAGAGTGGAAGGGCGGCGCCGAGACCAACAAGATCCTCGGCCAGGGCGCGGGCTTCGGCACCGCCGCCACGCCGGTCGACGGCTTCTGCGTGCGCATCGGCGCCATGCGCTGCCACAGCCAGGCCCTGACCTTCAAGCTCAAGAAGGACGTGCCGCTGGCCGACATCGAGGCGATGATCGCTGCCGACAACCCCTGGGCGAAGGTCGTGCCGAACACGCGCGAAGCCACCGTGAAGGACCTGACGCCGGTGGCGGTGACGGGCACCATGAACATTCCGGTCGGCCGCATCCGCAAGCTGGCCATGGGCCCGGAATACGTGGGCGCCTTTACCATCGGCGACCAGTTGCTGTGGGGTGCCGCCGAACCGCTGCGCCGCATGCTGCGGATCTTGCTAGAAGCCTGATGCGGACTGCTCAGGGCCTTTTGAAACAAGAATTGTTGCCATATGGCAACAGTCAATGTGTTCGTAAGTATGCGCGCACTGGGTAGAACAGGCGCATTGCCTTGTCAGTGCCTGGTGTTGATGCTAACGTCCTCTTACAAATTCTGGGCCTGAGCCGCCCCTATCAGCATGACAAGACATCTGTTGCCTGCGGCCAGCCCATCGGCCGCTCGCCCGCCCCTCCCGTCCAACGGCTGGCGTCTCTCCATCCTTGGCGCGGCGGCAGCCGTGGCCCTGGGCATCGCCAGCACCGATGCCAGCGCCTTCGCGCTGGGTCAGCTGAAGGTGCAGTCGGCGCTGGGCGAGCCCTTGCGTGCCGAGATCGACGTGACCGAAATAGCCGCCAACGAGGCGGAAGGTCTGAAGATCAACATCGCGACCGCCGCTGCGTTCAAGAGCGCCGGCGTCCCCTACAACTCGGCGCTCAGCGACGTCAAGGCAACGCTGCAACGCCGCGCCGGCGGCCAGTACGTCGTGCGGCTGAGCGGCAACCGCCCGTTGAACGATCCGTTCATCGACCTGTTGCTCGAAGCCAACGGTTCGTCGGGCCGCATCGTGCGCGACTACACCGTGCTGCTCGACCCGCCGACCGCGCGCCAGGCTGCCGCAAGCGCGGCGGCTGCAGCAGCGCCCATCGCACCCCAGATCGCAACGCCCGTCGAACGCTCCACGTCGGCGGCACGTGCACGCCGCGAGCGTGCCGCGCCCCCAGTGGTGGCAACGGCGCCCGACGCGCCCGCCACTGCTGCGCCGGCACCGGCACCCGCCGCCGCAGCCCCTGCCACGGCAACCGCACCGGTCCGCACCAGCGGTGGTGGCGGCGAACAGGTCACCGTGCAGCGCGGCGACACCGCCAGCAAGATCGCCGGCGCCCACAAGCCGGCCGACGTGTCGCTCGACCAGATGCTGGTCGCGCTGCTGCTGGCCAACCCCGACGCATTCGTCGGCGGCAACATCAACCGCATGCGCGCCGGCGCGGTGCTCGACCTGCCGGGCTCGGCCGAAGCGTCGGCCGTGCCGCCCGCGGAAGCGCGCCGCACCGTGACCGCGCAAAGCCGCGATTTCGGCAGCTACCGCCAGCGCCTGGCCGAGAACGCCCCCACGTCGAACGTGGCGGCCGCCAGCCGCAAGGCCTCGGGCAAGCTGCAGGCCAACGTCGAAGACCGCAATGCCGCGGCCAGCGCCCCCGACAAGCTCACCATCTCGCAAGGCAGCGCCTCCACCCGCGCCGCCGACGACAAGGTTGCGCAAACCCGCCAGGCGCAGGACAACAGCACCCGCGTCGCGGAACTGTCGAAGAACATCAACGAGCTGAACAAGCTCAAGTCCGGCAGCGGTGCCGGTGCCACGGCGCCTGCCGCCGCTGCGCCCGCAGCGTCCACGCCGGGCATCCCGGTTCCCGCGCCGTCCACCGGCGCGAGCCCGACGCCCGCAGCCGCGAGCCCTGCCCCTGTTGCCGCGGCCCCCGCGCCGGCACCGGTGGCTGCTCCGGCACCTGCCGCTGCAGCAACGCCCGCCGCAGCAGCACCGGCACCGGCTGCCCCCACGCCCGAAGCCGTCGCCGCAGCCCCGGTTGCCGTCGAGACGCCGCCCGCTGCCGGCGCAGTTGCAGCAGGCACCGACGCCGCAGCCGTGCCCGCAACGGCCGCCGCCAGCGCCGCAGTGGCCGCACCCGCGGCCCCGAAGCCGGCTGCCAAGAAGGTCGTGGCACCGCCGCCCCCGCCGGAACCCACCTTCCTCGAGGAACTGCTCGACAACCCGCTGATGCTCGCCGGTGGCGCGTTGATCGCGCTGCTGATCGGCTTCCTGCTGTACCGCGTGCTGGGCCGCCGCCGCGAGGAAATGAGCGAAAGCGTGTTCCTCGAAAGCCGCATTCCGAAGGACTCGTTCTTCGGCGCCAGCGGCGGCGAATCGGTCGACACCAAGAACCGTGGCGACTCCACCGTGTCGTCGCTGTCGTACTCGCCGAGCCAGCTCGACGCGGGCGATGTCGATCCCGTGGCCGAAGCCGACGTGTACCTGGCCTATGGCCGCGACCTGCAGGCAGAAGAAATCCTGCGCGAAGCGCTGCGCCTGAACCCGGACCGCACCGCCATCCACCTGAAGCTGCTCGAAATCCACGCCAAGCGCCGCGACGTGCGTGCCTACGAAAGCCTGGCCACCGAAGTGCACAAGCTGACGGGCGGCCTGGGTTCCGACTGGAACCGCGTGGTCGACATGGGCAAGGATCTCGATCCGGGCAACCCGCTGTACGAATCGGGCACGTCCCGCAGCGGCAGCGCAAGCGCCGCCGAAACGGCCGCCTTTGCCGGCGCTCTGGCCTCGGCCGCCAAGCCGGTCGCCGTGCCGCCTCCGCCTGCAGCGCCGCCGGTCGCCGTCGCGGCGCCGCCCGCCTTCGTGCCTTCGGTCGCACCGCTGGACTTCGATCTCGACCTGACCACGCCGCCGGCACCGGCTCCGGCACCGGCCCAGAACCACGCACCGGTCGGCGCCAGCCTGCCGAAGTCGGCCTACGCACCCGCTCCGACCACGGCACGCCCCGCGCCGCCGCTGTCGAACGGCCATGCCGCGACGCCCGTGGATCTCGAGAACGATTTCGACACCGCGCCCGGCGCGCTGACGCCCAACACCCTGCCCGGCTCGCTGTCCGACATCGACAACACCCGTCCTGCCATGCTGCGCAATGCGCTGCCGGCCGACTCGGGCTTCATCGAATTCGACATGAGCGCGCTGGCCGGCCTGCCCGCAACGGCACCGACCGCGGCCGCCCCGTCGCGCTCGGCGGAAACGACGCGTCCTTCGCCGATCTCGCACGATGACGACCACGGCGACGAGAGCCCGCACGCCGTCAAGCTCTCGCTGGCACGCGAGCTGCAAGCCATCGGCGACGTCGAAGGCGCCCGTTCGCTGGTCGAGGAAGTCGAAGCCGAAAGCGCCGGCGACCTCAAGACGCAAGCCCGTCAACTGCTCGCCGAGCTGCGCTGAGCTGTTGTCCCTGTCGTTCCTGAATTCGTGAGGCTGGCGTCTTGAGGCTGGCGCTTGGCATCCGCTACAACGGCCAGGCGTACGAGGGCTGGCAAAGCCAGCGCTCGGGCCGCACGGTGCAGGACAAGCTCGAAGCGGCCCTCACGAAATTCGCCGCGCAGCCCATCGGCACGCTGTGCGCCGGCCGCACCGACGCCGGTGTGCACGGGCTGATGCAGGTGGTGCACTTCGACACCACCGTCGAGCGCGAACCCTTCTCCTGGATGCGCGGTACCAACCGTTTCCTGCCCGGCGACATCGCCGTGCAGTGGGCGCACCCGGTGCCCGACGAATTCCATTGCCGCGCCAGCGCCCTGGCGCGCCGCTACCTCTACGTGCTCTCGCAATCGCCGGTGCGGCCCAGCCTCGACGCGGGCCGCGTCGGCTGGTCGATGCATGCGCTCGATGGCGACGCGATGCGCGCCGCGGCCGCGCTGCTGGTTGGCCAGCATGATTTCAGTTCGTTCCGCGCCTCGGCCTGCCAGGCGCGCTCGCCGGTCAAGGACCTGCGGCGCATCGAGATCACGCGCATGGGCGACGGCGAGCGCTGCCGCTGGCATTTCGAGTTCGAGGCCGATGCCTTCCTGCACCACATGATCCGCAACCTGATGGGTTGCCTGGTGCGCATCGGCCGCGGCGACGAGCGCGTGGAATGGATCTCCGAGGTGCTGGCAGCGCGCAGCCGCAAGGTGGCGGCGCCCACGTTCTCCGCGGACGGCCTTTATTTCGTGGGTCCGATGTACGACGCCAAATGGGGTCTGCCGGCCGAGGCCACGCTGCAGGCCGGCGGGGCTCCGTATGATGGCCCGCCATGACCGCGACCTGCCCTCCCCGAACCCGCATCAAGATCTGTGGCCTGACGCGTGAGGCCGACGTCGATGCGGCGGTCGAAGCCGGCGCCGACGCCATCGGTTTCGTTCTTTACCCGAAAAGCCCCCGCGCCGTGACGCCCGGGCGCGCCGCCGAACTGGCTTCGCGCCTGCCCCCGTTCATCACGCCCGTGCTGTTGTTCGTGAACGAGGATGCTCCCAAAGTCATAGCAGCACTCTCATGTGTGAAGGGCGCCATCGCCCAATTCCACGGCGAAGAGTCGCCCGGAGAGTGCGAGGAGGCCAGCGGCCCTGGTCGCTTTCGCTACATGCGCGCCGCGCGCATTCCACTGGGGGCTGCCGGAGCCGGCTTCGACCTCGTAAAATACGCGTCCGATTACTCCCACGCCCAGGCCATCCTGCTCGACGCGCATGTCGAAGGTTATGGCGGTGGCGGCAAGGCTTTCGATTGGTCACTTCTTCCACCCGCCGTCGACGCTCACCTCGTCTTGAGTGGTGGGCTCACACCTGCAAACGTGAGCGATGGCATTCGCATCCTGCGGACGCGCTGCAAGTCGCTGTCCGTTGATGTGAGCTCGGGCGTCGAAGTCGACGGCCCGGGGAACAAGGGCCTCAAGGACGCCGGAAAGATCCGGCAATTCGTCGCAGCCGTCAGGGCAGCCGACGCGTCCTTCTCCAGTTAGCCGCCGCAGCCGATCGCTATCGGGCTGCGGCCCATCGATCGAGAACCATGCAAAGCAATTACCAGCAACCCGATGCCACCGGCCACTTCGGCAACTACGGCGGCACCTTCGCGAGCGAAACGCTCACCCACGCGATCAACGAACTGCGCGACGCGTATGCGAAGTTCAAGGACGATCCGGCGTTCCTCGCCGAATTCCACTACGAGCTGAAGCACTTCGTCGGGCGTCCATCGCCGATCTACCACGCCGCGCGCACCAGCCGCGAAATGGGCGGCGCGCAGATCTACCTGAAGCGCGAAGACCTGAACCACACCGGCGCGCACAAGATCAACAACGTGATCGGCCAGGCGATGCTCGCGCGCCGCATGGGCAAGCCCCGCGTGATCGCCGAAACCGGCGCCGGCCAGCACGGCGTGGCCACGGCCACCATCTGCGCGCGCTACGGCCTCGAATGCGTGGTCTACATGGGCAGCCAGGACGTGAAGCGCCAGAGCCCCAACGTCTATCGCATGAACCTGCTCGGCGCCACCGTGGTGCCGGTCGAGTCGGGCAGCAAGACGCTGAAGGACGCGCTCAACGAGGCGATGCGCGACTGGGTGACGAACGTGGAAAACACCTTCTACATCATCGGGACCGTCGCTGGCCCGCACCCGTATCCGACGATGGTGCGCGACTTCCAGAGCGTGATCGGCACGGAATGCATCGACCAGATGCCCGCCATGCTGGCCGCCGACGGAATCACCGGCGAAGCCGAAGGCAAGCAGCCCGACGTGGTCGTCGCCTGCGTGGGCGGCGGCAGCAACGCGATGGGCATCTTCCACCCCTACATTCCGTTCGCGGGCACGCGCCTGATCGGCGTGGAAGCCGCGGGCGAAGGCCTGGACAGCGGCAAGCATTCGGCGTCCATCCTGCGCGGGAGCCCCGGCGTGCTGCACGGCAACCGCACCTACCTGCTGCAGAACGAAGACGGCCAGATCACCGAGACGCACAGCATCAGCGCCGGTCTCGACTACCCCGGCGTGGGCCCCGAGCACGCGTACCTGGCGGACATCGGCCGTGCCGAGTACGTCGGCATCACCGACATGGAGGCGCTCGAGGCCTTCCACTACCTGTGCCGGACGGAGGGCATCATCCCCGCGCTCGAATCCAGCCACGCCGTGGCCTATGCCATGAAGCTCGCGAAGACCATGCGCCCCGACCAGTCCATCCTGGTGAACCTCTCGGGCCGCGGCGACAAGGACATCGGCACCGTGGCCGACCTGTCGGGCGTCGACTTCTACGACCGGCCTTCGATGCGCGGTCTGAGCGTGAAGGGAGGCAAGTGATGAGCCGCATTGCCGCCACCTTCGACGCGCTGAAGAAAGACGGCCGCCGCGCCCTCATTCCCTACGTCACCGCGGGCTTCCCCTTCGCCGACATCACGCCCGAGTTGATGCACGGCATGGTCGAGGCCGGTGCCGACGTGATCGAGCTCGGCGTGCCCTTCTCCGACCCGATGGCCGACGGCCCCGTGATCCAGAAGGCCGGCGAAGCCGCGCTGGCGCTGGGCATCGGCATGAAGCAGGTGCTGGCCATCGTGGCCGCCTTCCGCCAGAAGGACACGGCCACGCCCGTGGTGCTGATGGGCTATGCCAACCCGGTCGAGCGCTACGACCTCGTGCACGGCAAGCAGGCCTTCGTCCGCGACGCGGCCGCGGCCGGCGTCGACGGCCTGCTGGTGGTCGACTATCCGCCGGAAGAATGCGAAGCCTTCGCGGCCGAGCTGAAGGCCGCCGGCATCGACCTGATCTTCCTGCTGGCGCCCACCAGCACCGACGAGCGCATGGCGCAGGTCGCGCGCATGGCGAGCGGCTACGTGTACTACGTGTCGCTCAAGGGCGTGACGGGTGCCGGCCACCTCGATACCGAGGCGGTCGGCCGGATGATCCCGCGCATCCGCCAGCACGTGAGCATCCCGGTGGGCGTGGGCTTCGGCATCCGCGACGCGCGCACGGCGCAGGCGGTCGGCTCGGCCGCCGATGCGGTCGTGATCGGCACCAGGATCATTCAACTCGTCGAAGACCAGCCGCGCGAACGCGTGGTGCCGGCGGTGCGTGAATTCCTCGCGGGCATCCGCGAGGCGCTCGACGCCCTGCCCGCCGCTACCCCCAAGAACGCGGCTGGCCGATAATCGCGGTTGCCCTCACCCCCAGCCCCTCTTCCGCCCTGCGGGAGAGGGGAGCTAATTCGGAGTCCTATGAGCTGGCTTGAAAAACTGCTACCCGCCAAGATCGCACAAACCGACCCGTCGGAGCGCCGCCAGGTGCCCGAGGGCCTGTGGATCAAGTGCCCCGCCTGCGAGACCGTTCTGTACAAGACCGACCTCGAACACAACCAGAATGTCTGCCCCAGCTGCAGCCATCACCACCGCATCGGCGCCCGCGCGCGGCTCGACGCGTTCCTCGACGCCGAGGGCCGCTACGAAGTCGGCCAGGAAGTGCTGCCGGTCGACGCCCTGAAGTTCAAGGACAGCCGCAAGTACCCCGAGCGCCTGAAGGAAGCCCTGGAAAACACCGGCGAGACCGACGCGCTGGTCGTGCTGGGCGGCTCGGTCCACAGCATCAACGTGGTCGTGGCCTGCTTCGAGTTCGAATTCATGGGCGGCAGCATGGGCAGCGTGGTCGGCGAGCGCTTCGTGCGCGGCGTCGAGACCGCCATCGAGCAGAAGGTGCCCTTCATCTGCTTCACCGCCACCGGCGGTGCGCGCATGCAGGAAGGCCTGCTCTCGCTCATGCAGATGGCCAAGACCAACGCCTCGCTCACGCGCCTGGCGAAGAAGGGCCTGCCCTACATCAGCGTGCTGACCGACCCGACCATGGGCGGCGTGTCGGCCGGCTTCGCCTTCGTGGGCGACGTGGTGATCGCCGAGCCCAAGGCGCTGATCGGCTTTGCCGGTCCGCGCGTGATCGAATCGACCGTGCGCGTGACGCTGCCCGAAGGCTTCCAGCGCGCCGAGTTCCTGCAGACCAAGGGCGCCATCGACTTCATCAGCGACCGCCGCGAACTGCGCAAGACCATCGCCAGCACGCTGGCCATGCTGCTGCGCCAGCCGGCCGACGCGGTCAGCTGATCGAACAGGAAGCCGAAGCCGCGCGCAAGCGCAGCCAATGCAAAAGGGCCCGGGTGCGATGCATCCGGGCCCTTTTTCCTGCGCGGTGCAGGTTCAGAACGTCAGTTGGTAGGCAAACACCAGCAGGTTGCCCAGCACGATCGCGATCACCTGCAGCACCACGATGGCGGCCAGCGGCGACAGGTCGACCCCGCCGATCAGCGGAATGAAGCGGCGAAACGGCCGCACCAGCGGGTCGGCCAGGCGCGAGATCAGGTCCAGCAGCATCGGCGAGGCACCCGGGATCCACGACAGCACCGCATAGACCACCAGCAGCGCCGTCAGGCCCGAGACGGCCAGCTGCATCAGCCCGACCAGCGACACCAGCGGCAGGGTCACGATGTGGCCCAGGTTGCCGATGAGCAGCCACAGCAGCAGGAACTTCAGCATCACCAGCAGCCAGGCCGCGATCAGGCTCGCGAGGTCCCAGCGCTTCACCGACGGCACGATGCGCCGCAGCGGCAGCACGATCCAGTCGGTGATGGCGAACACGAAGCGCCCCAGCGGATTGCCGAAGGGCACACGGTGGTACTGCATGTAGAGGCGCAGCAGGCAGGCGCCGCCGAGCAGCCCGATGATCACGTCGAGGAGGAACGAGGGTATCTGGTACAACATGTCGGTTGGGAGAAAGGTGCGGTTGCACGACTGCTCCGATTCTGGCCCACAAGCGCCCCGTCGCCACTCACACTGCCCTACGGAACACCATGCCTTTGCTGAGCGTCGTCCTGCCCACCTGCAACAGCGGCGAGCTCGTCATCGAAACCGTGCAGTCGCTGCTGGCGCAGACCTTCACCGACTTCGAACTGCTGGTCATGGACGACGCGAGCTCCGACGGCACCTGGGAGCGCCTGGCCGCCTTCGACGACCCGCGCATCCGCCGGCACCGCAACGCCTGCAACGTCGGCCTGCCCACCAACATGAACATCGCCATGGCGATGGCGCAGGGCAAGTACCTGGCGCGCGTCGACCATGACGACTGCGCCATGCCCGAGCGCTTCGCGCGGCAGGTCGGCTTTCTCGAGAGCCACCCCGACATCACCGTGGTCGGCAGCCAGCTCGAGCATTTCCAGGACGAAGCAGGCATCACCGGCCTGCCGCTGGACGACGCGACCATCAAGGCGCGCATGGTGTTGGGCGCCGAGTACCTGGCGAACCAGAGCACGCTCGGGCGCCTGGATTTCTACCGCGCGCACGCCCTGCGCTTCGACCCGAACCTCTACGTGGTCGACGACCTCGGTTTCTGGATGGACTGCATGCTGCATGGCGCACGCTTCGCCAACCTGCCCGAGCCGCTCACGCGCTACCGCATCCACGCGAACATGACCTCGCGCACCCTGCGGCTCGACCGGCTCTACGCCTCCAAGGACCGCATCTACCGCCGCTTCCTGCCGCTGCTGTTCCCGCGGCTGAGCGGGCGCGAATGCGAGCACCTGCTGAGCCTGTACCGCATGGCCGAGGACATGCCCCAGACGCTGGCCCACATGGTCGATGTGCACCGCGCGGCGCGCAGCGCGCTGTCCGAGATCGACACCCGCTGGGGCCAGAGCGCCGAAGGTTGCCAGGCGTGCGTCCTGAGCCTGTTGAACCGCGCGCGGCAGGGTTTCGAGGCGCGCGGGATACTGCGCGCGGAGCACGCGGCAGTGCTCGACCTGGTCTTTCAATCCCACTGACTTCGGCCCGAGGTTCACAGCCCGGGCCCCCTCAACGTGCCCCTTCCTCTTTTTCCGCTCGGAACGGTCCTCTACCCCGGCGGCCTGCTGCCGCTTCGCATCTTCGAGGTGCGCTATCTCGACATGATCGGCAAGTGCCGCAAGGCCGACCTGCCCTTCGGCGTGGTGAGCCTCACCAGCGGCAGCGAGGTGCGCAAGGCCGGCGCCGAGGCCGAGAGCTTTGCCGCCGTCGGCACGCTGGCCTCGATCCGGGAATTCGAATCGCCGCAGAGCGGCCTGCTGCAGATCGAGTGCGTGGGCACGCAGCGCTTTCGCATCCGCAGCACCGAACTGCAGAAGCACGGCCTGTGGATCGCCGAGGTGGACCCCGTGGCCGACGACGTCGCGCTCGAGATCCCCGACGACCTGAAGCACACCGCCACCGCGCTGCAGCGCCTGATCGACACCCTCGAGGAGCGTCGTCGCGCCGAGGGCGAGGCCGTGCGCCTGCCCATCGGCGAGCCCTACCGGCTCGGCGACTGCGGCTGGGTGGCCAACCGCTGGTGCGAGCTGGTGCCGATGCAACTCGAACTGCGCCAGCGCCTGATGGAACTCGACAGCCCGCTGATGCGCCTCGAACTGGTCAGCGATCTGCTCGCACGTACCGGTATCACTGAATGAGTTGCTACTTTTTTCATAGCGTATCGCGCAGGATTGACGGGCGATAGGGCCGGCTTTTCTTCAAATCCGATGGGCTAAAATGCCAGCCCCGCGCACGCTCCCGGATGCGCGCCACCCGCCTCCCATGTCCGATCACCTGACCCCTCCCATTCCCACGCCGTCTACGCCTGTAGCGGCACCGGCCGCCACCACGCCCGCCGTCGACGAAAACCAGCTCATCGCCGAACGCCGCGAAAAGCTCAAGCTGCTGCGCACGGCGCAGGCCGAGGGTAAAGGCGTTGCGTTCCCGAACGACTTCAAGCCGGGCCACCGCGCCGCGGCACTCGTCGAGGCGCATGGTGCCACCGAGGCCGAGGCCCTCGAGGCGCAAGCCGTCGCGGTGAGCGTCGGGGGCCGGATGATGCTCAAGCGCGTCATGGGCAAGGCCAGCTTCGCCACGCTGCAGGACGCCACCAGCCGCATCCAGCTGTATGTGACGCGCGACGCGGTCGGCGAGGAAACCTACGCCGAATTCAAGCGTTGGGACCTGGGCGACATCCTGGGTGCCGAAGGCACGCTGATGAAGACCAAGACCGGCGAACTGTCGGTCAAGGTCACCAAACTGCGCCTGCTCACCAAGAGCCTGCGGCCGCTGCCCGACAAGTTCCACGGCATGGCCGACCAGGAACAGAAGTACCGCCAGCGCTACGTCGACCTGATCACCGACGAGTCGGCCCGCGTGCGCTTCACCGCGCGCAGCAAGGCCGTGAGCGCGCTGCGCGAGTTCATGGTGGCCAACGACTTCCTCGAGGTCGAGACGCCCATGCTGCACCCGATCCCGGGCGGCGCGAATGCCAAGCCGTTCAAGACGCACCACAACGCGCTCGACCAGGAGATGTTCCTGCGCATCGCGCCCGAGCTGTACCTGAAGCGCCTGATCGTCGGCGGCTTCGAGCGCGTGTTCGAAATCAACCGGAGCTACCGCAACGAGGGCATCTCGGTGCGGCACAACCCCGAGTTCACGATGATGGAGTTCTACGCGGCCTACTGGAACTACCGCGACCTGATGGACTTCACCGAGACGCTGATCCGCACCATCGCCGACAAGGCCGTGGGCACGCAGCAGCTCACCTACGGCGGCAAGCCGGTCGACCTGACGCAGCCCTTCGAGCGCCTGACGATCCGCGAAGCGATCCTCAAGTACACCGAAGCCGAGGGCGTGGCCCAGGGCGTGGACGACAGCGCCTGGCTCATCCCCGCCCTGCGCAAGCTCGGCCTGAGCGAAGAAAAGGACAAGCTCTCGCAGCGCAGCCTTGCGAGCCTGCAAGTGATGTATTTCGAGGAAACCGTCGAAGAGAAGCTCTGGCAGCCGACCTTCATCATGGAGCACCCGACCGAGATCTCGCCGCTGGCGCGCGCCAACGACGAGCGCCCCGAAGTCACCGAGCGCTTCGAGCTGTACATCACCGGGCGCGAGTTCGGCAACGGCTTCAGCGAGCTGAACGACGCCGAGGACCAGGCCGCGCGCTTCAACGCGCAGGTGGCCGCCAAGGACAGCGGCGACGACGAAGCCATGTTCTACGACCACGACTTCGTGCGTGCGCTCGAATACGGCATGCCGCCCACCGGCGGCTGCGGCATCGGCATCGACCGCCTGATGATGCTGCTGACAGACTCGCCGAGCATCCGCGACGTGATCCTGTTCCCGGCGCTGCGCAGGGAATCTTGAGCATGAAGTCACCGTCGTCGCTGCCGACGATCGGCATCGACTTCGGCACCTCCAACTCCGCCGTGGCCTGCCGGGTCGACGGCGTGGCCCGGCTGTTGCCCATCGAGGGCGCGGCCACCACCCTGCCCACGGCGATCTTCTTCAACGCCGAGGACCGCACCACGCACTTCGGGCGCGAAGCGGTGGCGCTCTATCTCGCGGGCTACGAAGGCCGCCTGATGCGCTCGCTGAAGAGCCTGCTCGGCAGCGCGCTGATGCAGGAAAAGACCGCCATCTACGACGGCCTGGTGAGCTTCGAGGACATCATCGCGCGCTTCCTGCACGAGCTCGCCCATCGCGCCGGCAAGGAACTGGGCCACACGCCCGAGCAGGTCGTGATCGGCCGCCCGGTGCATTTCGTGGACGACGACAGCAAGCGCGACGAACGTGCCGAGCAGAGCTTGCGCGTCGCGGCGCGCGCGGCGGGCTTTCGCGACATCTCGTTCCAGCTCGAGCCCATCGCGGCGGCCTTCGACTACGAGCAGCGCATCACCAGGGAATCCGTGGTGCTGATCGTGGACATCGGCGGCGGCACCTCCGACTTCACGGTCGTGCGCGTCGGGCCCGAGCGCGCCACGCACGAAGACCGCAGCGGCGACGTGCTGGCCACCACCGGCGTGCACATCGGCGGCACCGACTACGACCAGCGCCTGAACCTCGACCGCGTGATGCCGCTGCTGGGCTTTCGCCACCACGGCCCGCAAGGCCGCGAGGTGCCCAGCGGCGTGTTCTTCGACCTCTCGTCGTGGCACCTGATCAACTGGCTCTACGCCGCCAAGGCCACGCGCCAGGCCAAGGACCTGCGCACCAGCTACATCGACCTTCGGCTGCACGACCGGCTCATGACCGTGCTCGAAGAGCGCCATGGCCACCGCATCCTGGCGGCCGTGGAGCAAGCCAAGATCGACGCGTCGGTCAACGACGCGCCGGCCACCATCGACCTGTCGTGCGCCGAGCCCGGCCTGAGCGCCGTGCTCTCGCCCGAGGACATGGTGCAGCAGCTCAGCGGCCCGTTCGACGACGTGATCGCCTGCGCCCATGCCTGCGTCAAGCGCGCAGGGCTGCGCAGCAACGACCTCGATGCGATCTACCTCACGGGCGGCTCGTCGGCGCTGCGGCCGTTCCAGCACGCGCTGCGCAAGAGCTTCGCGGGCGTGCCGCTGGTCGAGGGCGACCTGTTCGGCGGCGTGGCCGCGGGCCTGGCCTGCGCGGCGCGCACGGAGCAGCGGGCGTGAAGTACCTGGCGGGCTATCCGGCATCGCTGCTGGACCAGGTCCGCCAGCTGGTGGCGGACGACAAGCTCGCCGCGCTGCTCGGCAAGCGCTACCCCGAGGGTGTGCACACCGTGCAGACCGACCGCGCGCTCTACGAGTACGTGAGCGAGCTCAAGAGCGAGTTCATGCGCAAGGCCGAGCCGCTGTCCAAGGTGATGTTCGACAACAAGCTGCACGTGATCCGCAACGCCCTGGGCACGCACACCACGGTGTCGCGCGTGCAGGGCGGCAAGCTCAAGGCCAAGCGCGAGATCCGCGTGGCGAGCCTGTTCAAGGGCGTGCCGCTGCCGTGGCTGCGCATGATCGTCGTGCACGAGCTCGCGCACATGAAGGAGCGCGACCACGACAAGGCCTTCTATTCGCTGTGCACGCACATGGAGCCGGACTATTCGCAGCTCGAGTTCGACCTGCGGCTCTACCTGACCCACCTGGACGGCGGAGGCGAGCCGCTGTGGTCGAGCGCCGCGAAGGCGCCGGCGCCCTGAGCTTCTTCAGGCCGCCGCCGCGGCAGCCCTGACCTGCTCGATGCCGGCAACGGCCAGCCAGTGGCAATACCCGCCCGAGGTGCGGCGGTCGATGGCTTCCAGCGCCATGCCGTCGTAGGCGCCCGCGCGGTACTGGTGCTTGGACCAGTACTGGTCGGTGTGCCAGGCGTGGATGTGCAGCACGTCGCTGCCCAGCGCGCGGCTCGCATACGGCAGATGATCCAGCAGGCCGAGCGAACATTGCTGCGGATAGGTGCGGCGCAAGGCCAGCTCGCCCGCATACATCGTGACGACGTTCTTGCACCAGCCCGGCCATTCGCCCTGGAAGTGGCGGAACTCCTCGTCGAGCAGCCGGTTGCAGTAGTCGAGCTGCGCCTCCACGAAATTGCAGACGAAGTCGGAGGGGCCGAGCACCGACGCGCCGACGTTGTGCAACCCCGAATGCGGGAAGCCCCAACGCGCGCTGCACGCCGAGAGCTTGCGGCGCACCTCTTCCTCGTACGCGTAGGCGCCGAAGCCGAAGCACAGGCCCGTGGGCGTGAAGCCGGTGAGCGCGGGCGTGACGAAGGTGTCGCAGTCGGTCTTCAGCAGGGTGTCGTACTTGCGGCACTCCTGGATGACGGCCGGCTCGCAGAGGTTGGCCACCGAGTTGATGTAGCCGTAGCCCGCCCAGTCGGTGTTGCGCTGCGCATAGGGCTCGCTCGGGATCACGACGATGCGGTCGTCCTGTGGCAGCGCAGCGGCGGCCTCCGGATGGCACACGGCGATGATCTTCGCGCGCGAGAACAGGTTCGAGAAGATCATGCTTTTGTAGAGCCATGAGAACTCGTCGATGATTTCCTGCTTGTGGTCGATGTAGACCAGCACGCCCATCGTCATGTCGTTTCCTTGCGAGGTGGCCGCCGGGCGTCACCGGCCGCGTTGCGAGCGGGCGTCCATGGCGGCCATGTACACGGAGCGGTACGGCTCGCTGAGATTGATGAAGTGCACCAGCAGCGTGTCGTCGCTCGCCAGGTGCGGCGGCGTGTTGATGCTGAGGTTGTCCAGGATGTGCGGCTCGCCGACAAGGCCCTCTTCGCCCAGCACCTCGTTCGTGTAGTACTGGTCGCCCTGGCTGCTGTACACCGCCGACTTGTCGGCCACCGCGCCGATGCGCTCCCAGATGCGATCGAGCAGCCGCGCATTGCCCGGCGTGTTGCGAAAACCCATGACGCCGGAGTTGAACTGCCAGGCGCCGACGTCCTTGGCGAGCAGCAGGTCGCGGCCTTCCAGCAGCGGCTCGATGCGCCTGGCGGGGTTGCGGAAGACGACGTCGGCGTCGACCCAGATCACCCATTCATGGTGCGCCAGGTGCTGGTTGATGAGCCAGCTGCGGATCCACGAGCCATTGATGCCGGGGCCGATGGCCGCGGGAATGTCGCGGTACACGTGGTACGCGTGGCCATGCCGGTCGCAATAGCGGCGCACGTTGTGCTCGGACACGCGGGCGTAGGCCTGGATGTGCGGCGTGTACAGCGTCAGGAAGGCGATGCGTGCTTCGGGGTTGTAGCTGTCCGCCGCCGCCGCCGAGATCTCGGGGTACGCCGGCGGCTGCAGCACCGGGCTGCCCTGAGTCAGCGACGCGTTCACCTGGTCGACCAGCACGCGCTGCAGGTTCAGGTCGTGCAGCATGTCTTCGCCCGGCTCGCCGTCGACCTCGACCGGCGACGCACCCAGGTGGACCACGAAGACCGGCGCCTGGTGCCACTGCGCGATGCGCCAGGACACGTTGACGTAGACGCCCTGTTCCATGGCGTTGCATCCCCGCATGCCCGCCGGCCGCAGGCGCGCGGCCTCGTCGATGCGCCTGGCCACCCGGGCGATCACGTGGCCGGCATCGACGATCAGCTGGTGCAGCATCGCCCGGTTGGCGGCCGTGTGGCGCACCACCATCATGTTGGTCATGGCCAGGCCGCCGAGGCTGCCCGCGGGCGGGCTCTCGGCCGCGAGCAGGTCGCTGCCCTGCATCAGCACGTCGATGGCCACGGGATGGAAGACCACCGAATCGCCGTCGATGAAGAACAGCCAGTCGCCTTCGGCCAGCGTGCGCAGGTGCCGCAGGATCTCGCTGTACTTGGCGCTCGCGCGAAGCGCCGGGTGCAGGATGCACTCGCTTTCGACCCATTGATGGGGGTAGCCGTGGAGCCTGCAGTAGTGCGCATGGTTGCGCAGCACCGCGTCGTCGCGGCGCTGGAGAAAACTGAGGCACAGGGGCATGGCCTACCCCGAGAGACCGGCCTCGGTCAGCGCGCGCCGGGCGCCGCGGTAGGCAGCCGAATCCTGCAGCGCCTCCCACGAGGCAGGCGCGGGCGTGTCGGGCAACAGGCTCCGGCGCCGCGCTTCGCTGCGCGCATCGGGCTGCCAGCGCTGCGTGCCCGCCGCTCGGGCGAAACCGTCGAGCAGTTCGTCCAGCGGTGCGCCGTCGCCGATGCTCTGGTTGCACAGCAGGGCCAGGTCGCAACCGGCTTGCAGCGCGGCCAGCGCCGCGTCGGTGTAGCTCAGGAGCTGGCCGTCGATGTAGCGGCCGGCCTCCATGCTGAGGTCGTCGCTGAAGATCACGCCGTCGAAGCCGAGCTTCTGGCGCAGGATGTCCTGCAGCCACCGGGGCGAGAAGCCCGCTGGCCGCTTGTCGACCTTCGGGTAGATCACGTGCGCGGGCATCACCGCGGTGAGCGCGCCCGAGAGCCACTCGTACGGCCGCGCGTCGTCGCCCAGGATGGCCTTGAGACCGCGCTTGTCGACCGGAATCTCGACATGCGAGTCGGCATGCACGAAGCCATGCCCGGGAAAGTGCTTGCCGCAGTTGCGCATGCCCATCTGCAGCATGCCGTGCATGACGCTCTTGGCCAGCAGCGCCACCACGCGCGGATCGCGGTGAAAACTGCGGGTGCCGATGACGCTGCTGCCGCCGAAGTCGAGGTCGAGCACCGGCGCGAAACTGAAATCGACGCCGCAGGCACGCAGCTCGCCCGCCAGCACCTGCCCGGCGGCGGTGGCCGCCTGGGTGGCGCGCATGGCGTCGTTCATCCACAGCTCGCCGAGCGCGCGCATCGACGGCAGGTGGGTGAAGCCGTCGGTGCGAAAGCGCTGCACCCTGCCCCCTTCGTGGTCGACGCAGATCAGCAGGTCGGGCCGGATGGCCTTGATCTCGGCGTTGAGCGCGGTCATTTGCGCGCGGCCTTGCCAGTTGCGGGCGAAATGGATCACGCCGCCGACCAGCGGGTCGGCCAGGCGCCGGCGGTCGGCGCCGGTGAGTTCGGTGCCCGCCACGTCGATGATCAGCGGCGAATGCGACGGAACTGTGCGGGAACGGGAGTTGGGGCGGGTGAGCCCGGGGGTCATAGCTTCTCCACCACCACGAAGCTCGCGGCGTATTCGGTTTCGTCGGTCACGGTCACATGGGCCGTGAGGCCCTGCGCCTCGAACCACTCCTTCAGTTCGCCATGCAGCACGATGACGGGCTTGCCGCTGCGCAGGTTGGCGATCTCGCACAGGCGCCAGCTCATCGGCATGCGCATGCCCATGCCGACGGCCTTGCTGAAGGCCTCCTTGGCCGAGAAGCGGGTGGCGAGGTAGCTCAGGCCGCGCTTCGGCCAGCGGGCGCTGCGGGCCTGCCAGACCGCGAATTCGGCGTCGCTGAGCACCTTGCGCGCAAAGCGCTCGCCCTGGCGCTCGAAGGTCGCGGCGATGCGGCGCAGGTCGCAGATGTCGGTGCCGATGCCGTAGATCATGCGGCGCCGGCGTTCATTGCGCTTCGCCGATGCAGCGCAGGTAGTCGCGCGTGGCGCCGGCGTAGCCCAGTTCCAGCGCGTCGGCCACGAAGGCATGGCCGATGGAGACCTCCTGCACGCCCGGCACGGCACGCAGGAAAGCGCTCAGGTTGTCGCGGCTCAGGTCGTGGCCGGCGTTGACGCCCAGGCCCGCCGCAATCGCCGCGCGCGCGGTCTCTGTGTAGCGCGCCAGCACGGCCTGCGCGTCCGGCGTGCCGCGGGAGGCGGCATAGGCCTCGGTGTAGAGCTCGACGCGGTCGGCGCCCACGGCCTTGACGGCGGCCATCATCTCGGGAATCGGGTCCATGAACAGGCTGACGCGCACGCCCAGGGCCTTGGCCTCGGCGATCAGCGGGCGCAGGCGCTCGGCGTCGTCGGGGAAGGTCCAGCCGTGGTCGCTGGTGGACTGGGTTTCGCTGTCGGGCACGAAGGTGGCCTGGTGCGGCTTCAGCGCGCGCACGAAGTCCATCAGGTTCTGGAAGGGGTTGCCTTCGATGTTGAACTCGACGCCCGGCCAGTCCTTGGCGAGCAGCGTCGACAGGTCGCTCACGTCGTGCGCGCGGATGTGGCGGGCGTCGGGGCGCGGGTGCACGGTGATGCCCTGGGCGCCGGCGGCCAGGCAGGCCTGTGCGGCTTTCACCACGCTCGGGATGCCCAGGTGGCGCGTGTTGCGCACCAGGGCAACCTTGTTGAGGTTGACGGACAGCGAAGTGGTGGCGCCGGCGTGGCCTGAAGTGCTCATAGTGCTTGCAGATCTCTCATCATTTGCCGCGTGCGCAGCGTGGACACGCCGCAATGGTAGTTGAGCAAGGCGCGCAGCTGGTTGCGCAGCGCGCTGTTGCTGCCGGCGTTCATGGTGGCAATTTCACGCAATGTGGAGGTAAATGGCGTGCGGTCGTCGAGCATGTCCTGCAACGCCTGCCAGTCGGCACCGGCGAGCGCGGCTTCTTCGTCGGCCGCGTGCCGCAAGCCGGCTTCCGGCACCAGGATGTAGCGCGTGTCGGCATCGAGCGGCTCCAGCGTGAGCGTCTGCAGGTCGAGCGCCGGCAGCAGGCCCACCGCGCGCAGCAGCAGCAGCTCGAAGGCGCGCAGCGCGGCGGCGTGCGTGGCCGCCTGGGCGCCGGCATGGTCGCCGGCCAGCACCTGTACCACGCCGGCGTAGGCGTCGAACAGGGCCTCGTGCGCGTCGTCGCGCGCCAGCAGGCGCAGCAGCAGTTCGTTGACGTAGTAGCCCGACAGCAGCGCCTCGCCGGTCGGCATGACGT
The DNA here is from genome assembly GCF_900112425.1 of Variovorax sp. OK212. Taxonomy (GTDB): domain Bacteria; phylum Pseudomonadota; class Gammaproteobacteria; order Burkholderiales; family Burkholderiaceae_C; genus Variovorax. The sequence goes on along the minus strand of NZ_FOLP01000001.1, from coordinate 971,048 downwards.
GCCCGCCCATCCACTCGGCGCCCTTGAGCGTGCGGATCTCGGCGTCGCCGCCGTAGTTGAGCTGCAGGGGCTGCAGCGGCAGCAGCACCGGGCGGAAGTTGGAGCTCGGACGCTTCGCCCCCTTGGCCACCAGCGCGATGCGCCCGTGGTGCCGGGTGAAGACCTCGAGGATCAGGCTCGACTCGCTCCAGTCGTAGCGATGGAGCACATAAGCCGGTTCGTGCGAAACGCGGTGGGCAGCGGCCACTTCATTCGTAGCCGAACGAGCGCACGCGGGCTTCGTCGTCGGCCCAGCCCGAGCGCACCTTCACCCACAGTTCGAGGAACACCTTGGCGTCGGCCAGCTTCTCGAGCTCGACACGGGTTTCCATGCCGATGCGCTTGATGCGCTCGCCCTTGTCGCCGATCACCATGGCCTTGTGGCCGTCGCGCTCGACCACGATGGTGGCGGCAATGCGCAGCAGGCGCTTCTGGCCCTTCTTCTGCGGCGGCTCTTCCTCGAACTTGTCGATGATGACGGTCGAGGTGTAGGGCAGCTCGTCGCCGGTCAGGCGGAAGAGCTTCTCGCGCACCAGTTCGCCGGCCAGGAATTTCTCGCTGCGGTCGGTCAGCTCGTCCTCGTCGTAGAACCAGGGTTGCTCGGGCAGGTACTTCTCGCAGATGCCGAACAGGCGCTCGACGTCCTTGGCGCTCTTGGCCGACATCGGCACGAACTCGGCGAAGGCATGCTTGGCCTGCATGGTCTGCAGCCAGGGCGCGATGTCGCCGCGGCGGTGCACGTTGTCCAGCTTGTTGGCCAGCAGCACCGTCGGAATGCCCTTGCCGAGCAGCTTGAGCACGCGCTCGTCGGCCGGCGTGAAGCTGCCGGCCTCGACCACGAAAAGAATCAGGTCCACGTCGCCGACCGCGCCCTGCACGGTCTTGTTGAGCGACTTGTTCAGCGCGTTGGCATGCAGGGTCTGGAAACCCGGCGTGTCGACGAACACGAACTGCGTGGCGCCCAGCGTGCGCATGCCGGTGATGCGGTGCCGCGTGGTCTGCGCCTTGCGCGAGGTGATGCTGATCTTCTGGCCGACCAGCGCGTTGAGCAGCGTCGACTTGCCGACGTTCGGCTTGCCGACGATGGCGATGAGGCCGCAATGTTGGGGACCGCTGGCGGGCGAACCGCCTTCGGCGTCTTCGGGTTCCGCTACGGGATTGATAGCATCGTTCATTCTGATTTCACGCGGCGCCGCGTGCCTTGAGCCGGATCAACATGGCGGCGGCCGCCGCCTGCTCGCCGGCGCGGCGCGAACCGCCGATGCCGCGTTCGCGAAGGCCCAACTCGGGCACCTCGCACTCGACATCGAAAGTCTGCTTGTGCGCAGCGCCCAGTGTGGCGGCCACGCGGTACACCGGCAGCTTCATTTTGTGACCCTGCAGCCATTCCTGCAATTCGGTCTTCGGGTCCTTGGCCGCGGCTTCCATGCGCGGGTTGATCTCGACCGCCTCGTAGAGCCGGTGCACCATCGCCTGCGCGGCGGAGAAACCGGAGTCGAGGTACACCGCGCCGATCAGCGCTTCGAGCGCATCGGCCAGGATCGAAGGCCGGTTCGGCCCGCCGGAGCGCGCCTCGCCCTCGCCCAGCTTCAGCAGCGGCGACAGCGCCAGCCCCACGGCCAGGCGGTGCAGGGTGTCCTGCTTGACCAGGTTGGCGCGCACGCGCGAGAGATCGCCTTCGGGCAGCGCCGAGAGGCGCAGATAGAGCAGATGCGAGACCGCCAGGTTCAGCACCGAGTCGCCCAGGAATTCGAGGCGCTCGTTGTGGTCGGCCGAGAAGCTGCGGTGCGTGAGCGCGAGCTGGAGCAGCCGCGGGTCGGAGAAGGTGTACTGGAGACGCGCCTGCAGCGCGACGAGGCTGCCGTCCACCTTTTTCAGCGCCGCGTTCAGCGGGACTGGCCCTTGTATTTGAGGGTCAGGTAGGCCGGACCGAACAGCGGAATCTCGCGCTCGTACGCGTACGACACGACCACCTTGTCGCCGACCTTCTTGATGTCGAGGTCCTTGCCGCTGACCGACTTGAAGTCGTCGATGGTCTGTGCGCGATCGAAGAGCGCGCGCACTTCGGGCACGGTTGCCCCCTCCTTGGCCTTGTTGGCGGCCTTGTCGATCGCCTGCCACTCGATCAGCGTCGGAATGACCTGTGCGACGACCACGCCGAGGCAGCCGAGCACGGCCGCGACGAACACCAAGCCGACGAACGAAATACCACGTTGCCGCGCAGCGCTGCCGCGCACAGACCGATGTGTTCTCATGCCCTCTTACCCCTCGAACAATGCTGATGAATGCTTATTGGAACGGACCGATGCGACCCAGATCGCCGAAGTTCATCCAGACAAAGAAGGCCCTGCCCACGATGTTGCTGTCTGGCACGAAACCCCAGAAACGCGAGTCGGCCGAATTATCGCGGTTGTCGCCCATCATGAAGTAGCTGCCCGCAGGCACCTTGCAGACGACGCCCTCCACCGAGTAGCGGCAGTTCTCGCGGCCGGGGAAGTCGCTGGCGCCGGGCACGAAGGACGGAGCCGTCTCATCGTTCAGGATCTTGTGCTTCCTGCCGAGCAGGTCTTCGTCGTACTGCTTGAGCAGGCGCATCGATTCGCTGTCGAGGTAGTCGGCCGCGGGCTGCTTGGACACCGGCTGGCCGTTGATCGTGAGCTTCTTGTTCAGGTAGGCCACTTCGTCGCCCGGAATGCCGACCACGCGCTTGATGTAGTCCATGCTCGGCTTGGGCGGGTAGCGGAACACCACGACGTCGCCGCGCGCCAGCGGCGTGCCTTCGGTGATCTTGGCGTTGATGACCGGCAGGCGCAGGCCGTAGGTGAACTTGTTGACCAGGATCAGGTCGCCGGTCAGCAGCGTGGGCATCATCGAGCCCGAGGGAATCTTGAAGGGCTCGTACAGGAACGAGCGCAGCAGGAACACCACCAGGATCACCGGGAACAGGCCGGCGGTCCAGTCGAGCCACCAGGGCTGCATCAGCAGGCGCTCGCTGGCCTTCGCGTCGGCGGTGTCGACCTGCTTGATGCCCTGCCCGGCCAGACGCGCGTTGCGCTCGGCCAGCGAGGCTTCCAGCGCGGCGGCTGCGCGCTCGCGCTTCGGCAGGAAGAAGAAGCGCTCGGCCACCCAGTAGAGGCCGGTGATCACCGTGGCCACGAACAGCAGCAATGCGAAGTTGCCTTCGATCGCGCCGAAATACCACGAGCCGACATAGCCGGCAAAAGCCGCGAGGACCAGGGAGGTGATGAGTGCCATTTTTTTGATCAGTCTTCGACTTGCAGAATCGCGAGGAAGGCCTCTTGCGGGACCTCGACGGAGCCGATCTGCTTCATTCTTTTCTTGCCCGCCTTCTGCTTCTCGAGCAGCTTCTTCTTGCGGGAGATGTCGCCGCCGTAGCACTTGGCCAGCACGTTCTTGCGAAGGGCCTTGATTGTCTCACGCGCAATGATGGTGACCCCGATGGCGGCCTGGATCGCCACGTCGTACATCTGGCGCGAAATGATCTCGCGCATCTTCGAGACCACCGCCCGGCCGCGGTACTGCGACTGGCTGCGGTGCACGATGATGGACAGCGCGTCGACCTTCTCGCCGTTCAGCAGGATGTCGACCTTCACCACGTCGGAGGCGCGGTACTCCTTGAACTCGTAGTCCATCGACGCGTAGCCGCGGCTCACCGATTTCAGCTTGTCGAAGAAGTCGAGCACGATCTCGCCGAGCGGCATCTCGTAGGTCAGCATGACCTGGCGGCCGTGGTAGGCCATGTTCATCTGCACGCCGCGCTTCTGGTTGGCCAGCGTCATGACGGAGCCGACGTATTCCTGCGGCATGTACAGGTGCACGGTCACGATGGGCTCGCGGATTTCCGCCATCCGGCCGACGTCGGGCATCTTGGACGGGTTCTCGACCATGATCACTTCGCCGTCGTTCCTGACCACCTGGTAGACCACGCTGGGCGCGGTCGTGATCAGGTCCTGGTCGAACTCGCGCTCCAGGCGCTCCTGCACGATCTCCATGTGCAGCAGGCCGAGGAAGCCGCAGCGGAAGCCGAAGCCCAGCGCCTGGCTCACTTCGGGTTCATAGCGCAGCGACGAGTCGTTGAGCTTGAGCTTTTCGAGCGCGTCGCGCAGCGAGTCGTACTCGCTGGCTTCGGTCGGGTACAGGCCCGCGAACACCTGCGGCTGGATCTCCTTGAAGCCGGGCAGCGCCTCGGTCGCCGTGGCTGCCGCACCGCCGGTGCCGGGCCGGATCAGCGTGACCGTGTCGCCGACCTTCGCGGCCTGCAACTCCTTGATGCCCGCGATGATGTAGCCCACCTCGCCGGCCTCGAGCGACTCGCGCGCTTCGTTGGCGGGCGTGAAGACGCCGATGCTGTCGGCGTTGTACATCGCGCCGGACGCCATCATCTTGATGCGCTCGCCCTTCACGAGCCGGCCGTCGACCACGCGCACCAGCATGACCACGCCGACGTACGCGTCGAACCAGCTGTCGACGATCATCGCGCGCAGCGGACCGTCGGGATTGCCGCGCGGTGCGGGCATGCGCGCGACGATGGTCTCGAGAATGTCGTCGATGCCGACACCGGTCTTGGCCGAGCACGGAATCGCGTCGGTCGCATCGATGCCGATCACGTCTTCGATTTCAGTGCGCGCGTTGTCGAGGTCTGCGTTGGGCAGATCGATCTTGTTGAGCACGGGCACCACTTCGACACCGAGGTCGAGCGCGGTGTAGCAGTTGGCCACCGTCTGCGCTTCGACACCTTGCGATGCGTCGACGACGAGCAATGCGCCTTCGCATGCGGACAGCGAGCGGCTCACTTCATACGAGAAGTCGACGTGGCCCGGCGTGTCGATCAGATTGAGGTTGTAGACCTGTCCATCACGCGCCTTGTAGCGCAGCGCAGCGGTCTGCGCCTTGATGGTTATCCCACGCTCTTTTTCGATGTCCATCGAATCGAGCACCTGCGCTTCCATCTCGCGTTCCGCGAGGCCGCCGCAACGTTGGATCAAACGGTCTGCGAGCGTCGACTTGCCATGGTCGATGTGCGCAATGATCGAAAAATTTCTGATGTGATTCATCAACGGGAACGCTTAAGTACTTGAATTGGCTCGGACGCAGAGTGCGACGGGCAAGAAAAAAGGGCGCGTCTTCTGGAGACGCGCCCTGAACCAACAAGCAATGGCAACTGCAGTAGTTGGAACTTCATTGTAGGCAAAAAGGGAGGCACGTACATCCGGGAACAGGGTCCAAAGGGGTCGTTGCAGGTCCACAACATCAAAGATATGAACAGGTTATCAACAGGATCGGTGGAGCAGTCTATGAACAACTTGTGGGCGATCTGTGGACCACCGGTGGACTGCTGTCTGACATCTCGCATCGTGGATGCCAGTGCACTCCTTATGCGCTGACTGGCTGCACCGAGCGCTCTATTCTACCGAAATTCGTCCTAAGCCTGTTTTAAAGTTAGCTTTCACTAACAAAATCCACCGCTTTTTCCGTCCAAGATTTTTTTCATGGCCGGCGCAAGAACGTCGTAAACACCTCAAAAAAACGGCCCCAAACCCGACTGCCGGGTGGGGCCACTTGACGCCAGCGCCAGATCAGCGTGCGGGCCGGATCAGGGCGTACTGCGCCCAATCGCCCCGGCGGAACAGCACGCTGAGCGCCTTGTTCTTGTCGGCCTTCCCCACGGCAGACTCGAATTCGCGGGTGTTCGCCACCTCGGCATTGCCCACGGAAAGAATGATGTCGCCCTCACGCAGACCAGCCCGCGCCGCTGCTTCGTTGGCGGCATCGACCTTCACGCCGCCCTTCAGCTTGAGCTCTTTCTTCTGCGCATCGCTGAGGTCGCTCACGGCCAGGCCGAGCGACTTCGCGGCGGCGGAGGCCGGCGGCTTCGGCGCCGGCTCGTCGCGGTCGCTCGCACGCTTGGCTGGCTTGTCGGGCTCGATCTCGGCAATGGTCACGCTCAGGTCGCGCGACGCGCCGCGGCGGAACACCGTCAGCGTGCTCTTGGTGCCCGGCTTGGTGTTGCCCACCAGGCGCGGCAGGTCGCTCGGCTTCTCGATGGCCTTGCCGTCGAACTTGGTGATGACGTCGCCCGGTTCCACGCCGGCCTTCTCGCCCGGCGAACCTGCCTCGACACCGCGCACCAGCGCGCCCTGCGCCTTGCCCAGGCCGATGGCCTCGGCCACGTCCTTGGTGACCTGATCGATCTGCACGCCGATGCGGCCGCGCGAGACGCGCCCGGTGGTGCGCAGCTGGTCGCTCACGCGGATCGCCTCGTCGATCGGGATCGAGAAGGAGATGCCCATGAAGCCGCCAGAGCGCGAGTAGATCTGGCTGTTGATGCCCACCACCTCGCCGCGCATGTTGATGAGCGGTCCGCCCGAGTTGCCGGGATTGATGGCCACGTCGGTCTGGATGAACGGCAGGTACTCGCCCGTGTCGCGCTGCTTGGCGCTCACGATGCCGGCGGTGACGGTGTTCTCGAGGCCGAACGGCGAACCGATGGCCATCACCCATTCGCCCACGCGCAGCCTGGAGATGTCGCCGACCTTCACCGCGGGCAGGCCCGTGGCTTCGATCTTCACGACCGCCACGTCGGTGCGCTTGTCGGCGCCGACGATCTTGGCCTTGAACTCGCGCTTGTCGGGCAGCGTGACCAGCACCTCTGAGGCGTCTTCCACCACGTGGGCGTTGGTCATCACGTAGCCGTCGGCCGTCAGGATGAAGCCGGAGCCCACGCCGCGCGGACGCTCCTCTTCCTGCGGCTGCTGGGGCCGCTTGGGGGTCGGGCCCTGGCGGGGCTGGCCCGGCGCCGGCTGGCCGAAGAAACGGCGGAAGAACTCCTGCATTTCCTCGTCCATCTCGCCGTTGCCGCCGCCGCGTTGCGCGACTTTCTCGACCGTGCGGATGTTGACGACCGAAGGCCCGACCTGGTCGACCAGATCGGTGAAATCGGGCAGCGTGCGCGTCTGCGCATGAACGGATTCGACCGGCAGGAAGGTGGCGCCCGCGGTCAGCGCGAGTGCAAAAGCCAGCAGGCCGGAACGAAGCTTGTGTCCCTCGACTTTGAAGATCATCGGTTTTCTTTCAAAAGAACAGAGCGGCGGAAAACAGTTGCTATGAGTCTGCGCTACACGCTTGGTTCAGCGCAACTTGGCGCCCATGCGGCCCGACGCCGTCAGCGTGTGCGCGCCAGGCTCTGCGCGAAGGCGTTGAGTGTCTGCGGCGGCACCTCGCCCACCGCGGTCAGCCACCAGTCGCTGGCCGGCGCGGGCAGGCGGCGGCGGATCGCGTTGGTCGCGCCGATGGTCAGCACGCCATCGCGCGGCGCACGGGCGGCGTCGTAGCGCTCGATGAAGAGCGATACCGAGGCCAGGCCATCGGAGAAGGTCCACTGCACCGTTGCGGTGTCCTGCTTCGCCTTGCCGCTGCTGTCGTCGGCAGAGGCGGCCATCGGGCGGCGGAAGAAGCTGCGCGGCTTGAAGCCGGCAACGGGCGTGCTGAGGGTCCAGCCCTCGTCCTGCGCGTTGCTGCGCTCCAGCTCGAGCTTCTCGATGCGGTAGCCGGTGGTGTTGGCCATCATCTGCGACAGCGCCTGTGCCTTGACGGGCGCGTCGAGCTGCAGCTCGGAGAACGCCGACTGCTCCACCACGCGCGAATCGCTGTCGATGGTCTGCAGCTTCACCACCAGCCCGGAGCGGCGCTCGCTCCAGATGCGGTAGCCGAAGCGCAGGCCGTCGTGCGGCACCAGCTGCACCACGTCGGCGTCGAAGCCGGCCACGCGGTCCTTGCCGATCGCGCGCACGTCGTAGAAGTCGCTGATCGACGAATCGGGTTTTTCCGGCAGGTTCGGGAAGAGGTCGAGGTTCTCGCGCTTCTCGACCTTGACGACCTTCGCCTCGGGCAGGAAGGTCATCACGTTGCGGTTGCGGCGGAAGGTCGAGCGCGGCGGTCCCGACAGGGCCTCGATGCGTTCGATCTGGTGCTCGCCGTCGCGCACGTGCCAGATGCGCGCGCTCGACAGGTCGCCGCCCGGCGCCGACACCACGAAGGTGCCCACGTAGTTGCGCTGGCGGGCCCCGGCGTGCATGCGCTGCAGCCACTCTGTCACGTTCATTGCCGGCGGTTCGTCGGTCTGAACCGGTGCGGTCGCGCCCTTCGCATTCGCAGCACCCGAGCGGGTCTGTGCGGTGGCGGCCTGCGCAAGGCAGAAAGCGGCAAACACAAGCACGCAGGCGCGTGCGGAGATCGGCATCTGAACGGTCATTACGGGCGGCTGCGGGCGCGCGCGCTCAGCGCGTCGGACCCTCGAAAGTGGCGTTGCGCAGGAAACCGGAAGGCATTTGCGACGCACCGCCGGCTTGCTGGTGCGCTTCGAGCAACTGGTCGAGCCGCGGATCGCGCAGCATGACCTGCGGGTTGCCGTTGCCGACGATCACTCGGGTGGGCGTGAGCGTGTTGGCTGCGGGCTGTTCGCTGTTGACGGCCACGGCCGCCAGCACCGAATTCACTGCCGGCTGCACCTGCTGTTGCTGCACCGCGGCCATCTGGGCACCGGCTTGCGACACCGCCGCGCCGTTGCCGACCAGCGTCCAGCTGATGGCGGCCACGGCCATCAGCGACGCGGCACCGGCCACCAGCTTCCAGCGGAACACCGGCTCGTTGGCCGCCTCGGCCCTGCGCTGCACTGGCAGCGCGACAGGCGCGGCTGCCGGCACCGGGGCCGGCGCAATCACCACGGGCTCCGCCGCCAGCCGCTGCTGGAAGCGCGTGAGGAATGCCGAGGTGTCGCTGCACGGCGCATGCGAGCCCGAGCGCAGCACATCGCCCGCCACATGGAGCGCCTGCCAGGCCGCGCGCGCCTCGCCCTCGGCGCAGACCGCTTCGATCGCCTGTGCGAACGCCTCGCCCTGCAAATGACCATCCGCAAGTGCGGACACCTGTTCCCGAACCGTCATCGTCTGATTCATTTCATTCACCTGCTTACTTACCAACGCTTGCCGGACTGGTTGTCCAGCAGCGGTTTGACCCTGGCCGAAATGGCCTCGCGCGCCCGGAAAATACGCGAACGCACGGTGCCGATAGGGCAATCCATGACCTCGGCGATCTCTTCGTAACTCATGCCCTCGATTTCGCGCAGCGTGACCGCCTGCCGCAATTCAGCTGGCAGTGCTTCCATGGCAGCCTCGACGGCACTGGCGATTTCGTTCGCCGCCATGACCGATTCGGGGGTTTCGTCGGTGGTTGGTTCGTTTCCAGGACGGTAAGTTTCATCGTCGTCCTCAGAAGACGGCCTCAGGGCCGCTTCGGAGACGGTCGGATCGCGCTTCATGTCGACCAGCGCCTTCTTGGCGGTGTTGACGGCGATCCGATAGAGCCAGGTGTAGAACTGCGCCTCGCCGCGGAACTGGTGCAGCGCGCGGTAGGCACGAATGAAGGTTTCCTGCGCGATGTCCTCGACCAGGTCGACATCGCGCACCATGCGCCCGATCAGGCGCTCGATGCGCCGCTGGTACTTGATGACCAGCAGTTCGAACGCTTTCTGGTCGCCCGCGACGGTGCGCTGAACGAGCTGGAAATCGACCTCGCCCGGACGCGGCGCTTCAGCGGGCGCGTCGGTCAGGCCGGAATCCGGCGGCACGGGCGGCGGAGAAGTGGTCATCGAGGAGGGTTCAGGGCGCGTCGGCGGGAGCCGTCGCGCGCCAGGTGTCGCCCGCAGGTGCTGCGGACGGGGGGCGCGAATATACCGCACGGCGCACGTCGCGCCAGCGTTCGGGCATGGCCCGCTGTTCGACCCAGAGCCAGCGCCGCGCGCGGCCCGGCTCGCTGAAACGAAGCAGCATCAGCGACTGGAAATCGAGCGCCACCAGCGCCCGCGCGGCATGCACCGAACGCGATGCATCGCCCGCGGAGAGCGACCAGTGAAGGCCGTCGAAATGCAGGGTGCCCGCACCGTCGCGGCGCAGGCCGAAGCCCGCCGCGACGCCGGCGAATGCAACGCTGAGAACCAGCAGCAGCTGGCGCCATCCGGCGCTATCCGAAAGATAGCAGGATGCGCCCGCGCAACAAGCGCCCAGGGCCCAAAGAACAACAAGGAGGCGAGTCGCGCCGCGCGAGCGCCCCACCGGGTAGGTCACCGACGGCGCGCTGTGCATGAAAGAGCAATGCTCAAGCGCGCTTGAACACCAGCGTGCCGTTGGTGCCGCCGAAGCCGAAGTTGTTCTTGACCGCGACGTCGATCTTCAGATCGCGCGCCTCGTTGGCGCAGTAGTCGAGATCGCACTCCGGATCCTGGTTGAAGATGTTGATGGTCGGCGGGCTCTTCTGCTCGTGCAGCGCCATCACCGTGAACACCGATTCGATGCCGCCCGCGCCGCCCAGCAAGTGGCCGGTCATGGACTTGGTCGAATTCACGACCAGCTTCTTCGCGTGATCGCCGAACGCCAGCTTGACCGCATTGGTCTCGTTGAGGTCGCCGATCTGCGTCGAGGTGCCGTGCGCGTTGAGGTACTGGACCTGGTCGGCATTGACGCCGGCGTTGGCCAGTGCCATGGCCATCGAGCGGCGGGGGCCGTCGACGTCTGGCGCGGTCATGTGGTACGCGTCGCCCGTCAGGCCGAAGCCCGCGACTTCCGCGTAGATCTTGGCGCCGCGCGCCTTGGCGTGTTCGTACTCTTCGAGCACCAGCACGCCGGCGCCCTCGCCCAGCACGAAGCCGTCGCGGTCCTTGTCCCAGGGACGCGAAGCCGTGGCGGGATCGTCGTTGCGGGTGCTCAGTGCGCGAGGCGCAGTGAAGCCGCCGATGCCGAGCGGGGAAATGGTCGATTCCGCACCGCCCGCGATCATCACGTCGGCGTCGCCGTACTCGATCATGCGTGCCGACGTGCCGATGGCATGAAGGCCGGTGGTGCAAGCGGTGACCACGGCGATGTTCGGGCCCTTGAAGCCGTACTTGATCGACACGTGGCCGGAGATCATGTTGATGATCGACGCCGGCACGAAGAACGGCGACACGCGGCGCGGGCCGCGTGCAGCCAGTTCGGCGTGCGTCTGTTCGATCATCGGCAGACCGCCGATGCCCGAGCCGATGTTGCATCCGATGCGCACGGCTTTTTCATAGGACAGCGCTTCGCCGGTCGGCAGTCCGCTGTCCTGCACCGCCTGGATGGCGGCGGCGAGACCCAGATGAATGAAGCGGTCCATGTGACGCGCTTCCTTCTCCGAGATGTATTGGGTGATGTCGAAACCCTTGACCTCACCGGCGAACTTGCAGGCGAAGGCGCTTGCATCGAACGCGGTGATGTTCGCAATACCCGACTTCCCGGCCAACAGGTTGGCCCAGGATTCGGTTGCGGTGTTTCCGACAGGAGCGATGCAACCGAGTCCGGTCACGACGACGCGGCGTTTGGTCATGCCGGCAAACCTTTCTGGATGCGCTGAACAGTTGCCTGTCGGCGCGTGCGGTTTAGAGATAAGCCGCCGGCCGCAGTTGCAATCTTGTCAGCTGGCCTGTCAGGCCTTTTGATTCTTGGTGGCGTAGTCGACGGCGTTTTGCACCGTGGTGATCTTCTCGGCATCTTCGTCGGGAATTTCGATGCCGAATTCGTCTTCGAGTGCCATCACGAGTTCGACCGTGTCGAGCGAGTCAGCGCCGAGGTCGGCCACGAAAGCCTTTTCGTTCGTCACTTGAGACTCTTCCACGCCGAGTTGCTCGGCGATGATTTTCTTGACACGTGCTTCGATATCGCTCATTTGGTTCCCTCTGAGGGTTGTAGGTAATCGGTGGATTTTAGCCGGGCGCATTGTGGCATTTGCCGTGCACCCGGTGCGGGAAAGATTGCGCCTTGCGGCTACATGTGCATGCCGCCGTTGACGTGCAGCTCTTGCCCCGTGACGTAGGACGCCTGGGGCGATGCGAGGTAGGCCACCGCGTGCGCGATGTCGGCCGGCTTGCCCAGGTGGCCCAGCGGGATCTGCTGGAGCAGCGCCTGTTGCTGGGCCTCGGGGAGGCTGGCCGTCATGTCGGTCTCGATGAAACCGGGCGCGACGCAGTTGACCGTGATGTTGCGGCTGCCGAGTTCACGGGCCAGCGCGCGGGTCATGCCCGCAACGCCGGCCTTGGCGGCCGCGTAGTTGGCCTGGCCGGCATTGCCGGAGGCGCCAACCACGCTGGTGATGCTGATGATGCGGCCGTAGCGCTGCTTCATCATCGGGCGGATGACGGCGCGCGAGAGCGAGAAGACGGCCTTGAGATTGGTGTCGAGCACCGCATCCCAGTCGCTGTCCTTCATGCGCATGGCGAGCGTGTCGCGCGTGATGCCGGCGTTGTTGACCAGTACGTGGATCGCGCCGTAGGCCTGCACGATCTCGTCGATCAGCGCTTCGACGGCGGCACCGTCGTTCACGTCGAGCGCGCGGCCGCGGCCGCCGAATGCGCTGAGTGCCGACGTGATCTTGGTCGCACCTTCATCGGTGGTGCCGGTGCCCACGACCTTCAGGCCACGCTGGGCGAGCTCCAGCGCGATTGCCGCGCCGATGCCGCGCGTGGCGCCGGTGACCAGGGCGACTTGCCCTTCGAATTTGGGAATGCTCATAAGAAAAAGTGTCTGGCCTTGCCGGTCAGCCGGCGAGCGATTGTCGGGTGTCCGCGAGCGTGGCCGGGTCGTACACCGACGCGGCTTCCAGATCGGGGGCGATGCGCTTCACCATGCCGGCCAGCACCTTGCCGGGGCCGCACTCGATGATGGAGGCTACACCGCGCAGTTTCAAGGCCTGGACGCTCTCGACCCAGCGCACCGGACCGGCCGCCTGGCGCACCAGCGCGTCGCGAATGCGGTCGGCGTCGGTTTCCACCGACACGTCGACGTTGTTCAGCACCGGAATCTGCGGCGCCGCCAGCGGCGTGGACGCCAGCTTTTCGCGCAGCGCCTCGGCGGCGGGCTTCATCAGGCTCGAATGGAACGGCGCCGACACGGGCAGCAGCAGCGCGCGCTTGGCGCCGTTGGCCTTGAGCAGCTCGCAGGCCTTGTCGACGGCGGCCTTGCTGCCGGCGATCACGGTCTGCATCGGGTCGTTGAAATTCACCGCTTCGACGATCTCGGCACTGCCGGCACCGAAGCTGGCCGTGGCTTCCGCGCACCCGGCCACGACCTTGCCCGACTCCATGCCGAGCACGGCAGCCATCGCGCCGACGCCCACAGGCACCGCCTGTTGCATCGCTTGCGCACGGAAACGCACGAGCGGCGCGGCTTGCGCCAGCGTCAAAACGCCCGAAGCCACCAGCGCCGAGTATTCGCCCAGCGAATGACCGGCCACGACCGCGGGCGTGGCACCGCCTTCGGCCAGCCACGCGCGCCAGGCGGCCACACCGGCCACCAGCATCACGGGCTGCGTGTTGGTCGTGAGCGCCAGGTCTTCCTTGGGGCCGTTCTTGATCAGCGCGCCCACGTCTTCGCCGAGCGCGTCCGAAGCTTCGCGCAGGGTTTCGACGACGGCGGGGTGATCGCCCCAGGCGTCGAGCATGCCGACGGCCTGCGAGCCCTGACCCGGAAAGACAAAAGCAAAGGATTTCATTGTTTATGCGTCGTCTCGCATTGCAGGCGCCCTCTTCCGGGCGCCGCAACACACTACAGATTCAATAGCACCGCGCCCCAGGTGAAGCCGCCGCCCACGCCTTCGAGCATGAGCGTTTCGCCTTTCTTCACCTTGCCGGAGCGCACGGCCTCGTCGAGCGCCAGCGGGATCGAGGCGGCCGACGTGTTGCCGTGCTCGTTCACCGTGACGATCAGCTTCTCGCGTGGAAGCTTCAGCTTCTTCGCCGTGCCTTCCATGATGCGGATGTTGGCCTGATGGGGAATGAGCCAGTCGATGTCCGCTTCGGTCTTGCCCGCCTTGGCAAGCGTGGCGCGCGCCGCTTCTTCGAGCACGCGAACCGCGAGCTTGAAGACTGCCTGGCCGTCCATGTGCAGCAGCGGCGTGCCCAGCACATTGCCGCCGGACACATGGCCCGGCACGCAAAGAATGCCGACGTGCTTGCCGTCCGCATGCAGGTCGCTGGCCAGGATGCCGGGCTGTTCGCTCGCTTCGAGCACCACCGCACCCGCGCCGTCGCCGAACAGCACGCAGGTGGTGCGGTCGCTGAAGTCGAGGATGCGTGAGAACACTTCGGCGCCCACCACCAGCGCGCAGCGCGCGGTGCCCGTGCGGATCATGGCGTCGGCCACGGTCAGCGCATAGACGAAGCCGCTGCAGACCGCCTGGACGTCGAACGCCGGGCAGCCGGCAATGCCGAGCTTGTGCTGGAGGATGGCGGCCGACGACGGAAACACCATGTCCGGCGTCGAGGTCGCGACGATGATCAGGTCGACGTCGCTGGCCTTGCGGCCAGCGGATTCGAGGGCGTGGCGGGCGGCTTCGAGACCGAGATCGCTGCTGGTGACGTCCGGCGCGGCAAAGTGCCGCGCGTGGATGCCGGTGCGCTCGACGATCCACTGGTCGGAGGTTTCGATGCCGCGTGTCGCCAAGTCCTTGGCGAGATCGTCATTGGTCACGCGGCGTGGGGGCAGATAGCTGCCGGTGCCGGTAATGCGTGAATAAGGGGTCATCAAACGTGAAGGGCCGTCGCGTCGACCGGCGCCGCCGGTTCCTGCCGCGCGAGCAATGGCGCGGCGTGGGCGATGCGGGCCCGCACGCGATCGAGCAGGTTGTTGCGAGCGGCATCATAAGCGCGATCCAGGGCGTGCCCGAAAGCCACTTCGTCAGCCGAGCCATGGCTCTTGAAAACCAGCCCACGCAGACCCAAAAGTGCCGCACCGTTGTAACGGCGGTGATCCAGGCGACTTTTGAACGCTTTTAGAACCGGATAAGCAACGATGGCCGCAAGTTTCGTGAACACGCTTCGCGAGAATTCGACGCGAATGAACTCGCCGATCATCGACGCCACGCCTTCGCTGGCCTTCAGCGCAACGTTTCCAACGAAACCGTCACACACAACGATGTCGGTCGTGCCCTTGAAAATATCGTTGCCTTCGACGTTGCCGTAGAAGTTCAGATCTTTCGAGTTGGCAGCCGTACGCAGCAGTTGACTGGCTTTCTTGATGGTTTCGCTGCCCTTGATGGCTTCCTCGCCGATATTGAGCAGGCCGACCGAAGGCGCCTCGTTGCCGGTCAGCGCCGACACCAGGGCCGAGCCGAGCACGGCGAACTGGAGCAGGTCTTCGGCGTCGCAGTCGACGTTCGCACCCAAGTCGAGCACGGTCGTCGCTCCACCTTTTGCATTTGGTAACTGCGGCGCGATGGCCGGGCGGTCGATGCCGTCGAGCGTCTTGAGCAGGTAGCGCGCAATGGCCATCAGCGCGCCGGTATTGCCAGCGGAGATCGCGGCCTGGGCGGCGCCGTCCTTGACCTGCTGGATCGCCACGCGCATCGAAGAGTCTTTCTTCTTGCGCAAGGCGATTTCGATCGGGTCGTCCATGCCCACCACTTCGCTCGCGGCGACGATGCGGGCACGTGGATGCGCGGCGAACCCCGCCAGTGCGGCCGGCGCACCGACCAACAACAACGAGGCTTCGCTGTGCCGCTCGAGAAACGCGCGGCAGGCCGCGAGCGTGACTCGCGGCCCATGGTCACCCCCCATGCAATCGACGGCAAGCGTGATTGCGGAAGGCGCAGCAGTGATTTCGGGAAAAGAAGGCGTAGCCATCAAAACAAAGGCCCGACGCTACGGCAAAAGTAGCTTCGGGCCTTGGCCTTGGGATGCGAGATCAGGCTTCGGACTTGTTCTTGAGCACCTGGCGGCCACGGTAGAAACCGTTGGGGCTGATGTGGTGACGCAGATGCGTTTCGCCGGTGGTCGGCTCGACAGCGATGCCGGGCACGACCAGCGCATTGTGTGAACGGTGCATGCCGCGCTTGGAAGGCGACTTCTTGTTTTGCTGGACGGCCATGGTGGCTCCTGGACTGTGAGGTGAGTGAAAGGGTGCGGGCTCAAGCGGTGGCAATGCAGTGACATGGCTGACATGTTCTGATCTGCATTGCTGCTCACGGCGGCGCGCGCGAAGCCCATGATTATAGCCCAGCCTGAGGAAAAGAGCTACTTGCCCTCTTCCGAGCCTTTTTTCGGCGTGCGCGAACGCAACGCTTCGAGGGCGGCAAAGGGGTTCGGCTTGGCTTCTTCAGCCGCCATGAAGTCCTCGTCGCTGGACGACAGCTTGACCGGCGTGGGGCACACGTCGTGAACGGGCATGACGGGAATTTCCATCAGAAGCTCGTCCTCGATCAGGGCGTGGAGGTCGAAATCCCGGCTCACGACGAGCAGGTCTTCGTCGGATTCCTCGTCCTCGGTCTCCGCCGTGGCTTCGTCGGCCACGAAACGGAACCAGCGGTCCACGAAAAGCTCGGTATCGACCGGCGACAGGCAACGCTGGCAGACCAGCGGCACGACGGCTTCGGCTTCCAGGTGCATCCAGGACACGGGCTTGCCGTCGGCGCCGGGGCGCTCTTCCCCGGTGGCTTCCCAACGCACGACCGCGTCGGGCGCCGGGGCGGCCAGTTCGGCGGTCAGGCGTACATAGTCAGGCACCGGATCGGCGGCATCCAGGGTGGCGGCCGCAGCCGTAAAGGCAGGCACATTGAGCCGTTCGGGGGCAAATTCTCTCTTCATCCGCGCCAGTCTAGCGCGCCTCGCGCTTCACCGGCTCGGGACAAGCCTGAGGGAAAGCCGAGGGACTCAGGCGGCTCACGCACAATCGTCCCATGCAACGCACCGTGATCCTCGCCTCGACCTCGCGCTACCGCCGCGAACTGCTTACCCGCCTGAGACTGCCCTTCGACGTGCACTCGCCCGAAGTGGACGAAACACCGCTGCCCGGCGAAACGCCGCGCGACCTGGCCATTCGCCTGGCCCTCGAAAAAGCCAACGCCGTGGCCGCCCGCTTCCCCGAAGCCGTGGTCATCGGCTCCGACCAGGTGGCCGACCTGGCCGGTGAAGCGCTCGGCAAGCCCGGCGACCATGAACGCGCCACCACCCAACTGCGCCGCATGCGCGGCCAGACGCTGATCTTCCAGACGGCCGTGGCCGTGGTCTGCCGTGCTTCGGGCTTCGTCCAGCGCGACATCGCCCCGGTGCGCGTGGTGTTCCGCGACCTCAGCGACGACGCCATCGAGCAGTACCTGCAGGCCGAGCAGCCCTACGACTGCGCCGGCAGCGCCAAGAGCGAGGGCCTCGGCATCGCGCTGCTGGAAGCCATCGACAGCGACGACCCGACCGCGCTGGTCGGCCTGCCGCTGATCCGCACCTGCCAGATGCTGCGCGCCGCGGGGGTGGATCTGCTGTGACGCAAAAAGGCAAGCTCTACCTCGTTCCGGCGCCGCTCGACTTCGGCTGCGACGTCCAGGCCCCGCTGCAGGACGCCCTGCCCCTGGGCACGCTGCAGACCGCCGCGGGCATCACCCACTGGATCTGCGAAAACGCGAAATCCGCTCGCGCCTACCTGAAACGCATCGACGCCGTCGCTCCGCTGGCGGCGCCGCTGCAGGCGCAGAACATCCAGGAACTGCCGCGCGAAGTGCACAAGAAAGGCGACCATGCCGGCCAGTTCGACGCCCGCCCCCTGCTGGCCGCCGCGCTCGAAGGCCACGACATCGGCCTGCTGAGCGAAGCCGGCATGCCGGCCGTGGCCGATCCGGGCTCGTCGGTGGCACGCGCCGCGCACGACCTGGGCCTGACCGTGGTGCCGCTGACCGGCCCGGTCTCGCTGCTGCTGGCGCTGGCCGCGAGCGGCCTCAACGGCCAGAATTTCGCCTTCGTCGGCTACCTGCCGCAGGACGCCGTCGAGCGCCAGACGCGCATCCGCGAACTCGAGGCACTGGCGCTCAAGACGGGCCAGACACAGCTCTTCATCGAAACGCCCTACCGCAACGCCGCGTTGCTGCAGGCGCTCGTGCAGACCTTGCAGCACAACACCCGCCTCGCCGTGGCGCGCGGCTTGACGCTGGCCACGGCCCAGGTGCGCAGCGAGATGGTCAAGTCCTGGCGCGCCGCCAAGCCGCAAGCCATCACCGACGAACGCCTGCCCGCCGTGTTCGCGATCGGCCGTTGACGATGGTGGCCGTCACCTCGGGCACGCGCTGGGCGTCGCGTGCGCAGTTCTTTTCCGCCGGTTTCATCTTCGCGACCTGGGGCGTGCACGTGCCCACCGTCAAGGCGCACTACGGCATCGACGAGGCGCAACTCGGGCTGGCCATGCTCGCGGCCGGCGCGGGCGCGATGTTCGGGCTGACCAGCGCGGGCCGCTGGATCGGCCGCCACGGCCCGCGCCGCGTGGCCGGCGTCTGCGGCTGCATCTATGCGCTGCTGCTGGCCGGGCTGATCGCCATGCCCGGCTATGCCGCGCTGCTGGCCCTGCTGGCAGCCTTCGGCCTCGTGACGAGCGTGTTCGACGTGTCCATCAACACGGAAGCGGCCCAGCTCGAACTGCATGGCGACACACCGCTCATGAGCGGCATGCACGGCATGTTCAGCCTGGGCGGCATGGCGGGCGCGGCCAGCGGCAGCGCCGCACTGGCGGCCGGCCTCGGCGCGCAGGCGCACCTGTTGATCGTCGCCGCGGCCATGGTGCTGGTGGTGGCGTTTGCCTCGACGCGCATGCTGCCCCGGCCCGCCACCAGCGGCGCCACCGAGGCCGACCACGGCTTCCTGCTGCCGCGCGGCACCCTCGCCGTGCTGGGCGCGCTCGCGGCACTGGGCTTGATCGCCGAAGGCGCGATCTACGACTGGAGCGTGCTCTATATGCAGCAGGAAATCGGCAGCCCGCAGCAGCAGGCCGCGCTGGCCTACGCGAGCTTCTCCGCCGCCATGGCCGCGGCGCGTTTCGGCGGCGACGCGCTGCGCGCGCGCTTCGCGCCGGCCACGCTGCTGCTCGGCAGCGGCCTGCTGGCTGCGGCCGCCATGACGCTGGTGCTGATCACCGACCTGCCCTGGCTGGCGCTGGTCGGCTTTGCGGGCGTGGGCGTGGGGTTCGCGAACGTGGTGCCGATCCTGTTCTCGGCCTCGGCGAAGGTGCCGGGCGTCGAGCCGGCGCGCGGCATTGCGTCGGTGTCGGCCTTGGCCTATCTGGGGTTCATGGCAGGCCCGGCTGTGATCGGGCTGCTGGCGCGGGCGACCTCGCTGACCGCCGCGCTCTATGTGGTCGTGGTGTTCGCCGCGGCGCTGGCAGCGTCTGCGCGCTACACCGCCAGCGGCGAAACCAGATAAGCGATCAGCGCAGGGCCGGCGCGGTGTGCATCAGGCGCACGGTGGTTTCGGCCATCGCCGCGCCGAACTTCTTGGCCAGCTTCTCGGCCACGTTGTCGCGCCGCGTGTAGTCGATCACCTCTTCGGCCTTGATGACCTCGCGGGCCACGTAGTCGACGTTGCCCAGCTGGTCGGCCAGGCCGTACTCGACGGCTTGCTCACCGCTCCAGAACAGGCCGCTGAACAGGCCGGGCGTGTCGAGCTTGAGGCGGTCGCCGCGGCCGGTCTTCACCACATTGATGAACTGCGTGTGGATCTGGTTCAGCATGGTCTGCGCATGGGCGCGCTGCGCGTCGCTCATGGGGCTGAACGGATCGAGGAAGCCCTTGTTCTCGCCGGCGGTGAGCAGGCGGCGCTCGACGCCGACCTTTTCCATCACGCCGGTGAAACCGAAGCCATCCATCAGCACGCCGATGCTGCCGACGATGCTGGCCTTGTCGACATAGATCTTGTCGGTGGCAGCGGCAATGTAATAGGCCGCCGACGCGCAGGTCTCCTCGACCACCGCGTAGACCGGTTTCTTGTACTTGGCCTTCAGGCGCTTGATCTCGTCGTTGATGATGCCGGCCTGCACCGGGCTGCCGCCGGGCGAGTTGATCAGCAACACCACGCCCTTGGCGCCTTCGTCCTCGAAGGCCGTCTTCATTGCGGCGACCACGAATTCGGCGCTCGCGTCACCGCCGTTGGCGATCTCGCCCTTGATCTCGACGACGGCCGTGTGCGCCGTGGTCTTGGCCGTGCTCGGCGCGCTGCGCGAGAGCGCGAGCCACGCCAGGAAGATGAAGAAGGCCAGCCACGACAGGCGCACGAAGGTCTTCCAGCGGCGCGTGGCTTTCTGTTCGTTCAGTGAAGCGAAGGCGAGCTTTTCGAGGGTGGCGCGCTCCCAACCGGGACGCTGCGTGGGGTCTTTGGCCATGTTCTTGGAGGGGGCCGGCTCAAATGGCTCGAACCCCGCGGGCTCGGTTCTGGTTGGGTCGGTCATGTCAGAAGGTCAGGGGGTGAAGGTTCCAGTCAGTATGCCAGTGCACCACGCCGTCATGCTCGCTCAAGGCGATCTTCACGAGGCCGCCGCGGCAAGGGCCGCCGGCGCATTCGCCGGTGTCGGGCTTGTAGACCGCGCCGTGCGTGGCGCACAGCAGCCACTGGCCGGTGTCGTCGAAGAAGCGGTCGGGCTGGAAGTCCATTTCCATCGCGACATGGCTGCAGCGGTTGAGAAACGCATGCGGCAGGCCTTCGAAACGCACCGCGAAGGCGCGGCAGGTCTCGCCGCCATGGATCACGTCGAAAGGCACGGCCAGGCCGCCTTCGACCAGGTCGCCGGCGTTGCACAGCGGGATGCGTTCTTCACTCATGGCAACACAAGTCCCGGTTCAGGCGTTGTCGAGGAGCCACGCTTGCAGGTCGGCCACCGAGTGCGAGACGTGCAGTGGCTTGAATTCATCGAAGCTGGCGGGCTCGTGCGCGCCGTAGCTCACGCCCACGCTGGCGGCGCCGGCGTTCTGCGCAAGCTGCAGGTCGTGCGTGGTGTCGCCGATCATCAGCGTGCGTTCCGCCGTCACGTCGAGCTCTTCCATCAGCTCCAGCAGCATGCGCGGATGCGGCTTGCCGAAGGTTTCGTCGGCCGTGCGCGAGCCGTCGAAGCGGTCGCGCAGCGCCACCGATTTGAGCGCCTCGTTCAGCCCGCGGCGCGACTTGCCCGTGGCCACCGCCAGCTTGTGGCCGCGCGCACGCAGGGCGTCGAGCATCTGCAGCACGCCGTCGAACAGCACGAGGTCGTCCTGGTGCTGCAGGTAGTGGTAGCGGTAGCGCGCGCCGAGTTCGGGGTATTTCTCCTTGGGAACGTCGGGCGCCGCACGCGCGAGCGCCTCGGCCAGGCCCAGGCCGATGACCCAGGCGGCGTCGTTCTCGCTCGGCTTGGCGCCGCCGACGTCGACCACGGCGGCCTGGATGCAGCGCACGATCAGGCGCGTGGAGTCATAGAGCGTGCCGTCCCAGTCGAAGGCGATCAGGTCGAAGCGAAGGGGTCTGGAGGTATCAGTCATGGGACGTGGGTGTGGGGTGTTGGGCCATCGCCTCGAGGGCGGCGGGCGACATCAGCGCATGCAGCTCGGGCGGCAGGTCGGCCTGCAGCGCCACGCGGTCGCCGCTGGCCGGGTGATTGAACTGCAGCCGCCAGGCGTGCAGGAACATGCGCTTGAGGCCGAGCTTCTGCAGGGCGCGCTGACGATCGGACTCCCCGTACTTGTCGTCGCCGGCGATCGGATGGCCGGCCGAAGCCAGATGCACGCGGATCTGGTGCGTGCGGCCGGTCTTGATGGTCACGGCCAGCAACGACAGCGGCGTGGCGTCGCCCGGCAGCGCGAGCCGCGCCAGCACGCGCACCAGCGTGATGGCGCGCATGGCGTCCGGGTGGTCCTTGGCGACCACGCGCACACGGCGCTCGCCGGCCCCCGCGCCGGAGCCGTCGGGCAACAGATATTTGGCCAGCGGCGCGTCGAGTACCTTCTTGTTGGCGGGCCAGGCGCCTTCGACCAGCGCCAGGTAGGTCTTGCCGGTCTCGCGCTCGCGGAACTGGTCCTGCAACGCCAACAGCGCGCTGCGCTTCTTGGCCACCAGCAGGATGCCGGAGGTTTCGCGGTCGAGCCGGTGCACCAGCTCCAGGAACTTGGCGGCCGGCCGCGCGGTGCGCAGTTGCTCGATCACGCCAAAGCTCACGCCGCTGCCGCCATGGACGGCCACGCCGGCGGGCTTGTCGATGGCCAGCACGGCGTCGTCTTCCAGCAGCACCGGGAATTCGCGCGCCGGGGCGGGCGGCGTGGCGCCCTCTTCCGCGCGCGGCGACAGGCGAATGGGCGGCAGCCGCAGCACGTCGCCGACCTCGATGCGGGTCTCGGCCTGCGCGCGGCCCTTGTTGATGCGCACCTCACCCGATCGGATGATCCGGTAGACGTGCGTCTTCGGCACGCCTTTCAGATGGCGGAACAGGAAGTTGTCGAGCCGCTGCCCGGCGGATTCGGCGTCGACCGTGAGGAATTTGATGGCCGAAGGCGACGCCCCGGCATCGCCCGAGGCTTTTTGGTCTGCGGGATTTGGAGCAGCCGCAGGGCCTTGCTTCGCACCTATAATGTTTTTCACCAGCGCGGTCATGTAAGTGCTTGATTAGACAGAAGTTTAGTCCACTGCCATCAAATACCCAGGGCGGCGCTGTGAGGTCGATGCCGCTTTGGCACCCAGCTGCAAACCCCGCGCAATTGCGCAAAGTGGCAGAGCAGGTGCCCAAGTCAAGCCGACACCCACGAAACACCGATACGGAATACCCAGCCTGCAGCTGACCAAGCTGCAGGCGGATCGAAGCGAGTCCCTTGTTGTGTTGATGCTGCTGATTCAAATTTGCCTGCGCTGGCCCACCTGGTTTCGACCAGCGGCCTCAGGCATTGAACTATCGGTAGCGCGCGCCACCCTTGCGCAACCAGCTATCAAAAAGATAGCTACCCAACACCGAATCTGGCTCGCGCCCATCCACGCGCCCCCACCCCGGCTGTCTTCTTGAGCTAACGTTCGAGAGGCCTGCTCGCGCCTGGCGCGGCAGTGACAGCATCCGGGGCCCAAGCGGCAATTCCCTGGTTTCGCGGGCGTCGTCCGTGCATCGTTGGCCCATCAAGGGCCGGTAGAACGATACATATAAGGACAACGCATCATGAAGCGGATGCTGATCAATGCCACGCAGGCCGAAGAACGCCGCCTGGCCATCGTCGACGGGCAGAAACTGCTCGACTACGAAATCGAAATCGAAGGGCGCGAACAGCGCAAGGGCAACATCTACAAAGCGGTCGTGACGCGCGTCGAGCCTTCGCTCGAAGCTTGTTTCGTCGACTACGGCGAAGACCGCCACGGCTTCCTGCCGTTCAAGGAAATCTCCAAGCAGTACTTCGCAGAAGGCGTGTCGGCCAGCCAGGCCCGCATCCAGGACGCGATCCGCGAGGGCCAGGAACTCACCGTCCAGGTCGAAAAGGAAGAACGCGGCAACAAGGGCGCCGCCCTCACCACCTTCATCTCGCTGGCCGGCCGCTATGTCGTGCTGATGCCGAACAACCCCCGCGGCGGTGGCGTTTCGCGCCGCATCGAGGGTGACGACCGCGCCGAACTCAAGGAGGCGATGGACCAGCTCGAGTACCCGAAGGGCATGAGCATCATCGCGCGCACCGCCGGCATCGGCCGCACCGCGCCCGAACTCCAGTGGGACCTGAACTACCTGCTCAAGCTCTGGAGCGCCATCGACGGCGCGGCCAAGGGCGGCAAGGGCGCCTTCCTGATCTACCAGGAATCGTCGCTCGTGATCCGCGCCATTCGTGATTACTTCAATCACGACATCGGCGACATCCTGATCGACACCGACGACATCTACGACCAGGCGCAGCAGTTCATGGCGCACGTCATGCCCGAGCATGCCGCCCGCGTGAAGCGCTACCGCGACGACGCGGCGCTGTTCAGCCGCTTCCAGATCGAGCACCAGATCGAGTCGGCCTACGCGCGCACCGTGCAACTGCCCTCGGGCGGCGCCATCGTGATCGACCATACCGAAGCTCTGGTGTCGGTCGACGTGAACTCGGCCCGCGCCATCAAGGGCGGCGACATCGAAGAGACCGCCACCCGCACCAACCTCGAAGCCGCCGACGAAGTGGCCCGCCAGATGCGCCTGCGCGACCTGGGCGGCCTGATCGTCATCGACTTCATCGACATGGACGAGTCGAAGAACCGCCGCGAAGTCGAAAGCCGCCTGCGCGACGCGCTGCGCCAGGACCGCGCCCGCGTGCAGTTCGGCTCGATCAGCAAGTTCGGCCTGATGGAAATGAGCCGCCAGCGCCTGAAGCCGGCGCTCTCCGAAGGTTCGTCGATCCCCTGCCCCCGTTGCGGCGGCTCGGGCCACATCCGCGACACCGAATCGAGCGCGCTGCAGATCCTGCGCATCATTCAGGAAGAGTCCATGAAGGACAACACGGCCGCCGTGCATGTGCAGGTGCCCGTGGAAGTCGCTTCGTTCCTGCTGAACGAAAAGCGCCCCGAAATCGCCAAGATCGAGCTCAAGCAGCGCGTCACCGTGCTGATGGTGCCCAACAAGACGCTCGAAACGCCGAACTACAAGCTCGAGCGCCTGAAGCACGACGACCCGCGCCTGGACCACATCGAAGCCAGCTACAAGATGGCCGACGAGATCGAAGACCCGACCTCGGTCACGCGCCGTTCGCAGGAGCCCACCAACAAGCAGACGCCGGTCATCAAGGGCGTGCTGCCCGACGCACCCGCGCCGGTGGTGCCGCCCAAGCCCGAAGCGGTGCGCGCGCCTGTCGCCGCAGCACCCGCGCCGGTCGCGCCGCCCTTGGTGAGCGCCCCGGTTCCGGCCCAGAAGGGCTTCTTCGGCTGGATCAAGAACCTGTTCGGCGCCACGCCGGAACCCGAGGCGGCGCCCGCGCCGTCCGCGATTCCTGTCGAGGCACCGAAGCCCCGCCGCCCTGGCCGCGACGGTGAAGCGCGCGGCGGACGCGACGGCGAACAGCGCCGTGGTGGCCGCGGCGGTGAAGGTCGTGACGGCCGCGGCGAAGGCCGTGGCGAGAACGGCGGACGCTCTGGCGGTCGCGACGGCGAGCAACGCCGCGGCGGTCGTGGCGGCGAACGCCGTGAAGGACGCGAAGGTCGCGAGGGCCGTGAAGGCCGCAACAGCGAAATGCGCGCCGACGGCACGCCCAACCAGCCGCGTGAACAGCGTGAACCCCGCGAACAACGCGAGCCGCGCGAGCCCCGTGAAGCGCGCGCACCGCGTGACGGCGAACAACGCCGCAACGGCCGTGGCGAACGCCGCGAAGGTGAAGGCCGCAACCTGCCGGCGGAAGCACTCGACGGCAACGCCAACCTCGAAGCCCAGCAACTGGCGCCCGGCGCCGTCGCAGGCGAAGAAGGCAACACGGCAGAACGCGCACCGCGCGCCCGCCGTGAACGTGGCGAGCGCGGCGACCGTGCGGAACGCGGCGAGCGCACCGAACGCGGTGAGCGCAGCGACCGTGGCGGCGAACGCAGCCCCGAAGCCGGCGAAGCAGCAGCCCCAGGCGAACGCCAGCCCCGCAACGGCCGTGAAAACCGTGAAGGTCGCAGCGATGAGCAGCGCGCACCGCGTGGCGACCGCAACGACGGCCGCCGCGAACGCCGCAACGATGCCCCCGAGCAGCTGAACGGCGAAGCCGAAGTGGCAGCCGCCACCGACGCCACGCAAGACGGCGAAGCCAACGGCAACAACGAGCAGGCACCGCGCCGCGAAGGCGACGAGCGCCGCGGTCGTTCGCGTGACCGTTACGGCCGTGACCGCCGCGAACGCGGCCCGCGCGACGAGAACGAAGCCAACACGGCCGATGCACCGGTCGCGGCGGAAGCCGGCGAAGCCCAGGAAGCCCCTGTGTCGCGCCAGCCCCAGCCGATGGTCTCGGAACGCGCCGAAGAGGCCGTCGCTGTTGCAGCGGTCGCCGCACCGGAAGTGCGCGAGGCCGCTCCCCAGCAGCCGAGCGCCGAGCGCCCCGCGCCGGTCGCCCCTGTGGCGGTTGCCCCTGTCGCGGTTGCCGCGCCGGCAGCGCCGATCGTGGCCGAAAGCGCCAAGGCACCTGCCGCCGCGCCCGCAGCCACCGCCGCCAATGGCCGCGCACTGCCCAAGGTCCAGCCCTTCGAACTGCCGCTGGCCGACCTCGCGCAGATCGCCGAAGGCTCGGGCCTGCAGTGGGTCAACTCCGACGCCGAACGCATCGCGCAAGCCCGCGCCGCGATCGCCGCCGAGCCGAAGCCGGTGCACGTGCCGCGCGAACGCCCGCCGGTGGTCGTGCTCGACGAAGGCCCGCTGGTGCTGGTCGAAACGCGCCGCGACCTCGGTTCGATGTCGCTGCCGTTCGAGCAGGCCGCCGCTGACGCACAGCCGCAGCAACGCATGCTCTGAGCGACACACGCTCGCAAGTAAAAACGGCGCCACTGGCGCCGTTTTTTTATGTCTTGTTCAGTTGAGCCGCCGGCAGCCCGGGCATCTCCAAAATCAGCTGCCCGAAGCGGCACGCACATTCCGTCTTGCCGCCCTCGCTCCAGATCAGCGAGAAATCCACGCTCGGCAGGGCCGGCAGGCCGTAGCGGCCGTCGACGATCTTCATGCCCGGCTCCACGTCCTCGCGCGTGAGCACCGACACGGCCAACCCCGCCAGCACGGCCGCGCGAATCCCGTGCGGGCTCGCCGAAGTGAAGACCACGTGCCAGTCGACCGGCACGGAGTCCAGCGCCGCGCCGGCCACCTGGCGGTTGACACAGGGCTTGGGAAAGAACGCCAGCGGCAGCGAGGCGCCGGCCGGCACGTCGAAAGTCTCCGCCGCCACCCACACCAGCTGCGTGCGCCGCAGCCGCGTGCCTTCCTCGCAGTCGGGCGGCGACATCACCACGGCCAGGTCGAGCTCGCCCGCGCGGATCATCGCGCGCAGGTCGAGGTGCATGCTCACGCTGACCTCCATGCGCGTGGCGGGGAACGAGCGCGCGAACTGCGAGAGCAAGGGCGGCAGCCGGTCGCCCATGAAGTTGTCGGGCACGCCGAAGCGCACCACGCCCGTGATCGGCGAAGGCAGGAAGCGCTGCGTCATCGCGTCGAGCGTCTCGAGGATCTGCAGCGCGTAGCGAAGAAAGTCCTCGCCGTCCTCCGTCACGGTGAGGCGGCGCGTCGTGCGGTGCAGCAGCGGGCGGCCCACCTGCTCCTCGAGACGGCGGATCTGGTGGCTGATGGCCGACTGCGTCAGGTGCAGCCGCTGGGCGGCGCGCGTGAAGCCGCCGGTTTCCTTCACGGCCACGAAGGCGCGCAGCAGCGCGGGGTCGAAATCCATGCGGGTCGATCCATGATGAACGGTCATGGATTCTAGAAAATTAAATCATTTCCATCATGAAGAGCCTTTCCACAGAATCGCCCGGCGCTTCCTCCGGAAGCCGTCAGAAAAGATTCCGAAAGATTTCCCATGCCTCTCTCCCCCACCGGCAAGAACCGGATCGCGCTGGCCGCGGTCTGCCTCATCGCCCTCATGTTCGGCCTCGAGATCTCGAGCGTGCCGGTCATCCTGCCCACGCTCGAACATGCGCTGCACGGCGATTTCAGCGACATGCAGTGGATCATGAACGCGTACACCATCGCCTGCACCACGGTACTGATGGCAGCCGGCACGCTGGCCGACCGCTATGGCCGCAAGCGCGTCCTCGTCGTCGGCGTGGTGCTGTTCGGTCTCACGTCGCTGGCCTGCGGGTTCGCGCAAAGCACTTGGGTGCTGATCGTCAGCCGCTTCCTCCAGGGCCTGAGCGGCGGCGCGATGCTGATCTGCCAGCTCGCGGTGCTCTCCCACCAGTTCCCGCAAGGCCGCGAACGCAGCCGGGCCTTCGCCGTCTGGGGCGTGGTCTTCGGCATGGGCCTGGGCTTCGGGCCGATCGTCGGCGGCGCGATCGTCGCGCTGTCGAACTGGCAATGGGTGTTCCTGGTCCACGCGCCGCTGGCCATGGTGGCGGTGGCCCTGGTGCTCGGCAGCGTGGCGGAGTCGAGCGACCCCGAGGCGCGGCGCCTCGACCTCGCGGGCATCGTGACGCTGTCGCTCGCGGTGCTGGGCCTGACCTGCTTCATCACGCAGGGGCCGGGCCTGGGCTTCGCGAGCCTGCCGGCCATCGGCCTTGCGGCAGCGGCGCTCGCCAGCTTCGCGCTCTTCCTGTGGGTGGAAAAGACCCACCCGCATCCGATGTTCGACTTCTCGGTCTTCCGCATCCGCAACTTCTCGGGCTCGATGATCGGCTCCGTCGGCATGAACTTCAGCTTCTGGCCGTTCATGATCTACCTGCCGATCTACTTCCAGGGCGCACTGGGCTACGACGCGGTCACGGCCGGCTCGGCGCTGCTGGCCTACACGCTGCCCACGCTGGCACTGCCGCCGCTGGCGGAACGCCTGTCGCTGCGCTACCGGCCGGGCGCGGTCATTCCCGCGGGGCTGTCCGTCATCGGGCTGGGCTTCATGGCGATGTACGTCGGCAGCGCCGTGGACCACGCCAGCTGGATGACCATGCTGCCCGGCTGCCTGCTGGCCGGCATCGGCCTGGGCCTGACCAACACGCCCGTGACCAACACCACCACCGGCGCGGTGCCGAGTGCGCGCGCGGGCATGGCCTCGGGCATGGACATCAGCGCGCGCTTGATCACGCTGGCCGTCAACATCGCGCTGATGGGCTTCATCCTGCTCGAGGGCATTCATGGGCACCTGCGCGGCGCCCTCTCCGCCTCGCTCGACGCGACGCAGTTGCGCGCGCTGGCGGAGAAGATCGCGACCGGCAACTTCGCCTCGCTCGCGCCCGCCTTTCCGGCGCTCGCACAGGCCGATCCGTCCGGGGCGGCCGTGCATGCCGCACTGGTGCACGGCTTCGGGCTGGTGATGCTCTACGGGGGTGTCGGCGTCTGGGTGCTGGCCGGCCTCGGCTGGCTGGTCTTCGGCAGCGGCAAGCCGTCGGCACGGCAGGCATCGGCGCTGAAGGCCGGCGGGCCTGCGTGTCCTTGAAGACGCTCAGGCGTTCAAACGCTCCAAGCGTCCAAAACGCTCAGGTGCTCTCGACCTGCGCCGCGCGCTTCCAGGCTTCGGCCGCCTGGGCGGCGTCGTTGCGGTCTTCGGCCAGCTGGGCCAATGCCAGCCAGGCGCGGCGGTACAGCTCGGTGTCCTGCAGGCCGAGCCCGGCCTGCATCAACAGCTGCTGGGCCTTGCCCCACAGCTGCCGCTTCATGCAGGCCATGCCCGCGAGGTACTGCAGATTGGGGTCGCGCGGGTTGTTGCGCTGTGCGCTTTCGATGCGGGCCAGCCAGTCGGCATCGACCGAATCGAGCCCCGCTTCGAGTGCGCGCGCGAGCTTCACGCGCAGCCCGTCGCCCAGGCCGCGCGGGTTCGCCACCATGCGCTCCCAGGCTGGCAGCAGCCAGCCGCGCGCCAGTGCCAGGTCGCCGCGCAGCGCCACCATGCGTTGCGCCGCGTGGATCGCCACCTCGGGCATCCCGCGTTCGTTGGCGTCGAGTTCGGTCCATGCGCGCTGCAATTGCGCAGGGTCGTGTGCACCCGACAGCAGCTCGGTCGCAAGGCCGCGCAAGATGCTCTGCGCCGCGGCTTCGGAGAAGGCACGGTGCTTGGCCAGCAGCCGCGCGGTCTCCAGCGCCTCGAGCGTGCGCTGGTCCTGGCGGGCGGCCTTCAGGCGCAGGCGCAGTGCCAGCGTGCGGCGCTGCGCGCCCTGCGGCAATTCCTCGAGCCGGGCCAACGCCGCGGCCGCGTCGCGGTCTTCGAGCGCCCAGCGGGCGGCGCGCAGCTGCACGCCTTCGCGCGTCTCGGGGCTGGAGAGCACGGCGCGGTCGGCGCTTTCGTTGAGGGCCTGCTGCAGGTGGGCGTCGCGCGCCGGCTTGTCCTGCAGGGCCTGCGCGCTTTCAGCGGCCAGAAGGTGCGACAGCACGCGCACCTGCTGCGCCTGCGGCAAGCTGGCGCCCAGCGCGGCCAGCGTCTTCTCTTGCGTCAGCGCGGCCTGGGCCGCCTTGCGGGCACGCGAGAACCGGCCGGAGATGAGTTGCACCATCGCGTCGAGCAGCGCCGCATGCAGCGTGCGTTCCTTCTGCTGCAGCCGCCATTGGCGCGCCTGCTTCGGCAGCGAGAACAGCGCCGCCAGCGCGCGCAACGCGGCGTGCAGCAGCACGAAGGCCACCAGCAGGATCACCAGCACGAGGTTGAGCGACAGGTCGACACGCCACGGCGGCCAGAACACGGTGATCGTGCCCTGGTTGTTGCCTGCGAACAGGGCGACGGCCGCGGCAACGGCAAACAGCGCAAGGAGCCAGATTGCGGCGCGCATTCCCGGTCAGCGTCCTGCAGCCGCGGTGGCGAGCGCGGTCAATGTGTCGTCGATGCGGACGGCTTCGGTCGTCTTCACCAGCGACTGCAGCTGCTGCAGCTGCGTGGCGGCGGCCTGCGTGCGGCGCGATGCGGGATCGAAATAGCGGTTGAGCGAAACGGTCACCTGGGCCAGTTCGGTGCGCGTGGCTTCCATCTGCCGCGACAGCAGCGACAGCCGCGCGTTGAGCAGCTTGAGCTTGAGGTTCTCGCGCAGGAAGTAAGACTGCTCGGGCGCCAGCAGGATCGCCTCCGGGCTCTGGATGCGGCCCACGCGCACCAGCGAGCGCAGCTCGCCGCGCACCGTCAGCAGCGCGCGCTGCCACCACGGCGCGTCGGCGGGAATCGGCTCGGCCTGCCAGGCGTTGGCGCCGGTGCCGCGCACGGCCACGGCGTTGAGCGTGGGCAGGTCGTCCACGCCGCGCATCAGTTCGTCGAGCTTCTGCAGCGCTTCGGCGCTGTCGGTGCTGGCGCTGCTGCGCAGGCGGTCGGCGTCGCGCTGCATGGCGCGCTGCAGCGGCGCGAGCCGCGGCTGGGCCGCGCGCGCGATGCGCTGGTCGCCGGCCTTCAGCGCGGCCAGCAAGGGCTCCACGCTGCCGGTGACCTGCGCCTGCTGCAGCGACAGGCGCACGGCCGAGTCGATGTCGACCACGAGGTTCTCGTCGCGCGAACGCGAGAGGCTTTGAATGAGTTCCTCGAGCTGCGAGCGCTGCAGCGCCACTTCGGCCACGCGGGTCTCGACCAGTGCCACGCGCGCCGCGGCGTCGCGCACCGTGTCGCTGGCCTGGCGTGCCAGCGTGCGCGCTTCCATCGACTGGGCAATGGCATCGGCGCTCTGGCGCGCCAGCTGCTCCTTCATGCCGCCCACCTTCTGCCACAGCGCGATGACCATCAGCAGCGCCACCACCGCAACGAGGGCCACGAGCCCGAACGCGAGGCGCGACAGCAGCAGTGCGCCCGCGGCCTGCGCGGCCGGTGTCTGGTGCGGTGCCACGGTGACGGGCACCGGCGGTGCGGCAACGGTGGGGGAAGAAAGATCGTCTGACGGGGACGCGGCGCTCATGCCAGGGATTCTATCGACGCGACCAGTGCGTCTTGCAGCGGTGTGCATACACGCAACGCCCCGAAACCCGCGGCCTGCGCGGCTTCGCCGATGCGTGCATGGGTGACCACGGCGCTGGCCGCATGCCAGTCGGTGCCGGGCATCGCGCGCTGGAGATTGCCGATGGCTTCGGAACTGCTGAAGAGCCAGATCGCGCGGCCTTCGGCGCCGTCGATGGCCAGCTGGCGTTGTACGACGTCCAACGACGGCGCCAACCGGCGGTACGCGACCACGGTGCTCCTGAGGCCGCCCGCGGCATCGATCTCGTTGGCGAGCCAGTCGCGTCCCGTCGGGTTCGCGTTTTCGTCGCCGCCGCGCACGATCAGCACGCGCACGCCGGCCGACACCTGCGTCTGCACGCGCTCCCACAGCGCCTCGGAATCGAAGCGCGTGGCTTCGGGCGGCGGTGCGTCGATCGACGCGGGCGGCACGCCCGCGCGGAGCAAGGCGCGCGTGGTGCCGGGGCCCGTGGCCCAGAAACGGCGGCCCGCCAATGAAACGCCGGCATCCTTGTGCGCGAAGAAATGCTCGACCGCCGTGGCGCTCACGAACATCAGCGCCGCATGGTCCGCAAGCTGCAGCCAGGCGTTGCGCAGGACTGCGGCATCGGCCACCGGCTCGATCGCGATCAGCGGCAACGCCACCGCATCGAGCCCCGCCGCGCGCAGTTCGGCAACCCAGTGCGCGGCCTCGCGGGCCGGCCGCGTGACGATGACGGGACGGGTGGTCATGCGATGACCACGGCTGTCAGTGGGCCCCGGCGTCGCGCAGCAGCGCCGCGGCGCGCTGGCCGAGCGCGTCGGCCTCGGCGAAGTCGGCGGCGCTCGACAGTGCATGCACCTTCACCAGCGGCGCGTTGCCTTCGGGGTCGCCCCAGGCGGCGTCGATGCGCAAGGCGCCGTCGGCCTGCCAGCGCGCATGCGCGGCCAATGGCATCGAGCAGCTGCCGCCCATCGCGCGGCTCACGGCGCGCTCGGCGGCGGTCGAGAGCCAGTCGCCCCGGTGGGTCAGCGAGCCCAGCAATGCGATGAGTTCGGCGCGGTCCGCGCGCACCTCGATGCCGAGCGCGCCCTGCCCCGCGGCCGGCAGCATGGTGTCGGGCTCGAAGGCCACGCGGATGCGGCTCTCGAGCCCCAGCCGCTTGAGCCCGGCCGCGGCCAGCACGATGGCGTCGTACTGCCCTTTGTCGAGCTTGCGCAGGCGGGTGTCGAGGTTGCCGCGCAGCGGTTCGATGCGCAGGTCGGGCCGCAGCGCGCGCAGCAGCACCACGCGGCGCAGGCTGGAGGTGCCGACCACCGCGCCCTGCGGCAGTTCGTCGATGGAGGCGTAGCGCGGCGAGACGAGCGCGTCGCGCGGGTCTTCGCGCTCCAGCACGCAGGCCAGCGCGAAGCCTTCGGGCAGGTCCATCGGCACGTCCTTCAGCGAATGGACCGCGATGTCGGCACGCCCTTCTTCGAGCGCGAGCTCGAGCTCTTTCACGAAGAGCCCCTTGCCGCCCACCTTGCTGAGCGAGCGATCGAGGATCTGGTCGCCGGTGGTCGTGAGGCCCAGCAGGCTGACCGTGTGGCCTCGTTCTTGCAGAAGCGCCTGCACGTGTTCGGCCTGCCAAAGGGCCAGCCGGCTTTCGCGCGTGGCGATCACGATATTGCTCAAGACCGTTCCCAAAAAGTACATGTTTGCAGACCGTCGGAATGCTAGCATGTTGCGCCGCAGCAACGCAGACGGCGCATCCATTCAAGAAGTCCAGGACAAACATCGAATGAAAGCCAGCAAGACCCCTGCCCTCCCCAAGCGCCGACAGGCCGAAGACCAGCCACTGATCGACGACATCCGGCTGTTGGGCCGGATCCTCGGCGATGTGATCCGGGAGCAGGAAGGAGACGAGACCTATGCGTTGGTCGAGAAGATCCGCACACTGTCGGTGGCGTTTCGCCGCGATGCCGACCATGCTGCCGACCGCGCGCTGAAGAACCTGCTCAAGGGCCTGAGCGCCGCGGAAACGGTGCGCGTGATCCGCGCCTTCACCTACTTCAGCCACCTGGCCAACCTGGCCGAGGACCGCCACCAGATCCGCCGCCGCACCGAGACCGAGCGCGCCGGCGAGAGCGTCGACGGCGACCTGCAGACCGCGCTGGCGCGCATCCGCAAGGCCGGCGTGAAGCCCGACGAAATCGTCGCCTCGCTGGCCCACAGCTACGTGTCGCCGGTGCTCACCGCGCACCCGACCGAAGTGCAGCGCAAGAGCATCCTCGACGCCGAGCGCGCGATTGCGCAGCTGCTCACCGTGCGCGACGAGATCCGGCTGCGCCAGAACGCCTACGCCAGCGGCAAGGACACGCTCACGCCGCTCGAATTCGCCGACAACGAGACGCAGATGCGCACGCGCGTCACGCAGATCTGGCAGACGCGCCTGCTGCGCTTCTCCAAGCTCACCGTGGCCGACGAGATCGAGAACGCGCTGAGCTACTACGAGGCCACCTTCCTGCGCGAGATTCCGCGCGTGTACGCCGACCTCGAGAAGGCGCTGGCCCAGGGCGGCCACACGCCCTCGGTCGCGCCCTTCCTGCGCATGGGCCAGTGGATCGGCGGCGACCGCGACGGCAACCCCAACGTCACGGCCGAAACGCTCGAGTACGCGCTGAGCCGCCAGTGCGAGCTGGCGCTGCGCTACTACCTCACCGAGGTGCACTACCTGGGCGGCGAGCTGTCGCTGTCGGCCACGCTGGTCGACGTGTCGGTCGAGATGCAGGCGCTGGCCGAGCGCTCGCCCGACACGAGCGAACACCGCAAGGACGAGCCCTACCGCCGCGCCCTCACCGGCGTGTATGCGCGGCTGGCCGCCACGCTGCGCGAGCTCACCGGCGGCGAGGCCGCGCGCCATGCCGTCGCGCCGCAGAACCCGTACACCAGGGCCGAGGAGTTCCTGGGCGACCTGCGCACCGTGGCCGAGTCGCTCGAGGAGAAGCACGGCAACGTGCTTGCCGCGCCGCGCCTGCTGCCGCTGATCCGCGCGGTGGAAGTGTTCGGCTTTCACCTGGCCACGGTCGACCTGCGCCAGAGTTCCGACAAGCACGAGGCGGTGATCGCCGAGCTGCTGGCCACCGCGCGCATCGAGCCGTCGTACGCCTCGCTGGCCGAGGAAGCCAAGCAGACGCTGCTGCTCAAGCTGCTCGACGACGCGCGCCCGCTGCGCGTGCCCGACGCCGACTACTCGCCGCTCGCACGCAGCGAGCTGGCCATCTTCGCCGCGGCCCGCGCCGCGCGTGCGCGCTACGGCGCGGCGGCCATCCGCCACTACATCATCAGCCACACCGAAACGGTGAGCGACCTGCTCGAGGCGCTGCTGCTGCAGAAGGAAGTGGGCCTGCTGCGCGGCGCGATGAGCAGCAACGCGACCTGCGACCTGATCGTGGTGCCGCTGTTCGAGACCATCGAAGACCTGCGCAATGCCGCGCCCATCGTGCGCGCCTTCTATGCGCTGCCGAACATCCAGGCGCTCATCGAACGCTCGGGCGCCGAGCAGGACGTGATGCTCGGCTACAGCGACAGCAACAAGGACGGCGGCATCTTCACCAGCAACTGGGAGCTGTACCGCGCGGGCATTGCGCTGGTGTCGCTGTTCGACGAGCTCAACAAGAAAAAGGCCAACCCCATCCGCCTGCGCATGTTCCACG
This sequence comes from Variovorax sp. OK212, assembly GCF_900112425.1. GTDB lineage: Bacteria > Pseudomonadota > Gammaproteobacteria > Burkholderiales > Burkholderiaceae_C > Variovorax. Next base: position 935,984 of record NZ_FOLP01000001.1, on the reverse strand, counting down.
GCCGCGGCGGCACGGTGGGACGCGGCGGCGGCCCGAGCTACCAGGCCATCCTGGCGCAGCCGCCGGGCACGGTGCGCGGCCAGATCCGCCTGACCGAGCAGGGCGAAGTCATCGGCTCGAAGTACGCCAACCGCGAGATCGGCCGGCGCAACCTCGAGACGCTGGTGGCCGCCACGCTCGAGGCCACGCTGCTGCCGCAGGGCAAGCTGGCGCCGGCCACCTTCCTCTCGGCGGCCGGCGAGCTGTCGACCGCGAGCATGGCCGCGTACCGCAAGCTGGTGTACGAGACCCCGGGCTTCGGCGACTACTTCTTCGGCTCCACGCCGATCCGCGAAATCGCCGAACTCAACATCGGCTCGCGCCCCGCCTCGCGCAACCCGAGCCACAAGATCGACGACCTGCGCGCCGTGCCGTGGAGCTTCAGCTGGGGCCAGTGCCGCCTGACCATTCCGGGCTGGTTCGGCTTCGGCTCGGGCGTGGAGCAGTTCCTGGCCGCCGCCGGCACCGCCGCGGGCAAGAAGGAACGCGTGGCCCTGCTGCAGCGCATGTACGCGCAGTGGCCGTTCTTTCGCACGCTGCTGTCGAACATGGACATGGTGCTGGCCAAGAGCGACCTCGCGCTGGCCTCGCGCTATGCCGAACTCGTGACCGACCGCAAGCTGCGAACGAAGGTGTTCTCGATGATCGATGCGGAATGGCACCGCACCTCGGACGCGCTCACGCTCATCACCGGCGCGAAGCAGCGCCTCGAAGGCAACGCCGAGATGCAGCGCTCGGTGCGCCACCGCTTCCCGTACATAGATCCGCTGCACCACCTGCAGGTCGAGCTGATGCGCCGCTACCGCGCGGGCGACGGCGGCGAGCGGCTGCAGCGCGGCATCCACATCTCGATCAACGGGGTGGCGGCGGGCCTGCGCAACACGGGCTGATGCCGCGCACGAAAAAAGTGAAGCGATGAAGCGATGAAGCAATGAAGACGGGCCCCACGGGCCCGTCCTGTCCTGCGGCGGACATAGACTCGCAGTCCCTCCCACCGAAAGAGAACGCCATGAAAGGCTCCTGCCTCTGCGGCACCGTCCAGTACGAGGCCACCCGTCTCGCGGGCCCCATCGTCCACTGCCACTGCACGACCTGCCGCAAGGCGCACAGCGCGGCCTTCACGACCACCGCGCGCGCCGACCGTACCGACTTCCGCTGGACCGCGGGCGAAGAGGCGCTCGGTTCGTTCGAATCGACGCCCGGCAAGCTGCGCCACTTCTGCACCCGCTGCGGCACGCACCTGGTGGCCGAATGGGTCGCGCAGCCGCAGGTGATTCTGCGCGTGGCCTCGCTCGACGACGACCCGGGCAGCCGCCCGAGCGCGCACATCTGGACCTCGCTCGAAGTGCCGTGGCTCGACCACGGCACCGCCATCCCCTCCTTTTCAGAAGCGATACCCCCCAAGGCATGAGCACCAAGATCCAGTTTCGCCGCAAGGTCATCGTCGCCGTGCTGCTGTGCGTGGCCATAGGCGGCGCCATCGTCCGGCACTACGCAACGCCCGGCACCACCACGCGCGACATCGGCACGCTGCTGATGGTGCTGTGGGTGCCGATCATCGGCAACGTCATTGCATGGCTCATCAGCAAGCGGCCGCGCCGCGCGAAGCCGGCCGGCGTCGACGCGCCGCCGAGCTTCGACACCACGGGCGCTTTCACCGCCCATGCGCGCGTCGCACTCGTCTTCCGCAAGCCGGGGCTGCCTTCGCAGGACGTGCCGATCTCGTCGGGCGAATACCGCTGCGCGCTGGTGATCGACAAGGAAGGCTTCTCGGCACGCTGGTTCGTGCCGCCGGGCGAGGTGCTGGAGCGCGGCACGGCGGCCGAGGTCGACATCGAGTACCTCTCGCCGACCCTGGCGCAGCCGCGGTTTGCGCAGGGTGCGGCCTTTCGCGTGCTGATCGGCGATTCGTTCGTGGCCGACGGCCGCGTGCTCTGACGGCCGTCGCCATCCACGGGACGGGCGACGAAGTCAAAGGGGCAAAAAGAGCCGATTGTTCGCGTCAAGGAAACTGACTACTGCCGCGCGCCCCCTTTGTCGCGAAGGCGACGGCTCGCACACTCCAATGCCCTTTCACCGGCATTGGCGTGCATGCACCGCCGATGCGATCCAGGACCGCATCCCATGATGAATTCACCCAGCAGCAACCCGTGCATCGACGAGGTCGACGGCCTTGCGCCCGACACGCCAGCTGCGCCCGCCGCGGCAACCGCGCATGCGCCCGCGTCGCGCTCCGCATGGCTCGCCGTGAGCTCCATCGCCGTCGGCACCTTCGCCATGGTCTCGACCGAGTTCATGCCCATCGGCCTGCTGACCGACATCGCGCGCGGCCTCAACGTGTCCGACGGCACCGCGGGCCTGATGGTCACCATGCCCGGCGTGCTGGCGGCCTTCGCCGGCCCCGCGCTCATCGTGGCCTCGGGCCGGCTCGACCGGCGCACCGTGCTGATCGCGCTCACCACCTTGCTCATCGCGTCGAACCTGCTCGCCGCGTTCGCGCCCAACTTCGCCACCATGCTGGTCGCGCGCCTGCTGCTGGGCCTGTGCGTGGGCGGCTTCTGGACCTTTGCGCCGGCCGCCGCCACGCAGTTGGTGCCGCACGCCTCGCAGGCGCGGGCCATGTCGCTGGTGCTGGCCGGCGTGTCGGCCGCCACCGTGCTCGGGGTGCCGGCCGGTTCGTTCCTCGGCACGCTGTTCGGCTGGCGCGCCTCGTTCGCCGTGACCGGTGCGCTCGCGGCCTTCGTGCTGGTGGTGCAGCTGTGGCTGCTGCCGGCCATTCCGCCGGCGCGGGCCATCGGCGCGCGCGACCTGCTGACGCCGCTCACGCGCCGCATGGCCCAGGTCGGCCTGCTCACGGTGCTGTTCTTCATCGCCGGCCACTTCGCGGCGTACACCTACCTGAAGCCGCTGCTGCAGCAGGTGTTCGGCCTGGCGCCCAATGCCGTTTCCACGCTGCTGCTGGTCTACGGCGCGGTCGGCTTCGTCGGCACCTTCGTGGGCGGCAGCATGGTGGCGCGCAGCGTGCGCGGCACCACCCTGCTGGCGGCGCTGATGCTGGCGGCCGCGCTGCTGATGTCCACGCTGATCGGCACCGGCTTCGTGCCGGGCGCGGTGGTGGTGGTGATCTGGGGCGTGGCCTTCGGCCTGATCCCGGTGGCGCTCACCGGCTGGATGCTCGAGGCCGTACCCGACGCGCCCGAAGCCGGCCAGGCCCTGCTGGTCAGCGGCTTCCAGGTGGCCATTGCCGCCGGCGCGCTGATCGGCGGCGTGACGGTCGACAGCTTCGGCATCTCCAGCGCGATGGTGCTCAGCGGCGTGCTGGTGCTGGCCGCCGCGCTGATCGTCGGCACGCTGGGCCGCGCACGCGGCAGCGTGCGGATGGCTGCGATTCCGGAATGAACGGCTGAACTGCTGGCTGGCCGCCAGCCAGCGGCGCAGGCCAGCTAGCGGCGGCCGCGCTTGCCGGCCGCCAGGATCGCGTCGAGCACCACGCGCAAGGCCTTGTTGACGGGCTTGTCCCGCCGCACCACGATGGCCAGCGTGCGCTGCATGCGGGGGTTCAGCCGGTGCGTCTTCAGGCCGGGGTGGGCGCCGCGGCCCGTCATCGACATGCCCGGCACGATGCCGTAGCCCAGCCCCGCGGCCACCATCTCCTTCATCGCCTCGACGCTGCCCAGCTCCATCACGGGTTGCGGATGCACGGCCCCCGCGGCAAACCAGCGGTCGACCAGCTTGCGCGTGTTGGCGGCGGGCTCGAACAGCACCAGCGGCAAGGCGCCCAGCTCGGCCGGCGTGAGCTTGGCCTTCAGCGAAGCCCCACGCGCGGACCCCACGGGCCCACTCATCGGCCCACTTGCTGGCCCACTCACCGGGCCGATCGCGACGAACTCGTCTTCCAGCACCGGCATCGCCGCCAGCGAACGCCCCGCCGCCGGCAGCGTGACCAGCGCAAGGTCGAGGCTGTTCTCCTCCACCTTGCGCGCCTGGTCTTCGGTGTTGCCGGTGCTCACCACCACGCTGAGTTCCGGGAACTGTTCGCGCAGCGTGCGCAGCACGGCCGGCAGGAAGTGCAGGCACGCCGTGGCGCCCGTGCCCAGCCGCACGCGGCCGGCAACGCCGCTGGCGTGGTCGGCCAGTGCGTCGATCGCGTTCTCCACCGCGGTGTCGATGTGGGGCATGTGGCGCAGCAGCTCCATGCCCGCGGGCGTGGCCTTGGCGCGCTTTCCCACGCGCTCGATGAGCCGCACCGCGAGGCGGCGCTCCAGCTGGCGGATCTGCAGGCTCACGGCCGGCTGCGACACGCCCAGCCGGTCGGCCGCGGCCGAGAAGCTGCCGGTCTCGATGACCAGGCCGAAGGACTTGAGCTGGTCGAGGTTGAGTGTTTTTTCCAAAAGTATTCCTTATGCACCGCATAGGCAGGCGAAGCTTCTCTTATCGATGGTGCATCGTCAACATCGGGGCCATGTCATCGCCACGCCTCGCTTCCACCCTCGTCGAAATCGCCGACGCCGAGCCCCGCCACATGGCCGCCGTGCAGGCCATCTACAGCCACTACGTGCTGCACGACCTCTGCTCCTTCGAAGAGCAGGTGCCCAGCGTCGAAGAGATGCAGGCGCGCCGCGCCGACGTGCGCGCACGCGGCCTGCCCTACCTGGTGGCGCTGAAAGACGGCGAGGTCGCCGGCTATGCCTACGCCACCGCCTACCGAGCACGCTCCGCCTACCGGCACACGGTGGAAGACTCGATCTACGTCGCGCAAGGCATGCACGGCCACGGCATCGGCAAGGCGCTGCTGGGCGAGGTGATCCGCCGCTGCACCGACGGCGGCTTCACGCAGATGGTGGCCGTGGTCGGCAACAGCGCCAACGCCGGCTCGCAGGGGGTGCACCAGAGCCTGGGGTTCGAGCGGGTCGGCGTGCTGCGCGACGTCGGCTTCAAGTTCGGGCAATGGGTGGACACCGTGCTGATGCAGCGCGCGCTGCGCTGAGCCGCACGATGACCGCGCAAGACACCGGGCCCATGCGCGGCTGGCTCGCGCTGCTGTGCGCGAGCCGGCTGCTGCAGGCCATGATCGTCACGGCCTACTCCGGCGTGCTGCCCTTCCTGATGGCCGACTGGCAACTGACGGCCGCGCAGGCCGGCTCGGTCCAGAGCGCATGGCACGTGGGCTACATGAGTTCGCTGTTCGCGGTCGGCCTGCTGGCCGATCGCTACGGGCCGCACCGCATCTTCCTGGCCGGCAGCGCCGTCAGCGCGATGGCGGCACTGGCTTTTGCCGTGTTCGCGCGCGACCACCTCTCCGCGGTGCTGCTGTACGGCCTGGCCGGCCTGTGCGCGGGCGCCTCGTACACGCCGGGCCTGCAGCTGCTGGCGCGCAACACCGAGCCGGCGGTGCGCGGGCGCGCGATGGGCCTGTTCATCGGGTCGGCGTCGATGGGCTACGCGCTCTCGCTGGCGGTGGTGGCGGTCTGCAGCCATCTGCAGCACTGGCGCCTGGGCTTGCTGATCGCGGCGGCGGGCACCGCGGCCGGCGCGTTGCTCACGGTGCAGGCGCTGCGCCGCATGCGCCCGGCCATGGCATTCGTGGCCGGCACACCCGGCATACCCGGCATGCCGCGCGAAGGCCCCTGGCAGTCGCTGGCCGCCACCGTGCGCGACAAGCCGGCGATGGCCGGCAACTGGGCCTACGCCTTCCACTGCTGGGAGCTCATGGCGCTGTGGGCGTGGCTGCCGGCCTACCTGGTGGCGTCGTCGGGCGCCGGCACGTCATGGCAAGGCGCGGGCATTGCGCTGGCCGCGCTGGCGCACCTCGTCAGCGTGTTCGGCAGCGTGGCGGGCGGCGCGGCCTCCGACCGGCTCGGCCGCGCGCGGGTGATGATGATCGCCACCGTGGCCAGCCTGTGCATGTCGTTCTCGTTCGGCTGGATGTGGACCTGGCCGCTGTGGCTGCTTGCCGCGGCCGCCGCCGTCTACAACCTGCTCGCCATCGCCGATTCGTCGGTCTACTCGACCGCGCTGGCCGACGTGGTGGCGCCGCACCGGCTGGGCGTGGCGTACTCGGTGCGCTCGGTGATGGGCTTCGGCGCGGGCGCGCTCAGCCCGTGGGTGTTCGGCCTGGCGCTCGACTGGGGGCAGACCCGCTTCGGCCTGGGCAGCACGCACGGCTGGGTGGCGGCGTGGAGCTCGGTCGGCCTCGGTGCGCTGCTGGGGCCGCTGATGATCGCGCGCTTCTCGCGGCTGCACCGGGCGCGCGCCCTCGCCCAGTGACTCACGGATCCTCGCCCTCTGTCCACTCGGGGCTGTAGCCACCGAGCGTCGGGTGGTACATCTCGTCGCCCGAGTGCTGCGTGAACTCGACGTTGAGCCGGTCTTCACGCAACCCCAGGATGTCGATGCAGTCGCGGCACAGCGCCTTCGCCACCTCGAGCCGCAGCTCGGCCGAGCGCCCGCGCCGGATGTCGCACATCAGCACCGACACCTCTGCGGGGTCGCCGTCGACCATGCGCCACACGCCGCCCTCGCCCACCTCGCGGATGGCGATGCTGATGCGGCGGATGTCCACGCTCATCAGGCGCGCGTAGGTCTCGCTGAGCTGTTTGGCAAGGCGCTTCTTGTCGGCCACCGGGTGGTGGCCGTTCACGTCGAGTTGGAGGTAGGGCATATCGGGGATAAAGAAGAGTCAGGGAATCGAAGCGTCAAGCAAGTCTTCGACTGAGCGGCTTCGCCATTTCTCAAATGGCATCGGCAAACGGAAAACTGTCCACCTCGTCGAGATCCAGCGAGGGCCAGCCGGTGAAAGGCCTTGCGCCACGGTCACTGAGGAGATCGAGATGGGCTCTGACGGCGGTACGCAATTCCGCCCCTGGCCCGATCACCATGTCGTCACCTCCCAGACCGTGGACCACACCGCCGGCGATCACCGCAAGCGCGGCGCACACGACGACCTGCACCGCGACCGTGGCGTCCGCCCGGCCCATGCTGCTGCTCAGATCGTAGAAATGGTCCATCTCCCTGGCTTCAGGCGGATACAGGCGCCACCTGTTTCTCGCCGCGATTTCTGCACGGCCAACGTGCTCGAATCCGCAGCCGACCAGCAGGCTGACACCGGGACGGACACGAGAAAAGGTGTGGAAATCGAGCTTCGCCCACAGGCAGTCGACATCCGGCCCGAGCGGATGAAAGTCGGGGTGAAGCTCAAGGCCCACATCGAGCGCTTGCATTTCTGCGGCGAAGCGTGCCCGCCAATCCGGTGGTAGCGCGTGCGTGAACGCACTGATGCCGATGCTCATCGGGTCCCCTGTGGAAGGTCTGCATGACGTGACCGACTGCGCCAATTTTGAGGCATGAGCGCCATGCAGCGCATGGTCGAGTCCACCGATGGAGCCGGGCAGCCGCGCGAACGGCCTGCGCACGTACCCCAGTCGAAACCCGATGATCCTTTCACGAGCTCAACCCGCTGCCGCGCCGAACCAGGCCCCAGGCCCCAGGCCCAGGCCGCCCCGCACGGCGATCCACGTCCCCAGCCCGCCCCATGCGTGCAACAACGCCGACCGGGCCATGCCGGGGCAAGGTGATCCAGCAGGCGGCGGTGAAGGTGGTCCGAGCGGGCACCGGCTCGGGCCGGACCGCGATTGTTTCCATCGCGGAAACTGAGTAACGCTTCGGCACGCCGGTGCCTCGCTCGAAGGGCCATGAAAATCCGGGGCGGGCGCAGTGTGCGCACCCAACCTTTCCATCGAACCGAACGATCCATGTCCAATTCTTCTGCCCAATCCGCCACCGACGAACCCACTGCAGCCAAACTGCTCGACACCCTGCAGTGGCGCTATGCGACCAAGAAAATGGACGCAACGCGCAAGGTCCCGAAGGAAAAGCTGGAGCGCATCCTCGAGGCCGCCCGCCTGGCGCCGACGTCCAGCGGCCTTCAGCCGTTCGAGATCTTCGTGGTCACCGACGCGGCGGTTCGCGAACGCATCAAGCCCATCGCGTGGAACCAGGGCCAAGTGGTCGATTGCTCGCACCTGCTCGTCTTCGCTGCCTGGGACGACTACACGGCCGAGCGCATCAACCACATGTTCGACCTGACCAACACCGTGCGCGGCACGACGAACGAAGGCTGGGAAAACTACCGTGCCATGCTGCTCGGCAGCTATCCGCAGCGCGGCAGCGAAGTCAACTTCGCGCATGCGGCCCGCCAGGCCTACATCGGGCTGGCCGCGGCACTGATTGCAGCGGCGCACGAAGAAGTGGACAGCACCCCCATGGAGGGCTTCGACCCCGCGGCGCTCGACGACATCCTGGAGCTGCGCTCGCGCGGCCTGCGCAGCGTCGCCATCCTGCCCGTGGGCTACCGCGTGGCGGACGAAGACTGGCTGGTCAACCTCACCAAGGTGCGCCGGCCGCGCGACCAGTTCGTGACGGAAGTCTGAGGCGACGTCAAGCGATCGGCCTGCATGGCCTGCAGGAGAGCGATGCAGGCGGCTCGGGTTTGAGCATGCCGCCGCCGTGGCGGCAGGCGCCAGGAGCGAGTTTCTCGTCGGCATGCAGCGAGGCTTCGTTGGCTGTCACCTGGGCAGCGCCTGCGCACCGCGATACCCCAGCAGCGCGTCGTACAGATCGGTGCGGCGGTCGCGGTGCAGGTCGTTGAACTGGTTCCAGATGGGCGCGCTGCGCGCGGCGCCGAGGTCCACGTCGGCGTAGAGGATGGTGTCTTCGTCGGGCCCGGCGATGCGCCCGACCGGCCAGCCGTTGGTGCCCGCAATCAGCGAGTTGCCCATGAAGCCGGCGCCGCGCTCCTGCCCGACGCGGTCGGCCGCGGCGATGAACACGTTGTTCGAGTGCGCGGCGGTGATCGTCAGGTACGCCGCCATGCAGGTGCCGCTGGCGTCGTACAGCGGCGGCGGCGTCCAGACCCAGGCGGTGGGCAGGCAGACGATGTCGGCGCCCAGCTGCGCGAGGATGCGCGTCGTCTCGGGAAACCAGATGTCCCAGCACACCAGCAGGCCGATGCGGCCGATCCTGGTCTCGAACACCGGGTAGCCCAGGTCGCCGGGCGTGAACCAGAGCTTCTCGTTGTTCCACAGGTGCGTCTTGCGGTAGCGGCCGATGTAGCCCTCGGGGCCAACGAGCACGGCCGTGTCGAACAGCTGCGGGCCGTCCTGCTCGACGAGGCAGCCGACGATGTACACGTCGTGCTGCGCGGCGAACGCCACCCAGTCCTGCACGGTCTCGCCACCGGGCACCGGCTGCGCATGGGCGTAGGCCTCTTCACGGCCGCTGAAGCAGTAGCCCGTGGTGGCCAGTTCAGGCAGCACGATGAGCCGGGCCTTGTTCTCGACAGCGGCCAGCAGGCGTTCGTTCACGGCCTGCGTGTTGCGCGCGAGGTTCTCGACGCCGACCTGCGGATCGAACTGAACGACGGCCACGCGCACGGGGCTGGCGCGCAGGCCGGGGGTGGCGTCGGATGAATGGGCGATGGATGGATGCATGAACTCAGGCTTTCAGGTTTTAGGTTTTAGGTTTCAAATTAAAACCAGATGGATCGTAGCCATTCAGGTTTTACTTTGCAACCAATATGGCATTGCGCCCTACACTCGCCCCCCAAAGGGGAAAACCATGGCCCAGAGAAAAAGCCTGAAGAACGACGCATGCCCGATGGCGCGCTCGCTCGAAATCGTCGGCGACCAGTGGTCGCTGCTCATCGTGCGTGACGCGTTCGACGGCATGAAGCGCTTCGGCGAGTTTCACCAGAGCCTGGGCGTGGCCAAGAACATCCTGTCGGACCGGCTCAAGTACCTGGTGCAGGAAGGCGTGCTCGACCTCGCGCCCGCGTCCGACGGCTCGCTCTACCAGGAGTACGTGCTGACGCCCAAGGGCAAGGGCCTGTTCCCGGTGGTGGTCGGGCTGCGCCAATGGGGCGAGGCGCACCTGTTCGCCAAGGGCGAGCCGCATTCGACGCTGCTGGAGCGCGACAGCGGCAAGCCGGTGCCGAAGATCGCGCTGCTCACGCGCGACGGGCAGCCGCTCGACCCGGCGAGCACCTTCGTGAAGAAGCTGCCGGTCAAGGCCGGCGCCGGCTGATCAGGTCGCCGCTGCTGCCGCCGCGGCCTTCGCCTTGGCGGCCAGCGCGCCGAACTCTTCCTTGCCGAAGGCGGTGCCGAACAGGCCCCAGCCGCCCTCCGCCGCCTCGGTGAGGATCACCCAGGTGCGCGCCGCCTGACCCGGGTCGCCCGAGAGTTTCGCGACGATCTCGGTCGCTTCCCTGGTGATCTGCTTCTGCCCTTCGCGGTTGAGCGAGCCCGGCGGCGTGACGATCTGCACGCGCACCGTGCGGGCCTGCGCGCTGGTGGCGGTCTGCACGGCCGATGCCGGCATGCGGTGGATGTACGCGGCGGTGTTGTCGAGGTGGAACGGGCCGGGCTTGGCCACACCCTCGGCACGCAACACGGCCAGCGTGAGCGCCTCGCCAAGCTGGCGGTCCGCGTCGGCGGGGAACATGTCTGCGGCGGCGTAGACGTCGATCATGGGCATGGGAAGGCTCCTGTTGAGGCGTTGGTCTTGAATTCTGAATGACGACCATCATCCAAATGCAGGATGATGATGAACATAATCCTCACCGTCAAGCACGCGCACCGAGGACTTTTTCACCGACATGGGCCATTCCAAAGCGAACAAGGAGCAAAGCCACGAGCGCATCGTGCAGACCGCCGCCGCGCGCTTTCGCGAGGAAGGCGTCGACGGCATCGGCGTGGCCGACCTGATGAAGGAAGCCGGCCTCACGCACGGCGGCTTCTACCGGCACTTCGGCTCGCGCGACGAGCTGGTGGCCGAGGCCGTGGAATGCGCGCTGAGCGACGGTGGCCGCGCCGTCGAGGCCGTGGCCGCGTCCAAGGCGAGCCGGCAGGTGGTGGCGGCCCGGCTGGTCGATGCGTACCTGAGCACCGCGCACCGCGACGCGCTGGCCACCAGCTGCGCCGTGACCACGCTGGCCGGCGACGTGGCGCGCAGCAACCAGCGCGCACGCACGGCCTACACGCAGCAGGTCAACAGCTACCTCGACCTGCTGGCCAGGCTGGCGGCGGCGGAACCGTCGAAGGACAAGCGCGCGAAGGCGATCACGGCGCTGTCGTCGTTGGTCGGCGCGGTGTCGCTGTCTCGCGCGGTGAACGACGAGGCGCTGTCGCAGGAGATCCTGAAGTCGGCCGCCGACGAGTTGAAGGCGCTGCTCGGCTGAAACCTACTCGCCCAGCAGCTCCCCGATCGGCTGCAGGTCTTCCACCCGGTCGCAGATCGCCTTGATCACCATCGTGATCGGAATGCCCAGCAACAGCCCCCAGATGCCCCAGAGCCAGCCCCAGAAGATCACGCCCACGAACACCGCCACCGGGTTCATGCGGCTGGTGCGGCTGGTGAGCCAGGGCATCAGCAGGTTGCCGATGATCGTGTGGATGGCCAGCGACACGCCGCCCACCACGATGCCCATCTGCAGGCTGTTGAACTGCAGGAAGGCCACCAGCCCCGCGGCCGCCAGCACGATCACCGAGCCGATGTACGGAATGAGGTTGGTCACGGCCGCGATGATTCCCCACACCGCCGCGTTCTCCACGCCCAGCGCCCAGAACGCCAGGCCGGTCGCCACGCCCACCACGGCGCTCACCAGGATCTGCACCAGCAGGTAGCGCTCGATGTTGCGCGTGATGTCGTCCAGCACGTGCACCGTGACCTTCTTCTTCTGCAGACTCGAGCCGGTGATCTTGATGAGCTTGCGGCGGAAGGTGTCGCCCGAGCACAGCGCGAAGTACGTGAGGAAGGCCACCAGCGTGAGCTGCCCCATGGCGCTCAGCAGCCCGACGGTGCCGCTCAGCAGGTAGTCGCGCACGTTGAAGTTGGGCCGTTCGATGACCACGCGGGCCACGCCGCGGCGCGAAGCCACACGCGCGGAGTTTTCCTCGGCGGCCTTCTCCAGCTGCGCGGCGGCGGCCTGCACGCTCTCGAGCGGCGTGGCGCTGGCACCCTTGTCGCGGCGCATCGCCAGCCCGAGCTTCTGCGCGGCGACCGGCAGTGAATCGAGCAGCTGCGAGGCATTGCCCGAAAGCGAATAGCCGGTCCAGCCGATGCCGCCGAACAGGCCCACGAGGATCAGCGCCGCGCCGATCCAGCGCGGCAGGTGCCAGCGATGCAGCAGCTCGACCAGCGGCGACAGCGCATAGGTCATCAGCAGGCTCAGCATCAGCGGAATGAACACCGCCTGCCCCCACTGCAGCGCGAACACGCTGGCCAGCACGGCGAGCACGACCAGCGAGGCGCTGCGCACGTCCACCGGCATGTGCAGCAGCAGGCGCTTGCGCTCGCGTTCGCGTGCGGGCTCGGAAGGGTCCGGGGCCGGCGCTGCCGGCGGTGCTTCGGGCGCGGGCTGTGCCGCGGCCGCCTGCGGAGGCTCGGCGGCGGGGGCCTCCGGCGCGGGTGCGGAAGGCGCTGGAGAAGGCGAAGGCACCGGGGCCGGTGCGGGGGTCGATGGGGCGTCGGTCATCGTGTCTCCTTCAGCACTTCGCGCACGGCGGCGAGCTGGCGGCGCGACACGGCCACGGGTTCGGGAATGGCGTCCAGGCGCAGGGCCCAGCCCTCGGCGTCCTCGCCGTCGTCGTATTTCTCCAGCGCGCGAATCGCCGCGCGCGCCACCAGCGCATTGCGGTGCACGCGCAGAAAGCGGTTCGGGTAGCGCTCCTCGAACTCGTTGAGCGAGCCGTCCAGGATGTGGCTGCGCGTGGCGGTGCGCACGGTGAGGTACTTGTATTCCGACTTGAGGTAGAGCACCTCCGACAGCGGCACGCGCTCGGAGCGGCCGCGGTCCTGGATGAGCACGGTTTCCGGCGCGGCGGGTGGTGCCGGTGCCACTGGTGCCACCGGTGCCGCAGGCGCGGCCTGCAGCGCGCGGCGCTCCTTCAGGAAGCGCTCGGCCTTCTGCAGCGCCTGCTGCAGGCGCTCGGCGCGCACGGGCTTGGTGAGGTAGTCGACCGCGTCGAGGTCGAAGGCCGTCACCGCATGGCTCGCGTGCGCCGTGACGAACACCACCGCCGGCGCGTCGCCCCGGCTGCGCAGCGCGCGCGCCACCTCGATGCCGTCGACCCCGGGCATGTGCACGTCCAGCAGCACCAGGTCGAGCGGCATCGCGGCCAGTTGCTGCAGCGCCTCGGCGCCCTGCGAGGCCTCGGCCACCACCTCGGCGGCGGGCGAGGTGCAGTCGCGCAGGAGGGTGCGCAGGCGCGAGCGCGCGAGCGATTCGTCGTCGACGATCAATGTCTTGAGGGTCATGGTTCGGCGGAGTCTGCGGGAATGGCGATGCGCACGCGGTAGTTCTTCTGGTCCATGCCGGCGCTGAACTGCATCTGCATGTCGTGCAGCAGCCGCAGCCGGTCGCGCACGTTGGCCAGCGCTATCCCGTGGCCGCGCGGCAGCGGCTCGTCGGCCCAGCGCAGCGGCGGCAGGCTGTTGACCACCTCGATCACCACCATGCTGCCGCGCCGCTCGGTGCGGATGCGCAGCTTGGCGCCCTGCGGGCTGGGCTCCACGCCGTGCTTGATGGCGTTCTCGACCAGCGGCTGCAGCAGCAGCGGCGGCAGGCGCGCCTTGCTGGCGGCGGCGTCCAGGTCCCAGCGGATGCGCAGCCGGTCGCCGAAGCGCACCTGCTCGATGGCCAGGTAGCGCTCGGCCAGCGCGATCTCGTCGGCCAGCGTGCCCGACTCGCCCGGGTCGGCCAGCGCCTGGCGGAACAGCTCGGCCAGGTCTTCCAGCATGGTCTCGGCCTTGGCCGGCTCCTCGCGCACCAGCGCAATGGCGCTGTTGAGCGTGTTGAACAGGAAGTGCGGGCGGATGCGCGACTGCAGCTCTTCCAGCCGCGCGGTGGTCGCCGCCGGCGTCTGGCCGCGGGCGCGCAGCACCATCGCGGCCATCACCAACCCCGCGAACAGGGCGCCGGTCAGGCCGCTGGCCAGCCAGGGTGCGCTGGCCAGCACGCCGGTCAGGCGCAGCAGGCCACAGCCGTAGAGCGCCGCCGCGGCACCCAGCACGGCGCCGGCCGTGTACTGCCACTGCTTGGGCAGGCGCCGCAGGGGTTTCTTGAGTCCGCAGGCCGCCACCAGCCACATCAGCGTGGCGGGCAGCGCCCCGCCCGTGACGGTGGCCGTCTGCACCAGCCAGTCGACAGGTCCGGAGACCACGAACAGCGTGGCGATGGCCACCACCGCCTCCACGAAAACGACCGTGCGCAGCACCACGCCGATCTGGCAGGCGTCGAAGATCGAGGGGTCGTCGCGCAGGGACGCGCGCGTCCTTTCCGGCCTTTCCGAAGAAGACGGAGACGTGGGGGTGGAGCTGGCCGATAAAATCGCCGGGTTGCGCATCGCAGACATCTGATCCATCGGGTGACCAACCCATTATTGCCTCCTGGACGGCTCCCATGACCCAAAACCAACTCGACAAGAAATCCGAAGCCTGGTCGGCCCTGTTCTCCGAACCTATGAGCGACCTGGTGAAGCGCTATACCTCCAGCGTCTTCTTCGACAAGCGCCTCTGGCAGGCGGACATCCAGGGCTCCCTGGCCCATGCCGGCATGCTGGCCGCGCAGGGCATCATCGGCGTGCAGGACCACGCCGCGATCGAACGCGGGATGGCGCAGATTCGCGCCGAAATCGAATCCGGCGCCTTCGAGTGGAAGCTCGACCTCGAAGACGTGCACCTGAACATCGAGGCCCGCCTGACCCAGCTGGTCGGCGACGCCGGCAAGCGCCTGCACACCGGGCGCAGCCGCAACGACCAGGTCGCCACCGACGTGCGCCTGTGGCTGCGCGGCGAAATCGACCTCATCGGCGACCTGCTGGTCGAACTGCAGAAGGCGCTGGTGGACATCGCCGAGAAGAACGTCGAGGTGATCCTGCCCGGCTTCACCCACCTGCAGGTGGCGCAACCCGTGAGCTTCGGCCACCACATGCTGGCCTACGTGGAAATGTTCAGCCGCGACGCCGAGCGCATGGGCGAAGTGCGCCGCCGCGTGAACCGCCTGCCGCTGGGCGCCGCCGCCCTGGCCGGCACCAGCTACCCGCTGGACCGCGAGCTGGTCGCCAAGACCCTGCAGATGGACGGCGTGTGCCAGAACAGCCTGGACGCCGTGAGCGACCGCGACTTCGCGATCGAGTTCACCGCCGCGGCCAGCCTGTGCATGGTGCATATCAGCCGCATGAGCGAAGAACTCATTTTGTGGATGAGCCAGAACTTCAGCTTCATCAACATCGCCGACCGCTTCACCACCGGCTCGTCGATCATGCCGCAGAAGAAGAACCCCGACGTGCCCGAGCTGGCGCGCGGCAAGACCGGCCGCGTGGTCGGCCACCTGATGGCGCTCATCACGCTCATGAAGGGCCAGCCGCTGGCGTACAACAAGGACAACCAGGAAGACAAGGAGCCGCTGTTCGACACCGTCGACACGCTCAAGGACACCCTGCGCATCTTTGCCGAGATGATCGGCGGCATCACCGTGAAGCCCGAGGCGATGGAAGCCGCCGCCCTGCGCGGCTACGCTACCGCCACCGACCTGGCCGACTACCTGGTGAAGAAGGGCCTGCCCTTTCGCGACGCGCACGAAACCGTGGCCCACGCCGTGAAGGCCGCCACCTCGCACAAGGTCGACCTGGCCGAGCTGCCGCTGTCGGTGCTGCAGCAGTTCAACCCGAACATCGAGAAGGACGTGTACGACGTGCTGAGCCTGCGCGGCTCGCTGAACGCGCGCAACATCCTGGGCGGCACCGCGCCTGCGCAAGTGAAGGCCCAGGTCGCCCGCCACCGCGCGCGCCTCGGCTGATCGAAGCGAAGCAGCGCCGTGTTCTACGCCATCCCGCTCGAGAACCGACCGAGCTGGCGCAACCCGCCGTGGATGACGGTGCTGCTGATCCTCCTGAACATGATCGTGTTCTGGGGGCCCCAGCGCAGCGAGGAAAACGGCCGCGAGCGCGCGGCCGTCTACTACGTGGGCAGCGTGCTGCCCGAGCTGGAACTGCCGCCCTTCGTGGACTGGCTCGAAAAGTCGGACCCCAAGCGCGGCAAGGTCGCGCGGCGCATGCTGCGGCACGAAGAGGCCTACCCGCAGCTGCTCGAGGGCCTGCAGAACGACAAGAAGTTCCTCGCGAAGCTGCAGGCCGACCAGGTCATCACGCCCGCGAACCCGCAGTACGGCGAATGGAAGCGTGACCGCCAGCAGTACGAGGCGATGCTGCCCGCGCCCTTCACCGAGCGCTGGGCGCAGGACTACGGCAAGGACGCCGAGTCCAAGCCCTGGACCTGGCTGACCGCCGCCTTCCTGCACGGAAGCACCGGCCACCTGCTGGGCAACATGCTGTTCCTGTTCCTGTTCGGCTTCTCGGTCGAACTCGCGCTGGGCCGCGGCACCTACCTGGGCTTCTACCTGCTGGGCGCCGTCGGCGCCTCGGCGCTGGCCGGCTGGGCCTATGCGGGCAAGGGCAGCTACGGGCTGGGCGCCTCGGGCGCCATCTCGGCGCTGATGGGCATGTACGCGGTGATGTACCGGCTCAAGCGCATCCGCTTCTTCTACCAGCTGTTCTTCTATTTCAACTACGTGACGGCGCCGGCCCTGCTGCTGCTGCCGGCATGGATCGTCAACGAGCTGATGCAGCACTGGCTCGGCGGCCAGGGCATCGCGTACATGGCCCACCTGGGCGGCCTGCTGACCGGTGCGGCGCTCATGGCCTGCGCCCTGCTGCTGCACCGCGTGCAGGCGCCCGAAGCCACGGCGGCCGCGGCAGCCGAACCCGACCTCTTCGGCACGCACGTGGCCGCGGCCCAGAAGTACGGCGCCGCAATGAAGTTCGACAAGGCCTGCGCCGAATGGCGCGCCGCCGCCGCGCTGCGCCCCGGCGACACCGACACGCTGCGCGCCTGGTTCAACACCGCGCGGCTGCAGCCCGCGAGCGAAGACTTCCACCAGGCCGCGCGGCGCATCTTCCGCCTGCCCGCCACCGAGCCGAACACGCTCGCGCTGCAGCACGCCAGCTACAAGACCTACCTCGACCAGGCCAAGCCCGGCGCGCGGCTGAAGCCCGACGACATGGCGCGGCTGGCGCGCCGCTTCGCGCGCATCCGCCAGTTCGACGACGCCGACCGGCTGTGCGCCATCCTGCTGAAGACCGCGCCCGACCACCCGGAGCTGGCCGACACGCTCTCGGTGTGCGCCAACGGGCTGCTGCACGCGGGCGAGCGCGACAAGGCCATCGGCCTGCTGCCGCACCTGCTGCGGCTCGCGCCCAACGACATGGTCACGCGCGCCCTGCAGCGCGCCTGAAAAACCCCAGGCCTTCAAAGGCCGCAAGGCCTCGCGCGCAAGCGCTGTCACACGGCCGCGTCACCCTGTGGCACTGCAATTGCAGGGGCCTCTCTGTAAAGCTCGCCCCCGCCCTCCCGTCGCATTGAACTCGGGAGCGCCTGTTCGCTCCATTTGGGGCCTTCGTCATTTCTCCAGTGCCATGCCCGTCCACCCAAGCCCCCGTTTCTCGTTGCTCGCGACCGTCGTCGCGGCTTGCGCCCTTGTCACGCTCGCCGGCTGCTCGCGCACCAGCGCAGAGTCGTCCGGTGCGTCCAAGGCCGCCGCCGCACCAGAAAAGGAAGTCGGCACCGTCACGCTGAAGCACGAGACGCTGGCGCTGAGCACCGAGCTGCCCGGGCGCACCGCCGCCCCCGTCATCGCCGAGATCCGTCCGCAGGTCGGCGGCATCCTGAAGGAGCGGCTCTTCACCGAAGGCTCGCAGGTCAAGGCCGGCCAGGTGCTCTACCAGCTCGACCCGGCCCCGCTGCAGGCGGCCCACGCCAGCGCGCAGGCCAGCGTGCGCAAGGCCCAGTCGGCCCTGGCCACCTCGCGCACCGTGGCGCGCCGCAACGCCGAGCTGGTGAAGATCGACGCCATCAGCCGCCAGGTGTTCGACGAATCGCAGGCCGCCGAGCAGCAGGCCGAGGCCGACCTGGGCGTGGCACGCGCGGCCGAGCAGACCGCGCGCATCCAGCTGGGCTACACGCGCATCACCTCGCCGATCACCGGCTGGGCCGAGCTCTCGGCGGTGACGCCCGGCGCGCTCGTCACGGCCAACCAGGCCGCGGTGCTCACCACCGTGCAGCAGCTCGACCCCATTCACGTGCACGTCACGCAGTCGAGCAGCGAGCTGCTGCGCCTGAAGCGCGAACTCGCCAGCGGCCGGCTGCAGCGCGCGAGCGACGCCGAGGCCCGCATCCAGCTGGTGCTGGAAGACGGCAGCAAGTACCCGCATGCCGGTCGCCTCACCTTCAGCGGCGTCACGGTCGATGCCGGCACGGGCAGCGTCACGTTGCGCGCCGTGGTGCCCAACCCCGACAAGCTGCTGATGCCCGGCATGTACGTGCGCGCCGTGCTGCAGGAAGGCGTGAACGCCACCGCGCTGCTGGTGCCGCAGCAGGCCGTGACGCGCGCGCCCGACGGCAGCGCCTCGGCGCTGGTGGTCGACGCCGAGAACAAGGTCGCCAGGCGCCCCATTCGCGTCGGCCGCGCGGTGGGTACGCGCTGGGAGGTGCTCGACGGCGTGGCCGCGGGCGACCGCGTGATGACCGAGGGCTCGCAGCGCGTGAAGGTCGGCGACAAGGTGAAGGTGGTCGACCTCGGCGCCAAGCCGGTCAACGCCGCGCCAGGCCCCGTGGCCAGCGCCGAGCGCGACCCCACCGACGCCGCCTCCGACCCCGTGGCGCGCTGAGGTCCGGCCATGGCGCAGTTCTTCATCGACCGACCCATCTTCGCGTGGGTGCTCTCCATCGTCGTCATGCTCGCGGGCCTGATGGCCATCCGCACGCTGCCGCTGGAGCAGTACCCCGACATCGCGCCGCCGCGTGTGTCCATCAACGCCACCTACACCGGCGCCTCAGCCAAGACGGTGGAAGACTCGGTCACCCAGGTCATCGAGCAGCAGCTCAAGGGGCTGGACAACCTGCTTTACATGCAGTCGACCAGCAACTCGTCGGGCGTGGCGCGGCTGTCGCTCACCTTCAACGCGGGCACCAGCATCGACGTGGCGCAGATGCAGGTGCAGAACAAGCTGCAGCAGGCCATGTCGCGCCTGCCGCAGCAGGTGCAAAGCCGCGGTGTCACCGTGACCAAGGGCGGCAACGACTTTTTGATGATCGTGTCGATGTACTCCGGCGACGGCAGCGCCTCGGCGGTGGACGTGGGCGACTACATCTCCAGCAACCTGGTGGACGTGATCAGCCGCATCGACGGCGTGGGCGAGGTGCAGACGCTGGGCACCGGCTACGCCATGCGCCTGTGGCTCGACCCCGACAAGCTGCGCAAGTACGCGCTGATGCCCTCCGACGTGAACGCCGCCATCACCGCGCAGAACGCGCAGGTCTCGGCCGGCCAGCTGGGCGCGCTGCCGGCCAACGCGCAGCAGCAGCTCACCGCCACCATCACCGCGCGCAGCAAGCTGACGACCGCGGAGCAGTTCGAGAACGTGGTGCTGCGCGTGACGCCCGACGGCGCCGTGGTGCGCTTGCGAGACGTGGCACGCGTGGAACTCGGCGCCGAGAACCTCACGGTGCGCTCGCAACTGAGCGGGCGTCCCGGCGCCGGCCTGGGCGTGGTGCTGGCCGACGGCGCCAACGCGGTGCAGGTGGCCGAGGCGGTGAAGGCCAAGGTGGCCGAGCTGCAGCCGCTCTTTCCCAACCAGCTGCAGACCTTCGTGAGCTACGACACCACGCCGTTCGTGAGCGCGTCCATCGACGAGGTGGTCAAGGCGCTGCTGGAGGCCATGCTGCTGGTGGTGCTGGTGATGTACGTGTTCCTGCAGAACATGCGCGCCACGCTCATTCCGGCCATTGCGGTGCCGGTGGTGCTGCTGGGCACCTTCGGCGTGCTGTCGCTGGCCGGCTATTCGATCAACACGCTCACCATGTTCGGCATGGTGCTGGCCATCGGCCTGCTGGTGGACGACGCCATCGTGGTGGTGGAGAACGTCGAGCGCGTGATGCACGAAGAGGGCCTCTCGCCCAAGGAGGCCACGCGCAAGTCGATGGCCGAGATCACGCCCGCGCTCGTCGGCATTGCGCTGGTGCTGTCGGCGGTGTTCATTCCCATGGCCTTCTTCGGCGGCTCGACCGGCGTGATCTACCGGCAGTTCTCGATCACCATCGTCTCGGCCATGGCGCTGTCGGTGTTCGTGGCGCTCACGCTCACGCCGGCGCTGTGCGCCACGCTGCTGAAGCCGGTGCACAAGGGCGAACGCGCGGTGCCGCGCCGCGGCCTGCTGGGGCGGGTCGACCGCTTCTTCGCGGCCTTCAACCGCGGCTTCGACAAAAGCGCCGACCGCTACGAAGGCATCGTGGGCGGCATCGTGCGGCGCGGCAAGCGCAGCATCGTGGTGTACCTGCTGATCGCGGGCGTGATGGCGCTGCTGTTCATGCGCCTGCCCACCTCCTTCCTGCCCGACGAAGACCAGGCCTTCCTGCAGGTGCAGGTGACCTTGCCGCCGGGCGCGTCCAACGCGCGGCTGCAGCCGGTGGTCGAGCAGGTGCAGCAGTACTTCGGCAAGCAGCCCGAGGTGCTGAGCGTGAACGTGATCACCGGGCAGAACGGCGACCAGAGCTCGGCGCGCGCCTTCGTCAAGCTCAAGGACTGGGCCGAGCGCACGGGCACCGGCCAGTCGGCCGCCGAGCTTTCGCGGCGCGCCAACAAGGACCTGTCGTCGATCCGAGACGCGCGCGTGTTCGTGCTGCTGCCGCCGGCGGTGCGCGGGCTGGGCGCCAACGCGGGCTTCAACTTCCACCTGAAGGACATCAACGGGCTGGGCCACGACGCGCTGGTGAAGGCGCGCGACCAGGCCATCGACCTGCTGGGCCAGCGGCCCGAAGTGCGCAACGTGCGCAGCAACAACCTGGACGACACGCCCGAGTTCGCGGTGGACATCGACGACGCGCGCGCCGGCGCGCTGAGCCTGGCCACGTCGGACATCGACAGCACGCTGTCCAGCGCCATGGGCGGCACCTACATCAACGACTTTCTCGACAAGGGCCGCGTGAAGCGCGTGTACATGCAGGGCGACACCGACTTCCGCATGCTGCCCGCCGACATCGACCGCTGGAGCGTGCGCAACAGCCTGGGCCAGATGGTGCCGTTCCCGGCGTTCTCGGGTTCGCGCTGGAGCTACGGCTCGCCGCAGCTGCAGCGCTACAACGGCAGCCCCAGCTACGAGTTCGTGGGCGACGCGGCGCCGGGCGTGAGCTCGGGCGACGCCATGGCCGCCGTGGACGAGGTGATGAAGCAGATGCCGCCCGGCATCGGCTACGAATGGACCGGGGCCTCCTACCAGGAGCGGCTGTCGGGCGCGCAGGCGCCGATGCTCTATGCCATCTCGATCCTGTTCGTGTTCCTCTGCCTGGCCGCGCTGTACGAGAGCTGGTCGGTGCCGTTCTCGGTGATCCTGGTGGTGCCGCTGGGCATCGTGGGGGCGCTGCTGTTCACGAGCTTCCGGGGGCTGAGCAACGACGTGTACTTCCAGGTCGGCCTGCTGACCACGGTGGGGCTGTCGTCGAAGAACGCGATCCTGATCGTGGAGTTCGCCAAGCAGCTGCAGGAGCAGGGCAAGGGCGTGATCGAGGCCACGCTGCAGGCGGTGCGCCTGCGGCTGCGCCCGATTCTCATGACCTCGCTGGCCTTCGGCTTCGGCGTGCTGCCGCTGGCCATCGGCACCGGCGCGGGCGCGGGTGGCCGCCAGTCGATCGGCACCGCGGTGCTGGGCGGCATGGTGGTGGGCACGGCCCTGGGCATCTTCTTCGTGCCGCTGTTCTTCGCGCTGATCCGCGGCTGGCTGGCGGGGCGGCGCAAGGCAAGGCCCGAGCAGAACGTCATTGCGGGCACGGCCGCGGAACAGGGAGGCCATTGATGAAGCACGCATTCCCGCTCCGCGCCGTGGCCCTCGCGGCGGTCGCATCCGCCGTGCTCGCCGGCTGCGTCAACCTCGCGCCCGACTACGCCGCACCCGCTTCGCCGGTGCCGCAGGCCCTGCCCTCCTCCGGCGTCGAAGCGGCAACGCCGCTCGATGTGGGCTGGCGCAGCTTCTTCGTCGAGCCCCGGCTGCAGGGCACGATCGAACTCGCACTGGCCAACAACCGCGACCTGCGCGTGGCCGCGCTCAACATCGAACGTGCGCGCGCCCAGTACGGCATTGCGCGCGCCGGCCTGTTCCCCACGGTGGAAGCCGGCGCGGGCGGCAGCCGCTCGCGCACGCCGGGCAGCCTGTCGAACAGCGGCGAGCCGCGCATCTCGTCGCAGTACAGCGCCAACCTGGGCCTCACGAGCTACGAGATCGACCTGTTCGGCCGTGTGCGCAACCTGGGCGAAGCGGCACTGCAGAGCTACTTCCAGACCGAGGCCACGCAGCGCGGCACGCAGATCAGCCTGGTCGCGTCGGTCGCCACCGCGTGGCTGCAGCTGGCCGCCGACGAGCAGCGCCTGCAGCTCGCGCGCCACACGCTGGAGAGCCAGCGCAAGTCCTTCGACCTGGTCGAGCGCAGCCACCGGCTCGGTGCGCAGTCGGGCCTGGCGCTCGCGCAGGCGCAGAGCACGGTCGATGCCGCGCGCGCCGACGTGGCGGCGTTCGACAGCCAGGTCGAGCAGGACCGCAACGCGCTGGCGCTGCTGGTCGGTGCCACGCCGCCGGCGGAGCTGCTGCCCGTGATTGCCACGGACACGACCGACGCCACGACGGCAACGACAGCCACTGCAGCCACGCAACTGCTGGTGCCGCCGGCCGGCCTGCCGTCGAGCGTGCTGCAGCAGCGCCCCGACGTGCTGGCCGCCGAACACGCCCTGCGCGCGAGCAACGCCGACATCGGCGCGGCGCGCGCCGCGTTCTTTCCGCGCATTGCGCTCACCGCGTCGGCGGGCACGGCGAGCAGCACGCTGTCAGGGCTGTTCGCGGGCGGCAGCAAGGCATGGAGCTTCGCGCCGTCGGTCAGCGTGCCGATCTTCGACGGCGGTGCCAACCGCGCGAACCTGCGCGTGGCGCAGGCGCAGCAGCAGATCCAGATCGCCACCTACGAGAAGACGGTGCAGACGGCATTCCGCGAAGTGGCCGATGCGCTGGCCGAGCGGCGCACGCTGGCCGAACGGCTGGACGCGCAGCGCTCGCTGCTGGGCGCCACCTCACGCAGCTTCGCGCTGTCGCAGTCGCTGTTTCGCAGCGGCGCGAGCAACTACCTCGACGTGCTCGATGCGCAGCGCGCCCACTACGCGGCGCAGCAGACGCTGATCGGCCTGCAGCTCACCGAGCAGACCAACCGGCTGTCGATCTACAAGGCGCTGGGCGGGGGCTGGAAGGAAGGCTGAGCCGCGGAAGCGGAAGCCGAAGAGCTCAGGCGGCCGGGGCCGGCCGCAGCAGCCAGCGCACTTCCTGCGTCTGCTCGCTGTCCGGGTAGCGCGCCTCCATCGTGGCCAGGATGGGCTGCGCCATGTCGGCGCGGCCCAGGCCCTGCACCAGCGCGCGGGCGGCCAGTTCATAGGCCTGCGGAATCGTCTCGTGGCCGCGAAAGCGCTTGTCGAAACCCGAGATCAGCGCCAGCGTGGCGTGCGCGTCGCCGCCGCGCCATTCGGCGCGCGCCATGGCAATGACCATCTGCGCGTCGTCCAGCGAGAAGGCCTTGTCCTTTTCCTTGCAGGTCTTGAAGACCTTGAGCGCCTCGGAAGACAGGTCGCGGCGCATCAGCAGCGGGATGAAGCGCTTGCCGTGGTCGAGCATGGTGGCGCTCTTGTCGGGCATCAGCGCCAGCACGCGGTGGTAGCGGCGCTGCGCGGCCAGGTCGTCGGACGCGGCCGTGCGCTGTGCCTCGTAGGCGGTGCCCAGCGCGGCGGCCAGGTCGCCTTCGGTGACGAGCTGCGCCACTTCGGCGTCGGTGCGCTGCGCGGCGATCTGCTCGGGCGTGCGGCGCTCCACCGGGCCGCCGCCGTCGAGCTCGCTGCCCGCCACGGCGTCGAAGCCGAAGGCGTCGTGGTGCTGGAACATCACGTAGCCCAGCAGGCTGGCCATGACCCAGCCGAAGTAGATGAAGGCGAAGTTGGCGATCGGCAGCACGATGCGCCCGTCGAACATCGGCAGCACCAGCGACAGCGCCACCTGCGCGCCCGTGCTCAGCAGGAACAGGAAGAAGCACAGCAGCGCGTAGGGCCAGCCGATGGTGCGCATCGTGTCCATCACGTAGCCCGGGTTCATCGCCTGGAAGAAGCTGCCTGACTGCACCAGCACGATCACCGCCGCGGGGAAGGTGAACGACATCACGAACAGGCCCACCGTGCCCAGGATGGGCGCGTAGTACGCGAGCCAGCCGATCAGCAGCGCCTGCACCAGCGAGATGGCGAACAGCTTCCACGGCAGGTAGGTCCACTCGTCGCTCGACTCGCGGCCGAAGTCGGACGAGTCGCGGATGCCGCGCGCGCCCAGCGCGATGATCTTGAAGCCGTAGCGGCTGGCCGCCAGCATGATGCCGATCTCGATGACGATGAGCGCCACGGCGTCGGGCAGGAAGAACACGCCCTCGAACAGCAGGCTGCAGAACGACAGCACCAGCCCGTAGGCCAGCGGCCGCATCTGCAGCGGAAAGGCGAAGAAGCTGTTCAGGCGGTGCCAGAACGGCGGTGGCGGCGGCAGCGAATCCCGGATGGCGAGCATGGCGACGCCTCCTTTTTCTGTGGTGATGGGGGGTGCCGGCGGGCGGCTACTTGCGGAAGAAATCGCTCTGGCTCATGACCCCGCGCCCGCCCAGGCGCACCACGGTGCTGTCCTCGGCGTGCACCAGGCGCATCTGGCCGAGCTCGCGTTCCAGGCGCTGGTTGAAGCTGGTCTTCAGCTGCAGCGCGGAGTCGCCCATCTTCATCACGCTGGTGCCCTTGACGACGGCGCTCTTGCGGTCGGAGGCCACCTCGACGGTGTCGATGTGGTAGTCGTACTCGATCGCCAGGATGGCGCCGACCTGGTCGTTGACGCGGCGCAGCGTCTCCATGGTCTTGCGGGTGGCGGCGCAGGCTTCGTCGCGGTCGAGCGACACCTCTTCGGTGCGGCCCATCATGGTGGTCTTCGCCTCGACGACAGCCTTGCGGCTGAGCTGCTTGCACAGCTTGTCGGCGTCGTTGGCCGACACGGCGCGCGCCTCCTGCTGGTAGTAGTCGCGCACCATCGACTCGTCGAGCTTGCGGCCGCCGATAAAGAAATACCACGCGCCCATGCAGAGCACGATCACGATCGCAATTTGCTTCATTACTTCCCCACCTGCGCTGGCGCGCCCCCTCGTTTTGCGGCGCAGTATACGTTGACAATTGTTTTCAATTTCGGCTTGACGGCTCCTTTTTCCGGGGTCCGTGGCTTGAATCCGACCGGCCGCCGGGCCCGTATATCAGGCATGCGCACCGATGCCCCACAATCCGCGGATGACAGCACCCAGCCCCGACGCCGAACTGATGGCGCTGATCGATCGGATCGGCCATCGCGACGAAGCCGCCCTGCGCCAGCTCTACGACCGCACCTCGCCCAAGCTCATGGGCCTGGCGATGCGCGTCGTTCGGCAACGCGAGTGGGCCGAGGACGTACTCCAGGAAGCCTTTCTGACCGTCTGGCGGGTGGCCGGCGACTACCGCGCATCGCTCAGTCCGCCGCTGGCCTGGCTCGGGCTGATCGTGCGCAGCCGGGCGCTCGACCTGCTGCGCCGCCGCACCGCCGACCGCGCCCAGCTCACGCAGGAATTCGACGAGCTCATGGCCGACCAGTTCGAATCGGACGCGCCCAACCCGGCGGACACCGCCGATGCCAGCGAGCAGGCCTGGGCGCTGCACCAATGCCTGAGCCAGCTCGAGGGCCGGCAGCGCGAGGTGGTCAGCCTGGCCTACCTGCGCGAGATGAGCCACGGCGAGCTGTCCGAGCAGCTCAAGCTGCCGCTGGGCACGGTCAAGACCTGGATCCGGCGCGGGCTGGAGAAACTGCGCGTCTGCATGGGACGCTTTGCATGAATGCGATGACGACGACGACGAAGGCGGCCCTCTCATGAACCTCATCGCCAACCCCGAACTGCTCGAGCTGATGGCCGCGAGCCATGCGCTCGGCACCTTGCGCGGCGGCGCCCGCCGCCGCTTCGAGACCCTGGCCCGCGAACAGGCGCCGATCCGCGCCGCCGCGCTCATCTGGCAGGCCCGCCTTGCCAGCATGACCGAGCTGCAGCCCTCCGTGGTGCCCGACCCGGCCGTGTGGACCCGCATCCGCAACATGATCGACGCCGAGCAGGCCAAGGCCGCCATTGAGCGCCAGCGCGACGCGGCCAACGCCCGCGACGCCGCCCGGCCCCAGCCCGGCGGCTGGCTTCGCAGCCTCGCGCTGTGGCGCGGTGCCACGGCGGCCGGCGCGCTGGCCACCGTGCTGGCCGTGGTGGTCGGACTCAACCTGCGCGACCAGCTGGTGAACGCCCCGGCGGTGCAGTACGTCGCCGTGCTGTCCGACGACCAGGCCGCCGCTTCGATGCTGGTCACCTTCGACCCCAAGAAGAAGCAGCTGGTGCTGCAGCGCGTGAGCAGCTACAGCGAAGGCACCGACAAGTCGCTGCAGCTGTGGGCCCTGCCGCCGGGCGGCGCGCCGCGCTCGCTGGGCGTGCTCGACAACGCGCCCGCGCTGCGCCTGGCGGCGTCGGAATCCGACGTGCATGCCGTGCCGACCCTGGCCATCACCCTCGAAGCCAAGGGCGGCGTGCCGGCGGGCAGCGGTCCGAAGGGCCCGATCGTGTTCAAGGGCGCGCTCATCGAGAAGACCATCTAGGCCCGGCAGGCTTGCAACCCGTCACCGGCCTTCCCGTGGGCCCGTGGTAGAAACCCGCTTTGCCTTTCGTCATGCCGGTCCTTCGGTTGTTTCGGCCCTTCCCTCTTCCCATGCTTTCGATGAAAACCGCGCTCACCGCGGTCGCCACGGTCGCGCTGCTCACGGCGGCGCTCGCCGCGCACGCGCAGTCCACCTCCTCCTTTTTCCCCCAGGAATCCGAGACGGCCGCGGCCGAGGCCTCGGCCGCGCGCGACTACCTCGCCGCCAAGGAGCGCTGGCACAACGAACTGGCCGCCTTCGCGCGTGCCGACCAGGAGCGCTTTCCCGGCCCGGGCGGCGTGGTGTTCGTCGGCAGTTCCACCGTGCGCATGTGGACGCGGCTGGCGCAGGACTTCCCGCGCGTGCCCGGCGGCGTGGTCAACCGCGGCTTCGGCGGCTCCACGCTGAACGACTGCAGCCTGTTCGCGCGCGACCTCGTGGTGCGCTACAAGCCGCGCCAGGTGGTGGTGTACGCGGGCGACAACGACCTGGCCGAAGGCCGCACGCCGCTGCAGGTGCTCGACAGCTTCGCGCGCTTCGCCAACGCGGTGCGCGCCGAGCTGCCCGACACCCGCATCAGCTTCGTCTCGGTCAAGCCCAGCCCCTCGCGCGAGCAGCTGATGCCGCAGATCCGCGAGACCAACCACGTGATTTCGGCCTACCTCAACCTGCTGCCGAACAGCGAGTTCATCGACATCTACACGCCGATGCTCGGCGCCGACGGCCGCCCGCGCCCGGAGCTGTTCCGCGGCGACAAGCTGCACATGACCGACGAGGGTTACCGGCTGTGGCACGCGGTGATCGCGCCGCACCTGCCGAGCATCGCGCCGGCGCCGACCGCCTCCCTGCCCTGATCGGGCCTCGCGGGCTCGAGCCCTCGACGGTTTTCAGGCCCGTGCCGGCTGCGTCGGCACATCGTCCGCGGGCGGCGGCACGTCCGCCCCGCGCGTGAAGCGCGCGACAAAGTACATCCCCGCGAACACCACCACCAGCAGCAGGCCGTCGCCCCACCAGGGCCGCGCGGTCTGGCTGTCGCCGTAGAAGGCCAGCACCAGCAGCACCGCCACCAGGTGCGCGCAGAACACCGGCAGCGAGGCCGAGCCCATCGCCTCCAGCCAGCGCAGCCGCGGAACGAGCCGCATCAGCCAGGGCCCGAAGCGCACCGCCAGGATGCCCAGCGCCACCAGGTTCACCAGCCGCAGCGGCCCGAGCTGCCATTTGTCGAACAGCAGGTTCAGCTCGATGTCGCCGCCGAACGGCGCCTGCCCGTTGATGCCGTGGTGGCGCCAGTACAGCCCGTACAGCGCAACGCCCGCGGCCAGCACCAGCAGCCACGCCGGAAAACGCAGCGGCTTCATGCCGGGCGTGTTGCGCGTGGCGCCGATGCACAGCCCCGAGAACCACAGGAACTGCCAGGCGTAGGTGTTGAACGCGCCCATCTCGTGGAACGGCACCGGCACGCCCAGGTGCTGCACGGCCAGCCCGTAGACCCATTCGCTGAGCCCGAACTGCGCCGCCGCCCACACGGTGGCGCTCACCACCATCACCCAGTTCCAGCCGTGGCGCATGGCGAAGGCCAGCACCCAGGGGCTCAGAAGCATGAAAAAGATGTACATCGGCAGGATGTCGAGCAGCGCCGGCTCGTAGATGAGCAGCAGCCCGAACAGGAAGCCGTCGCGCGGCTCCGCCAGGTAGTACGACACCAGGTTCTTCACGGCCGGCTGGTCGATGTGCAGGCCCACCGCGGCGATCACCGTGAACAGGAACAGCAGGATCGCCGCCTGGCACAGGTAGACCTTCAGCACGCGCCGCCAGAAGGCCTGGCGCATCGAGTCGACCCCGCGCACGTAGCCGATGCGGCTGTACACCAGCCCGGCCACGAAGGCCGACAGCAGCACGAAGCCCTCGGCGGCCGACACGAAACCGAAAGGCTGGCCCAGCGGATCCGTGAGCCGGGTCGGCAGATGGGTGACGGTCATCAGCACGAGCATCAGCCCGCGCAAGGCGTCTATTTCCCAGTAGCGTTTCATCGGTCGGCGGCAAGGTCTTGGTGGCGGTCTGCGCGGCGCACGCAAGACAGCCTTCGATTGTAAGAAGTCCGGCGGACATGACGCTTGGCACTGACGAACCGTCGTGCAAATCGGCTACGCTGCGCGCTGCCTTAGGTGGAGATACAAAAAAGTGAACCGTTTCCTTCCAACATTGCTCCTGGCCGGCGGCGCCCTCATGGCCGGCCCGGGCTTTGCCCTCCAGATCACCAGCCTGACCCCGCAAGGCGAGGTCGCGCGCGTGCGCCAGATCGTCGCCAAGTTCGACCAGGCCGCCGTCAATTTCGGCGACCCGAAAGCCCCCGCCCCCCTCACCGTGAGCTGCAACGACGCGCAGGCCGGCAAGGGCACCGGCCGCTGGACCGACGCCAAGGCCTGGGTCTACGACTTCGAGAACGACCTGCCGCCCGGCGTGCGCTGCACGGTCACCCGCGTTCCCACCTTCAAGCCCAGCGCCGGCGGCGAGCTGACCGGGCCCGAGCGCTACCAGTTCAACAGCGGCGGCCCGTTCGTGCGCAACTACATGCCGGGCAGCTACAGCCGCATCGACGAGCAGCAGATGTTCATGCTCGAGCTCAACGGCGCGGCCACGCTGGACAGCGTGCGCCAGAACGTCTGGTGCACGGCCGACGGCGTGGGCGAGCGCATTCCGGCCAAGCTGCTCGACGGCGAGCAGCGCGCCGGCCTGCTGAAGGCCTTCGGCCGCGACAAGGCGGCCGAGAAAGACCCGCTGCGCTTCATCACCATGCAGTGCAACCGCACGCTGACGCCGGGCGCCAAGATGCAGGTGGTCTACGGCAAGGGCGTGGCCACGCCGTCGGGCGTGGCCAACAACGTGGAGCGCCGCATCGAATTCCAGGTGCGCGAACCCTTCGCGGTGTCGTTCACCTGCGAGCGCGAGAACGCGCAGGCCGCCTGCCTGCCGCTGCGCCCGATGCAGCTCGAGTTCAACGCGCCGGTCACGCGCAAGCTCGCTTCGCAGATCGTGCTCAAGGGCAAGGACGAGACCACCAAGGCCCAGATCGCCAACGACAGCGGCGCGCAGAGCGACGACGACGTGGTCAGCAGCGTGTACTTCGGTCCGCCGCTGGCCGAGAGCGCGCAGTTCAGCATCGAGCTGCCCTCCAAGTTCGAGGACGCCTCGGGCCGCCCGCTGGCCTCGCCCGGCAGCTTCCCGCTGAAGGTGGCGACCGGCATGATGCCGCCGCTGGCCAAGTTCGCCGCCTCGCCCTTCGGCGTGGTCGAGCGCCTGGCCGAGCCCGACACCCCGGCCATGATGCCGGTCACCGTGCGCCGCGTGGAGCCGCAGCTGATGGTGCAGGCCCTCACGCCCGGCAAGGTGAGCGACATGAACCCGAAGACCGACGCGGAAATCATCGCGTGGTTCCGCAAGGTGCGCCGCTACGACAGCTTCAGCATCTCGCGCGAACAGGCGCGCAAGGACGTCAAGGGCCCGCTGCCCCCGGTCATCGACAAGGACGACCGCACCTCGCTGCAAACGCGCATGCTGTCGCTGCTGGGCGGCCAGACCGGCGTGAAGACGCTGGACATGCCCAAGTCGGACGCGGGCGATCCGCGCCCGTTCGAAGTCATCGGCATCCCGCTCACGCCGGGCTTCCACGTGCTGGAAATCGCCTCGCAGAAGCTCGGTGAAGCGCTGCTCGACGAACGCTACAACGCCGGGCGCACGATGTACGTGCGCACCACCGCGCTGGCCACCAACCTGGCCGTGCACTTCAAGCTGGGCCGCGAGAACTCGATGGCCTGGGTCACCACGCTGGACAAGGGCAAGGTCGTGGCCGGCGCCGAAGTGCGCGTGTCCGGCTGCGACGGCAAGGCCGTGGCCACCGGCACCACCGACGCCAACGGCATCGTCATGCTCAACGGCATCGCGCCGCAGGCACCGTCGTGCAACGGCCCGAACGAATACGACACGGCCGCCTGGTTCGTCAGCGCCCGCGCCAAGGACGAGAAGGGCGTCGAAGACCTCGCCTTCACCTGGAGCGACTGGCAGCGCGGCATCGAGCCCTGGCGCTTCAACGTGCCGACCAACATGCAGGCCGAGCCCGACCGCATCGCCCACACCATCTTCGACCGCACGCTGCTGCGCGCCGGCGAAACGGTGTCGATGAAGAGCCTGATCCGCACCCAGACCAGCAAGGGTTTCGGCCTGCCCGAGAACCGCCCCGACACGCTGGTCATCACCCACGTGGGCAGCGGCCAGCGCTTCACCCAGCCGCTGAACTGGCGCAAGACCGCCACCGGCGGCCTGAGCGCGGAGAACACCTTCCCCATTCCGCCCGCCGCCAAGCTCGGCGTGTACCAGGTGGTGCTGCGCACCGGCGGCGGCAAGGACGCCAACGCAGACAACGACAACGAAGGTGACGGCGACGAGGGCTACGCCCGCAGCTTCAGCACCGGCGTGTTCCGCGTCGAGGAATTCCGCCTGCCCGTGCTCGAAGGCCGCATCTCGCCCACCGAGAAGAAGCCGCTGGTGGCCGCCACCAGCGTGCCGGCCGACGTGCAGATCAACTACGTGGCCGGCGGCGGCGCCGCCAACCTGCCGGTGCGCGTGTCGGCCATGGTGCGCGGCAAGAGCCTGAGCTTCTCCGACTACGACGCCTTCAGCTTCAACCCGCCGCGCGCCACGCAGGGCGACGGCACCGAGGCGGCCACCGCCGCCGGGGACACCGGCGCCGGCGAAGAAGACCTCAACAGCGTGAACGACACCCGCGTGATCGCCGACAAGCTGCCCGTCACGCTGAACAAGGACGGCGCCGGCAAGGTCACCATCGACAAGGTGCCCAAGGTCAAGTCCGCGCGCGAGCTGCTGCTCGAAGCCACCTACGCCGACCCGAACGGCGAGGTGCAGACCATCCGCAGCACGCAGACGCTGTGGCCGGCCTCCGTCATTGCCGGCATCAAGACCGAAGGCTGGGTCTCGACCAGCCAGAAGCTGAAGTTCCAGGCGCTCGCGCTCGACCTCACGGGCAAGCCCCAGGCCAACGTGACCCTCAACGTGCGCGCCGTGGCGCGCATCACCACCACCAGCCGCAAGCGCATGGTGGGCGGCTTCTACACCTACGACAACAAGACCGAGACCAAGGACATCGGCACCGTGTGCAGCGGCAAGAGCGACGCGCGCGGCCTGCTGCTGTGCGAGTCGGAGCTGAAGGAAGCCGGCGAAGTCGAACTGATCGCCAGCGCCACCGACAGCGACGGGCGCGACGCCAAGGCCGTGAGCTCGGTCTACGTGACCAAGCAGGGCGAACTCTGGTTCGGCGGCGAGGACAACGACCGCATCGACGTGCTGCCCGAGAAGAAGAGCTACCAGCCCGGCGAGGTCGCCAAGTTCCAGGTGCGCAGCCCGTTCCGCTTCGCCACCGCGCTGGTGGCCGTCGAACGCGAAGGCATCATCGAGACGCACGTGGTGCAGCTCGACGGCAAGGACCCGACCGTCACCCTGCAGGTCAAGCCCGAATGGGGCCCCAACGCCTACGTGAGCGTGCTCGCCCTGCGCGGGCGCCTGCGCGAAGTGCCGTGGTACAGCTTCTTCACCTGGGGCTTCAAGTCGCCGCGCGAGTGGTGGACGGCCTTCTGGTACGAAGGCAAGGAATACGTGGCGCCCACCGCCATGGTCGACCTGAGCAAGCCCGCCTACCGCCTGGGCATGGCCGAGATCCGCGTGGGCACGCAGGCCCACCAGCTCGACGTGAAGGTGACCAGCGACAAGCCCAGCTACCCCATTCGCAGCAAGGCGCAGATCACCATCAGCGCCAAGCTGCCCGACGGCAAGCCCGCCGCCGGTGCCGAAGTGGCGCTGGCCGCGGTCGACCAGGCGTTGCTGGAGCTGATGCCCAACGACAGCTGGAACCTGCTGAACGCCATGCTGCAACGCCGCAGCTGGGGCGTGAGCACCTCCACCGCGCAGATGGAAATCGTCGGCCGGCGCCACTACGGCCGCAAGGCCGTGCCCGCCGGCGGCGGCGGCGGCAAGGGCCAGACGCGCGAGCTGCTGGAGACCCTGCTGGTGTGGAACCCGAAGGTGGTGCTCGACGCCAACGGCCAGGCCGTGGTGACGGTGCCGCTGAACGACGCGCTCACCACCTTCAAGATCGTGGCCGTGGCCGACTCGGGCACCAGCCTGTTCGGCACCGGGCAGACCAGCATCCAGGCCACGCAGGACCTGCAGATCATCAGCGGCCTGCCGCCGCTGGTGCGCGAGGACGACCAGTTCCGCGCCCAGATCACG
The DNA here is from genome assembly GCF_900112425.1 of Variovorax sp. OK212. Taxonomy (GTDB): domain Bacteria; phylum Pseudomonadota; class Gammaproteobacteria; order Burkholderiales; family Burkholderiaceae_C; genus Variovorax. Next base: position 902,739 of record NZ_FOLP01000001.1, on the reverse strand, counting down.
CTGCGCAACACCACGCAGAAGCCCATGAAGGTCGAGGCCACGCCTCGCGCCACCCTGCTCACGCTGGAGCCGCAGACCGTGGACATCCCGGCCGGCGAGGCGCGCGAAGTGGCATGGACCGTGACCGCGCCCGCGCAGCTCGCGCAGACGCGCGCCGAAGCCATCCTGTGGGAGATCGAGGCCAAGGACACCATCGGCGGCGCACGCGACGCGCTCAAGGTGCGCCAGCGCATCGTGCCTTCGGTGCCGCTCACGGTGCAGCAGGCCACGCTGGTGCAGGTCGACGGTCCGTTCACGCTCGACGTGGCGCCGCCCGCCGACGCCCTGCCCGGGCGTGGCGGCCTGAAGATGTCGCTGCAGCCCAGGCTGGCCGAAGGCCTGCCGGGCGTGCGCGACTGGTTCGCCAACTACCCGTTCATCTGCCTCGAGCAGAAGACCAGCAAGTCGGTCGGCCTGCGCGACGCGAAGATGTGGCAGGGCGTGCTGGCCACGTTGCCGACGTACCTGGACAGCGACGGCCTGGCCAGCTACTTCCCGCCGCGCGACGGCGAGGCCAACCGCGGCAGCGACATCCTCACCTCGTACCTGCTCGCGGCCACCAGCGAAGCCGCTTCGCTTGACCCCGCCTTCGCGCTGGCCGACGACATTCGCGCGCCGATGGAGTCGGGCCTGATCGCCTTCGTCGAAGGCCGCATCACGCGCGAGTTCTGGAGCCCGCGCAAGGACCTGGACGTGCGCAAGCTCGCCGCGCTCGAGGCGCTCTCGCGCTACGGCAAGGCCAAGGGCAGCATGCTCGGCAGCATCACCATCGCGCCGAACCAGTGGCCCACCAGCGCGGTGATCGACTGGCTCAACATCCTGAAGCGCGTGAACGACGTGCCGCAGCGCCAGCAGCGCCTGGAAGAGGCCAACAATGTGCTGAAGGCACGGTTGTCGTACCAGGGCACCAAGCTGATCTTCAGCACCGAGCAGGACGACTACTGGTGGTGGCTGATGACCAACGGAGACGTCAACACCGCCCGCCTGCTGCTCAGCGTGATGGACGATCCGGCGTGGAAGGACGACATCGGCAAGCTCGCCAACGGCTTCATCGGCCGCCAGCAGAACGGCGCCTGGCACACCACCACCGCCAACCTGTGGGGCGGACTGGCGCTGGAGAAATTCAGCAAGGTGTTCGAGAGCACGCCGGTGGCCGGCATCACCGCCGCCACGCTCGGCGCCGCCAAGGCGCAGGTCGACTGGAGCCGCGTCGAACGCGTGAAGACCAGCGACGCCGCCGGTGCACCGAACCAGACCACCTTCTTCGGCGCGCCGGCCTCGCCGGGCAACCTGAAGAACAACACGATGTTCCTGCCGTGGGCCACTTCATCGAACGCGCCTTCGGGCGCACCGGTGCGCGACACGCTGCTGGTGACGCAGCAAGGCACCGGCAAGCCGTGGCTCACGCTGCAGTCGATTGCCGCCGTGCAGCTGAAGGCACCGTTCGCGGCGGGCTACGCCATCAAGAAGACCATCACCCCGGTCGAGCAGGCCACCGCCGGCAAGTACACGCGCGGCGACGTGCTGCGCGTGACGCTGGAGGTGAACGCCAGCACCGACATGACGTGGGTGGTCATCAGCGACCCGGTGCCGGGCGGCGCCACCATCCTGGGCAGCGGCCTGGGCCGCGACTCGCAGATCGCCACGCAGGGCGAGAAGAAGAGCGGCGCCGGCTGGCCGGCCTTCGAGGAACGCAGCTTCGAGGCCTTCCGCAGCTACTACGAGTACCTGCCCAAGGGCGTGGTGAAGATGGAATACACGGTGCGCCTGAACAACGTCGGCGACTTCGCGCTGCCGCCGAGCCGCGTGGAAGCGATGTACGCGCCCGAGATGTTCGGCGAGACGCCGAACGCGCGGGTGAAGGTGGAGGCGGCGAAGTAAGCCGACCCCGACCGACGACAACAAGGAAAAAGAGGAACCGCCATGGGCTTGGCCATCAGCGTCGGCACGCTTGCCGACTTTCTAGCGAACGACCCCGAGGGGGCCGAGTGGTTCGAAGGCGACTTCGAGATCGTGAACCAGGTGCTGGCGGCGGCGGGCCTGCCGCCGCACGCCGAGCCGCGCGAACTGCCGGCGCTGGATTCGCGGGCCTCGCTCGACGGGTTTCCGTACGCGTTCATCCACTACCTGCGCCGCGCCTACGCGCACAGCGTGGTGACGCCGGGCTGGAAGGCGACGCCGGTGGAAGACGGTGTCGACCCCTCGGAAGACCCCGCCATCCAGGCCGCGCTCGACGTGGCCGAAAGCCACCTCATCTGCCACTCGGACGCCGAAGGCTTCTACGTGCCGGTCGAGTTCGAGGACGTGCTGTTCTCCGAGTCCGAATCGGAAGAAGAGGCGCTGACGGGCGGCATGCTCGGCTCGTCCTACCGGCTGCGCGACGAGCTGGTGCAGGTCGCGCCCGCGCTGGGCATTGCATTGACCGACGGTGACCTGTCCGATGAAGAGGCTGCACGCATCGACGCCTTGGCCGAAAAAGAAGAAGCAGAAGACGACGAAGGGCTGTCCCGCGAGTACGCCTCGTGGTTGCTGCTGTATGAGATGGCGCGCCTGAGCATTGCGCACAAGACGGCGATCGTGTTTTCCTGAGCGCGGCGTCCCGGATCGACTGAAGGATCTGCGAAGCCATGTTCGAAACGCCCATTCACTGGGTCCGCGACATCGCGCCGCACCGGCTGGGACTGATGGCGCGTCCACGCGGCGGTGACGCGCTGCGCGAGGAAGTCGCCGCCTGGCAACGCGCGCACCTCGGCATGGTGGTCTGCCTGCTCGAATCGCATGAGATCCGCGAACTCGAGCTCAAGGAAGAGCCGGCGCTCTGCGCCGAACACGGCATCGCCTTCCTGCACTTCCCTATTCCGGACCGCGGCACGCCGAAGTCTCGCCAGGAGGCTGCCGCGCTGGTCACCGAACTGAACGCCGAGATCGTCGGCGGGAAAGCCGTCGCGATCCACTGCCGGGCAGGCATCGGCCGCACGGGCCTGATCGCCGGTGCGCTGCTCCACACGCTGGGCGTTGCGGGCAAGGACATCTTCCCGCTGCTGAGCCGCTCGCGTGGCGTCGGCGTGCCGGACACGCCGACGCAGGCGGAATGGGTCGCGCAGTATGCGCAGGCGCGCTCCTCGCACACGCGATGAAAGAACCTCCGGGCAATGACGCCATGACCCCTTCCCCCCTCACGCGCCACCTCGCCACCGTCACCCTCCTCGTGCGCGAGTACGACGAAGCCATCCGCTTCTTCACGCAGGCGCTGCGCTTCGACCTCGTCGAAGACACGCCGCGCGGCCCGGGCAAGCGCTGGGTGGTGGTCGCGCCCTCGCAGAGCACCGGCAACGCGGGCGCCGCGCTGCTGCTGGCGAAGGCCGTCACCGACGAGCAGGAAGCCGCCGTCGGCAAGCAGGCCGGCGGGCGCGTGTTCCTGTTCCTGCACACCTCGAACTTCGCCTGCGACCATGCCCACATGGCGTCCCACGGCGTGCGCTTTCTCGAAGAGCCGCGCCACGAGCCGCATGGCACCGTGGCGGTCTTCCAGGACCTCTGCGGAAACAAGTGGGACCTGATCCAACCCGCCGCCATGACGGCCGTCACCCACACCGCACCATGAACCAGGACCGCATCTTCTTCACCGGCAACCCGTGGCCCGAGGGCCATCCCGTCAAGGAATTCCGCTGGACGGCAGCGGTGCGCGACGGCCAGGTGCGCTTCGACCTGCACCTGCGCAGCGACGACTACGAGGCCGAGCGCGAAATCGAAGACCCCGAGGAAGAGGACGAAACCGAAGACGGCGAGTACATCGGCGACTGGCAATCGGTGGGCGTATGGACCAACTACCACCGCTGCACGCTCTCCTCCACCCACTGGGGCGCGGGCGACGGCCTTGCCGTGTGCGCGGCGGCCGACTACAGCCTGGACATGCTCGACGGCCTCGAGATCGTGGTGGACGACCCGCCGCCCGAGGACATCGAGCAGAACTTCTTCCACATCTACCTGCTGGGCCACGACGCCGCGGCGGCGCACCGCATCCGGTTCGACCGCATCGCGGGCACCGAGCGCTTCAACGTCACCTGGACCGGCAAGATCGCGCTGGCCTATGCCGGCGACAACGAATACAAGTACGAGTTCGCCGCGCACCTTTACGGCGTGGAGGCGCCGCGCCTTCCGGCATGAGCCTTCGAAGCTACCTCTCGCAAGCCTTCCGCTGGCAGCGCGGCCGCCAGGGCACGGGCTACGACAAGATGCTGCTGGCCACCGCGCGCTGGCCGCTGCCGTTCGACAGCTACCTCATCCGCTACCCCGAAGGCTCGGAAATTCCGCCGCACACCGACCCGGTGCAGGCCGGGCGGCACTACCGGCTCAACGTCGTGCTGAAGTCGCCGCGCTCGGGCGGCGAGTTCGTGTGCGCCGATCCGATCTTCGAGACACGGCGCATCAAGCTGTTTCGCCCCGACGCCTGCGTGCACAGCGTGACGCGGGTGGTGGGCGGCAGCCGGTATGTGTTTTCACTGGGCTGGGTGTTGCGCCGCCACGCGAGTGGTGCGGGCCGCGCCTAGCTTTTCATCTGCATGTCCATTCCACCCGGAGCCACCCCATGACCCACCATTTCGACGACCCTGAAGAAGGCCTCGCCCGCGAGACCAGCCACCCCCGCTTCGTGGCGCTCGCCGCCGACGACTTCTACTACGACGTCGCCGACGACTTCAGCCCCTTCGGCAGCGACGACGGCAACGACACGCTGTCGTCGCTGGAAGACTGGTACCGCGACGGCGGCAAGAACAACAAGGTCGCGGGCTTCCTCAAGGAGATGCTCGCCGACTGGGACTTCGGCGTACCCAAATCCATGCACCGCGCCGACGCCGACGTGCGCGAGAAGTGGCTCGCCAAGGAAGACATGCACGAAACCTACCTGCTGTCCGAATGCCGCGCGCGCGTGGCAACGGCCTTCGGGCAGCTCAAGATCACGGGCGAGGTCGACCCCGGCATGCGCGACGAGGCGCTGGCCGCCATCGCGTGCCAGCTGGCGCTGAACGAGCGCGCCCGTACGCAGCAACCCGCCTGGCCGCACGCCGACGAGAACCAGGCGCGGCTGACCGCGATGCAGGCAGTGTTGAACGCGCTTTGAAGCACGCATCGGCCTAAACTGCCCTCCCCTCTTCCTCAGGAGAAAGCCCATGACCACGATGGAGATCGCGAACCAGCTTGTCGCGCTGTGCCGGCAAGGGAAATTCCAGGACGCCAGAGCGCTGTATGCCGACGACGCCGTGAGCGTCGAGGCAGGCGCGCCGCCCGGCGGGCAGCGCGAGGCCGTCGGCCTGGCGGCCATCGAGGCCAAGGGCAAGTGGTGGACCGACAACCACGAGGTGCATTCGGCCAAGATCACCGGCCCCTGGCCGCATGACGACCGCTTCATCGTCGGCTTCGAGTTCGACGTCACGCTCAAGCCCACGGGCCAGCGTTTCAAGATGGAAGAAGCGGGCCTGTACACGGTGAAAGACGGCGCCATCGTGCGCGAAGAGTTCTTCTACTCGATGGGCGCCTAGCCGCCGCGTGGCCACCGCCCCGCAGCACACCGCCGGCGTTGCCACGGCCTGCCCGCGCTGCGGGTCGATGGCGCTGCGCGGGCTCGCCGAATCGACGGCGACGACGGCGTTCTTCGAATGCCCGTCGTGCCGCCGCCACTTTGCGCGCAAGCGTGGCGGCGCGCTGACCTACCGGTGGGGCCATCCCGTCAGCCTCGCGCTCTATGGCGTGCTCTTCGAGCCGGCGCCGCTGACGGAAGCGCCGCGCATCGCCGAATCGCTGCGACAGGGCCGCACGCCCGAGGCACTGGCGGCATTCGCCGAAGAGATCGAACTGGAGCTTGCGCACCCCACGCAGCAGGTCGGGGACATCCTTGGCGGCAAGGCGTCGGAGGCTGCGTGCCGGGCATTCCTGGCGGCGGTCGTTCGTCAGTTGAGAGACGCTTAGCCCGACGCCGTCCCGTCCACGGCCAGCGCGGCGGTTACGCCGGTTACGGCGGTGACGATGCGCACCGCCGCCCGCGTTGTCCTTGCGCGCGGCCCGCCGGATGATTCGCGGCGTCATCACTTGCGCACCCGCTTTTCACGCCATGCTTTCTTCCAGACCCGACCAGCAACGCCGCGCCCTGCTGGTGCGCGGCGGCAGCGCCGCCGCCGCATTCGCCGCCTCGTGGCACGCCGGCTTCGCCCACGCGGGCGCCACGCCCGACGCCGCCATCGAAGAACGCGCGGACCTCGCCCGCCACTTCACCGCCGCGGGCACGCCCGGCACCTTCGCGCTGCTCGACACCGCCACGTCGAAGCTCACGGTGGTCAACGGCAAGCGCGCGGCCCAGCGCTTCGTTCCCGCCTCGACCTACAAGATTCCCAACAGCCTGATCGCACTGGAGACCGGCGCGGTGAAGGACATCGACGAGGTGCTGCCCTGCGGCGGCAAACCCCAGCGCCGCAAGGAATGGGAACGCGACATGAACCTGCGCGACGCCATCCGCGTGTCGAACCTGCCGGTGTACCAGGGCGTGGCGCGCCGCATCGGCATGGCGCGCATGAACGAATGGATCGCACGGCTGCACTACGGCAACGAGGCGCTGGGCCCGGCGGTCGACCGCTTCTGGCTCGACGGCCCGCTGAAGATCTCGGCCATCGAGCAGGCGCGCTTTCTGGCGCAGCTGGCCCTGAAGCAGCTGCCGCTGTCGGCGCGCGCGCAGGAGATGGTGCACGACATCACCCTCGTCGAGAAGACCGCCACGCACGCGCTGCATGCCAAGACCGGCTGGTACCACAAGCCGCCGGTGTCGATGGGCTGGTGGGTGGGCTGGGTCGCCGATGCGCAAGGGGGCGTGAAGAGCTTCGCGCTCAACCTCGACATGCACAGCGACGACGACGCGCCCAAGCGCCTGACCATCGGCCGTGCGCTGCTGGCCGATCTGGGCGCGCTGTAACCCCGCGGGCCCCTGCGCCACGCAACGCAATGCAAGGCAATGCAGTGCCGGCATGAATACCGGCAAAATGCCCCGCAGGTGCCCTCATGAATACAAGATTTGTCGAAGCCTTCCTCTGGGCCGCACGCCTCGGCAGCTTCCGCGCGGCCAGCGACCGGCTCCACATCACGCAGGCGGCGGTGTCCAACCGCGTCGCCTCGCTCGAAGAAGACATCGGCGCGCGCCTGTTCGAGCGCGATGCGCGCGAGCTGCGGCTCACGCCGGTGGGCGTGCGGCTCATGGACTACGGCGAGCGGCTGCTCGAACTGCGCCGCGAAATCGTCTCGCTGGGGCGCCCGCGCGAAGACCTGCTGGGGCTGGTGCGCATCGGCGCCATCGAGACCGTGGTGCACACCTGGCTGCTGGGCTTTCTCACCAACCTGCGCTCCACCTACCCGGGCATCGAGGTGCAACTGACCTCCGAGACCACGCTGGCGCTGCACCGCGGCCTGCGCGAAGGCGCGCTGGACATCGCGCTGCAGACCGACCACATCGCCGGCGCGGGCATCGTGAGCACGCCCTGCCTGCCCATGCCCATGGGCTGGGTCGGCCCGCAAGGCGCCGAGGCCACGCAGACCGTCGACCAGCTGCTGCGCCAGCCCGTGCTGACCATGAGCCCGGGCTCGCAACCGCACGAGGCGCTGAAGAACCTGTACCGCGCGGTGGGCATTCCGCTGGGCAAGGTGCACTGCGTGAGTTCGATCTCCGCGCTGGCGCGGCTGGTGAAGGCCGGTTTCGGCAACGCGCTGGTGCCGCTGCCGCCGGTGTACGAGTACGTGGCCAGCGGCGACGTTCGCATCATCGCGTGCGACGCGCTCATCTCGCCGCAACGGCTGGTGGTGAGCCATCTGGAAGCGGCCGACTCCGACGCCATCCGGCTCGTGGCCGAACTGGCCTGCCGGGCCTCCGACCAGTTCACGACCTCTGCAATCGCACCAACCTGGAGCGGGGCTTCAGAGGGTTAACCCTCGAATTGGGGCGTTTCCGCCCCAGGAAGGGGCCAGTAATTCTTGTGGCTATCGCCCAGAAAAACTCGTTTGTGACAGCAGCACCCTGCGACGGAAGATCGCGCCTTCATTTTTCGAAGGCCCGCCCGCTCCTCCGCCGCCATGACCACTTCCGACTCTTTCGCCCCTGACACCGACGCCGCGGCCGTGGCCCCGGCTGTGTACGGCATGCTGTTCGTCGCCTCCGATGTCGACGCGGCCGACGACGCCGACTACAACCGCTGGTACGACCGCGAACACGTGGAAGAGCGCGTGCGCATTCCCGGTTTCCTGTCGGGCGCGCGCTATTCCTCGCTCGAGGGCGGGCGCCGATACCTGGGCCTGTACCGCACCGAATCGCTGGCCGTGTTCGGCTCCGCCGGCTACCGCGCCGCGTTCGAGAAGCAGACGCCCTGGTCCATCGCCAACCTGGACCGCATGCGCCAGCCGATGCGCCGCGTGTGCGCCGTGCGCGCCGTCACCGGCTTCGGCAGCGGCAGCCATGCCGTGGTGCTGCCGTTGGCCGCGGCGGCCGATGCCGAAGCGCTCGCGGCCCATGCCGCACGCGTCGGCCAGGCGCTCGCCGAGCAGGCAGGCTTCGTGCAGTCGTACCTGCTCGTGCCCGACACCGCGCTGAGCACGCCCCTGCCGCGCGAATCCACCGAAGGCCGCGTGCTGCAGCCGATGCTGGTGATCGAAGCCAGCAACGCCCACGCCGCGCGCACCGCCCGTGCCACGGCGGCCGCCGCCTTCGACACCGACCCCGCCACCGGCTGGCTGCTCGCACTCGGCTGGAAGCTGGGCGCGGCCGAGCTGGCCTGACCCGACCCCCGTGTCTTCACCGAACCAAGGTATTCCGATGACCGAACATGTTCTTCCCACCAAGGCCGCGCCGGGCACAGCGCCCGCTTCGCATGCCGCGCCCAGAATGGGCCGCCTGGCCATGGCCAGCTCGATCGGCACCACGCTGGAGTGGTACGACTTCACCGTCTACAACATCATGGCCGCGCTGGTCTTCAACGCGGTGTTCTTCCCCTCGTTCGACCCGCTGACCGGCACCATCCTGGCCTTCTCGACCTACGCGGTCGGCTACATCTCGCGCCCGCTGGGCGGCGTGGTGTTCGGCCACCTCGGCGACCGGCTCGGCCGGCGCTTCGTGCTGGTGGCCACGCTGGTCATCATGGGCATTTCCACCGGCCTGATGGGCCTGTTGCCCACCTACGCGAGCTGGGGCATCTGGGCGCCCGTGGCGCTGGTGGCCTTGCGCTTCGTGCAGGGCGTGGCGCTCGGCGGCGAATGGGCCGGCGCGGTGCTGCTGTCGATGGAACACGGCAAGAGCGACGAGCGCGGGCGCAACGCCTCGTTCACGCAGGTCGGCCCGTCGTGCGGCACGCTGATCGGCACGGGCTTCATCGCCATCGTGTCGGCCTGGCTGAGCCCGGAAGAATTCCAGGCCTGGGGCTGGCGCCTGCCGCTGATCTCCAGCGTGGCGCTGGTGCTGTTCGGCCTGTGGCTGCGCCGCGGCGTGGACGAGACGCCCGTGTTCCTCGAGATGGAACAGAAGAAGGCCACCGCCAAGACCCCCATCAAGGAAGTGTTCACGCAGCACTGGCGCAGCCTGCTGGTGGCCGGCGGCTCGCGCATCGGCTCCGACGTGCTGTACGCGCTGGTGGTGGTGTTCACGCTGACCTACGTGACGACGGTGCTGCACCTGTCGCGTCCGCTGGCGCTCACCGCCACGATGATCGGCGCGGCTTGCAACGCCATTGCGGTGCCGTGGTTCGGCGGGCTGTCCGACCGCATCGGCCGCCGGCCGGTCTACATTGCCGGCGCGCTGCTGGGCATGGTGTGGGCCTTCGTGTTCTTCGTGCTGATGGACAGCGCGCACCCGGTCGCCATCTGCGCGGCGGTGGTGGTCGGCCTGCTGATCCACGCCATGATGTACGGCCCGCAGGCCGCCTTCGTGACCGAGCAGTTCCCCGGCCGCGTGCGCTATGCGGGCGCCTCGCTGGCCTACACGCTGGCCGGCATCCTGGGCGGCGGCTTCGCGCCGCTGATCATCGCCAGCCTGTTCAAGTCGTGGGGCAGCACGCTGGCCGTGTCGTTCTACGTGGTGGCCGCACTGGCCCTGACGCTGGTCGCCCTGGTGGTGGCCCGCGAAACCGCCAAGCGCCCGCTGGAGACCTGAGATGCACATCGAAACGACCATGCAACGCCTGAACTTCGCCTGCGAGAGCGTCGCCGCCGACGGCACGCGCTCCACCGCCCTGCACACCGTCGCGCCCCGCGCGCTGGTGGTGGCGGGCTGGACCGGCCGCGACACCGCGGCCATCGAGCACCACATCGAGGAGCTGGCCGCCATCGGCGTGCCGCGCCCGTCGAGCGTGCCGCTGTACTACCGCGTGGCGGCCCAGCTGCTGACGCAATCGCCCGCCATCGAGGCCCTGGGCGAACAGAGCTCCGGCGAAGCCGAGCCCGTGTTCTTCTTCTCGCAGGGCGAGTGGTGGCTGAGCGTGGCCTCGGACCACACCGACCGCCAGGTGGAGAGCTACTCGGTGGCCGTGTCCAAGCAGATGTGCGCCAAGCCCGTGGCCGAGACGGCCTGGCGCTGGAGCGACGTGCAGTCGCACCAGGACACGCTGGAGCTGCGCTCGCGCATCCTGGAAGACGGCCGCTGGGTCGACTACCAGCGCGGCACGCTCGCTTCGATCCACCCGCTGGCCGCGCTGCGCGACGGCATGCCCGGCGCCGGCGCCGCGCCCGAAGGCCTCTTCATGACCTGCGGCACGCTGGGCGCGCTGCCCAACGCCAAGGGCGAAGGCATCCGCCCGGCCACGCAGATGGAGATCGAGCTGCACGACCCGAAGCTGCAGCGCCGCATCGTGCATCGCTATGCGGTGCAGGCACTGCCGGTGGTGGCGTGATGAACGGCGGCTTCACCATTTCCGAACTGCGCGCGCGCATCGCCAGGGGCGAGCTGTCGCACGAGGCGCTGATCGACCAGGTGCTCGACGCGGCCTCGCAGCCCGCCGCGGCACACGTGTTCACCCGTGTGTACGCCGATGCCGCGCGCGCCGCGGCGCGCCATGCCGACGCAGCGCGCAAGGCCGGCGTCGAGCTCCCCGCGCTCGCCGGCCTGCCCGTGTCGGTGAAAGACCTCTGCGACGTGGCCGGCGAAACCACCATGGCCGGCTCCGCCGTGTGCGCCGGCGAGCCGCCGGCCGCGCACGACGCCGTGGCCGTGGCGCGCCTTCGCACGCAGGGCGCGGCCATCGTGGGCAAGACCAACATGACCGAGTTCGCGTTCTCCGGCGTGGGCATCAACCCGCACCACGGCACGCCGCGCAACCCGGCCGATGCGGCCACGCCGCGCATTCCGGGCGGTTCGTCGTCCGGTGCGGCGGTGTCGGTGGCGCTGGGCCTTGCCGTGGCCGGGCTGGGCTCGGACACGGGCGGCTCCATCCGCATTCCGGCCGCGCTGTGCGGGCTGGTGGGCTTCAAGAGCACGCAGTCGCGCGTGCCGCGCACCGGTGCTTTCGAGCTGGCGCGCTCGCTCGACACGGTGTGCGCCATGGCGCGCAGCGTGGAAGACTGCCTGGTCGCCGACGCGGCCATTGCCGATGCGCCGCTCGCCGTGCGCCGCCGCCCCCTGCAGGGCATGCGGCTGGCCGTGCCGCGCACGCTGATGTTCGACGACATCGAGCCGGCCGTGGCGCTGGCCTTCGACCGCGCGCTGAAGGCGCTGTCGGCCGCGGGCGCGCAGGTGGTCGACATCACGCTGGCCGAGCTGGCGGAGATCGCCACCGTCAACGCGCCCGGCGGCTTCTCGCCCGTCGAAGCATCGGCCGTGCACCGCGAACGCTTCGCGGCCAAACGCGAGGGCTTCGACGCCCGCGTGGCCGCGCGCATCGCGCTGGGCACCGAGGTGCGCGCCGCCGACTACATCGCCATGCAGGACCGCCGCCGCGACTGGATCGGCCGCGTGGAGCGCGCCATCGAGGGCTTCGACGCGCTCGTGTGCCCGACCGTGCCGATCGTCGCGCCGCCCATCGCGGCGCTGGCGGAAGACGCGGCCTTCTTCAAGGCCAACGGCCTGCTGCTGCGCAACACCTTCGCCATCAACCTGCTCGACGGCTGCGCCTTCAGCCTGCCCTGCCACGCGCCGGGCGAACTGCCGGTGGGGCTCATGCTGTCGTCGGTGCGCGGCGACGACGCGCGCCTGGCCGCGGTGGCGCTGGCCGTGGAGCCGGTGCTGCGTTTCGGCTGAACGAAGCGAAGGCCGGTGACGGGCCCGTTCCGTCATCGGCTATCGTTTCGCCCATGTCCCTCGCGCCACCCTCGCTCACCGGCCCCCGCCTTCTCCTGCGCCCGCTGCTCGCCGCCGACGCGGCGGCACTGGTTGCCGCCGCTGCCGACGGCGAACTCTGGAGCCTCCCGTTCACCGTGGTTCCATCCGCCGACACGGTCGATGCCTACGTCGGCAACGCGCTGGCCGGCCAGGCCGCCGGCACCGTGATGCCCTTCGCCACCGTGCTGCGCGAAACGAGCCAGGTCATCGGCTCCACGCGTTTCTGGAAGATCGACCGCATCAACCGCAAGCTGGAAATCGGCAGCACCTGGATCGCGGCGTCGTGGCAGAAGACCTTCGTGAACACCGAGGCGAAGTTCCTGATGCTGCGCCATGCGTTCGAGGAACTGCGGTGCGTGCGCGTGCAGCTCACCACCGACGAGATCAATGCGAAGTCGCGCGCGGCCATCCTGCGGCTGGGCGCGAAGCAGGAAGGCGTCGTGCGCAACGAGCGCATCATGCCGGACGGGCGCAAGCGCAACTCGGTGCGCTTCAGCATCATCGACGACGAGTGGCCGCAGGTGAAGGCGCAGCTCGAAGAGCGGCTGGCTGCGGGGGGCGGCACAGTCTTGCAGAAGCGCACGGCATGAGCCACGAGATCGTTCCGACGCACGAGTCGCACTTCGAGAGCCTGCACCGCGCGCTCGACATCGTGGCGCGCGAGCACAAGTACCTTGCGCTCATGCAGGCGCCGCCGCTGGAGCGGTCGGTCGCGTTCTACCGCGGCTTGATCGAAGCCGGCTTCCCGCATGTGGTGGCACTCGACGGCGCGCGAGTGGTCGGCTGGTGCGACGTGTCGCCGGTGTTCGGCCAGTCGCGTGCCCACATCGGGCTGCTGGGCATCGCGCTGCTGCCCGAGGCGCGCCACCAGGGACTGGGCGCGCGGCTGCTGCAGGCCGCCATCGACAGGTCGTGGGCGCGCGGGCTCACGCGCATCGAGCTGTCGGTGCGCGCGGACAACCTGAACGCCAAGGCGCTGTACGAGCGCTTCGGCTTCGCGCACGAGGGCGTGCAGCGCCGCGCCACGCTGATCGACGGCGTCTACCACGACGCCCACGCGATGGCGCTGCTTCGCTAGACTGGGCGCACGTCGTCGCCGAACGGAGAGCGCCCATGTGCCGCAGCATCAAGACCCTCTACAACTTCGAACCGCCCGCCACCGAGCAGGAGATCCGCGCCGCCGCGCTGCAGTTCGTGCGCAAGCTCAGCGGCTTCAGCGTGCCGTCGCGCGCCAACGAGGAAGCCTTCGAGCGCGCGGTCGAAGAAGTGACCGCCACCGCCGCGCGGCTGCTCGAATCGCTGGTGACCACCGCCGAGCCGCGCGACCGCGAGGCAGAGGCCGAGCGGGCGAAGGCGCGCAATGCGGTGCGCTTCGGCAGCACCGCGTGACCCAAGGCGTGACTGGGACGTGATCGACGTCACCCTCAACGGCGAACTCCGCGCCGTCGCCTCGCCACAGGCCCTGCGCACCGCCCTCGCCCGCTTCGACGCCGATCTGCCGCACTACGAACTCTGGCTGTGCGTGCCCGACGGCCCCTCGCTGTGCATGCTGCGCAGCGGCCCCGACGCCTGGCTCATGCACCTGCGCCACCCGGGCGACCCCGGCTTCACCTCCGAAGGCGACACCGCGCGCGACGGCGTTGCGCACTACACGCTGTCCAACGGCCAGGTCGACGAATACCCGCTCGCGTGGTGCATCGGGCTGCCGCGCTGCCACGACGCCGTCGTGCACTTCTTCGCCAGCGCGGGCGGCCGCTTCGACGGCGTGGCCTGGCGCGAGAGCTGAGCCGCCTGCAGATAACCCGCGGCCAGCAGCCCGGCACCGCCTTTGCTATGGTGCTTTCCGGCGCCAGATTGCGCACGCCGCGCACGTCACGCCCATCACGCATGGCCTTGCGAATTTTCAGCGTATGAAAAAGACCTATACCGGCGGCTGCCACTGCGGCGCCGTGCGATTCGAAGCCGACATCGACCTGAGCCAGGGCACCCTGCGGTGCAACTGCTCCATCTGCACCAAGACCCGCTTCTGGCCCGCGGCGGTCGAGCCCGACGCATTCCGGCTGATGGCCGGCCAGGAAGAGCTGACGGAATACCTCTTCCACACGCGCCAGAACAAGCACTTCTTCTGCAAGCACTGCGGCGTGCGCTCGTTCGGGCTGGGCAACCGGCCGGACGACGGCGGCGCGATCTACGGCGTGAACGTGACCTGCCTGGACGACGCCGAGCCCGAAGAGCTGATCAACTCCCCCATCACCTACGTCGACGGCCGCAACAACAGCTGGCACCTGCCGCCGGCCGAGACCCGGCACCTCTGAACCACCCACCCACCCATCCACAGGAGACACCGCAACATGCCCATCGAACTCTGGCTCGCCTTCGTCGCAGCGTCCACGCTGATGCTGATCATTCCGGGGCCGACCATCCTCACGGTGATCAGCTATTCCATGTCGCACGGCCGCCGCGCCAACGTGCCGCTGGTGGCCGCGGTGGCGCTGGGCGACTCGACGGCGCTGGTGGTGTCGCTGCTGGGCCTGGGCGCGCTGCTCGCCACCTCGGCCTTCTGGTTCACGGTGGTGAAGTGGGTGGGCGGCCTGTACCTGCTGTACCTGGGCATCAAGCTGCTGCGCGCCGGCGTCTCGCCCGCCGAGCTGGCCAAGCCCGCCGCGCCCGTCTCGCGCCTGCGCCTCTTCGCCAACACCTACCTGGTGACGGCGCTGAACCCCAAGGGCATCGTGTTCTTCGTGGCCTTCCTGCCGCAGTTCATCAGCCCGGCGGCCGACGTGACGCGCCAGCTGTGGGTGCTGGCCGTGACCTTCGTGGTGCTGGCCGCGACCAACGCCACGCTGTACGCGGTGTTCGCGGGCTCGGCGCGCAAGCTGCTCTCGTCGCCGCGCGCGCAGAAGCGGTTCAACCTGGCGGGCGGTTCGCTGCTGAGCGCCGCGGGCATCTGGGCGTTGATGGCGCGCCGGCCCGGCTGAGACGCACACGCCCTTGAAATGAAAAAGGCCGCGAAGCAGGTTGCTTCGCGGCCTCTGTCTTTGCGCAATCAGTTGCGGTACGGATTGTTCGGGCTGCGGTCGTAGCGGTTGGGCACGCCGTCGTTGTCGCGGTCACGGTCGTAGCGGTTCGGCACACCGTCGCGGTCGCGGTCGCCGTAGTGCGCGCGCGGCGGCGGCGGACGGTCGTAAGGGGCCACCACGCAGCCAGCCAGCAGGGCCGATGCGGCCATCAGGATCGCCAAAGTCTTCGTCATGTGAGTTCTCCTTGGAGTGTTTGTCGAACCGGGGGTCGCCTCCTGCGAGCCGGTACTGCATTGAAGGCCACGCCGGTACGCGTCGGGTTTCGCGATGAAGGCCCTTGCGTGAAGTTCGTTACCGGATGTGGAACGTGCTGAGAACTTTGGCGTGTAGTTTTCGCTCGCCGGGGCGGTCGGCGGCGCGTGTGCGAGTAGGCGCGGTTCCCGTGGTGCATCGCGGAGAATGTCACCGGCCCACACTTCCGGATACGAAGCTTTTCTCTCGATGCAGTTCGCGCCTTTCATCCCCACCCGCAAGGCCCTCGCCCTGGCCGCCGCCGTGCTGGCCGCGGCCAGCGCGCACCCGGCCTGGGCCGTGGTCAGCTTCGACGAAGTGAAGCGCGAGTTCCGCTCCTCCGACACTGCCGTGCTCGACCGCAACGGCGAACTGCTGCAGCGCGTGCGCACCGACCCCACCGTGCGGCGCGGCCAGTGGACCGGGCTGGCCGACGTGTCGCCCGCGCTGCGCACGGCCATGGTGCTGAGCGAAGACAAGCGCTTCTTCGAACACAGCGGCATCGACTGGCGCGCCGTGTCGGCCGCCGCCTGGGGCAACCTGTGGAACACGCGCACGCGCGGCGCATCGACCATCACCATGCAGCTGTCGGGCCTGCTCGACGACGACCTGCGCCGCGCTTCAGGCGGGCGCAGCTTCACGCAGAAGATCAGCCAGACGGTGGCCGCCGCGCAGCTGGAGCGCAGCTGGCGCAAGGACCAGATCCTGGAGGCCTACCTCAACACCGTGCCGTTTCGCGGCGAGATCGTGGGCATCGATGCGCTCTCGCGCACGCTGTTCGGCAAGGCACCGAGCGGGCTCGACGCGCGCGAGGCGGCCGTGGCCTCGGCGCTGGTGCGCGCGCCGAACGCCAGGCCCAACGTGGTGGCGCAGCGCGCCTGCGAAGTGCTGCGCGCGATGGAGCCGCAGCAGAAGGTCGACTGCGAAGCGCTCGACATGTTCACCAGCGCGGCGGTGCAGCGGCGTGCCTTCGACGCGAACGAGGGCATTGCGCCGCATGCGTCGCGGCGCGTGCTGCGTGAATTGCGCGACTTGCGCGAGTTACGCGACCCGAAGGCGGCGGATGCGGGCACAGCCCCCAGCCCCAAGAAAGACAAGGACGCCGCCGTGCGCACCACGCTGCGCGCGCCGCTGCAACGCTTCGCGCTCGACACGCTGCAGCGCCACCTGCGCGAGCTGCGCGAGCGGCATGTGGAAGACGGCGCGCTGGTGGTGCTCGACAACGCGACCGGCGAAGTGCTCGCATGGGTCGGCTCGTCGGGCCCGCTGAGCCAGGCGGCCGAGGTCGACGGCGTGACCGCGCTGCGCCAGCCGGGCTCCACGCTCAAGCCGCTGCTCTACGGGCAGGCCATTGCCGAGCGGCGCCTCACGGCGGCTTCGCTGATCGAGGACTCGTCGGCGCAGATCAGCACAGCCAGCGGCCTCTACATTCCGCAGAACTACGACCGCCGCTTCAAGGGCCCGGTGTCGGCGCGCACCGCGCTGGCCGCCTCGCTCAACGTGCCCGCCGTGCGCACGCTGGTGATGGTGTCGCCCGAGTCCTTCGCGCGCGAGCTGCGCGCGGCCGGCCTGCCGCTGCGCGAGAGCGGCGACTACTACGGCTACAGCCTCGCGCTGGGCAGCGCCGAGGTGTCGCTGCTGTCGCTCACCAACGCCTACCGCATGCTGGCCAACGGCGGGCGCTACGGCACGACGACGCTGACAGTGCAGCCCACGGCGACGGGTACAGCGACGGGTGCAGCGCCGGGGGGCAAGTCGAAGGCCGCCACGCCACCCCCATCGCCGCCGCTGCTCGACCCGCGCGCCGCCTTCATCGTCGGCGACATCCTCTCCGACCCCAACGCGCGCACGCGCACCTTCGGCCTCGACAGCATTCTGTCCACCCGCTTCTGGACGGCCGTGAAGACCGGCACCAGCAAAGACATGCGCGACAACTGGGCCGTGGGCTGGTCGCAGCGCTACACGGTGGGCGTGTGGGTGGGCAACGCCAGCGGCGAGTCGATGTGGGACGTGAGCGGCACCAGCGGCGCCGCGCCGGTGTGGGCCGAGGTGATGCGCTTCCTGCACGCGCGCGAGCCGAGCCGCGCGCCCGCGCCGCCCGCGGGCCTGGTCGAGTCGCGCGTCGAATTCGGCCCCGGCCCCGACGGCAGCCCGCTGGAGGCGGCGCGCAGCGAGTGGTTCCTGCAAGGCACCGAGCAGCCGCTGTTCGCGCTGGACACCGGCATGGCGAACGACATCGGCTTCGCGCGCATCACCTCGCCGTCGGACGGCACCATCATCGCGGTCGACCCCGACATTCCGCCGCTGCGCCAGCGCGTGCGCTTCGAGTCCGAAGGGCGCGGCGTGCAGTGGCGCATCGACGGCAAGTTCTTCGCGCGCGGCAACACCGCGCAATGGCTGCCGTGGCCGGGCCGGCATGTGATCGAGCTGGTGGACGGCGCCGGCAAGGTGGTGGACCAGCGCCGCATCGAGGTGCGCGGCGCAGGCGTGGTGACGAAGAGCGCGCGCCGCTGAGAAAAACACGAAGACGAAGGGAGTGCTGAATGAATGCTCGCCGCTGGCCGGGAACGGCGCTGGCGTGGTTGTACCTGTGCCTGCATCTGTGCCTGGGCCTGCTGGCGGTGGCGCTGCCCGCGCAGGCCAAGCCGGTGCCGGTGCCCGCCATGCAGTCGCGCGTGGTCGACCTCACCAGGACCCTGAAGGCGGACGAGGCGGAGGCGCTGCGTGCCGACATCGCCGCGCTCCAGTCCGAGACGCAGGCCCAGCTCGCGGTGCTGATCGTGCCGACCACGGGCGAGGACTCCATCGAGCAGTACGCCACGCGCGTCTTCGCGCAATGGAAACTCGGGCGCAAGGAAGAAGACGACGGCGTGCTGCTGCTGGTGGCGCTGAAGGACCGGCGCATGCGCATCGAGGTGGGCACCGGGCTGGAGGGCACGATCACCGACATCCAGGCGGCGGCCATCATCGACCGCGAGATGACGCCGCGCTTTCGCGGCGGCGACTTCGCGGGCGGCATCCGGGCGGCCGTGCACTCGCTGTCCGCGCTGATCGCGGGGCCGTCAGCGTCCGCTGCGGACGCCGACATGCAGGTGCATGAACTGCCGTCGGACACCGCGCCGGCGATCGCCTCGCGCGACGGGCACGTCACGCCCGAAGGCTGGGCGCTGCTCGGCGTGGCGCTGTGGAGCCTCGCGGTGGGCGCGTGGCACGGGCGCGGCATGGCCAGCAACGCGCACGAACGCACGGCCGTGCAGCAGTCGGGCCGCAAGCGCAAGGGCAAGCTCAACGGGAAGCTGCAAGGCAAGGCCAGGAGCGCTCGCCCCGAGCCCTGGGCCGGCGCCGTGGCCGCCATCGAGCCCCCCGCGCCGCGGCGCAAGCCCAACTGGCGCGTGGCGCTCGGCCTGTTCGCCGTGGGCCCGGTGGCCGCGGCCGCGGCGCTGCTGAACCCGTTGATGGCGGGCTTCATGGCCATGCCGGCCGGCTTCGCCTACGGCGTCGGCTACGCCAGCGGGCGCTCGCGTGCGGTGAGCTACGTGGTGGGCGGCATCGCGCTGTTCATCGCGGCGCTGGTCGCCGTGGCGTTCATCGTCGGGGAAGAACACTTCTGGTGGGGCTTCCTGTGGGCCTTGGGCGTGGGCGGGGTCGGCGTCTTCGTCACGGGCATCTTCTTCGCCATGCGGGCTTGCTGGCGCAGGAGTGAACTGGGTTTCCTGCTGCGCTCGGCCGCTGCGCTGGGCGTCATCGGCTGGGTGGCGGCGATGGCGCAGCCGGGGCTGACGCCCGACGAATCGTGGATTCCGGTCGGGCTGGTGACCTTCATCACGCTGCTGTTCGCGTACCTGCCGTACGGCGGCGGCGGAGGTGGCGGCGACAGCGACGACAGCGGCTGGAGCAGCAGCTCCTCGAGCAGCTCGTCGTCCTCTTCGTCTTCTTCGTCTTCCTCGTCGTCCGACAGCGGCGGCGGCTCCAGCAGCGGCGGCGGCGCCTCGGGAAGCTGGTAGTTCGGGGGGCTGCAGGGCGGCCTCAGGACGCCCTGAACACGCCCAGCATGTAGTCGACGAAGGTCTTGATCTTGGGCGAGTTGCGGCGCGCCGGCAGGTAGACCAAGTTGATCTCCTGCGGCTTGAGCTTGAGCGCCGGCAGCACCGGCACCAGCAGCCCGCCGTCGAGCTGCGGCTGCGCCAGCGACACCGGCAGCAGCGCGATGCCCCGGCCCGAGAGCGCGAGCTGCAGGATCAGCTCGAGGTCGTCCGACTGGCACACGCTTTCCACGCGCACGCGGTGCGTCTTCTCCGGTGTCGCCAGGTGGATCTCGCGCTTGCGGCCCTCGGCGTCGGCGCTCAGGAAGGCGTGCGATGCCAGGTCCGACAGGCTGGCCAGCGGCGCGTGCGGCGCCAGGTAGGCGGGCGCGGCGCACAGCATCAGCGGCTCGTTCTTCAGGTGGCGCGCCACCAGCTCGTCGCAGCCTTCGCGGCCGCGTCGGATGGCCACGTCGGTCTCGTCGCGGAACAGGTCGACACGGTCGCGGCCGGTCTCGACCACCACGTCGAGCTGCGGGTAGGCGCCCATGAAATCGGGCAGGTGGCTGGTGAGCAGCTCGCGGCCGTAGTAGTGCGGCACGGCGATGCGCAACCGGCCGGTGACGGTGCTGCCGCTGGAGGAGAGGTTGAGCATGACGTCGTCGAGGATCGTCAGCACATGCTGGGCAGCCACCAGGAACTCCCGGCCCTCGTCGGTGAGCGCGAAGCGCGTGGAGCCGCGGTGCAGCAGCTGGTGGCCCACCGTGGCTTCCAGCCGCTGGAGCTGGCGCGAGGCGGAGGCCTTGGGTACGTTCAGCACATCGGCGGCCGGGGTCAGTCCCCCGAGCTGCGCGGCCTTGGTGAAAAGCCGCACGTCCGACAAAGAAAAGTCCTTCATTTCAACTTCGGCGAGATCCGTTTCCTGTGGTTCTGGCGCTCCCTGGACGCTGTTAGAGACGGTCGGGAAGGGAGCACCGGACCGCGAAACAAGGCAACTTCTGGATTCATAAGTGACCTTTAGTTTCATTTTCAGCCAGCGGATCGGGCTCGGTTAACAATGGTGAAAAGCATTTCCCAATGCCGGAAAAAGTTCACTTTATTCGGACAAATCTTCGAAACCGGCTTGCGCCCGGCTGCGAATAGAGCTTGGTGGGCACTGTGGCGCGAATGCGCCGTTCAACCACCTCACCCCTAGCCCGGGTTTTGCATTGACAGCAAAATTCGTCTAATCATTGAATGAATAGGCCTTCTCGATGCTCGCCCAAGCCCCTCGCACCTCCCTGGCAGACAGCGCCGCCGACAGCATCCGCGCCGAGATCTCCGCCGGCCGCTGGGCGGTCGGCTCCCGCATCCCGATCGAGCCGCAGCTGGCCCAATTGCTCGGCGTGAGCCGCGGCACGGTGCGCGAAGCGGTCAAGACGCTGGTGTCGCGCGGCCTGCTCGAGGTGCGCCAGGGTTCGGGCACCTACGTGCGCTCGGGCTTCGACCCCTCCGCCAGCCTGCAGAAGATGCGCCTGGCCAGCCTGCGCGACCAGTTCGAGGTGCGCCGCGCGCTCGAGGTCGAGGCCGCGCGCCTGGCCGCCGTGCGCCACACCGCGCGCGACCTGCGCCGCCTGCACACCCTGCTCGACAAGCGCGGCGTGCCCGACGCCGACGACGCGGGCGCCTCGTTCGTCGAGCGCGACCTGGCCTTCCACCTGGCCATCGTCGACGTGTCGGGCAACCTGGCGCTGGCCGAGACCTGCCGCTTCGTCACGGGCTACATCAAGGAAACCATCGCCAGCACCATGGGCACGGTGCTGCCCGAGCCCGACGAGGCGGCGCACCGCGCCATCGTCGAAGGCATTGCCAGCCGCAACCCCGACGTGGCGGCCGAGGCGGTGCGCGCCTTCATGGCGCCGATGATCAACGCGCTCGCACTGGGCACCCCGGCCACGCCTTGAGCATCCGCTGATGCACCCATTGAGCACCTCTTGAACACCCCATGAATTCGGCCACCCTTTCTTCTTCGCCTTCCACCGCCGCAGCGGCGCGCGCCCCCAACAGCCTCGCCCGCCGCATCCTGCTCGGCGCCAGCGTGGTGCTGATCGCCTTCAACCTGCGCCCGGTGTTCTCCAGCCTGTCGGTCGTGCTGCCCGAGATCATCAAGGCCACCGGCCTCTCTGCCACCGCCGCGAGCCTGCTGACCACGCTGCCGATCGTCTGCCTGGGCGTGTTCGCGCCGCTGGCGCCCGGCCTCGGGCGCCGCTTCGGCACCGAGCGCACGCTGCTGGGCTGCATGGTGCTGATCGGCGTGGGCACGGTGCTGCGCGGCACCGGCCACATTCCGCTGCTGTTCCTGGCCTCGGCCATCGCGGGCAGCGGCATCGCGGTGTCGAACGTGCTGCTGTCGGGCCTGGTGAAGCGCGACTTCGCGAGCCAGGCGGCGCTGATGATGGGCCTGTACACCATGGCCGTGTGCGGCGGCGCCGCGAGCGCGGCCGGCTTCACGGTGCCGCTGGAGCACGCGCTGGGCGGCGGCTGGACCATGGCGCTGGCCATGTGGGCGCTGCCGGCCGCGCTGGTCACGCTGATCTGGGCGCCGCAGGCGCTGCCCCGCAAGCCGGTGGCCAGCGAGTCGGGCTTCACGGTGCGCGGCCTGTGGCGCGACAAGCTGGCCTGGCAGGTCACCTTCTTCATGGGCCTGCAGTCCGCGCTGGCCTACATCGTGATGGGCTGGCTCGCGCCCATATTGCGCGAGCGCGGCCTGGGCAGCGAGACGGCCGGCTACGTGGTGTCGCTGTCGGTCATGACGCAGGTGGTCACCTGCCTGGTCGTGCCGGCGCTGGCCGTGAAGCTGCGCAACCAGCGCGGGCTGGCGGTGGTGCTGGCCGCGATGACGGTGGCGGCCATGCTGGCGATGCTGTTCGCGCCGCTGGCCGGGGTCTGGGCCTGGGCCGTGCTGCTGGGCATCGCGCAGGGCGGCACCTTCGCGCTGGCGCTCACCATGATCGTGCTGCGCTCGCCCGACTCGCACGTGGCCGCGCACCTCTCGGGCATGGCGCAGGGCGTGGGCTACATGGTGGCGGCCTTCGGCCCGCTGGTGGCCGGGCTGCTGCACGGCTGGACCGGGAGCTTCGGCGCCTCGTCGTGGCTGTTCATCGGGCTGGGCATCGCGCTGGTGGTCGCGGGCCTGGGCGCCGGCCGCACGATGCACGTGGGCACGACGACGGTGCCCCGTCACTAGGCACGGGGCATCAGCGCCGCAGCCCTACTGCAGGTAGCTCTCGGCCAGCAGCGCCCAGTAGGCCGCGCCGATCGGCAGGTTGCTGTCGTTGAAGTCGTAGCCGGGGTTGTGCACCATGCAGCCGCCGTGCTCACCCGGCGCGCCGTTGCCGATGAACAGGTAGCAGCCGGGCTTCTTCTCCAGCATGAAGGCGAAGTCTTCGCTGCCCGTGACGGCCGGGCCCTGCGGCTCGACATGCGCCTCGCCCACCAGCTCGTAGCCGATGCGGCGCGCGAACTCGGTTTCATCCGGCGTGTTCACCAGCACCGCATAGCCCTTGCGGTAGTCGACGTGCGCCTTCACGCCGAAGCTCTCGGCCTGCGCGTTGACGATGGCCTTGACCCGCTTCTCGAGCAGCACGCGCATCTCGCGGTTCAGCGAGCGCACGCTGATCTCCAGCGTGCAGGTCTCGGGAATCACGTTGTTGGCCTTGCCGGCGTGGATGGCGCCCACGGTGACGATGGTCATCTCCTGCGGATCGGCGTTGCGCGAGACGATGGTCTGCAGCGCCATCACGATGCTGGAGGCCGCCACGATCGGGTCGGCCGTGCGGTGCGGCATGGCGCCGTGGCCGCCCACGCCGGTGAGCGTGACGGTGGCGTAGTCCGACGAGGCCATGGCCGCGCCTTCGCGGAACACCAGGTCGCCCTGCTTGCGGCCCGGCGAGTTGTGCATGGCGTACACCGCGTCGCACGGGTACTTGTCGAACAGGCCGTCCTCCATCATCTTCACGGCGCCGCCCATGCCCTCTTCGGCCGGCTGGAAGATCAGGTTCAGCGTGCCCGAGAACTCGCCGTGCTGCGCCAGGTACTTGGCCGCGCCGAGCAGCATCGCCGTGTGGCCGTCGTGGCCGCAGGCGTGCATGATGCCCGGCCGCCCGCTGCGGTAGGCCAGGCCCGTCTTCTCCTCGATGGGCAGCGCGTCCATGTCGGCGCGGATGCCGATGGCACGCGTGCCGCCGCCACGCTTCAGGCGGCCCACGAGGCCAGTCACGCCCAACCCGCGTTCAACTTCATAGCCCCACGCCGTGAGGCGCTCGGCCACCAGGTCGCTGGTGCCGAACTCCTCGAAGCCGAGCTCGGGGTTCTGGTGGATCTGCTGGCGCACCGTCACGAATTCGGCGGCGTGCTTTCTCATGTACTCGAGGTAGTGCTGTGCGTTCTGGGGCATCGTGTGCTCTGGTTCGGTGGAAGGAAAAAACGGACGGGTCAGGGCCGCAGCGCCATGGTGGCGGGCAGCCGGGTCCATGGCAGGTCGGCCGGGTCGGCGGCCATCGGGCCCGGGGCCTTGGCCACGAGGATGGTGCTGGCAATGGGCGCGAAGTCGGCGCGGAAATGCACCGAGCTCTTGTTCACCAGCACCTTCATCGCCTCGGGCTCGATGCCCAGGTAGCGGAAGAACTCGCGGTCGAGCATCTGGCTCTTGCCGCTGGCCACGGCAATGCGCACGCCGTCGATCTCCAGGCAGGCGCTCGGGCCCAGCGACACCGTGCCGCCGCGCGACATCGGCCCCTTGCCCTGCACCTGCCCGTCGCTGAGCGCGGTCACGGTGAACACGCCTTCGACCGGCGCGTCGCTGAACTGGCCACCCCACGTGGGCACCGAGGTGCCGAGCGCGATGCGGATCTGCGCGCCCACGCCGGCCTTTTGCGCGGCGGCCGCGGCCGCCGGGTCGAACATCAGCCCCAGCGCCACCTGGCCCGGGTAGCGCTGGCCCGCGCCCTCGGCCAGCAGCGCGTGCAGCATGCCGGTGGTGTTGCTGTCGGCGCCCGCGCCGGGGTTGTCCTGCGTGTCGGCGATCACGACCGGCTGGCTCGCGCCTTCGGCCAGTTCGAGCGCGCGCGCCACGGCCGCACGCGGCTCCAGCACCTCGAGCCGCCACTGCGAGCGCGGCTGGTCGATGCGCTCGTACAGCGCGGCCACGGCCGCGCCGGCGTCGTCGCCGTAGCCCCACACCACCGGGCCGCACTCGGCAATGTCGGCGGCCGGAAAGCCGGTGGCAAAGCTCAGCACCGCGTCGTGCTTCGCGTCGAGCTCCTTCAGCAGCCCGTACACCGACGCGGCCGGCTCGATCATGGTCGACTGCACGTTCAGCGGCAGCAGGAAGGTGAAGCGCCGCGCGTGCAGCGGCTCGCGCGCGCCGCGCGCCATGCGGCGCTCCAGCAGCGTGGCCGCGAGCCGGCCGGTGTCGGCCATGTCGATGTGCGGGTAGGTGCGGTAGGTGGCCAGCGCGTCGGCCTCGGCCAGCATCTGCGCGGTGATGTTGCCGTGCAGGTCCAGGCTCGCGACGATGGGCACGCCGGGGCCCACCAGCGTGCGGATGCGCGCGATCAGCTCGCCCTCGGGGTCTTCGAGGTGCTCGGTCACGGCCGCGCCGTGCAGGTCGAGGTACACCGCGTCGATGCCGCCATTGGCCAGCGCCGCGGCCAGGTCCTCGGTGATGGCGCCAGAGATGCGCTCGAAGGCGTCCTCGGTCACGTGCGCGGACGGCGTGGCGCCGGCCCAGGCCGAGGGCACCAGCGACCAGCCCTTTTCCTTCGCCGCGTCGATGAAGCCGCCGACCGGGATGTTGCGGCCCGCGTAGGCCTCGACGATCGCTGCGCCGCGCCGGTACGGCGGAAAGCTCGAGCCCGCGTTGAACGCGGCCCAGTCGGCCTTGCTGGGCGCGAAGGTGTTGGTCTCGTGCTGGAAACCGGCGATGAAGACTTTCATGGATTCCTTGTCGTGGGGTGAAGCAATGAACGGGGCGCAGCCCTAGCTGCGCGCAAAAGCGAAGTCGCGCCCGGGCGCAGCAGCCAACAGTTTGCGCGTGTACGCATGCTGCGGTGCAAAGAACACGTCGCTCACGGCGCCGCGCTCCACGATCTCGCCCTGGCTCATGACGATCACGTTGTCGCAGATCTGGCTGGCCACGCGCAGGTCGTGGGTGATGAAGAGAATGCCGATCTTCAGCCGCTGCTGGATCTCGTCGAGCAGCCGAAGAATCTGCGCCTGCACCGACACGTCGAGCGCGGACACCGCCTCGTCGGCGATCAGCACCTTGGGCTCGCAGGCCAGCGCGCGCGCAATCGAGATGCGCTGGCGCTGCCCGCCCGAGAACTCGCTCGGGTAGCGGCGCAGCGCGTCGGGCGACAGCCGCACCAGCCGCATGAGTTCCTCGGCGCGGGCCCAGGCCTCGGCGTGCGGCGTGCCGAAGTTCACCGGCCCTTCGACGATGGATGCCCCCACCGTCTGGCGCGGGTTCAGCGAGCGGTATGGGTCCTGGAAGATCACCTGCACCGTGCGCCGGAACGGCGACAGCGCGCGCCCCGTGGCGTGCGCCACCGAGCGGCCGTCGGCAAAGATGTCGCCCGAGGTCGGGTCGATCAGCCGCGCAATGCAGCGCGCCACCGTCGACTTGCCCGAGCCCGACTCGCCCACGATGCCCACGGTTTCGCCGGGCCGCACGGCCAGCGACACGTCGCGCGCGGCCTTCACCGTGCGGCGCTTGCCCGGCCAGCTGCCGGTGACGTAGGTCTTGCAGATGTTCACCGCATTCAGCAGCGGATAGGCGTCGGCCACCGGCGCTCGCTTGTGCGCCGACAGCTCGGGCACCGCATCGAGCAGCATCTGCGTGTAGGGCTCGCGCGGCGCGGTGAGCACCGCCATCTTGTCGCCCTTCTCGATCATGGCGCCCAGCTGCAGCACCACCACCTCGTCGGCGATCTCGGCCACCACGCCGAAGTCGTGCGTGATGAACAGCACCGCCGTGCCGTTCTCGGTCTGCAGCTCCAGGATGAGCTTGAGGATCTCGGCCTGCGTGGTCACGTCCAGCGCGGTGGTCGGCTCGTCGCAGATGAGCAGCGCGGGCTTCAGGATGAGCGCCATCGCGATCACGATGCGCTGGCGCTGTCCGCCCGAGAGCTGGTGCGGGTACGAGGCATAGATGCGCTCGGGCTCGGGCAGCCGCACGCGCGCCATGATCGCCAGGATCTTCTGCCGCCGCTCGGCCGCGCCCATGGACACGTGCTGCGCGAGCATCTCGTCGACCTGCGCGCCGCAGGTCATCACGGGGTTGAGCGCGGTCATGGGCTCCTGGAACACCATGGCCATCGACGGGCCGCGCAGCGCGCGCAGCCGCGCCTGCGGCGCCGCCAGCAGGTTCTCGCCCTGCAGCGCGATGGTGCCGCGCACGGGCACGAGCCCCGGCGGCAGCAGCCCCATCACGGCGTTGGCGATGACCGACTTGCCCGAGCCCGATTCGCCGAGCAGGCAGACGATCTTGCCGGGCGGCACGTCGAAGGAGATGTGGTCGACCGCATGCGCGCGGTCGCCGCCAGGCGGCAATGCGATGGCCAGGTCGCGCACGGAAAGAACGGGCGGAACAGGGGTGGGGTTCGTCATGGCTCAGCCTCCGCGCTTGTTGAACTTGGGGTCGAGCGTGTCGCGCAGGCCGTCGCCCAGGATGTTCACGGCCAGCACCGTGAGCGCCAGGAAGATGCCCGGGAACAGCACGTTGTGCGGGAACTGGTTGAACTGCGCGCGGCCCTCGGCCATGATGTTTCCCCAGGTCGCCATGTCCGCCGGCAGGCCCACGCCGAGGAACGACAGGATCGCCTCGACCAGGATGGCGGACGCGCACACGTAGGTCGCCTGGATGATCAGCGGCGCAATGGCGTTCGGCAGGATGTGCCGCACCAGGATCTTCCAGGTCGGCGTGTCCAGCGCGATGGCCGCTTCCACGTACGGCTCCTCGCGCACCGTGAGCACCACCGAGCGCACCAGCCGCGCCACGCGCGGGATCTCGGGCACCGCAATGGCCACCACCACCGTGAGCAGCTTGCCGCCGAACAGCGCCACCAGGCTGATCGCGAACAGAATGCCGGGAATGGCCATGACGCCGTCCATGAGCCGCATGACGGCGCTGTCGATGCGCCGGAAGTAGCCGCCCAGCAGCCCCACCAGCATGCCGAACACCACCGCCAGCGCGGCCACCGCGATGCCCACGGTGAGCGACACGCGCGCGCCGTACAGCGTGCGGCTCCAGATGTCGCGGCCCAGGCTGTCGGTGCCCATGACGAACAGGTGCTCGAAGGTGTCGCCGGCCAGGCTGTTGAACTCGCCGCGCGTGCCCGGCAGGATGTTCGAGCTGCCGGGGTCGATGGCGGTCGGGTCGATGGTGCCGAGCCACGGCGCGGCCAGCGCGATGAGCACCAGCAGCACCAGCACGCCGCCGCCGGCGCGCACCGACCAGTTGGCCAGGATGCGCTTGAGCAGCGAGCGGCGCCTGGGCGGCGGCAGTGCCTCCACGGCGCCGTCGGATGCAGGCGCCGGGGGGGCGAGGGAAAGAGACGAATCGGTCATGGTGTTTCTTCGTGGCGGTTCAATACCGGATGCGGGGGTCGAACACCAGGTAGCTCACATCGATCAGCAGATTGATGAGCACATAGATGACGGAGAAGAACAGCGTGATGCCCTGGATCAGCGGAAAGTCGCGCGAGAGCACCGCGTCGACCGTGAGCTGGCCGAGCCCCGGAATGGCGAACACCGTCTCGGTGACCACCACGCCGCCGATGAGCAGCGCAATGCCGATGCCGATCACCGTGACGATGGGAATCGCCGCGTTGGCCAGTGCGTGGCGCATCAGCAGGCGCGTCTCCGATATGCCCTTGGCGCGCGCCGTGCGGATGTAGTCCTCGGTCATGGCCTCGGCCACCGCCGCGCGCGTGACGCGCGCGATCAGCGCCACGTAGATGATCGACAGCGTGATCGACGGCAGGATCAGGTGCTTGAGCCACAGCAGCGGCCCCTGGCTCAGCCGCGCGTAGCCCTGCACCGGCAGCCACTGCAGGTGCAGCGCGAAGATCCAGATGAGCACGTAGCCGATGACGAAGGCGGGTATGGAAAAACCCATCACCGAGAAGCCCATGAGCATGCGGTCGAGCCACCCGCCATGGCGCCACGCGGCGATCACGCCCAGCGGCACCGCGATGAGGATGGTGACCACCAGCGTCACCGCGGCCAGCGACACCGTGGCCTCGATGCGCTGGCCGATCAGCTCGGTCACGGTCTTCTTCATGAAGTACGACTCGCCCAGGTTGCCCTGCAGCAGCTGCGCGCTCCAGTGGAAGAACTGCACGGGCAGCGACTGGTTCAGGCCCAGCTGCTCGCGCACCCTGGCGATGTTCTCGCTGGTGCCGCTGTCGCCCACGATGGCGGCCGCGGGGTCGCCGGGCGCGAGCCGCAGCATCAGGAAGACGATCAGCGCGACGATGACGAGCACCGGCACGGTCGAGAGAATGCGGCGTGCAAGAAAGAGCAGCATGGGCGGGTCCCGTGAGGCGGGCTCAGTTCTTCTTCAGGTTCCAGAACACGCCGACCGGCGAGCGCACCACGCCGCTCACCACGCCCTTGCGGTAGGCCGTGAGCGGCTTGTATTCGCCGATGGGCGCGTAGATGCCGGTGTCGTACACGCGCTGCTGGATGGCCGTGGCCAGTTCCTTGCGCTTGGGTTCGTCGGCCGTGGCGAGGAACTCCGACTTCAGCTGCTCGAGCTTGTCGTCGGTGGCCCAGCCGAACCAGCCCTTGTCGCCGGTGCCGGTGAGCGGTGCGAAGAACATCGGGTTCATGTTGTCGGCAATGCCCCAGCCGGTGATGAAGAGGTTCCAGCCGCCGTTGGTGACCGGGTCTTTCTTGGCGCGGCGCGTGACGAGCGTGGGCCAGTCCATCGACTGCATGTCGACGTTGAAGCCGGCCTGCTTGAGCAGCTGCGCCATCACCGGCGGAAACTTGTTGAGCACCGCGAAGTCGGCCGGGAACATCAGCACCACGGGCTTGCCGTCATAGCCGGCTTCCTTCAGCAGCGCCTTGGCCTTCTCGAACTGCGGCTTGCCGGTGAAGTAGCCGGTCTTGTCGGTCGCGAAGGTCGAGCCGCACGGGTAGATGGAGGCGCAGCTGTTGTACAGCTCCTTGTGCACCAGCTGGGCGCGCATGAGCGCCTCCTGGTTGATGGCCATGAACGCGGCCTGCGCGATCTTCGGGTTGTCGAAGGGTGGGATCAGGTGGTTCAGGTGCAGCGCGAACGAGCCCTTGGACACCGGGCTGTCGAGCGTGATGGCGGGGTTGTTCTTCAGCGCCGTGTACTGCTCGGAGGGCACCCACTCGATCATGTCGACCTCGCCGTTGGCCAGCGCGTTGGCCTGGGTCTGCGCGTCCTTCAGGATGATCCATTCCATGCGATCGACGTACACGTTCTTGCCGCCGGCGGTGCCCGAGGGCGCCTCGGTGCGCGGCACGTACCTGGTGTTCTTCAGGTAGACGATCTTCTCGCCGGGCCGGTACTCGTCCTTCTTGAAGATGTACGGGCCCGAGCCGGTGGCGTCGTCGATCTGCTTGTCGGCGGGCGTGGCGGCCACGCGCGCGGGCATGATGAAAGGCGGGTTCGACGAAGGCTTGCTCAGCGCGTCGAGCACCATGCCGAAGGTGTCCTTGAACACCAGCTTGAAGGTGTTGGCGTCGACCGCCTCGGCCTTGTCGAGCGCGGCGAACATCTTCTGGCCCAGGCCGTCGCGCTGGCCCCAGCGCTTGAGCGAGGCGAGCACGTCTTCCGAGGTGACGGGCTTGCCGTCGTGGAAGGCCAGGCTCTTGCGCAGCGTGAAGGTCCAGGTCTTGCCGTCGGGGCTGGTCGTGTACTTGTCGACCATCTGCGGATGCACCTTGCCCTGCTCGTCCACGCCGAACAACGTGTCGTAGACCATGTAGCCGTGGTTGCGCGTGATGAAGGCGGTGGTCCAGATCGGGTCGAGGATCTTCAGGTCGGACTGCGGCACCAGGCGCAGCACCTTGCCGGTGTCCTGCGCGAAGGTGGTGGCTGCCGCCGCGGCCAGCAGGGCGCCCGCGAAGATGGCTTTCAATCGTCGTTTCGTCAGCATGGGTCAGTTCTCCGGTTGAAAAAGGGGGACGCGAAAACGGGCAACGCCAGGAACACATGCGTCGTGTGGCGTTGCGGAAAACAAGTCATGGAAACAAGGAGGCTCCGGAAGCGAACACGGACACCCCGCGCTCTGCGCGGCGTGCCCCTGCTGTCCTTTTGCCTGAGAGATTCACCCTGCGCGCACATCGCACAGGGCTTGCCCCTTCGGCGGCTGCCCTCGGTCCCTGCAACGGGTCCGGTCAGCGCTCTCCAGCGTTAGAAAAATCCAGTCTTGGGACCTGAGCGTTCTGGGCTATCGCCTTCGGTAATGCACTAACTCGAAGCATCGAGCCGGCATTTCTCCTGGATGGATTTCTCCAAAGCAGTTTGCGTGCCACTCGGCGCGATGCGCGTGGCCCTACGCTGCGCGCACGGTGCGCGATACGCCTTTGTATTTACTGCGGCCCGCCGCAGAAGCCCGCGCGCTCGGTGGTCTTCGCGGTGAAGCGGATGCGCGAGCTGACCGCGGCGCTCTGCGGTTCGTTCTGGCCCCACTCGGTCTGCAGCCACGTGTACTGCCAGTCGTACAGGCCGCCGGGTTTCGCGGCTTCGCCGTAGGCGATGCGCAGGCTGCCGTTGCTCTCGTCGTGGCAGTGCCTGGAGGTCTTGTATTCCTTCTCGCTGAAGCAGGCGCGGATCATCTTGAAGCACGAGAAGGGAATGTCTTCGTGCACGGCCTTGCCGTCCTCGAGCGGCACGAAGTCGGCGGTGTCGAACGAGGCGCCGCCGCCCGAGTACATCTCCGACACGGTCTGCAGCACGGCCACCGCCCACTTGCCTTCGGCCAGCGGATAGAGCGCGGGCGCAAGCGACAGGCGGGTCTCGGGCGCGCCCGCGTTGTCTTCCTTCCTGACGGACTCGGCGTAGGCCGGGAATTCGTACATGCGGTCGAGCTGCCAGCCCTTCGCGTCGGTGGTGCGCTTGACGCGCGCCATGGCCAGCGGCTGTGCGGAGAGCACGACGAAGTTGCCCGGCGTTGCGCCGCGTGGGCGGTACAGGCCCAGCTGCTGCACGTCGCACGGCTGCGGCAGCAGGGCGCACAGACGCGCACGCCATTGCGCATCGACCGACTCGGGCTTGTTCACCACCTCGAACACCTGCGCGGACGGCGCGGCGAGCACCGGGCCGGCGAACAACGACACGAGGAGACCGGTGGCGAGCAGCTTTTTCATGGAGCCGAATGGTAGCCACGGCGGGCGCCTTTCGTGCGGCCGGCTGCACAAGCTCGCTTGGTACAGTCGGCCGCGACCATGAACCCACCTACCTCCCTCCTCCAGATCGGCGCGCTCGGCTTCGCGTACCCCGGCCAGCCCGCCATCGCCTCGAACTGGAGCGCCGCCATCGGCCCCGGCGTGACGCTGCTGTACGGCGACACCGGCGCGGGCAAGTCGGCGCTGCTGCAGGTGATTGCGGGCGCGCTGCCCGCCACCGGCGAGCTGAGCGTGGCGGGCACCAGCCTGGCCGCGTCGCCCGAGGCCTATCGCCGTAACGTCTTCTTCGTCGACCCGTCCACCGACCGCTTCGACCAGGCCACGGTGCACCAATGCACCGCCGCGCTGCGCGAGGGCGACGCGGGCTTCGACGACGCCCGCTGGCAGGCGCTGGTCGAAGGCTTCTCGCTGACCCCGCACCTGGAGAAGTCGTTGTTCATGCTGTCGACCGGCTCGAGGCGCAAGGTGTGGCTGGCCGCCGCCCTCGCCTCGAGCCGCCCGCTGGTGCTGCTGGACGAGCCCGCGGCCGCGCTGGACGCGGGTTCGGTGCGCTGCCTGTGGCGTTCGCTGTGCGAACTGGCCGAAGCGGGCACGCAGAGGGCCTTCCTGGTCGCCAGCGCCGAGCGCATCGACACCGTGCCGCTGGCGGCCACCATCGAGCTGCCGCTCCCCTGAAACCCCATTGACAAGGTGCCCGTGGGGGTGATCGCCCCTCGGGCGGACTAAACAGGTCGCCGACGGGCGACAATCGCGGATTCCGGCGGCCGATCCCGCCAGAAGTTTTCCAGCCAACCCGACAACCAGCATCTACGGAAGCAAGCGCATGAGCTCGAAGCAACCCACCATCGTCTACACCCTCACCGACGAGGCGCCCCTGCTGGCGACCTACGCGTTTTTGCCCATCATCCGCGCCTTCACGAACCCGGCCGGCATCAACGTCACCACGAGCGACATCTCCGTGGCCGCCCGCGTCCTGGGTGAATTCCCCGAATTCCTGAGCGACGCGCAGAAGGTGCCCGACAACCTCAGCGAACTCGGCAAGCTCACGCTGCAGGCCGACGCCAACATCATCAAGCTGCCCAACATCAGCGCCTCGGTGTCGCAGCTCAAGGCGGCGATCAAGGAACTGCAGGGCAAGGGCTACAAGATCCCCGACTACCCCGAGAGCCCGTCCACGGACGAGGACAAGGACATCCGCGCGCGCTACAACAAGTGCACCGGCAGCGCCGTGAACCCCGTGCTGCGCGAAGGCAACTCCGACCGCCGCGCGCCCAATGCCGTCAAGGAATACGCACGCAAGAACCCGCACAGCATGGCCGACTGGAGCCAGGCCTCGCGCTCCCACGTGTCGCACATGCACGGCGGCGACTTCTATCACGGCGAAAAGTCCATGACCCTGGACCGCGCGCGCAACGTGAAGATGGAGCTGATCACCAAGAGCGGCAAGACCATCGTGCTCAAGCCCAAGATCGCGCTGTTGGACCGCGAAGTGATCGACTCCATGTTCATGAGCAAGAAGGCGCTGCTGGCCTTCTATGAAAAGGAGATCGAGGACGCGCACAAGACCGGCGTCATGTTCTCGCTGCACGTCAAGGCCACCATGATGAAGGTCTCGCACCCCATCGTGTTCGGCCACTGCGTGAAGATCTTCTACAAGGAAGCCTTCGAGAAACACGGCAAGCTGTTCGACGAGCTGGGCATCAACGTCAACAACGGCATGGTCGACCTGTACACCAAGATCGCCACGCTGCCCCAGAGCACGCAGGACGAGATCAAGCGCGACCTGCACGCCTGCCACGAGAACCGCCCCGAACTGGCCATGGTCGACTCGGCCAAGGGCATCACCAACTTCCATTCGCCCAACGACGTCATCGTGGACGCCTCGATGCCCGCGATGATCCGCAACGGCGGCAAGATGTGGGGCGCCGACGGCCGCCTGAAGGACGTCAAGGCCGTGATGCCCGAGTCGACCTTCGCCCGCATCTACCAGGAGATCATCAACTTCTGCAAGTGGCATGGCGCCTTCGACCCCAAGACCATGGGCACGGTGCCCAACGTGGGCCTCATGGCCCAGAAGGCCGAGGAGTACGGCTCGCACGACAAGACCTTCGAGATCCCGGAAGACGGCGTTGCCAACATCACCGACCTGGACAGCGGCGAAGTGCTGATGAGCGAAGACGTGGAGCAAGGCGACATCTGGCGCATGTGCCAGGTCAAGGACGCCGCGATCCGCGACTGGGTCAAGCTGGCCGTCACCCGCGCGCGCAACTCCGGCATGCCGGTGGTGTTCTGGCTGGACGCCTACCGCCCGCACGAGGCGCAGCTGATCACCAAGGTCAAGATGTACCTGCACGAGCACAACACCTCGGGCCTGGACATCCAGATCATGAGCCAGGTGCGCGCCATGCGCTACACGCTGGAACGCGTCGTGCGCGGCCTGGACACCATCAGCGCCACCGGCAACATCCTGCGCGACTACCTGACCGACCTGTTCCCCATCATGGAACTGGGCACCTCGGCCAAGATGCTGTCCATCGTGCCCCTGATGGCCGGCGGCGGCCTGTACGAGACCGGCGCGGGCGGCTCGGCCCCCAAGCACGTGCAGCAACTGGTCGAGGAGAACCACCTGCGCTGGGACTCGCTGGGTGAATTCCTGGCGCTGGCCGTGAGCCTGGAAGACCTGGGCCTGAAGACGGGCAACAAGCAGGCCGCCATCCTGGCCAGGACGCTCGACACCGCCACCGGCAAGCTGCTGGACAACAACAAGAACCCGTCGCCCAAGACCGGCCAGCTGGACAACCGCGGCAGCCAGTTCTACCTGGCCATGTACTGGGCCCAGGAACTGGCCGCGCAGACCGAAGACAAGGATCTGCAAGCCAAGTTCAAGAAGCTGGCCGAGACGCTCACGTCCAACGAGCAGAAGATCGTCGACGAGCTCGCAGCCGTGCAAGGCAAGGCCGTGGACATCGGCGGCTACTACCTGGCCGACCCCGAGAAGTACGCGGCCGTGATGCGTCCGAGCGCAACGCTCAACGCCACCCTGGCGTCGGCACAAGCCTGACGCCACGACGAGCCCTGGGACGGCAGCAACTGCCGCTCCCCGGCTCTCCCTCCTCCAGCGGGTGCGGGACTAGACTCCACGTCCCTCCATCCGCTGGCAAGGCAGGCCCCCCATGAAAACCTGGCTCATTCCCGCCGTGCTGGCCGTTGCCGGCGCCGCCCATGGCGCCCAAAGCTGCGACGACCTGCGCACCCAGATCGAATCGAAGATCGCCGCCGCCGGCGTGGCGCGCTTCACCGTGTCCGTGGTCGATGCCAACGCACCGGCCAGCGGGCAGGTGGTGGGCAGCTGCGAGCTGGGCAGCAAGAAGGTCGTCTACGAAAAAGGCGTCGGAGAACCGAGGCCGGACGCGGGCGGCGCGCCGGCGCTGGCGCCGTCGCCGTCGCGCGAGCCCATGCTCACCGAATGCAAGGACGGCACCGTGTCCGTCGGCGGCGATTGCCGCAAGCCGCAATAGCCCGGCCAGCCCGGGCCAGCTCGGGCCGACCTGGGGCTAGTTGCAGGCCTCGGGGTTGAGCAGCCCCCGTTGCATCGCCTCGCGCACCGCCTGTGCGCGCGTCTTCACCGCCAGCTTGCGGTAGATGTTCTTCACCTGCGCATCGACCGTGTGCAGCGAGCGGTAGCTGGTCTCGGCGATCTCGCGGTTGCTCAGGCCTTGCGAAATCATGCGCAGCACCTTCAGTTCGCGCGGAGACAGCGAGCCGCGTCCGCGCTCCGGGCTCGCCGGCGCCGCCGCGCGCGCGCGCCTGGCCTTCGGTGGCGCCGAGGCTGCGGCCTCGGCCAGCGGCTCGGCCCCGGTCGAGCGCTTCGTCTCCAGGATGCGCCGTGCAATGCGAGCGGCCGTGGCCGAGTCGCCTTCGGCGATCAGGCGCATCAGGAAGGCCAGCTCCACCTCGTTCGCCTCGGAGAACATCGAACCCACGATGCTCGCGGCCGCGGCCGAATCGGCCGGCAGCACGTCGTCGCCGAGCGCGTGCGCGAGCCCTGCGTCGCGCTCCCAGGCGGGGAAGCCGGCGGGCAATGCGCTGCCGGGCGTGGCGGCTTGCGGCGGCGCGCTCCAGTGGCCCGGCTGCATCGCGCGGGCCGCCCGGTACAGCTGCGCGCCCGGCGCCGCGATGGTGTTGTTCTTGCGAAAGACTTCCGGCTTCAGCAGCGCTGGCGACAGCGGCATCCTCGGGCTCGCCGCGCTCACCGACACGCTCGCGCGGCTTGCGCCGTCGCCCGGGTACATCGCGCCGAGTACGCACATCTGGTCGATGAGCCGCGTGCGTTCCCGCAGCGCCACGAGCCGCGCCCGCGCCCCCCAGCGCTTCACGCCCAGGCTGCGCCGGAAGAGCTTGCC
This sequence comes from Variovorax sp. OK212, assembly GCF_900112425.1. Lineage (GTDB taxonomy): Bacteria > Pseudomonadota > Gammaproteobacteria > Burkholderiales > Burkholderiaceae_C > Variovorax. The sequence goes on along the minus strand of NZ_FOLP01000001.1, from coordinate 866,207 downwards.
GCGCCCCGCGATGCCCTTCGCCAGCCAGCGCAGCGGCCGCCCTTCGAGCGCCGCCCCGCCGGCGGCGCTGGTGCGATAGCGGCTTGCCAACCGCAGGGCAACCCGCCCGATCTTTCCCGTGGACATGTCTGTCTCGCCCCCTCAAGAATGAAGTGAAGCTGCGTATTGACCGGTACTCGCCCAGGGCAAACCGCGCACGCGTGGACTTGCTGCCACGTCTGCAGGGAGATTGCGTGCACGCGCCGGACGGCCTTGACCGTGCGTCTCACTTCTTGAGAGAATCCGCCAGATTTCCGGGAATTTTTGGCACTTTCGTCTTATTTGTAGGTTTTTTAACGGTCTTCACGCCGTTTTTTGAACATCTTTGATGGGCTTGCGCGACCTCGAAACCGGTGTCCGTTCCACGCTCCCGAACGGTCTTCCCTACAGCCACTTCAGCGTGCTGAACGAGCCGCCGGCCCGTCGGGTGCAGGCCTGGCGCGACCGCGTGGGCCACGTCATGGACGTGGTGCCCGTTCCCGACGACAGCGGCCGCCCGTTTCACGCAGCCATCGACCGCTACGACATCGGCGACGTCGTCTTCACCGACTGCCGCTCCGACGCCATGCGGCTGGAGCGCTCGCTGGCGCGCATTTCCACCGACAAGGTGCGCGACTTCGCCTTCCATGTGTTCCTGGAGGGCGACGTCGAAGGCGTCACCGTGCGCTCGCCGGCCCGGCAAAAGGAAACGCCCCATTCGGCCAAGGTGATCGCGCTCGACATGGGCCAGCCCGTGCGCATGCGGCGCAACGACTGCCGGGTGCTGACCTTCTTCGTGCCCGGCTCGCTGGTGAACGAAGTCTTTCCCGACCCCGAGGCCATCCACGGCCGCGTGATGCCGCAGCACACGCCGCTCGCGCGGCTGGCCCTGGCCCAGGTCGAGGCGCTGGGCCGCGACATCTCGCACATGAGCGCCCTCATGGCCGAGAACGCCGTGCGTTCGAGCGCGCAGCTGCTGCTGGCCGGTTTCGGCAAGGAAGCCCGCCTGAGCGGCGACGCGCGCGCCGCCGCGCGCGCGGCCATGTTCGGCCAGGTGCGGCGCTACGTGCAGGCCAACCTGCACCGCGCCGACCTGTCGCCCGAGCAGGTGCTGGCCGCGCTGCACCTGCCGCGCCCCACCCTGTACCGGCTGTTCCAGCACGAAGGCGGCCTGGGCGCGTACATCCGCCACCTGCGCCTGCGCCATGCGGCCGACGACCTCGCGCGCTACCCGCACATGATGGTCACGGACGTGGCGTACGGCGTGGGGTTCAAGAGCCCGTCGGATTTCACGCGGGCGTTTCGCCGGGCGTACGACGTGTCGCCGCAGGAGTTCAGGGCGTCGTCGGCAAGGCCTGCCTGAGAGCAGCCGCCGCCGGATGCGGCACCCGGCTACAGTCGCCCGGATGTTGCGTCGCGCCCTGCCTCTTCTTTGCCTGGCGATCCTTTGCCAGTCCGGCGCGCAGGCGCAGCAGATGCAGCAGATGCAGCAGGTGCAGGAGGTGCCCGACGGTGCACCGGCGAGCCAGGAAAGCGCCATCGGCTATGCCTCGCCGGACGCTGCCTTGAAAGCCCTGCAGGCAAAGCCGGGCGTGAACATCCGTGAAGAGAACGACTGGTTTGTGATCGACGACGCGAGCGAGATGACCTTGTGGTCCATCGCGACGCCCCAGCACCCCGTGTACCCCACAGCCGTCAAGCGGAGCCTGATCCAGGAAAACGGAACCATCGACATCCGGATGCACGTGCTCTGCGGCGCGAGCAAGGAGGCTTGCGACGATGTGGTGGAGCAGTTCCGGAAGATGAACGCGGGCCTTGCCGAGTCGCTGAACCGCAAGCGCTGAGGCGCATGGCTCGATGCCCGGCGCGCCGCCTGAGCCTCGAGCCGTCCGCAGCCGCCGGACCGGAACCTACCTCGCCCCCACCACCCGCGCGATCCAAGCCAGCAGCACCGCCTCGACCTCGTCGCGGTTGGTCTCGTTCAGCGTCTCGTGCCGCGCACCGCCGAACACGTGGCACGACACGTCGCGCAGCCCCGCCTCGCGGTAGCGCTGCACCAGCGGATAGAACCATTCGGCCTTGTTGCTGACCGGGTCCTCGTCGCCCACGAACAGGTACAGCGGCAGCTCGGGCCGGATGCGTTTCTGCATCGCGGCGGGCGCCAGGTCGGCGAGGTTCGCGAACATCGAGCCCATGCCCTCGGCCGAAACCGTGAAGCCGCACAGCGGGTCGGCCATGTAGGCGTCGACCTGTGCCGGGTCGCGGCTGAGCCAGTCGAAGGGCGTGCGCACGTCGGGCAGCGCGGCGTTCATGTCCTCGAGCTTGAAGCCACCCTGCAAGGCGGCGCCGAGCAGGTCGAGCGCGGAGGTGCCAGAGAGCACCGCGCCCGACAGCAGTTCGCCGTGCCTGACGAGGTAGTACTGCGTGGCGAAGGAGCCCATGCTGTGGCCGAGCAGGATCAGCGGCAGGCCCGGATGCACGCCGCGCACGTGGCGGCTCAGCAGCGCCATGTCGTCCACCAGCCCGGCGAACCCGCGCGGGCCGAACTCGCCCAGCTCGCCGCGCGCCGAAGCGCCCTTGCCGTGGCCGCGGTGCTCGTTCGAATAGACGACGTACCCGGCCTGCACCAGCGCCTGCGCCAGATGCCGATAGCGCAGCGAATGCTCGCCCATGCCGTGCGCCAGCTGGATGACGGCCCGCTGCGTCGCGCCCTGCCAGCGATGGGCCTCCACCGTGACGCCGTCGTTGGCGCTGAGGTCGAAGTGCGTCTCGGTGATCTGCATGCGGTGCTCCAGTGGAAAGGGACTGCCATCCTAGGCGGTGGCGGCTGGAGCGGGGGTCAGGGCTTTCCTGCTTGGGGTGCGCGGCGCGCGGCCAGCAGCCCGGCCATCGCCTTCAACGCCGCTTCAGGCGTCGGCTCGATCTGGATCGAGCAGGCCAGCATGAGGTTCAGCTGCTGGCCGAAGTCTTCGACCGCGATGCCGGTGCCGCTTTCGCGCAGCACGCCGTTCGCGTCCTTCTCGCATGCCAGCGCCGCCTGCGCGCGGTCCGCATAGCTGCCCTCCGCCACGCCGTAGGCCACCACGGGAATGCCGAGCGCAATGGCCGCGCCGACTTCGAACACCGTGCCGGAATCGGGCTCCAGGCCCCTGAAGCAGGCGAGGTTGGCGACGACACCGTCGGCACCGCGAAGACGCTGCATGTTGGCTTCGTAGATCCGCTTCTCGGGCGTGTCTGAAGTCGTGTCTTCGTTGCCGTCGGCGGGCAGCAGGGCTGCGAGGCCGACCGCATCGCAAGCGGCGGCGAGCCGGACGAAATGGTCTCTGGCGTCGGGACGGAAGACGTCCGGGCCGGCCAGGTAGATGCGCGGACGCGACGGAATTTCGGGAGCTTCGACCATCGACGGAGCATCATCGATTTCCCGGGTCGACTCAAGGCTCAGCGGCGCTCCGCATTGCGCTTTGCTACGGCCAGGCTCAGCAACGCGTCTACGCGAGCGAATGGAATGGCGATTTGCCCGGCCGACTGTTTCGCACGCGCGAATGCCTGGTCCGCAAACCGGGGAAGTTGCTTTCGCCTGGCCAACGTGGCCATCGAGCCGAGGTCGATGAACCGGCGAGGGTCGTTCGAACTTGCGATCGCTTCTATTGCTTCTGGTAACAGGGACGCTGCCTGCGCATTTTTTCCCAGGACGAGGGACCGCCGAATCACTGTCGTCCAGACGCCCGCGCCGCCACCGCGCACCGCCGCCTCATCGGCAGGGCTTGCCTTCGAAAGGTCGGTGGCCAGCAGCACGAACCAGATCCAGAACACCTCGCGGTTTTCAGGCGGCACCTTCGCCGCGATATCCGCAAAGATCTCGCCCAAGCCCGACCAATAGGCAGCAAACGCCAGGTAGCAATGGTCGGACTGGAACGCGGGACTGCTTTGAACGTAACCGGCAGGCAAGGGGTTCTCACTCTTGCCCCGAGCCGCCTTGGCCTTTGGTGCAAGTCGGTAGAGTTCGTGGCCGCGAAGGCACAGCGCGCGGGCAGCATCGCGATCACCGAGATCATGGAAGAGGACGGACAGCATGGCAAAGCCATAGAGTCCACGCGATGCTTGCGCGTCGAACTGCACAACCGCTCGTCGAGCCAGGTCGAGAGCGCCCTGATCGTCGCCGGCGGATCGTCGAATCGCTGCAAGCGTGGTGATGGCATTCACGGCCGTGACCTCATCGCCTGCGAGTTGAGCGATCGTTGCAGCTTCGAGCACGCGCAGCCTCTTGAAGCCGACGGCAGCGCCCTTCTGCTTGATCTCGAGCATGACGACACCGCTCCAGAGCGAAAACTTGATCCGGAAGTCGGGCAGTGCGTCCAGCATGCCGATCGCACCTTCCAGATCGCCGACCGTGAGGTAAGTCAGACCCGCGTAGCTCATGTCGTTGGCGAGGTCGGCAGGAGGCCCCTTGTAAAAGGTCCAGTTGAAGGCCGCCGCCTTCAGCGCCGTTCTGGTCAAAGCCACTTCGCCGAGCTGTGCCGCGAAATTGGCGATCTGCACCGCATACAGGTTCTGTTGGCGTTGCAGCACACCGGTTTCCACGCTCGTCTTCATGAGCTGCACGATCGCAGCGCGCGTGGCGTTGGGCTTCCTCGGCGTGCTCGGCTCAAGCGACCTGCTCGCGCGCTCGCTCGCTGGCGAAGGCTCGGCCCAGAAGCCCGAGGGGCCCATCTGCAGGTCGTCCAGTTGCTCAAGGACTTTCAGCAGGACAGGCATTGCCTGCGGCGAGGCAGCCGATGCCCCATCGGACAGCCCGAGGGCTCCGGGCGAAAGGTCCGCCGCGGCCGATGGTTTTTGCAAGGCCTTTCGCACGAGGGCTGCCGCTCGCAAGCTGGCACGAAGGTTGTCGCGCTGCATTGCTTCAGCGCCTGACAGCGAAGGTGGATAGAGCCTGTCGAGCAGCGCGGATGCCTCTGGAATATCAAAAATGCAGAACCGCCAGATCAGCCGGCGCAGGTCGGCATCAGCAAAGCTGGCGGCTTCCCGTGCCAGGGCAGCCACCTCATTTTCCGGTGAGCCGGGCGTTGCGGGTGCTGCGCCAGAGATCCTCAAGAACGCGGCCAACGGCCATGCAAGCACGCCCCGGCGGTGCAGAGTCAATCGAGCAACCATGGATTTCAAGAAGAGGTTCAAACCGAGGAATTGAATCACAGCGTCGGCCAGTCAACGCCGGGGAATCAGGCAAGAAACTCGCACGAAGCGGCTAACGCCCCGCCCGCGCCTTTTTCAAGAATGGACGCTCCATTCACGAACCCAGGCGCTCCCATGAACACCACCGCACACCGCCGCGGCGCGCTCGCCGCGATCTCCACGCTGTCGCTGTCCCTTGCCATCCCGCCGGGGCCGTCGCATGCCCAGGCGCAACAGCCCCGGCTGCTGAACGACCCCAACCGCTGCGTCGGCATGTGGGTGACACGAGACGGTCACATTCGCCACGAGCTGCTTGCCGGTGGCCGCTACGACGAAGCGCGCGGCACGCGCCAGAGCGCCTACCAGGGCCGCTACATGCTCACCGGCAACCACATCGACTACGTCGACGACACCGGCTTCACCGCCGACGGCGACTTTCGCGACGGCGTGCTGCACCACGCCGGCATGGTGCTCTACCGCGAAACCGAAAGCACTCACCCGCGCTGATTCGCGTTGATGCGCGCCGATCGGCGGCGCCGGCCGACCACACCTTTTGCAGGATCAGGCAAAAACCCCGTTCGATCCGGATACCGCTTCGAGCCCCTGACGCGAGACACTTCTTTCCATGCCCGGTGCACCCTCTTCTGTGTGCGCCCCACGGCAACCGACCAGCACGAGGAGTTTTCAAATGAGCGCAATCCAGGAAAAAGTCGTTCTCATCACCGGCGCGAGCAGCGGCATCGGCGAAGCGACCGCGCGGCTGCTTGCGCGGCGCGGTGCCAAGGTGGTGCTGGGTGCACGGCGCACCGACCGGCTCGCGGCGCTGGTGGCCGAGATCGAAGCCACCGGCGGCACCGCGAGCTTCCAGCGGCTCGACGTGACGCACCGCCCCGACATGGAGGCCTTTGCCGAGTTCGCCCTCGAGACGCACGAGCAGATCGACGTGCTGGTGAACGCGGCGGGGGTGATGCCGATGTCGCCGCTGTGGAACCGCAAGGTCGAGGAGTGGGAACTCATGATCGACGTGAACCTGCGCGGCGTGCTGCTCGGCATTGCGGCCGTGCTGCCGGCGATGCAGGAGCAGGGCTGGGGCCACATCGTGAACGTGGCGCCGGTGGCCATGCAGGGCGTGCTGCCGAGCTCGGCCGTGTACCACGGCACGCAGTACGCGGTGAACGCGATCTCCGAAGGCCTGCGCCAGGAGCATGCCGGCCGCCTGCACGTGACGGTGGTGAGCCCCGACGTGAACGGCCCGAGCGATCCGCTGGCCGAACGCATCGCGGCCAGCTACTGCCGCGAGCGCATGCGCACGAACCGCCGCCTCGCGATGCCGGTGGATGCGGTGGCCCGTTCGATCGCCGGGGCCATCGAGGGCTACGGCATCACCGCAGGCGCGCTGCGCCCGTCGCCCAGGCACCGGCCGCACCCCACCGAGTACGTTCAGTAGGTCTTGTAGGGCAGGAACTTGCCCGACAGCACCACGTTGACGCGGTCGCCCTTGGGGTCGGCCTGGCGCTGGATGTCCATGCTGAAGTCGATGGCGCTCATGATGCCGTCGCCGAACTCCTCATGGATCAGCTCCTTGATGGTGGTGCCGTACACGCTCACCACCTCGTACCAGCGGTAGATGAGCGGGTCGGTCGGCACGGGCGTGGGCAGCGAGCCCTTGTAGGGCACCACCTGCAGCCACTTCTGCTCCTCCGCGGTGAGGCCGAAGATCTTGCCGATGACCTTGGCCTGCTTGTCGTCGAGCGTCATCTGGCCCAGGCAGGCGGCGGTGGTCCACTCCTTGGAGAGGCCGACCTTCCTGGCCACGTCGGCCCACTGGATGCCCTTGCTCACCTTGACGGTGATGATCTTCTCGGTGACGTCGTTGCGGTTCATGCGGTCTCCTGTTGAAAGGGCTCAGCCAAGCAACTGCTGTGCCCATTCGGTGTGTGCCGCATGGCTCAGCCGCGCGCCCAGTGGAACTTGCGGCCGGCCTCCGCGATGGGCTGGTCGTTGATGCTCGCGAAGCGCCGTTGCATCAGGCCGTTCTCGGCGAACTCCCAGTTCTCGTTGCCATGGCTGCGGTACCACTGGCCCGCGTCGTCGTGCCACTCGTACTCGAAGCGCACCGCGATGCGGTTGTCCATGAAGGCCCACAGCTCCTTCTTCAAGCGGTAGTCGAGCTCGCGCACCCACTTGCGCGACAGGAACTCGACCACCTGCTCGCGGCCGTTGACGAAGTCGGCGCGGTTGCGCCACTCGGTGTCGGGCGTGTAGGCCAGGCTCACGCGCACGGGGTCGCGCGAGTTCCAGGCGTCTTCGGCGGCCTGGACTTTCTTCAGGGCCGACTCGAGGGTGAAGGGCGGCAGCGGGGGACGGGATTCCATGAGGGTCTTTCGGTGAAGTGGGGAAACGGTGAACCGCCGGAGCAGTTCGGGGAATGCGCCGCAATGTGCCACATGTAGACAGGTCTGTCTACATGCCTACAATCGCGGCATGGACATCTCCACCCTGCCCGCGCGCGAGCGCATCCTGCTCACCGCGCACGACCTCTTCTATGCCGACGGCATTCGCGCCACGGGTGTCGACCGCGTGATTGCGGCATCGGGCGTCACCAAGGTCACGTTCTACCGGCACTTCCCGTCGAAGGACGACCTGGTGCGCGCCTTTCTCGAGCACCGCCACGGCCTGTGGATGGCGTGGTTCGTCGATGCGCTGGGACGGCGCGGCGCGCAGCAGCGCATCGGCGACGCGCAGGCGCTGCCGGTGCTGGCCGACGCCATGGCCGAGTGGTTCTCGGACCCGGTGTTTCGCGGCTGCGCGTTCATCAATTCGGTGGTCGAAGTAGGTGCGAGCGTGGCCGGCGCGAGCGACATCGCGCGCGAGCACAAGCGCGAGATGGTCGAGGTCATTGCCGGCCTGCTGCCGGAGCGGCTCGACGGACCGCGGCGCATGGCCATTGCACAGGCGGCCGGGCTGGGCGTGGACGGCGCCATCGTCAAGGCGCAGATGGGCGGCGCGCAGGCGCAGGAGGCGGTGGACGACCTGCGCCGGCTGCTTCAGGCGCTGGGGGCGGCGTTGTCGGCGTGAACAACGTCGGCGTCGTGGGTGGCTACTTCACCACCATCAGCGTGAACGGCCACACATAGGCCTGCAAGGTCACGTAGAAGCCCACCAGGCAGGCCAGCGCGATCGAGTGGAAGAACACGTAGCGAAGAATTTCGCCTTCGTGATTGAACCAGCGCGTGGCGGTGGAGGCCACCACGATCGACTGCGCATCGATCATCTTGCCCATCACGCCGCCCGAGCTGTTGGCCGCGCCCATGAGGTTGGGGCTCAGGCCGAGCTGGTCGGCCGCCACCTTCTGCATGCCGCCGAAGAGCACGTTCGATGCGGTGTCGGACCCCGTGAGCGCCACGCCCAGCCAGCCCATCAGCGTGCCGAAGAACGGATAGAACATGCCGGTGTTGGCAAAGGCCAGGCCCAGCGTGGTGTCCAGGCCGGAGTAGCGCGTGAGCGTGCCCAGCGCGAGCATCAGCATGATGGTGAGCAGCGAGAACTTCACCAGCCACAGCGTGCGGCCGTAGGCGGCCACGAGCTGCACCGGGTTGTACTTCATGACCAGCCCGCCCACGATGGCCGACAGCAGGATGCCGGTGCCCGTGGCCGAGAGCAGCAGCAACTGGTACACCGCGCCCTCCTTCGTGGGCTTGGGCACCACCGGCGCCACCTTCTCGATCATGTTGTGCAGCCCGTCGATGGGGAAGCTCGGCGCGAAGATGCCGTTGAGCCAGGTCTTCACCGCGGGCAGGCCCCAGATGAACACGAACACGGTGAGGATGAGCCACGGCGTCCACGCGCGGATGACGGCGGCGCTCGGGTGCTTCGCGGGCGCGGTGGCCGGGCCGGCCTCGCCGCCGTCGGCCTCGTGCCCCTTGAGCGACACCGAGGTCCAGATCTTCTTCGGCTTCCACACGCGCAGGAACAGCACCAGGCACACCATCGACACGATGGCCGCGATGATGTCCACAAGCTCCGGCCCGATGAAGTTCGACACCAGGAACTGCGGAACGGCGAACGACACGCCCGTCACCAGAATGGCGGGCCACACCTCCATCATTCCCTTGCGCCCCGCGAAGGCCCAGATGAGCCAGAACGGCACCAGCAGCGAGAAGAACGGCAGCTGCCGCCCGATCATCGCGGTGACCGCCATGAGGTCGTAGCCGTGCACCTTGGCCAGCGTGATGACCGGCGTGCCCAGCGCGCCGAAGGCCACCGGCGCCGTGTTGGCGATGAGCGAGAGCCCCGAGGCCGCAAGCGGCGAGAAGCCCAGCCCGATGAGGATGGCCGCCGTGACCGCCACCGGCGTGCCGAAGCCCGCCGCGCCCTCGAAGAACGCACCGAACGCGAAGGCGATGAGCAGCAGCTGCAGGCGCCGGTCTTCGGTGATGCCCGCGATGGAATCCTGCAGCACCTGGAAGCTGCCGTTCTGCTGCGTGAGCTGCTGCAGGAAGATGATGTTCAGCACGATCCAGCCGATGGGCAGCAAGCCGGTGATGCCCCCCAGGAAGGCCGCCTTGCCCGCCATGTCGGCCGGCATGCCGAAGGCGAACACCGCGATGGCCACCGCGCTCAGGAGGCCCAGCCCCGCCGCGTAGTGCGCCTTGACGTGAAGCAGCCCCAGAGACACCAGCATCACCACCACCGGTATCGCGGCCAGGGCCGTCGATACGATCATGTTGCCGAACGGGTTGTAAACCTGTTGCCAGACCATGCGCTTGTCTCCTCTTTGTTGGAATCTTTTTGAGCCGGTGACCCGAGGCAATGAGAGTCCGCCACGAGAGACCGAGAGCGTTCGATACCATCCTACCCCGCTACTTTCGCCAACAAAAGATGGTTTCTCCGCGTCTCCCCTCGACCCAGGGCCTGCAGGCCTTCGAGGCCCTCGCGCGGCTGCGCAGCGTGAACCTGGCCGCCGAGGAGCTCAGCGTGACGCCCAGCGCGGTGAGCCACCGCATCCGCCAGCTCGAGCTGCTGCTGGGCCTGAAGTTCTTCGCGGGCAGCGACTTCAGCCTGAGCGCCGACGGCATGGCCTACCTGGCCCGCGTGCGCGAAGCCATTGCGGCGCTGCAGCAAGTGCCCGGGCGCGAGCCCCCCTCGCAGGTGCGCCGGCTGCGCGTGGCCGTCACGCCCACCTTCTCGCGCCAGATGCTGCTGCCGCGGCTCGCGCGCTTTCGCGACGCCTACCCGAACATCGAGCTGATGCTGCAGGTGACCGCGCCGGTGCGCAACACCACGGTGGAAGAGGCCGACATCGAGCTGCGCTTCGGCACCGGGCCGTTTCACGACCGCGAGTCTTTCCAGCTGCTGGCCGACGAGGTCTCGCCCGTGTGCAGCCCGGCCTACCTGCGGCGCCACGGCCCGTTCGACGGCTTTGCCACCGACGCCGAGGTGTCGCGCGCGCAGTTGCTGCGCACGCCGCTGGAGTCGTGGCGCACCTGGTTCAAGGCCTGCGGCGTGGGCCTGCCAGAGCCGGCCACGGGCCACCAGTTCAACGACCTGGGACTGGCGCTGGACGCGGCGGCCGAAGACTTCGGCGTGGTGCTAATGCACCTGCGCCTGGGCAGCGCCTGGCTCGACAACGGCCGGCTGGTGCGGCTGTCGCCGCGCAGCGTGCCCTCGCCCAACGCCTACTTCCTGTGCTGGCGGCCAGGGGCCATGGAGCGATGGGAGTGCGCGACCTTCGTGGAGTGGCTGCGCGAGGCGCTGCGGGATTGACCGGGGACCGATAGGGGGCCGATGAAGGGCCGATGAGGGGCCGATGAGGGGCCGATCGGGGACCGGTCAGTGGCCGGCCAGTCACCGATCGGCGGGACTGAATTTATTTCAGTTGCCGGCCACGCTTTTTTCAGATGGCCGCCGAAGGTGCCTGCGGATAATGGCCGGTTCGCCCCCGCCTTCCCACCAAGACCAGCCAGGAGACAAGCCCGTGTCCGACCTTTCCAAGATCACCAGCATCGAAGACCTGCGGGTGATCGCCAAGCGCCGCGTGCCCAAGATGTTCTACGACTACGCCGACTCCGGCGCCTGGACCGAGGGTACCTACCGCGCCAACGAAAGCGACTTCCAGAAGATCAAGCTGCGCCAGCGCGTGGCCGTGAACATGGAAGGCCGCTCGCTGCGCACCACCATGGTCGGCCAGGAAACCGCCATGCCCGTGGCCATTGCGCCCACCGGCCTCACCGGCATGCAGCACGCCGACGGCGAGATCCTCGGCGCCCGCGCGGCCAAGGCCTTCGGCATTCCGTTCACGCTGTCCACCATGAGCATCTGCTCGCTGGAGGACATTGCCGAGAACACCGACCGCCACCCGTTCTGGTTCCAGCTGTACGTCATGAAGGACCGCGACTTCATCGAACGCCTGATCGAACGCGCCAAGGCCGCCAACGTGACCGCGCTGCAGCTCACGCTCGACCTGCAGATTCTTGGCCAGCGCCACAAGGACATCAAGAACGGCCTCACCGCGCCGCCCAAGCCCACGCTGAAGAACCTCATCGACCTGGCCACCAAGCCGCGCTGGTGCATGGGCATGCTGGGCACCAAGCGCCGCACCTTCGGCAACATCGCGGGCCACGCCAAGGGTGTGAAGGACCTGTCGTCGCTGTCGTCGTGGACCGCCGAGCAGTTCGACCCCGCACTGAGCTGGGCCGACGTGGAGTGGATCAAGAAGCTCTGGGGCGGCAAGCTCATCCTGAAGGGCGTGATGGACGTGGAAGACGCGCGCCTCGCGGCCTCCAGCGGCGCCGACGCGCTCATCGTGTCGAACCACGGCGGGCGCCAGCTCGACGGCGCGCCCTCTTCCATCGCGGCGCTGCCCGCCATCGTCGATGCCGTGGGCACCGAGATCGAGGTGTGGATGGACGGCGGCATCCGCAGCGGGCAGGACGTGCTCAAGGCCCGCGCACTGGGCGCGCGCGGCACGCTCATCGGCCGCAGCTTTCTGTACGGCCTGGGCGCCCACGGGCAAGAGGGCGTGACGCGCGCGCTGGAAATCATCCGCAAGGAACTCGACATCACCATGGCCTTCTGCGGCCGCACGCAGATCGACGAGGTCGACTCGAGCATCCTCCTTCCCGGCACCTTCTAAGGCCACTTCGGAGGTAGGCTGATGCGGTGCCGGCTGACACGCCGCACCCTTGTGGCGGCGCAGAATGTTTTGGCAACAACAACATTGCCGCACGGCACAAGAAGGCACCATGAGCGCAGTCACGCCTACTTCGGGAGGCCCAGCGGCCTCCTCGTCCCTCCCGCAGCCGGAGTCTGCGCCGCACTACACCGCCGAAGAAAAACGCCACCGCGTCTTCGCGATCATGGCGGCCTCGTCGGGCAACCTGGTCGAGTGGTTCGACTTCTACGTGTATGCGTTCTCGGCGCTGTACTTCGCGCCGGCCTTCTTCCCCAAGTCGGACCCCACCGCGCAGCTGCTGAACACCGCCGGCGTGTTCGCGGCGGGCTTTCTCATGCGGCCCATCGGCGGCTGGCTCTTCGGCCGCGTGGCCGACCGGCTCGGGCGCAAGACCTCGATGCTCATCTCGGTCACCATGATGTGCGGCGGCTCGCTGGTCATCGCCTTCTTGCCGACCTACGCGCAGATCGGCGCGTGGGCACCCTTCCTGCTGCTGATGTGCCGGCTGTTCCAGGGCCTGTCGGTGGGCGGCGAATACGGCACCACCGCCACCTACATGAGCGAGGTGGCGCTGCGCGGCCAGCGCGGCTTCTTCTCGTCGTTCCAGTATGTGACGCTCATCGGCGGGCAGCTGCTCGCAGTGCTGGTCATCGTGGTGCTCGAACAGCTGCTGACCGAAACCGAACTCAAGGCCTGGGGCTGGCGCATTCCGTTCGTCATCGGCGCCATTGCCGCCGTGGTGGCGCTGCTGCTGCGCCGCACGCTGCATGAGACCCAGACCGCCGAGGCCAAGGCCAACAAGGAAGCCGGCAGCATGGCCGGGCTCTTCAAGCACCACACGCCCGCCTTTCTGACCGTGCTGGGCTACACGGCCGGCGGCTCGCTGATCTTCTACACCTTCACCACCTACATGCAGAAGTACCTGGTGAACACCGTGCACCTGCCGATCAAGACCGCCAGCTACGTGATGACCGGCGCGCTGTTCGTCTACATGTGCATGCAGCCGGTGTTCGGTGCCTTGTCGGACCGCATCGGGCGGCGCAACAACATGCTGCTGTTCGGCGGCCTGGGGACGCTGGCCACCGTGCCCATCCTCACGGCCTTGCAGCACACCACCAGTCCCGTGCTGGCCTTCGTGCTCATCATCGTGGCGCTGGCCATCGTGAGCTTCTACACCTCGATCAGCGGCATCGTGAAGGCCGAGATGTTCCCGCCCGAAGTGCGCGCGCTGGGCGTGGGGCTGGCCTATGCCGTGGCCAATGCCATCTTCGGCGGCTCGGCGGAGTACGTGGCGCTGGGCCTGAAGTCGCTGGGGCACGAGTCGGCGTTCTTCTGGTACGTGAGCGCCATGATGGTCATCGCGTTCCTGGTCAGCCTGCGGCTGCCGCGCCAGGCCAGCTACCTGCATCACGACCACTGAGCGGGTTAAGCCCCTCTGTTCGGGCAATTCAAACGCCCGGGTGGCGGAGATACTTCCGGCCTCAAAGGATCGAGGCATGAAGTCAAAGCTGGAAAGCGCGGCGGTGTATGGCGCCGCCGTACTCATTTGCGGCACGTTGATCGGCATCTTCGCGGCCTACCCGCCCGTGACGCCCGGGGACTGGGCCGCCTGGGCGCAGGCCTTCGGCGCCATCGCCGCCATCGCGCTGGGCCTGTGGGCCGTGCAGCGGCAGCACCGGCTCGAGATACTGCGCCAGGTCGAAGCGACCGCCGCGGCGCGCCGTTCGCAGCACCAGAGCGCGCTGCTGCTGATCGACGCGGTCTACAAGATGGCGGAGAAGGTCAAGTCGCACGCCGACGAGAGCGCGCTCGACCTGCTGCACCTTTCCCTCGAAGCCGAAGGCATCACGTCGGCATTGGCAACCGTCGACCATCTGCGCTTCGACACGCAGCGCGCGATCGACGCACTGCTCGTGGCACAGGCTTCGTCGCGCAAGCTGCTGGCGCACCTGCAGCGGGCCTATGACCTGTCGCTCGATGGACGGGGGCACAAGTGGGCGCCGGTGAAGGAATTTGCCGAGCAGGTGAGTGCCGCGGTGAAGGGGCCGATGGAGGCGTATCGCGGGGAACTCGTGGGTGACGAGTAAGCAGCCACCGGCGCTTCATCAAGGCCGAACGCGTGAGTTCCGCGTGAGAACACGTTTCAATTTTTACCAACGCTGATTTCAGTGCTGACCATGTCCAATCTCCCCTCTTACGACCTTATTGCGCTGAAGCAAATCCATGACTGGAAGCATCCATCGGTCGGATGGTTGGGCAAGAAGTTGCAGTTGCTCAACCGACCGTTGGACAAGGCGGGAGACTTCTTGCTCGATACACCGGGCGTGGGCACGGTCATCAAGAAGTCCGTTCAAGGACTGACCACCCTTTGCAACGATGCCGCTCAATGGAGCGTTCGGCCAGAAGCCATCTTTGAAGAGTTTCGCAAGGCCGGACACGAGGGCGTCAAATCACATGCGGATATCGCCGATCTGCCTCTGGAAGATGTCGACAAGGTCGTCGGCTGGCTCGCGGCGAAGTACAAAGGCATCGCCGCCGCCGAAGGCGCGAGCGCGGGGGCAGCAGGTGCGGTGGGTCTGGTCGTCGATATCCCAGCGTTGATCGCACTCAATCTGCGCGCAGTGGGCGAATACGCGGCGTACTACGGGTTTGACACGACACGCCAGGAAGAACGGCTGTTTGCACTGAACACGCTGGGATTCGCTTCTTCGCCGACCGATGCATCCAAAGCCCTTGCAATGTCTCAGCTGGTCCGGCTGGCCCAGGACGTGGCAAAGAAAGTCACGTGGAATGAGTTGGAAAAGAACGTCTTCGTGAAGCTGGTCCAGGAGATCGCCAAAGCACTCGGCATCCGTTTGACCAAAGCGAAACTTGCCCAGGCCATTCCCGTGGTCGGTGCCGCGGTCGGCGGCGGTTTCAATGCGTACTTCACTTCAAAGGTATGTGACGCGGCATACCAGCTCTATCGCGAACGCTTCCTCGCCCAGAAGCACGGCGCCAATGTCATCGATGCGGCGGTGAAGCCGGCGGAAACATTCGATGCCGAGTTCCCCGACGTGGATCTGAAAAAAGCAGCGTAGCCGCACCGTGCCGCCGGCAAATCGGCCGTAACGAAAGCAGGCGTGTGGAATTGGTGAAAGAGCCGCTCCATTTCATGAAGCGCTCAAACCGAAAGGCCAAACCAAAGGCCGCACGGCCAACCATTGGGCGCTGCTTATTCAGCCCCCAACCGCTGCGCCACTTCCACTTTCCCCAGCCCCCGCACGGAAGCCAGGCTTTCCAATTGCGCGGCCCTTGGCCGCGCCTTGCCCTGCTCCCAGTGGTAGATCGTCTGCCCCGACACGCCCACCAGCTTGCCGTAAGACGCCGCGGAAATACCCAACTTGGTGCGGTGCGAAGCCAGCCGGCCCGCGCTGAAGCGTCGCTTCGTCTCACCGTCGCCCGATTCGTCGGATGCGCTCGAGGCACGTGCACTGCGGGCGCTGCCCTTGGCCACGTTGCGCAGTTCCTTTTCCAGCGCGCTCACCTGACGGCGCAATGCCGCGATGGCCGTGCGGTGATGCACGGAGGCTTTCTTGAGGGTTTCGATTTCAGCGCGGACTTCCTTGCGGGCGACACGCGAGATTTCAGACTTAAGGATTGACGCAATGTTTGGCATGCCGGCATTGTGCCCAGCAAATGTAAACATCCGAAAAGAATACTGAATTGCCCCGTCATCAAATTTGAATCTTTTGATTACAAAGGGGCCATGCATTTCGCGCGCGGGCCTTCTTGCAAGCCCACGCGCGAACTGTCGACGATGGGCTGAGCGGCTCAGTCGGCGTACACGCCGGCCGCCTTGATGATCGGCGTCCACTTGGCGATTTCGTCGATCACGAACTTCTTGTGGCCCGCGGGTTCGATGCGGCCGTCGGTGGCCACCACGGCGCCGAGCAGTTCCTCGCGGTGAATGAAGTCCGGGTCTTTGAGCGCCGCCTTCATGGCGTCGTTCAGCTTCTTCAGCACCGGCGCGGGCGTGCCCTTGGGCGCATAGAGGCCGTGCCAGATCGTCACCTGGAAGTTCTTCAGCCCTGCTTCGTCGAGCGTGGGCAGGTCTTTCAGCATCGGCAGCGCGAGCCGCTTGGGCGTGGTCACTGCAAAGGCTTTCACCTTGCCGGCCTGGATCTGCGGCGTGGTGTTGGTGGTCTGGTCGCACAGCAGGTCGATCTGCCCGCCGATCAGGTCGGTGATGGCGGGCGCCGTGCCCTTGTAGGGCACGGGCGTCATCTCGGTTTTGGTGGCGCTCTGGTACAGCAGGCCGCACAGGTGCGAGGCCGAGCCCACGCCCGCATTGCCGATGTTGATCTTGCCCTTGTTGGCGGCGATCCAGCCGGCCAGTTCCTTGTAGTTGGTGGCGGGAATGCCGGGCTTGGAGATGAGCGTCATGGGCACGTCGTTGACGATGCCCAGGTACTCGAAGTCGGTCTCGACCTTGAACGGCACGTTGCGCACCAGGCTGGGCACGGTGGCCATCGCGATGTGGTTCAGCAGCAGCGTGTAGCCGTCGGGTGCGGCTCGCGCCACCTTGGCCGCGCCGATGGAGCTGCCCGCGCCGGGCACGTTGTCGATGATGACGGTGTTGCCGCCCAGCGGCTTGCGCAGCGCCTCGGCCAGGTCGCGCGCCACGCGGTCGGTCGGGCCGCCGGCCGCGAACGGCACGACGATGGTCACGGGCTTGCTGCCCGGGAAGTCCTGGGCCTGCGCGCAGGTGGCGCCCATGGCTGCAGCGGCGACGGCTGCGAGGGCGAACAGTTTCTTCATGGAGTCTCCGTAATTTTCCGTAGGGTTGAAGGCAGGATGGAATCAGGGTGCGCGCGAAGGCACGCGGGTTTCGAGTGCGGGCGGCTGCCACCCGGGCTTGATGTGGCAGCCGTTCTTGCCGTCGGTGTCGAAGCGCGGCATCAGCGCCTTGCAGCGTTGCGCGAGGCCTTCGGGCGTGGGCTTCTCGCCCTTGTCGATCCAGTCGAGCAGCGAGGCAAAGAGCGCGGGGTATTCCGAATCGCTCAGGTAGCTGTGCTCGTGCTCGGTGCTGAAGCTCTGCACCAGCAGCTCGCCGGTGCCGGCCGCGTCGCGGATGCGGCGGTAGGAGTTCTCGAGCTCGACGAAGGCCGTCGGGTCGTCGATGGCGTGCAGGCCCACGGTGGGCAGCGCGGTGCGGCCGGTGGGCTGGCTGTCTGCGGCGAGGGCGCCCTTGGCCTGCGGGTCGGCCGCGTAGCGCGCCACGCCGGCATTGAGCGCCGCATCGTCGGCCGAGCCGGCATACACCACGCCGATGTTGCCGAAGGGGTTGCGCCCGCCCAGGCGCTTCTGCACGAGGTCCTGGAACAGCCAGGTCGCCCAGCCGAGGTGGCCGAGCAGCGAGCGCTCCTGGATCTTCACGACCGACAGGATGGTCTTCAGGCGCGCCGCCTGCTCGGGCGTGCGCTGTGCGGCGGGCAGGCCGACGCCGGTGCATTCCTTGACGCGCGCGGCGAGCTCGGCGCGCGAGAGCTTCGCATCGAGCGGCAGGCCCATCCACAGCGGGTACTGCGGCTCGTCGGGGCGCGGATGGTTGTGGCAGACGTACTGGTAGACCACGCGCAGGTCGAGCCGGAAGTCGTAGGCGCTGTTGCCGCCGCCGAGCACGCCGCTGGTGAGCATGAGGCCGTCGTACGGGCTCTTTGCACCGCCCGCGGGGGCGTACAGCTCGGCCGCCTTCGCCGCCACGCCCGCGCCGTAGCTCTGCCCGTGCAGCAGCGTGCGCCGCGGCTGGCCGAAGTAGCGCACGAAGACCTGGCGCAGGCGCTCGGTGTCTTCCGCGGCCATGGTCACGCCGTAGCCGCCGCGGCGGTAGGTGGAACCGGCCCAGGCGTAGCCGGCCTTCACGGTGACGGCCCAGCGCTTCAGGTCCTCCTCGCTGCGCTCGAGCTTGGGCGGGCCGCTCTCGGGGCCGCCGTGGGCGTGCATGACGAGCACACCCTTGCCATCCCTGGACCAGTCCTTCGGAATGGCGATCCAGTAGAGCGCGCCGCTGCCGTCTTCACCGGTGTAGCAGCGCGCGGCCTCGGGCACGGGGGACGGGCAGGTCGCGGGCTTCGGCGCGGTGGCCGGTGCGGCGTGCGCGGACAACATCGGCGCCGCGCCGATCAGCGCGAAGGCCGCAAGATGGGTCAGTTTTTTTTTCAATGGCGTACTCCGAATTCCAGCGCCGCGTTCGCTCCTGAACTGGAAACGAAGCCGAGGACGCCGCTGTTGAAGATGAAATTGCCCGGGCGGCCCGCGTCGGCCTGCACCGCGCCGAGCACGGGCGCGTCGTAGCTCAACACGGCGGGCGTGCCACCCAGATTGAAGCCGGTACCGGCCACTGTGGCATCGTGGTTCTCGACCTTGACACTGACCAGCGCATAGCTGCCATCGGCCGCGCCGGCCATCAAGCTCTGCTGCGGCGCGAGCAGGCGCATGCCCGTGCTGGTGGGCGACTCCCGCACCAAGTGAAGCGGCACGGGCACGGCGTTGACCATGCCGATGACCATCGAGCCGGTAACCGCGCCGCCGGTGGCAAGCACGTCGAACGCGCCATGCGCCGTGTTGTAGGTGATGGAACCTTTCTCGGTCTGAGCGCAAGTCTGGTCGTAGGTCATGAAGCTGTTCGTGACCGCGTCGCGGCAATACTGGAAAGTGCCCGCGTTGCGTAGCCGTCCCGATGCCGAGTACGCCTCGGGAGCGCCCCCGCCCTGTTTCACGCCCACGGCGTTGAAGATCAAAGCCACGGGATTGAAGACGCCCGGGGTCGCGATGTTCTCGAACGTTTTCTGGAATGCCAGCAGGGGCGCAAAGCCACCACCGCTGGGCGCGTTCACACCGCCCGAGATCACGCCACCGGCCGCGAAACTGAACACTGCCCCGCTCTCGCTGCTGGCGTAGCTGCAGTTGCCCTCGGCCACCAGCGTGCCGCTGCGCTGCGTGCCCACGGTGCGCAACAGCGTGGCATCGATGGTCACGGTGTAGGCCATGGTGGCGGGGTCGATCTGCACGCGCAGTTCCTCGCCGAAACTGTTGCCGCCCTTGTAGTTCGTCACGGCCGCTGGCAGGTTCGGGCAAGCCAGCGGGTCGCCGACCTCAGTCACGCAGCTGTAGTTGACGGCCGCGTCCAGGCTGCCGCTGCCGCGGTACTTGGGCCACGACGGAAACTGGCACAGCGGCCTCGTGCGCCCGTAGGTACCCGCCACCGCATCAACCGCCACCCCTGTGGCGGGCGCGAGGCCGCCCTCGACCCAGCCTTCCAGCGCCGCGAGCGAGTCCCAGTTGGGAATGAAGCTTCCGGTGCCATGGCCCATGCCGGGCACGGTGTAGAAGCGCACGTTCTGTTCGACCGTGGCCTGGCCGAGCGTGGCAATGAGCTGCTTGTAGTAGTCGATGGTCGAGTTCGGGCTGATCACTTCGTCGGCCAGGCCGTGCAGCAGGATGAGCCGGCCGCCGTGCGCGAAGAACGGCGCGAGGTTCGGGTTGGTCGCATCGGTGAGGTTCGAGACCTCGGTCACGCGGGCGGCATACGCGCCGGGGTCGAGCGGGTCGAAGGTCAGGGTGTCGAAGGCGCCGACCCGTGTGACGAAGTACTTCACCCATTGGTCGCCGGTGACGTACATGTTGGCGTCCGACGACGTGGCCGGGTTGCCCGGCACCTTGCGCGTGCCCAGGTCTCGCGAGGTGTACGGGCCCGCCACCAGTGCGCCTTCGAGCAGGTTGTAGCCGCCTGCGCGCTTCACACCGTTGGCCAGCGAATAGGTGGTGAAGTCCAGCGGCGATTCGATGGTGCGCACGGTGACAAGCTGCGCGTCCGAAAGGCAGGCGTCGCCCGTGTCCGCTCCGCCCGGGCAGCGCAGCGAGGCAAGGATCTGCGTGTTCAGCTGCCGGCAGCTCTCCACGTTGCTCACGATGCTGTCGGCCGCGCCGTCCAGCTTGTCGCAGGCCTGCATCACGGTCTTCTGTACCAGCAGCGTCTTTGTCAGGCTCAGCCAGCCCTCCGCACCGTTGTTGTAGAGCGCGCGGCCCACGGCCACGTTCGACAGCCGGGTGCCCGTGTAGTTGAGCGCAGGCTCGTTGGCGATCACGCCGTCGTAGTCTTCCGGCCAGCGCTGGATGTAGCCGAGTGCGTCGCGCCCGCCTGTCGAGGTGCCGAGGAAGTAGGCGTGCCTGGGCGCCATGCCATAGCGCGCGAGCACCAGCGCCTGCGCCACGTCGCGCGTCTTCTTGAGCGAGAGGCCTCCGTAGTTGGCGAGCTGCTCGTCGTTGGCCGCGAACTTGCCGTCGGTGATGCTGCCCGACTGGTGGCCCGAGTCGTCGCCGTAGGTGGCATAGCCGAGCGCCAGCGGCGCCGGCTTGCCGGCCGGGCCGAAGCGGATGACCTCGGTGCCGTTGATGAGCACGCCGTCGAAGCCGCCGCCGCCGAAGTGGATGGTCTTGCGGTTCCACTGCTCGGGCAGGTTCACCGCGAAGTTGATGACCGACGCTCCCGCGTCCACTGGCTGAATCGTGCCGCGCACGCGGCAGTAGTCGCCAAGGGTGTTGCCTGCGTCCAAAGCAGCCACGGGCGTGGCGCTGGTGACGGTGGCGCCCTGCGTGGGCAGGCTGATGAGCGAGGCTGGCAGGCTCTTGCCCGCGAGGTCGGCGCAGGCCACGACAGGCTGTATGGTCGCAGGCGCGGGGTTGCCGCTGCCGGAAGGCGTGGAGACGGCTCCTCCTTCCCCGCCCCCGCCACAGGCGGCCAGGACCATTGGAATGCCGAGCGCCATGCCGAACCAGCGGCAGGCGCGAACCATCGATGCAGGGCGCGGTGTGCGCATGGGTTTGTCTCCTTGATGCGGCCTCGATGGGCCGCTTTTTCTAGTGGGCGGGCGGACGATAGGTTCACGAGTGACTTCGGGTCAAATAAAATAAAGCAGCACTTTCGATATAAAAAACATATGAGAGACAGATGGACATCCGTGCACTGAGGTACTTCTCCGCGGTGGCCGAAACCGGCCATATGACGCGCGCCGCGGAGCAGCTGGGCATCCAGCAGCCGCCGCTGAGCCTGCAGATCAAGTCGCTGGAGCGCGAGCTGGGCACGCTGCTGTTTCGCCGCCATCCGCGCGGCGTGGCGCTCACCGACGCGGGCCGGCTGTTCCAGGTGGAGGCGCTGCGCATGCTGCAGGACATGGACGCCATGAAGCAGCGCATGGCGCGCGTGGCCAACGGGCAGGCCGGCACGCTGGCGGTGGGCTTCACCAGCTCGGCCGCGGCGCACCGCTTCATGCCCGAGGCGCTGCGCGCGTTCCGCCGCGCCTACCCCGCCGTGGAGCTGCAGCTGCGCGAGGACAACGCGGCCGAGCTCACCGAGGCGCTGTCGGCGGGCCGCCTGCATTGCGGGCTGCTGCGCGTGCCGGTGGCGCGGCCCGACGGGCTGGTGTTCGAGACGCTGCTGCGCGAACCGGTGTGGGCGGCCATGCCCAGCGACCATCGCCTTGCCGCGTCCTTCGGCCAGCGGGGCAAGGCCTCGCGCCCGTTGCCGCTGGCGAAGCTGTGCGAGGAAGGCATCATCCTCGTGCGGCGCCCGGGCGCGCCCGGCCTCTATGCCGACCTGCTCGCGCTGTGCCACGCCAAGGGCCTGCGCCCGCGCGTGGTGGCCGAAGTCGATCGCATGATGACCAACCTGAACCTCGTGGCCGCGGGTGTCGGCCTGTCGGTGGTGCCGGCCTCCATGACCGGCGTGCACGCGCACGCCATCGCCTATGCGCGGCTGGCCGACGGCGGGCAGCTCGACGCGCCGCTGACGCTGGTGTCGCGCGCGGAAGAAGACAACCTGCCCGCGCAACACTTCGCCACATTGCTGCGCCAATTGGCCGCCCAGAATCCCGCGTCATGAGATTGCCCGGGCGTCGCCACTTCATCCGGCTTGCCGGCGGCGCGCTGGCGGCCGCGTGCGCGGCGCCGCGCCTGCTGCGGGCTGCGCCCGCATCCACATCCGCACCCACACCCACATCGGCCGACGGGCTTTGGCCGAACCGGCCGCTGCGTCTTCTGGTGGTGTACCCGCCCGGCGGCGTGAGCGACGGCATGGCGCGCGTGCTGGCCGAGCCGCTGGCGCAGTCGCTGGGCGTGCCGGTGCTGATCGAGAACCGGCCGGGCGCGGGCGGCAGCCTGGGCATGGACGCGCTCTCGCGCTCGGCGCCCGACGGCCACACGCTGGCCTTCTCGGCCATCAGCCCGCTCACGCTGCACCCGCTGATTGCGCGCGTGTCCTACGACCCGCTGCGCGCCGTGGTGCCCGTGGCCAGCGTGATGCGCACGCCGGTGCTGGTGGTGGGCACGCCGGCCTTCACCGGCCGCGGCTTCGGCGAGCTGATCGCGCAGGCGCGCCGGGAGCCGGGCGCGGTGCGCTGGGCCACCTCGGGCGTGGCCACCATCGGCCACATGGTGCTGGCGCAGGTGCGCATGCAAAGCCGCACCGGCATCACGCACATTCCCTACCAGGGCGGCGGTCCGCAGGTCAACGACGCGCTGAGCGGGCAGTTCGAGGTGCTGTCGACCAACGTGGCGGCGCAGCAGCTGCAGTACATCGAGGGCGGGCGCCTGCAGGCGCTGGCGGTAGGCGCGCGCACGCGCATCGAGGCGCTGCCGGCGGTGCCCACGCTGGCGGAGCTGGGCTTCGAGAAGGCCAACCGCGATTCGCTCTTCGGCTTCTTCGCGCCCGCCCGCACGCCGGCGGCGGTGGTGCAGCGCCTCAACGCGGAGATCAACCGCGTGCTGGCCGGCGACACGGTGCGCGCGCGCCTGCGCGAGGCCTACAACCTGCCGGCCGGCGGCAGCACCGAAGACTTCGCGCGCGAGATCGCGGCCGACCGGCGGCGCAACCGCGAACTGGTGGCGGGCGACCGGTCGCAGTTCGACTGACCGGCCGTTGCGCGTTCCGGCAACCTACTTCTCGGCCACCCACAGCCGCGGGTAGTCGCGCACGAAGCCGTCTTCGGTCACGCTCAGCGTGGCCGCGTAGTCGAAGCGCTTGGCCTCGTAGGCGTATTCGCTGTCGCTGCGCCGCTCGTAGCGCTGCGCCAGTTCGCTCAGCACTCCGCCGTCCAGGTCGACCCACGCGGCCGGCGCGTCGGCGCTCTCGCCCTTCGAGAGGTTGAGCCGGCGCAGCTGCAGCAGGTTGGTGGCGGGCGTGAAGCCCAGGTCGAGGTCCACGCAGTGCGACAGGTCGGCCACCGCCTCGTCGTTGAGCTTCCAGTGGCCGCGCGCGTCGCGGGCAATCGACAGGTCGACCGCCGCGCCGCCGAGCCAGCCGCGCACCGTGCCCCACTGTGTGTGCCACAGCAGGTCGCAGCGCACGCGATAGTGCAGCTGGGCGATGCGGCCGTCTTCCAGGCGGAACACGGTGGCACCGTCGAGCTGCCAGGCCGAGGCATTGCGTTCAAGACGGCAGGCGTCATGACCCGGTGCATCGAGCCTGCGCCAGAGGATGGAGGCGACGGTTTGCATGGCGCGCATGATGGCACCGGCATGCGGCGGTGTGCAAGCGGCATCGCGCAAAATGCCCCGCATCATGAAAGACCATTCCGCCGCATCGCTGGCACTTCTGGCCGCCCTGCTGGCAGTGGGGAGCGCCATCTCGGCCGCCCAGGCCGCACCCGCTGTACACGCCGCGCGCGCCACGGACTCGCTGAAGGACGGCGACATCGTCTTCCACACCTCGCGTTCCGCGCAGAGCGTGGCCGTGCAGCGCGCCACCGGCTCGCGCTACAGCCACATGGGCATCGTGCTGCTGCGCAACGGCAAGCCCTATGTGTTCGAGGCGGTACAGACCGTGCGCTACACGCCGCTGGCGCAATGGGCGGCGCGCGGCAGCGGCGGGCACTACGTGGCCAAGCGGCTGCGCAATGCCGACACGCTGCTGACACCCGGCGCGGTGGCCCGGTTGCGCGCGGGCACCTCCGACTTCGAAGGCCGCCCCTACGACCTGACCTTCGAGTGGTCGGACAAGCGCATCTACTGCTCCGAGCTCGTGTGGAAGCTCTACCAGCGCGCGCTGGGCGTACGCATCGGCGAGCTGCAGAAGATCCGCGAGTTCAACCTGAACGACCCGGCCGTGCGCGCCAAGATGCGCGAACGCTACGGCGACAAGGTGCCGATGGACGAGCCGGTGATCTCCCCGGTGGCGATGTTCGACTCGCCGTTGCTCAGGACCGTCGAAACGCGCTGAACGAATGCCCCCTGGCGGGCAGCTGAGCGAACGCCCCCCAACGGGCGAAGGCGGCCCGGCCGGGAGACAATTGTGGCCGTGAGTTCCCAGACCCCGAAACCGCCGATCCGCCGCATCGCGCACCTCGACATGGACGCCTTCTACGGCTCGGTCGAGCTGCTGCGCTATCCGCAGCTCAAGGGCCTGCCGGTGGTGATCGGCGGCGGACGGCGGCGCGTGGACGAGGCCATCCGCGACCTGCCCGAGGGCGGCACGCTGGCCGACATTCCGGTCGGCTCGTTCCCGCTGCTGAAGGACTACACCGGCCGCGGCGTGATCACCACCGCCACCTACCCGGCGCGCCAGTTCGGCGTGGGCTCGGCCATGGGCCTCATGAAGGCCGCCAAGCTGTGCCCGCAGGCCATCATCCTGCCGGTGGACTTCGACGAGTACCGGCGCTATTCGCGCGCCTTCAAGCAGGTCATCCTGGAGGTGGCGCCGCTCATGGAAGACCGCGGCGTGGACGAGGTGTACATCGACTTCACCGACGTGCCCGGCGGCCAGCGCGACGGCGGGCGCTCGCTGGCGCGGCTCATCCAGAAGGCCATCCTCGACGCCACCGGCCTGACCTGCTCGATCGGCGTGGCGCCCAACAAACTCATCGCCAAGATGGCGAGCGAATTCGAGAAGCCCAACGGCATCTCGGTGGTGTACGAGGACGACCTCGAGACGCGCATCTGGCCCCTGCCCTGCCGCAAGGTGAACGGCATCGGCCCCAAGGCCGACGAGAAGCTCAAGCGCTTCGGCATCGAGACCGTGGGCCAGCTGGCGGCGCACGACCGCGACTGGCTCGTGGCCAACTTCGGCAAGGCCACCGGCGCGTGGATGCACGAGGTGGCCTGGGGCCGCGACAACCGGCCCGTGGTGACCGAGAGCGAGCCGGTGTCGATGAGCCGCGAGACCACCTT
This sequence comes from Variovorax sp. OK212, assembly GCF_900112425.1. GTDB lineage: Bacteria > Pseudomonadota > Gammaproteobacteria > Burkholderiales > Burkholderiaceae_C > Variovorax. The sequence continues at coordinate 840,643 of NZ_FOLP01000001.1, read as the reverse complement.
CGAGCGCGACCTGCACGCGGTGCGCGACCGCGCCGAGCTGGGCGCGATCTTCACGCAGCTGTGCGAGAAGCTGGCCGAAGACCTGCAGCGCAAGGGCTACGTGGGCAAGACCATCGGCATCAAGCTGCGCTACGACGACTTCAGGATCGCCACGCGCGACCAGACCATCGACCGCTTCACCGCCGACGCGAAGACCATCCGCCAGACCGGCGGCCAGTGCCTGAAGCGCGTGCCGCTGGAGCGCCCGCTGCGGCTGCTGGGCGTGCGCGTGGGCGCGCTGGCGAAGGCGGGCAGCCCCGAGGCGCTGGCGCCTGCGGGTGCGCAGCGCACGGCCCCGGAGCCGGTGGCGACCACGGCGTCGCTGTTCTGATGGCCATGCTCAAACGCTGGCTCCTGCGCATCGCGTTCACGCTGCTGGGGCTGATCGCGTTGGTCGGCCTCTATGTGGCCACGGCCAGTGCCCTGGTGTTCTGGCCGGCCAACGCAAGCACCCATACCGGCACCCCGCCATCGAACGACGCGCCCGCCGACGTGCAGGCCTGGGTGCTGAGCAACGGCGTTCACACCGACTACGTGTTCCCCATCCGCTCGGCCACGGTCGACTGGCTGCAGGTGTTCCCGCTGAAGGACTTCAAGGCCCCGCCGCCCGACGCCGAGTTCGTCGCCATCGGCTGGGGCGACCGCGAGTTCTACCTGAACACGCCCACCTGGGGCGACCTGACGGCGGCGCGCGCCTTCGGGGCGCTGTCGGGCGGCAACCGCGCGCTGATGCACGTGAGCTACCTGCGGCGCGCCCAGCTGGCGCGCGGCGCATACCGGCTGCCGCTGTCGCAGGCGCAGTACGCGCAGCTTGCCGGCTACGTGCGCGCCGCCCTGCCGCAGGGCCGCGCCACGCCCATCGCGGGCGCGCACTACGACAGCCAGGACGCCTTCTACGAAGCCGAAGGCGGCTACAACCTCTTCGAGACCTGCAACACCTGGACCGGCCGCGGGCTGCGGCAGGCGGGCCTGCCCGCGAGCCGCTGGACGCCGTTCGACTTCACGGTGACCTGGCACCTGGTGCCGGGGCGGCCCTGAAGGGCCTCAGCGCCTGAGCGCCCTGAACAGGGTCAGGGCTTCGGCACGCCCGCCGACCACTTCGGCCAGTTGCCCACGATGTGGTCGACCACGCGCGAGCCGACGCGCTCGATGTTCTCCACCGTCTCGGCAAAGCCGCCCGCCGTCTCGCCCGGCGCCGGGTCCAGGTGCTGCAGCGTGGTTTCCTTCGGGCTGCCCTGGTCGAAGTTGACGGCGCCGCGCAGGCTCATCACGCGGTCGGTGCCGTGCGTGCGCTTGATCACCAGAGTGATGGCGGCGGCTTCCATCTCGGTGATCACGTAGTCGTCGGCGCCGTACAGCCTGGCGATGTACTGCGCCTGCTTCGACATGCCCGGGCCGTGGAAGAAGGTGTCGCCGGTCATGTGCGTGCCGGTGCCGACGAAGGGCGCGCGGCGCGCCGCGGCGTCGGGATAGCGCAGGCGGTACTTGCGGGCCGAGTCGGCGTCCTTCAGCGGCGTGTCCGCCGAGAGCTTCATGGCCCAGGTCACGAGGTCGGGGTTGAGCTTGAAGCGGCGGTAGTCCTCGTAGCCCTTGCGCGGCATGAAGGTCGGCTCGCCGGCCTTGTTCTCCTCGGGCGCCCAGCGGTGGCCCAGGTCGTAGTCGACCAGCCAGGTGGCCCAGCTCACCTCGCCGATGGTGCCGCGCGAAGGCGGCGTGCCGGCCACGCCCGAGATGACGTAGTAGCTCTGCGAGAAATCGAACTGCGGGTTCAGCAGGATGGCCTGCATCGACGACGACGAGTTGACCTTGCCCATGCCGAGCACCGCGCCGCACACGCCGTCGGCGTTGCAGTACACGGGCTGCAGCGCGCCGGGCACGGCGATGGGCTTGGCGCCCTTCCAGTAGCGCTCGTACCAGTGCTGGAACTCGCCGGCGCGGTCACCGGTGTTCTGGCCGATCTCGAACATGGCGGCGACGAAGACCTTGACCTTCACGGGCGCGGCGGGGGTGACGGGGGTCACGGCAGCGGCCGGGGCCGATGCACCAGAAGTGGTCGGCGTGGTGGTCGAGGCGCACGCCGTGAAGAGCAAGGCGGCCGCGGGCGCCGCGAGCCAGCGGGCCGTGAAAAGGGAGGGCTTGGAGGCAGTCATTCTGGAACTCGATGAAAAAGGAAAAGACACGGGGGCAGAGCAACAAGCGCGCCCAGCGCACCGCCGGCGCTTGCGGCGTCCTACAACCCGCGATTGTCGGCGCTGGCAAAAGCACCGTGTAACGCCCCCACTTCACCTCGCTGCCCATCCACCTCTACGCCATGCCGGCCTCCCACACCTCCTCCGCACGCGCCGCCAGGCCGCCCTCGAAGCCGACGCCCATCGCCAACGGCCTCGTCTACGTGAACCCCGAGATGCCCGGCATCCGCCGCCTGAAGCAAGGCGAGCGCTTCCGCTACCGCGATGCCAAGGGGCAGTGGCTGCGCGACGTGGACGAGATCTCGCGCATCCGCATGCTGGCCATTCCGCCGGCCTACACGCAGGTGTGGATCTGCCCGTTGCCCAACGGCCACCTGCAGGCCACCGGCATCGACGCGCGCGGACGCAAGCAGTACCGCTACCACGCCGACTGGCGCACGCTGAAGGACGAGACCAAGTTCGAGCGCCTGGAGGCCTTCGCGCTCGCCCTGCCCCGCATCCGCGCCCGCGTGGCGCGCGACCTGCGGCCCGACAAGGCACGCAAGGCGCCCGGCCGCAACCAGGTGCTGGCCGCGCTGGTGCGCCTGCTCGACACCACGCTGATGCGCGTGGGCAACGAGGAATACGCGAGCAGCAACGGCTCCTACGGCCTGACCACGCTGCGCAACCGGCACGCGGCGGTGCAGGGCACGGCGCTGCGGCTGCGCTTCAGGGGCAAGAGCGGCGTGATGCACGAGGCCAAGCTCGAAGACCCGCGCGTGGCCAAGGTGGTGCGGCAATGCCAGCAGCTGCCGGGGCAGGCGCTGTTCCAGTACGCGGACGAAGACGGCGAAAGCCGGGAACTGCACAGCGTGTCGTCCACCGACGTGAACGACTACCTGGCCGAAGCGGCGCGCGGCGAGCGCTTCACCGCCAAGGACTTCCGCACCTGGCACGGCACGGTGCAGGCGCTGGAACTCACGCGGCTGGCCTGCGAGCCCGGGCGCACCGCCGCCGATGGCAGCCGCTACAGCGCCAAGGACATCCTCGCCGCGGTGGCCAAGCAGCTGGGCAACACGCCCGCGGTCTGCAAGAAGGCCTATGTGCACCCGGCCGTGCTGGCGCTGGGCAGTGCGCTGTCCGACGGCGACGAGGCCACTGGCGCGCTGTTCGAGAAGATCGGCGGCAGCAGCCAGGCCCGGCCGTCGCGCGGGCTGCACGCGGCGGAGCGGCGCATGCTGGCCTTCCTCAAGGCCAACCGCCAGGCGCAAGGTCGCGCCACGCGAAAGACATCGGCCCCGCGTGCCGCGAAGAAAGTTCAGTTGCCGGTGGCGAGCACCAGGCGCACGCTGTCGCCGTCCAGCGTCATGGCGTAGCCGAGGTCTTCGGCCAGGTTCTGCAGCGCCACGGCGTCGATGGCCAGCGCGCGCGGCGCGCGGTGCGCGTCGAGCACCGCGGGCGTGGTGCCGGGCTCGCGCGGCACGGCCTTCAGGCGCAGCGCGTTGGCACCGTCGGCCTCGACGCGGATCGCACCGGCCTCGGCCGCGCCGTCATGCAGGTAGCCCAGCGCGCCGAGGAACAGGTAGCGCAGCGCGGCCGCGGCGGGCCAGCGGTGTTCGCCGTCCTGGCCCTCCTTCGTCTCCTGCGGGTCGAGCGCGCCGTCGATGTCGAGCGACACGCCGTGCAGGTCGAAGGCGGAGCGCATCAGCGTCACGCATTGCGCGACCAGCGCGCTGCGCGTGATGCCGTCGTCGGCGGTGGCCAGTTCCCAGTCGCGCAGCGAGCGGATGGCCCCGACCAGTTCGCTCACCTGGTTGTCGATGAGCGCCACGCGCTCTTCGCAGGCCGCGGAGTCGATGGCGGGCGCGGCCACCTGGCGCTTGAGCATGAGCAGGGCCATGCGGATCACCGACACCGGGGCGGCCATGTCGTGGCGCAATGCGGGCAGCGCCCGGGTCAGCAGTTCGTGGCGCACGCCGGCGGCGATCCAGCTGCGCGCGCTGGGAGAAGACTTCATTGCGCGGCAGCCAAGGGTGTCAGGTGGGTCGGCACGGTCACGGGGTACTTCCTGAAACGAGGGGAAATACAAGTATCGTGCCCGCGTTTGGCCACGGGTGTAGGAGCGTGCCTACGATCTCCACGCGACGCGGTCCTCTGCGCAATCCCCGGGGCGAAAGATCAGGTCACCGGCTTGCCCAGGTAGGTGCGCACGTCCTTCACCTGCACGCCCGCGGCGGCGATGGCCGAGCGCAGCTGCTGCTCGGTCACGCCCAGCGTCTGGGTCCAGTAGCGCACCTCGTGCAGTTCGTTCACGTTGATGCGGGACGCATCCTGCGGCCCGCGCTTGCTCAGGTCATCGGCCATGGTGTTTTCCTTTGTAGAAGACGCCACGATGCGGCGCACGCCGGGCGCGGGCTGGAGGACGCCGGCGCACCCGCGTGCAGGAGAAATCCGGCCGCGGCCGCGCAGGCGCAAGGCCTCTTCGCTCCTCGGGAGAGCGGCGCCGCCATCCTCCGCGGTCTCACACCGCGGCCGGCCGGCAACGCGCCTGCAGTTCGCGCTTGAGCAGCTTGCCGTTGGCGGTGGTCGGCATCGCGTCGATCACCTCGATGCGCGAAGGCCGCTTGTAGGGCGAGAGGTGCTCCACCAGGTGCGCGCGCAGCGCCGCCTCGTCGAGCGCGGCACCGGGCTTGAGCTCGACGAAGGCGATCACCTGCTCGTTGCCGTCGGCCTCGGGCACGCCGACCACGGCGCACAGGTGCACGCCCTCGAAGCGGCCGATCACCGCCTCGATTTCCGCCGGGTACACGTTGAAGCCCGAGCGGATGATCATTTCCTTCAGCCGCCCCACCACAAACAGCGCGCCGTCGCCGCCGAAGCGGCCGAGGTCGCCGCTCGCGTACCAGCCGCCGGGGCGCATCACGTGGGCCGTGGCCTCGGCGTCGCGGAAGTAGCCCCGCATGAGGCCCGGCCCGCGCAGCCAGATCTCGCCGGTCTCGCCTGGCGGCACGTCATGGCCGTCGAGCGACACGATGCGGGCCTCGCCGCCCTCCACCGCATGGCCGGCCGCGGTGTCCGCGCGCGGCGCCTCGGTGCGCGTGAGGAACACCGAGCCCGCGTACTCCGACAGGCCGTAGCCGTAGTGCAGCGGCTGGCCGAACAGGGTCTCCACGCGCTGCTTGAGCGCCGGGTCGAGCGGCGCGGAGCCGGTGTACACGTAGCGCAGGTGCGGAAAGCGCGGCCGCGCATGCTCGGCCTCCACATGCCCGGCCTCCACATGCCCGGCTTCGATGTGTGCGAGCAGCCGCGCATACATGGTCGGCGGCCCCAGCAGGTTCGACACCTGCTCGCATGCCAGCGCCTGCAGCATGTCGGCCGGCGAGAAGCTGGCGCGCAGCACCAGCGCCGCACCGCCCGTGAGCGCGGCCATCAGCACGGTGCCGATGCCGAAGATGTGCGTCATCGGCAGGAAGGCGTAGGCCCGGTCGCGCTCGCCCAGCGCGCGCACCTGCGCCGACACGTGCCCGAAATGCAGCAGCCCGCGGTGCGACACCATCACGCCTTTGGGCGTGCCCGAGGTGCCCGACGTGAAGATGATCGCGGCGGTGTCGGCCAGCGCCGCGCCGGGCTCGGTGCGCGCCTCGGCACGCACGGCCGAGCGCGCCACGCCGTGCAGCGCGGCCGGTTGCGCGGCGGCGCGCTGCGCATGCACGCTGGCCGCCTCCGACGCGGCCGTCGTGAAGCAGCACAGCCGCGCATCGGCCCGCTCGACGATGGCGGCGATCTCGCCCGGCGACATGCGCGCGTTCACGCCGCACGACCACGCGCCCACGCGGCTGCACGCCATGAGCAGCGCGATGTGCGCGGCGCAGTTCTCGGCCACCAGCACCACGCGGTCGGTGGGCCGCACGCCGGCGTCGAGCAGGTCCTGCGCGGCCGTGTCGACCATGGCCTGCAATGCGGCGTACGTCGTCGTGCCGCCAAGTTCATGAAGAAAGACCGCGTCGGGCGTGCGCGCGGCGCGCGCTTCGAGCAGGTGATGGATCCGCTGCATCGCTTATTCCGCCTCGATGCCCTTGGACGCCGTGGCCCACAGCCGGCGGTCCGACTGCCCCTTGCTCGCCAGCAGGTCGGCCCCGCCCGACCACACGTCGTAGCCCTGTTCGCGCAGCCGGTGCGCGATGTCCTCGCGCGCCAGCATCTTCTGCGCGGCGGCGTTGATGCGCGCAGCCAACGCCGCGTCCATGCGCGCCGGGCCGTACAGGCCGAACCAGCCGCCCACGTCGTAGCCCGGCACGCCCGACTCGATCATGGTCGGCACGTCGGGCAGCATGCGGTTGCGCTGGCGCGAGGTGACGGCCAGCGCGCGCACCTTGCCGGTCTGGATGAAAGGCTTGGAGGTGGCGATGATGTCGAACATCATGGTCACGGTGCCGCCCATCACGTCGGCCAGCGCCGGGGCGCTGCCCTTGTAGGGCACGTGCGTGAGCTGCACGCCGGTCATCTTCTCCAGCAGCGCGCCGCTCAGGTGGTTGGACGCACCCACGCCGGCCGAGCCGTAGAACACCTTGCCGGGCCGCGTCTTCGCGTAGGCCAGCAGCTCGGCCACGTTGCGCACCGGCACGTCGTTGTTGATGACCAGCACGTTGGTGTAGTCCACCAGCGGCGCGATGGGCGTGAGGTCCTTCATCGGGTCGAAGGCCATCTTGCGCTGCACGTTCGGATTGATGGTGATGGTCGGGCTCGCGCCGAAGAACAGCATGGCGCCGTCGGGCGCGGCCTTGGCCACCGCGTCGCCGCCCAGCGAGCCGCTGGCGCCGGGGCGGTTGTCCACGATCACCTGCGTGCCCAGCTCCTGGCTCAGCCCGGGCGCCAGCAGGCGCGCGGCGCCGTCCACCGGACCGCCGGCCGAATAGCCGACCACCAGCTTGATGAGCGGCGGCAGCTGCTGCTGCGCGAAGGCACGGTGCGGCAGTGCGGCCAGCGCCGCGCCGCCCGCCGTGGCAGCCAGGGCGGCCATGAGCCGGCGGCGCGAGAGGTCGATGGAAGTCATGAGCGTTGTCTCCTGTTATGAATTTCTTCGGCGCCCGTCGCTCAGGCCGGCAAGTCGAGGACTTGCCGCGCGAGGATGTTGCGCTGGATCTCGTTCGTGCCGCCGTAGATCATTGCGGCCGTGGCGCCGATGAGCGGCGAGAGCACGTTGAAGGTCTGCCCGTCGAGCACCTGGTCGCCTGCCACGGCGCCCTGCTCTTCACCGGCCTCGACCAGCAGCGCGCCGATGCGGTGGAAGGTCTCGCTGGCCCAGATCTTCAGCAGCGACACCGACGCGGGCAGCGGCTTGCCGGCCCGCACGATGTTCGCGAAGCCGGTGTAAGCGGCCGACAGGTCGAGCACATCGAGCCGCAGCGCCGCGAAGCGCTGCGCGAACACCGGGTCGGCGAACAGGCGCCGCGCCTGCGCCAGCCGCGCGAGCTGGCCCAGCGCGTACTGCGATTGCTTGGGGCTGCCCAGGAAGATGCGCTCGAAGCCCAGCAGCGCCTTGGCGATGCTCCAGCCGCCGTGCAGCTTGCCCACCAGGTTGCCGGCCGGCACGCGCACGTTGTCGAAGAACACCTCGCAGAACTCGGGCTCGCCCGCCAGCGTGTGGATCGGGCGGACGGTGATGCCCGGCGTGCGCAGGTCGCACAGCAGGAAGCTGATGCCCTCCTGCTTGCGCGCGTCCTTGTCGGTGCGCACGAGCATGAAGATGTGGTCGGCGTCCTGCGCGAGCGTGGTCCAGATCTTCTGGCCGTTGACCACGAAGTGATCGCCCTGCGCGTCGCGCGCGGGCATGGCCTCGGTGCGCAGGCCCGCGAGGTCGGAGCCGGCATTGGGCTCCGAGTAGCCCTGGCACCACACGTTCTCGCCGCTCAGGATGCGCGGCAGAAAGCGCTGCTGCTGCTCGGGCGTGCCGTGCTGGATCAGCAGCGGGCCGATCATCACGATGCCCTGGTCGGGCGCGCGCGCCACGCCGTGCTGCTCCAGCTCCTCGATCCATGCGATGAGCTTGTCGGCCGGCAGGCCCATGCCGCCGTGCGCCTGCGGCCAGGCGGGCGCGATCCAGCCCTGGGCCGACAGCGTGAGGTACCACTCGCGCATCTCGCTCCAGCGCGCGCGGTGCGACAGGTAGCGCAACCGCGGCGGGTAGCGCTGCTGCAGGAAGGCGCGCACCATGCGGCGGAAGTCGGCCTCGGGCATGGCGGCCCAGTCGGCGGTGCGCGGGAACTCGCCTTGCCAGGCGGCCGCGCCCGTGACCGCGTCGGTCTCGCCAACCAGCGCGGCGTGCCGGCGCTGGTGCGCGCTGACGTTGCCCAGCCAAGCCGACAGGCACAGCACGCGCTTGTAGAACAGGCTCAGGTCGCATTCCTGCGTGTAGCCGATGGCACCGTGCAGCTGCACCGAGGCACGCGAAGCCTGCAGCGCGGCGGCGGTGCAACGTGCGTTGACGCGGCTGGCCTCGGCCTCGAGCCGTGCTGCCGGCAACCCCTGCCCCGCCAGCGCCAGCACCTCGGCCAGCGTGGCCTGCGCCACCTCGAGGTGAATGAACATGTCGACGCAACGGTGCTGCAGCGCCTGGAAGCTGCCGATGGGCTTGCCGAACTGGGTGCGCGTGCGCAGGTAGGCCAAGGTCTGCGCGAGCATGGCCTGGCCGGCGCCCAGCAGTTCGGCGGCCTGGAGAATCTGGCCGGCCGCGAGCGCATGGCGCAGCGCATCCTGCGCGGCGGGGCCTTCGGCCAGCACCGCGCCGGGCGGCAGCGCGACCTGCTCGAAGCGCAGGTTCGAGGCCTGGCTGCCGTCGACCAGCGGCACCGGCGTCTCTGTCACGCCTTGGGTGCCGCGCGGCACCCAGAGCAGCACCGCGTCGTCTTCGCCGCGCGCCGACACCAGCCAGCCACTGGCGGCCGCGCCGGGCAGCACCATGAGCTTCTCGCCCTGCAGCAGCACGCCGCCGGCCTGGCCCGCGCGCCCCTTCCACGCCTCGCAGCCGCAGGCCAGCGGCACCGCGCTGAGGTCGCCCGCGCTTTCCTGCCAGGCCAGCGCGGGCAGGCTGCGGCCGGCCACCAGGTCGCCCAGCAAGGCGCGGGCGGGCGGTGTGTCCAGCCGCGCCAGCAGCAGCGCGCCGAGCCCGGCCACGGCCAGCAGCGGCTCGGGCGCCACGTGCTCGCCCGCGGCGCGAAGGATCTCGGCGGCGCCGTCGAGCCCGAGCGCCAGGCCACCGGCCGCTTCGGGCGCCAGCATGCCGGGCCAGCCGAGCGCGGCGATGTCGCGCCAGCCCTCGGCTTCGTCGCCGCCGGGTGCTTCCGTGCGGGCCCGCCGCCGGGCGATGGCACGGCTGCGCGCAAAGTAGTCCAGGGCCGCGGCGCGAATGGCCGCGCGGGATTCGGAGTCCATCGGTGGGTCTGCCTCGTTGCGTTGCAAAGACGGTTCGCAGCGTGCCTGAAGACCCCATGGCCGGGCATTCGCATTTGCCGAAGGGAGGGTTTCGCAATCAGAGAACCATGCCGCGCGAGGGCGGTCTAGATTCGATGCCATGACCAAGATCAAGAAATCCCTGCATACCGAGCTGGGCCACAGCACGCCCGACAAGATCACCGTGCGCGGGCGCGACCTGCCCTCCGAGATCCTCGGCCACCTGAACCTCGGCGACATGGCCTTCCTGGAGCTGACGGGGCGCATCCCGACGCCGCAGGAGTCGGTGACCTTCAACGCCATCGTCGTCACGCTGGTGGAGCACGGCGTCACGCCCAGCGCGCTGGCCGCGCGCCTCACCTACGCGGGCGCACCCGAGGCGCTGCAAGCCGCCGTGGCAGCCGGTCTCTGCGGGTTGGGCAGCGTGTTCGTCGGCAGCACCGAAGGCGCGGCCAGGATGCTCTACGAGGCCATTCCCTTCGGCGAGAAGCCCATGCGTCCGCTGGCGGACATCGCGAAGGACATCGTCGCCGACCACCGCGCGCGCCAGCAGATCGTGCCGGGCCTGGGCCATCCGCTGCACAAGCCCATCGACCCGCGCACGCCGCGCCTGTTCCAGATCGCGGCGGAGAACGGGCTTTCGAGCCACTACGTCGCGCTGATGCAGGCGGTGCAGGCCGAGGCCGAGCGCGTGTCGGGCAAGTCGCTGCCGATCAACGCGACCGGTGCCATCGGCGCCATCGCGGCCGAGTTCGGCTTTCCGTGGAAGATCATTCGCGGCTTCGGCGTGATGGCGCGCGCCATCGGCCTGGTGGGCCACATCCTCGAGGAGATCGACGACCCGATGGCCATCGAGATCTGGCAACGCGTGGAAAAAGAAGCTGGCGGCCCGCGCCAGGACTGAAGAGCCCCCAGATGAACAACGCCAACGACAAGAGCTTTCCCGACATCCGCGACGCGGTGCGCGACCTGTGCGCGCAGTTTCCCGACGCCTACTTCCGCAAGATCGACGAAGCCCGCGGCTACCCCGCCGAGTTCGTCGATGCGCTCACCAAGGCCGGCTGGATGGCCGCGCTGATTCCGCATGAATACGGCGGCTCCGGCCTGGGCCTGACCGAGGCCTCGGTCATCATGGAAGAGATCAACCGCTGCGGCGGCAACTCCGGCGCCTGCCACGGCCAGATGTACAACATGGGCACGCTGCTGCGCCACGGCAGCGAGGCCCAGAAGCGCGCCTACCTGCCGAAGATCGCCAACGGCGAGCTGCGCCTGCAGTCGATGGGCGTCACCGAGCCCACCACCGGCACCGACACCACCAAGATCAAGACCACGGCGGTGAAGAAGGGCGACCGCTACGTCATCAACGGCCAGAAGGTGTGGATCTCGCGCATCCAGCATTCGGACCTGATGATCCTGCTGGCGCGCACCACGCCGCTGGCGGACGTGAAGAAGAAATCGGAAGGCATGTCGATCTTCATCGTCGACCTGCGCGAAGCCATCGGCAAGGGGCTCACGGTGCAGCCCATCCTGAACATGGTGAACCACGAGACCAACGAGCTGTTCTTCGAGAACCTCGAGATCCCGGCGGAGAACCTGATCGGCGAGGAAGGCCAGGGCTTCAAGTACATCCTGGACGGGCTCAACGCGGAGCGCACGCTGATCGCGGCGGAGTGCATCGGCGACGGCTACTGGTTCATCGACCGCGTGACGGCCTACACCAAGGAGCGTGTGGTGTTCGGCCGGCCCATCGGCCAGAACCAGGGCGTGCAGTTCCCGATTGCCGAGGCGTTCATCGAAGTGGAAGCCGCCAACCTCATGCGCTACGAGGCCTGCCGCCTCTTCGACGCGCACCAGCCCTGCGGCGCGCAGGCCAACATGGCGAAGTACCTCGCGGCCAAGGCGAGCTGGGAAGCGGCCAATGCCTGCCTGCAGTTCCACGGCGGCTTCGGCTTCGCGTGCGAATACGACATCGAACGCAAGTTCCGCGAGACGCGGCTGTACCAGGTCGCGCCGATCTCGACCAACCTGATCCTGAGCTATGTGGCCGAGCACATGCTCGGCCTGCCACGCTCGTTCTGAAAGCGAAGCACCTCACCATGAACGAATCCAGAACCCTTGCAGACTTTGCCGCCGGCCTGCAGTTCAAAAGCATTCCGCCGCCCGTGCTGCGCCGCACCGAAGACCTGATGCTCGACTGGCTGGGCTCGGTGCTCGCGGCGCGCACCGCGCGGCCGATTCGCAGCATCGAGCGCTTCGCACAGCTGATGGGCCCCGCCGACGGGCCCAGCGAAATCCTGACCTCGCGCCGCACCAGTTCGCCGCTGTTCGCCGCGCTGGTCAATGCGGCGGCCTCGCACTTCGTGGAGCAGGACGACGTGCACAACGGCTCGGTGTTCCACCCCGCCGCCGTCGTCATTGCACCGGCACTGGCCGTGGCGCAGAGCGTGGGCGCGAGCGGCGCGCAGCTGCTGACGGCGGTGGTCGCGGGCTACGAGGTCGGCATTCGCGTCGGCGAATTCCTGGGCCGCTCGCACTACAGGACCTTCCACACGACCGCGACGGCGGGCACGCTCGCCGCAGCCGCTGCCGTGGGTCGGTTGCTGCAGCTCACGCCGCAGCAGATGCTGCATGCCTTCGGTTCCGCGGGCACGCAGTCGGCCGGCGTGTGGGAGTTCCTGCGCGATGCGGCGGACTCCAAGCAGCTGCACTGCGCGCACGCGGCGTCCAGCGGGCTGATGTCGGCCTACCTCGCGCAGGACGGTTTCACCGGTGCCGCGAAGATCCTCGAAGGCGCGCAGGGCCTGGGTGTCGGCATGTCGAGCGACGCCGACCCGGCCAGGCTCACCGACGGCCTGGGCACGCGCTGGACGCTGGCCGAGACCTCGTTCAAGTACCACGCCTCCTGCCGCCACACGCACCCCGCGGCCGACGCGCTGCTGCAGGTGATGACGCAGAACAAGCTCGGGCCCGCCGACGTCTCGCGCGTGACCACGCATGTGCATCAGGGCGCCATCGACGTGCTGGGCCGCGTGAACGTGCCGGCCACGGTTCACCAGGGCAAGTTCTCGATGGGCACGGTGCTGGGCCTGATTGCCGTGCACGGCCGTGCGGGCCTCGGCGAGTTCGACCGCGACTTTCTCGCGCCAGAGGTCTCGGCTTTCCGCGACAAGGTGACGATGGAACTCGACGCCGAGGTCGACACCGCCTACCCCGCGCGCTGGATCGGCAAGGTCAGTGTGCAGACCGCCGACGGCCGCACGCTGCAGGGCCGCGTCGACGAGCCCAAGGGCGACCCGGGCAACAGCCTGAACCGCGCGGAGATCGAGGACAAGATGCAGCGCCTGGCGCACTACGGCGAAGGCGCGACGGCCGACGAGGCCAAGGCGCTGTGCCAACGTGTCTGGCAACTGGAAGCCACGCCGCGCGTGGGCCGCTGGCTGGGCTGAGCCGCTTCAGGCGAAGTCAGGCGAAGAACCGCCCCCGCCCCTTTCAGGCGAAGAGCCGCCCCTGGCCGGGCGAACGCGCATCGAGCCCCGCGGCGCGCACCAGGTCCCAGAAGCCCGCGGGCGAACTCGACACCACGGGCACCTGCAGCCGCGCCTCCACTTCGCGCACCGCATCGAGCGTGACCAGCCCGCCGCACGAGATCAGGACGCCGTCGGCGCCCGGTTGCGCGTCGAACACCTTGAGGCACAGGTCGACCAGCACCTGCGTCGGCACCTCGCCCACGGCCTGCACGTCGGAGATCGACAGCCCTTCGAGCCCCAACGGCTCGAAGTCGCTTTGTTCCAGGTACTTGCGCAGGTGCACGTTGACCTCGTCGATGTAGGCCGTGGCCACCGCCACGCGCCGCACCTTCAGGTGGCGCAATGCGCCGACGATGGCGTTGCTCATCGTGCTGCACGGCAGGCCGGTGGCGCGCGCCATCTCGGCCTCGAGCTGGCGATTGAAATCCGCGCCGCGGAAGAAGCTCAGCGAGGTGCCCATGAGCGAGACCGCGCTCACGCCCTCTTCCTTGAGCGCGACGGCCTTCTCGACGACCGAATCGATCACGTCGAGGTACCCGCGCGTGGAGATCTCGCCGAGGCCAAGGCCGCGCGCGCTGAAACGGATGCGTTCGCCGTAGAGCAACGGGCCGTCCACCGGTACGGCGCCGGCGGCCGGTGGAACTATCAGGCCCAGGTGGGGGGTTGTCATTTCGATGGTCCTTGTTGCGTTTGCTGTTGGTTCTCGTGTTCGGGGCGATCAACGACCGCGCTTGATCACGAGCACGTCGATGGCGGGATCGCGCCCTGAACAGTGCCCTTCCAACGCACCGCTGCAGACTGCCTAGCTGCCTTCGACCACGATGCGTTGCTCGGTGATGATCCGCTTCCATCGCGTCGTTTCCTCCGCCATGTCCTTGCCCAGCTGGGCCGGCGTGGCGTACGCGCGCAGCGTGCCCTGCGCGGCCGCCGCCGTGCCGGCCTCGGGCGTGTCGAGCACCGACTTCACAGCCGACGACAGCCTGTCGACGATGTCGTTCGGCGTGCCCGCCGGCGCGAGCACGAAGATGCGCGGCGCCACGTCGAAGCCCGGCAATGCATCGGCCAGCGGCGGCACGTTTTCCACGCCGTCGAGCTTGGCCGTGTTCATCAGCGCCAGCGCGCGCAGCTTGCCGGCCTTGGCCTGCGCCATGCCGGCCGTGGCGCTCACCACGCCGATGGGAATCTGCCCGCCGATCACGTCGGGCACGATCTGCGCGGCGCCGCGGTACGGCACGTGCACCACGGTGCTGCCGGTGGCCTGCTTGAGCATCTCGAAGCCCAGGTGCTGCACCGTGCCCACGCCCGAGGTGGCGTACGAGTAGCGCGACGGATGCGCCTTGATTTCCTTGACCAGCTCGGCCGGCGTCTTCGCGGGAAACTCGTTGCCCGTGACGATCATCAGCGGCGAAATGAAGGCGCCCGCCACCGGCTTGAAGCTGGTGAGCGGATCGATGCCGATCTTCGGCTGCAGCAGCTTGGCGATGAGCAAGGCGCTGTCGCCCATCATCAGCGTGTAGCCGTCGGGTGCCGACTTGGCGACGAACTCCGCGGCAATGAGGCCGGTGGCGCCGGTGCGGTTTTCCACCAGCACCTGCTGGCCCAGCGCGGCCGACAGGCGCACGCCGAGCAGCCGCGCCACCGCGTCGACCCCGCCGCCGGCGGAGTAGCCGACCACCAGGCGAATGGGCTTGTCGGGGTACTTCTGGGCCCAGGCCATGGGCGCCGCGAGCAGGCCCGCGAGGCCCAGGACCACCGCGGTGCACAGTGCATGCCGGCGTGCCGGGCGAAGGACTTGTCTGGTTTTCATCATGTCTCCGTTGTCTTTTTCGGGTGTCGCCGGCCGTCTGCGCGGCCTGGTCGTGAAGAGAAGTGTCGGTGCGTCGCGACGCGTGGCTCAGGCCTTGCCCTTGCCGTGCGAGGTCGGCAGCTTGGCCAGCTCGCGCACGCGTTCGGCGTTGGGCGTGAAGCCCAGGCCCGGCGTCTCGGGCAGCGTGAGCCAGCCCTGGTCGGGCACCGGCAGGCCGTCGAAGATCTGCTTGAGCATCTGCACCGCCACGTAGTGGTACTCGACCAGCCCGCCGTTGGACACGCCCGCGTGCAGGTGCATGTTGTGGAAGGGCCAGGCGCCGCCGTTGTCGATGGGCACGTTGAAGGCCTGCGCCATGCCGGCGATCTTCAGGCACTGCGAGTAGCCGCCCGAGATGGTCACGTTGGGCTGGAGCACGTCCGCCGCCTGGTTCACCAGCAGGTCGCGAAAACGGAAGGCCAGGCCTTCGTTCTGGCCGCAGGCCAGCGGAATGCGCGTGCGCGCGCGCAGCTGGGCCATCTGGCGCACGTCGTTCTGCGTGAGCGGCTCCTCGAAGAAGCTGATGCCGTAGGGCTCGATGCGCTGCGCCAGTTCGCTCGCATGGAACAGGTCGAGGCCGCAGTTGGCGTCGACGTAGAGCTTCACGTCGGGGCCGACCGCCTCGCGCACGGCTGCCACGCGGCGCACGTCCTCGGCAATGACCTCGTCGAGCGGGCGCGGCTCGTCGCGGCGCGCCAGCGCGTGGTTGCCGACCGTCATCTTCAGGCGCTGGAAGCCCTGCGACACCCACAGCTTGGCGGCGGCGGCGAGCTGGTCGCGCTCGAAGAAGCCGAAGCCGAAGGTGGCGTACACCGGCACCTTCGACCGCGCGCCGCCGAGCAGGCGCCACAGCGGCTGCCCCAGCGCCTTGGCCTTGAGGTCCCACAGCGCGATGTCGAGCGCGGCGATGGCGTGGCTCGCGTAGCCGGTCTGCCCGCGCGGCGAGAGCAGCCAGTAGAGCTTGTCCCACAGGCGCTCGGTGGCCATCGGGTCTTCGCCGATCAGCGCGGGGCCGGCCACCTCGCGCACGGCGGCGGCAATGATCTCTTCTTCGGTGATGGCCGTCATGCCGTGGCCGACGAGGCCGGTGTCGGTCTCGATCTCGGTGAGGCACAGCGACAGCGAGGTCTGCTTGTTCATGCCGACCACGTCGATGGTGACGGGAATGTTCAGCGGCGTGGCGCTGACGCGAACGATCTTCAAGGCTGTCTCCTTTGGTTTGCACGCATCTTTGCGCGCGGGCCGCGGGAGAACAATTCGTTTTTGACGGGATCGAGCCTTCGCGAGCCACGAAGGCTCGACGCCGGGCGCGTTCAGTCGGGCCGGCCGAGGTGCTCCAGCACCGAGCGCGCGGCCACCGTCAGCTCCTGCTGCTTGCGCACGCACAGCAGGTGGCGGCGCAGCGCCCAGGGCGCGTCGAGCTTCAGGCAGCGCAGCTTCAGGATCTGCAGCTGCGGCAGGATGGCCGCATAGGGCAGCACGCCGATGCCGATGCCCTGCTCCACCATGCGGCACACCATGTCGAAGCTGCCCACCTGCATGCGCACCTTCAGCGGCACCTGCGCCTCCAGCGCGGAAGCCAGCAGCACGCGGTGCAGCGCGGTGCCTTCGCGCACCACGATGTGGTCGTGGCGCAGCACCTCTTCGACGCCGATGCGCTTGCGCCGCGCCAGCGGGTGGTCGCGCGCGATGACCACGGCCAGCTCGTCGGTGCGGTACGGCAGGCATTCGAGACCCTCGGCGGGCGTCTGGCCCTCGATCACGCCGATGTCGGCCAGGCCCGCCTGCACGGCCTTCACCACCTCGGTGCTGGCGCGCTCCTGCAGGTCGATCTTGAGCACCGGGTGCAGGCGCAGGAAGGAGCCGATCTGCGCGGGCAGGAACTGCGCGATGGTCGAAGCATTGGCCGTGATGCTCACCACGCCGGCCACGCCGTTCTGGAAATCGTCGAGCTCGGCGCCCAGCCGGTCCATGGCCGAGAGCACGGCGCGCGCATGCAGCAGCAGGCCGTGGCCTGCCGAAGTGAGCGTGACGCCGCGCGCATGGCGCACCAGCAGCGGCAAGCGCGCGCGGGCTTCGAGGTCGGAGATGCGCTTGCTGGCCGCGGCCAGCGCGATGTGGCAGCGCTTGGCGCCCTCGCTGATGCTGCCGTGGTCGGCCACGGTCACGAACAGGCGCAGCGACTTGAGGTCGGCGGACATCGGGTGCGCGCCTTCAGGACGCCACGAGGTGGTCGAACAGCTCGCGCGCCGAGGCGGGCAGCTGCTCGCGGTTGCGTGCGATGAGCTTGAGCTCGCGCTCGGCCCATGCGTCGCTGAGCGCCACGGTCGAGATGCGCATGGCCATCGACAGCCGCTGCGCCGACGAGGCCGGCAGCACGCCGACGCCCACGCCCGCTTCGATCATCAGGCAGATGGCCTCGAAGCTGCTGACCTGGATGCGCGGGTTGAAGCCGCGGCCCGCGAGCTCGGCGCGGCGCTGCAGGAAGCGGTGGATGGCGCTTCCGTGGTGCAGGCCCACATGCTGCTCGTCGAGCGTGTCGGCGAAGGCCACCGACGGCGCGCCCGCCAGGTGGTGCGTGGTGGGCACCACCAGCACCAGCTGGTTGCTGCCGAAGGCACGCGCGTCGAAGTCGCCGGTGTGCACGTCGCCGGCCAGGATGCCGATGTCGGCCTCGCCGTCGGCCACCGCGCGCACGATTTCCTCGCTCAGGTATTCGCGCAGGTCGACCTGCACCGCGGGGTGCTGCGTGAGAAAGCCCGCGAGCTTCTGCGGCAGGTACTCGGTGATGGAGGTGGTGTTGGCGAACACCCGCACGTGGCCCTTGATGCCCTTGCCGAAGTCCTGCATGTCGCAGCGCAGGTGCTCCATCTGCTGCATCACGCGCTTGGCGTGGTAGAGCACCGCCTGCCCCGCGGCCGTGAGGCTCACGCCCTGCGCACTGCGGTGCAGCAGCTTGCCGCCCACGGCCTCTTCCATCTGCTTGATGCGGGTGGAGGCGGCGGCCAGCGAGATGCAGGCCTTCTCGGCGCCGCGCGTGAGGCTGTGCGCGTCCGCCACGTAGACGAACAGTTTCAGGTCGAACAGGTCGAAATGCAGGTTCACCGGGTGCGGGCACGTAAGAGGGAGGGAACGCGCATTGTCCGGCGAATGGCGCTGTGCGCTGCTTGCGGGTTTGTCCTCAGGCCACCGCGGCCATTGCGGCGGTCAGAGCCATCCGAGCCGTCACAGCCGTCACAACCGTCAGACGGGATCCCAGCTGAACACGTCCGCCGAACGGTCGAGCGGGAAGAAGCTCGCGCGCATCGCCGGCATGGCGTGCTCGGCGATGCTCTGCGGCGTCCAGCCCTCGGCGCGGTGAATGGAGCGCACCGGGCGTGGCTGGCTGATGAGCGAGATCTCGTTGTTGCGCACCGAGAAGATCTGCCCGTTGACCGCGCCCGCCGCATCGCTTGCCAGGTACACGGCCAGCGGCGCGACCTTGGCGGGCGTCATCTGCTTGATCTTGTCGACGCGGGCGCGCTGCTCGTCGGTGTCGGTGGGAATCGCGCCGATCATGCGGCTCCACGCGAAGGGCGCGATGCAGTTGGAGCGCACGTTGAATTTCTGCATGTCGAGCGCGATCGACTTCGACAGCGCCACGATGCCGAGCTTGGCCGCCGAATAGTTGGCCTGGCCGAAGTTGCCGATGAGCCCCGAGGTCGAGGTCATGTGCACCAGCGCGCCCGCGTTCTGTTCCTTGAAGTGCGTGGCCGCCGCGCGGCTCACGTGGTACGAGCCGTACAGGTGCACCTTGAGCACCGAGTCCCATTCGTCGACCGACATCTTGTGGAAGAAGCGGTCGCGCAGGATGCCCGCGTTGTTGACCACCGCGTCGATGCGCCCGAAGCTGTCGAGCGCGCACTGCACGATGTGCGCGGCGCTGGCGGCATCGGCCACGTTGTCGGTGTTGGGCACGGCCTGCCCGCCGGCCGCGCGGATCTCGTCGACCACCTGCTGCGCGGGGCCCGCGCTGCCGCCAGCGCCGTCGAGCGCCGCGCCGATGTCGTTGACCACCACCTTCGCGCCGTGGGCCGCCATGGCCAATGCGATGTCGCGCCCGATGCCGCCGCCCGCGCCCGTGACGACGACCACTTTTCCTTCAACCATGTCTGTGCTCCGGATGTTCATTCGCCCGCGGGTTCGCGGGGGAAATCCAGAATGCCACAGGGCGGGTGGGAGCGGGTTTGGGGTTTCCGAAGAGGGGCTTCAGGCAAACCCGCTCGCGTGGTTGCCCTGTGAACTTTCCACGGTCTGCCGTGTTGGTTGCGGGATTCGGCGGCCGTTTGACCATCGTTTTCAATGATGCCGCGGCATGCGCTTCAGACTTTTGGACAGCGTCCATCACATCTCCAGCGCATGCCTCACCCCCTTGCCACTTCCGTCACGGCCCTCTCCTGGCCATGGGACAGTCCACCGCCCTCGCTGACCGCCTCGCTCGCATCCCGGCTGTCCGAGCAATTCGGCACAGGCCCTGCATATCTGTTGATCAACCCCGACCACGGCGATCCTCCCGGCGTCGAGCTCGACGAGAGCGCCGGCGCTGCCTTCGGGGACGGTGTTCGGCACGGGCGGTCTGGCAACGGCCGGTCCACACCCTTCATTCCAGCGAATACCGCCGCTTCACCGAGGTGAATTTTCCTTATCTCGTGCAATTGAACGAGGGAAACGATCCCTGGCTGACCACGAGCATCGAATGGGCCGTGCAGGAGCATCTCAACGCCTGTGCCATCGGCACCGGTGTCTACCGTATCGGAGGCTGGGTCCGGCCTCATGGCGAACGCAGTGGCCATGCGCTGGCGCGGCAGCTTGCTCTTCTGATGCATTTCCGCGGCAGCGATGGTTCACCCGGGTTGGCCCGCCTGCAAGACCGGCGTGTGCTGCACCTGCTGCATCAGCGCGCCGGCATCGACTGGAGCTTCGGCCTGAAGGGCGTCGAACGCTGGTGCTACCTCGACCACAACCTCGTCCTCCAGACCCTGCAGGGCGCGCCGGGTACCCCAGACTTTCAGGCGCTGCCAACCGCGGCGGTGCACTCGGGGTTGCTCGACCGGAGCATGGCCGTCAATCTTGCCGTCGCCCGCTGGCTTCGCAGTGCATTTCCCTTGCCCGAGAACGCCCTGGCGCTCGTGCTCGACAAGGTGCGGATCGCCGGGCAGCGCGGCGTGCGCCATGCGCAAGACCAGGGCGCCTATGCCGCCGAGGCCTTGATCGACCCGGCCTTCGAGCACTGGCCGGACCTGGACCGCCTCATCAAGACCGTTGCGCGCTTCCACCAGCGCCTGAGCGACGGCATGGACCTCCACAGGCCCGAGTGGGCAGGCAAGCCTCCGGATCACTGGCGCCGACCCGAAGAAAGACCCGCATGAGCGACCTGCCCTGCAACATTTGCGACCACAAGATCGGCCTCTCGATCCTGTTGGTGCGCGCTACCGCCATCGCCAGCGACGCAGCGTTCGCTCCCGCCGAGGCGGCCGGGCTGCTGACTCACGAGGCGAGCGTCAAGGCGTTGAAGCTGCCCCCGCTGCAAGCGAGCCGCCACGCCCTGCGCATGCTGCGCCGTGGAGGCTTCGTCTACGCCTGGTACACCCGAAAACCGCGGCAACTGGCCAAGGCGTGGCAGGCCTTCCGCGTGCATGAGAGCGGCGCGCTGATCCCCGAATCGGAAATCAGTTGGGCCGACAAGGCATCCAGCTTCGCCTGCGGCAAGAATGACTCGCACCCGGACGACCTGCGCACCTTGTGCATCCAGTTGCCGGAGGACAACCCGGAGAGTGCCGGCCCCGTATGGATCGGCTTCAGCATGAACTGGTGGAACGATGCGATGCGCCGGCGTGTGCAAGCGAATGCGGCGGCGGCCGGCATGGTGAAGATCGATCCGTTGGCGCTCTTGGGAGGTGTTCCCAACGCCTTCAAGGCCGATGCCATGTCCATCCGGCAGCACGTCGCCGATTTCGCGTTGCGCTCGTTCGACCACGGCGGCACCAAGACCGGCATCAACGTCACCTCGGGTGGTACCGAGCCTGCCACGCCCTTCTACAACGGCGACCACGACAAGACCTATGGACAGGCTGGCAGCCTGGCGGGCGTCATGCGAAGGCAGGCCGCGGGACACCCCCTGACCGCGGGCAGGGAGTTCGTGCTCGCCATTCCCGACCCCGTGGGCCTGGCGGCGGACCTCAACGGCATTCGCGTGGCGAAGAACCGGGCCAACCAGCAGGAGTGGAATGGAAACGACGAATGGGTGCGATCCGAAGCCTGCCACACCACCCTGGAAGGCTTGCGCAAATCGATCGTCGTCGCGGGCATGCACCAGTCGCGCGAGTGGGGCAGCCGCGCCTCGCAGAAGCAGTGGAACAGCGTCGAAGGCCGGGGCGTGCCCTACGAATGGAAGCCCGACGCCGACGGCGCCTACGCCGCTGACGGCAGCCGGGCCGGGCACATGACACCTGTCGGTCCCGAGGCTGGAGCGATCGGCAGCCGCCTGGAGAACCGGGGCCGGATGCTGGGCGAGCGCAACTGGCGCAAGATCACCGACCAGCTCGACATGGCGCGCTACACGGCCTGGCCTGCCCAGCGCGCCGACGTCGAAAAGCGGCTTGCCGATGCGCTGGCGCCCTACGAGGCCGACTGGATCTGCGCGATCGACGGGGAACCGCTGCGGGGATGCTTCAGGCACCACTTCGACGAAAACGATGCCGGCAAACTCACGGCCCGCGCATCTTCCGGCCTGATCTACGCATCGGAGAGCGATCTGGTCCACTTTCCGCAGCCGCTCGTCCATCGGCACGCCGAGCGTTGGACGGGCTTGATCCTGGACGCCGACATCACCGAGCCGCGTGCCATTGCGCTTCGTGCGATGTTCGGCAACCAGAAGTCGGCGATCGACAAGGTGCAAGCCATCCTCGTCGGCACGGCGGACCGCTCCGAAGGTGACAGCCGTGACAAGACATACGACCTGCTCAAGGGCGTGGTGACCCATGAACTCGGGCAGCGCCTGAACTGGCTGCACCCGCACCTCATGGCGCTCTCGGCGGGCGGACTGGCAGCGAGCGCAGCGGGTGTGCTGCAGCTCCTGGCGCTGGCCTCGGGCAAATCGCCGGCACCGTCATCCGGCAAGCTCAAGAAATACCTTGCACTGCTGTCCAGGCTCACTGCGGCCCAACAACAGCTGGAACTGGTGGTCGAGGCGACCCGGCCCGGCGGCGGCAACAAGGCCGCGCTTTCGGTCGCGCTGCTGATCAAGACCCGGGTGGACGCGAAGACGGCCTTGCACATGCTCAACGGCTATGTGCCCAAGGGACAACCCACCATCGTCGTGGCGCACGGCAACACCGTCGAACTGCAGGTGATCACCGACGTGGAAACCGCGCTCTCGGTACAGGAAGGTCGGACCAGGCCCGAGCAGTTGGCGGGCCAACGCGTGAACGTCGCGCCCACGGGCGGCACAGCGGCGCGCAGCCTCGAAGATCTCCAGCTCCGCATGAGCCGGTTGCGGGTCGACCAGCCCCTCACGCCAGAAGAAGTGGCCGAGGTCATGCGGCGGCAGGCCGTCAAGAAGGAGCTGGGTCTCAACAGCGTCGACGGACGCCTGGCCATGGGTGCGATGCTGGTGCAGTTCCTGGGTCTGTACCAGGGCTTGCCGCAACTGCTGGCTGAACTCAACAAGAGCCAGCGCGATCAGGACAAGATCAACGAGGCCGCGCTCGGCGCGGCCGACAGCCTGGGTGGCTTTCTGGGTGCGAGCGCGGAGCGCCTGGCCGCTGCGCACAAGGCGGCGTTGATCGTGAGGAAGGGAGGCGAACACCTGGTGGAGGTGAGTACGCGGTTGGCGGTGTTGCGGACCGCGGCTGCGCTGACTGGGGTGTTTGGCGGGGCTGTCAACGCGTGCTTGATGCTCAAGAAGGCGGATGGGGCGGAGAAGGAGGGGGATGCGGCAGCGCATAGCAGCTATATCAGCAGCTCGTTTGCGTTCAAGGGGATGGTCGTGACGAGCGGAATTGCAGTTGCTGATGCCGCGACCAAGGGCCATGTCTCGCGCACGATCGCCAAGCACGTTGTCTTGCGCATTGCTGGCGCCGTGGCAACCGAAGCGGCTGTCGCTGGAATGGCCGCTACGGTAGCAAGCGTCGTGTCGGGCGTTGGCATAGCGCTGCTGTTGATCGGCCTGGGCGCGTATGTGTATGCGGTCATCAGTGAGCGCGATTCATATCAGCGATGGGCCGGCCGCTGCTATTTCGGGAAAGACACAGTGAAACGTTTTGAGAAAGCAACAGTGGAAGAGGCCTGGCTCATGGCCATTGAATACGAGGTCGAAACGCAGGAGGACTTGCAGCGCAAGACGAAGCAATACCCTGACGTTGGACGCAGCGATCCAGCCCCAAGCAATCCGATGGGCGACAGCTGGGGTGGAGGCATGCAGTGATCGGGTTCAACATCAATGGCGTCAGCACCGACGATGTCCGACAGGAAGGCCTGATTTCAGGCCTTCTGCAACGTTTCGACAAACACTTGCCAGGCAGTGCGCAAGCGGGCCATCAAGGACGACTCAGTGAGGTTTATCGCGACGCAATCGAACTTAATGGGGGGTCGCTGGCAAGCGCCGGGGGATTTACAACCACGTTTGGCCTGGTCGGCTTCCTAGCCCTGAGCTATTTTTTTCAAAGTACTTTGAGCACCATCATCCATAACGGCGACTATTTTTTACTGTTCGTTTTCTTCGTTACCGCAACCCCGGTCTTTTTTGTTGGCATCTACTTCGAGATGTTCAGTCCCAGCGAACAACCGATCTATTTCGACCGCGCCCGCCGCAAGGTTTGCTACGTGCATCAAGGCCGACGAAAGCGCTTCATCCTTTTCGGCCCTTCCACCGTTGAAGCACGCATGGCCGATTGGTCTTTGGTGGACTGCGAGCTGCACGCCAAACTGGGTGGCAGCACCACCAGCGTGCGACGAACCTGCCACCTGCTTTTTCTGGTTCGGGCAAGCGAGACGGACCCCACCATCGTGGACTGGTTCGTCCTCCCACAGGTTGAGTTCCCCGGGGCCATGTGGGAATACATCCGCGGGTACATGGAAGCGGACATGCCTCCGCTGATTGCCAATGAGGCGCCTCCCATCAAGGGCAAAGGCTTCGACATGATCGAAGCACTCAGGCAGCGCTACAAGGACTACTGGCGCGACTGGAAGGAGTTTCCCTGGACACAGCTGTGGCAGCACCTTGTCTTGCCGCTTTTCGCGGTGTTCCTCATCGTCAATCGCTTCGTGGTCTGGACGGCGCAAACCGTCTCATGGCCAAGAGAGATCACGGAAGCGCTCGGCGCGCCGATGACCCCCGCCGATGTCGAAGCAGACACGACCAACGAACTGCGCGCCCGACCCAAGAGCTCCGAGAGCTAGACGCGAACGGTGGCATGCCGTGCGGCCAACGCCCGCCGCATCGACCGGACCTACTGCCGCGCCGTCCGGATGTTCCCCGGCAGCGCCTGCGGCCAGCTCGTGCGGAACGGGTTGATGTCCAGTCCGCCGCGGCGCGTGTAGCGCGCATACACCGCGAGCTTGGTCGGCTTGCAGCGGTTCCAGATGTCCGTGAACATGCGCTCGGCACACGGCTCGTGGAACTCGTTGTGGTTGCGAAAGCTCACGATGTACGCGAGCAGTCCGGCCTGGTCGATGGGCGGGCCGCTGTAGCGGATCTGCACGCTGCCCCAGTCGGGCTGGCCGGTGACGAGGCAGTTGCTCTTCAACAGGCGGCTGGTGAGGGTTTCGTTGACGTGCACCTGCGCGGTGTCGCTGCTCAGCAGCTCCGGCGCGGGCTGGTAGTGGGTGCACTCGATGTCGAGGCGGTCGAGGTCGAGGCCGTCGAGTTCGTGCACCGGTTCGCGATCGAACATGTCGGGTGCCAGCAGCGTCACGCCGATGCCGCCCGAACGGTCGCTGCCGCGCCATGCGGCTTCGGCCAGGTCGGTGCGCAGGCGCTCGCGCACCTCGTCCCCGGTCGCGAAGGCGCTGTTGTTGAAGCTGTTGAGGTAGAGCTTGAAGCTCTTGCTCTCGATGATGTTGGGCGTCTCGCACGGAATGGTGAAGTGCGCGATGGCCAGCTGCGGCTTGCCGCGCAGGTTGAGCCAGCTCACCTCGAAGGCGGTCCAGAGGTCGGCGCCGAAGAAGGGCAAGGCATCGGGCTTGATGCCCATGGTCTCGCGCTGCGTGGCGCGCGCGATGGGGAACAGCAGCGTGGGGTCGTAGCGGTCGGCGTAGGCCGAGGCGCGGCCGAGTTGCGACTGTTCAGGCGTGTTGGGGTTGGAGTTGGGGTCTGTGCTCATGGCTTGGCTTGTCTGGCATCCGCCGCTTGCGCGAATGGAGCGATGTGTTGGGCGAGGATGGTGCACACCTCGGGCGGCAGGTCGTGGCCCATGCCGGGCACGGCAATGAATTGCGAGCCCGGAATGCGCTTGGCCGTGTCTTCGCCGCAGGCGATGGGCACGAGCGCGTCGGCATCGCCGTGCAGCACCAGGGTGGGCGACTGGATGCGCGGCAGCACCTGGGGCCGCTCGGCGTCGGCGCCGATGGCGAGCATCTGCCGCATCAGGCCGGCCGGATGGTAGGAGCGCCGCATGCTGAAGGTGAGCCGTTCGGCCAGCTCTTCGTCGGTCTGCGGGTAGGCCGGGCTCTGGATGAGCCGCAGCAGCCGGATGCTGTGCGCGACCAGCTCGGCCTCCCCGCGGCCCAGCGGGCGGCGCATGAGCATGCGCGTGACTTCGCGGCGCGGACCGGGCAGGCCGCGCGCGCCGCTGGAGCTCATGACGCTCACGAGGCTGGTGGCGCGCCGGGGCGCGTGGGCGGCCAGGCGCTGGGCGATCATGCCGCCCATGGAGGCGCCGACGATGTGGGCCTTCTCCATGCCCAGCGCGTCGAGCACGCCGAGCGAATCGAGCGTCATGTCCTGCAGCGTGTAGGCCGAGCGCACTTTCAGGCCGAGGCGGTGGCGGATGGTTTCCCACACGACGTTGCCAGTGCCCACGTGGTCGAAGCCCTGGCTCAGGCCGATGTCGCGGTTGTCGTGGCGCACCACGCGAAAGCCCGCATCGACCAGCTGCTGCACGAAGCCGGTGGGCCATGCCACGAGCTGCATGCCCAGGCCCATGATGAGCAGGATGACGGGACGCCCCTCGCCACCGGTGTCGTCGACCTCGATCTGCAGCCCGTTGGCGGTGACTTTCATCGCTTCCTTGTTCGGCGGGATTTGTTCGTCGGGATCTACTTGAACTCGCGCTCGCGCAGCCACTTGGTGGCGACCCACTTCTCGCCCGCCAGCACCGGCGCGCCGCCGTGCAGCGTGCGGGTGACGGGGTCGGGCCGGTCGTAGCTGAAGAACACGCCGGTGCCGCGCACCGGTGCCACCTCCAGGCCCACGTCGGGGAAGGTGGTGGCGCCGCCGCCTTCGGGCTCCTGCAGGTACATCACGAGCGTGGCGACGCGCTGGCCGCCGCGCTTCAGGATGGTGGGCGTGCCGGGCTCGCCGGGGTCGAAGTAGTCGTAGTGCGGGCGGTACTGCGCGCCGGGGGCGTAGCGCAGGATCTGCAGGCCTTCGCCGAATTCGAGCGGCCAGCGCAGCAACATGGCGATGCGCTGCTCGAGGCGCGCGACGATCTCGTTCTCACCGCGCTCGAAGAACATGCCGTCGCTGGTACGGTCGACGTTCAACACCTCGCCGCCGGTGCGGGTCTCGACGGTGAGCGAGCGCGCCAGGCGCACGCGCGCGGCGGCGATCAGGCCTTCGCACTCCTCGCCCGACAGCAGGTTGCCGAACACCACCACGCGCGGATGGCGCATGGTCTGCAGCACCTGCACGCGGCGGTCGCCGGCGTCGAGGTACAGCGGCGCACCGTCGAGGTCGGGGCCCGGCATTTCGGTGCGCACGGACGGCAGCGCCGCTTCCACATTCGGGAAGCCGGCTTCGAGCTGGGCCAGCGCCGTGTCGGCGGCGGCATCGTGCCAGCCGGCCGCGCGCATGGACGCGCGCAACGCTGGCACCGAGTGCCCGGCCGCGAGCTGGGCTACCAGCCACTCGCGCAGTTCCGGACTGATCGGTTGGGACATCAGACTTTCCTCCTGAACACCAGCCTTTCGGCCGTTGACACCTCTGCAACGAAACCATAACCCTCGAGGTCGAACTTTTCCAGTGCCTTGGGGGTGGCCGCCTTGTGCAGCACGGCCCAGCGGGCCAGCAGGCCGCGGGCGCGCTTGGCGAAGAAGCTGACGATCTTGTACTTGTCGCCCTTCCACTCCTCGAACACGCATTCGACCACACGGGCCTTGAGCACCTTCTTGTCGACCGACTTGAAGTACTCCTGCGAGGCCACGTTGACGACCACCGGCGTGCGGTCGGCCGCCAGGCGCTCGTTCAGGTGCTCGGCAATGCGCGAGCCCCAGAAGGCGTACAGGTCCTTGCCATGGCGGTTGGCCAGTGGCGTGCCCATTTCGAGGCGGTAGGGCTGCAGCAGGTCGAGCGGGCGCAGCAGGCCGTACAGCCCGCTGAGGATGCACACGTGCTCCTGGGCCCAGCCCAGCTGCGCCTGGGTGAGCGTGCGGGCGTCGAGGCCGCCGTACACGTCGCCGTCGAAGGCGAAGGCGGCCTGGCGGGCGTTCTTCTCGGTGCTCTTGCTCGACCAGGCCTCGTAGCGGGCCACGTTCAGGGCGGAGAGCTTGTCCGACAGGTGCATGAGCTCGGCGATCTGCTGGGGCGACTTCTCGCGCAGCAGCTTGATGAGCTCGACCGAGGGGCCGCGCGGGGACTCGAAATGGGGTTGGGTGGCGGGGATTTCGGAGGGGACCGGGGTGTCGTAGTCGAGCGACTTTGCAGGGGAGAGCAGGAACAGCATCCCGGAATTATGAGTGGCGCCCGTGACGCGGAGCGGCCCCGGTAAAATCCCCGGCAATCCCACCTTTGTCACCAACGGCACCCGAGGGTGCCGTTTTGCATTCCCCATGAGCGAACCCATCACCCCCCCTGCCCAACCCGGCCTCGACAGCCTGTCGAAATCGTTCGAACCCGCCGCCATCGAGGCGCACTGGGGCCCGGAATGGGAAAAGCGCGGCTATGCCAAGGCCGGCTACCGCGGCACGCAGCAACCCAAGGACGGCGCCGACGCGTTCGCCATCCAGCTGCCGCCCCCCAATGTGACGGGCACGCTGCACATGGGCCATGCGTTCAACCAGACGATCATGGACAGCCTCACGCGCTACCACCGCATGAAGGGCGACAACACCGTGTGGGTGCCGGGCACCGACCACGCGGGCATCGCGACGCAAATCGTGGTGGAGCGCCAGCTGCAGGAACAGAAGGTCAGCCGCCACGACTTGGGCCGCAAGAACTTCGTGGCGCGCGTGTGGGAGTGGAAAGAAAAGTCGGGCAACACCATCACCGAGCAGATGCGCCGCATGGGCGACACGGTGGACTGGAGCCGCGAGTACTTCACGATGGACGACGACCTCTCCAAGGTCGTGACGCACACCTTCGTGAAGCTCTACGAAGAAGGCCTGATCTACCGCGGCAAGCGCCTGGGCAACTGGGACCCGGTGCTCAAGACCTCGGTGAGCGACCTGGAGGTGGAAAGCGAAGAGGAAGACGGCTCGCTCTGGCACATCGCCTACCCGCTGGAAGACGGCAGCGGCACGCTGACCGTGGCCACCACCCGGCCCGAGACCATGCTCGGCGACACGGCCGTCATGGTTCACCCCGAAGACGAGCGCTACAAGCACCTGATCGGCCAGCGCGTGCGCCTGCCGCTGGTCGACAAGCTGATCCCGATCATTGCGGACGACTACGTCGACAAGGAATTCGGCACCGGCGTGGTGAAGGTCACGCCCGCGCATGACTACAACGACTACGCCGTCGGCCAGCGCCACAAGCTCGAGATGATCGGCGTGCTCACGCTGGACGCCACCATCAACGACAACGCGCCCGAGAAGTACCGCGGCATGGACCGCTTCGTGGCGCGCAAGGCCATCGTGGCCGACCTGGAAGCGCTGGGCCTGCTCGTCGAGGTGAAGAAGCACAAGCTGATGGTGCCGCGCTGCGCGCGCTCGGGCGCCATCGTGGAGCCGATGCTCACCGACCAGTGGTACGTGGCCATGACGCGCCCCGGCGCCGACGGCCAGTCGATCGCGCAGAAGGCCATCGACGTGGTGAAGTCGGGCGAGGTGCGCTTCGTGCCCGAGAACTGGGTCAACACCTACAACCACTGGATGGAGAACATCCAGGACTGGACCATCTCGCGCCAGCTGTGGTGGGGCCACCAGATCCCGGCCTGGTACGACGAGGACGGCAAGGTGTACGTGGCCGAGAACGAGGCCGACGCACAGGCCAAGGCACCCGGCAAGAAGCTCACGCGCGACGAGGACGTGCTCGACACCTGGTACTCGTCGGCGCTGGTGCCCTTCTCTTCGCTGGGCTGGCCCGAGAAGACCAAGGACCTGGAGCTGTACCTGCCCTCGACGGTGCTGGTGACGGGCTACGACATCATCTTCTTCTGGGTCGCCCGGATGATCATGATGACCAAGCACTTCCTCGGCACGGTGCCGTTCAAGGACGTCTACATCCACGGCCTGGTGCGCGACGCGCAGGGCAAGAAGATGAGCAAGTCCGAGGGCAACGTGCTCGACCCGGTCGACCTGATCGACGGCATCGCGCTGCCTGAGCTGCTCGACAAGCGCAGCCAGGGCCTGCGCAAGCCCGAGACGGCCCCTGCGGTTCGCAAGAACACGCAGAAGGAGTTCCCGGAGGGCATTCCGGCCTTCGGCGCCGATGCGCTGCGCTTCACTTTTGCCTCGCTGGCCTCGCTGGGCCGCAGCATCAACTTCGACTCGAAGCGCTGCGAGGGTTATCGCAACTTCTGCAACAAGCTGTGGAACGCCACGCGTTTCGTGCTGATGAACTGCGAAGGCCAGGACTGCGGCCTGCTGGAGCACACCAAGGAAGACTGCAAGGTCGGCGGCCCGGCCCACGGCTATCTGAAGTTCAGCCGCGCCGACCACTGGATCGTGTCGCAGCTGCAGCGCGTGGAAGCCGACGTGGCCAAGGGCTTCGAGGAGTACCGCCTGGACAACGTGGCCAACGCGATCTACCAGTTCGCCTGGGACGAGTTCTGCGACTGGTACCTGGAAATTGCCAAGGTGCAGATCCAGACCGGCGACGACTCGCAGAAGCGCGCCACGCGCCGCACCCTCATTCGCGTGCTCGAGACGCTGCTGCGCCTGGCGCACCCGGTGATCCCGTTCATCACGGAAGAGCTGTGGCAGAAGGTGTCGAAGGTTGCGGGCCGTGAAGGCGAGTCGATCATGGTGGCGGCGTATCCGCAGAGCCAGCCCGAGAAGATCGACGAGGCGGCCGAAGCGCATGTGGCGCGGCTCAAGAGCCTGGTGGACGCCTGCCGCACGCTGCGCGGCGAGATGAACGTGTCGCCCGCCATGCGCCTGCCGCTGTATGCGGTGGCCGACGACGCCGAGGGCGCGGCCTTCCTGCGCGAAGCGGCGCCGGTGCTGCAGGCGCTGGCCAAGCTCAAGGAAGTGAAGGTCTTCGACGACGAGGCCTCCTGGCAGGCCGCGGCCGAAGCGGCCCCGGTGGCGGTGGTGGGCGCGACGCGCTTCTGCCTGCACATGGAGATCGACAAGGCGGCCGAAAAGCTGCGTATCGGCAAGGAAATTGCACGCATCGAGGGCGAAGTCGCCAAGGTGCACGGCAAGCTGGGCAACGAGGCCTTCGTGGCCAAGGCCCCGCCAGCCGTGATCGACCAGGAGCGCAAGCGCCTGGCCGACTTCACCGCGACGCTGGAACGCCTGCGCGACCAGCTTGTGCGCCTCGGCTGACAGACGGGCGAAATCACCGGCGTTTAGGATGCTGGTTCGGCAATTGCTTGCGAATTGCTTGCGATTGCCTGCCGTTCCGGCACACTGATTTACATCTTCCAACGAACCTGAGCCGACCTGCCCATGTCCACTCCACCGACACGTATCCGCAAGGCTGTATTTCCCGTTGCGGGCTTTGGCACCCGCTTTCTGCCCGCCACCAAGGCACAGCCCAAGGAAATGCTGCCGGTGGTCGACAAGCCGCTGATCCAGTACGCCGTCGAAGAGGCCTATGCCGCGGGCATCCGCGACATGATCTTCGTGACCGGCCGCAACAAGCGCGCCATCGAGGA
This sequence comes from Variovorax sp. OK212, assembly GCF_900112425.1. GTDB lineage: Bacteria > Pseudomonadota > Gammaproteobacteria > Burkholderiales > Burkholderiaceae_C > Variovorax. The sequence continues at coordinate 809,376 of NZ_FOLP01000001.1, read as the reverse complement.
CCACTACGACACCGCCTACGAGCTCGAAAGCCAGCTCGAGGCCAGCGGCAAGACCGCCCTGCTGAACATCGCGCGCTCGGTCATGCCCGACGACATGACCTGCTCCTACGTGCGCCAGCCGCGCATGCTGGGCCTGGGCCACGCGGTGCTGTGCGCAGAGCACCTGGTGGGCAACGAGCCCTTCGCCGTGCTGCTGGCGGACGACCTGATGGTCGGCCCCGCGGGCGGTGAACCGGTGCTGGCACAGATGACCGCCGCCTTCGCCCGCCTCGGCGGCTCGCTGCTGGCGGTGCAGGAAGTGCCGCTGGAACACGTCAAGCGCTACGGCATCGTGGCCGGCGACACCGTCGAAGAAGGCCTGGTGAAGGTCAGCAAGATGGTCGAAAAGCCGAAGCCCGAAGACGCCCCTTCGCGCCTGGGCGTGGCGGGCCGCTACATCCTCACGCCGGGTGTGTTCAACGAGATCCGCAACCAGCCCAAGGGCGCGGGCGGCGAGATCCAGCTGACCGACGGCATCGCGGCGCTGATGAAGAAGGAATCGGTCTACGCCTATTCGTACAAGGGCATCCGCTACGACTGCGGCAGCAAGGAAGGCTTCCTGCAGGCGTCCGTGGAACTGGCGCTGGCGCACCCCGAAGTGGGCGCGGAATTCCGCGAGTACCTCAAGAGCCTGAAGCTGTAGTTTCTTCCTGCAGCGCTTCCTTGTTGAAGTGCTTCAAAGCAAAGGGCCGCAACAGCGGCCCTTTTTTCGTGTTCAGCGGCGCTTCAACACGTGGATGAAATCGCTGCCCACCGTCTCCTGCGCCACCAGCTCATTGCCGGTCTGGCGTGCAAAGGCCTGGAAGTCGCGGATCGAGCCGGGGTCGGTCGACACCACCTTCAGCAACTGGCCGCTCGCCATCTCGTTGAGCGACTTCTTCGCCTTGAGGATGGGCAGCGGGCAGTTCAGCCCGCGCGTGTCGAGCTCGCGGTCGACTTCAACTTGCATTGCCTGGCTCCGGCGGCAGGTTCAGGCCGCGGCGGCGCTCTTCGTTCTCGGCCGCGGTGAAAAACACCGGCTCATGGCCGCGCGTGCGCAGCCAGTCGGCCAATGCGTAGCCGGTGCCGGCGGGCCAGCACTTGAGGTCCGGCAGGTCGTAGAGGCGGTAGTCGACCAGCTCGGGCGAGAGCTTCACCTCGCCGTCGGCCACCACGTGGTACGCGATGATGATCTGGTTCATGCGCTGGAAGTCGTAGGCGCCGACCAGCTTGGCCGCGCTCACGTCGAGGTTGGTTTCCTCCTTCACCTCGCGCGCGATGCCCTCCTCGGGCGTCTCGCCGGCCTCCATGAAGCCCGTGATCAGCGCGAACATCTTGCCCGGCCAGGCCGCGTTGCGCGCCAGCAGCACCTGGCCGCGGTACTCGACGATGGCCGCGAGCACGGGCGTGGGGTTGTTCCAGTGCGTGTGGCCGCAGTTGGGGCAGCGCAGGCGCTCCTTGGGACCGCCGTCTTCCATCAAGGCGATCCACTCGAGCGGCGTGGCACAGACCTGGCAGAACTTGGGATGGGGCATGGGAGTCTCTTTTCTTCTTGTGATCGCCGCCGCGGCGCCCGGGGCGGGGGCCGCGTCAGCTTGGTTGGAGTGCGCTCAGCCGGGCTCAGCCGGGCTCAGGCGGGGAACACGCCGGTCGACAGGTACCGGTCGCCGCGGTCGCAGACCACGAACACGATGGTGGCGTTCTCGACCGTCTTCGACACCTCGAGCGCCGCCCACAACGCGCCGGCCGCGGAGATGCCGCCGAAGATGCCTTCCTCGCGCGCCAGGCGCCGGCACATTTCCTCGGCGTCGTCCTGGCTCACGCTGATTTCCTGGTCCACGCGGCTCGGGTCGAAGATCTTCGGCATGTACTCGGCCGGCCACTTGCGGATGCCCGGAATGCGCGAGCCTTCGGCCGGCTGCGCGCCGATGATGCGCACGGCGGGGTTCTTCTCCTTCAGGAAACGCGACACGCCGGTGATGGTGCCGGTGGTGCCCATGGCGCTCACGAAGTGCGTGATCTTGCCCTTGGTGTCGGCCCAGATCTCGGGGCCGGTGGTCTCATAGTGGATGCGCGGGTTGTCGGGGTTGGCGAACTGGTCGAGCACGCGGCCCTTGCCCTGCGTGACCATCTGCTCGGCCAGGTCACGCGCGTACTCCATGCCGCCGCTCTTGGGTGTGAGCACGAGCTCGGCGCCGAAGGCCTTCATGGTCTGGGCGCGCTCCACGGAGAGGTCCTCCGGCATGATCAGCACCATGCGGTAGCCCTTGATGGCCGCGGCCATGGCCAGCGCAATGCCCGTGTTGCCGGAGGTGGCTTCGATCAGGGTGTCGCCGGGCTTGATCTCTCCGCGCTCTTCGGCGCGCTTGATCATCGAGAGAGCCGGCCGGTCTTTCACCGAACCGGCGGGGTTGTTGCCTTCGAGCTTGCCGAGAATCACATTGCCGCGCTTGGCGTTTTCTGCCGCGTTGATGCGTTGCAGGGCGACCAGGGGGGTCTTGCCGATGGCGTCTTCGATCGTCGGATAATTCATGCCAGCCACTGTGCCATAATTTTGGGCTTGCTTCAGAACCCTGCCCGGGTGGTGAAATTGGTAGACGCAGGGGACTCAAAATCCCCCACCGAAAGGTGTGCCGGTTCGATTCCGGCCCCGGGCACCACATTTGGCTCCTCAGCCCCAAGGCTTCGCGCACTTCGTGCCGCTGAGCTACCCCCTACCGGGGGCAACGCCAGCGGCCCGGCGGATCCGGCTCCGCACTGCTGCTGGAAGGGCCCCTTCCCTCCCCCCAGATCAGGCTGCCTCGCGCAGACCCGTGTGCACCGTCGGGTGCGCCAGTCGCACGCGCAGCTCGCGCTTGAGCCTGGTGTTGTCCAGGCGGCGCGATTCACCCATGAAACTCAGCAATTGCACCGGCAGTTGCCGCTCGGCCTCGTCGCGCGCCAGGCGCTGCGGGCGGGGCATGCCGTAGAGGTCGGCGGCCAGGTCGATGTAGTCGCCCATGCGCAGCTCGGTGTCGTCGGCGGCATGCACGATGCGTTGCGGCTTGCCGCGGAACAGCGCGGCCACGCAGGCGCGCGCCAGGTCGTCGGCGTGGATGTGGCTGGTGTAGACGTCGTCCTCGCGCCGCAGCACCGGCGTGCCGCGCTCCAGGCGCGCGCGCGGGGTGCCGTTGGCGCGGTCGGGCGCGTAGATGCCCGGAATGCGCAGGATGCTGGCGCGCATGCCCGCGCTGCGGCCCAGCCAGCGCACGACGCGCTCGGCGTCCACGCGGCGATGGGCGCGCGGGGTGTCGGGGCGCACGCCGCGGGTTTCGCTCACGCGGGCGCCGCCGCAATCGCCGTAGACACCGCTGGTCGAACCGTAGACGAAGGTCGAGGGCGCCGAGCGCAGCCGCAGGGCGCGCGCCAGGCCGGTGGTGCGCTGGTCGCGCCACCAGGCGGCGCCGCCGTCGCGCGCCGGGGGCGCCAGGTGCAGCACCCGCGTGGCGATGCCCGCCAGCCGGCGCAGGGTGGCCGTGTCGTCCAGGTTGCCCACCAGGGGCCGGATGCCGGCGGCGCGCAGGCCCTCGACCCGCCCGGCCGACGACGTGAGCGCCACCAGTTGCATGCGCCCGCGCAGGTCGCGCGCCACGCGCTGTCCGACGTCGCCGCAACCGACGATCAGCAGGCGCTCGCGGCGGAACCGGGCCGGCAAGGCGCCGGAGGGGCTATTGATTGAGGGCAAAATCGAGGTTCCTGTCCGAATTCAGTTGATCCCGGCGCTGCACGCAGGCCGGGCAGAGTTTTACCCCCCGAAGAATACCGATGACTGCTACAGCGCCGCACGACGCGGGCTTTTCCATCACCGTCGAACCCAGCGGCCGCCATTTCGTGGTCCACGGCGACGAAACCATCCTCGCGGCCGGCATCCGGCAAGGCATCGGCCTCCCCTACGGCTGCAAGGACGGCGCCTGCGGCTCCTGCAAGTGCAAGAAGCTCTCGGGCGAGGTCACCCTCGGGCCGCACCAGAGCAAAGCCCTGAGCGCCGAGGAGCAGCTCGCCGGCTTCGTGCTGACCTGCTGCGCCCACGCCACGAGCGACGTGGTGCTCGAGTCGCGCCAGGTCACAGAAGCCGGGGCGATGCCGATCCGCAAGATGCCGGTGCGGGTGCAGGGCCTCTCGCGCCTGTCGCACGACGTGATGATGGTGCGCCTGCAACTGCCGGCCGGCGAGCCGCTGCAGTTCCATGCGGGCCAGTATGTGGAATTCATCCTGCGCGACGGCGCGCGCCGCAGCTATTCGATGGCCAACGCACCGCACACGGTCGGCGTGCCGGGCACGGGCATCGAGCTGCACCTGCGGCACATGCCCGGCGGCAAGTTCACGGACCACGTGTTCGGCACGATGAAAGAAAAGGAAATCCTGCGCATCGAAGGCCCGTTCGGCAGCTTCTTCCTGCGCGAGGACTCCGACCGGCCGATCGTCCTGCTGGCCTCGGGCACGGGCTTCGCGCCGATCAAGGCGCTGCTGGAGCACATGCAGTTCAAGGCCATCGCGCGGCCCGTGTCGCTCTACTGGGGCGGCCGCCGCCCCGAAGACCTGTACATGGACGCCTGGCTGCACGAGCAGATGGTGAAGATGCCGCACCTGCGCTACGTGCCCGTCGTCTCCAACGCCACGCCCGACGACAACTGGACCGGCCGCACCGGCTTCGTCCACCAGGCCGTGCTGGAAGACTTCGCCGACCTGTCGGGCCACCAGGTGTATGCCTGCGGCGCGCCCATCGTGGTCGACTCGGCCAAGCGCGACTACGTGGCGCTGGCGGGCCTGCCCGAAGAAGAGTTCTTTGCCGACGCGTTCACCACCGAGGCCGACAAGGCCCTGCCCTGAAGCGCCGCCGAGCCTCTCTGGCCTCTGGCCTCTCTCTACGGAGGCTCTCCTGAATTCCCCTGACGTTCCCTGAAGACACCACAACAATGAAGACGAGACACTTCCTTCTCACCCTGCTCGCCAGCGCCACCGCCCTGATGGGCACCGGCCAGGCCCTGGCCCAGCAGCAGCGCCCCATCCGCCTCGTGGTTCCGTACGCGGCCGGCGGCCCGATCGACAACACGGCGCGCATCCTCGCCGAGCGCGTAAAAGACACGCTGGGCCCGGTCATCATCGACAACAAGCCCGGCGCGGGCGGCAACATCGGTGCCGACATCGTGGCCAAGGCGCCCGCCGACGGCCTTACCATCGGCATCGCGGCCACCGCCACCAATGCGGTGAACCCGTGGCTCTACAACAAGATCCCGTTCAACGCCGCGACCGACTTCGCGCCCATCACGCAGATGGTCCGCGTGCCCAACGTGCTGGTGATGAACGCCGACACGGCCAGGCGCCTGAACATCAACAGTGTGGCCGACCTGATCCGCTACGCCAAGGCCAACCCCGCCAAGCTCAACTACGGCAGCGGCGGCAACGGCAGCGCCGGCCACCTGGCGGGCGAGCTGTTCAAGAAGGAAGCGGGCATCTTCGCGCTGCACATTCCGTACAACGGCGGCAGCCCGGCACAGCTGGCGCTGATCTCGGGCCAGGTCGACTTCAACTTCGACAACCTCGCCACCGCCGCGCCGAACATCCGATCGGGCAAGCTGAAGGCGATTGCCGTGACGACGCTCCAGCGCAGCAGCTCGCTGCCCGACGTGCCGCCCATCGCCGACACGCTCAAGGGCTTCTCGATCGACACGTGGTGGGGCCTGGTCGCACCGGCCGGCACGCCGCACGACGTGGTCGTGAAGCTGAACCAGGCGTTCGTGGCTGCGTTGAACGCGCCGGAAACGAAGACCCGCTTCGCCGGCCTGCTGGCCGAGCCGGTGGCCAGCTCGCCCGAGCAGTTCGGCGCGTTCATGAAGAGCGAGCTCACCAAGTACGAAGCCGTGGTCAAGTCCACTGGCGCAAAGGTGGACTGACCCCCAGGGACGACCCCCAGGCAGCGCGCACTTCGTGTCGCTTCGCCCCCCCTTGCAGGCCTTGCAGGGGGCGATACCCGCGGCCCGGCAGGTTGGGGCTACTCGCCCAGGTAGGCAGCCCGCACGCGCGGGTCGCTCAGCAGGGCCTTGGCTTCACCGTTCATGGTGATCAGGCCCGACTCCATCACGTAGCCGCGATCGGCCAGTTGCAGCGCGCGGTTGGCGTTCTGCTCCACCAGCAGGATGGTCACGCCCTGCGAGGCCACGGTCTGCACCACCTCGAAGATCTTGTCGCACATGATGGGCGACAGGCCCATGGTGGGCTCGTCCAGCAGCAGCACCTTGGGGCGCGCCATCAACGCACGGCCCATGGCCAGCATCTGCTGCTCGCCGCCCGACATGGTGCCGGCCAGCTGGTCCTTGCGCTCGCGCAGGCGCGGGAAGGTCACGAACACGCGCTCCATGTCGCTGGCGATCTCGGCCTTGTCCTTGCGGATGTAGGCGCCGATCTGCAGGTTCTCGGTGATGGTCATGCGCGTGAACACGCCACGGCCTTCCGGCACCATCACGAGGCCCTCGCTCACCAGGTCCCACGCGCCGCGGCCCTTGATGCTGCGGCCCATGAATTCGATGTGGCCGGCCCCGGCCGGCAGCGTGCCGGTGATGGCCTTCATGGTGGTGGTCTTGCCGGCGCCGTTGGAGCCGATCAGCGAGACCAGCTCGCCCTCGCGCACCTCGAAGTCCACGCCCTTCACGGCCTGGATGCCGCCGTAGCCGACCTTCAGGCCGCTGACTTTCAGCAGCGTCTTGCCGGCCGTCCTGGCTGTTGCGGCATTCGACACGGTTGCTTGTTCGCTCATGGTTGCGGTGCTCATCTCAGTGGCCTCCGGTGCCGAGGTAAGCCTCGATCACCTTCTCGTTCTTCTGCACGTCCGCGGGCGTTCCTTCGGCAATCTGCTTGCCGTAGTCCAGCACGGTGACGCGGTCGCACAGGCCCATGATCAGCTTCACGTCGTGCTCGATGATCAGGATGGTGCGGTTGTCGCGGCGGATGCGGTCGATCAGCTCGCGCAGCGCGACCTTCTCGGTCAGGTTCATGCCCGCGGCGGGCTCGTCGAGCGCGATGAGCTGCGGGTCGGTGGCCAGCGCACGGGCGATCTCCAGGCGGCGCTGGTCGCCGTACGACAGCGTGCGCGCCTTGTAGTCGGCGAACTTGCCGATGCCCACGTAGTCGAGCAGTTCGTGCGCGCGGTCGGCAATGGCCTTCTCTTCGGCCTTGAAGCTGCCGGTGCGCAGCATGGCGCCGAACACGCCCGAGCTGGTGCGGATGTGGCGCCCGACCATCACGTTCTCCAGCGCCGTCATTTCGGCGAACAGGCGGATGTTCTGGAAGGTGCGCGCAATGCCGGCCTTGGCCACTTCGTGCACGGCCGTCGGCTGGTAGGGCTTGCCCGCGAGCTCGAAGGTGCCGCTGTCGGGCGTGTACAGGCCGGTGATCACGTTGAAGAACGTGGTCTTGCCAGCGCCGTTGGGGCCGATCAGCCCGTAGACCTGGCCGCGCTTGATGGTTATGCCCACGTCCGACAGCGCCTGCAAGCCGCCGAAGCGCTTGGAGATGCCGCGAACGTCGAGGATGGTGTCCGTTGTCGTCGTCATGTTGATTTTTCCTTCGGCGTTCACGGATTGATCGACATGGGGCGCGAAGCGGCACCCGGCAACTCGTCGGCGGGCGTGTCGATGCCCGGCGCATGCGTCTGCAGCGAGCCAGGCGCCACGGCCGCGTGGGCCGGGTCGACGGGCACGCCGCCCTTCCTGGTGAGCGTCTTGCCGTGCTCCGGCGAAGGCCACAGGCCGCGCGGACGCACCAGCATGATGATGATCATGGCCAGCGCGATGAACAGCTGGCGCAGGATGGAGGCGTCGAGGCGGCCGCCGGTGAGCGACTGCAGCGGGCCGGCCACGTAGCGCAGCACTTCCGGCAGCGCGGCCAGCAGCACGGCGCCCAGGATGACGCCGGGCAGGTGGCCGATGCCGCCGAGCACGACCATCGCGACGATCATCACCGACTCCATCAGGCTGAAGGACTCGGGCGACACGAAGCCCTGGAAGGCGGCGAACATCGCGCCCGACACGCCGCCGAAGCTGGCACCCATGCCGAAGGCCAGCAGCTTCATGTTGCGGGTGTTGATGCCCATGGCCTTGGCGGCGATCTCGTCTTCGCGGATGGCCATCCAGGCGCGGCCGATGCGCGAGACCTGCAGGCGGTGCGAGATGATCACGGTGGCGATCACGAGCGCCAGGAACAGGTAGTAGTACAGCGACACCGAGGAGATCGAGAAGCCGTCGAACTTCCATGCCTTGCCGAGGTCGAGGCCCCAGAACTTGACGGAGTCGATGGCCGTGATGCCCTTCGGGCCGTTGGTGATGTTGACGGGCTGGTCCAGGTTGTTCAGGAACACGCGGATGATTTCGCCGAAGCCCAGCGTCACGATGGCCAGGTAGTCGCCGCGCAGCTTGAGCGTGGGCGCGCCGAGCAGCACGCCCAGGCAACCGGCCACGACCAGCGCCAGCGGAATCACGATCAGCAGCGAGGTGTGCAGGCCGTTCGGGAACATCTGCGCGAACCACGGGAAGGTCTCGGTCAGGTGCGACGAACCCATGAGCGCGAAGAGGTAGGCTCCCACCGCGAAGAAGGCCACGTAGCCCAGGTCGAGCAGGCCGGCGTAGCCGACCACGATGTTCAGGCCCAGGGCCAGCAGCACGTAGAGCAGTGCGATGTCGGCAATGCGCACCCATGCGTTGCCCTGCATCTGCAGCAGCAGGGGCAGCGCGAGCACGGCGATGATGCCGATGACGTAGAGAGCGAGGTTCTTGCTGTTCTTCATGATCCGCTGCTCCTTACGCACGGTCCGCCACGCGTTCGCCGAGCAGGCCCGACGGACGCAGGGTGAGCATGACGATCAGCACGATGAACGCGAAGATGTCGCTGTAGTTGCTGCCCAGCACGCCACCGGTGATGGTGCCGATGTAGCCGGAGCCGATGGCTTCGATGAGACCGAGCAGGATGCCGCCGACGACCGCTCCCGCAAGGTTGCCGATGCCGCCGAACACGGCCGCGGTGAAGGCCTTCAGGCCGGGCAGGAAGCCCATCGCGTGTTGCGCGATGCCGTAGTTCGATGCGTACATCACGCCCGCGATGGCCGCGAGTACGGCGCCGATGATGAAGGTGGCCGAGATGACCATGTCGGGGCGGATGCCCATGAGCGCGGCGACGCGCGGGTTCTCCGCGGTGGCGCGCATCGCGCGGCCGAGCTTGGTGTAGTTGACCAGCCACATCAGCACCACGAGCGAGAACGCCGTGACGCTCAGGATCATGACCTGGGTGGGCGAGATGACCGCGCCGCCCACGTGGATGGGGTCGGTGGGCAGCAGGTTGGGGTAGGCCTTGTTGGTGGGTTTCCAGATGATCATGGCCAGCGTCTGCAGCAGGATCGACATGCCGATGGCCGTGATCAGCGGAGCGAGCTTGGGGCTGTTGCGCAGCGGCCGGTAGGCCACTTTCTCGATCACGAAATTCAGGGTTGCCGCGACGACGCAGGCAATGATCAATGCAATGAGGAGGACCAGCCAGCCCGGTGTGTTGGGCATGCCGTCCTTCATGAGTCCGATGATGGTCCAGCTCGTCAGAGCCCCCACCATCAACACCTCTCCGTGTGCAAAGTTGATCAGATTGATGATGCCGTACACCATGGTGTAGCCCAAGGCTATCAAGGCATACATGCTGCCGAGTACCAGACCGTTGATGATCTGCTGCAGCAAAATGTCCATATCGCGTTTCCCTATGTGTTGCACCGTTTGCGGGGTGCCATTCACCCACCGAGGCACCGGTTTGGCGCCCTTGGCATGACAAGCAAAAAACCAGCCAACATGTGTCGCCGGCGGATTTGTGGGCGGGATTGTAGTCACGCCCCAGCGCTGATTTGGTGCGTGTTGACCGGGGTTTACCCGCTCACCTCATGCTGTATGCGCGTGGGGTCATGCACGCTTTGCGGGCATGTTGCAAGACAGTATCAGTCGTTGCCTTGCGCGTTCAGCCGGCGCAGTTCGCGCAGCTTTTCGCCGATGCGAATTTCGAGTCCGCGGTCCACGGGTTCGTAGAAAACCTGGCCTTCCAGGCCGTCGGGAAGGTAGCGCTCGCCGGCGGCGAAACCGCCCTCCTCGTCGTGCGCGTAGCGGTAGCCCTTGCCGTAGTCGAGCTCTTTCATGAGCTTGGTCGGTGCATTGCGCAGGTGCATCGGCACCGGGCGCGTGCTGTCCTTCTTGATCAGCGCGCGCACCGCGTTGTAGGCCTTGTAGACCGCGTTCGACTTGGGCGCGATCGCAAGGTAGACCACGCATTCGGCCAGTGCCAATTCCCCTTCGGGGGTACCCAGTCGTTCGTAGACCTCGGCCGCGTCGAGCGCGAGGCGCAGCGCGCGCGGGTCGGCCAGGCCGATGTCTTCGCTCGCCATGCGCACCAGGCGCCGCGCCATGTAGCGCGGGTCGGCGCCGCCGTCGAGCATGCGCACGAACCAGTAGAGCGCGGCGTCGGGGTCGCTGCCGCGCACCGACTTGTGCAGCGCGCTGATGGTGTCGTAGAACTGTTCGCCGCCCTTGTCGTAGCGGCGCATGCGCTCGCCGAGCACACGCAGCAGCCACTCGTCGGCGATGTGGTCGAGCTTCTCGGCGCGCGCCGCGACGGCGAGGGTCTCGAGCGTGTTGAGCAGCCGGCGCGCGTCGCCGTCGGCGTAGGCCACGAGGCGGTCGACCGCGGCGGCCTCGATGGCCGGCACCGCCTGGATGGCCTGTGCGCGCGCGACGATCTGCTTGAGGTCTTCCTCGTTGAGCGACTGCAGCACGTACACGGCGGCACGCGACAACAGGGCCGAGTTGACTTCGAACGACGGGTTCTCGGTGGTCGCGCCGATGAAGGTGAAGAGGCCCGACTCCACGTGCGGCAGGAACGCGTCCTGCTGGCTCTTGTTGAAGCGGTGCACCTCGTCCACGAAGACGATGGTGCGCTGCTGCTCGAGCCCGTCGCGTGCCGAGGTGGCGCGGTCGACCGCCTCGCGGATGTCCTTCACGCCGCCGAGCACCGCGCTGATGCTGAGGAACTGGGCGTCGAAGGCATCGGCCATGAGCCGTGCGATGGTGGTCTTGCCGGTGCCCGGCGGGCCCCAGAGGATGCACGAGTGCGGCTGGCCCGACTCGAAGGCGATGCGCAGCGGCATGCCGGGGCCCAGCAGGTGCTGCTGGCCGATCACTTCGCCGAGCGTCTTGGGACGCAGGCGTTCGGCGAGGGGCTGATGGGCGGTGGTGGCCAAACCGGTAAGGCGCTCGTCTTGCTTATTGCTTGACGACGTCGGCACCCGCTGGCGCCTTGAAGTCGAACACGCTGGCTGGCAGCGACGGGTTCACTTCCACCTTGCTGAACTTGAGCACCGAGCGTTGGCCGAAGCTGTCGAGAATCTCGAGCGCCGCCAGTGCCTCGCCCTGGAAGCCGACCTGCACGCTCTGCAGCTGGCCGTCCTTGTTCTTCGGCGTGGCCTTGACCCACTGCAGCCCATCGCGCTCCGGCGCGGCTTCCAGCGTGAAATCGGCCTGCAGGGCGCGCAGATCGGGCGCCGCGGCAATCAGCGCGGCGGGCGTGGAGCCCAGCGCCTGCGCCTGCGTGCGCTGCGTGACCTGGTTCAGGTCGGCGTCGTACAGCCACAGCGTCTTGCCGTCGGCCACGATGCTTTGAGCGAAGGGCTTCTGGTAGTCGAACTTGAACTTGCCGGGGCGCTGGAATTCGAAGGTGCCGGTCGACGTCTTGGTGCGCCCGGGTTGCCCTTCGCGCGCCGGCGCGGTCACGGTCTGGGTGAAATCGGCGCGGCCGGACTTCACGGTCTTCACGAAGGTTTCAAGGCTTTCAAGGCCACCGGCCCACGCGTTGGCGGAACTCAGGAGGCCGATCAACAGCCAATGACGCAATTTCAATTTGGATTCCTCGAATAGCTGTGACCGCTGTGGCACAGGGCTTCACCCTAACTGCCGCGAATTGCGACAGGTGTAGGCCTTGATGAAGATTTGCAATTCCGCCGTGCGCTTTTGCAAATTGCCTTTCAGCACGTAACTGAAAACCGAAAGCGCGGCGAATTACTCCGCCGCGCGTGCCGGCACCAGGATTTCGCGCTGGCCGCTGCCGCTCATGGCGCTCACCAGGCCGGCCTTTTCCATGTCTTCGACCAGGCGCGCCGCGCGGTTGTAGCCGATCTTCAGGTGGCGCTGCACCAGCGAGATGCTGGCCTTGCGGTTCTTGAGCACGACCTCGACCGCCTGGTCGTACATCGGGTCCTTCTCGGCATCGCCGCCGCCAAGCAGGTCGCCGTCACCGTCGCCATCGACCGTGCCGCCTTCGAGCACGCCCTCGATGTAGTCCGGCTCGCCCTGGCTCTTCAGATAGGCCACCACGCGGTGCACTTCCTCGTCGCTCACGAAGGCGCCGTGCACGCGAATCGGCAGGCCCGTGCCGCTGGGCATGTAGAGCATGTCGCCCATGCCGAGCAGCGCCTCGGCGCCCATCTGGTCGAGGATGGTGCGGCTGTCGATCTTGCTGGACACCTGGAACGCGATGCGGGTCGGGATGTTGGCCTTGATCAGGCCGGTGATCACGTCGACGCTGGGGCGCTGCGTGGCCAGGATCAGGTGGATGCCGGCGGCGCGCGCCTTCTGCGCGAGGCGGGCGATGAGCTCTTCGATCTTCTTGCCGACCACCATCATCAGGTCGGCCAGTTCGTCGATGACCACGACGATGTGCGGTTCGCGCTTCAGCGGTTCCGGATCGTCCGGCGTGAGGCTGAAGGGGTTGTAGATGAACTCCTCGCGCGCCTTGGCTTCGTCGATCTTGGTGTTGTAGCCGGCCAGGTTGCGCACGCCGAGCTTGCTCATGAGCTTGTAGCGGCGCTCCATCTCGGCCACGCACCAGTTCAGGCCGTGCGCGGCCTGGCGCATGTCGGTGACCACGGGCGCCAGCAGGTGCGGAATGCCTTCGTAGACCGACATTTCGAGCATCTTCGGGTCGATCATGAGCAGGCGAACGTCGCGTGCCTCGGCCTTGTAGAGTAGCGAAAGAATCATCGCGTTGATGCCCACCGACTTGCCCGAGCCGGTGGTACCGGCCACCAGCACGTGCGGCATCTTCGCAAGGTCGGCCACCACCGGGTTGCCGATGATGTCCTTGCCGAGGCCCATGGTGAGCATCGACTTGCCTTCGTTGTAGACCTGCGAGCCCAGGATTTCGCTGAGCTTGATCGACTGGCGCTTGGCGTTCGGCAGCTCGAGCGCCATGTAGTTCTTGCCCGGAATGGTCTCGACCACGCGGATCGACACCAGCGAGAGCGACCGTGCCAGGTCCTTGGCGAGGCCCAGGATCTGCGAGCCCTTGACGCCGGTGGCGGGCTCGATTTCGTAGCGCGTGATGACGGGGCCGGGCGAGGCCAGCACCACGCGCACCTCGACGCCGAAGTCCTTGAGCTTCTTCTCGATCATGCGCGAGGTCATCTCGAGCGTGTCGGAAGAAACGGTTTCCTGGCGCGCCTGCGCGGCGTCGAGCAGGTCGACCTGCGGCAGCTTGCTGTCGGGCAGCTCCTTGAAGAGCGGCTTCTGGCGCTCCTTGACGACGCGATCGCTGCGGGGCACCTCGGTCATCGCGGGCTCGATCTGCACCGGCGGCGAAGGGACGCGGCGCTTCGGCGCCGGATCGATGGGAATGTCTTCTTCGTCGTCGAAGCTCGGCTCCTGCGGGCTCGAGTCGCCGAACGCGGCCTCCTTGGGCGCGCGCGTTTTCTTTGCGCGCGGCGCGGTCATGGGCACGGACTCTTCGTCGCCGGCGCGCTCACGCGCGGCTTGCTTGCCCATGGCGATGTCGGCGGCCATCTCGCGCTTTTCGCGGCGCGACTCGAACAGCGAATAGGCACGCGAGCCGATGCGTTCGGCAATCTGGCTCCAGGAGAACCGGAAGACCAGCGCCGAGCCGATCACGCCGCCGGCGATGGCCATCAGCGCCGAGCCGGTGAAACCCATCCAGCGGACGCTGGACGGACCTACCATGGAACCCAGCACGCCGCCGCCGGAGCCCGGCAGGTGCGATTCGAGGCGGTACAGGCGCGACCATTCGAGCACCGCGCTGGCGCACAGGAGCAGGATCAGGCCGAACCAGAAGGCCAGGCGGCTGCGGTTGAAGCGCCCGCGCGGGGGTTGTTGCTCGGCGGCGGGGGCCGGCTCGCCGCCGCGCAGCCAGTTGGCGAGGGACGAAAGCCAGGCGCGCAGCCCGGCGGCAAGGCACCACCATACGGAGTAACCGGCGACGAAATAGCTGCCATCGGCCAGCCAGGCGCCGATGCGGCCGCCCCAGTTCTTGATTTCGCCTCCGGTGCCCGACGTCGACCAGGCGGCGTCGGAGGGCGTGAAGCTCAGCATGGCCAGCAGCCAGAACAACAGCGCTGCAAATCCTGCGATCAGTGTGATTTCGTGGGCGAAGCGCATGGCGCGAACACGCACGGGTTGGCCCTCGGCGGCAGAAGAAGATTGAAGCGTATTGAGCGAATAGGTCATGAAAAACACGGCAACCGGCCCAGGAAAACAGGGGCCGGAAGCACGAACACTACAACAAAAGGCCAGGGCCGCCGGCAACGGCGGGCCCGGCCCGAAAGGCTCAAGCCAGCGACAGGAGCCGTTCCTTGACGATCATCGACCCGTCTTCCTGGGTCTGGACGAAGCCGCGCTCCTCGAGGTCCTTCATCACGCGGCTCACCATTTCGCGCGAGGCGCCGACCATCTTGGCCAGGTCCTGGCGGGAGATCTTGTCGCGCACCTTGAGGTTGCCGGCGCCATCCTCGATGGCGAACTCGAGCAGCGAACGGGCGACACGGCCGTACACGTCCATCAGCGCCAGCGACTCGATCTTGCGGTCGGCGTGGCGCAGGCGCTGCACCAGGCCGCGCATGATGTTGTACGCCATGGAGGAGTTCTCGGGCAGGCAGCGCGCGAAGGCGTCGCGGCCCAGCATGAGCACGTCGCACTGGATTTCGGTGCGCACGGTGGCCGAATGCGGCTCGTCGTCGATCAGGCTCATCTCGCCGAGGTAGTCGCCGGGGTGCAGCGTGGCGAGGATGACCTCGCGGCCGCGGCTGTCGGCGCTGGTGACGCGCGCCCGGCCGGTCAGGATGATGTAGAGCGCGTCGGACTTCTTGCCCTGCTCCACGACGACTTCCGCTCGCTTGAAGCGCTTCTTGATGATCGCGTCCGCGATGCTGGCGGATTGCGTGGCCGTCAGCGACGCGAACAATGGAACGCGCCGAAGCAATTCGAGGTTGGACAGCATCGACATTTATGAATCCCTGAGACAGCGCGCGGAGCAGCCCAAGAGACGAGCCGATGGATTACTACAATCGCGCGCATTGAAAACACCGTTTACCCGGTGTTGAACCGGGCAGTGATACTCCACATATATCGCTACCACCCTGAAAATGTACACGCTGCCGCAGCGTATATCCTAGGTTTTCTACTCATGTCCGCTCCCCAACACGCCAAGGTTCTGATTCTCGGCTCCGGCCCCGCCGGCTACACCGCGGCCGTCTACGCAGCCCGCGCAAACCTGAAGCCATTGCTCATCACCGGCATCGCCCAAGGCGGCCAATTGATGACCACCACCGAGGTCGACAACTGGCCCGCCGACGTCCACGGCGTGCAGGGTCCGGAGCTGATGCAGCGCTTCCTGGAGCACGCCGAACGCTTCAAGACGCAGATCGTCTTCGATCACATCAACAAGGTCGACCTGAGCAAGCGCCCGTTCACGCTGACCGGCGACAGCGGAACGTACACCTGCGATTCGCTGATCATCGCGACCGGCGCATCGGCCAAGTATCTGGGCCTCGATTCCGAGGAAAAGTTCATGGGCCGCGGCGTCTCGGCATGTGCCACCTGCGACGGCTTCTTCTACCGCGAACAGGAAGTCTGCGTGATCGGCGGCGGCAACACGGCCGTCGAGGAAGCGCTGTACCTCGCCAACATCGCGAACAAGGTCACGCTGGTGCACCGCCGCGACAAGTTCCGCGCCGAGCCCATCCTGATCGACAAAGTGATGGAGAAGGTGGCCGAAGGCAAGATCGTGCTGAAGCTGCACAGCGAACTCGACCAGGTGCTGGGCGACGACACGGGCGTGACGGGCATCCGCATCAAGAGCACGCAGACCGGCGCCACCGAGCAGATCGACCTCAAGGGTTGTTTCATCGCCATCGGGCACCACCCGAACACCGACATCTTCCAGGGCCAGGTGGAAATGAAGGACAACTACATCCTGACCCGTTCCGGCCTGCAGGGCTTCGCCACGATGACCAGCATTCCGGGCGTCTTCGCCGCCGGCGACGTGCAGGACAACGTGTACCGCCAGGCCATCACCAGCGCCGGTACAGGCTGCATGGCCGCCCTGGACGCGCAACGCTTCCTGGAGCAGGACGGCACGCTGTAAACGCGAACGCACGGCGGCGCCCGAAAGGGCTATAATCCGAGGCTTTGCCGAAATAGGGCCACCCTTCAACGAAGGACAGGCTACGGCGAAGCCGGGATACCGCCACCCGTTTTCTGGCGAGGTCAAGCTGCAAAACACCCTGCGACTTTCCGGTTGCAAGCGGTGCCAGCTGTTCAAGAAAGAGTGTCCTCATGGCACGCGTATGCGACGTAACGGGCAAAGGCCCGATGGTCGGAAACAACGTTTCCCACGCCAACAACAAAACCAAGCGCCGGTTCCTGCCGAACCTGCAATACCGCCGTTTCTGGGTCGAAACTGAAAACCGCTGGGTTCGCCTGCGCGTTTCGAGCGCTGCCCTGCGCCTGATCGACAAGAACGGTATCGACGCCGTGCTCGCAGACCTGCGCGCACGCGGCCAAGCTTAAGGAGCTGAATCATGGCAACGAGCAAAGGCGGACGCGAAAAGATCAAGCTGGAATCCACCGCGGGTACCGGCCACTTCTACACGACCAGCAAGAACAAGAAGACGATGCCTGAAAAGATGTCGATCATGAAGTTCGACCCGAAGGCGCGCAAGCACGTCGAATACAAGGAAATCAAGCTGAAGTAATTCAGCCCTGGTTTTCCCAAACAAGAAACCCGCTGCTTACCCAGCGGGTTTTTTGTTGCCTGTTGATTTGTGCCCCGCCACCTGCCAACAGCCAACAGCCAACAGCCAACAGCCAACAGCCAACAGCCAACAGCCAACAGCGTCAATAGAGCTTAAGCCAGCACACCCGCACAGGTGACAGGCACAAAAAAGCCGGCCCTCAGGCCGGCTTTTTGATGAGCGTGAGACGCGTCAGGCGCGAGCGGCGCGCAGGCGGGTCGAGAAGTCACGCAGGCCGGCGATGCCGCTGGCCTCCGCACGGTGGCACCAGGCCGCCAGATCGGCTGCCAGTTGCTCGCGCGATTGCGAGGTGTTCAGCCACAGCTGACGCAGCTCTTCGCGCATCGTGACCATCTTGTCGAGCACCGGATGAGCGGCACGGGCTTGCACGACGTGCGTGCGGGCCGATGCGGGCACCTTGTCGTCGTCGCGGTGCAGCCAGCGCTTGGCGGCCTTGAGCGCCGACAGGTCGGCACCCTTGGTCTTCAGCGCATCCAGTTCCATGCTGGTGGCGCGGCGCATTTCGCGCGCATAGCCGGCCATGACTTCGTAGCGGTTGGCGATGACGGCCTCGAGCGTCTTCTCGTTGGCCACAGGCTGGATGTCACCCATCAGCATCTTCGGCGGCACCTTCTTGACCTTGGCCCAGCCGAGCTTCTGGAAAACCTGGATGTAGACCCAGCCGATGTCGAACTCGTACTTCTTGACCGAGAACTTGGCCGAAGTCGGGTAGGTGTGGTGATTGTTGTGCAGCTCTTCGCCGCCGATGATCAGGCCCCAGGGCATGATGTTGCGGCTGGCGTCTTGCGCCTCGAAGTTGCGGTAGCCCCAGTAGTGGCCGATGCCGTTGATGATGCCGGCGGCGGTGATGGGGATCCAGAGCATCTGCACCGCCCACACGGCCATGCCGAGCGTGCCGAACAGCGCCAGATTGATCACCAGCATCAGGCCCACGCCTTGCCAGCTATAGCGCGTGTAGAGGTTGCGCTCGATCCAGTCATCGGGCGTGCCGTGACCGTAGCGCTCCATCGTTTCCTTGTTCTTCGACTCGGCGCGATACAGCTCGGCGCCGCGCCAGAGCACTTCGTCGATGCCCTTGACCTGCGGGCTGTGCGGGTCGTCGACGGTTTCGCACTTGGCGTGGTGCTTGCGGTGAATGGCAACCCATTCCTTGGTCACCATGCCGGTGCCCAGCCACAGCCAGAAGCGGAAGAAATGCGATGGAATCGGGCCCAGATCCATGGCCCGGTGCGTTTGTGTCCGGTGCAGGAAGATGGTGACCGCGGCAATCGTGATGTGCGTGGTGACGAGCGTGTACAGCACGACTTGCCACCATGCGAGGTCCCACAGGCCGTGTCCGAGCCATTCGATGGCCGCATTCAGAACGGCGGAGTCAGGAAGCAACATTGAGTCAGGTACTCCATGGCCACACGAAGGTGCAGCCTTCAGATAACCCGCGATTTTAAAGCGGTGGGCCTAAATGAGGCCCTTTAAACCTTCAAGAAAATCACAGATTAACCCTAGTTTGGAGTCCCGCCTCTATTTGCGGTTCCACACCGCGGCAAAGAAACCGTCGGTCGAGTGACGGTGCGGCCACAGCCGCAGATAGCGCCTGCCGCCCTCTCCGCCCGCGCACAGCGCCTCGAAACCCTCGACTTTCAGGCCGTGGAGCAGCTCGGCGGCATCCACGGGCTCGAAATCCGGGTTGGCGGCACTGAAAGCCTCGGCGATGGCCTCGTTTTCCTCGGGCAGCACGCTGCACGTGGCGTAAACCAGACGGCCGCCCGATTTCACCAGCCGGGAAGCGCTTTGCAGGATTGCTGTCTGTTTGACCGTCAATTCCTCGACCGATTTGACCGATTGGCGCCATTTCAGGTCCGGATTGCGCCGCAGCGTCCCCAGCCCCGAACACGGCGCATCGACCAGCACGCGGTCGATCTTGCCCGCCAGGCGCTTGATCCGGTCGTCGCGCTCGTGCGCGATCGCGGCGGGGTGCACGTTCGACAGCTTGCTGCGCGCCAGCCGCGGCTTGAGCGCGTCGAGCCGGTGCGCCGACGTGTCGAACGCATACAGGCGCCCGGTGTTGCGCATGGTGGCGCCGATGGCGAGCGTCTTGCCGCCCGCACCCGCGCAGAAATCGACCACCATTTCGCCACGCTTGGCGTCCAGCAGCAGCGCCAGCAGTTGCGAGCCTTCGTCCTGCACCTCGATGGCGCCGCGAACGAACGCGTCGAGCTTGGTCAGCGCCGGCTTGCCTTCGATGCGCAAGCCCCACGGCGAGAACGGTGTCGCTTCCGATTTGATAGCAGCCTTCGCAAGCTCCGCCTTCACATCCGCCCGTTTGTCGCCCAGCGCGTTGACGCGCAGGTCGAGCGGCGCCGGTTGCTGCAGGCTTTCGACCAGCGGCCAGAAACCGTCGCCCAGCTGCGCCTTGAGCGGCGCGACCAGCCATTCGGGCAGGTTGTGGCGGTGGCGCTCGAGCAGGTCGTCGGGCTTGACCGCGTCGCAGTTGTCGAGCCAGCGCTTTTCGGTGTCGTTGAGCGCGCTCTTCAGGAAGTCGCGCGGGCCGTGGAAGCCCAGGATCGCCATGCGGCGCTCCTTCGAGCCGGAGCCCGAGGGCGAGAGATGGTCGAACAGCAGCTTCTTGCGAAGCACGGTGTAGACGGTTTCGGCGAGCGTCGCGCGCTCGCGCGGGCCGAACTCGCGATGGTCGCGGAAAAAGCGCGAAACGACCTGGTCGGCCGGGTGATCGAATTTCAGGACAAGGCCGACCAGATCGGCGGTGGCCTCCAACAGGGCTTTGGGGTGCATGCCCCGATTGTCTCAGCCATCCGGCCTGTCCCGCCCGTCCAGCCCGATCCGAGCCGAAAGCCTATGCGGCGCGGCCCCAGACCTCGCCGAAAGCCTGCCGCTGGATGTCTTCCAGCGTGGGCGAATGGCCCGCCCACAGCACCAGCGCGGCGCCCGGCAGCGTGAGCGTCTGCTCCAGCTGGCGGCACAGCTGCCAGCGGTCCTCGTCGTCGAGCCCGGGCAGGTCGACGAACACGATGTAGGCCCGGCGCCACGGAAACTCGCGCAGGTTCTTGCGCACCAACCAGGCGCGCGACGCCGGCAGGCAGCGCACGAGATCGGCCCGCAGCTCGCCCAGCTCGTAGTCGTTCAGGTCGTGGCGCGAGATCTGGCTGAAGAACGGCGTGCCGGTGATCTCCTCCCAGGCGCGCGTCTCGGCCTCTTCCGCCTCCTTGAGACGGCCGCGCCACAGCTTGAGCGCCTCTTCTTCGTGCGGTCCGGCGTCGGGGTCCTCGAGCGACGCCACGGCGCTCCTGGCCGCCCACCAGCGGCTGGCCGCGCCGGAACTGTGCAAGCGCTCGAGCACGGCGAGCCGCGCTGCGCGGTCGTTCGACGGCAGCATCTGGGCCAGCCCGCGCAGCGCACCCGGGTGCTCCGGCGCAATCTGCAGGGCGGTTTCGTAGCGCAGCCGCACGGGCGCCGCCGGGTCGAGCCGCCGCTCCGAATCGGCCCATTCGACCATCTCGTCAGGCGTGTTGCGCTCGCCGCGCGCGGCCAGCACCGAGATGCGCTCGCGGATGCGCGAGCGGTGCGCGTGGTGCTGTTTCCAGTCGGCCGCATGCGCGCGGCGCCAGCGAACATCGAAATACTCGATCCACTTCTTCCGGTCGGCCAGCAACTCGAGCGCTGAGCGCTGCGACCATTCGGGCAGCGCCGCCTTCTGCTTGAGCGCCTCGAGCCGGTCGCGCAGCACCGGGTGGGTGTCCTCCAGGTCGCTGACGCGGCGCATCGCCTCGCGCAGCGCCTGGCGGGCGAAGTCTTCGTCGGGCGGGGTGCGCACGCGCTTGCGCAACGCGGCGAAAGGCCCCGGCGGCGTCGGCTCGTGCTCGGCGCGGGCCCAGTGCCAGGGCCAGAACTCGTTGGCGTACCAGTTGCCCTTGATGGCGATCTCGGTCAGCGCGGCGGCTGCCACCGTGGTGCCCAGCAGCCGCCCGGAAATGCGGTCGGCCTCGTACTCGTCCTGGCGGGCCAGCGCGAAGGTCTTGGCGGCAAAGCGCGGAAAGTACCAGCGGAAGAAGGCCTGCGAGAAAACCGCCATCACGCCTTCGCTGCGCTGCAGGTTGGCGTCCAGCTTGAGCCAGGACAGCCGCGTGCGGTAGATCCACGCGCTCAGCCTGCCGTGGTTGCCGCGCAGGTGGCCGTACTCGTGCGCCAGCACCGACAGCAGCCGCCGCCGGTCGAGCATCATCAGCAGCGGCAGGCCGATGCTCAGCGAGTTGATGGCGCCGCCGAACAGCCCGAAGCGCGGCACCTGGCGGATGCTGGCGTTGAATTCGTCGTCGAGGTAGACGTGGTGGACCGGGGGCCCCTTGATCTTGCTGCGGATGCGGTCCAGCGCCTCGAACAGCGCCGGCGCATCGTCGCGCTGCAGTTCCACGCCGTCGGGCTCGTCGAAGCGCACCCAGAGCGCGCGCAACGTGGCCCAGAGCAGGCCGCCCGCGAACAGCAGCAGCCAGCCGCGCGTGAAGCTGAAACGCTCCTCACGGATCGACGACAGCACCCAGACAATGAGGCCCACCGCAAGCGCGAGGCAGCCCAGCACCCACAGGTAGCCGAGCGCGGCAAAAGCCGCCACGCTGCGTCGATAGCGCGCACTGTCGTCCGCACTGGCATGCTCGCTCAGTCGAACCAGGTGAACAAAATCAGCGCGATCCATCCGACTCCTGTCACATCAAGCCAACCCCGACTGTTTTAGAAAGAAGCCCCCGTTGAACGACGAAGACCTCCCGCCCCTGATCGAAACACCACCCGGCCGCTACCGTCACTACAAGGGCGGCGAATACGAGGTGATCGGCACCGTGCGCCACAGCGAAACGCTGGAGCCGATGACGCTGTACCGCGCCCTGTACGGCGCCCACGGACTCTGGGTCCGGCCGGCCGCCATGTTCGGAGAAACCATCGAGATCGACGGCGCGCTCCGGCCAAGATTCGCCCCGATCTAGACGGCAGTCGGGCTGCGTACGCCCGTCCTGCTTCAGTGGGTTGCTATGTTCTTCATAGCAACCCGATCGCCGTCAACCGCAGCGGACGTCCGTCACGCGGTTGCGGGCGTCGACGTCGAGGTTCAGGCGCCCGCCGTTGAGTTCCATCGTGGCCGCGTCGCCGGGCTTGAGCACCCGCACCGTGCCGGCGGCTGCGCGCACGCGGGCGGCGGCTTCCAGCTGGGGCGTGAGCAACTGGCCCACGGCAAAACGGGCGCCATCGGCGCTGCATTGGTAGACCGGTTCCGGCGGCGGCGCGGGGGGCGCCGGGGCGGGCGCGGGCGCCGGAGCGGCACAGCCGACCAAAAGGACGACAGCGCCAGCGGCGGCCAGCAGCAGCGATTGGGTTTTCACGTCAAGACTCCCGAAAAGCCGCGAATATAAACAAATTTAATGATTGTGACTCGATGTATCTGCAAGCCATCCCTCAATGGCTCGCGGATACAACAGATGCTCTTGCGCGAGCACCCGTCCGGCCAGCGTGGCGGCCGTGTCGTCAGGCAGCACCGGCACCACGGCCTGCGCCAGGATCGGCCCGTGGTCGAGTTCGGTGGTCACCTGGTGGACCGTGACACCCGCCACCTTGCAGCCCGCCTCGATGGCGCGCTGGTGCGTGTGAAGCCCCGGAAACGCGGGCAGCAGCGAGGGATGGATGTTCACCAGGCGCCCCGCGTAGCGCCCGACGAAGCCCGGCGTCAGGATCCGCATGAAGCCGGCCAGCACCACCAGCGCGGGCGAATGGGCGTCGACCGCCTGCGCGAGCGCCTCGTCGAAGGCCTCGCGGCTCGCGAAATCCTTGTGCGGAACCACCGCCGTCGCGATGCCGTGCGCCTTGGCCGTCGCCAGGCCGCCGGCCTCGGCCTTGTTGCTCACCACGGCGGCAATGCGCGCGCCGAAGCGGCCGGACCAGCGCTCGCGCTCGGCCGCGCGCACGATGGCGGCCATGTTGGAGCCGCCGCCGGAGATCAGGATCACGATGTTCTTCATGGGAGGCGGGATTATCCGTGGGCCGACTTGTTGTCGCGGCGCGGACACTCGATCGCAGCACGACCGTGCTAAAACTCACGGCTCCGGAGACACACCGCGTCTGCGGTGAACCGATCAACACAGCGAGGCACGCATGGATTTGAGCTTCACACCCGAAGAACAGAAGTTCCGCGAAGAAGTTCGCGCCTGGGTCAAGGAAAACCTCCCCAAGGAGATTTCGCACAAGGTGCACAACGCGCTCGAACTGACGCGCGACGATCTGCAAGGCTGGGCCAAGATCCTCGGCAAGAAGGGCTGGCTGGGCTACGGCTGGCCTAAGGAATTCGGCGGTCCGGGCTGGACCGCCATCCAGCGCCACCTGTTCGAGGAAGAAACCGCGCTGGCCGGCGCGCCGCGCATCATCCCGTTCGGCCCCGTCATGGTGGCGCCGGTGATCATGGCCTTCGGCAATGCCGAGCAGCAAAAACGCTTCCTGCCCGGCATCGCCAGCGGCGAAGTCTGGTGGAGCCAGGGCTACAGCGAGCCGGGCTCGGGCTCCGACCTGGCATCGGTGAAGACCAAGGCCGAGCGCAAGGGCGACAAGTACATCGTCAACGGCCAGAAGACCTGGACCACGCTCGGCCAGTACGGCGACTGGATGTTCAACCTCGTGCGCACCAGCAACGAAGGCAAGCCGCAGACCGGCATCAGCTTCCTGCTGCTGGACATGAAGTCGCCCGGCGTCACGGTTCGCCCGATCAAGCTGCTCGACGGCGGCCATGAAGTGAACGAGGTGTTCTTCGACAACGTCGAGGTGCCCGCCGAGAACCTGATCGGCGAAGAGAACAAGGGCTGGACCTACGCCAAGCACCTGCTCTCGCACGAACGCACCAACATCGCCGACGTGAACCGCGCCAAGCGCGAACTCGAACGCCTGAAGCGCATCGCCAAGACCGAGGGCGTGTACGAAGACCAGCGCTTTCGCGACGAGATCGCCAAGCTCGAAGTCGACATCGTCGCGCTCGAGATGATGGTGCTGCGCGTGCTGTCGGCCGCGACCTCGGGCAAGAACTCGCTGGACGTGGCCGGCCTGCTCAAGATCCGCGGCAGCGAGATCCAGCAGCGCTACGCCGAACTCATGATGCTGGCCGGCGGCCCCTACTCGCTGCCGCTGATCCGCGAAGCGATGGAAGCCGGCTGGCAAGGCAACTTCCCGGGCGGCAACCCGGCGCTCGCGCCGCTGACGTCGACCTTCTTCAACATGCGCAAGACCACCATCTACGGCGGTTCGAACGAAGTGCAACGCAACATCGTCGCGCAGACGGTTCTGGGCTGAGGAGACACGCACATGGATTTCAATTTTTCCGACGACCAGGAACAACTGCGCGACGCCGTTCGCAAGTGGGTCGACAAGGGCTATGACTTCGAGCGCCGCCGCGGCATCGAGGCCAAGGGCGGCTTCTCGCGCGAGGCGTGGGACGAACTGGCCGAGCTCGGCCTGGGCGGCCTGTACATCGGCGAAGGCGACGGCGGCCTGGGCATGGGCCCGGTGGCCGGCATGGTCGTCATGGAAGAACTCGGCCGCGGCATCGTGCTGGAGCCCTTCGCGCAGACGCTGATCGCCGGCGCGGTGCTCAGCGGCTACGCGGGCACCGAGGTCAAGGACGCCTGGCTGCCCCGCATCGCCGGTGGCCAGGCCATCGTGGTGCTGGCCTACCAGGAACGCAAGGCGCGCTACCGCCTGGACCTGTGCGAAGCCACGGCCGTGAAGTCGGGCAGCGGCCATTCGCTGACCGGTGCCAAGAGCGTGGTGCCCGTGGGCGACGAAGCCGACGCCTTCATCGTGCCCGCCAAGCTCGACGGCAAGATCGCCCTGTTCCTGGTCGAGCGCAGCGCCAGCGGCGTGGAAGCCCGCGGCTACGGCACGCAGGACGGCGCCCGCGCGGCCGAGGTCGTGTTCGACAAGGCCGACGCCACGCTCGTCACGGCCGACGGCCTGGCCGCGCTCGAATACGCGGTGGACGTGGGCATTGCCGCCACCTGCGCCGAAGCGGTGGGCGTCATGGACAAGACCGTGGCCCTGACCGTCGAGTACATGAACCAGCGCAAGCAGTTCGGCGTGGTCATCTCCAGCTTCCAGGCGCTGCGCCACCGCATCGCCGACATGAAGATGCAGCTGGAGCTCGCACGCTCGATGAGCTACTACGCCACGCTCAAGCTCAACGCCCCGGCCGACGAGCGCCGACAGGCGCTGGCGCGCGCCAAGTACCAGCTGGGCACGTCGATGCGCTACGTGGCCGCGAACTCGGTGCAGCTGCATGGCGGCATCGGGGTGACCGACGAGTACATCGGCAGCCACTATTTCCGCAAGCTCACGCAGATGGAAATGACCTTCGGCGACACCCTGCATCACCTGGGTGAGGTGTCCGCGCGCATGCAGGACACGGCAGGCGTCTTCGCCTGACGGTCTTTTTCCCCTAGCATCCAACGCCCGCCCGCCTTGCGCCGGCGGGCGTTTTCACTTGGAAATCCGCTCCCCAGGAACGAAACATGCAATCCCGCCGCACCCTCCTTGCCATGGCGGTCGCCACGACCTCCGCGATCGCCGCCTCCACCATGCTGACCGCCTGCGCCACAGCCCCCTCGCCGTCCTACGCGGAACGCCCGCCCATCGTCTTCGTGCACGGCAACGGCGATTCGGCCGCGCTCTGGCAAACGACGATCTGGCGCTTCGAGTCGAACGGCTGGCCGCGCGACCGGCTCTTTGCGTTCGACCAGCCGAACCCGCTCGCGCGCGACGACGACGCCGTGGCCCAGCCCGGACGCAGCTCGACAGGCGAATCGGCGGTGTTCCTGAAGGCCCAGGTCGACAAGGTGCTGAAAGCCACGGGGGCGAGCAAGGTCGTGCTGATCGGCAATTCGCGCGGCGGCAACACCATTCGCAACTACGTGCAGAACGGCGGCGGCGCGGCCGTGGTGAGCCAGGTGGTGCTGGGCGGCAACCCCGCGCACGGCATCTGGGCGGTGAAGGCCTTCCGCGAGAACAACGAGTTCTCGGGCCTCTCGGGCTTCATGCAGCAGCTCAATGCGCCGAAGGGGCCCAACGGCGACGAGGTCACGCCGGGCGTGAAGTGGCTGACGCTGCGCTCCGACAACAACGACAAGTACGCCCAGCCCGACGGCGTGTGGATCGGCGCGCCCGGCAAGCCGACCCACATCGGCTTCGACGGACCGGCCCTGAAGGGCGCCACCAACGTGGTGCTGCCGCGCGTGGACCACCGCGAAACCTCGTTCTCGCCCGCCGCCTTCGCCGCGACCTGGCAGTTCCTGACGGGCCAGGCGCCGCGCAGCACCGGCGTCGAGGCGGAGGCCGCCGTGGTGCTCGACGGGCATGCCATCGGCGCGGAAAACCTGCCGCTGAACGGCGCGCGGCTCACGGTGTATGCCGTCGACCCCGCCACCGGCGAGCGGCTGGGCAACGCCGTCCACACCAAGGCCATCGGCATGGACGGCCGCTGGGGGCCGTTCAACGCGCGCGGCGACGCGGCGTACGAGTTCGTGCTGGCCACGCCCAGCTACGGCACCACGCACATCTACCGCAGCCCGTTCCCGCGCAGCAGCAAGTTGGTGAACCTGCGGCCCGAACGCATCGTGCCGGCCGACAACGGCGCGACGTCGGTGGTGGTCTTCACGCGGCCGCGCGGCTACTTCGACGTGCAGCGCGACACCATGCGCTTCGACGGCAAGAGCCCGCCGGCCGGCGTGCCGCCCAAGGGGGCGGGCGTGTCGACCTCGCGCCTGCGCCTGGAAGGCGGCGGTGCGCCGCGCGCGGTGACCGGCGAATTCAACGGCGAGCGCATCACCGGCCTGACCTGGCCCACCGCGAACGAGCACACGACGGTGCTCGAGCTGACTTACTGATCTACTGACCTACTGATCTGCGAGGCCACGCCATGAACGACACGAGCGCCCCCTTCGTGCTGCAGCAGCGCGACAACCGCGGCGTGCTCACGCTGACGCTGAACCGGCCGTCTTCGTTCAACGCGCTCTCCGAAGGCATGCTGGGCGCGCTGGAACAGGCGCTCGGCCAGGCCGCGGCCGACGACACGGTGCGCGCCGTCGTCATCGCCGCCGCCGGCAAGGCCTTCTGCGCGGGCCACGACCTGAAGGAAATGCGCGCCGAGCCCTCGCTGGGCTACTACCGGCAGCTGTTCGAGCGCTGCGGCGCGATGATGCTGTCGATCCAGCGGCTGCCGGTGCCGGTGATCGCGCGGGTGCACGGCATCGCGACCGCGGCGGGCTGCCAGCTGGTCGCGGTGTGCGACCTGGCGGTGGCCTCGAGCGAGGCGCGGTTCGCGGTCAGCGGCGTGAACGTGGGCCTCTTCTGCGCCACGCCCAGCGTCACGCTGTCGCGCAACCTGGGACGCAAGGAAGCCTTCGAGATGCTGGTGACCGGCGAATTCATCGGCGCGCGGGAAGCGCAGGAAAAGGGGCTGGTGAACCGGGTGGCGGCGCCCGAGGCGCTCGACGCGGCCGTCGAAGCGTTGGTGGCCAGCATCGTCGCCAAGCCGCGCCAGGCGCTGGCGCTGGGCAAGGCGCTGTTCTACCGGCAGCTCGAAACCGGCATCGAGGCCGCGCTGGCCGACGCCAGCCAGACCATGGCCTGCAACATGATGGACGAGAGCGCGCTGGAAGGCGTGCAGGCCTTCATCGAGAAACGCCCGCCGCACTGGAAGCGCTGAAGCGGCCCTTGAAAGCCGCCAGCTAGCTGTCGTGCAGCCGGGAGCTCTGCGGCAGGTGCGCCATCAGGAATTCCATCTGGTCGGCCAGGATGCGCCTGTTTCGCAGGATGAAATCTTCCCAGAGGCTGGGCACGTAGGGCGCGTACAGCAGCGGCATGTTCGCCTGCTCGGGGGTGCGGCTGCTCTTGCGGTGGTTGCAGGGCTTGCAGGCCGTGACCACGTTCATCCAGGTGTCGATGCCGCGCTGGGCAAAGGGAATGATGTGCTCGCGGGTGAGCTCGTCTTCGTGGAAATGGCCGCCGCAGTAGGCGCACACGTTGCGGTCGCGCGAGAACAGCTTGCTGTTGGTCAGGCCGGGGCGCTGGGCGAAGGGGTTGATGCGCGGCACGCCCTTGGTGCCGATGATGCTGTTGATCGCGATCTGCGACTGCTCGCCGGTGATTGCGTTGTGGCCGCCACGGAACACGGCCACCTGCGCGCCCACCTCCCAGCGAACTTCGTCCGCCGCATAGTGGATCACCGCCTGTTCCAGCGAAATCCATGACTGGGGCAGCCCTTGGGCCGACAGCTTCAAGACCTTCACACACGCCTCCTGAAAAGGAAGAACCACGGAAAGACCAGGGACACGGAGCGCGTCGAAAACACACCTCAGTCAACGCACTGCGTCACAATATACCGGCTTTGTGACAAATCGGCCTGATTCGCCCATTTGACGGGCGAAAGGCGCTATCAAAAAGATACTCACCGATGCAGGTTTTTCGCGGCTTCCGGCACCCGGGCGTGGCCCCTGCCTGCGCCCTCACCATTGGCAATTTCGACGGCGTGCACCGTGGCCACCAGGCCATGCTCGCGCTGCTGCAGACCGAGGCCCGCCAGCGCGGGCTGCCGAGCTGCGTGCTCACTTTCGAGCCCCACCCGCGCGACTATTTCGCCGCGCTCACCAAGAAGCCCGACCTGGCGCCGGCGCGCATCGGCACGCTGCGCGACAAGCTCAGCGAGCTGGCCGCCTGCGGCGTGGCGCAGACCATCGTGCTGCCCTTCGACAGCCGGCTGGCCTCCCAGTCGCCCGAGGAATTCATCCAGAACGTGCTGGTCGACGGCCTGGGCGCGCACTACGTGCTGGTGGGCGACGACTTCCGCTTCGGCGCCAGGCGTGCCGGCGACTACGCCATGCTCGACGCGGCCGGCGATGCCCGCGGCTTCGACGTGGCGCGCATGAACAGCTACGAGGTGCACGGCCTGCGGGTGTCGAGCTCGGCCGTGCGCGAGGCGCTGGCTGAAGGCCGCATGGCTGACGCCCACACCCTGCTGGGCCGGCCGTACACCATCTCTGGCCACGTGGTCCACGGCCGCAAGCTCGGCCGCGCGCTGGGCGCCTCGGCGCCGGGCCAGGACGACGGTTTTCGCACCCTCAACCTGCGCTTCAAGCACTGGAAACCGGCCGCCAGCGGCATCTTCGCGGTGCTGGTGCACGGCCTGGCCGACCAGCCGCTGCCGGGGGTGGCCAACCTGGGCGTGCGCCCCTCGCTGGACGCCAATGACGTCAACGGCGGGCGGGTGCTGCTCGAAACCCATTGCCTGGAGTGGCCCTCCCATCTGGGCGCCGAAGGGGCCTACGGTAAAATCGTGCGCGTGGAACTCCTGCACAAACTGCACGACGAATTGCGCTACACCAGCCTCGAGGCCCTCACTGCGGGCATCGCGAAGGATGGCCGCGACGCGCGTGCGTTCTTTGCATCGACCCACGCAGAAACCCATCGCCAGACCACGCGCGATCGAATTTAGCCCTGCACGCACCGTGCTGCCGCCCTTCGACAAGCTCAGGGCGAACGGCTTTATCTTCCGCACCGACACGCTTCACAACGCAGTTCGGGCTGAGCCTGTCGGAGCCCCCTGTTTCGCCGTACCCCACCATGTCTGACGCTGCTTCCACTGCCTCCCCCAAAGACTACCGTTCCACGCTGAACCTGCCCGACACCCCCTTCCCGATGCGCGGCGACCTGCCCAAGCGCGAGCCGGGCTGGGTGAAGGAATGGAACGACGAGGGCCGCTACCACCGCCTGCGCGACGCCCGCCACGGCGCGCCCAAGTTCATCCTGCACGACGGCCCCCCGTACGCCAACGGCCAGATCCACATGGGCCACGCGGTGAACAAGATCCTGAAGGACATGATCACCAAGGCGCGCCAGCTCGAGGGCTTCGACGCGCTCTACGTGCCCGGCTGGGACTGCCACGGCCTGCCGATCGAGAACGCCATCGAAAAGCAGTTCGGCCGCAACCTGAGCCGCGACGAGATGCAGGCCAAGAGTCGCGCCTTCGCCACCGAGCAGATCGCCCAGCAGATGGCCGACTTCCAGCGCCTGGGCGTGCTGGGCGAATGGGACCACCCCTACAAGACGATGGACTTCGCCAATGAAGCCGGCGAGCTGCGCGCGTTCAAGCGCGTGATCGAGCGCGGCTTCGTGTACCGCGGCCTGAAGCCCGTGTACTGGTGCTTCGACTGCGGCTCCTCGCTGGCCGAGTTCGAGATCGAATACGCCGACAAGAAGAGCCAGACCATCGACGTGGCCTTCAAGGCGCACGAGCGCGAGAAGGTGCTCAAGGCCTTCGGCACCGACCACACGATCCTGGGCGACATCTTTGCCGTGATCTGGACCACCACCGCGTGGACCATCCCGGCCAACCAGGCGATCAACCTCAACCCCGAGCTCGAGTACTCGCTGGTCGACACCGAGCGCGGCCTGCTGATCCTGGCCAACTCGCTGGTCGAGATGTGCATGACGCGCTACGCGCTCGACGGCAAGGTGCTGGCCACGGTCAAGGGCGAGGCGCTAGGCGGCCTCGAATTCGAACACCCGCTGTACGACGTCGACGCGGGCTACCAGCGCCTGTCGCCGGTGTACCTGGCCGACTACGCCACCGCCACCGACGGCACGGGCCTGGTGCACTCCTCGCCCGCCTACGGCGTGGATGACTTCAACTCCTGCATCGCCCACGGCGTGGCGTACGACGACATCCTGAACCCGGTTCAGGGCAACGGCAGCTACGCGCCCGACTTCCCGCTGTTCGGCGGCCAGAACATCTGGAAGGCCGTGCCGGTGGTCATCGCCGCGCTGCGCGACGCCAACCGCCTGCTGACCACCGAGACCATCACCCACAGCTACCCGCACTGCTGGCGCCACAAGACGCCGGTGATCTACCGCGCCGCGGCGCAGTGGTTCGTTCGCATGGACGAGGGCGAAGGCGTGTTCACCAAGGACAAGGCCCCCAAGACGCTGCGCCAGACCGCGCTCGACGCCATCGAACAGACCAGCTTCTACCCGGAGAACGGCAAGGCGCGCCTGCACGACATGATCGCCGGGCGTCCCGACTGGTGCATCAGCCGCCAGCGCAGCTGGGGCGTGCCGATCCCGTTCTTCCTGCACAAGGATTCGGGCGAGCTGCATCCGCGCACCATGGAAATCCTCGACCAGGCCGCCGACATCGTCGAGAAGGGCGGCATCGAGGCCTGGAGCCGCGTGACGGTCGAAGAGATCCTGGGCGCCGAGGACGCGCCGAGCTACACCAAGAGCACCGACATCCTGGAGGTGTGGTTCGACTCGGGCTCGACCTTCTATCACGTGCTGCGCGGCACGCACCCCACGGTGCACCACGACGTCGGCCCCGAGGCCGACCTGTACCTCGAAGGCCATGACCAGCACCGCGGCTGGTTCCATTCGTCGCTGCTCATCGCCTGCATGCTGGAAGACCGCGCGCCGTACCGCGGCCTGCTCACGCACGGCTTCACGGTGGATGCCAAGGGCATCAAGATGAGCAAGTCGCTCAAGAACGGCATCGACCCGCAGGAAATCAGCAACAAGCTGGGCTCGGAAATCATCCGCCTGTGGGTGGCCGCGAGCGACTACTCGGGCGACATCGCGGGCGACGACAAGATCCTGGCGCGCGTGGTCGATGCGTACCGCCGCATCCGCAACACGCTGCGCTTCCTGATGGCGAACACGAGCGACTTCGACATCGCCAAGGACGCCGTGCCGCTCGACCAGCTGTTCGAGATCGACCGCTACGCGCTGGCGCGCGCCGCGCAGTTCCAGGCCGAGATCCTCGCGCACTATCAGGTGTACGAGTTCCACCCGGTGGTGGCCAAGCTGCAGATCTACTGCTCGGAAGACCTGGGCGGCTTCTACCTCGACATCCTGAAGGACCGTCTCTACACGACGGCCCCGGGCTCGCTGGCGCGCCGCAGCGCGCAGACGGCGCTGTGGCACATCTCGCAGGCAATGCTGCGCTGGATGGCGCCGTTCCTGAGCTTCACGGCCGAAGAGGCCTGGAAGTTCGTGGGCACGGGCAAGCCGGGCGAGTCGATCTTCACGCAGACCTACAGCGAGTTCGCCGCGCCCGACGAGGCGCTGCTCGCCAAGTGGGGCCGCATCCGCGAGATCCGCGACGTGGTGAACAAGGACATCGAAGCCGTGCGCGCCGAAGGCAAGGTCGGCTCGTCGCTGCAGGCCAACCTGCAGGTCACGGCGCCGGCCGACGACTTCGCGTTGCTCGGCTCGCTGGGCGACGACCTGAAGTTCGTCTTCATCACCTCGGCGATCGCGCTGGCCGCGGGTGAAGCGCTGTCGACGGTGGTCACGCCCAGCACCGCCCAGAAGTGCGAACGCTGCTGGCACTACCGCGACGACGTGGGCCACGACGCGGCCCATCCGACGATCTGCGGCCGCTGCACCAGCAACCTGTTCGGCGCCGGCGAATCGCGGAGCGTTGCCTGATGGCCGCCGCGCGCTCCATGTCCGCCTCGCGTTCGCGCGGCGCCAGCATCTGGCCGTGGCTGGGGCTGGCGGTGATCATCCTGATCATCGACCAGTTCACCAAGACGCTGATCCTGGGCTACTACAAGCTCGGCGACTCGACCTACGTGACGAGCTTCTTCAACGTCGTGCGCGCGCACAACACGGGCGCGGCCTTCTCGTTCCTGGCCGACCACTCGGGCTGGCAGCGCTGGCTCTTCACGGGCATCGGCGTGGCGGCCGCGATCTTCATCGTGTGGATGCTGCGCTCGCACGCGGGGCAGAAGCTGTTCTCGTTCTCCATGGCCTGCATCCTGGGCGGCGCCATCGGCAACGTGATCGACCGGATGATGCACGGCTACGTCGTGGACTTCCTGTTCTTCCACGTGGGCAACTGGGGCTTCCCGGCGTTCAATGCCGCGGACAGCGCCATCACGCTGGGCGCGATCTGCCTGATCGTGGACGAGATCCGGCGCGTACGCCGAGGCAAATAAGCCGGCTCGGCTTTCGAGCAGGCAAGCAGACACCAGAAGGGGCCCCGCGGGGCCCCTTCTTCTTTGGGCCTCCGGGCGCCCGCGAAGGCCTGCGGGTTTGTCCCCGCTTCCAAAGCCTGTCATCGCAAAGTCATACTGCGGCGGTCCAATGTAATCGATTACATGAACACCGCACGATGAGCATCCAAGCCGTAGCCGCCAAGGCGGGAGTCTCCGTGGCCACCGTGTCGCGGGCCTTCAATTTCCCCGACAAGGTGACGCCCGCCACCCGCGCGCTGGTGGAGCGCGTGGCGCGCGAGCTCGACTACCTGCCCAACGCCAGCGCGCGCACCTTGCGCACCCAGCGCAGCCGCGTGCTCGGCGTGGTGCTGCCCACGCTGCTGAACCCGACCTTCGCCGAATGCCTGCAGGGCATTGCGCGCGCGGCCATCGCGGGCGGCTACGCGATCATTCCCGTCACCACCGGCTACCAGGTCGACGAAGAAGATCGCGCCGTGCACCTGCTGCTGGCGGGCAATGTCGACGGCCTGATCCTCGTGGTGTCGAACCCCTCCACCTCGGCTGCCCTGCCCCGCCTGCAGGCGGCCGGCGTGCCTTATGTGCTGGCCTACAACCGGCACCCCGGCCACCCCTGCGTGTCGGTCGACAGCGAAGGCGCCGTGGCCGATGCGGTCACGCGGCTGGTGCTGCTGGGCCACCGCCGCATCGCCATGGTGAGCGGCACGCTCGCCGCGTCGGACCGCGCGCAGCAACGCTACCGCGGCTACCTGCGAGGCATGGCCGACGCGGGCCTCGATGCGCCGCCGCTCATCGAAGTGCCCTTCGTCGAGACCGCTGTCGATGCGCTCTCGCGCCAGCTGCAGGCACGCCACCGGCCCACCGCGCTGGTCTGCTCCAACGACCTGCTGGCCATCCGCAGCATCCGCGCCGCGCACCTGAGCGGCCTGGCGGTGCCCGACGACCTGAGCGTGGTCGGCTTCGACGGCATCGCGCTGGGCGAAGACCTCACACCCGCGCTCACCACCATCGCGCAGCCCAACAGCGACATCGGCCGCCACAGCGTCGAGCTGCTGATGCAGGCGATGGCCGGCGGCGCCACGCTGCAGGCCGATGCGAGCCTGCTGCTGCCCCATGCCTTCCGAGACGGCGAGTCGTGCGCCTGCGCGCGCGAGGACAACAACGCCGCCAGTTACTGACCTCACCTCGTTCCCGCGCCCCATCCATCCAAGGAGTTCCACCATGTCCCTTCGCTTCCACCGCATGGCCCGCCTCGGCCTGCTCGCCGCCGCGCTCGCGGCCACGCTTTCTGCGGGCAGCGCCATGGCGCAGACCGCCATTTGCTACAACTGCCCCACCGAATGGGCCGACTGGGGCACCCAGCTGAAGGCCATCAAGGCCAAGACCGGCGTCACCGTGCCGCCCGACAACAAGAACTCGGGCCAGTCGCTCGCGCAGATGTCGGCCGAGAAGGCCAGCCCCGTGGCCGACGTGACCTACCTCGGCGTGACCTTCGCCGTGCAGGCCGCGAAGGACGGCCTGGTCGAGCCCTACAAGCCCGCCGCGTGGAAAGACATTCCCGACGGCCTGAAGGACCCGGCCGGCAACTGGTTCACCATCCACTCGGGCACGCTCGGCTTCATGGTCAACGTCGACGCGCTCAAGGGCAAGCCGATTCCCAAGTCGTGGGCCGACCTGCTCAAGCCCGAATACAAGGGCCTCATCGGCTACCTCGACCCGGCCTCGGCCTTCGTGGGCTACGTGGGCGCCGTGGCGGTGAACGAGGCGCGCGGCGGCACGCTCGACAACTTCAAGCCGGCCATCGACTACTTCAAGGCACTGCAGAAGAACGAGCCCATCGTGCCGAAGCAGACGTCCTACGCGCGCGTGCTGTCGGGCGAGATCGCGATCCTGCTGGACTACGACTTCAACGCCTACCGCGCCAAGTACAAGGACAAGGCCAACGTCGCCTTCGTGATCCCGAGCGAAGGCACGCTGGCGGTGCCCTACGTGATGAGCCTGGTCGCCAAGGCCCCGCACGCGGCCGACGCGAAGAAGGTGCTCGACTTCACGCTGTCCGACGAAGGCCAGGCCATCTGGGCCAAGGCCTACCTGCGCCCGGTGCGCGCGAACGCCATGCCCAAGGACATCGAGGCGCAGTTCCTGCCCGCCAGCGAATACGCCCGCGCCAAGAGCGTGGACTACGGCCGCATGGCCGCCGCGCAGCGCGCCTTCTCCGACGAGTACCTGAAGGAAGTGCGCTGATCCGGCGCCGCACGAGATGACGCAAGCCACCACCGCCAACGCTTCTTCCAGCGCCTGGAACCCGCGCTGGCGGCTGCTGGCCTGCGCCGCGCCCGCGGCCGTCTTCTTCGCGGCCTTCTGGCTGCTGCCGGTGGTGCGCCTGCTCACGCTGCCCGCGGGCAAGGGCTGGGCCACCTACTTCGCGGTGCTGACCGACGCGCGCTACCTGCAGAGCATGGCCAACACGGTCGCGCTCTCGGTGGCCGTGACGCTGGCCACGCTGGTGCTGGGCGCGGCCGTGGGCATCTACCTGGCGCGCCATGCCTTCGCCGGCAAGCGCGTGCTGCTGTCGCTGCTCACGCTGCCGCTGTCGTTCCCCGGCGTGATCATCGGCTTCTTCGTGATCCTGCTGGGCGGCCGCCAAGGCGTGGTGGCGAGCCTGAGCGACAGCCTGTTCGGCGAACGCATCACCTTCGCCTACGGCCTGCTCGGGCTGTTCCTGGCGTACCTGTATTTCTCGCTGCCGCGCGCCATTGCCACCTACGCCGCAGCCGCCGAGTCGATGAACACACAGCTCGAGGAAGCCGCGCGTTCGCTCGGCGCCTCGCGCCTGCGCGTGGCGCGCGACGTGTGGATGCCCGAACTCGCGCCCACCACGCTGGCTTGCGGCGCCATCCTGTTCGCCACCTCCATGGGCGCCTTCGGCACCGCCTTCACGCTGGCCAGCAAGTTCGAGGTGATCCCCATCACCATCTACAACGAGTTCACCAACTACGCCAACTTCGCGCTCGCCGCGTCGCTGTCGATCTCGCTGGGCATCGTGACCTGGCTGGTGCTGTTCGTGGCGCGCCGCTTCGGCGCCAACCCCGTCGCACGCTGAAGGCCCCCCTGCTCCATGCCCATGACCATGACCATGCCCCTGCGAAAGAACACCCACGCCAAGGCGCCCTTCCTGCTCGCCGTGACGGTCATCGTGAGCCTCTTCATGATCGCGCCGATGCTGCTGTCGGTCATGGCCGGCCTCGTCAACAACTACAGCACCGGCCTGAAGAGCGGCCTCACGCTGCGCTGGCTCGGCGAGGTGTGGGAGAACTACGGCGGCACCGTCGGCTGGTCGCTCGCGCTGGCGCTGGCCTGCGTGGCCGGCACCGTGCTGCTGGGCGTGCCCTGTGCTTATGCACTGGCGCGCAGCCGCTCGCGCGCGGCGCACATCTTCGAAGAGCTGCTGACGCTGCCGGTCGCGGTGCCGGGCCTGGCCACGGCGCTCGCGCTGATCCTCGCCTACGGCCAGCTCACGGCCTTTCGCCAGAGCTTCGCCTTCATCCTGGTGGGCCACATGATCTTCACGCTGCCCTTCATGGTGCGCACCGTGAGCTCGGCCTTCCAGCGCGACGACCTGCTCGCGCTGGAGGAGGCCGCGCGCTCGCTGGGCGCGAATTTCCGCCAGCGCTTCCTGGGCATCCTGGTGCCGGCCGTGTTCCCCGCCATCGTGGCCGGCAGCCTGATGGTGTTCACGCTGTCGGTGGGCGAGTTCAACCTCACCTGGATGCTGCACACGCCGCTCACGCGCACGCTGCCCGTGGGCCTGGCCGACAGCTACGCCTCGATGCGCATCGAGATCGGATCGGCCTACACGCTGGTCTTCTTCGCCGTCATTCTTCCCGTGCTGTGGGCCCTGCAGTACCTTGCCAACCTGATGCAGAAACGCCATGGAACTTGAACGCATCCCCATCGACATCGCGAACTGCGCGAAGACCTACGCCGACGGCACGCGCGGCCTGCAGCCCACCGACCTGCGCGTGGAAGCCGGCGAAGTGCTGGCCCTGCTCGGCCCCTCGGGCTGCGGCAAGACCACGCTGCTGCGGCTGATTGCCGGGCTGGAATCTCCCGACGCCGGCACCCGCATCGTGTTCGGCGGCCAGGACGTCACGCAACGCCCGGTGGAGCACCGCGGCGTGGGCATGGTGTTCCAGAGCTACGCGCTCTTTCCGCAGATGACGGTGGCCGCCAACATCGGCTACGGCCTGCGCATCCGCGGCGTGTCGCCTGCCGAAGAAAAGCGCAGCGTGGGCGAACTGGTCGACCTCGTGCGCCTGGGCGGCCTGGAGAACAAGCGCCCCGCCGAACTCTCCGGCGGCCAGCGCCAGCGCGTGGCCCTGGCGCGCGCCGTGGCCGTGCGCCCGCGCGTGCTGCTGCTCGACGAACCGCTGGCCGCGCTGGACGCCAAGCTCAAGGAATCGCTGCGCGACGAACTCGCCGAGCTGCTGCGCCGGCTGCACATCACGGCCATCCACGTCACGCACGACCAGCAGGAAGCGCTGGCCATCGCCGACCGGCTCGCGGTGATGCGCGCCGGGCGCATCGTGCAGGTCGGCCGCGGCGAAGACCTCTACCGCGCGCCCGCGCACCCCTTCGTGGCCGAGTTCCTGGGCCGGGTGAACCGGCTGGAGCGCGAGGCGAGCGCCATCGCACAGGGCGTCGTGCGACTCGGCGGGTCGAACGTGCCCTGCCCGAGCGCCTGGCAAAGCCATGAGAAGCTGCTCGTGCGGCCCGAAGACATCGAGGTCAACACGCCCCAGCCCGGCTGGGGCGCGGCCACCGTCGAACGCCGCACCTTCCTCGGCGACCGCGTGCAGCTGCACCTGCGGGTGCAGGACCAGCCCCTGCTGGTGGCCGACGTGGGGCGCGACAATCCTTTCGGAACGGGCGACAGCGTGGGCCTGCGCATCCACCCCGACCGCCTGATGACGTCGCAGGAAACCAGCGCATGACCAATCCCGAAGACAACAAGCTCACCGTGCTGGTCCAGCTGACCGACCTGCACATCCGCGAGCCGGGCCGCCTGGCTTACGGCCGCATCGACACCGCGCCGTACCTCGAACGCGCCGTGCAGTCGGTGCTGGCCCTGCGCCAGCCACCCGACGCGGTGGTCGTCACCGGCGACCTGACCGACTTCGGCCGCGCCGCCGAGTACGAGCACCTCGCTCGCCTGCTGGCCCCGCTCACCATGCCGGTCTACCTGATGCCCGGCAACCACGACGACCGCGACCAGCTGCGCCGCAGCTTCCCCGGCCACGCGTACCTGGGCACCGGCGCCGACACGCACGACTTCATCCAGTACTCGGTGCGCGTGGGCCCGCTGCGCCTGCTCACGCTCGACACCTGCGTGCCCGGCGCCAGCCACGGCTCGCTGTGCGAGAAGCGCCTGGCCTGGCTCGAAACCCAGCTCGACGCCTGCCGCCACGAGCCCGTGGTGGTCGCCCTGCACCACCCGCCGTTTCGCACGCTGATCGGCCACATGGACGAGATCGGCCTGCTCGAAGGCGCCGAAGCGCTCGAGGCGCTCGTTGCGCGCTACAGCAACGTCGAGCGCGTGATCTGCGGCCACCTGCACCGCGCCATCGACGTGCGCTTCGGCGGCACCATCGCCTCGACCTCGCCGGCGCAGGCGCACCAGGTCTGCCTCGACCTCGCGCCCGACGCCGACTCGGCCTGGACCCTGGAGCCGCCCGCCTTCCGGGTGCACGCCTGGTCCCCCGCCGAAGGGCGGCTGGTCACGCATCTGGCGGCCTCCGGAAGCTTCGAAGGGCCGTATCCTTTCCACGACAACGGAGCGCTGATCGACTGAAACGCGTATCTGTGGAAAATGGGGTCAAAACGAACCAAAACGAAAAGGATAGAACCCGACACCCATGAAGCATCTCCTGAATCTGCTGGCGGCCATTGCCCTGCTGGTGTGGGGCACCCAACTCGTTAGAACCGGCGTGCTGCGCGTCTTCGGCGCCAACCTGCGCAAGATCCTCGTGCAGAGCATGCGCAACCGCTTCACGGCCGCCCTCTCGGGCATCGGCGTGACCGCGCTGGTGCAGTCGAGCACCGCCACCTCGCTCATGACCTCGTCCTTCGTCGGGCAGGGCCTGGTCACGCTGCCGGCGGCGCTGGCGGTGATGCGCGGCGCGGACGTGGGCACCGCGCTCATCTCCGTGCTGTTCTCGGCCGACCTGTCGTGGCTGTCCCCCATGTTCATCTTCGTGGGCGTGGTGCTGGTCATCACGCGCGCCGACACCGTGGCCGGCCGGGTGGGCCGCGTGCTCATCGGCC
Organism: Variovorax sp. OK212; assembly: GCF_900112425.1. Taxonomy (GTDB): domain Bacteria; phylum Pseudomonadota; class Gammaproteobacteria; order Burkholderiales; family Burkholderiaceae_C; genus Variovorax. Next base: position 769,842 of record NZ_FOLP01000001.1, on the reverse strand, counting down.
TGGGCCTGATGCTGCTGGCGCTGCAGCTGGTGGTGGAAGCCACCGAGCCCCTGTTCTCCTCCCCCGCCGTGCGCGCGCTGCTCGCCTCCATCAACAGCGACGTGCTGCTGGAGATCACCATCGGCTCGGTGCTGGCCATCGTGGCCTATTCGAGCCTGGCCGTGGTGCTGCTGGTGGCGGCCATGGCCACCTCCAACGTGGTGCCGCTCGACGTGGCCCTGGGCCTGGTGCTCGGCGCCAACCTCGGCAGCGGCCTGCTGGCCGTGCTGACCACCGCCAAGGCGGCCGTCTCGGTGCGCCAGGTGACCGTGGGCAACCTGCTCTTCAAGGCCCTGGGCGTGGCCCTCGTCGCGCCCTTCATCGGCCTGTGGATCCGCTACGTGCAGCCCGAGCTGCCGAACCAGACCCATGGCGTGGTGCTGTTCCACCTGGCGTTCAACATCGTGATCAGCGTCGGCTTCATCGGCCTCACGCAATGGGTGGCCAAGCTGGTGACGCGCATGCTGCCCATGCCCCAGCAGGCCACCGGCACCAGCCGCCCGCACCACCTCGACCCCTCGGCCCTGTCAACACCTTCGCTGGCCATCTCGAACGCGGCACGCGAGGCCCTGCACCAGGCCGACATCGTGGAGACCATGCTGATCGGCGTGCTCGACGTGATCCGCAACAACGACACCCGCCTGTCGCAGGAACTGCGGCAGCTCGACGACACCGTCGACCAGCTGTACTCGGCCATCAAGTACTACATGACCCGCATCTCGCGCGAGGCGCTGGGTGAGGAGGAAAGCCGGCGCTGGACCGACATCATCAGCTTCACCATCAACATGGAGCAGATCGGCGACATCATCGAGCGCGTGATCATCGACGTCGAGGACAAGAAGATCAAACCCCAGCGCAACTTCTCCGAAGCCGGCATGGCCGAGATCGTCGAACTGCACGGCCGCCTCGTCGCCAACCTGCGCCTGAGCATGAGCGTGTTCCTGAACGGCAACGTGCGCGACGCGCAGAAGCTGCTCGAAGAGAAAGCCCGCTTCCGCGACCTGGAGCGCGCCTACGCCACGACCCACCTGGATCGCCTGTCGGACCGCACCACCCTGAGCATCGAGACCAGCTCGCTGCACATCGACCTCATCAGCGACCTGAAGCGAATCAATTCGCACATCTGCTCCATCGCCTATCCCATCCTGGAATCGGCGGGTGCACTGGCACCCAGCCGCCTGAGGGAATCGCGCCTGGGCAAGATCGAGGGCTGACAAGGCAAGGAAAGCGCAAGCGCGCTTTCCTTGCACACAGGCCGAGCGAAGCAAAGGCCCGAAAGGTTCCCAGCCCCTCTGCCCGCGCCGAGGAGCGGAGCGTTTCGCGGATCAGGGCCCACCCTTGTCTGAGCGAAGCGAGTTTGGGTGGGACCCCGCGAAACGCGAGCACCGCAGGTTGCCCGCAGCGAAGCGGAGGGACGCGGGCAGTGGGGTCGCCTTTTCTTTGCTTACTTTCTTTTGGCGAAGCAAAAGAAAGTGAGTCCGCCGCCGGGCGGAATCCCGGCCCCGGAAATCAAGAACTACTTGGCCGCAACTTCCAGCGCACCACCCTGAACAGCAGGTTCAGCAGCGCGCCGCGCATACCGCTGCGCGAGCACCGCGCAAACCATCAACTGCATCTGATGAAACAACATCAAAGGCAGCACGATAGCCCCCACCGCATGTGAAGCAAACAGCACCTTGGCCATCGGAATCCCACTGGCCAGGCTCTTCTTCGACCCGCAAAAAACAATGGTGATCTCGTCCGCCTTGTCGAAGCCCAGCTTGCGGGCAGCCAGCGTCGTCAGCGTCAGCGCCAGTGCCAGCAGCACAGCGCAAACCAGCAGCAACCCCAGCAGCGCACTCACAGGAATCTGCTTCCACAGCCCTTCGATCACCGCCGCGCTGAACGCCGTATAGACCACCAGCAGGATCGACCCCTGGTCCACGAACTTCAGCACCGCGGCGCGCTTTTGCACCCACTTCCCGATCACGGGCCGCAGCAGGTGCCCCACCGCAAACGGCACCATCAGCTGCAGAAGAATCTTGCCGATCGAATCGAACGAGGAAGATGCATTGCCCCCATGCGGCAGCACCACCAGGTTCACCAGCACCGGCGTGATGAACACCCCCAGCAAGGTGGAAGCCGAGGCACTGCAGATGGCCGCCGGCATGTTCCCCCGTGCCATCGCGGTGAACGCGATCGCCGACTGCACCGTGGCCGGCAGCACGCACAGGAACAGCACCCCCATGTAGAGCTCCGGCGTCACCAGCGGCGACAGCACGGGCTTCAACGCCCAGCCCAGCGCAGGAAACAGGATGAAGGTGCTCGCGAACACCAGCAGGTGCAGCCGCCAGTGCGTGATCCCCGCCATGATCGCCTCGCGCGAAAGCTTGGCGCCGTGCAGGAAGAACAGCAGCCCGATCGCCACCGTCGTCAGGCCTTCGAAGAAATGAGCCACACGCCCGCTGGCGGGCAGCAGGCTTGCAAGGGTCACGACCGAGACGAGCGCGAGCGTGAAGTTGTCGGGGAGGAAGCGTGAACGTGCCATGGCGCCCATTGGACCGCTACGCGATTCAAAAGAGAAATGGATTTATCGGATCAATATATGATTCCAACGCATGAATATCACCCTGCGCCAGCTCCGCGTGTTCCGCTCGGTCGCGCAAGGCCGCAACTTCAGCCGCGCCGGTGACCAGGTCGGCCTGAGCCAGCCGGCCGTCAGCCGCTCGATCTTCGAGCTCGAATCGCAGCTCGGTCTCAAGCTGCTCGACCGCACCACGCGCGAGGTGGTGCTCACCGAAGCCGGCCAGTCGCTCGCGGCCCGGCTGGAGCGCGTGCTCGACGACCTCGACCAGACCCTGCAGGACGTTGCCGGCCTCGCCAGCGCGCGCGGCGGCAAGGTGCGCGTGGCCAGCAGCCCCACGCTCTCGGCCAACCTCATGCCCGATTGCATCGCCACCTGCGCCCACACGGCGCCGGGCATCCAGTTCCTGCTGCTCGACCGCATCCAGCAGGACGTGCTCGACAGCGTGCGCAGCGGCGAGGTCGACTTCGGCGTGGTCATCGAGCCCTCGGAGGCCGACGACCTGCACTGCGAGCCGATCCTTGCCGACCCCTTCATGCTCGTGCTGCCACCCGCGCACAGGCTGGCGCAGAAACCGTCGGTGCGCTGGAGCGCGCTGGAAGGCCAGCCGCTGGTGCTGCTCGACCATGCCTCGGGCAGCCGCCGCCTGATCGACCAGGCGCTCGAGCGCCACGGCGCGCACTGCGAGGTGAAGCAGCAGCTCGGCCACCCGACCACGGTGTTTCGCATGGTGGAGGCCGGCATCGGCATCAGCGTGATGCCGGGCATGTCGTTGCCGCCGGAAGGGCTGGCGCAACTGGCGGTGCGCCCGTTGACGCCGCGCGTTCAGCGCGCCGTGATGCTCATCCGCCGGCGCAACCGCGCGCTCTCGCCGCTGGCCGAGCGTGTGTGGGGCATCGTGCGCGACACCGCCGCGCTCAATGCGGCAGCGGGGTCTGGCGAGACGGCGCCGCGGACGCCGCAGGCGAAGCGCTGAAGTGCGCCTGGCGCTGCCGCACGCAGAAGTCGATCAGGTCCTCGACCTCGGTCGCCTTGTCGAACACCGCGTCCGCGCCGAGCATGGCGCACTTGCGGCGCATCTCGGGCGTGGCGTAGTTGCTCAGCACCACCATCTTCTGGCCCGGGTCACGGTCGCGACAGGCCTCGAGCACGCGAAAACCGGTGCCGTCCTTCAGGAACAGGTCGACGATCGCCAGGTCCCACTGCGACAGGTTGCCCGTGAGCCAGCGCGTGCCTTCGGCTTCCGACTCGGCCTGGCCGATGGGGTCGATGCGCGCCACCTCTCGCAGCGTGCCCACCAGGTTTTCACGGATGGTGGGGTTGTCTTCGACGATGAAAGTGCGAATGGTGGTCATCACGGCGGGTTACCTTTGAGCTTGGAACCAAGGCTACAAAGTGCATCCGCCACAAGTCGAAGGCATGACACCCCAGCGCGGGTAGGACAAGACTGGCGTTACCGCACCGCAGCACCCGCAGCCCACGCGCTCCCGCGCATGGCGCCCCGGCACCTCACAACGTGAGGATCGTGCAACCCGTGGTCTTGCGCGCTTCCAGGTCGCGGTGCGCCTGCTGCACGTCGGCCAGCGCATAGCGCTGCTCGATCGGGATCTTCACCGCGCCGCTTTGCACCACCGCGAACAGGTCGTCGGCCATGGCCTGCGTGCTCTCGCGCGTGGACATGTGGGTGAACAGCGTGGGCCGCGTCACATACAGCGACCCCTTGGACGCCAGCGTGCCGAGGTTGATCGGCGGCACCGGGCCCGAGCCGTTGCCGAACACCGCCAGCAGGCCGAAGGGCCGCAGGCAGTCGATCGAGCCTTCATAGGTGTCCTTGCCCACCGAGTCGTACACCACCTTCACGCCCTTGCCGCCGGTGATCTCCTTCACGCGCGCCGCGAAGCTCTCGGTGCTGTAGTTGATGGCGTGCGCCGCGCCGTGCGCCAGCGCGAGCTTGCACTTGGCGTCGCTGCCGGCGGTGCCGATCAGCTGCAGGCCCAGCGCCTTGGCCCACTGGCAGGCGATGAGGCCCACGCCGCCCGCGGCCGCGTGGAACAGGATGAAGTCGCCGGCCTGCAGGCCTTCGGCCGGCAGCGTCTTCTTCAGCAGGTACTGCGTGGTGAGGCCCTTGAGCATCATGGCCGCGCCGGTCTCGAAGGAGATGTCGTCGGGCAGCCTGCACACGCACTTGGCGGGCATCACGCGCAGCTCGCAGTAGGCGCCGGGCGGCGGGCTGGCGTAGGCGGCGCGGTCACCGGCCTTCAGGTGCGTCACGCCTTCGCCCACCGCCTCGACCACGCCCGAGGCCTCCATGCCGAGCTGCAACGGCATCGCGAACGGATAGAGCCCGCTGCGCTGGTAGGTGTCGATGAAGTTCAGGCCCACGGCCTTGTGGCGGATGCGGATCTCGCCGGGGCCGGGCTCGCCGACCTCCACCTCGACGATCTTCAGTTCTTCGGGACCGCCATGGCGGTCGATACGGACGGCTTTGCTGATCATCTTTGCAGTCTCCACGCACAGGAAAAAAGATGAGGCGCATCCTGCCACGTCCGGGTGTCCCGTGGCGGCGCGGGACATCATTGCCCGGTAGAGTCGGCGGCCATGTCGACCCTGCCCCAGCACCCCGCCCGCCTCACGCCCCTGACCGTCGCTCTCCTGCTCATCCCGCCCCTGCTCTGGGCCAGCAACGCGGTGGTCGGCCGCCTGGTGCGCGACCTGGTGTCGCCGATCACGCTGAACTTCGTGCGCTGGGTCATCGCCTTCGCACTGCTGCTGCCGCTGGCCGCGCCGGTGTTGCGCCGCGGCAGCCCGCTGTGGACGCACTGGAAGCGCTACGCGCTGCTCGGCCTGCTGGGCATCGGCCTGTACAACGCCTTCCAGTACCTGGCGCTGCAGACCTCCACGCCGATCAACACCACGCTGGTGGGCTCGAGCCTGCCGCTGTGGATGCTGGCGGTGGGCACGCTGCTCTTCGGCGCCCGCGTGAACGCGCGCGAGATCGGCGGCGCGCTGCTGTCGATGGCGGGCGTGCTGCTGGTGCTGAGCCGCGGCGAATGGCAGCAGCTGCTCGGGCTGCGGCTGGTGCCGGGCGACCTGTACATGATCCTGGGCACCATCGCCTGGGCCTTCTACAGCTGGCTGCTCGCGCGCACGCACGAGCCGAAGGCGGTGCGCCAGGACTGGGCCGCGTTCCTGATGGCGCAGCTGGTGTTCGGCCTCGCATGGTCGGGCGCGCTGGCGGCGGGCGAATGGACGCTGACCGACGCGCACATCGACCTGGGCTGGCCGCTGGTGGCCGCCATGCTGTTCATCGGCATCGGCCCCGCGGTGGTGGCCTACCGCTGCTGGGGCACCGGCGTGCAGCGCGCGGGGCCGCAGGCGGCCAGCGTCTTCATGAACCTCACGCCGCTGTTCGCCGCCGTGCTCTCGGCCGCCTTCCTGCGCGAGCCGCCGCACTGGTACCACGGCGCGGCGTTCCTGCTGATCGTGGGCGGGATCGTGGTGGCGTCGCGGCGCTAGCCGCGACGCGGACGGCACCGACCGCGGGGATGGCGCTGGTGGCGCTGACCACGGCGCGTCACGCGAACAGGTGCGACAGCGCCGGCTGGTCCGCCAGCCATTGCGGGGCCTCGGCCTTGTCCACCACGCGCCACACATAGCCCGGCCGGTCGTACAGGTCGCGGCCCGAGGCCAGCAGCGCGGGGATGTCGATGGCGTCGAGGAACGCGGCGGCGTTGTATTCCTGGTGCGCGAAGCCGCGGATCTTGGCGCGCACCGCGGCCTCGTCCATCGCCAGGTACGAGAAATGCCAGCCGGCGTCGGCCAGGATCAGCCCGGGCTGCGCGCCGCTGCGCACGCGCATGCGCAACTGGTCGGGCGTGAGGCCGTCGAACTGCGCGCGCGTGGCGGCCACCGTCCACACCGAGGAGGCCTCGGGCCCCTCGACGTTGCGGTAGTTCGCATAGAAATAGTAGAAGGCCAGGCACAGGCCGTAGACCTCGTGGCGGCGGTCGTCGCGCATGGCGCGAACCACGTCGGCGCGCGGGATCTCGTCGGCGTCCGAGACCATCACCAGGTCGTGCGGCGCGGCGTCGTGCAGGCCGCGCATGACCTGGTTGCGCTGGAATTTCTCGCGGATCCAGAAACCCGATTTCGGCGTGTCGGAGTGCCAGTCGCCCGCCACGGGCGCGGCATCGGCCGCCTCGTCGAGCGCCGGCATGTCGTGCACGGCGATGTAGCGGATGCGCGGCAGGAACGCCGCGATGCGCGGGTCGGCGGCGTCGAAGCGCAGCGCCTTCGGCTCGCCGCTGAAGGTGCGGTCGGCCTCGACGATCACGAAGCAGTCGACCACGCCGGACAGCTCGTGCAGCCGCGCCGCGAGGATGTCGGCCTCGCCGTTGTAGGTGATGCAGTCGTACACCTTGCGCTGCGCCGTCGCGAGCGTGGCGGGCGCTTCGGGTTCCGGCGCGAACTCGATCCGGTAGCCGTTGCGCTCGAACATCTGCAGGATGTCGCGCTCGCCGTACCAGCTGTCGAGCTGCGACAGCGGAACGAGCGAACGCAGCGTGAGCGGCGCCAGGCTCGCGAGCTGCCGCACCCTGGCGTGGTGGCCGAACAGCAGCATGGCGTTGTAGCCGTGGTGCAGTTGCGGCCCCGCATGCTCGATGGCGAAGCTGCGCGCCAGCTCCAGCGGCGCGAAGCGCATGCCCACGGCCTCCAGCGCGGGCCGCAGCACGCCGCTGAGCTGCACGTCTTCGAGCAGCGCGTTGTGCTGCCAGTGCATCTTCAGCGGCTCGCCGTCGCGCGCCTCCACCGCATCGGGCGGCGGAATCTCCACGCGGATGTGCGGATGGTCGACCAGCGCGCGCATGAAGCGCCGGCTGCGCAGGCTGAAGCCGCCGTTCTGGACCGGTGTGACGCGGTGCTCCGCCCTGTGCAGCTCGTCGGCCCACGCGAAGCGGTTGCGCCAGTAGGTGCCCTGCGGCGCGTCGATGCGCGCGAGGTGGATGGGCGCGCCGATGTAGTCGCAGCCGAGGAACTCGTCGTTCCAGTTGTCCGCGTTGACGACCCAGCCGTCTTCCTGCACGACCAGCGCGAACTCGGTCTGCACCACGCGCCACAGCGCGAACATCATGAACCAGCCGTACTCGTGGTAGTTCAGCGGCGCGATCGGCAGGTGCGCGATGCCGGGCGCCAGGTTGGCGGGCGCGCGCGGGCTGCACAGCAGCGCACGCGCGCCGGGCATCTGCGCCTGGCTGTGCTGCAGGGCCATCGCCGCGCCGCCCGCGTCGGGCAGCCCGGTGACCGAGACCAGTGTTATTTTTCTGAAGGATTCCCTGTTCACGATGCGCCTCCCGTCGCTTTCGTGAACCCGCTCAGTAGGTGCCCGGGTAGGCTCCGCCGTCGGCCAGCACGTTCTGGCCGGTCATGTAGCCGGCCTGCATGCTGCACAGGAACGCGCAGATGGCGCCGAACTCCGCCGGCGTGCCGAAGCGCCTGGCCGGAATGTTCTTCTTGCGGGCTTCCCACACGGTGTCGAAGTCCTGGCCCGACTTCTGCGCCGCGCCGGCCATCGTGCCCTTCAGGCGGTCGGTGTCGAACGAGCCCGGCAGCAGGTTGTTGATGGTCACGCCCTGCGCCGCCACCGCCGTGCGTGCCACACCGGCCACGAAGCCCGTGAGGCCGCTGCGCGCGCCGTTGGACAGGCCCAGGATGTCGATGGGCGACTTCACCGAGCTCGACGTGATGTTCACGATGCGGCCGAAGCCGCGCCGGGCCATGCCGTCGACCGTGGCCTTGATCAGCTCGATGGGCGTGAGCATGTTGGCGTCGACCGCCTTGATCCACGCCTCGCGGTCCCAGTTGCGGAAGTCGCCGGGCGGCGGGCCGCCGGCGTTGGTGACGACGATGTCGAAGTCATGGCCCAGCGCGAACACGGCGGCGCGGCCGGCTTCGGTGGTGATGTCGGCCGCCACGTGCTTCACGAACGCGCCCGACGTGCCCGACGTGCCCGCGGCGCCGACCAGCGTCTTCGCAGCCGCCTCCAGCACCTCGGCGCCGCGCGCCACGATCACCACGTTCACGCCCTCGCGCACCAGCGCCTCGGCGCAGCCGTAGCCCAGCCCCTTGCTTGCGCCGCACACCAGCGCGGTCTTGCCTGCGATACCCAGATCCATGTTGTTTCTCCAGTCGGTCTTGTAGGTCCTGCAAGGGCCCTCAGCGCCCCTTGCGCGTGAAAACGAAGATGCCCGCGATGACGAGCACCGTGCCGGCCGCGATCCACGCGGTGAACGGCTCGCCGAGTATGACCACCCCCATGAGGATGGTCGACAGCGGCCCGATCATGCCGGTTTGCGCGGCCACCGCCGGGCCGATGCGCTCGATGGCCATCATCACCATGAGGACAGGCACCGCCGTGCACAGCGTGGCGTTGAGCACCGACAGCCAGATCACCTCGGGCGCGACCTCGAAGGCCACGCCCATCGGCCGCGTCAGCACGAACTGCAGGATGCACAGCAGGCAGGCCACGGTGGTGGCCAGCCCCACCAGGCGCAGCGAGCCCAGGCGCTTGACGAACTCGCCGCTGTAGATGAGGTAGCCGGCGTAGCTCACCGCGCTCAGGAACACCAGGAACGCGCCCCAGGCCGCCGCGCCACCGCCCTTGCCGCCACCGCCCGTCCACAGTTCGTGGCCGAACACCAGCAGCACGCCGGCGTAGCTCACGACCATGCCCAGCACCTGCGGGCGCGTCGGGTGGCGCCGGTACAGCAGCCAGCCGAAGAACAGCACCAGCGTCGGATTGAGGTAAAGAATCAGCCGCTCGAAGCTGGCCGAGATGTACGCGAGCCCGGCAAAGTCGAGGAAGCTTGCGAGGTAGTAGCCCGAGAAGCCCAGGCCGATCACGCCTATCCAGTCGCGCCCGCTGAGCGCCGGCTTGCCGCGCCCCGCCCACCACGCCATGAGCGCGAACAGCGGCAGCGCGAACAGCATGCGCAGCATGATGAGCGTGATGGCGTCCACGCCATGGCGGTACGCCAGCTTGACGATGATGGCCTTGCCGCTGAACGCGATGGCGCCCAGCGAGGCAAGGACCAGGCCCGACGCGTAGCCCTTCTTGTGCGTCTGTGCGGGGGAAATGCCGGCCGTTGCGGCTGTCTTGTTCATCCCCCGATCATCGCGGCAAGCCCGGAGCCTTGCTGCCCCGCGCTCAGTAACCCGCCGCCACGCCGTCGCGGCGCGGGTCGCTGGCGGCCACGTAGCCTTCGACCGAAGGCTCGCCCGCGCGCCAGATGAACTGGCCGGCGCCGAAGTCCTGGTACGAGTCGTTGATCACCTCCAGGTGATGACCCAGCTCGCGCAGGCCCTGCAGCGTGTTCGCGTTCATCGCGGCCTCGACGTTGATCTCCAGGCCCGTGTTGAAGCGCCAGCGCGGCGCGTCGCAGGCGGCCTGCGGGTTCTGCTTGTAGTCGAGCATGCGCACCAGCGTCTGCATGTGGCCCTGCGGCTGCATGTTGCCGCCCATCACGCCGAAGCTCATCACCGGCTGGCCGTCCTTGGTGAGGAAGGCCGGGATGATGGTGTGGAACGGGCGCTTGCCCGGTGCCACCACGTTCGGGCTCTCGGCCTTCAGGCTGAAGCCGTGGCCGCGGTTCTGCAGGCTGATGCCGAATTCGGGCTCCACGCAACCCGAGCCGAAGCCCATGTAGTTGCTCTGGATGAAGCTCACCATCATGCCGCTCTCGTCCGCGGCCGTGAGGTAGATGGTGCCGCCCTTGACCGGGTTGCCGGCCTTGAAGTCCTGCGCCTTCTTCACGTCGATGAGGCGCGCGCGCGAGGCCAGGTAGGCGTCGTCGAGCATCTGCTCGGTCGTCACCTCCATGGTGTTGCGCTCCGACACGTAGCGGTACACGTCGGCAAAGGCCAGCTTCATCGCCTCGATCTGAAGATGCTGCGACTCGACCGAGTCGACCGGCAGCGAGGCAATGTCGAACTTCTCGAGAATGCCCAGCGCGATCAGCGCGGCAATGCCCTGGCCGTTGGGCGGGATCTCGTGCAGCGTGTGGCCGCGGTAGTCGCGCGAGATCGGCTTGACCCACTCGGGCTGGTAGGCCGCGAGGTCGGCCACGGTGAGCGCGCCGCCCTGCTCGGCCGAGAACTTCGCCAGCGCCTCGGCGATCTCGCCGCTGTAGTAGGCCTCGCCCTTGGTGCGGGCGATGGCCTTCAGCGCGCGCGCGGCGGCCGCGAAGCGGAACAGGTCGCCCACCTCTGGCGCGCGGCCCCACGGCAGGAAGGCCTGCGCGAAGCCGGGCTGCGACTTCAGGATCGGCGTGGCCGCGGCCCACTTGCCCTGCACCACCGGCGGCACCAGGTAGCCGCGCTCGGCGATGTCGATGGCCGGCGCCATCAGGTCGGCGAACGGCAGCTTGCCGAAGCGCTCGCTCATCGCGACCCAGCCGCGCACCGCGCCCGGCACCGTGACCGAGTCGATGCCGCGCATCGGCGGATTGGCGGCGTCGACGCCGTACTTGGCCTTGAAGTACTCGGGCGTCCAGGCCTTGGGCGCCGGGCCCGAGGCGTTCAGGCCGTGCAGTTCCTTGCCGTCCCACAGGATGCAGAAGGCGTCGCTGCCCAGGCCGTTGCTCACCGGCTCCACCAGCGTCATCACCGCCGCCGTGGCGATGGCCGCGTCGACCGCGTTGCCGCCCTGCTGCAGGATGCGCAGGCCGGCCTGCGAGGCCAGCGGGTGCGAGGTCGACACCACGTTGCGCGCGAAGATCGGGATGCGCGTGGAAAGGTAGGGGTTGTTGAAGTCGAAGTTCATGTCAGCGGCTCTGCTTCATTCGTTGGTGATCTTGCGGTCGACGACGATCTTTTTCCATTTGGCCGCATCGACGGCGACCATCTTCGCGAACTGGTCGGGGGTGCCCGGCGTCGCGGGCTCGATACCCAGGCGCGCGAGCTTTTCCTTCACCTCGGGATCGGCCAGTGCTTCGTTCGCGGCCTTGTTCACGCGCGCCACGACGTCGGCCGGCAGGTTCTTCGGACCGTAGAAGCCGAACCACGTGTTCGACTCGTAGCCCGGCAGCGTGTCGGCGATGGGCGGCAGCTCGGGCGCCAGCGGGCTGCGCTTGAGCGAGGTGACGCCCAGCGCGCGCAGGCGGCCGTCGCGCACGTGCGGCATGCCGGTGGGCAGCGAATCGAACAGCACGTCGACCTTGCCGCTGATCAGGTCGGGAATGGCCAGCGCCGTGCCCTTGTAAGGAATGTGCGTGACGAACACGCCGGCCTGCGCCTTGAACAGCTCGGCCGTGAGCTGCACGATGGTGCCGTTGCCGCTCGACGCGTAGTTGAGCTTGCCGGGGTTCTTCTTGGCGTAGTCGATCCACTCGCGCACCGTCTTGGCGGGCGAGTTCACGGGCACCAGCATGATGCTGGCCGCGTCGCCCACGTGCGCGATGGGCGTGAAGTCGCGCACCGTGTCGTAGGGCAGCTTGCTGACGGCCGGGCCGATGGAGTGCGTGCTGGTGGTGGCCAGCAGGATCGTGTAGCCGTCGGGCGCGGCCTTGGCGGCCTGGTCGGAGCCGATGGCGCCGCCGGCACCGGGCTTGTTGTCGACCACCAGCGTGGTGCCGAGCTTCTCGCCCATCTTCTGGCCCAGCGTGCGGGCGAAGAGGTCGGTGGCGCCGGCCGCCGGGAACGGGACGATCAGGCGGATGGGCTTGTTCGGGTAGCCCTGGGCCAGGCTGGCGGACGACGCTGCCATGCCAAGCGCAACGGCGAGCACCTGGAGGAACTGGTTTCTTTTCATGTGCAGGATTCTGAGCGTCTGGAGGGAAAAACGGATGCTATTCAGCGTCGGCGCATCAAACCAGATAATTCAGCTTATTCAACTATCAACGCTGTTTATGACACGCACCGCCACGGAAGAGATCTCGCTGCAGCAGTTGCGCGCCCTGGCGGCCGTGGCCGAAACCGGCAGCTTCACGCTGGCGGCCGAGGCGCTTCAACTGACCCAGCCTGCCATCAGCCACCTGATCAAGCGCATGGAGGAAGAACTGGCGCAGCCGCTGGTGGTGCGCGGGCGGCGCATCCGCATGACCGGCGCGGGCCAGATGATGGTCGACACGGCCGTGCGGGCGCTGCGTCTCATCGACGAATCGGTCGGCGCCTGCCGCTCGCAGTCGCAGCTGCGCGAGGGCCGCGTGGTGCTGGCGGTGGGCCACCTCACTGCGGGTGCCCTGCTGCCGCCGCTGCTCGGGCGTTTCTCGCAGCAGCACCCGACGCTGGCGACCACGCTGCTCGACAGCACGGCCGAGCAGATGATTTCGCGCGTGCTGTCGCAGGAGGCCGACCTGGGCTTCGGCTCGGACATCGGCCAGAAGCATTCGGAACTGGCCACCGAGCCCCTGTTCTCCGAACGCATGGCCTTGTTCGTGCGCGACGACCATCCGCTGGCGCAGCGCGTGGTGGTCGATGCGCGGCACCTGGAGTCGCAGCCCTTCATCCATGTGAACCCCGACGCCAATGTCTGGCGCGCCGTGAGCCGCCAGCTGTCGAGCATGGCCAATGTGTACCCGCGCGTGGTGCACCACGTGTCGATGCTGTCGACGGCCTTCGGGCTGATCCAGGCGGGCGCGGGCGTGGCGCTGCTGCCGCGCTACGTCGAGGTGCTGATGCCGGCCAACCTGCGCGCGGTGGCCGTCACGCGGCCCATCCTGGAATACCCCGTGGTCGCGGTGCGGCTGGCCAAGCATCCGTTGAGTCCGGCGGCCCTGGCCTTTCTGGCGATGGCGCGGCAGCACATGAAGCCGCCGCGTGCCGGCAAGCCTTGAGTTGGCCGTGCGTGCGCCGTTCGCAAACAAAAACGGCGCCCGAAGGCGCCGTTTTCACTGAAGAGCCCGAGGCTCGGATCACTCCTCGACGAAGGCCTCTTCGCGCTTCGACTTCACGGCCGGCAGCAGCACGATGATCAGCAGCAGTGCAGCCGCGGCCAGCAGGCTTGCCGAGATCGGGCGCGTCACGAACACGCTCCAGTCGCCACGCGACAGCAGCAGCGAACGGCGCAGGTTCTCTTCCATCATCGGGCCCAGGATGAAGCCCAGCAGCAAGGGGGCGGGTTCGCAACCGAGCTTGAAGAAGGTGTAGCCCACCAGACCGAAGATGCCCACCATCCAGATGTCGAAGGTGTTGTTGTTGGTCGAGTACACGCCGATCGCGCAGAACAGCACGATGGCGGGGAACAGGTACTTGTACGGCACCGACAGCAGCTTGATCCACATGCCGATCAGCGGCAGGTTCAGGATGATCAGCATCGCGTTGCCGATCCACATCGAGGCGATCAGGCCCCAGAACAGTTCCGGGTTGCTGGTCATCACCTGCGGGCCGGGCTGGATGTTGTGGATCGTCATGGCACCCACCATCAGCGCCATCACGGCGTTGGGCGGAATGCCCAGCGTCAGCAGCGGGATGAAGGAGGTCTGCGCGCCGGCGTTGTTGGCCGACTCGGGAGCCGCCACGCCGCGGATGTTGCCCTTGCCGAAGGGCACTTCGCCCGGCTTCAGCTTGGTCTTCTTCTCGATCGTGTAGGCCGCGAAAGCTGCCAGCAACGCGCCGCCACCGGGCAGGATGCCCAGGGCCGAACCCAGCGCCGTGCCACGCAGGACTGCAGGCGTCATGCGCTTGAAGTCTTCCTTGGTCGGGAACAGGCCCGAGACCTTGGCGGTGAACACTTCGCGCTCGTCGTCCGGACGCGAGAGGTTGGCAATGATTTCGCCGTAGCCGAACACGCCCATGGCGATGGCCACGAAGCCGATGCCGTCGGTCAGCTCGGGAATGTCGAAGCTGTAGCGCGCCACGCCCGAATTCACGTCGGTACCGACCAGGCCCATCAGCAGGCCCAGCACGATCATCGCGATGGCCTTGAGCAGCGAGCCCGAAGCCAGAACCACGGCGCCGATCAGGCCCAGGATCATCAGCGAGAAGTACTCTGCGGGGCCGAACTTGAAGGCCAGCTCGGTCAGCGGCGGTGCGAAGGCGGCCAGGATCAGCGTGCCCACGCAACCAGCGAAGAACGAACCCAGCCCGGCAGCGGCGAGTGCCGGACCCGCACGGCCCTTGCGCGCCATCTGGTAGCCGTCGATCACGGTCACCACCGACGAAGACTCGCCGGGCAGGTTCACAAGAATCGCGGTGGTGGAGCCGCCGTACTGTGCGCCGTAGTAGATGCCGGCGAGCATGATCAGCGCCGACACGGGCGGCAGCGCGTACGTGGCGGGCAGCAGCATCGCGATGGTCGCGACCGGGCCGATGCCCGGCAGCACGCCGATCAGCGTGCCCAGAATGCAGCCGACCAGGCAGTACAGCAGGTTGGTGAAGGTAAAGGCAACGCCAAAACCCATCGAGAGGTGTTCAAACAATTCCATGATGTGAGTCGCTTGTTTCTCAACCGGTGATGAAGGTCGGCCAGACCTGGATCTGGAGCTTCAGCGCCCAGATGAATGCCACGTAGCTGCCCACGGCCAGGACGGTTGCGAGCGCGATGACCTTCTTCAGGTCGAACTCGTTGCCGGCCAGGCTCGAGATGATCACGAGCGCGTAGATGGCGATGATCATTCCCATCGCCGGCACACCCAGGCTCGGCAGGCCGCCGAGCAGGACGCCGAACGCGAGATTGGCGCCCAGGATGTAGACGACCTGCTTCCAGGCCCACTTGCCGATCTTTTCGCCGTCGGTGGTTTCAACGGTCAGGCCGGTGAACATGATCCCCAGGCCGATGACGGCCATCAGGATGCCGAGCATCAACGGGAAATAACCCGGTCCCATTCGGGCACCCGAGCCCACGGTGTAGGTGGTGGCGCCCCATGCGAACGCCACACCCACCACCGTGAACATCAGACCCGAGAAAAAGTCTTTCTGACTCTTGATCTTCACGAACAGTCTCCTCGAACAATTTCGATGCGGGATTGTCGAGTCAGCTTCCGGTCAGCCTGATGTGGATTCCACTAACCGGGGGCCTAGGGATAACCCGAAAGAACTCAAGGGTCCCAACGGGCAATGGGCAGGAGACGAAGGGATTATTCCAGCGGCGGCGTGGCGCTCAGCACTTCCTCGATGGTCGTCACGCCCTCGGCCACGCGCAGCGCGCCGGCCAGCCGCAGCGGCCGCATGCCGTCGATCACGGCCTGGCGGCGCAGCCCGCCCAGGTTGGGCTCCTTGGTCACGTGGCCCTTGAACGCATCGCTGATGCTCAGCAGTTCGTACAGGCCCATGCGGCCCATGTAGCCGGTCATGCGGCAGTCGACGCAACCCACCGGCTTGTAGGCACGCACCGAGCCCGTGATCTGCCAGGGCTTGACGATGGTCTCGAGCTTCTCGCGCGTGATGGTGTCGTCGGGCTGCTTGCAGTTGGGGCACAGCGTGCGCACCAGCCGCTGCGCGAGCACGCCCAGCATCACCGCGTTGATGAGGTACGACGGCACGCCCAGTTCCATCAGTCGCGTGATGGCGCTCGGCGCGTCGTTGGTGTGCAGCGTGCTGAACACCAGGTGGCCCGTGAGCGCGGCCTGCACCGCCATCTCGGCCGTGGCCAGGTCGCGGATTTCGCCGACCATGATGATGTCCGGGTCCTGCCGCATCAGTGCGCGCAGGCCCTCGGTGAAACCGAAGTCGAGTTGCGGCTGCACCTGCGTCTGGTTGAACGAAGGCTCGATCATTTCGATCGGGTCTTCCACCGTGCTCACGTTGACCTCTTCGGTCGCCACGCGCTTCAGCGTGGAGTACAGCGTGGTGGTCTTGCCCGAGCCCGTGGGCCCGGTCACCAGGATGATGCCGTTGGGCCGCGTCACCAGCTGTTCCCAGCGCTGCGCGTCGTGCTGCGCGAAGCCCAGCGCGTCGAGGTCCTTCACCGCGGTGTCGGGGTCGAAGATCCGCATCACCATCTTCTCGCCGAAGGCGGTGGGCAGCGTCGACAGCCGCATTTCGACTTCGTCGCCGCGCATGTTGCGGGTCTTGATGCGGCCGTCGAGCGGGCGGCGTTTTTCCACCACGTCCATGCGGCCCAGCAGCTTGATGCGCGCCACCATCGCGTTCATCACGCCCATGGGCATCTGGTAGGCCGGATGCAGGATGCCGTCGATGCGAAAGCGGATCACGCCCTGCTCGCGGCGCGGCTCCAGGTGGATGTCGCTCGCGCGCTGGTCGAAGGCGTATTGCCACAGCCAGTCGACCACCTGCACCACGCTCTGGTCGTTGGCGTCGAGCTGCTTGGTGCTCTTGCCCAGTTCGACCAGCTGCTCGAAGCTCGCGCCGCCGGTGTTGCCGCCGGCCTTCTGCGCCGCGCGCACCGACTTCGCAAGCGCGAAGAACTCGGCCGTGTAGCGCTGGATGTCCGCCGGGTTGGCCACCACGCGGCGCACCGAGCGCCGCGCCTGGCGCTCGACCTCGGCGATCCAGTCGGTGAGAAAAGGCTCGGCCGTGGCCACCACCACTTCGTTGGGCAGCACCTGCACCGGCAACACCTTGTGGCGCTCGGCATAGGCCGCGCTCATGGTGTCGGCCACCTTGCCCACATCGACCTTCAGCGGATCGATGCGCAGGTACGTGAGCCCCGCGCGCCCCGCCAGCCACTGCGTGAGCATTTCGAGATCGAGCGGCTTGCCGTCGCTCTCGCGCGTCATCGCCACATTGGCCAGGCGCACCAGCGGGGCCTGGCGGCTTTCGGCCTGCGCGCAGCGCGCGATGGTGCGCTTGGCTTCGACCGGGGAAATCACGCCGTCGGTGGCGAGCCACTCGATCAGGCGGCGCAGTTCGAGCGGACCTTCGTGGCGCGAGGCCGCGCCGGGGGTGGCGGAAGTGGAAGCAACAGGAACAGCGCTCATGAACCGGAAAGAATTAAGAAATCAGGACTCGGCCACCGCGTCGGCAACAAGGATGCGCGCGCCTGCGGGCGAGGTGCGCCGAGTCTGGATGGTTTGCGCGCGATCGGCAAGCCCACCGGGTGTCATTCGACCCGCCCCGGCCCCTGAAACCGGGTCGCGCGTGACACGCCCGCCACACCCCGCGCCATCGCGTTTGCCCGTCCTTTCCCATGCGCGACAAGCACTTAGCGCCGGCGCGCCGCACGGGCGCGCGGTGGCACAGCGATTGCACCCTGTGCAGGGATGCGCACCGGCCCGTCCGGCGCTTTGACCGTCCACACGAGCGAAGGGAACGCTATGGTCCAGGTGACATATCCCGGCGTCTACATCCAGGAGCGCGCGAGCGGCGTGCGCACCATCACAGGTGTCGCCACCTCGATCGCCGCCTTCGTCGGCTACACCCGCAAGGGCGTGCCCGACAAGGCCGTGGCGATCACGAGCTTCTCCGACTTCGAGCGCGGCTACGGCGGCCTCGACCACGACAGCCCGCTGTCGTACGCGGTGCGGCAGTTCTATGCCAACGGCGGCAGCCAGGCACTGGTCGTGCGCGTGGCCAGCGGCTTCGCGAGCGCCGCCTTCGTGCTGAGCGACGACACGCCCGCGCCGGTGCTCGACGTCACCGCGGCCAGTCCCGGCAGCTGGGCCAACAGCCTGCGCATCGCCATCGACCGCACCGCCGTGCGCAACCCCGATGCCGAGTTCAACCTCGTGGTGCAGCAACTCGGCAGCGACGGCGTGACCCTGCAGACGCTGGAGACGCACCGCAACCTCAACCTCGACGCCAACTCGCCGCAGTACGCGGTGTCGGTGGTCAACGGCGCCTCGGCCGCCGTCACGCTCGCTCGACGTGCGCTCGTGTTCGCCGACACCGGCTTCGCGGTCGGCACCGACAGCGCGACGCTGGCCTGGCCCATCAACCCCGCCGCGCGCACCATCACCGGCGTGCTCGACGGCACCACGCCCTTCACGCTGGCCGTGGGCGCGGGCCCCTTCGCCGACCTGGCCGCCGTGATCGCGGCCGTCACCGCCGCCATCACGGCCGCGGGTGTGGTGGGCCTCGCGGCATCCGAAACCGGCGCCGACGGCACGGCGGGCACCGACCACCTGAGGCTGGCCTCGGCCGCCGCGGGCGAGTCGTCGGCCGTCACCATCGGCGGCGGTGCCTTCGGCGGGCTGGCCGCGCTGCTCGGGCTGGGGCTGGCCAACGGCGGGCGCGAGTTCACGGGCAGCGCCGAACACCGGCCCGCCGTGGTGGCCGCGCCGCTGCCCGCGCCCGGCACGCCCGGTGTGGACGGGGTGCGCGCCGGCGCGGTCGAGCTCGTCGGCAGCCCGCTCGCCAAGACCGGCATGCAGGCGCTGCTCGACACCGACCTGTTCAACCTGCTGGTGATCCCCGAGACCTTCGACATGACCGACGCGCAGGCCGCCGCCGTCATCGCCTCGGCGGCCGACCTGTGCGAGAACCGGCGCGCCTTCTACATCCTCGATGCGCCCTCGGGCAAGACGCTCGCCAACATCGCCGCCTGGGCCAACGGCGTCACGCAGACACGCAACGCGGCCGTGTACTTTCCGCCGGTGCGCATCGTCGATCCGCTGGACGGCCTGCGCCCGCGCGCCATGCCGCCCTCGGGCACGCTGGCCGGCGTGTACGCGCGCACCGACGCCACGCGCGGCGTGTGGAAGGCGCCGGCCGGCACCGACGCTACGCTCAACGGCGTGATCGACCTGGGCCTGCCCGTGAGCGACCTGGAGAACGGCAACCTCAACCCGCACGGCATCAACGTGCTGCGCAGCTTCCCGGCGTACGGCCGCGTGGTCTGGGGCGCGCGCACCACGCGCGGCGCCGACGCGCAGGCCGACGAGTACAAGTACGTGCCCATCCGCCGTCTCGCGCTCTTCCTGGAGGAGAGCCTGTACCGCGGCACGCAGTGGGTGGTGTTCGAGCCCAACGACGAGCCTCTGTGGGCGCAGATCCGGCTGAACCTGGGCGTGTTCATGAACGGCCTGTTCCGCCAGGGCGCCTTCCAGGGCTCGACGCCGCAGGAGGCCTACTTCGTCAAGTGCGACAAGGAGACCACCACGCAGGCCGACCGCAACCTCGGCATCGTGAACATCGAGGTGGGCTTCGCCCCGTTGAAGCCGGCCGAGTTCGTGGTCATCACGATCCAGCAAGTCATCGGCGACCTGTCCTGATCCAACTGAAGGGAGCTGAACATGCCCAAAGGTTTCATCGTCAACGCCCACCGCGTCGACCCCTACAAGAACTTCAAGTTCCAGCTCATGTGGGACGGCCGCGTGGTGCTGGGCATCAGCAAGGTCGGCGCGCTCAAGCGCACCACCGACGTGGTCAAGCACCGCGAGGGCGGCGACAACAGCACCGACCGCAAGTCGCCCGGGCGCACCACCTACGACGCCATCACGCTGGAGCGCGGCATCACGCACGACCTGGAGTTCGAGAAGTGGGCCAACCTGGTCCACCCCATCACCGACGCCGGCATGGACCTGAAGAACTTCCGCAAGGACGTGGTGCTGCTCATGAACAACGAACGCGGCCAGACCGTGAAGCGCTACAAGATCTACCGCGCCTGGGTCAGCGAGTACACCGCCGTGCCCGACCTCGACTCGAACGCCAACGCCATCGCCATCGAGCACCTGAAGCTGGAGACCGAGGGCTGGGAGCGCGACATCGACTCGCCCGAACCCGACGAGACCGGCGCGGTGCCGCAACCGGCGGGCTGATCTCCCGTGCCGCTGCACCATGGACGCCACGCCATGCCCACACCGTCGATCTCGCTGCGGGCGTTCGGACGCGCCGAAGACCTGGACATCGCCCTGGACGTCGACCTGCTGCAGGCCGACCGGCCCGCGCTGGTGACGGCGCTGCTCGACCGCTGCGGCGGCAAGAGCAATGCGGCGTTCTGGTGGTCGCGCCCGGTGGGCGTGCGCATCGGCGCGCTGCTGCGGCTGGTGGCGCTGACGGAAGAGACCGACACGCTGGGCGTGGTGCTGCGCTGCGTGCAGGCGGATTGCGGCGAGCGCTTCGAGGTCGAACTGCCGCTCGCCGAACTGATGGCGCGCGCGCCCGCCGAACGCGATGCGCGCGGCGAACACCTGCGCATCGCCCTGCCCGGCGGCCGCTTCGCCACCCTGCGCCTGCCCACCGGCGACGACCTGCGCGACTGGCGCACCCAGCCGCACGCGAGCACCGCCGACGCCGTGGCCGCCGTGATCGACACGCTGCGCCTGGACGGCGACCTGCAGCCCGGCGACGCGGCCGCGCTGGCCGAAGCCATTGCCGCGCACGACCCGCTGGTGGCCTTCAGCGTGGCCAGCACCTGCCCGGCCTGCGGGGCCGAAGACGAACTGCCGGTGGACCTCGAAGGGCTCGCGCTGCACAGGCTCGCGCAGCGCCAGCGCGGGCTGCTGCTCGACGTGCACCAGCTGGCCTCGCACTACGGCTGGACCGAGGAACAGGCGCTGGCCGTGCCGCCGAGGCGGCGCGCGCGTTACATCGCGCTGATCGACAACGACGCGGGAGGCGGACTGCCATGACCACGACCACGAACTACTTCGGCGCGCTGCTGCGGTCCGCGGGGCATCCGGTGGCCGGCGCGGCGAGTGTGGCGGCGGTGCAGCCGTCTGTCCAAGCTGGCGCCGATCTGATGGAGATCGACGTCGAGCGTGAAGCGCAAGCCACCGACGCGGGCACGGCGGCTGCTCGGCTGCAGCCGGCGAACGCACCGGTTCGCCAGGCCGAGGGCGGTTCGGTGCCTTCCACGCATGCGCCGCGGCAACCCGAGCTTCGCGCGCCTTCGCCGTTGCCTGCAACGCGCGACACAGCAGCGTCCACACCCGATGTCGTCGACCTCTCGCCGCCCCTTCTGCACACCGCCGTTCAGGCCGCCCTGGCCTGGGTCGCATCGGACCCGCGGGCGCACGCCGAAGCGGGCACCGCCTCGGCGGTCGATGGCGAGGACACGGTGGTCCGGCTGCCGGTTCTCGCGCCCGGCATCGAGGAGGTCTCGCAGGAAGTCGAAGCCTTCGCTTCGACGGAGGGCGCCATCGGCGGCGCCGCCGACGACGACGATGACCGCGGCACCGTGCCACAAGGCCCGTCCAACCACCGCCGCAGCGCCGCCAGCCCCAACGCGGAACGCCGCACGCGAGCAGCCCCCGCCGCGCGCGAAGAGCCCATCGAGGTCACCATCGGCGCCATCCACCTGCACGTGGACGCCCCGCCGCCCGCCGCCATCGCGCCCGCGCCCAGCCCGCCCGCCGCGGCGCCGTCGCTGCGCACCCCCACCCCGCGCTCGGCCCTCTCGCGCCGCGCGCTCTACCGGCTCTGACGCGCCATGGCACTCGTCGACTCCGGCCGGGCCATCGGTGCCGTCACGCGGCTGCTGCAGGACCACCTGATCCGGCGCGGCTTCGACGTGAGCATCGGCAAGCCCGAGGACGCGGCCAGCAACAACGCCAACGCCAAGCTCAACCTCTTCCTCTACGAGACCGGGTTCGACCCGCACCTGCGCAACCACGCGCTGCACACCGGCCAGCCCGCGCCGCTGTGGCTGGTGCTCAAGTACCTGCTGACCGCCTTCGACCGCGTCGAGGACAGCGACAGCGCCGACGCGCACGAGCTGCTGGGCCGCGGCCTGGGCGCATTGCACGAGCTCAACTTTCTCGCGCTCGACGCGGCCGTCGCGCCCGCCGTGGCACAGGCGCTGGAGAACAACCCCGAGCCGCTCAAGCTCAGCTTCGACGACTCCGGCGTGGAGCTGCTCTCCAAGATCATGCAGGGCACCGACGAGCGCTACCGCCTCTCGGTGGCGTTCGAGATGCGCCCCGTGATGATCGTGCCCGGCACCGACCCGGCGTCCTCGTTGCTGGTGGGCGTCAACTACGAGACCACGCCCAACACCATCATCGGCGGCGAGGGCGTGCAGGTCGACGTGCAGCCCACGCTCGGGCCTTCGCTCGACCGCGTCGAGCCCGACGCCTTCGAGGCCGGCGACAGCTTCACGCTGTTCGGCGACGACCTCAACGGCAGCGACCTCGAAGCCGTGCTCGACGGCGTGGTGCTCACCGTCACCGGCCGGCGGCCCGACCGCATGCAGGTCAGGGCCGAAGGCTCGCCCGCCGTCACGCCGGTGGCCGACGGCACCGTCATCTCGGCCGGCGAGCATCCGCTGATCGTGCGACGGCGCCTTTCGCCGACACGCACGCGCTCCAGCAACCTGGTGGCCGCGCGGCTGCTGCCCACGCTCACCGGCGCGGCCATGACCGGCGGCGACCTCACGCTCAGCGGCAACCTGCTGGGCACCGACGCCGACGACGTGATCGTCGCGCTGCTGCGCAACGGCGTCGCGGTGCGGCAGTTCGACACCGTCATCGCCTCCGGCGCGCCGGCCGCGCCACCCTGGCAACGGACCCTGACGGTGCTCGGCGTGGCCGCCGCCGTGGGCGCGGGCGTGTACCGCGTGGTGCTGCGCGTGAACGGCCAGCAGGCGCGCTCCAGCCCGGACGTGACGGTGCCGTGATGACGCAGAACACCCCGCTCAAGGCCAGCGACGCCGATGCCGTGGTGTTCCTGCCCGGCGCGCGCGGCGAAGACCCGCTGGCGCAGCACTGGCTGCGCCAGGTCACGCTGCGGCTGCGGCGCGAGGTGTGCTGGCTGTGGCGCGAGCGGACCGCGCAGGTGGCGCAGGTGGCACAGATGCCCGGCGATGCAGACAGCGCGCTGCCGCCGTTTTCCGACCGCGCGCTGGGCACGCTCGACCTGCTGCGCTACGCCAACGACAAGCGCAGCTTCTTCGCCAGCGACGTCACGGCACGCCACCTCGGCGAGCTGATCGCAGCGCCGGCTGCGCCGGTGCGAGCCGGCGGCCCGCGCGGCTCCTTCACGTGGCTGGTGCAGGCGCTCGGCCTCACGCCGCTCGAGCGCTTCGTGCTCGCGATGGCGCTGCTGCCGGTGGTCGACAGCGCGGCCGGCCAGGTGATCGCGGCCTGTCTCAACGACCCGGGCCGCACCGAGCCCACGCTGGCGCTCGCACAGCGCCTGTGGGACGAGCCCGACGACCTCGTGCGCGGTTTCGACGCGGCGCATCCGCTGTTGCGCCACGGCGTGCTGTCGGCGAACGGCCAGGGCTGGCACGCCACGCTGGCGGTCGCGGGGCCGGTCGCGCGCGAGCTGCTGTTCCCCGGCCATGAAGCGCCGGCCTCGCTGCAGGCGGTGCCGCCGTGCAGCGACGTCGCCGCGCCGCCCGGCCTGCGCGTGACCGCGCCCGGCGCGCGCATGAGCCTGCAGCCGCTGGTCGGTGTGGCCGGCGCGCCGCTGGCCGAAGTCGCGGCCGCGGCCTGCGCGCCGGCCGGCGTGCCCGTCGTGCAGCCCAGCCCCGCGCTGGCGCGCGAACACCTGCAGCCCTTGCTGGTCACGGCCTGGCTGCGCGGCTGCGCCGTGTACCTGCCCATCGAGCTGCTGGCCGACGGCTGCGCGCACGACGCGCATGCCGAGCCGCCGCCGTTGCCCGCCCTGCCGCTCACCGTGTTCATCGGCCTGCGCGAGCGCGAGCCGCTGCGCAGCCTCGGGCCGCACGCACTGCCGCCCGTGGAAGTGCCACCGATGACGCACGCCGAGCGCCTCGCCTGCTGGCGTGGCGCATTGCCCGGCGTGCGCGACGAGACCCTGCTGGGCGAGGTGGCCCGGCGCTTTCGCTACGAGCGCGAGGCCATCCACCGCGTCGGCGACGAACTCGCGGCGCGCGGCATCGTGCCCACCGCCGAGGCGCTGCTGCAAGCCGCGCGCGCCGACCTCGACCTGGGCGCGCTCGCGCAACCGGTTGTGCCGCGCTTTCGGCTCGACGAACTCATGCTGCCGCCGGAGCAGACCCGCCAGCTCGGCGAGATCGTCGCCGCCATGCGCAACCTCACGCGCGTGCACTACGAATGGGGCACGGCGCGCGCGTGGAACGAGGGCGGCCTCGCGGCCCTGTTCTCCGGCCCGCCCGGCACCGGCAAGACCATGGCGGCCGAGGCCATCGCCAACGAACTCGGCCTGCCGATCTACCGCATCGACCTGTCGCAGGTGGTGAACAAGTACATCGGCGAAACCGAGAAGAACCTGCGCCGCCTGTTCGACGCCGCCGACTCGGCCGACGTGATCCTGTTCTTCGACGAGGCCGACGCCCTCTTCGGCAAGCGCACCGAGGTGAAGGACGCGCACGACCGCTATGCCAACCTCGAGGTGAGCTACCTGCTGGAGCGCATGGAGCGCTTCAAGGGCCTGGCCATCCTCGCCACCAACCGCAAGAAGGACCTCGACGAAGCCTTCCTGCGCCGCCTGCGCTTCGTGCTCGAACTGCCCTTGCCCGGCCCGGCCGAGCGGCTGCGCATCTGGCAGGGTGCGATGCCGGGCGGTGTCGATGCGAGCGCGCTCGACCTGCCTTTTCTCGCGCAGAACTTCGCATTGGCCGGCGGCCATATCCGCGGCATCGTGTTCCAGGCGTGCCTGCAAAGCGCGAACGAAGGTGCGCCGCGTGCGCTGGGCATGCCGGCCGTCATTCGTGCGGTGCACCGCGAGTACGCGAAGCTCGAACGGGCGCACAGCCTGGACCAGTTCGGTCCTTACGCGTCGCTGGTTGCGGCGCCGAGGAGCCCGGAATGAAAGCCTGTTCTTCGATTCAGCGTCATTCAGGGCAGGCGTTGATCGGCGCGCACCGGCAGCGTGCCTCCGTGCTCAGGACATCGGGTGTCCCCCTGCGCGAAACAAAGGAGGGGGCGAAGCCGGGGGACATTCGTGCAGGGGAGTACCCGGTGTCCTGTGCACACACCCCGAAAGAAGCACGGGAGCCAACGAGATGACCAGACGCATCGTCATCGACCGCCTCGACCTCGACCTGCGCGGCATCGACCCCGCCACCGCCCAGGCCGCCGCGCGCCTCCTCGGCCCTGCCCTGTCGCGCGCATTGCAGCAGCGCGACTTCAACACCCGCTCCATGGAAAGACTGGACGCCGGCCGCATCGATTCCCCTGCATCGCCGCAACCCGCGGCACTGGCCGCCCGCATCGCACGGCAGATCGCGCGGCAAGCCAGCACCGCCCGCGCCGCGCCGAAGGCCACGCCATGAACCTGCTGCGCGGCGCCCTCATCGAATACGGCACCGACCTCATCGGGCCGATCCCGAACGTGGTCATCTTCCAGTACAACCCCGAGTCGCTCTCGCGCGTGCTGCAGATCCCGCCGCGCCCGTCGGGCGCCACGCAGCGCGAGACCACGCAGGCCGGCGAGCACACCTTCGAGAAGATCAGCTTCAAGGCCCACTTCAGCGCCGCCAACCTGCTGGCCGACGACAAGGTGCTGGCGCGCACCTTCGGCATCGGGCCGCAACTCAGCGCGCTGGAAAAGATGGTGCTCCCCAGCAGCAAGCTCGCGGGCCTGGTGGGCGCGGCCATCGACGCCATCGGCAGCGCCATCGCGGGCGGCGGCGCGGCGCCGGCGGCCCAGCCCATTCCGCGCGAGAAGTACCCGCGCATCCTCTTCATCTGGGGCCTCACGCGCGTGCTGCCCGTGACCATCGACTCGATGACCATCGGCGAGCTCGAGTACGACGCCGTGCTCAACCCGCTGCGCGCCGAGGTCGACATCTCGCTGAGCGTGATCGCGGTGGACGAGTGCTCCGACGACGTGCTCGCCAAGGGCGCGCTGGCCTTCACCACCATCGCCAAGGAAGCGCAGGCCGTCGCCAACCTGGCCAACACCGTCGACCAGGTGGCCGACCTCATTCCCCTCTAGGAGCGGCCCATGTTCCTCGCCAACTCCCGCTACGCGAACGTGGCCACCGTCGAAACGCTCGCGTCCACCGGCGAGCGTGTCACGGCGCTGCGGCTGCGCAAGCTCACGCCCGTCACCGGCGACCCGCAGACCGTGCAGGCGCACGACCGCCTCGACCTTTTCGCCCAGGCCAACCAGGGCGACGCCACGCAGTTCTGGCACGTGGGCGACGCCAACACCGCGCTCGACGGGCGCACCCTCGTCGAAACCCCGGGCGACACGCTGGCCGTGCCGAAAACCTGATGGCCGACATGCGCTTTCGCATCTGGTTCGGCGACCGCGCCGCGAGCGCGGACGAGCTGGCGCGCGTGGAGCAGATCGAGGTCACGCAGGAGATGGACGCCTTCTGGGAAGCGCACGTGCGCATGGCGCTGTGCCTCGACGAGCGCGGCACCTGGCAGCACTGGCCCGGCGACACGGCCACGCCGTTCTCGCGCGTGCGGGTGGAGCTCGACCTGGGCAACGGGCGCTTCGTGCCGCTGATCGACGGGCCGCTCGCCGGCGTCGACGCCGGGCTCGACGCGCAGCCCGGGCGCAGCACCGCGACCATGGTGGTGCGCGACGACAGCGCCTTTCTCGACCGCGACGAGGAAGCCGAGAAGCCCTTCGAAAACAAGAGCGACAGCGAGGTGGCCGCCACCCTGTTCGAGCGCTTCTCGCAGGTGATCGGCGAGACGCGCATTCCGCCCACGCAGGGCACGCCCGCCACCACCACGCGGCGCGGCACGGTGCTCACCTTCCTGCGCCGGCTGGCGCGCCACAACGACCGCCACGCCTACGTGCTGCCGGCCGAGCAGCAAGGCGGCAAGAGCATCGGCTGCTTCCTGCCCGACCCCGGCGACCCCGGCGACGCCGCCGACCTGCCCGCGCTGGTGATGATCGGCATCGAGCGCAACCTGGCCGACGCCGAGATCACCGAAGACCCGCGCGGCCCCGAGCGCACCCGCGCGCGCGTGCTGCGCGTGAACGACCAGGGCGTGACCAGCTTCGAGACCAGCGCGCAGGACCTCGGCCTGATGCGCGACCTGCCCGCGCAACCCGCCGACCTCACGCCGCGCCGCCTGCTGCACCCGGCGGACAACCACCGCGAAGACCCGAGCGCCGCCGTCACGGGCCAGGCACGGCGCCGCGGCTATGTCTACACGCTGCGCAGCCGCGTGGTGCCCGGCTGCTACGGCGCGGTGCTCACGCCGTACCGCAAGGTGCGCGTCGACGCGGGCGCCACGCCCTACAGCGGCGACTACCTCATCACGCGCGTGGTGCACCGCATCACGCCTTCGCTCTACACGCAGGAGCTCGAAGCCAAGACCGACTCGACCAGCACCGTCTCCGGCGCGGCCGTGGCCGAAGCGCTCGGCGGCGGGCTCAGCGTGTCCGTTTCAGCCAGCGTGGGGATCTTCTGACCATGATCGATCTAGCCGAACTCACCCTGGAGCGCGTTGTCGACCGCATCGGCTCCACCTACTACGGCAAGTACCGCGGCCTCGTGAGCGACGTCTCCGACCCCGAGAACCGCTGCCGCATCAAGGCCGTCCTGCCCGGCCTGCTCGACGGCGAGGAATGCGGCTGGGCCATGCCGGTGCTGCCCTTCGCGGGCGACGGCCACGGCATGGTGATGCTACCGGCCGTCGGCTCGGGCGTGTGGATCGAGTTCGAGGCCGGCAGCCTCGACCTGCCGCTGTGGTCCGGCTGCTGGTTCGCCGACGGGCAGCGGCCCGACCCGCAGGGCGAGAAGGTGCGTGTGATCGTCTCGCAGAACGGCCACAGGATCGTGCTCGACGACGAGAGCGACGAAGTGAAGATCGTGCACAGCGGCGGCGCGGAGATCGTGCTGAGCGGCTCGGGCATCGCCATGAGCTTCCAGGCCTGCAAGCTGGAAATCAGCGGCAGCGACATCTCGCTGAACAACGGGCTCATCAAGGTCGGGCTGGCGGGCGTGAGCCTGGTCAACGGCGCGATGGCCTTCGGGGTGCCGCCATGAGCGCGGCGACGGGGAGACACGCATGATCCCGCTGCTCACCACCACCAGCACCGTGATGTGCCCGCACGCGGGCACGGCGCAGCTCTTCACCGCCAACACCGAGGCGGTGATCGACGGCGCGCCCGCGCTGCTGGAGACCGACGTGCACCCGGTCGTCGGCTGCACCTTCTTCTCGGGCCCGAACCCGATGCCCTGCCTGCTCATCCGCTGGAGCGGCGGCGCGGTGCAGACAACATTGCACGGCGTCGGCTTTCTTCTGCAGTCGAGCGTCGGCGTCTGCTACAACGCCCTGCAGGCGCCGCAGGGCGTGGCGATCGTGGTGCAGACGCAGACGCGCGCCATGGGAATCTAGCCATGGCCACCCTCCCCAACGGCCGCCACCTCGCCTTTCCATTCCGCATTGCGCGCGACGGCCGCACCGCCGCGCCGGTGTCGGATGCCGACCAGGTGCGCGACGAGCTGCTGCAGTTGCTGCTCACCGCGCCGGCCGAGCGCCTCTTCCTGCCCGAGTTCGGCGCCGGGCTGCGCAAGCTGGTGTTCGAGCCCGCCTCCGACGTGCTGCGCGGCGTGGTCAAGGCGCGCATCACGCAGGCGCTGTCGCGCTGGCTCGGCCACCGGCTCACGGTGGAGCTGATCGAGGTCGACTGGGACGACGGCCTTGCCATGCTGTCCGTCACCATCAAGTACCGGCCGGCGGGCAGCCCCGATTCGCGCATCGTGAAGTTCCAGAGGGCCGGATCATGAGTGCAGTGGTTTTCCAGGAACTCGTCGACGACCGCGCCGACGTGCTCGCGAGCAAGAACCTCAACGGCATGAAGCTGGTGCTGGTGGCGCTGCCGCCCGGCGCCAACCCCGGCCACGCGGACCTCGACCTGCGCTTCTTCAACCAGCTGCACGTGGCCGCGATCCTGGCGGAGATCACCGCCACGCCGGCGCGCGCGGGCCAGATCTTCCGCGTGCGCGGCGGCACGCGCGTGCCGGCGGGCGCCGCCGCGGGGCAGGTCAAGGTCACGGCCGTGACGGGGGTCGATGCCACGCGGCTGTCGCTGCGCGTGGCGCCGGTGGGCGACTACTCGACCTACACGCTCGAGCTGGTGTGGGACGGCAGCCGCATCGACCCCTTCTTCTCGGCCATCGGCTTCAAGTTCAGGCCGGGCTGCTTCACCAACGACTGCGCGCCGCCGCAGGACGGCCCGCCGCTGCGCCCCGGCCCGAAGATCGACTACCTCGCGCGCGACTACGATTCCTTTCGCCACACGCTGATGACCGCCATGGCCGAGCGCGTGCCGGGCTGGAAGAGCACCAGCGAGGCCGACCACGACCAGGTGCTGATCGACCTGTTCGCGGCCGCCGCCGACGAGCTGGCCGACCACCAGGACCGCACGATGGCCGAGGCCTTCCTGGCCACCGCGCGCAAGCGCGTGACGCTCGCGCGGCAGGCCCGGTTCATGGATTACCACGTGCACGAAGGCAACCAGGCCAGCAGCTGGCTCGCACTCGAAGTGGTGGCCGGGCAGGCGCCCTTCCGCCTCGACGGCCAGGATCTGCTGGTGTGGACCGGCGTGGCGCCGGCCGAAGACGACGCGGTGTTCTTCGCCAGCCGCGAGCGCTTCCTGCCGCCCGCGCAGCGCCAGCGCTTCGACCCGCTGGTCAACCGGCTGCGCATGCACACCTGGCGCAACGCGCAACCCGCCTTGCGCGCGGGCAGCAGCGTGGCCGACGTGGTGCCGCTGGTGCCCGGCGCGGGCCAGGCCGAAGCCGATGCGCTGCGCGACCTGGTGCGCACGGGCGCGCTGCGGCAACTGCTCATTGCCGAAGCGCTGAACCCGCTCACCGGCCTGCTGCCCGGGCGCAACCGCGCCAAGCGGCAGCTGCTGCGGCTGCTGGCGGGCAACGGCGCCGCGCAGACCGTGCACGACCCCGTCACCGACACCTGGCTGGTGCGCCTGCAGTGGCGCGACGAAGACCGCCTGCGCTTCGACTACAGCTTCACCACCTTCTGCGCGGGCGTGCCGAAGGAAGACATCTCACTGTTCTTCGGCAACCTCGTGCCCGTGCACGAAGGCCTGCCGATGGCGGTCGATTTCTTCGAGTCCGGCGCGCTGCTGCCCAGCGACACCGCCAGCCACAAGCACCGCTACTACCAGCGGCTGGAGCGCCACGGCGACCCGAACGACTGGGTGCTCGCGCCGTTGCCCGAAGGCCCGCTGGCCTACCTGCCCCCGCCGATGGACGGCGCCGTCGACGGCGAAGTGCCCGCGCGTTCCACGCTGCAGGTGAGCGTGGTCACCGGCATCGAGACGCAGGCGTGGAGCGAGACCGAGAGCCTGGTGCACAGCGACGACTCGGCCTCGTTCGGGCGCCGCTTCATGGTCGAGACCGACGAGCGGCGGCGCAGCACGCTGCGCCTGGGCAACGGCGTCAACGGCCAGCTGCTGCCCTTCGGCGCCGAGCTGCACACGCAGTACCAGACCGGCCAGGCCGGTGGCGGCCACGCAGGCAACGTGGGCGCCGACCAGCTCGTGAACCTCGCCGACCTGGCCGGGGCGCTCCAGGGCGCGTTCACCGACGCCTGGAACCCCTTCGACGTGACCGACGGCCGCGACCCCGAGCTGCCCGAGCGCATCCGCCGCAACGCGCCCGAGGCCTACCGGGCGCGCCAGCTGCGCGCCGTTACGCTGGCCGACTACGTGCGCCGCGCCGAAGAGGTGCCGCGCGTGTCGCGCGCCGTGGCCCGCTACGCCTGGACCGGCAGCTGGCGCACCGTGCGCGTGGTGATCGACCCCGCGGGCAGCACCACGCTCGACGACGCCTTGCGCGCCGACGTGGCCGCGCACCTGGAGGCGGTGCGCCTGATCGGCGAAGACCTGGAGCTTCGCCCGCCCCACTACATCCCCATCGAGCTGCGCATCGTGGTGTGCGCGCAGCCCGACCAGTGGGTCGAAGACCTGCGCTTCGTGCTCGAGCAGGAGTTCTGCGACGGCCACACCGCCGACGGCCGGCCCGGCTTCTTCCACCCCGACGCGTGGACCTTCGGGCAGGACCTGCACCGCAGCGCCGTCGAAGGCCGCGTGCACCGCGTGGCCGGCGTCGAGCACCTGGTGTCGGTCACCATGAAACGCTTCGACGCGCCCACGCCCGGCGTGCCCGGCACCGAGGTGCTTGAGATGGGCTTCGACGAAGTGGTGCTCTGCGCCAACGACCCCGACCACCTCGAGCGCGGCCTGGTGCGCATCGAGGTGAAGGGCGGGAGGCAATAGCCATGGCCTGCGATCCGCTCATCACCGACGACTTCCAGTTTCCGCGGCTGCCCTTCAACCGGCCCGGCCTGCCGCGCATCGCGTGGCGCATCGGCCGCTACCCGGACTTCGTGGAGGCCATGACGCGCCACATCGACGCCGCGCCCGAACTGGCCGAATGGACGCACCGCGACCCCGACGACCCGGCCATCGCGCTGCTGCAAGGCGCGGCCGTGCTCGGCGACATCCTGAGCTTCTACCAGGAGCACTACGCCAACGAGGCCTACCTGCGCACCGCCGCCTGGCGCAGCAGCGTGGCCGACCTGGTGCGGCTCACGGGCTACCGGCTCGCGCCCGGCATCGGCGGGCGCGCCACCTTCGCGTTCGAGGCGCGCGGCACGCAGCCGGTGACGCTGCGCGTGGGCTTCCCGGTGAAGGCCGACCTGCGCGACGTGAGCGCGCCGGCCGACTTCCAGACCACCGGCGAGCTCGTCGCCTGGCCGCACCTCGGTCGCTTCAACCTGTACCGCCAGCGGCAGTACGGCTGGATCATCGGCGCGGGGCAGGCGCGCGTGGAGCTGGCCACGGTGGGCGGCGCGGACGACTCGGCCTCGCTCGAGGCGGTGGAACTCAAGAAGGGCGACCGGCTGGTGCTGGTGCCCGAGGAGAGCCTGCTGGGCCTGCAGTTCCAGCTGGCGCTGGGCTGGACGCTGAACCAGAGCTGCGAAGAGATCGTGGTCGTGGAGAAGGTCGAGCGCCAGCTCGGCCGCGTGATCCTCACGCTGGCGGGCAACTTCACGCACGGCTGGTTCACGCATTGCCGCGCCTTCCTGCTGGGGCGCAGCTTTCGCCATTTCGGCGCGAGCGCGCCGCCGCAGTTCGTGGAAAGCACCGGCGGCAGCGCGCCCGTCACCACGGTGAGCACCACGCCCTTCGTGCGCGGCACGAAGGCGACCGTCAGCTACACCAGCCCGTACATGGTGCTCGACCCGCAGACCTTTCCGCTGGAGCAGGAGGTGCACGACCTGGCCGCGGGTGGCACGGCGCTCATCACCGGCACGGTCGGGTTCCCCATCGCGGTGACGCGCACCCTGGCCACGGTGCGCTCGCAGCCCGCGCGCTGGGGCAACCTCAACATGCCCGCGAGCTTCGTGCGGCTGGACCGCGCCATCGCCCCCGACTGGACCTCGGCCTTTCCCGCCTTCCCGGCGCTGGCCGACCTGCGCACGCTGCGGCTGCACGAGACCAAGGGGCCGATGCTGCAGCTGCGCCCGCTGCCCGCCTTCGCCGGCACGGCCTTCGCCAACGGCACGCAGGCGCTGAACTTCTACGGCAGCGCGGCGCAGGCCAGGGCGCTGGCGGGGCGCAAGCTGTATCTGTCGCATGCGGACGGCCGCAGCGTGGAACTGACATGCACCAATGGGCCCGCGGACTTCTCGCAGGCAGCGCCAGACCCGGCACGCATGTGGCCGCTGTCGTTCGACCGCGCGCCAGCGCCCTTCACGCGCGCCGACTTCGACGAGACGAAGCCGCCTGTCACCGTGTTCGGCAACCTCGCCGACGCCACGCAGGGCAAGCAGGAAGCCGACGCGGTGCTCGGCAACGGCGACGCGCGGCAGCCGCTGCAGACCTTCGCACTGCCCAGGTCGCCGCTGACCTACTGGCTGTCGAACGGCGCCGTGCCGCCGCAGACGCCCTTCCTCGAGGTCTGGGTCGGCGCGCGGCTGTGGACGCGCGTCGACAGCTTCTTCGGCCACGGTCCGCAGGAAGAGATCTACATCGTGCGCGAGGACGCCGAGAACCGCAGCTTCGTGCAGTTCGGCGACGGCGAGATGGGCGCGCGCCTGCCGTCGGGCGTGAAGAACGTGGTGGCGCGCTACCGCAGCGGCACGGGTGCGCGCGGACCCGTGAAGCCCGGCGCCACGCCCTCGTCGAGCGAGCGGCCCGACGGCTTCGACAAGGTGTCGCTGGCCGGCATCGTCTCGGGCGGTGCCGACCCCGAGGACCAGGAGAAGGCCCGCGAGGCCGCACCGGGCAAGGTGCAGAGCCTGGGGCGCCTCGTGAGCCTGCGCGACTTCGAGACAGAGACGCTGTCGGTGCCCGGCGTGACGACGGCGACCGCGGCCTGGGACCTGTACCAGGGCGTGCCCGCGGTGATCCTGCGCGTGCTGCTCGAAGCCGGTCGCGAGGCCGAGTTCGCGGACGTGCGCGCCACGCTCGCCCATGCGCAGCGCTGCCGCGGGCCCGACCGCTTTCCGGTGATCGTGCAGCAGGCCCTGCTGCGCTACGTGTTCGCCGACCTGACCTATGCGCGCGACCCGAGCTACCGCGCGGAAGACGTCGCTGCTGGCCTGCGCGCGGCGATGGGGCTGGCGGGCGATGCCGACAACGAGCGCACCGGCCTGTTCGGCCTGCGCGCGCGCCGCCTCGGCGAGCGCGAGTACGCGAGCCGCATCGAAGGCCGGCTGCAGAACGTGCCCGGCGTGCTGTGGTGCCGCGTGGTTGCGATGGGACGCTTCGCCGCGGGGGTGGTCGATGTGACGACGCCGCTGCCGCCCAACCCGCCGCGCCCCCTGGCCGCGCTGCTGCCGTGCACGCCGCGCGAGCTGCTGCAGCTGCTGCCCGCGCACCTCACGCTGACGCCGGCGGTCGAACCGTCGGCGGGGGAATGCGCATGAACACCCACCGCCTCACCGTTCGGTCTTGCTTCTTCCCCCGCTGGGGGAAGGTTGGGATGGGGGCAGGCAGGGCGCCCCGTGGATGCGCCGCTGGCCCCCACCCCTGCCCTCCCCCGGAAGGGGAGGGAGAAAGACAAGGGCCCCACTCCTTCCCCATCTGGGGAGAAGGAGAAAGACAGGGAGCGTCCGCATGAGCACACCCACCGTCCCGCTCTTCGACCGCCTGCCCGAGATCTACCGCACGCGCGACGCGGAGCAGTCGCCCGCCTACCCGCTGCGCGCCTACCTCGGCGCCATCGAGGAGGCCTTCGGCGCGCTGCACGACGACATCGGCCGGCTCTACGACAACCTGTTCATCGACACCTGCGAAGACTGGGTGGTGCCCTACCTCGGCGACCTGCTCGGCACCACGCACCTGAAGGGCGAGCCGCGCACGCTGCGCGCCGACGTGGCCGACACCATTGCGCTGCGCCGCCGCAAGGGCACGCTGGGCGCCATCGAGCGGCTGGCGGCCGACCTCACGGGCTGGGCCTGCCGCGGCGTGGAGCTGCGCGAAAACCTGGGCTGGCGCCAGCACCTGAACCACCAGCGGCCCGACGCGGGCGGGCTGCCGCCGTGGGGCAGCGAGAGCATCACGCGCTTCATGGTCCCGCGCGGCGGCACCGCGCCGGTTCGCGACCCGGCCTCGCTGGCGTTGCTGGGCACGCCCTTCGACAGCTTCGCGTACACCGCCGACGTGAAGCCCGCGGTCGACGACGTGCGCCACGTCAACCTGCCGAACCTGGCGATCTTCTTATGGCGGCTCGCGGCCTGGCAATGGCCTGCGCTGCCGCCGCTGGTGAAGGGCGTCACCGACCTCGGCGCGCAGCCCGTGCCGCTCGCGCGCTTCGTCGTCCGGCTCGACCTGCACCCGCTGGACCGGCCGGTGCAGCTCTTCAACATCGCGCGGCCCGCCGACCTCGACCTGGGCGCGTCGGGCGGCGTGGTCGCGCCGCTCACGCAGCCCGACGCCGTGCCCGACCTGATGCGCGACGCGCGCATCACCACCGGCGCGCCGGCCGGCCACCCCGACGCCTATGTGCGCGTCGACTTCTTCGACGACACGGCCGCGCCGCCCACCGGGCTCGACCTGGCGAACGTGGGCCTGAACATCTTCCTGCCGCAGTCGGCGCAGGCCGCCTTCGCAGCCACCGCCTGGCAGTTCCGCGGCGACAACCTCTGCGCCTGGGAAACCGGCCTGCGCCGGCCGGTGGCCGACGGCGAGATCGTGATCGACCCCGACATCGGCCGCCTGCTGATCGGCGTGGGCACGGCGGCGCAGCGCGACGCGCTGGCCACCGGCGCCGTGCCGCACCTGTACACCAGCTTCACCTATGCAAGCCCCGGCCCGGTCGGCGCGCACCCGGTGGTGCGCGCGCCCTTCGATCGCACCGGCGCCGAGGTGCGCGAGGCCAGCGCGCTGCCCGGCGGCACCTCGCTGCAGGCGCAGATGGACAACCTCGATGCCGCCACGCAGCCGGTGGTCATCGAGATCCAGGACAGCGGCGT
Organism: Variovorax sp. OK212; assembly: GCF_900112425.1. Classification (GTDB taxonomy): domain Bacteria; phylum Pseudomonadota; class Gammaproteobacteria; order Burkholderiales; family Burkholderiaceae_C; genus Variovorax. The sequence continues at coordinate 734,055 of NZ_FOLP01000001.1, read as the reverse complement.
GCACCCGCTGGACATCGGCGCGCTCGCGGGCACGGCGATCGACGGTGGCGTGTCGGTGCGGCTCGCGCATTCGCTCACGCTGCGCGCGGCCGACGGGCACCGGCCCGTGATCGTGCTCGCACGAGCGCTCGGGTTCAGGCCGGTCGACGCGGTGGACGCCACGCTCGACGCGCCCGCGGTGCGCCTCGAAGGCCTGCACCTCGCGCCCGGCGCGGGCTTTGCGGCCGGCAGCGCGCTCATCGGCCGCGCTGCCCTTGCGCGGCTCGAAATCATCGGTTGCACGCTCGACCCCGGCGGCCACGCATTGCGCGACGACAGCCGCGCGCCGATGACGCCCGCGCTGCACCTGGAAGACGGCTACGGCTTCACGCAGGCGGCCGACCGCGACGCCTTCGCTCCGACGCCCGACATCGTGGTGCAGCGCTCGGTGACCGGCGCGATCGCGGTGGACGAGCGCTACCGCCTGGACATCGCCGACAGCATCGTGGACGCCGGCCTCGGCGTGGGCGACCCGGCCAACGGCAGCTTTGCCATCGGCGGCGCTACCGACCCCGCGAACGGCTGGGCCGCGCCGCTGCAGTTCCAGGGCCTCACCGCCTTCGGCCCGGTGCGCGTGAGCCGGGTGGGCGGCGCGGGCGGGCTGTTCGCGCAGCGCTTCGAGGTGCTCGACAACCAGCACGGCTGCCTCAAGTGGAGCTGGTTCAGCGGCGACGCCGACCGGCTGCCGCCCAACCACTTCTGCCTGCACGGGGGGGACGACGCGGGCGGTGCCCGGCTGGCCTTCACGGCCGAGCGCTTCGGCGACCCGGGCTACGCGCAGCTGGCGCGCGGCAGCGACGTGCGCATTCGCACGCGCGGGCCCGACGACGACGCGATGGGCGCCTTCGGCTTCCTGCTCGAAGCGCACAAGTGGACCAATCTTCAGGTGCGGCTGCGCGAGTTCATGCCGGTCGGCGTGCGGCCGCTGGTCGTGCCGGTGACGTAGACACAACGAGGGGGCTCTCATGCAAGGCGACTTCTCCAACCTCGACTTCGACCCGCATGCGCACGAGCGCGGCGTGGCGCCCGCGGCCAACGGCGTGCTGCGCAACGTCAACGGCGTGCTGCACCAGCAGGGCCGCGTGTCGCTGGACACCGACTTCACCGACGCCCAGTTGCTCGAGCTCGGCTGGCAGGGCCAGGCCGGGCGCGACATCATCGGTGCAGGCGTGTGCGCGGTGCCGGCCACCGAGCCCGACGGCTTCAAGGTGCAGTCGGCCGCGGTGGTCGACGGGCAGGTGCATGTGCAGCTGCACCCGGGGCGCGCATGGGCCGACGGCATCCTGGCGCGGCTGGCCGGCGCCGCCGCGGACCCCGCCGCGCTGGTCGAGCGCACGGCGCTGTACTTCGGCCCGCCGCTGTCGAGCCCGCTGCCCACGGCCGACAGCATCGACGACAACGTCCGCGACGCGGTGATCCTGGAGGTGTCGGAAGAATCGCTGCACGGCTTCCAGTACCCCGAGCGGCTCATCGAGCCCGCGCTCGGCGGGCCCGACACCACCGAGCGCGCCTACGTCAACTGCCGCATCCGCCTGCTGCGCCTGGGGCCGGACGAAGACTGCGACACGGTCCGCGCCAAGCTGCGCGACGACCTCTCGGCCAAGGGCCGGCTCACCGCCTCGCTGGCGCCGGTGATCGCCATCGCGGGCGATTGCCCCGTGGTGGGCGGCGGCGGCTACACGGGCTTCGAGCACAACCTTTACCGCATCGAGATCGCCGACACCACGGCGGGCGCGGCGGGCGCGCCGCGCTTCAAGTGGTCGCAGTGGAACGGCGGGCTCGCGGGGCGCGGGCGCTTCGACGCCACGGTGAACCCGCCGCGCGTGACCATCGACGCGGGGCGCGCGGCGGTCATCCATTCGGGCCTGAACGCCTTCTACCTCGAAGCCCTGCAGTACGACGAGGCCGTCGGCGCCTGGCAGGTGAGCTGCGGCGCCATGGCCACGCTCACCACCGACCACGACCTCGAGCTGGCCGTGCCGCCCGTGTTCGGCGCCCTGCCCTCGACCACCGACTCGGTGTTCTTCCGGCTGTGGAACGGCATCGAGGACATCGCGGCCTTCACCGATGCGGCCGATCCGGTGGAGCTGCGCGACGGCATCCGCCTGCAGTTCGACGCACCGGCCGCAGGCAACTACCGCGCGGGCGACTACTGGACCTTCGCGGTGCGCGCGGGCGAAATCGCCAACCCCGCCGTGCTGGTGAACGATGCGCCGCCCGTGGGCATCGTCTACCACCGCGTGGCGCTCGCCGAGATCGACTGGACCGGGCGGCGCAACACCGACATCTCGGGCGCCATCGAAGACTGCCGCAAGCGCTTTCGCCCGCTCACCAACCAGAAGATCTGCTGCACCTTCCTCATCGGCGACGGCGTGTCGAGCTTCGGCGACTTCAACGAACTCGAGGAGGCCGCGCGCCACCTGCCGCTGGCCGGCGGCGAGCTGTGCCTGCTGCCCGGCCTGCACCGCGCCAACCTCGCGCTCACGGGCCGGCGCAACGTGGTGATCCACGGCTGCGCGCGCCGTTCCATCGTGCTGCCGCGCACCGACACGCGCGCGCTGCCGATCCTGTCGTTCACCGACTGCGACGGCATCGAGGTGCGCGAGCTCGACCTCGTCACCTACGACGGCATTGCCGTGGCCATCGAGGGCAGCGCCGAAGGCAGCTGCCGCGACCTGCGCGTGCACGGCTGCCGCATCATCGCGCGCACCAACGCCATCCGCGCGACGCAGGCGGCCGAGCTGAAGATCGACGACAACCGGCTGCACCTGCTCGACACGGTGGACGGGCGCGCCACCATCTCGATCAACGCCGACGACGTGCTGATCGAGCGCAACACGCTGGTGCTGCTGCCCTTCGTGGACGACACGCCCAACGACCCCGACACGCCCGACGACGACCCGACGCGCGACCCGGCCGACCCGTGCGCGCGGCCGCAGGTGATCTACCGCTTTCCCAGGCTGGTGCTGCTCTACGCCTTCAAGGTGTGGGCCTTCGCGCTGGTGAAGCTGGTGCCCAGGCAGCCGTACCGCGCCTTTGGCGGCATCCACGTGCGCCAGGGCTCGGAGCGCGTGCGCATCCTGGAGAACCGCGTCGTGGGCGGCGGGGGCAACGGCGTCACGCTGGGCGGCGACATCGATCCGCCGCCGCCGGTGATCATCCTTCGCACGAACAACAACGCGAACACAGGCACCAACAGCCTGAGCACCTCGCTCTCGACCGCCACCGCGGCGGCCGAACCCGAAGCCCCGGCCGCCGCGGTGAACGTCACGGCCAACGGCCAGTTCATCGCGCTGGTGCAGGACGAGAAGGGCAAGCCCGTGCCCGACGTCGACGTGTACCTGGAGGCCGACACCACCGCCACCGACCGCAGCGACGCGCAGGGCATGGCCAGCGTGAAGACCGCCGCGGGCGCCTACACGCTGGACGTGTCGCCGCAGTACCGCGTACTGCGCGTGGCCGAGGCGCGCGATGCCGACGGCGTGCTGGTGAACGCCGTGACCGTCGCGCCGCGCGCGGTGAACGCGGCGGCGGCCAGGCGCGGCTTCCTGCACGAGATCGGCATCGAGGACAACGACATCTCGATGATGGGCCTGTCGGGCATCGGCTTCGCGCTGCGCGAGGGCGCCACGCTCGGCGCGAAGACGCCGGCCGTGCCCGCCAACGACCCCAAGGGCGCGCTGCTGGCGTACATCGACACCGCCATCCTCAACCTCGCGCTGACGCCGCTGCTGCGCGCCACCGACCTGGTGCGCGACATGACCATCCTGGCCAACCGGCTGCACGACAACCTGCGCAACCCCTTCACCGACGCGATGCGCAAGGACGCGCAGGTGATCGGGCGCGGCGGCGTGTCGCTGGCCATCGTCGAGTCGGTGGTGATCTCGGGCAACCACGTGTACGGGAACGGCCCCAACGCCATCGACCCGGTGTGCGGCGTGTTCGTGGGCTACGGCAACGACCTGGAGATCACCGACAACGTGCTGGCCGCCAACGGCACGGTGGCCGTCGGCGCCGACGACAACCGCCTGCAGGGCCTTCGCGGCGGTTTCTACATCCGCTTCGCGGGCGCGCTGACCTCGCAGTTCGCCGCTTCCAGCGGGCGCAAGCCGGCGCTGCGCGTGCACGACAACCGCGTGGACCAGCCGGCCGGCCGCGCGCTCACCAGCTACGCCTTCGGGCCGGTGTCGATCGCCAACAACCACCTCAACAGCGAGTACAGCGGGCGCTTCGGGCTGCTCGACACCGTGGTGGGCGGCGTGCTGCTGTTCAACCTGGGCGGCATCCACCGGCTGCTGGCGCGCACGCTGGGCAAGTACTTCGACAACGCCAATGCCTACGCGGCGCGCGCCGAGCTGGTGCTGCCGGGCGGCGAGACGCTGTTCGACGACAACTACGTGCGCCTGGGCAGCGTGAACCGTTCGCTCACCTCGCAGGCGCTGCTGTGCTTCGACGACCTGGGCTACTCGGCCAACACCTCGTCGGTGTTCCGGCGCGAGCCCTTCCTGGCCAACGCGGTGCTGATGGGCGACACGGTGCGCGCCACCGGCTCGCGCTTTCGCGAGGACGCGAACCACACCATCTCGGCGCTCACGCAGGGCTTTCGCACCAACATCACCGCGCTCAACCAGGCCGACCACTGCATCGTGGCGCGGCCCGCGCGCGTCGGCGCCAACCCGCTGCCGACGGTCGACACGCCCAACCAGGTGCTCGACGCGACGTTCTGCGAGCGCACCTTCGGCAACGGCGCGGGGCTGGCGCAGTTCGCCACGCAATCGCTCTCGGCCAACGCGCGCGAGCTGGGCGGCACGCTGCCCGACAACGCCTTCACCACGGCCGAGATGGGCAACCTCTCGCGCCAGTACGCCGCGCGCTCGATGGCCGTGGCCAACGAGACGCACGTGGCCACCACCAAGGCCTACAGCTACGAGGCGCAGCGCCTGTCGGTGAAGCTGGGCGCGGACCACCCGATGGCGCAGGCGCTGCAGGCGCAGGCCGACGCGGGCGCGCAGACCTCGCAGGTCATCGCCAGCAGCGCCGAGGTGGCGACGGTGCAGGTGCCCACGGCGGTGGACGGCGGCGCCACGCTGGGCGGGCGCTTCGTCAACGCGCGCGGCCAGGGCCAGCAGGGCTACGTGATGGGCCTGCTGCGCGCCAACGGCACGCAGGTCGACGTGGTGGGCACCACCGACGCGGCGGGCGCCTTCTCGGCCGTGTACGACCCCAAGCAGGCGGCCGTGCTGGAGAAGGAGGGCGACCTGTTCCTGCGCGTGACCGACGCGGCCGGCAAGCAGGAGATCGTGCGCGGCAAGGACCCGGTGCGCCTCGGCCCCGGTGCCAACGTGCAGGTGACGCTGACCGGGCCGGTGCGCATCGTGCCGAAGTCGGTCGCGGTGGACGGCACGGTGATCTTCGGGACGCGGACGGCGCCCGGCACACCGACACCACCACCGCCGCCGCCACCTTCGCCGCCCGCTCCGCCCGCTCCGCCTGCACCGACGCCGCCGGCCCCCACACCCCCCACGCCCCCCGCACCACCCGCACCCAAGGTGCGCACGCCGCTGGAGAAGCTGGACGTTGACGAAGCCACGCGAAAGCGGCTCAATGCAGCAGGCATCGTCGATGTCGAGGGCGTGGTGGAGATCGCACCCGCCAAGCTGGCCGACGCGTTGGGCGACAAGCAGATGGCCGCCACGCTGATCGAGCGCGCGAAGCGCATCCTGGCGGCCAGTCCCCCGCCCGCACCGCCACCGTCGCCCGTGACACCGGTGCGGCCCGTGGGCCGCTCGGCGGCGAAGAAGAGCCCGAAGAAGAAGCCCTGAGCAGGTGCCGAAGGAGAACGCGATGCCGGTCTTCCAATCCGCGTACAGGGGCACGAGCGAGCCGCGGCGCGCACGAGGCGCCACGGGTTCGGTCGCGCGCGCCGCGCAGCCTTCTTCATCTGCCTCGTCGTCTTCTCCATCGTCATGCGCATGCGGCGGCACCTGCCCGCGCTGCGCCGCCAGGCAGCAAAGCGGCGAGCGCCGCAACGGCGTGGTGCACGGCCCCGCGGGCTCGGCCAACACCTTCACCGACTGCCCCGCCAACTGGAGGCCCGCCGCCAACGCGGCGCGCACCCTGGGCGCCAGCTGGCTCGCCAACGTGGTGACGGGACTGGGCATGCTGCCCAGCCCGATACCGGCGCCGGTCGCCACGCTGCTCACGCGGCACTTCCACACCACCTACAGCAAGGACATCGCGACGATCCTGGCGCGCTACCGCAAGCTCGACGGCGCGATCCGCCAGGCCATCGACTTCCAGTGCGAAACCTCGTGTGACAAGGACGTGCTGGCTTACGTGTATACCGTGTGGAGCGACCTGCATGTGTGCCCGTACTGGTTCAACTCGGCACCCGACCTGCAGGCCAGCACGGTGATCCACGAGCTGGCGCACGACGTGGTCGGCGCCGACGACAACGCTTACGAATGGGAGACCGCCAAGTACGCCGGCATGTCCGTCGGCGATGCGATGGACAACGCCGATTCCTACGCGCATTTCGCGTGGGACGCGTCCAAACCCTGAGGCTTTCGCCATGGCAGACCTTCAAGCAGCCACGAAGAAATCCAGCGCCGGCACGCCGCGCCGCACGGCGGCGGCCATGCACGCGCCCACCCGCACGCAGCGCCGCGAGTGGCACATTCCGGGCGCGAGCCGGCCGGCGCCGCAGCGCGCGCCCGCGGCGTGTTCGTGCGGCGGCGGATGCCCGCGCTGCAAGGCCAGGCCGGAGAAGTCTGCGAACACCGCGCACGGCCCGGCGGTGAGCCAGCCCGGCGACTTTCACGAGCGCGAGGCCGACGCCGTCGCCGCGCGCATCGTCGCGGGCGGCCGGGCGCCGGGGGCTTCGTCGCGCGGCGTGGGGCTGCAACGCGCGGCGCGATCCGACGGGCCGGCGCGCGCACCCCACGGGCTCGACAGCGGCGGCCTGCGCTCCACCGCCCGGCCGCTCGACGCGGCCACGCGCAGCTTCATGGAGTCGGGCTTCGGTGCCGACTTCGGCGCGGTGCGCGTGCACACCGGCAGCGAAGCGGCCCGCAGTGCGGCGGGCGTCAGCGCGCGGGCCTACACGGTGGGCCACGACATCGTGTTCGGCCCCGGCGAATATGCGCCCGCCAGCAGCAGCGGCAAGCGCCTGCTCGCGCACGAACTCGCGCACGTGGTGCAGCAATCGCGCGGCGAAGGCCTCTTCTCGCTGCAGCGCGCGCCCACCGTCCAGGTGCTGCCCGCCGACTTCATCGGCCCGCCCTCGCCCACGCAGCGCCGCGCGGCGGTGTCGTGCCCCGTCTCGTGCTGCTTCCAGCACGTGGGCACGCTGCATGCCATGCCGCTGGCGTACACCGACGTGCGCCGCGGCCCGGCGGCGGCCGGCAGCGCGCTGGCCTCGGGCATCGCGGCCGAGCTGCACTTCATGGCCGACGCGCACCAGCCCGCGGCCGGCAACGGCTGCCACTGCGATGCGTTCCACATGATCCAGATCATCAACAGCACGCATCCGTACGACGCGCGCGGCCGCTCCGACTTCGTCGACAACGACCCCAACAGCGCGCAGCCCTTCTACGGCACGCCCTCGGGGCCGTACCTGGCGGGCCAGGGCGAGCACCAGATTCCCACCGGCTTTCCGTTGCCCGACGCGGGCGAGCGCATCACCAGCACCGAGTCGATCTACGACATTCCGTACCGCACCCCCGGCATGCTGGGTGCCACCAGCCTGAGCTGGATGGCCGAGACCTGCGTGTCGTGCGTGAAGAACAACGCGCCCGACCGCGTGCTCGGCTGCGTCACCTACGGCTTCACGCGCAACTACAACGGCACCACGCATGCGTTCGACCCGATGGTGGCGGTGTCGCCCGACTGCCGGTCGTTCCCATCGCAGGCCTTCGCGACAACGCTGCGCACCGACCGCACCACCACCGGCTACGACTTCGAGGCCGGGCCCGACTTTCCCGAGTGCCCGGTGGGCGATTTCCCCACGCCCAGCGGCGACACCCGCGTGGCCTGAGCGAGCACACGCCATGACCGCCGCCACCTTTCCGTTCGAAGCCATCGAGGGCCACGGCTTCGTGCATCCGCCCGCCGCGCACCTGGCGATCGATCTGCTGGCGCTGTTGCGGCCCGCCTCGGGCGCGCACGAGATCCGCGTGCGCGTGGTGCCCGGCGCGCAGCTTGCCGCGACCCTGGCCGGCGGCAGCTTCATCGGGCTCACGCCCTCGGTGCCGGTGTCGGCCGCGTCGCTGCACGGCGGCTGGCTGGTGGGGCGCGTGCCGGGCCGCTTCTTCACCACCGACACGGCCACGCCGGTGCGGCTCGACGCGGGCGGCACGGCCTGGTCGATCGACTTCAACATCTCGCACACCGAAAACCCGAACGGCATCGCGGCCCCTTGCGACCTGTGGGTGCTGCTGGGCCTGCACGCGGGCGAGCCCACGCCGCACACGCTGCGCATGCACTTTCCGCAGCGCTGGGTGGGCCCGGACGGACAGGAGACGGCGCACGGCGATGACGCGCCCGGCTCGATGGCGGCGGAGAGCTTCCAGCTTGAATTCCGCTAGCGGGCGCGCAGGCCGCGCAAGCCGCCACGGCGGCACAGGCCCTTCACCGGCATCGAAGCGGCAGGCCGTGGCGGCACCGCCGCGCCCGCGGGATGCGGGCATGGCCGCCTCGAACACCGCTGCAGATCCGCCACGCACCGCCGGCGCCTGTGCCTGCGGCGGCTCGTGCCCGCGCTGCGCGGCGGCGCGGCAAGGCACGCCCTTGCCGGCTGCGCTTCGCACGCCGCTCGAACGCGGGCTGGGCCTGCCGCTGGACACGGTGCGCGTGCATGCCGGCGACGCAGCGGCGCGGCGCGCGGGCGCTCGCGCGTTCGCCTCGGACGAGGCCGTGATGCTCGGCGGCACCATGCCTTCCGCCGAGCGCATCGGCGGCCGCTTCCTGCTGGCGCATGAACTGGCGCACGTCGCGCAACTTCGCAACAGGGGCCCGCGTGAAAGCAAGGGCACGGCACACGACGCCGGCGCGGAGCGCGAAGCCGATCACGCCGCCGCGCGCTTCGCCTTCGGCCTGAACCCCCAGCCCATCAAGCACCGCCCCGCGGCCGACGCGTTGCTCGCGAGCCCGCTGTCCGACAGCGTCGATGCGATCTGGCTCTCGGCCGCCGACAAGGGCGGCGTGTTCGACGCGCTGCGCGCGCAGTCGCCGGTGGCCGATGCGGACCTCGACCGGCTGCTGGAGCGCATCTTCGCGGCCGGCTCCGACGACCTGTGGCTGGCGCGGGCCATCGTGCGCAACGGCCCCGAGCCGCTGTGGCCCACGGCCGACCTCGACGAGCGCCGGCGGCGCCAGCGCGACCACGGCTGGGCCGAGGAGCGCGGCGGCATCCGCGCGTCGCTGCTCACCACGGCGGGCGGGCGCTCGGTCGATGCCTTCTTCTTTCCGGGCACCAGCGACGAGCGCGCGCTGGTCATCGCGGGCGTGCACGGCTCGGAGCAAGGCGGCATCGAGGTGGCTCGGATGCTGATCCAGACGCTGCACAACGCGCTGCTGCGGCCGTACTACACGGTCATCGTCGTGCCCACGCTCTTCCCCGACAACGCGGCCACGCGCACGCGTGAAGGCAGCACCCCCACCAACCGCAACTTTCCGAGCCCCGGCCAGGGCCTCGACGCGGCCACGCCCGCGAGCGGCACGCCGGTGGACGCGGGCTCGCCGGTGGACGCGGGCACGCCGGTGGACGCGGGCTCGCCGGCACGGGCGATCCTGCCGGAGAACATCGCGCTGATGCGGCTCGTCGAGCGCTTCCGCCCGAGCCGCATCGCGAGCGTGCACGGCTCGAGCACGCGCAGCGCGGCCGGCATCTTCAGCGACGCGCACACGGTGTCGGCCGCGGCGCGCACGCGGGCCGGCAGCACGGCCGGCGTGGCGCTGCTGGAAACGCTGGCGGCCGCGCGCACCGCGAGCGACCAGGCGCTCGCGCTGGCGATGGCGGGCGACATGGCCCGTCGCGGCTTCGGCCGCGGCGTGCGGGGCAACCACCTGGGCGGCACGCCGACCACCGGCTGGAGCGGCGCGACGCCGGGCGGCACCTCGCTGGGCGGCTGGGGACCGCAGGACATCACCGAAGGCCGCGCCACCGACCGGCCGTCGATGAGCGTCATCACGGTCGAGGTGGCGACCAACACGCGCAGCACCGACCTGCGCGGCACCGCGGCCACGGCGCGCGCGGCCGAACTGGCGAGCTACCGCGACGTGATCCAGGACATCTTCCTGGGACCGCCCTGAAGGCAACCGAAGGCAGGCAGCGGCGCTAGCCGGCCTCGGCCACGCCGTGGCGGTCGATGCCGTACTTCTTCAGCAGCTTGCCGAACGCGCGCCGCTCCTTGCCCGCGATGCGCGCGGCCTGCGTGACGTTGCCGCCGGACTGGCGCAGCACGTTGACCACGTAGTCGCGCTCGAACATGCGCACCGCCTCGGCCTTGGCGTCCTGGAAGTTGGCGGGGCCACTGGTGTGCCAGCGCATCGGGTCGTCGCCCAGCGCCGGATGCGCTGGATGCACCGGATGCGACGCGTGCCCCACCGTGTTGCCGTCGGCCATCAGCAGTTCGCGGTGCACCCAGTTCTCGAGCTCGCGCACGTTGCCGGGCCACGGCTGGCGGCGCAGCCACTCGAGCGTGACCTCGTCGAAGCGGCGCCCTGGCAGGCCGTACTTGGCGCAGAAGGCCTCCAGGAAATGGTGTGCGAGCAGCTCCGCGTCGCCGGGCCGTTCGCGCAGCGCGGGCAGGCGCACGTGGAGGATCTTCAGCCGGTACATAAGGTCGGCGCGAAAGCAGCCGCCTTCCACCGCCATGTCGAGCGGCTGGTTGGTGGCGGTGACCAGGCGCACGTCGGTGCGCAGCTCGCGCGCGCTGCCCAGCGGCCGGTAGCGCTGGTCCTGCGCGAAACGCAGCAGCACCACCTGCGCCTTGGCGCTCAGCGCATCGACCTCGTCAAGGAACAGCGTGCCGCCGTTGGCCTCGGCCACGAGGCCGCGGCGCGAGGCCTTGGCATCGGTGAAGGCGCCGCGCTCGTGGCCGAAGAGTTCGGCCTCGAGCAGGTGGTCGGGCAGCGCGCCGCAGTTGACGGGCACGAACGGCCCCTTGCTGCGCTGGCCCCATGCATGCACCGCGCGTGCCGCGAGCTCCTTGCCGCAACCGGTCTCGCCTTCGACGAGCACCGGCGCATCGCTGGCCGCCACGCGGCGCAACTGGCCGAGCATGCCGACGAAGCGGGGCGACGCCCCGACGAGAGGCTGGCCCGACACATCGACGCCATGGCCGGTGTGCAGCTCGCTCGGCAAGGGCGATAGAAAGCAGGCTTGGAACACGCAATGACCCGGGTGGTGGATGACGCGGTGGTAATCGACTGGCGGGCCATCGTGTGCCGAGGGTCCCTCCCCGGTCAATATTCCATTAGTGAAGGCACACCTTCCGTACTACCGATTTCCGTAGGAAGTTAAGCGTAAAGGCCTCTTCCGGGGGCATGAAGATGTTTCACAACGAAACCTGCATCGGCTTGAACACGCGCAGCCACTTGGGCGCGGGCAGGTTCCAGCGCGTCTGTATCGTCTGTGCGCGCTCGGCCAGCAGCTCGCGCTTGGGCCGGCTCGCGGTGCGCTGCGCGAGCACCACGGTGTTGCCTTCACGCGTCGGCTTGAAGGCCCACACGGCATTGGCACCGAAGGCACCGGCAATTTTCTCGAGGCTGCGTTCGTAGCTCGACGAGCGGCCGAAGAGGTTGACGGTCATGCAGCCGTCCTCGGTGAGCAGCGCGCGGCAGTCGGCGTAGAACTCTTCGCTGTCGAGCACGGGTGCGGCGGCCTCGTGGTCGTACAGGTCGACCTGCAGCGCGTCGACCGTGCCGTGCCACTCGGGCTTGCGGATCTCCGCGGCCGCATCGGCGATCACCACGCGCAGCTTCGGGTCGTCGGGCGGCAGCTTGAACCAGCCGCGGCACGCCGACACCACCTGCGGGTTGAGCTCGACCGCGGTGGTGCGCATGCGCAGGATCTTGCGGCTGAACTTGGTGAGCGTGGCCGCGCCCAGGCCGAGCTGCATCGCATGGCGGCTGGCCACGGTCTTGCCGTCGGCGAACAGCAGCCAGGCCATCATGCGTTGCACGTACTCGAGTTCGATCTCGAAGGGCGCGTCGAGCTTCATCGAGCCCTGGACCCATTCGGTGCCCAGGTGGAGGTAGCGGATGTCGCCCCAGTCGGAGAAATTGACTTCGGGGAGGACGGGAGGTTTGGCGGTTGTTTTGCTCGATGCCATCAGAGAAGGTGGTGGGCGACTAGAACCTCGCGCCAGGCCGCGAGCTTGCGCTCGAAGCTCCACGACGCGTTGGCGGGGCTGGTGGATGGCAGCGAATGGACCGGCACCCCGAGGGTGCGCGTGTGGCGTGCGTGCTTGAAGCTCTCGCCACCGTTGTGCGCAATGGCGGCGAGCTTCGGCAGGTGCAGGCCCGCGATGTCGTTCACCACGGGCGAACGGATCGCCGAGTCGAGGCTGCCCTCGCGCTCGCAGGCGCCGTAGACGTCCCACACGCCCAGGCCGCGGTCGAGCAGCCATTGGCAGCGCGCTGCGTAGCTGTCGGCGCCCGAAGGCTGGGGAATGTCGGGCCACACGGCTTGCAGGATCTTCCAGAACTGGTTTTGGGGGTGTGCATAGTACTGCTGCCGTTCGAGCGACTTGACCCCGGGGAAGCTGCCGAGCACGAGCACCGAGGTGTTCGGCGAGACGATGGGTGCGAGGCCGGTGAGCACGGCACCAGGCGCGGCGGAAGAATTCATGGACGGCATCGTGCCACTTTCGCGGCCCATGAAAAAACCCGCCGAAGCGGGTTCTTTCGAGGCACCGGTACAGGCCCAGGAGGCCTGTGCGGGCTTACTTCTTGGCGGCTTCGTTCTCGGCCGTGCCGGGAATCTTCTCGCCGATGGCGGCGCCGGTGCTGCGCATGCCGTCGGCTGCCTTGTGGCCGGTGTTCTCGACCGCTTCACCGGTCTTGCTGGCCGCGTTCTTGGTGGCGTTGGTGGCCTTCTTGGTGGTGCGCTTGGTGGCGTCCCATGCCTTTTCGGTGCCGTTTTCGGTGGCGTTCACGGCCTTCTTGGTCGTGCGCTTGGTGGCGTTCCAGGCCTTCTTGCTGCCGTTTTCGGTGGCGTTGACGGCCTTCTTGGTGGTGCGCTTGGTCGCGTCGACAGCGTCGGAGCCGGCTTCCTTCACCTTCTCGGTGGTGGTGGGCTCGGCGGTGGCGGGGGCAGCGGTCTGAGCCACGGCCGACACGCCGATGGAGGCGAGCGCCAGCGCGAGGACGACGGGCATGGTGCGAATGAAAGACGTGGTCATGTAAAGGCTCCTTGTTGGATGAAGTTTTGAAGTGACTGACTTGCCACTGGTCTAAGCAACGAACTTCCGAACCTCAAGGATGACAGCAAATCCACGGCATCTGCACACTTGGTTGCAGGTCGGGACATTGGCCTACGCCGGGTGCGGCGGGCGTTCCGACAAGCGCATCAGACTTTCGAGCCGTGGCAGCGTTTCGAGCGCATTCCGGGTAGTGGCTTCGGCCAGTTCCTCGATGCCGATGCCCCGCAGCCCGGCCACCACCTGCGCGATGCGCGGCAGCTCGCCGGGGTCGTTGCGGCCCTGCGCCTCGCCCGCGTCGCGCTGGGCCTGCGTGCGGTAGAGCCAGTGCGGCTGGATGTCGGGCGCATCGGTCTCCATGACGATCGACGCGAGCGGCAGGTTCGCGGCCAGCCTGCGCAATTGCAAGGCACGCTCGAAGGTCGCCGCACCGCCGAAACCCAGCCTCAGACCGAGGTCGATGCAGGCCTGCGCCTGCTGCTCGCTGCCGTTGAATGCATGCGCGATGCCCAGCCACGGGCGCCCGCCCGCCGTCTGGCGCAAATGCTTGAGCACCTTGTCGACCGAACGCCGCACATGGATCAGCACGGGTAACCCGTGCTTGCGTGCCAGTTGCAACTGAGTGTGAAAAAAACGCTCCTGTTTCGGGCCGTCGAGGCCTTCGACGAAATAGTCGAGCCCGATCTCGCCGACCGCCACCAGCCGCGGGTCGTCGCGCCGTGCGCTCAGTTCGGCGTCGAGCGTGTCGAGGTCTTCGTCCTTCGCATCGCCGGTGCACAGCGGGTGGATGCCCAGCGCGTAGCTGTCGCCTTGCGCATGCGCCAGCTCGCGCACGGTGGCGAAATTGAAGACCGCCACCGCGGGAATGACGCACATCGCCACCCCCTGTTCGGCGGCGCGCGCGCGGATCTCGGGCATCTCCGCACCGAATTCGGGCGCGTCCAGATGGCAGTGGGTATCGACGAAGGTAGCCATCGCACGATGATGCCCGAAGGGATGCACAGCCGCGGAAAGCGTGCTACTGTGAACTCCTTCACGCGATATTTTTGCCGGAGGTGCCCCGATGCGCAGGCCAGCTTTCTACAGCCGTTCGCCCCGCACGCCGCCACCGGCCGCAGACCAGGCGGCCGATCAGGCGGGCGGGCTCGCATCGTCCGAAGCGGGCGCAACGGCGGTTGCCGCGGCGTCCCGCCAACCGCCCATTTCTCGCATTTCTCCCATCCCCTCCGTTTCGAAGACCGGCTGGCAACCCGGGCGCAAGAGCTTCGCGCTGCTCTTCGTCCTGTCGGCCGCGCTGGTCACCGGCGCCGCGCTGTGGGCGCCTCGCCCGGGCGCCAAGGCCCTCACCCAGAAAGACATCGACGCGGCCGTGCTGCGCACGCTGCAGACCAACACCCTCCCCTCGCCCGCGGCCAAGGCGGCCGACATCATCCGGCCTTCGGTGGTGCGGGTGGTGAGCTACGGCGAAGAGAAGCACACGCCCGAGGCCAGGACGCAGAAGCGCGGGCGCAACGTGGCCAAGGGCAAGCCGCCCGAAGCGCCCAACGACGGCGGGCCGAGCGACGAAGTCGAGCGCGGCGTGGGCACGGGCGTGGTGATCGTCGACAAGGGCGTGATCCTGACCAACCTGCACGTGGTCGCGGGCTCCGACAAGATCAAGGTCACCTTCTACGACGGGCTGGAAGCCGTGGCCACCATCACCGGCGTGCAACCCGAGAACGACCTCGCGGTGCTGCAGGCACAGAAGATTCCCGACGACCTGATTCCCGCCACCATGCGTTCCACCGCCGACCTGCGCCCCGGCGACCAGGTGGCCGCGGTGGGCTTTCCGTTCGGCATCGGGCCTTCGGTGTCGGCCGGCGTGGTGTCGGGCCTGAAGCGTTCGTTCCGCTCGCCCGAGGGCAAGCAGGAACTCGGCAACCTGATCCAGTTCGACGCGGCCGCCAACCCCGGCAACTCGGGCGGCCCGCTCATCAACATGGACGGCGAGGTGCTGGGCATCGTCACCGCCATCCTGAACCCGACGCAGCAGCGCACCTTCATCGGCATCGGCTTCGCGGTGCCCATCGAGAACGCCGCCTCCGCCGCGGGTTCGCCGCCGTTCTGAGCCTTCTTTCTTTCCCTCTACGAAAGCACTTCGCATGAGCACAGAGACCGCCAACCCCACGCCCGCGGGCACCGCCGAACTGATGGAGCAGATCCTCTACGAGGTGAAGCGCGTGGTCGTCGGCCAGGACCGCTTCCTGGAGCGCGTGATGGTCGCCATGCTCGCGGGCGGGCACCTGCTGGTCGAGGGCGTGCCGGGCCTTGCGAAGACGCTCACCATCAAGACGCTGGCCGACACGGTGCGCGGCCACTTCAAGCGCATCCAGTTCACGCCCGACCTGGTGCCGGCCGACCTGGTGGGCACGCGCATCTACAACCAGAAGACGGGCGAGTTCAGCACCTCGCTGGGCCCGGTGTTCGCCAACCTGCTGCTGGCCGACGAAATCAACCGCGCGCCGGCCAAGGTGCAGAGCGCGCTGCTCGAGGTGATGCAGGAACGCCAGGTCACCATTGCCGGCGAAACGCACAAGGTGCCGCGCCCCTTCCTGGTGATGGCCACGCAGAACCCCATCGAGACCGAAGGCACCTACCCGCTGCCCGAGGCGCAGGTCGACCGCTTCATGATGAAGGTGCTGGTCGACTACCCGAGCGACGAGGAAGAGTTCGTGATCGTGCAGCGCGTGATCGGCCCGCCGGTCGAGGCCACGGCCGTGGCCACGACCGAGCAGCTGGCCGCGTTGCAGGCCGAGGCGCGCCGCGTGTATGTGGACCCTTCGCTGATCCAGTACGCGGTGAAGCTGGTGTCGGCCACGCGCACGCCCGAGAAGCACGGCCTGAAGGACCTGCGCCGCTTCATCACCTTCGGCGCCAGCCCGCGCGCCAGCATCAGCCTGACCGAAGGCGCGCGCGCCCTGGCCCTGCTGCGCGGGCGCAGCTATGCGCTGCCCGAAGACATGACCGCGCTGGTGGCCGATGTGCTGCGCCATCGCGTGACGCTTTCCTATGAAGGCTTGTCCGAGGGCCTGACACCCGACGGGCTGGTCGAGAAGATCATGCGTGCAGTGCCCGCTCCCCCCAAGCCGCTCGAACATGAAAAGCTGGTGGCCTGAAATGAGCACACCCCCAGTCTTCGCGCACGCCGTGTCGCTTCGCCACCCCCCTTGCAGGGGGCAACACCCGCGGCCCGGCAAAGCCGGTTCCGCGGTGTGCCCCTTGAAATCGCATGAAAAGCTGGTGGCGTAAGGCCCCCGCGGCCGCCAACGACGAACGGCTGGCCGCCGAAGCGGCCGTGGCCGGCGGGACCGAGCGCGCGCTGCGCCGGCTCGAGTGGACCGTGATCCGCCGCCTCGACGGGCTGCTGCAGGGCGACTACCGCACGCTGATGCGCGGTGCCGGGCTCGACCTGGCCGACCTGCGCGAATACCAGCACCACGACGACGTGCGCCACATTGACTGGAACGTCACCGCGCGGCTGCAGACGCCGCATGTGCGCGTGTTCACCGAAGACCGCGAGATGGCCGCCTGGTTCGTGCTCGACCTGAGCCGCTCGGTGGACTTCGGCTCGGGCCTGAAGGCCAAGCGCGAGATTTCCGCCGGCTTCGTCGGCGTGCTGGCGCGGCTGCTCACGCGGCACGGCAACCGGGTGGGCGCGCTGGTCTACGGCAACGACCTGGAGGCCGTGATTCCGCCGCGCACCGGGCGCCGCCATGTGCTGCACCTGCTGCACGCAATGGAAAAGCGCGCCGACCAGGCCGAAGTGGCGCCCGTGCAAAAAGGCATGACGCGGCTGGACGACCTGCTGAAGTCGGCCGCCGCGCTGATGCCCCGGCGCTCCACCGTGTTCGTGGTGTCCGACTTCCTGAGCGAGCCCGGCTGGGAACGCCCGCTCGGGCAACTGGTGCAACGCCATGAGGTGATTGCCGTGCGCCTGTTCGATCCGCTCGAGCTCGAGCTGCCCGACCTGGGCCTGGTGCCGCTGTGCGATGCCGAGACCGGCGAGCAGCTCTGGGTCGACACGCACGACGCCGGCTTTCGCAAGCGCTTCGCGCGCCTGGCGTCCGAGCGCGAGACCGCACTGCGCGCGGCGCTGGCCAAGGCCGGCGTCGATGCCCTCGAACTCTCGACCAACGACGACCTGGTGGAAGCCATCGTCCGTTTCGCCGACCTGCGCAAGCGCCGCACGCGCAGCGGCTCGGCTGGCATGAAGGCGGTGGCAGCATGACCTTTCTCTGGCCTCAATTCCTCTACCTGCTGGCGGCCTTGCCGCTGCTGATCCTGCTCTACCTGTGGCTGCTGCGGCGCAAGAAGAAGCTGGCGGTGCGCTACGCGAGCCTGTCGATCGTGCGCGAGGCCATGGGCCCGGCGCAGAGCCTGCGCAGGCATCTTCCGCCGCTGCTGTTCCTGCTGGCCATGGCCGCGATGCTGGTGGCCGCGGCGCGGCCGATGGCGGTGGTGGTGCTGCCGTCGAACCAGCAGACCATCATCCTGGCGATGGACGTGTCGGGCAGCATGCGCGCGGCCGACGTGCTGCCCAACCGGCTGGTGGCGGCGCAGGAAGCGGCCAAGAGCTTCATCAAGGACCTGCCGCGCAGCGTGAAGGTGGGCGTGGTGGCCTTCGCGGGCAGCGCGCAGGTGGCGCAGCTGCCCACCACCAACCACGAAGACCTGGTGACCGCCATCGACAGCTTCCAGCTGCAGCGCGCCACCGCCACGGGCAATGCCATCGTGGTGTCGCTGGCCACGCTGTTCCCCGACGCGGGCCTGGACGTGGAGCAGTTCAGCGCGCCGAGCCGCCAGCGCGGCGCGGCCATCGACCAGTCGGAGAAGAAGCTCAAGGACTTCACGCCCGTGGCGCCCGGCTCGTTCACCTCGGCCGCGATCATCATGCTGACCGACGGCCAGCGCACCACCGGCGTCGACCCGCTCGACGCAGCCAAGGCCGCGGCCGACCGCGGCGTGCGCATCTACACGGTGGGCGTGGGCACGGTGGACGGCGAGACCATCGGCTTCGAGGGCTGGTCGATGCGCGTGCGGCTCGACGAGGACACGCTCAAGGCCATCGCCAACAAGACCAATGCCGAGTACTTCTACGCGGGCACCGCCGACGACCTGAAGAAGGTCTACAACACGCTGAGTTCCAAGCTCACCGTGGAGAAGAAGGAAACCGAAATCTCCGCGCTGTTCGCGATGGGCGCCGCCGTGCTCACGCTGTTGTCGGCCGGGCTGTCGCTGCTGTGGTTCAACCGGATTCTCTAGGCTTGCCTACGTGTCGGTAGGCTTCGGCAGGGCCTGAAGGCCCGCCAGCACCTCGCGCAGGATTTCCTCGGACAAGGCCTCGTCGTCCACCGCGCGGGCCAGCACCACGCCGCCGTACATCGCGGCGAGCATGCGAATCGCGTCGCCCCGGGCGTTCTTCTTCGTGCGCCAGGGGAAGTTGCCGGCAAAGCGCCCGATGACCGACTTCAGGTACGTCGTCAGCGAGGTGCTCACGCCTTGCGCGCTGCCCGCCTGCCCCGCGAAGGCCGCCACCAGGCAGCCGTCGGCGCGCGCGTCGCGGTGCTCGTGGCTCAGGTAGTCGCGCACATAGGCGCGCATGCCCTCGGGCGTTTCGCCGGCCGCGTCGAGCTCGACCAGCGCGCCGTCCGCGGAGTGCGCGATGCACTCGGCCATCAGCGCCTCCTTCGACTCGAAGTGGTTGTAGAAGGGCCCGTGCGTAAGGCCGGTGGCTTTCATGATCTCGCTCACGCTGACACCGAAGCCGCGCTCCTTGAACAGGCGCGAGGCTTCCACAAGGATCTTCTGGTGCTTTTCGGCGGTTTCTGCTGCGGGGTATCGCATGTGACCTCTTCCTGCTGCGGGGTACTTCGAACACTGGCTTGACGCTAAGCATGATAGCCATCATGCTTCGGCCGATCAAACATGATGATCATCATGCTTGAGCACCCAACCTACTCCTGAATGGATTCGAAATGAGCGAACAAGCAAGCCTCGGCACCGCCGTCGTCACGGGCGCCTCCGCCGGTCTCGGCAAGATCTACGCAGACCGCCTGGCCCGCCGCGGGTACGACCTGCTGCTGGTGGCCCGGCGCGGCGACCTGCTGGAAGAAGTGGCGAAGACCCTGCGCGCGGCCTACGGCGTGAAGGTGCAGGCGCTGGCGGCCGACCTGGGCGCGGCGGCAGACCTCGAGCGCGTGGCCCAGGCGGTGGCCACCAACCCCGCGATCACGCTGCTGGTGAACAACGCCGGCACCTCGACGCTGGCGCCCGTGGCGCAGACCTCGGCCGGGCAGTTGCAGTCGATGCTCGACGTGAACATCCAGGCGCTGGCCCGCCTGAGCCACGCGGTGCTGCCCGCCTTCAAGGCGCGCAACCGCGGCACGCTGGTCAACATCGGCTCGGTGCTGGGCTTCCACACGCTGCCGATCAGCAGCATCTACAGCGGCACCAAGGCCTTCGTGCTGGCGTTCACGCGCGGCCTGCAGGACGAAGTGGCGGGCACCGGCGTGAAGGTGCAACTGGTGCTGCCGGCGGCCACGGCCACCGACATCTGGGAGCTGTCGGGCGTGCCGGTGTCGAACCTGGCCGAAGGCACGGTGATGGCCGCCGAGCACTGCGTGGACGCCGCGCTGGCCGGGCTCGACCAGGGCGAGGCGATCACGATGCCGTCGGTGAACGAAGCGGCATTGCTTGCCGGCTTCACCGATGCGAGCGCCAAGCTGTTCGGCGCGTCGCAGAGCGGCAAGCCGGCGGCGCGCTACGCGGTTACTCGGTGACCGCCTGGGCGGCCGCTGCAGCCGCTGTGGCCGCTGTGGCCATTGCGGCCTTCGCGGCCTCGATGGCCGCATAGTCCGGCGACTTCACAGCGCCGATGCCGCCCAGGAACAGGTCGGCCACGATCGGCGCAATCGCCGTGTGGTCGAGCCGGCCGTTGGGCTTCATCCAGGTGAACATCCAGTTGATCATGCCGAACAGCAGCATGGTCAGCGGCTTGGCGAGCTCGTCGCTGGGCGCGCCGGGGCGTATCGCCGACACCGCGCGCGCAAAGCCCGCGACCACCTCGCGCTCCTTGTCGAGCACGCGCTCGCGGTCGGCCTCTTCGAGAAAGCGCACGTCGTCGGTCAGCACGCGGTGCGCGTCCTGCGCGCCGGCGTATTCCTCGACGATGCGGTAGATGAAGCGGCGCAGGCGCTGCTCGTCGGTGTGCGTGGAAGCCTCTTCCTCGGCCACCAGCGCGGCCAGCTTGGACACGTGCGTCTCGGCAATGCTGATCAGCAGGCTGCTCTTGTCCTTGTAGTAGTGATAGAGCGTGGCCTTCGACAGGCCGCAGGCCTCGGCCACCTGGTTCATCGAGGTGGCCGGGTAGCCGCTGCGCGCGAACAGCTGGGCGGCCTGCGCAAGGATCAGTTCACGCTGGTCGTCGTAGGTGGCGGATCTTCCACGCGGCATCGGGTCGGGTTCCTGGGTTGATCGGGTGATCGGTTGAAGGCAACGGGCGATCTTGCACGAAGCACCGGCGCGCTCAGCCGCCCTCGCCCCGTTCGCCCCGTTCGCCTCGCTTGGTGGCGATGAGCGAGCGCACGTCGGTCTGCGGCAGCCGCGGCCGGCCGGCCTCCACCTGCGCGAGCGGCGCCACCTCATGCAGGCTCGCGAGGCTGCGCACCGTGAGCGCCTGGTAGGTCTGCGTGCCTTCGAGCTTCCACGCGATCTCGTCGTCGCTCAGCTCGCGCCGCACCTTCGCCGGAATGCCCGCCACCAGCGAGCGCGGCGGCACCTTCATGCCGGCCGGCACGAAGGCGCAGGCGGCCACGATCGACTTCTCGCCGATCTCGGCCTCGTCCATCACCACCGCGTTCATGCCCACCAGCGCGTCGCGCCGCACGATGCAGCTGTGCAGGATCGCGCCGTGGCCGATGTGGCCGTTGACCTCCACCACGGTGTCGTTCTCCGGAAAGCCGTGGATGCAGCAGTGGTCCTGCACGTTGGCGCCCTCCTCCAGCACGATGCGCCCGAAGTCGCCGCGCAGGCTCGCGCACGGGCCCACGTAGCAGCGGGGGCCGACGATCACGTCGCCGATCAGCACGGCCGTGGGGTGCACGTACGCGCTCGGGTCGACGACCGGGATCACGCCGTCGATGGAATAGCTGGGCATTCGGTCTCCTTGTTGTCTCGGGTTGGCACAAGTTTTCGCGGGTCCTAGGGTTTGCCCTGAATAGCCCCCGCTTGTGCCGTTGCCGAGGTCGATCCTAAAATCAACCGAACGGTCGGTCAATAGTGTTTGTGCTTTGAACGGCTCCCACGAAGGATGAAAGAGACACGCCATGACTGAGCCTTTGGTTCTCATCAGCAATGCCGGCGCGGTGCGCACGCTGAGCCTCAACCGCCCCGCGGCGCTCAACAGCTTCACCACCGAGCTGCATGCCGCGCTGATGGCCGCACTGGAATCGGCGGCAACGGATGCCGGCGTGCGCTGCGTGGTGCTCACCGGCGCCGGCCGCGCCTTCTGCGCCGGCCAGGACCTGGCGGACCCCTCGGTCGCGCCCGACCCGGCGCCCGGCGCCGCGCCCAAGGACCTGGGCCACGTCATCTCCACTTACTACGCCCCGCTGGTCGCGCGCCTGCGCTCGATGCCGGTGCCGGTGGTTGCCGCCGTGAACGGCGTGGCCGCCGGCGCGGGCGCCAACCTGGCGCTGTGCTGCGACCTGGTGGTGGCCGGCCGCTCGGCCAGTTTCATCCAGGCCTTCACCAGGATCGGCCTTGTGCCCGACACCGGCGGCACCTGGTTGCTGCCGCGCCTCGTGGGCTCGGCACGCGCGCTGGGCATCGCGATGCTGGGCGACAAGCTGCCCGCCGAGGAAGCGGCGCGCATCGGCCTGATCTGGCAATGCGTGGACGACGCGGCGCTCACCGAAACCACCGCCGCGCTGGCACTGAAGCTGGCCGGCATGCCCACCCGCGCCCTGGTCGCCACGCGCCAGGCCATGGCCGACGCACAAGACATGGACCTGGCGACCGCGCTCGACGAGGAAGCCCGCGTGCAGCGCGCCATGGGCAATGCCGACGACTACCGCGAAGGCGTCGAGGCCTTCCGCGCCAAGCGCGCACCCATCTTCAAGGACCGCTGAGCCGTGACCACATCCCACACTTCCGACACCACCCGCACGCCCCAGCAGACCGCCGAGTACGTGCGCGACGGCATGTTCGCCAACGACAACGCGAGCAAGGGCCTGGGCATGCGCATCGTCGAGGTCGGCCCCGGCCAGGCCACGCTGGAGATGCGCGTGCGCCCCGACATGCTCAACGGCCACGCCATGTGCCACGGCGGCTTCATGGCCACGCTGGCCGACTCGACCTTCGCCTTCGCCTGCAACTCGTACAACGAGCTGACCGTGGCCTCGGGCTTCGCCATCGACTTCATCGCCCCGGCGCGCGAGGGCGACCTGCTCACCGCGCGTTGCCAGGAAGTGTCGAAGGCCGGGCGCACCGGCGTGTACGACACCGAAATCACCAACCAGCGCGGCGAGCGCATCGCGATCTTCCGCGGCCGCTCGTACACGGCCAAGGGCCGCCCCGCTGTCGCAGCCTGAGGAGACAAGCACCATGACCGTCAAACACCCCGCCCCCGGCGAGCTCGACCCCATCGAGACCGCCAGCCGCGACGAGATCGCCGCGCTGCAGCTCACGCGCCTGCGCGCCACGCTGCAGAACGCCTACGACAACGTGGCGCACTACCGCAAGGCCTTCGACGCCAAGGGCGTGCACCCCGACGACCTGAAGTCGCTGGCCGACCTGTCGAAGTTCCCGTTCACGGTGAAGAGCGACCTGCGCGACAACTACCCCTTCGGCATGTTCGCCGTGCCGCGCGAGAAAGTCGCGCGCATCCACGCGTCCTCCGGCACCACCGGCAAGCCGACCGTGGTCGGCTACACGCTGAAGGACATCGACACCTGGGCCGGCCTGGTGGCGCGCTCCATCCGCGCGGCGGGCGGGCGGCCCGGCGACATGATCCATGTGTCCTACGGCTACGGCCTGTTCACCGGCGGCCTGGGCGCGCACTACGGCGCCGAGCGCGCGGGCTGCACCGTCATCCCGATGTCGGGCGGCCAGACCGAGAAGCAGGTGCAGCTCATCCAGGACTTCAAGCCGAACATCATCATGGTCACGCCCAGCTACATGCAGGTGATCATCGAGCAGTTCGAACGCCAGGGCCTGGACGCGAAAGACAGCTCGCTGCAGATCGGCATCTTCGGCGCCGAACCGTGGACCGAGGCCATGCGCCGCGACATCGAGGCCAAGGCCGGCCTGGACGCGGTCGACATCTATGGCCTGTCCGAAGTGATGGGCCCGGGCGTGGCCAGCGAATGCGTGGAGAGCAAGGACGGCCCGGTCATCTGGGAAGACCACTTCTACCCCGAGATCATCGACCCCGAGACCGGCGAGCTGAAGGCCGACGGCGAAGAAGGCGAACTGGTCTTCACCTCGCTGAGCAAGGAGGCCATGCCCATCGTGCGCTACCGCACGCGCGACCTCACGCGCCTGCTGGCGCCCACCTCGCGCTCGTTCCGCCGCATGGGCAAGATCGTCGGTCGCAGCGACGACATGATGATCATCCGCGGCGTGAACGTGTTCCCCACGCAGGTCGAAGAGATCGTGCTCGCGCACCAGGCGCTGTCGGGCCTGTACCAGGTGCACGTGAGCCGCGCCGACAAGCTCGACCAGGTCGAGGTGCACTGCGAGCTCAACCCGGCCGACGCCGCCTCGGCCGACCGCGCCGCCATCGGCGACTGGGTGCAGCACCGCGTGAAGACGCTCATCGGCATCTCCACGCGCGTGGTGGTCCATGCGCCCAACGAGATGGAACGCACCCAGACCGGCAAGGCGCGCCGCGTGATCGACACGCGCCCGCGCTGAAGCCCGTCCCTTCGAACTTCTAGAAGATTTGCCCCCCGATGACATCGAGCCTCCGAAGCATCGCCCTCGCCTGCGTCACCGTGGCGCTGGCCGGCTGCGCCGCCACCTCCACCCCCACCGCACCGGTCGGCAAGGTCACCATCAAGCGTGACGCCTACGGCGTGCCCCACGTGTATGCCAACGACGTGCGCGGCCTGTTCCATGGCTTCGGCTACGCGGTCGCCGAAGACCGCCTGTTCCAGATGGAGATGGCGCGCCGCGCGGTGCTGGGCACGGTGTCGGAAGTGATGGGGCCGAAGTACGTGACGCTCGACCAGGGCAGCCGCGCGAGCTTCACGCCCGACTCGATCCGCGCGCAGATGGCGCGCCTGTCGCCCGACGACAAGGCCATCTTCGACGGCTATGCCGCCGGTTTCAACGCCCGCGTGAAGGAAGTGCTGGCCGCGCCCGCCACCCTGCTGCCCAAGGAATACAACGACGCCGGCTTCATGCCCAAGGCCGACTGGACCGGCTACGACGTGGCCATGATCTGGGTCGGCACCATGGCCAACCGCTACTCCAACGTGAGCAGCGAGGTCGCCAACCTGCGCCTGCTGGAGCAGCTGCGCAAGGCGCGCGGCGACATCGAAGGCCGCAAGCTGTTCGACCAGATCCGCTGGGTCGAAGACCCGCTCGCGCCGACCACCGTGCCGCGCACGGGCACCACCGCCACCGCCGCGGCGCAACTCGCGCCCGCCGGCACCACGGCCGCGCACGCTGCACAGCTCGCCGCGGTGTCGCCGGAGCTGCTGGTCGCACGCAACGAGACCGACGCCGCACGCCGCGGCGTCGCCCAGCCGTGGACGCGCCCCATCGCCAGCAACCTCTGGATCGCCGGCCCGAAGAAGACCACCGACGGCAGCACCGTCTTCATCAACGGCCCGCAGTTCAACTGGTTCAACCCCTCGTATGTGTTCGGCATCGGCCTGCACGGCGCGGGCTTCGACGTGACGGGCAACACGCCGTTCGCGCACCCCGTGGTGCTGTTCGGCACCAACGGCAAGATCGCCTGGGGCGCCACCGCAGGGCCGCTGGACGTGAACGACATGTACCAGGAGAAGCTCAACCCGGCCAACCCGCACGAGTACCTGTTCAACGGCGCCATGCGCCCGATGACCCAACGCACCGAGGTCATCAAGGTCAAGGGCCAGCCCGACCAGAGCGTGGACGTGTACGCCACCGTGCACGGCATCGTCACCAATTTCGACATTCCCAACGGCACCGCCTATTCGATGAAGCGCAGCTGGGACGGCTACGAGCTCGAATCGCTGCTCGGCTGGATCCACTCGATGCAGGCGCAGAACTGGGACCAGTGGCTCAAGCAGGCCTCGCGCGTGGCCATCACCATCAACTGGTACTACGCCGACACCAGCGGCAACATCGGCTACGTGTCGCCCGGCCGCCTGCCGCTGCGCCCCGCCTCGCAGGACATCCGCCTGCCCGCGGTGGGCGACGGCTCGATGGAGTGGCTGGGCATCCGCCCCTTCGGCGAAGACCCCAAGACCTACAACCCGGCGCAGGGCTACGTCGCCAACTGGAACAACCAGTCGGCACCCGGCGCGGTGAGCGACGGCGGCAACTACTCGGTGGTCGACCGCGTGCGTGAATTCACCGCGCGGCTCGAAGCCAAGCCCAAGCTCACGCCCGACGAACTGTGGGGCCTGACCCGCACCACGGCCTATGCCGACACCAACGCGCGCTACATCGTGCCGTTCGCGGTCGAGGCCACGCGCAACCTGCGCCCCGCCGACCCCGCGCGCCGCGCCGCGCAGATGCTGGCCGGCTGGAACGCGCTGAACGAAGACCCGGCCGAGCGCGGCGTCTACGACAGCCCGGCCACCACGCTCATGATGACGTGGCTGCCCATCCTCTACCGCACGGTGCTGGCCGACGACCTGCCGCCCGAGGTGTTCGCCGCCTATGCGGGCAACGGCTATGCCAACGCCACGCAGGTCGCGAGCATCCGCCCCGGCAACGGGCTGAAGCTGGTCTACAACGCACTGCTCGGCCCCAAGGCCGGCGTGCCGCAGACCTACGACTTCTTCAACGGCAAGGACAAGAACGCCGTGCTGCGCGCCACGCTCACCGAAGCCATGGCCGACTTGCAGAAGCGCTACGGCAGCGACACCGCCAAGTGGCGCACCCCCGTGGTGAAGCACGCCTTCCTCACGAGCAACTTCATCGGCGCGCCGCAGGCCAGCGCCGACGAACTGCTCACGCTGCCGAGCTTCATGAACCGCGGCTCGCAGAACGACAAGGTGGTGCTCGGTGCCAACGGCGTCGCGCTGTGCACCGCCGCACCGCCCGGACAGAGCGGCTTCGTCGCACCCGACGGCCGCAAATCGGCGCACTATGCCGACCAGATGACGCTCTTCAAGGACTTCGGCTGCAAGAGCGAAGCGCTGACGCCGGCCGACGTGGACCGCCACGTCGAGTCGACCAAACAGCTGAGCTACTGAACCGACTCGACGACCCTTTCACCTTTCAAGGAGAACCGCGATGTACACACAAGCCATGGACACCATGGGCAAGGACGCAGGCGACGGCAAGCAGAAAGCCGTGCGCTCGGCCGAGGAAATGCAACTCGAGCAGCGCTTCGACGCCCACATCGACGCGGGCGACTTCATCGAGGCCAAAGACTGGATGCCCGAGCACTACCGCAAGACGCTGGTGCGCCAGATCAGCCAGCACGCGCACTCCGAGATCGTCGGCATGCTGCCCGAAGGCAACTGGATCAGCCGCGCGCCCACGTTGAAGCGCAAGGCCATCCTGCTGGCCAAGGTGCAGGACGAAGGCGGCCACGGCCTGTACCTGTACGCCGCGGCAGAGACGCTGGGCACCTCGCGCGACCAGATGTTCGACGCGCTGCACAGCGGCAAGGCCAAGTACAGCTCGATCTTCAACTACCCCACGCTGACCTGGGCCGACATGGGCACCATCGGCTGGCTGGTGGACGGCGCGGCCATCATGAACCAGGTGCCGATCTGCCGCTGCTCGTACGCACCGTATGCGCGCGCCATGATCCGCATCTGCCGCGAGGAGAGCTTTCACCAGCGCCAGGGCTACGAAGCCCTGCTGACCATGATGACCCACGGCACCGACGCGCAGAAGGCGATGGTGCAGGACGCGGTGAACCGCTGGTGGTGGCCCTCGATCATGATGTTCGGCCCGCCGGACGACCAGTCGCCCAACTCCGCGCAGTCGATGCGCTGGGGCATCAAGCGCTTCAGCAACGACGAGCTGCGCCAGAAGTTCATCGACGCCGCCGTGGAGCAGGCCGCCATCCTCGGCGTGACCCTGCCCGACCCCGACCTCAAGTGGAACGAAGAGCGCCAGGCGCACGACTTCGGCGCCATCGACTGGAGCGAGTTCTGGCGCGTGATCGGCGGCGACGGCCCCTGCAACCGCGAGCGCCTGCAGGCCCGCGTCGACGCCTGGGAAGACGGCGCATGGGTGCGCGAAGCCGCGATGGCCCACGCCAACAAACAACCGATGAAGGAAGCAGCATGAGCACCGAAGCAAAACAAGAATGGCCCCTGTGGGAAGTGTTCGTGCGCAGCAAGGCCGGCCTGGACCACAAGCACTGCGGCAGCCTGCACGCCGCCGATTCGAAGATGGCCATCCAGATGGCGCGCGACGTGTACACGCGCCGCCAGGAAGGCAGCAGCATCTGGGTGGTGCGCTCCGAGCAGATCGTGGCCAGCGACCCGGGCGACAAGGACATGTTCTTCGACCCGGCGGAAGACAAGGTCTACCGCCATCCCACCTTCTACGCGTTGCCCAAGTCGGTCGACCACATGTGAGCGGCACGCCATGCAAGCATCGATCGAACTGAACCGCACGCCGGCCGTGCAATACCTGCTGCGCATCGGCGACACCTGCCTGGTGCTGGCGCAGCGCCTGGGCGAATGGTGCGGCCACGCGCCCGCGCTGGAAGAAGACATCGCGATGGCCAACATCGCGCTGGACCTGGTGGGCCAGTCGCGCGCGCTGCTCACGCACGCCGGCAAGCTGGAAGCCGAAGGCGCCGGCGAAGGCCTCGTGCACGACGAAGACCAGCTGGCCTACCTGCGCGAAGAGCGCGACTACTTCAACCTCACCATCGCCGAGCTGCCGCGCGGCGACTTCGCCTTCGCCGTGGTGCGCAACACGATGGTGTCGACGCTGCTCAAGCTGCTGTGGCAGCGCCTGGCCGCATCGAACGACGCCGAGGTGGCCGCCATCGCCGGCAAGGCGCTGAAGGAAGCGCGCTACCACCAGCAGCACTCGGCCGACTGGGTCGTGCGCCTGGGCGACGGCACCGAAGAGTCGCGCCGCCGCACCGAGAAGGCGCTCAAGCAGCTGTGGCTGTACATGCCCGAGCTGTTCGAGAGCGACGACGTCGAGGCGCAAGCCAGCGCCAGCGGCCTCGGCCCCGCATGGAGCGAGCTGCGCGAGCCTTGGCTCGCCGAGATGCAGCACGTGCTCGACGCCGCCGGCCTCGCCATGCCCAAGGAAGCGGCCTTCCGCAGCACCGGCAAGCAGGGCGTGCACAGCGAGCACATGGGCTACATCCTGGCCGAGATGCAGCACCTGCAGCGCAGCTTCCCCGGGGGCGTGTGGTGACCTCCGGCGCCATGACGGCCTCGCGCGTCGATGCGGCCTGGGCGGTCCTGCACACGGTGCTCGACCCCGAGGTGCCGGCCGTGTCGGTCTGCGACCTGGGCATCGTGCGCGACGTGATCGAACACGACGACGGCCTGGAGATCGTGCTCACGCCCACCTACTCCGGCTGCCCCGCGACCGAGGCCATCGAGCACGACGTGCTGGCCGCCATCGCGCAGGCCGGCCTGGGCCAGGCCCGCGCCACGCTGCGCCGCGCGCCGGCCTGGTCGAGCGACTGGATCAGCGACGAAGGCCGCGCCAAGCTCAAGGCCTACGGCATCGCGCCGCCGGCGCACCTCACGCCCGAAGCCGCCGCCAACACCGCCATGCCGATCAAGCTGTTCGGCCGCATCGCCGGCGAGCGCATCGCCTGCCCGCGCTGCGCGAGCGAGCGCACCGAGCGCCTGTCGGCCTTCGGCTCCACCGCCTGCAAGGCGCTGTACCGCTGTATCGCCTGCCGGGAACCTTTCGAACATTTCAAGCCTATCTGAGGCACCCCACACGATGAGCACCCTGTTCCACCCCCTGCGCGTGAAGGCCATCGAGCCCGACACGGCCGAGGCCGTCATCGTCTCCTTCGAAGTGCCCACCGACCTGCAGGAAGTCTTCGGCTTCACGCAGGGCCAGTACCTCACGCTTCGCAAGGACATCGACGGCCAGGACCTGCGCCGCTCCTATTCGATCTGCGCCGGCCTGGACGACGGCGAGCTGCGCGTCGGCGTGCGCAAGGTGCGCGGCGGCGTGTTCTCCAACTGGATCAACGCCAGCCTGCAGCCCGGCGACACCCTGCAGGTGATGGCGCCGCAGGGCCGCTTCTTCGTGCCGATCGAGCCGTCCTCGGCGCGGCACCACGTCGGCATTGCCGGCGGCAGCGGCATCACGCCCATCCTGTCGATCATGAAGACGGTGCTGGCGCGCGAGCCCGCGAGCCGCTTCACGCTGATCTACGGCAACCGCCAGCTGCAGTCCACGATGTTCAAGGAAGAAATCGAGGACCTGAAGAACCGCTACATGACGCGCCTGGTGCTGCAGCACGTGTTCTCCGACGAACACACCGACTCGCCCCTGGGCTTCGGCGTGATGAACCGCGAGAAGATCGGCGAGTTCCTGAAAAGCGTGGTGCCCGCCGCGCGCATCGACCACGTCTACGTGTGCGGCCCGTTCCAGATGAACGACGAGGCCGAGGCCGCGCTGCTGGACGCCGGCGTGCCCGAGGCGCGCATCCACATCGAACGCTTCGGCGTTGCGCTGCCCTCGGCCGCGCAGGTGGGCGCGGTGGTGCACGAGGCGCAGCCGGGCGACGCCAAGCAGGCGCGCGTGACCATCGTGCGCGACGGCCTGCAGCGCGAGATCACCTACACCGAAGGCCAGCCCAGCATCCTGGACGCGGCCTCCGCGGCCGGGCTCGAGGTGCCGTTCTCGTGCACCTCGGGCGTGTGCGGCACCTGCCGCGCGAAATGCGTGGACGGGGAAGTCCGCATGGAAAGAAACTTCGCGCTCGACAAGAATGAAGTGGCTGCGGGTTTCGTACTGACCTGCCAGGCACACCCCCTGACCGAACGCGTCACGCTCTCTTTCGACGAGCGCTGAGATACTTCAGGCCTCAACTTTTATTTCAACCCGGAGACAAGCCAACCATGAAATTCTTCAAGCCCCTGCTGATCACTGCCCTGTGCGCCACGGCCCTCTCGGCCTGGGCCGACGTCAACGTCGGCGTGACCATCTCGGCCACCGGCCCGGCCGCTTCGCTGGGCATTCCCGAGAAGAACACGATCGCCCTGATGCCCAAGACGATCGGCGGGCAGAAGATCAACTACATCGTGCTGGACGACGCGTCCGACACCACGGCCGCCGTGAACAACACGCGCAAGCTCATCGCCGAGAACAAGGTCGACGTGATCCTGGGCTCGACCACCACGCCGGCCTCGCTGGCCATGATCGACGTGGCCAGCGAAGCGCAGACGCCGATGATCTCGGTGGCCGCCTCGGCCCGCATCATCGAGCCGATGGACGCCAAGAAGAAGTGGGTCTTCAAGACGCCGCAGAACGACATCATGATGTCGCTGGCCATCGCCGAGCACATGGCCGCCAACGGCGTGAAGACCGTCGCCTTCATCGGCTTCTCCGACGCCTACGGCGAAGGCTGGTCGCAGGAATTCGCCAAGGCCGCCGAGCTGAAGAAGATCAAGGTCGTGGCCAACGAACGCTATGCGCGCACCGACACCTCGGTGACCGGCCAGGCGCTGAAGATCATGTCCGCCAAGCCCGACGCGGTGCTGGTCGCAGGCTCCGGCACGCCGGCCGCACTGCCGCAGAAGACGCTCAAGGAGCGCGGCTACAACGGCAAGATGTACCAGACGCACGGCGTGGCCAACGCCGACTTCCTGCGCGTGGGAGGCAAGGACGTCGAGGGCACCTTCCTGCCCGCCGGCCCGGTGCTCGTGGCCGACCAGCTGCCGGCCAGCAACCCGGTGAAGAAGTCCGCGCTGGCCTATGTGGCCGCGTACGAAGCCGCCTACGGCAAGGGTTCCGTGTCGACCTTCGGCGGCCACGCCTGGGACGCCGGCCTGCTGATGAGCTCGGCCGTGCCGGCCGCGCTGAAGAAGGCCCAGCCGGGCACGCCCGAGTTCCGTGCCGCGCTGCGCGACGCGCTCGAGCAGACCAAGGAAGTGGCCGGCGCGCACGGCGTGTTCAACATGACCGCGGCCGACCACCTGGGCCTGGACCAGCGCGCCCGCGTGATGGTGAAGATCGAGAACGGCGCCTGGAAATACCAGCCCTGATCTCCAGGGGTCGAACGAAAGGACACCGCGGGCCGGCGCGACCGGTTGCGCGGTGTTCCCGCAAAAAGGGCCGGCGATTCCTGTGCATCGCCGGCCTGCTGAACGCACGCTAGTCGGAAAGTTTTTATGGACATGGAGATTGCCCTGTTGCTGGGGCAGGACGGCATCGTGAACGGCGCGGTCTACGGACTGATGGCGCTCGCGCTGGTGCTGGTGTTTTCGGTCACGCGCGTGATCTTCATCCCGCAGGGCGAGTTCGTCGCCTTCGGTGCGCTCACCATGGCCGCGCTGCAGGCCGGCCGCACGCCGGCCACGCTGTGGCTGCTGCTGGCGCTGGCCGCGGCCGTGCTGGCGGTGGAAGCCTGGCGCTGGAAGCGCGGCACGGTCGTCGACTGGTTCTCGGCCCTCACCTGGTGCGTGGCATTCCCGGCCGTGGCCGCGGTGCTGGTGCTCGGCTTCAAGCCCACCTCGATGGCGTTGCAGGCCGCCACCACGCTGGTGCTGATCGCGCCGCTCGGGCCCCTGCTCTACCGGCTGGCCTACCGTCCGCTGGCCGACGCCAGCGTGCTCATGCTGCTGATCGTGTCGGTCGCGCTGCACGGTGTGCTGGTCGGCCTGGGCCTGTACTTCTTCGGCGCCGAAGGCTCGCGCACCACGCCGTTCTCGGACGCGCGCTTCGACATCGGCGGCATTCCCGTCAGCGGCCAGTCGGTCGTGGTGGTGGGCGTCACGCTGGTGCTGGTGATCGCCATGTTCTGGTTCTTCGGCCGCTCCATGGTCGGCAAGGCGCTGCGCGCCACCGCCATCAACCGCGTGGGCGCACGGCTGTCGGGCATTCCCACCGAACTGTCGGGCGACCTGAGCTTCGCGCTCGCGGCCGTCATCGGCGCGGTGTCGGGCCTGCTCATCGCACCCATCACCACCGTGTACTACGACACCGGCTTCCTCATCGGCCTCAAGGGCTTCGTGGCGGCCATCGTCGGCGGGCTGGCCAGCTACCCGCTGGCGCTCGCGGGCGCGCTGCTGGTGGGCCTGCTGGAGTCGTTCTCGTCGTTCTGGGCCAGCGCCTACAAGGAAGTGCTGGTCTTCACCCTGATCATTCCCGTGCTGTGGTGGCGTTCGCTGCGCAGCCATCATGTGGAGGACGAAGAATGAATCCGTCTTCGTCTACTTCTGCTGCTTCTCCCGCTTCCACCCGAGCCGCCGCGCAGGGCCGCCCGCTGGTCACGCCGCGCACCCTCACGCTGGCCTGCATCGTCGCGCTCGCGCTGGCCTGGGGCTGGCTGCCCGAGTTCACGGTCTCGGT
The DNA here is from genome assembly GCF_900112425.1 of Variovorax sp. OK212. GTDB lineage: Bacteria > Pseudomonadota > Gammaproteobacteria > Burkholderiales > Burkholderiaceae_C > Variovorax. Next base: position 700,867 of record NZ_FOLP01000001.1, on the reverse strand, counting down.
GCTGAGCAACATCGGCCTGTACGCGCTGGTGGCGGTCGGCCTCGTGCTGCTCACCGGCGTGGGCGGCATGACCTCGTTCGGCCAGGCCGCCTTCGTGGGCATGGGCGCCTACGCCACCGCGTGGATCTGCACCTCGCCCACCGCGGCCGGCTGGCTCGGCGGCTTCGCCGGCTCGGCGCTGGTGCCCTGGGCCGGGCTGCTGCTCGGGCTGGTGGCCACTTTCCTGCTGGCCTGGGCGCTCGGCGCGGTCACGCTCAAGCTGTCGGGCCACTACCTGCCGCTGTGCACCATCGCCTGGGGCCTGAGCCTGTACTTCCTGCTGGGCAACATGGAGTTCCTGGGCGGGCAGACCGGCATCACCGGCGTTCCGCCGCTGGTGGTGGCGGGCTTCTCGCTGGCCACGCCGCGCAAGCTGGGCGTGGTGATCTGGGCGGTGCTGCTGCTCGCGCTGTGGGCCATGCACAACCTGCTCGACTCGCGCGAAGGCCGCGCCATCCGCGCGCTCAAGGGCGGCCGGCTCATGGCCGAGTCGATGGGTGTCGACACCGCCCGCCACCGCATCAAGCTGTTCGTGCTGGCCGCGCTGCTGGCGGCCGTGTCGGGCTGGCTCTACGCGCACATGCAGCGCTTCGTGAACCCCACGCCCTTCAACCTGAACATCGGCATCGAGATGCTGTTCATGGCGGTGGTCGGCGGCGCGGGCCACCTGTGGGGCGCGGTGCTCGGCGCCACGCTGATCACGCTGCTGAAGGAAAAGCTGCAGGACGTGCTGCCCGCGCTGCTGGGCACCAGCGGCAACTTCGAGGTGGTGGTGTTCGGCCTGCTGATGCTGTTCGTGCTGCAGCGCTTCGCCGACGGCCTGTGGCCCACGCTCGCGCGGCTGCTGAGCCGCTGGGTGCGGCCGGTGGCCAAGGCGGTGCCTGAAGCAACCGCCGCGACTGGTGCGCCTGCTCAACTCGCTCAACTCACTCAACTCGCCCAGCGCACCCTGCCCGCCTCCGGCACGCTGGTGCTGCAGGCCGACGACGTCAGCAAGCGCTTCGGCGGGCTGGTGGCCAACAACGCCATCTCGATGACGCTCAAGGCCGGCGAGATCCATGCGCTGATCGGGCCGAACGGCGCAGGCAAGAGCACCTTCTTCAACATGATCTCGGGCGTCGACGACCCCAGCTCGGGCGAGGTTCGCCTGGTGGGCGAGACGATGTCGGGCAAGCCTTCGCGCGCCTTCGCGGCGCGCGGCCTGGGCCGCACCTTCCAGCACGTGCGGCTGCTGGGCCAGCGCAGCGTGGTGGAGAACGTCGCGCTCGGCGCTCACCTGCGCGCCAGGCGCGGCTGGCTCGCGGCCGCGCTGCGGCTCGACCGCGCCGAAGAAGCCGCGCTGATGGCCGAGGCCCGCCGCCAGATCGAACGCTGCGGCCTCGGCGCGCATGCCGACACGCCCGCCGCCTCGCTCTCGCTGGGCCAGCAGCGCGTGGTGGAAATCGCGCGTGCATTGGCCGGACAGCCGTCGGTGCTGCTGCTGGACGAGCCCGCCGCCGGCCTGCGCCACCTGGAAAAGCGCGCCCTCTCCGTGCTGCTGAGCCAGCTGCGCGCCGAAGGCCTGGGCATCCTCGTGGTGGAGCACGACATGGAGTTCGTGATGAACCTGGCCGACCGCATCACGGTGCTCGAATTCGGCACCGTCATCGCCACCGGCACCCCGGCCGAAGTGCAGGCCAACCCGCGCGTGCTCGAGGCCTACCTCGGCGGCGCCGACGACGAACTGCTGGAAGACGCACGATGAGCCATCCCATCCTTCAACTCGAAGACTTCTGCGTCGCCTACCGCACGGTCGAGGCCGTGCACGGCGTGCGCGTGCATGTGAACGAGGGCGAGATCGTCACCGTCATCGGCCCCAACGGCGCCGGCAAGACCACGCTGCTGTGCGCGGCCATGGGCCTGCTGCCGTCCACCGGCAAGCTGGCGCTGGACGGCGAACGCATCGCGCGCCCCAGCGTGGAGACCATGGTGTCGCGTGGCGTGGCGCTGGTCCCCGAGCGGCGCGAGCTGTTCGGCGAGATGTCGGTCGAGGACAACCTGCTGCTCGGCGGCTTCTACCAGTGGCGCAAGGGCCAGCGCGACCAGCGCGCGCGCATGGACGAGGTGTTCGGCATCTTCCCGCGCCTGAAGGAGCGGCGCCCGCAGATGGCCTCGACGCTGTCGGGCGGCGAGCGCCAGATGCTGGCCATCGGCCGCGCGCTCATGGCGCGCCCGCGCCTGCTGATGCTGGACGAACCCTCGCTCGGCCTCGCACCGCTGGTGGTGCGCGAAGTGCTGCGCGTGGTCTCGCAACTGCGCAGCCATGGCGTCTCGGTGCTGCTGGTGGAGCAGAACGCGCGCGCCGCGCTGCAGGTGGCCGACCGCGCCTACGTGCTCGAGATGGGCGCGATCGCGCTCGAAGGCCAGGCGCGCGACCTGCTGCACGACCAGCGGATCATCGATACGTACCTGGGTATCGGAAAGAAGGAATGACCCTCGTGCCACCCTGCCTTGCGCCCTCCCCTTGCGGGCAAGGGTCGGGGCGGGGGCACGACGGCCTCGAACGAAGCGCAGCGCCCGTTGGGCGCAGCCCCCATCCCCACCTTCCCCCGCAAGGGGAAGGAGCCATACAAGGACATCGCACATGACCGCCACCCTCCAAAGCTACATCGCCGGCCGCTGGATCGGCCAGCAGGCCTCCCAGCAGCTGCACAGCGCCGTCAACGGCAAGCCCGTGGCCGCCACGCACGCCGAGGCCATCGACTTCGCCGAGGCGCTCGCCTACGCGCGCCGCACCGGCATCCCCGCGCTCATGAAGCTCGACTTCCAGCAGCGCGCCGAACGCCTGAAGGCGCTGGCCAAGTACCTGGCCGCGAACAAGGAGCAGCTGTACGCCGTCTCGGCCCACACCGGCGCCACGCGCGCCGACAGCTGGATCGACATCGAGGGCGGCGCGGGCACGCTCAGCGCCTATGCCGGCATCGGCACCAACGAGCTGCCCTCGGGCAACCTGGTGCACGAAGGCCCGGCCTTCCCGCTGGGCAAGAAGGGCGGCTTCGCGGGCACGCACATCCTGGTGCCGCGCGGCGGCGTGGCGGTGCACATCGACGCGTTCAACTTCCCGGTGTGGGGCCTGCTCGAGAAGTTCGCGCCCAGCTTCCTGGCAGGCATGCCGTGCATCGGCAAGCCGGCCACGGCCACCAGCTACCTCACCGAGGCCATGATGCGGCTGGTGGTGCAGTCGGGCATCCTGCCCGAAGGCAGCCTGCAGCTGGTGATCGGCAGCACCGGCGACCTGCTCGACCGGCTCGAGGGGCCCGACGTGGTCACCTTCACCGGTTCGGCCGACACCGCCGCCAAGCTGCGCGTGCACCCGAACCTGGTGCGCCAGTCGATCCCGTTCAACGCCGAGGCCGACTCGCTCAACTGCGCGATCCTCGCGCCCGACGTCACGCCCGACGACGAGGAGTTCGACCTCTTCGTGAAGGAAGTGGCGCGCGAGATGACCACCAAGGCTGGCCAGAAATGCACGGCCATCCGCCGCGCCATCGTGCCGCGCCAGCACCTGGACGCGGTGGCCGAGCGCCTGCGCGCGCGGCTGGCCAAGACCGTGGTGGGCGACCCCTCGCTCGACAACGTGCGCATGGGCGCCCTCGCCTCGCACGCGCAGCAGGCCGACGTGGCCGAACGCGTGGCCACGCTGCTGCAGGGCGCCGAGCTGGTGTACGGCGAGCGCGACGGCTTCTCGCCCGTGGGCGACGGCGTGGCCCAGGGCGCGTTCTTCGCGCCCACGCTGCTGCTGAGCCGCAAGCCGCTCGAACACGACGCGGCGCACGACGTCGAGGCCTTCGGCCCCGTCAGCACGCTCATGCCCTATGACGGAATCGACGAAGCGCTGGCCCTGGCCGCGCGCGGCCGCGGCAGCCTCGTGGGCACGCTGGTCACGCGCGACCCGGCCATCGCGGCCAAGGCCATTCCAGTGGCCGCCGCCTGGCACGGCCGCCTGCTGGTGCTCGACCGCGAAGCCGCCGCCGAATCGACCGGCCACGGCTCGCCGCTGCCGCAGCTCAAGCACGGCGGCCCCGGCCGCGCGGGCGGCGGCGAAGAGCTCGGCGGCCTGCGCGCCGTGAAGCACTACCTGCAGCGCGCCGCCGTGCAGGGCTCGCCCACCATGCTGGCCGCCGTCACCGGCGAACACGTGCGCGGCGCGGCCGTGCGCGAGAGCGCGGTGCACCCGTTTCGCAGCTACTTCGAAGACCTGCGCATCGGCGACTCGCTGCTCACGCACCGCCGCACGGTGGGCGAGGCCGACATCGTGGCCTTCGGCGGCATCTCGGGCGACTACTTCTACATGCACTTCGACGAAGTGGCGGCCAAGGAGTCGCCGTTCGGCAAGCGCATCGCGCACGGCTACTTCGTGCTGTCGGCCGCGGCCGGCCTGTTCGTATCGCCGGCGCCGGGCCCGGTGCTGGCCAACTACGGCCTGGACACGCTGCGCTTCGTCAAGCCGGTGGGCATCGGCGACACCATCCGCGCGCGCCTGACCTGCAAGCGCAAGATCGACCGCAACAAGAAGGACGCCGCCGGCCAGGGCCAGGGCGTGGTGGCCTGGGACGTCGAGGTGACCAACCAGGACGGCGAGCTGGTGGCCAGCTACGACATCCTGACGCTGGTCTCCAAGAAACCCGAAGCAACGACGGCCTGATGCCCCCGGGCATGTGCAAGGCCGTGTAAATTCGGCCGCCATGCTCTTCTGGTTCCAGATCGTCCTTCTTGCCGCCGGCACCGCCGCCTTGCTGTACGTGTCGCGCGGGCCGCTGAGCCGGCCCGGGTCGCACGGTTTCTACCGTTTCTTCGCGTGGGAATGCATGCTGGTGCTGATCGTGCTGAACCTGCCGATGTGGCACGACGATCCGTTCTCGCCGAAGCAGGTCGTCTCCACGCTGTTCTTCGCGCTGTCGATCTGGCTGCCGCTGCACGCGGTGCGCCTGCTCAAGGCGCAGGGCAAGCCGACCGAAGCGCGCAGCGACGACCCCGCGCTGTACGGCTTCGAGAAGACCTCGTCGATCGTGCGCAGCGGCGCCTTCCGCTACATCCGCCATCCGATGTACACGGCGCTGATGCTGCTCGCATGGGGCGCCTTCCTCAAGCAGTTCACGTGGTTCACGCTGGCCTTGGTGGTGGCGGCCACGGTGCTGCTGTTCCTGACGGCGGTGCGCGACGAACAGGAGTGCATCGCGCATTTCGGCGACGACTACCGCGACTACATGCGCGGCACGCGGCGTTTCATCCCCTTCGTGCTGTAACACTGGCGTCATCCGCCACCTTGCGGGATGCTGACCCGCACGATCAGGTTCTGTTCACACGAGTCTCCTAGCATCCGGGCATGCTGCTCGCACGCGTCCGCCTTTTCGCCGAAGCACACCACAGGCTGTGGTGCGTGGCGGGCATCCTGCTGATCTTCCTGCAGCCCTTCATCGCGGTGCACTTCCGCTGCGACGGCCTGGAGGACGAGCCGATGCTGCGCGTGCGCAGCGCCAGCGACGCCTCGCAGTTCGAGGCCGACGACCGCGCCGACCACCCCGCCGACCGCGAGACCACGGTGTTCGCGCAGGCCCCGGCCAGCATCGACCACCCCGACGCCTTCGACTTCGCACTGAGCGGCCTGATGGCCATGGTGCTCGCGATGCTGCCGCTGGTGCTCGCAGCCGGGCGGCTGGTGGTGCCGGTCGTGCGCGAAGCCCCCGAGCATGTGCCGCCGCACGGCGGCGCGCCGCCCCCCGCGGTGCCCTGGCGGCGCTTGCCGCCACCCGCCGCTCCGCCTTTCCTCGCCTGAGAAACGAACGACGCCCCGCGCGTCGCGCCGCCTCGCTGCATGACGTCGTGTGACGTCAGGACGTGCCACGCCACGTCCGCGGCGCGGCCTTCCTTCCTCGTCGAAAGGTCCTGACCATGTCCAGCTTCTCCAGGTGCGCACGGCGCACCGGGCGCCGCCCTGCGCCCCTGTTTTCCCGCGGCCTGCCCGTGGTGGCGCCATGAACGCGCTGAACCTCGCGCTGTTCCAGTGGCTCGCGGCCGGCAGCCAGCCCACGCCGTGGGTGCTTTCGGTGGCGTCGGCCTTCGCGCTGTGGGGCGCATGGCTGAGCGCGGCCATTCTCGTGGTGGCGCTGTGGCGCCACCGTGCCGACCGCGCCTACCTGTGCGTCGTCGCGGCGGCGGCGGGCCTGGCCTCGCTGCTGTCGCATGCCATCGCGATGCAGCTCGACGTGCCCCGCCCCTTCGTGCTGGGGCTGGCGCCCGCGTACATCGCGCACGCCGGGCGTGGCTCGCTGCCGAGCACGCACGCCGCCGTGATGTTCATGGTGGCGCTGGCCTTCCTGCTGCGCCCCAGCCTGCGCCGGCTGGGCCTGCCGCTGCTGGCGGTGGCCGCCGCCACCGGGTGGGCGCGCGTGTACGTGGGCGTTCATTTTCCGCTCGACATCGTCGCGGGGCTGCTGCTCGGCGCGGTGATCGCGGGTGCGCTCGCCATCGGGCACTGGGCCTTTCATTTTTTCGCAATGCGAACGGGACGCGGCGCCGGCCTTCGGCGCGCGGAACGTTCGCCGTGGAGGCATTCATGATTTCACCGATCGTCGCCAGGCATTCGCGCGCCGGCCTGGGCGCAGGCATTCCGCTCACCCACCCGGCGCCCGCGACACCGGCGACACCCGCGGTGCCCCAGGCGCTCAGTGCGGCCGCTGACACATCCACGCCCGCTTCGGCCCCGCCGCAAGCGCAGCCGCGCAGCATCTCCTGCGTCATTCCGTGCTTCAACGAAGGCGCCAATCTGCGGCACCTGCTGCCCCGGCTGGAGGACATCCTGTGGGCCACCGGGCTGCGCTGGGAGATCATCGTGGTGGACGACGGCAGCACCGACGACACCGCCGAAGTGGCCCGCGCATGGTGCGAGCTCACGGGCTTTCGCTGCATCTCGCTGTCGCGCAACTTCGGCAAGGAGGCCGCGCTCACCGCGGGCCTGGCCGCCGCCGGCGGCGACGCCGTGGTGCTGCTCGACGGCGACCTGCAACACTCGCCCGACCTCATCCACCGGATGGTCGCCCAGTGGGCCGCCGGCGCCGAGGTGGTCTACGCGGTGCGCGAGGAGCGCCGCGACGAGAGCCGCTTCAAGCAGCTCGGCAGCCGGCTCTTCTACCGCCTGGTGAACGCCTCCGACCGATTCGTGGTGCCCAAGGACGCGGGCGACTTCCGCCTGATGGACCGCAAGGTGGTGGACGCGCTCATGAGCCTGCCCGAGCGCAGCCGCTTCATGAAGGGCCTGTACGCGTGGGTGGGTTTTCGCGCGGTGGCCATGCCCTACACGCCCGCGCCGCGCGCGCAGGGCAAGAGCAGCTTCAACGCGCGCCGCCTGGTGCGCCTGGCCATCGACGGCCTCGCCGCCTTCACCACCTGGCCGCTGCGCATGGTCAGCGTGGTCGGCCTGCTGTTCGCGGTGCCGGCCTTCGGCTACGGCACCTACGTGACCCTCGACTACCTGATGTTCGGCAACCCGGCCTCCGGCTGGACCACCATCGTGGTGAGCCTGATGTTCTTCATCGGCATCCAGATGATCTCCACCGGCATCGTGGGCGAGTACATCGCGCGCATCTACGAGGAGGTCAAGGGCCGTCCGCTGTACGTGGTGAGCCGCGAGCACGGCACCGGCCTGGAGAACGGCAAGCCATGAAGCGCAGCGACTCCGGGGGGTGGACCGCGCCCCAGCCGGTCTGGCTCATCGTGGCGCTGCTTGCATGGCTTCTGGCCACGGCATGGGCACGCCCGCTGATGGCACCCGACGAAGGCCGCTACGGCGGCGTGGCGCTCGCCATGCTGCGCTCCGGCGACTGGCTGGTGCCGCGGCTCGACGGCCTGCCCTTCTTCCACAAGCCGCCGCTGTTCTACTGGATCGGGGCGGCCGCGATGTCGGTCGCCGGGCCGGTCGAATGGGCGGCGCGGCTGCCCTCGGTGCTGGGCGCGGCCGCGGCGGCGTCGGCGCTGTTCCTGTTCCTGCGCCGCTGGTCGAACGCCCGCGTGGCGCTGCTGTCGACCGTGGTGCTGGTGACCACGCCCTTCTTCTTCATCGGCGCGCAGTTCGCCAACCTCGACATGCTGGTGGCGGGCTGCATCTCGTGCACGGTGCTGCTGGCGGCCGGCGCGGTACTGGCCAGGGAGCAGGAAGAACCGTGGCGCGCCCTGCTCGCGGGCACCTACCTGTTCGCCGCGGCCGGGCTGCTGGCCAAGGGGCTGATCGGCCTGCTGCTGCCCGCGATGGTGATCGTGGGCTGGTGCGCCGCCACGCAGCGGCTCGCGGCGCTGCGGCTCGCGCTGTGGCTGCCGGGCTGGGCCGTGCTGCTGGCGGTGGCGGGGCCATGGTTCGTCGCGATGCAGATGAAGTACCCGGAGTTCTTCGACTACTTCGTCATCACGCAGCACTTCAGGCGCTTCGCTTCGTCGGGCTTCAACAACGAGCACGGCTTCTGGTTCTACCTGCCGGTGCTCGCGGGCCTCACGCTGCCGTGGTTCGCGTGGGTGCTGGTGCCCCGGGGCCAGGACGAGGACAAGCGCTCGCGCCGCACCGGCATCGACCGGCTCATGTGGATCTGGCTCGCGGTCATCGTGGTGTTCTTCTCGCTGCCGCGCTCCAAGCTGGTGGGCTACGTGCTGCCGGCGCTGCCGCCGCTGGCGTACCTGATCGCGCAGCGCGTGTTCGCGGGCCGCTCGTCCGACGCACTGCTCGGCAAGGTCCGCAACAAGGTGCGCCTCACCGCGCTGGCATCGGCCGCGGTGTGCGTGGCCTGCGTGGCGGCCATCGCGACCCATTCCACGCCGCCGGGCACGCGGCTGCGGCTGCCGCCGGGGCAGTCGGTGGCGCCGGGCGAACGCGTGCTGATGCTCGACAGCTACTACTACGAGATTCCGTTCTACTGGAACCTGCGCGAGCCGGTGCTGGTGTCGGACGACTGGCAGGCTGCCGCGCGCGACCCGCGCGACAACTGGCGCAAGGAGATCTCCGACGCCGGCCGCTTCGACCCCGAGCGCGCCGCGGCCACGCTGCTGGACCGCACGCGGCTAGCGTCCACGCTCTGCGTGCCGCGCGCCACCTGGATCGTGGGCGCGAACACCGCGCACCTGGCCAACCCGTGGTTGATGAAGGCGCGGCTGGTGGCGGTCAACGACGGCGCCGCGGCATGGCGCTTCGCTGGCAGCGCGACGGGCGACGCGCATTGCCTCGACGTGGCCGCACCGGCCGCACCGGTCCGAACCCCGGCCCCCGCGGCGGAGACGAGCGGCAATGGCTGAAACGCGCCATATCTGCATCTGCGCCGACGACTTCGGCATGGGCGCCGGCATCAACGCGGCGGTGATCGACCTGGCCGGGCAGGGCAAGCTCTCGGCCACCAGCGCCATGGTGCGGCGCGGCGCGTGGCTGGCGGGCGCGCGGGCGCTGCGGCGCATTGCGCCCGCGCAGCTCGACGTCGGCCTGCACCTGGACCTCACGCCGCCGGCGCGCCCGGACGGGCCCGAGCCCGGGCTGGCCGGCCTGCTGGCGCGCACGTACACGCGAACGGCCAGCGTGCCGGCGCTGCGGGCCGACATCCGCGACCAGTTCACGCGCTTCGAGGACGCCATGGGCCGCGGCCCCGCCTTCGTCGACGGCCACCGGCACGTGCACCAGTTCCCGGTGGTGCGCGAGCTGGTGCTGGAGGAAATCGCGCAGCGCTACCCCACGGCACCGCCATGGGTGCGCGGCACCGCGCCGGGCTGGCGCCATGGGCCGGGGCACTGGAAGGCCGCGCTCGTGCATGCGCTGGGCGGACCCGGAATGGAGGCCCTTGCGGCACAGCGGGGCATTCCGATGAGCCGGCGCCTGCTGGGCGTGTACGACTTCTCGGGCGACGCCTGCGGCTACGCGCAGCGCGTGGCCGACTGGCTCGCGGCCTGCCGCAACGGCGACGTGCTCATGTGCCACCCCGCCGCCGGCACGCACGCGGGCGACCCGCACGGGGCCGCGCGGCTGCGCGAATACAGCGTGCTGCATGCGCTGGTGCTGCCGCCACCCGGGCGCGACGGCGGCATTGCCTTGTCGCCGCTCTCGCGGCTGCTGCAGCGCGAGGCGCAGGCCTCCCCGAACGACGCGCGGCCGGTCGCGTAACATCCGCGCCACCGTCCGCCATCGTCCGCCAGCGCCCGTTCCGGGGGCGCCCCGCCCCATGCCTTCCCCCCAAAGCGCGCCCTTCCCCTCGGCCGCGCAAGCCGCCCTGCTCTTCGTCGCGCTGTTCCTGTGCGAGTTCGTCGTGGGTGCCGCGCTGCGCGATGCCAACGGCTGGCTCGGCCTCAACATCATGCAGATCGGCGTGCTGTCGTCGGTGCTGGGCAACGGCTGCGTGTTCGCGGTGGTGATGCACCTGCAGAAGCTCACCTACCGCGAGCTGTTCCACCAGTCGGCCTCTTCGGCGCGCGCCACGCTGATGCTGGTGGTGCCGCCGGTGCTGCTGCTGGTGCCGGCGCTGCTGCTCGCGCTCACCTCGGTGCTGCAGCTGCTCACGCTCCTGGTGCCGCCCTCGGCCTGGGAGGAGTCGTACTTCAGCCGCATGGCCGACGGCAGCGTGGCGGCCGTGCTCGCGGTGTGCGTGATGGCGCCGCTGCTGGAGGAGATGCTGTTCCGCGGCATCGTGCTGCGCGGCTTCCTGCGGCGCTATTCGCGCTGGCAGGCCATCTTCATGTCGGCGCTGCTGTTCGGCGCGGCGCACATGAACATCTACCAGTTCGTGGTCGGCTTCGTGATGGGCTCGGTGCTCGCGTGGCTCTACGAGCGCACGCGCTCGCTCATTCCCTGCATCGCGCTGCACGCGGCCTACAACACCACCACGCTGCTGCTGGCCGACCGGCTCGACGCCATCACGCCGTCGCGCCTGCTGTTGGCGGTGGCCGTGGCGTTGCTGGCGGCCCTGTGCGGCGTGCTGGCGCTGCGGGCGATGCTGGTGCCGCGCGCGGCGCGCGGCACGCCGTCCTGATCTTTTCGCCCGGCTAGTCCCAGCAGACGGTCAGCACGGCGTACCCGGGCAACGGCTCGGGCGCGGCGGGATGCCGGCCGCAGGGCCAGCCCTGGACGACACCGTCGGCCTCCAGCCCTTCGATCCACTGCTCGGCGTCCTGCGCGGATGCGCGGGTGTAGATGTGCACGTTCTCGGCCGGCGGCCAATCGAGAGAATCTTCGGCCAGTTCCTGCCATTCGTCGTGGATGCCGACGAGCAGCACCTGCACGTCGGGCCGCTGCGCGATGGTGCGCAGGCGCTCCCACAGCTGCGCGAGCGGCGGACGGCCGTAGCCCCACTGGTTCGGCGCGATCGACTCTTCATCGGAATTGCCGTCGAAGTAGGCATCGAGCGGCACCACCGGCGGCGCCTTGTCGCTCTGCGCGTGCTGCGCGCGAATGAGCGCCATCAGCTGCCCGTGCTGGCGCAGGAACTCGTCGCTGGCGGCCAGGCGCATGGCGCGCTGCCGCTCTTCGTCGTACAGCCGGCCGTGGCCGCGATGAAAACGCAGCCGGTCTTTCTCTTCGGGCTTGCGGATCGCCTTGAGCGACTTGCGCTGCCGGTCGAAGGCCGCCACGAGCAGGTCGCCCGGCGCGAGCCAGCCCACCGCCTGCGGCACCTCGGCGATGCGCAGCAGGGCGCCCTTCTCGTCTTCGTCGAGCAGTTCGTAGCCCGCCTTCACTGTGATGGACGCGCCGCCGATGCGGGCACTGTCCAGCGGGATCGCCAGGGGACGCATCGCGCCGGCCCTAGAGTGACTTGGGCGGCAACGCCCGCGCATCGACCGCGTCGCCGTCGACGATGAAGTGCCCGCCCGCCACGTGGTGCAGCGTGCGCAGCTCGTCGTGCCCGCTGAAGTTCCAGCGGCCGTTGGCGAACACGCGCGCGTCGGCCTGCGCGGCGATCACCTCGCCCAGGAACAGGTCGTAGCGCTCCTGGATGTGCGCCTCGGGCAGCAGCCGGCATTCGAGCCAGGCCGCGCAGCCCTCGAGCAGCGGCGCATCGGTGGCCACGCCCGCGAAGGTCTCCAGGCCGTAGGCCGCGAACTTGTCGTGGCCCGACTTCTCGAGGATCTCGCGGCCCGAACTGTTGCCCAGCGCCTCCGTCAGGTCGAGCTGCGCGCGCGTGGGCACCTGCAGCGCGAAGGTGCCCGCGCCTTCGAGCAGCGCGCGCGTCCAGGTGCTCTTGTCGAGCACCACCGCCACCTTGGGCGGCGCGAAGTCCAGCGGCATGGCCCAGGCCGCCGCCATGATGTTGCGCTGGCCGCTGTGCGCCGCGCTCACGAGCACGGTCGGGCCGTGGTTCATCAGGCGGTAGGCCTTGTCGAGCGCAACGGGTTGGCGGTGCAGGGCATTGTTCATGGGGGCCACCATCGAGGTCTTTCAGGTTTCGGGGTCGTCCACCGGCAGGCGGCGGACTTCGACCGTGCGGATGCGCTGCGCGTCGACATCGGTCACGACGAAATCGTACCCGTCGTGCACCCAGCTCGCATGCGCGGGCGGCAGGCCGCGAAAGCGCGCCAGCAGGAAGCCCGCCACCGAGGTGTAGCTGTCGTCGTCGCTCACCAGCCCGTGCGTCTGCAGCGCCTGCTCCAGCAGGTGCAGGTCGGCGCTGCCGGAAACGGTCCAGGCGTCGGGCGCGGTCTGCAGGATCTCCAGCGTCTCGTCCTCGTCGGGAAACTCGCCTGCAATGGCCTCCAGCACGTCGATGGGCGTGACCACGCCGGTGAGCGTGCCGTGCTCGTCGTTCACCAGCGCGAGCTGCCCGCGCGCGCCGCGCAGCGTGTCGATGAGGCGGATGGCCGTGGTCGACTCGGGCACGTAGATCGGCGCGCGCAGGCCGCCGTTCTCGTCGATGCGGCCGTGGCGCAGCAGCTGGCCCAGCAGGTCCTTGGCGCGCGCCACGCCGACCACCTCGTCGAGCGAGCCGCGGCACACCGGGAAGATGCCGTGCGGCGTGTCGAGCAGCTGCTCGCGCACGGCCTCGGGGTCGTCGTTCAGGTCGACCCACGAGATGTCGGCGCGCGGCGTCATCACCGAGCGCACGTTGCGCTCGGCCAGCGACAGCACGCCGCTCACCATGTTGCGTTCTTCCACGGCAAAGGTGGGCTCGGGCGCGGAGCCTGCGTCTGGCGCGGCACCGGCCAGCGCCGGCTCGCCGGGCGCGCGGCCGCCGAGCAGGCGAATGATCGACTCTGCCGTGCGGTCGCGCAGCGGCCGGCGGGCCTCGTGCTTCATGGCATTGCGCTTGGCCCACTGGTTCAGCGTCTCGATCATCACGGAGAAGCCGATCGCGCCGTACAGGTAGCCCTTGGGAATGTGGAAGCCCAGGCCTTCCGCCACCAGGCTCAGGCCGATCATCAGCAGGAAGCTCAGGCACAGCACCACCACCGTCGGGTGCGCGTTGACGAAGCGCGTGAGCGGCTTGGACGCCCACAGCATGATGCCGATGGAGATCACCACCGCGGCCATCATCACGGGCAGGTGCTCGACCATGCCCACGGCGGTGATCACCGCGTCGAGCGAGAACACCGCGTCGAGCACCACGACCTGCGTGACCACCAGCGTGAAGCTGGCGTAGGCCGCCGAGCTTGCCGTGGTGTGCGTCACGCCCTCCAGGCGTTCGTGCAGCTCGGAGGTGGCCTTGAACAGCAGGAACAGCCCGCCCACCAGCAGGATCAGGTCTCGCCCCGAGAAGCCCTGCCCGAACACCGTGAAGAGCGGCGTGGTCAGCGTGACCAGCCACGAGACCACCGACAGCAGCGCCAGGCGCATGAACAGCGCCAGGCTCAGCCCGATGAGGCGCGCCCTGTCGCGCTGGTGCGGCGGCAGCTTCTCGGCCAGGATGGCGATGAAGATCAGGTTGTCGATGCCCAGGACGATCTCCAGGACGACCAGCGTCAGGAGACCGATCCAGGCGGCCGGGTCGGTGAGAAGTTCAATCATGGGGAGTCAGGCGCAAGGCACGAAGGGCACGAGCGGGTGCGGCCCGGCATGGCGCGGGCCATGTCGGGCGACGGAAGGGGGAAGGTGGGGAGGAGGCGTTGCGCAAGCGTTGCGGCGCAACGTTGCAGGCGGAAGCTGGCGGGGCCAGCGGCCTACTGGGAGGCTCGGAAGAAGATTTCACCCGGCCAGTCTATCGAACGCCTCCGAACAGCCCCGCCGTGCAAGGGCTCTTTCCGCCGCAAGCCGACCGTGCGTCAGCGATAGGAATCGCACAGCGCGAGGTACTCGTCGCCCGAGATCTCGAGCGCCGTGGCGCGGCGCAACACGCGCGCCTTGGGCTTGGGCAGGTCGGTCCTGATCTGGATCTGCTTGCTGATCGGGATGCCCATGTAGCTCTGGTTCACCCAGATGTTCTCCACGATGTTGTTCCAAGGCAGCAGCATGCCGTTCTCGAAGGTCAGGCCCTGGTGGCCGACCACGAGCGCCGGCTGCGCGATGTTGCGCAGCGTGTTGAAGCACTTGAAGGTCAGCCACGCCGTGAGCAGCGCGAAACACGCCGCCAGGAGGATGCCGATGTTCTTGTCCTGTGCGCGGATGCACAGCACCGCCAGCACCACGGTCACCACCGACCACAGCACGATGCCGCCGATGATGCGCGAGCGCGAATAGAACACGGGGCGGTCCTGGCGGGTCTTCTCTTGTTGGGCGGCGGAGCTGTAGATTTCCATTTGTCGGTTTCGCTGTGTGCGTCTGTTGGAGTGGTTGGGAAAGAAACGAAAAACAAATTCAGTTCGCCGGCAGACGTTGCATCAGGCAGGCCAGCAGCACGGGCTCGTTGTCGATCTTCGAGCGGTCGATCTTTCGGGTCTTGCCGTTGGCAACGATGACCAGGTGCTCGTCGGCCTCCATGCCGTCCTCGTCGGACTGCGTGCGGATGGTGTCGATGCTCGACCACGCAATGAGCTGGCCCTTGTGCATCAGCCCTTCGGCCTGCAAGCCGAGCGCGCCGAACTTCACGGTCTCGCCGGCATGCAGGCGGCGCTCCACGTCGTGCGCCATGACCTCGCCCACGGCCTCTTCCACTTCGCAGAGCAAGTCGCCCGCGTTGTCCCACAGGTCCAGCCGCAGGCGCAGCGTCTTGCCGTCGCGGCCGGTGAGCAGCACATGGTTGCGGTTGTGGCGATGGCGAATGCGCGTGACCTCCGCGAAGGCCAGCGTGCGCTCGCCAAGCTGCAGGCCCCTGTCGCCCACGGTGAGTTGCTGCGGCGTGCGCAACCACGCGAAGAAGTCGCTGCCCTTCCAGCAGATCAGGTAGATCGCGCAGGGAATGGCCAGGAAGAGAACGACGATCGCGCCCTTGTAGCGAATGAAGTCCGGCGTGATGAGGTACGGGAGGATGTAGACCTTCACCGGCACCAGCATCATGGCGCAGAAGACGTAGATGGCGGCGAGCCCGCCGAGGACGCAATAGAACGAATAACGCGGAAAGATGCGGGCGTGACGAATGGGCATGTGGCAAGCCCAATGCAACGACAGCGGGCGATAAGAAACTACCCGCGGACCATACCAGCGCGATGCGTCCTGAATGAGGCGCGGCGTGTCAGCCAACGCCTCTTTTTCAAGGTGCGAAGTGGCCTTTGTACGAAGGGCTTAGCCTGGAAGATTTAACTTATTCAGCGCGGGTGCCCGACCTCTTCTAAAGCATTCATCGCGCCTTCGAAACCAGCGCGCGATGCGCGGCCATGGCACGCCCGTGCATCGGCTGCGAAGGGTCGCGCTTTGCCAGCGGGCCGAAGCGCGTCTCTCGCGACACCACCGCCACGCAATCGCGAAGACAACGGTGCGCGGGGTCCACCGCATCGCGCGGATGCCATGCCTGCAGCACCTGTTCGACGGGTACCGCCACCGGCAGCTTGAAGATCGCGAGGTCGAGGCTCGCCGCCACCGTGCGCGCCAGGGGCTCCGGCACGCAGGCCACCAGCGCCGAGCGCGCGGCGGCCATCAGCGCACCGTAGGCACTCGGCACCGTCAATGCAATCTGCCGCGCGCAGCCGTGTTCGGCCAGCAGGGTGTCCACCGGCTCCCTGGACTTTCCGCGGCGCGTGAGCGCCACGTGCTGCTGCGCCGCGAAGCGCTTCGGCGTGACGCGCGCCTGCAGCAGTTCATGCCCCGCTTTCACGACGCCCACGATGTGCTGCTCGTACAGCAGCGAGGTCTGTATCTCCGGCCCCTTGTCGAACAGCGTGCCCACGTCGAGGTCGATGCGGCCTTCGCGCAAGGCCATGGCGTCGCTGTCGCTCTCGGGCACGAAGCGCAGGCGGGCGCGTGGAATGTCGCGGCGCACGGCCGCGAGCAGGGTCGCGCCGTAGACGATGCCCATGCCCTCGGGCGCGCGCACCGTGAACTCGCGCTCCAGCTGTGCCAGCGGCACCCCGCCGTCGGGCTACATCAGCAACAGGGCATCGGCCATCAGCCGGCGCAGCGGCTCGCGCATGGCCTGCGCGCGCGGCGTGGGAATGAGCTTGCGGCCGGCACGCACCAGCACCGAGTCTCCCAGCGCCTCGCGGATGCGCGCGAGCGTGTGGCTCATGGCCGGTGCGCTCAGGTGCATGCGCTCGGCGGCCGCGCTCACGCTGCCGGTGCTCAGCAGCGCGTCGAGCGCCGCCAGCAGATTCATGTCCATCGAATTCATCTGGTGCATGTATTTGCTTGAAAGAATGCACTGTACAGAGCCAATGCACCGGCGGACACTGCGCATCCTTTCCCTGTTGGAGACCATGCAGTGACCCCTTCGCAAGCCAGCCGCACCGCCCTCGCCACCTCGCTGATGCGCGCGCTCCATTCGCGCGGCGACCCTGCGCCGCTGCTGGACGACCCGTGGGGCGACCGCCTGGTGCCGGCGACCGTGCGTGCCGCCTTTGCCGAGCGGGCGATGGCACAGCGCAACGCGGCGGGCGGCGCGGGCGGCGCGCCCGACGACGCCCTGGACGCGGCGCTGCGCGCGAACGCCGCCTATGCCGATGTGGTGCTGCGCTCGCGCTACACGGAAGATGCTCTGCAGGCCGCCGTGACACAGGGCGTCGCGCAGTACGTGATCGTCGGCGCGGGCTTCGACAGCTTCGTGTGCCGCCGGCCGGCCTGGGCCCATGCGCTGAACGTGTACGAAGTCGATCACCCCGACACACAGCGGCTGAAGCGCCAGCAGTTGCAGGCGTGCGGCGTGGCCGGGTCGGCCTCGATGCACTTCATCGAGGCGGACCTGTCGGTGGAAGACCTCGGCAGTGCCTTGGCACGCTCGACCTTCGACGCGACGCAGCCCGCCTTCTTCTCATGGCTCGGCGTCACGGTGTACCTCACCAGGGAGGCCAACCTGGCCGCCCTGCGCTCCATTGCCGCGTGCACGAGCGCGCAGAGCGAACTGGTCTTCACCTACATCGACGAGGCCGCGCTCGCGCCCGGCCATGCCGGCGCGGAAGACTTCCGCAAGCTGCGCGGCGAAGTGCAAGCCGCCGGCGAAGCCTTCCTCAGCGGCTTCGACCCCGCAACGCTGAAGGCGCTGCTGCTCGACACCGGCCTGCTGCTGAAGGAAGATCTCGACGGGCACCAGGGCATTGCGCGCTACGACCCCGCGGGCATCAACGGCCTGCGGTCCGCGGGCGCCGCGCACATGGCGCATGCTGTCAGCTTCCGGTCCGCCAGCACCTGATAGCTTGCGGCGACAACAACGACAGGCCTTGTCATGACCGCCGCCAACCCACCGCCTCCCCAGCCCCTGCCGATCCCGCCTCCTCCCGCTGCGGGCACGGCCTCCCGCCGCCCCGGCCTCGCCGACCTCGTGGCAGGCGTCTCCATCGCGGGCCTGTTGCTGCCCGAGGCGGTCGCCTATTCGGGCATCGCGGGCCTGCCGCCGCAGGCCGGCGTGATCGCGCTGTTCGCGGGCCTGCTGGTCTACGGCCTCTTCGGCAGCAGCCGCTTCGCGATCGTCTCGGCCACCTCGTCGTCGGCGGCGGTGCTGTTCGCCGCGACGATGTCGGTGACGGGCGCCGACACCGCGACGCGGCTTGCGATGGGCGCGGGCATCGTGCTGCTGGCCGGCGTGTTCTTCGTCATCGCGGGCGTGGCCAAGCTCGGTGCGGTGTCCAGCCTCATCGCCAAGCCGGTGCTGCGCGGCTTCGCGCTCGGGCTGGCATTGACCATCGTGGTCAAGCAGTTGCCCAAGGTGCTGGCGGTGCAGCCGGCGCACAGCGACTTCTTCCGGCTGCTTGCGGGCCTGGTCGGCGACTGGCGGCACTGGAACCTGGCCGGCGCGGCCATGGCGCTGGTGGCGCTCGTGCTGCTGCGCGGCCTCGCGCGCTGGCGCGCGGTGCCGGCCGCGCTGCTGGTGATCGTGGGCGGCATCGTGCTCGACGTGCAGGGCCTGTGCCATGCGTGGGGCGTCGCGGCGGTGGGGCCGATCTCGCTCGACTTCTCGCACCCGGGCGTGCCGCAGATGGACCGCGCGCAGTGGCAGAACCTGGGCGGGCTGGCGTTCGCGATGGCGCTCATCCTGTACGCCGAGTCGTACGGCTCGATCCGCACCTTCGCGCTGCGCCACGGCGACAACGTGTCGGCCAACCGCGACCTGCTGGCGCTGGGCGGCGCGAACCTGCTCTCGGCCCTGTTCCAGGGCATGCCGGTGGGCGCGGGCTACTCGGCCACCTCGGCCAACGAATCGGCCGGGGCGCGCAGCCGCGCGGCGGGCATCGTCGCGGGCCTGGTGGTGCTGGTGGCGGTGCTCACGCTGCTGCCGTGGATCGCGCACACGCCCGAGCCGCTGCTGGCCGCCATCGTGATCCACGCGGTGAGCCACACGCTGAACCCCGCCGCGCTGCGCCCCTACTTCCAGTGGCGGCGCGACCGGCTCGTGACCGTCGTGGCGGTGGCCGCGGTGCTGGTGCTGGGCGTGCTCAACGGCCTGCTGGCAGCCATCGGCGTGAGCCTGCTGTTGCTGCTGCGCGGCTTCTCGCGCACCACGGTCAGCTGGCTCGGGCGCCTGGGCCAGAGCCACGACTACGTCGACACCGCGCGCCACCCCGAGGCGGTGGTGCCTCCACGCACGCTGATCGCGCGGCCCGACGTGCCGCTGTTCTTCGGCAATGCCGACGCGGTGTTCGCGTCGATCCGCGCGCGCGTCGATGCAATGCCGGGCCTGGAGCGCATGGTGCTGAGCCTGGAGGAATCGCCCGACCTCGACGCGACCAGCATCGAGGCGCTGTGCGACTTCGCGGCCTATGTGCGTGCGCGCGGCGCGCGGCTGTCGCTGGCGCGCGTGAAGGACGACGTGCGCGACCTGCTGGCGAAGGTGAACTCGCCGGACCTGCACGCGGAGGTGTATGCGCCGTGGAGCGTGGATGACGCGGTGCAGTGAACGAGAAACCCTGGCTTGGCCTCTACCAGATCTTCCACCATGGCTTCGGCTCGGCTTCGCCCTTCTTCTCATGCGAATCCCGTGGGGCGCAAGCGCGACGCGCAGAAGCCATCGCTGCGGCCGCATCGAACGAAATGGATGACGGCGCACGCTCCACCGTGATCGACGGCACGGACCTGTGCGTGAAATCAGGTGACACCGGAGCCGGAGCCGGGGCCGGAAGTGGCGCAGCATCGACAGCTACCGCCCGCGGCACGACGAAGCCTCCAAGAAGCGCCGCGGAGTTGCGCCGTCGACCGCGATGGTCCAGCGCTGCGCCCGACATGAACTCCTTGTACGCATACGGCGGCTGGTGCTGTTCATAAAACGACAGCTGCCTGATGGCCTCGAATGCCGCTTCGCCTCCCTGCAAGGCAGTCACGAAAGTGCGCGCATCTTCCTCCGGATCGTTGAGCAGAAAAACCTCGGTCGGGTCCATGACGAGCAATGGCAGGGCGAGCCCTTGCAACGATTCGACCGCAGCCTGCCAATAGTCCTCGACGAGTGCACTGTCTCCAACGAAAGCCTCGAACCACGCGCGGGCCTCCACCAGATTGCGCACCGCTTTCTCGACAGGAACACACGGCAACAAGACCTTCTGCTGCACGACGCTGCCGTTCTGCCTGAAGCTGAAGGCTGCGGGAATCAAGTCTTCCCTGCGGAAGCAGAAAAACCAGATCACGGGAATCTGATTGGCGCCTTCAGCCACCTCTGCATAGAGCGACCCGTCGCGCACCAACGCCTCGTCGAGCTGGGCTCGGTTGCAAACGGGGATGGATGTGTTGAACAGGTATGCGCGGTTGGCCATGGCCAAGAATGCCACACCCCCCGCAACCGGGAACTGCGCTCGCAGTCCTAGCGCGGCGCCGCCTGCCGCCTGAACTCGCTCGGGCTGCCGCCGGTGTGCTCGCGGAACACGCGGCTGAAGTGCGAGAGGTTGCCGAAGCCTGCGGCCAGTGCGATGTCGGTGATGGAGCGCGACGCGTTCGCCGGGTCGATCAGGTCGCGGATGCTCGCGGCCAGGCGCTGGTGCTGGATGTAGCCGTTCAGCGTTTCGTCGTCGTCCGAGAAGGCGCTGTGCAGCAGCCGCTTGCTGCAGCGCAAGGCCAGCGCCATGCTGTCGATCGACAGCGCCGGGTCGCGCAGGTTCTGCGCCACGTGGCGGCGGATGCGGTCTTTCAGGGCCTCGCGCTGCGTCTGCGGCGTCTCCTGCCCGGCCAGCTCCATCAGCGACAGGCGCACCAGCTGGATCAGCAGCTCGCCCGCGCCGCGCGCCGCGGCCTCGCTCATGAAGGGCAGCTCGAGGTAGGTGCTGCGCATGGTCTCCAGCGCCACGCGCGAGATGCCGCTGGCGCCGCCGATGCGCCGCGCCACCAGGTCGTTCAGGGGCAACGCGGGCGAGGCGAGCTGGTCCTTCGGCAGCATCACGATGAGGTGGTCGCTGCGCTCGGGGTTGGCCACGGTGTAGTCGGCGGTGGTGTCGTAGAGCGTCCACCCGCCCGAGCGCACGGCGGCGGCACGGCCGCGCTGCGTGACCTCGGCCGAGCCCTGCCAGGGCGCGACGATCTTCAGGTACGGCGCTTCGCTCAGGCGCGCCATCTGGGTCGTCCTGAGCACGCGATGCCGGTTGGCCTCGAGCCGCGTGAGGATCACGTCGCCGGCATGCGAGGCCGCGAGGTGGCCGTCGAACTCGGTGTCGTCGTACAGGTCGGAGCCCAGCCCGCCGAAGTGGCGCCACACCCATTCGCACCACAGCGGCCCGCGCTCTTTCGGCGGGATCTCGTCGGTGGAAAGAAGCAGGGACGTGGTCATGCGGTGCAGCGAGGCAGAAAACGAAAGGTTGCAGGCCGCGGCCCGAATGCTGGGCATTGTGAATGGCATCGAAGCCCTCCGGCTTTGCGGGTTAACCACTAGGCGCGTGCACGCTGCGTCAAGTGCTTTGTGCACGGCGGGCACAGCAGCGCAGGCCCCGGATTTCTACGATTCCGGGAAGCGGGCGCACCCCGACGCCCCGTAGGAGACCTCATGCAACACCACCCCAATCGCCGCCGCTGGATCCAGGGCACCGCCACCGCGCTGGGCGCCGCCGCCGTCGCGCCGCAGCTGTTCGCGCAGACCGGCGCCAGCGGCCCCGTGAAGATCGGCTACGCCATTGCGCGCACCGGCCCGTGGGCCGCCGGCGCGCAGGTGAGCCAGGAACCCAACTACCTGCTGTGGGCCGAGCAGGTCAACGCGGCGGGCGGGTTGTCGGTGAAGGGGGCGAAGCGCCCCATCGAACTCATCGGCTACGACGACCGCAGCGAGACCGAGACCTGCGTGCGCACCTTCGAGAAGCTCATGGGCAGCGACAAGGTCGACCTGGTGCTGCCGCCGTGGGGGTCGGGCGCCAACTTCGCGGTGGCCCCGCTGGCCAACCGCTTCGGCTACCCGCTGCTGGCGCCCACGGCGCTGTCGCGCAAGCTGATCGACATGCGCCTGCCCTTCTTCTTCTCGCTGCTGCAGCAGCCCGACAAGATGATGGGCGCGCTGGTCGACATGCTGGTGGCGCAGAACGTGAAGACCCTCACCATCGTCTACATGGACGACCTGTTCGGGCTGGAGAACTTCGCGGCGCTGAACAACGCGCTGAAGAAGACCGGCATCCAGGTGCTCGACCGCAAGAGCTACCCGCTGGGCGTGAAAGACCTGGCGCCGGTGCTGCGCACCATGAAGGACCTGAACCCCGACGCCTTCATCGGCATCACCTACCCGCCGGACACCATTCTTGCGAGCCGGCAGGCGCGCGAGGTGGGCTTCAACCCGAAGTACTTCTACGCGTCGGTGGGCACGGCCTTCCAGCTCTACAAGAACGTGATGGCGGCCAACACCGAAGGCGTGATCGGCATGGGCTCGTGGAACAGCAAGACCAGCCCCGAGGCCAAGGCCTACTTCGACGCGCACACGAAGAAGTTCGGCAAGGAACCCGACCGCTGGGCCAGCGGCCACGCATGGGCGGGCCTGCAGATCCTGCAGCAGGCCGTGGAGAAGGTGGGCCTGGACCGCAAGGCGCTGCGCGAGCAGATCGCGAAGAACGAGTTCAAGACCATCCTCGGGCCGATCCGCTTCGAAGGCAGCGAGAACGCGTCCATTCCGGGCACGGTGTCGCAGTGGCAGGGCAACGACTTCGAGGTGGTCTGGCCGAAGGACCGCGCCACCGCGCAGCTCAGCCCCAAGCCGGCCTGGAAGTAAGAACGTGTCCCTTTCCGGATGGGCCGAGCTTCTTGCCGGCGGACTGATCACGGGCGGCATCTACGCGCTGGTGGCCATCGGGCTGAACCTGCAGTACGGGCTGATGCGCATCATGAACATCTCGCACGGCGAGTTCCTGATGCTGGGCGCCTTCGCGACCTGGTGGGCGCACAGCACCTGGGGCATCTCGCCGCTGCTGTTCATGCCGGTGGCCTTCGCGCTGCTGATGGCGCTGGGCATGGCGGTGCACTGGCTGTGCTTCCGGCAGGTGGCGGCGCGCGCGCCGAACGTGGATGTGTTCGAGGCGCGCAGCCTGATGGTCGGCTTCGGCCTGATGTTCCTGGTGCAGAACACCGCCCTGCTCGTGTGGGGCGGCGACCTGCGCGGCTACGACTACCTGGCCGACCCGGTGCAGCTGGGCGAGATGCGCTTCACGGCCAACAAGCTGGTGCTGTTCGGCGTGGCGCTGGCGCTGAGCATCGCGCTCATCGCGCTCCTGAAGCTCACGCTGCTGGGCAAGGCGGTGCGCGCGCTCATGCAGTCGCCCACCGGCGCGCAGCTCGTGGGCATCAACACCAGGCGGCTGCACCCGCTGATGTTCGGCATCGGCCTGGGCCTGTCTGGCGTGGCCGGCGCGCTGCTGTCGATGACCTACGAGATCTCTCCCTCCATGGGCGAGCCCTACACCGTGACCGCGCTCATCGTCATCACCCTGGGCGGCTTCGGCAGCATCGCGGGCAGCCTGGTCGGCGGCCTGCTGCTGGGCGTGGTGGAAGCGCTGGGCATGTACTACACGAGCCCCTCGCTCAAGATGCTGCTGTCGTATGCCGTGTTCATCGGCGTGCTGATCTGGCGGCCCAACGGACTGTTCTCCAGAAAATGATCTCTCTCTTTCAAAACAAGCCGTGGTGGGTGCTGTGCATCGGCCTCGCGCTGGCGGCCGCCGTGCCGTGGGTGGCCAGCGAGTTCGCGGCCTCGGTCGCGCTCGGCTGCCTCATGTACATCGCACTGGCCACGAGCTGGTCGCTGTTCTGCGGCGCCACGCGCTACCTGTCGCTGGCCACCTCGGCCTTCTTCGGCCTGGGTGCCTACGCGAGCGCCACGCTGCTCGACGTGCTGCCGTGGCCGCTGGTCATATTGAGCGGCGCGGCCATCGCCAGTGCGGTCGCGGTGGTGATGGGCGCGGCGGTGCTGCACCTGCGCGGCACCTACTTCGCGGTGCTCACCTTCGGCATGACCGAGCTCATTCGCCATGCCGTGACCTTCGTCGAGAAACAGGTCTCCGGTACGGTGGGCCGCGTGCTGGCCGTGGTGCCGTCGAACGAGACGGTGTACCTCACGGTGCTGGCGATCGCGGGCGCGGCCATTGCCACGGCGCTGCTGGTCAAGCGCAGCCGCTTCGGCCTGGCGCTGGCGGGCATCGGCGCCGACGAGCAGCGCGCGCAGACGCTGGGCGTCGACACACGCCGCGTGAAGGTGATGGGCTTCGCGCTCACCGCGGCCTTTGCCGGCGCGGTCGGCGCGGCCATGGCGGTGCGCTGGACCTACATCGACCCGCCGGCGGTGTTCAGCCCCTTCATCGGCTTCCAGACGGTGCTGATCGCGATGATCGGCGGCGCGGCCAGCATCGGCGGGCCGGTGGCCGCGGCCATCGTCTTCAGCCTGCTGTCGGAAACGCTGCGGCTGCAGCTGCCCTACGGCTACATGATGGTGCTCGGGCTGCTGCTGATCCTGTGCGTGATGTACCTGCCCAACGGCCTCGCGTCGCTGTGGCAGCGCAAGGCGGCGGTGCTGCGCGGGCACGGCCATGAATGAACCGCAGATCCTGCTGGAGGCCCATGAACTCACGGTGCGCTTCGGCGGCCTCACCGCGGTCGATGCGGTCAGCGCCACGCTGCGCGCGGGCGAGATCGTCGGCATCATCGGGCCGAACGGCGCGGGCAAGACGACCTTCTTCAACGCCATCTCGGGCGTGGTGATGCCGACCTCGGGCACGCTGCGGGTCGAAGGCGGCGTGGACCTCACGCGCCGCGGCCCGCACCTGTACGCCGCGCACGGCATCGCGCGCACCTTCCAGACGCCGCGCGTGATGGCCGGCATGACGCTGGAGGACAACGTGCGCTTCGGCATGCAGTTCGCAGGCAGGCATCGCGCGCCCATCGCGGGTCTGGGCAGCACGGGCGAGATCCTGGACATGCTGGGCCTGGGTGGCCTGGCGCGGAACATCGCGGGCGATGTCACGCCGTCGCAGCAGCGGCTGCTGGAGATCGGCATGGCGCTGGGCACCCGGCCGCGCGTGCTGCTGCTCGACGAAGTGGCGGCCGGGCTCACCGAGATCGAGGTCGACGCGATGGCGCGGCGCATTCGAAAGCTGCGCGACGAGCACGGCCTCACGGTCGTGTGGATCGAGCATGCGGTGGCCACGCTGCTGAAGTACGTCGAGCGCGTGCTGGTGCTGCACCAGGGCCGCAAGATCGCCGACGGCACACCGGCCGAGGTGGTGCGCAACGCCGAGGTGGTCGAGGCCTACCTGGGCGATGAAATGGAGGCCACGGCATGAGCGCCGCGCCGGGCCGCTCCCAAGCAAGCTCGCGCCGCAGTGCGAAGCACGGAGGTATTCCCATGAGCGCCGCGCCGGGCCGCCCCCAAGCAAGCTCGCACCGCAGTGCGAAGCACGGAGGTATTCCCATGAGCGCCGCGCCGGGCCGCCCCAAGCAAGCTCGCACCGCAGTGCGAAGCACGGAGGTATTCCCATGAGCAGTGCAAGCCAACTCACCGTGCGCGGCCTCTCGGCCGGCTACCACGGCTTCCAGGTCATCCAGGACATGAGCCTGGACGTGACACCCGGCGTTACCGTGGTGCTCGGCCCCAACGGCGCGGGCAAGACCACGCTGCTGAAAGCGCTGGCCGGCCTGCTGCCGCGCTCGGGCGAGGCTTTGCTCGACGGCGCTGCGTTGCCCTGCGGCGATGCAACGTCCTGCGTGCGCCGCGGCCTCGCGCTGGTGGCCGAGGGCCGCCAGCTGTTTCCACAGATGACCGTCACCGAAAACCTCGAACTCGGCGGCTGGCTCGTTCCGGCCCGCCTGCGCACCGAGCGCCTCGCGCGCGCCTTCGACGACTTCCCGCGCCTGAAGGAACGCGCCACGCAGCTCGCCGGCACCATGAGCGGCGGCGAGCAGCAGATGGTGGCGGTGGCGCGCGCCATGATGAGCGGCCCGCGCCTGCTGATGCTCGACGAGCCTTCGCTCGGCCTCGCGCCGCGCATGGTCGACGAGCTGCTGGCCATCGTGCGGCGCATCGCGTCACAGGGCGTGACGGTGCTCATGGTCGAGCAGAACGTGCGCAAGGCGCTGCAGGCCGCCGACCGCGGCTACGTGCTCGAGCGCGGC
The DNA here is from genome assembly GCF_900112425.1 of Variovorax sp. OK212. Lineage (GTDB taxonomy): Bacteria > Pseudomonadota > Gammaproteobacteria > Burkholderiales > Burkholderiaceae_C > Variovorax. The sequence goes on along the minus strand of NZ_FOLP01000001.1, from coordinate 674,769 downwards.
CGCGTCGTCGCCGCGGGCGAGGCGCAGGCGCTGCTGCATTCCGACGCGGTGCGCCAGGCTTACCTGGGCGTGGCCTGACCCGCCCTCGCCCCCTCGTTCCCTCACCCCCTCCTCTTTTCTTGCAAGGACACCTCATGACCGACATTTCCATGTTCATCGACGGCGAATACCGCAACGCGAAAAGCGGCGCGCGCTTCGAGCGCCGCAACCCGCTGGACGGCAGCGTCGCCACCAGCGCCCCGGCCGCCACGCCGGCCGACGCCGTGCTGGCGGTGGAGGCCGCGCACCGCGCCTTTGCCGGCTGGTCGCAGACCGGCCCCAACGAACGCCGCCGCCTGCTGCTGAAGGCCGCGCACGCGCTCGAGGCGCGCGCCGGCGCCTTCGTGCAGGCCATGGCGCGCGAGACCGGCGCCTCGGCGCTGTGGGCCGGCTTCAACGTGCACCTGGCGGCCGGCATCCTGACCGAGGCCGCGTCGCTCACCACGCAGATCGCAGGCGAGGTGATCCCGTCCGACGTGCCGGGCAGCCTCGCCATGGGCGTGCGGCAGGCCGCGGGCGTGGTGGTCGGCATCGCGCCGTGGAACGCGCCGGTGATCCTGGCCACGCGCGCCATCGCCACGCCGCTGGCCTGCGGCAACACGGTGGTGCTGAAGGGCTCGGAGCTGTGCCCCGAGACGCACGCGCTCATCGTCGAGGCGCTGAGCGAGGCCGGCCTGCCGCAGGGCACGGTCAACTTCGTGACCAACGCGCCCGCCGACGCCGGCGCCGTGGTCGAGGCCATGGTGGCGCACCCGGCGGTGCGGCGCGTCAACTTCACCGGCTCCACGCGCGTGGGCCGGCTCATCGCCCAGACCTGCGCCACGCACCTGAAGCCGGCCGTGCTCGAGCTCGGCGGCAAGGCGCCCTTCGTGGTGCTGGACGACGCCGACATCGGCGCGGCGGTGGACGCGGCCATCTTCGGCTCGTTCGCCAACTCGGGGCAGATCTGCATGTCGACCGAACGCATCGTGGTCGACAACGCGGTGGCCGACGAGTTCGTGGCGCGTTTCGCGGCGCGCGCGCAGGCGCTGCCGCTGGGCGACCCGCGCGAAGGCCCGGTGGTGCTGGGCTCGGTGGTCGACATGAGCACGGTGAAGCGCTGCAACGCACTCATCGACGACGCGCTCGCCAAGGGCGCCAAGCTGGTGTGCGGCGGCAAGGCACAGAACACGCTGATGCCCGCCACCGTGCTCGACCACGTGACGCCGGCCATGGACATCTACCGCGAGGAGTCCTTCGCGCCCGTGAAGGCCGTGGTGCGCGTGAACGGTGTCGAAGAAGCCGTGGCCATTGCCAACGACAACGAGTTCGGCCTGTCGTCCGCCGTGTTCGGCCGCGACGTGGCGCGCGCGTGGAACGTGGCGCAGCGCATCGAGGCCGGCATCTGCCACGTGAATGGCCCCACCGTGCACGACGAGGCGCAGATGCCGTTCGGCGGCGTGAAGGCCTCGGGCTACGGACGCTTCGGCGGCCGCGCGGGCGTGGAGGCTTTCACGGAGCTGCGCTGGATCACGGTGCAGACCACGCCGCGCCACTACCCGTTCTGAGCGGGCAGGTTCAGCCCGCGAGGAAGTCGGGCTGGCGGAACTTCTTCTCGAGGAACTGCCCGTTGGCCACCAGCGCGGCCGCGTCGCTGGAGGCCACGTTGGCAACGATCTCGCGCAGCTTGCCGTCGAGCAGGCCCAGCTGCTCGCCGAGCAGCTGGCGCGCGGTCTTGCCGTCCTTCACCGCGTGCGTGATGCGAAAGGCCGGCGGCAGCGCGACGTAGTTGGCCAGCGTCTCGGGCAGGTAGCGCAGCACGGTCTCGCGCACGGTGAACAGGTCGTCGCCGTTGGAGGCCGCGCCCACCAGACGCGGCAGCACCTCGCCCACCGAGCCGCGCACGTTGTCCAGGCTCTTGCGCATGTCCTCGGTGAGGTGCGGCTGCGCCTGCGCGACCACGCGGTCCAGCCGTTCCAGCGTCTGCTCCACGCTCAGGCTGTCCTCGATGCGGCGTTCGAGCGCGGGTGCCCTGCGCCCCATGAGCCAGCCCGCCACGTACAGGCCCGCGGTGATCAGCAGCCACCCGCGGTCGATGACGTTGGCGAACAGCAGCGCCGGCCCCAGCAGCGCCAGCGCGCAGCCCAGGATGTTGCCGTTGCCGTAGAGGAACAGCAGCGCGCGCAGCTTCAGCGAACGCTCCGGCTTCACTGGTAGCCCCGGATTTCCTTGAACACCTGCCCCAGCTGCAGCTTGCGGCCGTCGAACTCGCGCCCGCCCGAGAGCTGCGCGATCTGCTGCATCTCGCTCACGTTGGCCTCGCCGAACAGGATCGGGAAGATGCGCGCGGGCAGGCCGCCGGCCGCATAGCGGTCGCGGAACTCCTGCGGCTTCAGGCCCGAGTTGTTCTCGCCGTCTGTCAGCAGCACGATGCTCACGAAGCGGTTGGGCTCGCGCTGCTGTTCCTGGCGCGCGAGGTCTTCGGCCGCCGCCAGCGCGGAGTAGATGGCGGTGCCGCCGTCGGCCTTCATCGCATCGGCCTGCTGGCGCAGCTCGCTGCGCGCGGCCTCGATGTGGTCGGCGTCGAAGCGCACCCACACCGGCGCCTGCACCTGCGTGGCGAAGGTGATGAGCACCACGCGCTCGCGGCTCTGGAAGGCGCTGTAGCGGGCGCTGGCGGTCGCCGTCGAGGTGCTTGCGGCATCGGCCCCCGACAGCAGCTTGAGCGCCTCGCGCATCGAAGCCAGCCGCTTGCCCGACATCGAGCCGCTCAGGTCGAGCACGAAGATCGAGGTGGCGGGCTTGCGCCATTGCGACTGGTAGGTGCCCAGCACCGCGTCGATCACCTCCAGCCGGTTGGGAAAGCCGAGCTCGGCCACGGCGGCGGTGGGCAAGGCGGCCGCGGCGGCCACCTCGGGGTTGGCGGGGCGCAGGAAGGCCGCCGACAGCGCATCGCGCTGGAACGGCGCGGCCTTCAGCGTGCTCACCAGCTGCGTGTAGGCCTCGCGCTTGTTGGCGTTGAGCAGCATCAGCGGGTAGTCGGCCGAGATCATGCCGTCGCGCGGGTAGATCAGCGTGAGCTGGTCGGCCTTGGGCAGCTTCTCGTTGGCGCGCAGGATCACGGCCTCGTAGTTGACCATCGCGTCGATGGCGGACGGGTCCTTCACATACGCGTCGGCCAGCCAGCCCGAGCTGCCGGCGGTGAGCTTCTGGCCGGAGAGAAAGGCCTTGAGGGTCTTCTCGTCCACGTCCTGTTCGCCCAGGTCTTCGGTCTTGCCGGCCAGCGCGGAGGCCACGGCGAACAGCGCGCTCATGCCGGTGTTGGAGCTGGTGGCATTGGTCATGCCGTAGCGCAGTTGCCCGGCGCCCGCGGCCTTGGCGATCTCGGCCCAGCCCGGCGGGCGTCGGGTCCACCCGAGCTGCGCGGCCTTGGCGCTCTTCACGCCGAGCGCGATGCGCGAGTAGAAGAGCTTGTCGCGCGCCAGCGGCTTGGCCTGCAACGCGAGCGCGGGGTAGGCGCCGTTGGGCGGCAGGATGGCGTCGAAGCGCTCGCCGGCGTTGATGCGCTCGACGATGTCGAGCGTGCCGGCGTACGAGAACTTCACGTCCACGCCCGCCGCCTTGGCGGCATCGACGATGGGGCCTTCGAGGTCCTTCAGTTCCGAGCCCGCGAGGATGGTGAAGGCGGCCGTGTCCGCGGCGGGCGCGGCACCGTTGCCCGCGGCGGCCTGCACGTCGTCCTTGCCGCAGGCCGCGAGGCCCAGCGACAGGGCCGCGAGAACCGCCAGCGCCAGCCGGCGCGACAGCACCCGCAGGCTCACAGCGCGACCTCGCCGCGCGGCGACTGCAGCGCCTCGGTCGTGTCCTGGCGGCGCACGCGGTCGAGGTAGGTGCGGCTCTTGGCCACTTCGTTGGTCAGCGTGTCCACCGTGGTCTGCATGGAGTCGAGCGCGCGGCTCTTGAAGTCTGCGATGGTGTCCATCGTCTGGTAGATGTTGGCAAAGGCCTGCTGCAGCTTGGCGATCTCGATGGTGCTGGAGGCCGCCTGCTGGTGGATGGCGCTGCTCTGGTCGCGCAGCATCTCGCTGGTGTTGGCGATCAGGTTGCCGGTGGTGGCGTTGAGCGCGCTGATCTGGTCGAGCACCAGCTTCTGGTTGGACAGCGCCTGCGCCACGATCACCGCGGTGCGCAGAGCGGCCACGGTGGTGGTGGTGGCGCGGTCCACGCCCTTCATGAGCTCCAGGTTGTTCTTGCGGATCATGTCCAGCGCCAGGTAGCCCTGGATGTTCACCGCCAGCTGCGTGAGCAGGTCGGTGACCTTCTGGCGCGAATAGAACAGCATCTCCTCGCGGATCACGCGGGCCTTCTCGGGGTCGGTGGCGTCCAGCATGCGCGCGCGTTGGTCGAGCTGGCCGTCCAGCGCCTTGCCGATGTGCACGTACTTCTCCAGCCGCTCCATCAGCGTCCAGAGGTTGACCTTTTCCTGCTCGATGGCGGTGTTGTCGCGCAGCAGTTCGTCCTTGCCGCGCTTGAGCGATTCGATGATCGCGTTCAGGTGCGTCTGCGACGACTGGTAGCGGTCGAAGTACGCCAGCAGCTTGTTGCCCAGCGGAATGATGCCCAGCAGCTTGCGCGCGGAGAACAGGTCGCCCTGCTTCGAGGGATCGAGGTCTTCCACCTGGCGGCGCAGGTCGACCAGCGACTGGCCGATCTGCGCGCCCTTGTCGAACAGGCCGTTGCGCAGCGAACCCACGGGGCGGTCGAGCATGCGGTTGGACACCGACGCGGAGGCCTCGATGTCCTTGCTGCCCATGGAGTGGATGCGCTCCACCGCTTCCTTGAACTGCGGGTGCTGGCTGTCGTGCGCGGTGATGTCGTCGATGAAGCGCGCCACCTGCGCGTCGAGTTCGGCCACGTCCTCGGGCTTCAGGCGCACCTTGCCGCTGGCCGACTCGACCGGCACCACCACGACGGGCGCGGGCGGCTCGAGCGTGAAGGCCTGCGGGGGCTGCAGGTCGAAGGGTGCCGCGGCGGTGGTGGTGGTCGTGCTGGCGGAGGGCGTGGCGGTGGTTGCGGTGACAGGCGCGTTCATTCGGGCGTTCCTTGGTTGTTCACTTGAAGCGGGCTTCGATGCCCGTGGTCATTCGTTCGAGCCACTCGAAGCTCGGCGGGTCGATCACGTCGACGAGCACCTCGGGCACCTTCACGCCGCGCGCGGCCCAGGTCTCGGGGCCCTTGGTGTCGCCGCCGGTGCGGTAGCCGTACTCGTGCGCGAGCTCGCGCAGGGCCGGGTCGTTCTCCAGCGCCGCGCCCAGGCGTGCGCCGCCGGGCGTGTAGGGCACCAGCACATGCTTCGAATAGACGGTGGGCTTGGGGTACATCAGCACCATGTCGCTCTTCAGGCGGTCGGGGTTCTTGAGCCAGAACTCGACCATCTGCGACTCGTAGGCCACCAGCAGCGGCGCCTTGCCCATGCCCAGGGCCAGGTAGTCCTCGAACGGACCGGCCGACGACTGCTCCTGGAAGCCCTGGCGCAGGAACAGCGGCGCCACCACGGGCAGCACGCGGTCCACGTCTTCCTGGCTCTGCACGATCTGCTGGCTGTTGGCGAGGTAGCTCGCCAGCGCCAGGTACATGGCGGCCGAGTTGGAGGTGCGCACGTCGGTCGAGTTGATCAGCAGCGACTTGCTGGTGGAAAACGCGCTGCTGGCCTTGAGCTCCTTCCAGCGCGTGCCCTTCTCGATCATGGCCATCAGGCCCGGCAGGTCGACCACGTAGTAGAAGTCGCCCTGCTTGGCGGCGATGCCGTTGGCCACGAGAATCTCCGCGATCGGCCGCCAGCTGGCCAGCACGATGGGCGTGTAGAACGGGTTGAAGACGTTGGGCGCCTTGGCCAGCGCCTTGAGCTGCGCCGCGGCGGGCGCGCCCGAGGGAAAGCCGAAGTCGAACTTGCTGGCGTCGTAGCGGCTGGCAATGGCGCGCGAGCCGGCCTTCTCGACCGTGACGGTGATGCCCTGCGCGGCCAGTGCCTTCTGCACGCGCGGGTCGGCGAAGAAGGTTTCTTTCTCGGAGCCGATCAGGCCGCGCAGCGTGACCTGCTTGTCCTGCTCGATGCGCGCCGCCGCGGCGGTGGCCGACTCATCGTGCAGCCGGGTGTTCGAGTACCAGACACCGGATGCGACCGCGGCCAGCAGGACCACGCCCAGGACGGGCGCGATCAGCTTTCGAATTTCCAAATCTCATGCTCCTCGCCCCCTGTGAGCGGGGGTCGAAAAACATGCTACCTACCGAATATGACAGTTTGTGACAACCCGATGTCAGCCTCGGTCCGTGGCGATCTCCTGCGTGATGCGCAGGAACTTCTCGATGTCGGCCACCGAGTTGCAGTGCAGCGGCGACACCCGCACCGTGCCCGCGAGCCCGAAGGACTCGAGCATGCGCTTCGAGTAGAGGCTGGTGGCCACGCGCTCGTACACCGTCACGCCGCGCTTGCCGTACGCGACCACCGCCTGCGTGCAGTCGATGTGCTCGAAGCCGATGCCCAGGATCAGGTCGCGCCGGGTCAGGTCCTCGTGGTCGAGGAACACCTCGACGCCGCGCATCTCGCGCATGCCGGTGACGTTCGGGTTGCCATCGAGCAGCAGCGCCAGCAGCGCGCGCTCGTGCAGCTCGATGTGCGTGATGCCGGCCACGAACAGCGCGCGGCGGTCGGTGGCATCGGAGAAGTTCGCGCCGAGCCAGCACACGTAGTCGACGATTTCCGTGAGCACCGCGAACTGCCAGGGCGCCGAGCTGCCCAGGTCCCAGTAGTCGGGCTTCTTGGCGGCCAGCTTGTGGTGCGGCAGCAGCGCCGCGCGGTCGGACACCCAGGTCAGACCCGAGCCCCGGCAGCCGAAGAACTTGTAGGGCGCGAGGTTGATGCCGTCCACCGGCGTCTTCTGCAGGTCGATGAGGCCGTGCGGCGCGTGCTGCACGGCGTCCACCACGATGTACAGGTCGGGCTTGATGGCGCGCGCGCGGCGCACGATCTCTTCCATGTCGAGCTTGGCGCCCGAAATGTTCGACGCGTAGATCACGTTGAGCAGGCAGGTGTCCTTGTCGACCAGCCGCACGATCTCTTCGACGTCCACGCCGCCGGTGACGGGGTTGCTCCGGGCCACGCGCAGTTCGCGGCCCAGGCGCTGGGCGTAGAGGCTCATCGCGTCGAAGGCCGAGGGGTGCTCGAGCACGGTGGTGACCATGTTCGTGCCCGGCACGTTCTCGGCGATGGCGCGCACCATGTCGAACATGGCGCCCGAGGCGGTGAGCGAGGCGTACACGCTGCCGCCGGTGGCGTTGAGGATGGTGCGCAGGTCGGCGCAGCCCCTGGCCTGGATGTCCTGCAGCTCCACGGCGGTGGCGTGGATGCGCTCGGCGTTGTCGGGAATGGCGTCGACCTGCGCGAAGCGCTCCAGTGCCGCCTTCAGCCGGAACGAGCCGCCGGCGTTGTCGAAGTACAGGCGCTCGCGGCCGTGGTGGTCATGGTCGACATGCAGGAAGCGCGCCTTCACCTCGCGCATCAGCGCGTCGGAAAAGGCCAGGCCGTGGGGGTGTTCGGAAAGCATGGCTCAGACGCCCTTGTTGTTGGGGTTCTTGTAGATCTCGCGCACCGCGTCCGACATCGGGAAGTTCAGGTTCGCGTTCTTCGGCGGAATGGGCGAGAGGAACCACTTGGTGTACAGCTGCTCGATGGCGCCCGACTTCATGAGGCCGGTGACGGTCTCGTCGACCAGCGCCTTGAACTGCGGGTCGTCCTTGCGCAGCATGATCCCGTAGGGCTCCTGGCGCAGCGACTCCTTCAGCAGCTTGTATTCGCCCGGGTTGGTGGCGCTGGCGACCATGCCGGCGAGCTGCACGTCGTCCAGCACGTAGGCGTCGGCGCGGCCGGTGGACAGCAGCAGGAAGCCGTCGGAGGTGTCCTTGCCGGCGATCTCGTTCACTTCGATGGCGCCGCTCTTGCGTGCGCCGCGCAGCAGCTGGATCGAGGTGCTGCCCGAGACGGTGGCCACGTTCTTGCCGTTGAGGTCGGCCAGCGAGTTGATGCCCGAGGCCTTCTTCACCGCGGCGGTGATGTTGGTCACGAAGTGGCTGGGCGCGAAGTCGACCTGCGCCTGGCGCTGCGTGGTGTTGGTGGTGGTGGCGCAGTCGAGGTCGACGGTGCCGTTCTGCAGCAGCGGAATGCGGTTGGTCGAGTTCAGCATGGTGTAGCGCACGTCGATCTTCGCGAGGCCGAGCCTGGCCTTCACCGCGTCGACGATCTTCAGGCAGATGTCGTTGGTGAAGCCGATGGGCGCGCTGTCGGCGCTGAGCTTGTACGAGAACGGGATCTGGCTGTCGCGCGCGCCGATCTGGATGGTGCCGCTCTCCTTGATCTTCTGCAGCGTGCCGCCGTCCTGGGCACTGGCGGCGCCGCAGGCGAACGCGAGGGTGAGGCCGAGTGCGAGGGGCAGTTTCCTGAAGTCCATGGTGGTTCCTTGAAGAGTCGATGAAGAAGGCCAGAAGGCGGTTGAAGGCCGGCTGGGCGAATCTTCGGCTTCTCGATGAATTTCCAAAAGCGATTTTTTGTGATCGAATCGCATGAACAAAAGCGATCTTTCAATCAAGTTTCGCTGCCCTCGCCGCAGCCACGCACCGTGATGACCTTCAAGCAACTCGAAGCCCTGTACTGGATCGGCCGGCTCGGCGGCTTCGCGCAGGCGGCCAGCCAGCTCAACACCTCGCAGTCGGCCATCTCCAAGCGGGTGCACGAGCTGGAGCTGCTGTTCGAGACCGAGCTGTTCGACCGCAGCCAGCGCACCGCGCGCCTCACCGAGAAGGGCGAGGAGATGTTCGTGCTCGCGCAGAAGCTGCTGGCGCAGCGCGACGCGGCCGTGGAGCAGTTCGGCAAGCCCGGCGTGGTGGAGCGGCGCATCCGCATCGGCGTGACCGAGCTCACCGCCATGACCTGGCTGCCGCGGCTGGTGGGGCTGATCCAGCAGCACTACCCGAAGGTGATCCTGGAGCCCGACGTGGACGACAGCCTGCAGCTGCGCGACAAGCTGCTGGCCGACGAGCTCGACCTGGTCATCGTGCCCGACACCTTCGCCGACTCGCGCATGTCGCACAAGGTCATCGGCCAGGTGCGCAGCGCCTGGATGTGCAAGCCCGGCGTGGTGCCCGCCGGCGGCACCGTGCGGCTGCACGAGCTGGCGCGCCAGCGCATGCTGGTGCAGGGCAACAACTCGGGCACCGGCCGCGCCTACGACGCGTGGATGAAGGAGCAAGGCGTGCAGCCCGCCAACGTGATCGTGGTGAGCAACCTGGTGGCGCTCACCGGGCTCACGGTGTCGGGCCTGGGCGTGAGCTACCTGCCGCGCCAGTGCCTGCAGCCGCTGGTGGCCGCGGGCATGCTCGCGGTGATCGAGGTGACGCCGGCCCTGCCCGTGGTGCGCTACGTGGCCATGCACAAGGGCGAGCACCGCAGCGCCCTGACCTCGTCGATCGTGATGCTGGCGCAGGCGTGCTGCGACTTCACGCGGATGTTCCAGGCGCAGGGGGAAGGCGAGGCCGAGGAGGAAGAAAGAGCCGCCGGCGGCTGAGCGGCTAGGCCGACGCTGCGGCCAGCGCCACCACCTGCTGCACCAGCCTGGCCACCGTTGCGGTCTGCGCGCCCACGTCTTTCGGTGCCGGTGCGGTGGCGGCCGTGGCCACCACCAGGCGCAGCGACGGCACGAGCAGCGCGAACTGCCCGCCGTAGCCCCAGCCCCAGGCCACGTCGCGGCCGTCGAGCGTGCCGGTGAACCACAGGTAGCCATAGCCCGTGTCGGCGATCGGCGGGTTGCGCCATTGCGCGGGCCCATGCCGGCGCGTGCTGTCCGCCACCCAGTCGGCCGGCACCACCTGCACGCCCTTCCACCGGCCGCCGTCGGCCATGGTCCACGCGAGCTTGGCCAGGTCGCGCGTGCGCAGGGCCAGGCCCATGTAGGCCGTTGCATGGCCGGACTTGTCGCTGCGCCACGAGAAATGGTCGATGCCCAGCGGCGTGAACAGGTCGCGCCTTGCCACGTCGGCGATCGGCATGCCGTGCGCGCGCTCGAGGATCGGTGTGAGCAGCGACACGGCGGCGTCGTTGTAAGACCACGAGCCCGGCGCCTCGCTGTCGCGCGGCAGGCCCAGCACGAAGGCGGCCGCGTCGGCTGCATCGATCAGCGCTGCCGTCTGGGTTCGCCAGTCGTAGGCCAGGCCGGTGGTGCCCGTGAGGATCTGGCGCAGCGTGACCTGCGCGGCCGGTGCATCCGGCGCCAAGCGCGCGGGCTCGGGCAGCAGGTCGGCGACGGTGTCGCCGAGGCTGCGGATCTTTCCCTGCGCCAGGGCCTGCCCGACCAGCATCGAGCAGACGCTCTTGGTCGCCGAGTTGACGGGCAGCAGGTCGTTCGCGGAGGCGCCCGCGTAGCAGCGCTCGCCGGCCAGTGCGCCGTTGCGCACGACGACGATGCCGCGAAGCGCGGGCACGCTGCGGCATGCGTCCAGCAGCACCTGCCCGAGGGCTTCGCCCGGCATGTTCTGGCCCGCCGGGTCGGCCGCGGGCCAGTCGGCGGATGCGGATGCGGAGGCGGAGGCGGACGCGGAGGCGGCCGTGGCCGTGGCCGCGCCCAGCAGCGCCCCGCTGCCGGCGAGAACAATGCTTCTTCGGGAATTCATGGGTTCTCCTTCATTGGCGGGTCGCGCGATGGATATGAATGGACGTCCGGCGCACGCGCCGTCAGAGCGAAACGAACGCGGCGCCCAGCAGCGCCACGGCACCCGCGACCGAGGCGATCGCACCGACCATGTTGCCGGCGTAGACCAGCCTGCCCAGCCCCGCCGCGCCATCGGACGACAGCCCGCGCTGCCCCGAGATGGCCGCCAGCGGCGTGGACACGCAGAACCCGTAGGCGGAAACGATCAGCGCGACGGCGATGAGCCACATGGCCCAGCCCGGCACCGCGAGCGAAGACAGCACGCCCGCCGTGGCCAGCATCAGCGTGGCCCCGATGGGCAGGCTCAGGTGGGCCACCCGCCACGAGTTGACGATGTGCGCCGCCGCATCGCGCTTGATCGCCTTGGCATAGGGCGCACCCAGCAACAGGCCGAACAGCAGGACGATGGCACCGTGGAAGACGAGGTGGCGCGCGGCAGGATGCATGGGAAGGGGTCTCGTGGAGGGACCCGCATCGTAAGGGCCATGCGCAGGCATGCAGACGCAGTCGGACGGCTGGCGGCCGGAGGCACGCTGAACACGGCCTCGGACGCGCCAGATGACCGGGCCGCCGTCGAGCCCGGTGCGGGCGCCGACGGCGCGCCGCGTGGCCCAGGCTCAGCCCAGGCGGCCCATGTGGACCGGCTCCCGGTCCATCCGCCGCAAGGCGTTCGCCAGCAGGACCACCCGCTCTCGCGCGCCCGGCTCGCCTCTGGCAAGGTCACCCAGCGCAGCTTCGTAGTCGTCGGTGAGCTTCTGCCACCACTCGAAATCGGCGCCAAGGCTCTCAGCGTCCTTGTCCATCATTGCTCCTTGGGATTGCAACCGCACTGACCCCTGAAAACGCGTCAGTTTGACCGATTTTTGCCCGGAACGTTAGAACTTTAGAAGTCGAAGGGTTATATCCAAGCCGATACGACGGAGGCACCGCCCGGCATTTCAGGCGCCGCGCGTGAGCATCCGCCCCGCCCTCGCCAGCACCCGCGCGGGTTCGTCGCCGCCCCCGCGGTAGGCCAGCACGCCGTTCACGAACACCCGCTCCACGCCCTCGCTCACGCCGTGCGGCTGGTCGTAGGTGGCGGTGTCGGCGATGGTCTCGGGGTCGAACACCACCACGTCGGCCATGGCGCCCGCGCGCAGCAGGCCGCGGTCGGCGATGCGCAGGTTGCGCGCGGTCATGCCGGTCATCTTGTGCACCGCCTGTTCGAGCGTGAACAGGCGGCGTTGGCGCCAGTAGCGCGCAAAGACACGCGGAAACGCGCCCCACAGCCGCGGGTGCGGATGGCGGTCGTGCGGCAGGCCGTCGCTGCCGATCATGGTGAGCGGGTGCGCAATGACGCGTTCCACGTCTTCTTCCTGCATCTGGAAATAGCAGGCGCCGCCCGGCTTCAGCCGCAGGCAGGCCTCCTGCTCGGTGGTACCCCACTCGCGCGCGATGTCGGAAATGAGCCGGCCCGTCATCTCCGGGTGCGGGTCGGACCAGGTCAGCAGCACGTCGATCACGCCGTCGACCAGGTCCTCGCGCAGCACGGTGGAGCCGGCCACGTAGGGGTACACGTCCATCGCGATCTTCTGGCGCCGGGCCAGCGACTCGATCAGCGGCAGGGTCTCCTTCGTGCGGCCCCAGTTGGCCGGGCCGGCGCACTTGTGGTGCGAGATGACCAGCGGCACGCCCGCGTTGAAGGCCGAGTCGCCCGCCTCGTGCAGCGCCTCGATGATCTGCTGCATCTCGCTGCGCAGGTGCGTGGCGTACACGCCGCCGTGGCGCGCCACCACGCGCGCCAGCGCCGTCACCTCTTCGGCGGGCGCGGCAAAGGCTTCTTCGTAGAACAGGCCCGACGACATGCCGTGCGCCCCGTCGGCCATGCAGCTGTCGAGCAGCGCCTCCATGCGCGCGAGCTCGTCGGCGCTGGCCGGGCGGTCGAGCGCCTGCATGGTCGCGAAGCGCAGCGTGGTGTGGCCGATGAGCGCCGCCACGTTCAGCGCGGGCTGCGTGGCGTCGACCGCGGCGCGGTACTCGGCCATGGTCGCGTGCTTGAAAGACTCCGCGCCCAGCAGCGTGAGCGGCGGCTTCGACTGCGGCGTGCGGTACGGCGCGAGCGAAATGCCGCAGTTGCCCGTCACCACCGTGGTGATGCCCTGCGACACCTTGGGCAGGCACAGCGGGTCGCGCAGCACGATGGCGTCGTCGTGCGTGTGCGCGTCGATGAAGCCCGGCGCGATGACCTTGGCGCGGCAGTCGACGACCTCGACGTCGGCCAGCGCCAGGCCGTCGGGCAGCCGGGCACGCAGGCCCTCGCCCAGCGCGACGATGCGGTCGCCCTGCAGCAGCACGTCGCCGGGCCACGAGGGGCCGCCCGAACCGTCGACCACGAGGCCCGCTTCGAGCAGGATGGCTTTGCTTGCGGTCGCACTCACGATGCGGCTCCCTTGCTGTGGTTGATGCCGCCGCCGTCCCAGCTCTGCAGCGGGTGCGTGGTGGCGTCGATGCCGTGTCGCTGGAACGCCTCGCGCGCGCGCTGCAGGCGCTGCACCGCGGGCTCGCCGCGGCGCTGGGCCACCAGCACGGTCAGGATCTCGATGGCGGTGAGGTGCGTCAGGTAGGCGTCGATGCCCACGTGCATCACCGCGTCGTCGGGCACCGACAGGCCGAGCAGAAAGTCGGCCTTGGCCGCCAGCGCCGTGCCGGGCCGCGTGAGCGCGATTACCTTGGCGCCCTGCCCGCGCGCGATGTCCACCGCGTCGAGCAGCGAAGGCATGCCGCCCACGTGCGAGATGGCGATCACCACGCCGCCGGGGCGCTGCGCCGCGCCGGCCACCTGCTGCAGGTGGTAGTCGGCCCAGGCGTTGGCCGACAGGCCGAGGCGAAAGAGCCGCGCCTGCAGGTCGTTGGCCATGAACCACGAGGTGGCGCCAGCGCCATACAGGTCCACGTGCGGCGCCGCCGCGATGGCCGCTACCGCGCCGTCGAGCACCTGCATGTCGAGCTGCCCGCGAACGCCCGACACCGAAGCCGCCGCGCTGCGCGCGATCTTGCCGACCACCTCGTCGGCCGCGTCCTCGATGTTCACGCGGCGGTGCAGCGGCGAGCCGCCCAGCGCCAGTTCCTGCGCCAGCGCGAGCTTGAACTCGCGCAGACCGGCAAAGCCGAGGTCGCGGCAGGTGCGCATGATGGTGGGCACCGAACTGCGCGAGCGCTCGGCCAGCTGCTCGAAGCTTTCCTCGAGCACGCGGTCGGGGTCCTCGAGGATCAGGTCGAGAATCGCGCGCCGCGTCGCCGGGGCGTCGCTGCGGATCTGCGCGATCTTCTGGAGCAATGAGGGGGTCATCGGTGCGTGTTCAGAAGTGCATGGCGACGGCGTCGCTCACGCGGTAGTCCTGCTCGACCACCGGCATCCAGTGCCATTTGTCGAAGGTGGTGCAGGGGTGCGAGATGCCCAGGCCCACGCGGTCGCCGACCTTCGGCGCCTCGGCCTCCTCGCTCGCGTCCCAGCGCAGGTAGGCGTGCTGGTCGTTCAGCGCGGTGATCTTCCAGCCGGCGGGCACGCCCTGCGGCTGCAGCGCGCCACGCGCGGCGCGCGCGATGGGCACCGGCAGCGACAGGTCGAAGGAGATGTCGCGCTTGCCCACCGCGAGGATCGCCAGGCCCGGCTCGGGACGCGATTGCACCGTGGCCCAGACTTCCATCGCCGGCACCAGGCTTTCGCCGCAGTCGCAGCCCAGCCGCTCGTCGACCACGCTCACCATGCGCTTGTAGAAGCCATGGTCGTGCGTGACGTAGCAGCCCGAGCGCAGCAGGCCGCGCACCGGCGTGCCCAGCGCGGGCTTCAGCCGACCGGCCACGAGGTCGAAGATGGCCGAGCCGCCGGCAGAGACCAGCACCTCGTCGGTCTCGAACAGCTTCTGCGTGTCGCAATGGCGGGCCACGGCTTCCACGCGGTCCATCAGCGTCTTCGCATAGGCCGCGTCGGGCTCGCTGGCGCCGGTGGCGCCCTGCCCTTCGTAGGTCTCGATGCCGACCAGCTTCACGGCGCTGCTGGCGCGCAGCCCCGTGGCCAGCGTGACGGCCTCTTCGTGCGTACGGCAGCCGGTGCGCGCGCCTTCGACGCCGATCTCCAGCATCACCTCGAAGGACACGCTGCCGGCATGGCGCGCTGCCCAGTCTTCGATCAGCGCGAGCTGCGACAGCGAATCCACCAGGAACACGATGCGCAGGCCCGCGTTCGCCTTCAGCAGCATCTGGATGCCGCCCAGGTCTTCGTCGCTCACCACCTGGTTGGCGATGAGCGTGCGGCGCGCGCCGGCCGCCACGCCCACGGCCAGTTGCGTCACGGTGGCAAAGGTGAGGCCCCAGGCGCCGGCGTCGAGCTGGCGCTGGAACAGCTGCGGCGACATGGTGGTCTTGCCGTGCGGCGCCAGGTCGATGCCCCACTCGCGCACGCGCGCCTGCATCCACGCCAGGTTGTGTTCGAGCGCCTCGCGCTTGAGCACGGCCAGCGGCAGCGGCAGGTCGCCGGCCAGCACGTTCCATCCGGCGGTGCCGACTTCGCTGCGGCGGCGCGGGGCCTGGGTGCGCGGGTAGCCCTTGAAGCGGTCGCTGAGGATCGGATCGTTGAAATCGTTCAAGGCACTGGAGGCAGCGGCTGTGTCGGTCATGGTCATGCGGCGATGTTGGAGAGCAGTTCTTTGCGGATGCAGGCGCTGTAGTGTCCTGCCGAAATTTCGTCGAGCGGCGGCACGGTCTGCGCGCAGGCCTCGATGGCGTGCGGGCAGCGCGTGCGGAACACGCAGCCCGAAGGCGGCGAGATGGGGCTTGGAATGTCGCCCTTCAGCGCGATGCGCTCGGTCGCCACCTCGGGGTCGGGCTTCGGGCTCGCGGCCAGCAGCGCCTGGGTGTAGGGGTGCGAGGGGCGCGCGAACAGCTCGTCGGTGGTGGCCACTTCCATCACCTTGCCCAGGTACAGCACCACCACGCGGTCGCACAGGTACTCGACCACGTCGAGGTCGTGCGAGATGAAGAGCATCGTCAGGCCCAGCCGTTCGCGCAGGTCGGCCAGCAGGTTGATGACCTGCGACTGGATGGACACGTCGAGCGCCGACAGCGGCTCGTCCGCCACGATGAACTCGGGCTCCACGGCCAGCGCACGCGCCACGCCGATGCGCTGGCGCTGCCCGCCCGAGAACTCGTGCGGGAAGCGGCTCGCGTGCTCGGCGCGCAGGCCCACCGTCTCGAGCAGCTCGGCAATGCGCTTGTCGCGCGCGGCCGCGCCCTTGTGCAGGCCGTGCGTGGACAGCGCCTCGCCAAGGATGGCGCTGATGCGCATCTTCGGGTTGAGGCTGGCGTAGGGGTCCTGGAAAATGATCTGCAGCTTGCTGCGCAGCTTGCGCATGCGCTCCCCCGACAGCGCGCCGATGTCGTCGCCGCGGTACAGCACCTGGCCGCTCGTGCGTTCGAGCAGGCGCAGCACGGTGCGCCCGATGGTGCTCTTGCCCGAGCCCGATTCGCCGACCAGCCCCAGCGTCTCGCCGGGCTGGATGGCGAACGACACGTCGTCGACCGCGCGCACCGGGCGGTCGCTGCTGCCGAAGTACTTCTTGAGTCCGCGGACTTCGATGAGAGGGGCGGCGGTGGTCATCGTGGGTTTCTTGTATTGGCGCCTTTTCCCGCGTGCGGGAGAAGGCGGGGAATGAGGGTGCTTGCGAGGGCAGCGGGGGGCACCCTCACCCCAACCCTCTCCCGCACGCGGGAGAGGGGGCAAGGCGGGGACGGGGGGCACCTCATGCGACCCTCGCCTGCGCCTGCGCCTGCACCGGTTGCACACGAACACAGCGGGCCTCGCGGCCGTGGTGCGTCTCGATCAGCGGCGGCATCGCCGCGCTGCATTCGGGCAGCGACTGGTCGCAGCGCGGCTCGAACGCGCAGCCCGGCGGCGGCGCCAGCGGGCTCGACACCTGGCCGCGAATCGCGAACAGGCGCTTGGGCTTGGGCTGGCCGGGCAGGCGTGCCTTGCCCGGCAGGCAGGCCAGCAGGCCCTGCGTGTACGGATGCTCGGGCTGCGCGAACAGCGGCCGCACCGGCGCGCTCTCGACCACGCGGCCCGCATACAGCACCACCACGTCGTCGGCATGGTGCGCGACCACGCCGAGGTTGTGCGTGATGAAGAGAATGCTCATGCCGGTCTCGGCCTGCAGCCGGCGCATGAGCTCGAGGATCTGCGCCTGGATGGTCACGTCGAGCGCGGTGGTGGGCTCGTCGGCGATCAGCAGCGTCGGGTCGCAGGCCATGGCCAGCGCGATCATCACGCGCTGGCGCATGCCGCCCGACAGCTGGTGCGGGTACTCGTGGATGCGTTGCGCCGCGGCCGGGATCTCCACCAGTTCGAGCATGCGCAGCGCATGCGCCATGGCCGCCTTGCGGTCGAGCCCCTTGTGCAGGCGCACGCTTTCCGCGATCTGCTCGCCGATGGTGAACACCGGGTTCAGGCTGGTCATCGGCTCCTGGAAGATCATCGACAGCTGGTTGCCGCGCAGCGAGCGCATCTCGCGCTCGCCAATCTGAAGCAGGTCGAGCGTCTTGCCTTCGCGTGTCACGAAGGCCGCGCTGCCGCTGACCTGTGCGTTCGCGGTCTTGGGCAAGAGGCGCATCAGCGTGAGGCTGGTGACCGACTTGCCGGAACCCGACTCGCCCACCAGCGCGGTGGTCTTGCCCGGCTGGATCGAGAAGCTCACGTCGGCCACCGAACGCACCAGGCCGTCTTCGGTGGGGAAGCTGGTGCTCAGGTTGCTGACCGTGAGACGCGGGGCTTGATTGGCGTTGTTCATCACGAGGTCTTCTTGAGCTTGGGGTCGAGCAGGTCGCGCACGCCGTCGCCCAGCAGTTGCAGCGACAGCGCCGTGAAGATGATCGCCAGGCCCGGGAACAGCACCACCCAGAAGGCCTGGTGCGCGTACTGCTGGCTGCCCGCGACCATGGTGCCCCAGGTCGGGATCTCGGGCGGCACGCCCACGCCCAGGAACGACAGCCCCGCTTCCGCCAGGATGGCGTACGCGAAGATGAACGACACCTGCACCAGGATCGGCGACATCAGGTTCGGCAGGATGTGGCGCCACAGGATGCGCGAGGTGCGCACGCCCAGCGCGCGCACCGCTTCCACGAACAGCAGCTCGCGCACCACCAGCGTGGAGGCCCGCACCACCCGCGCCACGCGCGGTGTGTAGACCAGCACCAACGCCAGCACCGTGTTCAACAACGACGGCCCGAGGATCGCCACCAGCGCAATCGCCAGCAGGATGTCGGGGAAGGACATCATCGCGTCGACCACGCGCATCAGCGGCGTGTCGAGCCGGCGAAAGAAGCCGGCCATCAGGCCCAGCGCCGTGCCGGCGATGACCGCGCCCAGCGCCGTGAGCGCGGCAATGGCCAGCGAGTAGCGCGCGCCGTGCACGATGCGCGAATACATGTCGCGGCCCAGCTCGTCGGTGCCCAGCAGGTGCTCGGCGCTCGGCGCCTTCAGGCGTTGCAGCACGGCCGTGTCGTTGGGGTCGGCGGAGGCGAACAGCGGTGCGCCGATCGCCATGATGGCGATCACCAGCAGCACCAGGGCGGAAACCATCACGATGCGGCGATGCATCAGCTGGCGGAGCATTCGAGGCATGCGCATCGCTCAGACCTTCACACGCGGATCGACCACTGCGTACAGCAGGTCGATCGAGAAATTGATGAGCACATAGATCGCGGCAATCACGAGCAACGCACCTTGAATGACCGGGTAGTCGCGCCGCAGCACGGCACTGACCACCAGGTTGCCCACGCCGGGCAGTCCGAACACGGTCTCGGTGATGACGGCGCCGCCGATCATCAGCGCGACCGTGAGGCCGATCACCGTGACGATGGGCACCAGCGCATTGCGCAGCGCGTGCTTGAGCACCACCGTGCTTTCGCTCAGGCCCTTGGAGCGCGCGGTGCGCACGTAGTCCTCGCCGAGCACGTCGAGCATCGAGGCGCGCGTGAAGCGGATGATGAGCGCGGAGTTCAAGAGGCCCAGCACGGCGGCCGGCAGCACCAGCGCATGCAGCCGCTCGGCCAGCGCCGCGTCGGGCGCGCCGTAGCCCGACACCGGGAACCAGCCGAAGGACACCGCGAAGATCTGGATCAGCACGATGCCCAGCCAGAAGCTCGGAATGCTGGCGCCCAGCATCGCGATGCCGGTGAAGAGTTGATCGACCACGCGCCCGCGGAACACGGCCGACACGATGCCGCACGGCACGCCGATGAGCGCGGCGATGGCCACGGCCATCAGCGCGAGCAGCGTGGTGGGCTCGGAGCGCTCCCACAGCGCCTGCGTCACCGGGCGCTGCAGGAAGATGGAGGTGCCCAGGTTGCCCTGCAGCACCTCGCGCAGCCAGTAGCCGAACTGCACGGGCAGCGGCTTGTCCAGGCCGTATTCCTTCTGCACGCGGGCGATGTCGGCGGCGGTGGCCTGGTCGCCCAGCAGCACCGAGACCGGGTCGCCCGAGGCCGCGCGCGTGAGCACGAAGACCAGCACGGCCACGATGGCCAGCACGACCAGCATGCCGGCCGCGCGGGAGGCGATATAGCGGAGCATCGACTTCTTCATCACGCGGAGAACTCGATGGCGGCCGCACTGCCCACGGGCACGTACTGGCCGGTGAATTGAATGTCGCCGCCTTTCACGCGGAACACCGTCACGTTGTCGCCCTGCTTGTTGTGGCACACATAGAGGAAGCGGCCGCTCGGGTCGAGCGTGCAGCTGCGCGGGTAGTTGCCGCGCGACCATTCCTCGCGCACCAGCGTGGGCGCGCCGGTGCGGGCGTCGATCCTGAACAGCGAAATGGAGTCGTGCAGGCGGTTGAGCGACACGAAGTGCCGGCCGTCGGGCAGCATGCGGATGCCCGATGCGTAGCTGGTGCCCTTGAAGTCCTTGGGCAGCGCCGAGGTCTCGCTCACCAATGTGAGCACACCGGTGGCGTCGTCGTAGCGCATGAAGGCGATGGTCGATGCCTCTTCGTTCACCAGGTACAGCCACTTGCCGTTCGGGTGGAACACGAAGTGCCGCGCACCCGAGCTTTCGGACACGGCCACCGTGCTGGGCTGGCTCAGCACGCCGGTGATGCGGTCGAAGCGGTAGGAGATGACGCGGTCGAGCCCCAGGTCGGCCACCAGCACGAAGTTGCCCTTCGGGTCGGCGTGCACCATGTGCGCGTGCGGGCCATCGTGGTCGCTGGTGGCAAAGCCTTCGTGCGAACGCGCGGCCGCGGGCACCACGTCGGCGCCGGGCTTGCAGGGCGTGCCGGCACCGCAGGCGTCCACGTCCTTGTAGACGACGGCGGCGGTGCCGGCGTCGGGCATGCCGTCGGCGCGCAGCGCGATCACGCTGACGTCGCCGCTCGCGTAGTTGGCGGTGAACAGGAAGCGGCCTTCGGGGTGCACGCTGATGCAGGCCGGGTCCTTGCCGCCGCAGGGCACTTCGGCCGCGAACGACAGCGCGCCGTCCGCGCCGATGCGAAAGGCCGAGACCGAGCCGGCCTCGAACTCGTTGGCCGCATAGAGCATGGGCAGCTTCGGGTGGCGCGCCAGCGACGCGGGGTTGCGCAGCTTCGCGCCCTCCCCCGCGCTGGCCACGGCCGCCGGTGCGCCGGCGATGGGCCTGAGCGCACCGGTGGCGCCGTCGAGCGCGAACTGGTGCACGCCCAGGCCACGGCCGCCGCGCCACGGCTTGCCGCCGTCGCTGTAGGTGCCGACGTAGGCATATACAGGGCCGCTCGCGGCGTGGCGGGCGGCCTGTGCTGATGCGGCCGTGAGGCCGAGGGCTCCGAGGCCGGAGGCCAGTGCGCTGGCTTGCAGAAGTTGGCGACGCGATGGCATGGCGGCTGTTCCGGGCTTACTTGATCTTCGCGTTCCAGAAGAACGGCCAGGTCGCGGGCGTGTAGTTGTCCAGCGCCGGGCTCCTGGCCGACAGGCCGTTGAACTTGCCGACGTTGATGTACGGCACTTCGTCGTAGACCACCTGCTGCACCTTGCCCCACAGCGCGCCGCGCTTGGCAGGGTCGCTCTCGACGTTGAAGGCCTGCAGCGCGGTCTTCTTGGCGGGCGTGTCCCACCAGCCGGGCGCGCCGTCGCCGAGCTGCGGCGGCGAGAGCATGGGCTCGGGGAACTGGCCCGAATGCGTGACGTAGACGTCCCACAGCTTGGCGTCGTTGCGGCGCTGCACCAGCGTGGCCCAGTCGACCACGTTGAGGTCGACCTTGAAGCCGGCGCGCTTGAGCTGCTCGGCCATCAGCAGCGCCATGTTGTAGTGGAAGTCGTACTGGCGGCTGGTGAGCACGCGAATGGGCTCGCCCTTGTAGCCGGCCTTGGCGGCGGCTTCCTTCGCCTTGGCGGCGTTGCGCTGGTTGTACTGGTCGGCGCCGGCCGCCGAATAGAACGGCGAGCCCTTGGGGAAGTGGTTGCCCTCGGCCACGAAGAAGCGCGTGTCGCCGAAGCCGGCCGCGAGCATCTCGCCTTCGCCGAGCGCCATCTGGATCGCCTGGCGCACCGGCTGGCTGGCGGCCACGCCTTCCTTGGTGTTGAGCACGAGGTAGGGGAAGCCGAACGACGGCGTCATGATCGGCACGGTCTTGCCGCCCGACTTCTCCAGGCGCGGCAGCGCTTCCACCGGCAGCAGGTCGGCAAAGTCGTACTGGCCGGCCAGCGCGCCTTCGACGCGCGTGCTGGCGTTGGGCACGGGCACGAAGCGCAGCTCCTCGATGGCCGCTTCGCGCTTGCCGCCGTAGCCGCTCGCGGGTTCCTTGCGCGCGGCGTACTTGTCGAAGCGCGTGAGCAGCACGAACTGGTCGGGGCGGCGCTCCTTGAACTTGTAGGGGCCGGTGCCCACGAAGTCCTTCAGCGGCGAGGCGATCGAGTCCTTGGCCATGATGGCGGCCATGCCGCTGGGCAGCGCGAGCTGCGAGAGCAGCGGCGCATAGGGTTCCTTGAGCACGACTTCGATTGCCAGCGGGCCCTTGGCCTTGAGGCTGTCGATTTCCTTGCCCACGGCCTTGCCGCGCGGCGACTGGTCCATCCAGCGCTGCAGGCTGGCGACCACGTCGTCGGCGGTGAGCTCGCGGCCGTTGTGCAGCATCACGCCCTTGCGCAGGGTGATGGCGTAGGTCTTGCCGTCGGCCGAGATCTTCGGCATGCCTTCGGCCAGCATCGGCACCACGTTCCACTTGGCGTCGAAGGTGTAGAGCGTCTCGTACACGTGCTGCATGATGGTTCCGACCAGGTCGGCGGTGGAGGCCATCGGGTCGAGCGTCTGCGGTTCGGCCACCATCGCCAGCGTGGCGAAGTTGCGCGGGCCCTGCGCGTGGGCCTGCTGTTGCGGCAGCGCGGCGCACAGCATCGCGAGCAAGGAGGCGCCGAGCAGGCTGCGCCTGGACAGCAGGGGCAGGCGGGGCAAGGCGAGGCGCGGGGCAGAACCGACGTGAGGCATGGGGAACTCCTTCTTGGGGCGGGCGCTTGAGGTGGGCGGGTGGTGAAAGAAATTTTCTTTCTGGCCCGGACTTTGAAGCACTATCCATGCCAAATCATCCGTGTTAACCCCTAATCAGGGGTTATTCTGAAATAGATTTTCAGATTGGAGGGATACTCGCGGCGAGTTTCCGCTCCACTTCCATTCGCTTTCTTTCACCCCCAAGGAGTTCTCCCATGCCCCTCGAATACCTCGGCGCCCCGCCCCTCGCTTCCGACCGCCAGGTGCGCCCCTTCTCCCCGGCCGTGCGCGCCGGCGACTTCATCTACGTGTCGGGCCAGGTGCCGGCGAACAAGGACGGCGAGATCGTGGTGGGCGGCATCGAGGCGCAGACGCGCCAGGTGATGGAAAACCTGAAGACCGTGCTCGCGCTGGCCGGCGCCACGCTCGACGACGTGTGCAAGAGCACCGTCTGGTTGCAGGACGCGCGCGACTTTGGTGCCTTCAACCGCATCTACATGAGCTACTTCGGCGAGAACAAGCCGGCACGCTCGACCACCGAGGCGCGCCTGATGGTCGACGCCAAGGTCGAGGTCGACGTGGTGGCCTACAAGCCCAAGGCCTGATCGAGCCCGGTCAGGGGTGCAGCTCGGTCTTGCGCTGGATGATGCGCGAGACCAGCCCGTACTCGACGGCCTCCTCGGCCGACAGCCAGCGGTCGCGCTCGATGTCGGCCAGCACCACGTCGATGGGCTTGCCGGTCTCGCGCGCAATCTCGTGTGCGATGCGCTGGCGGGCCTTGATGATTTCCTGCGCCTGAATGGCGATGTCGGTCGCCTGCCCGCCCGCGCCGCCGCTGGGCTGGTGAATCAGGAAGCGCGTGTTGGGCAGGCACACGCGGCGCTCGCGCGGCGCGGCCAGGAACAGGTGCGTGGCGGCGCTGCCCACCCAGCCGGTGCCGATCATGTTCACCGGCGCGCTGATGAAGCGCACGATGTCGTGGATGGCATCGCCCGACTCCAGGTGCCCGCCCGGCGAGCTCACGAGGATGTCGATGGGCTTGTCGGCGCTGTCGGCGTCCAGTGCGATGAGCCGGCGCGTCACGTCGGCGGCCACCGAATCGCTGATGCTGCCGAAGATCAGCAGCGTGCGCGACTTGAACGCCTTTTCTTCCAGGTAGGAGTTGCGCGGTTCGGCGGTGGCCGCGGGCTTGGTGTCGTCGTCGGACTCCATCGAGAACATGGGCAGGGGGGACATGAAGAAAGCTCCTGTGGTTGAACTGTCTTGACGAACAAGCCCACAGTTTCGTGACATTGCGCGCCGTGGCAAGCTGTGGCGATGCTCGACGAACACTATCTCTCGCAATTCCCCGCCCTGCGCGCCCGGCTGGTGCGCGCGGCAGCCCGCATGCTGGGCGGCCCCGCGGAGGCCGAGGACGTGGTGCAGGACACCTACCTGCGCGCGCTGGAGGCCGGCGACCGCGCCGCGCCGGACGCTGCGCAGGCCTGGCTCACCACGGTGATGCAGCACATCGCCATCGACCGGCTGCGGCGCGCCCACTGGATGCAGCGCTGGCTGCACGACGCCACGGCGCAGGCCGTGCCTGGCGAGTCGCCCTCCGCGCAGGACGACGCGGCGGCAGCGCAATCGGCCCGCAATGCGCTGCGCCTGCTGGCGGCGAGGCTGTCGCCCGCCGATGGCGCCGCGGTGTTGTTGCGCGAAGTGTTCGAAGCGAGCTTCAAGGAGATTGCAGCGGCCAGCGGGAAGACGGAAGCGGCGTGCCGGCAGCAGTTGCATCGGGCGCTGTTGCGGTTGCGGCAGGACACGGGCGAGAACGACGGCGCATCGGAGGCGGTCTTTCACGTGTACCGGCAGGCGTTGGCCGAGTGCGATGCGCGTGTGCTGTTCGCGATGCTGAGGCAACCGCCGACGCGGGCTGTTGCGATGCCGGCTGCGATCGCCAAGGATGCCGCGCCGCGTGCCGTTTGCCAGGTCATGCAGATCGGCGGCAGGCTCGGGCTGGTGCTGACGCTGGGCGGGAAAGTCCTGTGCGTGCTGCCGCTCGATGCAAGGCAGGCAGACGAAGAACCGGCAGCGGCTCTGCTGTATTAGCTCCTTCCGCCTCTGGGGGAAGGTTGGGATGGGGGCAGCGCGGCCTTCAAGGCTGCATGGCGTTGGAGGCCGCGAGCCCCCACCCCGGCCCTCCCCCGGAAGGGGAGGGAGCAAGTCAAGAAGCTCAGCCGGCCAGGCGGCCCGCCACCAGCTGCAACACCCGATCGCACCGCTTCGCCAGGTCCTGGTCATGCGTGACCATCACGAACGCCGTGCCGTGCCGCTTCGCCAGATCGAGCATCAGCGCGAACACGTTGTCCGCCGTGCCGCGGTCGAGGTTGCCTGTCGGCTCATCGGCCAGCACGCAGGCCGGCTGCGTCACCAGCGCGCGCGCGATCGCCACGCGCTGGCGCTCGCCGCCCGACAGTTCCGCCGGCCGGTGATGCAGGCGCTGGCCCAGGCCCACGCTCTCGAGGATTTTCGAGGCCGACTGCGCCGCCGTGGCCGGCTCCACGCGCCGGATCTTCAGCGGCATGGCCACGTTGTCGAGCGCGCTGAACTCGGGCAGCAGGTGATGGAACTGGTAGACGAAGCCCAGGTGCTGGTTGCGCAGCCGCCCCTGCTCCGCCGCGTCGGCGTGCGCGATGTCCTTGCCCAGCAGCTCGACCTTGCCGGCCGTGGGCGCGTCGAGGCCGCCCATGAGGTGCAGCAGCGTGCTCTTGCCGGAACCCGAGGCGCCGACGATGGCCAGCGTTTCGCCGGCGTGCACGTCGAGGTCGACACCGTGCAGCACGGTCAGGTCGAGCCGGCCTTCGTGGAACCGCTTGGTCAGTCCGCGGGCCTTCAGAACGACACCATTGGCGCCGGGCCGCCCCAAGCCGATGGCGGCCCCCTCGGGGGGCAGCGAGGACACGTCAGTGCCGAGCGTGGGGGCTTGTTCACTCATAGCGCAGGGCCTCGGCCGGGTTCACGCGGCTGGCGCGCCAGCTCGGGTACAGCGTGGCGACGAAAGCCAGCACCAGGGAAATGATCGCGATCGGCACGATGTCGCTTTGCTGCGGATCGCTCGGCATCTTGCTGATCAGGTAGATGTCCTTCGGCAGGAAGCTCGCATGGAACAGCTGCTCGAGGAAGGGCACGATCACGTCGATGTTGTAGGCGATGCCCAGGCCCAGCAGCAGGCCGGCCACGGTGCCGATCACGCCCACCATCGCGCCCTGCACCACGAAGATGCCCATGATGCTGCGCGGCGAACTGCCCAGCGTGCGCAGGATGGCGATGTCGGCGCGCTTGTCGGTCACGGTCATCACCAGCGTGGAGACCAGGTTGAACGCGGCCACGGCCACGATCAGCGTGAGGATGATGAACATCATGCGTTTCTCGACCTGCACGGCCGCGAACCAGGTCTTGTTCTGGCGCGTCCAGTCGCGGATGAGGAACGAGCCCGGCAGGCTCACGGCCAGCTGGTCGGCCACGTCGCGCGCCTCGTTGAGGTCCTTGAGCTTCAGGCGGATGCCGGTCGGGCCTTCGAGGCGGAACACCTTGGCGGCGTCCTGCTCGTGCACCATGGCCAGCGCGGAGTCGTATTCGTAGTGGCCCGAGTCGAAGGTGCCGACCACGGTGAACTGCTTCAGCCGCGGCACCACGCCGGCCGGCGTGACCTGTCCGCCCGGTGCCACCAGCGTGACCTGGTCGCCCGGCTGCACGAACAGCGAGCGCGCCAGTTCGGCGCCCAGCACGATGCCGAACTGCCCCGGCACCAGCTTGTCGAAGGTGCCCTTGGAAGCGATGCCGTTGATGTCGGTCACCTCGGGTTCGAGCTGGGGCTCGATGCCGCGCACCAGCGTGCCCTTCATGTCCTCGCCGCGCGCGATGAGCGCCTGCGTGTTGATGAAGGGCGCCGCGCCGACCACCTCGGGGTGCTTGCGCGCCGCGGCCATGATCTCGTCGAGCTGCGGCAGCGCCTGCCCGTCGCGCGAGAAGATCTCGATGTGCGACACCACGCCGAGCATGCGGTCGCGCACCTCTTTCTGGAAGCCGTTCATCACACTGAGCACAATGATCAGCGCCGCCACGCCCAGGGCGATGCCGAGCATCGAGACACCGGAGATGAAGGAGATGAAGCCGTTGCGCCGCGTCGCCCGGCCTGCGCGCGTATAGCGCCAGCCGAGTTGCAGTTCATAGGGGAGTCGCATAGGGTCGGAATTGTGGCATCCCGGATTCCCTTGAGGCTTCCCGGACAATAGGGAGATGGCCGAAACCCTCCCACGTCACCTGTTGATCCCTTTTGCCGGCCGCGGTTCCCCGGCATGCCGTGCGGCACTGCCGGCACTTCGGCTCCCCAATCTCGAAACCCTGCTGCTGCGCCTGACGCTCGCCGACACCGACACGCAGGACGAAAGCACCCGCTCGCCGCCGCACGAACGCGCGCTCGCGCAGGCACTGGGCATCGCTGCCGCCGACGGCTGCATTCCCTGGGCCGCGCTCGAGGCACGCACGCTGGGCATTGCCGCGCGGGACGACGCCGAAGGCTGGGGCGTGGTGACGCTGTGCAACTGGCAGGTGGGCATCGACGACGTGGCGCTGGGCGACCCGTCGGCCATCGAGATCGACGCGGCCGAGTCGGCCGCGCTGCTGGCCGTGGCCCGGCCCTTCTTCGAGGAAGACGGCATTGCGCTGCACCCCTCGCCCGTGCCCGGCCGCTGGCTGGCGCGCGCGCGCATCTTCGACGGGCTGGTCACGGCCTCGATCGACCGCGCCGTGGGCTATCCCATTTCGCAGTGGTCGCCGCTGGCCGATGCCGCGCGGCCGTTGCGCCGCCTGCAGAACGAGATGCAGATGCTGCTGTACACCGAGCGCGTGAACGACGACCGCGCCGCGCGCGGCGTGCCGCCCATCAATTCCTTCTGGCTCAGCGGCACCGGCGCGCTGAAGCAGGCACCGGCCGCGCCGAGCCCCGAACCCGAGGTGGCCGACGCGCTGCGCACGCCCGCGCTGCGCGACGACGGCGTGGGCTGGGCCGAAGCCTGGCGGGCGCTCGACGCCGGCCCGGTCGCCTCGCTGCTGGCCGACTACACGCGCGGCGCCAACGTGTCGCTCACCCTGTGCGGCGACCGCGCAGCGCAGCGCTACACCGTGCAGCCGCGCGGCCTGGCGCGCTGGGCCAAGAGCCTGTTCGACCGCAAGCGCGCGTCCGTCGTGCTGGAGTCGCTATGAAAATCATAGCCCGCGAGATCCCGCCGCGCACCGTGTGGGCGCTGGAACAGGCCGGCGTGCATCCGCTGCTGGCGCGCCTGTTCGCCGCCCGCGGCGTGCGCGCCAAGGAAGAACTCGACGACGGCCTCGCGCGCCTGCTGACGCCCGACACCCTGCGCGGCACGCACGACGCCGCCGTGCTGCTGGCCGACGCCATCGCGCAGGACAAGCGCCTGTGCATCGTGGCCGACTACGACTGCGACGGCGCCACCGCCTGCGCGGTCGGCGTGCGCGGCCTGCGGCTGCTGGGCGCGAAGAACGTGGCCTACCTCGTGCCCGACCGCGTGGTCGATGGCTACGGCCTCACGCCGCCCATTGCCGAGCGCGTGGCTGCGAGCGGCGCCGACATGCTGATCACCGTGGACAACGGCATCGCCAGCGTCGACGGCGTGGCCGCCGCCAAGGCGCGAGGCCTGCAGGTGCTGGTGACCGACCATCACCTGCCCGGCCCCGAGCTGCCCACGGCCGACGTGCTGGTCAACCCGAACCAGCCCGGCTGCGAATTCGAGAGCAAGAGCATCGCCGGCGTGGGCGTGATGTTCTATGTGCTGCTGGCGCTGCGCTCCGAGCTGCGCAAGCGCGGCGTGTTCGACACCGCCTCGCAGCCCAAGCTCGATGCGCTGCTGCCGCTGGTCGCGCTCGGCACGGTGGCCGACGTGGTGAAGCTCGACGCCAACAACCGCCGCCTGGTGGCGCAGGGCCTGCGCCGCATCCGCGCCGGCTTCATGCCCGCGGGCGTGGCCGCGCTCTTCAAGGCCGCGGGCCGCACCGCGTCGGCGGCCACCACCTTCGACTTCGGCTTTGCCCTGGGCCCGCGCATCAACGCGGCCGGCCGGCTGGCCGACATGACGCTGGGCATCGAGTGCCTGCTGACCGACGACGCGGGCCGCGCCGACGAACTCGCGCGCATGCTCGACGGCATCAACCGCGAGCGGCGCGACATCGAGGGCGGCATGCGCGACCAGGCGCTGCTGCTGGCCGAGTCGCTGTTCTCGGCCGACGACACGGTCGAAGGCATCGCCGCCCCGCCGCCGGCCATCAGCGTGTTCGACGCGGGCTTCCACGAAGGCGTGGTGGGCATCGTGGCCTCGCGCATCAAGGACCGCTTCCACCGCCCCACCTTCGTCTTCGCCGCCAGCGGCGCGCCGGGCAAGGAGCAGGAGCTCAAGGGCTCGGGCCGCTCCATTCCGGGCTTCCACCTGCGCGATGCGCTCGACCTGGTGGCCAAGCGCCATCCGGGCGTGCTGCTGCGCTTCGGCGGCCACGCGATGGCGGCCGGCTGCACCGTGGCGCGCGAGCACTTCGAGACCTTCGAGAAGGGCTTTGCGCAGGTCGCGCGCGAGTGGCTGGCCGAGGCCGCGCTCACGCGCCAGATCGAGACCGACGGGCCGATCTCGCGCGAGTACATGCGCATCGACCTCGTCGACACGCTGCACAAGGAGGTGTGGGGCCAGGGCTTCGCGCCGCCGACCTTCAGCGAAGAGGTCGAGGTGGTGTCGCAGCGGCTGGTGGGCGAGAAGCACCTGGCGCTCAAGCTGCGCCACCAGGGGCAGCCGATCGACGCGATCTGGTTCAGCCACACCGACCCGCTGCCGCCGAAGGTCAAGCTCGCGTTCCGTCTCGATGCCGACGAGTGGCAGGGCGTGCGCCGCCTGCGCTTCCTGGTCGAAGGGGCGGAGTTCTAGAGAAACCGCCTGCGGGCCGGCCGCCTTCAGTCACCCTTGTGCGCGGCTTCGGCCGCGACGATCTGGTGCAGCACCTTGCTCGGGTCGGTGCGCTGGGCCAGCGCCTTGACCTCGTCGTGCGAGTCCGGCGGCAGCTCCATCTTCTCGGCCATGCGCGTCACCAGGCGCAGCAAGGCGGTCATCTCGCGCTCGTTGAGCAGGTTGATCTGCAGGTCCAGGTGGTGCCGCCGCTCGTTCTCCTCGTCGGACATGTTCTGGCTGATGAGGATCATGATGGCCAGCACGATCGCCTCGATCGACACCAGGAACAGCAGGAAGGTGAAGGGGTACGGGTCGACCTTCCACACCCACTGGTTCACCCCGATCCACAGCGCGAAGAAGCCCAGGTTCCACCACAGGAAGGCCACCGTGCCGCAGAAGCGCGACATGCGCGCGACCACGCGGTAGAGCATCGGCTTGGAGCGGCGGTTGCCTTCCTCGAGGCAGAGGATGGCCTCGATGTTGCGGTGGGTCAGCTCGCCGATGGAGGGGTGCTTCCCGGGCGTGTGCTGGTGGGCGTCGTTCTTGTGCGTGGGCATGGCGCTGCGTTTGTCGCCCACGCGCGCGCCGCGGCGCGTAGGCAGGCGTCGTCAGCCGTTGAAAGAGAACGAGAGAGGAACGAGAGAGCGCGACAGCGCCCGACACGGCGGGCGCCCGGTCGCGACGCCTTCCTACGCCTGCCATGGGCAAGCGCTTTACGGTGAGCGCTCCGACGCAGCAGCAACACGCGACACAGGAGAACGCGCCCATGACCACCGCCCGCACCGCCGCCCGCCACCGCACCGTGCAACGCACGCAGGACGCGAAGGACACGAAGGCCGCCAGCAAACCCAAGCCCGGGCCCAAGCAGGCGCCCGCGAAGAAAACGCCGGTGCAGGCCGGCCCCAGGAACCAGCCGCAGGCGCCCCTGCCCGCCCAACACCTCGAGAAGCCCGGCAACGAAGCCGACATGGCATTGCGCCCGCGCTTCGAGGCGCCCGACTACAAGGGCAGCGGCAAGCTCAAGGGCATGGCCGCGCTGATCACCGGCGGCGACTCGGGCATCGGGCGCGCCGTGGCGGTGCTCTATGCGCGCGAAGGCGCCGACGTGGCCATCGTCTACCTCGACGAAGACGAGGACGCCGACGAAACCCGCCGCCACGTCGAGGCCGAAGGCGCGCGCTGCGTGCTGGTGAAGGGCGACGTTCGCAAGCCCGCGTTCTGCAAGAAGGCGGTCGACAAGGCGGTGAAGGCCTTCGGCCGGCTCGACGTGCTGGTCAACAACGCGGCGTTCCAGCTGCACGCCGAATCGATCGAGGACATCAGCGACGAGCGCTTCGACCTCACGTTGCGCACCAACGTGTATGGCTACTTCCAGATGGCGCGCGCGGCCGTGCCGCACCTGCGCAAGGGCAGCTCGATCATCAACACCGGCTCGGTCACCGGCCTGGAAGGCAGCGCGCAACTGCTCGACTACTCGACCACCAAGGGCGCGATCCATGCGTTCACCAAGGCGCTGGCCAGCAACCTGCTGGACAAGGGCATCCGCGTGAACGCGGTAGCGCCGGGCCCGGTGTGGACGCCGCTGAACCCGGCCGACAAGCCGGCCGCGAAGGTGAAGGACTTCGGCAAGCAGACCGACATGAAGCGGCCCGCGCAACCCGAGGAGCTGTCGCCTGCGTATGTGTTCCTCGCCGCGCCTTCGTGCGCGAGCTACATCACCGGCATCGTGCTGCCGGTGACGGGCAGCGTGGGCGCGGTGTAGCGGGCGGCGCACTTTCTCGCTTCCTGCTTTTTCGCACTTTCGCACTTTCGCACTTTCGCAACTGACCCTTTGGGGCGACCGACTTCTGAGACGCAGCGTATAGCGAGCGACCGCTTCGGCGATACGATCAGTTACCCCGAATTTCACTCGTGCCTTTGTCCCGACCCGCCCGGATGCCGCTTCGTTCCCGCCCCTGTTCCTGCCCCCGACACCCCTGCCAGCCCGCCGCGGGGCACCAGCCATGACCGGCGCATGGGGTTCACTGGTTCCGTTGGGTCATGGCGCGCTCCTGGGCCTGATGGTCTGCGGGCTCGTGTTCCTGCTGGTGTTCGGCACGCTGGTGCATGCCTGGTACGTGCTGGCCTGCGGCTTCGCGCTCGCCGCCTTCGCGGGGCTGGACAACTTCGCGGCCGACGAGCCGCTCGCGCACTGGGCCGCCGTGGCGCTGGTGCTGTGGGCCGCGTGCCGGCTGCAGTTCGCGCGGCAGTTGCTGCGCATGCGGCACTTCGCGCCGCGGCTGGACAAGGTCGCGCTGCTGCTGATCGCCGCGCTCGCCCTCACCGCGCTCTACGCCGCGTTCGACACACGGCTGTCATCGACGCTGCGCACCGTGCAGGCGCTGGTGGTGGCGTCGACCGTGGTGCTGGTGGCAGGCGCGTTGCTGGCCTCGAAGCGCATGCCGTTGCCGGTGGCGCTGTTCTGCGCCAGCGCGGTGCTGCTGCTGGCCGGCATCTCGGTCACGCACCTGCCGGCCTGGAGCGACCAGCCGCTCGCGCCGGGGCAACTGAATTTCGCGGAGCTGGGCGTGATCGCCGAACTCGCGCTGCTGGCCGCGGCCGTGGGCGCGCGCATCCGCGGCGTGTTGCATGCCGAGAAGGCGCTGGAGGCACGCAACCAGCAACTCATGGGCGCCATGGGCACCGACGTGCTCACCGGCGCCACCAGCCGCGCCGGCTTCGAGAGCCGTGGCGAGGAATGGCTGCGCGAAGGCCGGCCGTTCTCGCTGATGCGGGTCGACCTGAACGGCTTCAAGCGCGTGAACGAGCGCCACGGCCGCGCCGGCGGTGACGCGGTGCTGGCCGCCATTGCGCTGCGCCTGCGCCAGCAGGTGCGCGCGGACGACATGGTGGCGCGCCTGGACGACGACGAGTTCGCGATCCTGCTGGCCGGCAGCCCCACGCGGCAGAAGCTCGCGGAGATGGCCATCCGCATCGAGACCGCGGGCGCCACGCCCGTGGCCTACGAAGGCCGGCTGCTCGCGGGCGGCGAACTCAGCATGGGCATCGCCTGCCATCCGGCCGACGGCCACACGCTGGCCAGCCTGCTCGAATCGGCCGGCGGCGCGCTGCGCCATTGCAAGCGGCAGCGCATGGGCCCGTCGTATGCGTTCGCCGGCGAGAAGTCGGGCGCGTCGCACGGCTGAGCCTCGCGCGACGTCCTGCGTCCGCCCTGCGCCGCGCGCTTTCAAACCTTCTTCTTACCTCGCGCCACGCGAGCGACAGTGCATGATTGATGCATGAGATTTCATGCATCCGCACCGCCTGTTTTTTCAGCACCACCGGGGGCCAGGCCTTCGCGTGGCTGAGCGGTACGGCTTTCACATCGGGTCTTTATTCTCGGCGGCGACCTCGGCCTTCGGTGTGCCGCGGCCGCCCGCATTCATTCGCCCCTTTTCCAGCGCCCGGCCGTCATGCACGGGCGCGTCGCCGATTCACAGGAGGACGTTTTTTCCATGCGCCGTTTTGAACTGATCGAAGGAACCGCCAGCAAGTTCTGGGAAGTCGAGCAGGTGGACACCGAGCTCAACATCCGCTGGGGCCGCATCGGCACCGCGGGCCAGAGCCAGACCAAGTCGTTCGCCGATGCCGCCAAGGCCACCACGGCGCTGGGCAAGCTGGCGACCGAGAAGGCTGGCAAGGGCTACAGCGAAGTGGGCGTGGCGGCCGGCACGGCCATCGGCAAGACCGAGGCGAAGCCGAAGGCCGAGGCAAAGGAAAAGACGACGGCCGCGCCTGCCGCAACGACCACTGCGGACGCATCGGACACCGGAGCCTCCGCACCCGCCGCCGAAGGCCCCGCCGAAAGCATCGACAGCCAGGCCGACCGCGTGTTCGAAGCCGTGCGCGCGCAGATCGAGGCCGGCGCCCTCACCCTCAAGGACACGCTCTCCGCCGGCACGCTGAAGCGCCAGCACGGCGTGAGCGAGCAAGGCGCGGCGCTGGCCTTCAAGCAGCTGAAGTCCGCGGGCCTGCTGGACGGCTGGGGCGCCACCTGCACGCCGCCGAAGAACGCGCAGGCCATCGCCAGGGAGCTGGGCGCGACGGCACCGGCCACGCCATCCGGCGGCTCGGCCGCTGGCGCCGCCGACCTGACGGCGCAGGCCGATGCCGACACCCCGCCCTGGCTCGCCGCGGGCACGCCCGTGCGGCTGTCGCCCGACATGGCGCGCGAGGCCTACCCCTCGCGGCGCTTTCCGCCCAAGCCGCTCGAAGAGGCCGTGAGCGTGGCCGCGGCCTGGCTGCCGGTGCGCCGCAAGCTCGACCTCGACGTGAACATGACGGGCACCGATGCCGGACTGCGCGCGGCCACGCAGCGCATGATCGACCGCAGCGCCCAGCCCATTCCGCAGCCCGACGCCGAGGCCGACACCGTGCTGCTGGCGTTCGCGCTGGCCACCGGCGGCCAATACAACAGCAGCGAGATGGGGCAGGCGCTGGTGCAGTACCTCGTGAAGCAGTACGGACTGCCTGGCACCGTCGACCTGGCGCTGGACGCGCAGCAGATCGAGGTGCAGACCGCCTACGACCGCGCCACCAAGAAGCACCAGAGCACCTTCAGCAGCAACGTCACGCGGCAGATGGGCAGCAGCTACTACGGCCCGCTCGGCGAAGGCGAACAGGCGCTGCGCGCGCAGCTGGCGCTGGCCGCGCCCGAGGTCTGGCAGGACTGCCGCGACCGCATCGAGGCCGGCCTGCCCAAGGTGCACCCGAGCCGGCAAGCCGCGCTGGCGATGCTGCTGCCCGATGCGCCCGAGATCTCCAACGCGATCGTGCATGCGCTGGCCGCCGACAAGAACGCGCCCGAGACGCTGCACTGGCTGCAACTGACCGCCACCGACCCCGACGCCGTCGCGCTCGCCGCGAAGGTGCGGCTGAGCTATTCGAGCGGCTTCTGGGGCAACAGCGCCATGACCAGCACGCTGGTGCAGGAGCGCGGCGTCGATGCCGTGGCGGTGCTCGAACGCGGCGCCGCCGGCGACGCCACGGGCGACGCGCTGGCCTGCATCGGCACGCCCGAGGCGGTGCTGGCGCTGGCCCGCGTCGCGAGCACCTCGAAAAGTGCCCTGTCGCGATTCGCGCTGTCGGTCGACCGCTGGCCGATGGCGGCGCTTCCGGCGCTGTCGCGGCTGGTGGCGGGCGGCGGCAAGGACGCCAACCTCGTCACCCCCAGCCTCACGCGCCTGCTGCGTGCGCACGGCGCGTCGCTGCCGGTGCTGCGCCCCTGGCTCGACGCGGGTGCGCAAGCGGCCATCGATCGCCTGCTCGCGCTGCTCGCCGGCCCCACCGAAGTGGCGGAGGCCAGCGAGCTGCCCGGCGTGCTGGCCGCGCCGCCCTGGCTTGCCAAGGTGCAGAAGAAGGCGGCCGCCGTGCAGCTGCTGGAACCGCTGGCGCTGGCGCCCGTGGAGCAATGGGGCGAAGGCGAGCGCGAGAGCGCGCTGCGGCTGAACTCGTGGGAGGTCAACCGGCACGCCGCCGCGCGCAAGGACGTCGGCGAGCTGCTCGACGAACTGGGCTTCGACAAGGACAAGAAGCCGCTGCTGCCGTTCGCCAAGTCTGCCGCCGCCGCCGTGGCTGCCGGCAACGCCGACGCGCTGATTGCCGACTGGCGCGCGATGGTGGCCGAGCGCAAGAAGGAGCGCTACTACTGGTTCAGCTTCCGTGCGAGCTACAGCGCGCTGCTGCCGGCCGCCGTGGGCGTGCCGTTCTGGAACGCCGTGGCCGGTGAAGCCGAGAGCGACGACATCGGCCTGATCCTGGCCACGCACGGCATGGCCGTGCTGCCGGGCCTGGTGGCCATGGTGCGCTCCAAGCCCACCGAGAACCTCAAGTACGCGCTGAACTACGGCGCGGCCGAACTGGCCGTGCCCGCCGCGCGCGCCTTCGCCAAGCTCAAGACGCTGCGCGCCGAAGGCCGCGCCTGGCTGCTGAAGTACCCGGAGCACGCGGCCTGCGGCCTGATCGCGCCCGCGCTTGGCAAGGCCGGCGAGGCACGCGACTGCGCGGGCTCGGCCCTGCGCCTGCTGCAGGCCAACGGCCACGAGGCGCTGCTGCTCGACGTGGCCGGCCGCTACGGCAAGCCCGAGGTGGTGGAGGCACTGCGCGCGGTGCTCGACGAAAGCCCGCTCGACCGCTTCCCCACCAAGCGCGCCAAGCTGCCGGAGTTCTGGCAGCCGCGCGGCTGGCGCCGCCCGACGCTCGCCAACGGCAAGGCCCTGCCCGACGATGCGCTCGACCACCTCGGCCAGATGCTGACCTTCCCCACCAACGAGGAGATCTATGGCGGCATCGCCGTGGTCAAGGAGACCTGCGACGCCGACTCGCTGGCCGAGTTCGCGTGGGACGCCTTCACCGCCTGGCTCGAAGCCGGCGGCCCGAGCAAGGACGGCTGGTCGCTGCCCGCGCTGGGCTTCTTCGGCAACGACGACACCGCGCGCAAGCTCACGCCCTTCATCCGCGCCTGGCCCGGCGAGTCGGCCCATGCGCGCGCCGTGACCGGCCTGGACGTGCTGGCCGCCATCGGCAGCGACGTGGCGCTGATGCTGCTCAACGGCATTGCGCAGAAGGTCAAGTTCAAGGGCCTGCAGGACAAGGCGCGCGAGAAGATCGACGCCATTGCCGAGGCGCGCGGCCTGAGCACCGAGGAGCTCGAGGACCGGCTCGCGCCCGACCTCGGCCTGGACGAGCAGGGCACCATGCGGCTGGACTTCGGCCCGCGCGCGTTCAAGGTGGGCTTCGACGAAACGCTCAAGCCCTACGTGCGCGAGACCACCGACGGCGTGGACGGCGCGCGCCTGCCCGACCTGCCCAAGCCCAAGAAGACCGACGACGCCGAGCTGAGCAAGGAAGCGGTCGAACGCTTCAAGCTGCTCAAGAAGGACGCGCGCACCATCGCGAGCCAGCAGCTGCTGCGCCTGGAGGTGGCGATGTGCGCGCGCCGGCGCTGGACGCCCGAGGTGTTCCGCATCTTCCTGGTCGAGCACCCGCTGGTGCGCCACATCGTGCAGCGGCTGATCTGGGGCGTGTACGAAGTGGAAGGCGAGGCAAGTTACGGCGGCACGCTGAAGGCTTGCTTCCGCGTGGCCGAGGACGGCAGCCGCACCACGGCGCAGGACGATCCGTTCGAGCTGCCCGAGGGCGCGAACGTGCGCATCGGCGTGCCGCATGCGCTGGAGCTGCCGGCCGCCGACGCCGCGGCCTTCGGCCAGGTGTTCGCCGACTACGAACTGCTGCAGCCCTTTGCGCAGATCGGGCGCGACGTCTACACGCTGACCGAAGAAGAACTCAAGAGCCTGAAGCTGGAGCGCTGGAAAGACGCCAAGGTGCCCACCGGCCGCGTGCTCGGCCTGGCCAACAAGGGCTGGCGCCGCGGGCAGGCGCAGGACGCCGGCTGCATCTGGTACTTCAGCAAGCCGCTGGGCACCAACCGCGTGATCGAGCTGAGCCTGGACCCCGGCATCATCGTCGGCATGGTCGACGAGTACCCCGAGCAGACGCTGGGCCAGGTGCAGGTCGGCAAGCCTTCGGGCTGGGGCGACATGCGCGACGCCGAGACGCTGAACAAGCTCGATGCGATTTCCGCCAGCGAACTCATCCGTGACATGGAAGGCCTGCGGGCCTGATCGACCAAATGGCCACTGCCAACAAGACACCGAAAGACACTTCGTCTTCCAATGCCGCTGCTGCCACGGCTGCCACGGCTGCCCCTGCTGCTTCCTCCACGCTGCAGCGCCCGCCGGCCGAGATCCAGTACGCCGCGCAGATCGCCCGCCTGCAGGCGCAGGACAAGGACCCGCGGCCGCCGGGCTGGGCGCTGGGCCTGAAGGCCGCGCGCTCGTTCATCCTGGGCGACGCGGCGCTCGACATCGCGCCGAAGATCGTCGCGCCCGTGGCCAGCATCGAACGCATGCTCGTCACGCTGGCCACCGGCCGCGGCCTGATGCTGGTGGGCGAGCCGGGCACGGCCAAGTCGATGCTGTCGGAGCTGCTGGCCACGGCCATCTCGGGCATCTCGACGCTCACCATCCAGGGCGGCGCGTCGATCACGGAAGACCAGATCAAGTACGGCTGGAACTACGCGCTGCTCATCAACGAAGGCCCGAGCCCGCGCGCGATGGTGCCGGCACCGCTGTACCTGGGCATGCAGCGCGGCCAGGTGGTGCGCTTCGAGGAAATCACCCGCGCGCCGCTGGAGGTGCAGGACTGCCTGCTGGGCATGCTGTCGGACCGCGTGATGGCGGTGCCCGAGCTCTCGGGCGAGCACGGCATGCTCTACGCGCGCGAGGGCTTCAACATCATCGCCACCGCCAACACGCGCGACCGCGGCGTGAACGAGATGAGCGCGGCGCTGAAGCGACGCTTCGACTTCGAGACGGTGTTCCCCATCCTGGAC
Source organism: Variovorax sp. OK212 (assembly GCF_900112425.1). Taxonomy (GTDB): domain Bacteria; phylum Pseudomonadota; class Gammaproteobacteria; order Burkholderiales; family Burkholderiaceae_C; genus Variovorax. The sequence continues at coordinate 637,080 of NZ_FOLP01000001.1, read as the reverse complement.
TTCGACCGCGAACTCGCGCTGGTGCAGGAGTCGTCGGCGCGGCTGCTGGCGCAGAGCGGCATTCCGAAGACCGTGCCCGCGCCGGTGCTGGAGCTGCTGGTGTCCACCTTCCGCGACCTGCGCGGCGCGCCGGGCAAGGCCGAAAAAGGCAACGGCAATGGCACCGCGAACGACGCGGCCATGGACAAGCTCACGGCCGTGATGTCCACCGCCGAGGCCGTGAACGTGGCGCATGCGGTGGGCGTGCGCGCCTGGTTCCTCGAGCAGCGCGAAGGCTCGCCGGCCGACCTGGTCGACTGCATCGCCGGCACGGTGGTGAAGGACAACGCGGACGACCGCGCCAAGCTGCGGCGCTACTTCGAGCAGAAGGCGGCCAAGCGCAACGGCACGCACTGGCGTGCGTACTACGAAGCACGCCACCGCCTGCCCTGAACACGCGCCGATGCAACAGCCCCACATCGTCGGCGTGCGCCACCACAGCCCTGCCTGCGCGCGGCTGGTGGCCGAGCGCATCCGCACGCTGCGCCCCGCGTACGTGCTGATCGAAGGCCCGGCCGACTTCAACGAACGGCTCGACGAGCTGTACCTGCCGCACCGGCTGCCGGTGGCGATCTACAGCTACCTGTCGGGCGACGAGCGGCACCACGGCTCGTGGTCGCCCTTTGCCGAGCATTCGCCCGAGTGGCAGGCGCTGGTGGTGGCCCGCGAGGTGGGCGCCGCGGTGCGCTTCATCGACCTGCCGGCCTGGCACGACGCCTTCTCGCGCATGGAGAACCGCTATGCCGACGTGGCCGACCACGAGCACGAGGAGCGCGCCGAAGCCTACGAGCGCGCGCTGACCGAGAAGCTCAGCGTGCAGGGCCGCGACGCGCTGTGGGACCACCTGTTCGAGGACGGCTGCGATGCGGCCGAACTGGCGCAACGCCTCGCGACCTACTTCGACCACCTGCGCGGCGAAGACCCCGGCTCGCTGGGCAACCGGGCGCGCGAAGAGATGATGGCGCGCTGGATCGCGTGGGCCATGGCGCAGCCGGCGGATGCGAAGGACCCCGGCCGCGCGCAGGCGCTGGTGGTGTGCGGCGGCTATCACGCGCCGGCACTGGCACGGCTCTGGTCGGGCATGCCGGCGGCGTTGCCGGCCACGCCACAGCCGTCGCTCGAACCTGCCGAGGGCGAGGAAGACGCCACGCTGCGCTTCGGCTCCTACCTCGTGCCCTACACCTTCAAGCGACTGGACGCCTTCGCCGGCTATGCCTCGGGCATGCCCTCGCCGGCCTACTACCAGTGGGTGTGGGAGCTCGGCCCCGAAGGCGCGGCGCACCGCGCGCTGCAGCACGTGATGCAGCGCCTGCGCGAGAAGAAACTGCCCGCCTCCACCGCCGACCTGATGGCCGTGCACCTGCGCGCCCAAGGGCTCGCGCGGCTGCGCGGCCACGAGAAGCCGCTGCGCTCCGACTGGCTCGACGCGCTGGCCGGCGCGCTGGTGAAAGACGCGCTCGACGCGCCGCTGCCCTGGACCTACCGCGGCGCGATGCGCCCCGGCACCGACCCCGTGCTGGTGCAGGCGATGGACGTGCTGGCCGGCGACACCGTCGGACGGCTCGCGCCCGGCACGCCGCAGCCGCCGCTGGTGGCCGCCGTGCAGGCCGAACTGGCGGCGCACGGCATCGTGCTGCGCGGCCCGCTCAAGCTCGACCTGCTGGGCGAGACCGATCGCGCGAAGAGCCGCGTGCTGCACCGGCTGTCGATTCTTCGCCTGCCCGGCGTGCGGCGCACGCAGGGGCCCAAGCTCGCGATGTCGGGCGAGCGCACCGAGCTGTGGTCGCTGGGCGAACCGATGGAACAGCAGGCCGCGCTGATCGAGGCCGGTGCCTGGGGCGCGAGCCTGCACGACGCGGCGCGCGCCCGGCTGGAAGACGACCTGCGGCAGGCCGGCGGCCAGATCGCGCCGCTGGCGGACGGGCTCAACCAGGCCGCATGGGCGGGCCTGTCGGCGCTCAGCGATTCGCTGCTGCGCGAGCTGCAGGGCGCCATTGCCGCCGAGCCGCGCTTCGAGGCGCTGGGCCCGGCGCTGTCGGTGCTGCACACGCTGCTGCGCCACGGCCAGATGCTCGGCATGGCCGACGCGCCGGTGCTGCGCGTGGTGATCGGCGCGGGCTTCGACCGCGCGCTGTGGCTGCTGGAGCCGCCCGCCGAGGTTGCACCGGCCGACATGCAATCGCACATCGAGGGCCACCGCGCGTTGCGCCAGATCGTGGCCGACGTGCTGGCCCACGCGCAGGATCACGCGCACAGCGCACCCACGGCGCAAGTGCCCTCGCTGCTCGACGTGGAGCCCGCGCGCGCGCTCGCGGTGTGGCAGCGCAAGGCCGCCGACGGCAGCGCCGCGCCCGTCAGCCGCGGCGCCGCGCTCGGCGCCACCCTGAGCCTGGCCGGCCGCATGGCGAGCGCGCAGACGCACGAGGAAGGCGTGAACGAAGCGATGCAGCTGCTGCACTCGCTGCCCGCGCCGGTGCTCGGCGACGCGCTCACCGGCCTGCTGGCACTGGCGCGCGAGGTGCTCGCGTCCGAACCCGCCTTCATCGCGGGCATGGACCGCACGGTGCAGGCGCTGGACAACGCCGACTTCGTGCGCGCCATGCCCAGCCTGCGCGGCGCCTTCTCGTGGCTGCCGCCGCAGGAGCGCGGCCTGCTGGCCGACCAGGTGCTGGCGCTGCACGACGCCGCGCACCTGTCGCGCCGCGCGCTCACCGCCCACCACCACGGCGAGGCCGCGCCCGAACAGCTGGCCGAGGCCCGCCGCGTGGAAGACGCCGTGCTCGCGCGTCTCGCGGCCTGGGGCGTGACGCTGCAAGACACAGAGGAAGCCCCAAGCCCATGAGCCTCGACATTCCCGACCCGCTGCAGCGCTGGCGCCTGCTGCTGGGCGACCCGGCCGAGGCGGCCTGCGGCGGCCTGAGCGCGGATGCGCAGGCCGCCGATGCCGCGCTCGACTGGCTCTACGGCCGCGACAGCGACCGCGCGAGCCGCGGCGAACGCAGCGCGGGCCTGGGCCCGTCGGCGCTCAGCACGCCGGACTGGATCAACACCATCCACACGCTCTTTCCGAAGGAAGTGATCGAGCGGCTGGAGCAGGACGCAGTCGAGCGCTACGGCATCGACGAGGTGGTGACCAACCTCGAGGTGCTGGAGCGCATCGAGCCCTCGGAGTCGCTGCTGCGCGCGGTGCTGCACACCAAGCACCTGATGAACCCCGAGGTGCTGGCCGCCGCGCGCAAGCTGGTGGCCGAGGTGGTGCGCCGCATCATGGAAAAGCTCGCGACCGAGGTGCGCCAGGCCTTCAGCGGCAGCCGCGACCGGCGCCGGCGCTCGCGCATGAAGATCGCGCGCAACTTCGACTTCAAGCAGACGCTGGCGGCCAACCTGCACCGCTACGACCCGGAGCGCCGCAAGCTCTATGTGGAACGGCCGGTGTTCATCAGCCGCACCAGGCGGCATGCCGAGCCGTGGGACATCATCCTGCTGATCGACCAGAGCGGCTCGATGGTCGACTCGGTGATCCACAGCGCCGTGATGGCCGCCTGCCTGTGGCAGCTGCCCGGCATGCGCACGCGGCTGGTGGCCTTCGACACAGCGGTGGTCGACCTGACGGCCGACGTGTCGGACCCGGTCGAGCTGCTGATGAAGGTGCAGCTGGGCGGCGGCACCGACATCGCGAAGGCGGTGGGCTATGCGCAGTCGCTCATCGCCAATCCGTCGAGGAGCATCGTGGTGCTGGTGAGCGACTTCTACGAAGGCGCCAACCCGCACGAACTGGTGCGGCGCGTGAAAGCGCTGGTGGAGTCGGGCGCCAAGGTGCTGGGCCTGGCCGCGCTCGACTCGAAGGCCGAGCCCAACTACGACCGCGAGATGGCCGCGCGGCTGGTGCGCGAAGGCGCGCAGATCGGCGCGATGACGCCGGGCCAGCTCGCGGGCTGGCTGGCCGAGAAGGTGCAGGCATGAGCGCGGGCATCGCAACCCGCCCCGACCTGCTCGAGCTGACACCCGAAGCGTTGACCGCGCTGGCCAACGCGGGCTTCGTCAAGCGCGCGCAGAAGGACGTGGCGGCCGGCCTGCTGCCGGCGCTGGAAGGCAATGCGGACGGCACGGTGACGGCGAGCTTCGACGACGGCGTGCGCACCAGCCTGCCGCCGGGCCGCACGCTGCGCGACGCGCAGTGCAGCTGCCCCGCGAGCGGCATGTGCCGGCACCGGGTGATGCTGGTGCTGGCGTACCAGGCACAGGCGGCTTCGTCGTCTGCCTCGGCAGCGGCCGATGCGCCGGCTTCGGGCACGGAGGCTCCGGCCGAGCCGGACGGTGCCTGGAGCCCCGCGCAGTTCGACGACGCCGCGCTGGCGGCCAGCCTCGCGCCGTCCGTGCGCGAGCAGGCGAACAGGCTGGCCGCCGCGCGGCCCGTGGTCGGCGTGCAGGCCTGGCGCAGCGCCAGCGCACCGCCGGTGGCGCGGCTGCCGATGTGCAGCGTGCGCTTCTTCTCGCGCAGCTCGCTCGTGCACGCGCGCTGCGACTGCAAGCAGGGCAGCGGCTGCGCGCACGTGGCCATCGCGGTGTGGGCGTTCCGGCAGGCCGGCCCGCTCGCGCCGGGCTCGGCGGAGGTGATGGTCGAGGTGCTTCCGCCCGCGTCGGCCGGCGCGGACAACGCGCCTGTCGCGCAGCAACTGCTGATGCAGGGCGACGCGGCGCGCGCCTTGCGCACGCAGATCGACGCCCTGCTGCTCTCGCTCTGGCTCGACGGTTCGAGCCAGCCGCTGATGGCGTTGGCCGCGCGCTTCGAGGCCGTGCGCGAACAGTCGCGCGCGCTGGGCTGGAACTGGATCGACGACGCGCTCGACGAGCTGTGGCAACTGCTGCAGGCGCAGCAGGCGCGCAGCAGCCGCTTCGAGCCGCTGCGGCTGGTGCGCGTGCTGGCCGAGCTGTGGGCGCGGCTGCAGGCCGCCGCGCATGCGGAGCAGCCCCGGCCTTCGCAAAGGGAAAGGCCCGCGCTGCTGGCCAGCCAGATCCTCGGCGTGGGCGTGAAGGGCGAGGTCGCGCTCGACCACCTGCGGCTGGTGTCGCTTGGTGCGGAGCTCTGGTCCGACGACGCGGAAGAAGGCGCGAGCGTTCTCTTCGCCGACCCCGACACGCAGAACGTGACGGTGCTCGAGCGCCAGTGGTCGCGCGCGGCCGATGCCGCGGCCGGCGGCGCGGCACAGGCGCTGATGAACCGGCGCGTGGCGGGTTTTCCGCTGCGCCAGCTCGCGAGCGGGCAGGTCATCACCAAGACGGCCACGCGGCGCGCCAACGGGCTGGTCGACATCACGGCCGGCGCGCGGCAGACGGGCGTGCTGCCGCTGTCGCCCACTTCGTGGAACGACCTGGTCGCGCCGCTGCGCCAGCACAGCGTGGCCGCGCTGGTGGCCCACCTGCGCGAGGCGCCGCCGGATTTCGTGCGGCCGCGCCAGGCAGCGAACGGCGCGTCGGCCGGGGCTTCGGGCCAACTGCACGTGGTGGCGTTCGAGCGGATGGAAGTGGTGGGCAGCCACTGGGACGCGGCGGCGCAGGTGCTGCATGCGGAATTGGTACAGGCGCCCGAGGACGGCTCGTCGGAGCGCAGCGACGCAGGCCGGCTGCACCTCGCGCTGCCGCACCGCGCGGTGGCCCCCGGCGCGGTCGATGCGCTGGCGCGCAGCCTCGCCGGTGAATACGGCGCCCTGCGCGCCGTGGCCGGCACCGTGCACCTGCAAGGCGGCCAGGCCGTGATGCAGCCGCTGAGCCTGCTGACGGCGCAGCGCGCGGTGGTGCTGCAGGTCGAGGCGGTGGCGCCGCAGCCGCTGGGCCTGGACAGCGAGGTCGACGACGTGCCCGCGCTGCACGCGCTGGCCAGTGAAACGCTCGAGCTGCTGGCGCAGTGGTTGCGCCAGGGTTTGCGGCACCAGGGCGGGGGCGCGCTGACGCGGGCCGAGGCGCAGGTGCTGCGGCTGAAGCAGGCCGGGCTGGCGCGCGCCGCGGCGCTGCTGGGCGCCGTGCTGGAGAACCTGCGCTCAGCGCGCCGGCCTGCGCTGGTGGCGCAGCTGGCGATGCTGGGCCTGCTGATGCAGGGCGTGGCGCAGACGGCCTCTGCGCAGGGCTCGGCATAAAGAAAAAACCCCTGGGCCGGTGAAGACTCAGGGGTTTTCTGTGTGGTGCCGCTTGTCGGAATCGAACTGACGACCTTCCGCTTACAAGGCGGGTGCTCTACCAATTGAGCTAAAGCGGCTGAAATTCCAGTGCGTGATTCTAGTGGCCCTGGCAACACCGGCCGGGACGGCCGGACCGGGGCTACTTGACGCGCTTGAGCGACGGCCTGGCGCCACCGCCGACCGGCGGGCGCGGCGGCTCGTCGACCGGGTCGGCGGGCGAACCGGCATCGACCGTTTCGTCGCCCTCTTCGCCCGTGACCAGGTGCACGATCTTTCCTGCATCGCCTTCGGTGCCGCGCGAAGCGTCACGCAAGGGCATGCGGGCCGGGCCCTGGGGCGACGACGGCACGGTGGCCGAGGCGTCGCCGTGCTCCGCGGGAACCGACGGCGCCGGCGCGGGAAACGCCATGCCCTGCCCGTTCTCGCGCGCGTAGATGGCGATCACGCGCCCCACCGGCACGCTGATTTCACGCGCCGTGCCCGCGAAGCGGGCCTTGAACTCGATGAAGTCGTTGCCGAGCTTGAGCGAACTGGTCGCGTCGAAGCTGATGTTGAGCACGATCTCGCCGTTCTTCACGTACTCGCGCGGCACCTGGACGGTGTCGTCGACCTGCACCGCGACATAGGGCGTGAACCCGTTGTCGGTGCACCATTCGTACAGCGCCCGGATGAGGTACGGGCGGGTGGAGGACGACTCGAGCGCGTTGATCATGAAAGACTGCGAAAAGCGAAGAAAGCAGGCACGAAGCTTACTTACTTTCGCATGACCTTTTCGGAAGGCGTCAGTGCTTCGATGTAGGCCGGGCGCGAGAAGATGCGCTCGGCGTACTTCAAGAGCGGTGCCGCGTTCTTGCTGAGGTCGATGCCGTAGTAGTCCAGGCGCCACAGCAGCGGTGCGATGGCCACGTCGAGCATCGAGAAGTTGTCGCCCAGCATGTACTTGTTCTTGAGGAACACGGGTGCCAGCTGCGTGAGGCGGTCGCGGATGTGCGAGCGGGCCTTTTCCAGGGCCTTTTCGTTGCCCTTGGTCGTGCGGTTCTCGAGCGTCGAGACGTGCACGAACAGTTCCTTCTCGAAGTTCAGCAGGAACAGGCGCACGCGGGCGCGGTCGACCGGGTCGCCGGGCATCAGCTGGGGGTGCGGGAAGCGCTCGTCGATGTACTCGTTGATGATGTTCGACTCGTACAGGATCAGGTCGCGCTCGACCAGGATCGGCACCTGGCCGTACGGATTCATCACGCTGATGTCTTCGGGCTTGTTGTAGAGATCGACGTCGCGAATCTCGAAGTCCATGCCCTTTTCGAACAACACGAAGCGGCAACGGTGGGAAAACGGGCAGGTCGTTCCTGAATACAAGACCATCATGGCGAGAGACTCCTAAAAATCAAAAAGAGTGGGTCGCGTTGGCAACCCACTCTGTGGGACCGGATGCCAGGGGGCGTCCGGTCGGCGTGGACGGAACTACTTGACGTCTTTCCAGTACGAGGCGTTCAGTCGCCACACAAATACCACCGACATGGCCAGGAACAGCAGCACCCAGACGCCGATGCGAACGCGGGTGTTCTGTGCCGGTTCGGCCATCCATTGCAGGTAACTGACCAGGTCGCCGACCGCATTGTCGTACTGCACGGTGCTCAGGGTGCCGGGAGTGACTTGTTCCCAGCCCTTGAACACTTCGGCTTCATGGCCGTGCTGTTCGATCTTGGCGTAGACCGGACGGCGTTCGCCTTGCAGTTCCCACAGGGGATTCGGCATGGCGACGCTCGGGAACACGAGGTTGTTCCAGCCGGTGGCCTTGGTGTCGTCGCGGTAGTAGGTGCGCAGGTAAGTGTAGAGGTAGTCGGCGCCGGTGCCGCCGTGGCCGGCGCGCGAGCGGGCGACCAGCGTCAGGTCGGGCGGCGTGGTGCCGAACCATTCCTTGGCCTGGCGCACGTCGATGTTGGCCTTCATGGTCTCGCCGACCTTGTCGGTCGTGAACAGAAGGTTGTCCTTGATCTGCTGCTCGGTGATGCCGATGTCCTGCAGCCGGTTGTAGCGCATGAACGCGGCCGAGTGGCAGTTCAGGCAGTAGTTGACGAACAGCTTGGCGCCGTTCTGCAGGGCGGCCACGTCGTTGGTCTTGTTGGGCGCCTTGTCCCACGCAATGCCCTCGGACTCTGCCGATGCCGCCGCGGAAAAGGTCAGGCCCAGTGCGAGACCCAGGACCGCGAGCCAGCCGGAAATGCTTTTCTTCATCGTGTTTCTCTCAGCTCTCTTGGCGCTTCTGGTTCTCAATGGGCGGCGAAGACCACGCGCTCGGGCACGGCCTTGAACTCGCCCTTGCGGCTCCACCACGGCATCAGCAGGAAGAAGCCGAAGTAGAAGAGCGTGCCGATCTGCGAGATGGTCTGCGCGATGTCCAGGGCGAAGGAGCCGATGACCAGGTTGCCCCAGACGCCCGGCGGCTGGATGCCCAGGTAGCCGAGGACCAGGAAGAAGAACACGAAGACGCCGTACACGTACTTGTGCCAGCCGGGACGGTAGCGGATCGACTTGACTTCGCTGTGGTCGAGCCACGGCAGGAAGAACAGGATGATGACCGAGCCGCCCATCACGACCACGCCCCAGAACTTGGCGTCGAAGGTCTTCAGCAGGAAGACGGCCACGACCGCCACGACGACGCCCGCGATCTTCAGGCCCATGCCCGACTTGCCCTTGACGAAGTTCCAGATGGCCGCCGCCGCGATGATCAGCGAGAACACGTTGACCATGTCGTCGGTGGTTGCGCGCAGCATCGAATAGAAAGGCGTGAAGTACCACACCGGTGCGATGTGGTTCGGCGTCTTCAGCGAGTCGGCCGGAATGAAGTTGTTGTATTCGAGGAAGTACCCGCCGGCTTCAGGGGCGAAGAAGATCACCGCCGAGAAGATCGTGAGGAACACCACCACGCCGAAGATGTCGTGCACCGTGTAGTACGGATGCGACGGAATGCCGTCCACCGGATGGCCGTCGGGGCCGCGGTTGGCCTTGATCTCGATGCCGTCGGGGTTGTTCGAACCCACTTCGTGCAGCGCGATCAGGTGGGCCACCACCAGGCCGAGCAGCACCAGCGGCACGGCGATCACGTGGAAGCTGAAGAAGCGGTTCAGCGTGGCGTCGCTCACCACGTAGTCGCCGCGGATCAGCAGGGCCAAGTCGGGACCGATGAACGGGATGGCCGCGAACAGGTTCACGATCACCTGGGCGCCCCAGTAGGACATCTGGCCCCAGGGCAGCAGGTAGCCCATGAAGGCTTCGGCCATCAGGCACAGGAAGATCGCGCAGCCGAACACCCAGATCAGCTCGCGCGGCTTGCGGTAGCTGCCGTACATGAGGCCGCGGAACATGTGCAGGTACACCACGATGAAGAACGCCGAGGCGCCCGTCGAGTGGATGTAGCGGATGAGCCAGCCCCAGGGCACGTCGCGCATGATGTACTCGACCGATGCGAACGCCTGGTTCGCGTCGGGCTTGTAGTGCATGACGAGGAAGATGCCGGTGACGATCTGGATCACGAGGACCAGCATCGCCAGCGAGCCGAAGATGTACCAGAAGTTGAAGTTCTTCGGTGCGTAGTACTTGCCCCACTGGTCGTTCCAGAGCTTGGTCAGCGGGAATCGGTTGTCGACCCAGTTGAGCAGCTTCTCGCTGGCCGGTGCGTTGGGGGAAATCTCGTGGAATTCAGCCATGTTCTTGTCTCGCCTCAGGCCTTCTTGGAGTCTTCACCGATCAGGAGCTTGGTGTCCGACAGGTACATGTGCGGCGGCACCGGCAGATTGTCGGGCGCGGGCTTGTTCTTGAAGACTCGGCCGGCCAGGTCGAAAGTGGAACCGTGGCAAGGGCAGAGGAAGCCGCCTTCCCAGTCGGCGGGCAGCGAAGGCTGCGGGCCGGCCTGGAAGCGGTCGGTGGGCGAGCAACCCAGGTGGGTGCAGATGCCGACCACCACAAGCACGTCGGGCTTGATCGAGCGGTGCTCGTTCTGCGCGTACTTGGGGGTGAATTCGTCGGGGTGGCGCTTGGACAGGGGGTCGGCCAGCTGGCCGTCCAGCTTGGGGAGCTCCGCGATCTGCGCGGGGGTGCGCTTGAGGATCCAGACCGGCTTGCCCCGCCATTCGACGGTCATTTTCTCGCCGACCTTGAGGCCGCCGATGTCGACCTCGACCGCGGCACCCGCAGCCTTGGCCTTCTCGGAAGGCTGGAAAGTGCTCACAAAGGGGATGGCGGTGGCCACGCCGCCCGCCACGCCAGCGCAGCTGGATGCAATCAACCAAGTCCGCTTGCTGGTGTCGATCCGGGGCGAGCCGGAGGTCATGTCACTCATGGGGATCCTCTTGTCTTCTTCGCTGGAGCAGGAGTCAACCCGCGATTGTAGCGGGGCGTCTCAAGGATATTCAATGCCTGCCATGCGCGTGGCAGGCGAGCGACGGCGCGGCGCGCCGCATTCGCGGGGCGCCCGCCGGGGCGACAAGGGCTGTCGCCAGGGGGACTTCAGTTCAGAAGACCGTGCTGCATCGCTTCATGGACCGCCTGGGTCCGCGACTTGACGGAGAGCTTGCGATAGATGCTCTTGGCGTGAAACTCGATGGTGTTGACCGAAAGGTAGACCGCTTCCGCGATCTGGCGGTTGCTCCAGCCCTGTGCGATCAGCCGCAGCACCTTGAGTTCCCGCGGCGACAGCAGTCCGCGCGGAATCTTGTTGTCCGCCTCGGCCGCGCGGGCCGGGCTTGCTTGTTCCTGCACGCGGATCGGTTCGATGGCGCGCGCCTTCGCCGACGCCGCGATCGAGCCGACGATGCGCCGCGCGATGCGCGAGTCCATCGGCGAGCCGCCGCGCTCGATCGAGCGCAGGAGATAGGACAGCTCGAAGTCGTCGGCCTCGCTCAGCAGGTAGCCGATGGCGCCCGCCGAAATCGCGGCGCTCACCAGTTCGTGGTCGTCCCTCTTCGACATGCCGATGCTCTCGATGCGCGCATGGTGCTGGCGCACATGCTGCAGCAGCGCGAGGCCGTCCTTGCCCGGCAACTGCATGTCGACGAGCAGCAGGTCATAGGGCAGCGCGGCCAGCAGGTTGAGCGCTTCGGCGCGGCCCGATGCGACCACCACGCGGCGGTGCGGCGCGAGCTCGGCCAGGATGCGCCGCATGCGGTCCGCCACGAACGCATCGTCCGCGACGATCAGCGCGGCATGGAAGACGCCGCCATACAACTGCGCGACCGACGGCACCGGTCGCGTGGAGGCGTACTGGAAGCTCATTTCCATGACGGCGCTCCCTGGTTCACGCCACGGACGGTGTCCGTGTTGTCTGCATTGGCCTTGCTCAAGAACGAATTGATCACGCGACGCCCCTCCGGCTCTGCGGCTGCCCTTAGGTAGCCTCGAAATGTTGACTTTCGTTTCAGATACCGCAGGAACGATGCCCGCGCGGGCCAGCATCGCGGCGCCGGCGCCGCGAACGCATGTACTACTTTGATTTCATTGGGAAATTTGCCTTTCGAAGCCCCGAGGCAGGCCACGCGCAGGGCTGCGAAACGGCTGTTTTTGCGTCGTTGTTACGTGCCGGTTGCCGCGCGTGTTACGTAGCACCGGGACACACGAAACACGCGCCGGATCGCGCGGCGCGGCAACGCCTCGCGCCAGGTGCGATGCGCGCGAAGCCGCATGGGCATTGGCTTTGCGGGCCGCTCTTCAATTCGAAGACCCGTCGCACGGCGATGCGCATGGGCCCAGAACTACCGATCCCGGTGATGTTCAGCGAGGGACCCGATTCCTAGCATCGGTTGCATTGGGTAACGCAATGAAACCCAAGCTTGCTTTCATGCGACGAGGACGCCTGGAAGTCGAGAAATGGCAACTGCTTCTTCGAGGAAAAAAGGTCCAAATGACTACATCCAAGCGCGCTGGTGTTCGCACGTCTTCCATGGTTCGTCACGCAGGGGTGAGCCGCCTGCTCGCTTCGGTGCTCGTGGGTGCCGGTTATGTGATGACGCTGCCTGTGGCCCATGCCCAGGGGGTCACGATCGGTGGCGGGACCGTGGACGCCAACTTCGGCGGCGGCGAATCCAACAACGGCGGCCTCCTGAATGCAGTGGGCAACGTCACGACGCCCACGCTCTCCGCAACGAACGTGAGCACGGTCAACGTGACGGCATCGCGCGGCACGATCAATTCGCTCAGCAGCACCAGCATCACCTCGGGCCTCGTCAGTGCCACCAGCGTGAGTGCCGGCACCGTCACCGCCAGCACCGGCAGCATCAACACGGTCAACGCGATCAACGTCACGGCATCGCGCGGCACGATCAACTCGCTCAGCAGCACCAGCATCACCTCGGGCCTTGTCAGCGCCACCAGCGTGAGTGCCGGCACCGTCACCGCCAGCACCGGCAGCATCAACACGGTCAACGCGATCAACGTCACGGCATCGCGCGGCACGATCAACTCGCTCAGCAGCACCAGCATCACTTCGGGCCTTGTCAGCGCCACCAACGTGAGCGCCGGCAACCTCACCGCCAGCACCGGCGTAGTCAACACGCTCAATGCCACGGACATCACGACGTCGAACCTGTCGGCGACCACGGGCACCATCGGCACGCTGAACGCGACGGACATCACCACGTCGAACCTTTCGGCCACGACGGGGACGATCGGCACGCTCAATGCCACCGACATCACGACATCCAACCTGTCGGCAACAACAGGCACCATCGGCACGCTGAACGCGACGGACATCACCACGTCGAACCTCTTGGCCACGACGGGGACCATCGGCACGCTCAACGCCACCGACATCACGACATCCAACCTGTCGGCAACCACGGGCACCATCGGTACGCTGAACGCGACGGACATCACCACGTCCAACCTTTCGGCCACGACGGGGACGATCGGCACGCTCAACGCCACCGACATCACGACGTCGAACCTGTCGGCGACCACGGGCACCATCGGTACGCTGAACGCGACGGACATCACGACTTCCAACCTTTCGGCAACGACGGGCACCATCGGCACGCTGAACGCGACGGACATCACGACGTCCAACCTGTCGGCGACCACCGGCACCATCGGCACACTGAACGCAACCGACATCACCACGTCGAACCTCTCGGCCACGACCGGGACCATCGGCACGCTCAACGCCACCAACGTCACGACTTCGAACCTGTCGGCAACCACAGGCACCATCGGCACGCTGAACGCGACGGACATCACCACGTCCAACCTCTCGGCCACGACCGGGACGATCGGCACGCTCAACGCCACCAACGTCACGACTTCGAACCTGTCGGCGGCGAGCGGCACGATCAACAACCTGACGTCGACCAACCTCACGACGACCAACCTCTCGGCGGCGCAAGGCACGATCAACACGCTGAACGCCACCAGCGTCAGCACCACCAACCTGTCGGCCGCCAGCGCCACCATCAACGCACTGAGCGTCGGCACGATGAGCGCGTCGACGGTGAATGCGAGCACGGTGAACGCGACCACCGGCAACTTCCAGACGATCACGGCCGCCAACGGCAACATCACGGTGCTGAACACGCAGACCGGCAACATCACCACCATCAACGCGGTGACGGGCAACGTCACCACCTTGAACGCAGGAACGGTCAACGTCACGGGCAACGTGACCGCCGGCGGCACGGTCACCGCGGGCAACGGCGTGGTCGCCAACGGCCGCGTTCAGAACGTGGCACCGGGCGTGCTGCCGACGGACGCCGCGAACATGTCGCAGTTGAACCAGGTTCGCACCGAGGTCCAGGACGCACGCAAGATCAGCAGCACCGGCGCGGCCATCGCGATGGCGGCGGCCGCGGTGCCGGCGCTCGAGGCGGGCAAGAACTTCGGGCTCGGCGTGGGCGTGGGCACGTACGACGGCCGCTCGGCCATCGCGGCGGCCGCCAGCTTCCGCATCGGCGAGTCCGCACAGATCAGGGTCAACTTCGGCAGCGGCAACAACGGCAAGGTCGGCGGCGGCGTCGGCGCATCCTGGTCCTGGTAAGCCGTTCGGCGAGCGCTGCGGCCTGTGCGCCGCACCGCTCGCCGGGGGACTCCGCGCAAGGCCGGCCCCTATACTGGGTGGCCGGCCTTTTTCATGGATATCGAGGCCGCGCCTGCATCGGTCGGTCTCTTGAGCGTTCACTCCACGGCGTCATGAATTCACCTTCTCTTGCCCCCGCTCCCGCCGCCCCGGCCGAAGATGCCGGCCGCCTCCTGGAACAGGGACTGGGGCTGCACCGGGTGGGCCGGTTCGCCGAGGCGCTGCAGGTCTACGAGCACCTGCTGAGCCGCTTTCCGGAGCACGCCGACGCACTCCATCTCACGGGCGAGGCGCTGTACCGGCAAGGCCGGCCGAAGCTGGCGCTGAACTATGTGAACCGCGCGATCGCACGCACGCCGCACCACTTCTACTTCAACACCCGCGCCACGATCTTCATGCACATGGGCTTGCTGGCCGAAGCGCAGCAGGACCTGCGCCGCGCCGTCAAGGCGCAGCCGAACTACCCCGAGGCCTACGTGAACCTGTCGGCGGTGTACCGCCAGCAGAAGAAGTTCCGCCAGGCGCGCGAGGCCGCGGCCGAGGCCACGCGGCTCGCACCGCAAGCGCCCGCCGCATGGAACAACGCCGGCGCCATCGACATGGAACAGGACCGCTTCGACGAAGCCGTCGAGCAGTTCGCGCGCGCGCTCGGGCTGGACCCGGGCTACATCGTCGCGCACAAGAACATCGGCAAGATCCGCGCGCACCAGAACGACTGGACGGGTGCGCTCGCCTCCCTGGAGCAGGCCCAGACCGAGCCGCCGGACTTCGAGGCCAGCTACCTGCTGGCCCGCGCGCTGATCCACTGCGGCCGCAACGAAGACGCGGTGAGCCCCATGCAGCGCGCCATGCGCCATTCGACGATCGAGGTGCGCGCCCGGGCGCTGTCGGAACCAGACGCCATGGCCGCGCTCTACGGTGTCTGCGCCACGCTCGAGGGCGCGGCGATGCGCTTCGGCGAATCGGCGGAGCTGTACAGGCTGGCCCTGGAATCGATGCCGGAGCAGGAAGCGCTGCTCAACAACCTGGGCGCCAACAACTTCCGCCAGGGCCACTACGACGCCGCCATCGAGGTGCTGAAGAAGGCGCTCGAACTGCATCCGGGCCAGGTGCTGGCGCGCTGCAACCTGGGCGTGACCTACGTGATGGCGGGCCAGTCCGAAGCGGCCATCGCGGAGTTCGAGCAGTGCATGCGCGACGACCCGGACTTCATGCCGGCGATGGTGTGGCTGCTCGGCGAAAAGGCGCACATCGCGCGCTGGGACGGCACGCCCGAACTGCGCGAGCGCATCGCCACGCGCCTGGACAGGCCGGACAACGACCAGACCGCGTCCTCCTTCATCCTCATGTCGAACTACGACGACGCGAAGCGCCTGATGGCCTGGACGCAACGCTCGGCCACGCTCGCCGACACGAACGCGGGCATCAGGTCCTTTGCCGATGCCGGCGCGCGCCGCACGGCGCCGCGCATCCGCGTGGGCTACTACTCGTTCGACTTCCGCAACCACCCGGTGGCCCACCTCACGGCCGAGCTGTTCAGCCTGCACGACCGCAACGCATTCGAGGTGTTCGTCTACTCCTACGGCCCCGACGACGGCCACCCGGCGCGCGCGCGCATCGCCGCGTCGGCCGAGCACTTCGTCGACCTGCACGGCCAATCGATCCAGCAGATGGCCGAGCGCATCTGCGAGGACGAGATCGACATCCTGATCGACCTGTCGGGCGACACGCGCGGCGCCAAGCCGCAGGTGATGGCCTACCACGCGGCGCCCGCGCAGCTCATGTGGCTGGGCTACATGGGCACCAGCGGCACGCCGAGCTACGACTACCTGGTGTCCGACAACTTCCTCTCGCCGCCGGGCACCGAGGACTGCTACACGGAAAAGCTGCTGCGCCTGCCCGAGACCTTCCAGGTGATCGACACGCAGCGCCCGGTGAACCCGCGCAAGGCCACGCGCGCCGCGCACGGCCTGCCCGAGGACGCCTTCGTGCTGTGCAACTTCTCGCAGTCGTTCAAGATCCAGCCCGAGACCTTCGACGCGTGGGTGCGCATCGTGCAGGGCATTCCGAACGCGGTGCTGTGGCTGGCGCAGGGCCCCGACGGCTTCGAGCGCAACCTGCGCGCGCACTGGGAAGCCGCGGGCCTGGCGGCCGATCGCCTGGTCGTGTCGCCGCGCATGCCGGTCGACCAGCACCTGGCGCGCATCGGCCTGGCCGACCTGTTCATCGACACCTTCCCCTACAGCAGCGGCGCGACCGCGAACGACGTGCTGTGGTCGGGCGTGCCGCTGCTGGCGCTCACGGGCACGACGATGGTGTCGCGCATGGCGGGCAGCCTGCTCGGCGCCATCGGGCTGCCCGAGCTGGTGGCCACGGACCATGCCGCGTACGTGCACAAGGCCATTCACTACGCCACGCACCCCGGCGAACTGGCCGCGCTGCGCGCACGGCTCGCGGCGGCCAAGGAGGCGCGCCGCGGCTACTTCGACACGCCGCGTTTCGTGCGGCACCTGGAGGACGGCTTCCGGCAGATCGCCGCGCGCAGCCGCAGCGGGCTGGCCGCCGCGCACGTCGACGTTGCGCTGCGCCCGCTGGAGAAGTGAGCAATCGCGGGCATACTCGGCTCTCCTTCAACAGCAGAGCTCCAGCAGCCTTTTGAATCATGAGCATCCTCAGTGAATTCAAGGAATTTGCCGTCAAGGGCAATGTGATCGACCTCGCGGTCGGCGTGATCATCGGTGCCGCGTTCGGCAAGATCGTCGACTCGCTGGTGGCCGACATCATCATGCCGGTGGTCGGACTGGTGTTCGGCAGGCTCGACTTCTCGAACCTCTACGTGGTGCTGGGCACGGCGCCGGCCGGCGTGGCGAACACGCTGGCCGACCTGAAGAAGGCCGGCGTGCCGGTGCTGGCCTACGGCAACTTCATCACCATCGCGGTCAACTTCGTGATCCTGGCTTTCATCATCTTCATGATGGTCAAGCAGATCAACCGCCTCAAGCGCAATGACGAGCCGGCGGCCGCCGCGGCGCCCGTCACGCCCGAAGACGTGGTGCTGCTGCGCGAGATCCGCGACAGCCTCAAGCAACGCCCGTGAGCGGCTTCAGGTGCCGTGAGCGCCCTTAAGAGCCCTGAGCGCCCTGAGCGCCCTGAGCGCTGTTGGGCTGAGCGCCACTGAGCACCCGGGCTATGCGCAACGCCTCCACGAGGCTGGACGCGTCGGCCCGCCCCGTGCCCGCGATGTCGAAGGCGGTGCCATGGTCGGGGCTGGTACGCACCAGCGGCAGCCCGAGCGTGACGTTCACGCCCTTCTCCACGCCCAGGTACTTGACCGGGATCAGGCCCTGGTCGTGGTACATCGCCACCACCACGTCGAACTCGCCGCTGGACGGCACGCCCGCCTTGGCGCGCGCGCGCATGAAGACGGTGTCGGGCGCATGGGGCCCGCTGGCGTCGATGCCTTCGGCGCGCGCGGCCTCGATGGCCGGCGCGATGATGTGCAGCTCTTCCGAACCGAACAACCCGCCCTCGCCCGCATGCGGATTCAGCCCCGCCACGCCGACGCGCGGCACGCGGCCCAGCGCATGGGTCAGCGCCCGGTGGGTGATGCGCAGGGTTTCGAGCACGCCTTCGAAATCCACCGCCTCGATGGCATGGCGCAGCGACATGTGGATGCTGACGAGCACGGTGCGCAGCTCGTCGTTGGCCAGCATCATGCGCACCGGCACGTCGGCCACGGTGCGGCCCAGGTGGGCGGCGGCCTCGGCCTGCAGCAGCTCGGTGTGGCCGGGGTACGGAAAGCCCGCGGCCGACAGCGCCTCCTTGTGCAGCGGCGCGGTGACGATGGCGGAGATCTCGCCGCGCAACGCGGCCCGCGCGGCCCACACCACGCATTCGCCCGCCACGCGGCCGGCCTCGGCGCTGATGCGGCCGGTCTCGATGCGCGACGGCGCCGCGATCACCTGCAACACCGGGATGCAGCCCGGCGGCACGGTGGCGGCCTCGGCAACGGTGTCGATCTCGAGCACCGGCCAGGCCGGCTGCCCCGGCGCGGCCAGGGCCTGGGACGCCTTGCGCACCGTGCCCACGTCGCCGGCCACGAACGCGCCGCGCGTGGCATCGGGCGCGTCGCGAAACGCCTTGGCGATGATCTCAGGGCCGATGCCGGCGGGATCGCCGAGCGTGATGCCGATGGGTGCGTTGCTCATGCCGGGTTGTCGATGTCGATGAACTGGTGTTCGAGCTCGAGCTGCGCCGCCACGTGGGCGGCCACCGCGGGCGCGCCGTAGCGCTCGGTGGCGTGGTGCCCGCAGGCCAGGAAGGCCACGCCCATCTCGCGCGCGTAGTGGGCCTGCGGCTCCGAGATCTCGCCGGTGATGAAGGCGTCGGCGCCGGCCGCGATGGCGGCCTCGAAGTAGCCTTGCGCGCCGCCCGTGCACCACGCTATGTTCTTGATAGCGCGATGCGCAGTATCGACGAGCGTGACCGGCCTTTTGAGCACTTTTTCGACGTGCGTGGCGAGCGCCCTGGCGTCGGCGAAGCCTTCGCCGCTGTCCGGCGCACCCAGGAAGCCCAGCTCCTGCTCGCCGAAACGCCCGCCCGCGCCGGGGTACGCCACGAGCCCCAGCTGCAGGCCGAGCTGCGCGTTGTTGCCGAGCTCGGGGTGCGCGTCCAGCGGCAGGTGGTAGGCGAAGAGGTTGACGTCGCTGCCCAGCAGCAGGCCCAGGCGCTGCTTCATCCAGCCGGTGACGCGGCCGTCCTGGCCGCGCCAGAACAGGCCGTGGTGCACGAAGATGGCGTCGGCCTCGGCGTGGATCGCGGCCTCGATCAGCGCGCGGCTGGCCGTGACGCCGGAGACGATCTTGCGCACCGTGGTGCGCCCTTCGACCTGCAGGCCGTTGGGTCCGTAGTCCTTGAAGCGGCCGGGGGCCAGCAGCAGGTCGAATGCGTGAAGCAGTTCGTGGCGGGTGGTGCTCATCGCGACATTGTCGCGCTGCCCCCGCCGGTAGCTCCAATCGCTCCGGCAGCTCCGGCAGCTCCGGTACCGCCGGCCTCGGGCGCCACGCCATCGCGCATCGCATGGCCGCGCGCCGCCAGCGGCAGGAACGCGAGCAGGAAGCCCAGGCCGGCCAGCACCGCGACGTAATGCGCGGGCGCCATGCTGTCGCGCTGCAGCCAGAGCGTGAGGATCACCGGCGTCAGCCCGCCGAACACGGCGTACGACATGTTGTAGGCGAACGAAAGGCCGGTGAAGCGCACTGGCGCCGGGAAGGCGCGCACGCCCGCGATCGGCACGGTGGCGATGGTGCCCACGAACAGGCCCACCAGCGCGTAGTGTGCGTACAGCGTCGACGGCGTGCCGGGCAGCCCGGTGTAGAACAGGTAGGCCGTGGCAAACAGGCCGCCCCAGCCGACCAGCATCACCGCGCGCGTGCCGATGCGGTCGCTGGCCCAGCCGGCCAGCATGCAACCCAGCGTCAGGGTGAGCGTGGCGAGCGCGTTGGCTTCGAGTGCCAGCGCGGCCGGAATGTGGTGCACCTTCTGCAGGTAGGTGGGCGTGTACAGCACCACCACCACGATGGCGGCCGACAGCACCCAGGTCAGCAGTGCCACGTACACGCAGGCCAGGCGGTGCTCGCGCAGCACGGTGCGCAGCGGCAGCTCGCGCGCCACGGTGCGCCGGCCCGCCAGCTCCTTGAACACCGGCGTCTCGTGCAGGAAGCGGCGCAGGTACACCGACACCAGCCCGAACACGCCGCCCAGGATGAACGGCAGGCGCCAGGCGAAGCCGCTCACCTGCTCCGGCGAATAGTGGCGGTTGATGGCCACCGCCACCAGCGAGCCCAGCAGGATGCCGCCGGTGATGCCCGAGGTCAGCATGCCGATGCCGAACCCATAGCGCCGGGCCGGCACGTGCTCGCCCACGAACACCCAGGCCCCGGGCATCTCGCCGCCGATGGCCGCGCCCTGCAGCACGCGCATGGCCAGCAGCAGCAGGGGCGCCGCGACGCCGATGCTCGCGTAGGTCGGCAGCAGGCCGATGACCAGCGTGGGCGCCGCCATCAGGAAGATCGACAGCGTGAACATGCGCTTGCGCCCGAAGATGTCGCCGAAATGCGCGATGACGATGCCGCCCACCGGGCGCGCCAGGTAGCCGGCCGCGAAGATGCCGAAAGTCTGCAGCTGACGCAGCCAGTCGGGCATGTCCGCCGGGAAGAACAGCGCCCCGACCACGGTGGCGAAGAAGACGTAGATGACGAAGTCGTAGAACTCGAGCGTGCCGCCGAGGGCGGACAGGGCGAGGGTCTTGTAGTCGCTCGCACCGAGGGTGCGGGACGTGCTGGAGGGCGCGGACGGGGCGGACGGCGCGGTCTGGGCGCCGTCGTGGAGAGTTGCTTCTGGAGTCATGGCTGCTGGCAAGGAGGTCGAAACCGCGCGCCAGCCCGCGGGACCGGGTGAGAAACGGAAAAATGGCGCGCCGACGAACGCCTGGCCGCCTCCGCCGGGTGGGCAGTGCGGGAGGCCTGAGAACACGGGCCGGATGGGCTCGCTCCGCGATGCTAGGTGTTTACCCGGATTCACGCAGGCGGCATTGCTCAATCTCGACCTCGCGGCGCGGTTTCCGGCTCGTGCGGTTGAGGGACAATTGGCCACATTGCTGCGCCCCACGGCAGCGTTCCTCCGTCTTTTTCACCGATTTTTCATGAAACGCACCTGGCTGCTCTTTGCCCAAGCCGTGACTGTCCTGCTCGCGGCCTACTTCGTCGTTGCGACGCTCAAGCCCGAATGGCTCAACAGGCGCGCGACCTCGCTGGGCGGCGTGGTGTCGATCGTGGAAGCACCGGCCGGCGCCCCCGCCGCGGCGGCGCCCGGCAGCCTGAGCGTGCCGGCCAAGAAGGCCTCGCCGGCGGTGGTGAGCATCAACACCAGCAAGGCCGCGCAGCGCCACCCGCGCAGCAACGACCCGTGGTTCCGCTTCTTCTTCGGCGACCAGGACGACCAGCCCCAGGTGGGCCTGGGCAGCGGCGTGATCGTCAGCACCGATGGCTACATCCTCACCAACAACCACGTGGTCGAGGGCGCCGACGAGATCGAGGTGACGCTCAACGACAGCCGCCACGCGCGCGGCAAGGTGATCGGCACCGACCCCGACACCGACCTGGCCGTGCTGAAGATCGAGCTCGACAAGCTGCCCGTGATCGTGCTGGGCGACTCCGACGCGCTGCAGGTGGGCGACCAGGTGCTGGCCATCGGCAACCCCTTCGGCGTGGGCCAGACCGTGACCAGCGGCATCGTCTCGGCGCTGGGCCGCAACCAGCTCGGCATCAACAACTTCGAGAACTTCATCCAGACCGACGCGGCCATCAACCCCGGCAACTCGGGCGGCGCGCTGATCGACGTGAACGGCAACCTGCAGGGCATCAACACCGCCATCTACTCGCGATCGGGCGGCAGCATGGGCATCGGCTTCGCCATTCCGGTGTCGATGGCCAAGATCGTGCTCGAGGGGATCGTGAAGGAAGGCCAGGTGCGCCGCGGCTGGATCGGCGTGGAGCCGAACGAGCTGTCGCCTGAACTGGCCGAGACCTTCGGCGTGAAGGCGGACGCGGGCGTGATCATCACCGGCGTGCTGCAGAACGGCCCGGCCGCCAAGGCCGGCATCCGCCCGGGTGACGTGATCACCTCGGTGGGCGAGAAGAAGACCGACAGCGTGCAGGCGCTGCTGACCGCGGTGGCCGGCCTGAAGCCCGGCAGCACCGCGCGGTTCGCGCTGCAGCGCGGCAGCGACAAGATGGAACTGGATGTGATGCCGGGGCTGCGGCCGAAGAGCCCGGTGCGGCAGGTGCCGAACCAGCCGGAATAAAAGGCCTTCCCCGGGGTTGCGCACACATCGTGCGCTTCTTCCTGCTTCGCCACCCCTTTGCCCCGGGGAGCAGCACCCGAGGCCCGGCAAGGCCGGTGTCTCGGTGTTCAAGAACTCAGGGAATTCGGGGGAATTCGGGGGATTGGGCAGACCGAGGTTCGCCGATGGCGAGCCCCCGGGCCCCGCACCCCTTCGCAAGATCAGCTGGAAGCCGAGTCCGCGCTTTCTTCGTCTTCGGGCTTCTTGACCGAGCTGGCGAAGTACCTGGCACCGATGATGCCCACCTCGTACAGCAGGCACATGGGCACCGCCAGCGCCAGCTGCGAGACCACGTCGGGCGGCGTCAGCACGGCGGCCACGACGAACGCGACCACGATGAAGTAGCCGCGGAAGGACTTCAGCTTCTCGATGGTCACCATCTCGAAGCGCACCAGCAGCATCACCACGATCGGCACCTGGAAGGCCACGCCGAAGGCGATGTACAGCGACAGGATGGCCTCGACGTACGAGGAGATGTCGGGCGTCGCCTGCACCGCCGCCGGGGCGAAGCGCTGGATGAAGCTGAACATCTTGTCCAGCACGAACAGCTGCACGAAGGCGATGCCGGCATAGGCCAGCAGGCTGCCGAAGAAGATCAGCGGCAGCGCGAACTTCTTTTCATGGCTGTAGAGGCCGGGAGCCACGAACATCCACGCCTGGTACATGAGCCAGGGCAGCGCCAGCAGCACGGCCGCCATCATCAGCACCTTGAGCGGCACGAAGAACGGCGAGAACACGCCGATGGCGATGAGCTTGGCGTCGTGCGGCATGTGCGCCTTGATCGGCATCGCGATGATGTCGATCAGCCCGCCGGGGCCGGGCCAGATCGCCAGCAGGATGCCCGCGATCACCAGGCCATACACGCAATAGAGCAGGCGGTCGCGAAGCTCGACCAGGTGAGCCACGAACGGCTGTTCGGTGCCCGCCAGCTCGTCTTCTTTGTCGTTGTTCTTGTTGTCGGAATCGGCCATTGGAAAAGAAGAAAGCGTGACGTCGGCCGGCGTGCGGCGCTCGGGGAACGCGGTGGTGGGGGTGCGCTAGGTGATCTTGTTGATCGTGTGCGGGCGGAAACGCGCGACGCGCGCCGCACCCGACAGCGCCTTGGTGCGCACGCCGTTTCGCGACTTGTACCACTGCGGCGTGGCGCCCTGCTTCAGCCGCCAGTTCTTGCGCGGATGCTTGTATTCGGGCGGCGGTGGCGGCTCGGGCTCGGCCAGCGCCGACAGCGTTTCGCCCGAACCGCTGAACTGCTTCTCGAAGTCGCTCGCCCCGGTGTGGATGCTGTGCTCGACGTCGCGGGCCGCATCCTCCACCGTGGTCTTCATCTTGCGGAGCTCGTCGAGCTCCATCGATCGGTTGACTTCGGCCTTGACGTCGTTCACGTACCGCTGCGCCTTGCCGAGCAAGGTGCCCACGGTGCGCGCCACGCGCGGCAGCTTCTCCGGGCCGATGACGATCAGCGCCACGACGCCGATCAGCGCCAGCTTCTCAATGCCGAGGTCGAGCACGTGCGGTCTGCGCTCAGGACTTCTGACGCGCTTCGACGTCGATCGTCGACTTGTCGCTGTTGGCCGGCTGGCCGGTCACCTGCTGGGCGGGTGCCGAAGTGCCGGCCGGCGCGTCGGCGCTGCCGTCCTTCATGCCGTCCTTGAAGCCCTTGACGGCGCCGCCAAGGTCCGAACCCATGTTACGCAGCTTCTTGGTGCCGAAGATCATGACCACGACGAGCAGCACGATCAGCCAGTGCCAGATGGAAAAAGAACCCATGGAGAACTCCTAAGAATGTGTCCGATTTTAGTCGGGTGGAATGTGACAGTTTGGCTTAACGCCGCTCAGCCGCGAAGCCAGGGCCGGGGACCGCCCATGACATGGACATGGAGATGATGAACCTCCTGCCCACCCTCGTTGCCCGTGTTGACGACGACCCGGAAGCCGCCCTCCGGATAGGGCCTGCAGCCCTGCTCCAGCGCCAGCTTGGGAGCCAGCGTCATGATCTTGCCCATGAGCGCCGCATCGTCCGGCGTGAGTTGCGCCATCGAGGCGATGTGCTTCTTGGGCACCATCATGAAATGCACCGGCGCCCAGGGCGCGATGTCGTGAAAAGCAAACAGGTCCTCGTCCTCGTAGACCTTGCGGGAGGGGATCTTGCCCTCGATGATCTTGCAGAAGACGCAGTTCGGGTCAGATGACATCTTTGGGTTCCATGGGGCGGCCGTCGTTCATGCGGATCATGCCTTTCACGATCCGGTACAGGAACCACAGCGAGATCAGGCTCCAGGCAATCCAGCCCGGGACGTAGAACACGAGAAACAGCCAGATCGTCAGGATGTACAGCAGCCCCGCCCACAGCACCGAGCGGATGCGCCAGCTGAAATGCGAGGCCTGCCAGGTGCCGGCCGCGTCGTCGCGCTTGACGAAGTCGATCACCAGCGCGACCAGCAGGATGACGATGGAGGCCTGCGCCCCCGGCACGACGGCGCCGATGGCCACGATGAGGTGCAGGATGTAGCTGACCCAGCCCCAGGTCTTGAGGGAGTCGTCGGGTTTCGCGTTCACGATGTCGTTGGCCATGGTCGGTGTCCTTTCAATCGTTGGATGCGCCAGCCTCTCCAGCTTCCCGGGCCCGCACCTTGCGCAGGGCCTTTTCCTCGATGCCGCTGGTGCCTTCGCGGCGCTCGAGCTCCGCGGTGACGTCGGCGGGCGAGAAACCGTAGTGCGCCAGCGCCACCATGGTGTGGAACCACAGGTCGGCCACTTCGTTCACTATTTTCGAGCGGTCGCCGCCGTGATCGGCGTCCTTGGCGGCCATCACGACCTCGGTGGCTTCCTCGCCGATCTTCTTGAGGAAGGCATCGGGGCCCTTGTGCAGCAGGCGCGCGACGTAGCTCTTCTCGGGGTCGCCGCCCTGCGCGGGCAGGCGGCTTTCGATGACCGCGGCCAGGCGAGCGAGGGCGTCGGAGGTGTTGTCGGTGTTGTCAGCGTTCACGGTGGCCGTCATTTGTAGATGGATTCCGGGTCTTTCAAGACCGGTTCGACCACGGTCCACTGGCCCTTTTCGTACTTGCTGAAGAAGCAGCTGTGTCGACCGGTGTGGCAGGCGATGCCCGGCTCGTGGCCGAGCTGGGTGACCTTGAGCAGCACCACGTCGTTGTCGCAATCGAGGCGGATCTCGTGCACGGTCTGCACGTGGCCCGACTCCTCGCCCTTGAACCAGAGCTTGTTGCGCGAGCGGCTGAAATACACCGCGCGGCCGAGCTCGGCGGTCTTCTCGAGCGCCTCGCGGTTCATCCAGGCGAACATCAGCACGTCGTTGCTGCCCTGCTCCTGCGCGATGACCGGCACCAGGCCGTTCGCGTCCCACTTCACTTCATCGAGCCAATTCATGGCGCTATTGTCAGGGATGGCAAAAGACCCTTGAGAGGCGTTCGAGCCGCGCCCTGCGGGGCCGCTCACTGGTCGATGCGCACCGGGATGCCCCGGGCCGCCATACGGGCCTTGGCCTCGCCGACCGTGTGCTCGCCGTAGTGGAAGATGCTGGCCGCCAGCACCGCGTCGGCGCCGCCGGTCTGGATGCCGTCGGCCAGGTCGTCCAGGCTGCCGACGCCGCCCGAGGCGATCACCGGCACGTTGACGGCGTTGCTCACCGCGCGGGTCAGCTCCAGGTCGAAGCCGCTCTTGGTGCCGTCGCGGTCCATGCTGGTCAGCAGGATCTCGCCGGCGCCGCGGCGCGCCATCTCGGTGGCCCACTCGACCACGTCCAGGCCGGTGTTCTTGCGCCCGCCATGGCTGTACACGTCCCAGCCCGCGCCGCGCGTGGCGGCCTCTTCGGGGCTGCGGCGCTTGGCGTCGATGGCGACCACGATGCACTGCGAGCCGTACTTCTGCGCGGCGTCGCTGATCACCTGGGGGTCGGCGATGGCGGCCGAGTTGAAGCTGGTCTTGTCGGCGCCCGCGTTGAGCAGCCGGCGCACGTCGGCCACGGTGCGCACGCCGCCGCCCACGGTCAGCGGAATGAAGACCTGCGAGGCCACGGCCTCGATGATCGGCAGGATCAGGTCGCGGCCGTCGCTGGTGGCGGTGATGTCCAGGAAGGTCAGCTCGTCGGCGCCCTGCGCGTTGTAGCGCGCGGCGATCTCGACCGGATCGCCGGCGTCGCGCAGTTCGACGAAGTTGACGCCCTTGACGACACGGCCGCCGGTGACGTCGAGGCAGGGAATGATGCGTTTGGCAAGCATGGGATGAACGGGTAAGGAATCAGAGGACGCGGAGCTGTTGCCAGCCCTGCCATTGGGCGCCGGGGGCGAGCAGCACGGGTTCGTCGATGCGGGCGGCTTCGACGCACAGCATGTGCCGAAAGCCGTCCGCGGGCATGTCGGCGAGTTTCGCACCGAGCACCGCGCCGGGGTTCCAGACCACGGTTTCGCTGCAGCTCGCGCTTTGCGAGATCTCCAGCGCGCCGGCGGGCTGCACCAGGCGCAGCGGTTGCGCGGGGGCGGCGTAGACACTGTCGAACTCTGCATCGAAATGCAACGCGGCCGCGGTTTCCACATGGCGGTCGTCGCGCAGCGAATCCCAGCGGTTGGCACCCTGCAGGCCCTCCAGGCGGGTATCGGCGATGTCGTCCACGCGCAGGTAGGTGTGCAGCGCGGCGGCGAAGGTCCAGGGCGCGCGGTCGATGTTGGTGAGCGTGAGCGAGGTGCGCAGCTGGCCGGCCGACAGGGTGGCCTCCAGCCGTGCCTCGAAAGCGTGCGGCCACAGCGCACGGGTGGCGTCGGTGTCGCGCAAGCTCAGCCGAAGTGACTCGGGTGTGTCGGAAGCCTCGTGCTTCCAAGGCAAATTGCGCATGAATCCATGCTTGGGCAACATGCCGCGCTGGTTGAATTGGGGGCAGCAGATGGGCACGCCGCCGCGGATGGCGGCTTGCCCGTCGAACACCGCCGAAGGGCTCAGGTAAAGCCTCTCCACCCCGTCGGCCGCCGTCCAGGACAGCACTTGCGCACCGTGCAATGCCACCGTGAGGGTGCTTCCATCGGCGCCTGTGGCACGCAATGCGGGCTGGCCGCGAAACTCGATCGGGGTGATTTCCATGGCGCGAATTGTAGGCAGCGCCCGCGCGGTGGCACGGAATTGGCATCCGGGGCCATTGCGTGCCCGGGGCCTTCTTGGATACCCTGTGACCGCTTGCGGTGAAGACAGCATGCAAGTCGGTCCCGTGCACTCCAAAAATCACTCCACACAGACAAAAGGGGATACGCATGAAGAAAAAGCTGCCGATGGCCGCCTGGATCCTGATCGCGATGGTGCTGGGCATCATCGTGGGCTACATGATCTTCACGAGCTTTCCGGACAAGAAGGCCGCCAAGGAGATCGCGGACTACGTCTCCATCGTCTCGGACGTGTTCCTGCGCCTGATCAAGATGCTGATCGGCCCGCTGGTGTTCTCCACGCTGGTGGTGGGCATCGCGCACATGGGCGACGCCAAGTCGGTCGGGCGCGTGTTCGGCAAGGCCATCGGCTGGTTCCTGACGGCCTCGCTGGTCTCGCTGGTCATCGGCCTGATCATGGCCAACCTGCTCAAGCCCGGCGACAACCTGGGCCTGCCGCTGCCCGACATCGGCGCCTCGGCCAACCTGGCCACTTCCAAGTTCACGCTGAAGGACTTCGTGAGCCACACGGTGCCCAAGTCGTTCGTGGAGGCCATGGCCAACAACGAGAT
This sequence comes from Variovorax sp. OK212, assembly GCF_900112425.1. Lineage (GTDB taxonomy): Bacteria > Pseudomonadota > Gammaproteobacteria > Burkholderiales > Burkholderiaceae_C > Variovorax. Next base: position 609,187 of record NZ_FOLP01000001.1, on the reverse strand, counting down.
CCTGCAGATCGTGGTGTTCTCGATGTTCTTCGGCGTGGCGCTGGCCTCGCTGGGCGACAAGGCCAAGACGCTGGTGGCGGCCATCGAGGAACTGTCGCACGCCATGCTGAAGATCACGGGCTACGTCATGAAGCTCGCGCCGCTCGCGGTGCTGGCCGCCATGGCCGCCACGGTGGCCGTCAACGGGCTGAGCATCCTGCTGAAGTTCGCGGTGTTCATGGGCGACTTCTACCTGGGCCTGCTCGTGCTGTGGAGCGTGCTGGTGCTGGCGGGCTTCCTGTTCCTCGGGCCGCGCGTGTTCAAGCTGCTGGTGCTCATCAAGGAGGCCTTCCTGCTGTCCTTTGCCACCGCCAGTTCGGAAGCCGCGTATCCGAAGATCCTGCAGGCGCTCGACCGTTTCGGCGTGAAGCGCAAGATCTCCAGCTTCGTGATGCCGATGGGCTACTCGTTCAACCTGGACGGCTCGATGATGTACTGCACCTTCGCCGTGCTGTTCATCGCGCAGGCCTACAACATCCACATGCCCATCAGCACGCAGGTCACGATGCTGCTGATCCTCATGCTCACCTCCAAGGGCATGGCCGGCGTGCCGCGCGCCTCGCTGGTGGTGATTGCCGCCACGCTGAACCACTTCGACATTCCCGAGGCCGGCCTGCTGCTGATCCTGGGCGTGGACACTTTCCTCGACATGGGCCGCTCGGCCACCAACGCGGTGGGCAACTCCATTGCCACCGCGGTGGTCGCCAAGTGGGAAGGCGAGCTGCTCTCCGAGAGCGACGCCGAGACCAATGCCCGGGCGATCGACGAGGAAGCCAACGCCACCCTCGCCCACCCGGCGCACGCGTGAACGGCAACGCCATGAAGCGCATCGGCACGCTGCCATCCGCTTTTGCGGCACTGCTGGCGGCCTTCGCCTGCGTATTGGCGGTTCCCGCGCAGGCGCAGGAACTCACCGGCACGCTGGCCAAGGCGCGCCAAACGGGCGCCATCACCATCGGCTACCGCGAGTCGTCGGTGCCGTTCTCGTACCTCAATGCGCGCAAGGAACCGATCGGCTATTCGATCGAACTCTGCCGCTCGCTGGTGAGCTCCATCGAGGACGCGGTGAACAGGAGCCTCACCATCAAGTGGGTGCCCGTGACCTCCGACTCGCGCATCGACGCGGTCGCCAGCGGCAAGGTCGACCTGGAGTGCGGCTCCACCACCAACAACCTCGAGCGCCAGAAGCGCGTGGCCTTCTCGCCGACCATGTTCGTCTCGGGCACCAAGGTGCTGGTGAAGAAGGGCTCGCCGATCAAGTCGTTCCGCGACCTGGCCGGCAAGAAGGTGGCGGTGACGGCCGGCACCACCAACGAGAAGACGCTGCGCGAGCTGTCGGAGAAGTTCAAGCTCGGCATCAACCTGGTGGTGACGCCCGACCATGCGGAGTCTTTCGGGTTGGTGAAGAGCGGCCAGGCCGACGCCTTCGCCACCGACGACGTGCTGCTCTACGGCCTGATCGCGCAGGATGCCGCCAAGGCGAACTACGAGGTGGTCGGCGACTTCCTCTCCTACGACCCCTACGGGATCATGTACCGCAAGGGCGACGCGCAGCTCAACAAGGTGGTCGTCGACGCCTTCCAGGTGCTGGCGGAAGACGGCGAGATCGAGCGCCAGTACAAGCGCTGGTTCCTGCGCAAGCTGCCCACGGGGGAAAGCATCAACCTGCCGATGAGCGCGCAGCTGGATACGATCATCCAGACGATGTCGGTGAAGGCGGAATAAGGGCCCTCGCGCTCGCCTACCGCGCCGGCCACTCCCAGCGCGGAATCTCGCTCATGTCGAGGTTGGCGATGCGGGTTTCGCCGAACTGCTTCTCCAGCACCACCGGCTGCAGGCTGTCGCTGTCCTCCAGCGCGGCGATCAGCCTGGCGGCATGAGACACCACGATCACCTGCGACTCCCGTGCCGCCTGCGCGATCAGGCGGCCCAGCGCGGGCAGCAGGTCGGGGTGCAGGCTGGTCTCGGGTTCATTGAGCACCAGCAGCGCGGGCGGACGGGGCGTCAGCAGCGCCGCGATCCACAACAGGTACCGCAGGGTGCCGTCGGACAGTTCGGCGGCCGTCAGGGGCCGCAGCAGGCCGTGCTGGTGCATCAGCGTCTCGAAGCGGTCGCCGCTCACCTGCACTTCGACGCTGGCGCCCGGAAAGGCGTCGTCCACGGCGCGGTCGAGCGCCTCGCCGTCGCCGATCTCGCGGATGGTCTGCAGCGCGGCGGCCAGGTCGGCGCCGTCGTTGGCGAGCACCGGCGTGTAGGTGCCCAGCTGCGGCTGCCGCGCGGGCGCCTCGGCGTCGGAGCGGAAATGGTCGTAGAAGCGCCAGGAGCGCATCTGCTCGCGCAGCGTGAGCATCTCGGGCGCGTCGCGCGGATCGGCGTGCTCGGTCATCATGCTGGCGAAGGCCGGAACCGGCCGGCCGACGGCCTGCCAGCCCTTGCCGTCGCGCAGGCGCAGCGCGGCGCCCTTGCGGTCGACCAGCTGCGTCGAAGGGCGCAGCAGCGGACCGCTCCAGATGGCCTCGTGCTTGATCTGCGGGTCGTTCGAAAAGACCGACGAACTCGGCAGCGGCAGGCCGATGTCGATGGCATAGCCGAAGTCTTCGGCCTCGACCCCGGCGAACCCCAGCTTGAGCGCGACCGGCTCGCTGCGCGATGTGCCCTGCACCGGCACCTCGCCACGCAGCATGGCCGCCGAGAAGCGTTCGGGCCCGGCCCACAGAGTCGATGAAAGCCCGCCTTCGCGCACCAGCGAGCGGATCACCCCGCCGTTGGCAATGTCGGCCAACAGCCGCATCGCCCGGTACACGCTCGACTTGCCGCTGCCGTTGGCGCCGGTCACGACCGTGAGCCGGCCCAGCGGCACCGTCAGCTGGCGCAGCGAGCGGTAATTGGCAATGGCGAGCGCGGAAAGCACGCGCTACGCAATGAAGGCGTCAGGCGCCCAGTTCGTCCGCGCGGGCTTGCGCGGCGGCGAAATCGAGGTCGCCCGAGTAGATGGCGCGACCGCAGATCACGCCCTCGACGCCGTCGGACTCGACCGCGCAGAGCTTGTCGATGTCCATCATGTTCGACAGCCCGCCCGAGGCGATCACCGGAATGGTCAGCGCCTGCGCCAGCTTGACGGTGGCCTCGATGTTGATGCCCGAGAGCATGCCGTCGCGGCCGATGTCGGTGTAGATGATCGACTCGACGCCGTAGTCCTCGAACTTCTTGCCCAGGTCGGCCACTTCGTGGCCCGTGAGCTTGCTCCAGCCGTCGGTGGCGACCTTGCCGTCCTTGGCGTCCAGGCCCACGATGATGTGGCCGCCGAAGGCGCTGCAGGCGTCCTTCAGGAAGCCCGGGTTCTTGACCGCGGCGGTGCCGATGATCACGTAGCGCAGGCCGTCGTCGATGTAGCGCTCGATGGTGTCGAGGTCGCGGATGCCGCCGCCGAGCTGCACCGGGATGTCGTCGCCGACTTCCTTCAGGATCGCCTTGATCGCGGCGTGGTTCTGCGGCTTGCCCGCGAAGGCGCCGTTCAGGTCGACCAGGTGCAGCCGGCGCGCGCCGGCCGTGACCCACTTGCGGGCCATGGCAGCGGGGTCTTCGCTGAAGATGGTGGACTGGTCCATGTCGCCCTGCTTGAGGCGAACGCAGTGGCCGTCTTTGAGATCAATGGCGGGAATGAGGAGCATGGAAGTGACGCGAGTGTGCAAATGCCGGGCTGTGGAAGGTTCGGCCCGGTCGGAAAAATAGGTTCAGGGATTCCAGTGGAGGAAATTGCGATAAAGCTGCAACCCATGGTCCGCACTCTTCTCGGGGTGGAACTGGGTGGCAAAAATGTTATCGCGTGCGATGGCTGCGGTAAAGCTCGCGCCGTATTCCGCCTCGCCCACACTGTGCCTGGGGTCGACCGGGCGGGCGTAGAAGCTGTGCACGAAATAGAAATAGCTCTGGTCGGGCACGCCGGCCCACACCGGGTGCGGCTGGGCCTGGCGCACCTGGTTCCAGCCCATCTGAGGCACCTTGAAGCGGCTGCCGTCGGGCTGCAGCCGGCCGGCCAGGTCGAACTTGACGACTTCGCCGGGAATCAGGCCCAGGCCGTCGGTCGGGCCCTCGTCGCTGCGCGACAGCATCATCTGCATGCCCACGCACACGCCGAACAGCGGCTTGCTGGCCGCCGCCTCGAGCACCGACTCCTGCAGGCCGGAGTCGCGCAGCTCGCGCATGCAGTCGGGCATGGCGCCCTGCCCCGGCAGCACCACGCGGGTGGCCTTGCGGACCACGTCGGGGTCGGAGGTGACGAACACCTCCACGCCCACCTGGTCGGCCGCGTGGCGCACGGCCTGCGACACGGAGTGCAGGTTGCCCATGCCGTAGTCGACGACCGCGACGGTATTTGCTGCTACAGATTTCATAGCTGTTCGCCGGCGCGTTTCAGAGCGAACCCTTGGTCGATGGAATCACCCCGACGGAGCGGGGATCGAGCTCGAGCGCACCGCGCATGGCGCGCGCGAAGGCCTTGAACACCGTCTCGCACTGGTGGTGCGCGTTGATGCCCTTGAGGTTGTCGATGTGCAGCGTGACGAAGGCGTGGTTCACGAAGCCCTGGAAGAACTCGTAGGTGAGCTGGCTGTCGAAGGTGCCGATCATCCCGCTGGTGAAGGGCACGTGCATCACCAGGCCCGGGCGGCCCGAGAAGTCGATGACCACGCGGCTGAGTGCTTCGTCCAGCGGCACGTAGGCATGGCCGTAGCGGCGGATGCCCTTCTTGTCGCCGATGGCCTTGGCCACGGCCTGGCCGAGCGTGATGCCCACGTCTTCCACCGTGTGGTGGCCGTCGATGTGCAGGTCGCCCTGGCAGTCGATGTCGAGGTCGATCAGCCCGTGGCGGGCGATCTGGTCGAGCATGTGGTCGAAGAAACCGATACCGGTCGACAGCCTGGCCTTGCCGGTGCCGTCGAGGTTGACGCTGACGGTGATCCTGGTTTCCGCGGTGTTGCGGGTGACGGACGCGATGCGGTCGCCGCTGTCCTGGGGGGTGGGGGTGGTCATAGTGAGGCTTCGAGTGCCGCGAGCATCCGCGCATTCTCGTCGGCCGTTCCGACGGTGAGGCGCAGGCAGTTGGCGAGCAGTTCGTGCATTTTAGAAACGTTCTTCACCAGGACCCCGCGCGTCTTCATGCCCTCGAAGGTCTTGGTGGCATCGGGCACGCGCAGCAGGATCATGTTGGCGTCGCTGGGCCAGGTCTTCACGCCGGGCAGGCGGCCGAGCCCCGTCATCAGGCGCTCGCGCTCCTCGCGGATCTGCCGGGCCTGCGCCTCGAACACTTCGGTGTGCTCCAGCGCGAACAGCGCGCACTCGCAGTTGAGCACGCTGATGTTGTAGGGCGGGCGCACCTTGTCGATCTCGGCGACCAGCGCGGCCGGGCCCATCAGGTAGCCCAGGCGGATGCCGGCCAGGCCGAATTTGCTGAGCGTGCGCATCAGCAGCACGTGGTCGTGCTTCGCCAGGCGGTCGATGTAGCTGCGCGCGGCAAAGGGCTGGTAGGCCTCGTCCATCACCACCAGGCCGCCCTGCGCGCCCTGGGCCTGCACGATCTTCTCGATCACGGCGTCGTCCCAGAGGTTGGCGGTCGGGTTGTTCGGGTACGCAAGGTAGACGATGGCGGGCTTCTCGCGCGCGATGGCGGCCAGCATGGCGGCCTCGTCCAGCTCGAAGTCGGTCGTGAGCGGCACGCCCACGAAGCGCAGGCCCTGCAGCTGCGCGCTCATGGCGTACATCACGAAGCCGGGCAGCGGCGCCAGCACGGTGGCGCCGGGCTGGTCGCAGGCGATGTCGAGCAGCGAAATCAGCTCGTCCGAGCCGTTGCCCAGCATCAGCGCGAAGCCTTCGGGCATCTGCGCGTGCGCGGCCAGCGCGCGCTGCAGCTCGGCGCCGCGCTCGCCCGGGTAGCGGTTGAGCGCCAGCGCGCCCAGCCGCGCGCCCAGCTCGGCCTGCAGCGCGGGCGGCAGGCCGAAGGGGTTCTCCATGGCGTCGAGCTTGATGAAGCCGCTGGCGTCCTGCACCGCGTAGGCATGCATGGCCCGCACGTCGTTGCGGATGCGGTCGATCGGAAGGCGGACGGATTCAGGAGCGGTCATCGGGTGCAGCGGTAGCTGTTTTTCAGGGCGCCGGACATGACCAGTTGCACGGGCATGTCGGCTTCGTAGCTGTCGGCGTTGCGGGTCAGCTCGGTCTGGTAGAGCGAGCGCGCCATGGCGGGCTCGAGGCGGCGGCCCTCGACGCAGAACGCGGGCTTGCGCCCGTCGCGCTGCGACGACTCGACGCCTTCGCGAAGGCCTTCGAGCACCCCCACCAGGTAGTAGCTGGCGTAGGCCTTGCCGTCTTTTTCGGTGGCCTCGAGCGTGCGCAGTTCGCGGATGCTCATGGCCTGCGCGCCGGCGGCCGCCGCCAGGGCGAGCAGCAGGAAGGCGGCGCGCTTGCGGGTCGTCATTTTCGGTAGCGGGGCGCCGGCGCGTAGGCGCCGTCGGCCGGGAAGGCGCTGGGCTGCGCGCCCGCGGGATCGCGGCGGGCGCGGCGCGGGGCGTCGCGCTCTTCGAGCTCGAACAGCGCGGCGCCGATCACGCCGATGTTGCGCACGTCGCCGGCCTCGGTGTTCGCCGCGTAGGCACGGCCCGGCGCGGCGAAGCGGAAGGCCGCGACCTCGTTCTGGCTCTTGCGGAAGCCCTCGATGGTCAGCGACTGCAGCGGGCGCAGCACGTAGCCGCCGTTGCGCATGCTGCCGGGCTTGCCGTTGAGCACGTCGAGGCCGTCGACCGTGGCGATCACCTCGTAGCTGCGCTCGCTGAGGTTGCGAAAACGCAGCGTGTAGCGCGAGCCCTGAACGCCGGCCAGGCGGAACATGTCGTCATCACCGCCACTGCCGCCAGCACCACGGCGCGCGCGTTGCAGCGGCAGCGGGCGCCCTTCCTCATCGAGCACCGACCATTCGATGTCGCCGTCGGCCAGCATCAGGCCCAGGCGGCGCTCCGGATTGCCGCCGACCGCGCGGCGCACGGCGGAGGCCTCGTTGTAGCCGAGCGAGGCCATGTCGTCGGGCTGGGCGGACAGGCGCTTGGTGACGACGGTGTGGGTCTTCGACTCGAGGCCCTCGCCCCATTGCGTGCCGAGCTGCGGCGCGGGTGCGGCCGGGGCCGGCGCGGCGCTGGAGGTGACGCCGACGGCGGAAAAGTCGCGCGGCGCCTGCGGCATCTGGCTGCAGGCGGCCAGCAATGCGGCGCCCGCAACGAGTCCTGCGGCGAATCGGAAAAGACGCGAACGGTACAGACGGTCAATCATCTTGCTTGCTCCTCCCTGGAGACTTGTAATGGAAGCTCAGATCTTACGCAGCCGCATCCGGGCGGCCTCGGCGTGCGCCTGCAGGCCCTCGCCCTCGGCCAGCGTCACGGCGATCGGGCCCAGCACCTGGGCGCCGGCCTCGCTGACCTCGATGAGGCTCGAGCGTTTCTGGAAGTCGTACACGCCCAGCGGGCTCGAAAAGCGCGCCGTGCCGCTGGTGGGCAGCACGTGGTTCGGACCGGCGCAGTAGTCGCCCAGGCTCTCGCTGGTGAAGGCGCCCAGGAAGATCGCGCCGGCGTGGCGCAGCAGCGGCTCCCAGCGATCGGGTTCGCTGCTGCTGACTTCCAGGTGTTCGGGGGCGATGCGGTTGCTGATGTCGCAGGCCTCTTCCATGCTCTTCGTGTGGATCAGCGCGCCGCGGCCGTTGAGCGAGGCGGCGATGATTTCCGCGCGCGGCATGGTGGGCAGCAGGCGGTCGATCTCGGCCTGCACGCGGTCGATGTAGGCCGCGTCGGGGCACAGCAGGATGCTCTGGGCCAGCTCGTCGTGCTCGGCCTGGCTGAACAGGTCCATCGCCACCCATTCGGGCGGCGTGCTGCCGTCGGCCAGCACCAGGATTTCGCTCGGGCCCGCGATCATGTCGATGCCCACGGTGCCGAACACGCGGCGCTTGGCGGCGGCCACGTAGGCGTTGCCGGGGCCGGTGATCTTGTCCACTGCCGGCACGGTGGCGGTACCGTAGGCCAGCGCCGCCACGGCCTGGGCGCCGCCGATGGTGAAGCCGCGCGTCACGCCGGCCACGTAGGCGGCGGCCAGCACCAGCTGGTTCTTCTCGCCCTTCGGCGTGGGCACGACCATGATGATTTCGCCCACGCCCGCCACGTGCGCGGGAATGGCGTTCATCAGCACGCTCGACGGGTACGCGGCCTTGCCGCCCGGCACGTAGATGCCGACACGGTCCAGCGGCGTGACTTTCTGGCCCAGCAGCGTGCCGTCGGCGTCGCGGTAGCTCCAGCTCTCGCCGCTGGCCTTCTTCTGGGCCTCGTGGTAGCTGCGAACACGGCGCGCGGCGGATTCCAGCGCGTCGCGCTGGACGGCCGGCAGCGCCTCGAATGCGGCCTTGAGCTCGGCCTGCGTCAGCTCCAGTTCGGGCAGCGTCTTCGCGCCGAGCTTGTCGAAGCGGTTGGTGTATTCCAGCACCGCGTCGTCGCCGCGCTTCTGCACGTCCGCCAGGATGTCGGCCACCACCTTCTCGATGGCCGCGTCGTCGTCCGCGGACCAATGCAGCCGCGCCTTGAATTCAGCGTCGAAGCTGGCTGAAGTCGTGGACAGTCGGGCGGGGGCTGCTTTCAGAATCATGGGCGTGAGGAGGAGATGAGGAGGAGATTCAGACGGAAGGAATGGCCGACGCGAACGCATCGATGATGCGGCGGATGGGCTCGCGCTTGAGCTTCAACGCGGCCTGGTTGACCACCAGGCGGGCGCTGATGTCCATGATGCGTTCCACCTCGACGAGGTGGTTGGCCTTGAGCGTGTTGCCGGTGGAGACCAGGTCGACGATGGCGTCGGCCAGGCCCGTGAGCGGCGCCAGCTCCATGCTGCCGTAGAGCTTGATCAGGTCGACGTGCACGCCCTTGCTGGCGAAGAAGTCGCGCGACAGGCCCACGTACTTGGTGGCCACGCGCAGGCGCGAGCCCTGCTTGACGGCCGAGGCGTAGTCGTAGTCGTTGCGCACGGCCACGCTCAGGCGGCAGGCCGCGATGCGCAGGTCCAGCGGCTGGTACATGCCCTGGTTGCCGTTCTCGAGCAGAACGTCGAGCCCGGTCACGCCGAGGTCGGCGCCGCCGTACTGCACGTAGGTGGGCACGTCGGACGCGCGCACCAGCACCACGCGCACGTCGGGGCGGGTGGTGTCGAGAATCAGCTTGCGCGACTTCTCGGGGTCTTCGGTGACCTCGATGCCGGCGGCGGCCAGCAGGGGCATCGTCTCTTCGAAGATGCGGCCCTTTGAGAGTGCCAGGGTGATCATGCTGCGGCTCCGGTCACACGTTCGATGTCGGCACCCAGGCCGCGCAGTTTCGATTCCATGCGGTCGTAGCCCCGGTCCAGGTGGTAGATGCGGTCGACCAGCGTCTCGCCCTCGGCCACGAGGCCGGCGATGACGAGGCTGGCGGACGCGCGCAGGTCGGTGGCCATCACGGTGGCGCCGGAGAGCTGCTGCACGCCCTCGACCATCGCCACCTTGCCCTCGACGTGGATGCGCGCGCCCAGGCGCACCATCTCGTTCACGTGCATGAAGCGGTTCTCGAAGATGGTCTCGGTGACCATCGAGGCGCCGCGCGCAATGACGTTCAGGGCCATGAACTGGGCCTGCATGTCGGTCGGGAAGCCGGGGTACTCGGTGGTGCTGAAGCTCTGCGCCTTCAGGTTCTCGTACGCCGGGCCCTTGGAGCCGATGCGCACGCCGTCCTTTTCGCAGGCCACCGTGCAGCCCGCGTCGCGCAGCTTGTCGATCACGGCGTCCATGTGATCGCCGCGCGCGTGGCGCAGGAAGGCCTCGCCGCCCGTGGCCGCCACGGCGCACAGGAAGGTGCCGGCCTCGATGCGGTCGGCCACCACGGCGTGTTCGCAGCCGTGCAGCTTCTCGACGCCCTGGATGCGGATGTGGCTGGTGCCGTGGCCTTCGATCTTGGCGCCCATGCGGATCAGCATCTCGGCCAGGTCGACGATCTCGGGCTCCTGCGCGGCGTTCTCCAGCAGCGTCTCGCCCTCGGCCAGCGCGGCGGCCATCAGGAAGTTCTCGGTGCCGGTGACGGTGACCATGTCGGTCAGGATGCGCGCGCCCTTCAGCCGGGTGCGGCCTTCGGGCAGGCGGGCGAGCATGTAGCCGTGGTCGACCACGATCTCCGCGCCCATGGCCTGCAGGCCCTTGATGTGCTGGTCGACCGGGCGCGAGCCGATGGCGCAGCCGCCGGGCAGCGACACCTTGGCGTGGCCGAAGCGCGCCAGCAGCGGGCCCAGGGCCAGCACGGAGGCGCGCATGGTCTTCACGAGTTCGTAGGGGGCCTCGGGGTTGCCGAGGTCGCCGGCGTTCAGGCGGACGGTGCCGTTGTCGTCGCGCTCGGCGCTCACGCCCATGTTGCGCACCAGCTTGAGCATGGTCGACACGTCCTGCAGGCGCGGCACGTTGTGCAGCGTCACCGGCTGGTCGGTCAGCAGCGCCGCGCACAGCTCGGGCAGCGCGGCGTTCTTGGCGCCGGAAATGAGTACTTCGCCGCGGAGCTCTCGCCCGCCGCGAATCAGAAGTTTGTCCATCGAAATTCCAGCGAAATCAAGGCCCCCGCAAGGGCCGGAACGTTATTTTTCCACTGCCGCCCATTCGGCCGGCGTGTAGGTCTTCATCGAAAGCGCATGCACCTCGTCGGTGTGCATTTTCGCACCGAGGGTGGCGTAGACCCGCTGATGGCGCTGGATCGAGCGCTTGCCCTCGAATTCGGCCGAGACGATGGTGGCGTACCAATGTCGGCCGTCGCCTTCGAGCGTGATGTGCTCGCAGGGGAGATGGGACTGGATCAGGGCCTGGAGTTGTTCGGCGGTCATGGGGATTGGTATTTATCGGGAAACACCGCGGAACCGGCTTTGCCGGGCCGCAGGTGTTGCCCCCGCAAGGGGGTTGGCGAGGCGACACGAAGTGCGCGAAGACGGAGGGAGAGCCATGACTCAGCCTCGGATTTTGTAGCCGATTCGCAGCAGATGGACGGCCACGGCGCTCACCACCAGCCAGGCGGTGCCGACGATGCCCAGGCTGAGCCAGGGCGAGGCGTCGCTGACGCCGAAGAAGCCGTAGCGGAAGCCGTCGATCATGTAGAAGAACGGGTTCAGGTGGCTCACCTTCTGCCAGAACGGCGGCAGCGAGCCGATCGAATAGAACACGCCCGACAGGAAGGTCATGGGCATGATCAAAAAGTTCTGGAACACGGCCATCTGGTCGAACTTCTCGGCCCAGAGCCCCGCAATGAGGCCCAGCGTGCCGAGCATGGCGGCGCCCAGCAGCGCGAACACGACGATCCAGAGCGGCGCCACGAAATTCGGCGTCGCGAAGAACACGGTCACCAGGAACACGCCCAGCCCCACGGCCAGCCCGCGGATGAGCGACGAGCCCACGTAGGCGAAGAACCAGCCCCAGTGCGACAGCGGCGTGAGCAGCACGAACACCAGGTTGCCCATGATCTTGCTCTGGATGATCGACGACGAGCTGTTGGCGAACGCGTTCTGCAGCACGCTCATCATCACCAGGCCGGGCACCAGGAAGGCCGTGTAGCCGACCGTGCCGTACACCGTCACGCGGCCTTCGAGCACATGGCCGAACACCATGAGGTACAGCAGCGCGGTGAGCACCGGCGCGCCGACGGTCTGGAAGCCGACCTTCCAGAAGCGCAGCGTCTCTTTGTAGAGCAGCGCGCGCCAGCCCGTGACAGCCATCATGGAGCCCCCTTGCGCGGCACTGCGTGTCCGCGCTTCCCCCCGAGGGGGAGCTTCGCTTGCTTGGGGCGGCCCGGCGCGGCGCTCATCGCGCCACCTCCAGCGGCGTCTGCTCGCCCGCCATCAGGTCGATGAACACGTCTTCCAGGTCGGCCTTGCGCATTTCCACGTCTTCCACCGCGACGCCGGCTTCGCGGATCGCGGCCAGCAGTTGTTCGACTTCATGGGCGTTCTGTGCAGGCAGCTGCACGATGCGCCCGGTGATGCGCGCATGCTGGGCAATGGCCCACGGCAGCATGGCGTCGGTCTTGAAGCGCAGCACGTTGCTCGCGGCCGACTTCAGCAGCTCGCTGGTGCGGTCGAGCGCGATCACGCGGCCCAGCTTGAGCATCGCGATGCGGTTGCACAGCGCCTCGGCCTCTTCGAGGTAATGGGTGGTGAGCAGCACGGTGCTGCCCTGCTTGTTGAGCCGGGCAACGAACTGCCAGAGCGTCTGGCGCAGCTCGACGTCCACGCCGGCGGTGGGCTCGTCGAGCACGATCACCGGCGGCTTGTGCACCAGCGCCTGCGCCACCAGCACGCGGCGCTTCATGCCGCCCGAGAGCTGGCGCATGTTGGCCGTGGCCTTGTCGGCGAGGCCCAGGCTCTGCAGCAGCTCGTCGATCCAGGCCTCGTTGTTCTTGATGCCGAAGTAGCCCGACTGGATGCGCAGCGATTCGCGCACATTGAAGAAGGGATCGAACACCAGCTCCTGCGGCACGATGCCGAGCTGGCGGCGCGCTTCGGCGAAGTCGCGCTGCACGTCGAAACCGTGCACGCTGATGGCGCCGGACGTGGGCCTGGAAAGGCCCGCGAGCATGCTGATCAGCGAGGTCTTGCCCGCGCCGTTCGGGCCGAGCAGGCCGAAGAACTCGCCCGGCTCGATCTGGAATGTGACCTCGTCGACGGCCTTCAGCCCCGGCTTGCCTTGGGCTTTCTGCTGTTTGGAGGGGGGGTAGGTCTTGGAGACCGATTGGAAGGAGATCGCGGGCATGGGAGCCCGCGATTTTACGGGGCGAGTTCGAAAGCGCGCCGCGCAGCGGCCCGATACCCTCATGCGGCCGCCGCCGGGCCGCCCCAAGGCGGCCCGCGCCTCACCCTGGGGGTGGCGAATTACACGCAGCGAAGCGAAGTGAAAAGCCGGGGGGACAGGCCGTCAGGGCGCAGCGGGCAAAAGGCCCGCAATGCCGTACAGGGCAGCCAGTTCGCGAAGACGCGGCGACAGGCCCTTGACCGCGAAGCCGCGGCCCAGCGCACTGGATTCACGCCGGCATTCGAGCAGCACCGCCAGGGCGGAAGAGTCGAACTGGGCCAGGGCGGTGGCGTCCACCACGGTGGACGACGAATCGACCTGCCCCTTCAGCCCCTGCTGCAGCATGCGCATGCAGGCGGGGGCCTCGTCGTGGGTCAGGCGCGTGGGCAGGACCAGCATCGGTCAGCCCTTGCTGTTGCCCTTGTTGCGCGCCGCGAGCGCGGAAATCAGGCCGTCGATGCCGCTCTTGTTGATTTCCTGCGCGAACTGCGTGCGGTAGGTGTCGACCAGCCAGACGCCCAGCACATTCAGGTTGTAGACCTTCCAGCCGGCGCCTTGGCCGGGGGTCTTCTCGAGGCGGTAGTCCAGCTGGACCGGGTCGCCGCGGCCCTTGACCTCGGTGCGCACCAGCACGTCGGCGTCGTCGGGCGAACCGCGGAACGGACGCACGGTGACGGTCTGGTCGCTGACCTGGTCGAGCGCGCCGGCGTAGGTGCGCACCAGCAGGGTCTTGAACTCGTCCTGCAGCTTCTTCTGCTGCTCCGGCGTGGCCGTGCGCCAGGCCGGGCCGACGGCCGAAGCCGTCATGCGCTGGAAGTTCACGTTCGGCATGATCTTGCTGTCGACGAGCAGCATGATCTTGTTGACGTCGCCGGACTTGATGGACTTGTCCGACTTGATGGTGTCGAGCACGTCGGTCGAGATGCGCTTCACCAGCGCGTCGGGGGTTTCGTCGGCGGCGCGTGCGGGGCTCACGAAGGCGGCCGCGGCGCTGAACAGCATCGCGCCGGCCAGCACCATGTGGCCGAGGCTGCGGCGTTGCACGATCATCTTGTTGTTCATTGAGAGGTCCCTCTGGTTTCGGATGGGCGCGGCACGCACGAAAGATGGCGTGCCACGACAAGAACGGTTTGGACAGGACCCGGGACTACCGGGTTCCTGAAGCCCAGGTGAAGGCTTGCAACGGAATGCAAGCGCAACCTGCGCTCCTGCGGACGTCCTGGCGCGTTCGATTCACTGTGCCTGCAGCCTACTTGCCTGCGTCCTCGTCGAAAGACTTGCCGTCATGGATCAGGCTGCGGCGGCGTTGAAGGAAGGCATCGCGCGTGAAGGAGTACTTGTCGAGCGCGGCGTCGTCGATCAGGCGGCCGGCGCGCAGGTACTGCGAGCGCGTGTCGACCACGCGCAGCACGGTCAGCGAATTGCGCCATGCCACGTCGCTCACGGCGTTGATGCCGTCGCCGTAGAAGTCGACCGGCTTGGCCACGGTGTCGCGCAGCGTGGAGGGGCCGAGCAGCGGCAGCACGATGTACGGGCCCGCGCCCACACCCCAGCGGCCGAGCGTCTGGCCGAAGTCTTCGTCGTGGCGGTCGATGCCGGCTTCGGTCGCCACGTCCAGCAGGCCGCCGAGGCCGAAGAAGGTGTTGACGTTGACCCGCATGAAGGTCTCGGCGCTGTTCTGCAGCTTGAGCTGGGCCACGCTGTTGGCAAAGCTCCAGACGTCGCCGATGTTGCCGAAGAAGTTGTTCACGCCCGTGCGCACCATCGACGGCAGCACGTTGACATAAGCGGTGGACACCGGCACGAGCACAGCCTGGTCGAGCTTGTCGTTGAACGTGAAGACGCCGCGGTTGAACGGCTCGAAGGGGTCGGCCGGATTCGCGTTGGGACCGGTGGCGCAGCCGGCCACCAGGGCGAACACAGCAGCCGCGCTGGTCCAACGGGCAAATTTAGCTATGTTTTTCATAGCATTCGGGGCGACAGGCGAGAAAGATCGTGTTTTCATTTTTTATTGGGGGTTCCCTGCGCCGATCCGGAGTTCGAGCTCCCGTCGGCGGCCTTGCTGTAGAGGAACTGGCTGATCAGGTTTTCCAGCACCACCGCGGATTGGGTGGCTGTGATGGTGTCGCCGGACTGCAGGTTCTTCTCCTCGGCGCCCGCCTCGATCCCGATGTACTGCTCGCCGAGCAGGCCACTGGTCAGGATCTTGAGCGAACTGTCCTTGGGAAAACTGTACCGGTTTTGCAAAGCCAGCGTCACGTCGGCCTGAAAGGTCTTGTCGTTGAAGGTGATGGACTCCACCCGCCCGACCACCACGCCCGCGCTCTTCACCGCGGTCTGCGGCTTCAGTCCGCCGATGTTGTCGAAGCGCGCCGTCACGGCGTAGGTCTTCTGGAAGTTCAGGCTCAGCAGGTTGGCCGACTGCAGCGCGAGAAACAGCAGGGCCGCCGCGCCGATCAGCACGAACAGGCCGACCCAGATGTCGTTGTTGGAACGTTGCATGGTTTGCACTCTTTAGAACGATGGAGGCCGAGCCTCTTTAGATACTGAACATCATGGCGGTGAGCAGGAAGTCCAGCCCCAGGACCGCCAGCGATGCCGACACCACGGTGCGCGTGGTTGCGCGCGACACGCCCTCGGGCGTGGGCTGGGCCTCGTAGCCCTGCAGCAGCGCGATGAAGGTCACGGTGAAGCCGAAGACGATGCTCTTGATGACGCCGTTGCCGACGTCGCGCCACACATCGACGCCGCCTTGCATCTGGCCCCAGAACGCGCCCGGGTCCACGCCCAGCATCAGCACGCCCACCACGTAGCCGCCCATGATGCCGACCGCGCTGAACACGGCCGCCAGCAGCGGCATGGTGATGACGCCGGCCCAGAAACGCGGCGCGAGGATGCGCTGCACGGGGTCGACGGCCATCATTTCCATGGCGCTCAGCTGCTCGTCAGCCTTCATGAGGCCGATTTCCGCGGTGAGCGACGTGCCGGCGCGCCCGGTGAACAGCAACGCGGCCACCACCGGTCCGAGTTCGCGCACCAGGCTCAGCGTGACCAGCAGGCCGAGCGCTTCGGACGAGCCGTAGCGCTGCAGCGCGTAGTACATCTGCAGCCCCAGCACGAAGCCCACGAACAGGCCCGACACGCCGATGATCGCGAGCGAGTAGTTGCCCAGGAAATGGATCTGGTCGCGCACGAGGCTGAAGCGCCGCATGATCTGCGCGCCCGGACCGACCAGGCGCATGAAGAGCTTCGCGCCATAGCCCAGGTTGGCCAGATGGCTGCGCACGGCAAAGCCGGTGTCGGCAGGCTTCCACCAAGTCATACAGGCCCCCTCGTTCGGCACTTCGTGTCCTCACTGCCCCCCAGGGGGGACTTCGCTTGCTCGGGGCGGCCCAGCGCAGCGCTCATGAACGCCCCCCTTCGACATTGCCGAAGTCGTCTTCGATGCTGACGCCCGGGTAATGGAAACGCACGGGCCCGTCGGGCAGTGCGTTCACGAACTGATGGACCAGCGGATCGGCGCTGTGGCGCACGTCGTCGGGCGTGCCCTGCGCGGCGATGCCGCCGTTGGCCAGGATGATCACGTGGTCGGCGATGCGGAAGGTTTCTTCCAGGTCGTGCGACACGATGATGCTGGTGAGCCCGAGCGTGTCGTTGAGCTGGCGGATCAGCCGCGCCGCGGTGCCGAGCGAGATCGGGTCGAGGCCGGCGAAGGGCTCGTCGTACATCACGAGATCGGGGTCGAGCGCGATGGCACGCGCCAGCGCCACGCGCCGCGCCATGCCGCCCGACACCTCGCTGGGCATCAGGTCGCGCGCGCCGCGCAGGCCGACCGCGTCGAGCTTCATCAGCACGATGTCGCGCACCAGCGCTTCGGAGAGTTGCGTGTGCTCGCGCAGCGGAAACGCCACGTTGTCGAACACGGTCATGTCGGTGAACAGCGCGCCGAACTGGAACAGCATGCCCATGCGGCGCCGCGCCGCGTAGAGCGCGGTGGCGTCGAACTTGCCGACGTCATGGCCATCGAAGAGCACTTGGCCGCGCTGCGCCTTCTGCTGTCCGCCGATCAGCCGCAGCACGGTGGTCTTGCCGCCGCCCGATGCGCCCATGAGGGCCGTGACCTTGCCACGCGGTACGCTGAAGGAAACGCCGTCGAGGATGGCGCGCGCGCCGTAGCCGAACGTGACGTCTCGGAACTCTACGAAGGGATGTGGCAGGGGTGCGGCAGGGTCCATCTCAATAAAAAAGCCGGGGCGCTTCTTCAAGCATCCCGGCATGCGGTTTCACGCGGATGATACCGGGGCCGTGCCCGGCCCCGACAAATTGAAACAAAATTCAGCGCGGCAAGTCGCTGAATCCCATCAGAAATTCATCCACCGAACGCGCGGCTTGACGGCCTTCGCGAATGGCCCACACAACCAGCGACTGGCCGCGGCGGATGTCGCCGGCGGCGAAGACCTTCGGCACGTTGGTGGCGTAGCCGCCGATGAAATCGACCGTTGCCCTGGCGTTGCCGCGTGCATCCTTCTCGACACCGAAGGCGTCCAGCACGGTGGCCACGGGGCTGATGAAGCCCATCGCCAGCAGCACGAGGTCGGCCTTGAGCACCTGCTCGCTGCCGGCCACTTCCTGCATCTTGCCGTCCTTCCACTCGACGCGAACGGTCTTCAGGCCGGTGACCTTGCCCTTCTCGCCGATGAATTCCTTGGTCGAGATGGCGAACTCGCGCTCGCAGCCCTCTTCATGGCTGGAGCTGGTGCGCAGCTTGATCGGCCAGTACGGCCAGGTCATCGGGCGGTTCTCTTCCTCGGGCGGCTGGGCCATCAGTTCGAACTGCGTGACGCTGACCGCGCCGTGGCGGTTGCTGGTGCCCACGCAATCGGAGCCGGTATCGCCGCCGCCGATCACGATCACGCTCTTGCCGTCGGCGCGCAGCTGGCCCTTGACCTTGTCGCCCGCGTTCACGCGGTTCTGCTGCGGCAGGAACTCCATCGCGAAATGGATGCCGTCGAGGTCGCGCCCGGGCACCGGCAGGTCGCGCGACTGCTCGGCGCCGCCGGTCAGCAGCACGGCGTCGAACTCCTTCTGCAACTGCTCGGGGGTGACGGTTTCCTTGGCCAGGTTCGTGACCTTGGAGCCCTTGCCCAGCGGGTCCTTCGCGGCGCCGACCATCACGCCGGTGCGGAAGCTCACGCCCTCGGCCTTCATCTGCTCGACGCGGCGATCGATGTGCGTCTTCTCCATCTTGAAGTCGGGGATGCCGTAGCGCAGCAGGCCGCCGATGCGGTCGTTCTTCTCGAACAGCGTCACGTCGTGGCCGGCGCGCGCCAGTTGCTGCGCCGCCGCCATGCCGGCCGGGCCCGCGCCCACCACGGCGACCTTCTTGCCGGTCTTGTGCTTGGCCACGCGCGGCGCCACCCAGCCTTCGTCCCAGGCGCGGTCGATGATCGCGTGTTCCAGCGACTTGATGCCCACGGCTTCGTCGTTCACGTTGAGCACGCAGGCGGCCTCGCAGGGCGCGGGGCAGATGCGGCCGGTGAACTCGGGGAAGTTGTTGGTCGAGTCGAGCACCGCGAAGGCGTTCTGCCAGTCGTCGCGGTACACGAGGTCGTTGAAGTCCGGAATGATGTTGTTGACCGGGCAGCCGCTGTTGCAGAACGGCGTGCCGCAGTCCATGCAGCGCGCGCCCTGCACCTTGGCCTGCGCGGTGTCCAGGCCGACAACGAATTCCTTGTAATGCTTGACGCGTTCGTCGACGGGCTTGTAGCCCTCCTCGACGCGCTCATGCTCCATGAAGCCGGTGATCTTTCCCATCGTGCTTTCCTCTGTTCTTCGTGTTCGTTGCCGCTCAGACCGCGGCGGTTGCGGACGGAGCCACCAGCGCATGCGGCTCGAGGCCGACGTGTGCGTTGTTGCCGCTGCTCGTGAGCTCGACCTTGCGGTCGTGCAGCTCGGCCAGCGCGCGCTTGTATTCGTTCGGGAACACCTTCACGAACTTCGTGCGCGACACGGCCCAGGTGTCGAGCAGCTCGCGCGCGCGCTTGCTGCCGGTCCAGCGGTGGTGGTCTTCGAGCAGCTTCTTCAGCTGCGCTTCGTCGGTCACGCCGCCGTGCCAGATCTTGCGGTGCACGCTGGCCGTTTGTTCGGCCGAGGTCAGCACCTTGTCCAGCGACACCATCGAGAGGTTGCAGCGCGAGGCGAACTGGCCGTCTTCGTCGTAGACGAAGGCGACGCCGCCGCTCATGCCGGCCGCGAAGTTGCGGCCCGTCTGGCCGAGCACGGCCACCGTGCCGCCGGTCATGTATTCGCAGCCGTGGTCGCCGGTGCCTTCGATGACCGCCGTGGCGCCCGACAGGCGCACGGCGAAACGCTCGCCGGCCACGCCGCACAGGTAGGCCTCGCCGGTGGTCGCGCCGTACAGCGCGGTGTTGCCCACGATGGTGTTGCGCACCGCTTCGCCGCGGAAGTCCAGGCTGGGGCGAACCACCACGCGGCCGCCCGAGAGGCCCTTGCCGGTGTAGTCGTTGGCGTCGCCGATCAGGTACAGCGTGATGCCGCGTGCCAGGAAGGCGCCGAACGACTGGCCGCCCGTGCCTTCGAGCTGGATGCGGATCGAATCGTCGGGCAGGCCCTGCGGATGCACCTTGGTCAGCGCGCCCGAGAGCATGGCACCCACCGAGCGGTTGACGTTGCGCGCCACCTCGATGAACTGCACCTTCTCGCCCTTGTCGATGGCGGGACGCGACTTCTCGATGAGCTTCACGTCCAGCGCCTTGTCCAGGCCGTGGTCCTGGTTCTCGACGTGGAAGCGCGGCACGTCGGCCGGCACGTTCGGCAGCGCGAACAGGCGGCTGAAGTCCAGGCCCGAGGCCTTCCAGTGCTCGATGCCCTTGCGCATGTCGAGCAGGTCGGCGCGGCCGATCAGGTCGTCGAACTTGCGGATGCCGAGCTGGGCCATGATCTGGCGCACTTCTTCCGCAACGAAGAAGAAGTAGTTGACGACGTGCTCGGGCTTGCCCGAGAACTTCTTGCGCAGGATCGGGTCTTGCGTGGCCACGCCCACCGGGCAGGTGTTCAGGTGGCACTTGCGCATCATGATGCAGCCCTCGACCACCAGCGGGGCGGTGGCGAAGCCGAACTCGTCGGCGCCCAGCAACGCGCCGATGGCGACGTCGCGGCCGGTCTTCATCTGGCCGTCGGCCTGCACGCGGATGCGGCTGCGCAGGCGGTTGAGCACCAGCGTCTGCTGTGTTTCGGCCAAGCCGATTTCCCACGGGCTGCCCGCGTGCTTGATCGACGACCAGGGCGATGCGCCCGTGCCGCCGTCATGGCCG
Source organism: Variovorax sp. OK212 (assembly GCF_900112425.1). Classification (GTDB taxonomy): domain Bacteria; phylum Pseudomonadota; class Gammaproteobacteria; order Burkholderiales; family Burkholderiaceae_C; genus Variovorax. Next base: position 588,943 of record NZ_FOLP01000001.1, on the reverse strand, counting down.
GCGATCACGACGTGGTCGCTCTTGCACTTGGCCACGCCCGCCGCGATGGTGCCCACGCCGATCTCGCTCACCAGCTTCACGCTGATGCTGGCGTGCGGCGCGGTGTTCTTCAGGTCGTGAATCAGCTGCGCCAGGTCTTCGATCGAGTAGATGTCGTGGTGCGGCGGCGGGGAGATGAGGCCCACGCCCGGCACCGCATAGCGCTGCTTGCCGATGTACTCGGTGACCTTGCCGCCCGGCAGCTGGCCGCCCTCGCCCGGCTTCGCGCCCTGGGCCATCTTGATCTGGATCTGGTCGGCCGAATGCAGGTACTCGGCCGTGACGCCGAAGCGGCCCGACGCGACCTGCTTGATGCGCGAACGCAGCGAGTCGCCGTCCTTCAGGGGCAGGTCGACCTCGACGTTCTCGGCGCCGATCACGCTCTTGAGCGTGTCGCCCTGCTTGATCGGGATGCCCTTGAGTTCGTTGCGGTAGCGCGCGGGGTCTTCACCGCCTTCGCCGGTGTTGCTCTTGCCGCCGATGCGGTTCATGGCAATGGCGAGCGTGGCGTGCGCCTCGGTGCTGATCGAGCCGAGCGACATCGCGCCGGTGGCGAAGCGCTTGACGATGTCGGCAGCCGACTCGACCTCGTCGACCGGCACGGCCTTGGCCGGATCGATCTTGAACTCGAACAGGCCGCGCAGCGTCAGGTGGCGGCGGTTCTGGTCGTTGATGAGCTGCGCGTATTCCTTGTACGTGTTCCAGTTGTTGGAGCGCGTGCTGTGCTGCAGCTTGGCGATGGCATCGGGCGTCCACATGTGCTCTTCGCCGCGCGTGCGCCAGGCGTATTCGCCGCCGGCGTCGAGCATGCCGGCGAGCACGGGGTCGTCGCCGAAGGCGGCCTTGTGCATGCGGATGGCTTCCTCGGCGATCTCGAAGACGCCGATGCCTTCCACGCGGCTGGCGGTGCCGGTGAAGTACTTGCTCACCGTCTCGCTGTTCAGGCCGATGGCTTCGAACAGCTGGGCGCCGCAGTAGCTCATGTAGGTGCTGACACCCATCTTCGACATGATCTTCGACAGGCCCTTGCCGATGGCCTTCACGTAGTTGTAGACCGCCTTCTCGGCGCTCAGGTCGCCCGGCAGGTCGGCGTGCATGGCCGTGAGCGTTTCCATGGCGAGGTACGGGTGCACGGCTTCCGCGCCGTAGCCCGCGAGCACGCCGAAGTGATGCACTTCGCGCGCCGAACCGGTCTCGACCACCAGGCCGGCCGTGGTGCGCAGGCCTTCACGCACCAGGTACTGGTGCACGGCCGACAGGGCCAGCACGGCGGGAATGGCCACCTGCGTCGGGCTCACGCCGCGGTCGCTGATGATCAGGATGTTGTGGCCGCCCTTGATGGCGTCCACCGCTTCGGCGCACAGCGAGGCCAGCTTGGCTTCGACACCTTCGTCGCCCCAGGCGAGCGGGTAGGTGATGTCCAGCACATAGCTCTTGAACTTGCCCTGCGTGTACTTGCCGATGTCGCGCAGCTTCGCCATGTCGGAGAAGTCGAGGATCGGCTGGCTCACTTCGAGCCGCATCGGCGGGTTGACCTGGTTGATGTCCAGCAGGTTGGGCTTGGGGCCGATGAAGGACACCAGCGACATCACGATGGCTTCGCGGATCGGGTCGATCGGCGGGTTCGTCACCTGCGCGAACAGCTGCTTGAAGTAGTTGTACAGCGGCTTGTTCTTGCTGGAGAGCACGGCCAGCGGGCTGTCGTTGCCCATGGAGCCGATGCCTTCCTCGCCGGCCTGCGCCATCGGGCTCATCAGGAACTTGATGTCTTCCTGGGTGTAGCCGAAGGCCTGCTGGCGGTCGAGCAATGCGACTTGCGACAGCGGCGCGGAGACCGGCTCGGCCTTCACGCTGTCGAGCTTGATGCGCAGGTTCTCGATCCACTGCTTGTAGGGCTTGCTGTTCGCGAGGTTGGACTTGACCTCCTCGTCGTCGATCATGCGGCCCTGTTCCAGGTCGATCAGGAACATCTTGCCGGGCTGCAGGCGCCACTTGCGCACGATCTTCTGCTCGGGCACGGGCAGCACGCCCGACTCCGACGCCATGATGACCAGGTCGTCGTCGGTCACGCAGTAGCGCGAGGGGCGCAGGCCGTTGCGGTCCAGCGTGGCGCCGATCTGGCGGCCGTCGGTGAACACGATGGAGGCCGGGCCGTCCCACGGCTCGAGCATGGCGGCGTGGTATTCATAGAACGCGCGGCGGCGCGGGTCCATGGTGGCGTGCTGTTCCCAGGGCTCGGGAATCATCATCATCACGGCCTGGCTGATGGGGTAGCCGGCCATCGTCAGCAGCTCGAGGCAGTTGTCGAAGGTGGCGGTGTCGGACTGGCTGGCGAAGCTGATCGGGTACAGCTTCTGCAGGTCGGCGCCGAGCACGGGCGAGGACATGACGCCTTCGCGCGCCTTCATCCAGTTGTAGTTGCCCTTGACCGTGTTGATTTCGCCGTTGTGGGCAACGTAGCGGTACGGGTGGGCCAGCGGCCATTCGGGGAAGGTGTTGGTCGAGAAGCGCTGGTGCACCAGGCCCAGGGCCGAGACGCAACGCTTGTCCTGCAGGTCGAGGTAATAGGTACCGACCTGGTCGGCCAGCAGCAGGCCCTTGTAGACCACGGTGCGGCTGGACATGCTCGGAACGTAGTATTCCTTGCTGTGCTTGAGCTTCAGGCGCTGGATGTTGGCGCTGGCGGTCTTGCGGATCACGTAGAGCTTGCGTTCCAGCGCGTCCTGCACGATCACGTCGTTGCCGCGGCCGATGAAAACCTGGCGCAGCAGCGGTTCCTTTTCGCGCACGGTGGGCGACATGGGCATGTCGCGGTTCACCGGCACGTCGCGCCAGCCGAGCAGCACCTGGCCTTCGGCCTTGATGGCGCGTTCCATCTCTTGTTCGCAGGCTTCGCGCGAGGCATGCTCCTTCGGCAGGAAGATCATGCCGACGCCGTACTCGCCGGGCGGGGGCAGCGTGACACCCTGCTTGGCCATCTCTTCGCGGTACAGGTGGTCGGGCAGCTGGATCAGGATGCCCGCGCCGTCGCCCATGAGCTTGTCAGCGCCCACTGCGCCGCGATGGTCGAGGTTCTCGAGGATCTTCAAGCCCTGCAGCACGATGGCATGGCTTTTTTCGCCCTTGATGTGTGCAACGAAGCCGACGCCGCAGGCGTCGTGCTCGTCGGCACCGGAATACAGACCGTGTTCTTGGAGATGTTGAATCTCGGCAGCCGTCGTCATGGGCGCGCTCCTTCAGTTTTCGCAGGGAAAGGGAGCATATTGCGATGCACAAAGAATGCCAAACACTTTAATGGGGGTCAGATTCGAATTAAATCTTGAGTTTTCTGATCGGAAATAAATTGGGGACACATTAAAAGCAGGAGCGATAACTCCAGCATCAGCGACGGACTGGCGCCGATTTCGCGCTCAAGATTCGGAGTTCGAAGGCGGCCGGCCGGCCTTGGCTTTGACCACGCGGCGTTCGGTGGACTTCTGCAACAGGCCCAGAAAGTCGTCGTCACCGGCCGCCCAGCCGCGCAAGGTGGCCTCGGTCAGCGCGGTCTGGTCGGCCGCGCGCACGCCGGCGCGCACCAACTCGACATAGGCAGCCTCCCGCGCGAACGGCGTGTTGCCGAGCTGCCAGTACAGCGGATGGGGCGTCAGCAGCCGGTCGTGCCGCAGGCCGGCGTAGTGGCCGTGGCTGGACCAGGGGAAGTCGCGCGCATCGTGCACCAGCCCCGCCCGCACGGGGTTCAGGTCGATGTAGGCCATGCAGGTCAGCAGGTAGCGGTCGGTCTGGATCAGCGTCGAGCGGTAGCGCCCTTCCCACAGCGTGCCGCTGCGGCCATGCCGGTCATTGAAGTAGCGCACATAGCTGCGCCCCACCGACTGCATGAACTGCGGCAGGCCCGTGGCGCTGTTGGGCGTGGCCAGCAGGTGGAAGTGGTTGTCCATCAGCACGTAGGCGTGCAGCGCGATGCCGAAGCGCGTGGCGTTCTCGGCCAGCAGCGCGAGCAGCTTCTCGTGGTCCGCACGGTCCACGAAGACCGGCTGGCGGTTGTTGCCGCGCTGGATCACGTGATGCGGCATGTCGGCCAGGGTGAGACGGGGAAGGCGGGCCATGGGCGAAAGGGTGGGCGGACGACGGGCCGCAGGCTGCGCGCCAGCGCTCAGGCCAGGCGAAAGCGCGTGTCGCCCAGCGAATCGAGCCCGAACTGCCCCAGCAATTCGCGCAGCCGGGTTGCCGCGCTGGCTTTGCGCTGGCCGGTGTAGCGCGCCAGGATCAGCTCGTTCTTCATGCTGTGCTCCCAGCCCACCAGCTCGGTGACGGTGACGCTGTAGCCGTTGGCTTCGAGGTACAGGCAGCGCAGCACGTTGGTCAGCTGGCTGCCGATTTCGCGCGTGTGCAGCGGATGGCGCCACAGCTCGGCCAGCGGCGTGCGCGACAGCGCGAGCGCCTTGGTCTCGCGCAGGCAGGCCGCCACTTCGGCCTGGCAGCAGGGCACCAGCACCATGCAGCGCGCCTTCTTGGCAAGGCCGAAGGCGATGGCGTCGTCGGTGGCGGTGTCGCAGGCGTGCAGCGCGGTGACCACGTCGATCTGCTCGGGAAGTTCACTCGCCTGCGCCGATTCGGCCACCGTGAGGTTCAGGAACGACATTCGCTCGAAACCGAGGCGCTGCGCCAGCGCGCGCGAACGCTCGACCAGTTCGCCACGCGTCTCGATGCCGTAGACATGCCCTCCGCCGCCCTGCCGCGCCCGGAAGAACAGGTCGTAGATGATGAAACCCAGGTACGACTTGCCCGCGCCGTGGTCGGCCAGCGTGGCGCCGGCGCCCTGCTCCGGCAGTTCGCGCAGCAGCTGCTCGATGAACTGGAACAGGTGGTAGACCTGCTTGAGCTTGCGCCGCGAGTCCTGGTTGAGCCGGCCCTCGCGGGTGAGGATGTGCAGTTCTTTGAGCAACTCCACGGACTGGCCCGGTTTCAGGACCTCGGCGAGTTCCGCGTCGGCCTTGACGGCCTTGTTCGTCTTCACGGGTTTGGTTTCGAGCTTCGTGTTCATGGCTTGGCACTCCCGGGCCCGACGTCGAGCGCGGCCCAACCTTGCGCGCCCAGCGCTTCGAGGGTGTCTATGTTGCGCTCGAAGATCGCTTCGGCGCCGGGAAAAGCGTCGACGGCGCGGTCGACGCTGTCTTCGCGCAGCAAATGCAGCGTGGGGTACGGCGCGCGGTTGGTGGCGTTGCCGATGTCGCCGGCTTCGGTGCCGGCGAACTGGAATTGCGGATGAAAGCTGGCCAGCTGGAACACGCCGTCGAAGCCGGCGCGCGCCAGCTGGCGCTCGGCACGCGCCGTGAAGTCGTTGAAATCCAGGAAGTCGGCCAAGGTATTAGGTGCTATCAAAAGAGTGGTGTCGCGCACGGCCGCGTCGAGGGCCGCGAGGTCCCTGGCCTGCGCCAGGAGCGCCTCCATCAGGTCCACCTCTTCGGCGGGCTCGTACACGGCGTAGTGGATCTGCCCCTTCACGTGCACCGCCTTCGCGAACGGGCACAGGTTGAGTCCGATGACCGCGCGCTCAAGCCAGCGCCGCATATCGGCTTCGGCCTGGAGGGGCCCGATTGTCGCCGCGCCGGTCATGCCATCTCCGCCGCAGGGCGAATCCGCCCCAGCCGCCGCGCGACCGCGATGCCGACCAGCGAGCAGGCCAGCGTGGCCGCCCAGGTCCAGTGCCAGCCGCCGGCGCGGTGGGCCACCCACGCCACCGCCGGCGGTGCGAGGAACTGGCCGAGCGAAGAGGCCTGCTGCATCAGGCCGATGGTCGTGGAGACGGTGGACGGACCGGGCGCGAGCCGCACGCCGAGCAGGAACAGCGTCGCCGGCACCATGCCGCCGCCCAGCGAAAACGCGCAGACCGCGATGTAGCGCAGCGCGGGCGGCAGGCCCAGGGCGTCGCTGCCCTGCCCCAGCTGCGCGAAGGCCGCGACGCCGCCCAGCGCCATCGTCAGGAAACCGAGCTGCAGCAGCCGCTCGGGCGCCACACCGCGCTGCAGCCAGCGTCCGCCCGCGATGTTGCCGACGATGTTCATGGCGGCAGCCAGCGCGGTGAGCACGGCGTTCCAGGCGGGCGGCACCCCGGCGCCCGCATAGATGGCCGGCAGGAAGCCGATCACGGCCATCCACTGCGCCGAGTACACGGCGAAGGTCAGGCCGACGAGCCAGGGCGCGCGCGCGCCGACCGTCGCCCGCAGGCGCGATGACCAACCCGAGGAAACCTGACCGGCCGGCGCGCAACGCATCCCGTCGGGGGGCACGGCCAGCCAGACCCAGAGCGCGGCCAGCGACGAGACGATGGACAACGCCCACCACCAGTCGGCCCATCCGCCCCACGCGATCAGCGCGGGCCCGAGGAGCAGCGCCAGCGCCACGCCGAGCGGCATGTAGGCGCCCCACAAACCCAGTACGGCCTTGTCGGCACCCGGCGGGGTCAGGGCGCGGATCAGGCCCGGACCCGGCATCACGGCCAGCAGGAAACCGATGCCCTCGACCGCGCGCAGCACCAGCAGCCATTGCACCGCGTGCGCTGCACCGAACGCGCCGCTGCCGACCCAGCCGCCGAGCAGGCTGGCGACCGTCAATATTCCCAGCCCCGTCAGCATGCTGCGGCGAAGGCCGATGCTGTCGGCAGCCAGGCCGGCGACGAGGCCCAGCGTCATGCTCGCCACCTGCACCAGTGACAGCAGGAACCCCGCTTCCACCAGGCCAATGCCCAGCGAGGCCTGAAGCGCCGGCACCGCGGGCGGCAGCTTGCCCAGGTGCAAGGCGCCGCTCACGCCGCCCAGCAAAACGGCGAATGCGGCCACCGGCACGCGCGGCCGGGCCGAGGAACCGGCCGAGTTCACGCGATGCCCCGGCGGCCCGTGAGCCGCTCGTGCTCGCGCATGGCGAAGCGATCGGTCATGCCCGCGATGTAGTCGGCCACCGCGCGGTGCCGGTCGTCGCGCTGGGCATAGGAATCGGGCATTTCGGCGCTGCGTTCGAGGTAGGCCTCGAACAGCTCGCGCACGACCGCCTGCGCCTGGTCGGTGGTCTGCGTGACCTGCGGGTGGCGGTAGAGGTTGCGAAACAGAAAACGCTTCAGGTCTTCGGACTGCGCCTGCATCGTCGGGCTGAAGGCGACGACCGGCGGCGCCTGGCGCACCGCATCGGCATCGGCCGGCGAGAGGGTTTCCAGCGCGGCGCGGGTCGCGTCGATCACGTCGTAGACCTGCGCGCTCAGCATGCGTCGGATGGTCTCGTAGAGCACGCGGCGGCCCTGCAGCTGCGGATGCTCCGCGAGCGCCTCGCGGCGGTAGCGCTCGAACAGCTCGACTTCGGCCAGTTGCTCGACCGCGATGAGCCCCGAGCGCACGCCGTCGTCGATGTCGTGGGCGTTGTAGGCGATGGCATCGGCCAGGTTGCACAACTGCGCCTCGAGCCCGGGCTGCGTACGGTCGAGGAAGCGCCGTGCGACGCCATGGGGCTCTGCCGCCTCGATGCGCTCCGCGTTCGCGCGGGAGCAATGCTTGAGGATGCCTTCGCGGGTCTCGAAGCTGAGGTTCAGGCCGTCGTACTGCGGATAGCGGTGCTCCAGCGCGTCAACCACGCGCAGGCTCTGCAGGTTGTGCTCGAAGCCGCCATGGCCGTCCATGCAGGCGTTGAGCGCGTCCTGGCCGGCGTGGCCGAAAGGCGTGTGGCCCAGGTCATGCGCCAGGGCGATCGCCTCGACCAGGTCTTCGTTGATGCGCAGGGCCCGCGCGATCGACCGGCCCAGCTGGGCGACTTCCAGCGAATGGGTCAGCCGGGTGCGGAACAGGTCGCCTTCGTGGTTCAGGAAGACCTGGGTCTTGTAGACCAGCCGACGGAAGGCCGTCGAATGCACGATCCGGTCGCGGTCGCGCTGGAAGGCGTCGCGCGTCGGCGCCGGCGGCTCGGCATGCCGGCGGCCGCGCGACTGCGCGGGCTGGCACGCATAGGCCGCGAGGCTCATGCCTCGCAGCATTGCGCGAGCACTTCGCGCACCAGTGCGTCGGGCGCACCGCGGACCACGGCCGAGCCGGGCGTGTCGATCACCACGAAACGGATTTCGCCGGCCTCCGACTTCTTGTCGACGCGCATCAGTTCCAGGTAGCGCTCGGCACCCAGCGCGGGGCCGACGGTCGGCAGGCCGGCACGCTCGATCAGCCGCGTGAGCCGGGCGACGAATGCCGCGTCGACGCCGCCCAGCCGCTGCGACAGGTGCGCCGCCATGACCATGCCGCAGCCGACCGCCTCGCCATGCAGCCATTCGCCGTAGCCCAGGCCCGATTCGATCGCATGGCCGAAGGTGTGGCCGAAATTGAGGATGGCGCGCAGGCCGGTCTCGCGCTCGTCCTGGCCGACGACCAGCGCCTTGATCTCGCAGCTGCGCTTCACGGCATGGGCCAGCGCGGCGGGGTCGCGCGCGACGAGCGCGTCGACGTTCGCCTCGATCCAGTCGAAGAAGGCCATGTCATGGATCGGGCCGTACTTGATGACTTCGGCCAGGCCGGCGCTCAGTTCGCGCGGGGGCAGCGTCTGCAGCGTCGACAGGTCGCACACGACCAGTTGCGGCTGGTAGAACGCACCGATCATGTTCTTGCCGAGGGGGTGGTTGATGGCCGTCTTGCCGCCGACCGAAGAATCGACCTGCGCCAGCAGCGTGGTCGGCACCTGCACGAAAGGCACGCCGCGCATGTAGCTGGCGGCGGCGAAACCGGTCATGTCGCCCACCACACCGCCGCCCAGGGCGAACAGCACGGTCTTGCGGTCGCTGCCGTGGCCCAGGAGGGCGTCGAAGATCGAATTGAGCGTCTGCAGGTTCTTGTGCACCTCGCCATCCGGCAGCTCGAGCAGGTGAACGGTGCGGTAACGGCCCGCCAAGGCGGCGCGCAGCGCCTGGGCATACAGCGGCGCCACCGTGGTGTTGCTCACGATCAGGGCGGAAGCGGCCGACGGCGCGGCGGCAAAGCTTTCGGGGTTTTCCAGCAGGCCGGCACCGATGAGGATCGGATAACTGCGGTCGCCGAGCTGGATGTCGACGCGTTCTGGCGGGGCGGAAAGTACGGACAAGGACATGGCAGCGAGTTTAGGCGCTGCAGCCGGGGCCGGCTCAGTCGGCGGGCTCTTCCGGGTGCGCGCCGGGCTCGACGATGCCGGCCAGTTCCAGCTGCATGACGATGATGTTCACCAGCATGGCGATGGACGGACGGCCGGTGTCGACCACGTCGTGGGCGGTTTCCCGGTAGAACGGGTCGCGCGCGTCGTGCAGTTCCCGCAGCCGCCCGAGCGGGTCCGCCACCTGGAGCAGCGGGCGCCTGACGTCGTGGCGCAGGCGCCGGAACAGGTCTTCGGGGGAGGAGCGCAGGTAGATCACGTGGAAGTGATCGCGCAGCTGGCTGCGGTTGGCATCCCTCAGGACAGCGCCACCGCCGGTGGCCAGCACGCCGTGGGCATTGAGCGCCAGGTCGGCGATCACGTTCTGTTCGAGGTCGCGGAAGGCCGCTTCGCCCTCACGATCGAAAAAATCACGGATCGAGCAGCCGATGCGCTGCTCGATCACGTGATCGGTATCGATGAACGGAAGGTCCAGCCGCATTCCCAGGCGCCGGCCCACTGCGGATTTTCCGGCGCCGGGCAAACCGACGAGTGCGACCGCCACGCGGTGGCTGCTACGCCCGCGCGTCAGCGCGCGGCGTTGCGGTCGGTAATCATCTTCGGAGTGATAAAGACGAGCATTTCGGTCTTGTTGGCAACGCGTTCGCGCTTGCGGAACAGTGCCCCCAGATAAGGCACTTCACCCAGCACCGGCACGCGCGATTCGTCATTGGTTTCGGTGAGCTCGAAGATACCACCGATGACCACCGTGCCGCCGTTCTCGACCAGCACCTCGGTCTGCACGTGCTTGGTGTTGATGGCCGGACCTGCCGACGTGTTCACGCCGCGGGCGTCCTTGCTGACGTCCAGCGTGAGGATGATGTTGCCTTCAGGCGTGATCTGCGGCGTCACTTCGAGCTTCAGCACCGCCTTGCGGAACGAGATCGAGGTGGCACCGCTGGACGTGGCCTGCTGGTACGGGATTTCTTCACCCTGCTCGATCAGCGCCTTGGTCTGGTCGGCCGTGATGACGCGGGGGCTGGAGACCAGCTTGCCCTTGCCATCGGCTTCGAGCGCCGAGATTTCCAGGTTCAGCATGCGCGAGAAGCTGGAGTTGAAGAGCGAGAGCGCGAAGGTGCCTGCGGCGTTGCCGGTGCCACCTGCATCGCCTGCGGGGAGGTTGATGAAGTTGGAGTTGGTGAAAGTAGTGATGGCTGTGTTGGCAGCGCCATTGGTGCCTGCGGTGACGACGGGCATCGCACCGACATTGCCGTAGGCCCGGCTGCCTGCAGACGATGCAAAGCGTTCGCCCGAAATACCCCCGCCCAACTTCACACCCAGCGACTTGCCGAACGTGTCAGAGGCCTCCACGATGCGCGCCTCGATCAGAACCTGACGAACTGGAATGTCGAGCTTCTGAATCAGCTCCGCGACTTGCGCGAGACGGGAAGGAATATCGGACACGAACAATTGGTTCGTCCTCGATTCTGCAATGACACTGCCACGCGGGCTGAGGATGCGCGATGTGGTGCCGCCGCCGCCGCCGCCCGCAGACGCGCCAGTACCGGTGAGTCCCTGTGCAATCGCGATAGCCTTGGTGTAGTTCAATTGGAACGACTGGGTCCGAAGCGGCTCCAAGTTTTCGATCGCAGCCTTGGCTTCAAATTCAAGCTTTTCCTTGGCGTTGATTTCATCCTTGGGCGCGATCCAAAGCACGCTGCCGTTCTTGCGCATCCCGAGGTTCTTGGCTTGCATGATGATGTCCAGGGCCTGGTCCCACGGCACGTCCTTCAAACGCAGCGTCAGGGCACCGGACACTGAATCCGAGGTCACGATATTGAAGTTCGTGAAATCGGCGATCACTTGCAGCAGCGAGCGGATTTCGATGTTCTGGAAATTCAGCGACAGCTTCTCACCGTTGTAGCCGACGCCTTGGGTGAGCTTGGTCGGATCAACCTTGCGAGCCCGCACTTCCACGACGAACTGGTTTTCGCTCTGGTAGGCACTGTGCTCCCAATCGCCCTTGGCCTCGATCGTCATCCGAACACGGTCACCCGATTGTTGCGACGTGATCAATTGGACGGGTGTACCGAAGTCGGAAACATCCAGGCGGCGGCGCAAGCCTTCTGGCAACGTCGACTTAGTGAATTCCACGACAAGGTTCTTGCCTTGTTGCTTGACGTCCACGCCTACCTGATTGTTCGGCAAATCAACGATTACCCGACCCGTGCTGTCGCTGCCAAGACGGAAGTCAAGGTCTCGCAGCGGCAGGGTGTCGCGGTTGCGGTTCTCGGCGAAGGTCGTAGCAGCGGACGCGACAAGGGCAGTCCCTGCCACTGGTTCAAGAACGACCAAAAGCGATTTGCCCTGAATCTCGGCTTTGTACGTCGTAGCCTGCTTGAGGTTCAGCACCACGCGGCTGCGTTCACCCGCCTGGACCACGTTCACCGAGCGCAGGTTGCCCTGATTCACTTCGATGGCAGAGCGGCCGATGGCATTCGTCACGCCAGGGAAGTCAAGCGCGATGCGCGCGGGCGTCTGGACGGCAAAGCCGGCAGGGACCGCCGTGAGCGGTTGCGCAAGATCGATGCGGATCACCTCCGCGCCCGACTGCGTCGAACTGGTCACCGCTTCAATGGCGTTTTGTGCATGGGCAACAGCCAGTGCACCGAAGGCCAATAGACCCAGGCCCGCAACGCGCAGCCACTGTGCCATCGTTGATTTCTTTTGGTTCATTTCTTCGCACTCTCTTGCAACTGCAGCGTCGCGACGCGTTCGATCCATTCACCGGCGGCGTCTTGCACGATCTCGCGCAAGCCGACTTCGGTTTCGTTGATACGGGTGATGCGCCCGTAGTTGAGTCCCAGGTATTCGCCGACGCGCACTTTGTAAAGCAACTTGTCGACACGAACCAGCGCCACAGGCTGGCTGTTGCGGTTCATGCTGCCGACCATTGCCATCGAATCTAGCGGGAAGGCTTCGAGCGGCTCCTTGCGGCGCGCCAGTTCGGGCGCGATCAGCTCGGACGTGCTTGGCTGGTTCGACTCCCGGCGCAAAGCCTGCGTCAGCTTCAGGACGTTGAAGGGCTCGAACGAGGAGGCTTCGGTATAGGCTTGCGGCGTGAACTTCTTGGGTGCTGTGATCGGTGGCACCGACGGCTTCACCTGAGCACGCTGCTCTACCATCCAGCGCTGCAAATCTTCTTGGCCGGACTCGCAAGCGCTCAACGCCGTCACGGCCAGCAGGAGCCCCAGTATCTTGGCGACGCCCTTCACTTCTTCTTCCCCTTGGGCGCAGCTGCGCGTTTCTGGGCGGCCCGCTCATCGTCGTCGAGGTACCGGAAGGTCCGTGCAGTGGTGTCCATCGTCAGCGTGTCCTTGTCCTTCTGCGGCGTGACGGTGATGTTGTTCAACGTCACGATCCGGGACAGAGCCGCTACGTCCGCTACGAAGGCACCCATGTCGTGATAGCGGCCGGTAACGCGCACTGCGATCGGCAACTCGGCGTAGTAGTCCTTGACGGACACCTGCCCCGGGCGAAACAGTTCGAATTGCAAGCTGCGACCGAGGCCCGCTTGGTTGATATCGGACAGCAGGGCATCCATTTCGGCCTTGCTGGGCAGTTGCTTCTCGAGCAAGGTCACGTACTGCTGCACCTGTTCACGTTGCTTCTTCAAGAGCTCGAGGTTGGCGGCCTGGGCGACTTTCTTGGAGTAGTCCGCCTTGAGCGCGACTTCCTTCGTGCGCTCGCCTTCCAACTCGTCATTTGAATTGGTGAGCCAGACGAACCACAGCCCCACCAGGACCAAGGCGGTCACAGCCAGGCAAAGCGCATACCGAGGCACAGACGGCCACATCGACGGGTCGTTCGGATTGAGTCCGCGGAACTGGTCGCCGAAGCGGCGCATGGCCGCGGCGACATCTACTTTCTGGGAGGGGCGATTGCTTGCCATGATCGGTTACCCCTTGGACTGCGCGGTTGCAGCCAATGCCTTGTCGGCAGCGGCCTTCTGGGCATCGGTGGGTCGCTTGAGCCCGATGCGCATCGTGAAGTTGGCGACACGGCGCTGATCGCGCTGGCTCAGGTTCACGTTGGCCGAGGTGATCTCGACCAGTTCCGGTTTCACCAGCCATGGGCTGTTGTTGCCCAGGTTGCGCAACAGCTCTGAAACGCGTTCGTTCGATTGCGCCATGCCTTGCAGCGTGACGATCTGGTTGTCCTGCTTCATGCTCGTCAGGTAGACGCCGTCCGGCAGTTGCCGGACCAGTTCGTTGAGCAGGTGCACCGGCAGATTGCGGTCGCCTTGGAGATCTTCGACCGCCTGTTGGCGCGCGCGCAGGGCAGCGATTTCTTCCTGCAGCGTCGAGATTTCCTTGATCTCGACCTCGAGCTTCTTGATCTCGGCCTGGAGGAAGCTGTTCTTCGAACGTTGTGCCGAGATCTGGGCTTCGTACCACAGATAGCCAAGGCCGGCGATCAGCAATCCCAGGATGGCCGCGCCACCCAGGGCGCCATAAAACGCCTCGCGCCGACGCTTGCGCGCCGCCTCACGGTGCGGGAGCAGATTGATGAGGATCACTGCACGAACCTCCGCATGGCCAGACCGCAGGAGGTCAGATAGGACGGCGCCTCGCGCTTGACCTTCTTTTCGCGGATGTTCGAACTGAATTCCATGCCATCGAAAGGATTCAGCAGTGAGCACGCAAACGAAGTCTGTCGCGTCACCGCATTGGTCAGGCCAGGCAACGACGCCGAGCCGCCAGCCAGCAACACATAGTCGACGCGGTTGTGCGGCGTGCTGGTGAAGAAGAACTGGAGCGCGCGCGCGATTTCCTGCGCAATACTTTCCACGAAAGGCTTGAGCACACCCGAGCCGTAGTCGTCGGGCAAGTCGCCGCTGCGCTTCTTGGCTTCCGCCTCTTCAGCGGAGAAACCGTACTGGCGCACGATCAGCTGAGTCAGCTGAGCGCCGCCAAACGCCTGGTCGCGGTCGTACAACACTTCCTGATTGCGCAGCACCTGCATGCTGGTGGTAAAGGCACCCACTTCGAACAGCGCCACGATCGCATCCGTTCCCTTGCCGGGCAACTGCTCGATCAGACGGGCCGTCGCAAGCCGCGATGCATAAGACTCGACGTCAAGAATCATCGCCTTGAGGCCAGCGGCCTCCGCCAGGCCTTCGCGGTCCTGGACCTTTTCCTTGCGGGACGCCGCGATCAGCACTTCCACGTCACCGGGCGACGAGGTGCTCGGCCCGGTCACGCAGAAGTCGAGACTGACTTCATCCAGCGAGAACGGGATGTACTGGTTGGCTTCGGACTCGACCTGGATCTCGAGCTCCTGCTCGCTCATGCCGCCGGGAAGAATGATCTTCTTGGTGATCACGGCCGAAGGCGGCAAGGCCAGCGCGACGTTGCGCGTGCGCGTGCCGCTCTTGCGGATCACACGCCGAACCGCTTCGGCGACTTCGTCGAACTTCTCGACATTGCCGTCGGTGATCCAACCGCGTTCCAGGGGCTCGATGGCGCAGCGCTCCAGGACCAGCTTGCCGCTGGCCTCACGGCCGAGCTCGACCAGCTTGACGCTGGACGAACTCACGTCCAACCCCAGCAGGGGAGCGTTCTGACGACGAAACAATGATCCAAGAGCAGCCAAGTTAGGTCCCTCTCCCCCTGTATTTGTAACCAATAGAAAAATTTGCGTTCGGTTGCATGCTAGCAGCAGGTGTAGCGCCAACCAAGCGACGCTATAGGACAAATCCAATAATCGTTGTCAAAACCTGACGTCAAATCCGCATTTTGTAACTTTTGAATTAGGCCGATGCAAGGGCAACAAAGATCGGATCGTGGGAAGGGGCTGGCTTTTTATAATGTCGGGTGACTCTCCGGCCCTCCATGCAAGAAACATCCAGCCCCAAAGGGCCAGCCAAGACCCCTCCCACCCCACGCCCGACCTGGCTGAAATGGCTTTTGCGCTTTTTCTTCTGGGGTTTCGGCATCGTCGCCGCGGGCGCGTTGTCGGTGCTGTGCGTGGTGGCGGTGGCGCTCGCGGTCGCCTATCCGAACCTGCCGGACATCTCGGAACTCTCCGACTACCGGCCCAAGCTGCCGCTGCGGGTGTTCTCGGCCGAAGGCATCCTGATCGGCGAGTTCGGCGAGGAGCGCCGCAACCTCACACCGATCTCGGCCATCCCAAAGGTCATGAAGGACGCCGTGCTGGCGGCCGAAGACGCGCGCTTCTACGACCACGGCGGCGTCGACTACAAGGGCATGGTGCGCGCCGGCCTGGCCAACATGAACCGCGTGAAGAGCCAGGGCGCCTCGACCATCACGATGCAGGTGGCGCGCAACGTGTACCTGAGTTCCGAGAAAACGCTCACCCGCAAGATCTACGAGGTGCTGCTGACCTTCAAGCTGGAGCACCTGCTCACCAAGGACCAGATCTTCGAGATCTACCTGAACCAGATCTACCTGGGCAACCGCGCCTACGGCTTTGCGGCGGCATCTGAGGCCTACTTCGGCAAGCCGCTGCAGGACCTCAGCATCGCGCAGGCCGCGATGCTGGCCGGCCTGCCCAAGGCACCGGGCGCGAACAACCCCGTGAACAACCCGCAGCGCGCGCGCGGCCGCCAGTTCTATGTGATCGACCGCATGCAGGAGGCCGGCTTCATCACCGCCGAGCAGGCCGCCGAAGCCAAGAAGGAAGAGCTTCACCTGCGCGACGCCGCCGATCCCAACCGCCTGCATGCCGAGTACGTTGCCGAAACCGTGCGCCAGCTCATGTACGCGCAATACGGCGACAGCACCTACACGCGGGGCCTGAAGGTCTACACCTCGCTGGTGGCGGCCGACCAGGCGGCGGCCTACAAGGCGCTGCGCAAGGGCATCATGGACTACGAGCGCCGCCAGATCTACCGCGGCCCCGAGAAGTTCGTCGACCTGCCCAACAACGCCAAGGAAGTCGACGAAGCCGTGGACGACGCGCTGAACGATCATCCCGACAACGGCGACGTGATGGCCGCCGTGGTGCTCAAGGCCACGGCCAAGCAGATCGACGCGGTGCGTGCCAACGGCGACCCGGTGCAGATCACCGGCGACGGCCTCAAGCCCGCGCAGTCCGGCCTTTCCGACAAGGCCCCACCCAACATCAAGATCCGCCGCGGCGCGGTGATCCGCGTGGTGAAGACACCTAAGAACACCTGGGAAATCACGCAGCTGCCCGAGGTGGAAGGCGCCTTCGTCGCGATGGACCCGCGCGACGGCGCCATCAAGGCGTTGGTCGGTGGCTTCGACTTCGGCAAGAACAAGTTCAACCACGTGACACAGGCCTGGCGCCAGCCGGGCTCGAGCTTCAAGCCGTTCATTTATTCCGCGGCGCTTGAAAAGGGCTTCACCCCCGCCACCGTCATCAACGACGGCCCGCTGTTCTTCGACGCCGGCACCACCGGCGGCCAGCCGTGGGAGCCGAAGAACTACGGCGGCGGCTACGACGGCCCGATGTCGATGCGCACCGCGCTGATGAAGTCGAAGAACCTGGTGTCGATCCGCATCCTGCAATCGATCGGCACGCGCTACGCACAGGACTGGATCACCAACTTCGGTTTCGACAAGGACAAGCACCCCGCCTACCTGCCGATGGCGCTCGGCGCCGGCTCGGTCACGCCGATGCAGATGGCGGTGGGCTACTCGGTGTTCGCCAACGGCGGCTACCGCGTGAATCCGTACCTCGTGACCCGCATCACCGACCACAAGGACAAGGTGCTGGTCGACAAGCAGCCGCCGCTGCTCAACGAATCGCTGCGCGCCATTCCCCAGCGCAACGCCTTCATCATGGACACGCTGCTGAATTCCGTGGCACGCGCCGGCACCGCCGCCAAGGCGCAGGCGATGCTCAAGCGCCCCGACCTCTACGGCAAGACCGGCACCACCAACGACTCGCTCGACGCGTGGTTCGCCGGCTTCCAGCCGACCATGACGGCCATCTCGTGGATCGGCTACGACACGCCGCGCAACCTGGGCGACCGCGAGACCGGCGGCGGCCTGAGCCTGCCGATCTGGATCACCTACATGGAAACCGCCATCAAGGGCGTGCCCGTGACCGAGCTGTCGGCCAACCCGCCGTCGGGCATCGTGAGCGTCGGCGGCGAGTGGTACTACGACGACTACGCGCCGGGCCGAGGCGTTGCAAGCCTGGGCGTGGAATCGGCACCGACGGCACCGGCGGAAGCCCTGACGGGTGCGCCGGTCAGCCCGCCGCCCCCGCCCGAGGAGCGCAACCGCATCCTCGACCTCTTCCGCAACTGAAGAAGATGAATCAGGCGGCCGCGAACTCCAGCGGCTGCCCGGCTTGCCGGGTCGCTTCGCGCGACAGGTTGCCGAAGAACTCCTCGCCTGTCTTGGTGTCGACCCAGGCGGTGCCGTCGTGGCGATAGTGGTAGCCGCCGGAGCGCGCGGCCAGCCAGATTTCCTGCAGGGGCTTCTGCAGGTTGACGATCAACTGGCTGCCATTCTGGAATGAAATCGTGATCATCCCGCCCACCCGCTGGTTGTCGAGGTCGGCGTCGCTCGCGTCGTTGATGCGGTCGCAGCCCTGCTCGATGGCGGCGAGCGCAGCTTCGGCGCGGTCCATGTACTCAATGTCGGTCATTACAATTTCGCTATGTTGAACGTTCGCCAAATTCTAGTGAGCACCCGCGCCCGCGCTGTGCTCATGGTCTGCCTCGTTGCAGGCACCACCGCCCTGGTGGCCTGCGGACAGCGCGGCGCGCTGTACCTGCCGACCGATCCTGCCGCTGCCGGGCGCGCCACCTTGCCGCAGCTCATGACGCCGGACAGCCTGCGCTCCTCATCATCCAGCTCCAGTTCCAGCGAGGCGGCGCCTGCACCGGCCGCTGCCGCCAGCGCCCCGGCCCGCAACAGCAGCAGCAACACCACGGAACCGCGCAAATGAGCGCCAACGCCAACACTGCCTCCACCGCCCTCCCCGGCCAGCCGCATATCGCCCAGCGCGACGGCGCGCTGCACATCGAAGGCGTCTCGCTCGACGCGCTGGCCCGCGAGCACGGCACGCCGCTTTTCGTCTATTCGAAGCAATGGATGCTGGACGCCCTCGCGGCCTACCAGCGCGGCTTCGAAGGCCGCGACGCGCTCATCTGCTATGCGATGAAGGCCAACTCGTCGCTCGGCGTGCTGCGTGTGTTCGCGCAAGCCGGCTGCGGCTTCGACATCGTCTCGGGCGGCGAGCTGTCGCGCGTGCTGGCGGTGGGCGCCGACCCGAGGAAGATCATCTTCTCGGGTGTCGGCAAGACGCGCGCCGAGATGCGCCAGGCGCTCGAGGCCGGCATCGCCTGCTTCAACGTCGAGAGCGAAGCCGAACTCGACGTGCTCAACGAAGTGGCACTGGCCGAAGGCCGCCGCGCACCGATCAGCATTCGCATCAACCCGAACGTCGATCCGAAGACGCACCCGTACATTTCCACCGGCCTCAAGGGCAACAAGTTCGGCATCGCGCACGACCGCGCGGTCGAGGCCTACCTGCACGCCGCGAAGCTGCCGGGCCTGGAAGTGGTGGGCATCGACTGCCACATCGGCTCGCAGATCACCGAAGCCTCGCCCTACCTCGACGCCTGCGACCGCGTGCTCGACCTGGTGGAAGCCATCGAAGCAGCCGGCGTGCCGGTCCATCACCTGGACTTCGGCGGCGGCCTGGGCATCGACTACAACGGCGAAGTGCCGCCCAAGGCCGATGCGCTCTGGCAACAGCTGCTCGCCAAGCTCGACGCGCGCGGCTTCGGCCAGCGCAAGCTGGTGATCGAACCCGGCCGCTCGCTGGTCGGCAATGCCGGCGTGTGCGTGACCGAGGTGCTCTACACCAAGCCGGGTGAAGACAAGAATTTCTGCATCGTCGACGCGGCCATGAACGACCTGCCGCGTCCCGCGATGTACCAGGCCTTCCAGCGCATCGTGCCGCTGCGCACCCGCGCCGGCGACGCGCCGACCTACGACGTGGTCGGCCCGGTCTGCGAAAGCGGCGACTGGATCGGCCGCGACCGCGCGCTCAACGTGGTGGCGGGCGACCTGCTGGCCGTGCTGTCGGCCGGCGCGTACTGCATGAGCATGTCCAGCAACTACAACACGCGCGGCCGTGCCGCCGAGGTGCTGGTGAGTGGCGCCACCGCCAAGCTGATCCGCCGTCGCGAGACGATGGAAGACCAGCTGCGCGCCGAGATCGACGGCTGATCTCCCGGCGTGGCCCTTCAGGGGTCACAGGAGTCAGCCGGCGCGCAGCGGCTTCTCGCTGCTGCGCGCGGCCAGCGCAGGCTTTGCCCTGCGCTTGCTCGCGAAATTCCATACGCGCCACGCCAGCAGCACGCCGATGATCGCGGCGTAGACGAACACTTCGGCGAAGTTGTTCTTTCCCGCGCGCATCCAGAAGAAGTGCAGCAGGCCCAGCCCCGCGATCACGTAGACCAGCTTGTGCAGCATCTGCCAGCGCTTCGCACCCATCGCCTTGATCGCGCGGTTGAACGAGGTGGCGGCCAGCGGCGTCAGCAGCACGAAGGCCGAGAACCCCACGAGGATGAACGGCCGCTTGGCGATGTCCTTGGCGATGTCGCCCCACTCGAAGCCCATGTCGAACCAGCTGTAGCACAGCAGGTGCAGCACCACGTAGAAGTACGCGAACAGGCCCAGCATGCGGCGGTAGCGCGCCAGCGCGTTCCACTTGCTCATCACGCGCAGCGGCGTCACCGCCAGCACGATGCAGATGAAGCGCAGCGTCCAGTCGCCGGTGGCGCGGATCAGGAACTCGGCGGGGTTGGCGCCGAGCCCGTCCGTGAAGGCGCCGTACGCCAGCCGCGCGAACGGCAGCAGGCACAGCAGGAAGATGACCGGCTTGGTCGCCGGATGCATGAGCAGCTTGTTCATGGGGCGAGCGCCGGTTGCCGAGCCGCGCTCAGAAGTTCTTCTTCAGGTCCATGCCCGCATACAGCTGGGCGACCTGCGCTTCGTAGCCGTTGAACATCTCGGTCTTGCGCCGCTTGGCGAACAGGCCGCCGCCGTCGCCGATGCGGCGCTCGGTCGCCTGGCTCCAGCGCGGATGGTCGACGTTCGGGTTCACGTTCGAATAGAAGCCGTACTCGTTGGCCGCGGCCTTGTTCCAGGCCGTGCCGGGCTCCTTCTCGACGAAGCGGATCTTCACGATCGACTTGGCCGACTTGAAGCCGTACTTCCACGGCACCACCAGGCGCACCGGCGCGCCGTTCTGGTTGGGCAGCACCTCGCCGTACATGCCGAAAGACAGCAGCGTGAGCGGGTGCATCGCCTCGTCCATGCGCAGGCCTTCGGTGTAGGGCCAGTCGAGCACGCGCGAGCCCACGAAGGGCATGGTCTTGGGGTCCGCCAGCGTCACGAATTCGACGAACCTGGCGTTGCCCTGCGGCTCGACCTTCTTGATGAGTTCGGCCAGCGAGTAGCCGACCCACGGGATCACCATCGACCAGCCCTCGACGCAGCGCAGGCGGTAGATGCGCTCTTCCTGCGCGCTGAGCTTGAGCAGGTCCTCGATGCCGTACTTGCCCGGCTTCTTCACGAGCCCCTCGACCTCCACGGTCCAGGGCCGCGTCTTCAGCGTGCCGGCGTTCTTGGCCGGGTCGGCCTTGTCGGTGCCGAACTCGTAGAAGTTGTTGTAGGTCGAGGCGTCCTTGTAGTCGGTGAGCTTCTCCATCGACATGGCGCCGGGCACCGCCGACTTCGCACCGGGCAGCGGCGCGAGCTTGTTGGGCCGCTCCGCCTGTGCCCACGCCTCGCGCGAGGCAAAGCCCGCCAGCGCCGCGCCCGCGGCACCGCCGGCCATGAGCTTCAACAGGTCGCGCCGGCCTTCGTAGGCGGCGCGCGGCGTGATCTCGCTCGACAGCGGGTGGGTGAAGCCGTTGTCGCCGGTGTGGCGACGCATCGGGCGGGAATGGAACGACATGACAGGCCTTTCGCGTGAATCGTTGTGCTCAGGGTAGTTCGTGACTGTCCCCGGTTTGGTTACGCGCCTGACCGGCGCGCGGTTTCAATTCTTCGTGAAAGACCGGCGGCCTGCGCTCAGAGCGTGCCGTAGCTGTGCAACCCGCTCAGGAACATGTTCACGCCGAGGAAGGCGAAGGTCGTGACCGCCAGCCCGCCCAGCGCCCACCAGGCCGCCACGGTGCCACGCAGGCCCTTCACGAGCCGCATGTGCAGCCAGGCCGCGTAGTTGAGCCAGACGATCAGCGCCCAGGTTTCCTTCGGGTCCCAGCTCCAGTAGCCGCCCCAGGCATCGGCGGCCCACAGGGCGCCCAGCACGGTGGCGATGGTGAAGAAGGCGAAACCGACGGTGATCGACTTGTACATGACGTCGTCGAGCACCTCGTTGGCCGGCAGGCGCGCCGCGATGCGCTTGCGCCCCAGCAGGATGCCCGCCGCAATCAGCGCCGAGATGCCCGCATAGACCACCCAGTAGCTGCCGCCGGCTTCCTGCACGCGCTGGCGGAACGCCACCGGCACGAAGCACAGCGCCACGCCCAGCAGCCAGATCGGCGTGAGCTTGTACCAGCGCTTCTCCTCGGCCTGCTCCTTGATGAGGTACGCGAAGGCGACCATGGCCGCGAGCGAGAAGGTGCCGTAGCCGATGAAGTTGGCGGGCACGTGCAGCTTCATCCACCAGCTCTGCAGCGCCGGCACCAGCGGCTGGATCTCGTGCGCCTCGCGCACGATCGTGTACCAGAGCAGGAAGCCCACCGCCGCGCTGACCACCAGCATCACGAAGGCGCCGAGCGCGCGCGTGTTGTAGCGCTCCTCGAAGTACAGGTAGAACGCCGCGGTGAGCCAGCAGAACAGCACGAACACTTCGTACAGGTTGCTGACCGGGATGTGGCCGATGTCCGGGCCGAGCTGGTGGCTCTCGTACCAGCGCACCATGGTGCCGATCAGCGCCATCGTCACGGCCGCCCAGGCCAGGCGCGAGCCGATGGCGTCGAAGGTGTCGGGCTGCTTGCCGCCGAAGAAGCCGAGCCAATAGAAGATCGTGCTCATGAAGAACAGCACGCTCATCCAGAGAATGGCCGACTGGCTCGACAGGAAGTACTTGAGCCAGAACACCGTGTCGGCGCGCGCCAGGTCGCCCTGGTACGACGTGATGGCCAGCAGCGACGCCGCGGCCACCACGATGGCCAGCACGCGCAGCGGCCGCCAGAACCAGCCGATGGAGATCATCGCGATCACCGCCGCAGCGAGGATCGGCTTCTCGTAGTAGTCCATCGACCCCGCATAGCGCGTGAACGCGAACAGGCCGCCGGCCAGCACCAGCGCCGCGAACACCCAGTCGAACAGGTTGCGGCGCGAGAGCCAGCTTTCATTGAGCGTGAGGGTCGTGGTGTTCATCGTGTCTCTGCTTATGTCTTGTCCAGGGCGAGCAGCTTGTGCTTCAGGTGCTCGAATTCGCGGTCGCTGTCGATGGTCTTGCGATTGACCGAGAACGCCATCGTGGCCGTCGTGCCTGCCGCGAAAGCTTCGGGTGCGGTGCCGTCGGGCTCGCCGCCATCCGGCGTCAGCCACACCCAGAGGCGGCGCTCGCGCACGTACAGCATGGCAAAAATCCCGACGATCAGCAACAGGCAGCCCAGATAGACGATGTTCTTCCCAGGGGCACGCGCCACCTGGAACACGCTGGCCTGCACCTGCGTGAAGTCGGTCATCATCATCGCGACCGGGGCCGGGTAGAAGTGCGCGTCGCTGATGGCCAGCACCGCCTGCGTGAGGTAGGCCTGCGACTTCTCGTCGTTCGCCAGCGCGGCCAGGCCGGCGCCTTCGCGGCTCAGGTTGAGCACCTCGAACAGCACGTCGTTCAGGATGCGCACCAGCACGCCGCCCGCGCGCTCGCGTTCGGCCTCGGGCACGTTGACTTCCATGAACTCGGCAATCGCCTGCCAGCCGCCCACGGTGGTGGCGTCGGGCCTGGCGCGTTCGCTGCCCGCGAACAGCGCCAGCGCGCGCGTGGCAGACACGCGCAGCTGCTCGGCCATTTCCGGGCGCTTGGGGTCGGACGCCTTGGCGATGTAGCGCTCGATGGCGCGCGCGCGCGTGTCGGCGTCGCCGAGCGCGGTGCGCATGCGCACGAAGCCGTCCATCGAGCCTTGCTCGTCGGCCGGCACGCGCAGGTAGCGGAACGGGTCCTCGGGCTTCTCGCGCATGCCCAGCAGGAACACCGGCTGGCCGTCGCCGGTGTCGACCGGCACCATGTAGTTCTGGTACTCGCGCGCCTGGCCGGCGGCGTCGCGCAGCTTGTAGCCGATGCTCGGGCCGATGTTGCGCAGCACCTTGGGTTTGTTGACCTTGTTGGCCGCGCCCAGGCGAGACTCGATGCCGTGGCGCAGGTCGACCTTGCGCACGTCGGCGCCGCTGCTCATGGCGCCCGCATCGGCGAAGTTCTCGACGTTGATCACGCGCAGCGCGGCGTACTCGAGCGTGAGCTTGTCCTTGCCGTTGGTGATCTCGGTGCTCGGCCCGCCGATGACGCCTTCCACCTCGAAGGGCTTGGCCGCGGCCGCCATCGGCACGGCCTTGAGCTTCACCTTGGAGCCGCCGTCGTCGAAGCTCGACTGGTAGATCTCCACGCCCTTGTAGCTGGCCGGGTGGTTGACCTCGATGCGCGCGGGCACCTCTTCGCCGGTCTCGCGGTCGTGCAGCACCACCTCGCTCGCGAAGAGCTTGGGCATGCCCGTGGAGTAGTAGTCGACGATGAACTTCTTCAGCTCGATGGAGAACGGCAGCTCCTGCAGCAGCACGCCGTCGGCCTGGTTCAGGATGGCCACGCTGCCCTGCCCGCCTTCGGGCACGAGGATGTTGCCGCGGAAGGTCGGGTTGCTGGCCGACAGGCGGTGCTGCGGCGGCACGTCGGCGATCATGCCGCCGCCCGTGAATACGCTCTTGCCGTTGAACCAGGTCTGCGCGCGCACCACGAGGTCGCCGTCGAACAGGCCGCCGATGCACACCAGCACGATCGCGCTGTGGGCCGCGATGTAGCCCAGCTTGTGGGCGCCGCCGGCGCGCGCCGCGACCATCCAGCCCGCGGCGCTCGGGCGGCTGCCGCCGGTGGCGTCGCGCTGCTGCAGCTTGACCTTCCAGCCGCCGCTCGCCAACAGCTGCCCGATGCGGTTGGCCGCGGCTTCGGGCGTCTCGCCGAGCCGGGTCTCCGCGCGCTGGCCGAAGGCCTTCAGGCTCTGCGCGCGGATGTCTTCCTTGAAGGTCTTCAGGTCGACCATGATGCGCGGCGTGTTGCGCACGATGCACAGCGTGGTGCTGATCACCAGGAACAGCAGGATCAGCAGGAACCACCAGGCGCTGTAGATCGAGTCCAGCCGCGCCGCGCGGAAGAACTCGGCCCAGAACGGCCCGAACTGGTTGATGTAGTTGTTGACGGGCTCGTGCTGCTTGAGCACGGTGCCGATGATCGATGCGATGCAGATGACGGTGAGCAGCGCGATCGCGAAGCGCATCGACGAGAACAGCTCCACCGCAGCGCGAAGCGTTTGCGGGCCGCGATGAACGCGAAGGCCATGGGTGGAGACGGACATCGGGCGAAAGGAGGAACGAGGAAGTGGGGGAAAACAAAAGGGCGGGCCATCCTTCTGGATGGGCCCGCCCTTTGTTTGGGGTTGTTATCGGCGGTTAGTTCACGCTCGTCGCGCGTGATGGCCAGGGGTGGTCAGCGCAGACCGGCAATGTAGTCGGCCACGGCCCTGATTTCACGGTCGTTGAGCTTGGCGGCCACGCCCGTCATGGGCGCGCTGTTCAGGCGTACGTTGTCGCGGAAGGCCGTGAGCTGGGCCACGGTGTACTCGGCGTTCTGGCCGCCCAGGCGCGGGTACTGGGCCGGAAGGCCGGCGCCGTTGGGGCTGTGGCAGCCGGCGCAGGCCGGGACCTGGCGATCGCCGATGCCGCCGCGGTAGATCTTCTCGCCCATCGCGATGGTGTCCTTGTCCTTCGAGAAGCCCGTCTTGACCTTCTTCGAACCGACGAACCAGGCGATGTCGCGCATGTCCTGATCGCTCAGGTGAGAGGCCATCGAGGTCATGACGCTGTTCTTGCGCTTGCCGGACTTGAAGTCCTGCAGCTGCTTGACGATGTACTCGGGGTGTTGTTGCGCCAGCTTCGGGTTGGCCGCGATGCTCGAGTTGCCGTCGGCGTTGTGGCACGAGGCGCAACTCTGGATGGTCGGAGTGCTTGCGCTGAACAGCGTGTCCCCCTTGGCGGGGTCCGGCTTGGCCGGCTTGGCAGGCGCCGCGGCCGCCTCATTCGGAGTTGCCGCGTGTTCATCGGCTGCAAGACTCGCGCTGGATGCAAGGCCCACAAGGGCTGCAAGCAGAATATTGGCAAACAACTTCATATCGGGGGGCTTCGCTTCGAATTTATTGGCGCAAAACCTCACGATTCTACAATGGGGGTCTAGTTTCGAAAGTCCGTAGATGCCCTCCCCGCGCGCCAAGCCCGCTGCCTATCCTCCCCGCGCGGCGCCCGCCGCGGACCCCCAGGTCGCCGAACGCGAACGCGTGGCACTGGGCTGGATGCACACCGCCCACTTCCTCACCAGTGCTCCGCAGCTCGAGCATCTGCCTCCTGTGGACCTGCCAGAGATCGCCTTCGTCGGCCGCTCCAACGCGGGCAAGTCGACCGCCATCAACACGCTGACGCAGCAGACGCGCCTGGCCTTCGCATCGAAGACACCGGGCCGCACGCAGCACATCAACCTGTTCGGCATCGGCAAGCAGAAGGTCGACGACGCGGTGCTCGCCGACCTGCCCGGCTACGGCTATGCGGCCGTGCCCAAGGAAGCCAAGCTGCGCTGGCAGCGCGTGATGGGCAACTACCTGATGACGCGCGAAAGCCTGCGCGGCGTGGTGCTCATGTGCGACCCGCGCCACGGCCTGACCGAGCTCGACGAGATCCTGCTCGACGTGATCCGCCCGCGCGTGGAGAAAGGCCTGAAGTTCCTCGTGCTGCTGACCAAGTCCGACAAGCTCACGCGCACCGAGGCCGCCAAGGTGCTGTCGATTACGCGACTGAACGCCGGCGGCGGCGAGGTGAAACTGTTCTCGGCGCTGAAGAAGCAAGGCGTCGGCGAGGCCGCCGAGCTGCTGTGGCGATGGGTGCACCCCGAAGGTGCCACCGCCCCGGCAACGGCACCGGCCGAACCGGCGCAGCCGTCGGAACCGCCGGAGCCACCCGAAGAGGCCTGATATCCGAACAGGCTGCAACGGCCGTCCAGCGTGCGTAGTTCACTATCAAAAGAATAGCGAAAGTCAACCCAAGGAGACAACGAGCATGATCGAGACCTTCCAACGCAGCCTGCCCAACGGCACCACCCTGAGTTGCCGCGCGGCCGGCAAGCCGGGCCAGCCGCTGATGGTGTTCCTGCACGGCTTTCCCGAGGCCGCGTTCATCTGGGACGAACTGCTGGCGTACTTCTCGGACCCCGCCCACGGCGGCTACCGCTGCGTGGCGCCCAACCTGCGCGGCTTCGAGAAATCGAGCGCGCCGAGCGACGTGGCGGCCTACAAGCCGCAGCTGCTGATCCAGGACATCCAGCAGCTCGTGGCCACCGAGAGCGCCGACGGCCGCATGGCCGCGCTGGTGGCCCACGACTGGGGCGGCGCCTTCGGCTGGGGCTATGCCAACGCGTTCCCGGCGCAGGTCGGCAAGCTGGTCATCATCAATTCGCCGCACCCGGGCACCTTCACCCGCGAGCTGCGCAACAACCCGGCGCAGCAGCAGGCCAGCGCGTACATGCATTTCCTCGCGCGCCCCGACGCCGAGGCGCTGCTCGCGGCCGACGACTTCAAGCGCATGTGGCCCTTCTTCCTGCTGATGAAGGCCGGCCCCGACGGCTTCGGCTGGCTCACCGAAGAGGTGAAGCAGCAGTACCGCGAGGTCTGGGGCGCGGGCCTCACGGGCGCGTGCAACCTGTACCGCGTGACGCCGATGAAGCCGCCGCTGCCGGGCGGGACCATCGACAGCATCCCGGTGCTGCCGCGCGAGCGCCTCACGGTGGACGTGCCGACCTTCGTGTTCTGGGCGCTCGACGACGCGGCTCTGCTGCCGGGCCTGCTCGAAGGGCTCGAGGACTACGTGCCCAGGCTCGAGGTCAAGAAGGTGCCGGATGCGACCCACTGGATCGTGCACGAGCAGCCGCAGCTGGTCGCCCGCGAGATCGAGGGCTTCCTGCAGCGCGACCTGTAGCGCGCCTGCAGCCGGCAACCTGCCGGCGATCAGTCGCAATCAGTAGATGGAAGGCTCGCCCTCCGGGCGGGTCTTGAAGCGGCGGTGCACCCAGTAGTACTGGGACGGCATCGTGTCGATGTAGCCCTTCAGGCGCTCGTTCATGAGCGCCGTGTCGGCCTCGACATCGTCCGTGGGAAAGTTCTGCCAGGTCGGCAGCACCTGGATCTCGTAGCCGCCCGGCGTGAGCTTCGACACCACCGGCACCACCTTGGCCTTGCCCAGCCGCGCGAAGCGCGAGAGCGACGGCACGGTGGCCGCCTGCACGCCGTAGAACGGCACGAAGATGGTCTGGTCGCGCCCGAAGTCCATGTCGGGCAGCAGGTACAGCAGGCCGCCCTTGCGCAGGCCCTGCAGCACCGGCTTGATGCCGTCGACCCGGTTGAGCGCGGCCACGTCGCCGAAGCGCGTGCGGCCTTCGCGGATCCAGGCGTCGACCATCGGGTCGCGCTGGGTCGTGTAGATGGTGGCCGAGGGGCGCGCCGTGTGCATGGTCAGCGCGGTGGCCGCGGCGTCGAGGCCGTAGAAGTGCGGCGCGAACAGGATCATCGGCGCGTCGCCGTCGGCGATCTCACGGATCTCGGAGGCCGCGCCCACCACCTTCAGCCGGCTCGCCACCACCTTCTCGGACGCATGCCAGAGCCAGCCGCGGTCGAGCCACGACTGGGCGACGAAGACGAAGGTCTCGCGCGCGATGGCGCGGCGCTCGGCCTCCGATTTCTCGGGGAAGCAGACGGCCAGGTTGGTGTCGACCACGCGCCGCCGCGGCACGGCGACGGTGTGCAGGATGCGGCCGAGAAATGCGCCGAAACCACGCACGAGGGGCAGCGGCAGCGGTGCGATCGCGCGCATGAAGCCGATGCCGAGTCGGGAACCGAAGCTCATGCGGCCTCCCCGGTGGCGGCGGCCACGCGCTCGGCGCGCGGCTCCTTGTAGCGGGCGTAGTCCCACACGTACTGGCCGGGCAGGCTGTGGATCAGCCGGCCGATGGCGTCGTTCATGGCGGCGGCGGCGTCCTCGACGGGCGCCGACGCGTCGGTCAGCGCGGTGCCGACGATCGGCTCGAAGCGGATCACGTAGCCCGCGCCGCGCGGCAGCCGTTCGCACACGCTCAGGAAGCAGGCCGCACCGGTTTGTTGGGCAAGGCGGGGAAGCAAGGTCATGGTGTAGGCGGGGCGGCCCAGGAACGGCGCCCAGACGCCTTGTCCGAGGGGCGGCACCTGGTCGGGCAGGATGCCGGTGTAGCCGCCGCCGCGCAGCGTGCGGATCAGGCCGCGCACGCCGGTGTTGTTGGTGGGGAGCGTCTGCAGGCCGGGCCGGTCGCGCGAGCCGGCGGCGATCAGGTCAGCCATCCATTTCTTGCGCGCCGGTCGAAACAGCGCAGTGATGGGCCCGTAGGCCGCCAGGAAGCGCTCGCCGATGGCCTGGCCGCACATTTCCCAGCTGCCGAGGTGCGGCGCCACCAGGATCACGCCCTTCTTCGCCTGCATGGCGGCCTCGAAGGCCTCGACGCCCTCCCAGCGGACCACGCGGTTCAGCACGGTCTCACCGTGGGGCCGAAGCCACAGCCAGGGCAGTTCGGAGGCCATCTTGCCGGCGGCGGAGATGGCGGGGCGGTATTGATCGGGCCCGAAACCCGCGCTCTCGGCATTGGCTTTGAAGCGGCGGCGATAGCCCGGCGCGCTCCACCAGACCAGCCAGCCCAGCATGGCGCCGAACCAATGCATCAATGGCATCGGCACGCGGGCGAGCAGGCGAAACAGGGTGATCATTGAAGCGGGAGGGGGTGGTCAAAAAACGGACGCGCGCGCATGGTATGCGCGGCTCGAATAGAATCCAAATTGTCGCCGAGTTACGGAACAACTTGCAGGGCGACAAACACAAGCGCATGGCGATTGTGCCCCCCGTCGATTCGTCGGCATCTGCTAAAGCGTTCGCCAGGGCTCCGCAGAGTTGGCAACGCGCCAAATCACTTCAAGGAGTTTGAACAAATGGCGAACGATTTTCTCTTCACTTCCGAATCCGTTTCCGAAGGCCACCCCGACAAGGTTGCCGACCAGATCTCGGATGCCATCCTGGACGCGATCTTCGAGCAGGACCCCCGCAGCCGCGTGGCCGCCGAAACCCTGACCAACACCGGCCTGGTGGTGCTCGCGGGTGAAATCACCACCAACGCGCACGTCGACTACATCCAGGTGGCGCGCGACACCATCAAGCGCATCGGCTACGACAACACCGACTACGGCATCGACTACAAGGGTTGCGCCGTGATGGTCTGCTACGACAAGCAGTCCAACGACATCGCCCAGGGCGTGGACCACGCGTCCGACGACCACCTGAACACCGGCGCCGGCGACCAGGGCCTGATGTTCGGCTACGCCTGCGACGAAACGCCCGAGCTGATGCCCGCGCCCATCTACTACGCGCACCGCCTCGTGGAGCGCCAGGCCCAGCTGCGCAAGGACGGCCGCCTGCCTTTCCTGCGCCCCGACGCCAAGAGCCAGGTCACGATGCGCTACGTGGACGGCAAGCCCCACAGCATCGACACCGTGGTGCTGTCCACGCAGCACCATCCTGACCAGAGCGAGACGCAAACCAAGATGAAGGCCTCGTTCAACGAAGCCATCATCGAAGAGATCATCAAGCCGGTGCTCCCGAAGGAATGGCTGAAGGACACGCGCTTCCTGATCAACCCGACCGGCCGTTTCGTCATCGGCGGCCCGCAAGGCGACTGCGGCCTCACCGGCCGCAAGATCATCGTGGACACCTACGGCGGCGCCTGCCCGCACGGCGGTGGCGCGTTCTCGGGCAAGGACCCGTCGAAGGTCGACCGCTCGGCCGCCTACGCCGCGCGCTACGTGGCCAAGAACATCGTGGCCGCCGGCATCGCACGCCAGTGCCAGATCCAGGTGGCCTACGCGATCGGCGTGGCCGAGCCGATGAACATCACGGTCTACACCGAAGGCACCGGCGTGATCTCCGACGAGAAGATCGCCGAACTCGTGCGCGAGCACTTCGACCTGCGTCCGAAGGGCATCATCCAGATGCTCGACCTGCTGCGCCCTATCTACCAGAAGACCGCCGCCTACGGCCACTTCGGCCGCGAAGAGCCCGAGTTCACCTGGGAAGCGACGACGCAGGCCCCTGCCCTGCGCGCAGCCGCCGGCCTGTAAGGCCTACGCCGCTTTTTCCGCCGGCCCGGCTGGCGGAAAAAGCACCGTGACCAGCAGCCCGCTCGCCTCGCGCGGGTTGGCTGCCAGGTTCACGTTCGCATCGAAGGCCCGCGCGATCTCGCGCACGATGGCCAGGCCCAGCCCCGTTCCCTCGGTGTCCTGGGCCACGCGGTAGAAGCGCTCGAACACACGTTCGCGCACCTCGGGCGCAATGCCCGGGCCGTTGTCTTCCACCGTCAGTTCCACCGCCCCGCCTTCCAGCTGCCGCACGCCGACGGTCACGCGACCGCCTTCCTGCGTGTAGCGCAGCGCGTTGTCGAGCAGGTTGCCGGTGAGCGCGTCGAGCAGCGCGGGCTGCGCCAGCACGACGGCGCACGGCGTTGCTTCCAACCCCAGGTCGATGCGGCGCCGGTCCGCCAGCGCGGCGAGCTGCTCGACGCAGCGCAGCGCCACGGCCGAAAGATCGACCCGTTCGAGCCGCGTGTGCGCGTCGCCGTGCTCGGCCTGCGCGAGCAGCAGCAGCTTGTTGGTCACGTCGACCAGCCGCCGGTTGCTGGTCTGCATGGCCACCCACATCGCGTCCATGTCGGCGCGGCGCGTATCCCACTCGCCGCGGTGCTGGCGCGTGTAGCGCGCGAACTCGATCTGCGAGGCCTGCATTGCAAGCGGCGTGCGCAACTGGTGCGCGGCGTCGGCTATGAAGCGCCGCTGCGCTTCGGAGTGCGCCTTCAGCTGTCCCACGAAGCGATTGATGGTGTCGGCCACGGGCCGCAACTCGCTGTGCAGCGCGGCCGGGTCCACCACGAGGTCGAGGTGCAGCGGATCGCGCTGCGCGAGCTGCTGGCTCAGCCGAACGATCGGGCGCAGCTCCAGCGTCAACGCCGCCACGGCGAGCGCAATGGCGAGCACCAGCGCGATCAGCAGGTATTCCATCGACGGCCACCACAGCGTGCGCAGCATGTGGTCGCGGCTGCCCTCGGTCTTGCCCACGGCGATGGTGATGTCGCGCGCACCGCCGGCCTCGTACATCGCGCGCGTGGTGACCACGGCACGCAGTGGCACACCGGCAAAGTGCGTGTCGTACCACTGCGCGCGGTCCACGCCCTCGGGCTTGCGCACGGCGGGCAACGGGAAGTCGGGCGAGCCCGCCAGCAACTCGCCGTTGGCGCCGGTCACGCCGAGGAACACGCGGTCGCGCTCGGGCGACACGAACAGGCTCAAGGCCGACGGTGGCACGCTGGCCTGCACGTCGTCGCCCTCCCAGATCAGGCGGTCCGACAGCACCTTGGCGGAAGAAAGCAGGTCGTGGTCCTGCACGTAGTCGGCCACCTCCGCGGCGTTGCGCCAGTTGAGGTAGCCGCAAATCGCCACGAACACCGACAGCGGCAGCAGCAGCCACAGCGCAAGGCGCAGGCGAAGGCTGGCACGCTTCATCCAGGCGCCTTCAGTCTTCCTGGCGCGTGCGCAGCAGATACCCCACGCCGCGCAGCGTGATGATCGTCGCCTGGCTCGTCTCGAGCTTCTTGCGCAGCCGGTGAATGTAGATGTCCACCGCATCCGCGCTCGGCTCGTCGTCGAGCCCGAAGATCGCATCGATCAGCGCCTGCTTGGACACCGTGCTGCCCGCCTTCAGCATCAGCGTCTCCAGCAGCGTGCGCTCGCGCGGGGGCAGCGCCAGCTCTTCGGCGGCCAGCGTGAACTGCCGCGTGCGCAGGTCGTAGCGCAGGTCGCCGCACGCGATGTCGTTGGCCTTGCCCGGCATCTGGCGGCGCACCAGCACCTTGATGCGCGCCACCAGCTCGCGGATTTCGAAGGGCTTCACGAGGTAGTCGTCGGCGCCGATCTCCAGGCACAGCACCTTCTGGTCGAGCGACGCCGTGGCCGTGAGGATGATCACCGGCACCTCGTCGCCGCGCTCGCGCAACCGGCGCAGCACGGCCTTGCCCGGCAGGCCCGGAATGTTGAGGTCGAGCAGCACCACGTCGTAGCTCGCTTGCGCCAGCAGCAGGTCGGCCGCCTCGCCGTCGGCCACATGGTCGACCACGAAGTCCTGCTCGCGCAGCAGGCTGGAAAGCCAGTGCGCGAGTTGCGGGTTGTCTTCGACGAGCAGCAGCTTCATGGCGGGGGCGGTGGTGGCCGTGGATTCTAGGAAGCATGACGCACCGCGTGCCGGCCTAGGGATAACCATGACGAATCGCGCGGGCCGCTGAAAGCTGGCCGAAGGATGCCGATTCCTAGACTGGACCTGTCGAACAACCCCTCTCGGAGACACAACCCGCCATGTCCGCCATTTTCGCCACCCGCCGCACCCTGGTCGCCGCAGCCCTGTGCACCGCCTTCGCCGCCACCGCCCCGCTCGCGCAGGCCGCCGACGCGCCCATCACCATCATGGTGGGCGGCATCAACAAGATCATCTACCTGCCGGCCAAGCTCACCGAGGCGCTGGGCTACTTCAAGGACGAGGGCCTGAACGTCGAGCTGCAGTCGCAGCCCGCGGGCGTCGATGCGGAGAACCAGCTGATCGCCGGCGCCGTGCAAGGCGTGGTGGGCTTCTACGACCACACCATCGACCTGCAGAGCAAGGGCAAGGAGATCCAGGCCATCGCCGTGTTCTGCAAGGTGCCGGGCGAGGTGGAAATGGTCTCGACCAAGGCCGCGGCTGCCGGCTTCAAGACCATGGCCGACGCCAAGGGCGGCAAGACGCTGGGCGTGACGGGCCTGGGCTCGTCCACCGACTTCCTCACGCGCTACCTGGCCGACCGCGCCGGCGTGGCTTCCAAGGACTACTCGCTGCTGCCCGTGGGCGCCGGCAACACCTTCATCGCCGCGATGAAGCAGGACCGCATCCAGGCCGGCATGACCACCGAGCCCACCGTGTCGCAGCTGCTCAAGACCGGCGACGCCAAGGTACTGGTCGACCTGCGCACCGAGCCCGACACGGTGAAGGCGCTCGGCGGCCTGTACCCCGCGGCCAGCCTGTACGTGCAGAACACCTGGGCCGAGTCGCACAAGGCCGAAGCCACCAAGCTGGCCCACGCCTTCGCGCGCACCATGGAATACATCCACACGCACAGCGCGGAAGACATCGCCGAGAAGGTGCCGCGCGACTACTACGGCAGCGACAAGGAGCTCTACGTGCAGGCGCTGAAGGCGTCGCTGCCGATGTTCACCACCGACGCCAAGATGCCCGCCGGCGGCCCCGAGACCGTGCTGAAGGTGCTCGCCACCTACAAGCCGCTGGTGAAGAGCAAGAACATCGACCTGTCCAAGACCTACAGCAACGCGTACCTGGCCAACGCGGCCGTGGCGGCGAAGTGACCATGCGCAACGGAACACCTCCCGGCAGCCAGAGCGCGGTCACCTCGGCGATCGACTTCCACGACGTCTCGCTGCGCTTCATCTCGCAGGACGGCAACGCCACCGTGGCGCTGCGCAACTTCAGCATGTCGGTGGCGCGCGGCGAGTTCGTCGCCATCGTCGGGCCCACGGGCTGCGGCAAGTCGACCACGCTGAACATGATCACCGGCCTGCTCAAGCCCACGGTGGGCGACGTGCGCGTGATGGGCCAGCCCGTGAACGGCGTGGATCCGCGCATCGGCTTCGTGTTCCAGGCCGACGCGGTGTTCCCGTGGCGCAGCGTGGAAGACAACGTGGCGGCTGGCCCGATCTTCCGCGGCAAGCCGAAGAAGGAAGCGATGGCGCTCGCGCAGGACTGGATCCACCGCGTGGGCCTGTCGAAGTTCGGCAAGCACTACCCGCACCAGCTCTCGGGCGGCATGCGCAAGCGCGTGGCGCTGGCGCAGACCTTCATCAACAACCCCGAGATCCTGCTGATGGACGAGCCCTTCTCCGCGCTCGACATGCAGACCCGCACGCTGATGCAGGACGAGCTGCTGCAGCTGTGGTCGGGCAACGGCGGCAGCGTGGTGTTCGTCACGCACGACCTCGAGGAAGCCATCGCCTTGGCCGACCGCGTGTTCGTGCTGTCGGCGCGCCCCGCCACGCTCAAGCGCGTGTACGAGATCGACCTGCCGCGCCCGCGCGTCATGTCGCAGGTGCGCTACGACAAGCAGTTCATCGAACTCTCGAAGCACATCTGGGACGACCTGCGCGAGGAAGTGGTCATCCAATGAACGCCGCACCCACGACAGGGACCACAACAGCGACAACAGCCACGAAGACCATGACGCCCTCCTCCACCACCCCCACGGCAGCCGTGCTGCCCTCTTCGCTGAGCGACGCCGCGCTGGCACGCGAATCCGAAGTCGCGCAGGCCGCCATCCGCGGCCGGCGCCGCATGATCATCGCGCTGCGGCTGGTGGTGCTGGTGGTCGCGCTCGGCGGCTGGGAAATCGCGGCGCGCCTGAAGTGGATCGACCCCTTCTTCTACTCGATGCCCTCGATGATCTACGACCAGCTCGTGGAGTGGATGCGCGACGGCACTTCGCAAGGCTCGCTGTGGATGCAGGTCGCGGTGACGCTCGAAGAGACGGTCATCGGCTTTCTGATCGGCTCGATCGCCGGCGTGCTGTGCGGCATCGTGCTGGGCCGCAACAAGCTGCTGTCGGACGTGTTCAGCCTCTACATCCAGATCGCCAACTCGATCCCGCGCGTGGTGCTCGGCTCGATCTTCGTGATCGCGCTGGGCCTGGGCATGGCCTCCAAGGTGGCGCTGGCGGTGGTGATGGTGTTCTTCGTGGTCTTCGGCAACGCCTTCCAGGGCGTGCGCGAAGCCGACAAGTACATGATCGCGAACGCGCAGATCCTCGGCGCTTCGCCGCGGCAGGTCACGATGGCGGTGGTCATTCCGTCGGCCATGTCGTGGATCCTGGCGAGCCTGCACGTGAGCTTCGGCTTCGCGCTGGTCGGTGCGGTGGTGGGCGAGTTCCTCGGCGCCAAGGAAGGCATCGGCCTGCTGATCTCGACGGCGCAAGGCGCGTTCAATGCCAGCGGCGTGTTCGCGGCGATGATCGTGTTGGCGGTGGTTGCGCTGGCAGCGGACTTCCTGCTGAGTTCGCTCGAGAAGCGGCTGCTGAAGTGGCGGCCTGCGGCGTTCTGAGCGCGGCACGACACGATGAGAAACGGCGGGCATTGCCCGCCGTTTTCTTTGATTCGGGCGTGCCCGGATCCTGCCTCAGAACCGATACGCGCCGCTCATTCCCACCGTCCAGTTGCGCCCCTGCGCAGGTTCGTAGTAACGGCCGTTGCCTTCGTTGACGATCACCGAGCCCACATAGCGCCGATCGAACAGGTTGTCGACACGCGCGAAGGCGTTGAACTCCCAGCGCTCCCACTTCTTCAGATAGCCGGCATACACCGCCGCGACCGCATAGCCCGAAGCCACGGCGGTGTTCACGTCGTTGGCCTGGATGCGCCCCAGCGCGCGCATCTCCACACCCGCACGCCAGCCCTCGGGCGGCACCCACCCCAGTGAGGCGAACAGCGACTGCCGCGCGATGCCCGGAATGCGGTTGCCCGCCGCCACCGTGTTCGTGCTGTTGCACGGCGACGGCGAACAGAAGGCATCGCGGTAGGTCGCGTCGAGCCACGTGTAGGCCAGCTGCGTGCGCCAGTGGTTGGCGCTCTCGTGCTGCCAGCCCAGCTCGAAGCCATTGCGCTTCGTGCGCCCGGCGTTCTGGAAGGTCGCGCGCCCGCCGACGTTGGTGTCCGTCACGATCTCGTCGCGCGTGCGGGTCTGGAACAGCGCCGCCGTCAGCAGGCCGCCCGCCAGCCGGGCCTTGGCGCCGACCTCGACGCTGTCGTTCACCGACGGGCGCAATGCGAAGTTGAGGCCGCTGGCGCCGTTCGCGCGGTACGAGAGCTCGTTGAGCGTCGGCGTCTCGAAGCCGCGGCCGATGGAGCCGTACAGCGCCAGGTCGGGCGTGGCCTGGTAGCGCAACGAGGCCACGGGCAGTGTCTTGCTGTAGCGCGCGCTGCCGCTGTCGTCGCGGTTCGTGCCCACGATGTAGCGGTCCTGCGAGTTGAAGTGCACGCTGCTGCGGCGCACGCCGGCTTCCAGCGTCCAGCGCTCGGTGAAGCGCCAGGTGGCCTGGGCATAGGGGTCGAGGTTCCAGACCTCGTTGAGTTCGTTGCGCCGCAGCCGGCCCTGCACGCCCAGCACCGGCGCCGAGACGGGGCCCAGGTAATTCTCGTAGCCGCGGCGTTTCTCGCGCAGGCTGTCGTAGCCCAGGCCCGCCACCACGTCGAAGGGCCGGCCGGCCAGGGTCAGCGCGGCGTTCCAGCGGATGTCGATGCCGCCGTACTGCCGCGACAGGTCGATCACCCCGCCCGCATGCAAAGGGTTCTGCTGCGCCGACGGCGGAATCGACTGGTACTGCGTGGTCTTGCGCTCGCCACCGTAGACCATCAGCCGCAAGCCCTGCCCGGCGTCGATGCGCCGCTCGTAGAGCAGGCCGGCCTGCGTCTGCTCTACCGTCTTGCGCGTGTTGTATTGCGTGGCCAGCGGCGCGTTGCGCGGCGCCAGTGTGTACTGGTCGGCCGTGAGGCCCAGCGGGTCCTGTGCGTCGATGCGCACGCTGTTCATCACCAGCGTGAGCTTGTCGCCGTTGTCCAGCGCAATGCCGAGCTTGCCGTTGGCGATGTCGCGCCGCGCGGCGCTGTGCTCGCGCCAGCCGTCGGTGTGGAAGCGGCTCGCGTCCAGCAGGTAGTCGACCGCGCCCTGCGCGCCGCTGAGCTGCAGCGACTGCCGCCAGGTGCCGAAGCTGCCGCCCGCGAGCGAATACGACAGCCGGGGCCGCCCTTCGCCCGACGCGGTGAAAGCCTGCAGCACGCCGCCCGAGGAGTTGCCGTACAGCGCGGAAAAAGGCCCGCGCAGGATCTCGACACGGTCCACCGAGCCGATGTCGATGTTCGAGGTCTGGCCCTGCCCGTCGGGCAAGGTGGCCGGAATGCCGTCGACATACAGCCGCACGCCGCGCACGCCGAAGGTCGAGCGCGCGCCGAAGCCGCGCACGGACAGTTGCAGGTCCTGCGCGTAGTTCAAGCGGTTCTGCACCTGCAGCCCCGGCACGGCGCCAAGGCTTTCGGAGAGATTGACCTGCAGGCGGCTGTCGCGCATCTCGCTGCCGTCGACGCGGTCGACCGAGCCGGGCACGTTGAAGGGCGTGACGTCGCCGCGCGGCGTGGAGACGGTGATTTCCCGCAGGCGCGGGCTGCCTTCGGCAGGCTCGGCCGGAGACGCTGGTTCAGCCTGTTGGACCTCCTGGGCTTGCACGACAGGCGGTGCGCCCAGCACCAGCAGGCAGGCGGAACCGACGAGGGCGACCGAAGCAGCGGGAGCGAGGTTCATCGCGCCGATTCTGCGTCGGCGCGATGCCGTTCGTGTCGCGATGGCGCGACGCTCAGGGAAAACTAGCGGGCGGGTGCCTTGCGCCAGCCGAACCAGGCGCAGACCGCGACCGGGATGCCCAGCGTGATCCACGCCAGGATGTCGCCCAGCCCGCCGT
Organism: Variovorax sp. OK212; assembly: GCF_900112425.1. Classification (GTDB taxonomy): domain Bacteria; phylum Pseudomonadota; class Gammaproteobacteria; order Burkholderiales; family Burkholderiaceae_C; genus Variovorax. The sequence continues at coordinate 550,837 of NZ_FOLP01000001.1, read as the reverse complement.
CGCTGAAGAGCGCGGAGATCAGCCCGAAGGTCGTCAGCAGGCCCAGCGCGATCGGCCAGCCCCACATGCGCCAGAAGCCTTGGTGCTCCTTCATGCCTGCACCTTCATGGCCGGTGCCGGCTCGGGTTGCGAGGGGCCCGGGAGCTGCGGCGCTTCATGCGCCGCGGGCTTGGCCTTGCTGGCCACGGGCACGGTGTTTCCCCGCTTGAGCCACAGGTACAGGCCGCTGCCCAGCACGATGATGGTGGCGACGTCGAGCAGCGCCCAGATGATCTGCATCGGCATGCCGCCGTAGTCGCCGAAGTGCAGCGGCTGCGACACCAGCAGCGCCGTGAGGTACCAGGGCAGCTTGGGCGAGGCCGACACCTGCGCCGTCTTGGCGTCGACCAGCACCGGCTGGAAGAGCTTCGAGGTGAAGGGCTCGCTGCCGCGCACGAAGAAGGTGGTGTGGTGCGGGCTGGAGAACGAGGTGCCGGGGAACGCGATGAACGACAGCTTCATGCCGGGCGCGTGCTGCAGCGCGGCGTCCATCGAGCGCTGCACCGAGGCGCGCTCGTTCACGGCCACCACCGGCTCGTTCTTGTAGGGCGTGAGCAGCGCGCTGAGCTGGTCGTACTGCCAGTACTTGATGAGCAGGTCGGCCCAGGTGTTGATCATGCCGGTCGACCCCACCACGAACAGCCACACCAGCGTGACGACGCCCAGCAGGTTGTGCAGGTCGAGCCACTTCAGGCGCGGGCGCTTCTCGCGGCGCACCGTGCCGAAGTCGAGCTTGCGCATGAACGGCGAATACAGCACCACGCCGGAGACGATGGCCACCAGCAGCAGCAGGCCCATGAAGCCGAGGAACAGCTTGCCCGGCAGGCCCGCGAACAGGTCGACGTGCAGCTTGAACATCACGTACATGAAGCCCTCGTCGAACTTGGGCTGCGCGAGGATGGTGCCCGTGCGCGCATCGACCGCGATCGACTTGAAGTCGTCCGTGGGCGCCGGCGTGGGCGTGAGCGTGACGAACCACAGGCCGTCGTCGTCCTCGGGCTGCGAGACGAACTGCACCACGCGCTCGGGGTGCTGCGCCTTCGCGATGTCGAGCACGCGGTCCAAGCTGATGCGCGGCGTGCCGGCCGGCATCTTCGGCGCCTCGACCTCGGTGCCCAGCAGGTGGCCGATCTCGTGGTGGAAGATGAGCGGCAGGCCCGTCAGGCACAGCAGCAGCATGAACACCGTGCACACGAGGCTGCTCCACTTGTGCACCCAGGCCCAGGTCTTGATTTTTCGGCTGTTCATGTCGTCGTGGTGGCTTCGGTCGTAGACCTTATTTTAGAAACGGTAGGTGGCGCTCGCCACCACGCTGCGGCGTGCGCCGTACCAGCAGTCGCCGCGCGAGAGGCAGGTGCTGAAGTAGGTCTTGTCGGTCGCGTTGTTGATGTTCAGGGCGTAGCGCCACTTGGCCGACTCGTACGCCAGCATCAGGTCCACCAGCGTCACGGAAGGCACGCGCGGACCCGCGCTGGTGCCGTCGACGTCCGTGAAGCCGCTCATGTAGCGCACGCCGGCACCGGCCGAGAAGCCCGGCACGCCGGCGATGGAGAAGCGGTACTTGCCCCACATCGACACCTGGTTGCGCGGCTGCTCGGTGAGCTTGCGATCGACGTCGATGTTGGTGTAGTTGGCGATCAGGTCGACATCGCGCGCCAGCGTGGTCTTGAGCTCGAGCTCGACGCCCTTGTTCTTGGTGGCATCGACCTGGCGGCCGTAGTTCGGGTTGGTGCTGTCGGAGACGATGCGGTTCTTTTCCTTGAGCGAGAACACCGAGGCGGTGAAGCTCGTCGCCGAGCCCGCGGGCTGGTACTTGACGCCGGCTTCGACCTGCTCGCCGCGCAACGGCTTGAACAGGTTGCCCTCGGCGTTGGTTCCTGCCTGCGGGGTGAAGGATTCGGTGTAGCTCAGGTACGGCGACCAGCCCGACGGCAGCGTGTACATCACGCCCAGGCGGCGCGAGGTGGCACTGGTGGTCTCCGAATCGCTGCCCGCCGTGCCGGAGGTGCTGCGGTCGTAGCGCAGGCCGGCCACGAAGATCCAGTTGTCCAGCTTCATCTGGTCCTGCACGTAGACGCCGGCGTTGCGCTGGGTGGTGCGGGGCCGGTTGGTGAACTCGGTCACCGGCACGTAGCCGATGCCGTAGACCGGCGCATAGGCGTCGATGGCGCTGTAGGCGGAGCCGTCGATCTTGTCCTGGCGCTGGCGCGAATACTCGGCGCCCATCAGCAGCGTGTGGCGCACCGCGCCGGTGTCGAAGTGGCCCTCGACGTGGTTATCCACGCCGGTCATGCGGGTCCAGGCCAGCGACTTGGAGTTGATGCGGCCGATCAGGCGCTGGCCGACCGGGTCCAGGCCCCAGCCGCCGGGCAGCGAGAAGAAGTCGGCGTAGTGGTAGTGCGAGTCGTTGTACGTGCGCGACGTGCGGAAGTTCTGGCGGAAGGTCCAGTCGTCGTTGAAGCGGTGCTCGAACTGCCAGCCGAAGGTCTTGCGCTCGGTGTCGTAGCCGTCGCCCGGTTCGCCGATGAAGCGGCTGGACGGCAGCCGGCCGTTGACGTTCGCCAGGATGGTGCCCTGCCAGGGCAGGAACTGCGCGGTGCTGCCGGTCTTGTCCTTCTGCCACAGGCCCTGCAGCGTCAGCGAGGTCGCGGCATTGGGGCGCCAGGAAAGCGACGGCATGATGAGCGAGCGGTCGTCGGGCACGTAGTCGACCTGCGTGTCGGACTTGCGCTGCAACGCCACCAGCCGGTACGACCACGCGCCGTCGGCCGTCAGCGGGCCGGTGAGGTCGGCCTGCACCTGCTTGCGGCCGAACGAGCCGATCTGCACGCCCACTTCGCGGTACGCCTGCTGCTGCGGGCGCTTGCTGACCATGTTGACCACGCCGCCCGCCGTGCCCGCGCCGAACAGCATGCCGGCCGGCCCCCGCAGCACTTCCAGGCGCTCCAGCGTGTAGGGGTCGGGGCGCGCGGTGGCGGTGTAGTAGCCCGAGGAATAGGTCTGCAGTCCGTCGAGGTACACGGACGCGTCACTGCCGCGCACCGAGAAGCCGTCGGAGCGGGAGTCGACACCGTAGGCGTCGGAGCGCACGCCGGCGGCGTAGCTGAGCGCGTCCTGCAGGCTGGTGGCGCCCTGGTCGACCATCTGGTCGCGCGTGACCACCGTCACCGATTGCGGCGTCTCGGCCAAGGGCGTGTCGGTCTTGGTGGCGGTGACCGCGTTCTTCGCGCGGTAGCCAATGACGGCGGAGGTGGCCGTCTCGGCCTCGGCATTGGCGTCCACCCGCACTTCAGGCAACGAGCCGGTGTTCGCCGACTGGGCCAGCACCTGGTGCTGCGCGTAGATTGCCAGGCATCCGACCAGCACCGAAGCGGCCTTGCGCCGCGCCACAAACTTCTTCATAGGAAAACCGACCTCAAACACAATTAAGAACTATTCTCATTGTATTGGGTGGAAGTTAACGATTCACGCAAATTCCAACCTGCGTGAAGGGCGTTGCGTTGTGAAATTACGTCTCTTTTCCAAGGCGAAGCAGCTACGATGCCGCCCGCACGCCCCGTGCGCTGGCCGCCTCCATGTTCAAGCTCATTGCCCTTTTGTTTCCCGCGCTGCGTGGCCCGGCGCTGCGCCTGATGACCCTGGCGGCCGCCTTCGCGCTGACCGCCTGCGCCGGACTTCCGCCGCGCGCGCCCGAAGCGCCGACGCTCGCCATCGCGGCCTCCCAGTCCACCGAACTCGGCCGCGCGGCCACGAGCCTGAACTCGCCGCCCGACGGGCTGTCGAGCATGCGGCCGCTGATCGAGGCGTCGTTCGCGCTCGACGCGCGGCTCGAGCTCATGCGGCGCGCCAGGTCGTCGCTCGACATCCAGACCTACCAGCTCGGCAACGACAAGACCGGGCGCCTGCTGCTGCGCGAAATGCGCAATGCCGCGCGCCGGGGCGTGCGCGTGCGGCTGCTGCTCGACGACTTCTACACGGCCGGCATGGACCGCCTGCTGCTCGGCCTGGCCTCGGAGCCGAATGCCGAGGTGCGGCTGTTCAACCCCTTCGTGAACATGCGCGACCACTCGTCGGGGCGCTGGCTGGAGTTCTTCACCGACTTCCGCCGGCTCAACCACCGCATGCACAACAAGCTGTTCGTGGCCGACGGCGCGATGATGATCGCGGGCGGCCGCAACCTGGCCGACGAGTACTTCCTGCGCGCCGAGAACGCGAACTTCATCGACTTCGAGCTGCTGCTGGCCGGCCCCGTGGTGCCCGAGGCCGCCAACGTCTTCGACACCTACTGGAACAGCGACGTGGTCTACCCGCTCAAGCGGGTGGCCGGCACGAGCCGCACGCCCGCCGAGCTGAAGGCCGACTTCGAAGAAGCGACCTCCCCCGCCCACGCGCCTGCGCCCGACCCGCTGCCCATCACCGACATGCTGGGCGACCTGCCGCTGGGCGCGCAGCTGGCCAACGTGGCCGAGCTGAAATGGATGCGCGCCGAGGCGAACGCCACGGCCGACAGCCCCAACAAGGCGCTCGGCGTCATGGCCACGCCCACCGAATCGCTGGCGCACCGCTTCCACGAGATGCTGGCCACCGCGCGCTCGAACGTGGTGGTGATCTCGCCCTACTTCATTCCGGGCGACGAGGGCATGGAGCGCATCCGCATGGGGCGCGAGCACGGCGTGAACATCACCGTGATCACCAACTCGCTGGCCGACAGCGACGAGCCGCTGGTCAACATCAACTACAACCGCTACCGCGTGGACATGCTCAAGCTGGGCGTGAACCTGTACGAGGTGAGCACCCAGCAGCTGCGGCGCAGCGGCCAGTTCCGCGACCTGCTGAAGAAGGCGCGCGGCCGGCTGCACGCCAAGCTGGCGCTGGTCGACCGGCAATGGGTGCTGCTCGGCTCCATGAACCTCGACCCGCGCTCGGCCCTGCTGAACACCGAGTTCGGCGTGCGCGTGCGCAGCTTCGACCTGACGCAGGCGCTGCTCTTCGCCTACCAGCTCGACGACATCGAAGGCGTGTACCGCGTGACCCTCAAGCCCGACGGCCAGAACGTGGAATGGGTCGGCACCGGCGACGTCACCAACGAGGTGCTCGACAGCGAGCCCGACTCGAGCATGCTGACGCGCCTGCAACTGCTGCTGTTCTCCTGGTTCGTGCCGACCGACCAGCTTTGACTCTGTTCACGGTGTCGCGCTACGGGCAGGCAGACGCCTCCCACAGCAGCTTGATGCCGAGCAGCAGCGTGAAGACCAGGAACGCGGTCTTCATGCGCTTCGGGTCCGCCACGCGCGCCACCCACGCGCCGAGCAGGCCGCCCGCCGCGCACCCGATGAACAGCGGAACGCCCAGGCGAAAGTCGACGGCGCCGCTGGAGACGAAGGTGAGCACCGACGCCCCGACCGCCAGCAGGTTGATGCGGGTCATGGCGCTCGCGCTTTCGCGGAACGTGAGGCCGTAGCAGCGCATCAGCGCAAGGATCAGGAAGGTGCCGAAGCCGGCACCGAAGAAGCCCGAGTACACGCACAGCCCGAAGATCACCGCCACGCCCACCGGCGTCGGCGGCAAGCGGGCATTCGCATTTCGCGGGCGCTGCGAGAAGTCGGTGCGGTGCGGTGCGTGATCCAGAGAATCACGATCATCGACAGCGCGACCGCGACCTTGAGCACCCGGTCGGCCACGCCGACCACCAGCAGCGAGCCCGAGACCGAACCCACCACCGCGAGCGGCCACGTCACCCAGGGCAGCCTGACGGGCTTGGCGGCACCGGTACGGGTACCGGTACCGACTGCGCGGTGCGCCAGCGCTCCGGTCACGAAGGAGCCGAGCAGCGCGAACTTGACGGTGGCGATGCTCTGCGCGCCCGAATGCCCCAAGAGCAGCAGCAGCGGCACGCCCGCCGTGGCCCCGCCCCCGATCGTCACCGCCACCGTGCCGATGAACAGGCCCAGCCCGGGCAGGACCAGCGTGCTCAGCATGGCCTGCTCGCGCCGATCAGCCGGTTGGCCGTGCGGTGACCCAGCGCGCGGAGCAGCGTCGCGCTTCGCACGGCCACGCCATGGCGCGCCTGCTGGAAGTACTTGTTCTGCGGCGTCTCGTCGACGTCGGCATCGAGCTCGTCGGTGCGCGGCAGGCAATGCATGACGATGAGCCCTGCCGAGGCGCGCGAAAGCAGCCCACGATGCAACCGGCACTTCTGCAATTGGCGCGCATAGGCGGCCGGATCGGTGAATTTCTCCTGCTGCACGCGCACCACGTACACCATGTCGACATGGCCGATCATTTCCTTCATCGACGGATATTCGAGCGGCGCCACGCCGTTCAATTCGCCCAGCGCCGGCGGAAATGCGCTGCCCTCGTCGGCGTCGTGCGGCGCATCGACCACATGCAGCCGGACATTGCTGAACTTGCGCAAGCCCGCAATCAGCGATTTGGCGGCGCGCGAATACCGGATGCCGCCCGCAATGCCGATGTGCAGGTTGTCGATGCCGCCGAAATGCTCGCGCAGCGTGTAAAGGTCGATCAAGGTCTGCGTGGGGTGCTGCGTGCGGCCCTCGCCCGCGTTGATCAGCGGCACGCGGATCGTGTCCTTGATCCGCTGCATGACACGGTCGTCCGCGTGGCGAGCCACCACGGCGTCGCAATAGAAGCCGGCCATGCGCGTGGTGTCGAGCAGGCTCTCGCCCAGTTCCAGCCGGGTGTTGCGCGCGTCCGGAACGCTCAGCACCTGCGCGCCCAGGCGGTGGGCCGCCGCCTCGAAGCTCCAGCGGGTGCGCGTGCTGGGCTCGAAGAAAAGCATGCACACCACCTTGCCGGCCAGCGCCCGGCGAAAGTCGTCGGGCGAGCGCCGTATGTGGTCGATGCTCGAAAAAATATGTTCGATGTCGCCCCGAGAAAGATCCTCGATGGAAATAAGGTCCGGCATGCGATGCTCCCTCTTTGATTTCATTTGAAAACACTCAAGGGGTTTCGCCGTTCAATTGCCAACTTGAATTGACATTTGTTTCGCAATTCAGTCGATTGCGTTTCGCTCTTTTCCCCTCCCCTGCACCATTCTTGTATTCCCACATGCATAAAAGAAGCCGGGCATCGTTATGCACTCCATAAAAAACAATTTGGCTTCGTCCATTAATTTCGAGCAATTGCGCACTTTTGCACTTGTTCTTGAAGCAGGCAGCTTTTCCGCCGCGGCCGAGCGCCTCGGATTGACCCAACCCGCGGTCAGCGTGCAGGTCAAGCAGCTCGAAAGACGCCTCGGCGTCCGGCTGATCGAGCGGGTCGGGCGCCGCATCGGCCCCACGCCGGCCGGCGCGGACCTGATGGCCGAGCTGCCGCACGTGACGGCGGCGCTGTCCAACGCGATCAACGCCGCCACCTTCCATTCGGCGGGCGTGGCGGGCCGCGTGCGGCTGGGCACGGGCGGCACCAGCTGCCTGTACCTGTTGCCGCCGGTGCTGCGCGACCTGCGCGCGCGCTATCCGCTGCTCAACATCATCGTGAGCACCGGCAACACCGAGAGCTACGTGCGGCGCGTGGAAGACAACTCGGTCGATGCCGCTCTGGTCACGCTGCCGGTGTCGTCGCGCGCGCTGGCGGTCACGCCGATCCTGCGGGACGACTTCGTCGCCATCTGCCAGCGCGGCAGCACCCGGTGGCCGGACACGGTCACCGCGCGCGAGCTGGACGCGCTGCCGCTCGTGAAGTTCGTTTCCGAAGCCAGCGCGCGGGGCATCGTCGACGACTGGCTGCGGCGCGGCGGCCGCACGTCGCCGCCGGTCATGGAGTTCGACAGCGTCGAAGCCATCAAGGCGATGGTGGCGGCCGGGCTGGGCGTGGCGATCCTGCCGAAGATGGCGGTCACGGGCCGGGGGCACCATGCCGAGCTCGACTTGCGCCCGCTGCACCCGCCGCTGCACCGCACGCTGGCGCTGATCACCCGCAACGACAAGCCGGTGACCAAGGGGCTGCGGCAGGTGATCGATGCGGTAGTGGCAGCCGGCCACGCAGCGGAGGCGGCGGGGGCTGCAGAGGCTGCGGAAGCCTCGAACGCCGCGTGCTGCGCGGCTACCGCGCGTCCAGCACCCTGAGCGTTTCCGCCAGCACCTGCGTGCCGGTGGCCACCTGTGCCTGGCTGGCCCATTCTTCCGGACAGTGGCTGCGCCCGTCGAGGCAGGGGATGAAGATCATCCCCATCGGCCCCGCGGCCGCCACATGCATGGCGTCATGGCCCGCGCCGCTGGGCAGCGCCCGGTGCCGCAGCGCGAGGCCGTCGGCGGCCCGGGCCACGGCCCGCATGACCTCGTCGGAACACTTCACGGGCGGCGTCTGCGTGAGCGGCGCCATGCCGCAGGCGACGCGCAGCCGCTGGAAGTCGTCGCGGCACAGCGCCAGCAGGCGCTCCGGAAAATCGTCGAGCACCGACTGCGCATTGCTGCGCACCTCGAGCACCATGTCGACCCGGCCGGGCACGGCGTTGGGCACGTTGGGGCTCATCGCAATGCGCCCGATGGTCGCCACCACGTAGTGCGGCCGGCCGTCCATGGCGCCGGCCTCGCGGTGCGCGGCGTCGATCAGGCGGGCCGCGCCCACCAGCGCGTCGCGGCGGATGTCCATCGGCGTGGTGCCGGCGTGGTCGGGCTGGCCGGTCACGGTGAGCGCCACGCGGCGGATGCCCACGATGTCGGTGACCACGCCGATCGGCAGCCCTTCGCGTTCCAGCACCGGGCCCTGCTCGATGTGCAGTTCGACGAATGCAGCCACGCCACCGCGACCGCCGGTCACGCGGGCGGCCTCGGCCAGCGCGTCGGGACGCGCGCCGATGCGCTGCATGCCCTGCGCGAGGCTCTCGCCGTGTTCATTGCACGACGCCAGCATGGCCTCGTCGAGCGTGCCGGCGAAGGCGCGGCTGCCCACGCAGGAAATGCCGTAGTCGCTGGGCTCCTCGCAGAGAAAGTCGATCACCTCGAGCGGGTGGCGCAGCGCAACGCCGCTTTCGTGCAGCGATTGCGCCACCTCGAGCCCGGCGAGCACGCCCAGGATGCCGTCGAAGCGCCCGCCGCCCACCACCGTGTCGCAATGCGAGCCCGTGACCAGCGGCGCCAGGCCGGGCTGCGTGCCTTCGCGGCGGCCAATCAGGTTGCCGGCGGCGTCGATGCGGACGGCGAGGCCGGCCTGCTCGAACTCGCCGCGCAGCCAGTGCCTGGCGCGGTCGAATTCATCGGAAAAGGCCCGGCGCGTCCAGGGAACGTCGGGGCGGGTGAAGGAAGACAGGGTTTCGAGGCGTTGCCAGAGGCGGTCCGCCCGGATGGAAAGGGGTGTGCGCATCCCCGTATCTTGGTGCGTGCCGCGCCGCCGGTGAAGCGGGGGCACGTGATGCGAGCCATAAAAGGTTCTTGGGGGATGCGCTGTCCTCGCCGGGCACGCGGTACTGCAGCAGCATGTGATCGGCTTCGAACAGCGCCGTCACCTGGTGGCCGGCCGACTCGAAGCCGGCCAGGCGCTCGCCCGCATGGACGACACCGGCGGGCAGCGCGTTGCGCATCGCGGCGTAGAGCATGTTCCACGAGGTCTGGGTCTGCGGCATGTACGTGCGGTGGAGCAACCTGGTCGTCGGCGCCCAGGTAGATGCGGCCCCCGAGCGCACGCCCAGCGCGTCACCGTGCGGGATGCCGGCGAAACGAAAGGCCGCGAGCACGTCGGGCTGCAGCACGATGCCGCCACCGCGGCTGTCGAGCGCACCGGGCGAGCGCTCGAACAGGGCGACATCCCAGCCGGCGGCCAGCAGCGTGGTCGCGGCAAACAGGCCGCTGAGCGAGCCGCCGGCGATCACGGCACGGGGGCGGGAAGGTGAACGGGCGCTGGTCATGGCGTGTCCTGGACGAGGGGGCGGGGCGGCATGCGGGCTCCTGGTGGGCCAGCCGGAAGCGGCCAGGCAAGAGGCCTACTTTTGCGGGCCGGGGTTTCGGGTGCATGTCGCGCGGCGAGGGCTTTCTTACAAATGCAAGAGTCGCGCCGCGTCCCGGCCGCAAGGCCTCGCCCTTGAAACGTCATCGATTGCCCTTATCATTAGCACTCGCTGCTGATGAGTGCTAACAGCCCTCGCTGCCAGTCGAATGGGTGTCCGACCCCGGTCCGGTGCCCGACCACAAACCCGTTTCTTATCCATATCCAGGAGATGCAATGAAACTTCGTCCTTTGGCCGATCGCGTGATCGTCAAGCGTGTTGACAGCGAAACCAAGACCGCCTCCGGCATCGTCATCCCCGACGCAGCCGCTGAAAAGCCCGATCAAGGCGAAGTCCTGGCCGTTGGCCCGGGCAAGCGCACCGACAAGGGCGAACTGACCGCACTGACCGTCAAGGTCGGCGACCGCGTCCTGTTCGGCAAGTACAGCGGCCAGACCGTCAAGGTCGATGGCGACGAACTGCTGGTGATGAAGGAAGACGACCTGTTCGCAGTCGTCGAGAAGTAAGCCTTCTCCTCCTTTCGACCTCATTCAATCAAATCCATTCGGAGTTAATTCATCATGGCAGCAAAAGACGTAGTCTTCGGCGGAGAAGCCCGCGCACGCATGGTCGAGGGTGTGAACATCCTGGCCAACGCAGTCAAGGTCACCCTGGGCCCCAAGGGTCGCAACGTGGTGCTGGAGCGCTCGTTCGGCGCCCCCACCGTGACCAAGGACGGTGTGTCCGTGGCCAAGGAAATCGAACTCAAGGACAAGCTGCAGAACATGGGCGCCCAGCTCGTGAAGGAAGTGGCCTCCAAGACCAGCGACAACGCTGGTGACGGCACCACGACCGCCACGGTCCTGGCACAAGCCATCGTTCGCGAAGGTTTCAAGCTGGTGGCTGCCGGCATGAACCCGATGGACCTGAAGCGCGGCATCGACAAGGCTGTCACGGCCCTGGTCGCCGAGCTGAAGAAGGCTTCCAAGCCCACCACCACCTCCAAGGAAATCGCGCAAGTCGGCTCCATCTCGGCCAACAGCGACGAAACCATCGGCAAGCTCATCGCTGACGCGATGGACAAGGTCGGCAAGGAAGGCGTGATCACCGTGGAAGACGGCAAGTCGCTGGACAGCGAACTCGACGTCGTCGAAGGCATGCAGTTCGACCGCGGCTACCTGTCGCCCTACTTCATCAACAACCCCGAGAAGCAATCGGCGCTGTTGGACAACCCCTTCGTGCTGCTGTTCGACAAGAAGATCAGCAACATCCGTGACCTGCTGCCGGTGCTGGAGCAAGTCGCCAAGGCTGGCCGTCCGCTGCTGATCATTGCCGAAGAAGTCGAAGGCGAAGCCCTGGCTACGCTGGTCGTGAACACGATCCGCGGCATCCTGAAGGTCGTGGCTGTCAAGGCTCCTGGCTTCGGCGACCGCCGCAAGGCCATGCTGGAAGACATCGCCATCCTGACGGGCGGCAAGGTCATCGCTGAAGAAGTGGGCCTGACGCTCGAAAAGGTGACGCTGGCCGACCTGGGTCAAGCCAAGCGCATCGAAGTGGGCAAGGAAAACACGATCATCATCGACGGCGCCGGCGCCGCTGGCGACATCGAAGCCCGCGTGAAGCAAGTGCGCGTGCAGATCGAAGAAGCCACGAGCGACTACGACCGTGAAAAGCTGCAAGAGCGCGTGGCCAAGCTGGCCGGCGGCGTGGCAGTGATCAAGGTCGGCGCTGCCACCGAAGTCGAAATGAAGGAAAAGAAGGCTCGCGTCGAAGACGCCCTGCACGCCACCCGCGCTGCAGTGGAAGAAGGCGTTGTGGCTGGCGGCGGCGTGGCTCTGCTGCGTGCCAAGCAAGCTGTGGGCGACTCGGTCAAGGGCGACAACGCCGACCAGGAAGCCGGCATCAAGCTGGTGCTGAAGGCCATCGAAGCGCCCCTGCGCGAAATCGTGAACAACGCCGGCGGCGAAGCCTCGGTGGTGGTGAACGCTGTGTTGGCCGGTTCGGGCAACTACGGCTTCAACGCTGCGAACGACACGTACGGCGACATGCTCGAACTGGGCATCCTGGACCCGACGAAGGTCACGCGCACCGCACTGCAGAACGCCGCTTCGGTGTCCTCGCTGCTGCTGACGACCGAAGCCATGGTTGCTGACGCACCCAAGGACGAGTCCGGCGCCGGCGGCGGCATGCCCGACATGGGTGGCATGGGCGGCATGGGCGGCATGGGCATGTAATGCCCGGCTGAGCTCTGCTCACCAACAAAAAGGGCCGCGAAAGCGGCCCTTTTTTATTGCGCGTCGTGTTTACTGAAACTGGTCGCGCAACGCCGCGTAAAGCGCCTGGAATCGCGCATGGCGCGCCGCATGCACCGCGGCACCATCACCCGACGGCACCAGTTGCTGCTTCACCGGCGGCAGCGTGCAGACCCGCGCAACATCGCCGCCATCGGCCAGCCAGGCCAGCCGCGCGGCGCCCAGTGCCCCGCCCGTCTCGCTGCCCGCATAGAGCGTCAGCGTCACGCCGAAGATGTCGGCCAGCAGCTGCCCCCACCACACGCTGCGCGCACCGCCGCCCACCAGCGCCATTTCGCGCAGCGGCATGTCGGCGGGCAGGCGCAAGGTGTCGGAGCCGTCGCGCAAGCCGAAGCTCACACCCTCGACCACCGCATAGGCGATCTCCGCCGGCCCGTGCGCGTGCGTCAGGCCGAACAGCACGCCCTGCGCATTGGGGTTGTTGTGCGGCGAACGTTCGCCCGACAGGTACGGCAGGAACAGCGGGCAGTGCGCCCGTTGCACCACCGAGGCCGAGGCCGCGGCTTCGAGCAAGGCCGCTTCATCGGCGAACTTGAAGGTCTTGGCCGCCCAGCTCACCGCGCTCGCGGCCGAGAGCATCACCGACATCTGGTGCCAGCGCCTGGGCAGCGCATGGCAGAACGCGTGCATCGCCTGCGCGGGGTTCGGCAGGAAGCGGTCGGTCGACACGAACACCACGCCCGACGTGCCCAGCGACACGAAGCCCTGCCCCGGCTCGACCAGCCCCATGCCGACCGCGCTGGCGGCGTTGTCGCCGGCACCGCCCGCAATCAGCACGTCGTTGCCCAGGCCCCAGCGCACGGCCAGCTCGGGCTTCAGCTGTGCGGAGACTTCGCTGCCCTCGACCAGGCGCGGCATGTGCGCGCGCGTGAGGCCCGTGGCCGCCAGCAACTCGTCGGACCAGTCGCGCGCGCCCACGTCGAGCCACAGCGTGCCCGCCGCGTCCGACATCTCGCTGACCGCCTCGCCGCTGAGCATGAAGCGCAGCCAGTCTTTGGGCAGCAGCACGCGCGCCACGCGGTGAAAAATCTCAGGCTCGTGCTCGCGCACCCACATAAGCTTGGGCGCGGTGAAGCCGGGCATCGCGAGGTTGCCCGCGATCTCGCCGAGCCGCGGCACGGCGCGCGTGAGCGCCTCGCACTGCGCGCCGCTGCGGCCGTCGTTCCAGAGGATCGCCGGGCGCAGCACCTCGCCCTCCGCGTCGAGCAGCGTGGCGCCGTGCATCTGGCCCGACAGGCCGATGGCACGCACGGCCGCCAGCTCTTCAGGGTGCGACTTGCCCAGCGCCCGCATCACTTCTTCGAGCGCGCTCCACCATTGCGCGGGCGCCTGTTCCGACCACAGCGGATGCGGTCGTTCGACGGTGAGGTGCGCGCGGGCTACGCCCACGATGCGATGGTCGTCCGCGAGCAGCAGCGCCTTGAGCTCGGACGTGCCGAGGTCGAGTCCAAGATACAAGATGAGCCCCTGAAAAGATCTAGGAAGGAATGCCGCTGCCGAAGCGCGTGTCGGCCTGTCTACGGAATTCACTCGGCGTCATGCCCTTGATTTCAAGAAAGCGCCGGTTGAAATTGGCCACGTTGTTGAAGCCCACCTGGTAGCAGATGTCGGTCACGTAGTGGTCGGTCTGCATCAGCAGGTGGCAGGCGCTGTTGATGCGCACGCGGTTCACGAAGTCGGTGAAGCTGTTGCCGGTGGAGCGCCGGAAGAAGCGGCTGAAGCGGCTCTCGCTCATGCCCAGTTCGGCCGCCACGTCCGACATCGAAATCGGCTCGGCCATGTTGTTGGTGATGCGGTTGACGATGCCGTTGATCTGGTCGACCTGCGCGTCGCCGTCCGCCCCCTGCGCGCCCTGCATCTGCACGCTCGACAGCAGCCGGTAGTCGGTGCATTCGGCCAGGTCGGCCAGGAACTCGCAGAACATGCCCAGGCGCCGCACGCCGCGCGCCGCCTTGATGTGGTCCCAATGCGCCTGCGCCTTCTGCGACATGCCGAAGAACTCGATGCCGTGGCGCGCGCGCTCCAGCAGCTGCATCACCTCGCGCAGTTCCGGAATCTCGGCGGCCGCGCGTTCGATGGGTTCATGGCGGAACTGGATCACGCGGTCGCGCCCCGCGGCGCCGCCTTCGGGCACGTCGAGCGAGATCCAGTTGTGCGGCAGCCGCGGTCCGCACAGCACCAGGTGGCCGGGCTGGAACGGCCCGATCCAGTCGCCGATGAAGGCCTTGCCCGAGGTCTCGGTGATCAGGTGCAGCTCGTAGTCTTCATGGAAGTGCCAGCGCACCAGCGGGCTCGGGAAGCCGTGCGCCAGGCAGCGCACCAGGCCGGTTTCCTCGGGCGCCTCGTAGCCCAGCGAGGGCGAGCGCGCAAAGTCGCGCTCCAGTTCGGGTTGGCGCTGGCGGGGAATCGAACGCTTGCGTGTGGACGTCGTCATGGCAGCAACGGTTCAGGCCGCACGGTTCAGGGCCGCGTGGCCTCAGCGCTATTCTGTTCCTCCGCGAGCGCGGCGTGAACCGCGGCCAGCGTCGGCGGATCGGCACCCTCGCGGGTGCAGTTGAGCGCGGCGGCGGTGGCGGCAAAGCCCATCACCTCGCGCCAGGCTTCGTCGCTCAGCTCGCCGAGCTGTGCCGGTTGCTCGACGCCATGCGCGAGCAGCGAAACCGACAGGCCGGCCGTGAAGGTGTCGCCCGCGCCGATGGTGTCGACCACCTGCACGCGCGGCGCGGCCACGGTCAGCGGCGCATGGCCCGCGCGCCACAGCGTGGCGCCGTCGCCGCCGCGCGTGACGATCACCGCGCGCGCACCGGCCTTCAGGCACTCGGCGGCCAGCGCATCGACCGGCTGGCCGGGCGCGAGCAGTTCCGCGTCCTCGTCGCTGAGCTTCACCAGGTCGGCCAGCGCGAACCAGCCCGAGACACGCGCGCGGTAGGCGGCCATGTCGCTGATCAGGCTGGGCCGCACGTTGGGGTCGAACACGATCACGCGCTGCCCCTTGTTCGCGGTGACCAGGTCGGCGATGCGCGTGGCGGCCGGGTCCTGCAGCAGCGAGATGGAGCCGAAGTGCAAGAAGCGGCACGCCGCCGGCAGCTGCGGCAGCGGCTCGGGCGCCCAGGTGGCATCGGCGCTGCCGCGCGTGTAGAAGGCGTAGCGGTTGGTCTGCGGCGTGCGCTCGACGAAGGCCAACGTCGACGGTGCGTTGCTGCGCAGGATGAAGCTGGTGTCCACGCCGTTGTGCTGCAGGAAGCCCATCAGCCGTTCGCCGAACAGGTCGCTCGACAGCTGCGTGAGAAAGCCCGTGGGCTGTCCGAGCCGGGCGCAGGCCACGGCCGTGTTGAGCGGCGAGCCGCCCTCGTGGCCGAGGAACGCCAGGGTGCCCGCCTCGCTGGCGGTGAAATCGATCAGGGCTTCGCCCGTGAGTGCTATGCGCATGGTGTCTGGATTCTGGTTCAGGGCAAGGCGCGCGCATCGGCCAGGAAGCCGCTTTCGGCGGCCAGCGTGGCGGGATGGTCGAGCAGTTCGGCAAACAGGCGCGGCGGGATGGTGATGGCGCCCACGCCGAGCCCCAGCAACGAAAGATACGCCTCGCGCGAGCGGATGCTGGCCACCAACAGGCGCGTGTTCGACGAAGGACGGCGGGCCACCAGCGACTGCATCTGCGCGATCAGCGCGAGGCCGTCGACGCCCGAATCTTCGAGCCGCCCGAGGTAAGGCGCCGCATAGGCCGCGCCCAGCTGCGCCGCGAAGTGCGCCTGCTCGGGCGCGTACACGGCCGTCCAGGTGACGGGCACGCCCTGCGCGATGAGCTGCGCGCCGGCATCGAGGCCCTGGCGCGTGGCGGGAATCTTGACGACCAGTTGGCCGCGGTCGAAGGGCGCCATCAGCGCCCGCGCGTCTTCGAGCATGCCGTCGACCTCGCTGGAATACACCTGCGCCTGCACCTGGCGCGCGCCCAGTTCGATGCAGCGCGCGAGCAGGCCCGGCACATCCGCGCGGCCCACGCCCGCGCGCCGCAGCAGCGTCGGGTTGGTCGTCACGCCATGCACCACGGGATGCGGCAGGCAGGCCTGCAGCTCGGCCAGGTCGGCGCTGTCGAGGTACAGGTGGAAATCGTCGTTCATCGCTCTGGAAACTCGCAACAGGAAAGGTCAGCTCATGACGTTGCCGCCGTCGACATTGAGGGTCTGCGCCGTGATGTAGCGCGCCTCGTCGCTGGCCAGGAACACGGCGGCCCCCGCGATGTCGCTCGGCAGGCCCATGCGCCCGAGCGGCACCGCCAGCCCGACCTGGCGCTTCTTCTCGCCCGGCGGCAGGCCTTCGGCCTTGGCGAACAGGCTGTCGACATGGTCCCACATCGGCGTATCGACCACGCCGGGAGAAATGCCGTTCACACGGATGCCGTGCGGCGCCATGGCCAGCGCGGCGCTCTGCGTGTAGCTGATGACGGCCGCCTTGGTCGCGCAGTAGTGCGACACCAGCGCCTCGCCGCGCCGCCCGGCCTGCGAGGCCATGTTGATGACCGACGCGCCCGGCGTGCCGGCCTCGACCATGTGGCGCAGCACGGCCTGCATCACGAAGAACATGCCCTTCACGTTGACCGCGAAGAGCCGGTCGAACGAAGCCTCGTCGCTGTCGAGCAGCGGCGCCAGGTCGAACACGGCGGCGTTGTTGAACAGCGTGTGGACCGGACCGAAGGCCACCTGCGCCTCGGCCAGCATGTGCGCGATGGCCTGCGTGTCGGTGACGTCGGCCGCGATGTAGGCCAGGTGGTCGGGGTGCGCCAGCTGCAGCACGCGCACGGCCTCGGGCGCGGCGGTGGCGCGGTCGATCACGGTGCAGCGCGCGCCTTCGGCGATGCAGGCTTGCGCGACGGCCAGGCCGATGCCGCCGCCCGCGCCGGTCAGCAGCACATGCCGGTGTTGCAGGCGCCCGCTCATGGCTGGCTTTCCGCGGCGATGAAGTGCGCGGCGCGCTCGCCGGCGCGGCGCACGGCATCGGTCAAGCGCGCATCGGCGGCGAGCTCGCCCCACAGGCCCGCGTCCGCGCACAGCGCAGCGACCGGGTCGGCCGCGTCGCAGATGGCGTGCGCCACCGCTTCGTCCATGCCCTGGTCCTGGTAGGCATAGGGCAGCGCACCCTGGTGCCAGCGCTGCAGGAACGCGAGGAACAGCGCGGGCAGCATCGCCACGCTGTCGATGCCCTGCCCGGTGGCCAGCCGCTGGCGCACGCTGGGCGCAATGAAGCCGGGAATCTTCGAGAAGCCGTCCGCCGCCACGCGCTGGTTGGTGTCGCGGATGGCCGGATTGCCGAAGCGGTCGAGCACCACGTCGCGGTACGCCGCGAGGTCGATCGGGCTCGGCGTGAGGCAGGGAATGACGTCGTCGGTGACGTAGTCGAACGCCATCTTGCGGATGGCCGCGTTGTGCGTGCCTTCGTGAATGAAGTTCAGCCCCACCAGCGTGCCGGCCCAGGCAATGCAGCTGTGCGTGGCGTTGAGGATGCGGATCTTGGCTTCTTCGTACGGCTGCACCGACGCGACCAGCTCCACGCCCACGCGGCCCCAGTCGGGGCGGCCGGCCGCGAAGTTGTCTTCGATGACCCACTGGATGAAGCTCTCGCCGGTGATGGCGGCCGCGTCGTCGCGCCCCGTGGCGGCCTGCACGCGCGCGCGCAGTTCGGGCGGCGGGCGCGGCGTGATGCGGTCGACCATGGCGTTGGGGCAGCGCGTGTTCGCGTTCACCCAGGCCAGCAGGCCGGCGTCGCCCGAGCGCTCGATGAACTCCATCAGGCCCGCATGGAAGCGGTCGCCGTTGTGGCGCAGGTTGTCGCAGTTCAGCAGCGTCACCGCACCTGCGTTCGCGCTCTTGCGCGCGCGCAGGATGGCGCACACCGCGCCGTAGATGGTGACGCCGTCGCCGCCGGTCTCGCCGCGGCGCGCGCGCTCGATGTCGGCCGCCATGTCGCCGAACGACAGGTCCAGCTTGCCCTTGTCGTCCAGGTAGTAGCCCGCCTCGGTCACGGTGAACGACACGATGCGCGTCGAGGGCGCCGCGCCGCGCGCGATCACGTTGGCCAGCGAGCGCTCCCAGGGCAGCACCTCGCGGATGGCCTCGATCTGCTCGTAGCGGTACTCGCCCGCCGGCGACACGGTTTCGAGCGTGTAGCGTCCGCCCTGCGCCTGCAGCGCCGCGACGACGTCGGCCATGTCCGGGCGGATGTTGGCGCCCGACAGCGACCAGCGGGTGTCGCCCGCGTCGATCAGCCGCTGCAGGTACACCGCCTGGTGCGCGCGATGGAACGAGCCCAGGCCGAGATGGAGCACCGTGAACTCCGTGGGAGCCGGTGGAATTTGCGCGATGGTCACGGGAATGTCCGTTGAAGAGACGTTGGAAGAATCAGGGTCGCGCGCTGACCGAACGGCCTTCGCGGTTGAACAGGTGCAGCACCGACGGATCGAGCTCCACGGCCACGTCGTCGCCGGCCTGCAGCGGCGTGCGGTCGTTCTGCCGCGCGATCAGCGGCACGCCGCCCACGTCGACGTGGATCAGCGTGTCGGCGCCCAGCGCCTCGATGAGCTCGACGCGGCCCTGCACGTCGGACACCGGCGCGCCCTGCTTCGGGTGCACGCGCAGGCCTTCGGGGCGCACGCCCAGGAAGCCGTCGGCCGGCAGCTTGCCGGCGGTGGCGGCCGAGAAGCTGGGAATGGCATTGGCCGCCACCATGTTCATCGACGGCATGCCGATGAACTGCGCGACGAACTGGTTGGCCGGGTGGTCGTACAGATCCAGCGGCGTGCCGACCTGCTCGATGAGCCCGTCCCTGAGCACCACCACGCGGTCGGCCAAGGTCATGGCCTCGACCTGGTCGTGCGTCACGTAGATGGTGGTCGCGCCCAGCGCGCGGTGCAGCTTGTGGATTTCCACGCGCGTGTTGCCGCGCAACGCCGCGTCGAGGTTCGACAGCGGCTCGTCGAACAGGAACACCTTGGGCGCGCGCACGATGGCGCGGCCGATGGCCACCCGCTGGCGCTGGCCGCCCGACAGGTCCTTGGGCGTGCGGTCCAGGTACTGCGTGAGGTTGAGCGTGTTGGCCGCGTGCTCGACCTTGGTCTTGATCTCGCTCTTGGACACGCCCGCCAGCTTGAGCGCGAACGACATGTTGTCGTACACGCTCATGTGCGGGTAGAGCGCGTAGCTCTGGAACACCATGGCCAGGTCGCGCTTGCCCGACGGCGCCCAGGTGATGTCCTTGTTGTCCAGCAGCAGGTTGCCGCTGGTGATGGGCTCCAGCCCGGCAATCAGCCGCAGCAGCGTCGACTTGCCGCAGCCCGAAGGCCCGACGAAGACGATGAACTCGCCCTTCTGGATCTGCAGGTCGACACCCTTGATGATGTTGACGTCGCCGAAGCTCTTCTTGATGTTCTTGAGTTCGAGGTAGGCCATGAGATGTCTCCCTTTCTTTACTTGACGGCGCCGAAGGTCAGGCCTTGGACGAGTTGCTTCTGGCTGAACCAGCCGAACACGACGATGGGCGCGATGGCCATCAGCGAGGCCGCCGACAACTTGGCCCAGAACAGGCCTTCGGGGCTGGAGTACGACGCGATGAGCGTGGCCAGCGTGCCGGCCTTGGCCGAGGTGAGGTTGAGCGCCCAGAAGGCCTCGTTCCAGCTCAACACGAGACACAGCAGGCCGGTCGATGCGAGCCCGCCGACGGACAGCGGCAGCACCACGTGGCGGAACTCGGTCCACAGGCTCGCGCCGTCCATGCGCGCGGCCTCCAGGATCTCGTTCGGAATGTCCTTGTAGGCGCTGTAGAGCATCCACACCATGATCGGCAGGTTCGACAGCGTGAACACGATGGTCAGCGCGGTGAGCGAGTCCAGCATGCCGGCGGTCTGCGCGATCACATAGATGGGCACCAGCGCGCCCACGGCCGGCATCATCTTGGTGGAGAGCATCCACATCAGGATGTCGCGCGTCTTCTTCGTGCGGAAGAAGGCCATCGAGTACGCCGCGGGCGCCGCGATCAGCAGGCCCAGGATGGTCGAGCCCAGGCTGGTGATGAGCGAGTTGCGCGCATACAGCAGGTAGTCGCTGCGGCGCTGCACCTCGCCGAAGTTGTCGAGCGTGGGCTCGAAGACGAACAGCGGCGGCACGTGGATCGCCTGCAGCTCCGTCTTGAAGGCCGTGAGGAACAGCCAGCCGAGCGGGAAGAACAGCACGAGCGTGACGGCCCACGCACCCACGGTGCGAATGGCCTGCGGCAGGAAGTTGCTGGGGGGTTGTTGTTGTTGCATGGCTTGCTGCTCCTCAGTCGAGGTTCTTGCCGATGATGCGGATGAGGAACACGGCCACGATGTTGGCCAGCACCACCGCGAACAGCGCGCCCGCGGAAGCCACGCCCACGTCGAAGTTCATGAGCGACTGCTTGAAGATCATGTAGGTCATGTTCGTGCTCTCGTTGCCCGGGCCGCCGTTGGTGGTGATGGCGATCTCGGCGAACACGCTGAGCAAAAAGATCATCTCGATCATGATCACCACCGCCATGGGGCGGCCCAGGTGCGGAACGGTGAGATAGAAGAAGCGCTGGAACGCGCTCGCGCCGTCCATGCGCGCGGCTTCCATCTGCTCGCGGTCGAGCGACTGCAGCGAGGTGATGAAGATCAGGCAGGCGAACGGCAGCCACTGCCAGGCCACCATGATGATCACCGACAGCAGCGGCACGTCGGTGAGCCAGTCGACCGGCTGCGCGCCGAAGAAGCGCCACAGGTCGGCCAGCACGCCGTAGATGGGGTTCATCATCATGTGCTTCCACAGCAGCGCGTTGACCGCGGGCATGACGAAGAACGGCGAGATCAGCAGCACGCGCACGATGCCGCGCCCCGGGAACGGCTCGTTCACCAGCAGCGCGAGCAGCACGCCGAACACCACCGTGATGACGATCACGCTGCCGATCAGCAGCAGCGTGTTCCACGTGGCCGGCCAGAAGTCGGGGTCGGTGATGAAGTAGTGAAAGTTCTCGATGCCCGCGAAGGTGCGTTCGCCGGGCTGCATGAGGTTGTAGTTCACCAGCGAGAAGTACAACGTCATCACGAGCGGCACGATCATCCAGAGGAAGAGCGTGAGCACCGCGGGCGCCATGAGGGCGCGGGGCAGGAGTCTTTTCATCGTGTGTTCCTCACTGGAGGCTGTTGCTCCCTCTCCCGCCCCGTGAAAGAGCCTGGAGAGAGTTGGGGCGAGGGCATGCGACGCCGGCTGCGGACGCGCGGCTGCCCCCTCACCCCGGCCCTATCCCTGTTCCCGAGGGGAGAGGGAAGGGAAACGGCTTACTTGTAGTAGCCGCCCTTTTTCATCTCGCGCTCGGCCGCCGTCTGCGAGGTCTTCAGCGCCTGGTCGACCGTGACCTTGCCCGACAGGGCCGCGCTCATCTGCTGGCCCACCGCCACGCCGATGGCCTGGAACTCGGGAATGGCCGCGTACTGCACGCCGACGTACGGCGACTTGGGCAGCGTGCTGTCGGTGAGGTTGGCGCTGTCGATGGCCTTCTTCTCGGCTTCGGCGAACTTGGCGACCTTCTGGAACTCGGGGTTCGCGTAGGTCGACTTGCGCGTGCCGGTCGGCACCGAGGCCCAGCCGGTCTCCTTGGCCACCAGGTTGATGTAGTCCTTGGACGTGGCCCACTTGATGAACTTCTGCGCCGCCTCGTCCTTCGTCGAGCTGGCCGGAATCGCGAGGTTCCACGACCACAGCCAGTTGGCGCCCTTGGGCGTGGAGGCGGTCGGTGCCTGCGCGAAGGCCACCTTGTCGGCCACCTTCGACTGCTTCGGATCGCTGATGAACGAGGCCGCGATGGTCGCGTCGACCCAGGCCGCGCACTTGCCTTCGTTGAACAGCGCCAGGTTCTCGTTGAAGCTGTTGGCCGAGGCGCCCGGGGGGCCGTCCTTCTTCATCATGTCGACGTAGAAGGTGATCGCGTCCTTCCAGGCCTTGGTGTCGATCTGCGGCTTCCACTGCATGTCGAACCACTGGCCGCCGTTGGTGTTCACCAGCGTGGTCAGGAAGGCCATGTTGTCGCCCCAGCCCGGCTTGCCGCGCAGGCACATGCCGTACACGCCGGCCTTCGGGTCGTTGACCTTGTCGGCGAACTCCTTCACCTGCGCCCAGGTCGGCTGGTCGGGGAACTTGATGCCCACCTTGTCGGCCAGGTCCTTGCGGTACATGAGCATCGAGCTCTCGCCGTAGAACGGCGCGGCGAACAGCTTGCCGTCGGTCGACAGGCCGCTGCGGATGGCGGGCAGCAGGTCGTCCACGTCATAGGCCGCGTCGGTGGCGATGGGCTTGAGCCAGCCCTTCTTCGACCAGATGGGGGTTTCGTACAGGCCGATGGTCATCACGTCGAACTGGCCGCCCTTGGTGGCGATGTCGGTGGTCACGCGCTGGCGCAGCGTGCCTTCTTCCAGCGTGACCCACTTGAGCTTGATGTCGGGGTTGGCTTTTTCGAAGAAGGGGGTGAGCTTCTGCATCTCGATCATGTGGCCGTTGTTCACGGTCGCGATCACGAGTTCGGTGGCGGCCTGGGACACGACGCCCGTGCCGATGAGTGCGAGGACGAGGCCCGCTTTCAGAAAACGCTTCATGTTGTCTCCTAGAGGTGAGCGACGCCCTCTTTGCTGTCGGGTCGCCGTGCCGGGAATTCTGAAGAAACGCGCTTGCGATTTTGGTACTTCGATTGTCCACACCAGTACTTTCATGCACCAGTTGACTGGGAGATTCCCTAGTTAACGCAATACAGCATGGATTTTGCGCAATCCAAAGGCCTCAGGTGCGGATTCGCGTGGATTCGCGCCGGTTCAGCCCCGCTCGCCCAGCAACTGGCGGCGAAACTGCGCGGCCGCCGGCGACAACGCCCGGTCCTCGCGGGTGATGAGGCAGATCGGCGGCACGCGCACCGGCAGCTCGATCGGCACGGTGCGCAGCACGCCCAGCCGGGCGTAGTGGCTGGCCTGCGAGGCGGGCATGACGGCCGCCATGTCGGAGTTTTCGAGCAAGGCCGTGATGGCGATCGGCGATGCCGTTTCGATGATGTCCAGCCGCGCCTGGATGCCGGCCTCGCGCATCGCCGCCTCGAAGCGCCCGCGCTGCGGCGAGCCCGGCGGCTGCAGCACCCACGACCAGTTCGCCATGTCGGCCAGCGTGACGCTCGCGCGCTCGAACACCGGGTGCGCGGTGCGCACCACCACCACCTGCGACTCGCCCAGCAGCGGCACGCTCGCGTACTTGGCATCGTCGTGGCCGTCGGTGAGGCGGCCCAGCACGAGGTCGACGTCGCCCTGCTCCAGCTGCGCCTGGATCACGTCGCTGGTCTCCACCACCACCGACACGGCCACCTGCGGATGGCGCCGGTGGTACTCGACCAGCGCGGGCGCCAGCAGCTCGGGCACGGCGCCCGGCACCGTGCCCACGCGCAGCGCGCCGCTCAGGCCCGAGCGCAGCGCCAGCATTTCCTCGCGCGCGCTGCCGAAGTCGCTGAGCACGCGGCGGGCGTAGCGGATCAGGATCTCGCCGTAGGGCGTGGGCTCCATGCCGCGCGCCAGTCGCTCGAAGAGCCGTTCGCCCAGCGAGTCTTCCAGCTGCTGCAGCAGCTTGGTGGCCGCGGGCTGGCTGATGTTCATGGCCTCGGCCGCGCGGCCCAGGTGGCGGTGGGTGTCGAGCCGGGCCAGCAGGAGCAGCTGGCGCGGGCGCACGTGAAGCATCAGCGAGGCATCGGTCAAGCCAGTGGTCATGCCGCCAATCATGCACAAAAGTATATGGAGCCTCCGGCTTTTTCGATTGGATCGGAATGGCGAAGCTCCGTACGCTCGGCCCCATAACAAGCTGGAGACAACCCGATGAAGCTTTCCTTCCTGGCCCGCGCGGCAGGGCTCGCCGTGGCGCTGCTGGCAGCGGCGGCGGCCGGCGCCCAGTCGAGCTACCCCGACAAGCCGATGCGCATCATGGTGGGCGCCTCGCCCGGCGGCGGCACAGATATCCTGGCGCGCGTGCTGGCCGACAAGTTCTCGCCCTCGCTGAAGCAGACGGTGGTGGTCGAGAACCGGCCCGGCGCGTCCAACACCATCGCGGGCGAACTCACGGCCCGCGCGCCGGCCGACGGCGCCACGCTGCTGCTGGCCACCAACACGGCGCAGGCGGTGGCGCCGCACATCCTCAAGCTCAAGTACGACCCGCTGAAAGACCTGCAGCCCGTGGGCCTGGTGGCCGTGATGCCCAACGTGCTGGTGGTGTCGGCCAACTCGCCCTACAAGTCGGTGAAGGACCTGGTGGCCGCCATGGCGGCCAAGCCGGGCGGCTTCAAGTACGCCTCGTCGGGCATCGGCAGCACACAGCACGTGGGCGGCGAGGCCTTCAACCTGGCCACGGGCATGAAGTCGATCCACGTGCCCTACAAGGGCAGTTCGCAGGCGCACGTCGACATCATGTCGGGCGAGGTCGACATGATGTTCGACAGCACCTCCTCGGCCATGGGCCAGATCAAGGCCGGCAAATTCCGCGCGCTGGCCGTGACCTCCCCGCAGCGCTCGCCCGAGCTGCCCGACGTGCCCACGCTGGCCGAGCAGGGCATCAAGGGCGCCGACGTGTCCACCTGGTACGGCCTGTACGTGACGGCCGGCACGCCGCGCCCCGCCGTGGAGCGGCTCAGCGCCGAACTCACCCGCACGCTGAAGCTGGCCGACGTGCAGACGCGCATCAAGGCCCTGGGCGGCGAGCCCGGCGGCCTGACCGGCGAACCCTTCGCGGCGATGAACAAGCAGGAGTTCGACCACTACGGCCAGCTCGTGCGCGACGCCAACATCAAGGCCGAATGACGCGGCCTTCTTCCTCCTCCTCTTTCAACTGAACCCCACCGACATGCCCACCCCATCGACACCCCCGAGCGTGACCTCCGCCAAGCCCCGCCTCGCCGTGCTGCTCGGCGACCCCAGCGGCGTCGGCCCCGAAATGGCCGTGAAGCTGCTCGCGCGCCGGCGCAACCTGGACGCCGCGCGCGTGCTGCTGATCGCCGACCCGGTGGTGCTGGCCGCGGGCGAGCGCGTGGCGGGCCTGAAGCTCGACGCGCTGCGCGTCGACAGCCTGGACGCCGTGCGCTTCGAGGACGGCCGCCCCACCCTGCTCGCGTGCGACTGGATGGGCGGGCAAGAGGCGCTGCTGGGCGAATCGAACGAACAGTCGGGCCGGGCCTCGTTCGAGGCGCTGGAGCTGGCCACGCTGGCGGTGCGCCGCGGGCAGGCCGAGGGCATTCTTTTCGCGCCGCTCAACAAGCACTCGCTGCGCCTGGGCGGCCTCGTGCACGAGGACGAGCTGCGCTACATGCAGGAGCGGTTCGCTGTGACGGGCTTCGTTTGCGAGTTCAACCTCACGGGCTCGCTGTGGACCTCGCGCGTGACCTCGCACATTCCGCTGAAGGACGTGGCGAGCCACATCACGGCCGATGGCGTGCGCGACGCGGTGAAGATCATTGCCGCCGCGCTGCGCCGCGCGGGCGTGGCGCAGCCGCGCATCGCGGTGACGGGGCTCAACCCGCATGCGGGCGACGGCGGCTCCATCGGCATGGAAGAAATCGAGATCATCGCGCCGGCCATCGCACAGCTGCGCGCCGAAGGCTACGACGCGCGCGGCCCGTTCTCGCCCGACACGGTGTTCATCGGCGCGCGGCGCGGCGATGTCGATGCGGTGGTGTCGATGTACCACGACCAGGGCCAGATCGCGATGAAGCTCATGGGCTTCGAGCAGGGCGTGACGCTGCACGGCGGCCTGCCGGTGCCGGTGGCCACGTCGGCCAGCGGCAGCGCCTTCGACATCGCGGGCCGAGGCATCGCGACCATCGAAGGCCTGCAGCAGGCCTTCGACCTGTGCGTGCGCATGGCAAGCGGCGCGCCGGTGCCGGCGCGCGCTGCCGAGGCCACTACTACTGCGACGACGGCTACGGCTGCTGGCTGAGGCGCTGCAGCAGGCCCGCGGTGGAGGCGTCGAGCCCCGTGATGTCGCCCGAGGCGAGACGCGGCTCGATGTCCCTTGCGAGCACCTTGCCGAGCTCCACGCCCCACTGGTCGAAGCTGTTGATGCCCCACAGCGCGCCGCTGGTGAACACGCGGTGCTCGTACAGCGCGAGGAACGCGCCCAGCGATTCGGGCGTGAGCTTCTCGAACACGAAGAAGCTGCTCGGCCGGTTGCCCGGAAAGTTCTTGTGGCCGCCCGCGTCGAGCTTGCCGACCATCAGCGCCTGCGCCTGCGCGAGCGCGTTGGCCAGCAGCTTGGGGTGGTGGCCTTCGAGGTCGTGCGCCGCGTCGCGCACCGCCACGAACTCCAGCGGCGTCACGTCGGTGCCCTGGTGCAGCATCTGGAAGTAGGCGTGCTGGCCGTTGGTGCCAGGTTCGCCCCACAGCACCGGCGACGTGCCGAACGCCACGGGCTTGCCGCTGGCGTCGACCTGCTTGCCGTTGCTTTCCATCTCGAGCTGCTGCAGGTAGGCCGGCACGCGCTTCAAGGCGGCGTGGTACGGCGCGATGCTGCGGCTCGTGAACTTGTGGAAGTTGCGGTACCAGACGTCGAGCAGGCCCAGGCGCACCGGCAGATTTTGCGCAAGCGGCGCGGTGCGAAAGTGCTCGTCCATCGCATGCGCGCCCGCCAGCAGCCGGCGGAAACCGTCGGCGCCGATGGCCAGCGCAATCGGCAGGCCGATGGCCGACCACAGCGAATAGCGCCCGCCCACCCAGTCCCAGAAACCGAAGGTGGTGTCGATGCCGAACTTCTTCGCCGCTTCCACGTTGGTGGTCAGTGCCGCGAAGTGGCCCGCGATGTCGGTGCCGCCCGATTGCTCGTACCAGCGCTTCGCCGACTGCGCGTTGGTCATCGTCTCGGCCGTGGTGAAGGTCTTCGAGGCGATGAGGAACAGCGTGTGCTCCGGCGCCAGGCCCTTCAGCACGCCCGCCAGCTCGTGGCCGTCGACGTTCGACACGAAGTGAAAGCGCTTGCCCGGCGCGGCGAATTCCGCCAGCGCCAGCACCGCCATCTGCGGGCCGAGGTCGGAGCCGCCGATGCCGATGTTGACCACGTCAGTGATCGTGTGGTCGCCGCGCACCTTCTCGGCATAGGCCAGCATGGCGTCGAGCGTGGCATGCACTTCGCGCAGTTCCGCAGCGGTCTTCGCTCCGGTGGGCGCATCGGCCGGCGCGCGCAGCAGCGTGTGCAGCACGGCGCGGTCCTCGGTGTTGTTGATGTGCTCGCCCGCGAACATGGCGTCGCGATGCGCCTCCAGGCCGCACTCGCGCGCCAGCGTGAGCAGCAGCTCTTCGGTGCGCGCGTCGATCAGGTTCTTCGACAGGTCGGCGAAGACGTGGGGCGCCTCCTGGCTGAAGCGGGCGAAGCGGCCCGCGTCGTCCACGAAGGCATGGCGCACGTCGAACTGGCGGCCCGCCGTTTCAAAGTAGGACTGCAGCTGCGCCCAGGCCGGTGCGCGGTCGCAGCGAAGCGTCATGGCCATGTTTACTTGCCGCTTTCCTGCATGAGCTTCTCGAGCTTCACGGCGTCGGCCGCGAAGGCGCGGATGCCCTCGGCGAGCTTCTCGGTGGCCATGGCGTCTTCGTTGAGCGCAAAGCGGAAACCAGCCTCGTCGTAGCTGACCTTGGCCACATCGCCCTTGGCCGCGGCCTTGGCGTCGAGCGCGTGTTCGAGCGGCTCGTTGCTCGCGGCCAGCTCGGCCAGCAGCTCGGGGCTGATGGTCAGCAGGTCGCAACCGGCCAGCGCCTGGATCTGTCCCGCATTGCGGAAGCTCGCGCCCATCACCTCGGTCTTGATGCCGTGCTGCTTGTAGTACTCGAAGATCTGGCGCACCGACTTCACGCCGGGGTCGTTGGCACCCGCGCTGGCGGCCTCGTCCCACTTGGCGCCGGCCGACTTCTTGTACCAGTCGTAGATGCGGCCCACGAAGGGCGAGATGAGCTGCACGCCGGCTGCGCCGCAGGCCACGGCCTGCGCGAACGAGAACAGCAGCGTGAGGTTGGTGCGGATGCCGCGCTTTTGCAGTTCGCGCGCGGCCTCGATGCCTTCCCAGGTGGAAGCGACCTTGATCAGCAGGCGCTTCTCGGTGTCGATGCCTTCGGCCTTGTAGAGCGCCACGATGCGCTCGCCGCGGGCAATGGTGGCGGCCGTGTCGAACGACAGGCGCGCATCGACCTCGGTGGACACGCGGCCCGGAATGATCTGCAGGATCTCGGTGCCGAAGTTCACCAGCAGGCGGTCGATGACCTCGTCGAGCGGCTTGCCGGCGTGCTTCTTCACGGTTTCGTCGAGCAGCGGCCGGTATTCGGGCTTCTGCACGGCCTTGAGGATGAGCGACGGGTTGGTGGTCGCGTCCTGCGGCTTGGAAACGCTGAGCTGCTTGAAGTCACCGGTGTCTGCGACGACGGTGGTCCACTGGCGGAGGGCATCGAGTTGGTTCATGAAATCATTATCCTGTGCGGGTTATGACAAGTCCTGCACGCAGTTGCGCGTCGGCCGATGTTTTCATGCGCACCGTAGCACGGGTTTTCAAGCGGCTCCATCAGCCTGATGCCCGTGGGGTTGTACGGCCAGCATCGCGCGATTTCCAACCTCCCCGCCCTACACCCGCTGTGGTCCGTGACTGACGGCCAGGTGCACCGGCCCGGGGCTAACGTGAGTGGGACGCCGAACGCTTCGCTTTTTCTGGAAGCGTTCCCCCATCCCCCCATTCAGGAGTGCCCCCATGACCCAACGCCATCGCCCCGCCGCGCCCGCCGTCCGGCCTTTCGACGACCGCCGCACCAGCCAGGCGATCGGCGCGATGGCCACGGCCTTCGTCGTCGGCGGGGTGGCCACCTGGCTGGCGCTGGGTGCCGCGCGCACGGCGCGCGCGCTGCCCGCGGGCCCGGCCGACGGCGCGCCGCTGATGCGCGCCCCGCTGCAGGTGGTGGCGCCGGTCGACCTGCAACGCTACGCCGGCATCTGGCACGAGCAGGCCCGCCTGCCGAACCGGTTCCAGAAGGAATGCGGCGGCCCGGTGACGGCCGAGTACACGCCCCAGCCCGACGGCACCGTCCAGGTGCTCAACCGCTGCGTGCGCGGTGACGGCAATTTCGACGAAGCCGTCGGTTCCGCCCGCGTGGTGCCCGTGGCGGGCCAGCCCGGCGCGGGCCGGCTCGAGGTGCGCTTCGCCCCGGCGTGGCTCAGCTGGCTGCCGCTGGTGTGGGGCGACTACTGGATCCTGAAGCTGGACCGCGAATACCAGGTCTCGCTGGTCGGCACGCCGAACCGAGAGTACCTCTGGGTGCTGTCGCGCGCGCCGCGCCTGGACGACGCGGCGCTGCAGGCCGAACTGGCCTACGCCCGCAGCCTGGGGTTCGACACCGACAAGGTGGTGCTGACCGGCAGGTAACGCTGCAGCTGCGACGGCAGCGCGGCCGGCGAGGTGCAATGGATGGCGTGCCAGCCAAAGGCGCGGGCCATCTCGACGTTGGCGGCGGAATCGTCGATGAACACGGTCTGCTCGGGGTCCAGGCCGTAGCGCATGGCCAGCACCTCGTAGATCTCGCGCTCGGGCTTGAGGAATTTCACGTCGCCCGAGAACACCCCGCCGTCGAAGCGCCGCATGAACGCGTGCCGGCGCTCGAGGGCGCGGGCGTACGGTGCGGGCATGTTCGACAGGTAGTACAGGCGCAGCGGCTGGCCGGCCTCGCGGTGGTCGATCAGCCGTTCGAGCATCTCGACCGTGACGCCGATGGGCTCGAGCCGCTCGCCCAGCCCTTGCAGCATGGCGTGCAGCGGCTCGGCCGGCAACCCCAGCCGGGCCGCCATGCGGGCGATGGCGTCGTCCAGCGTGCGGGTGCCGCAGTCGAAGCCGGTCCAGTCGTCGTGATGGAAAAGCGCCCGTCCCATGGCGGCCGCCGCGGCCTCATTGGGCGCGTGCGGCGCGAGATGGGTCTGTACCAGGCGGGTGGGCTCCCATGCGAACAGCACGGCACCCAGATCGAAAACCACGTTCATGCCGCCATTGTTTCATGGGCCGGGCACCACGCTCACGCCATGGGCTCCCAGCGAGAGCGTGGCCTGCGCGCCGGCCGCCAGCGGCCGGGACAGGTCGGTCGACACCACGAAGACCGGCCCCAGGGTGGTGTCGAAGCCGTATTCGTAGAAGCTGCCCAGGTAAGCGGCCTTGCGCAGCGTGGCCGGCAGCCCGTTGCCGGCACCCGCCTCCGCGTCTGCATCCGCCGCGCCGATTCGCCAGGCCTCGGGGCGCACCGCCACCTTCACCGAGCCGGGGGCCACCGCATGGCGCGGCTGCAGGCGCAGCGGGCCGAGCGCCACGCTGCCGTCGGCCTGCGCCACGGCCGGGAACACGGTCGCCTCGCCCATGAAGCCGGCCACGAACTCGCTCTCGGGCCGCCCGTAGAGCTGCTCGGGCGTGCCGCGCTGGGCGATCACGCCGTGGTCCATCACGATGATCTGGTCGCTCACGGCCAGCGCCTCGCTCTGGTCGTGCGTGACGTAGGCCACCGTGAGTTTCAGCCGCTGCTGCAGCGCGCGAATTTCCTCGCGCATCTCGCGCCGCAGACGGGCGTCGAGGTTGGACAGCGGCTCGTCGAACAGCAGCACCGCCGGCTCCAGCACCAGCGCGCGCGCCAGCGCCACGCGCTGCTGCTGGCCGCCGGAGAGCTCGCTGGGCAAGCGCTCGTCGAAGCCGACCAGGCCCACGCCGCGCAGCGCCTCGCGCGCACGGGCTGTGGCCTCGTCCTTCTTCACGCCGCTCATGCGCAGGCCGTAGCCCACGTTCTCGATCACGTTCATGTGCGGGAACAGCGCATAGCTCTGGAACATCATGCTGACGTTGCGCTCGGCCGGCCCCAGCGTGGTGACGTCGCGCCCGCCCATGAAGATGGAGCCCGAGGTCGGCGACTCGAGCCCCGCGATCATGCGCAGCGTGGTCGTCTTGCCGCAGCCCGAGGGGCCGAGGATGGTGGTGAGCGTGCCTGCGGGCACCTCGAAGCTGATGCCCTTGACGGCCAGCGGCGCGTTCTTGTCGGCGCCGTAGCGCTTGGTGACGTTGCGGAATTCGATGCCGTTCATGCGAGCCCCTCCATCTTGTGATGCCCTTGATGCTGCGGCGCGGCCCCTCGCCGCCCCAGCTTGCGCTCGCCCACCACCCACTGCACCAGCGCGATGGCCAGCGACATCAGGACCATGAGCACCGTGCAGTACGCCAGCGCAATGCCGTAGTCGCCGTTGCCGACGCGCCCGATGATGTAGGTGGTGGCCAGTTCGTTCTCGGCCGTGACCAGGAAGATCACCGCGCTCACGGTGGTCATGGCGCGCACGAAGCTGTAGACCAGCGCGGCCACCAGCGCCGGCTTCAACAGCGGCAGCACCACCTTGAAGAGCGTCTGCGAGGTCGAGGCGCGCAGCATCAGCGAGGCCTCGTCGAGCGAACGGTCGAGCTGCTTGAAGGCCGCCGTGCCGGCGCGCACGCCCACAGGCAGGTTGCGGAACATGAAGCACAGCACGATGATCAGCCCCGTGCCCGTGAGCTCGAACGGCGGCACGTTGAAGGCCAGGATGTAGCTCACGCCCAGCACCGTGCCCGGAATGGCGAAGGCCAGCAGCGCGCCGAACTCGAAGAGCCCCTGCCCCTTGAACTCGTTGCGCGCCAAGAGCCATGCAATGAGCAGCCCCAGCGCCGCGGTGATGGGCGCGGAGATGCCCGCCAGCTTGAGCGTGGTGATCAGCGAGTTCCACGCCGTGCCCGCCCACACCAGCCCGAACTGCCCCCACTCGAGCGCGAACGCGTTCTTGAAGTGGTTCAGCGTGAAGGTGTAGTCGCGCCCCCAGGTCTGCACGAAGCCGCCCGCGAAGGCGAACAGGTAGACCACCGCGGTGAAAGCGATCCACGGCAAGGCGATGCAGTAGATGGTGCGGCGCACGCCGTCGGGCAGCGCCATGGCGATGCCGGCGTCGCCCTTGCCGCTCACGGTGGTGTAGTTCTGCTTGCCCAGCAGGCCGCGCTGCAGCGCGAACACGCCCAGCGCGAAGAGCGTGAGCACCCAGGCCAGCGAGGCCGCGCGGCCCTGGTCGTACTGCGCGCCGACGATGGCAAAGAAGATGTCGGTCGACAGCACCGAGAACTGCCCGCCCACCACCACCGGATTGCCGAAGTCGGCAATGCTCTCGATGAAGCCCACGAGAAAGGCGTTGGCCAGCCCCGGCTTGAGCAGCGGCAGCGTCACGGTGAGGAAGGTGCGGCGCCGGTCGGCGCGCAGCATCTGCGCGGCCTCCTCGAGGCTGGGCGCAATGCCCTGCACCACGCCGCGCATGATCATGAAGGCAATGGGCGTGAAGGCGAACAGCTGCGCCACCAGCACGCCCGGCATGCCATAGAACCAGCGCGTGGGCTCGATGCCGAACACGCTCTCCAGCAGCTGGTTGACGACGCCGGCGCGGCCGAACAGCAGGATCAGGCCCAGGCCGACCACGAAGGGCGGCGTGATGATCGGCAGCAGCGCAAGCACCCGCAGCGCGCCCTGCCCGCGCTTGCTGCCGCGCTCGGCCATCAACGCCATCAGCGTGCCCAGGAAGGTGGTACCGGCGGCCGTGAGCAGCGCCAGCACCAGCGTGTTCCAGGCCACGCCGCAACGCACGCCGCCGCTCAGGCAACCCACGCCCCAGATGCGCTCGGTGAACACGCGGGCGACGAAGGCGGTGATCGACCACTGCCCGTCTTCGTCGAAGAACGCGCCGGCCAGCGCCTTGCTGACCGGATAGGCGATGAACAGCGCCATCAGCACGCCGCAGCCGACGACCGCGGCGGACACGAACAGGTCGCCCTTGAAGAGCCCGAGCCGTGCCATGCCGAAGGCCGCCAGCAGCAC
This sequence comes from Variovorax sp. OK212, assembly GCF_900112425.1. Classification (GTDB taxonomy): domain Bacteria; phylum Pseudomonadota; class Gammaproteobacteria; order Burkholderiales; family Burkholderiaceae_C; genus Variovorax. The sequence goes on along the minus strand of NZ_FOLP01000001.1, from coordinate 517,614 downwards.
CAGCGCGGTGAGCGCCAAGAAGCCGCCCGCGCCAATGCCGAACTGGTTGACGGCCAGTTCGCCGAATTGCATGTTCAGCGCGGCGAAGCTCCAGCCCTTGGCGCCGATGGTGAAGCCGGCGACCGCCAGCCCGATGGCACCGGCGGCACCGCCCGCCAGCAGCCAGCGCCCCTGCGCCTTGCCCGCCGGCAGCCATGCGCCCACGGCGCACAGCAGCAGCCCCGCCAGCCCGATGAAGAGCCAGCCGCGCCCCTGCGTGGCGGCCTGCATCAGGCCGTTGGCGCCCTCCGCCCGGCCGAAGACCTGCGGAACGGCTTCGTACCAGGTCGCGTCCTGGATCGCGTACCAGGGCAGCAGCACATACGCCGCCAGGCCCAGCACGACCCACGCCCGGATCCAGCGCTGCGAGCGCCGGGCCGCGGCCAGCGACGCCGGGTTGACCGGCGCGCCTTCGTTGAAGCGCGCTTCCACTTAGCGCGGCAGCGAATTGACGTCTTTTTCCCAGCGCGCGATCAGGCGGCGGCGCTCGGCGCTGGCACCGTACTTGGCGTAGTCGTAGTCGATGAACTTGATCTTCTTGAAGTCGGGAATGCGCGGGTCGAGCTTGGCGTTCACGTTGCTCGGCAGCTGGAACTGCTTGTTGGCCGCGCCCAGCTCCTGCGCGCCGGGCGTGAGCGCCCATTCGTAGAACTTCCTGGCGGCCTCGAGGTTGCGCGCGCCCTTGATGATGCTCATGGAGCCGATCTCGGCACCGGTGCCGTCGCTCGGCGTGATGGTCTCGACCGGGAAGCCCTGCATCTTCTCGCCGGGGCCGTCATGCACGAAGCTGATGGACACGGCCGTTTCGCCGCGCGCCACCGCCTTGATCGGGCCGGTGCCCGAGCGGGTGTACTGGCCGACATTCTTGTGCAGCGCCTTGAGGTAGTCGAAGGCCTTGTCCTCGCCCATCATCTGAACCAGCGTGGCGATCATGGTGTAGGCCGTGCCGCTCGATGCGGGGTTGGCCACCTGGATGTCGCCCTTGTACTCGGGCTTGAGCAGGTCGCCCCAGGTCTTGGGCACGGGCAGCTTCTTCTTGGCGAGCAGCTCGGGGTTGTAGCCGAAGCCCAGCGGACCCGAATAGATGCCGACGGTCTTGTAGCCCGACTGTTTGGCCTGCTGCTGCGCCCAGGGATGCAGCTGGGACAGCGTGGGCGATTTGTATTCGAGCGTGAGGCCCTGCTCGGCCGCCTGCAGGTGCGGGTCGCCGGTGCCGCCGAACCACACGTCGGTCTTGGGGTTGTCCTTCTCGGCGATCAGCTGGGCCAGCGCCTCGCCGGAACCCTTGAGCGACATGTTGATGCGAACGCCGGTGGTGCGCGCGTAGACGGTGGAGATCACGTTGCACCACTCGGCCTGCACCGAACAGATCACGTTGACGGTCTGGGCCGAGGCCGCGGCCGACAGGCCGAGCAGCGCGGCTGCGGTAAAAATCTTGCTCTTCATTGTGTATCTCCGCCTCGGGAATAAAAAAAGGCCTTGCGGCCTCATGGCAGCGTAGCTTTAGTACAGGTCTGCCGAATCGGTACAAGTACCATCGCGGCTGGCGTATGCCGCACCTGTGGCGTAGGGCCTGCTCGCACTCAGACAAAGGAAAGTTTTCTCATGAGCTTCGATCTCGTTCTGTTCGGCGGTACTGGCGACCTCGCGTGGCGCAAGCTGATGCCCGCGCTGTTCCAGGCATTCCGGCACGGCAGCCTCCCGCAAGACGGTCGCATCATCGGGGTGGCACGGGACGATCACTCCGACGACCAGTACCGCGAGCTCATCCAGTCGCGCTTCAGCGCGGTCGAGGGTTCCAAGCGGCCCTCGCCGGAGGAGTTCAAGAAGTTCGCCTCCATGCTGCACTACCTGCGCATGGACCTGTCCAAGCCCGACGACTACGCCCGGCTGTCCGAGCTGCTCAAGCAGCGCGACGCCAAGACCGTGGTGATGTACGTGGCGACCGCGCCCGCGCTCTTCACGCAGGTGGTCGAGCAGATCGCCGCGGCCGGCCTGAACGGGCCGAGCACGCGCATCGTGCTGGAAAAACCGCTGGGCCACGACCTGGCCTCCAACCGCGCCATCAATGCCGCCGTGAGCAAGGTGCTCGAAGAGAAGCAGGTCTTTCGCATCGACCACTACCTGGGCAAGCCTTCGGTGCAGAACCTGTTCGCCATGCGCTTCGGCAATGCACTGTTCGAACCCATCTGGCGCCGCGAGCACATCGCCAACATCCAGATCACCATCGCCGAAGACCTCGGCGTGGAAAAGCGCGGCGCCTTCTACGACCAGACCGGCGCGCTGCGCGACATGGTGCAGAACCACGCGCTGCAGCTGCTGTGCGCGGTGGCCATGGAGCCGCCGATCAACGCGCACGCGGACGCCATCCGCGACGAAAAGCTCAAGGTGCTGCGCGCGCTGAAGCCCTGGACGGCGGAAAGCCTGAGCCTGCACGCGGTGCGCGGCCAGTACACGGCCGGCACGGCCTACGGCGAACGCGTGCCGGGCTACCGCGACGAGGCCGGCGTGCCGCCAGACAGCCGCACCGAGACCTTCGTGGCGCTGCGCACCGAAATCGCCAACTGGCGCTGGGCCGGCGTGCCCTTCTACATCCGCACCGGCAAGCGGCTGGCCTCGCGCGACGCGCGCATCGAGGTCAACTTCAGGCCCACGCCGCACGCCATCTACCGCGCGCCGGCCGGCAACGTCAACAAGCTGGTGATCAACCTGCAGCCCAAGGACGGCCTGGAGCTGCACATGCTCGCGCAGGCACAGGACAACCGCCAGCGCTCCAACGGCACGCAGAGCGCGGCCACGCAACTGGCACCCGTGCAGCTCGACCTGGACTTCGACAAGCGCTTCGGCTCGGAGCGCGTGGGCGCCTACGAGCGCCTGCTGCTCGACGTGATCGACGGGCGCCTCAACCTGTTCGTGCGCAGCGACGAGCAGGAAGAGGCATGGCGCTGGGTGGAGCCGCTGATCGACAGTTGGGAATCGGACGGCGGCCCGCGCCCCTATGCGGCGGGCACCTGGGGCCCGAGCGCGTCGAGCGCGATGATTGCGCGCGACGGCTTCGCCTGGGGCGAGGAGCAATAAGCGCGGCAGGGCCGCCGTTCAGCGAGGCGGTTCAGCCGAACTGCAGGCAACGCATGCTGAGCGTGCCCGACTGGAAGCCCTCGTAGACCGTCTTCGCGCGCTCGCCGCTGCCGGCGGCGCCGAGGGCATAGAGGAACGGGTAGTAATGGTCGGGCATCGCCACCGCGGTGGCCGCCCCTTCCAGCTTGGCGTAGTCGACCAGCGCCCGGTCGTCGCGCCCCGCCAGCGCGGACTTCACCGCATCGTCGAAGGACTGCGCCCACGGCCGGCTCGCGCTCGGCCCGTCGGGCGTGCCGCGGTCGGTGGCGCGCAGGTTGTGCACCACATTCCCGCTGCCCATCACCAGCACGCCCTTGTCGCGCAACGCGGCCAGGTCGCGCCCCACGGCGTAGTGGAAGGCGGCGGGCTTGTCGTAGTCGATGCTGAGCTGGAACACCGGCACGTCGGCCTTGGGGTACAGGTGCTTGAGCACCGACCACGTGCCATGGTCGAGGCCCCACTGGTCGGTGGCGATCACGGGCGATTGCTTCACCGCACCTACGGTCTCGCGGGCCAGCGCGGGGTGGCCGGGCGCGGGGTATTCGACGTCGAACAGCGCCTGCGGGAAGCCGCCGAAATCGTGGATCGTCTTCGGGTTCGGCTGCACGCCGACGCCGGTGGCGCCCCGGCTGAGCCAGTGCGCCGACACGCTGAGAATGGCCGTGGGCCGCGGCAACTCGCGGCCCCAGGCGGAGAGCCTGCGCGTGAAGGCGTTGTCGCTGATGGCGTTCATCGGCGTGCCGTGGCCGATGAAGACGACCGGCATGCGCCGCGAACCTCCGGCCGTTGCCGCACCGGCGGTCTGCACCGTACAGGCCAGCGAAGCAAGCACCGCGGTCGCGCCCAGGGCGGTGCCCATCAGGAAGCCGCGGCGGCCCAGTTCGGAAGTGGCGAGAGTGGTCGTCATTGGCATGGCGGCACTCTGCAACAGTTTTCAGCGCAAGGCGGTGCCTTTGCGCACACTTTTTCAGAAGTGGCTCATTTCCTCGCGAGCACCGGCGCCTCGCGCAGCGGACCGCCCTTGACCACCAGCTGCACCAGCACCGCCACCACGATGTTGAGCACCAGCGCGGTCAGCCCGGTGTAGAGCGTGTAGCTGTCGCCGCCGATCACGAAGGTGTGCACCGGCTTGATGCCGTCCGAGAACGCCAGCCAGCTGCCGCCGACCAGCCCCACGGCCCAGCCCGTGAGCAGCGCGGGCGCGCGGAACCAGCCGAAGAACAGGCCGAACACCACCGACGGGAAGGTCTGCAGGATCCACAGGCCGCCCAGCAGCTGCAGGTCGAGCGCGAACTGCGTGGGCAGGAACAGGATGAACACCAGCGCCCCCAGCTTGACCACCAGCGACACGATCTTCGCGACCTTGGCCTCGCCCGCGGGCGTGACGTCGGGCTTCACGTAGGCCTTCCAGAAGTTGCGCGTGAACAGGTTGGCCGCGCCGATCGACATCACCGCCGCCGGCACCAGCGCGCCGATGGCGATGGCCGCGAACGCGAAGCCCGCGAACCACGAGGGGAACAGCGCGTTGAACAGCGCCGGCACCACGTCGTTGTTGCTCTTCACCGTGAGATTGGCGGCGTAGGCCATGTAGCCCAGCAGCGCGATGAGCCCCAGCAGCACCGTATAGGCCGGCAGGAAGACGGCGTTCTTGCGGATGGTGTTGGCGCTCCTGGCCGCGAAGATGCCGGTCAGCGTGTGCGGGTACATGAAGGCCGCGAGCGCCGAGCCCAGCGCCAGGCTGGCGTACGGCAGGTACTGCGCCGGCTTGAGCGTGAGCCCGGTGGCGCCGCCCTGGGCCGCGAAGGCATCGCCGGCCGCATGGAACACGCTGGCGTAGCCGCCCAGCTTCATGGGCACCAGCACCACCGCCACCAGCACCACGATGTAGATCATCAGGTCCTTGACGAACGCGATGAGCGCCGGCGCCCGCAGGCCCGCCGAGTAGGTGTACAGCGCCAAAATCACGAAGGCCGCCGCCAGCGGCAGCTCTCCCGTGAGCCCCAGCGCCTTGATGACCACCTCCATGCCCACCAGCTGCAGCGCGATGTACGGCATGGTGGCGACCACGCCCGTCACCGCAATGGCCAGCTCCAGCGCGCGCGAGCCGTAGCGCCCGTACACCACGTCGGCCGCCGTCACGTGCCCGGCCCTGTGGGCCGCGTGCCAGAGCTTGGGCATGATGATGAAGACGATCGGGTACACGAGGATGGTGTACGGCAGCGCGAAGAAGCCGTAGGCGCCCACGGCGTACACCAGCGCGGGCACGGCGATCACCGTGTAGGCGGTGTAGAAGTCGCCGCCCACCAGGAACCAGGTGATCCAGGTGCCGAAGTTGCGCCCGCCCAGGCCCCATTCGTCGAGGTGGGCGCCCTTGCTCTGCGCGCCGCCGCTTTGCCAGCGCGAGGCCCAGAAGCCCATCACGGTGACCAGCAGGAAGAAGAAGACGAAGACCGACAGCGCGGTCCAGTTGATCTGGCCGGCCATCATTCGTCTCCCTCTTCATACCCGCTGCGGTAGACGATCCAGATCAGCAGTGCCGTGATCGGGACCCACAGGAGCTGGTACCAATAGAAGAACGGGAAGCCGAACAGCTCGGGCAACGGGCTGTTGTAGAACGGCAGCCACAGAAGCCCGATGAAGGGCAACAAGAGCAAGGCCCACATGTGCTGTTCTCCTTGGTGTGATTTTGCGAAAGCACCAAGGGGTTATAGACCTGAAGCCGAACACGCGGCGCCGACCCGGAAATAGGGTGCGGTGCTAGATGCGGCCCTCCTCGGCCGCGTGGCAGGCCACCTGCACGCCCTTGATGCTCAGCAGCTTCGGGCGTTCCGCCGAGCAGCGCGCATTGGCATGCGGGCAGCGCGGGTGGAAGGCGCAGCCCGTGGGCGGGTTCAGCGGGTTGGGCACCTCGCCCTGCACCGGCGTGCGCGCACGGCCGGTGTGCTTCATCTGCGGAATGGCGTCCAGCAGCATGCGCGTGTACGGGTGCTGCGGCTCGGCGAACAGCTTCTGCTTGTCCGCCACCTCGACCAGGCGGCCCAGGTACATCACGCCGACCTGGTCGGCCACGTGGCGCACCACCGCAAGGTTGTGCGAGATGAAGAGATAGGTCAGGCCCTGCTCGCGCTGCAGGTCCTTCATGATGTTGAGCACCTGCGCCTGCACGCTCACGTCGAGCGCCGAGGTGGGCTCGTCGCACACCAGGAACTCGGGCTGCGTGGCGAGCGCGCGCGCAATGGAGATGCGCTGGCGCTGGCCGCCCGAGAACTGGTGCGGGTACTTGCTCATGTCCAGCGGCGAGAGGCCGACCGACTTCAGCAGCTCGCCCACGCGCTCGCGCAGCGCGGCCTTGTCGCTCAGGATGTCGTGCTCGCGCAGCGGCTCGCCGATGATGTCTTCCACGATCCAGCGCGGGTTCAGGCTCGCGTACGGGTCCTGGAAGATCATCTGGATGCGCCGGCGCAGCTTGCGGCCTTCGGGCGTCTTGAACGCGGCGTGCGCGTCCTGCCCGTCGAACTGCAGGCCGCCGCGCGTGGGCGCATACAGGCCCACCAGCAGCCGCGCCACGGTGCTCTTGCCGCAGCCCGATTCGCCTACCAGCGCCAGCGTCTTGCCGCGCTCGATGGAAAAGCTCACGCCGTCGACCGCATGCAGCAGCACGCGCGGCTTGCGTTCGAGCACGCGGTTGAGCCAGGGTGGCGACACGTCGAAAGTGCGTGCGAGGTCGTGCGCGACGACAAGGGGTTCGATCGCGGCGCTCATCGCGTCACCTCGCTCAGGGGTTCGGCCGCTTCGGGCGTTGCGCGTTCACCGGCGGCGAGCGCGTCGTGGTGCCTGGCGGCGATCTCGGCCTGGCCGAGGTGCGGATCGGCGGCGTCGTGCAGCCAGCAGGCCGCGCGCGTGGCGCCGGCATGCATGAGTTCGGGCCGCTCGCTCAGGCAGCGCGCGAAGGTGCGCGGGCAGCGCGGGTTGTAGGCGCAGCCGGGCGGAATGGCGTTCAGCCGGGGCATGGCCCCGTCGATCTGGTTGAGCTGCTCGCGGTCGACCGTCATGTCGGGTATGGAGGCCATCAGGCCCGACGTGTAGGGGTGCGCGGGCTGGTGGATCACCTCGTGCACCGGGCCGATCTCGGCGATGCGGCCCGCGTACATCACGGCCACGCGGTCGCAGGTCTCGGCGATCACACCCATGTCGTGCGTGATGAGCATCACCGCCGCGCCGCGCTCCTTGCAGATGCGCTTGAGCAGCTGGATGATCTGCGCCTGGATCGACACGTCGAGCGCGGTGGTCGGCTCGTCGGCCACGATGAGCTTGGGCTCCGCCGCCAGCGCCAGCGCGATCACCACGCGCTGGCGCATGCCGCCGGAGAACTGGTGCGGGAAGTGGTCGATGCGCTGCTCGGCGGCCGGAATGCCGGTGTCCTGCAGCAGGCCGATGGCGCGCTTGCGCGCCTGCGAATCGGTCACCGGCAGGTGCGTGCGGATGGTCTCCACCAGCTGCTGGCCGACGGTGTAGAGCGGGTTCAGCGAGGTCAGCGGATCCTGGAAGATCGCGCCGATCTTGCGACCGCGAATGGGCCGCATCGCCTCGAAGCCGAGGTTGTCGATGCGCTGGCCGTCGAGCACGATCTCGCCGCTGGCCACGCGGCCCGGCGGTTCGAGCAGGCCGATGATGGCCGCGCCCGTGAGCGACTTGCCGGCGCCCGACTCGCCCACCACGCCGAGGATTTCCCCGGGCGCGATGTCGAACGAGATGCGGTCGAGCGCACGCAGCGTGCCGCGGCGGTGCGGAAACTCGACGACGAGGTCCTTGACCTGGAGCAGCGTCATGGTGGCGTTCTCCTTTTTCTCTTCAGCGCAGGCGCGGGTTGAGCGCGTCGCGCAGCCAGTCGCCGAGCAGGTTCACGCTGAGTGCGATCAGCACCAGCATCAGGCCCGGGAACACCGTGATCCACCATTCGCCCGAGAACAGGTACTGGTTGCCGATGCTGATGAGCGTGCCCAGCGAGGGCGACGTGGGCGGCACGCCGACACCGAGGAACGACAGCGTGGCCTCGGTGATGATGGCCGTGGCCACCTGGATCGTGGCCAGCACCATCACCGGCCCCATCACGTTGGGCAGCACGTGGCGCAGCATGATGCGCATCGGCGCCACGCCGGTGACGCGCGCGGCCTGCACGTATTCCTTGTTGCGCTCCACCAGCGTGGAGCCGCGCACCGTGCGTGCGTACTGCACCCAGCCGGTCAGCGAGATGGAGATGATCAGCACGCCGAAGGCCAGCGACTCGTGCGCGCCCGGGAACAGCGCGCGGCCGACGCCGGAGATCAGCAGCGCCACCAGGATGGGCGGGAACGACAGCATCACGTCGCACACGCGCATGAGGAACGAGTCGAGCCAGCCGCCGAAGAAGCCGGCCAGCAGGCCCAGCACCACGCCGACGGCGAGCGACAGCGCCACCGACACGAGGCCGACGATCAGCGAGATGCGCGCGCCGTAGATCACGGCCGAGAGAATGTCGCGGCCCTGGTCGTCGGTGCCCAGCAGGTATTTGGAAGTGCCTTCGGCAGTCCACGCCGGCGGCAGCCGCGCGTCGTTCAGTTCGAGCGCCGCGAGGTCGAAGGGATTGTGCGGAGAGACCCAGCCGGCGAACAGCGCGCAGACCACGCAGACCAGCGCGATGAGCGCCGCCGCGATGGCCACGGGCGAGGTTCGGAAGCTGTAGCCGACATCGCTGTCGAGCCAACGGGCTAGTGTTTTTTTCATCGTGAGGCAAAAAGGAATGGGCCCGCAAGAAGCGGGCCCATGGTCAGGCCGCCGCGCGAGCGGCCCGCTGTCTTACGGCTTGATGCTCATCCACTTGAAGGGCATGTAGTTGTCGGCCATCTGCGTGAGCGACACCTTCTTGCTGACGCCCCAGGCCAGCGTCTGCTGGTGCAGCGGCAGGTGGCCGATGTCGGCGGTGTGGAGGTCGAAGGCTTCCTTGATCATCGCGTCGCGCTTGGGCTTGTCGGTTTCCGACTGGATCTTCTTGGTCAGCTCGTCGACCTTCGGATTGCAGTACGCGCCCAGGTTGAACTGGCCGGCGCCGGTCTTGTCGTCCGGGCAGGCCATCAGCGCGGTCAGCGCGTTGTGCGAGTCGTAGGTGGTCGGGGTCCAGCCCAGCATGTAGAAGCTGGTGTCGCGGCGCAGCACCTTCGGGAAGTAGGTGCCCTTGGTCTCGGCCGCGAGGTTGATCTTGACGCCGATCTTCGCCAGGTTGGACGCAACGCTCTGGCAGATCTGGCCGTCGTTCACGTAGCGGTCGTTCGGACAGTTCATGGTGACTTCGAAGCCGTTCGGGTAGCCGGCGTCGGCCAGCAGCTTCTTGGCGCCTTCGACGTCCAGCGGCAGGCGCTTGTCCTGTGCTTCGTTCCAGCCGTTGATGCCGGGGCCGACCATCAGCGCGGTCGGGCGCGAGGCGCCGCGCATCACGGTGCGCTGGATGCCGACGATGTCGATGGCCTGGTAGAAGGCCTGACGCACGCGCTTGTCCTTGAACGGGTTCTTGCCCTTCACGCTGGAGTAGAGCAGCTCGTCGCGCTTCTGGTCCATGCCCAGGAAGATGGTGCGCAGCTCGGGGCCGGCGATGACGCGGGCCGTGGGGCTGGCGTTGACGCGCGCGATGTCCTGCACCGGCACGGGTTCCATCACGTCGACTTCGCCCGAGATCAGCGCGGCGACGCGCGTGGCGGGGTTGGCGATGGGCGTGAAGATGATTTCCTGCGCGTTGCCTTCGATCTTGCCCCAGTAGGTCGGGTTGCGCGTGAACACGGTGCGCACGTTCGGCTGGCGCTCGCGCACGCGGTACGGGCCGGTGCCGTTGGCCTTGAACGAGGCGGTGTTCTCGATGCCCTTGCGGCGGTCCACGGGGGTGACGGCCTTGTTTTCCTCGCACCACTTCTTGCTCATGATCATGAGCTGCGTGATCACGTCGGGGAGGATCGGGAACGGACCCTTGGTCTCGATCTCGATGGTGTGCGAGTCGACCTTGCGCACTTCCTTGATGTCGGTGGTGTTCGACTTCATGTCCGAGCCTTCGCCCGAGGCGCGCGCGAAGCTGAAGAGAACGTCGTCGGCCGTGAACGGCGTGCCGTCGTGGAACTGCACGTTCTTGCGCAGCTCGAAGCGCCACACCGTGGGCGAGGTCTGCTTCCAGCTGGTGGCCAGCAGCGGCGCGACGCTCAGGTCCTTGTTGCGCCCGACCAGGGTTTCATACACGTTGGCGGTGGTGCTCAGCTGCAGCGACTCGTTGAGCGAGTGCGGGTCGAGCGACAGCGCGTCCCCCTGGTTCGCAACACGGATGGTCTGCGCGCCGGCAACCATGCTGATGGCGCTCAATGCGCACAAAACGGCGGCCGCAGCCACATTCTTCTTGAAACTCATGGGAACACTCCTCGGGTTGGAATCGAACAAATCACATCGCCGCGGTGGCGGCTGCTTTCCCTGGCTGCGCACCGCGGGTAGCGGCAAGCGGCATGCCCTGCTCGACCAGGCCGGCATGCAGCGCGGCGCCGAGCGGCAGGATCTCGTCGTTGAAGTCGTAGCGGCTGTTGTGCAGGTAGGCGCCGTTGCGCACGTTCTGGCCGATGCGCAGGTAGGCACCGGCCTTCTTCTGCAGCATGAAGGAGAAGTCTTCCGCGCCCATGCTGGGCTCCATGCTGCGGTCGACGTTCTTCGCACCCACCAGCGATTCGGCCACGTCGGCCGCGAACATGGCCTCGGGCGCGGTGTTGATGGTGGCGGGGTAGATGCGCTCGTAGTGGATGCTGGCGGTGGCGCCGAAACCCGAGGCGATGGCCGCGCACAGCTCGTTCAGCCGCTGCTCGACCTGCGCCTGCACGCGCGCGCTGAAGGTGCGCACGGTGCCGACCAGCGTGGCCTCGCCGGGGATCACGCTCATCGCGCCGAGGTCGCCGGCCTGCATCGCACAGATGCTGATGACGGCCGCGTCGATCGGGCGCACGTTGCGCGCGACGATGGTCTGCACGGCGGTGATGATGTGCGCCGCGACGATCACCGGGTCGACGGTCTGGTACGCGTGCGCGCCGTGGCCGCCCTTGCCCTTGATGTGGATCGTGATGCGGTCGGCCGCGGCCATCATGGCGCCGCGGTTGATGCCCACGGTGCCGGCCGGCATGGCGGGCCAGTTGTGCATGGCGTAGACCGACTGCACCGGGAAGCGGTCGAAGAGGCCGTCCTCGATCATCACGCGCGCGCCGGCGAAGCCTTCTTCGCCGGGCTGGAAGATCAGCACCGCGGTGCCGTCGAAGTCACGGGTCTCGGCCAGGTAGCGCGCGGCGCCCACCAGCATGGCGGTGTGGCCGTCGTGGCCACAGCCGTGCATGAGGCCGTCGCTGGCGGAGCGCCAGCCGAAGTCGTTGTCCTCGCGCATGGGCAGCGCGTCCATGTCGGCGCGCAGACCGATCATGCGGCCGCTGGCCACCGACCTGCCGCGGATCACGCCCACCACGCCGGTCTTGCCGATGCCTTCATGGATCTCGTCGACGCCGCAAGCGCGCAGCGCTTCGCGCACGCGCGAGGAGGTGTACACCTCCTCGAAGCCGAGCTCGGGGTGCGCGTGCAGGTCGCGGCGGAAGGCCTCGATCTCCGGATAGAAGCCGGCGATGTGCGCGAACGCGCGGCCGGACGCCTTGAGGCGTGGCGCCTCGGATGTCGTCGCCATCATGTCAATGCCCTCCCGCCTTGCCCACGCGAAGACGCGGATCGACCACGAAGTACAGCAGGTCGACCACGAGGTTGATCACCACGAAGATCAAGGCAATGAGGCACAGGTAGGCGGCCATCACCGGGATGTCGGCGAAGGTCACGGCCTGGATGAACAGCAGGCCCATGCCGGGCCACTGGAACACCGACTCGGTGATGATGGCAAAGGCGATCAGGCCGCCGAGCTGCAGGCCGGTGATCGTCATCACGGGCACCAGCGTGTTCTTGAGCGCGTGGCCGAAATGGATCGCGCGGTTCGACAGGCCGCGTGCGCGCGCGAACTTGATGTAGTCGGTGCGCAGCACCTCGAGCATCTCGGCGCGCACCAGCCGCATGATGAGCGTGAGCTGGAAGATCGCCAGCGTCACCGCCGGCAGCACGATGTGGTGCCAGCCGTCGACGCGGAACAGGCCGCTGCTCCACCAGCCGAGCTGCACCGTTTCGCCGCGCCCGAAGCTCGGGAACCAGCCCAGCAGCACGGCGAAGACCAGGATCAGCAGGATGCCGATCAGGAAGGTCGGCAGCGACACGCCGAGCAGCGACACGGTCATGAACACCTGGCTCATGAAGGTGCCGCGGCGCAGCGCGGTGTATACGCCCATCGGGATGCCGATGAACAGCGCCAGCGCGGCGGCCACGAGCGCGAGTTCGAGCGTGGCGGGGAAGCGCTCGCCGATCAGCCGCGACACCTTGGCACCCTGGCGCAGGCTCAATCCGAACTCACCTTGTGCGGCATTCACCAGGAAGTGCCAGAACTGCACGAAGAAGGGTTGGTCGAGCCCCAATGAGGCGCGCAGTTCGCGGATCTGCTCGGGCTTGGCGTCCTGCCCCAGCAGGAACACGACCGGGTCACCGACGTATTGGAAAAGGAGGAAGGCGATGAACGCAACCGCGACCATCACGATCACGGCCTGGATCAGGCGGCGCAGTACAAAGGCAATCATTCAGCGACAAAAGTGAACGGTCATGCTAGCAGTGCAAGGTACGTGCCTGCACGGGGGTTCCCCGGGGGTGCACACGGTTGGTGCTCTTTGCCAACACTGCAGAAGACGGCTGCGCCAGAACGAAAAAAGCCACTCGACTTTCGTCGAGTGGCTTTCGAGCTTTTGATTCGAAGCTGGCTTACGCCAGCGTCAAATTAGAAAGCGTGACGGATGCCGAAGTCGTAGCCGGTGGAGCTCTTCGGGGTGAAGGCGCCAGCTGCGTTGTTGTAGAAAGCCGGGCCGTTAACAATCAGGCCAGCGCCGTTCTTGTTGGAGATACGAGCGATCGTTGCGTACAGAGCCGTGCGCTTCGACAGGTTGTGCACGTAGCCCAGAGCGATCTTGTTAGCCTTGGGATCCGGCGTGTTCACAGCGAACAGCGTTGCAGGCGTGTTGGTGTCGTACTTGACGTGCGACCACGAAGCGCGGATCAGGCCAGCACCGACTGGCACGGTCACGCCGAGCAGGTAACCGGTCAGGTCGACGTCAGGACGGCCGCCCAGAACCGGCGTCACTTCGTAGTCGATCTTGTTCTTGGCCTTCGACAGTTCACCGAACAGCTTCACGGGACCGAAGTCATACGAAGCGCCGAGGTTCAGCGTGTTGACCTTGGTGGTCGTGCCAGCGTAGTAGTCGTCGCCAACGGTGCTGCTGCCATAAGCCAGCGCAACGTCCAGAGGACCGTTGGCGTAGCCGAAGCGACCACCGATGTAACGGCCTTGACGCTGCGTGTTAGCCGTAGCAGGCGTGAAGATGCCGTTGTCGTACTTGGTCTTCTCAGCCATGCCGTACTGGAACTGGCCGTAGAAGCCGCCCAGGTTCGGCGGCAGGAAGTAGCCGATGGTGTTGCTGGCGCGAACGTAGTTGCTGGAGCCAACGTTGGTGAAAGCGCCGGTCGAAGCTGCGGGGGTACCGAAGCCGCCGAAGCCGGTGTTAGCCGTCGAGATCAGGTTGGTGCCAACGCCGTTGGTGCCGAACGGATCGAACACGGTGTCGTTCCAGAACGTCGGGGTGTAGTCACGACCCAGGCGGACTTCACCGAAACCACCCGACAGGCTCACGGTCGAACGACGAGCGAACGTCGCGATACCTTGTTGGCCGTCGTCGTTGGAGATCGGGGCTTCGAGCCAGAAGCTGGCAGCCAGGCCACCACCGAGGTCTTCCGTACCACGGAAGCCCAGGCGGCTCGAGTTGTAACCCGAGTTAGCCAGTTCGCGACGGCTGGTCTTGACCGAACCTTGGTTCAGGTACGTGGGGATACCGAAAGCGTTGGGGAACACGGTCGCGCGGTTGTCGCGGGCGGTGTTCGAGTAGCCGCTGATCGACGCGTCGACCACACCAAACAGAGTGACGGACGACTGAGCCGAGGCAACACCGGCGACAGCCAGGGCAGCCAGAGCAACTAGAGATTTTTTCATTGCAAGTTTCTCCAAGGTTAAACATAGGGCTCCGGTGCGAAGGGCTCACTGTGACTGGCACTTAGTGCTCCCACCGGACCCCGGGCCAACCTCCTTTTGGGAAGTTGTTGCTATTGCACCAGAGCCGCTGCGGCAGGGCAAAACAAATCGCCCGAAAAGTTGGCTGGCCTGCGCGTTTCGTTGCACGTCTGCAACAAAGGTCTTGGACCGTCCTTTTTGCCGCCATGTGAAATATGACGCTTCTCAAGCAGGTCATTTCGCGTGTGCGTTCAAATAGACGGATGACGTCCTTGTTCGACCCTGTCCTGACCGCAGCGGACTCAGCCCTGCGCACGCTTTTTGCCCGTCCTCACGCAACCCGCGCGATGCCGCCGCCCTCGCAGGTCCCTGGCGAGATGAGCGAAACGGAGCGCCGCGAGGCTGGCGCCTTGATGCGTGTGAACCATGTCGGCGAGGTGTGCGCCCAGGCGCTTTACACGGCCCAGGCCGCTGTCACGCGGGATCCGTCGCTGCGAGCGCACTTCATCGAAGCAGCGCATGAGGAAACGGACCATCTGGCCTGGACCCGCCAGCGACTCGACGAGTTGGGTGCGCGGCCGTCGGTGCTGAATCCGCTCTGGTATGCCGGCGCCTTCGGCCTCGGCCTGGTTGCGGGACGGCTCGGCGACCCGCTGAGCCTGGGCTTCGTGGCCGAGACCGAGCGCCAGGTGGAGGCTCACCTGGAAAGCCATCTGGACCGCCTGCCGCCCGCGGACAGCGCTTCCAGGGCCGTGGTCGAGCGGATGAAGCTCGACGAGGCACGCCATGCGTCCCAGGCCGTCGACGCCGGCGCCGCGGAGTTGCCCGCTCCCGCAAAGGCTTTGATGCGCGTGGCCTCCCGCGTCATGACGACGGTGGCACACCGCATCTAACGACTTAAATTACCTCTTCAGGTCTCGATCAGCTCGAAACTGGTCGTGATCTCCGCTGTTTTCGCCAGCATGATGCTCGCGGAGCAGTAGGTTTCATGGCTCAGCGCGACGGCGCGCTCCACCGCGGACGCCGGGATGCCCTTGCCGGCCACCGTGAAGTGCATGTGGATCTTCGTGAAGACCTTGGGATCCTTCTCGGCGCGCTCGCTGGTCAGCTTGACGCTGCAACGCTCCACGCGATGGCGCCCGCGCTTCAATATGAGCACCACGTCATAGGCCGTGCAGCCGCCGGTGCCTGCCAGAACGGTTTCCATCGGCCGCGCCGCCAGGTTCTGGCCGCCGTTCTCGGGCTTGGCGGCGTCGGGGGCGCCGTCCATCATCAGGACATGGCCGCTGCCGGTCTCGGCAACGAAGCCCATGGCCGATCGGGTGCCGGCGTCGCCGGTCCAACTTACTGTGCATTCCATGGTTTTTCGGGGTTCCAGTGAGGGATGCCGGGCAAAAATGCACGCCAACATCCGTTTGTGTGTGGGAAAAGCATCACTTGCTTGTTGCATCGCAACAAACAGTCGATATACTTTATTTCATTGCGCGCTTCACTGGGCGCACCCAGTTGTCTCCTCCACCCTTCCAATTGGTGGATTTAGCCCCGAGCTGCAAAGCTCGGGGCTTTTTTCTTTCCGCCGGCCCGCAGCGCCGTGCCAAACGCCCCGCGGGAATGCCGACCCGGGCTGCCTCGTATCATCGAAGGCTGGCAAATGGACACTCCCTTGGAAAAAATCGTGCGCGATGCACCCTCCTCTTCGGCGTCCGCGGCGCTGACACCCGCCGACTACCTCCGAAAAATCCTCAACGCCCGTGTCTACGACGTGGCCGTCGAGTCCGCGCTGGAAAAGGCGCGCGCGCTCAGCGAGCGGCTCGGCAACACCGTTCTGCTCAAGCGCGAAGACCAGCAACCGGTGTTCAGCTTCAAGCTGCGCGGCGCCTACAACAAGATGGCGCACCTGAGCGCGGCGCAATTGGCGTGCGGCGTGATTTGCGCTTCGGCCGGCAATCACGCGCAAGGCGTTGCATTGGGCGCGCGCAAGCTCGGCACGCGCGCGGTCATCGTGATGCCGGTGACCACGCCCAGGCTGAAGATCGATGCGGTGCGCGGTTTCGGTGGCGAGATCGTGCTGCACGGTGAAAGCTATTCCGACGCCTACCTGCATGCGCTCGCACTGCAGACGCAGCAGAACCTGACCTTCGTGCATCCCTTCGACGATCCCGATGTCATCGCGGGCCAGGGCACCATCGCGATGGAAATCCTGCGCCAGCACCAGGGCCCGCTCGACGCCGTGTTCGTGGCCATCGGCGGCGGCGGCCTGATCTCCGGCGTGGCCAACTACATCAAGGCCGTGCGCCCCGAGATCAAGGTGATCGGCGTGCAGATGAACGACTCCGACGCGATGATGCAATCGGTCGCGGCCCACCAGCGCGTGAACCTGCCCGACGTCGGCCTGTTCTCGGACGGCACCGCCGTCAAGCTCGTCGGCGAGGAAACCTTCCGCATCGCCAGCGACCTGGTCGACGACTACATCGCCGTCGACACCGACGCGGTGTGCGCGGCCATCAAGGACATCTTCGTGGACACGCGCGGCATCGTCGAGCCGGCCGGCGCGCTGGCGGTGGCGGCCATCAAGGCCTACGTCGCGCAGCACGGCCGCCAGGGCGAGACCTACGCGGCGATCCTGTGCGGCGCCAACATGAACTTCGACCGGCTGCGCTTCGTGGCCGAGCGCGCAGAGGTCGGCGAGGAGCGCGAAGCGCTGTTCGCGGTGACGATTCCCGAGGAGCGCGGCAGCTTCCGGCGCTTCTGCGAACTGGTCAGCGAGATGCCGGCACGCGATGCGGGGGCGTCCGAGGCGCCCGGCGCGGCCGGTGGCGCACCGCGCAACGTGACGGAGTTCAACTACCGCATCAGCGACGCGGCCAAGGCCCATGTGTTCGTCGGCCTCACGACCTCGGAGCGCGGCGAGTCGGCCGCCATTGCGCAGACCTTCAACGACCACGGCTTCGACGCGCTCGACCTCACCCACGACGAACTGGCCAAGGAGCACCTGCGCCACCTGGTGGGCGGCCGCACCGGCCTCGCGCACGACGAGCGCCTGCTGCGCTTCGTGTTCCCCGAGCGTCCGGGCGCGCTGTTGAAGTTCCTGAGCCTGATGCGGCCGAACTGGAACATCAGCCTGTTCCACTACCGCAACCAGGGCGCCGACTACGGCCGCATCCTGGTCGGGCTGCAGGTGCCTTCGGGCGAGTCGAAGGAATTCGACGCCTTCCTCCAGACGCTGGGCTATCCCTACGTCGAGGAAACGGCCAATCCGGCGTACCGGTTGTTCCTGCAGGCCTGAGAACAGACCGACAGACCGCAGGCTGGCGGTCGACGCGCCAGACCCGTTACTGCGCGGGCGCCTGCGGCGGCGCAGACATCGCCGCGGGCTGCTGCTGCATCGGCGGCGGGGCCATCACACCCGGCATCGTCGCCGGGGGCGGCGCGGTCATGGCCATGCCCATCGGCACGGACGGCGGCGATGCCACCGTCGGCAAGCCAGGCGCCACGCCGGACACGCTCGACACACTGATCGGCGCACGCACCGGCAACTGCAGCGTGAACGCCGCGGGCCCGTCGGCCTGCGCACCCAGCGTGGCCGAGCGCAGCCCCACCGACTGCAGCACGTAGTTGTCGCCAACCTTCGAGCCGACGCGGAACGGCCGCGGCGCCTTGCCGTCGATGGAGATCAGCGCAGCCCCCTGCTTCGACGGATCGGCCACCACGCCCGACAGCGCGAAGCGGCTGGCGGCCTCGGGCGCCACCGGCGCCGTGCTCGACGTGGGCAGCACGCCCAGCAGCCGCGCCACCGCATCCGTGTCGGCCGACAGCGACGGCCGCGGCATCGTCGCGGCGGCGGCCACCGCGTCCGCGGGCGACGCCAGGCGCAGCGCCCAGAACACCGCGGCGCCTGCGGCCAACGCCCAAAGCCCCGTCGTTGCAAGTGGGGCATGCCAGCGGGCGGCGGAGTAAGGACTTGTCATGGCCGCGGATTATCATGCAGCGCGCTTTCCGAATCATGTCCGTCCAACTATGAACAAATTCCTTCGTGCCGCCACCCGCACCGCCCAACGCGGCTTCACGCTGATCGAACTGATGGTGGTGCTGGTCATCATCGGCGTGCTGGCGGCGCTGATCGTTCCGAACGTGATCGAGCGCGCCGACGACGCCCGCGTGACGGCCGCGCGCACCGACATCAACAACCTGATGCAGGCGCTCAAGCTCTACCGCCTGGACAACCAGCGCTACCCCACCTCCGAGCAGGGCCTGCAGGCGCTGCTGACCCGCCCGACCTCCGGCCCGGCCGCGCCCAACTGGAAGCCCTACGTCGAGAAGATGCCGAACGACCCGTGGGGCCACCCCTACCAGTACCTGAACCCGGGCATCAAGGGCGAGATCGACGTGCTCTCGTTCGGCGCCGACGGCCAGAGCGGCGGCGAAGGCAAGAATGCCGACATCGGCAGCTGGCAGTAACGGCCCAGGCGCGCCGCGCCGCAACCGGCATCCCCGTTCCCAGCCAGCCCGCGGCTTCACGCTGCTGGAGTTGATCGTGGTGATCGCCATCATCGCGATCGCCACCGCCGCCGTGAGCTTCGCCATGCGCGACACCACCGCCGCCAAGCTCGACCGCGAAGCCGACCGCCTTGCCGCGCTGCTCGAATCGGCCCGCGCCCAGTCGCGCGCCAGCGGCGTGCCGGTGCGCTGGCGCCCGGTGGAAGGCGGCTTCGCGTTCGACGGACTGCCGCCCGAGGCGCTGCCCAGCGGCTGGGCGTCCGACGGCATCACGGCCCAGGCCTCGCTGGCCAACGGCACGCTGGTGCCCGCGCTGCAGCTCGGCCCCGACCCGATCATCGCGGCGCAGCAGGTCATGCTGCATTCCGCCGGCCCGCCCGAGCGCGTGCTGCGCATCGCCACCGACGGCCTGCGGCCCTTCACCGTGTCGGCCGTGCAATGAGCAGGAGCAGGCAGCGCCCGTTCTCCGCGCGCATCGGCGGCTTCACGCTGATCGAGGTGCTGATCGCGCTCGGCATCGTCGCGCTGGCGCTGGCCGCCGGCTCGCAGGCCACGATGTCGCTCACGCGCAATGCGCAGCGCCAGTCCGACCTGGTGCTGGCCGACCTGTGCGCCGAGAACGAACTCGCCAAGGCGCGCCTGTCGCGCCAGATGCCGGCCGTGGGCGACGCGGGCTCGATCTGCCTGCAGGCCGGCACCAGCTACAACGTGACGACCTCGGTCATTGCCACGCTGAACCCGAATTTCCGGCGCGTCGACGTGCAGGTGCGCGACGAGACCGACGCGCCGATCCTGCGCATTTCCACCGTTGTGGGGCGCTACTGATGCCGCGCGCCACCCGCGCCGCCGCGCGCGGCTTCACGCTCATCGAGCTGCTGGTCGCCATCTCGGTGATGGCGCTGCTGTCGCTCGTGAGCTGGCGCGGGCTGGAGAGCATGTCGCGCGCCACCACGCAGAACCAGCAGCGCGCCGATGCCGTCCTCACGCTGCAGGCCACGCTCGCGCAATGGGGCGCCGACCTCGACGCCGTGACCACGCTGGCGCAGACCCGCCCGATCGACTGGGACGGCCGCGTGCTGCGGCTCACGCGGCGCGGCAGCGATGCGTCCGCGCCGTCGGTGCTGGTGGTGGCCTGGACGCTCAAGCCGGGCCCCGACGGCGTGCGCTGGCGGCGCTGGCAGTCGGCGCCGTTCAGCACGCGCGGCGACTGGCAGCAGGCGTGGAACACGGCCGCGGCGTGGGCACAGGACGGCAGCGGCGCGAACAACACGAGCAATGGCCCCGGCGGGGCCAGCGACGTCTCGCTCGTGCCCGTCAACAGCTGGCAGCTCTATTACTTCCGCGAGAACGCCTGGGTGCCGGCCGGCCAGTTGCCCACGGTCGCGGCCAACCCCAACAACCCGTCGGGCCCGATCGTCGCCATGCCCGACGGCGTGCGCCTGGTCGTCACCCTGCCGCCGGGCGACGGGCTCTCCGGCACGCTCACGCGCGACTGGGTCCGCCCGACCGTCGGCGCGCCGAAATCGTCATGACGAAGACCCGCCGCATGACGAAGACCCGAACCCGCCAGGCCGGCGCCGCCCTGCTCGCCGCCATGCTGACGGTGATGCTGGTGGCCACCTTCTCCGCCGCCGCGCTCTGGCAGCAATGGCGCGCCACCGAGGTCGAGGCCGCCGAGCGCGCGCGCGTGCAGGCCGCCTGGGTGCTGATCGGCGCGCTCGACTGGTCGCGCCTGATCCTGGGCGAGGACGGCCGCACCGGCGGCCCCGACCACCTGGCCGAGCCCTGGGCCGTGCCGCTCGAGGAGGCGCGCCTCACCAGCTTCCTGTCGGCCGAGAAGAACGTGTCGAGCGACAACCTCGACGGCCTGCCCGACGCCTTCCTGTCGGGCCGCATCGTCGACGCGCAGTCCAAGCTCAATGTGCTGTCGCTGGTCGACGCCGGCAAGCCGGTGCCCGCGAGCGTGGCCACCTTCACGCGGCTGTTCAACCTGCTGGGGCTGCCGGTGAGCGAACTCAGCCGCATGACCGCCGGCCTCGCCAGCGCGCTCGCGGCCTCCGGCAGCGAGGGCGACGCCGATGCCAGCGCCGCGCCGCTCATGCCCCAGGAGGTTTCGCAACTGGTGTGGCTGGGCCTCTCGCCCTCGACCGCCGCGGCGCTCGAGCCGTACGCCACCATCCTGCCGGTGCGCACCACGCTCAATCTGAACACCGCGAGCGCCGAGGCCATCAGCGCCAGCATGGAGTCGCTCAACATCGCCAGCGCGCGGCAGCTGGTGGAGCGCCGGCGCACCGCCTTCTTCAAGGACATCGCCGCCGCCAACGCCACCCTGCCCAGCGGCAGCGCGCCCTTCAACGCGGCGCAGCACGGCGTGGGCACGCAGTTCTTCGAGGTCTACGGCCGGCTGCGGCTGGACCGCACCTATGTCGAGGAGCACTCGCTTCTACAGCGCAACGGTGTCACGGTGACGACGATCTGGCGCACCCGCGGCGCCGGCGCAACGAACACTCCGGTCAAACCCTGATTTCGTGCCACTTTTCTTAATCAAAAAGCCTTCTGACGCGCGTCACAGCTACGCGGTACGCTATCGAAATTAGAGCGCTCGACTGTCAGACGCGCACCTACAATCCACCGGTTTTTTCCAACATCGACATGACTCCCCTGCTGCTCATTGCCCCCCTCCCTCCGGCCGATGCCGGGGGCGAGTTCGACTGGGCCCAGGCAGGCGACGACGGCATTGCGTTGCGCAACCAAGGCCGCGCGCTGCTGGCGCTCCTGCCCTCGAGCGCCGAGGTCATGCTCGGCATTCCTTCCGCCGCGCTGTCGTGGCACCGCGTCACGCTGCCCAAGGGCAGCACCGGCAGCGCCTCGAAGCTGCGCGCCGTGCTCGACGGCCTGCTCGAGGAGCACCTGCTCGACGAACCCGAGGCGCTGCACTTCGCGCTCGAACCCGACGCCAAGGCCGGCGCGCCCGTGTGGGTGGCGGCCTGCAACCGCATCTGGCTGCGCAGCCTGGTGCAGGGCCTCGAGGCGGCCGGCCGGCGCGTGGTGCGCATCGTTCCCGAATACGCGCCGCAGCCGGCCGACGGCCCGCCGATGCTGCTGGTCACGGGCGAGCCCGAGGCGCCACGGCTCACCGTGTGCGACGCCGACGGCGTGGTCTCGCTGCCGCTGGCCGGCGCAGGGCTGGCGCTGTCGGGCGGCCTGCCGCTGGACACCGCCGTCATCACCACCGAACCCGCCGTGGCCGAGGCCGCCGAGCACTTGCTGGAGCGTCGCGTGCCCATCGTGCAGGCGCCGCAGCGCTGGCTGCAGGCCACGCGCTCGCCGTGGGAGCTGGCGCAGTTCGACCTGGCCGCCACCGGCCGCGCGCGCGCCGGCAAGAAGTTCGCGTCGGTGCTGCAGACGCTGCGCTACGCCCCCGAATGGCGCGCCGCGCGCTGGGGCGTGGTGGCGCTGCTGCTCACGCAGCTCATCGGACTGAACGCCTGGGCCTGGAAAGAGCGCAACGCGCTCGACGCCAAGCGCCAGGTCGCCAGGACCATGCTGACGCAAACCTTCCCCGCGGTGAAGCTGGTGATCGACGCGCCGGTACAGATGCAACGCGAAGTCGCGGCGCTGCAGCAGGCCGTGGGCGACGTGGCCGGCAGCGACTTCGAACCCATGGTCGGCGCGCTCGCAGCCAACCTCCCGCCCGGCAAGGTGCCGAGCGCCGTCGACTACAGCGCCGGCCAGCTGCGCCTGCGCGGCCTGGGGCTGCAGCCCTCGGAGGTGTCGCAGATCACCAATGCCATGGCGCCGCGCGGCTACAACGTGCGCACCGAAGGCGACCTGCTGCTCGTGCAGGCACAGGCCGAGACCGCCCGATGAACTTCAGCGAACAACTCAAGGCCCGCTGGGGCGCCCTGGAAGCGCGCGAGCGCCGCATGGTCGCCGCGGCCGTCGCGCTGGTGGCACTGGCCTTGCTCTGGTGGATCGCGCTCGCACCCGCGTTGCGCACGCTGGCCGCGGCTCCGGCCGAACACGCGAAGCTCGACGCGCAGATCCAGCAGATGGCCACCTTGCAGAACCGCGCGAAGGCGCTGCAATCGCAACCGCGGCTGAACCGCGACGACGCGCTGCGCGCGCTCGAGACCTCCGTGCGCGACGGCCTGGGCACCAGCAACGCGCAGCTCATGACCTCCGGCGGCGACGGCGCCGCCACCGTCTCGCTGCGCGCCGCGCCCGCGGCCACGGTCGCCCAGTGGCTCGGCCAGGCCCGCGGCAACGCCCATGCGGTGCCGCGCGAAGTGCACCTGACCCGCGCGCCCTCCGGCAACACAGCCAACACGGCCAACACGGCTGCAGCGTCCACGTCGTCTGCCGCGGCCACCGCCAGGGACACGCCCAGGACCCCGCAGGTCCGCTGGGACGGCACCGTCGTCATGGCGCTGCCCGCCGCGCGATGAGCCAGGCAACCGCACGGTGACGGCATGGTGACCCGCGCCCCCCTTTCCGAACCCCGGCCGCGCCGCGGCTGGCGCTGGGCCCTGCTCGGCGTGCTGGCCGGCGCGCTGCTGGCGGTGGTGCTGTTCGCGCCGGCGCGCTGGCTGTCGGCGGCGCTGTCGAGCTGGAGCCAGGGCCGCCTGGTGCTGGCCAACCCGCGCGGCACCGTCTGGAACGGCACGGCCGCGGTGGTGTTCGCCAGCGGCGCGGGCGGCACGCAGGCCGTGTCGCTGCCCGGCGTGCTGCACTGGCGCATGCGCCCGGGCTGGGGCAGCATCTTCGCGAGCCTCGACCTCCCCTGCTGCGCCGCGCAGCCGCTCGAACTCAAGGCCAGCCCGCGCGCTGGCGGCCTGCTGCTCACCTGGCAGGACAGCCGCTCGCGCTGGCCCGCCACCATGCTCACCGGCCTGGGCGCACCCTGGAACACGCTCAAGCTCGACGGTGCGCTCGACCTCAGCACCAAGGCCTTCGCCATGCAGTGGGACGGACCCTCGCTGCGCATCGCGGGCCAGGCCACGCTCGACGCCACCGACGTTTCTTCCAGCCTGTCGACCCTGCGGCCGATGGGCAGCTACCGGCTCACGCTCGAAGGCGGCACCCGCCCCACGCTGCTGCTGAGCACGCGCGAGGGCAGCCTCGAACTCAACGGCAGCGGCAGCTGGAACGGCACCTCCTTCCGCTTCAACGGCGAAGCCAGTGCCGCGCCCGGCCGCGAAGACGCACTTTCCAATTTACTGAACATCATCGGACGGCGCGACAACGCGCGTTCGATCATCACCCTGGGTTGATCCTCATGATGAAGCCATTGTTTTCGACCGGCACCGTCGCACTCGCCGTGCGCGTGCTGATCGCCGCCACCTTCCTGCAGGCCGCGCCCGCCGTGTTCGCGCAGACCGGCGACGCACCGCGCCGCGGCGAGCCGATCACGCTGAACTTCGCCAACGCCGACATCGAGGCCGTGGCCCGCACCATGGCGGTGGTCACCGGACGCGACGTGGTGGTCGACCCGCGCGTGAAGGGCACCATGAACCTGGTGACCGACCGCGCCATCCAGCCGGCCGCCGCGTTCAACCAGTTCGCCTCGGCGCTGCGCCTGCAGGGCTTCGCGGTGGTGGAGGCCGACGGCCTGTACAAGGTGGTGCCCGAGGCCGACGCCAAGCTGCAGAGCAGCACCGTCAACACCTCCGTGGGCGCCGTGTCCTCCAGCGGCAGCAACCAGATCGTCACGCAGATCTTCCGGCTGAACTACGAGTCGCCCAACAGCCTGCTGCCGGTGCTGCGCCCGCTCATTCCGCCCAACAACACCATCAACGTGAACCCGGGCAACAACTCGCTCGTGATCACCGACTACGCCGACAACATGCGCCGGCTGGCGCGCATCATCGCGTCGCTCGACGTGCCCAACGCGTCCGACATCGAGGTGATCCAGCTCAAGCACTCGATCGCCACCGACATGGTGCCGCTGGTGCAGCGCCTGATCGACGGCGGCGGCTCCGGCGCGCCGGGTTCGCCTGTGGCCGCGGGCGCGGCCGATGCCTCGTTTCGCACCACGCTGATGGCCGACCCGCGCAGCAACTCGCTGATTCTTCGCGCGGCCAACCCGGCGCGCGTGAGCCTGGTGCGCTCGCTGGTCGACAAGCTCGACCGCCCCGCCGCCGAGAGCAGCAACGGCGCGGCCGGCAACATCTACGTGGTCTACCTGAAGAACGCCGACGCGGTGCGCCTGGCGGCCACGCTGCGCGCCGCCATGGCGGCCAACCAGATCAGCACCACCCCGGGCGCCACGGGCGCGGCCGGCGGCAGCGCGGCGCAACCGCAGGCACAGAACGCCTTCGCGCAGCAGACGGCCTTCGGCGGCGGCCAGAGCGGCGGCAGCAGCTCGCCGCAGGCCTCGGCGCCGCTGAACAACGCCAACCAGCCTTCCACCGGCGGCCAGATCCAGGCCGACCCGAGCACCAACTCGCTGATCATCACCGCGCCCGAGCCGCAGTACCGCCAGATGCGCGCCGTGATCGACCGGCTCGACGGGCGCCGCGCGCAGGTCATGATCGAGGCGCTGATCGTCGAGGTGAACGCCACCAAGGCCGCGAACTTCGGCGTGCAGTGGCAAAGCGCGCTGGGCAACAACGCGGTCATCGGCACCAACTCGTCGCTGAGCGGCGCGAACATCCTGGCGCTGACGCAGGCCATCGCGACCCGCAACGCGGCCGGCATCGTGCCCAGCTCGGGGCTCAACCTGGGCATCGCCGGCAAGGTCGGCGGCCAGTACATCCTGGGCGCCATCGCCAACTTCTTCAGCAGCGACAACGACGCCAACGTGCTGTCCACGCCCAACCTGCTGACGCTGGACAACGAAGAGGCCAAGATCGTCATCGGCCAGAACGTGCCCTTCCCCACGGGCTCGTACGCCAGCACCTCGGGCTCGGTGGGCATCAACCCCTTCACCACCGTCGAGCGCAAGGACGTGGGCCTCACGCTGCGCGTGCGCCCGACCATCAACGAGAACGGCACCGTGAAGATGCAGATCTTCCAGGAGATCTCCAACGTCGCGCCCGGCACCACCACCGACCCCAACGGCCCGACCACCAACAAGCGCTCGCTGGAGTCCAGCGTGCTGGTGGAAGACGGCGGCCTGGTCATGCTGGGCGGCCTGCTGTCGGACACCTACGGCAACGCCGTCGAGAAGGTCCCGCTGGCCGGCGACATCCCGGTGCTGGGCAACCTGTTCAAGAACGAGACCCGCAAGCGCGAGAAGAACAACCTGATGATGTTCCTGCGCCCGGTGGTCATGCGCGACGCCAACTCGACCGAGGCCTTCGCCTACGACCGCTACGACCAGATCCGCGGCCTGCAGCAGGTGGCGCAGCCCAACACCGACAACGTGATGCTGCGCAACGTCAGCGCCGCCCCCATCCTGCCCGCTTCGCCGCCGCTGGGCGCCGCCAGCAACCGCACCGGCGGCCTGCGCGACGAAGGCACGCAGCTGATTCCGCCGCCCGCGCTCCCCGCCGACAACCGCAAGCTGGCCCCGAGCCCGCTGCGCGGCGCGCTGCCTCCCACCGCCGACCCTGTCAGCGCACGCGAACTGCCTTGATACTCACCTGATGTCCATGCGCTACCCCCTGCCCTACGCATTCGCACGCAGCCAGCAACTCCTGCTCGAGGCGACCGACGACGGCCGCTACACGCTGTGGATGTCGTCGAGCCCCGTGCGCAGCGCCGTCGGCGAGGTGGCGCGCAAGTACGGCGTGCAGGCCTTC
The DNA here is from genome assembly GCF_900112425.1 of Variovorax sp. OK212. GTDB lineage: Bacteria > Pseudomonadota > Gammaproteobacteria > Burkholderiales > Burkholderiaceae_C > Variovorax. The sequence continues at coordinate 491,034 of NZ_FOLP01000001.1, read as the reverse complement.
GAGGTGCTGGGCGACGGCGCGCTGGCGCAGCGCATCAGCGCGGCCTATGCGCAGGGCGAGTCGAGCGCCGCCGCGGTGGTGAGCGAGGTGCAGAACGAAGCCGACCTCTCGCGCATGATGCAGGAGCTGCCGGCGGTCGAAGACCTTTTGGCCAGCGCGGGCGACGCGCCCATCATCCGCATGCTGAACGCGCTGCTCACGCAGGCCGCGCGCGACGGCGCCAGCGACATCCACATCGAACCCTACGAGCGCACCTCTTCCGTGCGCTTTCGCATCGACGGCACGCTGCGCGAAGTGGTGCAGCCCAACCGCGCGCTGCACGCCGCGCTGATCTCGCGGCTGAAGATCATGGCCGACCTCGACATCTCCGAGAAGCGGCTGCCGCAGGACGGGCGCATCAGCCTGCGCATCGGCACGCGCGCGGTCGACGTTCGGGTGTCGACGCTGCCCAGCGCGCACGGCGAACGCGCCGTGCTGCGCCTGCTGGACAAGAGCGAATCGAAGCTCACGCTCGAGTCGGTGGGCATGCAGGGCGACACGCTGGACCGCTTCGAGAAGCTCATCGCGCAGCCGCACGGCATCATCCTGGTGACCGGGCCCACGGGCTCGGGCAAGACCACCACGCTGTACGCCGCGCTGGCGCGCCTGGACGCGAGCCGCAGCAACATCATGACGGTGGAAGATCCGATCGAGTACGAGCTGGCGGGCGTGGGCCAGACGCAGATCAACGCGAAGATCGAACTCACCTTCGCCAAGGCCCTGCGCGCCATCCTGCGGCAGGACCCCGACGTGATCATGATCGGCGAGATCCGCGACTTCGAGACCGCGCAGATCGCCATCCAGGCCTCGCTCACCGGTCACCTGGTGCTGGCCACGCTGCACACCAACGATTCCGTGAGCGCCGTCACGCGCCTGACCGACATGGGCGTGGAGCCCTTCCTGCTGAGCTCGTCGCTGCTGGGCGTGCTCGCGCAGCGCCTCGTGCGCAAGGTGTGCACGGTGTGCGCCGGCGCGGGTTGCGACGTGTGCGGCCAGACCGGCTACCAGGGCCGCACCGGCATCTTCGAGCTGCTGGTGGCCGACGAGACCGTGCAGGGCCTGATCCACGGCAAGGCGGCCGAAAGCGAACTGCTGCAGGCCGGCGCGCGCGGTGGCCTGCGACTGATGCGCGAAGACGGCGAACGGCTGGTGCAGGCCGGTGTCACCTCGCGCGCCGAACTGCTGCGCGTCACGCGTGACTAGCGCGCACAGCGCAACACCGCCATGCCCGCCTATTCCTTCGAAGCCATCGATGCCAGCGGCCAGTCGCGCGAAGGCGTGCTGGAGGCCGACACCGCCCGCAGCGCGCGCAGCCTGCTGCGCGCGCAGGCGCTCATTCCGCTGTCGGTCAAGCCGGTCGGCAACGACCACATCAACGGCACCGGCCAGCGCAGCGGCCTCGGCCGCTGGCTGGGCGGCGGCAAGCGCGTCTTCAACTCCACCGGCCTGGCCGTGTGGACGCGCCAGCTGGCCGGCCTCGTGTCGTCCGGCCTGCCGCTCGAACGCGCGCTCACCGCGCTCACCGACGAGGCCGAATCGGAGCCGCAACGCAACCTCGTCGCCTCGCTGCGCGCCGAGGTCAACGCGGGCTCGCCGTTTGCGCGTGCGCTGTCGGCGCACTCGCGCGAGTTCTCGCCCATCTACACGGCCGTGATCGGCGCCGGCGAGCAGAGCGGCAACCTCGGGCTGGTGCTCGACCGCCTGGCCGACGACCTGGAAGAACGCCAGGCGCTGCAGCAGAAGCTGATCGGCGCGGCGCTGTACCCGGCCATCGTCACGCTGGTGGCGATCGTGATCGTGATCTTCCTCGTGAGCTACGTGGTGCCGCAGGTGGCGCAGGTGTTCGCGGGCACCAAGCGCTCGCTGCCCTTCCTCACCACGGTGATGCTGTCGCTCAGCGCGGGCGTGCGCAGCTACGGCTGGTGGATGCTGGGCGCCGTGGTGCTCGCGGCCGTCGGTGTGCGGCTGGCGCTGGCGCAGGAAGCCTTCCGCCTCAAGTTCGACGCCGCCTGGCTCAAGCTGCCGCTGGTCGGCAAGCTCGCGCGCGGCTACAACGCGGCGCGTTTCGCCAGCACGCTGGCCATGCTGGCCACGGCCGGCGTGCCCATCCTGCGAGCGCTGCAGGCGGCTTCCGAGACGCTGGGCAACCGCGCGATGCGCGCCGATGCGCTCGACGCGCTGGTGCTGGTGCGCGAAGGCGCGCCGCTGGCCTCCGCGCTGGCGCAGAAGAAACGCTTTCCGGGGCTGGTGTCGATGTTCGCGCGCCTGGGCGAGCAGACCGGCACGCTGCCGCTGATGCTGCAGCGCGCGGCCAACCAGCTCGGCGCCGAAGTGCAGCGCCGCGCGATGCACCTGGCCACCATCCTGGAGCCGCTGCTGATCGTGGCCATGGGCGGCGTCGTGATGCTGATCGTGCTGGCCGTGATGCTGCCGATCATCCAGTTGAACCAGTTCGTCAAGTGACGGCAACGGCCCGCCGGCAGGACACACCATGCCCGTAACGCTCGAAGACAAGCTCGTGGTCGCGATCTCCTCGCGCGCCCTGTTCAACCTCGAAGAAGAAAACAAGGTCTTCGACGCCGGCGACAACGAGGGCTACATGAAGCTGCAGCTCGACCGCATCGACGTGCCGGCCGCGCCGGGCATCGCCTACTCGCTGATCCGCAAGCTGCTGCGCTTCAACGAAGACGGCGTGCAGCGCGTGGAGGTGGTGATCCTCTCGCGCAACGACCCGGTGTCGGGCATGCGCATCTTCAAGTCGAGCGCGGCGGCCGACATCAAGCTGCAGCGCGGCGTGTTCACGCAAGGCAGGCCGCCCTTCGGCTACCTGCGCCCGCTGCGCGCGCACCTGTTCCTGTCGGTCAATGCGCAGGACGTGCGCGAGGCGCTGGTGGCGGGCTTCCCGGCCGCGCGCGTGCTGGTCGAATCGGTGAAGGCCAGCGACGCGTGGCCCAACGAAGTGCGCATTGCCTTCGACGGCGACGCGGTGCTCTTCAGCGACGAGGCCGAGCGCGTGTTCCAGGCCGAGGGCCTCGACGCCTTCCAGGCCCACGAACTCAGCAAGGCCGACCTGCCCCTGCCCGAAGGCCCGTTCAAGCCGCTGCTGATGGCGCTGCACCGCCTGCAGATGGCCGGCAACGCGCAGATGCGCATCCGCACCGCGCTCGTCACCGCGCGCAGCGCACCGGCGCACGAGCGCGCCATCCGCACGCTGATGAAGTGGAACATCCGCGTCGACGAGGCCATGTTCCTCGGCGGCCTGCCCAAGGGCGAGTTCCTGCGCGAGTTCGAGCCCGACTTCTTCTTCGACGACCAGACCGGCCACGTCGATGCGGCCTCGCGGCATGTGCCCGCGGGGCATGTCAGCAGCGGCATCAGCAACGAGCCCTGAACCCCGCGCGGCCCCGCGATGGGCTTGCCCGCGCCCTGAGCGCGCGCAAGAATGCCGGCATGCTGATCCTTCGACATGCCGACGTTCTGGTCACCATGGACGCCGCGCGGCGCGAAATCGCCGACGGCGCCGTGGTGTGCGACGGGCCCGCCGTGGCCTGGGCGGGGCCCACGGCCGAGCTGCCCGCCGCGTACCTCGACGCGCTGCGCAACGGCCAGGCCGAGGCGCTCGACATGCAGGGCCACGTGGTGATGCCCGGGCTGGTCAATACGCACCACCACATGTACCAGAGCCTCACGCGCGCAGTGCCCGAGGCGCAGGACGCCGAGCTGTTCGGCTGGCTCACGAACCTGTACCTTCTGTGGGCGCGCCTCACGCCCGAGATGATCCGCGTGTCGACGCAGACCGCCATGGCCGAGCTGATGCTCTCGGGCTGCACCACCACCAGCGACCACCTCTACCTGTTTCCCAACGGTTCGAGGCTCGACGATTCCATCGAGGCGGCCGACGCGATGGGCATGCGCTTTCACGCGGCGCGCGGCAGCATGAGCGTGGGCCGCAGCGCCGGCGGCCTGCCGCCCGACGAGGTGGTGGAAACCGAAGACGCCATCCTGCGCGACAGCGAGCGCCTCATCGGCCGCTGGCACGACGCGTCGCGCCACTCGATGCGCCGCATCGTGCTGGCGCCATGCTCGCCGTTCTCGGTGTCGCGCGACCTGATGCGCCTGTCGGCCGAACTGGCGCGCGAGCGCGGCGTGTCGCTGCACACGCACCTGGCCGAGAACGACAACGACGTGGCGTACTCGCGCGAGAAGTTCGGCATGACGCCAGCCGAGTACGCACAGGACCTGGGCTGGGTCGGCCCCGACGTGTGGCACGCGCACTGCGTGAAGCTCGACGAGGCCGGCATCGCGCTGTTCGGGCGCACCGGCACCGGCGTGGCGCACTGCCCCTGTTCCAACATGCGGCTGGCCTCGGGCATCGCGCCCATCGGCGCCATGCGCCGCGCGGGGGTGCCCGTGGGGCTGGGCGTGGACGGCAGCGCGTCGAACGACGGCGCGCACATGCTGGGCGAGGCGCGCCAGGCCCTGCTGCTGCAGCGCGTGGGCCACGGGCCGGCCGCCATGACGGCGCGCGAGGCGCTGGAGATCGCCACGCTGGGCGGCGCGCGCGTGCTCGGGCGCGACGACATCGGCGCGCTGGCGCCGGGCATGTCGGCGGACATCGTGGCCTTCGATCTGCGCGGCGTGGCGCATGCGGGCGCGGGGCACGACCCGGTGGCGGCGCTGGTGTTCTGCACGCCGGGCACGGTGTCGCTGAGCGTGATCGACGGCGCGGTGCGCGTGCGCGACGGCCGCTTCACCGGGCTGGAGCTCGCGCCGCTGCTGGCGCGGCACCGCGACCTGGCGCGCACGCTGTACGACGGCGCGCGCCACCCGCACACGGCCTGAAGCCGGCGGCCGACGGCCGGTGCCCGGACCTCAGCGCCGCATGGTGTCGAGTTGCGTGACCGGCGCGCTGTCGTTGCCCCACGAACCGCGCACATAGGTCAGCACGGCCGCCACGTCGGCCGCGTCGAGCACCTGCCCGAACGGCGGCATGCCATAGGGGCGCGGGTTGCCCGCGGTCGTGGGCAGGAAGCCGCCGTGCGAGACCACCTGGATCAGGTTGGTGGGCTGCGCCATGTTGACGGCGCGGTTGCCCGCGAGCGGCGGGTAGGCGCCGGCCGCGCCCTGCCCCTGGTCGCCGTGGCAGTAGGCGCAGCGCTGGTCGTAGATCTTCGCGCCGCGCGCCATGGTGCCGGCGTCGCGGCGGATGGGCGCCTTGGTTGCCGTTGCCACTTCGACTGCCTCGGCCTTGGGCAGGTCCTTGAGGTAGCTCGCCATCGCGCCCAGGTCGGCCTCGCTCAGGTACTGCGTGCTGCGGAACACCACGTCGGCCATCGGCCCCATGACGGAGCCGCGCGGCGAGACGCCGTTCTTCAGCAGCGCCACCACGTCGGCCGCGGGCCAGTCGGCCACGCCGGCCTGATGCGGGTCGGTGAGCGACGGCGCATACCAGTTCTCCACCGCGATGAGGCCGCCGGAGAGGCCCAGGCTGGTGTCCGTCGCGCCCAGCGAATTGCGCGGGCCGTGGCAGGCGATGCAATGGCCCAGGCCGTTGACCAGGTACGCCCCGCGGTTCCATTCGGCGGGCTTTCCCGCGCTGGCCACGAAGGGCTCGGGCTTGAACGACAGCGCGCGCCACACCGCGAGCGCCGCCTGCGTGTCGTACGGAAAGCGCAGCCGGTGCGGCCGGTTTTCCTGCACCGCGGCCGGCACGCTGCGCAGGTAGGCGTAGATGGCGTCGGCGTCGTCGCGCGTCACCTGCGTGAAGTTGGGGTACGGGAACGCGGGGTACAGCAGCCGGCCGTCCTTGCCGCGGCCGTTGTGCATGGCGCGCCAGAAGTGCGCGCTGCTCCAGCTGCCGATGCCGGTGCCGTCGTCGGGCGTGAGGTTGCTCGCGTAGATGGTGCCGAAAGGCGTGTCGATCGGCACGCCGCCCGCATAGGGCCGGCCGCCGCGCGTGGTGTGGCAGCCGGCGCAGTTGCCGGCCAGCGCGAGGTAGCGCCCGCGCTCGACGAGCTGCGGCGTGGCCTGGAAGGCTTCGGCCTTCTCGGGCAATGGGTCTTCGCCGCGCAGGTTCAGCGCGACGACGATGCCGGCGGCCACGGCCACCAGCACGAAGAGGCTCAGCAGCGTCCAGCCGACATTGCGAAGTTTCATGAACGTGGCCCCGTCACTTGCTCGCTCCGGTGGTGCTGGTCGTGCCGGTGGTGCCGCCGCAGGCGATGGGCATCGGCGCGGGCAGCGACGCGGCGGGCTTGGCATCGGCCGGCACCGGCTGCGTGGTCAGCCAGCTGGCGACGGCGTTCACGTCGGAGGTCCACATGCGGCGGCCGACCTCGGCCATGCAATCGGGCGCCTGCGCGTGCCGCTCGTTGGTGAGCCATGCACCCAGCTGCGAGGCCAGGTACAGGCGCGGCAGGCCCAGCAGCCCCGGCGTGGCGGGCTGCACGCCCGTGAGCGCGGCGCCGTGGCATTGCACGCACGCGGGCAGCTTGCGCGCCGGGTCGCCCTGCAGCGCGAGCATGCGGCCGCGCGCGAGCACCTCGGGCGTGGCGTCGCTCGCGGGCGAGACCGGCGGGTACGGCAGGTCGAGCCCCGCGAAGTAGTCGGCAATCTCGTGCAGGTAGGCGTCTGACATGTGCTGCACCATGTACGCCATGTCGGTGTTGAAGCGGCGCCCGTCGCGAAAGCTCACGAGCTGGTTGAACAGGTAGCCGGCCGGCTTGCCCGCCAGGCGCGGAAAGTAGCCCGCGTTGCTGGTCGCGCCCTCGCGGCCGTGGCAGGCGATGCAGGCGGCCACGCGCTGCTCGATGGTGTCGGGCACGGGGGCGGGCGTGGGCGTAGGCGTGGCCGCGCCCGCCAGGGCCTGCCAGGCGAGCAGCAGCCCGAGCGCGAGAAACCGCAGCCCGCGCTTCATGCGCCGGCGACGTAGTGCGCCAGTGCCATCAGCCCGGCGATCAGCAGCAGCACCAACACCAGTGCCACGCCGATCAGCGGCAGGATGCCGACCTGCGAGGTCCGCTTGTCGGCGTCGGCGCGGCGGCCGCCCAGCCCGATGAAGCTCCAGAGAACGGCGCGCACGGCGCCCATGAGATTGGACATGGCATCAAGTGTGGACCCAACGGGCCATAAAAAACAGATGCAGATTCACTCCAATTGACCAGTGCAGATCGGCCGGTGCAGATAAAGTCCTGCCGCATGGACCCCACCCCGCGATGGGCGCGATGAAGCGCTACGAAGCCTTGGCTGCCGACATCGAGGCCTCGATCCGCAACGGCACGCTGAAGACCGGCGACCGCCTGCCCTCGGTGCGCCTCACCGGCGAAAGCCGCGGCGTCAGCGCTTCGACCGTGTTCCAGGCCTATTACCTGCTGGAGGCGCGCGGGCTGGTGCGCGCACGCGACCGCTCGGGCTACTACGTGACCGGCGGCGGCCTGCGCGATGCGCCGCCCGAGTCCACCCACACCTCGCGCCCGGCCGGCGGGCCGCTGTCGCTGGACGTGAGCGGCCAGGTGTTCGACATTCTCGAAGCCAGCATGTCGCGCAAGGTGGTGCCCTTCGGCTCCGCCTTTCCGAGCCCGCTGCTGTTCCCGCTGGCGCGGCTCGGCCAGTTCATGGCCGCCAGCGCCAAGTCGCTCGACCCGTGGAGCACGGTGGACGACCTCACGCCCGGCAGCGCGGCGCTGCGCCGGCAGATCGCGCTGCGCTACCTGGCCGAAGGCATCCAGTCGCCGGCCGAGGAGATCGTGGTGACCAACGGCGCGCTCGAGGCGCTCAACCTGTGCCTGGCGGCGGTCACCCGGCCGGGCGACGCGGTGATCGTCGAGTCGCCCACCTTCTATGCCGCGCTGCAGGCGCTGGAGCGCCGCGGCCTGCGCGCCATCGAGGTGCCGACGCATCCGGGCGAAGGCATCGACCTGGGCGCGCTCGAAGCGGCCATCGCGGCCCACAAGCCCACCGCCTGCTGGCTCATGACCACCTTCCAGAACCCGCTGGGCAGCCTGATGCCCGACGCGAAGAAGAAGGCGCTGGTCGAGCTGCTGGCGCGGCACCGATTGCCGCTGATCGAGGACGACGTGTACGCCGAGCTCTACTTCGGCGAGCGGCGTCCCGCACCGGCCAAGGCCTTCGACACGCAGGGGCTGGTGCTGCACTGCTCATCGTTCTCCAAGTGCCTGGCGCCGGGCTACCGCATCGGCTGGGCGTCGGCCGGGCGCTTCGCGCACCAGGTCGCGCGCGAGAAGCTCACGACCACGCTGGCCACCTCGGTGCCGTCGCAGCTCGCGCTGGCGGGCTACCTGGAAAAGGGCGGGCTCGACAAGCACCTGCGCAAGCTGCGGCAGACGCTGGCGTTGCAGCAGGCCACCTTCGCGCAGGCCGTGGGGCACTACTTTCCGGCGGGCACGCGCGCCACGCGGCCGCTGGGCGGCTACTTCCTGTGGGTCGAGCTGCCGGCGCGGGCGAACGCGCTGGAGATCCACCGCAAGGCACTGGAGCGGGGCATCAGCGTGGCGCCGGGGCCGATCTTCTCGGCCACGCGCGCCTTCACCCACTGCCTGCGGCTCAACTACGGCCACCCCTGGGATTCGCTCAGCGAGCAGGCGATGCAGACACTAGGCCGCCTGGCCGGCGAAGCGTCCTGAACAGCAGGAACGCCGCGATGCTCACGTTCACGAGGTTGAACGCAATGCCGTTCAGGAAGGCCGCGTGGTAGCTGCCCGTGAGGTCGAACACCTTGCCCGACATCCACCCGCCCAGCGCCATGCCGAACAGCGTGAACATCAGCACCGTGCCCACGCGCGCACCGGCTTCCTTCGGCGGAAAGTGCTCGCGGATGATGATGGCGTAAGAGGGCACGATGCCGCCCTGGAACAGCCCGAACAGCGCCGAGATCACGTACAGCGGCACCAGCCCGTCGAACGGCAGGAACAGCAGCAGCGCCACGCACTGGAGCAGGCCGCCGAGCAGCAAGGTACGCAGCCCGCCGATGCGGTCGCAGATGGCGCCCGACACCAGCCGGCTCACGATGCCGAAACCCAGCATCAGCGACAGCATCATCGCGCCCTGCGCCGGCCCGTAGCCCAGGTCGCCGCAGTACGCCACGATGTGCACCTGCGGCATCGCCATGGCCACGCAGCAGGCCACGCCGGCCACGCACAGCAGGCCCTGCGCGGAGCCCATGCTCAGGCCGAAGGGCCGCGTCATGTCGCGCGCGACGCCGGTGCGCGATGCGCTGGCCGCAGGCGCATCGGCCAGCGCCGGCGGCCGGGCACGGAAGCACAGCGCCAGCAGCGCCATCGTCACGCCGCAGAAGATGCCCATGCCGATGTAGGTCTGGCGCCAGCCCACGGTTTCGACGAAGTGCTGCGCAATGGGCGGCCACACCGCGCCCGCCAGGTAGTTGCCGCTGGCGCACACCGCCACCGCGATGCCGCGCCGCTTGACGAACCACAGCGAGGTGTCGGCCACCAGCGGCGCAAAGGCCACCGAGCTGCCGAGCAGGCCCACCAGCAAGGCCTGCGCAACGGTGAACGACACGATGCCGCCCGACAGCCCCGTGGCGACATACCCCACGCCCAGGAAGGCCGAGCCCATGAGCAGTGGCCACATCACGCCGACGCGGTCGGCCAGCTTGCCCATGAGCACCCCGCCGAAGCCGAAGCCCAGCATCAGCATCGTGTAGGGCAGCGAGGCATCGGCGCGCGCCACGCCGAACTCGGCCTGCACCGCGGGCAGCATCACCGACACCACATACATGCCGCTGCTGCCGACCGTCATGATCAACAGCGTGAGGCCCAGGCGCACCATGGCGTAGCGTGAATCCGCCTGATGGGCGGTTGTCTCTTTGGTCATTGTTTTTCTCCGAGGCGAGGATACCCCGCGGCACGGAAAAGCGTGGAGCGCGGCCACGTGGCAACCCAAGGTTGCCGCGCAGCCGGATGCGGCAGCCGATCAGCGCGTGGGCGCCACGACAGTCGCCAGCGCCTTGGGCATCGGCCCGCCGGGCTTGGGCTTGTCGTCGCACGCGGCCGTCATCAGGCCGAGGCAGAAGAGAAAGACAAATGCTGTGCTTCGCATGGGGCGGATGCTATGTCCGCGCACGCCACCGTCAAGTCGGACGCCGCGCCGTGCCGCGCGAGGCGGCCGCCGTCACCCCGTCACCCCGTCACCGCATCACCAGGCGTTGAACACGTCGTGCGCAATGCCGAAGCCCGTGCTCGCGCCGCTGCCGCTGGTCACCAGCACCACGCGCGTGGCGTCGTCGGGCGCGTCGATCACGCAGGGCGTGGTCTTCGACGACGGGTACACGCCGGTCCAGCGCTCGGTGATCTGCGCGGTCTCCAGGTTCAGCGTGCTGCGCAGGTGGCGCAGGATGAGCTGGTCGACCTCTTCCATCGCGAAGGGCTCGGGCGCGTCGCCGTAGTGGTGCGAGTCGCCCACCACCAGCGAGCCGTCGGCGCTCTGCACCACGATCAGGTGGATGCCGTGCGCGAGCGAGGCCGCCTCTTCCCGCTGCAGCCGCGCACGCAGCGCGGCGGCCTCGGGCAGGGTGCTGTAGCCCTCGTAGCGCACCAGGCTCAGGTCCATCATCACCGAGCCCGGCAGGCGAAAGCCCGCCTCGGGCTTCACGCGCAGCATCTGCAGGCGGCACAGCGTGAGCTCGTGCGCGGCAATGCGCTCGGCGAACAGGCCGTGCAGGTCGGTGTTGGTGCACACGGCCACGCGCTCGGCGTGCAGCGTGCCGCGCGAGGTGCGCACGCGCGGCGCGGCCACCTCGAGCACGGATTCGCCGAAACGGAAGGTCACGCCGTGCACCTCGGCCAGCCAGTTCGCGAGCAGGCCGATGGCGGTGCGCGACTCCACGCGCAACTCGTGCGGGCTGAACAGCACCGACTGCGCGTCGGCCAGGCTCAGCGCGGGCGCCTTGGCCTGCGCGTCGGCCGCGTCGAGCAGTTCGCAGGCCTCGCCCATCGGGGTGCGCATGAAGGCCTCGAGCACGTCGTGCGCCTCGGGGCGGTAGGCCGCGAGCCAGAGGTGGCGGTGCACGATGTCGATGCCCGCGTACGGCGCGATCTGCTGCCACACCTCGCGCGCATGCATGGCGCGGCGCCAGGTGTCGCCCGGCGCCTGGCCGGTGATGGTGATGAAGCCGAAGTTGCGGATCGACGCGCCGATGCAGGCCGCGTCGCGTTCGACCACGCACACCTTCAGGCCGCGCTGCGCGGCGGTGTAGGCATGGGCCAGGCCGACGATGCCGGCGCCGACCACGAGGAGGTCGAAATGGTCAGGGTGGTGAGCTTGTCGGGTGCCGGTCATTTACCGGTGCCTCCAGGTTTGGGTGCGCTTGAGCGCCCAGTGCCCCGCGAGCGCGAACACGCCCCGGCCGGCGGCGGCCGTGAGCATGATCAGCGAGGCCATGGCCGCTGCGGGCGCGACGTCGCCGGCGTCGTCCATGTTGAGCACGGCAACGGCGGCCAGCGAGGTCTGCGGCGAATAGAGGAACACGACGGCCGACACGGTCGTCATCGCGTTGACGAAAAAGTAGCCGCCCACGTTGAGCACCGTGGGCAGCGCCACCGGCAGGTGCACCAGCCACAGCGTGCGCCAGAACGGCACGCCCATCGACTCGGAGACCAGCTCGTACTCGCGGTCGAGCTGGCGCAAGGCCGTGAGCGAGGTGAGGTGCGCCACCGAGAAGAAGTGCGCCACCGTGCAGACCACCAGGATGGTCATGCTGCCGTAGATGGCGCGCAGCGGGTTCGAGGGCGAGATGAAGAAGAAGATGTAGCCCACGCCCAGCACCAGGCCCGGCACCGCCAGCGGCAGGTTGGCCAGCAGGTTGAGCAGCTCGCGCAGCAGGCCGAAGTGGCGCGGCTTCTCCACGAGGTAGGCCGACACGAAGGTGGCGAGCGCGCCCGCCACCGCCGCGCACACGGCCAGCCGCAGCGAGTTGAGGTAGCTGCCCCAGCCGCCGCCGTCCATGTTGCTGAAGTCGTAGTTCTTCAGCGACGGCGTGAGCTTGTAGGGCCAGTAGGTGGCCAGCGACGCGAACACGGCCATGCCGATCATCACGAGGATGGCCAGCGCCGTGAGCACGCAGAACGCCAGCAGCGCGCGATCGCGCACGCGCACCGGCTCGGGCTGGTACGGCGTGGCGCGCGCCGAGAGCGCCGCGGCCTGCTTGCTGCGCACGCGCCGCTCCACCAGAAACGACAGCACCGCCGGTATCAGCAGCACCAGGCCGACCACCGCGCCCATCTGGAAGTTCTGCTGCCCCACCACCTGCTTGTAGATGTCGGTGGCCAGCACGCCGGTCTGGCCGCCCACCACCTTGGGCACGCCGAAGTCGGTGATGACCAGCACGAACACCACCATCGCGGCCACGATGAGGCCGTAGCGCGACGACGGCAGCGTCACCGTGCGGAAGATGCGCCAGCGCGAGGCGCCCAGCGTCTGCGCGGCCTCGTACAGCCGGCCGTCGGAGGTGGCCATGGCGGTGGTGAGGATCAGCAGCGCATGCGGCAGCGTCCAGAACACCGAGCCCAGCACGATGCCCAGCGGCCCGTAGATCGACACCTCGCCCAGCAGCCCCTTGAACAGGCCCTGGTTGCCGAACAGGTACACCAGGCTGATGGCCGGCAGCAGCGACGGCGCGAGCAGCGGCACCAGCGCCACCGCGCGCAGCACGCCCTTGGCCGGCATGCACGACAGCGTGAGGCCGTAGGCGTACACGTAGGCGATGCCCGTGCAGATGACGGCGCTGACGGCGGCCAGCCCGAGGCTGTTGAAGGCCGACTGCACCAGCGCCGGGTTGTCGAGGTAGCGCGCGAAGTTGGCGAGGCCCACGAAGCCCCCCGCGCGGTCGAAGAAGCTCTGGCCGACCAGCGCGCCGACCGGCAGCGCGACGATCACGACCAGCAGCACCACCATCAGGGCGACGGCTGCGCCGGTCAGCCAGCGCTCGCGGTCGAATGCGCTGCTGCGCGGCGCCATCGCCGGGGCGACGGCGGTGGCGTCGGGGGAACTGCTCATGCTCAGTGCGCCAGGACCGACAGCGCGTTCAACGGCAACTGGATGTGGACCATGCTGCTGGGCACCAGCGGCTCGCCGCCGCCGCCGCGCGCATCGGCGGGCAGCTCGGCCTCGATCTCGATGCCCAGCGGCTCGCAGGCCAACCGGGCCGACGTGCGGTTGCCGAAGAACTCGGTGTCGAGCAGGCGCGCCGCGAAGCTGTTGGCGCCCAGTTCGGTGCCGTAGCGCTTGACCACCACATGCTCGGGGCGGATGCCCACGGTGGCTTGCGAGCCCACGCTGAGGTTGCCGGGCGCGCAGAACAGTTCGCTGTCGCGCACGCGCACCTTGCCGTCGGCCAGCACGGTGGCGGGCAGCATGTTCATGCGGCCCACGAAGCCGGCCACGAAGCGGGTGCGCGGCTGGCGGTAGAGCTCGTCGGGCGTGCCGGCCTGCTCGATGCGGCCGTTGTGCATGAGCACCACGCGGTCGGCCATCGACAGGGCTTCTTCCTGGTCGTGCGTGACCATGATGGTGACGATGCCCAGGCGCTTCTGCAGCGCGCGGATTTCGCTGCGCAGGCTGGCGCGCACCTGCGCGTCGAGCGCGGAGAGCGGCTCGTCGAGCAGCAGCATGCGCGGGTTCGGGGCCAATGCGCGCGCCAGGGCGATGCGCTGCTGCTGGCCGCCCGAGAGCTGCACCGGGTACTTGTCGGCATGCGCGGTGAGCCCGACCAGGTCGAGCATCTCGCGCGAGCGCTTGGCCATCTCGCGCGCCAGTGCGCCCGTGGGATGCAGCCCGTAGGCGATGTTCTGCGCCGCCGTGAGGTTGGGGAACAGCGCATACGACTGGAACACCACGCCGAAGCCGCGCGCCGCGGGCGGCAGGCCCGCGATGTCCTGGCCGCCCAGCAGGATCTGGCCGCTGTCGGCGCGCTCGATGCCGCAGACGATGCGCAGCAGCGTGGTCTTGCCGCAGCCCGAGGGGCCGAGCAGGCACACGAACTCGCCGGGCTCGATGTCCAGATCGATGCCGTCGAGCACGCGTGTGGCGCCAAAGGACTTGCCGATGCCGCGAAGGGAGAGAAAGCTGCTGCTGCTCGTCATGGCCGGGTACCGATTTGCTTCAGGGAGATCAGAGCGGCTTCTTTTCCGACTTCGACTCGTAGCGCTTGGACCACTCCGTCAGGATGCGGTCGCGGTTGGCGGCAGCCCAGGTGAAGTCGTTCTTGGCCAGCAGCTTCTCGACGTCGCCCGGCACGAACTCGAGCTTTTCCTGGATGCCCGGCAGCGCGAGCACGGCGAAGTTCTTCGCATACAGCTCGTTGGCCTGCTTGGTGACGGCCCAGTCGGCCAGCGCCTTGGCGGCGTCCTGCTTCTTGCTGGTCTTGATGATGCCGGTGGCTTCCATGTCCCAGCCCAGGCCTTCCTTGGGCAGCACGATGTCGATGGGGGCGCCGTCGCGCTTGGTCTTGTTGGCGCGGTATTCGAAGGACATGCCGAGCGCGAACTCGCCGGCGCCGGCCTGGCGGCAGGGCTTGCTGCCCGACTGGCTGTAGATGCCGATGTTCTGGTGCAGCGCGTCCATGTACTTCCACGCGTTGTCTTCACCCATCATCTGGATCCAGCCCGACACCATCAGGTAGCCCGTGCCGGAAGCGGCGGGGTTGGGCATGGTGATCTGGCCCTTGTAGACCGGGTTGGTCAGGTCGGCCCAGCTGGTGGGCTTGGGCAGGTTCTTCTTCGTCGCCTCGGCGGTGTTGAAGCAGATGGCCGACGACCACACGTCCATGCCGACCCACTTGGGCGGGTTGGCCGGGTCGCGCATGGTCGGCTTGATGGCGGCCAGGCCCTTGGGGGCGTACGGCTGGAGCATGCCTTCCTTGTCGAGCAGCATCAGCGAGGTGGCGGCCAGGCCCCACACCACGTCGGCCTGCGGGTTGGCCTTTTCGGCCAGCAGCTTGGCGGTGACGATGCCGGTGGAGTCGCGCACGAACTTCAGCTCGATGCTCGGGTTCTCCTTTTCGAAGGCGGCCTTGTAGGCCTGCACCTGGTCGGCCTCGAGCGCGGTGTAGACCAGCAGCTCGGTGCGGCCCTGGGCCGATGCGGCGAAAGCCAGCGAGAACAGGGCGGCCGGCACGAAGGCCCAGCGGAGTTGACGGTGCAGCATGGTGAGGTTCCCTCTGGAGAAAGTGAAGAACGTAGAGAAAGGAAAGGACGCGGTGCGGGACGCACGCACAGGCAAGCGAAAGTACGCAAGTCCAGCGCGGCGACGAATGGGGGCGATGCTGGCAGCGGCATATGACAGGGATTTGTCAGATGCCTCAAAAAAACACAAATACCCAAAACGGCGCCCCAAGGACGGCAGGCGGCGATGGCTTCGCGGTGGCTGCGTCATCCGCATGTCACTGCGCCCGGGCAAGCTTGCGGAGTTATTGCCGTGCTTTCGCCCCGCTTGCTCCGTTCGTTCCGTTCGCTCCGTTCGCTCCGTTCGCTCCGTTCGCTCCGTTCGCCCCGTTCGCCCCGCTCCACTTTCATGACACTCGACCTCGCCGAGATCGCCCGCCTGTTCGCCGAACGGGGCGGGGTGGCCTACGCGGGCGAGCCGGTGTCGCAGCTGGAGCACGCGTTGCAATGCGCATGGCTCGCCGAGCAGGCCGGCGCCGGCGACGCGCTGGTGACGGCCGCGCTGCTGCACGACCTCGGCCACCTGCTGATCGCCGAGCACCAGACCCTGTCGCATTCGCCCACCGAGCTGGGCATCGACGACCGGCACCAGTACATCGCCCTGCCCTTGCTGCGCGGCGCGTTCGACGTCGAGGTGCGCGAGCCGATCCGGCTGCACGTGGACGCCAAGCGCTACCTGTGCGCCACGCGGCCGGACTACTTCTCCAGGCTCTCGCCCGATTCGGTGCGCAGCCTCGCGCTGCAGGGCGGTGTGATGGACGATGCGGCGGCGAAGCGCTTTGCCGCGCTCGAATGGGCCGGCGACGCGGTGCGGCTGCGGCTGTGGGACGAAGAGGCCAAGGCCGAGGGGCTGCAGACGCCGCCGCTGGCGCATTTCCTCGCGACCGCGGCGCGGGTCATGCGGCGCTGACAGGTCTTTTTTCTGCCGCGCAGCCGGGTTTGGCCGCCGCTTCAGCCCGGTTTAAGAAACATTTGTCTACTATGGTTTCCTCACGATGAATGGCGCTCGAGCGCCTGCGAGGAAATCTGCATGTCTTCCACCGTTACCGCGCGTGCCGCCACGTTCGCCCAGGTCTTGCGCCGCGTCTTCCGGCTCGCGGCGCCCTACTTCCGGTCCGAGGAGAAATGGCGCGCCCGCGCGATGCTGCTGGGCATCGTGACGCTGAACCTTCTGTATGTGTACGTGGCCGTGCTGGGCAACCAGTGGTACGGGCGCTTCTACGACGCGCTGCAGAACAAGGACGCGGCCATCTTCTGGCGCGAGGTGGGCGTGTTCGGCTGGATCGCCTTCTTCAACATCGCGGTGCAGGTGCTCAAGTTCTACGTGACGCAGCTGCTGCAGCTGCGCTGGCGCTCCTGGATGACGCGCGACTACCTGACGCGCTGGATGGCCGACCGCACCTTCTATCACCTCGAACTCGCGCGTTACGCCAACAACGACGGCCACGCCCCGGACAATCCCGACCAGCGGATCCAGGAGGACATGCAGCTGTTCACCGACTACACGATGACGCTGTCGATGGGCCTGCTGAACGCCGTGGTCACGCTGGCGAGCTTCGTCGGCATCCTGTGGACGCTGTCGGGCAGTTTCCCGTTCTCGATGGGCGGCAGCACCTACCAGATCGCGGGCGCCATGGTCTGGCTGGCGGTGGCCTACTGCGTGGTCGGCACGGTCATCACGCACTTCATCGGCCGGCCGCTGATCGGCACCAACTTCCGCCAGCAGCGCTACGAAGCCGACTTCCGGCACCATCTGGTGCGCGTGCGCGAATACAGCGAGGCCATTGCGCTGGACAAGGGCGAGAAGGTCGAGCACGGGCAGCTCGACCTGCGCTTCGGCAGCGTGCTGCGCAACTACCTGCAGCTCATCAAGCAGCAGAAGAACCTGATCACCTTCACCTCGTTCTTCGGGCAGGCCGCGGTGATCTTCCCGTTCATCGTGTCGGCGCCGCGCTTTTTCAGCGGCGCGATCCACCTGGGGCAGCTGATGCAGATCACCTCGGCCTTCGGCAAGGTGCAGGACTCGCTGAGCTGGTTCGTCGACAACTACGACCGCGTGGCCGTCTGGCGCGCCACCACCGACCGCCTGACCAGTTTCGACGACGCCATGCGCGCCCATGCCAGGCAGTCGATGCCGATGGCCCGCGACGCGGCGCCGGAACTGCGCACCGACGACCTCTGGGTGGCGCTGCCCAACGGCACGGCCTTGCTCGACGGTGCCGCGCTGGCGGTGAAGCCCGGCGACAGCGTGCTGCTGCAAGGCCCCTCGGGCAGCGGCAAGTCGACGCTGTTCCGCTCGTTCGCCGGCATCTGGCCCTTCGCTCGCGGCCATGTGAAGGTGCCGGACGACGCCATGTTCATGCCCCAGCGCCCCTACGTGCCCGACGGCAAGTTGCGCGATGCGCTGACCTACCCCAACCCGGCCGCGAACTTCAGCGACGACCAGCTGCGCCAGGCCCTGAACGACGCCCTGCTGCCCGACCTGGTGAGCCGCCTGGACGACAGCGACGCCTGGAGCCAGAAGCTCTCGGGCGGCGAGCAGCAGCGCCTGGCCATCGCGCGCGTGCTGCTGAAGAAACCGGCGTGGCTCTTCGCCGACGAGATCACCAGCGCGCTCGACGCGCAGGCCGAAGGCGTGCTGTACAAGCGCCTCGCGGCCACGGTGCAGGCCGCCGGGGGCGCGATGGTGTCGATCGCGCACCGCGCGGCGGTGGGCGACTTCCACAACCAGCGATGGACGCTGGTGCCGCAGCTGGAAGGTGCGCAAGGAACGACGGGCGGCGCACGCTACCGCCTGGACACCTCGGCCGTTCAGCCCGCCGCGGTTTAGCGGTTTAGCGGCTCAGCGGCTCAGCGGCTCAGCGGCTCAGCCCTTGTAGCGCTCCCAGCCCTTCTTGCGCAGGTCGCAGGCGGGGCACTCGCCGCAGCCGTAGCCCCAGGCCTGGCGGTGCTCGCGGTCGCCGAGGTAGCAGGTGTGGGTCTCTTCCACGATCAGCTCGACCAGCGGCTCGCCGCCCAGGCGGTGGGCCATGGCCCAGGTCTCGGCCTTGTCGATCCACATCAGCGGCGTCTCGATGACCAGGCGGCGCTCCAGCCCGAGCGACAGCGCCAGCTGCATGGCCTTCATGGTGTCGTCGCGGCAGTCGGGGTAGCCCGAGAAGTCGGTCTCGCACACGCCGGTCACGATCACCTGCAGCCCGCGCCGGTACGCCAGCGCGCCGGCCAGCGTGAGGAACAGCAGGTTGCGCCCGGGCACGAAGGTGTTGGGCAGGCCGTCGGCCTGCATGGCGAAGGCCACCTCTTCGGTGAGCGAGGAGCCGCCCAGCTGCGCCAGCGCGGCGAGCGTGAGCACGTGGTCTTCGCCCAGACGCGGCGCCCAGTCGGGGAAGTCCTCGCGCATCTTCGCGAGGATGGTGCCGCGCACGTCGAGCTCGACGCGGTGGCGCTGCCCGTAGTCGAAGCCCAGGGTTTCGACGCGCTGGTACCTGGAGAGCGCATCGGCGAGGCAGGTCGTCGAGTCCTGGCCGCCGGAGAACAGGACGAGGGCGGTGGTGTGCAGGGGCATATCCGTCAGCGGCGCGGCGCTGTAGTCCAAAGGCGCAATTTTCGCAGGCTGCGGGGTGCGCGCAGATACGATCCCGCGCATGAGTACCAAACACCTGGTTGCATGGGCCGTCACCTTCGTGGTGCTGCTGGTGATCGACATGATCTGGCTCGGCGTCGTCGCCAAGGGCATGTACCAGGAGGCCATGGGCGACCTGATGTCGCCGAACCCGCGGCTGGGCTTCGCGGCCGTGTTCTACCTGGCCTACCCGATCGGCCTGCTGGTGTTCGCGATCGTGCCCGGGCTCGACCAGCAGGGCGTGCTGCGGGCCGCGCTGCTGGGCGCCCTGTTCGGCCTGTTCTGCTACGCCACCTACGACCTGACCAACCTGGCCGTCATCCGCAACTGGCCGCTGGCGCTGTCGTTCATCGACATTGCCTGGGGTGCGCTGGTGAGCGGCGTGGCGGCCGCGGCCGGCGCGGCGGCGCTGCGCTGGTTCGCCGCGCGCTGACTGCGCAGCGGCAGCCCGGCTGCCTTCTTTAAAGGAAACGCTCGAGCAGCTTGCGCGACGCGCGGTCCAGGTCCTTCACATCGGGAATCCTGAACTGCACGCCGTGCGCGCTGGCGATGAGCAGCGCGCCGCCCTCGAGGCGGCGGATGTCTTCCTCGGCCTTGAGCACGAAGGTCGTGTCGCCACGGTCGGTGCTCACGGTCCAGGTGCTGGGCACGCCGAAGCTCGACACGCCGTGCAGCCGCATCAGCGTGGGCGCGAAGTCGCGCACCGCGAGCTCTTCCTCGAGCAGCGCCTTGGTGGGCGCCGGCAGCTGCGCGACGTTGCCGACCCACACCAGCTCGCGCCCCTCGCTGCCGACCAGCGACACGCCGTGGTCGGGCGCGCTCAGCGGAAAGGCCCGCACGGGCGTGATGCCCACGTGGCGCTCGCCTTGGGCGTCGGTCAGCACGAGGCGGCCGAAGGCGTCTCGTGCGAGGCTGAAGCCGTTGCTGTCGGTGCCGGTGCCGGCGGCGGCTTTGTCGTCGTTGATGCTGTTGATGTCGTTGTTCATGCGTCCCCCGCCGGATGGGCTGCGTGGGTGATGGCAACGGGCGCCTGCGCCCCGGCGCGCTCGTCGGCCGCGCCTTCGCTCGCATCGTCGTCGCCCTGGCGCAACTGCGCCTGGTACAGCCGCCAGTAGGCGCCCTGCTTCGCCATCAAGGCGTCGTGCGGACCCACCTCGACCACCTCGCCGCGGTCCATGACCACGAGCCGGTCGGCCTTGCGCAGCGTCGACAGGCGGTGCGCGATGGCGATGGTGGTGCGGCCCTGCACGAGGTTGTCCAGCGCCTTCTGGATTTCCTTCTCGGTCTCGGTGTCCACCGCCGAGGTGGCTTCGTCGAGGATCAGGATGCGCGGGTCGATCAGCAGCGCGCGCGCAATGCTGATGCGCTGGCGCTCGCCGCCCGACAGGCCCTGCCCGCGCTCGCCCACCAGCGAGTCGTAGCCGTGCGGCAGCCGCAGGATGAAGTCGTGCGCGTGGGCCGCGCGCGCCGCGGCAACCACTTCCTCGCGCGTGGCGTCGGGCTTGCCGTAGGCGATGTTCTGCGCGATGGTGCCGAAGAACAAAAACGGCTCCTGCAGCACCAGCCCCACGTGGCGGCGGTAGTCGGCCACGGCGAAGCGGCGGATGTCGGTGCCGTCGACCTTGATGGCGCCGTCGGTCACGTCGTAGAAGCGGCAGATCAGGTTGACCAGCGTGCTCTTGCCCGAGCCGCTGTGGCCCACCAGGCCGATCATCTCGCCGGGCTCGATCACCAGGTCCAGGTCGTGGATGACGGCGCGCGAGCCGTAGCGGAACCCCAGGCTGCTCATCTCGATGCGGCCCTGCACGCGCTCCACCTTCACCGGGTTGGCCGGTTCGGGCACGTTGCTCACGTGGTCGAGGATGTCGAAGATGCGCTTGGCGCCGGCCGCGGCCTTCTGCGTGACCGAGACGATGCGGCTCATGGAGTCGAGCCGGGTGTAGAAGCGGCCGATGTACGCGATGAACGCGGTGAGCACACCCACCGTGATGCTGCCGCGCGCCACCTGCCAGATGCCGAAGGCCCAGACCACCAGCAGGCCGATTTCGGTGAGCAGCGACACGGTCGGCGTGAACAGCGACCAGGTGCGGTTGAGCTTGTCGTTCACCTGCAGGTTGTAGGCGTTGGCCACGCGGAAGCG
Organism: Variovorax sp. OK212; assembly: GCF_900112425.1. Classification (GTDB taxonomy): domain Bacteria; phylum Pseudomonadota; class Gammaproteobacteria; order Burkholderiales; family Burkholderiaceae_C; genus Variovorax. Next base: position 470,036 of record NZ_FOLP01000001.1, on the reverse strand, counting down.
CTCGGCTTCGCGGCGTTCCTGGGCGAAGGCCTTGACCACGCGGATGCCGGGAATGGTGTCGGCCAGCACGTTGGTCACCTCGGACCAGACACGGTCGATCTTCTCGAAGCCGGTGCGCAGGCGGTCGCGCACCACGTGGATCATCCAGGCGATGAACGGCAGCGGCACCAGCGTGACCACGGCCAGCAGCGGGTTGATGGAGAACAGGATGACCGCGGTCATCACGATCATCAGCACGTCGTTGGCGAAATCCAGTGCGTGCAGCGACAGGAAGACGTTGATGCGGTCGGTTTCCGAGCCGATGCGCGACATCAGGTCGCCGGTGCGCTTGCCGCCGAAATAGTCCAGCGGCAGCGTGAGCAGGTGCTCGTAGGTGGTGGTGCGCAGGTCGGCGCCGATGCGCTCGGACACCAGCGCCAGCAGGTAGGTGCGCGCCCAGCCCAGCCCCCAGCCGACCAGCGCCGCGATCAGCAGGCCGCCCAGGTACAGGCCGACGCGCATGGTGTCGATCTTCTGGCCGTTCTGGAACGGGATCAGGATGTCGTCCATCAGCGGGATGGTCAGGTACGGCGGCACCAGGGTGGCGGCGGTGGAAATCAGGGTCAGTACAAACCCGAGGATCAGCTGCTTGCGGTACGGACCAGCAAAACGGCCCAGGCGCAGCAGCACCCAGGTGGACGGCGGGGTCTGGATTTCGGTGTCGATCGCGCCGTCTTCGCCGTCGGCCGCGTCGATGGCGGCCGGAGTCTCCTTGGCGACACCTGTCGTTCGCTGTCCGAACAACTTGAGCAGGCGCAGTGCCGCCACCTGCCCGCCGAGCGTGTAGCGCCAGCGGCCCAAACGGCCCGCGGGGCCCGTCAAATCAAGGGTTCCGACGCCGGAATGGTCGGAAAGGCGCAGTTCCAGCGTCGAATCGGTCAGCGGCCACTCACGCCATTCGCCGCCCGGTTCGAGCGCAATCAGCCTGCGGTCAGTCAGCGCCACCAGGCCGCTGGCGAAGCGAAGTTGGTCGTCGAGGTCAACCGTCAGTGTTACCAGAACGTTTTCCGCGACTGCGAGACGGTTTTTCAGCAGTGCTGAAGCCGCCTCGGTTTCGCCCTCCCGGGTGCCGACTGGATCGTGATGTTGCATTGTGTTTCTTTGACTCTTGCCCGTCGCGGGCCGCATGGACCGCGTGATGGCGCCCTTCGTCGGGCGCCGATTCTGACCGATCATCATGGGCGCGCTTGAAGGCGCCGTGGTGCTCGGCCAAAGCACATCGAACGTTTGCATGACCCGTTTCGACGACATCCAATTGCTGCGCATCAACTATTTGCGCGGTCCCAACCTCTGGACCTACCGTCCGGTGCTCGAAGTCTGGCTCGACCTGGGCCTGCTGGAAGACTTCCCCTCCAACAAGATCGACGGTTTCACCGACCGCCTGACCGGCCTGCTGCCGGCGCTCATCGAGCACCACTGCGGCGTGGGCGAGCGCGGCGGCTTCATCCAGCGCCTGACCGAAGGCACCTGGTCGGGGCACGTGCTGGAACACGTCGTCATCGAGCTGCTGAACCTGGCCGGCATGCCCACGGGCTTCGGGCAAACCCGCAGCACCTCGGAGCACGGCGTCTACCGCATGGTGTTCCGCGCGCGTGACGAGCAGGTCGCCCGGGTGGCGCTGGCCGAAGGCCACCGCCTGCTGATGGCGGCCATCAACAACGACCCGTTCAGCGCCGCCGAGGTGCAGAAGGCCGTGGACGCGGTCAAGGCCAAGGTGGAAGACTGCTACCTCGGCCCGAGCACCGCGGCCATCGTGGCCGCCGCCACCGACCGCGGCATTCCGCACATGCGCCTGAACAGCGGCAACCTGGTGCAACTGGGCTACGGCGCCAACCAGCAACGCATCTGGACGGCCGAGACCGACTACACCAGCGCCATCGGCGAATCGATTGCCAGCGACAAGGAACTGACCAAGTCCCTGCTGGCCAGCTGCGGCGTGCCGGTGCCCGAAGGCCAGATCGTCGAAAGCGCCGAAGAAGCCTGGGAAGCCGCCGAGGACATCGGCCTGCCGGTGGTGGTGAAGCCCTCGGACGCCAACCACGGCCGCGGCGTGTCGCTGGAGCTGACCACGCGCGAGGAAGTCATGGCCGCCTATGCGGTGGCCGAGCCCGAAGGCAGCGACGTGATGGTCGAGCGCTTCATTCGCGGCCACGAACACCGCCTGCTGGTGGTGGGCGGCGAAGTGGTGGCGGCCGCGCGCGGCGAGATCATCACCGTGACCGGCGACGGCCAGGCCAGCGTGCGCGAACTGATCGACAAGCAGCTCAACAGCGACCCCCGCCGCGGCGCCGAGGAAGAATTCCCGCTCGACGTGATCGTGCTGGACACCGACGCCAAGCTGCAACTCGAACTCAAGCGCCAGGAACTGGACGGCAACGCCGTGCCGGCCGCCGGGCGCGTGGTGACGATCCAGCGCAACGGCAACATGGCCAACGACTGCACCGACCAGGTCCACCCCGAAGTCGCGCACGCCGCCGTGCTGGCCGCGCGCGTGGTGGGCCTCGACATCGCCGGCATCGACCTGGTGGCGATGGACATCTCCAAGCCCTTGGGCCCGCAGCGCGGCGCCATCGTCGAGGTCAATGCCGGCCCCGGCCTGCTGATGCACCTGAAGCCGGCCGTCGGTTCGCCGCGCCCGGTGGGCCGCGCGATTTGCGACCACCTGTTCCCCAACGACGCACCCGGGCGCATTCCCGTGGTCGGCGTGGCCGGCTCGCGCGACGCCGCCGTGCTGGCGCGCCTGGTGGCCTGGCTGATCAACCTCGGCGGGCGCCACACCGGTCTCGCCTGCCGCGACGGCCTGTTCCTGGAACGCCGCCGCGTCGACGCGCGCAACAGCGCCAACTGGGACGCCGGCCACCGCCTGCTCGTGAACCGCGCCGTGCAGGCCGTGGTGATCGAGAACGGCGCCGAGACCATCCTGCGCGACGGCCTGTCCTACGACCGCTGCGAAGTCGGCATCGTGACCGACCTCGACGGCTTCGAAGCCCTCGCCGACTACGACATCACCGAGAGCGACCAGATGGTCAAGGTGCTGCGCACGCAGGTCGACGTGGTGCTGTCCGAAGGCACGGCCGTGTTGAACGCGGCCGACCCGCGCGTGGCCGGCCTCGCGCCGCTGTGCGACGGCGCCGTGATCCTGTATGCGGCCGACCCGCAGGCCGCCGCGCTCACCGCGCACCAGTCCGCCGGCGGCAAGGCCGTGCTGGTGCGGCAGGACCGCGTGGTGCTGGCCAACGGCAGCAGCGAGTCTTTCCTGCCCGGCCTGGGCCGGCTGACCGTGTGGCGCGCCACCCATGCCGGCGTGAGCCTGGAAAGCCTGCTGGCCGCCGTGGCGGCCGCCTGGGCCCTGGGCATTCCGCTGAACCTGATCGGCGCCGGCGTCGAGGCCTTCGAGGCCGACCTGCAGGCCGCCCTTGCGTCGCTGCAGCTGTCGCAGACCCAGCCCCTCCAACCCCAACTGGCCTGAGGCGTGGCCTCGCCAGACCGTAGCACTCGTAGCCCCCGCAGCCCATGAAAGTCACCCGCATCCGAGCCCTTCGCGGGCCCAACCTCTGGAGCCGCCACACCGCCATCGAGGCGGTCGTGGCCTGCGAAGGCGATGAGAACGCCATCAGCAAGCTGGCCGGATTCGAAGCCCGCCTGCGCGCGCGCTTCCCCACCATCGGCGAGCTGCACCCCATGGTGCTGGGCCAGCCGCTGGCCCTGGCCCACGTGCTGGAAAACACCGCCGTGGCGCTGCAGGCCCAGGCCGGCTGCGCCGTGAACTTCGGCCACACCTCGCAGACGCTGGAAGAAGGCGTCTACCAGGTCGTGTTCCAGTACAGCGAGGAGGCCGTGGGCCGCCGCGCCATCGAACTGGCCGAGCAACTCATTGCCGCCGCGCAGGCCGACACCCCGTTCGACGCCGACGCCGCCATCACCGAGCTGCGCGACCTCGACGAATCCGAGCGCCTGGGCCCGAGCACCGGCTCCATCGTCGATGCGGCCGTGGCACGCGGCATTCCGTACCGCCGCCTCACGAGCGGCAGCCTGGTGCAGTTCGGCTGGGGTTCGAAGCAGCGCCGCATCCAGGCCGCCGAAGTCGACAGCACCAGCGGCGTGGCCGAGTCGATCGCGCAGGACAAGGAACTCACCAAGCAGCTGCTCAACGCCGCCGGCGTGCCGGTGCCGCTGGGCCGCCCCGTGAGCGACGCCGAAGACGGCTGGGCCGCGGCGCATGAAATCGGCCTGCCGGTCGTGGTGAAGCCGCAGGACGGCAACCAGGGCAAGGGCGTCACCGTCAACATCACCACGCGCGACGAACTGTTCGCGGCCTACGCCTCGGCCGCGGCCTACGGCGAGGTGATGGTCGAGAAATTCCTGCCCGGCTTCGACTTCCGCCTGCTGGTGGTGGGCGACCGCCTGGTGGCCGCCGCGCGGCGCGACCCGCCGCAGGTGATCGGCGACGGCAACCTGAGCGTGCGCCAGTTGGTGGACACCGTGAACCTCGACCCGCGCCGCGGCGAGGGCCACGCCACCTCGCTCACAAAGATCCGCCTGGACGACATCGCCATCGGCCGGCTCGAGTCGCAAGGCCTCACGCCCGACAGCGTGCCCGCGCTGGGCCAGCGCGTGGTGCTGCGCAACAACGCCAACCTGTCCACCGGCGGCACCGCCACCGACGTGACCGACACCGTGCACCCCGAAGTGGCGGCACGCGCCGTCGACGCGGCGCAGATGGTCGGCCTGCACATCTGCGGCGTCGACATGGTCTGCGAGAACGTGCTGCGTCCGCTGGAAGAACAGCACGGTGGCGTGGTCGAAGTGAACGCCGCGCCCGGTTTGCGCATGCACATCTCGCCCTCGTTCGGCCGCGGCCGCGCCGTGGGCGAAGCGGTGATGGACACCCTGTTCGCGCATGGCGACGACGGCCGCATTCCGGTGGTCGCCGTCACCGGCACCAACGGCAAGACCACCACCGCGCGCCTGATCAACCACCTGCTGGCCTCCAGCGGCCTGCGCACCGGCATGACCAACACCGACGGCGTGTATGTCGACGGGCGCCAGACCGACAGCGGCGACTGCAGCGGCCCCAAGAGCGCGCGCAACGTGCTGATGCACCCCGACGTGGATGCGGCCGTGTTCGAAGTGGCCCGCGGCGGCGTGCTGCGCGAAGGCCTCGGCTTCGACCGCTGCCAGGTGGCCGTGGTCACCAACATCGGCAGCGGCGACCACCTGGGCCTGAACTACATCACCACGGTGGAAGACCTCGCGGTGTTGAAGCGCGTGATCGTGCGCAACGTGGCCGCCGACGGCTACGCGGTGCTCAACGCCGCCGACCCGAATGTCGCCGCCATGGCCGCGGGCTGCCCCGGCCACGTGATCTTCTTCACCGCCGACCGCATGCACCCGGTGATGGCCACGCACCGCGCGCAGGGCAAGCGCACCGTGTACGTCGACCAGGACACGCTGGTGGCCGCCGAAGGCTCGTGGCGCGAACGCATCGCGCTGCGCGACGTGCCCATCACGCGCGGCGGCACCATCGGCTTCCAGGTCGACAACGTGATGGCCTCCGTGGCCGCGGCCTGGGCCGTGGGCCTCGACTGGGACACCATCCGCAGCGGCCTCGCGAGCTTCATGAACGACGCGGCCGGCGTGCCGGGCCGCTTCAACGTGATGGACTACCGCGGCGCCACCGTCATCGCCGACTACGGCCACAACACCGACGCCATGCGCGCGCTGGTGTCGGCCGTGGACACGATGCCGGCGAAGAAGCGCTCGGTGGTCATCAGCGGCGCGGGCGACCGCCGCGACTCCGACATCCGCGACCAGACCGCCATCCTCGGCGAAGCCTTCGACGACGTGATCCTGTACCAGGACGCGGCGCAGCGCGGGCGTGCCGACGGCGAGGTGATGGCGCTGCTGCGCCAGGGCCTGCAGGGCGCGGCGCGCACGCGCTACATCGACGAGATCCGCGGCGAGTTCGTGGCCATCGACACGGCGCTCGCGCGGCTGCAGCCCGGCGACCTGTCGCTGATCCTGGTCGACCAGGTCGAGGAAGCGCTCGCTCACCTGGCGCAGCGCATCGCAGCGGGCTGAGCCCCGCTTGCCGGACACGTCCCACATGCAGGGGCGCGTCCGGCCCGGCATCGGAGTGCGGCTGTCCCACAGACCCGCAGCCCCGGCCGGCACCACACTGTGGCTCCAGTCGCGCACCTCGGAGGGCGCGGCGTCTCACCAGACCAGGAGCCCGCATGACAACAACAGTTCGTTCCCTTCTTTCCGCCACGGCCCTCTTCGCGGCCAGCGGCTTCATCGTGTTCGGCGCCCAGACCGCCGGCGCGCAGGCCCCGGGCTCCGACGCCCGCATGCAGAAGGAACGCGCCACCTGCGACGGCGTGCAGCAAGACCGCGCCGCCTGCCTGCGCGAAGCCGGCGCCGCCCGCCAGGAAGCCGGCCGCAGCGGCCTCACCACACCGAGCCCGGCGCGCGGCCAGGTGAATTCGCTGGCCCGTTGCAGCGAGCAGCCCGGCCCCGACCAGGCCGACTGCGAAGCCCGCATCAAGGGCGGCGCCCGCACCACCACCGAGGGCAGCGTGATGGGCGGCGGCGTGATCCGCGAGACCGTCACGCCCCTGCCGGCACAGCCCGCGCGCTGAGCCGGTTCATTGAATTTTCTTTCCCCGCGTTCTTCTCCGCGTTCTCCGGTCACTCCAAGGAGCCAACCATGAAAAGCCAGACCCGTTCGATGATCTTCGCCCTGCTTGCCATCGGCAGCGTGGCCAGCGCCACGGTCGCATCCGCGGCGGGCCCGCGCCGCGGCGACGGCGGTGGCAGCGGCATCTACCAGCAGGAACTTTCGGTCTGCGGCCACAACCAGCAAGACCGTGCCGCCTGCATCCGCGAAGCCGGCGCCGCCCGCCAGGAAGCCGCGCGCGGCGGCCTCACCGGCGCGCCCGACTACCGCGCCAACGCGCTCGCGCGCTGCGGCCTGCAGCAGCCGGCCGACCGCGCCGATTGCGAAGCCCGCGTGCTCGGCGGCGCGGGCAACACCCGCGCGGCCGTGGACGGCAGCGTGATGGGCGGCGGCGTGATCCGCGAGTCGGTCACCACCACCGTGATGCCCGCGCCGGTCGTGATGCCTGGCCCCGCCGTGATGCCGGCCCCGATGCCCCGCCCGATGGAGCGTGCGCCCGCACCGATGATCGCGCCGATGCCCGCGCCCATGCGCTGAGGCAGGGCACCCGGCATCCGGGCACCCGAAGCGGGCCATTCCTGCCACACCTTCCCCGGGGCTTGCCCCTGGGTGGAGGCGATGCCCTTCGTTGTCACACGACTGTCATAAAAGGCATGGGCGTGCTAGCTATAGTTCTCGGTCCCTGCCTACCGAGGAAACACTTCCCCATGAATGCCATCAAGGTCGCTCGCCGATTCATTGAAACGGACCCGGCCAACGAATCGGCCAAGATCCTGGCCCAGCTCGTGTTGGCGCTCGAGTCCGAACGCAGCTTCGAACTGGTCACGCTGTACAGCCTCGACTACAAGAGCTTCCAACTCGCCATGGACATCCTGAAGGAATGGCGGCTCGACCGCTACTACGCCAGCAAGTCCAAGCTGTTCGACCTGTCGCTGCAGGTCACCGAACTCGAGAAGAGCTGAACACCCGCTGGGCACGCCCGTGCTCAGACCAGCATCCCGCCGGACACCTCGATGCGCTGGGCATTCACCCAGCGATTCCCCTCTCCCAGCACGCTGGCGATCGCACCGCCCACATCGTCGGGCAGGCCCGCGCGTCCCAGCGCGGTGAAGCCGGCCACCATGGCGTTGACCTGCGGGTTGTCGCGCACCATGCCTCCGCTGAAGTCGGTCTCGATCGCGCCCGGCGCGATCGTGTTCACCGCGATGCCGCGCGCGCCGAGTTCCTTGGCGAGGTAGCGCGTCAGCGTTTCCACGCCGCCCTTCATCGCGGCGTACGCCGAAGCGCCGGCCATGGCGAAGCGCGTCAGCCCCGACGACAGGTTCACGATGCGTCCGCCGTCGTTGATCAGCGGCAGCAGCTTCTGCGTGAGGAAGTAGGTGCCCTTGAAGTGGATGTTGAAGAGCATGTCGAACTGCGCTTCGGTCGTCTCCTCGAAGCTCGCATGCAGGCCGACACCGGCGTTGTTCACCAGGAAGTCGAAGCGCTCGCGCTGCCACGTGGCCGCCAGCGCCGCCTTCACCGCCTCGGCGAAGGCGGGGAAGGTCTTGCTGTCGCCGACGTCGAGCCGCAGCGCAACGGCGCGCCGGCCCTTCGCCTCGATCTCGGACACCACCGCCTGCGCGCCGGCTTCGTTCGACACGCAGGTCAGGATCACGTCGACGCCGTCGGCCGCGAGTGCCAGTGCGGCACTGCGCCCGAGGCCGCGGCTGCCGCCGGTGATGAGCGCGATGCGGGAAGCGCCGGAGCGGGGGGAAGCGGTCATTTCAAAGTCCTCGGTGGGTGGATCGGCAGGTCGATGAGCGGACTTTAAGAATTACCGCCAGTCAGATAAATCCCGCGAAACAGTGCACACCGTTATCCAAAAAGATAACAATCTGGCGCCATGAACGCCGACGAACTGCGCATCTTCTCCAGGGTCGCCGAGCTCGCGAGCTTCAGCCGCGCCGCCGACCAGCTCGGGCTGACCCGCGCGCGCGTGTCGGTGGCCGTGCAGCAGCTCGAGGAGCGGCTCGGCACGCGGCTGCTGCAGCGCACCACGCGCAGCGTGCGCCTCACCGAAGACGGCCAGCGCTTTCTGGCGCGCTGCAAGGAGTACCTGTCCGAAGGCGAGCAGCTGGCCGCCATGTTCCGCCCACACGCCAGCGGCCTGACCGGGCGGCTGCGCATCGACCTGCCGAACGTGGTGGCGCGCGACTTCGTCATTCCGCGGCTGCCCGAGTTCCTGGCGCGGCATCCGGCGCTGGAGGTCGGCATCAGCACCACCGACCGCCATGTCGACCTCGTGCATGAAGGCTTCGACTGCGTGCTGCGCATGGGCGTGCTCGGCGATGCGGACTTCGTCGCGCGGCCGATCGGCTTCATGCGCATGGCCAATGCCGCGAGCCCGGCCTACCTGCAGGCGCACGGCACGCCACGCACGCTGGCCGACCTGGCGCAGCACCGCATCGTTCACTTCGCGCAGACGCTGGCGTCGAACGATGCGGGCTGGGAATACCTCGACCCCGCCGACGGGCTCTACAAGGTGCAGCCGATGCGCGCCACCGTCACGGTGAACGGCACCGATGCCTACCAGGCGGCCGCGCTGGCCGGCCTGGGCTTCATCCAGGCGCCGGCCGTGGGGCTGGAGGCCAGCGCCGCGAGAGGCGCGCTGGTGCTGGTGATGCCGGAGTTCAACGCGCGGCCGATGCCCGTGTCGCTGCTGTACGCCAACCGCCGCCAGCTCGCGCCACGCGTGCAGGCCATGATGGACTGGCTGACGGAGATCCTGTCGCCCTACTTCGCGGATGACCGCAACGCCAGCGGCACCAGCGACATCGACGGCATCAGTGCCCCCAGCGCAGCACCATCGGATCGAGCCGCTTCGCCGTCTCGATCAGCCCGGCGCGCGTCTCGGGGTGCATCGCCGGCAGCGGGTGCCGCGGCGCCTCGCAAGCGATCACGCCGCCCTCCTTCATGAGCGACTTGCAGGCCAGCAGCCCCGCTTGCCGGTTCTCGTAGTTGATCAGCGGCAGCCACTGCTGGTACAGCGCAAAGGCCTTGTCGCGGTCGCCCGCGCGGTGCGCCTCGATGATCGGGCGAATGCCGTCGGGGTAGCCGCCACCCGTCATCGAACCGGTGGCACCGGCATCGAGGTCGGGCATCAGCGTGATGGCTTCCTCGCCGTCCCACGGCCCTTCGATGGCGTCGCCGCCCAGGCGGATCAGCTCGCGCAGCTTGGCGGCCGCGCCGGGCGTCTCGATCTTGAAGTACGCCACCTGCTCGATCTCCTTGGCCATGCGCGCAAGAAACGGCGCCGACAGCACCGTGCCGCTGGCCGGTGCGTCCTGGACCATGACGGGAATGCCCACCGCGTCCGACAGCCGCGCATAGAACTCAAAGATCTGCGGCTCGGGCACGCGGAAGGTCGCGCCGTGGTACGGCGGCATCACCATCAGCATGGCCGCGCCCATGTCCTGCGCGCGCCGGCTGCGCTCCGCGCACACCTTGGTGCTGTAGTGCGTGGTGGTCACGATCACCGGCACGCGGCCCTTCACGTGTTCGAGGATCTCGCGCGTGAGCACTTCGCGCTCTTCGTCGGACAGCACGAACTGTTCGGAGAAATTCGCCAGGATGCACAGGCCGTCGGAGCCCGCGTCGATCATGAAGTCGACGCAGCGCTTCTGGCTCTCGATGTCGAGCGCGCCCTGTTCGGTGAAGGTGGTGGGCACCACCGGAAAGATGCCGCGGTATCTGGGGTTCATGGTGTCTGTCTTCTGTGGATTCAATGCGAATGGCGGGGCACGGCGGAGCCTCTGCAGCCCACCAGAAAGTCGAAGTCGCAGCCTTCGTCGGCCTGCAGCACGTGGTTGACGTACAGCTTCTGGTAGCCGCCGCCGCGCGTGCTCATCGGCTGTGCGTCTGCGGCCGACAGCGACGCGAGCCGCGCGGCCAGTTCTTCGTCGCTGATGTCCAGGTGCAGGCGCCCCGCATCGCAGTCGAGCTCGATCCAGTCGCCGTCGCGCACCGCCGCCAGCGGCCCGCCGTCCGCCGCCTCGGGCGCCACGTGCAGCACCACGGTGCCGTAGGCCGTGCCGCTCATGCGTGCGTCCGAGATGCGCACCATGTCCTTCACGCCCTGGCGCAGCAGCTTGGGCGGCAGGCCCATGTTGCCGACCTCGGCCATGCCGGGGTAGCCCTTGGGGCCGCAGTTCTTCAGCACCATCACGCAGCTGGCGTCGATGTCGAGGTCTTCGTCGACGATGCGCTCCTTGTAGTGCTCCAGGTTCTCGAACACCACCGCGCGGCCGCGGTGCTTCAGCAGCTCCGGGGATGCGGCCGAGGGCTTGAGCACCGCGCCGCGCGGCGACAGGTTGCCGCGCAGGATGCGGATGCCGCCGTCGGCAATGAGCGGTTTGTCGAGCGGGCGGATCACCTCGTCGTCGAAGCTCGGCGCCTCGCGCACGTTGTCCCAGATCGACTGGCCGTTGACCGTGAGCGCGCCGGGGTGCGGCAGCAGCCCGTTCTCGCCCAGCCGGCGCAGCACGGCGGGCAGGCCGCCGGCGTAATAGAACTCCTCCATGAGGAAGCGGCCCGAGGGCATCAGGTCGACGATGGTCGGCGTGTGGCTGCCGATGCGCGTCCAGTCTTCCAGCTCCAGCTCGACGCCGATGCGCCCCGCGATCGCCTTCAGGTGGATCACCGCGTTGGTCGATCCGCCGATGGCCGCGTTCACGCGGATGGCGTTCTCGAAAGCCTCGCGCGTGAGGATCTTCGACAGCGTGAGCCCGTCCTTCGCCATCTGCACCGCGCGCATGCCCGACATCTGCGCGAGCACGTAGCGCCGCGCATCCACCGCCGGAATGGCCGCGTTGTGCGGCAGCGAAGTGCCCAGCGCCTCGGCCATGCAGGCCATGGTGGAGGCCGTGCCCATCGTGTTGCAGGTGCCTGCCGAACGCGACATGCCGCCTTCGGCCGACAGGAACTGGTGCAGGTTGATCTCGCCCGCCTTCAGCGACTCGTGCAGCTGCCACACGGCCGTGCCCGAACCGATGTTCTTGCCTTCGAGCTTGCCGTTGAGCATCGGCCCGCCCGTGACCACGATGGCCGGGATGTCGCAGCTCGCCGCGCCCATCAGCAGCGCGGGCGTGGTCTTGTCGCAGCCCGTGAGCAGCACCACCGCGTCGACCGGGTTGCCGCGGATGGCTTCCTCCACGTCCATGCTCGCGAGGTTGCGCGTGAGCATGGCCGTGGGCCGCAGGTTCGACTCGCCGTTGGAGAACACCGGGAACTCCACCGGAAAACCGCCCGCCTCCGAGATGCCGCGCTTCACGTGCTCGGCGATCTTGCGGAAGTGCGCGTTGCACGGCGTCAGCTCCGACCAGGTGTTGCAGATGCCGATGATCGGGCGGCCATCGAACTCGTGGTCCGGAATGCCCTGGTTCTTCATCCAGCTGCGGTACATGAAGCCGTTCTTGTCGGCCGACCCGAACCATTCGGTGGAGCGCAGCTTCTTCGGGGGGTTCTTGGAGGTGGGGTCCGGCATGCGGAAGTGTCCTGAGTGCGAGAGAAGAAAGAGAAAAAGGAGGCAGGAAGGCCGTCAGCGCCGCGGGGCGCGCGAGGTGAAGAAGCGCTGCAGCAGGCAGAACACGAACAGCAGCGCGCCCACCACGATGCGGGTCCACCACGAACTCAGCGTGCCATCGAAGGAGATCAGCGTCTGGATGATCCCGAGCATCAGCACGCCGAACAGCGTGCCCGCCACGTAGCCCACGCCGCCGGTGAGCAGCGTGCCGCCGATCACCACCGCCGCGATGGCGTCGAGCTCCAGCCCCACCGCGTGCAGGCCGTAGCCCGAAAGCATGTAGAAGGTGAAGATCACGCCGGCCAGCGCCGAGCAGAAGCCCGAGAGCGTGTACACGCCGATGAGCGTGCGGCGCACCGGCAGGCCCATCAGCATGGCCGAATGCTCGCTGCCGCCGATGGCGTACACCGCGCGGCCGAAGGGCGTGCAGTGCGCCACGAACACCGCCGCCAGCAGCACCGCCACCGCGATCACCGCGCTGATCGACACCGAGGCCTCGCCCCAGATCGGAATGCGGATCTGCGAGACCTCGGAGTAGAACTCGTTGGTGATGCTGATCGAATCGATGCTGATCAGGTAGCACAGCCCGCGCGCCAGGAACATGCCGGCCAGCGTGACGATGAAGGGCTGCAGCCGGTAGCGTTCGATCAGCAGGCCCATGAACGCGCCGAAGGCCGTGCCCATTGCCAGCACCAGCGGAATCACGATGCCGGGGCTCCAGCCGTGCTTCTCGACCAGCGAGGCCGACACCATGGTGGTGAGCGCAATCACCGAGCCCACCGACAGGTCGATGCCGCCCGAGAGAATCACGAAGGTCATGCCCACGGCCACGACGATCAGGAAGGCGTTGTCGATCAGCAGGTTGAGGAACACCTGCGCCGAGAAGAAGCCGTCGTAGAACACCGAACCCAGCGTGGCCACCAGCACGAACAGCGAAATGGTCGCCGCCAGCGGCAGGTACTTCGGGTTGAGCCCTCCCCTTCGCTTGCCCTGGGTCTTGCCCCCTCTCCCGCTTGCGGGAGAGGGCTGGGGTGAGGGTGCCGAATCGATCACCGCGCTCATGCCCGTCCCCCTTCATGCGCCGGCCGCTGCACCAGCGACCTTACCTCCGCCCTGAACTCCGGCGACTGCAGCAGCATCACCGCGAACACCACGCCCGCCTTCACGACGAGGTTGATCTCCGGCGGCACGCCCAATGAATAGATCGCATAGGTCAGCGTCTGGATGATCAGCGCGCCGATCACGCTGCCCACCAGGCTGAAGCGCCCGCCGGTCAGCGCCGTGCCGCCCAGCGTCACGGCCAGGATCGCGTCGAGCTCGATGAGCTGGCCCGCGTTGTTGCCGTCCGCGCTCTTCACGTTGGAGCTGATCAACAGCCCCGCCACGCCGGCGCACGCACCGCAGAACGCATAGGCCCCGACGACCAGCCGCCGCGCCTGCACGCCCGCCACGCGCGCCGCCGTCGGGTTGATGCCCACCGCCTGGATGAACAGGCCCAGCGCCGTGCGCGTGATCGCCAGGTACAGCAGCACGAACACCGCCGCCACGATGAACAGCGAGAACGGCAAGCCCAGCAGGTAGCCGCTGCCGAGGAAGAAGAAGGGCTTGTAGTAGATCGTGATGATCTGCCCGTCGGCGATGAGCTGCGCGATGCCGCGGCCGGCCACCATCAGGATCAGCGTCGCGATGATCGGTTGCATGCCCACCTTGGCCACCAGCAGGCCGTTCCACAGGCCGCACAGCAGCGCGATGCCGATGGCCGCGAGGATGGCGAGCGGCATCGGGAAGCGGCTGACGTCGTTGGCCACCGAGCCGCCGATCATCCAGGCCGCGAGTGCCGCTGCGATGGCCACCACTGCGCCCACCGAGATGTCAATGCCACGCGTGGCGATCACCAGTGTCATGCCCAGCGACACCAGCACCAGCGGCGCCGCGCGGTTGAGGATGTCGATCAGGCTGCCGTAGAGATGGCCGTCTCGCCATTCGAGATGCAGGAAGCTGGCGTTGAAGGCGGTGTTGACCGCGAGCAGGAGCAGCAGCGTGACGATGGGCCAGGCGAGCCGATGGCTCATGAGCGATGAGAGGCGTGTCATGGATTTGCTCCTTCCCCTTCCGGGGGAAGGCTGGGATGGGGGCAAGCGGTCTTCACCCCCGCGCAGTGTTGGAGGCCGCGCGCCCCCAACCCGACCCTCCCCCGGGAGGGGAGGGAGAAAGACAGGGACAGGCGGTGACCCATGAGCAATGAGATGCGTGTCATGTCTTCGGCCTTGCTCCTTCCCCTTCCGGGGGAAGGCTGGGATGGGGGCAAGAGGCCTTTACCGCCGCGCAGTATTGGAGGCCGCGCGCCCCCACCCCGACCCTCCCCCGGGAGGGGAGGGAGACAGACAGGAAGACGGCGCGTTTCATGCGGCTGCAATCATTTCGTAGACCTCGTCCTCCGAACTGCCGCCCGGCAGCTCCCCCACCTTCTTCCGGTCGCGCAGCACCACGATGCGGTGCGCCACGCGCACCACTTCGCTCATTTCCGACGAGATGAAGATCACCGCCATGCCCGCCTTCGCGAGCCGCAGGATCTCTTCCATGATTTCCTGCTTGGCTGCCACGTCGATGCCGCGCGTGGGCTCGTCCAGGATCAACAGCCGCGGCTCCGTCGCGAGCCAGCGCGCGATCATGGCCTTCTGCTGGTTGCCGCCCGAGAGCAGGCCGATGGGCGTTTCGACGCTCGCGGTCTTGATGCCCAGCGACTTGACGAAGCGCTCGGCCATCTCGGTCTGCTCGGCATGCGACAGGAAGCGCCTGGCGCCAAGGCGCGCCTGCAGTGCCAGCGCGATGTTCTCGCGCACCGACAGTTCGGAGACGATGCCGTCGGTCTTGCGCTCTTCGGGGCACAGCGCCAGACCCTCGCGAATGGCGTCGGCGGGGTTCGAGAAACCGACCGAACGGCCGTCGACCTTCAGCACGCCGCGGTCCGGTGTTTCGAGGCCGAACAGCAACCGTGCCAACTCCGTGCGGCCCGCGCCCAGCAGGCCGGCGATGCCGACGACCTCGCCCGCGCGCACGCGCAGGTCGGTCGCCTGCAGCTGGCCGGCCTGGCCCAGGCCTTCGGCCTGAAGCAATGCCGGCGCCGCTTCATCGAACGCGGGCAATGCCGCCGGGCGTGCCGACTGCGCCGCCAGCTCGCGCCCGAGCATCGCCGCGATCAGCGCCTGCGGCCCCAGGTCCGCCGCGCGCCATTCGCCGATCCAGCTGCCGTTGCGCAGCACCGTGATGCGGTCCGACACTGCGTACATCTGGTTGAGAAAGTGCGTCACGAAGACGATGGCCAGCCCTTCGCCGCGCAAGCGCCGCAGCACCTCGAACAGCTTCTCCACCTCGTCGTCGTCCAGGCTCGAGGTCGGCTCGTCGAGGATCAGCACCTTCGACGACACGCCCAGCGCGCGCGCAATCGCCACCATCTGCTGCACCGCCACCGAGTAGCTCGACAGCAGCCGCGTCACGTCGATGTCCAGGCCGATGCGCGCCAGCAGCTCCTCGGCGCGCCGGTTCACCGCGGCCCAGTCGATGCGAAACCCCTGCGCCACGCCGCGGCGCGGATAGCGCCCCGCGAACACGTTCTCCGCCACCGACAAATTGGGGCACAGGTTCACCTCCTGGTAGACCGTGCTGATGCCCAGCTTCTGCGCATCGAGCGGCGAGGCCGGGTGGATCGGCCGGCCGTCCAGGGCGATCTCGCCGCCGCTGGACGGCAGCACGCCCGTCAGCACCTTGATGAGCGTCGACTTGCCGGCGCCGTTCTGCCCCATCAGCGCGTGGATCTCGCCGGGGTACAGGTTCAGCTGTACGTCGCGCAGCACCGGGATGCCGCCGAACTGCTTGTGGATGCCCCGAAGCGCGAGCACGGGGCGGTTGGCGGTGCCGTCGGTCATGCGCTGCTACTTGTTCTTGTTGTAGACGTCGATGAACACCGCCGCCAGCAGCACCAGGCCCTTGATGACCTGCTGGTAGTCGATGCCGATGCCCAGGATCGACATGCCGTTGTTCATCACGCCCATGATGAAGGCGCCGATGACCGCGCCCATCACCCGGCCCACGCCGCCCGAGGCCGATGCGCCGCCGATGAAGCAGGCCGCGATCACGTCGAGCTCGAAGCCCAGGCCCGCCTTGGGCGTGGCCGTGTTGAGCCGCGCCGCGAACACCAGCCCGGCCAGCGCCGCGAGCGCGCCCATGTTCACGAAGGTGAGGAACGCGAGGCGCTGCGTCTTCACGCCCGACAGCCGCGCCGCCTTCTCGTTGCCGCCCAGCGCATAGATGCGCCGGCCGATGGTGGTGCGGTTGGTGACGAAGTCGTACACCACGATCAGCACCGCCATCACGATGAGCACGTTGGGCAGGCCCTTGTAGGTCGAGAGCAGGTAGCTGAAGAACAGGATGATGGCCGCAAAGAACAGGTTCTTCACCAGGAAGAACGCATACGGCTCCTGCTCCATGCCGTGCGCCGCCAGCTTGGCGCGCCCGCGCAGCTTGAAGAACACCAGCGCCGCGGCGGCCAGCGCGCCGACGACCAGCGATGTGGTGCGCAGGCCGCCCGCACCGCCGCCGCCCAGCGGATCGGGAATGAAGCCCGAGCTCAGCCGCTGGAACGCCTCCGGAAAAGGCCCCACCGACTGCCCCGCCAGCAGCGCCAGCGTGAGCCCCTTGAACACCAGCATGCCCGCGAGCGTGACGATGAACGACGGTATCTTGCGAAACGCCACGAACCAGCCCTGCGCCGCGCCGATGACCGCGCCCGCCAGGATGCTCACGATGGCCGTGGGCACGAAGTGCCACTCGTACTCCACCATCAGCACCGCCGCCAGCGCGCCGATGAAGCCGCACACCGAGCCCACCGACAAATCGATGTGCCCGGCCACGATCACCAGCAGCATGCCCAGCGCCATGATGACCACGTAGCTGTTCTGCAGCAGCAGGTTGGTGAGGTTCAGCGGGCGCAGCAGCGTGCCGTCGGTCAGCACCTGGAACAGCACCATGATCGCGACCAGCGAGATCAGCATGCCGTACTCGCGCAGGTTGTTCTTCAGGAAGCCGGCATGCAGCTTCGGCGCATCGGTCATTGGCACGGCGGCCTTCACCGCGTTGACTTCAGGCTGCTGCATGGACACTGCTCCCCGCGCTCACGATGGCGTGCATGATGCGTTCCTGCGAGGCTTCGGCCGCCGTGAACTCGGCCACGAAGCGCCCCTCGTTCATCACGTAGATGCGGTCGCACATGCCGAGCAGTTCCGGCAGTTCCGAAGAGATCATGAGAATGCCTTTGCCCTCGCTCGCGAGCTGGTCGATGATGGTGTAGATCTCGTACTTGGCGCCCACGTCGATGCCGCGCGTGGGCTCGTCGAGAATCAGCAGCTCGGGCTTGGTGAAGAGCCACTTGCTCAGTACCACCTTCTGCTGGTTGCCGCCCGACAGGTTGACCACCAGCTGCTCGACGCCCGAACAGCGGATGTTGAGCGCCTTGCGGTACTCGTTGGCCACTTTGAACTCGCGGCCGCTGTCGATCACCGACGAATCGGCGATCGCGTCCAGGTTGGCCAGGCTGATGTTCTTGCGGATGTCTTCCTCCAGCACCAGCCCCAGGCCCTTGCGGTCTTCGGTCACGTAGGCAATGCCGTGGTCGATGGCCTTGCGCACGGTGCTCACGTCCACCGGCTTGCCGTGCATGTGCACCGAGCCGCTGATGCGCTGGCCGTAGGACTTGCCGAACATGCTCATGGCCAGCTCGGTGCGGCCTGCGCCCATGAGGCCGGCAATGCCCACGATCTCGCCCTGGCGCACGGTCAGGCTCACGCCCTTGATCTGTTCGCGGTCGGCGTGCAGCGCGTGGTGCACGCGCCAGTCGCGCACCTCGAACACGGTGGCGCCGATCTTCGGCGCGCGCTGCGGATAGCGGTGCGCCATGTCGCGCCCCACCATGTCGCGGATGATGCGGTCCTCGCTGATCGGCTGGCCGCGGCAGTCCATGGTCTCCACCGTGGCGCCGTCGCGCAGCACCGTCACCGAGTCGGCCACCTTGGCGATCTCGTTGAGCTTGTGCGAGATGAGGATCGACGCGATGCCCTGGCGCTTGAGCTCGAGCAGCAGCATGAGCAGCGCGTCGCTGTCGTTCTCGTTGAGGCTGGCGGTGGGCTCGTCCAGGATCAGCAGCTTCACCTCCTTGGCCAGCGCCTTGGCGATTTCCACCAGCTGCTGCTTGCCCACGCCCAGGTCGGTCACCAGCGTGGTGGGCGGCTCCTTCAGGCCCACCTTGGCGAGCAGCTCGCGCGTCTTCGCATAGGCGGCGAACCAGTCGATCACGCCGCCGCTGGCGATCTCGTTGCCCAGGAAGATGTTCTCGGCAATCGACAGCAGCGGCACCAGCGCCAGTTCCTGGTGAATGATGATGATGCCGAGCTTCTCGCTGTCCGCAATGCCCCGGAAGCGGCGCACCTCGCCCTCGAAGTGGATCTCTCCCTCGTACGAGTCGCACGGGTAGACGCCACTCAGCACCTTCATGAGCGTCGACTTGCCCGCGCCGTTCTCGCCGACCACCGCGTGGATCTCCCCGGCGCGCACGCCGAGGTTGACGTTGCTCAGCGCCTTCACGCCGGGAAAGGTCTTGGTGATGCCGCGCATCTCGAGGATGGCGCCGGCACCCGCGCTGCTTCCTTCGTTGCTCACTTGATCTGGCTTTCCTTGTAGTAGCCGCTGTCGACCAGCACCGTCTTCCAGTTCGAGGCGTCCACGCTCACCGGCTTCAGCAGGTACGACGGCACCACCTTGATGCCGTTGTTGTAGGTCTTGGTGTCGTTCACCTCGGGCGTCTTTCCCGAGAGCATCGCGTCCACCATGGCCACCGTCACCTTCGCCAGCTCGCGCGTGTCCTTGAACACGGTGGAGGTCTGCTCCTTGCGCAGGATCGACTTCACCGAAGGCACCTCGGCGTCCTGCCCCGACACGATGGGCATCGGCTGCGAGGCCGAGCCGTAGCCCACGCCCTTGAGCGACGACAGGATGCCGATGGACAGCCCGTCGTAGGGCGACAGCACGGCATCGACGCGGTCCTTGGTGTAGTAGGCCGACAGCAGGTTGTCCATGCGCGCCTGCGCCACCGCGCCGTCCCAGCGCAAGGTGCCGACCTTCTCCATGCCCATCTGCTTGCTGCGCACCACCAGCTTGCCGCTGTCGATGTAGGGCTTGAGCACCGAGAGCGCGCCGTTGTAGAAGAAGAAGGCGTTGTTGTCGTCGGGCGAGCCGCCGAACAGCTCGATGTTGAACGGACCCTTGCCGCTCTTGAGCCCCAGCGCGTTCTCGATCGACTGCGCCTGCAGCACGCCGACCTGGAAGTTGTCGAAGGTGGCGTAGTAGTCGACGTTCTTCGAGCCCTTGATGAGCCGGTCGTACGCGATGACCTTCACGCCCTTGTCGGCCGCCTTCTGCAGCACGTCGGACAGCGTGGTGCCGTCGATGGCCGCGATCACCAGCACCTTGGAGCCCTTGGTCACCATGTTCTCGATCTGCGCGAGCTGGTTCGGGATGTCGTCGTCGGCGTACTGCAGGTCGGTCTTGTAGCCCTTGTCCTTGAAGTACTTGGCCATGTTGGCGCCGTCGGCGATCCAGCGTGCCGACGACTTGGTGGGCATCGAGATGGCGATCAGGCCCTTGTCCTGCGCGTTGGCCAGGGGCGTGAAGCCGACGATGGCCAGTGCGACGCCCGCGAGCGACGCCTTGAGGAAGTTGCGTTTCATGTCGGGTCTTCCTCAGTACTTGCGGTTGGGGAACTCTTTGGCAGCGACTTCCATGGGGAAGATGCTTTCCACCGTGACGATGCGCTTGGGCAGCGTCTTGCCGTCCTTGATGTCCTTCACCGCCTGCATCAGCTGCGGCCCGAGCAGCGGGCTGCATTCGACCGACACGTTGAGCTTGCCGGCGATCATGGCTTCGAAGGCGCCCTTCACCCCGTCGATCGAGATGATGGTGATGTCCTTGGCCGGCTTCAGGCCCGCCTCCTCGATGGCCTGGATCGCGCCGATGGCCATGTCGTCGTTGTGCGCGTAGAGCACGTTGATCTTCTTGCCCTCGGCCTTCAGGAAGGCTTCCATCACTTCCTTGCCCTTGGCGCGCGTGAAGTCGCCGGTCTGCGAGCGGATGATCTTGAACTTCGGGTCGGCCTTGATGATTTCCTCGAAGCCCTTCTTGCGGTCGATGGCCGGCGCCGAGCCCACGGTGCCCTGCAGCTCGACGATGTTCACCTCGCCCTTCTGGTCCTTCATCTTCTCGACCAGCCAGCGCCCGGCCTTGCGGCCTTCCTCGGTGAAGTCCGAACCCATGAAGGTCACGTACAGCGAGTCGTCCTTGGTGTTGACGGAGCGGTCGGTCAGCACCACCGGGATCTTGGCGGCCTTGGCCTCGCGCAGCACGGTTTCCCAGCCCGACTCGACCACGGGCGAGAAGGCGATCACGTCGACCTTCTGCGCGATGTAGGAGCGGATGGCCTTGATCTGGTTTTCCTGCTTCTGCTGCGCGTCGGAGAACTTCAGCTCGATGCCCGCGTCCTTGGCGGACGACTTGATCGACTCGGTGTTGGCGGTGCGCCATTCGCTTTCGGCGCCGACCTGCGCGAAGCCCAGCACGAGCTTCTTCTGCGCGAGGGCGGACACGGGCAGCAGGCCGCTCAAGGCGGCAGCGGCGAGCGCGGTGTTGAGGGTGCGGCGATTCATGGTCATGGGATGTCTCCTTCTGTTGACTTGCTTGTTGAGAACCGATCGAGAACCGTTGTGGTGGGTCAGGCCAGCATGTAGCCGGTCTTCACCGTCGTGTAGAACTCCGCGGCGTGGCGACCTTGTTCGCGCGGCCCGTAGCCCGACCCCTTGCGTCCGCCGAAGGGCACGTGAAAGTCGACCCCCGCGGTCGGCAGATTGACCATCGTCATGCCGACCACGGCATGGCGCCTGAAGTGCATGGCGTGCTTGAGCGAATTGGTGCAGATGCCCGCGCACAGGCCGAAGGGCGTGTCGTTGCACAGCGCCAGCGCTTCGTCGTAGTCGTCCGCGCGCAGCACGCAGGCCAGCGGGCCGAAGATTTCCTCGCGCGCGATGCGGTGCGCGGGCTTGGCCAGGAACAGCGCGGGGCTCATGTAGTGGCCGGCGGTGGCGCGCTGCAGCGCCTCGCCGCCCCACACGTGCTCGGCCCCTTCTTCGCGCGCGATGCCAACCCAGGCCAGGTTCTGCGCCAGTCGCTCTTCGTCGGCCACCGGGCCGATGTCGACGCCGCGCTCCAGCGCGTGGCCGATCGTCAGTGTCTTCAGGCGCTGGCGCAGCCTGGCGACGAAAGCGTCGTGCACCGCGGCCTCGACGATGAGCCGGCTCGACGCCGTGCAGCGCTGGCCGGCGGAGAAGTAGGCGCCCTGCACCGCGCAGTCGACGGCGCGGTCGAGGTCGGCGTCGGCCAGCACCACCAAGGCGTTCTTGCCGCCGGTTTCGAGCTGCACCTTGGCGCGCCGCGCGGCGGCCGCCTGCAGCACGCGCTCGCCGTTGGCGGCCGAACCGGTGAAGCTCAGCGCATCGACCAGCGCGCTGTCGACCAGCGCCTGCCCCACTTCGCGGCCGCTGCCCATGACGAGGTTGAACGCGCCGGCCGGCAAGGCAGCGCGGCTGATGATCTCGGCCAGCGCCCAGCCGCAGGCCGGCACCAGTTCGGCCGGCTTGAACACCACGCTGTTGCCATGGGCCAGCGCGGGCGCGATCTTCCAGGCGGGAATGACGAAGGGCGAGTTCCACGGCGTGATGAGCCCGACCACGCCCACCGGTTCGCGCGTGACGTCGACCTGCACGCCCGCGCGCGCCGAGGCCACGTTCTCGCTGCCACCGCCGCCGGCGCCGCCACGAAAGGCTTCGCCCGCGAAGAACTTGAAGATCTGGCCCGCGCGCGCCACCTCGGCCACGGCCTCGGGCAAGGTCTTGCCCTCTTCGCGTGCCAGCAGCAGGCCCAGGTCGTCCTTGCGGGCGAGCAGCTCGGCGCCGATGCGGTCGAGCACGTCGGCGCGCCGCTGCGGCGTGCTGTGGCTCCAGTGCGGAAAGGCCTCGGTGGCGGCGCGAATGGCGAACTCGGCCTGGCGGCGGTCGGCGCGCGCGTACTCGGCCACCACTTCGCTGGTGTCCGAGGGATTGGCGCTCACACCGGTGGTCGCGCTGGTTTCCCAGCGGCCGTTGATGTACTGCCGCACGTTCTGATGGATCTCGCCGTGAATCACCGTGGCGTGGCCCTTGTCTCTGTTGTTCTGGATCTGAGGCAAGTCTAGGAACAGAATCGATATCGATCCAATCGTTTTTTCGACAAAATGCATATCGATCGCCGGATTCTGGAAAACCCGGTCAGACCTTCGTTTTCACAGAAATGACCAACTACAACCACTGGTTCATCCGCGCCCGGCTCAAGACCCGGCAACTGCTGTTGCTGGTCGCGCTGGCCGAGGAAGGCAACATCCACCGCGCCGCGCAGGTGCTCAACATGACGCAGCCCGCGGCCTCCAAGCTGCTGAAGGACCTGGAGGACGTGCTGGAGGTGCCGCTGTTCGACCGGCTGCCGCGCGGCATGCGCCCGACCTGGTACGGCGAGACCATGATCCGCCACGCCCGCGTGGCGCTGGCCAGCCTGAACCAGGCGCACGACGAGCTCACCGCGCTGAAGGCCGGGCGCTTCGGCCAGGTGAGCGTGGGCACCATCACCGCGCCGGGCCTCACGCTGATGCCGCCGGCCGTGGCCATGGTCAAGCGCGAGCAGCCCGACCTGCGCGTGTCGCTGGAGATCGAGACCAGCCCGGTGCTGATCGAGCGGCTCGAGCAGGGCAAGCTCGACATCCTGGTGGCGCGGCTGTTCGCCGAGCACGACAAGTCGCAGCTGCGCTACGAGGCGCTCACCGAGGAACCCGTGTGCGCGCTGGTGCGCCCCGGCCACCCGCTGCTGGGCGTGAGCAACCTCACGCTGCGCGACGTGGTGAGCGCCGGCTGGATCGTGCCGCCCGCGGGCAGCGTGCTGCGCCACCGCTTCGAGCTCATGTTCCAGGAAGAAGGCCTGGCGCCGCCGACCAACACCATCGAGAGCTCGGCGCTGCTGTTCATCACGCGCATGCTGCAGCAGAGCGACATGGTGGCCGTGCTGGCGACCGACGTGGCGCGCTACTACGCGGCGCACGGCATCGTGTCGCTGCTGCCGCTGGACATGCCCTGCCACATGGACGCCTTCGGCATCATCACGCGCACCGACCGGCTGCTGTCGCCGGCCGCCAAGGTGATGATGAAGGCGCTGAAGACCGCGAGCATGAGCGTGTACGGTCGCAAACTCGACATGAGCTGAACGTATAAATCGGCGCTCCACCCACCCACACCCGAGGACCGACCGATGACCGACGAAGAACGCGACCAGGCCATTCACGAGCTGGTGCTGTCCTACCTGGAAAGCGCCACGCCCGAGCAATGGCACGTGTATGCCGCGCGCTCCAACTACGACGACAACCTGCCCATGCTGCGCTGGCTGGTCGACAACCCGAAGCTCGACCGCGGCACCGCGCTGCTGATCTACTGGTACCTGGGCGCGGCCTGGTACGTGCAGTACGCCTCGGAGGAAGACATCGAGGACTACCAGCAGGAAGACTTCGAGGTGCTCAAGCTCATCGAGCAGCGCTATGCCGAGGGCTTCTATGCCGCGAGCCGCATCTGGTTCGCGCCGGAGCACTCCGAAGGCGGCGGCCCGGGCGACTACCCCGACCTGCCCAAACTGCGCCCCGTGCCCGTGCTCATGCTCGAAGAAGTGGGCACGGAGCCGGTCGACCTCGACCCCGAGCAGTACGACGACGGCATTCCGTTCGAGGTGGCCGAGAAGATCGAGGCGCTGTTCGACGACGCATGAGTGCCGCCGGGCGAATGGCGGGTGTGGCGCTCAGGTCCAGCCGGCGTCCACCGTGAACTCCTGCGCGGTGCACATCTTCGCGTCGTCCGACGCAAGGAACAGCACCATGCGCGCGATGTCTTCGGGCATCAGCTTGTCGGGCAGGCACTGGTTGCGCTTGAGCGACTTCTCGCCCTCGTCGTCCAGCCACAGCTTCACCTGCCGCTCGGTCATCACCCAGCCGGGCGACACGGTGTTGATGCGGATGCGGTCGCGGCCCAGGTCGACCGCCAGCCCGCGCGTGAGGCCGTTCACCGACGACTTGGCGATCGCGTAGCAGGGGTAGCCCGAACCCTTGGTCTGCCAGCCCGTGGAGCCCAGGTTGACCACCGAGCCGAAGCCCAGCCGCTTCATGCCCGGCACCACCGACTGGATCGCGAACAGCGCGGGCCGCTCGTTGATGGCCATGCGGTTGTCGTAGTAGTCGGGCGTGACCGACTCGAGCGTGTGGCGGTCGTCGCTGGCCACGTTGTTGACCAGCACCGCGAAGTCGCCGAGCTCGGCGGCGGCGTCGGCAATGGCCTTCTGCAGCGCGCCGATGTCGCGCACGTCGCAGGCGCGCCACCACGGCGCGGCGTGGCCGGCCCCGGTGATCTGCTGCGCGAGCGCCGCGCTGGCTTCGCCGGCGATGTCGACGAAGGCCACGCGCGCGCCCTGCGCCGCGAACGCCGCGACGATGGCCGCGCCGATACCGCTGCCGCCGCCGGTGACGAACACCGTGCGGCCCTTCAGGCTGGGATGGATGGAAAGCTGGGGGGAATTCAAGAAATGTCTCCGGATTGGCGAAAAGGCTGGACAACTGACATTGCAAATTGCATATCTATCGATGCCGATATTTTTAATTTCCGTTATCAATATGCCTTGATACGATCCGGCGCGTCAAGGAGACATGACGAGAAGAACGCCACAAGAAGGAAACCAAGCCATGAACAACCCAGAGACAAACACCCCTCCCCCTCTGCCTCTCACTCCCGCTCCTTCGCTCGCGGCGCCCGCGGTCGTGGGCGCGCTCGAATGCATCTGGCCCGCCGGCGCCAACCTCGGCGAAGGCACGCTGTGGTCGCAGCGCGAACAGGCGCTCTACTGGATCGACATCCTCACGCCGCGCCTGTTCCGCTACGACCCCGCCACCGGCGCGCAGCGGACCTGGACCTTCGACGAAGAGATCACCGCCATCGCCGAGCGCGCCACCGAGCCGGGCCTGTTCATCACGCTGCGCCGCGGCTTCGCGCTGTTCGACACCACCGCGCCGGGCGACGGCGCCCAGCCGCGCTACCTGCACCAGCCCGAACCCGAGCGCACCGGCAACCGCTTCAACGACGGCAAGTGCGACAGCCGCGGCCGCTTCTGGGCCGGCAGCATGGACTTCGACTGCAAGGCGCCCACCGGCGCGCTGTACCGCTACGACACCGACGGCCGCTGCACCAGGCACGACGACGGCTTCGAGGTGACCAACGGGCCGACGTGGTCGGGCGACGGCCGCACCATGTACTTCAACAACACGGTGCTCAACCGCCTCTACGCCTACGACTTCGACATGGACGCGGGCAGCGTGTCGAACCGCCGCGTGTGGCACCGCTTTCCCAAGCCCGACGGGCTGCCCGACGGCATGACCACCGACGCGGCCGGCCGGCTGTGGATCGCGCACTGGGGCGGCGCCTGCGTCACCTGCCACGACCCGCTGAGCGCGGTGGAGCTGTGCCGCATCGCGCTGCCCGCGAGCCATGTCACCGACTGCGCCTTCGGCGACGCCGACCTGTGCACGCTGTACATCACGACCGCGCGCAACGGCCTCACGCCCGAGCAGGAAGCCGCCGAGCCGCTGGCGGGCGGGCTCTTCAAGGTCCGCATCGGCAGCCCGGGCGTGCCGGCGGCGCTGTTCGCGGGCTGAGCGCTTCGGTCTCGCAGCGAGGGCCGACCGGCCCTCGGCGTTGCGTCGGATCAGGGTAAAACCTGATGAGCAAACGTTTGCGCAAACGTTTTCTTTCTTGGAATAATCCGATCCGCCGATGTTCCAGCGACAGACCCCCACACCCTCCCGAACGCAGCCGCCGCAGCCGCCCAGCCCGCGCAGCGCCGAATACGAAGACGACACGCTGCGCGGCCCGGAGCCCGGGCCGGCGTGCGCGCATGCGAACCTGGTGCGCTGCGTGGCCCACGGATCGCCCTCGCCGCACGAGCGCTGGCACTACCACGACGACCACGAACTGCACCTGGTCGTGGCAACGCACGGCAAGGCCTACATCGGCGACGACATCGCGGGCTTCGCGCCGGGCTTCCTGGTGCTCATCGGGCCGCGCGTGCCGCACAACCTGGTGTCCACCGATGCGCCCGAGGGCGGCGTGGCCGTGCGCAGCCTCGCGATCCAGTTCAAGGAAGACACGCTGCGCGAGGCGACGCAGCTGTTCCCCGAGCTGCTGGACGCGATGGCGTTCCTGGGCCGCGCGCGGCACGGCGTCGAGTTTCTCGGCGCCAGCGACGACATCCGCCGGCGCATGCACCGCGTGCAGGCCGAATCGGGACTCGCGCGCTTCGCGGAGTTCGCGCGGCTGCTGAACGACCTGGCGCACTGGCCGTCATGCCGCGCGCTGTCGTCGACCGACACCGCGCTGCACCACGCCGGCTCGCCGCGCAAGATCGAGAAGGTGCTCGCGCACATCCACGCGCACTGCGCGCAGGAGCTCTCGCTGGAAAGCGTCAGCAGCCACGCGGGCATGAGCAAGGGCGCGTTCTCGCGCTTCTTCCGCCGCGCCACGGGCCATACCTTCACCGAGTTCGTGACGCGCGCGCGCATCACCGAGGCATGCCGCATGCTGCGCGACGGGCGCGAGCAGATCGCCAGCATCTGCTACCTGGTCGGGTTCAACAACGTGTCGAACTTCAACCGGCACTTTCGCCGCCTCAAGGGCGTGACGCCCGGCGAGTACCGCAGCGACACCGCCTACCGCAGGCCCCGTGGCGCCACGATGCACGCCGGCGTCACCCACGCACGCTGAAGCGGTGCTCGGTCGCGCTGTGGAAGCGCTCGCCGGGCCGCAGCACGGTCGACGGAAAGCCCGGCTGGTTCGGTGAATCGGGGAAGTGCTGCGTTTCCAGGCACAGCCCGTCGCCCTGGCGCAGGCTGGCGCCCTCGCTGCCGAACAGGCTGCCGTCGAGGAAATTGCCCGAATAGAACTGCACGCCCGGCTGGCTGGTGTGCACCTCCATCACGCGGCCCGAGGCGTCGTGCTCCAGGCGCGCCGCAAGCGCGAGGCCGTGGGGCGCGTCGCCGCGGTCGAGCACCCAGTTGTGGTCGTAGCCGTGCGCGCGCAGCAGCTGCTCGTGCCCTTCGCGGATGCGCTCGCCGATGCGCGTCGGCGTGCGGAAGTCGAAGGGCGTGGCGGCCACGTCGGCCAGCCCGAGCGGAATCAGCGTGGCGTCGACCGGGCAGTAGCGGCTCGCCGCAATCGTCAGCCGGTGGTCGAGCACCGAGCCGCCGCCGGCCAGGTTGAAGTAGTCGTGGTGGCTCAGGTTGAGCACCGTGGGCCGGTCGGTGGTGGCGCTGTAGTCGATGCGCCAGGTGTCGGTGTCCGCGGGCAGCGTGTAGCGCAGCGCGAGCTGCACTTCGCCGGGGTAGCCCTCCTCGCCGTCGGCGCTGGTGTAGCGCAGCTCGATGGCAACGTCGCCGCCGTTCTCCTGCGCCGGCAGCGGCGCCATGTCCCAGTAGCGCTTGCCGAAGCCCGTGGCGCCGCCGTGCAGCGAGTTCACGCCGTTGTTCAGGCCCAGCTGGTGCGCCGTGCCGTCGAGCGTGAAGCGCCCGCCCGCGACGCGGTTCGCATAGCGCCCGACGACGGTGCCGAAGTGCGGATGCGGCTTCAGGTACTCGGCCAGCGAGGGCAGGCCCAGCACCACGTTCGCGCTGCGCCCGTGGCGGTCGGGCACGCGCAGCGCGGTGACGATGCCGCCCAGGTTGATGGCGCTCAGGCTCAGGCCGCGGCCGTTGTCGAGGGTGTATTCGGTCACGGGCCGGCCGTCGGGCATGTGGCCGTATTCGCGCGCGGTGATGGTGCTGCTGCTCATGCGTGGGCTGTCTCCAGGGTCTGTTGTGGTTGCTCTTGTCGCTGCGTCGCTGCGTCGATGTCGCGTGCTCCGCGTTCCTTGCCGCCCTACTGCGGCGCCGCCTCGCGCGCGCACTGCGACGCGGTGCGCAGACCGATGCCGTCGGTGAGGTCGTGGTACAGCGGCGGCTCCGCCGCGTGCGTCTGCACCTCGATGCGGTGGCCGGCCTTGGCCACCGCGTCGCCGAAGCGCTCCTGCAGCGCGAAGGGCGTGTTGCGGTCTTCGCGGCTGCCGATCAGCACGATGCGCCGCGCCGGGTCGCGCACGATGCCCGGCACGTGGTCCAGCGGGTCGTAGAACTGCGTGCTGCCCGTGGTGTCGGTGCGCCCGCCCTTCGACTGGCCCAGCAGGCGCGCACGCTCCAGCAGGCCGTAGGCGCCCGAGGTCAGCACCGCGCAGGCGATGCGCGTGCGCCCCATGGTCAGCAGCGCGGCGCCCGCGGTGGCGCCGCCGCTGTGGCCGAGGATCACGATGCGCTGCAGCCGGTGGCGCTGCATCAGCGCGTCGAGCGCGGCGTCGAGCGCATGGAACTCCACCGGCTCGCGCCGCCTGCGGTGATCGCCCGAAGAGCCGTAGGTGCCGGGCCGCGCCATGAAGATCCACGGCACGCCCGCGCGATCGCGGCTGCGTTGCGCGTCGAGCGTGCGAAGGGCCTCCGTGTTGCCGGAGATGCGCGTGGGCGCCTGGTTCATCACGCTGTCGCGGTCGCCCGAGAACTGCACGATGGCCACGCGCGCGCCGTCGATGTCGTTGCTCGCGAAGTAGCGGATGCAGGCCGGGCCTTCGGCGGGCTGCACCCAGAGGTAGCCGCGGCGGTCGGGGCAACTCGCGCGGTCGGCCGGCTGGTTCCAGTGCAGCACCTCGTCGTTGCTGGCGGCGAAGGGCCGCGGCACGTCGGGGCCGGTGCGTTGCGCGCACGCCGTTTGCACCAGCGCCAGCACCACGAGGGCGCAGCGCGCGTGCCGCAGGAAGAAGGCCGATGCGCTCACAGCTGCTCCAGCAGGCCGGGGATGTGGCCGAAGTCCGACCGGTCGCGGTCGCCCTTCACCAGCACCAGGTCGCCGTCGCGCAGGATGCCGCCGAGGTAGCCCGCAAGCTGCGTGGCGTCGTCGAAGTGCGGGCCGAGCAGGCCGGCCGGCATTTCCTCGCGCAGCCAGCGCATTTCCTCGCCGTGCGTCACCAGGTGCTCGATGCCCGACGCGAGCACCGGCGCGGCCAGGCCGCGGTGCATGGCCTCGGCCTCGTTGTCGAGGTTGACGATGCGCCCCAGCACGCCGATCTTGCGCACCACCGGCCCGTGCGGCGCGCGCTGGTAGGTGCGCACGAACTCCATGGCGTTGCGCATCGACATGACCTCGGCGTTCCAGCTGTCGTCGATCAGCGTGGCCTGCACGCCGGCCCGGGTGCGCAGCGCGCGCACCTGCATCACGGAGGCGGGCAGCCGCACCTGCGGCATGCGCGCGCAGGCGGCTTCGGCGTCGAAGCCCATGGCCATCAGCGCGGCGAAGGCCAGCGCCGAATTGCGCACCAGCCCCGCGCTGTCCACCGGGAAGATGTACTCGTGCGTGCGCCCCGGCACGGCGATACGCACGCGGCAACCGCCACCGGGCTCGGGCCGGGTGTCGAGCACGCGCACGTTGGCGTCCGGCCCGGTGCCCACCACCCAGATGGCGCCCGCGGTGCAGGCCGCGGCGTCCACCACCTGCCGCAGGCAGGCCATGTGATCGGGCACGATGGCCACGCCGCCGGGCTCCAGCCCCAGGAAGATGCGCGACTTGTACTCGGCCGTGAGCGCCAGCGTGGACGCCTGGCGGGTCTGCGACAGGCCGATCTCGGTGATGACGGCCACGTGCGGCCGCGCCATCAGCGAGATGGGGCCACGGTCCATCCACAGGCCGCTTTGCGCCATCTCGAGGATGCACACGTCGGTGTCGGGCGCCAGGCCGGCCAGGGTGGCCGGCACGCCCACGCGCGAGTTGTAGTTGCCGACGGTGGTGTGCACGCGCGCGCGCTCGGGCAACAGGTCGCGCAGCATGGCGATGGTGGACGACTTGCCGACCGTGCCGGTCACGCCCACCACGAAGCCCCGGTAGCGCTCGCGCGCGGCGGCGCCCATGGCGATCAGGGCGGCGATCGGGTCGGCCACCTGCAGCAGCGGGAACGCCGGGTCGAGCCCGTCGACCGGGTGCGCGACGACCGCACCGGCCAGCGCGCCATGCAGCGCGGGCAACTCGCGGTGGCTGTCCCATCGGTCCGGGCGCGGCTTGCTGTAGTTCTCATGCGCGGCCAGCGTGGGGAAGTCCGAGGCGATGAACAGCGCGGGCCTGGGCAGCAGGCCCATCTGCACCGGGCCGCGCACCACTGAATTGGCGAGCCAGCCGGGCGGTGGCGCGACCAGCCACTGCCCGCCCGTGGCCTGCTGCAGTTGCGCGGCGGTCCAGGCCGGCTCGGGGCTTGCGCCCGCGCCGGGCCGGTCGGCCGCGAGGGTGGGCGCGCCGCGCTGCGGCAGCGGCGTGGGCAGCGCCGGCACGCGCAGCCCGCACCACAGCGCCAGGCGGCGCGGCGGCGGCTCGGCCATGCCGGGCGAACCGGTGCGCAGGCGCACTTCGAGCTGCAGCACGTCGCTGCTCATCAGGCTGGCGCGCGGCGGACGCAGGCCGTAGCGGTCGCGGTAGATGCGCCCCGGCTCCCAGCGGCTGGTGGGCCACATCCAGTCGCAGGGGTCGTGGTCCATGCCCGTGCCCCACGCGGGCATGCGGGTGCTGCGCATCGGCAGCGCGCGGAACTGGATGCGCAGGTCCTGCGTCACCGGTGCGTCGGCGCTCCAGAAGGACTCGACCCACAGCAGCCGCCGTCCGGCGATCTGCCGGGGCGCGCAGCGCAGGCCCAGGAGCCGCAGCGGGCCCAGTTGCAGCGGCGTGATGCGTGCATCGTCGGGCACCGCGTCGACCGTCCATTCGGGGCGCGGCACCGGCGCCGGGCCGATGACGGGGGCCGGGGGCAACGCCGGCGGCGTGTCGTCCGCGCGGACGGCGAGGCGCCCGGGCTGCAGTTCGGGCGGTGAGAGGCGCACCGCGCAACGCCCGTTCGGCAGCAACGTCATCTCGGTGCCGAGCGCACGGCACTGCGCGGCGAAGCGTTCGCAGAGCGCGCTGGCCTCGTCGCCCTCGCGCTGCCGCGAGAACCCGAAGCCGACGCCGATGGGTGTGAACACCACCTCCTCGACGCCGCGCAATCCCAGCGTGAGCGAGAACACGCCGCCGTCGCCCAGGTCGTCGCGCACGGAGTCGAACAGCAGGTCGCCCGCGTCGTGCAGGATCGGCCGGCCGCGGTAGACCTCGATGCCCTGCAGCACGTGCGCCGAGGTGCCGAGCACCGCGTCGGCGCCTGCATCGACAAGCGCGTGGCCGACCGCGATCTCGGCCTTCGAAGGCACCGTCTCGAGGTTGTCGCCCCAGTGCACCGCCACCAGCACCACGTCGGCCTCGCGGCGCGCGGCCTCGATGCGCGGCGCCAGCGTGGCGGTCCAGGCGCCGGGGTCGTCCAGCGGCAGCCAGGCGGCACCCGGGCGCTCGACGCTCGCAGCGAAGCGCGGCTGCGTGGCGTCGAGCGAGAACAGCGCCACGCGCACGCCGCCCGCGCGGCGCAACGCGGGGCGCAGCGCGGCCTCCAGCGTGGGGCCGGTGCCGGCATGGGCGATGCCCGCGGCGTCGAGCAGGCCCTGCTGCTCCACGAGCGCCTCGGGTCCGTAGTCGCCGCTGTGGTTGTTGGCGGTGGCCACCATGCCGATGCCGGCCTCGGTGAGCACCGCGAGCATCTCGGGCCGCGCGCGGTAGTAGTACGGCGCGGTCTCGTCCTTGTCCACGCCCTGCTCGCCCGCGGTCGCCACCACGCATTCGAGGTTGACGATGCGCAGGTCGGCCTCGCGCAGCGCGGGAATGTCGCCAAGCATCCGGTGCGCACCGCCCAGCTCGTGCAGGCGGTAGTGCTGGCGGCGCGCCAGGTTCACGTCGCCGCCCCAGGCCACCACGCCGGTGGCGGCCATCGGGCTTGCAGGGGCCGCCACCGGCGCGGTGGCGGCGCGCTGTGCCTCGCCTTCCTTCAGCATCCGGTGGTAGGCCACATACCCCGAGAGGTAATGCTCCACGTCGTCGATGCGCACGCGAAAGCTGTGGTGCTTGATGAAGAACGAACCGGCGATGCGCGCGGGGTTGCGGAAGAACATCGCCAGCTCGGGCCAGAAGTGGCCGTTGGCGAGGTAGCGCGCGCGGTACGCCAGCGCGCGATCAAACTTGGCGCGGTCGAGCCCGGCCAGCAGCGGCCGCAGCGCGGGGTCGGCCTCCAGCCGCAGCACCATCTCGCGCGCGGCCATCATCAGCTCGAGCAGCGTGGGGAAGGTGGTGATGCGCTCGAGCACGAAGTCGAGGTAGCCCGCCACGTTGCGCAGGCCGAACTGGTAGTAGCGCGTTTCGGGCCGGTAGCGCGTGAGCTCGTTCACGCAGTAGCTCAGCCAGTGGTCGTGCGCGCGCCAGTGCTCCGCGGCAATGAAGTGCTCGAAGGCCTTCTCGACGATCGCGAGCCAGCGCGCGTCGCGCGTGAGGCCGTACAGCCGCATCAGGCCGAAGGCGGCCTCGCCGTCGTAGTAGATGACGCGGAACTTCGCCTTCACGTCGAGCGCCGGCGCGTTGAGCACGTGCACGAAGCTGCCGGTCTGCGGGTCCTGCATGTGGCGGATGCCCAGCGCCAGCTGCTCCATGAGCGGCAGGTGCCGGCGGTCGCCCGTGAGCTCGGTGTACTTCACCAGCGCCAGCAGGCACACGGCGTTGCCGCCGAGCTTGACCTCGTTGCCGACGTCCAGCAGGTAGGCCGCGCGCGTGCCGTCGGGCAGGTGGGCGGGGCGGATCAGCGTGCCGGTCAGGAAGGCCAGCGAGCGGTCGATGGCGGCCTTGAGCTTGTCGTCTGTCGCGTCGGCGGCGCTGCCGCCGCGCGTGACCTCCCAGGCCTCGAGCATCGCGTAAGTCGAGCTCGCATGGCGCAGCGTGTTGTAGGTGGGAATGGCGCGGTCGAAGCACGGGAACCAGCCGTACGCGAACTCGCCCGTGGGCTTGACCTGCGCGGCGAGGTAGGCGCTGGCGTCTTCGACCATCGCGTGCACCTGCGGCGCGTTCCAGTCGTGCAGCGCGCGAAAGCCCGCCGCCTGCCCTTCGGCCTCGATCGGCCACGCGCCCTTGGCATCGGCGTACACGGCGCGCGTGGTGAAGCACCACACGGGCGTGCCGTCGTCCGACGGAAAGTCGATCTCGCGGCCGAAGCGGCGCTTGCCGTGCAGGCGCAGGTTGCCGGTGTTGGGCTCGGCATGGTCGACGTCGCCGTTGTAGAGGATGGCGCTGCCGTGCATTTCCTGCGCGAGCAGCGCAAGCTCGAACTGCGCGTCGAGCGCGATGCCCAGGTTGAAGTAGTTGCGCTTGGTTTGCGCCAACTTCGCTTTCAGCGCGCCCCAGGTCATGGGCGTCACCTGGTCGACCACCTCGGCGCGCAGGCGCTGCGGCGGCCGGGCGGCGCGGCGGACCTGCGCATCGGCCGCCTTCGCGGCGGCCTGCCATGCGGCCTCGATGTCGGTGCCGCGGCCCGAGACCACCCGCGCCCGGCTGCCGTCTTCGCCGACGGCGATCAGCACCACGTACCCGGCTTCGGCCGTGGCCGGCGACTCATCCTTCCGTGCGCCCCGCCATGCGCCCGAGGGATCCGACAGCGCTTGCCTGGCGCGGCGCAGGAGATCGACGAGGGGCGTGGAGCCTTGGGTGGGGTCTTGGTTCATTCAGCGGCGAATGATGACAGCGAGCACGTGCCCGTGCCACCCCCGAAACCCAGGGTTTTCAGCCCGCCGGAATCTCAGTGGCGGTGGCCGGCGCGGGCGCGTGCCCGGGCGCGGACGATCCAGCTCCACAGCGCGAGCATCACGGCCACCAGCGCGAAGCCGGCCCACGAGAACGCGATGTCGCTGAGCTCGACCTGCGGGAACCATGCCTTGGCCAGGTTGTAGGCGGCCACGGCGTACGAGATGAAGACGATCAGCCAGCCCAGGATGCGCCGCGCCTTGCGCCCGGCCTCGGGCCCTTCGGCGCTGCGGCTGATGCGGCACACGAGGCGGCCGTCGAGCGTGTCGGTGATGACCATGCCGCCGGTGAAGGCGAGGCCCGCCGCCAGCGCCGCCCAGGCGCCGCCGTCGCGGTTGCTCGCCACGTAGCCCCAGGCCGCGGCCTGCGTGGCGGTGTCGAACACGGTGGCGAACAGCACGCCGATGACCACGATGGCCCACGCGCTCGACCGCGTGCGCAGGCCGCTGGGGATCAGGCTCATCTTCCAGCCCATGGGCGCGTAGGCCTCGTTGCGGCTCAGCAGCAGCCGCAGGTTGAGCGTGCCCACCAGCAACAGCAGCGCGGTGGGAATCCACTCGAAGACCTGCACCACCACGGCCGGCGGATCGATGTGCAGCGTGAGGCGGCTCACCACCACCGCGATGGCCGTCACCAGCAGGCCGTGGCCGACCGCGAACAGCGTGCCCACCCAGCCCGCGTGGCGGTGCCTGTGCGACAGCGCGCGCCATGTGAGGCCGTCGATGCAGGCGATGTGATCGGGGTCCAGGCCGTGCCGCAGCCCGAGCACGAACATCAGCAGGAGGCCAGGCAGGGGCGCGATTTCAGCGGTCATGAAGAGCGGGGCGTGGAGAAGCGGCGGGGATCGTACCGCGCGGCAACGGCCGGTGCCGGTCGGTTCCAGATCGGTTCCAGATCGGCTTGGGACCGGCTTCAGATCAGCTTCCGGTCAGTCTTGCGCGGCACGAATCCGCGCGCGCTCAGGCCCACGCCTCCATCACCGCGCTGCGCACGGCCTCGACCGCCACGGGCTTCTTGCCGCCCGCCGGCGCCACCCAGCACAGCCAGGTGTGCGAGCGCCACCCTTTCCAGATCGCCAGCTCGCCGTTGCGCTCGCCCTGCTCCGCGTAGTCGCTGCGCAGCAGGCCCGCGCCCATGCCGCTCGCGACCATGCTGCGGATGGCGCTCTCGCCGTCGGCGGTGCGGCCCTGGCGGTACTCGCGGCCGGCGCCGGCGAACAGCTTGTCCAGGTGCACGCGCAGGATGCACGAGGGCGGCGTGCCGACCCACGGCATCTCGGTGAGCTGCTCGATCGACAGGTCGGGCTGCGCCTGCGCCACCGCCAGCGGCAGCGTCACGACCAGGTCCACCGGGCTCAGCCGGACCATCTCCAGCCCGTCGATCTGCGGGCTGTCGCTGAGCACGTAGGCGCAATCGAGCTCGCCGCGCTGCACGGCCGCGAGCGTCTCGAAAGACAGCCCCTGCCTGAGCTGCAGCGTGACCTGCGGATGGCGCTCGGCCAGCGCCACCAGCACCTCGCCCAGCCGCAGCGCGACCGGGTCGACCACGGTGCCGAAGCGCACCACGCCCTGCGCCGCGCCGCGCAGCTGCTCGGCGGCCGAGCGCATGCGCGTGGCCGAGTCGAGCGTGCGTTCGGCCTCCTCGAGCAGGCTGACGCCGGCTTCGGTGAGCGACATGCCGCGCGGCGTGCGCTCGAACAGCTTCACGCCCAGCTCGTCTTCCAGCGCCTTGAGCTGCGCGCTGACCGCGGGCGCGCTGGTGAACACGCGCTCGGCGGCGCGGGTCAGGCTGCCTTCGCGGGCGATGGCCACGAAGGTCTTGAGTTGGTAGAGCTCCATGGCACGGATTGTGGGCTTGCGGGGCATGGCGGTCTGTTCGCTTTTTTGGAGACCCCCGTCCAAAGAAGCGAATGGCATTCGGGGGCGCCAACCCCGATTCTTGGGGCATCGATCGACCGGCCCGTCCACCCCATTCCCAGAGGTTTCTCCATGCTTCCCATGTCCCCTCGCCATCGCCTGCCCGGCATTGCCGCGCTGCTGCTCGCCACCTCCGGGTGGGGCTCCCTGTTCCTCGTGAGCAAGGGCGTGCTCCACCATGTCGAACCCGTGTGGTTCACGCTGATCCGCTACAGCCTGTCGGCGCTGCTGTTCGTGCTGCTGGTGCTGCCGCGCGGCGCGGCGCCCTGGCGCAAGCTGCGCCGGCATGCGGGACCGCTGGCGTTGCGCGGCGCCGCCGGCTTCGGCGTGTTCAGCGTGATGCTGCTGGTCGGCCTGGCGCACTCGGTGCCCTCGCACGGCGCGGTGATCATCGCCACCACGCCCATGACCACGCAGCTGGTGCGCTGGGCGCTCGACGGCGTGCGCCCCTCGCGTGCCGCGCTGCTCACCACGGCGCTGGCGCTGCTGGGCGTGGCGACCGTCTCGGGCTTGCTGTTCGGCCATGGCACCTCGGCCGGCTCCACGCTGTTCGGCGACGCCATCGCCTTCGCCGGCACGCTGGGCTGGGTCTGGTACACGCGGGGCACCACGCGCTTTCCGGAGCTCGACGTGATCGAGTACACCGCGCTCACGGTGCTGGCCTCGTGGCCGGTGCTGCTGGCCGCGGCCGTCGGCGCCACCTGGCTCGGCTGGTCGGCGGCGCCCAGCCTGGAGGGCCTGCGGCTGTCGTGGCAGGCGCTGCTCTTCGTGGGCGTGGTGCCTTCGGCCATCTCGGTGCTGGCCTTCAACTACGGCGTGCGCGCGCTCGGCGCGGTCACGGGCACGGCGTTTTTGAACTTCGTGCCGGTGTCGGCCTTGCTGATGAGCGCGGCGCTGGGCAGGATGCCCACGGCGAACGAAGCGGCGGGCATGGCGATGGTGGTGGCGGCGCTGCTGATCCATACCGCCCTGAACCGAAAGGCCAACGCATCGCCCGCGGCAAGGATCGCGCGGACCCCGCAGAATCCGCGCAACTACAGCACCTGCGGAGCGACCCCCTCATGAGCAACGACACCGGCCTGTCTTCTTCCGAGCCCAGGCCCAGGCCCCGCCTGTTCGAGCCGCTGCAGATCGGCGGGCTGCGCATCGACAACCGCATCGTGATCGCGCCGATGTGCCAGTACTCCGCCACCGAGGGCACGCCGGGCGACTGGCACATGATCCACCTCGGCCACCTGGCGCTGTCGGGCGCGGGCTTGCTGATCATCGAGGCGACGGCGGTGGAGGCCGAGGGCCGCATCTCGCCCGGCGACCTGGGCCTGTATTCCGACGAGAACGAGCAAGGCCTGGCGCGCGTGCTGCAGGCGATGCGGGCGCATTCGCCGATCAAGATTGCGATGCAGCTCGGCCATGCGGGGCGCAAGG
Organism: Variovorax sp. OK212; assembly: GCF_900112425.1. Lineage (GTDB taxonomy): Bacteria > Pseudomonadota > Gammaproteobacteria > Burkholderiales > Burkholderiaceae_C > Variovorax. The sequence goes on along the minus strand of NZ_FOLP01000001.1, from coordinate 432,443 downwards.
CGTCGAGCCGCGCGCCGTGGCAGGGCGGCAAGCAGATCCGCCCCGACGAGCCCACCGGCTGGAAGGCGTACGCGCCCTCGGCCGTGCCGCACGCACCCGGCGAAGACGTGCCGATCGCGCTCGACGCGGCAGGCCTGGCCCGTGTGCGCGACGCCTTCGTGGCGGCGGCCCGGCGCGCGGCGCGGCTGGGCCTGGACGGCCTGGAGATCCACGCGGCGCACGGCTACCTGCTGCACCAGTTCCTGTCGCCCATTGCCAACCACCGCACCGACGCCTGCGGCGGCAGCCTGGAGAACCGCATGCGTTTTCCGCTCGAGGTGTTCGACGCGGTGCGCGCCGAGTTCCCGGCCGACCGGCCCGTGTGGGTGCGCGTGTCGGCCAGCGACTGGGTGCCGGGCGGCTGGGACCTCGACGGCACCGTGGCGTTCTCGCAGGCGCTCAAGGCGCGCGGCTGCGCGGCGATTCATGTGTCCAGCGGCGGCGTGTCGCCGCAGCAGGCGATCACGCTGGGCGCGGGCTACCAGGTGCCGTTCGCGGAGCGCGTGAAGGCCGAGGTCGGCCTGCCGACCATCGCGGTGGGCCTCATCACCGAGCCGCGGCATGCCGAAGCCATCGTTGCCGACGGGCAGGCCGACGCGGTGTCGCTGGCCCGCGCGATGCTCTACGACCCGCGCTGGCCGTGGCATGCCGCGGCCGAACTGGGCGCGCACGTGAACGCGCCCGAGCAGTACTGGCGCTCGCAGCCGCGCGAGTTCAAGGACCTGTTCGAGAACGCGAGCTTCGGCGCGCGCTGACCCCGGGGCGCGGCGCCGCGCGCGCCGCCCCGCCTGCGGACATTGCCCTTAACATCCCGGCCGGCGCCGCATGCCTGCCGGGATGCGCGCATGTCCCGAACTCCTTCCCACGCGCATGAAACCACCCACCGCCGCCCCGAACGCCACGCCGCTGGAAGCCCTGGGCATGGTGGCCCTGTGCTTCGGCTGGTTCATCGCCGGCTCGCTGTGGTCGGTCAGCGCGGGCTTCAGGAACGGCACGATCAGCGACGCGTCGCTGATCGGCCTCGTGGGCTTCGAACTGTTCGTGGGGCCGATCGCCCTGCTGATCCTGCGCAGCCGCGGCCATGCGATGCGCGACCTGCTGCCGTCGTCGTCATGGCGGGGCTGCGGCGTGGGTGCGTTGCTGTACATCGCATGCATCCTGGCCAGCGCTGTCGCGCTGTCGCCGTTCGCGGCCGACGCGGCGCAACCGATCAACCGCATGATGGAAGCGGCCCGCCCCTCGCTGGCGGTGGTCGTTGCGATGTCGGTGGTCAACGGGCTGTACGAAGAGGTCTTTCTGCTGGGCTACCTGCAGAAGGGATTTCGCCACTGCGGCGCTTCGTTCGCGCTGGGGCTGAGCCTGCTGGTGCGGGTGCTGTACCACCTGTACCAGGGGCCGCACGGCGCGCTGTCCGTGGCGGTGATCGGGCTGGTGTTCGGCGCGTTCTACCTTCGCACCGGCTGGCTCTGGCCCGTGGTGTTCGCGCACATGCTCGCGGACACGATTCCGTTTCTCTGAACGCGCACGGGTCGCCGGGCCCGAGCGCGTCACCGGCCACTCAGGGCGCCAGCTCCCGATAGAAGAAGGTGGTGGCGCACGGCTCTCCGTGCGGCAGCAGCGCGAAGCCGGGAATGCTGCCCACGCGCGTCCAGCCCACGCGCGCATAGAGCCGTTCGGCCTCCGCGCTCGAGGTGTCGAGCACCAGCAGCGTCTTGCCGTGTTCGCGCGCGGCCGCTTCGGCCGCCTGCATCAGCAGCGCGCCGATGCCACGGCGCCGCGCGCGGCGGTGCACGAGCATCTTGGCGACTTCGGCGCGGTGCGGCTGGTTCTCGGGCTGGGCCAGCACCACCTGCACGGTGCCCACGATGCCTTCGGCGTCCTCGGCCACGAGCAATGCGCGCTCACCGCTCGCCGCGCCCTCGGCCACGTGGCGCCAGAAGGCGATCGCACGCTCCGCGGCCAGCGGATGCATGAAGCTCACCGAAGCGCCACCCTCGACGCAGTCGGCCAGCACCTGGGCGAGGCCTTCGATCTCCGCATCGGTCACGGTACGAAGAAGGCGTATGCGTGGGGCATCGTCGGAGATGGTGGTCATGGTGGAGGTGGTGGAGGTGGTGGAGGTGGTGGTCATGTCGTTCATTTCCGCAAAGGCAGCGTCGCGATCACGACGGCGTAGCGCGTGGGTTTGCGCGAGGGGTTGTGGTAACTCATGGGCCGGTCGAGCACCATCGCGAGGCAGTCGCCGGTCTCCAGGCGGTGCTGCTCTTCGCCCAGCGTGATGTCGATGACGCCCTCGAGCACCCACACCTGCTGGTGAATGGCGGGCTCGCGCGCCGCCGTCTCGTAGGCCACGCGGGCCTTGGGCGGGAACAGCACCTCGACGATCTGGATCGGCGACTCGAAGCCGCCGGGCGACACGTTTCTTCGCAGGTAGCCGGAGTGCGGGTCGCGCCACTGCAGCTGGTCGGCCGCGCGGGCCACGGGGTCGGCGGCGGGCGCGGGTTCGTCGAACAGCGAGGCGAGCGACACGCCCAGGCCGGTCGCGAGCTTTTCGAGCAGCACGGCGGTCGGGCTGCTCTCGCCGCGCTCGATCAGCGAGATCATCGAGCGGCTGACGCCGCAGTGCGCGGCCAGCACGTCGAGCGAGAGACCGCGATCGGCACGCAGGTCGCGCACGCGTTGCGCGATGCGGTCGTTCAGGGAGGTGGGTGTTTCTTCTTTCATATTGGATTAAATATCCAATAGAAAGGAATTTTGGTCAAGCCTGGATGCAGTCGGGCGACCTGCTCATGTGCGCAGGCGATGCACTGCTTGTAGATATTTGTTCTGCGATACACGTATCTTTTGAACACATATTCATCGATATAGCGCAGATCATCCAACATATCACCAGCTCGAGCCTTTCCATGAACCCCACCAGCGATGCCCCCCTGCCCTCTTCCTTCGCGCATTTTGCGGACGGACTCGCGGCGCCCTCGGCCCTGCGCGCGGCCATCACCGCCGCCTGCCGCCGCCCCGAGCCGCAGGCGCTGGCGCCGCTGCTCGCGCAGGCCCGCCTGCCGGACGGCCAGGCACAAGCGGCGCATGAACTCGCGCACCGCATCGCCCAGCAGCTGCGCAACCGCAAGAACGCGAGCGGACGCGCCGGGCTCGTGCAGGGGCTGCTGCAGGAATACGCGCTGTCGTCGCAGGAAGGCGTGGCGCTGATGTGCCTGGCCGAAGCGCTGCTGCGCATTCCCGATGCCGAGACGCGCAACGCGCTCATCCGCGACAAGATCGCGCACGGCCAGTGGCAGTCGCATGCGGGGCGCAGCCCGTCGGTGTTCGTCAACGCCGCGACCTGGGGCCTGCTGCTCACGGGCAAGCTGGTGGCCACGCACAGCGAGACCGGCCTGTCGGCCGTGCTCACGCGGCTCATCGGCAAGGGCGGCGAGCCGCTGATCCGCAAGGGCGTGGACATGGCGATGCGCATGATGGGCGAGCAGTTCGTCACCGGCGAGACCATCGCGCAGGCGCTGGGAAACGCGCGCGAACTCGAGGCGCAGGGCTTTCGCTATTCGTACGACATGCTCGGCGAAGCGGCGCTCACCGCCGCCGATGCGAAGCGCTACCGCGTGGCATATGAAGAAGCGATTCACGCCATCGGCAAGGCCTCGGCCGGACGCGGCGTGTACGAAGGGCCGGGCATTTCCATCAAGCTCTCGGCGCTGCACCCGCGCTACAGCCGTGCGCAGCATGCGCGCGTGATGGCCGAGCTGTACCCGGTGCTGCGCGAGCTCACGCTGCTGGCGCAGCAGTACGACATCGGCCTGAACATCGACGCCGAAGAAGCCGACCGGCTCGAGCTGTCGCTCGACCTGCTGGAGCGCCTGTGCTTCGAGCCCGCGCTGGCGGGCTGGAACGGCATCGGCTTCGTGATCCAGGCGTACCAGAAGCGCTGCCCGTTCGTCATCGACTTCGTGGTCGACCTGGCGCGCCGCAGCCGCCACCGCCTCATGGTGCGGCTGGTGAAGGGCGCGTACTGGGACAGCGAGATCAAGCGCGCGCAGGTCGACGGGCTCGACGGCTACCCGGTCTACACGCGCAAGGCCTACACCGACGTGTCTTACCTGGCCTGCGCGCGCCGGCTGCTCGACGCGCCCGAACAGGTGTACCCGCAGTTCGCCACGCACAACGCGCACACGCTGGCCGCCATCTACACGATGGCCGATCCGTCGCGCCATGCGCCGGGGCAGTACGAGTTCCAGTGCCTGCACGGCATGGGCGAGCCGCTGTACGAGCAGGTGGTGGGGCCGCTGGGCCGGCCCTGCCGCATCTACGCGCCGGTGGGCACGCACGAGACGCTGCTGGCCTACCTGGTGCGCCGCCTGCTGGAGAACGGCGCCAACACCTCGTTCGTGAACCGCATCGCCGACCCGACGATTCCGCTCGAAGTGCTGGTCGAAGACCCCGTGGCGACGGTGGAGCGCATGGGCGCGCAGGAAGGCAAAGGCACGCTGGGCCTGCCGCACCCGGCCATTGCGCTGCCCGCCGCGCTGTACGGCGCGCAACGCACCAACTCGCACGGGCTTGACCTGGCGAACGACGACAGCCTGCGTGCGCTGGGCAACGCCTTGCACGAAAGCGCGCACGCCGACTGGCGCGCCTCGCCGCTGCTGGCGCAGGCCGGCGACGGCAACGCCAATTCGAACCCATGGGCCGACGTGCGCAACCCCGCGGACCTGCGCGACATCGTCGGCCGCGTGCAGGAGGCGACGCCGGCCGATGTCGAATCGGCCATCGCCCACGCGCAAGGCGCCGCCGCCGAATGGGCCGCGACACCGCCCGCCGGGCGCGCCGACTTGCTGGAACGCGCGGGCGACCTGCTCGAGGCGCGCATGCCGCAACTGCTCGGCCTGCTGGCGCGCGAGGCCGGCAAGACCTACCCCAACGCTATCGCCGAAGTGCGCGAGGCTGTCGACTTTCTGCGCTTCTACGCGGCGCAGGCGCGCGACGACTTCTCGAACGACACGCACCGCGCGCTCGGCCCGATGGTGTGCATCAGCCCGTGGAATTTTCCGCTGGCGATCTTCACCGGCCAGGTGGCCGCCGCGCTGGCGGCCGGCAACCCGGTGCTGGCCAAGCCCGCCGAGCAGACGCCGCTGGTGGCGGCCGAAGCGGTGCGCGCGCTGTGGGAAGCCGGCGTGCCGCGCGCCGCGGTGCAGCTGCTGCCCGGCCGCGGCGAAACCGTGGGCGCCGCGCTGGTGGCCGATGCGCGCGTGCAGGGCGTGATGTTCACCGGCTCGACGGAGGTGGCGCGCCTGCTGCAGAAGACGCTCTCGCGGCGCCTGGGCGCCGGCGGCGCGCCGGTGCCGCTGATCGCGGAGACCGGCGGGCAGAACGCGATGATCGTCGACTCGTCCGCGCTGGTGGAGCAGGTGGTGATCGACGTGATGTCCTCGGCCTTCGACAGCGCGGGCCAACGCTGCTCGGCCTTGCGCGTGCTGTGCGTGCAGGAGGAAGCGGCCGACCGGCTGGTGGAGATGCTCAAGGGCGCGATGGCCGAGGCCTGCATCGGCAACCCCGCGCGGCTGGCCGTGGACGTGGGCCCGGTGATCGACGCCGAGGCGCGCGACGGCATCGAGCGCCACATCGCGGCCATGCGCGCGAAGGGCCGCAAGGTGTTTCGCCAGGGCCGCGAGTACGCGCACGACACGCGCGAGGGCACCTACGTGATGCCGACGCTCATCGAACTCGACGGCATCGCCGAGCTGCAGCGCGAGGTGTTCGGCCCGGTGCTGCACCTGGTGCGCTACCGCCGCCGCGACCTCGGCGCGCTGGTCGGGCAGATCAACAGCACCGGCTACGGCCTCACGCTGGGCGTGCACACGCGCATCGACGAGACCATCGCGCAGGTGGTGGCGCATGCCAAGGCGGGCAACGTCTATGTGAACCGCAACATCGTCGGCGCGGTGGTGGGCGTGCAGCCCTTCGGCGGCGAAGGCCTGTCGGGCACGGGGCCGAAGGCGGGCGGGCCGCTGTACATGCTGCGCATGCTGTCGAAGCGGCCGGACGACGCGATGGCGCGCGCGGTGGCGAACGATGCGGCCGCGCCGCGCAGCGCCCTGTCGGCGTTGTCGCGCTGGGCAGCGTCGAACGGCCGCGCGGCGCTGGCCGCGCAATGCACGCGCTTCGCCGCGCAGTCGCGCGCGGGCAGTTCGCGCACGCTGGCCGGCCCGACCGGCGAGCGCAACGTCTACACGCTGGTGCCGCGCGACGCGGTGCTGTGCCTGGCCGGCGACGAGGCGGACCGCCTCACGCAGCTGGCCGCGGTGCTGTCGGTGGGCAGCACCGCGATCTGGCCGGCCGATGCGGCGGCGCAGGCCCTGCGCGCCTCGCTGCCGGCGGAGGTGCAGCCATGCGTGGCCGTGGCGAACGACTGGGCGTCGGACACCGTGGTCTTCGACGCCGCGCTGCACCATGGCGACGCGAGCGCGCTTGCGAACGTGATGCAACGCCTGGCGGCGCGGCCGGGGCCGATCGTCGGCGTACGGGCCTTCGCGCCGGGCGATGCCGCCATTCCGCTCGAAAGCCTGGTGGTGGAACGCGCGCTGAGCATCAACACGGCCGCGGCCGGCGGCAACGCGAGCCTGATGACGATCGGCTGAGCGCCGCGCCGATCGTTATTTGTCGAACGCCGGATCGATCGGCACGCGGTAGCCGTTCACGAGCCGGTTGGTCTCGTTGGCCATGCCGACCACGGCCATGAGCTCGGCGAACATCGCGGGTGTCATGCCGGCCTTCTCGGCGCCGGCGTGATGGCTCGCGATGCAGTAGCCACAGTTGTTGGTGACGCTCACCGCGAGGTAGACCATTTCCTTCACCACCGGGTCGAGCGCGCCCGGTGCCATCACTTCCTTCAGGCTGCCCCAGGTGCGCTTGAGCGTGGCCGGGTCGTTGGCGAGGTACTTCCAGAAGTTGTTGACGTCGGGCACGTTGCGCGAGGTCTTGATGTCGTCGAACAGGGCCTTGACGTCGTCGGAGGCGGCGGCGTACTCGATGGGTTGGGGCTTCACGAGGTCTCCTTGGGTGCGATGCGGCCATGCGGCCGGGGAGACCCGATTGTCCGCCGCCCGCCTGCTCAGGCCGCGTCCGCCAGCGGCCGCACCGCCACCGTCCTGCGCCGGGCCGCCAGCGACACCAGCAGCAGCGCGACCGCTTCGCACGCCGCGCCGACGAAGCCGACGCGCTCGATGTGCCCCGACGCCACCGCGAACGAGCCCAGCACCGCGCCCACCGACACGCCCAGGTAGATCGCCGAGCTGTTCAGCGACAGCACCACCGGCGCCAGCGTGGGCGCGCTGCGCACCAGGTTGAGCTGCTGCGCGGGCGGGAACGACCAGCCGACCACGCCCCAGCCCGCGACGACCGCCAGCATGGCGAACGTTGCCACCGGCTGCGGCACCCACATGGCGATCACCGAGACCAGGCAGAACAGCGCGATCACGCCGAGCAGCGCGCGCCGCACCACGCGCACCGGGCCCAGCGCATCGGCGGCGTGGCCGCCCCACAGGTTGCCGATGGCGCTGCCCACGCCGAACAGCATCAGTACCAACGCCACCTGCGTGTCGCCGTAGCCGCTGACCTGCGCCAGCAGCGGCGACAGGTAGGTGTAGATGGCGAAGACGCCGGCCATGCAGGTCGTGGTGGTGAGCAGGCCCAGCAGGATGTCGGGGCGCCGCGCGATCGCGATGCGCTCCTTCAGCGAGACCACGGCCTGCAGCGGCTGCGGCGTGCGCGGCAGGCACAGCCCCACCCATGCGACGGCCGAGAGCGCCGCCACGCCGAGGAAAGTGGCGCGCCACCCGAACAGGTGGCCGACCAGCGTGCCCAGCGGCACGCCCACCACGGTGGCCACGGTGAGGCCGAGGTACACCAGCGCCATGGCGCGGCCGCGCTGCTCGGGCTTGACCGACGAGGCCGCATAGCCGCCCGCGGTGGCCATGAAGAGCCCCGCGCAGGCGGCCAGCAGGATGCGGCCGGCCACGAGCCAGCCGTAGGTGGGCGCAACCGCGGCGGCCACGTTGGCCAGCGCGAAGGCCCCCATGGCCACGCGCAGCACGCGCTCGCGCGGCCATGCGGCCGTGGTCACGGCCAGCAGCGGCGTGGCGACGGCATAGGTGAGCGAGAACGCCGTCACCAGCTGACCGGCGCGCCACAGCGAAACCCCGAGATCCGCCGACAGCGAAGGCAGCAGGCCCGAGACGACGAAGCTCTCGGTGCCGATGGCGAAGGCACCGAGCGTGAGCCAGAAAAGATTGCGGAACATGGCGAGTCGATGAAGTTCAAAGAGCGTTGAACTATCTACCGAACACGCACCGTCGTCAATGCTTGTTCAAAATATATTGAACAACCGGACAAGCGCTGTGGGCAAGGCTTGCTGCGCTATGCTCGCGCGATGGTTCGTGAACTTGACCACCCTCCCGCCGAGCAGATCGGACTCTCCGGCATCTACGACGCGCTGAGCGATCCGGTGCGGCGCGAAATGGTGCTGGCGCTGGCCGAAATGGGCGAGCAGAACTGCTCCAGCTTTCTGGGCCTGGGCTCGAAGACCAACCTGTCGTACCACTTCGCGCGGCTGCGCGGATCGGGCCTCACGCTCACCCGCATGGAAGGCACGTCGCGCTACATGCAGCTGCGCCGTGACGATCTGGCGGCGCGCTTTCCGGGGCTGCTCGATGCGGTGGTTGCGGCGGCGCGCGAAGAGAAGCGTGTGAAGGCCGAGGCCGTGATGCCCGTGGCTGCTGCGAAGAAACGGCCTGCAGCAGCAAAGAAACCCGCCGCGAAAAAGCCCGCCGCAAAGAAGGCCGCACGGCGCGCCTGACGGCAAGGCATGCCCAAGTCCCGGCCTCAATCAGGCGACGCGCCCAACCCGGCATTCGAGTTGCCGCGCGTCGCGCGCGCCGGCATGCGCGAACTCCATCCGCAGGACGGCGCGCTGCTGCTCATGCACTTCGCGTTCCGCGGCCTCGTGGTCAAGGCCGACGCCTTCCTGGCGGAGCAGGGCCTCTCGCGCGTCCACCATCGCCTGCTCTACGCGGTGGCACGCGCCGAGGGCATCTCGATCGGGCAGCTGATCGAACTCCTGGGCGTGACGAAGCAGGCCATGCACCGGCCGCTCAAGTTCCTGCAGGACGAAGGCTACGTCGTGGCCGAGCGCGATGCGAACCAGCACCGCTCGAAGAAGCTGCGGCTGACCGAACTGGGCGCGCGCACCGAGAAGCTGGCCTCGGCGCACGAGCGCGAGGCCATGGAATTGGCGCTGCAGACGGTGTCGGCCAACGAACAGGACGCGTGGCGCAAGGTGATGACCGCGCTGGCCCGCCTGGCCTGACGGCTTGCAACTGCCTGCCGGCGGCGAGCAGCGGGCGCACGGCTCAAGCCGTCTTGATCATCAGCGTGGCCGAGGCGAGCGCGTGCAGCTTGCCGTCCTGCCCGCGGATCTCTGCGTTGCAGACGCCGATGCTGCGCGTCTTCTCGAGCAGGCGGCCGATGGCGACGTAGTCCGTGTCCGCCACCAGGGGGCGCACGTACTTCACGTTGAGGTCCACGGTCGCGTACGGCGTGCTGGCGTCGAGCGCGGAGAACAGCGCCAGCGCGGCGGCGCCGTCGAGGCAGGTCGCGGCGAAACCGCCGTGCACCATGCCAGCCGGGTTGAGGTGGCGCGCGTCGGGCGTGACGGTCATGCGCACTTCGCCTTGCTGCACGCTCGTCAGTTGCATCGGCATCGTGTGCGCGATGCCCGAACGCTCGATGCGCCCGGCCTGCAAGGCCTGGAGCACCTGCAGGCCGCTCATCGCGCGGGCATCGACAGGCGGCGAATTCTCGATAGCATCTTTCATGTCAACATTATTGACATGAAGGCGCGCGCGATGCAAACGACAAGCTGGACGATCCTCCTGAGCCTGAACATCCTGTGGTTCGGGATGGGCGCGTTTCATTTCTCGTGGCGCTCCGAGGCCGCGGCGCGCATGCTCGTTCCACGCGACCAACGGGCGAGTCCGCTGTTCCATACCCTGGGCGGCGCCATCCGCTTCCTGGGTGGGCTCAACCTGGGGTTCATGGTGCTGTGCGCGCTGCTGCTGCTGTTCGCAGGCCTGTTCCCCGACCGCCGTCAGCTGGCGCTGTTCGCCGCGGCGGTGGCCGTGGCGCACGCGAGCCAGTTCGCAGTGAACATTCCGATGATCGGCAAGCGCCGCCGCAACGAGCCGGGTGCGTGGAGCGTGCTCGAGGGGTCGATGCTTTTCATCTTCGCGACGGACTGCGCGCTGATGGTGGCCAACGGCGCGTTCGCTGTGTGGAACGCGCGTTGATTCCAGCCGCAACATCGGCGGACACCGCGGCCGCTAGCCAGTGATGATCGGCTTCAGCGCTTCTATCTCGGCCACCATGAAATCGAAGAAGGCACAGACGCGCGCCGTCTTGCGGATCTCGGGCATCGCAAGGAGCCGCCAGTCCCTGGACAGGGCGGGCACGGGGCCGAATGCCCGGACCAGCTCCGCTTCCGAATCGCCGAGGGCGGTCGGCAAAGGGCCGATGCCTACGCCCGCCTTCACCGACAGCAGAAGGCCGAGCACGCTGTCGTTGCGCGCCACCACGGTCGCGGTCGGTGCCACCTGGCGCAGCCATTGGCTCGCGCGATGGCTGGCCATGTTCTCCTCGAAACCGACCAGCGGATGGCCTGCAAGCTCCTCCACGCACGCGGGCACTCCGTTGCGCTGCGCATAGTCCGCGCTCGCATAGACGGCCCACAACGAATCTCCGACCTTGCGGCCCACCAGCACGTTGTCGTCGGTGTCGCCGGAACGCAGCGCGACGTCGGCCTCGCCGGTGCGCAGGTCGATGTACTTGTCGCTCATCACGAACTCCACGTGCAGGCCCGGATGCAGCGCGTGGAAGCGGTCCAGCAACCCGGAGTTCGTCAGGCGATTGACCAGCGGCTCCGGACAGGTGAGCCGGATGACGCCCGACGCATTGCGCCTCGACACCACAAGCGACTGTTCGAACGCGAGCGCGGCCTGCGCCACCTGTTGGGCCGCTTCGAGCATCTCCACGCCGAAATCGGTCAGGCGATAACCGTTGGTGTGGCGCTGGACGAGCGCGCGTCCGATGTGGCGCTCCAGTGCCGTCAGCCTTCGCTGCACCGTGGACGGATCGACCTGGAGCGCCCGACCCGCAGCCAGCGTGCTGCCGTGCCGTGCCACCGCGACGAAGTACTTCAGGTCGTTCCAGTCGAGCATGGCGCGTTATGCACTATTGCGGCCCCGTTCTGCAAGTTCGCGGCTTGTGAGGGGGAAGGCGCAGGCATAGGCTCGACGCCACCATCACTCGAGGACCGCCCCATGACGACACGTTCTCTGTCCTTGTTCGGCGGACGCCGGCGGCGCTTGATGCTGACGGGTGCGGCGGCTGCGATCCTGAGCCCCGCCGCGTTTGCGCAAACCTCCGCCGCACCGATGCACGAGCGGCTGCGGTTGATCTGCACCGGCCCGGCCGGCAGCGTGCCCGACATCCTGGCGCGGCGATTCGGCGAAGAACTCACCGGCACCTTTGCCCGGCAGGTGGTGATCGACAACCGGCCCGGCGCGTCGGGGCAGATCGCCGTGCGGGCGCTCAGGTCGGCGCCAGCCGATGGCACGACCTGGTTGCTGGCGCAAGGCGCGCTCGCCAGCCTTTATCCGACGTTGTACGAGAAGCTGGGCTATGACCCTGCGCGAGACCTCCGCTCGGTGTCGGTCGCGGCGGAGATGAACCTCGGCGTGGCCGTCGGCCCTGCGGTGCCGGCCGACGTCACCGGCGTGCGCGCGCTGGTCGACTGGATGCGAAGCCACCCGGCCTCCGCCAATGCGGCGTCGCCCGGCGCGGGCACCCTGCCCCACATCCTGGAAGCCATGGTCTTCGACCAACCCGGCTTGAGCTGGCGCCATGTGCCGTACCCCGGGGGGCCGCCTGCCATGGTGGCGCTGCTGGGCGGCCAGGTGGCCGTGCTGGTGCTGCCCGAGGGCCTCCTGCTCGCACAGCTGGCTGGGGGCCGGCTCCGGATGCTGGCTACCTCCGGCAGCGAGCGCAGTCCTTTCTCGCCCTCGGTGCCCACCCTGACGGAACAGGGCTACGCGCGATCGGCGATGCGCGAGTGGTTTGCGTTCTTCCTGCCCGGCGGCGCCTCTGAAGCCAGCGCGAACGAAGCGTCGGAGGCCGTGCGCACCGTGGTCGCACGCGGCGACCTCGCACGGAGTCTGCAGGACGCGGCCATGGTTGCGGCGCACAGCACGCCGGCGCAACTTGCCGCGAGGATCGAGGACGAACGCCGAGCCTGGGCGCCGCTGCTGGTCAGCGCCGGCATTCGGGGCGACTCGTGAGGCGCGGCTGGCCGAAACCCGTCTTGCCTGGTCTTCGACATCGGTGGTGAACAACAGCCGACGAATCGGCCCCGCCGCTCACTCCACCGTCACGCTCTTCGCCAGGTTGCGCGGCTTGTCCACATCGGTGCCGCGCGCGCAGGCCGTGTGGTACGCCAGCAGCTGCAGCGGCACCACGTGCAGGATGGGCGACAGCGCGCCGTAGTGCTCGGGCATGCGGATCACGTGCAGGCCTTCGCTGCTCTTGATCCTGGTGTCGCCGTCGGCCAGCACGTAGAGCACGCCGCCGCGCGCACGCACTTCCTGCAGGTTGCTCTTGAGCTTCTCGAGCAGCGTGTCGTTCGGCGCCACGGCCACCACGGGCATCTCGCTCGTCACCAGCGCCAGCGGGCCGTGCTTGAGCTCGCCGGCGGCATAGGCCTCGGCGTGGATGTAGGTCACTTCCTTGAGCTTGAGCGCGCCTTCGAGCGCGATCGGGTAGTGCAGCCCGCGGCCGAGGAACAGCGCGTTGTCCTTGCGCGCGAAGTCTTCGGCCCAGCCGATGATCTGCGGCTCCAGCGCCAGCACCGACTGCAGCGCCACGGGCAGGTGGCGCATCTCCTTCAGGTAGCGCGCCTCGTCTTCGGCGCTCAGGCGGCCCTTGGCCTGCGCGATGGCCAGCGTCAGCAGGAACAGGCCGGCCAGTTGCGTGGTGAAGGCCTTGGTCGACGCCACGCCGATCTCCACGCCGGCGCGCGTGATGTACGCCAGCTTGCACTCGCGCACCATCGCGCTGGTGGCGACGTTGCAGATGGTCAGTGTCTGTTCCATGCCCAACGAGCGCGCGTGCTTCAGTGCAGCCAGCGTGTCGGCGGTTTCGCCCGACTGGCTGATGGTGACGACCAGCGTCTTGGGGTCGGGCACGGAGTCGCGGTAGCGGTACTCGCTGGCGATCTCGACCTGCGTGGAGATCTTTGCGATGCCCTCGAGCCAGTACTTGGCGGTGCAGCCGCTGTAGTAGCTGGTGCCGCAGGCGAGGATGAGGATCTTGTCGATGTCCTGGAACACGCGGTGCGCGCTCGCACCGGTGGCGCCGTCCTGGCCCACGCCGTCGAACAGCTCGGGCACGATGCCCTCCACGCCTTCGAGCGTGTCGCCGATGGCGCGCGGCTGCTCGAAGATTTCCTTCTGCATGTAGTGGCGGTAGGGGCCGAGCTCGGCCGCGCCGCTGTGCGCATGCACGGTGCGCACCTGGCGGGTCACAGGCTTGTGGTTCTTGTCGACGATCCAGTACTTGCCGGGCTGCAGGTCGACCACGTCGCCTTCCTCGAGATAGATGATCTGGTCGGTCACGCCGGCCAGGGCCATGGCATCGCTGGCCAGGAAGTTCTCCGCGCCGTCCTTGCCCGCGCCGAGGATCAGCGGCGAGCCGGCGCGCGCGCCGATCACGCGCTGCGGCTCGTCGCGGCAGATCACGGCAATGGCGTAGGCGCCGTGCAGCTGCAGCACGGTGGCCTTCACGGCTTCGAACAGATCGCCGTCGTACAGGCTGTCGACCAGGTGGGCGATGACCTCGGTGTCGGTCTGGCTCTCGAACACGTAGCCTTTGGCCTCGAGCGCGGCGCGCAGGGTCTCGTGGTTTTCGATGATGCCGTTGTGCACCAGCGCGACGCGCCCGGGGCGCGCGGCTTGCGCGTCGGCGCCGGGGCCGTGGCTGAAGTGCGGGTGCGCGTTGTGCACGGCGGGCGCGCCGTGCGTGGCCCAGCGCGTGTGGGCGATGCCGGTGAGGCCCTCGACCTTGTCGTCGCGCACCTGCGCCACGAGGTCGGCCACGCGCGAGGTGGTGCGGGCGCGCGTCAGGCCGCCGGCATGCACCGCCACGCCGCACGAGTCATAGCCGCGGTATTCGAGCCGCTGGAGGCCCTGGACCAGGACCGGAACGATGTTGCGATGGGACGCTGCCCCGACGATGCCGCACATGGTGGACTGCCTTTGAATGAAGAAGAGGCTCGATGGTAGGGAGGCAAGGAAGAAATATGTTTTCCAATTTCAATTGATTTCGGACTTTTATTTCTTCATTTCTCTCATTTGGATTTTTCTTCCATAATTTATCCAAATATGGAATCAATCTCCCTGGATTCAATAGACCTGCGGCTGCTCGATGCGCTGCAGCGCGACGCCTCACAGACCAACCAGCGCCTGGCCGCCGACATCGGCATCTCGCCGCCCACCTGCCTGCGCCGCGTGCAGCGCCTGCGCGAGATCGGCCTGATCGAGCGGCAGGTGGCGCTGCTCTCGCCCGACCGCCTGGCCGCGGTGCTGGGCCACGGGCTGCAGGCGGTGGTGGAAATCTCGCTGGACCGGCAGGACGCCGCGTCGCTCGACGCCTTCGAGACCCGCGTGATCGCCGACGACGCGGTGCAGCAATGCTGGCGCGTGTCGCCCGGCCCCGACTTCGTGCTGGTCGTGGCCGCGCGCGACATGCCGGACTACGGCGCGCTCACGCAGCGCCTGTTCACGGCCGATGCGAACGTGCGCAACGTGAAAGCCTTCTTCAGCCTCAAGCGCGCGAAGTTCGAGCCCCGGGTGCCACTGCCACTGCCGTTGGCACCGGGAGCCTGAGAACTTTCAAGAGACCGTCAGGCCTTGGGCTTCTTCTGCGGGCGCTTCCAGTTCGCAAAGCTCACCTGCTTGCCGCGCGCCACGGTCAGCGCGCCGGGTTCAGTCGACTTGTTGATCGTGGAGCCGCCGCCGACGGTGCCGCCCGCGCCGATGGTGATGGGCGCCACCAGCACGCAGTTGCTGCCCACGTGCACGTCGTCGCCGATCACGGTGCGGTGCTTGTTGGCGCCGTCGTAGTTGGCGGTGATGCTGCCCGCGCCGTAGTTCACGCGCTCGCCCACGGTGGCGTCGCCCAGGTAGGCCAGGTGGTTGGCCTTGGCACCGGCGGCCAGCGTCGAGTTCTTCACCTCGACGAAGTTGCCGATGTGCACCTCGGCGCCCAGTTGCGCGCCGGGCCGCAGCCGCGCGAAGGGGCCGATGAGCGCGCCCGCGCCCACCGTCACGCCGGCCTTCTCGCCTTCGATGTGGGTGAACGGGTGGATCACCGCGCCGGCCTCGATGCGCGCGTTGGCAATGACGCAGTTCGCGCCGATGCGCACGCCCTCGCCCAGCGACACCGCGCCTTCGAAGATGCAGTTGACGTCGATCTCGACGTCGGAGCCGCAGTCGAGCGTGCCGCGCAGGTCGAAGCGCGCCGGGTCGGCCAGGCGCACGCCCTGCTCCATCAGCGCGTTCGCCTGGCGCAGCTGCCAGGCGCGTTCGAGCGCCGCGAGCTGGGCCGGGCTGTTGATGCCGGCTACCTGCAGCGCGTCGGTGGTGATGTGCGCGACCACGGGCACGCCGTCGGCCGCCGCCAGCTTCACCACGTCGGTCAGGTAGTACTCGCCCTGCGCGTTCTTGTTGTCGAGCCGCGCGAGCCAGCCCTTGAGCAGGCGCGCGGGCACGGCCATCACGCCGCTGTAGATCTCGCGCATGGCGCGCTGGGCTTCGTTGGCGTCCTTGTGCTCGACGACGGCGGTGACCTCGCCGCCGGCGGTGGTGCGGATCACGCGGCCGTAGCCGCTCGGGTCGTCGAATTCGATGGTCAGCAGCGCGAGGCGCTCGCCCGCGCTGGCGGCGATGAGCGCACGCAGCGTGTCTTCGCCGATGAGCGGCACGTCGCCCGAAAGCACGACCACGGTGCCGTCGTCCGGCAGCAACGGCGCGGCCTGCTGCACCGCGTGGCCGGTGCCGAGCTGCGGCTCCTGGCGCGCGAAACGCAGGTTGGCGCCCGAAACGGCACCGGCCATGGCGGCCTCGACTTCCGCCGCGCCATGCCCCGTCACGACCACCACGTCGCGCGCACCGACGCGCGCGGCGGTGTCGGCCACATGGGCCAGCAATGCGCGGCCGGCCAATCGATGCAACACTTTGGGCCACTTGCTTTTCATGCGCGTGCCCTTGCCGGCCGCCATGATGACGACGTCGACCGGCCCCAGGTTGTCTTGTTGCGGAGTCTGATTCATGCGTTTTTCTTCCCGAATTCGTTGCGCGAGCGTGGCGCGAATTATCGGCGTGCTGCTGCTCGCTGCCGCCCTGGGGGCTTGCAGTGCGATCAAGCTGGCCTACAACAACCTGCCCACCGTGAGCTATTGGTGGCTCGACGGCTACCTGGACTTCGACAGCGCGCAGAACCCGAAGGTGCGCGAGGAGCTCGCGCAGCTGCTGGCCTGGCACCGCCAGAACGAGCTGCCGCGCGTGGCCGCGCTGCTGCAGGAGGCCCAGGCGCTGGCCCCGGGCGAGGTGACGCCGGCGCAGGTCTGCGCCATGGCCGACCGCATCCGCGAGCGGCTGCTGGCGGTGGCCGACCGCGCCGAACCCGCCGGCACCGGCCTGGCCTTGAGCCTGACAGGCGCGCAGCTGTTCCACCTGGAGCGCAAGTACGCCAGGAACAACGCCGAGTACCGCAAGGACTGGCTCGACCGCACACCGGCCCAGGTGCGGGAAAAGCGCTACGACCAGTTCCTGGACCGCACGGAGGATTTCTACGGCCGGCTCACGTCGGAACAGCGCGAGCTGCTGAAGCAGCAGGTCGCGCAGTCGGTGTTCGACCCGAAGCTGGCCGACGCCGAGCGCCGCAAGCGCCAGCAGGAGGCGCTGGTGCTGCTGCGCGGCTTCGTCGCCCGCAAGCCCGCGCCGGCCGAGGCGCAGGCCGCGTTGCACGGCTACATCCAGCGCATTGCCGATCCGCTGCCCGGTGCGTGGCGCGACCAGCAGCAGGCGCTGCTGCAGGAGGGCTGCCGCAACACCGCCGCCCTGCACAACGGCACGAGCGCGAGCCAGCGCGCCCAGGCGGTGCGCCGGCTGCAGGCCTACCAGGACGATTTGCAGGAACTGATGGCAGCGCCCTGAACCCTGAAGGAAGGCCGCGCGCCGACCCTGCCTCAGATCAGCGGCGTGGGACGCATCGGGCGCTCGAAGTAGTCGCCCAGCGTCTCGAGCGCGTGCGGCTCCAGGATGCGCAGCCAGCCGGCGTCGATCTTGTAGAGCCCCTGGCGCTGCAGCCGCCGCAGCGTCTTGTTGGTGTGCACCAGCGACAACCCCAGCGCGTCGGCGATGTGCTGCTGGTTGAACGGAAACTCGACCCAGCCGTCGCGCACCATGCCCACGCGCTCGGCGCGCCGGTACAGGTGCATCAGCAGCATGGCCACGCGCTCGCTGGCATTGCGCCGGCCGGCGGTGACGAGCTGGTCGTCGACCATCTTTTCTTCGCGCGCGGCGAGCCAGGTGATGTCGTAGCCCAGCTTGGGCTGGGCATGGAACAGGCCCCAGAGCCGGTCGCGCGAGAAGGCGCACAGCGTGACGTCGGTGACCGCCTCGACGCCGTGGGTCTGGCCGTCGGCGAACTCGTCCTGCAGGCCGACGAAGTCGCCGGGCAGCAGGAAGCTCAGGATCTGCCGCCGGCCGTCGCTCAGGGTCTTGAAGCGGAAGGCCCAGCCCGCGTAGAGCGTGAACAGCTGGGCGCTGCGCCGGTGCTCCTCGACGATGGCCCCGCCGGCTTCCACGCGGCGGGCGCCGACGCGGAACGACTGGATCGTCTTGAGTTCTTCCTCGGAACAGGGCAGGAACGCATCGAGCCGGCGCAATGCGCACTGGTCGCACGGGTTGACGCCCTGGGGGGGGGGCGCCGCGGCGGGATAGTCCTCGAATTTCACGCTGCACTATAGGCGCTCGGCGTGTGTCTTTTGACATTTCGCGACGTCTGGAGGGTACCTACACTGCGCAGCGTTTTCCCTCCAGACGCATGACAGAACACTCGCTCTACGAAGTCCTTTACTGCAGCACGCTCGCCCAGGACCTGCCCCCGACCACCGTGGGCTCCATCGCTTCCCGGGCGCGCGGGCGCAACGCGGAGCGCGGCATCACCGGCCTCCTGGTGTTCGACGGGCAGCGTTTCTGCCAGCACCTGGAGGGACCGCGCGAGGCGGTCGACGCGCTGATGAGCTCGATCGGCAAGGACCCGCGCCACACCGACATCCGGGTGGTGTACGAGGCCCCGCTGGCGGTGCGCCGCTACACGGGCTTCGGCATGGGCCTGGCCGAGAGCGAGGGGCCCGACCTGATGGCCGGCGTGCACGTGCTCGACGGGCAGGTGGCGCTGCGGCACTTCCTGGCGCTGCTGCCGAGCTTCGACATCAACGGTTGAACTGAGTTGGCCGCGGTGGGCTGCGCAGGCAGCCGCCCGCGCGAAAGAAGCTTCAAAAAGAAAAAGGCGGCCGAGGCCGCCTTTTCAGCTCCTGGAGGCAGAACAATCAGGCGTTGTCCCAGCTGTAGGTCGCGCCGTAGCCGTCCCACGCCTCCATCACGATGCGCTGGCCCGCGGCCACCGCCAGCGATTCGCCCGGTGCCAGCACCAGGTCTTCGCTGGGGTTGGCGAGCGTGGCATCGGGCGTGATCCACACCCGGCCCTGCTTCACGCGCAGCACGCTGGCCGACCGCGCCTTCAGGCTCATCGCCTCGCCGGGCGCAATCTGCCAGGCGCCACGGCGAACGGCCGGCGGAACGGCAGCGGTGCGGGTGGAAGCGGACAGGGGCGAGAGCGATTCGGTGGTGCAGACGGCGGTGGACATGATGAAACTCCTTGGGCTTTGCCGAAGCGCGGCCGGTCAGACAGAGACGGGGCAATAGCGCAGTTCGGGAATGAATGATCGTTTCTCAGGCGCCGGGGGTCCAATGAAAACGAGGTAGGCTACTGATGCGATCTGCGCATCAATCGATTTCTGCACCGGCCGCCTCCCAAAGTCATATCCATGCAACATTCGCAAACCCATCTGCGCTCCCGCCCGATCTCGGCCGGCCACCTGAGGGCCTTCGAGGCCGTGGCGCGGCACCTGAACTTCCGTGCCGCCGCGGAGGAAATGGCCCTGACGCAGTCGGCCGTGAGCCGCCAGATCCAGTCGCTGGAAGAAGAAGTGGGCGTGGGGTTGTTCCTGCGCCACACGCGGGCGGTGGAGCTCACCAGCGCCGGGGCGCTGCTGCTGCTGGCGGTGCAGCAGTCGCTGCCGCGCATCGACACGGCGGTGCGGCAGATCCGCCAGAGCGCGGGGCGCCAGAGCGTGTCGCTGACCACGTTCGCCTCGTTCGCGTCGATGTGGCTCATTCCGCGGCTGGAGGCCTTCCAGCGCGACAACCCCGAGATCGACATCCGCATCGACGCCAGCGACGTGGCGGTCGACCTGGAAGTGGCCGACGTGGACATCGCCCTGCGCTACGGCCCGCGCGAGACCATGTCGGCCGGCGCCCTGCGCCTGTTCGGCGAGACGCTGACGCCGGTGGCCAGCCCCTGGCTGCTGAAGAGCAACCCGCCCATCAAGACGCCCGCCGACATCACCCGCTTCACGCTGATCGAGGCCGGCGACGCGCACCGCACGCACCTGGAATGGCTGACCTGGCGGCGCTGGTTCGAGGTGAACGGGCTGGAGCGGGCGCAGCCCAAGCGCTGGCTCTATTTCAACTACGCCTACCAGATGGTGCAGGCCGCCCTCACCGGCCAGGGCGTGACGCTGGCGCGCAGCTCGTTGATTGCCGAGAGCCTGGCCAACGGCGACCTGGTCGAGGTGCTGCCGCAGCACCGCATGGATTCACCAATGGCCTACTGGCTCATTGCCGGGCCGCGCAGCGCGCTGCGCCCCGAAATCAGGGCTTTCTGCGACTGGCTGCAGCTGCAGGCCGCGACCACGCGCGAGACCATCGGCGAGGTGCCGGACCCGGACACGGTCGACAACCTCGACTGAGCGGGGCTGGCCCGGTCGAGCCACGCCTGGCCAGACCAGGCCGGGACACGTCAGCTCAGCTCAGCTCGTCGGCCAGACCACGCCGTTGTCGTTGAGGATGGCGTCCAGCGGCAGGTCGTGCGCCTCGGGGTCGAAGTCTTCCAGGAAGCCGTGTGTGAAGCCCAGCCCCACCGTGAACGGCCGCGGCTCCAGCGCCGCCAGCGTGCGGTCGTAGAAACCGCCGCCGTAGCCCAGCCGGTAGCCGCCCGCGCTGTAGCCCACGCAGGGCACGAACAGCAGGGTCGGCACGATCAGCTCGGTGTCCTTGGGCTTGGGAATGCCGTAGGCGTCTTCTTCCATCTGGCAGCCCGGGTACCAGGCATGGAAGGTCAGCGTCTTGTGAACTTTGTCGATCACCGGCAGTCCGATGCGGCGACGCTGCGACTCTTCCATGAGTTCGCCGTCTTCCTTCCAGCGGTGCAGTGCCGGCAACGGATCGAACTCGCCCTTGATCGGCCAGTAGGCGCCGATCACGGTGTCGGGCCGCCCGACCAGCCAGATCCGCATCACGCGCTGCAACAGGTCCGCGCGTGTCAGCCGATCAGGCATCGCCAGGCGTTGTTCGATCAATGCCTTGCGCAGCTGATCCTTCAGAAAACTCGCCGTCGCCGAGGTGTCGGCACCCTTTGACTTGTCCATAATCCCCCGATGCAGTTCCCAAGCATTTTGGCACCCCAGCGGCCCAGCCACCGCGCCCATCGGCGCAACGCAGCACCCGCACTGGTTTTTTCCACGGTCCTGGCCCTCGCCGCGTTGTTCTCGCAACAACCCGCCGCCGCCCAGAGCAACACCAACGACGACGTGCTGGTCCAGATGAAACAGGCCTTCCAGCGCGGCGACAAGGCCCGCCTCGCGGCCCTGTTGCCGCAGGCCCGCGGCCATGCCCTGGAACCTTGGGCCGCCTACTGGGAACTCAAGGCACGCCTGCAGGAAGCCGCCCCCAGCGAAGTGCAGGATTTCTTCGCGCGCTACCCCGGCACCTACCAGGAAGACCGGCTGCGCAACGACTGGCTGCTGCTCACGGGCCAGCGCCGCGACTGGGACAACTTCTCCGCCGCCGTGGCCGGCTTCCGCATGGGCGACGACGCACAGGTGCGCTGCTACGCCGTGCTGGCCGACACGCTGCGCACCGGCACCGCCACGCAGGCCCAGGCCGACGACGTGCGCCGCGACTGGCTCAGCCAGAAGGAAGCCGACGACGGCTGCCTCACCGCCGCCGACCGCATGGTGGCCGCGCGCCTGCTCTCGCCGAACGACGCCTGGAAGAAGGCGCGCCTGGCCATGGAGGCCAACCGCCCGCAGGCCGCGCGCGGCGCCATCACCATTGCCGCGCCCGACGCATTGCCGCTGTTCGAGGAGCTCAACGCCAGTTCGGCCAAGTTCCTGACCGGGCGCGCCTTCGTGGCCGCCAAGTCGCGCAAGGAACTGGTGGTGCTCGCGCTCATCAAGGTCGCCATTGCCGACCCCGAGCAGGCCGCCTCGCAGCTCGACAGCAAGTGGGGCCCGATGCTTTCGGCCGAAGAGCGCAACTGGCTGTGGGGCACCATCGGCCGCGCCGCCGCGCTCAAGCTGTGGCCGCAGGCCGGCACGTACTTCGGCAACGTCACCAAGAACGCCGACCTGTCCGACGACATGCTCGGCTGGCGCGTGCGCACCGCGCTGCGCGCAGGCCAGTGGAAAGAGGTGGCCCCCGCCATCAACGCCATGAGCGAGACCGCCCAGCTCGACCCGACCTGGGTCTACTGGAAGGCCCGCGCGCTCGCCACCGAGCGCAGCGAAGAGCGCCGCACCCAGGCGCGCGACCTGTACCAGAGCATTGCCGGCTCGCGCGGCTTCTACGAAATGCTGGCGCTCGAGGAGCTCGGCCAGCGCACCGTGGCCGCCACCCGCCCCGCACCGCTCACGCCCGAGGAAAAGGCCGCCGCGCGCGCCAACCCGGCGCTGGCCCGGGGCCTGTACGCCATCGCCATCGGCCTGCGCTCCGAAGGCACGCGCGAGTGGAACTACGCCACCAACCTGCACGACAAGGGCGGCATGGACGACCGCGCGCTGCTGGCCGCGGCCGACTTCGCCTGCCAGCGCGAGGTGTGGGACCGCTGCATCAACACCAGCGAGCGCACCAAGGGCGTGGTCGACGTCGAGCAGCGCTTCCCCATGCCGTTCCACGACACGGTGCTGCGCAAGGCGCAGGACATCGGCCTGGACCCGGCCTACGTGTACGGCCTGATCCGCCAGGAAAGCCGCTTCATCATGGACGCGCGCTCCGGCGTCGGCGCCTCGGGCCTCATGCAGGTCATGCCCGCCACCGCGCGCTGGACGGCCCGCAAGATCGGCCTGAGCGACTTCACGCCCGGCCAAATCAACGACCGCGAGACCAACATCACCATCGGCACCAACTACCTGAAGCTCGCGCTCGACGACTTCGACGGGTCGATGGCGCTGGCCGCCGCCGCCTACAACGCGGGCCCCGGCCGCCCGCGCAGCTGGCGCAACGGACCGGTCGTCGAGGCCGCCATCTGGGCCGAGAACGTGCCGTTCAACGAGACGCGCGACTACGTGAAGAAGGTGCTGGCCAACACCACCAACTACGCCGCCATCATCAGCGGCCGGCCGCAATCGCTCAAGGAGCGCCTGGGCCGCGTGGGCCCGCGCGACGCGGCCGAACCGGAACCGAACAAGGACCTGCCCTGAACTGAGGCACCCCGATGAGCTGGCGCGACGAGGTCCTGGACACCATCGCCTCCGAGTTCTCGGACGTGACCGACGTCGCGCAGCTCACGCGCATCGTGCTGCGCCTCACGCTGGCCGGTGCGCTGGGCTTCGTGCTCGGCTTCGAGCGCGAGCAGGCGGGCAAGGCGGCCGGCGTGCGCACGCACATGCTGGTGGCCATCGGCTCGGCGATGTTCGTGCTCATTCCGCAGCAGACCGGCATCGTGCCGGCCGACATGAGCCGCGTGATCCAGGGGCTGGTGGCGGGCGTGGGCTTCCTGTGCGCGGGCACCATCCTCAAGCAGGGCAAGGACGAGACCCAGGTGCAGGGCCTGACCACGGCCGCGGGCCTGTGGATGACCGCCGCGATCGGCATGGCCTGCGGGCTCGGACGCGAGGCCACGGCGCTGCTGAGCGCCCTGCTGGCGCTGGCCGTGCTGGCGCTGGTGCCGCGCCTCGTGGGCCTGGTCGAGCGCGTGGCCGGCCCGCCGAAAAACGGCGACGGCGCGCAGGACGCCAAGCCCCGCGTGATCGCCTCGCCGGACGACACGCGCGGGCGCTGAGCCCGTCCCCGCCGCGCAGCCGGCGCGCCTCCATTCAGGGCGCATCAATCCGGCGCGCGTTCGGCATCAATGCCCGCGCGACGCGCGGCTAGCATCGAATGCTTTTTTGAACCGCAACGGACCGGAGACCCCTCTCATGCGCAAGCTCTACATCGGCAACAAGAACTACTCGTCGTGGTCCATGCGTCCCTGGGTGCTGATGAAGCAGGCCGGCATTCCCTTCGAGGAAGTGATGGTGCGCTTCGACTCCTTCGAGGCCGACTCGAAATTCAAGAACGCCATTGCCGCGCTCAACCCCGTGGCCAAGGTGCCGGTGCTGGCCGACGGCGAGCTCGTGGTGTGGGACACGCTGGCCATCGCCGAGTACCTGGCCGAGACCTTCCCCGAGAAGCAGCTCTGGCCCCAGGCCGCGGCCGACCGCGCACGCGCGCGCAGCGTCTGCGCCGAGATGCACTCGGGCTTCGGCGGCCTGCGCGGCCATTGCGGGATGAACATCGAGGCCTCGCTGCCCGGCGTGGGCGCGCGGCTGATGAAGGAGCAACCCGAGGTCGCGAGCGACCTCGCGCGCATCGTGCAGATGTGGAGCGGCCTGCTCGAGGCGCACGGCGGCCCGATGCTGTTCGGCGAATTCACCATCGCCGACGCCTACTTCGCGCCCATCGGCACGCGCATCGGCACCTACGGGCTGCCGGTGCCGGCGAACATCGCCGCCTACATCGGGCGCGTGCAGGCGCTGCCGGGCGTCAAGGCCTGGATCGACGAGGCGCTGGCGGAGAAAGACTTCCTGCAGTTCGAAGAGCCCTACCGCACGGGGCGCTAAGGTCTTCGAGGCAGGTTCAGGCGCAAGCCAAGGCGCCGGTACCGGTCAGAACCGGTAGGTGGCCGACACGTAGGTGACGATCGGGTTGAGCTTCAGGCTGGCTTCGCTCGTGGCCACGGGCAGGCCGGTGACCGAGGTGGTCGTCAGCTTGGCCTTGGTCTTCAGCGGGATGTACGACACCGAGAACGACAGGCCCCAGTGCTTGTCGAGCTGGTAGGCCACGCCGAGGTTGATCACCGGCGCGAACGAGCTGTCGAGCTTGGCCGTGGTGTTCACGGCGAACGGCGACTGGTGGAACTGGCTGGCCAGCGCGCCCTGCAGGTTCGAGGTCAGCTTGACGTCGCTGTACCAGACATAGGTGGCGCCCACGCCGACGTAAGGACGAAAGGCCGAGGTGCCTTCGTTGAAGTAGTACTTGCCCAGGATGGTCGGGCTCCACTGGCGGGCTTCGCCGAGCTGGCCGACGCGGCCCAGCGTGCCGGTGCCGTTGAGCTTGAACTTGGGCGGCACGCCGAACACGCCTTCCACGGCCCAGTGACTGTCCAGGAAGTACATGGCGCTCAGGCCCAGGGTGTCGGAGTCGCTCACGCTCGCGCCGGAGCCGGGAAGCACGGCCGGAATGGGCGAGGTCACGGTCAGCGGCTTGCTCGAGTCCTGCGGTGACAGATGGAACCACCCTGCGCCCACGACCCAGTCGCCGGCCTGTTGCGCCATGGCGCTTCCGGACGCCAGGGCGCCCAGAGCCGCCAGCGCAATCATTGTTTTCTTCATGATGTGAATTGCTCCTTTGGTTGAAAGATCCCTCTGCGGATACGAACTTCGGCTTATGGCTGCCGCTGAAAATCGCTCGTTCGACGAACGATTGCCCGGTCTGCGCGGGGGATTATCGAACGACCGTTCTTTTTTGGAAGTGAGGAGTATCCCTACACTGCACTCATGAACATTTTTCTCGTCGGCGGTGCACTCCGCGACCACTTGCTGGGGCGCCCGGTGTCCGACCACGACTGGCTGGTGGTGGGCGCCACGCCCGAGGAAATGGTGCGCCGCGGCTACCTGCCCGTGGGGCGCGACTTTCCGGTGTTCCTGCATCCTCGGACCCGCGAGGAATACGCGCTGGCCCGCACCGAACGCAAGAGCGCGCCGGGCTACCGCGGCTTCACCGTGCATGCCTCTCCCGACGTCACGCTCGAGCAGGACCTGGCCCGCCGCGACCTGACCGTCAACGCCATTGCGCTGCCGGCCGAACGGGTGAGCGCCGACGGCCGCTTCGACCCCACGCCCGAGGCCCTGTGCGACCCCTTTCACGGCCAGCGCGACCTGCGCGACAAGGTGCTGCGCCACGTGACCGACGCCTTCCGCGAAGACCCGGTGCGCATCCTGCGCGTGGCACGCTTCGCCGCCCGCTTCGACGACTTCACCGTCGCCCCCGAGACCCTGGCGCTGATGCGCGAGATGGTGGCGGCCGGCGAGGCTGACGCGCTGGTGGCCGAGCGCGTGTGGCAGGAGCTCTCGCGCGGCCTCATGGAAACGCGCCCCTCGCGCATGTTCGACGTGCTGCGCGCGTGCGGCGCGCTGGCCGTGCTGCTGCCCGAAGTCGACCGGCTCTGGGGCGTGCCGCAGCGCGCCGAGCACCACCCCGAGATCGACGCCGGCGTGCACCTGATGATGGTGCTCGACACCAGCGCGCGGCTGGCGGCTTCGCTGGCCGTGCGCTTCGCCTGCCTGATGCACGACCTCGGCAAGGGCACCACGCCGGCCGACGTGCTGCCGCGCCATCCCGATCACGAGCAGCGCAGCGTGGCGTTGCTGCAGCAGGTGTGCGAGCGCTGGCGCGTGCCGGTGGACGTTCGCGAGCTGGCCGAAGTGGTGGCGCGCGAGCACGGCCACATCCACGGCAGCGGTGCGCTCGACGCCGTCGGGCTGGTGCGCCTGCTGGAGCGCTGCGACGCCTTTCGCAAGCCCGCGCGCTTCGCCGAGGTGCTGCTGGCCTGCGAGTGCGACTCGCGCGGCCGCCTCGGCTTCGAGCACACGCCCTACCCGCAGCGCCCCCGCCTGCTCGCCGTGCTGGCCGCCGCGACGGGCGTGGCCACCGACGTGGTGGCACGCGCCGCCCAGCAGGCCGGCGCCACCGGGCCGAAGATCGGCGAGGCGATCCACCGGGCGCGCGTCGATGCCGTGGCCGCCATGGGCGCCATGGGCGCCGTGAGCGCCGTGGGCGCCATACGCGCACCGTGACCACGGCGAGCATGGCCACGGCCACCGCGCCGCTGCTGTTCATCTCGCCCGACGACCGGCCGGTGACCTCGGTGGTCCCGGTCGTCGCCATCGGCAGCTGCGCGCGCGTTCAAGCCGGTGAGCGCGCCCGCGCTGCTGCGGGCGCGGGCGCAAGCCCTGCCAAGGGTTTCGCTCGCCTGACGACCCCGCCGACCCGCTGAGGGGTCAAGGGGCCAAGGGGTCGGAGGGCAGATTGGGCTTTGGCCGACACGCGCCGCCGGCAGCGCGTGTTAAGGTTTTTACCAATGCCAAAGTCCACCAGCAACATGCAGTTGCCTCCTCCGTTGGGCCGGGATGCAGCCCTCTTTCTCGACTTCGACGGCACCCTCGTCGGGCTTGCGCCCACGCCGGAAGCCATCGAGATTCCCCCTGCCCTCGTCTCCCTGTTGAGCGACCTGAGCGACCAGCTCGGCGGCGCGCTCGCGGTGGTCTCCGGCCGCCAGATCGACTCGATCGACCGCTTCCTGGCGCCGCTGCGCCTGCCCGCGGCCGGCGAGCACGGCGTGCAGCGCCGCGACGCCACGGGCCACACGCAGGAGCAGCGCGCGCCCGACCTCGCGCCGATCCTGGAGATCGCCAACGAACTCGCGCGCGTGCACGAAGGCCTGCTGGTCGAGCGCAAGCACGCCGCCATCGCGCTGCACTACCGGCTCGCGCCGCAGCTCGAGGCCGTGTGCCAGGACGCCATGTCGCGCGCCATCGCCAACAACCCGCAGCTCGAGCTCATGCACGGCAAGTTCGTGTTCGAGGTGAAGCCCGCGGGCGTCAACAAGGGCATTGCCATCGACGCCTTCATGACCGAGGCGCCGTTCGCGGGCCGCACCCCGGTCTTCCTGGGCGACGACACCACCGACGAAAGCGGCTTTTCCGTGGTGCAGCCGCGCGGCGGCATCGCCGTGAAGGTGGGCTCGGGGCCCAGCCTGGCGCTGCACCGGCTCGAGTCGCCGCGCGCCGTGTACGAATGGCTGGTGCAGGCGCGCGACCTGCTCGCCGCGCCGAAGGCCGAAGCCGCGAACACCAAGGCAGACGCCGACGCCCCCCAAGAATCCCCCAGGAGCCCCGAATGAGCGAACAACAACTGGCGACGGCCCCTGAAGACCGCGCCGGGCAAGCGCTGGCAGGCTCCGCCGGCCCTGGCGAGCGCGCGCCGGCCGACCTGCAGGCCGCCGCGGCCCCGGGCCCGCGCGGCTTCGCGCCGCCGGCCGAGCCCTCGCTCAACGTCGGCGTGATCGGCAACTGCGCGTACACCGCGCTCATCGACGCGCGCGGCCGCGCCGTGTGGTGCTGCCTGCCGCGCTTCGACGGCGACCCGGTGTTCAACGCCCTGCTGCATCCCGGCGAAGACGCCGGCGCCTGGGCCATCGAGATCGAGGATTTCGCCGAGGCCAAGCAGTGGTACGAGCCGAACACGGCGGTGCTGCGCACGCAGCTGTTCGACAGCGCGGGCCAGGGCATCGAGATCACCGACTTCGCGCCGCGCTTCTACAGCCGCTCGCGCTACTTCCGCCCGCTGATGATGGTGCGCCGCGTGCGCCCCATTGCCGGCGCGCCGCGCATCCGCGTGTCGCTCGACCCGCGCTTCCAGTGGGGCGCCTCGGCGCCGGTGGAAGTCACGCGCGGCAGCAACCACATCCGCTACGTGGGCCCCGACGTGACGCTGCGGCTGAACACCGACGCGTCGATCTCGCACATCCTCTCGCGCCAGCCCTTCGTGCTCTCGCGCGAGTACAACTTCATGTTCGGCGTGGACGAGACGCTGACCGAAGGCATTGCCGACACGGCGCGCAAGTTCGAGCAGGAGACCATCTCCTACTGGCGCACCTGGAGCAAGCGCCTGGCCATTCCCTTCGAGTACCAGGACGCCGTGATCCGCGCGGCCATCACGCTGAAGCTCTCGCTGTACGAGGATACCGGCGCCATCGTCGCGGCCATGACCACCAGCATTCCGGAAGCGCCGGGCAGCCAGCGCAACTGGGACTACCGCTACTGCTGGCTGCGCGACGCCTTCTTCGTGGTGCGCGCGCTCAACTCGCTGAGCGAGGTGGGCACCATGGAAGACTATTTGCGCTGGCTCGGCAACGTGGTGATCGGCTCGCACGGCGAGCACATCCAGCCGCTGTACGGCATCGGACTGGAGCGCGAGCTGCCCGAGTCCTTCGTGGACGGCCTGCCGGGCTACCGCGGCATGGGCCCGGTGCGCGTGGGCAACCAGGCGCAGGAGCACTTCCAGCACGACGTGTACGGCAACATCGTGCTGGGCGCGGCGCAGGCCTTCCATGACCACCGGCTGCTCAGCCGCGCGGGGCTGGCGGAGTTTCCGCACCTCGAGGCGGTGGGCGAGCAGGCGGTGCGCGTCTACGGCACGCCCGACGCCGGCATGTGGGAGCTGCGCACGCGCGCCCGCGTGCACACCAGCTCGGCGTTGATGAGCTGGGCCGCCTGCGACCGGCTCGCCAAGATCGCGCGCCGGCTGGAGCTGCCCGATCGCGCGGCCTACTGGCACGGCCACGCCGCGCGCATGAAGGAAGAGATCCTGGCCAAGTCGTGGTGCGAGGAGCGCCAGGCCTTCGCCGAGAGCTTCGGCGGCCACGAGCTCGACGCCAGCATCCTGCTGATGGTCGAGGTGGGGCTGATCGACGCGCGCGACCCGCGCTTCATCTCCACCGTCGACGCCATGGAGAAGTCGCTGTGCGACGGACCGTACATGCGCCGCTACGAGGCCGCCGACGACTTCGGCAAGCCCGAGACGGCCTTCAACATCTGCACCTTCTGGCGCATCGACGCGCTCGCCAAGATCGGCCGCAAGGCCGAGGCGCGCCAGATCTTCGAGACCATGCTCGCGGCGCGCAACCCGCTGGGCCTGCTGTCGGAAGACACGCACCCGGTCACGGGCGAGATGTGGGGCAACTTTCCGCAGACCTATTCGATGGTCGGCATCATCAACGCGGCCGTGCGCCTGTCCGCTCCCTGGGATTCGTGCATATGAGTCGTCTCGTCGTCATTTCCAACCGCGTGGCCGATCCGCGCAAGCCGGCCGCCGGCGGCCTGGCCGTGGCGCTGGGCGAGTCGCTGCAGCAAAGCGGCGGCCTGTGGTTCGGCTGGAGCGGCCAGGTCATCGAGGGCGGCCCGACCGGCGAAGGCGAGCTGCACAAGCAGCAGGCCGGCAAGGTCACGCTGGCCACCATCGACCTGAGCCGCGATGACCACGACAGCTACTACCTGGGCTACAGCAACGACGTGCTGTGGCCGGTGTTCCACAACCGCCTGGACCTGGCGCATTTCGACGCCGGCTTCATCGGGGGCTACCGGCGCGTGAACCAGCTGTTCGCGCGCAAGCTGCTGCCGCTGCTGAAGGAAGACGACATCATCTGGGTGCACGACTACCACCTGATCCCGCTGGCGGCCGAGCTGCGCGCCATGGGCTGCAGGCAGCGCATCGGCTTCTTCCTGCACATTCCGCTGCCGCCGCAGATCATCACCGCGGCCATTCCGCAGCACGAGTGGCTCATGCGCTCGCTGTTCGCCTACGACCTCATCGGCTTCCAGGCGCAGCAGGACGTGCAGCACTTCGAGCACTACGTGCGCAACGAGGCGCGCGGCGAGTACCTGGGCGACGACATGTACCGCGCCTACGGCCAGACGGTGCGCTGCAGCGCCTTCCCCATCGGCATCGACGTGGACGAGTTCCTGGCGCTCACGCACGCCAAGGAAGCGCGCGACATGTACGAGACCATGAAGCGCGAGTATTCGCAGCGCAGGCTGCTGCTGGGCATCGACCGGCTGGACTACTCAAAGGGCATTCCGCAGCGCGTGCGCGCCTTTCGCGAACTGCTGGCGCACTACCCCGAGAACCGGCGCAGCGCCACGCTGATCCAGATCGCCTCGCCCACGCGCGAGACGGTCGACGCCTATGCCGACATCCGGCGCGAACTCGAGTCGCTGTGCGGCGCCATCAACGGCGACTACGGCGAGCTCGACTGGATGCCCGTGCGCTACATCCACCGCATGGTGGCGCGCAAGCGCGTGCCGGGCCTGTGCCGCGCCGCGGCCGTGGGGCTGGTGACGCCGCTGCGCGACGGCATGAACCTGGTGGCCAAGGAATACATCGCGGCGCAGGACCCGGCCGACCCCGGCGTGCTGGTGCTCTCACGCTTCGCCGGCGCGGCCGAGCAGCTGAAGGAGGCGCTGCTGGTGAACCCGTACGACACGCACGGCACCGCGGAAACAGTGCAGCAGGCGC
The DNA here is from genome assembly GCF_900112425.1 of Variovorax sp. OK212. Classification (GTDB taxonomy): domain Bacteria; phylum Pseudomonadota; class Gammaproteobacteria; order Burkholderiales; family Burkholderiaceae_C; genus Variovorax. The sequence continues at coordinate 401,547 of NZ_FOLP01000001.1, read as the reverse complement.
TGCAGATGCCGCTGGAAGAGCGCCGCGAGCGGCACCAGAAATTGCTGTCGCGCATTCGCGAGCAGGACATCCATTGGTGGCGCAGCAGCTTCCTGGATGCGTTGCGGGCCTCGCCCAGCGTGCGCTGAGGCTTTCGTTCGGCTCACCAGCCGGTGAGCAGGCGCACGAACCGCATCACCGGCCGCGCTTCCGCCGGCGCCGATGCCGATGCCGCGGCAATCCGCGAAGGCCGCGCGTCCAGCGGCGCATGCACCCGCAGGTGCACCGGCGTCAGCGCGCACACCTCGATCCATCCGCCTTGCGGCAGGCGGTGCACGTCGCCTTCGTCGAGCAGCGTCTCGGACATGAACACGGTGCCGCCGAACCAGCCCGGCGGCGACACCACGCGAGCGCGGCCCTCCGCCAGCTGGAGCCAGGCGCCCGCCTCGACCGAAGTGCGCAGCGACTGGCCGGGTTCGAGAACGATGGAATCGGGCGCTTGGGAGAGGGTGGTGATCATGGCGGACCTCGGGTGAATGAGGCTTCATCGTAGGAATTCCACCGCCTGGAAAACAGGCACACGCCATGGCTATTGCGACCGGAACAGCACGGCCGCCAAGCCATCTGTTATGGTCGTTTTCCCGACCAACTGCATCTGTTTTCAGACGCCCGATGCGCGGAACATCGACCCCATGGACTCGCTACCGCTCTACCGCCAGCTCGCAGCGCACTACGTGGACGCGATCCATACCGGCTCGCTGAAGCAGGGCGACAAGCTGCCCTCGCTGCGCAGCCTGATGCGGCTGCACGACATCAGCCTGTCGACCGCGCTGCAGGTCTGCCGCGCGATGGAAAGCGACGGCTGGGTCGAGGCGCGCGACCGCTCGGGCTACTTCGTGCGGCGCCCGCAGCGCCTGGCCATCGCGCCGATGGAAGAGCCGCTGGCCGGCGTGCCGCCCGACCCGGCGCAGCTCGTGAGCATGCGCGAGCGCATGGCCAACTTCATGGCGCGCGGCCGGCACACCGGCGTGAAGCTCAACTTCGCCATTGCCCGCGCCGCGCCCGAGCTGTACCCGGCGGAGCCGCTGCGCAACGCCATGACGCGCGCGCTGCGCCAGCGGCCCGAGCTGCTGACCACCTCCTCGTCGCAGAAGGGGCACGAGCCTTTTCGCGAGGCGCTGGCCCAACGCAACCTGCGCATCGGCATGACGGTGGCGCCCGACGAGGTGCTGGTCACCAATGGCTGCATCGAGGCGCTGAACCTCGCGCTGCGCGCCGTCGCCAAGCCGGGCGACACGGTGGCGGTGGAGTCGCCCACCTTCTACGGGCTGCTGCAGGTGCTCGAAAGCCTGGGCATGCGCGCGCTGGAGATCCCGACCAGCCCGCAGACAGGCCTGTCGATCGAGGCGCTCGACCTAGCGATCCACACCTACGACGACATCAAGGCCGTGGTGGTGGTGCCGCACCTGCAGAACCCCATGGGCAGCGTGATGCCCGACGCCCACAAGCAGCGGCTGGTGCACCTGTGCGAGAGCCACGGCATCGCGCTGGTCGAGGACGACACCTACAGCGACCTGGTGGAGAGCGACACGCCACTGCGCGCCATGAAGTCGTGGGACCGCACGGGCAACGTGATCTATTGCGCCTCGCTGCACAAGGTGCTGGCGCCGGGGCTGCGGCTGGGCTGGATCACCGCCGGGCGCTGGCATGCGCAGGTGGAGATGCTCAAGTACGCGCAGACGCGCAACAACGAGGCGCTGGCGCAGATCGCGGCGGGCGAGTTCATCGCCAGCGGCGCCTACGACCGCCACCTGCGCCGCCTGCGCGAACGGCTGCACGCGCAGCGCGACCAGACGGCGGACGCCATCGCCAGGTACTTTCCGGCCGGCACGCGGCTGAACCTGCCGCGCGGCGGGCTGCAGCTGTGGGTCGAGCTGCCGGAGCAACGCTCGTCGGTGACCGTGTTCGAAGCCGCGCTGCGCGAGCAGATGCTGGTGGCGCCGGGCGCGCAGTTCTCGAACTCGGGGCGCTTCGACAACTACCTGCGCATCAACTGCGGCTGGCCGTACTCGAAGGCGATCGATGCGGGGCTGCGGCGGCTGGGCGAGATCGTCTCGGAGACGCGGCCGCCGGGCTGAGCACGGCAGCCTCGCCGCGCTCCGGAACCACTGGCCAGGCCAGGCGCGGCTAGGCAAGATAGAAGACGACGGCGTCGCGCCGCGCGGCCGCGCCGGCAAAGAAACGCTTCACGCCTTCGAGGAACGCCGCGAGCTCCTTCGCACCGTCCTGCCAGACCTTGGCCCAGTAGAGCTCGGCGAACTTCGCGGGCTCGCCGGTGAACTGCCCCATCAGCGCCTGCACGTCGCGCTGCGCCAGCCGCGCCGCCGTGCGCTCGACATGCGCGGCCGTCAGGTAGATGCAGCCCAGCGCACCGGTGCCGTCGAGCTCCTCGCCCTCCACCGCCTCGGGCAGCAGCGTGCGCACCACGTCCCAGGCCTGCTCGACCGTCTGGCTGTCGCTGGGGCCGTCGTGCCCGCCACTCCCGCCGCCCTGCCCGCGGATGAACCCCGGCACGGTGGCCGGGTCGATCACCAGCGCGCGCAGCCGGTAGCGGTCCAGCGCATAGAACGCACCGCCGATGCTCATGTGCTGGGCTCCATGCGCGCGGCGCGCGCGACCAGGGCGAGCACCATGCTCACGCTGTCGATGTTGCGCTGCGCGCTCTCGAGGTTGTTGAAATGGTCGGGCGTGCAGATCTGGTTGAGCAGCAGCGTGCGCTGGAAGTGCATGAGCGCCTGGCGCAGGTCGCCGTCGTCCTGCGCCATCAGGCCGAGGTCGTTGTGCGCGTTGGCGGCCGCGGTCGAGATGCCGCGGCAGCTGTGCTGCTGGATGGCCAGCGAGCGCTCGTACAGCGGGCGCGCGCCGTCGAAGTCGCGCCGCGCCATCAGCAGGCCGGCGAAATTGTTGAGCATGTGCGAGTGCAGCTCGGCGTCGCCCTGGTCCTCGCCGTCCGCTTCGCGCAGCTTGTCCAGGTGCACCAGCGCGCGGGCGTAGCAAAGCTCGGCCTTGTCGTTCTGGCCGGACTCGGCATACAGGAACGCCAGGTTGTTGAAGGCGCGCACCACGCCGTCGCTGGAGCCGCCCTTGGCTTCGGCGATGGCCATGGCGATGGTCTTCTTGTAGAGCGCCTCGGCCTCGTCGGCGCGGCCGGCCGCGGCATGCAGCAGCGCCAGCGTGTTGGTCGGCCCGCGCCGCCAGCTGTCGTCCAGCCCGAGCTGGCCGGCCATGGCCAGCGCCTCGTTGGCCGCCACCTCGGCCTTGTCGGGCCATTGCAGCCGGCGGCACAGTTCCGCATGGCTCGACAGGTGGAACACCACCGACTTGCCTGGCCCGCCGCACAGCTGGCGGCTGGTGGCCACGGCCTCGGCGCACAGGCGCTCGGCGCGCGGCAGGTCGCCCTGGGCGAGCGCATCGCGGTAGCGCGTTTCCTTTTCCTCGAGCAGGTGCAGCAGCGCGGCCTCGCCGTCGGTCTCGGCGCCGCGCGCCTTGCGCTCGCCGATGCCGGCGAGCGTGAGGGCCAGCGCCTTGCGGGCGATGTCCATGTCCTCGGCCGGCATGCCGATCTTGCGGCCGATGGCCAGGCATTCCTCGAGGTTCGCCTTGGCCTTGTCGAAGGCCTTGCACTGGTAGCAGGCCTGGCCGAGCATGCACAGCGACATCGCCAGGTTCAGGTGCGGGCCCTTGAAGATGCGGCGCGCGCTGGCCACGATCTGGTCGGCGATGACCACGGCCTGCGCCCAGTCCTGCGCCTCGGCGGCGGCGACGAACGAGGCCTGCAGCTTGTTGGCCTCGGCGAGGGCGGCGAGGTCGTAGTCCTTGTTCTCGGGGCGGCCGGGGCGCTTCACGCCGCGCACGGCCACGACCATGCCCGGCCGGGTCTTGCGGTGGACCCAGTAGATGTCGAACAACAGCCACGGCAGCAGCGGCAGCAGCGCGAAGCGCGCCCCCGGCAGGCCACTGAGGCCATACGCCATCAGCGCCAGCTGGGCCGCGCCGCCGAGGTAGCTGCCCAGGTAGAACCGGTGCGCGCCGGCAAAGCCGCCCACGGCCAGCAGCAGGTAGGCGAAACCGGGGCGGCGGGGCGACGCGGTCATGGGGCGCCGGGTGCTTGTATCGACGAGGCGGCTCTGCCCGCTCAGTCGAGCAGTGCCAGGGCCGCGTAGTCGCCGACCTTGTCGCCGAGGCCGGCGGGGACGAGCAGCACGCCGCGCGTGAGCGGCAGCAGCTTGCCGTCGATCTGCGCCTGCAGGCGCGGCAGCACGAAGTCACGGTGATGCCAGAACACGCTGCCTCCCAGGCTGATACGCTGCAGGTCGAGCGTGATGACCATGTTGTAGAGCATCCGCCCGAAGACGCGGCACAGCGCCTCCGCCGTCTCCAGTGCCTTGGGCTCTCCGGCGGCCGCGGCGGTGAACAGGTCGGCGGCGGACTCGCCGAAGCGGTGGCCTATCGAATTGCCGCCCACCAGGGCCTCCACGTCGCCGAGGTTGCCGCAACCGCACAGCGCGCCGCTGTCGTCGTCGACCACGAAGCTGTGGCCCGCGTGGCCGGCATTGCCGTTCTTGCCGCGCAACGCCCGGCCGTCCACGCACAGGCCCACGCCCACGCCGGTGCTCCAGGTGGCATAGGCGCAGTTGTCCAGGCCCTTCAGCGCGCCCCAGTGGCGCTCGGCCTCGAGCGCGGCAACGGCGTCGTTCTCGACGCGCACGCTGCCGAAGCGCTTGGCCAGCGGGGCCTCGATGATGGCGGTCATCCATGAATTCGGCAGGCCGCGCGCCGGTCCGGCAATGCCGCCGCAGATGTTCGGGGTGGCCAGCTCGACCATGCCGTCGCGCAGCTCGAACGGCCCGGTCGACGACACGCCCACCCGGTCGATCGTGCCCGCGTCCACCCCCTGCTCGGCGCAGACCTCGTCGATCATCCGCAGGATCTGCACCGCCACGGCGTCGTTGTCGCCGGTCTTGGCTGTGGGCTCGCTGCGGCGGCCGACCAACGGCTCGCCGCTCGCGGCTGAAAGGCTCACGGCCACCTTGGTACCACCGATGTCTACGCAGGCTCTCATTGCGGGTGTGCTTCTCTCTCAGGTCAAGGGCAAGGACGGGGCCGCTACAGCAGGCGCGCGACCAGCGCCGCGATCATGCTGAGCACCACGGTGCTGGCGATCGGCAGCTGCCACTCGCGGCCGAAGGCGCGGAACTCGAAATCGCCGGGCAAGCGTCCGAAGCCGAAGCGGCGCAGCCAGGCGGTCAGGCCGCTCATCAGCACCAGCGCAAGGACGACGACGATCAACCAGCGGAACATGGTCGACAGTCTAGGCCGAGAGGATAGACATCGCTTGTCGGTGAAGTTCGGGCGTTGCGGCCGCAATCACCCGTCCGTCGGACTTCAGGCCCAGCGGCTGGCCCTGCCAGTCGCTGATGACGCCGCCGGCCGCCTCGATCAGCCCGGCCGGGCCGAGGTAGTCGTAGGGCTGCAGGCCGGTTTCCACCACCAGGTCGATGGTGCCGCCCGCCAGCTGGGCGTAGCCGTAGCAGTCGCCGCCGAAACGACGCATGGCGCACTGGCGGCTGAGCCGGTCGAAGGCCTGCCAGTCGGCCGCCGCGAAGATGTCGGGCGAGGTGGTGACGATGCGGGCCTGGGCCACCTCGGTGCATCTGCTCACGCGCACCGGCTGGCCGTCGCGCGTGGCGCCCTTGCCGGCCTCGCCGATCCAGCGCTCCTTGAGCACCGGCATGTCGACCATGCCCAGCACCACGCGCCCGCCCTGCAGCACGCCGATGAGCGTGCCCCACAGCGGCGAGCCGGTGATGAAGCTGCGGGTGCCGTCGATCGGGTCGAGCACCCAGACGCGCTCGGCCTCCAGCCGCTCCGGGCCGTGCTCCTCGCCGTAGATGCCGTCGGCGGGCACCCGCTGCGCGAGGATCTCGCGCATGGCCGTCTCGGCGGCGCGGTCGGCCAGCGTGACGGGGCTTTCGTCGGCCTTGGTGATGATGTCCAGCGGCGTGCGGAAGTAGTGCATCGACTGCGTGGCGGCGGCATCGGCCAGGGCCTGGGCGATCGGCGAAAGGTCTGGAGAGGAGGAGCTCATGGCAGAGAGGAGAACGCGAACCAAAACCCGAGATTAGACCCGAGCCGGGCCCGGTTTGACACGACGGCCCCGCCAGCCCTAGCATGGCCCGGAAATTGCCACGAACTACGACAAATGGCTTCCTTCAAACCCCTGCGTTCGGCGCTGCTGGCCCTCGTGCTCGGCGCCTCGGCCCTGCTGGCCCATGCCACCCCTTCGGACACCGAGAACCGGCTGATCGACACGCTGATCCAGCACGTGTCGGCGATGCGCTCGATGATCTTCCTGCGCAACGGCAGCGAGTACAACGCGGCCGACGCCGCCAAGCACATGCAGGCGAAGTACGACTATTTCAAAAAGGAACTGGTCACCGCGGAAGACTTCATCGACCGCTGCGCCTCGCGCTCGGAAATGACGGGCCAGGCCTACAAGGTGAAGCTCACGGGCGGCGTGGTGCGCGATGCCAACGAGTTCCTCAACGGCGAGCTGCGCGCCCTGCGCCAGGGCGCGAAGAAAGCGCCGGGCGGCTGACGCCCCGTTCTTGTTCTTGTTCTTCCTGTTCTTCTAGCGCTGCTGTCCCCAGCGGCGCACCGTGAGCCGCTCCAGCGTCTTGAAGCCCAGGCTCTCGACCAGCAGGCCGATCAGCACCACCAGCGCCAGGCCCGCGAACACGCGGTCGGTGTAGAGCTCGTTGCGGTTCTGGAAGATGTACCAGCCCAGCCCGCCCTTGCCCGACGACGCGCCGAACACCAGTTCGGCCGCGATCAGCGTGCGCCACGCGAAGGCCCAGCCGATCTTCAGCCCCGAAAGAATCGACGGCAGCGCCGCCGGCACCAGGATCTGCAGCACGTAGCGCAGCCCCTTCAGCCCGTAGTTGCGCCCCGCCATGCGCAGCGTCTCGGGCACGCCCTGGAAGCCCGCATAGGTGTTGAGCGCCAGCGGCCACAGCACCGAATGGATCAGCACGAACACCAGGCTGCCCCGGCCCAGGCCGAACCACAGCAGCGCCAGCGGCAGCAGCGCAATGGCCGGCAGCGGGTTGAACATGGAGGTGAGCGTGTCCAGCAGGTCGCGCCCGATCTGCGTGGACACCGCGAGCGTGGTGAGCGCGAAGGCCAGCAGCACGCCGGCCAGGTAGCCCTGCAGCAGCACGGCCAGCGAGATGCGCACCTTCTCGACCAGCTCGCCGTTGGCCAGGCCTTCGGCCAGCGCGCTCGCCGTGGCGGTGAAGGTGGGCAGCAGCAGGTCGTTGTCCTGCCAGCGCGCGGCGAGCTCCCAGAGCACCGCGATGACGGCGAGGATCAGGCCCTTGCGCAGCCAGGCCTGCGACCAGATGCGCGTGCGCAGCGGCAGCGTGCGCTCCACCGGGAGCTCGGTGAAGGGCTCGAGCGTGCGTTCGTATTCGGGGCGTATCGGGGGTGTCAGCGTGCTCATAGGGTATTGCTCCTTCCCCCTTTGGGGGAAGGTTGGGATGGGGGCAAGCGGCGCTCGATGGGCCGACGGCAATGGACACGCCGCTGGCCCCCACCCCCACCCTCCCCCGGAAGGGGAGAGAGAAAGACGGGGCTCACGCCGCGGCCTCGGCTTCTTCCTCGAACAGCATGTCGTGGATGCGCTGCGCCGTCCGTTGGAACTCGGCGCCGCCCAGGCTCGCCAGCGAGAAGCCGTGGCTGTTGATCTCCGCGCGCATGCGCCCCGGGTGCGGCGACAGCAGCGCGATGCGGTTGCCCACCACCAGCGCCTCTTCGATCGAGTGCGTGACGAACAGCAGCGTGAAGCGCACCTCGTCCCACAGCGCGAGCAGCTCCTGCTGCATCTTGCGGCGCGTGAGCGCGTCGAGCGCGGCGAAGGGCTCGTCCATCAGCAGCACACGCGGCTGCATCGCGAGCGCGCGGGCAATGGCCACGCGCTGCTTCATGCCGCCGGAGAGCTGGTGCGGATGCACGTCGGCGAACTTCGCAAGGCCGACCTTGTCGAGGTAGTGCAGCGCGCGTTCGGCCGCTTCCTTCCGGCCCAGCGTGCGCGAGGCCAGCAGCGGGAACATGACGTTCTGCTTCACCGTCTTCCACGGCGGCAGCTGGTCGAACTCCTGGAACACGACGATGCGGTCGGGGCCGGGCTGCGTCACGCGCCGGCCGTCGAGGCGGATCTCGCCTTCCACCGGCGGGATGAACCCGCCGACGGCCTTCAGCAGCGTGGACTTGCCGCAACCCGAGGGGCCGAGCAGCACGAAGCGGTCGGCGGCATGCACGTCGAAGCTCACGCGGTGCGTGGCACGCACGACGCGCTCAGGGGTGCGGTAGTCGAGGCTGACGCCATCCACTTGCAGCAGCGGGGCCTCGTGTTGCCGCCTCTCCCGCTCGCGGGAGAGGGTTGGGGTGAGGGCTGGTGGCGATGCCAGAGGCTCCCCCCTCACCCCCGCCCTCTCCCGATGAGAGAGGGAGTCGACCCCCGAAGGCAAAACGGCCGACGTACTCACTCAATTCCCCGACGTGTTCTGCGCATCGTCGAAGAAATAATCCTTCACCGACGCCGGCTTGTTCTTGATCGCGCCCACGCGGTGCATGAACTCCGCGAGCGGGTAGGTGTTCTGCGGCGTGGTCTTGAACTGCACCTCGGGGTTCTTGATGATCTTCAGCAGCAGCTCGCGGTCGAGCTTGGCGTTGCTCACCTTCAGGTAGATGTCCGCCGCCTTCTCGGGGTTGGCCGTGACGAACTTCGCCGCCTCGTCGAGCGCGTCGACGAAGGCCTTGTAGGTCTTGGGGTTCTCGCTGCGGAATTTCTCGGTGGCGTAGAGCACCGTCGCCGACGACGGTCCGCCCAGCACCTGGTACGAGTTCAGCACGATGTGCGCGTTCGGGTTGCCCGCGAGCTCCTGCTCCTGGAACGGCGGGTTGCCGAAGTGCCCGGTGATCTCCGTGCCGCCCTTGATGATGGCCGCGGCCGCGTCGGGGTGCGGCACGGCCACGCTGATCTTGTCGAGCCGGTTGAACTCCTTGTCGCCCCACAGCTTGGCCGAGGCGAACTGCAGCACGCGCGACTGCACCGACACGCCCACCGCGGGCAGCGCGATGCGGTCCTTGTCGGTGAAGTCGGCGATGGTCTTCACGTTGGGGTTGTTGCTCACCAGGTAGTACGGGAAGTTGCCCAGCGAGGCCACGCCCTTCACGTTCTGCTTGCCCTTGGTGCGGTCCCACAGCGTGAGCAGCGGGCCCACGCCGGCGCCCGCGATCTCGATGTTGCCGGACAGCAGCGCGTCGTTCACCGCCGAGCCGCCCGAGAGCTTGATCCACTCGACCTTGGCGTCGACGCCCGCGGCCTTCGCATGCTTCTCGATGAGCTTCTGCTCCTGCGCGACGTTGAGCAGCAGGTAGACGATGCCGAACTGCTCGGCGATGCGGATCTGGCCTTCGGCATGCGCGGCGAGACTGCCGGCGAGAAGGCCCAAGCCCGTGACGAATGCGGCGGCCTTGCGCGTGAAGCGGTTCATGGAAATCGGTCCGAAAGAAAGGAGAAGGAAATCAGAAGGGCGTGTCGCCCACGATGGTGGTGCGGTTCAGGCGGCGGCGCAGTTCGTCGGGCGTGCCCGCCGCGAGGTGCATCAGCGAGCGGTTGTCCCAGAACACGAGGTCGTGCGGCGCCCACCGGTGGCGGTAGACGAACCCGGGCTTCACGCTGTGCGCGAACAGCTCGGCCAGCAACGCGTCGCTCTCGTCCTGCGGCAGGCCGACGATGCGCGTCGTGAAATGCTCGCTGACGAACAGCGCCTTGCGGCCGGTCTCCGGGTGCGTGCGCACCACGGGCTGCACGGCGGGCGCGACCTGGTCGATCTGCGCCTGGGAAAGCTTGGGCCGCCACGGGTTCTTCGCGCGCAGCTCTTCGTACTTGGCCAGGTAGCTGTGCTCGGCCTTGAGCGGCAGCACGCGCTGCTGCAGCTCGGGGCTCAGCGCATCCCATGCGAGGTGCTGGTCGGCGAAGAGCGTGTCGCCGCCTTCGCTGGGCAGCTCCTGCGCATGCAGCAGCGAACCGAGGCTGGGCTTGGGCTTGTAGGAAATGTCGGAGTGCCAGTAGACGCCGGCATCGCCCAGCCCGATGGGCTCGCCGTTCTCCTTGATGTTGGAGACGATCAGGATCTCGGGATGGTTCTTCAGCTGGAACTGGTGCAGCACGTGGATTTCGAGCGGGCCGAAGCGGCGGCTGAAATCGATGTGGGCCTGCGGGCTGACCTGCTGGTTTCGGAACACCAGCACGTGGTGATCGAGGTGTGCGCGGTGGATGCGCGCGAAGTCTTCGGCGTTGATCGGCTTCGAGATGTCGAGGCCGACGATCTCGGCGCCCACCGGGGCGTCGAAGGGGCGCACGTCGAAGTGCTGGGTTGCAGCTTGCGCCTCTGGCTCGTGGGAAAGAACGGCTGTCATGCCGTCAATGTAGGGGCCGGGGCGTCGTTCCCCAACGAACTCTTCGTTGCTAGCTTATGACTTTGTTTGGCGCCCCCAGGGCCCGACGGCTCACAGAGTGTGGCTGCGGTCGCCTTCGGCAAACCCCATCGCGTCCCACGCCTCGCCGACCGCAAAGCCCACCACCTTGAACAGCTCGCCCATCTCGTGCTCGTGAATGAGCCGTGCCGCCATCGCGCGCTCGGCCACGGACCCGGCTTCCATCCGTGCCAGCAGCCCGCAGTTCAGCAGGAAGCGCGCCTGGCTCGTGTAGCCCAGCACCTCGAGCCCCGCGTCCTGCCCCGCCAGCGCGATGCCGGTGAAGTCCACATGCGCCGTGATGTCCTTGTAGCCCACGTCGGACAGCGGATCGCCGTCGGCCTGGTGCGCCCGGTGGCACATCACGGTGCCCATGTGGCGCTGCGGGTGGTAGTACTCCGCCTCGGGGAAGCCGTAGTCGATGAGAAAGACCGCGCCCTTCTTCAGCCGGTCCGCCAACGTCGCGATGAAGGCCCTGGCCTGCGGATGGACCTCCGTGAGGTAGTCGTGCTCTCCGCTCACATCGACCGGCGGGCGCAACGCGGTCTCGCGGTCGGCCCAGGCCCAGCCGTCGCCCGCGGCGTTGCGCACCACGCCGCGCTCGAACCACTGGCCGGCCACGCGCGCCAGCAACTGCACCGGCATGGCATCGAGCACCTCGTTGCCGACCACGACGCCCTCCATCGTTTCAGGCAATTCGTTGAGCCACTCGACGCGGTCCGCATGGCGCACCAGTGCCTGCTGCTGGCGCTCGCGCAGCGTGCCCGACAGGTCGACGATGCGGTAGCGCACGTCGGTGCGGCCCATCTCGTCGAGCGCGTGCAGCAGCTGCACCGCCAGCGCACCCGATCCCGCGCCGAATTCCCAGACCGTGTCGGTGCCGGTCTTCTCCAGCGCCTGCGCCACCTGCGCCGCCAGCGTGGCACCGAACATCGGCGTCAACTCGGGCGCGGTGACAAAGTCGCTGCCCGACGAAGGCATGTGGCCGAACTTGGCCGACGTGTTGGCGTAGTAGCCCAGGCCGGGCGCATACAGCGCGAGCGCCATGAAGCGGTCGAAGCCGATCCATCCGCCCGCGCGCTCGACGGAACGCGCGATGAGATGGTCGAGGGCGGTGGGTAAACTGCTGGGGGTTGTCTTTGTCGTCACGGCGCCATTGTCTCTCTCCTCTCACTTCTCCCGCATGAGCACCGCATCCCCTTCCTCCGCCTCCCGCACCGTTCTCGTCACGGGCGCAGGCCGCAGGCTGGGCCGCGAGATCGCGCTGGCGCTGGCCGCGGGCGGCTGGCAGGTGGCGGTGCACTACCGCCATTCGCGCGCCGAGGCCGAGCAGACCGTGGCCGACTGCGCCGCGCTCTCGGGCGATTCGGCGCTCTTCGCCGCCGACCTCGAGGACGAGGCCGCCACGCGCGCGCTGCTGCCCCGCGTGGTCGCGCGCTTTCGCGGCATCGACGCCGTGGTGCACAGCGCTGCGCTGTTCGAGCACGACGAGGCCGCCACCTTCAGCTACGCGCTCATGGAGCGCCATGCGCGCAGCAACACCGGCGCGGCCATCCTGCTGGCGCAGGCGCTGCACGCGCACCTGGCGGCGCGCGACGCGCAAGGCGCGGTGGTGCACCTGCTCGACCAGAAGCTGTGGAACCCGAACCCCGATTTCCTGAGCTACACGCTGTCCAAGGCCGCGCTCGAGGCCGCCACGCCGATGCTGGCGCTGGCGCTGGCCCCGCGCGTGCGCGTGGTGGGCGTGGCGCCCGGCCTCACGCTGGCGAGCCACATGCTGGACGACGACAAGTTCGCGCTGCTGCACAAGCTGTCGCCGCTGGGCCGCTCCTCCACCCCCGGCGACGTGAGCGCCACGGTGAAGTTCGCGCTGGAGAACAGCTCGATCACCGGCACCACGCTGCTGGTGGACGGCGGCCAGCACCTGATGAAATTCGAGCGCGATTTCTCGCTCATGTGAGCACCACCATGTCCACCCCCTCGCCCGCCCCCTCGCCCGCCCCTTCGTCCGCCCCTTCGCCGACTGCTTCGCCCGTCGCCACGCAAGGCCGCCAGACCCTCACCCTCCAGGGCCTGCGCTTCGACGCCAACCTGGGCATCCTCGAGCAGGAAAAGACCGCGCCGCAGCCGATCCTGGTCGACGCCGAACTCAGCCTCGGCCCGCAGCCGCTGCTGCCGCAGGACGACGACATCTTCCACGTGCTCGACTACCGCAAGGTGCGCCGCATCATCATCGACGAGTGCACCGCGGAGCACGTCAACCTGCTGGAGAGCCTGATCGGCAAGCTGGTGCAGCGCCTGCTGCAGCTGCCCGGCGTGGTGGGCGTGCGCGTGAAGATCGCCAAGCTCGAAATCTTCGACGACTGCGAGGTGGCGATCCGCATGGAAGCCGGCGAGTGGTGAGCCCCGCTTCAGGCCGCTGAACCGCAAGCCACGGCGGGCTCGGCCGCCACCGGCCACATGCGCACGGCCAGCGCACCGAGCCCCGACACCGCGGCCAGCAAGGCCACGGCCGACCAGCCCCACTGCGCCAGCACCAGGGCACCGAGCGCGGAACCCGTGGCCATGCCGACGAACACGCCGGTGAAGAACACCGCATTGAGCCGGCTGCGCGCACCGGGGTCGATGCCGTAGACCACGGTCTGGTGCGCGATGAGCGCGGCCTGCAGGCCGAAGTCGAAGCCGATGGCGCTGGCCACGATCAGCCCCAGCCGCGCGGCGGGCGCCATCAGCGGCGCGAACAGCATCGCCGCGAACGACACCACCACCAGCGCCGCGCCCATGCGGATCACCAGCTCCGGACCGCGGCGGTCGGCCAGCCGGCCGGCAAGCGGCGCGGCCAGGGCACCGGCCGCACCGGCCAGGCCGAAGGCACCGGCGGCGGCGCTGCCGAGGTGGAACGGCGCGCCGTGCAGCATCACGGCCAGCGTCGACCAGAAGGCGCTGAAGCCCACCGACAGCAAGGCTTGCGCAAGGGTGGCGCGGCGCAGGGCGCCGTGGCGCTGCCACAGCTTGGCCAGCGAGCCCAGCAGCGCGCCGTAGCCCAGTTGCGTGGTCGGGCGCAGGTGCGGCAGGCCGCGCGCCGCGGCCACGCCGATGAACGCGATGCTGGCCGCCGCAACCACGAACATCGTGCGCCAGCCGAAGTGCTCGGCCACGAAGCCGCTGAGCACGCGCGACAGCAGGATGCCCAACAGCAGCCCCGTCATCACGGTGCCGACGATCTTGCCGCGGTGCGCCTCGGGCGCCAGCGTGGCGGCCGCGGGCACCACGTCCTGGGCCAGCGTGGCCGCAAGGCCGATGACCAGGCTGGCCGCGAGCAGCGGGCCGACCGAGGGCGAGAACGCCGCGCCGAGCAGTGCGAGCACCAGCACGGCCGCCTTCACCAGGATGATGCGGCGCCGGTCGAAGCGGTCGCCCAGCGGCGCCAGCAGCAGGATGCCGAGCGCGTAGCCCAGCTGCGTGAGCGTGGGCACGAAGCCGACGGCGCGCGCCGAGGCGCCGATGTCGGGGCCGAGCACGCCCAGCATCGGCTGGCTGTAATAGAGCGCCGCAACGCCGAAGCCGGCACTGGCCGCCAGCAGCAGGATCAGCGAGCTGGGCAGCCTCTCATGCGTGGATTGAATGGAAGACATGGTGTAAACCCTTAGATTGGGAAAGCAGGGCTGGAGTGTGCGGGGCGAGGCTCGCCGAAGGTAGCCCTGCGGCTCGCACAATTGATATACGCCTCGCGCATGACACCCTTGCCAGCCTCTTGTGCCAGCCGTGCCGTCGGGCCCCGAAACCGGCCGACGGCGCCCGCGCGCACGGCAACAACCCCGCCCAATGGCACATGCCATGGGGATCGGGGACAATCGCACCCTCCCCCGACTCCCCGAAGTAGCCAGCCATGAATGCCGTCTGGATCGACGAGGCGCCCGCCGCCGCCGACGCCACTGCCAATTCCCTGAAGATCGAGCGCGAAACGCACAAGCTCGAAAAGCGCCTGTGCCGCCAGGTCGGGCAGGCCATCGTCGACTACAACATGATCGAGGAAGGCGACAAGGTCATGGTGTGCGTCTCGGGCGGCAAGGACAGCTATGCGCTGCTCGACATCCTGCTCAAGCTGAAGGCGCGCGCGCCCATCCACTTCGACATCGTCGCGGTCAACCTCGACCAGAAGCAGCCCGGCTTCCCCGAAGAGGTGCTGCCCAAGTACCTGAGCGACCTGGGCGTGGACTTCCACATCGAGAACCAGGACACGTACAGCATCGTCAAGCGCGTGATCCCCGAGGGCAAGACCACCTGCGGCCTGTGCAGCCGGCTGCGCCGCGGCATCCTGTACCGCGTGGCGGACGAGTTGGGCGCCACCAAGGTCGCGCTGGGCCACCACCGCGACGACATGCTGCAGACCTTCTTCCTCAACATGTTCTTCGCTGCCAAGCTCAAGAGCATGCCGCCCAAGCTGGTGAGCGACGACGGCAAGCACGTCGTGATCCGCCCGCTGGCCTACGTGGCCGAGAAGGACACCGTGCGCTGGGCGCAGCACCGCGAGTTCCCGATCATTCCGTGCACGCTGTGCGGCAGCCAGGAAAACCTGCAGCGCAAGCAGGTCGGCGAAATGCTGCGCGAGTGGGACAGGAAGTACCCCGGGCGCATCGAGAACATGTTCAGCGCCATGCAGAACGTGGTGCCTTCGCACCTGCTGGACGGAACGCTGCACGACTTCAAGGGTCTGAAGGCGACGGGCGTGGCGGACGAGAACGGCGACAAGGCCTTCGACACGCCCTCCTTCGACCTGCTCTCCCAGGCACCTGCAGCCCTGCGCATCGTCCAGGGCTGAGCGGGCAACCCAGGGGAATTTGGGGCCCTCGCGGCCCGGAGACCCTCATGAAACGTGCGCTTTCCGCTCTTCTGCTTGCCGCCAGCCTGACCGGCTGCGCCACCTCGTGGGTGGTCGACAGCGACGTCAAGAGCTTCTCGTCCCTGGGCGCCGTGGCGCCCGGCGCCACCTACCGCTTCGACCGCCTGCCTTCGCAGCAGGCCGACGGCGCCCGCCAGGAATCGCTGGAAGCCATGGCCGCAGCGGCGCTCGACAAGGCCGGCCTGCGCCGCGACGACACCCGGGCGCAGTACACCGCGCAGATCGGCGCACGCGTGACGGCCGGCCTCTCGCCCTGGGCCGACCCGTGGCTCTACAGCGGCCCGTGGGGGTACGCAGGCTATGGAGGCTATGGCGGCTACGGCTACCACGGCCGGCGCTGGTACGGCGGCGGCTGGTACGGCGGCCCGGCGTTCGCGCCGCCGGCCAACCCCTGGTACGAACGCGAGGTGAGCGTGGTGCTGCGCGAGGTGGCGTCCAACAAGGTGGTCTACGAGACGCGTGCCCGCAACGACGGCCCCTACACCTCGAGCGCGGCGATCCTGCCGGTGATGTTCCAGGCGGCGCTGCAGGGCTTCCCGAACCCGCCGCAGGGCGAGCGCCGGGTCGACATCGAGCTGTCGCCGGCGACCGCCCGAAAGTAGCGCTTCTAGAATCCCGCGGATGGAAGAAGCCACCCGTCTGATTGCCGTTCGCCACGGCGAAACCGCCTGGAACGTCGACACCCGCATCCAGGGCCAGCTCGACATCGGCCTGAACGCCACCGGCGTCTGGCAGGCGCAGCGCGCCGGCGGGGCGCTGGCCGACGAGCCGATCGGCGTGGTCTACGCCAGCGACCTTGCGCGCGCCTGGCGCACCGCCGAAGAAATCGCCAGGCCGCACGGCCTGGCCGTGCAACCCGAGCCGCGCCTGCGCGAGCGCGCCTTCGGCACCTTCGAGGGCATGAGCTTCGCCGAGATCGAGGCCAACCTGCCCGAGCAGGCCAGGCGCTGGCGCGAACGCGACCCCGAATTCGAACCCGAGGGCGGCGAGAGCCTGCTGACCTTCCGCGACCGCGTGACCGGCGTGGCCGCCGAACTGGCGGCGCGCCACCCGGGCGAGCTGGTGGTGCTGGTGGCGCATGGCGGCGTGATGGACGTGCTCTACCGCGCCGCCACCCGCCAGGCGCTGCAGGCGCCGCGCACCTGGCAGCTGGGCAACGCGGCCATCAACCGCATGCTGTGGACGCCCGGCGGCTTCAGCCTCGTGGGCTGGAGCGACACCGCGCACCTGGCGGCCGGCCACACGCTCGACGAGACGACGACCTGACCGGTCTTCGCGCAGCGGCCTCGCCACGCGCAAGGCCGCAACAGGGACAGAAGCGATCTTCTGAATGAAAAGAATGAATTCCGAATCCTCGGCCCGTGCCTCCGCCCGTGATTCCGCCCGTGCCTCCGCGTACGCCAGTTGGGACGCCTCCCTGGCGCTCTCGACCCCCTGGGTCGAAGCCACCCATCTGGGCAGCGTCATCAGCCTGGCGACCGGCGACGTGCTGGCCCGCGAAGGAGAGCGGCACAGTTATTTCTATCTCCTGCGATCCGGCTTTGTTCACTCGACGATCCAGCGAAGCAATGGCGCGGAATTCCTGCTCGAGATATTCGGGCCGGGCGCCATCTTTGGCGAAGGCCCGGCATTTGCCGACCTGCCGCGTCCGACCACGACGCGCGTGGTCGCACCCGCGACCCTGAGCCGCTACCTCCCCGGCGAGATCACCCGGAAATTCTCCGCCATGCCGGAATTGGCTGATTCGCTCATCCAATTGCTCGGCTTCAAGAATCACATGATTGTTGAGAAGCTTGCGGGCGTTGCATCCGCGGCGCCCAAGGAGAGGGTGGTGGACCTGCTTTTGCGTATTGCGCGATTGCAATCGAACAGCAATTCGACATTGACGCAGGAATCAGGTGACTTTCACGTCGATCTGACGCACGAGAAAATTGCCGCCATGACGGCATTGAGCCGGGTCACCGTGACAAGAACCCTGAACTCGCTGTCGCGCGAAGGGGTCATTGAAACACGGGCCAAGCAGGTCATCATCCACGACGCCTCGGCGTTACGCCGTTTGCATTACAGAAATAGTTGACTTTCTGTATCCCTGGATACCACGAAAAACCCCATTTTGACGCCATTATCGTCCCCACAATCAAGGGGAAATGATGGCAGAGGTCAAAAAATGGGTGGTTGAAGATATCAACCGCATGGCGCCCAACCTCGCGGCGGTCAAGAGATTTTCAACCGACGACTGCGCGGGCCTGCGGTTCGAGAATTTTCTTCAAGAATATCAGGTCGACCTGATATTGCATGCCATTTCAAAAATCGGCATCGAATACTACGAGGGAGACGACAAAGCCGGCGGTGTCGTTCGCAAAGGAAAGCTCGGCCCCAATTTCTTTCGCTTCAAATCCGACCACAGCGAATATTTCCGCCGGGCGCGCATTTTCGAGAAAGTATTCGAAGAGCGCATTCTCAGGCTGGTCAATTTCTTTCCTCGCGTCCAGGAAGTGGCGTCGAAGACCTTCTCCCTGGGCCACGGCGTCGCCGAGCACCAGGACCGGCGCATGATGAACTTCACGGTGCGCGTCCTGCCGGAGGCGCCCATTCACCGCGACTGGATGCCGGGCGAAAACACCGGGCTTTCCTTCGCGCCGCGCGTCAGCGAACAGTTTGCCTGGAACATCTACCTCAAGACACCCAAGGCGGGGGGCCAGACGCGCATCTACAAGGAACAGGACCCCGCGCAGGCCGCCAAGGCAAGCAATTACATCGATGTCGCCCCCCGCGTCGGCGATTTGATCATCTTCCGCTCCACGCAGGCCCATTCGGTATTGCCGAGCGATGGAGAGCGATTGACCTTGTCCGGGTTTTTCGGAATCACCTCCGAAAAACTCCTGTTCTGGGTCTGAAGGGTGCCGGTGGAAAAATCCCTGTCCGCGCCCATGGGAATTTCACATGGCTGGATTGCGGCATTGCCTTTCATTCCCAAGGTGCTGGTATTCGGCCTGATCGTGGGCGTTGCCAGCAAGAATGCCGACTGGTCGCTCGGTGAATTGATTTTTGCCGCCCTGAGCGTCAATGCCGCCACCGCACAATTGGCCGCACTGGAATTCAACAATTCCGCCCACATCGGCGCATTGATTGCATTGACCGTTGGCCTCAATGCCAAGCATCTTCTTTTCACGGCCTCGCTTTGGCCCTATCTGAAGAATTCCAGCAGATGGCGCACATGGCTGGCAGCCAGCATGGTGACCGACAGCAGCTGGACGGCCTGCCACATTGCGGCCCAGCGCGGCCCGATCAACGCCAATTTCATTCTTGGCAATTCGTCCGCATTGACCTTGGCGTGGACGGCCGGCTGCATTGCCGGATTTCAATTCGGCGCCATTTTCACGCCGCAGATGCTCTATCGCTTCGGAATGGACGCGCTGGTGCCACTGTCCATGGCGCTGCTGCTGCCCCTCGGCCTTCGAAAGAACCCGCACCACCTGACGCCCGTTGCCATCGGCGCCGTGGCCGGCCTGGTCTGCTGGTGGCGAACCGACCAACAGGCCGCGGCGGTGCTGCTGGCGGGACTGGCCGGCATGGCCGCCACGCGGTGGACCCCCAAGAGGCCGCGAACATGAATGCGATCGTCGTCATGGCCTTGGTCACGATTGCCATCCGCCTGTCGGGCCTGGGCGCCGCGCAATGGCTGTCGCGTTGGCCGGCGGCCGAGGTTGCGCTGTCGAACGCAGGCCCCAGCCTGATGGGTGCCTACCTGCTGATCCAGATCTGCATTGCGCCAGGCCTGCTTTTCCCCGTGGCCGTCACCATGGCCGTGGCGTGGCGCTTCGGCGGACTGCAGATTGCCTTTCTTGCCGGTTGGCTGGCGCTCATGGCCGCGCGCCACCTTTGAAGCCGGGAGGCGCCAGCCGGGGCCTCCCGCAGTCGCTTCAAGAACGAACGCGGCGGTTCGCCGCGGTTCGCCGGGCTTCAGGCGTGCGCTGCCGTGTCTGCGGCCACGCCAGCTTCCGGCTTCTTCACCTCGCCCGGCAGGTCCACCATCGGCCCGGTGCCGCTGTAGCGGTCCAGCGCCAGGTAGATGGCCGGCGTGATGTACAGCGTGATCACCTGCGAGAAGATCAGCCCGCCCACCACCGCCACGCCCAGCGGCTGGCGCAGCTCGGCGCCGGCACCGAGCCCCAGCGCGAGCGGCAGCGCGCCCATCAGTGCGGCCAGCGTGGTCATCAGGATCGGGCGGAAACGCAGGCGGCAGGCCTCGCGGATCGCGTCGACCGGCTTCATGCCCTCGGTGCGCTGCGCGTCGAGCGCGAAGTCGATCAGCATGATCGCGTTCTTCTTCACGATGCCGATCAGCAGCAGGATGCCGATGGTGGCGATCAGCGTCAGGTCGAAGCCGAAGAGCTTCAGCGAAAGCAGCGCGCCCACCGCAGCTGAGGGCAGGCCGGCCAGGATGGTGAGCGGGTGGATGTAGCTCTCGTACAGCACGCCCAGCAGCACGTAGATGACCAGCACCGCCAGCACCAGCAGCACCGTCTGGCTCGACTGCGAGCTCTGGAACACCGCCGCGTCGCCGCCGTAGGTGGTGATGATCGACGGCGGCATCTTCAGCTCGTCCTTGAAGCGGTCGATCTTCGCGGTGGCGTTGCCCAGCGGCACGTCGGGCGCGAGGTTGAACGACACGGTCACGGCCTGCAGCTGGCCCTGGTGGTTGACCGAGGTCGGCCCCACGGTGCGGTTGACGCTGGAGAAGGCCGACAGCGGCACCAGCTTGCCGGTGTTGCTGCGCACGGACAGGCGCGACACGTCGTCCTCGAACTGGCGGTCGCTGTCGGCGGCCGAAAGAATCACCTGGTAGGTGTTGCTGGCCGCGTAGATGCTGCCGATCTGGCGGTCGCCGTACGCGTTGTACAGCGCCAGGCGCAGGTCGCCCACCGCCACGCCGAGCACGCCGGCCTTGTCGCGGTCGATGTCCAGCGTGGCCTGCAGGCCGCGGTTCTGCGAGTCGCTGGTGACGTCGCGGAAGTCGGCGTCGGCGCGCATGCGCTCCATGAGCTTGGTGGCCCACGGCACCATCTCGCCCGCGTTCACGCTCTGCAGCGTGTACTGGAAGCGCGCCTTGCTCTGGCGGCCGCCCAGGCGCAGGTTCTGCACGGGCTGCATGTACACGGCAATGCCGGGGATCTCGCGGAAGCGCTGGCGCAGCGACTCCAGCACCTTGGCCATCTGCGGGCGCTCGCTGCGCGACTTGAGCACGGCGAACAGGCGGCCCGAGTTCTGCGTGGCGGTGGGCCCGCCCACGCCGACGAAGGAGCTCACGTAGTCGACGCTCGGGTCTTCCTTGAGCGCGGCGGCCACGCGGTCCTGCAGTGCCTTCATGGCGGTGAAGGAAATGTCTTCGGCCGCCTCGGTGGTGATCTGGATCTGGCCGATGTCTTCCTCGGGGAAGAAGCCCTTGGGAATGGTGACGAACAGCCAGCCGGTGATGACGAAGGTGAGCCCCGCCATGGCCAGCATCACGGTGCGGTGCCCCAGCGTCCAGTCGAGCGAGCGCATGTAGCTGCCGTGCACCGCGCGGTAGCCGCGCTCGAAGGCACGGCCGATGGCGGTGCCGGGCTCGGGGTGTTCCTCTTCATGATCGCGATCGTGAACATGGTCGGCCGCGCCTTCCTTGCGCGGCACGTGCTTGAGCAGGCGGCTCGCGAGCATGGGCACCAGCGTGAGCGAGACGATGGCCGACACCAGCACCGCCAGCGCCACCACCACCGCGAACTCGTGGAACAGCAGGCCGATCACGCCCGGCATGAAGAAGATCGGGATGAACACGGCCACCAGCGAGATCGAGATCGAGACGATGGTGAAGCCCACCTCGCGCGCCCCGCGCAGCGCCGCGGCCATCGGCTCCATGCCCTTTTCCACGTAGCGCATGATGTTCTCGAGCACCACGATGGCGTCGTCCACCACCAGGCCCACGGCCAGCGTGATGCCCAGCAGCGAGACGTTGTCCAGGCTGTAGCCGAAGGCGTAGAGCAGCGCCACCGCGCCGATCAGCGAAATGGGAATGGTGGCCGCCGGAATCAGCGTGGCCACCAGCCGGTGCAGGAACAAAAAGATCACCAGCACCACCAGCGCGATGGTGCCCAGCAGCGTGAGCTGCACGTCGTGCACGGCCTCGCGGATCGACAGCGAGCGGTCGTTCACCATCTGGATCTCGACCGACTGCGGCAGCTCCGCCTTGAAACGCGGAATGAGCGCGCGCACCGCGTCCACCACCTGCACGGTGTTGGCGTTGGGCTGGCGCTGCACGGCCAGCGAAATGGAGTCCTGCCCGTTGAAGCTGCTGGCGGTCTTCACCGACTCGAAGCTGTCCTCGATGGTGGCCACCTCGTCCAGCCGCACCGGCGCGCCGTTGCGCTGGCCGACGATCAGCTTGGCGAAGTCGGCCGCCTTCACGAGCTGCCGGTTGGCCTGGATGGTGAGCGTCTGGCGCGGGCCGTCGAGCACGCCCACCGGCGTGTTGGCGTTGGCCGAGTTCACCGCCTTGGCGAGTTCGTCGAGCGTGATGTTGCGCGCGTTGAGCAGGTCGGCATTGGCCTTGATGCGCACCGCGAAGGCCTTGCGCCCGTACACGCCCACCTGCGCCACGCCGTCGATGGTCGACAGCGTGGGCGAGATCAGGTTCTCGGCGTAGTCGTTGAGCTCCGACGGATTCATCGACGGAGAAATCAGCGCGATGAACAGCACCGGCGCGTCGGCCGGATTCACCTTGCGGTACGAGGGCAGCTGCGTGAGTTCCTGCGGCAGCTGGCGCTGCGCGCGCAACAGCGCGGCCTGCACGTCGACGGCGGCGGCGTCGATGTCGCGGCTGCTGACGAACTCGAGCGTGAGCGAGGTCACGCCCTGCGTGTTCACCGAGCTGATGGTCTGCAGGCCCGGGATGGTCGAGAACTGCTTCTCCAGCGGCAGCGCCACCGACGACGCCATGGTGTCCGGACTCGCGCCCGGCAGTTGCGCGTTGACGTTGATGACCGGCGTGTTGTAGCTGGGCAGCGCGGCAACGGGGATGCTGAAGTACGCAAAGATGCCGATGACGACCACGGCCGCGGACAGCAGCACCGTCATCGCCGGACGGCGGATGCAGAGCTCCGAGATGTTCATGCGCGTTCCTGCTTGGGCGGCTTCGCGTCGGTGCCGTCGGAAGAAGCGGCGCTGCCGGGCGTGACGGCGGAGTTGCCGTTCGCCGGGGCGGCGGGGGCGCCCGGCGTGGCGGGCGCACCAGGGGCAGGCGCACCAGCGGCACCAGGGGCACCAGGGGCACCAGGAGCAGCGGCCGGCGCCTTCGCGTCGACGCGCACCTTGCCGCCCGGCCGCACGTTCTGGCTGCCCTCGATCACCACCTGCTCGCCCGGCTCCACGCCGCTCACGGCAACCTTGGTGCCGAAGGTGTGCAGCGTCTTCACCTTGCGCCGCGTGGCGGTCCTGGCCTCGTCGACCACATAGAGCGAGGTGCCGTCGGACAGCATCATCAGCGCCGCGGCCGGCACCACCGTGACGCCGTCGAGCGAGCGCACCGTGATGCGCGTGCCGACGAACTGCCCCGGCCACAGGCTCTGGTCGGCATTGGCGAACACCGCCTTGGCGCGCACCGTGCCGATGGTCGGGTCGACCGTGTTGTCGACGAAATCGAGCGTGCCGCTCAGCGGCTCCTTGCGGCCGGTGACCACGGCCTCGACCTTGGAGCGCGAGCGCGCGGCCTGCAGCAGGTCCTGCAGGTTGCCTTCGGGCACGGGGAAGCTCACGGCGATCGGGTCGAGCTGGGTGATGGTGACCAGCGACAGCGTCGGCTGCACCAGCGTGCCCGGGTAGATGTTCACGGCGCCGATGCGCCCGGCAATGGGCGCGCGCAGCGTGGCATAGCCCAGCGCGACCTGGGCCGACTGCACGGCGGCGCGGTCGGCGGCCACGGCGGCGCGCTGCGCCTCGAGCTGCGAGAGCGTGGCGTCGGCCGCGCTCTTGGCGATGAAGTTCTGCGCCACCAGGTCCTGGCTGCGCTTGTACTGGCGCTCCAGGTCGGCCATGGTGGCCTCGTCCTTCTGCTGCTGCGCCCGTGCGCGCGCCAGGTTGGCCTGGTCGTTGCGGTCGTCGAGCGTGAAGAGCAGCTGGCCGGACTTGACGAACTGGCCCTCCTTCACGTGCACCGCGCTCACCGTGTTGGTGACCTGCGGGCGCAGGTCGACGCTGTTGAGGGACACCACGCTGCCATTGACCTGCACGGTGACCGGCACGTCCTGCTTCTGGGCCGTGGCCAGCGTCACGAGCGCGGGCGCTGCCCCCCCCGCCGGGCCGCCGGCGGCCGTGGGTGCCTTCGCGTTCTTCGGGCCCGACTTGTTGCCGGACATGCTCCACCACCCGCCCGCGACGGCTACGATCAACACGCCCGCAAGGGCGACGGCAACATTTTTCTTCATGGGTTTTTTGTGCACTTTGGGCTGACAACGGCTATTGAATCAGTGGCCGCCCCGGAGTGTTCACCAGTCCTGTAAAGAAATGTAAAGCAAGTCAAACCCACGCCCTGGACACTACCCGCTGCGGACGGCCAAGGGGAATGCACCCCCTCGCTAAAATCCCCGCTCCACAGCCTCTGGATATACCCCATGAACCGCTGCAAGACACCCACGAACGCTCTCTCTTACATGGCGCTGTGCGCAGCCGCCGCCAGCCTCTTCGGCCTGCTCAGCCTTCCCGCCAACGCCCAGGACGAAGTTCCCCGCCCGCAGACCCAGAATGAATCGCTGGTCGGCGGTCGCAACTTTCCTGTCGGCACTCTGCGCGGCAAGTTGATGGTGGTCAACGCCCCCGACGTCGAACTCGACGGCAGGGCCGACCGCCTGGGCGCCGGCGCGCGCATCCGCAGCCCGCAGAACATGCTGGTCATGCCCGGCGCCATCATTGGCCAGAAGTACCTGGTCAACTACACGCGCGACGCCGCCGGGCTGCTGCGCGAGGTGTGGATCCTCACGCCGGACGAAGCCATGGCCAGCCGCGAGTCGCTGGACAAGCCGTTCCTGAACATCTGGCCGTTCGTCTCGAACGACACGCTCAACACGCAATAAAAAAGCGCGGCGCGCCTTGCGCGCCCGCCGCCCTCCGCACCGGAGGGCAGAGAGAGTTCCCCATGAAAAAAGTATTCATCAAGACCTTCGGCTGCCAGATGAACGAGTACGACTCGGACAAGATGGCCGACGTGCTCAACGCCGCGCAGGGCTACGAGCCCACGCAGAACGTGGACGAGGCCGACCTCATCCTGTTCAACACCTGCTCCGTGCGCGAGAAGGCGCAGGAAAAGGTGTTCTCCGACCTCGGCCGCGTGAAGCACCTGAAGGCCAAGGGCGTGAAGATCGGCGTGGGCGGCTGCGTGGCGAGCCAGGAAGGCCAGGCCATCATCGCGCGCGCACCGTACGTCGACATCGTGTTCGGCCCGCAGACGCTGCACCGCCTGCCCGAGATGCTGAACGACCGCGAGCGGCTGGGCCGCCCGCAGGTGGACATCAGCTTCCCCGAGATCGAGAAGTTCGACCACCTGCCGCCCGCGCGCGTGGAAGGCGCCACCGCCTTCGTGTCGATCATGGAAGGCTGCTCCAAGTACTGCAGCTACTGCGTGGTGCCCTACACCCGCGGCGAGGAAGTGAACCGCCCGCTGGACGACGTGCTGGTCGAGATCGCCGGCCTGGCCGACCAGGGCGTGCGCGAGATCACGCTGCTGGGCCAGAACGTGAACGCCTACCGCGGCAGGATGGGCGACACGGCGGAGATCGCCGACTTCGCGCTGCTGATCGAGTACGTGGCCGAGATCCCCGGCATCGAGCGCATCCGCTACACCACCAGCCACCCGAACGAGTTCACGCAGCGCCTGATCGAGGCCTACGCCAAAGTGCCGCAGCTCGTGAGCCACCTGCACCTGCCGGTGCAGCACGGCAGCGACCGCATCCTGATGGCCATGAAGCGCGGCTACACCGCCATGGAATACAAGAGCACGGTGCGCAAGCTGCGCGCCATCCGCCCCGAGCTGGCCCTGAGCAGCGACTTCATCGTCGGCTTCCCCGGCGAGACCGACGAAGACTTCGCGAAGATGATGAAGCTCATCGAAGACTGCCAGTTCGACAGCAGCTTCAGCTTCATCTTCAGCCCGCGCCCCGGCACGCCGGCCGCCGCGCTGCAGGACGACACGCCGCACGAAGTCAAGCTCGCGCGCCTGCACACCCTGCAGGCCGCGATCGACAGCAACGTGAAGCGCTTCGGCCAGGCCCTGGTGGGCAGCACCCAGCGCGTGCTGGTGGAAGGCGCCTCGCGCAAGGACGCCAACGAACTCATGGGACGCACCGCCTGCAACCGCGTCGTGAACTTCGAGGGCGACGCCCGCCTGGTCGGCCAGATGACCGACCTGCGCATCACGCGCTCGCTGGCGTACACGCTGCGCGGCGAGGTGCTGACGCGCGAGTCGGCCATGGCCCCGGCTGCCACGGCGCTCGCCCACTGATGGCGAAGCGACCTTCCACGCGGGGCTCGTTCCAGCAGCTGCTGCTGTTCGCCTTCTTGCTGATCACCGCGCTGCTGGTGGGCGTGGCGCTGCGCTCGGTGCTGCAGTACGACGTGCTCATGACCCAAAGCCGCGACGCGGCCGCGCGCGCGTTGCGCCTGTCGGGCGCGGCGCAGTCGCTGGCCGAACGCAGCGCGGCCATGGAGCGCGCCGGGCGCCAGTCGCTGGTGCTCAACGACGCCGTGCTGCGCCGCCGCTTCGACGACGCCGCGCGCGAGGCGCACCAGGTGCTCGAGCGCCTGGAGAACAACGGCCTGGCGCCCGCGGGCATCGAGATGTGGCGCGCCCAGCTCGGCGTGATCGAGGGCCTGATGAGCGGCAGCGCCGACAGCGCCCTCACGCGCGAAAGCACCATGGCCATGCAGTTCCGCGAACTCGACGCGCTGAACACCAACCTCGCGCAGCAGGCGCAGTTTTTGATCGAAACGCAGAACGACGCGCTGGCCAAGCGCATCGAGAACGCACGCCGCCGGCTGATGCGCGAAGTGGTGGCCGCCAGCGTGCTGGCCGTGTCGCTGGCGCTGGCCTTCGGCATCTGGCTGGCGCGGCCGTTCAAGCGGCTGGAGCACGCCATCGTCGGCCTCGGCCAGAACCGGCTGGACGAGCCCATCGACATCCGCGGCCCGGCCGACGTGCGGCGCGTGTCGCAGCAGCTCGAATGGCTGCGCCTGCGCCTGACCGAGCTCGACGCCGACAAGGCGCGCTTCCTGCGCCACGTGTCGCACGAACTGAAGACGCCGCTGGCCGCGCTGCGCGAAGGCGTCTCGCTGCTCGAAGACGGCGTGACCGGTCCGCTGAACCCGGCACAGCTTGAGGTGGCGCAGATCCTGAACCAGAACACCATCTCGCTGCAGGGCCAGATCGAGGCGCTGCTGCGCTTCAACGCGGCGGCCTTCGAGGCGCGCGAACTGCGCCGCGAACGCACCGAGCTGCTGCCGCTGATCGAGGAACAGATCGAGGCGCAACGGCTGCAGTGGCAGTCGCACGGCCTGCGCGTGCGCGCCGAGGGCCAGCCCATCGCGATCACGGTCGACCGCACCAAGCTCGGCACCGCCATCGCCAACCTGTTGAGCAACGCCATTCGCTTTTCGGTAACCGGCGGTGTCATCACCCTGGCGGTGTCGGGGACGCCGGAGGCCGTCTACATTGACGTGGACGACGCGGGGCCGGGCATTGCCGAGGGCGACCGCGACCGGATCTTCGAACCTTTCTTCCGCGGCGAGCGCCAACCCGAACACACGGTGAAAGGCACCGGCATCGGACTTTCCATCGTGCAGGAGTACATTGCAGCCCACGGGGGCCGCATCACCCTGCAGCCCGGTGGACCCGGTGCCCGCTTTCGCATCGAACTGCCGCGCACGGCCTGACCGCACCGGCTCCCCCTCTCCAACACCGCCTCAGCGCTTCGCGTCCTTCTTCGACCCATGTCTTTCTCGTTCGTCCGCAGTTCCACCTTCGCCGGGGCGATCACCGTGCCTTTCGTCCTGCTGCTGGCCGCCTGCGCCTCGCAGCCCAAGCCGCCCGCGGAGGCCGATGCACTGCCACCGCCCCCGGCGGCGCCGCGCGTGATGCCGGTGGAAGCCGAACCCAGGGCGCCGGCCACGCAGCCGGCCTCGCTCTTCACGATGATGACGCAGGGGCCGGTGGCGGCCATGCTGTCGTACGCCGACAAGATGCGCCCGCTGAGCGGCGCCGACCTGAGCGCGGAAATCTCGCGCATCGGCGACCCCGGCGATTCGCCGGCCACCCAGATGCAGCTCGCGCTGCTGCTCTCGCAGACCCGCGTGCCGGCCGACCTGGCGCGCGCGCTGGGCCTGCTGCAGCGCGTGATCGCCAACCCCTCGCCCGAGGCGCAGCCGCTGCACCCGCTCGCGCGCGCGCTGGCCGCGCGCTATGTGGAACAGCGCCGCGCGGAAGACGACCGCGACAAGCAGGTGCAGCAGCTGCGCGACAGCCAGCGCCGCATCGACCAGCTGAACGACCGCATCGAAGCCCTGCGCGCCATCGAGCGCAGCTTCGCGCGGCCCAACATGGCGCCAGCCATGCCGGCGGCGCCGGCCGCAAGCAAGCCGAGCCCATGAGCGCAGCGCCGGGCCGCCCCAAGCAAGCTGAAGCAAGCCCGCACCCCGGTGCGGCGCACGGAGGTTTTTGAATGAGCACAACCGGCGCCCGCCTCCTCGTGGTCGACGACGACCCGGACATGCTGCGGCTGCTCTCGATGCGGCTGAGCTCGGCGGGCTACCAGGTCACGGCCGTGACCTCGGCCGAAACCGCGCTCACGCAGCTCGAGATCGAGCACCCGCAGCTCGTGCTGAGCGACGTGCGCCTGCCCGGGCGCGACGGCCTGCAGCTGTTCGACGAGATCCGCAAGCGCCACCCGTCGCTGCCCGTCATCCTGCTGACCGCGCACGGCACCATTCCCGACGCGGTCGAGGCCACGGCGCGCGGCGTGTTCACCTACCTCACCAAGCCCTACGACGGGCGCGAGCTGCTCGACAAGATCGCGCAGGCGCTGGCTCTGGGCGCTCCCGCCACCACGCCGAGCAAGGCCGGCGACGACAGCTGGCGCTCGGAGATCGTGAGCCGCAGCAACCGCATGGCCGAGCTGCTGGCCGAGGCGCGCATGGTCGCCAAGTCGGACGCCTCGGTGCTGCTGCGCGGCGACTCCGGCGCCGGCAAGGAACTGCTGGCGCGCGCCATCCACAAGGCCAGCGCGCGCGCGGACAAGCCCTTCGTGGCGGTCAATTGCGGCGCCATTCCGGAAGCGCTGCTCGAGTCGGAGCTGTTCGGCCACATGAAAGGCGCCTTCACCGACGCCCATGCCAACCACAAGGGCCTGTTCCAGCAGGCCGACGGCGGCACCCTGCTGCTCGACGAAATCGGTGACATGCCGCCCGCCCTGCAGGTCAAGCTGCTGCGCGTGCTGCAGGAGCGCGCGGTGCGTCCGCTGGGGGCGAGCCAGTCGATCGAGGTCGACGTGCGCATCGTCTCGGCCACCCACCGCGACCTGGACGCCGCGATGGAAGCCGGCCAGTTCCGCGAAGACCTGTATTACCGCCTGAACGTGGTGACGCTCACGCTGCCGCCGCTGTCGGCGCGGCGCGAAGACATTCCGCTGCTGGCCAACCACTTCCTGCAGCGCCTGTCGACCAAGTACGGCAAGCGGCTGTCGGGTTTCGCGCCCGAGGCGCTGAAGGCGCTGACCACGGCCGCCTGGCCGGGCAACGTGCGCCAGCTGTTCAACGTGGTGGAGCAGGTCTGCGCGCTGTCGAGCTCGCCGCTGATCCCGCTGGCGCTGGTGCAGCGCGCGCTGCGCGTGCCGACGGTCGAGGTCCAGACCTATGCCGAGGCCAAGCAGCGTTTCGAGCGCGACTACCTGGTCGGCCTGCTGAAACTGACGGACGGCAACGTGGCCGACGCCGCCCGCCTGGCCGACCGCAACCGCACGGAGTTCTACCGCCTGCTGCAGAAGCACGAGCTCACGCCGGGCCACTTCAAGGCGGACGCTGTCGCTGGCGGCAGTGAGCCTGTCGCCGACTAGCGACGCCCCTAAGTCGTTGATTCATAAGGCCTATCTCCACCTGCCCCCCAGGCTTGTCGGGATTCGGCGACAAAAACGGGGGTTTTGAGGCCCGCCAGCGGCCTCCGCCCCCGAAAAATGCCTTCGCAGCGGCCTAAGCTGTTGATCTGAAAGCGTTTTTCCAGCCTGGCACAGGGTTTGCCCCTGTACTGGCATGACAGCACTAACCAGCCCATCTTTCGCACTGCGCCAGCAGCGCGACGGCCTGCGTCAAAAGCAGTTTTCCCCCTCGCGGCCCCGTGCCGCGGGCTATTCGCTGGCCGCGCTCGCAAGCGCAGGCGGCGCTGAGCCGGATTGCGTGATCAAGCGCTTTCCTGCCATTGGCGACACCCCTTCCCTCGACAAGCAACGTTGGTAAATCACATGAAGCCAAACGACTTCTCGCAACTGAATGTTCTGGCCGACAGCGACTTCTCGCACCGCAGCGCGGTCCGTGAAGAACGCCACCCCAATGCGGTGACCGCGCCTCCGATCAACCGCGGCTCGATGACGCCGCGCCCCTGGCGCGGTTTCTGGAACAGCCTGGGCACCGCCGCCCTGGTGAAGCTCGGTGCCGGCCGCAATGCCGAAGCCGAAGCCGCTCCCCAGGCAGCGCAAGCCAGGCAACCCTGGCAGCGTGCCGCTGGCCAACGCCGCTTCGCCTTCATGATGCTCACCCTGCTGAGCACCGTGATCGCGTCGTCGCTGTTCGCCGGCGTGCAGCCCGACTACGACAACGTCTGGCTCGAATACGGCCAGATCGGCCTGTACGGCCTGCTCTCGGGCTGGGTCGTCACCGGCTTCGTGACCGCGCTGATGGGCTTCTATGTCTCCGTGCGCGGTGACAAGCACGCCCTGTCGGTCAAGCAGGTGGCCAACCACCCGATGAACCCCGAGGCACGCACGGCGATCATCATGCCGATCTGCAACGAGGACGTGGCCACCGTGTTCGCCGGCCTGCGCGCCACCTGCGAATCGGTCGCGGCCACCGGCCACGCCAGGCAGTTCGACGTGTTCGTGCTGTCCGACAGCTACAACCCCGAGACCGCCGCCGCCGAGCGCGCCGCCTGGGAAGACCTGCGCGCCGCGCTGGCCGACAGCCCGAACCAGCCACAGGTGGAGGTGTACTACCGCCTGCGCACCCGCCGCACGCACCGCAAGGCCGGCAACGTGGCCGACTTCTGCCGCCGCTGGGGCAAGGACTACCGCTACATGGTCGTGCTCGACGCCGACTCGGTGATGAGCGGCGACTGCCTGACCTCGATGGTCAAGCTGATGGAAGCCAACCCCACCGCCGGCATCATCCAGACCGCGACGCAGGCCATCGGCCACGTCACGCTGCACGCCCGCGCACAGCAATTCGCTTCCCGCGTGACGGGCCGCCTGTTCACGCTGGGCATGCAGTTCTGGCAACTGGGCGAGTCGCACTACTGGGGCCACAACGCCATCATCCGCGTCGAACCCTTCATGAAGCATTGCGCGCTGGCCCCGATCAAGGGCACCGGCGGCATGTCGGGCGGCATCATGTCGCACGACTTCGTGGAAGCCGCGCTGATGCGCCGTGCCGGCTACAACGTGTGGCTGGTGTCCGACCTGGTCGGCAGCTACGAACAGCAACCGCCGGACCTGCTGGCCGAGCTGCAACGCGACCGCCGCTGGTGCCAGGGCAACCTGCAGAACGCCCGCCTGATGATGGAGCCCGGCATTCACCCCGTGCACCGCGCGATGTTCGTGACCGGCACCATGGCCTATGTTTCGGCGCCCCTGTGGCTGGCCTTCCTGACGCTGGGCACTGCCCTGTGGCTGAGCGGCTCGAGCCTGGTGTCCAGCTGGAGCGTGCTGCCCGCCGAGCTGGCCGGCCTGTGGGTCTGGACCCTGTGCCTGCTGTTCCTGCCGCGCGTGCTGGGCATCGCCGCCGTGCTGATGCGCGGCGAACAACGCCAGTACGGCGGTGTGTGGGGCCTGGTGAAGAGCTCGCTGCTCGAAAGCGGCCTGGCCATCGTGCAAGCCCCGGTGCGCATGCTGGCCCACTCGCTGTTCGTGCTGGTCGCCCTCACCGGCATCAAGCTCGACTGGAAGTCGCCCCCGCGTGAAGCCGCCGCCGTGCCGTGGAAGGTCGCTGCCGCGCAGCTGGCCCCCATGACCCTGGTGATCGCCATGCTGGCCGTGGGTGTCGCCATGATCGACCCGAGCGCGCTGATCTGGCTGATGCCCGTGGGCCTGCCGCTGCTGCTGGCGATCCCGCTGACCGTGCTGACCAGCCAGATCGCGCTGGGCACCACGCTGCGCGACCGCGGCTTCCTGCTGATCCCCGAGGAATCGCGTTCGCCCGCCGTGCTGCGCCGCGCCTGGATGCACGCCGTGCGCCTGGCCCGCCCGGCCGCCCTGGCCACCGCCTGAGGCGCCATGCCTTGCTGAAGGACGCGGAACGACGCTGAAGCAAGCTTCAGCCTCCCCCCAAGAAGCCGGCCATTGCGCCGGCTTTTTTCATGGCGCAGACTGAGCCCGTCCGCACGGGTGCGTGGGTCAAATCCGGTCTTGATAAGGGTAAACCCTAGGATCGGCGAAAATTCCCGGTTTCGGCGGCTGTTCGCAGCCGCGCAACGGCCAAGCAAGGGGGTTCGATCCATGACGGAAAAACAGGCGCCGGTGGTCCGGCAATCGCGGTTCTGGCGCTTCGTCACGCCCCCGGCGCTGGTGGCGCTCGGCGTGCTCGCCATGCTGATGGGCGCGTACCTCGCGGTCGGCGGCGCCTACCTCGCCGCGCTCGGCGGCAGCTGGTACTTCGTGCTGGCCGGGCTCTCGCTGCTGGTGGCCGGCCTGCTCATCGCCAAGCGCCGCGCCACCGGCGCCTGGCTCTTCGCGCTGACGTTCGCGGCTACCGCCGTGTGGGCCGTGTGGGAAGCTGGCTGGCATTTCTGGCCGCTGGTCTCGCGGCTGGCCGCCTTCGCGGTGCTCGGCCTGCTGGTCGCGCTGGCCTACCCGGCGCTGGTGCGCCGCGCGGGCGGCACCGCCGGGCGCGGCGCCCTTGCGGTGGCGGCCGTGCTGGCGGTCGCGCTGCTCGCGACCGGCGGCTACGCCTTCGTGCCCACGCCGGTGATCGCCGCACAGGGCCCCGCGCCGGCCGTCGTGCCCGTCAACCCGCAAGAGGCGCAGAAGGACTGGCGCCACTGGGGCAACACCACCGCGGGCAACCGCTTCGCGGCGCTCGACCAGATCAACAAGGACAACATCGGCCGGCTGCAGGTCGCCTGGACCGCCCACACCGGCGATGTGCCGCAAAGCAACGGCTCGGGCGCGGAAGACCAGAACACGCCGCTGCAGATCGGCAGCACGGTGTACGTGTGCACGGCCTACAGCAAGATCGTCGCGCTCGACGCCGACACCGGCGCCGAGCTCTGGAAGTACGACCCGAAAGCCACCGCGCCGAACTGGCAGCGCTGCCGCGGCCTGGGTTATCACGACCAGGACGCCGCCAAAGCCGCGGAGACGAAGGTGGAAACTTCAGCGTCGGCGCCCGCTGCGGCAGCGTCGACACCTGCACCTGCACCTTCCCCGGCTGCAACCGCTGAAGCCGCCGCCCCCGCGGCCTGCCGCCAGCGCCTGCTGCTGCCCACCACCGACGCACGCCTGATCGCCGTCGACGCCGCCACCGGCAAGCCCTGCGCCGGCTTCGGCAAGCAAGGCACCGTCGACCTCAAGGTCGGCATGGGCGAGGTGAAGGACGGCTACTACCAGCAGACCTCCACCCCGCTGGTCGCGGGCGACCTGGTGGTGGTCGGCGGCCGCGTGGCCGACAACTTCTCCACCGACGAGCCGCCCGGCGTGGTGCGCGCGTACAACGCCGTCACCGGCGAGCTGGCCTGGGCCTGGGACCCGGGCAACCCCGCCGTCACGCGCCTGCCGCCGCCCGGCCAGACCTACACGCGCGGCACGCCCAACGTGTGGTCGGCCATGTCCTTCGATGCGAAGCTGGGCCTGGTCTACCTGCCCACCGGCAACGCCACGCCCGACTTCTGGGCCGGTGAGCGCACGCCGCTGGACGACAGGTACAGCTCGTCGGTGGTCGCGCTCGACGCGAAGAGCGGCAAGGTGCGCTGGACCTTCCAGACCACGCACCACGACCTGTGGGACTTCGACCTGCCCGCGCAGCCGCTGCTCTATGACATTCCCGACGGCAACGGCGGCACGCAGCCCGCGCTCGCGCAGGTCACCAAGCAGGGCGAGATCTTCCTGCTCAACCGCGAGACCGGAAAGCCGATCGCCGAAGTGCAGGAGCGCCCGGTGCCGCAGGGCAACGTGCCCGGCGAGCGCTATTCGCCGACGCAGCCCTTCTCGGTGGGCATGCCCTCCATCGGCAACAAGACACTGAGCGAGTCCGACATGTGGGGCGCCACGCCCTTCGACCAGCTGCTGTGCCGCATCGCCTTCAAGGGCATGCGCCATGAAGGCGTGTACACGCCGCCGGGCCTGGACCGCGCGCTGCAGTTCCCGGGTTCGCTGGGCGGCATGAACTGGGGCAGCGTGTCGGTCGACCCGACCAGCAGCTACATGTTCGTGAACGACATGCGCCTGGGCCTGGCCAACTACATGATCCCGCGCGCCAACATCAAGCCCGGTGCCAGCGGCATCGAGATGGGCGTGGTGCCGCAGGAAGGCACGCCCTACGGCGCGATGCGCGAGCGCTTCCTGTCGCAGCTGGGCATTCCGTGCCAGGCACCGCCCTTCGGCACGATGTCGGCCATCGACCTGAAGACGCGCAAGCTGGTGTGGCAGGTGCCGGTGGGCACGGTGAAGGACACCGGCCCGCTGGGCATCCGCATGCACCTGCCGATTCCCATCGGCATGCCCACCCTGGGCGCGTCCCTGGCCACGCAGTCGGGCCTGCTGTTCTTCGCGGGCACGCAGGACTTCTACCTGCGCGCGTTCGACACGGCGAGCGGCAAGGAAATCTGGAAGGCGCGCCTGCCCGTGGGCAGCCAGTCGGGGCCGATGACCTACGTGTCGCCCAAGACCGGCAGGCAGTACGTGGTGGTGAGCGCGGGCGGCGCGCGGCAGTCGGTGGACCGCGGCGACTACGTGGTCGCGTACGCGCTGCCGCCTCGGTAGTTACCCGGGTTCCGGGCCTTTGTACCATCCGGTACATTGCTATGTACTAACTGGTACATAGCAAATGCCCGCACCCCGACCCGCACCCGGCGACGACGCCCCAACACCGTCGACGCCGCCACCACCGCCGCCGCGCAAAAGCGCCGCGCGCGTCGTCAACCCCGAGGCGAACCGCCAGAACATCATCGAGGTCGCCACCGCCGAGTTCTCGCAGCACGGCCTGGCCGGCGCGCGCGTGGACGAGATCGCAAGCAAGACCGACTGCAGCAAGCGCCTCATCTACTACTACTTCGGGGACAAGGAGGGCCTGTACCTCGCGGTGCTCGAGAACGTCTACCGCCGCGTGCGCAGCGTGGAGAGCGAACTCGACTTCGACCACGCGCCCCCCGAGGAAGCGATGCGCCGCATGGTCGGCTTCCGCTTCGACCACCACTTCCAGAACCGCGACTTCGTGCGGCTGGTGACGATCGAGAACATCCACGAGGCGCGCTTCCTCAAGCAATCGGGCGTCATCCGCGAACTCAGCGCGGCCGCCGTCGAGCGCGTGGCGCGCATCTACCGGCGCGGTGTCGAGGCGGGCGTGTTCCGCGACGGCATCGAGCCGGTGGACATCCACTGGCAGATCAGCGCGATGAGCTTCTACAACGTGTCCAACCGCGACACCTTCTCCGCGCTCTTCGGCATCCAGCTCGATGCGCCCGGCAACGTCGCGCGCCTGCGCGCCAACGTCATCGAGAGCGTGCTGCGCTTCGTGGCGAAGAACACTTCCGCGAACCCCCAGACATGAACACCACCACTGCAACGCCCGCCGCGGGCGCCACCACCGAGGCGCCCACGCGCGCGCGCTTCGGCATCCTCGCACTGCTGGCCACCGGCACCATGATCAACTACCTGGACCGCACGGTGCTCGGCATCGCCGCGCCCACGCTGACCAAGGACCTGGGGCTGTCGCCCGCCGTGATGGGCTTCGTGTTCTCGGCCTTCGCCTGGACCTACGCGGCCGCGCAGATTCCGGGCGGCGTGTTCCTGGACCGCTTCGGCAACAAGCTCACCTACTTTCTCTCGCTGACCTTCTGGTCGCTGTTCACGCTGCTGCAGGGTTTCGCGACCGGGCTCTACAGCCTGGTCGCGATGCGACTGGGCCTGGGCATTTCCGAGGCGCCCTGCTTCCCCGCCAACAGCCGCATCGTGAGCACCTGGTTCCCGCAGAAGGAGCGGGCGCGCGCCACCAGCATCTACACGGTGGGCGAGTACGTGGGGCTGGCGTTCTTCAGCCCGCTGCTCTTCTACATCATGGGCATGTACGGCTGGCAGGCGCTGTTCATCATCGTGGGGCTGGTGGGCATCGCGTTCGGCGCCGTGTGGTGGGCCTGCTACCGCGAGCCGGGCGACAGCCGCTGGGCCAACCGCGCCGAGCTCGCCCACATCGAAGCCGGCGGCGGCCTGGCCGCCAAGCGCGAGCAGACCGTGCCCTTCTCGTGGGCCAACGTGCGGCTGCTGCTGTCGTACCGCCAGATCTGGGGCGCCAGCATCGGCCAGTTCGCGGGCAACGCCACGCTGGTGTTCTTCGTGACCTGGTTCCCCACCTACCTGGCCACCGAGCGCCACATGGGCTGGGTCAAGGTCGGCTTCTTCGCGGTGCTGCCCTTCATTGCGGCCGGCGTGGGCGTGATGTTCGGCGGCTGGCTGTCCGACCGCCTGCTCACGCGCACCGGCTCGGCCAACCTGGCGCGCAAGCTGCCGATCGTGGCGGGCCTGCTGCTGGCCTCGACCATCGTGGCGGCCAACTACGTCGACCGCGACGAGGTGGTGATCGCCATCCTGTCGGTCGCGTTCTTCGGCCAGGGCATGGTCGGGCTGGGCTGGGTCGTCATTGCCGACATCGCGCCGACCCGGCTCATGGGCCTCACGGGCGGCATCTACAACTTCATGACCAACCTGTCGGGCATCACGACGCCGCTGGTCATCGGCTTCATCGTGGGCAGCACCGGCTCCTTCGTCTGGGCGCTGGCCTTCATGGCGGTGCTGGCGCTGCTGGGTGCGCTGTCGTACGTGTTCCTGCTCGGCGACATCCGCCGCATCGAACTGCCGGACACGATGTGAAGGAGAGCCACACACCCATGACGGACGACGTGCGCTGCCTCGTCAACCCCCGCGACCAGCTGGGCGAAACGCCGATCTGGTGCCCGCGCAGCGAGCGCGTCTGGTGGATCGACATCGAGCGGCCCAGGCTGCAGTCCTTCGACGAGCGCACCGGCGAGCACCAGGTGTTCGAGTTTGCGCAGAGCACCTTCCTCGGCGGCCTCGCGCTGCACCGCCGCGGCGGCTTCGTGCTGGCGCTGGACAACACGCTGCACCGCTTCGACCCCGCGACGCGAACGCTGGAGCGCATCGCCGAGGTCGAGCCGCCCGGCAAGGGCACGCGGCTCAACGACGGCCGCTGCGACCGCCAGGGCCGGCTGTGGATCGGCACCATGGACGCCGCCATCGAGAAGCCGCTCGGCAGCTTCTACCGCGTCGAGGCCGACGGTACGCCGCAGTGGCTGTTCGACGACATCATCGTCACCAACTCGGTGTGCGTGTCGCCGGACGGCCGCACGCTCTACATGTCGGACACGCGGCGCTTCAAGCTGTTCGCGTTCGACCTGGACGCGGCGAGCGGCGCGCTGTCGAACCGGCGCGTGTTCGTGGACTACACGGAGCAGCGCGGCCGGCCCGACGGTGCCTGCGTCGACAGCGAAGGCTACGTGTGGAACGCGGTGTTCGCGGGCCACCGCGTGGTGCGCTACGCGCCCTCGGGCGCGGTCGACCGCGTGATCGAGCTGCCGGTGACGCACCCGACCTGCGTGTGCCTGGGCGGACCGGAACTGAAGACGCTCTACATCACCACCGCCACCAAGATGATCGCGCCCGAGGTGCTGGCGCGCGAGACGCTGGCCGGCGCCTTGCTGGCCGTGGAGGTCGACGTGCCCGGGCTGCCCGAGGCGATGTTCGGCACGAACGACGACTGAGGACGGCTGAAGACGACCGAGCGCGACTGACGCTTTCACGCATCGGTGCCCTTCCATCGCGGCGCGGTCTGCCTATAGAATCCGCGCCTCTTTCAACCTCAGCCTTCACTGGAGCGCCAAGTGCCCCGATTCGCCGTCATCACTCTCTGACGCCGACAACACCGCTTCATTGCTGGTCATGTCGGGCGCCAAGCTGCGTACCCACTGACCAGGCACGGCCCCACACCACGGCCGTGCAAGTCGCTCCCGATCTCTCTCAGCTTCGCTCCCGCACGTTGTCGGTTCTTCCTGGTTTTCATCCGGAGAACAAACGTGTTTCCTCTCTCTTCCCTTTCATCGATCCCGCTGCTCAAGTACCCGCGTACGGCGCACCTGGAAGGCTCGCGGCTGCAAGCGGGCGACAGCGACGACGCCCAGGCGCCGTTGTCCGCGCTGCACGGCATGCAGGTGGTCATCGAGGAAAAGCTCGATGGCGCCAATGCCGCCGTGTCGTTCACCTCGGCGGGCGAACTGCTGCTGCAGTCGCGCGGCCACTACCTCGCGGGCGGCGCCGGCGAGCGCCAGTTCAACCTGTTCAAGCACTGGGCCGCCGCGCATGAAGCGGCGCTGCTGGAGCGCCTCGAAGATCGCTACGTGATGTACGGCGAGTGGTGCTTCGCCAAGCACAGCTGCTGGTACGACCGGTTGCCGGCGTTCTTCCTGGAGTTCGACGTCTACGACCGGCAGGCGCAACGCTTCCTCTCGACACCGGCGCGCCATGCGCTGCTCGAAGGCGGCCCGGTGCTGCCGGTGCCGGTGCTGTACGACGGCGAGATGCCGCGCCATGCGAAGGCCTTGCGCGCGCTCGTGCGGCCTTCTCTTGCGCGCAGCGCCGGCTGGCAGCGCGCCTTCGAACAGGCGGTGGCGCACGAAGGCCAGCCGCTCGAGCTGGTGCGTCAGCAGACCGACCTGTCGGACCTGGCCGAGGGCCTGTACCTCAAGACCGAGCTGAACGGCGAGGTGACGGGCCGCTACAAGTGGGTGCGTCCGGACTTCGTGCAGACCATCCTCGACTCGGGCTCGCACCACAGCCGCCGGCCGGTGCTGCCCAACCAGCTGGCGCCGGGCGCGGACCTCTACGCGCCGACGCCGCCGGTGACATGGCAAGACCTGGGCCTGCGCACCTTGCGCGACCCGGCCGGGCTGACAACGACAGGGAGACAGAAATGACGCATGACGACCTGCGCGCGCTGGTGCCCGCGCCCGGCCAGGGCACCGACTGGGCGCAATGCTGCGACCTGCTGCCGGAGCTGCTGCGCCTCGAAGAAACGCCGCAAGACCCGTACTACCACGCCGAAGGCAACGTCGGCATCCACACGCGCATGGTGCTCGACGCGCTGCTGCAGGACGCGCACTACCAGCGCGCCGATGCCGACGGCCGCTTCGTGCTGTTCATGGCCTGCCTGCTGCACGACATCGCCAAGCCCGACACCACGGTGATCGACGCCGCCAGCGGCCGCATCGGCCAGCCCGGCCACTCGCGCCGCGGCGCGGTCGACGTGCGCGTGCTGATGTGGAAGGCGCGCGTGCCGTTCGCGCTGCGCGAAGCCGTGTGCCGGATCATCGCGGTGCACCAGCTGCCGTTCCATGCCTTCGCCTCGCGCAAGGGCGTGCGGCCCGAGTGGCTGGTGCACAGGCTCTCCTGGGAGCTGAGCCTGCCCGACCTGTGCTGCGTGGCGCGCTGCGACATGCGCGGGCGCCACTACGAAAAGCGCGCCGACAGCATGGCCGACATCGCGCTGTTCGAGGAACTCGCGCAGGAAGAAGGCTGCTGGAACGGCCCGCGCCCGATGGCCGACGCGCACACGCGCCTGGCCTACTTTCGCGGTACCGACACCAGCCCCGACTACCCGCTGTTCCAGAACGCGGGCTCGCGCGTGACGGTGATGTGCGGCCTGCCGGCCAGCGGCAAGAACCACTGGGTGGCGCAGCAGCGCAAGGGCTGGCCGGTGGTGTCTTTCGACGATGCGCGCGCCGAGCTCGGGTTGAAGCACGGCGAGAACGACGGCATGGCCGCGCACCACGCGGTCGACCAGGCCAAGGCGCTGCTGCGCAAGCAGGAGCGCTTCGTGTGGAACGCGACGCACCTGAGCGAGCAGATGCGCACCAAGACGCTCGACCTGCTGTGGAACTACCACGCGCAGATCGAGCTGGTGTACCTCGAGGTGCCGCATGCGGAGCTGATGCGCCGCAACCGCGAGCGCGACACGACGCTGTCGAACGCGGGCATCGAGCGCATGCTGCATCGCTGGGAACTGCCCGCGCCGGTGGAGGCGCACGAGACGGTCTACGAGGTGCAGAGCTAAGCCCGCAGACCTGAGCGCGCAGGGCCCGAGACAGAAGGCCCGCCGGTGCGAACCGGCGGGCCTTCTTATATATATGAGGGGATGAAGCGGTCGCCTAGAACGGGAGCTTCGGGCCGCCGGGGCCGCCCATGCCGCCCATGCCCTTCATGCCGCCCATCTTCTTCATCATCTTCATGAGGCCGCCGCCCTTCATCTTCTTCATCATGCCCTGCATCTGCTCGAACTCGTTGAGCAGGCGGTTCACTTCCTGAACCTGCACGCCCGCGCCGGCCGCGATGCGGCGCTTGCGCGTGGCCTTCAGCAGCTCGGGCTTGCGGCGCTCCAGCGGGGTCATGCTCTGGATGATCCCTTCCTTGCGGCGGATGTCGCGCTCGGCGCGCGTCATGTCGGCCTCGGTCGCCTTGGCGGCCATCTGCGTGGGCAGCTTGTCCATCAGGCTCGACAGGCCGCCCATCTGCTTCATCTGCTGCAGCTGGCCCAGGAAGTCGTTCAGGTCGAAGCCCGCGCCGCTCTTGACCTTGGCCGCGAGCTTCTGCGCCGCCGCCACGTCGACGCCGGCCGTGACCTGCTCGACCAGCGCGACGATGTCGCCCATGCCCAGGATGCGGCCCGCATGGCGCTCGGCGTCGAACACTTCCAGGCCGTCGATCTTCTCGCTGGT
This sequence comes from Variovorax sp. OK212, assembly GCF_900112425.1. Taxonomy (GTDB): domain Bacteria; phylum Pseudomonadota; class Gammaproteobacteria; order Burkholderiales; family Burkholderiaceae_C; genus Variovorax. The sequence continues at coordinate 360,790 of NZ_FOLP01000001.1, read as the reverse complement.
GCCGGCGAACTTGATCGGCACGCCCGTGACCTGGCGCACCGACAGCGCCGCACCGCCGCGCGAGTCGCCGTCGGTCTTGGTCAGGATGATGCCGGTGAGCGGCAGCGCCTCCTTGAAGGCCTTGGCGGTGTTGATCGCGTCCTGGCCCTGCATGGCATCGACCACGAACAGCGTTTCGACCGGATCGAGCTCGCCGTGCAGCTGCTTGATTTCGGTCATCAGCACTTCGTCGATGGCCAGGCGGCCGGCCGTGTCGACCAGCAGCACGTCGAAGTAGTGGCGCTTGGCGTGGTCGAGCGCGGCGCGCGCGATGTCCAGCGGCTTCTGGTCGGGCGTACTCGGGAACCATTCGGCGCCGGCCTGCCGGGTGACGGTCTTGAGCTGCTCGATGGCGGCCGGGCGGTACACGTCGCCCGACACGGTGAGCACCTTCTTCTTGCGCTTCTCGATCAGGTGCTTGGCCAGCTTGGCCGTGGTGGTGGTCTTGCCCGCGCCCTGCAGGCCGGCCATGAGGATCACGGCGGGCGGTTGCGCGGCGAGGTTGATGTCGGACACGCCCTCGCCCATGGTGGCGGCGAGTTCGCGGCTGACGATGCCGACCAGCGCCTGGCCCGGCTTGAGCGAGCCCAGCACTTCCTGGCCGAGCGCCTTGTCTTTCACGCGGGCGACGAAGTCGCGCACCACGGGCAGCGCCACGTCGGCTTCCAGCAGCGCCATGCGCACTTCGCGCAGCATGTCCTGCACGTTGCTTTCGGTGATGCGGGCCTGGCCGCTCATCGTCTTGACGAGGCGGGAGAACTTTTCTGTGAGGGCGGTGGCCATGAGCGGGATGCCTTGCTGCCCGCTGCAGCGGGCCGGATGGAGAAGTCTTGGAGACGAGGAGAGAACTTGAAGTCGGGCGCGGGGAACGCAAGGGCGAGCCGGTACACTCCGGCCGATGATTTTAGCGATCCCCTCCCCGCTCGGCGTGGCGCTGGGCATCGCCACCGCGGTTGCCTACGGTTTTGTCGCCGCCGCCGGCGCCAGATTGAGCCGCCAATCGACCCGATGGGCCCTCGGCATCGCATGGCTTTTGCACGCCGCGGTGCTGGCCCACGGCCTGATCGGCAGCGACCCGCGCTTCGGTTTCGCCCCTGCCCTGTCGGTCACCGCGTGGCTGGTGCTCACCGTCTATGCCGTCGAAAGCCGCATGTACCCGCAGCTGAAGGTGCGCCGCGCGCTCGCCTGGCTGGGCGCGGCGGCCGTGCTGCTGGCCATCCTGTTCCCCGGCACGCCGCTGCACGTCACGGCGTCGCCCTGGCTGCCGCTGCACCTGGCGCTGGGCATCGCCTCGTACGGGCTCTTTGCCGCGGCCGTGGTGCACGCCTGGCTGATCACCCGGGCCGAGAAGCAGATCCGCCTGGCCACCGCCGAGCCGCAGGGCGGCGTGCCGCTGCTCACGCTCGAACGGCTCACTTTCCGCTTCGTCACCGCCGGCTTCGTGCTGCTGTCGGCCACGCTGCTGGCCGGCCTGCTGTTCAGCGAACAGCTCTACGGCGCGGCCGGCCGCGCCTGGAAGTGGGACCACAAGACGATCTTCTCGGTGCTCGCCTGGATCACCTTCGCCATCCTGCTGGTCGGGCGGGCCCGCTTCGGCTGGCGCGGGCGCACGGCGCGCCGTGTGCTGTACGCCGGCTCGGCCCTGCTGCTGCTGGCCTACGTGGGCTCTCGCTTCGTGCTCGAAGTGGTGCTCGCGCGTCCTCCTGTATGAAATACCTCCTCGTTCTCGCGGTCCTCTGGGTCGCGATCTGGCTCTGGCGCAAGAACCGGCGCGAAGAAATGCGTGAAGCAATGCGCGAGCGCGCGGCCAAGGCCCAGCAACGCGCGCCCACGCAGGTCGGCGCACCGCAGGCCATGGTGCGCTGCGCCCACTGCGGGCTGCACCTGCCCGCAACCGATGCCATCGCGGGGCCGGGCGGCGCGGTCTACTGCAGCACCTCGCACCGCGAAGCCGCCTCGGCGAAATGAGCTCCTCCCTCTGGTCGCGCGGCGATCCCGTCACCGACTGGGACGTGCTCGACCCCGGCTCCGGCGAAAGCTCCGCTCTGATCCGGCTGTGGCGCGGCTTCATGGGCGCGCGCTGCTTCGTCGCGCTGGTGCTGATGCTGCTGCAGGGCGTGGCCTATGCCATGGGCCAGACGGTGCAGCCCTTGGCCGTCGCGATCTCCTGCCTCTACCTGGTCGCCAGCTGGCTGGGCATGCGCTACACGCGTTTCCAGCCGCCGATCCGCAGCTTCACCGCGCTGTGGCTGCTGACCATCGGCATCGACCTCGCCGCCTTCACCGCGCTGCAGGTGCTGCAGGGCGGCAACGTCAACTACACGCCGCTGTTCGCGCTGCCGGTGCTGATGAGCGCGGTGCTCGGCACCATGACCGTGAGCCTGGGCACCACGGCCAGCGTCACGCTGCTGCTGCTGGCCGACGCGGGCTGGCACTGGCTGCAGCAGCCGATCGACTCGTCCACGCGCTTCGTGCAGGCCGCGCTCACCGGCACCGGCCTGTTCGTGGTGGCGCTGCTGGCGCACGAACTGGCCCGCCGGCTGACGCGCGAGGAGGCCGTGGCGCAGCGCAACCGCAGCAGCGCGCAGATGCAGGCGGAGGTCAACGACCTGGTGATCGAGACGCTCAGCGAAGGCGTGCTGGTGATCGACGCCGAAGGCCTGGTGCACGCGGCCAACCCGGCGGCCGACGCCATCCTGGGCCAGGGCCTGGCGAAACTCATGCTGCCGTTCCCGCTGCACACGCAGCCCGCCTGGCATGCGCTGGCCGCGCTGGCGCGCCAGACCTTCGCGCGCCGGGCGCCGCAGACCGAGGAGATCCCGGTGGCGCAGGCGCGCGGCGCGGCGCGCGAGGTGCGCGTGCGCACGCGGCTCACGCCCACCAGCGACCGGCACGTCGACAGCCTGTGCGTGATGTTCCTGCAGGACCTGCGCGAGCTCGAGGCGCGCATCCGCACCGAGAAGCTGGCCGCCATGGGCCGCATGTCGGCGGCGGTGGCGCATGAAATCCGCAACCCGCTGGCCGCCATCACGCAGGCCAGCGCGCTGCTCGCCGAAGACCTGACCGACCCCGCGCACCGCAAGCTCACGAGCATGGTGCAGCACAACGCGCAGCGGCTCGCGCGCATCGTGGACGACGTGCTCGACGTCTCTCGCGCGCGCCAGCAGCGGGTGCTGTCACTGGGCGAGCAGGTGGTGCTCGACCCCGCGGTGCAGGTGCTGGCCGAGGAGTGGGTGCGCCAGACGCAGCGCAAGGGCGTGCTGGTCTCGCTCGACGCGGCCGGCAGCGACGTGCGCTTCGACGCCGAACACCTGCGCCGCCTGATGGTCAACCTGCTGGACAACGCCGCGCGCTACGCGGGCAAGCAGGACGGCTCGATCCAGGTGCTGACGACGCTGCAGCGCGGCAGCTCCGTGCGCCCCAGCCTGATGGTGTGGAGCGACGGCGCGCCGCTGGAGCCGGCGGTGCAGCGCCACCTGTTCGAACCCTTCTTTTCTTCCGAGAGCCGCTCCAGCGGGCTCGGCCTGTTCCTGTGCCGCGAGCTGTGCCGCCGGCACGGCGCCACCATCGGCTACGAGCGCCGCGCGCTGGTGCCGGGCGGGCCCGAGGGCAATGAATTCTTCGTCAGCTTCGCCGTGAGCGAAAACCGGCTGACACAATAGCGCCGTGAGCATTCCCACCCCTTCCACGCAGCGGCCGGCGCAGATCCTGGTCATCGACGACGAACCCGACCTGCGCACCCTGTACGAGCTGACGTTGCTGCGCGAAGGCTATCGCGTCGAGGCCGCGGGCAGCGTGTCGGAAGCGTGGCAGCACCTGGAGGCCGGCCGCTTCGACGCGGTGATCACCGACATGCGGCTGCCCGACGGACAGGGCATGGAGATCATCCACCGCATCCAGAAAGACCAGCGCAGCGAGCGCTGCGTGGTGATGACGGCCTACGGCTCGGCCGAGAACGCGGTCGAGGCGTTGAAGGCGGGTGCCTTCGACTACCTGACCAAGCCGGTCGACCTGAAGCAGTTCCGCGCGGTGGTCGCGTCCGCCGTGCAGGCGCGCCAGGCACTGCAGGTGCCGCAGGTGCCGGTGCGCGCCGTGCAGGCGGTGCCCGCGAGCGGCAATCCTGGTGACATGCTCCCCGTCACCTCGGGCACCGGCATCGCCGCGCTCGACCGGCTGGTAGGCGAATCCGAACCCATGCGCCTCGTGAAGTCGCGCATCGCGAAGGTGGCGCGCGGCATGGCGCCGGTGCTGGTGCGCGGCGAGTCGGGCACCGGCAAGGAACTGGTGGCGCGCGCGGTGCACGCCTGCAGCCAGCGCAGCGACGGCCCGTTCGTGGCGGTGAACTGCGGCGCGATTCCCGAGAACCTGCTCGAGGCCGAATTCTTCGGCGCGAAGAAGGGCTCGTACACCGGCTCCTCGCAGGACCGCGACGGCTACTTCCAGGCCGCGAGCGCCGGCACGCTGTTCCTCGACGAAATCGGCGACCTGCCGCTGGCCATGCAGTCGAAGCTGCTGCGCGCGATCCAAGAGCGCAGCGTGCGCTCGATCGGCTCCACGCAGGAAGAAGCGGTCGACGTGCGCATCGTCAGCGCCACCCACAAGGACCTGCACGCCGAAGTGCAGGCCGGCCGCTTCCGGCAAGACCTTTTCTACCGCCTCAACGTGATCGAGATCGCGGTGCCCGCGCTGCGCGAGCGCCGCGAAGACCTGCCCGCGCTGTGCGCCGCGCTGCTCGCGCGCATCGCGCAGGACGGGGGGCTGCCGGTGCCGCACCTGTCGGCCGACCTGCTGCGCCGCCTCGCGATGCATCCGCTGGACGGCAATGTGCGCGAGCTCGAGAACCTGCTGCACCGCGCCGTCGCGCTGAACGACGGCGACGAGCTTCACCTCGACCTGATGGGCGGCTTCACCGCCGCCGCCGAAGCCGCGGCGTCCGCGCCGGCACCGCTGATGCCGGCGTTCCCCGCGCCCGCCGCATTCGCCGCGCCGGTCGCGCCCATGCCTGCCGCGCCCGCCGCCTCCAAGGCCGCGCCGCCGCCGCTGCCGTCCGACCTGCAGGCCTACCTCGACCAGCAGGAACGCGAGATCCTCGTGCGCGCGCTGCACGAGAGCGGCTTCAACCGCACCGCCGCCGCCGCGCGCCTGGGCATGAGCCTGCGGCAGATCCGCTACCGCATCGCGCGGCTGGGCATCACCACGCCCAACGGCGACGATGGCGCGAGCAGCCATGCCGACGACTGAAGACACTGCCGGCGGCAACGACAGCCGCCTGAATGCAGGCCCGCACGACGGCCTCTGGCAAGCCGGCTGGTACCGTTTCGCGAAGGCGCTGCGCTCGCCCAACTTCGGCCCGCGCCCGTCGGCCGCACCGGGCACAACCGCAGCGCCGACAGACCTCATCGTGCTGCACTCGATCAGCCTGCCGCCCGGCGAATACGGCGGCGACGCGGTGCAGCAGCTCTTCACCAACCGGCTCGACTGGGACGCGCACCCCTACTTCCAGACGATCCGCGGCCTGGAGGTGTCCTCGCATTTCTACGTGCGGCGCAACGGCGAGCTCTGGCAATTCGTGAGCTGCGACGACCGCGCCTGGCACGCCGGCGTGTCGTCGTGGCGCGGCCGCGCCAACTGCAACGACGACTCCATCGGCATCGAGCTCGAAGGCCTCGAGGGACAGCGGTTCGAGGAGGCGCAATACGAAACGCTCGCGAGCCTGTGCGCCGCGCTCGCGCAGCACTACCCGATCGCGCACATCGCGGGCCACGAGCACATCGCGCCGGGCCGCAAGCAGGACCCCGGCGCCGGCTTCGACTGGCGGCTGCTGCGCGAACAACTCGGCTGGAATCCACAGATGTTTCCGGCGCCGGTGGCGGGCCGCTAATTTTTTCAATCGCGTGACGGGCCGCGATGCGCTGCGCGGCGAGTACATCCGTGCGCGAATTGCAAACGCCGCACCCAGCAACCATGCGGGCTGCAAGCCCAAATCGGCCTGCAAGCCAAGCGCCATGCGGGTTGCGAGAACATAGGCCAGTATTCACGCGGCATCTCTGGCGATGGGCCTCGTCGAATGCAATTTCGACGGTGTGTGTATCCGAAGGAAAACACTACCTGTAGTGGCTTGTAGGGCATCCAGACCCTAGATATAGTGTCCTCCGTCCGGTCGTCAGCACCGGCGCGACGCTCAGCCAAGGCGCCGCCACCCAACAAGAATTGCCAACCGAGAGGATGCGAATGCAAACAGCCCTGAACCCCCAATCGACCCCGCGCGCCGTGCCCGCGATGCCTGTGCAGCAGCAGCGAGACACGGCCGGCTCGCCCGCCGGCCAGAACCTTGCGCACTACCAGATCATTCGCCGCAACGGCGCCGTGGTGCCGTTCGAGCCGAACAAGATCGCCATCGCGATGATGAAAGCCTTCCTGGCCGTGCACGGCACCCAGGGCGCGGCTTCGGCCAGCGTGCGCGAAACGGTCGACACGCTCACGCAAGGCGTGATTCGTGCCATGGTGCGTTCGCGTCCGGGCGGCGGCACCTTCCACATCGAAGACGTGCAGGACCAGGTCGAGCTCGGCCTGATGCGCGGCGGCCACCACGAAATCGCGCGCGCCTACGTGCTGTACCGCGAGCGCCGCACGCAGGAGCGTTCCAAGCAGGTCGAGCATGAAACGCCGGCCACGCCCGCGCTGCACGTGCTGGACAACGGCGAGCGCGTGGCGCTCGACCTGAACGAGCTCAAGGGCCTGATCGAATCCGCCTGCGAAGGCCTGGGCGACAGCATCACCTCCGCGCCGATCGTCGCCGAGACGATGCGCAACCTGTACGACGGCGTGCCGCTCGACGAGGTCTACAAGGCCTCCATCCTCGCGGCCCGCACGCTGATCGAGAAGGACCCCGACTACACCTTCGCCACCGCGCGCCTGCTGCTGCACACGATCTTCAAGGAGATCATCGGCCGCGAAGTGATGCCGGTCGACCGTGCCACCGCCTACGCCGACTACTTCCCGCAGTTCATCAAGAAGGGCGTGGAGAACGACCTGCTCGACGAGAAGCTGCTGCAGTACGACCTGCCCCGCCTGGGCGCCGCCCTGAAGGCCGAGCGCGACAACCAGTTCGACTACCTCGGCCTGCAGACGCTGTACGACCGCTACTTCCTGCACGTGCGCAAGACCCGCATCGAGCTGCCGCAGGCCTTCTTCATGCGCGTGGCAATGGGCCTGTCGCTCAACGAGATCGACCGCGAAGCGCGCGCCATCGAGTTCTATGAAGTGCTGTCGTCGTTCGACTTCATGTCGAGCACGCCCACCCTGTTCAACGCCGGCACGCTGCGCTCGCAGCTGTCCAGCTGCTACCTGACCACCGTGCCCGACGACCTGGACGGCATCTACGAGTCGATCAAGGAAAACGCGCTGCTCTCGAAGTTCGCGGGCGGCCTGGGCAACGACTGGACCCGCGTGCGCGCGCTCGGCAGCCACATCAAGGGCACGAACGGCGAATCGCAGGGCGTGGTGCCGTTCCTGAAGGTGGTGAACGACACGGCCGTGGCCGTGAACCAGGGCGGCAAGCGCAAGGGCGCGGTCTGCACGTACCTGGAAACCTGGCACCTCGACATCGAGGAGTTCCTGGAGCTGCGCAAGAACACCGGCGACGACCGCCGCCGCACGCACGACATGAACACCGCCAACTGGATCCCCGACCTGTTCATGCGCCGCGTGATGGAAAAGGGCACCTGGACGCTGTTCTCGCCCTCCAACGTGCCTGACCTGCACGACCTGTTCGGCGCCGATTTCGAGCGCGCCTACGTCGCCTACGAGGAAAAGGCCGCCCGCGGCGAGATCAAGCCCGCGCGCACGCTGCAGGCCACCGACATGTGGCGCAAGATGCTCACGATGCTGTTCGAGACCGGCCACCCCTGGATCACGTTCAAGGACGCCTGCAACGTGCGCTCGCCGCAGCAGCACGCCGGCGTGGTTCACTCGTCGAACCTGTGCACCGAGATCACGCTGAACACCAGCGACACCGAAACCGCCGTGTGCAACCTGGGTTCGGTGAACCTGCTGCAGCACTTGAAGGACGGCAAGGTCGACCAGGTCAAGCTGAAGAAGACGATCTCGACCGCGATGCGCATGCTCGACAACGTGATCGACATCAACTACTACGCCGTGAAGAAGGCGCGCGACTCCAACCTGCGCCACCGTCCGGTCGGCCTGGGCCTGATGGGCTTCCAGGACGCGCTGTACGAACTGCGCATTCCGTACGCCTCGCAAGACGCCGTGCAGTTCGCCGACGAGTCGATGGAAGCCATCTGCTACCACGCGTACTGGGCGTCGACCGAGCTGGCCAAGGAACGCGGCAAGTACTCGAGCTACAAGGGCTCGCTGTGGGACAAGGGCATCCTGCCGATCGACTCGCTCGACCTGCTGGAAAAGGCACGCGGCGGTTACGTCGAAGTCGACCGCTCGGCCACCCTCGACTGGGACGCGCTGCGCGCCAAGATCAAGGCCGACGGCATGCGCAATTCGAACTGCGTGGCGATCGCCCCGACCGCGACCATCTCGAACATCATCGGCGTGGACGCCTCGATCGAACCCTGCTTCGGCAACCTGTCGGTCAAGTCGAACCTGTCGGGTGAATTCACCGTGATCAACCACTACCTGGTGCGCGACCTGAAGCGCCTGGGCCTGTGGGACGACGTGATGGTCATGGACCTGAAGCACTTCGACGGTTCGCTGCGTCCGATCGACCGCGTGCCGCAAGACGTGAAGGCGCTCTACGCCACCGCGTTCGAAGTGGAAACCACGTGGCTGGTGGAAGCCGCCGCGCGTCGCCAGAAGTGGATCGACCAGGCGCAGTCGCTGAACATCTACATGGCCGGCGCATCGGGCAAGAAGCTCGACGACACGTACAAGCTCGCATGGCTGCGCGGCCTGAAGACGACGTACTACCTGCGCACGCAGAGCGCGACGCACGCCGAGAAGTCGACGGTGCAATCGGGCCGTCTCAACGCGGTGTCCTCGGGCAACGACGCACCGTCGGGCATGAGCGCGCTCGACGCCGCAGCGGCCGCTGCGCAAGCGCAGATGAATGCGATCCCCGCCACCGACATCGCGTTCTGCGGCGTGGACGATCCGACCTGCGAAGCCTGCCAGTGATGTGCAAGTGAAGCGTCGCGCAGTGCATCCGAAAAATGCGCGCGGCGCTTCGGCGAATCAGCGAGGTGCATGCGAAAGTCGTGCGACGTTCAATCAATGAAGGCATTGACTGACATCGCGCGATGCATGCGAGCAACATAACAACCACATAAATGGCGTGCGATGTGAACGAGCACTTTGCAACTCACATCGTTACTCCGATAATTTGAGCATTGGATTTTTCTATGTTGACCTGGGACGAAGAAGTCAAGCCCTCCTTACCAAAGGATATGCAACAAGGATTGCAGCACCACAACGCATCGACCGTCGGCTCGCCCGCAGGTCGTTCGGTGGATGCTCCGACTTCGTCGATTGCGCAACCCGCTCTTCGCACGATCAGCGCGCTCGATGACGGCGCTGCTCCACTGCGATCGGTTGCTGCCGCAGCAACGCCCGCTGCCGCCCAACGCGTCAAGGCCTCCGACAAGCGCATCATCAACGGCCAGACCGACGTCAACCAGCTGGTGCCGTTCAAGTACAAGTGGGCGTGGGAAAAGTACCTCGCCACCTGCGCCAACCACTGGATGCCGCAGGAAGTGAACATGACGCGCGACATCGCGTTGTGGAAAGACCCGAACGGCCTGACCGAAGACGAGCGCCGCATCGTCAAGCGCAACCTCGGCTTCTTCGTGACCGCCGACTCGCTGGCCGCCAACAACATCGTGCTGGGCACCTACCGCCACATCACGGCGCCCGAGTGCCGCCAGTTCCTTCTGCGCCAGGCCTTCGAGGAAGCGATCCACACGCACGCGTACCAGTACATCGTCGAGTCGCTCGGCCTGGACGAGAGCGAGATCTTCAACGCGTACAACGAAGTGCAGTCGATCCGCGAGAAGGACCAGTTCCTGCTCCCGTTCATCGACGCCATCAGCGACCCCCACTTCAAGACCGGCACCCACGAGACCGACCAGACGCTGCTCAAGTCGCTCATCGTGTTCGCCTGCCTGATGGAAGGCCTGTTCTTCTACGTCGGCTTCACGCAGATCCTTGCGCTGGGCCGCCAGAACAAGATGACCGGCGCCGCCGAGCAGTACCAGTACATCCTGCGCGACGAGTCGATGCACTGCAATTTCGGCATCGACCTGATCAACCAGCTCAAGCTCGAGAACCCCGGCCTCTGGACCTCCGAGTTCAAGGCAGAGATCAAGGCCCTCTTCATGAAGGCCGTCGAGCTCGAATACAAGTACGCCGAAGACACGATGCCGCGTGGCGTTCTCGGCATGAACGCCTCCATGTTCAAGGGCTACCTGCGCTACATCGCCAATCGGCGTGCACAGCAGATCGGCCTCGAAACGCTCTTCCCGAACGAGGAAAACCCGTTCCCCTGGATGAGCGAAATGATTGACCTGAAGAAAGAGCGCAACTTTTTCGAGACCCGCGTGATCGAGTACCAATCGGGTGGCGCGCTCTCCTGGGATTGACTCTCTCAACAAGAAATAATGATTTCAAGAATTGCCCTTGCCACCGATCGCGCCGAAGAGCGCGGCATGGACGAGGGCTCAGGTGTTCATGGTGCTGGGGCTCAGATTCCAACGCCATGAATCACTTCACGCTACCCAACGTGCGTGGAGTGCTTCAATAGGTTGATTTTTTCAACTTGATCAAGGAGAAATAGAAATGGCAACTGCAAAGAAAGCGCCGGCCAAGAAGGCCGCTGCAAAGAAGGCTCCGGCAAAGAAGGTCGTGGCTGCTAAGAAGGCTCCGGCAAAGAAGGTCGCTGCCAAGAAGGCTCCGGCCAAGAAGGTCGCTGCCAAGAAGGTAGCCGCCAAGAAGGCAGCACCGGCGAAGAAGGTAGCCGCCAAGAAGGCAGCACCGGCCAAGAAGGCCGCTGCCAAGAAGGCGCCTGCGAAGAAGGTAGCCGCCAAGAAGGCAGCACCGGCGAAGAAGGCCGCTGCGAAGAAGGCACCGGCGAAGAAGGCCGCTGCCAAGAAGGCGCCTGCGAAGAAGGCTGCCGCCAAGAAGGCGCCTGCGAAAAAGGCCGCGGCCAAGAAAGCCGCGAAAAAGCCCGCTGCCAAGCCTGCCGCTGCTGCCAAGAAGCCTGCTGCAAAGAAGGCTGCCAAGGCAGCTGCGCCCGCCAAGGCTGCAGCCGTAGCGCCCGCTCCCGCGGCGCAAACGACGCTGAACCCCCAGGCAGCATGGCCGTTTCCCACGGCCAGCAAGCCCTGAGTTTTCTCAGCGGCCTTGAAGGCACAAAGCCCGGCACCTCACGGTGCCGGGCTTTTTTCATGAGCGCCTCGAAAGTGCTTCGAGGCGCGAGTCAGATGATCAGAGGCCCAGGGCCTTGCGGTCGATCTCGTAGTTCTGCGGGCCGCGTTGCGCGATCTTGATCGCGCCAACCTTGTTGCCCAGCGCCGCGCACTGCGCCAGCGACCAGCCCTTTTCCAGGCCGAACAGCAGCGCGCCGCGCCACGCGTCGCCGCAACCCGTGGGTTCGACCACTTCGGTGGCCACCACGCCGGGCACGTGCTCGCGCTCGCCGTTGACCCACACCTCGCAGCCCTCGCCCGCCAGCGTGACCACCAGGCCGCGCACGCGCGTCGAGATCTCGGCCAGGCTCCAGCCGGTGCGCTGCGACAGCATCTTGCCTTCGTAGTCGTTCACCACCACCCAGCTCGCGAGCTCGACGAAATGGCGCAGCGCCTCGCCGTCGAACATCGGCAGGCCCTGGCCCGGATCGAACACGAACGGAATGTCGGCGGCCGCGAACTGCTCGGCGTGCTGCAGCATGGCGTCACGGCCGTCGGGCGCGATGATCCCGAGCTTGATGTCCTCGCGCGCAGCCACCTTGGTGACGTGCGCCTGCTGCATCGCGCCGGGGTGGAAGGCGGTGATCTGGTTGTTGTCGACGTCGCTCATGATCATCGCCTGCGCGGTGAAGGTGTCGTCGAGCTGGCGCACGAACTCGGTGCTGATGCCCAGCGTGCGCATGCGCTCGAGGTACGAGGGGCCGTCGCTGCCCAGCGTGGCCATCGGCAGCGCCGTGCCGCCCAGTGCGTTGAGGCTGTACGCGATGTTGCCGGCGCAGCCGCCGAAGTCGCGGCGCAGCGTCGGCACCAGGAACGACACATTGAGGATGTGCAGCTGGTCCGGAAGGATCTGGTCGGCGAACCGGCCCTCGAAAGTCATGATGGTGTCGAACGCGAGGGAACCGCAAATCACTGCTGCCATAGGTACGCCGTTAGGTAAGAAAAGTGGATGAAGAACAGAGTGGGACGCGCCAGCTCATGCGTGTGGATGCACGTGTACTTGCGCATCCCGCTCAGGGATAGAAAGCCTCGACGCGGTAGCCCGCGATGGGCGGCAGTGCCGCCGCCTCCGAAGCGGACAAGGTCAGCGGCAGTGAGGCCGCGCGATCGGCACGGGCCTGCAGCACCGACGGTGCGCCGTAGTCGACCGGCATCAGCACGCGGCGCACCACGGCGCGCTCCTGCGTGTCGAGCAGCGAGAGTTCGACGGCCGGCATGGCCAGCGGCACGGTGGCGCCGTTGCGCAGGGTGAAGCTCAGGCGATAGTCGTTGGTGCCGGTCTTTTCGCGCGCGAAGGCAGCGCCTTCGATCACGATGTCGCCGATCTGGCGCAGCGCCGCGAGTTCGCAGCCGGTGTGCTGGCACAGCATGGCGAGCGCGGGGCGCAGGTTGGGCTGACGCGCGGCGATGCCGTCGCGCTCGTGGCGCAGCACCTGCACGGCGAGCAGCAGCACCGCAAGCAGCACCAGCAGGACGAGCACGATGCGCACGCTCCTGCGCTGCCAGAAGCCCGGCGCTGCATCGGCGTGCTCGTCTTCGTCGGCGAGCGGGTGGCCCACGGGCAGCTCGAAGGCCGACGACAGCGAGTAGTCGGGTTCGCTCTCGCGCTGCACCACCGCCGCCTCGACCTCGGTGCCGCTCTCGCTTTCGGCTTCAGCGGCTTGGGTGGCGGCGCGCTCGTCGCGCGCCTTGGCGCCCGCGATCTTGGCGGACTTGGCGCGCGCGCGGCGCAGCGCCTTCTGCATCTGCACCTTGTCGTGCTCTTTTTCTTCCTGCTCGCGCTCGGCGTTCGCCTCCCCGTCATCGCTCGCACGCTCGATCAGGCCGCGCGTCCGGTCCATGCGCGGCGACATGGGCAGCGGCGGTGCCGGTGGCGGCGCGGGTGGCGGCGACGCCAGGTTCAGGTCGATGTTGGGGAACGGCGGCAGCGTGCTGCGCGGCGGCTTCCAGGCGGGCTCGGTGGTGTCGAGATCGGACCACGGCTCGTCCGCAGCCAGGCCGTGTTCGGGCAAGGTGAGCGAGAAGGCCGGCGCGGCGGACGGCGGGGCCACGGGCCCGGGCACCCCGGCGTCGATCGGCGCCGGACGCGATGGCGACTCGGGATCGTCGTCGAAGAAGTCCGCATCTTCCGCCGGCGATGCGGGCGCTTCAGCAGGTGCTTCTATTTCTATGGATGGCGGCGATGGCAGCGGCGAAGGCTCGGGTGCGACCACCTGCACGGGGGCTGTCGGTTGCACAGCAGCCTTGGCCTCGCCCGAGGGCTGGACCAGGCCCGGTATGTAGCCGCCCTGCGGCGCAGGCGATGGCGACGATGGGGATGGGGGTGCGTGGCCCGGCGAGGCGCCGTCCGGCGCCTCGTGCAGGTCGAGCGTGGCGTCGAACACATGGCTGCAGCGGCCGCAGCGCACCCACCCGTCGGAAATGCGAAGCTGGTCGCGCACCACCTTGAAGGTGGTGGTGCAGGCGGGGCAGCGCGTGACGAGACTCATGACCGGGCGATTGTAGGGTTGGACCCCCGCCGCGCGACGGGCGTGAGGGGCGCGAGCAGCGGCCCTGCAGCCGCGCTGTCGCGGCTCAGCAGCGCGCGGTCATGAGGATCCAGCCGTCCTCGGTGTCGCTGACCTCGAGCGCGGCGTAGGGCGCGTAGGCTTCCTTCAGCTCGTCGGCCTGGCGCGCGAGGATGCCGGCCAGCACCAGCGAGCCGCCCGCCTTCACGTGGCTGCGCAGCAGCGGCGCGAGCACCTTGAGCGGCGTGGCCAGGATGTTGGCCAGCACGGTGTCGTAGGCGCCCTTGGCGGCTTCGGGAAGCCCTGCCTTCAATTGCACGCCGTTGGCCTCGGCATTGAGCACGGTCGAGGAGACCGCCGCTTCGTCGATGTCGACCGCGTCGATGTCTGTCGCGCCGAACTTGGCCGCGCCGATCGCCAGGATGCCGGAGCCGCAGCCGTAGTCGAGCACGCGCTGACCGGCCAGGGCGCCCTTGGTTGCGATCCAGCGCAGGCACATGCGCGTGGTGGGATGCGTGCCGGTGCCGAAGGCCAGGCCCGGGTCGAGCCGGATCACCTGCTTGGCCTGCGCGGGCGGCTCGTGCCACGTGGGCACGATCCAGAACTCGGGCGTGATCTCCACCGGTGCGAACTGCGATTGCGTCAGGCGCACCCAGTCCTGTTCGGGCACCGACGCGATGCCGAGCACCTCGCAGCCTTCGAAGAAGTCTTGCAGCGCGAGCACCGACGCGGCTTCCTTCGCCAGCGCCTCGTCGGGGAACAGCGCGATCACGCGCGAGCGCTGCCAGCCTTCCTTGGGCGGCGGCATGCCGGGCTCGCCGAACAGCGCCTGCTCGGCGTCGGTGGCCGCGTCGGCGTCTTCGACCGACACGCTCAGCGCATCGAGTGCGTCGAGCGCGTCGCTCACCGTTTCGACACGGTCTTCGGGCGCCATGAGGCGGAGTTCAAACATGGCTTTGCGTGTCCGATCAGCGCTTGTGCGCTGCCAGCCACTCCTCGAGGTAGTGGATGTTGGTGCCGCCGGTCATGAACTTGGAGTCGACCATCAGCTCGCGGTGCAGCGGGATGTTGGTCGAGATGCCTTCGATCACGGTCTCGTTCAGCGCCGTGCGCATGCGGGCCATGGCCTGCTCGCGCGTGTCGCCGTAGACGATGATCTTGCCGATCATCGAGTCGTAGTTCGGCGGCACGAAGTAGTTGGTGTACGCGTGCGAATCGACGCGAACGCCAGGGCCGCCCGGTGGGTGCCACATGGTGATGCGGCCCGGCGACGGCGTGAACTTCCACGCGTCTTCGGCGTTGATGCGCACCTCGATGGCGTGGCCGTGCATCTGGATCTGGCGCTGCGTGAACGGCAGCTTCTCGCCGGCCGCGACCATGATCTGCGTCTTGACGATGTCGATGCCCGTGGTGAACTCCGTCACCGGGTGCTCCACCTGCACGCGCGTGTTCATCTCGATGAAGTAGAACTCGCCGTTCTCGTACAGGAACTCGAAGGTGCCGGCACCGCGGTAGCCGATCTTCTTGCAGGCAGCCGCGCAACGCTCACCGATCTTCTCGATCAGCTTGCGCGGAATGCCGGGAGCCGGCGATTCCTCGATCACCTTCTGGTGGCGGCGCTGCATGGAGCAATCGCGCTCGCCCAGGTAGACGGCGTTCTTGTGCTTGTCCGCGAGGATCTGGATCTCGATGTGGCGCGGGTTCTGGAGATACTTCTCCATGTACACCGCCGGATTGCTGAAGGCCGCACCGGCTTCCGCCTTGGTCATCTGGATCGCGTTGACCAGCGCTGCCTCGGTGTGCACCACGCGCATGCCGCGGCCACCGCCGCCGCCTGCGGCCTTGATGATGACCGGGTAGCCGATCGCGCGGGCAATGCGCTTGTTGGTGGCGGCGTCGTCCGAGAGTTCACCCTCGGAGCCGGGCACGCAAGGCACGCCGGCCTTGATCATGGCCTGCTTGGCCGACACCTTGTCGCCCATCGTGCGGATGTTGTCGGGCGTCGGGCCGATGAACTGGAAACCGCTCTGCTCCACGCGTTCGGCGAAGTTCGCGTTCTCGCTGAGGAAACCGTAGCCGGGGTGAATGGCCTCGGCGTCGGTCACCTCGGCGGCCGAGATGATCGCCGGCATGTTGAGATAGCTCTGCGCCGACGGTGCCGGGCCGATGCACACGGCCTCTTCGGCGAGCTTGACGTACTTGGCGTCGCGGTCGGCCTCGGAATACACCATCACGGCCTTGATGCCGAGTTCGCTGCAGGCGCGCTGGATCCGGAGGGCAATTTCCCCCCGGTTTGCAACCAGGATCTTCTTGAACATGGTCACTCGATGATGAACAGCGGCTGTCCGTATTCGACCGCCTGGCCGTTTTCGCCGAGGATCTGCGTGACCGTGCCGGACTTGTCGGCTTCGATTTCGTTCAGGATCTTCATCGCTTCGATGATGCAGAGCGTGTCGCCCTCGTTGACCTTGCTGCCGATCTCGACGAATGCGGCGGCGCCCGGGCTGGACGAACGGTAGAAGGTGCCGACCATCGGCGACTTCACGGCATGGCCGGCGGGAACGGCTTCGGCGGCCGGGACGCTGGCAGCTGCAACAGCGCCGGCAACCGGTGCGGCTGCAGCCTGCGGCGCGGCCAGGGTTTGAACGTACTGCACAGGGGCGACACCGCCGCCCTTGACGATGCGGACCTTGCCTTCGGTCTCGGTGATTTCCAGTTCGGAAATATTCGATTCGGACACCAGGTCGATCAGTGTCTTGAGTTTGCGCAGATCCATGGGACTCCAGTGCCGGCTGAGCCGGTCTTCAGGATATAACTTGTTAACTTGTTCGAAAATCGTTGATTTTCGGCGTTCGGCGTCTAACGCCAGCGGAGGGGACGCATTCTAACCATGAACAAGTTCACGCCGCCAAGTCTCCAGGTCCGTGGTTTCCAGCTTGCCCATTTTACGAGCCGCCACCGAACCGTTCCCATTCAGGACCAGGGTGAAGGGTAATCCACCTCCAGTATTGCCCAGGTTCTTGACCAGTTCGGTGCCTTGCAAGCCCGCCAGCCCGGTCGGATAAGTGACCGGCGTGCGCTGCAGGAACTTGCGCACGGCGCTGGGCTGATCGATGGCCAAGCCGACCACTTGCCAGCCGTTGGCACCGTTTTGCTTGAAGAAGGCGTCGATCATCGGCATTTCCTCGACGCACGGCGGGCACCAAGTGGCCCAGAAGTTCAGCAGCAGCGGCTTGCCGCGCAGGCTGGAAAGAACCAGGTCACCGCCCTCCGGACGTTCGAAGCTCTGGGCCCAGAACGCCGCGTCGAGGGTCTCACCGCCACCCGTACCTCCTGCTGTGCTGCCGCGTTCCTTCCACCAGGCGCCACCGAGCCCGGCGGCCGCAGCCGCTGCCGCCACGCCGGCATAGAGCATGCCGCGTCGGGTGGGCGAAGAAGTCATTCACTTGTCCTTTTCTCGTTCAATGAGGCGGCGCAATGCGGGCAGGTCGCCGCGCGGGGTGCGCCCCTGGGCGTCGGGCTTCAGGGCGCCGCGCAGGTCGTCGAGGTCGTAGACCAGCAGGTGCACGCCGATTTCCTCGCCGAGCGCGCGGCTCGGGGCATGCACGCTCAGGGCCTCGACCTGCTCGCCGTGGAAGCCGGTCACCATGCGCGGCTCGTAGTCCACATGGTGATCGATCAGCGCGATTTCGGCCGACTTGGAATCATCGCAGAACAACTGAATATAAATGTCTGACAGCCGGGTGGCCGTTCCGTGCCACACGGCACCGCCGACGTGGGGGCGGAAGACCGCCATGCGCTCCATCCATTCGAGCGCCAGCATGCGCAATGCATGCAGTTCCTGCGGCTGGGTGTCGGCGCAGAAGAGCTCGATGTACTCGCGCACCTCGGCCTCGACGTCGTCGTTGTTCGGCAGCGCGGTGCGCGCCGACAACCCCAGGTCACGCAGTGCCCGGCGCTTGGCCGGGCCGTATTCCAGTCCCTCCTCGACGACGAGGCGGGCTGCAGTGGCGGCAATTTCACGCTTGGACGTGTCCATCGGGGCATTCTGCCCGCGGAAGGCATCCCTCACATGAACATCAGTACGGCACGCAGGACAAACGCGGGGCCACGGCCCGGGACGCACGGGTCGCTTCCCTAGAATCGACCGATGCACATTCATATTCTGGGTATCTGCGGCACGTTCATGGGCGGTGTGGCCGCCCTGGCGCGCGAGGCAGGCCACCGGGTCACGGGCTGCGACGCCGGCGTGTACCCGCCGATGAGCGACCAGCTGCGCGCGCTCGGCATCGACCTGATCGAAGGCTTCGGCGCCGACCAGCTCTCGCTGGCTCCCGACATGTTCGTGGTCGGCAACGTGGTGTCGCGGGCCCGGCTGCCCGACGGCAGCCCCAAGTTCCCGCTGATGGAAGCCATCCTCGACGCCGGCAAGCCCTACACCAGCGGTCCGCAGTGGCTGGCCGAGCACGTGCTGTTCGGCCGCCACGTGCTGGCCGTGGCCGGCACCCACGGCAAGACAACGACCACGTCGATGCTGGCCTGGGTGCTGGAAAAAGGCAGCAAGGCGCCCGGCTTCTTGGTGGGCGGCGTGCCGCTGGACTTCGGCGTGTCGGCGCGCCTGGGCGACGGCCCGGCCTTCGTGATCGAGGCCGACGAGTACGACACGGCCTTCTTCGACAAGCGCAGCAAGTTCGTCCACTACCGGCCGCGCACCGCCGTGCTGAACAACCTCGAGTTCGATCACGCGGACATCTTCGACGATCTCGCCGCCATCGAGCGCCAGTTCCATCACCTGGTGCGCACCGTGCCGAGCACCGGGCGGCTGGTGGTGAACGCCACCGAAGAGAGCCTGCAGCGCGTGCTGGCCCAGGGCTGCTGGAGCGAACTGGCGCGTTTCGGCGCAGGGGGGCCGAACACCGAATGGCAAGCCCGCGGCTCGCACGACGCCTTCGACGTGCTGCGGCGCGGCGAGGCGGTCGGCCGGGTCGAGTGGGAACTCTCCGGCCTGCACAACCAGATGAACGCGCTGGCCGCCATTGCCGCGGCCGAGCACGTGGGCGTGCCGCCCGCCGAAGCGGCGCGCGCGCTGGGCAGCTTCCGCAACGTGCGCCGGCGCATGGAGTTGCGCGGCACGGCCGAGCGGGCCGGTGGCGCGATCACGGTCTACGACGACTTCGCCCACCACCCGACGGCCATCCGCACCACGCTCGACGGCCTGCGCCAGAAGCTGGACGCCGCCGGCAAGCAAAGTGAGCGCATCCTTGCGGCCTTCGAGCCGCGCAGCAACACGATGAAGCTGGGCGTGATGGCGGCCCAGCTGCCCTGGAGCCTGGAATCGGCCGACCTGTCGTTCTGCCACACGGCCGGGCTCGACTGGGACGCCGCCGCGGCGCTCGCGCCGATGGGCGAGCGCGCACAGGTGGCGAACGCCATCGAGCCGCTGGTGAAGCAGGTGGTGGCCGCGGCCCGGTCGGGCGACCACATCGTCTGCATGAGCAACGGCGGCTTCGGCGGCGTGCACGACAAACTGCTTGCCGCCCTGCGCGCACCGGCGGCATCATGACCCCCATGGCCGTCCCCCGCGCACGCGAGCTGATCGACACGCTGAAGCTGCAGCCCCACCCCGAAGGCGGCTGGTACAGCGAGGTGTTCCGCTCGGCCGCGAGCGTCACGCCGGACGACGGCCGCGCGCCCCGCAACGCGCTGACCAGCATCTACTTCCTGCTCGAGGCGGGCCAGCATTCGCGCTGGCACCGGGTGCTGTCCGACGAAGTCTGGGTGCACCTGGAAGGCGTGCCGCTGGCGCTGTGGACCTGCGACGCCGCGATGCGCACGGCACCGGCCCACGTTCGGCTGGGCCCGGTCGACGCCCACGGCACCCGGCCTCAGCACGTGGTGCCCGCCGGCCAATGGCAGGCGGCCCGGCCGATCCAGGGCCACACCACGGGCGACTTCACGCTGGTCGCCTGCATGGTCGGGCCAGGCTTCGTCTTTGCCGATTTCTCGATGGTGCCGCCCGGCAGCGACGAGGCTGCGTCGATGCGGCACCACTGGCCCGACCTGGCCGGGATGCTCTAAGGCGTCTTTTCTCGGGCGCCTTTTTCAGCCCCGGCGTTGCTTGACCGCCTGCGAGAGCGTGTCCAGCACCTGCACCGAATCGTCCCAGCCCAGGCAGGCGTCGGTGATGCTCTTGCCGTATTCGAGGCCCGACAGCTCGTCCTTGCCCGGCGTGAACTTCTGGGCGCCCGGCTGGAGGTGGCTTTCGACCATCACGCCGAACACGCGGTTCGAGCCGCCGGCGATCTGCGCGGCGATGTCCTTGGCCACCTCGATCTGCTTCTGGTGCTGCTTGGAGCTGTTGGCGTGGCTGCAATCGACCATCAGCGTGGGCGGCAGCTTGGCGGCCTGCAGGTCCTTGCAGGCCGACTCGACGCTCGCGGCGTCATAGTTCGGCGCCTTGCCGCCGCGCAGGATCACGTGGCAGTCTGGGTTGCCGTTGGTCTGCACGATCGCGACCTGGCCGTTCTTGTGCACCGACAGGAAGTGGTGGCCGCGCGCCGCCGCCTGGATGGCGTCGGTGGCGATGCGGATGTTGCCGTCGGTGCCGTTCTTGAAGCCGATCGGCGCCGACAGGCCCGAGGCCAGCTCGCGGTGCACCTGGCTTTCGGTGGTGCGCGCGCCGATGGCGCCCCAGGAAATCAGGTCGCCGATGTACTGCGGCGAGATCACGTCGAGGAACTCGCTGCCCGCCGGCAGGCCCAGGCGGTTGATGTCGATCAGCAGCTGGCGCGCGATGCGCAGGCCTTCGTCGATGCGGAAGCTCTCGTCCAGGTACGGGTCGTTGATGAGGCCCTTCCAGCCGACCGTGGTGCGCGGCTTCTCGAAGTACACGCGCATGACGATTTCCAGCGTGCCGGCGTACTTCTCGCGCTCGACCTTCAGGCGGCGGGCGTAGTCGAGCGCCGCGGCCGGGTCGTGGATGGAGCACGGTCCCATGATCACCAGCAGCCGGTCGTCCTTGCCCGCCATGATGTTGTGGATGCTGCGGCGCGTGCCTTCGATCAGCGTCTCGACGGGCGTCCCGCGAATCGGGAAGAAGCGGATCAGATGTTCGGGAGGGGGAAGCACGTTGATGTCCTTGATGCGTTCGTCGTCGGTCTTGCTGGTTTTTTCGACGCTCGCATACCAGCTGTCGCTGGCGGGGGCAGTGTTCGTGCTCATGGGTGCTTCCTTGTTGGAGTGGATATCGTCAGGGCATAAAAAAACCGCCGGGGGCTTGAGGCCACCGGCGGTTCTGGGAGGGTGTTCGTGTGCGTTTTACGCGCTCGCCTCTCGTCCGCCGGAAACCGGGAACCAAAAGTAGGCAAAGAAATAAGCGCGGAGGGCGGACATGTGGGCGGAATGTAGCATGGAAAAAGAAAACCCGGCACAGGGGCCGGGCGTTCGTTGTTTTTATCGGTAACCCGATTCGTTCGGGTTGTGGATGATCCAGATCAGGTTGCCGGCGGAGTAGTCGCCCATGCCGCCGCCCGCGAAGATCAGGCGGCCCTGGCCCTTGTAGGTCATCTCGAAACGGTGGCGGTCGCTGCCGAAATAGAACGGGATGAAGGCCTTGCCCGTCACGTACGCGCCCTGGTCGGTCGGCTGGCCCGCGAGGTCGGTGACCTGCCTGGCGCTCATGCCGATCTGCAGCCGTCCGAACTTGCTGTTGCGCGCCGGGTTGCCGGTGATCTCGCCTTCGTAGCCGTTCAGGCCCTTCACGGTGCGGCCGCTGCCGGCCTCGATCTTCGACGAGTCGACCACGTTGCCCTGGGCGTCCATGCCGGCCTTGGCGCCGCCGCGTGCCGGTGCCGCGGGAGCAGCGGCTGGCGCGGGTGCCGCGGCGGGCTGGCTGCCCGAACCGCCGCGGGATGCGCAACCGGCTGTGGCCAGCGCCACCACGGCGGTCACGGCCCACAGCACGGCGGACGAATTGATCCTGTTCCCCATTGAAATGCTCCTTGAACTCATCGTTCGCAAAAGGAGCGCAGCTTAGCAACCGAAGGAAACAGCCGGCAAGTGACTAAAGTCCTAAGCCGTTCCACCTACAGTCAAACCGTCGATGCGCAGCGTCGGCTGGCCCACGCCCACGGGCACGCTCTGGCCTTCCTTGCCGCAGGTGCCCACGCCCGAATCGAGTGCCATGTCGTTGCCGATCATCTTCACGCGGGTGAGTGCGTCGGGGCCGTTGCCCACGATGGTGGCGCCCTTCACCGGGTACTGGATCTTGCCGTTCTCGACCCAGAAGGCCTCGCTGGCGGAGAACACGAACTTGCCGCTCGTGATGTCGACCTGGCCGCCGCCGAAGTTGGTGGCGTACAGGCCCTTCTTGATGCTGGCCACGATTTCCTTCGGGTCCTTGTCGCCGCCGAGCATGTAGGTGTTGGTCATGCGCGGCATCGGCACATGCGCGTAGCTCTCGCGGCGGCCGTTGCCCGTGGGCTTGACCTTCATGAGGCGCGCGTTCATCGAGTCCTGGATGTAGCCCTTGAGGATGCCGTCCTCGATCAGCACGTTGCGCTGGCTGGCGTTGCCCTCGTCGTCGACGTTGAGCGAGCCGCGGCGGTCGGCGATGGTGCCGTCGTCGAGCACCGTCACGCCCTTGGCCGCCACGCGCTGGCCGATGCGGCCCGAGAACGCGCTCGAGCCCTTGCGGTTGAAGTCGCCTTCCAGCCCGTGGCCGATGGCTTCGTGCAGCAGGATGCCGGGCCAGCCGGAGCCGAGCACCACGGTCATCTCGCCGGCCGGGGCCGGGCGTGCGTCGAGGTTGGTCAATGCGGCCTTCACGGCATGGTCGACGTATTCGGCGATCTGCTCGTCGGTGAAATAGGCCAGGCCGAAGCGCCCGCCGCCGCCGCCGGAGCCGATTTCGCGGCGGCCGTTCTGCTCGGCGATGACGGTGACCGACAGGCGCACCAGCGGGCGCACGTCGGCGGCCAGCGTGCCGTCGGCACGGGCCACGAGCACCACGTCGTACTCGCTGGCCAGGCCGGCCATGACCTGCGCCACGCGCGGGTCGCGCGAACGGGCCAGCTTCTCGACCTTCTCGAGCAGCTTCACCTTGGCGGTGCTGTCCAGCGTGGCAATGGGGTCGATGCCGTCGTACAGCGAGCGGCTGGAGGCGATCTTGCGCGCCGGCGTCTTCACGCGGCCGGTGCGGCCGGCCGACGAAATCGAGCGCACCGTGCGCGCCGCGTCGAGCAGCGAGGCCTCGGAAATGTCGTCGGAGTAGGCGAAGGCGGTTTTCTCGCCGCTGACCGCGCGCACGCCGACACCCTGGTCGATGCTGAAGCTGCCGGTCTTGACGATGCCCTCTTCCAGGCTCCAGCCTTCGCTGCGCGTGTACTGGAAGTACAGGTCGGCGTCGTCCACCTTGTGCGCGGTGATCTCGGCCAAGGCCTTGCCCAGGTGCGATTCGTCGAGGCCGAACGGCGTGAGAAGGAGCTGTTGCGCCGTGGCGAGGCGCTCGATGGTGGGTTCGCGGGAGATCATGGCCGCCATTCTAGGCAGCCGCCCTCTTCCGCGCTGCCCCCAAGGACACTTGGCAGGACACTTCGCAGGGCACTTCGAGGCCCATTTCGAGGGGAAGGCCGGCGCTAGTTCTGCGCCAGCTTCCTCGCCCGGGCGATCGACATCAGGATGCCCAGCCCCAACCCCAGCGTCACCATGGCCGTGCCGCCGTAGCTGATGAACGGCAGCGGCACGCCCACCACCGGCAGGATGCCGCTCACCATGCCCATGTTCACGAAGGCGTAGGTGAAGAAGATCATCGTCACCGCCCCCGCCAGCAGGCGCGAGAACAGCGTGGACGCATTGGCCGCGATGAGCAGCCCGCGGAAGATCAGCAGGATGAAGGCGCCGATCAGCGCCAGGTTGCCCACCAGCCCGAATTCCTCGGAATAGGCGGCAAAGATGAAGTCGGTGGTGCGCTCGGGAATGAATTCGAGGTGCGTCTGCGTGCCCTGCATGAAGCCCTTGCCGCCGACCCCGCCCGAGCCGATGGCGATCATCCCCTGGATGATGTGGAAGCCCTTGCCCAGCGGGTCCTTGCTGGGGTCGAGCAGCGTGCACACCCGCTGCTTCTGGTAGTCGTGCAGCACGCGCCAGTCGACGCCGTCGGCGCACAGCTGCGACTCGAAGCCCACGATCAGCGTGACGGCCACCGCGCCGATCACCACCGGCGGCACGATCAGCTTCCACGGCAGCCCGGCGAAGAAGATCACCGCCAGTCCGGCCGCCAGCACCAGCAGCGAGGTGCCCAGGTCGGGCTGCTTCATGATGAGCCCGACCGGCACCGCCAGCAGCACCGTCGCCACCACGAAGTCGAGCGGCCGCAGCTGGCCTTCGCGCCGCTGGAACCACCAGGCCAGCATCAGCGGCATGGCGATCTTCAGGATCTCGCTGGGCTGGATCACCAGGCCCACGTTGATCCAGCGCTGCGCGCCCTTCTTGGTGATGCCGAACAGCGCCACCGCCACCAGCAGCGCCACGCCCATCGTGTAGAGCGGCACGGCGGCCACCATCAGCCGCTGCGGCGGCACCTGCGCCACCACGAACATGATGAAGCCGGCCAGCAGCATGTTGCGGCCGTGGTCGACGAAGCGCGAGCCGTGGTCGTACCCGGAGGAGTACATGGTGAGCAACCCGGCGAACACGAGCAGCAGCACGGCGAAGGCCAGGAAGCCGTCGAAGCCCTGGAAGATGGGCGCGATGCGACGCGCCAGGGAGGGCTGGTTGAACACGGCAGACATGGGGGCGGATTATCCCCGCCCCGCTGCCCACCTCAATCGAAAGAAAGCTGAACGACCGTGCGCCCGGGTCGGCTTTCGACCGCCAGCCGCGCGCCGATGGCCCCCGCGCGCTCGGCCAGCGCGCGCGGCACGCAGGCGGCGTCGAAGCCCCTGCCGTTGTCGATCACGCGCAATTGCACAGTGGGCACCGTGGGCACCGTGGGCACCGTGGGCACCGTGGGCACCCTGTGCGCCGTGGCCCCCTGCATGTCGGCCTCGATGCGCAGCACGCTGGCCTGCGCATGTTGCAAAACGTTGGAAATGGCCTCGAACAGCAGGAACTGCAGCTGCCGCATGCCCTGCGCGTCGAGCCGCTCGACCGGCGCGACCTCCTCCACGGCCCATTCGAGCTCGATGCCCCCCGCCGCCAGCCGCGGTTCCAGCCGGTAGCGCGCCGCCGCCAGCAGGGCCCCGACGTCGCCCGGCGGCAGGTGGATGGAATCGATGGACAGCTTGAGCTGGTCGAGCGAATCGCGCAGCGTGCGCAGCAGGTCGCCCGAGCTGGCCTGGCCCGACTGCAGCTGCCGGATGGCCGAGCTGATGTGCGAACCCACCCCGTCGTGCATGTCGCGCAGGATGCGCTCGCGCTCGTGGGTGCGCGCCTGGTCGCGCGCCGCCGCTTCCAGCTCCGCGTAGGTGGCCGCCAGCTCGCGCTCGCGCTGGGCCACGCGCTCGGCCAGCGCCGTGACCCAGCCGCGCGACTGGACCGTGGCGGCGTGGAAACGCCGCAGCACGATCAGCAGCAGCGCAATGCCGAAGAACACCGACGAATAACGCACCCAGGTGGTTTCGCCGTAGGCGTCGCTCAGGCGGATCACCAGCCAGTCGCGCACGCCGAACGCCACCGTCGCCAGCGCCGCGCCGGCCACCAGCCACTGCTCGGTGCTCGGGCGGCGCACGGTGGCCACGACGAAAGCCGTCACGAAGCAGGCGATGAAGGCGATTTCCAGGACCAGCCAGCCGGTGAGCCACATCGGCTCCTCGCGCCGCAGCGCGAGCGAACTCGCCGCCACGGTGCCGGCCACCACCGCCAGCAGCGGCCAGCGCAGCCACCGCAGGCGCGGGTTGCGGGACCAGCCGGCCAGGTGGCAGCAGAACATCATGGCCGAGGCCGCCCAGCCCGCATAGCAGGCGGCCATCAGCACGCCCCAGGCGCCCCAGGGCAGCGGCGGCTCGGCGACCACGCCGTCGGCCACGCGGATCGCCCAGCAGAACTCGGCCAGCGCGGCCCACAGGTAGATGCCGTCGCGCCCGGTGCCGCCGCGGTTGTCCCGCGCGTCGACCTGCGTGAGCCAGAGGCCCAGCGCGATGCCGCTCACCATGAGGCTGAAGGCCGTCAGCAGCACCGAGCCGGTGAAGCGCCAGGCGTAGGCGCTTTCGAACAGCTCCGTGCGCACCGGCGCGGCCGGCCCGACCACCACGCGCGACAGCCCCGCGCGCCGGCCGCTGTCCGCGCGGATGCGGATCTGCAGGTGGTTGTCGCCCTGCCGCAGCAGCCGCCCGGGCACCGGCACGTAGATGGGCGCCTTGGCGTAGTCGGCGTCGTTGCCGCGGCCGAGGTCGCCGTAGACCTGCAACAGCGCGTCGTTGAGCTGCACCTCGAAGACGTTGCCCACGCGCGGGATGAAGATGCCCCACGGCGTGTCGGGCGCGGCGTCGAGCCGGAACGGCAGGTCGAAGCTCGCCGTGCCGGGACGCCCGCGGTGCTCACGGTCCCAGTGGTACGACAGGTCGACCGGCCCGGTGCGCGTGACGCCGTCGACCGAGCTCGTCACGGTGCCTTGGCGCAGCTCGATGGCCGCTTGCGCCGCGGCGGCCGGCGCAACGCCGGCGAGCGCCACGACAACCAGCGCCAGCCACCATCCGAACAACGACACCAGCCCCGGCCGCAAACGCCGCATCTGCCGTCAGCCCGGGTGAGACAGCAGGCCGAGCCGCGTCGCTTCGAAGACCGCTTCGCTCTTGGAGTGCACGGCAAGCTTTCCGTAGAGGTTCTTGATGTGGGTCTGCACCGTGTGCACGCTCAGCCCCTTGAGCCGCGCGATCTCCGCATAGGAGAAACCGCGCGCGATGAGCGTGAGCACCTCGTGCTCGCGCGCCGACAGCAAGCCGCGGTCGGACTCCTCCGACACCGCCTCCGGCGCGACGCCCGGCGGCGCGCCGGGCACGACCGCCGACTGCAGGCTGCGGTACTTGGCGAGCACACGCCGCGCGATCATGGGCGAGATCGGCGAGGCGCCGGCCTTCATCTCCACGATGGTCTGGGCGATGTCCTCGGGCGCGGCGTCCTTGTGGATGTAGCCCACGGCGCCGGCCTCGATGCTGGCGAGCACGTTTTCCTCGTCGCCGAACACCGACACCACCAGCGGCTCGCAGCCGGGAAAGCGCGCCACCGCGTCGCGGATCACGTCCAGGCCGGTGCCGTCGGGCATGCCGAGGTCGACCAGCAGCACGTCGGGAATGGTGGCGGTGCGCGCCAGCCAGGCCAGCGCCTCCTGGACCGTGCCGGCGCTGCCGAGCCAGAAAAGGCGCGGGCTGCGCTGCACGCTCGCTTCGAAGAATGCGCGCGCGCGGCTGTCGTCTTCGACGACGAGCACGCCCCATCGGCGTGGCGTCGCGTCGTGCGGGGCCTCTGTGTTCATGGGCAGAAGCATAAGGCTCGCGCGCACGCGAGCGCCCTTGCACGCCTACCCTGTTCATGGGATGCGCACGACGGCATGCGCCGTGAAACTTGCGCCGCTTTTTGCCGGCGCGGACGATGCAGGGCGGCATCGGGTCGAATGCCTCTCGGATGCACCTCGATGGCCCTCTTCACGCAGGCGAAGTAACTCGAACGTAGACCCACGAGACCCCGGCGGCCCGGGGCCTGAATACTTTCGAATTCCCAAGGCGCAGCACATCCCTTGCACAGGCAGGCCGGACGTCCGCGCACCCCGAGCATCGATCGGCTCGATCTTTACCGAAGAACCCCGGCCCACGGGGTTTTTGTACGCTGGAAGCGGCCTCGTGACTACAGACCTCATGCAGAATTACCTGGTCCCGGCAAGCGGGGTGCAACGTCGGCACCCTGCATCTCTTCCTCGCATGGATCCGCAAACCACTCACCTGTTGTACCTGCACGGCTTCCGCTCGTCGCCCCGCTCCACCAAGGCTCGGCTCATGGCGCAGCGCGTGGCCCAGCACCATCCCGATCTCCAGTGGTGGTGCCCCCAGCTGCCGCCGTCGCCGCACGATGCCATCGACATGGTGATGAAGGGCATCGCCCACTGGCCGCGCAAGTCGATGGCGGTGGTGGGCTCGTCGCTCGGCGGCTTCTACGCCACCTACGTTGCCGGCATGACCCGCTGCCGCGCCGTGCTGCTGAACCCCGCCGTGCACCCGGCGCGCGACCTCACGCGCTACATCGGCGACCAGACCGTCTGGCACGACCCGTCGGAGCACTTCTACTTCCGCCCCGAATACATCCACGAGCTGCGCGCCATGGAAGTCGGCCAGCTCACGCGGCCCGAGCGCGTCTTCGCCATCATCGCCAAGGGCGACGAGGCGCTCGACTGGCACGAGATGTCGGCGCGCTACCCCGACAGCAACATCAAGCTGCTCGAAGGCAGCGACCACGCGCTGTCGGACTTCGAGAAAGTGCATCTGGACGACGTGATGTCGTTCATCAACCCGGTGTAACGCCCGCCCCCGGGCTTCACCCGGGGCATTCGATCCCGGCAGGCCGGCGGGTTCAGCGTGGGACAATCGCCGGATGTTTGTATTGTTTGAAGAAGCCGGCAAGTACCTCGGCGGCCGCGTGCTGTCGGAGGCCGAAGCATCGGCACAGGTCGAGCTCGACACGGGCAAGCGCGTCAAGGTCAAGAGCGCCAACATCGTGTTGCGTTTCGAGAAGCCCTCGCCCGCCGAGCTGATCGCCGAGGCGCGCACGCTCGCCGCCGCCATGGACCTCGATCTCGCCTGGGAATTCGCGCCCGAGGGCGAATTCACCTTTGCGGAGCTGGCCGCCGAATATTTCACCGACAAGCCCTCGCTGGCCGAGCAGGCGGCCGCGCTGTTCGGGCTGTTCGAGGCGCCGCACTACTTCCGCCGCGCGGGCAAGGGACGCTTCAAGAAGGCGCCGGCCGAGATCGTGCAGCAGGCGCTGGCCGCCATCGAGAAGAAGAAGGTCATCCAGGCGCAGATCGCCGAGTGGGCCGGCCAGCTGGCCGAGGGCGTGTGCCCCGCGCCGGTGCGCGAGCAGCTCTACAAGATCCTGTTCAAGCCCGACAAGAACGCCCCCGAATACAAGGCCGTGGTCGACGCCGCGCGCGCCACGCAGCGCCCGCCGCTCGACCTGCTGGAACGCGCCGGCGCGATCGACTCGCCCTACCAGTTCCACTGGCGCCGCTTCCTGTTCGAGAACTTCCCCAAGGGCACGGGCTTCCCCGCGCTCGCGGCGCCCGCCATCGTGGACGACCTGCCGGTCGCATCCGGCGTGCAGGCCTTCTCGATCGACGATTCGCAGACCACCGAAATCGACGACGCGCTCTCGGTGCAGGGCCTCGGCACGGGCACCGTCACGGTCGGCATCCACATCGCCGCACCGGCCCTGGCGCTTACGCCGGGTAGCGCCATCGACAACGTGGCGCGCACGCGCATGTCGACGGTCTACATGCCGGGCTACAAGATCACGATGCTGCCCGACGAGGTGGTCAACACCTACACGCTGCTTGAGGGCGGCGACCGCCCGGCCGTGTCGCTCTACGCGCGCTTCGACGAGGCCACGCTCGAGCTGCAGGGCACCGAGACCAAACTGGAGCGCGTGCCGATCGTCGCCAACCTGCGCCACGACCAGCTCGACACCGTCGTCACGCAGCCCTGGCTCGAAGACGCCGCGTTCCAGAGCGACAACACGCCAGAAGCCGCGGCCCGCCTGCGCGCCCCGCTCTCCTTCCTGTTCCGCCTCGCGAAGCAGCTGAAGGCGCAGCGCGAGGTGGTGCGCGGCAAGCCGGAGAACTTCAACCGGCCCGACTACAACTTCCGCCTCGTCGGCAACGACGGCAACGAGCCCGTGGGCAACGAGCAGGTGCAGATCGGCACGCGCCAGCGCGGCGCGCCGCTCGACCTGATCGTCTCCGAGGCCATGATCCTGGCCAACAGCACCTGGGGCAGTTGGCTCGGCGAACTCGGCGTGCCCGGCCTGTACCGCAGCCAGGCCAGCCTGGCGCCCGGCATCAAGGTGCGCATGGGCACGCGCTCGCTGCCGCACGCGGGCCTGGGCGTGAAGAGCTACGCCTGGAGCACCTCGCCCCTTCGCCGCTACACCGACCTGGTGAACCAGTGGCAGATCATTGCCGCCGCGCGCCACGGCAAGACCGCCGCACTGGCCGCGCCGTTCAAGCCGAAGGACGCCGACCTGTTCTCGATCCTGTCGGGCTTCGACGCGGCCTACGCCACGTACAACGCCTACCAGGGCGGCATGGAACGCTTCTGGACGCTGAAGTACCTGCAGCAGCAGGGCATCACCGAGCTCGAGGCCACCGTCATCAAGGACCTGCCCAATGGCGCGCTGGTGCGCGCCGAGACGCTGCCGCTGGTGTTCCCGGTGGCCGGCCAGCAGGAACGCGGCGCGCGCCTGCGCGTGAAGCTCGGCGAGATCGACGAGATCGCGCTGGACGTGAGCGGCACCGTGCTCGAACGCCTCGACACGCCGAAGGCCGATGCCGCCGCCGACGAGGAAGGTGACGAGGAAGAAGAAGTGGTTGCGGGCCCGATCGCCATCGCCGTCGACCTGAACGACAGCGAGGCCGCGCCCGAAAACACGCCTGCATGAACTTCGGCGAGTCGCCCGGAGAAATGCGCCCCCTGGAGGAATTTCGAGAATGAACTTCAAGGACCTCAGCACGCTGCAGATTGCACTCGGCGTGTCGGTCATTGCGCATGCCGCACTGCTCGCGGTGCGCTTCGTCGATCCCGAATCGTTCAACAAGGTCTTCAGCGAAACGCCGCTCGAAGTGATCCTGGTCAACAGCAAGACCAACGAGAAGCCGGACCCCGCCGCGCGCGTGATGGCGCAGACGGCGCTGGCCGGCGGCGGCGATCTCGACAAGGGCCGCGCCACCAGTCCGTTGCCGCCCTCGAGCTTCACCACCATGGGCGACTCGTTCGAGGATTCGCGCCGCCAGGTCGAGGCCATGCAGGCCCAGCAGATGCAACTGCTCGCGCAACTCAAGCGCGAACTGGCCGCCATGCCGGTGCCCGACCCGCGCAATGCCGGCGACCCCACCGAAGCCACCGCGCGCGAGGACAAGCGCCGCCAGATGGTCGAGCTGCTCGCCGAGATCGAGCGCCGCGTGAACGAGGAAAACGCGCGCCCCAAGAAGCGCTACCTGAGCCCCGCCACGCGCGAGGCCGCGTACGCGATCTACGTCGACTCGCTGCGCCGGCGCATCGAGCTCAAGGGCACCGAGAACTTTCCCACGGCCGCCGGCAAGAAACTCTACGGCGAGCTGAGGATGACCATCACCATCAACTTCGACGGCAACGTGCTCGACACGTCGGTCGACGAGAGCTCGGGCGACGTCACGCTCGACCGCCGCGCGCAGGCCATCGTGCGCAGCGTGGGCAACTTCGGCAAGTTCACCGACGCCATGCGCAAGCAGACCGACCAGATCGTGATGCAGTCGCGCTTCAAGTTCACGCGCGACGAGACGATCGAGCTCTCCTCCCAGTAGAGCCCGAGACGCTCGCAAACCCGACCGAGACAAGACAACGCGCAGCGCGCCAGGAGACACGAGGCCATGGACCTGTACTGTGTAGTGGGCAACCCCGTCGAGCACAGCCGCTCGCCGCGCATCCACGCGCGCTTCGCCGAACTCTGCGGCCAGCAGATGGACTACGTCCGGCGGCTGGTGCCGATCGGCGCGTTCGCCGAAGGCATCGCGGCCTTCCGAAGCGAAGCCGCCGAGCGCGGCGACCGTGCGCGCGGCTGCAACATCACCGTGCCCTTCAAGTTCGAAGCCGCCGCGCTGGCGCAGCACACCAGCGAGCGCGCGAAGCTCGCGCAAGCGGTGAACACGCTGCGCTTCGCGGACGACGGCAGCATCCACGCGGACAACACCGACGGCATCGGCCTGGTCAGCGACATCGTGCACAACGCCGCGGTGCCGCTGAAGGGCAAGGCGCTGCTGCTGATCGGCGCGGGCGGCGCGGCGGCCGGCGTGCTCGGGCCGCTGCTCGACGCCGGCGCGTCGCGCGTGGTGGTGGCCAACCGCACGGTCGGCAAGGCCGTCGAGCTGGTGCGCCGCCATGCGGCCATTGCGCTGCGCCACGGCGCCTCGCTCGAAGCCTGGGCGCTCGACGAGGTGCCGGGCACCTTCGACGTGGTGATCAATGCCACCGCCTCCAGCCTCGCGGGCGATGCGGTGCCGGTGAACGCCGCCGTGCTGCGCGAAGGCGGTCTCGCGGTCGACATGATGTACGGCCCCGCGGCCGCGGGCTTCATGGCCTGGGCCGAAGCGCACGGCGCCGTCGCGCGCGACGGGCTCGGCATGCTGGTCGAGCAGGCGGCCGAGGCCTTCGAGATCTGGCGCGGCGTGCGCCCGCCGTCGGCGCAGGTGCTGGCCGAGGTGCGCGCCTCGCTCGCCACCCCCGCATGACACACGCATGAAGGCCGTGCTGCGCCTCATCGCCTGCCTCGTGGTGGCAGGCGTGGCACTCGAGCTGTTCTTCGTGGTGCGCATCGCGGCCATGGCCGTGATCGATCCGCAGAGCACCGCCTTCCAGCGCTCCGAAGCCTGGCAGGTTGCCATCCACAAGGGCAGCGAGGGCGGCTGGCGCCAGGAGTGGGTGCCTTACGGGCAGATCAACGACACGTTGAAGCGCGCCGTCATCGCGAGCGAGGACGCGGGCTTCGTCGACCACAACGGCGTGGAGTGGGAAGCCATCGAACGCGCGCGCCAGCGCAACGCCAAGGCCGAGGAGCTGGCCGCCAAGCGCGCCGCGCGTGCCGTGGCGCGCGGCAAGCCGGTGCAGCCGGTGCGCCTGCGCGGCGGCTCGACCATCACGCAGCAGCTCGCCAAGAACCTGCTGCTGTCCGGCGAACGCACCATGCTGCGCAAGGGGCAGGAGCTGGTGCTCGCCACGCTGCTGGAGGTGTTCCTCGACAAGCGCCGCATCCTGGAGCTGTACCTGAACAACGTCGAGTGGGGCGAAGGCGTGTTCGGCGCGGAAGCCGCGTCGCAGTACTACTTTCGAAAGCCCGCCGCGCGCCTGAACGCCAACGAGGCCGCGCGCCTCGCCGTGATGCTGCCGAGCCCGAAGTTCTTCGAACGCCGGCCCGGCTCGCCCTACCTGGGCGGGCGCGCGTCGACCGTCATGGCGCGGATGCCCGCGGCCGAGCTGCCCTGAACCTGCCGCGCAAGCCTTCGAGCGCCAGCACCGCGGCGAAGCCGATCGTGTAGGCCAGCACATCCCACCAGTCGGCGGTGCTGCCGAGCACGATGCGCAGCGCGCGGTTCGGAATGCGCAGGTGCCACGCCGACGCCAGGTACTGCCCGAACTCGACCGCGCACCCCACGCCCAGCGCGGCCAGCGCCAGCGGCAGCACGCGCGCGCCGATCGCGGTCTTGAACACGAAGTAGACCCACACCACGGCCAGCACGTCGCCGAAGAAACTTCGCAGCCAGCCCCAGCGCGCGCCGACGGTGGCCAGCAGCACGAGCAACACGAACAGGGCCACCGCCCACACCAGAGAAAGAGGATCGAAACGCCATCGCATGGCCCGTATCATCGCGCCCATATGCTTGCAAAGCTCACGGGTTGGTTGTTGCTCGGGATCGTCCGGTTGCTCACGGGCGCGCAAGCGCGCTGGTATGGCTGTCCGCCGAAGGCCGAGCAGCGCATCTACTTCGCCAACCACCAGAGCCACGCCGACCTCGTGATGATCTGGGCGGCGCTGCCCGAGGAACTGCGCAGCATCACCCGGCCGATCGCGGCGCGCGACTACTGGGCCAACACGCCGGTCAAGCGCTGGATCACGACCGAAGTGTTCAACGCGGTGTATGTGGAGCGCGCGGCAACGGCGCCTGCAGCATCTGCCACCGCCGCAGCACCGGTGCCGGCTGCGGTTGCCGTCAAAGCCCCGCCGATGCCGGCCGAACGCATCGAGCCGTCGATGGAACCGCTGCTGCCGCCGACGCCGCTGACGGAGCCGGTCGATGCGGTGCCCGAGGCGCAAGGTCAACTCGACCTTCCCGAGCCGCCTGCGCCACCGCCACCGCCCATGCCGCCTCCTGCGGAACCCGAAGCAGCGCCCGACACGGCGCCCCCCGCCTCCGACCCGCTCGCCCCTCTCGTCGAAGCCTTGCGCAGCGGCGACTCGATCATCATCTTTCCCGAAGGCACGCGCGGCCACACCGGCGAGCCGCAGAAGTTCAAGTCGGGCCTCTACACGCTCGCCACGCTGTTCCCCGACGTGGTGCTGGTGCCGGCCTGGATCGACAACGTGCAGCGCGTCATGCCCAAGGGCGAGATCGTGCCGGTGCCCATCCTGTGCTCCGTGACCTTCGGCGCGCCGTTGCGTGTCAAGGAGAACGAAGAGCGCCGCCCCTTCCTCGACCGCGCACGCGCCGCCGTGATCGCGCTGCGCGACGTCTGACATGAACCAGTTCCTGCGCAACCTCAGCCCGACCCAGCAGGTCGCGGCCCTCTTCCTCATCGTGTTCGGCGTGCTCGTGATCGTGAGCACCGCGGCCTTCTTTCTGAGCTTCAGGGAGCGCCGCAACCCCGTGCACGACGCCGCCTGGCAGGCCGAGCTGGCGCACTTCCGCGCGCTGCTGGGCACCACCTGGTTCATGGTGGTGATCTTCTGGATCGGCTGGGCGCTGGGCGAAACCGTGGCCACCGTACTGTTCGCGCTGATCGCCTTCTTCGCGCTGCGCGAGTTCATCACGCTCTCGCCCACGCGGCGCGGCGACCACCGCAGCCTGATCCTCGCGTTCTTCGTGGTGCTGCCGATCCAGTTCTGGCTGGTGGCCACCGCGCGCTTCGACCTGTTCACCGTGTTCATCCCGGTGTACGTGTTCCTCGCGATCCCGGTGGCCAGCGCGCTGGCCAACGACCCGAGCCACTTCCTGGAGCGCAACGCCAAGCTGCAGTGGGGCATCATGGTCTGCGTGTACGGCATGAGCCACGTGCCGGCGCTGCTGCTGCTCACCTTCCCGGGCTACGAGGGCAAGAGCGCGTTCCTCGTGTTCTTCCTGGTGTTCGTGGTGCAGACCTCGGTGCTGGTGCAGCACCTGATCTCGCGCCGCATGCAGCGCACGCCCTTCGCGCCCAACGTGAGCCGCAGCTTCAACTGGACCAGTTGGGGCATCGGCATCGTGGTGGCGAGCCTGGTGGGGGCGCTGTTCTCGTTCATCACGCCGTTCAAGTTCGGCCAGGCGCTCGCGGTGTCGGTCATCGCCTGCATCGCGGGCTCGATGGGCCACCTGGTGATGAAGGCGCTCAAGCGCGACCGGGGCATTCCCAACTGGGGCAAGAAGGGCGTGGGCGTGACGGGCGCCAACGGCCTGCTCGACCGCGTCGACGCCCTGTGCTTCGCCGCGCCGATCTTCTTCCACTCGATCCGCTGGTACTTCAACGCCTGAAGCAGCGGCAAGGCCGCTAAGGCGTTCAGGCCTTGCGCAGGCCTCGCTCAGGCCTTGCGCCGCACCACGCGGTCGAACGCCTCCTTCGCCTTGCGGCCCAACGCCTTGGCCTTCAGCGCCTGCAACTCGCGCGTCAGGCGCGTGCGCTGCTCGGCCGACAGCGCGGTGCCGAAGCGGCCGAGTGCCTGCTCGAGCGTCGCGCGCTGCGCCTCCACCCGCCCCTGCCGGCCTTCGGCCTCGGCCAGCCATTCGCAGGCGTTGGCCACGCGCTCGCGCAAGGCCGCATCGCCCGAATCGCCGAAGCGCGCGATGAGCACGCGGTACGCCTTGGCCTGCCCCGCCGTGTCGCCCAGCTTGTCGAGCGCCTTGGCCTTGTTGATCATCGACTTGGCGGCCCACAGCTGCAGCACGTTCTCGCGCGCCACGGCCGTGCGCGCGATCACCTCGTCGTAGCTCGCCACGGCCTCGGCGAGCCGGCCGGCCTGGCGCAGCGTCGCGCCCTTGCGGAACAGCGCACCGGCCACGCGCCCGCGCAGGTCGGGCAGCTCGGAGTTGCCCCAGCGCGCCACGATCTGGTCGTGCACGCGCATCTCGTCCTCGGGCCGCCCGAGGCGATCGAGCGCGGTGCTCTTGTATTGCAGGCACAGCGCCACCTGCTCCTGCATCTCGGTCGCGGCATCGGCGCCGTAGCGCGCGTCCATCGCATCGGCGGCCTCGATCACCTCGTCGAAGCGCGACAACGCCACCAGGCAGAAGGCCTTGTGCACCAGCGAACGCGCGCACTGGCGGCGCAGCTCGGGGTGCAGCGACGCGGCGTGCGCCGCGAGCACCTCGTCGAACAGCGCGATGGCTTCGAGCGACTCGCCCGCGTCGCCATGCCTGCGGCCTTCCTTGACCTTGTCGCGCACCTCGTCGCGCAGTTCGATCGACAGTTCGCCGGCATCGGCCGGGCCGGCCTTGCGCAGGCGCTTCAGGCAGGACTGCCGCCCCGCCGTCGCCTTGGCCCGCATGTCCTGCAGCTCGGGCGCTGCGGCATCGCGCAGCGTGTGCATGAGCTTCTCGTACACGCCCAGCGCGTCGTCGGCGCGCGCCAGTTGCTCGAGCAGCACGTGGCCCTTGTTCAGCAGCGTGCTGGCCACGGTGCGCTGCACCACGGCGTCGGTGTCGCGCGCGAAGGTGGCCAGCAGCCGGTCGCAGGCCGCCAGCGCGGCTTCGCCGTCGCCCTGGTCGCGCAGGCCCACGGCCCAGTCGTAGGCGCGCACCACGGCCATGCGGCGCACCTGCGACGAAGCGTCGCGGCCATAGCGTTCGAGCAGCCAGCCGACCAGCTCGGCGCGGCGCGCCTGCTCCTCGAGGCCGAGGCCGTCGAAGAACAGGGTCAGCGCCCGCACGCCTTCCAGGCGAAGCTCGGGCGCGGCATCGGCCAGCCCGGCCTCGATCTGGTCGGCCACCTGCAGGCACAGCACCTGTGCCTGCGTGTGCTGCGCCAGTTCGCGCAGGTTCAGCACCGAGGCCAGGCGCGCACGCGCCACGCGCAGCACCACGGCGGGGTCGGTGCTGCCGTCGAAGCGCTCGATGGCCGCGTCCAGCGTGGCAATCGCGTCCTGCGGCAGGCCGCGGTGGTGGTTGATCTCGGCCTTGAGCAGGCGCGCATCCACGCGCCATGCATCGAACGCGGCATCGGCCTGCGCGTCGAGCTGCTCGCTCATGAAGTCACAGGCTTCGCAACGCGCGGCCGGCTCGTCGATGAGCCAGGTGCGCTGGTACAGCGCATGGGCGATGTGCTCGCGGATCTCGGGCTCGCCGCGCTGGCCGTGCGCCGCAACCAGGCGGTCGAGCGTGGCCAGCGCGTCGGCCGGGCGATGCAGCTGGCGCAGCATGTGCGCGAGCAGGCGCAGCGCCTGGCAGCACGGCACCACCACGGCGGGCTCGGGCATGCCGCCGAATTCCTCGATCAGGCGGCTGCAGGCGGCCAGCGCCTCGGCGCGCCGGCCGAGGTCGTTCAGCAGCTCCGCGCGGCGCAGGCTCGCGGCGGCGCGTTGGGCGCGCTCGCTGGGGTGTTGCAGGCGCTCGATCAGGGCCTGTGCGTCATCCAGTTGCTGCTGCGCGGAGGACTCGACTACATTCACATTCGCTTCCTTGTGTGGCACGCCCCGCGCGCAACGGGGGCGGACTGTACGGACCGGGGCGCATTCTGCCCGCGATCGAACGGCTTTCGAGCCCCGTGCCGCAGCTCTTTCGACTCTCTTTACCCGGGCTTAGGCCTTTACGTTTCCTTTCATGCGCATTCTTGGCATCGACCCCGGCTTGCAGACCACCGGCTTCGGCGTGGTCGACTCGGACGGCCATGCGCTGCGCTATGTCGCCAGCGGCACCATCAGCACCCGGCACCTGGGCAGCGGCAACCTGCCGGCGCGCCTGAAGGTGCTGTTCGACGGCATCGCGGAAATCACCGCGCGCTACCAGCCCGATGCGTCGGCGGTGGAAATCATCTTCGTCAACGTCAAC
The DNA here is from genome assembly GCF_900112425.1 of Variovorax sp. OK212. Taxonomy (GTDB): domain Bacteria; phylum Pseudomonadota; class Gammaproteobacteria; order Burkholderiales; family Burkholderiaceae_C; genus Variovorax. The sequence continues at coordinate 322,847 of NZ_FOLP01000001.1, read as the reverse complement.
CCGCAGTCCACGCTGCTGCTGGGCCAGGCGCGCGGCGCGTGCGTGACGGCGCTGGTCACCCACAACCTCTCGGTGGCCGAGTACACCGCGCTGCAGATGAAGAAGGCCGTGGCGGGCCACGGCGGCGCCGCCAAGGCGCAGGTGCAGGAGATGGTGCGCCGCCTGCTCGACCTGCCCGGCGTGCCCGGCGCCGACGCGGCCGACGCACTGGGCATCGCCATCACGCATGCGCAGGTGGGGCGTTCGATGGCGCGGCTCGCGGAAGCGGCGGAACTGTCGAAGACGCATGCCGGCACGTACCGGCAAGGGCGCTCGCGCTGAGTCTTTTGACCTGCGCCCGCTCCCCCTGGGGAGTTTGGGTGAGGGCGCGAGACGGGAAACTCAGGCGATGCGCTCGGCGATCAGCACCGCGAAGAAGCCGAACGCCGCCAGCAGCGTCCACTTCAACACGGTCCAGCCGAAGCGCCGGTACTTGACCTGGCCCGTGCCGGCATAGAACGCGAAGCTCACGCCCGCCACCAGCAGGAGCAGCAGGATGGCCCAGCGAAAAAGAAGCATCGTGGAAGCGCGGCCTACCAGGCGCGCGCGACTTCGCCGAAACCGCGCGGTGCGCGCTTCTCGTCCTCGAAGGTCACGACTTCGTAGGCGTCGCTGTGCGAGAGCAGTTCGCGCAGCAGCTTGTTGTTCAGCGCATGGCCCGAACGGAACGCGGTGTACGCGGCCAGCAGCGGCTTGCCGATGATGTACAGGTCGCCCATGGCGTCGAGGATCTTGTGCTTCACGAACTCGTCGTCGTAGCGCAGGCCGCCGGCATTGAGCACCTTGGTGTCGTCCATCACGATGGCGTTGTCCAGGCCGCCGCCGAGCGCGAGGCCCTTGCTGCGCATGTACTCGACTTCCTTGGTGAAGCCGAAGGTGCGCGCGCGTGCGATGTCGCGGCTGTACGAGCCGGTGCCCAGGTCGAACTCCACGCGCTGGCCGGTGGAGTTCACCACGCGGTGGTCGAAGTCGATCTCGAAGCTCAGCTTGTAGCCGTGGTACGGCTCCAGGCTCGCCCACTTCTCGTTGGCGCCCTCGCCTTCGCGCACCTCGACCTTGCGGGTCACGCGGATGAAGCGGCGCGGCGCCTTCTGCAGCGCGATGCCCGCGCTCTGCAGCAGGAACACGAAGGACGAGGCCGACCCGTCGAGGATCGGCACTTCGTCGGCCGTGATGTCGATGTAGAGGTTGTCGATGCCCAGGCCCGCGCAGGCCGACATGATGTGCTCGACGGTCTGCACCTTCGCGCCGCCGGTGGAGACCGTGGACGCCAGGCGCGTGTCGGTGACCGACTCGGCCGTCATGCGGATCTCGACCGGCTCGGGCAGGTCGACGCGGCGGAACACGATGCCCGTGTCGGCCGGGGCCGGTCGCAGGGTCAGCTCCACGCGCTGGCCGCTGTGAAGCCCCACGCCCACGGCGCGGCTGATCGACTTGAGGGTTCGTTGTTGCAGCACGCCGGGGATTTTAGGCGTGCGCCGGGCGTGACGCCCTATGCCCTTCGCTATGGCACCGATAGACATGGGTTCTCTGAAAAGGCCCGGCGATGGACGCAAGGGACACGAAGCGAACGCAGCGCCTAGAGCCAGCGGAAGTCCCTTTCAGGTCTTCCCTGTGCCCCTTGCGAACCTTCGTGTCCTCTGCGTCTGGCCGAGTTCGCCCCCCCGAAGGTCTCGCGCGAGACCTTCGAACGGGGGGCTTCTTCTCTCAATCTGCCTGGCGGCGCAGGAAGGCCGGGATCTCGAAGTCGTCCATGCCGCCCGAAGACAGCGCGTCCACCTTCGCTGCGGCCATCGTGCGGTTGGTGCGCCACACGCTGGGAACGGCCATGCCGTCGTAGTTCGGCTGGCTGCCGTGGCCGCCACTGCTGGCGTGACCCACGCCACCGAGCGTCGGCACGGTGAACGCGATGTTGTCGGTGCCGGTGCGGATCACTTCCAGCGTCGGAGCCTGGCGGCGTGCGTCGGCACGCGACAGGCCCGTGGCCACCACGGTCACGCGCATTTCGTCGCCCAGGGTGTCGTCGTAGGCGGCGCCGTAGATCACGTGCGCGTCCGGCGAAGCGTAGGCGCGGATGGTGTTCATCGCGAGCTTCGACTCGTTCAGCTTCAGCGAGCCCTTCGATGCCGTCACCAGTACCAGCACGCCCTTGGCGCCCGACAGGTCGATGCCTTCGAGCAGCGGGCAGGCCACGGCCTGTTCGGCGGCGATGCGCGCGCGGTCCGGGCCGGCTGCGGCAGCCGTGCCCATCATGGCCTTGCCGGGTTCGCCCATCACGGTGCGCACGTCTTCGAAGTCGACGTTCACGCCGCCGTACTCGTTGATGATTTCCGAGATGCCGCCCACGGCGTTCTTCAGCACGTCGTTGGCTTGCGCGAAGGCTTCGTCCTGCGTGACGTCTTCACCCAGCACGTCGAGCAGCTTCTCGTTGAGCACCACGATCAGCGAGTCGACGTTGGCTTCGAGCTCGGTCAGGCCCGCGTCGGCGTTGGTCATGCGACGGCCGCCTTCCCAGTCGAAGGGCTTGGTCACCACACCCACGGTGAGGATGCCCATTTCCTTCGCGACGCGTGCGATCACGGGTGCGGCGCCGGTGCCGGTGCCGCCGCCCATGCCGGCCGTGATGAACAGCATGTGCGCACCGTCGATGGCCGCGCGGATGTCGTCCACCGCGAGCTCGGCCGCTTCACGGCCCTTGTCGGGCTTGCTGCCGGCGCCGAGGCCGCTGGTGCCGAGCTGGATGATCTTGTGCGCGGTGCTGCGTTGCAGTGCCTGTGCGTCGGTGTTCGCGCAGACGAACTGAACGCCCTGCACACCACGCTCCATCATGTGGGCGACTGCATTGCCGCCGCCACCGCCGACACCGATCACCTTGATCTGCGTGCCCTGATTGAACTCTTCGACTTCGATCATTTCGATGGTCATTTTTAACTCCTTGAATCTTGCAGTTGCCGTTGTGTATCTATGAATATTTCTTGTGCCGTGACGAGATCAACGATGCGAGCGTCAGGATGGTGGACCTGTGCGTCGCCATCGCTCGTTGAAATGCAGGGGTGGGCTGCCACGCGCGAGCCACAGTGGAGACTTGATCATCGTCAGAAATTCCCCACGATGAAGTCCTTGAAACGTCCGAATGCAGTCTTTACCGACCCATTCTTCTGTGCGACCTTGAAGCCACGCATGCGCGCGAAGCGAGCCTCTTCGAGAAGGCCCATGACTGTAGCGGCGCGAGGCTGCGCGACCATGTCGGACAACGCGCTCGAATACTTCGGAATGCCGCGCCGCACCGGCTTCAGGAAGATGTCTTCACCGAGCTCGACCATGCCGGGCATCACCGCGCTGCCGCCCGTGAGCACCACGCCCGACGACAGCACTTCCTCGTAGCCCGACTCGCGCACCACCTGCTGCACGAGCGAGAAGATTTCCTCGATGCGCGGCTCGATCACACCGGCCAGCGCCTGCTTGCTCAGCATGCGCGGACCGCGGTCGCCCAGGCCCGGCACTTCGACTTGCGATTCGGGGTCGGCCAGCAGTTGCTTGGCGTAGCCGTGCTCGACCTTGATGTCTTCCGCGTCCTTGGTGGGCGTGCGCAGCGCCATCGCGATGTCGCTCGTGATGAGGTCGCCCGCGATCGGGATCACGGCCGTGTGGCGGATCGCGCCGTTGGTGAAGATCGCCACGTCGGTCGTGCCCGCGCCGATGTCCACCAGCACCACGCCGAGCTCGCGCTCGTCTTCGGTCAGCACCGCCTGGCTCGAGGCCAGCGGGTTCAGCATCAGCTGGTCGACCTCCAGGCCGCAGCGGCGCACGCACTTGATGATGTTCTCGGCCGCGCTCTGCGCGCCGGTCACGATGTGCACCTTGGCTTCCAGGCGCATGCCGCTCATGCCGATCGGCTCCTTCACGTCCTGGCCGTCGATCACGAATTCCTGCGGCTCCACCAGCAGCAGGCGCTGGTCGCTGGAGATGTTGATGGCGCGCGCCGTCTCCACCACGCGGGCCACGTCCGCGGGCGTCACTTCCTTGTCCTTCACCGCCACCATGCCGCTGGAGTTGATGCCGCGGATGTGGCTGCCGGTGATGCCTGTGTACACGCGGCTGATCTTGCAGTCGGCCATCAGCTCGGCCTCCTTCAGCGCCTGCTGGATGCTCTGCACCGTGGCGTCGATGTTCACCACCACGCCGCGCTTCAACCCATTGCTCGGCGCAACGCCGAGGCCGGCCAGCTTGAGCTCGCCGCCGGGCAGCACCTCGGCCACCACCACCATGACCTTGGCGGTGCCGATGTCGAGTCCTACGACCAGGTCTTTGTATTCTTTGGGCATTGATATGTCCTCGATTCCTCGGTATTCGCTACTTGATTTTTCTTGGGGCCTCTGGCGAGACCGTGGTGACGCCGCGCAGCCGCAATGCATACGCGTCGTTGTGGCGCAGATCGGCGCCTTCGACATCGGCCACCGAGCGCCGGTACTGGCCCGCGACCTGGGTCACGGTCTTCAGGAACCGCTGCAGCCGGGCCGTCACCTCTTCGCTCTGGCCGCGGCCCAGCTCGATCTCCGCGCCGCTGTCCAGCACCACCTTCCAGCTGCCCCGGCTCGACAGCGTGAGCTCGTCGATGCTGAGTTCGTAGGGCTGGAACTGCGGCTGCAGCACGCGGTACATGCCCAGCACCTGGCCGGCCTGCTCGATGGGTCCGTCCAGGCGCGGCAGGTTGTCGTCGACCTCGGCCACGTTGGCCTCGAACACGTCGCCGAAACCGTTGATGAGCTTGGAGCCCGCGTCGTCGCCCCAGGTGGCCACCGGCACCTGCTCGGTCAGCGTCACGCGCAGCTTGTCGGGAAACTCGCGCCGCACCACCGCGCTGCGCACCCACGGCACCGACTCGAAAGCCGCGCGCGCACGCGCCAGGTCGATGGTGAAGAAGTTGCCCTTGAGCTGCGGCGCCACGTTGGCGCGCAGCGTGACCGCGTTGTTGTGCGTGACCTCGCCGTCCACCTTGATGCCGCCGATGGGGAAGAAGGGCTGGCGCAGCACCCACCAGGCGCCCGCCGCAAGCAGCATGAGCGTCACCATCACGAAGGCGATGTTCGCGACGATGTTCATGAGCTTGACGTCGAAGGGCGCGGGGATGCTGTCGGCCATGGCTATTGCGAGCCTCCCGTTGCGTCGAGCGCGGCCGAGGCCAGCACGCGCAGGCACAGGTCTTCGTACGCGATGCCCGCGGCGCGGGCCGACATCGGCACCAGCGAATGGCTGGTCATGCCCGGCGAGGTGTTCATCTCGAGCAGGAAGGGCTTGCGGTCGCTGGCGCGGATCATCACGTCGGCGCGGCCCCAGCCGCGGCAGCCCAGCGTGCGGTAGGCCGCCAGCGTGATGCGCTGGATCTCGTGCTCTTCCTGCGCGGGCAGGCCGCTCGGGCAGTGGTACTTCACGTCGTCGGTGAAGTACTTGTTCTGGTAGTCGTAGGCACCCTCGGGCGCGGCGATGCGCACCACCGGCAGCGCGCGCGCGTCGAGCCCGAAGCCCAGCACGGCGCAGGTCACTTCTTCGCCTTCGATGAACTCCTCGCAGAGCACGTCGGCGTCGTATTTGGCGGACAGCGTCACCGCGTCCTGCATCTGCGAGTAGCCCTCGACCTTGGTCACGCCGATGGAGGAACCCTCGCGCGGCGGCTTCACGATCAGCGGCAGGCCCAGCACGTCGGGCACGGCCATGACCTGCTCGCGGCTTTGCTGGTCGAAGGCCAGGCGCACGTACTTGGGCGTCGGCAGGCCGTCGGCCTGCCAGATGCGCTTGGTCATGACCTTGTCCATGGCCACGCTCGAGGCCATCACGCCCGAGCCGGTATAGGGAATGCCGAGCAGCTCGAGCGCGCCCTGCACGGTGCCGTCTTCGCCGTGGCGGCCATGCAGCGCCACGAAGCAGCGCGCGAAGCCTTCGCGCTTGAGGTCGGTCAGCTCGCGCTGCGACGGGTCGAAGGCATGCGCGTCGACGCCGCGCGAACGCAGGGCCTCGAGCACGCCGGTGCCCGACATCATCGAAATCTCGCGTTCGGCGGAACTGCCGCCGAACAGCACGGCCACCTTGCCGAAGAGTCTGGGGTCCTGAAGGCTCATTCGGCCCTCCCTTTGCGCGAATCGCGCTGCGATGTTGAAGGGGCGGCGGCCGTCGCCGTTGTGGCAGCGGCCCCCGCGCCGAGTTCGACCACCTTGCCCGGCACCGCGCCGATCGAGCCGGCGCCCATGGAGAGCACCACGTCGCCCGCGCGCGCGTTGTCGAGGATGGCGCGCGGCATGGCGGCGATGTCGTCGACGAACACCGGCTCCACCTTGCCGGCCACGCGCAATGCGCGCGCCAGCGTGCGGCCGTCGGCGGCCACGATGGGCGCCTCGCCGGCGGCATAGACCTCGCCCAGCAGCACTGCGTCGGCCGTGCCGATGACCTTCACGAAGTCTTCGAAGCAGTCGCGCGTGCGGGTGTAGCGGTGCGGCTGGAACGCCAGCACCAGCCGGCGGCCCGGGAACGCGCCGCGCGCCGCGGCAATGGTGGCGGCCATCTCGACCGGATGATGGCCGTAGTCGTCGATGACGGTGAAGGTGCCCGCGGCGCCTTCACCCTGCACGCTCACGTCGCCGTAGCTCTGGAAGCGGCGGCCCACGCCCTTGAAGCCGGCCAGTCCGCGCTGCACGGCCTCGTCGGGAATGCCCAGCTCCACCGCCACGGCGATCACCGACAGCGCGTTGCGCACGTTGTGCTCGCCCGGCAGGTTCAGCACGATGGGCAGGTCGGGCAGCGTCACACCGTTGCGGCGCTGCGCCGTGAAATGCATCTGGCCGCCGACGGCGCGCACGTCGATGGCGCGCACCTGGGCGTCCTCGCCGAAGCCGTAACTCGTCACGGGGCAGGTCACCTGGGACACGATCTCGCGCACGGCCGCGTCGTCGGTGCAGAGAATGGCCACGCCGTAGAAAGGCATGCGGTGCAGGAAGTCGACGAAAGCCTTCTTCAGCTTCGCGAAGTCGTGCCCGTAGGTTTCCATGTGGTCGGCGTCGATGTTCGTGACCACCGCCATCACGGGCAGCAGGTTCAGGAACGAGGCGTCCGATTCGTCGGCCTCCACCACGATGTAGTCGCCGCTGCCGAGCTGCGCGTTGGCGCCGGCGCTGTTCAGGCGCCCGCCGATCACGAAGGTCGGGTCCAGGCCCGCGGCGTCGAGCACGCTCGCCACCAGGCTGGTGGTGGTGGTCTTGCCGTGCGTGCCGGCAATGGCGATGCCCTGCTTCAGGCGCATCAGCTCGGCCAGCATCACCGCGCGCGGCACCACCGGAATGCGCTTCTCGCGCGCGGCCAGCACCTCGGGGTTGTCCGGCTGCACGGCGGTGGACGTGACGACCGCGTCGGCGCCCTCGATGTGCGCGGCCGCATGGCCCACGAAGGTGCCGATGCCCAGGCCCGCCAGCCGGCGCAACGTGGCGCTGTCGGCCAGGTCGGAACCGGTGATGCGGTAGCCGAGGTTCAGCAGCACTTCGGCGATGCCGCTCATGCCCGAGCCGCCGACGCCGACGAAATGGATGTGACGAATCGCGTGCTTCATCTGGCAAGCTCCTCGCAGGCGCGGACGACGGCGTCCACGGCTTCGGTCTTCTGCATGGTCTTGGCCTTGGCGGCCTTGTCGATCAGCGCGTTGCGCCCGGTTTTCTGTAGCAAATCAGCCAGCAATTCAGGAGTGAGGTCGGCCTGCTGCACGAGCCATCCGCCGCCCGCGTCCACGAGGAAGCGCGCGTTGGTGGTCTGGTGGTCGTCGACCGCCGAAGGGAAAGGCACGAACAGCGCTGCTGCGCCGACGGCCGCGATTTCTGTGACGGTGCTGGCGCCTGCGCGCGCGACGATGATGTCGGCGTCCGCATAGGCCTGCGCGGTGTCTTCGATGAAGGGCGTGAGCTCGCCCTCGACGCCGGCGGCCGTGTAGTTGGCGCGCAGTTCGTCGATCTGCTTGGCGCCGCTCTGGTGCAGCACCTGCGGACGCGTCTCGGGGGCGATGCGCGCGAGCGCCTGCGGCACCACGGTGTTCAGCCCGCGCGCGCCGAGGCTGCCGCCGACCACCAGCAATTTGAGCGGCCCGGTGCGGCCCGCGAAACGCGCGGCCGGGTCGGGCTGCGAAGTGAAGGCGGCACGCAACGGGTTGCCCACCCACTGCGCCTTCTTCAGCACATCGGGGAAGGCGGTGAACACGCGATCGGCCACGCCCGCCAGCACCTTGTTGGCGAGGCCGGCCACCGAGTTCTGCTCGTGCAGCACCAGCGGCTTGCCCATGAGCACGCCCATCATGCCGCCCGGGAAGGTGATGTAGCCGCCCAGGCCCACCACCACGTCGGGCTTCACGCGGCGCACCACGCCCAGGCTCTGCCAGAAGGCGCGCAGCAGGCGCAGCGGCAGCAGGAACAGCGTGAGCGGGCCCTTGCCGCGCACGCCGCCGAACTGCACCGGCTCGAAGGCGAAGCCGCGCGGCGGCACCAGCTTTTCCTCCATGCTGCCGGGCGCGCCCAGCCAGTGCACGCGCCAGCCGCGCTCGCGCAGGGCCTCGGCCACCGCGAGTCCGGGGAAGATGTGGCCGCCCGTGCCGCCGGCCATGACGAGTGCCGTGCGGCCGGTCATACGCGGCCTCCCCGCATCAGCACGCGGTTCTCGTAATCGATGCGCAGCACCACGGCCAGCGCCACCATGTTCATCAGGATGGCCGAGCCGCCGAAGCTCATCAGCGGCAGGGTCAGGCCCTTGGTCGGCAGCGCGCCCAGGTTCACACCCATGTTGATGAAGGCCTGGAAGCCGATCCACACGCCCACGCCCTGCGCCACGAGGCCGGAAAACACGCGGTCCAGCGCGATGGCCTGGCGGCCGATGTGCATGATGCGGCGCGTGAGCCAGAGGAACAGGCCGATGATCAGCAGCACGCCGACCAGGCCGAACTCCTCGCCGATCACGGCGAGCAGGAAGTCGGTGTGCGCCTCGGGCAGCCAGTGCAGCTTCTCGACGCTGCCGCCCAGGCCCACGCCGAAGATCTCGCCGCGCCCGATGGCGATCAGCGAGTGCGACAGCTGGTAGCCCTTGCCCAGCGCGTGCTCCTCGCTCCACGGATCGAGGTACGCGAAGATCCGCTCGCGGCGCCACGGGCTGGTGGCCACGATGGTGCCGAAGGCCACCACCACCAGCGCGGCGATCACGAAGAACATGCGCGCATTCACGCCGCCCAGGAACAGGATGCCCATGGCGATCACCGCGATCACCATGAACGCGCCCATGTCGGGCTCGGCCATCACCAGCATGCCGACCACCACCACCGCGATGCCCATCGGCAGCACGGCGCGGAAGAAGCGCTCCTTGATCTCCATCTTGCGCACCATGTAGCTGGCGGCGTAGAGCACCATCGCGAGCTTGGCCAGCTCCGAGGGCTGGAAGCGCATGAAGCCCATGGGCAGCCAGCGGCGCGCGCCGTTCACGTTGATGCCGATGTGCGGAATGAGCACGGCCACCAGCAGCAGCAGCGACGCGATGAACAGCCACGGCGCGGCGCGCTCCCAGGTCTTCATGGGAATCTGGAAGGCCAGCAGCGCGGCGATGAAGGCGAACGCCACCGAGGCCGCGTGCCGCGTGAGGAAGTACGAGGCGCTGTAGCCGGCGCGCGCGAAGCGCGGGTTGTCGGGCAGCGCGATGGAGGCCGAATACACCATGATCAGGCCCCAGGTCAGCAGCGCGACCGTGACCCACACCAGCGCCTGGTCGAAGCCGAGCACGCGCATCGGCGTGGCCTTGGTCTGCGCGACGCCGGCGCCGCCCAGCCGCACGGGCAGGTGCACGGGCAGCGCGTCGATGCCGCTGCGCGCGCGCCTGAACCAGCCGCTGAAACGGCTGGTGCGGGTGTTGGGCGTGGCGCCCGCGGCGGCAGAGTTCAAAGCGGTTCCTCCGTCGAATCGGACGCAAGGCCTTCCACCAGGCCGCGCGGGCTGTCTTCCCAGGCCTGCACGGCCTCGCGGAACACGTCGGCGCGGTGCGCGTAGTCCTTGAACATGTCGAAGCTCGCACAGGCCGGTGACAGCAGCACGGCGTCGCCCGGGTTGGCGCGCGCGCCGGCGAGCTTCACGGCCTCGTGCATCGAAGCCGCGTGCATCAGCGAGACACCGGTCGAGGCCAGCGCGGCCTCGATGAGCGGCGCGTCGCGCCCGATGAGCACCACGGCGCGCGCGTACTGGCGCACGGGCGCGGCGAGCGGATCGAAGTCCTGCCCCTTGCCTTCGCCGCCGAGGATCACGACCACGCGGCGCTCTTCACCCAGGCCGTTCAGCGCGGCCACGGTGGCGCCCACGTTCGTGCCCTTGCTGTCGTCGAAGTACTCGACCTCGTCGACGATGGCGATGGGTTCCACGCGGTGCGGCTCGCCGCGGTACTCGCGCAGGCCGTAGAGCATCGGGCCCAGCGGGCAGTCTGCGGCGCTGGCCAGCGCGAGCGCGGCCAGGGCGTTCATGGCGTTGTGGCGGCCGCGGATGCGCAGCGCATCGGCGGGCATCAGGCGCTGCAGGAAGATCTCTTCCTCGACCACGGCGCCGCGCTTGCGTTTCTGCGTTTCGTCGGCTTCCAGCGCGCGCACCAGCCAGGCCATGCCGTTGACGCGCTCGATGCCGTAGTCGCCCGGGCGCAGCGGCATGGCAGAGCCGAAGGTGACGTGCGTGCGCACCTGCGGACGCTGCAGCTTGACGCGCAACGGCGGGGGCAGCATGGCCATCACGCCGTCGTCGTCGCGGTTCAGGATCATCAGCCCGCGCGCGCCGAAGATGCGCGCCTTGGCCGCCGCATAGGCCGGCATGCCGCCGTGCCAGTCGAGGTGGTCCTGCGTGAGGTTGAGCACGGTGGCGGCGGTAGGCTCGAAGCCCTGCACGCCGTCGAGCTGGAAGCTCGAGAGCTCGAGCACCCACACGTCGGGCAGCGTGTCGGCGTCCATGTGCGCGGACAGCGTGTCCAGCAGCGTCGGGCCGATGTTGCCGGCCACGGCCACGGTCTTGCCGGCGCGCTCGACCAGCTGGCCGGTGAGCGAGGTGACGGTGGTCTTGCCGTTGGTGCCGGTGATGGCCAGCACGGCGGGCGTGTAGCCCTTGGGCGCTTCGGGTGCGGGCGGCTCGGCAGCCGGCGCCAGCACGAGCTGCTGCGACTCTTCTTCCACCGCCGCGGAGGCCGGGTTGGTGGCGGAGAGTTCGGCGATCTTGGCGACGAACTCCGCGGCCTCCTTCGCGGCCGTGGGGACGTAGGGCTTGCCGGTGCTGGGCAGGCGGGAGACGGTCGCGGCCGCGGGCGCACTCGCTGGTGCGGCCGTGGATGCCTGTTCGGGCGAAGCGGCAGGGGCTTCAGGCGCCTCTGGCGATCCGGGTGTTTCGGCCGCGGGGGCTTCGGTCGCTGCTTCTTGCGACACAGCGTTCGCGTCAGCGGTCACGGGAACGGCCGGCTCGGGCGTTGCTTCGCCAGCGACAGGCTCGGCCGGTGCTTCAGGCACTTCCGATGCTTGCGTTGGCACAGGCACAGGCACGGCCACGCTGATCGACGGATCGCGCGGCATCGCTTCGGCCATCGCGGGCGCCGTCGGCTCGGGCTGGGCTTCGGCAGGCTGCGCGGCTTGGGTGGCTTCCACCGGCTCGGCGGGCACCGCCTGTAGTTCGGCCGGTTCGGCCGGCTCGACAGCTTCGGGCGTCTCGGGTGCCGCGACCACTTCAGGCGCCGACGCCTCGACCGGTGCCGGCACGTCCGGCTGCGCGGCTTCGGGAGCCGTTTGAGCTGCGGGCTCTGCTTCTGCTTCTGCTGCTTGTGCCTCGGCTTCGACTTCGGCTTCAGGCTCGGCTTCGACTTCGGCTTCAGGCTCGGCTTCGACCACCGGCACTTCGACGGTCTGCAGATCCAGCAGCGCGCGCGCGAACAGGTCGAGCTCGCCACCGACCGGCAGGCCCATGGCCCGCGCCGCATCGGCCACCGGCGCGATGGCTTCGGGTGACAGGCCCGGCGAGCGGTACACGGCGCGAATCGGCGTGCCTTCGACCAGCGCGGCCGAGAACGGGCCGCCGACGAAGGTCACGCCGGGCAGCTCGGCCTTCAGCGTGGCCAGCGACGCCGGCGCCTCGCGCGTGTCCGCCACGGTCACGACCGCGCCGTGGCGCGCGCACCAGCGCGCCATCGCCAGCCCGGACGCACCGAGGCCGAGGACGAGAACGGGGAGGTCTTTCAGATGCCGCATGTTCGCGTTACCGCAGCTTCAACGTCGAAAGACCCACGAGGCACAGCAGCATCGTGATGATCCAGAAGCGCACCACGACCTGCGTCTCGCGCCAGCCGCTCTTCTCGAAGTGGTGGTGCAGCGGCGCCATCTTGAGCACGCGGCGGCCTTCGCCGTAGCGCTTCTTGGTGTACTTGAAGTACATCACCTGCGCCATCACCGAGATCGCCTCGACCACGAAGATGCCGCCCATGATGAAGAACACGATCTCCTGGCGCACGATGACCGCGATGGTGCCCAGCGCGCCGCCCAGCGCCAGCGCGCCCACGTCGCCCATGAACACCTGCGCCGGGTGCGTGTTGAACCACAGGAACGCCAGGCCCGCGCCGGCCATGGCCGAGCAGAACACCAGCAGCTCGCCCGAGCCCGGGATGTTGGGGAACAGCAGGTACTTGGAGTACACCGCGCTGCCCGTGACATAGGCGAACACGCCCAGCGCCGAACCCACCATCACCACCGGCATGATCGCCAGGCCGTCCAGCCCGTCGGTGAGATTCACGGCGTTGCTCGCGCCCACGATCACCAGGTACGTGAGGATCACGAAGCCGATGCCGCCCAGCGGGTAGCTCACTTCCTTGAAGAAGGGCACCAGCAGGTTGATCTTCGGCGGAAAGTCCAGGTCGAAGCCCGACTGCACCCAGGCGAAGAACAGCTGCAGCACGCGCCAGTTGGAGCTCTCGGAAATGCTGAACAGCAGGTAGAAGCCGGCGATCAGGCCGACCACCGACTGCCAGAAATACTTCTCGCGCGAGCGCATGCCTTCCGGGTCCTTGCGCACCACCTTGCGCCAGTCGTCGACCCAGCCGATGGCGCCGAAGCCCATGGTGACCCACAGCACGATCCACACGAACCGGTTCGACATATCGAACCACAGCAGCGTGGCGAAGGCGATGGCGAACAGCACCAGCACGCCGCCCATGGTGGGCGTGCCGCTCTTGGTCAGGTGCGTTTCCATGCCGTAGCCGCGCACCGGCTGGCCGATCTTGAGCGCGGCCAGGCGGCGGATCACGAACGGGCCGGCCACCAGGCCGACCACGAGCGCGGTCAGCGCGGCCATCAGCGCGCGGAAGGTGAGGTACTGGAAGATGCGCAGGAACCCGAATTCGGGCGACAGCGTCTGCAGCCATTGGGCCAGCGTCAGCAGCATGTGTTTTCGCGCGGCTCATGCGTCATGACCGGCCTCCTTTTGTTGTTGTGCCTCGATGGCTTTCACTGCGCGTTCCATCTTCATGGAGCGCGATCCCTTGACCAGCACGCTGCCGACCTGCGGCAGGCGTGCGAGCACGGCGGCGCCGAGGGCGTCGAACGTATCGAAATGGCGGCCTTCGGCACCGGCGCCGAACGCGGTGACGGTGTGCGCCGTCGCGTTGCCCAGCGTGTAGACCGACTCGATGCCGCGCTGCCGCGCCCAGTCGCCGACTTCGGCGTGGAACTCCGGCGAACGGTTGCCCACCTCGGCCATGTCGCCGAGCACCAGCAGGCGCGGGCCCGGCAGGGCGGCGAGCACGTCGATGGCGGCAATCACGGAATCGGGGTTGGCGTTGTAGCTGTCGTCGACCAGCGTGATCGCATGGCCGCCGGCCAGCACCACCTGCCCGGCGCGCGAGCGGCCCTTGACCGGCTCGAAGGCTTCGAGGCCGGCCGCGATGGTTTCCGTCGACACGCCGGCAGCCAGCGCGCAGGCGGTGGCCGCGAGCGCGTTCACGACGTTGTGGCGGCCCGCGATGTGCAGCCGCGTGGTGAACACACCCAGCGGCGTGCGGATGCGCACGGCCCATGCGCCCTGCGCCCATTCGGCGCTCTCCAGCGAGATGTCGGCGTCTTCGGACTCGCCGAAGCTCATGCAGCGGCGCGAGCCGGAGCCGCGCGCCATGTCGGTCCACAGCGAGGTGAAGGTGTCGCCGTGCGGGAACACGGCCGTGCCGTCTTCGGGCAGCACCGCGAACACGGAGGCGTTTTCCACGGCCACGGCTTCGACGCTGGCCATGAACTCCTGGTGCTCGCGCTGCGCGTTGTTCACCAGCGCGATGGTCGGGCGCGAGATGGCGGCCAGCCGCGCGATTTCGCCCGGATGGTTCATGCCCAGCTCGATCACCGCGCGGCGGTGCTCCGCGCGCAGGCGCAGCAGCGTGAGCGGCACGCCGATCTCGTTGTTGAAGTTGCCGGCCGTGGCCAGCGCGCGGTCGCTGCGCACGGCGAACAGGATGGCCGCGATCATCTGCGTGACCGTGGTCTTGCCGTTGCTGCCGGTGACGGCGATGAGCGGCAGCTCGAACTGCGCGCGCCAGCCCGCGCCGAGCGCGCCGAGCGCGGCCAGCGAGTCGCTCACCTCGAGCCCGTCGAGGCCGGCGGCTTGCAGGCCGCCATGCGCGATGGCCGCCACGGCGCCCTGCTTCTTCGCGTCGGCGAGGAAGTCGTTGGCGTCGAAGCGCTCGCCCTTGAGCGCGACGAACAGGTCGCCGGCCGCGAGCGTGCGCGTGTCGGTGTGCACGCGGGCGATGACGCGCGAGGCGTCACCCACCAGGCGCGAACCCGGAATCCATTGCTGCACCTGGGCCAGCGTGAGGTCGAGGGCCGTCGTGTCGGTCATGCCGCACCTCGCAGGGCCAACGCGTCCAGCGCGTGCGCCTTGTCGGAAAACTCGATGCGCTGGCCGGCAATTTCCTGCCAGGCCTCGTGGCCCTTGCCGGCGACGAGCACCACGTCCTGCGGCGCGGCCTGCGCGATCACGTCGGCAATGGCCATGCCGCGGTCGGGCTGCACCTGCGCCGCGTCGGGGCGCGAGAAGCCGCGCAGCACCTGGCTGATGATCGCGTCGGGCTTTTCGCTGCGCGGGTTGTCGCTGGTGACGACCACGCGGTCGGCCTGGCGTTCGGCCACGGCGGCCATCATCGGGCGCTTGATCGGGTCGCGGTCGCCGCCGCAGCCGAACAGGCACCACAGCGCGCCGCCGCGCTGCCTGGCCAGCGGGCGCAGGCCGATGAGGGCCTTGTCGAGCGCGTCGGGCGTGTGGGCGTAGTCGACCACGACCAGCGGTGCGCCTTCGCCGGTGCCGGCGCGGTCCATGCGGCCCGGCACGCTCGTGAGGTTGGCGCACGCGGCCGCCGCCTGCGCCAGCGTGAGGCCGAGCGCCCGCAGCGTGCCCAGCACGCCGAGCAGGTTGGCCACGTTGTACTGGCCGATGAGGCCGGTCGACAGCCGCTCCACCGCGGCGCTGCCGTGCTCGGCCACCGAGAACTGCAGCCCCTGCGCGTCGTAGCCGACGTCGCGCGCCATCAGGCGGGCGGGCTTGCCGTCGGCCGAGACGGTCCACACGTCGAGCGCGCCGATGCCGGCGTCGATCAGGTTCGCGCACAGGCTGGCGCCGTGCGTGTCGTCGATGTTGATCACCGCGGCGCGCAGGCCGGGCCAGCGGAACAGCTCGGCCTTGGCCTGCCAGTAGGCGTCCATGCTGCCGTGGTAGTCCAGGTGGTCCTGCGTGAAGTTGGTGAACACGGCCACCGCGATCTGCGCACCGTCGAGGCGGCGCTCGGCGATGCCGATGGACGAGGCCTCGATGGCGCAGGCGCCGAAGCCGCGCTCGACCAGCGAACGCAGCTCGCGCTGCATCATCACGGGGTCGGGCGTGGTCAGGCCGGTGTAGGTCAGCTCGGGCGGCACGCCGATGCCGAGCGTGCCCATCACCGCGCAGGGCGACGGCGCGTCGCGCTGCATGGTGCCGTCGGGCTTCATCACGCGCACGCCGCCCGCCGCCCGCAGCGTGGAGAGCGACTCGGCCAGCCACCAGGCGGTGGAGGTCTTGCCGTTGGTGCCGGTCACGGCCAGCACGTCGAGCAGCACCGAGGGGTGGTCGTAGAAGGCCGCGGCGATCGGGCCGGTGGCGGCCTTGAGGCCGGGGTAGCTCACGATGCGGGCGTCGTCGACGAGCGCGGCGTCGAAGCCGAAGGCCTCGACGCCTTCGTGCTCGACCAGGCACACCGCGGCGCCCTGCGCCAGCGCGGCGGCCACGTGCTTGCGCCCGTCGGTCGCGGCGCCGGGCCAGGCGATGAAGACATCGCCCGCGCCCACGGCGCGGCTGTCGGCGTGCAGCGCGGCCTGCGGCGCGCGCTCCTTGAGCCAGGCCGCGGCCAATGGGGGGGAAGTGAAGGTCAGCATGTTCAGAAGCTCTCGTCGACGCCCTGCGTCATCACAAGCGGTTTGACCGCCAGGTCGGGCGGTACGTTCATCATGCGCAGCGTCTGCTGCACGACTTCGCTGAACACGGGGGCTGCTGCCAGCCCGCCGAAATACTGGCCGTCGGTCGGCTCGTCGATCATCACGGCCACGATGATGCGCGGCTTTTCGATCGGTGCCATGCCAGTGAACCACGCACGGTATTTGTTACTCGCGTAACCCTTGCCAACCTGTTTGTGCGCCGTGCCCGACTTGCCGCCTACCGAATAGCCGACCGTCTGCGCGCGCGTGCCGGTGCCGCCCGGGCCGGCAGCCATCTGCAGCATCTTGCGAACGGCCAGTGCGTTGGACGGCGAGAACACGCGCACGCCGACCGGCGGCTCGGTGTTCTTCAGGATGGTGACGGGAATGAGCGAACCGTCGTGCGCGAACGAGGTGTACGAATGCGCCATCTGGAACAGCGACGCCGACAGGCCGTAGCCGTAGGCCATGGTGGCCTGCTCGACCGGCTTCCAGGTCTTCCAGGGACGCAGGCGGCCGGTGACGGCGCCGGGGAACTGGATCTGCGGCTTCTGGCCGTAGCCCAGCGCGGTGTAGGTGTCCCACATCTCGTGCGGGGTCATCTTCTGGGCGATCTTGAGCGCGCCGACGTTGCTCGACTTCTGGATCACGCCCTCGACCGTCAGCGTGCCGTAGTTGTGCGTGTCGCTGATGGTGAAGCCGCCGATCTGGAAGCGGCCGGGCGCGGTGTCGATCAGCGTCGAGGGCTTCACGCGGCCGGCTTCCATCGCCATGCCGACCGTGATGGGCTTCATGGTCGAGCCGGGCTCGAAGGTGTCGGTCACGGCGCGGTTGCGCAGCTGCTCGCCGGTGAGGTTCTGGCGCTTGTCGGGCACGTAGCTCGGGTAGTTGGCCAGCGCCAGCACTTCGCCCGTGATGCTGTCGAGCACCACCACGCTGCCGGCCTTGGCCTTGCGCGCCGTCACGGCGTCGCGCAGCTTCTGGTACGCGAAGAACTGCACCTTGCTGTCGACGCTCAACTGGATGTCCTTGCCGTCCAGCGGCGGCACGGTGTCGCCCACGCCTTCGACCACGCGCCCCAGGCGGTCCTTGATGACGCGGCGCGACCCGGCCTTGCCGGCCAGGTCCTTGTTGAACGCGAGCTCGATGCCTTCCTGCCCGCTGTCTTCCACGTTGGTGAAACCGACCACGTGCGCGGCGGCTTCGCCTTCGGGGTACTGGCGCTTGTATTCGCGGCGCTGGTACAGGCCCTTGATGCCGAGCGCGGCAATCTGCTTGGCGATGGGCTCGTCGACCTGGCGCTTGACCCACACGAAGGTCTTGTCCTCGTCCTCGAGCTTCTTGTCGAAGTCCTTCTGCGGCATCTCGAGCAGCTTGGCCACCTGCTTGAGCTTGGCGCGCACCTCGGGGTCGTCGCGTTCGATGTCTTCGGGAATGGCCCAGATGCTGGGCGCCACCACGCTCGACGCGAGGATGAGCCCGTTGCGGTCGAGGATGCGGCCGCGGTTGGCCGGCAGCTCGAGCGTGCGCGCAAAGCGCACTTCGCCCTGGCGCTGGAAGAAGCTGTTGTTCAGCACCTGCACGTACGCGGCGCGGGCCGCCAGCATGACGAAGCCCAGCGCGATGCCGGCCACGATGAACTTGCTGCGCCACACCGGCGTCTTGCTCGCGAGCAAGGGGCTGGTGGTGTAGCGCACGCTGCGGTTGTCGCCGGTCATCGTGCGGACCTCGCTGCGGTGGCCGGCCTGGCAACGGGCTTGGCGGTGGGCCTGGCCGCCGACGTGACGGGCACGACCGGTGCCACCGGGGCCACGGCCGGGATCACCGAGCCGTCGGGGCGCACGTACTGCGTGATGGCCGGCGAGGTGGTGCGCATCTGCAGCTGCTCCTTGGCGAGCTTTTCCACGCGCAGCGGCGTGGCCTGGGCGCGCTTCTCGACCTGCAGGCGGTCACGGTCGAGCTCCAGCCTGCGGGCTTCCTGCTGCGCGCGGTCGAGCTCGGTGTAGAGCTGGCGCGACTGGTACTGCGTATGCACCAGGAACAATGCCGTCGCAATGACGGCCAGCATCAGCAGCAGGTTCACACGGGCCATGTCAGTCGGCCTCCGTGCGTTCGGCCACGCGAAGAATGGCGCTGCGCGAGCGGGGGTTGCCGCGCACTTCCTCTTCGGACGGCTTGATGCGCTCCAGCGCGCGCAGCTTCATCACCTTGGGCGCGGCAAACGGCGCACGGCGGTCGTAGACCTCCTTGGAGTGCTTCGCGATGAACTGCTTCACGATGCGGTCTTCCAGCGAGTGGAAGCTGATCACCGCGAGCCGGCCGCCGGGCTGCAGCACGGACAGGCTCGCTTCTAGCGCCTGTTGCAGCTCTTCAAGCTCGGCGTTGATGAAAATCCGAAAAGCCTGAAATGTGCGCGTTGCAGGGTTCTGGCCCTGCTCGCGGGTTTTGACCGTGCCAGCCACGAGCTCGGCCAGTTCGGTGGTGGTTGAAATTGGGCCCCGTTCTTGTCGGCGAGCAACAATCGCCTTTGCAATCTGAACAGCAAACCGTTCTTCGCCATAGTCACGGATCACCTCTGCAATCTGCTGAAGTTCGGCTGTCGCCAGCCACTCGGCCACGCTCTCGCCGCGCGTGGTGTCCATGCGCATGTCGAGCGGGCCGTCGAAACGAAAACTGAAACCGCGCACCGGGTTGTCGATCTGGGGCGAGCTCACGCCCAGGTCCATCAGCAAGCCGGTGACGCTCGCGTCGGGCAGCTCGCCCAGCGAACGGAATCCCTGGTGCCGGATGGAAAAACGCGCATCGGAGATGCGCGCTGCTTCGGCCACTGCTTCCGCATCCTTGTCGAATGCGATCAGCCTGCCCTGCGGCCCCAGCCTGGAGAGGATTGCGCGCGCATGCCCTCCCCGCCCGAAGGTGGCGTCCACGTAGGTGCCGGAGGCTTCCGTGCTGCCTGAAAGAAGAGCTTCCACCGCTTCGTTCAGCAAGACGGTCGTATGGGTCCATGGGGTGTTCACGTGAGTCCTCAGAACGCGAAGTCCTGAAACACATCCGGCATCTCGCCCTGGGTGGCCTCAGCCTCCTTGGCCTCGTACGTGGCCTTGTCCCAGAGTTCGAAGTGGTTGCCCATGCCCAGCAGCAGGGTGTCGCGCGCAATGCCGGTGGCCGCGCGCAGTTCGGGCGACACCAGGATGCGGCCGGTGCCGTCCATCTCGACGTCCATGGCATTGCCCAGGAAGACGCGCTTCCACCACTGTGCCGACATCGGCAAGGCGGCGATGCGTTCGCGGAATTTTTCCCATTCGGGACGGGGGAACACCATCAGACATCCGTGCGGATGCTTGGTGATCGTGAGCTGGCCGCCTGCCGTGGCGCTCAGGACGTCGCGATGCCGGGTCGGCACGGAGAGCCGCCCCTTGGCATCCAGACTGAGCGATGAAGCGCCTTGAAACACGACCACGAAACCCCTGTGTTGGGAGTGCTGCAGCACCCGAAAGAGGCACTACCCGCACTTTTTCCCACTTAACTGCACTTTTTTGCACTGTAGCAGGAAACACTTAGGAAGCAACTGGCCGTAGGTGGTATTTTTTGTAATGGAATCAACAACTTAGCGCCGATTCCAAATCCTTGGAATCGGCGAATTTCGTTGAGAATGAACTACTTAGCTCACGCAGTGAAAGTGATGCGTGAAGCATTGCCCCGTAACAGAGGCAATGGAAGCGGCTTCAGAGAATGAAGCGCGAAAGGTCTTCGTCGTGACTTAGTGCCGCAAGGCGCTCGTCGACATAGGCGGCATCGATGCGGATCGATTGCCCTTCGAGACGGGTCGCGTCGAAGCTTACCTCATCCAGCAAACGCTCCATCACGGTCGACAGACGGCGTGCGCCGATGTTCTCCGTGCGCTCGTTCACCTCGAAGGCGATGGCGGCCAGGCGATTCACGCCTTCGGGCGTGAACTCGAGCGTCACGCCTTCGGTGGCCAGCAGCGCCTGGTACTGCTTCACGAGCGACGCACGCGTCTGCGTGAGGATGCTTTCGAAGTCCGCCACCGAAAGCGACTGCAGCTCCACGCGAATCGGAAAGCGCCCCTGCAGCTCGGGGATCAGGTCGCTCGGCTTGCTCAGGTGGAACGCGCCGCTCGCAATGAACAGCATGTGGTCGGTGCGCACCACGCCGTACTTGGTGGTGACCGCCGTGCCTTCCACCAGCGGCAGCAAGTCGCGCTGCACACCCTGGCGCGACACGTCGGAGCCCTGCGCCTCGCTGCGCGTGGCGACCTTGTCGATCTCGTCGATGAAGACGATGCCGTTCTGCTCCGCGTTGGTGATGGCCTGCGCGCGGATCTCGTCCTCGTTCACCAGCTTGGCGGCTTCCTCGTCGACCAGCAGGCGCATCGCCTCGGAGATCTTGAGCTTGCGCGTCTTGCGCTTGCCGCCGCCCATCTGGCCGAACATGCCGCGCAGTTGCTCGGTCATTTCCTCCATGCCGGCCGGGCCCATGATCTCCAGCGGCGCACGCGTCTCGGCGAGGTCGAGTTCGATCTCCTTGTCGTCGAGCTGGTGCTCGCGCAGCTTCTTGCGAAAGGCCTGGCGGGTGGTGTTGTTGCCGTCGGCGGCAGGGGTGCCGGCGGCGCCGCCATCGGCCCCGCGCGCGGGCGGCAGCAGCACGTCGAGGATGCGTTCCTCGGCCGCGTCCTCGGCGCGCGCGCGCACCTTCACGCTCTCCGATTCGCGCGTCTGCTTGACGGCGATTTCGGCGAGGTCGCGGATGATCGAATCGACGTCCTTGCCCACGTAGCCCACCTCGGTGAACTTGGTGGCCTCGACCTTGATGAAGGGCGCATCGGCCAGGCGCGCGAGGCGGCGGGCGATCTCGGTCTTGCCCACGCCCGTGGGGCCGATCATGAGGATGTTCTTGGGCGTGATCTCGTGGCGCAGCTTGTCGTCGACCTGCTGGCGGCGCCAGCGGTTGCGCAGCGCAATGGCCACGGCGCGCTTGGCGGCGGGCTGCCCGACGATGTGGTTGTCGAGCTCGGAGACGATTTCCTGGGGGGTCATGGACATGGTCAGAGCGCTTCCACCGTGTGGTTCATGTTCGTGTAAATGCAGATTTCTCCGGCGATCCCCAGCGATTTGCGCACGATCTGCTCGGCCGAGAGCTCGGTGTTCTCGATCAGCGCCTTGGCCGCCGACTGGGCATACGCGCCGCCCGAACCGATGGCGATCACGCCGTCTTCGGGTTCCAGCACGTCGCCGTTGCCGGTGATGATGAGCGAGGTGGTCGCGTCGGCCACGGCCAGCATGGCCTCGAGCTTGCGCAGCACGCGGTCGGTGCGCCAGTCTTTCGTGAGCTCGACCGCCGCGCGGGTCAGGTGACCCTGGTGCTTTTCGAGCTTGGCCTCGAAGCGCTCGAAGAGCGTGAAGGCGTCGGCCGTGGCGCCGGCAAAGCCGGCGAGCACCTTGCCGTGATACAGGCGGCGCACTTTGCGCGCGGTGCCCTTGATGACGATATTGCCGAGAGTGACCTGCCCGTCCCCGCCAATGGCGACCTGATCGCCTTGGGGGGTCTTGCGGCGCACGCTCACGATGGTGGTGCCGTGAAACTGTTCCATCGCAGCCATCTGGGGGTGCGGGGATGCAATGCAACCCCCTTGTTACGACCCGAATCCATTCCGGAACCACCGCGCAACCGGCCGGGCCGGGCCGCTGGTGCGGCCTCCGAAGAGGCCCGTGAAGGGTCAGTTCTTCCTGACCGTCACCGTGGCGTGATCGGCGATGCCGACCAGGTTGAACAGGGCGGCAATGAGCCTGTGCGCATCGACGAACTGCACCCGCTCGCCATTGGCGTCCCGCGCGCGCACCCAGCTCAGCAGCGTGCCGGCGGCGGCCAGGTCCATGCGCAGCAGCGCGGCGCATGAAATGACCGGCGCGGTGGTGTGCCGCAGGTCGTTGTCCAGCCGCTGCCACGACGACAGCGACTCGCCCCGCAAATCGCCCGCCAGCGCGGCAAAGCCGGTGTCGTGCGACGGGAAGCTCTCCGAATCGCCGCCGACCGACAGCAGCGACCACACCGAGCTGGAGCGGCTCACCGGCGGCGCGGCCAGCGCGGTGCATTCGCCGCGCGGGTCCTGCCACGACGGCGGGGACACCTCGTAGGTGATGCAGTAGTTCAGCGCCACCAGCTCGAAGTCGTCGGGCAGGTGCATCAGCCGCAGCGCGGCCAGGTGCAGCTGCCACCACACGTCGTCGGTGCCGCGCTCGTTGTTGGGCGCCGCCTCCGACAGCACGGCCAGCAACTGCGCCGAACCCATGAAGCGCAGCTGCACGGGCGAATCGGACCAGTGGTTGAACAGCACGCGCAGCGGCGCGGCCGCCTCGGCCTCCACCGCGGTCAGTGCGCGCCAGTCGAGCGTCCAGACCGATCCGGCCTTCGACAGCGCGCGCGTAAGTTCCATCAAGCCATCGCGCGCCAGGCGCGGCGGGCAGGCCCAGTCGGCATGGGCACCGCCGTCGGAAGCCGCACCGGCCTCCTCGCTCGCGGTGACGGCCTTGACGCTGCGCGCGAGCTCCTCGAGCGAGACCCAGTCGGGCCCCATGCGCCGCATGCGCTGGGCGAAGCGCATGCGGGCCGACGCGAACTTCGCGGCGTCGCCCGTGGCGCGGTACAGGTCGAACAGGGCGCGCCAGCGGCCGTCGTCGCGCTCGGCGGCGGGGCCGTTGTCGGTGTCGTCGGGCGAGGCGCTCTCGGAGGCCAGCGCCTGCAGCAGAACCGCTTCGGCGCCGGTGTCGTCGCCGTGCGCAAAGCGGATCACGGCTTCTTCGAGCGCGCTGTCGTGCGCCAGGCGCGAGGACATCAGCGGCGCACCGCTGGCCGGCACGGAAGGCTGGTCGAAAGCGTCGGCGGCTTCAGCCACTTCGGCATGCGCGGGCGACACGGCTGCCGCGGGCGCGGCGGGCGACATGGGCACCGCCACGGCGGGCGCACGCTGCGCCGACTCCTCGGGCAGGTCGTCGGTGTGCACGGGCGGCAGCGTCTCGGCGCCGGCGTCGGGCGGCGGGCTGACCAGGGTTTCGCCGTTCGGCCCCCTGCCCTTCCACCACTGCTGCGACATCTGCTCTTCGATCTCGTCGATCTTCTTGAGCGTGAGCGCGCGGCCCTCGTGTTTTCCGGAGGCGCTGTTGGGATTGAAAGAAGACGGCGTTGCCGTCGCCTCGAAGGCGTGGGCGGCGGCTTCGCGCTGGCGCAGCTTGCGCAGCATGTCGAACTCGCGCCGGCGCACGAAATCGTTGCGCTGGCGCCGCTCGATCATTTCCTTCAGCATCTCGCGGCTGTAGGTCTGATCGGGCAGCGAGGAGTCCGATGCGGAAGGCGCATCCAGCTCCGACCAATCCTTCAGGGGATTGCGGACAAACTTGGCCACCTTGGAGAGCAGGCGGCCCGATTCTTCCTTGGCCATGCGGTGAAGACTATCGAACGAAAAGTGTCCTGGGCTTGCGTTCGATCAATCCCCGAACATCTTCTGCTTGAGTTCACGGCGCTGTTGCGCCTCGAGCGACAGCGTGGCGGTCGGGCGGGCCAGCAGGCGGCCCACGCCGATCGGCTCGCCGGTTTCGTCGCAGTAGCCGTAGTCGCCGGCGTCGATGCGCTGGATCGACTGCTCGATCTTCTTCAGCAGCTTGCGTTCGCGGTCGCGCGTGCGCAGCTCCAGGGCGTGCTCTTCCTCGATGGTGGCGCGGTCGGCCGGGTCAGGCACCACCACGGTGTCTTCGCGCAGGTGCTCGGTGGTCTCGCCGGCGTTCTCGAGGATGCCGCGCTTGAGTTCTTCGAGCTTCAGGCGGAAGAACGCCATCTGCTTGTCGTTCATGTACTCGTCATCGGGCATGGCGATGACTTCGGCGTCGCTCAGCTCGGCGGGCGTCTTGGTCTTCCAGTTGTTGGCCAGCTTGGGATCTTTCTTGACGGCCAGCGGCGGCGGCGGCACCAGCGCGTTGGAAGGCGCCTGCGAGAAACTGGACTTGGCCGCGGTCGAGGCCACGGATTGCGGCATCGAGGGAACGGTCAGTTGCGACAGCCGGGACACGCGGCCACCACGCGCGGGAGCGGGCGTGGCGGTTTGAGCGGGCATCGAGGGTGTCGCCGGGGCGGAAGTGGAGGCGGCAGCCGTTTTTTTCATGGGACTCGAGGGGACGGAAGGAACGGCAGCAGGGCGGCCGACGGGTTTGGATGACGATGGACCCGCGCCTGCGGTCTTGGTCGCAGCAGTTGCAGGCTTGGCGGACTTCTTTGTCGCAGCGGTCTCGGCCTTGGCCGTGGGTGCTGCGGGCTTTTTGGATGCGCTTTTCTCCTTCGCGTCGGAGTCATGTGCCGCGGAAGAAACCTTCCTTGCCGCAGGTACAGCCTGCTTCGCAGCCGGCGCCTTCTTGGCGGCGGGCTTGGTGGCTGGCGTGGCCTTTGCGGCGGGTGTCTTCACGGTGACTGGCTCCTTTGACGAACTGGAACGCGCTTTCACTGGGTGTCTCCTCCCATCGAGACCTCGGCAGCCTTCAGGCCGCACGGGGTCTCCGTTGTCGGGGTGCCCGCCAGTGACGAACCCCGGGGTTATACCCCCGAAAGCCCGCCAGAAACGTGCGGCGCCCCGTGCCGAAAGTCACATCTTGTCCATGCGGACCGGACATGGCTGGCGGAACAGGCGCGCGATTGTATAGAGAACTCGCCAGCGCGGGCGATGTCTCTGCATGCCGGCCGACCCGACGGGTAATTTGCCCGGCAACTCCGTTAGCATCGCCCGGCGTTGTCGGAGGAGGCAACGCGGGCCCGGCGCCTGGCTGTGTTTGTCCATACGGCGGCGGGGGCCTATCCGATCATTCGACATAAAAGAGAGAAAGCCTTGAGCAAGAAAGCAGTTTTGGGAGTCCTGGCCGCGGCCATCGCGGTGGCCTACGGCGGCAGCACCTGGTGGGCCGGGTCGCAGGTCAAGTCGCGCTACGACACCGCGCTCGACGAGTTGCCGAAGCAGACCGCGCTGGTGCGCGTGACCGAGCGTCAATACGAACGCGGCTTCCTCGGTGCCGTCAGCACCGTGACGCTGGAAATCGGCTGCGCCACCGACGCCACCGCCACCGCGCAAACCCCGGCCAAGCCGGCGAAACCCGAGGGCGCCGAGGAAGAAGAGTCGGACGAAGACGAGGCGCAAGCCGACGCCACCCCGTCCAAGCCGCTGCGCATCACCTTCCGCGACACCATCCGCCACGGCCCGCTGGCCGGCGGCTCGCTGGCGGCGGCCACCATCGACAGCGAACTGGTGCTCGACGACAAGACGCAGGCCCAGGTGAAGAAGCTGTTCGGCGACGCCAAGCCCCTCACCGCCCACACCAAGGTCGGCTTCGACGGCGGCTTCACCACCGACATGACGGTGGCGCCCGCCCAGTTTTCCGAGGCCAGCAAGGGCAAGTTCGCCTGGCAAGGCGCGCAGGTGCACATGGTCGTGAACGCGGCGCGCACGCAGGTGCGCTACGACCTCGCCATGCCCGGCATGGACTTCAGCGACGCGCGCACCGGCACGACCATGAAGATGGGCAAGCTCACCGCAAAGTCCGACATGGACAGCAGCGCCGGCTGGTTCCTGGCCACGGGCAAGACCGAGGGCAAGCTCGACACGCTGGAGCTCGTCGTGAAGAAGACCGGCGGCCCGCTGGGCGCCGAAGCCGTTCCGGCCGACACGCCGCCCAAGGTGGTGGCCACGGTGATGCTGCAGGGCCTGGACCTGCTCGGCGAGGCCAGCATCAAGGACGGCCTGTACACCTCCAGCGGCACCGTCAAGGGCGCCGGCAAGATCGGCGAGACCAGGATCGACAAGTTCGAGCTGACCAGCAGCGCCCGCCACATTCACGCCGCGACCTACAAGAAGGTGGCCGATGCGTGGATGCAGTCGAGCGCGGCCAACGGCTGCGGCAAGGGCGGCAGCAAGGCCGCGCAAGCCGCCATGAAGGCGATGGCCGACCAGTTGGCCCCCGACCTGAAGGCCATGGCCAAATACAGCCCCGAAGGCGGCGTCGACAGGATGCTGGTCGAGATCGACGGCAAGCGCGGTGAGGTCAGCTACATGGCCGGCATGGCCGGTGTGACCGATGAAGACCTGCAACTGCCCGGCACCGCCTTGCTGATGAAGCGCGGCGTGCTCAAGGCGAATGCGCGC
The DNA here is from genome assembly GCF_900112425.1 of Variovorax sp. OK212. GTDB lineage: Bacteria > Pseudomonadota > Gammaproteobacteria > Burkholderiales > Burkholderiaceae_C > Variovorax. The sequence continues at coordinate 296,109 of NZ_FOLP01000001.1, read as the reverse complement.
CTGCCGATGAAGTGGCTCGAGAAGATGGCCGAGACCGGCGCCCAGACCGGCCAGACGCCCCCGCCCGAAATGGTGGCCGGCCTGGTCGAGCAGAGCGAGGAAAAGGGCTACGTGAAGCGCGACGGCGACGACGTGACCGGCCAGGTCGAGTACAGCGACGGCAGCCTGAAGATCAACGGCAAGCCGCTGGGCGCCCTGGGCAACTGAGCCGCGGCCTCCCCATGAAAAAAGGCGCTGACCGCGAGGCCAGCGCCTTTTTTCCTTCTGCGCGGGCGCTTCAGCTCAGACCAGGCACTGCTCCAGCCCCTGCTCCAGGATCTCGCGCGGCAGCTCGATGCCGATGAACACCATGCGGCTCTGGCGCGCCTCGTCCTTGCCCCATTCCGGGCCCAGGTCGCTGCCCATCAGCTGGTGCACGCCCTGGAAGATCACCTTGCGCTCGGTGCCCTTCATGCTCAGCACGCCCTTGTAGCGCAGCATGCGCGGGCCGTAGATGTTCACGATCGCGCCCAGGAAGTCTTCCAGCTTGGCGGGGTCGAACGGGCGGTCGGCCTTGTAGACGAAGCTCTTGACGTCGTCGTCCGTGTGGTGGTGATGGCCGTGGCCTTCGTGCTTGTGCGAGGGGTGGTCGCAGGCCTCGCCGGGCGCGTGGTCATGGCCCGCATGGTCATGCCCATGGTCGTGGTCGTCTTCCTTCAGGAAGTCGGGGTCGATGTCCAGCTTGGCGTTCAGGTTGAAGCCGCGCAGGTCGAAGATGTCCTTCAGCGGCACGTCGCCGAAGTGCGCCTTCTGCTGCGGCGCGCGCGGGTTCATGTGCTTCAGGCGGTGAATCAGCGCCTCGGTCTCCTCGGCCGACACCAGCTCGCTCTTGCTGATGAAGATCTGGTCGGCAAAGCCCACCTGGCGGCGCGCTTCCTGGCGGTCGTTGAGCTGCTGCGGCGCGTGCTTGGCGTCCACCAGCGTCAGGATCGAGTCGAGCAGGTAGCTCTCTGCGATCTCGTCGTCCATGAAGAAGGTCTGCGCCACGGGGCCGGGGTCGGCCAGGCCGGTGGTCTCGATCACCACGCGGTCGAAGTCCAGCAGGCCCTGGCGCTTCTTGGCGGCCAGCATCTGCAGCGCTTCGCGCAGGTCTTCGCGGATGGTGCAGCACACGCAGCCGTTGCTCATCTGCACGATCTGCTCTTTCGACTCGGTCACCAGGATGTCGCTGTCGATGTTCTCTTCGCCGAACTCGTTCTCGATGACCGCGATCTTCTGGCCGTGGGCTTCGGTCAGGATGCGTTTGAGCAAGGTCGTCTTGCCCGAGCCGAGGAAGCCGGTGAGGATGGTCGCGGGAATGAGGGCCATGGGGGAGTTGCTCCGGAAGCGGAAAACGGGGAAATGGGGACGAAAGAAAGGCGCGGGAAGGCTGAAAAGACCTGCCGGGCAGTTTAGCCAATGCCACTGAGTTGCGTTGGCGGCAGGGTCAAGGGCCCTTCGAGCCCCTCTCGAACGCCCTTTGAGCCCCCTGCAAAAGACCGCTCAAGCCGCCGTCAATACCGCGTCAAAGCGGTTTGCGCACCACCACCAGCCCCTTGAGGTACTCGCCCTCGGGAAACTCGATGGTCATCGGGTGGTCGGGCGCCGCGCCCAGGCGCTCGGCAATGTAGCCGTCCACGCCCGCGTCCAGCCCGGCCGAGGCCACGATCTTGTGGAACAGGTCGGCGCTGATGCCGCCCGAGCACGAGAAGGTCAGCAGCACGCCGCCCGGCTCCAGGATCTTCAGCGCCAGCCGGTTGATGTCCTTGTAGGCCCGCGCGGCGCGCTCGGCATGCGCCACCGTGGGCGCGAACTTGGGCGGGTCGAGCACGATCGCGTCGAAGGTGCGGCCCTGGTCGACGAACTCGCGCAGCATCGTGTTGACGTTGGCGTCCAGGAACTCCGCCTTGATGCCCTGCCCCTCGAAACCGTTGAGCGCCAGGTTCGCGCGCGCGCGCTCCAGCGCGGGCAGCGACGAATCGACCGACACCAGCTCCGCGCCGTCGAGCGCGCCGGCCGCCTTCAGCCCGGCCAGCGCCGCCACGGTGAAGCCGCCCGTGTAGCAGAAGCAGTTCAGCACGCGCCTGAAGCGCCGGTGCTGCGCCAGCTCGGCAAAGCGCTGGCGGCTGTCGCGCTGGTCGAGGTAGAAGCCGGTCTTGTGGCCGGTGGCGATGTCCAGCGACAGCGTCCAGCCGTGCTCGCGAATGGTGATTTCCGTCGGCCCTTCGCCGCGCAGCCAGCCCGTCACGGGCTTCAGGCCCTCGCGCTCGCGCCCGCTGGCGTCGGAACGCTCGTAGAGCCTGGTGAGACCGGTGGCCGCGAGCAGCGCGTCGGCCAGCGCGTCTTTCCAGCGCTCCACGCCGGCGGAAAGAAACTGCGCCACCAGCACGCCTTCAGGACCGCTGCCGTAGCGGTCGACGATCAGCCCCGGCAGGCCGTCGGCCTCGCCGTGGATCAGCCGCACGCCGTCGCTCTGCAGGTCGAACAGCCCGCGGGCGTTCACGGCGCGCGCGCACACCGAGGCCAGAAAGGCCGCGTCGATGCGCTGCGTTTCCACGAAGCTCCAGGCCCGCGCGCGGATCTTGGAGACCGGGCTGAACGCGGCCCAGGCGAGGAAGGCGCCGTCGTGGGATTCCACGCGCACCGTCTCGCCCGAGTCGGCGCCGCCGCGTGCAATGGCGGATTCGAAGACCCAGGGGTGGCGGCGCTGCATCGAGCGCTCTTTGCCGGGTTTGAGGCGAAGGGTTTTCATTGGGATTGGCTTACTTGTCGTTCTCGGGCTTGGCCTTGGCGCGCGGGTGTGCCGCGTCGTAGGCCTTGGCCAGGTGCTGGAAATCCAGCCGCGTATAGACCTGCGTGGTCGTGATGCTCGCGTGGCCCAGCAGCTCCTGCACCGCGCGCAGGTCGCTGCTCGATTGCAGCACGTGGCTGGCGAATGAGTGGCGCAGCATGTGCGGGTGCACCGGCGCGGCCAGCCCGGCCTTCAGGCTGCGCTCGCGCAGCAGCTTCCACACCGCCTGAGACGACATGCGCGTGCCCTTGCTACCGATGAAGAGCGCGGCCGCGGCCTGCGGGTCGCGCATCTGCGCCACCGTGATCGAAGCGCAGTCGCCGCGCACCGCCAGCCAGTCGCGCACCGCCTCGGCGGCCTTGCTGCCCAGCGGCACGATGCGGCGCTTGCCGCCCTTGCCGAGCACGTTGGCGTCGAGCGCCTCCAGGTCGATCCAGCCGCGCGCCGTGCCGCTGGGCTGCGCGTCGAGCCCCGTGAGCTCGCTCACGCGCAGGCCGCAGCCGTACAGCACCTCGACGATCGCGCCGTCGCGCGCCTCGGTCCAGGGGTCGGCCTCGGGGTCGTACAGCTCGGCCAGGCGCACCGCGTCGTCCACGCCCAGCGCCTTGGGCAGCGGCCGGCCGGCCTTGGGGGCGTGCACATCCTGCACCGGGTTGAAGCCGATCAGGCCCTCATGGCCCAGCCAGCGGTAGAAGCTGCGCCAGCACGACAGCACCAGCGCAATGCCGCGCGGCTCGCGGCCCGAGGCATGCAGCTGCGCCATCCAGCGGCGCACGTGGGCGGTCTGCACGCGGTCGAGCGACAGCTTGGCCTCGGCCACGTTGTCGGTCAGCGATTTCAGGTGGAAGGCGTAGAGCTCGAGCGTGCGGGCCGCGAGCCGGCGCTCCACGCGCACGTGCTCGAGGTATTTTTCGATCCAGCCGGAGGCGTCGGGTGCTGCCGGGAAGGGCTGGGCCGCCGGCAACGGCAACGGCAACGGCAACGGCAACGGCGATTCAGAAGAGGAGGCCACGGAAGGCATTGTTCACGATGGCTGCCGGCTCGCGCAATGCACCCTTCGACAAAGGCCCCAGCGCGTTCCAGCACGACGTGGGCGCCGCCGCGTACTGCACGTCGAAGCTCCGGTCGAAACCGCTCATCTTCACCAGCCGCTCGATGCGCCACAGGTGAAACGGCTCCGACACGATCACCACGCTGCGCACGCCGGCCGCCAGCAGCATCGGGCGCGACAGCGACAGGTTGAGCCGCGTCGAGGTCGAGGCCGGCTCCAGCAGCATCGGCCCGGCAAAGCCCGCCGTCACGGCGCGCTCCTTCATGGCCGTGGCCTCGGTGCGGCCGTCTTCGGAATCGACGCCGCCCGAAAAGGCGAGTTGCCGCACCAGCCCGGTCTTGGCCATCGCCACCGCGGTATCGACCCGCCCCGCCAGGCAGGGGTGCGGCTTGCCGTCGAGGTAGGCGCGGCTGCCGAGCACCAGTGCCGCGTCGGCCTGGCGCTGCGGCGGGTGCGCGAGCAGCCCCTGGGCATGCCACCAGATGAAGGCGCCGATGGCCACGTAGGCCAGCACACCGGCCAGCAACCCACCGGCCAGCACGACCTGCCAGGGCCGCCGCAACCAGCGCGGGCGCTTCAAGGACGCAGCCGCGAAAGTCCGCCCGAGGCCAGCTCGGCAATGCGCTCGAGAAAGTCGGTGCCCATCTCGGCGTTGAAGCGCTGCGCGTCGGGCGACGCCAGCACCAGCATGCCGAAGGCCGGCGACTCGGCGTCGGCGCGCAGCGGAATCAGCGCGATCGACATCGCCGCCTGCGGCTCGGGCAGCCAGTTGGCCGCTTCGAAGCCCGCGTTGAGCCCGCAGTACGGCGAGGTCAGCGAGGTGGCCAGCGCCTTCACGTCGTCGCTCACCCACTGGGCATAGGCCTCGTTCAGGTATTCGCTGCTGCAGTCCCACACCTTGATGGCCGTCTGCGGCACCAGGAACAGCGACTGCAGGTCGACCGCAATGCGGTACGGCAGGCTGCGCGGGTCGCGCGTGGTCAAGAGGCCACTGGTCCAGCGCTGCAGGCGGTCGGCAATGACCACGTTCTCGGTGCCGTGGCGCACCATGTCCATCAGGCGATGCTCCAGCGCCTTGATCTTCTCGCGCAGCATCTCGGCCTGGCGCTCCTGCAGGCTCACGGCGCGGTTGCCGTGCGGGCTGGTGAGCTGCACCTGCGCCAGCAGCTGGGCATGGCGCTCGAAGAAGTCGGGCGTGTTCGCCAGGTAGTTGGCGATGTCGTCTTCGGTGATCGGGTTCATGGCGTTGGCGTCGTTGTTGTTCGTGAAAGTGGTCATGGCAGCTCGGGTACCTCGATGTCGCCCTCGAACACCGTCGTGGCCGGCCCCGTCATCAGCACCGGCTGGCCTTCTCCCTGCCACTCGATCGTGAGCACGCCGCCGTGCGTCTGCACATCGACCCGCCGCTCCAGCAGCCCGAGCCGGATGCCCGCCACCACCGCCGCGCACGCGCCCGTGCCGCAGGCCAGCGTTTCGCCGGCGCCGCGCTCGAACACCCGCAGCTTGATGTGCGAGCGGTCCACCACCTGCATGAAGCCCGCGTTCACCCGCTGCGGAAAACGCGGGTGATGCTCGATCTGCGGGCCCTGCTCGGCCACCGGGGCGGTGTCGACGTTGTCGACCACCTGCACCGCGTGCGGGTTGCCCATGGACAGCACCGCTACGGAAACGATAGCGCTGCCCGCACGCGTACCCAGCGCAAGGTGCCACTTTTCCCATGAACCGTCGGGCTGCGCGTCGAGCCCGGCGGGGTCGAAAGGCACGCGTTCGGGTTCGAAGACGGGGGCGCCCATGTCCACGGTGACGCGGCCGTCGGCGCCCATGCGCGGCGCAATCACGCCGGCCAGCGTCTGCACGCGCACCTCGGTCTTCTCGGTCAGCTTGTGTTCGCTGACGAAGCGCATGAAGCAGCGCGCGCCGTTGCCGCACTGCTCCACCTCGCCGCCGTCGGCGTTGTGAATGACGTATTGAAAGTCGATGCCCTCGGCCGGCGAAGGCCGCACCGTGAGGATCTGGTCGGCGCCGACGCCGAAATGGCGGTCGGCCAGAAAGCGGTACTGCGCGGCGCTGAGGCCCAGCGTGCCGCGTGTTTCGTCCAGCACGACGAAATCGTTGCCGGCTCCCTGCATCTTGGTAAAGCGGATTCGCATCCCCGGGATTATCGCCACCGGCACCGCCCTTTACGATCGCAGGCCCAAACGAAACCCCAAGGGAGAGGCCTGCATGAGTCACTGGAAAGCGCTGGAACCGCTGATCGTCGAGGATGCGCTGCGTGCGCTGCGCGAGTTGCTGGCCGACAACCCCGACGACCAGTTCTACGTGGCCGCCTTCCACGGCGTGTACCGCGAGCGCGACGGCACCATCAGCCTGCCCTCGCTGGGCGCCAACACCGTGGCCGCGCGCGAAGACGAAGAAGAAGCCTCTGGCGACTTCTGGGACGCCGACTGGAACCCCGCCGACTGGGACCACGAACTCGTCGACTTCGAGAGCGACGCGCTCAACCAAGTCGCCGGCGCGGCCGACAAGGCCGCCCGCCAGGCCTCGCGCGCCGGCTGGCTGCAGGCCGAGAAAGACTGCTTCGACATGCTGGTGAGCGCCTCGCAGAAGGTGCGCGAGGCGCTCGGCGACTCGCCCCACGCATCCCAGCTCACGCCCGATTTCGTCGTGTTCGTGCACGACGAGGAATATGCGACCGACCTGGCCCGGCGCTGCATCGGCGACAAGGCCTTCTTCCGCCTCTTTCCGGACGAGAAAAAGAAAGACCGCGAACGCCAGCGCGTGGCCGCCTTGCCCGAGGCCGAACGCATCGACTTTCTGGTGGGCCGCCTGCACCGCAACGACGGCGCCATCGGCTCCGAGGAAGCCACCGAACAGCTCTGCGCCATCGGCGCGCCTGCCGTGCCGGCGCTGCTCGCGCGCATGGACCACGGCAAGAGCAGGAGCAAGCACGGCTGGGACGGCGCGATGCTGCTCGGGCGCATCGGCGCGGCCACGCCCGAGGTGCTGGACGCGCTGAAGACCCAAATGGCCACGTCCCGCGACGAGCCTGGCCGGGCCTGGGCCACGCGGGCGCTGGCGTATCTCGGGCAAAGCGACTGGCTGCTGGTGCAACTCGAACAGGCAGAGGGCAACGAAACCGATGCCGCCAGGATGGCCATCGAAGGCCTGTGCGCGCCCTACTCGTCGTTCCGCGACCCCACGCCGCTGCCACTGGACTACCGGACGCTCGAGGCGCTGCTTGAAGGCCCGCCGGCCACGGTCGGCCTGGTGCTGGACATCCTGCGCCCCGGCAGCGGCTACTGCGAACTGCGTGCGGGTGAGGTCGACGAAGCCCTGCGCGGCCTGGCCTCGCCCCACGCCTTCGTGCGCCGGCATGCGGCCAGCCTCTGCTGGGAGCGCGGGCTGGGCGATGCCATCGGCCAGCGCCTGCTGCCCGTGCTGGCCGAGCGCCTAGCGAAAGACGACAACGCCGACGTGCGCTGGCAAGCCGCCCGCAGCATCGGCTACTGGAAGGCCGCCGGCCAGCCGTGGCATGCGGCGGTGGAGCACGCGGCGCTTCACGACACCGACGAGCGCGTGCGAACCGCCGCGCAGGCGGTGCTCCAGGGCGACGACTACTAGGCTGCGCGCAGCTTGTCCAGCGCCCGGTCCAGGAACGCCAGGCGGTCCTGCCCCCAGAAGCGCTCGCCGTTCAGGATGAAAGTGGGCGCGCCGAACACGCCCGCTTCCACCGCCTCGGCGCTGTAGACCCGGTAGGCCGCCAGCGTCTCGGCCGACTGCTCCAGCGCCTGCAGCGAGGCGCCGTCGTAGCCGTTCTCGATGGCCACGGCAATGCGCACGTCGGCCTGCGAGGTGTCGCGCTCTTCCGCCCAGAGCGCGCGCAGCAGCGCATGCGAGAGCGGCTGCGCGTCGAGCCCCTTCAGCTGCGCGGCAATCACCATCCAGCCGGGGTACTTGTTCCAGTTCGGGTCGCTCGGCGCACCCTTGGGGTAGTGCGCGGGCGCCAGGTTCATCGGCATGCCGAGGTACTCGCTCCAGCGCGCCAGTTCCAGCGCGTGGTACGTGCGGCGCGGCTCGGGCCGCGTCTTCAGCGGAATGCCGCCGGTCTGCGGCACCACAGCCTGGAAGTCGTAGGGCTTGAGCGTGAGCCGCACGTGGTGGCGGCGCACGATGTCCTGCAGTTGCGGGCCGCCGAGGTAGGCCCAGGGCGAGGAGAGGCTGTAGTAGCAATCGAGGGCAATCATGGGCGGATTATCTGCAGTGCCCGAACGTCCGCGATGTCAGCCATGTGCCCGAGGTTTTTGCCTCTCTCCCTCCCCTCCCGGGGGAGGGCGGGGGTGGGGGCACGCGGCGTATCCGGTGGGCGCTCTGCCTGCCCCCATCCCGGCCTTCCCCCGGAAGGGGAAGGAGCGACTCAGAACGCCAGAAGGCTTCCGCTACAGCACCTTGACCGCGCGGCCGATGAACTGGATCGGCCCGGTCGGCCGGTCGATCGGCGAGCCGTTCTCGGGCTCCAGCGTCAGCTCGAACAGCTGGTTGGCTTCCAGCGGCGGCAGCTTGTCGATCGGAATGCGCAGCGTCTGGCCCTGCTTCACCAGGCCCAGCGACACCGGGCCGCGCCACTGGTCGGCCTTGGTCCAGAACTGCAGCGTCTTCTGCGGCGGCACCTCGAAGGTGCCCAGCGGCACCAGGCTCAACTGACGCGACGAACTGGTCTGGATCACCCAGCCCGGCGCCTTGTCCTGCGGCGCCACCAGCACCACCATGTACTGCGGCGTGGGCAGCGGGCGCGTCACCATCACGGCCACCATCAGCGCGGCGGCGGCGAAACCGCCGGCGGCCAGGCCGCGCCAGAGCTGCAGGTTGTTCCACCAGCCCGACAGGCCCGACGCACGAGACGCGCTCGGCTGGACCTTCGCCGATGTGGCGCCCGTCACCGGCCCCAAGGTTCGTTCGATGCGCGTCCACAGCGCGGGCGAGGGCTCCGCCGGCGCGGCCAGCGACGTCAGCGGCAGCAGCCGCGCTTCCCAGCCCTGCACGGCGTCGTGCAGCGCGGGCTCCGTGCGCATGCGCTCTTCCACCGATGCGCGTGCGCTGGCCGAGAGCGTGCCCAGCACGTACTCGCCCGCCAGCGCGTCGATGTCTTCGAAATGGTTGTTGCCGTTGTTGTCGCGGCCCGTCGTGCTCATGCCATGCACTCCCGCAGCGCGCGCATGCCGCGCTGTATCCACGACTTCACCGTGCCCAGCGGCGTGTTCAGCCGCTCGGCAATCTCGCCGTGCGAGCAGCCTTCCACGTACGCATACAGGATGCAGTCGCGCCGCGCCGGCTCCAGCCCGCCCAGGCAGCCTTCGAGCTTGCCCAGGTCGGCGCGCAGCTCGAACGGGTCGCCCGCCGAGGCATACGCCGCGAGCGAGGCCTGGTCGTCGATGGCCTCGGCCGCGTCTTCGCTCACATGCACCTGGCGCGCGCCGCTGCGCACCATGTTCAGCGCGGCGTTGCGCACCACGCTGTAGATCCAGCCGCGGCCTTCGCCGCGCGCCGGGTTGAAGGTTTCCGCGCGCTGCCAGATGCTGATGAAAGCGTCGTGCAGCACGTCTTCGGCCTGCTGGCGCTGGCGCACGATGCGCAGCGCCACGCCCATCAGGTAGCGGCCCTCGCGCTGGTACAGCTGCTGCAGGGCCTGGCGGTCGCCGCGGGCGCAGGCCATGAGGGCGGCGTCGTAGTCGAAGGGGTCTGCTGCGGGCAAGGTAGGCGGCGGCGGGTTGGACAAGGGCCCGATGGTAGTCGGACCCGCCCGCGCCGCCGCGCATTCACCCCCGGATCAGGACGCCTTGTAGAAGATGTAGTCGGCCTGGTACTGCACCACCTGCTTCTGGCCCTTGGTGGCCGTGGTGCATGGCATGGCCGCCGGTGCCACGCCGCCTTGCAGGGCCACGCGCTGGATGTAGGTCACGCCCGTCATCGCGCCCGAGCCCATGGCCGGGTTGGCCTTGACCAGCTGGAACGGCAGGCTGGTGGGGCCCGAGGGCGCGACGGCCAGTTGCGTGGCGGTCAGCTTGGAGCCGTCCATCGACTCCCAGGTGGCCGGCGGGCCGTAGTACTTGCCGACCTGCTTGCCGCTGCGGTCCCACAGCTTGGCATCGGGGCCGACGAACACCCACTCGGTCTGGCCGGGGGTGTTGGCCTTGTCGCGGCATTCATAGGTGATGTCGCCCTTGCCCACGGTTTCCATGGCGACCTTGTTGCCGGCCGGCACCTGGATGGTGGGCGGCAGGCTGGACTGGTTGAAGGCGGGCGCCATCGAGCCCGAGGACATCGAGCCGCAGGCCGCCAGGAAGGCGGCGGCGGAAACGGCGCCGAGCACGGCGATAGAGCGGGTGGAACGGGAGGTGTGCATGAGATTACTCCTGGGGTTGTAGAGGGTCAGCAGCTCCTCGCTGCTGAAGGGTCTACACACCAGGGGTGCGTTTGGATGCAGGGGGTGCAAAAGAAATTTCAAGGCACGTGCACGGGCCGCCCTGAAAAGCGCTCACCCCGCCAGGTCAGCAGGAAACAGCGCCTTCTTGATCACCGCGTGCACCCCCCAATTCCCATCCACCACCTGCGTCACGGCAAAGTCCACGGCCACCGAAATCAGCGACACCGCCTCGTCTTCATCCAGCGAATGCGCCTGCATCAGGTAACGGCGCGTCTTGTTGAACGCGTCCCGCATCGCCCCTTCCAGCGACGACTTCTTGTAGATCTGCGCCTGTGCGTCCGCCCCCAGCTCGGCCAGGTGATTCGCAAAGCTGAAGCCCTGCACCACCCATTCGGTCTCGGTTTCCAGGAACGGGTAGTTCAGCTCCGCCAGGAACCCGCCCTCGATCTGCGAGCGCTTGTGCAGCACCAGCTGGAACACCCCCGTCAGCGAACACTCGATGGCCGTGCCGCACAGCTCCGAGTCGCCCTGCGACGCATGCGGGTCGCCGGCCGAGAACAGCGCGCCTGGCACCGACACCGGCAGGAAGAGCTTGCTGCCCTTGCCCGCGCGCCAGTTGTCCAGGTTGCCGCCGAAGTAGCCCGGCGGAATGGAGTCGACCAGCCCCGCCTCGCGCGGCGCCACGGCCAGCATGCCGAAGTGCGGGCGCAGCGGCACGCGGGCCTTTTCGAGCACGCCGAAGCGCTTGACGATGCTCTGGGGATCGACCGGCACGCCCGGGTAGTCGATGGTGTCGTGCTTCACGCCGAAGGGGTCGGTCTGCGGCGTCCAGCGGAAGTTGTAGACCGCGCGCGCCACCGGTGCTTCGGGTGCGCCGTTGTCTATCTCGTAGATGGTGACCACCTCGCGCTGCTTCGGCTCGGTGATCTGGTCGCGGTAATGAAAGCCCCACCACGCCGCCGCGTTGCTGCCGAAGATGCGCCCGTGAAACGCCGCGCTGCAGCTCGGCCGGGGCTGCACGTCGAGGATGCGGATTTCGAGCACGTCGCCCGGCTCGGCATCGTGCACGTACACCGGGCCGGTGCAGATGTGCACGCCGAAGCCCTCGCCCGCGCCGCGCCCGAAGATCGAGGCGTCCATCGGGCCTGCGCCGCGACGGTCGACGGCCTTCTTGTCGGCGGTCCAGTGGAAGACGCTCTCCGCGCCGGGGTCGCCGTCGATCATGCGTTCGCGGTCGTCGCTGGCGTGCTGCGTGAGCGTCTCGATGGTCACCACGTCGCCCGAGCGCACCGAAATCACCGGCTTCAGCGAGCGGCTCAGGTAGCCCCAGTGCACCGTCTTGTCGGACACGGGCAGGTAGTAGTGGTTGGGCGTGGTGCCGTCCGCAGTGGAAGCTGAAGCTGAAGTGGAAGGCGAAGCCGAGCGCTTCGGCGTCAACGCCAGCGCCACGGCGTAGCGGGCGTGGTCGCGCAGCAGCGCCTGAAAAGGGCTGTGCGGCGTGCGTGCCGGCGCGGCGTCCGCGGCCGGCTTGACCTCGCTGCCCTTCAACGGCCGCCCGCGCTGGTCGTGCAGCGCATCGGCCTGCGACAGCGGCTGCGCGCGATAGGCCTTCGGCGACACCCCATAGCGCGCCGTGAACGCCCGGCTGAAATTGGCCGCATCGCCAAAGCCCCACCGAAAGCACAGCGCCGAAATCGTGAAGTGGTTCAGCGCGCGGTTGGCCAGGTCGAGCTTGCAGCGCTCCAGCCGGCGCTCGCGCAGGTACTCGCTGAAGCTGGTCGCGCCGACCTTGAAGAGCTTCTGCAGGTAGCGCGTCGACAGCCCCTCGACCCGCGCGACGCTCTCGATGGACAGCTCCGCGTCGCCCAGCCGCGCCTCGATGGTGCGGCAGATGCGGCGCAGGTGACTCAGTTGCACCGAGGTCGGATGGTCCGATGGCTCGGCAAGGTCGGCCGGCCCGTTCACATCGTCGGCCTCGCGCGACAGGCACGTGACCAGCAGGTCCGTCAGCGTCGCTTCGACCGAGAGCAGGTCGTCGCGCCCCAGGTGGTCGATCTGCTCGGCCAGCGATTCGGCCATCGTCAGGCACATGGCGCCGACGCCGTGCGCGGGCGTGATGCGCTTGGCCTCCGCGCTGCAGGTGCGCACCAGCCGCAGCAGGAAGCTCGCCGACTCGAACTTGACCAGCAGCGCGCGGCAGTCGGTGCGCAGGTCGAGCCGCCACGGTTGCGCGGGGTCGAGCAGCACGGCGGCGTTGGCGGTCAGCGCGACCGATGCGCCCTGCTCTTCGAGCACGCCGCTGCCCTTCAGCAGCACGAACAGCAACACCGCGCGCCCCGAATGCCGCGCATTGCCGCCATCGGGCACCAGCACCAGCGGCGACGACGCGAGCCGCACGAACACCGAGTCGAGCGTGGAGCTGCGCGACGACACATGCCCCGCGAGCGGCGGCAGCCCCTGCCCTGCAGCAGAAGCAGCAGCCTCGCTGCGCACCAGCGCGCGGGCCAGCACCTCGTCCAGCGCGGACTGGCGCAATGCCTCGGGAAAGGCGTCGGTAGAAAAGCGTCGAAGGTCGTCCAGCATCAGGGCTGGACTATGACCGCGCCGGGCGCCGGCATGCAAGGCATTCGCCCGCCAATCGCCCCACTGCGGCCGCGCTACAAGTTTTTGTGCGCCTGCCGACAAGGCCCAAACGCCGCACCGCTTAGAGACTGGGCCGCACATCAACCGGCTTTCAAGGAGCGCCCCGAATGACCACCCCCAAGTACGACCACATCTGCAGCCCGACCTGCAGCCACGGCGCCTCGCCCGCCGAAGAAAAGCTCATCAAGGAAGAGTTTCAGGTGGCGCGCCGCTCCTTCCTGCGCGACGCCATGGTGGTCGGCGGCGGCGCCGTGTCGGCCGGTGCGCTGACCGGCGCCATGGCGCCAGGCAAGGCATTTGCCCAGGGCGCATCGAGCGCGCAGCCCGGCAGCAACATGGCCAGCCACTACTACATTCCCGCCGCGGCCAACACCGTGCTGTGGGGCTACTTCAGCAAGATCGCCACGCCGGTGGTGGAGGTGGAGTCGGGCGACTACGTGACCATCGAGACCCTCACCCACCACGCCAACGACGACGCCGAGCGCATGGTGCAGGGCGACGCGGGCGCGGAGAGCGTGTTCTTCTGGGACAAGCAGCGCAAGGGCGTCAACCGGCGCGGCGCCGGCCCCATGGACGCCAAGAACGGCGCGGGCGGTGGCCAGGGCGTGCACATCTGCACCGGCCCCGTGCGCGTGAAAGACGCCGAGCCGGGCGACATTCTGGAAGTGCGCATCATCGACGTGGTGCCCCGCCCCTCGGGCAACCCCAAGTACAAGGGCCGCGCCTTCGGCAGCAACGCCGCGGCCAACTGGGGCTTTCATTACGGCGACACCCTCACCGAGCCCAGGAAGCGCGAGGTGGTCACCATCTACGAGGTGGACGTGACCGGCGAGCGCAACTGGGCACGCGCGGTCTACAACTTTCGCTGGACGCCGCAGACCGACCCGTTCGGCGTGGTGCACCCGACCATCGACTACCCCGGCGTGCCGGTGGACCACCGCACCATCAGCAAGAACGAGAACGTGCTGAAGAACATTCGCGTGCCGGTGCGCCCGCACTTCGGCACCATTGGCGTGGCGCCGGCGGAGGCCGACATGGTCAGCTCCATTCCGCCGAGCTACACGGGCGGCAACATCGACAACTGGCGCATCGGCAAGGGGGCGACGATGTACTTTCCGGTGGCCGCGCCGGGCGCGATGTTCACCGTGGGCGACCCGCATGCCTCACAAGGCGATTCGGAGCTGTGCGGCACGGCCATCGAATGTTCGTTGACGGGCACGTTCCAGCTCATCCTGCACAAGAAGGCGAGCCTGCCGGGCACGCCGCTGGCCGAGCTGCGTTATCCGCTGCTGGAGACGCAGGACGAATGGCTGCTGCACGGTTTCAGCTATGCCAACTATCTGGCCGAGCTGGGGCCGGATGCGCAAAACCAGATCTTCAAGAAGTCGTCGGTCGACCTGGCGCTGAGGGACGCGTATCACAAGATGCGGCACTTCCTCATGACGACGCAGGGGCTGGGGGAGGACGAGGCAATTTCGTTGATGTCGATTGCGGTGGACTTTGGCATCACGCAGGTTGTGGATGGCAACTGGGGGGTGCATGCGCTGGTGAAGAAGAGCATTTTTCCGGCGCGCGGCTGATTTTTTTGGGGCGCGTTTTCAGGGCGCGTGTTCAGGGCGCCGGGTGCTCCCCTCCGCGAATGTCCCCCGCTTCGCTCCTCCTTTATTTCGCTGCGGGGAGCACCCGGTGCCCTGCTCACGTGGGGGCGCTGCTGGTGTGCTGCCGCTGGTTTGGGAGCTCTGAGCAACGCTTGTTTCGCTGAAACTTGTTCGGCGTGAGAAATTTCTGACCGGTTGACACTGGGCCACAGTGTCATTGGCCGAGTCCTTCTAGAACCCCCAGACCACAACTGGGAGGTTCCAAGATGATGCGAAAAATTCTCGTGGTCGGCGATCCGCCGGCACCCGGCGGCCGCGTGCTGCCCTACGCCGGCCCGATGTTCGATCTGTACGGCCACCGGGCTGCGTTGATAGGCGGCAGGGCCTACTGCGAAGGCTGCAACAGCGTCGGCATCATCGCCAAGGCCGGAGGACCGCGAAGGCCGCGGTTCATATCGGAGGTGGCGCTGGAAGGTGACGTGGTGGTCTGCCACTGCCCGGTGCCACAGCCACTGCTTTCGGTGCTGCAGCAGTCTTCTAGCTACGAGGATGACGACGCGTACGCGGTTGAAGTCACCGCAGCCGTGACGGTGCTTGCCCAAAAGGCAGCAATCACCTCGGAGCCCGAAATGGCGGCCTTCAAGAAAACAGTGGACGACGCCGTCACGCATCCACCTGAAGCCGAGCAGACCGAGAACATCTGCCCGAACATGACCAACAAGGCGTTCTCCGACAGGATGATGGAAGTTCGAGACAGGGCCGTCGAGCTCATCGCAAAGAAACGCCTGCCCGAGCTTCAACGCTGGAACAGTGCCGACCAAGCTCGCGTCGCTCAATGGTTTGGCGAGGCCGACTCGTCCACGCGTGAGTATTTGCGCACTGGCCTCTCTGCTTGCGAACGGGTGTTACGCGGTCTGGAAGGCAAGAATTTCGTCCGCTATTCGCTGACGGCCTTGAAGCACGTGGGATGCAGCATCGAGCACCCGACAGGCGCCGTCGCCGCTGTCTGCAAACCCGACATTCAAACGCGCACCATCGCCATTCACATCGACTTCTGCGAATTGCGGCGGACGTCCGACATGTTCGACTCCCAGCTATCGACCCTCGTGCACGAAGTGACGCATTTCGATGACACCTTCAGCAGCCTCGACACCATCTATCAGCTCCGCGAGTCGCTGCAAGCGGTGAAAACCAAACCAAAGAGCGTGAAGACCAACGCCGATAACATCGCCGGCTATGTCGTGTGGGGAGAACCGTATGCAGGCTAGATTCGTGATCCCGATGTTCCTGATCCTGGCTGCGGGACAAGCGACCGCGTGCAGCCACATCGTTCAGACCCAAGTGAGTTTCGAGGTCGGTTCGGCGGAACTTGACCGCTCGCAGATCGTCAAGCTCTCGCAGTGGCTGAACCGCTCCTACGCATCTTTCTCTACATACAAAAGCATGTCCATAGAAACCGGTGCTTCCGGGCGCATTCCGGGCAAGGCAAAGGCGCTGGCCGAACGGCGTGCCATCCACACAAGAAGAGCGCTGGGCATCTTGCTGCGCACCGATCTTCCGGCGGAGGTACACAGTCTGGCGTACCGCTTTCCGAAAAGTCGCAGCGGCGAGAACAACGACTTCGCGTCCATCCAGCTCTACATCAGCCCCGAGGAACTGGACAAGCTGCCGAAGTGCCATCCCGCCGCGGCATCGAAGCCAGAGGCTTCGTCAAGGCCCCCGCAGGAATTGACCCGCGCAGACCGCTCGCCAACATCGTCAATGACTTCGCTGCCCCATCGCCCATGAAGCCCCGCTGCCGCCTGATGCTGATCGCACTCAGCACCCTCTGCCTTGCCGCCTCACCCGCCCACGCCGACGGCACCGTCAGCTTCAAGTCCGACGTGCTGCCGATGCTCAAGGCCAAACCGGCGTTCGAGAAATTCCTGCTCGGCACGCTCCAGGTCACCGATGCGGGTTCAGGCACACGCATCTCTGACCAAGCGATGCCACGGCTCGGCGGCACCCGCATGGGGCCGTACGAGTTCATGGCGACGTGGCATGACGCGAGTGGCGATGTGCCCGTGACGCTCATCGTGCAGACGAACACCCGGTTCCTGGACAGCGCCGGCCGGGAGATCAAGACCGGTTCGCTCAAGCAAGCCGCTCGGTTGCAAGAGACCTTCGACGCCATCCAGATCGAACCCCGCCGCTGACCGCAAAGAGCGCGGCCGCCGTGCCGGCCAATCAAGAGACCGCGCCAAACGCGCTCACGCCGATGGGGTGCCTTGCGCAGCGAAATAAAGGAGGAGGCCGCAGGCCGGGGGACATTCGCGGAGCAAGGTACCCCGTCGGCGTGAGCGCCGCCCTGAACAGCAGCAGCAGCAACAACACCCCTACCCCTTCCCCCGAATCACCTGAGCCAACAGCGTCAACACAGCAAACCCCAGGATCACCCCGACACCCGGATACAGCATCGCCAACGCAGTCCCCGGCGCAATCGCAGCCGTCAGCACCGCCAGCCCACACGCCCCGCCCACCTGCAGCGAACTGTTCAACAGCCCCGCCGCCAGCCCTTGCTCATCGTCGGCCACGCCCGTCGTGCCCGCCACCATCAACGCCGAGATGCTCAGCGCAAAGCCCACGCCCCACAGCAGCGATGCGGGCAACAGCACGCCCCACAAATCAGGCTCCGGCCCCATGCGCAGCATCAGCAGATAGCACGGCACAAAGGCCGACAGCCCCACCATCAGAACCCGCGTCACGCCAAAGCGGCTGATGAGCGCGCCGATCTTCGGGCCCACGACCACCACCATCAGACCCGCCGGCAACAGCACCAGCGCCATCTGCCACGGCTTCCAGCCCTGGATGTTCTGCAGGTACAGCGCCATCAAGAACTGAAACCCCGCCGCTCCGCCATACAGCAGCGCCGCGCTGATGTTCGCCGCCACCAGCCCCCGGTTGCGGAAGATGCCCAGGCGCACCAGCGGCTCCTTCACCGTGCGCTCGATGACCACGAACAGCGCCAGCAACGCCACCGCCACCCCGAACCCGCCCAGCGTGCGCCATGACACCCACCCCACCTCCGGCGCCGACACCACCGTGAACACCAGCAGCAACATGCCCGCCAGCAGCGTGAGCGCGCCGCCCACATCCAGCCTCGGCCGCGGGCCCTGCGATGCGTGCCGCGGCGCATCGGCCGGCACATAGCGCAGCGCGGCCAGCAGCAACAGCACCGCCACCGGAATCGGCAGCACGAAGATGTAGCGCCAGTTCAGCGCCGCCAGCAGCCCGCCAATCAGCAGGCCCGACGAGTACCCCGAGGCCTCGAACAGGTTGAAGATGCCGAACGCCTTGTTGCGCGCCGGCCCCTCCGCGAAGGTGGTCGTCAGCAGCGACATCGCGGCCGGCCCCGTGAAGCCCGCGGCCATGCCCTTCGCGAAGCGCGAGGCAATCAACAGCCCCGCATCGCTGGCAAACACGCCGCCCACCGACACCAGCGCAAACACCGCCAGCCCCACCACCAACACCCGCCTGCGGCCGAACAAATCAGCACAGCGCCCGCCCAGCAGCAGAAAGCCGCCAAACGCCAGGATGTACGCGCTGACCAGCCACTGCGCCGCGGCAGCGCCCATGCCGAACTCTTGCTGAATCTGCGGGATTGCCACCACGATCATCGAGATGTCGAGCCCATCGAGCAGAATCACGCCGCTGAAGATCAGCAGCGCCATCCACATGCGCGCGGGCCAGTGCAGGGGGTCGGGGTGGGTTCCCGTGGCGGCACCGACAGCACCGATAGCGCAGGCGACAGCGGCGCCTTCATTGCAGAGGCCGGGGCCGGGGCGTGCATCGCACGGGGTCAAGCTGGCAGACATTCATTCACTCCAATCGGCTCAATCAAAAACAACCAGTCGCTTCGTTTCTTCGACTGGCTGCATCGTCCCCCGCCGTGCGCGGCTTGAAAAACGAGTAGTTCTCAACGAACCATCAAACGGAGCTTGAAGATCCACATGCAGAGCACCCCCCACCGCATGCTGCCGGGAACGCGCGCCCTGCGAACCTTCGAGGCCGCCGCGCGGCACCTGAACTTCACCCGCGCGGCCGACGAGGTGGGGCTCACGCCCGCGGCCGTGAGCTACCAGATCAAGGACATTGAAGACCAGCTGGGCGTGGTGCTATTCACCCGCACCAGCCGCAGCATTCAGCTCACGCCCGCCGGCGCCGTGCTGTTCGAGGCCACCGCCGACGCGCTGGACACCCTGCACCGCGCCGCCGGCCGAGCCCGCCGGCTCACCCGCAGCGCGGCGCACCTGCGCGTGTCGCTGAGCCCGCGCTTTGCCACCAACTGGCTGCTGCCCAAGCTGTCGCGCTTCAGGGCCGCCCACCCGGGGCTGGAGCTGACCTTCGACATCAGTGACGCGCTGCGCAGCTTCGAGGCCGACGACATCGACGTGGCCATCCGCTTTGGCACCGGGCAGTACGAAGGCGCGCACGCCGACCGGCTCTTCGAGCTGAGCATCGTGCCCGTGTGCAGCCCCAAGCTTTTGGAAACAGGGCCACCGCTGAACGAGCCGCGCGACCTGTTCAACCACACCCTGTGCTACGTCGACTGGAAGACCGACACCATGACCTGGCCCAACTGGCGCATGTGGATGGCGGCGGCCGGCATCGGCGACTTCGACGACAGCCGGTGCGTGGGGTTTTCAGATTCCGGCTACGTGGTGCAGGCCGTGATGGAAGGCGGCGCCGTGGGGCTGGCCGACCTGGACATGATTGCGGCCGACCTGGCGCAGGGGCGGCTGGTGAGGCTGTTCGACATTGGCGTGAGCATGGCGCCGACGTATGCGTACCACCTGGTGTATCCGCAGGGGAGCAGCGAAGACCCGCGCGTGGTGGCGTTCAGGCAATGGCTGCTGGCGGAGACGCAGAACGCGGGGCAGCCGGGCGGGCCGGCTGCCTGAGGGTTGCTTGCTGGTAGCTGGTAATTAGCTGGCTGACTGGTTACGCGGGGGTGGGCGCGGCTTGCGCCTGCAGCAGCAACGCCTCGCGCAAGGCGGCGGCGGCTGAGTTGACGGTGCCGATGCGCGCCATCAACGCCTCGTTGAGCAGGCGCAGCAAGGCGCTCAGCTCGGTGCGGTTGGTGGCGAGCACCTCGCTGTCGTTCAGGGCGGCGGTGTCCACGAGCTTTTCCAGCGCGGTGTAGGCGTGCATGACCTCGTGGAGGGTGTCGGCGTCGTCGCAGGTTTGAAGGGCGAGGTCGTCGAGGGTGGGTGACGCGAGGTTGGGGGAAGTGGAAGCACTACGGGATTGCGCGTGCGCGCGAGCGGATTCAGCCATGAAATGGACTCCAAGTTGCGCAGAGTTCTTCAGGCTTCCAAACCCGGCCGCGCAACCTAGCGCGACGGGGCGCAGTATATCTAGGGGGCGCTGCCGCACGGGGCAAGGTCAAAGTGCCAGTGATTCGCCGCATCGGCCACCATCCGTTCATTCCTCGCCAGCGAAATCTCATAGATCCGCACGAAAAACAGATCGTAAAAATCCCGCCACACGAAACTTTTTGATGTACGATTCCCGCCACTCGAAACAAAAGATCGGGATTTACGCATGCGCACTCCGTCTGCAGGCACCAAAAAGCTTGAACAGCTCATTGTTAGAAATATTCCTCGTGACGCCCTCATGGCTTTTGAGGACGCTTACTACGCAGGGGATCATCAAGGGCGTCAACATTCTGCGGCCTTTGCGCCGGGGCACAAGCCTTCCATCGCCGGACAAAACAAGCACTTTTTCATTAACGAAACGTTCCATGAGGCGTTGCTAGCCCATGGAGCAGAGCCAACTCCACTTTGCGGCACACGACTGGTAGTGGGACGGCTAGGAATTTTCAGCATCGTCAGGTTGAACGTTCCGGGACATAAGTGGATCAATCTGCGCCGCAGTGCAACGCGCATCAAGCTCGCAGAACTCAACGACAACATCAACCGGAAATATGTCCAAGCTGATCTTTTCGCGCAACCTCGCGAAGTGGCAGCCGGCACCATCTTCATCCTCGGGGTAATGGATGGTGTTGACGGCAATGGGATAGCTCAGTTGACAGAGGTGATGGTGTCTCTACCAGCGCCCGACATGAAGTCTTGGCTCTACATCAGCACCATGACCGACTTCATCAAACTCTACGACCAGACCAACACAACGGTCCAGCCTGACACAGCGGTGCCAAAACTCAAGGCACAGCCAAAGAAGAAAACCGACGATGACCAAGGGAATCGATGAACTGCAGCCCGCACGACTTGAACAAGCGCTTTCGGCACGAGGCTTCACCAAAGGCCAACTCGCAAGCCTTGTCGACGTAGCGGCATCCACAGTCACAAAGTGGTGCAAAGGCGATCAAGCGCCAGAAGCGGAAACGTTTGAGCGTATTGCATCCGCTCTTAACGTACGGACGGAATGGCTTACCCGCCCGATGCTGCAACCTGTATCTGCGCCGCTTTATCGCAGTAACGCATCCGCTCTCAAAGCTGCTCGCGCCAAGCTCGAGGCACGAACCGAATGGGCGCAAGAAATCGCGGTGCTGCTTTCCGAGCATGTGGACTACCCAAAGGTCAATTTGCCTCAGCGCGATTTTGAGGACCCTGAGCAAATCAATGATGCCGATATCGAAGCCGCCGCGGAAGAGTGTCGTCAACTCTGGCAATTAGGCAATGGCCCCATTCATGATTTAGCTCTAGCGTCAGAAAGCGCAGGCATCATCGTTGTGCGCGAGGAAACTGAAATTTCCGCCATCGAAGGTCTATCTAGTTGGAGTTCACTTTTGGGCAATCCGATCGTGCTACTTTCAGCGGATAAGGCCAATGCATTTCGCAGTCGCTTTGATTTGGCTCATGAGATTGGACATCTTGTTCTACACAAGCATGTCCCCAGAGCAGAGGAGCGCGACCGCTATAACCAGATGGAAAAACAAGCGCACCGTTTTGCCGGTGCGCTGCTGCTTCCCGCTGAGACTTTCGCTACAGAAGTGCGAGTGCCAACAAATTTGGACAATCTACTCATTCTGAAACAGCGCTGGGGAGCGTCTGTTGCTGCAATGATGATGCGCTTACATGCCCTCGGCTTGCTTAGCGATGACGAAAAGCTCGTTCTTTTCAAGCGGCGCTCCGCTCGGTGGGGCTCAAAGGCTGAACCTGGCGATGACAAGTGGAAGCCTGAAGCTCCGAGACTACTTCGTCGAACAGTAGAACTGCTAATCAGTGAAGGCGTTTTACCTACTGAAGGAATTCCACGCTATTTAGGTTTTTCCCCTGGCGACGTGGAGAAACTTTGTGGCCTGCGTGACAATTACTTCAACACCTCTTCAGAAGTTGTGGAGCTGGCAACATTGCGAGCCTCAAGGACGCCAGTGCAGCCAGCCCAACAACTCAACGGTGAACGATCGGCTGTCGTGTCCATCTTTAGAAAATAAAAATCGATGCCCCCATGTATTGATTGCCTGTTTTTGATTTCTATCAAAAAAGGCCGACTATTGATTTGAGACGAACGTTCCAACATGAAACCTAAAACACGCTCGCCACTCAAAGATAAGCCATTACGGACACCTGGGCAATCCGTCGCCGAGGAACGCGAAGAACTGCTCGAAAACACGGTGTCGCAACCATTGATGTTGGCGCTTTTTCTGATGCTTCTTGCCGGACTAGAGTGGTACCGGCTTTATTTCAATGTGACGCCAAGCCCGATTATTTTTTCGATCGGCGCTGGATTTGGAATTGCATATGCGGTTTTTCGCATATACAGAAATCTACCCAGGCTTCGGAGCCTACGGCAGGCGATAGAAGGCGAGAAAGTCGTTGGGCAATTTCTGGAGCGCTTGCGCCAAGACGGATTTCATGTTTTTCACGACGTAGTGGGCGATGGCTTCAACGTTGACCACGTATTAATCGGGCCACCCGGAGTTTTTACCGTCGAGACAAAGACTTGGAGCAAACCCGCGTCTGGCAACGCGGAGGTGGTCTTTGATGGGCAGACTCTCAAGATCGGATCGTTCTCGCCAGATCGAGACCCTATTGTTCAGGCTAAAGCCCAAGCAAGCTGGCTGAAGCAGCTGCTTTTGCAGAGCACTGGACGGACGTTTGAGGCACGTCCAGTGATCGTGTTCCCAGGTTGGTTTGTTGCTAACTCGGGTGGCTTTCGCGATCTATGGGTCTTGGAACCCAAGGCGCTGCCCTCATTCCTTCAAAACGAGCCGGCGCGACTTTCACCGGAAGACGTCAAGCTGGCCAGCTTTCACCTTTCTAGGCTCATCCGCGCAACGGAGCGCGAACGAAGCTTGAACTGACTGTTGACGTAAGCGCAACTATCTTCTGCCCCAACCCCCATTTATCCGCAAAGGTAACCGCAAGACACTCCTCCTAACCCAAGAAGGAGTGCTCTCATGCCAATCGCCTTACTCGCGCTGACCCTCAGCGCCTTCGCCATCGGGACGACCGAGTTCGTCATCGTTGGCCTCATCCCCACCGTCGCCGCCGACCTCGGCATCGGCCTTCCCTCCGCCGGCCTCTTGGTCAGCCTCTACGCACTGGGCGTCGCCATCGGCGCGCCGGTGCTCACCGCCCTCACGGGCAAGCTGCCGCGCAAGGCGCTGCTGCTGGGCTTGATGGCGCTCTTCACGGTCGGCAACTTGCTGGCGTGGAAGGCACCCAGCTATGAATCGCTGATTGCCGCCCGCGTGCTCACGGGCCTGGCGCACGGCGTGTTCTTCTCCATCGGCTCGACCATTGCCACTGGCCTGGTGCCCAAGGAAAAGGCCGCGAGCGCCATTGCCATCATGTTCACGGGCCTCACGGTGGCGCTGGTCACTGGCGTGCCGCTGGGCACGTTCATCGGGCAGCACTTTGGCTGGCGCGAGACTTTCCTGGCCGTGTCGGCGCTGGGCGTGGTCGCGTTCATCGGCAGCTGGATCTTTGTGCCGGGCAACATCCGCCACACGCCGCCGGCCTCGCTGGCGCAGCAAGCCAAGGTGCTGGCGGAGCCGCGCCTGCTGCTGGTGTATGCCAAGACGGCCATTGGCTACGGCGGCTCGTTCATTCCGTTCACGTTTCTGGCGCCGATCCTCACCGACGTGTCTGGCTTCAGCGCCGGTGCCGTGGGCTGGGTGATGCTGGTGTACGGCATCTCGGTGGCGGTGGGCAACATCTGGGGCGGCAAGCTGGCCGACCGGCTGGGCCCCATTCCGGCGCTGAAGATCATCTTCGCGCTGCTGGCCGCGGTGCTGCTGGTCTTCAACTTCGCGGCGCCGCACAAGTGGCTGGCGCTGGTGGCGGTGCTGATGTGGGGCGCGGTGGCCTTCGGCAACGTGCCGGGCCTGCAGGTGTACGTGGTGAAGCAGGCAGAGCGCTTCACGCCGCAGGCGGTGGACGTGGCCTCGGGCCTGAACATCGCGGCCTTCAACCTGGGCATTGCGGGCGCAGCCTGGGCCGGCGGCCTGATCGTGACGCACCTGGGCCTGATGCACACGCCGTGGATTGGCGCGCTGGTGGTGCTGGTGTCGCTCGCCCTCACGCAATGGAGCGGCGTGCTCGACCGCCGTGCCGGCATTCCGGTGCGCGCCTCCGGCCCGGTGCCGGTGGGGCACTGAGCGGCCGGCCCGCTCGCTTTTCTCTTTTCATTTTTCAACGCACAAGGACAACACCCAATGAACACGAACACCGCCATCAACAACACCAACGCAACCATCCCCGCCTTCGGCCTCGGCACCTTCCGCCTGAAGGGCCAGGTGGTCATCGACTCGGTGAAGAACGGGCTGGGCGTGGGCTACCGCGTGATCGACACGGCGCAGATCTACGGCAATGAGGCCGAGGTGGGCCAGGCCATTGCCGAAAGCGGCGTGGCCCGCAAAGACCTGTTCATCACCACCAAGATCTGGACGGACAACTACGCCAAGGACAAGCTGGTGCCCAGCCTGAAAGACAGCCTGGCCAAGCTGCGCACGGACCATGTGGACCTGACGCTGATCCACTGGCCCTCGCCCGGCAACGCGGTGCCGGTGGCGGAGTTCATGGGCGCGCTGGCCGAGGCCAAGGCGCTGGGGCTCACGAAGCACATTGGCGTGTCCAACTTCAACATCGCGCTCATGAAGGAAGCCATTGCGGCGGTGGGCGCGCAGAACATCGCCACCAACCAGGTCGAGCTGCACCCCTACCTGCAGAACCGCAAGGTGGCGGAGTTCGCGAAGAGCCAGGGCATTCGCATCACCTCGTACATGACGCTGGCCTACGGCAAGGTCATTGCCGACCCGGTGATCGAGGCGATTGCCAAGGCGCACAACGCGACCACGGCGCAGGTGGTGCTGGCGTGGGCGATGCAGCTGGGCTACGCGGTGATTCCGTCGTCCACGAAGCGCGCGAACCTCGAAGGCAACCTGAAGGCGCAGCAGCTGACGCTGACGGATGCCGAGATGGCGCAAATGGCCGCGCTGGAGCGCAACGAGCGCCTGACCGACCCGGCCGGCCTGTCGCCGGCCTGGGACTGAGCGGCACCGCCATGAAGAAGAACGACATGGCTGCCGAACAGTTGGCTACCGCACTGCCCGCTCTGACTGCCTTGCCCTTCGTCGGTCGCACGTTCGAAGTGCACTACGGCGACACCATGACGGCGCTGAACATCTACGCCGCCGACGGCCAGACGATGCGCTACCGGGTCACGGCCGGCCCGTTCACGGGCGCGACGGCCGAGGTGCGCTACCAGGCCGAGCCGCTGGGCGCCGGGCTCTACGCGCTGTCGTGGCAAGAGGCCGACAAGGGCACGGTGGTGCACGTCGACAACTTCGACGTGGGCCACTCGTGCTCGTACTACACCACGGCCGCGCTGGAGTTCGTGTGCATGGCGGGCACCTTGCGTGAAGTGATGAAGGGGGCGCTGTGATGGCCGGTGCATTGCAGGCGCTGGTTGCCACGGCTGGCGAGGGCCCGAGCATCGGGCTGGAGCTGCCGCTGGACAACGACTGGTCCCCCGCGGGCGACACCGCCCGCCGCCACGCGGGCCGCCCCTTCGGCGTGCCAGACATCGCGCAGCACGCGCGCCTGGCGAAGCTGGCCGACCGGCTGGGCTTCAGGGCGCTGTGGGCGCGCGACGTGCCGCTGTACGACCCGGCCTTCGGCGACGCGGCGCAGGTGTTCGAGGTGTTCAGCTACCTGGGCTACCTGGCAGGCGTGACGGAGCGCATCTTGCTGGGCACCGCTGCGGTGGTGCTGCCGCTGCGCGAACCGGTGCTGACGCTGAAGTCGGCCGCCACGGTCGACCAACTGAGCAACGGCCGCCTGCTGCTGGGCGTGGCCAGTGGCGACCGGCCGGTGGAGTACCCGATCTTCGAGCGCGACTTTGCTTCGCGCGGCGAGCGCTTCAGGGAACAGGTGGCGATGGTGCGCGACAGGGGTGCGGCGAGCCTTCCGGAAGGCATCGAACTGTTGCCGCGCCCGAGCGCTCCCCTGCCCTTGCTGGCGGCCGGCCTCGCGCAGCAAACGCCGCAGTGGATCGGCCAGCACATGGACGGCTGCCTCGCCTACCCCGGCACGCCGGAAGACCACGCGCGGCGCTCGGCGCAATGGCGCGCGGTGGCCGGCGAGAGCAAACCGTACGTGAGCTTCATTCACCTCGACCTGGCGGACGATGCCAATGCGCCGCTGGAGCGCTACCGCTTCGGCGGGCGCATGGGGCGGCATGCGCTGGTGCGGGAGCTGGCCGCACTGTACGCGGCGGGCGTGCAGCACGTGGGCCTGCACCTGCGGCGCAACCGGCGGCCGTTGGACGAGACGATGGAAGAGATTGCGGCGTTCGTGCTGCCGGTGTTCCATGCGGGCATGCACCTGGATGCGCGGGCCGAACCCGCCCTCTGACCCACGGCGCATTGCCGAGCCCATCGAAAGCGCGCACCATGCGCCAGTCACCGGTTTCTGGGCGGGCCTGCGTGCCCGCCTTTTTCGTTGGCAAACCGTTGGAGGCATGCATGACTGCTGAAGAAGAGGCAAACGTGGCCACCCTGACCAAGGGCTTCACCGAGTGGGGCGAAACGCGCGGCGCGAGCGTCGACAACTGGATGGCCCTCATGGCAGACGATGTGCAATGGCAAACGCTGGGCGCCGCAGCCGCCGGCCACGAGTTCACGCAGGGGTGCCGCTCCAAGCCCGACGTGAAACGCTACTTCGACGAACTCGGCACCAGCTGGGAAATGCTCAGCTACCAGATGAACGAATTCATCGCCCAGGGCGACCGCGTGGTGGCGATGGGCGAAACGTCGTGGAAGCACCGCGGCACGGGCAAGGTCGTGCACACGCCGCTGGTGAATGTGCTGCGCATGCGCAATGGAAAGATCGCGGACTTCATGGAGTTCTACGACACGGCCGCGGCCATGGCGGGCACGCTGCCTTAGCTCGCCTTAGCTTGTCTTGGCTCGCTTCAGCCCTGTCGGCACTGCGGGCTGCAGCAGCCGCTCAGCACGCCGACTCAGGCGTCTGCACCGCATGCACCAGGAAGAACCGTTTCAACCCGTCGAGCGTGTCGAAGAAGCCGCGGCGCGAACGGCGCACGGGTGTGCCATCGAGCAACCTGTAGCTCACCGCGCCCCTCACGGGCGGGTAGCGCTTGGAGATGCTCACGCGGTACAGGCACTCGGTGCTCTCGACGATGGTGTGGGGGCGCTCGCGGGCGTCCACCACTTCGAAGCGACCGGTCTCCTGCAGGACGGACTCGTAAGTGGCCATGGCGCGTTTGTCTGCTTCGCACGGGCCATGGATGCCGCACAAGACGCAAAGCCGGGGTAGGACATGGCCTCCCCGGGGCACAAATCAGCTACCGCTGAAACGATCCGTTTCGAGAACGAAGGCGGTGGCCT
This sequence comes from Variovorax sp. OK212, assembly GCF_900112425.1. Taxonomy (GTDB): domain Bacteria; phylum Pseudomonadota; class Gammaproteobacteria; order Burkholderiales; family Burkholderiaceae_C; genus Variovorax. Next base: position 268,731 of record NZ_FOLP01000001.1, on the reverse strand, counting down.
GCTCGGCGGCGCTGGCGGCGCGGTAGTCGGCCTTCAGCTCGGCGGAAACCTTCTCGGCGGCCTCCACCAGTTCGGCGATGTTGCGCTCGCCCACGCAGTGTTCCTCCAGCCGCACGTAGATGCGGTGAAAGTCGCCGCCCAGTGCCCGGGCCACGTCGCGAAGGCAATCGGCCAGCGTGGCAAAGCCGCTGTTGCTGTACGAGCTGGGGGGTATCACGCCCTTGGAGCGGGGCGCGCGAACGGAATAGGCGTACGTGGCGCCCTCCTTGCGGAGCTCGACCACAGGCTGCAGGCCACGTTCGGGCAACTTCGTTCCGTGCATGGCCGCAGTGTAGTGCGGCCCATGCGCTCACCGGCCGCGGTGCAGCTTGCCCGCAACAAGGTCTGTAAGCAGGCCCAACACCAGCGCGCTGCCGCCCAGGGCGAAGAGCCAGGCGTAGTGCCCGCCCGAGTACCCCAGCAGCCACGACATGCCGTACGCCGCGCTGGCCTGCAGCACCGCGAAGGCGGTGGTGGCGCGGCTCCAGGCGGCCTTGTGCAGCGACGGGTGGTGCGCGAGCAGCTCCTGCACGCGGCCCAGCACCAGCGGCACGATGCCCGGCGTGAAGGCCCCGACGATCACGCTCGACACGATGAGCCCGCCGTGCGCCACCAGCCCGAGCGCGGGCAGCGCCAGCGCCACGGCCTGCACGGCGAAGGCGATGCGCAACGCGGGGCCGAAGCCCGCGCGGTCGGCCAGGTGGCCGCACAGCACCGGGCCGACGATGGCGCCGATGCCGAACAGCACCCAGTACTGCGCACCGGCGGCCAGGCCCTGCCCAAGGCCACGCGCGACGTAGTCCACCAGGAAGATCATGTGCGGCACGAGGCCCACGGCGTTGAGCGCGTAAGACGCCATGAGGGCGATGAGCGCGCCGCTGGCCAGTGCTGACCGCGCCGGCCGCGCCGCCTTGGCATTCGTGGCATGCGCCGCAGCCGCAGCCTGCGCAGGCGCCGCGGTGGGCCAGCCTTGCCATGAGACGACCGTGAGCAGCAGCGCGAGCACGGCAAGGCCGATCCACGTTGCCGTGAGGCCCTGGCGCAGCAGCAGCGGCACCAGCGTGCCCGAGGCCGCAATGCCGAGCCCCACGCCCGCGAAGATCAGCCCGCTGGCCACGCCGCGTTGCTGCGCCGGCACATGCGCGAGCACGACGGGCGCGGCCAGCACCATCAGCGCGCCGCCGGCAATGCCGGAGACGATGCGCCAGGTGAAGAACCACGCGAAGTCCACCGGCCATGCGCAGGCCAGCAGCGACGCGGCGGTGACCAGCATCATGGCGCGCAGCACGCTGCGCACCGGCCAGCGCGCCGACATCGGCCCGCCCAGCAGCGCGCCCGCCAGGTAGCCCACGAGGTTGGCCGCGCCCAGGTAGGTGGCGGCGGAGGCGCTGAACCAGTGCGCGTCGATGATGGCCGGCAGCAGCGGCGTGTAGCCGAAGCGCGCCAGCCCCAGGCCGACGAGGGTGGCGCAGAAGCCCGCGAAGATGGTGCGCCAGAGCGGCACGTGTGGCACCTGTGGTGCCTCGCGGTGCGAGAGGGTGGCCGCTGCGTCAACGGCAATGCGTGGGATCGCGGACATCGGGAAGCTCCAGAACTCTCCAGCAAATCGGAGATTCGATGCTACGAATTGCCGGCGCGCGAGTGAATCCCTATGCTTGGGCATTCAGTATTTCGAAAAGAGGAAGAATCATGGACCGCATCGACGCCATGAAGGTCTTCGTTGCCGCGCTGGCCGAGGGCAGCCTGGCCGGCGCGGGGCGCAAGCTGGGCAAGTCGCCCGCCGCGGTGAGCCGCGCCATCGCGTTCCTGGAGACGCATGTGGGCGCGGAGCTGCTGCACCGCACGACCCGCTCCATAAGGCTGAGCGATGCCGGCGAGCGTTACGCGGTGGCGTGCCGCCGCATCCTCACCGACCTGGAAGAAGCCGACATCGCGGCCGCCGGCGAGCGCTCGGCGCCACGTGGCCGGCTCACCGTGACCGCGGCGGTGGCGGTGGGCGAAGCGCTGCTGCGGCCCGTCCTCGACGAGTTCATGAACGCGCACCCGACCGTGTCGGTGCGCCTGCACCTGCTCGACCGGCCGGCCAACCTGATCGACGAGGGCATCGACGTGGCGCTGCGCATCGCGCACCTGGCCGACTCCACGCTGGTGGCGCTGCCCGTGGGCGAGGTGCGCCGCGTGATCACGGCGTCGCCGCGCTACCTGGCGCGCAACGACCCCATCGTGCAGCCGGCGGACATTGCGCAGCACCAGGTGGTGGCCATGACGCACTTCGGCATCGACTCGTGGAGCTTTCCGCCGCAGGCCGGCTCCACCATGCCGCGCACGGTGCAGTTCACGCCGCGCTTCATCGTGAACAGCCTGCGCGGGGCGGTGGCCTCGGCAGTGGAGGGGCGCGGCGTGCTGCGCTCGTTCTCGTACCACGTGGCCGAGGAGGTGGCCAACGGGCGGCTGCGCATCATCCTCGCGCAGGACGAGGCGCCGCCGCTGCCGGTGCACCTGGTGTCGCCGCACGGGCGCCTGTCGGTGCCCAAGGTGCGGGCCTTCGTCGACTTCGCGCTGCCCAAGCTGCGGGCAAGGTTCGCCGAGTGGGCGCAAGACTGCGCGCCGAAGGCCGAGGCGCCGCGGAAGGCGGGCAAGCCCAGACCGGCGCCGAGGCCGAAGAGCGCCTGATTTCCGGCTGCTTTGCGGTTGATTTGCGGCTGATTCGCTCGACGTACGGAAGAGTATTCGCCGGACAGCGGCTATTCACTCTTTAGTCGAGCGAATCCACACTTCCTTCCACGACGGAACCGCATCTCGCGGCCCGCACACCGGAAGGAAATTCACCATGAGCACCCAGACCCAAACCAGCGGCAAGACCGCTGTCGTGACCGGCGCCAGCAGCGGCATCGGCTTTGCCATTGCCCGCCGTCTGCTGGCCGACGGCTGGAACGTGGTCGGCAACGCACGCAGCGACGCCCGCCTGAAGGAAGCCGCCAGCCACTTCGGCGCCGGCGACCGCTTTGCCGGCGTAGCCGGCGACATTGCCGACCCGCGCGTTGCGCAGGCCGTTGTCGACCAGGCGGTGTCGCGCTTCGGCGGCGTCGATGCGCTGGTCAACAACGCGGGCATCTTCCTGCCCAAGCCCTTCGTGGAGTTCACGCCCGAGGAAATCGAGCAGCAGATTGCCACCAACGTGAAGGGCACCATCTTCGCGTCGCAGGCCGCCGCGCGCCACATGATCGGCCGGGGTGCGGGCGCCATCGTGAACATCACGGCGTCGATCGCGCTGCAGCCGCGCAGCAATGTGCCGGCGTTCATGGCGGTGCTGCTCAAGGGCGGGTTGAATGCGGCCACGCGCGCGCTGGCGCTCGAGCTCGCGCCGCATGGCGTGCGCGTGAACGCGGTGGCCCCCGGCATCATCGACAGCCCGATGCACTCGCCCGAGTCGCACGGCTTCCTGAAGACGCTGCAACCGACCGGCCGCCTGGGCACGGTCGACGAGATTGCCGACGCGGTGATCTACCTCGTGAACGCGGGCTTCACCAGCGGCGTGGTGCTGCCGGTGGACGGCGCGGCCAGTGCGGGCAACTTCACGGCCTGAGTTTCAGCAGCAAGAACGAAGAAACGCGAACAAGCGAACAAGCGAAGAAGCGAAGGAACACACCATGCCTTACGTCAACGTACGCATCACGCGCGACGGTGTCACGCGCGAACAGAAAGCCACCGTGATCGCGGAGATCACCGACACGCTGCAGCGCGTGCTCGGCAAGAAGCCGGAGCTCACGCATGTGGTGATCGATGAGATCAACACCGACGACTGGGGGTTTGCGGGGGAGACGACGACTGTCGTGCGCGCGCGGGAAGCGGCCGAGGCCGCTGCCGGAGCGAAGTAGCCGGACCTCAGGGGGCTACAAGAGCCCCCTTGAAGAACTCGCTGGAGGGAGATGGAGGGAGAGGATCAGCCCTCGCCCTTCAGTGCCTTCTTCGCCTTGTCGGCCGAAGCCTTCGAGCGGTTCTTGTGATAGCCCGACTTCACGTTGTTCACGGCCTTGCCCACCGGGCCGCTCTTCTTGGCCTTGCTGTCGGCCTGCTTCTCGTCGATCTTGTGCTGCGCGGCGTCGGTCGCCTCGGAGGCGGCCTTGCCGATCTGCGCGCTCGCCGAGCCGGCGGCAAGCAAGGTCAGCGAAGTGGCGATGGCGATCAGTGCCTTGTTCATCGGGCGGTCCCTCCAGGTTTTTGAATGAGCCTCGATGGTTGCACCGACTTCGACCTGGCCGTGTCAGCCGTGACCGCGCATGGCGTGGCGCACATGCCCGACAGCAGGGCCACGCATCAGGGGCCGGCGGCAAGCGCCCGCGCGCTCAGCGAATCGACGCCAGGTACGCATCCATCGACGCGCCCCACAGGCGTTGCACGGTGTAGGTGCTGTGGCCGTCCAGCCCCTTCGGCGGCATGAGCACCTCGAACACGCCTTTTCCGCCGGCCGCCTCGAACACCTTGAAGTTGGCCCGGCTGTGGGCAACGGGGTAGTAAGGGTCTGCCTCGCCATACAGCCAGAGCGTCGGCCCCGGGAAGGCAGCGCCGCGCGTGAACAACTCGCCGTTCACCTTGGCTGCGTCCGGGCACAACGCGCCGATCCAGCCACCGACGAAGTTGATCGCGCCCACCACCTCCTGCGGATGCTGGCCCGCATAGGCGGTTGCGAGAATGCCGCCCCGCGACACGCCGCCGATCACCACGCGCCGCGGGTCCACATCGCTGCGCTGGCGGATGTGCGCCATGACCACCTGGATGTCTGCCAGCGCGCGGTCGGCGCCGGGCAGCGACAACGCCGCCTGGCACGAGTAGCGCGAGCGGTCCGTTTCGAAACCCTCGTCGTACAGCCCTTCCGAGTGGCCGCGGCCACGGCGCTGCGGATAGATGACCTGCCAGCCGCGTGCGACGAAGAAGGCGCTCACCTCCGGGCTTGTCCACGTCAAGCCGAACCACTCCGGGCGATTGCCCATGCCGGTCGAGCCGTGGTTCATCACAAGGGTGGGAAAGGGTCCGTCGCCTTCGGGCCGGTGCACGACCATCTCCAGGCGCACGGGCTTGCCGTTCTCGGTGAACGGGGTGTCCTGCCATTCGACGCGGCGCGCATAGGCGGGCGGGCGCCGCGACAGCAGGCCCACGGACAACAGCTGCGCCTGCGGCCGCCAGATGCCCAGCTCCATGTCGCCGTCCTTGCGCAGGCGCAGCACGAGCTCGGCGCCGGTTTTCAGGGGCACGTGGAGTTCGTTGTTCTCGAAGCGGCCGGCGGCTTCGTCGACGACCGTCTGCAGCGGGCTGGCGCCGACATAGGTGACGGTCGCGCCTTCGGCGGAAAGGTCGCGAACGGCAACCTTGATGTCGCAACCCGCCGTGCGACAGGCCCAGCCGCTCCAGATGCCGCCCCACTGTGCAAGCCCGGCGGGCGCGGTGGCCTGCTGTGCCAGAGCGGCCGCCTGCGGCGGCAACTCGGCGGCCACGCTGCTCTCCGAAACCGCCCGCGGAAGATCGCCCATGTAGCTGGGCCACGCCGTCTGGGCCGATGCGGCCATGCAGACGCCGAACAGGAACGCACCGAACAACACTCGCCTCACAGGGATCCCCCGAAGTTTTTCGGGCGATTGAATCACACGTGCGGCAGCTTCAACCGGCCCTGCGCGTGGCGGCCCAGTCCGACAAAATCTGCACCGCCTCGCGGTCGAGCTTCTGTTCGGCCGGCAGGCTGCGCCGCGCCAGCGTGGCGCCGGCCTCGATGCGCAGCACCTCCACGTCGATGGGTGGCGCGACGCCACGGTCACGCTGTCGAAAGCCTCGCCCTGCGCAAGGCTTGGCCACCAACGCTCGGACGTCAGCCTCGCCCTTCAACGCGCTCTTCGCCTTGTCGGCCGAAGCCTTCGAGCGGCTCTTGTGATAGCCGACTTCACGTTGTTCGCGGCCCTGCCGTCGGCCTGCTTCTCGTCGATCTTGTGCTGCGCGGCGTCGGTCGCCTCGAGGGCAGCCTTGCCGATCTGCGCGCTCGCCGTGCCAGCGGCAGGCAAGGCCAGCGAAGTGGCGATGGCGATCAGTGCCTTGCTCATCGGGCGGCCCGCCCAGGTTTTTGAATGCGCCTTGATGGCCTGCACTGCATGCGGCGCGGCCGTGTCAGCGATGGCCGCGCAAGCGCTGGTGGTAGAGCCCGACAGATGCGATCATCGCGCCCGCGCTGCAAGGGAGCCAGGCGCATTGCCACTGCCCACAGAGCGTCATACCAACAAGGAGAACCCCGTGGATCAAGGTGTTGTGAAGGCATTCGTACTACCGCGCTCGCTGCGCGCGGCCCTGTCGATGCCAGTGCTTGCAAGTGCGTTGCTGCTCGTCGCGTGCGGCGGTGGTGGAGGCGGCGGAGGCGGCGGAGGCGCAGTGCTTCCCATCGTCGCCATTCCGCCGGCCACGGGCGGTGGGGCCACCGACCCGGGTACCACCACCGGCTATCCGCATGCATCGGAGGCCATCGGCACGGTGCGCCAGATCTACGACGGCGCACTCTCGCCAGACCTGGCCGTGAACACGTACCGCAACATCGACCGGCTGTTCCCTACTCGCACCATCGAGCCCGGCGGCACGCCGTATCCGTTGCCGGCCGGCGCCACCTCGTTGACGCAGGCCAGCTTCACGCTGAACGGCAAGACCTACAGCATGGCCGACTTCATGACGGTGAACCGCGTGGCCGGCCTGCTGGTGCTGAAGGACGGCAAGATCGTCAACGAGACCTACCGCTACGGCAACACGCAGAAGACGCGCTGGATGTCGATGTCGGTGGCCAAGTCGATCACGTCGACGCTCATCGGCGCCGCGGTGAAGGACGGCTACATCGCCAGCATCGACGACCAGGTGATCAAGTACGTGCCCCGGCTGGCCGGCAGCGCCTACGACGGCGCCACGGTGCGCAACGTGATGATGATGGCCTCGGGCGCGAAGTGGAACGAAACCTACACCGACCCCAGCTCCGACCGCCGCCAGCTGCTGGAGGCGCAGATCAGCCAGAAGGCGGGCTCGGCGATGGACCTGATGAGCAAGCTGCCACGCGCCGCCGCGCCGGGCGCCGCGTACAACTACAGCACCGGCGAGACCCAGGTGGCCGGCGAGATCGTCCACAACGCGGTGAAGAAACCGCTGGCGCAGTACCTGTCCGAGAAGATCTGGTCGAAGGTGGGCATGGAGGCGCAGGCCAACTGGTGGCTGGACTCGCCCGACGGCGTGGAGATCGGCGGCAGCGGCATCAGCGCCACGCTGCGCGACTATGGCCGCTTCGGCATGTTCGTGATGAACGACGGCGTGGCCGCGGGCCAGCAGGTGCTGCCCACGGGATGGGTGACGGAAGCGGGCACGCCCAAGGTGCTGAGCGGCGGCCAGCCCATCAGCTACGGCTACCTGTGGTGGATACCGTCCAGCGGCCAGTCGGCCACCGACAGCGCGTTCTACGCGAACGGCATCATGGGCCAGCAGATCTACATCAACCGCAAGGAGAAGGTGGTGATCGTGGTCTGGGGCGCGCAGACCGATCCGGCCGGCAACGGCACGCTGCCGGTGCTGCCGTTCTTCGACGCCGTGGTGGCGGCGCTCAAGTAGCCGGGCCGCGCGCGCTGCACGCGTCTGCGCGCGTCGTCAACCCGCCCGTCGCGTGGCGGCCCAGTCCGACAAAATCTGCACCGCCTCGCGGTCGAGCTTCTGTTCGGCCGGCAGGCTGCGCCGCGCCAGCGTGGCGCCTGCTTCGATGCGCAGCACCTCCACGTCGATGGGGTGGCGCGACGCCACGGGCACGCCGTCGAAGGCGTTGCCCGATTGCGCAAGCGTGGCGGCGTAGTAGAGCTTGGCAATGCCCGCGATGTGCATGGCCGCCACGCACATGGCGCAGGGCTCGCACGAGGTGTAGAGGTCGCAGCCCGCGAGGCTGACGGTGCCGAGCTTGCGGCAGGCATCGCGAATGGCCTCGACCTCGCCGTGGGAGGTGGGGTCGGAATGCGCGACGGAGTGGTTGAAGCCTTCACCGACGATCACGCCGTCTTTCACGACGACGGCGCCGAAGGGCTCGGTGCCGGGCTCCTGCAACGCTTGCGCCGACAGGGCCAGTGCCCGTTGCATGAATTCTTGTTGGTACATGGGGTCAGGCCTTTCTTGCGGTGTCGAATGCGGGGATGGGTGATGCGGCATGAGGCGTGGGCGCAGGCGATTCAAAAAGCCCCGCCATCGCCTTCGCATAGCGCTTGGGGTCGAAGCACAGCATCAGCGGCAGCAGCACCACGACCACCGCCGCCAGGTACGCCCACGCGAGCGTGAAGCCGCCGGTGTGCTCGCGCACCCAGCCGGTGACGAAGGGCGCGAGCGCGGCAATCATGAAGCCCAGGCCCTGCATGAAGCCCGCGAGCGCGCCGGCCTGCGCGGGGTCGCTCAGGTGGTCGAGCGCCAGCACCATGCACAGCGCGAAGGCGCCGCCCAGGCCGAAGCCCAGCACGACGGCCGTGGCCACGGCCGGCACGGGCAGCGAGAAGGTCAGCGCGCCGAAGCCCGCGAGTTGCGCGAGCAGCGTGAGCATCAGCCAGGGCCGCATGTCGCGCCCCCGGCTGCGCGCGAGCGCGGGCATGGCGAGCGCGGCAACCACCTGCGCGAGCGTCATCAGCGCGAGCACGGAGCCACCCTGCTGCGCGGTCCAGCCCTGTTGGGCGTAGAAATGCGGCAGCCAGGCGACGAGGCTGGTGTAGCCGCCGTTGATGAGGCCGAAGCACGCGGCCAGCAGCCACGCGCGGCGGCTGCCGAAGCAGCGCCGCCATGAGAGGTTCTGGCGCGGTGCGTCGGCGGTGAAGGTCATGCGCCGCATGTTGAGCCAGTAGAGCAGCGCGAAGGTGGCCAGCAGCGCCCAGATGGCCAGGCCCGCATGCCAGTCGGGCTGCGCGCCGCCGAAGGCATGCGCCACCCACGGACTGGCCATGGCGCCCAGGCCGCCGCCGCCCATGATGGCCGCGGAGTAGAGGCCCGTCATCACGCCGATGCGCGTGGGGTACGCCTGCTTCACCACGCCGGGCATCAGTGCCTGCACCAGGCCCACGCCCGCGCCCGCGAGCGCGGCGCTCCACAGCAGGGCCGCCGCGCCACCCGCCACGTAGCGGCTCGCGCAAGCGAAGGCGATGGCCGCCAGCCCGCAGGCAATGCCGGCGCGCGCGCCGATGCGCTGGCCCACGGCGGCGCCGAACAGCGACATCGCGCCCATCGTGAACATCGGCAGCACCGTGAGCAGCGCCACCGCGTGAAAGCCGATGCCCGTGGCCTCGCGGATGGGCGCGAGCAGCGGGCTGCTCGAGGTGAGAAAGGCGCGCAGGTTCAGCGCCACCAGCACGATGACGACCGCGAAGGCCATGCCCGCATCGCGCTGACCGCGGGGGCGCGGGCTTTGGCGCTGCTCAGCCGTCACAAGGCGGCCAGATCGGCCACCTCGGCCTGCAGCACGCCGTTGCGCGCCACCACGCGCCCGCCCGCCACCACCAGCTTGCGCACGGGGCGCGACACCACGGCCTGCGCCACGGTCTGCGCGTCGACCAGCACCAGGTCGGCGCGGTTGCCGGGCTCCAGGCCGTAGGCCTCGAAGCCGCAGCCGCGCGCGCCGGAATGGGTGACGGTGTCCAGCGCCACTTCGATCTCGTCGTCGCGGCGCAGGTTGTAGCGCAGGCCGATGATCATGGCGCGCTCGAGCATGTCGGGGTTGCCGTAGGGCGACCAGGTGTCGCGGATGCCGTCGTTGCCACCCAGCACCGTCACGCCGGCTTGGCGGCAGGCCATGAGCGGCGGCACGCTGCGCGAAGGCGGCGCGCTGGTGACGAGCACCACGCCGAGCCTGGCCATGCGCGCGAGCAAGGTTTCGCGCTCGCGCTCGCTCACGTCGCCCAGGCAGAAGCCGTGGCTGATGGCCACCTTGCCCTGCATGCCCAGCGCCTCGGTGCGCTGCAAGATGAGGTCGAGCGAGAACGCGCCCATGGCGCCGGGCTCGTGCAGGTGGATGTCGACGGGGCGCTGGTGCTTGTCGGCAATGCCGAACAGCACGTCGAGCGACTTCACCGGGTCGCCGTCGATGGCGCAGGGGTCGAGGCCGCCGAGCACGTCGGCGCCCATGGCGAGCGACTCGCCGAGCAGCTCGGCCGTGCCGGCGCGGCCCAGCAGGCCCGACTGCGGGAACGCGACGATCTGGATCTGCTGCACCTCGCGCAGCGCCGCTCGGGTGCGCAGCGTGCCTTCGAGGTGGCGCAGGCCGGCCTGCGTGTCGACGTCGACGTGCGTGCGCAGGCGCGTGGTGCCCAGCGCCAGGAAGGCCTTGGCGAGCACCAGCGACTGGGCCGCGGCGTCGTGCCCGCTGGCGTGGCGGAAGGCCCGCTCGTTCTCGATCTTGTCGGTGAGGTTGGTGCCGACCTCGTTGCGGTACCAGTCCATGCCCCACATCGTCTTGTCGAGGTGGGTGTGGCCTTCGACGAGGCCGGGCAGCAGCAAGGCGCCCTGCCCGTCTTCGACGACGGCACCGGCCGGTGCGGCCAGCGCGGCGCCGAGCTCGGCGATGCGGCCGTCCTGCACGCGCACGTCGGTGGCGGAGCCGCCCATCGGGCGAACGTTGCGGATCAGGAGCGAGGAGGTCATGGGGTTCCGTTCTTTTGAATACTTCTTCGACTGCATCAGGCAGGTTGCGCCGCCACGGTGCGCGGCACGATGCGCGGCGTGAAGAGCGCCACCGCCACGAACACCAGCGCATTGGTCGCCAGCGCCACCAGGCCGGTGTTGAGCGACTTGAACACCACCGGTGCCGCCGGGAACAGCGTACCCAGGTTCGAGCCCGTGGTCATCATGAAGCCCAGCACCGCGCCGCCGGCCAGGATGCCCGCGAAGGCCGCGTGCTTGTTGCCGAAGGGCTTCTTCATGAGGCTGAACAGCAGCGACGGCAGCAGCTGCGTGAGCAGGCTCGACGCGAAGATGGCCACCGACACGATGGTGCTGCCGCCGCGCAGCACGAAGTACACCGCCACCAGCGCGAACACCGGCAGCACGCCGCGCGCCACGCGCGACACCTGCTTGTCGGTGGCGTGGTGGGCGAAGCCTTCCTTGTAGACGTTCTTGCCGATCACGGTCGATGCGGTCAGCAAAATCATCGAGCCCGGCACCAGCGCGGTGAGCACGCCCGTGCCGCCGATGACGCCGACGAACCACGGGTCGAAGGTGTGCTTGACCAGGCCGAACAGCGCCAGGTCGACCTCCGCGCCCTTCAGGCCCGGCACCTGCAGGATGGCCGCGAAGCCCACCAGGAACAGGAAGGCGATGACCACCTGGTACAGCGGCATCAGGATGGTGTTGCGGCGCACCGCGCTCGCGCTCTTGGCCGCATACACCGAGGTGAGGTTGAACGGGTACAGGTAGTAGCCCAGCGCCGTGAGCAGGATGGTCGAGTTGTACCAGGTGAGGTTCAGGCCGTCCTTGGGGAACTCGAAGAAGGTGGGGTTGGCGGCATGGATGGCCGTGAACATGGGCGTGACGCCGCCGTAGTAGTGCCACGGCAGGTAGATGCCGAGGAACACGGCCAGCGCGAGGATCAGCACGTCTTTCACGATGGCGATGCTGGCCGAGCCGTGGATGCCCGAGAACAGGATGTAGCTGACCATGACCACGGTGCCGATCCAGATCGCCACCTGCGGCGCGATGGTGCCGTACGACGCCTCCGACACGATGATGCCGAGCCCGCGCAGCTGGATGGTCAGCAATGCCACCATGCCCATGAGCGCCACGATGGACACCAGCACGCCGAGCGGGCGGCTGTTGTACTTGTGGGCGAAGAAGTCGGAGAACGACACCAGCTTGTGGGTGGTGGCATAGCGCCACACGGCCGGCAGCATCCAGAAGGCCATGAGGTAGGCCAGCCCGCCGTAGGCCAGGATGTAGAAGGCCGGCGTGCCCTTGCTGTAAGACCAGCCGCTGGCGCCCAGGAAGGTGAAGGTGGAGAACGACTCGCCCGCCATCAGCAGGAACACCATGATGGCGCCCAGCCCGCGCCCGCCGAGCGCCCACTGCTCCAGGCTCATGGTGCGCCCGCGCCGCGCGAGCACCGCCAGGCCCAGCGCGCCGACGACGAACAGCGCGATCACGCCGAGTGCGGCGTTCATCGCGTGCCTCCGTTGGCTGCGTCCGCTGCATCGATGTCGCCTTCGGCGCGGTCGATGACCACCATGATCAGCGAGGTCAGCACCAGCCAGCTGACGTTCCACACCATCAGGAAGGGCATGCCGAGCACGAAAGTGGGCGCGACGGACGACAGCCATCCCCCGCTGAAGAAAGCGGCGACCGGCAACGCGGCCAGCCATTTGGCGGATTTCATGGGGAGCCTCGATTCCTGCTTTGGTTGAAATTCAGAGCTTATTTTGGTTAACCATAAATATTTATTTGGTTAACCAAACGGGACGAATGGTACGGAGCGAGGGGCCCCGCGTCAATCCGGGGGATTTCCCGGGGGCGACTTGGCGCGGGCAATAATCCCGACGCTCACCCCATGCCTATGCCTTCCACCGCACGCAAAACCCCCGCCCCCGCCGACGCACCGGATCTCGCCGACGCGGACGAAGCCAACGTGGACGAGCGCGTCTACGCCGCCGTGTCGAAGGCGCTGCTGAGCGGAAAGCTGCGCCCCGGCACGCCGCTGCGCGAGCGCGCGCTGGCCGAGGCGCTGGGCTGCACGCGCGGCGCCGTGCGCAAGGTGCTGGCGCGGCTGGGCTCCGAAAAGCGGCTGGTGCTGGAGCACAACCGCGGCGCCTTCGTGCCCAACCCGTCGATCGACGACATGCGCGGCACCTACCGCGCGCGCCGCATCGTGGAAGCCGGGCTGGTGAGCACGCTGTTCGGCCGGCTCGAACGCGAGCAGGTGGCCACCTTGCGCAAGCACGTGCAGGCGGAGCAGAAGGCGTTCAAGGAAGGCCGGCGCGAAGACGCGATACGGCTGGCGGGCGAGTTCCACATGCTGCTGGCGCAGATGGCGGGCAGCGACGAACTGATCTCCTACCTGCAGCGGCTCGTTTCGAACACCGAGCTCTACAAGGCGCTGTACGACTCGGCCGAGGCCGCGAGCTGCGCGCCGCGCGAGCATGAGCAGATCATCGAAGCGCTCACGGGCAAGTCGCTCGACGCTGCGCTGGGCGTGGCGCTGGAACACCTCGACGAGTTGGAGCAGCGCGTGATCGCGGGTGCGGCGGCGGAGCAGGAGGTGGACCTGGCGACGCTGCTGAACGGTGGCACCGCGGCGCACCACGGGCACGGTCACTGAGGCGGTCACACTTCGCCCGCGAGCGAAGTGTCGGTGGACCGGTCTCGCGAAGATCGGCGCACCATGCACACCACCCCTCTTGCCGCTTCAGGCAAACCCCACGCCGCTTGCCTCGAATGGGCGCTGCTCGCGGTGCTCGCCACTTGCTGGGGCGCCTCGTACACCTTCATCAAGATCGGCGTGGCGACGATTCCGCCGCTCACGCTGATCGCGGCGCGCACGCTGGTCGCCGGGCTGCTGCTGCTCGCGGTGCTGCGCATGCGCGGCGTGCGTTTGCCCACAGACCCGGCGATGTGGCGGCGCTTCCTGCTGCAGGCCTGCCTGAACAGCGTGCTGCCGTTCACGCTGATTGCGTGGGCCGAGCGCAGCGTCGACGCGGGGCTGGCGACCATCCTCAACTCGACCTCGCCGATCTTCATCTTCCTGCTGGGGCTGTGCCTGGGCGGCTCCGAGAAGCCCACGCTGCGCCGCCTGTTCGGCGTGGGCGCGGGGCTGGCGGGCATCTGCCTGATCGTCGGCTTCGAGGCGCTGCACGGGCTCGGGCATTCGCTGCTCGCGCAACTCGCGCTGGTGGCCGCGGCGGTTTGCTACGGCTGCGCCGCCATGTTCGGGCGCGTGTTCAAGGGGCTGGACCCGATGGTGCCGGCCGCCGGCTCGCTGCTGAGCGGCGCGGCGATGCTGCTGCCCGCGAGCATCGCGATCGACCGGCCGTGGACGCTCGCGCCGTCGGTGGCGTCGCTGCTGGCGGTGCTGGCGCTCGCCGTGCTGTCGACGGCGCTGGCCTTCACCATCTACTTCAGGCTCATCAAGACGCTGGGGCCGATGTCGACCGCCGCGCAGGCCTACCTGCGCGTGCCCATCGGCGTGGCGATCGGGGTGGTGTTTCTGGGTGAAGCGCTCGCGCCCACGGCGTGGATCGGCCTGGCGTGCGTGATGGCCGGCGTGGTTGCGATGACGATGCCTGACGCCAAACTTTTGCGCCGCGGCCTGCATTTTTTACGCGGCTTTTAGACGCCCGCTCCTACGCTGCCGGCTCCTCCATCCGTTAGCGAATTCTCTCGATGAAACACCTCCTTCGCATCGCCCTGCCGGTGCTCGTTCTTCCCACCCTGGCCGCCCTGCCGATGCTTGCGAACGCGCAGCTCGCGGGCAACGTGGCGCTCACCACGAACTACAAGTTCCGCGGCCAGGACCAGGACATGCTGGGCAAGAACGACTACGCCAGGACGTCCACTTTCAAGCCCGCCATCCAGGGCGGCCTGGACTACGCCTTCGGCGACAGCGGCTTCTACGTGGGCAACTGGAATTCGAGCGTCAACTGGCTCAAGGGCAACAGCCTGGAGAGCGACATCTACGGCGGCTACAAGTTCAAGGCCGGCCCGTTCGACATGGACGTGGGCGCGCTCACCTACCTGTACCCGGGCAACTCCTCGGGCAACACCACGGAGCTGTATGGCAGCGCGGGCTACACGAGCGAGGCCATCGGCTCGTTCACGCTGAAGTACTCGCACACGGTGTCGAAGGACTACTTCGGCTACGCGGGCAACAAGGCGGGCTCGGGCCTCAAGGGCACCAACACCGGCTACCTGAACCTGGCCTACAGCAAGGAGGTTTTTCCCAAGGTCACGTTGAAGGCGGCGGTGGGCTACACGAACATGTCCAGCGACATCCGCAGCCTGGGCTACAGGAGCTATGTGGACTACAACGTGGGCGCCAGCTACGACTTCGGCAACGGCCTGTCGCTGGCCGGCTCGGTGCAGGGCGCGAACAAGCAGAGCGCCTATCTTTCGGTGAGCAACCCGGGCGTGGACCTGGGGTTCGGCGCCTTCGGCAAGCAGACGTTCTCGCCGAACAAGGCGCGCTTCATCCTCACGCTGACGAAGACGCTCTGATCAGTCGATGCTGATGTTCGCGGCCTTCGCGACCTCGGCCCACTTCACGCGGTTGTCGTGCACGGTCTTCTTGAACTGGGCCGGCGTCTCGATGCGCACGGTGTTGCCCTGGCTCTCGAAGCGCTCGCGGACCTCGGGCGTTTCGAGCACGGCCTTCACGGCGGCGTTGAGCTTGTCGACGATCTGCGGGTCGGTGCCCTTGGGCGCGAAGATGCCGAACCAGATCGAGCTGTCGAAGCCCTTGGTGCCCGGCACGCCGCTCGAGGCGATGGTGGGCACCTCCTTCACGGCCGGCACGGCGGTGGCGGTGGTCACGCCCAGCAGGCGCACCTTGCCGGCCTTGTAGTGCGGCAGCACGGTCTGCACCTGGTTCATGATGCAGCAGGTCTCGCCGCGCACCACCGACGTGATGGCCTCGGGGCCGCCCTTGTAGGGCACGTGCACCATGTTCAGCCCGAGGCGCGAATTGAACTCGGCAAAGGCCATGTGCGTGCCGGCGCCGTTGCCTGTAGACGCATAGTTGTACTTGCCCGGATTGGCCTTGACCAGCTCGACGAATTCCTTCAAGGTCTTGACGTTGATCACGTCGGGATTGACGGTGAGCACGTTCGACACGTCGAGCACCGGCGCCACCGGAATGAAGTCGGCCTCCACGTCGAAGGGCAGTTTCTTGTAGAGCGCGGCGTTGCTGCCGTGCGTGGCCGCGGTGCCGAAGGACAGCGTGTAGCCGTCGGGCCTGGCGTGGGCCACGTACTCGCTGGCGATGTTGCCGGCCGCGCCCGACTTGTAGTCGATGATGACCGGGCGGCCCAATTGCCTTGCCAGCGGTTCCTGGATGGCGCGGGCGACGACGTCGACGCCGGAGCCGGCGGGGAAGCCCATGATCAGCGTGACGGGCTGCTGCGGCCAGTCGTGCTGGGCGAAGGCGGCGGGCACGGCGAGCGAGGCGGCGGCCAGCAGCAGCGTGCGGCGGACGAGACGAAGAGCAGAAACGGGAGAGAAGGCAGAGGAGGGAGAATTGGCCATGACAGTCTTTCAGTCCTTGTTCAGGGCAGGCGGTGCAAGCGCGAATTGTGGCGCGGCGCTGATGCCCGAATCCATATGAGCTTATGCACCCGGTGCGCCGTGCCAAGCACGTACCGCGCCCGCTCCCGATAATCCCCCCATGGTCCGCCCCTCCCAACAACTCCACCCCCACCGCGAGCCCGCGACGGTGCGCGCCGCCGCCACCGTGCTGCTGCTGCGCGACACCGACGCCGGTTTCGAAGTGCTCATGACGCGCCGCTCGGCCACCGCCAGCTTCGCGCCCGGCGCCTATGTGTTCCCCGGCGGTCACATCGACGCGGCCGACGAAGCCGCCAAGCGCATCGCCACGCGCCGCCCCACGCAAAGCCGCGTGCAGCGCACGCAGGCCATCGCGGCCATCCGCGAGGCATTCGAAGAACTGGGCATCCTGCTGGCGCACCACGCCGACGGCCGCCCGGTGAGCGACGCGGACATCGCATCGATGGACCGCAACGACACCGCCGGCGCCGCCTTTGCCGACCAGTGCGCCGCGCGCGGGCTGGTGCTCGACTCGGACCAGGTGTTCACCTTCGCGCACTGGATCACCGACCGCGACCTGCCCAAGCGCTTCGACGTGCCCTTCCTGGTGGCGCGCATGCCCGAAGGCCAGACACCCGCGGCCGACGAGAGCGAGCAGTTCGAGCCCTGCTGGGTACGCCCCACCGACGCGCTGGCGCGCCACGACGCGGGCACCTTCTTCATGATCTTCCCGACCGTGCGCACGCTGCAGCGCATGGCCGCGTACACCAACGTCGACTCGGTGCTGGAGGCCTGCGCGCCCGCCGGCGCCGGCGAGGCGCCGCTGTGGACCAGCTGCCCGCGCGGCGGCCTGCTCAAGGGCGCGGACGTGCGCTACATGGAGCATGAGCCGCCCTTCGGCGAACTCGCGCTGGTGTGCCCCGACGGCCAGATGCTGCATGCGCTCGACTGGCAGAGCGCGCAGGGCGTGGCGCTGCTGAAGAACGTGATGCGCCTGACCGCGCCCAACCCGAGCGCCATGACCGGCCCGGGCACCAACAGCTACATCGTGGGCGACGCGGCCACCGGCTACATCGTGATCGACCCGGGTCCGAACGACTTCGACCACATCGGCCGGCTGTGGCGCATCACGCAGGGCGACATCCGCATGATCGTGTGCACGCATTCGCATGCCGACCACTCGCCCGGCGCGGCGCCGCTGCAGGCGCTGTGCAAGGGCACGAAGCCGCCGATCCTGGGGCTGTCTTCGGCGCCGACCGCGCGCGCCACGGCACGCTTCACGGCCGAGCGCGAACTGGCGCACGGCGAGCGGCTGGTGCTCTCGGGCACCGGGGCCGACGGCGAAGCGCTCACGCACACCCTGCGCGTGATCCACACGCCCGGCCACGCGGCCAACCACCTGTGCCTGGTGCTCGAGGAAGACGGCCTGCTGTTCTCGGGCGACCACATCCTGAACGGCAGCACCACGGTGGTCGACCCACCCGACGGCGACATGACGGCCTACCTCGACTCGCTGGACACGCTCGACGCGGCCTGCGAGGCGGGTGGCATCGAGTTCATCCTGCCCGCGCACGGCTACGTGATCGGCTTTGCGCGCACCGCCATCGGCATGCTGAAGGCGCACCGCCTGAAGCGCGAGGCGAAGATTGCCGCCGCCATGCAGAAGCTGCCCGACGGCACGCCCGAGCAATGGCTGCCGCTGGCCTATGACGATGTGCCCGAGCGCATGTGGCCGGTGGCCGCGCGCTCGCTGGCGGCGCACGTGGCGCGCATCCGGCAACTGACTGCTTCCTGATGAACAACAAGAACGACAAGAACACCCCCGAAGACGAAGGCATTCGCCTGGCCAAGCGCGTCGCCGCGATGGCCGGCGTGTCGCGCCGCGAAGCCGAACTGCTGATCGAGAACGGCGCGGTGCGTGTCGACGGCGTGCAGCAGATGCTGCCGCAGTCGCGCGTGCTGCCGCACCAGCAGGTCGAGATCCAGGCCGGCGCCAAGCCCGAGCCCTTGCTGCCTGTCACATTGCTGCTGTACAAACCCGCGGGCATGCCGACCGACAACGCGCACCGCCTGCTGGTGGCCGCGAACCACCACGAGCCCGAACGCGCCGGCCAGAAGTTCCTGCCCGCGCATGCGAAGGCGCAGCAGTGCATGACGCCGCTGGAAACCGGCGCCAGCGGGCTGGTGGCGTACACGCAGGAGTTCCGCATCGAACGCAAGCTGCACGAAGACGCCGGCATCCTCGAGCATGAGGTGATGGTGGACGTGGCCGGCGCGGTGGGCCCCGAGGTGCTGGCGCGGCTGGAGCGCTCGCCCGCGCGCGTGAGCATCGGCCGCCAGAGCGATGAACAGACCGGCCTGCGCTTTGCGCTGAAGGGTGCGCGGCCGGGCCAGATTGCACACATCTGCGACAACGTGGGGCTGCGCATTCTTGCGATGCGCCGCATCCGCATCGGCCGCGTGCCGCTGGCGGGGCTGCAGCCCGGCCAGTGGCGCTACCTCGCGCCCCACGAACGCTTCTGAGGCACCCCTACAACAACAGGAGCCCGAGGCTCCAGACAACGCCCCCGACGACGCACCGCATGTTCGCGGACTGCAATTTTCAGCCTGCGGCACACGCGTGCCGCCGACAGGAGACTCAGCCATGAAGTTCGGCTCACCGAGCGCCGCCCTTGCCCTTACTCTCGCTTGCACCGTGCCCCTGGCACTGGTGACAGGCTGCAGTTTTTTCGAGCCCACGCCGCCGCCCGCGGCCACGGCCCCGCCGCCGGCGGTGATCACCCGGGACGGCCTTGCGCCGATCACCGAGCAGCAGGTGGAGCGCATCCGCGAGGCGCTCGACGGCAAGACGCCCAGCCCGGCCATCGGCAAGGTGCTGCGCAGCGCGTCGCCGACCATCGAGTCGTTCGTGCGCACCGAGGGCTGCATCACCGCGCGCAACGGCGCGGTGCTCAACCCCTTCGCCGCGTCCGGCCGGCTGTTCGACGGCACGGGCTTCCAGGGCGCCCCGATGGCCGAGATGCAGTACCACGACAAGACCGCCTGCGTGACGGTCAAGCGCATCCAGAACTGGAAGATGGTGACGCCGAAGCTGCTGCGCTTCGAGGTGGTCTACGTGGGCGACGACGGCGAGGAGCGCGCGGTGAAGCGCCATGAGCTGACGCGCCAGCCGAAGGGCGGCTGGCTGTTCACGCGTTGAGATTGACTACGCGCTGGTCACGCGCTGATTGCGCACTGGCTACGCCTTGGCCGCGCCCGCGCGCCGCTGCGCGCGCAGCGCCACCGCGAACGACAGCTGCGCCAGGATGCCCGCCCCCGCCAGCACGATGGCCGAGGCCAGCGCGGGGTTGCGGTGGCCCATGCCGGCGAGCGCCGTGCACAGCGCGCCCACGGCCATCTGCGTGAAGCCGTACAGACCCGAGGCCGAGCCGATGACCTGCGGGTTCACGCTGATCGCCTGCGTCAGCGCGGCCGGCGAGGCCATGCCGGCGCCCACGGTGTAGAGGAACATGCACACGACGATGAGCGTCACCGAGAGGTGGCCGCTCAGCGCCGCGCCGAGCAGCACGAAGGCCGCCGCCACGCTCAGCGAATTCGATCGCGTCATGAGCCGGTCGACGCGCACGCGCGAGATCAGGTGGCTCGTGAGGAAGCTGCCCAGCCACACGCCCGACACCAGGATGGCCAGGTAGATGCCCGCCTCGTGCGCGGGCCGGTGCAACTGGTCCACGAAGATGAAGGGCGCCGACGCGATGAAGGCGTACATCGACGTGGTGGCGCAACCGCCGCCCACCGAGAAGCCCAGGAAGGCCGGCGAGCCCAGCAGCTTCCTGTAGTTGCGCGCCAGGTCGCGCGCATTCACGCTGGCACCCGGTGCGCCGGTTTCGGGCAGCAGGCGCCAGGTGGCCAGGAAGCCGATGACGCCGAGCGCGAAGAGCGCGTAGAAGATCGAGCGCCAGCCCAGCGCGGTGGCCAGCGCGCCGCCGATCAGCGGCGCGAGGCTCGGGCCGATGGTGACCATGAGGTTCATCAACGCCAGGCGTTGCGTGGCCTCCTGCGGCTCGGCGGTGTCGCGCACGATGCTGCGGCCCAGCACGAGGCCGGCGCAGCCGCCCACGGCCTGGAACAGCCGCGCCGCGATCAGCGAATGCACTTCAGGCGCCATGGCAGCCGCAAGGCCGGCCACGCAGTACAGCCCGAGCCCCAGCAGCAGCACCGGGCGGCGGCCGTAGCGGTCGGCCAGCGGGCCGTACACCAGCTGCCCCACGGCGAGGCCGAAGATGTAGAGGCTCACCGTCATCTGCATGGCGCCCATGCCGGCGCCCAGGCTCTTCGCGGCGATGGGCAGCGCGGGCACGAAGATGTGCATGGCCAGCGTGCCGCTGAAGGTGACCAACGCGAGCAGCCACAGCGGTGCGTGCGGGCGGCGCTGCGGCTCGGTGGTTGCTGCGGTGACGGTCATTGCTTGGTGGTCATTGCTTGGTGTTCGTCGCTTCGGTTGGCGTGGCGCCTTGCGCCAGGTTGTCATCGGCCGGCTCCCAGCCCCCGCCCAGTGCCATGAACAGCACGACCTGGTCGTCGGCCAGCTGCGCCTCGCTGGCCGCGAGCGCCGCTTCGCTGGTGGCCAGCGAGCGCTCGGCGTCGAGCGAGTCGAGGTAGGCGGTGCGGCCATTCTGGTACAGCTGGCGCGCCTGCGCGGCGACCTTGGCGCTCTCGTCGCGCGCGGCCTGCAGCGCGGCATGGCGGTCGAGCTCGCGGGCGTAGGTGCCGAGCGCGGTCTCGGTCTCGCGCAGCGCGGTGAGCACGGTGCCGTCGAACCTGGCGAGCGCGGCGCGCGTGCCGGCCTCGGCCTGCACGATGTGCGACTGCACGACGCCGGTGTTGGGCAGGGTCCACGAAATCAGCGGGCCGAGGCTCCACGCGAAGGTGTCCTTGCGGCCGAAGCCGTCGGCATGGCCCACCGACGAGCCCGACAGGCCCAGCGTGATCTTCGGGTACAGGTCGGCCGTGGCCACGCCGATGCGCGCGGTCGATGCGGCAAGGCTGCGTTCGGCCTGGCGGATGTCGGGGCGGCGGCGCAGCAGCGCGGCGCCGTCGCCGACCGGCAGCGCGCCGGCCACGCGCGGCGGCACGGTGCAGTCGGCCACCTCGCGCGGAAAGTCTTGCGGCAGCGCGCCGGTGAGCGTGGCCAGGCGGTACAGCGCGCCCTGGCGTTCGGCCTTGAGCGGCGGCAGCGAGGCATTGAGCTGCTGCAGCTGCGCGCGGGCGCGGTTGGCGTCGATGGCGCCGGCGCGGCCCGCGCGCTGCAGGCGGTCGGTGACGTTCACGGCGTCCTGCTGAAGCGACACCGACTTCTGCGCGATCTGCAGGCGAAGGCCGCTCGAGCAGGCCTCGGCATAGGCACGCGCGGTGCCCGCTGCCACGTTCACGCGCACCAGGTCGAGCGCGGCTTCGGCGGCCTGGGTGTTGGCCTGCGAGGCCTCGATGCCGCGGCGGATCTGGCCGAACAGGTCGACCTGGTAGGACAGCGAGGCGCCCGCGCTGTAGTTGAAGGTGCTCGGCGGCTCGTAGCCCTTCTGCAGCAGCGACAGGCCCGACACGTGGCCGAACGACGGGCCGCCGTTCACGCCGATGGTGGGGTACTTGGCGCCGGCCACTTCGTCCTCGATGGCGCGTTCGCGCTCGAGGTTGGCCACGGCCTGGCGCAGGTCGGTGTTGTGGGCCAGGGCCTGCGCCACGAGCTTGTCGAGCAGCGGGTCGTGGTACAGGCGCCACCAGTGCGCGGGCAGCGGCGCGGCGTTGGCGGGAGCCTCGGCGAAAGGCCGTGCGGCGCCGGCCTGGCTGGCCAGCGCCTCGGGCGGCTGGTGGTAGTCGGGGCCGACCGCGGCGCAGGCGGCGAGCCCGGCCGCGGCGGCCAGCGCCGCGATGCGGAATGCGAAGCCGGTCATGTGATTCACCCCTTCTGTGCGGCAGGCGCCGTTGCTGCGGCGTTGCGCGCCGCCTTGTTCTCCAGCACCTGCACCGTGACCGTCTGGCCCGCGACCAGCCGCGCGCCCTGCGGCAGCGGGTCGAGCTTGATGCGCACCGGAATGCGCTGCGCCAGGCGCACCCAGTTGAACGTGGGGTTCACGCTGGGCAGCAGGTTGGCGCTGGTGGAGCGGTCGTGGTCGGCAATGCCGGCGGCCACGCTGTCGACCGCGCCTTCGAGCACCGCGCCGCCGCCCATGGGCGTCACGCGCACGCGGTCGCCGAGGTGGATGCGCGGCAGCTTGGTTTCCTCGAAGTAGCCTTCGACGTAGAACGACTGCGCGTCGACCAGCGCGAGCACCGGACGGCCGGCCGCGGCGTAGCTGCCCTGGCGCAGGTCGAGGTTGGTCACCAGGCCGTCGGTGGGCGCGCGCACTTCGGCGCGCTGCAGGTTGAGGCGGGCCGAGTCGAGCGCCACTTCGGCCTGCGCGACGGCAGCCTGCATCTGCTCGACGCGCGAACGGGTCTGCTCGCGCGACTCCTTGGAGATGAGGTCGTCGAGCCCCACGTTGCGCTGGTTCTCGCGCTGCACCTGGGCGCTCATGGCGCGCTGGGCCGACAGCGCGGCCTGGGCCTGGCGCACGGCGAGGTCGTAGCGCGCGCGGTCCACCTCGAACAGCAGCGTGCCGGCGGCCACCGACTGGTTGTCGCGAATGGGCACGGCCGTGACCAGGCCCGACACGTCGGGTGCGATCTGCACGACGTTGGCGCGCACGCGGCCGTCGCGCGTCCACGGCGCGAGTTCGTAGTGGTCCCACAGGCGCAGGCCCGCCCACACGGCGGCGGCCACCACCACGACGGTCAGAAGAACACGCCCCAGGCGCTGGGCCCAGGGGTTGTCGAAGGAAGGACTGGCTTTCATGGGAATCTCGTTAATTTATTGAAGGTAAGAGGTCGCGCGGCTCAGCGCGTAGAGCAGCAGCAGGTACAGCGCCATGTCGAACAGCGCGGGGTGCCACACCCAGCGGTAGACGCCGGTGGCCGCGAGCAGGCGGCGCACGGCCCACAGGGCCGCGAAGGCGCCGAGCGCCAGCACCATGATCCAGGGCAGGTACAGGCCGTAGAAACTGGCTTCGCCGATCATGCGGACGCTCCTTGAATGACTGGCACGGGCGCGCTCGCCAGCATGGGCGGCGCGTCGGGAAAGAGGTTGCGGCGCAGGCCGACCAGAGCGGTGACGGCCGCGCGGGAAGCCGCGGAAGACGACGCGTTGCGCTCGGCCAGCAGGGCGCCCAGGGCTTCGTCGATCTGCGTCAGCAGGCCCGGCGGGCGCGGGTTCATGCGGCCTTCGCCGCGCTGGCGGAAGAAGCGCGAGATGCCGCCCAGCAGCGCGGCCGAAGTGGCCATCGGCAGCTGCGCGCGCACGCGCTGCAGCACGGCGATGTCGGCGCCCATGCGCAGGTCGCGCAGCGCGTCGTTCGCGGCCACGCCCTCGACGGTGCCGCCGGCCTGCGCGATGCGCGGCGCGAGCAGGCCGATGCGGTCGAGCATGCGAACGGCGTAGGCGTCGCTTTGCGCGTACTGCGGCTGCGAAGAAGCGGCCATGTCGCCGAGCTCGCGCCAGGTGGCGCGCTGGATGCGCCGCGCGCTCCAGTCGGCGCCCACCGAACGCACGAGGCGGGTGACACGCGCCGCGACCACCACGCCGACGATCTGGCCGATCATGCCGTTGGTGAAGCTCACGAGGTCGGAGCTGGCGGTGTCGTGCAGCGCGAGCGTGCCGGCCACGCCGAAGATCAGCGCCATCGCGGCCATGAAGTGCGTGGGCCGCGCCATGTAGACGCCCAGCAGCAGGAACAGCGGCGCGCAGATCAGAGCGAGCATGCCGAAGTCCTGCACGGTGGGCATGAGCACCAGCACGTAGAGCGCGGAGACGGGAATGGACCACAGCGTCCACTTCAGGAAACCGTGGATCGCCGGCACGGGGTCGTCCATGGTGGCGAAGAAGCAGCAGAAAACGGCGGCCATCATGGGCGCGGCCGAACCCGAAGGCCAGCCGGTGATGATCCAGAACGCGCCGCACAGGCAGATGGCGATGACGGCGGCCAGCGCCGACAGCAGCGCCATGCCGTAGTCGCGGTGCAGCACACGGCTGCCGAGCGCGGCGGTGCGGCGCAGCGGCGCGGCGCCCTTCAGGCCTTCGTCGATGTCGAGGCGAAGTTGCGCGCAGGCGTTCCAGCCGTCGACGAGTTCCTCGAGCCGGCCGGCCAGGCCGATGCGCAGGGCGCGGCCCCAGGGGGTGGGTTGCGCGGCAGTGCCGGCAGCCGTGGCGGGCATGGTGCTCAGCGTGTCGATGGCGCGGCGCAGGGCCTGCAGCCGCTGGGCGCGCGCCGCGGCGTCGCCGGTGGGCTCGGCTTCGTCGCGCAGCCATTGCGCGGCTTGTGCAAGCACGGCGGCAACGTCGGGCGCGAGCCGGCCTTCGGCCTGTTCGAGCGCCTGCAGCCGGTCTTCGACGGCGGACAGCGCGGGCGTGAGCGCGGCCACGCGGTCCTGCATCGCGCGGATGGCGCCGGCGGTCCAGCGCAGGTGCGTGGTGTCGAAGGGCACGTGGGTGGAGAGCAGGCGCAGCTGCGTGATGTCGCCGGCGAGGCGGCGGCGGTCGTCGTCGAGGCGCTTGGGGTCGGCATCGGCCGTGCCACCGGCAGCACCTGTTCCACCGGCGCGGCCCGCAGGCTGCAGCAGGTCGCCGAGCCACTTGCGCGCATCGACCAGCGTGCGGTCGAGCAGGCCCAGCACGGTCGGCGCGAGCCCCGCGGGGAACACCAGGCTGTGGACCAGCGTGGCGCAGAAGATGCCCAGGCCGATTTCTTCCACGCGCGCCACGGCGGTGTCGAACAGCGCGAGCGGCGTCTGCACCGACGGAAAGCCGATCAGCGCGGCCGTGTAGCCCGCGAGCATGAACACGTAGGAGCGCGGCGTGCGGTCGAACAGCGAGATGCACAGGCACAGGCCGACCCACAGCGCGAGCACCAGCGTGAGCAGCTCGGGCGCGTTGGACAGCGCGGGCACCAGCAGCACGGTGGCGGTGCTGCCGATGAGCGTGCCGCAGAAGCGGTACAGCGCCTTGGAGCGCACGGCACCGGCCAGCGGGTGCGCCACGACGTAGGTGGTCATGAGCGCCCAGAAGGGGCGCGGCAGGCCGGCGCGGCTGGCCAGGTACATCGCCAGCATGGCGGCGGCGAAGCTCTTGCCGGAAAACAGGAGCTCCGCGCGGCTGAAGCGCGGAAGAGAGAGCCCGGCCATTTATTTGCGCCCTTCCCGTTCCTGCGGCGGCACGGCTTGCGGCGGCGGGGGCGTCAGCACGGCGCGAACGCCCATGCGCTCCTCGAGCACGCCGAACACGCGCAGGCAGGCGGCCACGTCCTCGTCGGACACGCCGTCGAACAGCGACGCGCGCATCAGCACCAGCGAGGCCTCGATGGGCGCGCAGGTGGCCTTGCCGGCCTCGGTGAGGTGCAGGGTCTTGGCCCGGCGGTCGGCCGGGTCTTCGCGGCGTTCGACCAGGCCGGCTTCCACCAGCTGGTCGACCGAGCGCACCAGCGACGGGCCTTCGATGCCGAGCGCCTCGGCCAGCACGCCCTGGCGCACCTCGCCGTTCATGCGCCCGAGCATCACGATCGGGTAGGCCAGCGTCTGCGACACGCCCACGTGCGCCACCGCCTTGTCGGCCGCGGCGCGGTAGCCGCGCTGCAGCACCGAAAGCGACGTGCCGAGCCGCATCAGCGCCTGTGCGCGTGTCTGCCGGGAGGTTTCGGGGTCGGTCACGGTAGCTGCCTAATAGTTAGTCTGCTATCGATTATAGGGGTAACTACTAATCCGTGCAGCCCGTGCGGCAACGAGCGGGAGAATCGGCCGGATGGACGTGGAACAGCTCAAACGCGATATCGAAGCCACGCTGGCGCAAGCGATGGCCCTGCCGGGCTTTTCGGTGGACGACTACCTGGATGCGCGCGACGAAGCGCCGTTCGACGCCGCGTGGTCGCTCGCGGCCGCCGATGTGGACGACGCCGGCAAGGGCCAGCCGGAAGCGGCGCGCCACGAACAGGAAGCGGGTTCGAAAGACCTGCGGGAATGGGTGTTCAAGAACACGGCCGAACGCACGGGCGACCCGGAACTCGCGGCCTATGTGTCCGACGACGCCGGCCTCATCCTCGAGGCATCGCTCGCGGGCGTGTCATCGGCGTGGATCGACAGCTTGCGGCGCTGCTACGCCCTGCACCGGCTGCCGCAAGGCGACCTGTCCGCCTGAGGGACGGCGCTCGAAGCACGGCGCCTGAAGCACGGCGCTGGCTGCGCCGGCTGAAAGAAAAGTGTGAAGCTCGCCGATAAGCCGGATTCTGTGCACCGGAGCCCTCTTGCGAAGACTCCGGCGTGACCGCCATTACTCTGGGCCGTTTGTCGCCAAACGGCTCGATGCCACCTACCCGCCAGCTCAGCGGAACCACCTCGATACTGGCCTACTTGGTGTTGCTGCGCGCAGAGATTGCCCGTTTCACCCGAACTCAATCGGCTCGTCTCTGTTGCTCTGATCCTCACCTCACGGTGGAGAGTCGTTAACTCCTGCGCTGTCCTGTGCAGTCCGGACGTTCCTCCAGTGCGGTCTTTCGACACGGCGCCTTGCGGCGTCGTCCCTTTCGGGCTTGCACCAGCGGCGGTCTGGCGTGCTTCACGGGGCGGATTATCGCCTCATGACGAAGCCCGCCCTTTTCAGGCGATGCCGCAGAACTCGCGCCGGTACTGCTCGGGCGTGGTTCCGGCTTCGCGCTGGAACATCGCGATGAAGGCCGACGCGGTGCTGTAGCCCAGGTCGAACGCGATCTCCTGCACCGTGCGGCCAGCCTCCAGCGCGTCGATGGCGCGCAGGAAGCGCAGCCGCTGGCGCCAGTCGCCGAAGGACATGCCCAGCTCCCGCTGGCACTGGCGCGCCAGCGTGCGCTCGGTCATGTGCACGCGCTCGGCCCATTCGGCCAGCGGGCGGTGGTCGCCGGGGTCGGCCTGCAGCGCTTCCAGCACGGTCGCGAGCGCTGGCGACGCCGCCGCCGGCAGGTAGCTGCGCTGGACCTCGGCCACGGCCAGCTGGTCGACCACCACGTGCGCCAGCCGCAGGTCGGCGGGCGTCTTCGGCTCGCGCACGTCGCGCGCCGCGAAGTCGGCCAGCACGCTGCGGATGATCGGGCTGATGCGCACGGTGCAGGGCGCGTCCGGCAGCCCGGCGCCGGCGCACAGGCCAGGCGTGATGTAGATGGTGCGGTAGACGATGGCATGGCGCAGCGTGCAACTGTGCACCACCGTCGGCGGAATCCACACCGCGTACTGCGGCGGCGACAGGAAGCGCAGGCCCTCGGTCTCCATCTGCAGGGTGCCGTGCGCGGCGTAGTTCAGGTGGCCCCAGCTGTGGCTGTGCGGCGCGGCCAGCATGTCGGCGCCGAACTCGTCGTAGTTGAAATGGAAGGGCCCAGGCATGCCCTCCACGTCCTGGATCTGCACGTAGCGCAACCGGTCGGCCATGGGGTGCGGGGCTCCTGGGCAAGAAAACGTCCGGAATTCCGGACGGGATGTCCTGATCGCGCTATATGCCGCAGGACGGACGCATCCATGATAGGTCCGTACCCCGAAAAAGAAAGCACTCACCGCATGTGGCCCTATGCCTTCCCCCTGCTCGCCGTCGTCATCTGGTCGGGCAACGTCGTCGTCAGCAAGATGGCGGCCGGCACCATCGCGCCGGCCGAGATCAGCTTCTACCGCTGGCTGCTGGCCGCCCTGCTCTTCACGCCGCTGGCGCTGCGCCCGGTGCTGCGCAACTGGCAGGCCATTCGCCCGCAGCTGGGCCGCATCGCGGTGCTCGGGCTGCTGGGCATGGTGGTCTACCAGAGCCTGGCGTACTACGCGGCCTACCTGACCACGGCCACGCACATGGGCATCATCGGCTCGCTCACGCCCATGATGGTGCTGGCGCTGTCCATCCTGCTGCTGGGCCAGCGGCTCACGGCGGGCGCGGTGGCCGGCTCGCTGGTGTCGATCGCGGGCGTGCTGGTGGTGGTGTCTTCCGGCGACCTGGGCACGCTGCTGAAGAGTGGCGCGAACATGGGCGACGCCCTCATGCTGCTGGCCATGCTGGCCTATGCCGTCTACGTGATCCTGCTCAAGCGCTGGGGCATGAAGAACGTGCCCGCGTTGCAGCTGCTGTACCTGCAGATCGTGGTCGCGGTGATTGCGCTGCTGCCGCTGTACCTGCTCACGCCACGGGTGGGCCTGTCGGCCGCCAACCTGCCGCTGGTCGCCTTCGCAGGGCTGGGCGCTTCCATGATCGCGCCGCTGGTGTGGATGCACACGGTGGCGCACATCGGCCCGAGCCGCGCGAGCATGTTCTTCAACCTGATCCCGCTGTTCACGGCGGTGATTGCCGCGGCCGTCATCGGCGAGTCGCTGGCGGCGTACCACGCGGTGGGCGGCGTGCTGACGGTGGCGGGCGTGCTGCTGGCGGAGCTGTGGAAGGCGCCGCTGCGCCGGCCGGTGCTGGCGGGCTGATCAGGGCGCGCCGAAAGCGCCCCGGCGTCACGCCCGCATGCCGCGTGAACGCGCGGTTGAAAGCCGCCTCCGAGCGGTAGCCGACCGCCTCGCCCACGCTGGCCGTGTCCTGCCCGCCCCGCGCCAGCAGCCGCGACGCGAGCTCCATGCGCAAGGTGGTCAGCAGCTCCAGCGGGCCGGTGCCCGCGCGCCGCGCGAACTCGCGCGCGAAGGTGGCGCGCGACATGTGGCAGCGCTCGGCCAGCAGGGCCACGGTCCACGCCTTTTCGGGCTGCGCCAGCATGGCCTGCAGCCCGGGGGCCAGGCGCGGGCTGGCCATGAGCCCGAGCACACCGAGCACACCGGGCAAGGCGGGCAAGGCGGGCGACGTGGGCAAGGCAGGCGAGGCGGGCAGCGCCGGCAGCGTGGCCAGGTACGCCCGCACCGCCAGCGTGAACAGCGTGCCCGACAGCTGTGCCACGATGGCCGCCGCACCCGGGCGCTGCTGCTCGATCTCGTGCGCCATGAGCCGCACCAGCCCTTCGAGCCAGCCGTATCCGGGGTGCTGCGCGAACGGGATCACCATGGGCTCGGGCAGCGCCTCGAGCAACGTGCTGCGGCGCCGGCCCGGAAACTCGAACTCGCCACAGAGGATGTCGGTGTCGGCCTTCGCGGGTTGGCGCAGGTTGGTCTTGAGGTCGACCAGCTCGCCGGGGCGCAGCCGAATCGCGCGGCCCTCCTGGCCCTCTTGGCCCTCGCGGCCCTCGCGGCCTTCCTCCTCACGCCCCGCGGTGCGCAGCACATGCGCCGAGCCGCGCGGCAGCACCACGAGGCTGCCCTCCTCCAGCGGCACCAGCGTGCGGCTTTCCGGCAGCCAGAGGTCGCAACGCCCGCGCAGCAGGATGTGGAACGGCGCGCGCCACGGGCCGATGGCCTCGTGCGGCGCGGCCCAGTCTTCCCCGAACAGGCAGCGCAGGTCCATGCGGCCGCGCGGGTCGAGCCATCCGACGAGTTCGCTCAAGGGATCCATGGCATGGGCGTGAGACGTTGGAGCAATTTTGTGAGGCATTCTGGCATTCAAACGTGCGGCATGCCGGCCTAAAGTCGTTCCAACGCCCTCTACAGGGCTCTTTACGGCTCTTTTCACGAGGTGAACAGAATGACTTCCGATCGTGCCCCTCTTTCAACGCCCTCGGCCCTCTCGGCTCTCCCCGCCATCCCGGCCTCCTTCTTCGGCATCGCCGTCGGCGTGCTCGCCATGGGCAATGCCTGGCGCGTGGCCACGCCGCTGTGGCACCTGCCGCCCGACATCGCACCCGCGGTGACGTGGAGCGGCATCGCGGTGTGGCTCGCCGTGCTGGCGCTGTACGCCGGCAAGTGGCTGCGCCACGACGCCGAGGCGCGCGCCGAGATGAACCACCCGGTGCAGTCGTCGTTCGCCGCGCTGGGCCCGGTGGCCAGCATGCTGGCGGCAATGGCGCTGCTGCCGTATTCGCGGCCCGTGGCGCTGGCCGTGTTCGCCGTGGCCGTCTCCGCGCAACTGGTGCTCGGCCTCTGGCTCTACGGCCGCATGTGGCAGGGCGGGCGCCAGCCCGAGATGGTCACGCCGGCCATCTACATGCCGGCCGTGGCGCAGAACTTCGTGGCCGGCACGGCGGCCGCCACCTTCGGCTGGCCGCAACTGGGCATGCTGTTCTTCGGCGCGGGGTTGTTCTCGTGGCTGGCCATCGAGTCGCTGATCCTGGGGCGCGCCGCGCTGCAGCCGCCCATGCCCGAGGCGCAACGCCCGGTGCTCGGCATCCAGCTCGCGCCGGCGGTGGTGGGCGGCGTCACCTACCTGAGCCTGAACGGCGGCGTGCCCGACCTGTTCGCGCAGGTCCTGCTGGGCTACGGCGTGTTCCAGGCGCTGCTGCTCCTGCGGCTGCTGCCGTGGATCGCGCGGCAGCCCTTCGCGCCCTCGTACTGGGCCTTCAGCTTCGGCGTGGGCGCGCTGCCCACGCTGGCGATGCGGCTGCTGGCCGCGGGCGCCACCGGCCCGGTCGAATGGCTGGCCCCGGCGTCGTTCGTGGCCGCCAACTTCATCGTCGGCCTGCTGGTGCTGAAGACGCTCGCGCTGATGCTGCAAGGCCGCCTGTTGCCTGCCGCAACACCCTCGCGCTGAAAGCGCAACGGGCTGGTCTCACAATGCGCGCTGTCCTTCCGACACCAACGCATCGATCCAAGGAGACCCCATCCATGAAGGCCCAGAACATCCTCCAGACCATCGGCAACACGCCGCACATCCGCATCAACCGCCTGTTCGGCAATGCGAAGCAGCAGGTGTGGATCAAGTCGGAGCGCGCCAACCCCGGCGGCTCCATCAAGGACCGCATCGCGCTGTCGATGGTGGAAGACGCCGAGAAGAGCGGCGCGCTCAAGCCCGGCGGCACCATCGTCGAGCCCACCTCGGGCAACACCGGCATCGGCCTGGCCATGGTGGCGGCCGTCAAGGGCTACAAGCTGATCCTGGTGATGCCCGACAGCATGTCGGTGGAGCGCCGCCGCCTGATGCTGGCCTACGGCGCCACCTTCGACCTGACGCCGCGCGCCGGCGGCATGAAGGCCTCCATTGCCCGCGCCGAGGAAATCGTCGCCGGCACGCCCGGCGCGTGGATGCCGCAGCAGTTCAACAACCCCGCCAACGTCGACGTGCACGTGCGCACCACGGCCGAGGAAATCGCGGCCGACTTCCCCGAGGGCATCGACGTCATCATCACCGGCGTGGGCACGGGCGGCCACATCACGGGCGTGGCCAGGGTGCTCAAGAAGAAGTGGCCCAAGCTGCAGGTGTTCGCGGTGGAGCCGGTGGCCTCGCCCGTGATCTCCGGCGGCGCGCCGGCGCCGCACCCCATTCAGGGCATCGGCGCGGGCTTCATTCCGAAGAACCTCGACACCTCGCTGCTCGACGGCGTGCTGCAGGTCGACGCCGAACCGGCGCGCGAAATGGCCCGCCGCTGCGCGGTCGAAGAAGGCATGCTGGTGGGCATCTCCTCGGGTGCCACGCTCGCGGCCATCGCGCAGAAGCTGCCCTCGCTGGCGCCCGACGCCGTGGTGCTGGGTTTCAACTACGACACCGGCGAGCGCTACCTCTCGGTCGAAGGCTTCCTGCCCGCCTGATACAGCGGCTGACACAGCTATACCTTTGATAGCGCCTTCGGCGCTTAAAATGCGCGGTCTGCTTGATAACCACAAGCCCCACGCCATGCTGAGAATCTCCGAACTCAAACTCCCGCTCGACCACGCGCCCGACGCGCTGGTCACCCTGATCGCCAGAACGCTCGACGTTCCGCTCGACGCGATCGCCTCCCACACCGTCTACAAGCGCAGCTTCGATGCGCGCAAGGTGGAGCTGCTCACCGTCTACATCTGCGACGTGCAGCTGACAGGCGCCAAGCTCGAGGCCGCCCTGCTCGCGAAGCACGCGGGCCACCCGCACATCCAGAACGCGCCCGACATGCGCTACGCGCCGCCGGCCGATGCGCCCGAAGGCGCGTCGCGCCCGGTGGTCATCGGCTTCGGCCCCTGCGGCATCTTCGCGGCGCTGATGCTGGCGAAGATGGGCTTTCGGCCCATCGTGCTCGAACGCGGCAAGACCGTGCGCCAGCGCACCCGCGACACCTGGGGCCTGTGGCGCAAGAGCACGCTGAACCCCGAGTCGAACGTGCAGTTCGGCGAAGGCGGCGCCGGCACCTTCTCCGACGGCAAGCTCTACAGCCAGATCAAGGACCCGCGCTTTCTCGGGCGCAAGGTGATGGAAGAGTTCGTGAAGGCCGGCGCGCCGCCCGAGATCCTCTACGTCGCGCACCCGCACATCGGCACCTTCAAGCTGGTGAAGGTGGTGGAGAACATCCGCGAGCAGATCGTGGCGCTGGGCGGCGAGATCCGCTTCGAGCAGCGTGTGACCGACGTGCACATCGAGGACGGCCCGGGCGGCAAACACCTGCGCGGCCTCACCGTGCTCGACCAGGCCACGGGCACCCGCAGCGACCTGCGCGCCGACCACGTCGTGATGGCGCTGGGCCACAGCTCGCGCGACACCTTCGAGATGCTGCACGCGCGCGGCGTGCACATCGAGGCCAAGCCCTTCTCCATCGGCTTTCGCGTGGAACACCCGCAAGGCCTGATCGACCGCGCGCGCTGGGGCCGCCATGCGGGCCACCCGCTGCTGGGCGCGGCCGACTACAAGCTGGTGCACCACGCCAGCAACGGCCGCTCGGTCTACAGCTTCTGCATGTGCCCCGGCGGCACGGTGGTCGCGGCCACCAGCGAGCCGGGCCGCGTGGTCACCAACGGCATGAGCCAGTACTCGCGCAACGAGCGCAACGCCAACGCGGGCATCGTGGTCGGCATCGACCCGAAGGACTTCCCGGGATGGGAAGCCAATGCTCCCGGCGACGCGCTCGCGGGCATCGCGCTGCAGCGCGCGCTCGAAAGCAACGCCTACGTGCTCGGCGGCAGCAACTACCACGCACCCGGCCAGCTGGTGGGCGACTTCGTGGCCGGCAAGCCCTCGACCGCGCTGGGCAGCGTCACGCCTTCGTACAAGCCCGGCGTGACGCCCACCGACCTGCGCGAAGCCCTGCCGGCCTACGCCATCGAGGCCATGCGCGAGGCCTTCCCCGCCTTCGGCCGCAAGATCAAGGGCTTCGACACGCACGACGCGGTGCTCACCGGCGTCGAAACGCGCACCTCGTCGCCGATCCGCATCACGCGCGGCGACGACTTCCAGAGCCTCAACGTGCGCGGCCTGTACCCGGCCGGCGAAGGCGCGAGCTACGCGGGCGGCATCCTGTCGGCCGGCGTGGACGGCATCAAGGTGGCCGAGGCCGTGGCGCACGGCGTGCGGGCCCAAATCGAACGCGAACGCGCACACGAACGCACGGCGAACGTCTGATGCAGGCCATGCAACCCACGCGCTTCGAGCGCCCCACGCTGGGCCACCTGACCGCCGCCACGCTGGCCATGGCGGCCGTGGTGCTGGCCTCCAACATCCTCGTGCAGTTCGCGCTCAACGACTGGCTGACCTGGGGCGCCTTCACCTACCCGGTGGCGTACCTCGTGAGCGATCTCGTCAACCGGCGCTTCGGTCCCGGCATGGCGCGGCGCGTGGCGTGGGTCGGCTTCGCGGTGGCGGTGGGCGTGTCGCTGCTGCTCGCACCGGCGCGCATCGCCGCGGCCTCGGGCCTGGCCTTCATCGCCTCGCAGCTGCTCGACATCGGCGTGTTCGACCGCCTGCGCCGCGGCCTGTGGTGGCGCGCGCCACTGGTGGCCACCGTGATCGCGGCCGTGCTCGACAGCATCGTGTTCTGGGGCATCGCCTTCGCGGGCACCGACGGCCCGTGGCTCACCTGGGCGCTCGGCGACCTCGCCGTGAAGCTGGCCGTGGGCGTGCTGATGCTGCTGCCGTTCCGGCTGCTGATCGGCCGGCAGGCGGCACGGGCTTCGGCCCTGAGCCACTGAACCGCATGCGAACCACCGAGACCTTCATGGCCAGCGACGACTTCCATTTCTACGAACCCGCCAAGGGCCACGGCCTGCCGCACGACCCGTTCAACGCGATGGTCGGACCGCGCCCCATCGGCTGGATCTCCTCGCAGGACGCGAACGGCGTGCTCAACCTCGCGCCGTACAGCTTCTTCAACGCCTTCAACTACACGCCGCCGCTGGTCGGCTTCGCCAGCATCGGCGCCAAGGACAGCCTGCACAACATCCGCCAGACGCGGGAGTTCGGCTGGAACCTGGCGACCCGCCCGCTGGCCGAGCAGATGAACCGCTCGTGCGCGGCCGTGCCGCCCGAGGTGAACGAGTTCGAGCTCGCCGGCCTCACCACGGCCGCCTCGCGGACCATCGCGGTGCCGCGCGTGGCCGAGAGCCCCGTGTCCTTCGAATGCAGGCTCACGCAGATCCTGCAGCTCGAGGGCGTGGATGGCGTGCCGGTGCAGACCTGGCTCGTCCTCGGCGAAGTGGTGGGCGTGCACATTGCGCGCCACCTGCTGAAGGACGGCATCTACGACACCGCCGCGGCGCAGCCCATCCTGCGCGGAGGCGGCCCTGCTGACTACTTCGAAGTCAGCCCCGACAATCTCTTCAGGATGTTCCGGCCGCGCTGAACGCGCCCCGCCGGCTTTCTTTTTTCCAATTCATTCCACCGCGCCCCCGCATGACCGACGCTTCCACCGCCACCCCGAAGACGAACGCCCGCCCTCCCCGGCGCCCGCAACTGGACATGGCCGACCAGCTGAAGCAGCTGCAGGCCGGTACAGGAACCGACGCGGGCGCAGATGCGCCCGCGTCCAGCCAACCGGCAGAGCAGGCAGAGCAGGCCTCCCGCCCGCCGCGCCAGAAGAATCCCGGTGGCGACGGCGGCCGCGGTGGCCGCGGTGGCCGCGGCCAGCGTCCGCAGCAGCCGCGCCAGCAGCAGCAACAACAGAAGTCGCAGGCGCAGGCCCAGCCGGCACGCCCGCAGCGCAAGGTGCACCCGGCGCTCGAGCGCCTGTTCGCGCTGTACCCCAAGCTGTTCGGCGCGCGCTTCGTGCCGCTGAAGCTCGGCGTGTACGACGAGCTGCTGGCCCGCCACCCCGAAGACTTCAAGGCCGAAGACCTCAAGGTGGCCATGGGCCTGCATGCGCGCTCCACGCGCTACCTCGAGGCCGTGGCCGCCGGCCTGGCGCGCCACGACCTCGACGGCAACGCGCTGGACCCGGTCGCGCCCGAGCATGTGCACCACGCCATCCTCGAACTACACCGCCGCCGCATGCAGCGCAACAACGGTGAAGACCTGCGCCCGCAGCTGGTGACGCGCATCGCCAAGGCCATCGAGGCCTCCGGCCTCGACCGCGAGGCCTATGCGGTGCTCGTGCGTTCGCGCGACGCCAACGCCAACGCCGTGGTGGACGAAGCCCTGGCCGACCTCGCCCAGCAGGCCGCCAAGCGCGAAGCGCTGCTGCGTGCCTTCGAGGCCAGCGGCCGCAGCGAGCAGGAGTTCGCGGAGATGTACGGCATGGAACGCGCCGAGGTGACGCGCACACTGCAGCGCGTGCGCGACGACCAGAAGAAGGCGCAGGCGGCCGCTGAAGCTGCCGAGGCTGCTGCGGTTGCCGCGGAGGCAGCCGCTGCCGCCGGGGCCACTGCCGAAGCAGTTGCCGTTGCCGTTGCGCCGTCGGCCGAGGAAGCGCCTGCTGAACTCTCGGAACCGTCGCAACCCTCGGAACCCGCGCCCACCAGCAACTGAGCGGTCACGGGCCCGGCCCACCGGCGCGGCGGACACACGGGACGCCGCCGCGTCGCCCACCTTTTTGGTGCGGTGGCCGAAACGTTTTCATACATTTGCAGTTACATTTCTCCGGCCCATTTCGGGCGGAGGAGAAAGTTAATTGAAAAGAGTCATCAGGCTGCTTCTCGCAGCCGTGGCCGTATCCCTGTTCGCGAGCGGCTGTGCCGTCAATCGCGCAACGGCCACCGTCGATCCCTCGGCGAACCTCGACAAGCTGCGCGTGGTGCAGGTCAAGAAGCTCGAGGGCGAAGACGGCACGATCCACAAGCTCATCGCCGGCAACCTGCGCAAGCGCGGCCTGCAAGTCACCGAAGACAGCAAGCCGCCCGAGCAGGTCGACGCCGTCGTCACCTACGTCGACAAGTGGATGTGGGATCTCTCCATGTACCTGCTCGAGCTCACGGTGACGGTGCGCGACCCCAAGTCCGACTTTCCCCTGGCCACAGGCAACTCGTTCCACACCTCGCTCACGCGCCTGTCGCCGCAGGAAATGGTCGACGAAGTGGTCGGCAACATCTTCAAAGAATCGGAAAAACAGAAATGATCCATCAAGCCTTTCGCCGCGCTGCTGCGCTGGCCGCCCTCGCCGTTGTCGTCATGCTCACAGGTTGCGCCTCGCCGGCCAATCGCGACGCCATGACCGCCACCAGCATCGCGTCGAGCAAGAAGCTGCCCTATTCGCTCTCGATCAAAGCCGGCGGCGGCAATGAAACGAATCCCCTGTGGAGCGCGGACATCGCCAACGACGACTTGCGCGCGGCCATCGAGCAGTCGGTCACCAAGACGGCATTGTTCAAGGAGGTCGTCAAGGGCAAGAGCGGCGACTACGAGTTGTCGGTCTCGATCACCCGGTTGAACAAGCCCACCTTCGGTGCCGCGTTCACGGTCGACATGGAAGCCGGCTGGACGCTCATCAAGGTCTCCGACAACTCGGTGGCCCTGCGCCAGGTCATCAAGTCGACCTACACGGGCGGCGCGTTCGATTCGCTCGTGGGCACGACCCGCCTGCGCATGTCGGTGGAAGGTGCCGCGCGCAACAACATCAAGCAGGGGCTGCAAGCCATCTCGGCGCTCAACCTCTGAGCGAACGACACACGGTTCGGCAAACGAAAAAAGGGGCTGGTCGATCGACCAGCCCCTTTTTCAATTTGCGTTGCCGCTCAGCTCAACGCTGCGCGTTCTGCAGCGCCGCGATGCGATCCTCGATCGGCGGGTGCGTGGAGAACAGCTTGCCGATGCTGCCGGTGATGCCCATGGCTTCCACGGCCTTGGGCAGTTCACCGGCCGGCAGGCCGCCCAGGCGGGCGAGCGCGTTGATCATCGGCTGCTTCTGGCCCATGAGCGCGGCGGCGCCGGCGTCGGCGCGGAACTCGCGGTGGCGCGAGAACCAGGCCACCACCATGGCGGCGGCGAAGCCGAGCACGATGTCCAGCACGATGGTGCTCACGTAGTAACCGATGCCGGGGCCCGACGAGCGATCGTCGCCGCGGCGCAGGAAGCTGTCGACTGCATAGCCGATCACGCGCGACAGGAACACGACGAAGGTGTTCATCACACCCTG
Source organism: Variovorax sp. OK212 (assembly GCF_900112425.1). GTDB lineage: Bacteria > Pseudomonadota > Gammaproteobacteria > Burkholderiales > Burkholderiaceae_C > Variovorax. Next base: position 231,019 of record NZ_FOLP01000001.1, on the reverse strand, counting down.
GATCAGCGTCATGGTCACCATGTCGCCGTTGGCGATGTGCGCCACCTCGTGGCCGATGACGGCCTCGACCTCTTCGCGCGTCATGTTCTGCAGCAGGCCGGTAGACACCGCCACCAGCGACGAGTTCTTGAACGCGCCGGTGGCGAAGGCATTGGGCTCGCCCTCGAAGATGCCGACCTCGGGCATGCCGATGCCGGCCTTGTCGGCGAACTTGCGCACGGTGCCGACGATCCAGGCCTCGTCGGGCGTCTGGGGGTTGTCGATCATGTTCAGGCCGGCGGTCCACTTGGCCATGGGCTTGCTGATGAGCAGCGAGATGATCGCACCGCCGAAACCCATCACCAGCGCGAAGCCGAGCAGCGCGCCCAGGTTGAGGCCGTTGGCCGTCAGGAACCGGTTGACGCCGAGCAGGCTGGCGACCACGCCAAGCACCGCGACCACCATCACATTGGTCAGGACGAACAGAAGGATACGTTTCAAGTTGAATTCTCCGTGGGGAAATCTGCCACCTAGATGTGGGCCCAGGGGCCCACTTCAAGCCGTGCGCGGCATGGAGGCCCTGGGTGTTGTTGTGCGTTGTGGGGCGCTCCGGACGGCGGCAGCCGGTAAAGCCATGATAGGAGCAAAAGTTCCGGCGCCCGGGTATTCCCCGGGCGCGCAAAGGCCTGTCGGAGAGCGCCGAAGGCCCGGACGATTCAGAACAGGCCCGCTGTTCCCGGCGCCGGGCGCGTGGCGATGTCGGCCTGCAGGCGCGCGCCGCGGCGCATGCCCTGCGTCAGGCGCACCGCGAACAGCACGCCGTTGACCAGCACCAGCAGCGCCGCGAACAGCGTCCACAGCGTGTACGCACCGGCGCTGGCCCTGCGCGTGGCGTCCAGGCCCGGGTCGATGCGCACCCGCGTCGTGCCCGCGGCGTCCTTGCCGACGGCGGTCACCAGGCCCTCGAGCACGAAGGGGCGCAGGCCGTCGGCGGTGGCATTGCGCCGCAGCCGTTCCCAGCGTTCGAGCAGGGAACCGCGGGGCGAACCACCGGCCATGTCATCGGCCGCGGCATCCTCGGCGTCTTCGCCCGGCTCGGCGCCGGACTCACCCGACTCACTCGACTTGCCCCGCGCATCGCCGATGCGGGAGGTCGACGCCAGCAGCACGCCGCGCCTGGCCGGCACGATGGCCGGGCGCGCGGCCGCGATCTTCTCGGCGACCACGCTGTCGACGGCCTTGTGCAGCACGCGCTGCACGGTCGCGAGCTGGCTGCGCGACAGCACGAGGTCGGCGTTCTCCGCGCCCGCCTTCGCGCTGGCGGCCAGCGCCGCCCAGGTGGTGACGGGCGTGTCGGCGCCGTTCTTCTCGACGGTGGCGTCGATCGCGCGCACCAGGTCGCGCTGCAGGTGGCCGCAGGCTTCGGGCGAGAGACCGCCGCTGTCGTGGCAGGCGGCGTCGATCATGGCCACCGAGCGGTCGAAGCCGCGCACGACCATGGGCATGTTCTCGCGCGCGCGGTAGGCCGCGAGCGGGTCGGGCGCCTGGCCCATCTGCATGCGCAGCATCGCGATGAGTGCGGCCGACATGCCGTTCTCCGACGCGCGGATGAAATCCGGCTGGGCGAGCGCCAGCACGCTCTGCGGAATGTCCAGCGCGGGCACGACCGGGTCGGAGCCGGCCCAGCGCACGGTGGTGCAGTCGATGACCGGCACGGCGCGCGCGTCATCGCCGCGGCCGTTCATGTCCGTGTCGATATTCATCTCGCAGCGGGCTTCGCCTTCCATGTTCGCGAAGCTGGCCCACTTCGGCGGGTTCTCCTCCAGCTGCGCGGGGTCGGCATAGCCGGGGCTCCTGGCGTGCGAGAGCCACTGCGCGACCACCGCCGCCTCGCCGCGCAGGTCGGGCGCCGACAGCGCCAGCGCGCCGAGGGTCAGCAGCCCGACCAGCAACAGCAGCAGGTGGCGGCCCCAGTACACGGGGCGAAAGCGCCGCCACTCGTCGGCCACGGACCACCGGTCGCCGAAGCTCACCGCGCTGTAGTCGCTGGTGCGCAGCTCGGCCTCGATCACCTCGCCGTACGGCACCGACGCGGGGTTGCTCCAGTGCGAAGGCAGCACCAGGCTCAGCTTGTCGCCGATGAACATGCCGACCTTGCGAACCGCCACGTTGCGCACGTCGGCCACGGCGATCTGGTTGAGCATGCCGCGCACGCGGTTCACGGGCTGCGGCTGGCGCACCGCCGCCGCGGCCGACGGCCGGCGCACGAAGAGCCACGCGCCCCACAGCGCGGCGAGCAGGCCCGCGCCCAGCAGGTAGGCCTGCGCGCCGCGCGTGGCGTCCCAGGTGGCGATCCACAGCAGCACGAAGGCGGCCAGCCACGCGAAGGCGGACGCCCAGCCGCCGCGGCCCATGCGGCTCGCGACCTCCTCGGGCGTCTCGGTGCGCTGGCCGAGGATGTCGACCTCGCCGCGCTCGTAGCGGGCGAGCGGGTTCGCGTCTTGAGCGACCTCGTCGAGGCTCGGCAGCGCGCCGGCTTCGCCGCGCTTCCATTGCTTGTCCTGCGCCTGCTGGCGCTGCGCGCGCTGGCGGCCTTCGAGCAGGTCGAAGCCGTTCACGCGGATCACCACCGCGCACTTCCTGCTGAGCACGACCAGCGCCTCGTTGTGCGGCTCGACGTGGTCGAAGGCGTCGTAGGGCAGCAGCACGTCGACGTCGCCGATGGTGTCGTGCTCGGTCGACGAGCCCTGCGACTGCAGGCCATGGCGCAGGAAGGCGCCGCGCAGTTCGCGCACCTCGTCGCCGACCGTGAGGCCCTGCCCCATCAGGAAGGGTTGCAGTGCGGATTTCTCTTCGTCGGTGATGCGGCGCAACACAGGCGTGTTGCGAAAGTCCTTCAGCGCGTCGCGGTTGCCGGAGCGGCGCGAGGCGTAGACGATGAAGCTGTAGATCGCGTAAAGAATCAGCCCGACCTTGAGCAGAAGAATGACGGTGTCCATGTTGTTGTGTGAGCTCCTCTGAAATGGAATGCAGCCCGCGTGCGGTGCACGCGCTGCGGCGGGCCTCCCGAGCCCGCGAAAACTACGCTGTGACGATGTTCGGCAAGGGCCGGAAGACCCCCGCGTCGGCGTAGAAAGATGCCGCTGTATTTTCAGCGCACCAGCCGGGCACGCCGAGCACCGGAAGGGGTACGAAAGGCTTCGTTCGGAGCCAGTCCGCATCGAAATTTCTTGCGATCGTTGCGTCGTCGAGCGCCAGCGGTGCGCTCATGTCGCGAGGCAGCAGCACGTGCGCCGTGATCGGCTTGCGCGGCGTCACCAGCTTCTCGAGCAGCGCGTGCCCGAACAGCAGCAGGCGCGCCTCGCGCCACAGGCCGCGCTGCGTGACGAACAGCGCATGCCAGTCGCGCGCGGCCAGCGCCCGCCACAGCGCGGGCGGCGCGTCGAGCAGCGCGCCGTTCTCGTCGAACAGCGTGAGCGCGTCGCGCAGCGGCCCGCGCACGGCCCCGACACCGGCGTGCGCGATCTCGCCCGCCTGCAGCGCGTTGAGGCGGCGCTTGGTGTGCGGAAACGCGAGCCACACGAGTCCGTTGAAGAAGTCGTGCAGGTTGTCGCGCGTGGGCACGCTGCGGGTCTGGAAGATGTGCGCCTCGTAGGCTCGGCCTGGAGGCAGTGCGTGCTGGTGCACGAAGTCCGGCACCGGCGTGGGTACGGGCACAGGCTTGGCGCCCTGCAGCGCGGCGGCCACGCCGGCGTGCCGCGCGGCCTGCGCCACCGCTTCGCCGCTCGAACGATAGGGCGCCAGCCAGGGCTGCGCCCAGTCGATCGCCGGCAGGGTCAAGACGCGGGCGCGCCCGTCCAGCGGATGCGGTCGGGGTGCTGCATCACCGCGAACTCCGCGGTGAGCTTGTCGAACAGCTTGAGCGAGCTGCCGTGCTTGCCGAGCAGGCCGGCGGTGCGCAAGGCTTTCGCCACGTCGTTGAGCGGCACTTCCTTGCCGCTGCGCAACGAAGGCGCTGCCTGCAGGATGAACTCGGCGGCTTCGGACGGAGGTTGCGGCTTCGGCGCAGCGGGCGTCTTGGCGGGCGCTTTGGCAGCCGTCTTGACGGCTGTCTTGCGAGCGGTCTTCTTCGCCGCGGCTTTCTTCACTGCCGCAGCGGCAGGTGCGGCTGCCGTGGCCGTGGCCGTCGCCGTGCCGGCGCTCTTCGCGCGCGAGGTCTTGGTGGCGGCCGACTTGGCCGTGGCCGTCGCCGCCTTCTTCGCGGGCGTGGTGCGCACCGCGGGCGCCGCGTAGCTTGCGCCGTGGTGCGCCAGGTCCATGAAGCTGTCGTAGATGCCGACCGTTTCCTCGCCCGTCTTGCCCTGCTGGCCGATGCCGCAGACGCGGCAGCCCTTTTCGCGCAGGCGGATCACCAGCGGCGCGAAGTCGGAGTCGGACGACACCAGCACCACCACGTCGGGACGCTCGTCGATCACGAGGTCGATGGCGTCGACGGCCAGTGCGATGTCGGTGCTGTTCTTGCCGGTCGACAGGTTCACCATCGGGCGCACCGACAGCCGCTTGAACAGAGCCTGGCGGTTCACCGCCATCTCGGCGTTGCAGTAGGCGCGGCGCACGTGGATGGCGCCGTACTCGTCCATCGTGCGTTGCACGGCCTGTTCGATCACATCGGCCGAGACGTTGTCGGCGTCGATCAGCAGCATCACGCGCAGCGTGGGGGTCATGCGAGTTTCCAGTTCATGGTTTCGCCGCCGCGCAAGGGCTTCAGCGTGGCGTCGCCGTAAGGCACGGTTTCCGGCACGGTCCAGCTTTCGCGCTTGAGCGTGACGGTGTCGGTGTGGCGCGGCAGTTCGTAGAAGTCGGGGCCGTGGAAGCTCGCGAAGCCTTCGAGCTTGTCGAGCGCGTTCACGCTGTCGAAGGCCTCGGCGTACAGCTCGATGGCGGTGAGCGCGGTGTAGCAGCCGGCGCAGCCCAGTGCGTGTTCCTTCAGGTGCGCCGGGTGCGGCGCGCTGTCGGTGCCCAGGAAGAAGCGGTCGCTGCCGCTGGTGGCCGCCTCGACCAGCGCCACGCGGTGCGTCTCGCGCTTGAGCACGGGCAGGCAGTAGTAGTGCGGGCGGATGCCGCCGGTGAAGATGGCGTTGCGGTTGTACAGCAGGTGGTGCGCCGTGATGGTGGCGGCCGTGAAGCGGTCGGCGTCGCGCACGTAGTGGGCGCCTTCCTTGGTGGTGAGGTGCTCGAACACCACCTTGAGCTCGGGGAAGTCGCGGCGCAGCGGAATCATCACGCGGTCGACGAACACGGCTTCGCGGTCGAACAGGTCGATGGCGGGGTCGGTCACCTCGCCGTGCACCAGCAGCAGCAGGCCGTGCTTCTGCATGGCCTCGAGCGTCTTGTAGGTCTTGCGGATGTCGGTCACGCCGGCATCGCTGTTGGTGGTGGCGCCGGCCGGGTAGAGCTTGAGCGCGCGCACGCCGGCAACGGCTGCCAGCGCGATTTCCTCGGGCGGCAGCTTGTCGGTCAGGTAGAGCGACATCACGGGCTCGAAGGCGATGCCTTCGGGCACGGCGGCAAGGATGCGTTCGCGATAGGCCACGGCCTGCGCGGCGGTGGTCACGGGGGGACGCAGGTTCGGCATGATCAGCGCGCGGCCGAACTGGCGGGCGCTGTGGGGAACGACGGCTTCGAGGGCGGCGCCATCGCGCACGTGCAGGTGCCAGTCGTCGGGGCGGGTGATCGTGAGGGTCGTGGGGGTGTCTGTCATGGCGGGGGGATTGTCGCATCGCCCCCCAGCAAATACTCGCGCACCAGAGCCCGCGCGCGGTGCAGCCGGCTCTTGACGGCGCCCGGCGGCTCGCCCAGCCGTTCGGCGATCTCGGCGATGGTGAGCTCCTCGAAATCGCGCAGCAGCACCACCTCGCGGTAGTGCGCGGGCAGCGACTCCAGCGCATGCGTCAGGTCCAGCCGCAGCGCGCCGTCGCTGCGGCTGGCGAGCTGGTGCTCGGCGGTTTCGTCGTCCAGCGGCTCGTGGCGGAACATGGCGCGCTGCAGCTTCAGGCACTCGCGCCGGATGACGGTGAAGAGCCACGCCGAGAACGCCGCGGCCGCCTTCAGCCCGCGCACCTTGCGCACGATCACCAGCAGCGACTCCTGCACGGCGTCGTCGACGTCGCTGGCCTGGCAATGGCGCCAGGCGTAGCGGCGCGCGTCGGTCTGGCAGGCCGCCAGCAGGCCCTCGATGGCGGCGGGGTCGCCGGTCTGCGCCGCGCGGACCAGCGCGGTGCGCTCGATGCTGGCAGCGGCGGCAGCGGCGGTCATGGGGTCAGCGCCCCTTGGCGGGCTTGCGCCCGACCATGGCGCACATCGGGCAGAAGCCGACCAGGCCGGTGAGCGCGAGCATGGCGCCCGCCAGCCCGGCGGCCACGGCGAGCGTGGAGCCCGCCGCGCCCCAGTTCATGGCGGCGAAGACCAGGCCGGCGAGGCCCATGGCGATGCGCAGCGCGCGTTCCCAGCCGGGGACATTCTTGACGTAGAGCATGGCGATTCCTTCGTTCCTTGGATGCATGAGGAAGACCCTCGGACACAAGGAGGCGTCGAACCCGCCAAACGGTTCGCGAAAAGTTCGGGGGAGCGCGAATTCTGTGCGCAGGCGAGAAACAGCTAGCGCAGGAACACCCGGCAGGTGCGCGAGCTCGCGGCCTGCACCCATTTGTAGAAATTGACCGAGCTGCGCGTGCCCTTGTTGGGCGGCCAGGGGTCGAACACGCGCAGCGTGGTGCCGCGCCCGCTCGGGTCGCTGTCGCCGCGGATGCCCGCGACCACCACCGTGTGGCCCGGCCGGCCGGCGCCTTGCGCATAACCCTTCGGGCCCCACAGCATGTCGAGCATGACCGGGCCCGCCTCCAGCGCGGCGCGCAGCGACTTGAGCGACCAGGGCGACGGCGCGCGCACCGTGAGGCCGTGCGCCTGCGCAAAGCGCTGCCCGCCGGCCATGCCGTCGTCGTGGGTATCGATGAAGGACTGCAGCGCGCCGTCGGTGGCGAGCAGGTCGCCGGGTGTGCGCGCCAGCACTGCGGCCACGGTGGAGCGGGTCATCATCGCGATGCCCGCGGCCCAGCACAGCGCGGCCTCGGGCGGCGGGATCAGCGCCACGGGGTGCAGGATGGGCGCGTCGCGCTCGCCGTCGAAGGCCACGTTCTGCGTGCACGGGCCGGCCTCGCCGTCTTCCACCAGCCAGTGCGCGGCCTGCAGGCGCAGCACGGCGGCGCGGGTGCGCGGACCGTAGTCGCCGTCGGTGACCAGCGCGGGGCTGGGCGAGAGCTTGCGGTTCAGCGCCTCCTGCAAACGGCGAACGTCGGCTCCGCGCCAACCCTGTTTCAGCATCATCAACGTGCTTTCTCTTTCTGCCGGCGCGCGCATGGCGGCCTCTGGAATTCGAGCGTCTGCATTGTCAAAACCCGGCGCCTCAGCGTCTATTCGCCGGATGGCGTAGCCGGTATGGAGGTGTACGCGGCGCCGCGGCGAACGGTTTCATCAGGGCGTCACCTTGGTCGCGCCACCTAGGTCACGCATATCGGCCACGTCATCCTCCGGCGCTAAAGTCGGCGCCGGGGTCCGCCGCGGGCCCGGGAGCCTCCATGCAGAACTGGCAAGAAGCCGACATCCTTTCCGTGCTCGACCGGTGTTGTGACCACTACGTGTTCCCGATGCTGGACAACGGCTACGTCTACCTCGCGGCCACGCGCCTGTCGCTGTACCGCTCGGCCGACGACTGGGCCATGGTCATCGAGGTGTTCGGCTTCTCGCCGAGGTCGGGCCTGCCCGACACGCACGTGCACACTTTCGCCAGCCGCCTGCACGACCGCGACACGGCCACGGCCTACGTGAACGCCGAGGCATACGCCAACTACCTGGCGAACAACCCGAACAACGAGTCGCGCTTCGTCCACCCCATCGATCCGGGCGGCTGGCTCGACGAGGACAGCGAGGAATGGGTGGCCAACGGCCCGCGCGAACTGGCGCTGCGCGGGCGCACGATGGCCGCGCCGTCGCTCGCGGACTGCGCGGCCCACGGCGTCGTTCCCATGGAAGAAGGCCGGCTGCACACCTTCGAGCTCTGCCGCATCCTCGCGGCCACGCACCGCGAGGAGGTGCTGGCCACGGAGGCCGAGCGCCGGGCCAGCGTGCGGCCGGAGATGCAGCAGATCCTGCAGCTCGAAGCGTGGCATCACCCCGACGTGGTCGACGAAGCGGCGCGGCCGGGCCATTCAGAGACGTTCCAGCAGCTGGCCCGGGTGCTGGTGACCGGCGACGCCGCGCACTACCGGCCCACGCAGGCGCCGAACACGCACTGGGAGAACTGGCCGGACGGCGGAACGCTCTAGCTAGCCCTTGCCGTCCGTGGTGTCCGTGGTGTCCGTCCAAAGCGACGGGCAGGCCTTCGGGCTCAGGCAGTTGCGCCCTTCCTGCGGCGGATCGATGCACAGGCCGGCCAGCGGACGCAGCACGGCCTCCACCGCCTGCGCCTCGCGCACGGTGCGCGCCGTCACGTCGTAAGGCTCGTCGGCATCGGCCATCGACAACTCCAGCCGGCCGGCGCGCAGCCACGCGAACACCGCCACGCCCGCGATGCGCACCTGCCCCGGTTGCCGCACCGGCAGGCCGTAGCCGTGCGCCGCGGAAACGAACTTCTTGAATTCGGTGCCGCTGTAGTGCACGCCGATCACGGGCTCGGGGTGGTCCGGCGGCAGGCGCTCCAGCGCAAGGCCCAGCCGCGCGAACACCTCGCACAGCTGCGCCTCGGACGCGACGGCCAGCGCCACGCGCAGGCAGTCGCCGTCGTTCGCATGGCCGCCGAAGGCCCGGCAGAAGCGGAAGAAGGAAAGGCTGCGTGCCCAGTCGCGCAAGGTCTCGCGCGAGTGCCGCTCGTGCAGGTACGCGTTCCAGCGTGAGTCGTCGGTGTTCATGAACCTTCGATGATCGCAGGCGCCGCCATCGCGCGGGCCAGGTCGGCCAGCCAGAGCGCATGCGCCTCGCCGCGCTGTTCGTCGGGCAGGCGCAGCAACGCCGAGGGATGCAGCGTGACGAACACCGGCAAGCCGTCGCCGCGCTCGTTCAGCCAGGCGCCGCGCTCGGCCTGCACCGCCACCGGCCGCCCGAGCAAGGCGCGCGCGGCCGTGGCGCCGAGCGCCACCAACGCCTTCGGGCGCACCAGCGAGATTTCGCTGTCGAGCCAGTGCGCGCAGGCCTCGGCCTCGCGCTGCCCTGCCGTCTTGTGGATGCGGCGCTTGCCGCGCAGTTCGTACTTGAAATGCTTGACGGCGTTGGCCAGGTACACGCTCTCGCGCGCCCAGCCCAGCTGCGCCATCGCGCGGTCGAGCAGCTGGCCGGCCGGGCCGACGAAGGGGCGGCCGGCCAGGTCCTCCTGGTCGCCGGGCTGTTCGCCCACGAGCATGTGGCCCGCGCCCAGCGGCCCCTCGCCGCACACCGCCTGCGTGGCGAACGCGCCGATGGGGCAGGCGCGGCAGGCGTGCGCCGCGGCGCGCAGCTCGCCCAGGTCGGCGGGCGCCACGCCGCCGGCCGGCAGCGGGTTCAGCAACAGGGGTGCGCGGATGCGGCGCGCGGGCGTGGCCGGCGCGTCGATCATCGATTGGCTGCGCGCGCCGGCCGCCTCGGCCAGCGGCTGGATCAGCGCGGCCTCCGGCAGGTTGTGCCAGTAGCGCCGCGGCATCTCGCGCCGCATCGTCGCGAGCTTCAGGCGCGCGGGGTTGAAGATGTTCTCGTAGTAGGTGAGCCAGAGCTGCTCGCCCGCGTCGGGCGGCGGCTTCTCGCGGCGGTCCGCGCCGTCGCGGAACGACAGCGCCTGGCCGTCCCACTCGACGCAGCGCGCCGGCGTGAGGATGGCCCAGCGCATCTGCGCGAAACGGCGCGCGAAGAACGGCGCATTGGCCTCCACGATGCGGTGATCGGGCTCGAACCACGCGACATGGCGTTCGCCGGCCTGTTCCTGTTCTGCATCCGAACCGGCCACGCGCGTGAACCGCACGAAGGCCCGCATCTTGTGGATGTCGCGGTGCACGGCCTTGGCCATCAGCTGCGCCTGCATCATGTCGGCGTCGATCGGGTCGTGGCGCAGGCCCGGCTCGTGCGCGAGCCGCCACAGCAGCCGGTACAGCAGCGCGAAGCGCTGCGCATCGCGGTGCAGGATCACGTCGGCGCACAGCGCGATGAAGGAGGCGGGCACGGGATGCCGCGCGGCGCCTGCTGCGGGAGGCAAGGGCGCGTCGCCGCCGGCCTCGCCGAACAGGTCGGCCGCGCCGCCGGGCGCACTGCCGTCGTGCCACTCGACGTGGTCCGGCGGCACTCCGGCCGCCAGCAGCTGCCGCGCGTGGCGGCGGAAGGCATCGAGGTCGATCGGGTCTTCGAGCCGCACCTGCATGACGCGTCCGTTCGGTTCAGAACAGCGAGGCCTGCGCAGCCTGTGCGGCAGCGGGTTGCGCCGCGGGCGCCGTGGCGGCCATCGCGCCCGCCGCCGGCCGGTGGCCGTCGGCCACCACGAACGGCAGCACCTTGCGCGCCGGCACGTGCAGCCGCCGCAGGTCGTCCACGCGCACCCGTCGCACGCGCCGCGCCTGCAGCAGCCGCTCGACCGCCTTCACGCCCAGCCCCGGCACGCGCAGCAGCATCTCGCGCGGCGCGTGGTTCAGGTCGACCGGAAAGCGATCGGCATGCGCCAGCGCCCAGGCCAGCTTGGGGTCGACGTCGAGCCGCAGCAGGCCGTCGGGCGCGGCCACGATCTCCTGGTGCTCGAAGCCGTAGAAGCGCATGAGCCAGTCGGCCTGGTACAGCCGGTGCTCGCGCATCAGCGGCGGCGCGGCCAGCGGCAGCGCGCGCGCCGCGTCGGGAATCGGGCTGAAGGCCGAGTAGTACACGCGCTTGAGCTTGTACGCGCCGTACAGCGTGGCGCTCGACGCGAGGATGTGGCGGTCGTCGGTGGCGTCGGCGCCCACGATCATCTGCGTGCTCTGCCCGGCGGGCGCGAACGGCGGCGGCTTCGCGGGCGCGGCCGACGCGCCGGGCAGCGCGCGAATGGGCACCACGCGGCGCGCCTCCTCGCGCGTGTCGTCGATGCGCAGGCGCAGCCGCGCCATCGAGCGGCGGATGGCGCTCTCGTCCTTCTCGGGCGCCAGCGCGCGCAGGCCTTCGGTGGTGGGCATCTCGACGTTGATGCTGAGCCGGTCGGCATAGCGCCCGGCGCGCGCGATCAGCTCGTCGCTGGCGTCGGGAATGGTCTTCAGGTGGATGTAGCCGCGAAAGTCGTGTTCCTCGCGCAGCAGGCGCGCCACCTCGACCACCTGCTCCATGGTGTGGTCGGGCGACTTGATGATGCCGCTGGACAGGAACAGGCCTTCGATGCAGTTGCGGCGGTAGAAGTCGAGCGTGAGCTGCACCACCTCCTCGACGCGAAAGCGCGCGCGCGGCACGTTGCTCGACGCGCGGTTCACGCAGTACAGGCAGTCGTACTGGCAGTGGTTGGTCAGCAGCACCTTCAGCAGCGAGATGCAGCGGCCGTCGGGCGCATAGCTGTGGCAGATGCCCGCCCCTTCGGTCGAGCCGATGCCGCGCCCGCCCAGCGAGTCGCGCGGCTGCGAGCCGCTGGACGCGCAGGAGGCGTCGTACTTGGCGGCGTCGGCCAGGATGGCGAGTTTGCGCTGGATGTCCACGGGGTTTCCTTGAGCGGAATGCTGTATGAATATACAGTCTTCGGCAAAGGCCGGGAACATGAAAAGACATACGTTTCACACGTTGCGCAGCCGCCGAACCTTGGGCTACCCTCCCCGGCAGATGTCCGACGACTCCACCGCACCCGCACCCGCCCCCGCGACCCACCGCGGCGCCACGGCACCCGCCGCCGGCCCGATGGCCGCCAACCTCGCCGACGGCGGCCTGGCCGCCAGGTTCACCACCCCCGACGGCGCGCCCGCCTTCGCGGTGCGCTGGCACGGCGCCGTGTACGCCTACCTCAACCAGTGCCCGCATGCCGGCGGCCCGCTCGACTTCGAAGGCCAGGTGCTCGAAAGCTCGGGCCGCTTCCTGATGTGCGCGCGCCACGGCGCCATCTTCGAGCCCGACACCGGCAAGTGCGTGGGCGGCCCGTGCCGCGGCGCACGGCTCACGCCGCTGGCGGTGCACGAGCAGGCGGACGGCAGCGTGTGGCTCGGCCACGCCGGATGAACTCAAGCTTTCAAGGAGATTCCATGCGCAACAAGTTCCACTCTCTCGCCCTGCCTGCAGCGGCGCTCGCCCTTGCGGGCCTCATGGCCGGCTGCGCCGGCATGCCGGCCGGCTCGGGCCCCGGCGGCAAGGCCTTCACCGGCATGCGCGTGACGTCCAGCGCCTTCGCCGACAACAGCGTCATTCCGGCCGACCACGGCGGCGCCGGCGACTGCGGCGGCAAGAACGTGTCGCTGCCCGTGGCCTGGAGCAACCTGCCGGCCAAGACCCGGTCGGTGGCCGTGCTGGTGTTCGACCCTGACGGCGCGGCCGGCCTGGGCGTGTCGCACTGGGTGGCCTACAACATCGCGGCCGATCGCGGCGAGCTCAAGGCGGGCGAAGGCCAGGCCGGCTCGAACTTCAACTTCACCATGGGCCCGAACGTGGCCGGCGCGCCCGCCTACCGCGGCATGTGCCCGCCGGTGGGCGACCGCCCGCACCACTACGTGCTGACCGTGGTCGCCTCCGACCTCGCACCGGGCGCGCTGCCGGCCGGCCTCGCGCGCGACGCGCTGCTGGCCGCGCTCAAGGGCCACGCACTGGGCGGGCAGAGCGTGGTGGGGCTGTACAGCCGCTGAGGGGGCGGTGCACCGACGCGCCCCGGGGGCCCCGAGCCCCTTTGGTGCGCACGGTTAATAGTTAAGATTCCAGCCCGCCGGCGCCCGCCGGCAATGGCCCCGCCGCTTTCCGAAAGCTCCACCGATGGTCTTGTCCGCCGCCGCGTCCGATGTCTCCCAGCCCACCGACGAGCTCGACGCCATGTTCGACCTGGCACCCGTCTCCCTCTGGATCGAGGACTACAGCGAACTCAAGCGCAAGCTCGACGGCTGGCGCGCCGAAGGCATCACCGACCTGGTGGCCTACCTGTCGGACGACCCGAAGCGCGTGAGCGACTGCATGGCGTTGCTGAAGGTGCTGCGCGTCAACCAGCACACGCTGAAGCTCTTTGCCGCCGACAGCCAGGACACCCTGCTCGGCGCGCTCGACCGCGTCTTCCGCGGCGACATGTCGGCCACCGTGGTGCACGAGCTCGACCAGCTCTGGCGCGGCGAGCTCACCTTCGAGAGCGAAACCGTCAACTACGCGCTGGACGGCCGCCGGCTCGACGTGCGCGTGCGCGCCCGCGTGCTGCCCGGCCACGAGCACGGCTGGGACCGCGTGCTGGTCTCGCTGGACGACATCACCGAGCGCGTGGCCGCGCAGCGCCTGCGCGACGAGAGCGCCATGTACGCGCGCAGCCTGTTCGACCGCTCGCCGGTGTCGCTGTGGGTGGAAGACTTCAGCGCGGTGCGCACGCTGATGCAGAACATCCGCGCGCGCGGCATCACCGACTTCGCCACCTTCATCAAGGTGCATCCCGAGTTCGTCACGCGCTGCATGCAGGAGATCCGCGTCGTCGACGTGAACCAGGAAACCCTGCGCATGTTCGGCGCGCCCGACCTGCAGACCCTGCTGGGCAACCTCTCGCGCATCTTCCGCGACGAGATGCGCGAGTCGTTCGCCGAGCAGCTGCAGGACCTGTGGAACGGCAAGACCGTGCAGCACCGCGAGGTGCTCAACTATTCGCTGTCGGGCGAAGTGCTGAACATCCACATGCAGTTCGCGGTGCAGGACGACCGGCTCGACAGCTGGGACCTGGTGCTGGTGTCGCTGGTGGACATCACCGCGCGCAAGAAGGCCGAGGCCTACCTCGAGTACCTCGGCAAGCACGACGTGCTCACGCAGCTGTGCAACCGCACCTACTACTCCGAGGAGCTCAACCGCCTGTCGCGCAAGGGCCCTTGGCCAGTGTCGATCGTGGCGATCGACCTGAACGGCCTGAAGCAGCTCAACGACCAGGAAGGCCATGCCGCCGGCGACTCGTTGCTGCGCCGCATGGGCGAGGTGCTCGACAAGGCCGTCGACCCGCCGGCCTGGCCCGCGCGCATCGGCGGCGACGAGTTCGCGGTGCTGCTGCCGCTGACCGACGAGCGCGGCGCCGAAGCCATGCGCGAGCGCATCCTCGCGCTGCTCGAGATGAACAACCAGTTCCACGCCGGGCAGAGCGGCCACGCGCTGAGCCTGGCGATCGGGCTCGCCACCTGCCATGCGGGGGAAACGCTGGAGTCGGCGCTGCAACGGGCCGACCGGGCCATGTACGACGACAAGGCGCGGTATTACGAGGCCGAGGGGAAAGAGCGTCGCGGAGCCTGAGGCGTGGGCTAATCTGCGGGACTGTCCACCCTGAAGCGAATCGATGCCACTTGACGCCCTTGCAGAAGCGCTGATCCGTCCCGTCGCCGAAGTCGTGCTGCAGCCCATCGCGGAGTGCGTGGCGCACGTGGCCGGTTACCTCACCGGCGTGGTGATCGTCCCGGTGGCCACGCTGGGCCACATGTTCGTCAAGCATCCCAAGGGAGAGTTCGACCTGCCGCCCGGGCGAAACTGGGCCCGGACACCCAACGGCCGCATCGTGCTGAGCGAGGATTGGGGCACTCTCGCAGGCATGTTCACCTGACTGCTGATCGGCGCGGCGGCACTCCTTGTCTACTGCACATCGGGCCCCTGAGCCGGCGCGTCGCCCGGCCCCCGCACCCGCTCCAGCACGAAGTCGATGAACGTCCGGATCGCCCGCGTGTGCTGGCGGTTCGGCATGTACAGCATGAACATCTGCGTGCCGAAGATGCTCAGGCGCCAGTCGTCCAGCGTGGTCACCACGTCGCCTTTGCGCACGTCTTCCTGCACCACGTAGTCGGGCACCAGCCCGATGCCCAGGCCCGCGAGGATGGCCTGGCGCAGGAATAGAAAGTTTTCCGAAATCAGCGTTGGCTCCAGGATCACCTCTCTTCGTGTCTCGCCCTGGTAGGCCGACACGCGCAGCTGCCGGCCGATGACGGCGGCCGTGACCACCGGCGCGCCCTGCAGCGCGTCGAGCTGCGTGGGCAGCGGGTGCTTCGCCGCGTAACCGGTCGAGGCGCAGGCCACGTAGCGCACCGGCCCCATCTCGCGCGCCACCAGGTTCTGCGGCGGCTCGGGAATCACGCGGATGGCGATGTCGACCTCGTCGCGCAGCAGGTCCTCGATGCGGTTCTCGAACACCACGTCGAGCACGATGCCGGGGAACTGGCGCTTGAAGTCGATCAGCCAGTCGGCCATCACCAGCTGCCCGTAGCCGCTGGGCACGCTCAGCCGCACGCGGCCCTGCAGGCCCTGGCCCAGCTCGGTGACCGATTCGCGCGCCGCCAGCAGCTCGCCCTGGATCGCCACGCCGTGCTGGTACAGCCGCAGGCCGATCTCGGTCGGCTCGGCGCGCCGGGTGGTGCGGCGCACCAGCTGCGCGCCCACCGAGCGCTCCAGCTGGTTCAGGTGGTAGCTGACGTTGGCGCGGGTCATCTTGAGCCGGCGGGCCGCCGCGCTCAGGTTGCCCGCATCGAGGATTTCCACCAGCAGGGTGAGCGATTGCAGGTCCATGCCAGCGATTGTGTCAAAAATTCTTTGACAGTCTGTCAACCGTCTATGCAATTGTCAAAGCCGGGCTACGGGCAAAGAATGCGGGGTTCACCCCCAGAGCCTCGGACCCCTCCCCTCGCATTCGCGCTGCAGGGTCCGCCACGCAAGAGACAAGCACATGGCCAACACAACCCCTAGCCCTTCCACGTCTTCCGGTCCCGTCACCTTCGAGCGTCACGGCGACGTGTTCGTGGTGACCATCGACAACCCGCCCGTCAACGCCCTGGGCGTGGACGTGCGCCGCGGCCTCGTGGCCGCCATCGACGCGGCGGAAGCCGACAGCGCCGCCCGTGCGGTGCTGATCGTCGGCGCCGGCCGCAACTTCATCGCCGGCGCGGACATCCGCGAGTTCGGCCAGACGCCGCAGCCGCCCTCGCTGCCCGAGGCCTGCCTGAAGATCGAGAACTGCAGCAAGCCGGTGATCGCCGCCATCCACGGCGCCGCGCTGGGCGGCGGGCTCGAAGTGGCGCTGGCGGCGCACTACCGCCTGGCCTCGCCCACCGCCAAGCTGGGCCTGCCCGAAGTGACGCTCGGCCTGCTGCCCGGCTCGGGCGGCACGCAGCGCACGCCGCGCCTGATCGGCGTGAAGCCCGCGCTCGAACTCATGCTGAGCGGGCGCCATGCGCTCGCCAAGGAAGCGCTGTCGCTCGGCCTCGTCGACCGCCTGGGCACCGACGCCGACGCGCGCGCCGAAGGCCTGGCCTATGCGAACGAGCTGATCGCCGCCAACGCCCCGGTGCGCCGCTCGCGCGAAGCCACCGGCCTGGCCGACACCGAAGCCAGCCGCGCCGCCCTGGAGGCCGCGCGCGCCGACACCGCCAAGAAGAGCCGCGGCCTGTTCTCGCCGATGAAGATCATCGAAGCCGTCGAAGGCGCGCTCACGCTGCCCTTCGACGAAGGCATGGCACTGGAGCGCAAGCTGTTCCTGCAGTGCATCGACAGCCCGCAGCGCGCCGGCCTGATCCACGCCTTCTTCGCAGAGCGCGAAGTGCTCAAGGCGCCCGAGACCCGCAGCGCCAAGCCGCGCAAGCTCGAAGCGGCCGGCATCGTCGGCGGCGGCACCATGGGCGCGGGCATTGCCGTGGCCATGCTGGACGCGGGCATGCCCGTGACCATGATCGAGCGCGACGAGCCCAGCCTGGCGCGCGGCCGCGCGCACGTGGAGAAGGTGTACGACGGCCTCATCGCCAAGGGCCGCATGACGCCCGAGGCCAAGGCGGCCGTGATGTCGCGCTTCAACGGCTCGACCTCTTACGACGCGCTCGCCAGCGTCGACATCGTGGTCGAGGCGGTGTTCGAAGAAATGGGTGTGAAGAAGGCCGTGTTCGCCGAGCTCGACCGCGTGTGCAAGCCCGGCGCCGTGCTGGCCACCAACACCTCGTACCTGGACATCGACGAAATCGCGGCCAGCGTCTCGCGCCCGCAGGACGTGGTGGGCCTGCACTTCTTCTCGCCGGCCAACATCATGAAGCTGCTGGAGATCGTGGTGCCCGCCAAGGTGAGCGCCGACGTGGTCGCCACCGGCTTCGAGCTCGCCAAGAAGCTCAAGAAGGTGCCGGTGCGCGCCGGCGTGTGCGACGGCTTCATCGGCAACCGCATCCTGGCCGTGTACCGCCAGGCCGCCGACCACATGATGGAAGACGGCGCCTCGCCGTACGAGATCGACGCGGCCGTGCGCAACTTCGGCTACCCGATGGGCCCGTTCCAGGTGTCCGACCTGGCCGGCGGCGACATCGGCTGGGCCACGCGCAAGCGCAAGGCCGCCACGCGCGACCCGCAGGCGCGCTACGTGCAGGTGGCCGACCGCATCTGCGAGCGCGGCTGGTTCGGCCAGAAGACGCAGCGCGGCTACTACCTGTACCCCGAAGGCGCGCGCGCCGGCCAGCCCGACCCCGAGGTGCTGGCCATCATCGACGCCGAGCGCGAGCGCGCCGGCATCACGCCGCGCAAGTTCACCGAAGAAGAAATCATGCGCCGCTACATGGCCGCCATGGTCAACGAAGGCGCCAACGTGGTGCTGCAGCGCATCGCGCTGCGCCCGCTCGACGTGGACGTGACCTTCCTCTACGGCTACGGCTTCCCGCGTTTTCGCGGCGGCCCCATGAAGTACGCCGACACGGTGGGCCTGCCCCAGGTGCTGGCCGACATCCGCGAGTTCGCCAAGGAAGACCCGATCTTCTGGAAGCCGTCGCCGCTGCTGGTCGAGCTGGTCGGGCGCGGCGCCGACTTCGCCAGCCTGAACCAATCCGAGTAATCCAACGTCAGCCGTCCAGGAGATATTCCCATGCGCGAAGCCGTCATCGTTTCCACCGCCCGCACCCCGCTCACCAAGGCGCACCGCGGCGAATTCAACATCACCTCCGGCGCCACGCTGGCGGCCTTCGCCGTGAAGGCGGCCGTGGAACGCTCGGGCCTCGACCCGGCGCTGATCGAGGACGCGATCCTCGGCTGCGGCTACCCCGAGGGCACCACGGGCCGCAACATCGCGCGCCAGAGCATCATCCGCGCGGGCCTGCCCATCAGCATCGCCGGCACCACGGTGAACCGCTTCTGCGCCTCGGGCCTGCAGGCCATCGCCATGGCGGCGGGCCGCATCGTGGTGGACGGCGCGCCGGCCATGATCGCGGGCGGCGTGGAGAGCATCTCGCAGATCCGCGGCCGCAGCCCCGGCGATGGCGGCGACCTCAGCCTGGACCCGTGGATCGTCGAGCACAAGCCCGAGCTCTACATGGCGATGATCGACACCGCCGACATCGTGGCCAAGCGCTACAACATCAGCCGCGAGGCGCAGGACCGCTTCTCGGCCGAAAGCCAGCGCAAGACCGAAGAAGCGCAACTGGCCGGGCGCTACAAGGACGAGATCGTGGCCTGCACCACCACGATGGCCGTGACCGACAAGGAAACGAAGGAAGTCACCCACCGCGAAGTCACCGCCACGGAAGACAACTGCAACCGCCGCGGCACCACCTACGAGGCACTGGCCAAGCTGAAGCCGGTGATGGGCGAGGACAAGTTCGTGACCGCCGGCAACGCCTCGCAGCTGTCCGACGGCGCATCGGCCTGCGTGCTGATGGAAGCCAAGGACGCCGAGCGCGCCAACCTCAAGCCGCTGGGTGCCTTCCGCGGCCTCGCGCTGGCCGGCTGCGAACCCGACGAGATGGGCATCGGCCCGGTCTTCGCGGTGCCCAAGCTGCTCGCGCGCCACGGCCTGACGGTCGACGACATCGACCTGTGGGAACTCAACGAAGCCTTCGCCTCGCAGTCGATCTACTGCCAGGACAAGCTGGGCATTCCGTCGGAACGCCTGAACGTGAACGGCGGCGCGATCTCCATCGGCCACCCCTTCGGCATGACCGGCGCGCGCCTCACGGGCCACGTGCTCATCGAAGGCAAGCGCCGCGGCGCCAAGTACGCCGTGGTCACGATGTGCATCGCCGGCGGCATGGGCGCCGCGGGCCTGTTCGAAATCTATTGAGGAGCGCGCGATGGACCTGAACTTCACGACCGAAGAAGAAGCCTTCCGCAGCGAAGTGCGCGCCTTCCTGGCCGACAAGCTGCCGGTGCGGCTGTCCGAGAAAGTGCGCGGCGGCAAGATCCTCGAGAAGGCCGACATGCAGGAATGGCACGCCATCCTGAATGCGCGCGGCTGGCTCGCCAACCACTGGCCCGAGCAGTACGGCGGGCCGGGCTGGACGGCGGTCGAGAAGTTCATCTTCGAGCACGAATGCGCGCTGGCGTTCGCGCCGCGCATCGTGCCCTTCGGCGTGAACATGCTCGGGCCGGTGCTCATCAAGTACGGCAACGAGACGCAGAAGAGCTACTGGCTGCCGCGCATCCTGGACGGCGCCGACTGGTGGTGCCAGGGCTACTCGGAACCCGGCGCGGGCTCCGACCTGGCCGCGGTGAAGACCTCGGCCGTGCGCGGCATCGACGCGCAGGGCGACCACTACATCGTGAACGGCCAGAAGACCTGGACCACGCTGGGCCAGCACGCCAACATGATCTTCTGCCTGGTGCGCACCAACCGCGAGGCGAAGAAGCAGGAAGGCATCAGCTTCCTGCTGATCGACATGACCTCGCCCGGCGTGGAAGTGCGCCCGATCATCACGCTCGACGGCGAGCACGAGGTGAACGAGGTGTTCTTCTCCGACGTGCGCGTGCCGGCCGAGAACCTCGTGGGCGAAGAGAACAAGGGCTGGACCTGCGCCAAGTTCCTGCTGACCTACGAGCGCACCAACATCGCGGGCGTGGGCTTCTCGGTGGCCGCGCTCGAACAACTCAAGGGCATTGCCGCCACGCAGACGAAAAACGGCAAGCCGCTGGCCGACGACCCGGCCTTCGCGGCGCGCCTGGCGCGCGTGGAGATCGACCTGGAGAACATGAAGACCACCAACCTGCGCGTGATCGCGGCGGTGGCCGGTGGCGGCGTGCCGGGCGCGGAGAGCTCGATGCTCAAGATCCGCGGCACCGAGATCCGCCAGGAAATCTCGTCGCTCGCGCGCCGCGCCATGGGCGTGTACGGCCGCCCCTTCATCGCCGAGGCGCTGAAGGACGGCTACACGGGAGAGACCTTCGGCCCCGGCTACGCGTCGGCCGCCGCCTCGCGCTACTTCAACAACCGCAAGCTGTCGATCTTCGGCGGCTCGAACGAAATCCAGAAGAACATCATCAGCAAGATGATCCTGGGCCTGTAAGGAGACATGCAATGAACTTCGAACACACCGAAGACCGGCGCATGCTCGCCGACAGCCTGAACCGCTTCATCAGCGAGCAGTACGCGTTCGACGCGCGCGACCGCATCGCGAAATCCGAGCACGGGTTCAGCAAGGAAATCTTCCAGCAGTTCGCCGAACTCGGCGTCATCGGCGCGCTGTTCAGCGAGGCCGACGGCGGCTTCGGCGGCGGCGGCTTCGACGTGGCCGTGGTCTTCGAGGCGCTGGGCCGCGGCCTGGTGATCGAGCCGCTGCTGGGCGCGGTGATGGTGGGCGAGGCGCTCGTCGTGGCCGGCAACGGCGCGCAGAAAGAGAAGCTCGGCGACATCATCAACGGCGTGAGCGTTGTGGCCTTCGCGCACGACGAAGCCGACACGCACTACGAACGCACGCGCGTGCAGACCCAAGCCGAGCGCAACGGCGATGGGTGGGTGCTGCACGGCGCCAAGGCCGTGGTGCCACAAGGCGAGCAGGCCGACCTGTTCCTGGTGTCGGCCCGCACCTCGGGCAACGTGGACGACGAGGCCGGCATCTCGCTGTTTCTCGTGCCCGCCAAGACCGCGGGCCTCATGGTGCGCGGCTGCCCGTCCATCGACGGCGGCCGCGTGGCCGAACTCGCGTTCGACGGCATGAAGCTGGGCGCCGACGCCTTGCTGGGCACCGAAGGCCAGGGCCACGCCACACTGGAACGCGCCATCGGCCGCGGCGTGCTGGCCCTGTGCGCCGAAGCGCTGGGCGCGATGGAAGCCGCCAAGGCCGCCACGCTGGAGTACCTGCGCACGCGCAAGCAGTTCGGCATTCTCATCGGCAGCTTCCAGGCCCTGCAGCACCGCATGGCCGACCTGCTGCTCGAAATCGAACAGGCGCGCTCGGCCGTCATCAACGCCGCGGCCGCCATCGACACCGGCGACCGCGTGACGCGCGAGCGCGCGCTGTCGGCAGCCAAGTTCAGCATCGGGCGCATCGGCGCGCTGGTGGCCGAGGAAAGCATCCAGATGCACGGCGGCATCGGCATGACCTGGGAGCTGCCCCTGCCCCACTACGCCAAGCGCCTCGTGATGATCGACCACCAGCTGGGCGACGAAGACCACCATCTGCAGCGCTACATCGCCCTGGGCAAGGAATCCGGCAAGGAGGTGGCGGCATGAGCGAAACCACCGCGAACAAGACCGTGCTGATCTCGCAGGAAGGCGCCGTGCGCATCCTGACCAACAGCAACCCCGGCGCACGCAACGCGATCACGCCCACGCTGTACGCCGAGCTGAGCGCCGCGCTGGCCGACGCCGAGCAAGACCCCGAAGTGGGCGCCATCGTCTTCACCGGCGCGGGCGACTTCTTCTGCTCCGGCGGCGACCTGAACCTGCTGGCCAAGCGCCGCGAGCTGCCGATGGCCGAGCGCCGCCAGATCCTGGAAGGCCTCAACAACCTGATTCGCGCGCTGCGCGATTGCGGCAAGCCCGTGATCGCGGCCGTCGAAGGCGGCGCGGCCGGCGCCGGCCTGTCGATGGCGCTGGCCTGCGACATGCTGGTGTCGGCGCGCGATGCGTTCTTCACCGTGGCCTACGTGAAGGTCGGCCTCACGCCCGACGGCGGCGCCACCGCCTTCCTGGCCGAGTTCGTCTCGCGCCAGGTGCTGACCGAGCTGTGCCTCACCGGCGACCGCATGACGGCCGAGCGCCTGAACCAGCTGGGCGCCGTGAACCGCCTGACCGACAAGGGCGCGGCGCTGGCCGAAGCCGTTGCGCTGGCGGCCAAGGTGGCCACCGGACCGCAACGCGCGACCACGCGCATCAAGACGCTGTGCCGCCAGGCGCACCACGCCACGCTCGAAGAGCAGCTCGACGCCGAGGCCGTGTTCATGGTCGAGTCGCAGGGCGATGCCGAGGCGGCCGAAGGCATCGGTGCGTTCCTGGGCAAGCGCAAGGCCGACTTCGTGGCGCTGCGTCACCAGGGCCACGAGGCCAAGGACGCGTCCTGACGCGGGCCCTGCCGCCTTTCTCCCATGCCTCGCACGCCGTGCGGGGCTTTCTCGTTTTCCGGAAGTCCTCGCCATGCCTTTGCTGAACTCCTCGCTGCCGCTTGCCGGCGTGCGCGTCCTCGATCTGTCCCGCATCCTGGCGGGCCCCTGGTGCGGCATGGTGCTGGCCGACATGGGCGCCGAGGTGATCAAGGTCGAGCACCCGGGCCGCGGCGACGACACGCGCGACTGGGGCCTGCGCGTGGGCAAGACCGAGACCGCCTACTTCAACAGCGTGAACCGCAACAAGCGCTCGGTCACGCTCGACCTGCAGACGCCCGAGGGCCAGCAGATCGCGCGCGACCTCGCCAAGCAGTGCGACGTGGTGATCCAGAACTTCAAGTTCGGCGGCATCGACAAGCTGGGCCTGGGCTACGAGCAGCTCAGCAAGGAGCAGCCGGGCCTCATCTACTGCTCGATTTCGGGCTACGACCGCACCGGCGCCGAAGCCGCGCGCCCGGGCTACGACCTGGTGGTGCAGGGCGAAGCGGGCCTGATGGCGCTGAACGGCGAGGCCGACCAGCCGCCGCTGAAGTTCGGCGTGGCCGTGGTCGACCTGTTCACCGGCATGTACTCGGCGCAGGCCGTCCTGGCGGCGCTGTACCAGCGCGAGAAGACCGGCAAGGGCCGGCACGTGGAGATGGCGCTGTTCGACTGCGGCCTGATGATCACCGCCTACTACGGCCTGGAAGCGCTGCTGATGGGCGAAGACCCGCCGCGCTACGGCAACTCGCACCCGTCGATCGTGCCCTACGGCGTGTTCGACGCGGCCGACGGCCCGCTGGTGATCACCGTGGGCAACAACGCGCAGTTCGCGCGCTTCTGCACCGAGGTGATCGAGCGGCCCGACCTCGCGGCCGACGAGCGCTTCAAGACCAACATCCTGCGTTCGGCCAACCGCGCGGCACTGCTGCCCGAGCTGCAGGCCGAGCTCGCCAGGCGCCCGCGCGACGGCCTGCTCGAGAAGCTCACCGCCTCGGGCATTCCCTGCGGCGAGGTGCTGGGCCTGCTGGAGGCGCTGAACTCGAAGCGCGCCACCGACGCCGGCCTTGTCACCACGCAGCCGCACCCGGTGGCCGGCACGGTCAATGTGCTGGCGCCGCCCTACCGTTTCGATGGCGAGCGCCTGCCGGTGCGCAGCGCGCCGCCCACCCTGGGCGAAGGCACGCACGACGTGCTGCAGTCCCTGCTCGGCCTGTCGGATGAAAAGCTGGCCGCGCTGAAAACAAGTGGCGTGGTCTGAAGCAAAGACGCGCCTGTCTGTCCGTTTGTGTATCCCTGAATGAAGAAGTCCATGGCCTCCCCCGTTTTCCGTTCCCTCCGCAATCCCGTTCGCCGTGCACTCCTTGCCCTGGCTCTTCCACTCATCGCCGGCGGCGCGTTCGCGCAAGCCTGGCCCAGCAAGCCGATCACGCTGATCGTGCCCTTCCCGCCCGGCGGCCCGACCGACGTGGCCTCGCGCATCGTGGCGCAGAAGATGTCCACCGCGCTCAAGCAGAACATCGTGATCGACAACCGCAGCGGCGCCTCGGGCACCGTGGGCGCGGCCACCGCGGCGCGCGCGCCGGCCGACGGCTACACCTTCGTGATGCTGGCCACGCCCACGCTGCTGGCCTCGCACCTGTACGGTCCCACCGGCGGCTACGACATCTTCAAGAGCTTCACGCCCGTGGGCTCGGTGTACGACCTGCCCATCGTGCTGGTGGTCAACCCCAAGTCGCTGCCTGAAGTGACGAGCCTGCAGGGCCTGATCGCCAAGGCCAAGGCCGAGGGCGGCAAGCTCAACTACACCACCGCCGGCGCCGGCAGCTTCGGCCACCTGACGACCGAGCAGCTGAAGACCATCGGCAAGTTCGACATGCAGCACGTGCCCTACCGCGGCAGCGCGCCGGCCGTGACCGACCTGATCGGCGGCCAGGTGCCCGCGATGTTCTCCGACCTCGTGGCCGTGATCCCGCACATCCGCGCGGGCAAGCTGACCGCCATCGCGGTGGGCTCGGGCAAGCGCGTGAGCCTGCTGCCCGAGGTGAAGACGGTGGCCGAGCAAGGCTTCCCGGGCTTCGACGCGACCTCGTGGGGCGGCCTGCTGGCACCCGCGGGCACGCCCAAGGACATCGTCGAGCGCATGAGCGCCGAGCTGAAGAAGGCACTGGCCGACAAGGAAGTGCAGGACAAGCTCGAGAGCGTGGGCTCCTTTGCCGCCTACCGCACGCCCGAGCAGACCGGCGAGCGCATGCGCCAGGACTTCGAGCGCTGGGGCAAGGTCATTCGCGACAACCACATCACGAACCAGTAAAACAGCAGGCGGCCCGGCCGCGCACCACCGGCATCAAGGAGACAGACATGACAGACACGCAGAGCCACAAGAACAACTACAAGACGCCGGTCGGCGCGCCGTTTCGCCCCGCATCCCCGGTTCGCAGCCTGGCGGACATCCACCGGCTCGAGGAGACGCCGTTGGCGCAGGCGCTCATGGTGCGCAGCACCTACGAGATCTTTCGCAACGCGGGCCATGCCTTCGGCGACAAGACCGCGCTGACCTTCCTGCGCACCGGCAACCCGGCCGACGCGCCCATCCGCTGGTCGTACGCCGAACTGCTCGCGCGGCTGCACCAGACCGCGAACATGCTGCACACGCTGGGCGTGGGGCCCGGCGACGCGGTGGCCGTGCTGCTGCCCGGTTGCCTCGAGTACCACCTGGCGCTGTGGGGTGGCGAGGCGGCCGGCATCGTGCAGCCGCTGAACCCGCTGCTGACCGACGAGAAGCTGGTGGCGCTGATGACCGCGGCGCGCGCCAAGGTGCTGATCGCCTACGGCTCTGACAGCGAGTCGGGCATGTGGTCGAAGGCGATGCGCCTGCGCGGCCAGGTACCCTCGCTGACCACCGTGCTGCGCGTGGCGCCGCACGACGAGGCGCCCGGCGCGGCCGGCGCGCTGCCCGAAGGGGTGGCCGAATTCGACGTGCTGCGCGCGGCGCAACCCGACGACCGGCTGGTGAGCGGCCGCGACATCGCGCCCGCCGACATCGCGGCCTACTTCCACACCGGCGGCACCACGGGTGCGCCCAAGCTCGCGCGCCACAGCCACGGCGCGCAGGTGTTCACCGCCTGGGCCAGCGTGCAGGTGGCGGGCATGAACGAGAACGGCATCTCCATCAACGGCTACCCGCTGTTCCATGTGGCGGGCGTGCTGCCGGCCTCGCTGGCTTCGCTGTCGGCGGGCGTGGAGGTGATCATTCCCACGCCCTCGCTGCTGCGCAACAAGGAGGTGCTGGCCAACTACTGGAAGCTGGTGGCGAAGTACCGGCCGACCTCGCTGTCGGCGGTGCCCACCATCCTCGCCGCGCTGGCCAACGTGCCGCTGGAGGGCGCGGACATCTCGTCGATCACCTACTGCCGCACCGGCGCGGCCGTGCTCTCGCCCGAACTCGCCGCGCGCTTCGAGCGCCTGTTCGGCCTGCACGTGCACGAGAGCCTGGGCATGACCGAGATGGCCGGCATCTCGACCATCACGCCGCCCGGCGTGGACGGGCCCGCGGGCTGCGTGGGCTTCAGGCTGCCGTACATGCAGATGCGCGTGGTGGCGCTCGACGAGAACGGCAATGCGAGCGACCGCGAAGTGGCGCCCGGCGAACAGGGCATGGTGCTGTTCAAGTCGCCCAACGTGTTCTCGGGCTTCGTGGACCCGGCCGACAACGCCAAGGCCTTCACGGCCGACGGCTGGCTCGCCACCGGCGACCTGGGCTGGATCGACAGCCAGGAGCGGCTCAACCTCACGGGCCGCTCGAAGGACCTGATCATCCGCAGCGGCCACAACATCGACCCCAAGACCATCGAGGACGCGCTGGGCGCGCACCCGGCCGTGCAGCTGTGCGCCGCCGTGGGCGCACCCGACGCCTATGCGGGCGAGCTGCCGGTGATCTTCGCGACGCTGGTGCCCGGCGCCTCGGCCACCGAGGAAGAACTGCTGGCCTTCACCGCCGCGCGCGTCGACGAGGCGCCGGCCAAGCCCAAGTGGGTGTCGGTGATCGAGACCATGCCGATGACCAACGTCGGAAAGATCTACAAGCCCGAGCTGCGGGCCATGGCCGCGCGCCAGGTGGTGGCCGCGACGGTGGCCGAGGTGTGCGCGGAACTCGGCGTGGCCGAAGGTGCGCGGCCGGTCGTGAAGACCGACGGCGAAAGCCTGGTGCGCGTGCTGATCGACGGCGCCGCCGCGGACCCGCTGGCCGCAGCGCTGCAGGAGCGGCTGCAGAAGGCGCTGGAGCCGCTGCCCTTCAAGACGCGCATCGCAGCGCAGTGACCTTTTTGAAACCTAGAAGCAGAGACAGAGACAAGCCATGACCTTGCGCCTTTCGAACCGCCGCGCCGTGCTGTGCGCCACCGCTTCGCTGGCCGCGCTGTGCGTGTTGCCCACCGCACAGGCGCAGAACACCTACCCGAACAAGCCGATCCGCATGGTCGTGCCCTTCGCCGCGGGCGGCGCCACCGACGTGCTGGCGCGCGTGCTGGGCCAGAAGATGTCGGCCGGCCTGGGCCAGCCCATCGTCATCGACAACAAGCCCGGCGCGGCCGGCATCATCGGCACCGACGCGGTGGCCAAGTCGCCGGCCGACGGCTACACCGTGGTGCTGTCGCTGAGCAACTCGCTGATGACCAACGAGTTCCTCTACGACAAGCTGCCCTACGACTCGCAGCGCGACCTCACGCTGGTCTACCAGATCGCGATGGCGCCGCTGGTGCTGGTGGTGCACCCCGGCGTGCCGGTGAAGACCGGCCCCGAGCTGCTGAAGCACGCCGCCGCCAACAAGGGCAAGCTGGCCTACGGCTCGTACGGCGTGGGCGCGTACCCGCACCTGGCCGGCGCGCACATGAGCCTGGCCACGCAGTCCGACATGAACCACGTCGCCTACAAGGGCGAGGCGCCGATGGTGCAGGACCTGATCGGCGGCCAGATCCAGATGGCCTACGCCAGCGCGCTGGTGGCCAAGCCGCACATCGAGTCCGGCAAGCTGCGCGCCGTGGGCGTGACTGGCGAACGCCGCATGAGCACGCTGCCCAACGTGCCCACGCTGGCCGAGCAAGGCCTGAAGGACGAGGCCTACCGCGTGACCGGCTGGCTCGCCATCGCGGTGCCCGCCAACACGCCCAAGCCCATCGTCAACCGCCTGGCGGAAGAGGTGCGCAAGGCCACGCAGCAACCCGACGTGCAACAGCGCGTCGCGGCCATGGGCTTCGAGCTGAAAGACAGCTCGCCCGAACTCTTCGCCGCCGCCTACAAGGCGGAACGGCCGGTGTGGGAGCGCCTGATCAAGCAGTCGGGCGCGCGCCTCGAATAAACCTCATCCATTCAATTTTTCATTCGTCATTCGAAGGAACAACCATGAAGATTCTTGTACCTGTCAAACGGGTCGTCGACTACAACGTGAAGGTGCGCGTGAAGAGCGACGGCACCGGGGTGGACATTGCCAACGTGAAGATGAGCATGAACCCCTTCGACGAGATCGCTGTCGAAGAAGCGGTTCGCCTGAAGGAAAAGGGCGTGGTCACGGAAGTGATCGCGGTTTCCTGCGGCGATGCGAAGTGCCAGGAAACGCTGCGCACGGCGATGGCCATCGGTGCCGATCGCGGCATCCTGGTCGAGACGACCGAAGAGCTGCAGCCCCTGGCGGTCGCCAAGCTGCTCAAGGCGCTGGTCGACAAGGAACAGCCCTCGCTGATCATCCTGGGCAAGCAAGCCATCGACGACGACGCCAACCAGACCGGCCAGATGCTGGCTGCATTGGCTGATCTGCCGCAAGCCACTTTCGCCTCCAAGGTCGAAGTCGCTGGCGACAAGGTCACCGTCTCTCGCGAAGTCGACGGCGGCATGGAAACGCTGAGCCTCACGCTGCCGGCCGTCATCACGACCGACCTGCGCCTGAACGAGCCGCGCTACGTCACCTTGCCCAACATCATGAAGGCCAAGAAGAAGCAGCTGGATGTCTTCAAGCCCGAAGACCTCGGCGTGGACGTCAAGCCCCGCCTGAAGACCCTCAAGGTCGCAGAGCCTCCGAAGCGCGGCGCCGGCATCAAGGTGCCCGACGTTGCAGCGCTGGTGGACAAACTGAAGAACGAAGCGAAGGTGATCTGAACATGACCGCACTTGTATCCCTCGTCGTGGCCGAACACGACCACGCCAGCATCAAGCCGGCCACTCTCAATACCGTGACCGCAGCACTGGCTTGCGGTGGTGAAGTTCATGTGCTGGTTGCAGGCGCGAACGCAGCAGAAGCCGCCAAGGCCGCAGCCCAGATCGCAGGCGTGACCAAGGTCATCGCTGCAGACAGCCCGAGCCTCGCTGAAAACCTCGCCGAGAACGTCGCAGCCCAAGTGCTGGCGATTGCGTCGAACTACAGCCACATCCTGTTCCCCTCGACCGCCAACGGCAAGAACGTGGCCCCCCGCGTGGCTGCCAAGCTGGACGTGGCCCAGATCAGCGACATCACCAAGGTCGACAGCCCCGACACGTTCGAGCGCCCGATCTACGCCGGCAACGCGATTGCCACGGTGCAGAGCAGTGACGCCACCAAGGTGATCACGGTCCGCACGACCGGCTTCGACGCCGCATCGGCCACCGGTGGCAGCGCAGCGATCGAAACCGCTGAAGGCGTCGCGGACAGCGGCAAGAGCGCCTTCGTCGGCCGCGAAGTCACGAAGAGCGAACGCCCCGAACTGACCGCCGCCAAGATCATCGTCTCCGGTGGCCGAGCCCTGGGCAGCGCCGAGAAGTTCACCGAAGTGATGGCGCCGCTGGCCGACAAGCTCAACGCAGGCCTCGGTGCCAGCCGCGCTGCGGTGGACGCGGGCTACGCCCCGAACGACTGGCAAGTGGGCCAGACGGGCAAGATCGTCGCCCCTCAGCTGTACATCGCCGCAGGCATCTCGGGCGCGATCCAGCATTTGGCCGGCATGAAGGACTCGAAGGTCATCGTCGCGATCAACAAGGACGAAGAAGCGCCGATCTTCTCGGTGGCCGACTACGGCCTCGTCGCCGACCTGTTCGTGGCCGTGCCCGAACTGGTCAAGGCGCTGTAAGCGGCACCGGTCCATGAAGACCCGCATCACCGAACTGCTGGGCATTCGCTACCCGATCATCCAGGGCGGCATGCAATGGGTGGGCCGCGCCGAGCTGGCGGCGGCCGTGTCGAACGCCGGGGGCCTGGGCGTGCTCACGGCGCTGACGCAGCCCACGCCCGACGACCTGCGCCAGGAAATCGCGCGCATGCGCACGATGACCGACAAGCCCTTCGGCGTGAACCTCACGATCCTGCCGTCGGTGAAGCCGCCGCCGTACGCCGAGTACGTGCAGGCCATCATCGACAGCGGCGTGAAGATCGTGGAGACCGCGGGCAACAGCCCGAAGGACTTCATCGAAGCGCTGAAGCGCCATGACGTGAAGATCGTGCACAAGTGCACCTCGGTGCGCCATGCGCTGTCGGCGGAACGCAATGGCGTCGATGCCGTGTCGGTCGACGGCTTCGAGTGCGCCGGCCATCCGGGCGAGGACGACGTGCCCGGCCTGGTGCTGTTGCCGATTGCGGCGCGCAAGCTGCGCATTCCGATCATCGCGTCGGGCGGCATTGCCGACGGACGCGGCATGGCGGCCGCGCTGGCGTTGGGCGCCGAGGGCATCAACATGGGCACGCGCTTCTGCGTGACCCAGGAGGCGCCGATCCACGAGAACATCAAGCAGGCGCTGGTCGACGCGACCGAGCGCGACACCAAGCTGATGTTCCGCACCATGCGCAACACCGCGCGCGTGTTCCGCAACGCCATCTCCGAAGAGGTGGTGGCCACGGAGAACCGGCCCGGCGGCTGCGAGTTCGAAGAGGTGCGCCCGCTGGTGGCGGGTGCGCGTGGACGTGCCGCGCTGGAGTCTGGCGAGGTGCACAACGGCGTGGTCTCGGCCGGCCAGTGCATCGGGCTGATCGACGACATTCCGACTTGTGCGGAACTGCTCGAGCGCATGGTGCGCGAGTGCCGCGAGCACCTGGACCGGGCGCGGTCCTGGATGGACTGAGTCTTTCTGCTCGCTTCCGGGGGGCGTTCACGCCGACGGGGTACCTTGCTCCGCGAATGTCCCCCGGGGCTGCGCCCCTCCTCCTTTATTTGGCTGCGCAAGGCACCCCATCGGCCTGAGCGTTCAGCGCAGTTGCGCACTGCACCGCACGGACCATGAGTCACGCGCGCGGCGCATTGCGGAAGCTGCATTTGTTGGCGATTGCCGAGACTTCCTGCGGCATGAAGCGGCTACTGCGCCAGCGCTCTTCTCTGAAGCGGATGCCCCTTTGCGCCCGCGGCAACGTGCTGCCTCTCGTGCTGCGCGAGCGTCCTGGAGCCATGTGCGTTCGCGCGGCTTGCAAGCTGCATGCGCGATGGTTCACCCTATGCTGTTAGCCTTGCATGGTCAGCAGGTCCTCTGCCGCGCCAACTCCGGCCATCGTGCCCAATCTAAAAGTGAATTCACCATGACCAGCCCGCTGTACAACGCCTCCGTTCCCGTCATGCAGCAGATGCTGCGCGCCCTGTCCGACGTGCTCAAGAAGGCCGAAGACCACGCGACGCAAAAAAATATCGATCCAAATGCGCTGCTGCAGACGCGGTTGTTTCCCGACATGTTTCCGCTGATACGCCAGGTCCAGATCGCCGCAGACTTCTCCAAGGGCATTGCCTCCCGCCTGGCTGGCGCCGAGGTGCCGTCTTGGCCCGACACCGAGGTCAGCTTCGCCGACCTGCAAGCGCTGATCGCCAAAGCTCTGGCCCATATCGGCTCCTTCGAGGCCGGGCAATTTGATTCAAGCGAGAGCCGCGAGATCGTCTTGCGCCCCGGCACTCCCAAGGAAAAGAAGCTGACCGCCAGCGCATATCTTCTGCACTACGGCCTGCCGCAGTTTTTCTTCCACGTGACCACCGCCTATGCCCTCTTGCGCCACAACGGCATTGAGATCGGCAAGCGCGACTACATGGGTGCCTACTGACCCAGGACTCACAGGAGTTCAGCCACTCGGGCCACTGCCGCCCGATGGCAACCAGAGCCTTCGTCGCTGCGCGATTTCAGCCGACTGTGGATGGAGGCTTTGTCTGCCCTGATTTTCTTGGCGCCTGGTCAAAGCTGACCACATGTCTGCTGCGTCGGTCTGTGAATCACACAGTCGACCCGTTGCGGGCGTTCGGCGTTGGTTTTCTGATGGCGGCCATGCAGCGGTTGCGGCCGGTGATGTCGGCCTGCTGGGTTCACGGTCTTGGTCACGCAGCGGTCATTCATGCGCCAGTGTCATCTCGACCCCGTGGCCTCTTTCAGGTACTGCCGACCTTGCCAGCCAGCCGGTACGTTCGCGACGCCTGCACGTCTGCCGACCTCGGCCAATTCGGCGTGAACCTGCTTGCGGCCTAAAGAACCCGCAGCACCTCGAACTGCTGTCGGATCGGAGCGGCCTGCATCGACACCTCATCGCCCTCGCACTTGCCCAGCATTGCCCTGGCCAAAGGGGCTTCGCTGCTGATGACCTGAACAAGCCGAGCGCCGCTGACCAACTTCATGCTGCCCCCATCCGGGCCGAGAAAGAGATGTTGCTGCTTGTCGTCGGCATCGACCAGGCAGACCAGCGAGCCGAGTTGTATGCCTTTGATGGCGTCGTAGGGACGCGGGTGGAATCGGCGCCAATTGGCCATCGCCTGGCGTATGGCTTCGGCGCGCCGAGCTTGGCCGGTGGCCAGGTAGGCGGCTTCGAGTCCCAATGTGTCGTATTTATTTTCGGCGATGTTTTCTTCGTGAGTCGCCGTTTCATGGGCTGCCCGCACGGCCTGTTCGGCTTGCAGCAGGTCTTCGGCGAGCCGTTCCAGCACCTGCTGTTGAAGCAAGAATTTATCCATGGCGAAAGGTCGGCATCTCGAACAAGCGGGGGGCGGGTTTTGATTATGAAGGGCTCCAGAAGCCTTCGACGCTGCTGTTGGCTGCAGGTCAACTTCAGCCATGGGCCCATCAGCGCCGTTCGCCGCCTGGTGTCGACCGGCAGCAGACAGTCTGAAGCGAACATCGAACGCAGCCACACCAAGGTCGACCGCAGCCGACACCAGCCCTTCGGACTTCTGCTTATCCACCGCCCGTCTCTCACGAAAGCTCAGTAGCACGCCCCCGCACATCCATCTGCAATCCGCCAGAGCGGTCGACCCGCCAACCCCACAGCCGCACTCATCGTGCGCAGGGCGTCGGGTGCTCCCCGCAGCGAAATAAAGGAGGAGCCCGAAGGGCGGGGGACATTCGCGGAGGGGAGTACCCGGCGGCCTGTGCACCCGCCCTGAAAGCCGCTCAGGAAAGCCCCGCCAGCTAAGGAAACCCCCGATGCATGAGTGGTCATCGACCCCCTAGCATCGGTCACAGTTTCCCTGTCGAGGTGTACGGAACGCGTCCCGGCGTCCGCCCGGTGACATGGCGTCCTGCCTCACTGACCTTCCGCGATGACAACTCCACCCGAGTCCGGCCCCACGCTGGACGCCGCAAGCCCCCTCCCCCCCGACATTCCAGCCGCCGACGAACCCACCAAGGTTCCCCTTGCCATCGAGGACTGGCTCACCGTCCTCATCATGGGCGCGCTGGCGCTCATCACCTTCGCCAACGTGCTGGTGCGCTACTTCACCGACTCGTCCTTCGCGTGGACCGAAGAGTTCTCGGTCTTCCTCATGATCATGCTGGCCATGGTCGCGGGCTGCGGCGCGGTGGCACGCGACCGGCACATCCGCATCGAGTACTTCTCGGAGAGCGGCTCCATGGCACGGCGCAAGCGGCTCGCGCAGTTCGGCGCACTCATGATCGCCATCCTGTTCCTGCTGATCGGCACGCTCAGCCTGCGCATGGTGTGGGACGACTACCGCTTCGAGGAGACCACGCCGGGCATCGGGCTGCCGGCCTGGTGGTACTCGATCTGGCTGCCGATCGTGTCCTATGCGATTGCACTGCGCGCCGTGGGCCTCATGGTGCGCCGCGGCCGCAAGACCAACTACGCCTCGGACAGCAAAGGCGCCGCCAAGTGATCGCCACCCTGCTCTTCGTTGCCTTCGTCGCCATGATGCTGGTGGGCGTGCCCATCGGCGCCGCGCTGGGCCTGGCGGGCGCGGCCTGCATCGCGCTGGCCAACGGCGATGCCCAGTGGTTCGGCCTGCTGGCCGTGCCGCAGAACTTCTACGCCGGCCTGGGCAAGTACCCGCTGCTGGCCATTCCGATGTTCGTGCTGGTCGGCTCCATCTTCGACCGCTCGGGCGTGGCACTGCGGCTGGTGAACTTCGCCATTGCCATCGTGGGGCGCGGCCCGGGCATGCTGCCGCTGGTGACCATTGCGGTGGCGATGTTCATGGGCGGCATCTCGGGCTCGGGTCCGGCCACGGCCGCCGCGGTGGGCGGCGTGATGATCGCGGCCATGGCGCGCGCGGGCTACCCGAAGCCTTTCGCGGCCAGCGTGGTGGGCGCCGCCGCGGCAACCGACATCCTGATCCCGCCCTCGGTGGCCTTCATCGTCTACTCGGTGCTGGTGCCCAATGCTTCGGTGCCCGCGCTGTTCGCGGCCGGCATGATCCCGGGCATCCTGGCCGGCCTCGCGCTCATGGTTCCGGCCGTGTGGCTGGCGCGCAAGCACCACATGGGCACGCTCGAAGCCGCGCTGCCGCGCCCGCCGTTCTGGAGGAGCCTGCGCGAAGCCAGCTGGGGCCTGGCGGCGCCGGTGCTCATTCTGGGCGGCATGCGCCTGGGCTGGTTCACGCCCACCGAGGCGGCCGTGGTGGCGGTGTTCTACGGGCTGTTCGTGGGCATGGTGGTGCACCGCACGATCAAGGTCCGCGACCTGTTCGTGATCCTGCGCGAGTCGGGCGAGCTGTCGGCCGTGATCCTGATCGTGGTGTCGCTCGCGGGCATCTTCGCGTACTCGCTGTCGACGCTGGGCGTGATCGATCCGGTGGCCCATGCCATCGTGAACTCGGGCCTGGGCGAATACGGGGTGCTGGCGCTGCTGATCCTGCTGCTGATCACGGTCGGCATGTTCCTGGACGGCGTGTCGATCTTCCTGATCTTCGTGCCGCTGCTGTGGCCGATCGTGCAGTACTACAAGTGGGACCCGGTGTGGTTCGGCGTGATCCTCACGCTGAAGGTGGCGCTGGGCCAGTTCACGCCGCCGCTCGCGGTGAACCTCATGGTGTCGTGCCGCATCGCCGGCGTGCGCATGGAGGAGACCGTGCGCTGGGTCGGCTGGCTGCTGTTCTCGATGTTCGTGGTGATGGTGCTGGTCATCGCCTTTCCGCAACTCGCGCTGTGGCTGCCGCACAAGCTCGGCTACTGATCCGTTTCTGTCCGCTCTTCAAAAAACCACCAGGAGACCTCTCATGAAATTCCGCCGCACCCTGCTCGGCCTCGCTGCCGCAGCCACCGCCCTGGGCATGTTCTCGTCCGGCGCCATGGCACAGGCCGCCTACAAGCCCGAATACAAGATGTCGCTGGTGCTCGGCCCGCCCACGCCCTGGGGCCAGGCCGGGAAGATCTGGGCCGACATGGTGAAGGAGCGCACGCAGGGCCGCATCAACATCAAGCTGTACCCGGGCGTGTCGCTCATTCAGGGCGACCAGACGCGCGAGTTCAGCGCGCTGCGCCAGGGCGTGATCGACATGGCCGTGGGCTCGACCATCAACTGGTCGCCGCAGGTCAAGCAGCTCAACTTGTTCTCCATGCCCTTCCTGATGCCCGACTACGCGGCCATCGATGCGCTCACGCAGGGCGAGGTCGGCAAGGACATGTTCAAGACCCTCGACAAGGCCGGCGTGGTGCCGCTCGCCTGGGGCGAGAACGGCTTCCGCGAGATCACCAACTCCAAGCGGCCGATCAAGTCGCCGGCCGACGTCAAGGGCATGAAGATCCGCGTGGTCGGCTCGCCCATCTACTCCGACATGTTCACCGCGCTGGGCGCCAATCCCACGCAGATGAGCTGGGCCGATGCGCAGCCCGCGCTCGCCAGCGGCGCGGTCGACGGCCAGGAGAACCCGCTGTTCCTTTTCACGGTGCTGAAGATGCAGAACGTGGGCCAGAAGTTCGTCACCACCTGGGGCTACGTGGCCGACCCGCTGGTGTTCGTGGTGAACAAGGAAATCTGGGCCTCGTGGACGCCGGCCGACCAGGCCATCGTGCGCCAGGCCGCCGTCGACGCGGGCAAGGAAGAAATCGCCATCGCGCGCAAGGGCCTGGTGGAAGCCGACAAGCCCGTGCTCAAGGACATTGCCGGCATGGGCGTGACCGTGACCAGCCTCACGCCGGCCGAGCGCGACGCGTTCGTGAAGGCCACGCGCCCGGTGTACGACAAGTGGAAGCCGACCGTGGGCGCCGACCTGGTGGCCAAGGCCGAGCAGGCGATCGCCGCGCGCAAGAAGTAAGCGGGAACCGCGAACCGCGGGCGCCTCAGTGGCCCTGGCCCCGGTAACGGCTGGGGTTGGCGCCCGCCATCTTCTTCATCAGCCGCCGCAGCGCCGTGGCGTCCTGGTAGCCCACGGCGCCGGCCACCTGCTCGACCGTCATGCGGCTGGTTTCGAGCAGCGCGCGGGCCCGCCGCAGCCGCACGCCCTGCACCAAGGCCTGCGTGCTCTTGCCGGTGGCCTTCTCGATGTGGCGCGCGAGCGTTCGCTGCGACATGCAGAACTCGCGCGCCAGCACGCTCACCGAAGGCGCGTCCGGCAAGGCCGACTCCACCCGCGCGGTGAGCCGCGCCACCAGTTCGTTGCCGTTGGCCAGCACCTCCGTCACGATGAACGGCGACTGCGCTTGGCGCCCGTCGATCAGCAGCATGCGCGAGACCAGGTCGGTGAGCGCGCTGCCGCAGCGCTCGCGCAGCAGGTGCAGCATCAGGTCGGTCTGCGCGAACGCGGCGCCCGCCGTGACCACGGGGCCGTCGGCGCACACCATGCGGTCGGCATCGACCGTGCAGCCCGGCGCCATGCGCGCGAGCAGCGGCGCGTACCACCACGACGTGGTCGCGCGCCGGCCCTGAAGCAGCCCCGCGGCGTTCAGCAGGAACACGGCCGAGCATGAAGCCGCGACCTGCCCACCCGCCTTGGCGTGGCGCACGAGGCCCGCAATGGCCTTGGCCGCGTCGTCGGTCTCCAGGCACTGGCGGATCTCGCCGGGCGTGTTGAGGCCGAGCCCCGGCACCACCCACGTCGAGCGGTCGTCGCGCGGGCGCACCGGCAGGCGCGTGGTGTCGAGCGTCATGCCGGCCTGCAGCTTCACCGGGCCGCCCTGCACCGAGCACAGCCGCCACCGCGGCGGCGCAACGCCCGCACGCGCGGCCACGGCCCGTGCGGCGCCGAGAATGTCGAGCGTGACCGCGACGCTGGAGTTGAAGGCGCCGGGGAGCACCAGGACGGTGAAATCGTGCATGTCGATGGTTGTCCGATAACGCCCTGAAACAGTCAAATTGGACACTGTCATTCTGGCGATGCGAGCGGCCCAATACAAGCCTCTCAGTTTCCATCGGGCCGCCAAGGCCGAGCGCACATGCCCACCCTCTTCGTGAAGATTCCCCAAGGCTCGTTTCCCGGCGAGAGCCGCTCCACCCTGGTCCGCAAGCTCAACGACGCAGCGGCCGCCGCCGAGCAGATGCCCGACGATCCCCGTGCGCGCGCCATGTGCTGGGTGCTCGTCGACGAAGCCGCCGCCGGCGCATGGACCTGCGGCGGCGTGGACCTGAGCGCGCAACTGCTGCCGTGCACCGTGCTCGCGCACCTGCCCGCCGGTGTGCTCGACGATGCATCGCGCAGCCGCTTCACCGCCCATGTGCACGCCGCGTTCCAAGAGGCGCTGCCGGCGGACGACAAGCGCCGCCTCGCCACCTCGGTGGTGATGAGCGAAGTGCCCGACGGCGCCTGGGGCGTGGGCGGCGAGGTCTGGCGGCTGCCCGACTTCGCGCGCGCCGCGGGCTATGCGCATCTGCAGCATCTCGTCCACCCGGCGCCGGCGCTCTGAACGACGAAGGAGACACCCATGGCACCCACGCGTTCCCTGGACCAGGACGACCCGCTCGAGGACTTCACCCCGCGCCAGATCACCCTCGACGGCATCGGGAAGAAGGTTCATGTCACCGGCCATGGCCCCGCGGTGGTCGTGATGACCGAGATGCCCGGCATCAGCCCGCACGTCGCGCGCTTCGCCCGCTGGGTGCGCGACGCCGGCTTCACGGTCTACATGCCCTCGCTGTTCGGGCGCGACGGCGCGGTGCCCGGCGCCGAGGAAGGCACCCTGGTGTTCAGGCGCGCCTGCGTGAGCGCCGAGTTCCGCGCCTTCGCATCGAACGCGTCGAGCCCCGTGACGCGATGGCTGCGCGCGCTCGCGCGGCTCGCGCACGAGGAATGCGGCGGGCCGGGCGTGGGCGCCATCGGCATGTGCTTCACCGGCAACTTCGCGCTCTCGATGATGATGGAGCCGGCCATGCTCGCGCCGGTGGTGTGCCAGCCTTCGCTGCCGCTGGACGACCCCGCCGGCATGAACGTGGCGGCCGACGAACTGGCCGCCGTGCGCCAGCGCCTGGAGCGCGAAGACCTGACGGTGATGGCCTACCGCTTCGACGGCGACAGGTTCTGCAAGGCCGAGCGCTTCGCGGCCTTCTCGCAGGCACTGGGCGAACGCTTCGTCGCGCGCGTGCTGCCCGACAGCGCGGCCAACCCGAACACGCCGCCCTTCTTCGCGCAGGTGGTGGCCAGCCCGCACAGCGTGGTCACGGCGCACCTGATCGACGAAGCGGGGCAGCCGACGCTGGCGGCGCGCGACGAGATCCTGGCGTTCTTCGCGCGGCGGCTGGTGGGCGCACCGTTGTAAGCCCGTGCCTCACCGCCGACAATGCACCCGCGATCCGATGCCCGCGCCGCGCGATGCACTGGCTTCGCGTTCTTTTCTTCGGTTCTTCTCGTTGGACTCGCCCTCTTGACCGCCAGCTTCATTGCCTCGAAAGCCCATGCCGCCGACGCCACCGCACCCGGCGGCGGCACGGTGCACACGCTGATCATCGACACCGACCCCGGTGCCGACGACGTGATCGCGCTGCTCTTCGCCATGGCCTCGCCCGAGCAACTGAAGATCCAGGCACTGACCACCGTGGCCGGCAACGTGCCGCTGGCCAAGACCTCGCGCAATGCGCGGCTCGCGCGCGAGTGGGCCGGGCGGCCCGACATTCCGGTCTATGCCGGCGCGCCGCGGCCCCTGCTGCGCACGCCGATCCATGCGGCCGACATCCACGGCAGCGAAGGCATCACCGGCGTCAAGGTGCACGCGCCGAGCCAGCCGCTGGCGGACGGCAATGCGGTCGACTACCTGATCCGAACGCTGCGCGCGGCGCCCGAAAAAAGCGTGACGCTCGCCATGCTCGGGCCCGAGACCAACCTCGCGCTGGCGCTGACGCAGGCCCCCGACATCACGCGCGGCCTGCGCGAGCTGGTGCTCATGGGCGGCGCGCACTTCAACGGCGGCAACATCACGCCGACCGCGGAGTTCAATGTCTTCGCCGACCCGCATGCGGCCGAGATCGTGCTGAAGAGCGGCGTGCCGATCACCATGCTGCCGCTCGATCTGACGCACAAGGTGCTGACCAGCCCCGAGCGCATCGCGACGCTGCGCGGCATCGGCAACCAGGCCGGCCGGACGGTGGCCGACATCCTCGACGCCTACGTGCAGCACGACATGCAGTACTACGGCCTGACCGGCGGCCCGGTGCACGACGCCACCGTGGTCGCCTACCTGCTGCAGCCCTCGCTGTTCAAGGGCCGGAAGGTGAACGTGGAGGTCGACAGCCGCGAGGGCCTCGGCTTCGGCCAGACGGTGGTCGACTGGTACGGCGGCCTGAAGAAGCCCGCCAACGTGACCTGGATCGCCGAGGGCGACGCGCAGGGGTTCTTCGATCTGCTGACGCAGCGCATCGCCCGCCTGCTCTGAGCCGCGTCGCCTTTGGGGGGACGTTGACGGGGACGGCATGCGCGGCGCACCATCGCGTATCCGTCACCTGCGCTGCGCCAGGCGGCGGACTCGCCGGGGAGACATGGCCCGCTCTGGGAAGGGTGCGGCAGCACGCCGCCCAGCGCCTTCGAGGAGGTCTCTCTCATGGCTGAAAGCGACAAGCTGTTCTCGGGCTCGATCCCGAAGTTCTACGACACGCTGATGGTCCCGCTGATCTTCGCGGGCTATGCCACCGACATGGCGGCGCTCGTCGCGGCCTCCTCGCCCGGCTCGGTGCTGGAGACGGCGGCCGGCAGCGGCGTGGTCACGCGGGCGCTGGCGCCCCTGCTCGGCGCCAACGCGCGCTACGTGGTGAGCGACCTCAACCAGCCCATGCTCGACTATGCCGCCACCCGACTGGGGTCTGACAGCCGCATCGAATGGCGGCAGGCGGACGCGCTGCAGCTGCCATTCGAGGATGCCTCGTTCGATGTGGTCTGCTGCCAGTTCGGCGCGATGTTCTTCCCCGACCGGGTCGCCGGCTACGCCGAGGCGCGCCGGGTGCTGAGGCCCGGTGGGCGCTTCGTCTTCAGTGTCTGGGACCGCATCGAAGAGAACGCCTTCGCCGACGAGGTCACCCATGCCGTCGCCACGGTGTTTCCGCACGACCCGCCGCGGTTCCTCGCCCGCACACCGCACGGCTACCACGACATCGCGTTGATCCGCGCGGATGTGGGCCGCGCAGGGTTCGCCAGCATCGGGATCGAGACGCACGAGAAAGTGAGCCGCGCGCCCTCGGCACGTGAGGTCGCCACCGCCTATTGCCAGGGAACGCCGCTGCGCGGCGAAATCGAGGCGCGCGACGCCGGCTTGCTTCAGCTCGCCACGGACCGCGCAACGGAGGCGATCGCCGGTCGCCATGGCGAAGGCCCGGTCGCCGGCAAAATCCAGGCGCATGTGATCGTGGCGACGGGATAGCGGAGCCCGGCGCACGCGCGTCATGCGGTCATTTCGCGCCGCCTTTCGCGCACTTCATCGCATCCACATGGACCTTGCGGCGGCGCGCGGCAACCATGCGCACTCCACCGACCCCGTCCAGGAGATCCGCGATGCGCACCGTTTTCCGCCAGGTCCTGCTGCTCGCCTCGGGCTTGCTGCTGTCGTTCCAGCTCATGGCCGCCGAAGCCGGCTGGCGCTCATTGAGTCTTCCGGGCGGGGCACCGGACGCCGCGCCCACCATGGTCGCGCTCTACTACCCGACACAGGCCGCCGCCCGCGCCATTCCGATGGGACCGTTCACGGTACGCGTGGCCATCCAGGCGCCGCCCGAGGAGCGCTTCAAGGGACTGATCGTGTTGAGCCATGGCGTCGGCGGCACCGAACTGGGCCACACCAGCCTGGCCGAAGCGCTCGCGCGGAGCGGCTACCTGGTCGCGGCCATCCGCCATCCGGGGGACAACTGGCAGGACGGCGCACTGCTGCAGCAAGGCGCGGCGGCCTACTTCACGCAACGGC
This sequence comes from Variovorax sp. OK212, assembly GCF_900112425.1. Classification (GTDB taxonomy): domain Bacteria; phylum Pseudomonadota; class Gammaproteobacteria; order Burkholderiales; family Burkholderiaceae_C; genus Variovorax. The sequence continues at coordinate 190,045 of NZ_FOLP01000001.1, read as the reverse complement.
CGCGGCAGATCTCCCACGTGATCGACGTGCTGTTGAAAGACCCGCTGTGGAAGGACAGGATCGCCGGCGACGCACAAGGCCCTCGCATCGGCGCATTGGGTCATTCGGCCGGCGGCTACACGGTGCTGGCGCTCGCCGGCGGGCAGGTCGACCTGTCGCGCATCGCCGGCCATTGCGCGAGCGAGCGCGCCGCCGACCCGATCTTTTGCGGCGTCGGGCGCAATGCCGGCGCGCCAGCCAGCACGGCGACGGCCCCGATGTCGCCAATGCTGTTGCCTTCGCTGCGCGACCCCCGGGTCCGGGCGATCGTGGCGATGGCCCCGGCCGGCGCACCCTTCACGGCCGCTTCGCTCGCGGACATCCGCGTGCCCACGCGGATCTACGAGGCGCAGCAGGACCGCTTTCTCGTTCCGCGCTTCCATGCCGAATGGGTCGCGCAGAACATGCCCGACGCCGAACTCCAGCGGATTCCCGACGCCTGGCATTTCGCCTTCATGGACACTCCCTCCAGTGCGATCCCGACCGACGACGGGGATGTCCGGGCCGATCCGCCGGGCTTCGACCGCAAGGCGCTGCTGGTGCGGCTGGGCAGCGAGATTCCGGCGTTCTTCGACAAGGTGCTTGCGGCGGGCCCCGGCACGAAATAGATCGCGTGCACAGCGCCCGCCACCAATGAAAAAGGGGCCGCGCTCTTGAAGCGCGGCCCCTTTTGACCGAACCCGGCAGCGGCTCGTCAGTGCTGCAGGATCTTGTTCAGGAAGTCCTTGGTGCGCGGCTGGCGGTTCTCGGGATGGTTGAAGAACTCGTCCTTCGGGCAGTCTTCCAGGATCTTGCCGCCCACGTCGATGAAGATCACGCGGCTCGCCACCTTGCGGGCGAAGGCCATTTCGTGCGTGACCACCATCATGGTCATGCCTTCCTTGGCCAGGCTCACCATCACGTCGAGCACTTCGCCGACCATCTCGGGGTCGAGCGCCGAGGTGGGTTCGTCGAACAGCATCACCATCGGGTCCATCGACAGGGCACGGGCGATGGCCACGCGCTGCTGCTGGCCGCCGGACAGCTGGCCGGGGAACTTGTCCTTGTGCGCCATCAGGCCCACGCGGTCGAGCATCTTCATGCCGCGGGTCTTGGCTTCCTCGGGCGAGCGGCCCAGCACCTTGATCTGAGCGATCGTGAGGTTCTCGGTCACCGACAGGTGCGGGAACAGCTCGAAGTGCTGGAACACCATGCCGACCTTGGAGCGCAGCTTGGGCAGGTTGGTCTTGGGGTCGTGCAGCGGGATGCCATTGACGGTGATCTCGCCCTTCTGGAAGGGCTCGAGCGCGTTCACGGTCTTGATGAGGGTGGACTTGCCCGAGCCCGAAGGCCCGCACACCACCACCACGTCGCCCTTGGAGATGCTCACCGAACAATCGTTGAGCACCTGCACCGGGCCGTACCACTTCGATACGTTCTTGATTTCAATCATTTTTTCGGACATTTCTTTCTCTCCGGTTCAGCACGCGGGTCAGCGAATGATGGCGATTTTCTTGTGCAGGCGCTTCACCAGCCAGGAAAGGGCGTAGCACATGACAAAGTAGACGACGGCCGCCAGCAGGTAGGCCTCGATGGGGCGGCCGAAGTTCTTGCCGGCCGTCTCGAAGCCCTTGAGCATGTCGTAGGCGCCGATGGCGTAGACCAGCGAGGTGTCCTGGAACAGGATGATGGTCTGCGTGAGCAGCACCGGCAGCATGTTGCGGAACGCCTGCGGCAGCACCACGAGACGCATGTTCTGGCCGTAGGTCATGCCCACGGCCTGGCCGGCGTTGACCTGGCCGCGCGGGATCGACTGGATGCCCGCGCGCATGATCTCGCTGAAGTAGGCCGCCTCGAACGCGACGAAGGTGATCACGGCCGAGATTTCGGAACGGTAGTTGGAGCCCACCGAGCCGAACAGCGAATAGAACGACGCCGGCACCAGCAGGAAGAACCACAGGATCACCATCACCAGCGGGATGCTTCGCATGCCGTTGACGTACAGGGCCGCGGGCGCATCGAGCCACTTCTTGCCCGACAGGCGCATGAGCGCCAGCAGGGTGCCGAAGATCACGCCGCCGATCGTGGCCACCACCGTCAGCATGATGCTGAAGTAGAAGCCCTTGACGACGAAGTTGCTGATGACGTCCCAGTTGTAGAAGGACAGGTCCAGATTCATGTCAGTGTCCTCCGCCGCCGGCGCTGGCCGAGACGATGAAGCCCGGCACGCGGGTCTTCTTCTCGATGTAGGCCATGAGCCGGTTGATGATGAGCGCCGACACCACGTAGCACGCCGTCACCGCAAGGTAGACCTCGATGCCGCGCGAGGTTTCTTCCTGCGCCTGCATGGCGAACATGGTGAGTTCGGTGACCGACACGGCGAACGCGACGGACGAATTCTTGAAGATGTTCATCGTCTCGCTCGTGAGAGGCGGCAGGATGATGCGGTACGCCATGGGCAGGATCACGTAGCGGTAGTACTGTGGCGTGGTGAACCCCACCGCCATGCCCGCGTAGCGCTGGCCCTTGGGCAGCGCCTGGATGCCCGAGCGCACCTGCTCGGCAATGCGTGCGGAAGTGAAGAAGCCCAGCGCCAGCACCACGAGGATGAAGCTCGGCACGCCCTTCATGACGGGAATCAGCGCCGGAATCACGTGGTACCAGAGGAAGATCTGCACCAGCAGCGGGATGTTGCGGAACAGCTCCACCCAGGCGTTGCCCAGGCGCACCAGCCACGGGCTGTCGGGCAGCGTGCGGATGATGCCGACCAGCGAGCCGAGTACCAGCGCGACGATCAGCGCCAGCAATGCAACCGACACCGTCCAGCCCCAGGCCGACAGCATCCATTGCAGGTAAGTCGGGTAATCCCCCCCGGGGTCTTGCAGGAAGACCTGCCAATCCCAGTTGCCCATGTTCATTCACTCCTTCAGCACTTAGAAAACCTGTCCCTTGAAAAGAAACGCCCACCGTGAAAGGTGGGCGTCATTCACGCAGCGACGCGCCGCTTATTCCTTGGTGACGTACTCTTCAGCCGGCTTGTCGTTCGGGTTGGCCCAAGCGTTCTTGGTGGCTTCGCCCAGCGGCAGGTTGATGGTCACGCCAGCGGGCGGGATCGGCTTGAGGAACCACTTGTCGTACAGCTTGGTCAGCTCGCCCGACTTGGCCTGTGCCTTGATGCTGTCGTCCACGGCCTTCTTGAAGGCCGGGTCGTCCTTGCGGATCATGATGCCGATGGGCTCGACGGCCAGCACGTCCGACAGGATCTTGTAGTCCTTGGGCGACTTCGACTTGGCGGCCAGGGCAGCCAGGATCGAGCCGTCCATCACGAAGGCGTCGGCGCGGCCGGTTTCCAGCAGCAGGAAGCTGTCGGAGTGGTCCTTGCCGTAGACCTCCTTGAAGGTCAGGTTCTCGGCACGCTTTTGCTTGCGCACGGTCTGCAGCGGCGTGGTGCCGGTGGTGGTGGCGACCGTCTTGTCCTTCAGGTCGGCCAGCGAGTTGATGCCCGAGTTGGCCTTGACGACGATCTTGGTTTCTTCGACGTAGGTGGTCACGCCGAAAGCCACGTCCTTCTGGCGGGTGGCGTTGTTGGTGGTCGAGCCGCACTCGATGTCCACGGTGCCGTTCTGCACGAGCGGAATGCGGTTCTGCGAGGTCACGGGCTGGTACTTGACTTCGAGCTTCTTGCCGGCGGCCTTCTCGAGGTCCTTGATGATGTTGGCGCAGACGTCGTAGTGGAAGCCGGTGTACTGGCCGTTGCCCAGCGTGTAGGACAGGCCGGAGGATTCGCGCACGCCTTCAGTGATGACGCCCGAGGCCTTGATCTTGGCCAGGGTGTCATTGGCCTGAGCCATCGCGCCGCCGGCGGCCAGTGCCGCAATTGCCAATGCCAATACTTGTTTTTTCATACGTAAGACTCCTGAGGGTGACTGAAACAGATACAACTAAATTCTAGACATTCACATTTTGCGTGATACCCGGACCAACCCGGTGCATCTGCGCGCGCACTGCACCGCGACGGCGCATGAGGGCGCCAGCCTGGTGCGATCCTGCCTCCTGGCATTGTCCGACTTTCACTAAGCAGCCTTTGTGCCCGGGGCAGCGCCCGACGGCTCGGCGGCCGGTGGAACCGGCGCGGCCGTGAGGCGCACCGGCTGGGTGAGATTCTCCGGCACGAGCAGCGCCTCCATCTCGGCGCGCGTCATGATGCCCAGCGACTCGGCCACGAGATCGATCGGGCCGCCCGTGGCCAGCGCGGTCTTGGCGATGAGCGCGGCCTTTTCGTAGCCGATGAGCGGATTGAGCGCGGTGACCAGCGTGACCGACTCGCGCACCCTCTTGGCGAGGAACTCCCGGTTGGCCTCGATGCCTTCGACGCAGTTCTTCTGCAGCGTGTTGCAGGCCTTGCCCAGGTGCTGGATGCTCTTGAACAGGCTCCAGCCCATGATCGGCTCGAAGGCATTGAGCTGCAGCTGGCCGGCCTCCGAAGCCATCGTGACGGTGATGTCGTTGCCGATGACCTCGAACGCCACCTGGTTCATCACCTCCGGGATCACCGGATTGACCTTGCCCGGCATGATCGACGAGCCCGCCTGCCGCGCCGGCAGCCTGATTTCGCCGAAGCCGGCCTGCGGGCCGCTGGACAGCAGGCGCAGGTCGTTGCAGGTCTTGCTGAGCTTGGTGGCCACGCGCTTGAGAACGCCCGACAGCTGCACGAAGGCCCCCGTGTCCTGGGTGGCTTCGATGAGGTTGGCGGCCTGCTTGAGCGGCACGCCGGTCTGCTCGGCAAGGTACTGGCAGGCCAGGTTGGCATAGCCGAGCGGCGCGTTGATGCCGGTGCCGATGGCGGTGGCGCCGAGGTTGATTTCCTCGATCAGCGCGCGCGCCTCGCCCAGGCGGGCCTCGTCCTCGCCGATCATGATCGCGTAGGTCAGGAACTCCTGGCCCAGCGTCATGGGCACGGCGTCCTGCAGCTGGGTGCGGCCGATCTTCAGGATGTCCTTGAACTCCAGCGCCTTGGCCTCGAAGCTCTTGCGCAGCGAGGCCATGGCCTCGAGCAGCCGCCCGATGGCGAACCACAGCGCCAGCCGCACCGCCGTGGGGTACACGTCGTTGGTGCTCTGCGAGGCGTTGACGTGGTCGTTGGGGTGCAGCACGTCGTAGCGCGCCTTCTCGTGGCCCAGCTTTTCCAGCGCGAGGTTGCAGATGACCTCGTTGGCGTTCATGTTGGTCGAGGTGCCCGCGCCGCCCTGGATGACGTCGACCACGAACTCGTCGAGCAGCTTGCCGTCGATGATGTCCTCGCAGGCCAGGATGATGGCCGCCGCGCGGTCGCGGTCGATGGCGCCCAGGTCGGCGTTGGCGCGCGTGGCGGCCTTCTTCACGTAGGCCAGCGCGCGCACCAGGTCGGGCATGGCCGAGATGCGCGTGCCGGAGATGGCGAAGTTCTCGACGGCCCGCGCCGTGTGCACGCCCCAGTAGGCGATGGCGGGGATCTGCTTCTCGCCGAGGAAGTCGTGCTCTGTCCTGAAATTGGCGCTCATACAGGTTCCTCGGCTAAAAAAAAGCACGCGATTGACGCGTGCCGAAGATGTTGCTTGTGACAGCGGCGAAAAAGCAGCCGCGACTGTAGTGGCGCCCGGCTCGGGGCGCCAATGCCGTATGCGGGGAGGGCCATGCGCGGCATTTATAGATTGTGCGGTGCACAAATTCTGGACCATCAGCCCGGCGGCTGGGTGCCCACCAGGTACGACCACAGCGCATCGGCCGTGCGCTTGGGCTGCAGGGCGCCGTCCACCGGCACGGTCTTGGCGGCGGCGCGGCCGGTGCCGGTCTTCACGGGGGCCGGCGCGGTGGGGCGCTCGCGGTAGGCGCGGATTTCCATCGTCGCCTCCAGGCTGTCGATCTCGGGCGGCAGCGCGCTCACAAGCTTGCGCGCCTTGATTTCCTTGCGCACCGCGCTCTGCGGCAGGAAGGCGATGCCATGGCCTTCGAGCGCCATCACCTTCAGGCCTTCGGCCATGTCGGTCTCGTACACGCGGTCGAGGTGGATGGCGGTGCCCGACTCCTTGAGCAACTGGTCGACCACGCGGCCCAGGTAGGCGCCCGGCGCATAGCCCAGGTACGGCAGCGGCTGGCCGGGGCGGCCCGGCAGCCGGTAGCGCGGCGCGCCGTCGGCATCGGCCTTGACCCAGGGCGCCACGGTTTCCTCGCCCAGGCTGACCATCTCGTACTTGTTGGCGTCCAGCTGCAGCGGCTGCGAGGGGTGGTGGTAGGCAATGAGCAGGTCGCAGCTGCCTTCGACCAGCCGCAGCACCGCGTCGTGCACGTTGAGCGCGATGAGCCGGCTCTTCATGGGCCCGAAGTGCTCGCGCAGCGTGGTGACCCAGGCCGGGAAGAAGGTGAAGGCCAGCGTGTGCGGCACGGCGAACTCGATCACGTCCTGCCCCGCGGCCGAGTGCCCGCGCAGCATGGCGCGCGTGCTCTGCAGCGACTGCAGCATCTCGATGGCCTGGCTGTAGAGCGTCTGCCCCGCCGGCGTGAGCCGCGTCGGGTACGAACTGCGGTCGACCAGGTCGGTGCCGGCCCAGCCTTCGAGCGCCTGGATGCGGCGCGAGAACGCCGGCTGGGTCACATGCCTCAATTGAGCCGAGCGGCTGAAGCTGCGGGTCTCAGCCAGGCTGATGAAGTCTTCTAGCCACTTTGTTTCCATACGCGGCGATTATGCGAGCGCCGCGCCATACTGGGTGCCCCTCCCTTTTCCGCACGCGCCGCCCCTGCCATGCCCTCAGCCGACGACCTGCTTGCGCTCAGCGCCACCGAACTCTCCCGCCGCATCGCCTCGCGCGACGTCTCCTGCCGCGAAGTGATGCAGGCCTCGCTGGCCCGCATCGAGGCGCTGAACCCGCGCTTCAACGCCATCGTCTCGCTGCGCGACACGGCGCAGGTGCTGGCCGAAGCCGGCGAGCGCGACGCCGAACTGGCGCGCGGCGAGCGGCGCGGCTGGATGCACGGCTTTCCGCTGGCCGTGAAGGACCTGAGCCACGCCGCCGGCCTGCCGACCTCGATGGGTTCGCCGCTGTCGCCGCGTTCGCCGGCGCGCACCGACAGCCTGCACGCGGCGCGCGCCAGGGCGGCCGGCGCCGTCGTCATCGGCAAGACCAACACGCCCGAGTTCGGGCTGGGCTCGCACACCTACAACACCGTGTTCGGCATCACGCGCAACGCCTATGCGCCCGAGCGCAGCGCGGGCGGCAGCAGCGGCGGCGCGGCCGTGGCGCTGGCCCTGGGCATGCTGCCCGTGGCGGACGGCAGCGACATGATGGGCTCGCTGCGCAACCCGGCGGCCTTCAACAACGTGATCGGCATGCGGCCTTCGCGCGGGCGCGTGCCGGGCAACCCCGACGACGAGCTGTTCTTCCAGCAACTGGCCACCGACGGCCCGATGGCGCGCACCGTCGAAGACGCGGCGCGGCTGCTGGCGGTGCAGTCAGGCTTCGACGCGCGCGTGCCGCTGTCGTCCGAGCACGCCCTGCCCTCGCCCGACACGCTGCAGCTGGAAGGCGACGGCAAGGGCCTGCGCATCGGCTGGCTGGGCAGCATCTGGCCCGACCTGCCGCTGGCGCCCGGCGTGCGCGAGCTCGGCGAGAAGGCGCTCGACACCTTCCGCACCATCGGCTGCAGCGTGGAGCCCTGCACGCTCGACGTGCCGCGCGAGCACAACTGGAGTGCCTGGCTGCGGCTGCGGCAACTGCTGGTGGGCGGCAAGCTGGGCGCCTACATGAGCGACCCGAAGCTGTTCGCGCAGCTCAAGCCCGAGGCGCAATGGGAAATCGAGCAGAGCCGGCACCTCGACGCGGCCTCGCTGTACCAGGCGTCGCTGTACCGCTCGAACGTGTACCGCGCGTTCGTGAAACTGTTCGAGCGCTTCGACTTCGTGGTGGCGCCCACGGCGCAGGTGTTCCCGTTCGACGCCGAGCTGCACTGGCCCGACGAAGTCGCGGGCGTGAAGAGCGACACCTACCACCGCTGGATGGAGATCGTCACGCCGTTCACGCTGGCGGGGTTGCCGACCTTGAATGTGCGCGCGGGGTTCGGTGAAGGCGGCCTGCCGATGGGGCTGCAGCTGGCGGGGCCGATCCATGCGGACCTCGATGTGCTGCGGCTCGGGCATGCGTACGACCAGGCGTGCGGCTGGGCCTCGCACCGTCCACCAGTATTGGCTTGACTCCCTCCCCTCCCGGGGGAGGGCGGGGGTGGGCGCAAGCGGCGCGTCCATCGGGCGCCCTGCCCGCCCCCGTCCCAGCCTTCCCCAAAGAGGGGAAGGAGAAGGGAAAAGGCGCAAGCCCGTCAGATCGGCGTAACGACGCCGCGCCCCGCGAAGTGCCCTTCGGCATTCGCGAGGAAGTGGTCGACCGACTTCTGCGTGGCCTCGGGCGACCAGCCCGCCACGTGCGGCGTCAGCAGCACGTTGTCCAGCCCGACCAGCGGCTCGGGGCGCTTCGGTTCGCTCTCGTACACGTCGACGCCCGCGCCCGCGATGCGCTTCTCGCGCAGCGCCGCGGCCAGCGCCTCGGTGTCGACCACGCTGCCGCGGCCGATGCTCACCAGGTAGCCGCGCGGCCCCAGCGCGTCGAGCACTTCGGCATTCACCATGTGCCGGGTCGCCGGTCCGCCCGGCGCGACCAGCACCAGAAAGTCGGCCCAGGCCGCGAGCGACTTCAGGTCGCCGAAGTAGCGGTGCGCCGAGCCTTCGCGCGGCTTGCGGTTGTGATAGCCGACCTCCATGTCGAAGGCCGCCGCCCGCTTGGCGATCTTCTGGCCGATGGTGCCCAGCCCCAGGATGCCCAGCTTCTTGCCCGACACGTTCGCCGGCTGCTCGATGGCGTCGCGCCACACGCCTTCGCGGCAGATCCGGTCGAGCATGCGGAAGTCGCGCACGATGCCGATCAGCAGGCCGAAGGCGTGGTCGGCCACGCAGTCGTCGTTGGTGCCCGCGCCGTTGGCCGTGGCGATGCCGCGCGCACGCGTCGCCTCCAGCGGCACGCCTTCGTAGCCCGCGCCCATGCAGCAGATCAGCTCCAGCGCGGGCATGGCCGCGATTTCCTCGGGCGTGATGCCGATCACGCCGATGGTCAGCACCGCGCGGAATTTCTTGCCGTGCTCGGCGATGGCGGCGGCGCGCTCGGCGGGGCCGAAGGCATAGGTCATGTCGTAGACCTCGGCAATCTGGGCCTGGTGGGCGCTCGACAGGCCGTTGAGCACCAGCAGGGGAATCTTGGTCGACACGTGAGAGCTCCTGGAATCGATGAAAAAGAATTGAATGATCGCGCTAGAGAAGCGGCGCCGCTTCGCTCTTCTGCAAAGCCCACATCTGGGCGTAGCGGCCCTGCCGGGCCAGCAGCTCGGCATGCGTGCCGCGCTCGACGATCACGCCGCTTTCGAGCACCAGGATCTCGTGCGCGTCGACCACCGTCGACAGCCGGTGCGCAATGACCAGCGTGGTCTTGTCCTGCGCGGCGCTCTTCAGTTCCGACTGGATGGCGCGCTCGTTAGCCGAGTCGAGCGCCGAGGTGGCCTCGTCGAAGATCACGATGGGCGGGTTCTTCAGCAGCGTGCGCGCAATGGCCACGCGCTGCTTCTCGCCGCCGGAGAGCTTCAGGCCGCGCTCGCCCACCGTGGTGTCGTAGCCCCTGGGCGTGGCCGAGATGAAGTCGTGGATGCGCGCGGCGCGCGCGGCGTTTTCCACCTCGTCGCGCGTGGCGCCCGGGCGGCCGTAGGCGATGTTGTATTCGACCGTGTCGTTGAACAGCACCGTGTCCTGCGGCACGATGCCGATGGCACGCCGCACGCTGGACTGCTGCACCTCGCGGATGTCTTCGCCGCCGATGGTGATGCGGCCTTGCTGCACGTCGTAGAAGCGGTAGAGCAGCCGCGCCAGCGTCGACTTGCCCGAGCCCGAGGGGCCGACCACGGCCACCGTCTTGCCGGCCGGGATCTCGAAGCTCACGTGCTTCAGGATCGGCCGGGCGGGTTCGTAGGCAAAGCTCACGTCCTCGAAGCGCACGGTGGCGTCGGTGCCGGCCAGCGGCTGCGCGCCGGGCGCATCGCGCACCTCGCGGTCTTTCTCCATCAGCACGAACATCTTGTCGAGGTCGGTCAGGCTCTGCTTGATCTCGCGGTAGATCACGCCCAGGAAGTTCAGCGGAATGTAGAGCTGGATCATGAAGGCGTTGACCATCACCAGGTCGCCCAGCGTCATGCGCCCCTCGACCACGCCCGAGGTGGCGCGCCACAGCATCAGCACCAGGCTCACGGCAATCAGCGCCTGCTGGCCGGTGTTGAGCATGCTCAGCGTGCGCTGGCTCTTGATGGCGGCCTTGCGGTAGCGGTCGAGGCTGGCGTCGTAGCGTTTGGCCTCGAAGTCCTCGTTGTTGAAGTACTTGACGGTTTCGTAGTTCAGCAGCGAATCGACCGCGCGGCTCTGCGCCACCGAGTCGAGCTCGTTCATGGTCTTGCGGAACTGGGTGCGCCACTCGGTCACCGTGACGGTGAAGCCGATGTACAGCACCAGCGCGGCCGCGGTGATCCAGACGAACAGCGAGTCGAACTTCACGCCCAGGATGGTGAGCACCAGCACCAGCTCGATGATGGTGGGCACGATGCTGTAGAGCGACATCGAGATCAGCGAGTGCACGCCGCGCGTGCCGCGCTCGATGTCGCGCGTCATGCCGCCGGTCTGGCGCTCCAGGTGAAAGCGCAGGCTCAGCGAGTGCAGGTGCTGGAACACCTCCAGCGCAATGCGCCGCGCCGTGCCCTCGGTGGCCTTGGCGAAGATCAGCTCGCGCAGCTCGCCGAACAGCGAGGTCGAGAAGCGCAGCAGGCCGTAGGCCAGCAGCAGCCCGAGGGGCACGATGAGCAGCGCCTGGGCCAAGTCGGGAGCACCCGGCTTTGGCGTCATCGTGTCGACCAGGTTCTTCAGCAGCACCGGCACGCCCACGTTGGCCACCTTGGCGCCCACCATGAAGGCCAGCGCGGCCGCCACGCGCCATTTGTATTGCCAGAGGTAAGGAAACAGGCGCCGCAGCGTCGCCCAGTCGGAGCGGTCGCCGCGCTCCGGCGGGTGGCCGGACACGGTGTGGGAAGGGACGGGCGTGGGGGGGAGGGCTTCGCCGCTGCGGCGCATGGAGGACAATCGTGGTTGCTTGTTTGTTCCAGATTGTGCCCATGTCAGATACTTCCAGTGCCGCCGCCGCTGCCACCCTCAAGAGCCTGCCCACCGACATGGAGCTGGTGCTCAAGGTCATCCCGATGCCGGCGGACTGCAACGTCAACGGCGACATCTTCGGCGGCTGGGTCATGGCGCAGTGCGACCTGGCCGGCTCGGTGATCCCGGCGCGCTACGCCAAGGGCCGCCAGGCCACGGTGGCCGTCAACGAATTCATCTTCAAGCAGCCGGTGCGCCTGGGCGACATTCTTTCGTTCTATTCGAAGCTGGTGCGCATCGGCCGCACCTCGGTCACGGTCACGGTCGAGGTGTTCGCTGAGCGCTTCCGGGCGCAGGGCGAGTACATCAAGGTGACGCAGGCGACCTTCACCTACGTGGCGATCGACGACAGCGGCCGTCCGCGGCCGATCGAGAAGCCGGCCGAACAGCCCGGCGAGTAAGCAGTTGAGCGGCTCGGCGGCCGAGCGACTGAGCAGCCGCCCCGTCAAACGCCCGGGTCGCGCACCCGCTCGAAGCGCTCGAATTCCCGGTTGATCCAGCGCCCGTTGCGGCGCTCCACGCGGCGGATGTACACCGTCTGCACCACGTCGCGGGTGTGGGCGTCGATCTCGAGCGGGCCGCGCGGGCTGTCCAGCGCCAGGCCGCGGAAGGCGTCCACCAGCCTGTCGCCACTGGCCCCGCGCGCCGCCGGCGAGCTCCATGCCGCGTCGATGGCGGCCAGCGCATCGTGCGCCGCCACCGCGAAATAGCCCGGGCGCAGGTGATTGCCGTACTCCGTCTGGAAGGCGCTCGTGAAGCGGCGGTTGGCCGGCGCGTCGTGCGCAAACGAATAGTGGTGGCTGGTGACCAGCCCGTCGGCCAGCTCGCCCATGCCTTCGAGGTAGTTGTCGTCGGTGGCGTCGCCGGTGGCCAGCAGGCGGATGCCGGTGTCGGCCATGCCACGGTCGCGCCAGAACTTGAGGAAGCTCGCCGGCATCTGCCCCGAAGGCAGGAAGAAGAACACCGCCTGCGGCTTCAGCTCGCGCAGCCGCAGCATGTAGGCCGAGTAGTCGAGCGTGGCCAGCGGCACCCGCAGCATCGCGCCGACCCGGCCGCCGCCCGCGGTGATGCCCGAGACGAAGGCGCTCTCGGCATCGACGCCCGAGGCGTAGTCGGCCACCACCGTGCAGACGTCGCGCAGCCCCTGCTGGAGCGCCCAGCGCGCCAGCGGCAGCGTGACCTGGCCGATGGTGAACGACACCCGCACCGCGAACGGGCAGCGCGCCGTGATGCCCGAGGAGGCCGCGTTCATCACCACGAGCGGGAGCCTGGCCTGCGCGGCGACGGCGCCCACCGCGTAGGCGTTGGAGCTGAAATCCAGGCCCGTCAGCAGGTCGACGCGCTCGCCTTCGACCAGCTCCTGCGCATGGCGGCGCGCCTGCTCGGGCGCGCTGCCGGCCACGTCGCGCCGCAGCAGCTCGACCGGCCGGCCCGCGACATGCTGGTTGTGCGCCGCCAGCCAGACAGCCATGCCCGCATCGAACTGCCGGCCGCCGCCCGCATAAGGCCCGCTCCACGAACCGATGACGCCGATGCGCAAGGGGCGCACGCGCGCCAGCGACAGCGCGGGCACCATGGCGGCGCCCGCAAGAAAACCCAAAGTACGCCGGCGCGTGAACTCGCTTGCTACTTTTTCAGTAGCAGCACTCGCCCGTTGGCCGGGCGTTGCAGACGTTTTATTCTCGAAAACTTGCACGCCGGCCAGTGTAAGCGCGCGAGCTTGCGCTCGCTTTCCTTTGCTTCTCTCGCGCGCGGAACGCTCAGACCTTCGAGAAATCGGGCTTGCGCTTTTCCATGAATGCGCCGAAAGCCTCGCGCGCCGCGGGTTCGCGCAGCATGCGGCCGAAGCTCGCGCCCTCCTCGCCCATGCGTTCCAGCACGGCGGGCATCTGCGCCTTCTTCAGCAGGCGCTTGGTTTCGACCAGCGCGGTCAGCGGCTTGGCGGCCAGCTTGCGTGCCTGGATCTGTGCAATGGCATTGGCCTCGGTCGGCGGCACCACGCGGTTGACCAGGCCCACCTCGAGCGCGGCCTCGGCCATGAAGGGTTCGCCCAGCAGCAGCGCCTCGGCCGCGCGGTGGTAACCCAGCATCTGCGGCACCAGCAGGCTCGAAGCGGCTTCGGGGCACAGGCCCAGGTTCACGAAAGGCATCGAGAAGGCGGCGTTGTCGCCCGCGTAGACCAGGTCGCAATGGAACAGCATGGTGGTGCCGATGCCCACGGCCGGGCCGCACACCGACGCGACGATGGGCTTGGGAAAGGTCGCGATGCCGCGCAAAAAGCGGAACACCGGCGAATCCTGCGTCGACGGCGGGCCGTTGAGGAAGTCGCCGATGTCGTTGCCGGCGCTGAAGATGGTCGGGTCGCCCTGCAGCAGCACGCAGCGCACGGCGGCATCGCCCTCGGCGGTGGCCAGCGCGTCGGCCAGCTCGCCGTACATGCTGCTGGTGATCGAGTTCTTCTTGTCGACGCGGTTGAAAGTGATGGTCATCACACCGGCTTCGGTGTGGACGAGGATGTCGCTCATGGGAAAGGTCCTTGGGTAAAACGGGTGGCGCCGCTCAGGCGGAAAGTGCTTCGCGCACGAAATCGAGGCGGTCCTGGCCCCAGAACATGTCGCCGCCGACGAACATGGTGGGCGCGCCGAACACGCCGCGCTCCACGGCTTCCTGCGTGACGGCCTTCAGGCGGTCCTTGGTGTCCTGCGCGCCGGCCAGCGCGAGCAGGCCCGCGGCGTCGAAGCCCGCATTCTGCAAGACCGCGCCGACCGTCGCCGGGTCGTTCATGTTTTTCGGCTCGACCCACATCGCATGGAACACCGCGTCCACGTACGCGCCGAAGCGTGCCGGCTCGCTCATCTGGAGGCCGGTGGCGCCACGCATCAGCAGCAGCGTGTTGACCGGAAAGTGCGGGTTGTGCACGAAGGGCACGCCGTAGCGCCTGGCGAAGCGCTGCAGGTCGGCGTTCATGTACGGGCCCTTGGGCTTGATGTCGGCCGGCGAGTGGTTGCCCGTGGCCTGGAACACGCCGCCCAGCAGCATCGGCTTCCAGACCAGCTCGGCGCCGGTGTCGGCGCACACGTGCGGCAGCTGCGCGGCGGCCAGGTAGGCGGCGGGGCTGCCGAAGTCGAAATAGAAGTCCACGAATTTGGTCACGGGCGTTGTCTCCTGCTCGGTGTTTTCTTCAGAACTTCTCGGACCACGGGCGCAGGTCGATCTCGTGCGTCCAGGCGTCGCGCGGCTGCGAATGCAGCATCCAGTAGGTGTCGGCGATGTGGTCGGGGTTCAGGATGCCGTCGCTCTCCTTCAGCGCATAGCGCTCGGGGAAGTTGCTGCGGATGAACTCGGTGTCGATGGCGCCGTCGACCACCACGTGCGCGACGTGGATGCCCTGCGGCCCGAGCTCGCGCGCCATCGACTGGGCCAGCGCGCGCAGGGCCATCTTGGCGCCGGAGAAGGCGCCGAAGTTCGCCGCGCCGCGCAGCGAGGCCGTGGCGCCCGTGAAGACGATCGTGCCGCGATGGCCGCCGTTCGGCAGTTCGCGCGCCACCATCCGCTTGGCCACTTCGCGCCCGTTGAGAAAGCCCGAGAAGCAGGCCATTTCCCACACCTTGAAGTACTTGCGCGCGCTCTCCGTGAGGATGCTCTCGGGCACGTTGGCGCCGATGTTGAACACCAGCACCTCGATCGGCCCGATGGTCGACTCGATCTGCTCGACCAGCGCGACCACTTCTTCCTCCTTGCGCGCGTCGCAGGCGAAGGCATGCGCCTTGCCGCCGTCGGCCTCGATCTGCGCCACCAGCGGCTGCAGCTTGTCGAGGCTGCGCCGGGTCACGCAGGTGGCATAGCCTTCGCGTGCGAAGCGCCGGGCAATGGCGCCGCCGGTGGCATCGCCCGCGCCGACGATCAGTGCGGCCTTGGTCTGCGCCATGACGCTCACTCCTTGTAGTAGACGATCTGGTTCGACGTGGCGAGCAGCATGCCGCTCTCGCTCCACAGCTGCGCCGCCTGATCGAAGAAGCCGTTGCTGAACTGCTGCCCCGTGGCGCTGCCCAGCAGGTAGCCCGTGCCCACCTCGGCCAGCTGCGCCGCGTTGGCGTGGAAGTAGGTGGTGATCGACACCGTGCCCGCCGGCACCGGCGTGGCGCGGCGCAGCCACACTCGCGGGTAGAACAGGTCGCTCATGGCCGCGAGCGAGGTGAAGTCCAGCGCCCGGGGTTGCGCGTCGCGCAGCCAGAGCCGGCTTTCGCTGTGGTGGCCGCTGCCGTCCCACTTCGAGGGAATGCTGCCGCTGACCGGGCGCATCTCGTACTGGCGCACCCAGGCCACGCCCGACGGGCCGATGGTGATCCGCTCGACCGCCTCGGCCCTGGGCACCTCGGGCATCGGCAGGTCGTTCTCGCCCCAGGTCTCGCGGCGCACCGCGGTGATCACGGTGGCGGTGGTCGTCATGTGGGGCGCGCCGCTGGCGCCGGCCTGCGTGATCTGCACCGTCCAGTGCTGCGTCGAGCGGTTGGTGCGCACGGCCGTGGCCTGGATGTCGAACGCGCCGGCCTCGAGCGCCGCCGCGTAGTTCACCGTGAGCGCGATCGGCGCGCCCAGCAGGTCGGGATGCCTCAGCACCGCCTGCAGCGCGAGCGCCGCCGTGGTGCCGCCGAAGGGCCCGACCATGTTCCAGTAGTCGGGGCTGGTCATGCCCGTGAAGTGCCCCACGCGGATGTCGCTGTGGTGGAGCTCCAGGGCTTTGTCGAAGGGGTGCGTGGGGGTCATGGTCGGCAGTGTGCCTTCGGTGGTCGCGCTCGGGCAGTCGTGTGCGGGACGCCGGCGTGCTGCACTGCAGTACGCGCGGCGAGCATGCTCAGACGCGCTCGAAGATGCCGGCCGCGCCCTGCCCCATGCCCACGCACATCGTGACCATGCCGTACTTCAGGTTCTCGCGGCGCAGCGCGTGCACCACGGTGGCCGCGCGGATGGCACCGGTCGCACCCAGCGGGTGGCCCAGCGCAATGGCGCCACCCATCGGGTTGACCTTCGACGGATCGAGCCCCAGCGTGTTGATGACGGCGAGCGACTGCGCGGCGAAGGCTTCGTTGAGCTCGAACCAGTCGATGTCCTCGTGCTTCAGCCCGGCGTAGCGCAGCGCGGCCGGAATGGCCTCGATCGGGCCGATGCCCATGATCTCGGGCGGCACGCCCTTGCTGGCGAAGCTCACGAAGCGCGCGAGCGGCGTGAGACCGTACTGCTTCACGGCCTTCTCGCTCGCCAGGATCAGCGCGCCGGCGCCGTCCGAGGTCTGCGAGCTGTTGCCGGCCGTGACCGTGCCGCGCGCGGCGAACACGGTGCGCAGCTTGGCCAGGCCCTCGATGCTGGTGTCGGGGCGCGCGCCTTCGTCGAGGTTGACGGTGCGCGTCTTGGCGATCGACTCGCCGGTCTCCAGGTTCGGCGTGCGGTCGGTCACTTCGATCGGCGTGATCTCGTCGGCGAACTTGCCGGCCTTCTGCGCGGCCAGCGCCTTCTGGTGCGAAGCCAGCGCGAATTCGTCCTGC
Source organism: Variovorax sp. OK212 (assembly GCF_900112425.1). Classification (GTDB taxonomy): domain Bacteria; phylum Pseudomonadota; class Gammaproteobacteria; order Burkholderiales; family Burkholderiaceae_C; genus Variovorax. The sequence goes on along the minus strand of NZ_FOLP01000001.1, from coordinate 173,221 downwards.
GCCTCGCGGCTCACCTTCCACTGCTGCGCGACCTTCTCGGCCGTGAGGCCCATGCCGTAGGCAATGCCCACGTCGCCTTCGCGCTCGAAGATCGAGGGCGAGAGCGAAGGCGAATTGCCCATCATGGGCACCATGCTCATGCTCTCGACACCGGCCGCGATCATCACGTCGGCCTCGCCCACGCGGATGCGGTCGGCGGCCATCTGCACGGCCGAGAGGCCGGATGCGCAGAAGCGGTTGACGGTGATGCCGCCGACGCTGGTCGGCAGGCCCGCGAGCACGGCGCCGATGCGCGCCACGTTCAGGCCTTGCTGCGACTCGGGAATGGCGCAGCCGCAGATGATGTCTTCGATGGCCTTGGGGTCGAGGCTGGGCACGGCGGCCAGCGCGGCGCGCAGCGTGGTGGCCAGCAGGTCGTCGGGGCGGTAGTTGCGGAAGTAGCCGCGGTGCGACTTGCCGATGGGCGTGCGGGTGGCGGAGACGATGTAGGCGTCTTGGACTTGTTTCATGGCTTGAGATTCCTGGTGTCTTGTATGGCTCGTTCGTCCGATGGGACGGCGGCTTGCTGTCTTGCCCCCTCTCCCGCTTGCGGGAGAGGGTTGGGGTGAGGGCTGTCTTCCTGCAGCGCCCGCAGGATCCGCTCCCGCACCGCGTCTGTCTGCGTCAGCACTTCGTGGTTCCAGAATCGCAACACGCGATAGCCCTGGGCTTCGATGAAACGTGTGCGGTTCTCGTCGTGGGCAGCTGCGTCCACATGCTGGCCACCGTCCAGCTCCACGACCAGCTTTGCTTCGAGGCAGGCGAAGTCCGCAAAGTACGGGCCGATCGGGCGCTGGCGCCGGAACTTGTGTTCGGCGAGACGGCGGTCGCGCAGGTGGTACCAGAGCAGGGCCTCGGCGTCGGTCGGGGTTTCGCGAAGGCTGCGTGCCCTCACCCTAACCCTCTCCCGCAAGCGGGAGAGGGGACCGGCAGCGCCTTGGTCTTCGCTCATGGTCCTTGCAAGCGTCAGTTGCGAACGGGCTTCCCCGTGCTCAACATCCCCATGATCCGCTCCTGCGTCTTCGGATGCACGATCAACGAGCAGAACGCCTTGCGCTCCAGCGTCATCAGGTACTCCTCGGTCACGAGCGAGCCCGCGTCCACGTCGCCGCCCGTCACCACGTTGGCGATCAGGCTCGCAATGTGGAAGTCGTGCGCGCTGATGAAGCCGCCGTCGCGCATGTTCACCAGCTGCCCCTTGATCGTCGCGGCACCGCTGCGCCCCGCCACGCGGAAGGTGCGGCGCAGCGGCGGGCGGTAGCCGGCGTCGGCCATGGCCTTGGCCTGCTGCAGCGCCACGTACAGCAGCTCGTCTTTGTTCGCCACGATCACGTCGCTGTCGAGCAGGTAGCCGAGCTTCTTCGAGTCGAGCGCGCCGGTGCCCACCTTGGCCATCGCGGCGGCGGTGAAGCCTTCGGTCAGGAACGGCAGCAGGTCGGTGCCCGTCGAAGCCGCGGCGTTCTCCGCCGCGCGGCGCGCGATGTAGGTCAGGCCGCCCGCGCCGGGGATCAAGCCCACGCCGACTTCGACCAGGCCGATGTAGCTTTCCATCGCCGCCACGCGCCTGGCCGAATGCACGGCCAACTCGCAGCCGCCGCCCAGCGCCATGCCGCGCACGGCCGAGATCACCGGCACGTTGGCGTAGCGGATCTTGAGCATCACGTTCTGCAGCTCTTCTTCCGCGCCCTCGACCGCGCCGATGCCCGCGACCACGAAGGCCGGCAGCATCGCCTGCAGGTCGGCGCCGACCGAGAACATCTCGTCGGGCGACCAGATCACCAGGCCCTTGTATTCGGCTTCGGCCAGGTCCACCGCGGCGCCCAGCGCCTCGGCCACATCGGGGCTGATGGCGTGCATCTTCGAGTGGATGCTCGCGATGAGCACTCCCTCGAATCCTTCCTTGTCGAGCGTCCACACGCGCACGTCGCCTTCGTCGCTGATCGTGGTGCCGGCCGTGTTGGCGTCGGGCGCGTTGGCGCCCAGCACGCTCTCGGGGAACAGCTGGCGGTCATGCACGGGCAGCTTGCGCTGCGGCACGAACTTGTTCTGCGAGGCGCTCCACGAGCCCTCGGGCGTGTGCACGCCACCGGCCTCGGCCACTGGGCCTTCGAACACCCACTTCGGCAGCGGCGCGCTGCTCAGCGCCTTGCCCGCGTCGATGTCTTCCTGCACCCACTTGGCCACCTGCGCCCAGCCGGCTTCCTGCCACAGCTCGAACGGGCCCTGCTTCATGCCGAAGCCCCAGCGCATCGCGAAGTCGATGTCGCGCGCGCTCTCGGCAATGTCGCCCAGGTGCACGGCGGCGTAGTGGAAACCGTCGCGCAGGATCGCCCACAGGAACTGGCCCTGCGGCCCTTCGCTCTCGCGCAGCAGCTTCAGGCGCTCGGCGGCGGGCTTCTTCAGCATGCGGCCGTAGACCTCGTCGGCCTTCGCGCCGGCGGGCACGTACTCGCCGCTCTTCAGGTCGAAGCGCAGGATGTCGCGGCCGACTTTCTTGAAGAAGCCGGCCTTGGCCTTCTGGCCCAGGTTGCCCAGCTCCAGCAGCTTGGCGAGCACCGGCGGCGTCGCGAAGTTGGCGTAGAACGGATCGGTCTGCGCGTCCAGGTTGTCCTGCAGCGTCTTCACGACGTGGGCCATGGTGTCCAGGCCCACCACGTCGGCGGTGCGGAAGGTGCCCGAGCTCGCGCGGCCCAGCTTCTTGCCTGTGAGGTCGTCCACCACGTCGGGCGTGAGGCCGAACTTCTCGACTTCCTTCAGCGTGGCCAGCATGCCGGCAATGCCGACGCGGTTGGCGATGAAGTTGGGCGTGTCGTGCGCGCGCACCACGCCCTTGCCGAGCGTGCTGGTGACGAAGGCCTCGAGGTCGTCGAGCACCTGCGGCTGCGTGGTGGGCGTGTTGATGAGTTCCACCAGGAACATGTAGCGCGGCGGGTTGAAGAAGTGAATGCCGCAGAAACGCGGCTTCAGCGCTTCGGGCAGTGCCTCGCTGAGCTTGGTGATCGACAGGCCCGAGGTGTTCGAGGCCAGGATCGAATGCTTGGCCACGTGCGGCGCGATCTTCCGGTACAGGTCGAGCTTCCAGTCCATGCGCTCTGCAATGGCCTCGATGATGAGGTCGCACTCGCCGAGCTTGGCCAGGTCGTCTTCGTAGTTGGCCTGCTCGATCAGCACCGCGTCGGCCACGTCGCCGAGCGGCGCGGGCCTGAGCTTCTTGAGGTTGTCGATGGCGCGCGTGACGATGCCGTTCTTCGCCGCGCCTTGCGCGACCGCGCCGGTCGCGTCCTTGGCGGCCAGGTCGAACAGCACGACCGGCACGCGCACGTTGACGAGGTGGGCCGCAATCTGCGCGCCCATCACGCCGGCGCCGAGCACGGCGACCTTCTTCACTTGAAATCGGGACATAGCTGGGTTTCGAAGTTCTGAATTCATTCGGGGAACACCGCGGAACCGGCTTTGCCGGGCCGCTGGTGTTGCACCCTTGAGGGGGAGGCTGCTACACGAAGTGAGCAGCAACGGGGGTGGGTCATTGAACACGGTTCCAGGTTTGGGTGCGCCAGAAGGGGCCCAGGTAGCCGCGCACTTCGAGCTTCTTGCCGCCGTCGATGGGCGTGAAGCTCGCGCGGTATTCCTTGCCGTTCTCGGGGTCGAGGATCTTCCCGCCCTCCCAGACGTCCTTGCTCTCGGCCTTCTTGCCGCCGCGGATGATGTCCAGGCCGACCATGGGCTTGCCCTTGCGGTCGTCGCTGCATTCATCGCAGGTGGCGCCGGGCTTGGCGTCCTTGCCCAGCGCCTTCTCGATGCGCCCGAGCAGCGCGCCGTTGGTCTCGGCAATGCTGATCTCGGCCTTGACCTCGCCGGTCTTGTCGTCGACGTTGCGCCACACGCCCACCGGCGTGCTCTGGGCCATGGCCGAGAGGGCGGTCGCGGTGAACAACAGGGCTGCAAGCGTTTTTTTCATGATCGGCTCCCGGATGAGTGGATGAGGAAGAACAGCGGCTTTTATCAGCGGCCTTTTATGCCAGCGCCGCGTCGGTGTCCATGAGCACCTTGCTGCCGGCGCGCGCGGTGCGCATCAGCGTCGCGGTCTCGGGGAACAGCTTGGCGAAGTAGAAGCGCGCGGTCTGCAGCTTGGCCACGTAGAACGGGTCGGTGTTGCCGGCGGCAATTTCGCGCAGCGCCACTTGCGCCATGCGGGCGAACAGGTAGCCGAACACGAAGTGGCCGGCCACGCGCAGGTAGTCCACCGCGGCGGCGCCCACTTCGTCGGGGTTCTGGAAGCCCTTGAAGCCGATCTCGGTGGTGAACTTGGTGAGCTGGTCGCCCAGCACGGCCACGGGCGTGATGAACTCCGACATCTTCTCGTTCACGCCCTCTTCTTCCACCAGGCGGGCCACCAGCTTGCCGAACTTCTTCAGCGACGCGCCGTTGTTGCCCAGCACCTTGCGGCCCAGCAGGTCCAGCGACTGGATGGTGTTGGTGCCTTCATAGATCATGTTGATGCGGTTGTCCCGCACGAACTGCTCCATGCCCCATTCCTTGATGAAGCCGTGGCCGCCGAACACCTGCATGCAGGCGTTGGTCGAGATGTGGCCGTTGTCGGTGATGAAGGCCTTGACGATGGGCGTGAGCAGCGCGACCAGTTCGCCCGAGTCCTTGCGCACCTTCTCGTCGGGGTGGTTGTGCTCCTTGTCGAGCAGCAGCGTGCAGAAGATCTGCAGCGCGCGCCCGCCCTCGGCATACGCCTTGGCGGTGAGCAGCATCTTGCGCACGTCGGGGTGCACGATGATCGGGTCGGCTTCCTTGTCCTTGGCCTTCACGCCCGACAGCGAGCGCATCTGCAGGCGGTCCTTGGCGTAGGCCAGCGCGTTCTGGTAGGCCACTTCCGTGAGGCCCAGCGACTGGTTGCCCACGCCCAGGCGCGCGGCGTTCATCATCACGAACATCGCGGCCAGGCCCTTGTTGGGCTCGCCCACCAGCGTGCCGGTGGCGCCTTCGATCACGATCTGCGCGGTGGCGTTGCCGTGGATGCCCATCTTGTGCTCCAGGCCGGCGCAGAAGATCGGGTTGCGCTCGCCCAGCGAGCCGTCGGCCTTCACATGGAACTTGGGCACCACGAACAGGCTGATGCCCTTGCTGCCCTTGGGCGCGTCCGGCAGACGGGCCAGCACCAGGTGAATGATGTTGTCCGTCATGTCGTGCTCGCCGGCCGAGATGAAGATCTTGCTGCCGGTGATGCGGTAGGTGCCGTCGGCCTGCGGCTCGGCCTTGGTGCGCAGCAGGCCCAGGTCGGTGCCGCAATGGGGTTCGGTCAGGCACATGGTGCCGGTCCACTCGCCGCTCGTGAGCTTGGGCAGGTAGGTCTTCTTCTGTTCTTCGGTGCCGTGCGCCTTGAGCGCTTCGTACGCGCCGTGCGAGAGGCCGGGGTACATGGTCCAGGCCTGGTTGGCGCTGTTGAGCATTTCGAAAAGGCACTGGTTCACCACGAACGGCAGGCCCTGGCCGCCGAAGGCCGGGTCGCACGACAGCGCGGGCCAGCCGCCTTCGACGTACTTGGCGTAGGCGTCCTTGAAGCCGGTGGGCGTCTTGACTTCGTGCGTGGCCTTGTCGAGCACGCAGCCTTCTTCGTCGCCGCCGATGTTCAGCGGGAACGTCACTTCGGCGGCGAACTTGCCGGCCTCTTCGATCACCGCGTTGATGGTGTCGGCATCGGTCTCGGCATGGGCCGGCAGCGCCTTGAGTTCCTCGGCGACGTTGAGCACTTCGTGCAGCACGAATTGCATGTCGCGCACGGGTGGGTTGTAGGTAGGCATCCGGAACTCTCCTGGTCGAAGCTAGATAGAAAAAGAAAAAGGGGGAAGAACGAAAACGGAAAAAACGGGAAAGCGAAAGCGGGGCGCGCCTGCCTCAGCGCACGGGCTTGAGGCGGCGGCCGGCGGCCGGCGCGGCGGCATCGGCCTTCGGCGCGGCGGGCGTGGCGCTGCGCGCCAGGATGTTGTCGAAGCCGACGTTGGCGCGGCCGATGGAGCCGGGCACCTGCAGGAAGCGCGCCTCGTAGTGCAGCGCGAGGATCAGCCCGTGGATCTCGAACGCCACCTGGCGCTCGTCGGCATCGGCGCGCAGATGGCCTTCGGTCTGCGACTGCACGATGGCACGCAGCACGGCGGCCTGCCAGATGCTGACCGACTCCACCAGCGCGTCGCGCACGGGGCCCGGACGGTCGTCGAATTCGGAGGCGCCGCTGATGTAGATGCAGCCCGAGTCGATCTCGGTCGAGGTGCGCTTCATCCAGTTGGCGAACATGGCGCGAAGGCGCGGGAGGCCGCGCGGCGCCTTGAGGGCAGGAAAGAACACTTCCTGCTCGAAACGGGCGTGGTACTCGCGCACCACGGAAATCTGCAGTTCCTCGCGCGAGCCGAAGTGGGCGAAAACGCCCGACTTGCTCATCTTGGTGATCTCGGCCACGGCGCCGATCGACAGGCCTTCCAGGCCGATCTGCGCGGCCAGCGCCAGTGCGGCGTCGACGATCACGGCCTTGGTCTGCTGGCCCTTCTGGGCGGCGCGGGCCGGCTTGGCGGGAACGGCATTGACAGGCATCGTGGGGCTCCGAATAAAACGAACGGTCGTTCTATTTTGCAGGGGCTTCCCACTTTTGGCTTCTAGAAGCCTTCAGTTATTGAAGGTTAATTGAACCGGCCGGGAGCGGCAAGGGGGCCATACCCTGCCCCGCCCCCGGCTTACTTTCAGCAGATCAGAAGTCCTGCGACACCGGCCGCACCACCACTTCGTTGATGTCCACGTTCGCCGGCTGCTCCACCGCGTAGACCACGGCGCGGGCCACCGCGTCGGACGGGATCTGGTTGGCGTCGTAGAAGGCCTTCAGGCCGGCCGTGGCGTCGGCGTCGGTGCTGCCGAACTTCAGTTCCGACTCCACCGCGCCGGGCGACACCACCGTCACACGCATGCCGGTGTTGCCCATTTCCACGCGCAGGCCTTCGGAGATGGCGCGCACCGCGTGCTTGGTCGCGCTGTACACCGTGCCGATCGGCGTGAACACCTTGAAGCCGGCGATGGACGCCACGTTCAGGATGTGCCCGCTGCCCTGCGCCTGCATGCGCGGCAGCACCGCGGCAATGCCGTAAAGCACGCCCTTGATGTTGACGTCGATGGTGCGGTCCCACTCGTCGACCTTGAGCTTCTCGATCGGCGACAGCGGCATCACGCCCGCGTTGTTCACCAGCACGTCGATGCGGCCGAAGGCCTCGACGGTGGCCGCGGCCAGTTGCTCCAGGTCGGCGCGCTTCGACACGTCGGTGGCCACGGCGATGGCTTCGCCGCCGGCTTCGCGAATCTCCGCGACCAGCTTGTCGAGCCGGTCGGTGCGGCGTGCCGCGAGCACGACCTTGGCGCCGCGGGCAGCCAGGTGGCGCGCCGTCGATTCGCCGATGCCGCTGCTGGCGCCGGTGACGATGGCGACCTTGCCCTTGATGTTGTCTTGAACGGATGTCATGGAATGTCCTTTGCGGTGGGTTGGAAAACGAAGGGAAAGAAGAGTTGGTGCATGCAGTGTCGAAAATCTGCGTATTCCCGTAAATGAAACTCTTCCGACTTCAGAATTCCTAAAATCGGAACACTGCAAAGGAAAGCCCGCCCATGTCCAACCGCCTCGAAGCCCTGCGCGTGTTCTGCGCCGCCGCCGACGCCGCCAACTTCCGCGACGCGGCGGTGCGCCTGTCGGTCTCGCCGCAGGTGGTCACGCGCGCCGTGCGCGAACTCGAGGAGGAACTGGGCGAGCCGCTGTTCCACCGCAGCACGCGCGGCGTGCAGCTCACCGACTTCGGCCGGCAGCTCGCGCAGCGCGCGCGCACCGCCGTGGGCGGCGTGGACGCGCTGTTTCACCGCACCGACCGGCGCGCGCTGTCGCAGCACGCGGGCACGGTGCGCGTCACGGCGCCGAACGTGTTCGGCCGGCGCCTGATTCCGCAGGCGCTGGCGCCCATGCTGGCCGCGCACCCGGGCCTGGTGCTCGACCTGCGCCTGTCGGAGGAGCACGCCGACGTGGTCGACCAGCAGATCGACATCGGCGTGCGCGCCGGCCCGATCCGCGACGCGCGCTTCGTGGCGCGCACCGCCGGGCGGATGCCGCTGTACGTGGTGGCCACGCCGGCGCTGGTGGCGCGCACGGGCGTGCCCAAGGACCTGGAGGCGCTCGCGGCGATGCCGCTCACCGCGCTGATCGACCGCGCCTCGGGCCGGCCGTGGTCATGGTTCTTCAGCAAGGGGCGCCAGGTACCGATCACCTCGCCGGCCTTCGTGACCGACGACGTGGATGCGGAGTGCGCCGCGGTGCAGGCGGGGCTGGGCTTCGGCCAGCTCGTGGCGCCGCTGGCCGAGCCCTTGCTGCAGGCCGGTGTGCTGGTGGCCGTGCTGGAGGCCGAGGCGCCGGAGCCCTGGCCGATTCATGTCTACCGCTCGCAGCGCGCGCCGGTGCCGGCGCGTGTGCGGCTGGTGTACGACGAGCTGGTGCGCGTGCTGCGCTGAGCCTCAGTCGTACTTCTGGCCGGTGCGCATCAGCTCGGGCGTGCCGATCACCTCGTTGAGCGCATCGAAGTCCAGCATCTGCGCGCGCCACGGCTGCGTGGTGCGGTGCTGGTGCAAGCTGGCGTAGTAGCCCTGCAGCGTGTGCACCACCGCGCGCGCCGTGCCGCCCGGGAAGATGGCGATGCGAAAGCCGTGCTTCTGCAGCGCGTCGGCATCCTGTATCGGCGTCTTGCCGCCTTCGACCATGTTCGCCAGCAACGGCACGCGGTGCGCGAAGCGGCTGCAGGCCGCGTCCATCTGCTCGGGCGAGCGCAGCGCCTCGATGAAGAGCGCGTCCACGCCGCATGCGAGGTAAGCCTCGGCGCGGTCGAGCGCGGCCTCCAGCCCCTCGACCGCCACCGCGTCGGTGCGCGCGAGGATCAGCGTGTCGCTCGACGTGCGCGCGTCCAGCGCCGCCTTCAGCTTGCCGACCATCTCGCGCTCGGGCACCACGGCCTTGCCGTCGAGGTGGCCGCAGCGCTTGGGAAAGGTCTGGTCCTCGATCTGCACCATGGCCGCGCCCGCGCGCTCGAAGCCGCGCACGGTGCGCTGCGTGTTCAGCGCGTTGCCGAATCCGGTGTCGGCATCGACGATCACCGGCAGGCGCACGCGCTCGGTGATGCGCGCCAGCGTGTCGGCCACTTCGGTGAAGGTGGTCAGGCCGATGTCGGAGCGGCCCAGGCGCGTGTAGGCAATCGACGCGCCCGACAGGTACAGCGCCTCGAAGCCGGCCTGCTCGGCCACCAGTGCGCTCAGCGCGTCGTACACGCCGGGTGCCAGCACCACGTCGGGTCGGGCCAGGCGGGTCTTGAAGTTGTGGGTCGTCATGCGGACGCCTCCTTGTGTTGAACCAGTGCGGCAGCCGTGTGCGCCGCGATGTAGCCGCCGGCCACGGCGCTCAGCAGGCCGTTGCCGGAGAGATAGCCCCACACCGCGTCACCCGAGACACCGCCGGCCGCGCCGCCCGCGGCCAGCAGGTTGGGCAACGGCGTGCCGTCCTGGCGCAGCACGCGCATGTCGGGTGCGGTGTCGAGGCCGCCTTGCGTATGAAAGAGCGCGCCGGTCACCTTGACGGCGAAGTACGGCGCGCCGAGGCCGCGCGCGAACACGCGGCCGTCGGCCGCGGGCACGCCACCGCGCATCGCGTCGAGCGTGCCCTGCAGCACCGCGGCTTCGCAGCCGATGCAGTCCGCCAGCGCGGCCACCGAGTCGCAGCGGCGCAGCGCGCCGGCGGCCTCGGCCTCGCAGAAATCAGGGAAGCCGCGCGCCAGTGCGAGCAGCGGCGTGTCGAACACGTTCCAGCCGATGCCGCCCGGCTGCGCGAGCACATGCACCGCGGCTTCGGAGTAGCCCAGCGTCTCGTCGTGAAAGCGCCGGCCGTCGCAGTTGAGCTGCACGCCGCCTTCCATCATCACGGCCCACGACATCAGCGCGCCCTGCGGCGTGACCCACGAGCCGTGGCCCTGGTACCCGCCCAGGTCGCGCAGCCGCGCGCCGAGCGACTCGCCCCAGAGGATGGCGCTGCCGTCGTTGCCGACGTGCCCGCCGAAGGTGGCCTCGGCCATCTCGGGCAGCAGCGTGCGCACCATTTCCGTGTTGCCGCCGAAGCCGTTGCAGGCCAGCAGCAGCGCGTCGCAGCCCAGCGTTTCATGCTGGCCGTCGGGGCGCAAGTAGTCGATGCCGACCACCCGGTCGTGCGCGTCGAGCACCAGCGTGTCGACCACCGCCTGCGTCAGCACCGGAATGCCCGCGGCTTCGACGGCCGACTGCAACGCCGCCATCAATGCGGCGCCCGTCTTCTGCGGCAACGCGTGCATGCGGTGCACGCTGTGGCCGGGGTAGAGAAAGCCGTCGAGCAGCATCCACCCGAGACCGTGGCGCGCCTGCAGTGCATCGAGCGCGGGGCCGATGGCATGGGCATACGCATCGACCAGCGCAGCTGCCGCGCGGCCGTGCGCCTTGGCCTGGATGTCGGCCGCAAAGCGCGCGGCACTGTCATCGGCCACGCCATGTGCGCGCTGCACGCGCGTGCCGGGCGCGGGAATGAAGCCAGAGGACAGCGCCGTCGACCCGCTGGGCAGCGCGTCGCGCTCCAGCACCACGCAGTCGATGCCCGCGTCCGCCAGCATCAGCGCCGCCGTGAGCCCGCAGGCCCCGCCGCCGACGATGGCCACCGCCACGTGCACATCGGCCTCCACCTGCGCGGCGCGCCGGACGGTTCTTGCGGGCGCGCTCATGCCAGCGATGCGATGAAAGGCGCGCAGTCCGTCACCTCGGCCACGTTGCGCATGTCGGCCAGCGAGGTGTTGTGGCGCTCCTCGCCGAAGGCCGCGCAGCCGTCGGCCAGCACCAGCGTGCGGTAGTCGCGCATGTGCGCGTCGCGCACCGTGCTGGCCACGCCGCCGTTGGTGACGATGCCGCAGACGGCCACGGTGTCGATGCCCGCGCGGCGCAGCACCCAGTCGAGCTGCGTGTTGAAGAAGGCCGAGTACGCGACCTTGCTGACCGTGACGTCGACCAGGCCCGCGAGCGCATCGACATTGGCCTGGCCCCAGCTGCCGGGCGCGAAGTCGCCCTTGGCAAGGTACGGGCGCAGCGCCTTCAGGTGCGGCGAGACCATCGGCTCGCCCTTCGCGTCGGGCCACAGCGTGAACTGGCTCGCCACCACCAGCCCCCCGCCCGCCTTCAGCGCGCGCGCCACGGCGGCCACGCGCCCGGGCAGCAGCAGCGCGGGAGGATTGGTGTCGCCGCCGCGCGCGTAGGCGCCCTTGGCGTCGAGAAAGTCGTTCTGCAGGTCGATGACGACCAGCGCCGTCTTCGCCGGAACGATCTTCGTGCCCGCGCTCATGACGGCCTCACCAGCAGGTTGCCATGCGCGTCGACCTCGGCATGGAAGCCGGGCTCGAGCCACACGGTGGTGTCGGCCTGTTCGAGGATCGCGGGGCCGTCGATGCGCGCGGCCACCGGCAGCTCGAGCCGCGCATAACGCACCGCGTCGTGCCACCGGCCTTGGTGGAACACGCGCTGCGTGCCCAGCGGCGCGGTGCTGCCCACGCCTTCGGGCGCCAGCACCTTCAGGTCGAACTTGGGCCGCACGCCGATGCGCGCATAGCGCAGGTTCATCACGCGAATCGCGATGCCGTCGAGCACGCGGCCGAAGGCTGCCGTGTAGGCCGCTTCGAAGGCAGCGCGAATGGAAGCGGCCGTGATCGGCGCCTGGCCCGCATCGGCCAGCACCACCGGCAGCGTGTGCGTCTGGCCGGCGTAGAGCATGTCGAGTGCAACCACCTGGCGCACGTCGTCGAAGCGCACGCCCGACGAGTCGAGCCGCTGCTGGCAGCTCGCGGCCAGCGTGTCGATGCGGTGCTGCAGGTCGGCCACGTCGAGGTCGGCCAGCGGCCTGTTGATGGTCTGCACCGCGTCGTGGCGCATGTCGGCAATCACGCAGCCCAGCGCCGACGTGACGCCGGGGTAGCGCGGCACGATGCCCGTGGCCACGCCCACCTCGCGCATCATCGCGCACACATGCAGCGCGCCGCCGCCGCCGAAGGGCATGTAGGCGAAGCGGCGCGGGTCGTGCCCGCGCTCGATCGACACCAGGCGGATGGCACCGGCCATGCGCGCATTGGCCACGGTCAGGATCGCTTCCGCCGCCGCGTGCACCTCGAGGCCCAGCGGGCGCGCGACATGTTCCTCGATGGCCTGGCGCGACTTCTCCGCGTCCAGCGCCGCCAGCAGGCCGCCACCCAGCGGCCGGTCCGCCGCGATGCGGCCCAGCAGCACATTGGCATCGGTCACGGTCGGGCGCATGTTGCCGCGGCCGTAGCAGGCCGGCCCGGGCACGCTGCCCGCCGACTCGGGCCCGACCTGCAGCATGCCGCTCGCGTCCACCGACGCGATGGAGCCGCCGCCGGCGCCGATGGTCTCGATCTGGATCATCGGCGAGCGGATCACCATGCCGAACTCGATGGCGGTCTGCGCCGCCAGCGCGGCCTCGCCGTTGGCCACCAGCGACACGTCGAAAGACGTGCCGCCCATGTCGCCCGTGATCGCGTTCGGAAAGCCCGCCGCGCGCGCAATGGCCGCGCAGGCGATCACGCCGGCCGCCGGGCCCGACAGCGCGGTGCGCACCGGCAGGTCGCTCGCGGTCTGGCGCGACATCACGCCGCCGTTGCTCTGCACCACCAGCAGCTCGCCCGCGAAGCCCTGCGCGCGCAGGTCGCTTTCGAGCCGGCCGAGGTAGCTGCCCACCACCGGCTGCAGCGCCGCGTTGAGCGTGGCGGTCGAGCAGCGCTCGAACTCGCGGATCTCGGGCAGCACCTCGCTGGCCGAGGTGACGTGCGGGTTGGGCCACAGCTCGCGCACCGCGGCCACGGCCAGGCGCTCGTTCTCGGGGTTGGCGTAGGTGTTGATGAAGAACACGCACACGGCCTCGCAGCCCGCCTCCAGCAGCGAGCGCGCCTCGGCGCGCACCTGCTCGAGGTCGACCGCCGTGTGCAGCGTGCCGTCGGCCAGCACGCGCTCGTCGACTTCGCGGCGCAGGTCGCGCGGCACCACGGGCTTGAAGCTGCCGCGCAGGCCCCAGGTCTCGGGCCGGTCGCGCCGGCGCATCTCGAGCACGTCGCGAAAACCGCGCGTGGTGATGATGCCGGTGCGCGCCACCTTGCGCTCCAGCAGCGCGTTGGTGCCCACGGTGGTGCCGTGCACGATGGTGGCGATGGCCGCGGCCGAATCGGCCACGCGCGCCACGCCGTTCATGAAGCCGCGCGCTTCCTCGCCGCGCGTGGAAGGCACCTTGACGATGCGCGCGCTGCCGTTGGCTTCGTCGAGCACGAAGAGGTCGGTGAAGGTGCCGCCGACATCGACGCCGACGACAAGGGAGTTACCAGGGGAAGTCATTCGGTTGCTTTCTTCGTCGTATCGGTGCTCACATAGCCCATGGCCGCATCGGCCTCGCGCTTCTCTGGCTGGCGCTCGGCCGCGTTACCCCAGCCGCCACCGCCGGGCGTTTCCAGGCGCACGCGCTCGCCGCGCGCCAGCGTGATGCCGCGCATCTTGGAGACCATGGGCGGCGTGTGCCACTCGCCCGCGTTCTCGTAGCGGAACACGTTGACCGCGCCCGCGCCGCCGCCCGCGATGCCCTTGGGCGGCGAGGTGCCGCGCTCGCCGAAGACGAACACCTCGGCGTCTTTCTCGAGCAGTTCGATTTCATAGACGGCGCCCAGGCCGCCGCGGTGCTGGCCGTCGCCGCCGGAGTCGGCGCGCAGCGACCATTCGGTGAAGCGCACCGGGTAGGCGGCTTCCAGAATTTCGAGCGGCGGGATCGTCGCGGTCGAGATGGGTGCGTTGCCGTGCGCCAGGCCGTCGCCGCCCGAGTGGCCGCCGTGGCCGCCGCCGAAGAAGCTGAACATCACCCAGCGCTGGCCTTCGCGGCCCTTGTCGCTGCGGTGGCCCGCGATCGACAGCGCGTTGATGGTGCCGTAGGCCTGCGCCACGGCGCGCGTGGGGTCGGCCTGCGCGGCGGCGCTGAAGATCACGTCGATCATGCGCAGGATGGTCTCGGTGTAGCCACCCACCGGGCGCGGGCGCTCGCAGCTGATCACCAGCCGGTCGGGAATGACGAAGTCCACCGCGTCGAGCACGCCGGCGTTGGCGGGCACGTCGGGGAACAGGTGCTTGAGCGCAACGTAGCAGGCGGCGATCGCCGTCGAGCGCGAGATGTTGACCGGCCCCGCGCACTGCGGCGAAGTGCGCGAGAAATCGAGCGTGAGCCGGTCTCCGGCCACCGTCATGTCCAGCGCGATGGTCAGCGGCTCGTTGACGATGCCGTCGTTGTCCAGCACGTCCTCGAAGCTGTAGCGGCCGTCGGGCAGCGAGGCCACGTGCGAGCGCATCAGGCGCAGCGCGCGGCTGCGCAGCTCGCCCAGCGCGGCCAGCACCAGGTCGTCGCCGTATTCGTCGAGCAGGCCGTCGAGCCGCTTTTCGCCGAGCTCCAGCGCCGCGAGCTGGCCGTTCAGGTCGCCCCACAGGCTGTCTGGCAGGCGCGTGTTGGCCTGCAGGATGGCCAGCACGTCGGGGTCGAGCACGCCGCCCTTCACGATGCGCACCGGCGGAATCTGTACCGCCTCCTGCCAGCACTCGGTGGCCGCCGGGTTGTAGTTGCCGGGCACCGCGCCGCCCACGTCGTGCCAGTGCGCGGCCGAGGCCATGTGGCAGTAGAGCTTGCCGTTGCGGAAGAACGGCTTCACCAGCTTGAAGTCGTTGGCGTGCGTGCCGCCGTCGTAGGCGTCGTTGCTGATCCAGATGTCGCCGTCGCGCATGCCGCCGCGCGGCGCGGCGGCCTTGGCCGTGGCGCGCACCGCGAAGGCCATGGCGCCCACGAACACCGGCAGGCCCGACTTGCCCTGCACCAGCGTGTCGCCGGTGGTGGCGTCGTACAGGCCGTGGCAGGCGTCATGCGCCTCGGCAATGATGGGATTGAACGCGCTGCGGTAGAGCGTGGCGTCCATCTCGTCGGCCACCTGCTCGAGGCGGCCGCGCAGCACGGCGAGCGTGACGGGGTCGATGGTTGGGGCGGAAGAAGGGTCAGACATCGGTGGCTTTCTTGGAGGCGGGGCGGCCAGTTCGCTGGCGCAGCTGGTTCAACAGTCCGCCGGCGCGGACCATGTCCATGAGGAATCCGGGCACCGGCTCGCAGGCCAGGCGCCTGCACCCGGGCATGACGATCTCGGGCGCAGTGGTGTCCAGGGCGATCTGGTCGCCTTCGCTCAGTGTTTCGGCCTCGGCGCAGGTCAGCAGCAGCAGGCCCACGTTGAAGGCGTTGCGAAAGTACAGGCCGCTGTACGACGGCGCGATCACCGCGCTCACGCCCAGGTGCACCAGCACGGCGGCGGCCTGCTCGCGCGAGGAGCCGATGCCGAAGTTGGGCCCGGCCACGAGCACGTCGCCGCGTGCCACGCCGGCGGCGAAGTCGGGGCGGATGGCCTCGAGGCAGTGCTTCGCGATGATGTCGATGCCGTGCTTCATGGCATGGCCCGGCGCGAGCAGGTCGGTGTCGATGTCGGCGCCGAGCCGCCAGACGCGGTGGGTGGCGTGCGTGACGCTCATGCCAGCACCTCGCGCGGATCGGTCACGCGGCCGCGCAATGCCGCGGCCGCCACGGTGTAGGGCGAACCCAGGTACACCTGCGCGCTCGGCGAGCCCATGCGGCCCTTGAAGTTGCGCGCCGTGGTCGAGATGACGGTGATGTCGTCGCCCATCGGGTCGCCGTAACCGGAGCAGGCGCCGCACGCGGTCGGGAACAGTTCGGCGCCCGCGTCCATCAGCGCCTGCAGCACGCCCTCTTCGCGCGCCTGCTCCTGGTCCTGCAGGCTGGCGGGCGCGACGATCAGGCGGATGCCCGCCGCCACCTTGTGGCCGCGCAGCACCTGCGCCGCGGCGCGCAGGTCGTCGAGCTTGGCGCCGGTGCACGCGCCGATGTAGGCCACGTCCACCGGCGTACCGGCGTAGTGGCTCACGCCCAGCGAATTGGCCGGGCTGTGCGGCGCGGCCACGTGCGGCTCGAGCGTGTCGGCGTCGAAGCTGTGGCGCGTGAGCGCGGCGTCCCTGTCGGTGAACCATGCAGAGCTGTCGGCGCGCGGCGCGCCGGCCGCCTCCAGGTAGGCCGCGGTGGTGGCGTCGGGCGCGATGAGCCCGGCCTGCGCGCCGAGCTCGGCGCTCATGTTCGACAGCGTCATGCGCTCCTGCATCGACATCGAGCGCACCGCCGGGCCCGCGAACTCCACCGCCTGGTAGCGCCCGCCGTTCATGCCGAAGCGCCCGATCATGTGCAGCATCATGTCCTTGGCGGTCACGCCCGCGGGCAGCTTGCCGTCCCACCACATCTGGATGGTCTCGGGCACGCGCAGCCAGATGTCGCCGGTGACGACCACGCCCAGCATCTCGGTGCTGCCCACGCCGAACATGTAGGCGCCGAACGCGCCGCCGGTGGGCGAATGCGAGTCGCCGCCCACGCACAGCATGCCGGGGCGGATGTGGCCGTGCTGCGGCACCACCACGTGGCAGATGCCCTGGCTGTCGTACACGTGCGGCAGCTGCTGGTCGCGCGCCCAGTCGCGCGCGATGCGCACGATGCGCCGCGAGTCGTCGTCGCGCTCGGGCACGTAGTGGTCCATCACCAGCACGATGCGCGAACGGTCCCAGATCTGCGCGCCCAGTTCCTCGAGCATGGGCTTCAGGCGGCGCGGGCCCGAGGAGTCGTGGAACATGGCGAGGTCGACGCCGCAGGTCACGATCTCGCCCACCGCCACGTGCGCGCGGCCGCTGGCGCGCGCAATGAGCTTCTGCGCCAGCGTCTGTGGCGGCACGCGCGCGGCTGCCGGGTTGGAGGTGTCGGCGGTCATTCGGGCTTGGCTCCGGAGAACTTCACGACCTTGGCCCAGCGCGGGATCTCGCTCTGCACGAACGCGGTGAACTGCTCGGGCGAGTTGCCCACGGGAATCGCGCCTTCGGTGTCCAGGCGCTTGAGCATGTCGGGCTGATGCAGCGCGTGGCGCGCCGCTTCGCTGAGCTTGCGCGACACGTCCGCCGGCAGGCGCGCCGGGCCGAACAGTCCGAACCATGCGCTCGACTCGTAGCCGGGCAAGGCCTCGGCGATGGCCGGCACGTCGGGGAACGCGGGCAGCCGCTTGGCCGTGGTGACGCCCAGCGCCTTGAGCTTGCCGGCCTGGATGTGGGCCTTGACGTTGCCCACCGCCGCGAACATCAGCTGCACCTGGCCGGCCAGCAGGTCCTGCACGGCGGGCGAGGTGCCCTTGTAGGGAATGTTCACGATGTCCACGCCCGACTGCATCTTGAAGGCCTCGCCCGCCATGTGCAGCGACGAGCCCACCGCGCCGATGGCGAAGTTGAGCTGGCCCGGTTTGGCCTTGGCGAGCGCGATGAGCTCGCGCACGTCCTTCGCGGGCACCGAGGGATGCGCCACCAGGATCGACGGCGAGGTGGCCACGCAGGTGAGCGCGGTGAAGTCCTTCACCGGGTCGAAGGGCAGCGTGGGGTACAGCGTGGCGTTGATGGCATGGCTGGTGAAGCTCATCAGCAGCGTGTTGCCGTCGGGCGCGGCCTTGGCCACCGCATCGGCGGCGATGTTGCCGCCCGCGCCGGGCTTGTTCTCGACGATGACGGTGCGGCCCAGCGCGGGGCCCATGCTCACGGCCAGCGAGCGCGCCAGCGTGTCGGTCGAGCCGCCGGCCGGCGCGCCGACCAGGATGCGCACGGGGGCGTTGCCGATCTGCGCGCGGGCGGCGGCGGCAAAGGCCAGCGCGGCGGGTGCGATGAGGATGTCGCGGCGATGGATCATGGGGTTTCCTTGTTGTCTCGTTGTTCTTGCGGGGGCTCAGAGCCCCAGGTAGGCGCGCCGCAGTTCGTCGCTGCCCAGCAGCGCGTCGGGCTTGCCCGAGAAGCGCACGCTGCCGTTCTCCAGCACGTAGGCGCGGTCGGCGATCTCCAGCGACTGGCCCACGTTCTGCTCGACCAGCAGCACCGCGAGGCCGCCGTCGCGCAGCTCGCGGATGAGCGTGAACATCTCTTCCACCAGCAGCGGCGAGAGGCCCAGCGACGGCTCGTCGAGGATCAGCAGCACGGGCTCGGCCATGAGCCCGCGCGCGATGGCCAGCATCTGCTGCTCGCCGCCGCTCATGGTGCCGGCGTGCTGCGCCATGCGCTCGCGCAGCCGCGGGAAGATGTGGAACATCTTCTCGACGTTGGCCGCGCGCCGCTCGCGGGCGCGGGTGAAGGAGCCGAGCTCCAGGTTCTCGAGCACGCTGAGGTTGGGGAACACCTTGCGGCCCTCGGGCACCTGGATCAGGCCGGCCTTGACCACGTCGCGGTAGTGCGCGCCGGTCAGGTCCTTGCCGTCGAAGCGCACGCTGCCGCGCCACGTGGGCGTGAGGCCGCAGACCATCTTGTTGAGCGTCGACTTGCCCGCGCCGTTGCTGCCGAGCAGCGCGACCATCTCGCCGGCGTTCACCTGCAGGTCGACGCCGCGAAGCACTTCCACGCGGCCGTAGCCGCCGCGCAGGCCTTGAATGTCCAGCAGCGCGCTCATGCCGAGGCTCCCACGTTGCCGGCCGCGGCCTTGCGCAAGCGCGCCGCCGTGCCGTGGCCCAGGTAAGCCTCGACGACGCGGTCGTCGGAGGTCACCTGCGACGGGTTGCCCTGTGCAATCAGCTGGCCCTGCGCCAGCACCCACACGTGCTCGGCCAGGTTCATCACGGCCTGCATCACGTGTTCGATCATCAGCACGGTCACGCCGCTGTCGGCGATGCCGCGCACCACCGGCATCATCTCGGCGATCTCCTGCGGGTTGAGGCCTGCGAGCACTTCGTCGAGCAGCAGCAGGCGGGGCCGCGTGGCGAGCGCGCGGGCGAGTTCGAGGCGCTTGCGGCCGGCCACGGTGAGGTCGGACGCGGGCTTGTCGAGTTGCGGCGCCAGGCCCACGCGCTGCGCCACGGCCTCGGCGCTGGCCAGGGCCTCGGCGCGGTTGCGCACATGCAGGTGCGCGCCCACGGCGATGTTCTCGCGCACGGTCTGCGCGGCGAAGGGCTTCACGATCTGGAAGGTGCGCGTCATGCCGAGCACGGCGTTGCGGTGCGGCTCGCGCCCGGTGATGTCCTGGCCGGCGAAGCGCACCGTGCCGGCATCGGGCTTGAGGAAGCCCGACATCAGCGCGAACAGCGTGGTCTTGCCCGCGCCGTTGGGGCCGATCAGCGCGGTGAGGCTGCCCTCCTTCACGGCCAGGCTCACGTTCTGCACGGCCTTCAGGCCGCCGAAGGAGCGCGAGATGCCGTCGAGTGTCAGAAGAGGCTCAGTCATTCTTGGCTCCCTTCGCGTTCCACAGCTGCCGCACGGAGAGCCCCAGGCCCGCGACGCCGCGCGGCAGGAAGATCACGATGAGCACGAGCACCGTGCCGTAGATGACCATGTTGATGCCCGGCAGCTCGCCGAACAGGTTGCGCGTGAAGTCCGACAGCAGGTGCAGCACCGCCGCGCCCAGCACCGGGCCCCACAGCGTGCCCATGCCGCCCACGATGGCCGCGACCAGCGCCTCCACCGAGGTGACCGAGCCGTAGGCAATGCCCGCGTCGATGTACTGGAACACCTGCACGTAGAACGCACCGGCCGCGCCCATGAAGGCCGCCGACAGGCCGATGGCCGCGAGCTTGACGCGGAACGGGTTCACGCCCACGGCGCGCGCGGCGTCCTCGTTGTCGCGCACGGCCTGCAGGTAGGCGCCGAAGCGGCCGTTGCGCAGCCACCAGGTCACGAGCAGCGCCACCACGACCATCGCCAGCACGACCCACAGGTAGCCGGCGCGCGAGGCGAACTGCATGTTGCCCACCGATTCGCGCAGCGGCACCATCAGGCCCACGCCGCCGCCCGTGAAGGGCACCGAGGTCGCGAGAATGCGGAACACCTCCGCGAAGGCCAGCGTGACGAGCGCGAAGTACGAACCCTTGAGGCCGTAGCGGAAGGTGAGCGCACCGACGAACAGGCCCACCACCGCGCTGCCGGCGATGGCCAGCGGCAGCGCCACCCAGGCGTTGATGCCGCCCTGCAATTGCGCGATGGCCTGGATGTAGGCGCCGGTGCCGAAGAACAGCGCATGCCCGAAAGAGAACTGCCCGCCGAAGCCGCCGAGGATGTTCCAGGCCTGCGCGATGAGCGTGGCGTACAGCGCCATCATCACGAAGTTGAGCATCACGCCCGACTGGGTCATGAACGGCACGCAGCCGATGACGACCGCGAAGAGCGCAATGCCCGCAAGTTGCTTCATGCCTGCGTTCATGCTTTCGCTCCGAACATGCCCTGCGGGCGGAACAGCACGACGCCGATGAAGATCGCGAAGATGCCCAACTGGCCGAGCGACTCGCCCAGGTACAGGCCGCCGATCGACTCCACCACCCCGATCAGGAAGCCGCCGATGAGTGCGCCCACGAAGCTGCCCATGCCGCCCAGCACCACGATGGTGAAGGCCACCAGCACGAAGCCGCCGCCCACCTGCGGGTTGACGTAGTACGCGGGCAGCAGGAAGCAGGCCGCCGCGCCCAGGCACGCCAGGCCGATGCCGAAGCTCATGGCGTACACATGGTCCACGTCGATGCCCATGAGCTTGGCGCCCTCCTTCTCCTTGGCCACCGCGCGGATGGCGCGGCCCAGGTCGGTGCGGCCCATGATCCAGAACAGCACGCCCGACACCACCAGCGCACCGGCGAAGGCAACGAGCTTGGGCACCGCGATCATGGCCGGGCCGATGGCCACGGTGCTCAGCGAGTAGGCGGTGTCGATGCTGCGCGTGTCCGACTTGAAGAACAGCAGCGCCAGGTTCTCCATGACGATGGCGATGCCCAGCGTGGCCAGCAGGATGTTCTCGTCCTTGCCGTGGCCGGCCTTGTTGATGACGATGCGCTGCAGCGCGTAGCCGAGCGCGAACATGCCGACGATGGCGATGGGAAGCGCCAGGTACGGGTCGATGCCGAAGCGTTCCTTGAGGAAGTACACGGCGTACAGCGCCAGCATCAGGCTGGCGCCGTGGGCGAAGTTGATGATGTGCAGCACGCCGTAGATCAGCGTGAGGCCCACGGCGATCAGCGCGTACACGGCGCCTGTCGTCAGGCCGTTGAGCACCGACGGAAAGAGGATGTTGATGTCTGGCATGGGCTGGCGGGTGCTGGGCTGCTTGTCTCTTCGTGCATGTTCTTCAGGGGCGTGCGACTCCACCGGACTCCGGGCAGACTCGGAATCCGTCGAAGCGCTTCATGGGTGTTGCCTTGTTGCGGCCTGGCGGCTTGGTGGCCTGGCTTCAGGCCTTGAGCGGGAAGACCGGGTCGACCTCGCGGTAGTCGCGCGGAATGATCACCTTGATGTCGTTCTTCACCACCTGCGTCATCAGCGGCTGCGCGCCCTCGTTCTGGCCGTTGACGAACCTGGTGGGGCCGTACGGCATGATGTGATTGGAGAAGGTGCTCTTCTCCAGCGCGTCGATGATGGCGGCACGCTCGGTGGACTTGGCGCGCTCGATGGCATCGGCCAGCAGCCACATCGAGGTGTAGGTCATGAAGACCTCGTAGCTGAAGAACTGGCCCTTGGCCTCCACGCGCTTGCGCAGTTCCTGCGAGCGCTTGTCCTTCGGGTTGAACCAGTGGTTGCAGTCGATGATGCCGTTGGCCGCGTCCGGAAATTCCTTCACGAACTTGTAGCTCGACGCGGCGCCGCCCAGCACCGAGAAGATGGCCTTGGGCACCACCTTCTGCTGCTGCATGGTGCGCACCAGCAGCGCGTACTCGTTGTAGTAGTTGGCGGGAATCACGATGTCGGGGTTGACCGACTTCATGCGCAGCACGATGTTGTTGAAGTCGCGCGTGGGGTTGGCGTGCTTCACCACTTCCTTCACGTCGAAGCCGTAGCCCGGCAGTTCGCGCGAGAGCAGCTGCGCGGTGCCGGCTCCGAAGAGCGACTCCTCGTGGACGATCATCACGGTCTTGGCGGGGCTGCCGGCGGCCTTGTTGAGCACCAGCAGGTTGGCCATGGCCACCTCGGTCGACTTCTTGTAGCCGGGGCCGAAGCGGAAGGTGTTCTTCAGGCCGCGCTCGACGATCTGGTCGGCCACGCCCACGTCGACCACGTGCGGCAGGTTGTACTTGGCCGCGGCCTGCGTGGTGGCCAGGCAGATGGCCGAGGCGAAGGCGCCCACGATGGCCGACACGCCGGCCTCGTTCATCTTCTCGACCTCGGCCGCGCCGGCCTGCGGCTGCGATTGCGCATCGCCCAGCAGGGCCTCGAGCTTCGCGCCGCCCAGCGACTTGATGCCGCCGGCCGCGTTGATGTCCTCGATGGCCATCAGCGCGCCGAGGCGGCATTGCTGGCCCGAGTAGGCCAGGGCCCCGGTGACCGGGTGCAGCACGCCGACCTTGACGGTCTTGGGCTGCGCGCCGGCCACGAGCGGGAAGGCGACGGCGGTGGCCAGGGCGGCGGACTGCGACACGAAACGGCGGCGGTTCTGCATGGGGCTTTCCTTTTTTTCTCTTCAGTTGAACTGGGCTGACACGTCTTTGCTGACCCACACCTTGGCGTCGATGCTGCCCACGCGGGAGAGCTGCATTTCGTAGGTGTAGCGGTCGGGGCGGTAGAAGCCGTGCAGCCACTGCACGGGCCGCTCGTCTTCGTCGTAGATCAGGCGGCGCACCGCGAGCAGGGCCGAGCCGACGGACACGTCCAGGTGCTGTGCAAGCACGTTGTCGGCCAGCCGCGCGGAGATGGTCTGGTGCGCGCGCCCCACCTTGACGCCCGACTCCTCGAGCAGCACCAGGATGGGCTTCTTCGACAGCTCGCGGCGGCCGAAGCGGCGCGCGATGGTGTCGGGCACGTAGGTGGTGATGTGCGAGAGCGGGCCTTCCTTGGTGGAACGCACGCGCACGGCCTTCTGCACCGCATCGCCGAGCTTGAGCTCCAGCGCCTCGGCCACCTGGGTGGAGGCGGTGATGGTCGCCACCTCGATCACCTTGACCGAGGTGTGCAGGCCCATGGTGACCAGGTTCTCGAGCAGGCCGCGCAGGTTGGCGCGTTCCATGCTTTTGGTGCCGGGGCCCTCGCCGCTCACGGGTGGCGGCAGCGCGCGCGTGCGGCGGCCGGGGTTGCGCTCGATCAGGCCTTCGGACGCCAGCTGTTCCAGCGCGCGCCGCACGGTGACGCGCGCCACGCTGAACTGCGCCATCAGCGCGAGTTCGCCGGGCAGTCCTTCCGCGAAACGGCCTTCGTGCAGTTGCTCACGCAGCACCAGATAGATCTGGTGGTATTTCGGCAAAGGCATTTGCGACATGCCTTCGATGGTTTTGCAGTTTCAATGTTCTGTCAATGGGACATTTAAAACCGCGGGCCATGCCGCGTTGCCAGGCACCGGGTGTAAACCCGAAGTGGCGCGCGAAGATGCGCGTCATGTGGCTCTGGTCGGCGAAGCCGCTGGCGGCGGCCGCATCGGCGAGGCCGGCGCCGCGGCGGATCAGCGCGCGGGCGCGTTCGGCGCGCTGCAGCAGCAGCCACGCGTGGGGCGGCACGCCGTAGGCTTTCTCGAAGCGGCGCAGCGCCTGGTACTTGCTGAGGCCGGCCATGGCGGCGAGCTCGTCGAGCGTGGGCGCATCGAGCAGGTCGTCGGCCATGCGCTCGCGCAGCCGGCGCACGTCGCCACCGATCTCGCGCACCGGCGCTGCGGTCGAATGGCCTTCGAGCAGCAGGCCGCAGACCTCGGCCAGGGATTCTTCGCAGGCGAGCGCTTCGGCCCTTGCGGCTTCTCGCGAAGTGGCGGACACGGTGGCATGCCATGCGTCGAGGCGGGCGAACAACTCGCGCAGCGCGTGGCACAAGCGCGCGTCCCGCAGCACGGGGCGCGTGAACTCGACGCTGTCGCCCGCCGCGCCGCCGCGCATGCTCGCCAGCACGGCCACGTCGAAATACACCATGCGCCAACGCCGCGACGGGCCACCCAGCGGGCGGCCGTCGTGCACTTCTGCAGGGTTGGTGGTGATCAGGTCACCCGCATAGGCATCGACCTTGCCCCGGCCGCTGGCCGAGCTTTGCGCGCCGTGCTCGAGCAGGCCGACGCCGTAGGTCGCATGCCAGTGCCGGCCGTAGTGGCGGGCACTGTCGATCGCGGTGCCGTGCACGCCCTCCCAGGGCGTGCCGAACACGTGCGATCGATGGTCGTCCGGCGGCGCTTTCATCCGCCGGATGATCGCAGAGGATCAGAGCTTGAAGGGAACCACTTCCTGGCGTTGCTCGCCCAGGCCTTCGATGCCCAGCGTCATGACATCGCCCTTCTTCAGGAACAGCGGCGGCTTCATGCCCATGCCCACGCCCGGCGGGGTGCCGGTGGTGATGACGTCACCGGGCATCAGCGTCATGAACTGACTCACGTAGCTCACGATCTTGGCCACGCTGAATATCATGGTCTTGGTGCTGCCGGTCTGCACGCGCTGGCCGTTCAGGTCGAGCCACATCGCGAGCTTCTGCGGGTTTTCGATCTCGTCGCGCGTCACCAGCCAGGGGCCCAGCGGGCCGAAGGTGTCGCAGCCCTTGCCCTTGTCCCAGGTGCCGCCGCGCTCGATCTGGTACTCGCGCTCGCTGATGTCGTTGATGGTGCAGTAGCCGGCCACGTAGTCGAGCGCGCTCTTTTGCGACACGTAGCGTGCGCGCGTGCCGATGACCACGCCCAGCTCGACCTCCCAGTCGGACTTGACCGAACCCTTGGGCAGCATCACCGGGTCGTTCGGGCCCTGGATGCAGCTGTTGGCCTTCATGAAGACCACGGGTTCCTTGGGCACCGGCAGGCCCGACTCGGCCGCGTGGTCCGCGTAGTTCAGGCCGATGGCGATGAACTTGCCGACGTTGGCAACCGGGCTGCCCAGGCGCGGCTTGCCCTTGACCAGCGGCAGCTTGTCGAGCTTGGTCTTGCGCAGCTTGGCGATGGCGGCGTCGCCCAGCTGGTCGGGACCGATGTCCTTGACGATGGCGCTCAGGTCGCGCAGCTTGCCGTCGTTGTCGATGAGGCCGGGCTTTTCCTTGCCGGGGTTGCCGTAGCGGACGAGTTTCATGCTTTCCTTTCAGTGCATTGAATTGGATTAATACGTGGAGCGGCCGCCCGAAAGATCGAACACGGCACCGGTGGAGAACGAACAATCTTCGGTGCAGAGCCAGCCCACCATGGCGGCCACCTCTTCCACCGTGCCGAAGCGGCCCATGGGAATCTTCGAGAGCATGAAGGCGATGTGATCGGGCGTCATCTGGTCGAAGATGGCCGTCTTCACCGCCGCGGGCGTCACGCAGTTCACGCGGATGCCGGTGTCGGCCAGCTCCTTGCCCAGCGATTTGGTGAGGCCGATGACGGCCGCCTTGCTCGCGCTGTAGGCGCTGGCGTTGGGGTTGCCCTCTTTCCCCGCGACCGAGGCGATATTGACGATGCGGCCGTACCCATGGCTGTCTTGCTTGCGCATCTGCGCGACCACCTCGCGGCAGCACAGGAACACGCCGTTGATGTTGACGTCCATCACCTGGCGCCAGTCGTCCACCGGGTAGTCCCACAGTTTGGTGTTGGGGCCGGTGATGCCGGCGCTGTTGACCAGCGCGTCGATGCGCGGCGCATGCGCCAGCGTGGCGGCCACCGCCTCGGCAACCGAGGGCTGCTGCGACACATCGACCTTCAGCGCGAAGGCCTTGCCGCCCAGCGACTGCGCGGCCTTGACGGCCGCATCTTCGTCGCGGTCCCACAGCGTGACGCTGCCGCCCGAGGCCACGAGCCGCTGCGCAATGCCGAAGCCCAGCCCCGTGGCGCCGCCGGTGACGACGGCGTGGCGGCCACTGAAGTCGAGCTGGTTCATATGGTGATGCCGCCGTCGACCGTGAAGGCCTGGCCGGTGGCGAAGACCGATTCGTCGCTGGCCAGGAACACCACCACCGGCGCGATCTCCTCGGCCTGCGCGAGCCGGCCCATGGGCTGGCGCGCGATGAAGGCCTGGCGCGCGGCGTCGGGGTCGGCGTTGGCGTTGATGCGGTCGCCCAGCGAGGGCGTGTCGACGGTGCCGGGGCACACCGCGTTGCAGCGGATGCCGCGGGCCACGTAGTCGGCCGCCACGCTCTTCGTGAGGCCGAGCACGGCCGCCTTGGTGGTGCCGTAGACGAAGCGGTTGGGCAGGCCCTTCATGCTGGAGCACACGCTCGCCATGTTGATGATGCTGCCGCGCCCGGCCGCCAGCATGCCGGGCAGCACGGCCTGGATGGTCCACATCTGCGCGCGCACGTTGAGGCTGAAGGCGAACAGCAGGTCGTCGTCGCTGGCCTGCTCGATGGTGCCGTTGTGCACCACGCCCGCGCAGTTGAAAAGAATGTCGAGCGCGGGCAGTTGGGCCACCAGCGCGCCGATGGCGGCCTTGTCGAGCACGTCGAGCTTGAGCGCGGTGACGTTGGGCATGCCGTCGTAGCGCGCGAGCAGCTTCTCGTTGACGTCGGTGGCCCACACCTGCGCGCCCTCGGCGGCCATGGCGAGCACGCTGGCGTGGCCGATGCCCTGCCCTGCGGCGGTGACCAGTGCGGTCTTTCCCTTCAATCTCATCGGGGTCTCCTCGGAATTCCTCGGGTTAGGCCCGATGGTGGCGCGGGCGGTGTGTCGTATTCTGAATTGGCCTTACCACTTGTCCAATTCAGGACAACCCTTAAGCCTGCGCACTCCTCGCAACCTTCAGCCGCCCTTTTTCAGCCGTGCCGATCCAGACCCTCGAACCCCAACGCCTCTACCGCCAGATTGCCGAGCAACTGCGCGTGCTCATCGGCAAGGGCGAGTTCGCGGTGGGCGCGCGCATTCCCGCCGAGCGCGACCTGGCCAAGCAGCTGGGCGTGAGCCGGCCGTCGGTGCGCGAGGCGCTGATCGCGCTGGAGGTCGAGGGCTGGGTGGAGATCCGCACCGGCTCGGGCGTGTACGTGCTCGACCGCTCGCACCGCACCGCACCGCCCGTAACACCCGCAACATCCGCGACGTCCGCCAACGGGGCGGGCGCCGAATGGGGTCCGCTGGAGATCATTCGCGCGCGCCGGCTGGTCGAAGGCGAGACCGCCGCCACCGCCGCGCAGCACGGCAAGCGCAAGGACGTGGACGCCATGCGCCGCGCGATCCGCATGATGCGCGAGCACGCCGCGCGCAACGAGGTGCCGCACGAAGGCGACCGCGCCTTCCACCTGGCCGTCGTCAACGCCTGCGACAACGTGGTGCTGACCGAGACGGTGCAGGGCTTCTGGGAGTCGCGGCAAGGGCCGATCTTCGCGCGGATGATCGATTACTTCGAGACCATGGACTCGTGGCAGGCCGCCATCGGCGAGCACGAAGCCATCCTCGACGCCATTGCCGCGCGCGACCCGGCGGCGGCGCGCGACGCCATGCACCAGCACATGGACAAGTTCCACCAGAGATTCAGCGCGAGCTGGCGCCGCACCAAGGCGGCTTGAAAAAGCCGCGCGCCCACTCGCTTCACATGCACACAAGTCAGCCTCAAAGCCAGCCTCATAGCCAGCCTCACAGCCAGCCAATCACCATGACGCCCTACATCCGACTCCACCCCGCCGACGACGTCGTCATCGCGCGCTCGCAACTGCTCGGCGGCACCGTCGTCGAGGACGTGGCCGTGCGCGGCCTGATCCCGCCGGGCCACAAGATCGCGATGCGCGCCATCGCGCAGGGCGAGCCGGTGCGCCGCTACAACCAGATCATCGGCTTCGCGAGCAAGCCCATCGCCGCGGGCGAGCACGTGCACACGCAGAACCTGAACATGGGCCCGGACAAGGGAGACTTCGAGCGCGACTACGCCTTCGGCGCCGACGTGAAGCCCGCGCCCGCCAAGCGCGAGGCCACCTTCATGGGCATCCGGCGCGCCGACGGCCGCGTGGCCACGCGCAACTACATCGGCGTGCTGACCAGCGTGAACTGCTCGGCCACGGCCGCGCGCGCCATTGCCGACCACTTCTCGCGCAAGACCAACCCGCAGGCGCTGGCCGACTACCCGAACGTCGACGGCATCGTGGCGCTCACGCACGGCACGGGCTGCGGCATGGACACCGAGGGCATGGGCATGCAGATCCTGGAGCGCACGCTCACGGGCTATGCCACGCACCCGAACTTCGCGGGCGTGCTGGTGGTGGGCCTGGGCTGCGAGGCCAACCAGATCAACGCCTGGCTCGCGACCGGCCACCTGGCCGAGGGCGAGAACTTCCGCACCTTCAACATCCAGGACACGGGCGGCACGCGCAAGACGGTGGACAAGGGCGTGGCGCTCATCAACGAAATGCTGCCGCGCGCCAACGCGGTGAAGCGCGAGCCCTGCAGCGCGGCGCACATCACCATCGGGCTGCAGTGCGGCGGCTCCGACGGCTACTCGGGCATCAGCGCCAACCCGGCGCTGGGCGCGGCGGTCGACCTGCTGGTGGCGCACGGGGGCACGGCCATCCTGAGCGAAACGCCCGAGGTGTACGGCGCGGAGCACCTGCTGACGCGCCGCGCGGTGAAGCGCGAGGTGGGCCAGAAGCTGGTGGACCGCATCAAGTGGTGGGAGCATTACACCGAGATCAACCAGGGCGAGATGAACAACAACCCCTCGCCGGGCAACAAGGCGGGCGGCCTCACCACCATCCTTGAAAAGTCGTTGGGTGCGGTGGCCAAGGGCGGCACCAGCAACCTGGAGGCGGTGTACGAATACGCGGAACCCGTGACCGCGCACGGCTTCGTCTACATGGACACGCCCGGCTACGACCCGGTGAGCGCCACGGGCCAGGTGGCCGGCGGCGCCAACCTGATCTGCTTCACCACGGGGCGCGGCTCGGCCTACGGCTGCGCGCCCTCGCCCTCGCTCAAGCTCGCGACCAACTCGGCGCTGTGGCAGCGGCAGGAAGAAGACATGGACATCAACTGCGGCGAGATCGTGGACGGCACGGCGTCGATCCAGGAGATGGGCCAGCGCATCTTCGAGCTGGTGCTGGCCACGGCGTCGGGCGCGCACTCGAAGAGCGAGCAGCACGGCTACGGCCAGAACGAGTTCGTGCCCTGGCAGGTCGGCGCGGTGATGTAACCCCAACCCTCAAGGACCCGCATGAGTTCCCTCCCCTTCGGCTTCCTGGAAGGCACCGGCTTCGAGCACCTGGACCCGCGCTTCAAGCGCTGCATTCCCGGCCCCGAGCGCGTGCAGCGCCTGTGGACCGGCGCGCGCTGGTGCGAGGGCCCGGCGTGGTTCGGCGCGCACCGCACGCTGGTGTGGTCGGACATCCCGAACAACCGCATGCTGCGCTACGACGAGGTGAACGGCACGGTCGGCGTGTTCCGCGAGCCGGCCGACAACACCAACGGCCACACGGTCGACCGCGAGGGCCGTCTCGTGAGCTGCGAGCACCTCACGCGCCGCGTGACGCGCACCGGGCACGACGGCACGGTCACCGTGCTGGCCTCGCACTGGCAGGGCAAGCGGCTGAACTCGCCGAACGACGTGGTGGTGCACTCGAACGGCGACGTGTGGTTCACCGACCCGAGCTACGGCATCCTGTCGGACTACGAAGGCCTGCGCGCCGACAGCGAGATCGGCGCCTGCCATGTCTACCGCGTCGATGCCGAGAGCGGCGAGGTCGTGCGCATGGCCGACGACTTCGTGAAGCCCAACGGGCTGGCGTTCTCGCCCGACGAGTCGCTGCTGTACATCGCCGACACCGGCGCGAGCCATGCGGCGGACGGGCCGCGGCACATCCGCAGGTTCAAGGTGGGCGCCGATGGCCGCAGCCTGAGCGGCGGCGAGGTGTTCGCCGAATGCACCAACGGGTTGTTCGACGGTTTCCGGCTCGACACCGAAGGCCGCATCTGGACCAGCGCCGCGGACGGCGTGCACGCCTACCACCCCGACGGCACGCTGCTGGGCAAGATCCTCGTGCCGGAGCGCGTGGCCAACGTGTGCTTCGGCGGGCCGAAGCGCAACCGTCTTTTCATCTGTGCGACGTCGTCGCTCTATGCCATCACCTTGAACGCGAAGGGAGTCTGATCCATGTCCAGAACACTGCCGGCCGACAGCCTGCAAACCAATGTCGCCCGCATCCTCGAAGCCGCGGGCAGCACGCCGGCCGAGGCGCAGCAGGTCGCGGCCAACCTCGTGCTGGCCAACCTCAGCGGCCACGATTCGCACGGCGTGGGCATGCTGCCGCGCTACATCGACGCCGTGGCCGAAGGCGGCCTGAAGCCCAACGCCGCCGTGCGCGTGAACCTCGACATCGGCACGCTGATGGGCCTGGACGGCCAGAACGGCTACGGGCAGATCGTGGGCGTGCAGGCCATGGAGCTCGGCATTGCGCGCGCCAAGCAGCACGGCAGCTGCATCTTCACGCTCTCGCACGCGCACCACCTGGGACGCATCGGCCACTTCGCAGAAATGGCGACTGCGCAGGGGCTGGTGTCGATGCACTTCGTCAACGTGCTGTCGCGGCCGGTGGTCGCGCCCTGGGGCGGCGGCGACGGGCGCTTCGGCACCAACCCGTGCTGCATCGGCATTCCGCTGGCGGGCGCCGAGCCCTTCGTGCTCGACTACGCCACCAGTCGCGTGGCGCAGGGAAAGATGCGCGTGGCGCACAACAAGGGCGAGTGCGTGCCCGACGGCTACCTGATCGACGAGAACGGCGCGCCGACCAACGACCCGGGCGTGGTGGTGGTGCCGCAGGGCAACGGCCTCTTCGGCGCGCTCATGACCTTCGGCGAGCACAAGGGCTACGGCATGGCGGTGGCGTGCGAGCTGCTGGGCGGCGCGCTGACCGGTGGCGGCACCTGGCACCGGCCGGCGGACACGGCGCGCACCGTGCTCAACGGCATGCTGACCGTGCTGATCGACCCCGAGCGGCTGGGCACGCAGAAATCGTTCGACGAAGAAGCGCGGGAGTTCGTCGACTGGCTGCGCCAGAGCCCGCCCGGACAGGGCTTCGACGGCGTGCAGCTGGCGGGCGAGCCGGAGCGCAAGGCGCGCGCGGCACGGCGCAAGGACGGGATCTGGGTGGACGACGCGACGTGGGGGGAGATTGTTGCGGCGGGGGGCAAGGTGGGGGTGCAGGTCACGGCCTGA
Source organism: Variovorax sp. OK212 (assembly GCF_900112425.1). Classification (GTDB taxonomy): domain Bacteria; phylum Pseudomonadota; class Gammaproteobacteria; order Burkholderiales; family Burkholderiaceae_C; genus Variovorax. The sequence goes on along the minus strand of NZ_FOLP01000001.1, from coordinate 141,929 downwards.
CCGGACGGACCTGCCGTACCTCACCGCACCTCACCGCACCACTGCGGTGGGCCGAACTGCCGGCCCGCTCAGGGCTGGCAGCGGCCGATGATCTTGCGGATGCCGTCGATGAACCGGTCCGCGTTCGCCCTGCCCGCGGGGTTGGACTTGAGGTAGCTGATGCGCAGCTTCACGAAGTTGTTACGCACCACCGTCAGGTAGGTGTACGACGCCAGCTGGGCGCCGTCGAGCTCCATGTCGTAGCCCTTCCAGATGAACTGCGGGCCGCAACCGGCGAGGCTCGTGGTCTGGTCGGGCGTCGGCGGGACGCTGACCTTGCTCGCAAGGCCCGGCGCTTCCATCTGCTTCACCTCACCGATCACCTGCGCGAAATGCTTGCGCACGATGGCCGAATCGGTGCCTTCGGGAATGCTGCTCAGGCCACCCGTGTACACATACACGGTGCCCTGAACCGGGCCGGCGTGCAGGTAGCCGGTGGCGGCGCCCAGCGCCTTCTGCGAGAACGTCTCGCGGCGCTTGAACTGGAACCCGCCCACCTCGTCTGGAAAGGTCACGCCGATCGCATCTTCATAGGCAGCGGCCGACGCGAAGGGCGACAGGCACAGCAGTGCCAGGAGCAGGATCAGCGGGCGCACGAAGGTCCGACAGGGGTTTATGAGGAGTCGCCTCAGACGATCAGCGCGATCGTGGCCTCGAGGTGCTCCGACGGCGCGCGCCGGAAGCCCGAGCGCGCAAAGCGCTGCAGCTGTCCCACCACGAAGGCCGTGAGCGCCGCGGCGCGCACCTGGGCGTCGACGCTGGGGGTGGCCGAGCCTTCGGCGGCGGCGGCACCGCGCAGCACCTGGCGCAGGGTGGCTTCGATCTTGTCGAAGAACTGGTTCATGCGCTGTTGGAGACGCTCGTTCTCGTAGACCAGCGCGTCGCCCACCATGACGCGGGTCATGCCGGGATTGCGCTCCGCGAACTGGACCAGCAGCGTGAGGATCCTGGCGGCCTGCTGGGCGCCGGTGGTGCCCTCGCGCTCGAGGATCTGGTTGACCAGCGTGAAGACGCTCTGCTCGATGAAATCGATCAGGCCCTCGAACATCTGGGCCTTGCTCGCGAAATGGCGGTACAGGGCCGCCTCGCTCACCTCGAGCCGGGCGGCCAGGGCCGCCGTGGTCACCCGCTCGGCGCCGGGCTGTTCGAGCATGGCGGCCAGCGCCTGCAGGATCTGCACGCGCCGCTCACCCGGCTTCGGGCGCTTTCGCACCGGGGGGGTGAGCGTGTCCGCGGGGGTCTCTACGCCGGAAGCACTGGTCGTCTCTTCGTTCTGCATGGGAGCGCGTGCAAAGATGTAATCAATTGATTCTCGCACAGGGCAGTGAGCGCGCGCCTCCTACCTGACCACGCTGGTCAGCGAGCCCGGATCATCGTCCCGTAAGCCTGGTCGGTCAGGATCTCGAGCAGCATCGCGTGCGGCACCCGGCCGTCGATGATGTGCACCGCGTTGACGCCGCTCTTGGCCGCGTCCAGCGCGCCTTCGATCTTGGGCAGCATGCCGCCCGAGATGGTGCCGTCGGCGAACAGCTCGTCGATCTCGCGCGCGCTCAGGTCGGTGAGCAGGTTGCCATTCTTGTCGAGCACGCCGGGCGTGTTGGTCAGCAGCATGAGCTTCTCGGCCTTGAGCACGGTCGCGAGCTTGCCGGCCACCACGTCGGCGTTGATGTTGTAGCTCTCGTTGTCCTCGCCGAAGCCGATGGGGCTGACCACGGGAATGAAGGCGTCGTCCTGCAGCGCCTTGACCACGCTGGGGTCGATGGACACGATGTCGCCGACCTGGCCTACGTCGTGCTGCAGGTTGGGGTCGGCGCGGTCGGCCAGCTTGAGCTTCTGCGCGCGAATGAGGCCGCCGTCGCGCCCCGTGAGGCCCACGGCCTTGCCGCCGGCCTGGTTGATCAGGCCCACGATATCCTGCTGAACCTCGCCGGCCAGCACCCATTCGACGACTTCCATGGTCTCGGCGTCGGTCACGCGCATGCCCTGGATGAAGCTGCCCTTCTTGCCCAGGCGGTTCAGCGCGGCCTCGATCTGCGGGCCGCCGCCGTGCACCACCACCGGGTTCATGCCGACCAGCTTCAGCAGCACCACGTCTTCGGCGAAGTCGGCTTGCAGGGCCGGGTCGGTCATGGCGTTGCCGCCGTACTTGATGACGATGGTCTTGCCGTGGAATTTGCGGATGTACGGCAGCGCCTGGGCCAGGATCTCGGCCTTGTCGCGCGGAGGAATGTTGAGGACGGGGTCGGTCATGGGCGGTCAGGCTCCAAAGCGGTGAACGGAAAGGCGAAATTCTCGCAAAGATGCGCGGTCAGGGGCGCAGCCAGCGCGGGACCTTGAAGCGCACGATCATCAGGTAGGCGCCCACGTAGGTCGTGACGAACAGAAGACAGAAGAACATCAGCACGATGGTGTTGTTCCAGAACAGCACGGCCGGCACCACCGACAGCGCCGCGAACATCCACAGGTAGGGCGAGGTGCGGTTGTTGCGCGCCAGCAGCTGGCGGGCCTCGTCGTCGGCCAGCGCCACGCGCACGATGCGCCGGAAGATCAGCTGGTGGAAATGCAGCGCGTCGGCCGTGCCGGGCGACTGCCCGCGCGCCAGCTTGCGATAGATGGAGAACAGCGTCTCCCACACCGGGTAGATCAGCAGCAGCATCGGGAACCAGGGCGAGACCACGCGGTGGCGCTGCACCAGCGTGACCACGGCCACGGCGATCACCATGCCCCACACGTAGGCGCCGCCGTCGCCGGCGAAGATCTTGCCGCGCGGGTAGTTCCACACCAGGAAACCGAAGGTGGCGCCGACCAGGCAGACCATCATGGCCGCCAGTTGCCGGTCGCCCACCTGCAGCGCCACATGCGAGATGGCCAGGCAGACCAGCACCGCGACCGTGCCCGCCAGGCCGTTGTAGCCGTCGATGATGTTGAAGGCGTGCGGCAGGCCGCCGATGGCCAGCGCAGCGAACAGCACGGTGGCGAAAGGAATCGCCACCAGCCAGCCGTCGACCATCTCGAAGCCGGTGCGCGACACGCCCAGCCCCAGCAGCCAGCACACCAGCAGCGCCGAGCCGATGGTCAGGCCGAGGCGGTAGCGCACCTTCACGCGCTGCGTGACGTCTTCGACGATGCCGCCCAGCACGGCCGGTGCGATGCACAGCAGCGTCAGCATGGAGGTCGTCACGGGCCAGGAGACGTTGAACGGGTCGGTGCCGGTGATGCCGGCGGCCAGCCAGGCCACCCCCATGCCCAGCAGGATGCCCGCACCACCCAGGCGTGGCACGTGGCCCTTGTGGAAGCGTTGAGGCATGTCTGCGCCATAGACACGGGCATGCCTGCGCGCGCGGCGCATGAACACCTGGACCGAGAAGGCGGCGACGAAGAAACTGATGACGATCAGAGCAATCATGTGTGGGGGTTCGGGAACCCTAGAATTCCCGAGCGAAATTAGACCATGCCCACGCCTGCCTCCTCCCCCTCCCTTCCGTTTGCCCCGATCACCATTTCAATCGTGAGCCACGGCCAGCTCGCGCTGGTGCTGCCGCTGCTCGAGCAGCTGGACCGGCACAGCCGCGCCGTCACCGCCAAGGTCGTGCTGACGCTGAACATTCCGGAGCCCGACCTGCTCACGGGCCGGACCTGGGGCTTCGAGGTGGAGCGGATCGAGAACGCGAGCCCCAAGGGCTTCGGCGCCAATCACAACCAGGCCTTCGAACGCTGCGGCACGCCGTGGTTCCTGGTGCTGAACCCGGACATCCGCTTCGACAGCGACGTGCTGACGCCGCTGCTCGCGCAGGCCGCCGCCGACGCCGGCCTGCTGACGCCGCGCATCCTGGAACCCGGCAAGGCCGAGCCGGAACCGCACCGGGCGCTGCTCACGCCGCTCGAGATCGTCGGGCGCAAGAAGCCCGGCTACGTGCGCCCGCGGGTGCCGGCGTGGATTCCAGGGCTGTTCATGCTGTTTCGCAGCGAGGCCTACCGGCAGGTCGGCGGCTTCGACGAGCGCTTCTTCATGTACGGGGAAGATTTCGACATCTGCGCGCGCACCGGGCTCGCGGGCTGGAGGCTGCAGGTCGGCGAGGACCTGGTCGCCCGGCACGACGCGCAGCGTGAAAGCCACCGCAGCAGGAAGTACCTGTACTGGCACGTGACCAGCCTGTTGAAGGTGTGGCTGTCGGGGTCGTTCTGGCGTTATCGGCGCCGCTATCAGCGCCTTCAGGGCTAGTTAGCCGCGTTCGAGCAGGTCCTGCGCGATGGCGTGGCCGCCGCGGCCGAAGCGCGCATAGCGGCCGCGCGCCGCCTCGAGCAGGATCGGCAGCAGCCGCAGCGGACGCGCCGCCGGGAGTTCCGCGCGGAACCTCTGGTGCGCGACCTTGGCGCGCTGCGCCTCGAGGTAACGGCCAGGCACCCGATCGCCGCCGAGTTGCTGCAGGCGCTGCAGCAGCGCCTCGGCCCGGCGCAGCCGCGCCACGTGCTTGTCGCCGCGCTCGGCAAAGGCCTTGGCGACCTTCTCGGACAGGCTGAGCCGCCGCGCGCCGATCTGGTTGCTGGCGTGCTGGCGGTAGTCGATGGTCGGCTCGGGCAGCACGTCCATGCGCCCGATGGCCGCGGCCACCGCGGCCAGCCATTCGTCGTGCACCCACTCGGGCGCGAACGGCAGCGCCGTGTCGAGCAGCGATCTGCGAAACACCGTGGTGGCCCCCGTCACGAGGTTGCGGCGCAGCAGGACGCCGAAGGCCTCGCCCTGCCCGATGGCCGAGAGTTCGGCGGGCTGCACTTCCAGCGCGTGGAAGAGCGTGGAACCCAGGGGCTTCAGGCCACCGTCGACCAGGCGTGCGTCGGTGTGCAGCAGCAGCAACTCGGGGCGCGCCTCGAACTGCGCCACCATGCGCGCGAGCCGGCCGGGGTGCCAGACGTCGTCCTGGTCGCACAGGGCGATGAGCTCATGGCGGCAGGCCCGCACGGCCTGCTCGAAATTGCGCGTGACGCCCAGTGGCGGCAGGTTGCTGAACACTCGCAATTCGATCCGGTCCGCCATGCCGCATTGCGCAAGGGTGTCGCGCACGACGGCCAGGGTGTCGTCGGTGGAGCCGTCGTCGGACAGCACGATCTCGCGCGGCAAGGGCGTCTGCGCACAGATGCTGCGGACCTGCTCGGGGAGGTAGCGCGCGCCGTTGCGGGTGCACAGGGCGACGGAAACGTCGAGGGTCATCAGACAGGCGGCAGGCGCGGGGGCCAGGCGTAGCTGAAGTCCTCGCGGGCGAGCATGAGGTTGGGGCTGTAGGCGGGGTCGTTCTGGAGGAGGTTGCCCCAGCGCTGCTTCATGTATTTCACATCCTGTAGCAATTGCCCTCTCGCGGGCTCCGTCGCCTTCCGTGGGCGGGAGAGCTTGTGGTCGAACAACTCGGCGTACGGCGTCCACAAGGTCCGCAAGCCGGCCTCACCCAGGCGCAGGCAGAAGTCCACATCCGTGAATGCCTCCTTCAAGTGGCTCGCATCGAGGCCGCCGATTTGCAGATAGCGGTCCTTGCAGATCACGAGGCAGGCCGAACTCACCGCCGACAGCGACTGGATCAGCGCTGCGCGCCCACCGTAGCCCTCGCGGCCGCCGGGCATGCCGCGATGCGAATAGCCGGCCACGCCGTCCGGCCCCAAGCCGAGAATGATGCCGGCATGCTTCAGCATTCCGTTGCGCTGCAGCAGTCTTGCCCCCACCGCGCCAATGCCGGGCTGCAAGGCCAGGCTCACCATTTCGGACAGCCAGTCGGGTGCGATGACCTCGATGGAGTCATCGACCAGCGCCACGACCTCGCCTTGTGCAGCCTCGACGCCCTGGTTGCGCAGGGTGGTCTCGTCCTGCACCTGCGCCTGACGAAGAACGCGGACATTGGGCGTACGGATCACCGTCTCGAGGTAACCGAGCGCCTGCGCATCGTCCGACGCGTTGTCGACGATGAGGATCTCGTACCGGGTGTATGCCGTCTTCGCGACGATCGAGTTCACGCAGCGGCGCAACGAGGCCGCGGCGTTGCGCGTCGGGATGACCAGCGACACCAGCGGCGCCGCGTCGGGCAACGCATAGTGCACCCGGTAGCCGAACCCGATGTGCTCGGCCTTCGCGAGGGTCTGCGTGCGCTCGAAATGCTCGTTGAGCGCCCGCTCTCCGGCCACCGCGGCATAGGGTTTGGCGTTCATCGACTTTGCCGTGCTCTCGGCATGCACACGCCAGTGATAGAGCACCCTGGGGATATGACGCACCTGCGTCGGCGCGATGCGCTCCATGCAGCGAATCACGAGGTCCCAATCCTGCGAACCTTCGAGGCCCTGGCGGAAACCACCGACGGCGCGAACAAGGTCAGTGGAGAGCACGCCGAGGTGGCTGAACATGTTCTGCGACCGGAACAGGTCGGCGTTCCAATCGCACTTGAAATAGGGGCCGGAACGGTTGCCGGCCTCGTCGACCTTGTCCTCGTCGGAGTAGATCAACTGGACGTCGGGATGCGACGCAATGCAGTCAGCCACCCAGAACAGGGCATGCGCTGGCAGCAGGTCGTCATGGTCCATGAGTGCAATCCACGACCCCGACGCCAGCGTCAACGCGCTGTTCGATGCAGCGGAAATGTGGCCATTTTCGGGACGGAACACCACCTTGATGCGCGGATCGATTTCGCTGTACGCCTTCAGGATCGCGCGAACTTCGGAGGATGGCGAGGCATCGTCCGCAATGCACAGCTCCCAGTTGGGGTAGATCTGCTCGCGCACCGATTCGATGGCTTCGCGCAGCCAGACCGGATTGGGGTTGTACGAGGGCATCACGACCGAGATCAACGGCAAGTCGCTCATCGAGGTCACGCGTTGCGCCAGCCTGCCCTTGATCTCAGGAGTCAACGTGTCGTAGTCGCGAACCCATCGCGTGTAGTCGTTGTGCCCGGTGATGCGACGCCCGAGCTCCCATTGGATGCCGCGCCAGCCGGCCTTGCGGAAGATCCGCCACGCACGCTGGATGCGACCTCCCACGCCGGGACTCGTCCAGAGCACCGTCAGAAGGAAGTCAAAAAGCCGAGATACTGATTTCATAGACGACTCGCCAGCAGGAATGGCGAGGGAACTTTTTCGTGGCGCACATGCCGAATGGGCGGCAGGGCGAGGACGCGGGGCTCATTGCCCGCCAAGCGGCGATTATCTTCGCATGGCCTTGCTGCCCAGACATACGGCGGCGCGACCAACCGCGACATCGCAAGGCGGCTTGACCTCGCCCGGTAAAATCCGCACGGTTCACACAAAGGATAGAAATGAGGCCGCCCTCCAGCGACGCCCACGAGGCATTTGTGCCCGTCAGGGTACAGTCCGGAGGCTCCAGGGGCGAAGACGCTACCGTCCGCCCTGCAGACTCGTATCGACGCACATGAGCCAAGTTCACTCCAACCTTCACCGCAGCGCCTGGGCCGACTGGTGGGAAGGCACACGCCGCACGGACATCTGGTGGACCCTCGCCTGGTTCGACATTGTTCTGCGCTACCGACGCTCCATGCTGGGCCCGCTGTGGCTCACGCTGAGCATGGGCGTCATGATCGGCGGCATGGGTCCGCTGTACGCCTCCCTCTTCGGCACCCATCTGGACAAGTTCTTTCCCCACCTGGCGCTCGGCGTGATCTTCTGGGGCCTCTTCTCAAGCATGGTCACCGACGCCTGCAATGCCTTCGTCGGCTCCGCCAACTACCTGAAGCAGGGCTATTTCCCGATCAGCCTTTTCGTCTGGCGAGGCTTGTCGCGCAATTTGATCCAGTTCGCGCACCAGATCGTGCTGTACATCCCTGTCGCCCTCTGGGCCGGCATTTCATTGTCATGGTCGGCCCTCCTGATCGTTCCGGCCTTCCTGATCCTCATCGTCAACGCGCATGCTCTCGGCATGCTCCTGGGCCTCATTTGCACCCGTTACCGCGACGTGACCCAGATCGTCACCAGCATCATGCAGATGCTGATGTTCCTTACCCCTGTCTTCTGGCTGCCTGAAAATCTTCCGGGCCGCGCCAAGTACGTACTGTGGAACCCCTTCGCGCAAATGCTCGACCTGCTGCGCACACCGCTCATGGGTGGTGTGGCCCACATCCACAGCTGGATCGGTATCGGCGTGTGGACCGTTCTGTGCCTGTCCCTCGCGAGCGTGCTGTTCGTCAAATACCGCCGTCGCGTCGTCTACTGGCTCTGATCCATGACATCCATTTCACTCAAAAATGTTTCCGTCAGCTTCCCCATCTACGGAGCGGGCTCGGCTTCCCTCAAGAAGACGCTGGCGGCTTCTGTCACCGGGGGGCGCTTCGGCAAGGAAACCGGGGTCACAGTAGTGCAGGCCCTCAGCGGCCTCAACCTCGAACTCAAGAGCGGCGACCGACTGGGCCTGATCGGTCACAACGGCGCTGGCAAATCCACGCTGTTGCGCACGCTGGCGGGAGTCTACGAGCCGTCCTCCGGTGAATTCGCCCGCCAGGGCTCGGTGGCCAGCCTGATCGACCCTGCGCTCGGCATCGAGATGGACGCCACCGGCATCGAGAACATCATGCTGCGCGGCTTGGTGATGGGCATGAGCAAGAAAGAGGTCGACCGGCTCACGCCCGATATCTGCGAATTCAGCGGGCTGGGCGAATACGTCAACATGCCTGTTCGCACCTACTCGACGGGCATGATGATGCGGCTCGCCTTCTCGATCTCGACCAGCGTCGAAGCCGACATCCTGCTGATGGACGAATGGCTCTCGGTGGGCGACGCAGATTTCACTGAGAAGGCTGAAAAGCGGATGCGTGATGTGGTGTCGAAGTCGGGCATTCTGGTCTTGGCGTCACACTCGCCGGAACTGATTGCGAAGGAATGCAACCGCGTCATCCACATGGAGCACGGAAGGATCGTCGAGCGCTGAGCAGCGCTGGCTCAGCCCAGCTGCAACGCGTTGAGGATGGTTTTGGTCTGGCGTTGCCAGCCGAACTTGAGCAACGCGTCTTTGCGGGCCTGCGCCGCCATCGATCCATAGGCTTCGCTGTTGTCGATGGCCCTGAGGATCGACTCGGTCCACTCGTGGGCCTTCGACAGGTATCCCGTCTCGCCGTCTCGGATGGCACGGCTGTAGGTGTAGCTCGGTGAAGCGATGCTCAATGTCCCGACGCTGGCCGCCTCGAAGTACTTCAGTTCCGACTTGCAGTCCGTGAATGCATTCGACTGCAGCGGCATCAGGTTGAATTCGACCGTGCCGAGCAAGCGCTGCAAGTTCACATAGTCGTGAAACGGCTGGCGGCTGACGCGATGGCCGAACTCGCGCATCGCAGGCCCATGGTCGATGTAGCCAACAACCATCACCTCGACGTCCGGACGTTCGGAAAGCACGTCGGCCAGCGCGGGCTCCACGATCGCGTAGTCAAGGCGGTGCGACGGTGAGCCGCTGAAGTAGCCTAAGGTGATCTTGCCGTTGCCGACAAAGCGCGCGCGCTCCTTTGCAGCAAAGACCTTCTCGGCCACGGCAAGCTGCTCTTTGTTCATGAAGTTCGGCACGACCGTCACCGGCAAGCCGGAGCAATCCGCGATCTTCTGCGCGAGAAACGTGTTGGTCGTTATGACGCCGTCGCACAACCGCAGCGTCTGGTGCATGCGGGCAATCATCGCGAACCAGTCGTCCCACACCCCCTTCTGCGAGACATCGAGACCGAGGGTGGCCACAACCAAATGAGCGTAGTCCGTGTCGACCACCAGGTCGTCTACATCAAACAACACCCTCTTGCCGCGCGCCCTGAACTTGGTGATCAAGCCGTTCACCTGGTGGCAATACCGCGACCGGCAGATCACCAGCAGGTCCGCAGCGTCGGCGATCTCGTCGAAGCGATCACTGTCCGACAGGAAGAAATAGCTGGCCGACACCTGCCCCTCACCCGACTCGTTGAGCACCTGCGCCATGTTGTATGCACGGTAGCGGAAGGTGCTGTTGTTGGGCTCTTCGTAGAAGTAGGCAACCCGTTGCGCGCCGCGTTGAAGCGTCGCCAACCTCCGGGAGAGAGGCTGCAGCCACGGGTCTGCATAAGCAACAGGGGGGACGACGTCCAGAGCGAACATCAGCGCCCCGCCACAAGCGACTGGAGGGTGGTCTCGAACGACTGGGCCCAGTCCCCGCTCAGACCGTTGGCAGCGAAATTGCGGCTGCGCGCCCCCCCGTCTTGCGCAAGCGCTACGCCCTCACGAAGCGCATCGAGAAGCGCCTCTGTGTCCAAATCGGCACAAATGATGTTCTGCGAATAGCTCGACAGATCCTGCTTGTTGCCAAACTTGTTGGTCACCACGACAGCGCCGCTGGCCGCGAGATCGAGCGGCGGGTAGCTGGGGTGCGGCGTGCACATCAGGCACAGCCCGAGGTCAATCGTTCCCGCGAGATCCGCATACGCCTCCCAGTTCAGGCCCTCGCACTGCGTGGGCAGGTAGCCGTCGCCGAAGATCACCTTCGGAATGTCTTTGCCGACCAAAAACACATCCCACTGCGCGAGGTCGAGGATGCCCTTGTTTATCGCCTGATCGATGATGTCGAGGCCGATGTGGAACAGGTTGCGCGGATTGTTCGGCCGGGCATAGAAGAAGAAGCGCTTCTTGCCGCCCGACTCGTTCTGCCGCGGCTGGAACAACGATTTCGGAAACGCGGGTTCAAACCAGAGCCCGTTGCGTTTCAGTTGTTCCAGGCCGTTGTCGACCAGATGATCGAACAGGAGCCGCGTATTGACGACGAACCGGATATCTTCGCTGCGCAGAACCTGCTCGCATTGAACCCGCTCTTCCCCGAACGGATAGAACATCCGCTCGTCCTCCTGAAGAAGGTAGACGATCGAGGTTCGAGGAACACTGGAGAGCGCGGCGGCAGTCGTCCACCACGAGGTGGTGACGAACGTCTCGTCCGGGCCGATGTCCAGACCTGACGTTGCGCCATCGGTCGGTCCAGCTCCATCGTCGTTGCCAGGGACAGGCGCAAAGGCAAACTGGATCTCGTGTCGGAGCTGGATTCCGTAGGCACTCAGTATCTGCAGCACATTCTTCGGCGATGGCGTTTCGGTTCGCGTCACGATCCGCAGCGTTGCATTCATTCGGTTGGCCAACTGCGCGGCAAACAGCAGTGCAGTGCCTACACCACCAAACAGGCTGCCGCTGCCGATGCTGTCGGTAATCAGGCTGATACGCGGAAGCGAAGGCCTCGGAATCAGGTAGGTCGCCAGCGGCTGAAGGCTGGGAAATTGAAACCGGACGACTTCACTGACAGTTCCCGGCGGTCCGGCGACTCCGGCGATCAACGATCCCGCCTTGATCTTGTTGAGCACAGGTCGGCCTGCAACCGCCGCACCTAATTTAGTGCGAAGAAGCCGCACCGTTGCCGAGGCTCCGTTCTCTTTCAAGAATGCCAACAGTCGGCGCGCACGCACACTCATTTTTTTGTCCTCAAGCACCGGGATTGATTGTTAGATAGGCGGCTTTTGACGACCATTCATCGGAGGTTCTGCCAAGGCGCCGATTATCCAGTCCGCCCTGAACAATCCGGCTTCAGATGAATTCAAAACGTGACACAACGCACCGCTGTCGGCATCGGTGCAGCCAGCAGTGCATGCAGGTCGACGCCGATTCGAGTGCAGAGAAGCCGCCGCTTCGCGAGAATCTGGCGCAGGTTTTGACCAGCGCTGCACCTCACCGCGTGCAGCGCATCGCCCAAGGCACCCTTGAGCGGGTTCCGGGCGAGGCGTCCGTCCATCGTCATGTCCCCGATCACGGGCTTATGGCGATGCGCCGATCGATCATCGCTCTCAGCATTCGGGTGATGTCGCGCTTCTGACCTGACCTCTGGACGCGTGTATCTTCGATGTCCACGTCCCAGTGGCCCTTGCCCACGATCGCCGTGGTCGGCTTGCGCCCGGCCCTTGGAGATGCACTCGACCTTCGAGGCATACAGCTCTTGCTCTTGTCCTTCGTGCGCTGGGCGAGGATGCGGCCCGTGCGAGCGAGCAATGCGCCGATCTTGTGGTTGTAGGGCTGGCGCAGGCACAGACCGTGTTCTTCGGCGGTTTTCAACAGGTGCTGGCGGCTTCGCTCCAGCACCTCGCTGCACGTCGGGTGCGCAATGGTCTTGAGCATCACGGTCATATCGACGACAACGCGATCCACGCTGAACGCCCTCACGACCCCGCCGCGGCGCGCAACATCGATGGTCGCCGTCAACAACGCCCTCCCCTCCTCATCGACGCGCGTCCTCCAGCGCGTGAGCCTGCTCGGATCGATGGGGGATCGGTCTGTGGGTAAACCTCGCAACTGAAGTGTGCATCGAACGTGCGCTCAATCCCGCTCCAGCCGATCAACGCGGCCAGTCGCACCAGCGCATGCTCCGTGTTGATCTGCCCCTCGAGCCGAGGACGAAAAAACTCCTCGGACTGCGCTGGGGGTAGTTGGGGACCCATCGAAAAACCTCGTCGAAATCTACAAGGAAACTGCATTGTTCAACGTATCACCTTGCAATTCGTGCACCGAGGAGGTATCGAAATCACCAACAAGATCAAAGGGTTGAGGATTGCTCAGGGCGGACTATCGAGGATTGCGCCCCAGGAAGTGCGCCGAGTCGCGCCAGCCGTGACCCTTAGGAAACCGAGCCAAGGCTCAGCAACTCAGCCGCGCGGCGTGCCGTCAGAAGTTCCACGGACCCACGTAAGCAACTTACGCGGCCACCGCAATTCCGTGGCCGAAACCCTTAGCCTCTTCGACGCTGAAAAACGACGAGGAAGCAATCGCCGTCCTTCTCCTGGTAGCTGTGCGCTGGACGATAGTAAACGCTGGAATTGCCATTGCCCCGAGCGAAGTCCAGCGGCAGGAAGGCCTTTGAATCTAGTACGTCAAAGCCATATTTCGCTGCCCGCTCTTGCCACCAAGGAAGCGGCTCCAACGTTTGGTGCAAGGGGGTGCCATCTTCCGTGAAGCCACCGTCTACCTGGGAGATTGAGCAGGCGAAGATGCTTCCCGGACGAGTATGGCGTGCAAGATTGGCAAACAGGCCCTCCACCCCCTCGGCTGTCAGATGCTCGAGCACTTCCCAGGCTGAGATCACGTCGAACTTGAATGTTTCGACCTCGCCGCGGCCAAGCTCAAAGGGGCGGGTCACATCACACGTGAAGAGGGAATCGCGGAGAAGCCGCCATTCAGCACGTTGCTGCAGCCTGGAGATGTCGCTTCCCTCAAGGCCAACGCCAATATGGCCCCGCAGGACTGCGTCGAGCACCATCCCCCCCGCTGAACAGCCGAGGTCCAAGAAAGACAACTGATTGCCAGAAGAACCAAAGAAGTCCTCGCAAGCGCGGATGAAGCGTGGATGCCGCGTGTGATCGAGAACCGTTCCTACAGGATGAATGTGATCCGGACTGTCGTAGGCCACTGGATAGTCCGTGACGCACTTGAAGCCCTGCAAGCTTTTGAGATCGATATTCGACATCAGCGCAATCAGGATATCCCGTTGCACCCAGTCCAGATGCCCGTGCAGCTCCGCGACGGATGTCTGAACATCACTCACGCGGCTGAGCGTGTTTGTCGAGTTCCGAGAAAGCGCCGTCATCTGGACTTGGAGAGCGGCTATTTGCGCGGCGGTGTCGCGAGACCCTTGAGCCAAGCCCGACACTTGCGCGCGAACATCGACAAAGAAACTGGGCAAGCCGTCGACCGAACTTCGCAGCGCGCCGACATCGCTTCGCAGATCACCGACATCACTGTCGATCTTGACAGTCTTTTCTGCAAGATGACCGACTCGATGCTCAATGCCGGCCAGCTTGTCGACCACCCTCAATTTGAAAGGTTGGTAGAACGGCTTCAACATCCGCTTGACCAAAGCGCGAATTGACAGGGGCGCCACTGGCGGCAATCCCTCTTGCGCCTGAAAGTCCCCCGCGCGCTTCACAAGCGCTTCCAATTGCGTTTGCGCGGCCTCCGGCTCCTCTTCGCACACAGGCTCATGCCGCTCCGCGGGGGGGGCGATCCAGGCAAGTGGGTACTTCCGCTCTTCCAACAGCGCCCGCGTCTGCGTGAGGTTTTCATTCGCAAAGTTGCGCGATGAAAATACCTTGCGCTTCAGGAAGGGCGAACCGTTCTGAAGAAGCGTGTTCTGATAGGTCGAAATATCTTCACCGAACGGAATTTCAAGAACGGATCTGTCAATTAATGGCGCAAAGGAAAATCCATTCTCAGCAAGCAGCTTGCTGAATCCGATTTCATATTTTTCACATATTCTCTGCTTTGACTCTTCGATCGCAATGGATTCGAAGAAATTCCGAAAAAATGCGCTCCCGACAACTGGCCGGTTCAGTGTCAAGAAATAACTCTGCAGGTGCCGTGCGTTGCCATAATTCTCAGTGATGCCCCACACATCCAGACCCGCAGAGTCCATGCGGTCGAAGATTTCTGCAAGGTCTCGTACAGGGCCATAGTTGCTGTCATTCGCCAGGATGACAGCGTCATACTTTTCTATCTCCTGCCACCCAAGCCGAAAAATCAATTTCTGCCAAGAGCCGAAATCGTACTTTTCATGCGCCTGCGCCCATCGCCCGCGAGTGACCTTATCCAGCTTTTGAAGCTCCTCCTCGCTGGCATGGCTTGCCGCCTGATAATAAACATCAGCAAACTTGGAAAGCTCGCTTAAATAATAAATCACATAGTCATCGACCCTATTTTCGGGACTATAGCCAGCAAAAAGACACAAACGCTTCATTCAATATCCTCCTTATCCTTCTTCCACACAGGAAGTACACCAAACACGCGATATACGTGATTTTGGATGTCTGTAGTTTTGCTCATCAGAGGGAATTTTCCAAAAACATAAAGCGTCGTACAGATACTCTCGCCGGGAACAGTTTGCAAATTTAGCAAGGGCCAGCGGCCGTTGAGAAAATATCCACGCAGCTCGCCAATACGGCGACGCTTGAAGGTGTCGCCAAAGGTATTCTGTAGTACAGCTTGCGCATCCTGTTCCTTCACCTGATCAGCATTTGCATCTGGCGCCACTCCAGTACCATATTTCTTGTGAAGCTGCTCGGCACTCATCGTGCCGTTCCAATTACTACTTCCCTGATCCAGACTGCGATAGTAAATTTCTTCGTCCGTCAGCTTCGAAAGATCCCGGTACCACGGCAAATGCCTCGCTTCGTATGGGTAACCCATTCGGAATGCAGAGAAGAAATCAGACGTACGCCATTCTTTCCGTGGACGATACAACGCAAATGTCGTGTCCACCGGCGCATCGTAAGCCGTCAGCGCGCCATGCTCCTTCGGCTTCGCGTAGAACCGCCCTTCCCACTTGAGAACATTTTCCTTCAGCTCATAGTGATCCGGCAGATCATCTAGCTTGAGGGAAAATCCGACCTTGTTCTTGGCTGGGTGGCTCAGCAAGACATCAAGAAAAGCATACAGAAAATTCAATGGACATTCTTCGACGGGAAGGACATCCGGGTCGGTCAACACAAAATAGTTTGAATCGACAATCTTTTTGAATTTCAAAGAGTCGAACAAAACTGTATGTTTATAGTTGATCCCCATATAGTGCACCCTGTGCGGGGAGGCACGCAGATACTCGACAAGCGGCGGATACGCTGAGGCATTATCGATGATATGGATGTTCTTGAATCCTGCTTTTTCAAAGTAATCAATACTTGCCTGCAGATAAGTCAGATGGTTGAACGAGATGACGAAGATCGGAATATCGCTAATGATGTCGCTGCACAGGCGAGCAAAATCATCTCTGGCCAGCGGCTTGATCTGATGGAAAACGGAGGCCAGCTCAATTGGCGAGCAAAGGTCGGTGCGCTTGATGGATGCCATCAATTTCGCCAGCATATCAAGCCGGCCGGCTTCATCGACGGACTCGCCCCTCAACATTGCTGTGATCTGTGCAACATCGGCTGGTGACAGGTCGCCCACGAGGTAACCGATCATCCGGATCTTGACACCGACGTCCAGCCGATGCATTTCGTCCATATGCGCAATCGACGCACTTTCATTGTGGCGGCGATAGCGAAGCAAGACCTCTTGGACATTTCCCAATTTCGTGACCCGAATGGCACGCGTCCACAAATCATAATCCTCGCTAAAACGCATCGACTCGTCATAGAAGAGATTGTTTTCGGCGAACAGCTGGCGTCGCAGCATTGTCGTAGGATGACCGATATAGCAACCCATGAGCATGTCGACATAGCGGACGTTCTCCATGTGATGGTGAATGGCATCACCGTCCATGAACTGCTGAAATTTCGTTCCGCAAACCCCTACGTCGAGATGCTCCTCGAGAAACGCCACCTGCTTTCCGAGTCTCGTGACTTCCGCAATGTCATCCGCATCCATGCGTGCAATGAATTCGCCTCGAGCTTCGCGATAAGCAAAATTCAATGCGGCAGCAAGACCTTTGCCTGGCCCTTTCAACACTGTGATGCGAGAGTCCTCATAGCCGCGAATGAGGTCCAAAGTGCCATCTGTCGAATTGTCATCAACAATCAGAACTTCAAAATCCGTGAAAGTCTGCCCCAGGATGCTGTTCAACGCCTCCTTCAGATATTTTTCGGAATTTCGCGTTGGGATGACAACTGATACGCGTGGAGGATACATGGGCAGTTTTATTTTTTAATTCAAGATGATAGTTTGCGCAAACTATTGCAGGCGCAGAGCAGATGCCCATTAAAACTACAGGTCAGTCGGATTGTAGAAAATTATTCGACTCCCCAAAGGTTCAAATCCGAAATTTATCCGGCGCAGGCCGAGCGCCTTTTCAATAGCATCATGGCGTTCAGGCGGCGCATAGAACATCAAAAATCCGCCTGCGCCCGCACCCAACAATTTACCACCGAGCGCGCCATTGGCTTTGGCCTTCACATACCAGTCATCAATTGCGCTGCTGGTGATGCCAGAGGCCAATTGCTTTTTTAGCCGCCAGTTTTCATCGAGAATTTCACCCATCGAGTCCAAATGGCCGCTCTGTAATTCGTCGCGTAATTCATAAACCAGCTCAACCATGCGGCTCAGCATCTTTTGCTTGCTCGCACTGTCAGCCACATTCGATGACTGCTCTTTCAGGATGCCCGAAGCGCTGCGCGTAATACCCGTGTAAAAAACAACAATACTGCTTTCAATGGCCTCTCGGATCTTTCGCTGCAACACGAGCGGCGTCACCAAAACGCTGTCATCCGGTTTGAATTCAATGAGGCTCAATCCACCGTACGCCGACGCATACTGATCCTGTTTTCCGATCGGTTCGTTGCACCGCTCAATTTCAATTTCGCAGCTCAATCGCCCCAGCTGTTCTGCCGAGACATGCCGCCCCAAATAGGCCGAAAGTACGTTGATCAACCCGACGGTAAAGGCACTGGACGACCCTAGCCCGGTGCCGCGTGAGGGAATATCGGCAGTGCTCGTGACTTCAATACCACCTTGGATTTCCAACATTTGAAGCGTCGCATGAACCAGGCGATGCTCGATCTTTTCGATGTGGTCGACCTCTTCGGTCTTGGAATACGCAATTCGGATTCCGCCATCGAACTTCTTGTTGACGCTCACATAGACATATTTATCTACGGCGGTCGAAAGCACTGCACCGCCATGCTGTCGGTAGTAGCTTGGCAGATCGCTTCCGCCTCCAACAAAACTCATCCGCAACGGTGTCCGGCTAATGATCATGGGGTGTCAAATGGAAAAATGAAATCAAAGTCAAGCACATCGTCAGCCGTGGCCCGCGCAGCGACCACTGATGGCGCTTCGTCCTGCTGTCGCTGCTCGTAGGCTTGCACCGCCCCTTGTTCATCAGCCAGGCGGCGTGCGATGAGGTCGGCCTCGACACGAACACGCCGCGGTGCTTCCGCGGCTTCGATGTGGAGACGCCAAATCCGCCGCTCACCCCGCCAATCGGCAAGCAACGCGGGGACACCCTCCAGAATCACGACAGTGTCTTGCGCAAGCACCATGCGCTCGGACAGGCCCCGTTCGCGAAGCATCCGATCGAAGGACGGCAAGTCAGCGTTGACCGCGCCGCCGGAGAGCCAGTCTTTGAGATCTTTTTTCGCCTCTTCCAGCGCATAGCGCCCCAAGACGCCCTCGGTTCGTTCAGCAGCGGGCAGCAACCAGCGATCGAGCGACAGCACTTGAGCATCCAGCTTGCGAGCGACCAATTCGGACTTCAACACGCTGGCGATGGTCGACTTCCCGGTACGCGCCAAGCCGCCGATCAATACAAGATCACCAGGCTGGATTTTGAGCACCCATTCGTGGACGGCAGCAACAAGCAGTGAATAAGTGTGAACGATGAAATGTGCTGCAGCGCCGATGTGTGCGAAACGAAAGTCGGGCGCGGCTGTGAATTTGCCATCACCTCCCGCCTCCCCGGTTTCCACCAGAACCGAACGCAGCTTGGCTCGCCGCGCCGCCAGAATGTCGGCGGTGCTATCACCGATCATCCAGGAGTCAGCGGCTTGGATGTTCATCGCCGTCATTGCCTCGTGGATCATGCCGGGCTGAGGCTTGCGACAATTGCACACGATTTTCAGCGCCGGCACTTCTCCGGCAAAACCTGTATCCGGGTGGTGCGGGCAGAAGTAGATCGCATCGACATAGGCACCGGCATCGCCCAGCCGGCTTTCCAGCCGGTTGTGGATACGCTGCAGGTCGCCGAAGCTGGCCTCTCCACGCGCAAGCACCGGTTGATTCGTCACCACAACAACGCGGTACTCCGCGTTGTTGAACGCACGCACAGCGTCGGCGGCATGCGGCAGAAGTTCGAAATCCACGGGCCGGCGCACGTAGTCGCGAAGCACATTGAGGGTTCCGTCCCGGTCCAAAAACACAGCCTTTTGCAGGTGCTGCCGACTGGCCCGTTGAACAACGCCCAAACGGAGGTGCCTTTCCACTTTGTCGAGTCGCTTGGGCGTGCCCAGGTCCTTGATGTACTCGAAGCTGACATAGCCTGCGATGTGCGCGCCGGCGCGCACCATGGCCGGAAATAGGTCTTTGGCGAAGTCACAGGGCACAGGAAAGTCGCACCAGGCCAGAAGCGCCTTCTTCTCGACGATGTAGAAGGCCGCATTGACGAGGTTGCGCAACTCGGCGCCGTTCGGGTGCGGGTAACCGTGAAACGCCTGCACCCGGCCAGATGCATCGATCTCCACGAGATCAGAGTCCGCTGGATGATCATTCGGATGCAGTAGCAGGGTGGCATCCGCACCTGAAGCCTCGTGTGCGGCCAGCATGTGCCCGATATCGATGTCGAACAGCGTATCGCCATAGACGATGATGAATTGATCGTCCAGTTCGTTCAGGCACGCCAAGAGGGCACCCGCCGTCCCGCGCGGCTCGCCATCGTCGAAAAGACGCACCCGGCTGGGAAACTGGCTCTGCTCGAAGAAAGCCTGGATCTGGTCTGCCGCGTGGTTGACCAGAACGACGACGTCATCGATCCCGTGATGCGCGAGCGTGCGGACCTGAAGCTCCAGCAACGGTGTCCCGTTGACATCCACGAGAGGCTTGGGCCGCCCGTTCAGGCGCTCTGCCAGCCGGGTGCCCTTGCCGCCCGCAAGAATGACCGCCTGTGTCACTCAGCCAACTCCTCGCGCGCGATTTCGTCGACCGCGCGGACCATGGCTTGCGTGGAATCAAGCTGAGGGCTCCAGCCACTGGCAGCGAGACGCTGAGTCGAATAGCGGAAGCGCGGGACATCGCCCACCCAACCGCGGTTGCCCTCGCCAAAGACGATGTCGGCTCTCGGAGACACTCGGTCGCGCACTGTCTGCGCAATCATGCGCACCGTGACGCCATCGTCCTTCGGCCCGATGTTAAACACCTTGTAGCGCCCCTCGATCCGGCTCACGTGAAGCATTGCGTCGATCAGGTCGTCGACGTGCAGATAAGCCTTCTGCTGTGTGCCATCCCCAAGAACCTGCAGTTGTTCAGGGGTTGCCTTCAGCTTGCGGATGAAATCAAAAATCACGCCATGAGTCGCCGGCACCCCGATGACGTTCGGAAATCGGAAGATGTCTGCGCGCGGGAGGAAAGCTTCAACTGCCGCCCGGATCTGCGCTTCCGATGCCAGCTTCATGGCCCCGTAGTTGGAGATCGGCTGCAACGGGCCGATGTCCTCATGAATTTCAAGTTCGCCGAGATCGCCGTAGATGGCCGAACTTGACGCGAAGTGCATTTCCGGAATTTCATGCCGGCGCATCGCTTCGAGCACGGCAAAAGTAGTCAGGAACGTGCGATCACGATCAATACGCGGATCGGCCACCCCTGCGGGGATATCCGAGTTGGCGGCCAGATGCCAGACATGAGCAACAGGTGCACCGGCCTCCTGGATCGCCGTCGACAAGGCGTCCAGATCGGAGCAGTCCACTTGCTGAAAACTGAAAGAGGGATGGCTGTCGAATTCCGCCACCAGTTCACGCCGTCCACGGGACAAGTCATCCAAGGCCAGAACAGCGCCACCTTCTTTAAGCAGACGGCGCGTCAGGTTGACAGCGACAAAACCAGCGCCACCAGTAATCAGGTGCAATTTCATTGGAATCTCACAATAGGAAGGCCATTGGTAACAGCGGACCTTAAGCTAGACGTTGTTTGCCAAGGCCGGCATGTCAGATGCTAGAACTTGAGCGTTCCCAGCAGGGAGGGATCTGTCAGGTGACTCTGGCGAAGGTATTGCGCCAGGATGTGCATTAGCGACTGATGCACATCCTCGACGACACCGTAATTCTCCGCATCCACGTGAAGACTGACGTCGGCGAGACGAGCGGAATCGCCACCAGAAAACCCGGTCATGGCGATCGTTGCCATCTTCATCTCGCGCGCCGTGTTGAGTGCCTTGATGATGTTGGGCGAAGCACCAGACGAGCTGATTGCGATAAGGACGTCGCCCTCGGATGCCATTGACGTCAGCTGGAACGAGAACATCTCTTCGGGCCCGATATCGTTGACAATCGCGGTAATCAGTTCGACTGCGGACGAAAGGCTATTCACCTTTGGCTTCAGCCAGCTATTGCCGCGAACACCTTTCATGCAGTCGCAAACCAGGTGGTTGGAAATGGCTGCCGACCCCCCATTGCCACATGAAAAGATCATCTTTCCCTGGATAGCACGTTCCGCAAGAAGGCGCCCAGCGGCTGCAAGCGCGCCACGATCCACAGTCTTCGCTGCAGCCGTGATTCTTTCGAAATACGCGTCCGCGTACAGTCCAGCATCTGGTATCTGGTGTTCTGGAAAGAATGAAGGCATAAAAATTCCAATGGGAGTTATAAAAATAGGAGATGGCTAGCAAATCCGACGGCCTTGACCATCTCGACAATAGCAGCGGCAAGCCAATCCGCAGCACTCGTCTTCTATTCGAAAAATTCCGCCTGTTTCATCGACAGCCCGGCGCCGTCCTTGGCAGAAAGAGCCGGGGCCTGCCCAACATTCGGCCACGCAATATCGAGAGAGGCGTCACTCCACAAGATGCATCGCTCATGCGCAGGCGCATAGTAATCAGTCGTCTTATAGAGAAAGTCAGCCGTTTCGCTCACGACGATGAATCCGTGCGCAAACCCTACAGGCACCCACAACTGCCGGTGATTGCTTTCCGTCAACTCGACACCGACCCACTGCCCGAAGGTGGGCGAAGATCGGCGGATATCCACGGCCACATCGAACACCACACCACGAACCACTCGCACCAACTTGCCCTGTGGCTGTTGGACTTGGTAGTGCAACCCCCGCAAGACACCCTTGCTTGAGCGCGAGTGATTGTCCTGCACGAAGTCGACGTGATAGCCCACGGCCTCATCGAAGGCGCGCTGATTGAAGCTCTCCATAAAAAACCCCCGCTCATCGCCGAACACCTTCGGCTCGAGGATCAAAACGTCGGGAATGGCCGTCGGCGTGACCTTCATCGCACGGCCCCTTCCTTGAGCATGCGCTGCAAATACTGGCCGTAGCCGTTCTTACGCAGTGGTTCCGCCAGCTTCTCGACTTGGGCAGCATCGATCCAGCCCGCTCGCCACGCGATCTCCTCCGGACACGCGATCTTCAAGCCCTGCCGATGCTCCAGCGTGGCGATGAACTGCCCTGCTTCGAGCAGACTCTCGTGCGTGCCGGTGTCGAGCCACGCGTAGCCGCGCTGCATGATCTGCACGTTGAGCACGTTCTTGTGAAGATACGCCTCGTTCACAGCAGTAATCTCCAACTCTCCACGCGCGCTTGGTTTCACAGCTTTAGCGATATCGACGACTTGGTTGTCATAGAAGTACAAGCCGGTAACGGCGTAGCTGCTTTTAGGCTCGGCCGGTTTCTCCTCAATGCTGCTGGCCTTGCCTTGCGCATCGAAAGCAACGACCCCATAGCGCTCCGGGTCATGCACATGGTATGCAAAGACCGTGGCGCCTTCAGCCTTGTTGTCGGCGTCGCGCAGCAGCGTTGCGAGATCATGCCCATAAAAAATATTGTCCCCCAGCACCAGCGCACTCGGCGAATTCCCCACGAACTTCTCACCAATGATGAAAGCCTGCGCCAGTCCGTCCGGGCTCGGCTGCACCGCGTACTGCAGGTTGATGCCCCACTGGCTGCCGTCGCCCAGAAGTTGCTGAAAGCGCGGCGTGTCCTGCGGCGTGCTGATGATCAGGATGTCGCGCATGCCGCCGAGCATCAGCGTGCTCAGCGGGTAGTAGATCATCGGCTTGTCGTACACCGGCAGGAGTTGCTTGCTCATTGCCAGCGTGGCCGGGTGCAGGCGGGTGCCCGAGCCACCGGCCAGGATGATGCCCTTGCGTTGCGTTGTCGTGGTCATGCGTTTTTTTCTCTTGGGTATTCGCTTCTCAGAGCGTCTCGCGCAGCATGCGCGCGACGCCTTCCTGCCAAGGCGGCAGGCGCAGGCCGAAGGTGGCCTGCAGCTTGGTGGTGTCCAGGCGCGAGTTGTGCGGGCGCTTCGCCGGCGTCGGGAAGGCGCTGGTCGGCACGGGCTCGACGGCGTCCGGGCCCGCCTTGAGTTCGACACCCGCCTGCTGCGCCATCTCGAGCACGAAGCGCGCATAGCCGTGCCATGTCGTTTCACCGCCGGCAATCGCGTGGTAGAGCCCCGCCTTGGCCGGGTCCTGCAGCGTGGCCCGAATGGCATGCGCCGTCACGTCGGCCAGCAGCTCGGCACCGGTCGGCGCGCCGAACTGGTCGTCGATGACGGTGAGCTTGTCGCGCTCCTTCGCCAGCCGCAGCATGGTCTTGGCAAAGTTGCCGCCGCGCGCGGCATACACCCAGCTGGTGCGAAAGATCAGGTGCTTGGCGCAGTGCTGGGCCACCAGTTGCTCGCCTTCGAGCTTGGTCTGGCCGTACACGCTGAGCGGGCCGGTGGCGTCGTCTTCCTTCCAGGGGCGGGTGCCGCTGCCGTCGAAGACGTAGTCGGTGGAGTAATGCACCATCATCGCGCCGATCTGCTGCGCCGCCTGCGCCACCACGCCGGGTGACGTTGCATTGAGCTTGCGCGCGAAGTCGGGTTCGCTCTCGGCCTTGTCGACGGCGGTGTGCGCCGCGGCATTGACGATGACGTCGGGGCGCACCTTCAGCACGGTCTCGGCCAGTTGCTCGGGGCGGCTGAAGTCGGCATGCAGGTCGGTGCTGTCGAAATCGAGCGCGACCAGTTCACCCAGCGGCGCCAGGCTGCGCTGCAGTTCCCAGCCGACCTGTCCGCCCTTGCCCAGCAGCAGCAACTTCATGCGGTGGCCTTCGCCGATGCGGCAGGCGCAGCGTCGTACTGCTTCTCGACCCATTCGCGGTAGGCGCCGCTTTGCACGTTGCTCACCCATGCGCTGTTCGCGAGGTACCACTCCACGGTCTTGCGGATGCCGGTGTCGAAGGTTTCGGCGGGCTTCCAGCCGAGCTCTGCTTCGAGCTTGCGTGCGTCGATGGCGTAGCGGCGGTCGTGGCCCGGGCGGTCGGTGACGTAGGTGATCTGTTCCTTGTACGGCTGGCCGCCGGCCTTGGGGCTGAGTTCGTCGAGTAGCGCGCACACGGTGTTGACGATCTCGATGTTGGGCTTCTCGTTCCAGCCGCCCACGTTGTAGGTCTCGCCAAGGCGGCCGGCTTCGAGCACGCGGCGGATGGCGCTGCAGTGGTCCTTCACGTAGAGCCAGTCGCGCACCTGCATGCCGTCCCCGTACACGGGCAGCGGCTTGCCGGCCAGGGCGTTGACGATCATCAGCGGGATCAGCTTCTCGGGAAAGTGGAACGGGCCGTAGTTGTTCGAGCAGTTGGTGGTGACCACCGGCAGGCCGTAGGTGTGGTGCCAGGCGCGCACCAGGTGGTCGCTGGCGGCCTTGCTGGCCGAGTACGGGCTGTTGGGCTCGTACTTGTGTTCTTCGGTGAAGGCCGGGTCGGTCTTCGAGAGCGAGCCGTAGACCTCGTCGGTCGACACGTGCAGGAAGCGGAAGGCGGTCTTCTCGTCGGCCGGCAGCGCGCTCCAGAAGCCGCGCACGGATTCGAGCAGGCGGAAGGTGCCGAGCACGTTGGTCTGCACGAAATCCTCGGGGCCGTGGATCGAGCGATCGACGTGCGATTCCGCGGCGAAGTTCACGACGGCGCGTGGCTTGTGCTCGGCCAGCAGGCGGTCGATCAGCGCGCTGTCGCCGATGTCGCCCTGCACGAAGATGTGCTTCGGGTTGCCCTTGAGCGACGCGAGGGTCTCGAGGTTGCCCGCGTAGGTCAGTTTGTCGAGGTTCACGACCGGCTCGTCGCTGTTCGCGATCCAGTCGAGTACGAAATTGGCGCCAATGAAGCCAGCGCCGCCGGTAACCAAGATCATGGGGTCCCCTGTGTTTGAAGCAATTGCCCTGCGGCAAATCAACTGGCGATTATCCCATTGGGCCGACAGGCCGAAACACAAGGCGTTACCGTTCACTTCAGGCCGTGTTTACAATCGGCCACACTGCAGGAGAGCGGGCCACCCCGGTGGCCCTACCGAAGGCGCAAACTCCCATAAACGCTCAGGTCGGCCCGACGAAGTCCCGATGGAGGATTTCGGCAAGGGGTCAGTACTGCATCAACTGAAACGCCGTCTGGAGAGCCGCCACGCCATTTCATGGCCGTGACGCACCGAAGGAGCAAACCCGCTGCGGGCGCAGCGGGTGAATCTCTCAGGTACCGAGGACAGGGGGAGCGGCAACTTGGACACGGCCGTCCGGTTGCCTGCTATTGATTCAATAGCACACCACGCCCGTCGTTCAAGCGCTGCAACCTCAAAGGTACTTGAAATGCGCGTGATCGTTCTTGGCGCCGGCCTGCTCGGCGTGACCTCGGCTTACTACCTCCAGCAACTCGGCCACGACGTGACCGTGATCGACCGGCAGGCCACCCCCGCCGCCGAAACCAGCTTCGCCAACGGCGGGCAGATCTCGGTCAGCCATGCCGAACCCTGGGCCAACCCCAGCGCACCGCTCAAGGTGCTGCAATGGCTGGGCAAGGAGGACGCCCCGCTGCTCTTCCGTATCCGCGCCGACATGCGCCAGTGGCTCTGGGGCCTGCAGTTCCTGCGCGAATGCACCCCGGCGCGCACCCGCCACAACATCGAGCAGATCGTTCGTTTGGGTACATACAGCCGCGACATGTTGCAGCAATTGCGTCGCGACACCCATCTGGCCTACGACCAGCGCACCCAGGGCATCCTGCACTTCTATACGACGCAGAAGGAATTCGACGGCGCCCTTGCCCCCGCCGAGCAGATGCGCGCCCTGGGCTGCGAGCGCCAGGTCATCTCGGCCGACGAGGCCGTGAAGATCGAGCCCGCCCTCGCCCACATCCGCCCGAAGCTGGCCGGCGCCACCTTCACGGCCGAAGACGAATCCGGCGACGCCAACCGCTTCGCGCGCGAACTCTGCAAGCTCGCGGCGGCGGCCGGCGTGAAGTTCCTGATGAGCCACACCATCACCGCGCTGCGCGAAGCCGGCGGCAAGATCGACCACGTCGAAGCCACCGACAACGAAGGCCGCTTCCAGCGCATCCGCGGCGACGCGTTCGTGATGGCGATGGGTTCGCTGAGCCCGCTGCTGGCCGCACCGCTGGGCATCCGGCTGCCGATCTACCCGGCCAAGGGCTATTCGGTGACGCTGCCCGTGAAAGACGCCTCCAAGGCCCACCAGGTCTCGCTGACCGACGACGAGTTCAAGCTCGTGTTCTCGCGCTACACGTCCGAGTCCGGCGACCGCCTGCGCATCGCCGGCACGGCCGAGCTCAACGGCTACGACCGCGACCTGAACCAGGTGCGCTGCGAAGCCATCGTGCACCGCGTCGAAGCGCTGTTCCCCGGCGCCGGCGACACCACGCAGGCCCAGTTCTGGACCGGCCTGCGCCCCGCCACGCCGAGCAACGTGCCGCTGATCGGCAAGACGAAGCTGCAGAACCTGTTCCTCAACACCGGCCACGGCACGCTCGGCTGGACCCACGCCTGCGGCTCGGGCAAGTCGATCGCGCGCATCGTGAGCGGGCTGGCGCCCGAGGTCGATTTCGCGTTCACCGGCATGCCGGCACCGCAGCCGCGCGTGCTGCAGCCGGCCTGACGGCTTGATGGCTTGATGGCTTGATGGCCTGATGGCCTGATGGCCGGCCTCCGGCGTTCGCTCAGTCGTTGCTGGTGAACACCGTCAGCACCCCGGTATAGCCATACAGATGGTGCCGCGCGATTTCGCCCGCGGCAAAGAAGCCGACCAGCGGCACGTCGCCCAGCGCGTGCCGCACGATCTGCAATTCCGCGCCCGGCGCGCCGAAGTGCGGGCCGCCGCGGCCGGAGCAGCTTACATACACCGCGCCCGCAATGCGCCGCGCGGGGTGCGGCGCGGCCTCGGCCTCGCCAGCGGCCACGGCGCGCGCGGTGGCCAGCGTCTGTTCTTCGGGCTCCAGCTCTTCGCGGATTTCGGCGCAGATGCGCATCAGGTCGGCCCGGGCGGCCTGCGTGTTGCGGCGGCAGAAGGTCAGCCGCATGCCGGCCTCGGCGGTGTCGGCAATGGCAATGCCGCGCCGCGTGGGGTCCAGGCCGATGATGTGGCGCACCAGCACGTCGGCCCCCAGGTCGCCGGTGCGGCGGATGCCGTCGCTGCCCGCGTCGGCCAGGCCGACCAGCGTATTGCGCACGGCGTCGATGGCTTCCTGCGGCCGCTCGAGCGACACCTGCAGGTCGGCCAGCAGCACGTCGAGCGCCGGTTCGCCGTCGAGCCTGAGCAGCAGGTTGCCGTCGGCCTCGGTGATCTCGCGCTGGCGCCCCGCCCCCGAGCGCAGCGGCTGGCAGCCCTGCGTGACGCGCGACACCAGCCGCACGCCCTCGCCGAACACCACGCCCGACAAGCCGCCCGAGAACACGCCGCCCGCCGCGCCGTGGCCGCGGATGTTGCCGTTGCCGCCGATCGCGAACTGCAGCGCGCTGCCGCGGCCCGAGGTCAGGCCGCCGAACAGGTAGCCGGTGTCGGTGCGCCCGGCCATCTCGCCGATCAGCTCGGCCAGGTCGGGCGTTGCGGGGTCGGCGTGGACCAGCGCGGTGTGCGCCTCGAAGCCGCTCATTTCCGAGTTGCCCAGCGGCGCCACGCCCGAGAACACGCGGTACTGGTCACTGGGCAGCGCGCACAGCATCAGGCTGATGCCGGGCTCGTCGAAATACTCGGCGTTGTTGGCCGACACGCCGATGCCGACGGTGCCCGACCAGTCGGTGACCTCGGGCAGCTCGGCGCTCAGGTGGTCGAGGATGTCCTGCGCGTCGCTCGCATAGTGGTCGGTGATGTAGAGCAGCCCGAGCGTCGGCGACGACGCGTAGTCGGGCAGTGCCATCTGCGCACGCAACTGGGCCAGCACGAGGCCGGCCGCCATGCGCCATTGCGGATGGGTGGCATGGCCGGTGGGAAACAACTTCATGATGCGTGCCAACCCGTTCTCTTCGGAAAATATGTGTGTATGACGTCAGCGCCGGCCGGAGGTTCGCTTGCGGGCGGCGGTCGCGGTCTTCTTCTTGGCGGCCGGCGTGGCGGCCGCCTTCTTAGCGGCGGTCCTGGCTGCGGTCTTGGCTGGCGCGGCCTTCTTCGCCGCGGCGGGCCTGCCCATCGCCTGGCCGACCACGTCGGCCAGCGGCTGCGCCATGGCGGGCACCTTCAGCTGGGCCGCGTCCTGCAGCGCCGAACTGGCGATCTGCTGGAACTGCTCGGTGAGCGAGCCCCACCATTGCATCGGGTCGACCACGCCGGCGCCGCCGGCCTTGGCACCGGCCGACGCCCTGGCGCGCGGCTTCTTCGGCGCGGGCGTTTCCTCTTCGGGCGCCTCGTCCTCGACCTCTTCGAATTCCTCGACCTCTTCGACCTCCTCGGGCTCCGGCGCGGCGGGCGCCGGCGCCATCGCGCTCGCCTGCTTGGTGAACGCGCTGGCGATGTCTTCCATGCGCACGTTCATGCCGCGCAGTGTCGACAAGGTCATCTTCTGCACCTCGAGCGCCTGGATCGTCGCCTTCAGCGCATGGCCGTTCTGCTCGAGCCAGTACTGCACGGTCTTGAGTTCCTGGATGCGCTTGTCGACTTCTTCCACGCTCAGCGTGGGCGCCACCCAGCTCGCCAGGCTGGGAATGCCGGGCACCGAGCCGGTGCCGGCGCCTGCGGCGGCACCGCCGGCAAGGTTCTTCAGGAAGTCGAATCCGGGAACGAATTGGCTGAAGTCGAAGGGCTTGCTGGTGTTGCTCATGCGGCAGGTCTCCGGGGTGGGTTTTCTTGTGTTGCCAGCTTACTCCAAGGCCCCGGGGTTTTCGCGGCCGTCAGAGTTCGCCGCGCACCTTGCTGAAGACTTTCCAGAAGGTCGCGTCCTGCGAGGTCGCGAAGTTGATCCGCATCATCGTGCTGGGCGGGCGGCGCGCATGGAACAGCGAGCCCGGCGCCAGCAGGTAGCCCTGGTCGAGCATGCGCTGCGTGAGCGCGTCGGTGTCCACGCCGGTGTCGACCCAGCCGAACAGCCCCGCCGGCTCCGACGCGAAGGTGCAGCCGTGCGCGATGGCCAGCTTCACCGAGCGCCCGCGCGCGCCGTCGAGCCGGATGCGCACGCGCTCCGAATGCCGGCGCAGCTGCCCCTGGTCGATGCACCACGACAAGGCCCGCTCGAACAGCGTGGGCGAGGTCAGCGTGGCCAGCAGCTTGGTTTCGAGCAGCCGCTCCTTCAGCGCGGGCGCCGCGGCCAGGAAGCCGATGCGCCAGTTGGGCGCGATGATCTTCGCGAAGCCGCTCACGTAGATGGTGCGCTGCAGCCCGTCGAGCGCGCTCAGGCGCGTGGCGTGCTCGGGCGCGAGGTGGCTGTAGGTGTCGTCCTCGACGATGTGGAAGTCATGCGCGTTGGCCAGCTGGAGCACACGGTGCGCGCTGCCCGGCGTGAGGCTGTAGCCGGTCGGGTTGTGCAGCACGCTCAC
The DNA here is from genome assembly GCF_900112425.1 of Variovorax sp. OK212. Lineage (GTDB taxonomy): Bacteria > Pseudomonadota > Gammaproteobacteria > Burkholderiales > Burkholderiaceae_C > Variovorax. Next base: position 112,450 of record NZ_FOLP01000001.1, on the reverse strand, counting down.
GCTCACGAACAGCTTCGGCTGGTGCAGCGCGCAGTACTGCGCCATCACCTCCAGGTCGGGCCCGTCGGCGCGCCGCGGCACCGGCAGGATGCGCATGCCCAGCGCCTCGAGCCGCGCGAACTCCAGCGCCCAGCCCGGCTCCTCGACCATCACCGGGTCGCCCGCGCGCAGCAGCGTGCGGCTCACGATGTCCAGCGCATGCGTGGCGCCGATGGTGGTCACGATCTGGTCGGGTGAGGCCGGCACGTTGATGCCCACCAGCTTCTGCGACAGGCTGCGCCGCAGGCTCATGTCGCCCGACGGCTCGCCGTACTGCAGCGACAGCTCCTGCAGCGCCGCCGTGCTGGTCATGCGGCGCACGGCCGTGGGCATGAAGGTCGACGCCATCCAGTCCGGCGGGAACACGCCCATGCCGGGCTGCGGCTTGTCGCTCGGGCGGTGGAACATGCTGCGGATCAGCGAGCTGGCGTCGGCCGGCACGCGCGAGGCCATCATCTGCACGGCCATCGCCGCCGGCATGCCGCTCACGCCGCCGGGCTCTGCGCCGTTGTTCGAACGGCCCTCCTGTATCGGCGCCGAGTCCCGCACATAGAAGCCGCGCTGCCGGCGCGCCTCGACCAGCCCCTGCGCCAGCAACTGGTCGTAGGCCGCCACCACGGTGTACGGGCTGACGCCCTGCTGCCGCGCGCACTCGCGCACCGAGGGCAGGCGGGCGCCGGGCGGCAGCAGCCGCGTGCGGATGCGTTCGGCCAGGCGGTCGGCCAATTGCCCGGTGAGCGACTGGGTGGAGGTGCGTGTCAGCATGCGTTCAAGTGCTCCGGAAAAGCCTTGTGGGCTCTGTGCCGCAGGATTGACCAATACAGATTCCGTGATTGTTCGACTATCTGTACTGGCACTGTAATGGTCGCAAGTTTAGAGTGTGTGTCATGAACTGGCAAGAATTCACCGCGCTGCTGGTGCTGGCCACGGCGATGAGCTTCTCGCCCGGACCCAACACCACGCTCTCGACCGCCCTGGCGGCCAACGGCGGCCTGCCGCGCGCCATGCGCTTCGTGCTCGCCGTGCCCATCGGCTGGACCTTGCTGCTGGCGCTGAGCGCCGCCGGCATCGGCGCGCTGGTGGTCGCGGTGCCCGCGCTGCGGGTGGCCATCAAGGCGCTGGGCATCGGCTACCTGCTGTGGCTCGCCTACAAGCTCAGCGGCAGCGGCACCCTCGGCAAGGCCGACGGCGCGAACCTGTCGGTCGGCTTCGGCCAGGGCGTGATGCTGCAGTTCGTGAACATCAAGGCCTGGCTGCTGGCGCTCACGCTGGTGGCGGGCTGGATCGCCGGCCAGCCTGACGCGCTCGGCCGCTTCGCCATCGTCGCGCCGGTGATGCTGGTCTACGCCTTCGCCAGCAACTTCGCCTATGCGCTGGTCGGCGCGCTGCTGCGCGACTGGCTCGCCAAGGGCGCGCGGCTGCTGTGGTTCAACCGCGCCATGGGCCTGGTGCTGGTGCTCACCGCGTGGTGGATGGTGAGCGTATGAAGCTCGACATCAAGGACGAGACGCTGGGCATGTGGCTCGGCGTGGTCGGGGTGGCCATGTTCGCCATCACGCTGCCCATGACGCGGCTGGCCACCGGCTCGCAGGAGGCGCCCCAGCTCTCGCCGTGGTTCGTGACGCTCGGGCGCGCGGCGCTGGCGGGCGTGCTGTCGGCCATCTTCCTGCTGGTGACGCGTTCGCCGCGGCCGGCCCCGCACCAGTGGAAGTCGCTGGGCGTGGCGGTGCTGGGCAACTGCATCGGCTTTCCGCTGCTGCTGGCCTACGCGCTGCGCGTGGTCACGGCCAGCCACGCGGCGGTGGTGACGGCGCTGCTGCCGCTGGTCACGGCCGCCGTCGCGGCCTGGGTGCTGCACCAGCGCGCGCGGCTGGGCTTCTGGCTGTGCGCCGTCGCGGGCAGCCTGCTGGTGGTGGTGTTCTCGGTGCTGCGCGCGAGCCAGACCGGGCACGGCTTCGGCTTCGGCTTCGAGTGGGCCGACCTGCTGCTGGTGGGCGCGGTGATCGCGGCCTCGTTCGGCTACATCTACGGCGCGCAGGTCACGCCGTCGCTGGGCGCCGAGCGCGTGATCTGCTGGGTCTGCGTGATGGCGCTGCCGTTCACGCTGCCGGCCACGCTGGCGCTGTGGCCGACGCAGCCGGTGGCCACTTCGTCGTGGCTGGGCTTCGTGTACGTGGGCATGTTCTCGATGTGGATCGGCTTCTTCGCCTGGTACCGCGGCCTGGCCCTGGGCGGCGCGCTGCGCGTGAGCCAGACGCAGCTGCTGCAGCCCTTCCTGTCGATCCTGGCGTCGATCCCGATCCTGGGCGAGCCGCTGGACCTGGTGACGCTGGGCTTCGCCATCGCCGTGGTGGCCACGGTGGTGATCGGCAAGCGCCTGTCGCAGCCGGCGGCCAACAGCGCCTCCCCTGCTGCCTCAAGCGCAGGCGCCGCCGCGCCCAGGAGAGGCTGATGTTCAGCCACGTCACCGTCGGCAGTACCGACCTGCCGCGCGCCGCCGCCTTCTGCGACGCCTTCTGCGACACCTCCTGCGACGCCGTGCCGGCGCCGCTGGGCCTGGCGCGCCGCCCCGTCGTGCCCGACGCCGGCCCCGAGGCCGCCTGCCAGACCGCGCCAGGGCACGCGCTCCCGCGCTTCCATGTGCACAACCCGCTGGACGGTGAACCCGCCAGCGCCGGCAACGGCAGCATGGTCGCGTTCGACGCGGCCTCTCCCGTTGCCGTAGCCGCCGCCCACGAGGCGGCCCTGCGCCACGGCAGCCTCGACGAAGGCGCGCCGGGCCCCCGCCCACGCTACGGCCAGGGCTATTACGGCGCCTGCCTGCGCGACCCGGACGGCAACAAAATCCAGGTTGTGTACCGTGGCGATCTCCGGGCGGACCGGCCTCCGCGATCCGCCTGTACGCTCCTACCCGACTCTCACCTCACCGCCTGAAAGAAGACCCCCATGAACTGGACACTCGCCGCCCGCGCCGCAAAGATGAACCCCTCGGTGCTGCGTGAAATCCTCAAGGTCACCGAGCGCCCCGGCATCATCAGCCTGGCCGGCGGCCTGCCCTCGCCCAAGACCTTCCCGATCCAGGCCTTCGCCGACGCCTGCGCCGAAGTGCTGCACACCGACGGCCAGGCCGCCCTGCAATATGCCGCCAGCGAAGGCTACGCGCCGCTGCGCCAGGCCGTGGCCGACATGCTGCCGTGGAACGTCGACCCCTCGCAGGTGCTCATCACCACCGGCTCGCAGCAAGGCCTCGACCTGGTGGCCAAGGTGCTGATCGATCCGGGCAGCAAGGTGCTGGTGGAGACCCCCACCTACCTGGGCGCGCTGCAGGCCTTCGGCCCGATGGAGCCGCACCCCGTGGGCGTGGCCAGCGACGACGACGGCGTGGTGGTCGAGGACCTCGTGGCCAAGGCCAAGGACGCACGCTTCGTGTACCTGCTGCCCAACTTCCAGAACCCCACCGGCCGCACCATGACCGAGGAGCGCCGCGCCGCCGTGTCGGCCGCCGCTGCCGCCGCGAACCTGCCGATCGTCGAGGACAACCCCTACGGCGAGCTCTGGTTCGACGAAGCCCCGCCGCTGCCGCTGGCCGCGCGCAACCCCGAAGGCGTGATCTACCTGGGCTCGTTCTCGAAGGTGCTGGCCCCCGGCCTGCGCCTGGGCTTCCTGGTGGCGCCCAAGTCGATCTACCCGAAGCTGCTGCAGGCCAAGCAGGCCGTCGACCTGCACACGCCCATCTTCACGCAGCGCATGGTGTCGTCGGTCATGAAGGACGGCTTCCTGGACCGCCACGTGCCCACCATCCGCGCGCTCTACAAGAGCCAGCGCGACGCCATGATCGCCGCGCTCCAGCGCGAGATGAAGGGCCTGGATGTGAAGTTCAACGCGCCCAAGGGCGGCATGTTCCTGTGGGCGCGCCTGCCCGAGGGCGTGGACACCGTCACGCTGCTGCCCAAGGCGGTGGAGCGCAACGTGGCCTTCGTGCCCGGCGCGCCGTTCTACGCCGGCGAAGGCGACCCGCGCACGCTGCGCCTGTCGTTCGTGACGGCCAGCGTCGAGCAGATCGACATCGCCATCGCCGCGCTCGCGCAGACGCTGCGCGAGGAGCTGGTGCTGCTGGGCGACAAGCAGCTGGCTGCCGCGCAGATCTGAGTTCGACCACAGCGAATCACGCCCCACGCCAGGAGCCTTCCTTGATCGGCCTCGCCACACTTTCGCTCTTCCTGCTCGCGGTGCTGGCGCTGTTCCTGTCGCCGGGCCCGAACATGGCGTTCGTGCTGTCGCACGGCGTGGCCCACGGCCCGCGCGGCGGCTTTGCGGCCGCGCTGGGCATCTCGGCGGCCGACCTGGTGCACACGCTGTTCGCGGCCACCGGCGTCACCGCGCTGGTGGCGGCCTGGCCGCCGTCGTTCGACCTGCTGCGCTATGCGGGCGCGCTGTACCTGGTGTGGCTCGCGGTGCAGGCCTTGCGCCATGGCGGCGGGCTTCGCGCGGGTGCGCAGGCCAGGCCGGCCGGCTTCGGGCGCATCGTGCGCATGGCGCTGCTGAACAACCTGGTCAACCCGAAGGCGCTGCTGTTCTTCATGGTGTTCCTGCCGCAGTTCGTCGACCCCTCGCGCGGCAGCGTGCCGCTGCAGCTGGTGCAGCTCGGCGTGGTGCTGTCGATGGCCGCGCTGGCGTTCAACACATTGCTGGGCGCGTGCAGCGGGCAGGTCGGCCGCTGGCTGCACGAGCGCCCCGGCGCGGCGCGCTTCCAGAGCGGCCTGCTGGCCGCCGTGATGCTGGGGCTGGCCGTGCGCCTGCTCTTTCTCGACCGCCCCTCTTCCAGCTCTCCCGGCTTTCCCCGCTGAAAAGGCGCCCATGAACGTTCTGAAGATCGCAGCCTTCTCCCATGGCGAGACGGGCGGCAACCCCGCCGGCGTCGTCATCGCGGACGCACTGCCCACGGTGGCGCAGATGCAGGCCACCGCCACGGAAGTCGGCTTTTCCGAATCCGTGTTTGCCACGCGCATCAAAGACGACGTTGGCGACGCCAGCGGCTGGCGCGTGCGCTACTTCTCGCCGCAGTCCGAAGTGCCGTTCTGCGGCCACGCGACGATCGCGCTGGGCGCCGCGCTCGCAATGCAGCACGGCGACGGCGTGTTCCCGCTGACCATCAACCACGCGCAGATCACGGTCGAGGGCCGGCGCGACGGCGGCGTGATCGCGGCGGCACTGCAGTCGCCCCCCACGCGCAGCGCCGCAGCCACGCCCGAAATGACCGCCGCCGCCATGGCCCTGTTCGCGCTGACCCCCGGCGACCTCGACCCGCGCATTCCCCTCGCGCTGATCCACGGCGGCGCCGACCACGTGGTGCTGGCGCTGAAAAGCCGCGCCAGGCTGGCCGCCATGGCCTACGACTTCGAGGCCGGCCGCAAGCTCATGACCGGTGCCGGGCTCGCCACCATGGTCCTCGTGCATGCCGAGACCCCGCGGCTGTTCCACACGCGCAACCCCTTCGCGTCCGGCGGTGTCTACGAAGACCCCGCGACCGGCGCCGCCACGGCGGCACTGGCCGGCTACCTGCGCGACCTCGGATGGCCGCACGGCGGCGCCATCGACGTGGTGCAGGGTGAAGACATGGGCATGTTGTCGAAGCTGCATGCCGACATTTCGCCCACGGCCGGCAGCTCCATCCGCGTGTCGGGCACCGCGCGCGTCATGGCGGCGTAAGTCGACGCAACGAATCCATAAAGAAAAGGAAAACTGTCCATGCTCAACATCTGGGGCCGCATCAGCTCGATCAACGTCCGCAAGGTGGTGTGGTGCGCGCAGGAGCTCGGGCTCGACTTCCAGCGCACCGAGGCCGGCGGCAAGTTCGGCGTGGTGCAGACGCCCGAATACCTTGCGCTGAACCCGAACGCCATGGTGCCCGCCATCGACGACGGCGAAGGCGCCGAGCGGGTCGTGCTGTGGGAGTCGAACGTGATCGTGCGCTACCTCTGCGCCAGGCACTCGCACGGCATCTTCTACCCGAGCGAGCTGCCCGCGCGCTTCGACGCCGAGCGCTGGATGGACTGGCAGCAGACCTCGCTCAACCGCGCGAGCCGCGACGCCTTCGTCCAGTGGGTGCGCACGCCGCCGGCGGAGCGCCAGTTCGCGCTCATCGACGCCTCGGTGCGCGAGAGCGAGGCGCTGTTCGCCATGCTCGACGCGCACCTCGCCAAGCGCGCCTACATCGGCGGCGACCGCTTCACCATGGCCGACATCCCGATCGGCTGCGAAGCGCACCGCTGGTTCGGCCTGCCCGGCGCCGAATACCGCCGGCCGAACTGGCCGAACCTCGAGCGCTGGTATTCGGAACTGCTGTCCCGCCCGGGCACGCGCGGCGTGCTCGACCTTTCCCTCGAATGATCCCCATGAAATCCCGCCCCTTCAAGCAAGTCGACGTCTTCACCGCCACCGCCTACTACGGCAACCCGCTCGCGGTGGTGATCGACGGCCAGGACCTCGACGACGCCGCCATGCAGCGCTTCGCGCAGTGGACCAACCTGTCCGAGACCACCTTCCTGCTGCCGCCGACCGACCCGGGCGCCGACTACCGCGTGCGCATCTTCACGCCCGGCGGCGAGCTCCCCTTTGCCGGCCATCCGACCATCGGCAGCTGCCATGCGTGGCTGCAGGCCGGCGGCAAGCCCAAGGCCGCGGGCCAGGTGGTGCAGCAGTGCGGCGCCGGCCTGGTGCCGCTGCGGCGCGAGGGCAGCCGCCTGGCCTTCGCCGCGCCGCCGCTCAAGCGCAGCGCCCCCAGCCCCGCGCTGCTGGCCAAGGTGGCCGGCGCGCTGGGCCTGAAGGCGCAGCAGGTCATTGCGGCGCAGGTGCTGGACAACGGCCCGGTCTGGTTCGGCCTGCTGCTGAACGACGCCGACGCCGTGCTCGCGCTGCAGCCCGACCACCGCGCGCTGAAGGAGCTCGGCGTGAAGGCCGGCGTGGCGGGCGTGCCCGCGGCGCACGACACCTCGCTGCTCATCGGCCGCTCGAACCGCGAGGCGCGCGCCTTCGGCAACCGCCCCGCCACGCCCAACGACGACGGCGCGAAGATCGACCTCGAGGTGCGCGCCTTCGCCGAACCCATCGGCGTGCAGGAAGACCCCGTCACCGGCAGCCTGAACGCGAGCCTGGCCGAATGGCTGATCGCCGACGGCCACATGCCCGAGCGCTACCTCGCCGCGCAGGGCCAGTGCCTGGGCCGCGCGGGCCGCGTGTACATCGAGCGCGACGCCGAAGGACGGATCTGGGTCGGCGGCGACGCCGTGACCTGCGTCGACGGCCACGTCACGCTGTAGGCCACAAACCAAGCCCACCAGCCCGCCAGCCCGCCAGCCCGCCAGCCACCACAAGGAAACCACCGCACCATGCACGCGCAGCTCGACCACCTCGTGATTGCCGCGGCCTCGCTCGACGAGGGCGTGGCGTGGTGCGAAGCCACCCTCGGCGTCGCGCCGGGGCCGGGCGGCGCGCACCCGCTGATGGGCACGCACAACCGGCTGCTGAACATCGCGAGCGACGCCTTTCCGGCGGCCTACCTCGAGATCATCGCCATCGAGCCCGGCAAGCGGCCGTCGCGCCCCAGGACGCACCGCTGGTTCGACCTCGACGACGCCGCCTTGCAGGCCGCGCTCGCGCAGCGCGGCCCGCGGCTGATCCACTTCGTGGCCCGCGTGCCCGACGCGCAGGCGGCCACCCACGCCCTGGCGCACGAGGAGCACGCCCACATCGACCGCGGCCACCTGGTCGCCGCCTCGCGCGACACGCCGGCCGGCCGGCTCGAGTGGCAGATCACGCTGCGCGACGACGGCCAGCGCCTCTTCTACGGCGCGCTGCCCACGCTGATCCAGTGGGGGCCCGTGCACCCCACCGACGCCATGCCCGAGTCGGGCCTGGCGATGCGCGCGCTGCGTGCCGCGCACCCGCGCGCCCCGGCGCTGGCGGCCGCGCTGTCGGCCATCGGCATGAGCGACATGCCGGTCGATGCCGGCCCGCCCAACCTCGTGGCCGTGCTCGACACGCCGCGCGGCCCCGTCACGCTCGAATCCAAAGGACTCTGACCATGCTGAGCCTCACCGAAATCGCCTGGTTCGCCCTGGCCTCTCTGCTGCTGGCGCTCACGCCGGGGCCGAACATGATCTATTGCGTCTCGCGCACGCTGATCCAGGGCCGGCGCGCCGGGCTCATCTCGCTGGGCGGCGTGCTGATGGCGTTCCTGGTGCACCTGTTCGCGGCGGCGCTCGGCCTCACCGCGCTGCTGCTGGCCGTGCCGCTGGCGTTCGACGCGATCCGCATGGCCGGCGCGGCCTACCTGCTGTGGCTCGCGTGGCAGGCGGTCAAGCCCGGCGGCAATGCGCCCTTCGAGGCGCGCGCGCTGCCGGCCGATCCGCCGGGCAAGCTGTTTCGCATGGGCTTTCTCACCAACCTGCTGAACCCGAAGGTGGCGATGTTCTACCTCTCGTTCTTTCCGCAGTTCATCCACCCCGAGCGCGGCTCGGTGCTGCTGCAGAGCATGCAGCTGGGCATCGCCCAGATGACGACCAGCGCCGCGGTCAACACGGTGATGATCCTCGGCGCCGCGAGCATCACGGCCGTGCTGTCGCAAAGCGCCGGCTGGCTGCGCGCGCAGCGCTACATCATGGGCAGCGTGCTGGCCGCGCTGGCCGTGCGCGTCGCGCTGACCGAACGCAAGTAAGTGCAAGGAAGGACAAGGGCCATCCGATGAAGTTCACCCGCCAAGAGATCGAAGCCGCGCAGCGCACCGTGCACGCGGCCATGCCCTCCACGCCGCAGTACGCCTGGCCGCTGCTGTCGCAGCGCCTGGGCGCCACCGTGTGGGCCAAGCACGAGAACCACACGCCGGCCGGCGCCTTCAAGATCCGCGGCGGCCTCACCTACTTCGAGACGCTGGCGCGCGAGCACCCCGAGGTGCGCCACGCCATCAGCGCCACGCGCGGCAACCACGGCCAGTCGGTCGGCTTCGCCACGCGGCGCCATGGGCTGGCGGCCACCATCGTGGTGCCGCACGGCAACTCGACCGAGAAGAACGCCGCCATGCGCGCGCTGGGCGTCACGCTGGTCGAGCACGGCGACGACTTCCAGGCGGCCTCCGAACACGCGGCGCTGCTGGCCGAGCGCGACGGCCTGCACCGCGTGCCCTCGTTCCACCGCGAGCTGGTGCGCGGCGTGTCGACGGCGTACGTGGAGTTCTTCGAGGCGCTGTCGGGCACGCCGCCCGACGTGATGTTCGTGCCCATCGGCCTGGGCTCCGGCTTCGCCGCGGCGGCCGCGGCGCGCGCGCATTGCGGCGTGTCGACCCGGCTCATCGGCGTGGTGTCGGCGCATGCCACGGCGTACCGCGATTCGTTCCTTGCCGGCAAGCCGGTCGAGTCGCCCGTCAGCACCCGGCTGGCCGACGGCATGGCGTGCCGCACGCCGGTGCCCGAGTCGGTCGAGGTGATCCGGCGCGAGGCCGACGACGTGGTCATGGTCACCGACGACGAGATCGCGCAGGCCATGCGCATCCTGTTCAGCGACACGCACAACGTGGCCGAGGGCGCGGGCGCCGCGGCGCTGGCGGCCGCGCTTCAGCAGCAGGAACGCTGGCGCGGCAAGACGGTGGGCATCAGCGTGAGCGGGGGCAATGTCGACTCTGACATGTTCGCGGGCGTGCTGGGAAGCAAGCCTTCCTGAATTCGGGGACGAATTCGCGGATCAGGGCAGCGGCGCCGTATTCGCGGTGCTCAGCGGCAAGCTGGACACTTCCGCCAGCAGCAAGGCCAGCTGCTGCGCAGCCGCATCCACCACCGCGCGCCCGTTCTCCGCCGTGGCCGCGGCCGCGTTGCCGGCGGCCCCGTGCGCGTTGTAGTCCTCCATCGCCCAGCCGAGCTTGGCGCTCTTGCCGTTGCCCAGGATCGCGTAGTCCACCGAGCGCTGCTGCGAGGTCGAGCTGAAATCCTTCGCCTCGCCCATGCGCACCAGCTGCGGCGTGAGGGCCAGCATCATCGAGGTCTCGATCTCGCCCGCGTGCACGCCGAAGCGGTGTTCCTGCGCGCTGAACCGCGCGCCCGCGTCGCCCAGCGGCAGGTTGAACCAGCTCACGCTGTAGACGATGAGCCCGTGCGCCGCGCGCAGCTCGCGCGCCACGATGTCCATGGCACCCACGTGGCCGCCGTGCGCGTTGAACAGCACCAGCTTCTTCACGCCGGCGCGCGCCACGCCGGCGCCGATTTCGTTCCACATGCGGATCAGCGTCTCGGCCGACAGCGTGAGCGTGCCCGCGAAACGCGCGTGCTCGGGGCTCAGGCCGATCTGCTGGGTCGGCAAAAACAGCACCGGGAGGCCGGCCGGCAGCAGCGGCAGCGACGCGGCCACGATGCCGTCGGCCAGCACGGTGTCCACGCCCAGCGGCAGGTGCGGGCCGTGCTGCTCGGTCGCGCCCAGCGGCAGCACCGCCACGGTCGCCGCCGCGTCGAGCGACGCGAAATCGCGCGTGGTGAGCTGGGACCAGAAGCGGGGCAAGGGGGCCGTTGGAGCGTTCATCGCGCGATCTTAGTGGGCCGAACGAGGCCCGGCACGGCAGCGGTTGTTTGGCGAATGGGCCCCACGGCGGCATCAAAACCGCGCACCTGTTCACACATACGCATGAATCTTGGCACTTTGGTTTGCCATTGTTAACACTTCTGCCTAGAGTCGCCAAACTCAATTTTCAGAGCCTCGTGTCCAGCCCCATGGAACGGAGGCTCGGCTTGCACGGGTGTTGTCACGCGCCCGGCGCAAGTGCGTGGTCAAAGGGAGCAGTGTGTTCATCCAGAAGAAAAAAACTGGAGGCACGGTCACAGCCGGGCGCAGATCGGCGCTCGCCTGTCCGTTGCCTCGTCGCCCCGCCGGCATGGCCTGGGGATGGGCGCCGATCGTCTGCGTGCTGGCCTTCGGCACGTCGGCAGCCTTGGCGCAGCCGTCGGTGCCTGGGGTCGATGCAGTCGATGCGGCCAGCCAGGCCGCCGCGGCCGGCTACGACGCCCAGCGCCACGATGCGCTGATCGCCGCGCGCCGCGAAGGCCGCGTCACGCCCGCGCAGGCGCTGCAGCAGTTGAAGGACTGGCTCGCGGCACCGGCCGGCGCCCGCCCACTCGACGAGCGCGCGCGCCGCCGCGTGGCCTCCGACGCCATTGCCATGGCCGCGGCCGACGGCCAGTTCGCCGAGGCCGTGGCGCTGGCCCGCCGGTTTCCGCCGGCCGGCCTGAACGACTACGCCCTGGGCCCGCTCGCCCTCGCCGCGCGCCGCGCGCACGACCTGGGCTTGCAGGGCGAGGCCGTGAAGCTCTGGCGCGCACGGCAACCCGCCGCGCGCGAGCCGCGCTTCCACGAGGCCTACTGGCGGCTCGACAGCGGCGACGTCGCAAGCGCCAAGGCGCTGTACGGCGCACTCGCCTCCACGCCCGTGCAACAGACCGACGACCGCGTGGCGCTGCTCGAACTGCGCGCCGCCGTCGCGCGCGCCGGGCAAGACACGCTGCAGGCGCTCGCCGCCTACACCGAGGCCGGCGCGCTGCGGCCCGATCGCCTCGACCTGCGCCGCGAGGCCGACTTCTTGCTCTCGAGCGCCGGCGCCGCGTCCAGCGCCTTCACCGACGCCGAAGCGGCCGAGCGCGCGAACCCCGGCAGCTTCTCGCCGCTGGCGCTGTCCACGCTGCAGCAGGAAGCGCTGGCGCAGCAGCTGCGCTGGGCCGTGCAGGAGCGCGACCAGCGCCTCGGCGCGCAGCGCGTGGTGGCGCTCGACCGCGTGCTGGACGGTCAACAGGCCGCGCTGGCCCGCGCCGACGCGGCGGCATTGAAAGCGCCGTCTTCCGACGCGGATGCCGGCGCATGGCGCGCGCTGCGCGTGCGGCTGCTCTCCGACCGGCTGCTGGCGCTGGTCGAACGCGGCCGCCCCGCCGACGCCGTGGCGCTCTACGAGGCGATGCACGCCGCCGGCACCGAACTGCCGCCCCACGCGCTGGGCGCCGCCGCGCGCGCCTTCGCGCAGCAGCGCCGCTCGGCCGAGGCCGTGCCGCTGTACGAAGCCGCCATCGCCAAGGGCGGCGCCGACCTGCCGATGCCCGACCCGCTCTACTTCGGCCTGGTCTACGCCTACCAGGACATCGGCCGCTTCGAGGACGCCGAGGCGCTGCTGCAGCGGCTGGAAAGCAGCACGCCCGCGCTGCTGCGCCTCACGCCCGAAGCCGGCCGCCCCAACGAGCAGTACAGCGACGTGAGCGGCCTGCGCGGCCTGACACAGCTCTACACCGACCGGCCCGCGCTCGCGCAGCGCACGTTCTCGGTGCTCACGCGCGAGGCGCCGCTGAACGCCGGCTATGCCACCGGCGCGGCCCTCACCGAACGCCTGCGCGAGCACCCCGAGGCCGCGCTCGCGCGCTACGAGGCGCAGGCCGCCGACGAGCCGTACGACATCGGCGCGCGCACCGGCCATGTCGAGGCGCTGCTCGACGCCGGTGAATTCGGCGAAGCCCGCCGCCGCGCCGAAGCACTCGACGCCGATGCGCCCGACGCGGTCGCGGTGCGCGACATGCAGCGCCGCCGGCGCGCCCTCGTCGGCGCGCGGCTCGACGTCGACGCCGAGGCATCGTCCGGCGGCGCGGCCATTGCCGGGCGCGAGTGGCGCGTCGACAGCCGGCTGAGCTCCGGCCTCATCGACGACCAGTGGCGCGTGTTCTACGACCAGTCGCTGGGCCGCGGCAACACCGACATCGGCAACGCCGGCTGGGCCCGCGGCGGCCTCGGCCTGGGCTGGCAACGCGGGCGCTGGCTGGCCGAAGGCGCGCTGCAGCACGCCAACGCCGGCCCCTACCGCAACAGCGTGGCCGCCCGCGTGGACTACCGCGCCGGCGACGCCTGGCGGCTGTCGGCCAGCTACGACGGCGACAGCAAGGAGCTGCCGTGGAAGGCGCGCGTGGCCGGCATCGGCGCGCACGAGGCCGGCGCGAGCGTGGGCTACGTGGTCAACGAGTCGCGCCGCTTCGACCTGAAATGGCAGCGGCTGGACTTCAGCGACGGCAACCTGCGCAACGGGCTCGGGCTCGGCTGGCGCGAGCGCTGGGTGAGCGGGCCGCGCTTCCAGCTGGAAACGCAGCTCGCCGCCGACACCGGGCGCGGCCGCGCCATCGACGCGCCCTACTTCAACCCGTCGAGCGACACCAGCGTGCAGCTCGGCGTGCGCGCGCAATGGCTCAACTGGAAGCGCGACGACCGCCAGTTCTTCCAGGCCGTCGAGCTCAGCGGCGGCAGCTACCGGCAGGCCGGCTTCGGCAGCGGCCCGCTGTGGAGCCTGCGCTACGAGCACCGCTGGAACCTGGGCCCGAAGCTCACGCTGCGCTACGGCCTGAGCATTTCCAGCCACCCCTACGACGGCGTGAGCGAACGACAGCGCGGCGTCTTCCTGAACCTCTCGACGCCCCTGCCGTGATGCGACCGACGACGAACCCCCTTGCCCTGCTGCGTGCGGCCCTGTTGCGTACGGCCATGCTGCGCGCAGCCCTGTTGCGTGCCGCCCTCCCCGGCTTGCTGCTCGGGCTGTCCCTTGCGGCCGGCGCGCAGCCGCTGCCGTCGGCCGACCCCGACGACGGCACCAGCTTTCGCGTGCTGTCCTTCCACGACGTGCGCACCCAGGTGCGCGCCAGCTTCGTGGACTCGCCCGACGAGACCGCCGTCGACGAGCGCACCTTCGCCGAGGTGTTCGCTTGGCTGCAGCACAGCGGCTACCACCCGGTGAGCCTGCAGCAGATCGTCGACGCGCGCGCCGGCGGCACGCCGCTGCCGGCGCGGCCCGTGCTGCTGACCTTCGACGACGGCTACCGCAGCGCCTACACCAAGGTGTTCCCGCTGCTCAAGCGCTACAACTACCCGGCGCTGATGGCGCTGGTGACCAGCTGGCTCGAGGTGCCCGAGTCGCCACCGGGCCAGTTGGTGCACTGGGGCGACAAGCCCGCGCCGCGCGAGAACTTCCTGATGTGGCGCGAGGCCGCCGAGATGGCGCGCTCGGGCCTCGTGGAGTTCGCGAGCCACACCGACGCGATGCACACCGGCATCCTCGCCAACCCGCAGGGCAACCTGCTGCCCGCCGCGGCCACGCACCGCTACGACCCGGCCACCGGCCGCTACGAGAGCGACGCCGCCTACGCGCAGCGCGTCGAGGCCGACCTGCGCCGCAGCCGCGAACTCATCGAGAAGCGCACCGGCGCCAGGGTGCGCGCCACCGTGTGGCCCTACGGCGCCTACAACACGGCCGCGCTCGAGGCCTCCGCGCGCGCGGGCATGCCCATCACCTTCACGCTGGACGACGGTTCGAACACGGCCGCGGTGCCGCTCTCGCGCATCCGCCGCGCGCTGGCGGCCTACGACAACGAGGCGCCCGAGTACGCGCGGCTGCTGCGCAGCCCGGTGGGCGGCGAGGTGCGCGCGGTCAACCGCGTGATGCACGTCGACCTCGACTACGTGTACGACCCCGACCCGGCGCAGCAGGAGCGCAACCTCTCGATGCTGATCGACCGCGTGGCCGCCGTGCGCCCGCGCGCGGTGTTCCTGCAGGCCTATGCCGACCCCGACGGCGACGGCGTGGCCGACGCGCTGTACTTTCCCAACCGCCACCTGCCGATGCGCGCCGACCTGTTCGGCCGCGCGGCCTGGCAGCTGCGCAGCCGCGCCGGCGTGAAGGTCTACGCATGGATGCCGGTCACGGCCTTCCGCCTGCCGGCCGCGAACCCGATGGCCACGCACACCGTCGTGGCGCAGGGCGGCGCCATGCCGCCCGGGCGCTACCACCGCCTCACGCCCTTCGACCCCGCGGTGCGCGCGCTGGTCGGCGACATCTACGAAGACCTGGGCCGCCACGCCTTCTTCGAGGGCCTGCTGTTCCACGACGACGCGACGCTGGCCGACGACGAGGACGCGAGCCCCGCCGCACGGGCCGTCTATGCGCAATGGGGCCTGCCGCCCGACGTGGCCGCGATCCGCGCCGACCCGGGGCTGATGGCGCGCTGGACCACCGCCAAGACGCGCTACCTGATCGCCTTCACGCAGGAACTCGCCGCGCGCGTGGGCGCCTGGCGGCCCGCGCTGGAGACGGCGCGCAACCTCTACGCGCGGCCGCTGCTGGAGCCGCAGGCCGAGCAGTGGTTCGCGCAGAACTACGAGGCCTCGCTCGCCGCCTACGACTACGTCGCGCTGATGGCCATGCCACGCATGGAAGGCGAGGCCCGCAGCGCGAGCGACAGCGACGCCTGGCTGGGCCGGCTGGCGCTCCGCGTGGCCGGCACGCCGCGCGGCCTGGACGGCACGGTGTTCGAGCTGCAGGCACGCGACTGGCGCACCGGCAAGCCCGTGCCCGACACGGAGCTCACGCGCCAGTGGACGCTGCTGCAGCGCGCCGGCGTGCGGCACCTGGGCTACTACCCCGACGACTTCCTGCACGACCAGCCTTCGCTGGACACCGTGCGCCGCGCGATCTCGGTGCGCTCGCTGCTGCCGCGCGCGCTGCGTGCGTCCGCGGCCGCGGCGATTCCGGCACAGCCCGTGCCGCCCGTGCCACCGCCGCAAGGAGAACGGTCGCCATGACCTCCACCCAGTTCCTCGCGCACACGCTGCCCACGCTGCTGTTCGGCTTCGTCTTCTACTACCCCTTCTTCATGGCCTACGTGTGGATGGCCGGCGGCCTCTCGCATGCGTGGGTGTTCGAGCGCAAGCGCGACGTCGACGTGAACCCGCTCGCGCTGCTGCCCTCGCAGCCGCTGGTGACGGTGGTGGTGCCCTGCTTCAACGAGGCGCCGCACCTGCGCGAGGTGATCGAGCAGCTGATGCGCACGCGCTACCCGCACTACGAAGTCATTGCCGTGAACGACGGCAGCACCGACGGCACCGGCGAGCTGCTCGACGAGATGACCCGGGAATACAAGCGCCTGCGCGTGATCCACAACGCCAGCAACCAGGGCAAGGCGGTCGGCCTGAACACCGCCTGCCAGCTCGCGCGCGGCGAGTACATCCTGGGCATCGACGGCGACGCGCTGATCGACGAGGACGCCATCGCCTGGATGCTGCAGCCCATGCTGGCGTCCGAGCGCATCGGCGCGGTCACGGGCAACCCGCGCATCCGCACGCGCACCACGCTGCTCGGGCGCATGCAGGTGGGCGAGTTCTCTTCCATCATCGGCCTCATCAAGCGCTCGCAGCAGCTGGTGGGCACGCTGTTCACGGTGTCGGGCGTGATTGCCATGTTCCGCCGCCGCGCGGTGCTCGACGTGGGCTTCTGGAGCCCCGACGTGCTCACCGAGGACATCGACATGAGCTGGAAGCTCCAGCTCGGCGGCTGGCAGCTGCGCTTCGAGCCGCGCGCGCTGTGCTGGATCCTGATGCCCGAGACCTTGCGCGGCCTGTGGAAGCAGCGCCAGCGCTGGGCCATCGGCGGCATCCAGACCATGCTGCGCTACACCGGCCGCATATTGCGCCCGCGCAACTGGCGCATGTGGCTCATCTACGTGGAGTACATGACCAGCGTGGTGTGGGCCTATGCCATGGCCGTGGTGCTGGCGGTGAGCCTGGCGCGCCCCTTCCTGCCGCCGGACTCGTCGTGGCACTCGGCGCTGCTGCCGCACTGGCAGGGCACGCTGCTGGCCATGACCTGCATCCTGCAGATGCTGCTGAGCCTGTGGATCGACCGCCGCTACGACCGCGACCTGATGCGCTATTTCGCCGGAACGATCTGGTACCCGATCGCTTTCTGGACCATCACGATGGCGACCACCGTCATCGCCCTTCCCAAGGCCCTGATACGCCGGCGCGGCAAGCGCGCGGTGTGGACGAGCCCCGACCGAGGAGTTTCCGATGCCCCCTGAGAACCACGCGCACAGCCGCTTCCCCGACGCAGGCAACGAGACCCCGCCGCCGAGCCGCCGGCGCTCGTGGGGCCAGCCCGCGGTGGACGAGCCCATCATCGACGCCGCGCGCATCTCGCTGCGCGCCTTCGGCAACGGCCGCTCGCCGCAGCGCACGCTGGCCATGTACCTGTGGCTGCGCGTGCTGCGCCCGGCCATCACCATCGCGATCTGGTTCTGCGCGGTCTGGTACGCCTGGCCCTACGCGCTGGGCGCGCGCTCGCAGCCCGAGGTGCTGCACCTGCTGGGCCTGTACGCGGTGGTGATCGGCGTGATCCTGGTGTCGATGCTGGCGATGGCGCCATGGCGGCGCCGCCAGCACCAGCGCGAGGCGCCGCCCGAGCAGGAACAGTCGTCGCTGTTCGCGCTGGCCTCGTACATCGAGGTGCCGCCGGCGCGCCTGTCGACCTGGCAGCGCACGCGCCAGCTGCTGGTGCACCACGACAACAACGGCCACCTGCGCGACGCCACCGACACCGCGCCCGGCACACTGGAACCCGAGCCGCTGCAGCGCGCCGCCGCGCGGCGCTGACCGGGCTCCGGTCCTTGGAGCGGCGTTGCACAGCCGCGTCCGTGCAGGGGTTTCGCGGCGGTGCTTCAATCGCCGCCTCAGCTCATTCATCACGGCAAGGACTCTTTCATGGACCTCCAGCTCCAGGACCAGCACGTTCTCATCACCGGCGGCAGCAAGGGCATCGGCCTGGCCTGTGCGCTGGGCTTCCTGCGCGAAGGCGCGCGCGTGAGCCTCGTCTCGCGCGACCTCGCCAACCTGCAGCAGGGCCGCAAGACCCTGGCCGAATCGTTCGCGCAGGCCGAGGGCCGCGTGTCGGTCCATGCGGCCGACCTCAAGGACCCGGCCAGCGCCGTGGCCGCGCTCGACGCCGCCGAGCAGGCCTTCGGCCCCGTCGACGTGCTCGTCAACTCGGCCGGCGCCGCGCGCCGCACCACGCCCGCCGAGCTGACCGCCGCCTCCTGGCACGAGGCGATGGACGCCAAGTACTTCACCTACATCCACATGCTCCACCCCGTGGTCCAGCGCATGGGCGAGCGCGGCCGCGGCGCCATCGTCAACGTGATCGGCAAGGGCGGCAAGGTGGCCAGCCCCGTCCACATGGCCGGCGGCGCGGCCAACGCGGCGCTGATGCTCGTGAGCGCCGGCATGGCCGCCGCCTATGCGGCCAAGGGCGTGCGCGTGAATGCCGTGAACCCCGGCCTCACGCTGACCGAGCGGCTGCAGGAAGGCATGAAGGCCGACGCCAAGCTGGCCGGCATCGGCACCGACGAAGCCTTGAAGCGCGCCACCGCCGGCCTGCCGCTCGGGCGCATCGCCACGCCCGAAGAGATCGCCAACATGGTGGTGTTCCTGGCGTCGGCGAAGGCGAGTTATGTGACCGGGGCGATCGTGGCGATGGATGGGGCGGTGACGCCGATGATTTGAGGAGGTGAGCAGAGGGGCGGCGGGGCTGGCGACGCAGTGGCGGTTTCGAAGGCCGATGCCCTCACCCCAACCCTCTCCCAGAGGGAGAGGGAGTAAATACCGAGGCCGAGCGAAGCCTCGGGATGAAAGCAGAGAAGCCGAGCGAAGCGAAGGCCTGAATGAAAGCCGAGCGAAGCGATGGCCCGGGTGGTTCCCCAGCCCCTCTGGCCGCGCCGAGGAGCGGAGGGTTTCGCGGACCAGGGCTCGCAGCTGTTCGAGCGCAACGCAGTGGAGCGAGTTCTGCGAGACCCCGCGAAACGTGAGCACCGCAGGTTGCCCGCAGCGAAGCGGAGGGGCGCGGAGGGACGCGGACAGTGGGGTCGCCTTTTCTTTGCCTACTTTCTTTTGGCGAAGCAAAAGAAAGCAGGTCGCCTGCCGGGGCGAGTCCCGGCCAGCAGCCTCAACGCCTCCGCTACTCAACTACTCAACTACTCAAGCCTCGGCAGTCAAAGCCTCGAACTTGACCGCCAGAAAGTCGACAAACGCCCTGACCCGAGCCGGCACAAACCGCCCACTGGGCAACAGCGCATGCAACGGATAAGGCTCCGTCTCCCACTCAGGCAACAGCCGCACAAGCCGCCCCTGCCGAACATCCTCGCGCACGTCGAGCGCCGACTTCAGCGAGATCCCGTACCCCGCCACGGTCCATTCCCGCGCCAGCGAGGCATCGTCCACGCTGCGGTTCCCATTCACCCGCACCTCGCTCCACTGCCCATTCAGCCCAAAGCGCCACACCCGATGCCGCCGCCCCGACCGATTGAAAGTCAGGCAGTTGTGCTGCACCAGGTCCTGCGGCACCCTCGGCGCCCCATGGCGGCGCAAGTAATCAGGCGATGCCGTCAGCACCGGATTCGTCATCGCAAACGGCCGCGCCACCAGCCGCGAATCGGCCAGCGCGCCATAGCGCAGCGCCACGTCCACCTCGTCGCGCATCACGTCCAGCGGCCGGTCGCCCACCGACAGCGACAGCTGCACCCCCGCATGCAGGGCCAGAAACTCGTCGAACCAGGGCAGCAGCGTGCTGCGCGTGAGGTCCGACGGCGAGGCCACGCGCAGCGTGCCCACCAGCCCGCCCCGGTCCGCCGTGACCTGCGACTCGCCCTCGTCCAGCAGCTCGAAGGCCCGCACTGCGTAGTCGAGCAGCGTCTGTCCCTGCGGCGTGAGCCGCATCGCCCGCGTCGAGCGCTCGAACAGCCGCGCGCCCAGCTGCGCTTCCACCCGCTTCAGCGTGGCGCTGGCCGCCGCCGGCGTGATGCCCAGCGCATGCGCGGCCGCGGTCAGCGTGCCGCCGCGCGCGGTGTGCACCAGCACCCGCAGATCGGAGACATTTTCAATCTTCATTTGAAAGTGTTGATGTTTCAGCCCGTCTTATCAAACCAGCCTTGCGATCCTACATTCGAGGCATCGTCATTGAAAGCAGCGCCCCGAAGCGCCTGAAAGGTCCCCGCCATGAAAGCCGTCGGCTACTACCAGCCCCTCCCCATCGACAACCCCGAATCGCTGCAGGACATCGAGCTGCCCGCCCCCGTGGCCGGCGCGCGCGACCTGCTGGTGCGCGTGAAGGCGGTGTCGGTCAACCCGGTGGACACCAAGGTCCGCAAGAACGCCGCGCCCGAGGCCGGCCAGGCCAAGGTGCTGGGCTGGGACGCCGTGGGCACGGTCGAGGCCATCGGCAGCGGCGTGAAGAACTTCCGGGTCGGCGACCGCGTGTACTACGCCGGCTCGATCATCCGCCCCGGCGCCAACGCCGAGCTGCACGCGGTCGACGAGCGCATTGCCGCCCTCGCGCCCAAGAGCCTCGACGACGCGCAGGCCGCCGCGCTGCCGCTGACCACCATCACCGCGTACGAACTGCTGTTCGACCGCCTGCGGGTGCCCAAGGGCGGCGGCGAAGGCCAGACGCTGCTGATCACCGGCGGCGCGGGCGGTGTGGGCTCCATCCTGATCCAGCTCGCGCGCCAGCTCACCAAGTTGCGCGTCGTCGCCACCGCCTCGCGTGCCGAAACACGCGAGTGGTGCCTGGCGCTGGGCGCGCACACGGTCATCGACCACTCCAGGCCGCTCGCGGCCGAGCTCAAGGCCGCCGGCATCGGCGAGGTCGACATGGTCGCCAGCCTCACGCAGACCGAGCAGCACTGCGCGCAGATCATCGAAAGCCTGAAGCCCCAGGGCCAGCTCGCGGTGATCGACGACATGAAGCTGCTCGACGCCATGCCGCTGAAGACCAAGAGCCTGTCGCTGCACTGGGAAATGATGTTCGCGCGCTCGCGCTTCGAGACGCCCGACATGGCCCAGCAGGGCGCGCTGCTGGCCGAAGTGGCGGCGCTGGTGGACGCGGGCCGCATCCGCACCACGGCCAACGCGAGCTTCGGCACCATCAACGCGGCCAACCTTCGGCGCGCGCACGCGCTCATCGAGAGCGGCAAGGCGCAGGGCAAGGTGGTGCTGGCGGGCTTCTAGCCCTTCAGCCGTGGGCGCCTACGTGGACTGCCACGGCAGTCCGCGCATGCGCTCGCGCTTTTCCTCTTCGTCGAAATGCGCGAGCGACGGCTTGATGAGGTCGCTGCGCGCCACGATGCCGACCAGCGCGAGCGTGTGGGCATCCTTCACCACCGGCAGCCGCTCGAGCCGGTGGCGCGCCAGCCGCGTGGCCACGGCGCGGCAGTTGTCGCCCGGCAGCGCGTAGTACAGCGGCGCGTCGGCGCAGGCGTCGCCCACGGTCGCGATCGGGTCGCTGCTGCCCCGCGCGGCCAGCATCGCGCGGTCGACCACGCCGATCACCGCGCCGTTGCGCAGCACCGGGAACGCGCGGTGCGCCTGGCCTTCGCCGAAGCACTCGAACAGCGCCCTGGCCACGGGCATGGCGGCGTCGATGCTGCGCACCTCGCGCGTCATCACTTCTTCGACCGAATGCCGCTCCAGCGGGTCGATGCCGTACTCGCGGTAGATGTGGTACCCGCGGCGCGCGATCTTCTCGGTGAGGATCGAGCGGCGCATCGTGAGCACCGTGAAGCCGTAGGCCACGGCCGAGGTGGTCAGCAGCGGCAGCAGCGCGTTGCTGTCGTGCGTGAGCCCGAAGGCGAAGATGGTGGCGGTGAGCGGCGCGCGCATCACGCCGCCCAGCGTGGCCGCCATGCACACCAGCGGCCACAGCATCGGGTCGTTGCCCGGCAGCACGTGCGAGAGCACCACGCCCAGGCCCGCGCCCATCATCAGCAGCGGCGCCAGCACGCCGCCCGAGGTGCCCGAGCCCAGCGAGATGACCCAGATGACGGCCTTGACCGCCAGCAGCGCGAGCACCACGCCCAGCGCCAGGTGGTTGTGCAGCAGGTCGCCGATGACGTCGTAGCCCACGCCCAGCGCGCGCGGCTGCAAGTAGCCGCCGATGCCGACCGCGAGGCCGCCGATGGCCGGCCACCACATCCAGTGCAGCGGCAGCTTGCCGAACCAGTCCTCGACCTTGTAGAGCGAGATCGACAGCGACGCCGACAGCGCGCCGCACAGCACGCCGGCGATCACGCACGACAGCATGGCGAGCGGGCCGGGCACGGCCGTCTGCAGCGGGAACAGCGGGCCCGGGTCCATCAGCAGCGGCCGCGCGAAGCCCGCCACCGCGCAGGCCACGGCCACCGGCAGCAGGCTGCGCGGGCGCAGCTCGAACAGCAGCAGCTCGACGGCCAGCAGCACCGCGGCCACCGGCGTGCCGAACACCGCCGTCATGCCGGCCGTGGCACCCGCCACCAGCAGCGCCTTGCGCTCGGCCGCGGTGAGGTGGAAGTGCTGCGCGATCAGCGAGCCGATGGCGCCACCGGTCATGATGATCGGCCCCTCGGCGCCGAACGGCCCGCCGCTGCCGATGACGATGCCCGAGGACAGCGGCTTGAGCAGCGCGACCTTCGGTGACATCTTGCTCTTGCCGAACAGGATTGCCTCGATGGCTTCGGGAATGCCGTGGCCGCGGATCTTGTCGGAGCCGTAGCGCGCCACCAGCCCGACGATGAGCCCGCCGATCACCGGCACCACGATCACCCATGCGCCCAGCGTGTGCTCCGCGGGCGAGCGGTCTGCCAGCGAGAAGGTCTGGAAGAAGAACAGGTTGGTGAAGAAGCGGATCAGGTCGAGCAGCACGCGCGCGGCCACCGTGCTGATGGCGCCGATGACGGCGGCCATGACGGTGATGCGCATGAGGCGCGCGTTGAGCGCGAAGTCGCCGCGAGGCGCGTGACCCGGATGAGAGTTGGCTTTGGAGCTCATGGGGATTCCGGAAGATCGATCTGCGGCACGTCGAACACGCCCTTGAGCGAGCGCAGCTCCGCGCGGTGGAGTTCGGCCAGCCGCAGCAGCAGCTTCTCGCCGTTGCCGAGCAGGTGCACCTCGACCTGGCGGCGGTCGGTTTCGCTGGGCCGGCGCTGCACGAGGTCCAGCGCCTCGCAGCGCGTGACCAGCGCCACCGCGCCGTGCGGCTGCAGCTGCAGGCGCTCGGCGATCTCGCCGACCGAGGCCCAGTCGCGCCCCGGCACGCCCTTGATGTGCAGCAGCACCAGGTACTGCTGCGGCGTGAGGCCTTCGGCCTGCGCGGCGCGCTCGGAGAAGCGCTCGAAGCGGCGCATCTGGTAGCGGAACTGGGAGAGCGCCTCGAAGTCTTTCTTCGCGAGCTTGCGGGGTGTGGAGGCCATGGAACGTCGCCGGGAGTGAGCGTGTGGAAGGAGCGTGGGAACGGCGGCGAATATATCACGTCATGACATAAATGCGTTGCGCCAGAATCGGTGGCATGACGACCTCACCGATCGAATTCGACACCGCCCGCCTGCGGCTTCGCCCCTGGCGCGAGAGCGACCTCGCGCCCTTCTTCACGCTCGCCTGCGACCCGCAGGTGATGGAGTTCCTGCTGCCGCTGCCCACGCGCGCCGACAGCGACGCCATGGTCGCGCGCTTCCAGGCGCGCTTTGCCGAGAACCGCTGGGGCTTCTGGGCCGTGGAGCACAAGGCCCGCGGCGCGTTCATGGGTTTCACCGGGCTGAACGCGCCGGCCGCCACGCTGCCGTTTTCACCGTGCGTGGAAATCGGCTGGCGCTTCGCGCGCCAGTGGTGGGGCCAGGGCTTCGCGAGCGAGGCGGCGCGCGGCGCGCTTCAGGTGGGCTTCGAGCAGCTCGGGCTGGACGAAATCGTGGCTTTCACGGCGTGGAACAACACGCGCTCGAGCGCGGTGATGGAACGCATCGGCATGAAGGAAGACGTGGCCGGCGCCTTCGACCATCCGCTGGTGCCCGAGGGGCACGCGCTGCGCCGGCACAAGCTGTACCGCATCGCGCGCCCGCCGCGCTGAGAACAGGCCTCTTGCCTACCTGGCCTTCGACACCCGCCACACGGCATTGCCCACGTCGTCGGCCACGATCAGCGCGCCGCTCTTGTCGAGCGCCACGCCCACCGGGCGGCCCTGCGCCTTCTCGTCGGCGGTGAGGAAGCCGGTCAGCACATCGACCGGCGGGCCGCTGGGCTTGCCGCCGATGAAGGGCACGAACACCACCTTGTAGCCCGACTTGGGCTTGCGGTTCCACGAGCCGTGCTCGCCGATGAAGACACCGCTGGCGAACTGCTCGGGCATGCCGCCCGCGCGCGAGAAGGCCATGCCCAGCGGCGCGACGTGCGAGCCCAGCGCGTAGTCGGGCGCGATGGCCTTGGCCGTCATTGCGGGGTTCTGCGGCGTCACGCGCGCATCGACGATGCCGCCGTAGTAGCTCCACGGCCAGCCGTAGAAGGCGCCTTCCTTCACCGAGGTGAGGTAGTCGGGCACCAGGTCGCTGCCGATCTCGTCGCGCTCGTTCACCACGGTCCACAGGGCCTTGGTGTCGGGGTCCCAGCCCATGCCGTTGGGGTTGCGCAGGCCACTCGCGAACAGGCGCTTCTCGCCCGTCTTCGTGTCGACCTCCCAGATGGCGGCGCGGCCCTCTTCGGCCGCGAGGCCGTTCTCGCCGATGTTGCTGTTGGAGCCGACCGTCACGTAGAGCTTGCTGCCGTCCTCGTTGGCGATGACGTTCTTGGTCCAGTGGTGGTTGATGCCCGCGGGCAACTGCGTCACCAGCGTCGGGTTGGCGCTGATCGAGGTCTGGCCCTCGGTGTAGGGCACCTTCACCAGCGCGTCGGCGTTGGCGATGAAGAGCTCGTTGCCCACCAGCGCCATGCCGTAGGGCGACATCAGGTTGGTCATGAAGACCTGCTTCACCTCGGCCAGCCCGTCGCCATTGGCGTCGCGCAGCAGCGTGATGCGGTTGGCGCTGGGCACGCCGGCGCCGGCGCGGCCCATGACCTTGCCCATGACCCAGTTGCGCACCTTGGCGACCAGGCCGTCGCCGCCGTCGGTGGCGCTGCCGCCGGGCTTGGGCGGCTTGTTGCTCTCGGCCACCAGGATGTCGCCGTTGGGCAGCGTGTAGACCCAGCGCGGGTGCTCGAGGCCGCGCGCCAGCGCCGTCACCTGCAGGCCTTCGGCCGGGGTGGGCGTGGCGGTGTCGGTCCAGCCGATGGCGGGGGCCACGTTGACGGTGGGAATCAGGGTCTTGTTCGGGTCGGCCAGTTGCGGGCGCGGGCCGGTGGTGGCTTCGGGCGACAGCTTGGCGGCCTCGCCGCAGCCCGCCACCAGCAGCGCGACGGCCAGGGCCGAGGCGCCGGCCTTCCATGCGGATGCCGGTGAGGGGGCCGTGCGGGTGGGTGCTTGCTGCGGTGCTTTCATGCGTGGTCCTTGCGCGGCCGGTTGCCGCATACCGGCCGGATGATCCATGGCGCGCCGGGGCGGGGTTGTCGGTCGTGGGCGCTTTCTGGCGTGGGCGCACCCCATTCGCGCATCGCCGCTACCATCGCCGCATGACCGACGACCTGTTCCGCGCCGACGCCTACCTGCGCACCTGCGAAGCCCGCATCGTGCGCATCGACGATGCCGGCATCGTGCTCGACCGCACCGTGTTCTACCCGCTGGGCGGCGGACAGGCCGGAGACAGCGGCGTGCTGGCCCTGGCCGACGGCCGCGAGCTGGTCATTGCCGACACGCGCAAGGCCAAGGACCCAGAAGGCCAGCCGACGAACGAATTCGTGCACGTGCCCGCACCGGAACAGGCCGACCTGCTGGCCGCGCTGAAGCCCGGCGACACCGTGACCGCCCGCCTCGACTGGGAGCGCCGCCACCGGCTCATGCGCTTCCACACCGCTTCCCACCTGCTGTGCCACCTGGTCCCGGTGCCGGTGAACGGCTGCTCCATCACCCCCGAGTACGCGCGCATCGACTTCCACATGACCGACCCGCTCGACAAGGACGTGCTGACGGCCGGCCTCGCCCGGCTGGTCGAGGCGGCCCATCCGCTGACCGTGGGTGCCATCACCGACGAGGAGCTCGACGCCAACCCCGGCCTCGTCAAGAGCATGAGCGTGCAGCCGCCGCGCGGCCTGGGCACGGTGCGCACCGTCCGCATCGGCGACGAAGCCGGCGCGCAGATCGACTTCCAGCCCTGCGGCGGCACGCATGTTGCGAACACCTCGGAAATCGGGGGGTGGTGGTCACCAAGATCGAGAAGAAGAGCGCCAACAGCCGGCGCGTGGTGCTCGGTTGGGCACCGGTGGCCAGCGCCGCCGCCTGAAACATTCCGGAACATCCTGGAACTTCGCCCCTCTCGAATGCTCCGACTGACGGCATGATCTTTTCGCGCATCCATTTCGCTACGCTTCTGATAGCAACCGCGGCAGCCAGCATGCCGGCTGCCGCGCAATCGGCTTCCCCCGTGGCGCCGAAGGCGGGGGCCGTGGTCACCACGCCCCATGTGCGCGCCGAACTGATCGCGCACGCGCCCGACGGCGTGACGCCCGGCGCCCCGGTGTGGGTCGGCCTGCAGATCACGCACCAGCCCGAGTGGCACACCTATTGGAAGAATGCCGGCGACTCGGGCCTGCCCACCGAAATGACGTGGACGCTGCCCGCCGGCGTGTCGACCGGCGAGATCGCCTGGCCGGTGCCCGAGAAGATCGCGGTCGGCAACCTCGCCAACTACGGCTACGAGAACACCGTGCTGCTGCCGGTGCCGCTGGAGGTGTCCACGCTGTACAAGCCGCCGGTCACCATGGGCACAACGCCGGCCATGGACATCCAGCTCAAGGCCTCCTGGCTGGTCTGCCGCAAGGAGTGCATTCCGGAAGAAGGCACGTTCTCGCTGTCGCTGCCGCTGCAGGGCTCCACCGCGCTGCACAAGGCCGATTTCGACACCGCCGCCGCCGCGCAACCCCAGCCGCTGGCCAAGCCCGGCACCGTGCAGGTCGAGGGCCACAACCTCAAGGTGCGCCTCGAAGGCCTGCCCGCCGCCGTGCAGGGCAAGACGCTGGGCTTCTTCCCCGAGACCCCCGAGGTGATCCGCACCGCGGCCGTCTCCGGCAAGGACTGGACCCAATCCTGGGACAACGGCGTGTGGACCGCCTCGATCCCGCTGGCCGACCAGCGCAGCGAGAGCCCCACGACGATGCCGGTGGTGGTGGCGCTGGCCGAAGCCGACCGGCAGGCCGGCCAGCCGGTCGCCTGGCGCGCCGAGGCGCCGGTGTCGGGCACCTGGCCCTCCGCGGCGCCGCGCGCCGAGGTGTCGCCGGCGCTGCAGGCGGCGCTGACCGCCAACGCGGCCAGTGCCACAAGCGCCGCGGCGTCATCGACCGAACTGCCCGCGCCCTCCTCCACCACCTTCCTGGCCGCCCTTTTCGGCGCCCTGCTCGGCGGCCTGCTGCTCAACCTGATGCCCTGCGTGTTCCCGATCCTCGCGATCAAGGTGCTGGGCTTCGCGCGGCAGGCCGGCAACGACAGCGCGCACCGCAAGGCGGGCCTGGCCTACACCGGCGGCGTGATGCTGTCGTTCCTTGCGCTGGGCGGCGCCATGCTGGCGCTGCGCGCGGCCGGCGCCGGGCTGGGCTGGGGCTTCCAGTTGCAGTCGCCCGGCGTGGTGGCGGCCCTGGCGGCGCTGTTCACGCTGATCGGCCTGAACCTGGTGGGCGTGTTCGAGTTCGGCCGCGCCGCCCCGTCGTCGGTGTGCAGCGCGCAGGCCAAGCATCCGCTGGCCAACGACTTCCTCTCGGGCGTGCTGGCCGTGGTCATCGCATCGCCCTGCACCGCGCCTTTCATGGGCGTGTCGCTGGGCTTCGCCATCGGCCTGCCGGCCGCGCAGGCGCTGCTGCTGTTCGCCGCGCTGGGCTTCGGGCTGGCGCTGCCTTACCTGGTGGCCGGCTTCGTGCCCGCCATCGCGCGGCTGCTGCCCAAGCCGGGCCCGTGGATGCACACGCTGCGCCGCCTGCTCGCGTTCCCGATGTTCGCCACCGTGGCGTGGCTGGTGTGGGTGCTGGGCCAGCAAAGCGGCATCGACGGCGCGGGCACGCTGCTGGCGCTGCTGGTGTGCCTGGCCGCCATCGTCTGGGCGCTCACGCTGAGCGGGCGCACGCGGGTGGTGATTGCCGGCCTGCTGATCGCCTTCACCGCCGTGCTGACCGCGGCCATCGGGCGCAATGTGTTGCAAGTCGTTGAGCCCGCGCAACTGGCTTCGGCTGCGGCAAAGGGCGCCGCCGGCCAGCGCTGGCAGCCATGGTCGGCCGATCGCGTCGCCGCGCTGTCGGACGCCGGGCAGCCCGTGTTTATCGACTTCACCGCGGCCTGGTGTGTCACATGCCAGTACAACAAGAAGAGCACGCTGTCCGACGCGCAGGTGCTGGCCGACTTCGACGCCAAGAAGGTCGCCATGCTGCGCGCCGACTGGACCCGCCGCGACCCGGCCATCACCGCCGCGCTGACGGCGCTGGGCCGCAGCGGCGTGCCGGTGTACGTGCTGCAGGCGCCGGGCAAGCCGCCGGTCGTGCTGACCGAGATCCTGGGCAAGGACGAAGTCCGCGCCGCGCTCGCCGCGCTTTGACCACCTGCGTGACATGGGTTGTCACAAGCACTTGAAGAAACCGTTCTAAGCTGCAGTTGTTGTTTGGAATTTTTCTTTGGAGTTCAAGCTGGCCATGTCTCTTTCGCCAACCGCCGACTCGCGTTCCCTGCGTGCCGCGCGCCATGCCCGCGCCGCCCTGAGCCGGGCCTCGCGCCGTGCCGTCGTTGCCGCCGCAGTGGCGCTGGGCGCCACCTTCCTGATGGGCACCAATGCCGCTGCCGCCCCCACGGTGGGCCAGCAGGCGCCCGACTTCGTGGCCGTCGACACCACCGGCGCCAAGCACAAGCTGTCCGATTTCGCGGGCAAGTTCGTGGTGCTCGAGTGGACCAACCCCGGCTGCCCCTTCGTGCGCAAGCACTACGGCAGCGGCAACATGCCCGCCACCCAGAAGGCCGCGACCGACAAGGGCGTGGTGTGGCTGGCCATCAACTCCACCGAGCGCGCCGCCACCGACTACCTGAAGGCCGACGCGCTCGACGCGTGGATGAAGTCGCACAAGGGTGCGCCCACCGCGGTGCTGATGGACGAGGACGGCGTGATCGGCCAGGTCTACGGCGCGCGCACCACGCCGCACATCTTCATCATCGACCCCAAGGGCACGCTGGTGTACGCGGGCGGCATCGACAGCATCGCGTCGGCGCGGGCGGACGACATCAAGACCGCCACCAACTACGTGAACCAGGCGCTGGGCGAGGCCTTCGGCGGCAAGCCGATATCGACGGCCAGCACGCGGCCGTACGGGTGCTCGATCAAATACAAGACCTGAGCGCGGCGAGACGCACGCCTCGCCAAGCGTGAAAGGCGGGCGTGAACGATGGGCGTGACACGCGGGCATGACAGGCGCGGCGCGGCAGTGACAGCTACCTGACCACCACGGTCAGGCCACGGTCGGGAAGCCCGCCCTACCCTTGGCGACCACAAACGCCACAGGGGACAACACCATGAGCACAGCGCAGCAACGCGCGCCCGGCCACGCCGCCTCGGGCACCGCTTCCTCCTCGAAAGTCGCCACCGTCCTGCGCGTGACCGGCGGCAACTTCATGGAGATGTTCGACTTCTTCCTGTTCGGCTTCTACGCCACGCAGATCTCGAAGGCGTTCTTCCCCGCGGGCAACGAGTTCGCCTCGCTCATGCTCACCTTCATGACCTTCGGCGCGGGCTTCCTGATGCGCCCGCTGGGCGCGATCTTCCTGGGCGCGTACGTCGACCGCGTCGGCCGCCGCAAGGGCCTGATCGTCACGCTCGCGCTGATGGCCGTCGGCACGCTGCTCATCGCCTGCGTGCCGTCGTACGCCACCATCGGCCTGGCCGCGCCGCTGCTGGTGCTCATCGGCCGGCTGCTGCAGGGTTTTTCGGCCGGCGTGGAGCTGGGCGGCGTGTCGGTCTACCTGTCGGAGATGGCCACGCCGGGCCACAAGGGCTTCTACGTGAGCTGGCAGTCGGCCAGCCAGCAGGTGGCCATCGTCGTGGCGGCCGCGCTCGGCTACTGGCTCAACGTGACCTTCACCTCGCAGGAGATCGGCGACTTCTACTGGCGCGTGCCCTTCTTCGTGGGCTGCCTGATCGTGCCGGTGCTGTTCATCATCCGCCGCTCGCTGCAGGAGACCGAGGAGTTCATGGCGCGCAAGCACCGCCCCGACGCGCGCGAGATCTTCCAGTCGATGGTGGCCAACTGGGGCCTGGTGGTGGCCGGGATGATGCTGGTGTCGATGACCACCGTGTCGTTCTACCTGATCACCGTCTACACGCCCACCTTCGGCAAGGCCGTGCTGCACCTGAGCACCACCGACGCGCTGGTCGTCACGCTGTGCGTGGCCGTCTCCAACTTCATCTGGCTGCCGATCATGGGCGCCCTGTCGGACCGCGTGGGCCGCAAGCCGCTGCTGATCGTGTTCACCGTGCTGACCATCCTCACCGCGTACCCGTCGCTCAAATGGCTGGTGGGCGCGCCGAGCTTCACGCGCATGCTCGAGGTGGAGCTGTGGCTGTCGTTCCTCTACGCGAGCTACAACGGCGCGATGGTGGTGGCGCTGACCGAGGTGATGCCGGTGAACGTGCGCACCGCCGGCTTCTCGCTGGCGTACAGCCTCGCGACCGCGCTGTTCGGCGGCTTCACGCCGGCGATTGCGACGGGGCTGATCGAGATGACCGGCGACAAGGGCGCGCCGGGGTTGTGGATGACGGCGGCGGCCATCTGCGGACTGGTGGCGACGCTGGTGCTGTACCGGCGCAACGCGAGAGCGCCCACGGTGGGCGTGCCGGCTTGAGCGTCCTGGTTGGAGCCTGCGGGCATGCCGATACAGGCATGCCGCCTTTCACGCTCGCGGACGATGGGCGTGAAGGCTTCGGGCAGGGTGACTATTGTTAGCAGTGTGAGCCTGGCAGGCCCTCGCAAACTGCCGCGACCTCCTCTCCTGTCAAGGAAGTCGTCGATGTCGCGCATGTTGGATCCGGCTGAACGATGAGTTCGAGGATGTCCGCACTGGCGTTGCTCCTTCTGCTGCAATTTCAGCCCGCCGCGGCTGACGAAGTGGCAATGCACTGCGCCGGGCGTCCCTCGATCTCCGGCACCGACCTGCTTCTGGCCTCGTGCCGCACCGAAGGCGGAATGGCGATCGAGCGGTATCCTGGCCCGAAGCCATCCTCGCCTGATGACCGAGGTCTTCAGCGAAAAATCCGCAGCCTGAGCCGTCTCCCCGAACGCTGCGTCCAGACACAGCCCCCGGGACACACCCCTGCGACAATCGCCCGATGCCCTTCGCCCCCCTGAAAAACGACACGTTCCTGCGAGCCTGCTGGCGCCAGGCCACCGACCACACGCCCGTCTGGCTGATGCGCCAGGCCGGCCGCTACCTCCCTGAATACGTGGCCACGCGCGCCAAGGCCGGCACCTTCATGGGGCTGGCGACCAACACCGACTACGCCACCGAGGTCACGCTGCAACCGCTCGCACGCTACCCGCTGGACGCGGCGATCCTGTTCTCCGACATCCTCACGGTGCCCGACGCCATGGGCCTGGGCCTGTCGTTCGAGGCCGGCGAAGGCCCGCGTTTCGCGCGCCCGGTGCGCGACGAGGCGGCCGTGGCGGCGCTGGAGATTCCCGACATGCAGA
Source organism: Variovorax sp. OK212 (assembly GCF_900112425.1). GTDB lineage: Bacteria > Pseudomonadota > Gammaproteobacteria > Burkholderiales > Burkholderiaceae_C > Variovorax. The sequence goes on along the minus strand of NZ_FOLP01000001.1, from coordinate 80,935 downwards.
AACTGCGCTACGTGTTCGACGCGGTGGCGTCGATCCGCAAGGCGCTGGACGGCCGCGTGCCGCTGATCGGCTTCTCGGGCAGCCCGTGGACGCTGGCTTGCTACATGGTCGAAGGCGCGGGCTCCAGCGACTACCGGCTGGTGAAGAGCATGCTGTACGGCCGCCCCGACCTGATGCACCGCATCCTCGCGGTGAACGCCGACTCGGTGGCCGCGTACCTCAACGCCCAGATCGACGCGGGCGCGCAGGCCGTGATGATCTTCGACAGCTGGGGCGGCGTGCTGGCCGACGGCGCGTTCCAGGAATTCAGCCTCGCCTACACGGCCCGCGTGCTGGCCGGCCTGAAGCGCACCGGCGCCGACGGCCAGCCGGTGCCGCGCATCGTGTTCACCAAGGGCGGCGGTCTGTGGCTCGACGCCATGCGCGCGCTGGACTGCGAAGTGCTCGGCGTCGACTGGACCGTGAACCTGGCATCGGCGCGCAAGCAGGTCGCCGAAGGCACCGACGGCCAGGTCAAGGCACTGCAGGGCAACATCGATCCGAACGTGCTGTTCGCGCCGCCCGCGCAGATCGAGGCCGAGGTGGCCAAGGTGCTGCAGGCCTTCGGCGCACCGCACACCGACCGCACGACCGCCGGGCCGACCCACATCTTCAACCTGGGCCACGGCATCAGCCAGTTCACGCCGCCGGACCACGTGTCGGCGCTGGTGCAGGCGGTGCACGACCGTTCGCGAAGCATGCGCGCCGCGCGCGGTTGAGACTGTCACACCAAGGTGCCTCGGGGCACCGGAGGAACGCCCGGCGCAGGCCGCCGGGCGGCCCCGAAAATCGGTCCCGGGCGGTTTGTCAAGTGCAAAAACGGTATATGGGTCCCGACTTATGCACAAAACCCGTGCTGCACTGCGCAAGATTGCGGGGGCTGCCACCTCTTCCGCTCTCAAACCAATAGCACCGCCAAGTTGTTGATTTATATAGGATTTGAATTTTGCTTTTTTTCCGGGCATTCCAGCCAGAGCCTTGATTTGCAAGGCTTCGCGGCGCGCGGCGCCGTCTTGTCAACAAAGTTATCCACAGAAACTCTGGATGGCTTCCAAAGCACTGAAAAATCAACGACTTAAGTAGCGTTGCTCAAAGTCGCATTAACAAACCTTGCCAAGAAGGACACCCATCTCCACCCCCGGCCTTCCTCTCGACGACGCCGCCCAGCCGACGAACGGTCAGCCGCCGGCCCTGCCGTGGCGGCTAGACATCGCGGTGCAGACCCCCGCGCACGCCGCCTTGGGCGACCTGCTGAGCTACGCCGGCGCCGAGCCGATGCCGCCCGGCACGCTGGTGCGCGTGCCGCTGGGCAAGCGCGAGGTGCTGGGCGTGGTGTGGAACGAGCCGGTGTCGCTGGAAGGCACCGAGCCCGACATGGCGCTCAAGCCCGTGGGCGCCGCGCTGGACGCGCTCGACCCGCTGGGCGAGGCCTGGCGCGACCTGGTGGCCTTTGCCGCGCGCTACTACCAGCGCTCGATCGGCGAGATCGCGCTGGCCGCGCTGCCGCCGCAGTTGCGCGACCTGACGACCACGCAGCTGGCGCGCCGGCTCAAGCGCAAGACCACGGCGGGGCCGGTGGCCGAGACCGCCGAGTCGTCGAATTTGATAGCACTGAGCGCAGAGCAGACGGCCGCGTTGGCCCGTATCGAGGCCGAAACCGGCACCTTCCTGCTGGTCGGCAGCACGGGCAGCGGCAAGACCGAGGTCTACCTGCGCTGCGTGGCCGGCCTGCTGGCGCGCGACGCAAACGCCCAGGCGCTGGTGATGGTGCCCGAGATCAACCTCACGCCCCAACTCGAAGCCCGCTTCAAGGCCCGCTTCGGCGACGAGGCGGTGGTGTCGCTGCACAGCGGCATGACCAACCCGCAGCGGCTGGCGAGCTGGCTGGCCGCGCACAGCGGCGCGGCGCGCATCGTGCTGGGCACGCGCATGGCGGTGTTCGCGTCGATTCCGGGGCTGAAGCTGGTGGTGGTCGACGAGGAGCACGACCCCAGCTACAAGCAGCAGGAAGGCGCCCGCTACTCCGCGCGCGACCTCGCCGTGTGGCGCGGCCAGCGCGAAAAGGCCAAGGTGATCCTGGGCTCGGCCACGCCCTCGCTCGAAAGCTGGCACCAGAGCCGCCCCGCCGAAGGCGACGACCCGGGCGGGCGCTATGTGCGCCTGGCCATGCCTTCGCGCATCGGCGCGGGCGCGCTGCCGGCCGTGCGGCTGGTCGACATGAACCTGCAGCCGCCGAAGACGGTGATCTCGGGCGCGCTGCTCGACGCCATCGGCCAGCGCATCGCGCGCGGCGAGCAGAGCATGATCTTCCTGAACCGGCGCGGCTATGCGCCGGTGCTGGCCTGCGGCGACTGCGGCTGGAAGAGCGAATGCCCGCACTGCAGCGCCTTCCGGGTGTTCCACAAGATCGACCGCACGCTGCGCTGCCACCACTGCGGCTTCACCGAACGCGTGCCGCGCGCGTGCCCGGCCTGCGGCAACCCCGACATCGCGCCCGTGGGCCGCGGCACCGAGCGGCTCGAGGAGCACCTGGCCGAGCTGTTCGCCGCGGTGAAGCACGCGGACGGCAGCGCGGTGCGCATCGCCCGCATCGACGCCGACAGCACCAAAAAACAAGGCGCGCTCGAATCGCAGCTCGCGGCGGTGCACGCGGGCGAGGTCGACGTGCTGGTCGGCACGCAGATGATCGCCAAGGGCCACGACTTCCGCCGCATCACGCTGGTGGCCGCGGTGAACCCCGACGGCGCGCTGTTCTCCAGCGACTTCCGTGCGCCCGAACGCCTGTTCAGCCTGCTGATGCAGTCGGCCGGCCGCGCGGGCCGCGACGCCGCCTACCTGGCGGCGCAGGGCGCCAAGGCCGAGATGTGGATCCAGACCCACCACGCGCAGCACCCGCTGTTCACGGCGTTGCGCAAGCACGACTACGCCGCCTTCGCGCAGCAGCAGCTTGACGAGCGCCGCGCCGCCGCCATGCCGCCCTTCGCGTTCCAGGCGCTGCTGCGCGCCGACGCGCGCGAGCAGTCGGTGGCGCAGGCCTTCCTGAACACCGCCGCCGACCAGGCCGAGGCGCTGCCGGGCGCCGACCTGGTCACGCGCTACCCGGCCGTGCCGCTCACGATCCAGCGCGTGGCCAACGTGGAGCGCGCGCAGATGCTCATCGAAAGCCCCTCGCGCGCCGCGCTGCAGCGGCTGCTGGCGGGCTGGCAGCCGCTGCTGCACGACCTGCGGCGCACGCCCGAGGGCAAGGGCGTGATCCGCTGGCTGGTCGACGTCGATCCGCACAGCATCTGAGCGGGTTGTCCTGCACGGGCGCGCAGGGTGCGCGCCCAGCCTGCGGGCGATGGATACACACGACATTTCGATTCCGGCCACACGCGCGGGCACCTACGGGGGCACCTGCACGGCCACCCACGCGGCCCGGCGCTTCGGCCTCAGTCTCTGCCTCGGGCTGATGTGGCTGGCGGCGGCCCTGGCGTTCACGCCGCGCAGCGCCATGGCGCAACCCGCCACCGCTACCGCCGCCACCGCCACCGACGGCGCGGCCGCGCTGCGCACCAAGCTGCAATCGCTCGCGCCGCAACTGGCGCGCAATGCCTTCAAGCGGCCGCTCACCATCGAATCGAACGAAGCATCCGACCGCTTGAGCGGCGATGTCTACGCGCTGGTCGGCCATCCGTTCGAGCGCGTGAACAGCGCGCTGCGCGAGCCGGCCGCGTGGTGCCAGGTGCTGATGCTGCACCTCAACATCAAGCACTGCGCCGTGAAAAGCGGCGGCGCGGGGCTGGCCGTGGCGGCCGGCCGCAAGTTCGACCAGCCGCTGTCGGACGCGCAGAAGCTCGACTTCGCCTACAGCGTGCGCAAGGCCGACGCGGACTACCTGCACGTGCGGCTGAGCGCGGCCAGCGGGCCGCTGTCCACGCGCGACTACGACATCGAGCTGGAGGCCGCGCCCGCGGACAACGGCAAGACCGCGCTGCACATGAGCTACGCCTATGCCTACGGCACCGCCGCGCGGCTCGCGATGAAGGGCTACCTGGCCACGCTGGGCAGCGACAAGGTGGGGTTCACGCGCCTGGGCCAGGCCGACGGTGGCGGGTTCATCGGAGGCGTGCGCGGCGTGGTCGAGCGCAACACCATGCGCTACTACCTGGCGATCGACAGCTACCTGGATGCGCCCGCGCCGGGCCAGCTCGAACAGCGCCTGGGCGAGTGGTTCGACGCCACCGAACAGTACGCGCAACAGCTGCACGAACTGGAGCGCACCGACTACATGGCCATGAAGCGCCACGAGTTCCAGCGCCTGCAGCAGCCCGCGTCCTGAGCGGGCTGCGCAGTCCGGTCACCGACCGACAGACCGCGGTTTCAGTGGTAGCCCGTGGGCTCCTTGCCCATGTCGACATAGCGCAGCTCGTTGTGCCTTCGCCGCGCGATGCTCGCCGGCCAGGCGAACACGACGAGGCTCAGCGCGGCGAGCGCTATCGCGGTGGCGGTGCCGAACTTGCCGACATGCCACAACCACCCGACTGCTGCGAGCCAGGACAACCACAGAAGGATGCGAACCAGAATTGCCATCGCGCGCCCCTATTCACACCTTTGACTTGGGGACACTGTAGCAGCGGTTCTGCAAACACAAGCATTCACCTGATGGCATAGCGGCCTCTATGCCTTACGGCCTGCCCGGACTACCCGAAAATTTGTGAAAAAACAGTTGACGCATCCCCTGGCGCTGCACAAGCTGTAACGGCGCGAACTCGCCGCGGGTTTCGCGTTCGAAGCATGTTCCGCTCATCTCCCGTGGGGTTCCCTTGGGGTGCCGCGGGGCCAGGTCCTCAAAGGTCGCCATGAAACCGCCGTCCATGTCTGGTTGGGTTCTGTCCGTCGCGTCGCTCGCCGGCGCCGGCGCGTGCATCGCGGGCCTTGCTCTTTCCTCGCAGCCGGCCCACGCGGCCGAACTGGGCCTGCAGGGCAGCCGGCTGGTGGTGTCGGGCATGCTCGACGGCACCGCCATCAAGGAATTCACCGACCAGCTCGCCAGCGGCACCGTCCACACCGTGGTCTTCGAAGACTCGTCCGGCGGCACCGCCGAAGCGGCCGGCGCCTATGCCGACGCCATCCGCGCGAGCGGCGTGCAGACCGAGGTGCGGGGCCAGTGCATGGCGGCCTGCGCCTATGCCTTCCTCGCGGGCAAGACGCACCGCTTCGGCTACGGCGGGCAGGTCAACGGCATCCTGCTGCCGGTGGCGGTGCGGCCCACGGCGGCCGAACTCGCGGTGCGCTGGCGCGGCGACGAAACCCACAAGACGCTGGCCGACTTCACGCCCTCGGCCACGTCCGCCACGCCTGTCTCGTCTGTTGCATCCGCCACCCCTGCCGCCATGGCCAAGCCGATCGAGGCCGGCGCCCCGGCGTCGCCCAAGGACAACTGGCAACCCGAGCACGGCGTGCTCTTCACCGCCAGCCCGACGCTGTTCGGCCGCGTCTACAACACCTACTACTGCGACGGCACGCAGGGCCGCGACTTCTCCAAGTGCGAGCGCCTGCCGGATGCCGACCCGTACAAGCTGGGCGTGCTGACCCCCTGATCAGTTCAGCAGGCCCACGGCCAGCGGGAAGCTGAAGAACGCCACCACCGTCGTCCACAGGATGATGCGGGCGATGCGCCCGTTGTCCGCGCCGAAGCGCTCGGCCAGCATCGACACGTTGCTGGCGCTCGGCAGCGCCGCCACCAGCACGATCGCCACCAGCGCCGCATGCGACAGCGGCAGCCCCAGCGCCATGGCGCCGAGCCCGAGGCCCCACACCATCAGCGGGTGCACCAGCAGCTTCACGGCCACCACCGGCAGCACGTCGGCCCACGGCGCCTTGGGCGCGGCCTTCAGCCCGGTGCCCATGGCCTGCGCCACCGCCTCGCTGGCGCCGTGCTCGCGCGCCACCAGCGCCGAACGCGCCAGCACCGCGCCGATGGTGAACAGCGCCACCGGCGAGGCCGCGTCGGCCAGCATCGCGACCGTGCGCTCGAGCGGGCCGGGCAGCTTCCAGCGCGCGGCCGACAGCAGCACGCCCAGCAGGATCGACCACGGCATCGGGTTGACCAGGATGCCGCGCAGCGCCTTGCGCGCCGCCAGCATGGCGCCCTGGCGGCCTGCACCCGCCGGGCCCAGGGCGCCGTCCAGCCGCGACAGCGCGATGCACAGCGAGGAGGTCACGACCAGGTCGAAGGCGATCGTGATGATCATCGGCCCCGCCGCCTGCGCCCCGAGGATGGCCACCAGCAGCGGCACGCCCATGAAGCCGGTGTTGGGAAACGCCGCCACCAGCGCGCCGAAGGCCGCGTCGTTCCAGCCGATGCGCGCATTGCGCGTGAACATCACCACGCCCGCCACCACCGCCAGCGCGCAGACGCCCCAGACCAGTGCGACGCTGCCGTCCAGCAGTTGGCCGATGGGCGTGCCCGCGCCGAAGCGCAGCAGCATGCACGGCAGCGCGAAATACAGCACGAAGGCGTTGAGGCCGGGAATCGCGTCCAGCGGCAGGATGCGCGCGCGGGCGGCGGCGTACCCTGCGGCGATCAACGCGAAGAAAGGGAAAGTAACAAGGAATACAGGCAGCACCCGCCGATTGTCATGCCTGCCAGAGGGGTCTCGCAGCGGCTGCAGCAGCCGTACAGAGGGGCGGACGGCCTACAGCCCCGGGAAGGGCGGTCCCCGTATCATTGCGCGCTTTCACGCTTTTCCCGTCCGCGGCTCCGCCGGGCGGCTTCCGGTTCCCCATCCCCCATGTCTCACGGTCTCAATCTCGCGCAGCAAGAAGCTGTCAACTACATGCACGGTCCCTGCCTGGTGCTTGCAGGCGCAGGCTCCGGCAAGACGCGGGTGATCACTCACAAGATCGGCCGGCTGATCCAGGCCGGCCTCGAGCCGCAGCGCATCGCGGCCATCACCTTCACCAACAAGGCCGCCGCGGAAATGCGCGAGCGCGCCAAGGACCTCATCGGCAAGGACGCGCGCAAGGTCGTGGTCTGCACCTTCCACGCGCTGGGCGTGCGCATGATGCGCGAAGACGGCGCGGTGCTCGGCCTGAAGAAGGCCTTCAGCATCCTGGACTCCGACGACGTCACCAAGATCCTCAAGGACGCCGGCGGCACCACCGACGCGGCCACCGCCCGCATCTGGCAGTGGACCATCAGCAAGTGGAAGAACATGGGCCTGAACGCGGCGCAGGCCGAGGCCCAGGCCGCCGACGACAACGAGCGCATCACCGCCAAGATCATGGGCCGCTACGAAGAGCGCCTGCAGGCCTACCAGAGCGTCGACTTCGACGACCTGATCGGCATGCCGCTGAAGCTGCTCTACGAATTTCCCGAGGTGCGCGCCAAGTGGCAGGCCGCGCTGGGCCACATCCTGGTGGACGAATACCAGGACACCAACGCCACCCAGTACGACGTGCTGAAGGCCCTGGCCGGCGAGAAGGGCCAGTTCACCGCGGTGGGCGACGACGACCAGTCGATCTACGGCTGGCGCGGCGCCACGCTGGACAACCTGCGCAAGCTGCCGGTCGACTACCCCGCGCTGAAGGTCATCAAGCTGGAGCAGAACTACCGCTCCACCAGCGCCATCCTGCGCGCGGCCAACAACGTGATCGGCCCCAACCCCAAGCTGTTTCCCAAGACGCTGTTCTCCGAACTCGGCGAAGGCGAGCCGGTGCGCATCGTGGACGCCGACAGCGAGCTGCACGAGGCCGAGCGCGCGGTGGCGCGCATCGTCAGCATCCGCGCGGGCGACTCGCTCACGCAGGGCAAGCAGTACAAGGAGTTCCGCGACTTCGCCATCCTGTACCGCGCCAACCACCAGGCGCGCGTGTTCGAGCAGGCGCTGCGCAAGGCGCAGATCCCGTACAAGGTCTCGGGCGGCCAGAGCTTCTTCGACCGCGCCGAAATCAAAGACCTGTGCGGGTGGTTCCGCCTGTGGGTCAACAACGACGACGACCCCGCGTTCCTGCGTGCCATCACCACGCCCAAGCGCGGCATCGGCCACACCACGCTGGCCAGCCTGGGCACCTTCGCGAGCCAGTACAAGCTGAGCCTGTTCGAGGCGCTGTTCAGCCCCTCGCTGCCCAGCGTGATGCCCAAGCGCACGCTCGAGGGCATCCACGAGTTCGGCCGCTACATCAACGACCTGGAATACCGCGCGCGCCGCACCATGGGCGCCGAAGACTCGCGCACCTTCATGCTCGACTGGCTGAAGGAGATCGACTACGAGAAGCACCTGTACGACGGCGAAGACAGCGAGGCCGCCGCGGCCTCGCGCTGGACCAACGTGCTGGAGTTCGTCGACTGGATGTCGCAGCGCGCCGGCGGCACGCTGGACGACACCTCGGGTGCCGACAGCAACATCGAGACCGAGCGCAAGAGCCTGCTCGAGGTGGCGCAGACCATCTCGCTGCTGTCCACCATCAGCGAGCGCGAGCAGGACCAGGACGTGGTCACGCTGTCGACCCTGCACGCCTCCAAGGGCCTGGAGTGGCCGCACGTGATGCTGATCGGCGTGAGCGAGGGCCTCCTGCCCTTCAAGCTCGACGACGACAACGGCCGCCAGCAGGTGGTGAGCGACGAGACCCAGCAGCGCCTGCAGGAAGAGCGCCGCCTGATGTACGTGGGCATCACCCGCGCCCAGCGCAGCCTGGCCGTGAGCTGGACCAAGAAGCGCAAGCAGGGCCGCGAGATGGTGCCCTGCATTCCGAGCCGCTTCATCGCCGAGATGGGCCTGAACAAGGAAACCATCAAGGAAGACCCGCGCGAAAAGCTCAAGGCGCTGCGCGCCGAGTTCGCGCGCAAGGCCCAGGACAGCGCGGCCAAGGCGGCCGCCGCCGCGGCGGCGCCATGACGGCGGCGCGCACCACGCTCAGCGCCGCGCTGCTGGCCGGCGCGGCCCTGCTGGCCGGCTGCGCAGGCACCGGGAGCAACGGCCGCACTGCCGACTGCCCCACCGACGCCACCGACGCACGCGACCTGCCCGCGCAGGCGCTCTACGGCCGCTGGGAGGCGCGCTTCGACGGCCTGCCCGCCGTGGCCGCCGTGCAGCTGGGCAAGCACCCCGACTACGAAGGCGTGCGCGGCACCATCTCGCGCAACGCATCCAACGCCGCCCGGCCCACCGTGGCGCAACTCGCGGGCGACGTCGACGACGAAGGCGCCCTGTCCATCGACGAATCGCTCGACGGGCGCGCCATCAGCGGCGTCTGGTCGGGCAAGCTCCAGGCCGGTTCGTGCGGCCGCGAGTTCAGGGGCACGTGGCGCAACGCCGCCGACGAGAGCGTTCATCCGTTCGTGCTCAGCAAGACGGTCGTTCCGGCCGCACCGCAAGGAAAGCAATGAAGACCCCACGATCCCCTCGTTTCAGATTCAGTGCGCTCGCGGCGGTGGCTGCCTGCCTGGGCGGCGCGGCCGGCGCGCACGCGCAGGCCGTCGACAAGCCCGCCAGCCCGCTGGCCGACGCGCAGCTCACCTGGCAGCAGTGCAGTGCGCTGGGCGCCAACAACGAAGCGCGCCTGGCCTGCTTCGACCGCTGGGCACAGCAGCAGACGCTGCCGCCGGTGTCGGTGCCCGTGGCGCCGCCCGTGCTCGCGAGCACGCAGGCACCGCCGGTGGACGCCTCGATCCCGGCCACGCGCGTGGTCTCGGTGGCCACCACCGAAGGCTGCCGCGACCGCCAGTACTCCACGCTCTCGCGCTTCTGGGAACTGGAGAACGCCACCGACTGCGGCACCTTCGGCTTTCGCGGCTACCGGCCGCTGAACGTGTCGGTCTCGGCCGCCACCAAGCGGCCCGAGACGCCGACCTCGCCCTCGGCCGACCACACCGCCGACCCGGTGGCCTACCAGGCCAACGAGATGCGCATCGGCCTGTCGGTGCGCACCAAGCTCGCGCAGGGCCTGCTCACGCAGAACGACCCGGCCAAGAAAGACTCGCTGTGGTTCGCCTACAGCCAGCAGTCGACCTGGCAGCTGTTCAACGGCGCCATCTCGCGGCCCTTCCGCACCACCGACCACGAACCCGAGCTGATGTACGTCTACCCGACCGACTTCAAGCTGCCGGGCGGCTGGCGCTGGCGCTACGCGGGCCTGGGCATCGTGCACCAGTCGAACGGCCAGACGCTGCCGCTGTCGCGCAGCTGGAACCGCGTGTACCTGATGGGCGGCGCCGAGCTGGACGACCGCTTCACCATCACCGGGCGCATCTGGAAGCGCATTTCCGAGAACGCCGCCAAGGACGACAACCCCGACATCGCCGACTACATCGGCCGCGCCGAAGTCACGGGCCGCTGGAACTTCAACCGCGACAACCAGTTCGGCATCACGGTGCGCAACAACCTGCGCGACAGCGGCCGCGGCTCGATCCGCCTCGAGTGGCTCAAGGCCATCGGCGACCCGACCAAGAGCAACCTGCGCTTCCACACGCAGCTGTTCTCGGGCTACGGCGACACGCTGGTGGACTACAACCGCAAGCGCACGGTGCTGAGCATCGGCCTGAGCCTCGTCGACTTCTGACCCTCTTCATTCCTCACACGCCGTTCCACACCATGAGCGAAGACCTCACCCCTGCCGACGCCACGCAACGTGAAATCATCGCGGCCCTGCATGTCGCGCCCGTCTTCGATGCCGCGAAGGAACTGGCGCGCCGCGTCGACTTTCTCGCCGGCTACCTGAAGCAGACCGGCCTGAAGACGCTGGTGCTGGGCATCAGCGGCGGTGTCGATTCGCTGACCGCCGGCTGCCTCGCGCAGCGCGCCGTCGAGAAGCTGCGCGCCGCAGGCCACGACGCCACCTTCATCGCCATGCGCCTGCCCTACGGCGTGCAGAAGGACGAAGCCGAGGCGCAGGCCTCGCTCGCGGTGATGAAGCCCGACCGCACCGTCACCGTCGACATCCGCCCCGCGGCCGACGGCATGCTGGCCGCGCTGAAGGCCGGCGACCTGAAGTTCCGCGACGCGGCGCACGAAGACTTCGTGCTCGGCAACATCAAGGCGCGCGAGCGCATGGTGGCGCAGTTCGCGGTGGCCGGCGCGCACGACGGCATCGTCATCGGCACCGACCACGCGGCCGAGGCGCTGATGGGCTTCTTCACCAAGTTCGGCGACGGCGCGGCCGACATCACGCCGCTCACAGGCCTCAACAAGCGCCGCGTGCGCGCGGTGGCGCAGCTGCTGGGCGCGCCCGACACGCTGGTCTACAAGGTACCGACGGCCGACCTCGAGTCGCTGGTGCCGGGCAAGCCCGACGAAGACGCCTTCGGCGTCACCTACGAGCAGATCGACGACTTCCTCGAAGGCAAGCCGGTGTCGGCCAGGGCGCGCGAGATCATTCTCTCGACCCACCGCAAGAGCGCGCACAAGCGCGCGCTGCCGGTCGAGCCCGCGCCCCCTGCACCTGTTTCGGCGAGCTGAAGCCGATGACGCACGAAGCCATGACGCAACACCACATGCGCCAGGGCTTCGATGCCCTGCGCGCCGCAAGCCTGCGCACCCCCACGCCGCCCTGGCCTGAACGCGCCGACCGCCTGAAGCGGCTGCGCGCGCTGATGCTGGACCATCGCGCGGAAATCGCCGCGGCCATCAGCGCCGACTTCCACAACCGCGCCGTGCAGGAAACCGAGCTCGCCGAGCTGTTCCCCTCGCTCGAGGGCATCGACCATGCGCTGCGCCACGGCAAGCGCTGGATGCGCGTGAAGCGCCGCGCCACCGGCCTGTGGTTCAAGCCGGCGTCGTCGCGCCTCATGCCGCAGCCGCTGAGCGTGGTCGGCATCGTGGTGCCTTGGAACTACCCGCTGTACCTCGCGGTGGGACCGATGACCGCGGCGCTGGCCGCGGGCAACCGCGTGATGGTGAAGCAGTCGGAATACACGCCGCGCTTCGCCGAGCTGTTCGCCGCGCTGGTGCGCAAGAGCTTCGCGCCCGACGAGATCCTCGTGGTCAACGGCGACGCCGAGGCCGCGCGCGCGTTCTCCGCCCTGCCCTTCGACCACCTGCTGTTCACCGGCTCCACCGCCGTCGGCCACCACGTGATGCGCGCCGCCAGCGAGAACCTCACGCCGGTGACGCTGGAGCTCGGCGGCAAGTCGCCCGCGATCGTCGGGCCCGGCGCCAACTTCGACAAGGCCGTCGAGCGCATCCTCGTGGGCAAGACGCTCAACGCGGGCCAGACCTGCATCGCGCCCGACTACGTGCTGCTGCCCGAAGGCCAGCAACAGCGCTTCGCCGACGCGGCGCGTCGCGTGTTCGCGGCCATGTACCCGTCGATGGCGGGCAACGCCGACTACACCAGCATCGTGAGCCCGCGCCACTTCGCGCGGCTGCAGGAGCTCGAGGCCACGGCCGTGCAGCAGGGCGCCACCGCGCAGCCGCTGTGCGCCACGGCGCCCGACGCCGCCACGCGCTGCTTTCCGCCGGTGCTGCTGACCGGCGTGCACGACGGCATGCGCGTGATGCAGGAAGAGATCTTCGGCCCGCTGCTGCCGGTGCTCACGTACAAGGGCACCGACATCGGCGAAGCCATTGCCTATGTCAACGCGCGGCCGCGCCCGCTGGCGCTCTACCTGTTCGAGAAAGACCGCGCCACCATCGAGCGCGTGATGCACGGCACGGTGGCCGGCGGCGTGTCGATCAACGAGACGCTGATGCACGTCGCGCAGGACGACCTGCCCTTCGGCGGCGTCGGCGCGAGCGGCATGGGCTCGTACCACGGCGAGTACGGCTTCCAGACCTTCTCGAAGCTCAAGCCGATCTTTCACCAGTCGGCGTTCAACGGCGTGGGCCTGTTCCGCCCGCCCTACGGCAAGACCTTCGCGCGGATGATGAAGCTGCTGCTGCGCTGAGCACCAGCCGAGGCCAGCGCCCAGGTCGGCTGGCCTACTTGAACTCGTCCACCGCCACGCCCAGCTTGCGCACCTTGTCGTGCAGCGTCTGGCGCGCGATGCCCAGCGCGGCCGCCGTGGCCGGCTGGTCGCCGCGCTGGCGGCGCAGCTCCTCGACGATCACCGCGCGCTCGAACGACTCGACCTGCTGCGGCAGCCCGCGCGGCAGCGCCGGCACGCCTTCCGCACTGCTGCCACCACCGCCACGTGCCAGCGTGAGCCGCTCGCCGAGCAGCCCCAGCACAAAGCGGTCGGCCACGTTGCGCAGCTCGCGCACGTTGCCGGGCCAGGCGTAGGCCATGAGGTCGGCCAGCTGCGCGTGGCTCAAGAGCGGCGCGGGGCGCTCGTAGCGGCGCGCGGCCTCCAGCGTGAAGTGCTCGAACAGCAGCGGGATGTCCTCGCGCCGCTCGCGCAGCGGCGGCAGCTCGATGAAGGCCACGCCCAGGCGGTAGTACAGGTCGGCCCTGAACTTCTGCCGGTCGCTCATTTCCTTCAGGTCGTCCTTGCTGGCGGCCACCACGCGGCAGTCGAAGGGAATGGTCTTGTTGGAGCCGATGCGCTCGATGCTGCGCTCCTGCAGCGCGCGCAGCAGCTTGATCTGCACCGCCATCGGCATGCTCTCGATCTCGTCGAGGAACAGCGTGCCGCCGCTGGCGTATTCGAACTTGCCCACGCGCGCGCGGTTGGCGCCGGTGAAGGCGCCGGCCTCGTGGCCGAACAGCTCGCTCTCGGCCAGCGCCTCGGGCAGGCCGCCGCAGTTCAGCGGCACGAAGTGCTGGCGCCGGCGCGCGCTGTGCTCGTGCAGGCAGCGCGCCACCAGCTCCTTGCCGGTGCCGGTCTCGCCGTAGACCAGCACGTCGGCCGAGGTCTCGGCCAGCGTCTTCACGGTCTGGCGCACCTGCTGCATCTGCGCCGAACGGCCGATCAGCACCGACTGGATGCCTTGCCAGTTCTCCAGCGCGTCGCGCAGCGCGCGCACCTGCAGCGTGAGCTGGCGGCGCTCGATGGCATGGCGCACGATGGCCACCAGCCGCTCGGAGCTGAAGGGCTTCTCGATGAAGTCGTAGGCGCCTTCGCGCATGGCCTGCACGGCCATCGCGATGTGGCCGTGGCCGGTGACCAGGATCACGGGCAGCTCGGGGTCGGCCTGCTTCAGCTCGGGCAGCCACTCGGTGCCGCTCATGCCGGGCAGGCGCACGTCGCTGATCACGATGGCGGGCACGCCGAAGCCGATGTGCGCACGCGCGCGTTCGACGCTGGGAAAGGACTCGACCTCGAAACCGGCCAGGGTCAGCACCTGGGTGGTGCTGACGCGGACGTCTTCGTCGTCCTCGACCAGCATCACCCGGATGGCGGGGGCTTCGCTCACGGGGGGATCACTCCTGTTGTGCAATGGAAAGGGGGGAATCTGGGGAAACAGAAACGGCGCAAGGGACAGGCGGGTTGTGTATCACGGCAATGGCGGCGGGCAGGTCGATCACGAAGCATGCCCCGCCGGTCTCCAGGTTGGCCGCGCGCAGCGTGCCGTCCATGGCCCGCACCAATTGTGCCGAGATGACGAGGCCCAGGCCCAGCCCCGACCCCGCGGGCTTGCGGGTCACGAAGGGCTCGAACAGGCGCGGCAGGATGTCGGGGTGGATGCCGGGGCCGGTGTCGGTCACGCTCAGCAGCACGCGGCCGTCGGCATCGGCCGCCGGGCCGCCCTTGTGCCGCGCCTCCAGCCGCAGCGTGCGCAGCGGCGCGTCCTGCATGGCGTCGATGGCGTTGCGCATCAGGTTGGCCAGCACGCTGCCCAGCGCGGCCTCCTCGGCCATGACGCTCAGCGTGGCGGGCTGCACGTCGACCTGGACGGTGACGCGCACCTTCTTCGAGGCGTCGGCCACGATCACCTGCGCGTCGGCAATGGCCTGCGACAGCAGCAGCGGCGCCAGCGGCAGCTCGCTCTTGTGCGCGAAGGTCTTGAGCTGCGAGGTCAGGCGCGCCAACCGGTCGACCATGTTGCGGATGCGCTCGAGGTTGCCGCGCACATCGTCCAGCCGGTTCCTGTCGAGCAGGATGCCGGCGCTCTCCGACAGCGTGCGCATGGCCGTGAGCGGCTGGTTGAGTTCGTGCACCACGCCGGCCGACATCTGGCCCAGCGCGGCCATCTTGCCCGCGTGCACCAGCTCGCCCTGCGCGGCGCGCAGCTGCGCGGTGCGCGCCACCACGGTCGACTCGAGCGTGTCGTGCGCGGCCTGCAGCGCGGCCTGGTCGGCCAGCTTCTGGCGCACCGCGCGGCGGCGCTGCCACAGCGCGACGGCCACCAGCAGCAGCACCGTCATCGCGAGCGTGGCGGTGATGGCCGTGTTGCGCGCGGCCACGCGCACCGGCGCCAGGTCGTCGAGCACCATCAGCTGCCAGGGCGCGCCGCGCAGCGTGCGGGCGGTGGCGAGCTGGTCGCGTCCGTCCAGCGAGATCACCTGCACGTCGCGGTCGAGCGATTCCTTCTGCGTCCACTGCAGCGGCTGCAGGCTGGCCTCGCCATAGGGGCGCGAGCGCAGCACCTCGGCGCGCTGCGCGGCATCGAGCGGCAGCAGCGGCCTGAACTTCAGGTCTTCCCGCGTGACCAATATCACCACGCCGCGCTGGTCGATCAGCGCCACGTCGCCCGGCAGCTTGCGCCAGGCGCGCTCGGCCTCCTCCAGGTTCACCTTGACCGCCACCACGCCGCGCTGCGGCTGGCCGCGCCGCAGCGCATACGACAGGTAGTAGCCCGGCCGCTTGCTGGTGATGCCCACGCCGTAGAAGCGGCCGCGGCCCTGGCCCAGCGCGTCGATCACGTAGGGGCGGAACGACAGGTCCTGGCCCAGCGTGGTGCCGGGCTTGTCCCAGTCGGAGGCGGCCAGCGAGGTGCCGCCGCCGTCCAGCACGTAGAGCATCTCGGCGCCCGCCGTGGCATTGACGCCGTCGAGGTAGCGGTTGACCGCGTCGCGCAGCTGCATGTCGGAGGGCGTGCCGAGCAGCGCCGGCACGATGGGCGTCATCTCCAGCAGCGCGGGCAGGTAGTCGAAGCGGGCCAGGTCGGCGTCCAGGCCGGTGGCGAGCATGTCCAGCCGGTGCTCGGCCGCCTCGCGCAGTCGCGCCAGGCCGGCCTGCATGGCGAGCTGGTAGCCGGCAAAGGCGGCCACCGCCACCAGCGCCAGTGCGCCCAGCCAGCGCGGCAGGCCGCGCCAGCCCCGCGGGGGGTCGGCGGGTACATCGATGCGGCGAACCGGCTCCCTTGGAATCATGAGAGCGTTATTGCACAAGGCCGGGCCGCCCGCATCAGTGGCAGCCCGATGACCCCGGGGAGGGCCGCGCCCTCCTCTTCTTTTCTGGCCGGGCCCGGTCCGCGAAGGCCCGGGCCGCTATGCGTTCAGGTGCGCGTTCAGGCCTGCTTCGGCATCCGCACTTCGGTGGCGTCGAGCACGCGCTCGGGCTCGTCGGCTTCCGCCGCGCTTTCCTGGTTCAGGTGCTGGTGCATGCGCACGGTGTCGAGGTCGCCGGTCCACTTGGCCACCACGATCGTGGCCACGCCGTTGCCGATCAGGTTGGTCAGCGCGCGCGCTTCCGACATGAAGCGGTCGATGCCCAGGATCAGCGCCAGCCCCGCCACCGGCACGTGGCCCACCGCCGACAGCGTGGCCGCCAGCACGATGAAGCCGCTGCCCGTGACGCCCGCGGCGCCCTTCGAGGTGAGCAGCAGCACGGCCAGCAGCGTGAGCTGCTGCGTGAGGGTCATGTCGGTGTTGGTCGCCTGCGCGATGAACACGGCCGCCATGGTCAGGTAGATCGAGGTGCCGTCGAGGTTGAACGAGTAGCCCGTGGGCACCACCAGGCCGACCACCGACTTCTTCGCGCCCAGGTTCTCCAGCTTGGCCATCAAGCGCGGCAGCACCGATTCGCTGGACGAGGTGCCCAGCACGATCAGCAGCTCTTCCTTGATGTACTTGATGAACTTCCAGATGCTGAAGCCGTGGAACCTGGCGATGCCTCCGAGCACCACGAAGATGAACAGCAGGCAGGTGGCGTAGAACGTGACCATCAGCTGGCCCAGCTGCAGCAGCGAACTCACGCCGTATTTGCCGATGGTGAAGGCCATGGCGCCGAAGGCACCGATGGGCGCGAGCTTCATGATGTAGCCGACGATCACGAAGAGCACGTGCGAGCCCTTCTCGATCACGTCGAACACCAGCGTGCCGCGCCCGCCGAAGCGGTGCAGCGCGAAGCCGAACATCACCGCGATCAGCAGCACCTGCAGGATCTCGCCCTTGGCGAAGGCATCGACCAGCGTGTTGGGAATGATGTTGAGCACGAAGTCGGTGGTGCTCTGCATCTTGCCGGGGCCGGTGTAGGCCGCGATGCCCTTGGTGTCGAGCTGCGTCACGTCGACGTTCATGCCGGCGCCGGGCCGCACGATGTTGATGATCACGAGGCCCACCACCAGCGCGATGCTGCTCACGATCTCGAAGTACAGCAGCGCCAGCCCGCCGGTCTTGCCGACCTTCTTCATGTCTTCCATGCCGGCGATGCCCACCACCACCGTGCAGAAGATGATCGGCGCGATGATCATCTTGATCAGCTTGATGAAGCCGTCGCCCAGCGGCTTCATCGAGGCGCCGGTGTCGGGGTAGAAGTGCCCGAGCAGCACGCCCAGCACGATGGCCGTGATGACCTGCAGGTACAGGGACTTGTAGAAGGGCTTGGGTGTGTTCGGTTGTTCCGCGGGGGTGCTCATGGTGTGTCTCCAGTCTCGTGGCCGGGCTCGCAACGGGAGGCACGGCCGGCCGGATCACTCAGCAATCGACATGCCACGGCCGGCATGGGCCGCAGGCGGTGCTAAGTCGTTGATTTCATTGGGTGCGGTGGCGCGGCGCCGCGGCCGGCCTGCCGATGGTCCGGATGGCGCGGGCGGTGTCCGTCCGATCCGCCGGACCGATACCCTCGGGAAAACCCTCAGGCCCTCGCGAGACGGGGTTCGGCTCAGCGCGTGACGACCTTCCACCGCCCCGCCGCCAGCTCGGCCGCATAGGGCGCGGGAATGCCGGCGATGAAGCCGTTGCCGGACACGACGGCGTCGTAGGCGCACACCGCCTGCCCCGCCGCGTCGTACAGCGTCCACGTGACCGGCTGGCCGTCGGGCGCGGCGTGCGCCACGTGCATCGACGGCGCGCCGATGTTCGCGCCCACGTGCGCGTAGCGCGGCTCCACCGCCATCGGCGCGTGCGCGGGAAAGGGCAGGCTGCCGGGCAGGTCGAACCAGGCGTCGTGCATGAGCAGGCTGTGCTGCGCCACCCGCCAGACGCGGTGCCGCAGGAAGTGCTGGTCGGCATAGCGCGCCGAGAACGGCCGGCCCTCCAGGTACGCGCGCATGTCGCCCGCCAGGTCGCGGAACATGCCCGTGCACGCGCCCCACAGGCCGGCCAGCATCAGCTCGGAATGCGTGGGGTAGTCGCGCATGGCGTGGAACCAGCGGTCCGACGCGCACCACGCGCGCACGGCCGCTTGGTCGCGCGTGGACAGCAGCGCGTCGGCGTCGCGCAACTGCACGCGGTCGAGCCCGCGGTCGTCGAGCGCAAGAAAGCGCCACATCGTGCCGGGCAGGTCGTGGCCCTCGGCATGGCGCATGTCGATGACCGACGCGCCCTCCCCCGACAACCGCTGCCGCACGGCCTCGGGCACCGAATCGTCGAGGTAGAAGCGGCAGGTCCACTCCGGAAACAGCGCGCGCCCCGCGCGCGCATTGAGCACCGCCATCTCGCAGTAGCGCGGGTCGCGCCCGAAGAGGCTGAAGGCGATGGCATTGCGCTCGCGCGCCGCGGGGTCGAAGGGCTTCAGCACCGGCGCGGCGTGCGTGGCGGCCGGCGTCTCGCGCTCGGCCTCCTGCAGCTTCAGCCGCAGCGACGCGGTGCCGTGGTCGCGCACCTCGTCGCGCCGGCCCAGCTGCCCCGCCGCTTCCGCCAGGCCGTCGTAGGTGTTCGCGGTCTTCAGGTGCTGCACGGCGCGGCGGTAGGTGTCGTAGGCCTGCTGCGGCTGGCCCAGGCGCATCTGGCACAGCGCCATGTCGGCCAGCGGCTGCGGGCTGTGCGTGGCGTGCCAGGCCTGCGTGGCGAACTTCAGCGCCTGCGTGAAGTCGCCCTGCGCGAAAGCGGCACGGAAGCGCTCGCCCATCAGGTTCAGCGCCTGCTGCGTGACGGCGGGCGCGCGCCGGGGAATGGACGGCCTCTTCATGGCATCCCGCTCCTGTCGATGGGCCTACCGCTCGCGCAAGGCCTCGCGCGCCTTGTTCAGCGGCTTCAGCAGGTAGTCGAGCACGGTCTTGCGGCCGGTGTGGATGTCGACCGTGGCGATCATGCCGGGCACGATCGGAAAGCTCTCGCCGCGCTTGTTCTTCAGGTGGTCCGCATCGGTGCGGATGTACACGCGGTAGTAGTACACGTCGCGCTTCACGTCGTCCTGGATGGTGTCGGGCGAGATGATGGTCACCTTGCCCGGCAGCCCGCCGAAGATCGAATAGTCGTACGCCGTCACCTTCACCGTCGCGTCCTGCCCGGGGTGGATGTAGGCCACGTCGCGCGGCGAGATGCGCGCCTCCACCAGCAGCTTCTCGTCGAGCGGCACGATCTCCATGAGCTTGCCGCCCGGCGGCAGCACGCCGCCCACCGTGGTCACGGCGATGTCCTTCACGATGCCGCGCACCGGCGAGGCGAAGGTCAGCCGCGTGAGCGAGTCGGAGCGCCCGCGCGTCACCGAGCGCTGCGCCTCGATCTCGGCATTGGCCCTGGTCAGGTCCTCGCGCGCCTTCACGTAGTACTGGCTCTTCAGGTCGGCTGCCTTGGTCTCGGCCTCGTTGATCTGGCGCTTCAGCCGCAGCACCTCCACGTCGCTCGCGGCACCGCGCGACACCAACGGCTCGGTCAGCGCGAGTTCGCGGCGCATGAGCACCAGCGCCTGCGTCACGCCCGCCAGGCTGCTGCCAAGCTGCTCGCGCCGCGACTGGTACAGCGCCGTCTCGCCGCGCACGAGTTCGGGTTCCTCGCGCACCTCGGGCGGGAACACCAGCGGCGTGCCGCCGACCTCGGCCGTGAGCCGCGCCGCCATGGCCAGCGCGGCGCGCACGCGCGAGGCGCTTTCCTGCACGGTCGATTCGGTCTTGGTGCGGTCGAGCTGCGCCAGCACCTGCGCGGCCTCCACGATGTCGCCCTCGCGCACCTTGAGGTCGACCAGGATGCCGCCCTCGAGCGACTGGATGGTCTGCTCGCGCGACGACGGCACCACCTTTCCGGTGCCGGTGGACACCTCGTCGAGCTGGAAGAACCAGGCCCAGGCGAGCAGCACGGCAAGCAGCGCGCCCACGATCCACACCACCAGCGAGGCGCGCGGCAGCGGCGGTTCCACGGACGCGTCAGGCATGGCCATTCGAGAGCTTCCCCAGTATCTGGTCCTTCGCGCCGTCCATCACGATGCGCCCGCCGTCGAGCACCACGATGCGGTCCACCCACTGCAGCACCGGCATGCGGTGCGTGGCCACCACCAGCGTGCGCGGCGCGGCCCAGGCGGCCACCGCCTCGATTACCTGGCGCTCGGTCACCTCGTCGAAGTGCGCGGTGGGCTCGTCGAGCAGCACGATCGAGGGCTGGCGGATCAGCGTGCGCGCCAGCAGCAGCGCCTGGCGCTGCCCGCCCGACAAGCCCAGCCCGCCTTCGTGAATCAGCTCGTCCAGCCCCTCGGCGCGCGAATGCACGAAGGGCAAGGCGCCGGCCATGGCAACGGCCTCCAGCACCTGCGCGTCGGTGGCCAGCGGCATGCCCAGCGTGACGTTTTCGCGCACCGAGCCGTGGAAGAGCCGCGCGTTCTGCGTGAGCAGCCCCATGTCGCGGCGCAGGTCGGACGGGTCGATCAGCCCGATGTCGAGCGCGTCGAGCGACACGTGGCCGCGCTGCGGCGCGTGCAGCCCGGCCATGAGCTGCAGCAGCGTCGACTTGCCCGCGCCCATGCGCCCGAGCAGCGCGACCTTCTCGCCGGCGCGGATGCGCAGCTGCGGCACCGCGAGCGCCGGGCTGCGGTCGTCCTTGCCGTAGCGGAACTCGACGCCCGCCAGCTCGTAGTTGCCGTGCAGCGCGCTCACGTGCACGCGCCGCGCGCTCTCGGGCTGGTCGACCGGGCGCTGCATGAGCTGGTCGAGCCCGGCGCGCGCCACCTTGGCCTGCTGCCAGCGCGCGAACACGCCCGACAGCTGCGCCAGCGGCGCGATCATGCGCGACGCCAGGATCGACGCACCCACCAGCGTGCCGGTCGTCATGTCGCCCTTGATCACCAGGAAGCAGCCCGCCAGCAGCACCACCGCGTAGACGATGCTCTGCACCTCCTGCGTCCACGTCATGAGCAGGCCGGTGATGAAGCGCTGGCGCATGCCGATGCTGGCCGACACGTCGTTGGCGTGGTTCCACTGGTTCTGGAAGCGCGGCTCGGCGCGCATGAGCTTGATGTCCTCGATGCCTTCCACCGCCTCCACCAGCAGCGCGTTGCGCAGCGCCGACTCGCGCATGCCCTCGTTGGCCAGCCGCGCGAGCGGCCGCTGCACCAGCAGGCCCGGAATCACCAGCAGCGGCACCGCCGCCAGCGCCACCAGCGCCAGCGGCCCGGCCACCAGCCACAGCACCACCAGGAAGAGCAGGAAGAACGGCAGGTCGGCCACCGCGCCGATGGTGGTGGAGGTGAGCAGCTCGCGCACCTGCTCCACCTCGCGCACCTGCGCGATGAAGGAGCCGGTGGAGCGCGAGCGCGCGTCGGCGCGCACGCGCAGCGCATGGCCGAACACCAGGTCGGACACCTTCAGGTCGGCGCGCTTGCCGATCAGGTCGGAGATGTGCGTGCGCGACACGCGCAGCATCAGCTCGAACACGATCGCGATCATCACGCCGCCGAACAGCACCCACAGCGTGGACTCCGACTGCGCGGGCACCACGCGGTCGTAGATCTGCATCGAGAAGACCATGCTCGACAGCGCCAGCACGTTGGCGAAGACCGAGGCCAGCACGATGTCGCCGTAGCGGCGCCAGTCGCGCAGCGCGATGGCGCGGAACCAGTCGGCGCGGTAGGGCTTGATGTAGTCGTCCACCCGCGCGTCGGGCACCGCGGTGTGGGGCCGCAGGATGGCCACGCGCCTGGCGCGGCGGCGCAGCTCGGCGGCCGCCAGCGGCGTCTCCAGGCCCTGGTCGCCGCCGAGCAGCACGCCGAGCCGGCCATGGCCGTCGGCCGCGCGCACCACGCCGACCTGCCCGTCTTCGAGCGCCACCACCAGCGGCAGCCGCCACGGGTCGAGCAGCGCGTCGTCGAACTCGGCCCAGCGCAGCGCCAGGCCCAGCTGGCGCGCCATGTGGTCGAGCAGCGTGTCCAGCGGCGCGTCGTGCTCCCAGGCCATGGCGACGCGCACGCCCTCCTCCGAGGCGCCGATGCCGTAGTGGCGCGCGACGTAGACCATGGCGGCGAGCCAGCGGGCGTGCTCGCTGGTTGCATCGCGGGACGTCTCGAGGCTGTCATCGAGCCTCGGCTCGACCGGTTGGCGCATGTCGTTCATGGCAGCAGCTCCATGCCTTGCACGGTGGTGTTGTCCAGCCCGTAGAAGGCGCGGGCCTGGCCGGTCGCGCCGATGTAGCCGACGCGGCTGGCCCACAGGTCGTGCAGCACGGCCTCCTGCTCGGCCGCGGCCTGGTAGATCTCCTGCTCGGCGTTCAGCAGGTCGAGGATGGAGCGCGTGCCCAGCGTGTACTGCTCGCGGTAGAGGTTGCGCGCCTCCACGATGCTGCGGCGCCGGTCGGCCAGCACGCCCAGCCGCGCCTGCGCGCCGATGACCTGCTCGCGGAAGTTGCGCGCCTGGTCGCCGGCGTTCAGCCGCGCGGTCTCGATGCGCAGGCGCGCGGCGTCCTCGGCCGCGGTGGCGGCGCGCACCTGCGCGTCGAGCGCGCCGCCCTGGTAGATCACGCTCGACAGGTTGAACATCACCGTGTGGTACGTGCCGTTGCGCTCCAGCGTGGCGGGGTTCACGCCGCCCACGGCCTTGTTGACGGAGGCGTCGATGCTCAGCGTGGGATAGCGCTGCGCCCGCGCGATGTCCAGCTGCGCCGACGCGGCGCGCCGCTCGGCCTCGGCCACCAGCACCTCGGGCAGCAGGCTGCTGTCGGGCAGCGCATCGACGCGCAGCGTGTTCGCCAGCCCGTCGGGCAGCTGCGCCATCAGCGGCGGCACCGAGCGGCCCAGCAGCGTGCCCAGGCGCTCGCGCCATTGCGCGAGCTGCGACTTCACCTGCAGCAGGTTGGCGCGCGCGCTGTCCACGCGCGACTCGGCCTGGATCGGGTCGGCCCTGGTGCTGATGCCCGCGTTGGCGCGCAGCCGCGCGGTCTCCAGCACCGCCTCCACCGCCTGCACCTGGTCCTGCGCGATGGCGTAGAGCGACTGGTAGCGGTGCGCCATGACCACCGCCTCGGCCGCCTGCTGCGCCACCGCGTCGATCTGCTTCAGGATGCCCGCCTGCTGGCGCCGCACCAATGCCTCCGACTGCGCCACCGCGCCGTCGACCTTGCCGAAGTCGTACAGCATCTGCGACACGGAGGCCGAGGCCACGGTGCCGGTGCGCCCGCCCTGCGAGGCCGGCGCGCTGCTGGTGCCGCCGCCCACGCCCACGCGCACCTGCGGGTAGTAGCCGGCGCGCGCCACGTCCACGCCGCCGGCCTGCTGCGCGAGCGTGGCGATGGCATCGGAGATCGACGGATGGCGCGCCACCGCCTGGCGCACCGCCTCGTTCAGCACCAGCGGCTGCGTGCTGGCCGGCGCCTCGGGCAGCGGCGCGCCGGGGCGCACCTGGAGTTCCTGCGCGAGCGAGCTCGGCGCGAGGCGGCGCGCGACCTTGAGGCCGCCGTCGTCCGCCCGCGCGGCGCCCGTCAGGCCCGGCAGGCCCGAAAGGGCCAGCGACGCGCACACGGCAAGGGCGATGCGGTGCTTCACCACCCTGCTCAGACCACCACCAGCTGGTGGTTGGCGAGCAGCGTCGCCAGGTCGGTGTTCACGCCGTTGAGCGCCAGCAGCGGCGTCATGGCCTGCGCGCTGCCCGCGCCGTCGCGGTCGATGCTCAGCACGGTGTTGCCGTCCGTGTGCGTCACCTGCAGGTAGTTGGCGAGCGGGTCGCCGGTGTGGGCCGCGTAGCCGGTCAGCAGCGACGAGAGGTCGATGCGGTCGGCGCCGGGCGTGCTCTCGAAAGCGCCGACCTGGAAGTGGTTCAGTTCGCTGAAGGCGTTGCCGCCGGTGTCGCTGGCCGCGACCAGCAGCTTGAACATCAGCGTCTCGTGGCCGTTGCCGGCCGCGGGCTCGGCCGTGGTCGCCGCCGGTTCGCTCGAGGCTGCGGGGTCCGCCACCGTGGTGTCGACCGCGGCCAGCGACGCCTTCTGCGCCACGGCGTCGTCCGCCGCGGGCGCCTCGATGCTCGCGAGCGACTGGATGCCGGTGCTGCTCGTGCCACCCACCAGCAATTGCCCGTTCGCCAGCAGCGTCTCCAGCGACACCGTCACGCCGGTCAGCGTGATCATCGGCGCGCCGAAGCTGCCGGTGCCGCCCGTGTCGATGGCAATGAAGGTGTTGCCGCCCGCGTTGGTCACGTGGATGTAGTTCAGCAGCGCGGCCGACGAGGCGTCCAGCACGTAGCTGCCGCTGGCCGCGTCGCGGTACACGTGCGCGGTGCCGGTGTAGCCCGCGAGCACGCCGCCCAGGTCGATCAGGTCGGCGTCGGTGCTGGCCGCGTTGGCGAAGCTGCCCAGCGTGAAGCCGTTGACCACGTCGCTGCCGTTGCCGCCGGTGGCCTTGTCGGCCGCGTTCACCAGGTTGTAGACCAGCCGGTCGTTGCCGCCGCCCACGCCCAGGAAGTAGGTGTCGTTGCCGCCGCGGCCCTCGAACAGGTTGTCGCCCAGGCTGCCGACGAAGGTGTCGCCCAGCGCGCTGCCGCGCACGCCCTCGACGTTGTTCACCGTGCCCAGGATGCCCCAGCCCGTCACCAGGTTGGTGGTGAGGTCCACGCCCACGCCGCTGCTGGCGTTGCGGAAGTCCACGATGTCCATGCCGCCGGTGGCCGACCAGGTCCGGGTCTCGCCCGGCAGCAGCGGCACGCTCCAGCCGCCGCCGCCGTTGTAGACCACGCTGCCGCCCACCACGCTGGTGACCACGTAGGTGTCGTCGTAGCCGGTGCCGGTCATCACGTTGGGCAGCGCGGTGGTCAGGTCGGAGGTGGTCAGCAGCTGCGCGCTGGTGGCGTCGCCCGGCGTCACGCTCCACTGGTAGGTGGTGGGCGTGCCGTTGTTGTTGGCCAGCAGCTTCACGGTGTAGGTCTGCGTGGGGTCCAGGCCGAACACGTTGACGATGCCCGAGCTGTCGTTGCCCCAGTTGCCCGACTGCGGGTTGAGGATCTGCGTCGACACCAGCGTGCCGGCCGCGTTGTACACCTGCACCGTGTTGCCGAAGTAGACATTGAAGCCCTCGGCGTTGAGGATGCGCAGGTGCAACGAGGTGCCGTCCTTCACCTGGTTGGTGTTGGCGATGATTTGCGTGGCGGTGTTGCCGTTCATGCCCACCAGCAGGTCGACGTCGCCGTCCCAGTCGTAGTCGGCCGCGGCGATGCTGTTGGCCGCGTTGTCGGCCAGGTCGGCGAGCTGGCGCGTGGCCCAGCCGCCGGCGGCCACGTTGCCGCTGTTGGTGTAGAGGTTGGCCACGCCGGTGGCATGGTCGAGCTCGATCGCGTCCATGCGGCCGTCGCCGTTCCAGTCGAGCGCCACCGAGGCGTCGCCGGCCAGCGTGTCGCCGGCCACCGCCACGCCGGTGGTCGACAGCGTGCCCGCGTTGTTCACGTAGACCTTGCTGGCCGCGCCCGCGCGGCTGCTGTTGACGAACAGGTCGAGGTAGCCGTCGCCGTTGAAGTCGGCCCAGGTGAGCGAGACCGCGTCGGTGCTGTTGCCGGTGGCGGCGTTGGTGGCGAACACGTCGTTGATGGCCTGCGCCTCGGTCCAGTTCGCGCCGTTGAGGCTGCTCTTGCCGTTGTTGGTCAGCAGGGTCAGCGTGAAGTCGTTGTTGTTGCCCAGCGTGGTGGTGGTGGTGCTGTGCAGCGCGATGTCCACGCGCCCGTCGTTGTTCAGGTCCACGCCCGAGACCTCGCGCCCGGTCTGCAGGTTCGCGATGCCCGCCGCCGTGAGGCCGATGCCGGTGCTGTTGCCGTAGGGCGTGAACACGCCCAGGCCGTCGTTCTTCAGGAACGAGGCGGAGTCGCCCGCGCCGTCGCCGACGATCGCGTCCAGGAAGCCGTCGCCGTCCATGTCGAGCACCGCCACGCCGCCGTTGGACACGCCGGTCAGCCCGGTGGCCGCCGCGCCGGGCACGTAGCCGAGCGCCGAGCCCGCCCACAGCGGCGTGCTGTTGACGCCGCCGGCGTTGTTGTCGGTGCCGATCACGTCGAGCAGGCCGTCCAGGTTGTAGTCGAAGAACGAATACGCGGTCGACGTGCCGCCCGAGAGCAGCTGCAGCGCGAGGTCGGTGGTGGTGTAGGCGCTTTGCGAGGTGCCGTTGTAGACCGCCTGGTCGCCCACGAAGCTCCAGTTGCCCAGCAGGTTGATCGCCATGGCGCCGCCGAAGCCGGTGCTGTTGCTGGTGCCGTGCGCGCCGTTGGCGGCGGCGAGATGGTCGAGCGTGGCCACCACGTCGACCTCGCTGGTGGCGCTCAGGCCGGTGCGGTTGCCCGCGGCGTCCCACACCACGTAGCCCAGGTGGTACGGGCTGGCCGACGCGGCCAGCGCGGCCGATATCGTCCATGCGCCGCCCGCCCCGGCCACGGCCGTGCCCAGCACCACGTCCACGCCCTCGGTGTAGATGCCGTCGTGGTTCACGTCGTTGATCAGCGCCACCGTGGCGCCCGCCTCGACCGTGCCGTCCACCGTGCTGCCGAACACGGCCGTGCCCGCGGCGATGGTCTTGTCGCCGTCGGAGTCGATGGCCGCGGCGTTCACGAAGTCGGGCGCGCTGAGCGACGGCACCGGCGCGGAAAGGTCGACCGTGAAGCTGGTCGTGACCGCGTTGCCGTGCGTGCCGTTGGCGGCGTTCTCGATGCGCACCTGCGCGGCGATGGTGGCGCCGGCGGCGAAGGCCGGCGGCGCGTAGCTCCAGGCGGTGGCGCCGTCGGTGTCCTGCACCGTGATCCAGGTCAGGCCGCCGTCCAGGCTGACGGTGACCACCTCGTCGGCCTGCAGCGGCCGGCCGATGGTGCCGCTCAGCAGCGGCGTGGCGTCGCGCGTGACCAGGTCGGTGTTGAGCGCGTCGCTGCTGTTCGAGAAACCGCCCGCGACCGAGAAGCCGGTGTCGGTGGCCAGCGCGGTGAGCGTGGCCAGCGCGTCCACCGTGAGCGTGAACGGCGTGCCCGCCGTGCTCTCGTTGCCGGCCGCGTCCACGAGGGTGGTGGTGTAGCTGTGCAGGCCGAAGCCCAGCACCGGCGGCGCGTAGGTCCAGCTGGTCTGGCCGGCGGCGAGCACGATGGAACGCACCAGCACGCCGTCCTGGTAGATGCGCAGCGTGTCGCCTGCGGCCACGCCGGCGCTCAGCGTGCCGTTGAGCACCGGCGTGGTGTCGTCGGTGATGGCGCCGCTCAGGAAGTTGCCGACCGCCGCGCCCAGGTTGTCGGTGAAGCTGGCAATGGCCGCCACCTGCGTGGGCGCCGTGACGTCGACCACCACCACCTGCGAGTCGACCGGCCCGAGGTTGCCGGCCGCGTCGATCACCCGCACGCGGTAGGTGTAGCTGCCGCCCGCGAGCACGCGCGCATCCGTGAACGACCAGGCCCCGCCGACCACGGCAAGGTCGACCCAGGTGGTGCCGTCGATGCTGATCTGCGCCCGCTCGCCCGCGCCCAGCGTGCCCACCGTGCCGTTGACGGTGAGCGAGGTGTCGCGCGTGAGGAAGTCGGTGAGGCTGCTGCCGGTGTCGTCGCTGATCGAGGCGATGTCGATGGCGGCTGTCGGTGCGGTGACGTCCACCGTGAGCGTGAACGACGCCGAGGCCGCGCTCTCGTTGCCGGCCGCGTCGGCCACCACGGCGGTGTACACGTGGGTGCTGCCGCCGGCCAGCGCGACGGGCGCGAAGCTCCATGCGGTGCCCGCGACGGTGGCGGTGCCGATGAGCGTGGCGCCGTCGTAGATGCGCACCACCTCGCCCACGCCGAGCGCGGCGCTGAGCGTGCCGTTGAGCACCGGCGTGGTGTCGTCGGTGGGAACGCCGCTGCCGAAGGGGCCGAGGTTGAGGCCCACGTCGTCGGTGTAGCTGACGATGAGCGCGCTCTGCGCCGGCGGCGTGGTGTCCACCGCGAGCGTGAACGGCGCGGAAGGCGCCGACTCGTTGCCCGCCGGGTCGGCCACCACCGCGGTGTAGCTGTGGCTGCTGCCGTTGGCGAGCGCCGGCGGCGCGAAGGTCCACGCGGTGCCGGCGACGGTGGCGGTGCCCACCAGCGTGGCGCCGTCGTAGATGCGCACCACGTCGCCCGCGGACAGGGCCGCGCTCAGCGTGCCGTTGAGCACGGGCGTGGTGTCGTCGGTGCTGGTGCCGCTGCCGAAGGGGCCCTGGTTGGTGCCGGCGTTGTCGGTGTAGGTGGCGATGGCGGCCGTCTGGGCGGGCGCCGTGGTGTCGATGGTGAGCGTGAAGCCGCCCGAGGCCGCGCCCTGGTTGCCGGCCGCGTCGGCCACCACGGCGGTGTAGGTGTGCGTGCTGCCGTTGGCCAGCGCGGTGGGCGCGAAGGTCCACGTGCTGCCGGTGACGGTGGCCGTGCCCAGCAGCGTGGCGCCTTCGTAGATGCGCACCACGTCGCCGGCGCCGAGCGTTGCGCTCAAGGTGCCGCTGAGCACCGGCGTGGTGTCGTCGGTGACCGTGCCGCTGCCGAACGGGCCCTGGTTGCTGCCCGCGTTGTCGGCGTAGTTGACGATGGCCGCGGTCTGCGCGGGCGGCGTGGTGTCCACCGTGAGCGTGAAGCCGGCCGAGGCCGTGCCTTCGTTGCCGGCCGCGTCGGCCACCACGGCCGTGTAGGTGTGGCTGCTGCCGTTGGCCAGCGTGGGCGTGGCGAAGGTCCACGCGGTGCCCGCGACGGTGGCGGTGCCGACCAGCGTGGCGCCGTCGTAGATGCGCACCACCTCGCCCGCGCCCAGCGCGGCGCCCAGCGTGCCGTTGAGCACCGGGGTGGTGTCGTCGGTGGTGCCGCCGCTGCCGAAGGGGCCCTGGTTGGTGCCCGCGTTGTCGGTGTAGCTGGCGATGGCCGCCGCCTGCACGGGCGGCGTGGTGTCGACCGCGAGCGTGAAGCCCGCCGAGGGCGTGCCCTGGTTGCCCGCGGCGTCGGCCACCACGGCCGTGTAGGTGTGGCTGCTCCCGTCGGCCAGCGTGGGCAACGCGAAGCTCCAGCTGGTGCCGGTGACGGTGGCCGTGCCCAGCAGCGTCGCGCCTTCGTAGATGCGCACCACGTCGGACGCGCCGATGGGCGCGCCGAGCGTGCCGTTGAGCACGGGCGTGGTGTCGTCGGTGCTGGTGCCGCTGCCGAAGGGGCCCTGGTTGGTGCCGGCGTTGTCGGTGTAGCTGGCGATGGCCGCGGCCTGCGCCGGCGGCGTGGTGTCGACGATCAGCGTGAAGCCCGACGAGGCCGTGCCCTGGTTGCCCGCGGCATCGGCCACCACCGCCGTGTAGGTGTGGATGCTGCCGTTGGCCAGCGCGGGCGTGGCGAAGCTCCAGGTGGAGCCGGTCACCGTGGCGGTGCCCAGGAAGGTCGCGCCGTCGTAGATGCGCACCACGTCCGTCGCGCCGAGCGCGGCGCTCAGCGTGCCGTTGAGCACCGGCGTGGTGTCGTCGGTGGTGGTGCCGCTGCCGTAGTCGGCCTGGTTGGTGCCGGCGTTGTCGGTGTAGCTCGCGATGGCCGCGGTCTGCGCGGGCGGCGTGGTGTCGACCGCGAGCGTGAAGCCCGCCGACGGCGCGCCCTCGTTGCCCGCCGCGTCGGCCACCACCGCGGTGTAGGTGTGCGTGCTGCCGTCGGCGAGCACGGGCGCGGCGAAGGTCCACGCGGTGCCGGCAACGGTCGCGGTGCCCACGAGCGTGGCGCCGTCGTAGATGCGCACCACCTCGCCGGCGCCGAGCGCCACGCTCAGCGTGCCGTTGAGCACCGGCGTGGTGTCGTCGGTGGGGGTGCCGCTGCCGTAGTCGGCCTGGTTGGTGCCGGCGTTGTCGGTGTAGCTGGCGATGCCGGCCGTCTGCGCCGGTGCCGTGGTGTCGATGGTGAGCGTGAGGCCCGCCGACGGCGCGCCCTCGTTGCCCGCGGCGTCGGCCACCACGGCCGTGTAGGTATGGGTGCTGCCGTCGGCCAGCGTAGGCGTCGCGAAACTCCACGCGGTGCCGTTCACCGTGGCCGTGCCCACCAGCGTGGCGCCTTCGTAGATGCGCACCACGTCGCCCGCGCCCAGCGCCGCGCTCAGCGTGCCGTTGAGCACCGGCGTGGTGTCGTCGGTCGGCGTGCCCGACGGGAACGGTCCCTGCTGCGTGCCGGTGTCGTCGGTGTAGCCCGTGAGCGCGGCGGCCTGCGTGGGTGCGGTGGTGTCCACGCTCAGCGTGAAAGGCGGCGACGCGGTGCCCTGGTTGCCCGCGGCATCGGCCACCACGGCCGTGTAGCTGTGCGTGCTGCCGTTGGCGAGCGCGGAAGGCGCGAAGGTCCACGCGGTGCCGTTGACCGTGGCGGTGCCCACCAGCGTCGCGCCGTCGTAGATGCGCACCACCTCGCCGGCGCCGAGCGCGGCGCTCAGCGTGCCGTTGAGCACCGGCGTGGTGTCGTCGGTCGGCGTGCCCGAAGGGAAGGGGCCCGCGTTGGTGCCGGCGTCGTCGGTGTAGCTGGTGAAGCTCGCGGTCTGCACCGGCGCGGCGGTGTCGATGGTGAGCGTGAACGGCGCGGAGGCCGTGCCTTCGTTGCCTGCCGCGTCGGCCACCACGGCGGTGTAGCTGTGCGTGCTGCCGTCGGCGAGCACGGGCGCGGCGAAGGTCCACGTGGTGCCGGCAACGGTCGCGGTGCCCACGAGCGTGGCGCCGTCGTAGATGCGCACCACGTCGCCCGCGCCCAGCGCCGCGCTCAGCGTGCCGTTGAGCACCGGCGTGGTGTCGTCGGTGGGGGTGCCGCTGCCGTAGTCGGCCTGGTCGGTGCCGGCGTTGTCGGTGTAGCTGGCGATGCCGGCCGTCTGCGCCGGGGCCGTGGTGTCGATGGTGAGCGTGAGCCCCGCCGAGGGCGTGCCCTCGTTGCCCGCCGCATCGGCCACCACCGCCGTGTAGGTGTGGCTGCTGCCGCCGGCCAGCGGCGGGGTCGCGAAGCTCCAGCTGGTGCCGCTCACGGTGGCGGTGCCCAGCAGCGTGGCGCCTTCGTAGATGCGCACCACGTCGCCCGCGGCGAGCGGCCCGCTCAGCGTGCCGTTGAGCACCGGCGTGGTGTCGTCGGTCGGCGTGCCTGCGGGGAAGGGGCCCACGTTGGTGCCGGCGTCGTCGGTGTAGCCGGTGAGGCTCGCGGTGAGCGCCGGCGCGGTGGTGTCGGCGGTGAGCGTGAAGGCCGGCGACGGTGTGCCCTCGTTGCCGGCCGCGTCGGTCAGCACGGCCGTGTAGCTGTGGCTGCTGCCGTCGGCCAGCGCGGGCAGCGCGAAGCTCCAGCCGGTGCCGCTGACCGTGGCGGTGCCGAGCAGCACGGCGCCGTCGTAGATGCGCAGCACGTCGCCCGCGCCGGGCGGCGCGCTCAGCGTGCCGTTGAGCACGGGCGCGGTGTCGTCGGTGCTGGTGCCGCTGCCGAACGGGCCCTGGTTGGTGCCGGTGTCGTCGGTGTAGCTCTGGATGGTCGCGGTCTGCACCGGCGCGGTGGTGCTCACCGACAGCGTGAAGTCCGCCGAGGCCGGGCCCTCGTTGCCCGCGGCGTCGGCCACCACGGCTGTGTAGGTGTGCGTGCTGCCGTTGACGAGCCCCGGCGCGGCAAAGCTCCACGCGGTGCCCGAGACCGTGGCGGTGCCCAGCAGCGTGCCGTTCTCGTAGATGCGCACCACGTCGCCCGCGGCCAGCACCGCGCTCAGCGTGCCGTTGAGCACCGGCGAGGTGTCGTCGGTGGTGGTGCCGCTGGCGAAATCGCCGCGGTCGGTGCCGGCGTTGTCGGTGTAGGTGGCGATGGCCGCCGTCTGCGCGGGCGGTGTGGTGTCGACGGTGAGCACAAGGGCGGCCGAGGGCGCGCTCTGGTTGCCGGCCGCGTCGGCCACCACGGCCGTGTAGCTGTGCGTGCTGCCGTCGGCCAGCGCGGTGGGCGCGAAGGTCCACGTGCTGCCGGTGACCGTGGCCGTGCCCAGCAGCGTGGCGCCGTCGTAGATGCGCACCACGTCCGTCGCGCCGAGCGGCGCGCTCAGCGTGCCGCCGAGCACCGGCGTGGTGTCGTCGGTGCTGCCGCTGCCGAAGGGGCCCTGGTTGCTGCCCACGTCGTCGGTGTAGGTCGAGATGGCGGCGGTCTGCGTGGGCGGCGTGGTGTCGACCGTGAGCGTGAAGCCCGCGGAGCGCGTGCCCTCGTTGCCCGCGGCGTCGGCCACCACGGCCGTGTAGGTGTGGGTGCTGCCGTCGGCCAGCGCGGGTGGCGCGAAGCTCCAGGCGGTGCCGTTGACCGTGGCCGTGCCCACCAGCGTCGTGCCTTCGTAGATGCGCACCACGTCGCCCGTGCCGAGCGCGGCGCTCAGCGTGCCGTTGAGCACCGGCGTGGTGTCGTCGGTCGGCGTGCCCGCGGGGAAGGGGCCCACGTCGGTGCCGGCGTCGTCGGTGTAGCCCGTGAGCGTGGCGGTCTGCGCCGGTGCGCTGGTGTCGACCGTGAGCGTGAAGACCGCGGAGGGCGCGCCCTGGTTGCCCGCGGCGTCGGCCACCACGGCCGTGTAGGTGTGGGTGGTGCCGTCGGCGAGCACGGGTGGCGCGAACGTCCAGGCGGTGCCGTTGACCGTGGCGGTGCCCACGAGCGTGGCGCCGTCGTAGATGCGCACCACGTCGCCCGCGCCCAGCGCCGCGCTCAGCGTGCCGTTGAGCACCGGCGTGGTGTCGTCCGTCGGCGTGCCCGCGGGGAAGGGGCCCTGCTGCGTGCCGATGTCGTCGGTGTAGCCCGTGAGCGTGGCGGTCTGCGTGGGCGCGGTGGTGTCCACGGCGAGCGTGAACGGCGGCGATGCCGTGCCTTCGTTGCCCGCGGCATCGGCCACCACGGCCGTGTAGCTGTGCGTGCTGCCGTCGGCCAGCGCGGGCGGCGTGAAGGTCCAGGCGGTGCCCGTGACCGTGGCGGTGCCCACCAGCGCGGCGCCGTCGTAGATGCGCACCACCTCGCCCGTGCCGAGCGTTGCGCTCAGCGCGCCGTTGAGCGCGGGCGTGGTGTCGTCGGTCGGCGTGCCCGCGGGGAAGGGGCCCACGTTGGTGCCGGCGTCGTCGGTGTAGCCGGTGAACGCCGCGGTCTGCACCGGCGCGGTGGTGTCCACCGTGAGCGTGAAGCCCGCCGACGGCGTGCCCTCGTTGCCCGCCGCATCAGCCACCACCGCCGTGTAGGTGTGGCTGCTGCCGCCGGCCAGCGCGGGCGGCGCGAAGGTCCAGGCGGTGCCGGTGACCGTGGCGGTGCCCACCAGCGTGGCGCCGTCGTAGATGCGCACCACCTCGCCGGCGCCGAGCGCCGCGCTCAGGCTGCCGTTGAGCACCGGCGTGGTGTCGTCGGTCGGCGTGCCCGCGGGGAAGTTGCCGTTCTGCTGCGTGCCCACGTCGTCGGCGAAGCCCAGCAGCGCCGCCGTCTGCGTGGGCGCGGCGTTGTCGAGCGTCACGGTGCGGGTGTCCACCGCGGTGTTGAGCGCCGTGTCCTGCACCTCCACGCGGACGGTGACGGGGCCGTTGACCAGGCCGCTGATGTCGGCCGCGGTGGCCGTCCAGGCGTTGCCCGCCACCACCGCGGTGGCGGTGACGCTGTTCGTGCCGTCGCTGAAGGTGACGGTGACGACCTGCCCGTTCTCGATGTTCGCCGTGGTGCCGCCGACCACCAGCGCGCCGTCTTCCGCCGCGTTGACCAGGCCGTCGCCCGCGATGGGCGAGCCGATGGTGACCACCGGCGTGGCCACGCTCACGCCGTAGGCCTGGCTGGCCGTGCCGCTGGCGGTGTTGCCGGCCGCGTCGGTGGCGGCCACGCTGGCGGCCACGGCGTGGTCCGCGTCGGCCACCAGGTCGCTGCCCGCCACGTCGATGTGCCAGTTGCCACCGGCGTCGACCGTGGCGCTGTAGCTCACGCCGTTGACCACCAGCGTGACCACGTTGCCGGCCTGCGTGCCGGTGCTGCCGCCCGTGACGGCCACGGTGCCGCCGGCCTCGGCCGCATTGACGATGTTGTCGGAGGTGATGCTGGCGACCGTGAGGCCCGGCGTGGCCAGCACGGTGTCGACCACCGCGCTGGCGCCGACGGGCGGCGCCGAGACGTTGCCGGCCGCGTCGCGGCTGGTCGCGCTCACGGTGAGCGTGGCGCCTTCGGGCGGGTTGGCGAAGCTGAAGTCGACGAAGCCGTTGGCCAGGTCCGCCGCGCCGAGCGTCACGCTCGAGGTGGTGGTGCCGTCGGTGGCCTCGACCGTGTCGCCCACCGCCGCGCCGGACACCAGCGAGACCCGCACGGTCACGCCGGCGCTCAGCTCCGCGGCGTTGATGAAGCCGTCGCCGTTGGCGTCGCTGACGATGCTCACGCCGATGGCCGGCGCCGCGCTGTCGACCGTGGCGGTGGCCTCGGGGCTGGTGTTGCCGGCCGCGTCGGTGGCCGTGACGTGCAGCACCGTGCCGTTGGCCGGCGTGCTCGCGGGCGTGAGGCTGTAGGTGCCGTTGCCCAGCGCCGTGACGCTGCCGATGACCGTGCCAGCGCCGTCGGTGATGGTGACCAGCGAACCCGCTTCGGCGCTGCCGGTGATCGGGCTGCCGTCGGTCGGCGCGATGGTGGGCGCGGCGGGCGCCGCGCTGTCGACCGCGCCGGTGACCTCGGCGCTGGTGTTGCCGGCCGCGTCGGCGGCGGTGACGTGCAGCACGGTGCCGTTGGGCGGCGTGGTGGCGGGCGTGATGCTGTAGGTGCCGTCGCCCAGCGCGGTGGCGCTGCCGATGACGGTGCCCGCGCCGTCTTTCACGATGACCACCGAACCCGCTTCGGCCGTGCCGGTGATCGGGCTGCCGTCGGTCGCGTTCAGCGTCGGCACGTTGGGCGGGACGCTGTCGACCGTGGTGGTCGCCTCGGGCCCGGTGTTGCCGGCCGCATCGGTGGCCGTGACGTGCAGCACGGTGCCGTTGGGCGGCGTGCCGGCGGGCGTGATGCTGTAGGTGCCGTCGCCCAGTGCGGTGGCGCTGCCGATGACCGTGCCCGCGCCGTCCTTCACCACCACCAGCGCGCCCGCCTCGGCCGTGCCGGTGATCGGGCTGCCGTCGGTCGCGTTGAGCGTGGGTGCGGGAGGCGGCGCGCTGTCGACCGTGGCGGTGGCCTGCCCGCTGGTGTTGCCGGCCGCGTCGGTTGCGGTGGCGTGCAGCACGGTGCCGTTCGGCGGCGTGGTGGCGGGCACGATGCTGTAGGTGCCGTCGCCCAGCACGGTGGCGCTGCCGATGACGGTGCCGCCAGCGTCCCTGATGGTGACCACGGCGCCCGCCTCGGCCGTGCCCGAGATCGGGCTGCCGTCGGTCGCCGCGATGGTGGGCGTGGGCGGCGCCACGCTGTCGACCGTGCCGGTGACCTCGGCGCTGGTGTTGCCGGCCGCGTCGGCCGCGGTGACGTGCAGCACGGTGCCGTTCGGCGGCGTGGTGGCCGGCGTGATGCTGTACGTGCCGTCGCCCAGCGCCGTGGCGCTGCCGATGACGGTGCCCGCGCCGTCCTTCACGACCACCAGCGAACCCGCTTCGGCGGTGCCGGTGATGGGGCTGCCGTCGGTCGGCAGCACGGTCGGCGCATTGGGCGGCACGCTGTCGACCGCGCCGGTGGCCTCGGCGCTGGTGTTGCCGGCCGCGTCGGTCGCGGTGGCGCGCAGCACCGTGCCGTTCGGCGGCGTGGTGGCCGGCGTGATGCTGTAGGTGCCGTCGCCCAGCGCCGTGGCGCTGCCGATGACCGTGCCCGCGCCGTCCTTCACGACCACCAGCGCGCCCGCTTCGGCCGTGCCGGTGATCGGGCTGCCATCGGTCGCATTGAGCGTGGGTGCGGGAGGCGGCGCGCTGTCGACCGTGGCGGTGGCCTGCGCGCTGGCGTTGCCGGCGGCGTCGGTCGCGGTGGCGTGCAGCACGGTGCCGTTCGGCGGTGTCGTGGCGGGCGTGATGCTGTAGGTGCCGTCGCCCAGCACGGTGGCGCTGCCGATGACGGTGCCGCCGGCGTCCCTGATGGTGACGACGGCGCCCGCTTCGGCCGTGCCGGTGATCGGGCTGCCGTCGGTCGCGGCGATGGTGGGCGTGGGCGGCGCCGCGCTGTCGACCGTGCCGGTGGCTTCGGCGCTGGTGTTGCCGGCCGCGTCGCTGGCCGTGACGTGCAGCACCGTGCCGTTCGGCGGCGTGGTGGCGGGCGTGATGCTGTAGGTGCCGTTGCCCAGCGCGGTGGCGCTGCCGATGACCGTGCCCGCGCCGTCCTTCACGACCACCAGCGCGCCTGCTTCGGCGGTGCCCGTGATCGGGCTGCCGTCGGTCGGCAGCACGGTCGGCGCGTTGGGCGGCACGCTGTCCACGGTCACGGTGGCGGGCGGGCTCTGCTGGCCGCCCGCGTCGGTCGCGACCACGCTGAGCACCGTGCCGTTGGGCGGCGTGCTGGCGGGCGTGACGCTGTAGCTGCCGTCGGGCGCCACCGTGGCGCTGCCGATCACGTGGCCGGCGCCGTCGGTCACCGTGACCACCGCGCCGGGCTCGGCCGTGCCGGTGATGGGGCTGCCGTCGGTCGCGTCGACCGTGGGCGTGGGCGACGTGGCCTCGATGGTGGCCGAGGCCTGCGCGCTGGTGTTGCCGGCCGCGTCGCGCGCCACCGCGCGGATCGACGTGCCCGCCGCCAGCGGCGTGGCGGGCGTGAAGCTGAAGCTGCCGTCCGCCCCCGCCGTGACGCTGCCGATGACCTCGCCCGCCGCCGTGCTCAGCGTGACCACCGAGCCCGCCTCCGCGAGGCCCGTGATCGGGCTGCCGTCGGTCGGGTTGAGCACGGGCGCGGCCGGCGCGGCGCTGTCGACCGTCACCGTGGCCGGCGGGCTCGCGTTGCCGGCCGGGTCGGTGGCCACCACCTGGAGCACCGCGCCGTTGGGCGGCGTCGTGGAAAGGGTGACGGTGTAGCTGCCGTCGGGCGCGGCCGTCGTGCTGCCGAGCACGTGGCCGGCGGCGTCGACGACGCTGACCAGCGCTCCGGGCTCGGCGGTGCCGGTGACGGCGGTGCCGTTGCTCGGGCGGCTGGTGGGCCGCTCGGGCGGGGTGGTGTCGCCGGGCATGCCGGGTGCGGGTGGAGGTGCGGGCGGCGGTGCGGGCGGCGGTGCGGCAGGCGGAAACGGCGCGATGCCGGGGTCGTCGCCGCCGCCGCCGCCGTTCGCAACGGCCGCACCGGCCAGCAGGCCGCCGCCGATCACCCAGGGCAGCGCGCCGCCCCATCCCGCGCCGGCCGAGGCATGCAGCATCAGCGGCTCGACCGAATCGATGCCCGTGTAGCCGACCGCGAGTTCGCCCTGCCCTTCGCTCAGGCCGGCCAGCCACTGGCCGCCGCCGCCGTCGGAGAGCACCAGGTCGCTGTGCACCTCGCCGGGCCAGGCGAAGAAGTCGTGCACCGTGACGGTCTCGCCCGCGGTGGTCGTGATGACCAGGTCGTTGCCCACCCTGCGCATGCCCCTGACCGACGCACGCGGCAGGTCGATACGGACAACCGATGCCTCTGTAAGAAAAACCTCGCTCGATGCCGCCAGTTTATTGACCGCACCGCCGCTTTTTCCGATGACTTCCAATGAGACCATTCCGCCTCCGCTGTCAGTTCAATTCGTTATTCAGAGGCTCCCGGAGGCGCCGTTGAAAACATAATTTAACAACGTTGACAGAATTTGCAATGCAACGCTAAGTCTTCGATTTCATGGAAGAAATTGGAACGAGATTCAAAAAGTAATGCTTTTTAAATAGGATTCATCGCAAATACCGGCCCTTTTGATTCACATATAGAAACAAAGAATACATGCGGCCGGCCCGACTCAATTAGCGAAATAACCATGGGCAAATACCCTGAACCCCCCTGAATTGCCGGAATTCATCTGGCAATTGCCTTGCGCTCAATTCGGGGCGCCGGATGCTCGCCACGCCGCCACAGCCCCGCTGTAGGCAGCTGGCGCCACCCGGTGTCAGACTTCGCCTCATGACAGACATCGCCAGGCCCGCCGAGGCCACGGACAGCGCCTCCAAGCGCATCGCCCTCACGGTGGCCGCGGCCTTCTTCATGGAGACGCTGGACGCCACCGTCATCGTCACGGCGCTGCCGGCCATCGGCGCGGGCTTCGGCATCGGCGCGCTCGACGCCAGCCTGGCCGTCACCGTCTACCTGATCGCGATGGCGGCGCTGGTGCCCGCGGCGGGCTGGTGCGCCGGGCGCTTCGGCGCGCGGCGCGTGTTCGCGCTGGCGGTCGGCACCTTCACGCTGGCCTCGCTGCTGTGCGGGCTGGCGCCCACCTTCGAGGTGCTGGTGGCGGCGCGCGTGCTGCAGGGCGCGGCGGCGGCGTTCATGTCGCCGGTCGGGCGGCTGGTGGTGCTGCGCGAAACGCCCAAGCACCGGCTGATCGAGGCCATCGGCACCATCACCTGGCCCGGCCTCATTGCGCCGGTGCTCGGCCCGCCGCTGGGCGGGCTGATTGCCACGCACGCGTCGTGGCACTGGATCTTCCTGCTCAACGTGCCGCTGGGCCTGGCGGGGCTGTGGCTGATCCTGCGGCTCTTTCCGCGCCGCACCGACGCGGCGCCCACGCGCTTCGACGCCACCGGCTTCGTGCTGACCGCCGTGGCGCTGGCCGCGCTGGTCGAGGGCCTCACGCGGCTGGGCGGCGCGCAGCCGGGCTCGCCCCTCACGCTCGGCCTGCTGGCGGGCGGCGCGCTGGCCGGGGCCGCCGCGGTGCGCCATGCGCGGCGCGCGGCGGCGCCCATGCTCGACCTGCGCGCGCTGGCCGTGCCCACCTATGCGCTGGCCACCGCCACGGCCGGCTTCGTCTCGCGCGTGGCGATCAACGCCTCGCCCTTCCTGCTGCCGCTGATGTTCCAGATCGGCTTCGGCATGACGGCGTTCCAGGCCGGCTCGATGCTGCTGGTGTACATGGGCGGCAACCTCGTGATGAAGAGCGCCACCACCGCGGTGCTGCGGCGCTTCGGCTTTCGCAACGTGCTGGCGGTGAACGGCGCCATCTGCGCCGCCACGCTGTTCGCCTGCGGGCTGCTGGCGCCCGGCGACCCGCTGCCGTGGGTCTGCGTGCTGCTGTTCGTGGCGGGCATGGCGCGCTCGATGAACTACACGGCGATCAACACGCTGGCCTTTGCCGACGTGCCCGACAGCGCGCGCGCCGGCGCGAGCACGCTCGGCACGATGCTGCAGCAGGTGTCGCTCGCGCTCGGCGTGGCACTGGGCGCGATGGTGCTCGGCGCGTCGAAGGCGCTGCGCGGCGCGCCGGCGGTGCAGCTGGTGGACTTTCATCATGCGTGGTACGTGGTGGGCGCGCTCATGACGGCGGCCACGCTGATGTCGCTGCGGCTGGACCGGCATGCGGGCGCGGCGGTGTCGGCAGGGCAGCGAGGCGCGCGTTGAAAATCCACGCCATGGACGCCTCCATCTTTTCCACCCCCAAGACCGACTGCCACTGCCACCTGTTCGACCCCGCGTCGTTCCCGTATGCGCCGGGCGTCTTCTACGAACCCGCGGGCGGCGAGATCGCCACGGCCGCCTGTTTCACCGAGGTGATGGACGCCTACGGCGTGCCGCACGCGCTGCTGGTCGGCCCCAACTCGGGCTACGGCACCGACAACCGCTGCATGCTCGACGCGATCCGCCACGGCCAGGGCCGCTTCAAGGGCATCGCGGTGGTCGAGAACGACGCATCGCGCGCGCAGCTCGAAGACCTGCGCGCGCAGGGCGTGGTGGGCATCGCCTTCAACATGGCGCTGCTCGGCCTCGCGCACTATGCCGACGCCGACGCGCTGTGGGAGCGCCTGGCCGCGCTCGGCATGTGCGTGCAGGTGCAGGTCGAGGGCAACCAGATGGCGCAGCTCGCGCCGCGCCTGCTCGGCTGCGGCGCGCAGCTGCTGGTCGACCACCACGGCCGGCCCGACGTGTCGCAAGGCCTCGCGAGCCCCGGCTTCCAGGCCTTGCTGGCCATGGCACCGGGCGGGCGCTGCGCGGTCAAGCTGTCGGGCTACGACAAGTTCTCGCGCGAGGCCTTGCCGTACGCCGACGCACAGCCCTTCACCGCCGCGCTGCTGGCCGCGTTCGGCCCCGCCAACTGCCTGTGGGGTTCCGACTGGCCGCATGTGCGCGCCACGCGCCGGCTCGACTACGGCACGCTGCTCAAGGTGTTCGAGCGCAGCGTGCCGCTGGAGGCCGACCGCCGCGCGATCCTCATGGACACGCCGGCGCGGCTGTTCGGTTTCGGCAAGCAGGACTGACACGGCGGCAGCGGGTGCAACCGGCGCAATGCGCCGGCCGCTATGGATGCCGCGCGATCCACTCGTCGATGTACAGGCGCGAGCGCGCGTCGAGCTGCACGATGGTCTCCACCGGGTCCGACATCACGCTGGCCGACACGAGGCGGCAGCGGTGCGCGCCGTTCTCGTGCAGGTCGGCATGGCCGGCCACGCATTCGCCCGCGCGCACCACCGTCAGCCGGACGACGATCGTCCAGCCGCGGTGCGCGAACACGTGCTCCTCGCTTTGGATGGCCATGGGGTCAGGCGCCGGGTACGGCCCCAAGGCCTGCGGCAGCCGCCTGTTCAGTCGGATAGAAAATTAATCAAACGCAGGCAAATCTATCCATAACGCCTGCTTTCCACAACCCTCAGCCCCTGCGCGCGCCGCTACCGGAAGCGCTTGGAGAACTCCCGCACCACGCCGATGATCGCGGCCTTGCCCAGCGGCCGAATGGGGTAGCGGGTGTTCAGCGGCTTCAGGTAGAGCTCGCCGCCGTCCTTCACGAGCTGCTTGAACGTGGTCTCGTTGTTCGCGTTCAGCGCAATGACGTAGTCGCCCGGCACGGCCTCCATCTCGGGTTCGACGATGACGATGGCGCCTTCGGGAAACGAGTCGCCGGTCTCGCTCACCATGCTGTCGCCGCTCACGCGCAGGGCGTAGGTGTGGCGCTTCACGGGCACCGTGACGGGCACGGTCTCGAACTGGTTCTTCGGCTTGTAGTTGTCGATGACGGTGTAGTTGCCGGCCACCACTTCGGAGACCAGCGGCACTTCGGCGCGCGCGCCCACGCCCGGGCCGATGTTCGATCCCCCGGACAGCAGCTCGGCCACGGAGATGCCGAGCAGGCGGGCCACATGCGGCTGGTTGGTGCGCTTGGGGGCGGTGCCGCCGGGCTTCTCCCACTGCTGCACCGCACCCCGACTGACCCCGACGGCATCGGCGAACTGCTGCTCGCTCATGCCCAGACGCTGGCGCCCTTCTCGAATCAGTCTATGAATGCTCATAGTTGGCGAGGCTAGGACTTCACGAAGATAGAAAATAAATCTTCGATAGGCATTCTTGCAAGCCTTGCAGGGGTCGCGTTCGTGGTTTTTGTGCCCTCGCGCACCCCGGCGCCTCGGCACAGGTCTATGCTGGCCGTCTTGGTCCACAGGATCCCCCTCGAGAGGCCCGACATGGACACAGACCTCGGCCCGGAATGCAACCCCCTGCTGCCGGCCGGATGGACCTTCGAACTGCGCATGAGCCGCGACGCCGCAGGCGAGTTCAGCGGCGCCGGGCTGCTGCGCCGCCGCGGTCAGAACATGTGCCACCTGACCTTGCCCGGCCTGCGCAAGGACCGCGCTGGCGCACTGAAGGCGGTGAAGCTGCGCGTGGAGTCGTGGCTCGCCGAGTGGCAGTCCCGCTAGCCGGGGCCACCGTGCTGCCTGTCCAGCACGCGCTAAGCGTGCTCGATCACGATGACCGCCGTGGTCTCCGGCTCCAGCGCCTCGAACAGGTGGGGCACGTCGCCCGCATAGCTGATGAAGTCGCCGGGGAACAGCTCCACCGGCGCATCGACCGGCCCCACCCTCGCGCGGCCCGTGGCCAGCACCAGGTGCTCGGTGGTGCCCGGCATGTGCGGCTTGGAGACGCGCGGCTTGCCGGGCTGCACGCGCAGGCGGTAGATGTCGCGCCGCGCATGCGCCGGTGAGGCGGCCAGCAGCGTGGCCACGTAGTTGCCGCGCTCGGCCCGCGTGCTCGGGCCCTCGCCCGCACGGATCACGCCCACGCGCGCACGCGGCGCCTCGATCAGCCGGCTCACCGGCACGTCGAGCGCCGCCGCCAGTGCCCACAGCGTTTCCACGCTCGGGTTGCCGACACCGGCCTCGAGCTGCGACAGCGTCGACTTGGCCACGCCCGCCGACTTGGCGAGTTCCGACAGCGACAGCCCCGCGCGCTCGCGTTCGCGCTTGATCGACGCCGCCATGGCGCCGAGCGGATCGGCCGCGGGGCTGCTTTCGAAGGTGGTGGACAGGTCCATGGGGTGTTCGCTTTGATGCGCGTTCGTTCGGCTTGACGAACGATTCTAGGACGTTCACCATACCGGTCGATCGTTCGTTTTGTCGTTCGTTCTTCCGTTTCCACTTTTCCCAGGAGTCCTGTCATGTCACTGCACATCGGCGTGGTCGGTTGCTCGGCCGAGGGCGCCGCGCTCTGCTACCGCACGCTTTGCGTGGAAGGCGCCGCGCACATGGGCGCGCCGCACGCGCACCCCGAGGTCTCGATGCACACGCACTCGCTCGCCACCTACGTCGAGCTGCTCGACCGCGGCGACATGCAAGGCGTGGCGCAGCTGATGCTGTCGTCGGCCGGCAAGCTGGCCGCGGCGGGCGCGGACTTCCTGGTGTGCCCCGACAACACGATCCACCAGGCCATGCACCTGGTGCGGCCGCACTCGCCGCTGCCGTGGCTGCACATCGCGGAGGTGGTGGCGGCCGAGGCGGCCGCGCGCGGTTTCAGTCGCGTGGGCGTGCTGGGCACGCACTGGCTGGTGGGCAGCGAGGTCTATCCGCAGGCGCTGGCCGCAGCGGGCCTGGCCGCCGTGAAGCCCGAGGCGCCCGAGCGCGCCGAGCTCGGCCGCATCATCATGGACGAGCTGGTGCGCGGCGTGTTCCGCGCGGCGTCGACCGCGGTGCTCCAGCAGATGATCGAAGGCCTGAAGGCGCGCGGCTGCGACGCCGTGGTGCTGGGCTGCACCGAACTGCCGCTGGTGCTGGACGACGGCAACTCGGCCCTGCCCACGCTCGACTCGACGCGCCTGCTGGCGCGCGCCGCCTTGCGCCGCGCAACCGCCCCGGGTTTGTCCTGAGGCCGGCGGCGGGCCGGGCGCGTCGCTTTCTGTTGCAGGCGCGCCCGTGGCACGCGTATGCTGCTTCGACCGAACCAGGGACTGTGAGATCGGGACGCTGATGCAAGGAAACCTGGATGACCTACGAAGCGATACGCGACCAGTTCAACGTGCCCGCCCGTCGCGGCGCGCGGGTGCTGGTCAACGGGCAACCGGGCGCGGTGACCTCGGTGCGGGGCTTCGTGCTTCGCGTGAAGCTCGACGGCGGCACCTACTCCCGGCCGTTCCACCCCAGCGAACTGCAGTGGGTGCTTGACGCCGCCGAGGAGCGGCAGGAGCCCGACATCGAAACCGCCTCGCCCCGCCTGCCGCACCAGGGCGACTTCCACGAGGGCGCGCCGTCGCCGCTGCCCTCGCCCTGGCACCGCCCGCGCAGCAGGCCGCCGGCCTGCCGCTGAAGACTCAGCGCACGCCGGCGATCAGCCGCGCCTCGCTGCACAGCCGCGCGCCGAAGTCTTCGCTGCGCGCCTCGAAGCCATAGGCCGCCGCGCGGCGCAGCGCGAACGCCGTCACGTCGCGCAGGTAGGTGCGCCCCGGCTTGCGGCCGGCCGCGGCGCGGGCCTCGAAGTCGGCCTGGAAATCGCGCGCCCACTCCTCGTAGAGCTGGTAGCGGCCCTGGTGGTCGACCGGGCAGCCCGCCGCGGCCAGCGCCTGCGCGATGTCGACCAGCGGAACCGTGATGGGAATGTCGCGTAGGTCGCGCATGGCGGGGCCTCGTCAGAACTTGCCGAGCACGTTCAGGAACCACCCCTTGCTGCGGTAGCTCATGTCGGTGAGGTTGTCGGAGTAGTCGGTGAAGTTGTAGCCCACGCCCACCTTCAGGTTCTCGTTGACGTGGTAGTACGCGGCGGTGACCCAGCCGTTCTTGCGGTCCTGCAGCTCCCTGGCGCGCAGCGAACGCCACTCGACCATCCAGTCCCAGTTGCGCACCAGCTTCCAGTCGACGCGCAGCACCGCGAGCTCGGCCGAGCTCTTGAACCACGGCGACGAGTTGTCGCGGCTCGCGCGCAGTTCGCCGCGGCGCCAGGCGTACTTGCCGCCCAGCGTCCAGCGCTCGTTCAGGTCCCAGGTGGCGTCGATGGCGAACACATGGCTGCGCTGCTGGTAGTCGATGCCGGTGGTGGACACGGTGCCCAGCGTGGAGT
Organism: Variovorax sp. OK212; assembly: GCF_900112425.1. Taxonomy (GTDB): domain Bacteria; phylum Pseudomonadota; class Gammaproteobacteria; order Burkholderiales; family Burkholderiaceae_C; genus Variovorax. The sequence goes on along the minus strand of NZ_FOLP01000001.1, from coordinate 36,194 downwards.
CGACGCCGCCCGACACCACCTGGCCCGGCGACGACAGGTCGTACAGGTAGGTGTACTTGAACAGCAGGTTCAGCCGGTCGTCCAGCGCGGGGCGCAGCGCGTAGCCGATCATGGCCTCGGTGTACTTGGCCGCGGCCAGCGTGCCGGTGGTGCTGTCGCTGTCGGCCCAGTTGAACTTGCCGACCCAGCGCGCGTCGTTGTCCACCTTCCAGCTGAAGGAGTTCTTCACGAGCCAGCTGGTGCGCGTCTCGCTCGCGGTGGCGTCCTTGCGGTACTCCAGGCCGCCGCTGTACTTCAGGCGCTCGCTCGAATAGCCGGTGGTGAAGGCCACGGCCTGGCGGCGCGTGGCGCCCAGCGTCTCGGCGCCGATCCAGCCGTTCTCGAAGTTCACGCCGAAGGTCCAGCGCGTGTCGGGCGCGTACTGCACGCCGTAGGCATGCGTGAGGCCGGGCTGCGTGCCGGTGGCCTGGCGGTGCTCGGTGAACAGCGTGAGGCCGTCGCCCACGCGCGAGCGCACGCCCGTCACCAGCGAGCCGCCGCGGCCGATGAGGTTCTCGTCGGTGCGGCCGGTGTCGGCCACGTAGGTCATGTAGACGCTGGAGCGGTCGTCGTACTGGTAGTCGACGCCGGCCTTGCCGGCAAAGCCGCCGTCGCCGGTGGACACCTCGCCGCGCAGCGCGAGCTTGTCGTTGACGCGGTAGCGCCCGCCGATGCCGAGACGGTCGTTCTCCAGCCGCGTGCCGGTGCGCCGCAGCGTCTTCTGCGCGAAGCCGTAGGCGCTCCAGGTGTCGCTGCCGGTGTACTCCAGCTGCACGGCCGCGTCGGCGCGCTCGCCCGACACGGCCTGCGTGGTGGGCAGCGACGGGCTGGTGATGAGCGCGTCGCCGGTCTTGTCGTCGTAGCGCATGCCCAGGCCGAGCTTCCAGTCCGGCGACAGCGCTACGGCGTACTGCGCGTCGAGCACACTGCTGTTGTAGCCGTTGCGCTCGTCGCGGCGGTCGGCCTTCAGGCGCAGCTCGCCACCCTCGCCCTTCTCGCCGAAAGGCACCGTGGCCTGCACGCCCACCTGGCGCGTGGCGTTGCTCGCGTACTGGCCGGGCGCGGAGAAGCCCGCGTCGCGCGACTGCGCATAGGCGCTCACGCGCCCGCCGCCGCGGATCTCGTAGTCGCCCAGGTCGGCCTGGCCTTCGAGGCGCCACGCGTTGGCGTTGCCCGTGGGGCCATTGCCGAGCGAGTTGCCGAGCGACCCGTTGCGTCCCGTGAAGCTGAAGCCCCCGTCCAGCGAATCCAGCTGGCTCGTGCCCGGGCCCTTGCTGCGCGCGAACTCGCCCTTGACATAGGTGTTCTCGGTCTTGCGCAGCGTGATGTCGGCGCCGGCCAGGCGCTGGTCGCCGCCGATCTGGTCCTGGCGCGATGCGGTCACGCCCACGCCCACGTGGTCGTTGGCCCACCACGACACGCGCCCGCCCACCGCGAGCGTGTCCAGCGTGGTGGCCAGCGGCGTGTATTCGTAGTCCACCACCAGGTAGGTCGGCATGCCGGTGAAGCCGCCGGCGCGCACCAGCGAACCGTCGTCCGACAGGCTGGGCAGCGGCGCGGACAGCAGCACGCGGCCCTGCAGGTAGTCGATCTCGTAGTCGGAGCTGGGCACGAGCTGCGTGCGCTTGAGCACGAAGCCCGAGTCGCGGTCGCGGATCTCCAGCGTCACGCGCTCGGCGCCGCGCGTGATGTCCTGGTTGCGCAGGTAGTACAGCGAGCCGCCGGTGCCGCGGAACTCCTCGCGCGCGGCCAGCGTGCCGGGCTCGGCCGCGAAGGCGTCGATCTTCAGGCGCGCCTCGCCGAAGGCGGTCGACTCCTCGCCCAGGTAGCGGCCGTGAAAGCCGTAGAGGCCGCGGCTCACGCGGGTGAGCTCGGTGTCGCCGAAGTTGAGCTTGAAGTTGCCCCACATGGCCTGCGAGCGGCCGTCGTCCACGCGCAGGTAGAAGCGGCCCTGCGTGGGCGCGTCCTCGACGGTGGTGGAGTCGTCGCCGAAGGTGCTCCACGAGTCCTCGGGGTCGAAGCGGCGGAACAGCGAGGTCGGGTCCTTGCGGTCGAGGTTGCGAAACAGCTCCTTCAGCGGCCGCTCTTCGGTGTCGACGCTGGCGGTGAGCGTCCAGCGGTCGTTGAGCTGGCCCTTGGCGTAGCCGGCGATGCGGCCTTCGCTCCAGCCGCCACCGCCGTAGCGGTTCTTGTCGTTGGTCATGATCGCGGCCGGGCCGCTCACGCTGTTGCTGCCCACCGTGAGGTCGGCCTGGCCCACGAAGAACCAGTCGCTGGCGGGCAGCTCGAAGTCGCGGCGGTAGGCGCGCGTGGCGCCCTGCGCGTCGGTGACGGCGATCTCGCCGGTCTGCACGCGGCGCGGCACCAGCTGCTGGAACACGAAGCGGCCGTTCTCGTCCACCGGCACCGCGAAGCCGAGCGCGCGCACGCTTTCGCCGGGGCGGATGGCCGCGCCGCTGGCGGTGACGGTGCCGGCGCTCAACGGGATGTTGGCAATGGCGATGTTGTTGTTGCCGTAGCCGCGCAGCAGTTCGCGCGCGGGGTCGATCGGCGTGCCGGTCTCGGGCTTGTGGCGCTTGGCCAGCGTGAGCGAGAGGTCGTCGGTTTCGTCGAAGCGGCCCTGGCGGTCGTACACGCGCACGCGGTAGTACAGCTTGCCCGTGGCCGCCTCGGCGAGGCGATCCGCCAGCCCCGCGGGCACCTGCCACTCGCCACGCAGGCCGGCGTCCAGCGGCACGGTGGCCAGCAGGCGGCGCTGCATCACGTCGTTGGCGGTGTACACGCGCAGCTCGGCCTTCGAGGTGAACAGCAGGTAGTTGCTGTAGCCGGCGAAGCGCACGGTGTCGCCGGCCACCACGGTGGTGGGCCAGGCGCTGGCGCTCAGGCGGCGCGGCTGCGAGAGGTTGTCGTACTGCAGGCGAAGCTGGTTGCGCTCGAGTTGCACGTCGACACAGCGCTGGCGGTCGGCGCTGGCGGTGCCGGTGGTGCCGGTGGTGCCGGCTGTGCTGGTGCCGGTCAGCAGCTCGCCGTCCACGCTCAGGCGCAGCGGCGCATCGTCGGTGCCGAAGGCGGTGAAGGTGCGGCAGATGCCGGGGTCGGCCGGCGCCGTGGCGGCGGCGGCCATGGCAGCGGGTGCATCGCGCCAGTACACGCGCACTTCCACGCGCCGGTTGGCGGCCCAGTTGGAGGGGTCGACGGCGGGCACGGCCACGGGCGCGTCGGGGCCGCGCGAGGTGGCGGAGGCGGCCGCTTCGTCCAGGCCCAGGCGCTGGGTGAGGTAGCGCGCGGCCTGCTGCGCGCGGGCCAGGCCCAGCGCGTGGTTGTCGGCGAAGCGCTCGCGCGACTTCGCGCCCAGCGGCTGCGCGTCGGTGTGGCCGACGATCTCGAAGCGCAGGCCGTCGCGGCCCTTCACCTGCGCGGCGATGCGCTCGAGCTGCGCGCGGTCGGCGGGCGCGAGGCTGTCGGCGCCGGAATCGAAATGCGGCGTGCCGGTGTCGCTGCGCTCGGCGGACGACGCAGCGGCGGCGACCGGTGCGGCGGCTGTAGCGGGTGCGGCAGCCGGTGGTGCGGGTGCGTCGCCGAGCACGAAGGTCGCCTTGGGCAGCTCGCGCTCGCTGCCGCGCGGCAGGTGGCGCGCGCCGTCGATCTCCACCGCGCGCGGGTCGGCGGCGGCGCGGTCGAGCATGCGCCCGCGCACGGCGCTTGCCTGTGCGCCATCGGTTGCAAGGTCCTGCGCGGCGGCCAGGCTCATGCCCAGGCAGGCGGCGGTGACGGCACCCGCCAGGGTCATGCGCTGGGGCAGCTTTCTTCTTCTCATGTCGGCTCGCTGGATCGGGTTCGGTGTGGAGGGGCGGGTCATGGCGGTGGTGCTGTGTCCTCGCGTCATGGCTTCACCTCCTCCGAAGCGGCCTGGGCGGGCACGAGTTCGACCTCGATGTCCAGGTTGAACAGCGGCGGCTCGTTGCGTCCGGCGCGCTGTTCGCCCAACTGCTTCCAGCGCGCGAGCACCGCGGCCTTCACCGCGTCGGTGCGCTGGCGGCCCAGCGACCCGGCCTCGCCGGCCGCGGCCTTGTAGGCCAGGCGCAGCACCGAGGTCTTCGCGGCCAGCACGGCGACCGTGCGATCGAGCTCGCCCACGAAGCCGGCGCTCAGCGTGGCGGCGCCTTCGTCGAAGGCCGCGCCCTGCAGCGCGAGGCGCACCACGCGGTGCACGGTGGCGCCGAAGTTGATCTTCAGCACCTTGCCGCGCGTGGCGCGCTCGGCCGCCGGGTTCTCGCTGGTGGTGCGGTAACCCGAGGGCAGCGTGCGCTCGTCGAGCTTGAGGACCAGGTTGCTGCCGGTGCCTTCCTTCGGAATGGCGGCGCAGGCGATGTGGTAGCGGCCTTCGGCGTCGGTGGTCGCCAGCACGCCGTTGACGGTGGCGATGCGCACGTTGGCCAGGCCCGGCTCGCCCTCGTCCTGGTAGCCGTTGGCGTTCCTGTCGTCGTAGGCCTTGCCGATCACGTCGGTGCAGTCGAACAGCGCGTCGGGCACCACGCGCACGGTGGCGGTGGCCAGGTTCGACAGCGTGCGGCCGCCCACGCCCTGCAGCGCGACGACCTGGTTGACGAACTCGCCCTCGCCCACGCCGACCCCCACGCCCGCGACCATCAGGTACTCCCTGGTCTCGTTGGGCGCGAAGTTCTGCCCGGGCACCACGAGCTGGCGCCCGCTGACCTGCGGCACCACCGGCAGCGCCGCGCCGCCGGGCAGCGTGCGCACGGTGAGCGAACCCTGGATGTAGCGGAAGCCCGGCGGCAGCGTGTCGACCACGGCCACGCCCGGCACGGCGTTGCCGCGCGTGTTGCGCGCCGTGATGCGGTACGGCAGCAGCTCGCCCTTCTTCACGGTCAGCTTGGAGGTGGTCTTGCGCAGCTCGATGAGCGTGGCGTCCGACGGGTCGAGCGGAATGTTGTTGGCCACCACGTGCTGGCCGCCGCCGCCCGGCATCTGGAACACCAGGTAGTAGCCCGCGCCCGGCACCAGGGCCGCGCCGGGGCTCACCACGCAGGGGTTGACCTGCGCGGGCGCCGGGCCGTTGGCGGGCGCCGCGCACGACTGCGTGCCCAGCGCGCCGGCCGCGGCCGGGTACATCGACGAAGGCAGGTAGGCGCCCGGCGGCGTGACGACCAGGCGGTACTCGCCGGCCGGTGCGCCCGGCAGCACGAAGAAGTCGTAATAGCCGCCGGGGCCGGTGGTGTAGCTGTCGCGCTTGTCCAGCAGGTGCTGCGCGGGGTCGAAGCCGCTCGGGCCGACCAGGCGCACCACGGCGCCGGGCACGGGCGTGCCGCTCACGCTGTCGTACACCACGCCGCCCGGGTCGTACGGCAGGTCCTGCTTCTGCACGTTGGCGCCCGCGTTCACGCGCACCTTGATGCTGAAGCGCGGGTCGCTCGCGGCCGGGGTCGGGTACGGGCCGCCGGCGCCGTTCTGCGCGGCGTCGGTCGGCCACACGCCGCCCACGGTGCGGCCGTCGGGCGAGCGGAAGCGCACGCGGTACTCGCCGGGCACGAGGTCGCCGAAGCGGTAGCTGCCGTCGGCGCCGGTGGTCACGGTGTAGAGCACGGTGGCCGCGGTTTCCGAGCAGGCGTTGCCGCCGTCGGCGCAGCGCAGCAGCTCCACGGTCCAGCCCTCGCCCTGGCCTTCGCCCGATTCGCGCGTGCGGTTGTGGTTCTGGTCGAACCACACGGTGCCGGTGAGCGAGGCGGGCTGGTTGCTGTGCTCGTTGAAGTCGTAGCCGGTGCCGTGCGCGTCCAGGCCGGTGAAGCTCACGCGGATCTGGTTCGGGCCGGCCGCCGTGCCGCCCAGCGTGCCGGGCACGGCGATGCCTTCGTCGTAGCCGGCGGGCTGCGTCTCGGTGAGCGTGTAGCCGCCGCTGCCGGGCAGGGGCAGGCCGGGCAGCTCGTAGCGGCCGTTGGCGTCGGTGACGGCGGTGCGCGTCACCGGCTGGCCCGCGGCGTCGGTGCCGGTGAGCGTGACGGTCACGCCCGCGATCGGCAGGTCCTGCGGCTCGCGCGTGCCGTTGCGGTTGGCGTCGTTGTAGACGGTGCCCGCCAGCGATGCGCCGCGTTCGCCGAAGTTGTAGTTGTCGCCGTTGCCGCCGCGGTAGGCGATGGCGCTGATGACGTCGTTGCCCAGCGTGCCGCTGGGCGCGCCGTCGAGCGTGCCCACGGCGTCGAGGCCGTCGGCGTAGGTGGCCGGTTGCGTCTCGCGCAGCGTGTAGCCCGCGGCGTCGGCCGGCAGCAAGCCGGTGAAGACGTAGCGGCCGCTGGCGTCGGTGACGGCAGTGGCGTTCACCACGAGGCCGCTGGCCGAGCGGCCGGTGAGCGTGACGCTCACGCCCGCGATGCCGGCCTCGGTGGCCTGGCGCACGCCGTCGTTGTTGGCGTCCACGTACACCCAGCCCGCGATCTGGCCGCCGCGCTCGCCGAAGTTGTAGTCGATGCCCGCTTCTTCCGACACCAGCGCGAGGCCGCCGAAGCGGTCGTTGGTGCCGCCGGGGTTGGCGCTGCCGCGCGGCGCGCCGCCCACGGTGCCCAGCGACTCGGGGCCGTCGGCCATGCCGGCGGGTTGCGTCTCGTCGATCTGGTAGGTGCCGGGGGTCAGCGTGTCGACCAGGTAGCGGCCGTCGGCGGCGGTCTGCACCGTGCGCGTGACGGCGTTGCCCAGGAAGTCGGTGCCGCTGACGCGCACGGTGGTGCCGCCGATGCCGGGCTCGCCGCTGTCGCGCGTGCCGTTGGACGGTGCCACGTCGGCGTACACGTAGCCCGAGAGGCTGGCCGGCTTCACAGCCGAGAAGTTGTTGCCGGTCGAGCCCGCGTCGGCCACGCCGGCGCCGAGCACGATGTCCCGGATCACGTTGGCGGTCGAGCCGTTGGGGCCGCTGCTCACGCCGGCGCCGGTGGTGGGCACGGTGCCGCGCACGCTGCCCGTGCCGGCGACGAGACCGGCGTGCGTGAGGCCGGGCTCGTAGCCCGCGGGCCGCGTCTCGGTCACGGTGTAGGTGCCCGCGCCGAGGTCCGCGAAGCTGTAGTTGCCGCTGGCGTCGGTGACGGTGGTGCGCGACACCGGCTGGTTGTTGATGTCGATGCCGGTGACGGTGATGGTCACGCCCGCGATGCCGGGCTCGGTGGCCGGTGCGCCCTGCGCGCCGTTGCCGTCGCGGTCGTAGTACACGCGCCCCGAGATGCCGGCGGGCAGCAGCTCGCCGAAGTAGTACTCGCCCTGCGTGAGCGGCACGCTGGTGGCCGAGACGGTCACGCCCGTGATGACGTTGCCGCCGCCCTGCGGCGTGCCCGGGTTGCCGTTGTTGTTGGCCTTGCCCGGCGCGTAGTTGGCCGGCTGGGTCTCGGTGATGGTGTAGCCGCCCGCGCCCGACGGGGGCACGTTGCGGAACTCGTAGCCGCCGGCCGTGCCGGTGGGCACCGCGACGATGTTCACCGCGTTGCCCGCGGCGTCGGTCCCCGTGAGGCGCAGCTCGACGTTGGGAATGCCGGTCTCGCCGGCCTGCGGAATGCCGTCGTTGTTGGGGTCGACGAACACGCGCACCGGAATGCGCGTGAGCAGCTCGCCGAAGTCGTAGCCGGTGGCGGCGACGTTGGACCGCAGCGCGATGGCGCTCACCACGTCGTTGGCCACGGTGCCGCCGGCGGTGCCGGCCGCGTCCGCGCCGTCGGCGAAGGCCGCGGGCTGTGTCTCGGTCAGCGTGTAGCTGCCGGGCACGAGGTTGCCGAAGGCGTAGTTGCCGGTGGCCGCGGCGGTGGTGGTGGTCAGCGACACCGGGTTGCCGAACATGTCGGTGCCGGTGAGCTTCACGGTCACGCCGGCGATGCCGGGGTCGCCCGCGCTGGCGGTGCCGTTGTAGTCGGCGTCCTGGTAGACGCGGCCGGCCAGGCTCGCGGCGCGCACTTCGCCGAAGTTGTTCGCCGGGGAGGTGCCGCCGGTGCCGAGCACGATGGCGTCGATGCGGTTGGCGTTGGAGCCGTTGGGCCCGTTCGACGTGCCGGGCGGCACGGCGCCGGGCGTGCTGCCCGCGCCAGTGACGGTGCCGGCGCGCGTGATGCCGGGCTGGTACGCGGCGGGCTGGTCTTCCACCACGCTGTAGGTGCCCGCGGGCACGGTGAAGCCCCAGTTGCCGTTGGCGTCGGTGGTGGTGACCATCGAGACCGCGTTGCCGACCGCATCGGTGCCGCTCAGGCGCAGGGTGACGCCGGCAATGCCGGGCTCGCCGGCCTCGATGGTGCCGTTGCCGTTCAGGTCTTCGTACACGCGCCCCGAGAGCGCGCTGTTCTGCACCACGACCTGGCCGTCGTTGAAGTTGTTGCCGCCGTCAGGGTCGGTGCCGCCGTTGGTGTCGGCCGAGCCGGTGGTGACGATGTGCGCGCGGTTGCTGAGCACGGTGCCGTTGGCCGGCGCGGCGCCGCTGAAGCGCACCGGGATGCGCACGGTGGCCGTGCCGTTGGCGGGCATCGAGGTGATGGCGCAACTCACGGCCGTGCCGCCGGCCGCGCCGGTGCAGGTGGGCGCGGTGGGCGTGAACACGCCGCCGGTCACGGTGAACACCGGCGGGCCGGCCAGCACCAGCGGCGAGGGCAGCGTGTCGGTGAAGGTGGTGGTCTCGGCGGGGTCGGGGCCGTTGTTGCGCAGCTGCACGAGCCAGTCGAAGGTCTGGGTCGTCGACACCGCGGCCAGCGGCGTGGTGGTTCCGCTCGACATGGCAGCCTTGCTGACCACCTGCACGTCGGCCTTGTAGCGGAACGTGGTGTTCTCGGCCACCGCGTTGTTGCCCTTGTTGACGTCGTAGTTGTCGCGCCCGTCGTCGAAGAAGTCGACCTTGGCGTTGTTCTGGAAGGTGCCGCGCGACACGCCCTTGAGCACCACGCGGAACTGCAGCGAGTTGAGGTCGCCGGTGGCCGTGGGGCCGGTGCCGCCCAGCGTCGGGATGGTGAACACGATCTGTCCGCCGGCCGAGCCGACGGCCGCGCCGCCGGCCAGCACGTAGGAGGTGCCCGCGGGCGCGGTCACCGACACCAGCGTGGGCGGGGCCTCGCCGCCGGCGAGCGCCAGTGGCAGCAGCTCGGTCATGCGCACGTCTTCCGCGGTCGACGCGCTGTTGTTCGACACCGTGACGGTGTAGCCGACGTCGTCGCCCACGTTCACCGGGTCGGTGTCGTCGTGCTTGGTGACGACCAGGTCGTACACGGGCGCGGTGACGGTCACCGGCGCGCTGGCGTCGTTGTTGGTCGTGTCGAGCTCGGGCGTGGCGGTGGCGACGTGCACGCCGTTGGTCACGCTGGCGCCGTTGAGCGCGTACAGCGGCCGCACGCGCACCGTGACGGTCTGCTGCACGTTGCGGTCGAGCGCGCCCCAGGTGCACGCGAGCTGGTTGTTGGTGATGCCGGTGCCGGTGGGCTGCGTGGTGCTGGGCGTGGTGGCGCAGACGCCGCCGTTGGAGGCCGTGGCCGAGATGAACATCAGGTTGGCCGGCAGCGTGTCGGTCACGCTCACGCCGTAGGCACGGCTCAGGCTCTGCGGCACGTTGCGGTTGATGGCCGTCAGCGTGTAGGTGAGCATCTGGCCGACCGGCACCGAGGCCGGGCTGGCCGTCTTGGTGACCGTCATGTCGGTGCGCGCCACCAGGTAGGCGGTGGTGCTGCCGTCGTTGTTGGCCAGGTTCGGGTCGGCCGGCGTGGCGGCCACGGCGCGCGCCGTGTTGCCGATCTGGAAGCCGTGGTCGGCGGCCGAGGCGCCGTCGCCGTAATGCCGGGCGACGACCTGGATCACCGGGCACAGCGGCAGCGCGCTGGCGGGGTCGGTGCTGGCGCGGCAGACCGGCAGCGTCGACAGCGTGCAGCCCGAGAGCGACGCCGCGCCGAAGCCGCCGCCGTTGGCCGGCAGCGCGCAGGTGCCGGAGAAGGTGCCGCCGTTGGGGGTCTGGGTGACGATGCCGGCGCCGATGACCTGGGCGAAGGCGTCCGTGACGGCCACGCTCTGCGCTTCGGACGGGCCGGTGTTGACGACCTCGATTTCCCAGGTGATGTTCTGGCCCGCGACCTGGCGGTTGCCGGTGGCGTCGCCGATGCCCACCACGCGCTTGAGCACCTTCACGTCGGCGGCGGTGGCGCCGTCGTTCGCGCCGGTGGCCAGGCTCACGCAGTCGTTGCCGGTGTTGGCGTCGGGGTCGGCGCCCAGGGTGGGCGCGCTCGCGGGCAGCGCCGCGTTCACGCACATGCTGTTGACGATCTGCCCGCCCGGCGGCGCGGCCGGAATGGTGGCGTTCACGACGATGTAGCCGCCGTTGCGCGCGGCGCTGCCGTTGGAGGTGTCCACGCCGATGTCGGCGGTGAGCGTGCGCGTGCAGGTCACGGTGGCGGGGCCGGGCACCGGCACGGCCACGCTCGGCACGACGGGTGCGCCGCCCTTGGTCACGACGCAGGTGTAGCCGTCGCGCTCGGTGACGCTGTTGATCTGCACGCCGGCCGGCAGGTCGTCGACCAGCTGCAGGGTGCTGCCGGCCAAGAGCCGCGTGCTGCCGAGGTTGGTGCTGCCGACCTGGTAGTCGAAGGCCTGGCCCAGCGGCACGTTGTTCTGCGGCCAGCTGCGGCGCTTGTCGGCGCGGAAGTCGGCGGCGGACACCGCCACGTCGGCCGGCACGCTGCCGGTGGCTGAACTGGCGATGGGGCCGGTGGCGCTCACCGTGGCCTGGTTGACGATGCCGGTGCCGGCGGTCATGGCGATCACCGGGATGCTGATGTCGCCGAGCGCCACGCTGGCGCCGCCGTTGCCGCCGATGTCGGCGCGCGTGCAGCTGACGATCTGGCCGCTGACCGAGCAGTTCCAGCCGCCGACCGGGGGAATCGGCGCCTGGATCGAGAAGTTGGCGGGGAGCGTGTCGCTCAGCGTGACGCCCGTGGGCGCGCTGCCGCTGAAGCTCGGGCTCAGCCGGAAGTTGAAGCGCTGGCCCACCAGCAGCTGGCCGCCGTCATGGCTCTTGGCGAGCGCGAGCACGTAGCCCGCGGTGACGCTGGTGTTGGCGGTGGCGCTGTTGTTGGTGGAGACGCCGTCGCCGATGGAACCCGCGGACGCCACGGCCGGCTGGTGCGTGATGGTGGAGCCCGCGCCCGCGGTGACCACGCCGTTGACGCTGAGCGTGCGGGTGCCGTTGACGGCGATGCTGGCCACGTCGCAGGTCAGCAGGCTGGCGCTGACCGAGCAGCCCGACGGCAGGCCCGTGCCCGCCACCGACAGGCCGGTGGGAATGGGATAGGTCAGCGTCGAGCCCGAGCTGGCGTCGGGGCCGTTGTTGGTGAGCGTGAAGACGATCGGCACGGTGGTGCCGCTCGGCGCGCTGGCCGGCGCGCTGATGGCCACGCCGATGTCGGCGCCCTGGTTCACGGTGATGGTCTTGGTCTCGCTGGAGCCGCCGCCGCTGGGCGTGGCCTTGACGCTCAGCGTGCCCTGCGTGGTGGTGCGCAGCAGCACCTCGAAGTTGCGCAACTGGTTGGCGGCGAGCGTGATGCCCGAGCAGGTGAGCATGCCCGGGCCGGCGCTGCCCGCGGTCACGGTCGACGAACAGCTGCCCACCGGCACCGCGCCGGTGCCCATGTAGATCGTGTTGACGGGGATCTCATAGGTGAAGGAGGCCCCCGGCGCGCCGATCGCCAGGCTGTCGGTCTCGGCGATGGTGACGGTGCTGGTCACCGTGCCGCCGGCGGGAAGGATGTCGGGGGCGTGCACCAGGCTGGACACCTGCGGCACCGCCTGCGCGGCGGCGGCGAACAGCAGGCCCGCCAGCGGCAGCGCCAGGCGGGACAGGCGCTGGCGCCAGCGATGAAGCGGCAACGACAGCGGCGCAGGGTTGGAAAGCAGGTCGCGTCGCGACGACGCGCCCGACAGATTCGATGGGGTCCTGGACATCCCGTCCCTCGTGATGGCTCTGATGGACCGGGCACCGTTTGTTCTGTCGCCACTGGCTGCGGCGGGGTGCTCCGGAAAGAGCGGGATTCTTGGACCTGCCTCGCATGCCGACTTTTGCCATTCCGGACAAAAGGTTTGCTTTAGATGACAATTGTTTACGAATGCAACGGAATGTGAACTTAATCACACTGTGTTTCGGCCATGCTCCCCTACGCTCGACCCCCATGTCCTACTGGTCGACCACGCCGCCCCGGCGCGCGCACATCCTCGTCATCGACGACAACATCGAAGAGCTGCAGTTGCTGCTCGGCGCGCTGCGCGACGCCGGCCACCGCATCAGCCTGGCGTTCGAAGCACTGCAGGGCTACCGCCGGGCGACGGCGCTGCTGCCCGACCTGGTGCTGCTGGACGTGCGCATGGGCGCCACCGACGGCTACGCGACCTGCCGGCTGCTGAAGGCCGACCCCGCGACGGCGCACATCCCGGTGATCTTCGTGACCTCGTCGAGTTCGGTGGAAGAGCGGCTCACCGGGCTGCGCGAAGGCGCGGTCGACTACATCCTGAAGCCCTTCGAGCCGGCGGAAGTGCTGGCGCGCGTGGCGGTGCACCTGGCGCTGGCGGGCAGCCGGCAGCAGGCCCGGGCCTGCATCGCGCAGGCGCAGACCGCGCTGGAGAACGCGAGGGGGGCAAGTGCAACGGATGCCGGCGCCGCGATCGTGAGCCACGCCGATCGCGTGCTCGCCCAGGCGGTCGAGCGCCAGGTGCGCGCCGACCTCGCGAACGTGCCCACCCTGCCCGCGCTGGCGGCGCGCGTGGGCACGCACGAGAAGCGGATGTCGCGCGTGTTCCGCGAACAGACCGGCCGCTCGGTGTTCGAGTTCGTGCGCGAGACGCGCCTGGCCGAAGCGCAGCGGCTGCTCGCGGGCTCGGCGCTGAGCGTGGAGGAAGTGGCGCTGGCGGTGGGCTTCTCCAGCGCGGCCAACTTCTCGACCGCCTTCCGCGAACGCTTCGGCCGCACGCCGACGGCGTACCGGCAGGCGCCGCATGCACCACGCGAGCCGCACTCTCGTTGTCCGCCACCGCCGATGGCACCGGCCTGACGCGGCGGTGACCGCCGCGGCCCTGCGCAGTTTCTGCGCCTTCATGCTGTGCGCTGCCTTCTGGCTGGCGGGCTCGCCCGCCGCGCGGGCCGCCACGCTGCATGTGAACGACGACACGCGCTGGCCGGTGGTGCTCGACACGCACGTGGAGGTGCTCGAGGACACCAGCGCGCAGCTGTCGCTCGAGGAGGTAGATGCCCTGGGCAGCGATGCGCCCGACAGCTTCCAGCCCGGCAACGCGGCCCGCATGCGCCCGGGTTCCTCGAAGTCGGTCTTCTGGCTGCGGCTTTCGCTGTCGAACGACACCGGCGCGGTCCAGCCGCTGCGGCTGGTGCTCGACGCCACCTGGCTGCAGCACGTGGACTTTCACGTGCGCAAAGAAGTGGACGGCCAGGCCGCGTGGACCCTCGAGCGGGCCGGCGTGTCGGTGCCGCTGCGCGCGGTGCGTGATCGCGTACCGACCCTGTCGCTCGACCTGCTGCCCGGCGAACAGGCGCGCGTGCTGGTGCGCGTGCAGACACGCAACAGCGTCAAGCTCGCGCCGGAACTGCACACGGCCGACAGCTGGCGCGAGAGCGAGAGCAGCCATGCGCTGCTCGACGGCCTGCTGGTGGGCTGCCTGCTGGTGTTCGCGGTGTACTCGCTGGCGCTGTGGTTCATCACCCGCACCGTGCCGATGGCGCTGCAGAGCCTGGGCTTCGCGTTCGTGGCGCTCTACGAGAGCGTCTACCGCGGCCATGCACGGCTGCTGCTGTGGCCCGACAGCGTCGAGTGGAGCTACCGCGCGGTCGGCGTCACCGCGGGCTGCTGCGTGCTCGCGCTGATGGCCCGCATGTACGCGGCGTCGCGGCGCGGCCCGGTGCGCGCGCCCGGCCTGCCCGTGCTCGTGCTGCTGGCCGCGCTGCACGGCGTTGCGGTGCTGGGCATGCTGTGGGGCCCGTACACGCCCTTCGCCAGGATCGGAGCGTGGAACGCGCCGCTGGCCATGATCGCGCTGACGATCAGCAGCTTCGTCTACATGCGGCGCGCGGGGCCGGGCGGCCGGCTGGCCTTCGGCGCGATGGGCATCGTCACCGTCGGCGTGTGCCTGCGGCTGGTCGAGGTCGCGATGCCGACGCTCATGGTGCCCGGCTTCGACGCCTATGCGCTCGGCTTCCCGGGCATGCTGGTGGGCCTGGTGGCGCTGTCCGCGTGGATGCACCACCTGTCGCGGCAGCGGCGCGCCGCGCAGCGCACGCTGGTGCACTGGCAGGCCGAGGAACAGCAGCGCCTGGAGGAGGAAGTGGCGCGCAAGACGCACGCGCTGAACGCCGCGCTCGAGCAGGCCGAACACCAGGCGCGCGAGCAGACGCGGCTCATGGCCTACATCAGCCATGACCTGCGCGCGCCGCTGTCGACCATCATCGGCAACGTGCGCCTGCTGCGCGACGACAACGCGCCGCCGCCCGAGCGGCTGCAGGCCATCGAGCGCAGCGTGGCCTACCAGCTCGCGCTGATCGACGACCTGCTGGACTACGCCAGGAGCGAGCTGCTGCCCTTCGCGGTGGAGCCCGTGCCGGTGCACCTGCGCGCGCTGATCGACGACATCGCCCAGTACGCAGAAACGCTCGCGCAGCGCCAGCACAACCGGTTCGAGCTCGACGTGCAGGACGCGCTGCCGGTCGGCGTGTACCTGGACAGCAAGCGCTTCCAGCAGGTGCTGCTGAACCTGCTGTCGAACGCCGCCAAGTTCACGCGCGACGGCAAGATCGGCCTGCGCGTGCAGGCGCGTCCGCGCGCGGATTCGTGGCGGCTGAAGTTCGAGGTGTGGGACAGCGGTGTCGGCATTGACGAGGAAGACCAGGCGCGCATCCTGCAGGCCTTCGCGCAGGGCGCGCCCAGTGCGCAGGGCAACGGGCTCGGGCTGGTGATTGCGCGCAGCATCGTGCAGCACATGGGCGGGCGGCTGCTGCTGGAGAGCCACCGCAACCTGGGCACGCGCGTGCGCTTCTCGGTGATCGTGAAAGACGCGCCGAAGGAGCTGTTGCCCGTTGCCGCAAGCCCGCCGCGCCCCAAGTCACCGATGACGCCGGTGGCGGCGCCCCGCACGCGCCGCGCGCCGCCGCCCGCGATTGCGCCGCTGCCCGCCGAGGTGCGCGACGAACTCGAGATGCTCGCGCGCGACGGCCGCTGGAGCGACCTGCACGAATGGGCCGACCGCCTGGCGGCCGACACGCGGCATGCGGCGCTGGTCGACGCGGTGCGCCAGGCGCTGGAGCTGCTGGACTTCGAGCACATCCGGCTGCTGGCGCGTGCGACGCCGAACGCGCGTCAGTGATGCGCTGGTGCTTTCTGCGGCCATGACGCGCCGGTGCCTTGGTCGTCAATGACGCCGCGGTGCTTTGCCTGCGCGCAGGGCTCTGTTTAGTATCGAAGCCCCGATCACGAGGAGACACCCATGCACGACATCGCCGCGCTCCAGACGCTGCTCGATACGCTGTTCCCCGGACTGATGGGCGTGAAGCTCGCCGAGCTCGCGCCCGACCGCGTGGTCGCGCGGATGGAAGTGCGCGCCGACCTGTGCACGGCCGGCGGCATCCTGCACGGCGGGGCGTACATGGCCTTCGCCGACACGCTCGGCGCCGTCGGCACCATCGTCAACCTCGGCGAAGGCCAGCGCACGACGACCACCGACTCGAGCACCAAGTTCATCGCGGGCGCGAAGCTCGGCAGCACGGTGACGGGCACCTGCGTGGCGCTGCACCGCGGCCGCACCACGCACGTGTGGCAGACCTCGGTCACCAATGCCGAGGGCAAGCTGTGCGCGGTGGTCACGCAGACGCAGCTGGTGCTTCAGGCGGCCTGACGCCCTCTTCCTTTTTCTCGTCCTCTTTTTCGCTCTCGCCGGGGTGGGTCGATGCATAACGTTCGAGAAACAGATACAGCACCACCCCGCCGGCCAGCGGCAACAGGTAGTACAGCGCGCGGTACGCGAGCACCGCGCCCATCAGCGCGCCCTGCTTCACCGTGCCCGACAGCAGCGCGAGGTACACCGCCTCGAGCACGCCCAGGCCGGCCGGGATCGGCGTGATCACGCCGACGATGGAAGCGGCGAGCAACACGCTCAGCGTGGTGGCGTACGGCACCTTCTGGCCCAGCAGCAGGTACATGGCGGTGCCCATCAAGGCCCAGTTGGCGGTGGACAGCGCGAGTTGCGTCACGGCGATGCGCGCGTTGGGCAAACGGAGCCGCTTGCCCCTGAACGCCCATTCGCGCTTGCGCGAGACCGCGCATGCCGCCACATAGCCCAGCGCCAGCAGGATCATCGCCACGCCGAGCGCGCGCAACGCGCCCTGCCCGATGTGCGCCTGGCGCGGCGGCTCGATCACGCCGGCCGCGAACAGGCCGCCGGCCAGCAGGCCGTAGCCCAGCCAGTTGGTGAGCAGGCTGAGGCCGACCACCTGTGCGACCGTCGCGTCGTCGAGGCCGGCGCGCGCGTACAGGCGCGCACGCATCGCGATGCCGCCCACGAGCGAACCGAGGTTGAGGTTGAACGCGTAGCTGGTGACGGCGATGGCCCACGTGCGCCACCATGGCAGGCGGTGGCGCAGGTGGCGCCGGCCGATCAGGTCGAAGCAGCCGTACAGCGCGTGGCTCGCGGTGGCGAGGCCCAGCACCGCGAGCAGCAGCCACGGCGAGTAGCGCTGCAGCGCCTGCCACGCGCCGGCCCAGTCGACCTTGTGCGCGTGCGACAGCAGCAGGCCCAGCACGGCGACGCCGAGCAGGGGAAGCACCCATCGGCGGCAGCGCTGCCAGAGCGATGCGTGCGCGCCGGCGTTGTCGGCCGGCATCGAAACGGGGGGCGCCGCCTGGGCGGCCTGGAGGCTCATGACGGCGGCTTCAGGCCGGGTCCTGCTTGCCGCCTTGTTTTTCGGGTTGCCTGTCGGATTTCTCGGAATTCCCGGATTTGCCGGACTTCTCGGGCGTCTTGTGCTCGGCCTCACCCTCGTCGTGGAGCTTGCGATTGGCCACGTCCTTCATCAGGCGCTCGCCCTCGGTGTCCCGGCCGTCGCTGGGCACGGACTCTTCCTGCGTGACTTCGGGTTCTTCGTGCGTGGATGGCTTGGCGGGGGTCGGCTGGGACATGGGCGGCTCCTCGGGCTCTGTGCGGGTGTCATCTATGCGAATGCACGGAGTCTTCGGTGCGCGGCGCTGCCGCACCGCCATCCGCCGGCGACGACGGGTGCAGGACATTTGCCATAGCGGCAGTCGCCGGTGGGGCCGCGGCGGAACCGGGCAGGCCGGCTTACGCGCCCGGCGCCGGGTCGGCGTCGAGGTAGATCAGTTCCGTCGGATGGATCGGCACACCGTAGCGCGAGCCCTCGAACTTGACCCGCACGCAGTCGCCGCTGGAACGCGTGATGACGCCGATCTTTCCCTGGTACGACACACGTGCGCGAAACTTGGCGGGCACGCCGTGCTCCACGCTGAGGTATTCGAGGGCGGGTCGGAACAAGGGGGCCGGCATGGCGGGGTGGCGTCGATCTCGGTGAAAGACCGGCTCCAATGCCGGGCAGCCTGCGATGCTAGCCAGCGCCTGCTGCGGGCGTAAGTGACGAAAGTCATGGGTCGCGCGCGGGGGGCGCGGTTGGCTGAAGCGGCGCCACAAGCGAAAAGCCCCTGACTCTTTTCAGAATCAGGGGCTTTGATTTGGTGGCCTGGGGCGGAATCGAACCACCGACACGCGGATTTTCAATCCGCTGCTCTACCAACTGAGCTACCGGGCCATTGCAATTGTGTGCAGCCTCGAATTATACAGCGCTTCTGCGTCCTCGGGAAAGATCCACACCAAGTTGTTTGAGTTTTCTGTAGAGATGGGTCCGCTCGAGGCCGGTTTTCTCGGCCACGCGCGTCATCGAACCGTTCTCCATCGCCAGGTGGAACTCGAAGTAAGCCTTCTCGAAACCGTCGCGCGCATCGCGCAGCGGGCGGTCGAGGTCGAAGCTCTGGGTCGATTGCGGGCCGGTCTCGGCCACGGGCACGGACGCCAGCGATGCCATCAGCAGGCTGTCGCCCGTGGTGGTGATCGCCGCGGCCTGCGTGCCGGTGACGGGCGCGGGCACCACGCCAGCGGCGGCGCGGCGTGCGCTCTCGCGTGCCAGGCCCTGCTCCACCGCCTTGAGCAGCTTCTGCATGGTGATCGGCTTCTCGAGGAAGGCGAAGGCGCCGATGCGCGTCGCGTCGACCGCGGTGTCGATGGTGGCGTGGCCGCTCATCATGATCACCGGCATGCTCAGCAGGCCCGAGGTGGACCACTCCTTGAGCAGCGTGACGCCGTCGGTGTCCGGCATCCAGATGTCGAGCAGCACGAGGTCGGGCCGTGCACGCTGGCGCGCAGCGCGTGCTTCGGCGGCGTTTTCCGCGAGCTCCACGTTGTGGCCTTCGTCATTGAGAATTTCGAAGAGCAGGTCCCGGATGCCCAGCTCGTCATCGACCACGAGAATGTTTGCCATGAGTGCTGCTTATTGTGTGCGCTGGTGTCTGCAAGATGTGTTGAGGTCCGCCGGCCGATCCGTCGCCTGTGCGACGGAATCGCGTGTGCTCAGGCGGCAGAAGACTTCGAATCTTCGGTGTGAGCGACCGCTGCCCGCGGCTCGCTTGCCAGCGCGAATGATAGCGAGACTTGCGCCCCTGCTACAGCCCCGTCCACCACGCGGTTCGAAAGCTCGATGCGCGCACCGTGTTCATCGGCAATTTTCTTGACCACCGCAAGGCCCAAACCGGTACCTTTTGTTTTCGTGGTGACGTACGGCTCGAACGCGCGCTTCAGGATGTTGTCGGCAAAGCCGGGGCCGCTGTCCTGCACCGTCAGGCGCACGCGCTGGCCCGAATCGCCGAGCCGCGTGCGAATGACCACCTCGCCCATCTTGCCGGTGACGACGGCGGCCGCCTCTGCGGCGTCCTGGGCGTTTTGCAACAGGTTGTGTATGACCTGGCGGATCTGCTGCGCGTCGCCGCGAACCGGCGGGCAGCGCTCGTCGAGTTCGGAGCGCAGCGTGATGGGCAGGTTCTCCACGTGATAGAGCTGGAGCACGTCGGTCAGCAATGCGTTCAGGTCGACCGGCTTCAGGTCGGCCGCGGGCAGCCGCGCGTAGTCGCGGAATTCGTTCACCAGCCGCTTCATCGCATCGACCTGGTCGACGATGGTCTTCACCGACTTCACCAGGATGGCCTGCTCCGGAGGCGGCACCTTGCCCGAGAGCTTCATCTCGAGCCGCTCGGCCGACAGCTGGATGGGCGTGAGCGGGTTCTTGATCTCGTGCGCCAGGCGGCGCGCCACCTCGCCCCAGGCCTGTGCGCGCTGGGCCGAGACGATTTCCGAGATGTCGTCGAACACCAGCAGCCGCGCGGCACCGGGCAGCTCGGCGCCGCGCGCCACGATGTTGATGGCGCTGTCCTGCTGCGGCAGGTCGTTGCCCGAGGCGTGAAGCTCGAAGGCGTGCTGCCAGTGGTCCAGGCCGTGCTGCATGCGCTCGACGAGGAAGTCGTCGAACTGCTGCTGCACCCTGGCGCCGAAGTCGGCCAGGCCCGGCACGTCGGCCAGCGCCTGCCCTTCGTAGGCGGCCATCGGCGCGCGCAGCACGCGCGTGGCGCCGGGGTTGGTCGACAGCACGATGCCCTTGGCGTCGAGCACGATCACACCCGACGTGAGGTTGTCCAGGATGGTCTGCAGGTTGGCGCGCGCGGCGTCGAGCTGGCCCATGGTCTTCTCGACCGCGCCGCGGGCGTCGGCCAGTTGCTGCGTCATGACGGCGAACGAGCGCGTGAGGCCGCCCAGCTCGTCCTTGCCCTGCAATACGGCGGTGGGCCGCAGGTCGCCGGCGGCCACCTGGCGCACGCCGTCGGCCAGCACGAGCAGCGGCCGCGCCAGCTGGTTGCCGAACAGCACGGCCAGCAGCACCGCGCCGAACACGGCGAGGAACAGGCTCAGCGTGAGCGTGCCGATGTACATGCGGCGCAGGCCCTCGCGCGCCAGCGCCCGCTCCTGGTATTCGCGGTTGGCCTCCTGCACCGCGAGCGCGTTGGCCACCACGGCCGGTGGCAACGCCCGCGTGACCTGCAGGTAGCGCGGCGCGGTGTCGAAGTCGAAGCCGGGGCGCTGCACCATGGCCAGCGCGCGCACGCTCGCCACCGGCGGGGTCGCGCCCGGCGCGACGGTTTCGTCCAGCCCCTCGACGTGCGCCACGGCACGCTCGGGGCGAACCTGGCGGAACTGCTGCGCGGTCGGCCGGTCGGGGTTGAGCTGGAAGCGCGAGGCACCGGCGCTGGCCACCAGTTGCCCGCTGCCGGTCCAGAGCACCACGTCGCTGGCCTCGAGCTGGTCGCGGATGCGCTCGAGCATCAGGCCCGCGCTGGCATCGGACACCTGCGCGAGCTGCGAACTGGCGCTGCGCGTCTTCACCGCGAGGTCGTCGGTCAGCGAATCGAGCGTGGCGCGCCCGAGGTTCAGGCCGGCGTCGAGCGCGCCCTCGACCTTGACGTCGAACCAGCTCTCGATCGAGCGCGCCACGAACTGGTAGGACACCACGTAGACCAACGCCCCGGGCACCACGCCCACCAGCGCGAAGATGGCCGCCAGCTTGATCAGCAGGCGGCTGCCGAACTTGCCCTGCCGCAGGCGCCGCAGCAGGCGGAAGGCGACCCAGCCGATCACCAGCACCAGCAGCACCGCCACCACCACGTTGATGCCGAACAGGCGCACGTAGTAGCGCTCGTACAGCGCGCGGTTGTTGGTGGCCTGCGCGAGCAGGAACATCAGCACCAGGCCGATGGCCGTGACCAGTGCCGCGCCGACGCCGACGGCCCAGCGCGTGGCCCGCGCGCGGCGTGCGGCCGGCGTGGCCGCTGCGCCGCTGCGCCCGGAAGTGCTCACTTCTGCTTCTCCACAGTGAGCTTGGCCGAGCGCTCGGCGGCAATGTTCCAGTCGTTCTGCCCGACCACGCCGATCTGGAAGGGGCGCGGCAGCTGCGAGGTGTCGAGCCGGAAGCGGAAGGTGACCTGCTGCTGCGGGTCGTCGCCGATCTCGGCCGCGTCGCCGAGCCGCAGGCGGCCGACGCGCTTGATGGCGTCGAGCGCGTCGCTCAGGGTGTCGAAATTCTGGTTCAGCGAAATGCCCAGGCCGGCCGCGCCGGTCATGGGCGCCGCCGACACGTTGAGCCGCCAGCGCCGCGTGAGCGGCTGGTAGGCCAGGCGCATGTGGCGCGTGACCTGGGCGACCTTGCGGTCGGTCCAGTACCAGCGCTCCTGGAACACCTCGGCCTCGGCCACGAAATAGATGGCGATGCCCTTGTCGAGCACCTCCTCGACCAGCGAGGGCAGATCGAACTGCACGGCGGCGCTGAAATAGACGCCGTCGTCGGCCTGCTCGAGGCGCATCTGGGTGATCGACGCGCCACTGCGGCCCTGGGCCACCGCCGGAGCCGGCAGCCAGGCCATCCACATCACCCATACCCACAGCAGCACGGCCAGCAGGGCCGGCCGGCGGCGATCAGTGCGGGCGCTTTTCGAGCAGGGCGTAGAAGAAACCGTCGTGGTCACCAGAGGGATTGTCCGGGACGCTGCGGCCATTCGACCCGCTTTGGGGCAGCAAATGGCCTGGCGACGGCAGCAAACGTGCGTCGGTGTTGTGTACAAGAAACGCATCAATTTGTTGCGAACCCTCTTCGCGAAACACGGAGCAGGTGCAGTAGAGAAGGCGTCCGCCCGGCCGCACCAGCGGCCACAAGGCGGCCAGCAATGCGGCCTGCTGGGCAGCCAGTTGCGCGGTGTCGCTCTCGCGGCGCAGCCAGCGGACGTCGGGATGGCGGCGCACGATGCCCGATGCGGTGCACGGTGCGTCGAGCAGGATGGCGTCGAACGGCGTGCCGTCCCACCACTGGGCGGGGCGCGAGGCGTCGGCCACCACCACCTTGGCCGGCAGGCCGATGCGCGCCAGCGTGTCGTCGATGCGGCGGGCGCGCACGGCGTCGACCTCCAGCGCAATCACGTCGACAGCCTCGGGGCCAGCCAGCTCGAGCAGGTGCGCGGTCTTGCCGCCGGGCGCGGCGCAGGCGTCGAGCACGCGCAGCGGCGCGGCGCCGGGCGCGAGCGGCAGCAGGCGGTCGAGCAGCAGCGGCGCGGCCATTTGCGCGGCAGCGTCCTGCACCGAACTGGCGCCTTCGGCAAAACCGGGCAGTTGCTGCACCGGCCGGGCGCGCGCCAGTTGCAGGCCGGCGGGGCCGACGCGGGTGGCCGCGAAGCCGGCAGCCTCCAGCTCCACCAGGTACGAGGCCGCGGTCGACTTGCGGGCGTTGACGCGCAGCGTCATCGGCGCCTGCGCGTTGTCGGCGCCCAGCACCCGCTGCCACTCGCGCGGATGGTCGCGCTTGAGGCGCTCGATCCACCAGCGCGGGTGATTCCACTGCGCAACGGGTTCGGTGTCGGTGGCGGCCACCAGCTCGTCGCGCTCGCGCAGGAAGCGCCGCAGGCAGGCGTTGATGAAGCTGGCCTGCGCCCGCGTGGCGGGGTTGCGCTTGGCGGCCTCGACCGCCTGGTCGACCAGCGTGAAGGGCTCGTAGGGGGCGCGCTCGCCGTCCCACGCCAGCGCCAGCGCGGTGCACAGCAAGGCGTCGGGCAGCGGCGGCGGCGTGCGCTTGGCCAGGTGGCGGCGCAGCGCCTCGGCGCGGCCGAGCCAGCGCAGCACCTGGAAGCCGAGCGCCTGCACGCCGGGGCGCATCGCAGGCTCGACCGCCTCGAACGCCACCGAGCCGGAGGTACCGGCGCGGATCGACGCCAGCGCCACCGCGGTCAGTTGCAGTTGGCGCCAGAGCGGAGGTTGCTGCGCCGGGGCGCCGCTGCTGCTCGAAGAATCGGAATGTAGTTCTGACAAGTTGGGGCGATGGTAACGGGCGCCCCAAAAGCCGGACGCCTCGCAATGGAAAGAAAAGACCGGGCCGGGTGCCCCGTTCAGAGCAGCGGCGCGGCCGGACGCAGACGCACGGCCCATGCCACCAGCAGCGCCGGGAACTGTGCGATCGCGGCGTTGTAGTGCCCCACCGCCTGGTTGAACTGGTTGCGCGCGATTTCCGCGGCCGCCGAGGGTTCGGGCCACGCGATCGGTTCGATCGCGGCCGGCACGCCGCTCATACCGTTCATACCGCTCACGCCAGCCGGCATCAGCTGCGCGGGCCGCGACAGTGTGCCGTCGGCGTCGAACACCGTCACGTCGTCGGGGTGCTGGCGCCGCCATGCATTGATCCACACCTGCAGCGCGGTGGCCAGCGCCGCCATCACGCCGGCGTCCAGCGGGCGCGTGCGCGTGGCGCCCAGCAAGGTCGACAGCTGCGTGGTCGCGGCCTGCAGCGGCGCGATGGTCGACAGCGACTCGCCCGTCGGCGCGACCTCCGGCGGCGGGCCGGTGGTGATGCTGGTCTGCACGAAATCCAATTGCCTGGCCAAGGCCGCATCGAGCGCGCCGTAGGCCTGCAGGACGGCGGCGCGCAAACGCACCAGCCGGTTGTAGGCGCCGACAAACCAGAACAGCAGCACCGCGATCACGATCCAGCTGGCCAGCGATTCGGGCAACAGACTCATCGACAACAAGGCCTCATGGAAAACACAAAGAAAAACGCCCCCCAACCGGGAGCGGTCGGGGGGCGTGTGTACCGGTCATGGCCGGTGATGCTAACCAGTTATTCGGTTGCGGCGCCTTCGCTGGCGTCCACCGTGGCTGCTGCATCGCTGCTGTCGCTGGAGGCTGCCATTTCGGCGGCTTCCGACTCGGCAATGGCGCGGCGCTCGGCTTCATCCATGGCGTCCTTGACCTTGCGTGCCTGGTGGTACGCCATGCCGGTGCCTGCGGGAATCAGGCGGCCGACGATCACGTTTTCCTTCAGACCGCGCAGCTCGTCGCGCTTGCCCATGATCGCGGCTTCGGTCAGCACGCGCGTCGTTTCCTGGAACGAAGCAGCCGAGATGAACGAGTCGGTCGACAGCGACGCCTTCGTGATACCCAGCAGCAGGTTGGTGAACGTCGCGGGGATCTTGCCTTCGGCGCGCAGGGCGTCGTTGGTGTTGAGCATTTCGCTGCGTTCGACCTGTTCGCCGGAGATGTAGTTCGTCTCGCCGATGTTGTCGACCACGACGCGGCGCAGCATCTGGCGAACGATCACCTCGATGTGCTTGTCGTTGATCTTCACACCCTGCAAGCGGTACACGTCCTGCACTTCGTCCACGATGTAGCGCGCGAGTTCTTCCGAACCCAGCAGGCGCAGGATGTCCTGCGGGTCCGCCGGACCATCGACCACGCTTTCGCCCTTGTTCACCACCTGGCCTTCGTGCACCAGGATGTTCTTTTCCTTCGGCACGAGGTCTTCGTAGACGCCGCCTTCGGGATCGGTGATCTGCAGGCGGATCTTGCCCTTGGTCTCCTTACCGAACGACACGGTACCGGTCATTTCGGCCAGCATGCCCTTGTCCTTCGGCGAACGGGCTTCGAACAGCTCGGCCACACGCGGCAGACCGCCGGTAATGTCGCGGGTCTTCTGGCCTTCGACCGGAATACGCGCCAGCACTTCGCCGGGGCCCACGTCCTGGCCGTCGCGGATCTGCACCAGCGAGCCAATGGGGAAGCCGATCGTCACCGAGTGGTCGGTGCCGGGGATCTTCACTTCCTGGCCTTGCGCGTCGATCAGCTTGACCTGCGGGCGAACGACCTTGGCAGCGCCGCGGCGCTTCGGGTCGATCACCACCAGGGTCGACAGACCGGTCACTTCGTCCACCTGCTTCGCAACCGTGAGGCCTTCCTCGACGTTTTCGAACTGCGTCTTGCCGGCGAACTCGGTAATGATCGGTCGGGTCAGCGGATCCCAGTTGGCAAGCACGTGGCCGGCCTTGATCTGCTGGTCGGCCTTGACGGCCAGGATCGCGCCGTACGGCACCTTGTGACGTTCGCGCTCACGGCCGTGCTCGTCATGAATGACGATCTCGCCCGAACGCGAAATCACGACCAGCTCGCCCTTGCTGTTGGTCACGTAGCGCATCGTGGCGTTGAAGCCGATCGAACCGTTCGACTTGGCTTCCACGCTCGAGGCGATGGCAGCGCGCGAAGCGGCACCACCGATGTGGAACGTACGCATCGTCAGCTGCGTGCCGGGTTCGCCGATGGACTGGGCGGCGATCACACCGACGGCTTCGCCGATGTTGATCAGGCCGCCGCGGCCCAGGTCGCGACCGTAGCAGGTGGCGCAGATGCCGAAACGGGTTTCGCAGGTCAGCGCGGTGCGGACCTTGACCTCGTCGACGCCTTGCGCTTCCAGCACTTCGATGTTGTCTTCGTCGAACATCGAGCCGGCCTTCAGCAGCACCGAGCGGTTTTCCGGGTGCAGCACGTCGTCCGCAGCCGAGCGGCCGAGGATACGGTCGCGCAGCGACTCGATCACTTCACCGCCTTCGACGATCGCGCGCATCAGGTAGCCGCCGTGCGTGCCGCAGTCCTGCTCGGTCACCACCAGGTCTTGCGTCACGTCGACCAGACGACGGGTCAGGTAGCCCGAGTTCGCCGTCTTCAGTGCCGTGTCGGCCAGACCCTTACGGGCACCGTGGGTGGAGATGAAGTACTCCAGCACGTTCAGGCCTTCGCGGAAGTTCGCGGTAATGGGCGTCTCGATGATCGAGCCGTCCGGCTTGGCCATCAGGCCCCGCATACCGGCCACCTGGCGAATCTGGGCCGCGGAACCGCGGGCGCCGGAGTCGGCCATCATGTAGATCGAGTTGAAGGACTCCTGCTCGACTTCCTTGCCGTGACGGTCGATGACCTTCTGCTTGGAGAGCTTGGCCATCATCACCTTCGACACTTCGTCGCCGGCCTTGCCCCAGATGTCCACCACCTTGTTGTAGCGTTCGCCGGAGGTCACCAGACCGGACACGTACTGCTGCTCGATCTCCTTCACTTCCTTGGCGGAGCGCTCGATGATGCCGTGCTTCTCGGCGGGCACCAGCATGTCGTCGATGGCGATCGAGATACCGGCCTTGGTCGCCAGACGGAAGCCGTTTTGCAGCAGCTTGTCGGCGAACACGACGGTCTCTTTCAGGCCGCACTTGCGGAACGAGACGTTGATGAGCTTGGAGATTTCCTTCTTCTTCAGCGCCTTGTTGATGTTCGAGAACGGCAGGCCCTTCGGCAGGATCTCGGACAGCAGGGCACGGCCCACGGTGGTGTCCACGAGCGAGGTCGACGGCGTGAACACGCCGGTTTCCTTGTCCTTGGTGTACTCCGTGATACGCACTGCCACCTTGGCGGTGAGTTCGACTTCGTTGGCGTCCAGCGCGCGCTGCACTTCACCGATGTCGGAGAAGATCAGGCCCTCGCCCTTGCCGTTGATGCGGTCGCGGGTCGTGTAGTACAGACCCAGCACCACGTCCTGCGAAGGAACGATCGACGGTTCGCCCGACGCCGGGAACAGCACGTTGTTGGAGGCCAGCATCAGCGTGCGGGCTTCCATTTGCGCTTCCACCGACAGCGGCACGTGAACGGCCATCTGGTCGCCGTCGAAGTCGGCGTTGAATGCCGCGCAGACGAGCGGGTGCAGCTGGATGGCCTTGCCTTCGATCAGGATCGGTTCGAAGGCCTGGATGCCCAGACGGTGCAGCGTCGGAGCGCGGTTCAGCATGACCGGGTGCTCCTTGATGACCTCTTCCAGGATGTCCCAGACCACCGGCGTGCCCGATTCGACTTCCTTCTTGGCAGCCTTGATCGTCGTCGCGATGCCCATGGCTTCGAGGCGCGAGAAGATGAAGGGCTTGAACAGCTCGAGCGCCATCAGCTTCGGCAGGCCGCACTGGTGCAGCTTGAGCGTCGGGCCCACCACGATGACCGAACGGCCCGAGTAGTCGACGCGCTTGCCCAGCAGATTCTGGCGGAAGCGGCCGCTCTTGCCCTTGATCATGTCGGCCAGCGACTTCAGCGCGCGCTTGTTGGCGCCCGTCATGGCCTTGCCACGGCGGCCGTTGTCCAGCAGCGAGTCGACGGCTTCCTGCAGCATCCGCTTTTCGTTGCGCGCGATGATTTCCGGAGCCTTCAGCTCCAGCAGGCGGCGCAGACGCGAATTGCGGTTGATGACGCGGCGGTACAGGTCGTTCAGGTCGGAGGTCGCGAAGCGGCCGCCGTCCAGCGGCACCAGCGGACGCAGGTCCGGCGGCAGCACGGGCAGCACGTCCAGCACCATCCAGCCGGGCTTGATGCCCGACTTGCGGAAGGCTTCCAGCACCTTCAGGCGCTTGGAGTTCTTCTTGACCTTGACTTCGGAGCCGGTCAGGTCGCCGCGCAGGCGTTCGATCTCGCTGTCGAGCTCGATGCCTTCCAGCAGGTCCTTGATGCCTTCGGCGCCCATCTTGGCGACGAACTCGTCACCGTATTCCTTGCGCTTCGCGTCGTAGTCGTCCTCGGACATGATGCCGAACTTCTTCAGCGGGGTCATGCCGGGATCGGTGATCACGTAGGCTTCGAAGTACAGCACGCGTTCGATGTCGCGCAGCGTCATGTCGAGCACGAGGCCCAGGCGCGACGGCAGCGACTTCAGGAACCAGATGTGGGCGCAGGGCGCGGCCAGGTCGATGTGACCCATGCGCTCGCGACGCACCTTGGTCTGCGTGACTTCAACGCCGCACTTCTCGCAGATCACGCCGCGGTGCTTCAGGCGCTTGTACTTGCCGCACAGGCACTCGTAGTCCTTGATGGGGCCGAAGATCTTCGCGCAGAACAGGCCGTCGCGCTCGGGCTTGAACGTGCGGTAGTTGATCGTCTCCGGCTTCTTCACTTCGCCGAAAGACCACGAGCGGATCTTCTCGGGCGACGCCATGCCGATCTTGATGGCATCGAAATGCTCATCGGGCGTGAATTGCTTGAACAGGTCGAGTAATGACTTCATGTGACTCTTTCCTTGTCGCTTAAGAACGTTCGAGTTCGATGTCCAGGCCCAGGGAACGGATTTCCTTGACCAGCACATTGAACGATTCCGGCATGCCGGCTTCGATGGAGTGTTCGCCCTTGACGATGCTCTCGTACACCTTGGTACGGCCTTGCACGTCGTCGGACTTCACCGTCAGCATTTCCTGCAGGACGTAGGCGGCGCCGTAAGCTTCCAGCGCCCACACTTCCATTTCCCCGAAACGCTGGCCGCCGAACTGCGCCTTGCCGCCCAGCGGTTGCTGCGTGACCAACGAGTACGGACCGGTCGAGCGTGCGTGCATCTTGTCGTCGACCAAGTGGTGCAGCTTCAAGAAGTGCATGTAGCCGACGGTGACGGGACGATCGAACTGGTCGCCGGTGCGGCCGTCGTACAGATACGCCTGGGTGCGCGTGTCGGTCAGGCCCTTGAGCTTGGCGATGTCGTCCGGGTAGGCGAGCTTGAGCATGCCGCGGATTTCTTCTTCCGATGCGCCGTCGAACACAGGCGTCGCGAAGGTCGCGCCGTTCTGCAGGTTCGCCGCCATCTCGAGCAGTTCGGTGTCGCTCAGCGAGCCGATGTCTTCCTTGCGGCCCGAGCCGTTGTACAGCTGCTCCATGAACTTGCGCAGTTCGGCCACCTTGGCCTCTTGCTGCAGCATGTCGCCGATGCGCTGGCCGATGCCCTTGCCGGCCCAGCCCAGGTGCACTTCGAGCACCTGGCCCACGTTCATCCGCGAAGGCACGCCCAGCGGATTCAGGCAGATGTCGCACGGCGTGCCGTCGGCCATGTGGGGCATGTCTTCGACCGGAACGATCTTGGACACCACACCCTTGTTGCCGTGACGGCCGGCCATCTTGTCGCCGGGTTGCAGGCGGCGCTTGACGGCCAGGTAGACCTTGACCATCTTGAGCACGCCCGCGGGCAGCTCGTCGCCCTGCGTGAGCTTCTTGCGCTTTTCTTCGAACGCGAGGTCGAAGCTGTGACGCGTCTGCTCCAGCGAGTTCTTGATCGACTCGAGCTGCGTGGCCACTTCGTCTTCCGCCGGGCGGATGTCGAACCAGTGGAACTTCTCGACCGACGACAGGTAGGCCTTGTCGAGCTTGGTGCCCTTGGCCAGCTTGTTCGGGCCGCCGTTGGCGACCTTGCCGGTCAGCAGCTTCTCGATACGGTCGAACGCGTCGGCTTCGACGATGCGCAGCTGGTCGTTCAGGTCGAGGCGGAAGCGCTTGAGTTCGTCGTCGATGATCTGCTGGGCGCGCTTGTCGCGCGTGATGCCTTCACGGGTGAAGACCTGCACGTCGATCACGGTGCCCTGCGAACCCTGGTCCACACGCAGCGAGGTGTCCTTCACGTCGGAAGCCTTCTCGCCGAAGATGGCGCGAAGCAGCTTCTCTTCAGGCGTCAGCGTGGTCTCGCCCTTCGGCGTGACCTTGCCCACCAGCGTGTCGCCCGGCTGCACTTCGGCGCCGACATAGATGATGCCGGATTCGTCGAGGCGATTGAGCTGCTGCTCGGCCAGGTTCGGGATGTCGCGCGTGATTTCTTCGGCGCCCAGCTTGGTGTCGCGGGCCATCACCACCAGTTCCTCGATGTGGATCGAGGTGTAGCGGTCTTCGGCGACGACGCGTTCGGAGATCAGGATCGAGTCTTCGAAGTTGTAGCCGTTCCAGGGCATGAACGCGATCAGCATGTTCTGGCCGAGGGCCAGTTCGCCGAGGTCGGTCGATGCGCCGTCGGCCACCACGTCGCCCTTGGCGATCTTGTCGCCGCGCTTGACGATGGGGCGCTGGTGGATGTTGGTGTTCTGGTTCGAACGCTGATACTTGATCAGGTTGTAGATGTCCACACCGACTTCACCGGCAGCCGCTTCGGCGTCGTTCACGCGCACCACGACACGGGTCGCGTCGACGTAGTCGACGATACCGCCGCGGGTGGCCGTGACCACGGTGCCCGAGTCGACCGCGGAAACGCGCTCGATACCGGTACCGACCATCGGCTTCTCGGGGCGCAGCACAGGCACGGCCTGACGCTGCATGTTGGCGCCCATCAGCGCGCGGTTCGCGTCATCGTGCTCCAGGAACGGCACGAGCGATGCGGCCACCGACACGATCTGCGCGGGCGACACGTCCATGTACTGGATGCGCTCGGCACCGACCAGGATCGATTCGCCGGCTTCACGCGCGGAAACCAGGTCGCCGGTCAGCACGCCGTCCTTGTCCAGGGCCGCGTTGGCCTGGGCGATGACGTACTTGCCTTCCTCGATGGCCGACAGGTAGTCGATGTCCATCGTGACCTTGCTGTCCACCACGCGACGGTACGGCGTCTCGATGAAGCCGTATTCGTTCAGGCGGGCGTACAGGGCCAGCGAGTTGATCAGACCGATGTTCGGGCCTTCAGGCGTTTCGATCGGGCACACGCGGCCGTAATGGGTCACGTGCACGTCGCGCACTTCGAAGCCTGCACGTTCGCGCGTCAGACCGCCCGGGCCAAGGGCCGACACGCGGCGCTTGTGGGTGATTTCGGACAGCGGGTTCGTCTGGTCCATGAACTGCGACAGCTGCGAGGCACCGAAGAATTCCTTCAGCGCGGCCGAGATCGGCTTGCTGTTGATCAGGTCGTGCGGCATCAGCGGCTCTTGCTCCGCTTGACCCAGACGTTCCTTCACGGCCTTCTCGATACGTGCCAGGCCGGTGCGGTACTGGTTTTCGGCCAGTTCGCCGACGCAACGCACGCGACGGTTGCCCAGGTGATCGATGTCGTCGACTTCGCCGTTGCCGTTGCGCAGATCCACGAGGATCTTGACCACGGCCAGGATGTCTTCGTTGGTCAGCACCATCGGCCCGGTCGATTCGTCGCGGCCGACCTTGGCGTTGAACTTCATGCGGCCCACGCGCGACAGGTCGTACGTGTCCGGGTTGTAGAACAGGCGCTGGAACAGGGCCTGCACCGCGTCTTCCGTCGGCGGCTCGCCGGGGCGCATCATGCGGTAGATGGCCACGCGCGCGGCGAATTCGTCCACCGTTTCGTCGATGCGCAGGGTCTGCGAGATGTACGCACCCTGGTCGAGTTCGTTGGTGTAGATCACCTGAACGTCTTGCACGCCGGCCGTGCGCAGCTTCTTCAGCAGCGCTTCGGTCAGCTCGTCGTT
This sequence comes from Variovorax sp. OK212, assembly GCF_900112425.1. GTDB lineage: Bacteria > Pseudomonadota > Gammaproteobacteria > Burkholderiales > Burkholderiaceae_C > Variovorax. The sequence continues at coordinate 4,986 of NZ_FOLP01000001.1, read as the reverse complement.
GGCCTTGGACAGGATTTCGCCGGAGTCGGCGTCGACGATGTTGCGGGCGATCACGCGGCCGACCAGGAAGTCTTCCGGCACGCTGATGTGCGTGGTGCCGCCCTGCTCGAGTTCACGCGTGTGGCGCGCGGTGACGCGCTTGTCCTTGGCGACCACGACCTTGCCCGACTTGTCGGTGATGTCGAAGCGCGCGACTTCGCCGCGCAGGCGCTCGGGAACGAATTCCATCTGCGCGCCGCTGTCCATCAGGCGGAAGTTGTCGTTCACGAAGAAGTTCGCGAGGATCGATTCCGGGTTCAGGCCGATGGCCTTCAGCAGGATCGTGACCGGCATCTTGCGGCGACGGTCCACGCGGAAGTACAGCATGTCCTTCGGGTCGAATTCGAAGTCGAGCCACGAACCGCGGTAAGGGATCACGCGGGCCGAGAACAGCAGCTTGCCCGAGCTGTGCGTCTTGCCCTTGTCGTGTTCGAAGAACACGCCCGGCGAACGGTGCAGCTGGGACACGATCACGCGTTCCGTGCCGTTGATGATGAACGAGCCCTTCTCGGTCATGAGCGGCACTTCGCCCATGTAGACCTCTTGCTCCTTCACTTCCTTGACCACCTTCGACTGCGACGTCGACGACTCGCGGTCATAGATGATGAGCTGAACCTTGGCGCGCACGGCCGAGGCGAAGGTCAGACCACGGGTCTGGCACTCACGCACGTCGAACGCCGGCTTCGCCAGGTTGTACTCGAGGAACTTCATCTCGACGAAACCGTTGTGCGAGACGATCGGGAAGGCAGCGTCGAACGCGGCCTGCAGGCCTTCGACGGTGCGTTGTTTGGGGGCGATGCCGGCTTGCAGGAACGCGGTGTACGCGTCTTTCTGCATCTGCAGCAGGTAGGGGATTTCAACGACGCTGTCGCGGTTACCGAAACTTTTTCGGATGCGCTTGCGTTCGGTGTAACTGTACGCGGACGATTGGGCCATGAGAGCTCCGGAGCTTGAGATCTTCAGCGACTTGTTCAGGTGCCTTGGCACCACTGCTCCTTGGCGGCTGGCCACTACCAGCCGTTGGCGGACGGCGATGCGTTGCACATCGCCCGAACCAAGGGGTCTTCTGCAGTCGGGGTCAGAAGACACTCAAAAGAAGCTGAAAGCCGGCCTCTTTTGGGTGCGCTCTGAAAGCGGCAAAGGCTGGAGGGCCTTTTCAGGCACCTCCAGCCCTCTAGGGGGTCTGAATTACTTCAGTTCCACCTTGGCGCCGGCTTCTTCCAGCTTTTTCTTTGCAGCTTCAGCGTCAGCCTTGGACAGGGCTTCCTTGACAGCCTTGGGAGCGGCTTCCACCAGGTCCTTGGCTTCCTTGAGGCCCAGGCCGGTGATTTCGCGCACGGCCTTGATGACCGACACCTTGTTCGCGCCGACATCGGTCAGCACGACGTTGAATTCGGTCTGTTCTTCCACTGCAGCAGCAGCGGCGCCACCACCAGCGCCGGCCGGAGCGGCCATTGCTGCGGCGCTCACGCCGAACTTCTCTTCGATGGCCTTGACCAGGTCGTTGAGTTCCAGGACCGTCATGCTGTCGAGCGCGGTCAGAAATGCGTCTTTATCGAATGCCATTTTTGTTTCCTAACAATTGGGTTGAATATTTCAAACGCAAGCTCAAGCGGCTTGCGCTTCTGCCGGTGCATCGGCGACGGGTGCAGCTTCGCCTTCGCCACGCTTCGCAGCCAGCGCCGCGAGAACGCGTGCCGTACGGGAAACGGGGGATTGCATCAAGCCCAGCAATTGGGACAGCAGCACTTCCTTCGAAGGGATGTTGGCCAGTTGCTTCACGCCATTGACGTCCAGGGCCTTGCCGCCAAACGCGCCACCGCGAATCACCAACTTGTCGTTGGTCTTCGCGAAGTCGGCCACCACCTTGGCGGCGGCCACTGCGTCTTCGGAAAAGCCGTAGATCAGCGGACCGGTCATCTGGTCACCGACGACTTCAAATGCGCTACCAGCCACAGCACGGCGTGCCAGCGTGTTCTTCAACACGCTGAGGGTCACGCCCTTGCTGCGAGCTTCGCTGCGCAGTTTGGTCATATCGGCTACCGAGATGCCACGGTATTCCGCCATCACGAGCGTTTGAGCTTTTGCGGCGAGGCTGGTCACATCACTGATGACCGCTTCTTTCTCACTGCGATTCAGACTCAAGGTCTACTCCTTTTAATGCGATCTTCGGCCGGGGCCTTGGATCGCGCTTCATGCAGCGACCAACTGTTTCGGAACAAAAACTGATTCCTTGCAGCGGGATCGCCATCTGCGCTGGATACCGGAAGGATCGATCCGGCGATTAAGTGCAGCGCCCTGCACACCAGCGGTCTTGGATGGCTCGCGGCAACCGAAGCTGCCGCGACCCACCACATTCGCCCCACCCTTTCGGGCAGAGCCAATCTCTTTAGCTCGCCGAGATGGTTTGCGTGTCCACGCGGACACCCAGACCCATGGTCGACGACACAGCGACCTTGCGCAGGAACACGCCCTTGCTGGTCGCCGGCTTGGCCTTGACCAGTGCATCGATCAGCGCAACGAGGTTGCCTTGCAGCTTGTCGTTGTCGAACGAACGACGGCCGATCGTGCCGTGGATGATGCCGGCCTTGTCGACGCGGAACTGGACCTGGCCAGCCTTGGCGTTCTTCACAGCCGTGGCGACGTCCGGGGTCACCGTGCCAACCTTGGGGTTGGGCATCAGGCCGCGCGGGCCGAGGATCTGACCCAGCGTACCGACGACGCGCATGGCGTCCGGTGCGGCGATCACGACGTCGAAAGGCATGTCGCCAGCCTTGACCATGGCAGCCAGGTCGTCCATGCCGACGATGTCGGCGCCGGCGGCCTTGGCTTCTTCAGCCTTGGCGCCTTGGGCGAACACGGCGACGCGCTTGGTCTTGCCGGTGCCGTTGGGCAGCACGACGGCGCCACGCACGACCTGGTCGGACTTCTTCGCGTCGATGCCGAGCTGCACGGCCACGTCGATCGATTCGTCGAACTTGGCGGTGGCCGCGTCCTTGACGATGACGATCGCGTCAACCAGCGGGTACAGCTTGTTGCTGTCGACCTTGCCTTGCAGCGACTTTTGCTTCTTGGTGATCTTGGACATTTACACGCCCTCCACATTCACGCCCATCGAGCGGGCCGAGCCGGCGATGGTACGAACTGCTGCGTCGAGGTCGGCGGCAGTCAGGTCCTTCATCTTGGCCTTGGCGATTTCTTCGAGCTGGGCGCGCGTGATCTTGCCGACCTTGTCGGTGTGCGGGCGGGCCGAGCCCTTGTCCAGCTTGATGGCCTTCTTGATCAAGGTGATCGCCGGGGGCGTCTTGATGATGAAGGTGAAGCTCTTGTCAGCGAACGCGGTGATGACCACCGGCAGCGGCAGACCCGGCTCGACGCCTTGGGTTTGCGCGTTGAACGCCTTGCAGAACTCCATGATGTTCAGACCGCGCTGACCGAGTGCGGGACCGATCGGGGGGGACGGGTTGGCCTTACCAGCTGGGACTTGCAGCTTGATGAAGCCGACGATTTTTTTCGCCATGCTTTGCTCCTTGCGGGTGATATCGCCTTGGCCTGTGGCCGAGGCTCCCCGGGGTTTAACGACTCTTCGAGATCAAGGCCGCGCGCCGAGTCGGACAACGCGCAGCCGAAAATGGTGCGGGCCTTGCGGCCCGGGGCTCAGGTCTTCTCGACCTGGCTGAATTCGAGTTCCACAGGTGTCGCGCGGCCGAAAATCATGACCGACACGCTGACCTTGCTCTTCTCGTAATTGACTTCTTCGACGGTGCCGTTGAAGTCGGTGAACGGGCCTTCCTTGACGCGCACGAATTCACCCACGGTGAACTCGACCTTGTGGCGCGGCTTCTCGGTGCCCTGCTGCATCTGGCTGACGATGTCCTCGACCTCTTTCTGCGAGATCGGGGCCGGACGGTTCTTGGCGCCGCCCACGAAACCCGTCACCTTGTTGGTGTGCTTCACCAGGTGCCAGCTCTCGTCGTCCATGATCATTTCGACCAGCACGTAGCCCGGGAAGAAGCGGCGCTCGGTGGTGCGCTTCTGGCCGTTCTTGATTTCGACCACTTCTTCGGTCGGAACCAGGATGCGGCCGAACTTGTCCTGCATGCCGGCGCGGTTGATGCGCTCGGTGATGTTGCGCTCGACAGCCTTTTCCATGCCCGAATAGGCATGGACCACGTACCAACGCAGATCAGGGTTGGCGGCGGGAGCCAGCACGGAGGTGTTTTCTTCCTCCGGCGTGCTTGGCGTGGTTTCAACTGCGTCGTCGGTCATTTATTTTCTCCAGCCCAGAATGAGGTCGAAAAACACCCATTCGAGCGTCTTGTCGGTGAGCCAGAGGAAGACGGACATGATCGCCACGAAGGCGAACACGTAGGCCGTCATTTGCATCGCTTCCTTGCGGGTCGGCCACACGACCTTCTTGACCTCGCGCCACGAGTCGCGGCCGAAGGCCCACAACTGGCGGCCATTCTCCGAACTGCCGAAAGCAGCCACTGCGGCGGCCAGGCCGACCAGCAGCGCAGCCCATTGCACCAGCGAGCCCTGGCGCGACAGCAGATAGAACGCCACGATGGCGCCCACTGCCAGCACAACGGCCGCGGCCAGTTTCGCCTTGTCGGCGCCGGTGCTCACGGTTTCGATTTGAGAAGTGGCCATGTTCGGCTGATTTCCTGTGGCCCTGAGGCCTTCAATTCAATGCGCCTTCTTCAGACGCCGAAGCCCGTCGGGACACGACGGGCTTTTCGGGGTGCCACCTAGGTGGCAGGGGCAGTAGGAATCGAACCTACAACCTTCGGTTTTGGAGACCGACGCTCTGCCAATTGAGCTATACCCCTCCGGTACTCTTTGCGCCCGACTTAGATGTCGAGGATCTTGGCCACGACGCCCGAACCCACGGTGCGGCCGCCTTCACGGATGGCGAAGCGCAGGCCTTCTTCCATCGCGATCGGG
>NZ_FOLP01000018.1 GCF_900112425.1 Variovorax sp. OK212 | reverse complement strand
TCATGATGGACCTGCTGACCAAGCAGGGCGCGAGCAAGCTGGTGAAAGAGTGCACCTACCCGCTGACCGGCATCGCCTGCGTCAAGCGCGTGTACTCCGACCTGGCCACGCTCGAGTGCACGCCGCAGGGCCTGAAGCTCGTCGATCTGGTCGACGGCCTGAGCCGCGAAGAGCTCGAGACGCTGGTCGGTCTTCCGATCGCCGCCGCCTGATTCCGTTCAAGACTCCAAGAGACACACACCATGACCAACCAAGCCTTCATCTGCGACGCCGTTCGCACCCCCTTCGGCCGCTACGGCGGCTCGCTCAGCAGCGTGCGCACCGACGACCTGGGCGCCGTGCCCCTGCGCGCGCTGATGGAACGCAACAAGAACGTCGACTGGCAGGCCGTGAGCGACGTGCTCTACGGCTGCGCCAACCAGGCCGGCGAAGACAACCGCAACGTGGCGCGCATGTCGGCGCTGCTGGCCGGCCTGCCGCTCGAACTGGGCGGCGGCACCATCAACCGCCTGTGCGGCTCGGGCCTGGACGCCGTGGGCACCGCGGCGCGCGCCATTCGCGCCGGTGAAGCCGGCCTCATGATCGCCGGCGGCGTGGAAAGCATGAGCCGCGCGCCCTTCGTCATGCCCAAGGCCGAGAGCGCCTTCAGCCGCAACAACGCGGTGTACGACACCACCATCGGCTGGCGCTTCGTCAACAAGCTCATGAAGGCGCAGTACGGCGTCGACTCCATGCCCGAGACGGCCGAGAACGTGGCCACCGACTACAAGATCGAGCGCGAGGCGCAAGACCTGATGGCGCTGAACTCGCAGCTGCGCGCCGTGGCCTCGCAGAAGTCGGGCTTCTTCGACGCCGAGATCGTTCCCGTGAGCGTGCCGCAGAAGAAGGGCGACGCCATCATCGTCAACAAGGACGAGCATCCGCGCGAGACCAGCATGGAGTCGCTGGCCAAGCTCAAGGGCGTGGTGCGCCCCGACGGCACCGTCACCGCCGGCAATGCCAGCGGCGTGAACGACGGCGCCTGCGCGCTGCTGCTGGCCGACGAAGCCAGCGCCGCCAAGTACGGCCTCACGCCGCGCGCCCGCGTGGTCGGCATGGCCACCGCCGGCGTCGCGCCGCGCGTGATGGGCATCGGCCCCGCACCGGCCACGCAGAAGGTGCTGGCGCTCACCGGCCTCACCATCGACCAGATGGACGTCATCGAGCTCAACGAAGCCTTCGCCGCGCAAGGCCTCGCCGTGCTGCGCCTGCTGGGCCTGAAGGACGACGACGCGCGCGTGAACATCAACGGCGGCGCCATTGCGCTGGGCCACCCGCTGGGCGCCAGCGGTGCGCGCCTGGCCACCACCGCCGTGAACCAGCTGCACAAGGGCGGCGGGCGCTATGCGCTGTGCACCATGTGCATCGGCGTGGGCCAGGGCATTGCCGTGATCCTGGAACGCGTCTGACACACAGCGCATGACGTTCCCCTCGCGCCGAGTCGTTGCTCCTTCAACCACCCGGCGCGAGATGCTGCTGGGCCTGCTGTCCGCAGCAGCCGCCCTGCCAGCCCTTGCCCAGGGTCAACAGGGTCAGCAGCAGCCATCCATGGCGTCGCCTCACGACGCCACCAAACCCATCCGCATCGTCGTTCCCTTCGCCCCCGGCGGCGGCAACGACGTCTTCGCGCGCCAGATGGCCAAGGGCCTGGGCGAGTTGCGCAAGCAGGGCGTGATCGTCGACAACAAGCCCGGTGCCGGCGGCAACCTGGGCACCGGCGAAGTGGTGCGCAGCCCCGCCGACGGCAGCACCTTGCTGCTGGGCCACACCGGCACCGTGTCGATCAACCCCGCGCTCTACAAGGGCCTGAAGTTCGACCCCCGCAAGGACCTGGCGCCCGTCGCCATGTTCGCCTCGTCGGCCCTGGTGCTGGTGGTGCCCGCCAACTCGAAGATCCGCACCATCGCCGACCTCGTGAACGAGGCCAAGGCGCGCCCCGGCGCCATCGACTACGCATCGAGCGGAAGCGGCACCGGCGGCCACCTGAGCGGCGAGTTCTTCGCCGAGCGCACCGGCACCAGGCTCACCCATATCCCCTACAAGGGCACCAACCCCGCGTTGACCGACCTCGCGGGCGGGCAGGTGCACATGATGTTCAGCGTGATCCCGCCCGCACTCGCCCTGGTGAAGGGCGGCCGGCTGCGCGCCATTGCCGTCACCAGCGCCAGGCGCCTGCCGTCGCTGCCCGACGTGCCCACCGTGATGGAGTCGGGCTTGCCCGCGCTCGCCGATTTCGAGAGCACGCTGACCTACGGCATCCTCGCGCCGCGCGGCACGCCCGCCGCGTTCGTGAACGAACTCGCGGCGCAGATGCTGAAGGTGGCGGGGGAGAAGGAATTCCAGTCGCGGCTGGATGTGGAAGGCGCCGTGCCGTTGCTGGGCGGGCCGGCCGAATACGCCGCGCTCATGTCGCGGGAGAGCGCGAAGTGGGCGGCGATCGTGAAGAGTTCTGGCGCGGTGGTGGAGTAGCCGCGACAGCCGCCAAAAAAAATAGCCGCGGAGGTGGCAAAGAGGTGCCAAAGCGCACATCGGGCGGACCCAGAGAGTTTTAAAACCAAGAGAACCGAAAGAAGAGGATCAGAGGATGAACAAGACAAACGCAACCCGCCGCGGCGTCGGCCTGGCCGCGCTCGCGCTCACTGCTGCCGCGCTGGTGCCCGCCACCGCATCGGCACAGCAACAAGCATTCCCCACCAAGCCCGTGCGCATCATCACGCCGTTCCCGGTGGGCGGCGGCCCCGACGGCGTGGCGCGCCTGGTGGCCGACAAGCTCTCGCGTGCATGGGGCCAGCCGGTGGTGGTCGAGAACCGCCCGGGCGGCAACGGTTTCATCGCCATCGACGCGTTCAAGCGCGGCGCCAAGGACGGCCACGACATCATCGTGCTCGACAACGTGCACCTGGCCGCTTACCCCGCGCTCTTCAAGAAGCTGCCCTACGACAGCGCCAAGGACTTCGACACCCTGCTGCCGCTGTTCAAGACCTACTTCTTCTTCACCGTCGCGACCAACAGCAAGTACAAGACCGTGGGCGACCTCGTCGCCGATGCCAAGGCCAACCCCGGCAAGCTCGACTACGGCTCGTGGTCGGTCGGCAACCCGGTGCACCTGGGCTCCGAACTCTTCGAGTCGGCCACCGGCACGCAGATGGAACACATCATCTACAAGGAAACCACGCAGCTCTACACCTCGGTGGCGACCGGCGAACTGGCCTTTGCCCTGGGCAGCAGCGCCACCGCCGGCCCGCTGCAGCGCGCGAACAAGCTGCGCTTTCTGGCCGTGGCCGCGCCGCAGCGCAACGCCGCGTTCCCCGACGTGCCGACCGTCGCCGAATCGGGAGGCCCGAAGGGCTTCGAGGTGATCGGCTGGAACGCCATTGCCGTGCCCAAGGGCCTGCCTGCTTCGGTCACCGAGAAGATCAAGCGCGACATCGAGAAGGGCCTGGCCGAGCCCGACGTGCTGGAGAAGTTCAAGAGCTTCGGCTATGAGCCCTTCCCCACCACGCGCCCGCAGTTCGACCAGTTCGTGGCGAGCGAGACGACGCGGTTCACGGACGTGATCCGCAAGGCGAACGTGTCGCTGGATTGATGGCGTTGCACCCCGGCCCGTACCTGCGCCGCCGGGCGTTCTTCGAATGAACCTGAACGCACTGGCCCGCAAGGCCGCGAAGGGCCCGGCGCCCTCGGCCTACGGCGGCTCGATGGAGGTCGAGGACATGGTCCGCTTCACGCGGGTCCATGGCGCCGCGGGCGCCGATGAAATCGAGCGTCTCTGCGCGCAGCACGGCTGGCTGAGCAACGGCTTGCTGGCGGACGGCACGCGCGTCGTGCCGTTCGCGCGGTGGGCGCAGGCCTGCGTTGCCTTCGGGCGCGGCGGTGTCGCCGGGCTGCGCCCCCTGTTGGCCGACCCCGAGCTGGCGAGCTTTGCCATCGCCATCCTGGACGATGTGAAGACGTTCGAGAGCGTCCAGGCGCTGCTCGGTTTCTGCGCTGCTGCCAACTGGCAATCGACCGACGCGACGCATGCCGAATGGCAGGCGCTGTCGGCGTTGAACCTGATGCTGAGCCTCGACGACGGGGTGAAGGTCGACCAGGCCGTGATGGACGAGTTGCTGCGTGTCGTCGTCAAGGCGTACGAGGCGGCGCCTCGGCCTTTCCTGAAGAGTCTCTGCCTCTGGACCGTCCGCGGCGCCCCTACGGTGCAGGCGCTTGCATGGCTGCAGCAGCTCGAAGTGGCCGAGGCCGATGTCGAAGGCGCGCGAGCGACTGCAGCCAAGTCCGTCAAGCGCCGGCTGTCGCCGAACTACAAGGCGCCGGACGCCAAGGCCAGGCGGCAGATCCAGCGCGCGCGGGCGGCGGACGTCTAGCGCGGCTTGCCAACCGCGCACGCACAAGGCAGATTCGGCACCCGGGAGGGTGCCCTTTTTCCTGGGCACGCGTGCGCCATGTGGCCATTCACCAAGAAGAACACCCAAGAGAACAAGGCGCCGTGGGAGGACAAGTTCGCCGCGCTCGCTCCGCTGGTGCTCGCCTCTGACCAGGTCATGGGCCCGCAGCGCCTGCCGGTGTGCTTCGCCTACCGCGTGAAACCGAACAACCCGTACGACTCGGGCTGGATCTTCTCCAGCGGCAAGGAGAGCCAGCAGCATCTCGACGACAACCCGCCGAAGATCTGCCCGCTGAACTCGTACCTGAAGATGGACCCGACGCTGGGCGAGATCACCGAGCGTGCCGTCGGGTCGGCGTGGGAGCGCGACGGCGCCGGCGCACCCTGGACGGAAGTGCGCGGCTTCAAGCCGCCGCGCTGAAGCACTCAGGCGTGCCGGCGTGCAGCCACGTGCAGCGTGCGTACGTGGGCCGGCAGTGTGGCGGGCTGCTGCGCGGAGGCTGCACCCCAGCCCTGCGGCAGTTCATGCAGCACGGCCTTCGCATCGAGCGAGCGGATCGCCACCGAGGTGTCGGCCGGAATGCGCCCCTGCGCCACCATCGCCTCGTAGCGCAAGGCGCACACGCGCAGGAACGATGCGAAGTTGCCGACCTCGCCGCGCGCGGCCACCAGCTCGTCGTAGAGCCGCTCGATCAGCTGCACCACGACCATGCCGTCGCGCTGCGCGATTTCCTCGAGCACCTGCCAGAACAGGTTCTCGAGCCGGATGCTGGTGACGACGCCGTGCAGCCGCACCGAGCGCGTGCGCGCGTCGTAGCTCTGCGGGTCGGCACTGATGAAGACTTCGCACATGGGCCGTCTCCTTTCGGGCGGGGGTGGGGTTGGGGTGACGGGCGACGCACGCACTGTAGCGCCGCCCGTGGCATCAGTGTTCGATGCGCGTGCCCAGCACCGCCAGGAACTGCGCGAGCCACGCCGGGTGCGCGGGCCACGCGGGCGCGGTGACCAGGTTGCGGTCGGTCACGGCCTGGTCCACCGGAATGCCCATGTACTCGGCGCCCGCGAGTTCCACCTCGACCTGGCAGGCCGGGTACGCCGACACCTTGCGGCCCTTCAGCAGCCCCGTGGCCGCGAGCAGCTGCGCGCCATGGCAGACCGACGCCACCGGCTTGTCGGTGGCCAGGAAGTGCTTCGCGATCTCGACCACGCGGGCGTGCATGCGCAGGTACTCGGGCGCGCGTCCGCCGGGAATGACGAGCGCGTCGTAGGCCTCGGGGCGCACGTCGGCGAAGTTGGCGTTCAGCGTGAAGCGGTGGCCGGGCTTCTCGCTGTACGTTTGCGCGCCCTCGAAGTCGTGGATGGCCGTGTGCACCCAGTCGCCTGCCTTCTTGTCCGGCGCCACCGCGTGCACCGTGTGGCCCACGGCCAGCAGCGTCTGGAAGGGCACCATGGTTTCGTAGTCTTCGGCGTAGTCGCCGCAGAGCATGAGGATCTTGCGAGCCATTTCTTGTCTCCTTCGAATGAGGTTGGAATGCGGTGCACGCAGGTGCGTGCGGCCGTCGCCGGATTATTCGAAGGAGCAGGGCGCAGCGGGTAGCAGCCGGCTGCTACCCGCGGGCGTCAGACGAGCGTGGCGCTCACGCCGCGCGCAACCAGCGGTGCGATGCCGGCATGGAAGAACGCGAGGCTGTCCTCCGGCCCGTTCACCGCCCGCCCGCGCACCTTCGCCATCACGCACACGCCGACCTGGGCGTCGCCCTGGCCGATGACGAGGACGAAGGGGTTGTCTTCATCGCCGCGCAGGTAGCGCCCGCCGAACTCGCGGCGCGCCACTTCGAAGACATAGGCCGACGCGAGGAAATGAAGATCGTCCGGCAAGGGCGCCTGCTGTTTGAAGAAGTCGTCGAGCACGTCGTCGACCAGGGGCAACGATGCTTCGGTGTAGTCCAGCTTGTGGCCGTCAATGGGCGCGCCGGGCTGCGAGAACGCGTGGACGAAGTCGTTGGCCTGCGAGGCCATGCCGTCTTCGAGCGTGGCCGGCATGGCGGGTTTCTTCTTCAAGAAATCGAACATTCCCATGGTCTTCATTTCCTTCCTGGTCGGGTCGAGTGACCGCTGTGAGCAACGCGAGCAACGTGCGCAGACGGCACGTTCGGCAAAAGGTTAGCGCACAAGGCAACGGCCGCTAGCAGAAATCCGCACGTGCTGCAGTGCGGGCGCGAGAGCCTTTGCGCGTCTCGGGGCCGTCACGGATCTGCCTTTTGCGAGCACTAGCCTTGGTCAGGGTTTTCCCGTATCCCCGGGCCGCCCCATTCAAACAACTCGCAAAGAAACATCATGAAGACCACCCAACTCGCCCTCGCTGCCGCATTCGCCGTGCTCGCCATGGCCTCCGCCAACGCCCAGCAACGCACGCGCGAAGCTGTCGAAGCCGAAGCCATCGCCGCCGCCCACGCGCCGAACCAGAACGTCACGCGCGGCTCGCGCGGTGCCGATCCGTTCACGTCGACGGCCGACGCCGAAGCCATGTACAAGCAGGCCGTCGATACGGCCCACGCACCGAACCAGAACGTGACCCGCGGCTCGCGCGGCGCCGATCCGTTCACGTCGCAACGCGACCCCGCACAGGTCTACCAGGAAGCCATGGCCACGGCCGCCGCGCCCGACCAGAACGTGACCGGCGGCTCGCGCGTGAACAGCAAGGTCATCTCGACCATGCAGAACCCGGTGCTGCAATCCGCACAAGGCAAGTAAGCCTTCAAAGCCGTACAAGGCAAGCAAGCCTGCGAATCCACATAAGGCAAGCAAGCCTGCAGGCTGCCGCGGTCACCGGACCTTGAGGGGGCCGGTGCGCTGGCGGCGCAGGGGCTCGGCCTGGTGCAGGTAGCCGGTGAAAGTGTCCGGCGGCGACGCGCCCGTGAGGCGCGTCAGGATGCGGCCGACTTCGCCGCGGTGATAGCCCGCATGGGTCACCACGTGTCCCAGCATCTCCTCGCGCGACATGCGCCCGGCGGCCCCGTCGGTGAAGCTGAACTCCAGCGTCTGCGCGAGCTCGGCCGGCTCGAGGCCCGTGACGTAGTCCAGATACCAGCCGTCCGTTTGCCTGACCGCCCGCGCCAGTTCTTCCAGCGGCGGTGGCTCCATAGTGCCCGTGGCGGTGCAGCCGTGCGGCACCTGCTGGAGGTTCGCAACGAAGATGCGATCGACGATGCAGGCGTGGTCGAAGACGAGCGCCGCGGTGCGGTATTCGGCCGGAGAACCTGCTTCGCGCAGGGCGGCAAGACCGGCCAGCAGGCCTTCGTCGGCCCAGGCCTTGTAGCGGTACAGCGAAGCCAGAAGCGCCTGTGCACTCATCACAATCTCCTCTTGAACGTTGGAATGCACACTGCGCGTTTCATCGGAAGGCCGCGAGCGTGCGGTCTCATTCTTGAGTGGAGCCTCGAACTTGGGTACTCGCATTCCCCCACAGCGGCGCAGCATGCGCAAGGCGCCGCGCCAGGAGCGTTCGCGCGCCACGGTGGACGTGATCGTCGAGGCCGCAACTCGCGTTCTGGCGCGCCGCGGATGGGCGCGGTTCACCACCAACGAGATCGCCGCGGTCGCCGGGGTCAGCGTCGGCTCGCTGTACCAGTACTTTCCGGACAAGCTGGCCATCGCGGAGGCGATCCGGCAGCGGCACCTCGACGAAGTGCTCGCGGCGTTGTCCGCCGCCGATGACGAGAGCGGAGCCCTGCCGCTCGGCGAACGGGTCGGGCGTTTCGTCGATGGCGTGATTGCGGCGCATTCGATCGACCAGGCGCTGCACCGCGTGCTGGTCGACGAGGTGCCGCTCGCGGCGCGCTCGACCTGTCCGGAGTTCGAGGCGGAGTACCAGCGGCGCTACCGCGTGCTGGTGGCCGCGAGTACAGGCGGGAGCGCAGCGAGCGACTGCGCCGACTGCGCCGACGGCGCCGACAGCGACGACAGCGACGACACCGCGGCCCGCGTGCTCTCTGCCGCGGTCGAGGGCGCAGTCCATGCCGCCGCACGTCGCGGCGACCTGGCCACGCCGGCCCTGAGAACCGAACTCGTCAGGCTGGTGCTCGCCTACTTGCGCGACCGGCAGCAGGCGCGCGAATAATCTCCGCATGGCCCAGAACATCTACGACACGGCCGCCTTCTTCGAGGGCTACCAGCAGCTGCCGCGTTCCGTGCACGGCCTGGACGGCGCGCCCGAATGGCCCGCGCTGCAAGCGCTGGTGCCGCCGCTGCAAGGGCTGCGCGTGGTCGACCTGGGCTGAGGCCTCGGCTGGTTCTGCCGCTGGGCGCGCCTGCAGGGCGCGCAGTCGGTGCTGGGGCACGTCGACGCGCAAGGCGCAAGTCCTGGCCGCTCGACAGTGACCAGAGAGGGAAGGCCCGCGCACCACGAACTGGCTGGCCGAAGCTGTCGTCAAGCAGCACCGCACCATGGGGACCTTGTTGAACACGCTGCCGAAGGCGGGCTTTCGCATCGCGCACGTTCAGGAGTGGGGGCCAAGCGATGAGCAGGTCGCCGCGATGGCGTCGCTGGCCGAGGAGCGCGAACGGCCGATGATGTTGCTGGTGGCCGCCAGCCGCTGACTCGACCGCGACCGAAGGCTGGCGCGGTTGCCGGCCTTTGACAGCCGGCGCCAGCGCTCAGGCGTAGGCCTTGGACGCGCGCAGTTGCAGCATGGCCAGCATGCGTGCCTCTTCCGCGTCGCGCAAGCTCTTGGCGGCGCGGCTGGCGGAGTACGACACGTACAGCGTGTCGATCGCCTTGCCCCAGCATTGGGCCGTCTGGTAGATGCTGTCGGCACTGCCCGGCTGCGCCGGCACGGTGTACCCCGCCTTGCGCAGGATGTTGGCTTTGTGTTCGGTGTTGAGCATTTGGCTGGCCTCCGTCGATGGTGCGGCTCCACGATAGCTGTGGTGCGCAAGGCACGCTATTGGCCACAAGACGTATCTCCTTGTAGGCCAATCGCTTTCAGTCTTGCTGCCGAACCTCGGTGAGAGCTCTGGGAGCCGCGGCAGGTTCAGGCGCAGGCGTGCGCCGAAAGGCGCTGCAGCATGGCGGTCTGGCGCACCGCCTCGGCGTCGCGCAGGCTCTTGGCGGCGCGGGCGGCCACATAGGCGACGTACAGGGTCTCGATGGCCTTGGCCCAGTCGTGGGCCTTCTGCGAGATGCCCTCGGGCTTCACGGGCAGGCCCGCCACCGCGTGGGTCGACAGGTCGTCGTCCGGACGGGGCGGCACGTCGAAGCCCACCTTGCTGAGGATGTTGGCTTTCTGAAGGATGGTGAGCATGGGGCTGTCCTCTCTGTATCTCTGTGTTTGTCGCTGCGGTCGTCGCACCGGCAGCTTAGGTTGCGCCGGTGCACGGCGCCATTCGCCGGATGACGTACGCGCCTATTCAAGTTCCGTGCCGCGGAACGCCCGCGGCTCAACCTGTAGATCGGGTTTCAAGCCGTTTCCGGCATTGGGGCTTACCCTGCATCGGCACCGGATGGCCGACAGGGCGAAGAGCGGGGGCGTCAGGCGCAGGCGCTCAGGCCGGGGTGCTGCCGCACCGTCGAGGCCTGCTGTGCCTCGTCGGCTTCCCGCAGGCTCCGGGCGGCGCGCGCGGCCACATAGTCGCCGTACAGGGCGTCGATCACCTCGCCCATGTCCTGCGCGCCCAGGCTTGCAAGGCCCGTGGGCACGTCGTACCCCGCCTTGCGAAGGATGTCGGCTTTGTGGACGGTGCTGAGCATGCGGTGTGCCTCCGGTTGGACGAAAAGCACGATAGCGGCGGCCTGCGGGCCGTGCCATCCGTTGCATGACGTATCAGCGTGTAGGCGAAAACCGATGCTGGCGACGATCAAGGACGACCAGGGACGGCCAGCCACCGCGAGATAGTTCTTAAGTGCTAGATCGTGCTTTGCCAGACGAGGGTGGCCGCCGTCAGGTCTTCGAGCGCGCTGCCCACGGCCTTGAAGACGGTGCGCTCGTGCTCGTTCGCCCGGCCTTCGCTCTCGCCGCGGCACAGCGTCGCCAGCGTGCCCTGCAGCTCGTCGGCGCGCAATGTGCCCGCGGCCATCGCGTCGAGCAGGTCGCCCGATTTCTGCAGCGCCTCGTCGGTGTCGACGAAGGTGCGCGCGCCCGCGAAGCACCGCACGTCGGCCTCGCGCATGGCCGGCGTGAAGCTGCCGATCAGGTCGAGGTGCGAGCCCGGCGCCAGCCATTCG
This sequence comes from Variovorax sp. OK212, assembly GCF_900112425.1. Taxonomy (GTDB): domain Bacteria; phylum Pseudomonadota; class Gammaproteobacteria; order Burkholderiales; family Burkholderiaceae_C; genus Variovorax. Next base: position 108,827 of record NZ_FOLP01000018.1, on the reverse strand, counting down.
CCGCGCACCAGCGGCGCGGTGGCCAGCGTGGCGCAGCTCACGATGTCGGCCCGCCGCACGGCGGCTTCCAGGTCGGTGGCGGCGTGTGCGTTCCAGCCCTCTGCGCGCCACTGCGCGGCCAGTGCCTCGGCGCCTTCGGGCCGGTGGTTCCACACCCGGACCTCGTCGATGGCCCGCACGCTTGCATGCGCGGCCGGCAGCATGCGCGCGATGCGGCCGGTGCCCAGCACCAGCAGGCGGCGCGCGTCGGCGCGCGCCAGGAACGACGCGCCCAGCGCCGACGCCGCGGCCGTGCGGCGCGCGGTGATCTCGTTGCCGTCCATCATCGCGAGCGGCACGCCGGTGCGGGCGTCGTACAGCACGTAGGTCGCGTGCAGGCCGGGCAGGCCGCGCGCGCTGTTGCCGGGGAAGATGTTGATGGTCTTGATGCCCAGGAAGCCCGCGTCGCTCCAGGCCGGCATGATGAGCACGGTGCCCTTGTCGATGCCCTGGTCGATACCGTGCACATGCCGCGGCGGCACCTGCGCCCCGGCCGCGAAGGCCGCGCGCAATGCGGGCACCAGCCGGTCGAAGGCGAGCGGTGCGCGGGTGGCGGCTTCGTCGAAATGCTTCATGGTTGTCGTCGGCGTCGCGGTGGTCATTGCTGCAGCGGATGCTGCGCGGCCTCGAAGAATTCGGTCAGCGCCTTGCGGTAGGCGGTGCCGAAGCGCAGCGCCGTCATCGGCTCGAGGTGGCCGGCGCCCGGCACCTCGACCAGCCGCTTGGGCTCGCGCGCGTCGGCCAGCAGGCGCCGCGAATGCGCGAACGGAATCACCTGGTCGGCCGTGCCGTGAATGAACAGCAGCGGAATCGGCGACACGGCGGCCACGTACTTCGACGCCGCGTACTCGTCGCTCACCAGCAGGCCGGCGCCCCTGAGCTTGTCGTTGGCGATCGACGAGTACGAGTAGAAGGTCGACTCGATGGCCGCGGCCTTCACGCCCGCCCGGTTGCCCGCGCCCACCACCGCGATCGCGTTGGTGCCGCCCAGGCTCTGGCCGAAGACGAACAGCCGCTCGGGGTCGATGTCGCTGCGCGCGCGCACGTAGTTCAGCGCGGCGTTGGAGTCCTCGAACACGCCCTTGGGCTCCGGCTTGCCTTCCGACTGGCCGTAGCCGCGGTAGTCGAACACCAGCACGTTGTAGCCCTGCTTGGGCAGCCAGGCCACGAAGCGCCAGTGCGCGCTCATGTTCTGCGCGTTGCCGTGGAAGTGCACCACCGTGCCCTTGGCCTCTTTCGGGCTGCTGCGGTTTTCCGCGGGCAGGAACCAGCCGGACAGGCGCGTGCCGTCGGCGCTGGCGAACTGCACGCTCTCGTAGCGCAGGCCCAGCACGTCGGGCGTTTCGTAGCGCACGCTGTCGGGGTAATAGAACATCGACTGCACGCACCCCGCCAGCAGCAGCGGCAGCGTGCACAGCGCGAGCCTGGCGAGCTTTGCGGCCCAACGGCCGACGGGGTGGGGGGTCATCGGGGCGTGCCGGGTGGGGGGGTGCGGGGTGGCGTTGTGCGGGCTGGCGTTGTGTCGGCTGGCGTTGTACCGGGTGCGCCTGCGCGGTTCTCGGCGAGCATGTTGCAGAAGAGTGCGCCTTGCTCGATGGCGTCGTCCAGCGCCACGTGCGTGTGCGGCAGCTTGTCGAACCAGCGGCGCGGCATTGCGCGCTTGGTGCTGTCGCGGTAGTCGAGCCTGAGCATCGCCATGGCGAAGGACTTCACGTCGAGCGCCGAGTGGCTGAACGGGCTCTCGCCCGCGAAGCGCATCAGGTACCAGTAGATGAACAGGAAGTCGAAGCCCGCCGGGTAGGCCACGAACACCGGCCGCGCGGGCAGGCCTTTGAGCCAGCCCACGTAGTTCTTCATGGCGTGCGCCGGGTCCTGCAGGTCGGTGCGGCAGGCGGCCCAGGCTTCGGGCTGGGTCTTCCACCATGCGGCCGTCCTGGGGTCGGGCTCGGCGCCGGGCAGGGTGTGCAGGTTGGCGCTGAAGGTCGAGAGGAGTTGCTTGTCGGCCGTGTAGGCGGCCGAGCCGAAGCTGAGCATCGAATGCGGGCCGGGGATGGGGCCGTCGGATTCGACGTCGGTGCTGATGTAGATTTCTGACATGGGTGGATGGATCTCCTTGCTGGCCGCAGCCGTGCCGCATGCCGCCTTGTTTTGTGTGTCTTGTTTGTCTTGTTTGTTCAGCCAGGGGCTGTCGAGGCCCAGCGCTTCCACCACGGCTGCTTCGCCGGTGCGCTTGCCGCTGGCGCGCCGGTATCGGGCGGACGTCGCGGCAGGAATGCCTTGCAGGCCTTGGCGCGGTCCCTCAGGCGTTCGATGGTGGCCGCGGCCGCCCATTCCGACGGCTCGCTTTCGAGTTGGTCGAGCGCCCATTGCAGCTCGGCCTCCACGGCACTCGGCAGGGGCTCGGCCGCCACCGCGCCCTGCACGGCACACAGCAGTTGCCGCGGGCTGCCCTTGTCGAACCAGAACGCGCAGGCCGCGATGTACGAAAAAAGCGCGGCCTTCATGCCGGCATCGTCAGGCGCGGGTTTCTGTTGTGTCGATGACAGGTGCCTGGCCAGATCGTGCTTGATGTCAAGCATGCCGTCGACCATTTCGTGGCATTCAACCGGCAACTCGAAGTGCTGTTCCAGCAGTTGGGCCCACAGCGTTTCATCGAGCCGGTCCTGCAGCGCGAACTGCTTGCCGAAGCCGATGGCCGCCGCGTAGGCCTCGAGGTTGGGGTACAGGGCCTGCGCGCAGAAGATCGCGAAGGCCGCGGCCTTCGGGTTCGAGAGCCTCGACAGCGTGGGCGAGAAGACCTCGGACAACCGGCTGCGTGCCTGCGACTCTTCGACCTGCTGCGTGCACTGCCCGACCCATTGCAGGTACCAGTCATTGAAGCCCATGCGGGTTCCGTCTTCGTTCAGGAACGGCAGGATCCCTTTGCTGTCCGCCCGCAGATCGCGCCAGACGGTGCCTGCCAGCGCGCCGGTCACGACCAGCCAATTGCGCAGGGCACAGCCTTCATGGCTGATGGGGATGGCGCCGTCGGTGATGCAGGTGGCGTAGTAGTGGGCCTCGAGCTTCTTGTCCCACTCCTCGTTCATTCGATCTTCTTCTTCGACGGGCGTTGCTTCCGTGGGGTTCGGTTGCTGGGCCCAGAAGTCGTCGGGGAGGTTCCATGCGTCGCGCAAGGGGAACGGTTTCGACAGGTCTCCGACGAGCGAATAACCGTCTTCCCACGGGCCGACATCGCGCATATGGTCCTGCATGCCGAGCGGAAACACGCCATACGCCGGCCCGGCGCCTCCGTTGCCGAGTTCGGTGATGAAGCTGCGGTAGTCGTCAGGAAACCTGCACCCGTGTTTTGCTTCCATCCGCGCGACCTCTTCCTCCGGAACGGGCGGGTTCAGGTCGTACCCATGCGACCTGGCGGCGAAGCAGGCGCAGTCCAGGTCGAGCCGCTTGAGCGTTCGAAGGCGGGACAGCATGTCGGTCACGGCGGATTCGTTTCTTTCTGCAAATCACTCGATGCCGAGAATCGACGGAACCGAGCGCTGCAGCTCCTCGACCAGTTGCGCGTCCATGTATTTGTACTCATCCGGAATGTCGAGCACATGGATCGGCTTGTGCGCCAGCATGCGCGTGAACTCCGCCACCAGCCGCGACTTGTGCTTCTCTTCCATCACGAGGATCACGTCGGCCCATTCGATGTCGTCGATGGAGACCTTGTGCCGCGCGTTCGGGCTGGTGCCGGCGGAGCGCGCCGAGACCATGGGGTGACGGCGCCAGAGCTGCTCCGCGGTGGGGCTGCGCCATTGGTTGCGGCTGCAGATGAAGAGAACGTTGCGCATGGATCAGGGGGTTGCAGGAGCAGGAGCAGGAGGCAGGCGGAAGACGTGCATGTCTTGCCAGCGGCCGGACGAGTTTTCGAGCAAGGTGACTTCGGTGCAGCGCGCGTGCACGGGGCCTGACGCGACCAGGCGCGCCTGCAATTCGGCGGCCGCTTCCGCCGCATGCCGCGCATCGCCGTGCGCCACGCTGAGGTGCGGAATGACGCCCTCGTGTTCGCCGCCGTAGGGCAAGAAGCCGGGGAAGGCCGCCACCAGCGCCAGCGTCATCGCGATGAACGGCGCGGCCGGTTCCGGCGCAAGGTACGCGGTCTCGGGAAAGCGGCCGACCCGGGCCAGCGAGAACGCAAACGAAGGTGTTCTTGCGAGCGCTTGCTGTGCGCGCGCCAGCACGTCGGGCGTGACCCGTGCGGGGTCCATGAAAGGCACCAGCACCGTGATGTGCGCCGGCACGCCCAGTGCCACCGTGGCGTCGTAGCGGCGGCGCAGGTCTGCGGCCAGCGGCTCGGCGGCGGGCACTTTCACGACGAATGCGCAGATGGCCATCGGGGCGGAGGATAGCGCGGCAAGCCGTGGGGGCTACGGCGCGCGGATCGCCTTCGCGTCTTTCGCTGCGATCCAGCCGCGCACCGCGCGGCCTTTCCCGTTCACGAAGTCGACTTCGAGCAGGTCTGCGCTTTCCGACACGACGCCCAGCACATCGCCGCGAACGACGTAGGCGCGCCCCGCGTCGGCGGGCGACTTGCGCAGCAGCGTCTTGTCGGCGGCCACGTGGACCAGGCGGCTCCATGTGCCCTTCTGCGTGAGGTCGAGGTCCAGGCCCTTGTCGATCAAGGGCGGCAGCACGTTGCCGCAGCCCGGCAATTGCTGTCCGCCCGGCAGGATGAGGCTCACGCTGGTGCTGCCGGGACCGGCGGACAACCGCCCCTCGATGGCGGGCGCCGAACCGTCGCCGACCGTGCGGACCACGGCCACGCTCCGGGAGCTGAGCCGCCCCGTGATCTGGAAGGTGCAACTGCCTTGCTGCGCGAAGCTGCCGTTCACGGCGCCGCCGCCGTCGAGCGCCAGCATCAGGCCTTCGTACAGGCCCGGTCGCAGCTCGCCTGCCTTCGTCGTACTTGCCGGTGCACCTGCCTGCGCGCCCGTGGCGAACACCAGCGCCGCGCCTGCAAACCACAAGGCGCCTGTCATTCCACGCATGTTCTTCATCGGTTCACTCCTCCCTGCCATCTCTTTGTGTTGTCCGGTCGCCGAATCTATCAGCGGCCAATGTCGTTCCATTCGAGTCCGTGCTTGCCCAGGTACTTGCGCAGCCGGTCCGCATCGTTCACCACGCTGCGCTGCGCGCGCGAGGCCTGGAACAGCTGGCGGCCCGCGTCCGAGAGGCTGCGCGATGGCCGGCACACGCGCACCACCGCCTCGAGCTGCAGCCGGTCGAACAGGTCGAGCGCCGCGGCGCGCTCCTCGCCGAGCAGTGCGTCCAGGTCGATGTCACCAGCCGCAGCGGCGGGCGCCGCCCCCGCATGCTTCCACAGCCAGCGCAGCCGCGCAATCTCCGCCTCCACCAGCGCCACCGGAATGCGCCCGCCGTCGGCCAGCGTCGCCAGCCGCGTCACGCTGGCCGACAGGTCGCGGAAGTTGCCGCTCCACGGCGCCTCCGCGCTCTGCGCGAACCGCAGGTAGGCCGCGCGCGCCTCGGCGTTGAAGCGCACCACGCGGTGGTTCTCCGCCGCGTGGATGGCCAGCAGGTGGTCGACGTTGGGCTCGATGTCCTCGGGCCGCTGCGCGAGGCCGGGCAGGTCGTAGGTCCAGAGGTTGATGCGCGCGAACAGGTCTTCGCGAAAGCGCCCCTGCGCCACGTCGCTGCGCAGGTCGCGGTTGGTGCCGGCAATCAGCTGGAAGTCGCTCTCCACTTCCTTGTCGGCGCCCACGGGGAAGAAGCGCTTCTCCTCGATCGCCTTCAGCAGCATCGCCTGCTCGTCGAGCCCGAGCTCGCCGATCTCGTCGAGGAAGAGGGCGCCCTGGTGCGCCGTGCGCAGCAGGCCCGCGCGGTCGGCCGCGGCGCCGGTGAAGGCGCCCTTCCTGTGGCCGAAGAGCGTGGAGGCGGCGCCGTCGCCGCGCAGCGTGGCGCAGTTCACCTCCACGAACGGCCCCGTCATCTGGTGGCGCGCCTGCTTCAGCTCGAACATGCGCCGCGCCAGGAACGACTTGCCCGCGCCCGTCGGCCCCACCAGCAGGATGGGCGCGCGCGAGCGCACGGCCACGCGTTCGATCTCGTCGATGAGCGCATTGAAGCGCGCGTTGCGCGTGGCGATGCCGCTCTTCAGGAACGCGACCGCGTCGCGCTGCTCCGCGTCGAAGCGCCGCGCGATCACGTCGTAGCGCGACAGGTCGAGGTCGATCAGCGTGTACTTGCCGGCCTCGCCCTCGCGCTGCTTCTTGGGCGGCGAGGTCTGCGCCAGCACGCCGGGCACCACGCGCGATTCCGACAGCAGGAACATGCAGATCTGCGCCACGTGCGTGCCGGTGGTGATGTGCGTCCAGTACTGCTCGCGCTCGGTGTCGAAGGTGTAGGCACGGGCCCAGTCGTACAGCCGCGTGTAGACCTCGCCGAAGTCCCACGGGTCGGCGAGGTCGAGCGGCACGAGGTTGACCGTGGTCTCGGGCGACACGGCGGTGATGTCGGCCTTCACCACCTCGGCCAGCGCCTTGTGGCGCAGCGTGTAGAGCAGCTCCATGCGCGAGACGACCATGTCTTCGTGCTGCGCGAGCGAGACCGTGGGGCGCCACTTGTTCCAGCGGCCCGCACCCTGGCCGGCGTCGAGCTGCGTGCCGAGGAAGCCGATGACGACGATGGATTTCTTCATTGATTGGATAAAAGACTATCCAAAATTATAAGAAATGAAGATAAATTTTCCAAATGACAGTGGCGCGTCGTATCGTTATTCAAGAAAAACATCAATCAAATCAATGGCTTGAAAGATCTTCACGACGACAAGGCCTGCGCTGGCACACCCGTTGCAATAAGGATCACAACCCCAGAAAACAATCGAACAAAAAGAACCGAACAAGGAGAAGTCACATGGCCAACCTTCAACTCTTCCAGACGCTGCGCGGTGCCCTGCAACCCGTGGCCGACACGCGCAACGAAGCCGGCGGTGCCGCCTATGCGCTGTCGCCCAAGCACCAGCTGGCGCAGCTCGCGGCCACCGGTTGCCTGAACAACACCTTCTACGCACAGGCCAAGGACCAGCTCGACGCCGTGCTGGCCCTGGCCCGCGAAGTCGATCCGCTGTTCGTGGCCAAGACGGCCGTGTACGCCCGCCGCGCCGGCCACATGAAGGACATGCCGGCGCTGCTGGCGGCCACGCTGGCGGTGCGCGACGTGTCGCTGCTCGCCAAGGTGTTCCCCCGCGTGGTGGACAACGGCAAGATGCTGCGCAACTTCGTGCAGATGCTGCGTTCCGGCGCGGTGGGCCGCAAGTCGCTCGGTACGCGTCCGAAGAAGCTGGTGCAGCAATGGCTGCTCGAAGCGACCGAGGCGCAGCTGCTGAACGCCGCCGTGGGCAACACGCCGTCGCTGGCCGACGTGGTGAAGATGGTTCACCCCAAGCCCGCCGAAGCCTGGCGCGCTGCGTGGTTCGCATGGCTGATCGATCGTCCGTATGCGCTGGAGGCACTGCCTCCGGTGACGCAGGCCTTCGAGCGCTTCAAGCGCGACCGCACGCAGGAAGTGCCCGACGTGCCGTTCCAGATGCTGACCGCGCTGGAGCTCGACACCCAGGCCTGGGCGCGGATCGCGCAGCGCGGTTCGTGGCAGATGGTGCGTCAGAACATGAACACCTTTGCGCGTCACGGCGTGTTCGCACTGCCGGGCCTCGCCGAAGCGGTGGCCGCCAAGCTGCGCGATCCGCAGGCGGTGGCCAAGGTTCGCGTGCTGCCGTACCAGTTGATGGCGGCCTGGACCGCAACCGGCGCGGAAGTGCCGCACGTGGTGAAGGAAGCGCTGCAGGACGCGATGGAACTCGCGCTGGCCAACGTGCCGCAGTTCGAGGGCCGCGTGGTGGTGTGCCCCGACGTGTCGGGCTCGATGAGCTCGCCCGTCACCGGCCACCGCGGCTCGGCGACCACCGCGGTGCGCTGCATCGACGTGGCCGCGCTGGTGGCTGCCGCCGTGCTGCGCCGCAATGCGGATGCGCGTGTGCTGCCCTTCGAGACGAAGGTGGTGCCGCTGCAACTGAATCCGCGTGATTCGGTGATGACCAACGCGGCCAAGCTGGCGGCGGTGGGCGGTGGCGGTACTTCGTGCAGCGCGCCGCTGGCGCTCCTGAACAAGGAGAAGGCGCAGGCCGAGCTGGTGGTGCTGGTGTCGGACAACGAGTCGTGGGCCGACCGTGCCCGTGGCCGCGGTACCGCGACCATGCAGGAATGGGCGGCGTTCAAGAAGCGCAACCCGACGGCACGGCTGGTGTGCATCGACATCCAGCCGTATGCGACCACCCAGGCGCAGGAGCGTGACGATGTGCTGAACATCGGCGGCTTCAGCGACGAAGTGTTCAAGCTGCTGGCGGTGTATGCCGCGGGTGGCCTGGGCGCCGACCACTGGGTGGGTGTGATCGAAGAGACTTCGATCTGAAGGAGAAGTGAGAGGGCACCGTGGGCTTTGGCCCGCGGTGCCCGATCCGAAGAATTTGAACGTCGTCGTTCGGCGAATGCAGATGTGACTACATCACCCATCCGAAGTCACATCGACCGTTTGTCGCCGAACGGGGATGAAGGTTGAATGTGCGAATGCAGGCAGGACTACATGGATGACCGGGGGTTCGAGTCCCCAGCCTCTGCGGCGCGGTCGATGTCTTGCCACTTTTGTCGCACTGTTTTTTGTGCAGCGAATGCTGACGGAACTACAGACTCTTAATCTCGTGGTCGCGGGTTCGAATCCCGCCGGTCTAAAGACCGTAGCTCAGTGGTAGAGCACGACGTTTCGTCGATTTTTGTCGCTGCTTTTTTGTTTCGAGGTGAATGCAGGCAGGTCTACAGGTTAGAGCGTCATGGTCTTGGCCATGAAGGTCCCGGGTCCGAACCCCGGTCTGTTTCGGCAGATAGCTCAGTCAACGACCTGTCGTTACTCGTCATCTCATTTTTGTTTGGGGCACGCATCATGGTCGCCGTACCGGTGCGGGTTCGTCGTGAAGAATAGTCAGACACACGGAGAGAGAAAAGAAAATGGAACAGAACTACAAACTGCATGAAGTGGCCAACGGCGTCCCCGTGAAGATGTGGACGAACGGCGTGCCCGTGGAAGACGAAGCGCAGAAGCAGTTGGAAAACGCCGCGCGCCTGCCCATCGTGTTCAAGCACATCGCGGCCATGCCCGACGTGCACTACGGCATCGGTGCGACCGTGGGCTCGGTGATTCCGACCTTCAAGGCCATCATCCCCGCCGCCGTCGGCGTGGACATCGGCTGCGGAATGATGGCCTGCAAGACCACGCTGAACGCGCGCGACCTGCCCGACAACCTGGGCCCGCTGCGCTCGGCGATCGAGAAGGCCGTGCCGCACGGAAGCAATCCCAAGCGCATGGGCCGCGACAAGGGCTCGTGGGAAACGCCGCCCGACGAAACCGATGCGGCCTGGGCCACGCTGGTGGATGAGTTCGACCTGATCTGCGAGGACTACCCGCGCATCAAGAACACGAACAACCACAAGCACCTGGGAACGCTGGGTACCGGCAACCACTTCATCGAGGTGTGTCTGGACGAAGCGGGCGCCGTGTGGTTCATGCTGCACTCGGGTTCGCGCGGCGTGGGCAACGCCATCGGCACGCACTTCATCGAACTCGCGAAGAAGGACGCCGAGCTGCACCAGCGCAACCTGCCCGACCAGGACCTGGCGTACTTCGAGGAAGGCGCCAAGTACTTCGGTGACTACGTGCGTGCGGTGGGCTGGGCCCAGAAGTTCGCGCGTGCGAACCGCGAAGTGATGATGCAGCGCGTGGTCGCGGCCGTGCGCAAGGTGATCACCAAGCCTTTCGAGGCGCACGTGGAAGCGGTGAACTGCCACCACAACTACGTGAGCCGCGAGACGCACTTCGGCGAAGACGTGTTCGTGACGCGCAAGGGCGCGGTGAGCGCGAAGGCCGGCGAGCTGGGGATCATTCCCGGCAGCATGGGCGCGAAGAGCTTCATCGTGCGCGGAAAGGGCAACCCCGAGAGCTTCATGAGCTGCAGCCACGGCGCCGGTCGAAAGATGAGCCGTACCAAGGCGAAGAAGCTCTTCACCGTGGCCGACCAGATCGCCGCGACCGAGGGCGTGGAGTGCCGCAAGGACGCCGACGTGATCGACGAGATTCCGATGGCCTACAAGGACATCGATGCGGTGATGGCGGCGCAGGAAGATCTGGTGGAGGTGGTTTACACGCTCAAGCAGGTTGTTTGCGTGAAGGGGTGACCATGGGCGTGGACTACCGCGTCAAGGTGGCGTTGCCGTCGCGTGCCGTGGCGGAAGGCTTCTGCAGGAAGGCGGGCATCGGCTGCCATCTGCGGGTGGACGGCGATCGTGCGGACTTCTATCCCGCGCCGCCATCCTCGCCTTCGGAATGGGCGCACGCCTCGGTGACCATCGAGGCCGACGGCTTCGTCGTCTGCCTGCTGGCGAACAGCAATTTCGCGCGACAGGTGTTGGGTTGCGTCGTTCAACTCGCCACGGGCGAAGGTATCGTGACAGTGGAAGAGCTATAGAAGGATTCCGGGAAACCGGCCGGCCTTCGTAGCAACGTATTGCGAAGGTTTGAAAAAATGAAAAGCAACAAGCAACGACGTGCCGAGATCAAGGCACGGCGCCTCGACCGCGCGGTTCCGTTGGCTGTAGCGCGTCGCGCGCAACGCGCCCTGAAGCCGGGGTCGGCAGTGCATGCGTGGGACGAAGAGCCCGCGGACCTTTCGGTGCTGCGGCGCTGGAACAACACCTACGGGCTGCTGCCCATGCGCTACGTTGCGCGCGCTTTCACCTGCCGCGATTGCGGGGCGGAAGAAGTGTGGACGGCCAAGCAGCAGAAGTGGTGGTACGAGGTGGTGCACGGCCCTGTCGACAGCCATGCGGTGCGCTGCCTCGCGTGCCGTCGCGCGCGCCGTGAGCGTTTGCAGCGGGCAGGCCCCGGCGCCAATCTCCTGGGTGAGCAGTGCGAGCGTCTTCGCGCGCTGGGTGCGATGAAATCGAACGCGCAATCCGCCGCCGAAGTCGATGCAGCGCTGCAAAGCAAATGGTGGAGCCTGCGCGTCGTGGCGATCCAGACCATGGCCCGTTGGGGTGGCCAGGCGAACCTGGAGAAGCTCGATGCGCTCATGGCGGCTCGGCCGGAAGGGGGTCGCCGATACTTCGGTTGGGAGCGCGTCGCCGCCGACGCCGCAAGAAGCGCATGGATGCGCCGGGAGTGATCGCCTTGATGATGAAACTGACTTTCCTGGGGACCTCGTCCGGCACCCCCACACGCCACCGCAACGTCTCCGGACTTGCGGTGCAAACGGTGCTGGGTCCCGACTGGTTCCTGTTCGACTGCGGCGAAGGCACGCAGCACCGTGTGCTGCAAACGCCGCTGTCGCTGAACGACCTGGCCGCCGTCTGCATCACGCATGTGCATGGCGACCATTGCTACGGCCTGCCGGGCCTGCTCGCGAGCGCGGGCATGGGCAAGCGCACGAAGCCGCTGAAGCTCATCGCGCCGTTGCCCGTGTGGGAGTGGTTCGAGGCCACGCGCCGCTTGACCGACCTGCACCTGCCCTACGAGGTCACGCATGTGGATGTGGACGAGCTGGCGCTGGTGTACGAAGCGCCCGGCGTTCGCATCGAGCGCCATGTGCTGCGGCACCGCGTGCCGAGCCACGCCTACCGTGTGCAGGTCGAGACACGGCGCACGCGGCTGAAGGCCGGTGCGCTCAAGGCCGTCGGCCTGCCACCCGGTCCCGCATGGGGTGCGCTGCAGAGCGGCGAGGACGTGACCTTCAACGGCACGGTGCTGCGCAGTGCCGACTTTGCGGAAACGCAGGTCGACACCGCAGCGGCCGTGCTGGGCGGCGACAACGCCGAGCCCGCGCTGCTGCACGGCGCCTGCCAGGGCGCACAGCTGCTGGTGCACGAGGCGACGTACACGCAGGCCGTGCTCGACAAGGTCGGCCCCGGCCCGATGCACAGCTCTGCGCGCCTGCTGGCCGAGTTCGCGCAAGCCGTCGAGGTGCCGAACCTGGTGCTCACGCATTTCAGCGCGCGCCACCAGAACGAGGAAGGCATGGCGGAGTTGATGGCCGAGACGCAGGCGCACTACCGCGGCCATGCGTTCCTGGCCGACGACCTGGATGTCTATGAACTCGGCAGCGACGGCAAGGTGACCGTCACCCGAGCCTGAACCAGAGCCTGAGCGAAGAAGACGAGAAAAGAAGACGAGAGAAGAACCGATGAGCACCGAAGAATTCCTGCGCTCCGCCCACCCGATCGAGCCCGCCATGCGCGCGCAGATCATGGACGGCCTGCGCGACATCGAAGCGAAGCACGATGTCACCGTGCTGTTCGCCTGCGAATCCGGCAGCCGCGGCTGGGGCTTTGCCTCGCCCGACAGCGACTACGACGTGCGCTTCATCTACGTGAACCGCCTGCCGTGGTACCTCACGGTGCAGCCGCGCCGCGACGTGATCGAGCTGCCGATCAGCGGCGACCTCGACATCAACGGCTGGGACCTGCGCAAGGCGCTGGGCCTGATGCGCGAGTCGAACCCGACGCTGCTCGAGTGGCTGCGCTCGCCCATCGTGTACCGCAACGACGCGGTGGCAATGCCGCGCTTTCGTGCGCTGTCGGAGGCGGTGTTCTCCAACGCGCGCGCCTGGCATCACTACACCTCGATGGCGAAGAAGAACTTTCGCGAGCACCTGCAGGCCGACGAGGTGCGCTACAAGAAATACCTCTACGTGCTGCGCCCGCTGCTGGCCGCGCGCTGGATCCGTGCGCAGCCCGGCGTGCCGCCGATGCGCTTCGCCGACCTGGCGCAGCACACGCTCGATGCCGTGCGCGACGCTGCGCTCATCGAGGAAATCAACGCGCTGCTCGAAGTGAAGATGCGCGCCGGCGAAGCCGCGACCAGCCCGCGCTGGCCCGGCATCCATGCGTTCATCGAATCCGAGCTGGCGGCCAACGCGGCCGAGCCGGTGACGCCGCTGCCCTCGTCCGACGGCGCGGGGCTCGATGCTTTCCTGTGCGAGACGGTGCTGCGCTTCGACCACGGCGCGCGCGCCGCGACGGAGGCCGTATGATGTTCGTGAGCGGCTATGTGGGTCCTTCCTTCTCTCATATCTGGAAACTAGGGTCTGCGCTTTCCGCTCTTTTTTTCATGCGCCGTGCGTTCGCACCGGCGCATTCGCAGGGCACGCGATGAACGGCCACGCAATGAACAGCCAGATCTACCTGCGCCGACGTTCGCGTGTGCTGGCCCAGCCCGGCCAGGCTGTGCTGCCGCCCGCCTACCTGGCCACGCTCTACAAGGAACTGGAGCCGCTCGGCTTCACGCTGTCGCCGGCGCTCGACGCCTGCCTGGCCACCTGGGACGCGAAGCCTTTCGAGGTGTTCTACAAAGCGCTGCTGAAGGACGTGCGCGAGATGAAAGGCGTGCACCCCGCGTGGCGCCCGCTCTACCCTGACTTTCCCGAGCAGGTGGTGCAGGCGAGCGCGGCCGAGCTGTTCCTCAACGCGGTGCGCCATTGCGCGAGCTTTGGAACCTGGCGGCCCGACGAAGCGGCCTCGCGCCGCGCCGACCTGGGCGACGCCGCGCGCCGCGCGCACCTGCGCACGATCGACGTGGGCACGCAGGAAGACTTCGAGCAGATCTTCACGCAGCTGGCGGGTGCGCGCAGTTCGCTGTCGCAGCAGGACAAGGACGACCTCGACTGGTTTGTGCGCCAGTACGGCAGCAAGGTGTACGACTGGATGCCGGCGCAGATCGTGTCGAAGGAAAACCTTGCGACGCTCGGCGGTGCACTGCTGCGGGCGGAAGAGCCGGGCGTGTTGCCTTTTCTCGAAGCGCGTCTTCAGACTGCCACCGATGTGCTGCGGCTGGCCGTGGCGTGGAGCAAGGGCGACGTGTCGCTCGCGGAGCCGACGAAGTTCGCGCGCATGAAGCGCCCGCTGCGCCGCTGGCTCATCGCGTTGATGGACCGCAGCGCCAGCGTGGCCGAAGACATGGCGCGTCGGCCCGAGGTGTTCAAGCGCCTGGGCGAAGTGCTGCACCCCGGCGAGCACGCCAAGCGCTTTCCGGCCGCGGCGGCCGCGTTCGACGGGGTGCGCAACGGCGTGCGGCCGCAGGGCTTCAACCACCACATCGAGCGGCAGCTGGAAACGCGTGCCATCGACGAGGCACTTGCGTTGCTGCCCACGCGGCCCGGCGACTTCGCGCGCCGCCTCGATCATGTGCTGCGCATCGCGTCCCAGCCGGGCGCCGTGCTCGCGCGCTTCGGCGAGGTGGCGCACCAGGCTTCGACGGCGGTGCTGCTGCAGGCGATGGTGCACTTCCGCCGCCGTGGCGCGCATGCGCTGCGCAGCTTCTTCCCCAAGGGAGAAACCGCCAGCGTCTTCGCCATCGAGGACACGCGCGAGCCGCTGCCCGAAGGCGTGGCGGAGCGGGCGGCGGCGCTGTGCGAGGCGGCGTTGCTGCAGCGCTTCGCGGCGCTGCCGCCGCTGGGCCGTTGCCATGTCGATGCGGCGCTGCGCAACTACCTCGTGCCGTTCTCGCAGCGCTCGGCCTCGAAGGCGCTGCGCACGCTGGTGCGGGGCAGCCGCCTGCCGATGCCGGACGCGAACATCGTGCGCCTCTTTCTCTGGTGGAAGAACGGCCGCGCCCGCACCGACATCGACCTGTCGGCCGCGCTCTTCACCGCGCGGTACAAGTACATCGACGTGCTGGCGTACTACAACCTGAAGAGCTACGGCGGCGTGCACAGCGGCGACATCGTCGATGCGCCGCGGGGCGCGGCCGAGTTCATCGACCTCGACGTGGCGCTGTTGCGCGAGAAGGGCGTGCGCTACGTGGTGAGCTCGATCAACAGCTTCACCTCGCAGGCCTTCTGCGACCTGCCGGAGTGCTTTGCGGGGTGGATGTCGCGCACGGCCGCGGGCTCGGGCGAGATCTTCGAGCCCTCGACGGTTGTCGACCGCGTCGACGTGGCCGCCGACACCACCATCTGCCTGCCGGCGATCTTCGACCTGGAGGCGCGCGAGGTGATCTGGGCCGACATTGCTTTGAAGAAGTCGCCGCTGTGGAACAACGTGCAGAGCAACCTCGCGGGCGTGTCGCTGATGCTGCGTTCGCTGGTGGAGCTGGCCAGGCCGGACCTGCACACGCTGTTCACGCTGCATGCGCGGGCGCGGGCGCGGGGCACGTTGGTGGAGGAAGCTGGGGGGCCCGGGGAGGGCGACACGGTGTTCGGCGTGCACCAGGGAATCACGCCTTTCGATATGGACCGGATACGCGCCGACTTCATGTAGCCGGCGCATGGGATGAAGAAAAGAAAAAGATGACGACGAAGACAGAACAAGAAACGATCGAACTCGACGGCTCGCAAGGCGAGGGCGGTGGGCAGATCCTGCGCACCAGCCTGGCGCTGTCGGTGGTCACGGGCCAGCCGATGGCCATCGAGAAGATCCGCGCGGGCCGCGCCAAGCCGGGCCTGATGCGCCAGCACCTGGCGTGCGTGAACGCCGCCGCGCAGATCAGCGGCGCGCAGGTCGACGGCGCCGAGCTCGGCTCGCAGTCGCTGCATTTCGCGCCCGGTCCGGTGCGCGCGGGCGACTACCGTTTCGCGATTGCCAGCGCGGGCAGCTGCATGCTGGTGTTGCAGACCGTGCTGCCGCCGTTGCTGCTGGCCGGCGGCACGAGCCAGGTGCACCTGAGCGGCGGCACGCACAACCCGATGGCGCCGCCTTTCCATTTCCTGGAGCGCGCCTTTGCGCCGCTCGTGCGCCGCCTGGGCGCGGACCTGCAGCTCACGCTGCGCCGCTGCGGTTTCTACCCGGCCGGCGGTGGCGAGGTCGAGGCGACCATCGTGCCCGCGGCCGGCGCGCTGCAGCCCTTCGACCTGATGGCGCGCGGCGGGCAGCAGCCGGGCTTTGCCGAATGCCTGGCGCCCGGCCTGCCGCGCCATGTGTCGACGCGCGAGCTCGACACGCTAGGCGGTGCGATGGGCTGGTCCGGCGAGCAGTTGCGCCACGGTGGCGCGCGCCAGAACGAGGGCCCCGGCAACGCGCTGCTGGCCACGCTGGCTTACGAGCATGTCACCGAGGTGTTCACCGCGTTCGGCGAGAAGTCGCTGAGCGCCGAGCAGGTGGCGCATGGCCTGGTGAAGGAACTGCGCGCGTTCCAGAAGAGCGAGGCAGCGGTCGGTCCGCACCTGGCCGACCAGCTGGCGCTGCTGCTCGCGCTGGCCGCATGGCAGGGCCAGAAGGCCTGTGCCTTCACCTGCAGCGAGGTGACGGAACACACGCGCACCAACTGCGCAGTGATCGAGCGCTTCCTGCCGGTGCGCTTTGCCATCACCGAGAGCCGCCAGGCCTGCACGGTGCAGGTGTCGCCGGCCTGAGGGCCAACCCAGAAGGTCGGGCCGATGAGGTGCCGCTCACTCAGGCGAGCGGCGTCGCGTTGGCGTACAGGCGCAGCAGCATCGCGCGCAGCGTCTTCACTTCCGCCGCGCTGAAGTCCGAGGTCGCCACGGCCTCGTAGTGCTGCGCGAGCGGAATCAGCTCGCAGGTCAGCGTCAGTCCGCGTTCCGTGAGCGCAATGCGCACCGCGCGCTTGTCGGTGTCGCACTTCTCGCGCGCCACCAGTTCATGCACCACCAGCCGGTCGACGATGCGCGACAGCGCCGACAGGTCGGTGGACGCGTGCGTGGCCAGTTCCGACAGCGTCTGGCGCGGTGTGTGCTGCAGCGACGCGCACACGCGCCATTCGCTCAGCGCGAGTCCGTAGGGTTTCAACGCCTTCGCAAAGGCGTTGCCCATGCGCGCGCCGGCGCGCGCCAGAAGGAAGGGAATGGCCTTCTCGAGGTCGTGATCTTGGGGCAGGGTTTTCATCTAGACATGCTTGAACAATCAAGTATATAGTCCGCCGCAATTACTTGAATAATCAAGCAAATACGGAGACAGACATGAGCCCGAAGCCTTCTCGCAGAGCCGCCGTCGCATGCATCCTCGCGTTGCCTCTACTGGGTGCGGTGCCGCCGGCGCAGGCCCAGGGCAGCGCAGCCAATTGGCCCCGGCAGGCGGTGCGTTTCGTGGTGCCGTTCCCCGCGGGCTCGGCGCCCGACGTGCTGATTCGCCATGTGGGCGCCAAGCTCGGCGAGAAATGGGGGCAGGGCGTGATCGTCGACAACAAGCCCGGCGGCAGCGGCGTGATCGGCATGAACGCGATCCTGGCGGCACAGGCCGACGGCTACAACTTCGGCTTCGTGCAGGGTTCGGCGATCTCGGTAGCGCCCAGCACCATCAAGGGCGTGACCTACGACTTCAACCGCGACTTCGTGCCGGTCACGCTCGCGGCCGTCGCGCCTTTCATGCTCGCCGTGCCGGCCAGCTCGCCCTACAAGACGCTGGGCGACTTCATCGCCGCCGCGCGTGCGAAGCCGCAAGGCATCGAGGTGGCCGACAACGGCCGCGGCACCGCGCCGCACCTGGCCTCGGCGCTGCTGGGCCTGCAGTCGGGCGCGCAGTTCCTCGAGGTGCACTACCCCGGCGGCGCGCAGGCCATGCAGGCCACGCTGGGCGGCCAGACGCAGATGATGGTCGAGACCTACAACGTGGTTGCCGGCAACGTGCAGGGCGGGCGCATGCGCGTGCTCGCGAGCATGGGCGACCGCGTCGAGGCCGGGCTTGAAAACTTTCCGCTCGCCAGCAGGACCGTGCCCGGCGCCGTGGCGCACGGCTGGTTCGCCGTCATTGCGAAGAAGGGCGTCGACCCGCTGGTGCTCGCCAGGCTCAACAAGGACATGAACGAGGCGCTGCTGCTGCCCGACGTGGTGGCCAAGTCGCGCGAGCTCGGCACCTACCCGCGGCCGGGCAGCCCCGAACAGCTGGCGCGCTACATCGCCGACGACCGCAAGACCTGGCAGGACGTGCTGGACAAGCTCAACATCAAACCGGAGTGATTTTTCCCATGAAGAACAAGATTGCGCTCGAAGAGCACTTTGCGATCGACCTCACGATCGCCGACTCGCAGGTCTATGCCCGCCCCGAGGTGTGGCAGGGCCTGAAGAACAACCTGCTCGACTTCGAGCAGCAGCGCCTCGAGCAGATGGACGCGTGGGGCACGCAGCTCTCGATCCTCTCGCTGAACTCGCCGGCGGTGCAGGGCATTCCCGACGCGAAGCGCGCCGTCGAGGTGGCGCGGCGCGCCAACGACGTGCTGGCCGAGCAGGTCAGGCGCCACCCCACGCGCTTCGGCGGCTTCGCGGCGTTGCCCATGCAAGACCCCGAGGCGGCCGCGCGGGAGCTGGAGCGCTGCGTGAACCAGCTGGGCTTCCATGGCTTCCTGGTGAACGGCTTTTCTCAGGTGGGCGACGAGAACACGGTCGTGTATTGCGACGACGCGCGCTTCGACGATTTCTGGACCGCCGCGGCCGCGCTGGGGAAGCCGTTCTACATGCACCCGCGCGACCCGCTGCTGGGCCGCGAACCGATCTACGACGGCGCGCACTGGCTCACAGGCCCGACCTGGGCCTTCGCGATGGAGACGGCCATCCACGCACTGCGCCTGATGTCCAGCGGCATGTTCGACCGCCACCCCGCGCTGCAGATGATCCTCGGCCATTTCGGCGAAGGCATTCCGTTCAACATCTGGCGCATCGACCACATCCTGCGCAAGGGCCGCCGCGGCATGCCCTGCGACAGGGAAATCGGCGACTACCTGCGCAGCAACGTGCACATCACCACCAGCGGCAACTTCCGCACGCCCACGCTGCTGTCGACCATGCTCGAGGTAGGCGCGGACCGCATCATGTACTCGGTCGACTACCCGTTCGAGAAGCACGAGGACGCGGCGCGCTGGTTCGACAGCTGCGAGATCAGCGAGAACGACCGCCAGAAGATCGGCCGCGACAACGCCCGCAAGCTGTTCGGGCTGAAGTGACATGAGCGCAGCAAGAGACAGCCGCCCCGTGCTCGTGGCCGGCGGCGGCATCGGCGGGCTCGCCGCGGCGCTGGCCCTGGTGCGCGAGGGCTATCGCGTGAAGGTGATCGAGCAGGCCGGGCAGATCGGCGAGATCGGCGCGGGCATTCAGTTGAGCCCCAACGCCTTCGCGGCCTGCGACGCGCTGGGCGTGGGCGAGCATCTGCGGGCCAAGGCGGTCTACACCGAAGAGATGGTGATGTTCGACGCCATCGACGCCAAGCGCGTGGCGAGCATCTCGCTGTCCGAGCAGTTTCGCGAGCGCTTCGGCAACCCGTATGCGGTGATCCACCGCGCCGACATCCACGGCGCGCTGCTCGAGGGCGTGAAGCAGACCACCGAGGGCATCGAGTTCCTGACCTCGACCAAGGTCGTGCACATCGAGCAGGACACCGACGGTGTGACGCTGATCGACGCGCAGGGCGGCCGCCACCAGGGCCAGGCCGTGATCGGCTGCGACGGCGTGCGCTCGGCGGTGCGCCAGCAGTATGTGGGCGACGGCATCCGCGTATCGGGCCACGTGGTGTTCCGCGCGGTGATCGACACGGCCGACTTCCCCGAGGCGCTGCGCTTCACCGCGCCCTGCATCTGGGTCGGCCCCAACTGCCACCTGGTGCACTACCCGCTGAAGGGCGGCGACAAGTTCAACCTGGCCGTCACCTTCCACAGCGACCAGCCCGAGGAGTGGGGCTCGATGGACGGCGACCCGGCCGAGGTGCAGCGCTACTTTCGCGCGACCTGCGAGCAGGTGCAGCAGCTGCTGCGCATTCCGAAGGCGTGGAAGCGCTACTCGACGGCCGACCGCAACCCCATCGAGCAATGGACCTTCGGCCGTGCCACGCTGCTGGGCGACGCGGCGCACCCGATGGTGCAGTACCTTGCGCAGGGCGCCTGCACGGCCTGCGAAGACGCGGTGACGCTGGGCCTTGCGCTGCGGCGCGAAGGCGGCGACTGGCCGCGCGCGCTGGCGCTGTACGAGCGCTCCCGCGTGGCGCGCACCGCGCGCGTGGTGCTGTCGGCGCGCGAGATGGGCCGCATCTACCACGCCAAGGGCGTGGAGCGGCAGGTGCGCAACAGCATGTGGACCGGCAGGCCGCAGGCGCGCTTCTACGACGCGCTCGAATGGCTCTACGGCTGGACGGCGGCGAACTGCCTGGACGAGGCCGCCGCGTGAAGATGCTGCCGCAATCCCTGGAGATGGGCGGCGGTGCCGGCTCCTCCTCTGCCTCTGCCTCTGCCTCTGCCGCCATCGACATCCCCGCGCTGATCGACAGCCACCCGGTCAGCACGTTCCAGAAATGGATCCTGCTGCTGGTCGGCTGCGCCGTGGTGATGGACGGTTTCGACGTGCAGGCCATGGGCTTCGTCGCGCCCGCCATCGTGCACGCCTGGGGCATCGAGAAGGCCGCGCTGGGGCCGGTGTTCGGCGCGGGCCTGTTCGGCATGCTGGTCGGCTCGCTGGTGCTGAGCATCTGCGCCGACCGCATCGGCCGGCGGCCGGTGCTGCTGGGCGCCACGGTGTTCTTCGCGCTGTGCATGCTGGCCACGGCCTTCACGCACACGCTCGACCAGCTGCTGGCGATGCGCTTCATCACCGGCATCGGCCTGGGCGGCATCATGGCCAACGCCAGCGCGCTGGCCAGCGAGTACAGCCCGCAGCGCCGGCGCGTCACGCTGATGATGTGGGTGTCGTGCGGCTTCACGGGCGGCGCGGTGCTGGGCGGGCTGATCTCGGCCGTGCTCATTCCGTGGGGCGGCTGGCAGTCGGTGTTCATCTTCGGCGGCGTGGTGCCGCTGGTGATCGCCGCGCTCATGGCGCGCTACATGCCCGAGTCGATGCAGTTCCTGGTGCTGCGCGGACGCAGGCTCGACCGCGTGCATCAGTGGCTGGGCCGCATCGCGCCCGGCGTGCGCGTCGGCCCCGGCACGCGCTACGTGGTGCACGAGGCGAAGCAGGACGGCGCGCCCGTGGTCGAGCTGTTCCGCGCGGGGCGCGGGCCGGCCACGCTGCTGCTGTGGGGCATCAACTTCATGAACCTGCTCAACCTGTTCTTCCTGGCCAACTGGCTGCCGACCATCGCGGCCGACGCGGGCTACAGCGCGCGCACCGCGGTGCTGGTGGGCACGCTGCTGCAGGTGGGCGGGGTGGTGGGCACGGTGGCGATGGGGCCGCTGATCGACCGCATCGGCTTCTACCGCGTGCTGGTGCCCGTCTTCGCGGTGGCGGTGGTGGCCATTGCGGTGATCGGGCAGCCGGCGCTGCCGCTGGCCCCGCTGCTCGCGGTGGTCATGGTGAGCGGCTTCTGCGTGGTGGGCGCGCAGCCCGCACTCATTGCGCTGGCGTCGGGCGTGTACCCGACCACGGTGCGTGCCACCGGCATGGGCTGGAGCCTGGGCATCGGCCGCGCGGGCTCCATCGTGGGGCCGGTGCTGGCGGGCTGGCTCATCGGGCTGCACTGGACGACCAGCGCGCTCTTCATCGCGGCGGCCGTGCCGGCGCTGCTGTCTTGCGCCATGGTGCTGTGCATGGGGCGCCTCAAATTCACGGGCGCCGCGACGGTGCCCGCACATGTTGGAGAAATGAAATGACGACGAACGAATCCCATCGCGGCGCGGGTCGCTGGACCACGGCGGCACGCGTGTTGATGGCCGTGATCTTCCTGGTGGCCGGCGTGCGCAAGCTCATGACCTACGGCGCCACGCTCGGCTACTTCGCCAAGCTCGGCATTCCGATGGCCGACGTGGTGCTGCCGCTGACCATCGCGCTCGAGGTGGGCGGCGGGCTGCTGCTGGTGGCCGGCTGGCGGGTGCAGTGGGTGGCGGCTGCGCTGGCACTTTTCACGCTGGCCACGGCCTTCACCGCGCACGCGTTCTGGGCCGCCGACGCGGCGCAATTCGCGGGGCAACTCAACAACTTCCTGAAGAACGTGGCGATGGTCGGCGGCTTCCTGCTGCTCATCGCCCATGCGGACGGCGCCACCCGGCAGGCCCGTGCGGGTGGCTGAGCGGAAAACTCCTTTCCGTTCCCGTGGTTGAACGGCCCGCGGGCCCGTTCGACACTCGAGTGGTGAGCCACCGGCGTATCGTGGAAGCCGGCGATCGGCCGCTTCACCATTCGAGAGACAGGAAAGCCATGACCACCCCTTCGTTCGTCTACAACAGCGTGCCCCAGCGGGTGGTGTTCGGCGCCGGGTCGCTGCAGCACCTGGCGCGCGAGATCGACGCGCTCGGCGCGCGCCGCGCGCTGGTGCTGTCCACCCCCGAGCAGCGCCCGCAGGCCGAGCGCGTGGCCGACATGCTGGGCGCGCATGCGGCCGGCGTGTTCGACCGTGCCGTGATGCACGTGCCCATCGAGACCGCGCGCGAGGCGCGGGAGGTGGCCCATCGCCTGGGGGCCGACTGCGCCGTGGCCATTGGCGGCGGCTCGACCACCGGGCTGGGCAAGGCGATCGCGCTCGACTCGGGCCTGCCGATCCTCGCCATTCCCACCACCTACGCGGGCTCCGAGATGACGCCGATCTACGGCATCACCGAAGCCGGCATGAAGAAGACGGGCAAGGACTTCAAGGTGCTGCCCCGCACCGTGATCTACGACCCCGAGCTGTCGCTGAGCCTGCCCGTGGCCATGAGCGTGACGAGCGGCATCAACGCCATCGCGCACGCGGCCGAAGGGCTCTACGCGGTCGATTCGAACCCGGTCATGGACCTGATGGCGCAGGAAGGCATTGCGGCGCTGGGCCGCGCGCTGCCGGCCCTTCGCGCTGCGCCCAAGGACCTGGCTGCGCGCAGCGACGCGCTCTACGGCGCGTGGCTGTGCGGCACCGTGCTGGGCAACGTCGGCATGGCGCTGCACCACAAGCTGTGCCACACGCTGGGCGGCAGCTTCAACTTGCCGCATGCGGAAACGCACACCATCGTGCTGCCGCATGCGCTGGCCTACAACGCCGAGGCGGCGCCGCAGGCCATGGCGCGCATCGCGAAGGCGCTGGGAGGCGCCAGCGCCGCGCAGGCGGTGTACGACCTGGCGCGCGACAACGGCGCGCCTGTGGCGTTGCGCGACATCGGCATGAAGGAGTCGGACCTCGACCTGGCGTGCGCGCATGCGCTCACGAACCAGTACCCCAATCCGCGCCCGCTGGCGCGGGACGCGATCCGCGCGCTGTTGCAGAACGCGTGGGAAGGCGTGCGGCCCTGAACCTGCGAAGCTGCACAGCGACGCAGCAGGGCCGCGCCGCTGCTTGCGTTGCTTACAGGCCGGCCTGGCGCGTGAACGACACCGAGGGCTTCTTGTAGGCCGAGGGCACTTCGTCGCGGTAGAACGCGCGGCGGTCCAGGCTTTGCAGCGGGTTGTGCGCGGCGGCCACGGCCTGGTCGCGCACGGTGTTGCGGTCGAGCGTGGAGTTGACGGCCACGGCGCCTTCGGCGGCGGTGTCCGAATAGATGTTGCCTGCGCGCGTGGCGGCCACGGCTTCGGCGTTCACATCGGCGCGGCTGGCGGACGAGGTGATGGCATGGACGCCGTCGTAGGCTTCGGCGTGTGCACCGGCGGCGCCCAGCAGGGCGAAGGCGGTGGCGAAGACGGAAGCGGCGATGCGTTGCTTGGAGTTCATGTGAGAGTCCCTTTGATTCACGGTGTGTGGGCGGCGGACATTCGTCGTTGCCACCAATGAAGTGTGAAACCGCGGCGCGATCGGCGCTGTGTGTTTGCGCACCGTTTCGAGCAATCGGAGAGGGCACTGTCACCGTCGCACGGATTCGATCGCGCCCCTGCCGGACGTACAAAGGCCGGCCTCTGCTTTCGCAAGGGCCGGCCTCGGGGTGCACGCTCGCCGAAGCGAGACCCGGGCTGCGTGTCCTACGACCTCGACATGCCGGTTACAGCGGCAGTGCGTCGCCGCGCGCAGCCGCGCGGGCTGCGGCACGCACCGTGGCACGGTCGAGCGTGCTGGCCACCACCGGGGCCGTGCTCGACGAAGCGCCTTCGGCGTAGGGGTTGTCGCTGTGCGCGGCCGCAACGGCTTCGGCGCGGACCGCGGCGCGGCTGGTCGACGAGGCGATCACCGAAGCGGGGCCGGCGTTGGCGCCGTCGGCATAGGGGTTGTCGTTGTGCGCGGCCGCCACGGCGTCGGCGCGCACGTCGGCGCGACTGGCGTACGAGGTGATCGAATGCACGCCTTCGTAGGTTTCCGCGTGTACGGCGCCAGCGGTGCCCAGCATGGCGAATGCGAGGGCGGAAAGAGCGGTGCGTTGCTTGGAGTTCATGGTGCGAGTCCCTTCGAGTGTCTCTGTGGGCGGCGGACATTCGTCGTTGCCACGCAGGCAGTGTGAAACTTCACCGCGCTCGGCGCTGTGCGTTTGCGCACCGCTTCAGCCAACTACGCGGGCGCTGAAGCGTGCGGCGCGGCATGGGCCGCCGGATGCGCGGCGTAGAGCACGGCGAGGGGTTCGGAGCGGCCGCGCACCGCGAGCGTTTCGGGCGTGCCCATGGTGTCGGCCACGCCGGCCTGCTCGGCCGCGAACAGCGACACGACAAGGCGCGACGCAGCGGTCTTCGAATGGTCCTGCAGGCGGCTCGCGGTGTTCACCACTTCGCCGATGGCGGTGAAGGTGGTGGTCTCCAGGTAGCCCACTTCGCCCACGGCCGCGCGGCCTGCATGCAGGCCCATGCCGAACTCCAGCCGCTGGCCGAATTGCGCTTCGAAACCTTCGCTCCATGCGTCCATGCGCTGGCCGATCAGCGCGGTCGCGTGCAGGGCTTGCCTGCAGGCGGTGGACAAGTCGCAGTCGAGCCCGAAGATGGCCATCACGCTGTCGCCGATGAACTGGTTGGGCACGCCGCCGCTCTCGCGCACGGCCGCGCCCACGGTGGCGAAATAGCGGTCGAGCACATAGGCCAGGTCGAAGGGCCACTGCCGCTCCGACAGGCCGGACCAGCGCCGCAGGTCGACGAAGAGAATCGCCACGTCGCGTTCGCGCCCGAAGCTGCCGACCGGCGCGGGCCGGCCCTCGTTGGGCAGCGGCGCGAACAGCGGCGTCACCTCGATGTCGCCGCGCGGGCGCAGCTGGCAGGCCAGGCGCACGTCGGACGGCGCGCGCACGCGCTCGAGCGTGCGCTGTTCGTCGCGGCCCGGCTCGCCGATGTGCTCGGCCGGGCCCGCCACGCGCACGCGGCAGGTCGAGCAGCGCGCGCGTCCGCCGCAGACCGACACGTGGTCGATGCCGTGGGAGCGGCTGGCTTCCAGCACGCTCCAGCCGCGCGGCACCTGCACCGTGCGGCCCGGGTAGCGCAGCGTGACCGACGGCTGGCGCGACCAGCGCGCGAAGCCGTTGCGGCCCCAGCGCGCCGCCAGCAGCGCGGCCAGCGCCAGGCCGTAGGCCCACTTGATGCCGTTCTCGGCCGCGCCGAGCGCCTTGCCCTGCTCGGGCGTGGGCAACGCGGCCGGCGGCACGCCGTTCCACTGGAACTCGCGCCCCATCGACACGAAGCCCATCGCCGCGGCCAGCGGCAACACCACCGCAACGGCCAGCAACAGGTGCGAAAAGCGCCGGTACGCCGGCTGGGCGCGCAACGCGAAGTGCAGGCCGAGGCAGCCATGGGCCCACGCCGCGAGCATCATCAGCAGCTGCGCGGCCGCGCCCTGCCAGTCCCACAGGCCCCAGACCACGCGCACGTAAGAGCCCTCGATGCCGTAGGCCAGGTAGGCGCCGCGCATGGCCGTGAGGTGAGTGGCCAGCAGCAGCGGCAGTGCGAAGCCCAGCAGCACGCGCAGGCCTTCCAGCGGCGGCATGCGCAGGGTGCGGCGCTCCCACAGCGCGACCACGGCCAGCGCCAGGTGCGTGGCGGCCGCGCCGTACAGCAGCACGGTGCCCGGCAGGCTGTGCCAGAACTTCTGCACGCCGCGCAGCACCGTTTCGGCGGCGGCGAACGAATAGATGCCCAGCGCGTGGTTCAGCAGGTGGAAGGTGATGTAGGCCATCAGCACCAGCCCGCTCGCCCAGCGCAGATTGCGCCGTGTCGGCGTTCTGAGCGGAAAAAGGGAGCCCGAAGGGGTGCGAGGGGAACGTCTGTCCATGAACGGGTTCGAAGCGGCACCCGAGCATAATCCGCGCGCCTGTTGCAACCGCCCCATTGACCATCGACCTCGACCATCGATCCCCCGCATGGCCAACCCTGACCCCACTTCCCGTTCGAGCCTCGCGCTGCGCCAGATCGCGCTGCTCGAGGGCCTCTCCGACCAGCGCCTGGCGCTGCTGGCGCAGCAATGCCTGTGGCACAGCGTGGAGGCCGGCAAGCCCTTGCTGCTGCGCGCCGAGCAGCAGGGCGAGGTGTTCCTGCTGGTGTCCGGCCGGGTGCGGGTGACGACCTATTCGGCCAACGGCCGGCAGGTGACCTTCCGCGATTCGGAGGCCGGCGAGCATTTCGGCGACATCGCGGCCATCGACGGCGGCCCGCGTTCGGCCGACGTGGTCACGCTGGCGCCCAGCGTGGTGGCCAGCCTGGACCGGGCGGCCTTCATGGCGCTGCTGCGCGACGAGCCGCTCGTGGCCGAGCGGGTGATGCAGCGGCTGGCGTCTTTGGTGCGCCAGCTGTCGGAACGCGTGATCGACCTGAGCACCCTGGGCGTGCAGAACCGGCTGCATGCCGAGCTGCTGCGCCTGGCCCGCAGCGCCGGCGCGCACGA
Organism: Variovorax sp. OK212; assembly: GCF_900112425.1. Classification (GTDB taxonomy): domain Bacteria; phylum Pseudomonadota; class Gammaproteobacteria; order Burkholderiales; family Burkholderiaceae_C; genus Variovorax. The sequence continues at coordinate 82,083 of NZ_FOLP01000018.1, read as the reverse complement.
CGGCGACGACAACCAGTCCCGGCTGGACCCTGCGCCCAAGCATGCGGCGCTGGCCAGCCAGATCAGCACCAACCGCGAGCAGGTGACCCGCGAACTCAATGTGCTGGTGCGCAGCGGCGTGCTGCGCAAGGACGACAAGGCCCTGCTGGTGACCGACCTGGCCCGGCTGGCGTCGATGGTCTCGCAGGTGCGGGGCGACGCGGGCTGAGCCTGCTGTAGCGGGCTGTAGCGGGCTGGGGCCTCGGGCCTCAATCGGCCTTGATGTTGGAGCCTTCGAGCTTGGCCTGGCCCTTGGCCAGATGCTGGAGCTTGCTTTCCTTGGCTTGCGTGTTCGTGAAGTCCACCGAGCGGGCGATGGTGTTGCCGGTCAGTTCGAGCTTGGCGATTCGGCTGTTGGACAGGTCGAGGTGGTCGAAGGTGTTGCGCTCGAGGCGAACTTCGGCGCTGTTGAGGTAGCTTGCGTCCACCCGGCCCATTCGGCTGTTCACGATGGTGAAGCTTCGATTGAGCTTGGGTGCAACCTTCCTGGTCTCCGAGCCCAAGGCGCCGAAGCCGAAGTTGATGGGTTTCGTTCCCCCGGAGATCTGCACCGAGTCGATCAGCGCATGCTGCGTATCGGCGGAGACCAATTCGAACGCGAACTCGAAGCCCGGGGACGGAGTGAACTGGCTGGCACGAAGGGTCACGTGGGGAGCGCCCCGTATCCAGCCGTTGACCGATCCGCCTCTGACGCGCTCCATCAACACATCGCCCTTGATCGTCGCGTTGGTCAATTCGAGGTTGTCCAGCACGGTGTCACGGATCGTCAGGGATTGGAGGTCTGCGGCCGCCAGGTTGAACGTGCCGCGCAGCTTGCTGCCGGTAATGAGCACGGCGGCTGGCAGTCCGGAGTTTCTCTCGTCCGTTGCGCAATCGACATCGTCGAACTCGCATCCGTCGATGCGCAACTTGGCGTGCCCCCGCAAGTTGAACCACCTTGCCTTGCACCGGAGGAACTCGCTCTCGCCATAGCTGCCGACCGCGCCCCAACTGTTCGGCTCGCTGTCGGGGCCGTTGAAGTGGCAGTCTTCGAATACGGTGTTCTTGCTGCCCTTCTCGGCAAACATCACAGGCTTGCCGTCCCATCTGCACCGCAGGAACCGGACCTTGTTGGTGACACCGAAGCTCAGCACACCGGAGAAACTGCAATCTTCGAACACGACACCGTCCATCTTGCTGGGACCGATGTCGTAGCGACCCATGAATTCGCAGTTCTTGAAGACGATGTTGCGCCACGCCATGCCGTCGAAACGCTCTGCACTGAATTCGGCGCCATCGATCGCAAGAAGGGCATCACCCATCTCCTGCTTTCGAAAATCCGGATCCTTCAGGTACGTGAAGGACCGGCCGAAACTGCGGATGTGCTTTTTTCTCATGAGTCCGAATCCTGTAAGTGCGCCGAATGCCGCGGCACCCGTCATCAACAGGCCGCGACGGCTGAACGACCGTCCGTCGGATCCTGTCTGTCGATTCATGAATCGCCGTCTCTCTTGATCGCGTCTTCGGCTTCGACGTACCCTTTGCCCCGGTAGTGCTTCGCCAGGAACTTCCAATCCGGCACTTGCCCATGCTCGCCGTCCCTGCGCTGCATGAAGTCATGGGTGCCGGCGCCGGTCTGCGAGTTGCCGATGTCCAGCGGGAACACCCATGGATCGTTCTCCCACTTCATGTCGGCACTCCAGTCGGGAACGTCCTTGCCCTTCTCCGGTCCCTCGGTGTATCTGCCTGTCGTGGGTTTCTTCAGGACGATTTCGCAGAAGGCCTGTGCCACGCGCCGCGTGGTGACCGGCGCAGTCCCTCGCGCCGGGTTGGCAGCAGCGCCGACAGCGGGACGCTTCGCAGCCGTCACCATCGCGCTCTCCAGTGTGGCCAGCTCATCCGCCGAGAAGACCAGCACGCTGCCGTCCTTGCCCCGGATCAGGGTGGGCGCCAGACGGTGCCATGCGGGTTCCGCTTGTCCCGTGCCGCCAGCCTTGCTCTTCTTCAGTTCGCAGACCCACACCTTCACCGCAGCGATGCAATCGAGCTTCTGCACCTGCTCGCTCAACCGCATCCTGACCGTGGCTGATCGTCCCTTCGCGCCCGCGCGGCTTTCCCACTCGAAGACCACGGGCGACTTGCCGCGCTGGAGGATGTACAGGTAGTCCAGCGCCACGCACAGCCGAGGCTTCTCGTTGTACGGGGTGCCGCTGGCGCGTCCGGTGCGCAGCGTCTTGACCTGTTCGATGCTGCGGCCGGTGCAGTCGAGGCGGCTGCCTGCGGGTGGGCGCAAGGTGTGGCCGTTGAGTTCGCCGGCCAGGTTCTGCACGCCGATGGGGCCGCCGCAGGAACTCACCACGAACTGCGTGCCGCTGTCGGCCGCGGCAACGCTTTTTCCCTGGTACATGCCGGGGTCGCGCCGGCCGGTGACCGTGACCGTGGGCGCACCGGCGGCGTTGCGCCCGTGCCTGACGGTGTACAGGGCGCTGCGGTGGCTGTGCCCGCTCAGGTGCCAGTCCACGCGCGCCGGCTTGCCCGGCACGCCCGCGCAGTTCTCGAAGTACCACCGGAGGTTGCGTTCGCAGGTGCCGAAGTTCGCGTCGTTGAAGCCGGCCGAACCCGACACGGCGGCCGGGGAGAAACCGTCCGCGCTCAGTGTGCCGCGGGGCGTGTTGCCGGGCACGAAGCTCAACTCTTCCTGCAGCGCCGCCTTGCTGTAGTTGACCATGGTGAAGTGGCTCGCCACCACGAGCGGCGCCTGGCTCTGCCCCTTGAGCGCCAGGGCCTGACGCAACACGGCCTGCTGTGCCGCGTCGATGCTGGCGCTGGCGCGCGGCAGGATCATGTAGCTGTGGCGGTCGGTGCCCGCGGGCACCGCGCCTTCGAGGTTCATGAAGTTTTCCGTTTCGCCCCACGCGAGGCCGACCAGCACCTGCCGCGGCGGCGAGACCACGTCGCCCTGGCTGGGCAGCGCAATGCAGAAGTCCGCCAGCGGCGTGAACAGGACCCCGAACCAGTCGAAGTTGGCCGTCGTGAAATTCAGGCTGGTCCAGGTTTCGCCGTAGGTCGGGCCGTAGGCGAGCGTGGCTTCCAGCACGGTCAAGTTGTGGTCGGCCGGAATGCCCGGGTTGGCCTGGGCGCCCCAGAACTTGCTGGCGGCATCCACGTCCTGCCTGTGGATGGCGAGCCGCTTGTCCAGTCCGGCCAGGAGTGCGCCGTTGGCCTGCAGCGCGGCGCGAGCGTCCGTGCGCGCTGTCTTGACCGCCAGGTGCGCCGAAGCGGCCTGCGCCCGCACCGCGGATTGCGCACCGACCACACCGGCGCGCACACCCAGGTCGGCTGCCAGGGTGCCGAGGTCGTCCGCGGCGCCCGCCAGCTTCAAGCCGACGCTGGCAACCGCCTGGTCGAAGCCGATGGTGCCGTGGCCCACGGCGCCGACGATGCCGGTGTAGGCGTCCCAGAGTTCGCCGACAGCGGCATTGGTGGCTTCGGCCACGGTCTGCCTGGCGCTGCCAAGCGCGCGCTGGTAGAGCCGCCAGGCGTGCGTGGCAAGGCCCGTGCCGGAAGGAATTTGCACCGCCTGCGCCGTGACCCTGGGCTGCGCCGCCTTGACCTGCCGCAGGTATTCGTCGAGTGCCGAGTGGGCCTTGTCCGCCGCGGCGTTGCTGTCGGCTTGCAGGCGGGCCAGTGCGGCCTGCGTCTGCTGGCGGGACGTTTCCAGCGCCTTGGCTGCAGCGCCGCCTGCACCGTGGGCGGCCGCCATGGCGGTGTCGCCGATCTCTTCGATCCTGGCGTCGAGCGCGTCCGACGCCTTGATGAAGTCGACCCAGCAGGTCTCGGTCCTGCGCATCGTGGCCCGCAGGATTTCCATCGCCCCGAGCGCCGCGCCCCACACACCCACGCGCGGGTAGACGCCATAGGCCACGTCGTACGCCTCGTGGTTGCCGGTGGTCATGAAGACGGGCAGCTTGAGCTCGTTGTAGGCGTAGCGCACCAGGCTGAAGGCGAGCATGTCGTCCTGCCCGCGCGGGTACAGGTCGGGTTCCCTGGGATTGTTGAGCTTGTTCAGGACGTTGAAGCGCTTCCATTGCTCGCCGATGTGGGCGTCGGGCACCTTGCGCGGATCGACATTGCGATTGAAGTCGATCAGGTCGCCGGTCAGCAGCAAGGCGGTGTCGGGCTTCCTGCCGGCGCCGATCTCGTCGAACAGGGCCTTGAGCGCGTTGAAGGCGTCGCACACCAGCGTGCCCACGGCCGGCCGGGCATCGCCGGTGAACTGCGGGTCTTCGATCACGTGGGCGGGCGACTTGGCGAGCGCCCGGTGGCGCACGCTGATGTGCACGTCGCTCAGGTGCCCGAGCTTCAGCGGCGCATGGCTCGGCAGGCGAATGACGGGGTGCCATGCCGCAAGGCGCGCGCCGGTCTCGATGTAGAGCGATTCGGCGGACTTGCCCGTCCGGCCCACGTCGTATTCGAGCAGCGCCGCCTCCTTGCCGCGACGCGAAACGGCGGGCGCGTTGGTTGCCTGGTGGCGGTGGTTGTCGGTCTGGACCTGTTGCGCCAGGAAGGCTTCGACCAGCAGGTCTTGTGCGTGGACTGTTGCCGTCTGGCAAAGCGATGGAAAGTCCTGCTTCTGTGCCTTGGTGGGCCTCACCATCCAGGCGAAGCTCTTGAACACGCCGGTGTCGGGCTTGACCGCGAGCCTGGCGATGTCGAGTTCCACCTCGTACACATGGCCGCCCGCGAAACCAGCGGCGGCGTAGGCCCTGACGGCCTGCGGAGCGAGGGTGGCGAACACCTCGCCCTTCTGGCTGTAGACGAGGGCGCCCGCCTCGAACCGGGCGACCTGCCAGACCTTGATGGCGGTCCTGGCGATGCCGCAGTCCTTGCCGTCGCCGGTGAGTTCGCCCAGGTCGATGTCGGCGTCGGGCTTGGGGCCTTTCATGCCCACGAGCCGAAGGTGGCGCGCCACGACGGCCGACGCGTCCTTGTCCAGGGGGACGACGCTGGAGCGCTCGTCTGCGGTCTTGCGGGCCGTCTGGCCGTTGGCCGCGCCGAGGGACGCGGCGGCGATGAAGACGCTGCACCGGGTCTGGTCGGGGCCCAGCAGCAGCGGGGTGCCCAGGCTGGGGTAGAGGATCAGCGCCAGCTTCGGCGCCGGCTCGCTGCAGTCGCACACACCGGCCGTGGGAGCGTCAGCCATGGCGGGTGTCCTGTGCCGCCGGTGGCGGCTCGGCCGATTTCAATGCCGGCGCTGGTGCTGCCGGGCGCGTCCCCTGCGTGTCCATGGTGTGTTCCTCCCGATCGACCGAGTGCTGCCACCTCTTCGGGTTCGCAGCCGCTGTCGCCGTGGGTCGATGACGACCCGCACCCGTGACAAGGCTCGGGCGACGGGGGATTGTGGGGTGGCGTGTCCGGGCCGGCGCGGGCAGTTCTTCACGAAGGCGCGAGGATTCTCAGGCGCGCCGAACGAAACGACGAAAACGACAAAAAGGACAAAAAAATGCCCGCACGGGGCGGGCATTCAGGGCAGGAGCACCGGAGCCGGGCGCGCCTGGCGCCCGAGGGGCCGCGTCAGTTGAACTTGCCCCGCACGCCACCCACGCTGAAGCGCCCCGCGCCCAGCAGCACGACCGTCAGCGCGCCGAACAGGTACAGGCCCTGCAGTTCCAGCGCCCAGCCGCCCTGCTTGGTCAGCGCGAACATGTCGGCCATGTGCACCAGGCCGAAGGCCACCAGCATGTTGATGGCCACCACGGCCGCCGCGGCGCGGGTGAAGACGCCGGCGATCATCAGCAGCGGCGCGACGATCTCGCCCACGTACACCAGGTAGGCCAGCCCGCCCGGCAGGCCGGCCTTGGCCAGCATGCCGCCGATGAAGCCCACGCCGGCCGACAGCTTGAAGATGCCGTGCAGCAGCACCAGCAGGCCGATCGTCACGCGGATCAACAGCTTGCCGGCGTCGTCCGTGTTGGCGGGGGAAAGGGCGGACAGCGACGGTGCGATCGGCGCACGCGTGGTGTTGGCGGCTACGGCCTGGGTGTTCATGGCAGATCCTTGGAAATGGGAGGGCCCGCCGCGGAATGCGGCGGTTGCGGTTCCAGTGTGCGCGGCCGGCCGGGGCCGGGATGTGCGTTTACGCACATGTTTTGGCGGAAAGGCCCGCCGTGCGGGTCAGTGGGGGCCGAAGCGCCCGGTCCACTTGCGCTCGTAGTCCATCTTCTGGAAATGCGCCGCCATGAAGTCGATGAAGCTGCGCACCTTGGCCGACAGGTGCTTGCGGCTCGGGTACGCCAGGTTGATGGCCAGGTGCGGCAGGTCCCAGTCGTCCAGCGTCGGCACCAGCCGGCCGGCCACGATGTCCTCGTAGACGATGTAGGTCGGCTGCACCAGGATGCCCATGCCGTCGAGCGCGGCGGCGCGCAGCACCTGGCCGTCGTTCGACTCGAGCAGGCCCGTGACCGACACCGTGCGCGTTTCCGCGCCCCGGCTGAAGCGCAACTCGTTCGGGTTGTTGGCGTGGGTGTAGATCAGCAGCTTGTGCTGCTGGAGTTCGTCGAGCGTCTTCGGAAAGCCGTGCTGCGCGAAGTAGCGCGGCGAGGCCGCCAGGATGCGCCGCGTCTCGCCGAGCCGGCGGATCGTCACGTTCGAGTCGGGCTCGTACTCGCGTGTGCGGATCGCCACGTCGATGTTGTTGTCGATCAGGTCGAAGTAGCGGTTGGCCGCCTCCACGTGCACCGTCACGCCCGGGTAGCGCTGCGTGTACTCGCGCAAGAGCGGCGCGATGTGGTGGATCGAGAACGACAGCGAAGCCGTTACGCGCAGCGTGCCGGTCGGGTTGAGCGCGGTGGCGTTCACGGTCGATTCGGCGTCCGACAGGTCGGCCAGGATGGTGCGGGCGCGGCCGCAGAACTCGCGGCCGGTGTCGGTGAGGTACAGCCGGCGCGTGTTGCGCTCGACCAGCCGCGCGCCCAGGCGGGCTTCCAGCGCGCTCAGGTGGCGGCTGGCCGCGGCATTCGACAGGCCCAGCGCCTCGGCCGCGCGGCTCAGGCTGCCGGCATCGGCGATCTGCACCAGCAGGGCGATTTCGGTCCAGCGGTCCATGGGGCGTTGTCTCCGGAGCGTGTCTTGGGCTTGTCTTTTGTCGGGCCGGGCGATTTTGGCGCAGCAAGGGGCGCGACTGTTCCGCTGGGCGGAAAAATCATTTGCGCCCCGGGTGCTTTCATGGGAACCGCGCGCGGCCTACAGTGCGCCGTACCCACCAGAGACAACACGGAGACGCCACGATGCGCAACCTCAACCAGGACAACATCACGCAGGCCGTGCTCGCACGCTTCGCCGACACCCCGAGCCCGCGGCTGCGCGAGATCATGACCAGCCTCGTGCAGCACCTGCACGCCTTTGCCCGCGAGGTGAAGCTCACCGAGGAAGAGTGGTTCCAGGGCATCCAGTACCTCACGGCCACCGGCCAGAAGTGCGACGACAAGCGCCAGGAGTTCATCCTGCTGTCGGACGTGCTGGGCCTGTCGATGCTCACCATCGCGATGAACAACGACAAGCCCGCCGGCTGCACCGAGGCCACCGTGTTCGGCCCCTTCTACTTCGACGGCGCGCCCGAGTACGCGCACGGCGACGACGTGGCCAACGGCGCCGAGGGCGAGCCCTGCGACGTGTACGCCACGGTGCGCGGCCTCGGCGGCGAGCCGGTGGCCGATGCGGTCGTCGACGTGTGGCAGGCCGATGCCGGCGGCCACTACGACGTGCAGCACGCCGGGCTCGACCATGCCGAGAACCGCGGCACGCTGCGCACCGCGGCCGACGGCTCGCTGCACTTTCGAAGCGTGGTGGCGGTGGCCTATCCGATTCCGGTCGACGGCCCCGTGGGCGACCTGCTGCGCGCCACCAAGCGCCACCCGTGGCGGCCCGCGCACCTGCATTTCAAGATCGAGGCGCCGGGCTACGAGCGGCTCATCACCCACGTGTTCCGCGACGGCGACGAGTGGCTCGACTCCGACGCGGTGTTCGCGGTGCGCCAGTCGCTGGTGGCGCCGTGGACGAAGCAGGCCGACGGCCGCTGGCGGCTGGACTTCGACTTCGTGCTGAACCCGCTGAAGGAACCGGCCGCACAGCCCGCCTGAGCCTCGGAAAACCAAGCAAAAGAGACACCGCAAATGAATGACACCTTGCAGCAGGAGCTGCTGATCCGCCAGATGATCGAACGCTGGGCCGTGTGGCGCGACGCCGGCGACTGGGAACGCTTTGCCACCGTGTGGCATCCCGACGGCGTGATGATGGCGACCTGGTTCCAGGGCCCGTACGCCGATTTCATCCGCGTCACGCAGGAAGGCTGGGCCAAGGGCGTGAGCATTCTTCACTTCCTGGGCGGCTCGGCCATCGAGGTGGCGGGCGAGCGTGCCATCGCGCAGACCAAGATGACCATCTCGCAGCGCGGCATGGTCGAGGGCGTGCTGTGCGACGTGGTGTGCACCGGCCGCTTCTACGACTTCGTGGAAAAGCACGGCGGCGAGTGGAAGCTGCTGCACCGCCAGCCGATCTACGAGAAGGACCGCATCGACCCGGTCGACCCTGCCGCCACCGTCGCGCTCGACGCGGCCGTGCTGGCCGGCCTGCCCGAGGGCTACCGCCACCTCACCTACATCCAGCAGCGCATCGGCTACACGGTGAAGCTCGACATGCCGATGCTCAAGGGCCCGGCGGTGGAGGCCCTCTACAGGCGCGGCGCCGACTGGCTGGCCGGAGGGGCGCTCGAACGCTGAGGGCGGCTGGGCGTCTGGGTAGATGGGCAGTTGGGCAGATGGGCAGCGCGCCCCGCGTCATCCTGCTACGCTCGCAAAGCCTGCCGCCACGGCGGGCTTTTTTTCGCGCTCCTCATTCCCATGGCCTTTCCCCTGATCACCGACCCGCATTTCTACGCGGTCGCCATTCCCGCCGTGCTGCTGCTCGGCATCAGCAAGAGCGGCTTCGGCGCCGGCTTCGGTTCGCTCGCGGTGCCGATGATGGCGCTGGCCGTTACGGTGCCGCAGGCCGCCGCCATCCTCATGCCGCTGTTGCTGCTGATGGACCTGCTGGGCCTGGCCGCGTTCCGGCGCGACTTCGACCGCTCGCTGCTCAAGTTCCTGGTTCCGTTCGGGCTGCTGGGCACGGTGGTCGGCACGCTGCTGTTTCGCGCGCTGCCGGCGCACACGGTGGCGGGCATCGTGGGTGTGTTCACCCTGCTGTTCCTGGCGCAGCGCGTGCTGTTCCCGCCCAAGCCGAACGACCCGCTGCCCTCGCGTGGCGTGGGCGCGGTGCTGACGACCGTCTCGGGCTTCACCAGTTTCATCGCGCATGCGGGCGGCCCGCCGATCAACGCCTACGTGATCCCGCTGCGGCTCAAGCCGGTGATCTTCACGGCCACCATGGCCTACTTCTTCTTCGTGGTGAACCTGAGCAAGTGGATCCCGTATGCGTGGCTCGGCTTGCTCGACTTCCGCACGCTGGCCACCTCGCTCGTGCTGATGCCGATCGCGCCGCTGGGCGTGTGGGTCGGCATTCGCATTGCGCGGCGCATCGACGCGACCTGGTTCTATCGCTTCGTGTACCTGGGCATGCTGCTCACGGGCCTGAAGCTCGTCTACGACGGCTTCCTGGCCTGAGCATCCCGCGCGAGCTCAGAGCTCGACGATGCTCTTGAAGCCGCCGAAGATCATCCGCTTCGCATCGAAGGGCATGGTCTTCGGGTCCATCGCCGTGATGCGCGGGTCGGCCATCACCTTCGCGTTGACCGTGTCGCGGTGCTTGCGCGACTTGTAGGTGATCCACGAGAAGGCCACCGTCTCGTCGGCCTTCTGCTTCACGCTCTGCGGAAACGAGGTGAGCTTGCCGGGCTTCACGTCGTCGGCGATGCACTCCACGTATTCGAGCGCGCCGTATTCCATCCAGACCTTGCCGGCCTTGCGCGCCAGCTTGCGGTAGGCCTCCACGTTCGCGGTGGGAATGGCAACGATGAAACCATCTACATAGCGAGCCATGGGTGTTCTCCTGAACAGGGAGTGGAAATGCTGAAGGAAGAAGAGGGGCGGTTGCATGGCCTGAGGTTCACGGTGCGGCTGTTCCACGGGGGGCCATCTTGTCGCCGGCCTTGCCGTTGTCGTTGCCCTTGCAGTTGCTGTGGTTCTGCATCTGCCCCGGCATGGCGGAGCGCAGCAGCAAGGCGCCGATCAGGCCCGCCGTCGCCGCGAACACGGCGCCGACGAGAAACGCCAGGTTGTAGCCGCCGGTGAGCGCCAGCGGCATCTGCGCGCCGGCCGCTTCCATCGACGCGGTGCGCGCGGCCGCGGCGCTGGCCAACACGGCCAGGCCCAGCGCGCCGCCCATCATGAAGGCGGTGTTGACCACGCCCGAGGCCAGGCCCGAGTCGGCCGGGCTCACCTCGCTCATGGCGGCCAGCAGCAGCGGGTTGAAGGCCATGCCCGCGCCCAGGCCGAGCAGCATCATGCCGGGCAGCACGTCGAGTACGAAGCTGCCGCTGACCGGTGCGCGCGCGAACAGCGCCAGCCCGATGGCCGCGAGCCAGAGGCCTGCCGCCAGCGGCTTGCGGATGCCGAAGCGCATCACGATCTTGGCGGACAGCCCGAGCGAGAACACCGCCATGATGATGTTGGACGGCAGGAAGGCCAGGCCGATCTGCATGGGCGTGTACTGCAGCACCAGCTGCATGTAGAGCGCCGAGATGAAGAACCACGCGAACATGGCCGCGGCCCACAGGACGCCCACCACGTTGGCCACCGACACGCTGCGCAGGCGGAACAGGCCCAGCGGCATCAGCGGATGCTGCACCCGCGACTCGATGGCGATGAACACCGCCAGCAGCCCCACCGCCGCGCCCAACAGGCCCAGCGTCTGCGCCGAGGCCCAGCCGGCCTCGTTGCCGTTGACCACGCCGTACACCGCGAGCATGAGCGACAGCGTGACCGTGACGGCGCCGGCCACATCGAGCTTCTCGCCGTGCGCATGGCCGCGCGCGCTCGGCAGCAGCGCCACGCACAGCGCGTACACCGCCACGCCGATCGGCAGGTTCACCAGGAAGATCCAGTGCCAGCTCAGCGTGCTCGTGAGCAGCCCGCCCAGCAGCACGCCGATGCTGCCGCCGCCCGCGCACACGAAGCCGTACACGCCCATCGCCTTGGCGCGGTCGGCCGGCTCGGTGAACAGGTTCATGATCAGCGAGAGCGACACGGCCGACACCACCGCGCCGCCCAGGCCCTGCACCGCGCGCGCGGCCACCAGCAGGCCCTGCGAGGTCGAGACCCCGCAGGCCAGCGAGGCCAGCGTGAACAGCACCAGGCCCGCGAGGAACACGCGGCGGTGGCCGTACAGGTCGCCGAGCCGCCCGCCCAGCAGCAGGAAGCCGCCGAAGGTCAGCATGTAGGCGTTGACCACCCAGACCAGCGAGGTCTCGGTGAAGCCCAGGTCGGTTCGGATCGAGGGCAGCGCCACGTTCACGATGGTCGTGTCGAGCACGATCATGAGAACGCCGAGGCACAACACCATCAAGGCGAGCCAGCGCTTGCGGTTGTCGAGTGTGACGGTCATGGGAGGTCGTTCCTGTTGCGGGCGCCGGGGGCGGCGGGCTAGACCAGCGGCTTGCCGCCGTTGATGAGCCAGGGGGTGCCGAAGCGGTCGGTCACCATGCCGAAGCCTTCGACCCAGAAGGTCTTCTCGAAGGGCATGGAGACGGTGCCGCCCGCGGCGAAGGCGTCGAACACGCGGCGCGCTTCGGCCACGGTCTCCAGCGTGAGCGCCACGCCGAAGCCCTTCATGCCTTCGTAGGCCTGGCCGGGCATGGTGTCGGAGGCCATGAGCATGCCCTCGCCGTAGGCCAGCGAGGCATGCATGATGCGGTTCTTCGCCTCGGGCGGCAACTGCGCGGTGTCGGGCGCTTCGCCGATGGTCATCATCATCTGCATCTTGCCGCCGAGCGTCTTCTCGTAGAAGCGCATGGCTTCGGCTGCGTTGCCGTCGAACGTGAGGTAGGCGTGGATGGGGGACATGAGCTTTCCTTGGTGGGTTACTTTTCGGTGGCTGTCTTCAGGTTGGCCAGGCCTGCTTCGAAGTCCTTGCCGATCATCTGGTCCATGTTGAAGAAGATGCCCATGAGCCTGGCGACGTAGGGGCTCGGGCCGTGCATGGCCCAGGTCACCTGCGTGGCGCCGCCCTGGGGCTGCAGCGTGAACTCGGCCATGTTGTGGCCTTCGAAGGGCTGGATGAAGTCGAGCTTGATCGCGACCTTCGACGAAGGCGCCGACTCGACGATCTCCATGTGTCCCGCGCCCGCCTGGCTGTTGCCCTCCCACGCATAGGTGGCCCCCTTGCCGCTGGGCGCGCCGCCGAAGCTGCGCTTCATGGCGGGGTCGAGCTTCTCGTAGGGCGACCAGGCGCCCCAGCGGTGGAAGTCGTCGATCAGCGGAAAGATCTTCTCGGCCGGCGCGTTGATGCGCGCGGTGCGCTCCACGCGGAAGGTGTCGGGCCGGGTGGCCGCGAAGATCAGCAGCGCGGCAATGGCGAGGACGAGAACGAGGGCGATTTTCTTGAGCATGGCGGGACTTGGTGAGGCGATGCGGAGCAATGTCGTGGCGATGACGGGGCGGCGCGAACTCAGCTGGCCTGCTGCACCACCAGCAGCCAGCTCACGCCGAAGCGGTCGTTCAGCATGCCGAAGCTGGAGGTGAAGAAGGTCTTCATCAGCGGTTGCATCACCTGGCCGCCGTCGGCCAGCGCGTCGAACCACTGGCGGGCTTCTGCGTCGGTGTTGGCGGTGAGCGCCAGCATCACGCCCTTGAACTCGGCCTGCCCCGAGCAGCGGCCGTCGGAGGCCATGAGCTCGGTTTCGCCGATGCGCACCACCGCGTGCATCACCTTGTCGGGCGACGGCATCGCGCCGCCGCAGCCGTCGTCGGCGTTGCCCGAAGGGGCTTGCGCGGGCGCTTCGCTGTAGCGCATGAGCTGGACGACCTCGGCGCCGAGCGCCTTCTTGTAGAAGCCGAGCGCTTCGTCGCAGCGGCCTTCGAACGAGAGGTAAGACTGGACTTTCATGGCAATTCCTTTGGATGGACGAGGTGGGTCGCAAGCCCCCGGTGTCATGGGCCGCAAACAATCGGATTACTTTGTGTACACCGTCCACAAAGAATAGCAGGGATAATGGACAGTGTCCACATGGAATTGCAATGAAGCTCAACAACGTTCCCGAAAGCCTGCCGCCCGCCCGCAGCACCTACCGACACGGTGACCTGCGCCGGGCCCTGCTGGACGCGGGCATCGAGCTGGCGCGCGACGGCGGCCCCGGCGCCGTGGTGCTGCGCGAGGCCACGCGGCGCGCGGGGGTGGTGCCGAATGCGGCCTACCGGCATTTCGCCAGCCGCCAGGAACTGTTGCTGGCCGTGCGCGAGGCGGCGCTGGCCGCGGCGGCGGGCGCGATGGAAAAGGAACTGGCCGTGCTGCCCTGCGACCAGCCGCCCGCCGACTTCGCGCGCGCACAGGTGCGCGCCATCGGCACCGCCTACCTGCGGTTCGCGCAGGCCGAGCCGGGCCTGTTCCGCACGGCGTTCGTGATTTCAGACGAAGGCCGCGGCGAGCTCGGCCCGGGCAAGGGCGGCGCCGACAGCGGGCTCGACCCGTTCGAGCTGCTGGGCAAGGCGATCGACCGGCTGGTGGACGCGGGCGTGCTCGCTGCGCAGCGGCGCCCGAATGCCGAATACCTCGCGTGGTCGGCGGTGCACGGGCTGGCGCTGCTCATCATCGACGGGCCGCTGCGCGAAATGCCGGCCGACGCCGTGCACGGGCTCGGCCAGCAGCTGATCGACATGGTCGAACGGGGCCTCTGAAGCCCTTGCAATCGCCGAAGGCTACAGATAGATCTTCTGCAGCAGCTTGATCAGCGTCTCGCGCTCGCGGGCGCTGAGCCTGGCGCTCGCATCGGCCTCGAGCTGCACCACGGCCTGCTCGGCCTCGCGCACCAGCGTCTCGCCGGCCGGCGTGAGGTGCAGGCCCACGGCGCGGCCGTCGTGCGGATGCGGCCGGCGCTCGATGAGCCCGCGGCTGTCGAGCGTGACCACCAGGCTCACCAGGTTCGGCGGCAGGATGTCCAGCGTGTTGCACAGCTGCCGTGAGGTGGCGCCCGGGTTGTGCGCCAGCAGCGAGAGCACCGAGAAGTCGATCTGCTTCAAGCCGTAGGGCGCCATGCGCTCCGCGAAGAAGTCGCTGACGATCAGCCACGCGCGGCGCGCGTTGTAGCCCACCAGGCCTTCGAGCATGCGCGCGTCGAGCGGGTCGGGCTGGCCTTTGGCGGGAGCAGATTTCGCGGAGGAGGGCATGGTGCGAGCGTAACGCGCGGCAGGCGGCGCCAGTGGCTACTTCGCCACACCCGCGGGCGCCGCCGCGTGCGTCAGCGCCACGGTCTCGCAGGCCTTCTTGACGATGCCCAGGCGCATCTCGAACTCGGGCAGCACCCAGCGCCGGAAGGCGGTGGCCGCGCGTGCCTTGGCTGCGTCCTGCGGCGCCACCGCCTCGATGCGCGCCCAGGCCCAGGCCATCAGCGTGAGCATGGTCACGCGCAGGTAGTCGTCGGCCACCTCGTACGGCAGCACCGGGTTGGCATGCGCCGCCATGGCCACCGTGGTGCCCAGGTAGCGCAGTTGCGCGAGGCGCCGCTGCACGTCGGCGTCGGCCTCGCGCGAGGCGTCCAGCGTGTCGCGCAGCTCCAGCAGCACCGCCGACATGCCCGCGCCGCCGTCGGGCAGCACCTTGCGCACCAGCAGGTCGATGGCCTGGATCTCGTTGGTGCCCTCGTAGATCATGGTCACGCGCGCGTCGCGCACCACCTGCTCGATGCCCCACTCGCGCACATAGCCGTGGCCGCCGAACACCTGCAGGCATTCGCTCGCGCCATGAAAGGCCTGCTGCGTGCACGCGGCCTTGAGCACCGGCGTGACAAAGGCGCACCAGCGCTGCGCGCGCTCGCGCGCCTTCGGGTCGGCGTCGTGCACGGCCACGTCGAGCATCAGCGCGCTGCGGTAGGCGAGGGTGCGCGTGCCGTCGATCCACGCGCGCTGCGTGTCGAGGATGCGGCGCACCGCGGGGTGCTCGGCAATCAGGTCGGCGCTCTCGCCGCCGCGGCTCGCGGGCACGGGGCCGGGCGCGCGCATCTGGCGGCGCTCGGCCGCGTAGGCGTCGGCCTTCTGCCAGGCGGCGTCGAGCAGGCCGATGCCCTGCAGCGCCACGTGCAGGCGCGCCGAATTCATCATCACGAACATCGCGGCCAGGCCACGGCCGGGCTCGCCGACCAGCCAGCCCGTGGCGTCGTCGAAGCGCATGGTGCAGGTGGGGCTGCCGTGCAGGCCCATCTTCTCCTCGATGCGTTCGCAGTGCACCGCGTTGCGCGCGCCGTCGGGCAGCAGCTTGGGCACCAGCGCCAGCGACAGCCCCTTGGGGCCCGCCGGTGCATCGGGCAGGCGGCACAGCACCAGGTGCACGATGTTCGGCGTCAGGTCGTGCTCGCCGCCGGAGATGAAGATCTTGCCGCCGTTCACCCGCAGGCTGCCGTCGGCCTGCGGCACGGCGCGCGTGCGCACCTGGCCCAGGTCGCTGCCTGCATGCGCCTCGGTGAGGCACATGGTGGCGAGCCACTCGCCAGTGGCGATCTTCGACAGATAGCGCTGCTTCAGCTCGTCGCTGCCGTGGTGCTTGAGGCAGGCGTAGGCGCCGTGCAGCAGGCCCGGCGCCATCGTGAGGCCGTGGTTGGCGGCGGCCAGCCATTCGTAGAGCACCGCTTCGAGCACCGCGGGCAGGCCCTGTCCGCCGTCTTCCGTCGCGGCCGACAGCGCAGGCCAGCCGCCATCGACGAAGGCCTGGTAGGCCTCTCTGAAGCCCGGCGGCGACACGACGTTGCCATCGGCAAAGCGGCAGCCGACTTCGTCGCCGCCGCGGTTGATGGGGGCCACCACTTCGCCGACGAAGCGGCCGGCTTCTTCGAGCACCTGCGACTGCAGCGCTTCGTCGACTTCGGCAAAGGGCGCGAGCGCGGCCAGGCGCGCGGGCGCGTCGAGCACGGCGTTGAGCAGGAAGCGGACGTCGTCGGGGCGGGGCTGGTAATCCATGGAGGCTCTTCTGCTTTCGCTGATTCAGGGGGTAGGCAGCTTGCAGGCGAAGCTGCTCGCGCGCTCGGTGTCGCCACCGGTGTAGGTCGCAACTTGCGGGTAGGGGCACAGCGGTCGTGTGCGTTGGGCCGACCAGTTCGCCGGCACCTCGGCATTCGGCGCCGGCGTGCCCGCGCCGCGCGCGCTCGCCGTGACCGATGCGGGCGCCTTGCCCTGCTCGACCCAGTCGACCAGTGCGCTCAGCATGTCGAACTGGTCGGTGGCCGGGCCGCCCGCGCAGTGGTTCATGCCGGGCACGGGAAAGTAGCGCGCGAAGGCCGACGCATCGCCGCCGTTCGCGGCCTGCACGCGCTCGTACCATGCGGCCGTGTCGTCCGACGAGAACACCGGGTCGCTGGTGCCGTGGTAGACGATCATGCGGCCGCCCTTGTCGCGCAGCGCGCCCAGGTTGGCGGCGTCCGGCGGCGTCATGAACGACAGCGCCGATTCGCGGAACACACCGTCCGTCGCCGCGATGCGCGGTGCGTCGCGGTCCATGTCGAAGCCCAGCGCGAAGGGCAGGCCCTGCGGCCGGTCGGCCAGCGGCGGCGTGCTGAAGATGAAGGCCACGGCGCCGGCGTCGCGCGTTCCCGGGCTGGCGAACTTCCACTCGCGCCAGTTGCTGCCGCTCACGCCCGCGTCGAACGGAAAGCCGCTGTAGATGGGCTGGCCCGCGCTGTTGCGCGCGCCCTTGAACACGTTGGCGAGCGCGTTCTTCTGCGGCGCGCTCAGGCACATGCCGTCGCGCGTGCCGGCCGCGCACGTCGGCACGGCGGTCTGGATGTCGAACTTCGTCCTGCAGGCCTGCACGTTCGACACGATGCCGTCGGCCAGGCCGTCGAGCGCGTCGCAGCGCTGCAGCACCTTGTCGGCCACCAGCTTCATCTCGGCGGGCGTGAAGGCGCTCTGCAGGTCGGGCTGGCCGGTGGGTGTCTTGGCGCTGGCAACGGCGGCGTACTGCTGTGCGCCATAGAGTTGCGCCACCGCCGCCTTCGGCAGGTTGAAGCCTGGGTCGCCCGCGAGGATGCCGTCGTAAGAGTCGGCCGAGCGCACCGCGGCCACCATCGCATGGCGTCCGCCGTTGGAGCAGCCACCGAAGTACGAGCGGTCGGGGCCGCGGCCGTAGGCCTTGGCAATGAGGTTCCTGGCCATCGGCGTGAGCTGCGCGACGGCGTTGTAGCCGTAGTCGAGCCGGGCCTGCGGGTCGAGCCCGAAGCGCGGGCCCATCGCGCCCGCATGGCCGGCGTCGGCGCTGATGACGGCAAAGCCCATCTGCAGCGCACTGCTGCGCGGGCCGCCACCGCCGACGCCGCCCAGTGCGGGCAGCACCACGCCGTCGAGCCCGCCGTTGGCCTGGTAGAAGAAGCGGCCGTTCCATGCCACGGGCAGGCGCATCTCGAAGCCGATGGCGTAGCGCTGGTTGTCGACGGGGCTCGTGCGCTCGTTCATGCGGCCCTGCACCAGGCAGTGCGCAGGGGCGTTCATCGCCACGCCGCCGACGGTCACGGTGCCGGCCGCCACTTCGGTGGCGGATGTGTAGCCGGTGCCCGGCAACGCGGCGCGGGCCGCGAGGTCGGTGCACGCTTGGAGCGTGCCGGCGCGCGCCGCGGCCAGTGGCGCATGCGGTGCCGGCGCACGCGTTGCGCACGCCGCGAGCAACACGGCCACGCCGAGTGCGCTCGCGCACAGGCCGAAATGAAGGTGGCGCTGTCGGGTCATGGGGTCTCCTTGCCGCGAGGGTCGCGGCCGTGTCGTCGTCAGGCGGCCTTGCGCGCCGCGCCCAGGTAGGTGTCGATCACCCGCGAGTCGACCGCCAGTTGCTTCGCTTCGCCTTCCAGGCTCACGCTGCCCATTTCGAGCACGTAGCCGTGGTCGGCCACTTCGAGCGCGGCGCGCGCGTTCTGCTCGACCAGCAGGATGGTCACGCCCGTGGCGCGCAGCGCATCGACGGTGCGGAAGATTTCCTGGACCACCAGCGGCGCCAACCCCAGGCTGGGCTCGTCGAGCATCAGCAGCGTGGGGCGCGACATCAGCGCGCGGCCCACCGCCAGCATCTGCCGCTCGCCGCCCGAGAGCGTGCCGGCCAGTTGCGCGCGGCGTTCCTTCAGCCGCGGGAACAGCGTGTAGACCTCGTCGATGCGGTCGCGCCATTGCTTGTTGCGCAGGCGCACCTGGCGGAACGCGCCGAGCACCAGGTTGTCTTCCACCGGCATGGTGCCGAACAGCTCGCGCTTCTCGGGCACCAGCGCAATGCCGAGCATCACGCGCTCTTCGAGCGACAGCGCCGCAATCGGCTGGCCCTTGAATTCGATGACGCCCTTGGAAGGCAGCACGCCCATCAGGGCGTTGAGCAATGTCGACTTGCCGGCCCCGTTCGGGCCGATCACCGTGACGACGCTGCCCTGGCCGGCCTTCAGGTCGATGCCGTGCAGCACTTCGGCGCGGCCATAGCCGGCGTGCAGGCCGCGGATCTGGAGCAGGGGTGTGCTCATGTCAATGCTCCGTTCCGAGGTAGGCCGCGCGCACCTTGTCGCTGGTCTGCACTTCGGCGGGCGTGCCCTCCATCAGGTGCGTGCCGAATTCCATCACCACGATGTGGTCGCAGATGTCCATCACCAGTCCCATGTCGTGCTCGACCAGCAGGATGCTCATGCCTTCGCCGCGCAGCTGCCGCAGCACCTTGCCCAGCGCTTCCTTTTCCTTGTGGCGCAGGCCGGCCGCGGGCTCGTCGAGCAGCAGCAGGGCCGGGTCGGCGCACAGCGCGCGCGCAATCTCCAGCAGGCGCTGCTGGCCCATCGCGAGGTTGCCCGCGGTCTCGTGCAGGTAGTCGCCCATGCCCACGCGCTGCAGCTGGCGCTCGGCCTCGCGGAACAGCGCGCGCTCTTCGTTGCGGTCGATGCGCAGCATGGCCGCGACGGCGCCCTTGCGCCCGCGCAGGTGCGCGCCCAGCGCCACGTTCTCCAGCACCGTCATGTCGGCCACCATCTTCACGTGCTGGAAGGTGCGCGACACGCCGCGCTGCGCGATCTGCCGCGCACCGAGCCCGCCGATGGCCTCGCCGCGAAAGCGCACCGCGCCGCCCGACAGCCCGAGCACGCCGGTCACCAGGTTGAAGGTGGTCGACTTGCCCGCGCCGTTCGGCCCGATGAGCCCGACGATCTGGCCGGCGCGCGTCTGGAAGCTGATGTCGTTCACCGCCACCAGCCCGCCGAAGGTCTTGCGGATGGCCTGCACGTCGAGCACCACCTCGCCGGCGGCCGGCTTGGCGCGCGCGGGCAGGTCGTGCGCGCCCTGCCAGTCGACGGTGCGGCGCGGACGCGGCAGGCGCCGGTCGACGAAGGCCCACAGCCCGTTGGGCAGGTACTTGAGCACCAGCACGATCATGATGCCGAACACGATCAGCTCGTAGCTGCCGGCCGTGCCGATGAGCTTGGGCAGCAGCACCTGCAGCTGGTCTTCGAGCAGCTTGACCACGCCCGCGCCGGCAATGGCGCCCCACACGTGGGCCGCGCCGCCCAGCACCGCCATGAAGAGGTACTCGATGCCCATCTTCAGCCCGAAGGGCGAGGGGTTCACCGTGCGCTGGAAGTGCGCGAACAGCCAACCCGAGATGGACGCGAGCAGCGCCGCCAGCACGAAGATGCCGATCTTGAAGCGCAGCGTGTTCACGCCCATGGCCTCGGCCATCTGCGAGCCGCCGGCCAGCGAGCGGATGGCGCGGCCGCTGCGCGAGTCGAGCAGCCGGATCACCGCGAACGCCGCAAGGATCGCAAAGGCCCACACCACGCCGTAGAAAAGGCGCTGCTGGCCGAACTCGAAGCCGAACAGCGACAGCCCCTTCACGCCCAGGATGCCGTCGTACTTGCCCAGCGCCTCGAGGTTGCCCATGAGGTAGTACAGCGACAGTGCCCACGCGATGGTGGCCAGCGGCAGGTAGTGGCCCGACATGCGCAGCGTGATCGCGCCGATGAGCGCGGCGCTCAGGCCCGTGAACACCAGCCCGATGAACAGCGTGACCCACGGCGACAGGCCCGTGTTCACCGTGAGGTAGGCCGTGGTGTACGCGCCGATGCCCACGAAAGCCGCCTGCCCGAAGGAGGTGAGGCCGCCCACGCCGGTGAGCAGCACCAGCCCGAGCACGGGCAGCGTGTAGATGCCGATGTAGTTGAGTTGGATGATCCAGAAGTCGGGCAGCGGCAGGAAGGGCAAGGCCACCAGCACCAGGATCAGCGCGAGCGGGCCCCAGGTGCGCAACAGGCTCTTTTCGGGTGCGGGTGCAGTGGGGTTCAGGAGCGCTTCCATGTCAGTGCTCCTCGTCCGAATGGCCGCTCTTGAGCGAACGCCACAGCAGCACCGGCAGGATGATGGTGAACACGATCACTTCCTTGAACGAGCTGGCCCAGAACGAGCCGAAGGCCTCGATGACGCCCACGGCCAGCGCGCCCAGCAGCGCGCCCGGGTAGCTGGCGAGGCCGCCGATCACGCCGGCCACGAAGCCCTTCAGGCCGATGAGAAAACCCGAGTCGTAGAACACGGTGGTGGTCGGCCCGATCAGCAGGCCCGACAGCGCGCCGATGAGCGCGGCCATCGCGAAGGTGAGCTGCCCGGCGGCCTGCGTCGAGATGCCCATGAGCCGCGCGCCGAGCCGGTTCACGGCCGTCGCGCGCAGCGCCTTGCCGTACAGGCTGCGTTCGAAGAACAGGTACAGCAGCACGATCAGCGCCGCCGACATGGCGAAGATGATCAGCGCCTGCCCGCTCACGTTGAGCGGCCCGAGCGCCATGCGCTCGTCCCAGAACGGCGGGTTGCGAAAGCCCTCCGCGCCGAAGAACAGCAAGCCCAGCCCCGTCATCGCGAAGTGCACGCCGACCGAGACGATCAGCAGCACCAGCGAACTGGCGCCGGCCAGCGACTGGTAGGCCACGCGGTACACCAGCGGACCGAAGGCCGTGACGATGAACACGGTGAGCAGCGCCTGCACGCCGATCGGCAGGTTGCGCGGGCCGGCCCAGGCCGACACCGCGCAGATGACGGCTGGCAGCGCGAAGGTGCGCAGTGCCGCCTTCACGCCGCCCGTGGCGCTGCCGCTGTGGCGCCAGGTGGTGACCAGGTCCATCAGCGCGGCAACGCCGGCCAGTATGAGCAGCAGCCACACCGTGCCCGGCGTCTTGCCGGTCTGGAAGATCGCCAGCGTCAGCGCGCCGTACGCCACGAATTCGCCCTGCGGAATGAAGATGACGCGGGTCACCGTGAAGACCAGCACGATGCCCATGCCCAGCAGGGCATAGATCGCGCCGTTGGTGAGGCCGTCCAGCGTCAGGATGCTGGCGATTGAGAAATCCATGGCGTGAGGTGAAGGCTGCTGCGGCGGGGGATTACTGCTCGACCTTGAACGCGCCGTTCACCACCTTGAGCATCACGCCGGTCTCGGTCGTGTAGCCCCAGTGGTCCTGCGCCGTCCAATTCAGCACGCCGTGCGCGAGCACCGTGCGGCCCATGCCTTCGAGCGCGTCGCGCAGCGCGGCGCGGAACTCCGGCGTGCCGGGCTTGGCCTTCTTGAGCGCGACCGGAATGGCCTTCTCGAGCACCGTGAGCGCGTCGGCCGCGTGGCCGGCGAACTGGTTGCGCGAGCCGGGGCCGTAGGCCTTCTCGTAACCCTGCACGAAGGCCACGGCGGCGGCCTTCGACGGATGGCTGTCGGGCAACTGCTCGGCCACCGTGGCGGGGCCCGACACCACGAAGGTGCCCTCGGCGTCCTTGCCGGCGGTGCGCATCAGGTCCTGCGTGGCGGCGGCGTGCGTCTGGTAGACCTTGCCCTTGAAGCCGCGCTCCATCACCGCCTTCTGCGGCATGCCCGCACCGCTGCCCGAAGCCACGATGAGGATCGCATCCGGGTTGGCCGACGTGAGCTTGAGCACCTGGCCGGTCACGCTGGTGTCGGCGCGCGCGAAGCGCTCGGTGGCGACGATCTTGATGCCGTTCTTCGCAGCCTCGGCGGTCAGCGCCTTGAGCCACAGCTCGCCGTAGGCATCGGTGTAGCCCAGGAAGCCGACCGTCTTCACGTTCTGCTTCTTCATGTGCGCGACCACCGCGAAGGCCATCACGTCGTTCGACTGCGGCAGGCGGAAGAACCACTTGTCCTTGCCCGGCGGCAGGCCGGCCGGCGCGGTAGAGAGCTGCGGCGTGCCGGCTTCGGCCGTCACGTCGGCCATCGGAATGGCCACCGGCGTGGCGCTGGAGCCGACGATGATGTCGGCCTTGTCCTCAGTGACCAGGCGCTGCGCGTCCTTCACGCCCGTGGTGGGGTCGGTGGCGTCGTCGAGCACCACCACCTTGAGCGTTTCGCCGGCGATGGTCTTGGGCCAGATGGCGATGCCGTTCTTCACCGGAATGCCCAGGCCCGAGGCCGGGCCGGTGAGGGGCTGCACCACGCCGATGGTGATGTCGGCATGGGCGAGGCCCATGCTCATGAGCGCCAGCACGGCGGCGAGGGTGGTCTTCTTGAAGGTCATCGATGTCTCCTGATAGGTCTTGACGGGTCTGCAGCGGGAACGAATGAACGATGGCTCAGCGCGGCGCCATGCGCAGCGCGCCGTCCAGGCGAATGACTTCGCCGTTGAGGTGGCCGTTGGTGACGACGTGGCAGGCCAGCTCGGCAAACTCCGAAGGCTTGCCCAGGCGCGGCGGGAACGGAATGGACGCGGCCAGCGACTGCTGCACCGGCTCGGGCAGCTCCAGCAGCAGCGGCGTGGCAAAGAGGCCCGGCGCCACGGTGCACACGCGAATGGCGTGCTGCGCCAGGTCGCGCGCCATCGGCAAGGTCATGCCGACCAGGCCGCCCTTGGAGGCGCTGTAGGCCTGCTGGCCCACCTGGCCGTCGAAGGCCGCCACGGAGGCGGTGAAGAGCATCACGCCCTTTTCGCCGTTGTCGAGCGCGGCCAGCCTGGCGCAGCGCGCGGCGAACAGGCGCGCCATGTTGTAGCCGCCGATCAGGTTGATGTTGACCACGCGCACGAAGTCTTCGAGCGGCGCGGGGTTGCCGTCCTTGCCGACGATGCGCTTGGCGCTGCCGATGCCGGCCACGTTCATCAGGATGCGCGCAGGGCCGTGCGCGGCCTCGGCCTTGTCGAGCGCGGCGTTCACGCTGTCGGTGTCGGTGATGTCGCAGGGGCAGGCAACGCCGCCGATTTCCGCAGCCACCTTTTCAGCGAGCGCTGCGTTGCGGTCGAGCACGGCGACCTTGGCGCCCAGGCGCGCGAGTTCGCGCGCGGTGGCTTCGCCCAGGCCCGATGCGCCGCCGGTGACGAGTGCGGCTTGTCCTTCGATCTTCATGTGTCTGGTCTCCTGGAGTGCTTGCTTAACGGGGCGTGAGGGTGAAGGGCAGCGTGCCGCCGTGCATCGCATCGGCCAGCGCTGCGCGGTGCTTGAGCACGGCGCGCTGGTTGATGGAGCCCTTGTCGGTCACCTCGCCCTTGTCGATGGAAGGCGGCTCGGCCATCAGGTGCAGCCGCGCGATGCGGTTGGCGCTGCCGGTGCCCGTGGCGAACAGGTCGTTGGCCACCTGCTGGAAGTGCGCCTGCACCGGGGCGCTTTCGAGCACCTGCTGCAGGGTGGCGCCTGCATCGAGCCCGGCGAGCTGGCGCACCTTCTGCGTAGTGAAGATCAGCGCGCCGACTTCCTTCAGGTTGATGCCGGTGAGCACCGCGTCCTGCACGTAGGGCGAGCCGGCCGCGATGATCTTCGCGCGCAGCGGACCCACGCTCACGAAGGTGCCGGTGGCGAGCTTGAAGTCTTCGGCAATGCGGCCGTCGAAGCGCAGGCCGCGGTGGATGTTGCCGCCGTCGATCCACTGCACCGCGTCGCCGGTGGAGAAGAAGCCTTCGTCGTCGAAGGCCTCGGCGGTGGCGTCGGGCGCGCGCCAGTAGCCGGGCGTGATGTTGGGGCCGCGGTAGCGCACCTCGGTCTTGCCGTCGACGTCGATCAGCTTGAGCTCGATGCCGGGCGCGGGCAGGCCCACGTCGCCCGACTTCACGTCGGGGCCGGTCACGTAGAGCGCGAACGGGCCCGACTCGGTCATGCCCAGGCCGGTGCCCATGACGATGCGCTCGCCCACTTCCGACTCCTGCGTCCTGTGCAGGCTGTCCCACACGGGCTGCGACAGCGCGGCGCCCGAGTAGAAGAACATCTTCACGCGCGACAGCAGGTTGCGCCGCAGCACCGCGTCGGTTTCCATGGCGTGCGCGATGGCCTCGAAGCCGGTGGGCACGTTGAAGTAGATGGTGGGCGCGATCTCGCGCAGGTTGCGCAGCGTCTCGGCCATGCCGGCGGGCGTGGGCTTGCCGTCGTCCACGTACAGCGTGCCGCCGTTGTCCAGCACGATGCCCACGTTGTGGTTGCCGCCGAAGGTGTGGTTCCAGGGCAGCCAGTCGACCAGCACGGGCGGCTCGTCGCCCAGCGCGGGAATCGACTGGCGCAGCTGCTGCTGGTTGGCGCACCACATGCGGTGCGTGTTGATCACCGCCTTGGGCATCTTGGTGGAGCCCGAGGTGAAGAGGAACTTGGTGATGGTGTCGGGGCCGGTCGCGCGCATCGCTTCGTCGATGGCGGGCGTGGCGGGGGTCGAGGCCAGCGTGTCGAACCTGGTGAAGGCGCGGCCTTCGAGCGTGCCCTCGGCAATGACGACCTCGGTGCCGGCGGGCACGACGGCGGCAATGGCGCGTCCGTAGCGCGCGGCGTCGGTGGCGAACACCAGGCCCGGCGTGAGCGTGTCCAGCACGTGGCGCAGCTTCTCGAAGTCCTGGCTCACCAGCGAGTAGGGCGGCGACACGGGGCAGTAGGGCACGCCGGCGTAGAGGCAGCCGAGCGCGAGCAGCGCATGCTCGATGCCGTTCTCGCTGAGGATGGCCACGGGGCGCTCCGCGCTCAGGCCGCGCTCGAGCAGCGCCTGTCCGATGCCGCGCGCTTCCTGCAGTGCCTGCGCATAGGACACGCGCAGCCAGTCGCCGGTGCCGCCGTCGGCCAGCCGTTCGCGGCGGGCGATGAAGGTGCGATCGGGCGCGTGTTCGGCCCAGTAGGCGAGGCGGTCGGTCATGCGCTCGCGGTAGGCCGCGAGTTGCGTCTCGGCCTTGAGGTACTGCGTGCCGGGTGCGCCGTCGCGCAGCGTGGCGCGCGTGACGCCGAAGGCCAGCGGCCGATAGCGAACGGCGGGAACCACGGGAGCGGCGGTCATCCCTTGCTCACCTTCGCGCCGCGGCCTTCGAGGAAGTCGCGCACGCGCTGCTTGGCCTCGGGCGCGGCCTGCACGATGCCCGACATCAGCGCTTCGGTGAAGAAGCCGTGGTCGGCCGACTGCTCGGCGATGCGCGGCAGCGCGTGCATCAGCGCGTAGTTGGTCAGCGGCGCGTTGGTGGCCACGCGCTTGGCGATCTCCAGCGCCTTGTCGAAGGCGGTGCCCTCGTCGACCAGGTACTGCGCGAAGTTGGCGCGCTCGCCGTCCTCGGCGTTGTAGACGCGTCCGGTCATCATCATGTCGGTCATGCGCGCCACGCCGATCAGCTTGGGAATGCGCACCGAACCGCCGCCGCCCACGAAGATGCCGCGCGAGCCTTCGGGCAGCGCGTAGAAGGTGCTCCTGTCAGCCACGCGGATGTGGCAGGCGCTGGCCAGCTCGAGCCCGCCGCCGACCACCGCGCCGTGCAGCGCCGCGATCACCGGCACCGGGCCGTGCTGGATCAGGTCGAGCGCCGCGTGCCAGGTGCGCGAGTGCTGCAGGCCCTGGCCGGCGTCGCGCTCCTTCAGCTCGCTCAGGTCGAGGCCGGCGCAGAAGTGCGGGCCTTCGCCGTCGAGCACCGCGGCGCGCACGGTGGAGGGCAGCTTCTCGAAGGCGTCGCGCAGCGCGAAGATCAGGCCGTCGGACAACGCATTGCGCTTGGCGCCGCGCGTCAGGCGGACGATGGCGACTTCGTCGCGGATGTCGATGTGAAGGTCTGGATTGGTCATGATGGTGTTCGGGGTTGCGTTGGATTATGGTTATGAGAAATAATCAATTCAAGGCACTTGAGGCCCCCCGAACCTAGGGACTTACCCGTACCGGAGACAACAGACATGGACCACCAGAACCTGATTGCGATCGACATCCACACCCACGCCGAGGTGAGTTGCTGGAACCCGTTCGACAACTACGGCGAGGAGTACGACCGCGCCGCCGACAAGTACTTCGGCTCCAGCGGGCGGCCCACGATTGCGGAGAGCGTGGCGTACTACCGTGAAAGAAAGATCGGGCTGGTGATGTTCATGGTCGACGCGGAGTCGAACATGGGCCGCCGGCGCATCCCGAACGAGGAGATCGCCGAGGCCGCGCAGAAGAACAGCGACATCATGATTGCCTTCGGCAGCATCGATCCGCACAAGGGAAAGATGGGCGCACGCGAGGCGCGCCGCCTCATCGAGGAGCACGGCGTGAAGGGCTTCAAGTTCCACCCGACGGTGCAGGGCTACCACCCGTACGACAAGATGGCCTGGCCCATCTACGAGGTGATTGCCGAGTACGGCCTGCCGGCCATCTTCCACACCGGCCACAGCGGCATCGGTTCGGGCATGCGCTGTGGCGGCGGGCTGCGGCTGGAGTACAGCAACCCGATGCACCTGGACGACGTGGCCATCGACTTCCCCGACATGCAGATCGTCATGGCGCACCCCAGCTTCCCGTGGCAGGACGAGGCGCTGAGCGTGGCCACGCACAAGCCCAACGTGTGGATCGACCTGTCGGGCTGGAGCCCGAAGTACTTTCCGAAGCAGCTGGTGCAGTACGCCAACACGCTGCTGAAGGACCGCATCCTGTTCGGCAGCGACTACCCGCTGATCACGCCCGACCGCTGGATGCGCGACTTCGAGGCGGCGGGTTTCAAGCCCGAGGTGATGCCCGGCATCCTGAAGGGCAACGCGGTGCGGCTGCTGCGGCTGGACACGCCCGCCGCAGCGCCTGCCTCGCCACCCGCCTGAGCCGCTGTTTCAGCCGGCTGAAGAGGCCTTGCGTGAACGACCGGCCTGCGCGGCCGTGTCGTTCCAGTGCTGCTCCCACAGCGCGTCGCCGCGTTCGAGCGCCTCACCCAGCTCCTTCTTGCGCCGCTGCACCACGGCGGTGACCAGCGCATTGCACAGCGAGAACGCCGCCGTGTACGAGTCGAACGGCGACGCGCTCGACGTGCGCACCAGCATCACGTGGTCGGCCGAGGCGGCCGCCGGCACCGAGGGCCCGTCGGTGATGACGATGACCTTCGCGCCCTTTTCCTTGAAGTACCTGGCCGCGCGCGCGGTGGCCAGCGCATGGCGCCTGAAGGTGACGGCCAGCAGCACGTCCTGTTCGCCGATCCACAGCAACTGGTCTTCCATGAGCAGCGGGCCGGTGGCGGTCATGGGGCGCACGTCGGGCAGGCACATGTTCAGGTGCAGCGCCAGGTGGCCGGCCAGCGCCGCGGCGTGCCGCTGCCCGGTCACATGCACGCGCGCCTTGCGCTGCGTGAGCAGGCGCACCGCGCCCTCGAAGGCCGTGACGTCGAGCGCCGCGAAGGTCGAGGCCAGGTTGTGCTGGTCGTGCAGCAGCGCATTGGCCAGGCAGGTGCGCACCGAGGCGTCGTCGAGGATGACGGCGTCCGCGCGCGTGGCCGGCGAGGACAGCCGCGCGGTGACCTCGGAGCGCGCCTCCATCTGCGCCTCGGCATAGCTGGCGTAGCCCAGCTTGGCGAGCAGGCGCACCACGGTGGAGGCGCTGGTGCCCACCTTCTTTGCAAGGCTCGTTGCAGATTCGAGCAGGCCTTGGGGGTAGCGCGTCTGCAGTTCCTCGATCAGGAGTTGCTCGCTCTTGGTGAGCTTCTTGCCGTAACCCGAGATGCGTTGGTTCAGATTCATGGTCGCGGGCATTCTGCATGCGGAGTCGTGTCAGCCTCAATTTTGCAACGGTCATTGCAAAATTTAGATCGTCTTGCAACAATGCGCCCACTTTTTGACAGACCCCACCGCATCAGGACGCCCCATGAACCCCACCTTCACCGTTCCCGCCCTGCGCCGCCGCACCATGCTCGGTGCCGGCCTTGCCGCCATGCTGCCGCTGGCCGCGCGGGCCGAAGCCTGGCCCTCGCGGCCGGTCACGCTGGTGGTGCCGTTCCCGGCGGGCGGCTCGGTCGACCTGATTGCGCGGCTGTATGCCGAGCCGCTGTCCAAGGCGCTGGGCACGCCGGTGGTCATCGACAACCGCGCCGGCGCCGGCGGCTCGATCGCCAGCGCGCAGGTGGCGCGCGCCAGGCCCGACGGCTACACGCTGGTGGTGTCCTCGCAGAGCTCGCACCTGGCCAACCCGCTCACGCAGGCCAACCCGGGCTACGACCCGATCAAGGACTTTGCCTCCATCACCCAGCTGGCGCGCTCGATCAACGTGCTGCTGGTGAACCCCGCCGTGCCCGCGAAGACCTTCAAGGAGTTCGTCGCGCTGGTGAAGTCGCGCCCCGGCCAGCTCAACTTCTGCAGCGCGGGGCCGGGCAGCATGGGCCAGCTCAACGTGGAGCTGATGAAGTCGCAGCTGCAGCTCGACGCCACGCACGTGCCGTACCGCGGCGGCGGTCCGCTGGTGACGGCGCTGATCTCGAATGAAGTGCAGTTCGGCCTGGACAACCTCGCGCCTTTCCTGCCGCACATCCAGGCCGGCAAGCTGCGCGCGCTGGCGGTGGCCGCGCCGGCGCGCGTGGCGGCGCTGCCCGACGTGCCGACCTTCGCCGAGCTGGGCTACCCGGTGCTGAACACCACCTCGTGGATCGGCCTGGCCGCGCCCGCGAAGACGCCGCCCGAGGTGATTGCCGCGCTGCACAAGGCGGTGCGCTCGGTGGCCGACCAGCCGGCCATGGCGGAGGCGCTGCTGTCCCGCGGCTCGCTCACGCCAGAGGCGCAATCGCCCGCGCAGTTCACGGCCATGATGTCGGAGCGGCTCGTGACCTACGGCGAGATGGTGAAGCGCGCCGGCATTCGTGGCGAATAAGGCCATGACCGACGCCTCGTTCGCCCCCGACACCGCACCGCTGGAGGTGCTGCCGCGCGACATTTCCGCCTACCGCCAGGGCAACACCGGCATCGACTACGTGCACCGCTTCGAATCGGGCCGGCCCGGGCCGCATGTGCTGGTCAACGCGCTGACCCACGGCAACGAAATCTGTGGCATGGTCGCCGCCACGCACCTGCTGGACACCGGCGTGCGCCCGAAGATCGGCACCCTCACGGTGAGCTTCGCGCACGTGGAGGCCTACAACGCTTTCGACATCGAGCGGCCCTACGAGAACCGCCAGCTGGTGCACAACCTCAACCGCATCTGGTCGAAGGCGATGCTCGACGGCAGCGAGCACAGCCCCGAGCTGAAGCGCGCGCGCGAGCTGCGCCCGGTGCTGGACGCGGCCGACTTCGTGCTGGACATCCATTCGACACGCGCGCCGGTGCAGCCTTTCTGGGTCTATCCGGAGTTCGAGCGCAATGCCGGGCTGGCGCTGGCCGTGGGCAATCCGCTGGTGCACCTGGTGATGCCGGTGGGCGGCGCACCCGGCACGGGGGTGACGGGCTACGGCCGCCACGGCGAGCCGGATGTGCCGGACGTGCAGGGCGGCGCGGTGGTGGTGGAATGCGGCCAGCATTTCAGCCAGGCGGCGGCCGACCTGGCCACCGACGTGACGCTGCGCTTCCTGGCGCACCTGGGGCTGACCGACCCCGTGGCCGCCGCGCCGGAGAAGGCGCCCGCGCGCCGGTTCCGCCTGCTCGAAGTGCACATGGTGAAGACCGAAGGTTTTGCCTTCGCGCGGCCCGTGCTCGGCTTCGAGACCTTCCAGAAGGGCGAGCTGATCGCCGTCGATGCAGGCCAGGAGATTCGCTCGCCCTGCGACGACTGCACGATCTTCATGCCCACGCGCGCCCCGCTGGTGGGCCGCGAGGGCGTCTACTTGACCGTGCCGGTCTGAGCGGGCAGGGCGCGGGCGCCTCGGCGGGCCCGCGTCAGGGTTTCAGTGTTTCAGGGCTTCACGGCTTCAGGGCGTCACGGCGCCTGTTCTTCTCCTTCTTCCAGCCGGTCCCAGTCGCGCCCCGAGCGGCGCTGGCGCTCCTCGCGCTCGCGCGCCATCTGCTCCTCGAACTGCTGGCGGCCCGCCTTGTTGGCCGCGATCAGCTTGGCGCGGTCCTTGTAGTGCGGGTAGATCTCGTCGCTGAGCTTGATGTTCCGGCGGCGAAAGCGCATGGCCGATTCGCGGGCCTCGTGCGCCGGCCAGCCCAGCGCCTCGAGCGTGGCGCGCGCGCTGCGCAGCGACGACTCGAACACCTCGCGCTCGACCTCGGTCACGCCGCGGTCGCGCAGCTGGAACAGGTGCGTGACGTTGCGCGCCCGCGCGATGATGCGGGCCTGCGGAAAGTTCTCCTTCACGAGGTCGACGATTTCCAGCGACTGCTCGATGTCGTCCACCGCCACCACGATGGCCTTGGCCGAGCCGGCGCCCGCGGTGCGCAGCAGGTCGAGCCGTGTGGCGTCGCCGTAGAACACGCGAAAACCGAACTGGCGCAAGCCTTCGACGGTGTCGGCGTCATGGTCGAGCACGGTCACGTGCAGGCCCTGCGACATCAGCATGCGCCCGACGATCTGGCCGTAGCGGCCGAAGCCGCAGATGAGCACCTTGGCGTCTTGCTGCTCGGAGATTTCCTCGAGCTGCGGGCCCTGGTTGCGGCTGTAGCGCGGCAGCACGAACTTGTCGAGCAACACCAGCAGCAGCGGCGACACCAGCATCGACAGCGCCACCGCGCCGATCAGCAGCGAGGTGGTCTCGGGCGGCAGCACGTCGGGGCCGGCGGCCTGGAACACCACGAACGCGAATTCGCCGCCCTGCGCGAGCAGCAAGGTGAACACGGGCCGCTCCTGGTAGGCGATGCCCATGGCCTTGGCCAGCGCGTAGATCACCGCCAGCTTGAGGGCCATGAAGCCGACCACCAGCATCGCCATGATCCACGGGCTCGCGATGAGCACGCCGAAGTTGATCGACATGCCCACGGCAATGAAGAACAGGCCCAGCAGCAGCCCCTTGAAGGGCTCGATGTCGGTCTCGAGCTCGCGCCGGTATTCGCTTTCGGCCAGCAGCACGCCGGCAAGGAAGGCGCCCAGCGCCATCGACAGGCCCACCAGCTGCATCAGCGCGGCAATGGCCACCACCAGCAGCAAGGCGGCGGCGGTGAAGATCTCGGGCGTGTCGCTGCGCGCGATCCAGCGGAATATCGGCCGCAGCAACAGCCGGCCGCCCAGGATGATGCCGCCGATCACGCCGATGATCTTCGCGGCCTCCAGCGCGCGCTCCAGGCCGGTGACGGCCTGCTCGGCCGCGGTGGCGCCCGCCAGCAGCGGCAGCAGCGCCAGGATGGGAATGGCCGCCACGTCCTGGAACAGCAGGATCGAGAACCCGGCCTGGCCGCTGGGGGTCTTCATGAGGTTGCGTTCGCCGAACACCTGCAGCGCGATGGCGGTGGACGACAGCGCCAGCCCCAGCGCGGCCACCAGCGACACGCGCCATTCGGCGCCCACGGCGCAGCCGACGGCGAACAGCACCGCGGCGCAGCTCATGACCTGCGCGGCGCCCCAGCCGAAGATGGGGCGGCGCAGGTTCCACAGGCGCTTGGGCTCGAGTTCGAGGCCCACCAGGAACAGCATCAGCACCACGCCGAACTCGGCGAAATGCAGCACGTCTTCGACGCTGGACACGAGGCCCAGGCCCCAGGGCCCGATGGCGATGCCGGCCACGAGGTAGCCGATGATCGAGCCGAGGCCCAGGGCCTTCGAAAGCGGCACCACCAGCACGGCGGCGCCCAGGTAGATCAGGCTGTTGGTCAGCCAGGCGGGTGCGTGCTCCATGCTCAAGCCGCCTTGCCGTTGGCGGACGACGAAGCGACCGACAGGCCGTGCGTCATGGCGGCCTGGAAAGCGGTGGAGGCCAGCTTGGCCATGTCGTCGGGCTCGGCCGGCCGGTCGCTCTCGGGCACCGGGCAGGCCACGCAGGCGTCGATCTCGTCCATCTCGGGCCAGTCGGGGTAGCTGCCCAGGCGCTGGGTGAAGGTCTCGATGTGCGCTTCGACCTCGGCCTCCGGGGCGCTGCGCGCGCCGTGGAAGATCAGCGGCGGCAGGAAGCGCATGCCGCACAGCGCGGCGGTCTGCTCGTAGGGCGGCAGGAAGGCGTCGAAGAAGTAGCGGTGGTAGCTCTGCGGGTGGTAGCTGGACTCGGGGCTGCCGGTGGTGGCGGCCAGCCAGAGGTCCTTGCCCTGCAGGGCGGTGCCGCCGGGGCCGTAGGCCCAGCCGTAGGCGAGCACGTCGTCGAGCCAGAGCTTTTGCAGCGCGGGCATCGAATACCACTGGATCGGGTGCAGCAGCACCACCAGGCTGGCCCTGGCGAGCCGGGCTTGCTCGGCCTCCACGTCGATCGCGTAGTCGGGGTAGCTGCCGTACAGGTCGTTCACGTCGATGCCGGGCACGGCGCGGGCGGCGGCCAGCATGCGGCGGTTCACGCGGGAGTCGCGCCAGTGCGGGTGCGCGGCGATCACGTAGACGCCGCGGCCTTCGGTGGCGGGAGATCCCGGGAATGTTGTTGTAGTCATGCCTTGAACATATCGCAGTCGCGGCGGCTTTGCCCGGCAAAAGAAGGCAGCCACTACCATGGAGCCCGTTCCAGTTCTGGAGGAGACGCTCATGCCGGTGGTTCTGGTGGCCAACCCCAAGGGTGGCGTAGGCAAGTCGACGATCGCGACCAACGTCGCGGGCTACTTCGCAAGCCGCGGCCACGCCGTGATGCTGGGCGACGTGGATCGCCAGCAATCCTCGCGCCTCTGGCTGGGCCTGCGCCCGCCGCAGGTGCGGCCCATCGCCACCTGGGAGGCGACCGGCGAGAGCACGGTGGTGCGGCCGCCCCGCGGCACCACGCACGCGGTGCTCGACACCCCCGCCGGCCTGCACGGCTGGCGCTTCAAGGAGGTGCTGGCGCTGGCCGACCGGGTGATCGTGCCGCTGCAGCCCAGCATCTTCGACATCTACGCGACGCGCGACTTCCTCGACCGGCTGCTGGAGAGCCGGCGCGCCGAGAAGACGAAGATCGGCTTGGTCGGCATGCGCGTGAACGCGCGCACGCTGGCGGCCGACCGGCTGCACGAGTTCATCGCAGGGCTGGGCGTGCCGGTGATCGGCGAGCTGCGCGACACCCAGAACTACGTGCAGCTGGCCGCGCGCGGGCTCACGCTGTTCGACATTGCGCCGGGCCGCGTGCAGCGCGATCTGGACCAGTGGCAGCCGATCTGCGACTGGCTCGACGCCTGACGCCTGACACGCTCGCACCCGTCTCCCGGTTTTCCCTGAGCCCGGTTGTCGCGAGCCCGACAGCCGGCCCGACACCCCAGACGCCAGAATGCCCCGCATGACAAAAAAGACATTCCAGACCCTTCAGGATCTCTCCGCCTGCGTCGGCCAGGAAGTCGCCGTGAGCGACTGGATCACCATCACCCAGGAGCAGGTGAACCTGTTCGCCGAGGCGACGGGCGACCACCAGTGGATCCACGTCGACGTGGAGCGTGCCAAGGCCGGCCCCTTCGGCGCGCCGATTGCGCACGGCTTCCTCACGCTGTCGCTGCTGCCGCGCTTCTTCGAGGAGACGATCGACGTGGTCGAGTCGCGCATGGGCGTGAACTACGGCATGAACCGGGTGCGCTTCATGTCGCCGGTGCCGGTGGGCCAGCGGCTGCGCGCGCGCATGAAGCTGCTGAGCTCGGAGCCGATTGCCAACGACGGCTTCCAGATGACCTGGGAAGTCACCATCGAGCTCGAAGGCGCCTCCAAGCCGGCCTGCGTGGCCGAGTCGGTGGCGCGCCGCTACCGCTGAGGCGGCGGCTTTCCCTCTTTCTGTTTCCGCTTACATCCGGCGGTCGGTCACTTCGCCGTAGGTGGCCGCACCCTGGCGGGTGATGCCGAGCGCGCTGGCGCGCACCGTGTTGCGGTCGACGTTGCCGGCGGTCGGGCGCGCGACGCCGGTGCCGCCGTTGCTGATGCGGTACGGCTGGGCTGCCTGGGCCTGCACGTCCGCGCGCGACATGGTCGACTGGAAGGGCGCGGGCGGCAGCGGGTTCTGTTCGCCCTGGAACGCGTGTGCGCCGCCGGCGAAGGCGAGCGTGGCGAAGGCTGCGAGGGCAATCGACTGGGTGTTCATGGCGAGACTCCTTGGACAAAGGCGGTGAATGGACCGGATGCCGGGTCGCTCCGCGGCCGGCATGTCTTTCCATACGGCCGGCACCGCTGTTCGGATGCAGCCATGCCTGCGCGGGTGCCCGCGACTTTGTGTCGAGGTGTCAGCCGAAGCCGTTTTGCCGCCAGGCCTCGAAGACGGTGACCGCCACCGCGTTCGAGAGGTTCAGGCTGCGCTGGCCTTCGCGCATCGGCAGCCGCAGGCGCTGCGCCTCGGCGAAACCGTCGCGGATGGGCGGCGGCAGGCCGCTGGTCTCGGAGCCGAACACCAGCCAGTCGCCGGGCTGGAAGCGCACGTCGTGCACGGCCCGCGTGCCGCGCGTGGTGAGGGCGAACATGCGATCGGCCGCGGGTTGTTCGGCGGCGAGCAGGGCCTGCCAGTCGGCATGGCGCTTCACTTCGGCGTACTCGTGGTAGTCGAGCCCGGCGCGGCGCAGCAGGCGGTCGTCCATCGAAAAGCCCAGGGGCTCGACCAAGTGCAGCGTGCAGCCGGTGTTGGCCGCAAGGCGGATCACGTTGCCGGTGTTCGGCGGAATCTCGGGGTGGACCAGGACGATATGGAACATGGCGACATTGTCGGTGGCCCGGCCGGCAGTCCGGCGCGGCAGTTCTCGTTCTGTGCGGCGGTTCAGCGCGGCGGGTCGGTGCGCGCCAGCACCACGGCCGTGAGGTGCGCCGCGCCCGCCAGCCGCAGCACCCCGGCCGCGGCGAAGAGCGAGGCCCCGCTGGTCATCACGTCGTCGACCAGCACCACGCGCCGGCCGCGCACCGCGTCCGCGCGCAGCGGCTCCAGGGCAAAGGCGCCGCGCAGGTTGCGCAGGCGGTCGGCACGCGGCAGGCCGCTCTGGGCGGGCGTGTCGCGGGTGCGCAGCAGCAGCGTCGCGTCGGTCTTGGCCGGCGACAGCCGCCGCGCGAGCTCGTGGGCCTGGTTGAAGCCGCGCTCGCGCAGCCGGGCGGGCGACAGCGGCATCGGCAGCACGACGTCGCACTGCTCCAGCGCCGGCTCGACCCAGGGCGCGCTGCGCAGCAGCGTGGCGAACGGCCCGGCCCAGCCGGCGTCGCCGCGGAACTTGAAGCCGGCGATGGCGTCCGGCCACGGCCAGGCGTAGCTGCAGGCGGCCAGGCAGGCGTCGAGCGGCGGCGGGTGTTTCACGCACTCGCCGCAGCGCGCCACGCCCTGCGGCAGGGGCAGCGCGCAGCCGCCGCACCGCGCGGTGGGCGGGGCGAAGCGGGCCACGCAGGCGTCGCAGACCCGGCGCGACGGCCAGGCACGGCAGACCGCGCACTGGCTGGGCAGCCGGGCGAGCAAGGACGTGAAGGGCCGCAAGGGCGATAAAGGCCACAGGCCCCGATGGCTGAGCATGTCTCAATATACTCACGGCCCCATGGCCACCGACCCCACAAGACGACCGCCGACCATCGATGCCACGGCGGCCGCCCGCTGGCGCCGGCTCGCGCCTGCCGACGGCTCCCCCTGGCTGCACGAGGAAATCGGCCGCCGCATGGAAGACCGCCTCCAATGGATCAAGGCCCAGCCCCGTACCTGGGCCGATTGGGCGCCGCTGCGCGGCGGCCTCGAGGCGCACGAACTGGTCGCCCGCCGCTACAAGGACGCCGCCTCGTTCGTGATCGAGCCCGAGTCCACGCTGGGCGCCGCCACCGGCCAGGCGCTGAGCGCGCCGTGGTGGAGCGCGCGCCGCTGGCAAGGCGGCAAGGCACGCTTCGACGCCACGCCCGAAGACGGCGTCGACCTGCTCTGGGCCAACATGTCGTTGCACATGGCGGCCGACCCCGAGGCGCTCATCTCGCACTGGCACAAGCTGGTGGCGACCGACGGCTTCCTGATGTTCTCGTGCCTCGGGCCCGACACCGTGCGCGAACTGCGCGCGCTGCATGCCCGGCTGGGCTGGCCCGCGGCTGGCCACGAGTTCACCGACATGCATGACTGGGGCGACATGCTGGTGCACGCCGGCTTCGCCGAGCCGGTGATGGACATGGAGCGCATCGTGCTGACCTGGGCCACGCCCGAGGCGGCGCTGGCCGAGCTGCGCACGCTGGGCCGCAACCTGCACCCGGCGCGTTTCGGCGCGCTGCGCGGCAAGGCGTGGCACCAGGCGCTGAAGAAGGCGCTGCCGGAACTCGCGCCGGCCGAAGATGGCGGCAAGGGCGGCAAGGGCGGCAAGGGCGGCAAGGGCGGTGAGGGCGACAAGGGCAGCGGGCGCATCGCGCTGACCTTCGAAGTCATCTACGGGCATGCCTTCAAGCCCGCGCCGCGCGTGTCGCTGGCGGCCGAAAGCGCGGTCTCGCTGCGCGAGATGCGCTCGATGCTGCAACGGGGTCGTCCGGGCGCCTGATCGCCCGCGAATTTCGCGCCGAAAAACGCCTGACGCAGAGCGCGTTTTCTGCCTACTAGGGCTGACCCGTAGGGGTCCCGCAGGGCACTCGGGCGCCGGTATCTACCCGCTACAATCCGCCGTTGCGTGAAACTCGCGGGCATTTTCCCGCGATCGAGGGGTGTCCAATCCTGTTTGTACGAGGGGTTTGGCGACCGTCGACGCACCGATTTGCTGAACTCGCCCGTGTCGAATTCCGTGTTTCGATTTGCCACCGTTTCAGGCCAGAACATCCACTGGTTCCTGAAGCGGAACTGCTCGGTGACGCCGAGCCAGCTGGGCTGGCTCTACGCCTCGCTGTGCGTGGTATCGCTCGGCACCGGCACCCTGTTCTGGCTTCACGGTGCGCCGCTGGTTCTGCCTTTCGCTTGGCTCGAACTGGCCGCTGTCGGGTTTGCGTTCATGGTTTATGCACGGCACGCGACCGATGGCGAAAAGATCGCGCTGCAGGAGGGACGCCTCGTCGTCGAGCTCGAGAACGGCGGGCACTACGAGCGCACTGAATTTCTTCCGCACCAGGTGCGGATCGAACCCCAGGCCGGCGATCGCTCGCTGATCGAGGTCTCGGGGCAGGGTCGATCGGTCAGGGTGGGGCGCTATGTACGCCCGGAGTTGCGTGCGGCTTTGGCCCGCGAGATTCGCATGGCGTTGCGCGGCGCCTGAGGGGGGTCGCGCAGTGCTGCACGGTTGGGTTTGTCGAAAAATTGAAGAAACGTGAACACGATGAAGAGCATTTGGCGCAACAAGTACAGGCCGGCGAATCTGTTGCTGGCGGCCGGCGCGGCTTTCAGCAGCGCGGCGCACGCAGTCAACGATCTGCCCGGCGGCCCTTCGGTGCGCCAGCTGAATCTTCCCGTCGGTGTGACGAAGATCGCGCAGGAGCAGCATCTGCTCCACACGATCATGATGATCCTGTGCACGGTCATCTTCGTCGCCGTGTTCGCGGTCATGTTCTATTCGATCTGGAAGCACCGCAAGTCGGTCGGCCACAAGGCGGCCAACTTCCATGAATCGGTGGTGGTCGAGGTCATCTGGACCATCGTGCCCTTCCTCATCGTGATCGTGATGGCGCTGCCCGCCACCAAGGTGCTGGTGGCCCAGAAGGACACCACCAACGCCGACCTCACGATCAAGACCACGGGCTACCAGTGGAAGTGGGGCTACGACTACCTGAACGGCGAAGGCGAGGGCCTGGCCTTCATCTCCACGCTCGACAGCTCGCAGCGCGCCATGTCCGACGCCGGCGCCAAGGGCCCGATGCCCGACGACTACCTGCTCAAGGTCGACAACCCGCTGGTGGTGCCGGTCAACAAGAAGGTGCGCATCATCACCACCGCGAACGACGTGATCCACGCCTTCGCCGTGCCGCAGCTGGGCCTCAAGCAGGACGCGATTCCCGGCTTCGTGCGCGACACCTGGTTCCGCGCCGAGACCGTGGGCGACTACTACGGCCAGTGCCAGGAACTGTGCGGCAAGGAACACGCCTACATGCCGATCCACGTGAAGGTGGTCTCGGCCGCCGACTACACGAGCTGGGTGGCCACCAAGCGCAAGGAAGCCGCCGCCAAGCTCGACGACCCGACCAAGGTCTGGACGCTGCCCGACATGCTGGTGCGCGGCGAGAAGGTCTACGCCGCCAACTGCGCCGCCTGCCACCAGGCCAACGGCAAGGGCGCGGGCCCGATCAAGGCGCTCGACGGCGACCCGAAGGTGCTCGACGCCGACCACTCGGTGCAACTGCATGTGCTGCTCAACGGCCAGAACAACGGCGCCATGCCGTCGTGGAAGCAGCTGAGCGATACCGACCTCGCGGCCGTGGCCACGTACACCAAGAACAGCTGGTCGAACAAGACCGGCCAGCTGGTGCAGCCGGCCGAAGTGCTCGCCCTGCGCGGCAAGTGATGCGACAGCGCCCCGCGACGAAGAAATTGCAAGGAACAACGAAATGAGCGCAGTCCTCGACCCCCACGGTCACGCAGCCCCTGGCGACCACGCACACGACGAGCATCACGACCACCACGCGCCCACCGGCTGGCGCCGCTGGGTGTTCGCGACCAACCACAAGGACATCGGCACGCTCTACCTGCTGTTCAGCTTCACGATGCTGATGGTGGGCGGCGTGCTCGCGCTGCTGATCCGCGCCGAGCTGTTCCAGCCGGGCCTGCAGCTGGTGAACCCCGAGCTCTTCAACCAGTTCACCACCATGCACGGCCTGATCATGGTGTTCGGCGCCATCATGCCGGCCTTCGTGGGCTTCGCGAACTGGATGATCCCGCTGCAGGTGGGCGCCTCCGACATGGCGTTCGCGCGCATGAACAACTTCAGCTTCTGGCTGCTGATCCCGGCGGCGCTGATGCTGGTGGGTTCGTTCTTCATGCCCGGCGGCGCACCCGCCGCGGGCTGGACGCTGTACGCGCCGCTCACGCTGCAGATGGGCCCCTCGATGGACGCCGGCATCTTCGCGATGCACATCATGGGCGCCTCGTCGATCATGGGCTCGATCAACATCATCGTCACCATCCTGAACATGCGCGCGCCCGGCATGACGCTGATGAAGATGCCGATGTTCTGCTGGACCTGGCTCATCACCGCCTACCTGCTGATCGCCGTGATGCCCGTGCTCGCCGGCGCGATCACCATGACGCTGACCGACCGCCACTTCGGCACCAGCTTCTTCAACCCCGCCGGCGGCGGCGACCCGGTGATGTACCAGCACATCTTCTGGTTCTTCGGCCACCCCGAGGTCTACATCATGATCTTGCCGGCCTTCGGCATCATCAGCCAGGTGGTGCCGGCCTTCGCCCGCAAGCGCCTGTTCGGCTACGCCTCGATGGTGTACGCCACCTCGTCGATCGCCATCCTGTCGTTCATCGTGTGGGCGCACCACATGTTCACGACCGGCATGCCGCTCACCGGCCAGCTGTTCTTCATGTACGCGACCATGCTGATCGCGGTGCCCACGGCCGTGAAGATCTTCAACTGGATCGCCACCATGTGGCAGGGCTCGATGACCTTCGAGACGCCCATGCTGTTCGCGGTCGGCTTCATCTTCGTGTTCACGATGGGCGGCTTCACCGGCCTGATCCTGGCCGTGGCGCCGATCGACACGCAGCTGCAGGACACCTACTACGTGGTGGCCCACTTCCACTACGTGCTGGTGGCCGGCTCGCTGTTCGCCATGTTCTCGGGCTTCTACTACTGGGTGCCCAAGTGGACCGGCGTGATGTACAACGAGACGCGCGGCAAGGTGCACTTCTGGTGGTCGCTGATCTCGTTCAACGTGACCTTCTTCCCGATGCACTTCCTGGGCCTGGCCGGCATGCCGCGACGCTACGCCGACTACCCGATGCAGTTCGCCGACTTCAACGCCGTGGCGTCGGTCGGTGCGTTCTTCTTCGGCTTCGCGCAGGTCTACTTCTTCCTGTTCGTGGTGCTGCCCACCATGCGCGGCAAGGGCGAGAAGGCCGCGCAGCAGCCGTGGGAAGGCGCCGAGGGCCTCGAATGGGAAGTGCCGTCGCCGGCCCCGTTCCACACCTTCGAGAACCCGCCCAAGCTCGACGCGACCGCCACCAAGGTGATCGGTTGATCGCTTCGCGCACCGCACGACGACCACGACGAGCACGACGAGCACGATGACACCCGAACAGAAAAGGAACAATCGCCGCATGGGGCTCACGCTGGCCTCCATCGCGGTGGTGTTCTTCATCGGCTTCATCGTGCGCATGGTCTGGTTCAGCGGACGCTGAACCGCCACCCTCGCAACGAACGGGAGCAGCAGCATGAGCCTCGGCCAACGCATCCGGCGCGCCAATGTCCGCATGGTCGGCAAGCTGGCCGTGGTCGCCTGCGGCATGTTCGCCTTCGGCTACGCGCTGGTGCCGATGTACCGCGCGATCTGCGAGATGACCGGCATCAACATCCTCGCGCTCTCCGAGCTCGAGGTGCCCGGCGGCGCCAGCGGCGGCAAGAACGTGCGCGTGCCCGACAACACGCAGGTCGACCTGAGCCGCACCATCACGGTGGAGTTCGACTCCAACGTGCGCGGCGGCCTGTGGGACTTCAAGCCCGCGGAGCGGACCATCCAGGTGCACCCGGGCCAGCTCAACACGGTGATGTACGAGTTCCAGAACGTGCAGAACCGCCGCATGGCCGCGCAGGCCATCCCGAGCTACGCGCCGCAGCAGGCCGCGCCGTACTTCAACAAGCTCGAGTGCTTCTGCTTCAACCAGTACACGCTCGATCCGGGCGAGAAGAAGCAGTGGCCGGTCGCGTTCGTGATCGACCCCAAGATTTCCAAGGACGTGAAGACCATCACGCTGTCGTACACCTTCTTCGAGGTGGGCGGCAAGACGCCTGCGGCCCCGGTGGCCGCCATTGTGAACACCAGCGATGAGCCGCGCTCGTGACCGATTCCTCCACCCGGCCGAAGGCTTCGCTGTGGGACACGGTGAAGGCGGTGGGGTGGTCGTTCTTCGGCGTTCGCAAGAACAGCGCCTACCAGGAAGACCTGGGCAAGCTGAACCCGCTGCACATCATTGCGGTGGCGTTCGCGGCCGTGATCGTCTTCGTGGTCGCGCTGGTGCTGCTGGTGCGCCATGTGGTGGCGGCGGCCTGAAGAAGCAGCAACCCGCGACAAGCAGAATCCATTGAATCGAGAGAAGAAAGAAAGCCAGGAGCTGATATGAGTTCAACCACCCACGGCACCACGCCCTACTACTTCGTGCCAGGACCGTCGGCCTATCCGGTCTCGGCCGCGATCGGCCTGTTCTTCGTGATCCTGGGCGCCGCGCAATGGATCAACGGCCACGAGTGGGGCGCCTGGTCTCTGCTGGTGGGCATGGTGATCTGGCTCGGCACGCTGTTCGTGTGGTTCCGCACCGCCATCGGTGAAAGCGAGAGCGGCCAGTACGGCCACAAGATCGACCTCTCGTTCCGCTGGAGCATGAGCTGGTTCATCTTCTCGGAAGTGATGTTCTTCGGCGCGTTCTTCACCGCGCTGTGGTGGGCCCGCACCCACTCGCTGCCCGCGCTCGGCAGCCTGGACAACGCGCTGCTGTGGCCCGACTTCAAGGCCGTGTGGCCCAGCATCGCGGCCGGCGCCACCGGTTCGCCGGCCGGCATCGTCGAGCCGTTCCAGACGGTCGGCCCGTTCTGGCTGCCCACGATCAACACCGCGCTGCTGCTGAGCTCGGGCGTGACGCTCACCATCGCCCACCACGCGCTGCGTGCCGGCCACCGCGCACAGACCATCCGCTTCATGTGGCTCACCGTGCTGCTCGGCGTGATCTTCCTGGGCGTGCAAGGGTACGAATACCACCACCTGTACACCGAACTGAACCTCAAGCTCAGCTCGGGCACCTACGGTTCGACCTTCTTCATGCTCACCGGCTTCCACGGTCTGCACGTGTTCATCGGCATGCTGATGCTGCTGTTCATCACGCTGCGCCTGCGCAAGGGCCACTTCACGCCGGAGCGCCATTTCGGCTTCGAGGGCGCGGCCTGGTACTGGCACTTCGTCGACGTGGTCTGGCTCGGCCTCTACATGCTGGTCTACTGGCTTTGAGCGAACCCAACGGCATTCCACAAAAAAGGCGCCGGAAGGCGCCTTTTTCATGGTTCTCGTGGAACGAGCACCATCTACTTGCCGAGCGGGAGTCCGGTGGGCTGGATGTAGCCGAGTTTCCAGGCGAGCAACATGCAGAGGAACAAAAACACCGAGAGGCCGATCCGAAAGGTGAGGGCGCGCGCCATGCCGCCGCTCTTGGCGCGCCCGTTGCGCCCGTCCTTCAGCATGAAGTACAGGGCAAACGCGAGGCTCGCGAAGATGCCCAGGAAGACCAGGGCGACAAAGTATTTCATGACCCGCATTATCGGCCGCAGGCCTCGCCCACTCCAGTGACTCCCCAACCCCTGTACCCCGAAGAACGGCGCCGCCCGGGCCGCTTCTGGGTGATCACCCTCGCCGCCGTGCTGACGGTGGCCGCCACCGTGTCGCTCGGCCGCTGGCAGCTGTCGCGCGCCGCGCAGAAAGAAGCGCTGCAGGCCAGCATCGACGCCGAGAAGCTCAAGCCGCCGCTGACCCAGGCCGAGTTCCTCGCGCTCGGCAAGGCCTCCGACGCCATGCATCGCCCGGTACGCCTGCGCGGCCTCTGGCTCACGCCGCAGACCGTGTACCTCGACAACCGCCAGATGCACGGCACGCCCGGCTTCTACGTGCTGACGCCGTTCGCGCTCGAGGGCACCGAGCAGGCGGTGATGGTGCAGCGCGGCTGGATCCAGCGCAATTTCGTCGACCGCACGCAGCTCGGCGCGGTCGAGACGCCGGCCGGCATCGTGGAGGTCACGGCACTGATCGAGCCGCCGCCGAGTCATCTGCTGGAACTGGGCAGCGCCGCAGCCGCGCCGGCCCCGGCGGCATCCGCACCAGCGGCACCAGCGCCCGCAGCCTCGGCCCCGGGAGCCAGCCCGGCGGCGCCGGCCGCCCCGACACCGGCCGTCGAAGGGTATTCGCCCATCCGGCAAAATCTCGACCTGGAGGCCTTCCGCGCCGAGACCAAGCTGCCGCTGCGCACCGACGTGTCGCTGCAGCAGAGCGGCGCGGCCTCCGAGGGCCTGCAGCGCGACTGGCCGGCCCCGGCGCTGGGGCTGGAGAGGCACTACGGTTACGCATTCCAGTGGTTCGGCCTGTCGGCCCTCGTCGTCATCCTCTATGTCTGGTTCCAACTCATCACACCCCTCCGCCGCTCAAGGCGCCGCGCACGCGATGGCCGCTTCTGACGAGCCGCTGGGCCTGACGGTGCATTCGATGCCGTCGCCCAGCCAGGCGCTCGACGAAGGGGAGGGCCGGCGCACGGTCGCCGGGCGTTGGAAGATGATCGCCGTGATGCTGATGTGCGCGGCGCCGGTCATTGCCTCGTACTTCACCTACTACGTGATCCGGCCCGAGGGCCGCAGCGTCTATGGCGAGCTCATCGATCCGCAGCATGAACTGCCGAAGCTGACCGCCACCGACCGCAACGGCGCGCCGGTCGACGTTGCCACGCTGAAGGGCCAGTGGCTGCTGGTCGCGGTGGCCGAT
Organism: Variovorax sp. OK212; assembly: GCF_900112425.1. Lineage (GTDB taxonomy): Bacteria > Pseudomonadota > Gammaproteobacteria > Burkholderiales > Burkholderiaceae_C > Variovorax. The sequence goes on along the minus strand of NZ_FOLP01000018.1, from coordinate 38,118 downwards.
GCCGCCTGCAATGCGCTGTGCGAGCAGCAGCTCTACCTGCAGCGCCAGCTGCGCGAGAGCCTGGGCCGCGAAAAGGACCGCATGGACCGCGTCTGGCTCGTGAGCGATGCCGCTCCCGTGCCCGAGCGGCTGGACAACGGCCTGCACGGCGCCACCGTGCTGCGCGTGCCGGCCGACCAGCTGGCCAGGTGGCTCGCGCCCGTGCAGGGCCACACCCTCGCCGAACACCTCTACGTGGTCGACCCGATGGGCAACTGGATGATGCGTTTCCCCGCGCGCATGGACGCCGCCGGCGCCGGCCGCGCCAAGCGCGACCTCGACCGCCTGCTGCGCGCCTCGGCGTCGTGGGACGAACCGGGCCGCTGAGACCGACCGCATGGACACGAGCTCGCTCTACGATCTGACGCCCATCGCCTGGCTCATGGCCGCCGGCGTGCTGATCGCGCTCGGCCCGCTGGTGTGGGTGTGGCGCCGCAACGCGGGCGCCGGCCTGGCGCGGCGGCTGCATGCGCTGACCGTGCTCACGCTGTTCCTCACCTTCGACCTGACGCTGTTCGGCGCCTTCACGCGGCTCACCGATTCGGGCCTCGGCTGCCCCGACTGGCCCGGCTGCTACGGCAACGCCAGCCCGGCCGGCGCGCGCCACGAGATCGCGATGGCGCAATCGGCCCAGCCGACCGGGCCGGTGACGCACAGCAAGGCATGGGTCGAGATGGTTCATCGCTATCTTGCGACCGGCGTGGGCGTGTTGATCTTCGTCCTGGCGGTAGCAACCTGGGTGGTTCGGCTGCGCCGTGCGTGGACGGGCGCTCCGCCGGTGGATGGCCGCGATCACGCAACGCTCAATGCCTGGTGGCCCACGTTCACGCTGTTCTGGGTCAGCCTGCAGGGCGCATTCGGCGCGATGACCGTCACCTGGAAGCTGTTTCCTGCGATCGTCACGCTGCATCTGCTCGGTGCCATCGTTCTGCTCGCGCTGCTGTGCTTCCAGGCGGTCCGCTACCGGCAGGCTGCCTCGGACCGCCTGCCGACGCCGGTGTCGCCGGCGCTGCGCAACAGCCTCGTCGCGACCACGGTGCTGCTGGTGCTGCAGATCGCGATGGGCGGCTGGGTCAGTACCAACTACGCGGTGCTGGCGTGCACGCAGTTCCCGACCTGCCAGGACAGCTGGTGGCCCGCGATGAACTTCGCGCAGGGCTTCGAGATCTGGCGCCACCTGGGCGTGACCGGCGACGGCCAGCCGCTCGATTTCTCCGCGCTCACCGCCATCCACTACGCGCACCGGCTGATGGCCTATGCGGTGTTCGTGGCGCTCGGCGTGCTGGCGTGGCGCCTGCGCCGCATCGACGCGCTGCGCCCGCAGGCGAACTGGCTCGCGGGCCTGGCGCTGCTGCAGCTGGCCACCGGCCTGGGCAACGTGCTTCTCGGTTGGCCACTGGCGGCCGCCGTGCTGCATACCGGCGGCGCCGCGGCGCTGGCCGTGGTGCTCACCTGGGCACTTTGCGAGAGCCGCCGCGATGCCGCGGCCCTGAGGTCGCGCGCCAGTGACAATGCAACCGGTCACAACAACAACCCAAGGAAGGCCACCGCGTGAGCACCCCGATTCCCGTTCAGCAAACCAGCACAGCGAATGTGCTGCGCCAGTTCTACGCGCTGACCAAGCCGCGCGTGGTGCAGCTGATCGTGTTCTGCGCGCTGATCGGCATGGTGCTGGCCGTGCCCGGCCTGCCGTCGTGGGCCGAGGTGCAGCGCGCCGTGCTGGCCTGCATCGGCATCTGGCTGGTGGCGGGCGCGGCGGCGGCGTTCAATTGCCTGGTCGAGAAGGGCATCGACGCCAAGATGAAGCGCACCGCCTGGCGCCCCACGGCGCGCGGCGAACTCAGCGACATGCAGGCGCTGGCCTTCTCGGCGCTGCTGTGCGCCGCGGGCTCGGTGCTGCTGTGGTTCACGGTCAACCCGCTCACCATGTGGCTCACCTTCGCCACCTTCGTGGGCTATGCGGTGGTCTACACGGTGATCCTGAAGCCGGCCACGCCGCAGAACATCGTGATCGGCGGGGCATCGGGCGCCATGCCGCCGGTGCTGGGCTGGGCCGCCATGACTGGCGACGTGGGCCCCGAGGCGCTGATTCTTTTCCTCATCATCTTCCTGTGGACACCGCCGCACTTCTGGGCGCTGGCGCTGTACCGCGTGGAGGACTACCGCAAGGCCGGCCTGCCGATGCTGCCGGTCACGCACGGCAACGAGTTCACGCGGCTGCAGGTGCTGCTGTACACCTTCATCCTGTTCGCGGCCTGCCTCATGCCCTTCATCTACGGCATGAGCGGCTGGCTGTACCTGGCGGTGGCCGTGGCGGTGAGCGTGGGCTTCACCGGCTACGCGTTCGCGCTGTGGCGCAACTACTCGGACACGCTGGCGCGCAAGACCTTTCGCTTTTCGCTGATCCACCTGAGCGTGCTGTTCCTGGCGCTGCTCGTCGATCACTACCTTCACTGACCACGTCTTCATGAACAAGCGCAACGCACTTCGATGGATGGCCGCGGGTGCCGGCTGGGTGGGCATGGGCGCCGCCCTGGGCCTGGGCCTCGCGGGCTGCGGCAACGAGACCAGGCAGAACTTCAATGCCGTCGACATCACCGGCGCGGACTACGCCAAGGACTTCTCGCTGAAGGACGCCGACGGCAAGGTCCGCACCATGGCCGACTTCAAGGGCAAGGTGGTGGTGCTGTTCTTCGGCTATGCGCAGTGCCCCGACGTCTGCCCGACCACCATGACCGAGATGGCGCAGGTCAAGCAGCAGCTCGGCAAGGACGGCGACAAGCTGCAGGTGCTGTTCCTCACGGTCGACCCCGCGCGCGACACGCCCGAGGTGCTGAAGGCCTACATGGGTGCGTTCGACCCCGGCTTCGTCGCGCTGATCCCGACGCCCGACGAGCTGGCCGCTGTCGCCAAGGACTACAAGGTCTACTACAAGAAGGTCGACGGCAAGACGCCCACGAGCTATTCGATGGACCACTCGGCCGCCAGCTACGTCTACGACACGCAGGGCCGGTTGCGGCTCTACGCGCGCTATGGCGCAGGCGTGGCGCCGATGGTGGCGGACCTGAAGACGCTGCTCGCGTCCTGAGGCGCACCGGCCCATGGACGCGGTGGTGGCTGTCGCCGGCTCGGTCGAGCATCTGAAGGGGCGCAAGGGCGCCTTTCGCATCGCGCTGATTCCGCCCGAGGTGCTGCAGGCCCTCAATGGCGGGCTGCTCGAGACCGTCAACCTCAACGAATTCATGGCGCTGGAGCTGCCACGGCTCGCGCGCAGCGTGGCGGGGCACATCGGCCTCGATGCGCAGAGCGAGCGGCTGGTCGACACGCTGGCCATGCTGAGCGCCTTCAAGCCGATGCAGCGGCACGGCCATATCGCGCGTGCGCTCTACGACCTGGCGGCGCTGCACGGCGAGCGCGATGCGGTCGCCCACAGTCTGGCCACGCACGCGAGCGATGTGGCTCGCTGCTGGGCGGCACAGTGGGTCACGCTGTCGGGCCTGCCGCTTCCGGCGCAGCTGGAGGCGGTGCGGCGCTTTGCCGCCGATCCGCATTTCGGCGTGCGCGAGATCGCATGGATGGCGGTGCGCGACGCGGTGATCGCGTCGCTCGACGAGGCGCTCGCGCTGCTGCAGCCGTGGGTGGCCGACGCCGACCCGAACATCCGCCGCTTTGCGAGCGAACTCACGCGCCCGCGCGGCGTGTGGTGCGCGCAGATCGAGGCGTTCAAGAAGGAACCGTGGCGTGCCTTGCCGCTGCTCGAACCGCTGCGCGCCGACCCCAGCCGCTACGTGCAGAACTCGGTGGCGAACTGGCTCAACGACGCGAGCAAGAGCCAGGGTGAGTGGGTGGACCGGCTCTGCGCGCGGTGGCTGGCGGAATCGGACGTTCCCGAAACCCGCTACATCGCGAAGCGGGCGATGCGAACGCTCTCCAAATGAAAAAGCCCGGCAGTGCCGGGCTTTTTGCTGGAGGAAGACGACGGATTACGCGTAGTCGGCGAGCGCCTTCTTCATCTTCTTCATCGCGGCCACTTCGATCTGGCGAATGCGCTCGGCGCTCACGCCGTACACCGCGGCCAGGTCGTGCAGCGTCATGCCGCCCGAACCGTCGTCGTTCACCTTGAGCCAGCGCTCTTCGACGATGCGGCGGCTGCGGTCGTCCAGCGCTTCGAGCGCCGTGGCGATGCCGTCGCTGGACAGGCGGTCGCGCTGCTGCGATTCGAGCAGGGCGGTCGGTTCCTGCGTGGCGTCGGCCAGGTAGGCGATGGGGCCGAAGGCTTCATCTCCGTCGTCGGTCGGGCCCGGGTCGAGCATGACGTCACCGCCCGACAGGCGGGTTTCCATCTCGAGCACTTCCTCGGGCTTGACGTTGAGCCGGGTCGCCATCTGCGACACCTCGTCGGGGCTCAGCGTTTCGCGGTGCGTGCCGTTGTCGGCCGCGGCCGAGTCGGCCTTGAAGCTCTGCTTCATCGAGCGCAGGTTGAAGAACAGCTTGCGCTGGGCCTTGGTCGTCGCGACCTTGACCATGCGCCAGTTCTTCAGGATGTACTCGTGAATCTCGGCCTTGATCCAGTGCATGGCGTAGCTCACGAGCCGCACGCCCTGGTCGGGGTCGAAACGCTTCACGGCCTTCATGAGACCGACGTTGCCTTCCTGGATCAGGTCGCCGTGCGGCAACCCGTAGCCCAGGTACTGGCGGGAAATGGAAACCACGAGGCGCAGGTGCGACAGCACGAGCGCGCCGGCGGATTCGAGGTCGTTCTGGTCGCGCAGCTTGCGTGCGAAGCCCTGCTCTTCTTCGAGCGTGAGCATCGGCAGGCGGTTGGCGGCCGAAATGTAGGCATCCAGGTTGCCCAGCGGGGGGACCATCGACCATGGGTTGGCGACGGCCAGCTGGTTGGCAGAGACTCCAGACAGCGTTGTCATCAGGGGAAACTCCTTTGTGTTGGCCATATTAGCACTCGGTTAGAGGGAGTGCTAAGCCCAGGGTTCCCTTGGATTCCTATCGCCCGGATAGCTGAAAGCTACCAGCGGATGCCGAGCTTTAGGAACAGCTTGGAGAGCACGAACAGCGGGCCGACCCAGAGATATTGGATGTCTTCGAAGAACGACGGCTTCTTGCCTTCGACCTTGTGGCCCACGAACTGGAAGATCCAGGCCACTACAAAGATAGCGGCCGAAACCGGTAATACAAGCCCGCCCATCGCATGGACCAGGCCCAGGGCCACGGCGGTCAGGAGCGCCATGGTCAGCAGGAAGACCGGCGCGCGCAGCAGCGCGTAATAGACCAGGCTGGCCGCCACGAAGCCGTAGGCCACCCACGGATGGACCGCGAACAGCAGCCCGACGATGCTCAGCATGATCGCGGGGATGGCCGCGAAGTGGATCAGTTCGTTGGTCGGGTGGCGGTGACTCTGCTCGTAGTGGGCGAGCAGGCGGTCGACCTTGCGGTCGCTGGTGTCGAGCGGGGCGGCGGCGGTGTGGGCCATTCGAAGTCTCCAGGAGCGCCGTTCGTGGCGCCGTTCGGGGGGCGAGGCTTTCATGGTGCCCCCAGAAAAGCCCGATGGCAAGCGCGCATGCCATGTGAAATTGCTATCAATAAAGTAGCATTAAGCACTACAGCCATCTGTGATCCCATGACTTTCAGCACTGTCGCCAAAATGTGGCCCCGCTAAGATCGCGCACGTGGTACCCATCGACTCTGCCCCCGCACCGCTGTCACCGGCCGCGGAGACCGGCACACCTCCCCGCGCGCCCACGGCCATCCTGGTGGTTGACGACCACGACCTGCTGCGCCTGGGCGTCTGCGCGCTGGTGCAGGCACAGGCCGCCTCATCCGGCGCCCACATCGAGGTCTTCGAGGCCGGCAACGTCGCCGACGCGCTTGCTTTGTACGAAACCCACCAGGCCGCCATCGGCCTCGTGCTGCTCGACCTGGCGCTGCCCGACACCCACGGCCTGAGCGGCCTGGCCGAATTCCGCCTGCGGTTCCCCAGCGCGCGCATCGTGGTGCTTTCGGGCACGGGCAACACCACCCTGGCGCAGGGCGTGCTCGCATTGGGCGCCGCGGCCTTCCTGCCGAAATCGGCCGACCTGAAGGAAGTGGTGAGCTTCATCCGCGCCTGCGGCCTGCTCGATCCCCTGGCTGGCGCGGCCGAACTGCCGCCGCCGGCCACGCCCAGGGCGCTCACCGGCTACGCCGAATTCGCCCATGCCGGCGCCTGGCAGGAGCTCACGCCGCGCCAGATGCAGGTGCTGCAGTGGGTGCTCGAGGGCAAGGCCAACAAGGAAATCGCGCAGCTCGCGAACCTGAGCGAAGGCACGGTGAAGAACCATGTATCGACCATCCTGCTGCTGTTCGGGATGCGTTCGCGCGCCCAGCTGATCAGCACGCTGCACTGACCCGAGCGTGCCAGCCGCGGCGCAGAACGACCCCTCGGCCGACATCGCGCTCGCTCAGCGGGTGCTGCGCGAGAACATCGCGTCGGTCTACAGCACCTACATCGCCTCCACGCTGACCCACATGGTCTTCGTGATCGTGTTCGGCGCGATCATCTATTCGCAGCTGAAGGACCCGAGCCTGCTGTTCTGGCTGGCCGCGCTGCTGATCGCCGACATCTACGTGCTCTTCACCCCGCGCTGGACGCCCGGGCGGCCGGCGCACGAAAGCGCGTACTGGGCCCGCAAGATCTCGCGCATGGTCACGCTGGTGAGCATGGTCACGGCGGTGGTGCCCTGGCTCATCGTGCCGCACAACAACCTGCCGATGACCTCGCTGCTGATGACCGTGATCGTCGGCAGCTGCGCGCGGGCCGCGCAGTCGCTGTGGCCGCTGAAGCCGGCGCTGTTCGGCTACACCATGCCGATGTCGCTGGGCATGATCACCGCGCTGGCCTGGCAGGGCGACGGCTTGCACCTGTTCCTGGCGGCTGCCGGCGCGGCCTACCTGTTGCTTACGCTGCACGCGGGAACGGGCCAGCACAAGCTGCTGACCGAATCGCTCATGCTGCGTTTCGAGAACGAGGCGCTGGCCGTGCGGCTGGGCGAGCAGATCGCCGCCACCGAGCGCGCCAGCGAGGAGAAGACGCGCTTCCTCGGCACCGCCAGCCACGACCTGCGCCAGCCGCTGCATGCCATTGCGCTGTTCGGCGCGGCGCTGGAAAACGAGTTGCGCGGCCGCCCCGAAGGCCGCAACGCCGAGCGCCTGATGCGCGCGGTGAACGCGCTGGGCGCGTCGCTGGACACCATGCTCGATGTCTCGCGCCTCGACGCCGGCGTGATCACGCCCGCGCCGCAGCCGGTGCAGCTCGACGCGCTGTTCCTGCCGCTCAACCACACCTTCGCGGCGCGCGCCGAGCAGAAAGAACTGCAGCTTCGCGTGCGCGCCAGCGGCCTGTGGGTGCACAGCGACCCGCAGCTGCTGCACCGCATGCTGTCCAACCTGATGGACAACGCGCTGAAGTACACGGCGCGCGGCGGCGTGACCGTCACGGCGCGCGACCGCGGCGACACGGTGTGGATCGAGGTGCGCGACAGCGGCATCGGCATTGCGCGGGAGCAGTCGAGCCGGATCTTCGAGGAGTTCTACCAGGTCAACAATCCGGGCCGCGACCGTTCGCGCGGCCTGGGCATCGGGCTGTCGATCGTGCAGCGGCTGTCGCGGCTGCTCGGGCATCCGGTGCAGATGCATTCGCGGCCGGGCCGCGGCACCTTCTTCCGGGTGGTGGTGCCTGCCATCGGGGCGCCGGCCGGCACGCCGATGGCCGCGCCGTGCGTTGCCGACGCCCCCGCGGGCTTTCGCAACCCGGCCCTTGCGCTGCCTGGCCGCGTGCTGCTGCTCGACGACGAGCTGGAGATCCGCGAGGCCATGACCGGCTTGCTGCGTTCCCACGCGGTCGACGCGCACGCCGTGGACAGCGAGGCCGCCGCCGCGGCCGCGCTGCGCCAGGCGGCGGCCGAGGGCCGGCCTTTCGACCTGCTGCTGTGCGACTACCGCCTGGCCGACGGCGCCGACGGACTCGACGCGGGCCTTCGCCTCAGCCAGGGCGACGACGACGGCGCGGCCACGCCGCTGCTGCTCATCACGGGCGAGACCTCGCCCGACCGTCTGCAGCGCGTGCGCGAGTCGCGCGTGCCGGTGCTGTTCAAGCCGGTGGCGGCTGAATCGCTGTTGCGGGCGATGACGGAGCTCGGTGCCAGGTAGATGCCGCCTTCGAAAGCGGTTGAATCAATTTGTACTAATTTGCATGCTGATGCATGCCATAGACGTCAGATGATGTGACTTTCGGCACTGGTGAAGGCAATGGCCTGCCTTTACCTTCGATAGGCGCTGGCACTTCGGAGCAATTCCGGGCGCTGCCGGTGCGCTCAGAACTATCGAATCGATCCCGGAGGTTTTTTCCAATGAATTTCAAGTTCGCGGCCGTGGCCGCTGCAGTGGCTGCAACCCTCGCCTTGGCGGCGTGCGGTGGCGGCGGCAACGACGGCAACGGTTTCGCACCCATCGGCGGCATTCCGTCGGTTCCCGCTCCGGCACCCGCGCCCGAACCGGTGCCCGAACCGGAACCCGCACCCGAACCGGCACCCGCGGTCAGCACCTTCATGTACGAGCAAGTGCCGTACCCCGTCGATACCGCCGGTTTCCTGAATGACCTCGATACCGAGGGCGCCAAGGGGTTCATGTTCCTGAGCGCGTTGACGGCGCCCGCATCCGGCACCGGCGCCAATGTCTACGTGAAGACCGGCGACACCACCTATGTGTACGAGACGAAGGGCGAGCCGGCGGACACCGCTGCGTTCCTGCTCCAGGCCAACGAAGCGGGCGGCCGCGGCTACCACTGGGTCGGCGCCGACAGCGTGAACGGCGTGTCGGTCATGCTGTACCGCAAGGACAGCAACACCAGCGCCACCTACAGCTACCGCACGGATGCCGCGGCCACGAACAAGACCGACTTCATTGCCGGCAGCAACGCCCAGGGCGCCGACGGCTACTTCAATGTCTCGCCGTTCTTCCTCTTCGGCGGGGCCAACGTCGCGATCTTCGAGAAGAGCTCGGATGCCGGCTCCACCTTCTCCTATGAAGTGAAGGACGACGCGGCCGACACGAACGGCGCCTTGGCTCAGTTCGAGGAAGCGGGCGCACGCGGCTTCCGCTTCCGCGGTCCGGCCATGTTCGGCAACATCTTCGTGAAGGACCTGTCGCAATCCACCACCTTCACGTTCCAGGCCGTGCCGGGGCAGAGCACCCTGGAGGCCGACATCGAGAAGTCCAACGCCATGGGTGCGGAGGGCTTCGCCTTCGTCGGCCCGCTGGTCGTCGGGGGGGAGAACCGCACGTACTACTACAAGGCAAGCAACTGCACGGGCCGCGTGCTGTGCATGCCCACGGGGCCGTTCGGCCTCTGACCCAGGAAAAGAGAAGAGCGGACGACCATCCGTCCGCCATCAGCCCGAGAAGGGCGGGGGGCAGGGAGCAGGGAGCAGGGAGAGAAGAAGAAAAGAAAAACGGCCCCGGCGCAAGCGGGGGCCGTTTTTACATTGGAGGGTGCCGGCGTCAGCCCAGCAGGGCTTGCGCGAACTCGCGTGCGCTGAAGGTCTCGAGGTCTTCCAGCTTCTCGCCCACGCCGATGAAGTACACCGGAATCGGCCGTTCGCGCGCAATGGCGCACAGCACGCCGCCCTTGGCCGTGCCGTCGAGCTTGGTCACGATCAGGCCGGTGAGGCCCAGCGTTTCGTCGAAGGCCTTGACCTGCGCCAGCGCGTTCTGGCCGGTGTTGCCGTCGATCACCAGCAGCACCTCGTGCGGCGCGGTGGCGTCGGCCTTGGTGACCACGCGCTTGATCTTCTTGAGCTCGTCCATCAGGTGCAGCTGCGTGGGCAGGCGCCCGGCCGTGTCGACCAGCACCACGTCCTTGCCACGCGCCTTGCCGGCGTTCACCGCGTCGAAGCTCACGGCCGACGGGTCGCCGCCCTCGTTGCTCACGATCTCGACGGTGTTGCGGTCGGCCCAGACCAGCAGCTGCTCGCGCGCCGCCGCCCGGAAGGTGTCGGCCGCGGCCAGCAGCACCGAGGCGCCTTCGTTGGCCAGGTGCTTGGTGAGCTTGCCGATGGAGGTGGTCTTGCCCGCGCCGTTGACGCCGGCCACCATGATCACGGTGGGCGTGTACTGGCCGATGACCAGCGGCTTTTCCAGCGGCTTGAGCAGGTCGGCCACGGCCTCGGCCAGCAGCGCCTTGACCTGGGTGGCGTTGGTGGCCATCTGGCGCTTGACGCGGCCGCGCAGGTCTTCCAGCAGGAACTCGGTCGCCTTCACGCCGGTGTCGGCCATCAGCAGGGCCGATTCGAGCTCTTCATAGAGCGCGTCGTCGATCTGCGCGTTGACGAACACCGCCTGGATGCCGGTGCCGGTCTTGCGCAGGCCGGTCTTGAGCTTGTCGAACCAGCTCTTGCGCTCGGTGGCGACGGCAATTTCCGCGACAGGGGCGGGGGCGGCGACCGGTGCGGGCACGGGGACCGGTGCCGGAGCGGGCGGCGGTGGCGCAACGAACACCGGTGCGGGGGCGGGTGCAGGCACCGGTGCCGGTATGGGGGCTGGCGTGGGTGCGGCGGGCGCCACGACCGGCGGGGCAACCAACGGAGCCGGCGGGGGCGGTGCGACAACAGGAGGAGCCGCCAGAGGCGGTGCGGCAGGCGGCGGCGCAACGGGCGGTGGTGCTGCGGGTGGCGGTGCGGGCGGCGGGGCAGCAGGCGGTGGCGCCACAGGCGTTTCTTCCACCGCCGGCTTCGAGCCGAACCAGCTCGAAGGCGAGAACACCGAGCGCGTGGGCGCGGGCTCCGGGGCGGCAGGCGCGTCCGACGACGGGGGCGCCGGCGTGTCGGGGGTCTCGGCAGGCGGTTTTTTCTTGAAGAAACTGAACATCAGGAGCTTTTTACAATCCGACCCATTCTATGAAACACCTCCCGCCACGCCGTGCTGCGTCTGGTGCGGTGCTGGCGATGGCGCTCTTCGCGTCGTGGGCCATGCCTGCGCTGGCCCAGCCCACACCGGCTTCCTCCGCGCCTTCCGCCGCCGCAGCCGCGGCGCCCGGCCCCCAGCAATTCACCCTGGCCAACGGCATGACGCTGATCGTGCAGCCCGACCGGCGCTCGCCGACGGCGGTGCAGATGGTCTGGGTTCGCGTCGGTTCCATGGACGAGGTCGACGGCACCTCCGGTGTGGCACATGCGCTCGAACACATGATGTTCAAGGGCACCAAGGACATCAAGCCCGGCGAGTTCTCGCGCCGCGTGGCGGCCCTGGGCGGCCAGGAAAACGCCTTCACCACGCGCGACTACACCGGCTACTACCAACAGATTCCGGTCGGCAGCCTCGAGCAGGTGATGAAGCTCGAGTCCGACCGCTTCGCCAACAACCAGTGGCCCGACGACGAGTTCAAGCGCGAGATCGAGGTGGTCAAGGAAGAGCGCCGCCTGCGCACCGAAGACCAGCCGCGCGCGTTGCTCGGCGAGCAGCAGAACGCCGCCGTCTTCACCGCCTCGCCGTACCACCGCCCCGTGGTCGGCTGGATGAGCGACCTCGACGCCATGACGCCCGAGGACGTGCGCGACTTCCACAAGCGCTGGTACGTGCCCGCCAACGCCGTGCTGGTGGTGGCCGGCGATGTCGACGTGGCGCAGGTGCGCGCCATGGCCGAGAAGTACTACGGCCGCATCCCCTCGCGTGCCGTGCCGGCGCGCAAGCCACGCGTCGAGCCCGCCCAGCGCGGCGTGCGCCGCCTCGAATTCAAGGCGCCGGCCGAGCAGGCCTACGTGTCGCTCGCCTACCGCGTGCCGCAGCTCGCCGGCATCGACGACACCAACAGCGACGCCTGGGCGCTGGTGGTGCTGTCGGCCGTGCTCGACGGCTACGCCGGTGCGCGGCTCGACCGCGCGCTCACGCAAGGCCCCGACCGCGTCGCCGATTCGGCCGGCGCCTATTCGGGCTTCGTCGGCCGCGGCCCGCAGCTCTTCGTGCTCGACGGCGTTCCGGCCGCCGGCAAGAGCGCCGAGGCGGTCGAGGCCGCGTTGCGCGCCCAGATGGCGCGCATCGCCAAGGACGGCGTGGGCGAAGCCGAACTGGCCCGCGTCAAGACCCAGTGGGTGGCCAGCGAAACCTACAAGCGCGACTCGGTGATGGCGCAGGCGCGCGAACTCGGCAGCAACTGGATCCAGGGCCTGCCGCTGGACGCCAGCGAGCGCATCGTCGCGCGGCTGCAGTCCGTCACGGCCGCCCAGGTGCAGGCCGTGGCCGCCAAGTACTTCGGCGACGACCAGCTCACGGTGACCACCCTGCGCCCGCTGCCGCCCGAACCCAAGCGCGGCCGCGGCTTCGCGGCGCCCGCAGGCGAACTGCGCTGAAAGGTACGGATTCCATGTTTACTCTTAAAAAGATAGCGCAGTACGCAGTACTGACGGGCGCAACCGCTCTTTTCGGCATGACCAGCGCGCAGGCCGCACTGCCCATCCAGCACTGGACGCTGGCCAACGGCGCCAGGATCTACCTGGTGGCGACCAATGCGCTGCCGATCGTCGATGTGCAGGTTGACTTCGACGCCGGCAGCCGCCGCGACCCGGCCGCGCAGGCCGGCCTGGCGAGCACCACCTCGGCCATGGTCGAGAAGGGCGTGCGCGCCGGCAGGAACGGCGAGCCCGCGCTCGACCAGAACGCCCTCGGCGAAGCCTGGGCCGACCTGGGCGCCAGCTTCGACGTGAGCGCCGGCACCGACCGCACCAGCTACTCGCTGCGCTCGCTGTCCGACCCGGCGCTGCTGAACAAGGCCGTGACGCTGGCCTCGCGCGAGATCGGCGAGCCGGCCTTCCCCGACGACGTGTGGCAGCGCGAGCGCGAACGCATCAACGCCGCCATCAAGGAGGCCAACACCAAGCCCGCGACCGTCGCGGGCCGCGCCTTCGCGCAGGCGGTGTACGGCGTGCATCCCTACGGCCAGGAGGTGACGGAAGAAACGCTCGCGCGCATCGACACCGCCGGCATGCGCCAGCGCTACGAGCAGCTCATCGTGCCTTGCCGCGCCAAGCTCAGCATCGTGGGCGCCGTCACGCGTGCCGAGGCCGAGACGCTGGCGACCGCGCTGCTGTCGCGCCTGCCGGCGACGCAAGCCGGGCAGGGCTGCGCGCCGCTGCCGGCCATCGCGCCGGTGGCCGCGCTCACGGCGGCCAAGGACGAGCGCATTCCGTTCGACTCGGCCCAGGCCCACGTCTTCATCGGCCAGCCCGGCTACCCGCGCAAGGACCCGGACCACTTCGCGCTCACGCTGGGCAACTACGTGCTCGGCGGCGGCGGCTTCGTGTCGCGCCTGACGAACGAGGTGCGCGAGAAGCGCGGCCTGACCTACAGCATCTACAGCGGCTTTGCGCCGGGGCTCGAGGCGGGCGCGTTCCGCATCGGCTTCCAGACCCGGCCCGACCAGGCCGAGGACGCCGTGAAGATGTCGCGCGAGGTGCTCGCCAGGTTCGTGGCCGAAGGCCCGACCGCCAGCGAGCTGAAGGCCGCCAAGGACAACGTGATCGGCGGCTTCCCGCTGCTGCTGGACAGCAACCGCAAGCTGATCGGCAACGTGGCCAACATCGCCTGGCACGACCTGCCGCTGGACTACCTCGACACCTGGACCGCGCGCATGAACGCGGTCACGGCGGCCGACATCAAGGCGGCGTTCCAGCGCAAGCTGCAGCCCGAGCGCATGGTGACGGTGGTGGTGGGCGGCAAGGACGCCAAGGCCGCAAAGGCCGCGGCCAAGGCGCCCTGATCTCCCTGGGCTCAAGCCAGGGCGTGCGCGCCCTGGCCGGCCGCCGCGCGCACCGCGGCACCCAGTTTCTCGAGCAGGCGCGGCGACGCGCGCGCCTGCTGCCAGTAGAGCGGCACCGGCAGCGTCGAGCCGGGCACCAGCGCCACCAGCTTCCCCTCGCGAATCGCATCGGCCACCATGCTGGCCGGATGCATGCCCCAGCCCATGCCGCTGCACGCCGCCTCGACGAAGGCGTTGGGCGACGGAATCCAGTGGCGCGGCGTCTCCACGTTGCGGTGGCAGATGCGGCGCACCCAGCGCGCCTGCAGGCGGTCCTTGCGGTCGAACACCAGGCTCGGCGCGCTCGCCAGCGTGCGCGCGCCCACGCCCTTGGCGAAATGCGCGCGCACGAACGCGGGGCTGGCCGCCGCCACGTAATGCATCGTGCCAAGCGCCTCGCTGTTGCACCCCGCCACCGGTTGCGCCAGCGCGGTCACGGCCGCCAGCACCGCGCCGCTGCGCAGCCGCTCGGCGGTGTGGTCCTGGTCGTCCACGGTCAGGTCGAGCAGCGCGGCCGGCTCCTGCGCAGCGAAGGCCGCCGCGGCCGAGACGAACCACGTCGCCAGGCTGTCGGCGTTCACCGCCACCCGCACGGTGACGCGCTCGTCGGCCTCGCCGCTGCCCATGCCCAGCGCGGGCAGGGCGTCGCGCAGCTCGTGCTCCAGCATGCCCACGCGCTCCACGTGCCGGCACAGCTGCAGCCCCGCCTCGGTGGCCACGCAGGGCTGCCCGCGCACCAGCAGCGCGCCGCCGGTGCGCTCCTCGAGCTGCTTGATGCGCTGGGACACGGCCGAGGGCGTGACGTGCAGTGCGCGCGCGGCGCGTTCGAAGCTGCCTTCGCGCACCACGGCGGCGAGGGCGTTCAGGGCGGCGTAGTCGAGCATAGAGATGAAGTAAAACTGAATCGGGTTAAGAAAGTTTAGTTTGAATTAAGCAGGTGCAGGCGGCATCCTCGACGCATGCAAGCCGAAAACCTCGCCCACCTCGCGCACCTCGCCCATGTCTCCACCGCCTTCGCCAACGGGCTCTTCATGAGCCTGGTGCTGATCGTCGCCATCGGCGCGCAGAACGCCTATGTGCTGCGCCAGGGCTTGCGCCGCGAGCACGTGGGCGCGGTGGTGCTGTTCTGCGCGGCCAGCGACGCGGTGCTGATCGGTGCCGGCGTGGCCGGCATGGCGCAGGCGCTGAACGGACGGCCGATGCTGGCCACCGCGCTCGCGGGGCTCGGCGCGGCCTTTCTCGGCGCCTACGGGCTGAAGGCGCTGTGGCGCGCGCGCCAGCCCGCCGCGCTGCAGGCCGCGGCGCAGGGCGCGTCGCTGTCGCGCGTGGCGGTGGTGGCGCAGGCCGCCGGCTTCACGTTGTTGAACCCGCACGTCTACCTGGACACCGTGCTGCTCGTGGGCAGCGCGGGCGCGCAGCAAGCGGGCCTGCTCAAGCTGTGGTTCGTGGCGGGCGCCACCACGGCCAGCGTGCTGTGGTTCACCTCGCTGGGCTTCGGTGCGCGCCTGCTCGCGCCGGTGTTCGCACGGCCGCGCGCCTGGCAGATGCTGGACGCGCTCATCGGCGGCACCATGCTCGTGCTGGCCGCGCTGCTCGCGCAGCGCGCCCTGGCCGGGCTCTGAAATCCCTCGCGCGCGGCGGCGTTAAGCTCGCCGCATGCCCCAGAAAGCCGCCCCCGCCTCCCGTTCTCCCGCCGCCAAAGCAGGCAAGCCGGCCAAGTCGGCCAAACCGGTCAGCCCGCAAGGCCCGAAGAAGCCCAGCGAGGTGCGCATCATCGGCGGCGAATGGAAGCGCACCCGCCTTTCAGTGGCCGACAAGCCCGGCCTGCGCCCCACGCCCGACCGCGTGCGCGAAACCCTCTTCAACTGGCTCGCGAGCCTGGCCGGTGCCGGCGGCGGCGAGCTGCCCGGCTGGCACTGCGTCGACGCCTTCGCGGGCACCGGCGCGCTGGGCCTCGAAGCCGCCTCGCGCGGCGCGGCGCAGGTGCTGCTGTGCGAGCAGGACGCCGCGCTGGTCGCGCAACTGCAGGCCGCCAAGGCCAAGCTCAAGGCCGAGGCCGTGCGCGTGGAGCGCGGCAACGGCGTCACCGCGCTCGAGCGCGTGGCCGCGGGCAGCCTGGACGCCGTGTTCCTCGATCCGCCCTTCGAAAGCACCGCGCTCTACGAGCCCGCCCTGCGCGCGGCCGCCCGTGCGCTGCGCGCCGGGGGCTCGGTGTACCTGGAGGCGCCGCGCCGCTGGAGCGACGAGGAACTCGCCCCCTTCGGCCTCGCCGGCTTTCGCTACCTGAAGGCCGGCGCCGTCCACGCCCATCTGCTGCGTCCCGCGGCGGATGGGACTGCATAATCCGCCGGACAAGCCGCACCGGCAGCATGAGGAAGTAGCAACCATGGCCAGCAACGTGATCGCGGTTTACCCCGGCACCTTCGACCCCATCACCCTCGGTCACGAGGACGTGGTGCGGCGCGCAACCCAGCTCTTCTCCAAGGTGATCGTCGCCGTCGCGGCGGGCCACCACAAGAAGGCGCTCTTCACGCTCTCCGAACGCATGGACATGGCCCGCGAGGCCGTGAAGCCCTACAGCGACCAGGTCACCGTGGAAAGCTTCTCGGGCCTGCTGCGCGACTTCGTCGTCGCGCGCGGCGGCAAGGCCATGGTGCGCGGCCTGCGCGCCGTGACCGACTTCGACTACGAGTTCCAGCTCGCGGGCATGAACCGCTCGCTGATGCCCGACGTCGAGACCGTGTTCCTCACGCCCAGCGACAAGTACCAGTTCATCTCGAGCACCTTCGTGCGCGAGATCGCCATGCTCGGCGGCGAGGTCCACAAGTTCGTCTCTCCCAACGTGGAGCAGAAGCTGGCGGCCAAGGTCCGCAGCCTCGGTCGTGAATAAGCCGCGATGAGCGGCACTCCTCCACCCCGGCTGCATCTGCTGGGCGACGCGGCATTGCTGTGCGAGCTGCCCGCGCCCGCCACGCTGGCGCAGCAGCAGCGCATCTGGGCCCTGGCCGACCACGCGCGTCAATGGCCCGGCGTCGGCGAGACGCTGCCGGGCATGAACAACCTCACGCTCACCTTCGACCCGACCGCGATCGACCTCGACACGCTCACCGCGAACGTGCTCGAAGCCTGGCCGAGGCTGGCCGCCGGCGCGGTCTCGGGCCGGCTGGTCGAGATCCCGGTGGCCTACGGCGGCGAGCACGGGCCCGACCTGGCCGACGTGGCGGCCCACACCGGGCTCACGCCGGCCGAGGTGGTGCGGCGCCACAGCGGCGGTGACTACATCGTCTACCTGCTCGGCTTCCTGCCGGGCTTCGCCTTCATGGGCGGCCTGCCGCCCGAGCTGGCCACGCCGCGCCGCGCCGAGCCGCGCACCGCGGTGCCGGCGCGCTCGGTCGGCATCGGCGGCGAGCAGACCGGCATCTACCCGCTGGTGTCGCCGGGCGGGTGGCAGCTGATCGGGCGGACCTCGCTCGAGCTGTTCGACCCCGCGGCCGAACCGCCGACCCTGCTGCGCCCCGGCGACCGTGTGCGCTTCGTCGCCGAAAGCGTGCATACATGATCGCCATCCGCAAACCCGGCGTGCTCGCCTCGGTGCAAGACCTGGGCCGCCACGGCCATCGCCAGCTGGGCATCTGCCCCGGCGGCGCGCTCGACGTGCTCTCGCTCACGCTGGCCAACCGGCTCGCCGGCAATGCCGACGGCGCCGCGGGCCTGGAGCTCACCATGGGCGGCTGCGAACTGCAGTTCGAGACCGACACCCGCATCGCGCTCACGGGCGACGACTTTTCCGCCAGCCTCGACGGCGTGCCGCTGTGGCCCTGCTGGAGCGTGCCGGTCGCGGCCGGCCAGACCCTGAAGCTCTCGGGCGCCAACGCGCCGGGCGTGAAGAAGACCGGCCTGCGAAGCTGGCTCGCGGTGGCGGGCGGCATCGACGTGCCGCAGGTGCTCGGCTCGCGCAGCACCGACCTCAAGGCCGGCTTCGGCGGCCTCGAAGGCCGCGCGCTGCGCAAGGGCGACCGGCTGGCGCTGGGCGCCTCGCGCCTCGGTGCCGCGCAACGCGCTCGCCGTGCCTTCGGCCTGCGCGGCCCCGACTGGGGCACGCCGCAGGACGACGGCGCCATCGCGCTGCGCGTGCTGCCCGGGCCCGAGTTCGAACTGTTCACGCTGGCCGCGCGCGACCAGCTGTGGGGCGAGCGCTGGCGCATCACGCCGCAAAGCAACCGCATGGGCAGCCGCCTCGCGGGCGCCGAGCTCAAGCGCAAGCGCGCGGGCGACATGCTGTCCTCGGGCGTGATCCCGGGCACGATCCAGGTGCCGCCGTCGGGCCAGCCGATCATCCTGATGGGCGACGCGCAGACCACCGGCGGCTACCCGCGCATCGGCGTGGTGATTCGCGCCGACCTGTGGAAGCTGGCGCAGGCGCCGCTCAACGGCAAGCTGCGGCTGGTGCAGGTCGACCCGCCGCAGGCGCTCGACGCCTGGGCCGACCAGCAGCGCTACCTGGCGCAGGTGGCGCAAGGCCTGGCCGCTGCAGGCTGGCCGGGTGCGGCATAGACTTTGCAAAACGGACCCCCCAGAAGGACATTCCCCATGCAGATCGACCTCAATGCCGACCTCGGCGAAGGCGCCGGCAGCGACGAAGCGCTGCTCGCGCTGGTGAGCTCCGCCAACATCGCCTGCGGCTGGCACGCCGGCGACGCCAAGACCATGCAGCAGTGCGTGCGCTGGGCCCTGAAGAACGGCGTGGCCATCGGCGCGCACCCGAGCTTTCCGGACCGCGAGAACTTCGGGCGCAGCACCATGCACCTGCCGCCCGAGGAGATCGTGGCCAACGTGCTCTACCAGGTGGGCGCGCTCGCGGCCATCGTGAAGGCCGAGGGCGGCAAGCTGTCGCACGTGAAGGCACACGGCCAGCTCTACAACCAGGCCGTGAAGGAACCCGAGCTGGCCGAGGCGCTGTGCGAAGCCGTGCGCCGCTTCGACCCCTCGCTCAAGTTCTTCGGCCTCGCGGGCAGCCACATGATCGACGCGGCCCGCCGCGCCGGCCTCGTGCCGGTGGAAGAAGTGTTCGCCGACCGCGGCTACATGCCCGACGGCAGCCTGGTGCCGCGCAGCCAGCCGGGCGCGCTGATCGAGACCGAAGAGCAATCGATCGCGCAGACCCTCTCGCTGGTGCGCGACCACCGCGTGACCGCCATCGACGGCAGCACCGTGGCCGTCAACGCGCAGAGCGTGTGCCTGCACGGCGACGGCGCGCATGCACTGGCCTTCGCGCGGCGCATCCGCGAGCGGCTGCAGCAGGAAGGCATTGCCGTCCGGGCAATGGCTTGAACGCGCGGGCGGTGCCGTGGCCACCAAGCGGGTCCATCGGGTCAAGCCGGTCAACGTCCTGCTGACGGGCTTCGAGCCCTTCGAGCAGGAAGCCCTCAACCCCTCGTGGGAAGCGGTGCGCACGCTCGACGGCTGGAAGGCCGGCCGCGCGACGGTGCATGCGCGGCTGGTGCCCTGCGTCTTCGGCGATGCCATCGACGCGCTGAACCGCGCGATGGACGAGCTGCAGCCGCAACTGGTGCTGTGCATCGGCCAGGCCGGCGGCCGCGCGGAGTTCACGCCGGAGCGCGTCGCCATCAACGTCGACGACGCGCGCGTGCCCGACAACAACGACCGCCAGCCCATCGACGTGCCCGTGGTGCCCGGCGCGCCCGCCGCCTACTTCTCGAGCCTGCCGATCAAGGCCATCGTGCGCGAGCTGCGCGCGGCCGGCGTGCCGGCCTCGGTGTCGAACAGCGCGGGCACCTTCGTGTGCAACCACATCTTCTACGGGCTGATGCACCGCATCGCGACGCAGCCCGCGAACGACAAGAAGGGCGGAAGCGGCATGAACGGCATGAACAGCGTGCGCGGCGGCTTCATCCACATTCCCTACCTGCCCGCGCAGGCGGCGCGCTTTCCGGGCGCGCCGAGCATGTCGCTCGACATGCTGGTCAACGCCTTGCGCATCACCGTGGCCACCGCGCTCGCGGTGACGCGCGACGTGGCCGAGACCGGCGGGCAGCTGCACTGAGGCACTGAGCCCGCGCGGGCCCGCAGGCCTCCCTCAGAACTGTTCCCAGTCGCCCTGCGCCACGGCCAGCGCGGGCGATGCAGCAGCGCTCTTCACACGCGCACGGGCAGGGGGCGTTGCCTTGGGCGCGGTCCCGAGAGCGGCCTTGGCCTTTGGCGCCGCTGCCGCCTTGGCCACCGCGGCGCCGCCTTGCCGTGCGTCGTCCAGCGTGAACACGCTGACCGCCTCGAGCAGTCCGCCCGCCTGGTCCTGCAGCGAGGCGGCGGCCGCGGCCGCTTCTTCCACCAGCGCCGCGTTCTGCTGCGTCACCTGGTCCATCTGCGAGATGGCCTGGTTGATCTGCTCGATGCCGGCGGTCTGTTCCTGGCTCGCCGCGGTGATCTCGCCCATGATGTCCGTCACGCGGCGCACGCTGCCCACGATGTCGTCCATCGTGCGGCCGGCTTCGCCCACCAGCGCCGTGCCGGCGTCCACCTTGCTCACCGAGTCGCCGATCAGGCCCTTGATTTCCTTGGCCGCCGCCGCCGAGCGCTGCGCCAGCGTGCGCACCTCCGAGGCCACGACCGCGAAGCCGCGCCCCTGTTCGCCCGCGCGCGCGGCTTCCACCGCGGCGTTCAGCGCCAGGATGTTGGTCTGGAAGGCAATGCCGTCGATCACGCCGATGATCTCCACGATCTTGCGCGAGGACGCATCGATCGACGCCATGGTCGACACGACCTTGCCCACCACGTCGCCGCCCTTCACGGCCACCTCGGAGGCGGACACCGCCAGCTGGTTGGCCTGGCGGGCGTTGTCGGCGTTCTGCTTGACCGTGGAGGTCAGCTCTTCCATGGATGCGGCGGTCTGCTCCAGCGAGCTGGCCTGTTCCTCGGTGCGCGAGGACAGGTCCTCGTTGCCTTGCGAGATCTGCGCGCTGGCCGTGGCCACGCCCTCCGCATTGCCGCGCACCAGGCCCACGGTGCGCGCCAGGCTTTCCTGCATGCGCTGCAGGGCGGTGAGCATCTGGCCGGTCTCGTCCGCCGAATGCGCCACGATGGCGTCGCTCAGGTCACCGCGCGCGACGCGGTCGGCCGCCTCCACGGCGTGGGTGAGCGGCCGCGTGATCGAGCGCGTGATCAGCCACGCCGACACCACGCCGATCAGGCCTGCCAGCAGCGCCGCGGCGATCATGAGGCCGATGGCGTTCTGAGCCGACTCGTGCGCCGTGAGCGCGGCCTGTTCCATCTGCTTGCCCAGGAACTCGACCATCTCCCGCAGCGAGGCCAGGTAGGCGGCCTGGGTCTTCAGGCGTTCGCCGAAGAGCAGCTGCGTGGCTTCCTGCGTGCGGCCGGCCATGGCCGGTTCGATCACCGAGTTGGTGAAGGCCCGGTAGTCGACGAGCGTGGCCTTCACCGCGGCCAGCAGGATGCGCCCGCGGTCGGTGTCCACCAGCTGCTCGAGCGCGGTCACCTGCTTGTCGGTGTCGACCCTGGCCTTGTCCAGTGCCGCGCGGTGGGCGGCTTGCTCCGCGCCGGTGGTGAGCAGGAGGTTGCGCGTGAGCCGGGCAACGTCCATGGCCACATAGGACATCTCGCGCGCCGCCTCGATCTTGGGCGAGATGTTCGAGGTGATGCGGGTGGTGGTGGCGTCCAGCGAACGCAACCGGTTGATGCCCACGAAGGCAATGACGGCCAGCAGGAGCAAGAGCAGCCCGAACACCAGACCCAGACGCGCACTGATTTTTAGATTTTTCACGGTAGATGATGAAGTTGACGATGGAAAGCCTTGCCGACGCGTTGAGGGCCTGGGCCGCGGCGGGCGCCCGCCCCAGGTGCAATCCCTGTAAAACGCATTACTTACTTCTATCGGCCGCCGTGAAGGGGGAAATTAGGGCGATCGGTGCACGAGAGACTTCCAAAAAGACGGTGAATGAAGTGAGGCGACCTGCGCCGACGGTGCGGCACGTTGTCCGCTGGCAGGCGGCTGGGGCGTTATGGAGAGGATGTATCTCCCTTCGTCGGTCTTTCCGGAACACTGAAATTGAGCTTGCTGAGCTTTGGCAGACGGTCTTTCGTGGACCTCAACGAGTTGGCTCTTTTCCTGCAGGTGGCCCGCCTTGGCAGCTTTGCCCGGGCCGGCGAGGCGCTCGGCATGCCCGCCAGCACCGTGAGCCGACAGGTCCAGAACATCGAAGCCCAGTTGGGAGTGCGGCTCATGCAGCGCTCCACGCGGCGCCTGGTGCTGACCGAGGCCGGCAAGCTGCTGGTGGCGCGGTGCGAAGCCCATTTCAGCGCCATCGCCGACGTGACGCAGGAGGTGCTGGACGGCGTGTCGGTGGTCGGCGGCACGCTGCGCATCGCGGCCCCGTCGGACTTCTTCGACTGGTTTCCGCTGCGCTGGATCAAGGAGTTCCGCGCCATGCACCCCGGGGTGCGGCTGGAAATCTTTGCGCAGGACGCGCTGGTCGACGTGATCGGTGACGGCATCGACATCGCATTTCGCGCCGGCAAGCTCGAGGATTCGCGCCTGATCGCGACCGTGCTGGCGAGCACGGCCGTCGTGCTGGCCGCCAGCGACGAGTACCTGTTGGAGCGCGGCGAGCCGCGCAGCCTGGAAGACCTGGCCTCGCACGACTGCCTCACGCTGCGCAGCGCCCCGAATCAGAGCCAGCGCGACTGGCTGCTCACGGGGCCTGGCGGCGAGACCCGCCTGGAGGTGCGCAGCCGCTTCTGTGCGAACGCCATGGGCCTGTTGCGCGACGCCGCCGTCGAAGGGCTCGGCATTGCGCTGTTGCCCGAGGTGGTGATCCGGGGCGACCTGGACGCCGGGCGCTTGCGGCGCGTGCTGCCCGCGTACGGCCAGCCGTCGGTCAGCCTGTCACTGCTCTACCCGAGCCGGCAGCAGATGCAGAAGTCGGTGCTGGCGTTCGTGGCGTTCGCTGTCGCGAGGTTCGCCGACCGGGGCACGCGGCCGTGACGCTGCGGTGACCCGGCGGTGGTGCGGCCGTGACGTGGCCGCGGCGCCGCTCAGGGCGCCGGAAACTCCCGGCCCAGCCATGCATTGAGCGCGGCATTGACCTGGTCGGGCTTCTCCATCGTCAGCATGTGGCCGCATTCGGCCACCCACACCGTTTCGGAGCGCGGCAGCAGGGCCGCCATCTCGCGCGTGCACTCGGGTGCCGCCAGCCGGTCGCTGTCGCCGCACATCAGCAGCACCGGCGCGCGCAGCAGGGGCAGGTGCTGGCGCGCGTCGGGCCGGCGCATCACCGCGCGGTTCTGCCGGATGAGCTGCTCGGCGCCCGCGCCGAGCACGATGTCGAGGTAGCGCTCGATCATCACCGGGTCGGCCGCCTGCGTGGGGTGGAAGGCGAAGTAGACGTTCGGCTCGATCACGTCGCGCACTTCGCCGCGTTCGAAGTACGCGATGGCGCCTTCGCGCAGCGTGAACATGTCGGGCGTCTCGGGCCGCGCGCTGGTGCCCAGCAGCGCGAGCCCGGCGATGCGCTCGGGCGCCTGGCGGGCCGCTTCCATGGCGACCATGCCGCCCATCGAGGCGCCGCACAGCACCAGCGGGCCGTCGTTGTCGCGCAGCACGGCGGCGGCCATGCCCTCGATGGAGTCGTTGTGCAGCTGGGCGTCGCTCACGCGCGCGTCGAAGGCCGGGGGAAGTGCGGGGAGCTGGGCTTGCCAGATGCGCTCGTCGCAGGCGAGGCCGGGCAGCAGGACTAGATTGGGCATGGGATCGATTTTGCGCGAATGTGGTAACCGGCGTAACGGCATGGCAACGGCATAGGCTTCCTGGCCAGCAGCCATGCGCCAATCTCCTCGACATACTCTGCGGCGCTGCGCGACGCACGGTGCGCCGCGTCTTCACGCCCCTCATCACCGAAGGACACCCATGAACCTGGTTGAACGCGTCCAGTCCATCCTGCTCAAGCCCAAGGCCACCTGGCCGGCCATCGACGCGGAGCCGGCCGACGCCGCCTCGCTCTACAAGAACTACGTGATGATCCTCGCGCTCATTCCGGCGGTGGCGAGCTTCATCGGCCTGTCGCTGATCGGCATCGGTGCGTTCGGCGTGAGTTTTCGCGTGCCGATCGTCTCGGGGCTCGCGAACATGGTGGTGGGCTACGTGCTGTCGCTGGTGATGGTGTTCGTGCTCGCTCTCATCATCGACGCGATGGCGCCGACCTTCGAGGGCACCAGGAGCCAGATCGGCGCGCTCAAGCTGTCGGCCTATGCGAGCACCGCGGCCTTCGTCGGCGGCATCTTCAGCCTGGTGCCGGCGCTGTCGGCCATCGGCGCGCTGGCGGCGCTGTACGGGGTGTACCTGCTCTACACCGGCCTGCCGGTGCTCATGAAGTGCCCGCCCGACAAGGCCATTGCGTACACCGCGGTGGTGGTGGTCTGCGCCATCGTCGGCGGCTTCATCATCGCCTGGGTGCTGTCGCTGCTCACGCCTTCGCCGGTGCGCCTGGGCGCCGCCGCGGCGGCCGACGCGGTGGTGGCGCTGCAACAGCTGCTGGCCGCAAAAGCCTGAGCGCCACGCGCACGGTGGAAAATGGGCGGCAATGCCCACGCCCAACTCCAAACCCGACGCCACCACCGACCTGATCCTCATTCGCCACGGCGAAACCGCCTGGAACCGCGAGCTGCGCTTCCAGGGGCATGCCGATGTCCCGCTCAACGACATCGGCCACGAGCAGGCGCGCCGCCTCGGCCTGCGGCTGGCCGGCGAGACGGTGCAGCACATTCTCAGCAGCGACCTCATGCGGGCGCAGCAGACCGCCGCGCCCGCCGCGCAGCAGCTGTCGCTGCCGGTGGTCACCTCGGCGGGGCTGCGCGAGCAGTTCTTCGGCGTGGCCGAGGGCATGCGTTCCGACGAGATTCAAAGCCTGCATCCGCGCGCCTGGGAACAGTGGCTGGAGTTCCGCGAAGACCACGCCATGCCAGAAGGCGAGACGGCGCGCGAGTTCCACACGCGCATCATCGCGGCGCTGGGCACCATCGCCGCGGCGCACAAGGGCCAGCACCTGATCGTGGTCACGCACGGCGGCGTGCTCGACATGGTGTGGCGCACCGCGCAGGGCCTGAGCCTGAGCGGCCCGCGCCGCAGCGACATTCCCAATGCGGGCTTCAACCGTATCCGCATCGCCGACCCGGCGCGGCCGGACGCCATCGAGATCGTCGACTGGGCCGACACGCGCCACCTGGCCGACCTGCCGCCGCAACCGACCTACGACCAGACGCGGCACCTGAAGAAGGACTGAGGCCTCAGCTGCCTCGGCTGCTTGCGTTGGTTCAGCCGCAGCTGCCCGCCTTCGGCGTGCGCAGCAGCGGCTGGCCCGCGCCCACGCCCGTGGGCTTGCCGCCGTCGAGCGCGAGCTGGCCGTTCACCAGCACCGTCACCACGCCTTCGGACAGCAGCGCCGGCTGCGTGTAGGTGGCCTTGGCCGCGTAGCGCGCCGGGTCGAACACCACCACGTCGGCGTAGTAGCCCGGGCGCAGGTGGCCGCGCTGCTTCAGGCCCAGCGTGTCGGCGGTGAGCGACGAGCTGCTGCGGATGAACTGCGCCATCGAGATCGTGTGCTCCTTCACCACGTATTGGTCGTACTTGCGCGCGAAGGTGCCGTAGGCGCGCGGGTGGCCCTGCGACGAGTCGGAAGAGGTCATGACCCAGGGCCGCTTCATGAACGCGCGCACGTCGTCGTCGCTCTGGTTGAACGAGGCGATCATCAGGTCGCCGTCGCGCAGCACCGCCAGCGCGGCGTCCACCGGGTCGGCGTTCGACGCCTTGGCCACGTCGGCCAGCGTCTTGCCCACGTAGGTCGTGCTGCCGGCCGAGAACAGGATGGCCTCGGGCCCGCCGCGCAGGCGCAGGTTCTCGCGCATGTCCTTGCGCAGGCGCTCCTGCACGGCCGTGTCGTCGAAGCGCTGCAGCATCGCCGCGCGCCCGCCCTCGTTGGCCCAAGGCGGCACCAGCGCGGCCGAGAAGCGCGTGCTCGATGCGGTCCAGGGGTAGTGGTCGGCCGTGATGTCGAGGCCGCGCGCGCGTTCTTTCTCGATGCGCCGGATGATGTCGCCGCTCTGGCCCTGCACGGCGATGCCCAGCGCCTTGATGTGCGCCACGTGCACCGGCAGCCCGGCTTCATGGCCGATGCGGATCACCTCGTCGATCGAGCCCTTCAGGCCGATGTTGTACATCGACTCGTCGCGGATGTGGCTGTCGTACAGGCCGCCGTGGCGCGCGGCCACCTTCGCGAGTTCGATGACTTCCTCGGTCTTCGAGAAATTCTGCGGCGTGTAGAAGAGCCCGGTCGACAGGCCCAGCGCGCCTTCGCACATGCCCTGGCTCACGCGCCGCTTCATCGCTTCGAGCTGCTCGGCGGACGGCGCGCGGTTGGCCTCGCCCAGCTCGCTCATGCGCACCGGGCCGAAGCCCACGTACATGGCCACGTTGGTGCCCACCGGCGTGGCGCGCAGTTTCTGCGTCTGCGCCGCGATGTCGAAGCCGCCGAAGCCGTCGTTGCCGATCACCGCGGTGGTCACGCCCTGCGTGATGAACGGAATGTTCAGGCGCTTCTTCGGGTCGCTGGAATGCAGGTCGGCATCGGCATGCGTGTGCGCGTCGATGAAGCCCGGCGCTACCACCATGCCCCTGGCGTCGATGACCCGCCTGGCGCTGAACTGCGCCGGTGCCGCCTTGCCCGCGAACACGATGCGGTCGCCCACGATGCCGACGTCGCCCACCACGGGCGTGTCCGAATCGCCGGTGTAGACGGTGCCGCCGCGCAGCAGCAGGTCGAGCGCAACGGGTGCGTCGCCGGCGGCATGCAAGGCGGGTGTGAAGGGGGCGAGGGCCGCGAGAACGGCCAGCGAGACGAGGGACTTGTGCATGGGAAGGAAGACCCGTGAAGGCGCCGTGTCGGAAGGGAGCGGCCAGTTTAGGAGCCGCTTCCGCACGGTCGTTAATTCCTTTTGCACCATGCCCCATGACCTGAAGGCATGGGCCGCAGAGGCCGATCCCGGCCAGCTTCAGTCGGCATCAGCCGCGTGTCGCAGTGCCTCCGGCGAGCTGCCCGAGCCCGAGCCGCGCATACACGGCAGCCGCCTGCCGGCGCAGGCGCAGCGACTCCGGCTGGCCGTTGAGCTGCTGCTGCAGGATGCCCTGCGCGCCGGCCAGCGACGCCTCGGTGCCGGTGCGCGCGAGCGCATCGAGGTAGACCTGCTCGAACAGGTCGCGCTGCGCATGGCTGCCGCCGATCTCGATCATGCGCGGCAGCGCCACGCCCAGCCCTTCCACGGCCGCGGCGAGGTCGCCGCGCGCATGCGCCACCAGCCCGTGAGCCGCCGGCACGCACACGCGCTGCCACGCGGCGCGCGTCGACGCCGGCGCGTGGGGCGCGAAGGCCTCGATGTTGCGCAGCAGCGCGTCGGCCTCGGGCCGGCCGGCGCGCGCGAGGCCGTAGAGGTACTGCAGGTCGAGAAAGGGCAGCACGTGGTCGGCCTGGCGCTGCAGCAGGTACTGCGCCACGTCGTCCCAGCGCCGGCCCACGTCGATGCCCGCGAGCTCCAGCCGCGCGAGCAGCGAGACCGCGCCGATCTGGTCCTGCGAGTAGTCCTTCACCACGCCCCAGGCGTGCTCGTCGTACACCGCGAGCGCCTCGGCGTCGCGCCCCAGGTCGATGAGGAACAGCGCCACATGCCACCAGTTGTGCGTGACCATGAACGAGTTGAGCCCGATCCACGTGTCGCTCACGCTTTGCATGAAGGCCAGCCCTTCGGCGAGCCGGCCTTCGGTGAGCATCACGTGCGCCAGCGCGTGGTGCGCCCACGGCTCCTTGCGGCACATGGCGACGGCGCAGCGCGCGCTGGCCTCGGCCTCGCGCATCAGGTGGCACTGCTCGTAGCCGAAGGCCGCCATGCCGTGCACATAGGGCACGTCGGCGGCGTGCGGCAGCACGGCCAGTGCGAGGCGCAGCATGCCGGGGCAGTCGCCGGTGTTGAAGCAGTGGTACTGGCCGAGCTTGACCGACACCAGGTCGCGCGGATGTTCGCGCGCCTGCTCGGCGTG
Organism: Variovorax sp. OK212; assembly: GCF_900112425.1. Taxonomy (GTDB): domain Bacteria; phylum Pseudomonadota; class Gammaproteobacteria; order Burkholderiales; family Burkholderiaceae_C; genus Variovorax. Next base: position 10,123 of record NZ_FOLP01000018.1, on the reverse strand, counting down.
CAGCGCAATGGCGCGCGCGATGTCGCCGTCGGCCCAGGCCTCGATGGCCGCGATGTAGCGCTGCTCGCGCGGCGTGGCGCGTGCGGCGCCCGTACGGGCCTTCTCAAGAAACGGCCGCGCGTTGGCCACGGCCTCGCGCGACTCGGCGAACAGGTGCAGCGTGGCGCAATAGGCCTGCACGATGGGGCTCGCATCGGTGGCGGCCACCGCGAGCAGGTTGACCGCGCGCGCCTCGGTCGAGACGAAGCCCATGACGAAATCGTCGACCAGCACCAGGCTGGCGGGGTCGTCGAGGGTGAGCGGATTGCCGAGGCTGTCGGCGGCGTGCGGGGTGTTGTTCGAAGGGGTTCCGGCGGGCATGGCGCATGGTGCCATGCCCCCGGCGTTGCTTCAACGGCGCCGATCACAAGCCGATCGGAGGCCGGTCAGACCCCGGCCTGCTGGTGGCGGTACTCCTGCGTCTTGCCGCCGTAGCCGTACGCAGCGCCGCGCGCGTCGATCACGTGGATGTACGACACCTCGTGCAGGTCCGGCCGGATCCTGGCCATGGCCGCATGCACCTCGCGCAGGTAGCGCGCCTTCTCGGCCTTGGTGTTGGTCTCGTCGGTGATGCTGATGTCCAGGTGAAAGGCCGACTTGCCGAGCGAGGCCAGCGTCTGCCCGCCGATGAACCAGGCGTCGGCGGCGATGTACTGCACGGTGATGGCGATCACCGGCAGCTGCTTGCCGAGCACGCTCTGCGTGAGTTCGGCGACCGTGTCGACGGTCTTGCGGGTGAGGGCGGCGTCGGGTTGGCCGGAGAGGTGGACGACGATGTGGGGCATGGCGGACTCCTGGGTGAATGAGTGGTCGATGGGGTGATTGTGGGAACTCGCTGGTCATCGGAAAAGCGGGAAGATATGATGGATTCCATCGGATTAACGGATGGATGCGCCATGCAAGGTTTCGATCTGGAGCAGCTGCGCACGCTGGCCGCGGTGGTCGATGCGGGCAGCCTCACGGCCGCCGCGCCGCGTGTCTTCCTGTCGCAGTCGTCGGTGAGCGAGCAGATCCGCAAGCTGGAAGAGCGCGCCGGCCAGTCGCTGCTCACGCGCAGCAAGGCGGGCGTGTCGCCCACCGAGGCGGGCCTGCGGCTGCTGGGCTATGCCCGGCGCATCCTGGCGATGAGCGACGAGGCGTTTCGCGACCTGCACGGCGAAACGCTGGAGGGCGAGCTGCACCTGGCCGTCACCGACTATTTCCGGCCCGGCGACCTCACGCAGCTGCTGGCACGACTGGGCGAGAGCTATCCGCGGGTGCGGCTGCACGTGAGCATCCTGAAGAGCGACGCGATGCGCGCGGCCTATGCGCAGGGCGAGTTCGATGTCGGGCTGGCGATGAACATCGCGGGCGTGTCCGCCGCCGAGCCGCGGGCGTCCGCGGTGATCCGCCGCGAGTCGCTGGCCTGGCTCGGCGCGGCCGGCATGAAGGTGGTGCGCGGGGAACCCGTGCGGCTGCTGGTGTTGCCCGACACATGTTCGCTGCACCAGTTCACCGTGGCCCTGCTGCGGCGCCGGCGCGTGCCGTACGTGCTGGCGCACGTGGCCTCGGGCGTGGCGGGGCTGCAGTCGGCGCTGGCCGCGGGGCTGGGCGTGGCCTGTCTCAACGAGTCGGCCATCAGCGACGGCGTGGCGCGGCTGGCCACGCCGCACGGGCTGCCGGCCTTGCCGCGCGTGGCGTTCCAGTTCATGCCGGGGCGCCGGGGGGAAACGGCCTTCGTCACGCGGGCGCGCGAGATGCTGGCCACGCAGCTGGGATGATTTCCGAGGGAAAGAGGCGAAGAAGCGAAGAGGGGGCGGGGTGGCGCGGGATTTGCGTCTGCCATGCCATGGACGCGCCACCTCCCACGACCCCGCAGAACCTGCTGCGCCATTCGCACTTCGACGACGCGCAGGCGATCTTCTCGGGCACGCTCTTCGTCGCCATCGCCATGATGCTGTTCGGCCAGGCGGGCCTGCTCACGGGCGGCACGGCGGGCATCGCGTTCCTGCTGCACTACGCCACGGGCATGAGCTTCGGCAAGCTGTTCTTCCTGGTCAACCTGCCGTTCTACTGGTTCGCATGGCGCCACATGGGGCGCGCGTTCACCGTCAAGACCTTCTCGGCGATCGCGCTGCTGTCGGTCATGACCGACTGGGCGCCGCGCTACCTGTCGATCGGCCTGCTGCACCCGGCCTTCGCGGCCGTGCTCGGCGGGCTGATGCTGGGCACGGGCTGCCTGTTTCTCGCGCGTCACCGCGCGAGCCTGGGCGGCGCAACGGTGCTGACGCTCTACCTGCAGGAAAAGCGCGGCTGGCCGGCCGGCAAGGTGCAGATCGCCATCGACTGCACGGTGGTGCTGCTCGCGCTGTTCGTGATTCCGCCGCAGCGCGTGGGCTGGTCGGTGATGGCGGCGGTGGTGATGGGGCTCTTTCTCTGGATCAACCACAAGCCGGGGCGGTACGCGGCGACCTGAGTTCGGGGCGTGTGCACAGGGCCCGCCGTGGGCGGGATCGCGCCCTGAACGACGCGTTCTAGGCCGGCACGGGCCAGGGCCGTTGCGGCTCCCGGATCTGCTCGAACGCACGCGCCACGCGCAGCACGCCCAGGTCGTCGAAACGCTGCCCTGCGATCTGCAGCCCGATCGGCAGGCCCGACGCCGAGTACCCGCAGTTCACCGAAGCGGCAGGCTGCTCCGACATGTTGAACGGCACCGTGAACCCGATGTGCTCCAGCGCTCGCAACGGATCGTTGGTGGGCGAGGGCGCCTCCGCGGCCGCCGGCATGTTCGGCGACACGGGCGAAATCACGTAGTCATAGCGCGCGCATGCCGCCACCGTGGTCACGCGCGTGGTGTGGAACTGGCTGAAGCTGCGAAACACATGCTCGCCGCTGAACTCGGCCGCGCTCTCCGCCCATTCGCGGATGTACGGCAGCACCTTCGCGCGCTGGTCCGCGCGCAGGCCCTTCATGTCCACCAGCGAGCGCATGCGCCAGAGCTGGTCCATGCCGTCGAGCATGGCTTGCGACATGAACGGCTGCATCGGTTCGATGACCGCGCCGGCCTTCTCGAGCAGCCGCGCGGCGTCTTCCACCGCGGCCTGGATCTCGGGCTCGACGGCCAGGCCGCAGCCCGCGTCGAGCAGCAGCCCGATGCGCACGCCGCGCAGGTGGTCGGGCGACACGTCGAAGCCGGCCCAGTCGATGTCCTGCGGCGGCAGGTTCATGCTGTCGCGCGCGTCGGGCTTGGACAGCGCCTGCATCAGCAGCGCCGCATCGCCCACGGTGCGCGTCATCGGCCCGGCCGCGCGGCCCATGTAGGGCGGATCGATCGGAACGCGCCCCAGGCTCGGCTTCAGCGTGAACACGCCGCACCAGCTCGCGGGCAGGCGCAGCGAACCGCCGATGTCGGTGCCCAGGTGCAGCGGGCCGTAGCCTGCCGCCGTTGCGGCGCCGGCACCCGCGCTGGAGCCGCCCGGCGTCAGCCGCAGGTCCCAGGGGTTGCGCGCCAGCGTATGAAAGCTCGAGAGGCCCGACGACAACATGCCGTAGTCGGGCATGGTCGTCTTGCTGACGATGACCGCGCCGGCTTCCCTCAGGCGCGCGGCCGGCGGCGCGTCGGCCGTGGCGGGCCGCAGGTCGACCGCGGCGGTGCCGGCGGGCATCGGGTCGCCGCGCGTGGCGATGTTTTCCTTGATCGTCGCCGGCACGCCGTCGAGCGGGCCGAGTGCATCGCCACGCTGCCAGCGTGCCTGCGATGCGCGCGCCTGGTCGAGCGCGGCTTCGGGGCGGAACAGCCAGGTCGCCTGCAGGTGCGGCTCCCAGCGTTCGATCTGCGCGATGACCGCCTGCGTGACCTCCACCGGCGAGAGCTTGCGGTCGCGGTAGGCGGCGGCAAGCTCCTGCGCGGAAAGGTCGTTCAACCCCACGACAGGGCCGACAGGTCGTTCACGAAGATCGGGTTTTCCTTCCAGATGCCCTTGACGTTCTTCTTCGCCACGGTCGGGAACTGCGGCTGGTAAAGGAAGCCGTTGGCCGCGTCGGTGGCCAGCATCTTCTGCGCGTCGCCCAGCAGCTTGTTGCGCTCGGCGGCGTTGCCGGTGCTCTTGATCTTGTCGAACAGCGTGTCGAAGGCCTTCGACTGGTAGCCCCAGTAGTAGTCCGACTTGGCGTAGTTGCCGAGGTCGAAGGGCTCCACGTGCGACACGATCGACAGGTCGTAGTCCTTGTTGCCGTAGGTGCCGCTGAGCCACTGCGCCCACTCGACGTTCTGCACCTTCACCACGATGCCGATCTTGGCGAGCTGGGCCACGATCACCTCGCCGCCCTGGCGCGCGTACGGCGGCGGGGGCAGGGTCATCTTGAGTTCGAGCGGCGTCTTCACGCCGGCCTCGGCCAGCAGCTTCTTGGCCTTCTCGATGTCGAAGGGGTTGATGCCCGTGGTGTCGACATAGCCCGCCGCGCCCGGCACGTAGTGGCTGCCGATGGGCACGCCGAAGCCGTCGGCCGCGCCTTCGATGATGGCCTTGCGGTCGATGGCCGCGAGGATGGCGCGGCGCACGCGCACGTCGTCCAGCGGCTTCTTCCTGTTGTTGATCGACAGGATGGTCTTGGCGCGCGAACCGGCCAGGATCACCTGGAACTGCGGGTTCATCTTGAACTGCGGCACCACGCGCGTGCCGATGCGCGCGAACACGTCGACGTCGCCCGACAGCATGGCCGCGGCCTGCGCGGCCGTGTCGGAGATGAAGCGGAAGGTGACCTTGTTGATCTTGGCGGTGGCGGGGCTGCGAAAGCCCTCCCACTTGCTCAGCGTGAGCGAGGAGCCCTTGGCCCATGCGTCGAGCTTGTAGGGGCCGGTGCCGACCGGCTTGTTGGCGTTGGTGTCGGCGCTCTTGGGCTCGACGATCACGGCCGTGGCCTGGCCCAGCACGAAGGGCAGGTCGGGGTCGATCTCCTTGTTGATGACGACCACCGTGTAGTCGTCCACCGCCTGGGTGCTGAGGTTGGCGAAGGTGCGCTTGTCCTTGTTGGTGCTCTTCTCGCCGCCGGCGCGGTCGAACGAGAACTTGACGGTGGCCGCGTTGAAGGGCTCGCCGTTCTGGAACTTCACGCCGCGCCTGAGCTTGAAGGTGTAGGTCTTCAGGTCGGGCGAGACTTCCCAGCTCTCGGCCAGCAGCGGCGTGACGCTGCCGTCGGCATTGATCTTGGTGAGCGTTTCCAGGATGTTGTACTGCACCACCTCGGCGATGGCGGCGGCGGCGCCCGAGGTCGGGTCCAGGCCCGGCGGTTCGAGCGCCATGCCGATCACGATGGCGTCCTTCCTGCCCTGCGCCATGCCGGCGAGCGGGGTGGCCAGCGCAACGGTGGCGCCGGCGGTGGTGAGGAGGGTGCGGCGGTTCAACATACGTGTGATCTCCGGAAAAACGGGCCTGGGTCGAATGACTGCTTCGGCGCGCGCCATGCCCCGAAGGGAGGCGCAACGCCACGAAAGACTCGACACGCAGCACGAAAGATGCCACGTGCGCAGCCGGTCATTCTCTCGCAGCGCACCCGCCGCCGTGCGGCCCGCGGGGCGGTTTTTCCTCGGGACGTTCCCGTAGGGCGCGGCGCCGCGAGCGCTTGCTTCAGCTTCGGCTCGATCCCGTTCAGCCCTGGCTCAACCCCAGGACAGCGCCGCGATGTCGTTCACGAAGATCGGCGTGTCCTTCCACAGCCCGCGCAGGTTGCGCGAGGCCACCGTGATGAACTGCGGCTGGAACAGGAACACGTTGGCCGCGTCCTCCGCCAGCAGCCGCTGCGCGTCGCCGAGGTAGCGCAGCCGGTCGGCCGGACGCGCGGCGTTGCGCGCCTTGTCGAACACCTCGTTGAACTTTGCCGACTGGTAGCCCCAGTAGTACTCGGGCTTGGTGTAGTTGACGAGGTCGAAGGGCTCGACGTGCAGGATCAGCGAGAGGTCGTAGTTCTTGTTGCCGTAGGTGCCGCTGATCCACTGCGCCCACTCGACGTTCTGGATCTTCGCGACGATGCCGATCTTGGCCAGCTGCGCGGCAATGAGCTCGCCGCCCTGGCGCGCGTACGGCGGGGGCGGCAGCACCAGGTCGAGCTCGAGCGGTGTCTTCACGCCGGCCTCGGCCAGCAGCTTCTTCGCCTTCTCGATGTCGAAGGCATTGATGCCGGTGGTGTCGACGTAGCCCGGCGCGCCCGGCACGTAGTGGCTGCCGATGGCCACGCCGCGGCCGTCCACCGCGGCCTCGATCACGGCCTTGCGGTCGATGGCCGCGGCGATGGCGCGGCGCACGCGCACGTCGTCCAGCGGCTTGCGCTTGTTGTTGATGGCCAGGATGGTCTTGCCGCGCGAAGCGTTGAAGACGATCTGGAAGCGCTTGTCGTTCTGGAACTGCGACAGGCTGCGCGACACCGAGGCATGCGGGAACAGGTCGACGTCGTTCGACAGCAGCGCGGCGGTCTGTGCGGCGGGTTCCGAGATGAAGCGGAAGCTGGCCTTGCGGATCTGCACCGCGCCGGCATTGCGATACCCGTCCCACTTGGCCAGCACGATGCTCGAGCCCTTGGCCCAGGTGTCGAGCCGGTAGGGACCGGTGCCGACCGGCCTGGTGGCGTTGGTCTCGACCGTCTTGGGCTCGACCAGGATGGCGGAGGCCTGGCCCAGCAGGAACAGCAGGTCGGGCTCGATCTCCTTGTTGATCAGCACCACCGTGTGTTCGTCGACCACCTGCGTCGCGATGTTGGTGAAGGTGCGCTTGTCCTTGTTGGTGCTGTTGGCCGCGGCCGCGCGCTCGAACGAGAACTTCACGCTCTGCGCATTGAAGGGTTCGCCGTTCTGGAACTTCACGCCGCGCTTGAGCCTGAAGGTGCAGGTCTTCAGGTCGGGCGAGAGGTCCCAGCTTTCTGCCAGCAGCGGCGTGACGCTGCCGTCGGAGTTGATCTTGGTGAGCGTCTCGAAGACGGTGTAGAGCACCACCTCGGCGATCTCCGCACCGGCCTTGGCCGTGGGGTCCAGGCCCGTCGGCTCCAGCGTGAGGCCGATCACCAGCGCGTCCTTCTTTCGTTGCGCGAGCGCCAGCGTGGGCAGTGCCAGCGGTGTCAGGGCTGCGGCGCCGGTGGCGAGCAGGGTGCGTCTTTTGAGCATGAAGCGATGTCCTCCGAACAAGGGGCAAGCATCATCCGCGAGACCGGGGCGCGCGCGCAACCAGATGCTTATGACCCACTCATCCTAAGCATTGCAGCAAAGCGAGAAGACGCTTCGGTGTCAGGCGGGCAGCAGCGTGCCGCCGGCGGGCGTGCGCGGCACCGCCTCGAGCAGCGTGCGCGTGTACGGGTGCTGCGCATGCTGGAACAGCTCGGCGGGCGGCCCCTGCTCGACGATCTTTCCCTTCCACACCACGCAGACGTCGTCGCACAGGTGGTTGACCACCGCGAGGTCGTGGCTGATGAGCAGGTAGCTGATGCCGAACTGCTGCTGCAGGTCCTGCATGAGGTTGAGCACCTGGGCCTGCACCGACACGTCGAGCGCGCTCACGGGTTCGTCGGCGACGATGAGCTTGGGCCGCGTGATGAGCGCGCGCGCGATGGCGATGCGCTGCCTTTGGCCGCCCGAGAACTCGTGCGGATACTTGTCCAGGTCGGTGGTGCGCAGGCCGACGGCGGCGAGTGCCTCGGTGGCGCGCTCGCGCTGTTCGGCGCGGCTGGTCTCGGCCAGGGCTTCGAGCGGCTCGGCCACGATGCGTGCCACGGTCTGGCGCGGGTCGAGCGAGCCGTACGGGTCCTGGAACACCATCTGGAAATCGCGGCGCGCGGTGCGCAGCGCCGGCCTCGACAGCGTGTGCAGGTTGCGGCCTTCGAGCGAGACGGTGCCCGATGTCGGCACGTCGAGCGCCATCACCAGGCGCGCAATGGTCGACTTGCCCGAGCCCGATTCACCGACGATGCCCACGCTGCGGCCGGCCTCGACCTTGAAGCTCACGCCGTTGAGCGCCTTCACGGTCGGCGGAGGGCCGAAGAGTTTCTCCCGCGGCAGTGCGTAGTGGCGCACCAGGTCGGTGACCTGCAGCAACGGGGCGGCTGTGTTCGGTGCGCTCATGGTGCGACGGCCTCCTGCGCGGCGATGTCTTCGAGCCGGATGCAGCGCACCGCATGGCCGTGCGGCAGCATCGTGGCCAGCGGTTTCGTGGTCTTGCAGGCGTCGACGGTGTAGCTGCAGCGGCCCGCGAACGGGCAGCCTGCCGGCAGGTCGACCAGCTCGGGCACGCTGCCCTTGATGGTGGCCAGGCGCAGGCCGCGCGGCGCGCCGATGGCCGGGCGCGCGGCGAACAGGCCTTGCGTGTAGGGGTGGGCGCGGCGCGCGAACACGGCCTCGGTCGGGCCGCTCTCGACCACGCTGCCGCCGTACATCACGAGCATCCTGGAGACCGTCTGCGCGATCACGCCGAGGTCGTGCGAGATCAGGATCAGCGCCATGCCGCGCTCGGCCACGAGGCTCTGGATGAGTTCGAGGATCTGCTTCTGGATGGTGACGTCCAGCGCGGTGGTGGGCTCGTCGGCAATCAGCAGGTCGGGACCGCAGGCCAGCGCCATGGCGATGCCGATGCGCTGGCGCTGGCCGCCGGAGAACTGGTGCGGATACGCATCGAGGCGCGAGGCCGCATCGGGAATGCCCACGCGCTCGAGCAGCGCGAGCACTTCCTTGCGCGCGTCCGCCTTCGACAGGCCGCGGTGCAGCCGCAGCGGCTCGCCGACCTGGCGCACGATGGTGTGTACCGGGTTCAGCGCCGTCATCGGCTCCTGGAAGATCATGCCGATGCGGTTGCCGCGGATCCTGCACATCGACTTCTCGTCGCGGCCGACCAGTTCGGTGTCGTCGAACCTGATGCTGCCGCTGACCTTGGCGGTCGACGGCAGCAGGCCCATGAGCGACATCACGGTGATCGACTTGCCGCAGCCCGATTCGCCGACGATGCCCAGCGTTTCGCCGCGCTCGAGCGAGAACGAGATGCCGCGCACGGCCTCGGCGGGGCCGCGTTGCGTTTGAAGTTCGATGTGCAGGTCCTTGACCTGGAGCAGTGGCATCTGGGTTACCTCGCCCGGGCAAGTCGTGGATCGAGCAGGTCGCGCAGGCCGTCGCCCAGCAGGTTCAGGCCGAGCACCGCGAACGCGATGGCCATGCCGGGGAACACCGCGAGCAGGGGCGACTGGAACATCAGGGTCTGCGCCTCGCTGAGCATGCGGCCCCACGAGGGCTGCGGCGGTTGCGTGCCCAGGCCGAGGTAGGAGAGCGCGGCTTCCGCCAGGATGGCGATGGCGAAGCGGATGGTGATCTGCACGATCAGCACGGCCGAGATGTTCGGCAGCACGTGCTGCATGGTGATGGCGAAGCTGCCCTTGCCGCAGGCGCGCGCGGCGGCCACGTACTCGCGCGACCAGATCGCGTTGGCCGAGGCGCGCGTGATGCGCGCGAAGGTGGGAATGTTGTAAATGCCGATCGCGATGATCGCGTTGACGATGCCCGCGCCGAACACGGCCGTCAGCATGATCGCGCTGAGGATCGCGGGGAAGGCCAGCGAGAAGTCGGTGAGCCGCATGATGGCCTCCTCGACCCAGCCGCGCCGGGCGGCGGCCAGCAGGCCCAGCGCGGTGCCGACGATGAGGCCGATGCCCACCGCGATCACGCCCACCAGGATGGACGCGCGCGCGCCCACCAGCAGCAGCGAAGCCACGTCGCGCCCGTAGGTGTCGGTGCCCAGCCAGTGCGAGCCCGAGGGCGGCATGAGCTTGTGGGCCATGTCCATGTCGTAGGGCGACCATGGCGTCCATGCCAGCGAGACGCCGGCGGCCAGCAGCAGCAGAAGCGTCAGCACGCCGCCCAGCACGAAGCTGCGGTGCTGCAGGGCGCGGCGCCAGAAACCCGGCACCTTGAGCGCGGCGGCGCTCGGCACTGTCACGGTGCTCATATGTCGCTGGCCTTGATGCGCGGGTCGATCACGGCGTAGAGCACGTCGACCACGAAGTTCACGATGACCACCATGGCCGCGAGCAGCATCACGCAGTTGCGCACCACGATCAGGTCGCGGTTGCTGATGGCCTG
>NZ_FOLP01000029.1 GCF_900112425.1 Variovorax sp. OK212 | reverse complement strand
GAGAAGCGTGAACTGCACCGAGACGTTCTGTTCGACGAAACCAAAATACCGAGATACTCTGCGCTTGACAAACTGGCCCGATCAGAGAAGCAGACGCTCAACCTGCGGGCAGAATCGAGCATCAGATGACCCTTGACGACCTAACCGTGAACTTCCAGCACCTTCAGCGCGAGAAGGTACTTGAAGACTGGGCGTGGCTGCTTGGCGGCGACGCGGTGCCCATTCTGATTACGGCCGTTGGAAATGCCTTCGTCGAAGACCCGAGCACCGGGGAGGTCAAGCTTCTCGACGTGGGGTCCCCCGACGTCGTCCCAGTCGCCGCGTCGGCATCCGAGTTTCAAGACCTGCTCACCCAGCGGGAGTTCGTGCTCAGATTTTTTGATGCTTCGCTGATGGTCGAGTTGTTGAACACGGGGCAGCCCCTGAAGGCCGGACAGGTGTTCGGGTTCAAGCGCCTTCCCAGCTTGGGGGGCTACTACATCGTCGACAACTTCGAACCGACGGACATCGAGGTGCACTTCGCCGTGTGCGGACAGCTTCAGGCTCAGACTAGCCATCTCGCTCCCGGAACGGAAATCCGCTCGGTGAGCATTCGGGATGATGGCCGGTAGGACCGCCTGCGGCCAAAAGCAGACCCTGGCAAGTGCACTCAATGCACTCTCCAGTCACCTGGCAACACTCCCGCTCTCAAGACGACCATGAAGAAGCACCTTCTCACGATGCAAATTCTCTTGGCTGGACTGCTGTCAATGGCCAGCATGGTTCAAGCCAATAGCTTTCGCGCGCCTCTTGCAGAAATGGCAGAAGCGTCCGACGTCGTCGCTTTGGTCGAGATAGTTGAGGGCGCGCTTTTTTACGGCGATGAAGGGTATCGGTGCGGCGCCCGTTATGCGGCCCGCGTGGAGCGGAGCTTGAAGGGTACGAGCGACGGTGATGTCATAACTTTCGGTCGCTTCAGCGGCCAAGCCATCGGATCGCGGTACTTTGTCTTTCTCAAAAAAGGCGAAATCGGGCTCTCTACCCCAATGGGTCCTGCAATGGAAAAACACAACATTGATTTCATGAGGCTCTGCCCGGCACACATACCGGCGCTAGGGGCGGTTTACCAAGGGTTGGGAATAGTCCCAGTAACCTACGGGAAACTGGCCTCATACCGGCCGGTCGTAAGGCTGACTAATGCTCCCTACGAGATACCTGCAAGGCTGAAGGCGTTTCGTGAGCCAGGCGGCAGTGAAGTCGACGGCATCTTCTATGGAACTGTAGAGGCGGAGATCAATGACTTTTTCAATTTTCTGAAATCTGAGCTGGCAAACGAGAAGTGAACCTCAACCGTTCACGACAGGCCATAGATATGCCATGCCAACGACCGCTTTCAGGAATGAGTTAAGTCGGCTTCGGGCCCTTAGCGGCTGTACGTCGTTGCGCAAAGCGGCCTTTCGACGGGGAAAACAGGTCATCTTCTACAGCCGCATCGTGATGACTTCAGTGAGTGCATTTTTGTCAGGCGTCGAGAATGGACATGCTTCGACGGCCGCTCGCAACGCGGCGACGACTGCCGTTAACAGAGCGTCATCTTCACTCGTCCCATCAACACCCGTTAGCACCTGAAAAAACCCGTCTGCGTTGGGTATTTCTTCAAAATAGCCACTCGGCTTGTCGTCCGTGACGCCAACGAGGATCGCCTCATAGATCGGGTTGGCCAGGGGAACGCGCGAAAACGCATCGAGCATGGGTTCAACTGCGGGCCGGATGCGTCGCATGGCCTTAGAGAAGTTTCTGTCTCGCGCCGCAACGCTTAAGGACAATCGCATATTCAAACTTCTGGTTATTCCCGATGGTTGTCCGAGACCTTGGCGGTGCGCACGCGCTTCGCGAGGCAGCGTTGACCGTCCGGTCATGGCCGAGTGCTGCCAACGGAACATTCTGCCGCGCTCGCGCTACGGCCTCTTCTCGACCTGTTAGGTCGCCGTCAGTGCAGAATTCCAGGACCGCTATCTTTTCCAAGGTCCGCTTTGGACGGTCTGCGCAAACGATCCTGATCGAAGACGACGAGGCCACGTCGGAGAGCTACTTCTGAAATCCGCTCTATCAGCGGATCGATGTCGTGTCGGCCAGAAAGGGCGAAGTGGCACAGACGGCCACGGCCATTCAGCTCCAGCGGCTCCTCCGCCCAAATGCATTCGTCGCACCGCTCCGGCGGGAGAGACGCAGAGCGCGGGTAGATCTGCGCAAGCTCATCAATCAATGCATGCAGGCTTCGATGAAGTGGAAGCCCTTCGTTTTTGGGATCGTCGTCATAGTCGAGGATCATTTCCACAGCAGCTTCATCGGCTTCAGACACCGGAGGGACGAAAACAATCATGGAGTAAGGCAAGACAGGGCTCCTCCTTTGACAGGCAATGACCATCTATTCTGGCGTGCGCACCGTGCCCGGTGCCATATTGCGCGACCATGCGGGAATTGAACGGCAGCTATCGAGCGCTACGAACTTCCGCTTCGCGGCCATACCTCCTGACCGGATTGTGCCCTCGCACGAGCGACTGGTCTTGGCCGACTGTAGCCGGTCGCGCTGCCGTTGCGAAGGGCGCAAGCAGACGTCAGCCCCGACGGTAGCTGAACACGGGCCGGCCGACGAGCAACAGCCACTCTTCAAGTTCCTCTCGGCTGGCTCGCCGACCGTTCTCGCCGCACGCAATACCTTCGTCGCCCGTCGTCGCCAACAGGCGTTCAAGCTCTTGCTTGAGCGCGTCTGAAGTACTGGTTCTACCCGGTGCCGTCTTTGGAGAGAGGGCGAACTCGGAGACGCTGACGACCGCGCCCTCGGTGTCAAGCGTCAGTTCTCTGATTGCAACCTGCTCGTCAAGGGGAGCGTCCTGCGTAAGGCAGACCCCTGGCAACGGTCCTCCCCGTTGCTTAAGCCGTGTAAGCAACCCTTCTAGCTTGAGTTCTCTCTCCGACTTGGGGCGTCGTCTTGGGTAGTTCATGGATGTCCGCTTCCAGCCGCATTGTGCCGGCACGGCGAATGGCCGGTTGTGGCCGAATTTTGCCTTTTTGGACGCCCGCTGTGCGGGCGCCGCGAACATCATGCGTCAGTTTGCTCGGCCATCTCCAGCGCATCTTCCACCTCGATGCCGAGGTAGCGCACGGTGCTTTCCAACTTTGTATGTCCGAGCAAAAGCTGAACCGCGCAGATTCTTGGTCCGGCGGTATACCAGTGAGGCCTTCGTGCGCCGTATCGAATGCGTGCCGTAGGCCGCAGGATCCAACCCGATCTCCTCGACCCATCCGTCGACGATGCGCGCGTATTGGCGCGTTCCAAGGTGGGGAGATGTGCTCACCCGGCTCGGAAACAGAAAGTCCTCGGCGCGAAGGTGGGCGACCTTCATCCAATTCGCCACAGCTTCTCTTGTTGGGTCCGTGAGCTCGAATTGAACAGGACGCCCGGTCTTTTGCTGGATCACGCTGGCCCGAGCGGCAGCACGGTCGCCGGTGGCGACGTCGCGTACGCGTAGTTTGACCAGGTCGCATGCTCGAAGCTTGCTGTCAATGCCCAAGTTGAACAGCGCCAGTTCGCGGGTTCGGCAGGAAAGCTGCAAGCGCACACGGATCGCCCAGATCTCCTTGAGCTTGAAAGGCCTCTTCTGTCCGACGAGCTTGTCTTTGTTCCATGGAGGGCGGGGTGTTGAGGCGGTCGGGAATTCCATGTCGGTCTCCTTCGCAGTTTGGGGACCGACACTTTGCCCCTGCTTGGATGGCTTCGCTGGGCCCGAAGCGGCTGTACGTCGAGCTCTGACCCGGACCTTTAGCGAACGGCCGCTTTCGAGAGAGCCCGGTGTCCGCTACGGAGCGCACCGCCGACCTGCCCCCCGTCTTCCAAACCTCCCCAGCCCACCTGAACATCCACTTGGCGCCACGCCCCCGGCCTGTCACGCCCTCACATGAATCCGACATCGTCCAATAGGCGAGCCGCGAAATCCGCAGCCCGCCAGACCGGCCGCTAGCCGCCGGTCTCGGGCGCGTTGTTGCTTCGCGCCTTCTCGCTCAACTGGAACAGCTCTCCGGCTTCCCGCGCCAGCTTGGCCGCAAGCCAAAGCAGGTTGTCCAGTTGCCGAGGCCCTTCACCGCTGCACCAGTCGGTGTCTTCGCCGTGGCAGACCCACAGCAGGGCTTCGAGTTGGGCGAGGGTGTCTTCCAGAAGATCCGTCGGGTCCTGGGCGGTCCCGCCGGGGGGTACCGGCGTGCGAGGCCGGGCTATAGTCTTGGTAGCCATTTTTGTGCGCTCCTTAGAGGTGATTGCACGTCTTTGGTTAGACGGCCGGGGTGTTTCCGCACCCCGGCCGTCGCCTTTGATACCTCGCATTCGCATCGCTGCTTTCGCACCGACAACCTGCCGCGAGGCAAGCAGCCTTCGAACATTCAGTGGCTGTGTGTGTAGCGCCTTCCTTGTTCCCTTGTGGGGGTTGTGAGTGACAGGGGCATTCACTTTAAAGAAGAGCCCGGCGCGGTAGCCGCTTCGTGCGGCACGAAGTCTCTACAGGCGCCAACAATTGCAGCTTTCGCGTTGCGCCGCGTTGCCGTCTTCGCCAAGCCTCGTCAAGCCGTCCGCGCGCGCTGCAGGCAAGCCAGCAGCACGCGGAACGCCGGCTCGATGTCGGCCTCCTGCACGCACGCATAGCCCAGCAGCAGCCCGCGTTGCGCGCCGGCGCGCCGGTAGTAGCGCGACAGCGGCCGCGTGAGCACGCCGTGCGCTTCGGCGTCACTTGAAATCGCCACGTCGTCGCTGCCTTCGGGCAGCTGCAGCACCAGGTGCAGGCCGGCGTTGCTGGCCTGCGGATGCAGGTACGCCGGCCCCAGGTGCGTGGCAATCAACCCCGCCAGCAGCGCGCGCCGCCGCGCATACAGCACGCGCATGCGGCGGATGTGCGCCGCGTAGTGGCCCTGGTCGATCAGCTCGGCCAGCGCCACCTGCGTGAGCGCATGGCCCTCGCGGTACAGGTCGGCATGCGCGGTGCGAAACGGCGCGGCCAGCGCGCGCGGCAGCACCATGTAGCCCACGCGCAGACCGGGAAACAGGGTCTTGCTGAAGGTGCCGACGTAGATCACGGGGCTGTCGGGCTCCAGCCCCTGCATCGACGGAATGGGGCGGCCCGCGAAGCGGAATTCGCTGTCGTAGTCGTCCTCGAAGATCCAGCCGCCCGAGGCGCGCGCATGGTCGAGCAGCGCGCGCCGCCGCGCCAGGCTCATCACCGCGCCCAGCGGGTACTGGTGCGAGGGCGTCACGAAGATCAGCCGCGGCGGCGTACCGCCGCGCGGCCAGCCGGCCTTGGGGCTGTCGTCGCCCACCTCCACCTTCAGCGCGCGCACGCGCGTGCCGTCCATCTGCAGCACCTTGTGAAAGCCCCAGTAGCCGGGCTCTTCCACCCACACGGTGTCGCGCGGGTCGGCCAGCATGCGCAGCGACAGGTCGATGGCCTGGTGCACGCCTTCGGTCACCAGTACCTGGTCGGCGTCGCAGCGCACGGCGCGCGCCACGCGCAGGTGCTCGGCAATGGCCTCGCGCAGGGCCGGGTGGCCGCCGCCGTGCGAGTAGGTCAGCAGGTCGGGCGTGGGCGCGCGCCACAGCCGCGACACGATGCGCCCGAAGGTGCGGTGCGGAAACTGCGTGACGTCGGGCACGCCGGGCATGAAGGCACCCCATTGCCGCGGCGCGGCGGAGGCGTCGGCCACCAGTGCCTGCGCGCGCTTGGCCAGCCGCACCGTGCCGGGCGCCTCGGGCGCCGCGGCGCGCGCGCGGCCAGCGCTCAACTGGCTCTCGGGCGTGGTCGCGGCCACGAAGGTGCCGCTGCCCACGCGCGAATGCACATAGCCCTCGGCCTGCAGCTGGGCGTAGGCGTGCAGCACGGTGTTGCGCGACATGGCGGTCTCGCGCGCCAGGTCGCGCGAGGCGGGCAGGGGGCTCGAGGGCGGCAGGCTGCCGTCGAGGATGGCCTCGCGCAGGCAGTCGTAGAGCTGGCGGTTGAGCGCAGCGCCGGCGGCATCGGCGGCATCGGTTTTGGGGGCAAGGCGCTGCAGCACCAGGTCGGCACAGATGGATTTCATGCGGGTTTTTCAATTGGCTCCATGCATTGGAGCGAAATTGGATCTTTTCGATGGGGCCAATAGCCGATTCAATCAGATCTTTCGAGCGATCTCCACCCTCATCTCCTTCTCCTCTCTCTTCCTTTGCAACCCGGACCCTCCATGACCACCAACAGCGAACTCAAGACCCGCCGCCTCGCCGCCACCCCGCGCGGCGTGGGCGTGATGTGCGACTTCCATGCCCAGCGCGCCGAGAACGCGAGCCTGTGGGACGTGGAAGGCCGCGAGTACATCGACTTTGCCGCCGGCATCGCCGTGCTGAACACCGGCCACCGCCATCCGCGCCTGGTCGCCGCCATCGAGCAGCAGCTGGCCCACTTCACGCACACGGCCTACCAGATCGTTCCGTACGAAAGCGTGATCTCGCTGGCCGAACGCCTGAACGCGCTGGTGCCCATTTCGGGCCCGGTGAAGACGGCCTTCTTCACCACCGGCGCCGAGGCGCTCGAAAACGCCGTGAAGATCGCGCGCGCGCACACCGGCCGCGCGGGCGTCATCGCGTTCGGCGGCGGCTTTCATGGCCGCACGCTCATGACGCTGGCCATGACCGGCAAGGTGGCGCCGTACAAGCTGGGCTTCGGTCCGTTCCCGGCCGACGTGTTCCATGTGCCGTTTCCCAGCACGCTGCAGGGCGTGAGCGCGGCGGATTCGCTGGCCGCGCTGGCGCGCCTGTTCAAGACCGACATCGAGCCCCGGCGCGTGGCCGCGATCGTCATCGAGCCGGTGCAGGGCGAGGGCGGCTTCAACGTGGCGCCCACCGAGCTGATGCAGGGCCTGCGCGCGCTGTGCGACGAGCACGGCATCGTGCTCATCGCCGACGAGGTGCAAAGCGGCTTCGCGCGCACCGGCAAGCTGTTCTCCATGCAGCACCACGGCGTGGAGCCCGACCTGATCACCATGGCCAAGAGCCTCGCGGGCGGCATGCCGCTTTCCGCGGTGGCCGGGCGCGCGGACATCATGGACGCGCCCGCGCCGGGCGGCCTGGGCGGCACCTACGCCGGCAACCCGCTGGCCGTGGCCTCCGCGCACGCGGTGCTCGACGTGATCGCCGACGAGAAGCTGTGCGACCGCGCCGCCGAGCTGGGCTCGCGCCTGGTGTCGCGCCTGCTCGACGCGAAGGAGTCGAACAAGGCCATCGCCGAAGTGCGCGCGCAGGGCTCGATGGTCGCCATCGAGCTGTGCGATCCGGCCACCGGCGCACCCGACGCGGAAGCCGTGAAGCGCGTGCAGGCCAAGGCGATGGAACAGGGCCTGCTGCTGTTGAGCTGCGGCATGTACGGCAACGTGATCCGCTTCCTGTACCCGCTGACCATTCCCGACGCGCTGTTCGACCGCGCGCTCGACATCATCGGTGGAGCGCTGAAGGCATGAGCACGACCACCAACCCCCTGGGCCTGAAGCGTCCCGACCTGCTGCAGCCCGCCTGCCTCATCGACGGCGAATGGACCGCCGCCGACAGCGGCGCCACGCTCGCCGTGACCGACCCGGCCACCGGCAAGCACATCGCCGACGTGCCCCGCATGGGCCGCGCCGAGACCGAGCGCGCCATTGCCGGTGCCGCCGCCGCGCTGCCTGCATGGCGTGCGCGCACCGCGCGCGAACGCGCCCAGGTGCTGCGCCGCTGGGCCGACCTGATGCTCGCGCACCAGGACGACCTGGGCCGACTCATGACGCTGGAGCAAGGCAAGCCGCTGGCCGAAGCGCGCGGCGAAATCGCCTATGCCGCCTCATTCATCGAATGGTTCGCCGAGGAAGCCAAGCGCGTCGACGGCGAGGTGCTGCAGCCGCAGCGCGCGGGCCAGCACATCGTGGTGCTCAAGCAGCCCATCGGCGTGTGCGCCGCCATCACGCCGTGGAACTTCCCGGCCGCGATGATCACGCGCAAGGTCGGCCCCGCGCTGGCCGCGGGCTGCACCATCGTCGTGAAGCCGGCCGAGCTCACGCCGCTGAGCGCCTTTGCGCTCGGCGTGCTGGGGCTCGAGGCCGGCCTGCCGCCGGGCGTGCTGCAGATCGTGACCGGCGACGCGCCGGCCATCGGCGCCGCGCTGTGCGAGAGCGACACCGTGCGCAAGCTCAGCTTCACCGGCTCCACCGGCGTGGGCCGCCTGCTGATGCAGCAATGCGCGCCCACCATCAAGAAGCTGTCGCTCGAGCTCGGCGGCAATGCGCCGCTGATCGTGTTCGACGACGCCGACCTCGAGCGTGCGGTCGAAGGCATCATTGCCTCCAAGTTCCGCAACGCCGGGCAGACCTGCGTGTGCGCCAACCGCATCTACGTGCAGTCGGGCATCTACGACGCGCTGTCGCAGCGGCTGGTGGAGGCGGTGGAAGCCATGCGCGTGGGCAACGGGCTGGAAGCCGGCGTGGTGCAAGGCCCGCTGATCGACGCACGCGCCGTGGCCAAGGTGCGCGAGCACATCGACGACGCACTCACGCAAGGCGCCGCGCTGCGCACCGGCGGCAAGCCGCATGCGATGGGCGGCACCTTCTTCGAGCCGACGGTGCTCACCGGCGTGACGCAGGCCATGCGCGTGGCGCGCGAGGAAACCTTCGGCCCGCTCGCGCCGCTGTTCCGCTTCGACACCGAAGAAGAAGCCATCGCGATGGCCAACGACACGGTGTTCGGCCTCGCGGCCTATGTGTTCACCGAAGACCGCCGCCGCATCTGGCGCGTGGGCGAGCAGCTGGAAACGGGCATGGTCGGCATCAACACCGGCCTGATCTCGAACGAGGTCGCGCCCTTCGGTGGCGTGAAGCAGTCGGGCCTGGGCCGCGAAGGCTCGCGCCACGGCATCGAGGACTACCTGGAGCTCAAGTACCTCTGCCTGCAGGACTGAGCCGCAAGGTCCTGCGAGGTCCTCGAGGTCCTCGAGGTCAGCCCACGGCCTTGATGAGCCGCTCGCGCCCCGCCTTCGCGAGCATCGAGGCCACCGCGCAGGAGGCGAGCCGTGCCGATTCCGAATCGGCGCGGCTCGTCAGGATCACCGGCACCTTGGTGCCCAGCACGATGCCCGCGGCATAGGCGCCACCCAGGAAGGTGAGGCTCTTCGCGAGCATGTTGCCCGCGTCGAGGTCGGGCACGATCAGCACGTTGGCGCGGCCCGCCACCGGCGACACGATGCCCTTGATGCGCGCGGCCTCGGGGTCGATGGCGTTGTCCATGGCCAGCGGGCCGTCGAGCTGCGCGCCGGTGATCTGGCCGCGGTCGGCCATCTTGCACAGCACGGCCGCGTCCAGCGTGGAGGGCACCTTGGCGTTGACCGTTTCGGTGGCCGACAGCAGCGCCACGCGCACGGCCGGCATCTGCAGCGCATGCGCGAGGTCGATCGCGTTCTGCACGATGTCGACCTTCTCCTCCAGCGTGGGCGCGATGTTGATCGCCGCGTCCGAAATGATCAGCGGCTGCCCGTGGCCGGGCACGTCCATCACGAAGCAGTGGCTGATGCGCCGCGAGGTGCGCAGGCCGCCTTCGCGGCGCACCACCGCGCCCATGAGTTCGTCGGTGTGCAGGCTGCCCTTCATCAGCGCGTCGACCTCGCCGCGCAGCGCCATGGCCACCGCCGCGTCGGCCGCGGCGTGGCTGTGCGGCGCATCGACGATCTCGAAGTCCGAGATGTCGGCGCCGATGGATTGCGCCGCCGCCTCGATGCGCGCGCGCGGGCCGATGAGCACCGGCGCCACCAGGCCCAGCCGCACCGAGGACAGCACCGCCTCGAGCGACACGTCGTTCACGGGGTGCACCACCGCCACGCGCAGCGGCGGCAGCGCGCGCGCCGCGGCAATCAGGCGGTCGTAGTGCGGGTGGGCGGCCGGGGACGAAGACGACATGCGTGCTCCAGGAGGTTGAACAGGGGAGGGCAGACAGGGCAGAAGGGCAGAAAGGGCGGGAACAACGGGAGGGCAACGCCTCAGGACGCGCGGACCAGCGGATGCCGCAGCACGCGCTCGCACACGGCGCGCCGGTCGGTGAGCTTCGCGTGCTCGCCGAGCCACTCCTTCTCGTCGGGCGGCGGCGCGGCCTTGGTGGCGGTGGCCTTGGCGTGCGTGAGCCGCGCCAGCTGCAGCGCGCGCTCGAGCGCGTGCTTGCACGGACGGTACTTTTCGGTGGCATCCGTTTCAACGGGCCATTGCCCGGCCTGCTTTTCGAGCGTCTTGGTGACCGTGTCGAAGGCCTTGCGGTCGGCCATGGCGCGCAGGTCGATCACCTGGCTGGCCAGGTCGTTGAGCATGACCTGGGAGGCCTCGGCCAGCTCGCGCACCGACTCTTCGTCGGCCGCCGCGCTGTGGAGGCACGCCATCGTGAGGATGGCCGCGCACAGCCATCTCTTCCTTTGCTTGTTTCGCGTGGACTGCATGGCGGCAAAGCTTAGTCGATGCCGCGCGGCAGGGTCATTTCAGCAGGCCGAGGTTTGCAACGATCTTGCCGATGGGTTTCTTCTCGCCGACCAGCGCCAGGCCGACGTAGCGCAGCTCCTCGGGCGCCACGGTGGCCACCACGTCGCGGAAGGCGGCGTAATTGGTGGTCTGCTGGCCCTGCACCGGAAAGTCGACCACGTCGCAGCCCGCGTCCAGCGCGCGGGCGCGCAGCGCGTTGAGCTCGTCCTGCCCGGCCGACAGCACGGCAATGCCGATGGGAATGAGGCCCGGGTGCGCGAAGCCGGCGGCGTCCACCAGCGGCTCGCCGACCAGGCCGGGGTGGCGCGCCCCGACGGTGAGCGCGATGACGGCCGCGGCGTTGGCCGCGCGGCCGGGCGCAAGCGCGGCGTCGATCACGATCACGCAGCGGGAGGGCGGGGTGGGAATGGTTTCGGTCGATTGCATGGGTTGGATGAAAATGAGCAGTGCTCAGTAAAATCAGCTATGGCAAGGTTGATGTCTGGATTATTTGTGAGCATAACTCACGAAAAAAATGAAGGCCGAGGCTGGTACAGGATGCGATTGACTCGCCCCGCCAGGCGTCGACAATCGCGCTCCAACTGCGCCCCATCCATGAAAAAACTCACCCTTGCCCTCGCGCTCCTGACCCTGTGCACCGGTGCCCTGGCCGCCGACCTGAAGGTGCTGACCGCCGGCGCCTTCAAGCCCGTGGTGGTGGCGCTGGCGCCCGTGTTCGAGCAGCGCACCGGCCACAGGCTCAGCATCGACAACGACACCGCCGGCGCGCTGCAAAAGCGCATCGGCGGCGGCGAGGCCTTCGACCTGGTGGTGCTGACGCCGGCCGCCATCGAGCAGCTCGCCGCTTCTGGCAAGGTGGCCGCGGGCTCGTCGGCGCGGCTGGCGCGCGTGGCCATCGGCGTGGCGGTGAAGCAAGGTGCGACGGCCCCGGATATCTCCAGCGTGGCGGCGTTCAGGCAGGCGCTGCTCGATGCGCGCGCGGTCGCCTACATCGACCCCGCGGCGGGCGGCTCCAGCGGCGTGTACCTGTCGCAGCTGTTCGTGAAGATGGGCATTGCCCCGCAAATTCAGGCCAAGGCCGTGCTGGTGCCCGGCGGGCTGGTGGCGCAGCGCGTGGTCAGCGGCGAGGCCGACCTGGCGGTGCACCAGGTCAGCGAGATCCTGGCCGTGCCCGGCGCCACGCTGGTCGGGCCCATTCCGGCCGAGGTGCAGAACTACACCGTGTATGCCGGCGCCGTGGGCGCGGCGGCGCGCGATGCGCAGGCCGCGCAGGCCTTCCTCGCGCTGCTGGGCAGCGCCGAGGCGCGCGCGGTGCTGGCGCAGAAGGGCATGGAAGCGCCCTGAGGCACATCCCGCGCATCAAGCGCATCAGGCCCATCAGGCGCGCGGAGGCTTCTCCGCGTCGGTCGCCAACAGCGGCCGCAGCATCCAAAGCCCGATGGCCGGCCCTGCCGCCAGCCCCGGCAGCAGCACTTCCAGCGGCAGCACCCGGGTGCCGCGCACGAACAGCTCGATGCTCAGCACCGTGATGCCGAAGCCGATGCAGTTGGCAAAGGTCAGCACGCTGCCCACCAGCTGCGGCGGCGCGTTGCGCGCGGTGAGGGTGGAGAACTGCGGCGAATCGCCCACCACCGTGACGCCCCACAGCAGCAGCCACGCCGCGAACACCGGCGCCGGCGCATGCAGCAGCCAGGGCGCCGCCAGGCCGCAGGCGCCGCTCAATGCCAGCTGGGTGCCGGCGACGCGCGCGCTGCCCATGCGCCGCGCCAGCAGGCCGCC
Organism: Variovorax sp. OK212; assembly: GCF_900112425.1. GTDB lineage: Bacteria > Pseudomonadota > Gammaproteobacteria > Burkholderiales > Burkholderiaceae_C > Variovorax. The sequence continues at coordinate 66,645 of NZ_FOLP01000029.1, read as the reverse complement.
GCCCACGCAGCCGAGCACGCCGCTCGCGATGACCCAGAACGCCGTCGCGCTGACGGCCGATGCCGCCAGGCGCGTGGCGAGGATGAACGGCACCAGCACGTAGAAGGTGTAGAGCTCCCACATGTGGCCGAAGTAGCCGAAGACCGACGCGCGCACGCGGCGGTCGCTCCAGATGGCGCCGAGCCCGCGCGGGTTGATCTTCTGGGCCGCGCCCGCGCTGCGCGGCGCATCGGGCACCAGCAGCGCCGTCGCCAGCCCGCCGGCCAGCGCCAGCAGCGACACCCCCAGCAGCACGCCGCGCCACGACAGCGAAGGCCCGCCGCCGCCGTCCCCCCAGCCGACCGCGCGCAGGCCGTAGGGCAAGGCCGTGCCCAGCACCAGCGCGCCGATCAGCATGCCCATGGCCGCGCCCAAACCTTCGCGGTACCAGCTCGCCGCGATGCGCATGCCGATCGGGTACACGCCCGCCAGCAGAAAGCCCACGGCGAAGCGCGACGCCAGCAAGGCGGCCCACGCGCCGGTCGGCAAGAACGCCGCCACCGCATTGGCCACGGCGCCGGCCGCGGCGCACACGAGGAACAGGCGCGTGGGGCGGTAGCGGTCGGCGATGGTGAGCAGCGCGAACACCAGTGTTCCCGCCACAAAGCCGACCTGCACCGCCGAGGTGAGCGTGCCGACCGACGACGGCGCGAGTGCCCAGGCCAGCTGCAGGTCGGGCATGACGGCATTGGCGGCGAACCACAGCGAGGTGCCCGCGAACTGCGAGAACACGATCACCGGCAGCACGCGCGCGGGCACGTTGGTGGTCATGGTGCAGAGGGCCCCGCGCCGACCGGACCACCTGAGGCACCTGCGCCACTTGAGCCACCGGCCCCCTCCGAGCCACCTGCACCGCAAACCATCGCCGGGATCTTCATGACGTCCTCGACGCCCTCGGTGAGGGCAATGAGGCCGATTCTGCGCCGCGGGCGCGCTTGCGGGCCGCCGTTCGCCGCCATGGCTATGGGCCGCTGTTCTTCTCGAGACGCCGCAGCGCGCCGCTCACCTGCGACTTGAATTCGGCCAGCGCCTGCAGCGACGTGTCGGGCGGTGCCAGGCTGCTCCACAGCAGGTCGCACAGGTGCCCGGCGGTGCGTTCGATGTCGGGCTTGCGGCCGGACTCGATGCCGTCCCACAGCACGTGCTCCATCGAGCCGTAGACCATGTCGCGCAGCAGCCTGAGCGGCACGTCGTCGCGCACTTCGCCGGCCTTGCGGCCCGCCTCGAGCGCGCGCATCAGCGGTGCGGTGTAGCGCCGCTTCAGGTCGGCAATGACGTCGGCGAAGGCGCGGTCGGCGGTGCGCCCCTCGCTCAGCACCAGCGCGCAGATGCCGGCGCCTTCGCCCATCAGGTTGGTGAGGTGGCGGTGCACCGCGAACTGCAGCTGCTGGCGCAGGCCCGCGCGCAGCGGCAGCTCGCGCTCGACCTCGCCCGAAATCTCGTCGTACCAGCGCCTTACCACCTCGATGCACAGCTCGCGCTTGCTGCCGAAGTAGGTGAACACCGTGGCCTCGGACACGCCCGCGCGCTGCGCGATCTCCAGCGTGGTGGCGCGCTCGAAGCCCTTGTCCGCGAACACGGCGCGCGCGTTCGCCAGCAGGCTCTCGACGGTTTTCTCCGACTTGCTGCCGCGCGCGGTGCGGCGGGCGGGCCTGGTGTCTGCGTCTGTCATGGGGCGATCTCGATCTTGAGGCGGGGTCAAGAAGTCATTTTCGCTCGCCGCGGCGGCCCGGCTGCGGCTGTACAGCGGAGGCAGTTGAGTCGCGCTCGGCCAAAAAAAGAGCCCGCACAAGGCGGGCTCAATGGCCCCGATCTCGCAAAGGGCCTGTGGAGGGAGTGCCCGCCGGAGGAACCAAACGGGCGAGGTCGATGGTCGCGGCCAATCTGGGAGATTTCATGGAGAACCCTGTTGATTCGTTCATGAGGGTTAACGCAAGGGCTGGTTTTTGAAGTGGCTGTCTACAATATGGACGCACATCCACAATATGGACAAACACCATGCCCCTCGATGATTTGGACCCGAACCCGAAAACGCCCTACCAGTACCCGAACCCGCCGGACGCACTGCCCGAGATCGTGGTCCAGCACGCGATTCCGCAGGACGAGCGCCTGTGGGTGCCGCAGGCCGACAACGTGTGGTTCCGCCCGCTGTGCCTGAACGCCAGCCAGGGCTACTGGATGAACCTGCTGCGCGTGCGCAAGTCGGGCGTGCTGAGCCGCCACCGCCATCCGCAGGCGGTGCACGGCTTCGTGCTGAAGGGGCGCTGGCGCTACCTCGAGCACGACTGGGAAGCCACCGAGGGCAGCTACGTGTTCGAGCCGCCGGGCGAGACGCACACGCTGTACGTGCCCGAGGACGTGGAAGAAATGATCACGTACTTCCAGGTCAACGGTGTCATGTACTACACCGACCCCTGGGGCAAGGGCATGGGCTACGAGGACGTGTTCACCAAGATCGACATGTGCCGCAAGCACTTCGAGGCCGTGGGCCTGGGCGCGGACTTCACCAAGCAGTTCATCCGATGAGCGTGGGCTACGCCAGCGCGCGCTACGACTTCGCCGGTGCCGTGGCGGTGGTCACGGGCGGCGCGAGCGGCATCGGCGCCGAGGTGGCGCGGCACCTGCGCGCGAGCGGCGCGCGGGTGGCGGTGTGGGACATGGCGCCGCCCGCGGGCGACGACGCCTGGCAGGTCGACGTGACCGACCTGGCGGGCGTGGAGCGCGCCGCGCAGGCGGTGGCCGCGCGCTTCGGCCGCATCGACTTCGTGGTCAACAGCGCCGGCTTCGCGGGCCCGACCCTGCCGCTGGAGGCCTACGACCCGGCCGTGTGGCGCCGCATCGTCGACGTGAACCTGGTGGGCACCTTCAACGTGTGCCGCGCCGTGGTGCCGCACCTGCGGGCCGCGAATGCGAATGCGGGTGCGGGTGCGAGGGCGGGAACAGGTGCGGGCCGCATCGTCAACATCGCCTCGCTGGCCGGCAAGGAGGGCACGCCCAACGCGTCGGCCTACAGCGCGGCCAAGGCCGGCGTGCTGGCGCTCACCAAGTCGCTGGGCAAGGAGCTGGCGACCACCGGCATCCTGGTCAACGCCATTGCGCCGGCCGCGGTGCGCACGCCCATCCTGGCGCAGATGTCGCCGGCGCACGTGCAGGCCATGGTCGACAAGAGCCCCATGCAGCGCCTGGGCGAGAGCAGCGAGGTCGCCGAGATGGTGGCGTGGCTGTGCTCGGGTTCGTGCAGCTTCAACACCGGTGCGGTGTTCGACCTGTCGGGAGGGCGGGCCACCTGCTGATTTCACCGCGTGCCACCGGCCTGGGCGACCGAGCGCCAGGCCCTTCTTTTTCAGACCGATCAAACCGACGGAGACAAACCCCATGATGCGATTCACCCTTGACCTGCGCCGCCTTGCGGCACTCGCCCTGCTGCCCGCCGCGGCGCTCGGCGTCACGACGCAAGCCTCTGCCCAGGCGCGCGACTTTCCCAACCACCCGATCGAGCTGATCGTGCCCTTCCAGCCGGGCGGCGGCACCGACGCGCTCGCGCGCGCCTTCGCCGAGGCCTCGCAGAAGCACATGCCGCAGAGCGTGGTCATCGTGAACAAGCCCGGCGCGAGCGGCGCCATCGGCTGGCAGGACGTGATCAACGCCAAGCCCGACGGCTACCGCCTGGCGGTGGTCACGGTCGAGGTCACCACGCTGCCCAACATGGGGCTGGCCAAGTTCACCTACAACGACATGACGCCGATCGCGCAGCTCAACGCCGACCAGGCCGCCATCACCGTGCGCGCCGACGCGCCGTGGAACACCATCGAGGAGTTCCTGGCCGCCGCCAAGAAGGACAGCGGCAAGATCAGCGTCGGCAACGCGGGCAACGGCTCCATCTGGCACCTGGCCGCGGCCGCGCTCGAGGACAAGACCAACGTCAAGTTCAACCACCTGCCGTTCCAGGGCGCGGGCCCCGCGGTGCTCGCGCTGCTCGGCGGCCACATCGACGCGGTGGCCGTGAGCCCCGCCGAAGTCACCACCTACGTGCAGGCCGGCAAGTTCAAGATGCTCGCCGTCATGGCCGACCAGCGCGTGAAGGGCTTCGAGAAAGTGCCCACGCTGAAGGAGCGCAACATCGACCTGGTGCTGGGCACCTGGCGCGGCATCGCGGCGCCGAAGAACACGCCGCCCGACGTGGTCGCGTACCTGAAGGACATGAGCAGGAAGGCCGCGAACGAGCCCGCGTTCCGCGCCGTGCTCGACAAGCAGAATCTGGGCTTCGCCTACGCGGACGACGTGGCGTTCAAGGCCGTCATGGCACGGGACGCCGCCTACTTCAAGACGCTGATGGGCAAGCTCGACATCAAGAACTGACCTCCACCCCCCACACACACGACATGACCTACCAGCCAGGACTTTTCAACGGCAAGCGCGCACTCGTCGCCGGTGCCACGCAGGGCATCGGTGCCGTCATCGCCAATCACCTGGCCGCGCTCGGCGCGCAGGTGACCGCACTCGGCCTGGGGCCGGGCGACGGCACGCTCGACGCGAACATCGACGCGAGGCAGGCCGACGTCACATCGGGCCCGAGCGTGGACGCGGCGCTGGCCGACATCGAGCGGCTCGACATCGTCTTCAACTGCGCCGGCATCATCCAGCGCGGCGCCGAGCACGACATCGAGGTGTTCGAGAGAGTGCTGGCCGTGAACCTCACGGGCACCATGCGCGTGTGCGGCGCCACGCGCGAGCGGCTGAAGGCAAGCAAGGGCTGCATCGTCAACACCGCGTCGATGCTGAGCTTCTTCGGCGGTGGCCTGGTGCCTGGCTATGCGGCCAGCAAGGGCGGCGTGGCGCAGCTCACCAAGTCGCTGGCCATCGCGTATGCGGCCGACGGCATCCGCGTGAACGCCGTGGCGCCGGGCTGGATCGCCACGCCGCTCACGCAGGCGCTGCAGGACGACCCGGCACGCGCCGGCCCCATCCTCGCGCGCACGCCGCTGGGCCGCTGGGGCTTGCCCGACGACGTGGCGCGCGCGGCCGTGTTCCTGTGCACGCCGGCCGCGTCGTTCATGACAGGCGTGATCCTGCCGGTGGACGGCGGGTACATGGTGAGCTGAGGCGGCAGCGGGCGTGCAGGGGACCGAGCGAAAGAGGCACATGGCGCGTATGGCGCATATAGCGCATATGGCGCATATGGCGCATATGGCGCATATGGCGCATATGGATAATGACCCGGCCCTTCTTCCAGCCTCCAGCCTTCGGCTTGCAGCCGCCGGCTTCCCCGATCGCCTCATGCCCGCTCCCCGGTCTTCTTCACCCGCCCCGTCTCCCGTGCAAGCACAGGTCGCGGGCACCGCGTCGTTCTCCAAGTTCATGCACGTGCTGCAGCTGGTGGCCGACGCCGAAGAGCCGGTGAACGTGGCCGCGCTCATGCGCGCCAGCGGCTACCCGCGGCCCACGGTGCACCGCATCGTGGCCGCGCTCATCGCCGAGCGCCTGCTGGTGGAGAACCAGCACAGCGCCGCGCTCGCGCTGGGCCCGCGGCTGATCCAGCTCGCCAGCCGCAGCTGGGGCCGTTCCGAGATGCGCCTGGCCGCCGTCGACGAGCTCAAGCGCCTGCGCGACCAGACCGGCGAGACCGTGCACCTGGCCGTGCCCAACGGCGCGAACATGGTCTACATCGAGAAGCTCGAAAGTCCCAGCGCCGTGCGCATGGCGTCGCGCATCGGCACCAGCGTGTCGCTGCACGCCACCGCCGTGGGCAAGGCCTACATGGCCGCGCTCGACGACAAGGCGCTGAAGGCGGTGATGAAAGACCTGCCCATGCCGCGCTACACCGGCAACACCATGGTCGAGCCCGCGGTGCTGCTCGCGCAGATCGAGCAGACACGCGCGCGGGGCTGGTCGGTCGACAACGAGGAAAACGAGGCGGGCATCTTCTGCTTCGGCGCCGTGATCCGCGGGGCCACCGGCGCGCCCGTGGCGGCCATCAGCGTCAGCACCCTGGTGTTCCGCCAGAAGGAGCACCCCGAGCAGGCCTACGTGGCGCCCTTGCTCGAAGCCTGCCGCGTGATCTCCGAGCGCATCGCGCAGGCGCCGTCGCTGGCGGACGGCGACGCGCTTTGAGCCGGTAGCCGCTCAGCCGGCGCGGGAACGTTCCCGCGCTTCGACGATGTGCTGCAGCGCGGCCTCGAGCATCGGCCAGCTGGCGAAGAAGTACACCTTGTCCGTGCGGTCCCAGCGGCCGCCGAATTCCTTGAGCGTGATCGCGAACCCCGAGAGGCTGCCCAGCAGCGCGGGCTTGGGCGCGCCATAAGGTTCGACGAAGTCGCCGACGGTGCAGCCTAGCCGGGCTGCCAGCGCCTGGGCTCGATCGGTGGCGCGGGGCGAAGAAAGAAACATGGCGCCGATTTTCTTGGAGCCGGGAATGTCATTTGACGTTGCACCGCTCGGGCGCCATCGCTTAGGGCAAATGAATGCCCGGGCGTTGTTTCCTGGCTGGCGTGCGATCGAACACGCCGATGAAATGAAGAGTGACAGCGGTTGGCATCGAGGCGTTTCCCTGAGCGGTTTTTTTTCTCCCTGACCTCAACCTCTACCAGCGCCGAACCGCTGTCGAGAAGCAGTGTCTGCGACACAGGTGAAGTCGCAGTGAAGTCCGTGAGGGAGTTCTGTGAAACGATACCCGGCGGCGCGTTGCATGCCACTCACCCGAAGGCGGCCACCCAATCCCAGACCCGCGCGGGCGCCTCGACCATCACGTTGTGGCCGTGCGGCCCGAGGTCGCGCGCATCGGGGTCGAGCGAACGTGTCTGCTCCAGCGTCACCATCGCGTCGTGGTGTCCGCGGGCCAGATGCACGGGGCAGCGCGCCAGCGTCATCAGTTCGCTCAACGGGGGCTTGCCCACGGCGTTGGCGCGCGGGTCCATCGCAAGGCGCCAGCCCTCGGCACCGTGCGCGATGCCGCGCTGGGCTGTGGGAGCGCCTGCGTAGGCGATGCCGGCCAGGCCAGAGACCTTCAGGTACCGGTCCCACGCTTCTTCTTCGGTCGCGAATCGCTTGCCCGGCTGCGAGGCCAGCGTCTCCATGCGACGCACTTCGTCGTCGCTCCACGCGACCTTGATGCCCGCGCCGAACACCCGGTGCGGCGTGACACCGAACCACCCCGTGGCCAGGGCCAGCGCGACCACTCCGCCCAGCGAGTGCCCGAGCACCACCAGGCGTCCTGCAGGATCGATGTGCGGCAGCACGGCGCGAGCCACGCTGGCCGCGTGCTGGCCGACGGCATACGAGTCCTGCCGCCCGGACTGGCCGTGGCCGGGCAGGTCGGGCACGAGCCAGCGTCCATGCCAGCGCGCACTGGCCTCGGCAAGCATGGGCGACCACACCGCGCCCGTCGCGCCCATGCCGTGCAGCATGAGAAGCAGGTCGGGGCCCTCGCCGCCTTGTTCGGTGTGCATGTCAGCTGCCTTCGTCGCGCTTGAGAGGGCGCAAGAATACCCGAGGGTTCCTGCGCGGCGGCTGCCCACGTCGCTCAGCGTGCAGGCGCGGGCGGGCGCTTTCGAGTCGTGTCGTTCAGGCCGCCGGTCCGGCCCGGCAGCTCAGCGGCGAACGGTGCCGCGCGCCAGCGTCTCGGAGGGCCGTTCGCCGAAGCGGCTGCGGTATTGCGCCGCGAAGTGGCCCAGGTGCAGAAACCCGTACTTCTGCGCCGTCTCGCGCACGCCGCCGTGGCCTTGCGGCGGCGCCAGCAGCTCGGCGCGCACCCTGTCGAGCCGGAGTTCGCGCAGGAACTCCATCGGCCCCTGGTCCGCATGCTGGCGAAACGCCAGCTGCAGCGCGCGCGCGCTGCAGCCGACTTCGCGGCACACGTCGGCCAGCGACACCGGCTGCTCCGCGTGCGCGGCCATGAACTCCTGCGCCTTGCGCACCACGCGCGGCAGCAGGCCGCGCTGCGCATCGCCCGCCAGCGCGCGCGAGTGGTTGTGGCCGGCCGACATCAGCAGGCTCGACATCAGGTATTCCTCGGCGTGCTCGGCGAGGCGGCTGCCGGCCTGCAGCGCGTTGCCGGCGTCCAGCGTGAGCCGCAGGTAGTCGATGAAATGCACCAGCGGCGCCAGGGCGGGGTTGTCCAGCGGCACGCCCAGTTCGAACACCAGCGCCTGCCGCACGGGCGCCTGCAGCAGCGCCTCGAGCCGCGACAGCAGCGCCGGGCGGGCCAGCCGCACGATCAGGTGCGGGCTGTCGTCGGCCCAGCGCATCGACAGCGGCTCGGTCGGCGACGGCAGCGAGGCGAGCTGCGGCGTGGCCTCGATGCGCTGCGCGCCGCAACGGATGTCGGCGCCGCCGCGCAACGGAATCTGCAACAGGAAGAAATCCTGCAGGAAGCCCGGCTCGATCTGCACACCCGGCCCGTACTGCACGTAGTTGAGGCTCACGTCGCGGTGCAGCCGCGCGCTGTGGTGGCAGGCGTCGAGCTCGGTGCGCGGGCGCAGCATGGTCAGGCCGTGCGGGCAGAACACGCGGGCCACGCTCTCGCGTGCCTCGTCCATGTCGTGGCTCTCGAACAGTCGGTAACGCTGCAACGGCAGCCCAGCGGTGATGGCGGCGGTTTCCATGGGGCGCAGTGACCCTAGCAAAAACCATCCCCGCTCACAATTCGGATCGCCCCTTGTCGAAAACATGCGCGCCAGGGACAGCGCCTGCGCGCGCGGGATGCGCCGGCGGCGCTCCACCTCCTAACGTACGACCCCACAGGCCAGCCCGGCCTGGTCGATCCACCAAGGAGAGCAAGCGTCATGTTCAAGGGACTCGAAGGCAGGAGCGCCATCGTCACGGGCGGTGCCACATTGATAGGGGCCGGCGTGGTGCGCGCGCTGCACGCGGCCGGCGTGAAGGTCGTCATTGCCGACATCGACGCCGCCAACGGACAGGCGCTGGCCGATTCGCTCGGCGCCGGTGCGCGCTTCGTGCACACCGACATCACCGACGACGCGCAGGTGGCCGCCTGCGTGACGCAGGCCGCAACGCAGCACGGCGGCGTGCACTTCCTGGTGAACCTCGCGTGCTCGTACGTGGACGATGGCTTCAAGTCGCCGCGCGCCGACTGGCTCGCTTCGTTCAACGTGAACGTGGCCAGCGCGGTGGCAATGCTGCAGGCCGTGCACCCGCACATGGTGGCGGCGGGCGGCGGCGCGGTGGTCAATTTCACGAGCATTTCTTCGCGCGTGGCGCAGACGGGGCGCTGGCTCTACCCGGTCAGCAAGGCCGCGATGGCGCAGCTCACGCGCAACATGGCGATGGACCTGGCGCGCGACCGCATTCGTGTGAACAGCGTGTCGCCGGGCTGGACCTGGTCGGCCGTGATGGACCGCCTGAGCGGCGGCGACCGCGCCAAGACCGACCGCGTGGCCGCGCCCTTTCACCTGCTGGGGCGCGTCGGCGACCCCGACGAGGTGGCGCAGGTGGTGCTGTTCCTGTGCTCGGAGCACGCGAGCTTCGTGACCGGTGCCGACTACGCGGTGGACGGCGGCTATTCCGCCATGGGCCCCGAGCAGGCCGTGCCCGCCATTCCGAAGCTGATGGACTGAACAGCAAGCAAACGAGTAAGCAAGGAGCAACACCATGAAGCGAATCGCCATCGTCGGCGCGGGCCAGTCGGGCCTGCAACTGGGGCTGGGCCTGCTGGGCGCGGGCTATGAGGTCACGATGTTCAGCAACCGCACGGGCGACGACATCCGCCATGGCAAGGTGATGTCGAGCCAGTGCATGTTCAACACGTCGTTGCAGATCGAGCGCGACCTGGGGCTGGACCACTGGGCGAAAGCTTGCCCCATGGTCGAAGGCATCGGCCTGGCCGTGCCGCACCCCGAGCAGAAGGGCGCGAAGGCCATCGACTGGGCGGCGCGGCTGCAGTCGGGCGCGCAGTCGGTCGACCAGCGCCTGAAGATCCCGGCGTGGATGGCCGAGTTCCAGAAGAAGGGCGGCGAACTGGTCTTCAAGGACGCGGGCATCGACGAACTCGAGGCCTGCACCCGAAGCCACGACCTCACGCTGGTGGCCAGCGGCAAGGGCGAGATCTCGAAGCTGTTCGAGCGCGACGCTCACAAGTCGACCTACGACAAGCCGCAACGCGCGCTGGCGCTCACCTACGTGAAGGGCATGAAGCCGCGCGAGCCGTTCTCGGCCGTGAGCTTCAACCTGATCCCCGGCGTGGGCGAGTACTTCGTGTTCCCCGCGCTCACGACCACGGGCCCGTGCGAGATCATGGTGTTCGAAGGCGTGCCGGGCGGCCCGATGGACTGCTGGGCCGACGTGAAGACCCCGCAGGAGCACCTGGCGCGCAGCCGATGGATCCTCGACACCTTCACGCCGTGGGAGGCTGAACGCTGCAGGGACATCGAGCTGACCGACGACAACGGCATCCTCGCGGGCCGCTTCGCGCCGACGGTGCGCAAGCCGGTGGCCACGCTGCCCTCGGGGCGCAAGGTGCTCGGGCTGGCCGACGTGGTGGTGCTCAACGACCCCATCACCGGCCAGGGCTCGAACAACGCCGCCAAATGCGCCGACGTGTACCTCAAGAGCATCCTCGCGCGCGGCGACGGCACGGCCGACGCGGCATGGATGCAGCAGACCTTCGACCGCTACTGGTTCGGCTATTCGCAGTGGGTCACGCAGTGGACCAACATGCTGCTGGCACCGCCGCCGCCGCACGTGCTGAACCTGCTCGGCAGCGCCGGCGCCGTGCCGCCGCTGGCCAGCGCGATCGTCAACGGCTTCGACGACCCGCGCACCTTTTTCCCGTGGTTCGCCGACCCCGTGGAGGCCGGCCGCTACATCGAAACCTGCGCGGCCGCGGCCTGACGCACCGGCGAGGAGCGGGCGTATGACAAGGAGCGTGGCCATCGTCGGCGCCGGGCAGTCCGGCATGCAACTCGCACTCGGCCTGCAGGCGGCGGGGCACGAGGTGACGGTTTTTTCGAACCGCACGGCGCGCGAGATCTTCGAAGGGCCGGTCATGTCGAGCCAGTGCATGTTCGAGACCGCGCTGCAGACCGAGCGCGAACTCGGGCTCGACTTCTGGGCCGATGCATGCCCGCGCGTGGAAGGCATCGGCATGGCGGTGCGCAACCCGCAGGGCGGCAAGGCCATCGAATGGAGCGCGAGGCTCGACGGGCCGGCGCAGTCGGTCGACCAGCGCGTGAAGATACCGGCCTGGATGCAGGCCTTCGAGCAGCGCGGCGGGCGCATCGTGTGGCAGGACGTGGGGCTCGACGAACTGGAAACCTGCGCGCAGGCGCACGACCTCGTGGTCGTGGCCAGCGGCAAGGGCGAGATCTCGAAGCTCTTCGAGCGCGACGCCGAACGCTCGCCGTTCGATGCGCCGCAGCGCGTGCTGGCGCTCACCTATGTGAAGGGCATGACACCGCGCGAGCCGTTCCCGGCCGTGAGCTTCAACCTGATTCCGGGCGTGGGCGAGTACTTCGTGTTCCCCGCGCTCACGACCACCGGGCCGTGCGAGATCATGGTGTTCGAAGGCGTGCCCGGCGGGCCGCTGGACTGCTGGGCCGACGTGAAGACGCCGCAGGCGCACCTGGCGCGCAGCCGGTGGATCCTCGAGACCTTCCTGCCGTGGGAGGCCGAACGTTGCCGCCACATCGAACTGGCCGACGACAACGGCGTGCTCGTCGGCAGCTTTGCACCGACCGTGCGCAAGCCGGTGGCCACGCTGCCTTCGGGGCGCAAGGTGCTGGGCCTGGCCGACGTGGTGGTGCTCAACGACCCGATCACCGGCCAGGGCTCGAACAACGCGGCCAAGAGCGCCGACATCTACCTCGAGCGCATCCTCGCGCACGGCGATGCGCCGTTCGACGCGGCGTGGATGCAGCAGACCTTCGACCGCTACTGGGAAGGCTATGCGCGCTGGGCCACCGATTGGACCCACAGCCTGCTCGCGCCGCCCAGCCCGCACCTGCACAAGCTGCTGCAGAGCGCAACGCACATGCCGGCGGTGGCGAGCACGGTGGTCAACGGCTTCGACGACCCGCGCGCCTTCGCGCCCTGGTGGTTCGATCCCGCGGAAGCCGACCGCTTTCTTGAAGCGAAGGCGCGCGAGGCCGCCGCCGACCGCTTCGACCGCCGCGATTTCCGCAAGGCGCTGGGGCAGTTCTCCACCGGCGTCACCGTCATCACCACGCGTGCCATCGACGGGCGCCGCGTGGGCATGACGGCCAACTCGTTCTCGTCGGTCTCGCTCGACCCGCCGCTGGTGCTGTGGAGCCTGGCGCGCAACGCGCCGAGCGTGGCCGACTTCACCGGCGCCAGCCATTTCGCGATCAACGTGCTGGCGGCGCACCAGCACCACCTGTCGCGCCAGTTCTCCACGCCGCAGGCCGACAAGTTCGGCGGCGTGGACTGCTGCGAGGGCACGGCGGGCGTGCCGCTGCTCAACGATGTCATCGCGCGCTTCGTGTGCCGCAACGTCCGGCAGTACGATGGCGGCGATCACCTGATCTTCATCGGTGAAGTCGAGCGGTACGACCGCTTCGACGGCGAGCCGCTGGTGTTTCACTCGGGCTACTACCAGGTGACGACGCGGCACCCGGAATGTTTGCAATAGACCTCAGAACGGAGAACCCACATGCAAGACAAGGCACAGGCTTCGGGCCAGTACATCGAGATGAAGGCCGCCGACGGCAGCGGCAGCTTTCGCGGCTACCTTGCCGTGCCCAAGGGCGGCAGCGGCCCGGGCCTGGTGATCGCGCAGGAGATCTTCGGCGTGAACCACACCATGCGCGAGGTGGCCGACTACTACGCAGAAGAAGGCTACGTGGCGCTGGTGCCCGACCTGTTCTGGCGGCAGGAGCCCAACGTGGAGCTGGGCTACAGCGAAGCCGACTGGCAGCGCGCCTTTGCGCTGTACGGCGGCTTCGACGAAGCCAGGGGCATGGAGGACATGCAGACCGCCATCGACGCGCTGCGCGCGCGCGCCGAAGTGCCGGGCAAGAAGGTCGGCGTGCTCGGCTTCTGCCTCGGCGGCAAGCTCGCGTACCTCGCGGCGTGCCGCACCGACGCGGACGTGGCCGTCGGCTACTACGGCGTGGGCATCGACGCCGCGCTGGGCGAGGCCGACAACATCAAGCGCCCGCTCACCTTGCACATCGCCGAGCTCGACAAGTTCTGCCCGCCCGAGGCGCGCGACCGCATCCTGGCCACGCTCAAGGGCCGGCCCGGCGTCTCGCTGCATGTGTACCCCGGCATGGACCACGCCTTTGCGCGCACGGGCGGCGAGCATTTCCACAAGCCCTCGGCGCTCATGGCGCACGAGCGCAGCATCGCCACGCTGAAGGGCGCCATCGGCCCCGACTACGACCTTTCCGCGCTGTGGGACAAGCACTGCGAGTACGAGTTCGGCACGCGCAACGTCGACGACACCATGGGCACCATGGTGGCCGAGCCCTACGTCAACCACATCCCCACCATGACCGGCGGCGTGGGCTACAAGGACCTGCACGCGTTCTATACCAACCACTTCGTCAACAGCAACCCGCCCGACACCTCGCTGGTGCCGATCTCGCGCACCGTGGGCGCCACGCAGGTGGTCGACGAGATGCTGTTCTGCTTCACCCACACCACCGAGATCCCGTGGATGCTGCCGGGCGTCAAGCCCACCGGCAAGCGCGTGGAAGTGCCGTTGCTGGCGGTCATCAAGTTCCGCGGCGACAAGCTCTACCACGAGCACATCTACTGGGACCAGGCCAGCGTGCTGGTGCAGGTGGGCCTGCTCGACGCGAAGCTGCTGCCGGTGGCGGGCGTGGAGACCGGGCGCAAGCTGCTGGACGAGACGCTGCCGTCGAACACGCTGATGCGCTGACCGGCGACGCGCCAGGGGAGCGGGCGAGCGGGCGACCGGGCGACCGGGGCTGCTAGCCCTTGTCGGCCCGCACCATGTGCTCGGCCAGCGTCTCGTACAGCGGCCGGCTGATCATCCGCGAGACCAAGCTGGCCAGCATGGCCGCGGCCATCAGGCTCAGCACCATCGAGTGGCCGTCGACCATTTCCATCACGATGATGAAGGCCGTGAGCGGCGCCTGCGTCACCGCCGCCAGGAAGCCGGCCATGCCCATCGCGATGAGCGCCGGCCCCAGCTCGCCGCTGCCCAGCCGGGCAACGGCGTCGCCGATGCCCGCGCCGATCGACAGCGAGGGCGCGAAGATGCCGCCCGGCACGCCGCACCAGGCCGTGAGCCAGGTCGCCACGAACTTGAGCACCGTGTACAGCGGCGTGAGTTCGTCGTGCCCCTGCAGCATCTGCTTGACCGCCTCGGAGCCCGCGCCGAAGGTCACGCCGCCGGTCACCAGCCCGATGACGGCCACCGCCAGCCCGCCGCAGGCTGCGAAGCGCACCGGAAAGCGCGCGCGCCAGCGGTTGAAGCGCCCCGGCGCGCCGGTGAGCGACGCCGTGAGCAGCCGCGCGAACAGGCCGCCCGCGCCGCCGCTCAGCAGCGTGACCGCCAGGCCCGGCCCGAGCGCGTCCCACCCCAGCCGCGGCACGCGGATCACTCCGAAGTAGCTGCTGTTGCCGAACACCGAAACGGCCACCAGGCCCGCCAGCACGATGGCCGTGATGATCAGCCCGCTGGAGCGCGCCTCGAGCCGGCCCGACAGTTCCTCGATGGCGAACACCACGCCCGCCAGCGGCGCGTTGAACGCCGCCGCAATGCCGGCCGCCCCGCCGGCCACCAGCAGCGCGCGCCCGTCGATGGCGGTGTGGGGCGAGAGCCAGCGCCGCGCGTGCTGCATCACCCCGGCCGCGACCTGCACCGACGGGCCTTCGCGCCCGATCGACAGGCCGGCGGCAAAGCCGGCCACGCCCAGCCCGATCTTCGCGACCGTGAGCCGCAGCGAGGCGAAGGCGAAGCGCCGCGCCTCGGGCAGCGAGGGGTGCAGCGCCGCCTTGATCTGCGGAATGCCCGAGCCGCTCGCGCCCGGAAAGTAGCGCCGCGTGAACCACACGATGCCTGCGGTGATGAGCGGCGTCGTCAGCAGCACGGTCCACGGCCAGGCGGTGTAGAGGCGCTGGAACAGTCCGAAGGCCCAGTCGCTGGCCATCGTGAAGCCCACCACGAAGAGCCCGGCCGCAATGGCATAGCCCAGCACGATGGCCCGGTCGAGCCAGACACGGCCGCCGCGCAACTCGGCGCGAAGGTGCTCGAAAAAGTCTGGCTCTTGATTCATCCGGGGGACAGTTTACGTAAGGCGGAGTGGTCCAGACCCGCGCCGCAGGCCCATAGTTCCCTTGCGGCCCGGTCGGTGCGCCGCTGAGAACGTGGCTCGCGGGCATGTGCGAAGGACGCCTACACGGCCCGTGCCCCGTTCATGGAAGGGTTCGAAGCAGGAGTAAGGGGCGAGGTTGTCGGGCTTCTAGCTCGACCCGAAGGAGCGAAACAGATGTTTGCCGCACACATGTCAACCCGAATCAAGAAGGCCGTTCTGCTGGCCGGCGCCATGGTGCTGGCGGCCGGGTCGGCGGCTGCACAACCGGCGCCCCAGCCGCCGATGCCGGCCGAGGTCGACGGCTCGAAACAGGGCGCCGACAAGGCGATGGTCCTGAAGCCGCCCGCCACCAAGGTGGACCCGCGGCTGGCCAGGCCCGCGCCGCTCGACAAGGACCCCGGCCTGATCGAGAAGCCGCCGGCCGATGCGAATCCTGGTGCCGCCAGCGGTTCCGGCGCGGCACCGTCACGCTAGGACGACTGCAGGGGCGCCGCTGCGGATTGCAAGCGGAACACCCCGCGCTGAGCCACGCCGCCATCAGCACAACCGTCTGGCAACAGGTCAGGCAACAAGGAACAGCCCAGATGAAGTCCAAGATCCTCAACCAAGGCCCCGAACGCACCATCGCGCTCATCTTCGAGAAGGGCGACGACGTCGTTTCCCTCCTCGAGCAGTACGCCAAGGAACACGCGCTGTCGGCCAGCCGCTTCAGCGCGATAGGCGCGCTGCGCGGCGCCGTGCTCGGCTACTTCGACTGGGAGCTCAAGGCGTACGAACGGATACCCGTCGACGAGCAGGTCGAGGTACTCTCGTTGAACGGCGACATCGCGCTCGACGGCGACGAGCCCAAGGTGCACGCGCATGCGGTGCTGGGGCGGCGCGACGGCAGCACCGTCGGCGGCCATCTGCTGCAGGCCACGGTGCAACCCACGCTGGAGGTGCTGCTGATCGAGTCGCCGGGCTACCTGCGCAAGACCTGCAACCGCGAGAGCGGGCTGGCCCTGATCGATGTTGACGCCTGATACACAAGGCCGAACAAGGCACGAGCCGGACCTGACCGAGTGACGACGGAACAAGGAGACCCACGATGGTGAGCAAGAACACGATCTGCCTGTGGTACGACGGCACGGCCCTGGACGCCGCGAAGTTCTATGCGAAGACTTTTCCCGACAGCACGGTGGGCGCGATCAACCAAGCGCCGGGCGACTACCCCGATGGCAAGCAGGGCGACGTACTGACGGTCGAGTTCACGGTGCTCGGCATTCCCTGCCTCGGCCTGAACGGCGGCCCGGTGTTCAAGCACAACGAAGCCTTCTCGTTCCAGGTGGCGACCGACGACCAGGCCGAAACCGATCGCCTGTGGAACGCCATCGTCGGCAACGGCGGCCAGGAGAGCGCCTGCGGGTGGTGCAAGGACAGGTGGGGCCTGTCTTGGCAGATCACGCCACGCGCACTCACCGACGCGATCGCCGACCCCGACCGCGCGGCCGCCAAGCGTGCGTTCGACGCCATGATGGACATGGGGAAGATCGACATCGCGGCCATCGTAGCGGCCCGCCGCGGCTGACTTTTCTTCCGGCGCCGCAGTTCGCGGCGGCTGGCCAGTTGTCAAAAGACCCTCCCCCCGAAGATCGCAGTTGATTTCCCTCGCGCGAGGGGTATGTTTGCTGCATGAACGGCAATATCCCTGAGTTCGGCCTGCCCGAGGGTTGGACCTGTTCGGTCGAGCTTCAGAAGTCGGCCGACGGGTGCTTCGCCGGCAAGGCGGAACTGCGCGAAGGCCGCGACGCGCGCTGTGTCTTCGTTCTGACACAGCAGCCGACCCGCGAGGCCGCCTATGCACGCGCCAAGGTGCATGCGGAGCAGTTCGTCGCCGAGTGGGCGCTTCGGCAACGTGAACGGGCGGCGCCTCGTCTCAAGGAGTGACCGATGCATCGGCCGGCAAGTCGCCCGTCTTGCGCGCCCGCGCGGTGCGCCCGGTTTTGACAGTCGGCCGGCGCTGGTAGAGGCGCTGCGGCAGCCGTTGCGAAAGCGCGGCAACCTCGATGCCGGCGGCTGTCATTGAATGCGCCGTCGCGGGTGGCCCCCGCGATGGGACAGCGAAGGCGAAGACGTCCTACGTGCCACGGGCTGTCGATGTTGCAAACCGTAGGCCATGGAACGCGAGTGGGACGCACTTTTACCAACCGGCTGGAGTGCGGTCGTGTCCCGCCGGGGCGGCAACGGGGAGCCTGCGGAGTTGCGGGTCGAACTGCGCCACAGGGGCGAGTTGCAGTGCCTGGTGGCAGCCGTTCACCAGCCTTCTGCCGAGGTCGCCAAGGAGCGCGTGCGCCGCGTCGTTCGGGCGTTCCTGGATCGGCATGGCCACGACCCTTCGTCAAAGGGCGAGCACGCCCGTTGAGGCCCGACCTTTTTTTCTCTCCCTGTGGCGGCGCCGTGCCCCTCATCCGTCAAAAGCATTGAGATGCTCCAAACCGATTTCTGGCAACGGTTACGAACACGGCGCCTGAATGCGCGGCGAGCAGCATCTCGACGCCGATGATGGTTTGTGCGACGCAGCAAACACAGCGGGTGAAACCCTCGTTGAGGAAATCGAGACTCCTGCAATCGCCGATGGCGAACCGCCGGCTTCAGCGTTTCTTCGCGTAGATCTGCTCGAGCGCCAACGTCAGGCGCTCGATGTCGACGGGCTTGGTCAGGTGCGCGAAGAATCCCGCGTCGAGGCTCATGTCGCGATCGCCGGGCTGTCCATAGCCCGTGATGGCAATCAGCTGGGGCGGGTCGATCAGGTCGGCGCGCAGGCGCTTGGCGACCTCGCGGCCGTCCATGCCGGGCAGGCCGATGTCGAGCAGCACCACGTCGGGCCGGTGCGCCTTGACCGCCTCGATCGCGGCGACGCCGTCGTGCTCGATGCGGCATGAATAGCCCAGCGTCTCCAGCAGCAGCGACAGGGTCTCCGCCGCGTCCTGGTTGTCGTCCACCACCAGCACCAGCTTCTGGTTGCCGTCGCGTTCGGCGTGGCCCAGAGTGTCGGGCACGGGTGCGACGGGCAGGCGCACCAGGAACTCGCTGCCTTCGCCTTCGCGGCCGTTGCTGAACACGCTGACATAGCCGCCGTGGAGCGTGGTGAGCTGCTGCACCAGGCTCAGGCCCAGGCCGAGACCGCCCTGCGTTCGCGCCAGTTCCCTTTCGCCCTGCGCGAAGAGTTCGAAGACCCGCTCGAGGTCCTGGCGCGGAATGCCTGGTCCGTCGTCCTGCACGCGGATCTCCGCTTCCGCGCTGTTGTCGCGGTTGGTGTCCAGGCGAATCCAGATGTGCCCGTCGCTGGGCGTGAACTTGCACGCGTTGTGCGCCAGGTTGCTCACGACCTGGATCAGCCGCGCGCGGTCGCCCGTCACCCACAGGTCGGGTCCGTCGATGTTCAGCGCCAGCGTCTGCGACTTCAACGCGATGGCGGGCCGTATGGCCTCCACGCCGTCGACGATGACGTCGCGAAGCCGCACCGGCTTGGCTTCCAGGTGGATGCGCCCGCTGGTGATGCGGCCCACGTCCAGCAGGTCGTCGATGAGCCGCGTGATCTGCTGCAACTGGCGCCCGATGATCTCGCGCGTCCTGACCAGGATGCGCGAGGGCGCCTTCTCGTGCTTGAGCAGCTCCAGCGCGTTGGAGATCGGCGCCAGCGGGTTGCGCAGCTCGTGGCCCAGCATCGCCAGGAAGGTGGTCATGCGCTTGCCCTCGTCCTCCAGCGCCGTGATCCTGCGGCGTTCGGTCAGGTCGCGGGTGACCTTGGCAAAGCCCTTGTGCTGGCCGGTGGCGTCGTAGATGGCCGTGATCACCACGCTGGCCCAGAAGCGCGTGCCGTCCTTTCGCACGCGCCAGCCCTCGTCCTCGAAACGGCCGTCGCGCAGCGCGTTCGCCAGCTCCTGGCCGGGCCATCCGCGCGCGGCAACGTCGGGCGGATAGAAGGTCGAGAAGTGCTGCCCGATGATCTCGTGTGCCTTGTAGCCCTTGTTCTTCTCCGCGCCGAGGTTCCAGCTCACCACGTGCCCGCTGGGGTCGAGCATGAAGATCGCGTAGTCCTTCACACCCTCGACCAGCAGCCGGAACCGCTCCTCGCTGGCGCGCAGCAGCTCTTCCTGCTTTCGCCGGTCGCTGAGGTCGCGAATGATCTTGGAAAACCCGCGCGTGGCTCCGTCGGGGCCCGCCAGCCTGGTGATGACGATGTTGCCCCAGAAGCGCGTGCCGTCCTTGCGCAGGCGCCAGCCCTCGTCCTCGAAACGCCCCACGATGCCGGCCTGCGCGAGCTCGTGGTCGGGCCATCCGCGCGACAGCGCTTCCTGCGGGTAGAAGACCGAGAAATGGCGCCCCAGGATATCGGCGCTGTCGTAGCCGCTCAGCAGCCGGGCGCCATCGTTCCAGCTCACGACGTGGCCGTTCGGGTCCAGGAAGATGATCGCGTAGTCGGTGAGGCTGTCGACCATCCGGCGATAGTCGGTGTCGGTCAGGTTGGCGACGGACAGCCCCGGCGATGCGATGTCTTTCATTGGTCTTCAGGGGCGTGCCAGACCCACGGCTCGAGTGATGTCCCGCGAGTGTGAACTATCGCCTCCTTGTGGCTCGTGGGAGTATTCCTACCCGACGGCCCTCGCCCACCCGTTGCCGGCGGTCGAGCGGCACCGCCGCCCGGCCCGCAGGCTCAGCGGCTTCCCAGCGCGGTGTCTCCGTCCGGGCGTTGCGCGTCCAGCGGCACCGGCTGGCTGCGCGGCGCGTCGATGGCGGCAAGGTCGGCAGCGAACATGAACGACGGCGCCGTGCCGCGCTGCTTGACGTGGTACATCGCGCGGTCCGCCGAGCGAAGCAGCCGCGCCAGCGTGTCGCCGTCGCCCGGACTGCACGCCACGCCCAGGCTCATGCCCACCGACACATCGCGGCCCTCGTAGTCGACCGGCTGCCGGCCGGCCTCGATCATGCGCAGCGCCATCTGGCTCAGCGCGTCGCGCGTCGGCGTGCCCATCACCAGCACCGCGAACTCGTCGCCGCCGAAGCGCGCCACCACGTCGTCCTTGCGCAACTGCTGGCGCAGCCGCTGCGCGATGGCGATCAGGACCGCGTCGCCGGCCGCATGGCCGTGCGCGTCGTTCACGCCCTTGAAGCCGTCCAGGTCCAGCAGCATCAGGGCAAACGGCTGCTGCCGTTGCAGCCATTCCTCGCCGCGGCTCTCGAAGCCGGCGCGGCTGGACGCGCCCGTGAGCGCGTCGGTGCCCAGCGCCTCCACCAGCTGCTGCGTGCGCTCGGTGAGCGCCTGCTCGGAGCGCAGCACCAGCTGCAGGCGCGAGCCCATCGCCACGGCGAACACGATCAGCTCGGCCACCAGCGCGCCCTGCGAAATGTTCATCTGGTTCGGCGCCCACTCGATCCAGCCCCAGCTCGCCACCACGATGGCCCCGACGCCGCCCAGCAGCAGCGCCACGCCGAAGAAGTAGAGCACCGCCGGCCAGTAGCGCCGACGCATCGCGATGAGCGCGCCGATCACCATCACCACGGTGGACGCCATCACCGAGATCTGCACCAGCCGGAAGGTCATCAGCGGGTGCGCGCCCCAGTTGGCGTACGGAATGGCCAGCGCCAGTGCGAGCGTGAAGGCCTGCACCAGCCAGTCCAGCGGCGGCGCGAAATGGCGCAGCCGCAACAGCCGCCGGCCGAACTGCAGCTTGCAGATGGCCCACAGCGCCGGCCCCGCCGTGTACGCGAAGCCGGCCGCCTCCGGCCAGTGTGCGAACGGGTAGCGCAAGGCGTGGCCGTTGATGCTGCCGAGCGCCAGCACGCCGCATGCGCAGGAGAGCATGTAGAAGCCGTACAGCCCTTCGCCGAACACCTTGAACAGCACCAGGCCGTACACCATCAGGCCGATCAGGATGCCGTAGGTCACGCCGTCGAACATGCGCTTGTCCTGCGTCGACTGCAGGTAGTCGGCCGGGTCCCAGACGGTCACGTCGTAGATGCGCGCGAAGGTCGACTCGACCCGGAAGTACGCGGTGTACGTGCCCGGGCCCGGCAGCTGGAAGCGCCACGCCATCTGCTCGGACGCCGCCGGCCGGCTCGCCCACGGATAGCGCATGCCGGTGGTGACCGGCGCGGCCAGCGCGCGGCCGTTCTCGTCGAAGGGGCCGTAGAAACGCAGGTCGTGCGTGGAAACCGTCGGCACCAGCATCAGCCATTCGCGTGCCGCGTCCGCGGCGTCGGTGGGGTCGGCCAGCCGCATCTGCAGCTTGAACCACAGCACCCGGTCGGATTCCTTGCCCCGCAGCGGGTCGTCAGGAAAGGCGAACCGCCCCTGCTGCGAAGGCGCGCGCACCTGCTCGATGCCCAGCGAGCGGGTCTGGTCCTCGAACACCTGCAACTGGTGCACGGCCGGCAGCCCGTTCGGCTGGCGCTGCACGCTCAGCGGCGGGCGCGGGGCGTCGGGCTGCTGCGCGGCGGCGAAGGTCGACAGCAGCAACCCCAGCGCAACGGCCAGCAGCACGCGCAGGTGCGGGAAACGGATGGCGATTCGAAAAGGGTTGGCGCCGCGGGGGCCGCATTGCAGAAGGCGGAACATCATCGGAACGTGCAGAAGCAGGTGACGGATGGCAAGAATGGCGGGGGGGAATGCTGCATTGTCGCCGCGGGCCGTCTTGTGGCCTTTCTGCATCTGGGGCAACGCGAACGTCCCGGGTGCCGCGTCGCCGACGGCCGGCGCGTCCAACACGCAGGGCGGGTTGAACTGGTACGTGCCCGCCATCGCCATCCGCCATCCGCCAACTGCCAACTGCCAACTGCCAACTGCCAACTGCCAACTGGGCTCGGGAACGCCCTGCAGCACGGGCGGCGCAAGCATCCAGAAGAACCTGATCGACCACGGCCTGGGATGGTTCGCCGGCACCGACCCACAGCGGTGGAGCTCGACCCAGGCCAGCCTGACCGAGGGCTGGGCGCACACGAGAACCGAGGGGTCGGTGTCGGCGACGGGCAAGGCGACAGGGCTGCCGGTTCGCTGCGTGGCGTCGGTGAACTGGTAGGGCTGCGCAGCTTCTCGAACCGCGCGTCAATCGCGGTGCGCGTATTCCATTTCGATCTTGAGTTTCGGAAGCCGCGAACGCACATCGCCCAGCGCACGACGCAGCGCGTCTTCTGCGGGCTGGTTCTTCGGCAGCACCTGCGAATCGAGCGCAAAACGCAGCCGCGTCTCGTCGGGCTCTTCCGTGGATGAAACAGCGGGCCCGTTTCCTTCTATCAGCTCGCCGCGTTCGAAAGTCATCAGCACCTGTTTTCCCCCTTGCCGGATGTCGGCGGTGAGCTTGCTGCAGACGGCGTTCAATACGGCGAGCCCGATCTGGCAGAGGTCCGAACCCACCTCCAGATGGCGTTTGCGCGAATGGCAGGCGGCGTGGATCGTGAGAAAGGCCTGCGCTATCGATCGTTCGGGGTGCTCCGCGTCGTGATCGAGCGGCATGCCGCTGTCGTAGCGCACTTCAATTTCCGCACCGTCGATGCGCATCCGGATCCGTGTGCATCGATCGTCGATGGCGTCGTCGACCGCATGGCACAAGGCCTGCATGGCCAGTGTTGCAGCGACGTCGGGGTCGTCGACATTGAAGTACATCTGCGGGCGACAGCGCACTGCTTCGGCGCTTGTCAGGATCCTGATTCCTTCAAATGAATTCGTGTTCAAAGGTGATAGCTCCGGTTGTCCGTGTTCATGAAGGCACCGGCGCGCCAGAAAGCCGCATGGGTGCGCGTGGTCATCTGAAAATTGAAGCAGCCATCAAGCCCGAAGCACCGTGCCAACCTGCGCCGCCGGAAAGACAACGGCAAACGCCGTCGCATCGGCAATCTCCGCGCTCGACACGCCCACTTGCGCGCCATCGGCCAAGCTGTTTGCCAGCACCTGTTCGTCTTGCAGGAGCGCGGGCGAGGGCCGTGTCCCGATCTCGATGCCGACCGCTTCGCCGAGATGGAAGTCTTCGTCCTGCGCAAGCCGCCTCAGCAGGTCGGCATCTTGCAGGTCCATCGAAGGCACCAGCGCGACGACGGCATCGCCCAGGTCTGCGGCATCCAGGAGCCCACGGATGAACGTGCTCAGCGCGGCCTGGTCTTGCGCGACCGGCGAGCAGGCCGGGTGCAGCCCCGGCACATCGAGGCCGCTGTCGCGGGCCTTGCGCACGGCTTCCAGGAAGGCGCTGGCCGAATCGAACACGACGCGCGTATCTCCGTCGTGCGACAGGAAGAGCACGCTTGCGGCCAGCGGCGAACGCGTCAACAGCCGATGGTGGTTGCTGGTGTCCGCATCGAAGTTGGCCTCGAGTATCGCGAGGCCTCTTTCAGACGCCGGGCCTTCGTCGCCCTTGCGCGAGTTGTCGAAGAAGTTCGCCATGTCCCGGGCGCCGCGCCTGTGGTGGTTACGGCCGAGATGCCAGTCGAACGCGCACCGCAGGCCACATGCCGCAAGCCAAGTGCGCGATCATCCCCGTCCATGGAAATGGATTCCTCCCGAACCCCCCGCTGGCGCTGGCTGCCCGCCGAAGGCAGCTGGCGCTACCACCTGCTGCTCGCGGTCATGGGCATCTTCGTGCTGGGTCCGCTGGCCGGCGTGACCGCGGCCTACATGAACTTCTCCATCGGCTTCTTCGTCGGCGGCCAGGTGCTGGCGGGCCTGCTGGGCTCGGCCGTGACCGCGGGCTACGGCGCGGCCGGGCGGCATGGCGCCAACTACATCCAGACGGCCGCCGCCTCGGTGGCCAGCATGAGCGGGCTGGGCGTGCTGCTGCAGGCGCAGGCGTGGCTGGGGCTGCCGCAGCCGCCGGCCTGGCAGATGGCGGTGTACCTCGGCTGCGTCGGCATGTTCGGCGTGGGCGTGGGCATGCTCTACACGCCGATGCTGGTCGACCGCATGCGCCTGGCCTACCCGTCGGGCCTGGCGGTGGCCAACATCCTGCGCGCGCTGACCGACCCCGCGCTGCTGCGCCGCTCGGTGCTGCAGCTCGGCGGCGGCATGGCGCTGGGGGCGGTCGCGGGCCTGGCCTCGGCGCGGCTGGCGGTGCTCGGGGCCATCGGGCTGTCGGCCTCGACCTTTGGCGCGGGGCTCGTCGTGGGGGCGCGCATCGGCGTTCCCGCGGTGACCGGCGCGCTGCTGGGCGTGGTGCTGCAGCCGTACTTCGTTTCCATCGGCTGGCTGCAGGCGGGCGACCCGCCACGCAAGATCATGTTCCTCATTGCGCTCGGCGCCATCATGGGCGCGGCGCTGGTGGACATGGCGCTCATCTTCGCGCGCGCCCTGCCGTGCGGGCAGCGGCTCTCAGCGGTGCACGGCGCGCCCGAGCCGGCCGTCAAGGACTGGCAGCGCGTGAACACCCTGCGCCTGGTGCTGTGGGTGCTCTTCTGGGCGGGCGCCACGGTGGCCTGCGGCCACTGGTTGCTCGGGCAGCCCGTGTTCTTCCTGGCGGTGGCCGTGGCGCTGGTGTTTCTCTTCGCGCTGGTCAACGGCATCTCGGTGGGCGTGAGCGACTCCAACCCGATCTCCTCGGCCTTCGTGGTGACCATCGTCATCCTTGCCGCGTTGGGCCTGCGCGACCCCGGCGTGGGCCTCATGGCCGGCGCGGTGCTGCTGGTGGCGACCGGCGTGGCGTGCGACATGCAGCAGGACCGCTCCACCGGCTGGCGGCTCGGCACCTCGCGCGTGGTGCAGTTCCGCTACCAGGTGCTGGGCGTGGTGGTGGGCGCCGTGCTGGCGGTGGTGTTCGCGCGGCTTTTCATGGCGGCCTACCCCGTGCTGCTGCAAGACCAGACCGTCATGAAGGCCGGCCAGCAGCCCGCCGAATGGAGCTCGGCCATGACCTACAAGTTTCTGGGCGTGCTGCGCAGCCTGACCGACGACCTGCCGTTCCAGCGCACCGCCATCGGCGTGGGCCTTGCGGCCGGCCTGGTCATCGAGAGCCTGCGCAAGTGGCTGCGCCCGCGCGGCTTCGTGCTCGACGCGATCGTGCTGCCTTCGCCCTATGCGCTGTCCTTCGGCGGCTTCATCAACCTGCCGACCGCGCTGTAGTTCGGGGCGGGCGGCGTGGCGGGCAGCTGGTGGTCGGCGCGCGCGCCCGCGCGGCGCGACGCGCCGCAGGACATGAGCAGCGCGTCGCTGTTCGGCGGCGGGCTGATCGCCGGCGACGCGCTGGCGGCGCTGGGCATCGGCATCGTCAGCCTGCTGGCCGTGGTGACGTAGCCCGGGCCGCCGAACACGGCGTTCAGCGCAACCCCGCGCCTTCGTCCTTCGAGAGCTTGGTGAACGACAGCAGCGACAGCAGCGTCATCGCGCCCACCACGCCGAACGCCGGAGAAAAATCTTCCGCCGTCAGCCGGTTCGCGCCGCTGCCGTTCCACCACGCGGCCAGCGTGACCAGCGTGGCGCCCAGCGTCACGCCCAGGCTCAGCGACAGTTGCTGCGCCATGCTGTTCAGCGTGGCCGCATGGCTCATGCGGGGCTTGGGAATCTGCGAGTAGCCCAGCGTCTGCAGCGAGACCATCGCCATCGAGTTGACCAGCCCGCCGAACATCAGCGTGACGAAGATCTGCACATGCGGCGTGCTCGGCCTGAAGTAGCCGCAGCTCAGGTAGAAGAGGCTGGTGAGGCAGGTGGCGCCCACCAGCAGCGGGCGGAACCCGACCGTGCGAATGGCCTTGGCCATGACCGCGCGCGTGGCCAGCGAGCCCAGCGCCGAGGCCATCGTCAGGCTGCCCGACACCAGCGGGGAAAGCCCGAAGCCCAGCTGCAGCATCAGCGGCAGCAGGAAGGGTGAGGCGCCGATGGCAATGCGCAGCGGCGTGCCGCCGACGATCGACGCGCGGTAGGTCGAGAACCGCAGGATGCCCAGGTCGATCAGCGGGTTCGCCTTGCCGCGGCTTCGCAGGTGATACAGCAGCGAGGCCAGCGTGCCGAACCCCGCCATCGCCCAGATGACCGAGGCCGGCAACAGCCCCTTGCCCACCATCTCCAGGCTGCCCAGCAGCGCCGTGAGGCCCAGGGCCAGCAGCACGAAGCCTTCGGTGTCGAAGGGCGCGGGCGAGCTGTCTTCGGGCGTGTCGTTGATGAAGCGCAGCGCGGCCGCGATCGCGATCAGCCCGAACGGAATGTTGACGAGAAAAATCCACCGCCAGGAGGTCAGCGTGACGATGGCCCCGCCGAACAGCGGCCCGGCCAGCCGCCCGAACGCGGGCGGCACCGTGAACCACACCATGGCCGACACCATCTGCGACGCCGGCACGCTGCGCAACAGGATGAGCCGGCCCACCGGCAGCATCATCGCGCCGCCCAGCCCCTGCAGCACGCGGAACCCCACCAGCTGCGGCAGCGTCTGCGCCGCGCCGCACAGCGTGGAGCCCAGCGAGAAGAGCGCCACCGCCACGCAGAACACCCGCTTGGCCCCGAAGCGCTCGGCCAGCCACCCGCTCACGGGCAGGAACACCGCCAGGCTCAGCAGGTACGAGGTGATCGCCAGGTTCAGGTGCAGCACGCTCACGTCGAGCGCGTGCGCAATGGTCGGCAGCGCCGTGGCCATCACCGAGGTGTCGAGGTTCTGAAGGAACAGGGGCGAGGCGACGATGAGCGCAACGATGCGGTGGCGAGGAGGCATGCGCGCATTGTCCGGGAGAGGAATTAGGCGAGGCTCGGTGGCTGTGCGCGCATTTGGCCCCTTCGCGCGAGACAGCGAAGGCGAAGGCGAAGGCGAACGCGAAGGAGAAATGTACGGGCGTGTATCCCGGAGGCCTTGATCAACACGAGGATGCAAACCACGGGGTGCCATGACATATGCCAGATACAACGGCCACATCTACTGGGTGCGCGCATCGACCGGATGCGAAGGCTGCTTTCTGCCGCAATGCCAACAACGAAAAGACCCACCATGTCAGAAGAGATTCACTCCCGCCGCCGCTTCCTCGGCACCACGACCGCCGCGCTTGTCGCAGGGCAAATCGGCCTGCTCACGGGGGCTTCGGCGCAAACGCGCACGCCGTCTTCCGCCGTGCCGGCAACCAAGCCCGGCACCTGCACCTCGTTCGGCCCGCTCAAGCAGATCGACGCCGGTCCGTTGAACGTCGGCTATGCGGAGGCCGGCCCTGCCGACGGGCCGCCGGTGCTGCTGCTGCACGGCTGGCCCTACGACATTCACACCTATGTGGACGTGGCGCCGCTGCTTGCCGCCGCCGGGTATCGCGTGATCGTGCCGTACCTGCGCGGCTACGGAACCACGCGCTTCCTGTCGAAGGACACGCCGCGCAACGCGCAGCAGGCGGCCGTGGCGCTCGACGCCATCGCGCTGATGGACGCACTGAAAATCGACAAGGCGGTGGTCGGCGGCTGCGACTGGGGCGGGCGCACCGCGTGCATCCTGGCCATGCTGTGGCCCGAGCGATGCAAGGCGCTGGTCTCGGTGAGCGGCTACCTGCTGTCGAACCCCAAGGTGGGGCTTCAGCCGTTGCCGCCGGAAGCCGAAGTGCAGTGGTGGTACCAGTTCTACCTGGCCACCGATCGCGGCCGCGCCGGCTACGAAAAGTACCGCGCCGAGTTCGCCAAGCTCATCTGGCAGACCGCGTCGCCCAAGTGGAATTTCGACGAGGCAACCTTCAGGCGCTCCGCCGCCGCGTTCGACAACCCGGACCACGTGGCCATCTCGATCCACAACTACCGCTGGATGCTGCAGCTGGCGGCCGGTGAAGCGAAGTACGACGACATCGAAGCCAAGCTCGCCGGCGCACCGCCCATCTCCGTGCCCACCATCACGATGGAAGGCGACGCCAACGGCGCGCCGCACCTGGCCCCTGCGCAATACGCGGCCAAGTTCAAGGGCAGGTACGAGCACCGCACCGTGCCGGGCGGCATCGGCCACAACCTGCCGCAGGAAGCCCCGCAGGCCTTCGCGCAGGCCATCATCGATGTGGACCACTTCCAGGGCATTCGCGCAATGACGCCGGGCGCTGCATGGCGGGAGACGCCATGAGCCCGGCGTGGCCGTGCCCGCAAATGCCGGCGTAAAAAAGCCCAGGAACTGCGCCAGTTCCTGGGCTGCCTGTTCGCGCGCGATCGGCGCGATCGGCGCGATCAGTGTGATCGATCAGTCGTCGGTGTCGGCGTCCGCTTCGTCGTCTTCGTCCTCGGCTTCTTCTTCGGCCGGGCGAATCGTCACGAAATTCGAAGCGTCTTCCACGAAGACCATCGACTTTCCATCGGGAGACATCCCGCGCACCTCGGTCTGTTGGCCTTCGCCGTTCTGGTAGTCGACCGAGACCAGCGCAAAGCAGGCCAGGGGTTCTTCCATCTCACCGTCGTCGCCGCCGTCGTACACGGCCATCCAGCCATCGGCGGGCATGATCTGCAGGATCTTCACTTCTTCCATCGGGTCGTTCCAGGGTCAAAAAATCGAGCTGGGCAGCATATCCGATGCAAGCGCGCGCAGAGACCGCCGGGAACGCGCGAACCGTGCCGAAACTTCTCGCCGAAGTTCGGTCAGGCGGGCACTCAAACCCTCGCCAGGCTCAACCGTCTTCGGCTCGCCCAAAGGCTGACGAGCGCGTCGAGTTCCGTTGCATAGAGCCGGTCGGGCCGCTCGGCCCCTTCGTCGAGCAGGACCAGTGTCCCGAGCGAAGCCTGCCAGCAATTCTCGGCGAGGTGCTTGAAGTGGCCGAGGCAGACGTAGCCGAACGGCGCGGACAAAGAGAAATCGCATCGCCTCAGCAGCATGCCGTCACTGCGTGCGCCTTCCACGTCTTTCGTCGAGACGAGCACGTGCACACCATCGTCCTGGATGATGTTCTGCCTTGGCAGGATGGCCAAGAGCTGGGACGGGCGGTTGGAATGTGAATCGGGCATGACTGTCCATGTATCGGCAGCCGATGGCGAAAGTTGAAGGACAGTGATCTCCGGATCAGGGAAATCACCCGCCCGGCCGCTCGCTGGCGGGCACTATCGTCGGCCGGCCGTGCGCTTGCGTGCGTCGGCGCCATCGGCAAATTCAACTTGCAAGAACGGAGGGAACCATGACGGAATCACCGAAGGTGAAGGGACCTGCCTCGTACTTTCCTTCCATCGAGAAGACGTACGCCAAGCCGATCGCGCACTGGATGGAAATTCTCCAGGGCGCCGATTGCCGCAAGCACATGGCGCTCGTCAGCAAGCTCAAGACCGAGCACCGGATGGGCCACGGGCACGCGAATGCCCTGGTCGCGGTGTTCCTGGCCAAGGCATAGCAGGCGCGCCAGGCCGCACGCGCCTGGCACCGGCCCGCGCCGTCGGTGCCCGACCGCGTGAAAGCCGTGTCGCCCAGGCTGGTCGTGATCCCGCGCCACCCGACGCGCGGGCGTGTTCGTCGCCGGTGGGCCTGCCGAAGCGATTCCGTGAAGGTTTTATGACAAACGTCATTCGTGGCGCCGCTCACCCGTCTGCATAACACCCCCCGGAAACAACGGACCCCCATGACGACACTCATAGGCATCGAGCCCCACATGGCGATGTTCATTCGCCCCGAGCGCCTGGTAGACAGCGCCTGGATCGGACATGCGCCTTTCGCCGCCTGGTTGACGGCCGTGGCGCGGCCGAACCGGTTCGTCGAGCTTGGAACGCACCGCGGCATGTCCTACGCCGCCTTCTGCCAGACGGTGCGCGCGGAGCAACTCCCCACGCAGTGCCATGCGATAGACACCTGGCAAGGCGACGCGCACGCGGGCGCCTATGGCGAGGACGTGTACCGCGACCTCTCGGGCTTCAACGCGCGTCACTTCGCGGGCTTCTCGCAGTTGATGCGCACCGGCTTCGACGAGGCGGTCTCGTCGTTCGCGGACGGTTCGATCGACCTGCTGCACATCGACGGCCTGCACACCTACGAGGCCGTCAGACACGATTTCGAGACGTGGCTGCCCAAGCTGTCCGACCGCGCCATCGTGTTGTTCCACGACACGGCGGTCCGCGAGCGGGGCTTCGGGGTCTGGCGCTACTGGCGCGAGATTTCCCCGCGCCATCCGCACTTCGAGTTCGATCATGCGTCGGGCCTGGGCGTGCTGCAGGTCGGCACGCAGGTGGCGGCGGGTGTGCGCCAGCTGCTGGACCTGGCGCATGACGCCGAAGGCGCACGGCGTGCCAAGGCGGTCTTCAGCGGCCTGGGCGATGCGGTCGTGCAGCGGCACGAACTCGAGAGCGCGCGCCGTTCGGCCGTTCATGGCGCGGCGACGTCCATGGAGCTGCAGGCCCGTGCGCTGGCCGTGGCGAACCAGGCGCTCGCGCACCGGCTCGCGCAGTCCGAGACGATGGTGCGGCAACTGGCCGGATCGTTCTCATGGCGCGTGACCCGGCCGCTCAGGGCGGTGCGCGGCATGTTCAATTGAAGGGGGCCTGCCGCCATGTGGCTTTCGTGCCGCGCGCGGGTATTGAACACCTTGGTTGCAACGCGGCCGTCACACGGCGGTGACAGCATGCAAGTTTCCCGAATGGCGCGCATTCCTTGCCGACTCGAACCTTCACCTTGCCATGGCACCCGCAGCGTTGCGGCAGCCATGCCGATGTTCGCGGCAGCACGGCGCGCCGGGGTTGAGCCGCGTGCCTGCGCGTATCGTCGGCGTGACATGCCGCAGGGCGGTGCTCTGCGGGCTGGTGCTCTTCCGGCTTGCGGGTGCAGCCTGCGCGGCTGACGCGCCCGCGCCGCCGCTGCACGACGGCGAGCCGCCGGTGGACCTCGCGCCCCAAGCCGCCGACCGGCCGCTCGACTTCGACATCCCGGCCCAGCCGCTGGGCGATGCGCTCAAGCGCTATGCCGCGCTCACCCGCCAGCCCGCGCTTTTTCGCAGCGAGATTCTGGGCGAGCTGACATCGAGCGCCGTGCGCGGCCTGTATTCGCCCGACGCCGCCCTTCGGCTGCTGCTGGACGGCACCGGCCTGGTCGCGGAGAAGGTCCACACGGGTTCCGGCGTCACGCTGTCGCTGAAGGCGGCCGGCGCTGCCGCGACCGCTCCGCGCGCATCCGGCCTCGGAAGCCTGGACGGCTACCCGGGCCTGGTGCAGGCGCAGGTCTGGGAAGCGCTGTGCGACAACGCCCGCACGCGGCCGGGAACGTATCGCTCGCTGTTGCGCTTCGAGGTGGATGCCACGGGCCAGCTCCGGCGGCCGCGCCTGCTCGGCTCCACCGGCGACGCCGCCAGGGATGCGGCGATGGTGGAGACCCTGCAGCGCGTGCACCTCGCGCAATCGCCGCCGCCGGACCTGCCGCAGCCCTTGACGCTGCTGGTCCTGCCCACGGATTCGCGCGGTGGAACGCGCTGCCGCGGCGCGGCCGCCAGCGAAGCGTCGTGAGCATGGCCGAAGACACGCGCCCCGT
The DNA here is from genome assembly GCF_900112425.1 of Variovorax sp. OK212. Taxonomy (GTDB): domain Bacteria; phylum Pseudomonadota; class Gammaproteobacteria; order Burkholderiales; family Burkholderiaceae_C; genus Variovorax. The sequence goes on along the minus strand of NZ_FOLP01000029.1, from coordinate 34,961 downwards.
CCTGATGGACTACCTGTCCAGGCACTACGACGCCCTCAAGCGCCAGCTGGGGCGGGCGTTGCGCAACACGGACCTGGCGGAGGACGCGCTGCACGACACCTGGCTGCGCGTGAACGACCAGGGCAAGAACGAAGAGGCAAGGACCGAAGACGGCCCGATCCGCAAGCCCGGCGGCTACCTCGTGCGCATGGCCTTCAATATTGCGCTGGACATCCAGCGGCGCCAGAGCCGGAACCTGCCCTTCGACGAAGTCGACGCGCTGATGGAGCTCGCCGACACGGCGCCCGGCCCCGCGCGGACGGTCGAGGCGCGTTCGCAGCTCGATGCGGTGGTCCGGTTGCTGGACCGCATGCCCGCGCGGCGGCGCGAGGTCGTCGTGCTGGTGCACATGGAGGGGCTCACGCAACCCGAGGCGGCCAGGCGCCTGGGCGTTTCGTTGCGAACCGTCGAATACGAACTGAAGAGCGCGCACGACTACCTGAGCGCCAGGATGAGCCATGACGAATAAATTTTGCGGGGTCGCGCGTTGCCATTCGTCATACGGTGTGAAGAACCGAATCGCCCCCCGCCGCGCACCGGGCCAAGGCCCCGACAAAGTACCCGGCCAGCAGCGCCGTGGCCGCGGCCGTGGCGCCTGACACCATGACGACATCCGTAGACGACCTCGCCCTCCAGGCCGACGAGCGGCGCCAGCAGGCGTGGGGCTGGCTGCGCCTGCTCCATTCGGGCGCGGTGAAGCCGCAGGATGCGCAGCGCTTCAAGCGCTGGCTGGCCCGCGACCCGGCGCACCCCGCGGCCTTCGGCGAGGCCAAGGCGCAATGGGCCGAGATCGGCCCGGCGTCGGCCCGGCTGCTGCGCTCCAACCCCGAGGCGGCCGCATTCCATGAGCGCCATCGACACAAGCCGGCCTTGCCGCGCCGGGCCTTCCTGGGCGCGGCCGTCAGCGCGGCCGCGGTGGCCGGTGTGGCCGGCGTGGCCGTGTTCCGCCCGCCCGCCGGCCTGTGGCCGGCGCCGGCCGAGTGGGGTGCCGACTACCGCACCGCCACGGGCGAGCAGCTGCTGGTGCAGCTGACGGACCGCATCCAGGTCACCCTGAACACCCAGACCCGCATCCGGCGGCAGACGGCGGGCGACGAGACCACGGGAATCGACCTGCTCGCGGGCGAAGCGGCCATCGACCTGACGGGCGCGGGCCGCGGCGGCCGGCCCTTCGGCGTCACCGCCGGTGCCGGCCGCAGCCTGACCGACGCGGGGCGCTTCGAGGTCCGCTACCTGCAGGGCAAGGTCTGCGTGACCTGCATCGAGGGCACGGTGCGCATGGAGCACCCCGCGGGCACGCGTGAGCTGCGGGCCCACCAGCAGGCGGTCTATGACGCCGGTGCGGTGAGCAGCGTGGCCCCGGTCGGCCCGGCGAACCTGTCCGCCTGGCGCAAGGGCGAACTGGTGTTCACGCAGACGCGGCTGTCGGATGTGCTCGACGAGATCAACCGCTACCGGCCCGGCCGCGTGATGCTGATGAACGCCGCGGCGCGCGACCGGCGCGTCACCGGGAGCTTCTACATCGCATCGCTCGACCTGGCGCTGGCGCAGCTGCAGCACGCCTTCGATCTCGACGCGCGCTCGCTGCCGGGCGGGGTGATCGTGCTCAGCTGAGCCCGCGCCGCGTCGCGAGCGCCCACGCGCGCCGGCGCGAAAAATAAGTTGCGGGGTACAGGGGCGCCTGTTCGTCTTAGTGCATCGACTCAACTTTCGGGCAGAACGACTCATGAGCACACGCGGACCCCAGGGCGCAGCAACCCCGCCGAGAAACGGCGCGCAGGAACGGAAGATGCCGGCGGGACGGCCGTTGCGCATGGCACCCATCGCGCGTGCCGTTGCCGTGGTCCTTGCCGCCAACGGCGCGCTCATGGATGCCCATGCGCAGCAGGCCTTCAGCGGCGCGTGGTTCGCGGCCAAGAACGCGGCGCAGAACACGGCAACGGCCACCGGCCGGCTGCCCAACGGCATGCCGGCATCGATGCTGACCAACCCGGGGGCGCAACAGAAAGCCGACGCGCAGCTGCAGCGCTCCATCAACAACCTGAACGCGGCCGCGCGCGGCATCGCCGCGCAGCAGGCCTCGCAGGAGGCGGCGCGGCTGGCGGCGCTGAACGGCGGCTCGGACATTCCCGACGGCCTGGCCGACGGCGGCCTGAAGGTGGACGGCAACAGCCTCACCGCGGGCTGGCTCAACGCCAATGCGCCGGTGCAGACAGCAGCCGGCGGCCGCACGGTGGTGGGCATCAAGCAGACCGACGACAAGGCGATCCTGAACTGGGAGAGCTTCAACGTCGGCAAGAACACCACGGTGCAGTTCGACCAGAAGGGCGGGGCCAAGCCCGACGGCACCAACGCATGGATCGCGCTCAACCGCATCAACGACCCGAGCGGCCGGCCCAGCCAGATCGCGGGCCAGATCAAGGCCGACGGCTCGGTGTACCTCATCAACCGCAACGGCATCGTCTTCACCGGGTCGAGCCAGGTGAACACGCGTTCGCTGGTCGCGTCGAGCCTGGCGCTGTCGGACAAGCAGTTCAAGCTGGGCATCAACAGCGCGCAGGTCCTGGCCAACCAGGGCAACGACTTCGCCGTTCCGCAGTTCGGCGAATTCACCGCCGAGCGGCCCGCCATCTACGGCGACTCGGGCTTCAAGCCCGGCACCGGCGGCGCGCCGGACCGCATGGGCGGCGTGGACCGCTTCGATCCCGGCGCGGCGCCCGGCGAGGTCCGGGTGGACGCCGGCGCGCAGCTGGCGGCGGACAGCGGCGGCAAGGTGATGCTGTTCGCGCCCAAGGTGCGCAACGCGGGGCGCATCTCCGCGCCCGACGGCCAGGTGATCCTGGCGGCCGGCGAGAACATCTACCTGAAGACACCGTCCGCGCAGGACCCGAACGCGCCCCGCGGCCTGGACGTGGCCGCCTCGGCGGTGCCGGGCTGGGCCTTCGGCGGCGGGCAGATACAGGGCGCGCTCAAGCTCGTGGCCGTCTATGCCGACGTGAACTTCGTCAACGGCCTGCGTGACGTCGTCATGCCCGAGATGGCCGCTCGCGCCAAGTCGGTCGGCTACGAGGTGGTCAACACCGGCACCGTGCAGGCCGACCGCGGCAACATCACCCTGCAGGCGCAGGACGTGCGCCAGTCGGGCGTGCTGAGCTCGACGACCGCGCTGAACAACCGCAACGGCTCGATCCTGCTGCGCGCCTGGGGCCTGGGCTCGCACATGTACGCGGACGGCGTGGACGACCTGATCAACTGGTCGGCCGGCACGCTGACGCTGGGCGAAGGCAGCATCGCGCAGATCCTGCCCGACGCCTCGGACACCGGCGAGATCGAGGCCTCCGCGCTCGCCACGCGCTACCAGCCCGGGCGCGTGAGCCTCTACGGGCAGCTGATCGACATCCGCTCGAAGGCCGGCGTGCTGGTGCCGGCGGGAACGATCAAGGCCGAGTCGGCGGTCAACCCGATGTTCACGCAGTTCCCGTACTTCAAGCCCGGCAGCCTGCGCGACGAGAGCCGCATCTACCTCGACAGCGAAGCCTTCCTGAGCGTGGCCGGCCTGCAGGGCATGCAGGTGAAAATGTCGCGCAACTTCATCGAGGCCGAGCTGCGCATCAACGAGTTGCGCGACTCGCCGCTGCTGCTCGACTCGTGGGTGCGCGGCAAGAAGGTGATCGTCGACCGCCGCGTGAACGGCGTGTTCAAGGACGGCCCGATGGCGGGCGTGCAATGGGTGCTCGGCCCCGACGGCGTCACCTACGTTCCGGGCGCCTGGGTGGGCACGCCGCTGGCCGACGTCAGCGGCTGGGTGGGCGTGGGCAAGACCGACCTGCGCGAGCTCTCGGCCGACGCGGGCAGCATCGACCTGCGCGCGGGCGGCGCGGTGATCACGCGCTCGGGCTCGGTGCTCGACGTGTCCGGCGGCTCGGTGCGCTACAGCGACGGCATGAACACGGCCACCAAGCTCATGGGCGCCGACGGCCGCGTGCACACCATGGAGCGCGCCGCGTCCGACACCGACTACACCGGCCTGGCCGGCGAGTTCACGAGCGAGCATGCGCGCTGGGGCGTGAAGACCACGTGGCGCTCGCCCATCATCGGCGCCGACTTCAAGGAGGCCGGCTACACGGAAGGCCGCAAGGCGGGCGACGTGAAGGTCTTCGCGGGCGACGCCATGGTGCTCGAGGGCGACATGCTGGGCGGCGTGGTGGTGGGGGAGCGCCAGTCGAAGAACCCGGGCGCCAGCAAGGGAGGGCGGCTGGAGCTGGGCGAGAACACGCCCGACGGCAGGCCCTGGTCGCCGGGCACCATCGTCGTCAGCCATGACCCGAGGCGGCTCGCGCAGGACTTCGACGCCAGGGCCAGGCTCGGCGAAGACTTCTACGTGCAGGTCAAGCCCGACGAGCTGAAGTCGCGCAAGCTCACCTTCCTGTCGGACGACATGCTCAGCGATTCGGGCATGGGCACCATCGTGCTGAACACCATCAACGGCGACTTCGAGCTCGCCAAGGGCGCCGTGCTGAACCTGTCGCCGGGTGCCTCGCTGTCCGTGGCCGGCACCGAGGGCTCGACCCGCGACATCCGGATCCAGGGGCAGATCCGCGCGCCGGGCGGCAAGATCGGCCTGTCTTCCGTCAACGGCGTGCTGGAGGTGGGCGAGCAGGGCCGCCTGGACGCCAGCGGGCAATGGATCAACAGCTGGCGCGACGGTGTCTCGCCCAGCGCCTGGGCCATCGACGGCGGCGCGATCACGCTGAACGTCGGCAAGATCTCCGCGCATCGCGATGCCGTCTTCGACGTGTCGGGCGGCGGCCGCGTGGACCGCGGCAACAAGGGCCTGCCGACGCTGCGCGTGGGCGATGCGGGGTCGATCTCGCTGACCGGCGTGACGCCCGACCTGGACCTGGGCGCACTGGACATGCGCGCGCATGCGGCCGGCTCGGCGGGCCGCCTGGCGCTGCAGGCCGCCTCGCAGGTGCAGATCGGCGGCACTGCGCCTGCCGTGCCCACTGTGCCCACTGCGTCCGCTTCGCAACCGGACGATCCCGCGGCCGGCGTGGCCCTGCTGCCGGCCGGGCTCTTCGGCGAACGCGGGTTCGGCAACGTCTCGGTCTCGGTGCGTGGCGAAGGCAACGGCATCGTGGTGCCCGAAGGCGTGACGGTGTCGCAGCAGGCCACCCACATCGACCTGAACGGCTTCGCCTGGCGCGACCTGCCGAGCGGGCGGAACCTGGCCGACGTCGCCCCCCTGGGCGTGCTGCGGCCCGAGGAGCGCGCGGCGCGCGCGCCCGCATCGCTGGCGCTCGGCGCCGAGAACGGCCCGATCCGCATCGCGCGCGGCGCCACCGTGCGCACCGACACCGGCGGCAGCCTGCTGTTGAACGCCGGCGGCGAACTGGGCGCGCTGACGGTCGCCGGGCGCCTGGAGGCACCGGCGGGCCGCATCGGCCTGAGCAGCAGCAAGGTCACCCTCGAAGCCGGCGGTGAACTGCTGGCGCGCGGCGTGCCGCTGATCCACGTCGACAGCACCGGCCGCCGCGTGGGCGAAGTGCGCGACGGCGGCACGGTGACGGTCCAGGCGGGCGATCTGCGGCTCGAGAAGGACGCGCTGATCGACGTGTCGGGCGCCACCGGCACCATCGACGCCGTGGCCGACGCCGGCCCCTCCGGCACGCGCGTGCCGCGGCCCGCGCAGGCGATCACGCTGGACAGCAACGGCGGGCTGATCGAGATCACGGGCAAGGGCCTGGTCGAAAGCCGCATGCGCGGCGAGGCGGGCGGCCCCGGCGGCATCGGCGGGCGCATCCGCGTGAACATGACCGCGGCGTCGGGCCCGAACGGCTCGCCGCTGGAGCAGCTCGAGCGCGTGGTGCAGGACCCGGACTGCTACGGTTTCTTCGTGGACGGCGTGTGCAGCGACCCGAAGCAGGGCCTGGACTTCGACTGGGCCCCGGGCCTTCGCAGCTGGGGCTACGACATCGCCGGCCCGATGATCCTGCCGTCCTCGCTGCTCGCGCGCCTGGCGGACACCAAGGAACTGGTGATGTCCGACCGGCTGGGCTCGCCCGGCGTGCCCGGCCCGCTCGATCCGGCGCAGTTCGGCCTGTCCGAGCAGACGCTGGACAACTTCCGCGACACGCTGTTTTCGGGCGACCTGTTGCGCGACCTGCTTCAAAAGCCGGGCCAGCAGTTCGCGCTGACGCTGCGCCCGCAGTCGTTCAAGGACGGCGGCTTCGCCGACCTCGCGCTGGTCAACGGATCGCAAGGCGCGATTCGCCTGGACAACGCCAACCTCGCGTTGGGCCGCTCGATCCTGCTGCAGGGTCCGATCGTCGGGCACGCGGGCTCGACGTCGTCGCTGCGCGCGCCGCGCATCGTGCTGTCGGCCATACCGGGCGCCTCGGCGGCGCTGGCGCCTGCGCCGTCGGCAACACCTGGTGCGTCCGGTGCCGCCGCGGCGGGGCAGCTCACCGTGGCCGGCTCGCTGATCGACATCTCCGCATCGGACGAGCAGGGCCAGTTCCAGGCCGGCACGGTGCGCATCACCGGCTTCGGCCGCACGGTGCTCGAAGCCGGCGAGATCCGCATGGGCGGCGCGCTGCCCACGCAGATCAGCGAAGAGACCAGGCTGCAGGTCAACCTCGACGTCGACGGGCACCTGGCGCTCAACGCCGGGCAGGTGTACCCGGCGAGCGCGATGACCGGCGTGATCCGCGCCGGCGACTCGATCACCGTCGAGCGCATGGGCGATGCCGGCGGCGCGCCCCTGTCGGCCGGCGGCAGCCTGCGCCTCGAGGCGCCGGTGATCGCGCAGAACGGCGTGCTGCGCGCGCCGCTCGGCCAGATCGAACTCAATGCCGGCGAACGCCTGTCGCTGGGCGCGGGCAGCCTGACATCGGTGTCGGGTGCCGGCCTGACCGTGCCCTACGGCACGCTGTCCAACAACGAGCACTGGCACGACCCGTCCAAGGGAGTCGACGTCACCAATCCGTCGAGCGGCTCGCTGGTGGCACCGCCTGAAAAGCGCATCACCATGAAGTCGCCCGACGTCGCCCTGGCGCAGGGCGCGGTGGTGGACATCGCGGGCGGCGGCGACCTGCATGCCTCCGAATTCGTGCCGGGCCCGGGCGGCTCGCACGACGTGCTGAGCATGCCGGGCATGTACGCCATCCTGCCCGGGCAGGCCGGCGCGGCACCCGCGGGCGCCGCCGCCGCAGGCCAGCGCGTCTGGCTCGCGGGCGGCCCCGGCCTGGCGGCCGGCTGGTACAACCTGCTGCCCGCGCGCTATGCGCTGCTGCCCGGCGCCTTCGCGGTGCAGGCCACGGGCAAGGCATGGGGCGGCGCACCCGCGCCCGCCACCCTCGCGCCGGACGGCAGCCTGGTCATGCAGGGCCGCAGCGGCAACACCTACGGCGGCAACCAGGACGCGCAGGCCACGGCCTGGCGCGTGATGTCCGGCGGCACCCTGCGCCGCTACTCCGAATACAACGAGGCCACGGCCAACGACTTCTTCTCGTCCGAGGCCTTCAAGCTCACGCAGTACCGCCTCACGGGCCAGAACGTGGTCACGCCGCGCCTGCCGCGCGACGGCGGCGCGGTCGTGTTCGACGCGGGCCGCCGGCTGCTGCTGGACGGCACGCTGCGCTCGGCGCCCGTTGCGGGCGGGCGCGGCGGGCTGGTCGACATCGCCGGCAAGAAGATCGCCATCGTCGGCAGCGGGCAGGACAGCGCCAGCCTGCAGGCCGACGGCTACCTGGTCATCGATTCGACGAGCCTGTCGAACTTCGGCGCCGGCAGCCTGCTGGTGGGCGGCAAGCGCCAGGGCAACGCGCTCGGCTTGGAGCTGGACGTGACCGCGACCGACATCGTGGTGCGCAACAACGAGGGCTCCGAGCTGTTCGGCCCCGAGATCATCCTGGCGGCCAGCGACAAGGTGGCCATCGAGGCCGGCAGCCGTGTCAGCGCGAAGGGCCCGAGCGCACGCAGCTCCGGCACCCTCAGCGTGAAGCCCAGGGTGGCCGCGGTCTACACCGACCCCGACGGCAACCTGGACGACAACTCCGACGGCGTGATCGACGCCAAGGACGCGGTGGACGACGTGCTCACCTCGCCCGCCAGGGACTGGGGCGCGCTGGTTCGCCTGAGCACCGGAGACGCCGTCAAGGTCATTCGCCAGGGCGTGGACATCTCGCGCGGCGGCCTGGTCGCGATCGGTGCCGGCGCCGTCGTCAACGGCGACGCGGCGCTGCTGATCGACGCCACGCGCACGACCGAGCTGGCGGCCTCGGCGCAGATTGCCGGCACCGACCTGTCGGTGGCGGCCGGCCGCATCGGCTTCGGCGGCGGCACCGAAGGCATGGTGCTGGGCAGCGGCGCGCTGGCGCAGCTGGCCAACTCGAAGCGCCTGACGCTGCGCAGCTACTCGGACTTCGACTTCTACGGCTCGCTCGACCTGGGCGCGGCCGGCCTGAAATCGCTGACCTTCGACGGCGCCGCATTCGTCGGCCGCGGCGCGGGCGACGTGGTGATCAAGGGCGAGAGCATCGCGCTCGTCAACAGCAGCGGCGGCACGGGCGTGCCGGCCGGCACGGGGGCTGGCGGCTTCACGCTGGACGCGGCCACGCTGGTGCTGGGCGCGGGCCGGAAGACCTTCTCGGGCTTCGGCGGCGTGACGCTGTCGGGCCGCGACGCGATCGTCGGCGAAGGTGCGGGCGGCATCGACGCGGGCGCCACGCCGCTCACCTTGAACACGCCGCTGCTCACCGGCCGCGGCGGCGCGGTGCAATCCATTGCCACGGCCGGCGCGCTGCAGGTCGTCGCGCCGGCGGACGGCGCGGGCGCGCCGTTCGACGTGCTGGAGAGCCTGGGCCTGCGCCTGGGCCTCACCGGGCGCAGCATCGCCTTCACGGGCCGCGCGGTTGCGCTGGGCGGCAGCATCGACATGACGGCCACCGGCGGCAACCTGGTGCTGGGCCAGGGCGCGGTGATCGACGTGGGCGGCTCCGCCAAGCAGTTCTTCGACGTCGCCGAATACGCGGACGCGGGCCGCATCGGCCTGTCGGCGGTGGGCGGCGACGTGCGGCTCGAGGCCGGCAGCCGGCTCAACCTGGCCGCGCATCCGGGCGGCGGCGACGCCGGCACGCTGAGCCTGGCGTCGTCGCAGGGCGGCACGGTGCTGCTCAACGGGCAGATCGCGGCGCAGGCCGGCGGCAACGGCGGCAAGGCGGGCAGCTTCGCGCTCGACATCGAGGCGCTGCCCGACTTCGCCGGCGTGAGCCAGCGGCTGAACGACGCCGGCTTCAACCGGTCGCGCCAGTTCCGCATTCGCCAGGGCGACGTGGCGCTGGGCGGCTTCACGCAGGTCGAGGACTTCGGCCTCACGGCCGACCGCGGCAGCATCGACATTTCCGGCACGGTGGATGCGCGCTCGGCCTACGGCGGCGCCATTCGCATCACCGCCGGCAACGGCGTGGCGATGCAGGCCGGCGCGCAGCTGCTGGCCGGCGCGACCGGCAGCCTGGGCAACGGCCGCGTCACGCTCGAAGCATCGGGCGGGCAGCTGAACCTGCTGGGCGGCCTGATCGACGTGACCGGCAACGAAGGCGGCAAGGTGCGCCTGCGCGCGCAACAGAACGCCGCGCACGACGACCTCGCGGTTGCCGCGCTGAACACCGCCGTCACCGGCGCGCGTTCGGCGGTGCTGGAGGGCGTGAGCGTCTACGACGTGAAGGACTACGACGGCGCCACGGTCGATTCGGTCAAGGCCGACGCCATCGCCGACGCGGGACGTTTCCGCGCCGCGTCGGCCGCGGTGGCCGGCCGGCTGGGCACCCGGCTGGACGTCATGCCGGGCATCGAGATCCGCAGCGCGGGCGACCTCGCGCTGAACAGCGACTGGAATCTGTTCAGCGACTTCTCCGGCGCGCGCGAAGGCACGCTGACTTTGCGCGCGGGCGGCAACCTTGCCATCAACGGCCACCTGAGCGACGGCTTCGACGCGGCGGACCGCGGCGGCGTGCTGCAGGCGGGCCCGTCGTGGAGCCTGCGGCTGGTGGCGGGCGGCCAGCTCGACTCGGCCGACGCCATGGCGCTCAAGCCGCTGGCGGCGCAGGCCGCGGGCACGGGGTCGATCACCGTCGGCACGGCCAACACCGCCGTGCCCAGCGACAGCGACCCGGCGCCGGACAACGGCGCGGGCAAGCTCGTGCGCACGGGCACCGGCGACCTCGAGGTGCGCGCCGGCCGCGACCTTCGCCTGGCGCACAAGGAATCGGTGATCTACACCGCCGGGCGCAAGGACACGACGGTGTGGAGCGACTTCTCCACCGCCAACCCGAACGCGAGCTATGGCGTGGAAGGCGGCAACCTGGCGATCGGCGCGCAGGGCAGCATCGAGTCCGTGCCGTCGGGCCAGCACTTCACCGAATGGCTCAACCGGCAAGGCAACGTCAACGCCCAGCGCTTCTTCGGCGAGTACACCAACGGCGAGTACGGCGTGGGCCCGGACGGCGTCTACGGCCCCGTCATCCATGCACCCGAGCAATCGAGCTGGTGGATCGACTTCGGGCGCTTCCAGCAGGGCGTGGGCGCGCTGGGCGGCGGCAACGTCACCGTGGACGCCGGCGGCGACCTGCGCAACCTGCTGGTCGCCTTGCCGACCCACATGCGCATGCGCGGCGGGCGCTCCGCGAGCGAAGCGATGACCATGGAAATGCGCAACGGCGGCGCCATGACGGTGCAGGCCGGCGGCGCGATCCGCGGTGGCCAGTACTACGTGGCGCGCGGCGCGGGCGACATCCGCGCCGGCGAGACGGCCATCGGCCACACCTTCACGCTGACCCGCGACGACAACAACGGCGGCCTCACCAAGTCGAGCTACACGGCGGCACCGGTGCTCGCGCTGGGCGACGCCACGCTGAGCCTGCGCACCGCGGGCGACCTGCGCCTGCAGACCGTGATCGACCCGCTGCTCGTGAACTACGGCGAAGGCTTGCGCAACGACGGCCAGCTGCTGAACTACGGCGCCTTCATGAGCGGCTACACCGACCGCAGCGCGCTCAGGCTGGTGTCGACCGGCGGCAACATCACGCTGGTGAACCGCGCGACGTTCATCTTCCGCGACCTGGTGCTCAACAGCTTCGCCACGGACACCCTCGTGGGCTTCGGCGGCAACCGCTACCCGGCGCGATTTTCCGCAGCCGCCGTGAACGGCGGCATCGCCATCGACGGGCCGCTGTACGTGCTGCCGGGAACGACGAACGACGTGAAGCTGGTCGCGAAGAACGACATCCGTTTCGACGCGCAGCTCGTCATGTCCTACGCCACGCCCGCGATGATGCCCACGGGCTTCATGCCGAGCGGCGCGAACACGCCGTTCAACCAGATGAACATGGAGGACCTGCTCGACAACCTGATCAACCCGGCCCTGTCTTCGCCGGTCAACGACAAGTACCTGCGCAGCGTGAACAACCCCGACGTGCTCCCGCTGGCCAACGACTTCGAGCCCAGCCGCATCTATGCGTCGCAGGGCTCCATCGTCGGGCTCGACGTGAAGGCCAACGAGCAGACCTGGGTGCGCGCCGGCACCGACATCCGCGGCGTGCGCATGGCGGGGCGCAACCTGCGCGGCTCCGACGTCACGCTGCTGGAGGCCGGCAACGACATCCTCGCGGTGGAGAGCGTGAGGCCGCTCAACCGCGACAACGGGTCCGCCGCGGGGTTGACCGGCAACATCGAACTGCAGGGCCCCGGCACGCTGGTGCTGGCCGCCGGGCGCGACCTGTACGCCGACAACCTGCAGGTGCAGACGCTCGGCAACCAGCGCTACGACGCGAACAACCGCGCGCTGCCCGAGACGCAGGTCAAGGGCCTGCCGGAGCGCGGCGCCGCGATCACCGCCATGGCCGGGCTGAACGCAGCGGCGGGCTACGAGGCATTCACCCGCGCCTACCTCGACCCCGCCGCCGTGGCCTCGATGCCCGACTACCTGAAGGCCAGAACGGCGGACGGCAGCGTGCTGCCCATCTACCTGGTGGACCAGCTCGAAACGCGCGCGGGCGGGCAGGAAAAGACCGTGCGCCGCGGCTTGGTGTCGTACATGGCGGGCATCACCGGAGAGAAGCTCGAGCCCCTCGATGCCTGGGCGCGCTTCCAGCAGCTGCCCCAGCTGGCGCAGCAGCAGTTCCTGCGGCAGGTCTACCTGCTCGAGCTGCGCGAGGCGGGGCGCGACCAGAACGAGCCGGGCACCGGCGGCCTGCCGCGCAACGGCGGCTACAACCGGGGCTACGCGGCCATCAAGACGCTGTTTCCGGGCGAGCAATGGAAGGGCGACGTGACGGCCAACACCCTCATGCTGCGCACCATGGCCGGCGGCGACATCGACGTGCTCACGCCGGGCGGCGGCCTGCAGGTGGCGGCGCTGGGCGCCACGGTGCCGGCCGGCTACGGCCTGGTGACGCTGGCCTCCGGGCACATCGGCATCTTTGCGAGGGACGACGTCACCGTCAACCAGTCGCGCATCCTGTCCTTCGTGCCCGAGGTGACCAGGCAGGGCAGCGACCAGATCATCTGGGCCACCCTCGGCGACATCGACGCCGGGCGCGGCTCCAAGACCCTGCGCGTGCCGTCGGCGCCGGAGGTGAGCACCGACCTGGACGGCGTGACGGTGATCCGCGAGAAGTCGGACATGAGCGGCAGCGGCATCGGCACGGTGGGCGACGGCGACGTGGACCTGGTCGCGCCGGGCGGCACGGTGAACGCGGGCGATGCCGGCCTGCGCGTGGCGGGCAACCTGAACATCGCGGCGCTGCAGGTGCTCAATGCCGACAACATCCAGGTGAAGGGCGAGACCAAGGGGCTGCCGGTGGTGGCGGCGGTCAACATCGGCGCGCTGACCAATGCGAGCTCGGCCGCGGCGCAGGCCACGGCCGCCGCGCAGGACGCGGTGCAGCGCGAGCGCGCGGCGGCGCGCCAGGCGCTGGCGTCGGTCTTCACGGTGCGCGTGCTCGGCTTCGGCAACGAGCCGATGCCGGGCGGCGACGTTGCGCCGCCGCCGCGCCCGGGGCTGCAGTCGGGGGCGCAGGTCGGCTACGACCCGATGAACCCGGTGCAGGTCGTGGGCATGGGCCGCAAGATCGACCCCGCGCACTGGGCGAACCTGAGCAGCGACGAGCTTCGTCGCCTGCGGCAGGACCGCTAGCCGGCCGGGGCGACATGTCATGGCATCGAGCGTTCTTTGCAAACAGGAAGCGCTGGCTGGCGACGAAGCAGCCAACGAGCCACTGGACGAGGCGCAGCGCCGCATCGCGCTGCAGGCCTTTCTCTGCGCCAACTACGACGGGCTGCGGCGCAAGCTGACCCGCCATTTCGGCTGCGCCGACATGGCCAGCGAATGCCTGCACGATGCGTGGCTGCGGCTGGGCCACCTGGAGGTGCAGGCGCCGGTGCAGAACCCGAGCGCGTACGTCTACCGCATGGCCTGCAACGTCGCCATGGACCGCATGCGCAGCAACCGGTCGGGGCAGTACACGGGAGACGGCGACACCGAGATCGACCACCTCGCCGACCACGCGCCCGGCCCCGAGCAGATCGCGCAGGCGCGCTCCGAGCTGGCGGCCGTGCTGCGCGCCATCGAGCGCCTGCCGCGCCGGCATCGCTCGGTGCTCATCGCGCTGCGCATCGACGAGATGACCCGCGACGAGGTCGCCAGCCGCTACGCGCTCTCGCTGCGCGGCGTGGACACCGCCTTGCGCCAGGCGCTCGACTACTGCGCGGGGAACTCCGGCCAGCAGGCCCTGGCGGGCGTGAGCGCGCCGCGGCGCGCGTTGCGCGCCCAGGAGCACTGCCAGTGATTCGATGACCGGAAACAGCTGCGGGCTGCCGGTCGGCGCACCGCCACAAATATGAAATGACCCGCTGCTACATTGCCCCGAGGTACTTACGAAGAAACTATGTCATCTCAGGCTTGGGTCGAAACCATCTACATTGCGCCCGGCCACCCCGACTGCCGCGTCTACGCAATGCCCTATCCGATGCGGCCGAACCAGCGGCCGTCGGACATGCTCCCGAAGGACCAGATGGACTGGCGGGAAGTGGCCAAGCTGGGGTCGGCGCAGGAGCTGGTGTACATCGAGCCCGGATATGCCGACCTGGCCGCGAACCTCGTCGGCCAGGAAAGCGGCAGGCATTTTCAGGTGACCCGGCACGCCGGTTGAGCGGGGGGCGCTGTAGCAGCCCTGTCCACCCACGCACAGGCCACCGGCCCGGCCGCGCCGCCCGATCAGGGCGCCGCCACGCACTTCCAGGCACTCAAGGCCTGGGTGGCGGGAATCTCGCCAGAGGCATTGCGCGCCAGTGAAGGCGCACCGGCCCGGGCCTGGTCGTCATGCACCCACCGGTCGAGATCGGCCAGCGCATTCCAGTTCAGTTGCAGCGGCGTCAGGCCCGGCCTCTTGAGCAGCGAATTCGTGTTGTAGAAGCCGTGGCTGTAGTCCTCGACGAAATAGGCGCGCACCGAGTTGCGCACATCGGCCGCCGTGGCCTTGCCGTTCGCGGGCAGTTCGTTCAGCTTCCTGACGAATTCGCCGGCCTGCGTGCAAGGCACCAGAAAGTCGGAAGTGCCCTGGTAGAGGATGATCTTCTTGCCTTTTCGGCCTTCCTTCTTCTGTCGCGCGGCCGCCTCGAAGAACCCGGCGAGGTCGGCCGGCGTGACGTTCCAGACCGGCGCCAGCTGGTCGAGCAGCCGGTGGTAGCCGTCGTAGTCCGCTCCCGATTCGATCGCCACGTCGGCCAGGTGGCGCGAGGTCGCGCCCAGCCCGTCGCTCAGCATCTGCGGCGACACGTCCTGGCCGAACAGGCTGGTGAGCATGGCCGCGGCGCTGTTCCAGTTGACGACCCAGTCGTTGACCGCGTCCGGCACCTGCAGCACCTTGAGCAGGTTGGTCTCGTCCACGGGCGGCGCGCCCGCGACGATGCCGTCGTAGGCGTCGGGCCAGTTCGCCATTGCCTTGAGTGCCTGCCGCCCGCCGGTGGAGATGCCGACAAAGTAGGTGTCGGTGGGCGCCGCGCCGGTGAGCTTCTTCAGCAGGTACAGCCCTACATCGAGCGATTTCTTGATCGAGTCCTGCCCGAAGTTCTTCACCATCTCCTGCTTCGCGACGTCGGCGAGCTGCCGGCCGGGCCGCACGAAATCCGCGCTGAAGGCCCCGTTCGAAGCGTCGGCTCCCGCGTCGCTGAGGATCACGGCGTAGTTCGACAGTGCCACCCCTTGCAGCGAAGGCGAGAACTGGAGGTTGGCCTGCTTGCCCGCGTCGACCACGTCGGACTTCCAGGCAAAGCCGCCGCCGCCGAGCTGCGCGAACTTGCCGTTCCATTGGGCCGGAATGTAGATCTGGTAGTTGATGTCGCGCACGCGGTAGCTCGGGTCCTTGACGGCCGGATCGATGCCGCCGGGCGACGTGGGCCGGATCGTTCCCTTGATCAGGCAATAAGCCGGCAGCGCGAGCCAGACCTGCTCGACCGAGGTGATCCTGAAGCCGCCGGTCCTGGGCGAAGGGTTCCGCGTGCCGCGGAAGTCGTCGAGGACCGCATCGCCGTACTGCGTGCCGTCGAGCTGGTTGGAACAGGTCCTGACGAGGGTGTTGGAAATGTCGGTGGCTGCATGGGCGCACGGCATGAGCGCGCCGCACGCGAGGGCCACCAGGGCAGGTCGGACCGTTCGGACCGGCCAGGTTGGGCGGATGGCCCGCCATCTGTTCAGGAAGCCGGGATCTTTCGTCTTGTTCAAGATGTGTCTCCAGGGAGTTTGATTTCACGAGGTCCATCCCTGTTTTGGGGACGGAGCCACGCCTTCTTCGAGAGGCCTTGAAATTCTTGTTCGCGCCGCCGGAGGCCGCGCTATCCCTGCAGTGCCATTCGAATGACCTTTCGGGCATCTGGAGCCGGTCCTGAAAGGCTTCGAGCGCACGAACGCCTCCCCGCAGGCCGTATGGCCCCGGCGCAACGACCATGGCGCCGGGCCGTTGGGTCAGCGGGCCGTTGGGTCAGGCCCGGCTGCGCCCCGCGCGTTCCCGCCCCTCGACCAGCTCGTGGATCAGGTCGACCAGCGCGCGCAGCCCCGCCGGCAGATGCCGATGCCCGGAGTAGTACAGGCACAGCCCCGGCGCGGGCACGGTCCACGCGTCGAGCACGCGCACCAGCTGGCCGCTGGCCAGGTCGTCCGCCACGTACCAGTGCGCCAGTTGCGCAAGGCCGGTGCCCTGGCGCGCGGCCTGCAGCATGAGCAGGGGCGCGTCGAGCACCAGCGGGCCGGGCACTTCTATGCTCAGCGCCTTGCCCTTGCGCGCGAACTCCCATGGCGAGGGCACGCCGCTCGGCAGGCGCGCGCGAATGCAGGCGTGCCGCGCGAGGTCGGCCGGCTTCGCGGGCCGGGGGTGCCGCTCGAAGTACGCGGGCGAGCCCACCACCGTCATCGGCACGTCGTCGGTGATGGGCACGCGGACCATGTCGCGCGGCACCAGCGAGCTCACGCGCAGGCCGGCGTCGAAGCCCTCGCCGACGATGTCCACCATGCGTCCCTCGGTGACGATGTCGACCGTCATGCCCGGGTAGCGGCGCAGAAACTCCAGCACCACGGGCTGGAACAGCATGAGCGCCGCGCCCAGCGAGCTGTTGATGCGCAGCGTGCCGCCGGGCGTGGCCTTGCGGTCGCTCACGGCGGCCATGGCGTCGCGGATGTGCGTGACGGCGGGCCCGACCTGCTCGACGAACTGCTGGCCCGCCTCGGTGAGCGACACGCTGCGCGTGGTGCGGTGGAAGAGCCGTGCGCCCAGCCGGGCCTCCAGGTTGGCCACGGCGTTGCTCACGGCGGTGGCCGACATGTCGAGCTCGACCGCCGCGGCAGCGAAGCCGCGGCGCCGGGCCACGGCCAGCACCACTTCGAGTTCGGTCAGTCCGCTCTTGTGCATTGTTCCGATTTTCGTGATGAAGCATCCATGTTTCATCATATTCCCAGAGCAATGACGCCTGCCTAGACTTCGTTCCATGGCGCGGTTGAAACCCATTTTTCAAAGCTCGCGTTCAACCTGAAAGGCAAGGGCAACACCATGTGGAACATCGACAAGGCATACATCGGCGGTGCGTTCGTGCCCGTGCAGGGCAGCGAGGTGGTCGAGGCGCTCAACCCGGCAACGCAGCAGGTCATCGGCACCGCCACGCTGGCCAACCGCGACGACGCGAAGCGCGCCATTGCGGCCGCCAAACGCGCGCAGCAGGCGCTGCGGCGCACCGGCAAGGCCGAGCGCATCGAGATGCTCGAGCACCTCTCGGCCGCGGTGCTGGCGCGCACCGACGAGATCCGCGACGTGACCATCGAGGAATACGGCGGCCCGCTGGCGCGCGCGCAGTGGGTGAGCCAGTACGCCTCGCAGTGCTTTGCCGGCGCGGCGAAGACGCTCGAGGCCTATGAACTGACGCGCCGCATCGGCGACGCCACGGTGGTCATGGAGCCGGTGGGCGTGGCGGGCCTCATTGCGCCGTGGAACAGCACGGCCGGCACGGTGTGCAGCAAGCTGGCCTCGGCCATCGCGGCGGGCTGCGCCACGGTGATCAAGCCGAGCGAGCTGAGCCCGATCCAGTCGCAGGTGCTGGCCGAGGCGCTGCACGGCGCGGGCCTGCCGGCGGGTGTGTTCAACATCCTGCTGGGCCGCGGCGCCGACGTGGGCGACGAGATCAGCACCAGCCCCGACGTTGCCAAGATCTCCTTCACGGGCTCCACGGCCACGGGCAAGTTCATTGCGCGCGCGGGCATCGACACCATGAAGCGCGTGAGCCTTGCGCTCACGGGCAAGTCGGCCAGCGTGGTGCTGGACGACGCCGACCTGGCGACCGTGCTGCCGCTGGCCGTGAACGTGGCCTTCATGAACAACGGCCAGGCCTGCGTGGCGGGAACGCGCCTGCTGGTGCCGCGTTCGTGGATGAAGGAAGCGCTGGAGCGCGTGGCGGCCATCGTCGCCGGCATGCGCGTGGGCGACCCGCGCGACGCGGCCACGGCCATCGGGCCGCTCGCGACCCAGGCGCAGTACGAGCGCATCCAGCGCTTCATTCGCCGCGGGCTGGAACAGGGCGCCACGCTGGTCGCGGGCGGCGAAGGCCGGCCCGAGGGCCTGCGGCGCGGCTGGTTCGTCAAGCCCACGGTGTTCGGCGACGTGCGCAACGACATGGACATCGCGCGCGAGGAAATCTTCGGGCCGGTGCTGTCCGTCATCGGCTATGACGATGAAGACGAGGCCGTGCGCATCGCCAACGATTCGGCCTACGGCCTGCAGGCGTACGTGTTCTCGTCGCAACCCGAGCGGGCCCGCCGCGTGGCGTCGCGGCTGCAGGCCGGCTCGGTGCTGGTGAACCGCATCGCGCCCGAGTTGCTGGCGCCCTTCGGCGGCGTGAAGCAGTCGGGCGTGGGCAGGGAGTTCGGCGTGTTCGGCATGGAGGCGTTCATGGAGCCGAAGACGATCGTGGAGGCGTAGGCGGCCGAAGACCGAGGCGCGCTCGGCGGCGCCTCAGGCGCGTGGCTTCTTCGGCGTGGAGCGCACGGCTTGCACCGGCGCTTCGTCGCCCACCGGCACCAGCGCCGCCTCGTCGCGCAGCCGCCGCCACAGCGTGGCGCGGCTGATGCCGAGAACGGCGCAGGCCTGCGCCTGGTCTCCCTGCACCGACTGCAGCACCTCGCGCACGCGGCGCAGTTCGGCGGCGCGCCGCGCGCCCTTCAGCAGCTGCTCGCGCACGGGCGCGGGCCGGGCCTGCGTGCATTCGGGGAACACCTCGAGCAGCCGCGCCCGGTCGAGCTGGCCGGTGGGCGCCAGGTAGCCGTGGCAGGCCAGCAGGCGCTCGACGAGGTTTTCCAGTTCGCGCACGTTGCCGGGCCAGCCGTAGCCCGCGGCCAGCTCGAGCAGGGCCGCGAGCCATGCCGGTGCCTGCGCCGCCTGCAGGCCTGTCTTGCCGATGCGGCGGGCCATGAGGTCGGCGGCCAGCCGGGCGATGTCGCTCTCGCGCGCGCGCAGCGGCGGCGTCTCGATGCGCAGCACCGCGAGCCGGTAGTACAGGTCGCGCCGGAACAGCCCGCGATCGACCTGCGCCGCCAGGTCGGCATGGGTGGCCGCGATCACGCGCAGGTCGACCGGCACCGCCGCGGTGGCGCCCAGCCGCAGCACCTCGCGCTCCTGCAGCACGCGCAGCAACCGCGTCTGCAGCGCCAGCGGCATGTCGCCGATCTCGTCGAGGAACAGCGTGCCCGTGTGGGCCGCCTCGACCAAACCCGTCTTGCCGCCGCGCCGCGCGCCGGTGAAGGCGCCTTCCTCGTAGCCGAAGAGTTCGCTCTCGAGCAGGCTCTCGCCGAGCGCGGCGCAGTTCACGGCCAGGAAGGGCTGCGTCGCGCGGCGGCTGGCGGTGTGGATGCCTTGCGCCACCAGCTCCTTGCCGGTGCCGCTCTCGCCGACGATGAGCACGGTGGCATCGCTGGCCGCGCACTGGGCGGCCAGCTCGCGCACGCGGCGCGCGGCGGCGCTGTCGCCGCTGAAGGCCTCGAGCCGGTAGCGCGCGGGCGCGCCGCGCTGGCGCTGGTTGGCGCGCAAGTGGCGGTCGGCGCGCTGGATCACGGCCGGGTCGCGGCACACGAGCAGCGCGCCCGTGACTTCGCCGGCTTCCACGATGGGCGCGCGCCGCACCACCAGCGTTCGCGCGCCGATCTGCAGCACCTCTTCGGAGGGCGCTTCGCCCAGGCGCAGCGTGGCGCCGAGGTCGAGCACGGGTTCCACGTCGCCGAGCACGCGGCCGGCCAGCGCGGGCGCGGTGCTGCCCAGCAGCTGCGCCATGGCGGGGTTGAGCGCCTCGATGCGCTGGCCCAGGTCGACGGCGACCACGCCGTCCTGCAACTGGCCCAGCACGGTGTTGAGCCGCTCGTGGCGTGCGCGCTCGGCGCGGCCCAGGCGCGCGAGGTGAATGGCGTCGTCGAGCGCCTGGCGCACGGCGTCGTCGGAATACATGAGCACGCAGGCGATGCCGGCTTTTTCGGCGAGGTCGGAAACCAGGCCGGGCGCGACCACGGCCTGCACGCCGGCGGCCAGCAGCGCCTGCACGCAGGCGGGCGCGTCGTCGGGGCCGCGGTAGCTGAACTGGGCGATGCCCATGCCGAACAGGGCGTCGAGCTGCGCGAGGTGTTCCGACGGGCCGTCGAACGACACCAGCCCCACGCGCGGCGAAATGGCGCGGGCGGCGGCCAGCGCGCGCATCAGGTCGAAGCCGCGCACCTCGACCATGGCCACCGGAATGTCGAGGTGCTGGCGCAGCCATTCGCCGCTGGCGCCGGCCGCCACCACCGCGTCGACCGGCGCGCGCGCATGCAGCGCGCGCACGGCGTCGACCGCGTCGCCGAAGGCATGCGCGACCCACTCGACCTGCGCCTGCGCCGCCACTTCGGGCGCCAGCCGTGCCAGCACGCGGCCCAGCCGGTGACGGGCCACGGCCACGATGCGCAATGGGCGGGGTGTGGCGGGAGGCTGGGTGGATGGCAGGGCGGGGGGCAGGGCGGGCTCGTTCATCTCGCGGATTTTATTGTTTCAAGAATGAAATGAATTTGAAACGAGGCGCATGGCTCGATGGCGAAGCGGTCTTGCGAATTCGTTTCGGATCAAGGACTTAGCCGGGGCTCGGGGGCATTCACCCCCGGTGGCACAGCGTTTGCGCACGGATGGCCATGACCTCCACGAAGGTCGTGTGTCCCCAAAACCCAAGGAGCCAGATCCATGAACTTCCGCCGTCTTTCCGCCGTGACCTGCGCCACCGTCGCAGCCCTGGCCTGCACGCTGCCCTTCGCCGCCCAGGCGCAGGGCTGGCCGACCAAGCCGATCCGGCTCGTCGTTCCGTTTTCCGCGGGTGGCGCCAACGACCTGATGGCGCGCGCCGCCGCCGAAGGCGCATCGAAGCAGCTCGGCCAGCCGGTGATCATCGACAACAAGCCCGGCGCGGGCGCCATCCTCGGTGCCGACGTGGTCGCCAAGAGCGCGCCCGACGGCTACACCTTCCTGGTGAGCGCGGCCGGCGTGGTGTCGAACAGCATGATCAAGAAAAGCATGCCTTACAAGGACGACGCGCTGGTGCCCGTGGCCATGATCGCGCTGGCGCCCTCGGTGGTGGTGGTGCCGGCCAACGCGCCGTACAAGGACCTGAAGGAGTTCGTCGCCGCCTCCAAGAAGGCCGGCAACGGCTTCCACTGGGCCACCGCCGGCACCGGCAGCACGCCGCATTTCGTCGAAGGCATCCTGGAGACCAGGTACGGCAGCAAGCTCGACGTGGTGCCCTACAAGAGCGGCTCGGAGTCGATCACCGCGGTGCTCGGCAACCAGGTCGAGGCCACGTCGGAGGCCAGCATCGTGGTGCTGCCGTACGTGAAGAGCGGCAAGCTCAAGGCGCTGGCCGGCACGTGGACGCAGCGCATCTCGGCCTACCCCGAGCTGCCGACCGCCGCGGAAGAAGGCTTCCCCGAGATCCGCATTGCGCACTGGGCCGGCGTGCACGCGCCGCGCGGCACGCCCGACGCCATCCTGGACAAGATGGCCGCGGCCATCGACGCCGCCATGAAGTCGCCCGAGACGGCCAAGCGCCTGAAGGACATGGGCATCGAGCCCATCGGCGGCACGCGCGCGAGCTTCACCAGGTTCGTCGACGAGGAGCGCGCGCGCCTGGGCGGCGTGGTGAAGGCCACCGGCATGAAGGAAGACTGAGAACCCCATGACCGGCGACCAACCCATTTCCCCCAAGAAGGCCCTGCGCCGCCTGGCCGAGGCGCGCCGCGGCGTGCTGGTGCCCGGCGCCTTCAACGCCATGTCGGCGCGCATCGTCGAAGACCTGGGCTTCGAGGCGCTGTACGTCACGGGCGCGGGCGTGACCAACATGTACCTCGGCCTGCCCGACCAGGCCTTCATGGGCCTGCACGAGATCGCCGAGCACACCGCGCGCATCCGCGACGCGGTGGGCCTGCCGCTGCTGGTCGACGCCGACACCGGCTTCGGCAATGCGCTGAACGTGCGCCACACGGTGCGCGTGCTGGAGCGCGCGGGCGCCGACTGCATCCAGCTCGAGGACCAGGTGAGCCCCAAGCGCTGCGGCCATTTCTCGGGCAAGGCCGTGATCGACACCGACGAGATGCTCGGCAAGATCAAGGCCGCGGTCGACGCGCGGCAGGACAGCGACCTGCTCATCATGGCGCGCACCGACGCCGCCGCCGTGCACGGCTTCGAGGCCGCGATCGAGCGCGCGCAGAAGTTCAGCGAAGCGGGCGCCGACATCCTCTTCGTCGAAGCCGTGACGCAGGCCGAGGAGGTGCGCGCGATGCCGCAGCGCCTGGGCAAGCCGCAGCTCATGAACATGGTGATCGGCGGCAGGACGCCGACCTTCGGCGCGCAGGAGCTGGGCCAGCTGGGCTACGGCTTCGTGCTGTACGCCAATGCCGCGCTGCAGGGCGCGGTGGCCGGCATGCAGAAGGCGCTGACCGTGCTGCGCGACCAGAAGCGGCTGGACGAAGACCCGGCGCTGGTCGCGTCCTTCGGCGAGCGCCAGCGGCTGGTCGGCAAGCCGCAGTGGGACGCGCTGGAGCGGCTGTACACCTGAGCCTGTGCCTTGGCTTTTTCTCGCGGTAGCCAAACCGCCGCGGGGAATCGAGAGCTGAAACCCTTTTTGTCGTTCCTGGCGAAGACTGTCACTCAAAAGACAAGGCCAGGACGCTGACGAGCCCCAGCATCCGGCGCCCGTCAACAAGAATGAGGAGACAACTCGATGACCGACGCATCGGCACGTTCGTTCAACCGCCGCCAGGCCGCCACGGCCCTGGCCGACGCCGCGGCCGGCCTGGCCGCATGGCCCGCCCTGGCGCGGGAGGCCGCCAGGGAAGCGGGGCCGGGCCCCGGCCCCGGCTCCAGTGCCAGTGCCAGTCCTGGCTCCGGCGACATCGTCATCGGCCAGAGCGCCCACCTGAGCGGCCCGCTCGCGCCCACGCTCAAGGCCGTGCTGCGCGGGCAGGACATGGCGCTGGCCGAGTTCAACCGCAAGGGCGGCGTGGGCGGGCGCAGCGTCAGCCTGGTCACGCTGGACGACGCCTATGACGCGCAGAAGACGGTGTCCAACGTCAAGGAGCTGCTCGCGCGGCCCGACGTGGTGGCGCTCTTCGGCCTGACCAACACCGCCGGCATTGCGGCCGCGCTGCCGCTGGTGGCCGAGAAGAAGGTGCCGCTCGTCGGCGTGTACAGCGGCTCGCCGGTCTTGCGCGCGCGCCACAACCCGTACTTCTTCACCACCATGGCGAGCTACCGCGACGAGGTGGTGCAGATGGTGCGCAACCTGGTCACGCTGCACCAGTCGGAGATCGGCCTCGTCTACCAGAACAGCCCGTTCGGCCAGCTGATGGCGCCCGTGGTGGAAGAAAGCTGCAAGGCGCTCGGCGCCACGCTGGTGGCCAAGGTGCCGCTGGAAGTCAGCGGCAGCGACGCCGTGGCCGCGGTGAACGTGCTGGCGGCGGCCAAACCGCGCGCGCTGATCTTCATGTCGTTCGGGCCGTCGATGGTGCCGTTCGTGAAAGCCGCGCGGCAGCGCATTGCCGCGCCCATCTACTGCGTGAGCATCGCCAACTCGCGCGCGCTGATCGAGGCGCTGGGCGACGAGGCGCGCGGCCTGGCCATTGCGCAGATCGTGCCGTACCCGTTTCGCGCCACCTCCGCGCTCACCCGCAACTACCACGCGGCCATGGCGTCGGCGGACCTGCCGGTCGACTACGACCATTTCTTCGGCTACCTCAACTTCACGGTGCTGCTGGAGGGCCTGAAGCGCGCGGGCAAGGGCGTGACGCCGCAGAAACTCGCGGCTTCCATGGAAAGCATGCGCTTGCTCGACATCGGCGGCTACACGGTCGACTACAGCCCCGAGAACCACCACGGCTCGAAGTTCGTCGAGCTGGTGATGGTGGCGCCGGGCGGCAAGTACCTTCGCTGATCACCTGCGCCGGATGCGCCCGCGAGTTCAGGTCGGCTTAAGTTTCGCTGCCGACACTGGAGGCGACGGCCCAGCTGGCGCTGGTAGAGGTTGCTCCGGCACCCGCCCATGAGGGTGGTTCCTCGAAGCCGGCGGTCGTCACATTATTTTTCTGCGTGCCCCCCTCAGCCGGGGCGAGCGGGGCCCTCGGAGCGCGTCAGGTTCCGCGCCCGGTATTTCGTCGATGAATGGACGGCCCGGCCGCGGCGGCCGGGAAAAATCGAAAAAGACCGAAAAAAGAGCCGGAAGAACTCAAGGAAAGCCGAAACGAGCCGAAAGAAATCGAAGATTTCCACGTTGCCCGTTTCGCAGGCAATGTGTTGCAGGCCGCGCCAGGCAACGATCCCCGTCGAACTTCACCCGGTTGTCCCCAGTGTTGTCCCCAGTCCGCGGGGACAACCCGAAAGGGGCAGGTTCGGCTCCGGACTCAGGCTCTTGCGAGCGCGTTTTCTTCCATCCAGGCCGGTTCGTTCGACGTGTCGGGAAAGCCCGAGCGGTTCACGATGTCGGTCGATTCGGACAGGTCGCCCAGTTCGGCGGCATCGGCCGACGCCAGGGGCAGGTGGCGCAGCTCGTAGCCGCGGCCGTACACCGAGTGCAGCACGAACTCGCTTTCTTTATGCAGCGAGAGCTTGCGGCGGATGTTGGCCACGCAGCAGTCGAGCACGCGGCTCTTGCGCTCGATGCGCGAATCCATCCAGAGCGAGGCCAGCAGCCAGTCGCGTTCCAGCAGCCGTCCCGCATTGCGAAAAAGCAGCAGCGCCAGCTCGAATTCACGGGGCTTGAGGCGGATGTCCTCGCCCTTGTGCACCACCACCTTGCGGCTGCCCAGAAACTGGTAGTCGCCGAAGTTCGCGCTCACGGTCTGCGGATGCAACAGTGTTTCATTGCGGCGCAGCGCTTCGCGCACCCGCAGTTCGACCTCGAAATCGTCCACCGGCAGCACCGCGAAATCGATGGTGGCGCCGCTGGGCTCGCTGCCGGCCGTGGCCAGCACGTCGATCAGCAGGTCGCGCTGCAGGGCATTGGCCACCAGGAAGATCGGCAGGCGCAGCGCCTTGCACATCGAGGTGATCACCGGCCAGGCGCCTTCGTCCTTCAGCACGACCAGCAGCAGGCCGAACTGGCTGCCGTGGGTCACGGCGCGCAGGAAGTCGGCGCTGCTGTCGAAGCGCACCGGCGTGCAGCCCATCATGCGCAGGCGCTGGCCCCAGGCCTGGTTCTGCGCGGCGTCGCAGCCGACCATGGCCACCTGGCGCGAGCATTGGGCATTGTTCTTGTCGAGAGCTTCCATGGGGTATGAGGTTGAACGGCCGGCGCGTGGGGCTCAGCCCGCCGCCAGCCGCGTTCCGGAGCCGGCTTGCGTCTTGCGCACGCCGTCGCGGCCGTAGAAGAGTTGGGCGCTGGCCTGCAGGAAATGCAGTGCCTGCTGCGTGAAGTCGAGGTGCGCGTACACCATCGAGCCGTTGCGCAGGTTGTGGCTGCGGGCCTGCACGGCAAGCACCAGCAGCTCGGCCCAGGCCTGCTTCACGGCGGGTCCGCCGGCCGCCGCGGCGGCATCGGCGCCCGGGCGGCCGGGCTTGAAGCCCAGCGCGGACTGCAGCGCCTCGCGCTGGCGGTCGAGCTCGGCCATGCGGTCCAGCAGCAGGGTCTTGTGGCCGGCAATGGCGGCCAGGTCGGAGAACACGTGGTCCGACATCGCCTTGGCTTCCCGGTCCAGCACGGCCAGGAATTCCTCGATGCAGGCGGTTTCGGTGCGCAGGTGCGCCAGCAGCGACTGGCTCATTGGCGGCCTTGCGGTTCGGGCTTGGCTTGCACCTTGGGGTCGGCCGAGGGGTCGAGCAGGTCGCGCACGCTGGCCAGCAGGCCGTCGGCAATGCGCTCGGGACGGATCTGGTAGCGCCCGGCGCGGATGTCTTCGCGGATCGCGGCCACCCGGGCCGCATCGAAATCGCTGCCGCCCACGGCGCTGGGCATGGTGTGAACATGCGCGGAGGGCTGTGGCGCTTCCTTGGCGCGCGCGGCGGCGGTGGCGTCGGCACCGGTCGTCTGGGCCGTCGCCACGGGGGCGGTGGCCGTCGTGAGCGGTCGGTGGAGAGGCGTGGCCGAAGGGGCAGGTTGATCGATTTTCAAGGTGATTCCTCAGGGGCTGACCCATATATCGGCAGCGCTGGCAATAACTTTAGGAGCGGCGTGCACAAAGCGTACGGCAAGGCGGTCCGGAGCGGTCCGGACCGGCCGGTTCATTGGGCCAGCTGGATCTGCCCCTCCGTGTCCGCCACGCCGCTGACCATGCGGCCGTCGCGGGTCTTGGCCTGTACCACGGCCCCCACGGTCGCCCCGGTCATGGCCTTGGCCTCGGTGCTGACGGTGAAACCCTGGCCCTGCGCCACGACCTTCACGGCCTGGCCCTGCTGGATGACGGTGACGCCGCGCACCAGTTCCTTGCGCAGCGGCGCGCCCGACGCGATGCGGTTGGCCGCCACCACGCCGTTCAGGTCATTCACGCTGGTGATGACCGAGCGCGGCAACCGCGTCAGGTCGCCCGTGCGCTCGGTGACGTCGCCCGCGCCCACGGGGCGGCCCGCGTCGATGGCGCGCGCGGCCACGAAATAGCTGCCTTCCACCGCCACGTGCACCTGCACGTAGCGCATCCACGGCCGTTCGGCCTGGCAGCGCACGCCCACCGACACCCGGCCCCACGGCGCGGCGCCCGGCGGCAGGAAGACCTCGGGGGTCGCTTCGCAGGCCGGCAGGGCCTCGGCGCCGCGGCCTTCGAGGCGAACCGTCACCTTGCCGGGCAGGCCGGCGGTCTGCACCTGCATGTATCTGGAGATGAGGGTGCCGACGTCGGCCGCGTTCTGCGCGGGGGCGTCCTTCGCGGGTTCCGCAGCCTGCGCCGATTGCGCCGCTTGCGATTGAGTCGACTGCGCCGCCTGTGCCGTGAACGCACAGCAGGCCGCCAGCAACGTGGGCAGCACGGTGCGCAGCAGGCGGGTCCGGGGCTTGAAGAGGTTCATCGAAGGCGTTGAAGAGGGTGCTTGGGAAGCGGCTCGCCATACAGGCAGGGCGCAAAGCCGCCGCCCGGAAATTCTAGAAATTCGCCCGCCGATCGAAGGTGCGAGCAGCGCAAGAAAACCCCCTTTGTTCGAACGATTGCAAAAGCGGCTCATGCATAGACTCGCTTTCCATCTGTCGCCACGCCATGCGCAAACGCGACGCTTCAACAGATGGAACTCAGATGATCGACAAGCTGGATGCGGCGCTTCGCTTCAATCGCGAAGCCCTCAACCTCCGGGCGGAACGCCAGGAGGTGATCGCGGCGAATATCGCGCACGCGGACACGCCGAACTACAAGGCGCGCGACTTCGACTTCGGCACGCGCCTGAGCGAAGCCGTCGAGCGCGGCCGTTCGTCGCAGTCGATGTCGATGGCCACCACGTCGTCGCGCCACCTCGCGGGCCAGGCGCAGGCCATGCCCGACAAGGACCTGCTCTATCGCACGCCCAACCAGTCCAGCCTGGACGGCAACACCGTCGAGATGGACGTGGAGCGCATCGCCTTCGCGGACAACGCGCTGCGCTACGAGTCGAACCTCACGGTGATCAATTCCAAGATCAAGTCGCTGCTGTCGGCGGTGCAGCAATAAGGCCTCCCATGCCCTTCAACAGCACATCCATGAACATCTTCAACGTGGCGGGTTCCGCCATGACCGCGCAGTCGCAGCGCATGAACGTGACCGCGAGCAACCTGGCCAACGCCGAGAGCGTGGCCGGTCCCGACGGCATGCCCTACCGCGCCAAGCAGGTAGTGTTCGAGGTCGCGCCCGCGGGCAACTCCGGCTCGGACATCGGCGGCGTCAGGGTCTCCGGCGTGATCGAGGACCCCTCGCCGCCCAAGCTCGTGTTCGACCCGAAGAGCCCGCATGCGAACGCCGAAGGCTACGTGGCCATGCCCAACGTCAACGTGGTCGAGGAGATGACCAACATGATCTCGGCCTCGCGCAGCTACCAGGCCAACGTCGAAGTGCTCAACACCGCCAAGACGCTGATGGTCAAGACGCTGACGCTCGGCCAGTAAAGCGGCCACCCACCCTTTCACTTCAAAAGCAACCAACGCAATGGCCATCTCCGACACCTCGTCCATCTCCGGACAGAACGCCACCTCCGCGGCAACCACCAGCAGCGTCTCCAACGAAGACAGCGAACAGCGCTTCCTGAAGCTGCTGGTCACGCAGCTGAACAACCAGGACCCGCTGAACCCGATGCAGAACGCCGAGCTCACCTCGCAGCTGGCGCAGATGAGCACCGTGAGCGGCATCGAGAAGCTCAACACCACGCTGTCGGGCCTGGTGAACCAGACCGGGTCCAACCAGGTGCTGCAGTCGGCCTCGCTCATCGGCTACAACGTGCTGTCGCCCGGCGACGTGCTCACCACCAAGAAGCCCGACGACGGCAAGGAGCCCGCGACGCAGGCCTTCGCGGTCGAGCTGCCGGGCACGGCCGCGAACGTCGACATCAAGATCGTCGACTCCGCCGGCAACGTGGTGCGCACCATCAACGCCGGTGCCATGAAGGAAGGCGTCAACGCCGTCACCTGGGACGGCAAGGACGACGCCGGCAACGTGGTGCCCGCGGGCGCCTACCAGTTCACCGCGGACGCCACCAACGGCAGCACCAGCGTGAAAGCCACCGCGCTCACCTTCTCGCAGGTGGCTGCCGTGAAGCAGGGCACCGGCGGCGTGACGCTCGAACTGTCGAGCGGCAACAACATCGGCCTGTCCGACGTGCGGCTCTTCCTCTGAGCCATCCAGCGAACCCGACGACCTCAACGAACTCAGCGAATCTTTCGCATCGAACCAAGGAACCAACATGGCTTTTTCCCAGGGCATCAGCGGACTCGGCGTGGCCGCGGCCAACCTCGACGTCATCGGCAACAACATTGCCAACTCCGGCACCGTGGGCTTCAAGTCCGCCGCCGCCGCCTTCCAGGACGTGTACGCGGGCTCGCGTGTCGGCCTGGGCGCGTCCGTGTCGGGCGTGGTGCAGAACTTCACGCAAGGCGTGACGCAGTCCAGCAGCCGTCCGAACGACGTGGCCATCCTCAACGGTGACGGCTTCTTCCGTCTGGCCAGCCAAAGCGGCGAGATCATGTACTCGCGCAACGGCCAGTTCACGCGCGACAAGGACGGCTTCATCGTCAACGGCCAGGGCCTGCGCCTCACCGGCTACGGTGTGAACGCCAGCGGCGGCATCAGCGGCGGCACGCCGTCGCCGATCCAGATCCCCACGGCGGCCATGACGCCCAAGGCCACCACCAGCGTGAACGCCGAGTTCAACCTCGACGCGCGCCTGGCCACCCCGACCAAGACGCCGTTCAACGCGGCCGACTCCGACTCGTTCAACTACTCGAACGCCGTCGGCCCGACCTACGACTCGCTGGGCAACCCGCACGACGTGGCCGTGTACTTCGTGAAGGCCCCCACGCCGGCCAACACCTGGAACGTGTACGGCACGTCCGACGGCGCCGCGCTCAACGCCGGCGCTGCGCTCACCACGCTGACCTTCGACTCCAGCGGCAAGATGACCGCGCCGGCCAGCGGTTCGCTGAACATCGGCCCGATCACCTTCACCAACGGCGCCGCGCCGATGAGCGCCACCGTCGACCTGTCGGGCACCACGCAGTTCGGCGCCGCCAACGCGATGAGCAAGCTCGGCCAGGACGGCTACCGTTCGGGCGAGCTGACCTCGTTCTCGATCAACCCGGACGGCACCCTCACGGGCAAGTTCTCCAACGAACAGACCCAGCTGCTGGGCCAGATCGTGCTGTCGTCGTTCGCCAACCCGAACGGCCTGGAGCCCAAGGGCAACAACGTGTGGGCAGAAACGCAGGCCTCGGGCAACGCCCTCACCGGCACGCCCGGCGAAGGCACCAAGCTCGGTTCGCTGCAGGCCGGCGCGCTGGAGTCGTCCAACGTCGACCTCACGTCCGAGCTGGTCAACCTGATCGTCGCGCAGCGCAACTACCAGGCCAATGCGCAGACCGTGAAGACGCAGGACCAGGTCATGCAGACGCTGATGAACATCCGCTGACGCGCCACTGAACGACTGACACCAGGAGCACCCAGTGGATCGAATGTTGTATGTCGCCATGAGCGGCGCCAAGCAGGTCATGGAACAGCAGGCCTCGGTCGCCAACAACATGGCGAACGTCTCGACGCCGGGTTTCCGCGCGCAGATTGCCAACTTCCGCGCGGTGCCCGTGGTCGGCCAGGAGGCGCCCACGCGCGCCTTCGTCGCCGCCACCACGCCCGGCGCCGACTTCAGCCACGGCCCGATCACCGAGACCGGCCGCGGCCTGGACGTGGCCGTGAACGGCGAAGGCTGGCTGGTGGTGCAGACCGCCGACGGCGGCGAAGCCTACACGCGCGTCGGCAACCTGCAGATCGCGGCCGACGGCCGGCTCTCCACCATGGGCGGTCGCCCGGTGATGGGCGACAACGGCGCGCTGACCGTGCCGCCCGGCTCCGCCGTGACCATTGCCACCAACGGGCTGGTGAGCGCACGCGACGCGGCCTCGAACATCGAGACCGGCATCGGCGAGGTGGGCCGCCTGAAGCTGGTGAACCCGCCGACCACCGACCTCGTGCGCGGCGACGACGGCCTGTTCCGCATGCGCCAGGGCCTGCAGCCGGCCGATGCCGACCAGGGCGTGACCCTGGCCATCGGCGCGGTCGAAGGCAGCAACGTCAACCCGGTCGAGGCGATGGTTTCCATGATCGCCAACGCGCGCAGCTTCGAGATGCACATGAAGTCGCTGCAGACCGCCGACACCAATGCGCAGTCGGCCAACAAGCTGCTGTCGTACGGCTGATAGGCCGCGCGCCATCTCCAACCGCAGCAACCGAAGCACCCGCAACACACCCGCAGGAATTTCAAAGAAATGATTCGCTCCCTCTACATCGCCAAGACCGGCCTCGACGCGCAGCAGACACAGCTCGACGTGGTCTCCAACAACCTGGCCAACGTCGGCACCACGGGCTTCAAGCGCACGCGCGCCGTGTTCGAAGACCTGGTCTACCAGAACCTGCGCCAAAGCGGCGGCCAGTCGTCGGACCAGACCCGCCTGCCTTCGGGCCTGCAGGTCGGCACCGGCGTGCACGTGGTCGCCACCGAGCGCATCCACACGCAAGGCAACCTCACCAAGACCGAAGGCCCGCGCGACGTGGCCATCAGCGGCTCGGGCTTCTTCCAGGTGCTGATGCCCGACGGCACCACCTCGTACACCCGCGACGGCTCGTTCCAGACCGACTCCGACGGCCAGCTCGTCACCGCGAGCGGCTTCCCCATCCAGCCCGCCATCACCATCCCGCGCGACGCCTCGAGCCTGACCATCGGCCGCGACGGCATCGTGTCGGTCGTGCAGCCGGGCAACACCGCCTCGGTGCAGGTCGGCCAGCTCCAGCTCGCCACCTTCATGAACCCCGCCGGCCTGCAGAGCAAGGGCGAGAACCTGTACTCGGAAACCGACGCTTCGGGCGCACCCAACCAGGTGAACCCCGGCGTGGACGGCGCGGGCACGCTGAGCCAGGGCTACGTGGAAGCCTCGAACGTGAACGTGGTGGAAGAGCTGGTGAACATGATCGCTACGCAGCGTTCGTACGAAATCAACAGCAAGGCCGTGCAGACTTCGGACCAGATGCTGCAGCGCCTGGCGCAGATGTGATGCGGGGCGTGCGTCTTCATCAAGGGGCCGGCGCTGCGCTGCTTTCACGCGCGCTGCTGGCACTGGCGCTGGTGGCGACCGTGCTGGCGACGGGCTGCGCGCAGTTGCCGCGCGAGCCGCTGGTGCACCAGCCGATGACGGCGCGCGCCGAAAGCTACGCGGCGATGACGCCGCGGCGCGCACCTGGCGCGATCTTCCAGGAGGGGCCGGGCGCCAACGCGCTGTTCGAGGACCGCCGTCCGCGCAACGTCGGCGACATCCTGACCATTCTCATCAGCGAGAAGGTCAACGCCACCAAGAATTCCGGTGCCAACGCCAGCCGCGTGGGCAGTACCGCGAGCGTGTTCGCCGCCATTCCGAAGCTGATCGGCGGCCTGCTCGACGGGCAGGACACCAAGCTCAGCGGCACCAACTCGCTCACTGCCAAGGGCGGCGCCAATGCCAACAACACCTTCAACGGCGTGATCACCGTCACGGTGACCGACGTGATGCCCAACGGCAACCTGCTCGTGAGCGGCGAGAAGCAGATGGGCATCAACCAGGGCACGGAGTTCATCCGCTTCTCGGGCGTGGTCAACCCGCGCACCGTGTCGGGCAACAACACCGTGCCTTCCACGCTGGTGGCCGATGCACGCATCGAGTACTCCGCCAAGGGCTACATCGACGAGGCCCAGACCATGGGCTGGATGCAGCGCATCTTCCTCAACGTGATGCCGTTCTGATCATGAAAAATTCCCAGGCTTCGCGCGCGCCGCGCCGCTTCTTCTTTCCTTTCTCCCTTGCCGCCCTGGCGGTGATGGGCGTGCTCTTCTTCTCTCCGGCGCATGCGGAGCGGCTCAAGGAGCTCGCGAGCATCCAGGGCGTGCGCGACAACCCGCTCATCGGCTACGGCCTGATGGTCGGCCTGGACGGCACCGGCGACCAGACCATGCAGACGCCGTTCACCACGCAGAGCCTGAACAACATGCTGCAGCAGCTGGGCATCACGATCCCGCAGGGCGTGAACATGCAGCTGAAGAACGTGGCCGCGGTGATGGTGACGGCCACGCTGCCTTCGTTCGCGCGCCCGGGCCAGAACATCGACGTGACCGTGTCCTCCATGGGCAATGCCAAGAGCCTGCGCGGCGGCACGCTGCTGATGACGCCGCTCAAGGGCATCGACGGCGCGACCTACGCGGTGGCGCAAGGCAACATGGTGGTCGGCGGCGCGGGCGCCTCGGCCAACGGCAGCAAGGTGCAGGTGAACCAGCTGAGCTCGGGACGGATCCCGGCCGGCGCATTGGTCGAACGCACGGTCGAAGCGGCCGTGGGCGCCGAAGGCACCTTCGCCATCGAACTCAACCGCTCCGACTTCGGCACCACGCAGCGCGCGGTGGACGCCATCAACCGCCAGTTCGGCGCGGGCACGGCCGAGGCCATCGACGCGCGGGCGATCCGCGTGCGGGCCCCCGAGCCGCAGCAGCGCGTGGGCTTCCTCGCGCGGCTCGAAGACCTCGAGGTCACGCCCACGCAGGCCAGCGCCCGCGTGGTGGTCAACGCACGCACCGGCTCGGTGGTCATGAACCAGGCCGTGCGGGTGAAGGACTGCGCCATTGCGCACGGCAGCCTGTCGGTGGTGATCAACACCGAACCCGTGGTGAGCCAGCCGGGCGCGTTCTCGGGCGGCAGCACGGTGGCGGCGCAGACCTCGCAGATCTCGGTGAACCAGGGCGGCGGCGCGATCCAGATGGTGCGCGGCGGTGCCTCGCTGTCGGACGTGGTCAAGGGGCTGAACGCCCTCGGCGCGAATCCGCAGGACCTGGTGTCGATCCTGCAGGCCATGAAGACGGCCGGCGCCCTGAGCGCCGAGCTCGAGATCATCTGAGGACGATGCGATGACGGTCTCTTCCACCAGCGCCTGGGCGGGCGGCGACGCCAGCCGCAGCGGTGCGCTCGACCAGCGCTTCGCCCTCGACGTGCAGGGCGTCGATGCGCTGCGGCACACCGTGCGCACCTCGCCCGAAGCCGGCCTGCAGCAGGTGTCGCGCCAGTTCGAGGCCATGTTCATGAACATGGTGCTCAAGAGCATGCGCGAGGCCACGCCTTCCAGCGGCCTGCTCGAGAGCCAGAGCCAGAAGGTCTACCAATCGATGTTCGACCAGCAGCTCACGCAGAACCTTTCGGGGCGCGGCGTGGGGCTGGCCGAAGCCATGCTCGCGCAGCTGCGCCGCACGGTGCCCTCGGGGCCGCCCGACGCCGAAGCCGACGCCGCCATCGGCGTGAAGCCGATGTCGCTCGAGCCGCGCGGCGGCATGCCGTACGGCCCGAACGCGGGAATTCCACTCGGTTCGGCACCGAGCAACCGCGCGGCGGCGCCCGCCGACCTGAGCGTGTACCAGTTCAACAGCGACCGCCGGGCACCGGGTGCGAACGCGTCGCTGCAAGGCCAGGTCGACGAGTTCGTGGGCCGCATGGGCGCCTCGGCGCAGGCGGCCAGCACGGCCAGCGGCGTGCCCGCGCCGCTGATCCTGGCGCAGGCCGCGCTGGAGTCGGGTTGGGGCAAGCGCGAGATCCGCGCCGACGACGGCACGCAGAGCTTCAACCTGTTCGGCATCAAGGCCGACAAGGGCTGGAAGGGCGCGACGGTCGAGACCACCACCACCGAATACGTCGACGGCGAGCCGCAGAAGGTGCGCGCGAAGTTCCGCGCCTATGGCTCGTACGAAGAGGCCTTCACCGACTACGCGCGCTTCATCACGCGCAACCCGCGCTACGCCAACGTGCTGGCCACCGACGACCCGGCCGAGGCCGCGCACGGCCTGCAGCGCGCGGGCTATGCCACCGACCCGCGCTACGGCGAGAAGCTGGTTCGCATCATGCAGAAGTTCGGCTGATTCGCGCGCGGCATCGAACGCGGCATCGAACGGTACGCAGCGCCCCCTACACACAGCCCGCGCTCGCGCTGCGCGGCACACCACACACGAGGATTCCCATGGCAGAGATCGCGGGCACCGCCCACAAGCAACAGCAGCAGGAGCAGATCAGCACGGCCGGCCGCCTGGAGGTCGTGACCTTCAAGCTGGGCGAAGAGGAATACGGCATCGACATCCAGAAGGTGCAGGAGCTGCGCGGCTACGACGCGGTGACGC
>NZ_FOLP01000049.1 GCF_900112425.1 Variovorax sp. OK212 | reverse complement strand
AGCGGTTCTTCATGCACACCATCGCAGCGTGCATGGACCACCGATCCTGCACATCAGCCTTCAACGAAAACAGAGGGTACTGAGAAGACGCTTACGATTTGGAGAACGCATCGCCAGCTGCGAATCGACACCGGCATGAGCCAAGAGGCCTTCGCCGAAAAATGCGGATTCGCGCGCACCTATATGAGCAGAGTCGAGACGGGCGGGGTGAATCCCTCGCTCGATGCATTGCAAACCTTCGCGACCGCCTTGAAGATGCCGTTGAGCGAGTTGTTCGCGGGCATGTGATGTACGTGGCTATCCACTAGCCTTGGCGCACCACGGGCAACGTACCAACGCGCCGCCTTCTTCGGCGCCGCGCGCTTGCAGAACGTGAGCGTCCAGTCCAACCATCTTGAAAGCCTGCTCGGAGCATAGGAGCCTAGTCCCCATCAACAACTCTTGGTGGACACGTGAGCACTATCCCCGATCAACAAGCCGGCACACGCCGGCGACGTCG
The DNA here is from genome assembly GCF_900112425.1 of Variovorax sp. OK212. Lineage (GTDB taxonomy): Bacteria > Pseudomonadota > Gammaproteobacteria > Burkholderiales > Burkholderiaceae_C > Variovorax. The sequence goes on along the minus strand of NZ_FOLP01000049.1, from coordinate 7,394 downwards.
CATTCACAGCGACGAATTCAAGGCGAACGCTGTGGCCAGCTGCATGCAGCCGGGCATGTCGATGGCGGCTGTGGCAATGGCCCACGGCGTCAACGCGAATCTGCTGCGCCGATGGGTTCGCGACGCAGAGATGAACTCGGCAACCACCGTCGTCAGCGCGACCACCGCCGAGACCCCGAAGGCGCAAGAAGCCAAGACAGTGTTCGTCCCGGTCAGCTTGCCGCCACCAGGGCAGCCGGCTCATGTCCCGGACGTTCGCATCGAGCTGCGACGTGGGCCGATAGTGGTCACCGTGACCTGGCCGGCGAGCGCCGCCAGCGAGTGCGCGGCCTGGATGCGCGAGCTGCTTCGATGATCCGCATCGACGCGATGTGGCTGGCCGCAGACCCTATCGACATGCGCGCCGGCGCCGAGCGCCTGTTGTCGCGCGTCGTGCAAGTCTTCGGCGCAGCGCAGGCGCACCATGGCTACCTGTTCGCGAACGCCCGCGGCACGCGTGTCAAGCTGCTGGTGCACGACGGCTTCGGCGTGTGGTGCGCGGCGCGCCGGCTCAACTCAGGGCGCTTCGTCTGGCCGGGCACGACCCACACGACGCCCTTGCTGTCGCTCACACCTGCGCAGTTCGACGCCTTGGTCCTGGGCCTGCCCTGGCAGCGCCTTCCCGAGCTGAGCGTCATCACGCGAGCCTGAGGAGCCGGCGCCCACGCCATCTGCCCATGCGTTGACAGTGGATGTGCCGAGGTTGGCCTTGCCGTGCACTGGCATCATTCAACGCATGCTTGGTGCGCGTGATCTTCCTGCAGCGAATCCTTCGGGACTGTCCGCCGAGACAGCTGCGCTGGTTGGTCAGTTGCTCCAGCGGCTGCAAGACCAGGAGCAGCAGCTGGCCGAGCATGGCCGTGTCCTTGCGCAACGCGACCAGGCGCTTGCCGAGCGCGACGCGCTGCTGCAGCGCAAGGACCGCGAGATCGCACTGCGCGAGGCCAAGATCGAGAAGATCACCTTCGAGCTGGCCAGGCTCAAGCGCTGGAAGTTCGGCGCCAAGTCCGAGGCCATGAACGCCGAGCAGCGCCGCCTGTTCGAGGAGACGCTGGCCGAGGACGAGGCGGGCCTGCGCGAGCAGCTCGAGCGGCTTCGGCGTGAAGCCGCCGCGGCCGCGGCCGCCGCAGCAACCTCGGACACAACGACCAAGGCGCCCCCACGTCGGCCGCGCCGCAACCCGTTCCCCGATCACTTGCGCCGTGTCGAACACCACGAGCCCGAGCGCACCGACTGCCTGGAGCCCGGCTGCGGGCGCCCGATGACGCGCATCGGCCAGGAGGTCAGCGAGCGCCTGGACATCGTGCCGGCCGAGTTCTTCGTGCACCGCCACATCTATGGCAAGTGGGCCTGCCGCTGCTGCCAGGTGCTGCGCCAGGCGCCCAGCGTGGCAGAAGTCATCGAGGGCGGTATCGCTGCCAGCGGCTTCGTCGCGCACACGCTGATCAGCCGCTTCGTGGACCACATGCCGTACTACCGGCAAGCGACCATCAACGCCCGCAGCGGCGTGCACACACCGCGCTCGACGCTGGCGTCCATCACCGGCCAGGCCGGTGCGGCGCTGGAGCCGCTGCACGAGGCGCACAGGCGCTTCATCCTCAGCTGCGCGGTGCTGCACGCCGACGAGACCCCTGTGGCCCTGCTGGACCCCGGCGCGGGCAAGACGCGCCGTGCCTACGTCTGGGCCTACGCCAGAAGCTGGCACGACAAGGTGCCTGGTGTGATTTACGAGTTCTGTCCGGGACGCGGGGCGCAGTACCCGCTGGCATTCCTGGGAGGCCAGGATAGACGCGGCAGGCGATGGTCAGGCACGTTGCTGACCGACCGCTACAGCGCCTACGAGACCGTGGTCGATCCGCGGCTGTATCCGGACCGCTTGGGCGCAGCCTGCGCCGCGCACGCGCGCCGCAACTTCGAAGAGCTGACGCACGACGGCACCAGTGTGGTGGGCCTGGAGGCGGTCCGTCGCTTCGCGCGCATCTACGGAGTCGAGGCACAGCTCAAAGACCTCAGCGATGACGAGCGCCGGGCGCAACGCCAGCAGCTCGCCAGGCCGCTGTGGGAAGAGCTCAAGCACTGGCTACAACTGGAGCGCCGGCTGGTAGCCGACGGCGGCCCGACGGCCAAGGCCATCGACTACACGCTGGGGCACTGGGCCGCGCTGACGCGTCACTTGGACGACGGCGCGGTCGCCATCGACAACAACCACCTCGAGCGCCAAATCAAGCCGTGGGCGATGGGCCGCAAGGCATGGATGTTCGTGGGCAGTGAACTGGCTGGCCAACGCGCCGCCATCGTGATGAGCCTGGTGCAGTCGGCGCGCCTGAACGGCCATGACCCCTGGGCCTACCTGCGCGACGTGTTGCAGCGCCTGCCGACGCAGCGCGCCAGCCAGATCGAGGACTTGCTGCCGCACCGATGGCAGCCAGCGTCCGACGCGCGACCATGACCTTGCTCACGCAGGCCGTGATGGTCCGGGCGAACATCGACGTCGACCGCATGAGCGCGCAACAAAAGGTTGAGCTGGCTGACGAAATCTACGTCCAGCAGCCCAACCTGCTGGCCTCCATCCTCGTGTTGCCGCGCTACGGTGTCGACATGCTGCAGCTTGAGGTGCCGATCCACGTTCTGCTGGTCGCCTTCCAGGCCATGAAGCACTGCGGGCACGCCGTGCCGACGATCTCTGAAGACGTCCAGGAAACCTGCTTGCAGCGGCTGACGGCGACGATGCAGTTCACCGAGGGCGTGCCGCCAGACCTCGTTGCGCAGATGATCACGAAGTCCTGCGTCGACCACCCTGAGCGCTATCTGCTTGCGTTCGTGTACGGCTATCTCGGCGAGCACGATCTGTTGCGCGTGAGAACTGACGCCGAGAAGTTCTTGCTGCTGGCCGCCCTCAACCTCGTGGAGTGTGTGGCCTACGTCGGAGCACAGCTGCAGTCCAAGTGACCCGCGTGCGGCCGGTCAAGATGGTCGGACTGGACGCTCACTGCAGAACGGCGCTCCTGCAGTGCCTGCAGCCAAGCCCCGTAAAGCTCCAGCGGTCCAGGGGAAGTTCTTCCTTCGTGGCGTCCAGCCAAGCCTTCAGTCCATCGACGTCGAGCAGCATCACCGCCGCGCGGGCCTTTGCAATGCCCCATCCCGAGCCGTAGGGCCGTCCTTCGCAGGCGGGGCAGTGGTGGTGAAAGATGCCGCCCTTTTGCCGTTCCATGAGGCCTCTATGGCCGCACTTGGGGCACGTCAACACAAAGCGGTGATGCGCCTCGCTCCAGGCGGCTTCTCCAGGGCGCTTCTCGCTCAGGTGTGCACCTTGGGGCAGGAGGGGCAGGCGAACGTGGGCGATTACGCAAGTGGCTTCCGCTTGGTGGCACGCGTCAACGCTGTGGTGTGTGGTCGTGCCGTCCGCGGCTTCCGTCGACACACTGAAGGTGGAGAGAGGTTGGATCTTTTGGGGTGGAAATCCCTTGGCGTTGCGGCCCTCGAGCAGTTCGCGCTGGCGGTTGTAGCAGAACACGCAGATGCCCCGGGCGTGGATCATGCGCAGGTCAGAACGGCCGCAGCGCTGGCAGGCCGTTAGGCGGCGTTCTTGAGGCATCGGCGAGCTGCAAGTTGCCCCGCTGGCTCGGTGCTGACGTCCAACCGCGCATCCGCTGCACGACGAAGTGGTGCTGGGCGCGGTGCTCCACCGATTAGCGCATGTCGTCGTCGACATGGTGGCGAGCAGGCGGACGCATCGGAAGTACGTCGCCCCCGCGGGCGCCCCTCCAGGCGCTGGCACATACGCAACGGGTGTCATTCGGCAGTGTTGCGGGGGAGGTTGGCAAGTGCCCGCAGGGTCAGCAGCGGGGCCATCTTGAGCACTTCGCCCATGGACTGCTTGTGCTCGCGCGCGATGGCGCGCAGCCGGCGCGCCGTGTCGCCGTCGACGGCGACGCAGATGTGGTGGCCCCCTTTTCGGCTAGGCGCTTGCGGTAGGCGCGGGAGCGCGCGGTGTTGGTTGTCGGAGTAGTCACGGCGGGCGTTCTTGCAACGAATGGGTGCCCAGTGTTTAGTCACGACGTTGCGGGTGACAGTACCCGTTACAGCTGCATTGAGCCGGCGACCCTTGCCGCGCGGCTCGCCTATGCATCACGCCAGTTGCGTGAGCTTCCAAGTTACCGCCTTGCCGTTATGCGGCGGCATCGTATTCCCCTTTGCGATGGGGGCGGTAGTCGAGGGCGAATCTTGCGATTGCCAGACGCCGCTTTCTGGGCACTTCTCGCCCGTTCTCGCTGTGGTTCCAACTCCAGCCATAGTTTTCCTCCAGGTACAGTCAAGAGGACTGCGTTGAAAGTTTGAAGTAGTGCTTTAGAAAGATGGTCGGGCGACGCCGAGAATCGCGGGTATGTCCTACTATGAAAAACGAGTGTTAGTTCGGGCGCTAGAACTTTTGGGGCCCCATATTCATGGGAGTTTCTCGAGCCGCTCGGGCGTCCTGCGCGCCAGGTCATTTAAATGTTGACCAATGAAGTCGGACGAGCGTGGCATTGCGCGTCAAGCCAAGCTTCGTACAGGGCGCTGGTCGGCTCCAACCATCTTGACCTCGGCGATCTGCCTGGGGCTGAGGGTGGTTAGCCGGAAGGTTCGACAGGTGCAGCAAGTTCAAAGGTTGGGCCGGAGTAGTTCAGCACCTGGTGCGCTTGCTGAATCCGGCCACGGAGGGCCCGCAGCGCCGCCGCGCGCATGATTTTCGGCAACACTGGCAGGGAGCGGCGCGCAGCCCATATTTTCAAGTGCTGCTTATTCGGCAACATCAACCGCGTCGGCGTCACGATTGCACCCGTCACGAGCTTCGGCGCGGCCGCACGGTAGACCTTCGATTTGGCCTCGCTGGTGGCAAATCCATGATGGCGAATCTCGGCCCGAACTTCTTCCAACGCATGCTTCGTGGCTCCTGCGCCAGACGCTGTCAAATCATCGACAAAGAGTGTCATCTCGCACCCGTGGCGACCCAAAATGTCAGCGATCCGATCAAACATCGGCTGGGCGGCGAAGAACGCCAGGTAACCGCTGAGCGCGCTCCCCGTCGGCAGATGCTTTTGCTGATAGCAGCAAAGGTCTGCGAGGCGATGGGCGACATCCTTGGCGCAATTGAATCGGGAAACAAGTAGCCTGAAGACCATCGGCCAACTGGTGCTGGGATAGAACTTGGTCAGGTCGGTCTTGATCAGTGGAGACAAGCCCTTATGGCGATCTGCATTTTCGACATACGAGCGCCCTCGTCTCGAAAATACGTAGGACGGCATTTCGATGCGTGCCAGCAAATTGGCGATACGAGCGTGAAGCTTCTCCAGCTCATACAAGGGCTGCTGAATCTCGCGATCTTTCTTCGTCGTCCATACGCGGTAGTAGCGACGGTGTAGCAGTCGATCGGTCTGATCCCATGTCAGTCCGATAGCACGCTCGAACTGCCCTTTGCCGCGTATGCCGTACAGCGGTGAAGAGGCTAAAGGGTAAGGACGATCAGGCGTTTTTTTTGACTGCATCCTTAACCTCAAACCACTCTAGCAAGCGAAGTATCTTGTCAGCGGCTGCCACGCGCAATTTGCTGCCGGGCTTGCGCTCGGCGTCCATGGCCTCGGAAAAAAGCATGATCGAAGACACGGGCATTTTGAAGACCTCGCTGTAGCGCTTCAGCAGTTCGACTGCAGGCGCTTTACCGCCAGTCTCAATTTCGCTCAGGTAGGTGTTGGAAATCTCAAGTCGTCCAGCTAATTCGACTTGCGTAAGTTGGTGGTACGTCCTCAAAAGACGTAGCGCTCGATTTAACATGTGGACCTCGAAAATGAGGGGCGGCGACTCATCAGATCACGCCAAAAGCCTTTAGCAACCAGTGCACGATCTTCATCAGGCCAAACGCCCAATGAATCGTGCTTGGGCGGAAAAGCCACAGGCGCACCTTCTTCATCAACCCCCGCCGTTCGGAAGATTGCTTGTCATTTCTCATGACGGGTCCCCAGCTACACCAACCGGGCAAACGCAATATGCGTTCCCCGTGGCTGTCGTCCGTAACTGGCAGAGCAAACGGCGGTTAACCCCTACTCGTTCTCGACGGCATTCCCGGGTCGTCCGGGAATGCCCGCGCGCTGTGGTGATCGGTGGACGCGTGAGGCGTCGGGCCAGGGCACCGCTGCTCGCAAAAGTTGAAGCCTTGCGGCCTCACAGGACACTTTCGCATCCCAATGTTTCGACAGTTCTCTCTGTTTTCTTCAAAGTGAAATGTAGCGGAGTAACTTCGCTATTTGCGAAATGTTTTCGTAACATTCTGTGCTCGGAGGGGTGCGGCCTAAACACCCGCCGGGCTTCAAAAAGCCCGCGCGATGGCGAGAAAGTCCGCCGCGTAGCATGCGTCACGATCAGCCATGCCTAGCAGATGTAGGTCACCCCCGCGCCACCTTCAGCTCTGCCGCGCGCCCAGCTCCGCGATCAGGCGCGACGTATCCGATGGGCGCGGGCCGCTCAAGCCACGTGCTGCTAGTGCACGTTGTCGGTGGACGGGTTGCCGATTGCGAGGTCGGCGATGAAGTCGTTCCAGCGGCGCAGGACGGAAGTCTTTTGCGCAAGGTGCAAGCCCTTGTCGTAGTTGCGGTCCTGCACCCCGCTCAGTCCGTGGCTCAGCAGCTGGGCGCGTACGTCCTTGCTGATGTTGAGGCACTCGGCCATCATGGAGCGCACCGTCATTGCCGTCGACATTGCCAAGAAGGTGTTTCAGCTGCACTGGGTCGACATGGACACCGGTTGCATCGAGCGCTTGCAGCTGAAGCGCGCAAAGTTGCTCGATTGGTTTGCCAATCGCGCAGTTGCTCTGGTCGTGATGGAGGCTTGCGGCGGAGCTCATGACTGGGGTCGAGCGCTGATGGGAATGGGCCATGAGGTACGACTTATCTCGCCCAGGAAGGTCCGTCCGTTCGTGCGGCGCAACAAGACCGATGCCGCGGACGCTCAGGCGATCTGGACGGCATGCCAGCAGCCCGGCATGCGCTTTGTTCCAGTCAAGTCCGAGGCACAGCAGATCGTGCTGTCACTACACCGGCTGCGAGCACAGCTCATGAAGACCCGCATCATGCAAACCAACGAGTTGCGGGGGCTGCTGTATGAATTCGGCATCGTGCTGCCGGAGGGTCATGCTGGTTGCTCAAGACGTTGCCCGACGCCATGTGCGACGCAAAGACACGGTTGCCAGCGATGCTCATGGAAGGCCTGAACGAGCAACTCAGGCGAGTCCAGCAACTGCAGGCCGACATCGGCCTCATCGAGCGACGGCTCTCTCAGCAGATGCGTGAAATGCCGGCCTGCAAAGCCGTCGCCGAGATCCC
>NZ_FOLP01000012.1 GCF_900112425.1 Variovorax sp. OK212 | reverse complement strand
CCCGCGTCGATGGCCGCCACGCGGCTCAGGTACGCGTCTTTCACGTCGGTGGGAATCACGTTGCCCATGACCACGTGGCCGATGGCATCGCCGGCAAGGCCGCTGCGCTCGATGGCGGCCTTGACCGCCGTCGTCGCCAGCTGGGTGTTCGGAACGTCCTTCAGCGCGCCGCCGAAGGTGCCGATGGCGGTGCGGGCCATGCCCACCACATAGATCTCGTCGTGCTTCATGGCACGAGCACCGTGGCACCGGTGGTCTTGCGGCCTTCGAGCGCACGGTGCGCGTCGGCCGCATCGGCCAGCGCGAAGACCTGCTGCGGCTCGCTCACGATGCGCCCCGCCAGCACGTGGTCGAACAGCTCGCGCGCCATGTCGAGCATGTGCGCGCGCGGATGGATGTAATGGATCATCGCGGGGCGCGTGAGCCAGATCGAGCCCTTGCCCGCGAGCACCTTGGTGTCGAGGACCACGGCGCCCGACGAGGTGCCGTTGCTCACCAGCGAGCCGCGCGGCTGCAGGCAATCGAGCGAGGCCTCGAGCGTGTCCTTGCCCACGGAGTCGAACACCACGGGCACGCCCTTGCCGTCGGTGATCTCCTTCACGCGCTGCGCGATGTTCTCGCGCGAGGTGACGATGGTGTGCGCGCAGCCGTTGGCCTTGGCCATGGCGGCCTTCTCGTCGGTGCTGACGGTGCCGATCATCGTCACGCCCAGGGCACGCGCCCATTGGCAGGCGATGAGGCCCACGCCGCCGGCGGCCGCGTGGTACAGGATGGTCTCGCCGCCCTGCAGCGGATAGACCTGGCGGAACAGGTACTGCGCCGTCATGCCCTTCATCATGAGCGTGGCGGCCGTGCGGTCGCTGATGCCGTCGGGCAGCGGGATGAGCACGTCGGCCGGCATCACGCGCACCTGCGAGTAGGCGCCCTGCGGCCCGATGAGGTAGCCCACGCGGTCGCCCACGCGAATGTCGTCCACGCCGGGGCCCACCGCCTCCACGACGCCGACCGCGTCGGAGCCCAGCCCGTTGGGCAGTGCCAGCGGATAGCGGCCGGTGCGAAAGTAGATGTCGATGAAGTTGACGGCGATGTAGCTGTGGCGCACGCGGGCCTGGCCCGGGCCGGGCTCGCCGACCTCGACGTCTTCGAGCTTCAGGACATCGGCGCCCCCGGTTTCATGAAAGCGGATGGCCTTGGTCATGGTCTGTCTCCTGATGAATGCATGGGGAGACAAGATTCTTGCGAGGACCCGCCAGGACGGGAAGCGCGGGTGTCGCGATGTCCCGGATGAACAAATCAATGTCCCCGATAAGCAATAACAACGCTGCCGCTCAACGCCACTCGGACGCGCTGCATCCGAACTGCTTGCGAAACCAGTGGCTGAAGCTGCTCGGACCCGAAAACCCCAGCAGCTCGGCCACTTCGCCCAGCGGCAGGTCGCTGTCGCGCAGGTGGCGCTTGACGAGGTCGCCGCGCACCTGGTCGAGCAGGTGGCTGAAGGTGAGGCCTTCGGCGTCGAGCCGGCGGTGCAGCGTGCGCCGGTCGATGCGCAGGTGCCGCGCCACTTCCTGCACGGTGCATGCGCCGCCGGGCAGCAGCGCGAGGATCAGTTCGCGGCAGGTTTCGAGCATGGTCTCGCCGCGGTCCCTCAGGCCCGCCTCGAGGTATTTGCGCGCCAGCCGCGCGGAGCCCTCGTCGGTCACTTCGCGCGGCCTGGCCAGGTCGGCCGCCACGCAGACCAGCCCGTTGAATTCCTCGTTGAACTTGACGTTGCGCCCGAAGAACGCCCGATGCGGCGCCGCGTCCGCCGGCGCGCGGTGCGTGAAGCACACCTGCAGCGGCCGCCATTGCGGATCGATCAGCTCGCGCAGCATGCGAAAGATGATGCCCACGGCCAGCTCCACCGCCTGGCGCATCGGCAGGCCGGGGCTGGGCAGCAGGTCTTCGCGGATGATGACGACGCTGCCCGTGTCCTCGATGTTCGTGATGAGCGAGGCGTTCACCAGCTTGAGGTAGCGGCACAGCGTGTCGAGCGCGTCGCGCGGCGTGGGCTCCTCGCGCAGCACCAGGCTGATGGGGCCCAGGTGCGAGAGCTTGCGCTGTGCCGCCAGGCGAAGCGCGAGGTCTTCGGTGCGCGTGGCGCGCGCGGTGATCTCGAGCAGCTCGCGTACCGCGTCTTCCGGGATCATGGTCTCGGGCTCTTCGAGCAGCCTGGCGCGCAGCCCCACGGTGCGCATGAAGGCGTGCGGATCGCGCCCGAGCGAGTTCACCAGCTCGACATAGCCGCTGAGACTGGCGCTGCGTATCAATCGGCCGACGGGTTTCATGGGGGCATTGGCGCGCCCCACGTACTTCATTCGGGGCTGATCTTCAGTTTCAGTTTCTCGATGATGGCCTTATTGTGGGCCGTGGTGGCGTCGAGCGTCTGGCGCAGCTGCTCCATCGATGCGGTGCGCGGCGAGTCGAGGTTCTGCGCGACCAGCGCCTCGCGGAACTTGGGCGCGTCGACGGCCTTGGCCACTTCGGCGTGCAGCCTGTCCTGCAGCGCCTTGGGCATGCTGCTGAGCACGAACACACCGATGCTCGCATCGGGCATCACGAAATCCGGCAGACCCAGTTCGCCGAAGCTCGGCACGTCGGGCAGGAAGCGCGAACGCCTGGCCGACGCCACGGCCAGCGCCTTGACCTTGCCGCTGCGCACCAGCGAGCTCACGTTGCTCGTGACCTCGAAGGTCAGCTGCACCTGGTTGCCCATGAGGTCGACCAGCGCCGGCGCCGAGCCCTTGTACGGCACCGCCAGGATGTTGTCTCCGCTGCGCTCGCGCAGCATTTCGCCCAGCAGGTTGGAGCGCGTGCCCGTGCTCAGGTTGGCCACGCTGACCGACTTCGGGTGCTGCCTGGCGTAGTCCAGCAGGTCTTTCACGTTGTTCGCGGGAAAGTTCGTGTTGGCCACCAGCACGTGGACCATGCCGGAGACCTCACCGATGAAGGTGAAGGTCTTCAATGGGTCGTGGGGCGTCTTCACGACGAGAGGAATGTCGGACAGGAAGCTCGACGGCGCCACCATGAGCGTGTAGCCGTCGGGCGCGGCGGCCATCACCGATCGCTGCGCGATCACGGTGGAGCCGCCCGGCCTGTTGTCCACCAGCACGGGCTGGCCGAGCTGCGTGCGCAGCTGCTCGGCCAGCAGGCGCGCCGACGCGTCGGTGATGCCGCCGGGCGGCGCGGGCACGACCAGCCGGATGGGCTTGTCGGGCCACTGCTGCGCCAGCGCGGGCCCCGAACCCAGGCCGCACAGGGCTGCAAGGACGATGAGAGAAAGTTTTAGTCGATGAATGAACATGGCGGTGCGTAAGTCTCGGTTGTAGTTGACTGCCTGCAATTTGCAAGACGGGCCCATCTTCTGGATTTGCCTCGTTGGCCGCTTGTCGCCGGGCGTCGCGCACTTGGCTTTAGGTGACAGCACCGACGTGCAAAACAGTGCCCCAAATTGACAAACGAATGTCTCAAATTGGCAAGTCTTATCCGGTGGCAACCCAGACACTGAACGCGTGGTTGCAACCGTCCGACGAAGGTTGCGCATTCGACGTCGGGCAACCCGCTCGACATCCACCCTTCAACCTGGACACCCCCCATGAACTTCCTCGACGGCCACCTCTACCCCGAGAACCAGCAGCCGCTGATCATCACCGCCGCTCCTTACGCGCCGGGCTGGATTCCCTCCGACTTCCCGGAGGACATCCCGGTCACGATGGAAGACCAGATCCAGAAGGCCGTGGACTGCTACGAGGCCGGCGCCACGGTGCTGCACCTGCATGTGCGCGAGGCCAACGGCAAGGGCAGCAAGCGGCTGTCGATGTTCAACGAGCTGATTGCCGGGGTGCGCGCACGCGTGCCGGAAATGGTGATCCAGGTGGGCGGGTCGATCAGCTTCGCGCCGGAGAACGAAGGCGAATCCGCCAAGTGGCTCAGCGACGACACGCGCCACATGCTGGCCGAGCTCACGCCCAAGCCCGACCAGGTGACGGTGACCGTCAACACCACGCAGATGAACGTGACGGAACACGCCGGCGTGGACGACTTCAAGGGCGTGTCGCGCGGCTTCCCCAACCTCTACGCGAGCTACCGGGACATGATCGTGCCCTCGAACCCCAGCTGGGTCGAGGAACACATCCGGCGCCTGACGGCCGCCGGCATCCAGAGCGAGTTCCAGTGCTACAACATCAACAGCTTCGAGACCATCGAGCGGATGATCCGCCGCGGCGTCTACAAGGGCCCGCTGGTGATGAACTGGGTGGCCATCAGTGGCGGCATGGACCAGGCGAACATCTACAACCTGGCCAACTTCCTGCGCGCCGCACCCGACGGCTCGGTGGTCACGGTGGAGAGCTCGGTGCTGAACGTGCTGCCCGTGAACATGATCGGCATTGCGCTGGGCCTGCACGTGCGCTGCGGCATCGAGGACGTGCTGTGGAACCAGACGCGCACCGGCAAGGCGAGCTCCGTCGACCAGATCAAGCAGCTGGTGCGCATCTCGACCGAATTCGGCCGCCCCATCGCCACCGCGCAGCAGGCGCGCGAGATCATGAAGATCGGCGTGTTCTACGAGACGGTGGAAGAAACGCTGCAGGCCAACGGCTTCGCGCCGAACCGCAACGGCGCGCAGCAGGGCTTCCTGCGCAAGCCGGCCTGAAGTGTTCCTGAGGCGTTCCTGAGGCGTTCCTGAAGCGCCTTCATCGCCGACCGGTCGGCGTCAGGTCGCCGCCATGTCGGCGGCCTGCTTGCGCCACTGCGAGGCGCTGCATCCGAAGAGGTTGCGAAACCAGTGGCTGAAGCTGCTGAGCCTGGAAAAACCCAGCTGCTCGGCGATGTCTCCGAGCGGCAGATCGCTCTCGCGCAGATGGCGCTTGACCAGGTCCGAGCGCACCTGGTCGAGCAGGCCGCTGAAACTCGTCCCTTCCGCATCGAGCTGACGGTGCAGCGTGCGGCGGTCGACACGCAACAGCCGCGCCACCTCCTGTGCGCTGCAGGCGCCGCCGGGCAGCAAGGCCAGGATCATCTGGCGGCAGTTTTCCTGCGCGCTCTCCGTGCGGTCCTTCAGCGCCGCCTCGAGGTATTTGCGCGCGAACTCCGCCGACACCGGGTCACCGGCTTCGCGCGGCCGGGACAGGTCGTCGGCCCTGCAGACCAGCCCGTTGAACTCCTGGTTGAACTTGACGCCGCGCCCGAAGAACGCGCGGTGCGCGCTCGTGTCCTTGGGCGGGCGGTGCGTGAAGCAGACCTCCAGCGGTTGCCACTGCGGGCCGGCAAGTTCGCTCAGCATGCGGAACATGGTGCCCACCGCCAGCTCCACCGACTGCCGCATCGCCAGCCCGGGGCTGGGCAGCAGGTCTTCGCGGATGACGACCACGCCGCCGGCGTCTTCGACCCGGATGATCAGCGAGGTGTTGACCAGCTTCAGGTAGCGGCACAGCGTGTCGAGCGAATCCCGTGGCGTGAGCGCCTCGCGCAGCACCAGGCTGATCGGGCCGAGGGCGGAGAGCTTGCGCCGGGCCGCCATGCGCAGCGCCAGGTCCTCGGTGTGCGTGGCACGCGCGGTGATCTCGAGCAACTCGCGCGCGGCATCGCGGGGGATCAGTGTCTCGGGGTCTTCGAGCAGCTTCGCATGCAGGCCCACGCTGCGCATGAAGGCGTGAGGGTCGCGGCCCAGCGACTTCACCAGCTCGACGTAGCCATTCAGGCTCGCGCTGCGCATGAGTCGGGAGATCGGTCTCGAGGCCTCGTTCATGGGCCCGATTCTGGCATTGCGCCTCCCTGATGCGCGTCGCGTGAAGCGACAAAGGCAGCGACCAAGGCAGCGACCAAGGCAGCGACTTTGTGGCTGTCCCTCAGAAGCAATTTGCTGTCTCCGATAAGCAAGTCTCCCGCGCCCCCCGCGCCGGATACTGACTGCGTCCGCACACCGGTGCGAGACCCAAGAACCGGAGACATAAATGAAGATTCAGCAGTTTTTGCGCGCCGCCGTGGCGCTGGCCGGATGGTCGTTGGCGCTCAGCGTGTGGGCGTTCGGTGAAAAGCCCGTGCGGCTCATCGTGCCCGCGCCGCCGGGCGGCACGATGGACATCGTCGCGCGTGTGCTCGGCCAGCAGATGTCGATCGACATCGGGCGGCCGGTGATCGTCGAGAACCGCCCCGGCGCCGGCGGATCGATCGGCCTGCAGGCGATGCTGCAGGCCGCCCCCGACGGCAACACCATCGTGCTGGCCGCCAGCAACGTGCTGGCCGAGACGCCGCAGATCGTGAAGATGCCCTTCGATCCGCTGAAGGACGTGGTGCCCATCGCGTCGCTGGCGCGCTCGGGCATCGTGCTGGTGACGGCGGCCTCGTATCCGGCCAAGGACTTCGCCGACCTGGTCGCGCAGCTGAAGACGCGCAAGGGCAAGTCGAGCTTTGCGAGCTACAGCCCCGGCACCACCTCGCAGTACGCCGGCCTGATCCTCAGCGACCGCGCCGGGCTCGACCTGCAGCACGTGGGCTATGCGGGCTCGCCGCCGGCGCTGCAGGACATCCTGGGCGGCCAGGTGGACTTGATGTTCGACGGCATGGTCACCTCGATGCCGCTGATCCGCGGCGGCAAGCTGCGCCCCTATGCCTTCACCGGCAACGTGCGTTCGCGCTACCTGCCCGACATTCCGACCACCACAGAGCTCGGCTTTCCCGACCTGCAGTTCCGCGGCTGGGTCGGCGTGATCGGCTCGAGCAAGCTGCCGCCCGACGTGATGGCCAAGCTGCACGCCACCATCGACAAGGCCGCACGGTCGCCGCTGGTGCAGCAGAAGCTGGTCGACGTGGGGCTGGAGCCCGAGGTCAGCATCGACACGCCGGCGCTGATTGCCGAGACGCGCACGCTGTCGGAGCGCAACGCCGCCATCGTCAAGAAATACAACATCAAGGCGAACTGAACCATGGACATCCGACCCATCACGCCCGCCATCGGCGCGCAAGTCACCGGCGTGCACCTCGGCGAGGCCGCGCGCAACCCGGACACCTTCGCGCAGATCCGCGCCGCGCTGCTCAAGCACAAGGTGCTGTTCTTCCGCGGGCAGGACATCACGCGTGCCGACCACGTCGCCTTCGCCACCTGCTTCGGCCCGCTGGAAGACCACCCCGTGGTCGGCAGCGACCCCGAGCACCCGGGCCTCGTGCGCATCTACCGCAGCGACAACAAGCACAGCTACGAGAACACCTACCACTGCGACGGCCTGTGGCGCCCGGCGCCGGCAATGGGCGCGGTGCTGCGCTGCATCGAGTGCCCCGAGATCGGCGGCGACACCATCTGGGTGAACATGGTGCAGGCGCACGAGGAGCTGCCCGAAGAGATCAAGCAGAAGATCGCCAACCTGCGCGCCAAGGCCAGCATCGAGCATTCGTTCGGTGCCGTGATGACGCCCGAGGCCCGCAGGAAGCTGGGCCAGGACCACCCGCCCGTGGAACACCCCGTGGTGCGCACGCACCCAGAGACCGGAGAGAAGGTGTTGTACGTCGGCAGCTTCAGCACGCACTTCGCCAACTACAGCACACCCGACAACGTGCGCCACGGCATCGACAAGACACCCGGTGCGGCGCTGCTGCTGAACTACCTGCTGAGCCGCGCCACCATTCCCGAATACCAGGTGCGCTGGTCGTGGCAACCGGGCGACGTGGTGGTCTGGGACAACCGCAGCACGCAGCACTACGCGCTGAACGACTACTGGCCGGCGCCGCGAAAGATGGAGCGCGCCGGCATCGTCGGCGACGTGCCGTACTGAGCGCGCGCCTTCCGGCCCCCACATCGCACTTCCGAGACGCAACGACATGAACTTCCTCGACGGACACCTGTTCCCCGAAAACCAGCAGCCGCTGATCATCACGGCCGCCCCTTACGCGCCGGGTTGGCTGCCTTCCGACTTCCCGGGCGAGATTCCGGTCACGATGGAAGACCAGATCCAGAAGGCGGTCGACTGCTACAACGCTGGCGCCACCGTGCTGCACCTGCACGTGCGCGAACTCGACGGCAAGGGCAGCAAGCGGCTGTCGAAGTTCAACGAGCTCATTGCCGGCGTGCGCAAGGCCGTGCCCGAGATGATCATCCAGGTCGGCGGCTCGATCAGCTTCGCGCCCGAGAGCGAAGGTGCCGCCGCCAAGTGGCTCAGCGACGACACGCGCCACATGCTGGCCGAGCTGGAGCCCGTGCCCGACCAGGTGACGGTGACTGTCAACACCTCGCAGATGAACGTGACGGAACACGCCGAGCTGGCCGACTTCAAGGGCACCTCGCGCGAGAACCCCGCGATCTTCGAGGCCTACAAGGAGATGACGGTGCCGGCGCAGCCCGGCTGGGTCGAGGAGCACATCCGCCGCCTCACCGCGGCGGGCATCCAGAGCGCGTTCCAGTGCTACAACATCAACAGCTTCGAGTCGGTGGAGCGGCTCATGCGCAGGGGCGTCTACAAGGGCCCGCTGGTGATGAACTGGGTGGCCATCAGCGGCGGCATGGACGCGCCCAACATCTACAACCTGTCGAACTTCGTGCGTGCCGTGCCCGACGGCGCCGTGCTCACGGTCGAAAGCTCGGTGCGCAACGTGCTGCCGGTGAACATGTTCGGCGTGGCCATGGGCCTGCATGTGCGCTGCGGCACCGAGGACGTGCTGTGGAACCAGACGCGCTCCGCCAAGATCGGCACCGTCGCGCAGATCGAGCAACTGGTGCGCATCGCGCGCGAGTTCGGCCGCCCCATTGCCACGGCGCAGCAGGCGCGCGAGATATCGAAGATCGGCGTGTTCTACGAGAGCACCGAAGAGTCGCTGCTGGCCAACGGCTTCGCGCCGAACCGCAACGGCGGCAACCAGGGGTTCCTGCGCAAGGCTGCGTGACTCCTCGTCGATGGGGTTTCACATGGGCTTCGGCATGAACACGGGAACGCGATGATGCAGGCCGCTCGAGAGCTCTTGCATCGGCAGAGCCCGCCTGGACTGCGGCAGGTGCGGCAAGTGCAGTAAGTGCAGTAACGGCGGGTCGCCGGAGCGGCCGACTCAGGACGGCACGGCGCCCTCGGCATCGAGCTTCGGCGCGGGCACGACGCCATCGGCAAAGAGCTGATCGATTTCCGGCGCGGTGAATCCGAGCGACTTCAGGACGCAGGCCGCGTCCGCATTGAAGGGCCGGGGGCTGCTGCCCGGCGAACCCGGTGTGCCGTGCAGCCGGGCCGTCAGGCCGATTCCCTTGTAACCGTCGCGCATGACCACCATCTCCCGATGCGTTGCGTGAGGCTGGGCGAAGGCCTCCGACACCGAATGCACCGGTGCCGCGGGAACGCCCGCGGCCATCAATGCGTCGCACAGCGCCTTGCGCGCGTGGTGGCGGATGGCGCTTTCGATCTCGTGCCGCAGGGCATCGCGATGCCGCAGGCGCCGGGCGTTGTCGGCGAAGCGTTCGTCCAACGCAAGATCGGGCCGTTCGACGACGGCACAGAAGCGCTGGAACTGGCCACGGTTCATGACGCCGAGAAAGATGTCGCCGTCCTCACAGGCGAAACGGTCGTACGGCGCGATGTTGGGGTGCGCACTGCCGAGCAAGCCCGGCTCCTGATGCGATTGAAAATAGTTGCCCGCATGCGGGACCAGCAGGCTCAGCGCCGCATCGAACAGCGTGGCCTCCACCCTCTGCCCTTCGCCGGTGACGCTGCGGCTTTGCAATGCGAGCAGGATGCCCGTCAGCGCGGTGTAGGCCGTGAGGTGGTCGACGATGGGCACGCCGATCCGCGTGGGGCCGCTCGACTTTTCGCCGTTGATGCTCATGAGTCCGCACATCGCCTGCAGCACCGCGTCGTAACCGGGCAGCCCGCCCAGGGGACCGTCGGCGCCGAAGCCGCTGATGCTGCAGTGGACCAGGCGCGGAAAGCGCGCCTTGATCCATCCTTCATAGGGGATGCCCCACTTTTCCAGGGTGCCGGGCAGGAAGTTCTCGATCAGGACGTCGGCATCGGCGAGCAAACGCTCCAGCACCTGTCGCCCCGACGGCTTCGACAGGTCGATGCCGATGCACTGCTTGCCCCGGTTGAGCGCGCTGAAGTAGGACGCGTCGCCGTGGCGATCGAAAGGCGGCCCGAGCGTGCGGGTGTCGTCCCCGCCGGGCGGCTCGACCTTGATCACCTGCGCGCCATGGTCCGCCAGCATCTGGGCGCACATCGGCCCCGCCAGCACGCGTGACAGATCCACCACCCGAATGCCGCTGAGTGCACCACGCATCGCTTGTCTTCCTTGTCGGCTGTTGTTGGTTTTCCTGGCGCCGGAACACGCCCGGCCCCGGCTGCCGCAGCAGACGGGGGCCGGGGCCGAGCGTGGATGCTAGCCGCGGCGGGGCAATTCGACCACGCCGGAACCGAGCACGGAGAGTTCGTCGTCCTGGTTGCGCGCCTCCTGCTCGATCTCGACCAGGTGCCTGCCGTCCTCGACGTACTTGCGCTTCACGCGGCCCTTGATGAACAGCATGTCGCCCTCGGGGTTGTGGCGGCGGATCTTGCAGCTGGCCTTGCGCAGGAATGCGTCGTCGCCCATCCAGTTCGTCAGGTGATGCGTGAGCCAGGAGGTGCGCTCGGGGCCGTAGTCGTAGGCACCCGGCGCGCCCACTTCCAGCGCGAAGTCTTCTTCCCAATGCACGCGCTCGGGCACGTCGGGAATGCCGAAGCGGTTGGTGATGCCCACGCCGGGATGCGCATCGATCAGTTTCCAGGCCATCTTGTTGGCGCGGATGTACAGGCCGCCCCAACCCTGCGCGTAGGCGATGAAGCCGGTCACGGTCATCGGGCCCTTGAACATCACAGGCAACGCCTCGCCCTCGACCACGTCTTCCCAGTAGCGCGGGGTGGCGCCGCGCACTTCTTCTTCACGGTAGAGCTTGAAGGCCTCCTGGATCTCCTCCGGCGAGTACTGGCGGGGCGTGCGCGCGCGCACTTCGCTGTACTTGGTGCCTTGCTCCCGGGCGTGATCGCGCTCGGTGCGGAAGCACCAGCTGTCGGCCTCGGACACCTTGTCGCCCTTCTGGTTGTAGAAGTCGACGTGGTAGATCTGCTGGACCGC
The DNA here is from genome assembly GCF_900112425.1 of Variovorax sp. OK212. GTDB lineage: Bacteria > Pseudomonadota > Gammaproteobacteria > Burkholderiales > Burkholderiaceae_C > Variovorax. The sequence continues at coordinate 194,618 of NZ_FOLP01000012.1, read as the reverse complement.
ACGGCCCGCGAAACGCGTCTGGTGTTCGATCAGGTCCTTGAGGTAAGCCTCGGTACGGATCTCGTCATTGCGCAGCACGGGCTTGTGCCAGGTCCAGTCGGCGCCCGACCACATCGCATGCACGCCGGGCAGGCCGCCCACATAGCCGGAGACGATCCGGCTGGTCGAGAACAGGAAGCTCGGGAGTGCCACGAGGCTGCCGTAGCGCGTCTTGGCGGCATACGCCGGATCGCACCACAGCGGGTTGTCGTCACCGATGCCGTGCGCATAGTGGCGGATGTTGTCGCGCGTGGCTTCGTAGCACCATGGCTCCTGCGTGTTCTCGATCTTCTGGCCGATGCGCTCGCGCAATTCGTCCAGGCCGCGCTCGGTGATCTTGGGGAAGGTTCTTTCGCTCTGTACGGACATCGTTGGTCTCCTGGTGGTGTTGAATGAATGGGATGTAGGAACGAGGGGATGAAGAGATGAGGTTCAGGCGCTCGCGGGCTCGCGCTCGCGGTCCCGCAGGACCTTGCGGTGGACCTTGCCGGCAGGCGTCTTGGGAAGGTCCGACACGAAGACCACGTGGCGCGGATACTCGTGCTGGCTCAGCCGGCTGCGCACGAGGTCCTGGATTTCCTTGGTGAAGGCGTCGCTTCCTTCGCGCTCGGTGACCACAAAGGCCTTGACCACCTGGCCGCGGAGCTCGTCGGCCACGCCGATCGCAGCGGCCTCGCGCACGTCGGGGTGCCTCAGAACGGCGTCCTCGATCTCGACCGCGCTCATGGTCCAGCCCGCGGAAATGATCACGTCGTCGGCCCGGCCGGCGTGAAAGAAGTAGCCGTCATCGTCGACCTTGCCCAGGTCCTTCGTGGGCACCCAGGCATCGTTGCGCCAGATCTTGAGCTCGCCCACGACACCCGGGGCACAGGAGCGGCCTTCCGGGTCCTGCACGTCGACCCGCCCACCGGGAATGGCCTTGCCGAGCGAGCCGCGCTTCACCTTGAAGTCGGCGGCGCCGGGGTAGTTCACCAGAACCACGCCGATCTCGGTGGTGCCGTACATGCTGCACACCGGCCGCCCGAACGTGGCGCGCACGAAGTCTTCGGTCTCGCTGTCCATCGGCTCGCCGGTGAAGGAGACCTTCTCGAGGTAGTACTTGTATTTGTCCGCGGCACCGGAATTCCGCATCATCCGGAAGTGCGTCGCCGCCGCCGAGATGCTGTTGAAGCGCCCGCGCTGCAGGGCCTTCAGCAGACGCTGTGCGTCGAACTTGCCGGAGTAGGCGCCGATCGTCACACCCAGCGCCAGCGGCGCCAGGGTGCCGTGCCAGAGCCCGTGCCCCCACGCGGGAGAGGAAGGGCAGAAGAAGCGGTCGCCGGGCCGGATGCCCGTGCCGTAGAGCGCGGCCATCATCAACGTGACGAGCGAGCGCTGCTTGTGCTTGACGGCCGCCGGCAACTCGCGCGTGGTGCCGGACGTGTACTGGAATATCGCGTGGTCCTCGGCGTTCGTCCGGACCTCGAAGGTGTCGGGGAATGCGCCCAGGCTCTGCATGAAGCCGCCGTCGACCACCAGCACGTCGACACCGCCGATGCCTTCGCACACCGGCGCCTTCTCCACGTTGGTCACGAGGATCTTCGGTTTGCAGTCATCGACGCGCAGGCGTATGCCGTCCGGGCCGAAGAGCGTGAAGAGCGGCACGGCAATCGCGCCGGTCTTGATCGCGCCGAAGATCGCCACGTAGAAGGCCAGCGAGGGCTCGAGCATCACCGCGACCCGGTCGCCGGGCTGGACGCCGCGCGCAACCAGCAGGTGGGCGAAGCGGCTCGACAGACGCGACAGCGCCTTGAACGTGATGACCTCTTCGCTGCCGTTCGCGTACGCCACCACGATGGCCACCTTGTCGTCGTTCGCATGGCGATCGACGCACTCATGGGCGATGTTGAACGACTCCCGATCGCCGTCGAACAGCGCCCAGAGCTTCTGCGTGGAGCAATGCGCCTTTGCGTCGGCGAAGGAGGTGTAGTCGGTCAGTTGGGTCATGATTGGTTCTGGTCCTCTTGCGATGCCCAACTATGCGATTTCCAGCTTCGAATTGTCAAATGCGCGTCTGTTTTGTATATAGACAAATGCAAATACTGGAGTGGTGTAGAAGCCGGAAGGTTTTCATCAACCGAAGGAGCTGACACCTCATGGAAGAACCGATCGATCCATCCGAAAAGCTCGCCGCCGCGGGCTGGCGCCGTGTTCGTTCGGCCGGCGCCTTCATGTCGGGGGCCGGACCGCTCTGGGCCATGCGCGAAGGCGAAGGCTGGCGCTATGGCATCTGGTCGACCGAGGCGCACCTGAACCCGGCCGGCTTCGTGCACGGCGGCCTGCTGGCGACATTGGCCGACCACGCGATCAGCACCGTGGCCTGGGAGGCTGCGCAACGCGTGCCTTGCGTGACGGTGCAACTGGACACGCAGTTCCTGGCACCCGTGACGACCGGCGTGCTCATCGAGGCGCGCGCGCAGTTGGTGCGGCGCACCTCCAGCTTGTTGTTCATGCGCGGCCTGCTTCAGGTCGCGGACCGGGAAGTGCTGGTCGCACAGGCACTCATGAAGCTGCACGCGCCTTCCGGGCCTGCTCGAATTCCGGCCATCTTTTGACAGAAGACTTATTGTCTTAGTACAAATTCAAGTCGTATTTGACAAGCGTTGACGCGAATTTGATACTTCATCCAAGCCGCTCCAGACGCTTCTCTTCTCCTTGAAAGAAGCTTCCGAAGTGGAGCCAGGCCTGCTACTCAGACCCGTCGAACGGGCGCCAGGCAGGGCACCGATGCCTTCACAGGAGACAAGAATGAGACTTTGGAAGCTGCTCGCCACGGGCTGCGCATTTGCTCTTTGCTCGCAAGGCGCGCTGGCACAGGCCTACCCCACCAAGCCGATCCGGATCATCGTGGCCTACCAGGCCGGGCAAGGCACGGACATCGCCACGCGCTACCTGGGCAACCAGCTCGCCAAGGAACTGGGGCAACCGGTGATCGTCGACAACCGGCCGGGCGCCGGCGGCAATCTCGGCACCGAACTGGCCGCGGACGCACCGCCCGATGGCTACACGCTCACGATGGGCACCAATGCCACGCATGCAGTCAACCAGTACCTCTACAGCGGCGTGCGCACCAGGGCAGAGAAAGACTTCGAGCCGATCGTGCTGACGGGCAGCTTTCCGATGGTGCTGGCGGTGAACGCCAAGTCGCCGATGCACTCCATCACCGATCTGGTGGGCGCGCTCAAGAGCGATCCGCGCTCGGCCGACATCGCAACACCGAGCACGAGCGCCCGCCTGGTCATCGAGCTGCTCAAGGAGCGCTCGAGCCTCAAGATCTTCTACGTGCCCTACAAGGGCTCCGGCATTGCGATGACCGACGTGCTCGGTGGGCAGCTGCCGCTGCTGGTCGATACGCCCACGGCATTGCGCTCGCAACTGCAGGCGGGGCATGTCCGCGCGATCGCCGTGACGTCCTCGGTGCCGAGCGCGCTCGTGCCGGGCGTGAAACCGGTGGCGGAACAGGGCTATGCGGGCTTCGAGGTGATCGCGTGGAACGCGCTCTTCGCGCCGCACGGCACGCCTTCGGCCGTGCTGGACACGTTGAACGAAGCCATGAACCGGATTCTCAAGAGACCCGAGACCCGACAGCAACTCCTGGAATACGGCTTCGACCCCGGCGGCGGCACGCGCCAGCAACTCGCCGACTTCGTGCAGGGCGAGCGCCGCAAGTGGGAGCCGATCATCAGGACATCGGGGATGAAGGCGGACTAGGCCCGGTGGACGCCATGACTTCGCTGACCGCCCCTCTCGCCATGATCGGCAACACCTGGGCCGGCCTGGGTCGCCGGACACCTTCTGAGATAAGCTTGCGCCCGCCGATCGCAAGCCCTATGAAGTCCAGCCCCTCTTCCGCCTCGAAGCCAGCAAAAACGGTTGCCAAGCCCGCCAAGGCGGTGCGCATCAGGCCGGTGCCCGGGGTCACCCGGGCCGTGGCGATCCTGCGGCTTCTCGGGCGCTCCGCGAACGCGATGGGTGTCAAGGCCATTGCCGACGAGCTCCAGCTTGTCCCCAGCACCTGCCTGCACATTCTTCGCGCGCTGATCGCCGAAGACCTCGTCAAGATCGACAGCGACACCAAGCGCTATTCGCTGGGCACCGGCATGTTGAGCCTGGCCCGCAGCGCGATCGAGAGCAGCAGTTTCGCCAGCCTCGCGCAGCCGGTGCTGGACGCCCTGGCCAGAGACTGGAACGTGACGATGATCGGCGTCGAGACCCGCGACATGGAGTCGATGGTCGTGCTGGCCTTGTCGCGCTCCAACGCGCCTTTTCGCCTGCACGTGGACGTCGGCAGCCGTTTCCCTGCGCTGGTAAGCGCCACGGGCCGCCTCGTGGCTGCGTTCAGCAGCGAGACCTGGCCCCAGATCGAAAAGCGTTTCAAGACCCTGCGCTGGGACAAGCCGCTCGAGTTCGCGACCTGGAAGCGCGAGGTCGAGCAGGTCCGCAAGCGGGGTTTCAGCATCGACCGCGGCTACTACATGAGCGGCGTCACCGTGGTAGCCGTGCCGCTGCTCGATGCCTCCGGGCGCATCGCGCACACGCTGGTGGCCACGGGCCTGTCCGACAAGCTGGCCGGCGCGGCCGGCACCGAGCTGGCATCGGCGATGAAGAAAGAGGCCGACGCGCTGTCGGCGCTGCTTCCATCGCGCAGGTGAGCGGGCTGTTCATCCCCGCAGCGGGATGCAGGCCGCCCTGAGCCGAGTCGCAGTCGACGACCAGGGCGCAACGCAGCTGGTTGCCTCGAGATCCTCCGCGGACGGCCTGCGAAACGCCGGCCGACCACACCAAGCCCGGTTCAGATGCATGCCTCTTGCCAAGCGCGTGCGACGCGGCGTTGCGGCTTGCTTGACCGAAGGTCGCGCCCTGAACTCGCGCGAGCGGAACGCCGAGCCGTTGTCCGTCAGCAATCGGCGCACGGTGATGCCCAGGCGGGCGTAATAGGCCACGGCATTGCGCAGGAATTGCCTGTGCCTGCTTCTCGTCAGGATGCATGGCGTTGAACGGCCGTCTTGCGTGGTCATCGATGGCACGAACAGCGTCTCCCACCCTGCACCATCGACGGAGTCGCGTCGGTTGCCTGCGACGCGGGGGCTGGGCCGCACGATCCGCCCGAGCTTCCTGGTGTCGATGTGCAGCAGATCGCCGGGCGCCTTGTGCTCGTAGCGCACGACAGCCTCGACAGGACCCAGGTCGCTCGACTTGGACATGCCCGCTCGCGCCAGAACGCAGCTGACCGTGGACTCCGAGACCCCCACGCTGCGTGCGATGCGAGCCTGCAGCATTCGACGTTTACGCAGCTCGACGATGAGCAACGCCTTGCCTGAGTCGATGGTTCTGGGCGAGCCTATGGGCCTGGAAGAGGCATCAGCCAAGCCAGCTTCTCCGCCCGCCAGATAGCGACCGGGCCACTTGCGGGCCGTTGGCGCAGTACCGAGCGCGACGACGCTGCGCGGTCGCCGCAGGTTCGATCAACCTCAGATCAAGGCCTCGCGAGGCACGAGCTCACACGTCCTGCCTACAATCAACGCCTTCTGCGGCTCGCCGTGACACCCGCAACTCACAAAGGCACCGCGTGCAAGACCACTATCTCGCCTTGGGCGTCAGCAGCAGCGCGAGTCCGGCGGACATCAAGAAGGCCTACCGCCAGCAAGCCGCCCGGCACCACCCGGACCGCAACCCCGCGCCGGACGCTGCCACACGTTTCCGTGCTGTTCAGGAGGCCTACGACATCCTCGGCGACAGAGCCAAGCGGGAGACTTATGACGACAACCGCAAGCGCAACCTGCTGGACGATCCACTGCAAACCGCGCGCGGCATCTGGGCAGACTATTTCCAACGGCTCATCTAGGTCTCGATGCACGTATCCCCCTTCTTCCACAACCTGAACTCCGCGTACCTGGCTGAACTCGACGACATGCGCCACGACTCCGAGGGGCATTTCGTGCTGGATCGGCGGCTGGCCGAGCGGCGCAGCGAGATCGCGTTCCTAGTTCACATGCTGGAGGTCGCGCCCGAGATGGTGGCAGTCGTGCTGCACAAGGCTTTCCACTTCACGTCCACCCCGGCCATGGACCAGTTGCTCGCTTGCGAGCCCGAGGACCTGGCGGCGTGGGAGAGCCTGCAAAAGACCATCGACATCGCCCCATGGGCCAGGCCGACCGTGCAGCTGCTGCGCAAGCAAGCCGCCGGCGACCGCTTCCTGAGCGTGGCTGCCGCGCTGGAGTACATGGCGGGGAGCCCCCGGCACGCGCCCGCCCATGCAGGTGACGAAGACGACAGCGAAAAAGACGCGACCAACGCCGACGACGACACGGACGACCGCCAGCCCCTGTCGGCCGACGACCTGGACGACGCCGATGGCCAGACCCGCGAGGACGCTCGCGCCGACTGGATGGCCGAACATGGCTTCGACCGCAAAGACTGAGCAGACCGGCACGCAAGACACCCACCGCAATGAACCACCTCGCCCTGATCACGAAGACCCGCAGCCTGATTGCCGCAGGCGACATTTCCGGCGCCGAGTCCGCGCTCACCGAACTGGCGGACACCGAGGGCGACAGCGCGCTGATGGTGGTACTCGACCAGCTGGAGCCGAAGGACATCCTCGCGGTGATGCGCGAGTACGACCCGTCCCGGGAGTCGGTGGTGAGCCTGTTGGTCACCCCGGCACAGTTCGCGCACGCCATCGTGATCGAGAAGCGCTACAAGGACCTCACCCACACGCACCTGCGCGGCATGGTGAACGCCATCGTCTTCCGGGAGGACGCGGACCCGGTGGCGTTCCTGACCGCTGTGGGCGATCTGGAGGGCGGCAGCGAAGCCATGGCCAACTACTTCGCCGAGAAATGGGCGCGCATCGAATCCTTCGCCCGCAGCGGGACCTTCGACACCGCGGAGGAAGACGGCGAGATGCTCTCCGAGACCGAGCTGCTGGCGTCAGCTTATGCCACCCCCCAGGTCCCGCTGGACGAGGTGGCCGACCAGGACTGGATGGAGCTGGCCTGGCGCATGCGCCACGAGTGCCCCGACCTCTTCACCGAGACCTTGCTGGTCTTGCGTGCCCAGGCACGCGCCCATGACCGCGGCGTGGGGGACGACGAAGAGACCGTTGAAGAAGACACGCGCGTGGAGACCAGCGACACCGATCGGGGCCGCAGCACACCGGCGGCACGCGACGACGAGGAAGAGTCGGCGATCTGACGGCGCCAGCCACAGCGCCTGAATGAACGATGCTTTCGATGCCCACCCCCCACCACATCACCCCAGACATGCCCCCCCAGGCCGTCGCGCTGTTCGATGGGCGGCCCTTTTTTGAGAAGGCCCTGCAGCATGGCGTGCGCCACGGCATCATCGGGCCCGAGAAGCTGGCCGCCATGTGCCAGGAAGCGCCCAAGGGCATGGTGCAGATCGCGCGTTACTTCGGCACCGAGTACCTGCGTCCCGACCTGGAGCGCGCCAGGGACAGGCTGATCAACCTGGTGAGCCTGTACCTGGAGCATTCGACTGGCGGCGACCTGGACCAGGCCGCCCAGTCCCTGCGGGACCACAGTCTGCTGTCGCGCTCAAAGGGCGGTTCCGACATGCTCAAGGCGCTGATCGCCATGCCCCAGAGCAGCCATTTCGGCATGCAGGCGCATGGGGTCTTCGAGAACAAGCACATCCCGTTGCTCGCCAAGTGGTCGCTGCGCAGCCTGCACGAATACCACGCCGAGCGTACCGCCCGCAGCCACGCGACCACCCTGGTGGAAGCTGCCGTCTGGATGGCAGCCCAACTGGGTCTGGATGCCGATGACCTGGAGGATGCCGGCAGAGATGCAGAAGCGGTGATCCGCACGGCGCTGCTGGTGCGCGCATGCCGACGCAGCACCATGCCGGACTGGGCCACATTCGAGAAGATGGTGGTGGGTCTGCGCAAGAAATATGCGCCACGAGCCGATGACCAGGCGACGCCGGTCCCCATGAGCTTGCCCAGGGATCTGCCGGCATCCTACCGAGAGGTGGTGCAGTCGGTGCAGGCCTCTGTCATGCAGGACATGCCAAGGATCCTGGATGCCACGCTCCACGTGTACAAACTCTTCGACCAGACGCCGGCCTTCCTGGGCCGCTATTTCTGGTTAGAAGACACCATGGCCGACCTGGACCATCTCGAGCGCAGCAACAGCGTCTTGTGGGAGAAGGCCACCGAGGGCCACACCGACGACAGTTCGCTGTTGACACTGTTCCTGCGCATCGCCACGCACGGCAAGCACACCACGCTACTCACCAGGAAGACCGTAGCCAGCCTGCTCAAGAAGATCCGGACATCGGGCCTCGATACCGATCTGCCCCGGCAGTTCGTGCTGCAGCACGCCCCCGTTCAGCTGCAGGGCGACTACCTGCACCTGTGGAACGCCTTCGTCGAAGAGGCCGAGCCCCTTCTGCGCAGCGACCGGGTGCAAGCCACCGAGGATGCTCTGGCGCTGCTGCACCGAGAGTGCAATATCGTCGGGTAGGCCAAAAGCGAAGGCGCCGGTGGACGGCACCCGGCGTGGCGCCGAGCCGCGGCACGTGCCGAGCACGAGAAGTGTGCGCAGGGCCTGGAGCCGCAAGTCACAGCATTCCCAGCACTTCATCTGCTACCAGGCTTGCGCCGGCAGCGGACGGTGAGCCGATCGCTGCCTAGGCATACCGATCGCTCTGTCATGTCAGCGAGCAGTCCTGGCCGTTGCTGGTCACCATGGGTTTCCCCTCGACGACAAACTGCCGTCTGGGCGTGTTCGGCATCGCAGCCGGTGTGCGCCGCTGCCGTTTCCTCGACGCACCTTATTTTTCCGACGCACCTCAATCCAAAGCAACACGCCTTCCCCGCTGCTATGTGTGAATAAAGTGCGTCGGGAAAGCTCTCACCATAAGCCATTGATTTGGCGGAGTTTTTTTGAGATTCATAACGCAACGCAAAGTGCGTCGCCGTTTTAATGAGCGGTCTCCCAACGCGGCCCCTTATTCATTCCCCCGATAGCGAACAGCTCGTCACAACACGATTCGATGGCTTTTCAAGGAACTGGTCAATGCCCTGCCGGCGGCGGGTGGCAAGCCAATGGAAGGCGGCGCTAATGGCCAAGCATATTGCACGCGGACAAGGGACACGAGTACACACTCTGCCACCACTACCGGTAAACGATAAGCTATGTATCCGCTTCGAGGGTCATATCAGCATTCATGTCGCGCTTTGTTAACCGCTTCTAGTAACGCCCAATCTTCTCAGGCTCACGTGTAAAGGAAATTTACTGTTTTTCTTGGTATAGCAAGATTTTCTGTAGACCAAGCGAATGCAATTGGCTAAAGTAGCGTTGCCATCCAAACTCGCGGCCTAGAGGATTTTCAATCTCTAATCTTGCCAAGTACTTCGATGATCGAATTTCGAGGCGACGAGCCAAGTTTGAAAACAATCAGCTGGCTAGAAGACGAAACGTTACATAGCCTGTGTACTCGTCAGCATTTCCTCTCAGGAAACGTTACGAGTTCCGAGACAAATTCTCAACTTTTTGGTCAAAGCGCCAGAAAGATCACACATGATTTTCCGGACGCGATAGACACCTTTGTTGAACGAACGGGTGGCAAACTCGGAGCTAGCGAAGAGATCATCCGACGCAGGACGATACTGGCCGCATACCTCCCATTCTTGAGTTCAGGCCAAGAGCAGATTGCACTCGAATCAATGCGACAGAGCTCTGGACGCAACGGCGTCTACGCCAAAATCGGCCTAGGGGGCGAGCGCTATTTCAAGACACAATGCCTACGTTTTTGCAGGGAGTGTGCAAGTCGAGACACCATTCAACATGGCACGGCACACTGGCACCGAGACCATCAACTTCCGGGCGTTTTCCGTTGTCTCTTGCACGGTTGCGAACTACATGAACGCTCGATGCGAGACCGTCTTAGAGAATCATATCTAAAGCTCCCGACGCTCAGCCTCATTGACGACCTTGAGTTTGTGCCTGCAGTCACGGCTACAAATCAGCGAGAAGCAGAGGCTCTGATCAAGATCACGAGTTTCTCGATCAAAATCGCTCATCAACCTGCAGGCTTCAAAATCGAACGGGCACCACTCCTGCAAGCCTATCGATCTCGCTTGATAGGCCGAGGCTGGGCCAATGACAGTCAAAAGCACATCGATTGGAATCGTGCGACGACTGATCTGCTTGGATTCGCGAGTGCTATCGACAGACATCGCACCCATCCGGGTTGGCTTAGTAGCTTGTATGCGAGGTCCAACTTGTTCCACCAACTGCGAGCGCGTTCGGTTCGACCTTTCTTCCAGTTCGTAGCAATCGCGTGGCTTTTCGATAACTGGGAAGACTTCATGGATTGCTATCGAATCCACGCCGCTCAGGACCCAGCATTTCACAGACAGCAACCGTATTTCCGTTTGCCATCACAACGTTCACTTGACATCAATGCTCGCAAGCAGAAATTTGGTCACCTGATTCGAGAGGGTGCATCGGTATCCGCCGCAGCGCAGACTGTTGGTATTTCAAACGGAATAGGCAGAGGCTGGGCAGCTGCCCTAGGAATTGAGCCCAGGCTCCGCCGCAACACCATACCCAAAGAGTATCGCGACCGGCTCGACTCAATGATCCGCAGCGGCGAACCATCAGAAGTCATTGCCTTGAAACTTTCTATTTCAATGAGCAAGGTCCGTGAATATCTACGACTGAATCCTCAAATGCACGAGGAAAGGAAGCGCGCACGTGCTCTGAAGCGCCTCGAAACTGCTCGTGCCAACTGGACATATGCTCTCGAGCGTTCTCGTCGAGGGGATGTAGGAGCGACGAAAGTCGCTTCCTCAGACTACCACTACCTTAGAAAGTACGACGTCCAGTACGCAACGTCATCAGTGAATCTCAATCCACGCGTCTCAACCCGCCGCCACAAGAATCAACACCAATGGGCAGAACTTGAAGAGCTCTATGTTCAGGCTATCAGAACCGCGGCTGGAGAGCTCCGAAAGGTCGATCCGTATCGTGAGCCGAGCCGCTGGGATATTGTCCTGCGCCTAGAGCATCTTGGTCCAAGCAATGAACTTTCAGCACGTATTCTGATGCCGCGAGTTTTCGCAGCACTTAAACACGAACTCAAGCCACGGCACCTTCGAACCGATGATGCGAACCCAGATGTGGCTCACAAGCCAGTCGATCCGCGTGAGCTCAATTGAGTCGCCCGATGTCCGAAGAACGCGCCGCTCCAAACAAATCTAGCCTCGCTTTACGCTCGAAGGATTGCGCGACTTACTTTTCGGTTGGAGAAGCGAGTATGCGGCCTTGACCAAGGCCACAGATTTCATTTCTGATATCGCGTCAGCGCGCTCTGCAGGTGCAGCCGCCCCTGTCGTGCGAGGTCTCGGATCTGCTCTGCGCCTCTGCGCGGCTGGAACAGGACTCAGATCAGATTTGATCTTCGCGAGCTCCTTCTTCTCGGCTTCGTTCAGCACGGAGTCTTCAACCGCCTTCCCGAAGCGCTGCTGAAGCAGGCTCCTCAATGCCGCTTGGTATTCGTTGTTTGACGGACTTGCAAACGGACACATGAGATCCCGCTTGATCTTCGTGTTGCCCATCGCATGTGCAAGCAATTGCTCGACCTCTTCTCGGGTCGAGAAGTAGTCAGTGTGCAGGTAGGTCGACTCGACAGTCGACCAGCTCACCGAAGTCTCACCAACACGCCGAGATGCCCGGAACGATTCTTTTAGCAACTGCTGGAGGTTGCGCTTGAGTCCGGCGCTGTAGTTCCACAGCTCCGTTGCCCGATCGACAAGATTGAATGCAAACAGTCCTGGAACTGCAGCTTGCAGCTCCTGCAAATATTCAGCCCACAATGGATCTCGCGGCGAACAAGGAGTCACCAATCTCAAGCGGGCGAGCAACCGTTGACGACTCTCATGTGGCAACTTAAGCATCTTGTAGACCATGCTGAAATTGCAAAAATACGCCAGTGGCGTTCCCAAGCTTGCCGCGCTCAAGAGCAATCTGGCCGCCATGGCTCGAGCGTCTTCCCCATGAGTGAGGAACTGCATCTCGTCGAGAACTGCGAAACAGGCACCCGAGCGATACATCGAACCTCGACATTCGACCATCGTCTGCTTGAGCTTGGAGCCGGGACCGGCCAGTGCTGCGAAGACCAAGGTGCTCTGCGGTCCGTTTTCGATCAGCGCAGATCGCATCGGAATCCATGGAAATGGCTCATATTCATCAGACACCGCGATCGTAGACGCCGGTGGCGTGAACAGTCGCTCCAAAGCTCGGCGCAATGCGCTCTTGCCAACACCGGACAAACCCGTCACGCAGAAAGGGAAAACCGGTGGTATGTTGATAGCTCCGCTGAAGATAGCGCCCAAAAATGCCTTCTTCGTCCGAAACCATTCGTTAGCGTATGCGAGTGCCACTTCTACAAATTCCAGCAGCAGCCGACACTCACTCTCGCTCGGAATGTAGATGGCATCCCAAGCGGCTTCGATACGCCGACACGCCACCTCGACAGGCTCGTCTCCAAGACCTGAAAGGGCCTGCGCCCCCACTCGCACCATCCGAGCTATATCGCCAATGGTCTTGATTCCACGCAGGTGACTGGTCCACGGACTCTCACAAGGCTCAACACCATGGGTCAATGAATGACCTCCTTGCCCTTCGAGAGGGCCCGCGTTCGCGCGCCCTCACTGCGGGCTTGCTTGGTTCCATATTTGGCACGCCCCGGTTTGGCTTTGGCCGAGCGCCAGGACTTCCCGGTCTGGGACCGATGCTGCTCTGCGACATGGGCTTCCGTAGCATGCTGGTGCTCAGGCAGCTTGCGTTCCCATTTTCGGTGTTGGTCCGCTCGCTCCTGCAGTTCGGACAAGGTGACGAAGAACTCGCGATCTGTTGTACGGTACGCAGCTGTCATGTCGAGTTGGATCAGCTTTCCCTTCATATCAAGCCAGATGTGGCGAACACACGCCTCAAGAACCCAAACGTCGACCTCAAGCGTCTGATTCCCATTGATGCACTCCCGTAGGCCGGATTTGTCTAGTGCATCTGAGCGGAAGACTCGCCCCATCAACTCGACACCTCGCCGAGTGAGCTTCGCTTTCGCAGGAGTCAGGAAGGCACGGATCGCATCCTCCCGCAGCATTGCAATGCCATCGTTGCGCATGCGTGCATCGAGTGCCCTCCACAGCCGCAGTGGTGTCGGCACGGAGACTTCCGCAAGCAAATCATCGGGCACCCGGTCTTGCACATTCATGCTGTCGTTGTCCCTGATCAACCTCCAGATCTCCTGGACAACCAACTGAAACGAGTTCTTGTCTGAGCGCATGTACGCCAACTGATCATCGACCTTGAGCTCCCGCGGATTGGATGCCTCGATAAGCGCCTTGGATTGCGGGCTGCGGCTCGGCGAACCTTCGACAATCACAGGCGTGAACTCATCCTCCCTCGCAAATGCTCCATCCGTTCCGCCGGGGCCGCGATCCTGGATGTCGTGCGGAGAGTTGCCTTCGCTGGGCCACATATCTGCCGTAATCCTGATGCCAAAGAGGCTGCAGAGCCAGACCTTGTCGACGGCCTGCACAAACCTCGCCATCCGGTAGGCGCTACTGGTTTCAGAGCCGAAGGAAAACCCGATCCCGGTGAAAAGCCCCGAGCGCTGATCTCGCAGCCGAACAACCACCAAGGGCTTTACATCTGCATCACTGATCAGACCACGAGGAACTTCCTTCAACACATATGCATCGCCCTCCACCCGCTCCATCAGGTTCGCGACATTGGAGCTGAATGACCCAACGAAGGGTGCGAACTTCGAACGTTCCTTCTTGCGTCCGATGCGGGTACGGCGCTTCTTCTTCTTGCCGATGGTCTGATCGACGTGGTACCAGTACATCTTTTCGGTAGGAAATCGCTCCCCACGCGGATGGTAGAACTCGCGTGCACCGTTGACCTCCCGGGTCTTGCACCCAAAATCCTCGACGACTGCGCGAATGTAAATGTCGTCGAGTCTGACGCCTGATTTGGCTAGGCGCCGATAGGATTCCAAGATCGTCCCGAGCATTGCCCGGTCAGTGTTGTACCCGTGGCCAGGTCCCTCATCGCGGCTTGGTGCCCCCCTCTTGACCAAGGAATTCGAGTCGAGTCGGTCCCAATGTCCGATGCTTGCAAATGAGTAGTGCAAGGCCAGATCGTTGCCTTCAAATGCAAGCCTCGTATAAAACCACCACGAATACCGCGTCTCGTTGACCGCAGGCTTGCAAGATCGCGCGAGCCGGCCGAGTATCTGCTCCGGTTTTTGGGACGCCAGGATCTCGTTCTTGATCTTTAGCGCGGGGGCAATACGCTTGAGCTTGTCCTTGATGCGGTCAGCGTGCGTCTTGACGGCGTTTCGCCTTCCCGCATCGCTCGCATGCAATCTGTCGACAGTGAGTCCAGACAGCCATGGGGGCAAGCTGTTCTGTTCTTCAAGTTTTCTTATCATGCCATTGTCGAGCCCGGCCTCGAACTCCGAACGGCCCAAGCGCACAAGGATTGCCCGTGGCTGTGGCTTCCGTTTGGTTCGTGGTGCCGGTTCGGCGTCCTGATCTTTCGCTTCCGACTTCCGCGGATCGTTCCTGGATTTCGGCGGAAAGGCCGGGGCCGGGGCGATGAACTGCACTAGCGAGACAAGCTTGGTGTTCTCATTGCTCTGCAGGAAATGGTAGGCCGCCCCTTGCTCCAGGTTGAGATACCCCCGAGGCGCGTAAATCTGTGTTCCAGTAGCTGGCATATCAGTCTCGCGTGAACCAGTTGGCGTAGACCTCGAAGACATCCTTTGTCTCCGACTGCATCGGCTGATCGAAAAGCACTGGGTGAAACAGATCAAGACGCAGATCCCGACTCCAAATCGCGCGATAGAAAGCCGTCTTGAGCTCATCGACGTCAAGTGATGAGGAACTCGCGCTTACGCGCCGGACGACCTCGAGCGCGCTTTGCCCCTTCGATATGCCAAGGCGAAACTCTTCCATCAGATCGGCATAAGCCGTCCGACTCAGCGCGAATCGACGCTTCTGATAGAGCAAGGCAGCACGAAGGTTGTTGCAAACCTCTGAATCCACGTCCTCGTCAGCGGCGATATCGACCGTCTTGATATCCCCAGCTCGGTAGCGCTCACGCACGATCCGATGGCGCGATATCTCTTGCTCGCGAGCATCTTCTGGGCTCATTCTTGAGAGCTTGAAATCCGGAGGGTCTTGGAACGCATCGCGTGAATCTTTGATGTTCAGATGCACGCAGTAGGGGCCTTGAGAGCCCGCTATGAACGGCAGGAGATCGCCAATGAGGAAACTGGGCACCTCATAGCGCTGGCCGGCAACCTTGGTCTTGATCGTCGGGTAGTGCTTTAGCAACCCCAGTTTCTCCGCGAGCATGCAGGCGCCAGGCAATGGTGCGGGGCGCAAAAGATCTGCTCGCGGATGATCAGTCAGCGGATGAGGGCGTTCATCGAAATGGATGAGGCGTTGCTCTTGCAGTTCAAAAACCCAGGGACAGTGCAACACAATCAGCACCACCTTGAACTCTGGCGCTGACAACACGTGGACGTCACGCCCCATTAACGGCCAATAGACGGTGAGATACCCTGAAACGCTTGGTGCTTCCTCCCTGGTCGCCAAGATGGAGGGCGTGTAACCTGGACCGAACTCTGGTGGATCCTGTCTGATCAGAGTCTTTTTCAGCCGGGCTAGAGTCTGAGTTGTCGTTTTCGGCATAGCACGCCCAAGGAAAGAGATTCCCCTACCGTCTTGACGGTGAGCGACATTTGCGCGACAGTCGAATCAGGTACTACTCAACATATCGCGACGCTCCAGCTCACGCTGGTTGTAGAAGCCCGTTTCACCTTTGGCGAGGTGAGCGGGTTTTGTTTTTGGCGTCAGATCATCTGTTGCTCAAATAAGGACTGGTGTCCGCCAGTCTGCAACAGGCAAGACCTTCCGCACGAGATCGGTCACAAGCTCTGAATTCAGATGTCGATCTCGCCAGTTACGCAAGCACGTCAAGCGTCTGACAGGGATAGCGTCAGAGTTCTGCAGCGCCCCTACCATATCATTCCTCAAGATCATGAATCGTCTGCAGCAGACTTTGCTCGCGGCTCGAAGACGCGTTCGTTGACCTTGAAAAATCAACTCCTTCACTCCAAACTCCGCAATTATTAATGCGCCCTATCAATTCTTGCAATAGATTTTTAATCGAACCCTCTTAGTTCGGCACATTCGACGCCATTGCCTCAATTTTTCTTAATTTTACAATGTGAAATAGTTTTCAATTCGATCTATGATTTTTCCATTTCGCCGAGAAAATTATTTCTTTTTTGGAATTACTCTTATGCGAAGCAAATCAAGAATGCACATTGTTCTAGTTGATTTCTGCGCGGTTGATTGACCAGATACGCCCAAGCGTCAATGGCTTCCACTGCCCCCCTCTTTGATCTCCCAACGACATGCACTTGGCTGCCAGGAGAAACCTTGTATAGCCTGTGCTGTCGCCACCACTTCATAGCCGGCAACACGCGCGCGGGCGAAACCACTCTGCAGCTTTTTGGCACCTCATCCTGCGGCCCAGTGCGGACAGGTGGCGTCGCAGCGCTTGTCGAACGCGCCAGAGGCCAGCTCGGTAATACAAGAAAGATCATCGAAGACCGGACGCTGTTGCCGTTTCACATGCCGTTTCTTACGCAGCGCCGCGTCACTCGAACGATCACGGCCATGAGCACAGGCACGCCTGGGGGGTTGAAGGTGGCACTGAATGCGCTGGCTGGGCGATCTGCGATCCCACGATCGCTGCGCGCCTGCCTAGCCTGTGCCCGCGCGGACAGGGCGGCCCATCACATCGCGTACTGGCATCGAGATCACCAGTGGCCTGGCGTCTATCGCTGCCCTCTCCACGACCTCCCTCTTCGCGAACTGACCATCCAGCCAATTTCCGCACATGGACTCATCTGGTGTCTGCCAGTTATCGAAGCATTGGAGTCATCAAATGCGGGCCCTGCAAACAGCATGTCCGCTCACCTCGTACAGCAAAATGCTTTCCACGCCTCCTACTTCACGCCGTTCCCACCTCAGGACAGCGCACACGAGAACGTCATCAAGTGCATCGCATCGATCGCCATTGCCCTTGGCACGCATGGCCACCTTTTGCGATTGGAAGGAAGGATATTGAGCGACGTATATCGAGCCACACTCTCGCATCAAGGACTGCTAACAGCAGGTACCGGACACCTGCGACAGCCAGAAGCGGGAGATCGGTTCTATGCATTTGGCGCCGCACTCTGCCGCTCCAGTGATTTTTTGGGGCTGTTACAGAATCCCGAGCAGGCAAACGGCCACTTACTACGCTTGATGAAATCGAACCGCATGCCCCGAAATCCGCTGTGGCATCTGCTGGCTATCGCATGGCTTTTCGAAGATTGGGAAGGATTCATGCGGCAGTACCACGCGTTCTCATCGTCTAGTGAGCGCCGAAAGAATCAATTGGAATTTCACAAGGTGGAGGATCTACTCACAGAACCTCAAGTACGCAAGAGCCGACCAGGAAGTTCGCAAGCGTGGCGACCGTGATGCCGTGATGCCGTGATGCCGTGATGCCGTGATGCCGTGATGCCGTGATGCCGTGATGCCGTGATGCCGTGATGCCGTTGGTCGAAGCTAATAGAGTTCAAAACAAGCAAATAGAGTTCAAAAAATTGCCCAGTACTTTACTAGCCATCAAAAAATAGAGTTCAAAAAAATTTCGAAAATCCTGGGTGAAAAGCGAAGGTGTGCCAGCAGCTGGCGCGGTTCATCGAAGATGGGAGAGCCAAGCCTCGCGAGGCACAATTTTCGCCAAACGCAGCCCCGATCGGACGATCAGATTTCGCACGTCGCCTGACTTGAGAAGAACGCTGGGCTCGACGTCTGGGACTAGCATGTTGCGCGAGCCAACCAGGCGCCGCACGAGAAATCGGGTACCCCAAGGCCAATGATCGCAAGTGCTCCGATGGACAAGGGTCCATTGGACTGCATATTGTTGCGTCCACACTTCGGGCAATGGGACGTTCAACAAGTCGACGACCAGCACACCACAGATAGCACCTGCGTACGCACCCGCAGCACCATCCACCACCTGCTCAAGGACGCCTGAAAGGGCCGATAGGTCGCCCACCACACTGCCGCCAATCACCTCGTCAGAAGTAAGCAGACACCAGAACTGATGGGCGTGGCCAACTCGAGGATCTGGCAGTATCTGCCAGTAGCAACCACCGACGGTGTGCTGCGGTCCCCGGTAAGCAACGCGGCCCCAACCAATGCGCGCCATGCGTACTGGCTCAGGCCACATAGGCTCCGCAAAATGCCATGGTCGCCACCCTCCATCCTCTGTCCAAACCTCGAAGTCCTCCAGAGGGACGCCGCCCCTGCGAAAGTCCTCATCGGCCACCGAAACCGCTTCAGTGCTCCAGATCAGATCGGCTTCGCCAGGAAGATGATCATCCTCCTCGAAAGTCCAACCTTCGAAGACTCGAGTCAAGGCAAGGGTCCTGACCCGCATGAGGATCTGCACATCGCTACCGCCTCCTCTCGCCATCCGTTTCCGCGCCACCCCTTCATTGACCCAGAAGCAGATGCGATAGATACCGTGACCGTTCGGCTTGTCTTGTAGTGCGCGGCAAAGAGATTTGTGAGGCCACGGATTCGGACCGTTGTCCCAACGTCGAGCGCAAAAATCTGTCAACAAACCGCGCAGCGCCTGCAAACCGTCGTATCTGTACCGGTATTCGGCATCAGGCAAAGAAGCCGTCGCATTCATATCGGTGCTGCCAAAGTCCAGCGCACGCCATCGTGCAGGCCAACGCATAGCCCTTCTGGAAATCGTGCCGTCCCCACAATGACAAAAACGAGTCCAGTCAAATGTGATCGCGCCGCTCGCGCGTGGTCTGCGGCAAACATCAGATCTTCACCTGATGGATGCGGGACCGGTTCCGGGTGAGAATGCCAAAAGCCAACGCAGTGAAATCCTTGTGCGAAGCGTGCAACTCGTTCAGCTTCAGCTGAAGGGATATCAACAAGGACGTTCGTTCGGGTAGACCGTGCTTCAGCCAACACAGTGGCAACTTCAACGTGAATGGCATCGCCACTCAGCTCACGCGCATAGAACTGACCCGCAGCCTCTTTTGCTAAGCGCCCCTTTTGCACGTGCCCGCCCAAAAAATCAACAACAAGCGAGTCGAACTCCAATGTCCAGGCGGCCCCGGGAAGCCGGTACGTGATGCTGTGCCTATTTGCTCTCGCGAAGAACTTCATCGAGGGACCGAGTTAGCGTAGTGGAATCAAAATGACCGCCCCTGCTCGGGACAATATGACGCGTATGTGCCTTGACCGGGAGGGATTCAAAAAAGGTCTTTGTTCGCACCCACGACCAGACCATTGATTCGTTGATCAGTCCATCGAGGGCCGCGATCACGCGTTCAGCCACAAAACTCGCGGCAAAGAAAGCATCGGCAGCACCATAGGGGTGAAAGCCGGCACTGCAAGCAGGCAACTCAATACGCGTTTGCTCCGGCCATCCGGCCGCGTTGACGAGTTCGTCCGCCGGGTCATGAGAAGGCCAGGAATCGTTGGCGCACTCAAGAACCGCGTGCGCCGCGGCACAGTACGGCTCCATCCAGGCGTAGATGACAGGAATCGCACCGAGCGAACGAGTCTTCAACTGGGAAATCGCTGTACGAACGCTGCTTTCTCCGGTTGCTTCAATCACCAGATCGTAATCTCCAGGCGAGCACACTTGGTCGATCCATGGCACTGCGAGCGCCGCGACCCCATAGACGCGAGCGCCCGGAATCTCCAGGTTCAACCGCTCAGCCATCGCTACAGCCTTGTTTTTTCCTAAAGCCGACATCCCCAGCACGTGACGCGAACAGTTCTCCGCTTGAAAAGCCTGGGCATCAACCACATGCACGTGCGCCACCCCTGCTCGCACAAGCAGCTCCAGCAAAGGACTGGCGAGCGAGCCGCAACCAAGCACAAGCACCTTCTTCTTGCGACGTTCGCCGAACACCGGTGCAAGGTGATCTCGCGTGAGCGCCCACGTCGGATCAATTCGATCAAGGAAAAGCGGCTCGACGGCAGGTGCCGAGGGCGCTAGCGGCCCAGACAGCTGAAAACCGTAATAGATGCCCTTTTGCGCAAGAACAACAAACTTGCGCCGAATCGACTTCGAAGGGCGATCTGCCTTCGTCGAGATCCCTTTCTGCCGGCGATGGGCCGGCATCGTCGCATCCTCACACTCCTGAAGCCAAGCCTGAAGGGAGGTTTGGTGTTCGGTTGCTTGCCCGATCAATGCGTCGAGTTGGGCGAAGTCACGGGGCCATGTTGCTGGCGTCCAAGCCAATTCGGCACCGATCAGCAGCACGTCACCGAGGGTCATCGTCCCCCCCGCGAGCCTGTGTCGACGTGCCAGGATGTTCGGATCCTGCTCGCCAAAGGTCAGTATTGCGTTGCCGTTCTCATACACGGCGGCAAGCCCCCGTCCCGTGACAACCGCCCCCTGATGGCTGATAAACGTTTGCTTGGGCGCTGGGCGCCGATCATGCGCTCGGCGACGCCGCAGGCACCATCGCCCCCAGTAAGCAAGGCGTTCTCGGTGAAGCTCCTTTTCGATCCAGCTTGGATCTCGGCACCTCTCCAGGAAGCCCTCGAAGATCTCGAGTGCACGGTCGACCGCATGCACAGGATGCGCATAGTCCACCGGCCAGGCCTCCATACCAAGGCACACCCGCCCATCTTCTTCGACATGCGGAAGGACAAGGCACAGCTTCTTGTTCACCCGGATCTGCACGGGATTAGCTGGAAAATCCCGCGGCACGATCAGCGAAACCGGCTTTCCATCCAGCACAGGGTGATCAACCGCCAAAAGCCAGGTTCTCGCGCGGCGCCCTCCGCCGTCTTTTCCGAGACGCGTCGCGAACGCCGAACCCGCGCCATCGAGCCAATCCTCAACTGCTTGAGCAGCGAGGTCAAGCGCGGACGGCGCACGTTGAGTCCGATCAAGCAAGCGTTTTCCTCGAACCCATGGGGGTCGGCGAAGAAGGGTCTCGCGGCTGCACTGGCACTGTAGCGCGAAGCCCTTTCAAGACGTCATTGCTCGCAGGCAGGCTCGCCTTCCAGGCATCAACGCCAGCTTGGCCAAACACGCTGCGGATGCGCTCGGCACTTCGCGAGTCATAGTCCTCGTGGAAAAGCAGAGCCAGGTCATCTTTCAGCCGCGCATGCCAATGAGAAAACTCGCTCGCTCGTGCACCCCCGTCATGGTTCCAGCGATCAGCGAAGTTCTCATGGGCGAGCCCAGGATTGGGCACGCGATAGTTACCCTTGCTGCGATCGATGTACCTTGGAAGTTGATCTACCACCTCGAGCGCCAGCTCGATGGGCGAGGAAAAGCCGTTGGGCCTTGAAGCGTGCAGCTCACGGTAGACATGACCCGCGAGCGTCACGAGGATCACAGAGATCGGCATCGCCTCCTTGCGCTCAGCAGGCAAGAGATGATAGTGGTTGTCGCGGTGAAGTTTTATCAGTTGCACGGTCCGGCGCAGCACGTCATCAAGGCTGATCGCACGGTTCGGCAGCGGGTCGACTTGGCTGCGCCCATCCATGGTGACCACCCGGCCACCGCCCTGCTGAAACGCAAACCGAAGCTGCGCAATGGCGCAGAACCAATCGGCGAAATCCTCCGGATTGGAGGGGCTCCACACCGTGTCGGGGTCGCGAACTCGAAGGTCGGTTCCGGTGATCTCCAGACTGCCCGGTATTGCCGGAGTGACGTCAAAGTAGAACGGCTCGCCGGGGTATTGCAGTCGCCAGCAGCGTCGCCGCGCCTCAGGCTCACCGGCGGCTTCAGGCAGTCCCTTCAACGCTTTGCCGAACTCTTCAAAAAAGGCCTCCGCCTGAATATTGTCGAAGCGAGAACCTGTGAGCTTGACTACCACATCAAGGTCAAATTTGGCGTTGCCGCGCGGCGAGATTGTGGTCTGGGTGCGCATCGACCCTTGGATAACCACGTGCACATCGTTGTCGCCGATGCCAAGCTTCGAGGCGATGTGGCGCGCCATCACCTGATAGTGGGCCTCTGCGCGCGAACGCTCGGAGGGATCGAGCTCAAGCCGCGTGAGCATCGAAAGGATGAACGTCTCCCACTGTCGCGTTTGTTGGCGTGCGGCCAATTCGGCAGCGATCGACTTGGCAAGGGATAACGACTGATTCATGGCATTGACCTTCGGTTGGTGTCCTAGATGATCGAAATGGAACTACTGCTATTGGGCAGATTTACTTGATCCGGAAAGATGTCGATCGTGGGTACGAACGCTGCTTTCTGCTGCGACCCTGCAGATGCGCGCTCCCGCTCGTAGAGCCTTACAGGCGTGTGGTGCCGGGCCTGGAGCTTCTGTCCGAACAGCACGCATGCCGACGCAGGTGCGATGAGAACGCAGTGGATGCGATCGACTCGCCATGTGTCTTGAAGCAGCCTCAAGGCTTCGTCGATCTTGACGGCCAGGAGGTCCAGATCGGGCTGACCGCCGATCGCCATGTGACTCGGTTCGTCGGCAACAATGCGCACCGTCGGAAGTCCCTCAACCGGGAGTTCGCAGTCGGGAAGGACGGCCGTGAGGTAGACCAAGAGCACTGCTTCTTTGGCCCCCGAAGGCGGATCCGCTTCGACTCTGAAACGCTGCGGGTCGACCGATTTTCTCTCGGAACTCGGCCATGCCCATCTCTCACCAAGTGCATCAGGGGCCGCATTTCGATTGGGCTGAAACAGATGAACCGTCGTGGAGTTTCCGATCAGGCGCCCGGCCAGGACCAAGACCGACATGACATGCGTCGGGAACACAGCGATCTGTGCAGCGGCTGCTGTCCCATCAGCGTTGCCGCCGAGTTGGTTTCGCAGCGCCGGGATTTCCATCCCCAGACTATGAAACAGCGTCTGCCAGTAGTGCGCCTGAGTACTGACCGACGCATTGCTGCTGTTGGACATGAATCGAAGTGGGGTGTGATCAGCTAGCCGCAGCTTGCGCCCCCACATCGCCTGCTCGACGGCCCGCAGGTTGAATCCAACGTTCTGCCCTTCGATGTTGCCGCCAATCACAATCGCGCGTGCGGCTGGAAAACGCAGGGTCCCGAGCAATCGATTCACCTCGACGATGTTTTGCTCTCGCATCGCGCGCAGGCGATCGGCGCAGTAGCTGTCTGGCGCAACACGGTCGATCAGGCGGTGGCACTTGTCGCACAAGAGCATGATGTTCTCGGCAACCGTTGCGAGCGCAGCTGACGTAGCGGGGTCGCCGCGCGGGCCGCTGGGCGAAGAAGCGACGATATGCGCCAGGTAGCCATAGTTCGCCCGCCGGCCTGCCGAGAAATGATCCCTCAGCGGTTCGCCGCAACCCTCCATCTGACAGCGCCAGGCCGCCAAGGATGCGACTTCGAACTCAGTTGCACGGTCGACCTCCCCCTTACGCCCCTTCGTGGCGGCGTCGCGGGCAGCTTGCCATTCCTTAAGCTGAGTGAGCTTGATGGGCATGGGAGTACACAAAGCAACGTCGAATGCGGCAATCGCGCCCTCGATATCAGCCGCGAACACCCGATTTGTGGCCAGCAAAGGCTTGAGTTGTGCGACCGCAGCCGCATCTAAGTCACCAGCGCCGATCTCTTCCCACTCCGCCCCGCTCTTCGGCCGCGAGTAGATACCGGCCTGATAGGCGTTCTTCAGCAGCAAGTATTCGTAAGCGCCTTCCTGAGAGGCGGTTTTGAGAGCTGCAGCAAGTTGGGCGTCGGTCAGCGAGAGCATCTGAGAGGCAGCCTTTACAGTTACCTCAATGGTATTAGAAAAAGTTCGGTACAGCGAACTTCTTGGTTCCAAAATGTAACTGAACTCAGGTGCAAAAAGTTCGGAGAAGTGGAATAGAATTTTCTTCTGTGGACTAGTCGCCATACTGAAGAATCAATGGCAACCAAGCTTGGCGAGAAAATTCGCGTGCTCCGTCTTGAGAAGGAGCTAACCCTTGAGGCCCTCGCGCTGCGAGCCGGGCTGAGCAAGAGCTATCTTTGGGAACTCGAGAACCGCGAGTCCCAACGCCCTTCGGGCGAAAAACTTCAAGGTCTGGCTGATCAGTTGGGGGTCGATGTCTCCTACTTCCTAGACGACTCCATCGATCGCGCCCAGGAAGCTCACGTAGACAAGCAGTTCTTCCGGAACTATTCGAAGCTGGCTCCCGACGATAAGGAGCGCCTTCGACTCATTCTCGAGACGTTCAAGCGGAAATAATCCAAGGTCGACGCACGAGCATGGATACTCCCGCGAAAGCAGCAACCCAACTATCCCACCTGCTCGATTTCGCTTCTCAAGCGGGACATTTCGAGCGATTTCCTGTCGACGTTGAGCAACTAGCACTCGACATTGCAGGACAGTTCAGGTTCGACGATCCTGTTGTTGCAGTTCAAGCTGTGGATCTACAAACGTTCGAGGCGGGTTTGTTCAAAGTCGATGACGGCTGGGCCCTGCTCTACAGCGAACGCATCAGATCGGCAGGACGCATGCGCTTCTCGCAGGCCCACGAGTTGGGGCACTACTTGCTTCATCGCGACAAGCAGGAGATCTTCCAGTGCAGCCAACAGGACATGGTCGCATGGGGTTCGGTCGAACACCTGCTAGAAGCACAGGCGGATGAATTTGCCTCTTCTCTGCTGATGCCGCTCAACCATTTGCGCCAGCAAATCGATGAAAGTCGCGTTGACTTCCAGATGATCGGCCAATGCGCAGAGATGTTCGGCGTCTCTTTGACCGCAGCGGCGTTGCGCTGGGTGTCTGCGACGCTCGAAAGCGCAGTTCTCGTTCTATCCCGTGACGGCTTCGTAGACTGGGCAGTGTCGTCTGAGCGTGCAAGAAAGAACGGGGCATTCTTCCGCACAAGGGGACGAGTTGTTGAACTGCCGTCAGGATCAATTGCAGCGGACTCGGCGAGGGCAACGGACAAGATGGGGAGTTCGGTCGGCGCCCATATCTGGTTCGAACACGCCGACAAGGGCGCCGTCCTACGGGAAATGAAATTGTTGTGCGACTCGTACGGATACATTCTCACGCTACTGCATCTGTCACCAAGCGAACGTGTTTGGGCTCCTTGGAGTGCATCCCGATAGCAAAGGTGTTGAGGGGATGCGGATAAAATTTGGACTGGTTTTATGCCGTAAGTCCAAGACTCTCTCGGTATTCGATGGGGCTGAGAGAGCCCAGGGAGATCGTTCTCCTTCTCTTTTCTCCGCTTCTACCCGGGACTTCATTTCCCGGACAGCATGCGCCAGATCGCTGCCGGCCCGACGAGCGCGATACACCGTCTCAGCACGTTTCTTTGCCGCCTTTGCCTTGCCGTGCTCAGCCAGCGCCCTCTCGTAGTTTCGAAGCCGCGAAGCAACGTACATTCCGCAGCTATCGAGTTGAAGAGTCAGCAATGCATGTGGTCGCTCCTCATGAAGGCACTGCTCAATAAGCTTGTCCAACTCCTCGGTGTCAACCGCTCCCAGGGCATCCTGCTCGTCGCGACGGACGTTGATCTCACCCATAGCTTCTCTCTCCCTAGTCTGTGTGGCAATTGCGGATCAGGGTTGCCAGCAATCACAGCTCTTGCGAAGAATTCCATTGTCTTGGTAGGTTGCAGTTCCAAACCGCGTCCGCACAGCGAACCCGACACCTGCGAACCTCCCCGCGTCACGCTTTGTCGCTCCCGTGCCCCCGAGGTTTCAGAAACATGTTCTCCAGGTCATTGGGACTCACATCGGCGGCCATCTTCACGTGCAACGACCGCTTAAGCAGATGGAGTCCTTTGATAAATTGTGGCGATCGTCCTGGCACCATGAGGACTGGCATCAGGAGGTAGGCACCAGCCTTCTTGTAAAGGCCCAAGAATCCTGTGAGATTGACGTCGTTGGACGGCTCCATGGTGAGGGAGCGCGACGCGAGCATTGCAATGCGGGAGTCCCCCTGACTCTTAGGAAACTCCGACGTGATGACCATTCCGTAGTGCGTCGGATGTTCGACAGAAAACCGGCGAACGATGCCGATGTGGATTTCCTCTTCCTTGTCGGCTGTCCCGAACCGCTCCCGCCACCGTTCAAATATTAGTACAGCCGCCTCTCCATCTTTGAACATCAGCGCCATGAAGGGCGGGGCCTTGGGGTCGACTACTCCGTAGGCGGTGCCCATCCAGCCCGCACGATCCCACAAATTAATGTCGATGACCGATCGAACTCTCACATCGCGATGGTCGGTAAACTTCGGGGGCTCCGCGTCGTCGCGGACCTCACCCTTGGCTCGCTCGTCTGTCTTGGTTGGGGGTGGCTCGCGTTCAACATGTGGTCTGTCTGGCTTGGCCTCGAACCTCTTCGGTGAATGCTTGTCCCAACAGGTCAGGCGCGCCACACCGCCGAAGATGCGCTGACGGCTGAAGCACAGTGAGCCAATCATCGCAGCGCGATCCATTGCAGCATCTGTCTTGAAAAGCCGAGAGGCGGCTTCTTTGAAGTTCCTCGTACGGCAAGTCGCCGAAAAGATGGTGGCTGCAACTTCCAACAACATGTTTAGAAAGTCGCCGTACACCGACGGTGATCCGGGGAACACGCCATCGGGCCAGCGGACCGTCGCCCTCATCCGGTCAATGTCTGTCTTCACCTCGAATCGCGTGAGGTTCGCTTCGACCACGGTGACATCGAAACGCTCCGCATGGGCGAAAGCGTCCAGCTCGAACGCTGTTGCGAAGAAGGCCTCGACCGTCCCGACAATGGCCTCGGCCACGGTGATGCCGGTGTCAGTAGGTTCATGCGTCACGTTCACCTGCACCCCAAGAACCGAGGTAGCAAACACCTGCGTGTTCCGACCGTTGAAGATCGCAGGCCTCCATCGCGCGTCACCGGCTGGCTGACCTGCCAACCGGTTGAAGAGGCTCTTAACGTCCTGAGCGGAGTCGGTCTCCGCAATCCACCCTTCCTCCCTCAGCACGTCCTCGTACCCCAGCATGTAGAGCAGCGTGAATCGGCTGTGGTTCAGGCTCAACCCTCGCAGAATATCGGGGATCATTTCCAGCCGCGACACCTCCTCCAAGGAAAGGTTCGCCAGCTGGCAGGCCAGCACCGCATCGAAGTCCTGCAACTGCTCAGCGGCACGCTTCGCCGACTCGTCGTCGAGGGGCAGGGATTTCAGGCAGCCTCGCGCAACCTGAACGGTCTCCAGCACTTCGGGAAAGTGTTTCAGTTCCACCGCCTGCCACGCTGCATTCATCAGCGTCGGAAATACGGTTGCTGGGAGCTCTCCGCCGCCCTCGGCTTCGATGAACAAGGTTGCGGCGGCCGACGTGCAGCTCGCACGCGCCGCCCAGAGCAAGCCGGCACTTCTGTAGGCGACTGCGAGCAGGGCTTGTGCATGGACCAGGTCGTCCGCATGCTCCTTTTTCGTGAGCTGCCGGGCCGCTTTTCCAAGAAGCCGGATCATCTCCATGTTCTCTTCGAAGTCGAGCTGATTGGCGCGCTTGAGCAATACCAACGCGCCTTGGCTCTCGCCGGTACGTTTGGCCACGAAGTCGGAGACCTGGTCTACGAGGTCTCTGTAACCGCGGTCCTTGCCGGCGACCTGACCGAACACCTCAATCAGCCTGGTCAGGCGCCTGGCATCGAACTCTCCCAGGCCGTCGGCCCTGGCAAGGATGTCTCCGAACTGAGGCCACAACGAAGAAAGTCGCTTTGACTCACCGGCCATCACGGCTTCGTTGACCTGGATGGTCAGCAGCGAAGTCTCTGCCTCCAACGCGTTGTTTCGGCGTTCGCCGTCGCTCGCTAGCTCGGAAAGCCTTGATGACAATCGGGCGATTCGGAGCTGCAGCTCGGCTTGCTCCGAGGTCAGATGTCCGTGGATGACGGCATTGAATAGCAGCTGCGCAAGGTTGCACAGCATCTCGAGGTTCGTCGCATGCTCGCTTCCGATGACCAACGCTTCAAAGCCGTCGTAGCCATCGACAACCGCCTTGGTGTCGTCGAACCACCAGAACGCCGTCCAGAGCATCTCGTAGCGCGCGATGAGTTGCTGCCGGTGCGTTCCCCCGTCGTCCGCTAAGCGAACGGCACGAAGGAGCCTGCCGTCGACGTCAGCTCGAGGCAGTTCCAGCTCTCGCGCCAGCTTGGCTGCCACGAGAGCTTCGGTGGCTCGATGCATCTCCATCCCGACAAACGCGGAAGGATCCGTCAGCTCCTTTTCTATGTCGGTCAGCTGCTGCTTGCGCGAATAGTCAGAAGGGCCAAGATCGAGGTTGCTCGTTTCATCACCGATCCCCAAATAGTTGTACGCAAGGTCGCGGCGGTTCTTGTCGATGACCTCGTCAAGGATCCAGGCGCGGTCGTGGATCGTGACTTGAACGCCGTACTCACGGCTAAGTTCATCCTCCACTCGGGCCCGATCCTTTGCACGTGCAGCCCTCGACGTCACAAAGAAGATCTTTTGATAGCCGCGGTTCGTGGCCATGATGCCGGCCACGTCCGATCGGGCCTTATCGGCCCACGTCTTCTTCGCGCTGAAGGCGAAGGCCCATCGCTCGCTGCCACTGTTCGCCAAACCGACGTAGGTGAGTTTGCAGATCTCATCGGATACCGGCGAGGTTTCGGAGTCGGCCTTGCTGTCCCCACCCCCCTCCGGGCCAGTTGCGGGCCTCAAGTTGGGACAGATCGTCCGCTCGCAAAGCTTGCGGCAGAACAGCTCAAAGTCATGCGTCTGGTTGCGTTCGGTGATGGTCTCCAAGTGATGGGAGAGGACCTCGCCTTTGAGCTGGTGTTTGACGTGTGAGGTCGAATCAGAATAAAGCTCTGGCCGGATTTGGCGCATGAACTGTGATGGCGAGACGATCCGTTCTTCAGGCTTCATCTGCATTCAGCTGCTTTCCGTGCAAGTGGTATCGATAGTCACAGTCGGCGGAACGCGTGTTACCGCGTCCACGTCGGGAGGAAGGCCTTGTCCGAAAACCCGGCTTTGTTCTCATTCTGCGAGATGCCCAAGAAGGCCGCTAGGGGATCGACCACCGGCGCCGTCGAAAGAGCCGGCGGCGACCGAGTGGGCAATGGCTAATCACACCTGTCCTAGAACCCACGTTGTTTGGAGTCGCACCGTCAGGTGATCCATCGACTTACATAGCCCTTGATGTGGTGAATGGCATAGCGCCGGCTCTCGATACAACCCGACCCCATCAACGAAACGGAAACACTGCTCGACCAGGAAACGCATGCGCAAAACATCGAACTCAGTTTCCGTTGTGGCCATGCAGACGCGAAAGAAGAACCTCTTTCCAGTGCGCTTCGCGCTGGAGAACTTCGTCGGGCTTGGTGTGTGTGTCGGCTATCTCCAGCACAGAGAAATGAAAGTGCTCGGCACGAGCAGGCCCCCCTTCACTTATGAGCTTTCGAAGGCGCACGTTTTCACCGTGGCCATTGAGGTACGCGGACCACCGCGACCATATGCCGCCCTCACCCGTGGCACTGCCCACATAGAGCTTGCCGGTCTCCCCGTCTGAAATCAGGTAGACCCCAGCAACGTTCTCGAGTGCAGCTCTCCAGGAAGGTATCGATTGGCGAACAATCACGCCAAGCTCGCTGAAGGACACGTTCACCTTCTTGAATCCTGGGAACTCGGCCAGGTGGAGTTTTTCTGGACGTACTTCATGAACTGAACACGTTGAAGCAACTGACTCACCATTGAGGTACGGTTGACGCCCAGGTCTTTCAAAATTGCAAACCACACGCCCTGCCAACTCCATCGACTGGGGCAGGGGTCTTAAGTCGTAGGTCACCCCCTCCTTTGGATTGGGAACGCTCCCTACTGACTCGTAGGCGCCAACATAGAGCCATCGATGACGCTCGGGAAGCTGGATGAGCGACACGACATACTGACGTTCAAAATTCCTCTTGGTCTGCCAAGCTTGCCACTTGTCGAACTCGCCTGCGAAGTAAACCTGCAGAGGGTTTTCGAATCCATTCCATCCTGCCAGGTGGACCTTGCATTTCGTGGACTCAAGCAGTGGCTCTTGGAGGCGCAACAGGTCGAAGAGGAGCATGAGATGGTTGTCTTCGTGGAAGTCCGCTGAACTTCAGCGGCGGTATTGGTACTGAGTCATAAACGTCGACGTTCGTTTGCTGAGATCTTGTTGCTCGACCTTCGCCTTCTGCCATGCGTCTCTCAGAATCCTGTAGCTGTCGCCTACGCCCTTGTTGACCTGCTCGAATGTGGATGAGGATGCGGGCAAGAGTGCGCATTCTTGATGCAGTGCTTGTGTCCCACCAGGAGTACCACAAGCGCGTTGGGCCTCAGCGATTCCTGAGCTCAATTTCGCGGATAGAGTTTCGAAGTTCTTCTGTGCATCGAAGATCTCGCTAGCCACGCGCAGCGTTGCAGTCTCTGCTCGGCTCATGTCTGCTTGCAACACGTACCGCTTGGAAACGGATTCAGGCCCAGGCTGAGTGATTTGCTCGAGCTGGTCTACCTTGTCTCGAATCTGTTGGGTGAGCCCTCTGTACTGCTCGGCGGTGATGGCCTTGGCCTCAACCGTCCGAGGCTCAGCGTTGGCGAACAAACCTATGTCGAAACGAAGTGCTTTGATACGCGACACAGTTGCATTAATTGCATTCTCAGCTCTCTTCGCAGATTCACGCTGCGCATTTTCTTGTTGGGTGGCATTCGACTTGTTCGCCAGAAGTTCAACTATGCGGTTGAAGTCTTGCTCCTCACCGCGGCGCAGCGACACGTTCAGTCCGTTGGCGGCTGACACGTTCAATGTCCCATTGGACAGGCTTCCTGAGATTGCGACAGTGCCGCCGTTGTCCCAGTTGCCTTCGAGCTTCCCAATAAAGGAGTCACCACTCGCAGCGCCCGACACAGACCTGTCGAACAGCTGTTTGACTCCCTTTGCGTCGAACGCTGTAATTCTCAGACGGCCGACAATCTTCCCACCCCCCGCCGGGAGGATCTGAAGGAGCACGACGAAATCACGACCTCCTCCCACGAACGTACCCGAGAGTTCCGCCGCAGCGGCGTGCAGCGGCAGCATCAGCAGCAACACGCTGAGCAGCCAACTACTCCTCACCCAGTTCGAAAACCGACCAACCATCGCGACTCCCCCTCGAAATGCTTGTAAGCTAGTGTAACCACGCGCACGAGATGCTGGAGGAGAGAAATGTTCAGGTTACTGGTGATCGCCGCCTTGTTTTTTGGCGCTTGGAAGGGCTATGAGCATTATCAAGCGAAGCGAATGACTCAGGCCCATCCGACCTCCTCAGAGCCATTCGGTTTCACTTCGACGCCGCAGCCTTCGGCCGCATTCACTTGCGACGGTCGCAAGTACTGTTCGCAAATGACTTCGTGCCAAGAGGCAACCTACTTCTTGAAGAACTGTCCTGGCGTGAAGATGGACGGAAATAATGACGGCGTGCCCTGCGAACAGCAGTGGTGCAAACCTTAGTCAACCAACCGTGCCGACAAGCTCTGCTCAACCGGGAGTGGCGACCACGGGGCCGATCGAGCTGACTTCGCGCCTGATGGCATCGAACGGCTCAAGCTCGGCATTTTGCTGACTCGCAGTCGTGGTCATGCACCGATGGATCATGGCTCCGTTGTCGAGGTGTTCTGCGCAGACGAAGTCCGGCGCCATACTGCCCGTGCGCTTGTCGCGCCGGCTTTTGTCGTCGTGGGTCATGCATTTGGCGCCTTCGGATCGCCAGCGTCGGTCCCTGCCAGTCGCATCTGCACGGTGAGGTAGTGCACGTAGCTCGAGAAGCTAAGGCGTTCGATCTTGTTCTCGAGGTAATGCACAGTGAACACCACCGGGGTCGTTTCCGATGGAAGACTCACCGATTCTGCAATTAAGAACATCTGGATTCCGCCTCCGTACAAGCGAATCAGAACAGCCAGAGAGTGCCCACCCTCGATGGGCTGAGGGAAGAGCACTACGACATGCACGAGTCTCTTATCGACTGAAAACATCGCCTGTACATGGGTCATGTCCGCGAGCGGTACGCCTTCGCCGCCGTTCATGATGACCCCGCGGATGGAGTCAAACGCGGACGACCGTACGGTCTGGTCACCATACTCGTGGCAAGCGAAATTCACACCAATCTTGGCCATTGCTCTGAAGATCTTCTGTGGGTCAGCCTTCATGCCGACCCTGATGACTGGGTTCTCAACGTATCGAGCGACTGGAAATGGGCTTGCTGCGAGCGTCGGCAGCGTGCGCTTTGTACCGGAGAGGAACGACGCGGCGTCGGCAGGTTCCATGACGCGCAAGACGATCTGACCATGATGGCGCTTGTAGATGCGAGGCCAGCCTATCGCTTGCCCCTTTGATCCTGCAAGAGAATCCAACCAGATGCCGAGAGGCGGTTTGGGGCTCAGCGTTTTGCCCTTCTCTTGGTAGTCGTGACCGTCCCAAGCGTACTCTGTCACGTCGAACTCCGCCCCTTCCGCCGTGGGGATCTTCACGATGACCCTGGCGGTGTTGCCAAGCAGCGTTGGAAGCTCTGCCAAGAATGCTGTGATGCGCGCGTCGTCGTTGCCCACAAGCTTCACTTGGCCGTCCAGTATTTGAATCTGCGACAGGGTCATTGGCTTCCCCCCGACGACCAGTTGTGCTTCCGAGACGTGTCCATCCTTGTCGACCATTTCACAGCGGTCATGCGCGAACTCAGGCGGCCCGGGTTTGTTTCCTCGAACACGGCTTGTGGGCTGCTGGTGAAGCCGCGCAAGTGCGTACGGAGAGTTGCGCATGAGCTGCGCCTCCAACGGGGAGAACACGTTCGTGTTGCAGTCTCCGCAGACCAGTTTTCTGAGGATGTAGCTGTGGTCATCCCCGCCCATCCCAGCCGGAAAGACATGCTCGTCCGTGAAGGGCTTGGCCTTGCTGCAGTAGATGCAGGTTGCCTCAGTCAAGGTCATGGGTTCCGCGCCGCAGGCGCCAGGGGCAGCGCCGCATGCGCGACGTGCGCGACGTGCGCGACGTGCGCGACGTGCGCAGCCATATCGTCGATCAGCGCGCGCCGTTCACCACCTGGCCGCGCTAAGGTTGCTAGCCTGCACTGATCAAGGCGCAAGTCGGAGATTTGCGCGAAGGCCTGTGCGCGGGCGAGACACTCGTCAGGCCTCTGTAGGAGATCGCGAAACTCGCAAATAAAGATGAGAAAAATGAGCCATGGATTCTGCGGAAGAAGCGTGCCGCTTGTTGCAGATTTCGTTTCCGGAAGCGCTACGCATTCAATCCGGTTGGTCATGGAAACTCGGATCAAGGTCGAACTTCGACTGATCAATTTCGTAGCGAAGTGCCCTGTACTTCCCAATAAGTGCCGGGGATTTGTCCGGCCCCATATACGGATCAATGAGCATGGCGGTGATCGGGGCATCAATCTTGATCTCAAGATGGTGGGGCCTTGGTGTGCCGGGCTCGTAAATGAAGCACGCGCGGATCTCGTTCTCATAGTGAAATCCGATCCTTTTCATCAAGAGGGCAGCTGCCGCGAGTCGAGACTTGAACGCCGGTTCACCCTCGCGCATACCGTCAATCGCGTTCCGGATCTTCCGCGGCCCCATGTAGCGCGCACGACCTATATAGAGCTTTGGCAGTGCGCCGCCATCTGTGCCGGTCGCGACGGCGAGCCGATCGATAAGATCTCCCAAGGTAAACGCCAGCCGAATACGGTCAGTATTGAGCCTCCACATGGGCTCGGACGTGTACTCGAAGGTGAAGCATTTGGCGTATACCCCCATGTCGTTGAACGCACCGCCAACGTCGAACAATCTGGCGGCGATGTGACGTTCGTATTTGTCCTTCCAGAAAATTGGACGGTCGAACCACCATTCGTCGCGGTCAACCAACGTCGCGGTTTCCGGCTGCGTGGCATACCTGTAGATTGATCGATCCAGATGGTCGAGCAGTCGCGGATCGATGTTCACTCGGCCACTTTGCCGCTTGACCCAGTTGATCTCAGCTTCGAATGGTAGGTCATCTATTAGCGGGTCATACCGAAAACTGTTTCCCATCATGGTCCTCCATGTCTATAAAAGTTTCAGGTGGTGAGGATCAGTTTGTGGAAGTGCTGGGATACCGGTACGACATCATGCGCATGCTGTCGTCTTGCAGCAAACTTTCAAACCTGACGCTCCAGCCTGGCGAGCAGCGCGGCGCATTGCTCCTCGTCAAGCGCTGGCAGAAGCGCCGGGCTCAAGGAAAACCTGCCGGTCGCCCCTTGCTGGCCATTGCCAGAGAAGTCACGCGGATCAAGAGCGCTCCAGAACGCGGCAAGACCGAGGTCATGGGTGTAAAACACAGGCCTTTGTGCCAGCCCATTGCCTTTCATTGAAACGAGCAACTCCAAGAACAGCAAGTCGGAGAGGGCGGCGTAGGCATCACCTTCAGAGTACTCCGGCTTGGGCTTCAATACCGCTCGCCCGGGCTTCAGAATCTTCTTGTGAAGCGGTCGTGCAACGTTGTCGTACAGGCAACTCAGCACCGCCAATACCACGGGCGAAGTGGGCGAGATGCTTCGTTCCCTTGCAAGACGAAGTACTTTTAGTTCGACCTCCACCTGCTGACGGGCTCCCGCAGGCTGCGCAACGCTTGGGCAAATCTCCCTGAGGAACGGCGCCGCCCTTGCTTGAAATCGCTTCTTATCATCAAGTAAGCCGTGCAATCCTTTGAGGCGTCTGGCATCAATAGGCTGAACTTGTGCGGCTGGCAAAACGCGGCGCAGTGCCTTTGTTCCCTGAGCCAGAGAAGCATGCAACTCGCCTCGAGTCTGTGGCTTCCGAAACCGGCCCTCAAGGACGTACGGAAGTGGACTCACCATCTTTCCGACAAAGGAGAGATCAAACTCGGGGCGCGGGTGTGCTCCCTCGGACCTCGGCTGTCCTGGCTGCAGATTCTCAATCTTGCTCACCACATTGCGGTCGAGAAGAGCCACGTCCCCGCTCATGAAGGGAAATGGAATCCAGCCTGATTCGACCAAGCCATAGAGAGGCTCGCCGGCCTCGGAACGGATGTGCATTGAGACGGTGTGGCGATGCCCCGACGGCGTGTCGGCGCCCACAATCGTGGCGTTCGT
Organism: Variovorax sp. OK212; assembly: GCF_900112425.1. Lineage (GTDB taxonomy): Bacteria > Pseudomonadota > Gammaproteobacteria > Burkholderiales > Burkholderiaceae_C > Variovorax. The sequence goes on along the minus strand of NZ_FOLP01000012.1, from coordinate 159,379 downwards.
CAGCGTCAGCGGAAACGTGGCTTCGGAATGGGTGTAGCCGGAGAGCGCCGAATGAGGAAGCGGCTCGACGTCAAAGTAACGGCCTGCTGCGGGGACGAGTTGCAGCGGAGCCTGTCCATCTTCTGATTGATAGCGCAGCGAGTACATAAACGGCTCTCAGGTGGATTCATCGCCAACAACAGATTGTCAACGATCGCCCGTACACCAGCCACGTGTTGAACTGCCAGGCGAGCTGACCTTCTCCAAGGCAGGCTAGGCGGGCCTTACCGCGATATATTCCGAGGCCTTCGGCGGTCTCGATGAGACTTGGCGTGAGCAACATCGCCATGACGAGGAAGACTACTGACGCGATGCGGAATCCGTGACCGTGGCCCCCTGAACTAGCGGCAACAGCCCCGCAGCACTCTGCCCACCCGCGAGGACGCCGTTGACGCGAATACGCATCGCTGGCGGATCGTCGAGTGGCTCGCCCGGTGCATTGCCCAAGACCAGCATCGATCAGGTCCAGGCCCTCGAGGAACATGGTCTGGTGTCGCGGGGACAGCGAGAAATGCATGCTGCAAACGACGATGACTCGCGCTGTAGGCGCCGCGCTGTTAGAGGTCGGCATTGCCGTATGGACTCGGGTCTGATGGCTTAGGCCGGTGGGTAATGCCGATCCCTTCACTTGAGCACGGCGTATGAAAGTACGATCGTCGTTTCGACTCGATACTCACATGGATTTACCGTATGACAACCTGCGCTTATTGCGGCTGCGAAGGGACCATGACGCGCGAGCATGTCATTCCTTCTTTCATCTACGATTTTCAGAAGAAGCTCGGCAGCAAAGTCCTAGGGTGGAATGAAGTCAGCCAGAAAATGATCGCGGGAGAGGCCAAGGTTCGAGATGTGTGTGCGACGTGCAACAACAAGGTGCTTGGAGATCTGGACTCCTATGGGAAAGAAACTCTTGAGTCATCGGGCATTTTGGTTGCCGACTACAAGAAGCGCGACCTCGAGTTGACTTACGACTTCGACCAACTCGCGCGATGGTTGCTGAAAATTTCGTTCAACTCTTCGCGCACTGACGGCGCGCATTCATCCCTGTTTTCCAAGTACATCCCATACATGCTGGGAAAGGGAATCCGGCCAAAGTCCTCGGAAGTCGCAATCGTTAGTTACCTGGCGGCTCCGTCGCCTCTTGAAGTGGATGGAGAGAAACTGAGCAACCCGTTCATCATGCGGATCTCCTACGGGCAACCGAACGAGGTGTACATGCTTCGCATCGTGAGTTTCGGTCCACTCTTCTTTTTTCTACAGCTTTTCGAGCAAGATGTTCTCGCTGGACACGCGGCGTCGGCCACTCGTCGGCTCATCAAAGATCAGTGCGGATCTGTAGAGCTGTTGCCAACGCGCAAGTGGATGCGCCTGCAGTCGGGAACGGCATCCTGGGCTGATTTGTACACGGCGCAGGTCTCGCGTGTGCGTGACCTGAACAGGCGTGTTTGGCCAGACTGACGACCGTTCCGCGCCCACATCTTTCGTGGCTGCTGACACTCAATGGAAATCCCGGCTCACGGTCGACAGCCGCCCAAGCAGCGGTGTCAGGTCCTCAAGCCGAGACGCCACAAGACTGCGCAGCTCCCCATCACGTTGCCAGGTCCCGTGCACGGCCATGAGCCGCGAGTTCAGGAACTCATGCCGCTGGGCTTTCTTGATGGTCTTCCACGCGATGACCTGCACCGTGCCCGTCTCGTCGTCCTCCAGCGATACGAAGATCACCCCCTTGGCCGTCTCTTCACCTGAATGACCAGCCCAGGATCGAACGCCTTGTTCTCGATCCTGCCGCTCCAGTTCACATAGCCACGGGGATTGCACACCACTCGGCAGGAGCGGACTTGATAGTCGAAGCGCTGATGTGTGTGGCCATGCACCCCATCTCGTTACCACTGCCGCAGACCTCGTCTTCAAGCCGTTCCTCGAGCTGGACGACGGCGAAATCGCGCGGATGCTTGCATCTAAATTCTGGGGGCCCACATATCTGGTCCGGCACCTCGCGCCGCGCATGGCCAAAGATGCTTCGGTGACGTTCTATAGCGGTTCAGCTGCGTATAAAGCGTGGCCTGCCGGTCGGTGCCGGCTGACGGAAGTGTGGTCCTGCTCCTATTCGGATTGTCTCTAGGCGAACATGCCGATTCACACAACCACGAGCCGCCCGCTCGTCGTCATCGCAGTCATGGCCTTGATGGCCATGGTCGCTCTCGAGACCACGGTCGTGGCGACCGCCATGCCGCAGATCGCCAAATCGGCGACTTCGCCCAAGCCGGGTTTCCAGGTTGCCCATCAACCAGACACGCTGCTCCCCAAGGAAGGAACACTAGCTGATCAGAAGGCGGCGTTCGCTTGCGGATCAGCTACCGAGAGAGAATCGCCGCACCTCGCGGTCGCGTGGCAAGGCTTCAGAAATGCCAGCAAACCGCGCGCGTACCTGCAGTTCCCAGTGCGCGACTCAAAGCAACACGCTAGCGCCAGAGCGAAAATCGGTCACCGCAGCGCGCGCGACTGTCTTTGCAATCTTCATTCCGCCCACCGCAGATGGCTCGATCGATCTCACGAAGTCCTGGGCTTGATTGCACACGGCGCGAAGCTCCAGAACTGGCAGCTTCTTTTCCACAGCAGCTCGGTAGATCACATCATTGAAGGCCGTCAGGGCCGCCGAAGTGGTCTGACGCACGCTTTGATTGTCAAAACTGCCCTCATAGATCGTGCAGATTGCCATCGGAAGATCGAAGCGAAGACACTGACGAAGCACCCGCTTGTAGTTCGATCCGAATGCTTGCGCCGCCTCACACAAGAGCTGAAACGCTTCCTGCGACGAATCGACGGGCGAAGCAAGGATGTCAGCCCTCAGCAAGGCATCGTTTCCTCCAACGCTCAAAAGTAGATGCGTTGCCCCCTTGGGCATGCCATCCAACTGTCTTTCAATGTCCGTGGTCGTCGCGCCGTCCTCTGCCAGCACGTCGAGGCCCCAGTGATCGGGCAAGCATTCACGCAGCTGATGGCCCACGTCGTGACCGAGCGGAACGTAGGGGCCGTTGTCGAAGACGGAGTCACCGAGCAGAACGAGATGGGGCATACCTAGGATTCACTGCGTAGATTTTTCAAATCAGCTCACGATTAGGCATGAAAAGCGTGGGTGACGCGAGCAGCGCCGCCTCTCCTTCGTGGTCTAATTTTGGTTGCAATTTGGAGAAATTTTGGCTGCTTGGTTGGAAGATGGCCTGCGACAAAAACTGTTCGCGACTGCGCCACAAAGCGATGACGCATGGATCGGAGACTTGGTCGAGATTGGCCCAAACAGAGAGATCGTGCCCGTACGCTTCGCCGGCCTTGATTTCTGGTTCCTGTTTTTGTCGCCGCATGCTGAGGCTGGTGACGATCCCGAATTCCTTAGCCAAATGCTGGAAACGGTGGATGTCCAGGGTTTTATCCCTTCCCAAGATTCTCGCCTGATCAAGTTCTGCCGTGCAGACGCCGAGCAAGATCACTTCAAACCCGCAGACTGGCATCTCCCTGCAGCTTTCCAGATCTTCCAGTTCGCTGAAATCCTGGGTGACGTGATGCAGATGTACATTGACGAGGCTCCGGACGTCGAACAGTTCCTCTACCTCCCGGCATCCGCGAAGCTGGGCCGCCTATACAGCCGGATATTCGACAAGCTGGCGAAACAGCCTCACTTTCAGATCGCTGCTATACTGCCTCTCACAGGAACTTGCCATGCGTACCAGAGAACGTAATGACATCTACAGCGAAGTGCTAGGTCTCAAGCAGGCCAGCATGTCGCGTGCGCTTCAGGCTGCACGGGAAGCTGTCGCCACGGGGGAGCTTCGTACTCGTCCGCGTTCGACGGCTGTTCGCTACGCAAAGCCGCTGCGCGTTAGAGCGGCCTGAACTCTTCCTGCCGATCCTGTAACGGCGAGCCTTGAGCTCGCCGTTTTTGTTTCCGCTCGTCCAGCGGCTTTCAACGATAGGATCGAACACGCACGGGCTGCAAATCCATCGGACAAGGTTGGGCTCCCGCAAACAAGACGGTTGGCCCACCCGGCTGGATCCCAATTGTTGCAAAAAAGCAACGGAAAATGGTTTTCCGGACTGTTCGGCTGCCTAGCGCACCAGAACAGGACCTCGGGATGGCTCTGCATGCTGCCCGTACGCGATGCACGGTCACGCTCTTGGGTGTCAGGCTCGTTCACGTTGACGCTGCCGAAGCCGTTTCACATAGCTTGAGTCAACAACCTGGTCGGGATCCAGTCCCAGCGCGCAGCTCAGCAGGCTTGCCACACTACGGTCCGTCAGCTCGAAACCATGGGGCAGAGACCCATAGTTACGTCCGCTCGCCTCTTCCAGCGCGACAAAAAATGCCTTGAAACTGTCCGCAAGCCCAGCTCGAGCTCCTTCGGTCCCGGTCCAGCCAATGCTGTTGCGGTGCACGCCGTGTTTGATGGCTTGGGCTATGTGGTCACTGAAGGGTCGTTGACGCGCAGCCTGTCGGCAGCGCGCAAGCTGGTGCACAGGGTTTTGGAAGAAGCTGACGGGCAGCCGTCGCAGCACCTCCAGCGCCAAGCAACGCTCAGGACCCATCACCGCAGAGCAGGCATGCGTAGCGTGCAACACGGGCGGAATGCGGGAGTATCGGAACGCGCCTGGACAAAGGCGGACCACGATCTTGACCACATGACACGCGTCCGCGTGATGTTGCCCCCGTACTCCGACCCGGTCCTAGTCGCAATAAAGCGCCTGGTCCATCGATGGTTCCTGGCGCACCTGTGCGGCCTGCTGCCGCCTGAACTCCCGAGGCGAGCGCATTTTCAGCGATGAGTGCGGATGTACCTTGTTGAAGTGCTCGAAGGCCGCTGGCAACTGCGCCATCACGGTCTGCGCATCCCGCAGGTCCATACGTGCCACGTAGTCGCGTTTGAAGGTGCATTCAAGTAGGCGCCACGGTGGTGGTAGACCACGCCTTTCGGGTTGCCGGTCGTGCCGGACGTGTAGTTCAATGCAATGGCATCCCATTCGTCCTCGGGATAGCTCAAGTGTGCGTCCGAGGGCGCATTGGCGAGGAAGGTTTCGTATTCGATCTGGCCCGCCGCCGCTTCGCCGGGCACTTCGTCGTCTTCGATGTCGACTACATCGATGCGCATGCCCGACAACTCTACGGCTTCGCGAGCGACGTCAGCGAACTGCTGGTCAACCAGCATAACGCGCGTCTCAGAGTGCTGCAGGATGAATGCGATGGCTATGGCGTCCAAACGAATGTTGATGCAGTTGAGAACGGCGCCCGAAAGCGGCACGCCAAACTGCGCCTCTAGCATCGCAGGGATGTTGGAGGCAAGGATCGCGACCGTGTCACCTCGTTCGATGCCGGCGGCGACCAGGGCCCGGGCGAGCCTGCGGCAGCGATCGGCATACTCGGACCAAGAGTAGCGCCGGCTTCCATGAATGACTGCGGTCCGGTGGGGGAATACGTCTGCAGCACGATCAAGCAGCCGGAGCGGCGTCAATGGCTGGTAGTTGGCAGGATTCTTCTCCAGGTCCAGGTCAAACTTGCTCATACCGGTCCCCACGCTCTGGGTGCATCCATCAGAAGGAAACGGCCAAGCGCGTGGCCTGGTCGATTGCGCGCAGTGCATCTAGTTCGGTCGCAACGTCAGCGCCGCCTATCAAGTGCGTGGTTACGCCCCGCTGTTGAAGCGCGTCGTACAACTCGCGATTGGAGTTCTGTCCTGCGCACAGGATCACATGATCGACCTCGGCCACCCGCCGCTCGCCGTTGACGGTGTAGTGAAGTCCGACATCGTCGATTGCGTCATAGGTCGCGCCACCAGTCATCGCAACGCCTGCTTTGCGCAACTTGGCTTTGAGAATCCAACCGGTGGACTTGCCCAAGTTCTTGCCGAGGGACTCCGACTTCCGCTGGAACATGTGGATGGTGCGGCGCGGAGGATGGGAAGCGGCGGGCGCCAAGCCGCCGGGACTCTTGATGGAGGTATCCACGCCCCAAGCGCTCATGAACGCAGTCGTGCTCAGCGATTCTTGAGCATCACCAACCAGGAATTCCGCGACGTCGAAACCGATTCCACCCGCGCCGATGATGGCGACGCGTTGGCCGACCTGGACGCGCTTGGTGAGGACATCAACGTAGCTCAGCACTTTCGGATGGTTGATACCTGGAATCTCTGGCGTGCGGGGGCTGACGCCCGTGGCAATCACAATCTCGTCAAAATGGCCTTCGGCAAGTTCCGCGGGCGTGATGCGCGTGTTAAGCCGCACCACAGAACCGGCTCGCTGCAGCGAAACTCGGAAGTAGCGCAGCATCTCGTTGAACTCGTTCTTGCCCGGGACTTGCCGGGCCATGTTGAGTTGCCCTCCAAGCTCTTGGCCCGCCTCGAAGAGCGTGACCTGGTGACCGCGCTGGGCGGCGTTGACCGCGAATGCCATGCCGGCAGGCCCGCCGCCGATCACAGCGACGCGGCGCGGACGATTGGACAGCCCGTCGTCGAACTCGATCTCGCGACCCGCCCGTGGATTGACCAGGCATGTGGCTATGCGGTCGGTGAAAATTCGGTCCAAGCAAGCTTGGTTGCAGGCAATGCAGGTATTGATTTCATCGGCCTTGCCCAGACGCGTCTTCTTGGCGAAATCCGGATCTGCCAAGAGCGGGCGAGCCATCGAAACGAGGTCGGCGCTCCCGGTCGCGATGAGTTGTTCGGCCACCTCGGGCGCGTTGATGCGATTGGAAGCCATGACCGGAATTGACACGGCTTGCTTAATATTGCGGACGGCATCTCCCCAAGCTGCACGCGGAACGGATGCTGCGATTGTCGGTACTGACGACTCGTGCCAGCCAACCCCTGTGTTGATCATGTCCGCGCCCGCCTGTTCCACCTGACGGGCGAACTCAGCGATTTCCCTCCCGGTCATCCCTCCTTCCATCAGGTCGATCGAGGAGATACGGTAGATAACCATGAATTCTGGATTGACTCGGGCGCGCACCTCCCTGACGATCTCAATAGGGAAACGAATTCGGCCTTCGAATGATCCGCCGAATTCGTCGTCACGCTGGTTTGTGATGGCAGCTGTGAATTCATTGATCAGGTAGCCCTCGGAGCCCATGATCTCTACGCCCGCGTATCCGGCCTCCTGGGCCAGGGCAGAAGTAATCGCGAAGCTTTCGATGGTTGACCAAACTTCTGCTGTGCTGAGTGGGCGAGGCGGGAACACGTTAATGCGCGCTTTACCCGGAGAGGGGGAGACACACTCAGCTACCTTAGCGTAGCGACCGGCGTGCAGGATCTGCAACACGATCTGACCTCCAGCGTTCTTCACTGCTGAGGTGATGAGTCGGTGCTCGGCGAGTTGATCCCGGTGGTTCAGCACTAGGCCGCCTTCGTCCATGACCCCCTCGGGGACTGGCGAGTAGCCGCCGGTGAGGATCAGACCAATCTCCCCGCGTGCCCGCGCTGCGTAAAAAGCTGCGAGTCGCTCGTGAGGGCGATCCAGCGTTTCCAGTCGGGTATGCATGGCGCCCATGACCATACGATTCGGGACGGTGGCGCGCCCGATTTTGAGAGGGCTTAACAGGTGCGGGTATGTCGTCATGGCGATGCTGATAAGACGGCTGTGTGGATCAGTTCCACTCATCTTGGCTGACCCTCCAAAACATGTCAAGATGTTGATAGGAAAGTTGCAAGAGCTTCCGGTAAACCCTAAAAACTAAAGTGATCCGGCTCGTATAAATATCACGGCGATGATGCAGTGGCCGGCAATTGCGCTGATGAAGGATGCTCCGAAGTCCATCGGAGCGCAGGGTGGCGCCCAAGGGTCCGCTTCAAACAGCCGGCAACAAATGGAGGTGACTGCTGCCGCAATCGCGGACCAGGCAGAAGGCGTGAAGCTCGCCGACCGCCTCCGCCGACGATGTTCAAGGTATAGATGTCGGAAAAGCCAACTGCTGTTTCTTCCAGAGCTGAAGGCCAGCTTGAAACGGCCAAATCCGCTGGTGCGCCTGCGCTTCGGAGCCTTAGCTGAGCGGATTGAGGATAGATCGGCCCCGACGATCAGTATGACCATCCAGTCATTGCCGATGATCAGCTTGCGAGTGCACACCCGCCCCACGCAAACAGCGTCGCCGGGGTCATTCGAAGGAGGATCTAGCAAGGGCAAGCCGCGGACGCAGGTATTTGCAATGACCGAGCGCTTGAGTCATCGATGCTACGAGCAGCTGTGAGCATCCTTGGTCGAATTGGTCTTGCCCCCAGGGGACGATCCGCCGGGTTGGGCTGCCTGTGCTCCACCCTGTCGGGGGTATGGAGCGTCCTCGGAACAAGCGGGTCTCTATTGACCAGAACCGGGCGCGTCTGCCATCCGGCGGCGCGGGCCCAGCAATCTGATTGCTGGGCCTGTGCGGTTGCCGGGCGGCGCTATCCGGAGGCGCTGGCATGAAGGAAGCCCTGAGGGCGAAGCGATTCGATAGCTCCGCGACGTACTCGCCAGTCTGCTCGCCCCTTGACTCCAGCGGATTGTCTATCAACTACTTGACGTAACTGGCCTACATCGAGCATCATGGCTTGGTCCGCCTGGTGGCCTCTGAGCTTCGGAGTCGCCTCCGCCTTTTCGCGCGACAGTCACTAGCCGCTCGGTATTGGGCCAAGGCGCTGGTCGGGAGGTTGCGGCTCGCCATCCTAGGCGTTGCCAGCGTTTAGCGGAACGGACGCCCAAGTAGGAACCGAACTGGAGATTTGACATGAATTTCTCGAATATCGAACTGGCGATTCAAGGTGCGGTGGCACGCATCGTCCTAACCCGCCCTGAAAAGTTGAATAGCCTGAACGAGGAGACTCTCGTCGAGCTGGCGCAGGCGCTTGGCGCCGTTGAAGACAATCCTCAAGTGCGCGTGCTGGTCCTCACTGGTGTCGGAAGAGCCTTTTGCGCCGGCCAGGATCTTGCGGATCCTGCAATGCGGGAAGCCGAGGGCAAGCTGCCGGATGTGGGCAAAGTGGTTGAGCGGCACTACAAGCCACTGGTCCTGCGCTTGCAGACGCTCAAAGTGCCGACCATTGCAGCGGTCAACGGTCTCGCGGCAGGAGGTGGGGCATCACTCGCGCTTGCCTGTGACCTCGTCGTGGCCGCCCGCTCGGCCTATTTCCTGCAAGCGTTCTCCAAGATCGGGCTGACCCCTGATACGGGCGGCTCTTGGTTCCTGACACAGAAGGTCGGTGCGAGCCGTGCGATCGGGCTGACTTACCTGGCAGACAAACTGCATGCAAGCAAGGCGGCTGATTGGGGCCTTATCTGGGAGGTCTACGACGACGCCGACTTTGCATCTGCAGTCGAGCAACTGGCGAGCCGAGTGGCAAACATGCCGACGAAGGCGCTGGTACGGACGCGAGAATTGGTGGCAGCGGCCCGCGGGCATACGTTGGAGCAGCAGCTGTCCATGGAAGTGAGCTTTGTCCGGGAAATGGGGTGGAGCGCGGACTATCGCGAAGGCGTGCAGGCCTTCATTGACAAGCGCCCTCCCAGCTTTCAGGGGCGGTGACCTCCATCACGAGGCAAGGGGAGCGAGACTGCGGCGTGTTCCCGCGCACGGTACCGCTACCGGCCGCTACGGCAGCTACAAACTCACCGGCAACGAGATGTTCATCTCGGCCGGCGAACACGACATGGCCGCCAAACAAGCCCCAAGCGGTCGAGCGATGGACAAGGCGCCCATTGCAGCTTTGTCAGAATCCAATAAGCTTAGATTGCCTGTGTAGGCACCGTTGCTCTCAAATGGGATCCGAGCGCGACAAGATGCCACAGCGCCGTAACGCGAAGCAGTCATGGCATCTCGAAACAGTGACAACGAGGCGGTTCCGTGTCGTGGCGGCGAAAAAACCAACCGGATTTGCACCCCAAATTGGCTACCGCATTCGCAAGAACCGAGCTGTCGACACAGCCACTTCGTCGCTCCTGATGGAGGCACTAAACGCTCTATTTGCATCGTCGATATTGAGTTTGGCGTGAGCAGCAGCGTTGAGGAACGTCTTCATTGTGCGAAGCGCCATCAAAGAATTCGACTGCACCTGATCGCAAACGCGGTCGACAACGCTTTGCAGATCATCCGAAGCACACTGATGCGTTAAGTAACCATTAAGCTTCAGTAGGTCAAAGTCCATGCGCTCGCCTAATAAAAAAAGTTTCTTAGCTGCATCAAGTCCTGTTCGGGAGACGTACCGCGCCAAGCCAGAACCGTAGTAAGAAATCCCAAGCCGGGCTGCAGGAACTTGTGCATATACTGCTTCAGTGCCAATACGAAAATCGCACGACAATCCAATATCGACTCCGCCGCCAAGCACTGGGGCATGCATCACCGCAACCGTGATCGGAGCCAGATTCTCAATCTCATCGCATAGAGAGGCAAATCCAAAATCGTCTGTCGGATTTGAGCTCTCACTGAGATTAATCAACGATCCAATATCGAAGCCGGAGCAAAAGACATCCCCATGCGAGCGCAAAATAACAGCTTGAACTGCACCGCTTTCGTTTATCTTCGAAAGCATGTCGCGGAGGATTTTGATATCTGACACACGCAGGCAGTTCTTCTTGCTCGGTCGATTGAAACTAATCGTTGCAATGCCCCCAGAGATAGAGAGTGATGGGTCGTCTTCACTCCCCACTGCACCATTACTGTGAATACTTTTGCTCATAAATGGTTTAATCGATTTATTCAGGCCGGATGCCTCGACTTTTGATCACTTTGCTTACGGAAACGATCTCGCGGGCGACAATTTTATCAAGTTCCTCTGGACCGCTTCCGACTACTTGAACCGTCTGTGCATCGAGACTTGCCTTCACTGACGGCTCTTTCAGCGCTGCAAGCGTTGCTTGGTGGATCTTTTCAACCAAAGCGTCAGGGGTGTTGCGTGGGACAAACGTGCCAAACCATGTGTCTTCCATATATTCAGGAAATGTCTCGGCAATTGTCTCAACATTCGGCAAAACCGGGAGCCGCTTGGAAGAAGTGACAGCAAGAGCTCGGAGCCTACCGGACTGAATTTGCGGAAGAACTGCACTCAATGTTCCGAACATTGCGGGCACTTGTCCTCCAGCTACATCTGTAATGGCAGGAGCTGCCCCCCGGTAAGGCACATGCACAAGTTGAATTGCCGCGGCAGAGGCAAGCACCTCGCCCGCCAAATGTCCAGGTACTCCAATGCCTCCCGAACCATAAAGACATAATTTTGGATCCTGCCGACACGCCTGCAAAAAGTCCTTAAGGGATTTCACCGGGCTACCCGGATGTACCGCCAGCACCTGGGGAACCGTCCCGATATACGTCACGCCCCTCAGATCACGTTGAGTATCGAATGGCAGCTTTGGGTATAGAGCTTGGTTGATGCTATGCGAGGACGTCGTCAATAAGATTGTATTGCCATCGGCTGCGCTTTTAGCAACAAAGTCAGTTGCTACACTGCCTCCTGCACCAGGTCGATTCTCCACAATTACTGAGCGGCCCAACTTTTCCCCGAGCGCCACATTTAAGCGTCGCGCGACTGAGTCCGTGCCGCCACCGGCCGCGAACGTTACAACCAAACGAATCGGCTGTGTTTGCTGCGACATCGCAGCACAAGAAAATGCGCCACATGCGGCGACTGCAATAATTTTTCCTAGAATATTCATATTGTCTCCATTGGTTCAGGGAATTTACGGCTTCACAATGCTGTTGGCTTCAGGCCATTTCTTTGCATTTATGAGTTGCTCTGTTACTAGGGCTATGGCACCTTTCACCGTCGTCGCAGCCATAGATAGTTCATTCATGACGGAGGTCGCCACATGGACGCGGCGAATAACCGCCGGCTCAATGAGGGCCCAACTAATTGCCCTTCTGGCCCACTGACTCGTGAAAGCGGAGGGAACCAACAAGGTAGCGGCATCCCCTTCAACGACCAGGTTCAGAAGCGTATTGATAGAACTCGCCTCCGCATAGACTACCGGCTTGCTTCCTAGTCGACGAAAGAGGTCGTCGATCGCGACTCTGAGGGTAGTTGCCTGGGTCGGCAGGTAGAAAGGAATCCCGACCAGGCTGTTCGCAGCCATGAGAGGACCACATTTAATCAAGGGCTTGGACTTCGACTGCACAAAGCACAATCTTTCTTCCAGCAATGAGGTATATTGCAAACCGGGCATTATCGGCTCGTCAACCAAAATCCCGATATCAATTTTATTGTTCGATAGATTGGACGCTAGCAATATGCTAGGTGCTTCGTGGATCTCTAGCGCGATTTGAGGAAATTGCGCCTTCAAACTTCCTATTAACGTCGGCGCTATCGCCATCGCAATGCTTGACGGCATTCCGAGCCTAACTCTTCCTGAAACCACAAGGTCCGAATCCTTGAGCGCTTCTTTTGTGTTGTCCGCCAGCTGAATAATTCGCCTTGCGTGACGAAATAGCGCCATGCCGGATTCTGTCGGCGCTACGCCGCGCGCACTCCGTGCAAGAAGCGATGTATTGAGCTCTTCTTCCAACATCGAAATCTGCCTACTTAGAGCGGGTTGCACAATGTTCACTTGAGCAGCCGCGCGAGTGAGAGAGCCACACTCGACAATGGCAATAAAATATCGTAGTTGGCGAAGCTCCATGTGATCTAGCCTAAGTACTCACAACGGCATCGACGTCTGACTGCACGATTGCGCCGCTACGAAGCAGGTGTTCGATTTCACCGGCTGTATAGCCAAACTCGCCGAGAATCTCTTCGCTATGTTGCCCAAGAATAGGCGGAGCGCGGTGAATGCTGCCAGCTTTCAAAGCGTCCATTCGTATCGGCGATCCAACCTGACGAATCTTCCCAAGCACGGGGTGGTGAATTTCTTCAATAATTCCAGTTGCTTTAACTTGCTCGTCCTCAAACACGGCCTGTATGTCATTGATCGCTCCAGCGGGTATGCCAAGTGCGACCATATCGGGAATCCACTCTGCCCGCTGTTTCTGGTCGAGACGGTCTTCAATGAGCGTCTTTAACTCGTTCCTGTTGGTGATTCTTGCTGCGTTATCTAGAAATTTATCGTCCTTAATTAAGGGCTCCAACGAAAGGAGTCGGGCCAACTTCTCCCACTGCTGTTGGGTTGCTGCTCCGATATTAAGCAATCCATCCTTTGCTTGAAACGCTCCATAAGGTGAGATCACGGGATGTACGTTTCCCGAGAGTTGCGGGACCTCGCCAGCAGACAAATACCGCTGTCCCTGCACGCTCAGCAAACCAACCAGACTTTCGAGCAACGAGGTTTCGACCCGTTGCCCCGAGCCGGTGGAACTTCGCTGGTAGAGAGCAGCAATGACTCCAAGTGCTGCCCACATGCCTGACGTAAGGTCGCCGATGGCGACTCCAACTCTTTGAGGCCCGGAACTTGGCGTTCCAGTAAAGCTCATGAATCCGGCTTCCCCTTGCGCAATCTGATCGAACCCAGGCCACGTTGCCTTCGGCCCCTTCGATCCGTAGCCAGTGATGCTTGTCCAGATTAATCTCGGATTGATAGCCCGCGCGATTTGCTCACTGATGCCAATATTCTCGACAACCCCGGGCCGAAAGTTTTCGACGACCACATCGGAGCTCTCGATCATTTTCAACAAAGTCTCCTTGCACGAGGGGTCTCGAAAATTAAGCGCCAAGCTTCGCTTGTTCCTGTTGCCGGACAGGTAGTAAATACTCTCCCCGTCCTTGAATGGTCCCCATTGGCGAATCATGTCTCCGTGCGGAGCCGGTTCAACCTTGATCACATCGGCACCTAAATCGGCGAGGATCATCGTGCAGAATGGCCCTGACAAGGCCCGCGTCAAGTCTAAAACTTTGATTCCAGAAAGCGGTAGGGATTTCATAATTTCCGTTGGCGTTGAATCCATACTTTAGATGGGTCGAACCTGTTGGTGGATAGAATCTTTTGATATGGGTATCGCGGCTAGGTATGGATGATTTGGCGCGCAACGGGGAAGTACTCTGTTAACCCTCCACTGCGTCAAGGCTGCCTTCCATGGTTCAAGGGGAGCGAAAAAGCCGCCGGCCCTTTCGGGCCGGCGGCTTTTTTCATGCGGTTGACCCGTCCTGATCTGGGTTGACGCCTTTTCCCTCAAGAAAAGGCAAGTCAATGGAATCAGGCGTCAAACGCACGCAGCGGGACTACACGCTGGCTTTTAAGCTGTCGGTGGTCGATCAGGTAGAAAAAGGCGAGCTCACGTACAAGCAGGCTCAGGCGCGCTACGGCATCCAGGGCCGCTCGACGGTGCTGGTGTGGCTGCGCAAGCATGGCCGCCAGAGCTGGGGTTGGGCATCATCTGGGCTGCCCATGCCAGTACCGATCAAGAAATCCTCATCTGCACCCACTGCACCACTGACCCCCGAGCAAAAGATCAAGGCCCTCGAAGTCCAGCTTCGCGATGCCAATGAGAAGGCTCAGCTGTTCGAAGCGGTGATCAACGTCCTGAAGAAGGACTACGGGGTGCGCATCGTAAAAAAGCCTTCGGGCAAGTCCTCACGCAAGAGCTCCTCCCGGGGCTGAGCGTGACGAGGGCTTGCCGCCATTGGGGCGTCAGCCGCCAAGCCTACTACCAGCAGTTGCAGCATCAGCAGCAGCGCTGTGCGCGCGCCGACACGGTGATCGAGCTCGTTCGGGAGGTGCGCTTGCGCCAGCCCCGGTTGGGCGCACGCAAGCTGCACCATCTGCTCAAGCAGCCGCTGCAGCAGGCGTTGTAGATCCGATTGCCAATGAAGCCAAAGGCATTGCCGGTCAGCACAGGCATCTTCTTGAGTACGGAACCCAATGCCATGCCGGTGGCGACGACGTTAGCCTCCGTCAGGCTGCCACGAACCACCTCGAGCAGCTTCATCACATTGGCCGGACTGAAAAAGTGCATGCCCACCACGTCTTGCGGACGCGACGTTGCCGCCGCGATCGCATCGACGTCCAGATAGGACGTATTGGTCGCGAGCACTGCGCCGGGCCGTGCGTGGGCGCCGATCTGGCGAAACACCGCCTGCTTGACGGCGGGGTCCTCGAACACCGCTTCGATCACCAAATCGGCCCCCTGCAGCTGCCTCCACTCCACAGTGGGAGTCAGGCGCGCCAGGTTATCGGCCGCCTTCTCAGCCGCCATCTTGCCCGCCGCCACGCGTCCCTGATAGTGCCCAGTGACGCGCTCGCGGCCGCGCTCGAGTGCGGCGCCATCTTGTTCCAGCAGCAGAACGGACAGGCCAACGTCAAGCGCGGCAATCGCGATTCCCGCCCCCATCGTGCCGGCACCGACCACCGCAACTGTACGCACCGGGCGCGGCGGTGCCTGCCATTTTTCGGGCAGCTTGCTTGCGTCGCGCTCGGCCTTGAACTGGTAGCGCAGCGCGCGTGCGGCGGTGGTCGGCATCAGGCCGAGGAAGAGCTCGCGCTCCTTCTGCAGGCCCTCCTCGAACGGCAACGCCGACGCAGCAAGCGCGTCGAGCAACGTGCTATAGGCAGGTTGTAACCTCTGGCGCATTGTCAGCTTGGCACGTTGGGCATCCACCTCGGCATGGACAGCCATGGGATCCAGAGAGCGATCTCGCACGCGTGGAAATGGCGCCCCCTGGTCGGCAGCTATGGCACGACGCCGAATCAAATGTTGACGGCGGCGTGCCGAAGAAGTTTTGTGTGGACTCGCAGGCGTCTATAGGGGGAGCGCATACGACTGTTTAACTGTCTGCGTCGGCACGTCGGTTTTCATGTTCTGAATGCCGATGTCGCGGGTCAGATTCTTACTCTGGAAGCGTCTGTAGTCCTCGATGTCCCTCGCTACGACGCGCACCAGAGCGTCGCAGTCGCCCAGCATCAGATAGCACTCAACGACCTGGGGCAACCCGGCCATCGCATCAGCGAAGCGTTGCACGGTCTTCTCGTCCTGTGCCTGCAACCAGATCCGGATGAAGAAGGTTTGGCCTACCCCTACTTTGGCGGGGTCAATCACTGCGACGTAGCGACTGATGACCCCTGCTTCTTCGAGGATCCGCACGCGGCGTAGGCAAGGCGATGGGGAAAGCCCGACCTCGCGCGCGAGATCAGTGTTCTGGATGCGGCCGTCACGCTGCAGTACCAGCAGAATTCGCCGGTCTATCGTGTCAAGTTCAATTGGCATGGTGTTGCTTGAAATCCGTAGTTTTTGGGGTTTTGGTTCGCAAAGGCGCGTCCATTGCCAGACCCGGGGTGTGGATACATAGAATGGATCGATAGGCCTTTCGTTGGCGTCCTGCAGAGCCAGGTGTGTGCGTTAGCAGGTGCTATCGAGCGCTGTGGCATTCAGATAGATGGCAGAGGACATGCCGACAAGATCGCCCCCGTATTGGAGCGCGTGATCCGGGGCCGCGGTGTTTGCTATCCAGCGGCAGTATTGTTCCAGCTGTTGAGGTTAGTGGGTTGCCTTTGTGCCCGGCAAGTGCATCGCTTGACGTGTGGGCCGCTTAAAGAGGCGCACTTCCAAAGCGATTTGGACTAGGTGGTCATGAATGCTTCAAAAACAGAAAATATTGGAATATTATTCCAGTATTCCAAATAAGACTGGTTACTTTGGCTCCAAATTGCGCACGATAGTTTCTAAGATCTCCCTGCTTGATAGCGGGATTTCGGCTCGTTCGAATCCCGAAACATTGCTTGGAGATACCCATGAACGACGATTTGTCCCCGGCCTTTGCGGTCGAGGCGTGTGCGGAGCCCGCGGAGCCTGAGGAGCGGGCACGGCAACTTCAGACCCCTGGGTTCGGCCGGGTTTTTTCGGATCACATGGCGACGATCCGATACACCGAGGAGCGAGGGTGGCACGATGCGAGGATCGCCATGAGCCGTTTCTCAGGCGTGTGGATGGGGATGAAGACGATCCAGGAAGTGGTCGAGTCCTCCGCGTCGGTGAGTATGAAGTCGCGCGCCTGCACACCGATACGACGTTCACGAGAAAATTGACCGACATGTTCGAGGGAGACGTGAGGGTCGTCCATCACCTGGCTCCGCCGCTGCTTGCCAAGACGAACGAGAAAGGGGAACTGCTCAAGAAGCCCTACGGGCCTTGGATGCGGTGGGCTTTTGCCCTGCTCACAAGGCTCAAGTGGCTGCGCGGCACCGCCCTGGACCCGTTTGGTCGGACGGAAGAGCGCAAGACTGAGCGGGCCCTGATCAGCGAGTACCGCGTTTGCATCGAAGGGTTGCTGGTGGATCTGTCATCGAAAAGGCTGCCGCTTGCGGTCGAGATTGCCAGGGTGCCGGAAGGCATCCGAGGATTCGGACATGTGAAGGTTCGCCACCTTGCGGCGGCGCGTGTGAAGCGGTCCTCGCTGCTAAGCCAGTGGCGCGGCGTAGTAGAGCAGAAACAGGCGGCGTAAATGGGTTGAGATACCCGGGCGTGCAACCAGCCAAATGCCTTGCTCCCGCCTCTCACTCCGAAACAAGCCTCACAACCAATATCTTCGGGATGGGCGGGCCGAGACACCGCGGGCCCAAGTCGCAGCATCAGTCGTCGAATTGAACGCACGCCTTGCCGAAACGTTAGCGGGGCATTCAAGAAAGGTCTTTATGAAGGAACAAAGGGAACTTCGCCCCTTAGAAGCACCCGTTGCAGCGCCACGATTCGCTTCGTGGCTGGCGACGAGGAATGATCTGACTGCCCGTTTCGTCGCGGCAGGGCGAATTCCTGGGTTGATCAATCTTGCTGGCGGGTTGCCTGAGCCGACGCTGCTTCCGGCCGAAGAATTGGCTTCGATTGCCCGCGAGGTGATCCTGCGGTATCCGCAGGATTGTCTGAGCTATATACCGACGGACGGCCTGCCGGAACTGCGCGATGCGATCGCGTCGCGGTACAGCTCGCACGCTCTCCGCCTGCGACGAGAGAATGTCTTGCTGACTTCCAGCGGTACCCAGGCGTTGGACCTCGTGGGCAAGATTCTGGTGGAGCCCGGCGGAGTGATCGCGACGCAGTTTCCCAGCTACGTCGGGGCGATGGACGCATGGAGGCCGCGGGAGCCGATGTACCGCGATCTCGTCCTGGACGATGGCGCTTTCGATTCGGGTTCAAGCTTGGCCGGAGCACAGTTTGCCTACGCCGTGCCGAACTTTTCCAACCCGACGGGAAAGCTGGTGGGGATGGCCATGCGCGAGGCGCTTGTCGATGCCACGCATCGGAGCGGTGTCTGGCTGGTCGAGGACGATCCCTACTGCACCCTGCAGTACGAGGGGGAGCGCTTGCCCAGCATGATCGAACTGTCGAGCCGGTGTTCGTCGGCCCAGTTCTACGATGGCCCTGTCCTTCATTTGGGGAGTGTTTCCAAAGAGCTCGCTCCCGGCCTGCGTATCGGCTGGGTGATCGCTGCGCCTGAGGTCATCCAGACCCTGACTGCCGCGAAGCAGGGGACGGATCTGTGTTCCAGCGGGCTCAACCAGCGGATTGTCCTCTCGGCCATGGAGATGGGGCTCCTCGACAGGCTTGCCCCGCGCATGGTTGAGCTCTACCGAGAGCGGCGCAACGCGCTTTGCTCGGCTATGTCAGACCATTTGGCCGAGTGGTTCGATTGGGAGGTGCCTGTCGGCGGCATGTTTGTGTGGGCCAGGGCACGCGATGCTTCGTTGGATACCGATCGCCTTGTCTCGGTGGGCACCGAAGCGGGCGTTCTCGTGGGACCGAGCAGCGTGTTCGATCCCTGGAGAAAGAACCACAGTGCTCTGCGGCTGAACTTCACCGCGAATTCGTCCGAGCGGCTCGCCGAAGGGGTGCGCCGCCTTGCTGAGGCAGTGCGGACGTTGTTGGGCCAACGCGCCTGACATTCGCACTGGGGAATCCCCCTTGAAAACACTTACCAGGAGAACATCGATGGCGCACGTTGTCAGCATCCACGCCCATGGCGGACCCGAGGTCCTGAAATTCGAGCAGCGGAACGTCGGAGATCCGGGGCCAAAAGAACTGAGGATTCGCCAAACCCGATGCGGTGTGAACTTCATCGACACCTATTTCCGCTCCGGCCTCTATCCGGTCACGCTGCCTTTCATCCTGGGTCAGGAAGCCGCGGGCGAAGTGCTGTCGGTCGGGACGGAGGTTACCGGTTTCCAGGTGGGGGATCGGGTGAGCTACTCCACGATGGGCGGTGGCGGATACGCCTCCGAACGCGTGATCGCTTCGGATGCAGCCTTCAAGGTGCCTGAGTGGGTCAGCGACGAAGTTGCGGCGGCCTTGACGATGAAGGGGCTGACGGCGCACATGCTGCTGCGTCAAACCTTCAAGGTGGTTCCGGACACGGTCATGTTGGTCCATGCGGCCGCAGGAGGCGTCGGCACGCTTCTGTCGCAGTGGGGTTCCTATCTGGGGGCTACCGTGATCGGAACGGTCGGGTCTGATGACAAAGTCGAAGTGGCTCTCGCCAATGGTTGCCGTCACGTCATCGTGTACTCCCGTGAGAGCTTCGCAGACCGTGTCAAGGACATCACCAAGGGAGAGCTTTGCGATGTCGTCTATGACGGGGTCGGCAAGACCACCGCGATGGGCTCGCTGGATTGCCTAAGGCCTCGGGGCATGTTCGTCAGTTATGGCAACGCCTCTGGGCCCGTCGAGCCGTTCAGCATGCTTGAGCTGGCCAAGCGCGGATCGCTGTTTGCTACGCGGCCGATGATGCCGCACTACGCGTCTACCGAAGCCAAGCGCGACGCGATGGCCGCGGAGTTTTTCGGTGCGCTCAAGGATGGCGGCGTGAAGGCGCCGCCGATCAAGCGGTTCGCGCTGAGTGATGCGGCGGATGCCCACCGAGAACTCGAAAGCCGTCGTACGGCCGGTTGCCTCGTGTTGGTTCCCTGAGGCCCTGCGCCAGAGTGATCGAACCAGGAACTCTCGATATATCGCCAAGGGAGATCGTACGCCCAGGCCCATTCTGGGTCGGTTGTTAATCGGGTCAGAGATCGATGGAATCCAACATCCTGCCCAATGAAGCATTCATCCGTGCGCCTTCCACTTGCGTAACGCCTCGGTGATCGGTCCGGTTTTGAGTGCGCTCACACGCCGCTTTTGGCCATTTCGTTAACTGCCGGAGTTTGGTCAATCGCTCCGAGCGAAACGTCTCGCATGCCTTCGTTGAGGCGATTCAGGAAGTGCACGAGTGTGACCTTGTCATCGAACCGGAAGCCATCCAGGGCCTGTGTGTAGAACTCGTAGATCTTGGGTTGCAGCTCGTTCCAGGCTTTTTTGCCTTCTGGGGTCAACACCACCTTCTTGACGCGTCGGTCAGTCGTGTCCGCAACGCGGAGCACATGGCCATCCCGTTCCAGCCGCTTCAAGAGGCCGTCCAGGCTTTGCCGACTCACGAAAAGATATTCCACAAGGTCTGAGAACGACATGCCAGTGATCACCTGTGGGCGCGACAGCGCACCCAGAACCGCCCAGTGCACCGGTGAGATACCCAGTTCTTTGGTGGCCTGGCGGTCAAGTGTGTTTCCGGTCTGGAACAGCCGGAAGAACAGCCGGTTGTGGATGGCGGAAACCGACTGCTCGTACGTGGGTTCACTGGGAAAAGTCACGAGATTTCTCTGGTCCATGTAAAGGGAAAAAAGATCGTACCTGATACCTCATTTTGATTCCGCTGAGAGAGTTGATCAGTTTTACAAATATGTCAAGTGTATGATCTAGTTTATCGAGTGCAAGAGGTGATGATCCCAGAGATTGTCTGGTTGATTCTGAGGACTGCCTATGAAAATCACTGAAAAAGCATCCTCCGCGCAAGTGTTTACCCTAGTGCTTCGAAAACTATATATCAAGTACTTGACGTAATATCCAGGGATTGGCACCATTCAAGCACTTCGACAACGCATGCATGAATGCCATGACTTCCTACCCCCACCTGTTGAGCCCGCTGCGCGTTGGAGGCGTTGAGCTTCCGAATCGCATGGTGATGGGCGCCATGCATACCCGTTTGGAGACCTTGGACCGGCCGCAGGAACGCCTGGCGGCGTTCTACGCAGCGCGTGCCAAGGGAGAGATCGGACTCATCCTGACGGGTGGCTACTCCCCCGTGCCTGAGGGTGTGATGGATGAAGGCGGCCTGGTGCTCGACGCGCCTGAGCAACTTGACGAGCACCGGTTGATCACCGGGACTGTCAACCAGGCCGGCGGTCGGATCGTGTTGCAGATCCTGCATGCGGGCCGCTACGCCAAGGTTGCCAACTGCGTGTCGCCGTCTGAGGGGAAGGCCCGCATCAATGTGTACCCGCCGCGGCCTTTGTCTACTGACGAGGTGTGGGTCACGGTGAATAGCTTCGCAAACACGGCGGTGCTGGCCGAGGAGGGTGGATACGCGGGTGTTGAGATCATGGGGTCTGAGGGCTACCTCATCAATGAATTCACCGCCGGGTTGACCAACCAGCGAGACGACGAATTCGGTGGCAGCTTCGATAACCGCATTCGCTTCCCGCTCGAAATCGTCAAATCTGTGCGGGCGCGAGTCGGTGCCAACTTCATGGTGATCTACCGCATCTCGGCGATCGACCTGATGGATGGTGGCATGACCGGGACGGAGGTGGCCGAGTTTGCGCGCAGGGTCGAGCGCGCAGGTGCAGACATGATCAACACGGGGATCGGTTGGCATGAGTCGTCGGTGCCGACGATGGCTGCGCCGGTGCCGCGCGCAGCCTGGGTGGAGGCGGTCCGCAATGTAAAGCAGGCGGTGTCGATTCCGGTGATGGCGAGCAACCGGATCAACACCCCCGAGATCGCTGAGCAGATCATCGCTTCCGGGGCTGCTGACCTTGTCTCGATGGCTCGCCCCCTGCTGGCCGATCCGGACTTCGCGAAGAAGACTCGCCTGGGCATGCCCGAAGAGATCAACACCTGCATCGCCTGCAATCAAGCCTGCCTGGACCGCATCTTTACAGATCGCACGGCAACCTGCCTCGTCAATCCCCGGGCTGGCCGAGAGATCGAATTTGAAGATGGTGAGACCACGGCACCGAAACGCTTTGCGGTTGTCGGTGGCGGACCGGCCGGCATGTCGTTTGCCCTCAACGCCGGACGACGTGGTCATCAGGTCACGCTGTTCGAGGCTGGGCCGGAGCTCGGTGGTCAGTTGAACCTGGCAAAGAAGGTGCCGGGAAAAAACGAATTCAACGAAATGCTGCGCCATTTCCGTGTAGCCCTGGAGCGCGCGAAGGTCACGGTGCACTTGGGCACCAAGGTCGATGCCGAGAACCTGGCCCAGCGTGTCAGGACGGGTGAATTTGATGAGGTTGTTCTGGCCACGGGTGTGTTGCCTCGCCAGCCAGAGATCAAAGGACTCGACCATTCAAAAGTACTGAGCTACCTGGACGTGCTGGGTGGTGGTGCCAAGGTCGGAAAGAAGGTGGCGATCATCGGCGCCGGTGGGATTGGCTTCGATGTGGCCGAGTACCTTGTGGGGAGTCATGAGGAATCGCTCGATCCGCGGCACTTCATGGATGCCTGGGGTGTCGATGAATCAATGGCAAGCCCGGGAGGCTTGAAGACACCGACCACACACGAGGTGCCGGCACGCACCGTTCACATGTTCCAGCGCAAACCGGAGTCGCTGGGCAAGAACCTCGGAAAGTCCACGGGGTGGATCCTCAAGGCCAAGTTGCGCAAGGCCGAAGTCACGATGACTGCAGGTGCCACTTATGACGCCATCGACGATGCCGGTCTGCACATCACGGTCAACGGTGAACAGCGAGTGGTGGATGTGGACAACGTGGTGCTGTGCGCCGGTCAGCTGTCGAACCGTCAACTTTTCAATGAGCTGAGTCAGCGGGGGGTGAGCGCACACGTGATTGGCGGTGCCGATGTCGCCGCTGAACTGGACGCACTGCGAGCCATCGATCAAGCGACGCGCCTTGCCGTTTCGCTCTGACCTGCCCAACTCGAACCACTCGGAAACCTAGAAAAAAGAGACCAACTATGCCTACCAAGTACGACACGGGTTTGGACAAGTGCCAGGCCAACCATCAACCGCTCACCGTCCTTCGCTTCCTGGACCGTGCTGCAGACGTGTTCCCGGATCGCACCGCTGTCATCCATGGCGATCTCCGCTACAGCTGGGCTGAGCACGCAGACCGATGTCGGCGTCTCGCACGTGCTCTGATCGGCGCCGGTGTGCAGCGTGGCGATACGGTGGCAATCATCGCGTCGAACATTCCAGCCATGCTGGAAGCGCAGTTTGGTGTCCCGATGTCGGGCGCCGTGCTGAACTGCATCAACGTACGGCTTGAACCGGCCGCGATGGCCTTCATCCTGATGCACTCCGATGCGCGTGTTCTGCTGGTGGACCAGATGTTCGCTGATGTCGCCCGCGAGGCCGTGAAGCAGTCGGGAATGCAGATCGACGTGATTGACATCCGAGGCGACGACGTGCCAGAGGCAGATCGTGTTGGGCTGGTCGACTACGAGGATTTCCTTCGCGACGCCCCGGCGAATGCAGAGCTGCGCTACCCCCGTGACGAATGGGATGCCATTGCACTGAACTACACGTCCGGGACGACGGGGAACCCCAAGGGGGTGGTCTACCACCACCGTGGGGCCTATCTGAACGCTCTGGGGCAGGTGATCTATGCCGAGCTGAGCAACGGGCAGATACCTGTCTATCTCTGGACGCTGCCTCTGTTTCACTGCAATGGCTGGTGTTACGCGTGGGCCATGGCGGCCGTGGCTGGAACCCATGTGTGTCTGCGCAAGGTCGTGCCGGAAGACATCTATGCCGCTGTGGAGCGACATGGCGTCACCTACTTCTGCGGTGCCCCCACGGTGCTGGGATCTCTGGTGGCCGGAAAGCCTGCTGACTGGCAACCTCCTGCAGGTCCGATCACGATTGCGTGCGCTGGTGCCTCGCCACCGGTGAGCATCATCCGGGCCACGCAGGCGCTGGGTTTCCGTGTGCAGCACGTGTACGGGATGACGGAGCAGCACGGTGTGAACACAGTTTGCGTCCCCCAGGAGTCCTGGTCGAAGCTGTCGGCGGATGAGCAGTCGGCGCTCATGGGCCGACAGGGCGTTCGAACCGCCGTTTCGGACGAGATGATCGTCGCCGATCCGACCACTTTCAAGCCTGTGCCGCGTGACGGCATTACGATGGGTGAAGTGCTGTTCCGCGGCAACCTGGGCATGAAGGGTTACCTCAAAAACGCGGATGCCACACAGGAAGCGTTTGCGGGCGGGTGGCACCACAGCGGTGACCTGGCAGTCGTGCACGAGAACGGTTACATCGAGATCAAGGACCGGTCGAAGGACATCATCATTTCGGGCGGTGAGAACGTCTCTTCGCTCGAAGTCGAGGAAGTTCTCTACACACACCCAGCCGTGCTGAACGCCGCCGTGGTGGCCATTCCTGACGAGAAATGGGGCGAGGTGGTTTGCGCTGTTCTGGAGTTGAGACCCGAGGCGGTTGGTAGCCTGACCCAGGACGACGTCATCAAGTACTGCCGCGCCAGGCTGGCGGGCTTCAAGTCTCCGCGTCACGTCATCTTCGAACCCATCGTCCGGACCGCCACCGGAAAGCTGCAGAAATTCAAGCTGCGCGCTCACGCAGCCGGGGTCATCGTGGCCCGAAATGGCTGATGGCTTTCATTACTTACTTACCCCAGGAGAACCGCATGCGTGGATTGAATGAAAAAGTTGCCGTGATCACCGGCGCCGCCGGTGGCATTGGTCGCGAACTGGTGCGCCGCTTTTGCGAGGAAGGGTGCCGGGTCGTTGCCCTGGACCTCAACGCCGAAGGCCTCAAAGAACTCACCGGGCAATTGGCCGCGTATTCCGAGAAGCTCTCGGTGCGGACGCTCGACATCACGGATCACGCGGCGGTCACCTCGACCATCCGTGAGATTCACGGTGTGTGTGGACGGATCGACATCCTGGTCAACAACGCCGGGTGGGATATCGCCATGCAGTTCACGGAGTCAACGCCTGAGTTCTGGGACAAGGTGATCGCGATCAACCTCAAAGGCCCGCTGAATCTGCAGCACGCTGTTGTCCCGCTGATGACCGAAGCCGGTGGCGGCAAGATCATCAACATCGCCTCAGACGCAGGGCGTGTGGGTTCTTCCGGTGAGTCGGTCTATTCGGCTTGCAAGGGCGGAATCATCGCCTTCAGCAAGACGTTGGCCAGAGAAACCGCGCGCAAGGATGTACGGGTCAATGTCGTGTGCCCGGGTCCGACCGACACGGCACTTCTGCGCTCCTTCGCTGGCGAAGGTGAATACGGTCAGAAGATCTTTGATGGCCTGAAGCGGGCCATCCCACTCAAGCGTCTGGGCCAGCCTGAGGACATCCCGGGCATGGTCGCTTTCCTCGCCAGCGACGACGCGAACTTCATCACCGGACAGGTCATCAGCGTGTCCGGCGGTCTCACCATGCATGGATGAAATCATGACCAACTACACCGACATTCTTTACGAAGAGAAAGCGGGCGTTGCCCGCATCACCATCAACCGCCCGGACAAGTACAACGCCTTTCGCGGCAAAACCTGCGATGAGTTGATCGATGCGCTGCATCGCGCATCGTGGAACAAAACGGTCGGCGTCATCGTGCTCACGGGGATCGGCGAAAAGGCCTTCTGCACTGGTGGTGACCAATCGGCTCACGATGGTGGCTACGACGGTCGGGGCCTGATCGGCTTGCCGGTGGAAGAACTTCAGGGCCTGATTCGGGAGGCTCCGAAGCCCGTCATCGCACGTGTCAATGGCTTCGCCATCGGCGGTGGCAATGTGTTGGTTACCTGCTGCGACTTGGCCATCGCCTCGGAGACCGCTCAGTTCGGCCAGGTCGGCCCCAAAGTGGGTTCGGTGGATCCGGGCTTCGGGACGGCATTCCTCTCCCGTGTGGTGGGCGAAAAGAAGGCGCGTGAGATCTGGTATCTGTGCCGCCGCTACACAGCGCAACAGGCACTCGCCATGGGGCTGGTCAATGCGGTTGTGCCGCCTGCCGATCTGGATGCCGAGGTAGACAAATGGTGCCAGGAAATCCTGGCCCTGAGCCCGACCGCCATCGCCATTGCCAAGCGCTCGTTCAATGCCGATTCCGACTCGATCAGGGGCATTGGTGGCCTGGGCATGCAAGCGCTCGCACTCTACTACGGCACCGACGAATCTCACGAGGGCGTTGCAGCCTTCATGGGCAAGCGCAAGCCCCGTTTTCGTCCGGAACCGTCAGACGGCGGCGACAAGGCGGACGCATCGTGAGCGTCGAACTGAGTTTTCGCGAACGTGTCGCTGTGCTGCGGTTGAACCGACCGCAGGCGCTGAATGTACTCAACGCCGACATGATTGCTCAGGTCGGTGCGCGTCTTGACGAAGTGGCTACGTCGGATGCCCGTGCGCTGCTGATCGTGGGCGAAGGTGGCAAGGCCTTTAGTGCAGGAGCCGACGTGAAGGAGCTGATGGGCAAGGACGCCGACACACAGCGTTCAACGGCCCGGAGCGGTCAGGCTGCGTTTGCGAAGCTCGACAGACTCGATATTCCGTCGGTGGCAGTGATCAATGGTGTTGCATTTGGCGGTGGGCTGGAGCTAGCAATGGCCTGCACCTTCCGCATCGCGACCGCTGCGTCCCGGTTCGGCCTGCCCGAAATCAAGCTGGGGCTCATACCGGCGTATGGCGGAACACAACGACTGCCAAGACTGGTGGGTACGTCACGGGCTACCGAAATGATTGTCAGTGGCCGAGCCGTGGGCGGGGAAGAGGCCGAGCGCATCGGACTCATCCACCGCATCGTGGAGATCAGCGATCCAGTCGAGGTCGGCATGCAGTTCCTTTCCGACATGGGGATCCCATTTCCTGCGGCATTGGGTCAGGCGTTGACTGCCGTGAAGAGTGCAAACGCCCTGCCACTGGAACTGGGGCTTGGCCTGGAGGCTGAGCTGTTCTCCACCGCGTCTCAGACACGCGACGCAATGGAAGGCATCTTGGCTTTCCTCGGCAAGAAAAAGCCCAAATTCGTCGGCATGTAGATCGATAGAGGCAACCCGTGGTACCTGACACCCTTCTCGAAACGGTCGATCTGACCAAGTCGTTCAACGGCTTCACGGCTGTGAACAAGGTCAATTTGCGCGTCAAGCGGGGATCCATCCACGCTCTGATCGGACCGAATGG
The DNA here is from genome assembly GCF_900112425.1 of Variovorax sp. OK212. GTDB lineage: Bacteria > Pseudomonadota > Gammaproteobacteria > Burkholderiales > Burkholderiaceae_C > Variovorax. The sequence continues at coordinate 132,234 of NZ_FOLP01000012.1, read as the reverse complement.
CGGGGGCAAGACAACCGTCTTCAATCTGCTGACCAAGTTTCTGACTCCGACGGAGGGAAAGATCCTCTATCGCGGTGAGGACATCACGCATGAGACGCCTGACAAGGCGGCCCGTCGAGGGGTCGTTCGTTCCAGATTTCTGCCACCTTCCCGCACCTGACCGTGCTGCAGAACGTCCGGGTGGCACTCCAGCGCAAGCAGGGTGCATCATTCGAATTTTGGCGACACGAGCGCTCGCTGAACGTTCTGGACAAGCGCGCGAAGGAGCTGCTTGAAGCTGTTGGCCTTGCATCGCTCGGTGCGGTCAAGGCGGTTGAGTTGCCCTACGGACTAGTGGTCGCCCACTCTGTACGGTGAAATCCACCTATCTCTGCCGAGCCGATGGTGGCGTCGGTGGACCTTCGGCAGCGCCTCGTGCACTTGTTCCTGTGTCAGCAAGGCCTGCAGACGAGTGCGTCACGTTGACAACGCGACCCGACGCGGCATTGCTGTACCGGCTGACTTTCGTCGAGAACTGCATGTTGGTGATGTCATCGCATTGGACTCCACCATCACCCGAATGGACGATAAGTTAGTGGTCTTTCACCACCAACTGCGCACCGGTCCCGGGGACGATGTGGCCATGGAGGTCGACTACAAGTGTGTGCTGCTCAACTTGGAGCGACGACGCGCGGTAGCCGTTCCAGACGACATCCGAAGCGCCGTCATTTCCGTATTCCCGAACCTCGTGACTGGCTTGGCGTGCCAGTCACACACCCCTTTCAAAACCACCAATGTCGCCGACACAAGCGGCCTGAACCATGAACACGAATCCCAATCCTTACATCGATGACGACTTGAAGGCGCTGGCCGATACCGTGCGGCGATTTGCAGAGGATCGTGTGAAGCCGGGCTTTCTCGAGCGTGACCAAACCCGTGTCCTCGACCGAGATCTGATGCGCGAAATGGGAGAGCTCGGTTTTATCGGTCCAGAACTTCCCGAAGCCTTTGGCGGGCTCGGTCTGGGGTGCCTCGCTGCCGGTGTGATCCACGAGGAGATCTCGCGCGTCGATCTGAACCTCGCCTATATCAATCTGCTGGCGTCGTTGAACGGGCAGATCCTTGCAGAGCACGGCGATCCGGAGGTCGTGGGTCCCTGGATAAGGAAGATCATCGCCGGCGAGGCACTGTGTTCAATTGCACTGACCGAACCGCGTGGGGGCTCAGATGCGGCGAACCTGCGCCTGCGCATCGAGCGCCAAGGTGACCAATATGTGGTTAACGGCGAGAAGACGTCGATTTCAGCGGCTGACCAGGCCGACATTGCGGTGGTATTTGGTCGAACGGGCACGCCGGAGTCGGGTGCGCATGGCGTTACCGCGCTACTGGTACCGATGGACACGCCGGGCCTGACGACGAACCGCTTTGAGTGCCACGGTCAGCGAGCCATCGGTCGAGGCTCGATCTTCTTCGAGAACGTGCAAATTCCGCTGAACCATCGCCTTGGAGACGAGAACAAGGGATTCGTGCAGGTGATGCAGGGCTTCGACTACTCACGTTCACTGATCGGCCTGAAGTGCTTGGCGGTCGCACGCGCGGCACTGGACGAAACCTGGGCTTACATCACCCAGCGCCAAGCCTTCGGCCAACCATTGTCGGCGTTCCAAGGGGTGACCCATCCGCTGGCGCAGTTCGATACTGAAGTGGAGGGGGCGCGGCTGCTCTGCCTGCAGGGCTTGTGGCTCAAGGACAAGGGCTTGCCTCACAGCGCAGAGGCGGGAATGGCCAAGTGGTGGGGCCCAAAGCTTGCCTACGACGTCATTCATCAGTGCTTGCTGTCTTTCGGTCATGGCGGGTACGACCGTGGACCCATGGAGCAGCGGCTGCGTGATGTTCTTGGCTACCAGATCGGCGATGGCACTGCGCAGATCATGAAGACCGTGATTGCTCGCACCCGCGCTGGGCGCAAGAACGTGCCAGTCTGAAGTTGCAGCATCTTTAGCCCGTTGCCCTTTCCTGAGGAGTGAGGTTGCCCCTGAAAACCGGAGTGCGTAGCCCGGTCCTCAAGCGGCAGATTTGCGCTGCGCCGCCAACCAGCGTTGTTCGAACTGCATTGGGCTGAGGTAGCCCAGCGCCGAATGTAGCCGCGAGTGGTTGTAGAAGGCGATCCAGTCCATGATCGCGTGTCTTGCCTGCTGGCGCGTGGCAAATCGCTGACCGTGCACGCAGGCCGTCTTCAGCCGTCCCCACAGGCTCTCGGTGGGAGCGTTGACGCTCCTATGTCAAGCAATGGCGGCAGAGTCGGCCAGGTCGGCCAAGATCAACGGGTATAGCTCGCGCACGATGTAGCGCTTCAGGCAGCGGTGAATCTCCTTTCTGGACAGGCCCTCGCCAGTGCGCCGGGCGACGTATTGGAGGGTACGCGCATCGCTTCGCATTCGGACCATCGCGATAGTCCACAGGGCGTTGTTGGCCTGTCTTTGCCCACCGCGATTGAGCCGGTGACGGCTCGTCTTTCCAGATGAGGCCTCGATAGGACTGACGCCACACAGGGCTGCGAGAGTGGCCTCGTTACGCAACCGGCCGGGATTGTCACCGGCCGCGGTGAGCAGCGTCGCCGCGGTCTGCGGCCCGACGCCGAAGCGGCTGAGAATGCGTGGCGCTGCCAGCTTCGTCAAACGAGCAAGCTGCTTATCAAGCTCGCGCAACTCTTCATGCAGCGCGTTCCAGCGCCTCGCCAGGAGCCTGAGCGTCGTCTTCAAGCTGGCCATGACAGCGTTCTTCTCGTCGTCCTCTGGCAGCGCTGCGCAGGCAGCGACACAGTGTTCTGTCTTGACCTTCAACACCAGATCTCGCAGGGACGACGGCGCGCTGACCAGCAGGGCGCGCAGTTGATTCACCGCCTGTGTCTTGGCTTTGACGGCGCTGCGGCGCGCAACGCTCAGTGTACGCAGGGCTTCAGCCGTTCCGTTGCGAGCCTTCGGGACACTGGTTGCATCGTTGGCCAGCACGGATCGCGCCGCGCTCTCGGCATCGGTCGGGTCACTTTTTCGTCGTAGACGTCGACGGGAACGATTCGGCCGATTGACCTCGATGATCGCAATCCCTTTTTCTTCGAGGAAGCGTGTCAGACCAGCACCGTAGGAGCCCGTCCCTTCGATGCCGGCACGATCCAGCCTGCCGAAGCTCCGGGCCCAGATCAGCAGCTTCTCATAGCCGCTGGGATTCGTCTCAATCGAGAGCGTGCCCTTCACGCGTCCTACAGCATCGATGACGACACCAACATGAACGTCCAGATGCGTATCGACGCCGAGGATGGTCGCCCAAGGGAAGTTTCGCCAAGACCTCTACTATCGTCTGAAGATTGTCCAACGCAGCATCAAACCAATACGAGCGCGCGCCGCCGACGTTCCGATTCTGGTCAATCACTTCCGTGCCGAGCTTGAGCGCAAGCACAAGTTGCCCAAGACCATTGTTGACAGTTCTGCGTCTTCAGCGCTCGCCGCGTACTCTTGGCCTGGCAATGCCCGAGAGATTCGCAACGTGATGGAAGCTGCATTGCTCTGTGCAGATGATGGGGTTGTCGTCGCAGACCACCTCCCTCCCGAGGTTCTGTCGCAAGGAGGTGAGGTTGTTGGGGTCTCCGATGCTCCGGCTAGGGAGCCGCATTGCTCGGTCGACCTTGTATCGGAAGTTTGACCTTCTTGGAATTGGACAGCGCGAGTACGCAGACGAGAGCCTGACAGAAAAGCCACAATGGGCAACCACCGCGTCTATCGAGACTCAAAAGTCCTATTAGAACGAGTTCAAGGATTCATGCAGAGGCCGCGTCGTTTGAATGCTCGCTCCGTCGCAGCTGGTTATTGATGCGTTTCCCGTTCTGAGGTGATGTGATGGCACGCCTGCCCATGTGCACTCGACCTCGACCGGCATAGGCCTTCTTCGACTACTGCTCGGCATGCTGCTGCGTCAACGTGAACTGATTTGCAGACCAAGGGAGGTTTGAAGAACTTCCCCTGGTCGACAAGTTAGCGGGTGACCCGCGCAACCTCAGCCATGAACTCCTTCACAAGGGCAGGATCGTATTCGCCCAGAAGGCGGTCGACAGCCGGCTTTGCAGTTGCCTTCATCTTTTCCCGCTCGGCTTCACTGAAGGTGGTCACCTCCATACCCTTCGCCTTGAGGCCGGCGAACGACTTCACGTCTTCTTCACGACTCACGACTCGCTGATAGTCGCGAGCGGCAGTCATGCTTTCGCGAATGAGCTTTTGCTCGACAGGAGACATGCCATCCCACACCTTCTTGCTGAACTGCACCACCAATGCGCTGTAAGAGTGGCGGGTCACCGCCAGATACTTCTGCACCTCATAGAAGCGGTTGGAGTAGATCAGAGGGTACGGCGTCTCTTGGGCGTCAACAGTGCGTGTTTCCAACGCGGTGAACAACTCAGCAAAGGACATCGGAACGGGGTTGGTACCAAGCTCCTTGAAGACACCCAAGTAGATGGGACTCTGTTGAACACGAATCTTCAGACCGGCCAAGTCAGCCACCGTCTTGACGGGATGACGGCTATTGGTGACGTTTCGGAACAGGTTGTCCCAGTAGACCAAGCCGATGGTGCCCTTGGATTCAAATCGGTCCAGGAGTTTTCGACCGACCGGACCATCCATCAGTTGGTCAGCTTGCTGCTCGGTCGCAAACAGGAACGGGAAGTCCAGCAGACCCAACTCCTTCACGACGCCTACGGCAGCGCTGGTCGCACCGACCGTCATATCCTGCGTGCCCCCTTGCAGTGCCGCTTGTTGCTGCTGCTCAGCGCCAAGCTGGGCCGAAGGAAACTCCTTCACTTTGATCTTCCCACCGCTGCCCTTCTCCACCAATTCCGCGAATTTCCGCACACCCGCGCTGATGGGATGGTCCTTGTTGACTAAGTGGCCGAACCGAATGGTACGTTCTTTGTACTCTTGCGCGTGAGCAGTTGTTGCGCAGCTCAAAGCGAGGGAAATGGAACAAGCAAGCGTGGTGAGAATAGTTTTCACGAGGTCTCCTTTGTGGTTGAAAAACAAGTCATCGCGTCAGGAAGTTCATAGAGTTGATGACTATTGAGGGGAAAACAATCAAAAGCACCAGAACGATGAGTTGCGCGACCATGAATGGCCATACGCCCTTGATAACGTCGTCCATGCTGACTCGGCCGACTCCGGCCGCAACGTTGAGTACAGGGCCCACAGGGGGCGTGATGAGACCAATGGCGTTGTTCATGATGAACAAAACACCGAAGTACACGGGGTCGATACCAGCCTCTTTCACGATGGGCATGAGAATCGGCGTCAGGATCAAGATGCTTGGCACCAGATCCAGAGCAGTTCCCACCACGAACACGATGAACATCAGAATGGCCATCAGCAGAATGGGGCGGTCCACGAACGGTTGAACCCATCCGGCAAGAATTTCTGGCAGTTCCGCAATCGTTATCAGCCAAGCTGAGACAGAGGCAGCGGCGATGAGGAACATCACGATCGCTGACATGCGGGCAGCCCCCACAAGGCACTGCCGCAATACTTTGAACGTCACCGTTCGGTAGACCACGGCTCCAACGAACCATGCGTACATTGCGGCAACGACCGCAGCTTCCGTGGGCGTAAAGACACCGAATTTCAGACCGAAGATGATGATCAGCGGCAGGGGAATCGCCCAGAAGGCTCGGCCTATCGCACGAATCCGGTCGGTGCCGCTCACACGCTCACTAACAGGCAGTGTTGAACGACGGGCAATGATCCACCAAACCACGATCAAGCTCACCCCCATCAAGAGGCCAGGGACGACACCTGCCAGGAACAGCTTGGTAATGGAGACACCGCTGGCCACTCCAAACAGGATGAAGCCAATGCTTGGCGGAATCACTGGAGCAATGATGCCTCCAGCAGCGATGAGACCGCAGCTGCGCGCTGGGGGATAGCCCGCTTGCCGCATCATGGGCAGCAGAACTGCCGAGAGTGCCGCTGTGTCGGCAATAGCAGACCCCGACAAACTGGCCATCAGAATGGCGGCTGCCACCGCTACGTAGCCAAGCCCCCCTCGGAAATGGCCAAAGAAAGCGATCCCGACATCGATGATGCGGCGACTGAGACCGCCGGCGTTCATCAGCTCGCCGGCCAGAATGAAGAATGGAACAGCCAGAAGAGAGAAGCTGTCCGCACCGCCGATGAGGTTCTGCGCAACGATCTGTGCATCCATCATGTCGAGGTGCCACATCAGCGCCAAGCCGCAGAACAGCAGTGCGAAGGCAACTGGAACGCCCAGGAACATGGCCCCGCACAGGGAGCCCAGGAAAATTGCGACTGTCATTTCCGAGCCCCCGCGACCTTCATTTCGCCTGCATTGATTGACAGGGTGACGAGCTCTACTTCGTGCATTGCCTGTTCTGCGTCATCGGTACTCATCTTGAGATCGTCGGCTGTTGCCCTACCCGTTAGAAGACGAAACAAGGAGATCAGCAGAATCAACGTCATGACCAGACCAGCGAAAGCTGCGCCGCCATAGATGATGGACAGCGGCATGTCCATTGCCGGGGAGCGGTTGCCTTGGTTGACCTTCATCTGCTCAAGACTTCCCCAGAACAGCACAGCGCAGCAAAGCAGCATCACCAAGTGTCCAGCTATCGCTGCGAGCCTTCGCCCCCAAGACGGCAGGCGCTGAACGAGCATGTCCAGACCAAGATGCTGTCGTCTGTGAAGGCCAACCACAGCGCCCATGAACGTCATGCCCACAAACAGGTAGCGAGCCAGCTCCTCAGAGATCGGGATGCCGGAGTTGAATCCGTATCGAAGCACCACGTTGCCAAAAACAAGAAGCAGCATCACTGCCAACGTCCAGCCCATGACCTCTTCAAGTACTTCCGTAAGGGCGTCTCCCCTTGTTTTCATTCGCTGTCTCCTACAGTTAGATCGTTGCCCTTCGGAAAAAAAGAAGGGCCCGTGCTGTCTTATTACGCAAGCCACATGCCAACGCTTTTTGCGTAGTTGGAGCGGCGCATCGCTGTTTCAGGTGTCCTCACAGACGCGCGGTGTGTTCCGTCAAGCCAGTTGTGTATTCGCCAAGAACAGCACTTCTTGCCCCCGTAGGGTTAACGCGTAGAACGAATTCAGGGGGCTGGGATGGCTCTCTGCATGGCCAGAACGGAACCGCCGTCATCGATAGATTGGTGGCACCGCAACCCATCAAAATTGGTCAATACTTGTAGAAACCTTGACCAGTTTTTCGGCCGAGAAGACCGGCCTGAACCATCTCCCGCAGTAGAAACGCAGGACGGTATTTGTTGTCGCCAAAGCTGCCCTGCAGCACCTCCATCACCGCCAGCACCACATCCAGGCCCACTACGTCGGCTAGTCGCAACGGCCCAATGGGGTGGCCACCGCCGATCTGCATCGCAGTGTCGATGTCGTCAACGCTGCCTAGCCGCTCCTGCACCGCAAAGATGGCCTCGTTGACCATGGGAATCAAGATGCGGTTGACCACGAAGCCGGGGCGGTTGGCCACGGGTATGGGCGTCTTGCCGAGCGCCCTGGCAAAGACCATTGCCCGATCGTACGCATCTTCGCTCGTCTGGAGGCCGCGGATGACTTCCACCAATGCCATCGCCGGCACCGGGTTGAAGAAGTGCAGCCCCACCAAGTGAGAGGGCTCACGCAATGCTGCCGCCAGTTGCGTGATGGAAATGGATGAGGTGTTGGAACCGATCAATGCATGGGACGGCAATGCGCTCTCCATGCGGCGCAGCAGTTCGAACTTGAGCTGGGGTTGTTCCGTTGCAGTCTCGATCGCTATCTGCACCCGCGCCAGGTCTTCGTAGCGAATCGTTGTCTGCAAACGCTGCAAAGTCGCCTGCTTCTCTTGGGCGCTCAGCGCACCCTTTTGCACGCGCTTATCCAAGCTGGCGGCAATGGCGGCAACCCCTCGTTCTAGCGCCGCTTCGGACACGTCCAACAGCACCACGTCCAGTCCGGCGGCTGCACACACCTGCGCAATGCCGCTACCCATGGTGCCCGCACCCACCACACCGACACACTGTACATCGGTCATGAGTTCTGCCTTCAAGCGACGCGGCGCTTTGCGCCATCGTCCCGCCATTGCCCTCGAAGTGAGTCCCACTGAGTGCGCGCCAGCGCTAGGTGCCGAGCCTTCACATGCCCGTAGCCACGTATCTGCTCCGGGATGGCGGCGATCTCGACCGCCAATGCCAGCTTGTCACGCGTCAAGCCCAGAATCAGCTCCTCCACGCAACTCTTGTACTCGCCGATCAGGGCCCGCTCGGTCTTGCGCTCTTCGGTGCGGCCGAAAGGATCGAAAGGCGTGCCACGCAAACCTTTCATGCGTCGCAAAAGCCAAAATCCCCACCGGATCCACCCGCTGTAGGCCTGCTTGATCAGCTCTCCCTTGGCGTTGGTTTTGGCTAACAGGGGCGGAGCCAGGTGGTGCACTACTTTCACGTCGCCCTCGAACATCTCAGCGATTCGTTTCGTGAACGCAGGATCGGTGTGCAGGCGAGCGACCTCATACTCATCCTTGTATGCCATGAGTTTGAAGAGGTAGCGCGCCACGGTCTCGCTGAGGCGTGTGCTTGACAACGGCGCTTCGGTTGCGCGCACGTGCTCGACGAAAGAACTGTACGCGACCGCGTAGGCCGCGTTCTGGTATTCGGTGAGAAAATCTACGCGCTGCTTCACGATCTCGTCCAGCGAAGGCTTACGAACGAACTGGATCACCGAAGCGGCCTGAAAAAGTGCCTTCACAGACCTCAGGTCGTGGGCGCAACGCCGGCCCCATTCGAAGGCCGCCTTGTTGTTTTCGATCTGTACGCCGTTGAGCTCCAGAGCGCGCATCAGCGCGGCGTGTGACAGTGGCACATGGCCCTTCTGCCACGCATAGCCCAGCATCAGCGGGTTGGTGTAGATCGCGTCACCCACCAGCTCCACGGCCACTTCCTCGGCATCAAAGCCGCCCACCCTTTCCGCGCCAACCGTGGCGGCCAGCACCGTCTCGCAGTTTTCGCCCGGAAAACTCCATTGCGGGTTGCGTACAAAAGCCGCTGTGGGCGTACCGTGCGTGTTCAGTGCCACCTGGGTGTGGCCTTCGCGCATCACACTCATGGTGTACTTGCTCGCACCCACGATCGCATCACAAGCGATCACCAGGTCGGCCTTCGCGACGTCGATCTTGGTGGTGAGGATAGCCTCGGGTCGGTTGGCGATCTGCACGTGACTCCAGGTGGCACCACCCTTTTGTGCCAGGCCGGCCGCGTCCTGCGTCACCACGCCCTTGCCTTCCAGTTGCGCGGCCATACCCAGCAGTTGCCCAATCGTGATCACACCGGTGCCGCCTACGCCCGCCACAATGATGCTCCAGGGCTCCTCGGTCGAGGGCAGCACCGGCTCGGGCAACGCAAGTTGCACAGACGGATCGCGCTGTTTCTTCTGCTGCTTTTTCGGCGTTCCACCTTCCACGGTGACGAAGCTCGGACAGAAGCCTTTCACACAGGAGAAGTCCTTGTTGCAGCTGTTTTGGTTGATGCGGCGCTTCCGGCCGAACTCCGTTTCCAGCGGCTCCACCGACAGGCAGTTCGACTGCACTGAACAGTCGCCACAGCCTTCGCACACCAGCTCGTTAATCACAACCGTCTTGGCCGGCGTAGCCAGCTTGCCGCGCTTGCGGCGACGGCGCTTCTCGGTGGCGCAGGTCTGGTCATAGATGATCGCGGTCGTACCCAACAACTCGCGAAACTCGCGCTGGATCGTATCGAGTTCGTCGCGGTGGTGCACGGTCACACCTGACTCCAGAGCCACACCCTCGTACTTCTGTGGCTCGTCTGTCACGATGACGAGCTTCTTGATCCCCTCCGAGAGCAGGCTCTTCTGGATCTGCAGCACGCTGTGGCCTTCCGGTCGCTCGCCCACGCGCTGCCCGCCGGTCATGGCCACTGCGTCGTTGTAGAGAATCTTGTAGGTTATGTTCACGCCCGCAGCGATGCTCTGACGGATTGCTAGAAGCCCACTGTGGAAGTAGGTGCCATCACCGAGGTTGGAGAACACGTGCGTGTCGCTGGTGAACGGTGCCTGCCCCACCCAGGCCGCGCCCTCGCCACCCATCTGGCTGAAGGTACTCGTGCTACGGTCCATGGTGAGCACCATGTGATGGCAACCGATGCCGGCCATGGCACGCGAGCCTTCAGGCACGCGCGTGCTGGTGTTATGTGGACATCCACTGCAGAACCAGGGCTGGCGCTCACCTGTTTCTGTGGTTTGATTGTTGAGCGTCTGTTCCCGATGCATAACCGCGGCCAGACGTGCGTCCATACGCGCAGCCACCTCACTGCCCTCGGGCGCCAGACCTAGAGCGCGCAGGCGCTTAGCAATGGCCTTGGCGATCAGCGCCGGCGTCAGGTCCGCCTTGGCGCGCAACAGCCAGTGGTCCGCTGGGTTCGCCTGCATGCCATCGGCCAGCAGGCCAGCCACGGGGTCATACTTGCCCAAAACCGTGGGTTTCACATCGTCGCGCCAGCCGTAGAGCAGTTCTTTTATCTGGCTCTCCATGATCTCGCGCTTCTCTTCAACCACCAAGATCTCCTGCAGACCCTGGGCAAACTCACGTGTGGCGCTCGGCTCTAGCGGCCACACCACGTTAACCTTGTGCAGGCGGATGCCCAAGCGGCGGCACGTAGCGTCGTCAAGTCCCAAGTCAGACAAGGCTTGACGCGTGTCGTTGTAGGCCTTGCCGCTGGCAATGATGCCGAATCGATCCTGCGGGCCTTCAATCACGTTGTGGTTCAGGCGGTTGGCGCGCATGTAGGCCAGCGCGGCATGCCACTTCGTGTCGAACAGCCGCGCCTCCTGCTCCAGCGGCGTGTCGGGCCACCGGATGTGCACACCGCTCGCAGGCAGCGCCACATCCTCGGGCAGGATAATCTTCACGCGGTCGGGGTCCACGCTCACCGAAGCCGAAGACTCGACGACCTCCTGGATGGTTTTCATGCCGGTCCACACTCCCGCGTAACGGCCCAGCGCAAATGCATGCAACCCCATGTCGAGGATGTCCTGTACGCTGGATGGGAAGAACACCGGCATGCTGCAGTGCATGAACAGTTGGTCGCTCTGGTGCGCCACGGTGCTGCTCTTGGCCGCGTGGTCGTCACCTGCAATTGCAATCACACCACCGTACTTCGCGGTACCGGCCATGTTGCCGTGTTTGAATACGTCGGCGCAGCGGTCCACGCCCGGACCCTTGCCGTACCAGATGCCGAACACGCCGTCGTATTGCTTGCTCTGCGGATACAAATCGAGTTGCTGAGTTCCCCAAAGCGCGGTCGCAGCCAACTCTTCGTTCACGCCGGGCTGGAAAACGATGTGGTTGGCCTTGAGGTGCTGCTGTGCCGACCACAATGCTTGGTCATAAGAGCCCAGTGGGCTGCCGCGGTACCCGCTGATGAATCCACCTGTGTTGAGACCAACGGCTTTGTCTCGCTGGCGCTGCAGCATGGGCAAACGCACCAGCGCCTGCACACCACTCATGAAGGCACGTCCACGGTCCAGGCTGTATTTGTCATCGAGAGACGCGCTCTCCAGGTTTTTTCGAACGGACTCGGGCAAAGGTGCATTCATGGGGTTCAGATCTCGGGGTTGGGCTAATACTTTGGAGAACACGCAAGGCATTCGCCACAAAACCATCACTTCGCAAACTGCATGCCATGTGACTCCGCGCGTAAACCCCAACCCTACCGGCCTTCCTGGGCCTGAATAACACGCGTTTCACGGATGCTGTGCTTCAAACGACGCAAAGGGTGTTGCTCGAAACGCCAGCGTGTCTTTGACAAAGACACAGCCACCCATGGAAAGCAGCTTTGCGACCTCTGAATGGCGGGCCTGATTCTTGCGCTGCATAGCGATCGCTGCGTTGACGAAAACGCGGCGGACCATCCGTTTATCTAGGACCTGGAAACATTCGCAATGCACGCGACGAATATTGGCGCGATTCCCACCACATCCACACAAAGGCGCCCCCCCTCCAGCCCACTGCTGACCACGCTCAAGGAGCGTTTCGGCGACCGCCTCTCGACGAGCGCGGCCGTTCTGCAGCAACACGGCCGCGACGAATCGTTCTTCCCGACACAGCCGCCAGACGCCGTGGTCTTTGTGCACAGCACCGAAGAGGTGGCTTTCGTGTTGTCAGCCTGCTCAGCGGACAAAACGCCTGTCATTGGCTACGGCGCAGGCTCATCCGTTGAGGGACACTTTCTCGCCGTGCAAGGTGGGGTCTGCGTCGACTTCTCACAGATGAATCAGGTGTTGGAACTTCGTCCCGGCGATCTCAACGCCACAGTACAGGCAGGCGTCACGCGGACCCAACTCAATGCAGCCTTGCAAGGCACTGGTCTATTCTTCTCGGTTGACCCTGGTGCCGACGCCAGCATGGGTGGCATGGTCGCGACCGGCGCTTCTGGTACCAACACCGTCCGCTACGGCACCATGCGCGACAACATTGTGAACCTGGAGGTCGTCACGGCTGAAGGGGAGGTCGTCCGCACCGCCTCCCGCGCCCGCAAAAGCTCTGCCGGCTACAACCTCACGCAACTGTTTTGCGGTTCCGAAGGCACCCTGGGCCTGATCACCGAGGTCACGGTTCGTTTGCACCCGCTGCCCGAAGCGATCGCTGCTGCCGTGGTCACTTTCCCCAATGTGCGCTCCGCCGTCCAGTGCGTGATTGAGGCCATCCAGCATGGCGTCCCACTGGCGCGTGCCGAGATGCTGGACGCGCTCGCACTGCGCGCCATCAATGCCCACAGCAGAACCGCTCTACGCGAAGAGCCTACGCTGTTTCTAGAGTTCGTGGGCAGCCAGGAACAGATCAATGCGCAGACCGAGGTGATGCGCGAGCTCACCAACGTTCACGGCGGGGGTGAATTTCAGTGGGCCAGCCGCCCCGAAGAGCGCTCTCGCTTGTGGACCCCTCGCCACCATGCATACTTTGCCTGCCTGCAACTGCGGGCCGGTTCCCGCAGCCTGTCCACCGACGTCTGCGTCCCTCTCACCGCCCTGGCCGAATGCATCGAACAGACACAGACTGACATCGCTGAGCACCAGTTGCTGGTTCCGGTCTTCGGGCACGTGGGTGATGGCAACTTCCACTGTATGGTGTTACTCGACCCCGATTCTCCCTCAGAGATCGAAGCGGCTGAGGCCTTTGGCCACCGCTTGGTGGAGCGGGCCATCCGTCTTGGAGGCACTTGCACCGGTGAGCACGGTGTGGGCCTGCACAAGGCCCGTTATCTGGTCAGGGAGCATGGGCAGGCGGGTACTGCCATGATGCGCGCCCTCAAGCAGGCCCTCGACCCACACAACATCCTCAACCCCGGAAAAGTCCTGCCCAGGGCTTGAACCCAATTTCTCATCCCAATACACAGGAGACCCATTCCATGACAGTTCGAACAGCCCTCGTTTGCGGCGGCACCAGTGGCCTCGGCGGCGGAATCGCCCTCGCCCTGCGCCAGCAAGGCGTACACGTGGTGTCAACCAGTTCGCGCGCGCCTTCCAAAGACAGCGTGGTGAACGACATCGTGCACCTCGACTTCCACGACAAGGCCTCGCCGGCAGCCTGTGCCCAGGCTCTGGCGAGCTCAAACATCAAGCCTGACATCCTTATCGTCAACGGTCCGGGTCCCGCCAAGGGAACGACCCTGAGCGTTAGTGCAGAAGCCTGGCAAGAGTCATTCGACCTGCTGTGGGCAGGCCCATTGGCCCTGCTGGGTCAGTTGCTGCCGCCGATGCTGGAACGTCGCTGGGGCCGGGTGATCTGGGTGACCTCGGTGTCTTGTGTGCGCTTCGTTCCCAATCTCTCGGTGTCGACCTCGTTGCGCGCCGGTCTGCATGGGCTGCTCACCACGCTGAGTGCGGAACACGCCAGTCAGGGCGTGACCTTCAATGCTGTGGCCCCTGGTTACCACGCCACCGACCGCATGAAGCAGCTCGGTGTGCAGCAATCCGTCATAGACGAGATTCCAGTTGGCCGTCTCGGAACGCCTGAAGAGTTCGGCACCACTGCTGCGTTCCTTGCGCGCGAAGAAGCCGGATACCTGACGGGCCAGGTGCTGGTCTGCGATGGCGGCTGGTCGCACGGCAAGCTTTCTGCCAAGCCGGTCATCCAAAAGTAGCCCCCGAGTCTGATCGCGTCCAGTCTGCAGACGAATACCCCACCATTGATCCCGGTGGGTACTGCTGTGCACACACGCCTGCACTGGCCGGATCAAAGGTGCGGTGGTATCAGATCAGGACCGGCTGCGCAGTTCATGCGGACGCGCGGAATTCAATTCGGTCCTTGAGTGGCTGGCCAGCAAGGCGGGCTTGGAGGTTGTGGACTACATGGTGCGCAAGACGGTCGTAATAACGCTCGGGCGCAGCGCCACCGAGGTGAGGCGAGATGATCACGTTCGGCATCTGCCACAGAGGGTGGCCCTCGGGCAGTGGCTCAGGGTCGGTCACATCGAGCGCAGCACCGGAGATGATGCCCGTCTGCAGGGCGTGCAGCAGCGCGGGTGTATCGATGACGTTGCCACGGCCCAGGTTCACGATCACCGTCTGGCGCGAACAGGCTGCGAGTTCGCTCGCGCCGATAAGGCCGGTGTTTGTGGGTGAGCCGGGAACTGCGCAGACGACAAAGTCGGCCTGCGATAGCGCTTCATGCAGGCAGCTCACGGGCAGCACCTGGTCGGCATCTGGGTGGGCGCGTCCGCTGCGACTCACACCGGTCACGTGCATGCCAAAAGCTCGCGCGCGGCGCGCAAGCTCACCCCCAATGCTCCCCATGCCGACGATGACGAGACGCGCGCCAAACAGCATAGCCATATCCTGACGGATACTGTCATCCCACTGGCCACGGGCTTGCGCCGCGAGCAACGCCGGCACACGGCGCGCCACCGCAAGAATCATGGCCATTGCGTGCTCGGCCACCATAGGTGACCACACCGACCCCGCGTTTGTCACCTCCAGACGATCGGGTACGCCATGCATCTGAAGGGTCTCATAGCCAGCGGTCAGCAGCTGCAACCACCTGCAGGCGCTTTCGGGACCGGAAAGCGCATGGGCAACTGCGGGAAAGTAGTCAGCCGCAGACAGAACCAAGGCATCGGCCCGATTTGCGGCCTCAGGTAGCTCGGCAGCAGAAACCCACTGCACCGCCACTTGCGACAGTGGCTCCAACAGTTTTTGAAAGCGGGCATGAGCCACTGACGTACAGATTGCAAGGCGAAAGCTCATGAAAATATGGTTTCGTATTGGAGGCTGCCACGGGACTGTCTTCGTTGGTCCCGCACCCTAGTAGGACGACTAAAAGGAAAAGAGGAAAAGGCGCGCGTCATCGATCAACCGATTGCGCACGCACCAGAACTATCCGTACCTTGCATTCAACGCGGCCACAACCGCAAACGCGGCAGGGCCTTTATCGATGCGGCGTGTACCTCAGATCACCGGCACTTCCGGCCCTTCGATCAGGATGATCGAACTGTGCTTGGCAGCACGGTGGCGGATCTTGGCGACTTCCTGATACTCGGGTGAGTTGTACCAAGCCATGGCTTTTTCCAGCGAGGGGAACTCCATCACCACCATGCGCTTGTCCGGGATCTCACCTTCGAGCGCATACTTTTTTCCATTGCGGGCCAAGTACTGACCACCATAGGTGGCGACGGTCGCTGGTGCGAGCGCGACATATTCCATATACAGCTCAGGGTCTGACACATCGATGTGCGAAACGGCAAAAACCTTCATCTAAGTCTCCTTCGGGTTAAAAACGAGCGCTAATGCAGGCGCTCAACATGCGTGTCTTCGTGCCTGCGATCTCGCATCACGGGGCATTCATGCAACTGGCATACCAGCTCATTCCACAGCCTTGGTCATGTCTTCAACAACCTTCTTGGCGTCACCAAACACCATCATGGTCTTGTCCATGTAGAACAGTTCGTTGTCCAGGCCCGCATAACCAGCGGCCATGGAGCGCTTGTTCACGATCACCGTCTTGGCCTTGTAGGCTTCCAGGATGGGCATGCCGTAGATCGTGCTGCCCTTCTGCAGCGCGGCCGGGTTCACCACATCATTGGCGCCCAGGATGATCGCCACGTCGGCCTGCCCGAACTCGCCGTTGATGTCTTCCATCTCGAACACCTGGTCGTACGGCACCTCGGCCTCGGCCAGCAGCACATTCATGTGGCCCGGCATGCGCCCGGCCACCGGGTGGATCGCGTACTTCACGGTGATGCCCTTTTCGGTCAGCTTGTGTGCGAGCTCTTTCACCGCATGCTGCGCGCGCGCCACGGCCAGGCCGTAACCGGGCACGATCACCACGGTCTCGGCGTTGCCCAGCACGAAGGCCGCGTCATCGGCGCTGCCGCTCTTGACCGGCCGCGCTTCGGCCTTGGCGCCACCGGCGGCGGCCGCTTCGCCACCGAAGCCGCCCAGGATCACGTTGAAGAACGAGCGGTTCATCGCCTTGCACATGATGTAGCTCAGGATCGCGCCCGACGAGCCCACCAGCGAGCCGGCAATGATCAGCATGGAGTTGTTCAGGCTGAAGCCGATGCCCGCGGCCGCCCAGCCCGAATAGCTGTTGAGCATGGACACCACCACCGGCATGTCGGCACCGCCGATGGGGATGATGATCAGCACACCCAGGATGAAGCCCAGCGCGATCACCAGCACGATGTCGATCCAGCTCTGCGAGTGCCAGAAACCGAAACAGAAGAACACCACCGCCAAGCCCAGCAGCAGGTTGAGCTTGTGCTGGCCGGCGAACTGCACCGGCGCGCCCTGGAACAGTCGGAACTTGTACTTGCCCGAGAGCTTGCCGAACGCGATGACCGAGCCCGAGAAGGTGACCGCGCCGATGAAGGCGCCCAGCGCGAGTTCGATGCGGTTGCCGCCCGGGATGGCCTCGCCCTTGGCAACGATGCCGAAGGCCCAGGGTTCGGCCACCACGGCCACGGCGATGCAGACAGCGGCCAGGCCGATCATGCTGTGCATGAAGGCGACCAGCTCGGGCATCTTGGTCATCTCGACCCGATTGGCCATGATCGCGCCGATGGCACCGCCCACAACCAGACCGCCGAGCACCCAGACCATGCCCTGGGCCTTGCCGCCGGAGAGCTCGACGATGAGCGCGGCGGTGGTCAGCACGGCGATGGCCATGCCGGTCATGCCGAAGACGTTGCCCCGGATGGAGGTGGTGGGATGGCTCAGGCCTTTGAGCGCCTGGATGAAGCAGATGCTGGCAACGAGGTACAGCAGCGTGACGAGACTCATGCTCATTTGTGCGCTCCTTCAGAAGCCGCAGGTGCTTTGCGCTCTTTCTTCTTGAACATTTCCAGCATGCGCCGCGTGACCAGGAAGCCGCCGAACACATTGACCGCGGCCAGTGCCACAGCCATCACGCCCATGGTCTTGCCCAAGGTCGTTTCGGTGAGCGCGGCGGCCAGCATGGCGCCGACGATCACGATGGCCGAGACCGCATTGGTCACGGCCATCAGCGGCGTGTGCAGCGCGGGCGTGACGTTCCACACCACGTGGTAGCCCACGTAGATGGCCAGCACGAAGATGATGAGGTTGAGAACGGTGGGGGATACGGCTTCCATGGGAATGTCCTCGCTTCAGGTTTTCTTGATCTCGTTGACGCGGTTGCCCTCGCCGAGCAACACGACACGCGGTTTCCATTGCGGCACCACGGCATCGTCCACCGGTGAGTAGGTGCAGATGATCAGCAGGTCGCCCACATGCGCCTTGCGCGCCGCCGCGCCGTTGAGCGAAATGGCGCCCGAGCCGCGCGCGGCCTTGATGATGTAGGTGGAGAAGCGCTCGCCGTTGTTGACGTTGTAGAGCTCGATCTTCTCGTACTCGCGCATGTCGGCGGCGTCGAGTAGATCTTCATCGATGCCGCAGGAACCTTCGTAGTGCAGGTCGGCTTCGGTGACGGTCGCGCGGTGCAGTTTCGCGCGCAGCATGACTCGGCTCATTTGCGTTTGACCTCGCCGCTTTGCGTCATCAGGCACGCGGCCACGATGTCGTCTTCCATGTCCACCTGCACAGCCGTCGCTTCCTTCTGCAGCACGAGCTTCAGGAAATCCAGCACGTTGCGCGCATACAGCGCGGACGCATCGGCACCTACCATGGCCGCCAGGTTGGTCTCACCCACCAGCGTAACACCGTGTTTGACCACGGTCTTGTCGGCCTCGGTCAGCGGACAGTTGCCGCCCACACCGTCCGCACCCTTGCCCGCGGCGATGTCCACGATCACGCTGCCCGGCTTCATGGACTTGACCATGTCTTCGGTGATCAGCACCGGCGCGGCGCGTCCGGGAATGAGCGCGGTGGAGATGACCACGTCGGCCAGTGCCACGCGCTTGGCCACTTCCAGCTTCTGGCGCTCCAGCCAGCTTGGTGGCATGGGCCGCGCGTAACCACCCACGCCCTCGGCCGCTTCCTTCTCTTCGGCGGTTTCATAGGGCACGTCGATGAACTTGCCGCCCAGCGACTCGACCTGCTCCTTCACGCTCGGGCGCACGTCGCTGGCCTCAATCACCGCGCCCAGGCGCTTGGCGGTGGCGATGGCCTGCAGGCCCGCCACCCCCACACCAAGGATGACCACGCGCGCGGCCTTCACGGTGCCGGCCGCCGTCATGAGCATGGGGAAGAAACGCTGGTAGTGGTGCGCCGCGACCATCACGGCCTTGTAGCCGGCGATGTTGGCCTGCGAGGACAGCACGTCCATGCTCTGCGCGCGTGTGGTGCGCGGTGCGGCTTCGAGCGCGAAGGCGGTGAGGCCGGCAGACGCCATGCGCTGCAGGCCAGCGGCGTCGAACGGGTTGAGCATGCCGACGATGGTGGCGCCGGACTTCATCAGCGCGAGCTCGTTGTCGAACGGGGTGCGCACCTTGAGCACCAGATCGGCACCGAGGGCTCCTGATTCGTTGGTTATCCTTGCCCCGACAGCCTCATACGCGGAATCCAATGCGCTAGAGCGCAAGCCAGCACCCGACTGAACACGAACCTCGTGACCACCGGCAACAAGTTTTTTTGCCGTTTCTGGCGTCACAGCCACGCGCGTCTCGCCTGCCGTAGATTCGGCTGGCACACCTATTCTCATTTGGGTTCTCCTACTACTTATTCGAATCGCGCTGACTGTCAGACCCGCTCGATGACCAGTGCAATGCCTTGCCCCACCCCAATACACATGGTGCACAGCGCGTAGCGCCCGCCGGTGGCGTGCAGGCGGTTCACCGCCGTGGTCGCCAGCCGCGCGCCGCTGGCGCCCAGCGGGTGGCCCAGCGCGATGGCACCACCCCAGGCGTTGACACGTTCATCGTCGTCTTTCAGGCCCAGTTGGCGCAGCACCGCCAGGCCCTGGGCAGCGAAGGCTTCGTTGAGTTCGATCACGTCCAGTTGTTCCAGCGTCAGGCCGGTGAGCGCCAGCACCTTCTGCGTCGCCGGTGCCGGGCCGATGCCCATGATGCGCGGGGCCACGCCCGCCGTGGCCATGCCCACGATGCGGGCCTTCGGCGTGAGTCCGTTCTTCGCGGCTGTGGCTTCGTCGGCCAGCAACAGCGCACAGGCGCCGTCGTTCACGCCGCTGGCGTTGCCGG
The DNA here is from genome assembly GCF_900112425.1 of Variovorax sp. OK212. GTDB lineage: Bacteria > Pseudomonadota > Gammaproteobacteria > Burkholderiales > Burkholderiaceae_C > Variovorax. The sequence continues at coordinate 112,586 of NZ_FOLP01000012.1, read as the reverse complement.
CGGTCACGGTGCCGTCGGGCCGCACCACGCCCTTGAGTTTGGCCAGCGTTTCCAGGCTGGTTTCGCGCGGGTGTTCGTCGGTGTCCACGATGACCGGATCACCCTTCTTCTGCGGGATGCTCACCGGGCAGATCTCGCGCGCCAGGTGACCGGCCTTGATGGCGGCCACGGCCTTCATCTGGCTTGCGAGCGCCATGCGGTCCTGCGCTTCGCGTTCGATCCCATAGACGGTCGCAACGTTCTCAGCGGTTTCGGGCATGGAATCCACACCGTACTGGGTTTTCATGAGTTTGTTGACGAAGCGCCAGCCGATGGTGGTGTCGTACACCGCGTTGTTGCGGCTGAAGGCGCTCTCGGCCTTGGGCATGACAAAGGGTGCGCGGCTCATGCTCTCCAACCCGCCGGCGATCATCAGGCCCGCTTCACCGGCCTTGATGGCGCGCGCCGCAGTGCCGATGGCGTCCAGCCCGGAACCACACAGGCGGTTAACGGTCGATCCCGGCACCTCCATCGGCAGACCGGCGAGCAAGCCGCTCATGCGGGCGACGTTGCGGTTGTCTTCACCGGCCTGGTTGGCGCAGCCGTAGATCACGTCCGTCACGGCGGCCCAGTCCACGTTGGGATTGCATGCCATCAATGCTCGCAGCGGGATCGCGCCGAGGTCGTCGGCGCGCACGCCGGAGAGAGCGCCGCCGTAGCGGCCGAAGGGGGTGCGAATCGCGTCGCAGATGAAGGCTGAATGTGTGCTCATGAAGTGCCTTGTCAATGTTTGGGCTAAGCAGCCCGGTCAGGCGCTGCCAGAGATAGTCCCAGCGTCGCCCTTCTTACAAGCCATGGGGATGGTCGATAGCGTTGATCCCCAAATGTTTTGTGAAGAGCTTGCAGAATCTCTAACACTGTCCGCAAGCCCAATCTGTCACCCCACTCAAATGGCCCAGCCGGATAGCCAAGTCCAAGGCGAACTGCCGCGTCAATGTCTGCGGGAGACGCGATGCCCTGTTGAGCAATTTCGCAGGCCAAATTGATGATGCAAGCTACGACGCGTGGCGCGACGTAGCCGGGGGAATCTGCCACCACATAGACAGGGATCTGGCGCGCCTCGAACAGTGCCCTGAGTGCATCAACGGTGGTTGAGGATGTCGCTGGAGAAGTCATGAGGGTGACGCCACTCGGCCCACTGAAATAGGGGTCAATCGCGACAGTCCGAGCGGCACCCAATGCCATAGCTCCAATTGTTGTGGAGAGATCTCCTGTTGTTGGCGCCAGCAAGATAACGTCTGCGTGATCGGGAGCAGGCTGGCGTGTTATGCCGCCCAGCAGCGAGGCGACGTTTGAGGAAACTGCTCCTGGCCCCTCAACCGGCCACCAAACACGCACGTTCGGGGTGCCGACAGGTGCAGCCGCAATGGTGGCCGGTCCCTCTTTCGCAGAGTCGTGGCTGTAGAAGCCTTGCTTGGTCTTTCTTCCCAAAAGGCCCGCGACCATCCGTGTGCGAGCCAATACTGCCGGCCGATATCGGTCGTCCCCGTAGTACTGCGAGTGAATCGACTCCATGACAGGGACAGAAACATCCAACCCAGTCAAATCGAGCAGCTCCAGTGGACCCATCCGAAAACCGGCGCAAGAGCGCAGAATTCCATCGATGACGGAATGATCGGCGACTCTCTCAGAAAGAAGCTTAAGGCCCTCCGTAACAAACGCTCGACCCGCGTGGTTCACGACAAAGCCAGGCGAATCTGAAGTGGCAACGGGCCTATGCCCGATTCGCTTGGACAGCTCAACGAGGGCATCGACAACGCCAGGGTTGGTGCGTGGGGCCTGAATGACTTCGACCACCCGCATGCGCGGGACGGGGTTGAAGAAGTGCCACCCAGCAACACGTTGCGGTTGTTTGCAGGTTGCTGCGATCGCCGTGACGCTGAGAGAGGACGTATTGGTCGCAAGGACACAGTCGGGCGTGACGATCGCTTCCAAAGCACCAAACAAGTCTTGCTTGGCATCAAGCCTTTCAACGATTGCCTCCACCACCAAGTCGGAGTCACTCAGATCCTGAAGCTCTCGCGCAGGCACGATACGCGCCACCGTTGCGTCGGCTTCGTCTTGCGACAGCTTTCCCTTTGAAACCCCATGCGAAAGGTCTTTTTTGACGGTATCGAGTGCCCGCTCAACTGCACCGGGGGTTACGTCAAACAGTCGCACCGAGCAGCCTGCGGCGGCACACACTTGTGCAATTCCAAGCCCCATTGCCCCGGCACCCACCACCCCAATCCTTTGAAAACCCATTCCTGATGCTCCTCAGTTGAAAACAATGCTTGATATAGAACGTTCTCGCCCCGATCACATTTTTGGGGACACGAAAACTAGATCTGGAGTCAAGAGGACGTCGGCGTGAAACGCGTCTTGACACACTCTTCATCTGAGATGTGAGACGCCACATCCAGTAAGCCCCCCGAAATCCCACGACCGCTGTCACATCGGGCATGCATGACAGCCCACCAACAGGCTCTCGCAGACGCTCACTCCATCGTCAGCACCAGCCGACCGGTCGCTTGCCGAGAGTCAATCGCTTCAAGTGCCTTTGCGAAATCACTCAAAGGGAGCGTTCTTACCTTCCCAGGACGCAAGAGACCTCGAGACCACAGGTCGACCAAACCTCCATGAGCGCGTGCGACCCGTTCTGGGGTTCGGTCCCGATAGTCAGACCACTGGAGACCGCTAGCGGAAATGTTTTTGACTAGGAGGTAGTTCGCTTTTACCTCTGGAATTCGGCCAGCGGCAAAACCCACAGTGACAATACGGCCGCACCACGCCAACGTGCGAATTGCCGCATCGAAGACGTCACCGCCTAGCGTATCGATGACGATGTCAACGCCCCTACCTTGCGTGGCGTCATGCACCTGCTGCCTCAAACTGTTGCGCAGATCGGGAGCAGCAAGGTTCACGAAATGGCTATTCGTTCCTTCGAGGACCGTCTTGGCGCGGTCGAGATTGCTTGCCGCGGCAATGGCGACACCGCCCAACGCAGCAACAATTTGAACGGCGGCTTGACCTACAGCCCCACTTGCTCCGGTGATCAAGACAATCTCACCCGCCTCGAACTTCCCTCGCTCCTGTAAGGCAAACCACGCAGTTTGTGCTGCGAGTCCCACGGCGGCGGCATCAACAAAACTCATCTCGGACGGCAGCGGAAAGCACTGGCCTTCTTTGGCGATTACCTGAGTGGCGTACGCTCCGTGCTCTACGTGCACGAGAACGCGGTCTCCGACGCGCAGTCCTTTCACGCCAGGGCCAACCGAACTCACTATGCCAGCACCCTCCTTACCAGGTGCAAAGGGGGCGGGAGGCGTAACTTGGTATCGGCCAGTTACGACCAAGAGGTCTGGATAGTTGACCACCGCAGCTCTGAGGTCCACAACGACCTCTCCAGGGCCCGTGGTCAGATCTGAAATTTCCTCAATTTGATGACTATCCAGAGGACCTGGTTGTCGAACCTGAACTGCACGCACCTGATGCTCTCCTGTGTTTGTGAAATGACGCAGAGCCGAGGTAAACGCAAAACGCGTGCCCGTCAAAGTTCATAAAATTAAGGAGGAAAACGGCATCCCTGTGCGCCAGCATGACACTAACTGTCTTTTTCGCGCACACTCCACTGAAAACTGGCATGCAATGCCATGGCATGCCGTTTGCTCGAAGACTTGCATGGAAAACGCAAACACCCCTAAAAAACTGACCGGTTCGACTCCACTTGCCGGAATTCGTGTCATCGACTTCAGCACACTGCTTCCCGGACCTATGTGCAGTCTCATCCTCGCCCGAGCCGGTGCCGAAGTGATCAAAGTCGAACGTCCCGGCCGCGGCGACGAGATGCGAACGTATGAGCCAAAATTCGGCTCCCATTCGGTCAACTTTGCGTTACTCAACCAGGGCAAGCGCTCAGTCGCTCTAGACCTCAAGGATCCGTCGGATGTGCAGCAAGCAATCGATCTTGTTCGGTCTGCCGACGTTGTAATCGAACAGTTTCGTCCCGGAGTCATGGAACGACTCGGACTGGGATACAAGGCTTTGCACGCCATCAATCCCGGGCTGATCTACTGCTCGATCACAGGCTGGGGACAAGATGGTCCGCTGGCCAACGTTGCGGCACATGACCTCAACTATCAGGCGGAGGCAGGCATTGTGGGCTTGACGGCTGGAACTGACGGCACACCCTTGCTGCCGAGTCTCTTATCGGCGGACATCGCCGGAGGCGCCTATCCAGCGGTGATGAATATTCTCCTGGCACTGCGCTCCCGTGAGGCTGACGGGCAAGGCTGCATGCTGGACATCGCAATGGCAGACAACCTTTTCACATTCAACTATTGGGGCCTTGGCAATGGCTTTTCTGCCGGTCTCTGGCCTGAAGCAGGACGGGAGCTCCTCACTGGCGGCACGCCGCGCTACCAAGTCTATCGCACAAAAGACGATCGATTCTTGGCGGCCGCACCGTTGGAGCAGAAGTTCTGGGAGAGCTTTCTCGGTGTTATTGCGGCCCCAGAGCTGCTGGATGATTCCAAAGACCCTCAAAAGATCTGCAAGGCCGTTGCAGCCATCATCTTGACTCGCACGGCCGAGGACTGGATGAAGAAGTTTTCTGAAGTGGACGCCTGCGTCTCTGTCGTCAAGTCTTTGCGAGAAGCGGTGGAGTCCCCTCACTTCAAAGCCCGTGGGCTATTTTCAGAGCAGATATCTGACGGCTCAGGAGGCCATATTCCAGCACTTCCCTTGCCCGTTGCGGCGTCCTTTTTGCACGGTTCAGCGCGCCCAGCCCCCGCTCTCGGTGAGGCAGACCCAAAGAGCTTGCATCAAGCATCTTAAATGGGCCGAACATCGAGCATATCGTCAAGGAAACTCTCCAACGGGGAGTCGAATCATCCTCGCCGTCGTTCTGAGTGAGCAGTCCAGTGCTGCCAGCCGCCCTGCTAGGCCTAATTCTCATCTCACAATGAACCGCGTCCCACCAATCCACCTTCCGTCGATTGAGGGACTGCGGGCCATCGAGGCTACCGCGCGTCTATGCAGCTTCGAACGTGCGGCGCTAGAGCTCAGCCTAACGCCCAGCGCGGTCAGCAAGAGAGTCATCACCTTGGAGCGTCTACTGGGAATTTCTCTGTTCACGAGGAAGGCCAATTCACTTGAGTTGACCCAAGCTGGAGCAACTTATGTTGAGCAAGCGAGAGAGGTTCTCCGGATGCTCGCGGCGATGCATCGAGGGGCTCATGCCACACAGCTCAAGCGACTTACAGTGACAGCCACCCCTACATTCGCGAGGCAAATCCTTGCCCCACACCTGACTTCATTTGCAGAGTCTCACCCACAGTTCGACCTGGAGTTGATTGTGATCGCGCCTGTTCCCGACTCGCCCGCGACGGGCGCAGACGTAGAAATCCGGCAAGGGCGAAGACCCACTTCAGATCCTGCCGTATTGATGCAGGACGTTGTGACGCCGATGGCCTCACCAAAGTACCTTCAAAGCCTGCAAGCACCTCTTATGCCATCTGAGCTGCACAGAGTAACGCGATTGAACGCGCCCTACGAGTCCTGGAAAATTTGGATGGACGCGGCCGGATTGGTTTGCCGTGAACCGGACACTGGCCCGAAATTCCAGGACTTAGGGCTTGTGTATGAAGCGGCGGTCAATGGTCAGGGGGTGGCCTTGTGCCGGCCCAGCTTGATGGGTGACTGGTTAGACCGAAAAGCACTTCAGCCACTCTTCGACATCTACGCAGAGCCGCCTGGGAGCTACTACGTGCTTCCAAATCCAATGCATGCAGAGGCAGAGCTGTTTATCTCTTGGCTTCAGGGGCTCTGCCGCAGGATCGCTGCGAGGAATTTCGCGCTCACAAAGAGCTTTTTCTCCAACGCGTAAGCAGCCGCTCTCCGAGGCATCTCGCGAGCCTCCGCTGAATCGCCCCGGGGTGGTTCACCGCAGCCGCTCCAAGAGCGATTGAGAGTCACCCCCTTGGAGCGCTAGCCACAGCCCGAAAACGTTTCGGGATGAGCGCGAGGAAGTATCGGCCTCATCGGCGATGCAGCCCCCTACGATCCAAAGTTCGCTAAAGCCTCTCCCACCACAAGCTGGGCTGGGATGCTAGCGAACGCGAACTATCAGTGGACTTAACAAGGAGACAAAATTGAGCATCACACGTCGTCAATTTGCGATGGCTGGGGCTGCCATGACCCCTTGGCTTGCGACCTCACACGCGGCCGACTACCCATCCAAACCTGTTCGAATCATTGTCCCCTATGCAGCAGGAGGGTCAACTGATGTATTTGCACGGCAGTTGGGCCAGGAGCTGAGTGCCCGAATGGGTCAATCGATCATTGTTGAAAATCGAACTGGGGGAGCAACTGCCCCAGCGGTCAGCGCATTGACCCAAGCGCAGCCAGACGGACACACGCTAGCGATTTTTGAGTCAGTCACTGTCGCGGTCAATCAGTTCCTTTACAGGAAACCCCTCTACGATCCTGGACTGCTGCAGCCAACTGCAAAACTGTACGAGTCAGGCCTCGGTTTGGTGGTTGCGCCCGACTTTCCTGCAGCCACGGTCAAAGAGTTCGTCAGCAGAGCTCAAGAAAAGCCCGGACTTGCATTTGGCTCCGCAGGAACAGGTACGACTCTCCATTTGTTAATGGCGGGATTCTTGGAGCGCGCTGGAGTCAGAAACATGATTCACGTGCCATATCGCGGTGGACTACCCGCGGTCCAAGATCTGATGGCAGGTCAGATTGCAGCGGTTATGGTGGATCTACCCACTGTTGTGCAGCTTGTTCAGACAGGAAAAGTGCGCCTGCTGGCCGTAACCGCATCGTCGCGAGTCAAGCAGTTCCCAGACGCTCCAACGTTTATTGAGGCAGGGTACCCAGGGTTTTCCGGTGGGACGTGGTTCGCAGCGTATGTGCCACCCGGCACCCCTCCCTCCGTCACACAGCAGCTAAGCCTTCATCTCAAAGGTGCTCTCGAGTCTCCTCGCATCATCGCTTGGCTGAACGAAGTGGCAATGAGCCCTGCCTATCTACCTCCCGCAGAAGCCAAGGCGGAGTCTCAGGTGCTGGTCAAAAAATACGAGAAGACCATCAAACAGTTGAACATACCGCTGCAGTGAGCGGATCGCGCCGCTATGCGCCAACCTTTTGATGCCCCGGTCTACCTCACGGGGCCGTGTCTCTCGCCACATATTGAAGCGCCAGACCACTGGCGTCCTCTGGCCTTTGGAGATCAGTTATGCCTATCGTGACGTCGGTCGAAGACTTGCGCATCCTCGCGCGCAAGCGAGTCCCGAAAATGTTCTACGACTACGCGGACTCGGGATCTTGGACCGAGGCCACCTATCGAAAAAACGAAAGCGACCTTCAAGCAATTGAGTTGCGTCAGCGTGTTGCCGTTGACGTTGGAAGTCGCAGCACCGAGGCGACGATGTTGGGCAGAAAAGTGGCTATGCCAGTGGCATTGGCGCCAACAGGTCTTGCGGGCATGCAGCACGCGGATGGTGAGATTCTGGCGGCGCGGGCTGCGGAGGAATTCGGGGTCCCCTTCATTCTGAGTATTGCGAGCATTTGTTCCATGGAGGACGTTGCAGCCCACACCAAGGCGCCGTTTTGGCAGCAGATCTATCTCATGCGTGACCGCGGCTTCATAAGAAGCCTGATGGGACGTGCGCACGCACTCGGGTGTCCAGTTCTAGTTCTAACAGTCGATCTTCCCATCATTGGTGACCGCCATAAAGATGCTCGAAACGGCCTCTCTGCTCCACCCAAACTGACCGCGAAGAACATCCTCAACATGGCCATGCATCCACGCTGGTGCATGGGCATGCTGGGCACCAGGCGCCACAGTCTGGGCAACATTGTTGGTCATGTGAATGGTGTTGCCAGCATGGAGACTCTTGCCGAATGGTCTGCGAAGCAGTTCGACCCGACGTTCACGTGGACTGACGTGCAATGGGTGCGGGACAACTGGTCGGGTCAGTTGGTTATTAAAGGCATTCTGGACTCCGAGGACGCCTTGATTGCAGCAAACATGGGCGTAGACGCCATCGTGGTCTCGAACCATGGCGGTCGTCAATTGGACGGGGCTTCATCCACAATTCGCATGCTACCTCTCATTGCAGATGCAGTTAAAAGCAAAACTGAGATTTGGATGGATAGCGGCATTCGAAGCGGCCAAGATGTTGTGAAGGCTTGCGCACTCGGAGCAACGGGCACGTTGATCGGCCGCCCATTCTTGTATGGCCTGGGAGCGCAAGGCCAAGCAGGAGTTCAAAGATGTTTGGAGATCATCCAAAGAGAACTTCAGCTGACGATGGCATTCACCGGCTGCGTTGACATCAGCCAACTTAGTGAAGAAATCGTTATGCCGAAACGATAAAACATGAGCGGTCTTCTCAAGTCGGCACATCCGTCGATCACAAAGCATTTTCGCGTGCTGTCAAAGACAGCCACAGGCGCGCCAAGCATGTCTTCGCCGAGTACAGCTTGTGTTCGAAAACACCACGTTCTTTGCACAACACTGTCTCTAAGGGGGGGAATCAGCTCGGTTGCTCCTGTCTCGACTGGCATGCACGTTGCGGATTCATCGCAGACTCTTTGTCTTCACCATTAACCGTATTTATCTGAGGAGATAAAAATTGACTCAAACCGTAGTGCCCATTTATGAAGCGCTCGCCCTCGATATCAAGGCGATGGGAGTTGAGATCGCTTTCGGGCTAATCAGCGACGATACAGCGCTCTTCGTTGCGACGCTTGACTCTATTGGAATCAAGTTCTATGGCGCTCGCCATGAAAACACCGCCGTTGCTATGGCGGATGGCTATGCAGCGTCCACTGGAAAACTGGGTATTGCAGTTATCGGTCGCGGTCCCGCGACCGCCAACGCACTCCATGCGGCGACATACGCACACCGCAGCGGATCACGCGTTCTCATGATTTTTGGTGATGCTGCACTGCAGCCTCCTGCTCACGGATGCGGGCCCGACCTGAAACGATTCGATGCCGTGGGAGCGCTTCGCGCGGCCGGCATGGAAGCCTATGTAGCCAGAGACGCTCAAAGCGCACGTCAAACGCTTGTTCAAGCCGTCAATGCGACGTACGCAGGTGCGGCTGCGTTACTTCTTCCCACGGACGTACAGCGAGCCTCGGTCGATCTATCAGCAACTGCACCGTCGATGGTGGTCGCACCCACTCAAGTTCATCGAGCACCGCGCAAACCGGCTATCGAAGCAGCTGTGGCGCTACTTGCCAAGAGCAAGCGCCCTCTGATCATCGCCGGATGGGGTGCATACCAGGCTGGCGCGAAAAATGAACTGATTGCGCTGGCTGACCATTTGGGCGCTGCACTGAGCACCACACTCAAGGCTAAGGACCTCTTTCACGGGCACCCAATGGACTGCGGCTTGGTCGGTTCCTACTCTCACGCTGGTGGTCGACGTCTCATCGAACAAGCCGACTGCATCATCGCGTTCGGCGCAGGCCTCAATGGGCGTACAACGTCTATGGGAACCGCCATTCCTAGCGATGTTCCTCTCATCCACGTTGACAGTGCGCGCTCCAGCATTGGTCGATGGTTTGCCACTGATGTGGCCATCTTGGCGGATGCCAAGTTGGCGGCTCAAGCGCTCCTTGAAGCGATTCCCGGACGTGCACCCAACGAGAAAGAATTTCATCTTGAGCCGTATCGCAGCTGGCTCGAAAAGTTTGAGCTCTCCCAGGACTTCACGCCGCAACACACGCCACGAACCGTCGATGCGCGCGCAGTAGCGCTGGCTCTAAATGACATTCTTCCAAGCAATCGAAACGTCGTGTACGACGCAGGCAACTTTCTGCAGGCCCTGCCGTATCTGACAGTCCCGGATCCCCGGGCCTTCCGCCAAGCGACTGACTTCGCCTCCATTGGCCTGGGAATCGGCGCGGCTATGGGATACAGCGTCGGTCGCCCTAACGCGACTTCCGTTCTTGTGATCGGCGACGGCGGTCTACTTATGACCATCGGCGAACTCGAAACTGTCGTCCGAGAAGACATTCCACTGGTAGTCATTTTGATGAATGACTGTGCTTACGGGGCTGAGGTTCACTATCTCAAGATGCAGAACATGCCGCCAGCCACCACCCTTTTCCTCGACATAGACTTCGCACCCATCGCAGAAGCGCTGGGTTTTGAAACTGCCACCATCCGAACCATGCAGGATTTGGAGCAGGCTGCGTCAATTCTGAAGAATCCCCAGGGGCCTGTGCTGTTGGACATCAAGATCAACGGCAACATCCCCGTCGCTTGGCTATTCGATGACAAGTGATGCATAGCAGCCAGAACGCGACGGATGAAGTCCCAACGCAGCGGCTCTAGAGAACTCCTTTGGCTGCCTGGAACTACCCACCGATTGCGCTCGTGAAATTTGACTGCGGACCTCTCACCGCGTCTCAGATTCTTACATTGTTAGATAGGAAATACAGATGAAGATATTGATCGCAGTAAAGCGTGTCGTGGACTACAACGTCAAGGTGCGCGTCAAGAGCGACGGCAGCGACGTGGACATCGCCAACGTCAAGATGAGCATGAACCCGTTTGACGAGATCGCTGTGGAAGAAGCCGTGCGGCTGAGGGAGAAGGGCGTGGTCACCGAGGTGATCGCTGTTTCCTGCGGCGTCACGCAGTGCCAGGAGACCCTGCGCACGGCCATGGCCATCGGCGCGGACCGCGCCATCCTGGTGGAGACCACCGTGGAGCTGCAGCCCCTGGCCGTGGCCAAGCTCCTGAAGGCCCTGGTGGACAAGGAACAACCCGCCCTCATCATCCTGGGCAAACAGGCCATCGACGACGACTGCAACCAGACCGGCCAGATGCTGGCCGCGCTCGCGGGCCTGCCGCAAGCCACCTTCGCTTCCAAAGTGGAAGTGGCCGACGGCAAAGCCACCGTGACGCGCGAGGTGGACGGCGGCCTGGAAACGCTGTCCATCACACTGCCGGCGGTCATCACCACGGACCTGCGCCTGAACGAGCCGCGCTACGTGACGCTGCCCAACATCATGAAGGCCAAGAAGAAGCAGCTCGACATCCTCAAGCCCGAAGACCTGGGTGTGGACGTGAGCCCGCGCATCAAGACCCTGAAGGTCAGCGAGCCGCCCAAGCGCGGCGCGGGCATCAAGGTGGCCGATGTGGCCGCCCTGGTGGACAAGCTGAAGAACGAAGCCAAAGTGATCTGAGGACCAAGAACATGACCGCACTCGCAAACATTCTCGTGGTGGCCGAACACGACAACGCCTTCGTCAAGGGCGCCACGCTCAACACCGTGGCCGCCGCCGCCCAATGTGGCGGTGAGGTGCACGTGCTCATCGCCGGGCACAACGCCGGCGCTGCCGCTGCCGCTGCCGCGCAGATCGCCGGCGTGAGCAAGGTGATCCACGCCGATGCCCCGGGCTTCGAACACGGCCTGGCCGAGAACGTGGCCGCGCAGGTGCTCAGCATCGCCGTCAACTACAGCCACATCCTGTTCCCGGCCACCGCCAGCGGCAAGAACGTGGCGCCCCGCGTGGCCGCTGCGCTGGACGTGGGCCAGCTCTCCGACATCACCAAAGTGATCAGCGCCGACACCTTCGAGCGCCCGATCTACGCCGGCAACGCGATCGCCACCGTGCAGAGCACCGATGCGAAGCACGTGATCACCGTGCGCACCACCGGCTTTGATCCGGCGGCCGCCACCGGTGGCAGTGCCGCAGTGGAAACCGCAGCAGCCGTGGCCGACGAAGGCAAGAGCAAGTTCCTGGGCAGCGAGATCGCCAAGAGCGACCGCCCCGAACTCACAGCGGCCAAGATCATCGTCTCCGGTGGCCGTGCGCTGGGTTCGAGCGAGAAGTTCAACGAGGTGATGACGCCGCTGGCCGACAAGCTGGGTGCCGCGCTGGGCGCCAGCCGCGCCGCAGTGGACGCGGGCTACGCGCCCAACGACTGGCAGGTGGGCCAGACCGGCAAGATCGTGGCGCCGCAACTGTACGTGGCCTGCGGCATCTCGGGCGCCATCCAGCACCTGGCCGGCATGAAGGACTCCAAGGTCATCGTGGCGATCAACAAGGACCCAGAGGCCCCGATCTTCTCGGTGGCCGACTACGGCCTGGAGGCCGACCTCTTCCGAGCCGTTCCCGAGTTGGTCACACACCTCAGCAAATAGCTCCGGCATGCAGTAGCACGCGTCCATCCCACGGGCGCCGACGCTTGGGAAGCCTTTTGAGCTCCGTCGCGCAGCGCGTCACGGAGCTCTTCTGTTTGAAGGAGCTCTGCTCCTGTAGTTTCGAAGTACACGACAAATTTATGCCGTGTTGTCTTGGCGCACACCATTACCGCCAAGTATGTCAAAGACAAGGGTTAACCCTTGAAAAATCTCCTGTTCATTGTCTTTCTCCTATTGGCACACAGGTTGCGGTGATACGTGCAGAGCTCAACTTCGACAGCTCTTCACACACTTACAGGAGATCGCAATGAACCAGGTTCTAAAACTCGCCGCTACAACGCTCGCAGCGCTCGTCGCGGGTCCGGCATTCGCCCAGATTTCCGACGAAACCGTGAAGATCGGTGTGATCGTCGACATGAGCGGCGTCTACTCGGCCAATGGCGGCATGGGGGCAGTTCGCGCCGTTGAAATGGCCGTAAAGGACTTTGGCGGCAAGGTGCAAGGCAAGCCCATTCAAGTGGTTTCCGCCGACTACCAAAACAAGGTCGACGTTGCTTCGTCCAAGGCTCGCCAGTGGTACGACGTTGAGAAGGTAGACCTGATCATCGAGTCCACGGACTCTGCGGCGTCTATCGCTATGCAGAAGGTGGCCTTGGACAAAAAGAAGCCCATCATCTTTGCGGGCTCTGCAACCACGGCGTTGACCAACAAGGAGTGCTCACCCTACGGGATTCACTGGGTGTACGACACCTACGCGTTGGCCACCGGCACTGGTCGCGCAGTGATGCAAGAAGGCGGAAGTTCCTGGTACTTCGTAACTGCCGACTACGCATTCGGCCATTCTCTTGAGCGCGACACGTCCGCAGTGGTGAATGAGATGGGTGGCAAGGTCCTGGGTAGTGCAAAGCACCCATTGAACGCCTCCGACTTTGCCTCCTTCTTGCTCCAGGCGCAGTCCTCCAAAGCAAAGGTTGTGGGCCTGGCCAACGCGGGCAAAGACACGCAGAACGCCGTTCGCCAAGCTGCCGAGTTTGGCATCACCAAAAACCAAACCTTGGCAACCCTGCTGGTGTTCGACACGGACATCAAAGGCCTCGGCCTTCCTGCTGCCCAGGGAATGATGTTCACCACGGGCTTTTACTGGGATGCAAACCCGGAGACAAGGGAGTTCGGCAAGCGCTTCTTCGACATTCACAAAGGCATGCCAACGATGATTCACGCAGGCGCCTATTCCGCCGCCATGCACTACCTGAAGGCTATCGATGCCAAAGGGACCGACAGCGCCGAGACGGTTCTCGCACAAATGCACGCCACTCCGGTGAACGACTTCTTCGCCAAAGGCGGAAAGATTCGTGCTGACGGTCGGATGGTTCATGACATGTACCTGGCTGAAGTGAAGAAGCCCTCGGAGTCCAAGGGTGAGTGGGACATGATCAAGATCAAGCGGACTATTCCTGGCGATGAGGCATTCCAACCTCTGGCCGCAAGCACGTGCAATCTGGTCAAGCGCAATTGATTTTCACCTTGCCCTAAACACAGCAGACTAGGCTTGCCGCGATGAGTTTTGACTACGTTCTTCAAACAACCGGACTCACCAAAGAGTTCCGGGGGTTCACCGCGGTAAGCGATGTGAACTTCAAGGTCAAGCGTGGAGACATCCACGCGCTTATCGGTCCCAACGGGGCCGGGAAGACGACCTTCTTCAACTTGCTAACCAAATTCCTGCTGCCAACCAAGGGGGCGATTCAGTTCAACGACGTGGACATTACCCAAGAACGTCCAGCACAAACTGCGCGCAGAGGCTTGGTGCGTTCTTTCCAGATTTCAGCCACCTTCCCTCACTTGACGGTGCAAGAGAACGTTCGCGTGGCACTTCAACGCAAGTTGGGTACCGCCTTTCATTTTTGGAGGTCCGGAAGCAGTTTGGGCGTTCTGAACGACCGCGCTATGGAGCTATTGACCGAGGTCGGGCTCGAGCACCTTGCCGACTGGACCACTGCGGATCTAGCCTATGGGCAGAAACGCGCTCTGGAGTTGGCCACAACGCTGGCTCTGGAGCCGGAGCTGATGTTGCTTGACGAGCCTACGCAGGGTATGGGGCACGAGGATGTCGCGAGCGTCACCGCACTCATTAAACAAGTGTCCAAGGGGCGAAGCATACTGATGGTTGAGCACAACATGAGTGTCGTTGCTGGTCTGTGTGACGCCATCAGCGTTTTACAACGCGGACGCGTCATAGCAGAGGGGTCCTACGACGAAGTGTCTCGCAATCCCTTGGTCATCGAAGCTTACATGGGTGACGCTTCTGCACAGCTTGGCGGAGGCAGTCATGGTTGAAACCATCGAATGCGTTCGCATCAAGAACCTCCAGGCGTACTACGGCGAATCTCACGTTCTTCATGGCGTGGACTTGCACGTCAACCGAGGTGAAGTCGTCACATTGCTCGGCCGCAACGGATCCGGTCGAACGACAACTCTGAGGTCACTGATGGGGCTCATGGGCCGTTGCACGGGCACGATTCAAATACAAGGCAAGGATGTCCTCGGCATCCCACCACACAAGATTGCGCGGATGGGTGTTGGCTACTGTCCCGAGGAGCGAGGAATCTTTGCAAGCCTGTCCTGCGAAGAGAACCTGCTCTTACCGCCTCAGATTGCGGAAGGTGGGATGAGCGTGGCAGAGATCTATCGACTTTTCCCCAACCTCCAAGAACGGGCAAACAGCCCAGGGACAAAGCTCTCAGGCGGCGAGCAGCAGATGCTTGCCATTGCACGCATTTTGCGTACTGGAGCACGGGTCCTGCTGTTAGACGAAATCTCGGAGGGTCTTGCGCCTGTGATTGTGCAGACACTCGACCGGGCAATTCGCGCTCTTAAAAAACAGGGCTACACGATCATCTTGGTCGAACAAAACTTCCGTTTTGCAGCACCGCTGGCTGACCGCTTCTACATCATGGAGCACGGTCGAGTGGTGGAAGGATTCGAAGCAAGGGAACTCGAGTCAAAGATGAACATGTTGCACGAATTCCTTGGGGTTTGAAGTCATGGATATTTTTGGAATACCGGCACAAGCTTGGCTTGGTCAAATTTTGCTGGGACTGATGAACGGTTCCTTCTACGCAGTGTTGTCACTGGGCCTGGCCATCATCTTCGGCCTGCTCAACATCATCAACTTCTCCCATGGCGCTCTGTACATGTTCGGTGCCTTCTGCGCATGGATGGGCTTGAACTGGTTTGGAATCGGCTATTGGTGGAGCCTGTTGCTTTCTCCGATCGTCGTCGGAGCCTTCGGAATGCTCATCGAACGCACCCTGCTGAGAAGGCTGTACGAGCTGGACCACATCTACGGCCTGCTTCTTACGTTTGGGCTTGCGCTGATCATCGAAGGCCTGTTCCGTCACTTCTTTGGTGTGGCGGGTCAGCCCTACCCTGTCCCGGAAGCGTTGATGGGCGCGACAGATCTCGGCTTTATCATGCTTCCAACCTACAGGGCCTGGGTGGTGGTCGCGTCACTGGCTATCTGCTTTGCAACATGGTTCCTAGTCGAAAAGACCCGACTCGGCGCATACCTTCGCGCAGGCACGGAGAACGCAAAACTGGTGCAAGCCTTTGGGGTCAACGTTCCTTTGATGATTTCGCTGACCTATGGCGCAGGAGTTGGCTTAGCAGCCTTCGCCGGTGTCCTGGCAGCACCAGTCATTCAAATTAGTCCTCTCATGGGCTCGAACATCATCATCGTAGTCTTCGCAGTCGTCGTCATCGGCGGCATGGGCTCCATTCTCGGATCGATCGCTACAGGCCTTGGTCTGGGAGTCATCGAGGGCCTCACCAGGGTTATCTACCCAGAGGCATCTGCCACCATCCTTTTCATCATCATGGCCTTGGTACTGCTCCTTCGGCCGGCCGGCCTGTTCGGCAGGGAAGCTTGACCTATGAATCGTTTAACCAAATTTTCTTGGGTTGTCGGCGCACTGCTGCTATTGGCGGCGCCGTATCTCGGCCTATATCCAGTTCTTCTAATGAAGATCCTGTGCTTCGCCTTGTTCGCATGCGCATTCAACCTGTTGCTCGGATTCACAGGCCTGCTTTCATTCGGACACGCCATGTTCTTCGGGTCGGCCGGCTACACCGCTGGATATGCCATGAAAGCCTGGGGTGTAACGCCTGAAATCGGCCTGCTCCTCGGAACGCTCGCGGCGGCTTTAGCTGGCCTTCTTGTTGGGTCACTCGCCATTCGCCGACAGGGCATCTACTTCGCGATGATCACGCTGGCCCTATCGCAAATGGTGTACTTCGTTCTGCTTCAAGCGCCGTTCACGGGCGGCGAGGATGGCCTACAAGGTGTTCCTCGCGGGAGCTTCTTGGGCATCTTTGATCTGTCGAGCGACATAGCCATGTATTACTTCGTCGCACTGGTCTTTGTGCTAGGGTTTGTTGCCATCTGGAGAATCGTCAATTCCCCATTTGGTCACATCCTGAAGGCCATTCGGGAGAATGAGCCACGTGCCGTGTCTCTTGGATACGATGCCAATCGATTCAAGCTGCTTGCCTTCGTTCTCTCTTCCGCACTCGCGGGACTGGCTGGGTCGTTAAAGGTGTTGGTCCTGGGCGTTGAAACGCTGACCGATGTTCACTGGCATACCTCTGGCGAGGTTGTGCTGATGACGCTGATGGGCGGCGTCGGCACGCTTCTGGGCCCAGTGATTGGCGCCACGGCTGTTGTGGGGATTCAGTCTGAACTCGCAGACAAGGTAGGGTCTTGGGTAACGGTCATCATGGGCGTGATATTCGTCATTTGTGTCCTGTCCTTCCGCAAGGGAATAGTCGGAGGGCTGCTCGCCGTACTAACTCCTGGTCAGAAGCGCAAACCTGCAAACCCGAAGGTGGCATCTACTCCAAACACATGAGGCAGACGCGTGGCAGCATGAAGCTAGCCCTGAATCTCGAGCTCACCCAGTCTCTTATAGAGATAGGAACGGGAGATGCCGAGTTCGACAGCGGCTTGCTTTTTGTTGCCACGACACTTAACCATCGCAGCACGAATCAGCTGTTCTTCAACCTCCCCCACAGCGCGGCGCACGCCTAGTGTCTCGGTGCGCCCTCCGTCCAAGGGCAAGGGCTCCGGGCGCAATGCTTCGACAACCGAGTCCGTTGTCAGGCTAGGTGAGGGTGGTGCCTGAACTTCGTCGAGAGTGTCATCCAGAAGACCAAAATCAGGAGGTTCGATTACGTCGGACTCGCTAAAGATTGCGGCTCTTTCAACGGTGTGAATGAGCTGCCGCACGTTTCCTGGCCAGTCCAGGCCGTGCAAGAACAAAAGGGCATCTGCAGACATCTTCTTTGGCTGGAGCCCATGTCGCGACGCAAAGTTCCGTAGCGCGAGGTCCGCGAGCAACGGGATGTCTTCACGCCTCTCACGGAGAGCGGGCATTCGAATGGTGACCGCGCTGATTCGATAGAAGAGATCGAGCCGGAACGTTCCCTCTTCAATCATCTGGTCAAAATTTCGATTGCTGGCGCTTATCAAGCGAAAGCTGGAAAGCTTTGACTCATGACCGCCCACTCGTTCGAAGCGACCATCCTGTAGCACCCGCAGCAACTTGACCTGCACTTCTGCGGGCATATCTCCAACTTCGTCGAAGAAAAGACTGCCCTTGTCAGCCTGTTCAATCTTCCCTCTCCGCCCCTTGCGCTCCGCACCGGTGAAAGAGCCCGCCTCATACCCGAACAACTCACTCTCAACAAGGGTCGCAGGCAGCGCAGCCGCGTTGACCATCACCATGTTCGCGTCGCGACGATTGCTCAACAGGTGAATAGCGTGGGCAGCGAGTTCCTTACCTGTCCCGCTCTCACCCGTCAGAAGAACAGGGATATCCATCGAGGCGACCTTCACGATCTGTCGCTTCAGACGCTCAATTGCCCCACTGTTACCCACGATGTGCTCGAGGCCGTAACTACGGTTGCGCAAACCATTGAGCTCTCTGCGATAAAACCCAACCTCGGCCTGCAGGCGCTTCAGTTCAGCCGACATCACCTGGAGCTGCTCGGGCCCCTTGAACATCACTTGGCCGATGGCACCCACTACTTTGCCGTCGCGCCCCAGCACAGGATGCCGAGACACAACACGGCTCCCCCCCCGCATGGGCTGTAGTGAGCCAATTTCGGCCTTGCCCGTCGCGGCGACGGTGTGAAGTCGAGTGTTCTCAATAACTTGAGTCACATGCCGCCCAGTCCCACCTCCGGGAGCAATACCAAAGAACTTTTCATGGATTGGGCTGATGTACCTCACCACACCCGCGTGATCGACCACGGTCAACGCTTCGAACGGGTTGGTCAAAAGATGCTGGAGGATGTCACCGGAAAAATCGACGGAGGCCACCAGCTCCATCAACGCATTCCTGCGGTCATGCTGCAGCGCAACCAGAACAGTTCCTTCGTCGCTCGTCAGCGCGATTACGACGCGTGGTCCGTTAGGTTCGTCATCAACAACAAACACAGACTGACCGTCTTCGTTGGCCTCAAGCCAACGTTGATGCATACGAACCGCAAATTCACTGCGCGACGCTATCCCTAGTGCAGATTTAAGCTGCCCATCCGCGCCCAAAACGAGAATGCCTTTAAGGGCTGCGTCTTGGCCGATGGAGTCTGCATTTTCGGGCTGTGTCTCCTGCTGTTCTTCTCGTGTCTTCATGAAGGACATGTTAGCAGTTGGGAGCGCGCTTCGCTGCCCGCAGCGACAGCACTGCAGGGGTTTTTGTGCCTGCGAGCGGCGAATTTGAGTGCATTTCGTACTCAAAACGGCTGGCACAGGCGTTGCATGTACGGAGGCAATGAACAGCAGCAATCACACCCTTCCTCTGCACCGACTTCCCCTGAAGTCGTCGCCTGCGCTGGATCTTTTGTCGGGCGTCAAGGTGCTAGATCTGACGACCTCCATTGCCGGTCCATATGCCGGTCAACTGCTTGCGGATCTTGGCGCTACCGTCGTCAAGGTCGAGCGCCCGGGTTCAGGTGATGACTGTCGAGCTTGGGGGCCGCCATTCCTCGATGGGGCGTCACTTTGGTTCCTCAGCGTAAATCGTGGCAAGCGAAGTGTGACGCTTGACTACTCTCAGCCAGAGGGCTACGAAGCGCTGATGGCGTTGGTTGTTACCGCAGACGTCATCCTGCTCAACCTCGTTCCGAGAGTCCAAAAGAAGTTGCGTGTGGACTCCTCCAGTTTGCACGCGGTAAATCCTGGGCTAATCCATCTTTCTTTGACAGGATTCGGCCTGACCGGCCCTCGCGCAGACCTTCCCTGCTATGACCTCATTGCCGAAGGCTACTCGGGTGTGATGGATCTAACCGGTGAAGCGCAAGGGGCGCCACAGAAAGTTGGAACGCCCGCGGCAGACCTTTTGTCTGGTGGCGATGCTGCTTTGGCGGTTTTGGCCGCGCTCTATCGCCGTTCCAACACCCAGCAGGGCTGCGCCATTGACATTTCAATGGTTGAGACGATGGCCCGTTTCATGTCGCCACGCTTGCTTCCGTACCTTGGCTCCGGACAATTGCCTCGCCGCTCGGGCGGAACTGACAGCGTGATTGCGATCTACCAAGTTTTCGAGACTGCGGATGGCCCAATCACCCTTGGCCTGGGAAATGATGGCATATGGCAACGCTTCTGGCTGGCTCTAGGCGAACCAGCAATCGCCGAGGACCCAGCCTTTAAGGACAACCCCTCACGGCGCGCACTTCGCGATGAAATTGTGCAGCGCATCAACAGCATCCTCAGTACGAAGCCCAGATCCCACTGGCTCGAACTGCTGGCCGCAGCTCGCGTGCCATCTGGCCCGATCTACCGCCTTGACGAACTAGCTGAAGACACCATGCTTCTTGACTCCGGATTCATCTACTCAAGCAAAGGAGCAGATGGTCCGATCCCTCAAGTGGGGCTGGGCATCCGCTTCGATGGCCGGGCGGAAGGCACAACGCTTCCCCCACCCAAGCTTGGCGCGGATACGGAGCTGGTATTGAGAGAATGGGCTGGCTTGGATACCGACAAGCTTGAGCAACTGCGTTCACAGAAGATTATTTAAACGGAGATCACTTCCATGGCATTTCAAGAAATCACCTACACCGAAGACGGCCCGATCGGCACGCTCACGCTGAACCGCCCCCAAGACGGCAACATGTTTACCCCCCTGATGTGCCATGAGATTCGTGACTGCATCAATGAGGTCCGTCGGGAAACCCGCACTCGCGTCCTTGTGATCACGGGTGCTGGCGACCGCTTTTTCTGCATCGGCGGTCGCAAAGAAGGCATGGAAGACACGCTCCTCTATGCGGGAGTACTCCCTACCCTTGAGATGTACGAAAGCATTGACCGAATTCAAAAGCCTGTGATCGCAGCAGTCAACGGCTTCGCCGTCGGCGGCGGGAATGTCCTGCAGATGGTGTGTGATATCACCATCGCGAAAGAGAGTGCAGTGTTCCGTCAGGTCGGCCCAATGATGGGTAGCTTCGACGCAGGCTACGGCACTTGGTACCTTGAGGACCTGGTTGGCAAAAAGCGAGCAAAGGAAATGTGGTACCGCAATCCCAAGCTCAGCGCTCGTGAAGCACAGGAGTGGGGCCTCATTAATCAAGTGGTGCCCGATGCTGAGTTCGCAGACGCAACTCGCAAAATGGCTCTTGAGATCGCGGACCGCGGGTCCTTCGCGCTGGCCTCCGTCAAAGCCGCATTCAATGCGCGCCACGGCGGCGTCAGCGGGCTGTCTCGCATGGCTCACGACCTGCTGCTGCGCGGATATCTCGAGACGAAAGAACACACTGAGCTTGCTGTTGCGTTCGCAGAACGACGGAGCCCTGACCCCAAGCACTTTGGTCGCTGAGATCGTGCGCGTAGAGGCTCTATATGGCTCGAATTCTGACACTGCACCACCCCAACCAAGCCCGCGAGTACTACCGCGCTAATGTTTGGCAACGCGACACGATGTATCAGCTGGCAAGACGGCATGCGATTGAGCGCGGGCATAGCTTTGCTTTGCGTGATGCCCATCGCCGGCTGACTTGGTCGCAAGTCGTTTCTTGGGTAGATGTGTTTGCGCACGACCTGGAGGCCGCAGGCCTTCGCAGTGGCGACAGGGTGTCCGTCTGGCTCCCAAACCGCCTTGAAGCGACTGTGGCTTTCCTCGCCTGTTCCAGAAATGGCTACATCTGCAATCCGTCGCTGCATCAAAACTACACCGTAGCGGAAATCGCCGGCCTTCTAGGCTCAATTGGAGCGCGTGCACTCATCACTCAACCAGGCTGGGGAGCTGATTCGTCGACGGCGAGCATCTTCTCCTCGGCGGCAGACATTCCCTCTCTCAAGCGCGTGTATGCGCTGCCATCGTTGAATGCGGCCGTCACTTCACTTCCTGCAGGCGCCGCTGAGTTCCCCGGGCTCCCCACCGGGCGAGCGGGGCTACCGGATTTCTCGACTCCAAGTTCAGATCCGGACCAGATCGTCTACCTGGCATTCACCAGTGGAACGACTGGGCTACCCAAAGCTGTCATGCATAGCGACAACACGCTCTTGGCCAACGGGCGTTCGATGGTCGCGGATTGGGGGCATGGTTCTGACACCGTGTTGCTGTCTCTTAGCCCAATGAGCCATCACATTGGCACAGTGGCTCTGGAGCAAGCATTGGTAGCTGGTTGTGAGCTGGTGGTGCATGACCCTGCAGCGGGAACGGCGGCTATCGATTGGATCCATGACACCGGTGCAACCTACGTGATGGGCGTTCCGACCCACGCAATGGATCTGCTGCATATTGCAGAGGGACGGGGCTTGACGCAACTCGGATCCGTCCGGGTCTTCTATCTTGCTGGCTCACCAATTCCAACGGAAACTGCGCGCAAACTGATGGCGATGGGGGCAAAGCCACAAAACGTTTACGGCATGACCGAGAACGGTTCACATCAGTACACAAAGCCAACGGACTCTCCGGACGTCATCACGAGTACGTGTGGCAAGGCCTGCACGGGGTATGAGATCAAGCTGTGGAATCAAGAAAACCCAGACGTCGAGGCTACGTCAGGCGAGATCGGTGAGATTGGTGGTCGTGGTGGCCTTCTGATGCTCGGGTACTTTGGCAATCAACAAGCCACGGAGTCCTCCTTCAACTCCTCGGGATGGTTCATGAGTGGTGACTTGGGCAAGTTCGATGAGAACGGAAACGTTCAGATCGTCGGTCGCAAAAAGGACCTCATCATCCGCGGGGGCCACAACATCCATCCTGCACGCATTGAGGACTTGGCCCACAGGCATCCAAGGGTAAAGAAGGCGGCAGCATTTGCTGTCGCTGACGAGCGCTTGGGAGAGAAGGTGTGCCTTGCGATCATCGCGGACGGGCAAGCGCCTAGCGGTGACGAGTTGCTGAATCACCTGGCGGAGGTTGGCCTGTCCAAGTTCGATATGCCGGAATACTACATGGCCCTGGATTCCATGCCGCTCACTGCCAGTGGAAAGATTCTCAAACGCGAGCTTGTCGCATGGGCCCGCACCGGCAAGCTCCAACCTCAACCCATCCGCTACCAAGGGAAGCCTCAATGATTGAGCTTAGCTACCAAGAAGAATTCGCAGTACTTACTCTGCGTCGTCCAGAGGCACTCAATGCACTGAGCTTCAGTCTCATTGATGACATTGGCAGCGCGATTGCCGAAGCAGGACGCTCGGAGGCACGTGCGCTCATCGTCACAGGGGCGGGCGAGAAAGCGTTTTGTGCTGGCGCCGACATTAAAGAGTTGCAGAGCCGAAATCTTGGTGCGCAGCGTGCTGGAGCAGAGAGGGGTCAAGAAGTCTTTGCCCTTTTGGACCGCCTTTCCATCCCGTCGGTTGCTCTGGTCAATGGATATGCATTTGGGGGCGGCTGCGAGCTTGCCTTGGCGTGCACGCTTCGTATAGCGCTGCCAAACGCCAAATTCGGACTTCCTGAGGTCAAACTTGGCCTGATTCCCGGCTATGGGGGTACTCAACGCCTACCGCGCTTGGTCGGCATGGGTCGCTCCTTGGAACTCACGATGACCGGTCGGACGGTTGCAGCCGAAGAGGCGCTGAGCATTGGCTTGGTCAATCGAATTGTCCAGCCGCCGGGCCTGGACGCAGCTTTCTCCTATGCCCGAGAGTTCACTGGCAACGGTTTGCGCGCTGTTCAGCTAGCCCGTGAAGCAGTACTGCGTGCAGCAGACCTGCCTTTGCACGATGGGCTTCGAATGGAGGCTGACTTGTCGACGCTTGCCTACCAAACTTCTGACGCCAAAGAGGGCATGCAGGCCTTTGTAGATAAGCGAAAACCCCTGTTTCGGGACGAATAATCTAAGCACGAGGGCTAAGAAAATGAATCAAAACTGCATCGTAGTTACTGGCGCAAGCCGAGGCATCGGAGCCGCCATCGCCCATCAACTTGCGACGGGAGGCTACTACGTTGCCTGCCTTTCACGTTCTGGGTCTGCACCAAAACGAGAAGACGCGTCCAAGGAAGTCACCAGTCGCTGGATTCCTGTTAAGGCTGATGTCACAGACGCAACCAGTCTGCGCGAAGCCTTTGAGACCATCATCGGTAAAGGCTTTCGCATCACCGGTCTTGTGAACAACGCTGGTGTCCACTTGGAGGGCTCCTCAGCGGAGATCTCCGCGGATCATTGGCGCGAGGTTCTCGATACAAACGCAACTTCGGTCTTGACCACTTGTCAGGTCGCCTACCCCGCACTCCTGGCGTCCGGTGGCGGGCTCATCATCAATATCGGGTCATTCTTTGACAAGATGGGGGTCAAGCGCAACCTGGCCTATTGCGCGAGCAAAGCTGCGGTCGGTGCCATCACGCGCTGCTTGGCGGTGGAGTGGGCGAGCAAAGGCATTCGTGTCATCGACGTGGCTCCCGGCTACATCCAGACAGACTTGAACGTAGAAGCGTTGACCACGGGGCCGCTGCGCGCGTACCTGGAGAAGCGTATTCCCTCTGGAACTCCAGGGACTGCAGACGATGTGGCCTCCCTGGTGACAACGCTTTACAACGACGGCGGTCGGTTCTTGACCGGCGAAACAATCTATATCGACGGTGCGCAGGGCATCGCTCACTGAGGAGACATCAAGTTATGAACGTTTTAGAACGCCTCGACAAGAGCATCTCGCTGACCAGCGATGAGCGCATGCTGTTTGACAGCGTTCAATCGCTTGCCGCGAAGCAGATCGCCCCGCGTGCCGAGCATGCGGACCGTTCTTGTGAGTTCCCTTGGGAGAACGTTCGCGCTATCAATGAACTTGGGCTCAATGCCATGTTCATCCCTGAGGCGTACGGCGGAGCACAACTGTCTTACACAGCTTATCTGACCTGTGTGAGAGAGATCAGCAAGGCATGCGCCTCCACGGGGATTGTCTGGGCGACGAACTACCATGCGATGAAACCCCTAATCGATTGGGGCAGCGAGGAACAGAAATCGCGATTGCTGCCTCGGATCGCAGGAGGTGGCTTGGCCGCTTTGGCAATCACCGAACCTGGAGCAGGCTCCGACGCAACAGGCATGAAGACCACTTTCCGGGAGGATGGCGATGAGATCGTCATCAATGGAAGCAAGACCTTCATCACAAACGGCGATGTCGCTGACCTATTTCTTCTTTTTGGCAAGTGGGACGGTATTGCCGGAGCCAAGGAGAGCATCTCTGTCCTCATCCTCGAAAAGGGAACGCCTGGCTTGTCGGTGGTGCGGCTGGAAGAAAAAATGGGCACGCGCGCGTCCAGCACAGCGTCGCTTGCCTTCGACAATTGCCGCGTTCCACGCTCGAACCTTTTGCGCGAACCGGGCGACGGCTTAAAAATCCTATTTGCCTCGCTGAACAAGTCGCGTCCCAGTGTTGCAGCCCATGGTTTGGGCATAGCACGAGCGGCCTTCGAGGATGCGGTGAACTACATCAACGAGCGCAAGCAGTCCGGGAAACGCATTCTTGAGTTTCAAGGCATCCAGTTCCTCCTTGCCGATCTCGCGTCAGAACTCGTACTCATTGAAAGCTGGCTGTGGCAGCTTGCCGCACGTGTTGATGCGGGTGAGCAGGACTTTGGCATTGACGCCTCCATCCTCAAATATCGTGCCACGGACCTGGCCATGCGCATGGCGACAGAAGGTGTCCAACTTCTGGGTGGCTATGGCTACTGCAAAGACTACCGAATGGAGCGTCTCATGCGCGATGCCAAGATTACTCAGATATGGGAGGGCACCAACCAAGTTCACCGCCAGCTTGTTGGTCGCAGCTTCCTTCAACGTTGAAAGAAAACCCATGCAAAACATCAAAACCATTGGCATTGCGGGCGGCGGCACCATGGGTGCAGGCATCGCAATCGTATGTGCACGAGCAGGCTTCCGCACACGCCTTTTTGATCTCAAACAGGATGCCGTTGATCGGGCTCGTCAGCAGACCGAAGCCTTTCTACGGAAAAGTGTCGAGCGCGGCAAGCTTGAAGCTGACAAGCTTCCACAAATCATGGCCCAGTGGCAAGGCACCACAGACCTGGCCGATTTTTCTGATTGCGATCTGGTCATCGAGGCGGTCTTTGAAAGCCTGCCCGTCAAGCATGACTTGTTCAGCAAACTGGACAAGTTGTGTGCGCCCCACACCATCTTCGCAAGCAACACGTCAACCATCAGCATCACCGAGATTGCTGGCGGCTCCGGAAGACCGGACCGATTTGTTGGCATGCACTTTTGTCTTCCGGCGCAGCTGATGAAACTGGTTGAGATGTCGCCAGGCATGGCGACATCCGATGAAACCTTTGCAGCTGCGTGGGCTGTATGCGAAGCACTCGGTCAAAAGCCGGTGAAGACGCAAGACACGCCGGGTTTCGTGCTGAACTACTTCCTCATCCCATTCAACAACGACGCGATTCGCCTAGTTGAGCAAGGTGTGGCAACCCCTGCGGATATCGATCTCGCGATCAAAACGGCAATGGGATATGCCATGGGGCCCATGGAATTGCTTGACCTCGTTGGCATGGACACGCAAAAGCTCTTGTGTGAGGCGATGTACGGCATCACCAACGAGCCCCGTGCGGCCTGCCCACCTCTGGTCAAACGGATGATTGCTGCCAATCGTCTAGGAAAAAAATCCGGCCGTGGTTTCCACGACTATGCCGACAGCAAGATGTACGGAGCCTGAATTCATGAGCAAGTACCGCGTTTTCTGCGCCGGCGAGAGCCGTTCCTTTCCAGTCGCGCATCCGTTCCTGGAGCAAAGCGACTCTCAAGGCGCCTCACGTGTTTTTATCGGCAGCGATGCTGGCACCGCGTTGCGCGATGCTGGAGAGCTCGTTGCATGCCCTTTCGTGGCGATCGAGCTGGGCAACGAGTGCCTGGGGGAGTACACGGGCGAGTCCCGAGGACTCGAGGGCACCAATGTCGTCGGTTTCGCACGCTTCCGGCTCGGGACGGCAGATCCCACGCAGTTGATTGAACTCGTGCGTCAACCAGGCACACAGGAAACTGCTTTGCAGGCGGCCAAGTCCGCTTTTGAGAGCGCTGGCTTCAAGGTCGCAGTTTGTGGGGATTTCCCTGGTCGAATCATCAACCGCTTGATCAGGCCCTATTTCAACGCGGCGCTGCGTCGCTTGGATGAACGCCTTGCCAGCGCAGACGATCTTGACAAAACACTTTGCCTTGGCCTTGGCTACCCTGAGGGCCCCATTTCGTTGTTGGAACGGACCGGCCTGGCCGAACACCATGACGTTTCGCTTGCCCTCTACACCGCTCTTGGTCAGGAACCCTACGCTCCAGCAAGACGTGCCCAGGTAGCGAAGGCTCGTGCCGCGAGATAGTTCGTCCCCAAGGTCCGCCCCCCCAGCACATCCCGGGCTGCGTGCTGCGGGCCTCGCAGTTCGACCTGGCCGAGGGCCTGGCGCTCGCGCGCTAGGTGCAAGCGCTGCCCAAGCGGCTCACGGCCTGAGCCCGCCCCCCGGTTCTTTCAACCACCCGTTTCCTCCACAAATCCCCACCCAAAGACCCCCACCATCATGGCTTCCCTTGACAAAGTCCTCTACACCGCCCGCACCCACACCACAGGGGGCCGCGACGGCGCCTCGCGCTCCGACGACGGCCGCCTGGCTGTAACCCACACCCCGCCCGGCGCACCCGGCAACGGCACAAACCCCGAACAGCTGTTCGCCGCCGGTTACTCCGCCTGCTTCATTGGCGCCCTCAAGGCCGTGGGCGGGAGGTTGAAGTTGGCGGTGCCGGCTGATGTGGCGGTGGACGCCGAGGTGGACCTCGGCCCCGTGGGCCAGGCCTATGGCGTCGCCGCGCGCCTGACCGTGCACCTGCCCGGCATGGACCGCGCACAGGCCCAGGCGTTGGTGGACTCCGCGCACCAGGTCTGCCCCTATTCCAACGCGACCCGCGGCAACATCGACGTGACGATCACGCTCGCCTGAGCGCCGCTCCAGAAACAGAAAGCCCCGTCGGCGTGCTGCCGGCGGGGCTTTGTTTTGGGCTGCGGTATCGGTTTTGGTTTTCGACGGCGCCGAAGCGCCAGATCGTAAGCAATGGGGCGATGTGTTCCTGGTTTTTCTCGTCCATACTGCGCAGCAGCTGATTTTGGGAGGCTGTGGGATAATCACTGCAAGCTTGGTGGTTCGTTTCCACTAGTGTGCTGTCCCGTTAATTCGCAGGCACAAGAACTGCATGGGTTGAGGCATCCTTGGAGATGCCCTCATGCCCAATGCCCATACGCGGACCGAAATTGCGCTGACCGACGATGAGCGCGCCGAGCTGACATCGATGGCTCGATCACGCTCGCTGCCGGCGGCGCTGGCGCTGAGAGCGCGCATCGTGCTGGCGTGTGAGGGGCCCGGAAAGGCCAGCACAGACGTGGCACAGGCGCTAGGGATCAACCGTGGCACGGTGACGAGGTGGCGACTGCGATATGCGCGCGAGCGAATCACGGGGCTGTATGACGAACTTCGGCCTGGCCGCCCGCGCACGGTCGATGACGATCGCGTTGCCGGGCTGATCAACACGACGCTGCATACCAAGCCTGCGGATGGCTCGACGCACTGGAGCACTCGTGGTCTGGCGGCCGAGACCGGGATCAGCAAGACGACGGTGGCCCGCTACCTCCAGGCGTTCCAGCTCAAGCCGCATCGCGTTGAGAGCTTCAAGCTCTCAACAGATCCGCTGTTCATCGAAAAGCTGCGCGACGTGGTGGGTCTATACCTCAACCCGCCCGAGAACGCCTTGGTGCTGTGCGTCGACGAGAAGAGCCAATGCCAGGCGCTGGAGAGAACTCAGCCGATGCTGCCGATGGGATTCGGCTACGTTGAAGGTGTCACACACGACTATGTGCGACATGGCACGACGACACTGTTCGCGGCGTTGAATGTGCTCAATGGCTCCGTGCTGGCCAGTTGCAAGCCTCGCCATCGGCACCAGGAGTTCTTGGCGTTCCTGCGTGAGATCGACAAGGCGGTGCCGCCGGCACTGGACGTGCACTGCATCGTGGACAACTACGCCAGCCACAAGCACCCGAAGGTGCGCGCCTGGCTGGCGCAGCGGCCACGTTGGCACATGCACTTCGTCCCAACCTACTCGAGCTGGCTCAATCAGGTGGAGCGCTTCTTTGGGATCATCACCGACAAGGCGATACGCCGCGGATCGTTCAAAAGCGTCAAGGAACTGACGAACAAGATCGACACGTTCGTCAGTCACTACAACGAGGCCTGCAAACCGTTCGCGTGGACGGCTACCGCAGATTCCATCCTCGAAAAACTCTCCCGCCTATGCGGGCGAATTAACGGGACAGCACACTAGCCCATTCAATCAGTCCGGTGTACCCAGCGGTGTACCCAAAGAACAGATGAGATGGGAAAAGTGAGTATTGGCGTGGGTTCGAGGGCCTTTTTAGAACCAGGCTCCAGTCACTGAATCATGCGGCACAGGCTCGGCGCGCAAAGCGTCATCCGCAATGGCCTGAATGACCTCGCCTAGAGAAGGCCAGTACTTGAGGTCGAACTGCCCCCTGATGGCCTGCAGCTTCGCCTGCACCCAATTCCTGTAGCTGTAGTTGCCATGCGCAGCGGCGTGCAATGCATCCACCGGGTGATAAAGGGTATCGCAGGAAAACCCCGAGCCATTCTTCAAGTCAGTGCGCTCATTCAGCAGAGCTGCGAGTCCAACTGCCGCATCGACGATCTCGCGATTGACCTCGATCAGTCTGGCTCTGCCTGGGTCAATTTTCAGCAGCAATCAACAGCTTAGGCGCTCCGCAACTTCGCGTGCACCGAGGTCTCGCACTGCCGCAAGACTTTCGAGTTGCGCCGCCCGCGGACGTGCCTTGCCCTGTTCCCAGTGGTAGATCGTCTGCCCGGACACGCCAACCAACTGCCCATAACTCGCTGCGGAAAGTCCAAGCTTTGCGCGATGTGCCGCCAACCTGGTTGCGCTGAATCGGCGCTTCGTCCCCGTTGCTGCTTCATGGTCCGAATCGGGCACCGTGGCGGGGCGCGTCGCTCCCTTCGCAACACGGCGCAGTTCCTTCTCGAGCGCATTCACTTGGCGACGTAGCTCGGCAATCGACGCGCGATGCGTGACGGATGCCTTCTTGAGCGTTTCGATCTCGGCGCGCACTTCTTTGCGAGCAACGCGGGAGATCTCGGCTTTGAGGATCGAGGCGATGTTTGGCATGGACGCATTGTGCCGTCCCATTGCAGCGCTGATGCTTTCTGCGAGCCTGCGCATGAAAAGCGACAGCGGTCGGCATCGAGGCGGTTCCCTGAGCGGCTTTTTTCTCCCTGGCCTCTACCAGCGCCGAACCACTGTCGAGAGTCAGTGTGCGTGACCCAAGTGAAGTCAGAGTGAAGTCCGTGCAGGAGTTCTGTGAAACGATACTTGTCGTCTTGTTTCGTGCAACCGCTGTCCCCAACACAGCCTGCCAGACCAAGGAGCTCAATTGCTCGATATGCCGCCTTCATTTACTGGCTCGTCCACGCGAGCAGTCCGCAGTCTCTACGCAATCAGTTATCCCATTCTCGATACTCTGGAGTGTGCCATTGCGGCCCTCACAGTGCCCTATGCCGAGCGGATCGACCAGATTCAGCGAAAGTCAATTCCAGAAGTGACCGAACGACTAGGCGTGGCAGCCCGAACGCTGTCAGTGCGTGCTGGTGGAGTGGTCTCGTCGGGAAGCTTGAATCCCACCGAACGGGAAAGCATCCTCAAACGCTCAGACCGATCCAACGGTCGCTGAGTTGCCAGAGGCAGCCATCGAAATTGCCTTCTCCTGCAAACCGAGCCGGCGACGGTCACGCTTTTTCGACATCTAGGCGTATCAGTCGGTGGGACGAGAAATTCCCAACTCTCGGATGTGGCGATGGAGGGTTGCGCGCGACACGCCCATCGAGATTGCAGCTTCAGACACATTCCATCCACAGCGCTCCAGAACCGCTTCGATCGCAGCACGCCTGCCAGACGGACGAGTGTTTCGCGACACTCCTCTTTGCCCCAAAGGGGGAGGAAGATCGGCCAGATCGATCTTCCCGTCCGAGTCCATCGCAACGGCGAATCGCATGGCATGGTGGAGTTCACGTAAATTTCCGGGCCAATCGTGCGCGAGCAGCGCCTTCGCGGCGGCAGCCGTCAGCACGGGAGCCCGCCGTCCGACGCGTTGCGCGGCGCCAATCACGGCTCGCTCTATCAGTTGCTCGAGATCGTCGCGCTGCCGCAGCGCCGGCAAGCGCACGGTAGCCCCAGCCAGTCTGAAATAGAGATCTTCGCGAAAACGCCCTTCCCGCACCAGCTGCGCCACGTCGTGCAGGCTGGCCGCGATGAGGGCAAAGCGCACCTGCACCGGCCGCGTCGCTCCCACAGGCGTGAACTCACCATCTGACAGGACCTGCAGCAACCGGGTCTGCAATCCGAATGGCATGTCGCCGATTTCATCGAGGAACAAGGTGCCGCCGTTCGCCTCCAGCAACCGGCCTCGCGAGCCGTGTCGGGATGCGCCGGTGAAGGCACCGGGACGGTAGCCAAACAGTTCGCTTTCAATCAACTCCGCGCTGATCGCGGCACAGTTGATACCAACGAACTTGTCGGGCCTGCCGCCTGCATCGACATGCAATGCGCGCGCCAAGGCGCTCTTTCCTGTTCCGGTCTCTCCGTGCACGAACACCGGTACTTGGTGGGCCATGAGCCTGCGCGCCATCGACACCGCTTCGCCGACTGCCGGGTCGTCTCCAATGATCTCCTCCACCGCAGGCTGGCTGATGTCGAAGGTGCGATCGAGCTTCTCCGGCGCCGACACGGCCTGAAGCTGCCGTCTCGGCTGCTCCACGCGAAAGAAGTGCTGGCCGCTTGCAAGCTGGAGCACGAGATCCCTGCCATCGAAGGCCTTTTGCCACTGGTCCATTCCGCAGACATCGGACAAAGGGCGGCCGATCAACGGCGCTCCTGCGGGAAGGAGAATGCGCTGCGCCAACGGCGTGGCGTCGAGCACTCTGCCCGATGAATCGAGGGCGACGCGCGACTCGACAGCCGCATCGCAGAAGTCGCCATGCCTGGATACGCGAAGAATCGTCTGTCCCACATTGCGACGATCGAAATAGAGGTTCTCGATGCGTCGCGCCGACGCAATGACCACCTGGCGAACCACAGCCTGGGTCGCGCGGTCGGATGCCCGGAGCGTCGTGACATTCAACGCCGCGGCGAACTGGCCGCCGGCGCCGAAAACGGGCGCCACCGTACAGCTCACACTCGCCAGGCTCGAAGCAAAGTGATCCTGCATCACAACGGAGAGCGCCCTCTGCTCGCGGATGCACAGTGCGATTCCGTTCGTGCCTTGCATCTCCTCCGACCAGATCGAACCGGGCAAGACGCCCGCATTGCTACAGGCGTCCAGAACCAGTTCGGTCGAGCGGAAACCCAGAGCGACGCCCTGGGGATCGGTCAGCATCACGACATAGTCCTGTTCCGCCAGGAGCTCGAACAGGCGTTGAACTTCGCCCTGCGACAGCGACAGAAGATCGGCGATGGGCTCGCGATGGTCCTGGATTTCGACCGCTGTGAGAACACCAGGGCGACCCACCCTTTCCGGGTTGAGGCCATGGAGCGAAACACAGCGTTCTCTCGACGCGGCAACGCTCCAACGTTCCATCACTTCGTCCTGGATAGGGGCCAGCACTGCGGCAGCGCGCAGCACGTTCGAATGGGATGCTTTGTCCACAGCGCGTTGTCTCCTGCAGGGGGCCTGGAGCCGGCCCTTGTCGAAGGATTCTGCATCCTTTGCCCCCTGGTGTCACGCTGGCGGAACTGCGTGTCAGCCCCGCGCAGACGCCTTGCGCACCTTCGGCATCACGTCCTGTGCAAGCCTGCGCATGGTCTCCCATTCCCATTCGCGGTTGACGCCGGATCCGTCCATCGATGCCATCATCAGTCCATGGAATGGCCCCGTGCGTTCGCGGAACGCCACCAGCTTGTCCGCCACGGTGCCGGGAGATCCGTAGATCACCATGCTCTCGATGAGTTGCTCAACGGTCACGGCGTCGTCGGGCTGCTTGGGGTCGTCCTTCATGACAGCCGTGTAGTTCACGGACTTGAGAACACGCCACAAATAGTCGAAGTAGTAGTAGTTGCTGCCGGCCGGATCCATCACCCGCTCACGGGCTTCAGCATCACTGGCAGCAATGACGATGTTTCGGGCGACCCGCCAGTCATTCCCGGTGGGTTCGCGGCCCGCGGACTCGCACCCCTCGACATACTTTTTCCAGTGACTGGCAATCACATACTCCGGACAGAAGTTGGCGCTCATCGCGCCGAACCCGCGCGCTGCAGCCGTCTTCACGCTGTCGGAGAACGGCGACATCGCGGTCATCGAGATCTCGGGGTGCGGGAGCTGGTACGGCTTGGGCATGAAGCCCACGCCCAGCTCGGGGATGACCATGTCCTTCAGAGAGATCTTCCAGTGCTTTCCCTGGATATCGTAGGGCGGGTCCTGCGACCAGAGCTTGAGGATCGTGTCGATCGATTCCATCATGCGCTCGGTGCGATACGCACCATCGAGCACTTCGAACAACTCCATGTCGCTGGCCAGGCCACCGGGGCCGATGCCGAACATCAGGCGTCCTTTGCTCATGTGATCGAACTGTGCAATCTCTGCGGCCACCACGGCCGGATGGTGGTTCGGCAAGGCGATGACGCCCGTTCCGAAGCGGATGCGCTTGGTCTGGTGGATCAGTGACGCAAGGAAGATGAGGGGTGACGAGATCGGCTCCGTCGTGCAGGAAATATGCTCACCGATCCACACCTCGTCGAAGCCGATTTCATCGGCGTACACGATCTTCTCGGTAGTTTCCGTGAAGCTTTCCGACTTGGGCCGGGCGGGTGGATGCAGAGGCATGCCGAACAATCCGAGTTTCATGAAGTCTCCTTTTTTGCAGGGTTGAAAAGCGCAGCGGATGCCGCGCGGGGAACATGGAAAGACTCAGGCCACGGCTTGTTCCGCAGCGGCCTTGCAGCGGCTCGAAACGGCCACGCCCGCTCCGTCGAACCAGACGAGCGGGTCCGATTGGCCCTCTGCCAGTTGCACGGCCGTGACGCGACCGATGAACAAAGTGTGGGTCGCGTACTCGACGCGCTGGTCGACTTCGCAGGAGACCGCGGCAAGTGCCGAGGTCAGGCAAGGGAGCGAGTCG
Source organism: Variovorax sp. OK212 (assembly GCF_900112425.1). Taxonomy (GTDB): domain Bacteria; phylum Pseudomonadota; class Gammaproteobacteria; order Burkholderiales; family Burkholderiaceae_C; genus Variovorax. The sequence goes on along the minus strand of NZ_FOLP01000012.1, from coordinate 78,706 downwards.
GAGCTGTCTTGCCAATCGCCGGTAACGAAGCGCTCGCCTCTGCGCGAACTCTGCGAGAACGCGCCCAGCAAGGGGTGATGAGCCCCCGCCAGCAGGTTCACGCAGAACCGCCCCTGTGCGCTGAGCGCAGGATGCAGCCCTGACGTGCGATTCACCGCCACCAGGATGGCCGGCGGGTCCATGGACACCGGAATGACGGCGGAAGCGGCCATCCCGTGAGGCTCGCCATTCGCATCGCGTGTGGTGATCAGGGTGACCGAGGACGCAACGCGACGCATGGCGTCTCGAAATGCGGTTGCGACATCGAGTGCGGCAGAGGAATCGGGGAGCGAGGACATGGCGGGAAGTCTCCTGAGTTGGTTTGGTGATGCGCTCCCAACGATCTCTGCAGATCGCATGCCCGAAGCGGATCTCAATCAAATCAAGGACTTAGTCGCGATGCGCCGTCCCGGCCGCGACACTTTGCGACACATCGGTGTCGCATCGGAAAGCCGAGCCAGTGCTTTCCTGTTGGCTTTTGAAGAAGCTCAGACGGCGCTAGGCGCCGACCTTCAAAGCCCTAGTCGGGCGCGCCTTCCCCATGCAGCCCGACGATCAGCGAGCGCAGCCACGTGATGGCCGGGTCCTTGTGAAAGCGACCATGCCAGAACAGGTTGATCGCAATCTCCGGCAGCTTGGCCGGGTGCCGGATGTAGGACAGGCCAAAGGGCCCCGCCAAAGCCTGGGCGAGCCGCTCAGGAACGGTTGCCACCAAGTCGGAGTCGTGAAGGATGTGGCCCACCGCCACATAGTGCGGAACGGTGAGGACCACCTTTCGCACCACCTTCTTCCGTCCAAGGATTTCGTCGGCGTTGCCGTGCCCCGTTCCCGCGGAGATCACGACGACGTGGTCGGCCGAGGAAAACTCACTCAATGAAACCGTCTTCTTGTCGAGGGGATGACCTCGCCTGAACATGCAGACGTACTGCTGCTTGAACAGCCGGCGCTGAAAGTAGCCCGCCTTGAGCTGCGGCAACAGACCGATCGCAAGGTTCACATGACCCGCTTCCATCTCATCCTGCAGATTCACGGCCGTGTTCCGAACAGTGCTGATTGACACATTCGGCGCAACACGTGCCACCTCCTTCATCAGCTTGGGCAGGAAGTAGATCTCGCCAATGTCCGTCATACCCACCGTGAAGGCGCGCTTCGAAGTCGACGGGTCGAATGACGCCTTCTGGTTGATGGCCGCGTGGATGACTTGCAATGCGCTCGCGGTGGGTCCTGCAAGCTGCTGCGCATACGGCGTCGGCTCCATGCCGTTTGGCGTTCGAAGGAACAACTGGTCATCGGTGAGCTTGCGCAGGCGAGCCAGCGCGTTACTCACGCCCGGCTGGGAAAGGCCGAGGCTGCTGGCCACCTTCGAGACGCGTCGATCGACTAGCAACTGATGGAAAACGACCAGAAGGTTGAGGTCGATGTCTTTGAGCTCCATGGCGCCTCACATTCGCAAAATCAATCTGAACTATTCCCCATATTCTATTGAGCGATGGCACTGGAATGGACATCATTGCTGCACCCACAAGACGCTGTCCCCCTGCGGCAGCACAGGAGACACAAAACATGGATGACACATCAGCCGTCTTCCCCCAGAAGATCCACTGGGAAAACCAGGGCACCAGCCGAATCCCCTTCATGGCCTACACCGAGGCTGATCAGCATCGGCAAGAGTTGGAACGCCTCTTCTATCGAAACCACTGGTGCTACGTCGGCCTCGAAGCCGAGATTCCAGAGATCGGGGACTTCAAGCGAACAGTCGTCGGCGAACGCTCCGTGATCATGGTGCGCGACGCCGAGGACTCCATCAGCGTCGTCGAGAACGTGTGCGCTCACCGAGGCATGCAGTTCTGCCGCGAGCGCCATGGAAACCGCAAGGCGGAGGGGTTCACCTGCCCTTATCACCAGTGGAACTACGCACTCACCGGCGACTTGCAAGGCGTGCCGTTTCGCCGGGGCGTCAAGCAGGACGGCAAGGTCAACGGTGGGATGCCAGTGGACTTCAAGCCCGCCGACCATGGCCTGAACAAACTCAAGGTCGCGACCCGCGGGGGTGTCGTCTTTGCATCCTTCGACCCCGACGTCGAATCGCTCGAAGACTTCATGGGGCCGGAGATCCTGGGTTATTTCGATCGGCTGTTCAACGGCCGAAAGCTGAAGATCCTCGGCTACAACCGCCAGCGCATTCCGGGCAACTGGAAGCTGATGCAGGAGAACATCAAGGACCCATACCACCCGGGCCTGCTGCACACCTGGTTCGTCACCTTCGGTCTCTGGCGTGCAGACAACAAGTCGGAGCTCAAGATGGATCGGCACCATCGGCATGCCGCCATGATCTCAACGCGCGGTGCGAGCGGCAAGGCCGACCAGGTCACCCAGGTGTCGAGCTTCAAGGAAAGCATGCAGCTCAACGACCCCCGCTTCCTCGACATCGTGCCGGAGCCTTGGTGGGGCGGACCGACGGCTGTGATGATGACGCTGTTCCCGAGCGTGATCTTTCAACAGCAGGTCAACAGCGTCTCTACGCGCCACATCCAACCGAGCGGCCCCGGTGCCTTCGATTTTGTTTGGACCCACTTCGGATTCGAGGACGATACCGAAGAAATGACGCAGCGCCGGCTGCGTCAGGCCAATCTCTTCGGACCCGCCGGATTCGTGTCCGCGGACGACGGTGAAGTGATCGAGTTGTCGCAAAAGGGTTTTGAGCAGAAGCCTTTTCATCGCACGCTCGCCGAGCTTGGCGGACGCGAGGTCGGCGACACGGATCACATGGTCACCGAGACCCTGATCCGGGGCATGTACGAGTACTGGCGCAAGGTGATGGAGGCTTAACATGGACTTCAAAGACTACTTCGAACTGTCCCAGCTCTACGCTAGCTACGCCCAGGCCGTCAGCTCCAGCCAATGGGAACTCTGGCCCGAATTCTTCACGGAAGACTGCATCTACAGGCTTCAGCCACGAGAGAACTACGACCGCGGCTTTCCGCTGGCGACGCTCTCGTTCGAGAGCAAGGGGATGCTCAAGGACCGTGTCTACGGGATTCGCGAAACCCTGTTTCACGACCCCTACTACCAGCGCCACATTGTCGGAACACCGGTTGTGCTGAAGGCCGAAGCCAATCGCTTCGAGTCGGAGGCCAACTACGCGGTGTTTCGCACCAAGCTCTCCGAGCTTTCGACGGTCTTCAGCGTCGGGCGCTACATCGACGTCGTCGTACGGACCGAACAGGGACTGAAATTCGCTTCGCGGCAGGTCATCTATGACAGCGAAATGATCCCGAACTCCGTCATCTACCCGTTGTGAGGCAACCCATGAGCGATCCTGATTTCCAATGGACCGACGCGACTCCGGTCGATGAAGTACCGGCAGACGATGTCGTGGGCATGCTCGTCGGCGGACGCGACATCGCCTTGTACAGCGTAGACGGTCAGATCTATGCGACCGACAACATCTGCACCCACGGACACGCCCGCCTGTGCGAGGGCTTTCTGGAGGGACACGAGATCGAGTGCCCTCTGCACCAAGGCAAGTTCGACGTGCGCAACGGCGCACCGACGTGCGCCCCTGTGACGGAAGCGATCCGCTCCTATCCGGTGAAGATCGAAGGCGGTCGGGTGTTTCTTTCACTGGGCTGATTCAGCTGCATGGCAATGCCCTTGCGGCGGCGTGAAGCGCCGCTGCAAGACGGCAGTTCGACAAGCGGAACACGAACGTCCGCTTCCCCTCGCGCCAAGAAGAATGGAGACATCAATGCGTCACATGGCGATGCTCGCGCACCGAGCGCAGACACACCGTTCCCCAGCGGCCCGGAGGCCCCATGAGTGATCGAACGATCGTGATCGTGGGCGGTGGTCAGGCCGGAGGATGGGCTGCGCAGACGCTGCGCAGCGACGGCTTCGATGGCCGGGTGGTGCTGATCGGCGACGAACCTCACCGCCCCTACGAAAGGCCGCCCCTGTCAAAGGCGGTGCTCGCAGGCGATGCGCATCCGGACACGACCTACCTGCAGAAATCGGAAGCGTTCGATGCGCTGAACCTCGACTGGCGCCCCGATGTCAGCGCAACGCGCATCGACAGGACCGCGAAACGACTGCATCTGAGCCACGGCGAGCCGATTCACTACGACAGCTTGATCCTCTGCACCGGAGGACGGGCGCGCCGTTTGGGCATCCCGGGTTCCGATCTGCCTGGCATCTTCACCCTGCGCAGCATCGGCGATGCGGCGGCGCTCGGAGCGGCGCTCGTCGCCGGAAAGCGGCTGCTTGTGGTGGGCGGAGGATGGATCGGACTGGAAGTCGCGGCAACCGCCCGAAAGAAGGGCCTGGACGTCATCGTCGTCGAAGCCATGGACCGGCTGTGCGAGCGCACAGTGCCTGCGGAGATTTCCAGTTATCTGCTGCGGCTTCACACCGCGCATGGCGTTCAGGTCGAGTTGGGTGCGGGGATCGAGCAGTTGGCCCAAGGGCCGGGCGAAGACCTGACGGCAACCCTCAGCGACGGACGGGAGCTGGCTTGCGACGTGGTTCTCTTCGGCGTTGGATTGATCGCGAACGATGAACTCGCACGCGAAGCGGGTCTGGCATGTGAAGGCGGCGTCCTGGTCGATTCCCAGTGCCGGACCTCGGATCCGGACATCCTTGCCGCTGGCGACGTCGCGGTCTGGCACTGCGACTGGGCTGCCCGGCGCATGCGACTGGAGTCCTGGCAGAACGCCCAGGAGCAAGGGATCGCGGCCGCGCGCGCCGCGCTGGGAGCCGCGGTGAACCATCAGCCGCTGCCGTGGTTCTGGTCCGACCAATACGACGTCAATCTGCAGATATTCGGCGTTCCGACGCCCAGGCACCAGGTGGTCGTACGCGGCGACGTGGGCTCCAACAGCTTTGTCATGTTCTTTCTTGAGGCAGACAGAGTTGCCGCTGCGCTCGGGCCGAACGCGGCACGCGACCTGCGCTTTGCGCGACGCCTGATCGAGCGCCGCACAAGCGTCGATCCCCAACAACTCGCCAACCTCCAGGTCCCTCTTTCCAAGCTCTGAAGGTCGAAAACGACCGGACGGATTTTCACCTTCTACAGACCTAAATCATGACCCCCACCTATCTCTGGAATCCCCCTGCCGTTCCTTCGCTGCCGGTGCGCGGCACCTCGCAGCGCCTGCCCATCAACCGGCTTTTCTTCGTGGGCCGCAACTACCACGCGCATGCGGTGGAGATGGGACGACCCGTCGACAAGACCATCGAAGTCCCGTTCTATTTCACGAAGAGCCCCTCGACGTTGGTCGAGTCGGGTGTGACCGTCGCCTATCCGCCCGAAACCAAGAACTACCACCATGAGATGGAGTTGGTGCTGGTGGTCGGAGCGCCTGGCTTCCGTGTCAATCGCGACGACGCCCACAAGTTGATCTATGGGTATGCCTGCGGTCTGGACATGACGCGACGGGACCTCCAGCTGGTCGCCCGCGACAAAGGTCGGCCATGGGATCTCGGCAAGGACGTGGAGCAATCGTCGGTCGTATCCGAAGTGGTGCCGATGGCCGGCAAGGTGATCGACCAGGGCGCCCTGAGGCTCAGCGTGAACGGCCAGGAGCGGCAGAGCTCCGACCTTTCGAAGCTGATCTGGAACATCCCCGAGCTGATCGAGGATCTCTCGAAGTTCTACCACCTCGAGCCGGGAGACCTGATCTTCACGGGAACACCCGAAGGCGTCGGTGCATTGCAGCCGGGCGATCGCGTCGAAGGCAGCGTTGCCGGCGTCGGAGAGATCGCCCTCACGGTCGGCCCGGCCGAATGATGCAACAACGCTCCCCAGAGCACCGCTGAACAGCCAAGCTGCGGGCGTGCACCAGTCGCGCTCGCAGCCCCGCAAAGGAACCGCCGATGACCGCCGATACCGTCCCCTCCCCTGTGCACCTGAAGGCCGTCGCCGGCCCGTCCCAGCCCGACCCCAGTCCGGCGCTCGAGCAGCTTTACCGAGGCTTCGAGCGCGAGTTGCTGGTTCCTCTCTGGACGGAGATCGGCGACCTGATGCCCCGCCAGCCACGCAGCAAGGCCGCCCCGCATCTCTGGCGGTGGGACCGCCTTGTGGAGCTCGCCGCCGAAGCCGGACGCATCGTGCCGGTCGGCCGCGGCGGGGAACGCCGCGCGATTGCGCTGGCCAATCCGGCGCTCGGCGGCAGGCCGTTCGCCACACCCACGCTGTGGGCTGCGATCCAGTACCTCATGCCGGGCGAAAACGCCCCGGAACACCGGCATACGCAGCATGCCTTCCGTTTCGTGGTCGAAGGCGAAGGCGTATGGACCGTGGTCAATGGCGATCCGGTCCGAATGTCGCGTGGCGATTTCCTGCCGCAGGCCGGCTGGAACTGGCACTCGCACCACAACGCAGCCAGCGCACCGATGGCCTGGATCGACGGGCTGGACATTCCGTTCTCCTACTACACCGAGTCGCAGTTCTTCGAGTTCGGACGCGAACGCGTCAGCACGGCCGAGCAGTCGACGCCCGAGCGTTCGCGATCGGAGCACTTGTGGGGACACCCTGGTTTGCGCCCGCTGTCGCAGCCCGAGTCCCCGGTGGCCACGCCCTTGCTCGCTTACCGTTGGGTCGACACGGACAAGGCGCTCGCAGACCAGCTGATCCTGGAAGCCGAGGGCCATGCAGCCACGCTCAGCCCGGGTCATGCGGCCGTTCGCTTCACCAACCCGAGCAACGGGCGCGATGTGCTGCCCACGATCCGTACGGAGATGCACCGCATCCGAAGCGGTGCCAGCACCCTTTCGCGGCGCGAGGTGGGCTCGTCCGTGTACCAGGTGTTCGACGGCAGCGGCAAGGTGAAGGTCGGTGACCACGCTTGGACGGTCAGGCGTGGGGACATGTTCGTTGTGCCGTCGTGGCAGGCGTTTTCGGCCCACTGCGACGAGACCTGCCCCGGATCGCTCGACCTGTTCCGCTTCAGCGACGCACCGATTCTCGAAGCGCTCCACGCGCACAGAGCCGCCTCGGCCGAGCAAGAGTGACGCGAATGCCCCGGCCATTCCCCCGCGGGCGGACGCAGGGATAGCCCGGCTTGCCAGCCGTGCCGGCCGGGGGACACTCGCGTGAGAAACACACGGCCAGAAGATTGACCACGCAGCTGTCGATGAACTCCCCCGGAACATCGTTGTTCTTCAACTCCAGGATCGAGCGTCTTGCGCTCGCGCGTCGGCGCTACTTCGAAGAAGGACTGCTGCCCTCGGGGATCGTGAGCGACGCTGTGTATCAGTCGTGGGCGCGGTGCCAGCGCCTGCATGACGGTCCTGGCGCGAAGGTCTCCTTTCAGCCGGTCTCGACGAGCCGGGCACATCTGGCGCTTCAGAAGAATCGCGATCTCGTCCACGCCTGGCTCGAAGAACTCCCGCAACTGCAGTCGGTACTGGGTGCGACCTCTTGCGCGGCCATGCTGACCGATGCAACGGGCGTACTCATCGGAGCCACGTGTGTGGGCCGCTCGCACGAACGCATCATGCCGATCGCGACCCGCACGGGCGTGAACCTCTGCGAGGAAGCGGTGGGCACGACCGCACCCGGCGTGGCCGCGCGCACGGGTCGCGCGGTATCGGTCGACGGCGCGGAGCACTTCTTCGACGAGGTCAAGGCGATGCATTGCGCCGCAGCGCCTATTCACGACACCCGCGGCCGGCTGGTTGGCGTGCTCGACATATCGAGCGAGGCCATTCCGTTCAGCTTCGATGCAACCTCCGTTGTCGGGCTGTATGCCGCGGCCATCGAGAACCGGCTCTTCATCTCGCAGTCCGACCAGCATCTCGTAGTGCGATTTCAAGTGGATGCAATGCTGCTCGATTCGAGATTTGTCGCGCTGGTCGGTATCGACATCAACGGCCAGCTCGCCTGGATGAACGGTGCGGCAGCCCGCCTACTAGGGTTGCCGCCAGCCGAGCGCGGCGCGAATACCTCGTCCGTGGAAGAGGCCATGGGCGCCAGCATCGCGCAACTGGCTTCACTGCCCCGATCGGGCTCGGCGCCATTGCAACTGGCGAATGGACTGATGGTCTGGGCCCGCGGCGAGATGCGCGCCGCCGATGGTCACCGTGGCCTTGTCCCGGGGGTCGATGAGTTCGGGAAACGTGACCCCACTCCTGCACCAGCAGTGACTTCCCCCTGCGCCCTGGCCGCGCCAAGCGACGAAGAGACCACTGCCGAGCTTGCGACCGCGAGCGCAATCGAAGAGCCGGACGTCGCCTCCGCGCCGCCCGGACCTGAAGCGCCTCGCGATGCCAGCGAGCCATCGGTCAGGCTTCGCGAATGCGGCAACGATCTCATCGATCGAACCTTGGAAACCTACGGCGGCAACGTCACCAAGGCGGCCGAGAAACTCGGCGTTTCGCGCGGGTTGATCTATCGACGACTGCGCAATCGCGCGCAGGCCAGGCGCTAGCTTCGCATCGCCCACCGTTCCGAAACGGAACACCCGTATCGGGTCGGGTTTTCCCGATGCTTCGGCCACCGTATCCGGTGACTTACCTTCCCCCTGCGATACGACTTCGGCCTTCGTCCGGAGCGTTATCCAACGAGCATTTTTCTCCCAACCCGAGGTGGATACGCCATGCGACTCTCTCTGCATCCCCAGAACGAAAAAGACAACGACGACAAGCTGGACCGATTGGAACGTGCATTGATCGCCGGACGGCTCGACCGACGAGGCTTCCTGCGAGCAGCCGCCGCAGCAGGCATTGCCGCGACGAGTCTGCCTTCGCTCGCCGACGAGTTGGATGCCGCGCGAGCCAACCAGGCCGAGCGAACCGCCTCGCTGCTGCCCGCTTACGACTACATCGTTGTCGGGACCGGCAGCGCCGGCTCCGCACTCGTCGGCCGGCTGGCGGCAAAGACAAGCGCGAACATCCTTGTGATCGAAGCGGGCGATTGGGATGCCGCGCCCTCCGTCATGGACCCGCGGCTGTGGTTCACCAACCTGGGGACCGAACTCGACTGGAAGGACGTCGCCCTGCCATCCCCCAGCACGAACGGCCGGGCCATTCCCGAGCACATGGGCAAGGTGGTTGGCGGCGGCAGCAGCATCAACGCCACCATCTGGGCGCGCCCCTTTCGAAACAACCTCGAACACTGGGCTCGAGAGAGCGGCGATGCCGCCTGGGGCTATGAGCACTGCCTCGGCATTTACCGCCGCATGGAGAACTGGCAAGGCAAGGCCGACAGCCACTACCGCGGCAAAGGCGGCCCGGTGTGGGTCCAGCCGGCATTCGATCCGCCACCCGTCGCGCTGGGCATGCTGGCGGCATGCCGCTCGCTTGGCATGCCCATGCTCGATGACCTGAACGGCGCCCGGGAAATTGGTGCTGGCGGCTTTGCGCTGATGAACCAGATCATCCGGGATGGCCGTCGGCAAAGCATGGCGCGCTCGTACCTCTACCCCGTCCTCGGGCGGAAGAACGTCACGGTCCTCGTCAAGACGCACGTCAACCGCCTGACGTTCAGCGGCACCCGCGTCACGGGAGTGGAACTGACCCGCGACGACGCAGCGCCTGTTCGCATCCAGGCGAGGTCCGAAGTCATCCTGAGTTCCGGAGGCATCAACACGCCAAAGCTCCTCATGCTCAGCGGCATCGGCGACGAAGCGCAGTTGCGCGCACACGGCATCCAGACCGTGGCGCATTCGCCGGATGTGGGGCAGAACTTCCACGACCACCTGCTGCATGGCGGCTGCATCTGGGAGCCGAAGGAGCAGGTTCCCCATCGCAACAGCGCCGCCAACGTATCGGGCTTCCTGAAGAGTCACGCTGGCCTGAACACGCCGGACTTGAATCTCGTGCAGATCGAGTTGCCCTATGCCAGCGACGTCGTCGGAAAGCAGTTCTCTCCGCCGCCAAGCAGCTGGGCGCTGTGCGCGGGCCTCGTGGCCCCCAAGAGCCGCGGCGAGATCCGGCTTCGCTCGGCAAATCCGGCGGACCGTCCGATCGTCGACGCACGCTTTCTCAGCCACCCCGACGACGTCAAGGCGCTGGCGCATGGCATCGAGGTGTGCAGGGAGATCGGCAATTCGGCGGCCATGCGCGATTTCGTGAAACGCGAAGTCGCACCGGGCGAGAAGCTGTCGGGCAAGGCGATGGAAGACTTCGTGCGCAACGGCGCAACGACCTACTTCCATCAGGTCGGCACCTGCCGCATGGGCAAGGATGCGACAGCCGTGGTCGATGCCAGATTGCGCGTGAACGGCGTGCAGAACCTGCGAATCGCGGACAGCTCGATCATGCCAACCATCCCGGCGGTCGCAACCATGGCGACTTGCGCGCTCATCGGCGAACGCATGGCGGAGCTCCTGCGCCCGAAAGCCTGAACACCCGCTCCCCCGCCGCTCTCACTCATCCCGTTTTATTCAACACTCCATCGACGGAGCACTCTCATGCAAACAGAACTGATCATCGACAACCAGAAGCGCGCTGCCCACGGAAATGCCATCTTCGAGCGCCGGCATCCGACCAGTGGCGACATCGTCACCCGCGCTGCCGCGGGGGACGTGGCCGATGCCATCGCGGCGGCTGACTCGGCCAGCATCGCGTTTCAATCGTGGCGGCACAGTTCGCCGTCGGAGCGTCGCCGCATCCTGCTGAAGGCGGCCGACGCGCTGGAAGCGCGGATGCCGGATTTCATCGAAGCCATGGCGGCCGAAGTCGGCGCCGCCGCACTCTGGGCAGGATTCAACGTCGTCCTGGCTGCAACCGCATTTCGCGAGGCCGCATCGATGACCACGCAGATCCAGGGCGAGACCATCCCGACCGACAAGCCCGGCGCGTTGTCGATGACCGTTCGCCAGCCCGTGGGCGTGATCCTGAGCATCGTGCCGTGGAACGGTCCGGTGGTGCTGGCCGCCCGGGCCATCGCCTACCCGCTGATGTGCGGCAACACCGTGGTGTTCCGGGCATCCGAAGCCAGCCCGCGCACTCACATGCTGGTGGCAGAGGCGCTAGTCGATGCAGGGCTCCCGCCTGGCGTGCTCAACTTCCTGACCAATGCGCCCCAGGACGCACCGGAGGTGATCGATGCGCTGATTGCCCACAAGGCCGTGCGGCGCGTCAACTTCACCGGTTCGACGCGTGTCGGCCGCATCATTGCGCAAAAGGCCGCCGTGCATCTGAAGCGCTGCCTGCTGGAGCTCGGCGGAAAGTCGCCGCTGGTGGTCCTGAAGGACGCGAACATCGACGATGCGGTGAACGCAGCCGTGTTCGGATCGTTCCTCTATCAAGGCCAGATCTGCATGTCCACCGAGCGAATCGTCGTCGATGAATCGATTGCCGATGAATTTGTCGCGAAGTTCGCCGCACGCGCGAAGGAACTGCCTGCGGGCGACCCGATGAAGAACCCGCAATGCGTGATCGGCCCCATGGTGTCCAAAGACTCCGGCCCGCGACTCAATTCGCTGCTCGAGGACGCTCTCGCCAAAGGTGCAAAGCTGGCGTGCGGCGGACGTGCCGAAGGTGCGTCGATGCCGGCGACCATCGTCGATCACGTCACCCGCGACATGAAGATCTACGACGAGGAAACCTTCGGGCCGGTCACGACCATCGTTCGCGTCAACGGCGACCAGGAGGCCGCGACCGTGGCCAACGACACGGCCTACGGGCTCTCCGCGGCCGTCTTCTGCAAGGACGTCATGCGTGCCCTGAATGTTGCGATGCAGATCGACACCGGGGCGTGCCACGTGAACGGAGCGACGGTGCAGAACGAAGCACAGGCGCCCTACGGCGGAACCAAGCACAGCGGCTATGGCCGCTTCGACGGGCGCGCGGTCATCGATGAATTCACCGAGCTGAAGTGGATCACCATCGAGCCGTCCGGACAGCAGTATCCGATCTGAGGTTCATGCAAGGCATGATGGGTGCTCCCAGCCGTCATCGCTGACCAATGGCCTGCTCAAGCCACCTGTTTCACGGGTCGTCGAACTCCCCATTCGATGGCCACGAGCAGGAGGCAGAGCAGGCCCAGCGCGGAGATGCCCCAGAAATAGTCCGTCGTCGCCATGAAGGTCGATTGCACAGCCACCTGCTGCTGCAGGTAGCCCAGCGCGCGTTGCGCCGCAAGAAGCGGTGCATCCGTGGTGGCAAAACGGGTGGTGAGCTGCGCAAGCATTTCATCCACTCCGGGCCGCCCTCGCGCGATGTCCTGAGCAAGCTGGTCGTAATGCCAGGCGGTGCGCCACTGCGTCACCAGCGTGGCCAGCGCAATGCCTGCGGCCGTGCCGAACTGACCCAACATGTTCTTGACCTGGTTGGCAGTCGAAAAGACAGCCTCGTCGTGCTGAACGTTGCGGTAGGTCTGCACCGCCGTCGTCGCGAGCACGAGGATCACGAACATGCCATGCAACATGAGGACTGGTGCGATGTGCAGCCATGGGTGCACCTGCGGTGTCAGACGCGCCAGCAATGTGCCGTAGAGCGCGAGGCACGTGAAACCCAGTGCGTAGAAGGGCGTCGACAGCGCATGGCGCTTCATCAGGCGAGCCATGAAGAACCAAGTGACGACACCTGTTGCAGCTCCCGTGGCGAGCAGCGACCCCACGGTCTGCAGCGGCAGGCCCAGGCCCTGCCTGATGAGAAGCGGAACGACATAGTTATCGCCGGCCATGACCATGTACGCGACGGTGAACGCCGCTACTCCCAGCAAGTAGCGACCGTGCCCCAGCCGCGCAAGTTGAAGCGGCGCCCGGTGCCGCCGCCGCTCCATCAATGCGTAGAGCGCGAGCAGGGCGATGGCCAGCAGGCTCCATGCCAGGATCGTCGAGCGATCGGGGAACCAGTCATAGCTGGACCGCTGCAGCGCGTGAAGCAGCGCGAAGGTACCGAGCATCAGAAGAAGCAGGCCGGTCGGATGTGCTTCGGAGCGGAGTTCGGCCGGCGCCGACTCCTCGGGCAGCACCACGGTAGCGAGGGCGGCCATCGCCACCGCCGGCACGCCCAGTATCCAGAACGCATACCGCCATGACCCGTGATCGAGCGCCATGACGGCAACCAGGGGCCCAAGCACACTGCCCGCAACAAGACCGTAAGCGAAAAACCTCACGCCGTCGAAGCGCCGCGCAGACGGGGGGATGTGATTAACGATGACCCTTGCCACCGTCACGAACGTCGCGCCGCCTGCAGCCATCAACACCCGCCCGACGACGAACTGCACCATGGAGCGGCCGGTCGAACTGACCAGCAGACCCGCGACGAAGATCGCAATGGAGACCTGCGTGAACAGCCGCCAGCCCAGGCGCTCGACAAGCCAACGCTGCTTATAGATCGCACCGACAGCCACCAGCGCATACATGGTTGCGGCAAGACTGAACTCCTCGGGACTCGCACCCAGATCCCCGATGATCGCGGCGGCGTTGATCGCCACGATGGTGCTTTGAAGGAAGTCCGTCGTTGTGAGACAGAAGACCAGCATGAGCAGCAGGGCATGGCGCGAGAGAAGCCCCTGGGCGCCTCGAATAGTGGAACTCGTCGATTGCTTCATCGCTGGGAGAGCGCCGCATGGTCGACAGCGCGTAGAATATAAATTTATTTACTGAACAGTACAGTAAACAAATAAACAGGATTCGGCATGAGCAGCATTACCCCACTCACGACACGGTTGTCTGCGCGGCCGAGAGGCCGACCGCGCGACCCCGCCCGCCTTGACCGGATGCTCTCTGCCGCCCGTGAGCAGTTCGCCCAACTCGGGCTCGAAGGCTCCAGCATGGACGGCATTGCCGAAGCGTCGGGAGTCTCGAAAGTCACTCTCTACAAGTACTTTCCGTCCAAGGAAGCCCTGTTCAACGCGACCGTGAACGAGCCGGTGCGCCAGGCGCTGGACCTGGACATCGCGTCGCTGGATCCAGGCAATCCGCGAGAAGCACTGCTTCGCGTTGCACAGAGCTATCTGAGTCTGATCACGGATGCGGCAGTGATCCAACACGTCCGGATGCTCAATGCGTCCGGAGCCCGCAATGTCGACCTCTCGACCAGCTTCCTGGAGAGCGGTCCGGAGGCAGTGACCACGACGCTCGTCAAATACCTGAGGGCTTGTGATCGTGTTCGCAGCCTCAGAATTGCTCATGCACAGGATGCGGCCGAACAGTTCGCCGCGATGGTTCGCGGAAACGAGCAGCTTCGACTGATTCTTGGCCTACAGTGCCGACGAACAGGCGCACAGACAAAGCGCTACTGCGCGGCTTGTGTCGAAGTTTTCCTGAAGGGTTACGCAGCCTGATGAATGCTGCACGGAGATGCCGATGAAACCGATGATGAAAGCCGTGGTTCTGGATGCCCCGGGCCCTCCCGAGGCACTTCGCATTCGCCAATTGCCAGTGCCGGTTCCTCGGCCAGGCGAGGTGCTGATTCGCGTTCGCTCTTTCGGCATCAACCGGTCGGAGTTGCACACCAGGCTGGGCCTCGCCGAGGGCGTTACTTTTCCGCGCGTACTGGGTATCGAAGCCTGCGGCATAGTCGAAGCCTGCCCCGGCGGGGAACTTCAATCAGGTCAACAGGTGGCGGCAATGATGGGGAACATGGGACGCACGTACGACGGCGGCTACGCCGAGTACACCTGCGTGCCGGTAAGCCAGGCGATTGCCTTCCGGAGCGATCTTCCGTGGAGCACGTTGGGGGCCATACCGGAGATGCTTCAGACCGCTTATGGCTCTTTGACGGCCGCACTGGATGTGCAACCAGGCCAGTCCATCCTGATCAGGGGTGGCACGTCCTCGGTGGGACTGGCCGCCGCCGTACTGGCAAAGCAACGCGGCATGACCGTGTATGCGACAACACGCAGTACAGCCAAGCGACAGGTCCTGGTGGACGCTGGCGTCGACCACGTACTCATCGACGATGGCGATGTCGCATCGCAGGTTCTCGCGCATAGCGAGGGCGTGGACACCGCACTTGAGTTGGTAGGCGCGCCCACCTTGCCGGACACCCTGCGGGCAACCCGCAACCGGGGCACCGTCTGCTTCACGGGAATGCTCTCCAACGAATGGACCGTGAGGGACTTCTACCCCATCGCGTACCTGCCGCGCTGCATTCGGCTTTGCGCATATTCCGGGGATGCGAGCGACCTGCCGGCGCCTGTGCTGCAGGACTTCCTGGACCGGGTTCGCGCCGGAACAGCAAAGGTCCCCATTGACCAGATCTGCGGCCTCGACGAGATCGTGGAGGTTCATCGAAGGATGGAGAACAACGAGGCAAGCGGCAAGATGGTGGTAATCACCTAGCTGTCTCGAATGCAAGCCATGACGAAGCGAAATCAATATTCGCCAAATCTATGCGCTGTATTCACTACATACTATTGGCTTATGTCTCCGGTGGCGCAATGATTGCGCCACCCGCACCCACGAACAGGCGCCCAGCGAGCAGCCTACAACGGAGACAAAAATGCACCGGTTCCATCTCTCATAGGGCCTCGGCGCCCGCCGCAGGAGCGTCAATAACGCGCTGACTCGCAGACCGAACGAGCAGTTTGAACGCGATGCCTTGACGCCCTTCCCGTGACGATCGAAGTTTGAACTTCGAGCTTCCTTGAGCCAACACGAGCTCCCCTGAGCACTCCTGGCGCATCCCCCAAATGATGCGCACAGATCGCGCTCGGCCCGGCTACGCGCGGCCGCATCTGCCTTCGCTTCGACGCAACGGCAATCCACCTTTCCTGCTACCTCACGCAACCCAGGACCTGGCTTCGCCAGAACGACCATGACGACACCGAACACCTCTTTCCGCCGCACTGCTTTGGCACTCACCGCACTGGCCAGCGCGGGCATAGGTCATCTCGCGAGCGCAGCCACGATCGGCCTCATGGCGCCGCTTTCCGGGCCTATTGCTGTCGTGGGTCAGGACCAGGTCGACGGCTTCATGCTGGCCGTCGAACAACTGGGCGGCAAGCTCGGCGGCCAAGCGGCCACCGTGCTGAAAGAGGACGACCAGCTGAAGCCGGAGATCGGCGGCCAGATCGTGCGCAAGTTCATCGACAAGGACAAGGTCGACGCCATCGTTGGCCTGAGCTTCTCGAACGTCATGATGGCAAGCCTTCCGCGCATTGCCGAAACCAGCACCGTGGCCATCGCGACCAATGCAGGACCGTCGCCAGTCGCTGGCGCCGGCTGCAAGGCGAATGTCTTCTCGACGGCTTGGCAGAACGACGGTGCAGCCGAAGCGATGGGCAAGTTCGCGCAGGACCGCGGTGTGAAGAAGGTCTACCTGATGGCGCCGAACTACCAGGCCGGCAAGGACATGCTGAGCGGCTTCAAGCGCTACTTCAAGGGGCAGATCGTCGAAGAGGTCTACACGCAGGTGAACCAGCCGGACTACTCCGCCGAACTCGCTCAACTCCAGGCGGCCAAGCCTGATGCGGCGTTCGTGTTCTATCCGGGCGGCATGGGTGTCAACTTCATCAAGCAGATGGCACAGGCCGGCCTGATGGCGAAGATTCCGCTGTACTCAGTCTTCACGGTGGACGGCACCACGTTGCCCGCATTGCGCGATGCGGCCGTCGGCAGCATCAGCGGCGCGATGTGGGACGCCGCGCTGGACACGCCCGAGAACAAGAAGTTCGTCGCCGCCTTCGAAGCCAAGTACAAGCGCACGCCAAGCGAATACGCAGCCACCGCGTACGACGCGGCCAACCTGTTGAACATCGCGCTCGGAAAGGCCAAACCGGGTGACAGCAAGGCCCTGTCTGCTGCGGTCCGCGCCGCCGGCAGCGAGCTGAAATCGGTGCGCGGCCCTTTCGCATTCAACAACAACAACATGCCGGTGCAGAACTACTACGCCTTCGAGACCGTGAAGGACGGCGGGCGCATCACCGGCAAGCTGCTTGCAACGCCACTGACGAAGCACGTCGACGCGTATCACACGCAGTGCGCACAGAAGTGATCTCATGAGCAGCACGCTCGTTCTCGCACAGCTTCTCAACGGGCTCCAGTACGGGGTCCTGTTGTTTCTGCTGGCCGCCGGCCTGACACTGGTCTTCGGCATCATGAGCTTCGTCAACCTGGCGCATGGATCGCTCTACATGATGGGCGCGTACTTCGCGGCCACCGCCTTCCAGTACACCGGCTCGTTCGGCCTTGCCGTTGCCGCGGCCATGGGCGGCGCGCTGCTGCTGGGCCTGGTGCTCGAGCTCGCAGTCGTGGCTCGGCTCTATCGCCGCGACCACCTCGACCATGTACTGGCCACGTTCGGACTTGTGCTCTTCTTCAACGAGCTGGTGCGCATCGTCTGGGGTTCGCAACCGGTCTTCCTGCAGGTGCCCGACTTCCTGAGCGGCGCCATCGACATCGGCGGGTTCAGCTATCCCTCCTATCGGTTCGCGATAATCCTGGTCGGACTCGCGGTTGCAGTGGGTTCCTGGATATTGATCAACAAGACAAGAGTGGGCATGCTGATCCGCGCGGGCGCCGTCAACCCGGCAATGGTTGCGGCCCTGGGCGTGAACATACGGCTGCTCAACGCCATGCTGTTTGCCGTTGGCGCCATGCTGGCAGGACTGGCCGGCGCGATGGCCGGGCCGATTCTTTCGGTTCAGTCGGGCATGGGCGAGTCTGTCCTGATCACCACGCTCGTGGTCATCGTCATCGGGGGTATCGGCTCGGTGACGGGGGCCTTCTATGCCGCCTTGATCGTGGGCATCGTCGACACGATGGGCCGTGTGTTCCTGCCGCTGATCCTCCGGCAGATGACGGAGCGCTCCTTCGCCGACGCGGCCGGTCCCGCGTTGGCCTCGATGCTGGTCTACCTGCTGATGGCGGTGGTTCTGGCCTGGCGGCCCCAAG
Source organism: Variovorax sp. OK212 (assembly GCF_900112425.1). Lineage (GTDB taxonomy): Bacteria > Pseudomonadota > Gammaproteobacteria > Burkholderiales > Burkholderiaceae_C > Variovorax. The sequence continues at coordinate 60,878 of NZ_FOLP01000012.1, read as the reverse complement.
GGCTCTTTCCGGCCAACAGGTGATCCCATGAAATTACTCCTCTCACGCCCCAGTGTCTGGGTGCCGCTACTTGTCCTACTGCTCCTTGCAAGCGTCCCCCTGGTCGCGCAAGCGATCGGCGAGACCTTCTACATCGCCTTCTTCGCACGCATCATCATCTATGCCATTGCCGCCTGCGCGCTCAACATCGCACTGGGCTACGGTGGGCTGGTGAGCTTCGGTCACTCGCTGTTCCTGGGGCTGGGAAGCTATGCGGTGGGCCTTGCGGCGTTTCACGGCATCGGCAGCGGCTGGGTCCATCTGTTCGTGTGCCTGGTTGCGTGTGGCCTCGTGGGGCTTGTCACGGGCGCGATCAGCCTTCGCACGAGTGGCATCGCCTTCATCATGATCACGCTGGCCTTCGCCCAGATGGGCTATTTTCTGTTCGTGAGCCTGAAGGCCTATGGCGGGGATGACGGACTGTCGATCGCGACGGGCAGCCGCTTCGGTCCGTTCGACCTTTCTTCGGCCACCAACGTCTACATCGCCGCATTCGTTGTTCTCGTCTTGTCGCTCTGGTGGTTGGCGCGCCTTCGCGTCGCGCCGTTCGGCATGGTGATTCGCGGCGCCACGCAGAACCTGCGGCGCGTGAATGCGGCAGGCATTCCGGCCAGGCGTTACCAGTTGCTGGCCTACGTTATCTCTGGCATGTTGTGCGGCGTCGCGGGCCTATTGCTGGCCAACCTCAATGCGTTCGCATCGCCCAGCACGCTTGCCTGGTCGGTGTCCGGCGAGCTGATCGTGATCGTGGTAATCGGCGGGCTCGGGTCGGTCTTCGGGCCACTCCTGGGTGCCCTGGTCTTCCTCGGCCTGGAAGAAGCGCTGAAAGGCGTGACGGAACACTGGATGGTGATCTTCGGCCCACTGATCGTGCTGGTCGCCCTGCTGGGCAAGCGCGGCATCGTCGGCCTGCTCGAACACTTCGACGCGCGCGCACCGGTCAACGCATCGACGACCGCGCCCATTGCAGAACACGCAGCCATCGATGCGACATCGACAGCCAGGAAGACGACATGACCTCAACCGTTCTTCGCACTGATTCGCTGACCAAGCGCTATGGCGCGCTGCTCGTCACCGATGCCGTATCGCTGGACATCGGCGAAGGCGAATTGCACGCGATCATCGGGCCCAATGGCGCCGGCAAGACGACGCTGATCAACCAGCTCTCGGGTGAACTTGCGTCGGACTCCGGCACCGTATGGTTCAACGGCACCGACGTGTCCCGCCTGCCCATCCAGGAAAGGGCGCAGCGCGGCCTGCTGCGTTCTTACCAGATCACTTCGGTGTTCGAAGATTTCACCGTGATCGAGAACGCCACATTTGCTGCGCTTGCCTCAAAGCGACATGCATTCCAGTTCTGGCGCCCGATGGCGGCCGATCGTCAGGCCCACCGTTCGGCCGAGGAAGCACTCGCCGCGACCGGCCTGGGGAGCCACCACCACGTGGCAGCTGGCGATCTGGGGTACGGCGAGAAGCGGCAGCTCGAACTCGCGATGAGCTTGGCCGCAGGTCCAAAGTTTCTGCTGCTCGACGAGCCGATGGCCGGCATGAGCGTGCAGGAGTCCAGCAGCGTGATCGCGCTGCTTCAGCGGCTCAAGCGTCAGTACACCATTCTCCTGGTGGAGCACGACATGGACGCGGTATTCGCATTGGCTGATCGCATCAGCGTCCTGGTCTACGGCAGGATCCTGTTCACCGGGACCCCCGACGAGATCCGCAACCACCCTGAGGTACGGGCTGTGTATCTGGGCGAAGAAGAGGCCGAAGCATGAGCACATTTCTGTCTGTCAAAGGCGTGAAGGCTTCCTACGGCCACGCGCAGGCGCTGTTCGACATTTCCTTCGACGTGGGCGCCGGCGAAGTCGTCACGCTGCTCGGGCGAAACGGCATGGGTCGCTCCACCACGGTGAAGTGCCTCTTCGGCATGTTGCCTGTGACCGGCGGGAACATTTGGGTCGGCGGCGCCCGGGTCGATCGGTTGCCTTCGCACCGCATTGCCCGGCATGGACTTGCGCTGGTACCCGAGGGGCGCCAGATTTTCTCCAACCTCACGGTGGAGGAAAACCTCGTCGCCACGGCACGCGCAAGCAAGAAGGACGTTATTCGTCAATGGGATCTGGACCGCGTCTACGCCTTCTTTCCCCGGCTCAAGGAAAGGCGCGGCAACCTTGGAACGCAGCTTTCCGGTGGCGAACAGCAGATGCTGGCCATTGGCCGTGCACTGATGACGAATCCTCGCCTGCTAGTGCTCGATGAAGCCACCGAAGGCCTGGCACCGCTGATCCGCAATGAGATCTGGCGCGCGCTCACGGAGCTCAAGCAGGACGGCCTCTCGCAGATAGTCATCGACAAGAACGTCAAGTCGCTTTTGAACCTCGCGGATCGTCACTTCGTGATCGAGAAGGGACGCGTCGTATGGAGCGGTAGCTCCACCGAACTGCGCGGGCAGCCCGAGATCGTTCATCAGTACATGGGCGTTTAGTACGCCCTCGAACGGGAGTGCGAACTAGCCGACCTGCTCCTGAACCTTCCGACGCCCGCTTTTTCCGGAGTCCAACACCATGAAGCTCTACAACTTTTTCCGAAGCGGCACCTCCCACCGCCTGCGCATTGCACTGAATCTCAAAGGTCTGAGCTATGAACAGATCGCGGTCGACTTGCGCAAAGAGGAGCATCTCGCCGAAGCCTACACGGCCATCAACCCGCAGCAGTTGGTGCCGACACTGGACATCGGTGACACCCGGCTCACCCAATCGCCAGCGATCATCGAGTGGCTGGAGGAACGCTATCCGGATGTTCCACTGCTCCCCTCGGAGTTGCTCGAACGCGCACATGTCAGAACCTTGGCCGCGATCATCGGATGCGACGTTCATCCGATCAACAACCGTCGGATTCTGGAGACGCTCCGCCGCTGCTTCGGCGCTGACGAAGCAGCGATCAATCAGTGGTGCGGCACCTGGATCACCAGCGGGTTCGACGCATTCGACGCATTGATTGCAGCCAAAGGGTCCCGCGGTGACTTCTCTTTTGGCGACCACCCGACGCTGGCCGATACCTATCTTGTTCCTCAGATCGAAAGCGCTCGCAGGTTCAAGGTCGAACTCGGTCGTTGGCCTCGGTTGCAGGCCATCGATGCCGCCTGTTCAAGCCTGGAAGCGTTCAAGCGCGCAGAACCGTCGGCGCAGCCCGACGCCGCTTGAGTGGTTCAGAGCGAGGCGGACCGCACGCACGTTGCCCGGTACACCTCAACGCGCCAGGAATGCCTGCAGATCGCTGGCGAACTTGACGGGATTCTTGAACATCAGGAAGTGATCACCTTGTTCGGCTGACGTGTAGCTGTAGAGCGTAGCGTTCGGGATCACCGACTGCGCCCAGCGTTGGCTGGGGAGATTGTTGCTTTCGTCTCCCGAGAAGATCGCAACGGGTATGTCGATCTTGTGGCGCACGACGTCGCGCCAGTCGCTTACCGTGTGATTGAACAGCACCCGTCCCATCGCCTGTGGATCGCTCTTGATGACTGCACTGGCAAAGCCCTCGGAGTTCGCAAAGTAGGGCGAGTCGAATGACTGTGCGCGCTCGAACGGTTTCATGTCCGTGATGAGCTTGTTGACCGGGCCACCCGCAGTCAAGGCGGCCACCATCCGCTCCGGCGAACTGGTGCTCCCACCCGCTTCGGAGCGCTCCTTTTCCGACCAATCGCTGTGCGAGTAGATGGAGATCGGCTCGTCGACGAAGACCGCCTTTCGCATAGCGCCCGTACCGAACAAGTCGATATAGCTCCAGAGGATAGCCGCCCCCATCGAGTGCCCCACGTAGTCGGCCGACTTCACGCCGAGGTGGTCCCCGAATTCCTTCAGGTCCATCGAATAGCGTGCAATCCGGTTGCCGTAGTCGACGTGCTGCGACAACCCCTGGTTGCGCGGGTCCAGCACATAGACACGGTAGTGCTTGGCCAACAGATACATGACGTTGATGTACTGGGCACCATTGGCCGACCATCCGGGCACAAGGATCAACGGCTTGCCCTGCCCTGCCTCCCAGTAGGCCAGTTTGACCCCGTCGTTGGTGACGAAATGGTTAACTTGAAGGCCCTTGAAATCGGACAGCCTGGCCGGCATGCCTTCGACGCGATGGGAAAACACGAAGTCTCGGCCCAAGACCTCCAGCGCGGGTTCGGCTCTGACCTGGATGGAAAGCAAGCCGCACACCGCGGCAAGCGCGAGGCCTGCGATCGTCTTTTGCATGTTCTTCCTCCGCGAATCAGCCGGCGCTTTCTTCCGACGCTTTCCCGAAAAGCTTGCCTGCCCCGGCCCAGTCGGACGCCTTGACGTCTTCGAAGATCACATAGATGTAGTTCGGGTCCGTCCCGGTATTGCGGACGATGCTCTGCGTGATCTCCGATGCGACCTTTTCCTTTTGCGCATGGTCCTTGCCTTCAAACCAACTCACACGAACGACGGGCATAAAGTGCTCCTTGAAACGGTTGAAGCCGGCACCAAAGCGCCCTTGGTGGACGTGGTGCTCCGGCTGTGGAATACCAATGCTAATGAAGAACTGAAGTCCATAATTAGCCATTCTTTCCACTCTGTGTAGCCTCTGGAGATACACCCATGCAACGCGACCCCCTGTCTGGCGTGTCCGTTTTCGTGGCGACCGCGCGATCGAGCACATTCACGGAAGCCGCCGAGCGGCTGAGCCTGACGAAGTCGGCGGTGGGCAAGACCATTGCCCGCCTGGAAGACAGGCTCGGCTTCAAACTGTTCCATCGAACCACCCGCCTGACGAAGCTGACGGCCGACGGCGAGGCCTATCTCGCCGCCTGCACTTCGGCAATCGATGAGATCACCGCGGCACAGGCGGCCCTTTCATCCGACAACCAGATCCTCAGCGGACGGCTGCATATCGACATGCCCGTCGCGTTCGGTCGACGGGTCCTCTTGCCCGCACTCATCGAGATCACGCGGCCTCACCCCGATCTGAGCCTGACGCTCACGTTCACGGACGCCACCAGCGACCTGCTGCAGGACGGAGTCGATCTGGCAATCCGCTTCGGGGCCCTCCCGGACAGTGCCGAGCTCGTTGCACGCCATCTCGTGACACAAGAGCGCGTGATCTGTGCCTCGCCAGCGTATCTGCAGGCACGCGGCGAGCCTCGAACCCTGACGGACGTCCGTGCGCATCGCTGCATCGTGGGTTCACTGAAAGGTCCACCCCTCGTCTGGTTCGTGCGCGACGATGGAACACAAAAGCGCTTCACTCCACCTGCTACACACCGGCTGAGCGATGGAGAGGCCATGGTGGATGCCGCCATCGGTGGCCTCGGGATCGTCCAGTTGCCCCACTCGCTGGTGCGCGAGCCATTGAGCGCCGGCCTCCTGAGGCCTGTACTGCGGGCTTACTCGGGCGTCGGCGTGGAGGTTCACGCCGTGTGGCCACGACAGGCACACCTGAACCCTCGTGTGCGCTACGTGATCGATCAACTTCTGGCCTATGCGGCCAAAGGTCGGCTGGGTTGACGCCCAGGCGGGGCCCTCCCGAATTAATCAATTCTTAATTTCTCTAAAGAGTTATTAAAGCCCTTCGCTCAGCATCTGCTCCAGCAAGCGAAGACATGTCGTCACGCGCATGCCTTTCAGACCGGAGACCCCATGCTGAACTGCGCAATGAAGCGCCACCCGATGCGCAGCGCGAAGCCGAGATTTACAGCATCCCTCCTGATTCCACTGCTTGCCGCACTGGCTGGCTGTTCAACGCAGCCGCCGTATGCAGCCGACGCCATTTCAGCGCCGGCAGCCTGGTCTGCGATGCAGCAGGAAGGCCTCTCCACAGCCACGGCGAACACCCAGTGGTGGCGCCAACTGAACGACCCCGCCATCGATGCACTGACCGGCGCAGCACTGGCCGACAGCCCCACCCTTGCTCAAGCCATGTCACGCGTCGATGAAGCCAGGGCTCAGTTGGGCGTTTCCAGCGCACAGCGCTTGCCGACCTTGGGCATCAACGCCGGCAGCACGCGCGGGCGCAGCCTGAACACCGATAGCAGCGATGGAAGCACGCGCACGACCACCGCGACATCCGTCGGCATTGGCCCCAGTTGGGAGCTTGACCTCTTCGGCCGCATCCGCAATTCAGTGGAGGCCAGTGAGCGCAAGCTCGACGCCCGGGATGCCGATGCCCGCGCGGCCCACCTTTCGCTGACTTCGCAGATCGCAAGCCAGGTGCTGGCGTTGCGGGCCTGCGAGTTTTCCAGCATGGTGCTGGCCGAAGACATCGATTCGCGCGAGAAAACGCTTCAACTTACCCGTCGCCGCGTCACCACCGGATTTGTCGCACCCATCGAAGAAGCGCGCGCAATCAGCGGACTGGCCACCGCACGCACAAGCCTTGCCGCTCGGCGGCAGGAATGCGCCCGCAGTGCCAATGCACTGGTGGCACTGAGTGGACAGCCACTCGACACCGTTCGCGCACTTGTTTTCGTCCCGTTGTCAGCATCGCTTCCCGCTGCAATCAGCAGAGACACCCGGTTTGGGATCGACTCGGTGATGCCAGTCGCACCGCGCGCGCGGTTGTCCTTGCCAGCCGAGGTGCTTGCGGCACATCCCAGCGTGGTGAGTGCCGAGCGCGAAGTCGCCGCTGCCTGGGCGGAGATTGGCGTGGCACGGGCAGAACGCCTTCCGCGACTGGACCTTTCAGCGGCATTGAGCGGCCAATGGCTTCACGCAGCCGGCACCACGCTCGACTACACAGCCTGGTCAGCAGGTCCCGCGCTCGTGGGCAGTTTGTTCGACGGCGGACGCGGCGCGGCCAACGTGGCAGCGACAGAGGCCCGCTACCGCGGTGCGGTAGCTGCCTTGCGCATCGCCGTGCGCTCCGCGGCTCAGGAAATCGAAGACGCCCTGGCGGCGGTCGCCTCGTCCGATGAACGCCGCCTCACCACCCATGAGGCGGTGGTCGCCGCCCGGCTGGTTCTCGAAGCCACGGAAGCGCGCTGGCGCGCTGGCGCCGTGAGCCTCTTCGAGCTCGAGGACGCACGACGCCAGTTCGCGGCAGCGCAGGACAGCGCAATCACTGCCGCACAGGACAGCGGCCAAGCCTGGATCAGCCTCGTGCGAGCTTCAGGCAATGCCGCCGTCACCGAAACCGCTCTCTCTTCATGAACTCGAACGAGTACGACAACACCGAACTGGTCACGCTCCAGCCCGCAAAGCATGCCCTGCGCCCTGCTCTACGTTCGGGCCGACGCCTTGTGTGGGTTGTTGCCACATCCACGATCGCCGTGCTGTCCATCGCATTTGCCGTGTGGGGCCTTCGGGAACGCCATTCGCCGCTCCCCGCGGCACCGACCGCCTCTGCATTGACGGTAACGGAAGCTCTCGCGCGCACGACCGAATGGCCCACCACGCTGGATGCCACTGGCGCGATTGCGCCATGGCAGGAAGCTGTCGTCGGCTCCCAGACTTCGGGGCTGCGGATTGCAGAACTGCATGTCGGCGTGGGCGACGTCGTACGACGCGGCCAGCTCCTCGCGCGCTTCGATGCCGCCATGCTGCGCGCGGATGAAGCGCAACTTCTCGCCGGCGTTGCGCAAGCCGAGAGTCTCGCCGCGCAGGCCGATGCGAACCGCGAACGCGCCCTTCAACTCAAGGGCAGCGGAGGCATCAGCGAGCAGGAGATCCTTCAGTACGTCACGCAAGCCGCGACTGCGCGAGCGCAGGTCGATTCGGCTCGCGCGCAATTGAACTCCAAACGCTTGCAACTGCGCCATGCAGACGTCATTGCCCCTGACGATGGTGAAATCAGCGCGCGCTCGGCCACCTTGGGGGCGGTGGCAAGCAGCGGGCAGGAGCTCTTCCGGCTGGTGCGGCAAAGCAGGCTCGAATGGCGCGGCGAGCTCACGGCCGGGCAGATCGCAGCCGTGACCTTGGGGCAGTCGGTTTCGCTCGCGCTACCCGACGGCGGCACCGCCCAGGCGCGCATCCGTCAGATCGCGCCCCTGCTCGACGAGCGTTCGCGGCTCGGCGTTGTGTATGCGGACATTGCCCCCGGCAGCACCGCACGCGGCGGCATGTACGCCAGCGGTCAGATCGCACTGACGACGAGCAATGCGTTGGTGGTTCCTGCGTCGAGTGTGGTGATCCGCGACGGTCGCAGTTTTGTATTCCGATTGATTGGATCCGAGGCCACGCGCAAAGTGCGTGCGCAGGCCGTGACGACCGGACGTCGACGTGGCACGGAGATCGAAATCCTGCAAAACCTCGCGCAAGGCGATCACGTAGTCGCGCAGGGTGCCGGCCTGCTAAACGATGGCGATACCGTGCGCGTCGCCAGTCCATCAGTCACTGCACCGTTGGCGGCGCTGACATTGAACAAGGGCTGAACGATGAACTTCGCCACGTGGTCCTTGCGCAACCCGATTCCAGCCATCCTGTTGTTCGCCCTGCTGACATTTGCAGGTGTGCGCGGTTTTCAGCAACTCCCGATCCAGGCTCTTCCAGACCTGGACCTGCCGACCGTGAACATCGTGCTCTCTCAGCCTGGCGCGGCTCCCGCCCAGCTCGAGACCGAGGTCGCTCGCACGGTAGAGAATTCGCTCGCCACCATCACCGGACTCAAGCACACACGCACGTCGATCACCGACGGCAGCGTGCAAATCCGTGTGGAGTTTTCGCTGGAGAAGAAGCTTTCGGACGCCCTGATCGACACGAAAGATGCGGTCGATCGCGTGCGTTCGAACCTGCCAGCGGATCTACTGCAACCGACCATCAGCGCCGTCACCGAACGCGGCAGCCCGATCCTCACTTACGCCATCGCATCCGATCGAATGAACGAGGAAGCGCTCTCGTGGTTCGTCGATGACGCTGTCGGCAAAGCGCTGCTCGCGGTACCCGGTGTCGGACGCGTGGACCGGCTGGGTGGCGTCCAGCGCGAAGTCCGCGTCGAAGTGAATACCGCACAGATGAATGCGCTTGGCGTGACGACAACCGACGTCTCGCGGGCATTGCGGCGCACCCAGCAGGAATCCTCCGGTGGGCGCGGCCAGATCGGCCTCTCCGAGCAATCGGTAAGAACGGTTGCGACGGTGCGACAGGCCGCCGAACTGGTGGACATGCCGGTGGCCCTGGCCGATGGTCGCGAGGTGCGGCTGGACCAAGTGGCATCGGTGCACGATACGAATGCCGAACGCAACCAGGCCGCACTGCTGGACGGCAAGGCCGTCGTGGGATTCAGCGTCTATCGCGCCAAAGGCTTCGACGAGACGCGAATCGCACAGGGCGTCACCGAAGCGCTAGAACGCATGCAGGCGGCCGACACGTCTCTGGTCGTCACGCCGGTATCGGGGAGTGTGGAATACACCCGCGAACAGTTCCACGGCTCGATGCAGATGCTGTACGAGGGAGCGATCCTTGCGGTGCTGGTCGTCTGGTGGTTCCTGCGTGACTGGCGTGCCACGCTGGTGGCAGCCTCTGCCCTGCCGCTGTCGATCTTGCCGGCGTTCGCGGCGATGTCCTGGCTCGGCTATTCGCTCAACACACTGACGCTGCTTTCTCTGGCGGTGATCGTCGGCATCCTGGTCGACGATGCCATCGTCGAGATCGAGAACATCGAACGCCACCGGCGCATGGGTAAGTCCGTGCTGCAGGCCACCGGCGACGCAGTCAATGAGATCGCGTTGGCGGTGATCGCAACCACGATGACGCTGGTGGTGGTTTTTGTGCCAACCACGTTGATGAGTGGCATACCGGGTCTCTTTTTTCAGCAGTTCGGCTGGACTGCGGTGATCGCAGTGCTGGCGTCGCTGCTCGTGGCGCGCCTGCTGACACCCATCTTGGCCTCATGGCTGCTCAAGCCGCATGCACCGTCGGGAAAGCCGGAGGCAGACGGCAAGCTCATGCGCGTCTACCTGGACTCGGTGCGGTGGTGCCTGACGCACCGCTGGACAACGATGGCCGCAGCCACCGCGTTCTTCCTGATCTCGATCGCGCTGATCCCGCTGATACCCTCAGGCCTGATTCCCGCATCGGATCGCGGCTTCACCACGGTCAACGTCGAGCTACCGCCGGGCAGTTCGCTGAGCGACACCGTGGAAGTGTCGGAGCGCGTGCGCGGTGCGCTGCACGACGTCCCGGGAATTCGCAGCGTATTTACCGCCGTGGGAGCCGCACAAATCGGTGGTGCGGGCCAGGCTTCCGATGTGCGCAAGAGCGCGCTGACCTTGGTGCTGCGAGCCCGTGAAGACCGCCCCTCGCAAATGGCGATCGAAAAGAGTGTGCGCAGGATACTCACCACGCTACCGGGTGCACGCTTTGCCGTGAGCGGTGGCGGCGCAGGCGAACAGATGTCGTTGATTCTCACGAGTGACAACGCGCAGGCACTGAAAGCAAGTGCGCAAGCCTTCGAGCGCGATTTACGCGGCGTGAGTCGACTCTCGAGTATTCGCACAACAGCCAGCCTTGAGCGCCCAGAAATCATCGTGCGGCCCGACCTGAAACGTGCCGCCGAGCGTGGAGTGAGCACGGCCACGATTGGCGAGACCATCCGAATTGCCACCAGTGGCGATTTCGATGCGCAGTTGCCCAAGCTCAACCTCGACAGCCGCCAGGTCGACATCCGTGTGCGCGTGCCCGATACGACGCGCCAGGACATCGAAGCGCTCGCTAGCCTGCGAGTGCCTTCGCGCAACGGACTGGTACCGCTGTCGAGCGTGGCCGAACTGGCTGTTGAAAGCGGCCCGGCACAGATCGACCGTTACGACAGGCGCCGCTACGTCACCGTGAGCGCCGACCTCGGCGGCATGCCGCTGGGCGAGGCACTGACAGCAGCCCGTGCACTGCCAGCGGCGCAGCAGATGCCGTCGAGCGTTTCGCTGATCAATACGGGCGATGCCGAAGTGGCGGCCGAGCTGACCTCGGGCTTCGGCCTCGCGATCCTCACTGGCGTGCTGTGCATGTTCTGTGTGCTGGTGCTTCTTTTCAAAGACTTCCTGCAGCCCGTCACCATCCTTTCGGCGATTCCGCTGTCGCTGGGCGGAGCCTTCGTGGCGCTGCTTCTGGCGCGAAGTGAGCTGGATGTTCCGTCGATGATCGGATTGGTGATGCTCATGGGCATCGTCACCAAGAACTCGATCTTGCTGGTGGAACACACAGTCGTCGGCATGAGGGACCGCGGCCTTCCTCCCATGGACGCGTTGATCGATGCCTGCCATAAGCGTTCGAGGCCGATCGTGATGACCACGGTAGCGATGATCGCAGGCATGCTGCCCATCGCCCTCGGTTTGGGCTCGGACGCGAGCTTTCGTCAGCCGATGGCGATCGCTGTGATCGGTGGTCTCGTGACCTCGACACTGCTCAGCCTGCTCGTGGTCCCTGTGGTATTCACGTATGTCAACGGATTCGAGCGCTGGTTCAGGTCGCGTGTCGCGCAATAGTGCATCTCGCCGCCACAGCTAGCGGACGACTGCCCCTATTCACAGCCGCAATCGACCAAGCGCTCGGCAGCCACCACGCACCTTAAAAAGATCCTAATATTCCACGGTCATCATTCAAGATGTCCCACTTGGCCAAAAGAAGTTCCTATCCATGCACCTGCTCCTCGTAGAAGACGACGACATGCTGGGTGAGGCCGTGTGCGATGGCGCACGCCAGAGCGGCTGGTCCATCGATCGCGTCGGCAATGCATCTGCCGCCCGGATCGCCCTGATCGACCATTCCTATGCCGCAGTGCTGCTGGACCTGGGCCTGCCGGGAGGGGAGTCGGGACTGACGGTGCTGCGATCGATGCGAAGCCGCTACGACCCGACACCGGTTCTCATTCTCACGGCGCGCGATCAGTTGAGCGAACGCATCCACGGCCTCGATGCAGGCGCCGACGACTACCTTGTCAAGCCTTTCCAGTTCGATGAACTGTGGGCGCGCGTCCGTTCGGTCATCCGCCGCAGCCAGGGTCGCGTGATCCCCGTTTTTTCCCGTGGCGACGTCGCGGTCGACCGCAGTCGCCGCGTGGTCACCAAGGCAGGCGTTGACGTGCCGCTGAGCGCGCACGAGTACCGCACCCTGCTTGCCCTGCTCGAACGCCCCGGCCACGTCGTCACGCGCGACCAACTGCAGGATGTGGTCTACGGAACGGCCAGCGTCGTCGAAAGCAACACCATTGCCGTATTCATTCACCAGTTGCGCCGCAAGCTCGGCGACGACCTGATCCGCACCGTTCACGGCCACGGCTACGTTGTCGACCAACCTCCGCCGTGAACTCGAAATCACTGTACGCGCGAATGATCCTGGTGCTGGGCGCAACCATCGCCCTATGCTGGATCGTGGCATTCGCGATGCTTTTCGCATATCTCTCGCACAACAAGGCCAGCATCTGGGACGACAAGCTCAAGACCATTGCCACGCGCATCCTGCTGACAATTCCGGCTGGCAAGGACATGGTCGCGACGGGGCCGGGACTGCAGTTGCGGGATCCCGCACTGGCAGAGAGCGAGCAGCTCGTCTTTCAAGTCTGGATCGACCGCAAACGATTGTCCGTTCGTACGCCCGGGGCACCCGGATCCCCGCTACGGCCTGACTTTGAGGATGGCATTGCCACCACGGTGATCGAGGGAAGGCGGTGGCGCGTCTATTCCGTCTCGGATTCCGAAGGCCGAATCTACGTGCAGGTCGGTAATCTCCACAGCGTGGTGGATGCCGAAATGCAGCACGAAGCGTTGGTTGGCTTGGTACTCAGCTCGATTCTTTTGCTGATCGTAGGCACGTTGATGTGGTTCGTGGTTCGCAGCTCACTCAAGCCGGTGGTGGCGCTGGAGGCCGCCATGCGAAGCCGCCGCAAGTTCGACCTCACGCCGCTGACCTCTTCTACCCTGCCGCGCGAGTTGCATCCGCTGATTGCATCGTTCAATCATCTGTTGGAACAGCTCTCCGAGTCGGTCGAAGGCGAGCGCCGCTTCATCGGTGATGCCGCGCACGAGTTGCGCACACCCCTTTCCACACTGCAGGCGCACGCCCAGATTGCGCTGCGTGCCACCACATTGGCCGACAAGGACGTGGCGCTGACAAAACTGCTTCTGGTCGCGCAGAGAAGCACACGACTGTCCGAACAGCTGCTCGACCTGGCTCGGCTGAATTCGAGCGCCAACGCCCCACAGCACGCGCTTGCGAACTTGAGCGATCTCGCTCTGCTCGTGGTACGAGATTTCGACACCTATGCCCTCCAGCAGGAGCGTTCGATCCAACTCGATATTCGCAACAATTGCATCATCCTCTGCAATATCGATGAGATGGGTATCCTGCTGCGTAACCTGATCGACAACGCGCTGCGCTACACCGCAAAGGGAGGACGCATCCGCGTCAGTTGCGGGCATGAGGCCGCCGCCACACAGGAAGGCGGGCAAGCGGCGGAACAACGGGTCTATGTCGAAGTGGCGGACGACGGTCCTGGCGTCCCGCTGTCGGAACGACAGGCGATCTTCGAACGCTTCTATCGAGTCGCAGGTACTTCCGTGCACGGTAGCGGTATTGGGTTGTCGCTGGTGGCCGGGATTTCCCAACTACACCATGCAACGATCGAGACCGGGGATGGATTGGAAGGGCGAGGTTGCTGCATACGGGTCGTTTTCCCCTCGGTAAAAGCCCCGACTTAGCTTTGTACTCGCTCCCGGACCGACGGCCGAGGAATGGTGAGGGCCACCTCTGGAAGAGAAAATCTGTCGCCGTCCAAACCGGAAACAGAAAGGCAGCTTGACATTCAAGTTGGCAACGCGACGATCAAGGCCAGCGTGTTGCCGAAAATCCAGGCGTTGGGGCGATGCAGCCCTGTCTGCACAAAGCCATCCGGAGCTTGATTTCCTGATGGCCGTTGCACAGCTTCAGCACGTACCCCTGACCGCGCACCGTGTGGAGCAGCTTCAGATCAAACGGATCGTCCAATTTCTGACGCAGCCTGAGGATGCCAACCGTGACCATATTGTCCCTCTCGCCGGCGCCCGATCCCCACACGGCCTTGATCAGCTCAGCGCGCGACCACACCCGGCCTCTGCGTGCCATCAGCGCATCCAGAAGCTCGAACAGCGTGGCACTGAGGCCGAGGTCTACGTCTTGACGGAACGCCTTGCCGCGCGCGCGGTCGATGGCCAAGTCCGCCAATCGCAGGACGGCCGACTTCAGACCATGATTGCCAGATGCAAGCGCCCAGGCGCGCGCCACCAGATCGGCCGGCGCACAAGGCTTGACCAGGTACTCGGTCGCACCCCGGGCCAGTCCTTCAAGGCGTTCGACCACCTGGTCTCGCTGGATCAATACCAGCAGCGGAGCACTGCTGCTACGCCGCACGGAACGTATCACCGCATGAGCGGCTGCCGGCTGCACGGCGTCAACAAGAATCAGTGCATACGGCTTGCCTGCGAAAAGCCACGCGCCTGCATCGGGGGAGTCGATCACGTCGACGGAAAAGCCACATCTTCCGAGCACGCCGCCAAATTCATCGCACGTCCCGCCTCCGGATTTGAGGAACAGGACATTCATCGGTAAGGCCCCTGTGCCGGTGTTGAAGCCGGCGCATCTAGAGTTTTCAGGGAAGTGCTCGATTGCCTCTGCGCGCAGCCGTCCATCAGAAAGACGCCGAGCACCAGAGCGAGCACTGCGGCGTGGGCGACTGCAAAGCTGGAGGGGTATTTCACTTGCTGTCGTCCGGTTGCAGGAGTGGCGCGAAGCTTGTGTTCTCCCAGGCGACCGGACCGCTGGCGTCGCCCGACGCGCCAAAGACAATACCCCAGAGCAGGGAGGATGTGAACGACGGCGTGCTCAGCGTCGCGCCGCTCGAGATGAGCTGCAGGCCGAACCCGCTCGTATGCCAGAAGCGTGTGTTGGCGCCCTCGGGTTTGTCATAGGGCGCGTTCACGAAGATCAGCAGCATCGCGCCGCGGCCGTCACCGTCGGGCTCGCAAGCGGCGACCTGGCCGACCTTGATGCGCCGGAAAAACGCCGGAGAGCCCACGCCGAGCAAACCGGCGTCCTCGACATGCAGCAGGAATTGCGTACTACAAGCATCCAGCCATTCGGTCGTTCTGAAGCTCTCATCGATCCCGGGGCCTCGCCGGAGGAGGACCCAGGCGCTCAGTGCGATACCGACCGGTACAGCGATCGTGGGGATGAGCCAAATCATTGTGTTCCCCTTGCCTGCGCGCTAGTCGAGCGACACGACACGATCGCTCTCGCCCGGAGAGCAGCCATCGGAGACGGGTGTCCAGCCACTGTGCACCACGACCTGCCTGCTGTCGTGGCACAGCTCGACGCGCTCGCTCCCGGGGCGTTGCTCGCGCACGAAGGCCTCCACGGCCGAGGGCAGGCTGATGCGAAGCCTGAGCGCATAGGTGTCGTCCTCCGGGTGGTCGTCCAGATGCAGCAGGGGTACGAAGTTCGACGCGAAGATGAGCGCATGCGAGCCGACATCGACCGGCTCGGGTTTGTAGGGTGCTTCGCGCAACCATTGCTGGGCGCGCTCGCGCAGGTCGTCTCCGTCGGGCAGCCTGCCCCACGCCACGGCAAGCAGCTCCATGACCCACTGATTGCAGTTCTGGTAGCGCAGGCTGAACGGATAGGCATTGGCGCTGTAGCGCGCGGCCAGCAGATGCATGGCGCGCGGCGTGTCGAGCGCCGCGCTGCGCAGCGCCTGTGCCGCTTCGGAGGGCAGCGCCACGATGGAGACGTAGCCTAGCGCAGCGTCGTCGATGCCCATGACGAAGCCGGCCAGGCCCTGGTCGTAGAGGCGCGGGTGTCCTTCGTCGCAGGCGTAGTACAGCTGCCGTGCGGACCAGGTACCGTCCGCAGCTTTCCAGGCGATGGCGGCGTGGGAGTAGCGGATGTGAAACCGCGAGAGATCGAGCCCGGAGCGGCTGATCAGCACGGCGTCTCTGCCAGTGTTCGAAAGCGCTTCTTGCACGACGGCGGTGAAACGCAGCAGGCGATCCTGCTGACTCGCTGTGAGCGGTTTCGCGCGATCGCAGAAATGCAAGGATGCTGCGTGTGCAGCGCCCCCTGCGAAGGCGAGGATGGCCGCAAGGCCCAGCAGTGCCTTCAACTTGCGAGCCACGATCAAAGACTCACGGCGCGCGCGGCGAGGCCCCCGTACCAGTCGTCGGTGAGCACGAGGTAGAACGCCTCGCGCGTATCGCCACGTGCGAAGGCGGTGCCGTAGGTGCGCTGCTGTGCGTGCACAAGGTCACCGAGGCCCAGGCGTTCCTTCGCGAAAGTGGCTTGCGGCAGTTCGAGCACGATGCGCCGCTGCGCGTCGCCGTCGCTCTGCATTGCGACGCGCGTGAAGCCCTCGCGGTCGCTGGCCCGCGCGATCTCCGTGATGCGGTAGTCGCCTTCGGCCACCTTGTCGCCGTCGAACGAACTCTTGCTGGAACCGCGCAGCGACGCGGACACGCCGTTGCTGGATGCGGAGCCGGCACTGGAGGCCACGGACGCAGCGAAGCTGCCGGCGTGGGCGTTGAAGGCTGCGGCGAGTATGGCTGCGATGCCTGCAAGGCGGAAAAAATGAAGGAAGGTCATGGAATGCTCCGGCTGGGTGTGAGGGAGGAAGTCATTTCGCGTGGAAGACGCCGGGCCTGAACCGACGGGCCCGCGTGAAGGCGCACCGAAGCTCTTTGCAGGCCCTGCAATCTGAAGCGCTGGTGCGCCATGCAGCCCTCTGGCCGCGCAAGCGCGGCTAGGGTTTCTCAGAACCGGTAGACGTAGCCCAGACGCACGCCGGACTGACTGGATCGGCTGACGAGCGGGCTGTTCTTGATACCGCTGCCGAAGCTGGTCGCACTCACGTCCAGGAACACCGTTTGCTTGGGGGCCACGGCGTAGTCCACACGCAGGCCCACCTCCATGTTGGCGCTCGACCTCCCTACATAGGCCGGCCGGCCGGACTGAGCTTCGGAGTCCTTCACGCCGTAGTAGTAGTCGACATACTTGCTGTCCACCCAATGTGCCGCCAGGCGAGGCGTGAAGCCGAAGGCACCTGCAGCGAAGCGTCGGTCGACCTGTACCTTGAACCGAGAGCCCTTGCTGTTGCCCGATCCGTCGGCCAGCAGTTCGGCCGACAGGTTGGCAATGTCATTGCGCCAGATGGCCGCGCCGCCCAGCCACAGGCCGCTCTTGCGCTTGTCCATGCCATTGAGGAATGGCGAGTCGTCGGCCTCGTAGCCGTCTCCAGCGAGCCGCGCGCGCAGCCGCAAAGAAACCGGCCCTACGGATGTCAGCTTCAGATCGGCGCTCGGAAACGCGACGCTGACCCACTTGTTCTCGTAGGTGATCATCGGAATGCCCTGGGCCTTGTTGTTGAAGTCGCGATAGGGCTTTTGCTCCATGGCCACGCCAATGCCAAGGCCCCATTGCGAACTCGCTTCGGGGCTTTTTTCTGCATCGGCCTGTGCCCACGCCGGCGAAAGGAAAGCGGCGCACGCGACCCCTGCGGCGATGGCCGTGAAAGGCAGGTGGGCGCGGAAGTTCTTGCCTTGCTTCACAAGGCGGATTCGTTCTGTCATGGAAATCCTCGGGGTTGAAAAAATCAGTGGTTTGCAGCAGGCGGCGCCGCGCTGTCATCGCTGCTCCGACCGGGCTGCGAGGCGCCAAGGACGAGGCTTTGTCTGCGTTGCAGATAGGTGTCGCGGACAAGGAGATAGCGATCGAGCGCGACGTCGTCGAGCAGGCGCGTTGCCGGCAGAAGATCCGCACGCTTGCTCGCGAACTGCGCCACGGTCAACCCACCGCCGAGCGCGCTGTTGGAAACGAAGGTCTGCGGCGTCAGCATCATGTCGATCGGAATGTTGGCGGTGTCGCGCACGGTCGAGGGGCCCATCAGGGGCAAGACAACGTAGGCTCCTGATCCGACGCCCCAGCGCCCAAGGGTCTGGCCCAGATCAGCGGATTGGCGCGGCAGCCCCAGCGGTGTCGCAACATCGAACACGCCGAGCAATCCCACCGTGGTGTTCGTCGCCACGCGCGCCAGATCGGTCAGGCCTTCTTTCGGCCGACCTTGCAGCACCAGGTTGACGCCGGCGCCAAGGTCGCGGGGATTGGCGAAGAAGTTCCTGACGCCACCGCGAACCGGCTCTGGCACAACGCGCTCGTAGCCACGGGCGACAGGGGCCATCACAGCCTTGTCTACGGTTTCGTTGAAGCCGAAGACCTGGCGGTTCATGGCTTCAAGGGGATCGGGGCGCTGGGGGGTGGCACAACCGCCCAGCAACAAGGCGCCAGCCAGCGACAGGACCAGCGTGGCCTTTGCCGCGCGGGCCCTCGGGGCCAGCGTCGACCTGAGCGGGACGCCAGCGAATACGAGGCAATTCAGCATGGGGACTCCAGTAGGGATACCTGGCGATCGACACCATGTCGTCACCCTCTGGAGCGGATGCTGAGGGAGCGGCTTTAATAACTTTTTAGTGGTTTTAAGATTTGATTAACCAACCAGAAATCGGATGGGCTAAAAGAACCGCCCGTCGACGCACAGTCCCCGCAGCCCGCCATCAACACATCACACGTGCGAGCTTGGCTCCCGGCCCCAAGGCGGATCCCGCAACGCGTCCACCAGAAAGTCGATGAGTCGCCGCACCTTTAGTGGCAGTTGCTTTCGCGTCGGGTACACGGCGAAGATGCCCAGCTCAGTTGCGCGAAACTCTGGCATGAGCTCGACAAGGGCGCCACTGCGCAGATCCTCGTGAACCAGGAAATCGGGCTGCAGGATGATGCCTTGATGCGCGAGTGCCGCTGCGCGGCAGGTGTCACCGTTGTTGGCGTGGATGCGCGAGTGCGTGCGCACCGTGACCTCGCCTCGTGGCCCCTGGAAGCTCCACACGTCCCCGGATGACCAGTAGGTGTACGACACCACATCGTGCTTCTCCAGCGCGTGCGGTTGTGCCGGCTTGCCGTGCTGCGCGAGGTAGGTCGGCGAGGCGCACAGCACCATGCGCGTACTGGCAAGCGGACGGCTGACAAGGTTGGAGTCGGACAGCCGCGCGATGCGCACGACCAGGTCATAGCCCTCCTCGACCAGGTCGACCACGCGGTCCGACAGCACGATGTCCAGCGTGACTTGGGGGTTCTCTGCCGCGAATCGCCCCCAGAGCGCCGCCAAGTGCAACGCGCCGAAGGTCTGCGGCGCGCCGATGCGCAGACGTCCCTGGGCCTGACCGGTGCTCGCCCCCACTTCGGCCTCCGCTTCCTGGACGGCTTGCAGGACCTCCTTGCAACGCTGGTAGTAGAGCTGTCCCTCGCTGGTGAGCGAGAGCCGGCGCGTCGTGCGCTGCAGCAGCCGCGTGCCCAGGTGCCCCTCCAGCTCGTTGACATGCCGCGACACGGCGGGCTTGGACAGCGCCGTCGCGTCCATCGCACCGACGAAGCTGCCGGCCTCGACAACCGCAGTGAAGGTTTTCATGGCTTGAAGAACGTCCATTGTTTCGACTTTCAGAACAATATATGTTGCACGCAGTTATTTATCTCGACATTCGATATTAATAAAGTCCTTCCCGTGCCAGCACAACTTGCTGGCGGACAGGCCGCTGGGCACCTCGATCTCCGCGGCTCCACCCAACCACTGAAGGACTTTCATCATGAACATCACACTCATCGGCGCCGGCAACATGGGCGCGGGCTTTGCCAAACAACTCACCGCCGCCGGCCACAAAGTGCGCGTGACCGCGCGCGATCTGGCCAAGGCTCAGGCGCTGGCCTCCGCGCATCCGGGCGTCACGGTCGCGGCCCCGGCCGACGCGCTGGGCGATTCGCAAGTCGTGATCGTCGCCACCGGCTTTGCCGATGCCGTGCCCGCGCTGAAGGCACTCGGCTCGCTCGAAGGTCGCGTGGTGGTGGACATCACGAACCCGCTGACGAATGACTACATGGGTCTGACATTGGGCTTCGAGACGTCCGCCGCCGAAGAAATCGCCAAGGCGCTGCCTGGCGCGCAAGTAGTCAAGGCTTTCAACACCGTGCTGGCCCAGGTGCTGGCCGAAGGCCCGGCGTTCGCAAACGGCCAGACCGTGCCCGTGTTCTATGCCGGCGACGACGAGCGTGCCAAGCAGACCGTGCGTGCACTGATCGAAAGCATCGGCTTTGCCGCCGTGGACGCGGGCGGGCTGAAGAACGCGCGCTACCTGGAGCCAGTGGCAGGTCTCAACATTTACTTCGCCTACGGCGCTGGACAAGGCACGCAGATCTCGCCCACCTGGATCCGCCGCGCCTGATTCACCTCGATCGTCATCGCCAAAGAGAACACACATGCACAAGAAGCTGACCCGAGTTACCGCCGCAATCGCCCTGGCGGCTGCCACCACCCTCGCTGCTGCGCAGGATCGCCCGGCCGACATCGTGAGCCCGATCACCGACAAGGCACTGTCCACCAAAACCAGCCCGGCGGACGCCCGCAAGGCCGGCCGTGCGGCCTACGAAAAGCCCACCCCCGACAACAGCATCATCCTGTTCATCGACCATCAGGTCGGCCTGATGGCCAGCGTGCGCGACTTCGCCCAAGCCTCGGGCTACAAGGCCAATGTGGTGTCGCTGGCGCAGATGGCCAAGGCTCTCAAGATCCCGGTGCTCCTGTCGTCATCGAATGCCCAATGGCAGAACGGCGACCTGCTGCCGGAACTCAAGGAAATCTTCAAGGACCAGCCTATCTACCGCCGCACCGGCATCATCAACGCCTACGAGGATCCGACCTTCCGCAAGGCACTGGAGAACCTGGTCGCCAAGACGGGCCGCAAGCACATCATCATCTCGGGTGTGACGCTGGGTACATGCGTGGCGCTGCCGACGCTGGCGATGATCAACGACGGCTACGTTGTACACCCGGTGGTCGATGCATCGGGCGCCTGGAGCAAGTACGAAGCCGAAGCCGCGATGCAGCGCATGAGTGCCGCGGGCGCGCAACTCAACACCGTCTATGCCCTCGGTGCGGAGCTGCAGGCCGACTGGAAGCTTCCGTCGGGCAACGACATGCTGCCGCCGTTCATCAACGGCCTGCCCGAGTACGGCTGGATCGTGCAGCAATTCTGGAACAACGCCGACCCCGCCAAGCGCCCGGTGAAAGACCCGTTCGGCCTCGTCAAGTAGTCCGCCTGCGTCCCCTGTGCCTTGCGGCGCGGGGGACGCCAGCGCCAAGGAGCGTCCCATGAAGTTTCCTGCTCTCTTCGTCTCACACGGTGCCCCCACCTTTGCGGCGGAACCTGGTCAGGCCGGCCCGCTGCTGCACGCCATCGGCAAACGTGTCCTCGCGCTGTCCGGGCTGCGGGCCGTCCTGGTGATATCGCCGCACTGGCGCACCCGCGGCCTGCGCATCGGGGCCAGTGCGCGGCCTCAGACCGTCCACGACTTCGGCGGTTTCCCCGCATCGTTGTACGCGCTGCATTACCCCGTTGAAGGGGCGCCGGACGTAGCGCGTGAGGTGGCCGAGTTGTTGACGCAGTCCGGGCTCTCCGCGCAACTGGTGGATGAGCAGGGGCTGGACCATGGTGCCTGGGTGCCGCTGATGCACATGCTGCCTGACGCATCGGTGCCGGTGTTTCAACTGTCGCTGCCGATTGAACTGCGTCCCGCCAATGCACTCGCCCTCGGGCGCGCTCTGGCGCCGTTGCGTGAGCGAGGTGTACTTGTCGTGGGTTCGGGCAGCCTCACGCACAACCTGTATGAGTTCCGCCAGTCCGAAACCGAGGCGCCCGAGGACTACGTGCGAGAGTTCGTGCAGTGGGCACGCCGGGCGGCCATTGAGCATGACGTGAGCGCCTTGGTCGACCTCCGAGGTGCCCCGCACGGCCGTCGCGCCCACCCTTCGGACGAGCACTACTTGCCGCTGCTCGTCGCAGCCGGTACCAGCAGCGCGGGGGAACCTGTCGAAGTCATCGAAGGCGGCGTCACCTACGGTGTACTTTCGATGGAAGGTTACGTATTCGGTGAACTGCCCGGCGTGTCCGCCGCGGCCTGACTCATCGCATGTCCAGGAAAAAAACACGTGTCTTCCATGTCCATCATCGTCCAACAACCCGAAGGCCCAGCGTCCAGTCTGGTGCTGCTCACGCACGGTGTCGGCTCCGTACCGCAATCCATGCTGGGCGTCGCGCGCTGGTTCACCAACCACGACCGAAACGCCATGGTGGTCAGCGTCGCATCGCCCGAACCTTCTGATATTTCCAACGGACTCCAGTGGTTCTCGGTGCGCAACGTGACCGAGGCCAATCGCCAGGCACGCGTGGATGCGGCCATGCCAGTCTTCGTGGCGACCGTGCGGCACTGGCAGCAGGCTTCGCGTGTCAATGAACAACGCACGTTGATCGCCGGTTTCTCACAGGGCGCGATCATGGCGCTCGAATCCACCAAGCTCGCAGCGCCTCCCGCGCTGCGCATCGTCGCCATTGCGGGACGATTCGCCACGCTGCCGCAGCAGAAATCCGCCGCTGCGATTCATCTTTTGCATGGCAGTGCAGACCCAGTGATGCCCGCTGCTCGGGGACAGTCCGCGCAAGCGCGGCTGCTTGAATTGGGCGTTGACGCGACCTTGGACTTGGCGCCCGGCGTCGGGCACGAACCTCATCCCGCGTTGCTAGCAAATCTAGCAACGCGACTTGCGCCAGCCTGAGCGACAAATAGCGCGTGCTCTTCGCGACGTAGCTCCCGTCCATCACTCCGAGAGGCGCGACAGAAAGACCTTGGGCAGCCTCTTCGCGCGGGGCCCTACTCCCGCCCTTCGAAGAAGGAGGTCCGGGGCATCATGCCGAAAGCGAGGCGCAGAACTCGAAATGCTCGACGAAGGGAGGTTGCGCGAAGAAGGGGCCGACGATAGCCCGCCATTGCGCATATGCCGGCGACGCGCGAAACCCGATTGTGTGGTCTTCCAGAGTGTCCCAGTGAATCAGCAGTACGAATCGTTCGGGAGTTTCGACGCTTCGGCGTACCTCGTATTTGCGAAAGCCATCCGCCTTCGAAAGAACCGTTTCGAGGCCATGGCGCGCGGCCTGTTCAAACTCGGCCTGCTGGCCGGAATGGACGCGAATGTCGGCAAGTTCCAGGATCATCGTTCGTCTTTCCTCAGATGGGCATCTCGTTGCGGATCCACGCCAGCGCGGAATCATGGCGAGGCGTCCATCCCAATTCGCGCCGCGCTCGCCTTGCGAAGACGCGGCTGTTGCTTCCATAGGTGTAGTACGCGCGGCCCGGCCCCCACAGCCTTGCCGCTTCCTCTGCCGGGAGCGGCTCGACACCGGTTGTCCCAAGGCGAGCGGCGATAGCCTCGCCGATGGCTGCGAACGAGGCTTCTCCGTTCTCGGCGAAGTAGAAGGAGCCGGCCGGCGCCTTGTCCAGCGCAAGCGCGTACAGGTCCGTCAGGTCGTCGATGTGCACCGTGGACCAGCGGTTGAGGCCGTGGCCCACGACTCGCACCACACCTTGTGCTCGCGCCTGCTCCACAAGGAATGGGATCTGAATGCTGTGCGGGTTCAATCCTCTGCCCGCACCGTAGATCAAGGTCGGACAGATCACGACCGTGCGCACACCGCGCCTTGCGGCGGCCAGCACGGCCTCGTTGAGCGCGTGCCGGGCGCGCTTGCCGGGTTCGACCACGAACGGCGTGTCTTCATCGAAGACGGTGTCCGAGGGGCGGTTGCCGCGGGCATCGTCGCCGATGACGCTCGAGCCGCTGGTGTGCAGAAGCGGCTTGCCGGATCCTTCCAGCGCTGCGAGCATCACCTCCAGCGAAGGCAAATGATCCGCGTTGGCGGTGTTTACGACGCCATCCGCGTCGCGTGCCTCGCGGGCCAGGACTTCGCTGTCGTCCAGGCTGCCGGGAACGGGCTCGACGCCTCGCGTGCGAAGAAGGTCGGCCTTTGCGCCGTCGCGCACCAGCCCCCGAACAACATGGCCGTCGGCGACCAGTCGCGCGGCGATGCTGCCCCCGATATAGCCGGCGGCGCCGGTCATGAACACTTTCATCGTGGAGGTCCTCGCGCTACAGGGCAATGGTCGAAAGCGCCGGGACGGTCGCGATCACGATCACGCCGACGAGCAGGGCCGCCATGTAGGGCCAGATGGCCCGCATGACCTCCTCCGGCCGGCCTTCCCCGATCCGGCAGGCCACGTAGAAGCCCACGCCGACGGGCGGCAACATCAGGCCGATGTTCATCGAGGAGACGATGACCATGGCGTATTGGATGTCGTGGATCCCGAGCTTTTTCGCGATGGGAAACATGATCGGCGCAAGCAGCAGGACCGCTGGCAGCCCTTCCAGCAGACATCCGAGCACCACGAAGATCACGATGGAGGCGGCCATGAAGGCGAACGCACCGCCGGGCATCGTCGTCAGGAACTGCGACATCACCTGCACCACGCCGCTTTGGGTAATGCCCCACGCCATCGCTGACGCTGTGCCCAGGATCATCAGAATCGCTCCGCTCAACGCGGCCGTTTCGACCAGCATTCCGTAGAGCCTTCCGAAACGAAGGCCACCATAGAGCACATGTCCGACGATCAGCGCGTAGATCACGGCGATGGTGGACACCTCGGTTGCCGTCGCCACGCCCTCGCCCACTGCGCTGCGAATCAGGAAGGGAAGTGCAAGCGCCGGAGCGGCGATCAGTGCCAGGCGTCCGATCTTGTTCCACGCCGGTCGCTTCGTGCCATCGGTCTGCTCTTTCCTGGCCTTCCAGCGCGCAACGGCCACTAGCGTCAGCAGCAGCACCATCGCAATCACGAACCCGCTCTGGAACAGACCGGCGATGGATACGCCGGCCACCGACCCGAGAACGATCAGCACGATGCTCGGCGGCACGGTGTCCGCCATTGCCGCCCCCGTTCCCAGAAGCGCCACCATCTCGGGTCGCTTGTTCCCGCGCCGCGTCATTTCGGGGAACAGCGCCGGAGCGACTGTCGCCATGTCGGAGACCTTAGAGCCCGAGATGCCGGACACGATGAAGAGCGACCCCAGCAGCACATAGGACATGCCCGCCTTGATGTGTCCGATGAGGGCCGCGAGGATGTCGATGATGGCCTTCCCCATGCCAGTCGCGTCCAGGATGCACCCCAGCAGCACGAAAACGGGAACCGAGACGAGAACGAGATTTGACATGCCTTCGTCCATCCGGCCGACGATTACACCGATCGGGACCGCGGTCCCGAACGCGAGGTACCCCATGACGCCAATCCCGAAACAGAAGGCGATCGGTGTCCCTGCGGCCAGCAGCAGTGCCACGACGCCGACCAGGAACAGGACCAGGCTTCCCACCTTGAACTGGGCGATGAACGGCGACAAAAGGTAGAACGCTAGGGCGGCGCCGCCGACCATGACAGCGGCCCATGCCAACTGGGCCTTGGGAACCGTGCGAGCCACGTGCAGCAGGACCACGGCGAGCATGAGCAGGGCGCCGACCGCGATGGCGCCGACGCGGAAGGTGTTCGGGATGTGCAGGGTCTGCATCTCGATCACCCATTCCTGCTTCGCGTGCTCGATCGCAGGCGGAATAAGCGCGATCAGGAACGCGGCAACGCACACAAGCGCGACTGCATTCACGAATTCACGGGTTCTCGGCGACAGCCTGTCCACGAATGTCGCCAATCGGAGATGCTCGTTTCTGTGCATCGCGATGGCCGCACCGATCATCCCGACCCAGATGAATGCCATCGACACGGTCTCGTCGATCCAGTCGATGGGCTGGGAGAAGACGTACCGGGACACGACTCCGCCGAACAGGAGCAGAACGATGCCTGCGATCAGGAGGGCGGCGACGACCTCGAGTGGGATGATCCAGCCGGATTTCGGTCGGCTCTCGCCCTCTGCGGGAAACATCCCGTCCTCCAGCATAGGCATGGCGCCTGCTTGGCTTGCGTGAGTCATGTCTCTTCCTTCCTGCTCAGGCCAGCTTGCCTGCGTACTTCTCGAGCAAGGCCCAGGTTTCATCGCCGAACTTGCTCTTCCATTCCTTGTAAGCCCCGGCCTTCTGCAGCGCTTCGCGGAACGGTTTGGGATCGACATTGTTGAACACCAATCCGCGCTTGCTCAGGCTTTCCTGGAGCGAGGTATTGAGGCTGGCCATGGCGGCGCGCGTCTTCACGGCGTGCGCTTCGAAGGCGCGGGCAGCAATCTGACGCAGGTTCTCGGGCACCACGCTCCAGGTACGCGGGTTGGCAGCGATCCAGAAGCACTCCCACGCATGTCCTGTGAGCGAGCAGTACTTCTGGACTTCATAGAAGCGCTGGGCCTCGATGATGGCGAGCCCATTCTCCTGGCCGTCCACGACCTTGGTTTGCAGCGCCGTATAGGCCTCGCCGATGCCGATGGTCGTGGGAGACGCCCCGAGCGCCTTGAAAGTCTGCTGGAGCACCGGCGTCGCAGGTACGCGGAGCTTCACGCCCTGCAGGTCCTGCACCGTCTTGACGGGCTTGGTGCTCATCGTGACATGACGGAACCCGTGATCCCATGCCTTGCCCAGCGGCACCAGGTTGACTTTCGTGAAGCCGGCGCGGATGTGGGCGCCCAGGTCACCGTCCATGGCGCGGAAAGCGGACTCCAGGTCGGGGAACACGAACGGCGTCACGGCTACTGCTGCACTGGGAATCAGAGTCGCGAAGACACCGCTTGCCGTCGCCATCATCTCGATGGCACCCGAGCGAACCTGAGAGATCATGTCCGTGTCGCTGCCGAGTTGGCTGTTAGGGAACACCTCGATGGCCAACTGGCCATTGGACTCCTTCAGGATCTCCGCGCAGGCGGCTTGCAAGCCCACGACGGTGGGATGCGATTGCGCGAGCGAGATGCCCAGCTTCATCGAGATCTTGTTGCCTTGCGCGAACGCCAAGCCTGGCATTGAGGTCGCGACGGCAGCGCTGGCCAGCGTCTTGAGGGCAGTACGACGTTGCATCATTTTTTGTCTCCTAGTCTGGCCATTTGCGGCCGATGGGTTGAGAAGCGCGGCTCGCGCGCATGGTGGAAACGGTGGGCTTCTCGCCCCTAGTGGATATGGCTTCCGCCATTGACGTCCAGCGTGGCCCCCGTGACGTAGGCAGAGAGATCGGAGGCCAGGAAAAGGCAGACGCCGGCCGCCTCTCTGGTCGTCCCGGTACGTCGCAGCGGAATGCCATCGATGATGCCCAGCAGCCTCTCGTCCGAGAGGCCGTCCAACATGGTCGTCTCGATCATCGCGGGGCAGATCACATTGGCGCGAATGCCTTGCGCCCCATATTCGCGTGCGATGGTTCGGGTAAGGCTGATCACGCCACCCTTGGCTGCTGCATAGTGCGCGCCGCCCACGAGACCACCTCCTCGCTGCGCAGCCGCTGACGCGACATTGACGATCACCCCATTCTGTTTTTGCAAGAAGAAGTTAAGCACGCTCTTGCAAAGGTTGAATGCGCCCTTGAGGTTCACGTCGACCACGAGGTCATACTCCTGCTCGCTGATCTCCACGAGGGGCTTCGCCCTGACGATTCCGGCGCTGTTGACGAGGCAATCGACGGTTCCAAAGCGCTTGATCGCCGCGCTGACCATTTGGTCGCAGTCTGCGGCGTTCGCTATGTCACATCGAACGGCGAGCACTTCGGCATCGGAGCGTGTCGCTTGGCGGATCGACGCCTCGAGAGCCGCACCTGAGCGTTCGTCAATCGCCACGTCGACGATGACAACTTTCGCTCCATGTTCAACAAACAGTTCCGCGGTTGCGTAGCCGATACCGCGTGTCGACGCGGCGCCAGCCACGATGCAGACTTTGTCTTTCAGCAGCATGGAGTTCACTTGCCGAACACGCCCGGCTGGTGCACCTCGATGACATTGCCGTCCGGGTCCTGCAGGAAGACCTGGTACCAACCCGGGATCGCCCAAGTGCCGTAGTCCGAATAGCGGATCCCCAGTTCGTCGCACCTGCGCATGAAGCCCTTGATGTCGTCGGTCCGGAAGCAGAAGTGACCATGAGCCATCGGATTGACGAACTGCTTCATCTTGAAGCCTGTATCGAGGTCGCGCTCTGCCCAGTGAAACTCGATCGCGCCGTCGCTCAGAAAGTCGACCTTGCCGGTGTAGGGGCGGCTCGGGGATTGGCCGCTGACGACCGTGTGTTCTTCATCCTTGATCGTTCCGAGGTCGAACAGCGTTTGATAGAACTTGGTGAGCCTGGGCAGGCTGTCAGTGCACAGATTCATGTGATGGAACTTGAAGTTCATGTGTGGTCCTTTTGAGAAGTCGAAGGGATGCGCCACGCGCGGCGGTGTCTTGGCAGTCACTTGGAACGTCGCCGCAAATGTCACGGTGTTCACGCAGTTCGCGCCTTAGCGAAACGGTCGTTCGTGCCCGACAGTCGAAGCACGGCGCAACGATATTTAAATTCATTGGTGAAGTCAATAATGCATAGGTGAAAACACCTAAGTCGAGATCGCACCCATTTCTCCCTGACTTGTCGACGACTACACTTCACAGGTGCATAGTTAATTGCATATACGAATCGTTGCACGTCGAAATCACGCATCGGCAACGTCGTCATCTGTAGGCGTGAAAAACGGGGACAACCTTGACTGAACTTGGAGATGCAATCACACGCGAAGAGTGCTGCAACGTGGCCACGGTACGTCGCGTGGCTGCGATGCTGGATCTCGATCCGGATGACTTCCGTGAAGGCGCCCCGCTACCACGGGGTTGGCACTTCATCCTGCTCGGGGCGGACACAAGAAGGTCTGCCCTGCGTGTCGATGGCTTCCCCGGACTCGGCGTCCCGATGCCTGACCTCGGCCTCCCGCGATTGATGCTGGGGGCACGCACGGTCGCCTTTCATAGCGACATCCCGATCGGCGCGAGCTTGAAGAGAACAAGTTCGGTGAGAAGTCTCCGACAGAAGGAGACGACATCTGGGTCCATGGCCATCGTGACCATTGGTCACGAGCTGAATCTCGATGGCCACGCGAGTCCTGCCGTCAGCGAAACCCAGACCTACCTCTTGTTGCCGGCCTCGAAGCTGTCGCCCGGCAAGGTCGACAGGCTGCCGCCTGTGTCGGCCGAGCGAATCACAACCGCCGTGGCCGATGAAACCCTGCTCTTCCAGTACTCCGCCCTCGGCTTCAACTCCCACAAGATCCATATCGATCGGGCGCATGCCCGGGATGTGGAGGGCTTCCCCGATCTTGTGGTCAACGGCGGCCTTGCCACGCTCCTGCTGACCGAGTTTCTCCGCAAGGATCTCCTCGTCGTTCCTTCAGCAATCCGAGTTCGCCACCTGGCCCCTTTGTACTGTGGGCGGACGGTGACCCTGGCAGCCGATCGAGACGGCAGCGCATGGCACCTGAAGGCCTTCGACGACCTCAACACCCACGCAGTCGATATGGAGGTAGACATTTAATGAACTTCGAACCCCTAAAGGGCGTACGCGTCCTGGACCTGACCAGCGTCGTGGTCGGCCCTGTTTGCACCTGGCGACTGGGTCAGTATGGCGCCGAGATCGTGAAGATCGAGAGCCCCGAAGGCGATCTGATGCGCGGACTGGGGGGGCTGTCGCCGACGGGCCAGCACTCAGGTGCCTACCTGCACTTCAACCGCGGCAAGCGCAACATCTGCCTCGACCTGAAGAAGGAAGGCGCCGGGCAAGTCATCGAAAGGCTCATTGCGTCGGCCGACGTCATCGTCGCCAATATGCGCCCCCAAGCACTCGAGCGATTGGGCCTCGACGCGGCGACCGTGCGCGCCAAGCATCCCGACAAGGTCTACTGCCTGATCACCGGCTACGGCACCGATGGTCCGTACGCGGGCCGGCCCACGTACGACAGTGTCGTGCAGGCCGCGACGGGGATGGCGGGTCTGATGCTTGCGCGCGACGGAGAGCCGGCTTACGTTCCGATGCTGATCTGCGATCACGTGGCCGGCGAGATCGCGGCGGGTGCGATCCTTGCCGCCATCGTGGAGCGAAGGGCCAGCGGTTCGGGCTGCAGCATCGAGGTGCCGATGTTCGAAACCATGGCCACCTTTGTTCTCCAAGAGCATCTTGCACAGCACAGCTTCGACCCGCCCGTGGGCCCACCCGGCGACCTGCGACTGCTGAGTCCGCACAACAAGCCGGTGAAGACCGCGGATGGGTGGATCTCGTTCACCATCAATACCAACCCGCAGGTCCGCGCGTTCCTCAAGGCCACCGACCGGCAGCAGTTGCTGGACGACCCGAGGTTCACGAACGTGGCGGCGCGCGCACGCCATGTCGCTGAATGGTTCGAAGTCCGCGGCGCACCATTGACGAGCCGGACGACGGCCGAGTGGCTCGATGTCTTGCGCGCTGCGGATATCGCCGTGCAACCCTGCCACACCCTTGAGACGCTGCCTCATGATCCTCACCTTGAGGCCGTCGGATTGATCGGTTTCGAGCAACATCCGACTGAAGGCCGAACGGCGGCGATCCGGTCGTCGATCCGCTTCGAGGGCGCCTATCCACCTCGACGCTCGCCAGCGCAGCCCCGCGGCGCGGACACCTGCGAATTGCTGCGCGAGATCGGCTACGAAGACGATGCCATAGAGGCGCTGCTATCCGCCGGCGCGGCACAGGCCGCGTCCTCCACCTAATCGCACGATGGACGCAAACCACTTCGCCCGCCCCAGCCGCTGCCTGGACCGTCGGCAACTGCTCAAATCGGCAGCCGCCGGCCTCGTCGCACTGCCGTTCGGTGTGCATTCGCAGGACTACCCGTCGCGGCCGATCCGCCTGGTCGTCCCGTTCCCTCCAGGCGGGCCCACCGACGTGCTCGCCCGCATCGTCGCGACGCGCCTGGCCGGGAGGCTGGGGCAGCCTGTCATCATTGACAACAAGCCCGGCGCGAGTGGGATGATCGGGGCCGATGCGGTCGCAAAGGCAGTTCCGGACGGCTACACCCTGCTGGCAAACGCCTCGATTCATGTCATCAACCCGAGCCTGTACGCGAAGCCGCGCTACGACGCACTCGCCGATTTCGCAGCCATCAGCAATCTCGCCGATGTGCCGCTGGTGCTCGGCGTGCATCCAAAGGTCCCGGCGCGGTCGGTGAAGGAACTGGTCGCGCTGGCCAAATCCTCCAGAACGCCCCTCGCCTTTGCTTCGGCGGGCAATGCGACGTCCCAGCACCTCTCCGGCGAAGCCTTCAAGATCGCAGCCGGCATCGACATGCTGCACGTTCCGTATAAGGGCAGCGCGCCCGCATTGACGGACCTGGTGGGTGGGCAGGTCCAGTTGATGTTCGACTCGCTTCCCTCGAGCATGCCGTTCATCAAGTCAGGCGCGATCCGCCCGTTGGCGGTGACGACGCCTCGGCGGTCCTCGGCATTGCCGGATGTGCCGACGGTCGCCGAGAGCGGATACCCCGGTTTCAGCATCAGTACCTGGTACGGGATGTGGGCGCCGTCGGCCACGCCGACCCCAGTCGTTGAACACCTGTCGAGGGAAATCGCAGCCATTGTTCGGCTGCCAGAGGTGCGCGAGCAGTTCGCCAGCCTGGGGGCCGAGCCGATCGGCAACACGCCCAAAGAGTTCGCCGCGTTCGCAAAGGCGGAGCTTTCGAAATGGGCCGGGATCGTCAAGCAATCCGGGGCGAAGGTCGAGTGAAGCCCGAGGCGATCGACGTCTTCACCCCAACGTGCTTGCTCGACTGCACCAGGCTCCCCGGCAAGAATGACCGCAGCATGCCGTGCCGGCCTTCTTGGACGCTGACGCACAATAAAGAAATGAACCCCAGCCGAATCATGCCGATGTTGCCCTGGGCAACGGACGGAGGTACGAGATGAAAGACGATGCGAATGAAGTGACTACGGTGGCCGAAGCCGAGAGCCGGTCTTACTCGGCTCCAGCCCTGGAAAAGGGGCTCGACATCCTCGAGGCCCTGTGCCGAAGCGAGCAACCCCTCTCGCAAAAAGATATCGCGCAGCGCCTGGGTCGCAGCCTCGGCGAGATCTACCGGATGGTCGCCTGCCTGGTCAACCGCAACTACGTGACGCTCGTCGACGAGACCTGCTATGGAATCACGACCAAACTGTTCGAGCTCGCTCACATCAATCCGCCGACGCACCGGCTTCTCTTCGAAGCCACACCGATCATGCAAAGACTGGCGGGCGAACTCGATCAGTCTTGTCACCTCACGATCTACGGTCAGGGCAAGCAGGTGGTTTTGTGCAAGATCGATACCCCCAGTGGCATGGGTTTTGCCGTCCGTGCCGGGGCGGAACTCGACGTACTGATCTCCGCATCTGGCCGCGTCCTGCTGGCGTTCCAAGATGAGGAGACGCGCAAGCTGCGCATCGAGGAATCGCTCCAGCGGCGACCGGAGCAAGCAAACCAGCAGATAGGCACCATCCTCGATTCGATCCGCGCCACTGGCTTTGAGTCGATTCCGAGCGTGCAGGTCCGCGGCCTCTACGCCATCAGCTTCCCGATTCTCGACACGCAGGGGCAAGCAATCGCCGCACTCACCGTGCCGTACGCCGAGCGGATCGATCAGGTACAGCGAAAGTCGATTCCAGAGGTCACCCAGGCGCTAGGCATCGCCGCTCGCACCTTGTCAGCACGGATAGGAGGGATGGTTTCGTCGGCCGGCCTGAATGCCACGGAAAAAGAAAGCATCCTCAAGCGGACGAAGCGGCCCGGCGAACACTGACCCAGCGTGCTCCTCGATTCAGCCGAATCCATGCTGAGGAACGCACTCACGACAGCACCTTCGCGAACGAACCAGACCAGAGGCAGCCCATTGGGCGAACCCACGTGAGACTCACGAACGACTTACAGTCGTTTCTGGGCCGCTGAACCGCGCGCATCAAAGCCCTTATTCGGTAAAAGATCGCGACCCCGGCTCCTGAGTTGAGCGAGAAAGGTTTTCGGGGCACCGGCTCAGCAGGGTCTGGACGAACTCCGAGAACACCCGTACTCGTGGAATATCGGAGCGGCCCGGAGGCCATACGAGCCAAATATCACCCCGGGTTGCGTCGCCCCCTTCAAGGACTGCCTGAAGCCGTCCGCCCTTAAGGTGGCCGGCAACCTGATAGATCGGCAACTGCACCAATCCCAACCCACCCAGGGCGGCAACAGCGAGCGTCTCGCCATCATTCAAGACCAAGCCCGCACCCAGCGGTGGCGTCCTCTGCTCGCCTGCGTATTCCCACTGCTCGAGCAGCCCCGTCGTGGGGAACCGATAGCGCACGCATCGGTGATTTGCAAGATCGGCAGGCGATTGGGGCGAACCGAACCTGGCGATGTAGCTGGGGGATGCGCACGTCGCGAATGCATGAGGGCCGATCCTTTGCGCGATCAACCCCGAATTCTTGAGATGACCAAGTCGGACAGTCAAATCGAAACCCTCGGCGACCACGTTGACGATCCGATCATCAAGCCACAAGTCGATCTCAACATCGGGATACGCGTCCAGGAACTGATGAAGAGCAGGCACGATCACGTGCCGCCCCACAACCGTGGGCAAGCTGACCTTGACGCGGCCGCGAGGCGTCTCGCGCGTGCTGCTTATCAAGGCCTCGGCGTCTCGGACACTGCCAAGGATCTGCCGTGCGCGGGCGTACAAGGCTTCTCCTTCTGCGGTGAGCGCGATGGAACGCGTTGTGCGCTGAAGCAGTACGACGCCAAGGCGGCCTTCAAGGCGATCGACCGATTTCCCAACGGCAGAGCCGGAAACGCCGAGTTCTCGTCCCGCCGATGTGAAGCTGCCGAGCTCGACGGTCGTTGCGAAGGCAAGCAGGCCGCTCAAGGAATCAAGGGTAAGCATTCCGGACATGGTGTCCGAAGTGTACGGACACTGGGCCACCTTCAAAAGTATCAGTGTCCGAACCATGATCGGTGCAATGCAGCGAACTCCATGTCCGGATTCACGAATGCCAACTCAACCATGAAACGATTCGCCATGAAAGACCAAGCCCACACTGCTGTCGCGCCGCCGAGCCGCCGCGGATTCATCGTTGCTTCCGGAGCTGTTGGCGCATCGACGGTACTGGCTTGCGCATCGGCGCAAGCTCAGTCCGGCGATGAGAAAACTCCCGCCACCAAAGTGGTGTTGGAGTTCCTGAACAACACCGCACCAGACAAGATCGAAGCTGCCGTCGCACGACTTGTAGCCGAGGACGCAACCTACATCTCTCTCAACTTCGACAATCCGGAGTTGAAGAAAATCCTGCCCTGGACCGGTACCCAGAATGGGCGGAAGGCGTACACCAGCACGTTCATCGGTGTTGCAAACTATTGGACGATCGAAGACTTCAAGATCTCCGATGCCTTCGGTGCCGGGGAGAACGTGTCCGTGTTCGGCTCGTTTACCTACCGCTCCAAGACTCGCGGAAAATTGTTCCGCTCACCTCTCGCAATCCATGCGAAGGTGAAGGACGGGAAGATCGTGTACTTTATGTTCATGGAAGACACGTTCGCATCTGCGCGTTCGTTCAGCTCTGGGGGCAAGTGGAAGATCAAGACGGATCCCAAGGGTCCCGAGTACCAGGTCTGACGTCAAGCGCACCCTCGACTAGGCGGCACGCTTCCTGCGTCGGCTGCGTGAATGGGCCGCGGCAATCATGAATGAACAAGGCGCCAAGCCGCTCGTCTCGCGAACGCAGCGCGTCGAGCAACCAGGCAGGCACTGATCGATGGGCGTTGCGTGCCGAGTTTTCCGAGCGAATACTGATCTCCCTGTGAACAAAGAGATTCTTGATCCCATTGAACCGATGCTCGACCTTCGCGCGCATGCCGGTCTTGAACTGCTCGGCTTGCACCAGCCGCCGCGTCCACTTGTGCATCGGGTTCGACTCGGCCTGCATAGGTTCGCCTCAGACGAAGAATCCATCAAGAGCCGGTCTGCTCCACCCTTTGCTTAACGACACCTGGAAGTACTAGGAGCATGCAACGATGACGAAGAAGTTTCTGTGGGCCTTCGCAGGCATCACCGTCCTCGTCGTTGGCGTGGTGCTGATTCTTGCGCTGTGGCCCACGACCACGCGGACCATCGCCACCGCGTCCGACAGCAATTCGCAGGCTCTCATCGACAAGGGCCGCTACCTGGCCCAGGCCGGCGATTGCGTGGCCTGCCACACGTCCCCAGGCGGAATGCCATTCACAGGCGGGCTGCCGCTGGCTTCACCGATCGGTGCGATGTACAGCACCAACATCACGCCCGATCGCGACAGCGGCATCGGCAAGTACACGCTCGCCGACTTCGATCGCGCAGTGCGCCACGGTATCCGGGCCGACGGCGCTTCGCTGTACCCCGCGATGCCCTACCCGTCGTATGCGCGCATGAGCGACGACGACGTCCGCGCGCTGTACGCCTTTTTCATGCACGGGGTGACGCCGGCCCAGTCATCACCGCATCCACACGGTATCCCCTGGCCGTTGTCGATGCGCTGGCCGATGGCGTTGTGGCGCAAGGCATTTGCGCCGCAACCGGATGCCGTCGCCTTCGATCCCGCTCGCTATCCCGACATCTCGGTGGCGCGGGGTGCATATCTGGTGCAGGGTCTGGGTCATTGCGGCAGTTGCCATACGCCGCGGGCGCCGACGATGCAGGAGAAAGCGCTGGACGAGTCCGGCGCCGACTACCTGGCCGGCGGGCCCCTCATCGACGGATGGGTGGCGGTGAACCTGCGCGGCAATCCGGCGGATGGACTGGGCGCATGGTCGACTGCTGACATCGTCGCAACCTTGCGCAGCGCGCGCAACATGTCGCGCGCGGTGGTGGGCGGGGCGATGAACGAGGCCGTCGTGCACAGCACGCAGCACCTGAGCGAAGATGACTTGAAGGCCATCGCCGCGTTCCTGAAGACACTGCCACCTTCGGCGCACTCGCCGTCGTCGTTCAATGCCGATCCCGCGACCGCCAAGGCCCTGTGGCAGGGGGTGAATGCGACGCGCGGGACCGAACTGTATGTCGACAACTGTGCGGCCTGCCATCGCAGCGACGGCCTGGGCTATGCGCAAGCATTTCCGCGCCTGGCCGGGAATTCCAGCGTGTTGGCAAGCGACCCGAGCTCGGTGATCCGCCTGATTCTCGACGGCAGCCGACTGCCCGCCACGCGCGTCGCACCCTCGGAGCTTGCCATGCCAGGCTTCGGCTGGCGCCTGTCGGACGACGAGGTGGCCCAGTTAGCGAGCTTCACGCGCCAGAGCTGGGGCAACCAGGCTTCGGCCGTGCAGGCTGAGCAAGTCGGCACGATCCGCCGCGCCATCGAGAAGGAGCGGGCCGCGCAAGCTGCTGCCGCGCGTTGACCGCCCCATGAACCCAGACAGGAGCATGCCCGTGACAGCACCGGACTCATCGCAAACACCATCGAGGCGCCAGCTGTTCAAGGGATTGGGCGCAGCGACCCTCGCCGTCGCCGTCCTTCCCGGGTGCGACACCCGGCAGTCGGCGGCCGGACAAGGAGGGGCCACAGCAAGCAATCCGGCACCGGGCACCTATGCGCCACGGTTCTTCACCGCCGGTGAATGGGCCTTCGTCAATGCTGCCAGCGCGCGGCTGATCCCGAACGACGCATTGGGCCCCGGGGCTGTGGAGTCTGGCGTGCCCGAGTACATCGACCGGCAGATGGACACACCCTGGGCCACCGGCAAGCTCTGGTACATGCAAGGGCCATTCAACGCCGACGCACCGGCCACGATGGGCTATCAATCCCAGCTCACCCCGCAGCAAATCTATCGCCTGGGCATTGCCGCCGCCGACGGTTTCGTGCGGAAGGCGCAAGGCAAATCCTTCGTTCAACTTGCGGCGGACGCGCAAGACGCGGCGCTGCATGAGATCGAATCCGGCCAGGCCGTGTTCGAAGTCGTGCCGGCCAAGCTGTTCTTCTCGATGCTGCTGCAGAACGTGCGCGAAGGCTTCTTCGCCGATCCGGTGCACGGCGGCAACCGCGGCCTCGCAGGCTGGACGCTGATCGGGTTCCCTGGCGCGCGCGCCGACTTCATGGACTGGGTCGAGCGGGACGTGAAGTACCCGCTGCCACCCGTGGCCTTGAGTGGGCAGAGAGGCTGAGCATGGCCGGCAACACGATGAAGAAAGCCGACGTGGTGATCGTCGGCTTCGGCTGGACCGGCGCGATCATGGCCAAGGAGCTGACCGAGGCCGGCCTGAACGTGGTCGCGCTCGAGCGTGGCCCGATGCAGGACACGGCCACCGACGGCATCTACCCCAAGGTGCTTGACGAGCTCACCTACAACATCCGCCGCAAGCTGTTCCAGGACATCTCGCGCGAAACGGTGACGATCCGCCACGGCATGAACGACACGGCGCTGCCCTATCGGCAGCTGGGTGCCTTCCTGCCCGGAACCGGTGTCGGTGGCGCGGGGCTGCACTGGTCGGGCGTGCACTTCCGCGTCGACCCCGCCGAGCTGCGCCTGCGCAGCCACTACGAAGAGCGCTACGGCAAGAAGTTCATTCCCGAGGGCATGACGATCCAGGACTTCGGCGTCAGCTACGAAGAGCTGGAGCCGCATTTCGACTTTGCTGAAAAGGTGTTCGGCACCTCGGGCACCGCGTGGACCGTGGCTGGCAAGAACGTGGGCGAAGGCAAGGGCGGCAACCCGTTCGCGGCCGACCGCTCGCACGCCTTTCCGCTGCCCGCCCAGAAGCGCACGGTGTCGGCACAACGCTTCGGCGATGCCGCGGCCAAGATGGGCTATCACCCCTACGACCTGCCATCGGCCAACGCCTCCGGGCCATACACCAATCCGTACGGTTGCCAGATGGGGCCGTGCAATTTCTGCGGCTACTGCAGCGGCTACGTCTGCTACAACTACTCGAAGGCCTCGCCCAACGTCAACGTGCTGCCGGCGCTGCGCCAAGTGCCCAACTTCGAACTGCGCACGCATGCGCACGTGCTGCGCGTGAACCTCGCTGCCGATCGCCGCACCGCCACCGGCGTCACTTATGTCGATGCGCAAGGGCGCGAGGTGGAGCAGCCGGCGGACATCGTCGTCATCTGCGCGTTCCAATTCCACAACGTGCGGCTGATGCTGCTGTCTGGCATCGGCACGCCCTACGACCCGGCGACCGGCAAAGGCACCGTCGGGCGCAACTTCGCGTACCAGAACATGGCGACGATCAAGGCCTTCTTCGACAAGGACGTGCATGCCAACCCCTTCATCGGCGCGGGCGGCAACGGCGTGGCGATCGACGACTTCAACGCCGACAACTTCGACCACGGCCCGTTCGGCTTCGTGGGCGGCTCGCCGATGTGGGTCAACCAGGCCGGCGTGAAGCCGATCAGCGGCATCTCGTTGCCCGAGGGTGCGCCCGGCTGGGGCAGCGCGTGGAAGCAGGCCGTTGCCGACAATTACACGCACACGATGTCGATGGATGCGCATGGCGCGCACATGAGCTACCACGACAACTACCTGAGCCTGGACCCGACCTACAAGGACGCCTGGGGCCTGCCCTTGCTGCGCATGACCTTCGACTGGAAGGACAACGACATCCGCATGACCCGCTTCATGGCGGAAAAGATGCGCGGCATCGCCGAGGCTATGGGCCCGAAGGCCGTGCGCGTGTTCGTCAAGAACTTCGGCGAGCACTTCGACACGACCAGCTACCAGACCACCCACCTCAACGGCGGAGCGATCATGGGCACCGATCCGCGCACCAGCGCGGTCAACCGGTACTTGCAGAGTTGGGACGTGCACAACGTCTTCGTGCCCGGTGCGTCGGCGTTCCCGCAGGGGCTGGGCTACAACCCGACCGGTCTGGTTGCGGCGCTGGCCTACTGGTCGGCAAAGGCGATACGCGAGCGCTACATTGCGAGGCCTGCGGCACTGGTCTGACTCGGAAGTGCCCGAAAGAGACTCGAATCGATCGAGAGAGCAACCAGTTCAACGGCGCCTGGGTCTCCTGTGGATGCCCAGGGGAGCGAGCAGGTCAAGATTGATTGCTCCAGCCATGGCCGGGTAGCCGGCGCGGTTGGGGTGAAGAAAATCGATTGCGGCCGTACTGCTGTTCGCCTGGAACTCCGGCCGTAGTTGACCTGTGCTCGGATCAATGGTCACCGCGTCGAAGATTCCCGCGGTGCGAATGAAACTGTTGACCACCTGCCGGCGGGTGTTCAGTTCGGGCGTTCCATATCCAAGAGCCGGACTGCCCAAGCTTGAAAGGATAGTCGCTTGAATGATCTTCAAGCCAGGTCGACGTGCACGCATCATGGCCACGCCTGACTTGATCCCATTGACTACGGCCTCCGCCGAGGCCCCCGCATTCAAGTCGTTGATGCCCTCGAGCCAGATCACGGCACCGACTCCCGACAAATTCAGTACGTCGCGCTCAAGCCGGCTGAGGGCAGAAGGGCCACCCCCGGAGTCATTGAGAATCTGGTTACCACCGATGCCGGCGTTCACTCCTTATCGCATGTTACCCATTTGAGCACTTCCCTTTGGGCAACAGGGCTGCCAATGCATCGAGTTGCTGCGCTTGGGCGTCGATGGTCATTCGGCAAGGCTCGATGACCTGCGCCTCGACGCCGCAGTCTTTTGCGATTTCAGCCAAAGCGGCCATCCTTGGCGCGAAATGATGCAGGGCTTTGGCGATCGCGCCTCGCTCGCGGTCATCAACTTCCAGGCCTTCGACAATTTCCGTCCAGACGCGTTGCACCTTACCGTCGCTGGCTTGCCAGTGGCAGCTGCGCGGGATGATCTCCGGATCGAGGAACATCGGAGCAAAGTCGAAGAGGGGTGTGAGCTGCACCGTTCCGCCCGGCAGCCGCTGCACAGCCGTGTTGCGTGCGTGGTTGTCGGTGTTGCGCATCGCTAGGTTCAGGACGTCGCGCAACATGAATTCGATCGTCTCGCCAAGCGGATCGGTTACCACGGTCCGCAACCCCCGCAGCAGCGTCTGCTGGCTCTTGGGAAGTCCGAAACCGCGCAGGTCGCAGACACTCGCCAGGCTTTCTTGATGCAAGCGGTACAGGCGGCCCTCCACCAGCAGTCGATCAAAGCGACGCAAGAACAGCACATCGCCGTGAAGCTCTGGCGCCGAGGTCGCGCGCAGCCCGCACGCCTCCGCCAAGCGTAGGTAGGCGCCTTCGTTTCGCAGCACTGTCCGATCCGCTTTGCTCTTGCCGCGCGGCAGCTTGAGAAGCCAGTGAGCGCGCGCGCGTTCATCGGGCACCGTCATATCTGGAAACCAACGCCCCTCTTCATCGGTGCTCAGAAGGTACTTTGGGGATACGCCCTGGACACCGGTAGTACCGGATGCCAGCATCGCATGCGTCGACAGATGGTTCAGGAACTCCTCGCTGTGACCGAACACTTCTTCCACCGAGAAGCCGGTTGTCGCCGTTGTGTCGGGGTTGTGCTGTGCTTCCTCATGAAAGAACTGAAGCGCCGAGTCGAGTCTCAAGCAGCCGATGGGATTGAAAGCGCCGGCCATGACGAGTGGCAGGACCAGGTTCTCCGCGTCCTGCAGTCCTAAGCGCTGGAGAAGGTACTTTCTCCCCTCGCCTTGTGGAGCAAGGTCATAGAGGAATGCACTGGCTCGCCGATCTACCTCCTGCCCGGTCGGGCCGTCCACGAACCTGTCCGGCTCCAGGGCGAGGGGCAGGCCCGACGCGATAGGTACCGGGTCGTCTACGCCGAAGACGTACTCCGGAAGATATTCCACGCGGCAACGGTCAGAGCCCAGGGCCTGAACGGTGGCAGCGGCGTGCCATTCGCCGCGCAGATGGATCTGAACGATCGCGGTCTCACGCACAGGATTGGACATCGATGACAAGCCCAGGATCGAAATCCTTGTTCTCGAATTGCCCCTTCCGGTTCAAGTACCCGCGCGGGTTGCACACCACCCGGCATGTGCCGACTTCGTAATTGAAGCTGTCATGCGTATGCCCATGCACGAAGAGTGACGGGACCGTGAAGAAGTCGGGCGGCATCTCGTTGACGAATCCACCCGAAAGCCAGTCCCCAGCGAACCGGGGCGCCAGAGAGTTGCGGTGCGGCGCGTGGTGGGTGACGACCGCCGTAGACCCGTTGAATGGCTCAGACAGCTTCGCGCGTAGCCACGAGCGGTGCCGCCGATGGATCTCCAAGGTGTCCGCCGGCACCAAGCGCCGCGTGCCGCGGGAGTTGGAGGTCTGCGGGTCATCGATGCGGATGGCGGAGTAGTCGGCAAGGTAGCGCGCGCTCTCCGTCATGGAGCGCTGGCGATCGGACAGCCGACGCACGGGCTGCCCCGCGAAGCCTGGATTGTCGATGCGCAGGCGGAAGTCAGTCCACAGAGTGCAGCCAAGGAAGCGCACGCCGGCGATCACGACCTCGTCGCAATCGAGAAAGTGGATGCCGAGTTCCTTGGCGCGGCTTCGCATCTCTGCCAGCTCTCTGTCCATCACTGACTGGTAGTACTCGTGATTGCCAGCGATCTGAATGATTGGCTTGCCGCGAAACCGGTCCGCTGCCCACTCGAGGGCAGCCGCTGCTGGCGAATGGATGTCACCGGCGAGGATGGCGACATCGAACTGGAGATCAGGTGCTAGCTCGAAGGGGGCGAACTCGAGATGAAGGTCTGAAAGAACCAGTACTTTCATCGAGACGCCTCTTCGAAGCGATCCCGAAGCGCCGCACTCGCCTTGTCGTCGAATCCAATGAACGACCCGCAGACGACCAGGTGATCCTTGTACCTGTCGAACTGCCATGCGGCGTCATCGAGTGCCACCCATGGCTCACCGACGGCATCATGAAGCTGCAGCCAGGCGAGGATCTCTCCTTCGCGATGGGCGAATGGGTGGGGAAGCCCGAATTCGCGAGGCGGTGTCGCGCCAATGATCCGAACTCGAATGTCATCGGAGAAAGGCTTGAGCAAGGTCCGATAGGCAAGCTGTTCGCGCCAACTCGAGCTGATGACGATCCTCACATGCGGGAATTCGCGCAGCAGTGCCTCGAGCCGGGGCAGGAAACAGAAGTCGACGCCGCCGTTGTGGATGTGGTCCTCCCCTTCGGGATGGAGCACGCCGTCGAAGTCGAGGAACAGGATCACTCCGGACCTCCCAGCCGGCTTCCGCCAAGTGGCCACGTCAGGCACGAGCCCATGTCGGCGTCGAAGGCGCAGAAGGGCGTCGCGGCGTTGATCACACGACCCCGCCGTTTTGAATCGCGTTGAGGATCGATCGCACCTTTTTCGAACCGCCTCCGGCGGCGAACGCTGCTGGCGTTTGGCCATCGAGCCATTCGTGCGGTTTGTCCAGCCATACTCGGGCCTCTGCGCCGAACACTTGCTCAGCGAGATTCAGCAAGTCTTGTGAAGGACTTCCCAACCCAGTTTTCTCGTGCGGATCCCGTGGCCATGCTAGGTACGAGCCCATGTCTACCCCGAAGGCGCGAAACGGTCCCGCAGCGGGCATCAAGCCCTCCTCGGCGTAATTTATGTTCTGGTGATGATGGCCATGTACCACCAACAGAACGCCGAGCTTCTCGGCAAGCTCGTCGATCACCCGCCAGCCGTGCGGATGAGCCGAAGGCGCTTCGTGCGTCACCAGGATGTTGGCAGGACCGCTCCGCAGTAGGTGTTGGTAGTCGGCTGGGAAGATCGACGATCGGTGCCGACGCGAGATGCCGTCGCGCCAGCGCTCTTCGCGCTTCATGGTTCGGCGCATGGCATCGCTCGACTGGAACGCAGCTTCCTCAATCGGCCGTCGCGGATCCCAGATCTTGCTGCGGAAGACGCCGCCCAGGCCCGCGACCCTGTACCCGGCGACGGAGATCACACGGCCATCGAGATTTCGATGCGCGAGCTTCGATCCCCACAGGTTGTCGTAGGCGGCGTCCGAGCCCGAGTCCGTATCGTGATTCCCATGGATGAACCAGATCTCGGTGAGATCCAGGATCGGCTTCAACTCGACGTGCAGAGGCCGGCGCGCCTGGATGTCACCTAGCAGCACGATCGCCTCAGGCCGAAAGCGCTCGACCGCGGCGATCACCGGATCGAGATCGCCGTGCGGGTCGCCGAAGAACATCAGCTTCGGCTTCGACTGGTCGTGT
The DNA here is from genome assembly GCF_900112425.1 of Variovorax sp. OK212. Lineage (GTDB taxonomy): Bacteria > Pseudomonadota > Gammaproteobacteria > Burkholderiales > Burkholderiaceae_C > Variovorax. The sequence goes on along the minus strand of NZ_FOLP01000012.1, from coordinate 17,887 downwards.
TCGGATCGCGCGTGGAGGTCCGACGAGATATGAGTTTTCATCTCATGTGCGTCGAAGTGACGACAGTGCATCGGCCAGCCGCGAACCGAATGAAGTGCGAGCGCAGCTCCTGGAAGCTATCTTGATCGAACGCGCGTTGGGGATCGGTGAGCACGAGCCGCGCGAAGCCCGCTTCAAAGCTCCCGGGCCAATCGTCAAGTGCGACCCACTCTGCGTCATGGCTGCCGTTTCCATAGAGCCAGGCCTGGATCTCTAACTGGCGTCGGTGTCGGACGACGACACTTGGGTCAATCTGCGGCGTCGCTCCGATGATCCGGTGCCGGATGTCATCGCTGAAATACTGTTGCAGTTGCTCGATGCTTTCGGCCAGTCGCCAATCCGACGAGATGACGATATCGACAGACCTGAACTCGCGCAGGAGCTCTTCCAGCCGCGGCAAATGACTGAAGAACCTGCTGCTGAACGAGTAGTCCGCGCCGACAGGATGAAGAACACCGTCTACATCCAGGAACAGCAGATCGCTGGAGTCACCGGCGCGGCCGGGGGCGTCGTGGATCGGCATCGCTTTCACCATTGAGACCTCGCCCCCAGCAGAAACAGTGGTGTCTTATAGGTCGGCGATCTGCGTGGGATTGAGGCGCTTGATTTCCTGACTACGGCCGAGTCGCCAAGGAACATCAATTTGGGCAGCGTGCCCAAGGGAGAGAGGAGGAGAAAACTGATTCGGCTGAACATTCTGGGCTCCTAGATGGAGCCAAAAATGTCAGCTCCTTAAGACTGGGGAACGAGGGCGAGAAGAGGCGATGCCACCACTGCTATTCGGTTCGCCGACTGGCCTGAACATCCCGAGCGAATCACCACGCGCATAACCACACCTGCATCGATGCTGACGCATTTGGCGGTAGTGGCCGAGAGCTTGAACATGGGGGATTCGTAAAGTCAAAAGTGATCTATGCCGAGCCATCTTAGCTTCTGACACTGCGTGCACGCAACTGGTCGATGACGATTCCCCACTCTTCTTCTGCGCCAGGTGGAAATGCTGCCACCCTCCGATCAAATGACATCGCCGCTCTTCTTGTAGAGGAAACTATTTCGCACACATGATTTTTTAATTTTTCATGCGCACTTTAATTACTCCGTGAAGTAGTACGGCACGGAGCAAATAACTCAATGGTGACAACGACTCAGCCATTCCCACACAGATGACGTTGCACAAGTATGGTGGTGGAAGAAAGCCGACTTAGGGGCACCGAGTTAGATGGCGTTCGCAACTTGATCGCTAGGTGAACTACACGAGGGAAAGGGCTGGTTCGTGCCGCAGCCCAGTTGAGCGCTTTGACTGCAGACCGCGACTCATGGCCAAGAGCAGAGGGCCATCACTCGCGACGTTCGCGAAGAACTGCGGTGGGTGAAATCCGCTCGAAACATCCCGCAGCTCGCTGAGTGGAATCGGCTTTGCAAGCCTGCAGGGCTCCTTGAGGTTCAGGGCAAACGCCGTCGGCAACCCCGAGAAGTAATCGAAAAATTCACGGCGCTGAAGGCCAGAGACCGGGCCGAAACGATTCCAGAGCGTGCTTGGTGCAAGCGTGTGGACGCCCGCCACCTTGGCGCATCCGATCACGCTGCCAACCGGCACTTTCACATAGAACCAGACAGTCGCACCGATTGCGACGTGCATGGGGCGACGGCGCAGCTCGACGGTCTTTGTTCCATCAAGAATTTTTTCCGCGTGCCGCTCTTCAAGAGAGATCAGGACGTTCTGCGGAGCGCTCATGTTGGAGTCCTTCAAGGAGAATGTTTCGGATTTGATCAGGAGTGAGTGGACGACTCGTGAGCAATTGGGTTGCCTGGCCACAACCGAATCGTCGGAGGCTTTCGAGCGGCACCGGATGCGGCAACTTCATCAGATTGTCGAAGACGACCACGGCTTTGGTTTCAGATTTTCCGATCGCCACGAGGTCGCTTGGTTCCAGCGCGGATCGCTCCAGGTCTGCTCTCTCGACGGCGCCTTCTGAGCTCAGGTACGCATTTATCACTCTTGCGATTGCGACAACGGCCTTCAGTCCCTTACCCTTGTTCGACTCGTAGAAGAGCATGAGACTGCCGCGCTGGAACACTTTGAGCGTCCTGGGAGCACTCAGGTAGTGGCGCTGTTGATACAGCAACGCTTTGCCATGCGGGAGCAGTTGCATCTGATCGAGGTGATCGAGAAGATGCTCGGAATAATCCCGCTGAATCGGCACGAGCACACCCGGTCTGCCGGCCATGCAAATCAATGCCGGAGAGAGCAAGGTTTCCAGGGCGAAGGTTGTCAACTGCGTACGCTGGCCATCCGGGCGCTGCAGCTCGAAGTATTGGTCCGCATCCCGGAAAGTGGGCATCGCTTTCGGGAGCCCAATCTCACTCACCTTCAACAGTTCGGCGCGCAGTGCGGCCCAGTTCTCGGGAACAAGAACACCGTTCAATGAAACCTTGTTCAGCTCCTGCGTCTTGTCTGTGCCAGTGAAACCGACTTCCAACGCGATTTCTCTCACTGAAGCCTGTTGCGGGGCGAGGTTCAGACGAACGCGCTGAACCTGCTCCTTTGCTCGCCCCGTGAGGTGAACGATCATCAGGCGTGCAGCATCCTTGGCACATGCCGAGCTTTCATCGATCGCGATGAAGGCATCGCATGTACTACCCCGGAAGCTGCTGGGCCACATGAGATAGCCGATGACGCGCGGTCCTTCCAGCACGATGTAGCGATGGCATGCTCTGTTGCGTCCATCATCCGCAGCCCAATGGCTTGACTGGCCGCTCACCGAGACGCCCAGATCGGTCAACAGGGCTCGAACACCCTGCTCCTGACCCGATGCAAGCTCTTCCAGATCCAATGTGACTCGGGTACTTGCAGTGATGGCACCGATCCCGGAATCCAGCTCCCCAAGAATCTTGAAAGCTGCGGGAGAGAGAACCTCGATCCCGTAGCGGATGCGCAGCATCGCTGCGGCATCACGGATCGAACCATCGCTCGTGACCAGACCCGCAAGATTGTGATGAATGACAGTCGCGAGATGGCGCAAGTCCGACAGGTCGTTCTTCGTCAATTTCTCTGCCGCATGGCGCTCCGGGAACACCATGGGGCCGATTTCTTTGACGAACTGATCCCAGTCATCGCCTGAAGGTGCTGCGAACTTCGGAAAGATTTGACCCAGGCCTTGCATCGGATCCGTTTTGCCGCTGGTCGCCGAGCGGGCTAGTTCGGCATCGAACTCCGTGCTCAGTGCCAAGCGGCAGACACCTAGACGCTCGAGTGCAAACAAGTCGACGACGTCCTGATGTCGCGCCCTCCGCGGTCCAAGGTCGAACAGGACGTTGAGGTCCAGCAGGTACAGCTTCGTCGCAGTCGCGGGGTCGACCGCCAGGCCAAGCGGATCTCGGTGCGTCAGCCCGCTCGTCGCAAAGAGCTGCTGGGTCGGCAGTTCGTGGCTGCGCAGGACCAGAGTTCGGCCGCGGGTTTTTCCGCCCGGAGTTGTTCCATGGGCATAGAAGTCCTGGCTTTGCCAGAACTCCTGCGACATGCGTAGGTCTTCGGCGACTCGAGCCCCGATGGAGATGTAGTTGAGTCCCGCCAAATGACTCTTGAGGAAATCCAGTTGCTTCTTTGCGACTCCCTGCCGGCGGTAGCTGGAAGACACATGGATTTGCATGATATGCCCGCGCGGGAACGTGGTGGCGAACAGCAGATGTCCAGCGTAGCTGACCTGATCACCCTCACGAGCGAGCGTCACGATCAGCTTCTCGCTTATCGCGGCTTCTTCAAATACCTTGAATGGAAACCACCCCAGTGCTGCCCGATCGCTCTCTGCTGCCTCGACGACTTGCCGCACGTATGGAATCACGTCCTGGCGCTTCAAAAGCAGCTCTATTGCAAGCTTCTTTGTTCCCATGCAGTTCCCCCTCCACCTTTGTCTGGCGATGAGGTCGACTGTATCGAATTTGTTACGCACGTTTTCGTTAGGCGGGCGAGGCCCCCTCAATGAAGGTAACGGCCGACCATAGGCGCCTGCGAGGGGGACTGTGTCTTCCGATATCGGTCTTCTCTCCGATTGCACAGTTTGCCAAGCTCGACCAAGCGCCCCCGCGCTCGGCACTGGCCTGCGCGCGCTCGGCATGAATTCGGTAGTGATGGTGGCTGGACGCATTTTTACTGTATTTATATACAGTATATTACACCGAACGCTACAAAGTCCTTGTCAGCTTGGGTCAGAGAGTGCAGGCGTAGAGATCGGAAGCATCGACCCATTCGACTTTCCTGCGATGCCTCTGGTGTTGTCGGAGAAGTATGTGTAACTGCGGTCGCATCGACAGATGAAAACAGCCATTCGCTACTAGGCGCAGCGAACTCCCCAGCCCCGCGACGGAATCGTCGACATGGCGACGCACTTTATTTTCCCGACGCACTTTATTGAGCATCAGCACCGCATCAGGGAATCTACGGATATATGATTTCCCGAATGCTCTTGATTGCGTGCAGTTTTTGTATACAAATAACGCATTCGAAATCCGATGCGAAATTTGCGTCAGGAACGGGTCTCGAATCCCTACTCACTCGCACGAGGAAAGACCATGAGCACAGTCGTCAGCCAAGCCCCCGCGGGGGCAAGCGAAGCCGGCATTGCGCCGCACGCGGAATCGAACGCCCTCATCAAGCCCGGCTACCACCCGCGCCTGACCAACGAGGACCTTGCGCCGCTGAAGAAGCAGACCTGGGGTCAATACAACATCTTTGCGTTCTGGATGTCCGACGTGCACAGCGTGGGCGGCTACATCACGGCCGGCAGCCTGTTCGCGCTGGGGCTGTCGAGCTGGCAGGTGCTGGTGTCGCTGCTGGTGGGCATCGTGATCGTGCAGTTCTTCTGCAACCTGGTGGCCAAGCCCAGCCAGGTGACGGGCGTGCCCTACCCGGTGGTGTGCCGCGCGCCCTTCGGCGTGCTGGGCGCGAACATTCCGGCCATCATCCGCGGACTGATCGCGGTGGCCTGGTACGGCGTGCAGACCTACCTCGCGTCGGCCGCCTTCATGGTGCTGGCGCTGCACATGTTCCCCAGCCTCGCGCCGTACGCCGACGTGGCGCAGCACGGCTTCGTGGGCCTGTCGACCCTCGGCTGGGTCGCCTTCATGGTCATGTGGGTGCTGCAGGCCTTCGTGTTCTGGCACGGCATGGAAGCCATTCGCAAGTTCATCGACTGGGCCGGCCCGGCCGTGTACGTGGTCATGGCGGTGCTGTGCGGCTGGCTGGTGTGGAAGGCCGGCTGGAGCAAGATCGACCTGAACCTGGGCGGCATCAAGTTCCAGGGCTGGGACGCGCTGCCGGTCATGCTCTCGGCCATCGCGCTGGTGGTGAGCTACTTCAGCGGCCCGATGCTCAACTTCGGCGACTTCTCGCGCTACGGCAAGAGCTTCGACGCGGTGAAGAAGGGCAACTTCTGGGGCCTGCCGGTGAACTTCGTGTTCTTCTCCCTGCTGACCGTGATCACCACGGCGGCCACGCTGCCGGTGTTCGGCGAGCTCATCACCGATCCGGTGCACACCGTGGGCAAGATCGACAGCACCACCGCCGTGGTGCTGGGCGCGCTGACCTTCATGATCGCCACCATCGGCATCAACATCGTCGCCAACTTCGTCTCGCCGGCCTTCGACTTCTCGAACGTGGCGCCGCAGCACATCAGCTGGCGCACGGGCGGCATGATCGCCGCGGTGGGCTCGGTGTTTCTCACGCCCTGGAACCTTTACAACAGCCCCGAGGTCATTCACTACACACTCGACGTGCTGGGTTCGTTCATCGGTCCGCTGTTCGGCATCCTGATTGCCGACTTCTACATCGTGCGCAAGCAGCGCATCGACGTGGACGCGCTCTACACCATGAGCCCGAAGGGCGAATACTGGTACAGCGGCGGCTACAACCCGAAGGCGATCCAGGCGCTGGTGCCCTCGGCGCTGGTGCCGATCCTGTGCGTGATGGTGCCGACGCTGCGCGGCGCCGCCAACTACGCGTGGTTCATCGGCATGGGCCTGGGTTTCATCCTGTACGTGCTGCTGAACCGCAACCGCAAGACTTGAACTGAAGAGATAGAAAGAGAAAGGGCCACGCCGTGCGCATCAAGATCATCAACCCCAACACCACCTGGAGCATGACCGAGAAGATCGGTGCCTGCGCCCGCGCGGTGGCGCACCCCGGCACCGAGATCGTGGCCGTGAGCCCGGCCATGGGGCCGGTCTCCATCGAGAGCCACTACGACGAGGCGCTGGCCGTGCCCGGCTTGCTGCAGGAGATTGCGGCGGGCGAGCGCGACGGCATCGACGGCTACGTGATCGCGTGCTTCGGCGACCCGGGCCTGAAGGCCGCGCGCGAACTGGCCAGCGGCCCCGTGGTGGGCATCGCCGAAGCCGCGATGCACCTGGCCAGCATGATCGGCAGCCGCTTCAGCGTGGTGACCACGCTGGGCCGCACCATGGGACAGGCCTGGCACCTGGCCGAGATCTACGGCATGGAGCGCTTCTGCGCCAACGTGCGCGCCTGCGAACTGCCGGTGCTCGAGCTCGAGGAGCCGGGCTCGAATGCGCGCGAGCGCATCGTCGAGGAATGCCGGCGCGCACTGGCCGAAGACGGCTCCGACTGCATCGTGCTCGGCTGCGCCGGCATGACCGACCTGTGCGCGCACATCGAGCAGGTGCTCGGCGTGCCGGTGGTCGACGGCGTGGCGGCGGGCACCAAGCTCATCGAGTCGCTCGTCACGCTGAAGCTGCGCACCAGCAAGCGCGGGGAGTTGGCGAAGCCGCTGCCCAAGACGATGATCGGCGCGCTCGAGGGCTTCACGCTGCCGCGCTGACCCCTTGGGACAGGGTGTCGGCGTCCAGCGACTTTCCATGACTTCAATGCACAAGATTGCCGGGATCGCCAGTGACGGCACATGACCCCGCGTTCGCCGACGGGGACGCGGTTCATGTCTGGGCATGCCGCACGGACGACCCTCGCGTGCTCGAGGGCGCATCGGGGCCGAGTGCGGTTCTGAACCCGGAAGAGATCGCGCAAAGCGCGCGATTTTTCTTCGCGAAAGACAGGCGCCGCTACCTGGCCACGCGCTCGATGGTCCGCCATGTGCTTTCACGCTACATCCCCCTCGCGCCAGCCGAATGGCGCTTTCGTGCCAATGCGCATGGGCGTCCGGCCATCGCCAACGCACACGCGCTGGCGCACGGCCTCGATTTCAATATTTCCCATACGGACCATCTGATCGCCATCGGCGTGGCGCGCAACCGCCGCATCGGGCTGGACACCGAGTTCGTCGCGCGTGACGCTCCTTTCGAAGTCACCGAAAGCTTTGCGCCCGAAGAGCGAGCGATGCTGGCCAGCGTGGACGACGCCGGCAGGGCCGCACGATTCTGGGAGCTCTGGACCTTGAAGGAGAGCTACATCAAGGCTCGCGGCATCGGCTTGTCGCTGCCCCTCGACCAGTTCAGGTTCTCTTTCGATTCACCGGGCATCCGCTTGCACCTTGACCCTGCGGTGACCGACGACGCGCCCGAGCGCTGGCAATTCGGCCTGGGGGCGCTCGACGACAACCACCGCCTTGCCGTGTGCGCGGAACGACGTGGCTCCGGCGATACGGCATTCGTCTTCAGGCACCTGTACGACCCGGACTGGTTCCGGCAGGCGGGCTGGCGCGCCGGCCAGCCAGGAATGTTCCCGGCAACGCACCTCCATCCAGGCGAGACGCCTTCACCTGTGGATCGCGCAACGCGCTAGGCCACAATCCGCGCATGCCCCGCGCCAGCTCCAAAACTCCCACGACCCCGGCCCGTCCGGTCACCCCCGCCGCGCCCGCTCCGGCCGAAGCGGGCGTGGCCCCGGCCGACAAGAACAGCTCCATCGAAAGCATCGCCAACGACATCGCCACGGCGATCGTCGAAAAGCGCCTGCCCCCTGGCACCTGGCTGCGCGAAGAGGCCCTGGGCCGGGTCTATTCGGTGAGCCGTACCAAGGTGCGCGCGGCGCTGCTGATGCTCTCGAAGGACAAGCTGATCGAGATGATTCCCGACAAGGGCGCCTTCGTGAGCCAGCCCACGGTGGAAGAGGCGCGCGAGGTGTTCGCGGTGCGACGCATCCTCGAGAGCGAGGTGGTGCGCCTGTTCATCGCCAACGCGCGGCCGCGCGACTACCAGGTGCTGGAGCAGCACATCAAGTTCGAGCGCGCCGCGCTGCGCCAGACCACCACCATGGGCACGGTGCGCGAGAAGCTGCTGGGCGACTTCCACGTGGCGCTGGCCGAGGCCACGGGCAACCGCACGCTGGCCGAGCTGGTGCGCGAGCTGGTGGCGCGCAGCTCGCTGATCGCCATGCTGTACCACTCGTCGAACGACCCGCATTGCTCGTCGGACGAGCACGCGGAGTTCCTGCGCCTGTGCCGCAAGGGCGACACGGAGGCCGCGGTGACCAGCATGACCGAACACCTCGAACGCATCGAGGCCAGCCTCGAGCTCGGCACCGACAAGCCCGACCGCCAGCTCGACCTGGTCAAGGCGCTGCTGGCCTGAAGCCCGGCCCGCGCATGGCACCGCAGAAGAACCTCGGCCTCGCGCTGCGCCAGATGCGGCTGCTGCGCGGCATCAAGCAGACCCACTTCGCGCAGCTGATGGGCGTGAACCAGGCGACCGTGTCGCGCTGGGAGCGCGGGCAGCTGCCGCTCTCGGCGGCGCAGCAGGCCGCGGCGCACCGCCTGCTTGCGGCGGCGTGCGACTCGGCGCAAGACGCCGCGCTGAAGCGGCTGGTCGAGTCCTCCACGCGCAAGGTGCATCTGATCTGCGACCGCACGCACCGGCTGCTGGCCGCGTCGGCGCCGCGCCAGGCCGAGTGGCGCGCGGACGCCGCCGAGTTCATGGGCCGTTCGCTGATCGGCTATGCCTCGCAGGAAATCCTCGAGGCCGAGGCCACGCTCGACGGCCTCGGCTGGCATGACGGCGAACTCGCGTCGCTCGAGATCGCGACGGGCGCCACGCAAGACCCGCTGATGCCGATCCTGTCGGGGCACGTGCTGTGGGAACGCATCGCGCTGTCCAGCGGCCGCGCGGGGCGCATCGTCACGACCGTGGCCTGACGGCCACACCCTCGCTCGAAAGCGCGCGTGCCCGGGACGCGGCCCGAGCGCTTGTCATACAAATGCCTCATGCTGCATCCCGGACGGGCTCCGCATTCCTGCGGCAGCACCATGGACGACCATTTCTACAGCATGCCCCGGCAACTTCGGCACAGCGACGCTCCCGCCTCGCATCCCGCAATATTTCCTTTCTTCCAACCGATCGTGGACCTTCGCCGGGGCACGGTCTTCGGCCATGAAGCACTGATTCGCGGACCCGCCGGCACGGCGCTGCACAGCCCGCTGGCGCTGCTGGCACTGGCGGCGAACGAATCGCGGCTGACCGAGTTCGAGCTGCATTGCGCCGAAGTCATCCTCGCCGAGTGGGGCCGCCAGGCAGAGCCCGGCCGGCTCTTCGTGAACATGAGCGCGGATGCGCTCACCGCGGCAATGAGCGAGGCGGGTGAGATGAGTGAGGCGGGTGACGTCAGCGAGAGCAGCAGCGCGGGCTCGCCCTGCTGGCTCGAGCGCATGCTGGCGCAGCACGGCGTGGCGGCGCGCGACGTCACCATCGAGCTCACCGAGCAGCGGGCGGCCGGCAATCCGGAGGCGCTGCGCCAGGCCGTCAAGGCCTTGCATGCGCTGGGCGCGCGCGTGGCGCTCGACGACTTCGGCGAAGGGCATTCCAACCTGCGGCGCTGGAAGGAGCTGCACCCCGACTACGTGAAGATCGACAAGCTGCTCACGCAAGGCGTCGCCAACTGCCCGCAGAACGTGGAGCTGGTGCGCACCATCGTCGGCCTGGGCAATGCGCTGGGCACCGAGCTGGTCGCGGAAGGCGTGGAAGACGCGCAGGACCTGCGCGTGCTGCGCGACCTCGGCATCGCGCACGGCCAGGGCTACCTCTTCGGCCACCCGGCGCCCGCCCTGCAGCCGGCCTTGCCCGAGCCGGTGGCCGCGGTGATTCGCGACACCCGCATCGCGGTGATGCCGCACGCCGCCCAGCCTTCGCAGCCCAACGTGCTGCGCAGCCTCTCGGTGATCCAGGCGCCGGCGCTCAGCCCGCTCACACCTGTCGACGAGGTCTCGGCCACCTTCCAGGACCACCCCGAGCTGCATGCGCTCGCGGTGGTCGACCAGGGCACGCCCGTTGCGCTGATCAACCGCCGTTCTTTCATGAACGACTACGCGCGCATGTACTTCCGCGAGGTGCACGGCCGCCGCCCCTGCCTCTCGTACGGCAGCGACACGCCGCGCATCGTGGAGCGCGAGGACAACGTCGAAAGCCTCATGGGCATCCTGATGTCGGAAGACCAGCGCTACCTGAGCGAAGGCTTCATCGTCACGCAGAACAAGCGCTACGTGGGCCTGGGCACCGGCGACCAGCTCGTGCGCGCCGTGACCGAGGCGCGCATCGAGGCCGCGCGGCACGCCAACCCGCTGAGCTTCCTGCCGGGCAACCTGCCCACCAACATCCACATCGGCCGGCTGCTGGAGGGCGGCGCCGACTTCGTCGCCTGCTACGCCGACCTGAACAACTTCAAGGTGTTCAACGACCACTACGGCTACCGGCGCGGCGACGAGATGATCCTGCTGCTCGCGCGGCTGGCCACGCAGCACGCCAACGCGCACCGCGACTTTGTCGGCCACATCGGCGGCGACGACTTCCTGGTGCTGTTCCAGAGCCCCGACTGGCAGCAACGCTGCGCCGGCGTGATCGACGACTTCAACCGGCTGGCGCGCGACCTCTACGACGAGGCCGACCGGCGCGCCGGCGGCATCGAGGGCGAAGACCGGCAGGGCGTGATCCGCTTCACGCCGCTCACCACGCTGTCCATCGGGGCGGTGCGCATTCCGCCGGGCATGTTCAGGCACGCCGAAGACGTGGCCAGCGAGGCGGCCATCGCGAAGCACGAGGCCAAGCACGCGGCGTCGGGACTCACGGTGCGCGAGGCCCGCGTCCGGGGCTGATCCTCGCCGGGTCCGCGCATAACTTATGCGTGGACCGCGCCGCCACCCGGCGGTAGTCTCGCGGCCATGACGACCCTGATCACCGGCAGCGCCGGCCACCTCGGCGAGGCCTTGATGCGCACGCTGCGTGCCACCTCGCAAGATGCACGCGGCATCGACATCGCGCCCTCCCCGTTCACCGACCGCACCGGCTCCATCGCCGAGCGTGCCTTCGTTCGCGATGCCATGAAGGGCGTGCGCGCCGTGGTCCATGCGGCCACGCTGCACAAGCCCCACGTGGCAACGCACAGCCTGCAGGACTTCGTCGACACCAACATCACGGGCACGCTGGTGCTGCTCGAGGAAGCAGCGGCGGCCGGCGTCGAGGCCTTCGTCTTCACGAGCACCACCAGCACCTTCGGCGCGGCGCTCACGCCGGCCGAGGGCATGCCCGCCGCGTGGATCACCGAGGACGTGACGCCGATCCCCAAGAACATCTACGGCGTGACGAAGACCTCCGCCGAGAGCCTGTGCGAGCTGTTCCATCGCAGGCAGCGCCTGCCTGTGGTGGTGCTGAAGACCTCGCGCTTCTTTCCGGAAGACGACGACGATGCCGTCGCGCGCAGTCTCCATGCGCTGGAGAACATGCAGGCCAACGAGCTGCTGCACCGCCGCGTCGACATCGAGGACGTGGTCGATGCGCACCTGCTCGCAGTGCGGCGCGCCAGGGCCATCGGCTTCGGCCGCTACATCGTCTCGGCCACCACGCCCTTCACGCGCGATGACCTGCCGATGCTGCGCGAGAGCGCGCCGCGCGTGCTGCACCGCCTGTTCCCTGACTGCGAGGCGCTCTATGCAAGGCAGGGATGGACGTTGCCCGCGCAGCTCGACCGGGTGTATGTGAATGCGCTGGCGCGGCGCGATCTCGGGTGGCGGCCGCGCCACGACTTCGCGCATGTGCTGCAGTGCCTGCGCGAAGGCCGCGACTTTCGCAGCCAGCTGGCACGCGACGTGGGCATCAAGGGCTACCACGCGCGGGCCTTCGCGCAGGGCCCTTATCCGGTGGCTTAGCAGCCGGTTACAAGCCCCCCAGGCGGATGCGGGTTTACCTGAGTCCGGATTGTCGCATTAATTGTATACAGTTTCGCGTACACAAACAGGGTGCGCGCATGGCAAGCCGTGTCGCCCGCCTTCCTTCTCGCAGCAGCTGGAGCCCAACGATGACGGCCGACAACTCCCTCTCCCAAGTCCACCCCGTGGACCAGCGCCTGCCTTCGGGCAAGCTCGCGGCCCTCGGCCTGCAGCACGTGCTGGTGATGTATGCGGGCGCCGTTGCGGTGCCGCTCATCGTCGGCCGCGCGCTCAAGCTCTCGCCCGACGAGGTGGCGCTGCTGATCTCGGCCGACCTGTTCTGCTGCGGCATCGCCACGCTGATCCAGGCGCTGGGCGCCACGCAGTTCTTCGGCATCAAGCTGCCCGTGATGATGGGCGTGACCTTCGCGTCGGTCGCGCCGATGGTCGCCATCGCCAATGCCAACCCGGGCCAGAACGGCGCGCAGCTGCTCTTCGGCGCCATCATCGGCGCGGGGGTGGTGTCGATACTGATCGCGCCGCTCGTGAGCCGCATGCTGCGCTTCTTTCCGCCGGTGGTCACCGGCACCATCATCGCGGTCATCGGCATCAGCCTGATGCGCGTGGGCATCAACTGGATCTTCGGCAACCCGGTGGGCCCGACGGCGCCCGCGCTGGTCGACCCGGTGTATGCCAGGTGGCTCGCCGAGGTCACCTCGCCCGGCAGTTCCATTCCCGCGGTGCCCAAGGGCTTCGCGATCATGCCCACCGTGCCCAACCCCAAGTACGCGGACCTCTCGGGCTTCGGCGTGGCCGCGCTGGTGCTGGTGTCGATCCTGCTGATCGTGAAGTACGCCAAGGGCTTCATCGCCAACATTTCGGTGCTGCTGGGCATCGTCATCGGCGCCGTCGTGGCGTCGGTCACCGGCCTCATGACCTACGAGAAGGTCGGCCGCGCCGCGTGGGTCGACATCGTGCTGCCCTTTCACTTCGGCATGCCGCAGTTCGACCCGATCCTGATCCTCACCATGACGCTCATCATGATCGTGGTGATGATCGAGTCGACGGGCATGTTCCTGGCGCTCGGCGAAATGACCGACCGCAAGATCAGCCAGAAGGACCTGGCGCGCGGCCTGCGCACCGACGGGCTGGGCACGCTCATCGGCGGCATCTTCAACACCTTCCCGTACACCAGCTTCTCGCAGAACGTAGGGCTGGTGGCCGTCACCGGCATCAAGAGCCGCTACGTGTGCGTGGCCGGCGGCGCGATCCTGATCGTGCTGGGCCTGCTGCCGAAGATGGCCGCGCTGGTCGAGTCGCTGCCCACCGTGGTGCTCGGCGGCGCGGGCCTGGTGATGTTCGGCATGGTGGCCGCCACCGGCATCCGCATCCTGTCGGGCGTGGACTTCAAGACCAACCGCCACAACGCGATGATCGTCGCGGTGTCGATCGGCGTCGGCATGATCCCGCTGATCGCACCCAACTTCAAGCAATGGATGCCGCACGCGATCCACTCGCTGATCGAGTCGGGCATCCTGCTGGCGTCGATCGTGGCCGTGCTGCTGAACCTGTTCCTCAATGGCGCGAAGCACGACGAGCAGGCCGTGATCGCCGCGGCCAAGCAGGCCGAGGCGCATTGAGCTTTTTCTAGATCGTCTCTAGATCATCGCCAGCGGCGCCTTGCGCCGCGGCGGCGGGTGCAGGCGGTCCAGCTCGGCCAGAGTCGCCGCATCGAGCCGCAGGTCGGCCGCGGCCAGGTTCTCTTTCAGGTGGGCGCCGCGCACCGCCTTCGGAATCGCCGCCACGCCGGGCCGCGAAATCACCGCGGCCAGCGCCAGTTGCGCCGCTGTCACGCCGAGCCGGCCGGCCAGTTCACCGAGCCCCTCGTCCGCCGCCAGCGCGCCCTGGTCGATCGGGCTGTAGGCCATCAGCGGCATGCCGCGCTCGCGCTGCCACGGCAGCAGGCTGAACTCCGGGCCGCGCTCGCCCAGCGACAGGTACACCTGGTTCGCCGCGCAGCCGGGGCCGTCGCCCATCGCGTGCATCAGCGCCTCCATGTCGTCGGTGTCGAAGTTGCTCACGCCCCAGTGGCCGATGCGCCCGTCGGCCACCAGCGACTGCATCGCGGCGACGGTGTCGCGCAGCGGATGATTGCCGCGCCAGTGCAGCAGGTAGAGGTCGACGGCCTCGAGCCCCAGCCGCTTCAGGCTGCGCTCGCAGGCTTCGCGCGTGCCGCGCCGGCTGGCGTTGTGCGGGTAGACCTTGCTCACCACGAAGAGCTCTTCGCGCCGCACGTCGCCCGCGCGCAGCGCTTCGCCGACGGCCTGGCCGACCACCGTTTCCGCGCCGCCTTCGCCGTACATCTCGGCGGTGTCGATGAGCCGGTAGCCGAGCGCGATGGCCTCGCGCACCGCCTTCACCTCGGCCGCGCGGCGGCCCGGGTCTTCGCCCATGCGCCAGGTGCCGAGGCCGAGGACCGGCATCGCGCCGCCGGTGGGGAGTTGGAGTGTTCGCATCGGGCCATGGTACGGACGCCCACGGCGGGCGCAAGCCCCGTCAGTCCGCCGCCAGCGGCAGGCGCACCGTGACCCGCAGGCCGCGCTCGCCGTCACCGTCGGCCAGCTCGGCCTCGCCGCCGTGCGCCAGCAGCACCGACTTCACGATGGCCAGCCCCAGCCCGCTGCCCGACTGCGTCTGGTCGGGGTTGCGAAAGAAACGGTCGAACACGCGCTCGCGCAGGGCCGGCGGAATGCCCGGTCCGTGGTCGGCCACGCCCAAGATCGCGTGTCCTCCATGCTCTTGGCTCCCCGCCTCGCGCGAGAGGCACACCGTCACCGTGGCCCCGTCCGGGCTGTACTTGATGGCGTTCTCCACCAGGTTGCCGACCATCGAGATCAGGCTCTCGCGCTCGCCGCACATGGCCACCGGCGCGTCGCAACGAAAGTCCAGCACGATGCCGCGCGCACGCGCCAGGCTCTCGACCAGCTCCACCCGTTCGCGCACCAGCGCGCCGAAGTCCAGCTTCACCGGCAGTGCGCGCTGCGGCATCTCGTCGCTGTGCATCAGTTGCTGCAGCTGCGTCACCAGACGCGCCGCACGGTCGTTGCTGCGCAGCAGGTTGGCCATGAGTTCGCGCTGGCCTTCGTCGGCGGTCTGCGCCTGCAGTGCCTCCACGTTCACGCGCATCGCATCGAGCGGCGTGCGCAGTTCGTTGGCCGCATCGGCGATCAGCCCGCGCTCGCGCGAGGTGCGGTCGCGCACGCTGCGCAGCAACCCGTTGATGCTGCGCACCAGCGGCTGCAGTTCCTTGTGGGCCGGCTCGAAGGACAGCGGCGTCAGGTCGGCCGGGCCGCGCGCGGCGGTCTCGCGCGTCACCTCGCGCCATGGCCGCAATGCCAGCATCACCGACAGCCAGGCCGGAAACACCAGGAACGGCAGGCTGATGGCGAGCGGCAGCAGGTAGTACACGCGGTTTTCGACGGTGATGTTCAGCCGCAGCGAATGCGGCTCGGCCAGCAGCACGCGCGTGTCGAGCAACGGCGACACCATGGTCCGCGCGCGCCACACGCGGTTTCCGGCGCGAACGCGCTCCACCGGGCCGGGCGCAGAGGTCTGCATCACCGGTGCCGTGGCGCTCGAGGTGTAGATCAGCCGGCCCTGCTGCCACACCTGCATGATGGGCGCCCTGTCCGAGCCGGACGTGAAATCGCCCGAGGTCTCGAGCAGCGCCATGTCGAAGGCCTTCAGCGTGTCCTGCTGGCGGGCCGGGTCGTGCGCGAGGCTCTGCGCCGTCTCGATGATGCTGACGAAGACCTTGTCGAAGCGCACCAGTTCCGGCGTGCGGTTCGACTCGTACAGGAACAGCCCCACGGTGCCGCACCACAGCAGCGCGGCCACGGCGACCTGCGCCAGCAGCAGGCGCCGCACCAGCGAGGGCTGCAGCCAGTGCCGCACGCGCCGCGCGAATGCCTGCATGACGACGGTCCAAAGCTTCATGGGTCTCCTGGCCGCGGTCTCCCCGGGGGAGCGCTGCGCGAGCGCGTGGAGTATCCGGCGGGCCTGGGCGCAAAGCTTCAGAAAACCTTCATGAATCCGCCGCCGACGGCCGCTGCGCGTGCCATTGCCGGCCCGCCTGGCCTTCTAATTTTTAGAAGTCAAAGTCAGTTTCGTGACACAAAAATCCCAGCGCATCTTGAGAAACCCGTCTGCGACGCCTTCTGATTTTGTCAATGCGCTTTGGGTGCCAACCCCCTTCGGCTGTGTGCCTCTCGCTCCTAGAATTTTTGCCTGGCTCGGCGTCACGAGCGCCGGCGCCCCATCGAAACGAACTTGGAACAGGTTGAGTCAATGCAGAAAAAGCACAGGATTGCCGTCATTCCCGGAGACGGCATCGGCGTCGAGGTCATGCCCGAAGGTTTGCGCGTGCTCGACGCGGTCGGCCGGCGCTTCGGCATCGACTTCTCCTACGACCATTTCGACTGGGGTTCCGACCACTACGTGCGCACCGGCCTGATGATGCCGGCCGACTGGGCCGACAAGATCCAGGGCCACGACGCCATCTACTTCGGCGCGGTGGGCGCACCCGACAAGGTGCCCGATCACATCGCGGTGTGGGGCCTGCTCATCAAGATCCGCCGCGACTTCGACCAGTACGTGAACCTGCGCCCCGTGCGCCTGATGCCCGGCGTGCCCGGCCCGCTGGCGCACCGCAAGCCCGGCGACATCGACTTCCTGGTGGTGCGCGAGAACACCGAAGGCGAATACACCTCGGTGGGCGGACGCCTGTTCGAAGGCACGCCGCGCGAAATGGCCATTCAGGAGGCGGTGTTCACCCGCGTGGGCGTGGACCGCATCATCGAATACGCGTTCGAGCTGGCCAGCCGCCGCAAGCGCAAGAACCTGGTGGCCGCCACCAAGTCGAACGGCATCTCGGTGACCATGCCCTACTGGGACGAGCGCCTGGCCGAAATCGCCAAGCGCCACCCCGACATCGCGACCAGCAAGTACCACATCGACATTCTTTGCGCGCACTTCGTGCAGCACCCCGACTGGTTCGACGTGGTGGTCGCCTCCAACCTGTTCGGCGACATCCTGTCCGACCTGGGCCCGGCCTGCACCGGCACCATCGGCATCGCGCCGTCGGCCAACCTGAACCCCGAGCGCAAGTTCCCCTCGCTGTTCGAGCCGGTGCACGGCTCGGCGCCCGACATCGCGGGCAAGGGCATCGCCAACCCGATCGGCCAGATCTGGTCGGCCGCGATGATGCTCGACCACCTCGGCAACAACGACCCGGTGTACGCGCAAGCCTCGGCCGCGGTGGTCTCTGCCATCGAGACGGTGCTGAGCGAAGGCCCGCGCACCCGCGACATGGGCGGCACGGCCAACACGGTGGACGTGGGCCGCGCGATTGCCGACTGCATCTCGGCATGACGCCCTGCCCATCCCTTCGCGGCCGGGGAGACTGAGATGGGCCTGTTCCTGCTGAAGCGTTCGCTGACGCTGCTGGGCACGCTGGTCGGCGCGTCGGTCATCGTGTTCCTCGTCCTCGAGATCCTGCCCGGCAACGCCGCGCAGATGCTCATGGGCCCCGACGCATCGCCCGAGGCCGTCGCGGCGCTGGCCACCAAGCTCGGCCTCGACCTGCCGGCGTGGACCCGCTACTGGCACTGGATCGGCGGCCTGCTCACCGGCAACCTCGGCGACAGCTACGCCTACAGCTCGCCGGTGCTCGACCTGATCCTGGAGCGCCT
>NZ_FOLP01000013.1 GCF_900112425.1 Variovorax sp. OK212 | reverse complement strand
AGGCGCTCCAGGATCAGGTCGAGCACCGGCGAGCTGTAGGCGTAGCTGTCGCCGAGGTTGCCGGTGAGCAGGCCGCCGATCCAGTGCCAGTAGCGCGTCCACGCCGGCAGGTCGAGGCCGAGCTTGGTGGCCAGGGCCGCGACAGCCTCGGGCGATGCGTCGGGGCCCATGAGCATCTGCGCGGCGTTGCCGGGCAGGATCTCGAGGACGAGGAAGACGATGACCGAGGCGCCGATCAAGGTGCCGATCAGCGTGGCAAGGCGCTTTAGTAGGAACAGACTCATGGGGCGGGGCGCAGCATAACTGACTCGTGCAACAAGTGTGCCGTGAATGTGGCCTTTGTCATTCACGGGCTGCCCGTGTGTCCGGCCCCGCGATAATCGGGGGATGGCCCTCATGATCACCGACGAATGCATCAACTGCGATGTCTGCGAGCCCGAGTGCCCGAACGATGCGATCTACATGGGCGAGGCGTTCTACGAGATCGACCCGCACAAGTGCACCGAATGCGTGGGCCACTTCGATGAGCCGCAGTGCGTGCAGATCTGCCCGGTGGCGTGCATTCCGCTGAACCCCGAACACGTGGAAAGCCGCGAGACGCTCATGCAGAAGTACGAGCGTCTCACGGCGATCAAGGTGACGACGGCTTCGACCGGCGCCTAGTTCGCGTTCTTTGCGCTCCTGGCGCTCTTCGCATTCACTCGGCCGACTTCCGCTTCTTTTTCTTGCGCTCCGGCGCGTCGCCCCCGGCCGCCTTCGCGCCCGGGCCGCCGCTGAAACTCATGCTGGACTTGCGCGGCTCGCTGGCCGCCTTGCGTGCGCGCTCCCGCTCCTTCTGCTCCGACATGGCGAGCCGCCGCTCGGCCATTGCGGCGCTCCTGCCTTCCCGCGCGGCCCGCTGGTCGCGGTCGTGGGCGGCCTTTTCCTGGGTCAGCCTCGTGCGCTCCAGATGGTCGGCGTGGGTTTGCGCGCTGCGGGTTCCGGCGTCGGCCGCCCGGCGGTCCTGGTCGCTGCGCTGGTCTTCCACCTTCACCGTCTTGCCGCCGTCGCAGGGCCGGTCGGCATAGGTATTGCCACAGCGCCAGGTTTGCGCGGCACTTTGGGCTGACACGCCCATGGACCAGGCGCATGCCGCTATCAAAAATATAGCGATTCGGCTTCTTCTCCCCGCCGCCGTGCTTCCTGTTCTCTTCTTCTTGCTCATTTTTATTTCTCTCCCTCCCTGCACTCCGGTGGCCGGCTAGGTGGCGGCAGGCGTGCCCCCTTCGCCGGGCTCCCGCCGCGGCGGTTTGGGCCGGGGCGGTTTGCTCGTGTGAATCAGCAGCGTCGCCTTCTCCATCTCGCCCGCGATCAGCGCGGGCACCGCGTGGAGGGTGCGCACGATGGCGTCGTCGATGGCTTCACGTTGTTCCTTGAGCGGCTTCTTCAGCACCCAGTTGACGACCTCCGACTTCACGCCGGGGTGCCCGATGCCCAGGCGCAGGCGCCAGTAGTCGCCGGTGCCCAGTTGCGCATGGATGTCGCGCAGGCCGTTGTGGCCCGCATGGCTGCCGCCGAACTTGAGCTTGACCTGGCCCGGCACCACGTCGAGCTCGTCGTGCACCACGAGGATTTCCTCGGGCGCGATCTTGAAGAAGCGGGCGAGGGCGCCGACCGACTTGCCCGACAGGTTCATGAAGGTCTGTGGCTCCAGCAGCCAGATGCTCTGGCCGCCGATGCTGGTGCGCGCCGCGAGGCCGTGGTAGCTCCGCTCGGGCACGAGGTTGAGCTTCCAGTCGCGCGCGAGGGCGTCGATCCACCAGAAGCCCGCGTTGTGGCGCGTGGCTTCGTACTCAGGGCCCGGGTTTCCGAGGCCGACGAACAGCTTGATCATGGTCGTGGATTATCCCGTCCGCCAAAAGCAGAAGGCCCGCACGGGGCGGGCCTTCATACCGACAGACGCGAGGAAGTTGATTACTTCTTGGCGGTCTTGGCAGCGGGGGTCTTGGCGGCGGGAGCAGCCTTGCCACCCTTGCCTGCGGGAGCTGCTGCATCTGCAGCGGCTGCGCCTTCGGCGGGAGCTTCGACTTCTTCGGCGGCCGGAGCGACGGCCGAAGCCAGCACCGGGTTCACCTTGCCGTGGCTGACCCACTTCACGCCGCGGGGCAGCTTGATGTCTTTCAGCGTGACGGTGCCGTTCTTCTTCAGACCCGACAGGTCCACTTCGATGAACTCAGGCAGTTCTGCGGGCAGGCAGTTCACTTCCAGTTCGGTCGTGACGTGGTTGACCAGGTTTTGCTCGAGCTTGACGGCATCGGACTCTTCCTCGCCCTTGAAGTGCAGCGGCACCTTCATGGTCATGCGGGTCTTGGCATCGACGCGTTGGAAGTCGATGTGTTGCACCAGCTGGCGGAACGGGTGGTATTGCACGTCGCGCAGCAGAACCTTGCTGACGCTGCCGTCCATTTCCATTTCGAGCACGGTTGCGTGGAAGGCTTCCTTCTTCAGGGCGTGCCACAGCGCGTTGTGATCGATTTCGATCAGTTGCGGCTGGGTGTCGCCACCGTAGACGATGCCAGGGGTCTTGCCCGAGATGCGGAGACGGCGGCTCGCACCCGTGCCCTGCTTTGCGCGCTCAAAAGCGACGAATTTCATAACTAGCTCCTGTAAGAGTCCACCGCGACCAGTGCGACTCCGGTTCAACAAGGGCGCCGGTCCGGAATGGGAGGGGCGCCCGCTTTTTGCTCAGATCAGAACAGGTTGTCCTGGTCCGAGAACAAACTCATCACCGACTCGCCCTTGGCAATGCGCTGGATCGTTTCGGCGATCAGCGGTGCCACGGAGAGCTGGCGGATCTTTCCGCAGCCCAGGGCCGCGTCGGAAAGGGGAATGGTGTTGGTCACGACCACTTCGTCGAGGGCCGAGCCCTGCGTGATGCGCTCGATGGCCGGGCCCGAGAAGATCGGGTGCGTGCAATAGGCGTAGACGCTCTTGGCGCCGCGTTCCTTCAGCACTTCGGCCGCTTTGACCAGCGTGCCGGCCGTGTCGATCATGTCGTCCATGATCACGCAGTTGCGCCCGTCGATCTCGCCGATCACGTTCATGACTTCGCTGACGTTGGCCTTCGGGCGGCGCTTGTCGATGATGGCGAGGTCGCAGTTCAGTTGCTTGGCCAGTGCACGGGCACGGACCACGCCGCCGACGTCGGGCGAGACCACGATCAGGTCTTCGTAGTTCTTGGCGCGCAGGTCGCCCAGCAGCACGGGCGAGGCGTAGATGTTGTCGACGGGAATGTCGAAGAACCCCTGGATCTGGTCGGCGTGCAGGTCCATCGTGAGCACGCGCTCGACACCGACGGTTTCCAGCAGGTTGGCCACGACCTTGGCCGAGATCGGCACGCGGCTCGAGCGCGGGCGGCGGTCCTGGCGGGCATAGCCGAAATAGGGGATCACGGCGCTGATGCGTTCGGCCGAGGCGCGCTTGAGCGCATCGACCATGATCAGCAGTTCCATCAGGTTTTCGTTGGTCGGCGCGCAGGTCGACTGCACCACGAACACATCGCGCGCCCGGACGTTCTGGTTGATCTCGACGGTGACTTCACCGTCGGAGAAGCGACCGACGCGAGCGGCACCCAGCGAAGTGCCGAGGTTGTGCGCGATTTCTGCAGCAAGGCCAGGATTGGCGTTGCCGGTGAAAACCATGAAGTCAGGGTGATTAGCCTGCATGAGCGCGTCCCGGCAGTGCAAGTTGGCTTAGGAAGCCGCCAAAGGTTTGTGATGCATGGCGACCGGTAGGCCGCCGATTATTGCAGCGGGTGGGCTGCAAATGAAGACTGCGGCCGTTGGGCCGCAGTCTTTGAAGATTTGGCAGGGGAGAAAGGATTCGAACCTTTGCATGCTGGAATCAAAATCCAGTGCCTTAACCAGCTTGGCGACTCCCCTACACGGGTCGATGGTTTTCACCACCAACCGATATATGTCGCATCGAATCGAATGAACGATCCGATCATCTTCAGGTTGCCCAACCGCACAGCGGATGAACTTCCAGGTTGCTGCATTGACGAACCTGCCAGCCCTTGGGGGCCTTCAGCAGTTCCGCTTCCTGCGGCGCTTGCGGCAACTTCGCGAATACCGAACTTCCGGAGCCGGTCATTCGGGCCTTCAATCCTTGGGCGCCGAGCCATTCGATGGCGTCGGTGACCGCGGGACAAAGTCGCTGTGCAACCGGCTGCAGGTCGTTGTGACCGAAGTCGAAAACCGAAGCACTCAGAACCGAGTTTTTCAGGTTTGTCGCTTCGAGCGATTCGCTCTCTGCAGCAAAGCCTGTGATTATAGCAACAGGAGTTGAACGTTCAAGATCTGTTGCTGAAAAAATTAATCGGGTATCGAGTCCTTCGGGAGGTTTGACCACCGCGAAGTGCGCGGGAAGGAGTGTAACCGGAGTCAGTTGCTCTCCGACGCCCTCGACCCACGCATTGCGGCCGCCCAGAAAAAAAGGCACGTCGGCGCCCAGCTTCAGCCCGATATGGGCAAGGCGCGAAAGCGGCAGGTTCAGACCCCACAGGCGGTTCAGCGCGAGCAGGCAGGTGGCCGCGTCCGAGGAGCCGCCGCCCATGCCCGCCTGTGCCGGCACGTGCTTGGCCACGCCGATGTGCGCGCCCTGGCCGGGCGCGGCGAAGATCTGCAGGGCGCGCGCGGCGCGCAGGACGAGGTCGTCGGGCGGCAATTCCGTCGTGAGGTCTTCACGGCTCAGCTGGCCATCGCGGCGCAGCTCGACGTGCAGCGTGTCGCACCAGTCGATCAGCATGAACACCGACTGCAACAGGTGGTAGCCGTCGTCGCGCCGGCCGGTGATGTGAAGGAAGAGGTTGAGCTTGGCCGGCGCGGGAAGGTCGTAGATCGCCTTCATGACCGTTCGAACACGATGCGCAGGTCCGCGCGCGGGCTTGGCGATTCGCGCACGGCCTGCAGGCGGCCGTTGGCGAGTTGCCCCAGGTCGGGCTTCCAGCCGGGCACCGGGTCGTTGCGGCCCGCGAGCCAGCCGAACAGCGCGCCGACCGGAATCACCGCGCCCGTGGCCGCTTCGATCAGCGCATCGACCGAATCGAAGCGCCGCGTGCGGCTGCCGTCCTTCAGCAGCGCTTCGCCGGGCGCCCAATGCAGTTGCGCGAGCGTGCTGCCGATCGGTGTCGTCAGCGTGAGGTCGCCGGCTTCGGCCGAGCCGCGGAGTTCGAACAGCGCCGCGAAGGTCTGCACCGGTTCGCTCTCGATGCGCAGCGACATGCGCCCGCTCCAGCTGTCCGAGCGCGTGGGTGCCGAGGAGCCGCCCGACAGCTGGGCGCAGCCCGCCATCAGGAGAATGGCCGCGCCGCCCGCCGCGAGCAGGGTGCGGCGGCCGCGCTCGACGGAGGTGGCTGGCGCCGATGCGCTCACTTGCACCACGTCAGGGCTTCACCCGCAGGCGCTTGAGGGTTTCCTGCAGCGTCTCGTTCTCGGCGTCGCTCAGCAGCGCTTCCTTCCAGATCGTGACCGCGCGGTCCTTCTGGCCGGTCGCCCACAGCACTTCGCCGTAATGCGCGCCGATTTCCGGATCAGGACGCGTCTTGTACGCGGCCTCGAGGATGCGGATCGCCTCGTCGGTGTTGCCGAGCCGGAACTCGACCCAGCCCAGGCTGTCGGCGATGAATGGATCGTCCGGCGCCAGTTGCACGGCCTTCTTGATCAGCGTGTGCGCTTCGTCGAGGCGGATCTTGCGATCGGCGAACGAATAGCCGAGCGCGTTGTAGGCGTTCTGGCTCTCGGGCTTCAGCTCGATCAGGCGGCGCAGCAGCCGCTCCATGTCGTCCAGGCGGTTGAGCTTCTCGGCGACCATGGCCTGGTCGTAGACGAGGTCGCTGTCCTCGGGCGATGCCACGGAGGCCTGGGCCAGCATGTCGTAGGCGGCCTGGTACTGCTTGGCGTCGCGCAGCAGCTGCACTTCGGCGAGGAACTTCTGCTTCTTGTCTTCCGCGGTGCGCTCGGGCAGGGCGCGAATCACTTCGCGTGCCTGCGGCAGCTTGCCCTGGCGGGCCAGCAGCGCGGCGCGGCGGGTCTGCGCGGCCACGATCTCCTCGGCGCCGCCGTCGATGCGCGAGAGCCAGCGCTCGGCGCCCGCGTAGTCCTTGCGCCGCTCCGCCAGCTGCGACAGCGCGAAGTACGCCTGCGACACGCCGCGCTTGCGGTCGGAGGCGTCGGTGTCCTTGTTGCTCGGGCTGTTCGACAGCTCGATGAAGCGCTTGATCGAGGTCTCGGCGGCGGCGTCCTGCTTGGCCTGCATCTGCAGGCTGCCGAGCAGCAGCCACGGCTCGGCGAGCTCGGGGCGCGACGAGGTGACGGCCTGCAGCTGCGTGGTGGCGTCGCTGTAGCGGCGGTTCTCGACCAGCACGCGGCCGTAGGCGATGCGCAGGTCGGGCGCGGCCTTGGGGTTGTTGCTCAGGTAGCGCGTGACGATCGGCTCGGCAAGCGGCTGGCCGGGATCGATCATCTCCAGCGCCAGCACGGCCGGCGCATCGGAGGCCGGGTCGATCTCCTGGCCCTTGCGGGCGGCTTCCAGCGCGCCGGACGCATCGCCCGCGTTGAGGCGCAGGCGCCCGACGGTGGCCCAGGCCAGCCCGCCGGTGGCCGGGTTCTTGAGTTCGTCGGACAGTGCCTGCTCGACCACCGAGGCCGCGAGCTTCTTGTCGGTGGCGCGCGAGTAGTTGCGCGCAATCACGGCCATCAATAGCGGACGCTCGATCTGCGAGGTGGCCGCCACTTCGGCGCGCAGCGGCTCGACGGTTTCGCTGATGCGGTTCAGCGCGATGAGGATCTGCAGCTCGATGCGCCGCGCTTCGCGCGACGCCGGCAGCGTTTCCTGCCAGGCCCGTGCCGCGGCAAGCGCCGCGTCGCCGGAGCGCGATTGCAGTGCGATCTCGACCGCGCGCTGGAACAGCTTGCCGTCGCGCAGGCGGCGCGCCGCGTCGAGCACGAGCGCATAGCCGGAGCCGGGGTCGCCGGAGCGGGTCGTCAACTCGCCCATCAGGATTTCGTAGAACAGGTCGGCCGTGAGCGCGGACGGTTCCACAACCACGGCTTCGGCAGCCGGCTTGGCCGCGGCCACCACGCGGGGCCTTGCCGGCGGCTTCGCCGGCGCGGAGCGCTCGATGACCGGCGCGGGGCTGGCGGGGGCTGCGGGATCGGACGTTTGTGCGTGGACCGCACAAGCCATCAAGGCGAGAGACGCGGCCGCCGCAAGGCGGTGTCGGCGGGGCGAAAAGTTCATCTGGCCATAATAATCCAGGCTTTTGAACGAGCACCGCGTGGGGCTTCGTCGCCGCAGGCGTTTGCCGGAGATTTACTTTTTTCATGCCCGAACTACCCGAAGTCGAAGTCACCCGGCGCGGTTTTGCCGACCGCATCGCCGGTGCGCGCATCGACGCGGTGCGCATCGGCAAGCCTTTGCGCTGGGCGCTCATGGTGGTGCCCGAGGCGTTGGTCGGACGCCGGGTGCTCCAGGTGCGCCGCCGCGGCAAGTACCTGCTGATCGACCTGGATCACGGCATCCTGCTGCTGCACCTGGGCATGTCGGGCAGCCTGCGTTTCGACGCGGCGCTGCCACCCGCCGGCACGCACGATCACTTCGACCTGGTGACCGACCGCGGCACGCTGCGGCTGAACGATCCGCGCCGCTTCGGTGCCGTGGTCTACGTCGAGCACGAAGACGCCCCGTGGGCCGTCAAGCTGCTCGGCGGCCTGGGCATGGAGCCGCTGGGCGACGCGTTCGACCTCGATGCCTTCCATGCCGGCCTGAAGAAGCGCAAGACGGCCGTCAAGCAGGTGCTGCTGGCGGGCGACGTGGTGGTGGGCGTGGGCAATATCTATGCGTCCGAGGCGCTGTTCCAGGCGGGCATCCGGCCGACGCTGTCGGCGGCGCGCATCAGCCGTCCGCGCGCGGCCAGGCTGCATGCGGCGGTGCGCGAGATCCTGGCGCGGGCGGTGGAGAAGGGCGGCAGCACGCTGCGCGATTTCTCCAACGTGGACGGCCAGAACGGGTATTTCCAGCTCGAGGCGACCGTCTACGGCAGGGCCGGCGAGCCATGTCGGGTTTGCGCAACGCCGATCCGGCTGCTGCGCCAAGGGCAGCGCTCCACCTATTACTGTCCCAATTGCCAGAAGTAAGCATGACCGAGGCCTGCGAAGACCGTGATGGAATGCACAAGAAACGGTTGCTGAACGCTTCCCGATGCTATATTTGTAAGCTCTTTCTTACATATCTCCCTTGAGCCGCTCCTTCAACCAACAACTCGATCAGCACGGTGCGTGGCGGAGCAACTTCGCGCGCCGGCTGCAGTGGCTGTCCCGCTGGCTGAGCGAGAACGAGCTGCTCGACCAGGCGGTGGCCGAGCGGCTGCGCGGGCTCGAGACGCAGATCCGCACCAGCAAGGTCATGGTCGCCTTCGTGGCGGAGTTCTCGCGCGGCAAGTCGGAGCTGATCAACGCCATCTTCTTCGCCAGCTACGGGCGCCGCATCATGCCGGCGAGCGCGGGCCGCACGACGATGTGCCCGACGGAGCTGGGCTACGACCCCGCGCAGGCGCCCAAGCTGCGCCTGCTGCCGATCGAGACCCGCCTGGAGCCGCATTCGCTCGTGCACTGGCGCGACAAGCCGACGCGCTGGACCGAGATCGCCATCGACGTGGGCAACGCCGAGCAACTCGCGCTGGCCATGGGCAAGGTGGCCGAGGTGCGCTGGGTCAGCAAGGAAGAAGCGCGCACGCTGGGCTTCTGGAACGACGAGACACCCGACGACAACCCGGTGCAGGACGCCGAAGGCCGCGTCGAAATCCCGCGCTGGCGCCATGCGGTGCTGAACATGCCGCATCCGCTGCTGGAGCAGGGGCTGGTGATTCTCGACACGCCAGGCCTGAACGCGATCGGCGCGGAGCCCGAGCTCACGGTGAGCCTGATCCCGCAGGCGCATGCGGTGGTCTTCATCCTGGGCGCGGAGACCGGCGTCACGCGCTCCGACCTGTCGATCTGGCGCGAACACCTGATCACCGAGGACGAAGGCAGCGACACGCGCTTCGTGGTGCTCAACAAGATCGACACGATGTGGGACACGCTGAGCACGCCCGCGCACATCGAACAGCAGATCGAACGCCAGCGCGAAGGCGCGGCCCGCCTGCTCGAAGTGCCGCTTGCGCAGGTGCTGCCGGTGTCCGCCCAGAAGGGGCTGCAGGCCAAGATCCAGCACGACGCGCAGCTGCTGCAGGCCAGCCGCCTGCCGGCGCTCGAAACGCTGCTGGCCGAAGGTGTGCTCGGCAAGCGCGAGACCATGCTGCGCCTGGCGGTGGATGCGGGCATGACCGCGCTGCGCGCTGAAGCCGAACGCATCCTGAAGGTGCGCCAGCGCGACCTGTCGGAGCAGGCGCTCGAGCTGCAGGGACTGCGCGGCAAGAACGTCTCGGTGATCCGCCACATGCGTGCGCGCATCGACCAGGAACACGCCGAATTCGAAGGCAGCAACACGCGCATCCTGGCGCTGCGCTCGGTGCAGGGCAAGCTGCTGCGCGAGGTGTACGCCGTGCTCGGGCGCACCGCGCTGAAGGCCGACATGGTGCGGCTGTCGGCCGCGCTGAAGCGCCCCGGCGTCAAGCTCAACGTGCGCAAGGTGTACGGCGAGACTTTCGATTCGCTGCGCAACAACCTGCGCGAAGTGCAGGCGACCACGGCCGAGATCCAGTCGATGCTGCACGCCACCTTCCGCCAGCTCAACGCCGAGCAGGGCTTCACGCTGCAGGCGCCGGCCGAGCCCGACCTCACGGGCTTCGAGCAGGAGCTCAGCCAGATCGAGCGCAGCCACGTCCACTACCTGGGCGTGGGCAACCTGCTGAAGCTCGCGCAGGCCGACTTCTGCGACAAGCTGGTTCGTGCGCTGGCCAGCCGGCTGCGCCTCGTCAACGAGGCTGCGATGACCGAGGTCGAGCGCTGGAGCAAGGGTGCCAGCGCGCAGATCGATGCGCAGCTCAAGGAGCGCCGCCGCAACTTCAGCAAGCGCATCGAGGCGATCGAGCGCATCCAGAGCGCGGCGGGCAACCTCGATGAACGGCTGCTCGAACTCGCTGCGCAGGAACGCGACCTGGCCGAGCTGCACGTGCGGCTGCGCGAGTTCACGTCGCTGATCGCGCAGCCGGGCAAGCCGCCTGCCACGGCGACCGTCGGCGAGCTGCGTGCGGCCTGAGTCTTCCGCCTCCACGGCGGCTGCGACATTGCAATTGCCCCCCGATTTCGCCGCGCAGGTCGTGGCCTGGCAGCGCAGCCACGGCCGCAGCCAACTGCCGTGGCAGAACACCCGCGACCCGTACCGCGTGTGGCTGTCGGAGGTGATGCTGCAGCAGACGCAGGTCTCGACGGTGCTTGGCTATTTCGCGCGTTTTCTCGAACGCTTTCCCGACGTGAAGGCACTGGCCGCCGGCACCGAAGACGAAGTGTTCGGCCTCTGGAGCGGCTTGGGCTACTACAGCCGCGCGCGTAACATGCACCGCTGCGCGCAGGACGTCGTCGCGCGTTTCGGCGGCGAGTTTCCGCGCACCGCCGCCGAGCTCGTCACCTTGCCCGGCATCGGCCGTTCGACCTCCGCCGCCATTGCCGCGTTCTGCTTCGGCGAGCGCGTGGCGATCCTCGACGGCAACGTGAAGCGCGTGCTGACGCGCGTGCTGGGCTTTGCGGGCGACATGTCGTCGACCGCGCAGGAGCGCGCGCTGTGGGACCTTGCAACACAGCTGCTGCCGCCCGCCGAACAGCGCGAGGCGATCGCGCACTACACGCAGGGGCTGATGGACCTGGGCGCCACCGTGTGCCTGCCGCGCAAGCCCAGCTGCATGATCTGCCCGGTCAACACGCCCTGCGTGGCGCGGCGCGAAGGCGCGCCCGAGCGCTATCCGGTGAAGACCCGCAAGCTCAAGCGCAGCGCCCAGTCGCTCTGGGTGCTGCTGGCGCGCGATGCGCAGGACCGCGTGTGGCTGGAGAAGCGGCCGGCCAAGGGCATCTGGGCCGGGCTGTATTGCCTGCCCGTGTTCGAAAGCCGCGACGAGCTTCTGGCCGTCTTGCCCGCGGCCGCGCAGCGCGGCGTGAAAGACCTGCCGGCCTTCACCCACGTGCTGACCCACAAGGACCTGCACCTGCACCCCGTGCTGCTGCAAGGCAGCCAGCCGCAGGGCGAGGGTGCGCGTTGGGTCGAGGCGCAAGAATGGGCCCGGCTGGGCCTGCCTGCGCCGATGCGCAAGCTGCTGGAGAGCGGCGAGACCTGATGAACAGCTGACCGGCTGTTCGGCAGATCAGCTAGCGTCGAGCTCGCGGTGCCGCTTCAGCGCACCCCAGCGGGCGCCGAACGAGCGCGCCAGCTGCTCGACCAGGAACACCGAGCGGTGCTGCCCGCCGGTGCAGCCGATGGCCACCGTGACGTAGCTGCGGTGGTCGCGCGCCAGTGCGTCGAGCCAGTGCGACAGGAACTGCTCGATGTCGTCGTACATGCGCGCCACGTCGTCGTGCTCGCGCAGCCATTCGATCACCGGCTCGTCGCGGCCCGTGAGCGGGCGCAGCGCCGGCACGTAGTGCGGGTTGGGCAGCATGCGCACGTCGAACACGTAGTCCGCGTCCAGCGGCACGCCGCGCTTGAAGGCGAACGATTCGAACACCAGCGTCAGCGCGCTCTGCGGTGCCGAGATCAGCGACTTGATGTAGCTCTGCAGCTGCGCCGGCCGGATCAGGCTGGTGTCGATCACGTCGGCGCCGTCGCGCAGGTCGGCCAGCAGCTCGCGCTCGAGTTCGATGGCCTGCATCAGCACGCGGTGCTGCTCGGGCACGTCGGTGCGGCCTTCCTGGCGCGACAGCGGGTGGCGGCGGCGGGTTTCCGAATACCGGCGCAGCAGCGCGTCGGTGGTCGCGTCGAGGAACAGCGAGCGCAACGAGATGCCGCCGTCGCGCCGCAGCGCTTCGAGCTGCTGGGGAACGATCGGCAGCGACACGCCGCTGCGCACGTCCATGGCGATGGCGACGCGCGGCGTTTCCTGCTCGTGCTGCAGCGCGATGAACGGCGTGAGCAGCTCGGGCGGCAGGTTGTCGACGCAGTAGTAGCCCGCGTCTTCCAGCGCATGCAGGGCGACCGACTTGCCGGAGCCCGACATGCCCGTGATGAGCACGAGGTCGAGGTTCATGGCGCGATCGCCGAGGCCTGGTGCCCCAGCATTTCCCGTGCGTGCGCGAGCGAGGTCTGCGAGACCTTCTCGCCGCCGAGCATGCGGGCGATTTCCTTGGCGCGGTGGTCGTCGTCGAGGCGCGACACGCCGCTCTCGGTGCGCGGGCCTTCCTTGCCGGCCGCCGCCGTCTGGCGCTTGGCGACCACGAGATGGTGGTCGGCGCAGGCCGCAACCTGGGGCAGGTGGGTCACGGCGAGCACCTGCCGGTCGCGCCCGAGCTGCTTCATGAGGCGGCCGACCGTCTCGGCCACCGCACCGCCGACGCCGGCGTCGACCTCGTCGAAGATCAGCGTCTGCGCGGCGCCGAGCTGGCTGGTGGTGACGGCAATGGCCAATGCAATGCGCGACAGTTCGCCGCCCGAGGCCACCTTGCCGATGGCGCGCGGCGTGCTGCCGGTGTGGCCGGCCACGAGGAAGGCCACGTCTTCGAGGCCTGCGCGGCCGGGCTGTGCCAGCGGCTGCAGCTCGACCTCGAAGCGCCCGCCCTGCATGCCGAGGCCCTGCATGGCGTCGGTCACGGCCTGACCCAGGCGCGGCGCCGCCTGCTTGCGGGCCTTGCCGAGCGACTTGGCTTCCTTCATGTAGACCTGCTGGGCGGCCTGCTCGGCACGCTCGAGGCCGTCGAGATCGCTTTGCGCATCGAGCGCCTGCAGTTCGGCCTGCCAGCCGGCCAGCAGCGCCGGCAGGTCGGCCGGCGTGCGCTTGTAGCGGCGCGCGAGCGACATCCACAGCCCCATGCGTTCGTCCAGGTCTGCCAGGCCGCGTGGGTCGGCGTCGGTATCGCGCAGGTAGCCGTGCAGCGAATGGGCCGCGTCGGAGGCCTGTGCCACGCAGGAGGCGAGCACCTCGCCCAGGTTGCGGAACTCGGGCTCGATGTGTTCGCAGTTCTGCAGCAGCGTGGCCGCGCGCGTGAGGGCGGCGAGCGCGCCGTTGTCGTCGTCTTCCAGTGCCTGGCTGGCGCCCTGGGCCGCGTCGATCAGCGCCTGTGCGTTGGAGATGCGTGAATGGTTGGTCGACAGCTCTTCCCACTCGTCCACGCCCGGTGCGAGCTTGGCGACTTCGGAGATCTGCCACTGTAGCCGTTCGCGCTCGCGTTGCAGCGAGTCTTGCGCCGAGCGCGCATGTTCGAGCGCGGAAAGCGCTTGGCGCCAGCCTTGCCAGGCGGCGTCGAGCGCGTCGGTGCGCACGCCGGCGTAGGCGTCGAGCAGGCCGCGCACGGCTTCGGGCCGCGTCAGGCTCTGCCAGGCGTGCTGGCCGTGGATGTCGAGCAGGCGGTCGCCAAGCTCGCGCAACTGCGTGGCCGTGGCCGGGCTGCCGTTGATCCAGCCGCGGCTGCGGCCCTGCAGGTCGACGGTGCGGCGCAGCAGCAGGGCGTCGCCGGCTTCGAAACCGCCGTCGTCGAGCCACGCGGCCAGCGCCGGGTCGGCGTCGAACTCGGCGCTCACGTCGAGCCGTTCGGCGCCTTCGCGCACCGCGCCGGCATCGGCCCGGTTGCCGAGCGCCAGCTGCAGCGCGTCGATCAGGATGGATTTGCCCGCGCCGGTTTCACCGGTCAATACCGTGAAGCCGCCGGACAGGTCGAGTTCGAGTGATCGCACGATCACGAAGTCGCGCAGTGCGATGCGTCGCAGCGCCATGTCAGGAGCCCCCTTCGTTCCAATGAAGTTTCTTGCGCAATGTGTCGAAGTAGCTCCAGCCGCGCGGGTGCAGGAAGCGCACGCGGAAGTCGGAGCGGCGCACCACCACGCGATCGCCGATCGCGAGCGAGGCCAGCGACTGCATGTCGAAATTGGCGCTGGCGTCGCGCCCGCCGACCAGCTCGATGACGATCTCGTCGGCATCGGGCAGCAGCACCGGGCGGTTCGAGAGCGTGTGCGGCGCGATCGGCACCAGCACCCAGCCCGGCACCGCCGGATGAAGCAGCGGCCCGCCGGCCGACAGCGCGTAGGCGGTCGAGCCGGTGGGCGTGGCGATGATCAGGCCGTCGGCGCGCTGGTTGGCCACGAAGTGGCGGCCCACGGAGACGCGCAACTCGACCATGCCCGAGGTGGCGCCGCGGTTGACGACCACGTCGTTCATCGCGAGCGCGTCGAACACGCAGGCACCGTCGCGCATGACCTGCGCATGCATCAGGCTGCGGTGGTCTTCCTCGTATTCGCCGGCCAGCATGGGAATCAGCGTGGCCTGGTAGTTGTCCAGCGGGATGTCGGTGATGAAGCCGAGGCGGCCGCGGTTGATGCCGATCAGCGGAATGCCGTAGCTGGCGAGCTGCCGGCCGATGCCGAGCATGGTGCCGTCGCCGCCGACCACCAGGCCGAGGTCGCAGCGCTGGCCGATTTCCTCGACCGACAGCGCTTCATAGCGCGGATGGGCGGGAGCGCCTTCGTCTTCCTCTTCTTCCTTGCAGGTCGAGCGTTCGACGAAAACCGTGCAGCCTTGCGATTCCAGGAAGGCGCCGATGCCCTCCATCACGCCGTCGCGCGCATCCGCCTGCGCTCGGGCGCCGGAAGCCTGGTATTTGCCGATCAGGGCGACGTGGCGAAAGCGAGAGGTCATATCTCACAAATTACAACACTAAAATCTTGCAATGCTGGACGACCGTGCCAAGTTGCTGCTCAAGACGCTCGTCGAGCGCTACATCGCCGACGGGCAACCCGTCGGCTCGCGCACGCTCTCGCGTTCGGCGGGGCTCGACCTGTCGCCCGCGACCATCCGCAACGTCATGTCCGACCTCGAGGCGCTGGGGCTGATCGCCAGTCCGCACACCTCGGCCGGACGCATCCCGACGCACCGCGGCTACCGCCTTTTCGTGGACACCATGCTGACCGCGCAGCGCGAGCAGATGAGCGCGCCGAGCCTCGCGCCCGACCAGCCGCAGAAGGTGATCGCCAATGCGGCGCACCTGCTGTCGAACATGTCGCAGTTCGTGGGCGTGGTGATGGCGCCGCGGCGCGCGTCGGTGTTCAAGCAGATCGAGTTCCTGCGGCTGTCCGAGAAGCGGCTGCTGGTGATCATCGTGTCGCCCGACGGCGATGTGCAGAACCGGGTGATCTTTCCGGAGGCCGAGTACTCGCAGTCGCAGCTGGTCGAGGCCTCGAACTACATCAATGCGAACTATGCGGGCCTGACGATCGAGCAGGTGCGCGACAAGCTCCAGTCCGAAATCGAGAAGCTGCGCGGCGAAATCGCCACGCTGATGCAGGCGGCGGTGCAGGTCAGCTCCGAAGTGCTGACCGAGGCGCAGGAAGACGACGTGGTGATCTCCGGGGAGCGCAACCTGCTCGCAGTGAGCGACTTCTCCAGCGACATGGGACAACTGCGCCGCGCCTTCGAACTCTTCGAGCAGAAGGCGCAGCTGATGCGGCTGCTCGATGTCTCGAGCAAGGCCGAGGGCGTGCGCATCTTCATCGGCGGTGAGAGCCAGGTGGTGCCGTTCGAGGAGCTCTCCATCGTCAGCGCCAACTACGAGGTCGATGGGCAGGTCGTGGGCACGCTCGGCGTGATCGGGCCGACGCGCATGCCTTACGAGCGGATGATCCAGATCGTCGACATCACGTCGCGCCTGGTGAGCAACGCGCTGAGCCATCGCAAGTAGGCGGCCGCGGCGAATAGAATCCGTGCCGCGTGGGCCGTTAGCTCAGTTGGTTAGAGCAGCGGACTCATAATCCGTTGGTCGATGGTTCAAGCCCATCACGGCCTACCACTGCCTCTTGTTGTCGTCATCCGGCAATGTTTGTGCATCACTTCGATGGATGAGTCAAAAAACGGGCTATAATCGAAGGCTCAGCGGCTGTAGCTCAGTTGGATAGAGTACTTGGCTACGAACCAAGGGGTCGTGGGTTCAATTCCTGCCAGCCGCACCAACTATGAATAAGCCCGAAAGATTCGTCTTTCGGGCTTTTTCCTTTTCAGGCTTTCACGTCGATCGGCCTGATGATTCCAGAAAGACCGAGAAAATCGGGCTATAATTGCAAGCTGTGCGGCTGTAGCTCAGTTGGATAGAGTACTTGGCTACGAACCAAGGGGTCGTGGGTTCAATTCCTGCCAGCCGCACCACTACATAAAAAGCCCGCAACGAAAGTTGCGGGCTTTTTTCTTTTTGGAGGAGTTTGCGTGAGCAAGGCATTCACCAAGGAATCAGACACCGACGGAGATGACGACGGCGCCGATGGCGGGTTGCCGCCGTTGCCCGCCGGCGGCAAGAACTACATCACCCCCGAGGGTTACGCGCGCCTGCGCGACGAGCTGCTGCACCTGATGGACGAGGAGCGGCCGAAGATCGTCGAGACCGTGCACTGGGCCGCCAAGAACGGCGACCGCTCCGAAAACGGCGACTACCTCTACGGCAAGAAGCGGCTGCGCGAAATCGATCGCCGCATCCGCTTCCTCACCAAGCGGCTCGAGATCGCGGAGATCACCGATCCTTCCGTGCATCACGGCCGGGACCAGGTCTTCTTCGGCGCCACGGTGCTTTACGCCGACGAATCGGGCGACGAACGCTCGGTCACCATCCTCGGCATCGACGAGGCGGAGAGCGCGAAGTCGCAGGTCAGCTGGATCTCGCCGATCGCGCGGGCCTTGCTCAAGGCGCGCGAAGGTGATGTGGTGAAGCTCGTGACGCCGGGCGGCGCGCACGAGGTCGAGATTCTGTCGGTGAGCTACCCCGCGCCAGGCCCGGCCGCGGCGTAGTCCTCGGGCTGCGTCAGGGCGCTGGAACCGTCCGGGAGGCGGTCAGCACCGATGACGTTCGCCGCGCGGCGCGCAGCACGGCATCGAGGTGCGTGCGGTCGCGCACGGCGATCACGAAGCGCAGGTCGGTCGAGTCCTGCGGTGTTTCGTCGGCCATTTCCACATGCGTGATGTCGGCCTCTGCGTCGGCCAATGTGGCGGCGACGCGTGCCAGCACGCCCTTGTCGTTGCGCACGGTGATGACCACGCCGGTTTCGAAAGGCCGCGTCGGCTCGTCCGCCCATTCGACCGCGAAGAAGCGCTCGCTGTCCTTGTGGCGCAGCCGCTGGCCGACGCCGCAATCTTCCGTGTGCACCACCAGGCCTTCCCCATGCCCGAGGTAGCCGACGATCTGGTCGCCGGGAATCGGGCGGCAGCACAGCGCGAACCGCACCGACGAGTTCTCGCTGCCGTCGAGCGTGACCGCGCCCTGCGACACGGTTTCGTGCGAGATGAAGCGCTCGCGGCTCAGCAGCAACGCGTCGGGGCGTTCGCCCAACTCCGACAGCATCGACACGAGCCGCTTCGCCACGATGCTGGCGATGCGCTTGCCCAGGCCGATGTCGGTCAGCAGCTCGGAGCGCGTGCGGTTGCCGGTGAAGCGCAACAGCTTTTCCCAAAGCGGCTGATGCTCCTCGTCGTTCTCGGGCAGCTTGCTCAGGCCTTCGGCGCGCAGCGCCTGCGCCAGCAGCTTTTCGCCCAGGCCTTCGGACTCGGCATGCGCCAGGGTCTTGAGGTAATGGCGGATCTTGGAGCGTGCCCGGCCGGTTCGAACGAACCCGAGCCAGGCCGGGTTGGGTGTGGACACCGGCGCAGTGATCACCTCGACCACGTCGCCGTTCTTGAGTTCGGTGCGCAGCGGCACCTGGTCGCCGTTGATGCGGGCGGCCGAAGTGTGGTCGCCGATGTTGCTGTGAATGGCGTACGCAAAGTCGACCACCGTGGCGCCGCGCGGCAGCGCCATGAT
Organism: Variovorax sp. OK212; assembly: GCF_900112425.1. GTDB lineage: Bacteria > Pseudomonadota > Gammaproteobacteria > Burkholderiales > Burkholderiaceae_C > Variovorax. The sequence continues at coordinate 183,098 of NZ_FOLP01000013.1, read as the reverse complement.
CTGGCTCTTCGGCGTGAAGACGTACACCGCATCCGGGAACAGGTCGACCTTGACGTGGTCCCAGAACTCCGCGGCGTCGCGTGTCTCATCCTGGATGTCGAGCAGCGACTGCAGCCACTTGGTGCCCAGCCGGTCGTTGCCGGCCGCATTCTGCTCGGCCGCCTTGTACAGCCAGTGCGCCGCCACGCCGGATTCGGCCACCACGTGCATCGCCTCGGTCCGCAGCTGGAACTCCACGCTCACGCCGGCCGGGCCCACCAGGGTGGTGTGCAGCGACTGGTAGCCGTTGAGCTTGGCAATGGCGATGTGGTCCTTGAACTTGCCCGGCAGCGGCTTGTACATCTGGTGCAGGATGCCGAGCCCGGTGTAGCAGGCGATCACGTTCGGCACGATCAGCCGGAAACCGTAGATGTCGGTGACCTGGGCGAAGCTCAGGTGCTTTTCTTCCATCTTGCGGTAGATGGAGTACAGCGTCTTTTCGCGTCCCGCGATGCGCAGCGTCATGCTAGCGGCCGAGAACGCGGTCTCGACCTCTTTCTGCACCTTCTGGATCAGGTCGCGCCGGCGGCCGCGCGCCTTGGCCACGGCCTTCGACAGCGTGGCGTAGCGCCAAGGCTTCAGATGCCGGAACGACAGTTCCTGCAGTTCGCGATAGGTCTGGTTCAGTCCGAGCCGGTGTGCGATGGGCGCATAGATGTCGAGCGTCTCGCGCGAGATGCGGGCCCACTTTTCGCGCGGCGCATCGGCCAGCGTGCGCATGTTGTGCGTGCGGTCCGCCAGCTTGACCAGGATGACGCGCACGTCGCGCGCCATGGCCAGCAGCATCTTGCGGAACGACTCGGCCTGGTTCTCTTCGCGGGTGTTGAACTGCAGCTTGTCGAGCTTGGTGAGCCCGTCGACCAGTTCGGCGACCGGGGCACCGAAGCGCTCGATGAGTTCGGGCTTGGTGACGCCGCAGTCCTCGATAGCGTCGTGGAGCAGGGCGGCCATCAGCGCCTGCGCGTCGAGCTTCCACTCGGCGCATTGCGCAGCCACCGCGATCGGATGCGTGATGTACGGCTCGCCGCTGTTGCGCAGCTGGCCGAGGTGGGCCTCGTCGGCGAAACGGTACGCGCGGCGCACCTGTTCGGTGTCTTCGGCGCTCAGGTAATCGAGGCGCGCCGTCAACGCAGCGAAGCTGGCGGCGGCCGCATTCAGCGCCGCCGGGCTGGGCTTGGGCGCGCCTTTGGGGGCGTGGGACTGAGATTTGGCTACCGCGCTCATGTCTATCACTTTAGCGTGACCGCTGTATGGACGCGTCCGGACATAAAAAAAGCACCGCTTTGCGGTGCCTTTTCGTTGCAGGGCTGCGTCAGATCAGCCCGGCACCTTCTTGAGCATTTCGAGGCCGATCTTGCCTTCGGCGATTTCGCGCAGGGCGGTCACGGCGGGCTTGTTCTTGCTCTCGATCTTCGGCGCATGACCTTGGCTCAGCATGCGCGCACGGTACGTGGCGGCCAGGACGAGCTGGAAACGGTTCGGGATGTTGACGAGACAATCTTCGACGGTGATGCGGGCCATGATGAGAATCTTTCTGTCGGTGAGCGGTGAACTCGGATATCAGGGGATGTTCAGTGCGGCAAATGTGTCGGCACGCGCACGGCGTTGCGCGGAATACCGGAGCCGCTGAGCGTGGACGATCACCTTCAGATCGAAAAGCGCGCGCTCAAATACCTCGTTGATTATAACGAAGTCGAATTCCCCCGCCCGGGCCATCTCTTCGGCGGCGTTCTTCAGGCGCAGTTCGATCACCGAGGCGCTGTCTTCGCCGCGCCGCTCGAGCCGCGAGCGCAGCTCTTCCCAGCTCGGCGGCAGGATGAAGATCATCACCGCGTTGGCGAAGGTCTTGCGGATCTGCAGCGCGCCCTGGAAGTCGATTTCGAGAATCACGTCCGCCCCCTGGGCGATGCGCTCTTCGACGGCCCGCTTCGACGTGCCGTAGCGGTGCCCGTGCACATGGGCCCATTCCACGAAGCCGTCGGCCGCGATCATGGCGTCGAACTCCGACGGCGAGGCGAAGAAGTACTCGCGGCCGTGCTTTTCCTGGCCGCGCGGCGACCGGGTCGTGTGCGACACCGAAGGCTGCACAGCCGAATCGAGCTCCATCAGCGCCTTGACCAGGCTCGATTTGCCGGCGCCGCTGGGCGCCGCCACCACGAAGATATTGCCGGGGTAGTCCATTCTTTCGCTCGTCATTCGATGTTCTGCACCTGCTCGCGCATCTGCTCGATCAGGACCTTCATGTCCACGCCGATGCGCGTGAGCTCTAGCGCCGCCGACTTCGAGCCCAGGGTGTTGGCCTCGCGGTGCAGTTCCTGGATCAGGAAATCGAGGCGCTTGCCGATCTCGCCGCCCTTCTTGAGCAGCCGCTCGATCTCGTCCAGATGCGAGTTCAGCCGGGTCAGTTCCTCGGCCACGTCGATGCGAATGGCAAAGGCGGTGGCTTCGGTCAGGGCACGGTCCTGGGCGGCCTCGGGCAGGGTGCCGCCGGTGCCGGCGGTCAGGCCCATGGCCTCCTGCCAGCGCTCCAGGAAGCGGGTGCGCTGCTGCTCGACCAGCTGGGGGACCAGCGGGCCGGCCTGCTGCACCAGGGTGCGCAGCTGGGCCAGGTGGGCCTCGAGCATCTTGGCCAGCCGGGCGCCTTCGCGCTGGCGGGCAGACATCAGGCCGTCGAGCGCCTTGCCGGCAACCTCGAGCAGGTCGGCGCTCCAGTCGCCGCGGGCGGCGCTGTCGCCGCCGGCCAGGCGCAGCACATCGGCCACGCTCAGCTCGCGGGCGCTGGGCAACCAGGCCTTGATGCTGTCCTGCACCCCGTTGAGCCGCTGGAGCAGCTTGACGGAGGGCTCGACAACGCCGGCCTGCGCCGTGGTCTCGATGGCCGCCCTGACTTCGACCTTGCCCCGTTTGAGCTTGCCCGTGAGCAGCTCGCGCAGGGCGGTTTCATGCTGGCGGAGTTCTTCCGGCAGCTTGAAGGTCAGGTCGAGGAAGCGGCTGTTGACCGAGCGGATTTCGACCCCGAGTCGACCTGCGGCGGCAGGCCGTGCCTCGGCTTCGGAGTGGCTGCCTGCGGACCCGTTCTGGCCGCTGGCGTAGCCGGTCATGCTGTAAACTGGCATTGCGCCTCACTGTGGTTTTGCTTGCATGCACCGAGGCGTCGGCACGGCGTTCGCTTGCCGCACCATCGCCTTCGGGCGAAACTCCCGGATTATGTCAAAGGTCAAGCCTACGCCCCTGTTGCCCGATACGGTCATCGGCGGATACCGCGTCATACGCCGGCTTTCAGCGGGTGGTTTCGGCGTCGTGTATCTCGCCATCGACTCCAATGGGCAGCAAGTTGCCATCAAGGAATATCTGCCCTCGTCGCTCGCCACGCGCGGGCCGGGCGAGCTCGCACCGCAGGTGCCGCCCGAGAAGCTGTCGCTCTACCGGCTCGGCCTGAAGAGCTTCTTCGAGGAAGGCCGCTCGCTCGCGCAGATCTCGCACGCCTCGGTGGTCAGCGTGCTCAATTTCTTTCGCGAGAACGAGACCGTCTACATGGTCATGAACTACCTGGAGGGCGCGACCCTGCAGGATTTCGTGGTCACGGCGCGCGACCTCAAGAAGCAGAAGGTGTTCCGCGAATCGACCATCCGCTCGTTGTTCGACGAAATCCTTCGCGGCCTGCGCATCGTCCACCAGTACAAGATGCTGCACCTGGACATCAAGCCGGCCAACATCTTCGTCACCGACGACGACCGCGCCGTGCTGATCGACTTCGGCGCCGCGCGCGAAGTGCTCAGCAAGGAAGGCATCTTCATCCGCCCGATGTACACCCCCGGCTTTGCCGCCCCCGAGATGTACCGGCGCGATTCGTCCATGGGCCCGTGGACCGACATCTACGCCATCGGCGCCTGCATCTACGCCTGCATGCAGGGCTACCCGCCCAACGACGCGCCGCGGCGCATCGAGAAAGACCGGCTCAGCCTGTCGCTGTCGCGCCTGCGCGGCGTGTACTCCGACAACCTCATCGAAGTGGTCGAGTGGTGCATGTCGCTCGACCCGCTGTCGCGCCCGCAATCGGTCTTCGCGCTGCAGAAGGAGCTCAGCCGCGAGGGCGAGCGGCGCTACACCAAGCTCACGGTGGGCGAGAAAGTGCGCCTGTCGTTCGACAACATCCGCTCTTTCGACAAGAAGAGCCTGCCCAAGGCTGCTGCGCCCACCACGCGCCCTGCATGACATCATGAAATTCTCCGTCTTCCAGGTCAGCCGCAAGGGCGGTCGTGTCAAGAACGAAGACCGCATGGGCTATTGCTACACGCGGGAGTCGGGCCTGTTCGTGCTGGCCGACGGCATGGGCGGACACCCGGAAGGCGAAGTGGCGGCGCAGCTCGCGCTGCAGACCATCGCCGCGCTCTACCAGCGCGAGGCGCGCCCGACCGTGAAGGACGTGAAGGCGTTCCTGGCCGAATCGGCCATGGCCGCGCACCAGCAGATCATGCGGTACGCCAGCCACAAGGCCATGCTCGACACGCCGCGCACCACCGTCGTCGCGGCCGTGCTGCAGAACGCCACCGCAACCTGGATGCACTGCGGCGACTCGCGCCTGTACGTCGTGCGCGACGGCCGCCTGCTGGTGCGCACGCGCGACCACTCGCACGCCGAGCGCCCCAAGCCCACCGGCTCCGACGCGCCCGTCAACCGCAACCTGCTGCTGACCTGCCTGGGCTCGCCCACCACCCCGCTGTTCGACGTGGCGCCCCCGCTCACGCTGCAGCGCGGCGACCGCATCATGCTGTGCTCCGACGGCGTCTGGGGCGTGCTCGACGACGAGCTCATCGTCCACACGCTGTCCTCCGGCAAGCCCGTGTCCGACGCCGCGCCCGACCTCGCCGAGATGGCGCTGCGCAAGGGCGGCGCCCACAGCGACAACGTCACGCTCATCGCGCTCGAATGGGAAATGCCCGACAGCGCCGACGACCGCAGCGGCGTGTCCACCGAAACCATCGAAGACGGCGTGTTCGCCTCGACCATCCAGGCCGGCATGCCCTCCGACAGCGAGATCGACGACCTCGACGAAGACGCCATCGAGCGCTCCATTGCCGAAATCAACGAAGCCATTCGCCGCTCCGCCGCCCGCAAGACCTGAGCCTCACCGGGCTTGAGCGCGCGGCTTTTACTTTTTCCTTTTCCGGTTCCCAAACAATGACCGTTTTCACACGAAGCGGCGGCCGTGCCGCCGACCAGCTGCGCCCCGTGCGCATCACCCGCGGCTTCACCATCCACGCCGAGGGCTCGGTGCTCATCGAATTCGGCGACACGCGCGTGCTGTGCACTGCCTCCGTCGAAGAGAAGGTGCCGCCGCACAAGAAAGGCAGCGGCGAAGGCTGGGTCACGGCCGAATACGGCATGCTGCCGCGCGCCACCCACACCCGCAGCAGCCGCGAAGCCGCCAAGGGCAAGCAGACCGGCCGCACGCAGGAAATCCAGCGCCTCATCGGCCGCTCGATGCGCGCCGTGTTCGACCTGGCCGCCCTGGGCGAACGCACCATCCACCTCGACTGCGACGTGCTCCAGGCCGACGGCGGCACGCGCACCGCGGCCATCACCGGCGCCTTCGTGGCCGCGCAGGACGCCGTCAACAAGCTGCTCGCCGCCGGCACGCTGAAGGCCTCGCCCATCAAGGGCCACGTGGCCGCCATCTCGGTGGGCATCGTCGACGGCACGCCGCTGCTCGACCTCGAATACATCGAAGACTCGGCCTGCGACACCGACATGAACGTCGTCATGACCGGCGCCGGCCATTTCGTCGAAGTGCAGGGCACGGCCGAAGGCGTGGCCTTCACGCGCGAGGAAATGAACATCCTGCTCGGCCTGGCCGAAAAGGGCATCGGCGAACTCGTGACCCTGCAGCAGCAGGCGCTGCTATCGAACTAATAGCTACTGGCGCACGTCGAACGTGCGTCACAGCCACTTTGACTGTTTATGAAACTGGTTCTGGCCTCCAACAACGCGGGCAAGCTCGCCGAACTCCAGCAGCTGTTTGCCGGGCTGTCCGTCACCCTGGTGCCGCAGTCGGCGCTGGGCGTGGGCGAGGCTGAAGAACCCTTTCGCACCTTCGTGGAAAACGCGCTGGCCAAGGCGCGCCACGCCAGCGCCGCCACCGGCCTGCCGGCCATTGCCGACGATGCCGGCCTGTGCGTCGATGCCTTCGGCGGCCTGCCGGGCGTCGACACCGCCTTCTACGCCACGCAATTCGGCTACGCCAAGGGCGACGCCAACAACGTGAAGGCGCTGCTCGAGCAGCTCGACGGCGTGGTCAACCGCCGCGCCGCGCTCGTGAGCACGCTGGTGGCGCTGCGCAGCCACGACGACCCCGAGCCGCTCATTGCCGTGGGCCGCGTGGTCGGCGAGATCGCGGCCGAACCCGTCGGCGACAACGGCTTCGGCTTCGACCCCGTCATGTACCTGCCGGACTTCGGCAAGACCTTTGCGCAACTGACGAGCGAAGTGAAGAACGCCAACAGCCACCGCGGCCGCGCCGCGCAGGCCATGCTGGCGCTGATGCGCGAACGCTGGCTGTAATGGCAACCGTCTTCCCGATCCAGCCGGCGCAGCCCACGGGCGCGCCGCAGGCCAACGACGTGCTGCACTGGATGCGGCCCGGCCCGCTGCAGCTGTCCGCGCTGCCGCCGCTGTCGCTGTACATCCACCTGCCGTGGTGCCTGCGCAAGTGCCCGTACTGCGACTTCAACTCGCACGAATGGCGCGCCGCCAGCGAGGCCGACATCGACGGCATTCCCGAGCAGGCCTACATCGATTCGCTGATTGCCGACCTCGACGCCGCGCTGCCGCTCATCTGGGGCCGCAGCGTGCACACCATCTTCATCGGCGGCGGCACGCCCAGCCTGTTCTCGCCGCAAGCCATCGACCGCCTGCTGGGCGACGTGCGCGCGCGCCTGAAGCTCACGCCCGACTGCGAGATCACCCTCGAGGCCAACCCTGGCACCTTCGAGCGCAACCGCTTCCGTGCCTACCGCGCGGCGGGCGTCACGCGGCTGTCGGTGGGCGTGCAGAGCTTCAACGACGAGCACCTGAAGGCCCTGGGCCGCGTGCACGACCGCGCGCAGGCCATCGCCGCGCTCGAAGAGGCCGCGCACGCGTTCGACACCTTCAACCTCGACCTGATGTACGCGCTGCCGGGCCAGACCATGGAAGGCCTCGACGCCGACCTGACCCAGGCCCTGGCGCTTGCGCCGCCGCACATCTCGATCTATCACCTGACCATCGAGCCCAACACCTGGTTCGCCAAGTTCCCGCCCGTGCTGCCCGAGGACGACATCGCCTACGCCATGCTCGACCGCATCACCGAGCGCACCGGCGTTGCCGGCATGTCGCGCTACGAGGTGTCGGCCTATGCGCGCGAGGGGCACCAGTGTGCGCACAACCTCAACTACTGGCAGTTCGGCGACTACCTGGGCATTGGCGCCGGCGCGCACAGCAAGCTGAGCTTTGCGCACCGCATCGTGCGCCAGGTGCGCTATCGCGAGCCGCGCCTGTACATGGACAACGCGCGCGCGGGCGCCGCCGTGTCGCAGAGCGACGAAGTGGCGCTGGCCGACCTGCCGTTCGAATTCATGCTCAACGCGTTGCGGCTGAAGCAGGGCTTCACGCTGCCGCAGTTCAGCGAACGCACCGGGCTGGCCATGACGTCGATCCAGCGCGGGCTCGAAGAAGCCGAGCGCAAGGGGCTCGTGGCGCGCGACCTGTTTCGCGTGTGGCCGACCGAGCGCGGGCTGGATTTTTTGAGTGACTTGCAGGCGATGTTCTTGCCTGACGGGGACTGAGGGCGAATGAGGTTGTCGCCGGCGGCTTAGAATCGCCGGCTCCGGAGAGTTGGGTGAGTGGTTTAAACCAGCAGTCTTGAAAACTGCCGACGTGAAAGCGTCCGTGAGTTCGAATCTCACACTCTCCGCACCCCAGCGTCCCGCAATGGTTCGCGAAGTCTCGAAACCTTCCCTTTTTCTCTGTGCGCACCGGAGCAACGATTCCAGCGGCGTCATGCCGTCTCGCACAAAGGCTTTGTTTTTGCTGGCCGGCGAGCAGATCCGCCGACGCACCTGTCCAGGGTGATCGATCGGGCAGTTCGGCCTCACGGCGGTAGGGCTCAGTCAGCAGCCGACGCAGAAGCGGTTCGTTACGATGCCGCCCATGAAGCGCCTCGCCTGCGCCACCACGTTCATTCTTGTCGCCTTTGGCACCGCCGGCTGGTGGTTCTACTGGCCCATCCACCAGGTGCAGACCCAGGTGAAGCGCGGCCTGAACGATCCCGACTCGGCGCAGTTCAGCAACGTCACCTTTTCCCGCTCGACCAAGGCCGGCTGTGGCCTCGTCAACGCAAGAAATCGGATGGGCGGTGACGTGGGTGCCACGGCCTTCGTTCTCACGCCCGCGGGCGATGTGTCGTTCGAACCGCGCGAAGGGGTGAGTCTCAGCCTTGAAGACAAGCTCGCGTCTCTGAAGGAGCAGCTTGCGTTTTTCGAGCTCGCAGCGAAGCACTGCCTCAACTAGCAGAGCGCGCCACCCCTTCACTTTTCCTCCCCCCTGCCGATAGTCCTCTATCCACCACACAACAAGAGGATTCACATGCTGACTGCCATCGGTGCTTCGAGCACCTCCGCGAGCGGAAGCGGCACGGCCGCGGAGGTCGCGAAGATCACGCGCCAGATCACCGCGACGCAAAAGCAGATCACGGCCACGCAGAAGACGCTGGTCGAAACGCCCGAGGGCGATGCGCGCAAGGCGGTCGAGCAGCAGCTGCAATCGCTCACGACCCAGCTCGCCATGCTGCAGGCACAGCTGAAGGCCGTGCAGGCCGCGGCCCTGCAGAAAAGCGCGGAGGCCAAGGAGGTCAAGGCGGTGGAACAGGGCGCTTCGCCCTCGAACGCCTTCCGCACCAACGCCAACGGCGTGCCCATCGGCGGCACGCTGAACGTCGAGGCCTGAGCCCGGCGCGGCCTTGCCGCGTCAGCGTCGTCGGCGCCTCAGCTGCGTTCGGGCCACCGGTGCCGGGTACCGCCCGAGCGCCGGTCGGCCTTCTCGGCGATCGCGCCCTGCGCGATCAGTTCGTCCCCGCGCTGCTCCAGGTGGCGCAGGCACTGCAGAAGAATGTCCAGGTGCGCCGGCTCGATGCCTTCGAGCAGGCCGGTGTTCAGCCCCGCAATGCGCGGAAACAGCTGGCCGAAGAGCTGCAGGCCCGAGTCGCTCAGGCGCACGTGCACCTCGCGCCGGTCCTCGGCGTCCTGGCGCCGTTCCACCAGCTTCTTCTCGACCAGGCTGCGCAGCCCGCGCGAAGTGCGCACGCGGTCGAGGTTGAGGTGCGTGGCCAGCGTGGACGACGTCATCTCGCCCTCCTGCGCGAGCGTGGCGATCATTCCCCACTCGCGGCGCGTGATGCCGAAACCTCCTTCGACCAGTCGCGTCGCCATGCCGCTGCCCGCGCGCATGGCGCGCGCAAGGCGGTAAAGAAGCAGGTCGGTCAGTGCGCTTGGCGCGCGCAACGCGGCGGCGTCGGGGAAGGCTTGCATACGGATGGATTAATGAAGGCGGCGAATGTGGTCGGTTCGCCTCGGCGCACAAGTGATGGATTAGATCAACTGTTTGCTGCGTACGTATAACTCCGTCACAAATTTGCACGAACAGCAACAACTTGGCGGTGGTCGATTCTCGCCGCGAAGACGCCGCGCAACTCGCGCGTGCCCACCCACTACAACTGCCCGCAGGAGACTCCATGCCCGCATTCTTTTCACGGCGAAAGCTCATGGCATGGGGCGTTGCCCTGTCCGCCTGCGCACCGCTGATGCACACCGCCCACGCGCAGACGCCCGCGCTCGACGGACCGCTGGCCCTCGTGGTCGGCTACGCGCCCGGCGGCAGCACCGACCGCATGGCGCGCCTGATCGCCGAACGCCTCGCCCCCAAGCTCGGCGTGAAGGTGACGGTCGAAAACCGCCCCGGTGAAGGCGGCCGGCTCGCGGCCAAGGAAGTGAAGCGCACGCCCGCGGGCCAGAACGCGCTGATGCTGGGCAACCCCGCCGTGATGGTGGTGGCGCCGCTGGTGTTCAAGGACGCGGGCTACGACCCCGACAAGGACTTCGTGCCCGTCTCGCAGGTCAGCAGCTACGACTTCGCGCTGGCCGTGGGCACCAAGCTGCAGCTCGACCGCGCGATGTTCCTCGTGGGCCGGCTCTGGGCGCACCCGGAAGAGGCCGTGTTCGGCGTGCCCGCCACCGGCAGCCTGCCTCACTTCTTCGGCCTGATGGTGGGCGACGCACTGAGCGTGCAGCCGCAGATCAAGGGCTACGGCGGCTCGGCGCCGCTGACGGCCGACCTGATCGGCGGCAACCTGCCGATCGCCATCGACACGCTCGATTCGGTCTATCCGCAGCACGTGGCCGGCAAGATCCGCATCCTGGCGGTGTCGGGCAAGAAGCGCGCGAGCTTCGCGCCCAACATCCCGACCTTCCGCGAAGCCGGCATGAAGATCGATGCCGACGGCTGGAACACCTTCTTCGCGCCCAGCACCATGGCACCCGCGAAGGTGCAGCTGCTGTCCAGCGCGATCCACGACGTCATGAAGGACCCGGGCCTGCAGAAGGCGGCCGACGCGCTCTACATCACGCCGGTGGTCAGCACCGCGGCCGAAACCGCGCAGATGCTCAAGACCTACCGCCAGCAATGGGAGCCGGTGGTGCGCCGCTCGGGCTTCCAGCCATAGCTCAGACTCGCCCCCAGGCTCCAGGCTCCAGGCTCCAGGCTTCGCGCGCTTCGCGTCGCTTCTCCAACCCCCGCTGGGGGCAACACCGGCGGCCCGGCAAAGCCGGTTCCGCGGTGTTCCTGGCCTTTGCCGTGCCGGTTTCATGCGCCGCGCCTCTAGCGTCTAGCGAAGCACGGTGGGCGCATCGAGGTTTTCCTGCCTCAGCCGGCAAGCGCCCGCATCTCCGAAATGAGATCGGCCTTGCCCTCGAAGCCGATGCCCGGCAGCGGCGGCAGCGTGACGTAGCCGTTGTCGACCTTCACGCCGTCGGGGAAGCCGCCGTAGGGCTGGAACAGGTCGGGGTAGCTCTCGTTGCCGCCCAGGCCCAGGCCCGCCGCAATGGCCAGCGACATCTGGTGGCCGCCGTGCGGAATGCAGCGCGAGGGCGACCAGCCGTTCTCCTTCAGCATGTCGAGCGTGCGCAGGTATTCCACCAGGCCGTAGCTCAGCGCGCAGTCGAACTGCAGCCAGTCGCGGTCGGGCCGCATGCCGCCGTGGCGGATGAGGTTGCGCGCGTCCTGCATCGAGAACAGGTTCTCGCCCGTGGCCATGGAGCCGGCGTACACCTCGCCCAGCTTCGCCTGCAGTTCGTAGTCGAGCGGGTCGCCGGCTTCCTCGTACCAGAACAGCGGGTACTGCGACAGCGCGCGGCCGTAGTCGACGGCCGTCTGCAGGTCGAAGCGGCCGTTGGCGTCCACCGCCAGCTGCTGGCCCGGACCGAGGATCTTCAGCACCGACTCGATGCGCTCGCAGTCCTCGGCCAGCGTGGCGCCGCCGATCTTCATCTTCACCACCGAGTAGCCGCGCTCCAGGTAGCTGGTCATCTCGCGCTGCAGGCCTTCCACGCCCTTGCCGGGGTAGTAGTAGCCGCCCGCGGCGTACACGAACACGCGCGGGTTCGGCGTGCCGGTGCCGTAGCGCTCGGCCAGCAGCTGGTACAGCGGTTGGCCCGCGATCTTGGCGGTGGCGTCCCACACGGCCATGTCGATGGTCCCCACGGCCACCGAGCGCTCGCCGTGGCCGCCGGGCTTCTCGTTGATCATCATGCGCGCCCAGATCTTGTGGGGGTCGAGGTTCTCGCCCGTCTCGTCGAGCAGCGACGCGGGCTCGGCCTCGAGCAGGCGCGGCAGGAAGCGCTCGCGGATCAGCCCGCCCTGGCCGTAGCGGCCGTTGGAGTTGAAGCCGTAGCCGATGACCGGCTTGCCGTCGCGGATCACGTCGGTGACCACGGCCACCAGGCTCAGGGTCATCTTCGAGAAGTCGATGTAGGCGTTGCGGATGTCCGACTTGATGGGACGCGTGGACTCGAGGATGTTGACGATTTTCATGGTCGGATTCAGGTGGAAAGGAAAAGGGGAAAAGCGTTCAGCGGTTCAGCGGTTCAGCGACGAGCCGCCGCAGATGGCGACGTCCTGCCCCGTGATGGCCGCGGCCGGCGGCGACAGCAGGAAGCCCACGAGCGCGGCAATTTCCTCGGGCTGGATCAGCCGGCCGATGGGCGGCAGGCGCGGTGCGCTGCCCGCGCGCGCCGGGTCCCGCAGCATCGAGGTCTGCGTGGCGCCCGGCGACACCACGTTGACGGTCACGCCCTGGGCCGCCACCTCGGCCGCCCAGCTGCGCGCGAGCGCGATCAGCGCGGCCTTGGTCGCGGCGTACTGGCCGCGCCCGGGCAGGCCCTGCGCGACGCGGCTGCCGACGAACACCACGCGCCCGTGGCCGCGCGCGGCCATGGCGGGCACGAGCGCGTCGGCCAGCCGCGTGGCGGCATCCACATGCAGGCGCCACATCAGCGCGCCGCCCGCATGGTCGAGCGCGCCCAGCGGGCCCACGCGCAGCACGCCGGCCGCATGCACCAGCGCCTGCGCGTCCTGCAGGCCGGCTGCCGCGCGCGCGATGGCATCGGCATCGCACAGGTCCACCGCCACATGCGCGAAGGCTTCGTGGGCCAGCGTGGGCGCGGCCAGGTCGAGCCCGCTCACGCGCCAGCCTTGCGCGAGCAGCCGCGACGCGATGGCGCGGCCGATGCCGCCGCTGCTGCCGGTCACCACGGCATGCGGGGCGGACTCATTCGACATGGATGTTGCCCTCCACGATGATCTTGCGCGAGCGCTCCATGTCGGCCTGCTGGAACTTGACGAACTCGTCCACGCTGCCCGGCGTGAGCAGCAGGCCCTGCGCGTTCAGCGTCTCGCGCATGTCGGTGCCCAGTGCCTTGTTGACCTCGGCGTTCAGCCGCTGCGTGACGGCCGGCGGCAGCTTCGCCGGACCCCACAGGCCGTACCAGCTGTAGAACTCGTAGCCCGGAATGCTCTCGGCCACCGTGGGCACGTTCGGCAGGCTGGTGGCGCGCGCGGCCGAGGTGACCGCGATCACCTTCACCATGCCGCTCTTGTGGTACTGCAGCGACCCGAGGATGGGGTCGATGAAGCCGTCGATCTGCCCGCCGATCAGGTCCTGGAACGCGGGCGCCGTGCCCTTGTACGGCACGATCAGGTAGTCCAGCCCGCCGCCCGCGCGCTTGAGCAGCTCGGTCGACAGGTGGCCCGCCGAGCCGATGGAGCCCACCGCGAAGGTCATCTTGCCGGGGTGCGCCTTGGCATATGCGATGAGCGACTTCACGTCGGTCACCGGCAGGTTCTTGTTCACCGCCACCGACAGCGGCGCCTTGGCCACCAGCGCCACCGGCGTGAAGTCTTTCACCACGTCGTACGGCACCGACTTCATGGTCATCGGCGCGGTGGTGAAGGTGGAGGCGTTGAACAGCAGCGTGTAGCCGTCGGCGGGCGCCTTCGACACCACGTCGGCGCCGATGATGCCGTTGCCGCCGGCGCGGTTCTCCACGATGAAGGTCTGGCCCGTCTGCTCGCCGAGCTTCTGCGCCAGCAGGCGGCCGATGGTGTCGAGCGTGCCGCCGGGCGGAAACGGAATCACCATGCGCACCGGCCGGCTGGGCCAGGTCTGGGCGAAGCCGGTGGACGCCGCGGCCAGCGCAAGGGCGGCCAGCGTGGCCCGCAGGAAATGGATGCGTTGCATGTCTCTTGTCTCCTTGTGTTTTTTTGGGCGGCGCCGCTGGGGTGTGCAGCGCCGCCCCGTGGGCTCAGCGCTTCGACAGCCCGGCCTGCTCGACCGCGGCGCGCAGCGCGTCCATCTCGCGCGCGTTCGGCGCCTCGGTCGGCGGGCGCACGGTGGCGTTGTCGAGCACGCCGGCCAGGAACATGCCGCCCTTCATGCGCGCATGCGCCTCGCCGGTCGGCTCGCCGCCGCCGTACACCGCGTCCTTCAGCGGCGTGATGAGGGCCTGCACCGCCATCGCCTTCTTCAGGTCGCCGGCCTTCACGGCGTTCCACAGGTCGATGATCAGTTGCGGAATGAAGGTGGCGAAGCCGACCAGCGCGCCGTCCACGCCCTGCACCATCGAGGCCAGCAGGTACTCGTCGTGGCAGGTCAGGATGGCCTTGGACGCGTCGGCCTCGCGGATCGCCTGGATGTCGCGGGCGTACTTGTTCATGTCGCGCTGGCCGACCTTGAAGGCCTGCAGGTAGGGCAGGCGGGCCAGTTCGGCCAGCAGCTGTGACGAGTACGAGGCGCGCGTCCATGCGGGGTACACGTGGCAGACCAGGTCGAGCTCGGGCGCGGCGCGGTGGATGGCCTCGAAGTACTGCAGCGCATGGCCGGGCGTGAAGCCGAAGCGCAGCCAGTGGTGCGGCGGCATCACGTCCAGCGCCACGGCGCCCGCGGCCTGCGCGGCGCGGGCGTGCTCGGCGGCTTCGGCCAGGCCTTCGCAGACGATCGACGAGATCACCGGCATGCGCCCGCGCAGCTCGTCGGCCACGATGCGCGTCACCTCGGCGCGCTCCGACGGCGTGAGCGAGAACACCTCGCCGGTGTGGCCGTTGGTCATGACGGCCACCACGCCGTCATGGCCGGCGAGCCAGGAGGCCAGCTTGCGCAGGGCCGGCTCGTCGATGCGGTGGTCGGGCGTGAAGGGGCAGGAAATGGCGGGAATGATCCCGCGATAATTCGCGATGGAAGGCATGCTGTGTCTCCGTTGTGGTTCAAGGTGCAGGAATGGGTGCATCTTTTGCCGCCGGGGCCGAGCCGTCCAATACTCGAATCGCATACAACTATTCAACCGCGCTGCGCATGGGCCCTGGCAACCGACCGCTCGACCTGGAATGGCTGGAAGATTTCCTGGCCCTGGCCGAGAGCGGCAATTTCTCGCGCGCCGCGCAGGCCCGCTCCATCGCCCAGCCCGCGTTCAGCCGGCACATCCGCTCGCTCGAGGAGTGGGTGGGCGTCGACCTGTTCGACCGCAGCGCCCACCCCACCGCGCTGACCGCGGCCGGCAAGCGCTTCCAGCCGCTGCTGCAGGAGGTGCTGGCCGGCCTGGAGGCCGCGCGCATCAAGGCCCGCGCCGCGCACGACCTCGACGCCGCCAGCCTGAGCTTCGCGGCCACGCACGTGCTGTCGCTGACCTTCTTTCCGCGCTGGCTGGGCAGCGTGGAGGCCCGGCTGAGCACGGGCCCGATCCAGACCGTGTCCGACAGCTCGTACGCCTGCGAAGACCTGATGCTGCAGCGCCGCGTGCAGTTCGTGCTGTGCCACGGCCATGCGGGCGCGCCGGGCCGTCTCGACGAGGCGCAGTACCCGGTGCGGCGCCTGAGCGAAGACGTGCTGGTGCCGGTGTCCGCGGCCGGCGCCGGTGGCGCGCCGCTGCATGCGCTCGGCACGGCCGCGGCACCCGCCGTGCTGGCCTACAGCGAGGCCTCGGGGCTGGGGCGGATCATGCGCGCCATCCAGGACAAGGACAGCGAGTTCGGCAAGGACTTCGCCGCGTCGCTGCCGGTCGTCTTCACGGCCCACCATGCCGCGCTGCTGCGCACCATGGCGCTAGAAGGCCGCGGCCTCGCGTGGCTGCCGATGAGCCTGGTGGCCGACGACCTGCGCAGCGGCGCGCTGGTGGACGCCGGCGCGGGCGGCTGGCGCGTGCCGGTGGACATCCGCCTCTATCGCCAGCAGGCCCGGATGGCGCCGGTGGCCGAGGCGCTGTGGGCGCTGGTCAGCGAAGATGCTGACCAGCGCTGATCAGCCCTGACCGGCGTTGACCGGCGCTGGTCCTCAGTCGTAGTTGGTGAACCGGCTCGGCGAGGCCGTCGGCTGGTTCAACGGCTGGTAGCCCTGGATGTTCTGCAGCAGCGTGCTCGTCGGGTTCGAGCCGATGTTGCCGAAGCCGTTGAACTGGAGCTGGAACATCAGCCGCGTGTCGGGCGTGGCGCGGCCCGACACCAGCCGCTCCAGCACGATGCGCCCGACCCAGCAGCAGGCGTTGTACTCCGCGCCGATCAGGCTGTCGGACATCGCGCGGTCGTGCAGGCTGTAGCTCAGCCGGCCCACCGCATACCAGCGCCCCGGGTCGTTGGGCGACTTGCCGCCGAACACCCCGCGCGTGAGTTCGCTCAGCGGCCACTGCCAGTTGAAGTCGACCGTTTCGGTGCCGTCGTTCGCGGTGGTGCTGCTGTCCGCCTGGTAGCGCAAGGCCGCAGTGAGCGTGTGGTAGCGCTCGGGCGTGTAGCGCAGCGTGAGCGCGTCGCGCGTGGTCTTGCCGCTGTCCATGTTGTATTGCGCCAGGCCGTCGACGCTCCACTTCGGGCTCCAGTGCACCTGCCCGCCGAAGATGAAGTCGCCCGAGCGGTCGGTCACGGCGGTGCCGCCGGGCAGCGTCACGTTCTGGTCGCTGAAGCGAAAGCGCTGCGCGATGCCGAAGCGCGCCGACTCGGCGCCCGTCACGGGGTCGATCAGCCGCGTCGTCACGCCGGTGGTCAGCGTGTTCGTGTCCGACACGCGGTCGTTGCCCGAGAACGCGTTCTCGGTGTAGAGCGTGGCAAAGCTCACGTCGTTGGCGGCCGAGTCGTACACCGGCAGCTGGCTCTGGTCGCGGTAGGGCGTGTGCACGTAGAAGGCGCGCGGCTCCAGCGTCTGGCGCCAGGCGCGGCCGAACAGGCTGGCGTCGCGCTCGAACACCAGGCCGCTGTCCAGGCTCACGGTCGGCACCGCGCTGGTGACGCTGGTGCGCCCGTCGGCCAGCGGCGACGCGAGCTGGTAGGAGGCGGTGTGCAGCAGCAGCTTGGGAATGACGTAGCCGCCCGGCGAAGCCCACGGCCGGCTGATCTGCAGGTTGCCCACCAGCCGCTCGCCGTCGGGCTGCTTGACGCCGTTGAGCGTGGGCGCGTAGGCCGAGTCGACCTGGAAGCGCGTGTAGTCCAGCGTGCCCGACACGTCGAAGCCGTGCCAGTCGTAGGTGTTGTAGTTGGCCGTGACCTGCGGCACGCGGTTGTACGACGGCGTGATCGGCGAGGCCGCGTACTGCAGCGTCTGGTAGGACAGCGTGCGCGCCTGCCCGCTCCAGTCGCCCTTGGTCCAGTTGAGGTCGGCCTCGTTGGAGAGCTGGCGAGAGGTCATCGTGGGCGTGTGCGAGAAGTCGCGCCAGTAGTCGTCGTCGCTCACGCGGTTGATGTTGAACGCGGTGGTGAGCGAGTCGAGCCCGAAGGGCTTGGGGTCGAGCTGCTGGCTGTGCGAGGCCCACAGGCCCCAGCGGCTGCGCTCGCGCAGCGCGTCGCTGGGCATGGTGTCGACGCGCACCTGGCCGCTGTAGCCCTTCTCGAGGTAGCGGAACTCGGTGCCCAGGTTCACGCCGCGGTTGCTCATGATCTCCGGGTACAGCGTGGCGTCGCGGTTGGGCGCGATGTTCCAGTAGTAGGGCTGCAGGTACTCGAAGCCGTTGGTGCTGTCGAAGCCGAACACCGGCGGCAGCAGGCCGCTCTGGCGCGCGTTGGTGAGCGGAAAGCTCACCGACGGCAGCGCGGGCGTGGTCAGTCCCAGGAAGCTGATCTGCGCGTCGGTGGCGGTGGCCAGGTTGGTGCCGGTGTCGGTGGTCATGGTCACGGCGCTGAGCATCCACGCGGGCACCCAGCCGGCGTAGTTCTCGCGCAGGCAGGTGGTGTAGGTGACGTGCCGCGCCACCGACACCTGCGGGTCGACGAAGTCGATGCGCTCGGCCTCGCCGTGCGCGCCGGTGGCCAGCAGCGTGTAGCGCACGTGGGTGAAGAAGCCCTCGAAGCTCTCGAGCTTCAGGTGCAGCTCGGGCCCTTCGTACACGTTGCCGGCCTGGTTCAGGTGCACGCTGCCGGTGGCCGTGGCGAGGTCGCCCGGCGGCTGGTACTCGAGCCGGTCGGCGGTGATGCGCGTGTCGCCGCGCCGCAGCGACGCATCGCCCTCGACCACCACCTCGAGGTCGGGCCGGCCGGAGAGCTTGCTGCCGTCGACCAGGCTGGGCCGCGTGCCGCGCTCGGCGGGAGCGATGGCCTCGGGCAGCTGCGGCGAGCGTTGCAGCACCAGCGGCGCCTCGACCCAGGCTTCCTGCGCGGGCGCGGTGCGCGCATGCAGCAGCAGCCACAGCGACAGCGCGATCGACGGCAGCGGCCAACCGCGCCAGCGTGATTTCATGAGAGGGAGGTTTCCAGGAGGGGACCGACGGACCGGTGGATCGGCAAGGGTCGACTGTGGGCGACTGTGGGCGACAGTGAGCGGCGGTGAGCGGCAGTGAGCGGCGCGGATCAGGATTCCTGCCGGGCCTGCGATTCCCACGCAAAGCCGACGCCGTACACGGAGCGGATCCAGTCGTGCGCCGCCGAGACGGTGGCGAGCTTCTTGCGCAGGTTCTTGATGTGCGTGTCGACCGCGCGCTCGTTCACGTCCAGCGCTTCCGGAAACGCCGCCTCCAGCAGCTTCGATCGCGTGAGCACGCGCCCCGGCTCCTGCGACAGCGCGCGCAGCAGCAGCGACTCGCGGCGCGTGAGCGGCAGGTGGTGCCCGTCGAGCACCGCGCAGCCGCGCACCGCGCCGAAGGTGACCGGCGCCTGCGGGCGCGCCACGCGCGTGCGCTGCGCATAGCGGCGCAGCACCACCTGGATGCGCACCGCCACTTCCTTCGGCGAGCAGGGCTTGCACACGTAGTCGTCCGCGCCCAGCTCGAAGCCGCGCAACCGGTCGGCCTCGCCGGCACGCGCGGTCAGCATGATGATCGGGTGGTCGCTGCGCGCGCGGATCTTCTCGAGGATCTGCAGGCCGCTGACGTGCGGCAGCTCCACGTCGAGCAGCGTGAGCGCCGGCGGCGCGGTGAGGATGCGTTGCAGCGCCACCGCGCCGTCGTCGATGCGCTCGATCTCGTGGCCGGCGCGCCGCAGCTCGTCATGCAATGCCGGCGCGGCCTCGCGCTCTTCCTCCACCAACAGGATCCGGCTCATCGGCTCATTGCAGCTTCAGCAGGCCCGGGTGCGTCGGCCTGGCCTGCGCATGGGCACGCGCCGGCATCGGTGCGCCGCGCTCGCTGCGGTCCCGGCTGTTGCGCAGGTGGTCGTCCACCGTGAGCTCGCCCTGGAGGCCGGACAGCAGCTGCAGCGTGCGGTCGATGGCCGCGTCGTCGAGCATCGGGTAGCCCTGTTCGGTGCGGCCGTTGTTGCGCGCCACGCGCGCGATGTAGGGCAGGTCCTGCGGCGTGATCACGACGGTGGGCATCACGCCTTCGAGCTCGACGCCCTCGAACGGCAGCAGCACGAAGTACTGCACGCGCAGGTCGGACGGCAACAGGCTGCGCAGGTGCGTGGTCTTGCGGCCGCATTGCCAGGCGGGGTCTTTCACCTCGCGTGCCAGCGAATTCCCGCGCTGGCGCAGGAACCAGCGCGGCACCGTGTGCGCCGATGTCTTGCGGTACACCACCGCGTTGCGCCAGCCCTTCACCTCGAACAGGTACACGCCGGCTTCGCACACCAGCGCCACGTCGAAGCGGGCCGTGGGCACGGCGCTGCCGTCGTACATCGGGATCACCAGGTCCTTGAGCACGTGCATGCGGCCGAAGGCGGGCTGGAAGGCGGCGGCGAGCTGCTGGATGCCCAGCGCGGTGGCCGTGGTGTTCGCCTGCTCGCTGTCGATGGCGCACACGCGGCGCGCGAGCGCGCCGGTGTCCGGCTTCGGGTGTCCCTGGCCGGGCAGCGTGAGCACGGGGCGGACGGGGACTTTGTGCAAGGCAGTGGTCATGTAAGGCTCCTTCGAGCTTCAAGGATTGCGCAACTTTCGGGAGACTTTGTGCAGAAACGGCAACGGCGTGTTCGATGAGTTCGCCACCGCATCGACGGAGGTGTCGTTGCCGATGCTTCCCATGAAGACGACCCACGCCAGCGCGAGCTCGCCGTTGGCCGCCGCCAGCACGTGCAGGTCGAGCAGCAGGCCCTGGAAGTCTTCCATCAGCTGCACTTCGGAAATCTGCGCGCGGTCGCGGCGCGACTTCGACTGTTCGAATTCGGCGCGCGCGTTCATCACGCGCGCATACGCGATGTTGGCGATCTCGCTCTGCGCCTGCAGGCGCTGCAGCGCGGTGGCGACCTGGTCGCGCGCCTGCGCCACGGCCTGCGCGTAGAGCGGCTTGCCGGGCATGTCGATGGCCTGCTGCTCGCCGGCCGCATCGGCCGCATCGGTTGCAGCGGCCGCATCGATCACGCCGGCGGGCATGGCCTCGGAGTCCGCGTCGTACAGCGCCGCGGCCAGGTGGATGTCGCTGCGGTTCGACAGCACCGCCATCGGCAGCTCGCGCGGCACGTCGGCGGCGAAGCGGGGCAAGGACTTGTCCTGCAGCGCATCGGCCAGCAGCTCGTTCATGGCCGCTTCGCTCATGTGGCATTGCGCGGCAAGGTAGCCGATGTAGCTCGCGCGCTGTGCCTTCAGCTTGCCGATGTTGGCGCTCGCGGCGGCCCGCCGCGCGGCGAGCTGCTTTGCGAAGTCGTCGTGCGGCAGCGTGCTGCCTTGCAGGAGGGCGGTTTGCCGCTGCACCGCGGCGCGCGTGTTCTCCAGGTAGAGGAGCTCGAGCGTCTTCACCTTGAGCGCGATGTAGGCGGCGGCCACGCCCGACCCGGCGCTGCCTTGCGATGCGGCCATCAGCCGGTTCATCGCAACGTCCTCGAAGCCGGACCACCAGGGCTGCGTGTTCGATGCGTGGGCATTCGCGCCTGTCTGCGATGGCGTGTGCGATGGCGTCTGTGCACGCGCCTTGTAGTCCACGAACATGCCCGCCGCCAGCACCGACGTGGAGTGAACCATCGCCATGCTCGTGCTGGCGCATGCGATGGCCAACGCACCGCACATCGCCGCCATCAGTGTTCTCGAACGCTTCACCTTGGAGTCTCCAGCTTCGTCATGCCCGGATCTTTTCAGCTGAATTGGGAGAAATTTGAAGGACCGATGAATGGGGCTTCTGCATGCGATGCGAACGCGTTTGACGTGCGCGCACAACAGTCGATGGCGCAGAAAACGGATCTACCAAATTCCTCCAGATTTGGACGAAACCATGCGTACAGCCGGTCGATACCGAGCGGCCGCATCAGACCTGAAACTGGAGAAACCTGAATGAAGAAAACCCTCACGGCATTCGCTGCCCTGGCCGTCTGCGGCCTGGCTTCTGCCCAATCGTCCGTCACGCTGTTCGGTGTCGTCGACGCCGGCGTGACCTACCAGTCGGCCACCTCGCGCGACGCGACCACGGGCGCGTCGATCAAGCAAAGCAAGACGAGCCTGAGCAACTCCGGCTACAACTCCAGCCGCATCGGCTTTCGCGGCACCGAAGACTTGGGCGGCGGCCTGGCTGCGAGCTTCTGGCTCGAAGCCCCCATCACCAACGACGACGGCGCCACCGGCATCAGCACCTTCAGCCGCCGCTCCACCGTGAGCCTGTCGGGCAACTTCGGCGAACTGCGCCTGGGCCGCGACTACACCGCCACCTTCTGGAACGACACCGTGTTCGACCCGTTCGGCACCAACGGTTCGGGCTCCAGCGTGATCAATACCGTCAGCGGCAGCACCGGCCTGAACAACGCCAACTACGTGCGCGCCAGCAACGCGGTGGGCTACTTCCTGCCGCCGAACCTGGGCGGCTTCTACGGCCAGCTGCAGTACAGCTTCCACGAGAACACCAGCACCGACGCGACCAGCACCACGGCGGCCACCAGCAGCAGCGCGGGCCGCTACGTCGGCGGGCGCTTCGGCTACGCCAACGGCCCACTGGACGTGGCGCTGGCCGTGGGCCAGAACGTGGCGGCGGACACCACCACGCTGGAGCGCAAGGTGCAGACCATCAACCTCGGTGCGTCGTACGACTTCGGCCCGGTCAAGCTGTTCGGTGAACTGTCGAACGTGAAGAACAAGTTCAACACGGCGCTGAGCAACACGCACGACAGCTACAACGGCTACCTGTTCGGCGCAACGGTGCCGGTGGGCGCGGGCCTGATCCGTGCGTCGTACTCGGTGGTTCGCTACAACGAAGGCGCGGCCGGCATCACGGGCGAAGACCCGCGCGCGCAGAAGCTGGCCATCGGCTACGTGCACAACCTGTCCAAGCGCACGGCGCTGTACGCCACGGTGGCGCGCGTGAACAACCGCAACGACGCCAACTACACGGGCAGCCTGGTGTCGGCCAGCACCACCGGCTACGGCAGCGCGGGCGTGGGCTACACCGGCCTGCCGCGCTCGTCCACGGGCTACGACTTCGGCATTCGCCACGCGTTCTGACGAAGTGATGCGGCAGCGCGGCTGAGGGGCCGCGCTGCTTGCTGGCCCCGGCACCGTGCCTTGCGCGGTGCCGGGGTTCGCGCTGCGCTCATGAGGGGGCTCGAAGCAGCGAGGAGGTGAAGCCGCAGTTTCAAGGCAGGTGAAATGAACCAACAGACATTCGCGGTCCCGCGCTGGTTGCGCGCGGCCGCTTTCCGGGCAGCGTTCCTGCTCGCAGCCGTCGGGCCGCTCGCGGCCGCACACGCACAGACACCGGCACAGGTACCCGCACAGAACCGCATCGAGTCGGTCACGGGCACGGTGCAATCGGGCACCGAGGTGCTGCGCATCGATTTCTCCGAACCGCTGGCCGCCGCGCCCGGCGGCTTCGTCGTCCAGTCGCCCGCGCGCATCGCGCTCGACTTTCCCGGCACGACCAGCAACCTGGGCCGTGCCGCCATCGAAATGAACCAGGGCAACCTGCGCTCGGTGAACGTCGTGCAGGCGGGCGAGCGCACGCGGCTCGTGCTGAACCTGAAGCAGGCCGCCGCCTACCGCACCGAGATGCGCGGCAAGTCGCTGCTGGTGTCGCTGCAGCCCGCGCCGGGCGCGCCGCTCGCGGCGGCCCAGCCGTCGGAGTTCGCGGAGAACCGCAACCGCGACGTGCTGCCGCTGCGCGACGTCGACTTCCGCCTGGGCACCGACGGCGCCGGCCGCGTGATCGTCGCGCTGCCCAACGACCAGGTGGGTGTGGACATCCGCCAGCAGGGCAAGGGGCTCGTGGTGGAGTTCACCAAGTCGTCGCTGCCCGAGGGCCTGAACCGCCGGCTCGACGTGTCCGACTTCGGCACGCCCGTGCAGACGGTGTCCATGCAGCAGGCCGGCGACCGCGTGCGCATGCTGATCGAGCCGCGCGGCGACTGGGAGCACAGCGCCTACCAGAGCAACAGCCAGTTCGTGGTGGAGCTTCGCCCGCGCAAGGACAACCCCGGCAAGCTCACGCCGGGCGTGGGCTACAACGGCGAGAAGCTGTCGCTCAACTTCCAGAACATCGAGATCCGCTCGCTGCTGCAGGTGATCGCGGACTTCACCAACTTCAACATCGTCACCTCCGACTCGGTCAGCGGCACGCTCACGCTGCGGCTGAAGGACGTGCCGTGGGACCAGGCGCTGGACATCATCCTGGAGGCGAAGAACCTCGGCATGCGCAAGAGCGGCAGCGTGCTGCGCATCGCGCCGGAGGACGAGCTCAACGCCAAGGAAAAGCTCAGGTACGAGGCGCAGGCCGCGCTGCAGGGGCTGGAGCAGCTGCGCACGCAGTCGTTCCAGCTCAACTACGCGAAGGCGGCCACGGTGGCCGCGGGCCTCACCGGCAGCGGTGCCGGTTCGGGCGGTGGCGGTGGCGGATCGGGCGGCAGCACCACGCGCCTGTTGAGCGCGCGCGGCAGCGTGCTGGCCGAGGTGCGCACCAACCAGCTGTTCGTGACCGACATTCCCTCGCGCCTCACGCAGGTGGCCGAGCTGCTCCAGAAGCTCGACGTGCCGGTGCGGCAGGTGCTGATCGAGGCGCGCTTCGTCGAGGCCAGCGACACCTTCAGCAAGTCGCTGGGCGCCAAGCTGGGCGGCGGCTTCGTCAACAGCAACTCGGCGGTGGGCGTGACGCCCAGCGTGAGCTCGTCGACCAGCGGCGGCGTCACCACCGTCACCGGCAGCAACACCTACTCGAACACCAGCTTCGTGAACCTGCCGGCCACCAGCACCACCGGCGACGCGGTGGGCACCTTCGCACTGTCGCTGTTCAACTCCGGCCTGACGAAGATGCTCAACCTCGAGATCTCCGCGCTGGAGGCCGACGGCAAGGGCAAGGTGGTGTCGAGCCCGCGCGTGGTGACGGCCGACCAGACCAAGGCGCTGATCGAGCAGGGCACCGAGCTGCCCTACCAGGTGGCGACCTCGAGCGGCGCCACCTCCATCGCGTTTCGCAAGGCCAACCTCAAGCTCGAGGTGACGCCGCAGATCACGCCCGAGGGCAACATCATCCTGTCGCTGGACGTCAACAAGGACACGGTGGGCCAGTCGACCACCGCGGGCTACGCCATCAACACCAAGCACATCCAGACCGAGGTGCTGGTGGAGAACGGCGGCACGGTGGTCATCGGCGGCGTGTTCGAGCTGACGGACACGAGCTCCGAGTCGCGCGTGCCGGTGCTGGGCGAACTGCCGGTGGTGGGCGCGGTGTTCCGCACGCGCAGCCGGGTCAACAACAAGACCGAGATGCTGATCTTCATCAGCCCGAAGATGATCGGCGACCGCAACGCGGCGCGCTGAGCGCGGGCCGCGCGGGCGGTCATCCGGGGTCTTCACCAAAGCCGGCGGGTCTCGCCGGCTTTTTGTCGTGTGCGTTTCTTGCTGCCGGTCTCAGCGCGCCGCGCGACCTTCATGGCTCTCCTCGATCCAGTGCGTGCCCGGGCCATGCGCGCGGTTGCCCGCGTCCACCGCGGCCTGAAAGGCATTGCGCACGGCAGGCGAGTCGGGCTCCCAGAGCCAGTGGCCTTCGGCGACGCCGCTCAGCAGGCCGGTGCGGGGCAGGCGCCAGCGCACCCGGATCCGGAGGCGTGGAGCGGATGAAGGCGGCGAAGGAGATGTGGGCGGTGTGGGCGATCTGGGCGACGCGGGCGATGAAGGCGCGAACATGCCGCGCAGTCTGCGCGGCGATCGGGGAGAAACCTGGGCGGCGCGGCGCGCGGCGCAGGCCGCGTTGCCGCGCGCTTACTGCACCACCGGCACTTCGCGCCAGTTCAACAGCCGCAGGCTGAGGCTGGAAGACAGCGACACCTTCAGGTTGTCCACCGTGCCGGTGCTGGAGCCCACCGACAGCGTGGTGCCGCCGCTGGTGCTGCTGGTGAAGCGCAGGTCGGTCACCGCGTAGGCCTTGGCGATGTAGGCGGCACTGTCCTGCAGCGCCGACTGCCCGGTGCCGAAGTTGATCGCATAGACCCGGCTGGTGCCCGAGGGGCTGCACGCATCGGTCGTGGTGAGCGTCGAGGCGAAGGCGACCACGCCGCTGGTGGTGGTCGGGTTGGTGATCATTCGCCACGCGATCGCGCTGCCGCTGTCGGTGCCCAGGTCCACGTACCAGCCCATCGAGCTGCTGGCGAAGCTCGCGCCGGTGGTGAGGTCGGTCAGCGCCGTGAGGTTGCCGCGCGCGAGCGGAAAGCCCACGCCCGCGGGCAGCGAGGCCGCTGTGTTGAAGGCCGATGCGCTGCCATCGATCAGCGCGTAGAAGCCCTGGCCCAGCGACGTGCTCACGTCGCTCGACGCCAGCAGCCGCCCCGTGCCCAGCATCACGTAGCGCTTCTTCGTGCCCGGCTGGATCTCGATCAGCGGCTGCGTGGTGACCGGTTGCGCGTTGCCGCTGGCGTCCGTGAGGCTGGCCAGCAGCAGCGGCGCGCTGTAGGCCGCGGTGCCGGTGAGGTCGAAGCGCCAGACCTGGCCGTCGAGGTCACCGGCGTAGATGGCGTCGGCGGTGCCGTCGGTGAAGTCGCGCACGTAGGCCGCGGCATGCGCCAGGCCCGGTGCGCTGCTGCCGGTCTTGAGCTTCTCGAGCAGCGCGCCGGTCTTGGGGTTCACGAGGTAGATGTAGCCGTAGCCGTCGCTGTTGTCGTAGCCCGAGGTCAGCACCGCCACCCAGCCGTACCTGGCGGTCTTGACCACCGTCGGCTCGCCGTAGCTGTAGCCCATGGTGGCGTCGGTGAACTCCCACAGCACCTTGGCCGCCACGACCGATTCGGAGCCCATGCCCGCGGGGTCGGTCACGTCGATCGCGTAGTAGCTCTTGCCGCCCTTGCCCAGGCCGCCGATCAGCACGCTGCGCCAGTCGGAGGTGGCGGCGGAACTGGTGGTGAGCGAGCCGCCCGCGTAGTTGAAGTCGATGTCGAAGGCCAGCGGCGTGGCGTCCACGAAGTAGCGGTGGCTGTAGCCCGGGTTGCCCAGGGCCGTGAGGCCGTCGGAGGCCGCGGTGTTGGGCGTGCCGCTCGGCCCCTGGAACAGCGCGCCGGGCACATAGGAAAAAATCTCGGTGCCGGCGTCGGTGCCGGTGAGCGATCCGTTGAACGCATGCAGCATGCCGTCGTTGGCGCCCACGTACACCACGGTCGGCCGGCTCGCCCAGGTGCTCTTGAAGGCCGCGTAGCCGGGGTTGATCGAGTCGGAATAGGTGAGGCTGGGCGCGGCCACCGGCGTCACCTTGGAGCCGACGATGTCGCCCAGCAGCACGGCGCGCGCGCGGTAGGCCTGGCTGCTGCCGCTGGCGGTGGAACCGGCTTCCTGGGTCGGGTCGCCGCGCAGGTAGTTGAGGTAGTCCGATGCGTCGCTGCCGCGGTAGGAGGTGACCAGCGCGGCCTTCTGGCTGGTCGTGAGGTTCGCGTAGCGAAACGGCTGGCCGCTGCTGCCGTTCCAGGTCGCGATGCGCCGCGCCGTGTTCCAGCCCGTGCCGGCGAGCTGCGCGGCCAGCTTGGCGGTGGAGGTCCACATCACGGTGGCGGTGGTGCTCAGGTCGGTGCCGATGGTCACGCTGCTGGCGGTCAGCACGCCGGTCCAGGTCTTGGAGGCGTACTGCGCGGCATAGGAGGCGCTGCCCGAATCGCTCACCTGCGCGGACGACAGCGACAGCGAGGTGGTGTACGCGCTCACGGCCGAGGCGATGGACGAGAAGGCCTTGGTGAGGCCCGCGACCATCTGGCTCGCGTTGCCCGCCAGGAAGTAGTTGTCGGGCCGCAGCGCGGTGGTGCTGCCCATGGTGATGGTGTCGCCGGCCGTGTTCCACCAGCTCTGCGTGAGCGCGGTCTTCGTTTGCGCGGGGTCGTAGCCGGTGGGCACCGTGAAGCCGCCGTACTTGGCCGCAAGCCAGTAGGGGTTGCTGGCGGCGGCCGTCTGGTACTCCATCACGTCCATCCAGTAGGTCGAGACGGTCTGCGTGCCGCTCAGGTCGGCGCGGATGTCGTTGGTGTGCGCGCCGTAGGCCAGGCCCGCGATGTAGTAGGTGGCGTACGAGCTGTTCCACCAGGCGTCGGTCTTCGAGCTCAGGCCTTCGAGCGTGAGCAGGTTGTTGGTGTAGGTGCGCGCGTTGTTCAGCGTGTCGCTGCTCACGGCGGCGGGCTTGGCACGGGTGCCGGTGAGGTAGCCGCCGCCCACGTTGTAGTCGTAGTGGGTGTTGGTGTCGCCGATGCCCAGGATGAAGTTCTTCTGGCACGCGTAGGCGATGGGGTCGCTCCAGCTGGTGACGGCCGGGAAGCCGTCGAGCAGCGTGGTGCGCGTGGCGGACGAAGACGTGGTGGCCGGCGTGATGTAGCTGGTCCACGTCGACACGTTGCCCAGGTTCTGGAAGTAGCGCAGCGCCGCGTAGTAGAGCTCGCTGACGTTGTCGTCCGTCATGTACGAGGAGGCGGTGGTGCCGAACTTGTTGAGGTAGTTCATCACGCCGCTGTTGCCGATGGTGATGCCGCTGGTGCTGGTGGTGGCGCTGGCGGTGGCGCTGTCGGGGTTGGTCACCATGACGCCGGTGCTCGCGCTCCACTCGGCCTTGGTGTTGCCGGTGACGGCGCTCGACAGCGGCGACGGGTAGGTCGGCCCGATGAAGCCCATGGGCGCGCGCAGCACCGCGCCCTGCACGGTGGCGCCGTCGCCGTTCAGGTACGAGAAGGCGCCGTAGCGGATCTTGTTGGCGTAGCTCTGCATCAGCCCTTCGGGCTTGTACTGGCCGTTGGGGTACAGCACGCAGTTCGACTCCACGCCGCCGGCCGAGGTGCCGGGGTCGCAGACCTTCACTCGCACATAGACGCGGTAGGTGCTCGCGGCGGTGTTCGAGGTGGAGGCGTTCACCCAGTCGGTGCCCGCCACGCTGGTGTTGCTGTAGCTGGTGCCGGTGCCGCTGAACACCATGGTGTTGCCGCGCTTCCAGATACTGGTGTTGAAGCTGCTCCAGCCCAGCGGCGTGGCCGAGGAGATCAGCGCGCTCGCGAAGTTGTGGCCGGTGGACGTGGCCTGGCCGGTGCCGCGCAGCGGGAAGTTGGTCTGCGAGCCCTGGCTGGAACCCCAGGCCTTTTCCAGGATGGTCTGGCTCTCCGTGTCGACGTTGCGGTAGCCCCCGGTGAGCGCCCAGCGGAACGGGTCGATGGTCTGCATCGTCGCCCAGTTCATGAAGTTGCCGCTCCACTTGCCCGAGCAGGTGTGCAGGTTGCTGCCTGTGGACAGGCCCGCGGGCTGGAAGTAGCTGCTGGCCGGCGTGGTGCTGTTCAGCGTGTACGTGTAGCACTTCAGCGGATCGAAGTAGCCGAGGTAGGTCGAGCTGTCGGCGTAGTTGCCGAGGTTGGCCACGCTGATGGCGGTGGGGTATTCCACCGACAGCGTGAGCGCGAGGTTGCCGGGCACGTCGGCGCTGGCGAACACGGGCTGGTCGGCCAGCGACACGGCCAGCGACGCGGCCGGCGAGGGTTGCGCGGCCAGCAACAAGGTTGCGGTCAGCGCGAAGGAAGCGGCGCGGAAGCGGTTCATCTGGGTTACTCGGGCCGGGTGAACGAGGTTTGAAGGAACACCTGCGTGGCGCGCGCGCCGGTCACGCGCACGCTCAGGCGGTAGACCGGCGAGATGCCGGAGGCCGGCCGCTGGCTCGCGGGCAGCTGGCTGCTGCCGCCGGTGACGGTGTTGCTCGACGGTGCGTAGACGCAGGTGCCGGTGGTCGCGGTGCCGGCGGCGCGGCACAGGCGGTCGATGACGTAGCGGATGCTGATGTCCGCCGTGGCGCCCGCCAGGTCCGCCGCGCCCGGGCTGAAGGCGGCGCCGGTGAAGTCGGCGCCGCTGGGCGTGCTGCCGCCGGCCAGCAGCACCAGCGGGATGCCCTGCGTGTCGGCCACCAGCTCCACCGCGCTGTAGTTGGCTGCGGGCACGCTGGCCGCGGAGAGCGTCGCGGTCTTCAGGGTGCCGCTCTTGAAGGCCGACAGCACGTTGGACGCGGCCTGCTCGCCCTGGCTCGCGAGGTCGCGCCGGAACGCGAGGTTGCCGGCACCGGCCAGCGAGGTGTGCATCGACCGCACGAGCGCCACGCCGCCGATCAGCAGGATGACCAGCACGATGAGGCAGAACAGCAGCACGACGCCGCGCTGGCGCCGGGCACCGGCGGCTGGGGCGGTGGCCGTGGCTTGAAGAAAGGCAGGTGTCATGACGTCGGCAGCAGCAGCACGTTGCGAAGAGGGACCGTGGTTTCGACCACGCGATGGCGAAAGTGCTGTTCGTCGGTGCTGAAGCTCACCGTCTGGCGCAGCGACGCGGCGAGGTCGTTGAACAGCGTGAGCGAGGCCGGCGAGGGCAGCTCGCCGTTGGCGTTCGCCTTCTCGTAGCCGGCGCTGCGCAGCACCAGCGCGATGCGCACGGCGACCACCTGGCGCGCGGTGGCCGGCGTGGCCATCAGCGTGGCGATGTCGTAGCCGGCCGCGCCCGGGTCCACCCAGGTGTCGAGCACGCCGTCTGCGTTGGTGTCCAGGCCGTAGAGCGCATGCATCTCGGCCACGCCGTCGGCAATGGCCTGCGAGGCGTCGGTGGCGTTGCCCATCAGCAGGTCGTAGCTGTAGAGCGTGTGGTTGCTGCCCACGCCGAACATCTGGAACTGCGTGTTGCCCGCGCCGACATTGCCCAGCGGCGTGAAGTAGGCCGTGCCGCTCGCGGCCAGCGTGCCCAGGGTGGTGGCCTTGCCCGACGCCGTGTAGTAGGTGCTGCCCAGCGGCAGCGCGTCGTTGCCGGTGGTGTCGGCGAAGGCCGAGCCGGCGTGCACCTGCTCCAGCAGGCAGTCGGTGGTGCCGTTGGCGCTCACCAGGCCGAGGTCGCCTTCGGCCAGGCCCACGGTGCTGTCCAGCCGAAGGATCTCGGCCGACTTTCCGGCCGAGAGAATCAGCCGAGGCACGTCGCCCGACGCGGCGGTACCGCCCATGACCACCAGCACGTCGGAGCCCGCGTCCGACTGGTTCTTGCCGATCAGCACCGGTGCCACGCGCAGGTTGGCGCTGCCGCTCGCGCCGCCGAGGAAGCTGCTCGCAAAGGGCGCCGGGAACGCGCTGCCGCGCGGCAGGTTGGGGCTGGCCGGCAGCGTGGCGTTGAGCCGGCAGCCGAAGGCGCCCGCCAGGCTCCACGACTGCGTGAAGCCCGAGCCCGCGGCGCGCACCGCGCGGTCGAGCACGTAGGCGGCGTAGGCGCCGGTCTGACTCATGTCGTTGGTGGCGGTGGTGGTGCGCTTGTTCGACTCGCTGAAGATCAGCAGGTTGGTCACGGCCAGCGTCACCACCAGGCCGATGACGATCGCCACCATCAGCTCGATGAGGGTGACGCCGCGCTGCATGCGGTTCGCACGGTTCATGCGTTGCATGCGTTGCACGTGCTTCATGGCAGCACCACCCGCGTGACGAGCCGGCTGCCGGCGTTGGCCGCCGAGGCTTCGCGCGTCACGGCGCGCCAGGCGATCGCGATGTCGGCCGCGTTGGCCGCGCCCGCGCTGTTGGTGGCGCCCGAGACGGCCGTCACGGTCAGCGTGGCGTTGGGCAGGCCGCCGTTGGCCAGGTCGCTCACGCGCGCCTGCCAGGCCGCGGTGTCGACGGTGATGGCGTTCTTCAGCCACATGGTGCTGGCGATCTCGTTGGCCAGCAGCGCGGCGCGGTTGCGGTCTTCGGCGTCGACCGACACGGTGACCGCGCGCGTCAGCAGGCCGGCCATGCCGAGCAGGCCGAAGGAGAAGAGCAGCAGCGACACCAGCACTTCGATGAGCGCGATGCCCGACTGCGGCGGTGAGGGTTGGTGTGCGGCTTTCATGGTCAGCTCGGGCAGCCGTCGGGTGTGCTCGACGACTGCGCCTTGGCCGGGTCGCACAGGTGCACCTGCCCGCCCAGGCTCACGACCACGCGCAGCGGTCGGTCGGCCGAGGTCATCGATACGTCGTAGGTGGGCGCCGCGCTGAGGCTGCAGGTGGCGCCCGTGACGCCGGTGGCGCTGTTGGCCACCAGCCGGCCCAGCGGGTTGAAGCAGATCGCCGCGGGCCCGCCGATGCGCACGCCGCTGCCCGCGTTGGTCAGCACGCCGGCCTCGACGAAGGTGGCCACGCCGGCGGTGTCGAGCGTGGAAGAGGCGACGAAGTTGATCGACCAGTTGCCGCCGTTGGCCGCGGCCGTGAGGCTCGTCTTGGGCGCGCTGTCATTGGTCAGCGAGAACACGGCGGTGCGGCTGCGGCGCACGGCCTCGGCCTGCGCCTGGCGCAGGCCGTTCTGCAGCGCGTCGCTCACGGTGCGAACGCGGGTGTTGGCGATCCACGCGAATACCGAGGGCATCGCCAGCGCCATCAGCACGGCCATCACCGCCAGCGTCACCGCGAGTTCGATCAGCGTGAACCCGCGAGGCGCGCGCGCCGCTTTCCGCACGGGCGCGGCCTTCAGCACGACCCGCGCCTCGAGACCCAGTCGCTGGCGCAGGTGGTCCAGCCCGAGCCCACGGCCACGGTGGCGCGGTTGTTGGCCTGGTCGACCGTGAAGACGAAGCCCGCGGTGCCGCCGCTGCCCGTGGCCACCAGCGTGTAGGTGGTGGCGGTGAGCGCCCCGTAGGTGCCGTCGCACGACAGCGTGAAGGTGCCCGACATGCGCAGCGTGGAGGCCACCATGCACGGCGAGGTGTAGCTGCCCGTGGACAGGTAGGTGCGGTTGTCCTGGAAGTAGCGCTCCATGTTCGCGCGCATGACCGACAGCCCGTTGCTGGCGTCCACGATGCGCCCGCGCAGCACGTAGTCGCGGTACGACGGGTAGGCGATGGCGGCCAGGATGGCGACGATGGCGACGGTCACCATGAGTTCGATCAATGTGAAGCCGCGCGCCCGCGATGGGCGCGGCTTCGTCTGCAGCCGTGGCATGGGGGTTCTTCTCCTCGTGTGCGGGCGGCGATCAGCCGCTGCCCGAGCGCGGAGTCGAACACGCAAGGTGGGAGGAATCTGGCAGAGGCGTTGTCAGGTGTGCGCGGCGGGCGACATCGACGCGGGCATCGACATCGACATCGATGCCGGCGGCGCAGGCCGCCTGTCCTGCGCGTCGAGCGCCAGCGGCACGCGCACCTGCGCCAGCAGCCCGTGCGGGCCCGACTTGAGCACCACGTCGCCGCCGTGCGCGCGCGCGATCGAGCGGCACACGGCCAGGCCCAGGCCGCTGCCCGCCGCGCGCGAGGTGCGGGCCTGCGCCGTGCGGTAGAACGGTTTGAACACGCGCTCGAGCTCGTCCGCGGGCAGGCCCGGGCCGCGGTCGCTGATCTCGACCACGGCGTCGTGCCCGTCGGTGAACAGGCGCACGCGGGCCTGGTTGCCGTACTTGACGGCGTTCTCCACCAGGTTGTCGAGCACGCGGCGCATGCCGATCGCGTCGAGCTCCACCTGCGCATGCTCGGTGCGCTGCAGCTGCACGTCCTTGCCGACGAAGACGGCCTGCTCGACCACGTCTTCCACCAGGCTCGCCAGGTCCATGCGCTCTCGCGCGCTCACCACCGAGGCGTCGCGGATGAAGTCGAGCACCGAGCCGATCATGTGCTCCATCTCCTCGACGTCGCCGAGCATGCCGGCGCGCACGTCGTCGGGCACGTCCTCGATGCGAAAGCGCAGCCGCGTGAGCGGCGTGCGCAGGTCGTGGCTGATGGCGCCGATCATCACCGTGCGGTCGTCCACGAAGCTGCGCAGCCGCGCCTGCATGCGGTTGAAGGCCTGGGCGGCGCGGCCGATCTCGGCGGGGCCTTCGAGCGCGAGCACCGGCGCCGCGGGGTCGCGCCCCAGTTGGTCGGCCGCGCGCGCGAAGCCGGCGATGGGCCGCACGAGCCGGCGCGAGAACAGCCAGCCCGCGGGGATGACGATGGCCGCCGCAATCAGGAACCACAGCAGCACGCGCCGCTGCCATGCGTTGGGAAACGATTCGGGAATGGGCTGCACCACCGCCCAGCTGCCTTCGCGCGTGTAGACGGCGGCGATGAAGTCGCCTTCGACGAACGGCGCCGGCGCCAGGCCGAAGAGGCCGCGCGCGGCGGGGCGCTCGGCCACGGTGTCGGTGTCGGTGTCGTCGGGTGCCGGTGCGCGCGGCTGGCGTGGCGCTTCGGCGGTGCGCGGCGGTGCGGGCGCGGGTGTTTCAGGGGCTGCGCGTGGAACGGGTTCGGCGCGCTTCGAAGGCGGCTCTGGCGTGCGCATGGCCGGTGCCTCTGTTGCGGCGGGCGCCTTGCGGGACGCGGGCTTCTCGGTGACCGGCGGCGGGACCGGTGCCGGCTCGGGCAACCGCACGGGCGGCGAGGACGCGAACGGGGAGGGGATCGCGGGCTGGCCTTGCATCGCGGGCGGCTGGCCCATGGGGGAAGGGCCTGCCGGTTGTGCCGCGGTGCCGGGTGCTGTCGCGGCGGGTGCCCCAAGTGTTCCGGGTGTGCCGGGTGCGCCGGGTGCAATGACTGCACTGGGCGCGATCGATGTGGCCGGCGCACCCGTCGACGCGGCGGGCGTCTGCGCGGCCAGTCCGGGTGACTGCGTTGCACCTGCGGTCGCCGAAGGTTGCGTCGCGGGCGCCGACGGGCTCGCCGTTGCGTTGCCCGCGGCGGGTGCGCCCGTGCCGCCCGGCTGCTGTGGCTGTGACTGTTGCGGCGACTGTTGCTGTGGCGATCCGGCGATGCTGCCGCCGCTGCCACGTCCCGCGCCGAAGCCGCCGTTCAGGTTGCCGATGCCACCGGGGAACCCGCTGCCCGGCGCGGCCAGCCCTCCGGGCGCTCCAGGCCCCCCGAACCCGCCAGGAGACGAAGGCATCGCGGGCATGCCGCCGGCCTGCACCCGGATGAAGCCGCCTTCATGGAACGCACCGGACGCATGGCGCACCATGGCGCGCGTGTCGCCGTCCGTCGATGCGACCGCACCCGCGGTGCCCGCGAACGGCAGCGGGGTGAAGAAGTACAGCCGCACCTCGCTCTCGTCGCGCGCGAGCAGCTGTGCCAGGTCGCGCCGCGAGCGTTCGGAGGTGAGCCAGCCCTGGCCCTTGGGCTCGGGCGCGCGGGCCTGCAGCGAGCGTTGCAGCAGGCCGGCATTGCGGCCCTCGGCGGCCTGGCCCGAGAGCACGCGCGCGATGTCGCCCAGTTGCCACTGGCGCTGCGGCTCGGGCGGCAGCAGCATGGTGAGCGCGAGCGTCACGCCCTGCGCCACCACCAGGCCGGCGAGCAGCAGGGCCATGATCTGCAGCGCCAGCGGCGGGCCCGGCCAGCGGCGCGCGTTGCCTTGGGGAGTCATGGCGCGATGCTGGCACGGACGGCAGGCGATGTCACGCCGGGGCGGCTGCGGGTCTGCGTGTCCATCTGGGTGCTACGTTCGGGCTGTGCGCGCGAGTGTGTGAAGCGGATGTTGCGGCCGGATTTCAGCGCATTGCAATTCATTGCATCGCCCGAGCGCCCTCGGGGTCTTCGGACCGGCGAGGGGCCCGGCCTATGATCCGCTACCCGATCCGCCGCAACGTGAACCTGTCCACCCGCATCCTCATCGTCGACGACGACGCCGGCATCCGCAGCCTGGTGGCGTCCTTCCTGGAGAAGCACGGCTTCCAGGTCGACGCGGCCGGCCATCCCGCCGAGATGCGCGAGCGGCTCGCGCAGGCCGACTACGCGCTCATCGTGCTCGACGTGATGATGCCCGGCGAAGACGGGCTGAGCGCGCTGCGCGAGCTGCAGCGCGTGGGCGGGCCGCCGGTGATCATGCTGTCGGCCGTGGGCACCGACATCGACCGCATCGTGGGCCTGGAGATCGGCGCGGAAGACTACCTGGCCAAGCCCTGCAACCCGCGCGAGCTGCTGGCGCGCATCCGCACGGTGCTGCGCCGCACGGCCCATGCGCCCGCCGCTGCCGGCGCCGTCGCCGTCGCAACCCCCGCTCCCGCGGCAACGGCCGGGGCCGATGCCGCGGTGCTGTACTTCGCGGGCTGGCGCATCGACCTGGAGACCCGGCTGCTGCACGACCCGCAGGACCAGCCCGTGGACCTGTCCGACGGCGAGTTCCGCCTGCTGCGCGCGCTGGTGCAGCACCCGCGCCGCGTGCTCACGCGCGACCAGCTCGTGCAGTACGCCATGGGCGCGGAAAGCGATTCGTACGACCGCGCGATCGACGTGCAGGTCAGCCGCCTGCGCCGCAAGCTGGCCTCGGGAGAGGCGCGTGCCGACCTGATCCGCACGGTGCGCAACGAGGGCTACATGTTCGTGCCCGCCGTCACGCGCACGCGCGACGCCTGAGCCCGGCACCGCGTCCGGCCGGCGCGGCAAAGAAGCCGCAACACGCTGAAATTCGCGGGCAATGCGCCGGCGGCAAGCTCGAGGTCCTGAATTCATCACCTCGAACGACCCATGACACCCTTCGACTGGCTGTGGGACTGGCGCACCCTGATCGCGCTGGCCTTGGGCGACGCCGTGCTGCTCGCGATGTTCTTCGCGTGGGACGCGAAGCACCTGGCGTTTCTCACCGTGCTGACGCGGCAGCAGCGCACCGGCGCTGAAGAGCGCGGCGCATTCCCGCGCGGGATGCCCGGCTCCGGGACCTGAGCTTTCCTTTTTTTTCCTGTTCGTTCAACGGCGCTGTCAGAGCGCCGTTTTCGCATGCGCGAAACGGTTGGCCT
This sequence comes from Variovorax sp. OK212, assembly GCF_900112425.1. GTDB lineage: Bacteria > Pseudomonadota > Gammaproteobacteria > Burkholderiales > Burkholderiaceae_C > Variovorax. The sequence continues at coordinate 146,987 of NZ_FOLP01000013.1, read as the reverse complement.
TGCGCTTGTGCCTGCAACCGCCGGCACGCCGTGCGGCGGGCGCCGCACCGGCGCTCGCGTCGGTGAGGGCCGCGAGCGTCGACAGGCTGTAGTTGCCCGCGTTGGCGCTTTCATGCGCGTCGCAGGTGTCGCTGCCGGCCACGAACACACCGAGCGCCAGCGCGCAGAAGGCCAGCACGCCCGCGATGCGCGGCAGCCACGAGGTCACGGGCTTGCGCGTGCCCGCGCGGGCGAAGGGGGAGGCCGGCGAATGGTTCCATCGAGCTTGCATGGTGAGCCCCGGCCGTTGGCCTTGTGCGGTGGCCGTGGCGAGCAGGCCGTTGAAGCGAAGCGCTTGCGAGGCGCCGTGTGTGTGGCGATGCCAGGGGCTTTTCATGGCCACGATGGTGAACTTCAAAACGGGAGGAAATTTGGACGAAGACCGTGGTCTTCAACGGTTGATGCGATGCGTGCCGCGCGGCCAGCCGTCGCCGAGCAGCAACCCCAGTCCGGTGGCGCGCAACGCGGCCGAGAGGGGGTCGACGAAGAAGCCGCCGACGTAGGTCTGCGAGGTGGGGAAGGGGTCGGCGGGCGGCACCACGGGCACCACGGGCACCACGGGCGCCGGCGGCGGACGCGGTGCGGGCCGTGCCGCGTTCGCTTCCATGGTGTCGGGCACCGTGATCCAGGCGCCGGGCGGGTCCGCCGCGAGGCTCATGTATTCGGCCCCTTCGAACTCGTAGACCAGCGCGTACTTGCCGCCGGGCAGCCAGGTGCTCGACACCACGCGCGCCTGCGCGGCGGCGTTCGCCATGCCGCAGGAAAGGCACAGGCACAACGCGCCTGCGGCCAGGCGCATCCGGCGAGTCTGGCGCAGCAGCGGGGTGGTCACGGCGCGCGCCTAGAAGTCCAGCTTCGCGCTCAGGCTGAAGGTGCGCGGGTCGCCGGGCTTGATGTAGTTGTCGTACTGGTACTCCCAGTAGCGCCGGTTGGCCACGTTGTTGATGGCCGCGCGGAAGGTGGTGGCATGGCCGCCGAGGCGCGTGGTGTAGCTCGCGCCGATGTTGGCGACCGTGTAGCCGGGCAGGCCGAGCTGGTTCGACGCGTTGAGCATCGTGCCGCCCGTGTACTTCATGTCGGCCGACAACCGGAGGCCGGGCACCTGCAGCACGTCGTACAACACCTGCGCGGTGGCCACCATCTTCGGTGCGCCGGCCACGCGGTTGCCCACGTAGCTGCTGCCGCGCCGGTAGGAGGAGTCGAGCAGCATCAGGTTGCCGCCCACCTGCCATTGCGAGCCCAGCCGCGTGGACGCGCCCAGCTCCAGCCCCTGGTAGATCGACTGGCCGTCCTGCACCAGCACGTTGGCGCTGTTGGCGTACTCGGCGCCGCGCTCGATGCGGAACAGCGCGGCCGTGGCGCTCCAGCGGTCGCGCTCGGTCTTCAGGCCCAGCTCGTACTGGCGGCTCTTCAGCGGGTCGAGCAGGGCGCCGTCGTTCGCATAGAGGTTGCTCACGGTGCTGCCGGGTTCCAGCGACTCGACGTAGCTGGTGTACAGCGTGGTGTCGGGCGCGGGCTTGAACATCAGCGCGAGCGTGGGCGTGACCACGCCGTTCTTGCGGTAGGTGGCGCTCTGCACGCCGGTGGTGTCGTAGCTGTTCTGCTCGTAGTCGGTGCTGCGCAGGCCGGCCAGCACCGACCACTTCTCGGACAGCTTCAGGGTGTCGCTCGCGAACATCGCGCGCTGCGTGATGTCGCTCGGGCGGTAGCGCGTGAAGGCCGTGGCGCTCTCGTAGCCGTTGGTGTTCTGGCCGAAGATGCTGCCGGAGCCGATGCGCTCGTAGATGCTGTTGGCGCTGTAGTCGTTCACCTGCTTCTGCCACGACGCGCCCAGCGTCACCTGGTGCTCGAAGGCGCCGGTGCGCAGCTTGCCGGTGGCCATGGCCTGCCACTGGTTGAAGCGGTGGCCCTCGGTGCCGTCGTAGCGGTAGTCGTCGTAGCCGCCGCTCGCGTCCTGCAGGGAGGCGATGCTTTCGTTGCGGCTGCGCGTGGCGCTGCTGTGGCTGTAGCCGGTGCTCAGTGTCCAGTCGGGCGACAGCTGGTACTGCAGGCCGGTGGAGAACAGCCTGAAGTCGGTGGCCAGGTGCTGCCCTGCGCCCACCAGGTTCGCGTTGTCCGCGCTGATGGTCGAGGGCAGGCGGGTGCCCGTGTAGCCGCCGGTGTAGATCGACGGCGTCTGGCCCGTGGCCATGCGCTTCTGGTCGAGCGAGTCGAAGGTCCAGGTGAGCTTGTCGGTGAGCCTGGCATCGAGCCCGAGCGAGACCGAATTGCGGCGGATGTTGCCGTCGTTGTAGGTCTTGCCTTCCTCGTGCGTGGCGTTGAGCCGGTAGCCGAAGCGGTCGTCCGCGCCGAAGCGCCCGCCCAGGTCGACGTGCTCGCTCCACACGCCGGCCGTCTTGTAGCCGACCTCGATGCTGCGCACCGGCGTGTCGGTCGGCTTCCTGGTCACGTAGTTGACGATACCGCCCGGCGTGCCGAAGCCGTACATGAAGCCCGACGAACCCTTGAGCAGCTCGATCTGCTCGAACTGTTCGTAGGGCAGCGTGATGGCGTAGCTGAGAAAGGGCTGGCCGTTGATGCGGTAGCCGTTCTGCCAGTCCAGCGGCAGGCCGCGCACCGAGATGTAGCTGGCCCAGCTGCTGTAGGCGCCGCTGTTGTCGGAGACCGAGGCGTCGAGCGCGAACACGTCGCCGAGCTTCGTGACCTGGCGCTCGGCCATGTCCTCGCTGCGCACCACGGTCGTGGAGAAGGGCGTGTCGAGTTGCGAGCGTGCGCCCAGCGCGCCGCTGCTCACCTTGGCGTCGAGGTGCTGCGGCGTCTCGGCGGGCGTGTCGGCCGTGACGGTGACGGTCGGCAGCGAACTGCCGCTGGCCGCGGTGTCCTGGGTTTGCGCCTGCGCGCGGCCGCCCTGGGTGGCGACCCAGAGCACCAGCAGCGTGGCGCGCGCGGGCGGGCCGAAGGCGCTGCGGCGGAAGGAAACCGGCGAGGCAGCGGCGGCGACGCGGGTGATGGGGGTGGCGGTGTCCGGGCGGTCCGCACGGTTCAGGCGGTTGGAGGGGTTCGGATTCAACACAGACTCACTCTGAAGATAAGAATGGCTCTCATCTTCAAGGTGGATCTCGTAGAAATTTTGGACGCCGGCCCGTGACCCTGTGCGGTTTTTATGTGCTCAGTGGCCGTGCTCAGTGGCCGTTCCCCGGCGACGGCGCCAGGCCGCGCTGCTTCAGGAAGTCGTAGAGGCTGACCGCGAGCACCTGCGCAATGGGAATCGGCAACGTGAGCCGCAGCGCCGGCACACGGTTGACGGGGCAGCGCTCGGAGCTGTGGTCGACGCGGCTGGCATCCAGGGTGATGTGGACGCAGCCCGCGTTGACCCAATAGCCCGAAACTTCGTCCGCGAACACCTGCGGGGCGTGCAGGTCGTCGACGTAGGTGGCTTTGGGAGGCTGGGACATGGTGGGGCTCTGGAAATGCAGGGGCCCCGATGATCGGCACCAATCTGGTAGAAAAAATCAGCAAACCGGGCAAGGCATTCGATGCGCAGGCCCATGCATCCCCCGCACCCGTCCCCGGTTCGTCGCACTTCGAGGTCGACCGCGGCCGCGATGCGACGGCGCCGTTCAGCGCGTCGCGACGATGAACAGCCGCGGAAACGGCAGCAGCACGCTGCCGTCCGCCAGCGCCGGGTAGGCCCCGGCAATCGCTTCCTGGTAGCGCGCCAGGAAGCCGGCCTGCTGCGCCGCATCGAGCAGCGCCAGGTACGGCCGCAGCGCCGAGCCCTTGAACCACTCGACCACCGCCGCCGCACCGCCCGCCAGCGGGTGGTGGTACGTGGTGCGCCACACGTCGACGCGGCTGCTGTGCGGGCGCAGCATGGTGTAGTAGTCGACGGCGTCGTGCCGCGCCGGGTGCCGCACCTCGCCGATGCGGTCGGCCCAGGGGCCTTGCGCCGCCACCTCGCGTGCCAGCCGGTGCGCGGGCTCCTGCAGGTTGTCGGGCGTCTGGACGGCCAGGTGGCCGCCGGGTGCGAGCTGGTTCACGAGTCGCGGGTACAGCGTGGCGTGGTCCGGCAGCCATTGCAGCGACGCATTCGCGAGGATCACGTCCATCGGCTGCGCGGCCTGCCAGGTCGCGATGTCGGCCACGTCGAAAGGAGTCTCGGGCATGCGCTTCTTCGCGGCTTCGATCATGTCGTCGGAGCTGTCGATGCCGCTCACCTGCGCATCCGGAAAGCGCTGCGCCAGCACCTCGGTGGAGTTGCCGGGGCCGCAGCCCAGGTCGATGGCGAAGCGCACTGGGCGCTGTGTGGCCGGCACGGCCGCGACCAGGTCGCGAACCGGTCGTGTGCGTTCTTCTTCGAAGGCCGAGTATTGCTTGGCGGACCAGGTCATCGTGGATTCCTTGGGGGGTGTTTCTTGCTGTGGTGGCCGCAGTTTGCCGAGCACGAGCGCCTTCGTAAAATGAATTTATTCTGGCCATTGATTCATAAATCTGATGAAGATCGACATCCTCGGAATCCAGGCCTTCGTGGCCATTGCCGACGAGGGCAGCTTCCAGGCCGCGGCCGGTGCGCTCAACGTCACGCAGACCGCCATCACGCAGCGGCTGCGCAAGCTCGAGGAATTCCTGGGCGTGGCGCTGGTGGAGCGCACCACGCGTTCGGTGGCGCTCACCACCATCGGCCGCGACTTCGTGCCGCGCGCGCGGCGCCTGCTGGTGGAGCTGGCCGATTCGCTGCTGGAGATCCGCGAGACCGGCAAGGCCGAGCGCGGCGACGTGTCGATGGCCTGCGTGCCGACCGCGGGCGTGCAGTTTCTGCCGCGCATCATGCAGGCCTACTCGGCGAAGCATCCGCACAACCGCATCAAGATCCTCGACCACTCGTCCTCCGCGGTGGCGCATGCGGTGCTGCACCGCGAGGTGGAGTTCGGCATCGGCATGGCCGGCGCGCACTCGCCCGAGCTCACGAGCGTGCCGCTGATCGAGGACGAGTACGTGCTGGTCTGCCACGCCTCGCATCCGCTGGCCGGCCGCCGGCGCGTGGCCTGGCGGCAGTTGCAGGCGCATCCGCTGATCTTCGCGGGCCAGGCCAGCGAGAACCGTCCGCTGCTCGACGTGGCCCTGGGCGCCGCCGCCGCGAGCCTGCAGCCTTTCTACGAAGTGCAGCGCAGCTCGACGGCGGTCGGGTTGGTGGCCGAGCGCGTGGCGGCCGCGGTGGTGCCGCGGCTGGCGTTGCAGAAGGGCGCATACCCGGCGCTGAAGACCGTCGAGCTCGTCGAGCCGCGCGTGTCGCGCACGCTGGTGCTCATGACGCGGCGCACCGCGCGGCTCTCGCCAGCGGCGCAGGCGCTGTACGACCTGATCGCGGCGCAGGCCTCGCACCAGTCTGGCCAATCAGGCCAATCGCGCCAATCACGCGAAGCACGCGAAGCACCCCGGCGCTGATCAGAGCCCGGGCCGCCGCGCGCTGAAGTTCGCCGCCGCCTCGAACTGGCTCGCCACCTGCAGCAGCTCGGCATCGCCCTGGAAGCGGCCGACCAGCTGCAGGCCGAGCGGCATCGCGTCGCGGCCGAAGCCGGCGGGCACGCTCACGGCCGGGTGCCCTGTCATGTTGAACAGCATGGTCCACGGGTACCAGTGCGCGCGCACGTTGTCGAACTGCTGGCCGTCGATGTCGATGGGGCCGAACAGGTCCTGCGCGAGCGGCAGGGCCGAGCGCGTGAGCGTGGGCATCGCCAGCACGTCGGCCTTCTCGAACAGGCCCTGCACCCGCTTGAACAAGGCGGAGCGCGCGAACATCGCTTCCTGGTACTCGACGCCGCTCACGCTGGCCGCGGACGCGATCTGCCGCTTGAAGGTGTCGCTGAAGCTGTCGGGGTTCTTCTCGACCAGCGGTGCGAAGCGCGCGCGCCACACCGTGTGGTTGATGGCGCGCCAGATGGGCTCGACGTCGAAGCCGCTGCTGGCGTCGAAGGGCTCCAGCGTGGCGCCCAGCGCCGCGAGCGTCTGCAGCGCGGCGGAGAAGCTCTCCGTGACGTCCCTCGACACCGGCCGGCCCGGCGGCGAGAGGCAGTACAGCACGCGCTTGCCGCGCAGGTCGCCCTGGGGCCTGGCCTGCTCGACGTAGTCGTGCGCGCGCAGACCGAGCGACCACGGATCGGCGGCAGAAGGCCCGGCCATCACCTGCAGCATCAGCGCGGTGTCGGCCACGGTGCGCGTCATCGGCGTCACGTAGGTCTGGTTGCCGAACAGGTCCTGCGCCTGGCTGTGCGGGATCACGCCGTTCGATTGCTTCAGGCCCACCACGCCGTTGCAGGCGGCCGGAATGCGCGTGGAGCCGCCGCCGTCGGTGGCGATGGCCAGCGGCGCAATGCCCGCCGCGGTGGCGGCTGCCGCGCCGCCGCTGGAGCCGCCGCTGGTGCGCGACAGGTCCCACGGGTTGCGCGTGCTGCCGAAGAGCGGCGAGTGGGTCATCGGGCCCGAGCCGAACTCGGGCGTGGTCGTCTTGCCGATCAGGATGGCGCCTTCGGCGCGCAGCCGCGCCACGCTCACGGCGTCCTCGGCGGGCACGTTGTCGCGGTGCACGACCGCGCCGAAGGTGGTGGCCACGCCTTCGGTGTTGACCAGGTCCTTCACCGTGAAGGGAATGCCGTGCAGCTTGCCCAGCGGGCGGCCCGCGGCCATGTCGGCCTCGGCGCGGCGCGCCTCGGCCAGCGCGCGTTCGGGCGTCAGCGTGATGAAGCAGTTCAGCACCGGCTGCAGGCGCTCGGCGCGCGCGAGCACGGCCGTCACCAGTTCGACGGGCGAGAGCTGGCGCGAGCGCATCAGGCCGATGAGCTCGGTCGCGGGTGTGAAGAAGAGCGATTCGTCGGACATGGGGGCCTTGCCTTCTCGCGCGTTCATTCGTCCACCACGATGCCGGCCGCCTTGACGATCGGCTCCCAGTTCCTGCGCTCGCGTTGCGCGCGCTGCGCCAGCTCGGCGCGGCCTTGCGCATGCGCCACGAGACCGGCAGCCTCCAGGCTGCGCGCGAGCTCGGGCTTGGCGGCGGCGGCGAGGAAGCTGCGCTCCAGCGCGGCCAATGCGGCGGGCGGCGTGCCGGCGGGCGCGTACACGGCGTACCAGCTCGTGGCCGCCACGAATTCGGGGAAGCCCTGTTCCTTCGCGGTTGGCACGTCGGGCAAGGCCGGCAGCCGCTTGTCGCCGCTCATGCCGAGGAACTTGATCTTGCCGCCCTTGTAGAGCGGCATCATGCTGGCCGCGGCGTCCCAGCCCATCGACAGTTCGCCGCCGACCACGTCGATGAGCATCGGCGACGCGCCGCGGTAGGCCACGGGCGTGACCTCGAAGCCCTGCGCCTTGGCCAGCGCGAAGGCGCCCAGGTGGCCCGAACTGCCGATGGTCGCGAGGCCGAGCGTGGCCTTGGTCGGGTTCTTCTTCGCCCACTCGACGTACTGCTTCATGCTGCTGTACGGCTGCGAGGCGCCGGTGACGACGGCGGTCGGAATCTCCACCAGCAGCGCGACCGGTGTCAGGTCTTTCTCGGCGTCGTAGCCGGGGGTCTTGTAGGTCAGCGGCAGGATGGTGAGCAGCGGCGAGGGCGCGAGATACAGCGTGAGCCCGTCGGCCTTCGACTTCTTCACCACGTCCCACGCGAGCCGGGCCGAGGCGCCGGGCTTGTTGTCGACCAGGATGCTGCCGAAGCCCGCGTCCTTGAGTTGCTCGGCGTACAGGCGCGCCACGGTGTCGGCCGCGCCGCCGGCCGCGTAGCCCACGACGATCTTCAGGTTGCCGCCCGCGAGGCCCGGCGGCAGATCGGCCGCGGCGGCGTGGACGGCATGGACGGCCTGGAGTGCGGTCAGCGTGAAAGCTGCGGCAAGGGTGTGGCGGGCGAACGGACGCATGGATAAAAACCTCGTGAATCTCGTGGGGAAGAGAAGAAAGATCAGTCGAGCAAGATCAGCCGAGAAGATCAGCCGAGAAGATCAGCGGAGCGTGTGCTCGACCAGCCGCGCAATGGCCAGCAGGTAGTCGTCGTCGTACCAGCGGCCCGCCAGCTGCAGCCCGATGGGCAGGCCTTTCGCGCTCTTGCCGCAGGGCATCGAGAGCGCGGGATGGCCGGTGAGGTTCATCGGGTAGGTGTACGGGTACCAGGCGCCGCGGATGGTGCCCGCGGGCTTGCCGCCGATCTCGACCTCGCCGCTCACGTCCATGTCGATGGGCAGCGGCGGCGCCGAGACGGTGGGCGACACCAGCACGTCGAAGCGACCGAACAGCGCCTGCAGCTCGGCGAAGCAGCGGGTCTTGGCGAAGGTGGCCTCGTGCAGGTCGACCGCGCTGTGGCCGCGGCCCTTGCGCACGGCGTCGATCAGCGTGGCGTCGAGCCGGTCGCCGAAGCGCTCCAGGTTGGCGCCGACGCGCGCGGCCAGCATCGACTGCAGCACCACGAGGAAATGGCGCTCGAGCGAAACGAAATCGAGCTGCACCGTCTCGACGACGGCGCCTTCGCGTTCCATGGCGCGCACGGCGGCGGTGGTGAAGACCTCGACCTCGGGGTCGACGGGGTTGCCGGCGGTGGGCAGCCACGCCACGCGCAAGCCGCGAAGCGAAGCCGGCACGGCGCGTTGCGGCATCGGCCCGCCCAGTCCGTACGGATCGCGCGCGTCGAAGCCCTTGATGGCATCGAACAGCAGTTGCGTGTCGGCCACGTCGCGCGCCATCGGGCCGGTGAACGAGTTGGCCGAGTAGAGGTCGGGCGCCTGCAGGTGGGGCACCACGCCCAGCGTGGCCTTGAGCCCGACGATGCCGCAGCACGACGCCGGAATGCGGATGGAGCCGCCGCCGTCGGTGCCCAGCGCGAGCGAACCCAGGCCCGCCGCCACCGCCACGGCCGCGCCGCTGCTCGACGCACCGGGCGTGTAGCGCGCGTCGATCGGGTTGAGCGTGCGGCCGAAGAGGGGCGCGGTCGCCACCTGTTTGTGGCCGAACTCGGGCGTGGTCGTCTTGCCGATGAGGATCGCGCCCGCGGCCTTGGCGCGCGCCACGGCCACCGCATCGCTCGTCGGCACGAAGTCTTCGTAGATGGCCGAGCCCATGGTGGTGCGCACGCCGGCCGTCAGCGTGAGGTCTTTCACCGAGTACGGCACGCCATGCAGCGGGCCGAGCGCCTCGCCGGCCATCACGGCGGCTTCGGCGCGGCGCGCGGCGTCTAGCGCCTGTTCGCCCGTGACGGTGATGAAGGCATTGAGCTCGCGCCGCGCCTCGATGCGGGCGAGCGCCGCTTGCACGGCTTCCACCGGGGAGGCTTCCTTGCGGCGGATCAGTGCGGCGAGCTCGCGTGCGCTGTGGTCCATCAGGTCCATGGTCGGGTCCTTGAAAGGAGAAGGAGAGAGGCAGGCGCTTCAGAGCATCCAGCGGCCGCCGTCGATCAGCAGCGTCTGGCCGGTGATGAAGCGCGCCTCGTCGCTGGCCAGGAAGCGCACCGTGGCGGCCACGTCTTCGGGCGCGCCGATGAAGCCGGCGGGCGTGTCCGCGACGATCTTTTGCAGCACCTCGGGGCGAAGCTTGTCGTGCGCGCGCGTGCGGATGGCGCCGGGGCACACCGCATTCACCGTGACGCCGTGCGGTGCGAGCTCGCGCGCCAGCGAGCGCGTGAAGCCGATGACGCCCATCTTGGCGGCGGCGTAGTCCGCCAGGCCCACGTCGCCGGCAAAGGCCGCGTCGGTGCTCATGTTGACGATGCGCCCGAAGCCGCGCGCCTTCATGCCGGGCGCGATGCGGCGCGACGCGCGCATGGCGGTCAGCAGCGACACCTCGAGCACGAAGCGCCACACGGCCTCGTCGGATTCGGTGAACAGGCTGCCGCGTTCGCGCGCGCTCTGGCCCACGTTGTTGAACAGGATGTCGACCGGGCCCATCTGGTCTTCCACGCGGTCGAAGAAGGCGTGGACCACGGCGGCATCGGTGCAGTCGCCCGGCATGCACAGGCACCGCGCGGCGGCGGCGGGCCGTGCGGCGAGCTGCTGCGCGAGCGGTGCGCAGTCGAGGTCGAGCACGGCCACGCGCGCGCCCTGCCCGAGAAAGTCGAGCACCGTGGCGGCGCCGATGCCCTGGCCGCCCCCGGTGACGACGGCAACGCGTTGGTCGAAGCCCATGGCGGTGTCCTTCAGTGGAAGGTGCGCCCGCCGTCGACGGCGAGCGCGGTGCCGGTGATGTAGCTGGCACCGGGGCCGCTCAGGTAGAGCACGGCCTCGGCCACCTCTTCGGGCGCGGCGACGCGGCCCAGTGCGTAGCGCTGGCGGATCTCGCCCAGCGTGCGCTCCGGGTCGTCGCTGTGTTCATAACTGGTGCGAAACAGCGGCGTGTCGATGGCGCCGGGGCACACCGCGTTCACACGGATGCCGTCTGCCGCCGCCTCGATCGACAGCGCCTTGCCGAACATGATCACGGCCGCCTTGGTGGCGCAGTACGCGGTGCGGTTGGGCAGCGGCCGCAGCCCCGCGCCCGACGAGATGTTGACGATGCTGCCGCCGCCGGCCGCGCGCAGGTGCGGCATGGCGGCGCGGCACATCAGCATCGGCCCCGTGAGGTTGACGGCCAGCGTGTGGGCCCATTCGGCGTCGTCGGTTTGCTCGAGCGGCTTGAGCGAATCGACGCCCGCCGAATTGACCAGCGCGTCGAGGCCGCCGAGCCACTCGGCGGCGTGGTTCACCGCGGCCTTCACGGCCGCTGCGTCGGTGACGTCGCACACCAGCGGCAGCGCCGCGTCGCCCAGCACACCCGCGCTGTACTGCAGCCGCTTCGCGTCGCGGTCGAGCAGCACGACGCGCGCGCCGCGCTCCACCGCCAGTCGCGCCACCGCGAAGCCGATGCCGCTGGCGCCGCCGCTCACCACGAAGCGCAGGGCCGTCGAAGGCGCGGTGGTCATGCCGCCACGGCCGAGGCCGCCTTCAGGCGCGGGCGCATGTCGTCGGAGATGCGGTCGCAGCGGTCGATCCACACGTTGGAGTGGGCCAGCGCGTGTTCGATGAGCCCTTCGAGCACCTTGAGCCGCGAGGGCTGGCCGATGATCTGCGGGTGCATGCCGACCATCATCATGCGGTCTTCGGCGTAGAGCACGTCGAACTCGCTGGTCCATGCCTCGAGCGCGGCCGACGGCGCCTGCAGCGTGCGCCCGGGCAGGGTGATCGAGTACTGGAAGAAGGGCGCGTCGTCGAGCACCCAGCGAAACGGCAGCTCGACGATGTCGGTGCGCTGGCCGCCGATCTCCAGCAGATAGGGCGAGTCGTCGTCGAAGAAGTTCGACGAGTAGTCGAAGCCGTATTCCTTGAGCAGGTCGAGCGTGATGCTGCTGAACTCCGCCGCCGGCGAACGCCAGCCACGCGGCCGCGTGCCGGCCAGGCGCGTGAGCGCTTCCATGCCGCGGTCCATCTCGTCGCGCTCTTCGGCGGGGCTCAGGTTGACGATCCAGCGGTGGCTGTAGCTGTGGTGCGCCACCTCGTGGCCCTTGTCTACCACCTCGCGCACCAGGTCCGGGTGCTTGTCGGCCACTTCGCCGGGAATGAAGAAGGTGGCGCTGATGCCGTAGCGCGCCAGCAGCGCGAGGATGCGCGGCATGCCGACCTTCCAGCCGTAGGCGCCCTGCGACATGAGAATGGGGCGCTGCGCGTTGGCCGGGTCGCGGCCGGTCCACATGGTTTCCGCGTCGAGGTCGAAGGTCAGCATGAGCGGGAAGCCTTTGCTCGTGGTCGGCATCAGAGAACTCCTTGGCGAATGAGGTGGCGAAGAGGTAGCGAAGAGGTGGGGCCCGCGGCGGATCAGACGTGCTTGTGGAAGCCCGTCCATCGCTCGGCCAGCAGCAGCACGACGCCGGTGGTCACGATGAGCAAGGTGGAGACGGCGGCCACGCTCGGGTCCACGCCCTGCTCGACCGAGGTGAAGATCTTCACGGGCAGCGTGGTCTGGCTGGCCGACAGCAGGAACACCGACACCGGCACGTTGTCCAGCGAGGTGATGAAGGCGAAGAGGCCGCCCGCCACGAGGCCGGGCTTCACCAGCGGCAGCGTGACCAGGCGAAAGCTCGTGAAGCCGCCCGCGCCCAGCACGCGCGCCGCGTCTTCGAGCGACTCGTCGACCGCCGACAGGCTGCCCAGGCTGGCGCGCACCACGTAGGGCACGGTGATGACCACGTGCGCCAGCCACAGGCCCAGCGAGTTGCCGCGCAGGCCGGTCATGGTGTAGTACTGCAGCAGCGCCACGCCGAGCACCACCGAAGGCAGGATCAGCGGCGCCATGAAGAGCGAAGTGAGCGCGCCCGCGCCGGGCACCATGCGGCGATGGATCGCATAGGCCGCGATCAGGCCCAGCACCAGCGCGGCGGCGGTCGATGCGGCGGCGAGCCACAGGCTGGTCCAGGCGGCGCTCAGGTACTCGGGGTCGCGCAGCACCACCTCGAACCAGTGCAAGGTCAGGCCCTTCGGCGGGATCGTGAGGTAGGCCGTCTTGCTGAAGGCCGCCAGCACCACCACCAGCACCGGAATCTGCAGGAACACCACCACCGCGATGGCCGTGGCCGCGAGGAACGGCGTCTTCTTGCCGTCGGTGCTCATGCGTTGCCTCCCCAGCGCTTGAGCACGCGGCTCGACAGCCCGATGACCAGCAGCGTGAGCGCGGTGAGCGCGAAGGACATGGCCGCACCGGCGGGCCAGTCGAGCGTCTGCAGGAAGTCGTCGTAGATCAGCGTGGCCATCACCTTGTAGGTGGGGCCGCCCAGCATGCGCGGCGTGACCAGCGCGCTGATGGTCAGCACGAACACCAGGATGGAGCCCGACAGGATGCCCGGCGCGCTCATCGGCAGCGTGATCGACCAGAACACGCGCAGCCGGCTCGCGGCCAGCGTGTACGCGGCGGCCTGCACGTCCTTGGAGATCGCCTGGATGGCCGGCACCAGCATCAGCACCATGAACGGCAGGAAGATGTGCGACATGCCGACCAGCAGGCCGAACAGGTTGAACATCATCTTGATGGGCCGCTCGATCAGGCCGATGTCCATCAGCAGGTTGTTCACCAGGCCGCGGTTGGCCAGCAGCGCGATCCAGCCGAAGGAGCGCACGACCAGGTTCAGCAGCATCGGGAAGATGACCAGCATGGTGAGCGTGAGCCGCATCTTCGGACCCGCGTTGGCGATGTAGCAAGCCAGCGGGTAGCCCATGAGCAGGCAGATGGCCGTGACGCCGAAGCCCAGCACCAGCGTGCGAACCACCACCTCGCGGTAGTACTCGTCGGTGACGATGCTGGTGTAGTTGGCGAGCGTCCAGTCGGCGGAGATGCCGGTGCCGGGCTCGTAGGGGTGCAGGCTCAGCGGCACCATCAGCAGCACTGGCGCCGCGAAGGCCAGCAGCAGGAGCAGCAACAGCGGCGACGCCAGCAGCGCGCCGGTCATCTTGCGCGGGGTCATGCGCTTGCCTGCCGCGCGGAAGGGGTCACGTAGATGTGCTGCGGCTCGACCGTCACGCGCACCGGCGCATCGACCTCGAGGCCTGCGTGCGGGCCGTTGGTGAGGGCCTCGGCAATGAGCTCGGTGCCGCCGAAGGCCAGCAGGTACTGCACGCGCGAGCCGACGAAGGAGCGCATGGCGACGCGGCCCGCGAGCGTGGCGGCGCGGGGCGTCATTGCGTCGGCGAAGCGGATGTCTTCCTGGCGGACCACGACGTCGACGGCCGCGCCGTGCGCCATGCCTTCGGCGCCGGTGGCGGTCAGCACGGGGCCGTTGTTCAGGTGGACCGCCGCCGCGCCTTCGGGCGAACGCACCACGCGGCCCGCGAGGCGGTTGGGCCGGCCGATGAAGCTTGCGACGAAGCCGGTGGCGGGGCGGTGGTAGATGGCTTCGGGCGTGTCGAACTGCTGCACCACGCCGTGCGCGAGCACGCACACGCGGTCGGACATCGACATGGCCTCGCCCTGGTCGTGCGTGACGAACAGCGTGGTGATGCCGACCTCGCGCTGCAGGCGCTTGAGCTCGATCTGCATCTCGTCGCGCAGCGAGGCGTCGAGGTTGGACAGCGGCTCGTCGAACAGCAGGATGCTGGGACGCGGCGCGATGGAGCGTGCCACCGCCACGCGCTGCTGCTGGCCGCCCGAGAGCTGGCGCGGCATGCGCTCGCCGAGCGTGGACAGTCGCACGCTGGCCAGCGCCTGGTCGACGCGCTGCTTCAGGTCGTTGCCCTGCACGCCCTGGCGGCGCAGGCCGAAGGCGACGTTCTCGAACACGCTCATGTGCGGGAACAGCGCGTACGACTGGAACACGAGGCCGATGTTGCGCTTGTTGGTGGGCAGCGCCGTCACGTCGCGGCCGTCCACGAAGATGTGGCCGCTGGTCGGCTCGATCAGGCCGGCCACCATGCGCAGCACGGTGGTCTTGCCGCAACCCGAGGGGCCGAGCAGCGAGATGAATTCACCGTCGTGCACCGACAGCGAGACCGACTGCGCGGCGACATGACCGGGCTGGCCGGACGGGCCGGGGTAGCGTTTCTCGAGACGGTCGAGCGTGAGTGCCGGCATGTCGTCGGTCCTGGAGGTTGCGGTGCGGGGGTGGAGCGCGGCGGGTGGCTGGCGCCGGGTCAGCGGGCCACTTCGCGCTGCCAGCGCTTGGTCCAGTCGGGCAGCGACCTGGCGACGGCTTCGGGCTCGGGCAGCCAGAGGTTGTCGAAGGTCTCCTTGTAGGGAACGATCTTCGCGGCCTTGTCGCTGAGCTTGACCTGCGTGTTGACGGGGCCGGCGTACTTGCGCTCGGCGAAGCAGGTCTGGCCTTCCCTGGACAGCACCTCGTCGATGTACTTGAGCGCGAGCGCCGGTGACTTCGCGCCCTTCGGGATCACCAGCGCCGGCAGGATGCCCACCGCGCCTTCCTTCGGATAGACGATGGCCAGCGGCAGGCCCTTGTCGATGGCGGAGCCGGCGCGGTCGGGGTACCACACGGCCGCGGCGATCTCCTGGCGTTCGAACAGCGAGACGATCTGGTCGGCCTGCGTGTACAGCGTGACGGACGACTTGGCGATCGGCTTGATGGCCGCGAAGCCCGCGTCCATGTTGGCGAGCGTGCCGCCCTTCATGCGGTTGAGCGCCATCAGGAACTGCGAACCCGAGGTGCCGCTGATGTCGCCGATGGCGAGCTTGCCGTCGTACTCGGGCTTGGCGAGGTCGGCCCACGAGGTGGGCGGCGTCTTGACCTGCCGGGTGTCGTAGACGATGACGGTGGCGCCGGTCATGAACACGACGTACTGGCCGTCCTTGTCGAGCGCGCGCGGCGACACCTCCGATGTGTGCGTGAGCTTGCTCTTGTCGATGGTCTCGAGCAGCTTCTCGTTCTTGAGCTGCGCGGCCAGCGAGTTGTCGATGTAGACCACGTCGAAGTCCGACTTGCCGCCGGTCGCTCGGATCGAGGCCGCGAACTGCGAGGAGCTGCCGAGCTTGAGCGCCACCTTGGCCCCGGTCTTCTTCTCGAACGATGCGATGTGGCAGGTCTTGGAGTCTTCGGCGAAGGAGCCGCCGAAGATGCCGACCACCAGCTCCTCGGCCTGCGCGGCGCCCGACAGCAGCGCGGCAACGAGGCCCGAAACGAGACAGCGCGAGAACATGGTTTTCATGAAGAGCTCCTGTGGGGAAAACCCGGAACAAAGGGCCGGGTGGCTGCGTTGGAATTCACTTTATCTTTCGTAAAAGATAAATGCAAGGCATTTAAGATAGGGACCAACCCGCGCCGCGGCGCTGCACCACAATGGCGGCGCAAAGGCCTCCTCTTTGATGGAAAGCACGTCATGCCGCACAAGAAAGAAGCATCGAACCGGCGTTCGCCCCAAGGCGATGCGAAGAAACGCGGCGACGTTGCCGAGTCCGTGTTGCCGCTCGAAGACGCGCCGGCAGAGGTGGGCGCCGACCTGGTCGAGCGCGGCATCCAGCAATGGAAACGCGAGCGGCCCGACATCGACAGCAGCGGCAAGGCCGTGGTCGGCCGGCTGCTGCGGCTCGAGGAAGTGGTGCTGCGCACGCTCAACCAGGTGCTGGAGCCGTTCGGCATGAAGTACCAGGAGTACGCCGTGCTCGCCACCTTGCGCGTGGCGGGGGCGCCCTACCGGCTCTCGCCTTCGCGCCTGCAGAGCACGCTGCTGTTCACTTCGGGCGGTTTGTCGAACCTGCTGAAGCGGCTCGAGAAGGAAGGCTGGGTCAAGCGCTCGATCGATCCGAACGACGGGCGCGGCGTGCTGGTCAAGCTCACGGCCAAGGGCATCCGCCTGGCCGACGAAGCGATGCCGCGCCACGCGGCGGCCGAGCTGCACCTGCTGCGCATGTTCGACGCGTCGCAGCGCGACGTGCTTTCAGGCCTGCTGAGCCAGATGATGACGGGCAACGCGCCCGAGACCGGCCCCGAGCCCGGCGCACGCCATGCGAGCCGGGTGGCCGAGCCGCCAGCCGAAGAGTGAGCGCGATATAGCGATATGGCGATATAGCGATACGGCGATACGGCGACAAAGCGCCACGGCGATCAGGGTCGCCTGTGGCCCCGAGGCTCCGGCGCCGTTCCTCTCATCGCTGGCAGTCCTGCACGAAGGCATCGAGCAGCAGCTCGAACGCCGCGCGCTGTTCCCACTGCAGCGCATGCCCCGCGTTGTCGACCACCTGCACCTCGCCGCGCCACAGCGTGGGCATCGACGGCGCCATCGCCTGCAGGTAGGGCAGGCCGACGATCTGTTCCTGGGCGCCATGAAGAATGGCCAGCGGGCGCGTCAGGGCCGCGACGATGCCGGGCTCGTCGCGGTAGCCCACGCCGCCGATGCTCGCGCCCAGCGATGCGCGCGCATGGCCGTCGGTGCGCACGGCGTCTTCCATCAGGAAGGCGGGGCCGTGCGTGCCGGGCACGAGGAAGTCGGCCACGTATTCACGTGCCTGTTCTTCGTTCCAGTCCTTCTCGAAGCCGAGTCCGAGCTTGAGGAACGCGCCGTCGAGCTCGGCCGGCAGCGGGAAGGGCAGCGGCGGCGTGCCGAAGATCATGAAGCCCGCGGCCTGCGGCAGGTGCGCGCTGGCCTCCAGCGCGGCGTGGCCGCCAAGGCTCCAGCCGACGACCACGGCCTTGTGCAGCGACAGCTGCTCCACCACCTGGCGGATCGCATCGGCGTAGCCGGGGATGCTGTAGGTTGCGGCGCGTTCGGCTTCGCCCGCATCGCTCGACTGGCCGTGGCCCGGCAGGTCGACGGCGACGATGCGGTACTTGCGCCCGAGCTCGCCTTCCAGCGTCTGCTGCCATACGCGAGACGACGACGAGTTGCCGTGCACCAGCAGGATGGCGGGGCCCTGGCCCGCGCTTTCGCGCACGGCGATGCGCTGGGCGCCGAGGCTCAGTGTGCGGGTCGATACGGTCGATGCGGTCGGGTGGTCTGCCATGGAAGGTCTTTCGTTTCCCGGATGCGGGAGGTGGATGGAATCCTATAGGACCGTGTCTTTTACGCCGCGCCACAGCGGCGGGCGTCCGGCGATTCGCGCCTTGCTGGCACCGCACTCCCGTGGCACCCTCGCGGGCTACCCGTCCTTCGAACACCGACCCCATGCAGAAGCAGTTTCGCGGCGCGCTGGAGATGAGCGCGGCCATGGCCATTTCCGGCACCATCGGCTGGTTTGCCGTGCGCTTCGGCCAGCCGCTGGTCGACCTGCTGTTCTGGCGCTGCGTGTTCGGCGCGGCCACGCTGCTCATCGTGTGCCTCGCGCTCGGGCTGCTGAGGCGCGGGCTGCCGCTTCGCAGCCTCGCGCTCGCGGCGCTCGGCGGCGTGGCGCTGGTCACCAACTGGCTGCTGATCTTCGCGGCCTTTCCGCGCGCCTCGATCTCGATCGCCACGGCGGTCTACAACACGCAGCCCTTCATGCTGGTGGTGCTGGGCGCGCTGCTGCTGTCCGAACGCATGACGGCCACGAAGGTGGGCTGGCTGTGCATCGCCTTCGCCGGCGTGGTGCTGGTGGCGCAGGCCAAGGGCGGCGGCGCGGCCGGGGGCTCGTCGTACGGCGTAGGCGTGCTGATGGCATTGGGCGCGGCCTTCTGCTACGCGGTGGCCGCGATCATCGCGAAAAAGCTCGACGGCATTGCGCCGCACCTCATCGCGCTGATCCAGGTGTGCGTGGGCATCGTCATGCTGGCGCCGTTCGCGCACCTGCGGCCGCTGCCCACCGACGCGGGCACGTGGGTCACGCACGCGATCATGGGCGTGGTCTACACGGGGCTGGTGTTCGTGCTGCTGTACGGCGCGCTGCAGAAGCTCTCGACGCCGGTGGCGGGCGCGCTGTCGTTCATCTATCCGCTGGTGGCCATCGGCGTCGACTACGTCGCCTTCGGCCAGCGGCTGGGCGCGCTGCAACTGCTGGGCGCGGCGGCGATCCTGATCGCGGCGGCCGGCATGACCTTCGGATGGGCCTTGCCCGGCGTGCCGCGGCGGTCGGACGCCATGCCTCTAAAATGAGAACAATTCTTATTTAAGACGGCATGGCCGTCGCGCAACGTCCGCCATGGCCGCCGATTCCGTTCTTCACCATCCGCACATCCACACCCTCTACAGCGACCACCACGGCTGGCTGCAGGGCTGGCTGCGCAAGAAGCTGGGCAACTCGTTCGACGCGGCGGACCTGGCGCAGGACACCTTCGCGCGGCTGCTCACCGCGCGCAACCCCGAGGTCATTGCGCAGCCGCGCGCCTACCTCACGAGCGTGGCCAAGAACATCCTCGTGAACTGGTACCAGCGCCAGGCATTGGAGCGCGCCTACCTCGAGGCGCTGGCCGTCATGCCCGAGCCCGAGGCGCCGTCGCCCGAGCAGCGCCTGGTCATCCTGCAGACGCTGCACGAGATCGACGCCATGCTCGACGCGCTCAAGCCGCCCGCGCGGCGCGCGTTCCTGCTGTCGCAGATCGAGGGCTGGAAGTACGAGGACATCGCGCGTGAACTCGGCGTGTCGCTGGTCACGGTCAAGCGCTACATGCAGCAGGGCTTTCGCGGCTGCCTGGCATTGATGGAGTGAATGTGGAATGAGTGCGGAATGAGTGCGACGACATCCATGGGCGGCACCGCGCCGACGGCCGCGCTCGCGCCTCGCGTGCTCGACGAGGCCGCCGAGTGGCTCATGCGGCTGAGCGACAGCGCCGTGACCGACGACAACCGCCGCGCCTGCGAGCGCTGGCGCCAGAGCCACCCCGACCATGCCCGCGCGTGGGCGCGCGCCGAGCTGCTGATGAACAAGCTCGGCGGCCTGCCGTCGGCGCTGGCGATGCCATCGCTCGCGCGGCCCGCGCCGTCGGTACGCAACGGGGGGCGCCGCGCCGCCGTCGGCCGCCTGGCCGCGCTGCTCGCGGCCGTGCCCGCCGGCTGGCTGGGCTGGCAAGGGTGGCAAGAGGCCAGCGAGCGCGGCTGGACCGCCGACCACCGCACCGCCACCGGCGAACGCCGCGAGCTGCGCCTGGCCGACGGCACCCGCCTCACGCTCGGCACCGCGAGCGCGATCGACGTGCGCTTCGACGCCGCGCAGCGCCTGGTGGTGCTGCGCGCCGGCGAGATCCTGGTCACCACCGCGCCCGACACCGCGGCCACGCACCGGCCGTTTCGCGTCGCGACCGGCAGCGGCGTCATGGAGGCGCTGGGCACCCGCTTCAGCGTGCGCGCAGGGGAGGGCCGCACCGATGTCACGCACATCGCGGTGCTCGAAGGCGCGGTGCGCATCGCGCCGCGCTCGGCCGCATCGCGGGTGCTGCCGGCGGGGCAGCAGGCGAGCTTCACGGCCGGCGGCATCGGCGCCTTCACGCGGGCCGACGAAGCCGACGTGGCCTGGGCGCAAGGCATGCTGCTGGCCGACGGCATGCGCCTGGCCGACTTCGCGGCCGAGCTGTCGCGCTACCGGCCCGGTGCGCTGCACTGCGCCGGCGCCATTGCCGGCCTGCGCATCTCGGGCGCGTTCCCGGTCGACGACACCGACCGCGTGCTGCGCATGCTGGTGTCGACCTACCCGGTGGACGCGGTGAGCCGCCTGCGCGGCTACTGGATCACGCTGGTGCCGGGCGGCAGAAATATTTCCGGCAAGGGGTGAGACTTTTTTTCGTTTCGGCTGGCAAGGAAGGTGAAGAACTCACCGTTGCCCAACCGAAAGGCCTGTTTCCATGTCCGCACCCCGCCCCAGCGTCCAGCGCCCGCACGCCGAACGCCGCCTGAACACTGCCATTCGCCATGCCTTGCTGGTGCTCGCCTTCGGCGGGCTGGCCGGTGCGGGTGCGTCCGCCTCCGCTGCCGATGTTGCCGATGCGGCCGATGTGGCCGACGTGGCTGTTTCCGCGCCCCGCGCCTATGACATTCCCGCCGGACCGCTCGGCCGCACGCTGGCCACCTTCGCCACCGCCAACGGCATGGCGCTGTCGTTCGACCCCGCGCTGACGCAGGGCCGCAGCAGCCCCCCCGTGTCGGGCCGCTACACCGCGCGCGAAGCCATCGACCGGCTGCTCGCCGGCAGCGGGCTGCAGCTGGTGGCCCGCACCGACGGCAACTACACGCTGGTCCGCCGCGATGCGACGAACACCGGCGCAGCGGGCGTCGACACGCTCGCGGCCGTCACGGTCACGGCCGAGGCCGACCGCAGCGGCACCACCGAAGGCACCGGCGCGTACACCACGCGCGCCACGGCCGCGGCCACGGGGCTGGCGCTGTCGCCGCGCGACACGCCGCAGTCGGTCACGGTGGTCACGCGCCAGCAGATCGACGACCAGAACCTGCTGTCGCTGGGCCAGGCCATGCAGAGCGTTCCGGGCGTGTTCGCCGTGAGCTCCGACAGCGACCGCACCGACCTCTACGCGCGCGGCTTCTACATCGACAACTACCAGTACGACGGCGTGCCCACCACCGTCACCACCGACTTCTTCGGTGCCTCCACCAACGACCCGGTGCTGTACGACCGCATCGAGGTCGTGCGCGGTTCCACCGGGCTGCTCACGGGCGCGGGCAACCCGTCGGCCTCGGTGAACCTGGTGCGCAAGCACGCCGACAGCAAGGTGTTCGCCGGCAGCGCGTCGCTGGCGCTGGGTTCGTGGAACCTGCGCCGCGCCACGGTCGACCTGTCGACGCCGGTCACTGCGGACGGCCGCGTGCGCGCGCGCGTCATCGGCATGACGGAAGACCGCGACTCGTTCATCGACATGTACCACGGCCGCAAGCACGTGCTGTACGGCGTGGTCGACGCCGACCTCACGCCCGACACCACGCTGAGCGTGGGCATCGACTCGCAGGCCAACCGGCCCACCTCGTCGACCTGGGGCGGCCTGCCGCTGACCTTCAGCGACGGCGGCGCCACGAACTGGGAGAGCTCCAAGACCATCGGCACGCCGTGGACCCACTGGGACACCACCAGCACCACGGGCTTCGCGAACCTCACGCACCGCTTCGACAACGGCTGGAAGCTCAAGGCCAACGCCTCGCACCGCGAGAGCAGGCAGAACGCCAAGCTGCTGTACCTCTACGGCGGCCTCGACCGCCCGACCGGCACGGGGCTGGGCTCGCTGCCCGGCTACTTCGAGCACGAGTTCCGCCAGAACAGCCTCGACCTGCAGGCGACCGGGCCCTTCGAGCTGCTGGGCCGCAAGCACGAGCTGGTGGTGGGCATCACCAACAGCCAGTCGCGCTACGTGGAGGCCAACCATGCGCGCACCAGCGCGCTGCCCGCAACCGGCAATTTCTACGAATGGAATGGTTCCTACGCCGAGCCGACCTGGGGCGCGCTGAACGTCTCGGGCATCACCAAGACGCGCCAGACCGGCTACTACGGCGCCGCGCGGCTGTCGCTGGCCGACTCGCTCAAGCTCATCGTGGGCGGCCGCCAGAACAGCTGGCGCTCGACCCGCCTCACGGCCGACGACCGCACCACGCGCCGCCACGAGGTGTTCACGCCCTACGCGGGGCTGGTGTACGACCTGAGCGAAAACTACTCCCTGTACGCGAGCTACACCGACATCTTCCAGCCGCAGAACTACCGCGACGCGAGCGGCGCCTACCTCGACCCCGTGACCGGCAAGAGCTACGAGGTCGGCATCAAGGGCGAGCACCTGAACGGCAAGCTCAACACCTCCATTGCCGTCTTCCGCGCCGAACAGGAGAACGTGGCGCAGCGCGACGGCTCCAGGCTCGTGCCCAACTCCACCGAAGGGGCCTACTACGGCGCGCGCGGCGTGACCAGCAAGGGCGTCGAGCTGCAGGTGTCGGGCGAGCTGGCCGAGGGCTGGCAGATGAGCGCGGGCATTGCGCGCACGCTGGGCCGCGAAGGCAACGGCGATCGCATCAACCCCGCCATGCCGACCACGCAGGCCACGCTGTTCACCACCTACCGGCTGCAGGGCAGCTGGCAGCAGCTCACCATCGGCGGCGGCGTGAACTGGCAAAACCGCGTGTACCACCCATACAGCGTGGGCGACGTCGACCTGCGCTACACGCAGGGCTCGCGCGCGGTCGTGAGCCTGATGGCGCGCTACGCGTTCTCGCCGAAGCTGTCGCTGCAGCTGAACATCGAGAACCTCTTCAACAAGAAGTACTACAGCAACATCGACGGGCAGGCCTTCTTCGGCACGCCGCGCAATGCGGTGGCGACGCTGAACTACAAGTTCTGACAAAAAAGGGGCGAAAGCGGCGTGGGAAAGGGCGAATTTCAGCGCCCGGCATGACCCTTTTTCCGTTCTCGTTGGTCATGTAGGGGAGGGGTGCGTTTTTGCGCCCCATTTTTCGCTTTTATCCCCCCCGATGAACTCCCGTCCTTCCTCCCTGCCCGCGGGCTTGCTGCTGCCGGGCCGTGTCCTGGCCGCCGTCTTGGGCGGCTACGCGCTGGCCGCCGCCGTGGCCGTCTTCCTTGCCGCCGTGCTGCCGGCCGGCCGCGCGGAGGCCGCCGTCGGCGGCATGCAGCTGGGCTTCGTGGTCTACCCCGCGGCGGTGATCTGGGCTTTCTCGCCTGTGTCGCTGCTGCGCGCGTGGGTCGGGCTGCTGCTGCCGGCCGTGGCGCTCGGCGGGTTGGGCTGGGCCTTGCGCGGGGCGGGCGGCTGACGATGGCAACGACAGAAAAGAAAACGAAGGCCACGGCCGAAGGACAGGGCGGCTTCCGCCAGGCGCAGGCCTGGCTTCACACCTGGTGTGGACTGTGGTTCTCGTGGCTGCTGTTCGCGGTGTTCCTCACCGGCACGCTCGCGGTGTTCGACGACCCGATCACCCACTGGATGACGCCGGAGCACCATGCCGAGGAGGAGGCCGCCGCGGCGCTGGCCGCAAGGGGCGTGCCCGCGGCCGACCGCGCGCAGCGACTGGCCTGGGGCATGGCCTACATGGCCGAGCACCACCCCCGCGCGCAGATGTGGGAGCTGTGGCCGTCCGATGCCAACGGCGGAGGCGAGCTCAAGGTGTACTGGTTCGACGCCAACAACCAGTACGCTTCGGCCGCGCTCGACCCGTCCAGCGGCAAGCCCTTGGCGCCAGCCGCCGGCCACGCGGTGCGCGCCACGCTGGGCGGCCATCATTTCGTCGACTTCCACTACGAGCTGCATGCCGGCACGGTCGGCCTGTGGATCGTCGGCATCGCCGCCATGGCGATGCTGGTGGCGCTGGTGTCGGGCGTGATCACGCACAAGCGCATCTTCAAGGACTTCTTCACCTTTCGCCCGAAGAAAGGCCAGCGCAGCTGGCTCGACGCGCACAACGCGGTGGCGGTGCTCACGCTGCCCTTTCAATTCATGATCGCCTACACCGGCATCGTGATTTCGGGCACCACCTTCATGCCGGCCGGCAAGATCCTCCACTACGGCACGGGCAATGCCGCGCAGGTGCAGTTCGCGTCGGAGCTGAGCGACGGCGTGAAGCCGGCGCGCACCGGCCGCGCCATGGACGTGCCTGCGCTGGAACCTTTCGCCGCGCGCGGCCAGGCGCTCATGGGGCAGGCGGTGCGGGCCGTGGTCATCGACCATCCGGGCGACGCGGGCGCGCGCATCGGCGTGTACGGCTGGAACAGCGAGGACGAGTCGATGCGCCGCCTCAGCGGCACCACCGGCATGGCGATGTTCTCCGCCGCCACCGGCGAGGTGCAGCGCGTGCGCATGCCGGGCGCCGCGGACGGCGGCACCGCCATGCTCGCGCAGTCGGCCATGAGCGGGCTGCACATGGTCACTTACGGCGGCTGGGGCATGAAGTGGCTGTACTTTCTGTGCGGGCTCGCGGGCACCGCGATGATGGGTTCGGGCGCGGTGCTGTTCATCGTCAAGCGGCGGCACAAGCACCTGGGCGAATTCGGCGCTGCGACGGCGCGCGTCTACCGGCTGGTGGAAGCGCTGAACGTCGCCGCCATCGCGGGGCTGGCCGTGGCCTGCGTGGGCTACCTGTGGGCCAACCGGCTGCTGCCGGTGGCGCTCGAGCATCGCGCGGACCGGGAGCTGCATGTCTTCTTCGCGCTGTGGGCGCTGGCGTTGCTGCACGCCTTCATGCGTTCACCGGCACGGGCCTGGCGTGAGCAGCTGGGCGCACTGGCCGCGCTGTGCCTGCTGCTGCCGGTGCTCAACGTGCTGACCACCGGCGACCACCTGCCGGCGCAGCTGCTGCGCGGCGATTGGGAGAGCGCGGGTGTCGAGTTCGGTACGCTGGCCTTCGGGCTCGCGGCCCTCGGTGCGCTGCGCCATCTGCCGAAGAGGGCCGTCAGATGACGGCGGCGTGTGCAGCCTGGCTCGGCGTTGCGCTGGCCTATGCGGGCATGGCGGCGTTGAGCCTTGCCATGGACCGCCACTGTGAACAACTCACCGGCCTGCGCGAGGTGCCGGTGCGCCTGCGCATGTCGTTGCGCCTCGCCGGCACTGCGCTGCTGGCGGCGGCCCTCGTGCCTTGCGTGATGGCCTGGGGCGCCAGCGTGGGAACGGTCGCGTGGCTGGGCCTGTTGTCGGCCGGCGCGTTGCCGGTCGCGCTGCTGTTACCGTACCGCCCGCGCGGCGCGGCAGGGCTCGCGGTCTTGTCCGCCGTGGCGGGTTGCGCGGGGCTCGCTCTGGCGTTCGCCGGCCTGCCGCGCTGAGCGGCAGCCGTCTTTCATTTCATTCATCTCAACGATCTTCGATCCGTCGCCGCACATGCTTTGTTCTCTTCGCCTCCGCTCGCTGTCCTTCGCTGCCGCCTGCCTTGCCGCCGCCGGTGGCGCCCAGGCCGATTACCTCTGGCTGTCGCGTGACGGCGCCAATGCGGGCTCGGCCGTCGCGCGCGTGGGCGAGCTCGACAAGGCGTCGCTGCCGATGGCCAGCGTCGCCGCGCCACGCGCCTTCCTGGCCGACGGCAAGGACCTGCCGCTGGCCAGCGAGGCCGATCGCTCGGTGATTCCCGCGGTGGCCGGCACCGACCTGCGCGCCGTGGCCAGCCGCCCCGGCACGGAGGGCGACAAGGCCACGCTGACGCAGTTCCAGGCACGCTTCGGCCGCAACGAGACCCAGGCGGTGAACGACCTCGAGCTGGTGCCCACCGAGCCCGACGGCAACACCTTCAAGCTGGTGTGGAAGGGCAATGCCGTGCCCGCCACGCAGGTCAACGTCGACACCTCGGAAGGCTGGCGCCGCGTGCTCAAGCCCGCGAAGGACGGCACCGTGTCGCTGGCCACGCCGTTCCCCGGCCTCTACGTGCTGGAGGTGACGGCCCGCGTCAACGGTGCGGTGACCGTCGACGGGAAGAAGTACGACGAAGTGCGCCACACGGCGACGCTGAGCTTCGAAGTGCCGCGCTGAGACCGAGGCCCCGCGGCCCCGCGGTGCCATTCAGCCTCGCGCGGCGGGCAGCTGCGCCTGCGGCCGTCGCCCACCCCAGCGCGTGGCCAGCCGCTTCACCCCCAGGTAGAACAGCGGCACGAAGAAGATCCCCAGCGCCGTCGCGGCCAGCACGCCGCCGAACACGCCGGTGCCGATGGCCACCTGGCTGGCCGAGCCCGCGCCGGTGGCCAGCGCCAGCGGCACCACGCCGGCCAGGAAGGCCAGCGAGGTCATCAGGATGGGCCGCAGCCGCAGGCGCGCGCCTTCTGTCACTGCGTCCAGCAGCGGCACGCCGCGGCGCAGCGCGGCCTCGGCGAACTCGATGATCAGGATCGCGTTCTTCGCCGACAGTCCGATGGTCGCGAGCAGGCCCACCTGGAAGTAGATGTCGTTCGACAGCCCGCGCAGCGCCGCGGCAATCACCGCGCCCAGCACGCCCAGCGGAATCACCAGCATCACCGAGAACGGCACCGACCAGCTCTCGTACAGCGCGGCCAGGCACAGGAACACCACCAGGATCGACAGCGCGAACAGCAGCGGCGCCTGGCCGCCCGACAGGCGCTCCTGGTAAGACAGCCCGCTCCACGCATAGCCCGTGCCGCTCTGCTTCTTCGCAATGGTCTCGATCGCCGACATGGCCGTGCCCGAGCTCACGCCGTGCGCGGCCGTGCCCTGGATCTGCACCGCGGGCACGCCGTTGTACCGCTCCAGCTGCGAGGCGCCCTGCGACCAGCGCGTGCTGGCGAAGGCCGAGAACGGTGTCATGGCGCCGGTGCTGCCGCGCACCGACCATTGCCGCATGTCGTCGGGCGCGGCGCGGTAGGGCGCGTCGGCCTGCACGTACACGCGCTTCACGCGGCCGCGGTCGATGAAGTCGTTCACGTAGCTGCCGCCCCAGGCAATGCCCAGCGTGGTGTTCACGTCGTCCAGCGACAGCCGCAATGCGGAGGCCTTCACCTGGTCGATGTCGATCTGCAGCTGCGGCGTGTTGGCGATGCTGTTGGCGCGCACGGACTGCAGGCGCGCGTCCTTGTTGGCGTCGCGCACCAGCGCCTCGCGTGTGCGCACCAGCTTGTCGGCGCCCATGCCGGAGGTGTCCTGCAGCCAGAACTCGAAACCGTTGGACTGGCCCAGGCCTTCGATGGGCGGCGGCACCATGCCGTAGACCTCGGCGTCGCGCTGCTGCTTCGAGAGGGCCGCGCTCGCGCGCTCGACGATGGCCTGCGCGCGCTTCGATGGGTCCTTGCGCTCGGACCAGTCCTTCAGCGAGACAAAGGCCATGCCGGTGTTCTGCCCCGAGCCGCTGTAGCTCCAGCCCGACAGCGTGAAGATGGTGTCGGTGGTGTCGCGCTCGGTCTCCAGAAAGTGCTTTTCCACGGCCAGGTTCACCGCGTCGGTGCGGGCTTGCGTGGCGCCCGCCGGCAGCGTGACCTGCACCATCACGCTGCCCTGGTCTTCCTCGGGCAGGAAGCCGCCGGGCAGGCCCAGGTACAGCAGGCCCATGCCCGCGACGATGGCCAGGTACACGGCCGTGAAGCGCAGCGGTTTGCGCAGCATGCGGCCCAGCAGGCCCGCGTAGCGGTCCTGCGCGGCGTCGAAGCGGCGGTTGAAGGCGCCGAGAAAACCGCGCGTGCGCGGCGGCACGCCCGGCTTCAGGAAGCGCGCGCACAGCGCCGGAATCAGCACGATGGCCACCACCACCGACAGCGCCATCGACGCAATGATGGTCACCGAGAACTGCCGGTAGATCACGCCCACCGAGCCGCCGAAGAAGGTCATCGGCAGGAACACCGCCGACACCACCACCGCAATGCCGACCAGCGCGCCGGTGATTTCCTTCATCGACTTGATGGTGGCGGCCTTCGCGTCGAGCCCCTCTTCGTGCATGACGCGCTCGACGTTCTCCACCACCACGATGGCGTCGTCCACCAGCAGGCCGATGGCCAGCACCATGGCGAACAGCGTGAGCACGTTGATCGAATAACCGAAGGCCGCGAGCACGCCGAAGGTGCCCAGCAGCACCACCGGCACGGTGATGGCCGGGATCACCGTGGCGCGCCAGTTCTGCAGGAACAGGAACATCACGACCACCACCAGCGCAATGGCCTCCAGCAGCGTCTGCACGACCGACTTGATGGAGATCTTCACGAAACGCGTGGTGTCTTCCGCGTAGGCCACGCGCAGGCCGGCCGGCAGCGAAGGCTCCATCTCGGCAATGCGCGCCTTCACCGCGTTGGCGGTGGTCAGCGCATTGGCGCCCGGCGCCAGCATGATGGCCGCGCCGGCGGCGGGGTGGCCGTTCAGGCGCGTGGCCTCGGCATACGACTCGCTGCCCATCTCCACGCGCGCCACGTCGCCCAGGCGCACCACGGCGCCGTCGGCCTGCGTCTTGAGGACGATGTCGCGGAACTGCTCGGGCGTCTGCAGCCGCGACAGCGCGGTCACGGTGGCGGTGAGCTGCTGCCTGGCGGGCGAGGGCCGCGCGCCGATCTCGCCGACCGACACCTGCGTGTTCTGCGCGGCAATGGCGGCGGTCACGTCCGAGGGCATCAGCTGGTAGCTCGCCAGGCGGTGCGGGTCGAGCCATACGCGCATGGCGTACGCCGCGCCAAAGGCCTGCACCGAGCCCACGCCGTCGACCCGGCTCACCGGGTCGCGCAGGTTGCTGGCCATCCAGTCGGCCACGTCGGTGTCGGTGCGGCGGTCGGTCTGGTCGTAGAGCGCCACGATCAGCAGGAAGTTGTTCTGCGACTTGGCCACCGTCACGCCCTGCTGCTGCACTGCCTGCGGCAGGCGGCTCGCGGCCTGGCTGACCTTGTTCTGCACCTGCACCTGGGCGGTGTCGGGGTCGATGCCCTGGCGGAAGGTGACGCTGATCTCGGCGTAGCCGGCCGAGCTGCTCGTCGACTTGAAGTACATCAGGCCGTCGATGCCCTTCAGTTGCTGCTCCAGCACCTGCGTGACGCTGGTCTCCACCGACTGCGCCGAGGCGCCCGGGTAGTTGGCGGACACGACCACGGTGGGCGGCGCGATGTCCGGGTACTGCGACACCGGCAGCGTGCGAATGGCCACGCCGCCGGCCAGCATGATGAGGATGGCAATGACCCAGGCGAAGACGGGCCGCTGGATGAAGAAGTTGGCGATCACCGGGCGGGCCTCAGTCTGCGGAGGCGTTGGGGGCGCTCACCGTCGCCGTCACCGCCACCGGCTTGACCTTCTCGCCCGGGTGCGCGCGCTGCAGGCCGTCGACCACCAGGCGATCGCCGTCGCGCAGGCCACGGGTCACGACCCATTGGTCGTCCACCGCGCTGCGCACTTCGAGCGCGCGCAGCTCGACCTTGTCGTCGGCGCCGACCACCAGCGCGGTGGGCTCGCCCTTCTCGTTGCGCGCCACCCCGCGCTGCGGTGCCAGGACGGCCTGGCGCTCCACGCCGGCCTCGACCTGCGCGCGCACATACATGCCGGGCAGCAGCAGGCCCTGCGGGTTGGGAAACTCCGCGCGCAGCGTGACCGAGCCGGTGGCGGCATCGACCCCCACCTCGGTGAACTTCAGCGTGCCCGCGTGCGGGTAGGGCAGGCCGTCTTCCAGGCGCAGGCCCACGCGCGTGCTCGCGGGGGCCATGTCGCCCGCGAGAAAGCGGCGCTTGAGCCGCGTGAGCTCCAGGCTCGACTGCACCACGTCCACGTAGATCGGGTCGATGCGCTGGATGGTCGCCAGCGCCGCGGCCTGGCCCGGCGCCACCAGCGCGCCTTCGGTCACGCTGGAGCGGCCGATGCGGCCCGCGATGGGCGCGGTGATGCGCGTGAATTCGAGGTTGATGCGCGCCGCCTTCACCACCGCCTGCGCGGCCTTCACACCGGCCTGGGCCTGCACCAGCGCGGCCTGGGCCTCTTCATGCTCCTGCTGGCTCACGGCGTTGGCCTTGACCAGTTCGCCGAAGCGCTCGGCCTTGCCGCGCAGGCTCGCGATGCCGGCCTGCGAGGTGGCGAGCGTGGCCTGTGCCTGCTCGTGCGCGGCCTCGAACGGGCCGGGCTCGATCTCGTACAGCACCTGGCCCGCGCGCACCGTGCTGCCTTCTTCGAACAGGCGCTTGCGCACGATGCCGTTGACCTGCGGCCGCACCTCCGACACGCGGAAGGCGGCCGTGCGGCCCGATAGCTCGGTGTGCACCGGCACGTCGCTCGCGCGCAGCGCCAGCACGCCCACCTCGGGCGGTGCGGCGGCGGCGGTGTCGGGGGCCTGCTTGGCGCCGCAGGCGGCGAGCACGAACAGGGAAACGGGGAGGAGCGAAAGCTTGAGAGTCATGGCTGTCCGAAGGCAGGCGCGCCGTGATGGCATGTCACCTGATGCACCTTGGTGGTGCATTCTGCCGTGGGTGTTGCAACGCAACATGAAGAATTCCTGTGGCGCCGAAGGGGAAAGCACCGGCCGCGCGGCAACGAAAAAGCCCATGCAGGCACGGGTTCACGGCCACGTCGTCGCGTGGCTGCAGACCCGGCCGCATGGGCTGGCGGGTGGCGCGGGCGGTGCGCTGGCCGGCGTCGTGAAACGACGCGGCAGCGCCGCCGCCGTACCTAGCTGGCGCCTTGCTGGTGGCGCCGGCCGAGCGCGAACACCGAGTTCGGCGCGTCGACGATGAACGGCTTGCGCACCGGCGCGCCGGCCGCGGCGCGGCGCGGCTCGGGCCGCGTGGCGGCCTGCACGCCCTTGGCCTTCTGCTCGTCGACCAGGCTCTGCAGCGAGATCGACTTCAGGAACTCGACCGCGCGCAGGTTCACGGTGGCCCACAGGTCGTCGATCTGGCAGCGGCCGGTGTCGCCCGGCTCGCCGGCGTCGCGGCGGCGCGCGTCGGTGTCGTGCTCCTCGATCGACAGCACGATGTCGGCCACGGAAATGTCGCCCGCCTTGCGGCTGAGCGAGTAGCCGCCGCCCGGGCCGCGGGTCGATTCGACCAGGTCGGCGCGGCGCAGCTTGCCGAACAGCAGTTCGAGGTACGACAGCGACACGCGCTGGCGCAGGCTGATCGAGGCCAGCGTGACGGGGCCCGAACGGCCATGCAGGGCGATGTCGATCATCGCGGTGACCGCGAAGCGGCCTTTGGTGGTGAGTCGCATGGAAATATTCCTTCGTGGGGATTACTCGTCGCGGCCGCCGGCAAGGCCCAGCAGGGCCAGCAGCGACTGGAAGACGTTGTAGATGCTGAGGTACACGCCCAGCGTGGCGGAGATGTAGTTGGTCTCCAGGCCGTCCTTCACGCGCTTCAGGTCATGAAGGATGAAGGCAGAGAAGATGCCGATGGCCGCGACCGACAGCGTCATCATCAGCGCGCTCGACTGGATGAAGAAGTTGGCGATGCCCGCCACCAGCAGCAGGATGGCGCCGATGAACAGCCACTTGCCCATGGCCGACAGGTCGCGCTTGATGACCGACGACAGCGTGGCCATGCCGAAGAAGATCGCGCCGGTGCCGGCGAACGCCGTCATCACCAGGCTGGCGCCGTTGGCCAGGCCGAGCACGGTGCCCACCAGGCGCGACAGCATCAGGCCCATGAAGAAGGTGAAGGCCAGCAGCACCGGCACGCCGGCGGCCGATTCCTTGGTCTTCTCGATGGCGTACATGAAGCCGAAGGCGCCGCCGAGGAAGACCATGAGGCCGATGCCGGGCGACATGGCGCGCGAGAAGCCGGTCGCCACGCCGATCCAGGCGCCCAGCACGGTGGGCACCATCGACAGCGCGAGCAGCCAGTAGGTGTTGCGCAGGACGCGGTTGCGTTCCTCGACCGAGGCGAGCGGTGCCTCGAAACTGGGGTGGTAAGCGGTAGGGCTGTTGTTCATTGTGATGTTTCCTTGAGGGTTGGCCGGTGCCGCACGGGACGGATTGACGCGTTCAGATCGCGAAGGGCGCCCGAAACGGCCCGGAAAAAAGAGGTGTCGTCGTGCCGATGCGGGATGCGGCCGGATGGCCGGTGCCCGGATCGGAAAGGCGGGAGCCGTGGCGGCTCCCGGTCGCGCAGGCGCTGAGACCTACGCGACGCGCGCGGCGCGAGGAGGGCGCTTGGGCCGCTCGAGGAACGGCGAGACCGTGGTGGTCAGGCCGAGTTTGGGCGGCTGCTCGGTGAAGCGCAGCAGCGCGGGCGCGCCGTTGCGCGCGTCGACCAGCTCGGCATGTTCGGAGCCGGCTTCATCGACGGAAAGGGAGTCGTCGGAGGCGGAATCGGAGGCCGAAGCCTCGGATTCATGGGGTGCCGAGGCGTCGGAGAGTGCGACGCTGGCCACCAGGACATCGGTGGCCTGCACGGTCTGCATGGCCTGCACATCGCCGTGGTGGGCCGCATGGCCGCCACCGATCATGCTGTGTGCAAGCACGGCAAAGCCGTAGCACGACAACATGAGGGCAAGGACAGTAGCGGTAAACCAGCGGGACATGTAGGGTTAATTTTAGCCGGTACGGGCCGGTCCGTCCGGCACGCGCCCCAACAACCTTTTTCTGCCGACCGGATCGTGCGCGCAGATCCCGCTCAGGCCGGCGCGGTCGGGGTGTCGCCGGCGGCGGGCTGCAGCCACTCGCGTGCGTGGGTGCGCAACGCGTCGATCTGCAGCCATATCAGACCGAGTTCGGTATGAAAAGTTCGCGCCTGCGCGTCGCCGTCGCCGCCCATGCCGTTGCCGGCCACCGCCTGCAGCAGGGCGGCGCGGGCGGCCGATTCGGCGGCGAGGTCGCCCGCGTCGGCCACCACACCCTTCTCCAGCCCCGCCGCCAGGCCTTCCAGCGCGGCAATCGCGCCCTCGGCCGCCGTGCGCAGCACGGCCATCTGTGCCGAGTCGGGCAGCGCCGAGCGGTGCGCGCCCAGTGCCGAGAGGTAGCTCAGCAGCGTGTGCGAACGGATCAGGAAGCGCAGCGCCACGCCCGCGCGCGGGCGCACATAGCCCGGCTCGCGGAACATGTCCGACACCGCGGTGGACAGCGCCGCGTCGGCGTTGTGGTCGTTGCGCCGCGCCAGCCGATAGTCGAGGTGGTCGCGCGCGCCGCTGCGGTATTGCTCCACGATCTGCCGCAGGTAGCCCGCGTGACCGCGCATGGCCGTCGCGGCCAGTTCGTTGATGCGCCGCGCTTGCCAGTGCGGCAGCACCAGCAGCACGGCCAGCCCGGCGATGGCGCTGCCGATGGCGGTGTCGACCAGCCGCGGCACCAGCAGCACGCCGCTGTCGCCGACCTGGTTGAAGCACATCAGCACCAGCAGCGTCATCGACGCGGTGGCCAGCAGGTAGCGCGTGGTGCGCGTGGCGAAGAACAGCACGCCGGCCGCCACCGCGATGACCGACTGCACCAGCGGCTGCGGAAACAGCTGCAGCAGCGCCCAGCCCGCCACCACGCCGAGCGCGGTGCCGGCGATGCGCTGGCCCATGCGCGCGATGGTTTCGCCGTAGCTCTGCTGGCACACGAACAGCGTGGTCAGCAGGATCCAGTAGCCCTGCGCCGGATGAATCGCCTGCATCACGCCGTAGCCCGCCACCAGCGCGATCGACAGCCGCAGCGCATGCCGGAACAGCGGCGAGCGCACCGTGAACTGGCGCCGCACGCGCTCCACCGCGTCGCGCCACGAGCGCGGCGAGCGGTCGAACAGGCCCATCTCCGTGCGCCCGGCGCGTGCCGACGGCTGGCTCGCGCCCACCAGTTGCCCGTCGAGCAGCGCCAGGTTGCGCGCCAGCGCCTCGACCGAGGCGAGCAGCAGCAGCCGCTCGGGCGTGGTGGCCCGCGCGCGCTCGTGCGCGATGGCGCTGCGCAGGTCGGCCAGCGCCTGCACGGTCTCCGTGCCCGCGTCGAAGGGCTCGCGCCGCGCGATCGAATCGGCCAACCGCTGGCAGGCCAGGCCCTGCAGGCCGAGCACGCGCTGGCAGCGGTACAGCAAGTCGCTGTGGAAGAAGGCGTCGGCCAGCGCGTTGTAGTCGTCGTGCGAGGAGCTGGCGCGCTCGTGCACGTCCTGCGCGATCAGGTAGAGGCCGCGGTAGCGCGAGATGCGGCCCGTGGGCGCCCGTGCGCCGATGCGCCGGAAGATGCTTTCCTTGGCCGCGTTCAGCTCCGTCACCACCTCGGCGTTGAGCTGCGCCAGCGCGAGCCGCTTGCGCTCGATGTCGATGCCGCGCAGCGGCTCGAACAGCGAGGCCTTGTAGCGCACGAAGTTGCCCAGCACCGTGAACAGCGTCACCAGCCGCGCCTGCACCGGCTGCGCCGGGAAGACGGCGCACCACAGCACCGAGAACACGCCGTACCACGCGGCGCCCGCCACCAGCAGCAGCGGCTCGCGGCCGCGCGCCGCTGCACTCCCCTGGACGCCGTGGGCGCCGTGGGCGCTCATGTTCTCGATGCCCAGCGTGGCATACATCGCGAGGATCAGCGTCGCATAGGCGATGGCCTTGTAGCGCGCCTCGACCGCGCCCAGCATCGTGAGCGCGAAGGCCGCGAGCGCCAGCCCCGCGATGAACAGCAGCGGCACGCCGAAAGCCGCCTCCACCGTGAACGCGATGGCCGCGAAGCACGCGAGCGTGACCGCCTGCGCGCGCAGCCGGCCGCGCCAGCTGTCATCGGTCTCGGCGAGCGCGCTGGCAATGGCGCCGAGGAACAGCGGAATCACCGCGTCGGGGTGGTCGGTGGCGCTGCACAGCGCCATCAGGCTGCCGAGCGTGAGAAGAATGCGCACGGGTTGCGCGCGGGAAGCGAAGGACCGCAGCCGCTGGCGCAGCGCGTCGGGAGACAGGGGAAGCATGGCGCGATCTTGCACGATGCGTGCCACGGCCGGAAGAAAAGCGCCTGTCGCGCGAACGACCGTCGCCGAACGCATCGCGACGTATCTTCGACAGCACATTGGAAGCAGAAGGACGAGACACAGCATGCATTTCGAATTCACACCCAAGGTGATCGCGCTGCGCGACGAGTTGCTCAAGTTCATGGACGAACACGTCTATCCGAACGAGAAGCGCCGCGAGGAAGAGCTGGCCGCCAACGCGCGCGCCGGCCGCCCCTACGCCGAGCTGCCGATGATGGCCGGCCTGAAGGCCAAGGCGCGCGAGCGCGGCCTGTGGAACCTGTTCCTGCCCGAGGCCGAGCACGGCCCCGGCCTCACCAACGTCGAGTACGCGCCGCTGTGCGAGATCATGGGCCGGCGCTACTGGTGCGCCGAAATCTTCAACTGCTCCGCGCCCGACACCGGCAACATGGAAGTGCTTGCGCGCTACGGCACCAAGGCGCAGCAGGAGCGCTGGCTCACGCCGCTGCTGGCGGGCGAGATCCGCTCCTCCTTCGCCATGACCGAGCCCGAGGTGGCGTCCAGCGACGCCACCAACATCCGCTGCAGCATCCGCCGCGAGGGCAACGAGTACGTCATCAACGGTCGCAAGTGGTACATCACCGGCGCGATGCACGAGCGCTGCGAGATCTTCATTCTCATGGGCAAGACCGACCCCGACAACGCCGACCGCCACAAGCAGCAGTCGATGGTGCTGGTGCCCAAGAACACGCCCGGCGTGACCATCGTGCGCGACATGCAGCTGCTGGGCATGTACGACCCGCCGTTCGGCCACCCCGAGATCGTGTTCGACAACGTGCGCGTGCCGGTCGAGAACATCCTGCTGGGCGAAGGCCGTGGCTTCGAGATTGCGCAGGGCCGCCTCGGCCCGGGGCGCATCCACCACTGCATGCGCGCCATCGGCATGGCCGAGTCGGCACTGGAAATGATGTGCCAGCGCCTGGTGTCTCGCACCGCGTTCCACAAGCCGCTGTCGGAGCAGGGCGTGTGGCGCGAGCGCATTGCCGAGTCGCGCATGCTCATCGAGCAGTCGCGCTGGATGGTGCTCAACGCGGCCTACCGCATGGACACCGTGGGCAACAAGGTCGCCGCGAAGGAGATCGCGATGATCAAGGTGCTCACGCCCAACAACTGCGTGAAGGTGATCGACTGGGCCATGCAGGCCTTCGGCGCCATGGGCCTGAGCCAGGACACGCTGCTGACGCACTTCTACGCCTACGAGCGCCACCTGCGCGTGGCCGACGGCCC
Organism: Variovorax sp. OK212; assembly: GCF_900112425.1. GTDB lineage: Bacteria > Pseudomonadota > Gammaproteobacteria > Burkholderiales > Burkholderiaceae_C > Variovorax. The sequence goes on along the minus strand of NZ_FOLP01000013.1, from coordinate 111,083 downwards.
CGACGAGGTGCACCGCAACGCCATTGCCAAGCAGGAGCTGGCGGCGTACCAGTAAGGCGGGGAAGGCGCGGAAGGCGCAGAAAGTAGAAAGCGCGTCAGCCCACGCGCTTCGCTCTTTCGAGCATCGCGTGCAGCAGCACGTTGCAGCCCGCCGTCAGGTGGCCGGGCTGCGCGTCCTCGATCTCGTTGTGGCTGATGCCGTCCTTGCACGGCACGAAGATCATGCCGGCCGGCGCGAGCCGCGCGGCATAGATCGCGTCGTGCCCCGCGCCCGACACCACGTCCATGGTCGAGTAGCCGAGCTGCTCGGTCGCGCGGCGCACCGCGTCCACGCAGTCGGGGTGGAAGGGGCAGGGCGGGATGTAAGACACCCGCTCGATGGTGATGCCCAGTCCCGTCTCGCGCTGCGTGCGCTCGATGAACGCCAGGATCTCGGCGTGCATGCGGTCGAGCAGCTCGTCGTTCACGTTGCGCAGGTCGATGGAGAACTTCACCTGCCCCGGAATCACGTTGCGGCTGTTCGGGTGCACCTGCACCATGCCGACCGTGCCGCGCCCGTAGGGCGGGTGGCTGTGCGCAATGGCCACCACCTCCTGCATGATGCGCGTGGCCACCTGCAGCGCGTCGCGGCGCAGGTGCATCGGCGTCGGGCCCGCATGGGCTTCCATGCCGGTCACCACGCAGTCGTACCAGGACAGGCCGAGCACGGCCGGCACCACGCCGATCACCTTGCCCGCGTCTTCCAGCACCGGCCCCTGCTCGATGTGCGCCTCGAAGTACGCGCCTATCGGGTGGTCGCCCGGCGTCTGCGTGCCCACGTAGCCGATGCGCTGCAGCTCGTCGCGCACCGTCTTGCCCTCGGTGTCGGTCGCGGCGTAGGCGTGTTCGAGGCTGAAGGCGCCGCAGAACACGCCCGAGCCCATCATGACGGGCACGAAGCGCGAGCCCTCCTCGTTGGTCCAGAAGGCGACCTCGATGGGCGCCTCGGTGCGGATGCCCTGGTCGTTCAGCGTGCGCACCACCTCCAGCGCGGCGAGCACGCCGTAGTTGCCATCGAACTTGCCGCCGGTGGGCTGCGTGTCGATGTGGCTGCCCGACACCACGGGCGGCAGCGCGGGGTTGGTGCCTTCGCGGCGCATGAAGACGTTGCCGATCTTGTCGACGGTGATCGACAGGCCCGCTTCCTTGCCCCACGACACCACGAGGTCGCGGCCCTGCTTGTCGAGGTCGGTCAGCGCCAGCCGCTTCACGCCGCCCTTGGGCGTGGCGCCGATGCGCGCGAGTTCCATCAGCGCGTTCCACAGGCGCTCGCCGTTGATCGCCAGCGCCTGCTTGTCCACTACTGCATTCATCTGTATGACTCCTTGAGGGTTCAGCGCGCCACGGCCGTCGGCGCGTGCTGGTGCTTGAAGCGTTCCAGCGCGGTGAACATCGGCGCGAAGGCCGGGCGTTTCAGGTAGCGGCCGGTGCCGGGCTCGGCGCGCAGGTCGCCGTCGCGGTACACCCAGCGGCCCGCGGCCACGGTGTGCTTCGGCAAGCCGGTGACCTGGCGGCCTTCGAAGATGTTGAAGTCGCTCTTCGAGTGCTGCGTTGTCACCGACAGCGTCTTGGTGGCCTTCGGGTCCCACACCACGATGTCGGCGTCGGCGCCCGCCTGCACCACGCCCTTGCGCGGGTACAGGTTGAACAGCTGCGCCGCGTTGGTGGAGGTGACGCGCACGAACTCCGAGGGCGTGAGCCGCCCGGTGTTCACGCCCGCGTCCCACAGCACGGCCATGCGTTCTTCCACGCCGCCGCAGCCGTTGGGAATCTTGGTGAAGTCGTCTCGGCCCGCCGCCTTCTGATCGGCGCAGAAGGTGCAGTGGTCGGTGGCCGTGGTGTGCAGGTTGCCGCCCTGCAGGCCGCGCCACAGCATGGCCTGGTTCTCGCGCGAGCGGAAGGGCGGGCTCATCACGTGGGCGGCGGCGCGCGCGAAGTCGGGGTCGCGGTAGGCACTCTCATCGACCACCAGGTGGCCGGCCAGTACTTCGCCGTACACGCGCTGGCCGCGTGCGCGGGCGCGGGTGATGGCGTCGAGCGCTTCGCCGCACGACACATGCACCACGTAGATCGGCACGCCCAGCACGTCGGCAATGGCAATGGCGCGGTTCGCCGCCTCGGCCTCGACCATCGGCGGGCGCGACAGCGGGTGGCCCTCGGGCCCGCGAATGCCCTGCGCCAGCAACTGCTGCTGCAGCATCGCGACCAGCTCGCCGTTCTCCGCATGCACGGTGGGCATCGCGCCGAGTTCCAGCGAGCGCTGGAAGCTCTTCACCAGGATCTCGTCGTCGGCCATGATCGCGTTCTTGTAGGCCATGAAGTGCTTGAAGCTGTTCACGCCGTGCTCGTGCACCAGCTCGCCCATGTCCTTGTGCACGCTGTCGTTCCACCAGGTCACGGCCACGTGAAAGCTGTAGTCGCCGGCGGACTTCTCGGCCCAGCCGCGCCACATGCGAAAGGCGTCCATCAGCGGCTGCTGCGGGTCGGGAATCACGAAGTCGATGATGCTGGTGGTGCCGCCGGCCAGGCCCGCCGCCGTGCCGCTGAAGAAGTCGTCGGCCGCGACCGTGCCCATGAAGGGCAGCTGCATGTGGGTGTGCGGGTCGATGCCGCCGGGCATCACGTAGGCGCCGCCCGCGTCGATCACCTGCGCGCCGGCGGGGGCCTGCAGGTCGGTGCCGACCTGCACGACCTTGTCGCCCTCGCAGAGCACGTCGGCCCGGTGTTCGGCATCGGCGTTGACCACCGTGCCACCGCGAATGAGTACGGTCATGGCTTGAATTCCTTTTCTAGCTGGGGTTCTTGAGCGGCGCGGCCACGCCCTGCAGTTGCGGCGCGCGCGCCTTCATGAGACCGAGGTACACCACGGCCGAGAGCACCACACCGACGAACCATGCGTAGGTGTAGACAGTCTTGAAGAACTCGGGCATCGACGGCACGGCCGCCGGAAAGGCCGCGTTCAGAAAGCCCGGAATGTTCGGCAGCACGCCGACGATGAAGGCGATGACCGCAGCCATGTTCCAGCCGTTGGTGTAGCTGTATTGGCCGGTGCCTCGGTAGAGCGCATCGACGTCGAGCTCCTTGCGGCGGATGAAGTAGTAGTCGGCAATCAGGATGCCCGCCACCGGCCCCAGCAGCGCCGAATAGCCAATGAGCCAGGTGAAGATGTAGCCCTGCGTGGTCTCCAGCACCTTCCACGGCATCATCACGATGGCGATGCCGGCCGTGATGTAGCCGCCCTTGCGGTAAGAGATCTTCTCGGGGTTGAGGGCCGAGAAGTCATAGGCCGGCCCCACCAGGTTCGCCGCCAGGTTCACGCTCACCGTGTCGATCAGCAGGATGAGCAGCGCAATCAGCACCGCCGCGCCCGTCATGCGGCTGGCCAGGTCCACCGGGTCCCACAGCGCCTTGCCGTAGATCACCACGGTGGCCGAGGTCACCATCACCGCCATCATCGCGAGCAGCCCCATGGGCGCGGGCAGGCCGATGACCTGGCCCACCACCTGGTCGCGCTGCGAGCGCGAGAAGCGGGTGAAGTCCGGAATGTTCAGTGCCAGCGTGGCCCAGAAGCCGACCATGGCCGTGAGCGAGGGCCAGAACACCGCCCAGAACAGCCCGGCTTTCTTGCCGCCCGGCTCGAACTGCGAGGGCTGCTCGAAGATGGGGCCGAGGCCGCCCGCGCGCTGCACGGCCCAGTAGAGCAGGGCGATGCACACGAGGATCTTCAGCGGTGCGGTGTAGGTCTCGAGCCGGCGGATCGACTCGATGCCGTGCACCACGAAGTACAGCTGGATCGCCCAGAAGATCAGGAAGCACACCAACTGCGCGCCGTTGATGCCCAGCAGCGGCAGCTTGTCGCCGCCCAGCGGCTGGCCCATGAGCACGCCCACCAGCGTGTAGATCATCTCGCCGCCGAACCAGGTCTGGATGCCGTACCAGCCGCAGGCCACGATGGCGCGCAGCAGCGCGGGCAGCCGCGCGCCGCGCGTGCCGAACGAGGCGCGCGCCATCACCGCGTACGGAATGCCGTACTTCGCGCCGGCATGCCCGATGAGCAGCATCGGCACCAGCACGATGGCGTTGCCCAGGAACACCGTGAGCACCGCCTGGCTCCACGACATGCCGCCCTCGATCAGGCTGGCCGCCAGCGTGTAGGCGGGAATGCACATCACCATGCCCACCCACAGGGCCGCGAAGTGGTACCAGCGCCACGTTCGCTGGGCCAGCGTGGTGGGCGCGAGGTCTTCGTTCCAGAGGTTGGCGGCGGGGCCGCCGCCGTGCTGCGATGGGGTTGTCATGGGGGTTGTCTCCTGCACGTGTGTTGTGTTCTTGGCGATGTCGTTGTTCCCCTCCTGCCGCGGGCCCGGTCTGCGCCGGGCTGGGTCACTCATTCATTCATTCGCCGGCTCAGGCATGGCTGTCGGCGCGCATGGGGTTGTTCGGGTGCGTGGTCCAGTTGGCGTACTGGGCGACCACCGGGTGGCCGGTGCGCGCGTCCATCTCGCCGGGCTTCAGGGTGCGCATCGACAGCGCGCCGGGCACCGGGCAGATCGACACGCACAGGTTGCAGCCCACGCACTCTTCTTCCTTCACCTCGAAGTAGCGCATGCCGTCCTTGGTGGCGCTGATGGCCTGGTGCGAGGTGTCTTCGCACACCACGTGGCAGCGTCCGCACTGGATGCAGGCGTCCTGGTGGATCACGGCCTTGTCGACGTGGTTCAGGTTGAGCTGCTTCCAGTCGGTGATGCTGCCGATGGCCCGGCCCTGCAGTTGCGCGAGGCTGGCGTAGCCCTTCTGGTCCATGAAGTTGGAGAGGCCGTCGCACAGGTCCTGCACGATCTTGAAGCCGTACACCATGGCGGCCGTGCACACCTGCACCGAGCCGCTGCCCAGCGCGATGAACTCCGCCGCGTCGCGCCAGGTCGACACGCCGCCGATGCCCGAGATGGGCAGGCCCGCGGTCTCGGGGTCGCGCGCGATCTCGGCCACCATGTGCAGCGCGATGGGTTTTGCGCCGGGGCCGCAGTAGCCGCCGTGCGAGCCCATGCCGCCGGTGTTGGGGAGCATGGCCATCGCGTCCAGGTCCACGCCCATGATGGAGTTGATGGTGTTGATGAGGCTCACCGCGTCGGCGCCGCCTTTCTTGGCGGCGCGCGCCGCGGGGCGGATGTCGGCCACGTTGGGCGTGAGCTTCACGATCAGCGGCAGCTTCGAATAGTGCTTGCACCACTCGGCCACCATCTGGATGTACTCGGGCACCTGGCCCACGGCCGCGCCCATGCCGCGCTCGCTCATGCCGTGCGGGCAGCCGAAGTTCAGCTCCAGGCCATCGCAACCGGTGTCTTCCACCATCGGCAGGATGTTCTTCCACGATTCCTCGGTGCACGGCACCATCACCGAAGCGACCAGTGCGCGGTCGGGCCAGTTGCGCTTCACGCGGGTCATCTCTTCCAGGTTGGTGCGCAGCGGCCGGTCGGAAATCAGCTCGATGTTGTTGAAGCCGGTCACGCGGCGGTCGGCCGCATAGGACACGGCGTAGCGCGGGCCGTGCACGTTGACCACGTTCGGGTCTTCGCCCACGGTCTTCCACACCACGCCGCCCCAGCCGGCCTCGAAGGCGCGGACCACGTTGATCTCCTTGTCGGTGGGCGGCGCGGAGGCGAGCCAGAAGGGGTTGGGGCTGCGGATGCCCACGAAGTCGGTGCTCAGGTCTGCCATGTGAATTGCTCCTGTCGCGGCCATGCGCGAACGGGTGGATGTGGGAAGGGAAGGGTTGGGCCGCTTGCGCTATGCGGCGGCGCGCAGGTGCCGGTCGATGGACAGCGCGGCCTGCTTGCCGTCTTCCACCGCCTCGACCGTGAGGTCGCGTCCGCCGAAGCGCGCGTCTCCGCCGGCCCACACCTTGGGCCGCGAGCTGCGGCATTCCGCGTCGGTGCTGATGCGCCCGCCCTGCAGCTGCACGCCGCTGTCCTCCAGCGCGGTGGCCACGAAGCTCTGGCCGATGGCGCACAGCACCATGTCGGCCGGGAGCGCGAGGCTCTCGCCGGTCTCCACCAGCTTGCCGCCGACCAGCGCGGTGCGCGCGAAGTCGATGCCGCGCAGCACGCCGCCCTTGGCGCGCAGGGCCTTCGGCGCGGCCCAGTGGATGATGCGCACGCCGTTCTCCTTGGCCCAGCTCTGCTCGTCGACCGAGGCGCCCATGGCCTCGGCGCCGCGCCGGTAGACGATGCTCACGTCTTCCGCGCCCAGCTTGCGCGACTGCACGGCGGCATCCACGGCGGTCATGCCGCCGCCGATCACCACCACGTGCCGGCCGATGGCCACGTCCGCCGGCGACGCGGCCTGGCGCAGCTCGGCGATGAAGTCGACCGCGTCGCGCACGCCGGCCTGCTCGCCCAGGCCCAGCGTGTTCACGCCGGCCAGGCCGAGGCCGAGGAACACCGCGTCGTAGTCATCGGCCAGTGCGTCCAGGTGCAGCTCGCGGCCCAGCGCATGGTGGTTGCGCACCTCGATGCCGCCGACCGACAGCAGCCACTCGATCTCGCGCTGCGCGAAGCCGTCCACCGTCTTGTAGCTGGCCAGGCCGTACTCGTTCAGGCCGCCGAGCTTGGGGCGCGCGTCGAACAGCACCACCTGGTGGCCCAGCACCGCGAGCCGGTGCGCGCAGGCCAGGCCCGCGGGGCCCGCGCCCACCACCGCCACGCGCCGGCCGGTGTCGGCCGCGCGCACGAACAGCGGCGTGCCGGGCGCGTCGAAGAAGGCGTCGGTCGCGTGGCGCTGCAGCAGGCCGATTTCCACCGGCTTGCTCTCGTTGGTGTTGCGCACGCAGGCCTGCTCGCACAGCACCTCGGTCGGGCAGACGCGCGCGCACATGCCGCCCAGCGGGTTCTCCTCCAGGATGGTGCGGGCCGCGCCGCGCAGGTTGCCGTCGGCAATGCGGCGGATGAAGGTGGGAATGTCGATGCCCGTGGGGCAGGCCGTCTGGCAGGGCGCGTCGTAGCAGTAGTAGCAACGCTCGGCCTCGATGTTGGCCTGCACCACGTTCAGCGGCGGGTGGGCGTCGCAGAAGTTCTTGGCGTACTGCGCGGGGGCCAGGCGGCCGGCGCGCACATCGGAGGCGATGTGGGCGGTGGGCGCGACGGAGTTCATCGTGCTGCTCATGGGCGTTCAGGCTCCAGGATCGTGGTGGGGATCTGTTGCGACACGAGGGAGCTGGCCCTCGTGAAGTTTGACCAAGTGGTCGAATGTCGCGATGATTCAGCAAACAAGGGGTGCCGCCCATACACAGTTGGCGCGGCAGGCGAGAAAGTGTTTGCTGCCGCTGGCCGTGCTGTTTGGTGCACCGGCCAGCACGGTTCCTTCGGGCAAACCCTCTCTTTCGCCAACCCCGGAGCCGTTCGAGCTTCGAAGGAGACACCGCGATGCAGAGTTCACGCAACGCCTCGGCGCTGCACGTGCCCGCAACCTCCGGCGCCGGCTGGATGCAGGGCCTGATGGGCGAGATGGACGAGGCCGCCCCCGGCCTCGGGCTCGCGCAGCGCCTGGTAGTGGGCGTGGAGTTGCGCGTGACCGACGGGCGCCTGGCACCCGGCACCAAGATGCCCTCGGTGCGCGCGCTCGCGGGCAAGCTGGGCATCAGCACCTTCACCGTCACCGAGTCGTACAGCGCGTTGCGCGCGCGCTCGGTGCTGGCCTCGCGCCCGGGCAGCGGCTACTACGTGCTGCACCGGCCCGCGCGCCTGGCCGACGAGGTGGTGCCGCGCATCGCCGATGCGTCTTCCGGCCATGACCGCCCGCCGCCTGCCGAGTACCGCGGCGACGAACTGGTGCGCGAAGCCATGCGCCGCGTGGCGCGCGCCGCGCCCGACTGGGACGGCGGCGCGCGGCCCAGCTTCGGCCTGCCGCGCCTGCGCGAGCTGATCGCCGCGCGCCATCGCGCCGAACTGCCCGGGCTGGCGCCGCAGCAGGTGATGACGGCCGCCGGCAGCCTGGGCGCCGCCATGTGCCTGCTGCAGGCCTGGACCGCGCCCGGCGACGCGGTGCTGCTCGAGTCGCCCGCCTCGCGCCAGCTGCGCAACCTGGTGCTGACGCTGGGGCGGCGCATTCTCGAAGTGCCGCGGCGCGGCGGCTGCCTCGACATCGCCGCGCTCGACCGCCTCGCACCGCTGCTGCCTGCCGAAGGCCGCCAGCGGCTGCTGTTTCTCTCGACCGCCGTGTCCAACCCCCTGGGCATCTGCATGAGCCTGCAAGGCGCGCACCAGGCGTTGCAGTCCGCCGAGCGGCACGACCTGTGCGTGATCGAGCTCGACACCTGGCGCGGTCTCTCGCCGCTGCAGGCGCCCAGCCTCGCGGCCATGGACGGGCTGCAGCGCGTGGTGCAGGTCGGCGGCGTGTCGACCACGCTGTCGGCCAAGCTGCGGCTCGCGCATGTGCTGTTGCCGCAGCGCTGGGCCGACGACCCTGTGCTGCGCTGCCTGCACACCACGCTCGGCCCGAGCGAGTTCGAGGAGCGCGTGGCCTGCGAGGTGCTGTGCGATGCGGGCTACCCGCGCTTCCTGCAGAAGCTCAACACCGCGCTGAAGATCGCGGGCGAACGCACGCTGTCGCTGTTGACCGGTGCCGGCCTGCAGGCGCTGCACGCACCCGACGGCGGCCCGTTCCTGTGTGCCGGATGGCCGCCCGGCAGCGAGCCGCGCCCGACCGTCGACGCCGTGCTGCAGGAGGCGCGCAAGCAAGGCCTGCCGCTGGCGGCGGCGACCGACTTCGGCGCCGCGCCGCAGCCGCTGGCCTGGTACCGCTTCAACGTCACGCAGTGCGGCGACGAGCGGCTGGTGCGCTTCCTGGCGCGGATGAAGAACCCATGAGCGCCGCGCCGGGCCGCCCCGAGCAAGCTCGCACCGCAACGCGCAGCGTGGAGGTTGTCTGATGAGCGTGGTGCGCCCCCCCGCCGTCAAGCGCCGGGCACGCCGCCAGAACCTGGAGAGCGCCATCGTCGCCGTGGCGCAGGAGCGCTTCGCGGTGCATGGCTATGGTGGCGTGTCGGTGGACGACATCGCGGCCGACGCGGGCATCTCCAAGCAGAGCCTGCTGTATTACTTTCCCTCGAAGAAGGCGCTGTACCGGCGTGTCTTCAACGACGTGCTCGACTCGTGGCTGTCCAACCTCGACAGCCTGGCCGCCGCCGACCTCGACCCGTACGCCGCGCTGGAGCGCTACGTCACGCAGAAGCTGCAGTTCTCGTACGACCACCCCTCGGGCTCGCGCCTGTTCGCGCAGGAAATCATCTCGCAGGCACCGCAGTGCGCCGACGACATCGAGGCCAAGCTGGTGCCCGCGTTCCGTGCCGAGGCCGCCGTGCTGCAGCGGTGGATGGCGCGGGGCGACGTGCAGCCGCTGCCCGTGGCGCACCTGCTGTTCACGCTGTGGGCCATGACGCAGACCTACGCCGACTTCGCGTGGCAGATGCGCATGCTGCTGGGCAAGAAGGCGCTGGAGCCCGAAGACTTCGAGCAGGCGCGCGAGACCGTCATGCGCATGCTCGAGGGCGCGCTGGGATTGAAACGGAAACCGGCGGCGTCCTGAAGTGCGCCTACGCCGGCACCGGCGCTTCCCACGCAAAGCCCACGCCGTACACCGAGCGTATCCAGTCGTGCGCGGGCGTCACCGCGCCGAGCTTGCGGCGCAGGTTCTTCACGTGGCTGTCGATGGCGCGTTCGGTCACGTCCACCGTGTCGTCGTAGGCCAGTTCCAGCAGGCGGGCGCGCGAAAAGATGCGCCCCGGGTGCCGCGACAGCACCTGCAGCAGCCCGAACTCGCGCCGCGTGAGGTTCAGCGGCGTGCCTTCGAGCGAGGCGCGCCAGTGCACGTCGTCCAGCACCAGGCCGGGTGCGTCGTCCTGCGAGGCCGGGCCCGATCCCGACCCCTGCCCGCCGAAGGCCGGCCCGGCGGTGCGCCGCAGCACGGCGCGCACGCGCGCCACCAGCTCGCGCGGCGAGAAGGGCTTGCACACGTAGTCGTCGGCGCCCAGCTCCAGTCCCAGCAGGCGGTCGACCTCCTCGATGCGCGCGGTCAGCATGATGATCGGGTGCGCCGTGTGCTCGCGCGCGCGGCGCAGCACCTCCACGCCGTCCAGCCGCGGCAGCATGATGTCGAGCAGCGTGAGCTCGGGCGGCGCCGCCACGATGCTGTCGAGCGCGCTCTGCCCGTCGGTGAAGTGGGTGGTTTCGTAGCCCGCGTGGCGCAGGTAGTCCTGCACCACCGAGGCGATGTCGATTTCGTCTTCGACGATGACGATGCGTGTCATGACGATGCAGCCAGTGGAAGGGTGAGGGTCACGCGCAGCCCGCCCAGCGGCGAGGCCGACGCGTCGATGGTGCCGCCGTGCGCCTCGATGGTGGCGCGGCAGATCGACAGGCCCAGCCCCGAGCCGCCGTGCTCGCGGCTGCGCGAACTCTCGCCGCGGAACAGGCGGTCGAACAGGCGCGGCAGCTCGCTGTCGGGCACGCCGGGCGAGCTGTCGTCGAACAGCAGCGTGAGGCAGTTGCCGGTCCACGGGCCTTCGACCGTGACGTCGATGCGCAGCGCGCCGCCTTCGTCGGTGTAGGCCAGCGTGTTCTCCAGCAGGTTCATGAACACCTGGTGCAGCCGGTGCGCGTCGCCCTCCACGGTGGGCTGAGACAGGGTGTCGATGCGGTCGACGGCCTGGCGGTCGACCTCGATGCCGCGCTTGGCGAAGCGGTCGCGCGTGTGGTCGAGCGCCTCCTTGAGCAGCGACAGCGGGTACACGGTGGCCGTGAGCAGGTCGCTCTGCGGCTCGCGCATGCTGCTGCGCAGGTCGTCCACCAGCTGGCCCAGGCGGATCACCTGGCGGTGCAGGCGCAGCGCGGTGCGTTCGTCGAAGGTGCGCACGCCGTCCTGCAGCGCCTCGATCTCCGCGCGCATGGCGGCCAGCGGCGTGCGCAGCTCGTGCGCGGCGTCGGCCAGCCAGGCGCGGCGCGAGGCCTCGACCGTGTCCAGCCGCTGCGCCATGTCGTTGAAGGTCTTGCCCAGCAGCGCGAGCTCGTCGGAGCCCTGCACCGCCACGCGCGTGGAAAGCCGGCCGCGCGCCACGTCCTGCGCGGCCTGCGTGAGTTCGTCGATGGGGCGGAACCAGCGCCGCGCCAGCAGCCACGACAGCACCAGCGCAAAGCCCAGGCCGCACAGGCCCGTGAGCACGATCACGCCCGACTGCCGCGCGATGAAGGCGCGGTCGGCCTCGCTCTCCAGCCCCTGCACCGGCGCGAGCGCCAGGTAGCCGATGACCGACTTGTTGTGCCGGATCGGCATGCGCGCGGCGTTCGCCAGGTCGATGTCGGCGCCCACCACGCGCGCGCCGCGCGCGTCGAGCACGGCGATGCGCTGAAAGATGGAGTCGTGCATGCCGCGCGGGTCGGGGAACAGCCACGGCGGCGGCATGCCCGGGATGCCGGGCGCGCGACGCGGCAGCAGGTCGAGCTGCGCGGACGACGGCATGGGCGGCGGGCCGCCGTCGGGCGGGCTGTCCGGCGGAGGCGCGGCGCGCATGGCCCGGTACTCGTACCAGGGCGGCAACCGGCGCTCGTCGCCGTTGGCAGCGGCACTGTCGAGCACGTTGGCGAAGCGGCCCATCTGCAGGCGCTGCCAGGCTTCCTCGTTGTCGCGCAGGTTCTTCCAGTCGCCGTTGGTCACGTAGTGCTTGAGCACCAGCTGCGAGAGCCAGTCCATGCGGCGGATCTCGATCTCGGCCACGTAGGAGCCCAGGCCGCGCTGCAGCGCAATGATCGACAGGCCCGCGAAGCTGATGAGCAGCACGATCAGCAGGGCGGCCAGCGCCAGGAAGATCTTGCGGGAAAGGGTCAGTTGCGGCATGGGCACGGGGGAGGCATGGCCGCATTCTGCGACATGCATGAGCGGTCGGGCAGGCGGGGAAAGGGCGAGAGAAAGGGCGTGTTCGGGGGGGAGAAAGCCGATGATGTGGCCGGAATGTGGAGGAAATTGGGAGAATTTCCGCGCCAAGGGTTTCTCCATTTTTTCTCCCGGATCCGGCCGCAGCATGGCCGCATGAATCCGACGCTGAGCTTTGCGCTGCTGGGGGCGATCACCGTGTTCTTCTGGCTGGTCGCCCAGGCATGGACGCTGCTGGTCCTGTGGGCCGAAGGCTGCGTCACGCGCCCGGCCGTTCCCGGGTCGATCCACGAGGAGAAGAGAAAACCATGACACATCCGGACCCCGCCATCGGCCGCCGCGGCCTGCTGGCCACGCTCGGCGCCACGGCACTGGGCGGCGTTTCCACCCGCCCCGCTCACGCTGCTCACGCCGCGCACGCCGCTCACGCTGCGGAAGCTGCCCAGGCCGCCCCGGCCAACCTGCCGCTGACCGCGCAGACCACCGAAGGCCCCTACTACCTGGACGTCGCCCAGGTCCGCCAGGACGTCACCGAGGGCCTCGAAGGCGTGCCGCTGGACGTGCGCTTCACCGTGTGCGACACGGCGGGCAAGCCGTTGCCCAGGCTGCGCGTGGACCTGTGGCATTGCGATGCGCAGGGGCGTTACTCGGGCTTTGCCGGGCAGGGCGACGACCGGGCGGGCGGGTTCGAGGGCAAGACCTTCCTGCGCGGCAGCCAGTTCACCGGCCGCGAGGGCACGGCCGCGTTCACCACCGTCTACCCCGGCTGGTACGCCGGGCGCACCACGCACATCCACATGAAGGTGCTCAACGGCGCGCGCGCCGTGCTCACCTCGCAGTTCTTCCTGCCCGACGCGCTCAGCGAATTCCTCTACACGCAGGTCTCGCTGTACAAACGCGCCCGGGTGCGCGACACGCTCAACAGCGTCGACGGCATTGCGCTGCGGGCCGGCGACACGGTGCTCGGCGCGGTGCGCGAGGAGCGCCAGCGCTACGTGGCCACGCTCGCGCTGGTGGTCGACCCGGCCGCGAACCCGGTGGTCGACCGGCCGCCCCGGTCCGGCGGCATGCCGCCGTCGGGAGCGATGCCGGGCATGCCTTCGCCCGGCGCGGCGTCGGGCATGCCCCCGCCCCGCGCAACGGGCATGCCCCCCGGCACGCAAGGCATGCCGATGGGCGGCGGCCCGGGTCCCATGCGTCCTCGCGCGCTGGAAGGCGCCGCGCGCATCAAGGCGCTGGTGCCGCCACGCGCCGCCGGCTGAGCCGGTGCACGCTGTTCACCCCGCCGGCTGAGCCGGCGCACGCCGCTCACCCCGCCGGCCGCTCCGCAAAGCTGAAGCCCACGCCGTAGACCGAGCGGATCCAGTCGTGCGCGGGCGCGGCGGCCGCGAGCTTCTTGCGCAGGTTCTTGATGTGGCCGTCGACCGCGCGCTCGTTCACGTCCAGCGCTTCCGCAAACGCCACCTCCAGCAGCTTCGAGCGTGTGAGCACCCGCCCCGGCGCACGCGACAGCGCGCGCAGCAGCAGCAACTCGCGCCGCGTGAGCGACAGCGGCCTGCCTTCCAGGCTCGCGTTGCCGCGCGCATCCGTGAAACCCACCACCGCCGACGGCCGAGCGGCCTCGTTGCGTTGCGCATGCCGGCGCAGCACCGTGTTCACGCGCGCCACCACCTCGCGCGGCGAGAAGGGCTTGCACACGTAGTCGTCGGCGCCCATGTCGAGCGCGCGCAGCCGGTCTTCCTCGTGCGCGCGCGCCGTCAGCATGATGATCGGGTGGTTGCTGTGCGAGCGCACCTTGGCCAGCACGTCGATGCCGTCTGCCACGCCCTCCGTGCCTCCTGTGCCTCCGGTGCCTCTTGCGCCCCCGGTGCCTTCCACGCGCGGCAGCACGATGTCCAGCAGCGTGAGCGCGGGCGGCGCCGTCAGGATGCGCTCCAGCGCCGCCGCGCCGTCCTCGATCTGCTCGACCTCGTAGCCCGCGCCGTGCAGGTGCGAGCGCAGCAGGCAGGCGCTGTCGTTGTCGCTGTCGCGCCCGTCTTCCACCAGCAGGATGCGGCCCATGGTCGTGGTTCTCCTGTTCAGAAAGACGTGCCGATCTGGAACTGGAAGCGCTGCGTGCGGTCGGCCGCGATGTTGTTGGCCGTGTCCTCCTTCTGGTAGAGCAGCGGCACCGCATAGGCCAGCCGCAGCGGCCCGAGCGGCGAGATCCAGCTGATGCCGATGCCGGCCGACGCGCGCAGGCGGTTCTGCGCCTTCCACTGCGCGTCGGTCATGCTGGCCGTGCGGTCGGCGAACACGTTGCCCGCGTCCATGAAGGTGTACATGCGCAGCGTCTTGTCGTTGCCCGCGCCGGGGAAGGGCGTGGAGAACTCCATGTTGAAGATCGCCTTGCGCGTGCCGCCGAGCGCGCCGCCGGTCACCGCGTCGGTCGGGCCCAGCGAGTTCTGCTCGAAGCCGCGAATCGAGCCCAGGCCGCCCGCGTAGAAGTTCTTGAAGATCGGGTACGTGCTGCTGCCCAGTGCGCGCGCATAGCCCAACTGGCCGTTGATGGCCAGCGTGTACTGCTTGGACAACGGAAAGTACTGCTGGTACTGGTAGTTCGACTTCATGTAGCGCAGGTCGCTGCCCACGCCCACCTCGAGGCTGGCGCTTTGCAGCTTGCCGCGCGTGGGCACCAGCGCGCTGTCGCGGTCGTCGCGCGACCAGCCCAGCGTGGCCGGGATGCCGACGATGCTCGAGTTCGAGCAGCTCACGCTGGGCACGGTGCCCGTGCACTTGAAGTAGTCCAGGTAGGCCTGCGGCGTGGCCGTGTACACGTAGGAGCCGTCGACCAGCGTGTAGGTGCCGTTGGTGCCGGGCGTGAACGAATAGCGCTCCACGCCGATGCCCAGGAACACCGTGTCCTGCTCGCCCACCGGGAAGCCGAAGCGCACCGAGCCGCCGTCGCTCGCCAGCTTGTAGTTGCCGTCGGCCTCGTAGTAGGGCCGCGTGGTGGTGTGGAACACGTTCAGCGTGCGCGAGATGCCGTCCTTGGTGAAGTACGGGTCGGTGGCCGTGAGCGAGATGGTGCGGTTGTACGAGCTGGTGTTCACGTTCAGCCCCAGCGAGTTGCCGCTGCCGAACACGTTCTCCTGCGTGATGCCGAAGGTCAGCGACACCTTGTCGGTCGACGAGTAGCCCGCGCCCAGCTGCAGCGAGCCGGTCGGCTTCTCGGCCACGGTCACCGCCAGGTCGACCTGGTCGGGCGAGCCGGGCACGTCGACGGTGTCGACGTTCACGTCGGTGAAGAAGCCCAGGCGGTCCACGCGGTCGCGCGAGGCGCGGATCTTGTTGCCGTCGTACCAGGCGCCTTCGTACTGGCGGAACTCGCGGCGGATCACCTCGTCGCGCGTCCTGGCGTTGCCGCCGATGTTGATGCGCCGCACGTACGCGCGGCGCGAGGCCTCGGCGCTCAGCACCAGCGTGACGCGGTTGTTCACGCGGTCGATCTCCGGCTCGGCCTTCACGCGCGCGAAGGCGTAGCCGAAGGTGCCGAAGTAATCGGTGAAGGCCTTGGTGGTGGCCGCAACTTCCTCGCCGTTGTACGGCGCGCCGGGGCGGATGGCCACCAGCGTCTTGAACTCGTCCTCGCGGCCCATGTAGTCGCCCGCCAGCTTCACGCCGGCCACCACGAACTTCTGGCCTTCGGTGATGTTGATGGTGAGCGTCAGCGTCTGCCGGTCGGGCGAGATCGCCACCTGCGTCGAGTCGATGCGGAACTCCAGGTAGCCGCGCGTGATGTAGTAGGAGCGCAGCGTCTCCAGGTCGCCGTTGAACCTGGTGCGCGAGTACTGGTTCGACTTGGTGTACCAGTCGAGCCAGCCGCCGCTGTCCTGGTCGAACAGGTCGAGCAGCGTGCTCTCGCTGAAGGCCTTGGCGCCCACCACGTGCACGTCCTTGATGCGCGCGGACTCGCCCTCGGTCACGGTGAAGGTCAGGTTCACGCGGTTGTTCTCCAGCGGCGTGACGGTGGTGATCACCTGGGCGTTGTAGAGGCTGCGGCCGATGTACTGCCGCTTGAGTTCCTGTTCCGCGCGGTCGGCCAGCGCCTTGTCGTAGGCCTGTCCGTCGGCCAGGCCCACCTCGCGCAGCGCCTTCTGCAGCGCGGCCTTGTCGAACTCCTTGGTGCCGACGAAGTCGACGTCGGCGATGGTGGGGCGCTCTTCGACCACCACCACCAGCACGTTGCCGTTCACGTCGATGCGCACGTCCTTGAACAGGCCGAGCTTGAAGAGCTCGCGGATGGCGTTGCTGCCGCGTTCGTCGTTGTAGGTGTCGCCGGCCTTCAGGCCCATGGTGGCGAAGACCGTGCCGGGCTCCACGCGCTGCAGGCCTTCGAGGCGGATGTCCCTGACGGTGAACGGATCGACGGCCCAGGCGGGAAGCGAGGCCAGTGAGGCAAGCAGCACGGCGGCCGCTGCAAAGGACTTCGGTAAGTGCATGGCCGCATGGTCATGGCCAATGTCGGAGAAATTTGGGACTTCCCCGCGGCCGCCGGGGCTGTGCTGTGTCTTTACGTTACTGCAACCCCATGGCGTTTGCACCCGGCCATGCCGGTGCGGCGAGCACGGTTGCGCCCGGGTTGGCGTTTGCCGTGACGCCGCTTCGCTCGCGGCAGTTCTGCAGATGCTCGTCCAGCGTCAGCTCGCCCTGGATCTCGAGCAGCCGCTCCACCGTGCGGTCGACGCCTTGCGCGTCGAGCAGGCGGTAGGTGCGCGCGGTGCGCCCGTTGTTGCGCACCAGCCGTGCGATGTACGGCAGGTCCTGCTGCGTGATGACGGCCGCCGGCATCACGCCTTCGAGCTCGATGCCTTCGCACGGCAGCAGCACGAAGTACTGCAGCCGCAGGTCGTCGGGCAGCATGCTGCGCAGCTGCGTCGTCTTGCGCCCGCCCTGCCATGCGGGGTCTTTCACCTCGCGCGCGTTCTGGCAGCCGTTCAGCCGCAGGAACCAGCGCGGCGGCGACTGGTCGGACTTCTTGCGGTAGACGAAGGCGTTGCGCCACGCCTTGATCTCGAACAGGTAGACGCCGGTCTCGCACACCAGCACCGCGTCGATGCGCGCGGTGCGCACCGCATGCCCCTCGGGCATGGGGATCACGAGGTTGCGAAGAATCCGCAGGTGGGAAAAGGCGGGGCTGAAAGCGTTGGTGAGCTGTTGCGCGCCCAGCAACGAGGCGATGGTGCTTTGCAAGGCAATGGTCATGGAGGGCTCCTTCGGTGGCACAGCATCGCGCGGCTTTTGGGAGATTTCTTGTACGAGGTGTGTCCGGTGGTGGCGCAGGCGGCGCTCGGGCCCGGTTCGGGGCTTTGCACGCAAACAACATCCCGTGCAAAGACCCGGCATTCACAAGATTCCTCCGAATTTGAACGAGACCATGCGTCTCGGCTGCTCGATGAAGAGCCGCTGACAACGGAGAACCTGAATGAAGAAAACCCTCACGGCATTCGCTGCCCTGGCCGTCTGCGGCCTGGCTTCTGCCCAATCGTCCGTCACGCTGTTCGGTGTCGTCGACGCCGGCGTGACCTACCAGTCGGCCACCTCGCGCGACGCGACCACGGGCGCGTCGATCAAGCAAAGCAAGACGAGCCTGAGCAACTCCGGCTACAACTCCAGCCGCATCGGCTTTCGCGGCACCGAAGACTTGGGCGGCGGCCTGGCGGCGAGCTTCTGGCTCGAAGCCCCCATCACCAACGACGACGGCGCCACCGGCATCAGCACCTTCAGCCGCCGCTCCACCGTGAGCCTGTCGGGCAACTTCGGCGAACTGCGCCTGGGCCGCGACTACACCGCCACCTTCTGGAACGACACCGTGTTCGACCCGTTCGGCACCAACGGCTCGGGCTCCAGCGTGATCAATACCGTCAGCGGCAGCACCGGCCTGAACAACGCCAACTACGTGCGCGCCAGCAACGCGGTGGGCTACTTCCTGCCGCCGAACCTGGGCGGCTTCTACGGCCAGCTGCAGTACAGCTTCCACGAGAACACCAGCACCGACGCGACCAGCACCACGGCGGCCACCAGCAGCAGCGCGGGCCGCTACGTCGGCGGGCGCTTCGGCTACGCCAACGGCCCACTGGACGTGGCGCTGGCCGTGGGCCAGAACGTGGCGGCGGACACCACCACGCTGGAGCGCAAGGTGCAGACCATCAACCTGGGTGCGTCGTACGACTTCGGCCCGGTGAAGCTGTTCGGTGAACTCTCGAACGTGAAGAACAAGTTCAACACGGCGCTGAGCAACACGCACGACAGCTACAACGGCTACCTGTTCGGCGCAACGGTGCCGGTGGGCGCGGGCCTGATCCGCGCGTCGTACTCGGTGGTTCGCTACAACGAAGGCGCGGCCGGCATCACGGGCGAAGACCCGCGCGCGCAGAAGCTGGCCATCGGCTACGTGCACAACCTGTCCAAGCGCACGGCGCTGTACGCCACGGTGGCGCGCGTGAACAACCGCAACGACGCCAACTACACGGGCAGCCTGGTGTCGGCCAGCACCACCGGCTACGGCAGCGCGGGCGTGGGCTACACGGGCCTGCCGCGCTCGTCCACGGGCTACGACTTCGGCATTCGCCACGCGTTCTGACGCGGGGCTCGCACTGCGCGAGGGAAGAGGGCGCGCGCCCTTTTTTTCCTGCCCGCTCAGCCTGTTCATCCAGCACCGAGTTTTCAATGAACCGACTCAGACTCTTCGCCGGCGCCCTGGTGGCCGCCAGCCTCACGGGCTGCATCATGCTGCCCCCGCCGCCGCCCATGTTCCACCGCCCGCCGCCGGGCTTCCGGGGCGAGGGCGGCGCAGGCGCTCCGATGCCCTTCGGCGACGCGCGCCGGCCGCCTTCCGCACGTGAGCCTTCCGCACGTGACATGTGCGACGCGCGTTGCGCACCGGGCGCGCCCGACGCGCAGGCCGCACCGGGCGCGCGCTGATGGCCGCCGCGGGACAGCTGCAGGCGGGCAACCTCGGCGCGATCATCGCGAGCGTGGTGCTTCTGGGCCTGGGCGGCGTGCTCTTCCTGATGGGCTCGCTGTTCGTCGCCAACGTCCGGCAGAGCGCGAAGGCGCGCGAACTCGCCGAGCAGGCCAGGAAGGACGCGCGGCAGCGCCAGGACGCCAGCCGCGTGCACGACCTGCGCCCGCTGCTCGACGCCGCCTCGGGCGACACCGCAAGCCAGGGCATCCGCCTGGACATCCAGTTGCCGCCCGAAGC
This sequence comes from Variovorax sp. OK212, assembly GCF_900112425.1. Classification (GTDB taxonomy): domain Bacteria; phylum Pseudomonadota; class Gammaproteobacteria; order Burkholderiales; family Burkholderiaceae_C; genus Variovorax. The sequence continues at coordinate 91,879 of NZ_FOLP01000013.1, read as the reverse complement.
CGTGCCCGTGCTCGCGATCGAAGCCGAACTGCGCGAGCTGCTCGCCAAGGTCACGGCCTATGCGGCCAGCGTGATGCGCGCCGGTGCCACATTGCAGGTGTCCGCGCATGCGCAAGGCGAGCAGGCGGTGATCCACTGGCGCGACCTCGATGCCGTCGATGCACGGCCGCCGCTCGCACGCTTCTTCGACGGCTCGCATGCCGTTGCGGCGAGCGCTGCCGCGCGGGCCTGCGAACGCATCGCCAGCCACCACGGCGGGCGCATCTACTCGGCCCCCCACGCGGGCGGCGTGCTGGGGCTGACGCTGCGCCTGCCGTTGTTGCAGGCCTAGCGAAGCGCGGCTTCTTGCGGGCCTTATCGGCCTTATCGGCCTTATCGGCCTTGCCGGTCGTTCCGGCCGTGCTCCCCCGAACATGGACAAACGGTAATGAAGCGCCCGCGCTTTCTCTGGTTGAATCGCGGCTAGGATGGTCCCGGCGGCGCCGCGGGTGGACGGTGGGCCGGCCGACTCCATCGCCATGAGCACCAGAACGCAGTCATTTCCCGCTTCCCTTCTTCCTGTCCTTGCCCGCGCCCTTGCCCCGCACGAGGGGGCGGCCCTGAAGTGCTAGGCCCCACCGCCATGTGGCGCTGCCTCATCGTCGAGGACGACGCCGACAACGCGCGCTACATCGCCGACGGCTTCCGCTCGCTCGGCCATGTGGCGGTGATCAGCCGCGACGGCGCCGACGCGCTCGCGCGTGCCACGGGCGAGCCGTGGGACCTGGTCATCCTCGACCGCATGCTGCCCAACGACGTCGACGGCCTGTCGATCCTCTCGACCATGCGCGCGCTCGGCAAGAAGACGCCGGTGCTGGTGCTCAGCGCCTTGAGCGCGCTCGACGAGCGCGTGCGCGGCCTGAAGGCCGGCGGCGACGACTACCTGGCCAAGCCCTTCGCCTTTTCCGAGCTCGCGGCGCGCGCCGAGGCACTGGTGCGCCGCTCGCGCACCGGGCCCGAGATCCGCATGCTGCAGCTGGCCGACCTCACGCTCGACCTGGCGCGCCGGCAGGTGGAGCGCGGCGGCCGGCCCATTGCATTGCAGCCGCGCGAGTTCAGGCTGCTGGCCTATCTGATGATGCATCCGGGCCAGGTGGTCACGCGCACCATGCTGCTCGAAGCGGTGTGGGACTACCAGTTCGACCCGCAGACCAACGTGATCGACGTGCAGGTCAGCCGGCTGCGCGGCAAGCTCGACGCGGGCGGCGCGCCGACGCTGATCCACACCGTGCGCGGCGTGGGCTACACGCTGGCCGCGCCGCAATGATCAAGACGCTGCGCCAGCTGTGGCGCTCGGTCGGTTTCAGGCTGGCCTTCTACTACGGGCTGCTGGTGGCCATCACGATGCTCGCCGCGCTGGCCATCGTCTACATGCAGACGGTGGGCGTGCTGCAGCAGCGCATGGTGCGCCAGGTGGCCACCAGCATGCAGCAGCTCATGGTGCGCTACGACGCGCGCGGCGCCGACGGCGTGGCCGGCGAGATCGCCAATGCGCTGTCGGACGGCCGCAATTCCGACAACGAGATCTACCTGCTGACCGACCGCGAGGGCCGCAAGCTCGCGGGCAACCTCGACCAGGTGCCCTCGGAAGCGCCCGACGCGGGCGACGGCGTGCACCGGCGCGTGGTGCGCGCGGGCCAGACCGTCATCGCCTACCTGGTGATGCGCACGCTGCCCGACGGCGGCCTGCTGGCGGTGGGGCACGACCTGCGCGACCAGGAGTCGATCGAATCGCTGGTGGCCAGCGCCAGCGCGGCGGCGGGCATCGTGGCGGTGCTGCTGCTGATCGGCGGCACCTTTGTCTTTCGCCAGGAGCTGGAGCGCAGCGTGGGCGCGGTGCGCCGCACGGCCGCGCGCATTGCGGCCGGCGAACTGCAGGAGCGCGTGGCGCACTCCGGGCAGGAGGGCCAGGAGGACGAGTTCGCGCTGCTGGAGCACGACATCAACGCGATGCTCGACCGCATCCAGTCGCTGATGGACGGCGTGCGCCACGTGTCGAACACCATCGCGCACAACCTGCGCACGCCGCTCACGCGCGTGCTGGTGCGGCTGCGCGCGGTGGAAGGCGGGTTGGGTGTGGAGGCCCCCCAGCGCGAGGCCGTGGCCACGGCCATCCGCGAACTCGAAGAGCTCGCGGTGGTGTTCGAGAAGCTGCTGCAGATCGCCGAGGTCGAGGCCGGCGCGCGGCGCCAGCAGTTCGCGCCGGTGGCGCTGCACGTGATCGCCGACGACGTGGCGGAGCTGTACGAGGCGGTGGCCGAGATGCAGGGCATCGCGTTGCTGCGCGAGCCGGCCGACATGGCCGTGGCGCTGGGCGACCGCGACCTGCTCGCGGGTGCCGCGGCCAACCTGCTCGACAACGCGCTGAAGTACGCCGCGAACGGCCGTACGGGCGCCACGGTGCGCATCGGCACGCACACGGTGGACGGCCGCGCGCAGCTCTTCGTGCAGGACGACGGGCCGGGCATTCCGCCGTCGGAGTACGAACGCATCGGCGTGCGCTTCCACCGGCTGGACCGCAGCACGCCGGGCCACGGCCTGGGGCTGGCGAGCGTGCAGGCGGTGGTGGCGCTGCATGGCGGGCGGCTGCAGTTCGGCGACGCGAAGCCGGGCCTGCGCGCGTGCATCGACCTGCCGATGGCGCACGACTGAGCCGCGAACATTGCCGAACGGCAATGTTTTGTTCATACACACGAGGCCGCTGAATTCCTAGGATCGGTCGCGCACATCCCTGTGCCGATCAACGCAGTTCCAGGAGACATCAACGGTGAGAATCAAGAGTCAGAGAGACTTCTGCTCGGGCGTGCTTTTCAGCGCCTTCGGCGTGGCCTTCGCATGGGGCGCCACGACCTACAACGTGGGTTCCGGCGCCCGCATGGGCCCGGGCTACTTTCCCCTGATCGTGGGCATCCTCATTGCCCTCATGGGCGTGGCCATCACGCTCAAGGCGCTCAGCGTCGAGACGGAAGACGGCGAGCCCATCGGGCGCATCGCATGGAAGCCGCTGGCTTTCATCATCGGCGCGAACCTCATGTTCGGCGTGCTGCTCGGCGGCCTGCCGAGCATCGGCTTGCCGTCGATGGGGCTCATCGTCGCCATCTACGCGCTGACCTTCATCGCCAGCCTGGCGGGCGACAACTTCGGCTGGAAGGGCGTGACCCTGCTGGCCACCATCCTCGCGCTCGGCAGCTACCTGGCCTTCGTGGTCGCGCTGAAGCTGCAGTTCCAGGTGTGGCCGACCTTCATCGCAGGCTGATTCCCATAAGAACAAGACAAGACCAATGGACCTGATTACCAATCTCTCGATCGGCTTCGGCGTCGCCTTCACGGCGCAGAACCTCGTCTATGCCTTCGTGGGCTGTTTGCTGGGCACGCTGATCGGCGTGCTCCCGGGCATCGGCCCGGTCGCGACCATCGCGATGCTGCTGCCCGCCACCTATGCGCTGCCGCCTGTGTCGGCGCTGATCATGCTGGCCGGCATCTACTACGGCGCGCAGTACGGCGGCTCCACCACCGCGATTCTTGTGAACCTGCCCGGCGAGTCTTCGTCGGTGGTGACCGTGATCGACGGTTACCAGATGGCAAGAAAGGGGCGCGCCGGACCGGCGCTCGCCGCGGCGGGCCTGGGCTCGTTCTTCGCGGGCTGCGTGGGCACGCTGATCCTGGCGGCCTTCGCGCCGCCGCTGACCGAGCTGGCCTTCAAGTTCGGCCCCGCCGAATACTTCTCGCTGATGATCCTGGGCCTGATCGGCGCGGTGGTGCTGGCCTCGGGCTCGCTGCTCAAGGCCATCACGATGATCCTGTTCGGCCTGGCGCTGGGCCTGGTCGGTACCGACGTGAATTCGGGCGTGGCGCGCTACAGCTTCGACATTCCCGAGCTCACCGACGGCATCGGCTTCATCGCCATCGCGATGGGCGTGTTCGGCTACGGCGAAATCATTGCCAACCTCGCGGTGCCCGAGCACGAGCGCGAAGTGTTCACCGCCAAGGTCAAGGGCCTGTGGCCCACCAAGCAGGACTTCAAGGACATGACGCCCGCGGTGCTGCGTGGCACGGCACTGGGTTCGGCCCTGGGCATCCTGCCCGGCGGCGGCGCGCTGCTGTCGGCCTTCGCGGCCTACACCATCGAGAAGAAGATGAAGCTGAAGAAGGGCGAAGTGCCCTTCGGCAAGGGCAACATCCGCGGCGTGGCCGGGCCCGAGTCGGCCAACAACGCCGGCGCGCAGACCTCGTTCATTCCGCTGCTGACGCTGGGCATTCCGCCCAACGCGGTGATGGCGCTGATGGTGGGTGCCATGACCATCCACAACATCCAGCCCGGCCCGCAGGTGATGACCAGCAACCCGGAACTGTTCTGGGGCCTGATTGCCTCGATGTGGATCGGCAACCTGATGCTCATCGTGCTGAACCTGCCGATGATCGGCATCTGGATCAAGCTGCTGACCATTCCCTACAAGTGGCTCTTTCCGTCGATCGTGCTGTTCTGCGCGGTGGGCGTGTACTCGGAGAACAACAACACCTTCGACGTGTGGATGGTGGCCATCTTCGGCATCGTGGGCTATGCCTTCCTGAAGCTCAAGTGCGAGCCTGCGCCGCTGCTGCTGGGCTTCATCCTGGGGCCGATGATGGAAGAGAACCTGCGCCGGGCGCTGCTGCTGTCGCGTGGCGACTGGAGCGTGTTCGTCATGCGGCCGCTGTCGGCGGGCCTGCTGGCCGCCGCCGCGCTGCTGCTGATCGTGGTGCTGCTGCCCTCCGTGAAAGCCAAGCGGGAAGAGGCTTTCGTCGAGGAGTGACGCACCGGCGCAAGGCCCCGGGAAAGCGGCGCCACGGAACTCCGCGTCATACTCGCGGTCCCATGGTTCCGCCGCTTTTTCCCCGATGCCGAACGTGCGCCTTGCTGCTTCCCTGACATTTTTCCGTGCCCTTGCCGCCAGCGCGGCCCTTCTCTGTGCCGGTGCGCTGCATGCGCAGTCGCTGCCACCGGGCGTGCGCCTGGGCATGTCGGCCGAGCAGCTGCAGGCCGTGCTGCCCGCCGCCGAGCGCGTGCAGCGGCCGCAACGCCTGAGCGGCGGGCTGGTCGGCAACTGGCGCGCGGCGCCGGTCGAGATGGCCGGGCTGCTGTTCGAGCCGACCTTCTTCTTCGCCGCTTCCGAGTTGCGCCGCGTCGAGTACGTGGCGGCGGCGCAGGCCACGCCCGACAGCGGCGCCTCGGCCTTCACCGCCCTCGTGCAATGGGGCCGCGGCGTGTTCGGCGCCGAGCTTGCTTCGCGCGACCCTGGCACCGCCTACGCCGCATGGGTGAGCAACGACACCGACGTGTACGTGCAGCAGGTCAGCGACCCGCGCCGTGCCAGCGTGCGCCTGGTCTACAAGGCAAGGCAGCTGCGCGACGGCAGCGAGCTCTGACCTCTTTTCTCTTTTCTCTTTACCCGCTGCCGCGCTGCCCCAGCTTGCGCAGCGTGAGCGACAGCTCTTCCTCGTCCACCGGCTTCAGCAGGTGATGGTCGAAGCCGGCCCGCGCGATGCGGACCCGGTCGTCGGATTGGCCCCAGCCCGTGAGCGCGATCAGTCCCATGCCGTGGTGCTGCGGGTGCGCGCGAAGCCGGCGCGCCAGTTCGCAGCCGTCCATGCCCGGCATGCCGATGTCCAGGATGCCGAGCGTCGGCTCGAAGCCTTCGGCCATGCGCAGTGCTTCCGTGCCGCTGAAGGCCACGGCGGTCTGCGCGCCCAGCAGGCCCAGCAGGGCCGCGAGCGACTCCGCCGCGTCGCGGTTGTCGTCGACCACCAGGATGCGCTGCTGCGCGGCCACCGCCTCCAGGGAGGCACGGGCGTGCGTGCCGGCGCGCACGTCGTGGTCGAGCAGGGGCAGCGACACGGTGAACTCGCTGCCTTGGTTGGCACCCTCGCTCTTCGCGCTGACCGTGCCGCCGTGCAGCTCCACCAGGCTCTTCACCAGCGTGAGGCCGATGCCGAGCCCGCCCTGTGCGGCGCGCGCCGTGCCGCTGACCTGCACGAACATGTCGAAGATCGCGCCGAGCATGGCCGGCGGAATGCCCGCGCCGCTGTCCTTCACGCGCACCACGGCATGGTCGTGCGCGCCGCGCTCGACGAACACGTCGATGCGCCCACCTTCGGGCGTGTACTTGGCGGCGTTGTTCAGCAGGTTGGAGAACACCTGCGTGAGCCGCACGCTGTCGCCTTCGACCGCGAGCGAGGCGTCGGGCATGTGCAGCGCGAGCGTGTGGCGGCCCGCGTCCATCAGCGGGCGGCTCAGCTCCACCGCGCCGCGGATCACCTGGTCGAGCGCGAGTTCGCCGAGCTGCAGTTCGATCTTGCCGCGCGTGATGCGCGAGACCTCCATCAGGTCGTTCACCAGGCGCACCATGTGCTCCACCTGGCGGCCCATGAGCTCGTAGTAGGGCAGCGCCGCCTCGGGCGCGAGGGTCTTGCGCTTGAGGATGGCCAGCGCGGTGCTCAGCGGCGCCAGCGGGTTGCGCAGCTCGTGCGCCAGCGTGGCGAGGAACTCGGTCTTGCGCTTGTCGGCTTCGCTCAGGTCCTCGAGGATCTTGCGCAGTTCGTACTGGCGCCGGCGCGCGCGCAACGCACTGCGCAGCGCGCTCACCAGCGAGGCCACGCGGATCGGGCGCTCCAGCACGGTGACGTTGGCCATGCCTTCCATGGCGGTGGTGATGGCGCGCGAGTCGGCGCCCTGCCGCGCGAGGATCAGCACCGGCAGGTCGGACCACGGCGGCTGGGTCGATACCGCGTCCGCAAGTTCGGCCGCGCCGGTGCCCGAGAGCATTTCCTCGGACACCAGCAGCGCGCCGGCGCCGCGCGGGATCTCGTGCAGCAACTCGTGCAGCGTGGTGCACACGTGCGCCTCGATGCCCGCGTGGGCCAGCACGGCGGTGGTCATCACCGCGTCCTTGGACGTGGCGGTGCGCAGCAGCACGCGCAACTGCGGATCGGCGGGCACCGGCACTGGCACCTCCGCGGGCATGGGCGCGGGCGCAGGCACCAGCGCCGGCGTGGTGGGGGCGGCCGTGGCAGCGATCGTCACGGTGGGACGGCCGCAACGCCGTCGACCGGCACGGGCACGCCGGTGAGGATGCCCCTGAATTGGCGCAGCGGCTCACCCACGTTCAGCCCGGCATGGTCCATCGAGAAGGCGCGGATCGAACGCTCGTGCACGCCGCCGCGCTTCTTGAGCACCGAGATGGCCTGGCGCACCTCGCCTTCGGATTCGAAGTAGCGCAGCAGCACGACCGCGTCGGCCAGGTAGCTGGCGTCGACCGGTGTCTGCATCTGCATGCCGATGAGCCCGTGCTGCGCGCCCACCAGCAGCGTGGCCACGCCGGACTGGCCGAGGTAGGTGAGCAGCTCGTGCAGCTGCACGATCAGGAAGCGCTCGTCGGGCATCGCGTTGAGGTAGCCGTTGAGGCTGTCGATCACGATCACAGATGCCGAATGCTGCGTGACCGCCAGCCGTATCTCGTGCACCAGTTCGCCGGGCGACAGCTCGGCCGGGTCGACCTGCTTGATGCGGATCAGGCCCGACTCCAGGTACGGGTCGATCTTCATGCCCAGGCCGGTACAGCGCGTGCGCAGCGTGGTGATGCTCTCGTCGAAGATGAAGAGCGCCGCGGTCTCGCCGCGCTCGGCCGCGGCAATGGCGAACTGCACCGCCACCGACGACTTGCCCGTGCCCGGCGCGCCCACGAACAGCGTGCTCGTGCCTTTCTCGAGACCGCCGCCGAGCAGCGTGTCCAGCGGCGCGATGCCGCTGGGCAGCTTGGTCTGGGCGGTCTCGCGCACGTGTTCGGCGGCCACCAGCCGCGGAAACACCTGCAGGCCGCCGCGGTGGATCTTGTAGTCGTGGTAGCCGCCGCGAAACGACTGCCCGCGGTACTTGACCACCAGCAGCCGGCGGCGTGCCGAGCCGTAATCGGAGTTGGACTGCTCCAGCCGCAGCACCGCGTGCGCGATGCTCTGCACCTGCAGGTCGTGCTCGGTGGCGGTCATGTCGTCGAGCAGCAGCACGGTGCACTGGCGCCCCGCGAAGAACTGCTTCAGCGCCAGTATCTGCCGCCGGTAGCGCAGCGAGGTGCCCGAGAGCAGCCGCAGCTCCGACAGCGAATCGAACACGATGCGCGAGGGCTTGAGCGTTTCCACGTCGCTGAGGATGCGCAGCGTGGTCTCGCTGAGCTCCACCTCGGACGGATGAAACATCGTGTACTGCTCTTCAGGCTGCAGCGTGTCCTGCGTGGGGAGCATTTCTCGCATGTGGATGGCCGACAGGTCCCAGCCATGCGATGCGGCTACGCCGCGCAGTTCGGTCTCGGTTTCGGACAGCGTGACGTAGAGCACCGACTCACCCTGGCGCACGCCTTCCATCAGGAACTGCAGTGCGATGGTGGTCTTGCCCGCGCCGGGCGTGCCCTCCACCAGGTAGAGCCGGTTGGGCTCGAGGCCGCCTCCCATGACATCGTTCAGGCCTGGGACGCCGATGCTGAGAAGCCTGCGGGTGTTCGGCTCCATCGTGGTTCTCCATGAAACATACGGACACCCATTCCATCATGGAGCGCTCCAAAATGCATGCGCGCCCGGGCCAGCCGGGAAGCCAAACGCGTGTCGGCGGCCACGCCTTCGCACATCGCGAAATGCCGCGCACGCGCCATGGAATTTGTCCTGCACGCCGCGTCGGAACTGTCCGGCTGGCGCGCACCCGGCGGCGAGGAGACTCGCGTCTCCAAATTCCCGTTTCTACTTGCTCACCCTCTGCACCTTCCCAGGAGAAGACGATGCCCGACCACAGCGAGATCCGCATTCCGCAAGACGACGAACGGATCGACGTGACCGACCTCAAGGAGGTCGACTACTGGACCCAATGGTTTGGCGTGAGCGAGGAGCGCCTGCGCACCGCCGTGGCATCGGCCGGTACGGTGAGGGACGACCTGCGCGTCTACCTGGGCCTGCCCTGAACGGGCTTTCCGAACGCGTCGTCGTTCAGCCCGCGGCCAGCATGCCGCGCTCTTCGATGAACGCCACCACCTCGGCCACGCCGGTGAGGGTCTTGAGGTTGGTCATCACGTAGGGGCGCTGGCGGCGCATGCGCTGCGTGTCCTGCTCCATCACGTCGAGGTTCGCGCCCACGTAGGGCGCCAGGTCGGTCTTGTTGATCACGAAGAGGTCGCTCTTGGTGATGCCGGGGCCGCCCTTGCGCGGGATCTTCTCGCCGGCCGCCACGTCGATCACGTAGATCGTGAGGTCCGACAGCTCGGGGCTGAAGGTGGCCGCGAGGTTGTCGCCGCCCGACTCGACGAACACCACGTCGGCATCCGGAAAATCCTCCAGCATGCGGTCGATGGCCTCGAGGTTGATCGACGCGTCTTCGCGGATGGCAGTGTGCGGGCAACCGCCCGTTTCCACGCCCATGATGCGTTCGGCCGGCAGCGCGCCGGCCACCGTCAGCAGGCGCTGGTCTTCCTTGGTGTAGATGTCGTTGGTGATGGCGATCAGGTCGTACTTGTCGCGCATCGCCTTGCAGAGCATCTCCAGCAGCGTGGTCTTGCCCGAACCCACCGGGCCGCCGATGCCCACGCGCAGCGGGGGCAGTCTCTTGGTGCGATGGGGGATGTGGTGCAGGGCGGAGGTCATGGTTCGGTTCCGGAAAAAAGTGCGTGTGTGTGTGTCGGTGCGCGCGGGCTACTCGGGGCAGGCCTCGTCGAATTCGCCGTCGAGGGTGCGGATGTGCAGCAGGTGTTCGACCCACCACGGCATCTCGAAGCCCAGCGAGATGGCGATGGCGCCGCCCGGGTCGTAGCCGGGCTGGGCCACCTCGACGAAGGAAGGCTTCAGCTGCGACCAGAGCGAGGCGGTGTCGAGCACCAGTCCGTCGGGGAGGATGCCGCCTTCGGCGATCACCTCGACCATGGGCGCGCCCGCGGTGTCGCGCAGCGCGGCGGCGTTGGCGAGCACCTTCTGCATCGCGCCGGTCTGCGCCGGCGTCGGTCCTTCGGCAGTCCCGTGCACGCGCAGGTCGAACTCGCCGAACGGCGCGATCGCGATGCGGCCTTCCCATACCTTCGAGCGGCCTTCGCCCTGCAGCGTGCCTGCGGGCGGCCATTCGACGGACTTGGGAAACATCGGCATCTGTGAGGACCTTGCGCGCGCGTGCGTGCTAGCTGCGGAAGAGGCGGGAGTATTGCGTTTCGTGCCGCGCCGAAAGCACGGCCAGCAGCGGGGCGAACGCCTGGCGCTCGTCGTCGGAAAGGGCCATGGCGCGGGTCACGGTGTCGGGGATCTCGCGGGCGAGCCGGCCCAGGATGCGCTGCCCCGCGCTCTGGCCCAGCGGCACCGCCTTGACGGCCGCGCCCACCATGTTCTCGGCCCAGCCGAAGGCAAACGCCAGGGCGCAGTCGTGCACCGGGGCGGTGGTGCGGCTCGCAGCGAAGGCGAAGGCCACGGGGTAGCTCGCGGGCAGGCCGGCGAACACCGCGGCGGTGTCGGCATGGTGCAGCTTGAGCCACTCGACGAAGGAGCGGCCCATCTGCTCGGTCTGCAGGAGGAACTCGGCCGACTCGCGCGTCACCATCACCCATTCGTTGAGTGCGTGGATGCGCGGCATGTCGTTCGTGCGCCAGGCCGAGACGGCCTGCGCGAAGAGCGCGAGATCGCCGCGCGCGAAGCTCAGGTGCAGTTGGTCGGACAGCCATTCGGCCGCGCGCGATTCGGAATCGATGCCGGCCCATTCGACCGCGGCCTCGACGCCCTCGGAATACGAGAAACCGCCGACGGGCAGCGCGGGAGACGCGAGCCAGATGAGTTGCAGGAGGCTTTGGCTCGCGTCAGGCATGTGCGCTTTCAACCCGTGGGGTCGCGATGGCGTGGCGGTGCTCGGGGCGCGTGCACAGGACACCGGGTGCTCGCGCAACGCGACCGGCCGAAGCGCCAGCGTTCATCTCAGTGGGAGTGGCCGTGGTGGCGGTGGTCGTGGCCATGCGAATGGTCGTGGTCGTCCAGCAGCTCCGGTGCGAGCACGAGCGGCTTCGGGCCCTTGCCGCTTGCGTGCGAATGCCCATGGTCATGGCCGTGGCCGTGGCCGTGGCCGCCACCGTGCGCATGCTCGTGCGACCCATAGGCGCCGCCCTCGGGCTCGAACGCCTCCTCGACCGCCACGACGATCAGGTGCATCGAACGCAGCATGTCGGCCAGCACATGGTCGGGCTCGATCTTGAGGTGGTCGGGCTTGAGTTCGATCGGCACATGCCGGTTGCCCAGGTGATAGGCCGCGCGCGTCAGGTCGAAGGGCGTGCCGTGGGCGGTGCAGTGCGTGATGCGCAGCACGGGCTGCGGCGCCGCGATCACGCGCACCAGCGAGCCGTCTTCGGCCACGAGCATGTCGCCGCCGCGCACGGCCGTGCCGCGCGGAAGGAACACGCCGATCTGGCGGCCTTGGGAGTCGGTGGCGTCGAAGCGGCTCTTCTGGCGGATGTCCCAGTCGAGCTCGATGGTCGATGCCCTGCGGATCAGCACCGGAGCGAGCCCGGAGCCTTGAGGAAAAATCTTTGAAGCTGTTAGCACGTTCAATCCATCACAAACCAAAGAATGCCGAGTATGGAAGCAATCCCGGCTCAGCGTGTGCGGCTGGAGCCACGCGTGATCAGGCTCCATACGAAGTCGATGGCGTAGCCGAGGACGCTGCCGACCGACTCACCGAAGACCAGGCCTATCAGCCCGCAGGTCACCGCGCTGCACTGAACCACGTTCGTCCAGCCCAGGGTCTGCGGAATGCCCCACCGGTGGCCGCCCCACTGTATGAAGATGTTGATCAGAACGCCAAGGAATGCACCGAGCAGTGCGCCCAAGGCGCCTGTGACCACACGCCCTTTGACAAAATCCATTCTTCTTTTCCTCTTCGCTGCGACTCACATGACCACGGCGCTTCAAATCATCCAGATCGATGGCGAAGCGGGTGTCATCCTGCCAGATGAAGTGGTCGCCCGTTGGGGCTTGCAGGCGGGTGACGCTGTCTTGCTGACGCCCGCTGGTGACGGCGTCACGCTCGAATTCGTCGGCAAGGCGCTGAAAGGAGTCGAGGAGATCGTCAGAGAGATACCGCGTTAGAACAGGAAATACCGCTGCGCCATCGGCAGCAGCTTCGCCGGCTCGCAGGTCAGCAGGTGCCCGTCGGCGCGCACCGCATAGGTCTGCGCGTCGATCTCCATCTTCGGCGTGTAGCCGTTGTGGACCATGTGCTGCTTGCGCACGTTGCGGATGTTCTTCACCGCGCTGAGGTTCTTGCTCAGGCCGTAGCGTTCCTTGATGCCCGAGGCCAGGCCGGCCTGCGAGACGAAGGTCAGCGAGCTCCTGGCGAGCGAGCCGCCGTAGGCGCCGAACATCGGGCGGAAGTGCACGGGCTGCGGCGTGGGAATGGAGGCGCTGGGGTCGCCCATGGCGGCCATGGCGATGGTGCCGCCCTTCAGGATGGTGAAGGGCTTCACGCCGAAGAAGGCCGGCTTCCAGATCACGATGTCGGCCCACTTGCCGACCTCCAGCGAACCCACCTCGTGCGCGATGCCGTGCGCGATGGCCGGGTTGATCGTGTACTTGGCGACGAAGCGCCTGGCGCGGAAGTTGTCGTTGCGCTCGTTGTCCTCAGGCAGCTTGCCGCGCTGCAGCTTCATCTTGTGCGCGGTCTGCCAGGTGCGGATGATGACCTCGCCGACGCGGCCCATGGCCTGGCTGTCGGAGCTGAACATGCTGATGGCGCCCAGGTCGTGCAGCACGTCTTCGGCGGCAATGGTCTCCTTGCGGATGCGCGACTCGGCAAAGGCCAGGTCCTCGGCGATGCCGGCGTCCAGGTGGTGGCACACCATGAGCATGTCGACGTGTTCGTCGAGCGTGTTCACGGTGTAGGGCATGGTCGGGTTGGTCGACGACGGCAGGAAGTTGTCTTCGCCCACCACGCGCAGGATGTCGGGCGCATGGCCGCCGCCCGCGCCTTCGGTGTGGAAGGCGCAGATGGCGCGCCCGCCCACCGCCGCGATGGTGTTCTCGACAAAGCCCGATTCGTTCAGCGTGTCGCTGTGGATGGCCACCTGCGTGTCTGTGGCGTCGGCCACGTCCAGGCAGTTGCTGATGGCCGCGGGCGTGGTGCCCCAGTCTTCATGCAGCTTCAGGCCGATGACGCCGGCGTCGATCTGCTCGTGCAGCGCATCGGGCAGGCTGGCGTTGCCCTTGCCCAGGAAGCCCAGGTTCATGGGGAACGCATCGGCGGCCTGCAGCATGCGCTCGATGTGCCACGGGCCCGGCGTGGCGGTGGTGGCGAAGGTGCCGGTGGCGGGGCCGGTGCCGCCGCCGAGCATGGTGGTGACGCCGGAAGACAGCGCCTCTTCGATCTGCTGCGGGCAGATGAAGTGGATGTGGCTGTCGATGCCGCCGGCGGTGACGATGTTGCCCTCGCAGCTGATGATCTCGGTGCCCGGGCCGATGACGATGTCCACGCCCGGCTGCACGTCGGGGTTGCCGGCCTTGCCGATGGCGGCGATGCGCCCGCCCTTCAGGCCGATGTCGGCCTTGACGATGCCCCAGTGGTCGAGGATGAGCGCGTTGGTCAGTACCGTGTCGACGGCGCCACCGGCCGCAGGGCCGCTGCCTTTGCCGTCCCTGGTGCGCTGCGATTGCGCCATGCCGTCGCGGATGGTCTTGCCGCCGCCGAACTTCACCTCTTCGCCGTAGCCGCCGGCGCGCAGGGTGTAGTCGGCCTCGACCTCGATCAGCAGGTCGGTGTCCGCAAGGCGGACGCGGTCGCCCACGGTGGGGCCGAAGATTTCCGCGTAGGCGCGTCGCCCGATGGTGGCCATTTAGAGTTTTCCTTGAACCAGGCCGCGAAAGCCGTAGACGATGCGATCGCCCGAGAAATCGACCAGCTCGACCGTGCGCTGCTGGCCGGGCTCGAAGCGCACCGCGGCGCCCGAGGCGATGTTCAGCCGCATGCCGTGCGCGGCCTCGCGGTCGAAGCCGAGTGCGCCGTTGGTCTCGGCGAAGTGGTAGTGCGAGCCGACCTGGATCGGCCGGTCGGCGGTGTTCTGCACCACCAGCGTGAGGGTGCGGCGGCCGGGGTTGAGCGTGTGCTCGCCGTCGTCGGTGAAAAGTTCGCCGGGGACCATGGCAGCCGGCCTCAGATGGCTTGTGCCAGCAGCGTCGCGCCCAGGCCGACGACGGCGGCGCCGGCCACGCGCGGCAGCCAGGCGTTGGCACGGCGCAGCGACCAGCCCAGCGCGATGCCCGCCACGTGCAGCAGCACCGTCGCGCCGACCATGCCGGCCAGCGTGAGGGCCGCGCCGTCTTCGCTGGCAAGTTCGTAGCCGTGGGCCACGCCGTGGAACACCGCGAACACGCCGACCACCGCCATGGCGACGACGGCCGGCAGGTGCACGCGCGTGGCCACCAGCAGGCCCAGCACCAGCAGCGAGGCCGCGATCATTGGCTCGACCGCCGGCAGCTGCACGCCGGCCAGGCCCATCAGCGCGCCCACCAGCAGCATGCCGGCGAAGGCCAGCGGCGCCCAGAGCAGGTCGGGCCAGGCGCGGCGCGCGGCCAGGGCGCTCCAGAAACCGACCGCGACCATGGCGGCCAGGTGGTCGGCGCCGGTCAGCGGGTGCAGGAAGCCGGTGGTGAAGCCGTGGTGCATGCCGCCGTCGACGCCGGTGTGGGCGCTGGCTGCCAGCGGCAGCACGGCGGCGAGAAGGGCCAGGGTCTTGGCGACGGTGGGAACGGTCGGGTGGCGCATGGAAGGTCTTTCTTTTTCTGGCTTCGGTTCAGACGATGGGCTGGTGGACGGTCACGAGCTTGGTGCCGTCGGGGAAGGTGGCTTCGACCTGGATGTCCGGGATCATCTCGGCGATGCCCTCCATCACGTCGGCGCGGGTCAGCACGGCGCGCCCGTCGCTCATGAGCTCGGCGACGCTCTTGCCGTCGCGGGCGCCCTCCATCACGGCGGCGGAAATCAGCGCGATGGCTTCGGGGTAGTTGAGCTTGAGGCCGCGGGCCTTGCGGCGTTCGGCCAGCAGCGCCGCGGTGAAGATCAGCAGCTTGTCTTTTTCGCGCGGGGTCAGTTCCATGGGATCGGCATCGGGTGGCGGGAGGAGGCGGCCATTATGGGCAGGCTGGCTTCTTTGCAACAGTCGTGCCGTGTTCGCCAAAAGTCGTACGGATGGCACAAAAGTGCACTGAAACAGGGTTCGGCGCTTGTCCGCGCAGGCCCTGATGGAGCCCGAACCCGCGCCTGCCGCGCAAATACTCCGCACCGGTGTTCGAACACGGGGGAGGGGAAAAAATGCAGCCACAGGCAGGCGGAAAGATCGACTTCCACAGGTCAAGCAATTTCATGCGTTCCTGGTCGCCGCAGACTGGCGAAATCTGCAGGGAGGACATTGCGCTGTCCACGAGCCGGGCGCCTCCGCCGGCGGTTGGCAAGCCCGTCGGTCACAGCGAGCGCAAATCGGTGGAGGTGCCCGCCAGGAAAAAGGCGAAGGAAGATCCGTACGTCAACGCGACGCTCGGGGCGATCAAGGTGGCAGAAGCGGTGTCCGGTGCTGCGGCCAGCCTGCAGCGCTGGCTCCAATCGCCTCCACCTCCGCCCTCACCAAAGGAGAAGTCGAAGGCCGTGCAAGCCGTGCCGCCGTTCGACATCCAGGACATTCCCGGGGCGATGCGCAAGATCGGCGCGCCGGTGGGCGCGGACCTGATGGACAAATGGTTTGCGGGGCAGTTGAACTACCCGCCCACGTCGGATGACGAGCGCGACGGCCTCAACCAGAACGCCGTGCCTTTTCCGCCGGCAATGATCGACACCATGTCCGTCAAGATCGATTGGGTGTTGAAATTTGCCAGAGCCAGGGAGGGACTGAACCAACTGATGTCTCAACTTGGAACGCCGAGGGCGCGCGACGCCATTGCGAAGAAGCTGCGCCCGTACCGCAACCGGCAGGACATCCGGCCCTGGCTGGAGTGCAAGGGAGACTTGGTGCGTCTCCACAAGGAATTCCAGTTCCAGCAGGCGCCCGTCGAGGGCACCCTGAGCCAGAAGCTGACGCAGTTCCTTACGCAGTCGCTTTCCAACGAGGGCCTGCCGGACGACCTGACCTGCGCGTTGGGCTCCTTCAATCTCTACGCGGCAGTTTCGTACGCCTGGTTCGACCACAAGAACAAGACGGCCGTCGTGACCGATGTTTCCATCTATGTGAAAGACAACTTCACGTTCACGGACAAGACGGGCGATGCATCGCAGTACCTCGGGCACTGGAACCGCAGTCATGTGGCCATCGTTCCAGCCCATCAGGTCGCGACGATGGTGAACATCGGGTGGCTCGACTACGCGGTGGTTCAAGGCAATGTGTACGCCAGGGATGCCGTGCTCTATCCGGTCAAGAACTCGGACTTTCGCGCGTGGCAACGCAAGCACAACCGGGGCGGCGACTTCATCATCTACACCGACAAGGTCACCATGAAGCTTGGCACACCGATCAGGGTGGCCCTGTGATCTCGCTGGGCCATTCCATGCTTCACCGCGGTGCGCGCGTTCTCCGGTGGGCGCTGTGCATCGCGGTCGTTCTTGTCGGCGTCAGGTATTGCTTCGAGGCGAGGGGCCGCAGCCGCGCCGACGAATATCCTGATCAGTGGCGGACCGAGATTTCAGACGTTCAGGGCGGTGCCTACACGGCCCGGTCCACTGTCGTGCACCACGGCACGATTCTCTTGAGGCTCTACCGGACGGGTGATTCGACGCTCCTCGCGGAGCGCACCTACAGGGAGCACGGCGTCGAGCTTCTCTGGACCGACGACGAGTTGATCTACGACACCGCCGACGATTCCTTTCTGGGTGGCGGCATCCAGCTTCCGCCCACCCGTCTCGACAAGCTCCTCGCCAAGCTGCCTTGAGCCCGTGGCCGAGGCTCGGCCATGGCACGAAAGCTGCACCGAAACGGTGTGAGCCCCACCGATACGCCGACCTCCCCAGACGACGCCCCCCAGCGCATCGTCAAGGTCCGGCGCGACTACAACAGCTGGGTTGCCAGCGAGACGCTGGAAGACTACGCGCTGCGCTACACCCCTCAGCGCTTTCGCAAGTGGTCCGAATGGCGGGTCGCCAACACGGCCTTCGGGGCGGCTTCATTCCTGATCCTGGAGGCGGTGGGCGCCACGCTGCTGGTGCAGTACGGCTTTGCCAACGCCTTCTGGGCGATCCTGGCGACCGGGCTGATCATCTTCCTGGCGGGCCTGCCGATCAGCGTGTACGCGGCGCGCTACGGCGTCGACATGGACCTGCTCACGCGCGGCGCCGGCTTCGGCTACATCGGCTCCACGCTCACCTCGCTGATCTACGCGAGCTTCACCTTCATCTTCTTCGCGCTCGAGGCAGCGGTGATGGCCTATGCGCTGGAGCTGGCGCTGGGCATTCCGCCGGTGTGGGGCTACCTGGTGTGCGCGCTCGTGGTGATCCCGCTGGTCACGCACGGGGTGTCGGCCATCAGCCGGCTGCAGCTGTGGACGCAGCCGCTGTGGCTGCTGATGCTGGTGGTGCCCTTCGGCTATGTGCTGGTGCGCGATCCTGGTGCGTTTACGGGCATCGTGCACTACAACGGTGTTCGCACCGGAACGCAAGGCTTCAATCTGCACCTGTTTGGCGCAGCCCTGACGGTCGGCATTGCGCTGATCACGCAGATGGGCGAGCAGGCCGACTACCTGCGTTTCATGCCCGCGCGCACGGCCGGCACGGCGCGCCGCTGGTGGGCCGGGGTGCTGGCCGGCGGGCCGGGCTGGGTGGTGCTGGGGGTCTGCAAGATGCTGGGCGGCGCGCTGCTGGCGTACCTGGCGCTCACGCACATGGTGCCGGCCGACCGCGCGGTCGACCCCAACCAGATGTACCTGGCGGCCTACGAGTACGTGTTCCCCAACTACGGCTGGGCGGTGGCGGCCACGGCGCTGTTCGTGGTGATCTCGCAGCTCAAGATCAACGTGACCAACGCCTACGCCGGCTCGCTGGCCTGGAGCAACTTCTTCTCGCGCGTGGCGCACAGCCACCCGGGGCGCGTGGTGTGGGTGGTGTTCAACGCGCTCATCGCCTTCATGCTGATGGAGATGAACGTGTTCGAGGCGCTGGGCGACGTGCTCGGGCTGTTCGCCAACATCGCCATCGCCTGGATGATGGCGGTGGTCGCCGACCTGGTCATCAACAAGCCGTTGGGCCTGTCGCCGCCGGGCATCGAGTTCAAGCGCGCGCACCTGTGGGACATCAACCCGGTGGGCGTGGGCGCGATGGCGCTGGCATCGGTGCTGTCGATCACCGCGCACCTGGGTGTGTTCGGGCCGCTGGCGCAGGCGTTCTCCGCGCTCATTGCGCTCGGCACGGCGCTGGTGGCCTCGCCGCTGCTGGCCTGGGCCACGGGCGGCAAGTACTACCTGGCGCGCGGCTCCGACGAGGCGCACGGCGCGGTCGCCTTCGCGCCGGCCGAGGGCGGGCGCGCGGTGCGCTGGGCGCGGGTCGAAACCGGCAGCTACCAGCGGCTGAAGGTGCAGCACTGCGTGATCTGCGAGCGCGAGTACGAAGGGCCCGACATGGCGCATTGCCCGGCCTACCAGGGGGCGATCTGCTCGCTGTGCTGCACGCTCGACGCGCGCTGCGGCGACCTGTGCAAGCCGCACGCGAGCCTGTCGGCGCAATGGTCGGCCGTGCTGCGCTGGCTGCTGCCGCGCCGCAGCTGGCGCTACCTGGACACGGGGCTCGGGCACTTCCTGCTGTTGATGCTGGTCATCGTGCCGCTGCTGGCCGTGGTGTTCGGCGTGCTCTACCAGCAGGAGCTGCGGGCCTTCGGCGAAGGCGCGCTGGAGCTGGCCTCCGAGGCCGACGTGGCCGCGGCGCTGGCCGGCGTGCAGAAGCTGTCGCTGCGCTCGGGCTTCCTGAAGGCCTACATGGCGCTGCTGGTGATTGCGGGCATCGTCGCGTGGTGGCTGGTGCTGGCGCACCAGAGCCGCAAGGTGGCGCAGGAAGAGTCGAACCGCCAGACGCACCTGCTGGTGCGCGAGATCGAGCTGCACCGCGAGACCGACCGCGCGCTGCAGGCCGCCAAGCAGAGCGCGGACGAGGCGCGCGAGATTGCCGAGCACGCCAAGCTCGCGGCGGAGCAGGCCAAGCAGGCCGCCGACCAGGCCAACCAGGCCAAGAGCCGCTACATCAGCGCCATCAGCCACGAACTGCGCACGCCGCTCAACAGCATCCTGGGCTATGCGCAGCTGATGGGCGAAGACCCGTCGGTGCCGCCGCACCGCCAGCAGGCGGTGGCCGTCATCAAGCGCGGCGGGGAGCATCTGCTGTCGCTCATCGAGGGCACGCTGGCCATCGCGCACATCGAGGCCGGCAAGCTCACGCTGCATGCGCAACCGATGCGCTTTGCCGACACGTTGCGCGAGCTGGCCGACATGTTCGAGCTGCAGGCGGCCGAGAAGGGCCTTCAGTTCCGCTTCGAGGCCGCGGGCGCGTTGCCCGAGGTGGTGCGCGCGGATGAGAAGCGGGTGCTGCAGATCCTCATCAACCTGCTGGGCAATGCGATCAAGTTCACGGCGGCGGGGCAGGTCACGCTGCGGCTGGCCTATGCGCGCGAGTTCGCTTCGGTGGAAATCGAGGACACCGGCCCCGGCATGCCGGCCAGCGAAATCGAGCGCATCTTCGAGCCGTTCGCGCGCGGCAATTCGGCCGGCGCGTCGGCGGCGCCCGGCGCGGGGCTCGGGCTGACCATCGCCAAGATGCTGACCGACCTGATGGGCGGCGAGATGAAGGTGAGCAGCACGCCGGGCGTGGGGTCGCTCTTCTGCGTGCGCCTGTTCCTGCCGCGCGTGCACGACGCCGTGCCGGGCGCGGCGCGGGCGGCGCCGGCGCCGCGCGCGCGGCGCGGCTACGAGGGCCCGCGCCGCCGGCTGCTGGTGGTCGACAACGAGGAGGCCGACCGCGACCTGCTGGGCCATGTGCTGGCACCGCTGGGCTTCGAGCTGCGCAGCGCGGCCAGCGGGCACGACGCGCTGGACCTGATCGCCGCCGGCTACCGGCCCGACGCGATGTTCGTCGACCTCGCCATGCCGGGCATCGACGGCTGGGAAACCATTCGCCGCGCGCGCAAGCTGGGGCTGACCGAGGCTGCCGTGGCCATCGTTTCGGCCAACGCTTTCGACAAGGGGCTCGACAACGACGTGGGCATTGCGCCCGAAGACTTCTTCGTCAAGCCCGTGCGCCACTCCGAACTGCTCGACTGGCTCGAGCGCCGGCTCGGGCTGCAATGGACCGACACCGCCGCCAGGCCCGCACCCGTTGCCGTCGCACGGCCGCTGCAGGCCCCCTCGCTGGCGCGCCTGCGCGCGCTCGAAGAGGCGGTGGGGCTGGGCTACTTCCGCGGCATCATGAACCAGCTCGACGCCATCGATGCGGCGCAACCCGAATGCGCGGCGTGGACCGACGCGCAGCGCGTGCTGGCGCGCCAGTTCCAGTTCGAAGCCATGAGCCGCGCGCTCGCCGACGCCGTGGAGAGCGCCGCATGACCCAGACGCCGATTCCCATCATGGAAACGTCAGCGCTCGCCCGGACGCTGCGCGAGCAGCAGGGCGCCAACAGCGACCTCGTGCTGATCGTGGACGACGTGCCCGACAACCTCGCCGTGCTGCACGACGCGCTCGACGAGTCGGGCTACACCGTGCTCATTGCCACCAACGGCGAGCAGGCGCTGCAGCGCGCCGCGCAGGCCCGCCCCGACATCGTGCTGCTCGACGCGATGATGCCGGGCATCGACGGCTTCGAGGTGGCGCGCCGGCTCAAGGCCGATGCGGCCACGGCGCACATTCCCATCGTGTTCATGACGGGCCTCACCGAAACCGAGCACCTGGTGGCGGCGCTGGAGGCCGGCGGGGTCGACTACGTCACCAAGCCCATCAAACCGAAGGAAGTGCTGGCGCGCATGAACGTGCACCTGCAGGGCGCGCGCCGCGCGCGGCAGGACGCGCGCCAGGCCGGCCAGGCGCGCAACGCGCTCGACGCCTTCGGCTACGCGAGCATCACGGTGCGGCTGCCCGAGGGCCGGCTCATCTGGCAGACGGCGCTTGCGCGCGACCTGCTGCAGCGCTACTGCGAGACCCGCGCGCCCGAGACGCCGCCGGCGGTGCTCGACTGGCTGCGCAGCCACACGCCCGATGCGCGGCAGCGCGGCATCGAGCCGCCGCCGCTGTCGATCGTGCAGGGCGCCAGCAGCCTCACGCTGCGGCTGCACCAGCAGACCAGCAGCGACGACGACGGCGACGAGTGGATGATCATCATGCGGGAAGTGTCCGACACCGGCGTGATCGAGGCCATGAGCCTGAGCCTGAAGCTCACGGCGCGCGAGGCCGAGGTGCTGTACTGGGTGGTCAAGGGCAAGACCAACAAGGACATCGGCGAGATCCTGGGCAGCAGCCCGGCCACCGCCAAGAAGCACCTGGAGCGGGTGTACGTGAAGCTGGGCGTGGAAACGCGCACCGCCGCGGCCGGCGTGGCCATCAAGCGCATCCGCGAGTTGCAGCCGCAGTTCGAGATCTGAAGGCGGGGGCCACTTCGGCACCGGTGGCCGGTACGGCGGCGTCACGTCATGGCGCCGACTTTCCGCGTCCCTAGAATGCTCCGCGGGCCCTGGGATGCGCGCGATGAAGAACAACAACCCCGAACGAACGATGACGACCCGGCCGCCACGCGCCGGCGGAATGCTTGCGGCTTCCCTGCTGTTCGCGACCTGGTGCGCGAGCCCGGCCGCGCACGCCGCCGGACATTTCGACGTGGACGACGCCGGCACGCTCGACCCGGGCCAGTGCCAGTACGAGACCTGGTGGGGCCGCACGGGGGTGGAGCCCGTCACGGGTTTTCACTTCGGGCCGGCCTGCCGCGTGGGCTCGGTCGAGCTGGGCCTGAATTTCGACCGCACCTCGGTGGCGGGTGTGCACTCGGTCACCGGCGGGCCGCAACTCAAGTGGAATTTCTACGGGCCGGCGGCCGATGCGCCGTTGAGCGCGGCCGTGTCGATGAGCGCGGTGTTCGACCTGAAACGCGGCGGTCGTGCCGGCGGGCAGTTCGTGGTGCCGCTCACCTGGCGGCCGCTGGAGAGCCTGCAGCTGCACGCCAACCTGGGCGCCGACTGGGCCAGCGGCACCGGCGCGCGCACCTCGCGCGTGGGCGCGGCGGCCGAGTGGGCGCTGAACGACACCGTCTCCTTCATCGCCGAGCGCAACCGCGCGTCGAACGTGTGGACCTCGCGCATCGGCGGGCGCTTCAGCCTCACGCCGCTCATCAGCGTGGACGTGAGCGCCTCGCGCACCGGGCCGCGGCATGTGCGCGGCTTCGTGATCGGGCTGAACCACGAGTTCACCTGGAAGTGAACCGCCGCGGCTATACCGGCTGTCCCGGCTGTCCCGGCTGTCAGCGCAGGTAGCGCTGGATCCGCTTCTCGTCCTCGGCCAGCTGCTGGCGCATGAGCGAGATGAAGTCCCTCGCGGTGGCCGACAGCGCCTTGCCCGCGGGCAGCGCCAGCAGGCAGGTGAAGTTCACGTCGACCGAGAACTTGCGCACCACCAGCCCGCGCTCCGCATAGTCGAGCGCGGTGATCGGGTTGACCAGGCCCACGCCCAGGCCGCGCAAGGCCATCTCGCACACGCTGGCCGCGTAGGGCGTCTGCACCAGCACGCGCAGCGCCACGCCGTACGGTGCCAGCGCGGCCTCGAGCCGCTGGTGCGTGCGGTCTTCGGGGTTGAACGAGAGGAAGGGCGCCTGCGCCAGCTGGTCGGGCTCGATGGTCTTGAAGCGCGCCAGCGCGTGGCCGGGCGGCATCACCACCACGCCGGGCAGGCGCGCGAAGGTCGAATGGTCGATGCCCTCGAGCGGGAGCTCGTCGGCCATCAGCCCGAAGTCGGAGATGCCCATGGCCACGCGGTCGCGCACGTCCTTCGAGTTCAGCACCTGCAGCGACACCTGCGGCCAGGGGCTCGCGCCGCGGTGCGCCTTCAGCCGTGCCAGCGCGCGCGGCATGAAGCTCAGGCCGTAGGCGGGGAAGCAGCTGATCTCGAGCTGGCTCACGCCGAAGTCGCGCAGGCTGCGCACGCGGTGCTCGATGGCGTCCATGCCGATGAACACGCGCTCCACCTCGATCCACAGCGCGCGCGCCTCGGGCGTGGGCACCAGCCGCCCGCCGGTGCGCTGGAACAGCAGCATGCCGGCTTGCGCCTCGAGCCGCTTGAGCGACTGGCTGATGGCGGGCTGCGTCACCTGCAGCAAGGCCGCGGCCTTGCGGGTGGAGCTGCCGCGCATCAGCGCCCGGAACGTTTCGATCTCTGCAAATCGCATCGATAAGTTTTGTTATCGGTTGAGTAACTTGGGCTGCGTAATTTTATTTCCGTTTGCATAAGATTTGGGCACCACTCTCAATGCATGACCCGTGACGACATCGCCCGTTCTGGACCTCAAGTTCGCCATGCCTTCCATGGACCGCCCTGCCCATCCCTCGGGAAATCCCTTGGGTGTGGTGCGCGACCGGACGCCCAAGCCCGCGCGCAACCCGCAACTGCGCGGCCTGCAATGCCTGCGCTGCGATGCGCTCTACCCGGTCACGCTCACGCACGACGGCTGCCCGGCCTGCCGCCGCGCGGGCTTTCACGTGGCCTTGCGCGCCAGCTACCTGCCGGACAGCGCCGAGACCGTACCGATGCCCTACGGCCCCGGTTTCACGCTCGGCGAAGGCGGCACGCCGCTGCACGACATGCCGGCGCTGGCCGAGCAGTTCGGCGTGGCGCGGCTGAGCATCAAGGACGAGTCGTGCAACCCCACCGGTTCGCACAAGGACCGCATGACCGCCGTGGGCGTGGCGCAGGCGCTCGACTTCGACGCCCACACGCTGGTGCTGGCCTCCTCGGGCAATGCGGCCGTGTCGGCCGCGCACTACGCCTGGGCCGCGGGCCTGGGCTGCGAGGTGGCCACCTATGAGGGCATGCCGGCCACCTACGCGCGGCAGCTCGACGCGCTGGGCGCGCGGCGCTACATGTTCGCCGACAACGCGGGCCGCTGGGCCTTCGTGCGCGAGCGCTCGCAGCATCCCGGCTACTTCGCGCTGACCAACTACCGCCTGCCGGCGCTGGGCAGCGCGCCGCTGGCGATCGAGGGCTACAAGCCGATTGCGCTGGAGTGCGTGACCGACGGCGGGGTGCCGGACCACATCGTGATCCCGACCGGCCGCGGCGACCTCGGCTGGGGCGTCTACGCGGGCTTTCGCGACCTGCTGGCCGCGGGGCGCATCGCGAGATTGCCGCGGCTGTGGCTGGTGGAGCCGTTCCCGCGGCTGTCGCGCGTGCTCGACGGCGGCGCCATCGACGCCAGCTACCCGGGCCACACCGCGCAGCTTTCCACGGCGGGCGCCACCGTCACCTACCTGCAGTGGCAGGCGGCCAGCGCCACGGGCGGCGGCGCGGTGGTGGTGAACGACGAGGAGGCCCGCGCGGCGCGGCGCCTGCTCACCGCGGCCGGCGTGAGCGCCGAGCTGTGCGCCGCCGGCGGCCTGGCGGCATTGCGGCAACTGCGCGCCAGCAACGCCGTGGCGACCGATGCGCACGTGGTGCTGATGCTGACGGCCAACGCGTCGAGCGACCCGAGCTGGCCCGACCGCGCCGCCTGATCGCTGGCGAGCCGCAATAGGCAGATTTACTTCGCGTCGCTGTACACCGTGGCGCGCGACACGCCCATGTGCGCCGCGGCAATCTCGGCGCCCCGGCGCACCTCCAGCAGGCCGGCCTTCTTCAGTTCCTGCACCAGCTGCTTGCGGTCGGCCGGCTTCAGCGAGCGCGAGGTGGTGGCGCGCGCGGCAGCGAACTCGTCGATGCGCGCGTGGATGCGGTCCGAATGCGCGCCGCCCGCCTCGAGGTGCTCATGCACTTCCTTGTCGTCGATGCGCGTGAACTGCGAGATCGCCCCCTGGAAGCTCTGGAACAGCGTGAGGTCGACGTTCAGGCACAGCGCGGCCACGTACTCGCCGCTGTCGTCCTTGATGCCGATCGACGTGCTCTTGACCTTGCGCCCGTCGGGAAAGGTGTTGGCGTAGTTCACGATCACCGCCGGAAACTCCGGGTCGCGGATGCGCGCCAGGCCCAGTTCGGTGACCGACTCGCCCACCTGCCGGCCGCTCAGGCTGTTCTCGATCGCGTAGATCGCGTTCTGCGGGTTGCTCAGGTCGTGCACCACCACTTCGCAGAAGGGCGCAAAGGTTTCGCCCAGGCCCTCGGCCACGTTGCCCAGCATCTCCAGGAGCTGCTTGTTCGACTTCTTCTTCATGGACAGCAATGTATCCAGCTCTGGACGAAGAATCCAATATATACAAAAAATCCAGTATTGGATGTATTATCCAGAATTTCCAACTTCGTCCAGTTTGATCCAGGAGCCGCGAATGACCGTGAACGAACGCGCACGCTATGTCGATCCCCGCACCGGCAGGCACCATGAACTCTCCGAGCGCCGCTGGCGCTCGGACGACGGCAACCCGATGATGGTCACGCCGCTGCCCGGCATCGGGCGCGCCGACATCGACTCGCGCACCCGCTCGCTGTGGCGCTACCGCGCGGCGCTGCCGGTGGCCATCGAGCAGCCCGCGAGCATGGGCGAAGGCTGCACGCCGCTGGTGCAGAAACGCTGGGGGGAGCACGCGCCGTACTTCAAGCTCGAGTGGTTCAACCCGACCTGCAGCTTCAAGGACCGCGGCGCGGCGGTGATGATGTCGTTCCTGCGGCAGATCGGCGTCGACGCGGTGCTGGAAGACAGCTCGGGCAATGGCGGCGCGGCCATCGCAGCGGCTGGCGCGGCGGCCGGCATGCGCGTGAAGGTGCTGGCGCCGAGCTACACGCCCGCGCCCAAGGTGGCGCAGATCAAGGCCTTCGGCGCCGAGGTGCAACTGGTGCCGGGGCCGCGCGAGGAGTCCGAGTACGAGGCGGTGCGGCAGTCGGAATCGATCTTCTATGCCAGCCACAACTGGCATCCGTTCTTCCTGCAGGGCACCAAGACGCTGGCGTACGAGCTGTGGGAAGACCTGGGTTTCGTGGCGCCCGACAACGTGGTGATTCCGACCGGCGCGGGCAGCAACGTGCTCGGCTGCTGGATCGGCTTCAAGGAGCTGCTGGCGGCGGGGCAGATCACCAGGCTCCCGCGCATCTTCGTGGCGCAGCCGCTGAACTGCTCGCCGATCGATGCGAGCTTCACGGCCGGCGCGGACACGCTGGTCGAGCGCGTCGTGCAGCCCACGATCGCCGAAGGCACGGCGATCAAGCGGCCGGTGCGGCTGATGGAAATCCTGCAGGCGCTGCGCGAGACGAACGGCCGCACCGTGGCGCTGACCGAGGCGCAGATCGCGGCCGCGGTGCGCCGGCTGGCGGCCAGCGGGCTCTACACGGAGCCGACCTCCGCGTCTGCCGCGGCGGCGATCGACGTGCTGGCGCAGCGCGGCGACATCAAGCCGGCCGAGACCACGGTGGCGGTGCTGACCGGCACCGGGTTGAAGTCGACGCAGTTCATGACGGAATTGTTCGGTGGCGACGCCGAAGCCTGAAGCCGCCTGAACTTCGTTACCTGGGCCGCGCTACCAGGGCCACGCGATGCGTGTGCCCGTGCCGGTCTCGGCCGCGCGCGCATGCAGCAGGCGCGCCACGGTCAGGTCCTGCAGGGCGAGGCCGGTCATGTCGAAGACCGTGATGTCGCCGGCGTCCCGCTCGAAGGTGGCCTTGCCGCTCAGCAGGTCGCCGAGCTCGACGCAGGCGGTGTCGGGCGCCCATTGCATCTCGCCGATCTGGCTGGCCTGCACGCGGTCGTCCACGACGAGGCGCGCGCGGGCCAGCAGGCCGTCGGGCAGTTCGCGCTTGCCCCGCGTGTCGGCGCCGACGCAGTTCAGGTGCGTGCCGGGCCGCACGGCGTCCAGGTCGAAGAGCGCGCCGCCGCCCGGCGTGGCGGTGATGACGATGTCGCTGCGGGCCACGGCCGCGTTGCGGTCGGTGGCCGGCGCGATGCTGCAGCGGGCGGCGAAGCGGGCTTCGAAGTCCGCCTGGCGCTGGCCGCTCGCGCTCACATAAAGAACCTCGTTCAGCGAGGGAATCAGCCGCAGCGCGAAGTCGAGCTGGATGCGCGCCTGCACGCCAGTGCCGAACAGGCACAGCCGCGCGCTGCCGGGCCGCGCCAGCTGTTGCAGGCCCAGCCCGCCCGCCGCGCCGGTGCGCACGGTGGTCACCGTGTTGCCGTCGATCACGCACAGGGGCCGGCCCGTGGAAGGGTCGATCAGCAGGATGGTGGCCTGGTGCGGCTCGCCGCCGCGCTGCCGGTTGGCCGGCCAGAAGCCGGCCGCCTTGAAGCCGAGCAGGCCCTGGGCCTGCACGTCGCCGGACTTGATGCCGAACACGCCGCCCGTGCGCAGCGGCTCGCGCACGACCGGGAAGACGCGGCCCTCGCGCTCGCTGTGCAGCA
This sequence comes from Variovorax sp. OK212, assembly GCF_900112425.1. Lineage (GTDB taxonomy): Bacteria > Pseudomonadota > Gammaproteobacteria > Burkholderiales > Burkholderiaceae_C > Variovorax. The sequence continues at coordinate 64,287 of NZ_FOLP01000013.1, read as the reverse complement.
CGAAGGCCTCGCGCACGGCCTGTTGCACGTCGCCGGGGGAGAGGAGGGCGTCGACCTGGTGCTTGTCGAGCAGCAGGAGCTGGGCGTGCGAAGGCGCGGGAACGGGCTCGGTGGAAGGTGTCATCTGGAAATATTATCCAATTCCAGACAAAAAATCAAAAATAAGACGAGTCCGAAGCGTTCAGCGGCCGGTGTGCACCTTGATCCGGATCGTCGACACGTCCCAGCCGCGGTTCTTGAGCCGGGTGACCAGCATCGGCGCCAGCTGCCGCAGCTTGGCGGCCGCGGCGCTGCCCTTGACCAGCAGGCACCAGACGTCGCCCTCGGCCGGGCCGGGCAGGATGGCCGCGCGCATGGCCGGTGGAATCAGGCCTTCCACGGCCTTGAGCCGCTCGGCGGTGTCCCGCGCCCGCGCCATCAGGCTGCCCAGGGCGGGCGCGCCCTGCGCCGCGTCGTGCAGTGAAATGGCGGGGGGAAGTCGGCGATACATGCGTAATCCAGGGGTTAGAAACAAGACAGCTAAAATGCCCGGTTTGCCGGCGTTCGCGCCGGAAAAAAGGCCGCTTGCTTTAATGGGAAGCGCGCCCAACTGCTTTCACCATATCTTAGGGAATCCGGTCGAAGTGCCTGTCGTCTCAGGTGCCCGCCCATCTCCACCCATGGCAACCAACTTCCTGACCCAGATTTTCGGCAGTCGCAACGATCGGCTCCTCAAGCAGTATCGCAAGACGGTGGAACGCATCAATGCGCTCGAACCCGAGTTCGAGAAGCTCAGCGACGACGGGCTGCGTGCCAAGACGCAGGAGTTCAAGGACCGCATCGCCAAGGGCGAGGAACTGGATGCCCTGCTGCCGGAGGCCTTCGCCACGGTGCGCGAAGGCTCCAAGCGCGTCATGAAGATGCGCCACTTCGACGTCCAGCTGCTCGGCGGCATGGCGCTGCACAACGGCAAGATCTCCGAAATGCGCACCGGCGAAGGCAAGACGCTGACCGCCACGCTGCCGGTGTACCTGAATGCGCTGTCCGGCAAGGGCGTGCACGTGGTCACGGTGAACGACTACCTGGCCAACCGCGACGCGACCTGGATGGGCCGCCTGTACAACTTCCTGGGTCTGACGGTCGGCATCAACCTGCCGCAGATGCCGCGCGAGGAAAAGCAGCAGGCCTACGGCAGCGACATCACGTACGGCACGAACAACGAGTACGGCTTCGACTACCTGCGCGACAACATGGTCTACGAGCCGGGCGACCGGGTCCAGCGCGCGCTGAACTACGCGATCGTCGACGAGGTGGACTCGATCCTGATCGACGAGGCCCGCACGCCGCTGATCATCAGCGGCCAGGCCGAAGACCATACCGACCTCTACCTGGCCATCAACAAGGTGGTGCCGCTGCTGACCAAGCAGGAAGGCGAAGCCGACCCGCGCACGGGCGAAGGCGTGACGGTGCCCGGCGACTTCACGGTCGACGAGAAGACGCACCAGGTGTTCCTGACCGAAGACGGCCACGAGAACGCCGAGCGCATCCTGGGCGAGTTCAAGCTGCTGCCCGACGGCGCGTCGCTCTACGACCCGGCCAACATCACGCTGATGCACCACCTGAACGCGGCGCTGCGCGCCCGCCACCTGTACCACCGCGACCAGAGCTACGTGGTGCAGCAGGGCGAAGTGGTCATCGTCGACGAGTTCACCGGCCGCCTGATGACGGGCCGCCGCTGGAGCGACGGCCTGCACCAGGCCGTGGAAGCCAAGGAAGGCGTGGAGATCCAGGCCGAGAACCAGACGCTGGCCTCGATCACCTTCCAGAACTACTTCCGCCTGTACGGCAAGCTGGCCGGCATGACCGGCACGGCCGACACCGAAGCCTACGAGTTCCAGGAAATCTATGGTCTGGAGACCATGATCATTCCGCCGAACCGCATCAGCAAGCGCGACGACCAGCTCGACCGCGTCTACAAGACGACGCGCGAGAAGTACGAAGCGGCGATCCAGGACATTCGCGAGTGCTACGAGCGCGGCCAGCCGGTGCTGGTGGGCACCTCGTCCATCGAGAACTCCGAAATCATCGACGCGCTGCTCGAAAAGGCGGGGCTGCCGCACCAGGTGCTCAACGCCAAGCAGCACGCCCGCGAAGCCGACATCGTGGCGCAGGCCGGCCGCACGAAGATGATCACCATCGCGACCAACATGGCCGGCCGCGGCACCGACATCGTGCTGGGCGGCAACATCGAGAAGATGATCGAGGCGGTCGAGAACGACGAAGGCCGCGACGCGGCCGCCAAGGAAGCGGACATCGCGCACATCCGGGCCGAATGGACCAAGGACCACGAGTTCGTGAAGTCGCTGGGCGGCCTGCGCATCATCGCGACCGAGCGCCACGAATCGCGCCGCATCGACAACCAGCTGCGCGGGCGTTCGGGCCGCCAGGGCGACCCGGGCTCCTCGCGTTTTTACCTGAGCCTGGACGATCCGCTGATGCGCATCTTCGCGGGCGACCGCGTGAAGGCGATCATGGACCGCCTGAAGATGCCCGACGGCGAAGCCATCGAGGCCGGCATCGTCACGCGCAGCATCGAGAGCGCGCAGCGCAAGGTCGAGGCGCGCAACTTCGACATCCGCAAGCAGCTGCTCGAGTACGACGACGTGTCCAACGACCAGCGCAAGGTGATCTACCAGCAGCGCAACGACATCCTCGACGCGGGCGACCTCACGGCGCAGATCGCGGCGCTGCGCGAAGGCTGCTTCACCGACCTCGTGCGCCAGTACGTGCCCAGCGAGTCGGTCGAGGAGCAGTGGGACCTGGCCGGCCTGGAGAAGAGCCTGTCCAACGAATGGGGCATCGACATGCCCCTGCAGAAGGACGTGGAAGCCTCCGACGCCGTGGCCGACGAGGACATCGTCGAGAAGGTGCTCGCCAACGCGAACGAGAACTTCGACGCGAAGGTGGCGCTGATCGGCCAGGAGAACTTCACGCAGTTCGAGCGCATGGTGCTGCTGCAGAGCATCGACACCCACTGGCGCGAACACCTGGCCTCGCTCGACTACCTGCGCCAGGGCATCCACCTGCGCGGCTATGCGCAGAAGCAGCCCAAGCAGGAATACAAGCGCGAAGCCTTCGAGCTCTTCGGCCAGCTGCTCGACTCGGTCAAGAACGAAGTCACCCGCCAGTTGATGACGGTGCGCGTGCAGTCGGGCGAACAGCTCGAGGAAGCCGCCGAAGCGCTGGAAAGCCGCGGCGAGAACGTTGCCAACATCACCTACAGCGCGCCGACCGAGACCGGCGAGGTCGAGGTGCGCGTCGACGAGGAAAGCCAGCGCCGCGCGGCGTTCGCCGGTGCGGGCGCCATCAGCGCCGAGGCCGCGGCCTTCGGCCGTGTCGGGCGCAACGACCCGTGCCCCTGCGGCAGCGGCAAGAAGTTCAAGCAGTGCCACGGCAAGCTGAGCTGAGCAACGGACTCTCCCCCAGGCTTGTCCACTTCGTGTGACCTCCTTCCCCCTCGCCGGGGGCGATACCAGCGGCCCGGCAAGGCCGGTTGCGCGGTATTCCCGGCGAGGACCGGGGGGGTCCTTGGTACCGATGCAAAACTGATGCGCAAGAAGGAATAACTGCCATGCCCGTGAACCTGTCTGCCCCTGATCCCGCCGCCTTGTTCGCGGTGCCCGGCGTTCGCATCGGCGTGGCCGAAGCGGGCGTGCGCAAGGCCAACCGCAAGGACCTGACCGTCGTGCTGATCGACGAAGGCTCCGCGGTCGGCGGCGTGTTCACCCAGAACCGTTTCTGCGCCGCGCCGGTGCAGGTCTGCCGCGACCACCTGGCCTCGAACTTCGGCATTCGCGCGATGGTGATCAACACCGGCAACGCCAATGCCGGCACGGGCGAAGACGGCCTGATGCGCACGCGCGCCACCTGCATCGCGCTGGCACGCCACCTGGAGATCGCGCCCGAGCAGATCCTGCCGTTCTCCACCGGCGTGATCATGGAGCCGCTGCCCGTGGACCGCATCGAAGCGGGCCTGCCGGCCGCGCTGGCCGACGCCGGCGCCGACCACTGGGCGCGCGCGGCCGAAGGCATCATGACCACCGACACGATCCCCAAGGCGTTCAGCCAGCGGGTGCAGGTCGGCGGCGCCACGGTCACCGTCACCGGCATCAGCAAGGGCGCCGGCATGATCCGCCCGAACATGGCGACCATGCTCGGCTTCATGGCCACCGACGCGAAGATCGACGCCGCGCTGATCCAGCCGCTGGCCAAGCTGCTGGCCGATGCGTCGTTCAACCGCGTGACCATCGACGGCGACACCTCGACCAACGACTCGTTCGTGGTCATCGCCACGCAGAAGGCATCGCACGCCACCATCACCTCGCTCGACTCGGCCGACGGCCAGGCACTCGTGGCCGCCATGCAGAACGTGGCCCGTCAACTGGCGCAGGCCATCGTGCGCGACGGCGAGGGCGCGACCAAGTTCATCACCGTGCAGGTCGACGGCGGCAAGGACGCTGCCGAATGCAAGCAGGTGGCCTATGCCGTGGCGCATTCGCCGCTGGTCAAGACGGCCTTCTACGCCAGCGACCCGAACCTGGGCCGCATCCTGGCGGCCGTGGGCTATGCGGGCATCGCCGACCTCGACCAGACCGGCATCGACCTGTTCCTGGACGACGTGCACGTGGCGGTCAAGGGCGGGCGCAACCCGTCGTACCGCGAGGAAGACGGCCAGCGCGTGATGAAGCAGAGCGAAATCACCGTGCGCATCGGCCTGGGCCGCGGCAACGCCAGCGAAACCGTGTGGACCTGCGACTTCAGCCACGACTACGTGACGATCAATGCCGATTACCGGTCATGAATGAGCAGTTCCAAAGGCTGATCGAGCGCGCCGAGCAGCTCATTTCCCGCATCGAATCGGTCCTTCCGCAGCCGCTGGCCGCGCCCGCCGACTGGAACGCCTCCATCGCCTGGCGCTACCGCCGCCGCAGCTCGGGCCACGGCGTGCTCGAGCCGGTGAAGCATGTGGCCGCGATGTCGCTCGATTCGCTGAAGGAAATCGACGTCCAGAAGGAAAAGATCGCGCGCAACACGCAGCAGTTCGTCGAAGGCAAGCCCGCCAACAACGTGCTGCTGACGGGCGCACGCGGCACCGGCAAGTCGTCGCTCATTCGCGCCTGCCTGCAGACCTATGCGCCGCAGGGCCTGCGCCTGATCGAGGTGGACAAGGCCGAGCTGGTGGACCTGCCCGACATCGTCGAGGTGGTCTCGCAGCGGCCCGAGAAGTTCATCGTGTTCAGCGACGACCTGAGCTTCGACGAGGGCGAGCCGGGCTACAAGGCGCTGAAGTCGATCCTGGACGGATCGATTGCCGCGTCGACGCCCAACGTGCTGATCTACGCGACCAGCAACCGGCGTCACCTGCTGCCCGAGTACATGAAGGACAACCTCTCGTACACCCACACCGAGGACGGCGAAGTCCACCCCGGTGAAGTGATCGAGGAAAAGATCTCGCTGTCGGAGCGCTTCGGCCTCTGGGTGAGCTTCTATCCGTTCAGCCAGAACGAGTACCTGACGATCGTGGCCCAGTGGCTGTCGTCCTTCGGCGTGACACCGGCCGCCATCGAGGCCGCGCGGCCCGAGGCGCTGGTGTGGGCGCTGGAGCGCGGTTCGCGCAGCGGCCGCGTGGCCTACCAGTTCGCGCGCGACTACGCGGGACGGGACGCAGGGCGGGGTGCCGCGTGAGCGAAGCTCGCAAGCACACCGAGGTGGCGGTCGGCGTGTTGATCCGCCTGTCGGACGACGCGCTGCTGCTCTCGACCCGGCCCGAAGGCAAGGCCTATGCGGGCTTCTGGGAGTTTCCCGGCGGCAAGATCGAGGCGGGTGAAACGGTCGAGCAGGCGCTGCGGCGCGAGCTGCACGAAGAGCTCGGCATCACCATCGAGGGTGCGGAGGTCTGGAAGGTCACCGAGCACGACTACCCGCATGCGCTGGTGCGCCTGCACTGGTGCAAGGTGACGGCGTGGACGGGCGAGTTCGAGATGCGCGAAGGCCAGCAGATGGCCTGGCAGCAGTTGCCGCTGGACGTGACGCCGGTGTTGCCGGGCGCGTTCCCGGTGCTGCAGTGGCTGTGCGAAGAGCGCGGCCTGCCGTTCGAGGCGCCGCCGGTTGTCACGCCGGCCGCCTGATTGATGCATCCCAAGTACCGCCCGGACATCGATGGGCTGCGCGCGATCGCGGTGGCCTCCGTGCTGGTGTATCACGCCTTCCCCTCGGCGCTGATGGGCGGCTTCATCGGGGTCGACATCTTCTTCGTGATCTCGGGGTTCCTGATCACGACCATCATCCTGCAGAGCCTCGCGGCGGGCGACTTCACCTACCGCGACTTCTATGCACGGCGCATCCGGCGGATCTTCCCGGCGCTGACCGTGGTGCTGCTGGCGACGCTGCTCGCCGGCTGGTACCTGCTGCTGTCCGACGAGTTCGCCGAGCTCGGCAAGCAGACCGTGGGCGGCTCGGCGTTCGTCGCCAACCTGCTGTTCTGGAGCGAGTCGGGCTACTTCGACACGGCCGCCGAAACCAAGCCGCTGCTGCACCTTTGGTCGCTGGGCATCGAGGAGCAGTTCTACATCTTCTGGCCGCTGCTGCTGGGGCTCGCCTGGCGCAAGCGCTGGCCGATCGTGCGCGTGGTGTTGGCCGTGGCAGCGGTGTCGCTGGCGGTCAACGTGGCCACGGTGCACCCGCTGCCGGCCGCGTCGTTCTACTCGCCGGCTTCCCGTTTCTGGGAGCTGATGGTGGGCGGCATCCTGGCGTGCATGCGGTTGCGGCCGCCCACGCCCAACGTGTGGCGCAGCCATGTGCAGTCGGTGCTGGGCGTCGGGCTGATCGTGCTCGGGCTGGTGATGATCCGCAGCAACAAGGCGTTCCCGGGCTGGTGGGCGCTGCTGCCCACGCTGGGGGCGGTGAGCTGCATTGCCGCGGGCCCGACGGGCGTGCTGAACAAGTACCTGCTGTCGAATCGCGTGATGGTGTGGATCGGCCTCATCAGCTATCCGCTGTACCTGTGGCACTGGCCGCTGCTGGCATTCGTGCGCATCGTGGAAGCCGACCCGCTGCACCCGTCGCCGGTCTACCGTGCGGGTGCGATGGTGGCGAGCGTGCTGCTCGCATGGGCGACCTACCGCTTCGTCGAGCGTTACGCGCGCAACCGGCCCGGCCCGGGCACGCTCAAGGCACTGGCCGTGGGCATGGTGCTGCTGGCGGCGGCCGGCGTCGCGATCTTCCTCGGCGTGCCCCAGCCTCGCAACAACAATGCCCAACTGCAGATCGTGGCCAACGCCACGCTGGACGCCGGCTACTACGAGGGCTTCAAGCTCGACCAGATCGGCGAGCAGCTGATCTACAAGGTCGGCGGCGGGCCCAAGCGCGTGCTGTTCCTGGGCGACAGCCACGTGCAGCAGTACGCGCCGCGTGTGATGGAACTGGCCCGCTCGCTGTCGATGCAGGACAAGTCGGCCTGGTTCGCGACCCAGGGCGCGTGCCCCGCGGTGCCGGGCGTCCATGCGGACAAGAACATCGGCTGCGCCGAACGGCGTGACGCCATGCTGGCCTATGCGATGGGGCCAGAGATCGACTCGGTGGTGATCGGCGGTTGCTGGAACTGCTACTTCGTCGGGCACGGCGCGCTGGAGTACTACTTCCGCGATGCCGACAAGAAGGTCCATCCGTTCCAGAACGGCGACGGCATCGAGCGTTCGCTGGCCTCGCTGGAGTTCACGCTGCGCGAACTCGCACGGCACAAGAAGGTCTACCTGCTGCTCGACAACCCCGGCGGCGACAAGTTCTCGCCCAAGCGCCTGATCGAAGGCAGCCGCCTGACGCACATGGAAGCCATGACCTCGATGCCGACGACGCCGCTGCCGGCCGACCAGAAGCAGCTCAACGACCGGCTGCGCGCCATCGCCGAGGCGAGCGGGGCGGAGCCGATCGACGCGATGGCGGTGCTGTGCAAGAACGACCAGTGCCTGCTCACGCTGCCCGACGGCTCACCCGCCTACAAGGACGGCGACCACCTGCGCCCGCGCTACACCCGGGAAGAGGCGAGCTACTTCGACCGCACGGTGCGCACCGCACCCGCGGCCGAGCCGCAGAAACCTTCGCGCTGAGCGCGCCCGCGTGAACGATGCATCCCAAGTACCGCCCGGACATTGACGGCCTGCGCGCCATCGCGGTGGGCTCGGTGCTGGCGTACCACGCCTTTCCGAGCCTGCTGCCCGGCGGCTTCATCGGCGTCGACATCTTCTTCGTGATCTCGGGTTTCCTGATCACGACCATCCTTCTGCAGAGCCTCGCGGCCGGCGATTTCACCTACCGCGACTTCTATGCGCGGCGCATCCGGCGCATCTTTCCCGCGCTGGTGCTGGTGCTGCTCGCCACGCTGGCATTCGGCTGGTACGTGCTGCTGCCGGGCGAGTTCTCGCAGCTCGGCAAGCAGACCACGGGCGGTGCCGCGTTCTTCGCCAACCTGGTGTTCCTCGGCGAAGCGGGCTACTTCGACGCCACGGCCGAGACCAAGCCGCTGCTGCACCTGTGGTCGCTGGGGATCGAGGAGCAGTTCTACATCTTCTGGCCGCTGCTGCTGGGGCTTGCATGGCGCAAGCGCTGGCCGATCCTGCGGCTGACGCTGGCGGTGGCCATCGTCTCTTTCCTGGTCAACGTGGTCACGGTGCAGCCGCACCGCGCGGCGGCGTTCTATTCGCCGCTGTCGCGCGCGTGGGAGCTGATGGCCGGCGGGTTGCTGGCGGCGATGCGCCTGCAGGCCGCGAACGCAACGAGTGCGGCGTCGGTCTCGACGGATCCGCGGCCCTGGACGAAGCACGTGCAGTCCATCGTCGGCGTGGGCCTGCTCGTGCTGGGCCTGTTCATGACGCGCAGCACCAAGGCCTTTCCGGGCTGGTGGGCGCTGCTGCCGGTGCTGGGCGCGGTGAGTTGCATTGCCGCGGGGCCGAACGGCGTGCTGAACAAGTACCTGCTGTCGAACCGGGCGATGGTGTGGATCGGCCTCATCAGCTACCCGCTGTACCTGTGGCACTGGCCGCTGCTTTCGTATGCGCGCATCGTCGCGGGCGGGGAGCCTTCGCTGCAGGTGCGCATCGCGATGGTGGTGGCGGCGATCGTGCTGGCGTGGGCCACGTACCGTTTCCTGGAGCGCTTCGTGAAGCTGCATCTGTCGCAGGGCATGCTGCGCGGGCTGGCGGCCAGCGGCGCTGCGCTGGCGCTGGCTGGCGTGGTGGTGTTCCTGGGCACGCCGCTGCCGCGCAACGACAGCCAGGCCTTGCAGGCCGTGGCCGATGCCACGCGCGAGGACAACTACTACGATGGCTTCGAAGAAGCCGCGCTGGGCGACCAGTTCGTCTACCGCGCTGGCAACGGCAAGCACAACGTGCTGTTGATCGGCGACAGCCACGTCGAGCAGTACGCGCCGCGCGCGCTCGAGCTGCAGCGCACGCAGCCCGGCAAGGCGCGCACCGTGTACTTCGCGACCAAGGGCTCCTGCCCGCCGGTGCCGGGCCTGTTCAGCGGCGCCGACACGTCGTGCGACGAGCGGCGCGCAGCGGTGCTCGACCTGGCGCTCAAGCCGGAAGTCGATTCGGTGGTGATCGGAGCCTGCTGGAGCTGCTACTTCACCGGCGCCGGGCCCACGGTGAACTACTTCGTCGACGGCAAGACGGCCGTGCATCCGTTCCTCAATGGCGATGGCATCGACCTGTCGCTGCAGTCGCTGGGCGAGGTGCTGAAGCGGCTGTCGGCGCACAAGAAGGTCTACCTGGTGCTGGGCAACCCGGTCGGCATGGACTTCGATCCGCTCAAGCAGATTCGAGGCAGCCGACTTGGCGGCATGACCGCCGAGAGCGGGCAGCTCAAGGCCCCGATGCCGGAAGACCAGGCGCAGTTCAACGCGCGGTTGAAGGCGGTGGCCGAGGCCAACGGGGCGCAGGTGATCGCGCCTTTCGCCAGCTTGTGCGCGAACGGCCAGTGCCTGCGCAGCATGCCGGACGACGGTTCGCCGGCGTACAAGGACATCGGTCACCTCCGGCCACGCTATGCGCGCAGCTTCGCGACCTACATGGATCCGGCACTGCTGGACGAGGACGCGGGCGGCAAGTAGCCTGCGTGGCGCGGCCGTGGGCCGCTCGATCGACTATTGAATCTTGGGATCGCCGAACGGCTCGTCGTCGGGCGGAGCCTCGGCCGGCATGCGGAATTCTTCGCTCGCCCAGGCCCCCAGGTCGATGCCCTTGCAGCGCGCGCTGCAGAACGGCCGGTAGGCATTGCTCGGCGCGTAGATGCTGTCGCCGCCGCACGAGGGGCAGCGAACGATCCGCTCGCCCTTGTCGTTCACCGCGGTCATGCGCAGAGGGTCAGCTCGAAGGGCGCGTCGTCCGAGCTTTGGTGCAGGCGGTCGTCCTTGTCGTGGCGCATGAGGCGCACGGACACCATGAGACGGTTGCCGCTGATTTCAGGAATCAACCCCAGCTTGGGATCGATGCGCAGGCGCAGCAGCTGGAAGCTGCGGCCCTGCGGCAGGTTCTGCTGGAACTGGCCGTGGGTGGCGATGACCTTGTAGGGCACGTCGGTGTCGCGCAGCAGCTTGAGCAGCAGGTAGATCGACGATGCCAGTGGGGAGAGGGTGTTCGACCAGCGCTCCAAGTCCGCGCGGCGGTTGGGTGCGGGGCGGTGCTGCCAGGCGTAGTAGGCCGGCAGATCGAACTCGCAGGTGCCACCCGGAATGCCGGCGCGGCTGCGGATGCTCATGAGCCACTCGTTCTCCGTCAACGCCTGGCCGGCCTTGCCCGCCACGCCGTTGAGCGTGGTGAAGTTGCGTTCGAGCTGGCCGACGACCTGGTCGAGCACGGCCTCGGCGATCGCCGGATTGCCGCGGTAGCTGTTGAAGACGTTCTTGTGCTTGTCCAGGTCGCGCAGCACGTCGGCCTTCAGGTCGGCGCGCGCGGCGACGTCCATGATCTCGAAGATCGTGATCAGGGCGTAGTGATGGGACAGCGGCGATTCGGAGGGCACCAGCTCGCCGAGGCGGCGAAACAGGTGCTCCAGCCGCAGGTACGTGCGGATGCGCTCGTTGAAGGGGTACTCGTAGAGGATCACGCGTATCGGTTTTTCACGTCAGGTTCGAGCTTGTTGCGCTCATTGCGATTTGGCAGCCGGGGCGGGCAGCACCTGGCGTACAGCCTCCAGCATACGCTGACCGAAAAGAATGTAACCCCGGGTCGAGACGTGGGTCTCGTTGGCGGGGAAAAGATCCATCATCTTGAAGCGATTCTGCTCGGCAAGCTCGAACAGGTCCGGCCCGACATTCTGCGGGTTGAACACGGCCCTGAACGCGTCGGCATGGTTTTGTTGCAAATACACCGTGCTCTTGTTGGGCACGACCATCCACACGACCTTGTAGGGCGCGGCGGTGGTCTCGAAGCTCTTCATGAAGCGTGCCGACCCGGGCGACAGCGCATCGTTGACGCGGTCTTCGGCCGTCACCAGCAGCTTGTTGCAGGCGTGGTGGCTGAACTGCTTGCAGCCGTCGGGCACCACGCGCGAGTCGATCAGCGGACCCCAGCGCTCGGGCGTGTTGGTCCAATTGTCGGAGCGCAGGATGGCCTTGGTGTTGTGGTACGTGAACCAGCCGCTGAGCAACTGGGCATCCCAGTTGAGCTGGAAGCCGGGCGCGGGCCTGGCCGGGTTCTCGAAGGGCGGCGGCGTCGGCTTGAAGGCGTGCTTCATGGTCTTGCAGCCCTCGGACTTCTTCATGCGGTCCTCGAGCAGGCGCTCGATGCTCTCGACGATGACGACCTTGCCCTTGAAGCCCGACTTCTGGAGCCAGCCCGGGAAGTCCTCGCACAGCGCGCCGTTGAGGTTGTCCCAATGGGTGGTCGTCACCTTGTAGCCGGCGCCCACGAGCGACGCCTGCCAGGCGTAGCGCACGGAGAAGCTGTCGCCGATGACCAGGACGTCGGATTCGTTGATCGGCCAGGTCTTGACGTCGGCGTCGGGGATGGGCGGCGGCGGCGTGTGCCAGCCGAACTCGCGCTCCGAGATGCGGCCGATGCGCGTCAGGTCGCCGTAGGGAATGGGCGTGAAGAGGCTGACCAGCAGGAGTGCGCAGCACACCAGGTAGCCCGCGGCGAAGATGCGAAGCCAGGTCTTGGCCGATTTTGTGTCGTCCATGTCAGAACTGGAAATAGAGGAACGGGCTGTAGCTGCCGAACTTCGACACGCACAGGCCAAAAAGATAGATGCAGCCCAGGCCCGTGACCACGGTCGCCAGGCGCTGCAGGCGCGGCCGTCCGGCCAGGCCCGCCACGCTCGGGATCCAGCGGTCGAGCGTGATGGTGGGTGGCAATGCCAGGCAGATCAGCAGGCCGACGAAGAGGGTCTGGAAGAACTCGGGCTTGCGGAACGGCACGCGGAACTCGCTGAAGGCCGACACGGGCGCGCCGTGCAGGCCCAGCATGCCCTTGTAGATCTCGATGGCCGCCGGCAAGCTGTCGGCGCGGAACACGACCCAGGCGATCATCACGCACAGGAAGGTGATGAACCAGCCGATCACGCGGCCGTACCAGGTGGTCTTGGTGTTGCCGCGGCGCACCTTGGCGTTCCAGAAGTGGTTGACCATCAGGTAGGCGCCGTGCAGCGCGCCCCAGATCACGAAGGTCCAGGCGGCGCCGTGCCACAGGCCGCCCAGCAGCATGGTCAGGAACAGGTTGATGTAGCGGCGTGCCGGGCCCTTGCGGTTGCCGCCCAGCGGCACATAGAGGTAGTCGCGCAGAAAGGTCGACAGCGAGATGTGCCAGCGCCGCCAGAACTCGATCATGTTGGTCGATTTGTAGGGCGAGCGGAAGTTCAGCGGCAGCTGCACGCCCAGCACCAGCGACAGGCCCACCGCCATGTCGGAGTAGCCCGAGAAGTCGAAGTAGATCTGCAGCGTATAGGCCAGCACGCCGAACCACGCCGTGTACAGCGAGGGCATCACGCCTTCGTGCACGCCCTTGAACATCATGTCCGCGTACTGGCCCAGCGGGTCGGCGATCAGCATCTTCTTGCCCAGGCCGAAGACGAAGATGCCCAGCCCGAGCGCCACATTGTTGGCGTTGATCCTGTAGGTGGCCGGGTTGTTGAACTGCGGCATCATCTGCGCGTGATGCAGCACCGGACCCGCGATCAGGTGCGGGAAGTAGGTCACGAACAGTGCGTAGTGGATGAAGCTGCGCTCGTGCACCTTGCCCTGCCAGCAGTCGACCAGGAAGGCGATCTGCGTGAAGGTGTAGAACGAGATGCCGATCGGCAGCACGATGTGCACCAGGTCGATCTGCGAGAAGCCCGCAGCGGCCAGGCCGGCGTCGATGTTCTCCAGGAAGAAGTTGGCGTACTTGAAGACGGCCAGCACCCCGAGGTTGAGCACCAGCGCGATGATCAGCAGGGCCTTGCGGTGCTTGTCGTCGCGGCCGGGCGAGGGCGTGAGCCGCAGGCCGAACCAGTAGTTGACGCAGATCGACCCCAGCAGCAGGGGCAGCGCCTTGACGCTCCACCAGCCGTAGAAGAAGAGCGAGGCCAGGGCCAGGAAGCCCGCCGCCGATCGGGGACTGCGCGCACCGATCAGGAAGAAACCGATCAGGACCAGCGGGAAGAAAACGAAGATGAAGGGATACGAATTGAAAAGCATCGTGAGGGGCGCTGAGGCGTGCGCCGTTTGACGTGATCGTCGTGTAGCCGTCGCGGCGTCAACCCTAAATTATCGCGTGCCGGCCCGAACCCACCGTTCCCAGAGACCCCACACCTGCGAACCGAGTTCCGCCAGGCTCAGGGTCTCGTTGTAAATAACCGCGTCAGCGGCCGCCCGGCGCGCCTTGCGCGGGGCCTGCTGGACGATCACCGCCTTGACGGCGTCGGGCGCCCAGCCCGAGCGCGCGATCACGCGTTGCAGCTGGGTTTCTTCGGTTGCGTCGACCACCAGCACCCGGTCGACGATGGCGCGCCAGCGGCCGGATTCGACCAGCAGGGGCACGTCGAACACGACGATCGCGTCTTCACCGGCGGCCACGGCCTGGCGCTGTGTTTCGGTACCGATCAGGGGGTGGAGGATGGATTCGAGGCGCAGCTTGGCGCCGGCATCCGCGAAGACGATCTGGCGCATGGCGGCCCGGTCCAGCCCACCGTCGGGGCCGATGACGCCGCGGCCGAAGGCGCTTTCGAGCGCTGGCATGGCGATGCCGCCGGGCAGGGCGATGGCGCGGGCGATGGCGTCGGTGTCCACAAGGACCGCGCCCTGCTGTACGAGCAGTCCGGCGACAGTGCTCTTGCCGCTGCCGATACCGCCCGTCAGGCCGATGCGCCGCACCATGCCCGTGTCAGTGGATCAGTGCGCCCAGGGGGAAGGCGAACGGAATCCAATGCCTCACGACTTCAGGGCCTGCAACGAGGCAGATGAGGCCCGCTCCGGCCAGGAAGGGGCCGAAGGCGATGGGAATGTCCTTGTGCGCCAGCTTGCCGGCCACGCGCAGCGTGATGCCGATCACCGCGCCCACCAGCGAAGACACGAGGATGATCGCGATGAGATAGTCCGCGCCGAGCCATGCGCCCAGCGCGGCGAGCAGTTTGAAGTCTCCATAGCCCATGCCTTCCTTGCCCGTGACCAGGCGAAAGGCATGGTACACAAACCAGAGGCTCAGGTAGCCGAACACCGCGCCCCAGAGGGCCGAACTCAGCGGCACGCCGGTCCAGCCCATGGCCGCACCGATCAGCCCGAGCCAGAGCAGCGGGTAGTTGAGCGAGTCCGGCAGGAACTGGGTGTCGAAATCGATCAGGAACTGGCAGACCAGCAAGGCACCGAAGGCCGCCCAGAGCGCGCCCGACGGCGTGATACCGAAGCGCCACGCGCACAGCGCGAAGAGGCCGGCCGTGACCAGCTCGACCAGCGGATAGCGCGGGCTGATGAAGGTCTTGCACGACGCGCAACGCCCACGCAGCGCGGCATAGCTCAGCACGGGGATGTTCTCGTACCAGCGGATCTTGTGGCCGCAGGCGCCGCAGCGCGAGGCGGGGCGGGTCAGGTCGAAAGGAGGCTGCGCTTCGATGACCTCGGCCGCCTTGTCCGCCGCGGCTTCCAGCCCCGCAGGCGAAGCGACCTTCGGGCCGAAGGCCAGCGACCACAGCGAGGGCGCGTCCTTCGACGACATGAGATTGGCGACCGCATCGGCGAGCCAGTCGCGGTACATCATCACCGGCGTGCGGTAGATGACGACGTTGAGGAAGCTGCCGATCAATAGCCCCAGCACACCGGCGAACGCGGTGTCGAACTCCCTCGAAACGAGCATCAGACGACCTGGCCGAGCTTGAAAATGGGCAGGTACATCGACACCACGATACCGCCGATGATGGTGCCCAGGAACACGATGATGATGGGTTCCATCAGGCTGGACAGGCCGGCGACCATGTCGTCCACTTCGGATTCGTAGAAGTCGGCGGCCTTGCCGAGCATGTGGTCGATCGAGCCGGATTCTTCGCCGATGGCGGTCATCTGGATGACCATCGAGGGGAAGAGGTTCACGTTGGTCATGGCCGCGGTGAGGCTGGTGCCGGTGGAGACTTCCTGCTGGATCTTTGCGGTGGCGTCGCCGTAGACGGAATTGCCGGAGGCGCCGCCCACGGAGTCGAGTGCTTCGACCAGCGGCACGCCAGCGGCGAACATGGTGGCAAGCGTGCGGGTCCAGCGGGCAACGCAGGATTTTTCGATCAGTGTGCCGAAGATCGGGATGCGCAGCAAAACGCGATCCATGGCTCTCTGGAAGCGCTCATTGCGTTTCCAGGCCTGCAGGAAAAAATAGATTCCGCCGCCGATGCCGCCGAAGATCAGCCACCAATATGAAACGAAGAATTCACTCATTCCCATCACAAACAGAGTCGGTGCAGGCAGATCAGCTCCGAACGAAGTGAATACCTGTTTGAACGCCGGAATCACGAAGATCATGATGATGGCCACGACCACGAACGCCACGACGACCACTGAAGTGGGGTACATGAGCGCCGACTTGATCTTCGACTTGATCGCCTCGGTTTTTTCCATGTACGTGGCCAGTCGGTCCAGCAGGTCTTCCAGGATACCGGCCGCTTCGCCTGCCTCCACCAGGTTGCAGTAGAGGTTGTCGAAGTACTTCGGGAACTTGCGGAATGCGGCCGATAGCGAGGTGCCGGTTTCCACGTCCGTACGGATATCGTTGAGCAGCTTTGCCACGCTTGCGTTCGCGTTGCCGCGGCCGACGATGTCGAAGGACTGCATCAACGGGACACCAGCCTTCATCATCGTCGCCAACTGGCGCGTGAAGATTGCGATGTCCTTGGGTTTGATCGCCTTGCCCGAGCGCATGCGGCGCTTCTTGATCTTCGAGGCAAGCACGCCTTGGCGGCGCAGCGCGGCCTGCACCTGGTTTTCTCCGGCGGCCCGAAGTTCGCCGCGTACCAGTTTGCCGTTACGGTCCTTGCCTTCCCACTCGAAGACAAATTCCTTGTGGGTGGGCTGTGAGCGGGTGGATGCCACGGTTGCCATTCGATCTCCGGTTTCTCGGTGTGTTCGTTATAAGTTGGTGCAGGCCACCACTTCTTCGAGCGAAGTGAGACCTTGCATGACCTTGCGCAAGCCCGATTGCCGCAGCGAACGCACGCCTTCGGCCTCCGACTGCTGCGCGATGTCGAGTGCGCTGCCGTCGCGCAGGATGATTTCCTGGATGGCCTCGGTGATCGGCATCACCTGGTAGATGCCGACGCGGCCCTTGTAGCCGCCGTTGCAGACTGAGCAACCAACTGGGCGATAGGGCTTCCAGCTTCCGTCCAGTGCATCTTCCTGGAAGCCAGCCTCCAGCAGCGTTTCTCGCGGAACGTCGGCGGGTGCCTTGCATGCGGGGCACAGCCGCCTTGCAAGCCGCTGCGCAGTGATCAGGATGACGCTCGATGCGATGTTGAACGGTGCGATGCCCATATTGCGCATTCGCGTCAGCGTGGTCGGTGCGTCGTTGGTGTGCAGCGTGGAAAGTACCAAGTGGCCGGTCTGTGCGGCCTTGATCGAGATGTCGGCGGTTTCCAGGTCGCGGATTTCGCCGACCATGATGATGTCGGGATCCTGCCGCAGGAAGGCACGCAGCGCGGCCGCGAAGGTCAGTCCAGCCTTTTCATTGACGTTGACCTGGTTGACGCCGGGCAGGTTGATTTCGGACGGGTCTTCCGCCGTCGCGATGTTCACGCCGGGCTGATTCAGCAGGTTCAGGCAGGTGTAGAGCGACACCGTCTTGCCCGAACCCGTCGGGCCGGTCACCAGCACCATGCCGTAGGGGCGGCCGATTGCGTGGAGGAGGCGTTCCTTTTCGTCGGCGTCGTAACCCAGCGCATCGATGCCCAGGCGGGCGCTGCTCGGGTCGAGAATCCGGATGACGATCTTCTCGCCGAACAGCGTGGGCAGGGTGCTCACGCGGAAGTCGATGACGCGGTCAGGCCCGATCTTGAGCTTCATGCGGCCGTCTTGCGGCACGCGCTTCTCCGAGATGTCGAGCCGTGAGATGACCTTGATGCGCGAGGCCAGCTTGTCCTTGATGACGGTGGGCGGGCTGGCGATCTCGCGCAATTCGCCGTCGATCCGGAAGCGCACACGGTACTGGTGCTCGTACGGCTCGAAGTGGATGTCCGAGGCTCGCATGCTGATCGCGTCGAGCAGCATCTTGTGCAGGAAGCGCACGACCGGCGCGTCTTCTACTTCTGCGACCGCTTGATCGTTGGCTTCGCTTGAAGTTTCAGCGGAAGCCTCGTCGAATTCGAACTCGCTACCAACGATGCTGTTGATGGTCTCCGCAGCGCTCGCAGCGGTGGCCTCGACCATGCGCGACAGCTTGTCGTATTCGGCGATGACCCAGTCGACACCCATCTGAGAGGCGAACTTGATCTTCTCCGCCGCCTGCTGATCCGAAGGATCGGCCGTCGCAACGATGAGACGGTTGTTGCGCTTGCTGAGCACCACGATGCGGTACGCGTGGCACAGCTTGGGGTCGAGCAGGTCCCTGGGCAGGCGCTGCGGATCGATGGCGTCGAGGTCGAGCAGCGGTGCGCCGAAGGCTGTCGACAGCGTGTGCGCCAGATCGGCTGCCGACACGGCACCGGAGCCCGTCAACTCCGCGATGAAGCTGGTACGGCCGCTCAGTGACTTTTGATAGATGTCCTCCGCGGATTTGGCGGGGAGCTTGCCGGCCGAGACGAGGGCACGCGCAAGCCCTGGGAGTGCGATTTGCGAGTTTTCTTTGACGGGAAGTTCGGCAGCGGCCATTCAGCAAATGCAAAAGATGTGAAAAAGTGCTTCACGATCATCGCTGAACAGGCCTGTGCTGTAAATCGCCACACAGCAACAGGCACGGCCATTTATTTATGCCAGCCAAAGGCTGGTCGGGGTGAGAGGATTCGAACCTCCGGCCTCTACGTCCCGAACGTAGCGCTCTACCAGGCTAAGCTACACCCCGATGGTTGCAAGAAAAAAGTAATCGTTCCTAGATGCCAACTCAATGAGGTGTTCAGGCACGTCGCTCAAGCAACTGAGCCGCCAATTGTAGCAAACCTGAAGCGTGCAAATTGGACGGGAAGCCTTTTAATGCGTGAATCGCGCGCTCTGCTTCGGCGGCTGCGGCTGCGCGCGAGGCGTCGAGGGCGCCGGTTTCGCGCACGATCTCGACGATCTTGCCCAGTTGCGCAGTGTCTCCGGCCTCGATGGCGGCGCGCACCAGTTCGCTCTGGGCAGAGGTGCCGCGCTGCATTGCAAAGATGAGCGGCAGCGTGGTCTTGCCTTCGCGCAGGTCGTCACCGACGTTTTTTCCGGTTTCCTGTGCATCGCCTGCGTAGTCGAGAACGTCGTCGATCACCTGGAAGGCGGTGCCAAGCGCTTGTCCGTAGGTGGCGCAGGCTTCCTCGACTTCAGGCGTGGCGCCGGCAAGAACGGCGGCGAGCCGGGTGCTGGCTTCGAAGAGCTTGGCGGTCTTCGAGCGGATCACTCGCAGGTAGGCCGCTTCGTCCAGTGATGCGTCGTGCATGTTCATCAACTGCAGCACCTCGCCTTCCGCGATCACATTGGTCGCCTCGGCCAGGATCTGCATCACGCGCATGTTGTTTGCGTCCAACATCATCTGGAATGCACGTGAATAGAGGAAGTCGCCGACCAGCACGCTGGCCGGGTTGCCGAACGACTCATTGGCGGTGGCGCGGCCACGCCGCAGGGTCGATTCGTCGACCACATCGTCGTGCAGCAGGGTCGCTGTATGGATGAACTCCACGACGGCCGCGAGATTGAAGCGCTGTTCGCCGGTATAACCGAGCGCGCCCGACATCAGCAGCAGCAGTGCGGGCCGCAGGCGCTTTCCGCCCGCGGAGATGATGTATTTGGAAACTTGGCTGACCAGCGGCACGCCTGTATCGAGGCGGCGGGCAATCACACGGTCGACTTCGACCATGTCGCCGGCAATCAGGTCCAGCACTGTGGCGGTGGGGGGGGTGTCGGCGGCGGGAACTGGCAAGGCGTGGGCGCAGAGCGCTGCTGGAAGGGGGCGACCCAAGTAAAAAGAGGGTCGGAAGCCTCAAATTATAGGGAGCCATCGCCTTGCGCCGGTTACGCGCCGGGCTCGGGCTGGCTCGCGACCGCAAACCGCGCTATAATCTTGGGCTCTGCGGAATTCGCTGCGGAGACTCAATTTCTAAGAGGTTTACATGTACGCGGTCATAAAAACCGGCGGCAAGCAGTATCGCGTTGCTTCCGGCGAAAAAATTAAAGTAGAACAGATTGCTGCGGACGTAGGCCAGGAAATCGTGATCGACCAGGTTCTGGCTGTCGGAAACGGCGCTGAAATCAAGGTTGGCACGCCCCTGGTGTCCGGCGCAACGGTGACAGTCACGGTACTGTCGCACGGCAAGCACGACAAGGTCGGCATCTTCAAGATGCGCCGTCGCAAGCACTATCAGAAACGTCAAGGCCATCGCCAGCAGTTCACCGAACTGCAAATTGGCGCGATCGCCGGCTAAGGAGCACATTCCATGGCACAGAAAAAAGGCGGCGGCTCAACGCGAAACGGGCGCGATTCCAAGCCCAAGATGCTCGGCGTGAAGGCGTTCGGCGGCGAACTGATCAGCGCAGGCTCGATCATCGTGCGCCAGCGCGGCACCCAGTTCCACCCCGGCGTGAACGTCGGCGTGGGCAAGGACCACACGCTGTTTGCCCTGGTCGACGGCCACGTGTCGTTCGGTCACAAGGGTGCTCTGAACAAGCACACGGTCAACGTGACCCCCGCGGCGTAAGCCTCGCAGTCACTTCGATCACCCGAGGCCCCGCATTGCCGGGGCTTCTTCATTTGTAAACTGGACATCCCATGAAGTTCGTCGACGAAGCCTTCATCGACATCGCCGCGGGCGATGGCGGCAACGGCTGCGTGTCGTTCCGTCATGAGAAGTACAAGGAATTCGGCGGCCCCAACGGCGGCGACGGCGGCCGCGGCGGCCACGTCTTCGCGGTAGCCGATTCCAATCTCAATACCCTGGTCGACTTCCGCTACTCGCGCCGCCACGAGGCCAAGCGCGGCGAGCACGGCATGGGCTCCGACATGTTCGGCGCCGCGGGCGATGACATCACCCTGAAGATGCCGGTCGGCACGATCATCTCCGACGCCGAAACGGGCGAGGTGCTGTTCGAGCTGCTGAACGAGGGCGAGGTCATCACCATCGCCAAGGGCGGCGACGGCGGCTTCGGCAACATGCGCTTCAAGAGCGCCATCAACCGCGCGCCGCGTCAGAAGACGCCCGGCTGGCCTGGTGAGAAGCGCAGCGTCAAGCTCGAGCTGAAGGTGCTGGCCGACGTGGGCCTGCTCGGCATGCCCAATGCGGGCAAGTCGACGCTGATCAGCGCCATCTCCAATGCCCGTCCGCGCATCGCGGACTACCCCTTCACCACGCTGCACCCGAACCTCGGTGTGGTGCGCGTCGGTCCGGAGCAGAGCTTCGTGGTGGCCGATCTCCCTGGTCTCATCGAAGGTGCCGCCGAAGGCGCCGGCCTGGGCCATCTCTTCCTGCGCCACCTGCAGCGCACGCGTTTGCTGCTGCACGTCATCGACATGGCGCCGTTCGACGACGCCGTCGACCCGGTCGCGCAGGCCAAGGCCATCGTCGGCGAGCTCAAGAAGTACGACGCTGCGCTCTATGAAAAGCCGCGTTGGCTCGTGCTCAACAAGCTGGACATGGTGCCGGCCGAAGAGCGCCCGGCGCGTGTCAAGGACGTCGTGAAGCGCCTTCGCTTCAAGGGCCCGGTGTTCGAGATCTCGGCGCTCACGCGCGAAGGCTGCGAGCACCTGGTGCAGGCCGTCTACCAGCAGGTCAAGGCGCAGCAGGTGGCCGAGCAGGAGCCGGTCGTCGTCGATCCGCGTTTCGTGCCGCTGCCACCCGAGGGCACCTGAGCGGCACCGCCGCACCGCCTCGCGGTGCTGCCCAAAGACAGACAGACAACACAGCAGCATTCAAGACCGCACCGCCCCAAATGACCTCGAACTCCGGATCCACTGCCTTGCGGGACGCCCGCCGAATCGTCGTCAAGGTGGGCTCCAGCCTCGTGACCAACGAGGGGCGCGGTCTTGATGAAGCGGCCATCGGCGAGTGGTGCCGGCAGCTCGCGGCACTGGTGCGCGATGGGCGCGAGGTCGTCATGGTGTCTAGCGGCGCGATCGCCGAAGGCATGAAGCGCCTTGGCTGGCGCACCCGCCCGCATGAAATCAACGAGCTGCAGGCGGCCGCGGCCGTGGGCCAGATGGGCCTGGCCCAGATGTACGAGACCAAGTTGCGCGAGAACGAGATCGGCAGCGCCCAGGTGCTGTTGACGCACGCCGACCTGGCCGACCGCGAGCGCTACCTCAACGCACGCTCCACGCTCGTCACCTTGCTCAAGCTGGGCGTGGTGCCCGTCATCAACGAGAACGACACCGTCGTCAACGACGAGATCAAGTTCGGCGACAACGACACGCTCGGCGCGCTCGTGGCCAACCTGGTCGAGGCCGACGCGCTGGTCATCCTGACGGACCAGAAGGGCCTGTACACCGCAGATCCGCGCAAGGACCCCGACGCCAAGTTCGTCCACGAAGCCGCTGCCGGCGACCCGGCGCTCGAGGCGATGGCAGGCGGCGCGGGGTCGAGCATCGGCCGCGGCGGCATGATCACCAAGATCCTCGCGGCCAAGCGCGCCGCCGGGTCGGGCGCTTCCACCGTCATCGCGTGGGGCCGCGAGCCCGAGGCGCTGTTGCGCCTGACGCGCGGCGAGTCGATCGGCACCCTGCTGGTGGCGCAGACCGCCAAGCACCAGGCCCGCAAGCGCTGGATGGCCGATCACCTGCAGCTGCGCGGCGCCGTGGTCGTCGACGCAGGCGCGGCCGCCAAGGTGCGCGCAGAAGGCAAGAGCCTGCTGCCGATCGGCATGACCAGCGTTTCGGGCGAGTTCTCGCGCGGCGACGTCATTGCCGTGCGCGACGACAGCGGTGTCGAACTGGCGCGCGGTCTTGCCAACTACTCGAGCGTGGAAGCACGGCTTTTGTGCCGCAAGCCGTCGACCGAGTTCGAACGGCTGCTGGGCTACGTGGCGGAGCCTGAAATGGTCCACCGCGACAACATGGTGTTGATGCCGGGCTGAAAATAAAAAACGGGGCACAAGGCCCCGTTGTTGTTTGTCTCTCCGTGCAGGTTTACTGCACTTCCCGCACCGGGTTCCGCAGGTTCTGCACCATCGCTCCCACCGAGTCGCGCGGCGCGTTGCCGCGGCACAGGGCCTGTGTCGACAGAGCTCGCGTGTAGCTGGAGTTCATGTCGTTCAGGCGCTTCCACTCCGGCTTCGGCGTGTCCTGCCAGGCGCCGTTGTTGTAGCGGGCGTAGCTCTTCATTTCCGCGGTCGAGCAGCGCACGCCCTCGTAGAAGGCGTTCACTGCGCCGCCGCTCTTGTTGTGCGCGACCACCACGTAGCGAACGATGCCGTCGCCGGTGATGGCGATCGTCTGCGGGTCGACCCCGAAGCGCAGGCTCATGTACGGCGGCATCTCGATCGGCAGCAGCCGGCTTTCGCTGAAGGTCGGCGGCGCTGGCGTGGCGGTCTCTTCCCACTCCCTGTCCGTCTCGTAGCGCTTCGGTGGAGGTGGCATGCCTGCCTGCGCCCAGTCGGGGTTCTCCGTGTCGTGCGGACCCGATGCGCATCCCGCGAGGATGCCGAAGCAGGCGAGGAGGAGGGCGCGTTCAGCGTGGCGTCGGAAGGAAGGGCGCTTTGTTGTGGGGAAGAGGAGGTTCATCGCTCGCGGAAGGAATGTCGGGATGCGGATCGAAACTGCCGCCGGGCGGCAGGTCCAGTCCGGGAGGCGCTCCGGCGTCCAGCGAGTGGCGCTCGAACTCTCGAGCACGCACGTTGCTGCGCAGGAAGCGGTTGCGGAAATCCTGCCGTGGCAGGTAGCGAGCAAGCTCGGTCAGCGCCATCTCGTAGACGCCGCGCTTGAACTCGACGACCACGTCGAGCGGCACCCAGTAGTCGTGCCAGCGCCAAGCGTCGAACTCCGGATGGTCGGTGGCACGCAGGTTGAGATCCCAGTCGTGGCCGACGAGTTGCAGCAAATACCAGATTTGTTTCTGGCCCTTGTAGTGGCCCCGTGCGTCACGGCGGATGAACCGATCCGGCACCTCGTAGCGCAACCAGTCGCGGGTACGGGCCACGATGCGCACATGCTCCGGGTGGAGCCCCACTTCCTCGTGCAGTTCCCGAAACATGGCTTGCTCGGGACTCTCGCCGCGATCTATGCCGCCTTGCGGGAACTGCCAGGAATGTGTGCGTATGCGCTTGCCCCAGAAAACCTGGTTTCTCTGGTTGAGCAGGATGATGCCGACGTTGGGCCTGAAGCCGTCCCGGTCGAGCATAATCAAACCCCAATTTTTGAACTGAGTCGATTATGCATGCCGGGGTGCCCCCGGCAAGCTGCCGATGCCAGGCTCTCAGGGTCTCTCCGGGGGAGCAGTCCCCCACTTCCGAACCTCGAATCCAGCCAATCCATCACCACGATCCCGATGAAAGCTTCCCGATTTTTTGTCTCCACCCTCAAGGAAGCGCCGGCTGACGCAGAGGTCGCGAGCCACCGGCTCATGACGCGTGCCGGCATGATCAAGAAGCTCGGCACGGGCATCTACACCTACATGCCCATGGGCCTGCGCGTGATCCGCAAGGTCGAGGCGATCGTGCGCGAGGAAATGAACCGTGCCGGTGCCGTCGAGATGACGATGCCCGTGGTGCAGCCCGCCGAGTTCTGGCAGGAGACCGGCCGCTTCGAGAAGATGGGCCCCGAGCTGCTGCGCATCAAGGACCGCCACGACCGCGACTTCGTGATCCAGCCGACCAGCGAAGAGGTGGTGACCGACATCGCGCGCCAGGAGATCCGCAGCTACAAGCAGCTGCCGAAGAACTTCTACCAGATCCAGACCAAGTTCCGTGACGAGCGCCGTCCGCGCTTCGGCCTGATGCGCGGGCGCGAATTCATCATGAAGGACGCCTACAGCTTCGACCGCGACCTCGACGCCGCCAAGGCCAGCTACCAGGTCATGGCACAGGCCTACCGCAACATCTTCGATCGCTTCGGCCTGCGCTACCGCGCCGTCGCGGCCGACAGCGGCGCCATCGGCGGCGACCTGAGCGAAGAGTTCCAGGTCATCGCCGCGACGGGCGAGGACGCCATCGTCTACTGCCCCGACAGCAATTACGCGGCCAACATGGAAAAGGCCGAGGCGCTCGCTCCGGCCGGCCCGCGTCCCGCCGCCGCCAACGCGCTCGAGAAGACGCCCACCCCGGGCAAGAGCACTTGCGAAGACGTGGCCGTGCTGCTCGGCGTGCCGTTGTCGACCACGGTGAAGTCGCTCGTGCTGGCCACCGAGATCGTCGACGCCGCCGGCAACGCCAAGGGCTCGCAGGTCTGGCTGCTGCTGCTGCGCGGCGACCATGACATGAACGAGATCAAGGTCGGCAAGCTGCCCGGCCTCGACAAGGGCTTCCGCTTCGCGACCCTGGCCGAGATCGACGAGCACTTCGGCTGCAAGCCGGGCTACCTGGGCCCGCTCAACCTCAAGAAGCCCGTGAAGATGGTGGCCGACCGCGAAGTGGCGGTCATGGCCGACTGGATCACCGGTGCCAACGAGGCCGACTTCCACATGACCGGCGTCAACTGGGGCCGCGACCTGCCCGAGCCCGAAATCGTGGCCGACCTGCGCAACGTGGTGGCGGGCGACGCCTCGCCCGACGGCAAGGGCGTGCTGGCCATCGAGCGCGGCATCGAGGTGGGCCACGTGTTCGTGCTGGGCACCAAGTACAGCAAGGACATGAACGCCACCTACCTCGACGAAGGCGGCAAGCCGCAGTTCCTCGAGATGGGCTGCTACGGCATCGGCATCACGCGCCTGCCCGCCGCCGCCATCGAACAGAACCACGACGAGCGCGGCATCATCTGGCCCGACGCGATCGCGCCCTTCACCGTGGTGGTCTGCCCGATCGGCATGGACCGCAGCGCCGAGGTCAAGACCGCCGCCGAGGCGCTCTACGAAGAGCTGCTGGCCAAGGGCGTCGACGTGCTGCTCGACGACCGCGGCGAACGCCCCGGCGCGATGTTCGCCGACTGGGAGCTCATCGGCGTGCCGCACCGCGTGGTCATCTCCGACCGCGGCCTGAAGGAAGGCCAACTGGAATACCAGGGCCGCCGCGACACCGCTGCCACCAAGGTGCCTGCGGCCGGCATCGCCGACTTCATCGCCGGCAAGCTCGGGAAATGAGCCTGGAGGGCGGCCTCTCGCGACGCCAGTGCCTGGGCGCCGCCGTGACGGCCGCCGGTGCCCTGGCCGGGCTGTCGCTGCCGCAGACCGCCCTGGCCGGTGCACAGATCGAGGAGCCGCTGATCGACTCGGTGCGCACCGCGTTGAGCTCGGCCATCCACAACAAGGCCCCGCCGGTGCCGCAGTTCGCGAACACCGACGCCCGGCTGGCCTACCTGCGCTGGCTCGGCGAGATGAGCGAGCGCCTCAAGAAGAAGGTGGCCGACGCGCCGTCTCGCATCGAGTTCCTGCAGACCGCCTGGTACGAAGCCAAGCGCTCGGGGCTCGAGGTGAGCCTGGTGCTGGGGCTGGTGCAGGTCGAGAGCAACTTCCGCAAGTTCGCGGTGTCCAGTGCCGGCGCGCGCGGCTACATGCAGGTCATGCCGTTCTGGACGCGTGTGATCGGCGACAGCGACTCGGCCAAGCTCTTCCACATGCAGACCAACCTGCGCTTCGGCTGCGTCATCCTGCGCCACTACCTCGACCGCGAGAACGGCGACCTGTACATGACGCTGGGCCGCTACAACGGCAGCCGCGGCAAGTCGCCGTACCCCAACGCCGTGTTCGCGAACCAGCGGCTCTGGGCCTTCAGCGACAAGGAACGCGAGCGGGACAACAAGGACCGCGTCGCCGCGGGCTGAACCGCGGTCGAGTCCCGTCAGCCGGCCGGCGCCTTCGCGGTGCCCGAGCCCTTCGTGACCATCACCTGGTCGATGCGGTAGCTGTCCACGTCCATCACCTCGAAGGTGTAGCCGCCCCAGGTCACGTTGTCGGTGCGCTTGGGCACGCGGCGCAGCATCACCATCAGGAAGCCGGCGAGCGTTTCGTACTCTTCGGGGTGCGGCAGCTCGTCGATGTGCAGCGCGCGCTGCACGTCCTGGATGGGCGTCACGCCGTCGATGAGCCACGAGTTCTCGTCGCGCTGCACGATCTGCTCTTCGTCGGGCATCGACACCAGGTCGCCCATCACCGTGCTCATCACGTCGTTGAGCGTGATCACGCCCACCACCAGGCTGTACTCGTTGACGATGATCGCGAAGTCTTCATGCGCCTGCTGGAACTGCTCGAGCACTTCGGTGAGCGACAGCCGGTCGGGAATCACCAGCGCCTTGTGCAGCGGCAGGCCCTGGTCGAAGGCCAGCGGCTGGCCGCTGAGCACGCGCTGGAACATGTCCTTGGCGTCCACGTAGCCCAGCACATGGTCGATGTCGCCGTCGCACACCGGGTAGGCCGAGAAGGGCTCGGCCACGATGCGCGCGCGCAGCACGGTCTCGGGGTCGTCATGCAGGAACCAGGCGATGCTGTCGCGCGCGGTCATCACGCTGCTCACCAGGCGCGTCTCCAGCTCGAACACGTTGGCGATCACCTGCTGCTCGCGCACCGCGAGCACGCCGGCGCGCGCGCCGGCTTCGGTCATGGCGAGGATGTCGGCGGAGGTGATCTTGTCGTCGCGCGCCATCGGCATGCCCAGCACCTTGAACAGCAGGTCGGTGCAGCGCGTGAAGAACCACACCAGCGGCTTGAAGGTGGTGATGAGCAGCTGCATCGGCCCGACCATGCGCACCGCCAGCTGCTCGGGGTTGCTCATGCCCAGGCGCTTGGGGAACAGGTCGGCGAACACCAGGAACACCGCGATGACGATCACGAACGAGCAAAGGAAGGCCACGCTGGCCGAGGCCTCCACGCTCAGCCAGCGCTCGAAGAAACCCGCGAAGTAAGGGCTCAGCGAACCCTCGCCGACCACGCCGCCGAGGATGGCCACCGCGTTCAGGCCGATCTGCACCACGGTGAAGTAGTGGCCGGGCTGCTCCTGCACACGCAGCACCTTCTCCGCGCGCGGGTCGCCCTCGTCGGCCATCTGGCGCAAACGCAGGCGGCGCGAGGCGGCCAGGGTGATTTCGGCAAGGGAGAAGAACGCGCTCAACGCGATCAGCAAGACGATGATGAGCAGGCTTTGGGTCAGGGTCATGGTGGCACTGTGAAGAGCGCCATGGTGCCATGACTCGGCCCGCTGGAAACGCTCAGACGCCGCCGTGCGGGTGGGTCGGGTCGACCCAGAGTACCGATTCGGGCTTTTCCACAGGCTCGATGTCGAGGTTCACGGCCACTGCCTCGCCGTCGCTGCGGCACAGCACGCATTCGAGCGGCTCGGTCGCGCTGGCGTTGATTTCCTGGTGCGGCACATAGGGCGGCACGTAGATGAAGTCGCCCGGTCCGGCCTCGGCCGTGAACTCGAGCTTCTCGCCCCAGCGCATGCGGGCCCGCCCGCGCACCACGTAGATCACCGACTCGAGCGGGCCGTGGTGATGGGCGCCGGTCTTGGCGTCCGCGTGGATGGTGACGGTGCCGGCCCACAGCTTTTGCGCACCGACACGCGCGAAGTTGATGGCGGCCGCCCGGTTCATGCCGGGCGTCTGCGCGGTATTGACGTCGAGCTGGTTGGCGCCGACCACGCGCACGCCGTCGTGCTTCCAGGCCGGTGCGGCCTCATGGCCGTCGTCATGCGGGTGGCCGTGATCGTGGCTCATGGCGTGCGCCGTGAAATCAGGCGATCAGGCCGGGCTGCCGTTCACCACTTGCTGCAGCTCGCCGGATTCGTACATCTCCATCATGATGTCCGAGCCGCCGATGAACTCGCCCTTCACGTAGAGCTGCGGAATGGTGGGCCAGTTGCTGTATTCCTTGATGCCCTGGCGAATGCCGTCGTCTTCGAGCACGTTGACGGTCTTGAGCGCCTTGGTGTCGACACCGACCGCCTTCAGGATCTGGATCGCGCGGCCCGAGAAGCCGCACATCGGGAAACTGGCGTTGCCCTTCATGAAGAGCACGAGTTCGTTGGTTTTGACGAGATCGTCGATGCGTTGTTGAGCGTCGGACATGGGGACTCCTGAAAAGTGGGCTGAGGGGATTATTTCACTGCGCGCCAGATTCCGCCGGAGCAGCGCGGGATGCCGGCGAGGTCGTCGCGGCTTTGCACCTCGGCAAAACTGCGATCGGCGAGCAGTTGGCGCACGGCGGCGGCCTGGTCGTGGCCGTGTTCGAGCAGCAGCCAGCCGCCCGCTGCGAGGTGCGCGGGGGCGTGGCGCACGATCTGGCGGATGTCGTCGAGGCCGTCGGCGCCCGCGACCAGCGCGGAAACGGGTTCATGGCGCAGGGCGGGCAGGTGCGGATCGCCGGCGGCGATGTACGGCGGGTTGCTGGCGATGACCATGTAGCCGCTGGCGGCGCCGTCGAGCCAGTTCGCCTGGGCGAAGCGCACCGGCAGGCCCAGGCGCCTGGCGTTGGCTTCGGCCACCGCAAGCGCATCGGCGCTGGCATCGACCGCATCGACCTGCGCGTCGGGCCGGGCGTTCTGCAGCGCCAGTGCGATGGCGCCGCTGCCGGTGCCGAGGTCGAGCACGCGCGGGGCGGGCTGGCCTTCGAGGCACAGCAGCGCCCATTCGACCAGCGTCTCGGTGTCCGGGCGGGGCACCAGCACGCGGGCATCGACGTGCAGGTCGAGGCCGTGGAATTCCTTCTCGCCCAGCAGGTAGGCCACCGGCTCGCCCGCCAGGCGGCGCGACAGCTGCGCGGCCAGCGCGGACCAGGCCGCCTCGGGCATGGCGTCGGTGTCGTGCGCCAGCAGCCACGCCCGGTCGTGCGGGGCCCGGCCCAGCGCATGCAGCAGCAGCAACTGCGCGTCGAGCCGGTCCGCGCCCAGCGCAACGGCCGCGGCCAGCGCCTGCGCCACGGTCGACGGCAACGGGTTCCCGGTGTCCATCACGCCGGCAGGCTCGACTCGAGCTCGGCCAGTTGTTCGGCCTCGCGCGCGGCGCGCAGTGCTTCGAGCACGTCGCCCATGTCGCCCTCCATGATGGCGAGCAGCTTGTAGAGCGTGAGGTTGATGCGGTGGTCCGTGAGCCGGCCCTGCGGGAAGTTGTACGTGCGGATGCGGTCGGAACGGTCGCCGCTGCCGATCAACCCCTTGCGCATGGCGGCGTCCTTGGCGGCGCGCTCGCTGCGCTCCTTCTCCTGGATGCGCGCCGACAGCACCTGCAGCGCCTTGGCCTTGTTGCGGTGCTGGCTGCGGTCGTCCTGGCATTCGGCCACGATGCCGGTCGGAATGTGCGTGATGCGCACGGCCGAGTCGGTCTTGTTGATGTGCTGCCCGCCGGCGCCGCTCGCGCGGTAGGTGTCGATGCGCAGGTCGGCGGGGTTGATCTGCACCGCCACGGTTTCATCGGGCTCGGCCAGCACGGCGACCGTGCAGGCGCTGGTGTGGATGCGGCCTTGTGTCTCGGTGGCCGGCACGCGCTGCACGCGGTGGCCGCCCGACTCGAAGCGCAGGTGGCCGAACACGTCGTCGCCCGAGATGCGCACCACCACTTCCTTGTAGCCGCCGAGCTCGCTCTCGCTCTCGCTCACCACCTCGCAGCGCCAGCCGGCGCGCTCGCAGTAGCGCGTGTACATGCGCAGCAGGTCGCCCGCGAACAGGGCCGATTCGTCGCCGCCCGTGCCCGCGCGGATTTCGAGGAACGCGTTGCGCGCGTCGTCCGGGTCCTTGGGCAGCAGCAGGCGTTGCAGCTCTTCCTCGAGCTGGACCAGCTCGGCCTCGGCGCCGTCGATTTCTTCCTTCGCCATCTCGGCCATGTCGGGGTCGTCGAGCATGTCCCGGGCGCCGGCGATGTCGGATTCACGCTGCTTGAAGCGTTCGTAGCGGCCCGCGATCTGCGTGATTTCGGCATGCTCGCGCGAGATGGTGCGGTACTGCGCCATGTCGCTCATGATGTCCTCGCGCGAAAGCAGGAAGTCGAGTTCGCCCAGGCGCTGGGCATAGCGTTCGAGTTGGTGGCGCAGGAAGGATTTCACGGCTGAAAAGGACTCGGGAAAGCTCGAAAAAATGAGGAGTGCCGCCGTGCGGCCGCAGGGCGCATGAAGAAGCCGCGGCCGCGAAGGGCCCGGCGCCGACCAGCGTCGCTAACGCTCTTTGCGCAGGAACAGGCGCGAGATGGTCTGCGCCGTCTGTTCGCGCGAGGCGGCGTCGCCCGCGTGCAGCTCGGCCATGGCGCCGTGCATCATCTTCTGCGTGAGCCCGCGCGACATGGCCTCGAGCACGGCCTCGACCGGTTCGCCCTTGGCCAACAGCTTGCGGGCGCGCGCCATCTCGGCGGCGCGCCACTCGTCGGCCTGCGCGTTGAGCTGCTGGATCAGCGGCACGGTGCCGCGCTGGCCCAGCCAGTGCATGAAGCTCTGCACGCCGGCGTCGATGATCACTTCGGCCTGCGCCACGGCGGCCTGGCGGTTGGCCTGGCCCTGTTGCACGACCTGTGCGAGGTCGTCCACGGTGTAGAGGTAGATGTCCTCGAGCGCCTTCACTTCGGGCTCGATGTCGCGCGGCACGGCCAGGTCGACCATGAACATCGGGCGGTGCTTGCGTGCCTTGAGCGCGCGCTCCACGGCGCCCAGGCCGATGATCGGCAGCGTGCTGGCGGTGCAGCTCACGATGATGTCGAACTCGGCCAGCCGCGAGGGCAGGTCGGCCAGCCGCATGGCCTCGCCGCCGAAGCGCGAGGCCAGCTTCTCGCCGCGTTCGAGCGTGCGGTTGGCAATGGCGATCGACTTGGGTTCCTTGGCCGCGAAGTGCGTGGCCGCGAGGTCGATCATTTCGCCCGCGCCGACGAACAGCACGCGCGTGGTGCGCAGGTCTTCGAACAGCTGGCCGGCCAGGCGCACGGCGGCGGCGGCCATGCTGATGGAGTGCGCGCCGATCTCGGTGGCGGTGCGCACTTCCTTGGCGACGGCAAACGAACGCTGGAACAGCTGGTTCAGCGTGCTGCCGAGCGCGCCGGCGGTTTCGGCCGCGCGCACGGCGTCTTTCATCTGGCCGAGGATCTGCGCTTCACCAAGCACCATCGAGTCGAGCCCGCTGGCCACGCGGAAGGCGTGGCGCGCGGCTTCGTCGTTGTGCAGGGTGTAGGCATGGGAGCGCAGCAGGGCCGGGGCCACGCCGCCGCTTTGCGCCAGCCAGCCGAAGGTGTGGTCGAGCGCGATGTGCTCGGAGGCGCAATAGATCTCCGTGCGGTTGCAGGTGGAGATGATCGCGGCCTCGACCTGGGGGTGGTGGCCGGGGGCAAAGGAACTGCGCAGGCTCTGCAGCGTCGGGGCGATCTGGTCGAGCGCGAACGCGAAACGACCGCGCAGATCGAGCGGCGCGGTCGTGTGGTTCAAGCCAAGAGCCCAGACAGACATGCGCGTGATTATAAAATCAGCAGCCGCACCAGGCTTGCGCGGGGACAAATGGCTTTCCCTATGACAGCCATACCCCTTGCCGCATGGCCTCGCGCCTGCGGCCCCCTCCCGATACACCCCGATGGACCTGCTGGCCCTCCTGAATCACCTGCTTAATTTTGTGGCACCCGCGGCCTTCCTGGCGCTGGTGCTGGCCTTTGCCGGGCGCTTCCTGGGCGGCCGGCGCGCTGGCGTGCCGGGCTGGTGGGTGCAGTGCGCGTTCACCTTCCTTGCAGGCGTCGCCGTGCTGGTGGCCGGCCTCGTGGTGTCCGGGCGCGACGGGCTGATGACGACCTATGCCGCGCTGGTGGTGGTCTGCGGCGTCGTCCAGTGGCTGGCGATGCGCGGCTGGCGCCGCTGAAAGCCAGGCGAGCCGGGCCGGCCGGTCAGTCCAGCCGCCGCATCATGAAAACCGAATCGCCGGGGTAGGTGGCCAGCCGGGCCAGTTGCCCGGGGCCGGCGGGCTGTGTCGCCACATAGCCCTGGCGCTCCCAGAACCCCACCGACGACTGCACCGACACCAGCGTCGAATGCCGCCAGCCGGCCTGTGCCGCATGCGCCCAGGCATGGCGCACCAGCCGTGGCCCCAGGCCCAGCCCCGAGGCGTCCGGGTGCACGGCCAGGTCGTGCAGGTAGAGCGCATCGGCGGCGGCTGCCACCTCGAACTCCCCGTGCAAGGGCGTGAGCTTGCCCACCATCGACGGATACCCCGCCAGGTAGGCCCGCACGTGTCCCAGGTGATCCGCGACCCAGCCCGTGTGCGGCGCAGCCGCAAGCCGCCGCGCGATCAGCTCGCCGCTCTCCACGAACCCCGCGCCGTAGCAGGCGAGCTGGACCGCGAGCACGGCGTCGAGGTCGTCCGCGCGCATGGCGCGCACGAGGGGGGTGGCCGATGCGTCCATCAGGCCAGCAGCAGCTTGTCGTCGTCCAGCTTCTCGCCGCGCGTCTGCTCGAACATGCGCAGCAGGTCGGGCACGTCCAGCCCCGCGCGCTGCGGCCCGGCCACGTCGAGGATCACCTGGCCCTCGTGCAGCATCACCGTGCGCGAGCCGTAGTCCAGCGCCTGGCGCATGCTGTGCGTCACCATCATCGCGGTGAGCTGGCCGGCCTCGACGATCTTGGCCGTGAGTTCCAGCACGAAGGCAGCGGTCTTGGGGTCGAGCGCGGCGGTGTGCTCGTCCAGCAGCAGGATGCGCGAGGGCTTGAGCGACGCCATCAGCAGGCTCACCGCCTGCCGCTGGCCGCCCGACAGCAGCCCGATGCGGTCGGCCAGCCGGTTCTCCAGCCCCAGCTTCAGGATCGACAGCTTCTCGCGGAACAGTTCGCGCAGCTTGCGGTTCAGCGCAAAGCCGAAGGCCCGGCGCTCGCCGCGCTTCCAGGCCAGCGCCATGTTCTCCTCGATGGTCAGCGCCTCGCAGGTGCCGGCCATCGGGTCCTGGAACACGCGGGCCACCATGCCCGAGCGCTGCCAGGCGTTCATGCGCGTCACGTCCTTGCCGTCGATCTCGATGCGGCCCTTGTCGACGATCAGGTCGCCGCTCACCGCATTGAGAAAGGTCGACTTGCCCGCGCCGTTCGAGCCGATCACGGTGACGAACTGTCCGGTGGGAATCTCCAGGCCGAGCCCGCGCAGCACGCGGTTCTCGATGGGTGTGCCCGGGTTGAAGGTCATCTCGAGTTGTTGGGCGCGCAGCATCAGTTCTTCCCCTTGAAAAGCGCGCGCAGCTTGCGCTTGTACGCGGGCACCAGCAGCGCGAAGGCCACCAGCACGGCGGTCACGAGGTTCAGGTCTTGCGCCTGCAGGCCCATGAAGTCGGTGTTCAGCGCCAGCGCGATGAAGAAGCGGTACAGCAGCGCGCCCAGCACGCAGGCCAGCGTGGTGATGACCATGCTGCGCGCGGGCAGCAAGGTCTCGCCGATGATCACCGCGGCCAGGCCGATCACGATGGTGCCCACGCCCATCGAGATGTCGGCCGTGCCCTGGCTCTGCGCGAACAGCGCGCCGGCCAGCGCCACCAGCGCGTTCGACAGCGCCAGCCCCGCCATGGTGTGGAAGTCGGTCGAGATGCCCTGGGCCCGCGCCATGCGCGCGTTGCCGCCGGTGGCGCGCATCGCCAGGCCGGCTTCCGAGGCGAAGAACATGTCGACCACGATCTTGGCCGCGATCACGATCAGCAGCAGCAAAAGCGGCTTGGCCCACTGCTCCGGCATGCCGCCGAAGTCGATCATGCTGAACACCGTGGGCTCGGTGATGAGCGCCACGTTGGGCTTGCCCATCACGCGCAGGTTGATGGAGTACAGCGCGATCATCACCAGGATGCTGGCGAGCAGCTGCATGATCTTCAGCTTGACGTTGAGCCAGGCCGTGATCAAGCCCGCCGCAGCGCCGGCCACGCAGGCCGCCGCGGTGGCGGCCACCGGGTTCCAGCCGGCGACGATCAGCGTCGCGGCCACGGCGGCGCCGAGCGGAAAGCTGCCGTCCACCGTGAGGTCGGGAAAGTTGATGATGCGAAACGACATGAAAACGCCCAGCGCGACCAGTCCGAATATCAGACCGATCTCGATGGCGCCCAGCGATGCAATGAGGGACATGTGGGGGCTTCCGGCAGGCAGCGAGACAGGAACAGGCGCGCGCCCCGGCCGCTGAGGGCGGGGCGCGGGCCCGTCGGAGGGCTTACTTGGTGCTCACGACCTTCGCGGTCTTCAGCAGCTCGTCGGACAGGGTCACGCCCTGTGCCTTGGCCGCGCCGGGGTTCACCACCAGCTCGAAGTTGGTGCTGGTCTGCGAGGCGATGGTGCCGGGCTTCTCGCCCTTCAGGATGCGCACCACGATCTTGCCGGTCTGGCGGCCGATGTCGCTGTAGTTCAGGCCCAGCGCCGCCACGGCGCCGCGCTCCACGGTGGCCGTGTCGGCCGCCACCACCGGCAGCTTGGCCTGCTGCGCCACCTTCACGATGCCTTCGAAGGCCGAGACCACGTTGTTGTCGGTGGGCGTGTAGATCACGTCGGCCTTGCCGACCAGGCTCTGCGCGGCGGTCGGCACGTCCACCGTGCGGGCGGCGGCGGCCTCGACCACGGTCATGCCGGCGTCGGCGGCGGCCTTCTTCAGCGCGGCGACGATGGCCACCGAGTTGGCTTCGCCGGGGCTGTAGATCACGCCCACGCGCTTGGCGGCGGGCACCACCTGCTTGATGAGGGCAATGTGCTTTTCCAGCGGCGACAGGTCGGACACGCCCGTCACGTTGGTGCCCGTGGCGTCCCAGTTCTTCACCAGCTTGGCGGCCACCGGGTCGGTGATGGCCGAATACACGATCGGAATGGTCTTGGTCGAGGCGACCACGGCCTGTGCCGACGGCGTGGCGATGGCCACGATCACGTCGGGCGCATCGCCCACGTACTTGCGGGCGATCTGGGCGGCGGTGCCCACGTTGCCCTGCGCGCTCTGGTAGCTGAACTTGAGGTTCTTTCCTTCTTCGTAGCCGGCGGCCTTCAGCTCGGCCTTCACGCCGTCGCGCACCGCGTCCAGCGCCGGATGCTCGACGATGGCCGTCACGGCCACCGACTTGGTGTCGGCCGCGAACGACGGGGCGGCGGCCAGCATGCCGAGGGCCAGGGCCACTGCGCTGAAGGGGGTGCGAAGCAAAGCGTTTTTCACGAGAAAGAGTCTCCGGGTGGGGATGGAATGCGTCTGAAACCGCCGGCGCGGGCCGGTGGTGGGGGATTCAGCGGCCTCGGATCGCGGCATGCGTTTCCGGGGCGCTTCGGAGTCTAGATCGTACTTTGCACAATTAAGGTGCATGACAGGCCGGGATTTACCCCGCTTTGCGCCATAAAATTGCATGAATTTGGTGCATGAGGAGAGTAAATTGCATGACGTCGCACTGGATCGGATCGACCGGAAGATTCTCGAGCACCTGCAGGTGAACGGCCGCGCGTCCAACCTGGAGCTGGCGGAGGTGGCCAACCTTTCGCCCGCGCAGTGCCTGCGGCGGCACCGGCGGCTGGAAGAACTGGGCCTGATCCACGGCTACGCGGCGCGGCTGAACGCGCGCCGCATCGGGCTGGGCGTGATCGCCTTCATCCACGTGACCATGGCGCGCGGCCATGTCGACGAGCTGCCCAAGTTCCAGGACCTGATCGCCGACATGAAGCAGATCCTGGAGTGCTATTCGGTGACCGGCGACTTCGACTACGTGCTCAAGGTGGTCGCGCAGGACCTGGAGGCGCTTTCGCAGTTCCTCATGCACACGCTGATGCACATGCCCGGCGTGTCGGCGGTGCGCTCGAGCGTGTGCCTCAACGAGGTCAAGTTCACCACGGCTCTGCCACTGGAATGAGCGCTGGAGCGAGCGCTGCCGGAGAGCGCGCGTTCCGCCAGCCTCAGGTCTGCACGCCGGGAATGGGCGAGGCCGGCGACGAAGGCACGCTGGGCGTCGCCAGCGGCTCCGGCGTGGCGGTGGCCGCCATCACCATCGTCGGCACCGCCAGTGGCAGCGAGGCTTTCTTCAGCTCGTCGAGGATCACGAACAGCAGGTCGCTGCGCACACCGCCCGCCAGCCGGGGGCTCGGCACGTAGGCAATGGCCTGGAAGATCAGCAGCCCGTTTTCGATGCCTTCGAGCGTGAGCGACGGCGCCGGTGTTTCCAGCACGCCCTCGTGCGCCTTGCAGGCGGCCAGGATCAGGTCGCGCACGCGCAGCGCGTCGGTGGTCAGCGGCATCGGCAGGCGGATCAGCACGCGGCCCTCGGCATTGGCCAGCGTCATGTTGCGCACGGTCTTGGTGATGAACTCCGAGTTCGGCACGATCAGCGTGGAGCGGTCGCCCAGCTGGATCTCGGTGGCGCGCACGTTGATGCGCCGCACGTCGCCCTCGGCCGTGCCCAGCACCACCCAGTCGCCCACCTTCACCGGCTGCTCCGCCAGCAGGATGAGCCCCGAGATGAAGTTCTGCACGATCGCCTGCAGGCCGAAACCGATGCCCACCGACAGCGCGCTGGCCACCCACGCGATGCGCTCGATGCCGATGCCCAGCGCCGACAGCGTGAACGCGATCACCAGGATGCCGCCCACGTAGCCCAGCAGCGTGGTGATCGAGCTCTGCATGCCCGGCTCGAACTGCGTGTTCGGCAGGTAGCTGCGCGTGAGCCAGCGCTTGAACACCCGCAGCACGATGAAGCCCACCACCGCCACCGTGAGCGCGCTCAGGATCGCGCCCGGCACCAGCTGGAACTCGCCCACCTTCACGCCCGTGCCGAGCTTGCCGCTGCGCTGGAACACCTCGCCCGGCGTGGTGCCCAGCGGCGCGGCGAGCGCGATCAGCATGTAGACGAACAGCGCCACGCGGCTGATGCCCGACAGCACCGTGGCCGCCTGGTCCAGCGTCTGCGGCGCGAGGCCGAAGCTCTTCTGCAGCTTCTGGCCGAAGGTGCTGCGCGACGCCACGATGGCCATGAACACGTCGTCGGCGAACTTGAACAGCACGTAGAAGGCCGCGGCCACGATGCCGCTCCAGGTCAACTGCGACGCCAGGAAGCTGCCCAGCGCCACGTAGCCGAGCGCCACCAGCACCCAGATGGCGATCATCAGCATGCCGATCAGCGCCACCAGCAGGCCGACCCACATCGGCCGCTCGGGCAGGCCGGCCTCGGGCGCATCGGCGCGCAGCGCCTTGAGCCGGTAGATCACCGTGCCCACCAGGGCCGTGAGCACCAGCGCCGTCAGCACGTGCGTGGCCACCACGGCCGCGAAGCTGGCGTCGATCAGCGCGTTGATCTCGGCCGGCGTCCAGGCCAGCGCCGCCACCAGCGCCACCAGCCAGGGGAGCACGGCGAGCTTGCTGGCCGTGGCGTCGGGAATCGGCGGCAGCCGCCACGAGGGGCGGCCGGTGGCCAGCAGCGCGCGGCCCAGGCCGATCACGAAGGCCATGAAGGTCAGCGCCTGCGCCGCCGATTGCAGCGCCTTGCGCGCCTGCGAGTCCCAGGTGGCGTAGTTCTTGAGCACTTCCACGAAGCCGTGCGCGGCCACCGCCACCAGCAGCACGTGGGCCGCGACGATGGCGATCACCAGCAGCGAGCGGCGCAGCCGGCCGGCCGGCAGCATGCGCGTGGCGAGCCGCGTCAGGGCGTGCTCGGCGGCCCACACGCCCAGGAAGGCCAGCAGCAGCGCGCCGATCAGCGCGGCGATCACCGGCGTGCGCGACGTGCTCGCCAGGGCCTGATCGAGGCCGTCGCCCAGCGCCGTGCCCATGGCCTGCAGCCGGTCCAGGTCGTCGGGCCAGGCCTCCTGCAGGTCGTTCCAGAAGGTGTCGGAGAGCGGCGACGCCGCGCGCTCGGTCAGCTGGGCCTCGAACAGCGCGCGCCGCTGCGTGACCAGGTCGGCGCCGCGCTGGCGCACGTCGATGGACAGCAGCTTCGCCAGCCGGATGTCGGCGTCGAGCGCGTTGCGCTCCTTGGTGAGCCGCGCGCGCTGGCGCGTGATGTCGGGGTCTTCGGTGCTGCCGGCGGCGGGCGGGTTGCCGAGTTCGCCCAGGCGCGCGTTGAGGTCGGCGAGGTCGCCGGTGCGCGCGGCGACGAACTTGTCGGCCTGCGCGCCGATGTCGTTGATCTGCGCGAGCTGCTTGCGCGGGTCTTCGTCGGGGCTGTCGCCCTTGCCGTCCTTGCCTGAATCGGCCGTGAGCTTGTTGAACTGCGTGCGCAGCTCGGCCACGGTGGGCGCGGGGACGGCGGCCGCCGCCGCTGCGGCCGCGGCCGCGCTGTTGTTCGGGTTGCCGGAGCCGGCGTTCATGCTGGCATCGGGCTGTGCGAGCGCGCCGCCGCACATCGACAGGGCCAGCAGGATGGCGAGGCCGCAGCCCGCCAGGCGAGAGGTCCAATTCATGGCCGCATCATAGAAGCGGCCATGAGGTAAGCGCCTGTAAGAAACGTGCGCCTCAGCCGGCCGGGCTGAACAGGTCGACCCGGTCGGTGATGATGCCGTCGGTGCCCAGTTCGATCAGGCGTTGCGCGGCCCACTCGTCGTTCACCGTGTAGCTCAGCGCGCGCATGCCTGCTTCGTGCACCTGCGCCACCACCGCGGCGTCCCACAGCGCGTGGTTGCAGACGATGGCCACGCAGCCGAGTTGCTTCGCGGTGCCGAGCCAGCCGTCCCACAGCCTGTCGAGCAGCAGCCCGCGCGGCAGTTCGGGTTGCGCGGCCTGCGCGCCCTTGAGCGAGTCGACCTGGAACGACGTGAGCAGCGGCGGCACGGCCGCGCCTTGCCACAGGCGCGCGGCGTCGCGCGCCACCACTTCGCCGGTCTCGCGCTCGGCGCCCGGCGTGGGCTTGATCTCGATGTTCAGCAGGTAGCCGTTCGCCAGGCAGTAGCGCGCTAGGTTCTCCAGCGTGGGCAGCGGCTCGCCCGCATAGGCGCGCGAATGCCAGCCGCCCGCGTCGAGCTGTGCCAGCGCGCTCCAGGGCTGCGCGCCGCCGGTGCCATGGCCGTTCGTGGTGCGCTCGAGCGTGGCGTCGTGCATCAGGAAGGGCACGCCGTCGGCGCTGAGCTTGGCGTCGCACTCGAACATGCGGTAGCCGTGCGCGGCGCCGAGCCGGAACGCGGCCAGCGTGTTCTCGGGCGCCAGCTTGCCCGCGCCGCGGTGCGCGACCCAGCGCGGGTAGGGCCAGGGTGTCGGCGCGGCCATCGGTCAGTCGGCGCGCTTGCCGGAGCCGGCGTCGAACCAGTGCAGCTTGTCTTCGCGCGCGGCGATCTTCACCGTGTCGCCGGCCATCGGCGGATGGTCGCCTTCGTCGGTGCGCATGATGATCTGCTCGTCGCCGATGCGCCCGTACACCAGGCGCTCGGCGCCCAGCAGTTCGACCTGCTCGACCTGCACCGTCCAGCCGCTTTCGTCGAGCTTCATGTGCTCGGGGCGGATGCCCAGGATCTGGCCCGGGCGCACGCCCGGCGCGTGCTTGAGCAGGTTCATCGGCGGCGAGCCGATGAAGCTGGCCACGAAGGTGGTGGCGGGGCGGTTGTAGACCTCTTCGGGCGTGGCGAACTGGTCCATCACACCGCCGTTCATCACGATGATGCGCTGCGCCAGCGTCATGGCCTCGACCTGGTCGTGCGTGACGAACAGCGAGGTGATGCCCAGCTCGCGGTGCAGCTTCTGGATTTCGAGGCGGGTCTGCGCGCGCAGCTTGGCGTCCAGGTTCGACAGCGGTTCGTCGAACAGGAACACCTGCGGCTGGCGCACGATGGCGCGGCCCATGGCCACGCGCTGGCGCTGGCCGCCGGAGAGTTCGCGCGGCTTGCGCTCCAGCAGGTGGCCGAGCTCGAGGATCTTGGCGGCCTTGTCGACGCGCACCTTGATCTCGTCGACCGGCACCTTGGCGATCTTCAGGCCGTAGGCCATGTTCGCGAACACGCTCATGTGCGGGTACAGCGCGTAGTTCTGGAACACCATGGCGATGTCGCGCTCGGAAGGTTCGAGCTGGTTCACCACCTTGTTGCCGATGGCGATCTCGCCGGCCGAGACTTCCTCGAGGCCGGCCACCATGCGCAGCAGCGTGGACTTGCCGCAGCCCGAGGGGCCCACGATCACGATGAATTCATGGTCGGCGATCTCGGCGCTCACGCCGTGGATGACCTGGTTGGCTTTCGGCCCGTGGCCGTA
This sequence comes from Variovorax sp. OK212, assembly GCF_900112425.1. GTDB lineage: Bacteria > Pseudomonadota > Gammaproteobacteria > Burkholderiales > Burkholderiaceae_C > Variovorax. The sequence goes on along the minus strand of NZ_FOLP01000013.1, from coordinate 23,447 downwards.
GCGCTTGATGACGTTGCGTAGAGAGAGAGCAGCCATTTTTCGTTCAGCGTTTTATTTGTCGGTATCGACCAGGCCCTTGACGAACCACTTCTGCATCAGCACCACCACGATGCCCGGCGGCAGCATGGCCAGGACGGCGGTGGCCATCACCACGTTCCAGTCCACCGGCGACTCGCCGTTGCCGGTCATGGCCTTGATGCCCACCACGATCGGGTACATGTTCTCGCTGGTCGCGGCGATCAGCGGCCAGAGGTACTGGTTCCAGCCGTAGATGAACTGGATCACGAACAGCGCCGCGATACTGGTCTTCGACAGCGGCAGCAGGATGTCCTTGAAGAAGCGCATGGCGCCCGCGCCGTCGACGCGCGCGGCTTCCACCAGCTCGTCGGGCACCGTCAGGAAGAACTGGCGGAACAGGAAGGTGGCCGTGGCCGAGGCGATCAGGGGCACCGAGAGCCCGGCGAAGGTGTTGATCATGCCGAGGCTGGCCACCACCTGGTAGGTCGGGCCGATGCGCACTTCGACCGGCAGCATCAGCGTGATGAAGATCAGCCAGAAGCACAGGCTGCGCAGCGGGAAGCGGAAGTACACCACCGCGAAGGCCGACAGCAGCGAGATGCTGATCTTGCCGAAGGTGATGATGAAGGTGATGACAGAGCTCACCCAGATCATGCGTGCCACCGACACGTTGGTGCTGGTGCGCCCGCCGCCGGTGAGCGCCGCCTTGTAGGTTTCCCAGAAGTGGCCGCCGGGCAGGATCGGCATCGGCGCCTGCATGATTTCCTGCGGCGTGTGCGTGGAGGCCACGAAGGCCAGGTAGATCGGGAACACCACCAGGATCACGCCGAAGATCATGATGGCGTGCGCGAGGATGCCCAGGGAGGCGCGGCGCTCAACCATGGCGGGCCTCCGTCGTCGAGAGATTGAATTGCATGGGGGAGGTGAAGGAGGTCATCAGTACTGGACCTTCTTTTCGACGTAGCGGAACTGCAGCACCGTGAGGCAGATGACGATGGCCATCAACACCACCGACTGCGCGGCGGCGCCGCCGAAGTCCATGCCGCGGAAGCCGTCGAAGTACACGCGGTAGACCAGCGTGGCGGTCTCCTTGCCCGGGCCGCCTTGCGTGGTGGCGTCGATGATCGCGAAGGTGTCGAAGAAGGCGTACACCATGTTGATCACCAGCAGGAAGAAGGTGGTGGGCGTGAGCAGCGGGAACTGGATGGTCCAGAAGCGCCGCATCGGGCGCGCGCCGTCGATGGCGGCCGCCTCGATCAGCGACTTCGGGATCGACTGCAGGCCCGCGAGGAAGAACAGGAAGTTGTACGAAATCTGCTTCCACACCGCCGCCATCACGACCAGCGCCATGGCGTCGTTGCCGTTGAGCAGGTGGTTCCAGCTGAAGCCCATCTTCTTGAGCCAATAGGCCACGATGCCGATCGACGACGAGAACATGAACGACCACAGCAGGCCGGTGACCACCGGCGCCACGGCGTACGGCAGGATCAGCACGCTGCGGTAGAAGCGCGAGCCGCGCACCACGCGGTCGGCGAAGACGGCCAGCAGCAGCGCGATGCTCAGGCCCAGCACCGTGACCAGCGCCGAGAAGACCAGCGTGGTCTGGAACGAGGCCATGTAGGTGCTGTCGTTCCACAGCGCCACGAAGTTGTCGAGGCCGACCCAGGTGATCGAATTACCGAACGCATCCTGCTGCTGCAGCGATTGCACCAGCGCCTGGCCGGCGGGCCAGAAGAAGAAGACGCCGACGATGATCAGCTGCGGGGCGAGCAAAGCCCAGGGCAGCCAGCTCGAACGAAAAAGGACGCGTTTTTCCATGAGGGAGCGTTCAGGTCACAGACACACTAATAAGCAAACAGCCAGCACTGCACGGAGGCAGGCTGGCTTGCGGGGGTAAAACGAACCGAAACGAACATTCGTTCGCGCCGGTCAGCCGGGTGCAGAGCTTACTTGTTTGCGGCCTGGAATTTCACCAAAAGTTCGTTTCCGCGCTTCACGGCGCTGTCCAACGCTTCTTTCGGGGTCTTCTTGCCGGTCCAGATCAGCTCGGTTTCCTCGTCTTCGATGGCGCGGATCTGGGGCAGGTTGCCCAGGCGCACGCCGCGCGACTTGTCGGTGGTCTTCTTGATCATCTGGTTCACGGCAACGTCCGTACCCGGGTTTTCCTTGTAGAAACCGGTCTTCTCGGTCAGCTCATAGGAAGCCATGGTGATCGGCAGGTAGCCGGTGCGCATGTGGCTGTCGGACTGGACCTTGGGGCTCGACAGGAACGTGAAGAACGCGGCCACGCCCTTGTAGTTGGCGGCCGGCTTGCCCGACATCACCCACAGGCTGGCGCCGCCCACGATGGTGTTCTGCGGCGTGCCCGCCACGTCCGGGTAGTACGGCAGGGCCGACTCGGCGAACTTGAACTTGGCGTCGCGCTTCACGCTGGCGTAGCTGCCCGACGAGCCGATGAACATCGCGCATTCACCCGAGGTGAACGACGTGATCGGCTTGCTGGCGCGGCCCTTGTAGACGAACAGGCCCTGCTTGGACATGTTCGACAGGTTCTCGAAGTGGCGAACGTGCAACGGCGAGTTGAATTCCAGGCGGGCGTCGAGGCCGCCGAAACCGTTGTTCTTGGTCGCGTACGAGGTGTTGTGCCATGCCGAGAAGCTCTCGAGCTGGGCCCAGCTCATCCACGAGGTGGTGAAGGGGCACTGGTTGCCGCTGGCCTTGAGCTTGGCGGCGGCCGAAACGACTTCAGGCCAGGTGGCGGGCGCCTTTTCGGGGTCCAGGCCGGCGGTCTTGAAGGCGTCCTTGTTGTAATAGAACACCGTCGTGGAGCTGTTGAACGGGAACGACAGCATCTGGCCGTTGGGGGCCGTGTAGTAGCCGGCCACGGCGGGAATGTAGGCCTTGGGGTCGAACTTCTGGCCGCCTTCCTTCATGACGTCGGCCACGGGCTTGATGGCGCCCTTGGAGTACATCATGGTGGCGGTGCCCACTTCGAAGACCTGCAGGATGTCGGGCGCGTTGCCCGAGCGGTAGGCGGCGATGCCGGCAGCCATGGACTGGTCGTATTCACCCTTGTAGGTGGGCACGATCTTGTAGTCCTTCTGGCTTTCGTTGAATTGCTTGGCCAGGTCGTTGACCCAGTCGTTCAGGGCGCCGTCCATCGAATGCCACCACTGGATTTCCGTCTGGGCCTGGGCGATAACTGGCATCGCCAGCGTGGTGGCCAAAGCCGAAGCGATGGCAAGCGTCTTGAAGCGCATGAAGACTCCTGAAGGGGAATTTGAAAAGCCGCGATGTTAGGTTACATGTGTGAATGTTTCGCGGCGGATGTTGTCGCATGAAGCAGAAATAGCTCAAACCCGGGGAAACCCTTTTGACTGTCCGCGCTCATGCCTGGTGCATCCGCTTGCTGCGCTGCACCATGCTAGCCTCCGGGAATGAGCAAAACCTCTCTCGACAAAAGCAAGATCAAGTTCCTTCTTCTTGAAGGCGTTCATCCTTCGGCCATCGAGGTGATCCGCGGAGCTGGCTACAGTCAGATCGAGACCCTGCCGAAGGCCCTGCAGGGCGAAGAGCTCAAGGCCAAGCTGGCCGACGTGCACTTCCTGGGCATCCGGTCGCAAAGCCAGCTCACCGCCGACGTGCTGTCGGCCGCGCCCAAGCTGGTGGCGGTGGGGTGCTTCTGCATCGGCACCAACCAGGTCGACCTGAACGCGGCCCGCGAACGCGGCGTGGCGGTGTTCAACGCACCCTATTCGAATACGCGCTCGGTGGCCGAACTGGTGCTGGCCGAGGCCATCCTGCTGCTGCGCGGCATTCCCGAGAAGAACGCGCTGGCGCACCGCGGCGGTTGGCTCAAGTCGGCCGTCAACTCGCACGAAATCCGCGGAAAAACGCTGGGCATCGTCGGTTATGGCTCCATCGGCACGCAACTGTCGGTATTGGCCGAGGCGCTGGGCATGCATGTGGCCTTCTACGACGTGGTCAGCAAGCTGCCGCTGGGCAACGCCCGACAGGTGCCCAAGCTGCACGACCTGCTGGCGCAGAGCGACATCGTCACCCTGCACGTGCCCGAGCTGCCCTCCACCAAATGGATGATCGGCGAGGCCGAGATCGCCGCCATGAAGCCGGGCGGCATCCTGATCAACGCCGCGCGCGGCACGGTGGTCGAGATCGAGGCGCTGGCCAACGCGATCAAGACCAAGAAGCTCTGGGGCGCCGCCATCGACGTGTTCCCGGTCGAGCCGGGCAGCAACAAGGACGAGTTCGTGTCCGCGCTGCGTGGCCTGGACAACGTGATCCTGACGCCGCACATCGGCGGCTCGACCATGGAGGCGCAGGCCAACATCGGCGGCGAAGTGGCCGAGAAGCTGGTCAAGTACAGCGACAACGGCACGTCGATCTCGTCGGTCAATTTCCCGGAAGTGGCGCTGCCTGCCCACCCGGGCAAGCACCGGCTGCTGCACATCCACAAGAACGTGCCGGGCGTGCTGTCCGAGATCAACAAGATCTTCTCGGACAACAACATCAACATCGCCTCGCAGTTCCTGCAGACCAACGAGAAGGTCGGCTACGTGGTGATGGACATCGACGCCGCCTCGTCCGACCTCGCGCTCGAGAAGCTGGCCCAGGTGCCGGGCACCATCCGCAGCCGGGTGCTGTTCTAGGCCTTCGCGGGGACCCCGGGGCACGTCTCCGGGCGCTGTCCTAAAATCTCCGGCCCGGCTGAATGGGCACGCAGTGCCTGGCCGTGGCGCCACCCCGATGAATGCTCCGACCGCGTTGAACACGCTGTTGTCACAGGCCGCAGAGCCTGTGCGACTGCGCGAGATCCCGTACAACTACACCAGCTTCTCCGACCGAGAAATCGTGATTCGCCTGCTCGGCGAGCGCGGCTGGGAACTGCTGCAGACCCTGCGCGCCGAGCGCCGCACCGGCCGGTCGGCGCGCATGCTCTACGAGGTGCTGGGCGACATCTGGGTGGTCCAGCGCAACCCGTACCTGGTCGACGACCTGCTGGACAACCCGCGCCGCCGAGGCCAGCTGGTCGATGCCTTGAAGCACCGCCTGAGCGAGGTGCAGAAGCGCCGCACCCCCGACAGCGATGCCTCGCGCGACCAGCTCGTGGGCGAGCTCACCGCGCTGGTGGGCGAGGCGGTGGCCGCCTTCGACACCACCTTCCGCGAAGTCGCCTCCCTGCGCCGCAAGGCCACGCGGGTGCTGCGCCGCCTCACGGCCAAGGACAACATCAAGTTCGACGGCCTGTCGCGCGTGTCGCACGTGACCGACGCCACCGACTGGCGCGTGGAATACCCGTTCGTGGTGCTGTGCCCCGACACCGAGGCCGAGATGGCGCTGCTGGTGAAGGGCTGCATCGAGCTGGGCCTGACCATCATTCCGCGCGGGGGCGGCACCGGCTACACCGGCGGTGCCATTCCGCTGACCTGGAAGAGCGTGGTCATCAACACCGAGAAGCTCGAGGCGATGACCGAGGTCGAGCACATGCCGCTGCCCGGCCTGGCCGACCCCGTGCCCACCATCTGGACCGAGGCCGGCGTGGTCACGCAGCGCGTGGCCGACGCGGCCGAGCGCGCGGGCTTCGTGTTCGCGGTCGATCCGACCTCGGCCGAAGCTTCGTGCGTGGGCGGCAACGTGGCCATGAACGCGGGCGGCAAGAAGGCCGTGCTGTGGGGCACGGCGCTGGACAACCTCGCTTCGTGGCGCATGGTGACGCCGCAGGCCGAATGGCTCGAGGTCACGCGCATCGGCCACAACCTCGGCAAGATCCACGACGCCGAAAGTGCCCTGTTCGAGCTGCAGTACTACGCCGCCGACGGCAAGACCAAGCTGCGCACCGAGCGCCTCGACATTCCCGGGCGCACCTTCCGCAAGGAAGGCCTCGGCAAGGACGTGACCGACAAGTTCCTCTCGGGGCTGCCGGGCATCCAGAAAGAGGGCTGCGACGGCCTCATCACCAGCTGCCGCTGGGTGGTGCACAAGATGCCGGCGCACACGCGCACCGTGTGCCTGGAGTTCTTCGGCAACGCCAAGGACGCGGTGCCCAGCATCGTCGAGATCAAGGACTTCATGTTCGCCGAGCAGAAGCGCTCGGGCGTGCTGCTGGCCGGCCTGGAACACCTGGACGACCGCTACCTGAAGGCGGTGGGCTACGCCACCAAGTCGAAGAAGCACGGCGGCCTGCCGAAGATGGTGCTGTTCGGCGACATCGCCGGCGACGATGCCGACGACGTGGCGCGCATCACCTCGGAAGTGGTGCGCATCGCCAACTCGCGCAGCGGCGAAGGCTTCATTGCCATCAGCCCCGAGGCGCGCAAGAAATTCTGGCTCGACCGCAAGCGCACGGCCGCCATCAGCAAGCACACCAACGCCTTCAAGATCAATGAAGACGTGGTGATCCCGCTGCCGCGCATGGCCGAATACAGCGACGGCATCGAGCGCATCAACATCGAGCTGTCGCTGCAGAACAAGCTCGCGCTGACCGACGAGCTCGAGGCCTTCCTCACGCGCGGCAACCTGCCGCTTGGCAAGACCGACGACGCGCACGAGATTCCCGCGGCCGAGCTGCTCGAAGACCGCGTGGCGCAGGCCGTGACGCTGGTGCAGGAGGTGCGCGCGCTGTGGGCCGGCTGGCTGCAGAACGTGGATGCGCAATTCGCCCAGCTGCAGGACCACTCGCTGCGCGCGAGCTGGAAGACCCAGCTGCGCCAGCCGCTGCAGGAAATCTTCGCGGGCGCCGAGTTCGCGCCGATCCTGGCCGAATGCACGGCCGTCCACAAGCGCGTGCTCAAGGGCCGCGTGTGGGTCGCGCTGCACATGCACGCGGGCGACGGCAACGTGCACACCAACATCCCCGTGAACAGCGACAACTACGACATGCTGCAGACCGCGCATGCCGCGGTGGTGCGCATCATGGCGCTGGCGCGCAGCCTGGACGGCGTGATCTCCGGCGAGCACGGCATCGGCATCACCAAGCTCGAGTTCCTGAGCGACGAAGAGCTGCGTCCGTTCACCGAATACAAGGCCCGGGTCGACCCCGAAGGCCGCTTCAACAAGGGCAAGCTGCTGCGCGCCCCGGCCGGCCAGGCCCAGACGCTGCACGCCGACCTGACCAACGCCTACACGCCGAGCTTCGGCCTGATGGGCCACGAGTCGCTGATCATGCAGCAGAGCGATATCGGCGCCATTGCCGACAGCGTGAAGGACTGCCTGCGCTGCGGCAAGTGCAAGCCGGTGTGCGCCACGCACGTGCCGCGCGCCAACCTGCTGTACAGCCCGCGCAACAAGATCCTCGCGACCTCGCTGCTGGTGGAGGCTTTCCTCTACGAGGAGCAGACGCGCCGCGGCATCAGCATCAAGCACTGGGAAGAGTTCGAGGACGTGGCCGACCACTGCACCGTGTGCCACAAGTGCCTCACGCCGTGCCCGGTGAAGATCGACTTCGGCGACGTGTCGATGAACATGCGCAACCTGCTGCGCAAGATGGGCCAGAAGAGCTTCCGCCCCGGCAACGCCGCCGCGATGTTCTTCCTGAACGCGACCAACCCGCAGACCATCAAGGCGGTGCGCGCGGGCATGGTGGGCGTGGGCTTCAAGGCGCAGCGCCTGGCCAACGACCTGCTGCGCGGCCTTGCGAAGAAGCAGACCGCCGCGCCCCCGGCCACGCTGGGCCCGGCGCCCATCAAGGAGCAGGTGGTCCACTTCATCAACAAGAAGATGCCGGGCAACCTGCCCAAGCAGACGGCGCGCGCGCTGCTCGACATCGAGGATGCCGACTACGTACCGATCATCCGCAACCCGAAGGCGACCACCTCCGAGACCGAGGCGGTCTTCTACTTCCCCGGATGCGGCTCCGAGCGCCTGTTCTCGCAGGTGGGGCTCGCCACGCAAGCCATGCTGTGGCATGCGGGCGTGCAGACGGTGCTGCCGCCGGGTTACCTGTGCTGCGGCTATCCGCAGCGCGGCAGCGGCCAGTTCGACAAGGCCGAGAAGATGATCACGGACAACCGCGTGCTCTTCCACCGCGTGGCCAACACGCTGAACTACCTCGACATCAAGACGGTGGTGGTGAGCTGCGGCACCTGCTACGACCAGCTGCAGGGTTACCAGTTCGACAAGATCTTCCCGGGCTGCCGGATCATCGACATCCACGAGTACCTGCTCGAAAAGGGCATCACCCTGGCCGGTGCCGGCGGTGCCGGCTACCTGTACCACGACCCCTGCCATTCGCCGATGAAGCAGCAGGACCCGATGAAGACGGTGAAGGCGCTGGTCGGCGACAACGTGCTCAAGAACGACCGCTGCTGCGGCGAGTCGGGCACGCTGGGCGTGTCGCGGCCCGACATCTCCACGCAGATCCGCTTCCGCAAGGAAGAGGAACTGAAGAAGGGCGAGGCCGCGCTGCGCGATGCGGGCAAGGTCGGCGCGAACGACAACGTGAAGATCCTCACCAGCTGCCCGAGCTGCCTGCAAGGCCTCTCGCGCTACGGCAACGACCTGAACAACGGGCTGCTCGAAGCCGACTACATCGTGGTCGAGATGGCCAACAAGATCCTCGGCGCCGACTGGATGCCGGCCTACGTGGCCGCCGCCAACCAGGGCGGGATCGAGCGGGTGCTGGTGTGACGAAGGCACCCGGCTGCGTGCTGTGCGAGGGCCTGGGCGGGCGCCTCGTGTTCGAAGGCGCGAAGCTGCGCGTCATCCATGCGGAGGAGGCCGGTTTCCCGGGCTTCTATCGCGTGGTGTGGCGCGAGCATGCGGTCGAATTTTCCGACCTCGACGCCGCCGACCGCGTGCTCTGCATGGACGCCGTGGCGGTGGTCGAGCAATGCCTGCGCGAGCACCTTGCGCCGGCCAAGATCAATCTCGCCGCGCTCGGCAACATGGTGGCGCACCTGCACTGGCACGTGATCGCGCGCTTTGCCGGCGACAGCCACTTTCCGGGTTCGGTGTGGGCGGCGGTGCAGCGCGAGCGCAATGCGTCGCAAGAGGCGGACATCGCCGCGCGGCTGCCCGCGGCCGAGGCTGCGATGATCGAACGATTGGGCAACAGGAGCTTCTGATGGCAGGTTTGAAACCGGGCGCACCGACGCCGCAATCGATCACCGTGCACGGCCAGTCGCGCGTGCTCGAGGTGGGTTTTTCGGACGGCGCGACCTTCCGCATTCCCTTCGAGCTGATGCGCATCTGTTCGCCGTCGGCCGAGGTGCAGGGCCACGGCCCGGGCCAGGAAATCCTGCAGACGGGCAAGCGCGACGTCGAACTGGTCGACCTCGAGCCAGTGGGCAACTACGCCGTGCAGCCGACCTTCAGCGACGGCCACAACACGGGCATCTACTCGTGGGACCTGCTCTACGAACTGGGTGCGAAGCAGGCCGAACTGTGGGCCACCTACGAGCAGCGGCTGGCCGCGGCCGGCGTCGATCGCGATGCGCCGATGATCGACAAGAGCGGCCACGCCTGCGGCAGCCACTGAGGTCCGCGAAACCGCCCGAATCTCCGGGCGTTGCTATTGAAAACATAGCCCTACGCCCAGGAAGGGCGGGACGAAAAAAGCAACAAATGCCCGCCGTGCGCGCGGGGTCGTCGGCTTGATGTGAAGGCTTCCGGCCTAACATCGGTCGCATGAGTACCACACACTTCGGCTTCGAAACAGTCGACGAAAGCGAGAAGGCTCGCCGCGTTCGCGGTGTCTTCGATTCGGTTGCATCGCGCTACGACGTCATGAACGACCTGATGTCGGCCGGCCTGCACCGCGCCTGGAAGGCGTACACCGTGATGGTCGCGAACGTGGGCGAAGGCTCGCGCGTTCTCGACATCGCGGGCGGCACCGGCGACCTCGCGCTGGCGTTCGCGAAGAAGGTCGGCGCCACCGGCCAGGTGGTGCACACCGACATCAACGAAGCCATGCTGCGCACCGGGCGCGATCGCCTGCTCGACGCCGGCGTGGTGCTGCCCACCACGGTCTGCGACGCCGAGAAGCTGCCCTTCGCCGACAACCACTTCGACGTGGTCACGGTGGCCTTCGGCCTGCGCAACATGACGCACAAGGACGCCGCGCTCAAGGAAATGAACCGCGTGATCAAGCCGGGCGGCAAGCTGCTCGTGCTCGAGTTCTCGAAGGTCGCCAAGCCGCTCGCCAAGGCCTACGACTGGTACTCCTTCAACGTGCTGCCGCGCCTGGGCAAGCTCGTGGCCGGCGACGACGCGAGCTATCGCTACCTGGCCGAATCGATCCGGATGCACCCCTCGCAAGAGGAACTCAAGACCCTCATGAAAGAGGGCGGTTTCGGACATGTGGACTATCACAACATGACGGGGGGCATTGCAGCCCTGCATGTTGGAATCAAATGTTGATGACGCGAATCTTTCGCTCGAGAGGAGACGACATGAAGAGTTTGGGTACTTTGTTTTTGGCGGCTGCGTTGGTGCTGGGCAGTGTCCAGGCCGAGGCAGCGCGCATGGGTGGCGGCAAGTCCTTCGGGCGCCAGTCGTCCAACGTGACGCAACGCCAATCGACGCCGCCTGCTGCGCCCGCGCAGCAGAACGCGACCAACGCCGCTGCGAAGCCCGCAACGCCCGCACCCGCGGCCGCTGCACCGAAACGTCCTTGGGGCGCGATGCTCGGCGGCCTGGCCGCCGGCCTGGGCCTCGCATGGCTGGCGCACTCGCTCGGCCTCGGCGCCGGGTTCGGCAACATCCTGCTGATCGGCCTGCTGGTGCTGGCTGGCGTGGTGGTGTGGCGCATGATCAAGGCGCGCTCGCAGCCCGCCGGCAACCGCCAGGGCGGCTTCGCCTTCCAGGGCGCAGGTGCCAGCCCGAGCAACGCCGCCGCGCCGGCGCAGTACAGCCCGGCCAACGTGGGCAACGACGCATCGGCCCGTCCGTGGGAGCGCAACAACGCGGCCTTCGACGCCGCGCCTTCGAACGACGCGCCGCACGGCAGCAGCCTCTCGGCAGCGGGTGCCGCGGCCGGTGGCAGCATGATCGGCTCGGCACTCGGCGGCTCGCAGTCCTGGGGCATCCCCGCGGGCTTCGATGTCGACGGCTTCCTCGGTGCCGCCAAGCGCAACTTCGTGACGCTGCAGGACGCATGGGATCGCGCCGACGTGTCGATGCTGCGTTCGATGATGACCGACAGCATGGTCGAAGAGATCCGCACGCAGCTGGCCGACCGCGCCGGCCACACGGGCGGCGCATCGAACAAGACCGAAGTCGTGATGCTTGACGCCAAGCTGCTGGGCATCGAAGAGTTGCCCGACGCCTACATGGCCAGCGTGGAGTTCTCCGGCATGATCCGCGAAGACGCCTCGGCGGGCCCGGGTCCGTTCCGCGAAGTGTGGAACATGACCAAGCCGACCAACGGCAACGGCGGCTGGCTGGTGGCAGGCGTGCAGGCACTGCAGTAAAAAGCTGAAACGCGGCCCTCACGGGGCCGCGGCACAGACGGGATAATGGGGACATGGCCACACCATCGTCCCCATTTTCTTTTCTCGGCGACCTTTTCAACCGCATCGGCGAGCGCCTGCAGCCGCCGGACTGGGCGGTCCACGAGATCCAGCACCGCGCGGTGCTGTTCCTGAACCATGTGCTGCAGCAGGAGCCCGAGGCCCAGCAGCGCCTGCTGCGCCAGCAGGGGCGGGTGGTGCGCTTCCAGTGGCGCTTCGTGACGATGGAGCTGGTGGCCACGCCCGCCGGCCTGCTCGACCTGGCACCCGCCGGCGCGGTGCCCGAACTCACGCTCACCGTCACCGAAGACTCCCCCTTCGACATTGCCCGTGCCACGCTGCGCGGCGACAAGCCCTCCGTGCAGATCATCGGTGACGTGCAGCTGGCCGCCGAGGTCAACTGGCTGGTCGACCACGTGCGCTGGGACATCGAGGACGACCTCGCTCGCGTGATCGGCGACGTGCCCGCGCACACGCTGGGCAATGCCGTGCGCCGCGTGGTGGGCGCGCTGCGCCAGTTCGTCGGCGACCGCACGGCCAAGGCTGGCGGCTCGGCGGCCGACGCGGCGGGCAAGGTCGAATGAGGCGCTTCTATCGCGGCCTGTTCATCGTCTGGGTCGCGCTGCGCTACGGTCTCGACGAGCTCGTGCTCACGAGCTTCCAGAAGCCCTGGCTGCGCGTGGTGGCGCGCGTCGTGTCCATCGGGCGCAACCTCGACGCGCCGCGCGGACAGCGGCTGCGCGAGGCGCTCGAGCGGCTCGGCCCCATCTTCGTGAAGTTCGGCCAGGTGCTGTCGACCCGGCGCGACCTGCTGCCGCCCGACATCGCCGACGAGCTGGCCTTTCTGCAGGACCGCGTGCCGCCGTTCCCCTCGTCGGTGGCCATTGCCACCATCGAGCGCGCGTTCCGCCGCCCGGTGAGCGACGTGTTCATCCAGTTCGACGAGACACCCATCGCCAGCGCGTCGATCGCGCAGGTGCACTTCGCGACCATCCGCACCAACCAGGGCGATGTGCGCGAAGTGGCCGTGAAGGTGCTGCGCCCCAACATGCGCGGCGTGATCGAGAAAGACCTGGCGCTCATGGCCATGATGGCCGGCTGGGTCGAAGGGCTCTCGGCCGACGGCAAGCGCCTGAAGCCGCGCGAGGTGGTCGGCGAGTTCGACAAGTACTTGCACGACGAGCTCGACCTGGTGCGCGAGGCCGCCAACGCGGCCCAGCTGCGCCGCAACATGGCCGAACTCGACCTGGTGCTGATTCCCGAGATGTTCTGGGACTTCTGCCACCCCGAGGTCATGGTGATGGAGCGCATGAAGGGCGTGCCCATTGCGCAGATGGACCGCCTGCGCGCGGCCGGCGTCGACATTCCCAAGCTGGCGCGCGACGGCGTCACGATCTTCTTCACGCAGGTGTTCCGCGACGGCTTCTTCCATGCCGACATGCACCCCGGCAACATCCAGGTGAGCCTGGAGCCCGAGACCTTCGGGCGCTACATCTCGCTGGACTTCGGGATCATCGGCACGCTGACCGAGTCGGACAAGGAATACCTCGCGCAGAACTTCGTGGCCTTCTTCCGGCGCGACTACAAGCGCGTGGCCGAGCTGCACCTCGAAAGCGGCTGGGTGCCGGTGGGCACGCGCATCGACGAGCTCGAGGCGGCGATCCGCACCGTGTGCGAGCCGTACTTCGACCGGCCGCTGAAGGAGCTTTCGCTGGGCATGGTGCTGATGCGCCTGTTCCAGACCTCGCGCCGCTTCCAGGTCGAGATCCAGCCGCAGCTGGTACTGCTGCAGAAGACGCTGCTCAACATCGAGGGGCTGGGCCGCAACATCGACCCCGATCTCGACCTCTGGGCCACGGCCAAGCCGTTCCTCGAAAAGTGGATGGTCGACCAGATCGGCCCGAAGAAGCTGCTGCAGCAGCTCAAGGCCGAGGCGCCGCGGTACGCCAAATTGCTTCCTCAATTCCCGCGGCTGCTGCACGATTTCTTGGAGAATCGCCCCGCCGACAACCGGCGCGAACTGCTCGAGCTGCTGGCCGAACAGAAGCGCACCAACCGGTTGCTGCAGGCCATCGTCTACGGTGGCATAGGTTTTGTATTGGGGTTGCTCGCCATGCAATTGCTGGTGCGCGTGCGTATTTTCTAGAGGAGTTCCCGTCGTGCTGCTGACGCTGGTCATCGTCTATCTGCTGGTCACCATCGCCATCGGCCTGTATGCCGCCAAGCGGGTGAAGAACACCACCGACTTCGCCATTGCCGGGCGGCACCTGCCGCTCTTCATGATCGTCACGACGACCTTCGCGACCTGGTTCGGCTCCGAAACGGTGCTCGGCATCCCGGCGAAGTTCATCGAGGGCGGCCTGAACGGCGTGGTCGAGGACCCGTTCGGCGCGGGCACCTGCTTGATCCTGGTGGGCCTGTTCTTCGCGGGCAAGCTCTACCGCATGACGCTGCTGACCATCAGCGACTACTACCGCGAGCGCTACGGCCGCACCGTCGAGGTGGCCTGTTCGCTGATCATCATGCTGAGCTACCTGGGCTGGGTGTCGGCGCAGGTCACGGCGCTGGGGCTGGTGTTCAACCTGCTGTCGGCCGGCGCCATCAGCATCCCGGTGGGCATGGTGATCGGGGTGATCTCGATCCTGGCGTACACGCTGTTCGGCGGCATGTGGTCGGTGGCCGTCACCGACTTCATGCAGATGATCATCCTGGTGACCGGCCTGGCCGTGATCGCGATGTTCGCGGGCAACATGGCCGGCGGCGCCGACAAGGTGGTGGCCTTTGCCGTCAGCAAGGACCTCTTCAAGTTCTGGCCCGAGCCCAATTGGCACGACATGGTGTTCTTCTTCGCCGCCGCCATCACGATGATGCTGGGCTCCATTCCGCAGCAGGACGTGTTCCAGCGCGTGATGTCGGCCAACAGCGTCAAGGCGGCGCAGCGCGGCCCCGTCATCGGCGGCGTGGCGTACATCCTGTTCGCCTTCGTGCCCATGTTCCTGGTGGCCAGCGCGCTGCTGATCATGCCGGAGCAGACCGCGACGCTGCTCAAGGAAGATCCGCAGAAGGTGCTGCCCACCCTGGTGCTCGAGAAGATGCCGTTCGTGATGCAGGTGCTGTTCTTCGGCGCGCTGCTCTCGGCCATCAAGTCGACCGCGTCGGCCACCTTGCTGGCGCCGAGCGTCACCTTCACCGAGAACATCTGGCGCCAGTTTCGCCCGGCCGGCACCGACCGCCAGAACCTCATGACGATGCGCATCACGGTGCTGCTGTTCAGCGCCGCGGTGCTGGCCTACGCCATCCGCATGCAGGGCACGCCGATCTACGAGCTGGTCTCGGGCGCCTACCAGGTGCCGCTGGTCGGTGCCTTCGTTCCGCTGGTGTGCGGCCTTTACTGGCGCCGCGCCACCACGCAGGGGGCGATTGCCTCGATCGTGCTGGGCATCGGCGTGTGGCTGCTGTTCCTGTGGATGCCCTGGGGCAGCGCATTCCCGGCCCAGCTGGCCGGCGTGCTGTGCGCTTTCGTGGGGATGGGGGTCGGTTCGCTGCTGCCGCAATGGTTGGCGAACACTCACACGCCGCATCGCCCGCTGGCCACGGAACCCGCCTGAAGGAGCGCCCCGGCGCCAGGGCTGGAGGGCCTTGGGCGGGGGCGGCCCTATAATCGAGGGCTTTGCGAGCGGCAGCTGCGCCGCTTTTTTGAACCCATTCCCATGCCCATTTACGCCTACAAGTGCAGTGCCTGCGGCTTTGCCAAAGACGCTTTGCAGAAGATGTCCGACGCGCCACTCACGGTGTGTCCGAACTGCGGCGCGAGTGCGTTCGAAAAGCAGGTCACGGCCGCCGGCTTCCAGCTCAAGGGCTCGGGCTGGTATGTGACCGATTTCCGCGACGGCGGTGGCAAGAAGACCGAGCCGGCGACAGCGCCCGCGTCGAGCGACACAGCCAAGTCCGGCGATTCGTCTTCCGGCACCACCGCCCCCGCGCCGAGTCCTGCACCCGCAGCGGCGCCCGCACCCGCTGCCCCGGCTCCCGCGCCGGCTCCTGCCGCCAAGAGCGGCGACTGATCCACACATACCGACCGCCATGCTCGCCCTGCGCAAATGGTTGTTCTCCGGCTTGCTGGTGATCGTTCCGCTGTTCATCACCCTCGCGGTGCTGAAGTGGATCATCGACACGCTGGACCAGACGCTCTGGGTGCTGCCCGGCGCGTGGCAGCGCTGGCTCTACGACAACAACGTGCGCGGCCTCGGCGTGCTGCTCACGCTGGCGATCTTGCTGGTGGTGGGCGCCATTGCCAGCAACTTCGTGGGCAAGCGCCTGCTGGGCTGGGGCGACGCCGTGGTGCGCCGCATTCCGGTGGTGCGCTCGATCTATTCGAGCGTCAAGCAGGTGTCGGACACGCTGTTCTCCGAGAACGGCAACGCCTTCCGCACGGCGGTGCTGGTGGAGTGGCCGCGTGAAGGGGTCTGGACCATCGCCTTCGTCACCGGCACGCCCGGCGCCGACGTGGTCGAGCACCTGGGCGGCGGCGACTACCTCGGTGTCTACGTGCCGACCACGCCCAACCCGACGGGCGGCTACTTCGTGATGCTCAAGCGCAGCGACTGCATCGAACTGAAGATGAGCGTGGACGAAGCGCTCAAGTACATCGTCTCGATGGGGGTGGTCGTTCCAGGCGGCCCCTCCACGGTGGCGGTGAAGTCTTCCAACTCATAAAAACGAACGCGCCCACAAGGCGCCGGAATGGATTCCTATGGCCATGCGTACTCACTATTGCGGTCTCGTGACCGAAGCCCTGCTGGGCCAAACCGTCACCCTGTGCGGCTGGGTCAACCGTCGCCGCGACCACGGCGGCGTGATCTTCGTCGACGTGCGTGACCGCGAAGGCTACGTGCAGGTGGTGTGCGACCCCGATCGCGCGTCGACCTTCGCCGTGGCCGAGAACCTGCGCAACGAGTTCTGCGTGCAGATCACCGGCCTGGTGCGCTCGCGCCCCGAAGGCACGACCAACGACCAGCTCAAGAGCGGCAAGATCGAAGTACTGTGCCACGAGCTGAAGGTGCTGAACCCCTCGGTCACGCCCCCGTTCCTGCTGGACGACGACAACCTGTCGGAAACCACCCGCCTCACGCACCGCGTGCTCGACCTGCGCCGCCCGGCCATGCAGCGCAACATGATGCTGCGCTACAAGGTGACGATGGAAACGCGCAAGTTCCTCGACGCCAACGGCTTCATCGACATCGAGACGCCCATGCTTGGCAAGTCCACGCCCGAAGGCGCGCGCGACTACCTGGTGCCCAGCCGCGTGCATGACGGCAGCTTCTTCGCGCTGCCGCAGTCGCCCCAGCTGTTCAAGCAGCTGCTGATGGTGGCCGGCTACGACCGCTACTACCAGATCGTGAAGTGCTTCCGCGACGAAGACCTGCGCGCCGACCGCCAGCCCGAATTCACGCAGATCGACATCGAGACCTCCTTCCTGTCGGAAGAAGAGATCCGCGAGATGTTCGAAGGCATGGTGCGCACCATGTTCCGCAACGCCGCGGGCATCGACCTGCCGGTGTTCCCGACCATGACGTACGGCGACGCGATGTTCAAGTACGGCTCGGACAAGCCCGACCTGCGCGTGAAGCTCGAGTTCACCGAACTCACCGAACTCATGAAGCGCGTGGAATTCAAGGTGTTCTCCAACGCCGCCACCATGACCGGCGGGCGCGTGGTCGCGCTGCGCGTTCCCGGCGGCGGTGCCGAAGGCGGCATGTCGCGCGGTGAAATCGACGCGTACCAGGAATTCGTCAAGATCTACGGCGCCAAGGGCCTGGCCTACATCAAGGTCAACGACGCTGCCGCGGGCCGCGAAGGCCTGCAAAGCCCGATCGTGAAGAACCTGGACGACAACACGCTGGCCGAGATCATCGCCCGCACGGGTGCGCGCAACGGCGACATCGTGTTCTTCGGCGCCGACAAGGAAAAGGTCGTCAACGACGCCATCGGCGCGCTGCGCGTGAAGATCGGCCACAGCGCCTTCGGCAAGAAGACCGGCCTGTTCGACGACCGCTGGGCACCGCTGTGGGTGGTGGACTTCCCGATGTTCGAGTTCGACGAGGAAGGCCAGCGCTGGAGCGCCGTGCACCACCCGTTCACCGCACCCAAGGACGGCCATGAAGACCTGATGGACACCGCGCCCGAGAAGTGCATCGCCAAGGCCTACGACATGGTGCTCAACGGCATCGAGATGGGCGGCGGTTCGGTGCGTATCCACCGCGAGGAAGTGCAGAGCAAGGTGTTCCGCGCGCTGAAGATCAGCGCCGAGGACGCGCAGCTGAAGTTCGGCTTCCTGCTGGACGCGCTGCAGTACGGCGCGCCGCCGCACGGCGGCATCGCCATCGGCCTGGACCGCCTGGTCATGCTCATGACCGGCGCCGAGTCGATCCGCGACGTGATCGCCTTCCCCAAGACCCAGCGCGCGCAGGACCTGCTGACGCAGGCGCCGAGCCCGGTCGACGAGAAGCAGCTGCGCGAACTGCACATCAAGCTGCGCAACACGCCCCAGGCGGTCTGACGCCGCCATGACGACTGGCCCCCGACCCTGGAAGATCCCGGAGTCGGTGCTGGTCGTGATCCACACGCCGGCGCTCGATGTGCTGCTGATCCGGCGTGCGGACGCCGAGACCGACTTCTGGCAATCGGTCACCGGCAGCAAGGACGCCGCCGACGAGCCGCTGGCGCTCACCGCGGCGCGCGAAGTGGCCGAGGAGACCGGCATTCGCTGCGGCGAGGGCACCGCGCTGGCCCCGCAGCTGGTCGACTGGCAGTTGCGCAACGTCTACGAGATCTATCCGCGCTGGCGCGCCCGCTACGCGCCCGGCGTGACCCACAACACCGAGCACCTGTTCGGCCTGTGCGTGCCCGAGCGCCTGACGCCGGTGCTCGATCCGCGCGAGCACACCGACTGGCGCTGGCTGCCGTACCACGCGGCGGCCGACGCCTGTTTTTCCCCATCGAACGCCGAAGCCATTCTGTTGCTGCCAGAATTTGTGCGATGAACCAGCCGGCATCAGCAGCAGCGCAGAACCTCCGCGTCGCCACCTACAACATCCACAAGGGTGTGCAAGGCATCGGCCCCGCGCGCAGGCTCGAGATCCACAACCTCGGCCACGCCATCGAGCAGCTCGACGCGGACATCGTCTGCCTGCAGGAGGTGCGCAAGATGAACCGTCAGGCCGCGGCGCGCTTCGCCCGCTGGCCCGAGCTGCCGCAGGCCGACTTTCTCGCGCCCGAGGGCTACACCGCCGTCTATGAGACCAATGCCGTCACGCGCCACGGCGAGCACGGCAATGCCTTGCTCACGCGCTGGCCGGTGGTGCGCACCAGCCACCAGGACATTTCCGACCACCGCTTCGAGCAGCGCGGCTTGCTGCACGTGGTGATCGACGTCGACGGCCAGCCGGTGCACGCCATCGTGGTG
This sequence comes from Variovorax sp. OK212, assembly GCF_900112425.1. Taxonomy (GTDB): domain Bacteria; phylum Pseudomonadota; class Gammaproteobacteria; order Burkholderiales; family Burkholderiaceae_C; genus Variovorax. The sequence continues at coordinate 4,499 of NZ_FOLP01000013.1, read as the reverse complement.
CACCTGGGGCTCATCAAGGGCAGCCGCGTGCGGCAGATCGCGCGCCTGCGCGAGTTCATCGAGCGCGAAGTGCCGCCCGAGGAGGCCGTGGTGGTGGCGGGCGACTTCAACGACTGGGGCGCGCGCATGCGCTACGCCATGAACGCCATGGGGCTGCGCGACACCAGCGACCTGCGCGGTGCGCGCACGCTCACTTACCCGTCGCGCCTGCCGGTGGCGCAACTCGACTTCATCTACGGACGCAAGCTGCAGCCGCAGGCGTGCGCGGTGCCGCGCGGTCCCATCTGGACCCGCATGTCCGACCATCTGCCGCTGGTCGCCGATTTCTCGCTACTCAATTGATAGCAATACTCCAAGAAGGGGCGGGCGCTGCAGGCCCGAATGCCCTGGAGTCATTCACTGGTACGATCCCCGCCATGCTGAGGAAAACCGACGTCGACCCGCGCCCCGATCGAAACGACGATGACGAGGGCACGCCCGTCTCCGTGAAGATCCGTGAGCGCATTGCCGCAGCGCGCAAGCGCTTCAATGCCAACGACAACATTGCCGAGTTCATCGAACCCGGCGAGCTGGAGGCGCTGCTCGACGAAGTCGAGGTCAAGATGAAGGGCGTGCTCGAAAGCCTGGTCATCGACGTCGAGAACGACCACAACACCGACAACACCGCGCGCCGCGTCGCCAAGATGTACGTGAACGAGGTGTTCCGCGGCCGCTATGTGGCGCCGCCCTCGCTCACCGAATTCCCGAACGCCGAACACCTGAACGAGCTGATGATCGTCGGCCCGATCACCGTGCGCAGCGCCTGCTCGCACCACTTCTGCCCGATCATCGGCAAGCTCTGGATCGGCGTGATGCCCAACGAGCACACCAACGTGATCGGCCTGTCGAAGTACGCGCGCCTGGCCGAATGGGTCATGGGCCGTCCGCAGATCCAGGAAGAAGCAGTGGTGCAGCTGGCCGATCTGATCCAGGAAAAGACGCAGCCCGACGGCCTCGCGCTGGTCATGGAAGCCGAGCATTTCTGCATGGCCTGGCGCGGCGTGAAGGAAATGGACAGCAAGATGATCAATTCCGTGATGCGCGGCGTGTTCCTCAAGGACCCCAGCCTGCGCCGCGAATTCCTTTCTCTTCTTCCCCGAAAGAGCTGAGCCATGCTGGTCCGACTTCTCTACGCCAGCCGCGCCGTCGACACCAGCCCGCAGGCCATCGAGTCGATCCTTGCGCAATCGCGCTCGCACAACACCACGTGCGGCATCACCGGCATCCTTTGCTACGGTGCCGGCACCTTCCTGCAGGCCATCGAGGGCGGTCGCATGGCGATCAGCGAGCTCTACGGCCACATCCAGCGCGACGCGCGCCACAAGGACGTGGTGCTGCTGCACTACGAAGAAATCTCCGAGCGCCGTTTCGGCGGCTGGACCATGGGGCAGGTCAACCTGTCGAAGCTCAACGCCTCGACGCTGCTGAAGTACTCCGAAAAGCCCGAGCTCAACCCGTACGCGGTGTCGGGCAAGGTCTCGCTGGCGCTGCTTGAAGAACTGATGGCCACTGCCGCCATCGTCGGCCGCCACTGAACCCGGGGTGCCGCTCTCCGCATTCGCGCTGATCCTGCTGGCCGGGGTCATTCATGCCGCCTGGAACATCGCCGCCAAGAAGGCGAACGGCGACGTGCGCTTCAGCTTCCAGACCAGCGTGTTCAACATGCTCATCTGGGCGCCCGTGGGCATCACGCTGGGCTGGAACGTGGTGCCGGGCTGGGGCGTCACCGAGTGGAGCTTCGTCGTGCTCAGCGGCGTGCTGCACATCTTCTATTTCATCGTGCTGCTGCGGGGCTACCGCAAGTCGGACCTCACGGTGGTCTATCCGCTTGCGCGCGGCTCGGGCCCGCTGCTGTCGTCGCTGGTGGCGGTGCTCTTTCTCGGCGAGAAGATCAGCCTTGTCGGCGTGGCGGGCATCGTGGGCGTGGTGGGCGGTGTGTTCCTCGTCGCCGGCGGACCGAAGCTCTGGCGCAAGGCGCACGACCCCGCGCAGAGCGAGCGCGTGCACAAGGGCATTCGCTACGGCGTGCTGACGGGCGGCTTCATCGCGGCGTACACGGTGGCCGACAGCTACGCGGTCAAGTTCCTCATGATGTCGCCGATCCTGCTCGACTACTTCGGCAACCTGGTGCGCATGGTGATCCTGGTGCCCGTCGCGCTGAAAGACCGCGCGACCACGGCGCGCATGTGGCGCGCGCAATGGAAGTACGCGCTGCTCGTGGCGGCGGTGAGTCCGGTGTCCTATGTGCTGGTGCTCTATGCGGTTCAGCAGGCGCCCATCTCGCACGTGGCGCCGGCGCGCGAGGTGTCGATGCTGTTCGCAGCGCTGATCGGCGGCCACCTGCTGCGCGAGGGCGACCGGCTGCTGCGCGTGCTGGGCGCACTGTTCATCGCCGCGGGCGTGGTGGCGCTGGCCCTGGGCTGAGGCCGCGGTGCTGTTCGGCTGCGACTTCTCGAGCGCGCCGACGCGGCGCAAGCCCATCGTTGTTGCAGTCGGCGAGGTAGTCGGTATGGACCGCGTGGTGCTGACCGGGCTGCAGCGCTTTGCCACGCTCGATGCATGGGGCGACTGGTTGTGCGCCACGCCGGCCTGGGTGGGCGGCTTCGACTTTCCGTTCAGTCTGCCGCGCGAGTTGGTCGAGCACCTGCGCTGGCCTGTTGAATGGGCGTCGCTGATGGCGCACTACGCAGGCCTGAGCCGCGCCGAGATCCGCGACACCTTTGCCGCCTTCTGTGCGGCCCGGCCCGTCGGCGGGAAGTTTGCGCACCGCGCGACCGATGGGCCCGCGGGCTCGAGCCCGTCGATGAAGTGGGTCAATCCGCCGGTGGCCTACATGCTCCACGCGGGCGTGCCGCGCCTGCTGGCGGCCGGCGCGCGCATTCCCGGCTTGCACGAAGGTACGCATGACGGGCGCGTGGCGCTGGAGGCCTATCCGGGCTTGCTGGCGCGCGAGCTCATTGGTCGCCGCAGCTACAAGAGCGACGACTTGGCGAAGCAGACGCCCGAGCGGCTGGCGGCGCGCGCCGATCTGCTGCACGCGCTCGAGGCCGGCACCAGCCGGCTGGGCCTGGCATTGGGCGTCGCCGCTGCGCAACGCGCCGAATTGCTCGCCGACGCGCGGGGCGACGACATCGACGCCGTGCTGTGCCTGCTCCAAGCCGCGTGGGGTCTGCATCGCGCGGCCAGCTCCGGGCCTGGCTACGGCTTGCCGGCGGTCGTCGACCCGCTTGAAGGATGGATCGTCACGGCTTGAGCCTTGTTGTCCTACAGCGCTTCGGGCTTCCGGCGGCGTTCGTCCCCACCGGGCGGCGCATAGATTGAAATCAGTGGGCCATTTCGGTTCCACGCATTTCACCTACTCAAGAAGGAAAGCGTCATGAACAAGGACCAAGTGGCAGGCCGCGTCGAGGAAGCCAAGGGCAAGCTCAAGGAAACCGCCGGCAAGGTGGTCGGCAACGAAAAGCTGCAAGGCGAAGGCGTGGCTGACCAAGCCGCCGGCAAGGTGCAGAAGACCTACGGCGACGTGAAGGAAAAGGCCAAGGACGCCATCAAGGACGGCGCCGACAAGCTGTGACCGGAGATGGGGCTGCATTCATCCGCAAACGGGTGTGTGCAGCCCTTTTCGTTTTTCAGCGAACGAACGATGTGATCGACAGGAGGTTTCCATGAACAAACAAGACCAGGACACCCGCAACCCGTCCTCGGCCATGCCGCACTCGCGTGCATGGCTCGCTGTGCTGGTGGCAGGCGCCGCGCTCACGCTGGCCGCCTGCGACAAGTCGGACAACCGCAGCGCTGGCGAGAAGCTCGACAGCGCGGTCGCCAAGACCGAGCAGGCCGCCGAGACCGCCGCGGCCAAGACCGGCGAAGCGGTGAAGGAGGCCAAGGCCAAAGTAGAGGCGTCCGGTACCACGGCCGAGATGAAGGAAGGCATGGCCAACGCCAAGGAGGCGGCTAAGAATGCCGGCGCCGCGGTAAGCGCTACGGTGGACGACGCGGCCATCACTGCTTCGGTGTCGGCGGGGCTGGCGAAAGACCCGGACCTCAGCGCGATCAAGATCAATGTCGATACGAAGGGCGGCGCAGTGAGCCTGAAGGGCCCGGCGCCCACAGTCGCCGCGAAGGCGCGCGCCGAGGAGATTGCCAAGGGCGTGCAAGGCGTGACGTCGGTGGACAATCAACTGGAAGTGAAGAGTTGATCTACGTCAGCGCATGCTGGATGCAGAGCCCGGGATGCCCGGGCTTTTTGTTGCCTGCTTAAAAAATTTGTCGTCCGTTGACCGAAGTGTCGAAAACTGTGCATAATCGAGGGCTCGGCTGACAGCGCATCGCAAGATGTTGCAGCGATCAAGCTCTTCGGGGCGAGCTCTTAGGAGTTGATTGAGTGGGTTGAGAAAAAGGTCTTCGAAAGTTGACGTTGTTTGAAAAAACAGTGCATAATCGAAGGCTCCGCTGAAAAG
>NZ_FOLP01000022.1 GCF_900112425.1 Variovorax sp. OK212 | reverse complement strand
TGCTCCAGGTAGCTATCGAATCGCTCGGCTGCATTCATCAATCCTCCAGCTCGAAGTCCGGAAGATCGAATTATGTCATTTGTGACACAGTAAGATTAGGGAAGGTCTTATATGGGCGCCCCCGGATTACAAGAACTCGCTGTGTGAAGATTCAGGAGGCAGGGCTGCAGTCTTATATCCGGCCTGTTGTGCAGGCGGATATGCCCGCTGGCCCTGATGGTTTTCGCTGACGGGATTCCCATCTGAACATCGAGCTTGGCGCTCTTGTTCCCTATCGGAGTGTCCCCGTCCCGGTCCGACCCGTCTGTCCCATCACACGCGTGGTCGCTTGCTCTCCTTCAAACTGGTTGCTTCGTTCTCTTCGTCGTCAGTGCGCGGTCTGCCACGCTTCGGGGCGCCAGGCTTGACCGCGTGCCAGAACCGCCCAGATCGTTCGTGCCAGCTTATTCGCAACCGCGGCGACAGCCACGCTGTACGGTCGGCGCTGCAACAAAGCGGTCAACCATGGCCATGTCGGTCCATCCTTGGATCTAAGCACGACGGCTCGCGCACCGTGCATCAACAACGTTCGCAGGTAAGCATCGCCTCGCTTGCTGATGCCCAACTGCCGCACCCGGCCACCGGTACCGGTCTGGCGAGGAACCAATCCGATCCATGCAGCGAACTCCCGGGCGTCTTTGAACGCTGTCGGCGTGCCCATGCTGGCGACGACGGCCGTGGCTGTGAGAAGACCAATGCCGGGGATTTCGGCGACAGCCTTGCAGGCTGGTATTTCCCGCATCTGCTGCGAGAGCCGTCGCTCGATCAGGCCGATGTCGGCCTGCAGTTGCCGGACTCGCACGAGCTGCTCATCCAGGCTATCCATGAGCATCGCTGGCAGCCGGGTCTTCGCATCGCACATGGCGTCAGGCAATGCCTTGAGCAGTGCCGCGTGACCTTCCGGTAGCACGATGCCGAACTCATAGAGCAGCCCCCGAAGTCCGTTCGTCTGCATGATGCGGCTCTTCATGAGTTGCGCGCGCAGCCGGTGCAGCGACAGCACGATCTGCTGGGCCTCGGTCTTGACGGGAACGAAGCGCATGCCGGGCTGCTGGCACGCCGTCCAGATCGCTTGCGCATCCGCGGCATCGGTCTTGTTCCGCTGCACGAACGGACGCACCTTCCTGGGGGAGACGAGTCGTACCTCATGGCCCAATCCAATCAGAGCTCGACCCCAGTCGTGTGCGCCGCCGCAAGCTTCCATGACGACCAGCGCAGCAGCGTGATTGGCAAACCACTCCAGCATCCTTGCGCGCTTCAACTGCAAGCGCTCAATGCAACCGGTATCCATCTCGACCCAGTGCAGCTGAAACACCTTCTTGGCAATGTCGACGGCAATGACGGTACGTTCCATGATGGTCTCCATTTCGATGCTGACGGTGGGATCGTCAATCTGGCACTACCCGCAGCGCGCTGCAAGCAGCAGCGGGAGGGGGCGCCCATACCATCTGAACAGGTCCCCAAACGGCGTGCGATGAAGCTCAATGGTGTGCACGGAAATGGATCGCCCCGCCAGATGCCCCGAATCGGCGAGGTCTGCCCCTGATCCAGCGCACTCACGCTGTTTGCAGACGCACCTGTCCCATCATCGCCATCAATTTCTTGCGCGCCATCCACAGGTTGGACAGCGCAAACAGCGTGATCACATGCGCCGTGTTCTTGGCCAGTCCCTTGAACCTCACCTTCGCGAGACCGAACTGGCGCTTGATCACGCGGAACGGATGCTCCACCTTTGCCCGCACGCTGGCCTTCTCATATTCGTTCTTGCGTGCTCTGGCCTTGGCGCGTCCCTCGGGCATCTTCGCGATGTCGCTTGGCCGGCCTGCAATGTTCCACAGCACATCGCGCTTCACGCGTGCCTGCGCGCCCCGGTAGCCCGAGTCGGCCCACACCTGCTCTTCCTTGCCATGCAGCAAGTCCGCCACCTGTTCTACGTCCGCTTCGTTGGCGGCCGTCGCCGTCACGGTGTGTACCAATCCCGACTCGGCATCCACCGCGATGTGCGCCTTCATGCCGAAGTGCCATTGGTTGCCCTTCTTCGTCTGGTGCATCTCGGGGTCTCGCTCGCCCGTGCTGTTCTTGGTGGAGCTGGGCGCGGCGATGATGGTTGCGTCCACGATGGAGCCGCGCTTCAGCAGCAGCCCCTTCCTGGCCAAGTGGGCGTTGACCTGTTTGAAGATGTCTTCGGCCAGGTCGTTGGCTTCCAGCAGGTGGCGGAAGTTCAGGATGGTCGTCTCGTCGGGGATCGCCTCCAGACCGAGTCCGGCGAACGTGCGCAGCGAGGCGATCTCGTACAAGGCTTCTTCCATCGCCGGGTCGCTCAGTGCGAACCAGTTCTGCATCAGGTGCACGCGCAGCATGGCTTGCAGCGGGTAGGGACGACGGCCTCGGCCTGCCACTGGATAGTGGGGCTCGATGACTTTGAGCAGCGCCTTCCACGGCACCACCAGTTCCATTTCGGCAAGGAAGATTTCGCGCCTGGTCTTCTTCCTCTTGCCCGCTTGCTCCGCATCCGAAAAACTGATCTGGCTCATCGCTCGTGCTCCTTTGCAGGGTTCAGTCCTTCACGCAAGAAACGTGCTCTTGATCAGATGGTATGGGCGCCTCCCCCCTACCTCTGGTGCTCGAGCCGTTGTGATCAGATCCAAGGATGGCCCGACATGGCCATGGTTGACCGCTTTGTTGGAGCGCCGACCTTACAGCGTGGCTGTCGCCGCGGTGGCGAACAAGCTGGCGCGAACGATCTGGGCGGTGCTGGCAAGAGGTCCGGCCTGGCGCCCCGAGGCGTGGCAGGCCGCGCACTGACGACCAGAAGAATGAAGACACGGGCCAAGCAGTTTGAAGGAGAGCAAGCGACCATGCGTGTGATGGACAGACAGGTCGGACCGGGACGGGGACACTCCGATAGGGAACAAGAGCGTCAAGCTCGTTGATCAGATGGGAACCTCGTCAGCGAAAACCATCAGGGCCAGCAGGCATATCAGCCTGCACAACAGGCCGGATATAAGACTGCAGCCCTGCCTCCTGAATCGTCACACACACGAGTTCTTGCAATCCGGGAGGCGCCCGTATAAGACCTTCCCTAGTCTTACTGTGTCACAGGAGTCGTTTTGCGCTTGCCCTTCCGCAGCAGGGACACTGCCCGAGACGAGCGATCAGTTGGTAGCTCAGTCGATGGCGCAGTGTCGTGATTGACGTCGCCACGTGGCGCTGCGCGCGCAGGACTTCCGCGGGGGATGTAATCCTCGGGAAGGGCAAGCACCTGGCGTTCGATGAAGTTTTTTTTACCGCCGACAGACTTGTCGGCAACGAGGCGTTCGGCCATGAGGAACCCGTAGGCCGCGATGCTCAACGCGGCGTGATGATGGAACCCTCGCCATCCTCGGCCCTCGTAGTGGCCGAGGCCGAAATCCTGCTTCAGATCCTGGTGGTCACGCTCGATGCGCCAACGCTGATGGGCGATGTCGACCAACTCGTTGATCGGTGTGTCCTCTGGCAGGGTGGACAAGAAGTACTTGCTCGGCTCAGCGTCGCTTGCTGGCCACTCGATGAGCAGCCATTACTCGGGACGCAGACGTGCCTTGCCCGTATTGCCGCCGGCGTGGCGCACCCGCACGGCCGCAAAGCGGCCGTTCAACGTGTCATTGGTTCCCTCGCGCCAACTGATGTCCTGGAACGCTCGGCTTGGCAGCGACTGAGCCAATGCCTTGACGCTCATGGGCTGTAGAGCTGCCGTGCGCCTGGGCATCACTGGCGGCCGGCCCATGCCGCTGTAAGGCTTAGGTGGCAGCGGCTGAACGCCAGGCGGCCAGACCACGACGGCAGATGTGACACCTACCGCATAGAGCAAACCCATGTCGCTGAGCGCCTGACGAAAAGCGTTGTCCACGCCGTAGCCAGCATCGGCCAGCACGCAGTGGCGCGGTGCTCCTTCGTCCAGCAACGTGCGCAATTGCTGCAGCGCGATCTGCGTCTTCGTGGCGAATCGCACTTCATCGGGAACGCCAGCCTTGGTGCGGCGTTCAGCATCTGCCGCCCAGTCCTCGGGCAGGTACAGCTGCCAAGCCACGGGCAGGCTGCCCTGCTTGCTTGCCAGCGAAATGCTCACGGCCACTTGGCAGTTGTCCTGTTTGCCCAGCATCCCGCAGTACTGACGAGTGACCCCGACCGAGTGGCGACCCTTCTTCGGGAACCCGGTGTCGTCGATGATCCACCAGCCGCCCTGGCTGAAGTCCATCCTGGGCATCACCCACTGGCACACGCGACGCAGCATCTGGGTGTCGGACCACTCGGCCTTGGCCACGAAGTGGTGCAGTGACTGGTGCCGTGCGCTGGCGTGTGTCGGATCCACTCGCGCGGCCATGGGCTCCACGCTCTTGCGCGACAGGGGAAGCATCAGGCCCGTGCAGTAGCCCCGAAGGCCGGCGTGCCGGTCCGCGTGACCCAAGCCTGCGCTCAGGTGCTCCAGGTAGCTATCGAAGCGCTCGGCTGCATTCATCAATCCTCCGGTGCGAAGACGAGAGGATCACATTATTTCATTTATGACACAGTAAGACTAGAGCAGGGCCGCACTTCGAAGCAGGCCTCGCCCGTGTCGCTCAGATCTCAGAAGCCAGCCGCGCGTGCAGCGTCGTGGACCTTGGCTCCGCGTATGGTCAACGCGATCTCGGCCATGGACAGAGTAAGCGGCTGGCAATGCCATTTTGACGGCATGAACTGTTAGCTGCAGATCTAACTTTGCTGGCCCCCTGTGAGGTGTGTGGATCGAACCCAATATCTTGACGCTTGAGGCATTCGGGGGCGTTCGAAACTCCGCTCCACCCATCGCCGGCAGCATGCAGTAAACCCGTTTTGAGTGTTCGGTTGCTCCTGGTCCGGTCGTCCCTGTGGATAATGGAAATCCGCTAAGTGATGGAGCCCGCCTGTGAGTGAAGCCAAGTTTGAATTGCATGCCGTGGTGGACGAGGACGGCTTTGTCGCGCTGGTGTGTCCTGATACATATTCGGGATACGTGAGCGAAGATTGGACACTCGATCAGGTGCTCGCCACTTTCGTGGAGCAGATGAACACTGGGGCGCTGTTCGCGGTCTATCCAAGCCCTGATTTGGCCGATGCGTCCCTTCGGATTTCTGACACCCCGTCGACGGCCGCTGCACGGCGAGAGGTATCAGGGCTGATTCGGGTTGGCGAGGGCGGGCTCTGGTTGACTGACTACACCCAGTTGACAATGGCGGCGCAGTTCAGCGATACAGCGCCGTATGCCGCTCATCATGTCCGATTGCCCACGCCGTCGGGCGTATACCACGTAACGCTGCGACAGTTCGCTTCCTCGTACGAAGATGAACTCGAACCGGCAGTCGAATTGGTCATTCGGCGCAGCGAGATTGGTGCGATCTGTCCTCGATTCGATGCAGTTCCTTGGTTCGGATAGGGGCTTCCGAGAACACTGCGCTCATAGGCAGAGCGCTCAGTTGCGACCCGTCGACCTAGCATCGAAATCGTTTCTTGAGAGTCCCAGGCAGAGAGGCGAAGGCTGTTAGACCATGGGTTGCCAGCAATGTGGCAAGAGTCGTCAATGCGACTGTTCAGATGTGTGGGCAGTCTGGTCATCATCCGCGCCGAGGAACGCGATGCGGTACTGCGACCCTCGCCCAAGGCAGAAGTCGTAGACCACACCCGGTACCGCATCGAAGGCACTGCGCGCATAGGCCCACACGTAGGCTCGCTTGGTCTTGCCCGCGCCGGGGTCCGGCATGGCCGCCGGCGTCTCGTCGGCATGCAGCACCCTCGCCGAGAGCACGAAGCGCTTTTGCGCCACGAACAGCGGCTCCAGTGCCACGCGCCACCGCCACCGGACCAACTCGGCCAGCGTCGAGCGCGGCGCGTGCACGCCCGAGCGCGCGTGGATGGCCTCCTGACGGTAATACGGAACGCGGTCCACGAAGCGGCTGATCATCGTGTGCACCGCCAAGCCCGTGGCGGGCATGCGGCCGTCGATGATCTGTGGCGAGGCCGCTTCCTGCATCAGGCACTCGCAGCGGCGGCAGGCCCACTTGCCGTAGATATGGCGGTGCATGGAGAAACCCGGCCGGAATGATGTCCAGCCGTTCGCTGATGTCCTCCCCACGCGCTTCATGGGCTTCGTGCATAGCCGCAGCGCGTCGATGCGGATCAACGCAGCATCTCATCAAGCCACGCCGCGCCGTCGGCAGCGACCGAGATCAGCCACGTCACGCTTACGCAGATTGCACTACGCTTGAACTCAAGACGGATCCTCTCTGGAGCGATCGCTGGCGCCGGTGCTGGGGGTGGCGGCAGGGAGGCCGGGTCCTCCAGCCGATTGGAATGGAGACTGAGACGACAAGTACAAGTACGCGTGCGGCCGACACAGCTTGAGCGTCGAGCGCGACTGGAGCCGTGTCGCGCTCACAGATGCTTTCGGTGATTCGACACCGGACAGCCTCCAACGCTTTCCCGCCTGGCGCTGCATTTCGCCAAGTGCCTCATTCGAACTACCTAGACCTTCAACTCAAGCAAACTGAATGAGCAACTTGGTTAAGGGATCGGGTGACGTAATCATGGCATCGTGTCCCGTCTGCAATTCCTGGTAGATCCACGAGGCGTCGGCGCGTATCCGTGCCTTAGTCGAATCAAAGACGGGGAGGCGGGGCGACTGACACGCCACGTAGCTACGCCTGATGCTTACTCCCAATTTGTTGTCGAGGCGAATGGGTTGGAAATAGGTCGCTGCCGGTTGCGCGGTGAGTCTGGCCTGCACCCACGCAACGTCTTCGGGTTGTTCGAGGCCGAAGAACTCCGCGTGTAACGGCGGATAAGCGGGGTCACCCATCGCGAGCGTGGCGGCGAGCTTTGTGCGAGCGTCCTCTGGCATGTAGTCGGAAGCCTTCTCGCCTTCGGACGGTACGAATGCATCCACGTAGATCAGCGAGCGAAGCTTGCCAGAAGCAGCGAGGCGGTCTGCGGCGCCGGTGATTACAAATCCCGCATAGCTGTGACCGACAAGAACGATCTGCCCTTCGATGGCGCGCCCCGCCTTGGAAACAGCGTCGATGTGGCAATCCAGATCAATGGCCGTAGACAACTCCGAGCGTCGCTCGCCCATGCCCGGCAGCGTGACCGCCGCGCTGCGATATCCGGCATTGCCAAGCAAGAGCGCAACGCGTTCCCAACACCAAGCCCCGTGCCAGGCACCGTGCACGAGTAAGAGTGTCGGCTTGGCCTGAGCAGTGTGCGAGCCGTTCGCACGTGCAGTCAGCGCGCTGGCCGCAGCCGTGCCTAGAAGGGTTCTTCGCTTCATATCGTGATCTCCTCGGTGGGATGAAGTGACGCAATTTCGCGTGATCAGAGTGTTCGCAAGATAATCGATTGTTGTCAAATCATCGATGATTAGGATACCATCGATGAATGGAGAACGATCAAAACCCTTCAAGCAAGGTGTCGCTCATAAATGCCGCGACCCAGTTCGTCTGGATCGTCGGCGACCCGATCGAGCAGGTGAAGGCGCCCCAAGCCATGAATCCGCATTACCTTGCGGCGGGCGAGAACCTTCTCGTCCTGCCGGCACCGGTATCCAGCGAGGATCTGCGGACAGTCTTCGAGGGAGCGCGGCGACTCGGGAATTTGCGCGGCTGGATCGCCACGGTCCCGCACAAGATCGCCTTGGTCGACTGGATGGACGAACTCTCGGTGGCCGCACGCGTGGCGGGCGCCGTGAATGCCGTTCGGTTTCGCGACGGTAAGGCGTTCGGCGATCTTTTCGACGGCTATGGTTTTGTGTCGGGGCTTGCCGGACGTGGGTTTGCGACGAAGGGGTGCTCGGCACTCGTGATCGGCGCCGGCGGGGTCGGCTCAGCCATTGCACTTGCACTCGCGCAGGAAGGTGCTGCGCGTGTGTCCGTCGTCGACGTCGATGGCTGGCGCGCGCAACAGCTCGCGTTACGCCTTGCCGAACACGGCCCGGCGGGAACGCGCTTCGATGCGGGAAGCGTGACATCGGCGGCCGATTTCCGGCTTATCGTCAATGCGACGCCAGTCGGAATGGCCGGTGACCCGCGTTCACCTATTGACCCGGACCTGCTGCGCGGATTCCACGTTGTTGCCGAGGTTGTCATGAGCCCGGAACTCACACCACTTCTTCATGCCGCGCGCGAGCTGGGTTGCGAGATCCACCCGGGCAAACAGGTATTAGACGGGCAGCTGCAGCGGCTGCTCGATTTCTTCCGCTGACGCAGCGGCTCCCCGCCATTCGAACTTACCGGAGACATTCAATGGAAACCACAGACCCTCGGCTTCCCAGCGCCCATCTGCCCGAATGGCTTGTGCGCAGGCGGCAGTTTCTCGGCGCGATGGGCCTCGCAAGCCTAGCCCCGCTGGCCCACGCGCAGCCAGCTTTTCCCGCCCGGCCTGTGACCATCGTCGTAGGATTCGCCGCCGGTGGCATTGCCGACACGCTTGCCCGCATCACCGCATCCCTGCTCACGAAGCAGCTCAAGCAGAGCGTTGTGGTGGACAACCGTGCCGGTGCCGGCGGCACGATCGCCGCAGCATTGGTCGCGAAGGCACGCAAGGACGGCTACACATTGTTGATGGCATCCAACGGGCACGCGGTCAATGCCACGATGATGAAGCCGCTACCCTTCGACGCAGTTGAAGACTTCGCCGCGGTCGGCGGCGTTGCGCAGACTCCGCTCGTCGTGGTCGTGCGCGCGGACTCTCCCTACAAGACGTTCGCCGACGTCATCACGGCGGCCAGGTCCAAGCCCGTGCCCTACGGCTCAGGCGGCGCCGGCACACTGACGCATCTTCTGCCGGAGTTGGTGGCATCCAGTACGGGCGCGAGTTTCACGCACGTGCCATACCGTGGCACCGGTCCAGCCATTGTCGACCTACTCGGCGGCCAGATCGAGTTCGTCATGGATCTGGTTCAGACGGCACTCCCGCAGGTGCAGGGTGGCAAGCTGCGTGCGCTCGCGGTCAGCAGCCGACGCCGTTCGCCTCAGTTGCCGAACGTGCCTACGCTCGCCGAGGCAACGATGCCCGGACTCGATGCCCAGGGATGGTATGGGCTGCTTGCGCCAGCGGGCACGCCAGCCGCAGTTTTGGACAAGCTCAATGCCTCGCTCGACAAGGCGCTCGCAGATCCGGCGGTCACCGCTCGCTTTGCAGCATTGGGATCGACTCCCATTGCCGGCTCGCGAGAAGAGTTCATGACCCTGCTGCGTTCCGAGGTGAAGCGCTGGGGCGACATCGTCATCACCAAAAAAATCACTACTTGAGCTTTACCATGCTGGACATCACTGATGAAATCGAATGCGACGTGCTGGTCGTGGGCGGAGGCAGCGCGGGCGTTGCCGCTGCGGTCAGCGCAGCACGCAACGGCGCGAAGACACTGCTCGTCGAAGCTTCGCCCATGGTGGGCGGAGAACTTGTCAGCGGCATTTCGATGCTGGGCATGATCTCGACGCGCGGAGAATGGATCGTCGGCGGCGTGGCTCGCGACCTGTTGCGCGAGGTCGAGACGCTCGGCGGCTACATCGGTCCCGTCTTCGACTATCGATCGCTGCATCTCGTGTGTTTCGACCCTGAACTGATGAAGTTCGCTGTCGTGGGTCTGCTCAACAAGGCGGGCGTCGAGCTGATGCTTTACACGCTCGCCACGGGAGTTCTTTCCGTTGACGGACAGGTGCGCGGAGTATTTGTCCAGAACAAGTCCGGCCGCCACTTGGTGCGCGCCAAGGTCGTCATCGACGCCAGCGGAGACGCCGATCTCGTGGATGCTTCTGGCGGCAAGACCGAATTGGGCAAGGACGGACGCTTCTTTCAGCCACCATCGCTGATCTTCCGCATGACTGGCGTGCACACGCCGCGGTTGCTCGGGAACGTGAGGAGCCACCCCGAAGACTACGGACTTGCGGAATTTCCGGGCCTGGGCATGTCGCGCGAACAATGTGCCGAGGCGCTTTGGAAACAGGGCCAGCCCAAGGTGGTGCTCCTTGGCGAGCGCGGCATCCTGCAGCGGGCGGTGGAGGCTGGCGAGATGTTCCCCACGTCGATCGTCGCTGTGGTGCCTATCTCCACGGCGCGCCGCGAAGTCAGCATCAACTGCACGCAGATCGGAAACGTCGACGCGACCGATATGCGCCGCCTCAGCGCGGCCATACCGACCTTCTTTGCGCAGATTCAGCAATCGATGCGATTCCTGAAGGAACGCGTTCCAGGCTTCGAGGACGCACACTTCTCGGGCGTCGCGGGCAAGATCGGCGTCCGCGAGACGCGTCGGATTTTGGGCGACTACGTCCTTGACGAAGATGACGTCCTGGGTGCGCGCAAGCGCGAAGATGTGGTCGCCAAGGGCGGCCACGAAATCGACCTGTTCGCAGTATCTTCCCATCGCCGCCAAACGATCAGGGAAGGGGGGTCCTACGATCTTCCTTTGGCTGTCGCCATTGCCAAGGATGTCCGCAATCTCTTCGTTGTCGGCCGGTGCCTGTCCGCCACGCGCGAGGCGCAAAGCTCGGCGCGCGTGATGGGCACCTGCATGGCAATGGGACAGGCTGCGGGCACGGCGGCCGCGATGTGCTCCACCGATCGAAGCTGGACAGGTGACGTCCGGGAGACATCCATTCCCGAGCTGCAGCGCCGTTTGCGGGAGCGGGGCGCCATCCTCCAGAGCGAGGCGTGATGCCACAGGCGCTGGACTTCGATGTCCTCGTCGTAGGAGCAGGTGCGGCTGGCATGACGGCCGCGCTGTGCGCTTCGGCCCGAGGTCTGAAGGTTCTGCTGGTCGAATCGACCACCCAGGTGGGCGGCACGAGCGCGACATCGGCTGGCACGCTATGGATTCCTTGTGCGTCCCCGCTAGCCGTCAACGACATCGCCGGCTGCCACCAAGCGGCAAGCACGTACCTGCAGGCATGCATCGGGGCGGACGCCGACCGCGCCAAGATCGACGCGCTCCTTGAGTCAGGGCCTGAGCTTCTGCGATTCCTTCGCGAGCGGACGCAGGTGCGCCTCGAAGCGGTGCCCCATCACCCCGACTACCTTCAGGCGCTGCCAGGCGCCGCGCTTGGCGGTCGGGCATTCGCTCCCGAGCCGTTCGACGGGCGGCGCCTCGGTCGTAGTTTTTCGCGTGTACGTCCGCCACTGCCGGAATTCATGGTCTTGGGCGGGATGATGGTTTCCAAGACCGACATTCCGATCCTGCTGAGCGCACTGCGCGAGCCGCGAGCCTTCCTGCAGGCGGCACGACTGGTCGCCCGATACGCGAGAGACCGGCTCACCCGTGCCCGGGGAACGCGGCTCGTCATGGGCAATGCGCTTGTCGCGCAGCTTCTCTACAGCCTTTTGCATTCGGATGTCGAGATCGCTTTCGATACAAGGGTCACCCAAGTGGCGCGGACGGCGTCGGGATTCGGCTGCATGCTTTCCGGCGCGCAAGGGGAGCGGCAGGTGCGGACCCGAAAGGCCGTGGTGCTGGCGACCGGTGGGTTTTCGGGCAACCCGGCGATGCGGCAGCGCTGGTTGCCGACCATCTCCCGCGCGCATAGCGTTGCGCACGCCGGCGGGACTGGCGGAGGCATTCAGCTGGGGCTGTCGCTGGGGAGCACTATGGACGGCGACCACATGCCGCCCGCGTTCTGGATGCCGGTCTCGACCATGAAGCGAGCGGACGGTAGCGTCGCGACCTTTCCGCACATCGTCATGGATCGGGCCAAGCCGGGTCTTCTCGCGGTGGACGCGACCGGCAACCGATTCGCCAACGAGGCGGACTCGTATCACCACTTTTGCGAGGGTATGCTCGAATCGCACCGCCGCACGGGCAGCGAGCGCTTCTTCTTGATCACCGATGCTGCATTCGTCGAACGCCATGGCCTTGGCTTGGCGCATCCAGGCCGGAGGTCGTTGCGGCGCCTCACGCAGGCGGGCTATCTCACGAGAGCTGGATCGCCCCGCCAACTCGCACAACGCCTTCGGCTCGAGCCCGCTGCGCTCGAGCGCACGCTGACCAGGTACAACGAACTTGCTGCTGGCGGAGTGGATGTGGATTTCCATCGCGGCGAGTCGGTGCTCAATCAACACAATGGCGATCCGACGAGCACACCGAATCGGTGTTTGCGCCCTCTAGACCCGCGTTCGCTGTGCGCAGTCGAGATTCACGTGGCGGACCTCGGAACGAGCGTGGGCCTGCGGACGGATTCCGACGCGCGCGTCCTGGACGCTGAAGGACAATCGATTCCGGGCGTCTATGCCTGCGGGAACGACATGGCTTCGATGATGCGGGGCGCCTACCCGGGTCCAGGAGCGACCCTCGGGCCGGGCATGACGTTCGCATGGCGCGCCGTGCGCCACTTGAGCGATTGCTAGCTCTTTCGGCGGCGCGTTCCGGCTCGGGTATTCGCGACTGGCAGTGGCGTGCCACCCATCGCGGCGAGCAGTTCCTGGTGGGTGCGATCAATGTGCTCTAGCGCGAGCTTCTCGGCGAGCTGCGCATTGCGCGTCAGGCAGGCATCGAGCAGGGCTAGATGTTCGCCATCGGCCCGGCGGGAATAGGCGCCGCCCTTTGCGAGCTGCAGGCGGTAGCGGTCCTGTAAGTCCATCAGCGTGCTGCAGAAATGCATGAGCATCGGCATGCCGCAACCCGACAGCACGGCGAGGTGAAACTTCCGATGGGCGCTTTCCCATTCGGCGGCCGAGATCGGGCTCGGCTCCGCGGCAACGCGCTTGCCGAGCATGTGCGCAGCAGCTGCTACCCGCTCCTCCCAGTCGTCGTCGCCATGCAAGACCGATTCCCGGATCGCGACTGGCTCGCAGAGTCTCCTGATGGTGGTTATCTCGCCGAGGTTGGCGCTCGACATCTCGCTGACGCGAAAACCGCGTTTCGCTTCGAAGCGCACGAATCCTTCAGCGGTAAGGCGGGAAAGCGCTTCCCGCAAGGGGCTCAGGCTGACGTCATATCGCCCCTTCATCTCGTCAAGATTCAGGCGAGAGCCCGCGGGGTTGTCTCCGCGAAGTATGCTGATACGGATCTGCCGGGCCAGCCGGTCGGACAGCAAGTCTTCCGTTTGACCTTCGAAGATGGCCCGTTCGGGAGGATCCACCAATGACGGTTGACCTGCGGCTTGGGACGACGTGTGGCTAGCGCGCTTCTCTGTGGATGACATGGCGAGGATCATAGGCCGGCCGCAGGGGCTTTTCGGGTCGGGAGGCGGTCCCTGCCACGCTCCCGTCCTCGTGACCAACGCAGGCGGGCCGCCCCCGGTGACTTCCGCCAGGGACCGCGAACGCTGGATAAGCGCACTCGACGCCAAGATGCTCGCACCGGTCGCGCTGATTCGAGCGACGATGCACCATGATTCGGCGGCGGTTCGGACGCGTGTTGCACATCGCATCCGCAGCGGTCAAGGCGCCGGTCGAGGCGTTGGGCCTGTCCCGTGGTGCACGCTCCAGCTGACGGGTTTCGTCGCCGGACTGGCCCGTCAACCGCACGGCACAACGTCACGATCAACAACCTGCTTCCCGGCTACTTCGACACGGACCGAATCGCAGGGCTCTTCGAAGCTCGCGCGCACGCGCCGAGGAACCCAGTTGCGGCTGCGTGTGCAGCGAAGTTGGCTGCATCGCCGACGGGCAGATTCGGTGATCCGAAAGAGTTCGCATTGCGTGCGCATTCCTGGCCAGCGACCACGCCGGCTATGCCACTGGCCAGAACCTGTTGATGGACGGTGGAGCCTACCCCGGCACGCTATATCCCAAAGGCGCCAAAGGAGAGTCAAGGACACCACCAGAAATATCGCGAATGGTGCGAGGTCCCATAAACGGAGCGGCCACAAGCGCGAGCTTTCCCATGCCCAGACCGCAAGGGTCTGGCCGAAATCCTCGTCGCGGCGGCGAAGAGCATATGAAGGCGGCAACGCTCACCTAGCAGGCATGTCGCGCGGGAGCGGGCGAAGCCGTTAGGTTGGAACATAGGAGTGATTTCTCAGGAGGTGATGGCTGCGCCGAGTGCCTACCTTTGCGCCGTCTTGGGACTGCAGGACACGCGGAATTGACGGGGGAAGTGCGGCCTGGAGTCGTTTCCATACCCATGGACGGCGCGACTGAGTCGCCCAGCCGTCAGAAGCGATAGCTGTATCCGACAAGTACCTGTGTCTGATTCGATCGGTCGACCAGCGGGCTGTTCTTTATTTCTTTGCCCATCGCGGTCATGCTGACGTCCATGAACACGGAGTGGTGAGGGTTGATCAGATAGGTCGAGCGCAACCCGATTTCGGTCGCCACTGTGGCTTGGCCCAGATACGTAGGGCGCGTGACTGTGGCTTCCTCGGCGCGCACGCCGTAGTAGTAGTCGACGTATTTCTTGTCTAGCCAAGTCACGCTGAGCCGTGGAACGAAGACGAAGCTGCCCGTAGAGAAGCTCTTCTCAGCGCCCAGTCTGATCTTTTGGCCTTTGCTGTTGCCGGAAGCACCCGTCCATGTGACCTTCAGGTCCACAAGGTCGGTGCGCCAGCCTGCATTAGCGCCGAGCCAGACGCCGCCCTTGCGTTTCGCCATGCCTGCCAGCGTTGGCGAATCGTCTGCTTCGTAGCCAGTCTGGTCGTAGTTGGCGACGAGACCGAAATTAAACGAGCTGCGGGGACCGAGTTCAATACTGGGCAATTTCACTTCCAATCCTGGACCGAGCACGCGCACCCATCTGTTCTCATAGGAAATCAGTGGTCCTCCGACCGTGTCGCGCTTCTTGCCGGCATACATGGATTGCCTGCTGCCTACAGCAAGGCCCAAGCCCCAGCGACTTTCCGCTTCGGGCGCATCCAAAGTTTGGGCTGCGACCGGATGGAAGATGCCCAGCGCGAAGACGCTCGATAGGGACAAAGTAACATAGCTCGCAAGGTGTCGTTTTGGCAGATGCATACCGGAATCCAGCAGAGTTGAGGAAGTCCAGATGGTCGAAGGGAGGGCCTTACTGCTAACTTACCGCGATGGAGGTGCATGTTTGAGACTCGGTAAGGTTTCAGAAAGGCCCGCGCAGCGACAGTGAGGCACTGCATTGTTTGCTACTTCTTTCATGTTCATTCGTTCCGCAATCAACCCGCCTCTGTGGCCGCATCCTCCACCGGGGCCAACTGGACCTGCTCGTACGCGATCTTGGGCAAGAACGCTTTATCTCAAAGTGATGTTGGTTGCGGTGAGTGCTGCGGGCGTGCAAATAGCTTTGGTTGGCGGGCCGGTCCTATGCACGCGCGCAGAACTATCACCCGCGCTTCATCCACGCGTTCGATTGATCGTCAGGCTTGATATGCTGGGTGGAATGGCGATCAGTACCTCACTGGGCGGCGTGCCCCGGTTTGCGCGATGAAGAACCGCATCCTGTTGGTCGAGGATCACCCGCGATTAACCGAGCTCTTGGTCAATGCTCTTGAGGCGGCCGGCATTGCCGCCGATGCCGTGGAGCGCGGTGAAGACGCTTGGGTCGCGACCAGAGAGTTCGACTACGCCGCAATGGTGCTGGATCGGGGCCTTCCCGATGGCGATGGGCTCTCGCTGCTGCGGCGCCTTCGGGCAGCAGGCTCACGGCTGCCATGCCTCGTGTTGACGGCGCGCGATGCGCTGCACGACAGGGTGGACGGACTGGAGTCCGGTGCCGACGATTACCTGCCTAAACCTTTCGCGATGGACGAGCTTGTGGCGCGGGTTCGGGCGCTTCTGCGGCGACCAGCAAATCAATGGCGGGTTCCAGTAACGACGTTCGGCGACCTTCGCCTGCTTCCGGAGGCGGGCGAGATGGCCTGTGGAGATCACCATGTGGCGCTTGCTGCGGCGGAATTTCAGCTCATGATGCTGTTGGTGCAGCGCGGCGGCGAGACGGTGCGTCGCAGCGCACTGGAGGCAGCGGGTTGGGGTTTCATCGAACCTGTCACGGCCAATGCGTTCGATGTGGCCATGTACCGACTGCGCCGCAAGCTCGTGGCCATTGGTTCCCAACTCGAGATCGAGAACCTGAGGGGACTGGGTTATGCGCTTCGCCAGACCGAACTGGATCGATAGTCTCTCCTTCCGCGTCGTGCTGGCCTACCTTGCTGGCAGCGTTCTGAGTACCGGACTGATCGCCGCATTCGTCGCCTCGCTGCTGGGCCAGCCATTGATGTCGGGAGGGACGGTGGCGACGGACCTGATCGAGTCGCTGCGCTTCGACGCACAGGGGCAGCCGATGGCACCGGCCCATTCAGAGGAGTATTCGTGGATCTACGACACCCTCAAGACGGAAGTGACCTACCGTGTTGTGGACGACCAAAGCAACGTGGTACTTGCGCCTGGAACGGACCGTCGGCCTATAAGCGCTATCCTGGATGAAGGCACCTTCGCAGTCACCCTCGACGGAGTCAATCTGCGAGGCCGGACCTTTATCGTCCTGAACGAGGGGCGTCGGTGGTTCATACAGTTCGCCGCCAGCCAGCGTCTGAGCGACCGCTTGCGCAACGACTTGTGGTTGCCGTTGGTGGGATCCGGCGCAGTGATCGCCGGCGGTGTGCTGCTGGTCGTACTGGCGGCATTGACCGCCTACACGTTGGCGCGTGTGCTACGGCCACTGCGCGACGTGTCGGCTGCGGTCACGCGCATCACGCCAGACGCACTTGACGCACGCCTGAACGAGACGCGCGTCCCGACGGAGATCCGGCCGTTGGTGCACAGCTTCAATGGCGCCCTGACGCGCTTGGAGCGCGGGTTCCAAGTGCAGCAGGAGTTTCTGGCTGCAGCCGCCCATGAACTCAAAACGCCCTTGACTCTGATTCGCGTGCAACTCGAAGCCGAACCCAGGCTCGTCGGTCGCGCTCCCCTGTTCAAGGACGTCGAGCGCATGACTCGCCAGGTGCAACAGCTTTTGCATCTGGCCGAGGCGAGCGAATCCCAGAACTATCGATTCGGCGTCGTACAGCCGCAGGAATTGGTGGCGGAAGTCTGTGCCTACATGCAGCGGCTCGCCGACGCGGCGGGAGTTCGGGTCGAATCGCAAGTTGCTGAGGATCTGCGGCCATGGAAGGGAGATCATGGCGCGCTGTTCACGCTGCTAAAGAATCTCCTGGAAAACGCGATCCAGCATGCGGCCCGCGACAGCGTGGTGCGAGTGCAGGCAACGTCGACTGAGCTAGGCGTCGTGGACGAGGGTCCCGGTGTGGATGAAGCAGAGTTGCCAAAGCTCTTTGTCCGCTTTTGGAGAGGCCTGAGCCGACGCGACGAGGGCGCAGGCCTTGGGCTATCGATATGCCAACAGATTGCTCACGCGCATGGGGGATTGTTGAGCGCCGAGCTCTGCCGGCCTGGCCTGCGCGTGAGTTTGCGGTTTGGAACTCAGTCCCAACCCCGGGACTGAAGGCCGAAAAGG
Organism: Variovorax sp. OK212; assembly: GCF_900112425.1. Classification (GTDB taxonomy): domain Bacteria; phylum Pseudomonadota; class Gammaproteobacteria; order Burkholderiales; family Burkholderiaceae_C; genus Variovorax. Next base: position 83,629 of record NZ_FOLP01000022.1, on the reverse strand, counting down.
CAAAACACCCCACCCGGTCCGTCGGGGGTTGCTCTGGTCAATTGTTTTTGGGTGCGGAAGCAATTGGCCCGGAGCTCGCAGCCACCTTCACGCACGGATGCGCGGCCCGGCTCGGGCCGATCGCCATGCAATGCCGCTGCGTGCGAATGTCGCCTCAACAGCGCCCCATCACCAGCGATATCTGTTGACCGAAGCAAGCGGAGCATCTGCACGTCTCATCGTTCTGAAGGGCAAGGAGACCTCGCATCAAGGTCCAGGGTTTGTAATGTCCATGGATTTGGCGAACAGGCAGCAAAGGATCGGCACCGTGGTGAAACATGCGACGGCGATCCAGAGGCTGATGAAGGGTGTATTACTTCGGCACAAAGTCGGAACTGCTGGACCATGTGCTCGGGCGCCGTTCGTCTGTTCTGAACGAGGAGCGCATGCAGCGGCTCGATCAGCCGAGTCATCAAATCAGAGTTGGCCATCACCTCGTGCATGCATTGAGCTTCTGCAGGATGGCTCCGGACGTGCCACTGCGTGCCACGATGCTGAACCTTGCATACAGCTCGAATTGCGTCATGCTTCCACGCTCGCAAGGCCGACTGGGATGGACGCGGCCGGGCCGCCCGGCGAGCGGTGGATCAGCAGGAATGCGGTTGATTGCGACAACCGCCATCACCGGCAGCATGGAGGAAATCGACGCAAGACATGGTTCATGATTAGCGAGTGCAGGCATGCGCGGTCGCGCGCTGCGCGCTTTGATGCTTGCTCAGGTTTGTGTCGCGACGGCGGTAGAAGCGGTCGAAGAGTCGAAGTTCGCCCTGTCGCGCGCGCTCTGGGCTGAGCGGTCGAGCACCGATACGATCCAGCAGACCGCGAACGCGAGCGGCATGGAGAAGATCGTGGGCGGGTCGTACGGGAAGACAGGCACGGCGTTGCCGAGCAGCTTGACCCAGATCGAGGGGCCAAGGGTGGTCAGGGCGACGGCACTCACCAGACCCGCCGCACCGCCCATGATCGCCCCTCGTGTAGTCAAGCCACGCCAATACATGGCCAGCAACAACACGGGGAAGTTCGTGCTGGCCGCAACCCCGAAAGCCAGTCCGACCATGTAAGCGATGTTCTGTTTTTCGAAGGCGATGCCCAGTGCAACGGCTGTAACGCCGATGCAGATAGTCGCAATGCGCGATAACGTCCGCATTGGGTGCCACACCAGAACCCGCAGCGACTTTTTCAGCGACGCATTCCAGCTTCCACGCTCGCGGCGGGCCGAGGATGAAGCGAACTCGATCGCAGGACGCCTGATTGAGTCCCTCGGGTTGCAAGCCGTTGCTCACCGCGCTGTCGCCGATTTGCCTTTCGGCACTCAAAAGCGGGTGGAACTCGCTCGTGCGATGGCTACCCAGCCGCGGCTCCTTCTTCTCGACGAACCGGCCTGCGGCTTGAACCATGACGAGGTGCAGGAACTGGGCGACGTCATTCGATGCCTCAGTGCCGATGACGGTTTGACGGTCCTACTCGTAGAACATCACATGGGCCTTGTCATGTCGATCTGCGACCGGGTCATTGCGCTGAATTTCGGCCGCACCTTGGCCGATGGCACGCCGGCTCACGTTCAACAACATCCGGAAGTTGTTCGTGCCTATCTCGGGGGTGAAACGGTATGAGCAGCCTTCTGATGGTCAAGAACCTCGTTGCTACGTACGGGCATGGATACGTCTTGCACGGCATTTCCCTGGAAGTGCGTGAAGGCGAGATCACGGCGCTTCTCGGTGCCAATGGAGCAGGCAAGACAAGCACCTTGCGCGCCATCTCCGGCATGCTTTCCCGAAGCGGCGAAATTACGCTGGCAGGGCAATCATTGGTCTCGATGGCGCCCGAAGAGGTCGCTCGATGCGGTGTTGCCCACGTTCCCGACGGCCGGGGCACGTTCGTCCGCCAGTCCGTCGAAGAGAATCTGCGTTTGGGCGCCGCACTCCGTCGCGACAAGGCTGGCATCCTGCAGGATATCGATCGTGTGTACGGCTACTTCCCGGTGCTGGAGAAGCGCCGCAAGCAGCAGGCCGGCACGCTCTCGGGCGGTGAACAGCAGATGCTGGCGGTAGGCAGGGCGCTTATGTTGCGTCCTCGTTTGATGTTGCTCGACGAGCCTTCGTTTGGACTTGCGCCCCTGGTCGTCTCCGAATTGTTCGGCATCCTGCGCAAGCTGAACGCGCAGGAAAAGCTCTCGATCCTGCTCGTCGAGCAAAACGCATCGCTGGCACTCGCCACCGCATCCACTGCGTACCTCCTTGAAACCGGCCGAGTCGTGCTTTTCGGCCCATGCGAGGAGGTGCGACAGAACGAGACCGTCCGACGCTCCTACCTCGGCCACTAAGAACTAAGAACTAAGAACCTCACTATGGAACTCTTTATCCAGCAAATCGTGGCCGGTCTCTTCACCGGCTCGATCTACGCATGCCTCGCATTGGGAATCGGGATGATCTATCGTGCAATCGGTCATGTGAACTTCGCGCAAGGCGAGATGGCGATGTTCTCCACATTCGTAGCTTGGCAACTGATGCAGTGGGGTACCCCGTACTGGATCGCGTTCGTCGCGACGCTTGTCTTTTCTTTTGTCGCGGCAGGCGCCATTCATCACGTGATCATGCGCCCGTTGGCCAAAGCAGATGAGATGAGCAACATCGCTGTCTTCGTCGGCATGTTCGCCATGATCAATAGCCTTGCCGGATTCATCTGGGATTTCAACGTCAAAACATTTCCCTCGCCGTTCGGCTTTGACAGCTTCTTGGGCAGCAAGCTCATCAGCCTGCACCAAGCCGGCGTGCTGGTTGTGGTGGTGGTGCTCCTGGTCAGCTTGGGTGCCTTTTTCCGGTTCAGCCGCGCGGGCTTGCACATGCAGGCGGCCGCAGCGAATCCGGAGTCGGCCCGGCTGGTCGGAATACGCGTCGGTTGGATGAAGGCGCTGGGCTGGGGTATGGCTTCAACGATCGGCGCTGTGGCCGGAATGATGATCGCGCCGCTGATCCTGCTCGATCCGAACATGATGTCAGGCGTGCTCATCTACGCCATTGCTGGTGCGGTGGTGGGCGGCATCACCAGCCCTGTTGGCGCCGTCATCGGAGGCTTGGCGGTCGGCGTAATCGAGAACCTGTCGGGAACCTACATCCCTGTGGTAGGCGGCGAACTCAAGCTGACTATCGCCATGGCCCTCATCGTCGTTGTACTGCTTGTCCGTCCGAATGGGCTGCTAGGCAAGAACATCGCGCACCGGGTCTGAGCCATGAATGCTATCTCCCCTCAGGCGAATCGACTCGCTGTGACTCCGAAGCGTCTCTGGCGTCAGGCCTTTCCATGGGTCATCGTGGCCTGCGCGCTGCTGCTGCCGCTGGTCTCGAAGACCTTCGTGACGTTTCAGGTCACCATGCTGATGATCTATGCGATCGCCATTATTGGGCTCAATGTCCTAACCGCAACCAGCGGACAGTTCTCGCTTGGCCAAAGCGCCTTCTTCGCGGTCGGCGCCTACAGCACCGGCATTGCGATGGAGCTTCTGGGCATTCCCTATGCGCTCGCGATTCCGCTCGCAGGCCTGTTGTCGTTCTGCATTGGCTGCCTGTTTGGGCTGCCCGCGTCGCGTCTGATGGGCGTGTATCTCGCGATCGCCACGTTCGCACTGGCCTTCGCGACACCGCAATTGTTGAAAATCAAGCCGCTCCAGCCATGGACCGGTGGCTCAGTGGGCTTCTCTGTGAGCCGGCCCAATGCGCCAACATGGATTCCGGTCAATTCAGATCAGTGGCTCTACTACGTGGTGCTCGCGGCCACACTCGTGGCCTATGTTTGCGCCGTTGGCCTGATTCGCAGCCGCAGCGGCCGGGCCATGCTCGCACTGCGCGACAACCCGACTGCGGCGAGTTCGATGGGCATCCGCGTGGCGCGATATCGCATGCTTAGTTTCGGGGTCAGTGCGCTGTTCACCGGTGTCGCAGGAGGACTCGGCGCGCTGGTCGTGCAGTTCGTGGCGCCGGACACCTACTCTTTCTGGCTTTCCGTCGCAATCTTGGTCGGCATGGTTGTCGGTGGAGTCGGTTGGCTGCCTGGAGCCTTCATCGGCGCAGCGTTCGTCCTCTACGTGCCGAACGTCGCGGAGGAAATCTCAAAGGGGCTGTCGGGTGCTGTGTACGGCGCCATTTTGGTCGGGCTGGTGTTCGTCCTGCCTCGCGGGGTCAAGGGCTTGCTCGACCTGGTCGAAAAACGGCGCTCCGGCGGGATGTCCGACGTCGGGTCGTCGACACGCTGACCCTGCGCGGGTCTTGTCAAACATTGAATCATTAATTGGAGATACGTATGACTCAGATCGCATTTATTGGCCTCGGGAACATGGGGCATCCCATGGCTCGTTCGCTTCTCAAGGCAAACTTTCCAGTTCACGTGTACGACTTGTCTGAGGCCAGTCGCAATGCACTGGCCATCTTCGGCGCCACACCGAAGTCGAGCTTGGCCGATGCCGTGCGGGACGCAGATGTTGTGATCACGATGGTGCCGACCGGCAAACACGTGCGCGCGGTCTACGAGGGCCCCGATGGCGTATTGCAGAACGCGAAGCCGCAGGCACTGCTGATCGACTGCTCGACGATCGACGTCGATACTTCGAAGATCGTGAATGCAATGGCAAGGTCCTTCGGATACGAGATGGTTGATGCACCCGTGACCGGATCCGTGTCTGCCGCCGAGAAGAGCGAGCTGACCTTCATGGTGGGCGGCACTGTCGAGGCGTACGAGCATTCGCTCCCGATCCTGCGCGCGATGGGAACCGCGTTCTTCCATGTCGGCGAGGCGGGGGCGGGCCTCGCTATGAAGATCTGCAACAACATGATGACCGGGATCATCTTGCTGGCGAACTCGGAAGCATTCGAGCTGACCCGCCGGTTCGGCATCGACGATCGATTGGCATTTGAGGTGCTTTCGCGCGGGAGCGCCGGCTCGTGGGTTCTCAAGAACTACTGTCCCGTGCCGGGGCTCGTACCCACATCGCCAGCGTCCTACGACTACACGCCTGGCTTCTCCACCGATCTGATGCTGAAGGACATGCGGCTGTCCCAATCCGCTGCGGCCTCGCTGGGGGCGAGCACGGGGCTCGCCGCTTGCGCATCAGCGATGTATCAGCTCGCCTCTAATCAGGGCTACGGCCATAAGGACTGCAGTTACGTCTTCGAGGTCGTCCGTGGCGGCACTGCAAAGGCGTTGCCGGAGTCGACTGCCCGCGGTTGAGGGCTCGCCGTAGCTCAGGGGAACAGCGCACTCCAGCGGAGTGCGTCTAACGTGGTGTCCCCCCTCAGGGATATGGGTGTTGAGCCGGCCTCGAATAGCGCGCCATCGCCAGGCGCGCTATCCGCACATGGCCAACCCGACGTTTGCGTGATGCCGCAGGGCGGGACCGCCGTGGAGCCTTGACACTAGATGCATTCTGCAGCGCGTGGGACGCGGCAATGTGCTGCGTGGTGGCGGAAGGCGTGGAGAACAGGCGAGCGCTGAGCTGCGCCAGGGAGGTCTCCCACTCCTGCTCGAAGTCGGTATCCGGGCGAATGGCCGGTGACCATCATCGTGAACCGCGGATATGCCAGCGGACAGGTGCCCAGTGCGATCATTGCCAGCTCCATGCCCGGCGCTGACCTCCTTGGCCGGCGTGCCGTAAAACTAGCGGGCGGTCAGGACGTTCTGGTAAGTGTCGATCGCCTGCTGCGCGCGACGGTCCTCGCCCAGCATCTGCTGTTTTCGATTTGCGGGGGGGCGCAGTTGCGCCTTGCTAGCCATATCACTGCAGGACAATGTTCATCTTCCTGGCCATGTCATTGAAGGTGCGCACATCGGCATCCGAGCGTTGCTCGAACTCCTTCGCAGTCTGAAAGCGCGGCACCAGTCCCAGTGCAGCGATGCGCTTCTGAGTAGCCTTGTCGCCGATGACCCGCGCCAGATCCTCCTCGAGCTTTGCGACCACCTGCTCGGGCGTCGCGCGCGGGACGATCACGCCATAGTACGGGCTGACCGCCAAGCCAGGCATCGATTCGCTCAGCGTCGGATGCTGTTCCCATCCTTCGAACCGGTTCTCGCCGAGCATGGCCAGGACCTTCATCTTGCCGGCGTTGATGTGCTGCGCCAGGCCGACCAGCGGGTCCACCAGCACATCCAGGCGTCCACCCAGCAACTCGGACTGGGCGGTCCCGTTGCTGTTGAAGCCCACCTTGAGCATGGAGAAACCGCCGCGGCGCATCAGGATCTCCATGCCCATGTAGGTCGCGCCGAGACCGGCGATGCCGTAGTTCACCGTGTTCGGATTGGCCTTAGCGTATGCGACCAGTTCCTTGACGGTGTTGAATGGGGCATCGGGGCGCGCGACCAACGCCATCTGCACTTCCACAAGATTGGCGACGCCGCGCCAGTCCTCGCGCTTGTACGGTGTTTTGTAGAAGATCGGGTTGACGGCCAGGTTCGCACCGGCCATGCCCAGCGTATAGCCGTCGGGCTTGGACTTGGTCACGAAGTCGGTACCGACAACCGTGGCGGCACCGGGCTTGTAGTCGATGAGCACAGGCTGGTTCCAGAGGTCCTGGAGCCGCTCCGCCACGATGCGGTAGAGCGCGTCCGCACCTCCCGGGCCGAAAGGCATGACGATCTTGACAGGCTGACTGGGATAGGCTTCGGCCGCAGCCGAAGCAAAGGCAGTGCCAAACGCGGTCGAGGCCATCCACTGGAGGGTGGTACGCCGGCTGAAAGAGTGGGCCATTCGAAAACTCCGGTTCGGTCAAGCTGTGTCGCGTGCGATGCCGTGCTGGCGGTCGAGATTGGCTTGGAATTCTTCTTGCGGAAGGCCAGTCCCAGGCGCCGTCGCGCGCAAGCGGTAGTAATCGTGGTACGGGCGGTAGGTCTCATAGAGGCGCCGCAGTTCATCCACCGCTGCCGGGTGGAAATCCACCCGGAGGTCGAGCTCGGGGACATCCTCCCGGTCGACCACGACGATGGCAGCCGATCGTTCCGGCAGATGCCCGCTCCGGCCAGCCTGGCCTCCGGCATCCCGGGCGGCCTCGATTGCAGCGAGCAGGCGATCCTCGAGGGCATCCTCCGTTCGCCGGATGAATGCTTCGCACATGGCGTCCAGCACGCGCTTGTCGGCCAGCACGTTGCCGAAGGCGGCGAAATCCTCGCCAATGAAGTGGCCGGCCCAACCGCGGGCCTGTGTGCCGGTGAACACGGCCGGGCGGCCGCTGCGGCCCAGCACGCATGTCTGGCGGTATTCGGCGTGGGGATCGTCGGCCTGCAGGATCTGCAGTACATGGGCCGCCGAGAACCCAGCGCCGAGCAGACGCAATGCGGTGGACTGGTTCGCCTGGCGCGGAAATGCCTGTGTGATGGCGAGGCCGATGTTGGCCTGCATGCCGCGGCAAAGCTGCCCTGCGACGAGCGAGTAAGTGGCGATGGCCATGCCCAACTTCCCGCTGGTCGGGCATCTGGCGGCAATGGTGTAAGTCATGAGGTCGAAGTCCTTGGTTGGGGGCTGGGCCGGGTTGGAGCGACAAGTCTCCTGCTGCAGCCGCGGCGACACAATTTGCAAGTTTGGGGGGCAGCCTTCGCTGGCGGACAAGGCTGCGGAACGGTGCGTATATTGCGTCGGTGCATCACCCTGGATTGACCCGCCATGCAGTTTGATTTTTCGGATCTACTCTTGTTCGTGCGCGTCGTGGAAGCTGGCAGCATCACCCACGGCGCCGCGAGAGCGCATCGGTCGCTGGCTGCGGCCAGCGTGCAGATCAAGGAGATGGAGCGCGCTATCGGTTCGCCCTTGCTGGTGCGCGACCGCCTTGGGGTCACGCCCACCGACGCAGGGCGTGCACTGCTCCAGCACAGCTACCGCCTGCTCGATGGCATGCAGCAGCTCAAGGACGAGATGGCCGAGTACGCGGAGCGCATCAGCGGCTACGTCAAGGTCTATTCCAACTCGGCGTCGCTGCTGGAATTTCTGGGCAGGCCGCTCGCCCGCTTCCTGGTGCAGACCCCGGCCGTGGACGTGAACATCGAGGAAGTCGCCAATCACCTCATCCCGGACGCGGTGCGGGAAGGCAAGGCCGACTTCGGCATCGTGGCGCAATCGGTCGACATGAAGTCACTGGAGTTCGTTCCCTACCGCAGCGACCGATATGTCGTCGTCGGGCCGGTGCAGGGACCTCTTGCGGATGGATCGGAGGTGGACTTCGCCGACTTGCTCGATTTCGATTTTGTCGGATTGGGTCGCGGGACGGCGATCCAGGTCCTGCTCGAGGACGTGGCGCATCGACAGGGCAAGAAGTTCAGACACCGTGCGCAACTGCGCGGCTTCGACGTGGCTTGCTGCCTGGCAGCGGAGGGCGCTGGAATCGCACTGATCCCGGAAACGACGGCACGGTCCATGCGGAGGGTTGCCGACTTCAACATCGTCCGGTTGCGCGACGAATGGGCGCAACTGAATATGGTGATCTGCAAGCCGCCCGACGCCGACTTGTCCGTGCATGCACGTGCCCTAATCCGGTTCTTGCGGGGCTGGAACGAAGAGGCAAGTGCCTAGACCCTCTGCTCGGCATGCGAAGGCTGTCGAACCTTGCGCCGCAGCGCCGGAAGCCCTTCTGTTTCACAGCCCTGAACCAAACCCCACTTCGATATCCAGCCATCCCCCGCGTTTGTCGCGGGAGTTTGTGAAGCTGTGATTGAAGTCCGTTTCCGTCGCGATCTGGCGATGGAGATCGCCCTGACTTTTCCCCGCCTGCTAACGGATGGGGTTAGTTCTTCGCCCACGCCATGTCTCGGGATTGCAGGCTGACGCCCTTAGTGGCAGAGGGAGTCTTCGTAGAGCAGGTGCAAACTTTGCGGTGAGATTTGCATCAAGGCACATGCCAAAGACAATCGGACGTCACACCCGCTTGAGACGTGGTGCCGTGTGAATGATCGCGCACATTGGCCATCGATGCCAAAGCTCGACGCTACGGCCGCCAGATATGGCAGCGGGATATCTCGAGAGCTTTCTTGATTTACCATCATCGCTATCGCAATGACGGATCACCACATGCCAGCCACTAAGAAGATCGCGACCAAAAAACTTGGCAGGAAAATAGCGCCTACCGAAAAACCGGTTTTGCCTGGGGAAGAAGAAACACACGTAGTCCAAGCCTATACGCAGATCGAGGAAATGATCGCGACGCTCAAGTTGCCGCCGTCGCAGGTTGTTTCGGAAAACATGCTTGCCACCATGATCGGCTTGGGCCGGACACCTGTGCGCGAGGCGTTGCAGCAACTCGCGCGCGAAGGACTTGTAGTCATCATGCCGAGACGCGGCATCGTGGTGGCCGACATTGATGTGCGCAAGCAGCTTCGATTGCTTGAAGTGCGCCGCTGTGTGGAGCGTTGCATAGTTGGGCTCGCTGCGCGCCGCGCCAATGACGAGGAGCGCGGCCGATTTCTAGCGATTGCCGGGGAGATGGAAGCCAAGCGCAACGATGGCAAGGCTTTTTTGGTTTTGGACGGGTGTCTTAACCAGTTGCTGCTCGATGCCGCCCGCAACGAGTTCGCTGTCTCGTCGATGAAGATCATGCAAGGCATGTCTAGGCGATTCTGGTTCGCCCATTACGAACGGGCCGCAAATCTCTCGGAGACTGTAAAGTTGCACGCTGCGATCGCTCGGGCCGTCGCGAAAGGGTCAGAGAAGGAGGCGGTGAAGGCGCTCGACGCTTTGATGGAAAACGTCGAGGCATTCACCAGAGCGACATTGGATTCCTAACACTCGGCTTATTCGTACATTCGCGCCATGCCTCCTTCGCTCGGTTCAAGTCGAGCCGGGCACTGACGTTTATTTTTTTATCGGGAGCGCGTCGTTGACATAGGTTAGCGGCACGAAGCGATAGCCATCGGCCACCTTGCGGAGATGGCCGACGCCCGGGAACGAATAGTGTGCTGGCGCCACCATATAACCCTTCGCTGCTGCATCGGCGAACGCTCGCCGTCGCGCAGCGGCCGCTTCTTTGGGGTTGACGTCGTACTGGATCGTGACATTTGGCGCCGCCAGCTGCACTTCTGCTACGTGTAGCACATCGCCCCAGAACATGAGTTTTTCGCCCCTGCTCTCGAGTAAATAAAACGTATGGCCGGGAGTATGACCCGGAGCGGGGACGGAGCGGATCCCTGGAAACAGTTCGACGGCGCCGTCAAACGGTTTAATTTGGCCGGAGTCGGCATATGGACCGATCTTTGCCTTGGCTTGCTGGAAGTACTGTTTTTGAGACTCGGGAGCTCGTGCGAGCGCTTGTGGATCCAGCCAGTAGTCGACCTCTTTGCGCTCAACATGGATGACGGCGTTCGGGAAGACTCGCGTTGTGCCGTCCATCAAACCGCCGCTGTGATCCGTGTGGACGTGGGTGAGGAGAATGTCGGTGATCTGCGCTGGCTCCACGCCGATGGCACGCAGGCTGGCCGGCAACTTGTTTAACGTCGGCCCATAAAGCTCTCCGGTGCCGGCGTCCACCAGGATGAGCTTGCCGGCAGTTTCGATCAGGAACGCATTGATCGAGGCGTCGATGGTCGTTCCGGCAAATCCATCCTTCAGCAGTTTCGCTACGTGGTGGCCCTTCGTATTCGTCAGAATCCTTGTCTCCAATGGGATGGTGCCATCAGACAAAGCAGTCACGGCAATGTCACCGATTTTTAAGCGATAGAAGCCAGCCTGACTTTTGGCGAGCTTGGTCAGAGGCTCTGCGGCGCTGTGCTGTGCATTGGCCGAGGAGAAAGATCCGGCACCGACGGCGATCAGCAGGGCGGCGAGCATTGGGGCGAAAGATTGACGTGTAGTCATGGAGACTTTCCTGGGGGTTGAGAGCGATGAGCGCTAGTTTCTCCATCTCCACAAAGTTAATAAACTACCAAATAATAGATACACTATATCCATCGCGTTGAGAGAAGCCGTATGATTGACGATGTAGTGGATCTAAGGGTCTTTGTTCGAGTTGTCGCGACCGGCAGCATGTCAGCCGCAGCCCGCGATATGGACCTGTCATTGGCTGTGGTCAGTAAGCGGATCGGGTCTTTGGAGCGAAAATTGGGCGTGCGCTTGATGCTACGCACCACGCGAAGCCAGTCGCTAACTCCAGAGGGGGTGGCTTTTCATGAGCGCTGCGCCCGTATCCTGCAGGAAATCCAGGGCGCGGAGCACCTGATGGCGGGCAGTCGTGAGACCGTCAGCGGCATGCTGACGCTGACCGCTCCGCGCACGTTTGCACGGCAATACTTGGCACCCATCGTTGCCGCTTTTCAGGCAAGGCATCCTGCGTTGTCCATCAATCTGAAACTGAGCGACGACGTCATGGACTTGGTCGAAAGTGGCATCGACGTTGCCTTCCGCTTCGGCACGTTGCACGACTCGTCACTCAGTGCACGTCAAATTGCTCCGAACTACCGAGTTCTGTGTGCCGCGCAGTCCTATGTTGCACGTAACGGTGCGCCGACAACACCTGACGAACTGTCTCAACACGCGTGCATCGCCTACGGCCCGCGTCCCGCTGGTCATTGGCTATTTCACGTCAACGGGCAACCGCTCGCCGTCAAGATTCAAGGGACCTTCCTTGTAAACGACGGTGACGTAGCGCAGTCGTTGGCACTGGAGGGAGCCGGGATTTTTTTCAAGTCAATCTGGGACGTCGGCTCGCACATCCAAGCGGGCCGCCTTTTGCACGTGATGCAAGACTTCGCGGCTCCAACGGAGCCCTTACATGTGGTCTTCCCGCACGGCCGTCAACTTGCGCCGCGCGTCCGGCAGTTCGTTGACTTTGCTGTTGAGCGGTTGCAGGATGCTTGGGAGCACCTACTGCCCGAAGGGACCAGTCGAGCAGGCGCTCTAGGACAGAACAACGCAGACAAACCAGAAACGCTGCGCGCGTAACCGCGCCTCGGCGTGCAAAACCTTCTGTACTCCCCCGGAGACGACGAATCTGCAAGGCTAGCAGAGATCCAGGACGACTTGAAGGCGTAGGCAAACGACCTACTCTTGCTGGCATGTCTCGGAGGCATGAGCTGAGCCATCACGGATGAAGGGAGATCAGCGGGCACTCCAGCTCATCGCCACGTCACTCGGCAGTCGCGAAGGTAGGGACGTTGCTCGTCGTCCCCCTGCTGCAGCCTGGGGGGCCAGGTTAATCGAGCGACGCGAATCCCGCCTGCTCAAATGCGAAGGCGGCGGCCAACACCGTCGCGTCGTCGAAATGCCGGCCGACCAACATCATGCCGACTGGTAGCGCGCCGACACGGCCGCAGGGAACGCTCATGGCCGGATGCCCTGTTGCGTCGAACGAAGCTGTGTTGGCCATCATGTTCAGCGCAACATTGAGATAGGTATCCAAGCTGTGATACGCATCAAGAGGCGTTGCCAGTTGCGGCGTGGTGGGCATCAGAAGGACATCTACGTCGCGCAGTGCTGTGTCATAGCTTGCGCGCAAGCTGCGGCGCAGGTTCTGCGCCTTGGCGTAAAGCGCGCCGCCAAACTTATCATCCAGATATTGACCGAGCAGGATGACCGCTTTCACCGTCGGTGAGAACTGGGCAGCACGTTCGCGTCGTGCCTTCCCATAGGTTTCGATGAGTTTGACATCATAGAGTCCAGGGGCACCGTGGCCCATTGAGTTGTCGCGCACCATTGTGCTCCACGCACCTTCGTTGGCAATGCCGCTCCAAATATCCAAGCCTGCGGTGTGTAAGGGAATGGAGACTTCGTGCACGGTGCAGCCGAGCTTTTGAAATTTCAAAGCGGCGGCTCTCACGACAGTCTCTGACTCAGGCGATGCCAGTGCGCTGCCGAATCCCTCGCGTAGGACGCCGATCCTCAACCCCCGAGGATCGCGGCCCAGTTGCTGGACGTGGCTTTGCAGTTCAAACGGCGTGTTGATCTGTCTTGCGTCCAACCCATCGCGTCCAGCGATGACGTCGAGTAGCAGTGCGACATCATGGACGCTGGCGGCCATGGGGCCCACATGATCGAGACTAGGTTCGATCGGGAACGCTCCTGTGTAGGGGACAAGTCCCCACGTGGGCTTGTGTCCGAAGACGCCGCACCAGGCGCTCGGAATACGCACCGAGCCACCTTGATCGCCGCCGATCGCCATGTCGCAGGCGCCACTGGCTACAAGGGCGCCGCAGCCACTCGACGATCCTCCGGTCATATGAGCGGGGCTTCTGGGATTGCGCACGGGTTCGGGAGTGGAGGTATGCGAGCCCCCCGAAAAACAAAGGTCCTCGCAGACCGCCTTGCCGGCAATTTCACCACCCGCCTTGAGGATCCGCGAGACCAGCGTTGCATCTTGATCGGGGACAAAGCCGTCCAATAACGCTGAGCCGTTCTGCATCGGCAGACCAGCGACCGCGATGTTGTCTTTGATGGCGATTGTCTTACCTGCAAGTGGGCCATCAGCGGCCCCTTTGACGGAGGCCTTCCATGCCCACGCGGAATAGGCGTTCCGTGCGCCAGTAGGCCGTCCGCCGCCTGCCCTTGAAAATTTCAAAGATGGAATCGGATCGGGCATACCGATCAGCCGTTCGTAGCTTTCCAGGCTCGACGCAATAGATCGACTAAACACACGGAGTTCTGTCGAGTCCAGTTCAAAATGGTGCTTCGCCGCAATCGCTCGCAACTGCTCGTCAACGGGATGGTCAATCATGAAAATTCCTTGATCTTTCGGCAGCTGGCCAATTTCCACGCGGCAGCTGATGCTCCAGAAGCCGGCCAGCAAGAACTGACTGGGAAGGCGAGCGAAATGAGACTGAAAGCAGTTGAGGGACCTCTGCTTTTGCTTGCCACCAATTGGAAGCCCGCTGACGGTTTTTCTCGAGTGTGGATTTTGATCACTCAATTGAGTGGCTGACTGCCTGTTCGAAAACATGCGCGACAGAAAGCAACGTGGCGTCATCAAAGTGGCGGCCCGTTAGCGTCATTCCGACGGGCAGACCGTTCGACGTGCCACAGGGCACACTCAGCGACGGGTGTCCGGTCATGTTGAACGGGGCTGTATTTGCCACCATGTTCCAACCAGCCACCACGAGCGATTCCGCATTGAGCGAAGGGTCGTGGCGGTGCGCCTTCATCGGCGTAGTTGGCGTGATCAGCAGATCGTTGTCGACGAGCAAAGCGTCGTAGGCGCTGCGCAGATCCGCACGAAGATTCTGTGCTTTGCCATAGAAACTCCCGTGATAGTTCTCGCGCATGTATGTCCCGAGAAGGAGGTTAAATTTGGCCTGCAGAGGGAGGGCTTCGCCGCGAAGTTGCATCCCACTGCCGAACGAAAGGGCAAGGTCGGGGTCATAACGGCCGCTCCAGTGATGGCCTTGGCCACTGGAGTGGAACGTTGCAGTCACTCCTTCTGCAAAAGCACCCCACACAATGGCGCCAGCGGTAGTGTGCGCAGCGCATTGAACCTCATTGACCGTGGCTCCGAGCTCAGCCATCTTGTCGATCGCCGCCCGAACGGTATCGTCGACATCGGCTTCGCCGCCATCCGTGCCGAATCCATCTCTCAATACGCCGATGCGGACCCCCTTGAGGTCCGAGCGACACAGTGCTTTCATATAGGAGTGTCGAGGAACGGAACGTTGTCGGGGGTCTAAACCATCAGCGCCTGCAATCACTTCAAGCAACCTGGCCACATCACTCACGTTGCGTGCCATCGGACCAACGTGGTCAAAACTCAGGTCATAACCCAGGATGCCGGAGTAAGGCACCAGAGAAAAGGTTGGTTTCAGACCGACGACGCCGCACCAGGACGCTGGGATGCGTATGGAGCCGGCCTGGTCACACCCGATCGTAAGGTCAATCTCGCCTGAGAAAAGCGCGGCGGCTGACCCGCCCGAGGAGCCACCAGCCAGCCGGGTGTCATCATGCGGGTTACGCGTGGGCCCGTAGACGCTGGTATCGCCTGCGCCTGAGAAGGCCAGATTGTCCATGTTCAGAATGGCGACGACATCACCTCCTTCGTCTAGTATTCGACTGACGATCGTCGCGTCCGCGGAAGGGACATGTTCAATGACGTTGGATCCACAGGTCAGTGGAACGCCCGCGACGCAAATGCTGTCTTTCAGGCCGATGCGCCGACCGGCGAGCAGACCGATACCCGAACCTTCGACCTGGCAACGTCGCACAATTGCGTTGCAAAAGTTCGTCGCTGCATCTGGTCGCGACCCCGATTCACGCCGGCCTGCACGGACCGCAGGTGCCGACAGCGTCATCAGATCCAGCAGGTCGTAGTTGGTCATTACCCGCTCAAATAGCGCTTGGTAGGAAGCTAATTCACCATTGCCAATTGAGAAATGGTTTTGCGATGCGAGTTTGTGAAGTTGGGCGGGATCGGGTCTGCGCACTGTCATGCTGTTCTCCTTGCTACGTTGGAATGCCGCTGGTCTAGAGACCGTTCGCAGGCGACGCATCGAACAGGCTCGCATCCATGAACTTCAAAGGCTCTGCAATTCGCACCGGTCGGAACGACATAAGGTCAAGCACGTCTCGTTGCAGTTCGATGCCCGGAGCAATTTCGAGCAGAACCAATCCTTCGGGGGTGACCTCGAACACCGCTCGCTCGGTGACGATCAAGGCCGTCTGTCCCCGCGTCACGCCCTTTGCAATGCTGTAGGTGATGCTTTGTACAGTCTGGACGAATTTGCTCACTCGTCCCTCCCGTTTGATCAGGAGACGACCCGCTTCGCATTCGATCTCCAGTCCGCCGGTGGTGAATGTTCCGGTGAATACTAGGCGTTGCGCCGCCATGGCAATGTCCACAAAGCCCCCGGACCCCGGGTTGGCTTTGCCGAACTTGCTGACGTTGACCGAACCTACCGAGTCGATTTCGGCGAACGCGAGAGCGCCAAAGCGGCACAGTCCACCGTCGATCACGTCAAATTGGCTCACTCCGTCCAGAAGCGCGTCAGGAAACATGTTGGCCGAAAACTGCCAGCCGTTCATGACGACTCCACCATAGGAGCCATGCTCGGTCGTGAACCAGTAGTCACTCGGCCCATCCGATGTGCTGATCTGGCCTTGTTCGACCATGACGAGCGGAATGTCGGCCGCTGCACCGAAGCCGAAAATGGACAGCTCATGCTTGCGCACCTCGAGTGCAGCACGCCGGGCGATGATCTTGTCCGCGCCGAACGCTATGGCTGGCAGCGCACTATTGCTCCGGCCACCCAGGTAGGCCGGCTCGTATGGTGTGTCAGTGGACATCATCATGTCCGGGGTTAACACCAACGCATCTACGAACATGCCGGGCAGGCGCACATTTGTAGCAAGGCGCTCGCCTGCAGGCACTATCCGACGCACTTGGGCGATTACGCGACCTCCACTGGCTTTGGCTGCCAGCGCCAGCGCAATATTCGAGGATGTCAGTGGTTCGTCCTCGAATGACAAGTTGCCGAATTCATCCGCGGTGCTGGCGCGGATGATCGCGACATCGAGTTTCCAGGTCGGGTAGAAGAGCAACTCCTCACCGTCGATCTCGACCAGCCGGACCAGGTCGTCTTCGCATGTCGTTGTGAACTTGCCGCCTCCTTGACGCGGATCGATATACGTTCCGACACCTACACGAGTGATATAGCCGGGGCTTTTGCGTGCAACTTCGCGTAACCAGTGCATCGTCGCCCCAATGGGCCAGGAATACGCCTCGATCTTGTTGTTCTGGATTAACTCCATCAGAGCCGGGCGGCGGCCGGTCTGCGGATCTATTGGATTGATATAGGAGCCGGCGATGATTCGCTTCATTAGCCCCTCCTGCGCCACATGGTCCATGCCGCGGATGCCCACGGCGTCGCCGGTGCCGACTGGAAAATAGAAGGTCAGATCACGGGGAAACGAAGTCTCTCTGAACCGGTCGCCCAATGCCTTCAGCGTCAGATCCGGTACCACCCACCCGATCACGCCCACTGCGCCGACGCTGGCACCGTCGGCGATCGATGCGACGGCCTCTCGGGCCGTCATTACTTTGCCGTTCATGCACGTGCTCCGAATTTAGACAGGACAGCCTTGGCGGACTCGCCCTCGCAGTTGCTGGCGAATGCGCGCGACGCCAACCGATCCATCAATTCGGCATTCGCAGCGGCGAAGGGTTCGAAAAACCGCTTCGTCGACGCAACGGCTTCAGCGGGAAGTTTTGAAAGGGCACCTGCAAGTGCCATGGCTCGGTCGGCAGCGGCTCCGGGTTCGCATACATAGTCAGCCACCCCCATGCGGTACGCTTCGTTGCCATCCATGGCCTCTGCGGCCCACGTCAGCAGCCGTGCCCGGACCGGGCCGACGCGCGCGAGTAGCGCACCCAACCCCCAAGGCGGCAGCCATCCATTCGGCACCTCTGGCAGATGCCAGCGAGCATCGCGAGCGGTCACGACGACATCGCATGTGGCCGCCAGAATAAAGCCGCCGCCCAACGCATAGCCCTCGACCGCCGCGATCACCGGTTTGGTGATTTCGGTGATGACACGTGCGACCTCTGCCATATCGGCCTCGTGATCGCACATTTCCGCGATCGAGAGGCCGCCAAGCTCTTTAAGGTCACTGCCGGCGCAAAAGGCAGGCGGGGCGCCCAGCAGTACGATGGATCTCACGGACGGGTCGCGATCGGCGGCCACGAGTGCGCGCCGCAAGGCATCGCGTATCTCGATGCCCAATGCATTGCGGCGTTGCGGGCGGTCGAGCGTGATGACGGTAACCGAATCCCGCGTATGGGCGTTCAACATGTGTTCTCCTTTAGTTTAAATGTGAGCACCGTCGTTATTCAAACGACTGCGAATGGCAGCGGGGTCGACGGACCGTGCTGGCAGTCGATCGCGCACAGCAATCGATGCGGCATGCCCGACCGCCTGCCCGTATGAAAAACACTGAGCAGTGACGCGCGCCGAGGCCACGGCTTCGTGCTCGGCGCTGAGGCAGCGGCCCGCCACCAACAGGCCTTCACCCTGCGTGGGAACAAAGCATTCGTAAGGCACCTCGTAGTAGTCGTCCAACAACCACTCGACCTTGGGCTTCGCGCCGGCGTGTAATTCAATGGGCCAGGCCGACCGCGCGATCGACGAGTCGAACTTGCGCGCGGCGAGGATGTCCTTGTTCATAAGCTTGGCCACGCCCTCAGCCTGGCGTGTTTGTCGGACTCCGACCTGCACCGCGCTGTCGTTGATGAAAGCATCTGCACAGCCGACAAGGTGGTCGCGGAAGAAACGGGCATATTCGCGGATTTGCAGTCGTCCGTTGATCTCTGCTTCAGTGAAATCGCGGTGGAAGAGAGGATTCAGTTCGCGCCCGTCACTCGCCGTGATCCGCGTGCAGTTGCAAAGCAACTCACCCGGGCGGGTCGTTGTAAAGAGCCAGATTTTCGAACGGGGCAGCGCGTAGTTGCCCGCGTCGTTCTCGCGCCGTATCAAGGCGCCGACCTCTTCGCCCATGATGGTGTCGCTGCCGTAGTGGCCAAGGAAAGCCGAAACATCCACGCCCATCATCCGAAAGATCATGGTCGGGTTTTGCACTCGTCCTTGGTCACCGACGAAGCTGTCGAGACCAGCCATGGCAACCACATCGGCATCGCCGCTGGCGTCGACCGTGACGTCTGCGCGGACTGTCACGACGCCTTGCTTTGTCCAGATCTGCGCGCCCTCTACGCGCGAGCCGCCTTCCATAAGCACACCGGTGGCAACAGCGTGATAGATCACTTGCACGCCGGCGTCAGCTAGCAAGGCGTCGGCAGTGTCGCGCCAGGCCAGAGGCTCATGCACGCGCGTCCACGTTTTGCCATAGGCGACGGGGGGGCCCAGCCCGCCCCGGCGCGCGAGCTCGGTGCAAAATTCATCAGCCATGCCGAAAACGATCTGTTCTGGTTTGGCGCCAGCGCGACCGGTGGCAAGGTAGAGGCCGCATACGGTGCCGGAGAGGCCCGCAACAGCCCCGCCACCACAAAAACCGTATCGTTCAGCTAGGACCACGCGCAATCCTTGCCTTGCTGCGGTCACGGCAGCGGCGACGCCCGCTGCCCCCCCTCCGACCACGAGGACGTCGGTGCGGATATGTTCGCAACTTGTGCTGCGTATCAATGAATTCGTCATGCAGTTGATCTGATATGTCAGTGGTCGACATCATCCATATGACTGAAAGCAAAGTCAACAGCTATGCACGATCGGGTGTCGGTGAATCTCAGTCGACATCCGCTCTTCTGCCGCAGCATCTTCTCGTTTACGATGATTCATGCGCTTGAGCGAGTGCCTTGGTGCCTGCCGGCCCGATGGTTGTCAAACCTGGCTTGCGCAGCAACCGAGCATGGCCAGATAGCCCATGTGCTGGACGCTCCATAGGCCGCGACAGGCCGATTGGTCGCCGCGCACCCGCCCTGAAGCTCGCAGATTGCGGGACCAGATCCGCGATACCAAATCGAATCCTGGATATACGGTAACGGTGGGAAAGGATGGTCATACGCGCCGCTACGGCGCGGGCAAGTCGTGCAGCGCGGAAGGAACTTGGCAAGCTAGCGGGCTAGTTGGCCGATGCGGCCATGGGCAACTACATCGCTGCTTACATCAAGGCAAATCATGCCGTCCATGATGCGGAAGTCGTCCTTGGCACGACCGATCCCTGGTCTGATTGACGCAGGGCATCCATGCTCAGTCACGTCGATTCTGATCGACTGCACTTCATAAAGCGCAATGCATCGGTTGAGGCTGGGTCTCGGGATGCCGCGGTGCTGCTCCGCATGGCAGCACGAGAGGTGCATGAGCACGCGCAGCGGTGTCTCGGTCCGATGGATTGGTTGAACGATTGACCCGCGCCGGATGGACGATTTCCAAGGCAGGGACGCTAAGGCCATGCCGTTTATCGAAGTCTTTCGTCAAGCTGGTCGTACATTCTCTTGATGGCCACGAGACGTTGTGAGTCTGCGAGCATCCAGTCTGTGTAGGGCCCCCAGTTCGCCTCCTTCATGGCATCGTCGATGGAGAGGCCCAGCGACTTGAGACGCGTCACTTCGGCTATGACATAGGCCACCGCGCCGCGAAACTCCACCAGTTGCTCACGCGAACGCGAAGCGGCTTCGATAAATCCATGCCCGGGAACGAATTGCTGTACGTCCATCTGGAGGGCTTTGTCGATTGTCGATAACCACTCGTCCGGAAATGCGGCGCGCATAGCGGGAAACACCCGGTTGAAATAGACCTCACTCATGAAGAGAATTTTTTCCTTGGGCGCGTAGACCACGAGGTCGCCGCCAGTATGTGCTCGTCCTAGAAACATCACGCGAACCTCACGTCCACCAATATCCACTGTTTCTTCGCTGGAGGTCATGGCGGTTGGGGGCACGGACACCCGGAGCGCGTCAGGCTTTGCATTGATTGCATCGCTTGCAAGCTGCGCGCGGGAGGTCGGATGCACGATCAAGCGTGCATCTTTTGGCAGCAGCGCATTGCCTCCAGTGTGGTCCAAGTGATCGGATCCGAACACATACCACTTGACGGGTTTGTCGCTCACTCGCGCGATGGCCTCGAGCAGGCGCCTCATGGCCTGCGGACTCTCCTGGCCGTCGGCCAATAGGACACCTTCGGTCCCAACAAAAAACATGCTGACCGTGGTAAAGCCTGGAGCACGGATGTCTTCGTAGCCATAGACGCCATCGGCCAATCTGATTGTGCGGGGGAAGTCGCTCGACTTCAAACCGCGTTCTGCGGGATAGCCGGTTTTGACTTGGGCGAGAGCTGGCGATAGTGGCAGGAGACAAGCTGCGGTGAGCAGCAGGCTGACCAGGCGCGAGCTTAGGCAATGAATGGCGATCGGCGATGGAACGGTCACGGGCTTCCTTGTGTGGGCGTAAGAACAACGCCGCCACTATGCGTTCGCCCGGGTCTTCGATATAGGCCTCGCGAGCAGAAGGTTCGTCTGCTTTCGGTTGAGAGTCGTGAGTCAGGCGTACGCCACTGCATTCTCAACAAAACCAAGAGAAACAATCAACAAATCTTTGAGTATGCAACTGATATGTTAGTTGTTAGACTGGCGATCGAAGTAACCCCCGTTGTTTCTCCTTGCCGGGATGCCTCATCAAAGGCGGCGGCTTGGTCATTGATTGCCCTCTCAAGGAAATGCCGCAATGTCAATACCGCTTTCAAAGCGCGCCCGGTACCAAGCGCTGGTCGTGGCGGCCGTCATCAGCGTCTCAGCGTTGACGTCAGCACAGGCAGCAGATCTAAGTGTGGCTCTGAGCTCGCCGCCGACCGCGCTGGATCCCCATTTCTACTATGCGGCGGCGAACGTCGGTGTGTCGGAGCACGTTTTCGAGTCGCTGGTCAAGTTAGATGCGGACAGCCGCGTTATTCCCGGTCTGGCGCAATCCTGGCGCTTGGTCGATGACATGACCTGGGAGTTCAAACTCCGTCCGGGCGTGAAGTTTCATGACGGTTCTGATCTGACGATGGATGACGTGGTCTGGTCGCTTGATCGGCCGGCGACCATCACCAACAGCCCTGGCAAGTTCGATGTCTTCACCAAGCAGATCGTCGGCAAGAAAATTGTCGACGCCTATACGATCCAATTGAAGACGGCGGTACCGTATCCGCTGATGCCAGTGGATCTGGTCGCGGTTCTAGTTGTCTCCAAGAAAGCGACGCAGGGCCTCAGCACGGACGACTTCGCCCAGGGCAAGGGGATGATCGGGACCGGGCCTTTCAAATTCCTCCAGTACAAGCGCGACGACCGCGTGGAACTCGTTCGAAACGACGCTTATTGGGGAGAGAAGCCGGCTTGGGATCGGGTGACCTTGCGCTTTATTCCGAACAACGGCGCGCGCATGGCTGCGCTTCTCGCCGGGGACGTGCAGGCCATAGAAAACGTTCCGACGCCAGATCTTGCACAAGTCAAAGGCAACGCGAACCTCACGCTGGTTTCCAAGATCTCGGCGCGCACCATTTATCTGTACGTTGATACGGCACGGTCGGCTTCACGCTACGTCACCGACAAGGAGGGCAAGCCGCTTGCCAAGAGTCCGCTGACCGATCCGCAGGTTCGACGCGCGATCAGCATGGCCATCAACCGGGAGGGCATCAAGAGCCGCCTCATGGAAGATCTCGCCGAGCCTACCAACAACCTGGTGCCTCCGACCTTGTTCGGCTACAACCCGAAACTCAAGCCTGTTGCCTACGATCCGGAGGGCGCCAAGAGCCTTCTGGCGAAGGCTGGCTATCCGGGCGGTTTCGCGATTACTTTGCACACGCCTAACAACCGCTACATAAACGACGAAAAGATCACGCAGACTATCGCCCAGAATCTTGCTCGCATCGGCATCGCAAGCAAGGTCGAGGCCATGCCCATGGCGGCATACGCCGGTAAGGGCGCAAGGAAAGAGTTCTCCATCGGACTGCTCGGATGGGGGCCGATCGAGGCCAGTTCGCCGCTGAGGGCATTGCTGGCATGCGAAGACTCCAAAAAGGGTTTCGGAACTCAAAACTGGAGCAACTACTGCAACCAGGAAATGACCGCGCAGCTGGAAAAGGCGCTGGCTACGGTGGACGACACGGCTCGCCTGAAACTGCTTCAGGACGCGACCGCGTTGGCCATAAACGATGGCGGACTCATTCCGATCCACCAACAGTTTACGACCTGGGCTATGCAAAAAGGACTCGTCTACCTGCCCCGGACTGACGAGCGGACTTATGCGTTCAGCTTCCGGCCGCGTGTGAAGTGACGGACCACGCAATCAGCCAAACCTAATCACACGATGCTCGCATTCATTACTCAACGGCTACTGCAGAGTGCGCTGGTGATGCTCCTCATGTCGATGTTGGTGTTCGCAGGCGTCTTTGCCGTTGGGAACCCAATCGACTCCCTGATCGGCCCCCAGGCGACCCAGGAGGACATCCGGCGGACCATTGAGGACTTTGGCTTGGACAAGCCATTGTGGTCTCAGTACTTCAGCTTTTTGAAAGGCGCGCTGCATGGCAATCTGGGCGTCTCGTTCGCGTTTGGAATACCCGCGCTACCACTGGTTATCGAGCGAATGCCGGCGACCTTGGAGCTCGCTTGCTGCGCGACGATTCTCGCGCTGTCCATCGGCGTTCCTTTGGGCCTTTGGGCGGGGCTGCGTCCGGGCAGCCTGGTCGATAGGGCTATTCAATCGCTCTCGATCTTGGGGTTCTCATTGCCCACCTTCTGGTTGGGTCTGATGCTGATCGTTGTCTTTGCAGTCCAATTGGGGTGGCTCCCAGCGAGCGGACGAGGGGAAACCGCAACTGTCTTTGGCCTAGCGCTGAGCTTCCTAACGTGGGATGGCCTACGACACCTGATCTTGCCAGCAGTGACCCTGTCGCTGCTCAATATCGCCATGGTGATCCGCCTGACGCGCGCCGGAGCGCAGGAAGCCGTGTTGCAGGACTACGTGAAGTTCGCGCGCGCCAAGGGCCTCACTGAAAAACGCGTGGTGGGTGTTCACGTGCTCAAGAACATTCTGATTCCGATCGTCACGGTCCTTGCCTTGCAGTTCGGCTCCATCATTGCGTTCGCCATCGTGACCGAGACGATTTTCGCCTGGCCTGGCATGGGCAAACTGATCATCGATTCGATCCAACTGCTCGACCGACCGGTAATCGTGGCGTACCTGATGGTCATCGTGGCACTGTTCGTCGTCATCAATTTGGTGGTTGACTTGGCTTATAGCGTGCTGGATCCGCGGGTCCGACTGTCTGCTTCCGATGCGTAAGTTCACTTCGATGACGCTTTGCGAGCGATCTGGCGGTACTCGGCCATGACGGACACTTCTGTGGGTTCCGGAAATCCGGCGGATGCCACCCCATCTTCCTTTCTGCGTCTGTGGTCGATGTACCGCTCCAGCAAGGTTGCAACGGCCGGGCTTTTCGTGTTGGTTGCGATCGTTCTTGCTGCACTGCTGGCACCCTTCATTGCGCCTCAGGATCCTTACAACCTTGCCCTACTCGACGTGTTGGACGCGCGGATGCGACCTGGCGAGACATCCGCCGAGGGGCTCAGGTTTCTCTTGGGATCCGACGAACAGGGCCGCGACATCCTCTCTGCCATCCTTTACGGACTGCGCATTAGCGTTGGCGTCGGTCTGGTCAGTACGTTGATTGCACTGGTGATCGGCGCCACGCTGGGCCTGCTGGCTGGATTCAAGGGCGGCGCCACGGATGCGTTGATCATGCGTGCAGCCGACTTGCAGCTTTCATTTCCTCCGATCTTGCTGGCGCTCATCCTGCTGGCGTTGTTGGGGCCGGGGCTAGCCAACATCGTGATCGCGCTGGTCGCAGTGCAGTGGGCCTATTACGCTCGCACAACTCGCAGTGCTGCATTGGTCGAAAGCCGCAAGGAATACATCGAGGCGGCAAAAGTGCTGGCGCTGTCACCGGTCCGTGTGATGTTCAGGCACCTGTTGCCCAACTGCATGCCGCCGCTCATCGTTATCGCAGGTCTGCAGATCGCATCTGCCATCACGCTGGAAGCCACGCTGTCTTTTCTAGGCCTTGGCGTGCCTATCACGCAGCCTTCCCTGGGCTTGCTTATTGCTAATGGGTTCCAGTACCTGCTTTCCGGAAAGTACTGGATCAGCTTCTTCCCAGGTGTAGCGTTGTTCCTGACGATCGTGGCGATCAATCTGGTAGTCGACCAGTTGCGCGACGTGCTGAATCCACGTCTGCAGACTCGTTGAGTTTTGATGGAGCAATCTTCTATGCTGTTTACGGATGCTGGCTCCCAGCCTGTCTTGCAGGTGCGCAATCTGCGCACCGAGTTCCGTACGTCGACCGGTGTAGTGGCCCCCGTTAACGATGTTTCATTCGGTGTGCAACGCGGTCAGGTTATGGGCTTGGTGGGTGAGTCTGGCTCTGGCAAATCGATGACCGGCTACTCCATCATGGGGTTGGTCGACAAGCCTGGTCGAATCTGCGGTGGAACGATCGAATACACCGGTAGAGACGGCGTGACGATTGACCTCCGGGCATTGACCCAGGAGCAGATGCGTCGCATCAGAGGCAACCGCATCGCCATGATCTTCCAGGATCCGATGATGACGCTCAATCCGGTCCTGCGTATCGACACACAGATGATGGAGGCGGTGCTTGCGCACGAAGCAGTGGGTACGAGCGAAGCCCGGCGTCGGGCACGTGAAGCGCTCGTCAAGGTCGGCATCCCGTCGCCAGACGATCGCTTGCTGGCCTATCCACATCATTTTTCGGGAGGGATGCGACAGCGCGTCGCGATTGCTATCGCACTGATTAACAAGCCTGATCTGATCATTGCCGACGAACCAACTACGGCGCTCGATGTCACGATTCAAGGACAAATCCTCTTCGAGATGCAGAAGCTTTGCGCCGAATCGGGGACTGCGCTCATCTGGATCACGCACGATCTGTCGGTGGTAGCGGGACTGGCAGACTCGCTCAGTGTGATGTATGCGGGCAGGATCGTCGAATCGGGTTCGGTCGCTGAGGTACTCGAGTCTCCGATGCATCCTTATACGCAAGGGCTTATTGGATGCGCGCCGTCGCGCAGTCGGCGCGGCCAGTCGTTGGCTCAGATCCCAGGCATGACCCCGTCGCTTGCCCGTCTTCCTGTCGGATGCGCCTTTTCCGAGCGCTGTGCCGTAGTGCAGAACGACTGTCAACGGAGCGCACCGCTGCAAACCAACATCTCTGGCCGGGTGCTCAGATGCTTTCACCCCGTGCGGCAGAAGTATGAGATCAATGTATGAAAAGCCCCGTTGCCGAGAATCTCAACCTTGCCCCGCATCTCCCGGTGCATCAAGACGAGGCGCCGCTTTTGGAACTGAGGCGGGCGTCGAAGCGCTTCGTCAAACCGATCGGTGGTTTTGCCCGGGCCGGGCGCCTCTTCGGCGCTAGGGTCGAGGCCCAGGCGGTGCGCGCGGTCGACGACGTCGATTTCACCATTCGACGCGGTGAGGTGGTGGGCCTGGTAGGCGAGTCGGGGTGCGGAAAATCGACGCTTGGACGTATGGTCGTCGGTCTGCATTCATTGACAGAGGGAGCCCGGCTTTGGAAGGGCGATTCGTTGAGCGGCAAGGACATCGAGGAGCGAAGACAGCGCCAACTTGCTATCCAGATGATCTTCCAGGATCCATATGCGTCGCTTAATCCGCGTATGCGCGTCATCGACATCGTTGGTGAGGCCCCGGTGGTTCACGGTCTGGTCAAAGGGAGGGATCAGCACGCCTATGTCGCACGGATGCTCGATCGCGTCGGTCTGGATGAGGCGTCCATGCAGCGCTTTCCGCATCAGTTCTCGGGAGGGCAGCGCGCGCGCATTGGCATCGCGCGCGCGCTGGCGGTGCAGCCGGAACTGATCGTCTGTGACGAGTCTGTCGCTGCCCTTGACGTCTCTGTACAGGCTCAGGTACTCAACCTCTTCATGCGACTCCGTCAGGAGCTCAACCTAACTTACCTCTTCATCAGCCATGATCTTGGCGTCGTGCAACACATCAGCGACCGCGTGGTAATCATGTATCTTGGCCGCGTGGTGGAAAGCGCTCCGACCGAAGCGCTGTTCGCCAGTCCAAGTCATCCATACACGATCGCACTGTTGGCGGAGGCTCCGAGTCTCGAGGTGCGAAAGAAGGCATATGTGTCGATCGTGGGTGAAATCCCGTCCCCACTATCGCCGCCGCCGGGGTGCCACTTCCATCCGCGCTGTCCCCAGGCGCAAGACCGTTGCAGGGTCGAGCGCCCTTTGCTGCGACAGATTGGCGTGCAGCGTTGGAGCGCCTGTCACTTCAGTCCTGAAGTGGCATGAAGGACCGGGCGCAATGGCCCTTGTATGCGCTGGCCGCGGCGCGGGAATGTGACACCGAAATGGCGGGACATCACGGGTGCGAGACGCCCGATGGCAGGGCAGATGCATACGACAGGCACGAGAGTGCCGCAGCTTACCCGTCAATGTTCGATGAAGACGGTCCGCAAGTCTGGGAATGCAACTGTGCATCTCGTCTGAGTGCGCCGGCGCCTGCGCGGTTGCGGATCGGGAACGTTCAAGTTTGTGTTAACGGCTTGGATCTGCTCCATTGGCCACAGCGGCAGCCTTCTGTCAGTGCCGAGTTTGTGCTGCGCCCTGGGATGAGACCGCGGCTCTATATGGCGGCCGGCTTCTTAGGTATGCGGTCACCTGCAGCGATTAACTTTTCGCTCCTAAGCCAATTTTCTCTGCGTCACGTCGCAATCGCTTTGTTATCCCCTGTTCTCCCCGAGGATCGTGAATGAAAGTCTTCATTGCCGGTTTCCAGCACGAAACCAACACCTTCGCGCCAAGCCCCACACCCTGGTCCGCGTTCACGGACGGCTCGGGATTTCCGCCTTATCGCCGAGGGCAGGGCATCGTGGAGACCTACAGGGGATCGGATTTGCCTATTGGCGGATTCATCTCTGCAGCCGATGAAAGGGGATGGGGTTTAGTTGCATCGTCTTGGGCCGGCGCCAATCCAGCGGCACACATCGCCAATGACGCCTTCGAGCGCATTGCGCATGACATCGAGGAAGACCTTCAGGAGGCTGTGATCCGCGGCGAGGTCGGCGCAGTCTATCTGGACCTGCACGGCGCCGCTGTGACGCAGGCTCTCGAGGATCCTGAGGGTGAATTGCTGGCCCGCGTACGGCGTGTCATCGGGCCAGAGGTGCCGCTGGTCGGCAGCCTTGATCTTCACGCAAATGTCAGCAGGCGCATGCTTCAGGAGGCAGATGCGTTGATCGCATACCGCACTTATCCGCACATCGACATGGCGGACACGGGTCGCCGGGCCGCACTCATGCTGGAACGGCGCCTACAGAGAGGGGTCCGGGAATCACTTTCGCTCAAGCGATTGGACTTCCTGCTGCCTCTCAACGCGCAGTGCACCATGACCGAACCAGCCAGCACGATTTACGATCGGCTAGCAGAATTGGACGCCCTACATGGCACTGTCATGAGTTTCGCAATGGGTTTTCCTGCGGCCGACATAGTCGATTGCGGGCCTGCAGTGTGGGGCTATGGGGACGAGGCGCAAGTCGCCGTGTCCAAACTGCACGCGCAGATTGACCAGCCGCGAAGTCAATGGCGCTTGGATTTGCTCTCGCCAGAAGACGCGGTGGCACGCGCACTGTCATTGGCTTGTGGGGCGTCTGGTCCTGTGGTTATCGCGGACACCCAGGACAATCCCGGCGCCGGCGCTGACGCTAACACCACAGGGATGCTGCATGCGTTGCTGGCACTACGTGCTGGCGAACGATTTTCACGCAGGGCGGCGTTGGGCCTGCTGTGCGATCCCCAAGCAGCCGCTGCGGCGCACTTGGCGGGCGTAGGCGCCACGCTCGACCTATCGCTCGGTAAATCAGTACCAACATGGGCGGGGAAGGTGAGCGATCCGCCACTTCGTGTGCGAGCGGTTGTCGAGCGCCTGAGCGATGGAGATGTTGCGCTCAAAGGACCGATGTCCATGGGAGGCGGCGTCTGCCTGGGGCCTAGCGCGTGCCTCGAGATTCAGGGGGTCCTGGTTGCGGTGTGCAGCAAGAAAACTCAAATGCTCGACCGCGAGCTCTTCCGGTTTTTGGGCATCGATCCCGAGAAGATGGCGATCCTTGTAGCCAAGAGCTCAGTCCATTTTCGCGCCGATTTCGCGCCTATCGCAAGTGCCATCCTGGTAGCTAAAGCAGCCGGCCCGATGGCAGCGGATCCCGCAGATCTGCCATGGCAGCACCTGCCTGCTTCGATGTCGCTGCGGCCCTGAGCATGCATGCGAATCGAATTGTTCCGCACAGCATCGCGATGGCCATCGTACGCAGTACTTCTGAAATTCGGTTCTTTGATCTGATCAACATCAGCTAGGCGATTCCTCATGTCTTCAATCAACGCAATGCAGGTCGATGAGATTCAACTCTTTAAAAAAATAAGTTGGCGATTGCTGCCGCTCCTGACTCTCTGCTACGTTTTTGCATATCTCGACCGCGTCAACATCGGCTTCGCCAAGCTGAGTATGCAAGCCGATGTTGGGTTGAGCGATGCCGCCTATGGTCTAGGCGCAGGCATCTTTTTTCTCAGCTACATGTTGTTTGAGATTCCCAGCAATCTGCTGTTCCCGCGCATCGGGGCCCGGCGCACGTTTAGCCGCATCATGATTCTGTGGGGACTAACGTCGGCAGCAATGCTCTTCGTCAAAAATGCCAACCATTTTTATGTGCTTCGCTTCCTGCTTGGCATGTTCGAAGCAGGCTTTGCCCCAGGGCTTATTTACTACCTTACCTACTGGTATCCGCAGCATCGCATGGCACGTGCCATCACGGTCGTCATGCTGTGCGGACCGATCGGTGGAATCTTCGGTGCGCCGATTTCGACGTGGATCATGACGACTTTTGCAGGAAACCTGGGACTGTCGGGATGGCAATGGATGTTTCTCCTGGAGGGTTTGCCATGCGTCCTGCTCGGTGTGATCTCGCTTTCCTTCATTGTGGACCGTCCTTCGGAAGCGAAATGGATGACGCCCGCAGAAGTGGACTATTTGTCCGCTCGGACGCAACAGGCAGTCGCTAGTGGATCGAGTGCACACCCTGGCTTTCTTCAAGTCGCTAGAGATCCCAAGGTGCTCCTTCTAGGAATTTCCTATTTCTGCATCATCTGTGGACACTACACGGTGAGTTTTTGGCTCCCGACAATGCTGCGAAGCGCAGGCGTCAGCAGCACTATGGAAATCGGGCTCTATTCTGCAATTCCCTACTCAATTGCGATTGTGGTCATGATCTGGTGGGGGCGTCGTTCGGATCGGGCGGCAGAGCGACGCTGGCACAGTTCTTCGATGCTATTGATTGCCACGGCGGCTATGCTGGTTGCCGCGCTCAATGGAACAAGTCTGATCGTTACGCTAGTGAGCATGTCGATCGCCACTGCTGCGCTGTGGGCCGCCTACACCGTGTTCTGGGCAATTCCTTCGGACTACATCAAGGGTGAGGGCGCCGCTGGTGGTATCGCGCTGGTAAACACCATTGGTCTTTTTGGTGGTTTCTTCAGTCCCACGATCATCGGCTATTTCAAAACGTTGACAGGGAATATGCAGTCCGGACTGCTCGGCATGACCGGCATCCTGCTCGCAGGCAGTGTGCTTTTGGTCATTAACCGTATTCCGTCACCAGCAAGCCCCGGGCGCGCGAGCACACGAGAATGACAAAGAGTACGCGAATTCGCAGGCGGCTGCGCGAGCTGCTCCGTACCGGGGCAACCTTGGCGGTGCCAGGCGTTTTCGATCCGTTGACTGCGTTGCAGGTCGAGCATGCGGGATTCCAGGCTGCCTACATAGGCAGTTATGCGATCTCGTCGAGTCTTGGGCTGCCGGATGTCGGACTGTTGGATTTGACGGAACTGTGCAGCCGCTTTGCATCGGTCTCGGATGTGCTTCGCATTCCCTTGATCGCCGACGCCGAAGCCGGGTTTTACGACGCCGCGTCCATCGGCCGTGCCGTCCGCGCGCTGGAGCGCAGCGGCGTGGCCGCGATCCACATTGAAGACCATGTCAGTGGCAAACACACCGAGCTAAGAAAGCGAATCTTGGAGCCGGCGCAGATGGTGCAAAAGATTCATGCCGCGCTGGACGCGCGCGACGACCCGGAACTGATGGTCATAGCGCGCACCGATGCGCTATGGGCTAGCGGCCGTGTGGATGACGCGGTCGAACGCATGTCCGCCTACCATGAGGCTGGCGCTGACGCTGTAATGGCTGCGGGCTTCAGCGCTGGTCAACTGAGAGAAGTTCGCGCCAATGTGCCAGGGCTTGTGGTGCTCGTAAACAACGGATCCCAATCGCTATCGCAGGAGCGAGCCTCCCGCGCCAACGTTGTCATCTACCACTCCCTGTGCTTGCAAGCGGCACACGCAGCCGTGGCATCAATGTTGCAAAAGTTCAGTGCGACATCGAATATTCAGAGCATTGCAGAGTCGCTCGGCGTGGCGGCAACTGTCGAATCCCTCGTCGACTACGCCGGCCTGATTCGGCGTGGCAAGAAGTATGGTCTTGAGTAAGCGCTGTGGCATCTGCACGGATCAATCTCAAATGAGTCGTTGCTTGTTGATCACCACATAGCCTTTTTTATTTTTCTAATCTATGCAAGCCGCTGCTAACCCCTTCAAGGCCGCAATGTTGGCTCGAGAGCCTCGCATCGGCTTGTGGCTAGCACTCGCTAGCTCCTGCGCTACGGAAATCTGCGCGCAGTCCGGATTTGACTGGATGCTCATCGACGGTGAGCATTCCCCAAACGATCTCAACAGCATCCTTGCGCAGCTGCAAATCCTTGCCGCTTACCCCAATGTACACGCCGTTGCAAGAGTCCCGCAGGGACACGGGCATGTCGGCGAAATGCTCATCAAGCAGTATCTGGACCTCGGCGTGCAGACTCTTCTGGTGCCGATGGTCAACACGCCGGACCAAGCTGCCGCAATCGTGCGTGCGGCGCGTTACCCGCAAGACAGCGGTGGCGGCGGAATTCGCGGGATCGGCGGGGCCCGGGCCTCAGGTTGGGGGCGCAATTCTGCGTACGTGCAAGAGGCCAACAAGCAGACGTGCATCCTTGTTCAGATCGAAACGCGCGAAGCTATTGAAAATATTCTCGCGATAGCTGGAACCGAAGGTGTCGACGGTCTTCTCATCGGACCGGCGGACCTCTCAGCCTCGCTAGGGCACGTCGGAGATCCAGAGCACCCGGAGGTTCAAGCGGTGATCGAGAATGCGATTCTCAGCATCGTTGCTGCTGGGAAGGCGGCAGGAATCTTCACCTCCGACCAACTGTCTGCGGATCGATATCTGGGTGCGGGTGCGACCTTTGTCGCAGTGGGCATCGACACGGGTTTGCTAGTCGAGGCGACTGACCTGCTCGCATCGAGATTCAAGCGAAGCATAAGAAGCTAAAAGCAGTCGCATCGAACGTGATTGGACTTCGATGCGGCCCGTTGGCATGCCCTACTCGGGTTGAATGATGTGCCGCTGGGACTCGAAGTTCACGGCTTCTCCTGGGCTCTGAAGGCGAACGGTCTTCGGCAGTCAGTGAGCGCGTTGGCCGAGGCATGAATATTGGGCCAGCGTATGCCGCGGGCGCATGCGGGCTCGAACACTCTCTTGAAGTCCGCTGTGCGGACACGTCTGCCTCATTCAGGGCAGGGTCGTCCGCTCAGCCGAGCTCGCCACCTGCATTCGACCGAGCCCGCCAAAGGTGTGATCGGCAGGATCAAGGTGAGTTTTTTTTGGCTGGATTATTGCTGCGGGTTATCATAGATAATATATAAAACGAAACTGGCAGTCTATGAACACCGAACATGCTCCTGTCGTGCTTGATGGAAAAACTCTCACCCCGGCGGCGCTGGTCGCGGTCGTACGAGAGCACCAATTGCTCGAGCTGGACAAGGAGTGCAGGACTGCGCTTGCCCAGGCGCGTGAATACATTGAGACCAACTGGCTGACCGACGCGGCGCCCCTCATGTATGCCTTCAATACCGGCGTCGGCTCGCTCAAGAGCCTGCGGATCGGCGCGAAGGATGTCGTCGCCTTCCAGACAAACTTGATCCGGTCGCACTCGGCATCCACGGGTGAGTTGATGCCGAAGGAGGTCGTGCGCGCCATGATGGTCTTGCGGGTGAATGCCTTCGCAAGCAATCACTCCGGCGTTCGGCTGGTCATGGTCGACCGCCTGCTCGACATGCTCAATCACGACATCACGCCGATCGTCGCGTCCAAAGGCAGCGTAGGAGCGAGTGGTGATCTTGCACCGCTGGCGCTGATGGCGGGCGCGATGATGGGAATGCCCGAGAGCAAAGTCGAATACAAAGGCGAGGTGCTCTCAGCGGCCGCAGCATTCGAGCGAGCGGGACTTGCACCGACCCTGGACGTGCAGGCCAAAGACGCGACGGCGTTGATTAATGGAGCAACTGCGTCCCTGGCGTACGCAGTGCTTGCAGCGCATGACGCCCGTGTCCTACTTTCAAGCGCAACGGTCTCACTTGCGCTCTCGCTTGAGGCGCTGCGCGCGGATGTCGCGTGCTTCCAGGATCGCGTCATGCTGGCGCGACCCCACAAAGGTCAGCGGCGCGTGGCCGCATCGATCCGCAAGCTCATCAAGAATTCGGCGCGCTGTACGGAACCTGCGCGCCAGATCGTTCTGTGGGGAACGCCGAATGTCGAGAGCTCGACAGTGGGGCTGCCGCAGAATCCGCCACTATCGCCGAGGATTCAGGACGCATATTCCCTGCGCTGCGCGCCCCAAGTTCATGGACCCGTTCTTGACGCTCTCGAATACATCGATGGCATTCTCCAGACAGAGATGAACAGCGCGACCGACAACCCGCTGATTTTTCCGGAAGATGATGCCTACGAGATCGTCTCGGCAGGTCACTTCCACGGCCAGTACATCGCGCAGGCAATGGACTTGCTCGCGCTGGTCGTCACCGATCTCAGTGCCATCTGCGATCGCCGCAGCTCACGCTTGATTGATCCGGCTTGCAACTTCGGACTGCCTGCCAATTTGATTGCGGAACGGCCTGGTGTGAATTCTGGCTTTCCAACAG
Organism: Variovorax sp. OK212; assembly: GCF_900112425.1. Taxonomy (GTDB): domain Bacteria; phylum Pseudomonadota; class Gammaproteobacteria; order Burkholderiales; family Burkholderiaceae_C; genus Variovorax. The sequence continues at coordinate 50,049 of NZ_FOLP01000022.1, read as the reverse complement.
TGCAAAGCATGGGAACGGGCCTGGTCCTTGAGAACATGGGCCTGTGCAGTCCTGCCAGCGCGACGAGTCTGCCTGCGAAAGGCAACACTGAGGATCACATCAGCAACTCATGCTTCGCAGCCCGGCGAAGCCGCACGGTGGTCCAAAATGCGCAGGCTGTCGTCACGGTTGAGTTGCTCCTGGCCGCCCAGGCGCTCGACCTGAGCGAGCGCAACTTGAAGCATTTTGCACTGGGGGTCGGCAGCCAAGCCGCGCTCAAAGCCATACGAGCGGTGGTTCCCGCAACATGGGGCGAGGACCGCTGGGTTCATGATGACCTGAACACGCTGAAGAAGGCCGTCGTTGACGGTTCGATACTCGCCGCAGTCGAGGCAGCGGTGGGCTCGCTTGATCTGTAGCCGACAAGATGAAAACGACCTCTTCCCTGATGTTGGACGATCTATCGAACTTGCCATGGTCCGAGAAGATCGCACGCATCCTGAAAGAGCGAATTGTCAATGGCACTCTCAAGGCGGACGCAAGAGTGCTTCAGGATGCGATCGCCAAGGAGTTCGGCACGAGCCACATCCCTGTACGCGAAGCATTCCGGCAGCTTCAATCCGAGGGGCTGCTCGTTGCAACAGCAAGGAAAGGTGTGCAGGTCGCACCTTTGGATCTCGCGTCTGTCGTCGAAATCACCATGATGCGTGAAGCCTTGGAACCGTTGGCACTGGCGGGGGCGATGAAGAGGATGACGAACGAGAGTCTTGCCCTGGCGAAGGCGGCCATCGCCGCGAGCGAAAAAGCCAAGAACATGCGAGATTGGGAGGAGGCAAATCGGCGTTTTCACATGGCCTTGTACGAGCCCTGCGGAATGCCGATCTTGCTCAATTCGATCAGGGAACTCCATGTCGCAAGAACACGCTACATGATCGGCGCCACGCACGCCGAAGACTGGGATCCAACCTCGAGTGCCGATCACGTGGAAATTCTTCTTGCGGTGAGGTTTGGCGAGGTTGCCCGCGCTTGCGAGTTGCTCAAGAAGCACATCGGCGAGTCGAGAACCGTTCTGGTCAAAGCAATCATCGAGACGTAGTTCTCCGCAGGCAGAAGGCATGCAACAGGCAAGTGCGTTGCCGTCGTCGGAGCACTTCGCCAGTACTCGGCAAGGCAGCGCTGCTGAAGTTCCATCTGCAATCACGCGACCTAAGGTAAGGACCGAAGACGTATCCCGGTGTTGCACTTGGGGCCTGAAAGCCGCCAACGCGCCCGTCGAACGGTGCGAGTTCAAGCGGTCGCGTTCGTGGCCGCTGCCGCCGTCCGTTCACAGTGCCGCACTCTGGGCAATCGCTGTCCCGAAGCGGACGCCCGGTTGCGTTTCCACCTCAATCGTTATGGAGCCGCAGATCGTGCCGAATCTGATGGTTTCGCCGCTGAACCCATGCGTCGCGGACGAGAAGGTAGTCGTCAAACGCATCTTGACGAAACTTGTCCAGCGGCAGCATCCGCGCTCGACCATCGACTGTTTGCAGCAACAGGAGTCCGTTGTAAGTTCCGTTGTCGTCAATCTGCCCGATGGGCGACATCGGGTGATCGCCCGCAATGGCAACGGTATCGCGCACCGTGCGCGGGCCCAACAGCGGAAGTACCAGATAGCGCGAGTCGCGCCAGCCCCAGGTCGCGAGCGTCTGGCCGAAGTCTTCGTCGTTGCGCTTCGCAATTCCTAGGTGGGAAGCCGGATCGAACAGTCCCCCAATGCCAACGGTGCTGTTGACTACGAGTCGCCCGAGCGATTGCGCCGCGTGCTTGGGGCGCCCCTGCAGGGCCTGGTTCAGGGCCGTCGCGGGAATGCGCAGATTCGCGAAGAAGCGCGAGACGCCCGCCTGTACCGACGCAGGCGTGATCGTGTCGTAGCCCACCGCCACCGGCCGAAGCACCCACCTGTCCGCCGCGTTGTTGAATCCGTGGATCTTTCGATTCAAGCCCTCCCAAGGATCGCGCGCCCATTTTTGTTCATAGATCGCTTCTGCATCCGGATCGGACGAGGCAATGTCGTTTGTGTCGGCACTGGAACGCATGGCACTTGACTCATCTTGGGGCAATGCTGCTGCAAGCGTCGCTGGCGCGGCGTCGAATGGAGCGACGGGAACTGACGCGCGCTGTATCTGATGTGGGGCGGAACTGCTGGCGCACGCGCTGGTGGCCAGAACCATCGCGGCGAGCAACAGGGTAGGGTGAGCTTTCATATGGATGTCCGGTAGGCAGGTGTTGATGAAAAAAGTCACGAGGTTGGTGGACGCATTGTTCGGTCGCTGCGTGTTGACTACAGGGCCGTCGCTCGACGTGGCCGTTGAGTCGTCGCATCAGTTGCGTGGGGGCAGAGCGCCTGCCAATGCAGGCGATTCAGTCGTGATTCAAGGGTTGGGGGAAGGGCGAACGATCGAGACTGCTTCGCGCTTCGCCATCCAGCGCTTCGGCGTGCAGCGCTGGACGCAGTCATCAACGACTTCATAGAGGACTGGAATGACCAGCAGGCTCAGAAAGGTGGAGGTGATGAGGCCTCCAATCACGACGATGGCCATCGGCGCGCGAAAACTCGGATCGGCGCCAAAGCCCAGCGCGATGGGGAGCATCCCTGCGCCCATCGCCAGGGTGGTCATCACGATCGGGCGTGCGCGTTTGTGGCAGGCGTCGAGCAGCGCGTCGAGCCGGGACATGCCGTGATCGCGCTGCGCCACGATGGCGTACTCCACAAGCAGAATGGAGTTCTTGGTGGCGATGCCCATCAGCATGATCATCCCGATCATGGCGGGCATACTGAGGTTGGTGCCCGTCACGAACAGCGCCAGGATCGCTCCCGGGATCGACAAGAGCAGCGCTCCGAGAATCGTCACCGGTTGTACCCAGGCGTGGAACAGCAGCACCAGCACGATGTAGATACAGACCACGCCCGTGCCCATCGCCAGCAGGAAACTCCGGCCAAGCTCGTTGGAAGTTTCCGCTGGTCCAATCTCGTTCTTGACTAGACCAGGCGGCAGGTGCAGTAGGCTGGGCAGCGCGGCGGCGCGCTTCTGCACATCGCCCAGGGCCTGACCGTTGAGTTCGATCTCGAAGTTCACGTTGCGCAAACGGTCGAGGCGATTGATCTGTGCGGGGCCGCTGGCGATCTCCACCTGCGCCACGTCACGCAGCGGAACCGGACCGCGCGCACCCGGCACCGTAAGCTGACTCAGCAGTTCCGGGTCTCTCATCGCTTCGTCAGGCAGTCGCACCACAATCGGCACCTGGCGCTGGCTCAGGTTGAGCTTCGGAAGTAACTGGTCGTAGTCTCCCAAGGTCGCCACACGCACCGTCTCTGCAATAGCATCGGTCGTTACCCCCTGATCGGCCGCGCGGGCAGTGTCCGGGCGCACGATCAACTCGGGTCGCTGCAGACTCGAACTGCTGGTCACCTGGCCGATCCCTGCCAGGCTACGCAGTTCCTGCTCCACCGTGGCCGCATGTTGCGCCAACAGGTCACTGTCCTCACCGGAGAGCACCAGTGTGTAGCCTACATTTGCGGCCAGATTGACACGTGCACCGGCAACGTCCTGCAGGCGTGTGCGCAGCTCGCTCTCGATATGCTGCTGGGTAAGGCCCGGGCGCTTTTTGCGTGGCGTCAGGTTTAGCGTCAAATTTGCCGTGCGCGCTTCGGCAACACCGCCGGTCAAGTTGCCTCCTGTGCTACCGCCGCCTATGGCTGTGTAGACCATCGTCACATGCGGATGCGACGTCACGGCGGCGCGCACCTGATCGGCGATGGCGCGCGTCTGTTCAAAGGTGCTGCCTGGCGGCAGCTCGACGCTGATCCGGGTCTGGCTCAGGTCGCCCGGCGGCATGAAATCGACCTTGATCGCACCCATGAGCAGCGGCGTGCAGCTGGCGATACCGAAGGCCACCATGATCGCCAGTGTGGCGACCTTGTGGGTGAAGGCCCAGCGTGCCGCTTTCAAATAGGTTGGCATCCAGAATGGTTCGGCATGGGGTCGGGTCGGCCTCTTTAGCAGGTAGGCCGCCATCATCGGCGTGAGCAAACGCGCTACGACCAGCGAGAAGAACACGGCGACGGATGCCGTCCAGCCGAATTGCACGAAGAACTTGCCAACCAGACCTGTCATGAAAGCGGTGGGCAGGAAGACGGCGATCAGCGCGAAAGTAGTGGCGATCACCGCGAGCCCGATCTCGTCGGCCGCCTCGCGGGCAGCCACCAGGGGCTCCTTGCCTTGCGCGAGGTGGCGCATGATGTTCTCGATTTCGACGATGGCGTCATCCACCAGGATGCCGACCACCAGCGACAGCGACAGCAAGGTGATGAGATTCAGCGTGAACCCCATCCATTGCATGAACAACAAGCTGGGGACGATGGACAGCGGCAGCGCCACGGCGGCGACGAACGTCGCGCGAAGATCGCGCAGGAAGATCCACACCACCAGCACCGCGAGCAAGGCGCCCTCGATGAGCAGCGACATGCTGCCTTCAAAATTTTCTACCACTTGATCGACAGCGTTGATCGCTTCCGTGATTTGGATGTCCGGTTGTTGCGTCTTCAGTACCGCGAGCGCCTGGCGCACGCCGTTGGCAACGTCGATGTCACCGGCGCCTGTGGTGCGCAGGATCTCGAAGCCGACCACTGGCTTGCCGTTGAGGAAGGCTCCACTGCGCTGCTCGGCCAGCGCATCCGTGACGGTGGCCACCTGATCCAGGCGCACGACATGCCCATCGGGCAATGGGATCTCCATGGCAGCGAGGGCGCCGGCCGAGGGTGCCGTGACGACCATGCGCACAGGCTGTTCGCCACTGCCCAGCCTGGTACGTCCGCCCGGTGCCTCGCGTTGCACCTGGACAAGCTGGCGCGAGACATTGGCTGCACTCAGACGCAATGCCAGCAATCGGTCCGGGTCGAGTTCGACGCGCACTTCTCGGTTCACACCGCCCACGCGGATGACGGAACCGACGCCGGGCACGGCGAGCAGGCGCCGGGTGATCTGGTCATCGACGAACCACGACAGTGCTTCGTCGTCCATGCGTGGCGATGCCACCGTATAGGTCAGGATCGGATCATTCTTGAACTCGACCTTACTGATGACGGGATCACGTAAGGCCGCAGGAAGATCCGCCCTCACACGGGCCACGGCGGCGCGGGTGTCGTCCAAGGCTTCCTGCGGCGGCTTCTCGAGGCGGAATTCCGCGGAGACCGTGGCCACGCCGTCCTGCACCTTCGTGTGCAGGTGCCTGAGCCCTTTCATCGTGGCCATCGCGTTCTCCAGCTTGCGCGCAACCTCGGTTTCCATCTGGGCCGGAGCAGTGCCTGGCAGGCTGGCCATGACGGTGATCATGGGCAGATCCACGTCCGGGAAGTTCTGGACCTTGGCGCCGTGGAACGCGAACAGCCCAGCCACCGTGAGCATGACGAATAGAAGGATGGCCGGCACAGGGTTGCGGATCGACCAAGCGGAGAAGTTCATGGTCTTTCCCTTCAGCGCGTGGTGGTTTGGGGAGATGTATTCGGACTGGCGGCCGTGACGCGCACCGTCATGCCATCCGCAAGGAAGCCAACGCCGGATTCGACGACTGCCGTGTCGGCGGCAAGCCCTTCGCGGATCTCCACCCGGTCACCGCGCCTCGCGCCTAACGTTACTTTCTGCTGGCGCACCCTGTCGCCATCGATACGGAGCACATAGCTGAAACCATCGCGCAGCAGGACGGCGGTTTCGGGCAGCGTCAGCACCGTGTGCTGGTCCAACAGCAGCTCACCACGGGCGAACAGGCCGGCGCGCACCGGCGCGGAGGGCTTGAGGTCCACGTACACGATGCCGGTACGACTTTGCGGATCGACTTGAGGCGAGACTTTGCGCACGCGGCCTTCGGTGGCCTGCGCACCGCCTGGTCTGATGACCACGGCCTGGCCTGGTGCCACGCGTCCAAGTTCCGGCCCCGGCAATTCGGCGCGCCATTCCAGCCGGCCCTGGCGCTGCAGGCGCATGATTTCTGCCCCCGCTTGAACGAGCGCGCCTTCAACAGCGGGCCGGGCGCTGATCACACCGTCGTCTGGCGCGCGCACTTGGGTGTAGGCCAGTCGCAGCGTATCGGCCTGCACGCGTGCACGGGCTGCGGCCAGACGGGCTTGCGCGGCGTCGCCGGCCGCCAGGGCCTGATCAATGGCCTGGGCCGACAAGATCTCGGTGCCCTGTAGCGCTTTGGCGCGGGCGGCAGCGCGGCCCGTGTCTGCGGCATTGACCTCGGCCTCCTGAAGCGCAGCACGGCTGGCGTTCAGGTCGGCTTCGAGGGTGCCAGGGCTGAGTTGCGCCAGAAGCTGCCCCTGCTTCACCCTGTCCCCGACATCGACCAGCAGCCGCGACAGGCGCTGGCCACCTATCTCGGCGCCGACCACCACTTCCTGCCAGGCAGCGATGCTGCCGACTGCGGCCAGTGTCTGCGGCCATCGCTGTGAGACGGCGGAAATTGGCTTGACCGTCAGTGCGGGTGGCGCATCAGGGGAGTGCGTCGGTTGAGCGGCGCTGCGCGTGACGACAAGCAGCACGGCGGAGGCAACGCAAAGACAGACGACTGCAGAAAAGGGGTAGACGGGGTGAAGTTTCATGGTTGAGCGGCAAGTTGATCGATGGGACCTGGGCCGGCGTTCCAACCGCCGCCAAGACTGCGGTACAGACGGAACCAGGCTTGTGCCTGATCCGCCTGGGCGGTAAGCAAGTCGCCGTGCGCCGTCAATGCATTGCGTTGCGAAGTGACACGCTGCGCTCCGCTGTGCAGGCCTGCCTGCGCCTGCAGGACGGCACGCTGTGCAATGCCCTGCCACTCACGCGCTACGGATTCAGCTTCGCGCTGGCGGTCGCGCGTTGCTGCCGTGCGCTCCATTGACTCCTCGACCTCGGCGACGGCGGTTTGCCACTTCGCTTGCAGGGTTGCAGCCGCCTCATCGACTGCGGCGAGCGCAGCCTGGCCTTGTGCACGGCGTGCCCCACCGTCGAACAGCGGCAGCGTCAAGCTCGGGCCGATCGACCACAGGGAACTCACCGAACTCTCTCCGCCCACACGCAGACGCGCTTCGCCGATCAATGCACCCAGACTGAGCTGCGGATAACGCTGGGCGTCCACGCTGCGTTGGTGGGCCTGCGAGGCCAACCAGCGCCGATGGGCTGCGGCCACATCCGGACGCTGCGCCAGCAACTGTGCCGGCATTGTGTGGACCGCGAAGGCGGGCGCGCGGGGAAGCGAGCGGCGAGGAGATATCCAGGCGGCGGGCAAGGCGGGGGCTTGCAGCTCGGCCGCCAACGGGGCCGCCGACACGCCGAGCAGCAAGGCCAGTTCCTGCAGGGCTACCTGCGCTTCCGCTCGCTCGGCACTGCGACGCGCAGTGGCGAGGGAAGCATCGGTCTGCAACAAGGCCACGTCGCTGGCGTTCATGAGGCCTACCGCCTGCTGTTGCCGCCCCCAAACGGCAAGCTGAGCTGCCAGGAGGCCGTCGAGTTCGGCTACTTCCTCGCGCGCCTGAGCCAGCCGTAGGTTCACGTAGGCTCCGGCGACATCGGCTGCCAGCGTCACGCGGGCGGCGTGCCAGTCATGTTGAGCGGCGTCAGCTTGCGCCGCCTGTTCATCGGCTTCGGCGCGCTTGCCACCAAAAAGGTCGATCTCCCAACTGGCATTGAATTGGACGTCGGACTGGGTGGAAACGCCGGGGACGCTGTTCAGATTCTTGCCACGGCTCGATGTGGCATTTACGCCAAGTTGCGGCAGCAGGCCGGCTCGGGCTTGTGCGACCAGGGCGCGCGCCTGCCGATGCCGGGCGGCGGCGACCTGCAGGTTCGGATTGGCTGCCTGGGCACGTTCGATCAAATGGACGAGCATCGGATCGGGAAATGCCTTCCACCAATCGGCGAGTGCCACCGTCGATCCGTCATGGGGCAAGGGCGCGCGCCAGACCTCGGGCAGCTCAATGGCTACAGGCGCGCGCAATGACGGACTGGCGCAGGCTGCCAACAGCAGGACCAGCCCGCAGGTCGCGACCAGGGAGGATAGCCGACCGTTCGTCATGGCGTGAAGACGATGCGCTCGCTCGCGTGGGTTGCCTCGGCCCACGCTAGTTCCACATTGCGCAGTGGCATGGCCTTCACGTCGATCCGGAACGTTCCGCCTGCGATCTCTCTTGCCAGCGCTGGCAACTCCATGAGGATCTCGCGACCCGACACCGAGCCGTACCCGCTGCCCACGATCTGGAGCTTTGCAGATCGCAGGAAGGCGCCTGGAATGTCAGCGACTTCACCCGCCATCGAGCCGATGTGTATCCAGGTGATCGGCAAGCTGCGATCCGTCCGTTGCTTGAGTACGGTCTCCATGACGCGAACCGCACTCTCACCCCAAACGAGATCGAGCACGACATCCACGTCGCGCGCAAGGGCGCCCAACCCGGCATCCCCCAGCGCCACGATCTCTGTGGCGCCAAGCGCGGGCAGCTTCGCGAGTCTCTCCTCGTCGCGCCCAGCGGCGATGACCTGCGACGCTCCCAGATGCCGGGCGATCTGCACGGCCATGCTGCCTGAACTTCCGGTGGCACCGAGGATGAGCACTTTTTGCCCGCTCTGAAACGGCACGCGGCAGCGCAGGGCTAGCCAGGAAGCCATCGCAGGATTCATCGCGCCTGCGACCGTTACCGGATCGCTGCCGCTCGGCAGCTCGATGCTGTGGTCGATTTCGATCACCGTTTTATCGGCCATCGTGCCGATTTGCCCGGGGCTCTGCACGAAGTAGCGCAGCTTGCCGTCGGTACCGCGCCCGACGCCATCGACACCCGGGACGAGCGGCAGCCCCCCACTGCTGGAGTAATGAACGCCCGAAGCTTGGCCGCGAGTGACGTGATGCAGGCCGGCCGCGAGCACCTCGACGAGCATTTCTCCCGGCCCTTGGGGTACGGGAGCGGTGTAGTCGCTGTAGTGCGGCGGTTGGTCGAACGAGGTGATGACAGCAGCTTTCATGGGTTCTCCTTCGGTGGGCACGCGGGCCATAAAGTTCGTAGTGCGATCTATTATTGATGCGCAATACGAACTATGTCAACATGGAGCCATGACGAGAGAAAAAAAATCCATGAAGCAAGCCCCCGCGTCGGACGAAGGGCTGGCCAACGCCCTTGTGACGACTGCCTTTGTCACGATGGCCGTGATCAACAAGATAGGCGCCGAGAACGACTTGTCTCTCTCGCTGATCCGCGTCCTGGGAATCCTGTGGGATCGACGCCCGCGAATGACCGAACTCGCCGACTATCTCGGGCTGGAGAAGCAGACGATGTCAGGGCTTATCGCCCGAGCAGAAAAGAGGGGACTGGTAGCGCGCGCGCCGAACGAAGATGACGGAAGGGCGACGGACGTTTTTCTGACGAGCGACGGGGCCAAGCTCGTCAAGCGGCTGCGTGTGCAAGGGCAGCAGGCACTGGCCCCGATCGTCGAACAGCTGAGCGCGTCAGATCAGCAACTCCTTCAGAAGTTGCTTCAGCGCATGTTCGAAGCGCGGAAAGGTTGAAGGTCGAACGGGCGGCTAGCCAGGCGGCCAAAAATCTCTCAAGATGAGATCAATTCAGCCTGTGCCAGCGATCGTGGTGAGCCACATCGCCAGGCTCTGATCAAGGCGTCGCCTCCTTCTGGCACGCGACTGGCGCGGACTGCATGAGTGCGGATGGGTAGCCGAACGCTGAGGTCTTCTTCAACGCCCTGATCTTCCGCGACAGTAGCGACTGCTCGATATGCAGGCGCTTTGCCGCACCAGTGAGATAGAGTCCTTTATCTACAGCAAGGAAACAGCGAAGATGTCGGAGTTCCGATGCATCGCTTCTCCAAAGACCACTCTCTCAAACTGCTGCGGCGCGATGTATTCACGAAGGCGGAAGCGATGAGGTCTTGGTCCATGCATCAAGCATGCCGCACCACGTCGTCGCGGACGCGGGCCGCGCTGGGGAATACCGGAAGATTCACCAGCTTAAGCACCGGTTCGATGAGCTGAAGAACATCTGCAAATGACGGTCTCGATGCCACGCGTTTGTGGAATTTGGCGAGATTTGGATATGGCGCCAGTTCGAATTTGAAGTAGGGCTTCCACCCGATCATCACGAACAGGTAGGCATCAGCTACCGTAAAAGTCTCGCCCATCAAATACGTTTGGTGTGCCAGCCGCTGTTCGATGTAAGTCAGCCTGCGATCCAGGTTCTGTTTGTGTATCTCCTTTCCAGCGGCTGGCATATGCGGGTGGAACAATGGCCCTATGGTTTTATGTACATCGGAGCCCACATAGCTCAGCCACTCCATCACGCGATAGCGCGCCAAACTGCCTGCTTTCGGGAGCAGGCCGGATTCCGGCTTCAGGTCGGCAATGTATTGGAGGATGACGCCGATTTCGGTCAGCAACTCCCCGGAATCCAGCCTAAGCGCGGGAACTGAGTTTTTGAGATTCACATCAGTGAACGGTGTCCCGCCTTCAATCAATATGTGCGGCCGCGCGTAGATGTCAACGAACTCGACTTCATGGGGGATGCCAAGCTCAAGCAGGATCATGTGAGCTGCGCTCGAGCAGGCTAGCGGCGAGGAATACAGAATCATCAAACTTCTCCGTTGTTCAAGGTTCTGCGAAAGATAGACCTAACGCACTTTCTTGAATGTGCCGATGCAATCACTTGATGTGCCGATTCGATCAATGTGATTTACTCCGTCGAGCACATCGGCTAGGCTCATGTCGAGGTTGCATATGAACTCGGAAGCCCGAATCCAACGGAAAGTATGGTTCAGACAGGACTTGGGTCTGGCCGCATCGGTGCGCCAACGAAGCGATTTGCTCGTTCACACTTTCGTCACCGATCATCCCGCGCTCATTTTGCTCAGACGTGGTCGGAAAACCATCACGATCACCGGCAAGAAGATCAGACTATTACCAGGCGACGCGGTGGCGATTGCACCGGGCACGACTTGCGATGTTCAAAACGAAACAGAGCGTGGAGAGTTTGAATCCTCTTGGATCGTCTGCGCAACCCCTATCCTGTCGAAAGTGGAGAAGGCTTTTCCTGATCATAAGAGGCTGAAACATATTGCCACCTTGAAAAACATGGGCGATGAATTCGTGCAATCGTTCGAGCGCGTCATGCAAACCATCGTCTTGCCTGACCGAATTCCCGACATCGTTGCGGAGCACCAGATGCAGGAGCTGCTGGCCTGGTTAGCACATACAGGGATGATCTTCGGTGTGGAGACGTCTTCCGATCTGCAAAGGAAAGTGCGTCTCATGATCGGAGCTGCACCGGAAAACACGTGGATTGCAAGAGATCTGGCGCAATCTCTTGCCATGAGCGAAGCGACTTTCAGGCGCCGTCTTGCGGATCAGGGGCAGTCATTCAACGACATTCTGATTGATGTGCGCATGACGGCGGCACTGACGCTCCTGCAGGTGACGGACCGGCCAATTTCGGATATCGCCTCTCAAGTCGGCTACGAATCGGCCTCACGCTTCTCGGTCCGATTCAAAAAGCGTTTTGGCTTCTCGCCAACGGCTGTCAGGGGCACCCCATCACAACTTGAAACCCTATCGTGACCGCCACGAACTCGCCTTAGCCTGCTGGCTGGCGCGCGGGACCACGTCCACCCAGCCTCGTCCCTCGGCCTGCAGCTCCTTGGCCATCGGCGCGAGCCTCTTTCGTCAGTTTTTCCAACGGCGCTGCATCTGTGAGAGATGGATCGGGACATGTACCCGTCAGCAGCTGGCTTTCTCGCCGCTGCGCACAAATATGAGTCACTCTATGTCGCGCTCGTGCCTGAGCTAACGGCTTGGCGGCGTACCTTCAGAGCTCGATGCTTGCCGGTAAGCGCAATAGCTGCGTCCAGCGGCAAGACGCGGACGCTGAGAGGCTGTGCGTTGCTACACTGCGGCGACCAATGAAATTCAGGCTGCGCCAGATGGAAGTATTTCGAGCGGTCATGGTGACCGGTTCGATCAATGGCGCCGCCAAGATGCTCTTCGTCTCGCAGCCGGCCGTGAGCCGGATCATCTCGCACACGGAGCAGTCGCTGGGCTTCAAGCTTTTCAACCGCACCAAGGGTAAGCTGATCCCTACCTTCGAAGGCGAGGCGCTGTTTCGCGAGGTCGACGGGCTCTATCAGAACGCAATGCGCGTCAACGACTTCGCGACCGATCTCTCGCGCGGGCCGTCCGGCACGCTCAATCTCTCTTCGAGCCCCTGCCTGAGCTACGCGGTGGTGCCCGCCGCCATCGCGCGCTTCACCGAGCGCTATCCGCGCATCGGGGTCAACTACCATACGGCTCTGCTTCATACCATGGCGGCCGAGGTGCTGAGCAACAAGGTGGATCTCGTGGTCTCGGTGCTGCCGCTGGAGCACCCGAACCTGAAGGTCGAGTCTTTCGCCAAGGGTCGCATGGTCTGCGTGATGCCTGACAGCCACGACCTCGCGTTGCTCGACGTGGTTGGCCTAGCCGATCTCGGCAAGTACCCGCTGATCACCCACCATCCAAGCATCCAATTCGGCAAGATGGTGGCCGCAGCCTTCGAGGCCGCCGGCGTCGAGCTGACGCCGCGCATCACCGTGCTGCAGACCGAGATCGCATGCTCGCTCGTGCGCGCGGGCACGGGCGCGGCGATCGTCGACGAGTACACCGCGCGCGGCGGCCCGTGGTCTGGCTTGCAGATACGGCCGCTGGTCGAGGAGATTCCCCTGGCGCCCAGCATCGCGCGCTCGGTCTTCGGCCGGCAGGTCACGCACGCCGACAAGTTCATCGAGATCCTGACGGCGCTGCTCTGACGCCAGGCCTTAACAACAGGCTATATCCCGCGCCAGAAATGGCATAGGACAGCGGGGCTCCATGTCCCTACGATTCCTGACGCACGGCAATGCTGCCGAGTGCCCCGTATCTCAAGGACGTGCGCGGCGCCCAAGAATCACAACACTGGAGCTGTTTTCATGAAAATCGGACTCATCGGCCTTGGCAACATCGGCGTGCACTTCGGCACGCGCCTGCTGGCAGCAGGCCGCGACCTGTGCGTGTTCGACACGAGCCCGGCGGCTGTCGAGCGCCTGCGGGCCAAAGGCGCAAAGACCGCCTCGAGCACGCTGGACCTCGCCAACCAGTGCGAGATCGTGCTGCTGTGCCTACCGGTGCCAGCCGTAGTGAGCCAGGTGGCGACGGGGCCGGGCGGCGTCATCCAAGGCAAGGCCGTGCGAATCGTTCTCGACCTGTCGACCACCGGCCCTTCGGTCACCAACGAGGTGGCGGCCACGCTGGCGAAGAAGAACATCGAATTCGTCGGCGCGCCTGTCAGCGGCGGCACGGTGGCGGCGGAGAAGGGAACACTGGCGATCATGCCCTCGGGCAAGGAGAACGTGTTCCGCGAGGTGGAGCCGCTGCTCAAGGTACTGGGCAAGAACATCTTCTACTTGGGCACCGAGCCCGGCCTAGGCCAGACCATGAAGATCATCAACAACACGCTGTACGCGGCCAGCATGGTCGCCAGCTGCGAGGCGCTGGTCTACGGCGTGAAGGCGGGGCTCGACCCCGAGACCATGCTCAACGTGCTGAACGTCTCCAGCGGTCGCTCCTTTGCCACGCTGGAGCGCATTCCGCAGTGCGTGCTGCACCGCAACTTCCCGGTGCGCTTCACCACCGAACTGCTGCACAAGGACGTGAAGATGTGCATCGAGGAGGCCGAGAAGCTCGGCGTGCCGATGCAGGTCGGCCCCGCGGCGCGGCAGTTCCTGGCTTTTGCCATCACCCAGGGCGACGGCGCGCTGGACAACGTCCACACCATCCGGCACTTCGAGCAATGGGCCGGCGTGCAGTTCGGTGCCGAGCCCAAGGCGGCCTGATCCGCCATCGACTGACTTTCTTTTTCATCTCGCCAGCGCGCACCTTCAAGGACCCCCATGTCGCAGATCAAGATTCGCAAGCAAGTACTCAACATCGAGACGGTCTACCATGAAGGCGGTGCCGTCGCCGCGACGCCGCTGAAGCTCGGCGTGATCGCCGTCGTCGTGGCCAACCCCTTCGCTGGCCGCTACGCCAATGCCGAGGAGCTGGCCTCCTTCGTGAAGGATGCGCGCGTGCTGGCCAATGACATGGTGCCAGAGCTGATCTCGGCGCTGGGCGGCAACGACAAGATCCAGACCTACGGCAAGGGCGCCATCGTCGGCACCAACGGCGAGCTGGAGCATGGCGCGATGTGGCACGAGGCGGGAGGCTGGGCCATGCGCGCCGTCCTCACGCACGCGAAGTCGATCGTTCCCGCGGGCAAGTTCGTCGGCGCGGCGGGGAGCCGGCTGCAGGTGCCGCTCCACCACATCGAGGCTTGCTATGTGCGCAGCCACTTCAACACGATGGAGGTCAGCATCTCCGATTCGCCGCGTCCCGATGAGCTGCTGTATGCGCTTGCGATGTCGACCGGCCCCCGCGTGCACGAGCGCCTGGGCGGCCTGCGCGTGGACCAGATCTCCGTGTATGACGGCCAGCGCTGACGACAGGCCGCGGCGAGACACGGACGCCGTGGTCGCCGCGCTGCGCGCGGCCGTCGGCGAAGCGCAGGTGCTCATCGGCGGCGACCTGTCGGCTTTCGAGCAGGATTGGCGCAAGCGTCTGCGGGGCCGGGCGCTGGCGGTCGTGCGGCCGCGCGATACTGAGGAAGTCGCCGCAGTGCTGCGCACCTGCGCGGCGCACGGCGTGCCACTGGTGCCGCAGGGTGGCAACACTGGCCTGGTCGGCGGCTCCACGCCGGACGAGAGCGGCACGCAAGTGCTGCTGAGCCTTTCGCGCATGAATCGCGTGCGCGAGGTCGACGAGGCCAACCTCTCGCTCACCGTCGAGGCGGGTTGCGTGCTGCAGACGGTGCAAGAAACCGCGCAGGCCAGGGGACTGCTGCTGCCGCTGAGCCTCGGCGCGGAGGGCAGCTGCACCATCGGCGGCAACCTCGCGACGAACGCGGGCGGCACGCAGGTGCTGCGTTACGGGAACGCGCGCGAACTCTGTCTGGGCATCGAGGTGGTCACGGCCCGGGGCGAGATCTGGAACGGCCTGACCGGCCTGCGCAAGGACAACGCCGGCTATGACCTGCGCGACCTCTACATCGGGAGCGAAGGCACGCTGGGCGTGATCACCGCCGCCACGCTGAAGCTGTATCCGCAGCCTGCCGCCACCCTGACCGCGCTCGCCGCCTGCGAGACCCTGGCCCAGGCCGTGGCGCTGCTGCAACTCGCACAGGCGCGCGCGGGTTCTGCGCTGACCGGCTTCGAGGTGATGAACGCGTTCTCGCTCGCGCTGGTGCGCAAGCATTTCCCCCATCTGCGCCATCCGCTGCCGGCGTCGCCGTGGACGGTGCTGATCGAGCTCTCCGATGCCGAAAGCGAGGCCCATGCACGCGACGTGCTCGAGAGACTGCTCGAAACGGCGATGGAAGATGGCCTTGCGGGCGACGCCGCCGTCGCGGAGACCCTGTCGCAGTCCCATGACATGTGGCACCTGCGGGAGACCATCACGCTGGCGCAGATGGAAGAGGGGTTGAACATCAAGCACGACATCGCCTTGCCGGTCTCGCGCATCCCGGCCTTCTGCGAGGCGACCGATGCCGCGCTGCAACAGGCTTTCCCCGGCGTGCGGCTGGTGAACTTCGGCCATCTCGGCGACGGCAACCTCCACTACAACCTGCAGGCGCCCGAGGGCGCGGACAGCGCGGCGTGGCTGCGCGAGTTCGAGCCTCGGGTCAGCCGTTCCGTCTATGCGGCCGTGACGGCGGCGGGCGGTTCCATCTCCGCCGAGCACGGCATCGGTTCGGCCAAGTGCGAGGAACTCGTGCGCAGCAAGAGCCCGGTGGCGCTCGGCCTGATGCGCACGCTCAAGCAAGCTCTGGATCCTTCGGGCATCCTCAATCCCGGCCGCGTGCTCGCGCCCTGATCCGTTCCTTCTCCATCTGGTCCTTCGTTTTTTTCATCCCATGAAGCCCTTGCTACTCGTCCTGGTCTATATCACTCCCGAACACCGCAAGCTCGTGTCGAAATCCTTCGAGCTCATCTACGCGCCCAACGAAGGGCTGGGCGCTGACCGTTCCAACGGCGCGGCGCAGATCGCCGCACGGGGCAGCGAGATCCAGGTCGTGCTCACCAACGGCACCAACGGCATCACGCCCGAGGAGATCGATGCGATGCCGCGGCTGAAGATCATCTGTACGCTCGGCGTTGGCTTCGAGAACGTCGCCATCGCGCATGCCACGGCGTGCGGCATCCGCGTGGCCAACGCCGCGGCCACCAACGACAGCTGCGTGGCCGACCATGCGATGGCGCTGCTGCTGAGCGCGATCCGCCGGGTGCCCACGCTGAACGTGCTGGTGCGCCAGGGCGTTTGGCGCGACGACATCCCCCGGCCGCCGCACGTGTCGGGCAAGCGTATCGGCATCGTCGGGCTTGGCGCCATTGGCCGCAAGATCGCGCGGCGCGCGGAGGGCTTTGACATGGAGATCGGCTACTTCGGGCGCAACCGCAAGGACGACGCGCCGTACGCCTTCTTCGACAGCCTGCATGCGCTGGCGGCCTGGTGCGATTTCCTGATCGTTGCCACACCGGGCGGCAAGGAAACCTTTCACCTGATCGATGCCGAGGTGCTCACTCGGCTTGGGCCTGGCGGTGTCCTGGTGAACATCGCGCGCGGCAGCGTGGTGGACACGGCGGCAGTAGCAGATGCGCTGCGCGAGCACCGCATCTTCTCCGCGGCGCTCGACGTGTACGAAGGCGAGCCCACGCCACCCGCGGCGCTGCTCGGGCTGGAGAACGCGATTCTCACGCCGCACGTGGGCGGCATCTCGCCGGAGGCCATCCAGGCTTCGGTCCAGCGCTTCATCGACAACGCGACGCGGCATTTCGCGGGCGAGCCGCTACTCACGCCCATCAACTGAGGGATTTCCATGATTGGCTTCCAGATACGCGAGCGCACGCGCAAGGTCGATGCGGAGGTGGTGGAGAACTTTCGCGGCCTGCCAGTGGCCAACATCAGCGACTGCATGGCGCGCATGACCGCCGGGGGCGCCGCGCTGCGGCCGGTGCGCGAAGGCGGTGTGCTGAGCGGCGCGGCGGTTACCGTCAAGACGCGCCCCGGCGACAACCTGATGATCCACAAGGCGCTGGACATGGCCGAGCCCGGCGACGTGATCGTGGTCGACGCGGGCGGCGAGCTGAGCAATGCGCTGATTGGCGAGCTGATGGTCGGCTATGCGATCCATCGCAAGCTTGGCGGCATGGTCATCCACGGGGCCATACGCGACACGGCTGTGCTGCGCGCGGCGGCATTGCCGGTATACGCGGTGGGAGTAACGCATCGCGGCCCTTACAAGGACGGGCCGGGCGAGATCAACGTGCCTGTCGCGATCGCCGGCATGGTCGTGCATCCCGGCGACCTGATCGTTGGCGACGACGATGGCGTGCTGTGCATTCCCTTCGCCGATGTTGGGGCCATCTACGTCGAGGTGTGCCGCAAGATGCAGGAAGAGGCCCGGACCATCGCCAACATCGAGAGCGGCCGCCACGATACGTCTTGGGTCGACGCCCGGCTGAGGGGTCTGGGCTGCGCGGTGCCCTGAGTTCCACGGGTTGCTTTGGGACGGCTTCTCAGGGCGTTTCGCGCGCGTGTTCCCGCGGCAGCAGCCCGACCACGGCCGCGGTGCATAGCGAGATCGCGGCCAGCACGCACAGCAGCGTTCCGAAGCCCATGCCCTTGACGACCGGGCCGAGCATCCACACCGCCAGCGAGCTGACGCTGAGCGACACCGCCAGGCGCATGCCGGCGACGCGTGAGCGGATCCGGTCATCCACGTAGCGCACGATCATCGCGTCGGTGAACGGGATGGCGCCGAAGATGAAGGTCATCGCGCACAGCAGCGCGCCGTAAAGCCACCAGCCTTGGGCCTGCGAGGCCAGGAGCAGCAGCGGTACCTGCGCCAGCGTCACGCCCATGTAGAGCGGCTTGAGCGGCATCCTGTCGATGAGCCGGCCGACGACGAGCTGGGCGAGCGAGGCCACCGCATACACGCTGCCCAGCAGGGCGCCCAGAAGCGCGGGGTCTTCGGCCACGCCGCGCAGGCGTTCCGTCAGCAACTGCGCATTGCCGTTGGTGGTGAAGTTGAACAGCAGGCTGCTTGTGGCCGCGGCGGCGGTCATGATTGCCAGCGCGCGCGCCAGCAGGCCGGCAGGCAGGGTGATCGCGGCGCCGCCGGGGCGCTTCGCGGGGGATTCGCGCTCGGGCGGGCAGACGAAGACGAACACGAAGCCGACCGCGATGGACACCAGCCCGGGCACCGCGAAGGCCGCGCGCCAGCCGAGCCACTTGACGAGCAGGCCGGTGAGGGCGGCCGCCACTGCGATCCCGAGATTGCCGACCAGCCCGTTGAGCCCGATGGTCGCGCCCGGCCGGGCCGATTGCTGCAGCAACATGGGGATGCCCACCGGGTGGTAGATGGAGGCGAAGAGGCCGATCAGCGTGAGCGCGCCGGCCATCTCCCAGGCAGAGCGCGTGATCGAGGCCAGCAGCGCGGCCGCGCCCATGCCGAAGAAGAACAGCACCATCATGGAGCGCCGGCCCCAGAGATCGCCCAGCCGTCCAGAAGGCAGCGAGCCCAGTCCGAAGACAAAGAAAGCGCCGACGCCGTAGGGCATCAGGTCCTCCCACCGCTCGAAGCCGAAATCGGTGGCGATGGCGCTTACGGCCGTGGCGAAGATCAGCAGGAACATGTGATCCACCGCGTGACCGATGTTCAGCAGCGCGGCGACAGGTCTGGAAATCATGACGTACGAGGGAGGGGAGGAAGGCGTAAACGCGGCGGCGCGTGAGTGTGCATCAGCGACCCCGCCTTGTCGTGAAGGGTATCCCCGGGATAACCGTGGGACATAGGGCGCAGCCAAAACGGCAATCGTCTCGCACGGCACTGGTACCTAAGATTTCCGGCCGGCCCTGAACCTCGACGTCCGGGGCCATCGAAACAGAACTGTAGGAGACAAAATGCAAAGTTCGAAGCTCATCGGCGCATGCCTGATCGGCCTGTGCGCCTTCGCGACTCAGGCGCTGGCATGGGAGCCCACCAAGCCCATCCAGCTCATCGTTGGCTTCAGCGCAGGGGGCGGGACCGACGTCATCGCGCGGGCCATCGCGGCGGGCGCGCAGGAGGCGATGCCTCAGCCCATCGTGGTGGTCAACAGGCCTGGCGCGGCCGGCGTGATCGCGGCGGATCAAGTGTCGCGCGCCGCGCCCGACGGCTACACGCTGTTGGTGGCCGGCGGCAGCGAGAGCACGTCGCTGCCCAATCACCAGAAGGTGCCCTACGACCTGGCGGCGAGCTTCCGGCCGGTGGCGCACGTGATCCGGTTGCGCATGATGATGGCCGTGAAAAGCGACAGCCCGATCAAGAGCTTCAAGGAACTGGTCGCCTACGCCAAGGCCCATCCGGGAAAGATGTCCTATGGCACCTCGGGCGTCGGCAGCCTTACGCACTCGATGATGTTGATGGTCAACAAGGCGGCCGACATCGACACCTTCCATGTGCCGTACAAGGGCGATGCCGATGTGATGACGGCGCTGCTGAGCGACCAGGTGCAGATCGCGCTGGGCTCGCCCGACCAGCTCAAGCCCTGGATCGACAGTGGAAAGATGACGCCGCTCACGCTCAGTTCGAACGACCGCTACCCCGGCTTCCCCAACGTGCCGACGCTCAAGGAGCTGGGCTACGACGTCTACCTTGAGAACATGAAGGGAATCGTCGCGCCGGCCGGGCTGCCCGAAGACGTCTATGCCTACCTCAACGACCACCTGCAGAAGGCCATGCGGACGGCGGCCTTCAAGAGCGTCGTGGAACGCAGCAACTTCGAGGTGCAGTACATGGACGGGCCCACTTTCGGCAAGACGATGCAGAACATGTCGAACGGCATCGCCGCCGCGCTGAAGAAGTCGGACACGAGGAAGTCGCCGGGAGGGGCCGGCGAATGAGCGGGCAGCGAAAACCGCGCCTGCCGCTGTCGGGCTACCGGGTGCTCGACCTCACCGTGATGACGGCCGGGCCGGTGGGCACGATGATGCTCGGCGACGTCGGCGCCGACGTGATCAAGATCGAGGAGCTGCGGGACGGCGAGCTGTCGCGCAGCATGGGCACGCTGTACGTGGGGGACGAAAGCGTAAACTTCCTCTCTCAGAATCGCAACAAGCGCAGCGTCAGGCTGGACCTGAAGAAGCCCGAAGGCCGCGAAGCTTTCCTGCGCATGGTGCGCGCCGCCGACGTGATCACCGAGAACTTTCGTCCGGGCACGATGGACCGCCTGGGCATCGGCTACGAGGCGGTGCGCGCGGTGAATCCGCGCATCGTGTTCGCGAGCATCTCGGCCTTCGGCCAGGACGGCCCCTACGCGCACCTGCCGGCCAACGATCCGATCATCCAAGCGCTGAGTGGCCTGATGCATATGACGGGCGATGCGGACGGCGAGCCGGTGCGCGTGGGCCACCCCTACCCGGACTTCGGCGCGGCGGCCCTGATGGCCTTCGGTATCTGCGCGGCGCTGCTGCACCGCGAGCACACCGGCGAAGGGCAGCGGCTGGACCTGTCGCTGCTGAACGGCACCATCTTCAGCGCCATACCGCGCGACGGCGAGACCTTGCGTACCGGCAAGGCGCCGCCGCGCCTGGGCAGCGGACACCCATCCTTCGTGCCTTACCGCAACTACAAGGGGTCGGACGGCGCGCTCTTCTTCCTCTCGTGCTTCAACGAAAAGTTCTGGGCCGCGGTCTGCGATGCGATCGAACGCCCCGATCTCAAGACGGAACCGCGCACCGCGACCAACGTCGCGCGCTGCGCCAACCGGGCCTTCGTTGACGCGGAGCTGCAGGCCGTCTTCGCGCAAAGGCCCCTGGCCGAATGGCTGACCCGCTTCGAGGAATACAACGTACCCGCCGCGCCGGTGCACGATCTTCACCACGCGCTGCGCAACGATCCGCAGTGCCGCCACAACAACACCGTGATCGAGGTAGAGCATGCGACGGCGGGCACGGTGGAGATGCTGGCGCTGCCGGTCAACTTTCACGGTACGCCTGCGCGCTACGAGCGGGCCGCCCCCGTGCTGGGCGCACACAGCATCGAGGTGCTGCGCGAGTTCGGGTTCGCGCCCGGCGAGATCGATGCGCTGCTGGCTTGCGGGGCGGTGGCGGGCGAGCGCGAGCCGACGCTGTCATGAGCGGCGCCGAAATCATGGTCGAGTCGCCGGCCGAAGGCGTCCGGTTGCTGCGTATCCACAGGCCCGAGGCGCGCAATGCGCTGAACATGGCGGTGCGGCGCCTCTTGGTGAAGCACATCGCCGCGTGCAGCGCAGATCCCGGTGTGCGGTGCGTGGTGCTGGCAGGCGACGAGAAGGCTTTCGCGGCGGGTGCCGACATCAAGGAGATGGCCGGCGCGGGCACGGTGGAGATGATGAAGCGCGGCGTGCTCGATCTGTGGCGCGCCACCGCGGCGAGCCCGAAGCCGATGATCGCGGCAGTGCGAGGCTACGCGCTGGGCGGCGGATGCGAGCTCGCGCAGCTGTGCGACATCATCATCGCCGGCGAATCGGCGAAATTCGGTCAGCCGGAGATCAGGATCGGCATCATCCCCGGCGGCGGCGGCACCCAACGCCTGACCCAGGCCATCGGCAAGCACAAGGCCATGCGCTACCTGCTGACCGGCGACCCCTTCAGTGCGCGCGACGCCGAAGCGATGGGTCTGGTCAGCGAAGTGGTGGCAGACGAAGAGGTCGAACCCCACGCAGTCGCCATCGCAGCCCGGATCGCCGCGATGTCGCCGCTGGCGGTACAGCAGATCAAGGACGTGGTGCTGCGCGGCATGGACATGCCGCTCGACGCAGCGCTCACGCTCGAGACACGTGCGCTGCACCTGCTGTTCTCGACCCAGGACCAGAAGGAGGGCATGGCAGCCTTCATCGAGAAGCGCGAGCCCGTGTTCAGCGGCAAGTAGTTTCCCCGACCCCACCGGAGACAGACATGACGACAAGAATCGCGCACCTCGCGCTCGCGGGCCTTTGCACGTTCGGCACGCTCGGCGCGGCCTTCGCATCCCTTTCTGCCGCCGCCGCCGACGCCTGGCCGGCGAAACCGGTGACGATCATCGCGCCCTTTGCCGCCGGCGGCAGCACCGACTTGACCGCGCGCATGATCGCCGCCAAGCTGAGAGAACAGCTCGGCCAGAGCTTCGTGGTGGACAACCGCGCCGGCGCCGCCGGCAACATCGGTGCCGACATGGTGGCCAAGGCCGCGCCCGACGGCTACACGCTGTTGCTGGCCACCAGCAGCCACGTGACCAACATGGCGCTCTACAAGTCACTCTCTTACGATTTCGTGCGCGACCTGGTGCCGGTGGCGCCGGTGGCCTTCATTCCCAGCGTGCTGGTGGTGCATCCGTCCGTGCCCGCGAAGGATCTTGCCGGGTTCATCCAGCTCATCCGTGATCCGGCGGGCAAGGTCAACTACGGCTCCTCGGGCGGCGGATCGTCGCCGCATCTGGCTGCGGAAGTCTTCAACAAGATGGCCAAGGGGCAAATGGTGCATGTGCCCTACAAGGGCAGCGGCCCCGCGCTGGTCGACCTGCTGGGCGGGCAGATCCAGGCGGTGTTTTCCCCCTTCGTCGACGCCCTGCCCTACATCAAGGCCGGCAAGCTGCGCGCGCTGGGCATGACCAGCAAGCGGCGATCTCCGCTGTTGCCGGAGCTTCCCGCGATCGGCGAGGCGCTGCCGGGCTACGACGTGGTGCTCTGGAACGGCATCTTCGCGCCGGCGAAGACTCCGCCCAAGGTCGTCGCCAAGCTCAACGCCGCGATCGGCGCGATCCTGCGGCAGGAAGAAACGAAAAGACTGCTGGCCGAGCAGGGGTCGGAACCGCTGATCGAGACGCCGGACGAGTTCAGGAAGTTCGTGGCCGCCGAAGTGCCGAAGTGGCGCTCCCTGGTGGACCTCGCAGGCGCGCGCGTCGATTGAGGCCGCCTTGCCACTGGACTACCGGAAGCTGAAGGACTGGCGCGAGCCGCCGCTGCGCCATGCCTACCGCGCGGCCGACACGCAGTTGTATGCGCTCGGCGTGGGGCTTGGCGCCAACCCGATGGACGCGTCGCAGCTGGCCTTCGTGAACGAGACGCGCCTGCGCGCGTTGCCGACGATGGCAACCGTGCTGGCTTCGCCCTTCGGCTGGCTGTATCGCGCGGACGCCGGCATCACCCCGGCGAAGTGCGTGCACGGCGAGCAGGGCCTGCGTATGCACCGGCCGCTGGCTGCCACGGGCGAACTCATCGGCGAGCTCGAAATCACCGACATCGTCGACAAGGGCCGCGACAAAGGGGCCATCGTCTACTTCGAGCGCCGATTGCGCGATGCGGTCTCGGATGAGCTCGTGTGCACGCTGACGGCCAGCATGTTCTGCCGCGCGGACGGCGGCTACGACGGGCCGCCGGGCCAAGTCCACGCCGTGCAGGCCTTGCCCGCCCGCGCGCCGGATGCCGTCTGCGACATCGAGACCTTGCCGCAGCAGGCCTTGCTGTTCCGCCTGAACGGCGACTTCAATCCGCTGCATGCCGACCCCGCCACCGCGCGCGCGGCCGGCTTCGACCGTCCCGTGCTGCACGGCCTGTGCACGTACGGCATTGTGGGGCATGCCTTGCTCAGGACCCGTGCGGACTACGACCCCGCGCGCCTCGCATCGATGCACGCGCGCTTCTCCGCTCCGGTGTTCCCGGGCGACCGCATCACCACCGAGATCTGGGAGGAGGGCGGGGCGGTGCTGTTCAGGGCGCGCGTCGCAACGCGCAACGCCGTGGTGCTGGACAACGGACGTGCCGAGTTGTTGCGTGGCCTCGAACGGCGCACGCGCGCAGGTTAACAACAAGACATAGGAAGCGGCCAAATCGGCAATCGTCTTGCAGCGGCCCGCTCTATAAGATTTCTTCACTCCCTGCATAGGCGTGCGAAAAGTGATTGGGAGCCGAAACACCAATGGAGACTTGCATGCGTTCAGTTCAGTTCATTCTTCGTGCCGCCACGGCCCTGGCCTGCGGACTTTCGCTCGTGGCTTCGGCGCAGGCGCCGTGGCCGTCGAAGGCCATCACACTGGTCGTGCCCTTCGCGGCGGGCGGGAGCACCGACGTCACCGGCCGCATGCTGGCCGCAAAGCTCAAGGACGAACTTGGCCAGACGGTGGTGGTCGACAACCGCGGCGGCGCGGGCGGCAACGTCGGCGCGGACTACGTCGCGCGATCGGCGCCCGACGGCTACACCATCTTCCTTGCCACGAGCACGCACGTGACGAACATCAGCCTGTACAAGAAGCTGCCCTACGACCTGATGAAGGACTTCGCACCGGTCTCCCAGGTGGCGTACATCCCGAACGCGCTGGTCGTCAGCACCAAGGTGCCAGCCAACGATCTCAAGGAGTTCCTGGCCTACGTGCGGGACCCCAAGAACGAGGTGCGCTACGGATCCGCGGGCAGCGGCTCATCGCTGCACATCGCGGGCGCGCTGTTCGACAGCATGGCCGGCGGCCACATGCTGCATGTGCCCTACAAGGGCAGCGGCCCCGCCATCATGGACCTGCTGGGCGGGCAGATCGAGGCCGTGTTCTCTCCGCTGGTCGACGTGCTTCCGCACATCCGGAGCGGCAAGCTCAAGGCGATCGGCATCACGACGACGAAGCGCTCGCCTCAACTTCCCGAGGTACCTGCGATCAGCGAAGCCCTGCCAGGCTATGAAGTCACGCTGTGGAACGGCATCCTCGTACCCGCGAAAACCCCGCCGGAAATCATCACGAAGCTCAATGCGGCCCTGAACCGCATCGTCAAGCAGCCGGAGACCAAGATGCTACTGGCCGAGCAAGGTTCCGAGCCGGCCGTCGACACACCGGCGCAATTCCGCAACTTCATGGTCAGCGAGATCTCGCGCTGGAAAACGCTGGTCGAAATGTCGGGTGCGAACGCCGATTGAAGCCGGGAACGCTCGCTACTGATGATCCCTCGCACCTGCCTCTTCCCGATCTTGTAGTTCCTTCAGGAGACCCCATGAAGTTCCTTGACCGCCGCGCGTTCGCGCTGGCAGCGGCAGCAGCGCTCTGCGCGTCTTTCGGCCCCGCCTTGGCGCAAGCTTGGCCAACCAGGCCCATCCGCATCGTCGTTCCCTTCGCGGCCGGCGGCACCACGGACATCGCGGCGCGCATGATCGCGCAGCACCTGGGGCCCGCGCTGAACACGCAGGTGATCGTCGACAACCGCGCGGGCGCCAATGGCATCTTGGGCTCCGAGGCCGTGGCTCGCTCGCGCGCCGACGGCTACACGCTGGTGATCGTGGCACCCGGGCACGCGAGCAACGTCGCGCTGTACAAGAGCCTGCCCTACGACACGCTGAAAGACTTCGAGCCAATCATGCTGCTGCTCTCGCAGCCCAGCATATTGGTGGTCCATTCGACGGTGCCGGCCAGGAGCGTCGCCGAACTGGTAACGCTCGCCAAGGCGAAGCCGGGCTTCGTGACCTATGCATCCGGAGGCAACGGCTCGTCGCAGCACCTGGCCGCAGCGATGTTCGCCACCATGGCCGATCTCGACTTGGTGCACGTGCCCTACAAGGGAAGCGCGCCGGCGGAGGCCGACCTGCTGGGCGGCCAGGTGAACATGATGTTCGCATCCATGGTGTCGGTGCTGCCGCAGGTCAAGCTGGGACGCCTGCGCGCGCTGGCCGTGAGCTCGGCGGCGCGCTCGCCCGCCGCGCCCGATCTTCCGACCATCGCGGAATCGGGCGTGCCCGGCTACGCGGCCGTGGCCTGGGCCGGCCTCCTCGCACCGAAGGGCACGCCGGCGCCGATCGTCGCGCGCCTGAACGCAGAGATCACGAAGATCATGGCGCTGCCGGAAGTGAAAACGCGCATGGCCGGGCTCGGCGCGGAGTTCTCGCCGAACACGCCGAAGAACTTCGACGCCTTCATTCGCGGCGAGATCACGCGCTGGGGCGACGTGGTGCAGCGCGCCGGGCTCAAGGCGGATTGAGCACGATGAAGGTCATGCAGGCGGCCGAGGCCGCGCAACTCGTGAACTCCGGCGATACGGTCGCCATCTGCGGCGTGGTGTCGCTGCTGTCTACCGAGGCCGTGCTCAAGGCGCTGGAAACGCGCTTCGAGGCCACCGGCGCGCCGAACGCGCTGACGGTCGTCAGCCCGTGCCGCACCGGCTGGTCCGCGCCCGGCACGGCGACGGGCCTCGAGCATCTGGCCGGCAAGGGCATGATGCGGCGCCTGATCGCGTCGTCTCACAACGTGCGAGACACGCCGAGGCTCATCGGCAGCGCGATGCGCAACGAGGTGCAAACCTACGTGCTGCCAATGGGCGTGATGTTCCGCTGGATGCGGGAATGCGCCGCGCGCTCGCCGGGCCTGCTGACGCAGGTGGGCATGGGCACCTATTTCGACCCGGCGGCGCCCGAGGCCGGCGACATCCGTGTGCATCCGGATGCGGAGTCGCTGGACCTCGTGCACCGCGTGAACGTGGGCGGCGAGGACTGCATCTTCGTGCGCAGCATGAAGTTCGATGTCGCCATCGTTCGTGGCACCGTCGCGGACGAGGACGGAAACATCAGTCTCGAGGACGAGCCGATCACCGGTGGAGTGCGGCACATGGCGATGGCCGCGCGCACCTGCGGCGGGCGCGTGATCGCCGTGGTCAAGCGCATCGTGCCGCGCGGCTCGCTGCATCCGCGGCAGGTGGAGATTCCCGGCATCTGGGTGGACGCGGTGGTGGTGGACGAGCAAGCGATCCAGACGCAGATCGGTAACGAGCCCGCATTCACCGGTGCGGTGCGCAGCGCACCGGCGCCCCAGCCGATGGCGCTGGACCACCAGAAGATCATCCTGCGCCGCGCGGCGATGGAGCTGGAGCGTGGCGACGTGGTGAATCTCGGCGTCGGCATCGGCTCGCAACTGCCGGCCATCGCGGCGGAAGAAGGTTTTCTTGGCGCTCTGACCTTCAGCGTCGAGCATGGCGCCCTGGGTGGCATTCCGGCCATGGGCGTGCCGGGCCAGACCGGCGCCTTCGGGGCGCACTTCAATCCGCAGGCCATCATCGATTCGGCCGATCTGCTGGATTTCTATCACGGCGGCGGCCTCGACGCGACGCTGCTGGGTTTCGCGCAGATCGACGGCGCGGGAAACGCCAACGTTGCGCGCTTTAACGGCGCCATCCGCGGGCCGGGCGGCTTCGTGGACATTACCTTTCGCACGCGGAAGATCCTCTTGTGCGGGACCTTGACCAGCGGCTCCTTCGCTGTCGAGATCGCGCATGACGCTGCCGGCGGACCGCTCTTGCGCATCGCGCGCGAGGGGCGCCACCGCAAGCTGCTGCCCGCCATCGAGCAGATCAACCTGCACGGGCCCACGGCCTTCGCGCGCGGCGCGCACGTGCGCGTGATCACCGAGCGCTGCGTGTTTGCCCTCGACTCGCACGGCCTGGTGCTCGCGGAGGTCGCACCGGGCATCGACATCGAAACCCAGATCCGCCCGCACGTGGGCTTCCCGCTGCGCGTCGCGACGGCCTGCCGCGTAATGGATGCACGCCTGTTCGCGCCGGAGCCCATGCGGCTTTCTCTTCATTCCAGGAGCTTTTCCCATGCCAGAAACCATCGTTCGCAAGATTCTTGAGCGCGGCCTGCGCGAGCCCATCGACACCGGCGGCAAGCACGCCGCCATGCTCAACGGCATGCACCTGTCGGGGCACACGGCCATGCTGGACGAGCAGCTCAGGCACACGCTCGCGGGCACCGGCAACATCCCGCGCAGCAAGCACCCGCTGGGCCGCATCGTCGCGCATCCGAATATCAGCGATTCGATGTCGCGCATCCGCCCGCTCGTGCTGGCGGGCTACGAGGAGGAGGCACGCGAGGCGCTGCCCATCTACCTGAAGGAGCGCGTGGAGGTGGCCGGTGCGCCGGTCTTCTCGACGGCACCGAGCACGCCGGGCTGGATCTTCGCGGACACCGCCTATATGGTGCCGCCTTCGCTCGCGATCATGGGGGAGGGCGGCAGGGCGATCTCGGACCTCGTTCGTACCTACGAGCTGCTCGCCACGCCAACGGGATTGATCCGGCACGTGCTGAATGCCGCCGTGCCGGAAGAGGACAGCTATTGCAAGATCGATGTGTGGATCGACGGCACCGCTTGGGGCCGCGCCAACGGCTGGTGGCTGGCCGGGGTGGTCGACACGGTGGAAGTCGTGCCGCCGGGCGACAAGCTGCTGGCGATGTTTCGCAAGAGCTGCGAAAGCCTGCTCGCGCTGCAGGAAGACGGCTTCTGGCGCGCGACGGTGGACGACGCTTACTCGCTGATCGACAGCAGCGCGACCGTGATGATCGGCTACGGCTTCGTCAAGGGTTGGCAGCTCGGCCTGCTGGAAAAAACCTATGAAGAGGCCGGCGTGCGCGCGCTCGAGTACGTGCTTCGCCACCATTTCGACCTGCGCGACGGCACCCTGCACCACCAGCAGAAGGGCCCGCTGATCGTCAACGTCGGTAGCCCGAACCCGCGCTACTTGAGCTCTGCCAACCCCTACGGGCAGGGCTTCCTCGCCAGCCTCTACTCACTGGTCGCCGCCGACGTGAACGTGCGCGATATGAACGTGCGCGCCCTGAAGGCCGCCTGATCGAAACCGACAACGAGAAAACCCGCATGGAAAACTTCGAAAGACTCATGGGCCGCCGCGACCTTGCGCCCTACCTGACCCCCGAGCAGTTCGAGTTCCGCGAGAGCGTGAACCGCGCATTGGCCCAACATGCGACGCCGGACTATCTGCGCCGCCACGACGAGGAGAAGCTCTTTCCCCGAGAGCTCGTCGACCTGCTCGGAAAGCAGGGCTGGTTCGCCGTCACGCTGCCCGAGGAGTACGGCGGTGTCGGTGGCTACATGGACATGATCGGCATGCTGGAGGTGATGGGCTATCACAGCAGCACGCTCGCCCGCTACTGGAACATCAATGTGAACATGGTGGGAGGCGCGCTGGTGCAGTTGGCGCCCCCGGCCATCAAGCAGAAGCTGCTGCCGCTGCTGAGCGAGGGCAAGACCTTCTTCTCCTTCGCGCTGAGTGAGAACGGCTCGGGCTCGGACGCCGCGAGCCTGAAGACGACCGCGGTGCGAGACGGCGATGATTTCATCGTCAACGGCACCAAGATGTGGATCACCGGCGCTGTGCAGGCCAACCACGTGCTGCTGGCCTGCCGCACGGACAAGGGCGAGGGCAAGCACGAAGGCATCAGCCTCTTGCTGGTGCCGAACCCGACCCCAGGCATGCAGGTGCGGCCCATCGATCTGCTGGGCGGGCACATGGTGCGCTCGTGCGAGATCAATTTCGTCGACGCGCGCGTGCCGGCGGCGCAGCTGATAGGCGACCTGCACCGTGGCTGGACCCAGCTGATGGGGGTGCTCGCCAAGGAGCGCATCGCGCTGGCGGCCATCGTGGTGGGCGCGGCGCAATCCGCGCTGGACCTCGCGCTCGGCTATGCGAAGGAGCGCAAGCAGTTCGGCCGCTCGATCGCGTCCTTCCAGACCATCAGCCACCGGCTGGTGGAGCTGCAAACCCAGATCGACTGCGCGCGCCTGTTGGCCTACCGCGGGGCGAGCCTGCTGGCCAGTGGCCAGAAATGCAATGTCGAGTCGGCGCAGGCCAAGTTCCTGGCGGGCGATACGTACATGAAGGTCGCGCTGGAGGGCCTGCAGGTGATGGGCGCCAATGGGTACTCGATGGAGTACGCGATGCAGCGGCACTTCCGTGAAGCCAAGGTGTTCCAGATCCTGGGCGGTACGGGCGAGATCCTGCGCAACATCGTCGCGCGCGAGATGGTGGGCTGAGCATGGCGGCAACTTCTCTCGCTATCGCCAGGCGCAGTGCGGACGTTCTCGTGGTCGGCGGCGGTGGCGCCGCGAGCCGCGCCGCGCTGTCCGCCAGCCAGAAGGGCGCGAACGTGCGCCTGCTCACCAAAGCCGCGTTCAAGTCCGGCGGCAGCACGGTGCACGGCGCCAGCGAAATCATGAGCATGGGTGCGGCCGGCTTCGGCGTGGCCGACGACAGCCGCCAGAAGCATTTCGACGACACGATGCGCGCGGGCCGCGGCTTCATCGACGAATCGCTGGTGCGCGTGCTGGCCGATGAAGCGCCAGAGCGCATCCATGACCTGATGGCGATGGGCGTGCCCTTCGATCAGGAGGGCGCGGGCTACAAGCTGATCCAGAGCGATTTCGGCAGCCATGCGCGCGCGCTTGGTGTGCGGGGCAAGACCGGCAAGGCCTTCGTGGAGGCGCTCTCGGACGAGATGCTGCGTGCGGGCGTGCAGGTGGACGAAGGCATCGCGCTGGTGGACCTCGTGCGCGACGCGGATGGCACCGTGGCCGGCGTGCTAGGCTACGACGCGAAGCAGCGCACGCTGGTGCACTACGACGCGCCTTCGGTCGTGCTTGGCACGGGCGGCCTGCACAGCGCCTTCGAGCTGCAGGTTTCCACGGCGGAGATGACCGGCGACGGCCAGGCGATCTGCTATCGCCACGGCGCGGAGTTGGTGAATCTCGAGTTCCACCAGGTCGGGCCGGCGCTGGTGCATCCTTATGTGCAGCTCTTCAGCGGTTCCGCCTTCCGGCTGTACCCGAAGCTGCTGAACGCGCAGGGCCGCGAGTTCCTGGGGGACTATCTTCCGCAGGGTGTCGGCGCGAAAGAGGTCTACGACGAGAAAGGATTCCCTTTCACAGCGACCAATGTTTCGCGCTACCTGGACATCGCGATGGCGCACGAGGTGAGCGCCGGGCGCGGCTCGCCGCATGGCGGCGTGTTCTTCTCGTTCGCGCACGTCGATTCCGAAGCGCTGGCCGTGCAATTGCCCAACACCCTGCGCTGGCTGACCGAGCGCGGCATCGATCTGCGGCGCGAGACGCTGGAAGTCGGCGTCGCCTTCCAGTGCATGAACGGCGGCGTGCGCATGACGGACGGCGACGCGCAAAGCACGGTGCCTGGTCTCTATGTGATCGGTGAACTCGCGGGCGGCGTGCGCGGGCCGGACCGGCCCGGCGGCAATTCGCTGGCCGAGGGCCAGGTGTTCGGCCACCGCAGCGGCGTCGCCGCCGCGCGGCGCGCGCTGGCGATGGCCGGCCGGCCGCGCGCCCCGGCGGCAACCCTTGACCGCTCGCTGGGCGAGCTCGGCGGGCTGCTGAACCGCCCGATGCGGCCGAGCCGGACCGCCGAACTCGCACGGGAGGTACGTCGCGCGATGCAGCGCGAATGCCTGGTCGAGAAGACCGCTGGCGGCTTGCGCTCGGCGCTGGACACCGTGCGGGCCGTGCAGCACGAGATCGCGGCGAGCGGCGGCGCGACGCCCGACACGCTGATGGAAACGCTCAGCGTGCGCAACATGGCGCTGGCCAGCGAACTGGTGCTGCAAGCCTGCCTCCACCGCAACGAGACCCGTAGCGCCCACTACCGACTGGATCACCCCGCCGAGGAGGCGGCGCTGACGCACAGCTACACCGTGCGGCGCGGCGAGAGCGGCCCGGAGCTTGCCCGCCATGACTACTGATTCCCCTTCATCGCCAGGAACCCCCATGTCCGCCTCGCCTTCCGCGCAGCCCCTGTCGGGATACCGCGTGCTCGACCTCACCGTGATGACCGCAGGCCCTGTGGGCACGATGATGCTCGGCGACATCGGCGCCGACGTGATCAAGATCGAGGAAC
This sequence comes from Variovorax sp. OK212, assembly GCF_900112425.1. Taxonomy (GTDB): domain Bacteria; phylum Pseudomonadota; class Gammaproteobacteria; order Burkholderiales; family Burkholderiaceae_C; genus Variovorax. Next base: position 18,241 of record NZ_FOLP01000022.1, on the reverse strand, counting down.
TGCAGGACGGCGAGCTGTCGCGCAGTATGGGCACGATCTATGTCGGCAAGGAAAGCGCCAACTTTCTTTCGCAGAACCGCAACAAGCGCAGCGTGCGGCTAGACCTCAAGACGGACGAGGGCCGCGAGGCGTTTCTGCGCATGGCTGCGCAGGCCGACGTGATCACCGAGAACTTCCGCCCGGGCACGATGGACCGCCTGGGCATCGGCTACGAGGCGGTGCGCGCGGTGAATCCGCGCATCGTGTTCGCGAGCATCTCAGCCTTCGGCCAGGACGGCCCCTACGCGCACCTGCCGGCCAACGATCCGATCATCCAGGCACTCAGTGGCGCGATGGCAATGACGGGACATCCCGACAGCGAGCCGGTGCGCGTGGGCACGCCCCTGCCCGATTTCAATGCGGCGGCGTTGCTCGCGTTCTCGGTCACGGCCGCGCTCTTGCATCGCGAGCGCACGGGGCGAGGCCAGCGGTTGGAGCTGTCGCTGTTGGGCGCGACGGTGTTCAGCACCCTGCCGCGCGACGGCGAGACCTTCGTCACCGGCAAGGCGCCGCCCCGGCTGGGAAGCGGCCATCCGAGCTTCTGCCCCTACCGCAACTTCCGCAGCCAGGACGGCGTGCTGTTCTTCCTTGCGTGCTTCACGGAAAAGTTCTGGACGTCCCTGTGCAAGGCGCTGGAGCGGCCCGACCTCGCGTCGGACGCTCGCAGCGTGAGCAACGTCGCGCGCTGCGCCCACCGCGTCTTCGTCGATGAAGAGCTCCAGGCCGAGTTCGACCGGCGCGGCGCCGACGAACTGATGGCTCTGTTCGCACGCTTCAGCGTGCCGGCCGCGCGTGTGCAGGACTTGGTGCAGGCGCTGCGCCACGACCCGCAGATCCGCCACAACGGATCGGTGATCGCGATGGAGCACCCGAGCGCGGGCCGCTTCGAGATGCTGGCGTTGCCAGTCAATTTCCACGGCTCGCCCGCGCAGTACAAGCGCCCTGCGCCGCGCCTGGGCGAACACACGCTGGAAATCCTCGGCGAATTCGGCTTTGCGCCGGACGAGATCGAGCGGTTGCTGGACCGGCGCGCCGTCGCGGACATGGACAAAGAGAGCGCATGAACCGCTGGAACAAGTGGCTGGCCGCTATCGGCCTGGCCCTGCTGGGCACCGCGGGCGCGTGGGCGCAGGGCTACCCCAACCGCCCGATCCGCCTGATCGTGCCCTTTCCGCCGGGCGGCGGTTCCGACTACATGGCCCGCGTGGTCCAAGTGCAGTTCGCGGAGCAGCTGAAGCAGCCGGTGGTCATCGACAACCGCGGCGGCGCGGGCGGCACGCTGGGCACGGACATCGCCGCCAAGGCCGCGCCCGACGGCTACACGCTGGTGGTGGGCTCGGTCGCCACGCACGCGATCGCGCAGGCGCTCTATCCCAAGCTGGCCTATGAACCGCTGAAAGACTTCGTGCCCGTGGCGCCCATCGGATCGATGCCGCACATCCTGGTGGTGCATCCGTCGCTGGGCGTGTCGAGCGCGAAGGAGCTCATCGCGCTCGCCAAGGCGCATCCCGGCGAGGCCGCCTACGCGTCCGCCGGCAACGGCTCGCTCGGCCACCTGACGGTGGAACTCTTCAAGAGCATGGCCGGCCTGGACATGCGGCACATCCCCTACAAGGGCAGCGGCCCCGCGCTGGCGGACCTCGCGGGCGGGCAGGTGAAAATCATGTTCGACACGCTGCCCACCGGGCTGCCGCTGGTGAAGTCCGGCGTGCTGCGCGGGCTGGCCGTGTCTGGTTCGAAGCGAGCGGGCGCGGCGCCCGACATTCCGACGCTGGCCGAGGCCGGCGTGCCTGGCTTCGAGGTGCAGGGCTGGTACGGCATCTTCGCGCCGGTCGGCACGCCGCCTGACATCGTGCGCAAGCTCAATGCCGCGATGACGGCGGTGACCGCGATACCTGAGGTCCGCAAGCAGATGCAGACCGGCGGCTCCGAACCCACGTCCGCCACGCCTGATGCCTATGCCGCCTACGTGCGCGCCGAGGCAGGCAAATGGGCCAAGGTCGTGCGCGACTCGGGCGCGCGTGTCGAATGAAGAAGACATCTCTATCTTCCACAGAAAGCCAACGCATGAAATCCCTGCCGCTCGAGGGCGTCACTGTCCTCGACCTCTCGCGCCAGCTGCCGGGGCCGGTCTCCACGCAAATCCTGGCCGACTTCGGCGCCGACGTGATCAAGATCGAGGACACGCGCACCGGCGACGACTTCCGCCGCGTGGAGCCGCGCACGAAGGGCGTGTCGGCGCGCCACATGATGATCAACCGCAACAAGCGTGGCCTGGCGATCGATCTCAAGTCCCTGGAAGGCCGCGCGATCTTCCTCGACCTGGCGAAGCGCGCCGACGTGGTGTTCGAGCAGTTCCGGCCCGGCGTGGTCCGCCGCCTGGGCATCGACTACGACGCCGTGCGCGCGGCGAACCCGAAGATCGTCTATTGCGCGCTGTCGGGCTTCGGGCAGCACGGGCCGCTGCGCGACGTTGTGGCGCACGACCCGAACTACCTGTCCGTCAGCGGCATCCTGGGGCTGATCGGGCGGCGTGGCGAAGCGCCCGCGATGACGGGGCCGCAGATCTCCGACCTCGCGGCCGCGCACATGGCGACCATCGGCATCCTGCTGGCGCTGCGGCGTGCCGAGCACACGGGCGAGGGCGAATACATCGACATCGCCTTGTTCGACAGCGCCTTCTCGCTGGCCGTGACGGCGCTCTCTACCTACGTGGGCAGCGGCACCGCGCCCACGCGCGGCGAAGAGCGCCACAACGGGCGCTTTCCGTGGTCGGACATCTACGAGACCTCGGACGGCGGCTTTGTCACCATCTCGGCGATCGAATCGCACTTCTATCGCAACCTCTGCAATGCGCTGGGGCGGCCCGAATGGACCGAGCTGCAGTACGCGGACGACACGCGGCAGGAAGAGATCCGCGCCGACCTGCGGCGCATCTTCCTCACGCGCACGCGCGACGAATGGTTCGCACAACTGAAGGACAAGGAAGTCTGCATCAGCCCGGTGCTGACGGTGGCCGAAGCCGCCGAGAGCGAGCAGGTGCGCGCGCGAGAGTGCCTGGTGCCGCACACGCACCCGGTTGCGGGCGACACCCGCTTGCTGGCGACGCCCATCCGGATGAAGAACGCGCCGGCCTCGATCCGCCGCCATGCGCCGGCTCTGGGCGAGCATTCGGCGGAGATCCTGGCGTCGCTCGGCTTCGATGCGGCGCGCATCGCGGAGCTGGCCGCGCGCGGCGTGGTGCTCGTGCCCGGCCTCGACCCGGAAGCGAAGCGATGACCGGCGAGACCGTGCGCTACGAGGCCGACGGCCCGATCGCGCGCGTCACGCTCGACCGGCCGCAGCGCCACAACGCCCTCAACCCCCGCGCGATGCGCCGGCTCGGCGAGATCTGGCATGACTTCATGCTGGCGCGCGAGCTGCGCGTCGCCGTGCTGTCGGGCGAAGGGCCGAGCTTCTGTTCGGGCATGGACATCGGCGAGACGCACCCCGGCTTCGGCTACCTGCCCGAAGCCGCTGCCAGGCAGGACGATGTCGAACGCGATGCTGCGCGGCGCCACGAGGCCTTGCCAGGCGAGCGGCGGCGATTGCTGTACGTGCCGCCGCCCGAGTTGGGCAAGCCGGTGATCGCCGCGCTGCACGGGCGCGTGAGCGGCGGCGGGCTGGAGCTCGCGCTGGCGTGCGACCTGCGCATCGCGGCCGAGGGAACCGTGTTTGCGCTGCCGGAGGTGACGCGCGGAATCATCCCCACCAGCGGCGCCATCTACTGGCTGCCGCGCATCGTCGGCCTGGGCCGCGCGCTGGAGCTGTTGCTGACCGGCGAATCACTGGACGCCGAAGAGGCACTGCGCATCGGTCTCGTCAACAAGCTGGTGCCGCGCGATCTGCTGGACGAGGCCGCGAGCGCCATGGCGCAGCGTATCGCGCGCAACGCGCCGCTCGCGGTGCAGGCGCTGCGCGATGCGGTGATCAGGTCATCCGGCGCGGGCGCCCACGAAGGTTTGGCCATTGCCGAGAACCTGGGCCGCAACTTGCGAACAACTGCGGACTACGCGGAAGGCTTCCGCGCGTTCGCGGAGAAGCGGGCACCCGATTTCTCGGGTCGCTGAAGTGCGGGGCGACGGGCCTGCACAGGTTTCAAAGAGGACACAGGAGACAACGATGCGTTCGAAAAACCCTTCACGGGGACTTCGTTCGCGCTGCGCGTCGCTGCGGCGCTGCATGTGCGCCGTGGCCGCGCTCGCGCTGTTTGCAGGCGGCGCGGCCGCGCAGGACTACCCGTCCAAGCCGATCCGCATGCTCGTGCCGTTCCCGCCCGGCGCCACGGATGCGGGTGCCCGCGTGCTCGCCCAAGCGCTGACCGTGAGCCTCAAGCAGCCGGTGGTTGTCGAGAACCAGGGCGGGGCCAACGGCGGCATCGGCGCCGAGACGGTGGCCCGCTCGAAGCCCGACGGCTACACGCTGCTGTTCACCTCCATGGGCACGTTGGTGATGAACCCGCGCATCTACCGCAACCAGCGTTTCTCGGTCGAGCGCGACCTGGTGCCGGTGGCCAAGGTCGTCGACACGCCGCTGGTCATCGTGGTGAGGCCCGACCGCGACATCAAGACGCTCGACGAGCTCGTGGCGCACGCGAAGAGCGCGCCGGGAAAGCTGAGCTTCGCCTCCGGTGGCAACGGCGCGTCGAGCCACATGGCTGCCGAGCTGTTCCAGTACAGCACCAAGGTCCGCACGAATCACATTCCATACAAGGGCAATGGCCCGGCGTTGATGGATGTGCTGAGCGGACAGGTCGACGTGATGTTCGACCAGGTGGCTTCGTCGCAGCCGCACATCCTTGCGGGCAAGCTGCGCGCGGTAGCGGTGACGTCGCCCCGGCGCCTGGCATCGCTGCCCGACGTGCCGACGGTGGGAGAGCTCGGACACCCGGAACTGCAGATGTCGTCCTGGGCTTCGGTCACCGCGCCGGCCGGCACTCGGCCCCAGGTGATCGATATCCTCAGCCGGGCCAGCGTCGACGCGCTGCGGCAGCCGGCGGTGCGGCAGGCCACGGAGCGGGGCGGCGCGATCGCGGCACCGGGCGACTCGCGCGAACTGGGCGCGCTGCTCAAGAGCGAGACGGAGCGCTGGGGCAAGATCATCCAGGCTGCGGGAATCAAGATGGAATGAGCGGGGCCTTCGATGCACCGCGGCTGCGGCGTTGGCGCATTCCCGACACCGCGCGCAGGTATACGCGGCAGGACACCATGCTCTACGCGCTGGGTATCGGGCTGGGCGGAGATCCGCGCAGTGCCGACGAGTTGCGATTCGTCTACGAGAACGAGCTGCAAGCACTGCCTTCGTTTGCCACGGTGCTGGCGTACCCCTTTCTTTGGTATGCGGAACCAAGCACTGGCGTGGATCTGCTTAACGTGGTGCACGCTGAGATGGGCTTCGAGAACCATGCGCCGATTCCGGTCGAAGGCGCGGTGCGCGGCGAGACCCGTGTCACGGCGGTCGAGGACAAGGGCGCGCAGGTCGGTGCGCTCCTGACGACGCGGTGCGAGATCTATGACTCGGCACGTCGCGTGCTGATCTCGACGCTGCATTCGGCCTCGCTCGCACGGGCCCACGGCGGCTTCGATGCAGGATCGCGCCCGGCCTCGAGCGCGTGGCCCTTGCCCGATCGCGCGCCCGATGCGGTCTGCGACATCGCCACGCTGCCGCAGGCCGCGCTGATCTATCGACTGAGTGGCGATCTCAACCCGCTGCATGCCGACCCCGAGGTGGCCGAAAGAGCCGGATTCCCGGGGCCAATTCTTCACGGTCGCTGCACCTTCGGCGTGGCTGCATGGGCTTTGCTGCGGCTGTGCTGCGGCTACGACGCGCAGCGGCTCAAGCGCATGCGCTGCCGGTTCTCGAGCCCGGTGTTTCCTGGCGAGACCGTGCGTACCGAGATCTGGCAGGAGGGCGCGGGCGTGCACTTTCGCGCGTCGGTGCCACTGCGCGGCGCCGTCGTGCTGTCGCACGGCGAGGCCGAGATCGCGAAGGGGACCATGGAATCACGTGATCGCTGATCATGAGCGCCAGGGGCCCCGGGGCCGGACAGAAGATGTGCCTGCCGTCCCGAAGTGAAAGCGAGCTACCCGCGGCGCAGTAGACATCTTGGACTGGTTATGCCGACGCTCGTTGCAGCCGAGCTCTGGATGGGCGGATGCGCGCCTCGGTGCAGGCCGGGTGACATCGCGTGGTGACTGTCATCCGCCGCGCCCTAGCTGCATCTGGCGTGCTTCTTCGCCTCGAAATGTGCGAATCCGGCAGACGCTCTTCTATTCCCACTCCGCGTGGTGAAATGTCGCGCCAGCGATACGCATCTTCATCACTGCAGCTGTATGCCCGCCCGCCGAATCACATCGCGCCACTTGATTGTTTCGGCACGCGCGAAGTCCGCCGCGCTCGCCGCCGTGCCGCCGCCCGGCTGCATCGCGTTGTCTGCCATGACGCGTAGCACGCGGGGCGCTTTCAACGCGGCGTTCAATTCCATGTTGAGCCGTTGAACGATGGCCTGCGGGGTTCCAGCCGGAACCCAGATAGCTCCCCAGCCGGAGACCTCGTAACCCTTGATGCCGGCTTCGTCGAAGGTCGGGACATCCGGCAATACCTCGAGCCGATGCGGGGACGAAACCGCGAGGGCGCGGATCTTGCCGGCCTTGATCAGCGCCAGCGAGGCTGGTAAGTTGTCGAAGATCGCCGGAACCTGGCCACCCATGACATTGGTCAGCGCGAAGGCGCTGCCCTTGTACGGCACGTGCGTGAGCTCGACGTCGGCCATGGTCTTGAGCAACTCGAGCGACATGTGCGGGCTGGTGGCGTTGCCCGGTGTGGCGACATTGATGGTGCCCGGCCTGGCCATGGCTTGCGCGAGAAATTCCCGCAGATTCTTGGCCGGGAAGTCCGGGTTGACGGCCAGCACGTTCCACACATGCATGGTCATGACGACGGGTTCGAAATCCTTGACGGGGTCGAACTCGAGCTTGGGGTACAGCGTCGCATTGGCGGCGTGGGTCGTGTTCGTGCCGAAGAACAGCGTGTAGCCGTCCGCTGGGCTTCTTGCCACATTCGCGGCAGCGATGTTGCCGGACGCTCCTGGCCTGTTCTCCACGATCACGGGCTGCCCGAACTGGACCGCGAGTTGCTCGGCAAGCTGTCGCGCTGCGCCATCGGCAGCTCCGCCGGGAGGAAATCCGAGTACCAGCTTCAAGGGTCTGGTGGGATAGCTTTGTGCGGCCGCGCCGCAGGCAGCCCCCAGCAGCATTGCGGCCATGAGGCCGTGCAGGTCTCGGCGAGTCAGGCTGGCAAGTGTGGACGCGGAGGTGGTCATGGCCGCGCTGGTTCGTTCCGGCCCGTCATGCGCCGAAGGCCCGGTTGTGTGTTGGGCTGATCAGGATCTCGTTGACGCAGACCCGCACCGGCATGCCGGCGACGAAGGCGATGGTCCGGCCCAGGTCATCCTCCTGCAGCATGCGGGCGCGCTCCTGCGCGAGCACGGGCGACGGCCGCTGGTCCAGGATCGGCGTGTCGGTTTCGCCGGGCATCAACACACAGCCGCGCAAGCCGTTGCGCCCTTCCTCCATGTTGAAGCTGTGCGTCAGAGCGACCACCGCATGCTTGGTCGCGTTGTACGCCGGCCCCACCAACGATGAGGCATGCCGGCCTGCCCACGACGCGACATTGATGACGAGCCCCTCGCGCCGCGCTCGCATCGACGGCAGCACGGCGTGCATGCACTGAAATGTTCCCGTCAGGTTCACGTTCACGATCTGGCGCCAGGCGGCTACGCCAACGTCGCCCCAGGACCGCGCCGTGACGTTGATGCCGGCGCTGTTCACCAACACGTCGACGGGGCCACAGTCGCGCTCGACGTCCGCGACTGTGGCCGCGACCGCCTCGCTGTCCGTCACGTCCAGCACGAAGCTAAACGCCGTGCCACCCTGCGCGGCGACCTGGCGGGCCACCGCCTGTAATGCGTCGGCCCGGCGGCCGGACAGGACAACGACGTGCCCCGTCTGCGCCAGGGCCAGCGCGGCTGCCCTGCCGATCCCGGAGCCCGCGCCGGTGATCCAGGCGATCCGCTGGGTTCTGTCTTGTGTCATGGTTGCAGGATCACCTTGCCGAAATGCTGGCGTGACTTCATCCACGCATGGGCCTGGGCCACGTCTTCCAGCGCGAACACCGTGTCGATCGGCATGCTGAATCGCTCGGCCTGCAGCAGCGGGGCAACGTCGGCCAGCATGCGCGAGATCAGCGCAGCCACATCGTCGACGGTGCGCGTGCGAAAGGTCACGCCGACCAGCGACAGCCGCTTGAGCGAGAGCAGGTCGAGGTCGATCGCCCCAGCAGTGCCGCCCATGCGCCCAACGCTCACGATGCGTGCGCCGATTGCCGCGCTGGCCATGTTCTCGGTGAGCGCGAGGGCGCCCAGATGGTCGATTACCACATCCACGCCATGCCCGTGCGTCGCCTCCCGGACGGCGGCCTCCAGCGTGGGTCCGTTGTGCACGGCCAGGGTCACGCCCAGCGCGCGCAAGCGCTCCCATTTGTCCGTTGACGTGCTGGTGCCGATCACCTGCTCGGCCCCGAGCAATCGGGCCAGCTGGACTGCGGCGATGCCAACTACTGAACTGGCGGCCTGCACGAGAACGTGATCGCCGCGCGCCAGGCGTCCGTTGGTGACGAGTGCGTCATGCGCCGTCATCAGCGCAGCCGGCCAGGCAGCAGCCTGCAATACGTTCACGCCATCGGGCACACGCATGAGCAGGCGTTCGTCTACGCAAACCCGTTCCGCCTGCGCGCCGCTGCACATGGCCATCACTCTGTCGCCGGGGCTGAAGCCCTGGACATCGGCACCGCAGCCGACGATCTCGCCGGCCATCTCGAGCCCGGCCACGCCGGTAGGCCCGCTGCCTGTCATGGCACGGAAGTGGCCGGTCTTCAAGGACAGGTCGGCCCGATTCATGCCAGCTGCGAGCACCCTGACCAGTACCTCGCGCGGACCGGGCGCAACTTCTGCGACGTCGTGCACCTGAGGGTACGGCGCGCCGCTGTCGTCACGCGTGATGAACACGGCCCTCATGCGACGACCCCCGATGTCCCGGCTGCGAGACGTTTGCTCATGGTTGCACCTCGATCGGGAAAATGTCCGGCTCGCGCAGGAACTTCAACTCGTTGCAGGCCCGGCGGTCGTTGATCGACAGCGGCGCGGACCGCAGCGTCAGCTGCCGTCGACCGTCGACCTCCTCGAACTGCCAGAACCGTTCCAGCGTGCGACCTTCCCAATCCGGAAGGTGGCAGCCGATGACGCGGTGCATCACCTTGCGCTGGGCCGGATCAGTCTCGAAGCGGCAGAAATACGAAAAGTAGCCGTTGAACGCAGCAACGATCTCGTCAGCCGAGCCGATGCCACGCTCTGCCACCGAGGAGCGCATCGCAGAAAACTTCGGTCGGCCGCGCTGCATCAGGGCGCCGGTCATGAAGCCGGCGTGGGTGTAGACGATCAGGCCTTCGGCATCGGCGCCCAGCGGAAACTCCACGCCGCCGTCGTCGTACAGGATGCGGAACGACAGCAGCCGCCAACTGCCGATCAGGGCTTGCACTTCGCTCATTGCACACGCTCCGGCAACAAGCCCAGTGCGCGCGCCCAGGTCAACGAGTCGGTGGTATTCCGGCGCGGCGTGTACTCCAGCCCGACCCAGCCGTTCCATCCGCGCCGCTCCAGCCCTTCTAGGAAGGCGTGCAAGTCCAGCTCGCCCTCTCTTGGCTCGTGGCGCCCCGGCGCGTTGCCGATCTGCACGTGCCCGACGTGCGGCCAGGCGATGTCGAGATCCTCCGCCAGCGCGTTCCCCTCCATCGCCACGTGGTAGGTGTCAAAGCACAGCTTCAGGTTGCTGCGCGCCACGGATTCGATCAGGGCCACCGCGTCCTTGTTGGCATGGATCAGGTAGTCGGCGATCCGCGCCCTGCAGCAAGCTTCGATGAGGACCGTGAGCCCGTGCGCACCCGCCACGTCGGCAGCCCAGCGCAGGTTCTCGCACGCCATGGCGATGCAGTCGGCCCGCTTCGCACCGGCGGGCACGTTGCCCAGCGGCACGTGGATCAAGGGCCGGCCGCAGTCGACGGCATAGGCGACGGCGGCCTGGATCGTGGTCCGGAAGTCGTCCTCCCGACCGGGCAGGCTCGCCAGCCCGCGCTCACCCGCGTCCCAGTCGGTGGGCGATAGGATTTGTACGAGGGCCAGTCCCGATGCTTCGAGGCTGGCTCGATAGTCGCGCGCCGCGACCGCGTATGGAAACGCCACTTCGACGCCCCGGAATCCATCGGCCGCCGCAGCAGCGGCACGCTCGGACATGGGTAGTTCGGTGTACAACCAACGCAGGTTGGGATCGAGCCGGATCATGCTCAAGCCTCCTGCCGGATGCGGCCGACCTTGACCACCTCTGCCCAGCGTGCCCGGTCGTCCGCCTGGTACGCGGCGAGCTCCTGCGGCGAGCTCGCCATCGGCCGCACGTGGATGGTGGCCAGGCGCTGCCGTACATCGGAGCGCTCCAGCGCCGCGCGCACGGCGGCGTTGAAGGTGGCGACCAGCGCCGGGTCCATCTTGCGCGGAGCGTAGAGCGCCCCCCACGACACTGCGACAACGGCCGGATGACCCGCCTCGGCCGTGGACGGCACGTTCGGCAGGAACGGCGACCGTTGTCGGCTGGCGACGGCCAGTGGCCGCATCTTCCCGGCCTGGATGTGCGGCATGGACGCGGCCAGGGTGACGAAGGCGCACTGCAGTTCGCCGGTCATCAATGCCACATCCTGGTCCGTCGCGGTCTTGTAGGGGACGTGCAGCATGTCGACGCCGGCTGACATCTTGAAAAGCTCGCCTGCGAGATGGGTGATGCTGCCGACACCGAAGGAACCATAGGCCAGCTTTCCGGGGCGCGCCTTGCCATCCGCGACGAGATCGCCGACGGATCGCACCGGCAGCGAGGTCGTGACCACCAGCGCGTTCTCGGCCTCCGCCACCATCGAGATCGGCGTGAAGTCGACCACTGGATCGAACGGCAGCGAGGTCCGCACGTTCGGCAGCACGGATTGGGTCGACGATGCGCCGAAGAACAGCGTCGATCCGTCGCTGGGCGCTCGCGCGGCGGCGGACGCGGCGATGGCGCCCGACGCTCCGGGGCGGTTGTCCATGATGATCGGCAGGCCGAGCTCCTCAGCCATGCCCGCACCCAGCGCACGCGCGATCACATCTGCCGATCCGCCGGGACCGAACGGAAGAATGACGGTCACCTTGCGCACGGGCACAGCAACGCGGGCGTGTGCGATCGTCGCCGCCAGCCCAAGGCCGGCGGCAAGGACCGTCCGGCGCTTGAGCGGGCGCGGCCCGCGGTACCTGGTGTCGAGCATGTTCATGCGTTTCCTTCGTTCAAGTTGCAGTTGCGATCGGCCAACTCACACCATGAGTTCGATCAGGAACGGACCGCGGCGGGTAAAGCTGGCGCGCATGAGGTCGGCACATTGCTCGAGCGTGGTCGCCCTGGCGGCCTCCACACCCATGCCGTTGGCTAGGCTGACCCAGTTCAGCGACGGATTGCCCAGGTCCAGCATGGACATGGCGGTGGTGCCCGGCGTGGCCCCGGCACCGACCTTGCGGTATTCGCCGATGAGGATGTTGTATTTGCCGTTGTTGATGATGATGGTCGTGACCGGAAGCTGCTCCCGGGCCTGGGTCCACAGCGACTGCACCGTGTACATGCCCGAGCCGTCGGCTTGCAGGCTGATCACGCGACGTTGTCTGCCCGCCGCCAATGCGGCTCCCGTGGCTACGGGCATGCCATCGCCGATGGCACCGCCGGTGAGGTGCAGCCAGTCATGCGCGGGCGCGCTGTGGGTGAAGCGGTAGAAGTGGCGGCCGTAAGTGGCGCTTTCCTCGGAGACGATGGCGTCCTCGGGCATCAGCGCGGCCAGCGTCTGCGCCAGGCCTTCGGGCGAAGGCACACCGCGTGCGGGTTCTGGCCGCTGTCCGGCATCGGGCATCTCGGCATCCGGCACATCCAACGCCAGAGCAAGCGCCCGCAGTGCTTCCTGCGCATCCTGGTCCGGCCGCGACAGCACGTGGAACTGAGTGCCCGGCTCGTACTGCAGCGACGACACGCCGGGATACCCGAAGAAGGTGACTGGCGGGCGCGCGTTCACCAGCACGATTTGCCGAAAACGCCCGAGCGCCGCCAGCGCCTCGTCCCGTGCGTAAGGCACCCGCTCGATCGGCAGGCGGCCGCGCCCCCGCTCCAGGCGTGCGTTCACGAAATCGGCCATCAGCATGGCGCCCGTCGCCTTTGCGATGCGCCAGGCCAGGCGCTGCGCTTCGCCCAGCACGGCTTCGCCGGCCAAAAGCAGCAGCACGTCGTCCCGCCCGCGCAGCATGCGGGCCGCGCCTTCGACGGCCGAGGGGTCGATCGGTGGCGACGCGGGCGGCTCTTTCGCCGTGCCGACCTCGCCGCCCTCTCCCCAGGACACGTCAGCGGGCAGGATCAGCGTGGCGATCTGACCGGCGAAGGCACGTGCGGCTGCGACCGCCTCGACGGCATCGCTGCCGAGCTCCGCCGCCCGCGCGCTGGTGCGCACCCAGGCCGAGACGGTCTGCGCCATGCCCGCCGTATCGGAAGTCAGTGGTGCGTCGAGGGGGCGGTGAAAGGTCGCCTGGTCGCCCACGATGTTGACGATGCCGCTGCGGGCTCGGCGCGCGTTGTGCAGGTTGGCCATGCCGTTGGCGAAACCCGGGCCGCAGTGCAGCAGCGTGCAGGCCGGCTTGCGCGCGATGCGAAAATAGCCGTCGGCCATGCCCGTCACGACGTTCTCTTGTAGGCCGAGCACGCATTGCATGCCGGGCACGGTGTCCAACGCCGCGACGAAGTGCATCTCGCTCGTTCCCGGGTTGGCAAAGCAGGTGTCGACACCCGAGGCCAACAGCGTTTTCACTAGGCTCGTTGCACCGTTCATCGTGCTCGCCCCGTGTTTATTCCGCATGAATCCGTGCGTAGCGCGATGCGTGTCCATCTTGCGGACTCGGCCCGTGCGAAGCCGGCGAACTGCGCGGACGGCAGCGAGGCGATGAGGTCATCCGTCGCAGGTGGGATATCGAACATGGTTTGTCTCCTGCGGCTCATTAGAAGAGGCTGACGCAGGTTGCGTCCAATACTGTTGCGCGCTAGATCGATAAGAGAATTCGATCGATGTCGCCGCGGGCGCGTCTTTCCACTGCGCTCGGGCGCTGTAGAGCTCGCACGGGGGCGTGCAGCTTGCCGGCAGCAGCGAGGTCAGGAGGAGGGCCGGTCCGAAGCGGAAGGTGCGCGGTCCCAAGCCGGCTGCGATGGTATGCCGGCGCTTGTTGTCGCATCGAGCTCGTGCTGCGAGACGAACCGTTGTGCGACATCGACCAGCATGGCCAGGGCCGTGCTGGAATTACTTGCCGACCACACCAGCGCCAACCCTGCACGCGGCTCCGGTGCCGCAAACCGGCGGATGGCGACGCCTTGTACCTGGATTGCTTTTGCGCGTGACTCGGTAAGAATTGTGAGGCCAGTTCCCGCTGCAACGGCGCGCAGCATGTGTTCCTCGTCAGGCTCGTGAAGGACGATCCGCGGGGAACGGTCGCCCCAGATCTGGCCGAACATCATGCGGTAGAAGCCTGGCGCCCGATCCGGCGATCCCGTCACGATCGGTTCATCGACGAGATCCGCGGTACGGATGCGTTGTCGCCGCGTCAGCCGATGGGTTCGCGGCAGTCCAACAACGAGAGCCTCGCTGCCGATCGGCAGCACCTGCAACTGCTGGGCAGCGGGGTCCGCCAGCTCCAGCGGTGCGCGCACGAAGGCCGCGTCGAGTTTGCCGTCGAGCAAATCCTCGATGCTCTTGGCCGTGTATTGAGAGTTGATCTGCAATTGCAGCGCAGGGGCTTCGCTGCGCAGCGTTTCCACGATCTCGCTCGAGGCACCGCCGGCAGCCGATCGGGCGAAGTTCAACCGCAGGGTGCCCTCGCGTCCGAGCACGAACGCATGCATTCGGTGGCGAACCTGGTCCGCCATTTCGAGCAACCGCTGCGCTTCCACGAACAGGACTGCGCCGGCCTCGGTGAGTTCGACGCGACGGCTTGACCGAGCTAGCAACTCCACGTTGAACTCAGCCTCGAGCGCCTGAACGTTCTGCGTGAGCGCGGGTTGGGCGACATGCAGGCGCTGCGCGGCGCGTCCGAAGTGCAGTTCCTCTGCCACCACGACGAAATAGCGAAGGCGGCGTAGGTTCATGATGATGAAAGGTTGCTCGTCAATCCTCGCTGACTTTAAGCCCGTTAATTGGATCGGGCTATCCCCGGTTACGAGCGGGCTGCACCACTCGATCTCCGCTGCGATCGAATCAAAGAATGGGAGTATGCCGGACGGCCCGTTTCTGCCGCGGGCAAAGGTGATGCCTGCCTGTCCGGCGACCGGCTTTCGCCGCTTGATGCTGAGGCAGATAGATCAGATGGGCAGAGAGTTCAGGCTAGGGCCGTCGCAAGTCGACTTTAGACCGAAGCATGGCTCAGCTTTCTAGCTTGATGCCAGCAGCCTGGACCACACGGCTCCAGCGCGCATGGTCGCGCTTCTGATACTCGGTCAGTTCCTCCGGCGTGCTTCCCAGCGCGCGAGTAACAATTGCGTTGAACCGCGTCTTCAACTCAGGGCGCTTCAGCGAGGTCTGGACTGCCGCATTTAGCCGCGTGATGTGTGCGCTGTCCATTTTCGCCGGTCCGTACAAGGCTGCCCAAGACACTGCAATGATGCTCGGAAAGCCAGCTTCGGACGTGGTTGGCAACGCTGGCAGGAAGGCTGAGCGCTGCGCGCTGGCCAACGCGAGGGCACGCATGCGGCCAGCCCGTATGTGCGGGATGGCCGTAGCGAGCGTGGCGAATGCGAACTGGAGTTGCCCGCTCAGCAGGGCCAGGTCCACTTCGGAGTTCGCCTTGTAGGGCACGTGGATCGCGTCCACGCCAGCAGCGATCTTGAACAGCTCACCAGCCAGGTGTGTGATGCCGCCCGCGCCCGAGGAACCGAAAGCCAGTTGCCCGGGCCGCGCCTTGCAGTAGGCCACCAGCTCGGACACGCTGTTGACGGGCAGCGTCGGGCCGACGACCAGCGCGTTTTCCACCTCGGCGATCATCGAAATCGGGGTGAAGTCGGCGACCGCGTCGTAGGGTAGTTTGGGTGATGCCGCCGGCAGTACCGCATGTGTGCTGGATCCGCCAAGGAGGAGCGTGCGGCCATCGGGAACAGCACGCGCAGCTGTTGCCGCGCCGATCGCTCCCGAGGCACCGGTACGGTTGTCTACGATCATCGGTACGCCCAGGGCACGGCCCATGCCTTCAGCAACGGAACGACCGATGGTATCGAGCGAGCCCCCGGCGCTGTAAGGCACGATCAATCTGATAGGGCTGTCCCCGGCGGTGAACTGGGCGCGTGCGCCCGTGGCCCATGCCAAGCCCAATGACAGCAGGGAGCGGCGATGTAGCCAAGTCAAAGTTGTGTCTCCTCTTGCGGTCACGTGGTGCCACGTATGCCATAACGATTCGCCCAACGCAGGCTCGCTTGCGAGTTGCCGGCAGGCCGGTACTCGCAACTGAATGCGCCTCGGTAACCGAGACGCTGCGCCTCGGCGATGGTGGCGTGTACGTCGTGGCCCGATTCGTCGGGACCCAGGCGATCCGGCGCAAAGGCAATCTGCACGTACCACAGCAATGGCATTGCGTGGCGCAGCTCGGCATGCACTTGCGCCATGTCGTGCCCGTGCTGCCACTGCGCGTGATGGAAATCCAGCACGATGCCTAGATTTGCCGCTCCGATTCGCTTGGTGAGATCGATCACTTGGCTCACAGTGTTGATCGGGTATCTCGGGAAGTCACGTTGACATACCGGCTCCAGCACCAGCCGCAGGCCGTGCTCGGAGGCTTGCATGCAGGCCCAGCGCAGGTTCTCAACCAGCACATGCGCGCATTCTGCGGGGTCAGCACCCTCGGGCACGTTGCCGGCGGGTGGATGAATCAACGGGCGGCCGAGTCCTGATGCATATCGAATCGCTTCATGCATGCCAGCTCGAAATTCTTCCTGTCTCCCGGGCACTGTGGCCAAACCGCGATCGCCGGCATCCCAGTCGCCTGGCGCGGCTAGCAAGTAGAGAAAGCGCAGGTCATGCTGGAGTAGCGACTCGCGCAGTTCCGGCAAGGGCAGTTCATAGGGAATGCTCAAGTCCACCGCTCGGAAGCCGCAGGCTGCAGCCGCGCTGAAGCGTTCGGCCAGCGGCCATTCAGTGAACAACCATCTTAGGCTGGCGGCAATCAGCGGTGTTTCCATAATGCCGCATTGGAACTGGTGATCCCTGAAGCGTCCAATACAGGATGCCTACAGATCGATAAGATTTTTTGATTGACGAGCTTACGCTATTAATTGCACTTTGGCCGCGCGGCCGAACGCTGCATGGTGGTCATTGTCGACCCGCCGCGGCACGGGTGAGGCGAAGCCGCCGTCAACACAGGAATTTCCTCGTGTTTCGAACGAATGGATACTCGAGTTCCCGAAGGAGCATGGCCGGCCTACGAGCGCTCGATTATGCTGGCGAGAGGGCATTGCGCATGCTGGCGACGGCGGATTCGAACGGGTGCCGCAGCCTTCGCTGAGTGAATAGCAGCTGGGCCAGCAGATCGCCACAATGATGCGTAGCGACTGTATGGCGTGGAAGCTTGGCCGGCAGCACGACTCTCCTTTGTAGAAGACCGGGAACTCAAGTGCTCAGCGTGTCAAGTTACTTGGGTAGAGGACCACGTTCGAGGTAGGTCCCTAGGGCGATGAAGGTTCTCACGCCCTTGAATCCGTCCAATTGATGGAATTTGCTTAGAAGATCCTCAAGGGCTGCTGGGCTCTCAGTGCGCACCTTCAAGATCATGGCTGTATCGCCGGCCACCGTGTGTATTTCTTCGATTTCAGGGAATGCAGACATATCGAGTACCCGCCGAGTTGTCTCCCAGTTGCTCGTTTCAAGATGCACGAACGCCAAGAGACTCCTTCCGATCTTTGAGCCATTAAGCAATGCCACAGTCGCCCGAATCACACCATTGCGCTTGAGTCGCTTGACGCGCTCATGCACTGCGGGGGCAGAAAGGTGAGTTTTCTCGCCCAGTTCCGCATAGCCAAGTTCCGCGTTCTGCGCCAGAAGGCCTAACAATTTTTTGTCGGTGGCGTCCACCTGACCCTCATGGTCCCGAATGCGCCGAACAGGTTTCGTATCTTCGCTCATGGCCGTTCCTTCAATCGGTTGCTCAATAAAATTACTTCGAAGCGTCATCCTACGAGAAACGATTCTGTACTTACATCCAAATCTAACGGGGATACAGGTGTAGCCGCTAGCCGCGTCAGATCAGCGCTTGCAGGTGTAGCGTTCTCTTCGACACCCTACGGCCCATCATCGACAACGCGCTGAATGCCCCCCGAGCATCGACATGCGGTCCCTGCCTATTCCAGAATTCACCAAGGTCTATTCATGCTTGAAGCATTCGGAGCAACGCCCGAGCGAAGTGTCATCATCATTAATAACGAACTGCCGATTGGAAAGGCGGCCAACGCTGCGGCCGTTGTCGCATTTACTCTGGGGCAGAGGCATCCGGCTCTGGTTGGTGAGAAATTTCAGGATGGAACAGGAACGTCCTATCCTGGAGTGATTTTTACGGGCATTTCTATCCTCGGTGCTTCGCCCGGCGAGTTAATCGCAATAAGTGAGAAGGCATCCGCGGCCGCGAATTGCGACGTCGTCGTGTTTCCCCTCGAAGGTCAAACGACCGTCGATTACGAAGAATTCCGCCGAGTCATGGCGGATGTGATGCCCGAACGTTTGGGATATCTGGCAATCGGCCTTGCCGGCCATCGCAAGTCAATTAACAAGATCGTGGGAAATTTGAAGCTGCTTAGATGATTGTTCAGCAAACAAATCTGCGCCGCACCAAGTCGGGCATAAGGTTCGCTCCTCGACTCGCCTTGCAAGCTAGCACGCTGTCTTGAATCGCCCCGGCTTTCATGGAGGCCGGTTGGTTTAAGTCATGCCGCCATCGTGGCGGTCTGACTGGCGAGTTGCCGGTAATAGTTTGCCTCAG
>NZ_FOLP01000010.1 GCF_900112425.1 Variovorax sp. OK212 | reverse complement strand
TCGAGACCGGCATCGACATGGACAAGCTGATCGACGCGGGCGTGTACATCAGCCAGGCGCTGGGCCGCGAGCCGAACTCGCTCGCGTCGAAGGCCATCCGCGCCAAGCGGGCCGGCTGAACCGCGAGCGCTGCGGCGCCGTCTTCAGTGACCGAAGGCGCGCAGCCCCAGCAGCACGACCACCGCGGCGGCCAGCAGCACGGTCGTGCATTGCCAGAACAGCACCGGGCGGCGCTCGATCAGCGCGGGTGAGCGCGCGCTGAGGAACTCGGGGCCGGGCGCCCTGAGGTCGTGCGCGAACTCCGACACCGCCTCCTGCCGCTTCATGGCCTGCGGATGCAGCGCCTTCTGCAGCACCGCGTCGACCCATGCGGGCAGGTCGGGGCGGAAGTGCCGCACCGGCACATAGCGCAACCGCCCGACATCGGCGGGCGAGCGGATGCGCGAGGCCTGCAGGCCGTAGGGCAACTGGCTGCAGAGCATCCGGTAGGCGATCACGGCCAGCGAGAACAGGTCCGAACGGGCCGTGCCGCCGTGGCCGACAAAGTATTCCGGCGCGGTGTACTGCAGCGTGCCTTCGATGGCCAGCGCCCGGCGCTCGCCGCTGCCGTCGGCCAGCCCCGCCACGTGGGTGGTGGCCAGGTCGATGATCTTCACGGTGCCCGCGCGGTCGATCATCACGTTCTCGGGCCGCATGTCCTGGTGCAGCATTTCCTTGCCGTGCAGCGCCTGCAGGCCGCGCGCCAGCTGCTCGACGATGCCGCGCACGCTGTCCAGCGGCGGGCGCGGGTTGTCGACCATCCACTGCGCGAGCGTGTGGCCTTCCACGTACTCCATGGCCACGTACAGGTGGCTGCGCGTGCGCGTGACGGCGCTGGCCTTGAGCACGTGCGGGCTGTCGATGCGCCGTGCCACCCATTCCTCGCGCACGAAGCGGTCGAGGTAGTCCGGGTCGTCGCGCAGGTCGACCGACGGCAGCTTCAGCACCGCGGGCTGGCCGCTGGCGTCGTCGGTGGCCAGGTAGACGTGGCTGCGCGCGCTCATGTGGATCTCGCGCACCAGCGTGAAGCCTTCGAAGCGGGCGCGCGGTGCGAGCGCGGGCGGCATCGCCAGGCCTTCGCGCTGGAGTTGGGCCGGCGGCGCGTCGGCCACGGGGAGTTCGTCGATGCGCAGCAGCTGGACCGTGCTGTCGTCGTCGCTGCCTTTGGCCTGGGCGGCCTGCGCGATCAGGCGCGCGGCCGCGTCGAAATCGTCCGCGCCACGGGCCAGCGCGTCGTTCACTGTGGCGGCGTCCAGGTGCGCGTAGGCGCCGTCGGTGGCCAGCAGGTAGACCTCGCCCACCTCCGCCTCCCAGCAGCGGTAGTCGATTTCCACGTTGGCGCCGGCGCCCAGCGCGCGGCCCAGGTACGACTCGGCCGACGACACGTGCACGCGGTGGTCTTCGGTGAGCTGTTCGAGCGCGTTGGCGTGCAGCCGGTAGATGCGCGCATCGCCGACGTGCAGCAGGTGCACGTCGCGGCCCTTGAGGATCAGCGCGCTGAAGGTGCAGACGTAGCCGCTGTCCTTGTCGAAGCGCGCGTCGCTGCGCATCGTCTGCGCATGCAGCCACGCGTTGGTGGCGTTCAGCACGCGCTGCGCGGAGCGCCGCACCGACCACGCATCGGAGGTCGCGTAATAGTCGTCGAGAAAGCCCCGCACGGCCGCCGCGCTCGCCACCTGGCTCACGCGGCTGGAGCCGATGCCGTCGGCCAGCGCCACCGCGATGCCCTTGGCCGCGCGCAGCGCGCCCTCGGGCAGCATCGCGCCGTGGAAGTCCTGGTTGACCTGCGACTTGGCGCCCGCCAGCGAGTGCTGGCCGAGCGTGACGCGCAGCGCCTTCCGGGGCGAGGCGGGCATGCGCTCGCGGATCAGCCGGCGACGCGCTTGGGCGCCGTCTTGTAGTGCGTGGCGTACAGCGTCAGGCCGACGAAGGTCAGGCCGCCCACCAGGTTGCCCAGCACGGTGGGCAGTTCGTTCCAGATCAGGTAGTCCATCAGCGTGAACTTGCCGCCCAGCATCAGGCCGGTGGGGAACAGGAACATGTTGACGATCGAGTGTTCGAAGCCCATGTAGAAGAAGATCATCACGGGCATCCACATGCCGATGGCCTTGCCCGACACGGTGGTCGACATCATGGCCGCGACCACGCCAGTGGACACCATCCAGTTGCACATCACGCCGCGAATGAACAGCGTGAGCATGCCCGCGGCGCCGTGCGCGGAGTAGCCGAGCGTGCGGCCTTCGCCGATGTGGCCGAGCCGTTCGCCGATGGCGTTGGGCGCTTCGCTGAAGCCGAAGGTGAAGATGACGGCCATGAACACCGCCACCGTGAGCGCGCCGGCGAAGTTGCCCACGAACACCAGGCTCCAGTTGCGCATGACGCCGCCCCAGGTGGCGCCGGGGCGCTTGTCGAACACGGCCAGCGGCGCCAGCGTGAACACGCCGGTCAGCAGGTCGAAGCCCAGCAGGTACAGCATGATGAAGCCGACCGGGAACAGCATCGCGCCGACCAGCGCATTGCCGGTGTTCACGGTGATGCTGACGGCAAAGGCCGCGGCCAGCGCGAGGATGGCGCCCGCCATGTACGAGCGGATCAGCGTGTCGCGCGTGGACATGAGCAACTTGGATTCACCGGCATCGACCATCTTGGTGACGAACTCGGCGGGGGCTAGGTAGGCCATTCTTTTTCCTTGAAGAAGCGTGAAGACTGAAAGCGTGAAGACGAAAAGCGCGAAGACGAAACGAATGAAGAGGAGGGCGGTGCCTCAGGCCAGCGCGACCAGCACGCGGCCCTCGTGCACGCGCACGGCATGCGCGCGCACCGAGTGCTCGGGCGCCTCGATGCATTCGCCGTTGCGCAGGTCGAAGTGGTTCTTGTAGAGCGGCGAGGCCACCACGATGCGGTCGCCCAGGCTGCCGACCAGTCCGCGCGACAGCACGCTGGCCTTGGCCTTGGGGTCGACGTTGTCGATGGCGAACAGCGACTGTTCCTGGCCGACGCTGAAGATCGCCACGTGCACGCCGTCGACGAGGGCGCACACGCCGGTGTCGGGAAGGATGTCGGTGGCGGCGCACACCGGGGTCCACCGGATGTCTTGCGAGGCGATGGAGGTCATCGAGGTCATGGGGTTTCCTTGGGTGTTCGTTCAGTTCAGGCCATCGACACATCGGCGGCTTTGGCGCGCTCCTCGGTGCGCTCTTCGGTGCGCGCCGGGCGGATCTGGCCGCGCTCCTGCACGAACACGATGTGCTCGTCGGGCTTCTCGCTGTTGACGAATGAGCGAAAGCGCTGGCGCGTGACGGGGTCGTTCACCGCGGTCTTCCATTCGCACTGGTAGGTGTCGACCACGCGCTGCATCTGGGTCTCGAGCTCGCCGCCCAGGCCCAGCGTGTCCTGCAGCAGCACGCCCTTGAGGTAGTCGAGGCCGCCTTCGAGGTTCTCGCGCCAGGTGCTGGTGCGCTGCAGGCGATCGGCCGTGCGCACGTAGAACATCAGGAAGCGGTCGATCAGGCGGATGAGCTCGGCCTTGGTGAGGTCGCTCGCGAGCAGCTCGGCGTGGCGCGGCTTCATGCCGCCGTTGCCGCACACGTACAGGTTCCAGCCCTTGTCGGTGGCGATGATGCCCACGTCCTTGCCCTGTGCCTCGGCGCATTCGCGGGTGCAGCCCGACACGCCGAACTTGATCTTGTGCGGCGCGCGCAGGCCCTTGTAGCGGTTCTCCAGCGCCACGGCCAGGCCCACGCTGTCGTCCACGCCGTAGCGGCACCAGGTCGAGCCGACGCAGCTCTTCACCGTGCGCAGCGACTTGCCGTAGGCATGGCCCGACTCGAAGCCGGCCGCGATCAGCTCTTCCCAGATGGCGGGCAACTGCTCCACGCGCGCGCCGAACATGTCCACGCGCGCGCCGCCGGTGATCTTGGTGTACAGGCCGTACTTCTTGGCCACCTGGCCCACGGCGATCAGCCCGTCGGGCGTGACCTCGCCGCCCGGCATGCGCGGCACCACCGAGTAGGTGCCGTCCTTCTGGATGTTGCCCAGGAAGTAGTCGTTGCTGTCCTGCAGGCCGGCCAGGTCTTTCTTGAGCACGAACTCGTTCCAGCACGACGCGAAGATGCTCGCGGCGGTGGGCTTGCAGATGTCGCAGCCCAGGCCCTTGCCGTGCTTGGCCAGCAGGTCGGCGAAGCTGCGGATCTCGCCCACGCGCACCAGGTGGTACAGCTCCTGGCGCGAGTAGGGGAAGTGCTCGCACAGGTGGTTGTCGACGGCCATGCCGCGCTTGGCCATTTCCATCTTCATCACCTGCGTGACCAGTTGCACGCAGCCGCCGCAGGTGGCGCCGGCCTTGGTGCAGGCCTTCATCTCGGCGCTGGTGCACACGCCCTGGCCCACGGCCTCGCAGATCTGGCCCT
The DNA here is from genome assembly GCF_900112425.1 of Variovorax sp. OK212. Taxonomy (GTDB): domain Bacteria; phylum Pseudomonadota; class Gammaproteobacteria; order Burkholderiales; family Burkholderiaceae_C; genus Variovorax. Next base: position 229,704 of record NZ_FOLP01000010.1, on the reverse strand, counting down.
TGGTGACGTTGTTGCACGAGCAGATCTGCGCGGTGTCGGGCAGCGCGTCCACGCCCAGGCCCGGCCTGGCCTTGCCGTCGCTGGACGGCAGGATCAGGAACTCGGGGTCGGCCGGCAGCGCGATGCCGTTGAGCGCCAGCTGCAGCAGCGTGCCGTACTCGGCGGCGTCGCCGACCAGCACCGCGCCCAGCAGCTGCTTGCCGTCCTCGCTGACGACGATCTTCTTGTAGACCTGCTTGCGCTCGTCGATGTACTGGTAGGCGCGCGACTTCGGCGTCTTGCCGTGCGCGTCGCCGATGCTGGCCACGTCCACGCCCATCAGCTTGAGCTTGGTGCTCATGTCGGCGCCGGTGAAGGCGGCGTCGTCCTGCCCGGCGATGTGCCTGGCGGCCACGCGGGCCATGTCGTAGCCTGGCGCGACGAGGCCGAAGGTCTGCTCGTTCCACGAGGCGCATTCGCCGATCGCGTAGATGTCGCGGTCGCTGGTGCGGCAGTGGCTGTCCACCGCCACGCCGCCGCGCGGGCCGACGGCCAGCACGCTCTGGCGCGCCAGTTCGTCGCGCGGGCGGATGCCGGCGGAGAACACGATCATGTCGGTCTCCAGGTGCGTGCCGTCGGCGAACACCATGCGGTGGCGGGCGGTGGCGCCGTCGGTGATCTCCACGGTGTTGCGCCCGGTGTGCACGTGCAGGCCCAGGTCCTCGATGCTGTTGCGCAGCGCGCGGCCGCCGCCTTCGTCGACCTGCACGGCCATCAGGCGCGGCGCGAACTCCACCACGTGGGTTTCCAGGCCCATGTCGCGCAGCGCCTTGGCGCATTCCAGGCCCAGCAGGCCGCCGCCCACGACCACGCCGCTGCGCGACTTGGCGCCGCAGGCCTTCATGGCCTCGAGGTCCTCGATGGTGCGGTAGACGAAGCAGTCGGGGCGGTCGCGGCCCGGCACGGCGGGCACGAACGGGAAGGAGCCGGTGGCCAGCACCAGCTTGTCATAGGGGATCACCTCGCCGTCGGCGGTGGTGACGGTGTTGTTGCGCCGCTCGATGGCCGCGGCGCGGGCCGCCAGGCGCAGCGTGAAGCCGCTGCGCTCGAAGAAGCCGGGCTCGACCAGCGACAGGTCTTCGGCCGTCTTGCCGGCGAAGAATTCGGACAGGTGCACCCGGTCGTACGCCGGGCGGGGCTCTTCGCACAGCACGGTGACCTGTGCATTCGCGACGCCGAGCTCGTGGAGTTGCTCGAGGAACTTGTGGCCGACCATGCCGTGGCCGATGACTGCGATCTTCATTGGGGGTCCTGCACGCAACCGGTCCGGGAAGCCGTGGCCCGCTGAATGCTGTCTGTAGATGGACAGCTGCAGTGGAGCCCCCGCGACGGAACGGATGCGAAATTGGGTTGGAGCGGACGAACCGGCGGCGTGGGGCCATCGGCTCGCTCGAACCCCGCCGTCGTTAGCGGAGGCACTGTGACCCGCCATCAAGTCAGCGGGTCTACGCTCGTGTACAGCAATATCCGTGCCGCCGCAAAAACCGCCTGAAAGCCGTGGCCGCGCCCGGTCGCGCACCGAAACCGCACCGCCGCCGGCACCGCGCGCACGGGCGTCGTGCGCCGTGGCCCGGCGCGCGTCTCTGCATTGGTGCGCCCGGCGAAGGGGCGCAAATCGGTGCCGAGCGCGGGTGCGCGGGGCTTTTCCGTATGCTCAGGGGGCCTGCAACGCGGGGGCGACCGCCCCCACCATCTCCCCCTACAACCTGCCAACCTGCTGAACCAGCCATGTGCGGCTCCGAACTCCATTCCCTTCCCGACGGTGTCCAGCGCGTCTCGCGCGTGCTCCAGGACGCCCGCCATCCCCATTCGCCGCGCATGCTCGACGACGCCTGCCGCACCGCGCAGCAGGCGGCCGACGCGCTCGGCATCTCCGTCGGGCAGATCGCCAAGAGCATCATCTTTCGCCGCAAGAGCGACGAGGCGGCGGTGCTGGTCATCACCTCGGGTGACAAGCGCGTCGACGAGAAGAAGGTCGATGCGCTGGTCGGCAAGACCGGCCGCGCCGACGCCGACTTCGTGAAGTCGCGCACCGGCTTCACCATCGGCGGCGTGTCGCCCGTGGGGCACGTCACCAAGCCCGTGGTGCTGATCGACCGCGAGCTGTTCCGCTTCGAGGAGATCTGGGCCGCCGCGGGCCATCCGCATGCGGTGTTCCAGCTGCGCCCGCAAGACCTCGAGAAGCTCACCGGCGCGCCGGTGGCGGACGTGGTGTGAATTTCGACGCCGCTGAAACACTGGCCGAACGCGCCGTGGCCGTGCAGGGCGCGGCCGACGCCGTGCCTTCGCCCTGCACCTCGGTGTGCCGCATGGACCGCCTGAGCGGCTTCTGCGAAGGCTGCCTGCGCACCATTCCCGAGATCGCGGGCTGGAGCAAGATGGAAGACGAGACGCGGCGCCACGTGTGGCGCGCGATAGAGTTGCGCGCACGTGCCGGCATCTGGCGCGTGCCTGGAGACACCCCCGCATGAAGCACATCGACTTCTACCTGGACTTCATCTCGCCCTACGCGCACCTCGCGTTCGAGCACCTGCCCGAGGCGCTCGAAGGCCTGAGCTACAGCGTGGCCTACAAGCCGGTGCTGCTGGGCGCGCTGCTCAAGCAGCACGGCCAGCTCGGCCCGGCGGAGATTCCGTCCAAGCGCAGCTGGACCTACCGCCACGTGCTGTGGCTGGGCCACACGCACGGCATTGCCATCGAGATGCCGGCCTCGCACCCCTACAACCCGCTCGCGCACCTGCGGCTCGCGCTGTCGACCGGCGACGACGGCACCGTCAGCCGCCTCGTGGCCGAGACCGTGTTCCGCCACGTGTGGCGCGGCGGCGAGGAAGCGGGCGACGCCACACGCCTTGCCGCGCTCACCGCGCAGCTCGCGCCCCGGCGCGACGCCAACAGCGACGAGAGCAAGGCGCTGCTCAAGCGCAACACCGACGAGGCGCTGCAGCGGGGCGTGTTCGGCACGCCGGCCTGTGTGGTCGACGGCCGGCTGTTCTGGGGCTTCGACGGCCTTGCGATGCTGCGCGCCTACCTGTCGGGCGACGCGTGGTTCGACGGTCCGCAATGGACCGGCGCCGACCAGCGCCCCTCGTTGCTGCGCAACAAGCCTTGAGCACATGGCTGCACAAGCAAGGCCTGAGCACTTTGCTGCACGGCAGCAGGGTCTGAGGACAAACCCGAGCAGGCCTCCGATTTCTTACAAGCTGAAACGCGCCGCGCGGGTTTCACCTTAATTCGTAAGCGTCGGTTCAGTTTCGCGCAAGGCTCGGGTCAGTCGTGCCTCCAAGAATGCCTCACGGTCGTCCGGATATCGGGCGCCGCACGAACGCATACACACAGGAGACGACAAATGGCAGCCACACTAGATTCACGGGGAGTGCCGCATCCGGCCCCCCGGCCCATGTCAGCGGAGGAGAAGAAGGTCATCTTCGCTTCGTCGCTCGGCACCGTGTTCGAGTGGTACGACTTCTATCTCTACGGCTCGCTGGCCGCGATCATCGCGAAGCAGTTCTTCAGCGGCCTGGATGCGGGCGCGGCCTTCATCTTCGCGCTGCTGGCGTTCGCCGCCGGCTTCCTGGTGCGTCCGTTCGGCGCCATCGTGTTCGGCCGCCTGGGCGACATGATCGGTCGCAAGTACACCTTCCTGGTGACCATCCTGATCATGGGCCTGTCGACTTTCATCGTCGGCCTGCTGCCCAGCTACGCGACCATCGGCGTCGCGGCGCCGGTGATCCTGATCGCGCTGCGCATGCTGCAGGGCCTGGCGCTCGGCGGCGAGTACGGCGGTGCCGCCACCTACGTGGCCGAGCACTCGCCGCACGGCAAGCGCGGGGCCTACACCTCGTGGATCCAGACGACCGCCACGCTGGGCCTGTTCCTGAGCCTGCTGGTGATCCTGGGCGTGCGCGAAGGCCTGGGCGAAGCGGTGTTCAACGACTGGGGCTGGCGCATTCCGTTCCTGGTGTCGATCCTGCTGCTGGGCATCTCGGTGTGGATTCGCCTGACGCTGTCGGAATCGCCCGCCTTCCAGAAGATGAAGGCCGAGGGCAAGACCTCGAAGGCGCCGCTGGCCGAATCGTTCGGCGAGTGGAAGAACCTGAAGATCGTGATCCTGGCGCTGGTCGGTCTCACGGCCGGCCAGGCGGTGGTCTGGTACTCGGGCCAGTTCTACGCGCTGTTCTTCCTGACGGCCCAGCTGAAGGTCGATGCGACCACGGCCAACCTGATGATTGCCGCGGCGCTGCTGCTGGGCACGCCGTTCTTCGTGATCTTCGGCACGCTGTCGGACAAGATCGGCCGCAAGCCGATCATCATGGCCGGCTGCCTGCTGGCCGTGGTCACGTACTTCCCGGTCTTCAAGATGCTGACCGAAGCCGCCAACCCCGACCTGGCCCGCGCGCAAGCCACGGCCGGCGTGACGGTGACGGCCGACCCGGCCACCTGCTCGTTCCAGGGCAACCCGGTGGCCCGCGAGATCGACTTCAAGAGCTCGTGCGACATCGCCAAGCGCTACCTGGTGCAGAACTCGGTGAGCTATGAGAACGTGGCCGGCGCGCCGGGTTCGAAGGCGGTCGTGAAGATCGGCGACAAGACCGTCGAGGCCCCCATCGGCAACGTCGTGAACCTCAAGTTCGACGAAGGCTCCGCCAAGGAAATTGCCGCCTTCAAGAAGGGCGTGGCCGAAGACCTGAAGATCGCGGGCTACCCGTCCAAGGCTGACCCGGCCAAGATGAACAAGGTGCTCACGGTGCTGCTGCTGTTCTGGCTGGTGCTGCTGGTGACGATGGTCTACGGCCCGATCGCCGCGATGCTGGTCGAGATGTTCCCCACGCGCATCCGCTACACCTCGATGAGCCTGCCGTACCACATCGGAAACGGCTGGTTCGGCGGCCTGCTGCCGACCACGGCCTTCGCCATCGTGGCGTCGACCGGCAACATGTACAACGGCCTGTGGTACCCGATCATCATCGCGGGCATCACGCTGGTGGTGGGCACGCTGTTCATCCGCGAGACCAAGGACGTGGACATCTACGCGAACGACTGAGTTCCGCGTTCGCACACGGCAGGAGGGCGCTGCGCCCTCCGCTCCACAAAGAGGCTTCATGCCAACCGCATGAGGCCTTTTTCTTGAGCCGTCCGGTTCAAAGCTTCAGCGCTTCATCGATCCATCCGTTCTTCAGGAGACAGCACCCATGTGGAAACTCGTCGTCGGCTTCGTCATCTTCGCCGCCCTTGCCCTGTATGTGATTTCGAAGGCCGGTGACAAGGTCGACATGTCGGGCGAGAAGCACGGCGGCGACACCACCGCGCATGAGCCCGCGCCGGCCGCGGCGCCGAAGTAAAACCCCGGCTGCGGCGCCGAAGTAGAACCCCGGCCGCGGCGCCGACGCAAGGCGCTGGCCGGGGGGCACGGAGAAACGGGGGGACGAACCCTAGCGCTTGAACCTGCCGTCGCTCACGATGGACAGGTCGACGTAGTCGATGCCCGTGTGGTCCGTGGGCGAGTAGCTCACGTCGAGGCCGCCGCCCAGGTCGTACTGGAAGGCGTTGAGCGTGGCGATCAGCTTGGCGCGCGTGGGCTTGGGCCCGGTGCGGCGCAGCGCCTCCACCAGCACCTTGGTGGCCACGAAGCCTTCGAGCAGCGCGGGCGACAGCTCGGTCTGGCCCTTGGCCTTGGCCAGCGTCATCGCCTCCTTGATGAGCGGGTGCGCCGCCGCGCGTTCGTAGGGCAGCACCTGCGTGATGATCACGCCCGCGCTGGCCGAGCCCAGTTCCTTGATGAAGCCCGAGGCCGCGTTGTTCGACAGCGTGATGATCTGCGCCGCCGAGCCCGCTGCGCGCAGCGCCTTGATGCCGTCGGTCACCGCCGTGCCCGAGCCGATCCACAGCACCGCCTGCGCGTTCGCCTTGGTCAGCTGCGGCACGATGGCCGCGTAGTCGGGCTTGTTGCGGTCGGCCAGCGCCACCACGGCCGGCTTGAGGTTGGCCTTCTCGAAGCCCTTGCTCGCGCCTTCCATCGCGTCCTTGCCGAACGAGTCGTCGGCCTGCACGACGGCAATGCGCTGGATGCCGGTGGTCTGCAGGTGCTGCACCGCCTTCTCGGCCTCGCGCTGGTAGGTCGAGCGCACGTTGAAGATGTTCTTCTGCACGGGCTTGTGCAGCGCCATCGCGCCGGTCGACGGGCCGACCAGCGCCACGCCGTACTTGTCGAGCAGCGGAATCACCGCCAGCGTGTTGGGCGTGCCGCGGTTCAGCAGCAGCGCCACCACTTTCTTGTCTTCGATCAGCACGCGGGTGTTCTCCAGCGAACGCTTGGCGTCGAGGCCGTCGTCCATGCGGATCACCTCGATCTGCTCGCCGTTGATGCCCCCTTGTGCATTGACCGCGTCGATCACCAGCTGCGAGCCGGCAATGGTTTCCTTCACGCTGGCCGCGACCGGGCCCGACAGGTCGGCCGACTGGCCGATCACGATCTGGGCCTGCACGCCGGGCGCCGCCATGGCCAGCAGGAGCGCCGCGGCGCAGGACGTCAACGTCTTCTTCATCGAGCAAAGCCTTTCCAAGGAGCGGGTGCCGGTGTCAGCAGGTGTGTAATGTGTTGCTGAACGTGACTGGCCGCTAGCTCGCGCAAACCCTGTCAAACCAAGGTTTCCAAGGCTCCTGCAGGCCCTCGAAAGCAAACGGCCCGCCGGAATGCCGGCGGGCCGTTGCGAAAAAAGCCTGGAAGAAGGGGCTCAGCGCTTGAAGCGCCCGTCGCTGATGATCGACAGGTCCGCGAAGTCGATGCCGCTGTGGTCCTGCGGCGAATAGCTCACCTCCAGCCCGCCGCCCAGGTCGTAGTTGCGGATGCTCTCGAGCGCGGCGACCATCCTGGCGCGCGTGGGCTTGGGCCCCGCGCGGCGCAGGGCCTCCACCAGCACCTTGGCCGAGGCGAAGCCCTCGAGCGCGGCCGGCGAGAGTTCCGCCTGGCCCTTGGCCTGCGCGAGGGCCAGCGCTTCCTTCACCATCGGCTGGCCGATGGCGCGCTCGCTCGGGAACACCTGCGTGACGATCACGCCCTTGCTGGCGTCGCCCAGCTGCTTGATGAAGCCCGAGGACGCGTTGTTCGACAGCGTGACCACCTGCGCCGCCGAGCCCGCGGCGCGCAGCGCCTTGATGCCGTCGACCACCGCGACGCCCGAGCCGATCCACACCACGGCCTGCGCCTCGGCGCCCTTGATGGCGGGCACGATCGCCTTGTAGTCGGGCTTGTCGCGGTCGGCCGGGATGGTCACGATCGGCTTGGCCTTGCCCTTGGTGAAGCCGGCCATGGCGCCTTCGAGCGCGTCGGTGCCGAACGAGTCGGTCACGTGCACCACGGCGATCCGCGTGAGGCCGATGGTCAGCAGGTGCTGCACCGCCTTCTCGGCCTCGCGCTGGTAGGTGGCGCGCACGTTGAACACGTGCTTCTGCAGCGGCTTGTGCAGCACCATCGCGCCGGTCGAGGGGCCGACGAGCGCCACGTCGTACTTGTCGAGCCACGGCACGATGGCCTGCGAGTGCGGGGTGCCGCGGCTCATGAAGAGCGCGAGCACCTTCTTGTCCTCGATCAGCGCGCGGGCGTTGTCTCCGGCGCGCTTCACGTCGAAGGCGTCGTCCATGCGGATCACCTCGATCTTCTCGCCGTGGATCCCGCCCTGGGCGTTGGCCGCGTCGATCACCAGCTGCGCGCCGCCGATGGTCTCGTTCACGCTCGCGGCCACCGAGCCGGTCATGCCGGCGGTCTGGCCGATGAGGATCTGGGCCGACGCGCCCGTGGCGGTCAGGGCCAGCAGCGCCAGCAGGGCGGTAGCGCAAAGGGTGCGCGTCTTCGTCATGGAAACCTTTCGGGGCAATTCAGCGGCCATTGGGAAGCCGATGCAAACAAACGTCGTATTTGTTTCCAGAAGTGACATTCATGCCATTCGTAGAAACCCCTGCGCAGTGGCCGACCTTGTGACGCAATGCACAAGGCCGTCATCGCCCACTCCCTAGAATGTTTGCCCCACCCCTCAAGGCATTCATGACACAGGGCTCCATCCGGATTCGCGGCGCGCGCCAGCACAATCTCCAGAACCTCGACCTCGACATCCGCACCGGCGAGATGACCGTGGTCACCGGGCCCAGCGGCTCGGGCAAGTCCAGTCTCGTTTTCGACACCCTCTACGCCGAAGGCCAGCGGCGCTATGTGGAGACTTTCTCCGCCTATGCGCGCCAGTTCCTGGACCGCATGGACAAGCCGGCCGTCGACAAGGTGGAGGGCGTGCCGCCCGCCATCGCCATCGACCAGACCAACCCGGTGCGCTCCTCGCGCTCCACGGTCGGCACCATGACCGAGCTGAACGACCACCTGAAGCTGCTCTTCGCGCGCGCGGCCAACCTGTTCGACCGCGAAACCGCGCTGCCGGTGCGCCACGATTCGCCCGACAGCATCTATGCGCAGATCGTCGAGCGCGCGGCCGCCGCGGGCGATCCGCGGCTGGTGGTCACCTTCCCGGTCGAGTTGCCCGCCACCACCACGGCCGACGAAGTGACGCAATGGCTGTCGGCCAGCGGCTTCACGCGCGTGCAGGCCGAGCGCGAGGTGGCCACGCCCACCGGTCCGCGCAAGGTGCTCGACGTGGTGGCCGACCGCTTCCGCGCATCGAGCGCCGAGCGCGCGCGCGTGGTCGAGGCCATCGAGGTGGCGCTCAAGCGCGGCAGCGGGCGCGTCACCGTGCACGCCGCAGGTGCGGACGAGAACGCGCCGGCCGACGTGTGGAAGTTCTCCACCGGCCTGCATTGCCCCGAGAGCGACATCCGCTACGCCGACCCCATTCCGTCGATGTTCTCGTTCAACTCGGCCGTGGGCGCCTGCGACACCTGCCGCGGCTTCGGCCGCGTCATCGGCGTCGACCTGGGCCTGGTGATTCCGAACGACAAGCTCACGCTGCGCGCGGGCGCCATCAAGACCATCCAGACGCCCGCCTGGAAGGAAGCGCAGGACGACCTCATGCGCCACGCCGAGGCCGCCGGAATTCCGCGCGACACGCCCTGGAACAAGCTCACCGAGGAGCAGAAGCACTGGGTGATCGAAGGCACGCCCAACTACAAGGAAGGCAACTGGAACAAGCAGTGGTACGGCGTGCGCCGCTTCTTCGGCTACCTGGAGAGCAAGGCCTACAAGATGCACATCCGCGTGCTCTTGTCCAAGTACCGCAGCTACACGCCGTGCCCGACCTGCAGCGGCGCGCGCCTGAAGCTCGACAGCCTGATCTGGCGCATCGGCAGCAAGGAAGACGCCGATGCGGTGCTGCCGCCCGAGAAGCGCTTCATGCCGACGGGGGCGAAGTGGACGCGGGCGCAGCTCGAAGCCTTGCCTGGGCTTTGCCTGCATGACCTGATGCTGTTGCCGATCGAGCGGCTGCGCAGGTTCTTCGACGGCATGCGCGGCGGCATGACTCCCTCCCCTTCCGGGGGAGGGCAGGGGTGGGGGCACGCGGCCTCTGCAAAAGCCGTGACTGTGGTGGAGGCCGAGAGCCCCCATCCCAACCTTCCCCCGGAGGGGGAAGGAGCACGACAACAAGGCGAGGCGCAAGCGCTGAAGCTCCTCTTCGAGGAAATCACCACCCGCCTGCGCTACCTGCACGACGTCGGCATCGGCTACCTCACGCTCGACCGCCAGAGCCGCACGCTGAGCGGCGGCGAGGTGCAGCGCATCAACCTGACGACCGCGCTCGGCACGTCGCTGGTCAACACGCTGTTCGTGCTCGACGAGCCCAGCATCGGCCTGCACCCGCGCGACATGAACCGCATCACCGAGGCCATGCTGCGCCTGCGCGACGCGGGCAACACGCTGGTGGTGGTCGAGCACGACCCGGCCGTGATGCTGGCCGCCGACCGCGTGATCGACATGGGCCCCGGCCCCGGCGCGCGCGGCGGGCAGATCGTGTTCGACGGCACCACCGACCAGCTGCGCGACGCCGACACCCTCACCGGCCAGTACCTGGGCGGGCGCAAGAAGATCGGCATGGGCTTCAAGCGGCTCGTGAGCGAGAACACGCACCGGCTCATCCTGGAAGGCGCGCGCGAGCACAACCTGAAGAACGTCACCGTCGAGTTCCCGCTCGCGCGGCTGGTGTGCGTCACCGGCGTCAGCGGCTCGGGCAAGTCCACGCTGATCCAGGACGTGCTGGCGCCCGCGCTCATGCGCCACTTCGGCAAGGCCACGGAAACGCCTGGCGCGCACGACCGCCTGCTGGGCGCCGATCACCTGGGCGACGTGGTCTTCGTCGACCAGTCGCCGATCGGCAAGACGGCGCGTTCCAACCCCGCGAGCTACGTGGGCGCGTGGGACGCCATCCGCGAGATCTTCGCCACCGCGGCGCTGTCGCGCCAGCGCGGCTACACCGCGAGCAAGTTCAGCTTCAACTCCGGCGACGGGCGCTGTCCGACCTGCGGCGGCTCGGGCTTCGAGCACGTCGAGATGCAGTTCCTGTCCGACGTGTACCTGCGCTGCCCCGACTGCGACGGCAAGCGCTACCGCCCTGAAATCCTGGAAGTGCGCGTGGAGCGCAAGGGCAAGAGCTACAACGTGGCCGACGTGCTCGACCTCACCGTGGCCGAAGCGGCGACCGTGTTCGAAGGCGACCGCGACGTGCTGCGCGTGCTGCAGCCCATCTCCGACGTGGGCCTCGACTACGTGAAGCTCGGCCAGCCCGTGCCCACGCTCAGCGGCGGCGAAGCGCAGCGCCTGAAGCTCGCGGGCTTCCTGGCCGAAGCCGCGAAGAACGCCACGTCGAGCAAGCAGCTGCTGGCGCGCAAGGGCACGCTCTTCCTGTTCGACGAGCCGACCACCGGCCTGCACTTCGACGACATCGCGCGGCTCATGCGCGCGCTGCGCAAGCTGCTCGACGCCGGGCATTCGCTGATCGTCATCGAGCACAACCTCGACGTGATCCGCGCGAGCGACTGGCTGATCGACCTCGGCCCCGAAGGTGGCGAGGGCGGCGGCCAGGTGGTGGCCGAAGGCACGCCCGAGCAGATGCGCGAGAACCGCGCCTCGCTCACCGGCGCCGCGCTGGCCGACTACGAGCTGGCCATCGGCCCCGACGCCTACAAGGTGGCCGAGCGCGCCGCGCGCCGCTACATCGCCACGGCCAAGACGGCGCCGGGCGCCAACGCCATCGAGATCGTCAACGCGCGCGAGCACAACCTGAAGAACCTCAGCGTGGACATTCCGCGCGGCAAGTTCAGCGTGGTCACCGGCGTGAGCGGCTCGGGCAAGTCGACGCTGGCCTTCGACATCCTGTTCAACGAAGGTCAGCGCCGCTACCTCGAGTCGCTCAACGCCTATGCGCGCAGCATCGTGCAGCCGGCGGGCCGGCCCGAGGTGGACGCGGTGTACGGCATTCCGCCGACCGTGGCCATCGAGCAGCGCCTGTCGCGCGGCGGCCGCAAGAGCACGGTGGGCACCACCACCGAGGTGTGGCACTTCCTGCGCCTGCTGTATGTGAAGCTGGGCATCCAGCACTGCATTCACGACGGCGCCGCCGTGCAGCCGCAGACGCCCGACAGCATCGCCGCGCAGCTCATGCGCAATTTCAAGGGCCAGCACATCGGCCTGCTCGCGCCGCTGGTGACCAACCGCAAGGGCGTGTACACCGAGCTGGCCGACTGGGCGCGCCCGCGCGGCTTCACCCACCTGCGCGTGGACGGCGACTTTCTGCCGACCACCGGCTTCCCGCGCATCGACCGCTTCAAGGAGCACAGCATCGAGCTGCCGGTGGCCAGCCTCGACGTGCTGCCCTCGAAGGAAACCGAGCTGCGCGAGGCGCTGACCAAGGCGCTGGAGCACGGCAAGGGCGTGCTGCACGTGCTGAGCGACCTCGGCGGCCTGCGCGCCGCCATGATGGCGGGCGTGTCCGCCGCGGGCATCGGCCGTGTCAACGTGTTCTCCACGCTGCGCGCCTGCCCGGTGTGCAGCACCAGCTACGCCGAGCTCGACCCGCGCCTGTTCAGCTACAACAGCAAGCACGGCTGGTGCCCCGACTGCGTGGGCACGGGCGTGAAGCTCAGCAAGGACCAGCGCAAGGTGTTCGACGACTCCGTGCGCGACGACGACAGCAAGGGCCGCGAGCAGACCTTCGCCGAACCCGAGATTGAGGACCTGGCCGACACCGCCTGCCCGACCTGCCAGGGCACGCGCCTGAACGCCACGGCGCGCGCCGTGAGCTTCGGCGCCTCGCCGGCCGACGGCCTGAGCGGCATCGGCATCACCGAACTCGCGCGCATGAGCGTGACCGAGGTGCGCCGGTGGTTCGACGGGCTGACGTTGTCGGGCCGCGAAGCCGAGATCGCGCGCGACCTGGTGCCGGAAATCAAGAGCCGGCTCGAGTTCCTCGAAGAGGTGGGCCTGGGCTACCTCACGCTCGACCGCGGCGCGCCCACGCTGTCCGGCGGCGAGGCGCAGCGCATCCGCCTGGCGGCGCAGCTCGGCAGCAACCTGCAGGGCGTGTGCTACGTGCTCGACGAGCCGACCATCGGCCTGCATGCGCGCGACAACCAGATCCTGCTCGACGCGCTGCACAAGCTCGGCGACAAGGGCAACACGCTGGTGGTGGTGGAGCACGACGAAGACACCATCCGCCGCGCCGACCACATCATCGACATCGGCCCGAGCGCGGGCAAGCGCGGCGGCCGGCTGGTGGCCGAGGGCTCGGTGGCCGACATCGAGGCCGCCGGCGATTCGCAGACCGGCCGCTACCTGCGCGATGCCATCAAGCACCCGCTGCAGGCGCGCCGCCTGGTGCCGTCGCCCGACCCCAAGGCCGAGGAAAGCGGGCAATGGCTCACCGTGCACGGTGCCGACCTGCACAACCTGCAGGACGTGACCGCCACGCTGCCGCTGCACCGCCTGGTGGTGGTCACCGGCGTGAGCGGCTCGGGCAAGTCGACGCTCGCGCGCGACGTGCTGCTGGCCAACGTGCAGGGCATCGTGGTGCAGCGCATGACCAAGGCCGGCCGCGACGCGGACGCCGCGGGCAAGCGCCCGGCCTGGGCCGGCTGCACGAAGGTCGAAGGCTACGAGAGCGTCGACCGCGTGCTCGAGGTCGACCAGACGCCCATCGGCAAGACGCCGCGCAGCTGCCCGGCCACCTACATCGGCTTCTGGGACACCATCCGCAAGCTGTTCGCCGACACGCTCGAGGCCAAGGCGCGCGGCTACGGCCCGGCGCGCTTCAGCTTCAACACCGGCGAAGGCCGCTGCCCGGGCTGCGAAGGCGCGGGCGTGCGCACCATCGAGATGAGCTTCCTGCCCGACGTGAAGGTGCCCTGCGAGGTGTGCCACGGCGCGCGCTTCAACCCCGAGACGCTGGCCGTGAGCTGGCGCGGCAAGAGCATCGGCGACGTGCTGAAGATGGAGGTCGACGAGGCCGTCGAGTTCTTCGCGAGCATGCCCAACATCGCGCATCCGCTGCAGCTGCTGAAGGACGTGGGCCTGGGCTACCTCACGCTGGGGCAGCCGTCGCCCACGCTGTCGGGCGGCGAGGCGCAGCGCATCAAGCTGGTGACCGAGCTCAGCAAGGTGCGCGACGACATCACCCGCCGCGGCCAGAAGGCGCCGCACACGCTGTACGTGCTCGACGAGCCGACCGTGGGCCTGCACATGGCCGACGTCGAGAAGCTGATCCACGTGCTGCACCGGCTGGTGAACGGCGGCCACAGCGTGGTGGTGATCGAGCACGACCTCGACGTGATCGCCGAGGCCGACTGGATCATCGACCTGGGGCCGGAAGGCGGCAACGCGGGCGGGCGCATCGTGGCCGCGGCACCGCCGGAAGAGGTGGTGCGGCTGGGCACGCACACGGGCGTGGCGCTGGCGCCGGTGCTGGCGCGCTGATGCAGGGAGGGGCACGTTCGCGGACGTGTCCTTCCAGCTGAATGCATAGGCCTTTCGTGGGCCTCGCCACGTTCGCGCAAACTCGCGCGAACGTGTGCAAACGGGCGCACAATGACTTCGACCCTTGGCCCAGGCGCATCCTGAATCAGCCATGGTGGAGTGAACATGCGAGAGGGTGAAGCGCCGCGGCGGGGCTACGCAAGGAGCCATGTCATGACCCGCTTCATCGATGTTCACAGCCTGGTCCGCCTGGTCGACGAGACCGGCGTTGCGGAGTTTCTCGCCGCGCTGTCCGACGCGCTGCGCGACGACTTCCTGCGATGGCGCGAGTTCGACAAGAAGGCGCGCGTGGCCAGCCATTCGCACCTGGGCGTGATCGAACTCATGCCCGTGGCCGACGACGGCGCCTATGCCTTCAAGTACGTCAACGGCCATCCGCACAACACGCAGGTCGGGCTGCCGACCGTCATGGCCTTCGGCGTGCTGGCCGAGGTGGACACGGGGTACCCCGTGCTGCTGTCGGAGCTCACGCTCACCACCGCCTTGCGCACGGCCGCCACATCGGCCATGGCCGCCAAGGCGCTGGCGCGGCCCGATTCGCGCAGCCTCGCGCTGATCGGCAACGGCTCGCAGAGCGAGTTCCAGGCGCTGGCCTTCCACGCCCTGCTGGGCATCGAGGAAGTGCGCGTGTTCGACACCGATCCGCACGCCACCGACAAGCTGGTGCGCCATCTCTCGGCCTGCACGCCGCTGGACATCGTGCGCGCCGCTTCCGTGGCCGACGCGGTGCGCGGCGCCGACATCGTCACCACCATCACCGCCTACCAGGGCCACGCGACCGTGCTCACGCCCGAGATGATCGAGCCCGGCATGCACATCAACGCCGTGGGCGGCGACTCGCCCGGCAAGACCGAGCTGCACCCCGGCGTGATGGGGCTGGCGCGCGTGTTCGTCGAGTACGAGCCGCAGACCCGCGTGGAGGGCGAGATCCAGCAGGTGGCGGCCGACTTTCCGGTGCACGAGCTGTGGCGCGTGCTGCTGGGCGAAGTGCCGGGCCGCGAGAGTCCGCGCCAGGTCACGCTGTTCGATTCGGTGGGCTTCGCGCTGGAGGACTACACGGCGCTGCGCTACATCCAGCGCATCGCCACCGAGCGCGGCATCGGCCAGCAGATCGCACTGGTGCCCGAGCTCGACGACCCGAAGGACCTGTTCGGCCTCACGGCCTCGGGCAGGCGCCGGGCGGTGCTGCGGCGTGCGGCATGATGGGCGGCTTCACCACCGCCGGCCCGGCCTCTCCCGATCCATGCTCACCATCTACAACGACCGGCACGTTCTTCACCAGGGCAAAGTCGAGATGTTCCGCGGCGAGCTCGTGCCGTGCTTCGAGGTGCCCGCCCGCGTCGACCATGTGAGGCATGAACTGGAGCGCCGCAGGCTCGGCGCGCTGCATGCGCCCGACGCCTTCGACGACGCGCTGCTGGCCAAGGTGCATGCGCCGCGCTACCTGGACTTCATCGCGCATGCCTGGGACGAGTGGGTGGCGCTGGACCCGGCCAATGCGACGCGCGACGCGTTGCCGTCGTACTGGCCGACACGCGGCATGCGCACCGACGTGCTGCCGAAAAGCTTTCCGGCGCGCATGGGGCTGTTCTCGTTCGACGCGGGCACGCCGCTGATGGCGGGCAGCTGGGCGGCGTCGCGGCACGGCGCCGCTTGCGCGTGGACCGCCGCGCAGCGCGTCATCGGCGGCGAGCGCGCGGCCTTCGCGCTCACGCGGCCGCCGGGGCACCATGCGGGCGCCGATTTCTTCGGCGGCTATTGCTTCGTCAACAACGCCGCCGTCGCCGCGCAGGCACTGCGCGACGCGGGTGTCGAACGCGTGGCCGTGCTCGACGTGGACTACCACCACGGCAACGGCACGCAGGCCATCTTCTACGACCGCGACGACGTGCACTTTGCGAGCCTGCACGGCGACCCGCTGACCGACTACCCCTACTACCTGGGCCATGCCGACGAGCGCGGCGCGGGCAAGGGCGAGGGCTTCAACCACAACCTGCCGCTGCCGCGCGGCACCGACTTCACGGCCTGGCGCGCCGCGCTGAAGACCGCGCTGGCGCGCATCGCCGAAGTGAAGGCCGGCGCGCTCGTGGTCTCGCTGGGCGTCGACACCTTCGAGGGCGACCCGATCTCGGGCTTCAAGCTCCGGAGCGACGACTACCTGCGCATGGGCGAAGACCTGGCGCGCGCCGGCCTGCCGACCGTGTTCGTGTTCGAGGGCGGCTACGCGGTGGACGACGTGGGCGTGAACGCGGTGAACGTGCTGGAAGGCTTCGCGCAGGCGTAGCTGCCGACCTGCGCGGGGATGCGCGGGGATGCGCTGTCATGCGCTGACGCGCAGGCGACTCGGAACGCGGGAATGGCCTTGTTTCCGGCGGGCAATCAGGGGAGCCCCGATTGCCTTTGCCGACCCGGCAAGGCCCAATCGGCGCTTCTTCAAGTCAGGATCCAGTCAGCCATGCTGCGCCGCTCATCTTTCCTCTGTGCCGCCACGCTCGCCGCGTGCGGCCTCGTTTCTCCGCTGGCGGCTTTCGCGCAAGCTTTTCCCGCCAAGCCCATCAAGCTGGTCATCGCCTTCCCGGCGGGCGGCCCGACCGACATCACCATGCGCCAGCTGGCCGACAACGCCAGCAAGATCCTCGGCCAGCCCGTGATCATCGACAACAAGCCCGGCGCCGGCGGCACGCTGCCCGCGCAGGCGCTGCAGACCTCGCAGCCCGACGGCTACACCGTCGCGCAGATCCCGCTGGGCGTGTTCCGCCTGGGCTACACCACCAAGATCAACTGGGACCCGCTGAAGGACATCACGTACGTGCTGAACGTCACCGGCTATGCCTTCGGCATCGTGGTGCCCGCCAACAGCCCCTTCAAGACCTGGGCCGACTTCGTCGCCTACGCCAAGGCCAACCCCGGCAAGCTGACCTACGGCTCCACCGGCACCCTGACCAGCCCGCACCTGACGACCGAGATCGTGGCGCAGAAGGCCGGCATCGAGCTGCAGCACGTGCCCTACAAGGGCAGCGCCGACCTGATGCTCGCCGTGGTCAGCGGCCAGCTGATGGCCGCCGCCGACAGCACCGGCTTTGCGCCGCAGGTCGAGGCCGGCAAGCTGCGCGTGCTGAACACCTGGGGCGAGAAGCGCCTGGCCAAGTTCCCCGACGCGCCGACGCTGAAAGAGCTGGGGTACGACATCGTGCAGAACTCGCCCTTCGGCATCGGCGCCCCCAAGGGCACGCCGCCCGAGGTGGTGAAGAAGCTGCACGACGCGTTCAAGCAGGCGATGGAAGAGCCGAGCTACGTGGCCTCGCTCGGGCGCTACGACATGCAGCCGAACTACATGAGCTCGGCGACGTACACCAAGTTCGCGCAGGACACGGTGGTGCGCGAGAAGGTGGTGATCGAGAAGCTGGGGCTGGCGAAGGAGAAGTGAGCCGGCCTATTTGCCGCCTTGCAGGATGGGCGTGAGCACTGTGTTGACGTAGTAGTTGCCGCGCCCCATCTTGTGCTTCTGGATGAAGCCGCCCTCGACCAGCGCGTCGAGGTACTTGGTGGCCGTGAGGCGTGAGACCTGCAAGTCGCGCTGCACGAACTCGATCTTCGTGTAGGGATGCATGAAGAGGTTGTTGATCAGATCCTGGCTGTAGAACCGGTAGCTTTCGCGAATGCGGTGCTTGTAGTCGAACAGTGCGGATTTGATCGCGTTGATGGTTTCGATGGTCTGACCGGCTGTTTCCTCCACCGCTTCGAGCAGATACAACACCCACTCTTCCCAGGCGTCGTCGTCTCGCACGGCCTGCAGCAGCCGGTAGTAATCGGCCTTGGTTCGCATGATGTGACTGCTCAGGTAGAGCACCGGAATGTCGAGCAGCCGTTCTTTCACCAGATACAGCACATTGAGGATGCGCCCCGTGCGACCGTTGCCGTCGTATAACGAGTGGATGCTCTCGAACTGGTGATGGATGAGCGCCATCTTGATCAAGGGGTCGACGGCGAACAGCTCGGCCTCGTTGACGAAGCGCTCGAGTGCACGCATCAAGGTCACGATCTCGTCGGGATCCTGCGGCGGCATATAGACAACGCGGCCCGCCCTGTCCTTCAGCGCGGTTCCCGGCAGCTTGCGCAGTCCGGCATTGTTTCTCTCCAGTTCGGACTGGATATGGACGATGTGATTCGAGGTGATCAGGCCGCTTTCGCGCACTTGCTCGAAGCCCACGCGCAGGGCCTGCCTGTATCGCAGCACCTCTTTGGCCGCCGGATTGGCAAAGGCTTCAGGCAACACATCGTCCTTGAACAGCTCGTCGTGGGTCGTGACGATGTTCTCGATTTCTGAACTGTCCTTGGCTTCCTTGAGCCCCAATGTGTTGATCGGGATCTCTTGGTTGGGAATGGCAGCCGCAATGCCCTTGAGCTCAGCCAACTGACGGCTGGCACTCGCGAGCTTCTTGAGAATCGCAGGCGTGTCGAAGCGGGCGGGATCCAGGTGATCGAGGCGCGCAAGCATGTGCATGGGAATTAAAGATTTCTATACATGGTAGGCCTGATATGTATAGAAAACTCGATTTTCTATACACGTCGATCATCGCGTGCACAGAAAACCGCGCAGATTCAACGGCTTGCCGCCCCGATCGCAAACAGCTCCTCCACCAGCCGCGCCGCCAACACCGGCTGCACCGGCTCCCCCCCGAACACCAGCCTGAACACGATCGGCGCAATCAGGTGATCGATCACCTGCTGCGGCTCCGGGGCGCGCTCGCCACGCGCGCGCGCCTGTTCGACCAGCGCCAGCGCTTCCTTCCTGCGGTTGCGCAGGCAGTCCGTGTCCGAGTCGCCGTTGGCCAGCGCGGCCGCGGCTTTCAGCAAGGAGGTGTTGCACGGCTGTGCCAAATGCACGATGAGTTCGCGCGCCCAGGCTTCCAGGTCGGCGCGCAAATCGCCGGTGTCGGGCAGCGGGCGGTTCGGGTCGAGCTTGTGGGTGGCCGTTTCGGCCAGCAGCCCCTGCAGGTCGCCCCAGCGCCGATAGATGCTGGAGGCGCTGACGCCCGCGCGCTCGGCCACGGCCGGCACGGTGACCCGTTCCCGGCCCTGCTCGGCCACCAGTTCCTCGAGGGCGGTGCGCACCAGCGCCTGCACCTGCGCGCTGCGGCCGCCGGGCCGCTTGTGGGGAAGAGGAGCGGCAAGTGAGGCGTCGTTCATGTTTTGGACTTTAACGCAAAGATATTTGCTTTAGGTGATTCGCAGGTCTAGAATCGCAAAAGCAAAAAAAGTTGCATTAAGGATCCGACATGCCGTCCCCCTGCCCCGATCTCGCCGTCAGCACTGCAGCCACCGCCGCCGTGGCTGCGCGCGCCAAGCCCAGGCGCCTGCCGCAAGGCGTGGCCTTTGCGCTGCTGGCGGCCGTGCTGTTCGCGTTCTTCTTCGCCGCCAGCGCGCCGTCGCCGCTGTTCGTGGTGTTCCAGCACGCATGGCATTTCTCGTCGTCGATGCTCACGGTGGCGTTCGCGATCTACGCGATCGCGCTGCTGCTCTCGCTGCTGGTGGCCGGCTCGCTGTCCGACCACATCGGGCGGCGGCCGGTGGTGCTGGCGGCGCTGGTGCTGCAGGCGGTGGCGATGGGGCTGTTCCTGCTGGCACACGACATCGGCGGGCTGATCGTCGCGCGGGTGGTGCAGGGCGTGGCCACGGGCGTCGCCAGCGGCGCCTTGAGCGCGGCCGTGGTCGAGGCCGCGCCGGCCTCGCGCAAGCGGCTGGGTGGGCTGATCACCAGCGTGTCGCCGCTGGCCGGCCTGGCCGTGGGCGCACTGCTGACGGGCATGGCGGTGAAGCTGTCGGTGCAACCGGTGGTGCTGGTGTTCGGCGTGTTGGGCGCGGTGTTTGCACTGGGCGCGGCGGTGGTGCTGTGGATGCCCGAAACCGTGACGCCGCGCCCCGGCGCGCTCGCCTCGCTGGTGCCGCGCGTGTCGATCCCCGCGAAGGCGCGGGCGGAGTTCGTGCGCGGGCTGCCGGTGTTCATCGCGGTCTGGGCGCTGGGCGGGCTGTTCCTGTCGCTGGCGCCGTCGCTGATGCTGCATGTGTTCGGCATCGACAACGGCGTGGTCAACGGCCTCACGATCGCGGTGCTCTCGGGCATGGGCGCTCTCGCACCGACGCTGCTCGGACGCTTCGCCGCACCGCGGCCGGCCATCTTCGGCATGGCGAGCATGGCGGCGGGGCTGGTGTTGCTGCTCGTGTCGCTGGCCACGCGCTCGCTCGCGCTGTTCTTCGTCGGCACCGCGGTGGCGGGCGTGGGCTTCGGCGGCGCGTTCTCGGCGCTGGTGCAGACGCTCGCGCCGCTGGCCCAGCCGCACGAGCGCGGCGAGCTGTTCGCGGCGATCTTCGTGGTGAGCTACCTGGCGTTCAGCCTGCCCGCGATGCTGGCGGGCTTCCTGGTGGCGCCCGTGGGGCTGCTGAACACGGTGGAAGGCTATGCGGCGGTGCTGCTGCTGATCGCGGCCTTCGGTACCTGGCGCCAGTGGGCGGGCTTGCGCCGCCAGCCGCGCGTTGCGCCGTCCGGCGAGTAACCCATCGAGAGAGGCAGTGCGCGAGGATGCGCGGGTGTCAAGTCGCGTACCCCTTCGAGGTTTAAGTACTAACCCTATGTAATTCGTATGTCTTCACTGGAAAGAACACTCGGAATCGTCTCGGGGCGATAAAGCCCGAGCGCTTTTGACAGCCGCGCCGCAGGCCGGCACGGCATTTCTCTTTCCTGGAGTGATACGAATGAAAAAATCCCTGCTTGTTCTGGCCGCCCTCGCGGCGTGCGGTGCCGCATCGGCGCAATCGACCGTGACCCTGTTCGGCGTGGTCGACGCCGCCGTGCGCAACGTCTCGAACAAGAGTGTGTCGACGGCGTTCGGCACCGGCTACAGCGTGAAGGCCAGCCGCACCGAACTGGCCAACTCGGGCCTGAGTTCCAGCCGCCTCGGCTTCCGCGGCGTGGAAGACCTGGGCGGCGGCCTGTCGGCCAGCTTCTGGCTCGAAGCCCCGATCACCAACGACGACGGCGCCACCGGCGTCGCCAGCTTCAGCCGCCGCTCGACGGTGAGCGTGGCGGGCAGCTTCGGCGAGATCCGCCTGGGCCGCGACAAGACCACCACGGTGCTGAACGAAGAACAGTTCGACCCGTTCGGCGACACCGGCATCGGCGGCTCGCTGATCATCGACGCCAACGAAACCGGCGTGTCGGGCACCGGCTACGGCAGCAACAGCACGTACAAGCGCGCCGGCAACATGGTGCAGTACTACCTGCCGCGCAACCTGGGCGGCTTCTACGGCAACGTGGCCTACGCGCTGCACGAGAACACCCGCACGTCGGCCAGCTTCGCCACCGCGGGCACGCTGAACACCGGCCGCCACATCGGCGGGCGCTTCGGCTACGCGACCGGCCCGCTCGACGTGGCTGCCAGCTACGCGCAGAACGACACGAGCTTCACCACCGGCACCGGTGCCGCCGCCGTGGCGCGTCCCGGCAAGATCAAGACCTTCAACCTCGGCGCGACCTACGACTTCGGCGTGGCCAAGCTGTACGGCGAGTATTCGCGTTCGAAGGACCAGCGCGATCCGTTGAATCCCTTCACGACGGTGCCCGATGTCGACCTCGCCGGCTACCTGATCGGCGTGACCGTGCCGATCGGCCCGGGCCAGATCCGCGCTTCGTATTCGCGCGTGAAGTACGACTTCAACCGCGTGCCGACCCTCTTCGGCGTCAACGCCGCCGATCCCACGGCGAACAAGCTCGCGCTGGGCTACGTGCACAACCTGTCGAAGCGCACTGCGCTGTACGCGACCATCGCGCGCGTCAGCAACAAGAACGGCGCGGGTCTCACGGTGGGCGCGGGACCGTCGTACAGCACCGCGTTCAACGGCACCGCATTGCAGGCCAGGACGTCGACCGGCTACGAGTTCGGCATTCGCCACGCCTTCTGAACCAGGAAGGTCTTCACCCGTTTCTCCAAGGGGCCTTCAAACGTTCCTTTTTCGGCCCGCCTCGTGCGGGCTTTTTTTCGTCCGCGTGTTTTTTCTTTGTTGTTTCTTTGCCGCGCTATCCGCGGCGCGATGCTCAGCGCGCTTCGAGAACGGCGCGTGCCGCTTCGGCAAACCCGGTGCCGCGTTCGCCCAGCGTCACATAGCGCGGCAGGTGCTCCAGCTGCGGCACGAAGCGCGCCACGTTCGCCACGCCGATGCTGTGCGCGAAGCTGCGGAACATCAGCTGGTCGTTGGTCGAGTCGCCCACGTAGGCCCAGCGGTCCATCTCGTCGTCGAGCCTGCGGCCCCACAGTTCGCGCGTGATCCAGCGCGCGCCCTCGAGCTTGTCGTTGTCGCCGTACCAGCCGTTGATGTGGATGCTGCTCACGGTGGCGTGCATGCCTTCGCCGCGCATCAGCGCCACCACCTGCGCGATGGTGGCGTCGCTCAGCTGAACGAACTCGCTGTGGTCGATGGCGATGTCGGTCTCGCGGCCCGGCGAGTCGGTGGCGCGCGCGGCGCCCGGGATCTCGCGTTCGATGCGCGCGAGCACGGCCTGCATGCGCGCGAAGTTGGCGGCGCGCGCGGCGGCGTCCTGCTGGTAGCGCTTCTCGATCTGTCCGTCGGCCTGGGGCAGCAGCGCCACCGCGCCGTTCTCCGCCACGATGGCGTCGATCGGCCAGGTGTTCACGAACGGCAGGCTCCAGCCCACCGGGCGACCCGTGATCGCCACCACGGACAGTCCCGCGGCCTTGAGGTTGCCGAGCGCCTGCAATGCATCGGGCGTGATCGCGCCGTCGTGCGTCAGCGTGTCGTCGATGTCGGTGAACACGCCGACGAGCGCGCGGCGCGCGGCGGCCTCCCACCGGGTCAGCGGCAACAGGTGATGGGGCGAGGAGGGCAGGGACGACGACGAAGGCATGGCGGGGACGCGGCAGGAGTCTGTGGGGAGCCGCGATCCTAACGGCGCTCCCCAACAGCGCTTTCCGAAGGCGCTTTCGTGTAGCATCCCGCCCCCCACCGCCGTCTCGTGTCACCGAGGCCGGTGCGGCGCCTTCCATGTCCCATATCGTCGTCGACCAACTTCTCAAGACCTACCGCATCTCCGAGCGCGACCCCGGCGTGATGGGGGCGCTGCGCGGGCTCGTGCAGCGCCGCCACCGCACGGTGGAGGCGCTGTCGGGCGTGTCGTTCTCGCTCGAGCGCGGCGAGCTGCTGGGCTTCATCGGGCCGAACGGCGCGGGCAAGTCGACCACCATCAAGATCCTTGCGGGCATCCTGCGGCCCGACGGCGGGCGCGTGACGGTCGACGGGCGCGACCCCTTCGCCGACCGCGAGCGCCACGTGGCGCGCATCGGCGTGGTCTTCGGCCAGCGCACGCAGCTGTGGTGGGACCTGCCGGTGGGCGACGGCTTCGACCTGCTGCGCGACATCTACCGCGTGGACCCCGCGCGCTACCGCCGCACCCGCGACGAACTGGTCGCGCTGCTGCACCTGGAGCGCGTGCTCGACCAGCCGGTGCGGCAGCTGTCGCTGGGCCAGCGCATGCGCGCGGAGATTGCCGCGGCGCTGCTGCACGAGCCCGACATCCTGTTCCTCGACGAGCCGACCATCGGCCTCGATGCGCCCTCGAAACTGGCCGTGCGCGACTTCGTGCGCCGCGCCAACCAGGAGCGCGGCACCACCGTGCTGCTGACCACGCACGACATGCACGACATCGAGGCGCTGGCCCGGCGCGTGATCATCATCGGCCACGGCCGCGTGCTGGCCGACAGCCCGGTCGAGGCGCTGCGCGCGCAGGTGATGGCCGAGCGGCGGCTGGTGGTCGACTTCGCGCAGGACGCGCAACTGCCCTTGCAGGTGGCCGGCGCCAGAGTGCATTCGCGCGACGGCCAGACATTGGTGCTCGACTTCGACCCGGCGGTGAGCACGGCTCCCGCGCTCATTGCACGCATCGCCGCCGAGCATGCGGTCGAGGACATTCGCCTCGAGGGCCTGGCGATCGAAGCCGTCATCGCGCGCTTCTACGCCATGCATGGAGCGGGCGAAGCGTGACGGCCCTGCGCGAGCTGGCGCGCCCCTACGTCGCGGCCTTCGCGTCGCGCTTCCTGCAGATGCTGCAGTACCGCACCGCCGCGCTCGCGGGCTTCGTCACGCAGTGCTGGTGGGGCGGCATCAAGGTGATGGTGCTCGCCGCGTTCTACGGCGGCGCGTCGATGGCCGGTGCGCCGATGTCGCTCGCGCAGGCCATCACCTACTCCTGGCTCGCGCAGGGGCTGCTCGCGCTGCTGCCGTGGCTCGGCGACCCTGAAGTGGCGCAGGCGGTGCGCACCGGCGCCGTGGCCTACGACCGGTTGCGGCCGGTCGATGCCTATGCGCTGTGGTTCGTGCGCAGCGCGGGCTGGATCGCCGCGCGCGTGCTGCCGCGCCTGG
Organism: Variovorax sp. OK212; assembly: GCF_900112425.1. Lineage (GTDB taxonomy): Bacteria > Pseudomonadota > Gammaproteobacteria > Burkholderiales > Burkholderiaceae_C > Variovorax. Next base: position 205,277 of record NZ_FOLP01000010.1, on the reverse strand, counting down.
TGCTGATGGCGGCCTTTGCCGCGGTCGCGTTGCCGCTGGCCGGCCTGGGCGACTGGGCCTGGCAGCCGCCGTCGAGCGTGGCCGCCGGGGTCGCGTTCCTGGCGTCGAGCGTGCTCGCGCTGCTGCTGTCGACCTCGATGGTGATGCTGCTGAACATCGCGACGGCCGCGGCGCTCAACGAGCGCGGCATCAACGCGCTGGCGGGCCCGGTCGTCATCGTGTTCTCGGGCAACCTGCTGCCGCTGGTGCTGCTGCCCGACGCCTGGCAGACGGCGCTGCTGCTGCAGCCCTTCGCCGGCGTGGTCGACATTCCCGCGCGACTGTACTTCGGGCTGATGAGCGGGCCGCAGGCGCTGGTCGGCCTGGGCCTGCAGTGCTTCTGGATCGTGGTGCTTGTCGGGTTCGGCCATGTGGCCATGGGGCGCACGATGCGCAAGCTGGAAGTGCAGGGGGGCTAGATGAAATCTTGCTGCCCGAGAACGCATGGCGCAGACAAGGCGCCGGGATGAATTCCCTGAGCCTCTTCTTCCGCCTCGTCGGGGCGTCGCTCAGCGGCCAGGCGCACTACCCCGCCTCGGCGCTGATGCGAACGCTGGGGCAGTTCCTCGCGACCGGCATCGAGGTGGTCGCCGTGTGGGCGCTGTTCCATCGCTTCGGCGAGGTGCAAGGCTGGACCCTGGGCGAGGTGGCCGTGTTCTACGGCCTGGTGAACTGCATGTTCGCCATCGCCGATGCGCTGGGCCGCGGCTTCGACGTGCTGGGCACCGAGTTCCTGCGCACCGGCGCGTTCGACCGGCTGCTGCTGCGCCCGCGCCCGCTGGCGCTGCAGCTGATGGGCCACGACCTGCGCATCAGCCGCGTGGGCCGCCTGTTGCAGGGCGCGCTGGTGCTGGCCTTCGGCGCGTCGCAGGCCGGCATCGCCTGGACGCCCGGCGCGGTGGCCGTCGCGCTGTTCGCGCTGGCCGGCGGCGTGGCGCTGTTCCTCGGCATCCTCGTGCTGCAGGGCACGCTGTCGTTCTGGACCGTGGAAAGCCTGGAGGTCGCCAACGTGCTGACCTACGGCGGCGTGCAGGCGGCGCAGTTTCCGCTGGCGCTGTATGCGCAGTGGTTCCGCCGGGTGCTGACCTTCATGGTGCCGCTGGCCTGCGTGGCGTACTACCCGGTGCTGGCGATCCTGGGCAAGCCCGACCCGCTGGGGGCGCCAGGGTGGACGGGCTGGGTGTCGCCGCTCGCGGGGTTCTTGTTCCTTGCGGCGGCGTTCGGGGCCTGGCGCTTCGGGTTGCGCCGCTATGCGTCCACCGGAAGCTGAGCCGGGCGCTCAGCCGATCAGGAATCGCACGCGGTAGCGCAGCGTGCGCGTGCGCTTGGCGCCGCCCAGTTCCTCGAAGTTGTCGTCTCCGCCCATCGATGCCGCGGCACCGCCTGCCGACGCCCATTGGTAGTCGCCGTAGGCCCCCGAGTTCTGTGCCTGCGAACCCAGCTCCTCGACCTGCGCAACCGCGCCCAGCGTGACGCCGGCTTCTTCCGCCAGGACCAGGGCCTTGCCGCGCGCCTGCCGGATGGCCGCGGTGCGTGCCGCGGTCTCGGCGCCTTCCGGTGCCTCGAAGCAAGGCTGCTGCATGTCGACGCTCATCGTGTAGCGCGCGTTCGTGAACAGGGGCTCGAGCGCATCGAGCGCTTGATAGAGGCGCCGCGTCTCCCGGCAGGCGATCAGCACGCGGTGCGCCACTTCCTGGCCCACGCTGCGTTTCAGGTACCAGGGCTGCCAGGCGTCGCGTCCACCTTCGGAGATTTCGTCGGAGGTCAGCCCCGCCTCTTTGAGCGTGCGGATCGCGTCGTTGCGCAGGCTGCTTGCTTCGGCCAGCGCCACTTCGGTCTTCGATGCCTTGACGGTGATCGTCAGCGTGGCCCGCTGCTCGACGACCGTTTCGACCAAATCGCCGAGCCCCGCGACCTGGATGTAGGTCTCCATGGATGTTTCTTATCCCGCGCTCTGCAGCGCCAAGCCCGCATGCTCGCGCAGCGGATGGAAGTGGATCTTCGGGAACCGCTCCTGCGCCAGCCGCACGTCGTACGGCGAGGTGCACAGAAAGGCCAGCGTGTCCGCCGCGTCCTTGGCCATGCGCACCGGGTACGCATTGACGAACTCGCGCAGCTCGGCCGGGGTGTCGGCCGTGATCCAGCGCGCGCCGGTGTACTGGCAGCCTTCGAGGCGCACGTCGGCGTCGTACTCGGCCTTCAGGCGGTGCTGCACCACTTCGAACTGCAGCTGGCCGACCGCGCCCAGCAGCATCGGGCCGCCGACCTCGGGGCGGAACACCTGGATGGCACCTTCCTCGCCGAGCTGGGCCAGGCCCTGCTGCAGCTGCTTGGTGCGCAGCGGGTTCTTCAGGATGACGGTCATGAACAGCTCGGGCGCGAAGAAGGGCAGGCCGGTGAACTGCAGGCTCGCGCCGTCGGTGATGGTGTCGCCCAGCTGCACGCCGCCGTGCGTGGTGAAGCCCACGATGTCGCCCGCGTAGGCCTCTTCCACCGCCTCGCGGCGCTGGCTCATGAAGGTCACCACGCTGGTGGGGCGCAGTTCCTTCGAGGTGCGCTGCACCTTGAGCTTCATGCCCGGCGTGTACTTGCCCGAGGCCATGCGCACGAAGGCGATGCGGTCGCGGTGGTTGGCGTCCATGTTGGCCTGCACCTTGAAGACCACGCCCGCGAAGTCCTTGTCCTCGGGCTGGATCTCCTTCACCACCGGCTGGCGGTTGACCACCGTGGTGCTGGTGCGCGACTGCGGCTGCGGCGCCAGGTCGACCAGCGCGTCGAGCACTTCCATCACGCCGAAGTTGTTCACGCCGGAACCGAAGAACACGGGCGTCTGCTTGCCGGCCAGGAAGGCCTCGCGGTCCCAGGTGGGCGAGGCGCCGGTGGCGAGTTCCATGCTGTCCATGGCGCTCTCGAAGTCGGCGCCGAAGCGCTTGGTGAGCGTTTCGCGCTCGCTCAGCGCAATGGTCTCGAAGTCGTGCGGCAGCCGCTCGCTGCCCGACTCGAACACCGTCATCGTCTGCGTGCGCAGGTTCATGATGCCCCGGAAGCTCTTGCCCTGGCCCACGGGCCAGGTCATGGGCACGCAGGGCATGCCGAGCTCGCGCTCCACCTCGTCCAGGATGTCCAGCGGCTCGCGCACTTCCCGGTCCATCTTGTTGACGAAGGTGATGATGGGCGTGTCGCGCTGGCGGCAGACCTCGATCAGCCGGCGCGTCTGCGCTTCCACGCCGTTGGCCGCGTCGATCACCATCAGCGCCGAGTCGACGGCGGTGAGCACGCGGTAGGTGTCTTCCGAGAAGTCCTTGTGGCCGGGCGTGTCGAGCAGGTTGATCACGTGGTCGCGGTACAGCATCTGCATGACCGACGAGGCCACCGAGATGCCGCGCTGCTTTTCGATTTCCATCCAGTCGGAGGTGGCATGGCGCGAGGCCTTGCGCGCCTTCACCGAACCGGCGATCTGGATCGCGCCGGAGAAAAGCAGCAGCTTTTCGGTCAGCGTGGTCTTGCCGGCGTCAGGGTGGGAAATGATCGCGAAGGTGCGACGGCGGCGGGTTTCGGCGAGAAAAGACAAGGTGGGCAATCTGCAGGGGAATTGCCCCGATTTTAGAAGGCCGCCCCAAACCCGCCCGCGGCAGCGGCTTCAGTGCTGCAGGATCTTCGACAGGAACTGCTGCGCGCGGTCCGAGCGCGCCGACGGATTGCCGAAGAATTCCTCCTTGGCGCAGTCCTCCACGATGCGGCCGCGGTCCATGAAGATCACCCGGTTCGCCACCTTGCGCGCAAAGCCCATTTCATGGGTGACGCACATCATGGTCATGCCGTCGCGCGCGAGCTCGACCATCACATCGAGCACCTCGTTGACCATTTCCGGGTCGAGCGCCGAGGTGGGCTCGTCGAACAGCATGGCCACCGGGTTCATGGCGAGGGCACGCGCGATGGCCACGCGCTGCTGCTGGCCGCCGGACAGCTGGCTGGGGAACTTGTGCGCGTGCGCGCGCATGCCGACGCGCTGCAGCAGCGCCATGGAGGCGGCGCGGGCTTCGGAGGCCGTGCGCTTGAGCACCTTGAGCTGCGCGATCGACAGGTTCTCCTCGATCGACAGGTGCGGAAACAGCTCGAAGTGCTGGAACACCATGCCGACCCGGGCGCGCAGCTTGTTGAGGTCGGTCCTGGGGTCGCCCACCGACACACCGTCGACGGTGATGCGGCCCTGCTGGAACGGCTCCAGCGCGTTCACGCACTTGATGAGCGTGGACTTGCCCGAGCCCGAAGGCCCGCAGACCACCACCACCTCGCCCTTGCGGATCTCGGTGCTGCAGTCGGTCAGCACCTGGAAGGCGCCGTAGCTCTTGTTCACATGGCTGATGTCGATCATGGGCGTTCGCCGCGGCGCCTTTCAGCGCGTCAGGAGTTGGTGGAGGGTGTTGGCGACCACCCGGGTGGCCTTGCGCAGTTCGTCCAGCGGCACGCGCTCGTCGGCGCGGTGCCCGTTGGCCTCGAGCAGCGACTCGGGGCCGGCGCCGTACATGACCGTGGGAATGCCCGCCTCGCTGTACAGGCGCGCGTCGGTGTACAGCGGCACGCCGATCTGCGTCACTGGCTTGCCCATGACCTCGCCGGCCTCGCGGCACACCAGCGCCGCCAGCTCGTCGGCGCCCGGCGCGGGCGCGAAGGGGCGGGCCAGCAGGATCTGGCGGATGTCCACCGAGATGCCGGGCAGCGGGCGGCAGGCCGCCTCGATCACTTCGCGCAGTTCGGCCTCCACGGCCTCGGGAGATTCCTCGGGCACGATGCGCCGGTCGATGCGCAGGCTCAGCGCGTCGGCCACCACGTTGGTGTTGATGCCGCCGCCGATCAGCCCGACCACCATCGTGGGATGGGTGATGCCCGGCGTCAGCGAGGGGCGCTCGGCCAGGCCGTCGCGGTAGCGGTAGAGCGCGGGCAGCAGGGTGGCCGCGGCCTCGATGGCGTCGTGGCCGGTGTCGGGCCGGGCGGCGTGCGCCGAGGTGCCGCGCACCACGACCTCCAGGTGCAGGCAGCCGTTGTGCGCCACCACGACGTGGTGCGAGAACGCGGCGGAAAGCACGAAGTCGGGCCGGCTCAGGCCCTTGGACAGGATCCAGCCGGGGCCGGTGACGCCGCCGGTTTCCTCGTCGTAGGTCAGGTGCAGCTCGACCGTGCCGGCCAGCGGCGTGCCCGAGGCCGCCAGGTGCTTGAGCGCGCGCATGGCGAAGGCGTAGGTGGTGAAGTCCGATTTCGACACCGCGGCGCCGCGGCCGTAGAGCCAGCCGTCGCGCACCTCGCCGCCGTAGGGGTCGACGCTCCAGCCCGCGCCCGGTGGCACCACGTCGCCGTGCGCGTTGAGCGCCACCACCGGGCCGTCGCCGAAGCGTTCGCGCACGATCAGGTTGGTCACGCTGCGCATGCCGTGCGCGGCCGCGAACTCGGCGGGCACCGCGTGGCGCTCGACCTCGAAGCCCATGGCCTCGAGCAGGCGTGCCGTGAGTTCGGCATGCGGCGCGCAGTCGCCGGGCGGGTTGTCGGAGGGGCAGCGCACCAGCTCGGCGAGCGTGCGCACCTGCTCGTCGAAGTGGGTGTCGATGAATTGGCGCAGGGTGTCGCGCGCGGGCGTGGAGTCAGTCATGGCAGTGATGGCGGTCGTGGCGGTCAGGGCGGTCAGGGCGGTCAGGGCGTTCAGAGGAAGCGGTCGATGCGAAAGGGGCTGATGTCGACGTCGGTGCGCCCGTGCACGATCAGGTCGGTCACGAGCCGCGCGGTGACGGGCGCGAGCGTGTAGCCGTTGGAGGTCACGGCGTTGAAGAAGCCGGGGCGGCCCGGCACCTCGCCCAGGATGGGGGCGCCGTCGATGTTCACGTTCATGCCGGCCCAGCAGCGCACCATGTGCAGGCCGCGCACGGCGGGCAGCACACGGGCGGCCACCCACAGGTTGCCTTCGATGCTGTCGCGCTCGGCGCGGTTCAGGCGCATGTCTTCATGGAAGGCGGCCGTCCAGCCGCCGCCCACGATGAGGCCGCCGCTGGCCGCCTGCTTGAGGCTCAGGTGCCGGTCGGCATGCGCGACGAGGTGGTCGACCAGCGGCGGCGCGGGCTCGGTGACGATCATCTGCAGCGGCGCGCCCTTGACCGGGACCGTCACGCCCAGCATGCCGCCGATGGCGCTCGACCACGCGCCGCTCGCGTTCACGATGCGCCCGGCATGGATCACGCCGCGCGAGGTGCGCACCACGTAGCCCGCGCCGTCGCCCGGCAGCGCCTCGATGGCCTGCACGTCGCAGCCGCGCAGCATCCGCGCGCCTTGCTGCTGCGCGCGCCGAGCCACCGCGTAGGTGGCGCGCAGCGGATTGATCTTTCCCTCCATGGGGCACAGCTCCGCGCCCAGCAGTTCGCCGGACAGCGCGGGCGACAGGCGCCGCAGGTCGGTGCCGTCGATCACCTGCGCGTCGATGCCGTGGCTGCGTTCCAGCGCGGCCTTGGCCTCGAGGAAGCGCATGCCGGCCTGGCTGTCGGCGACCATGAGGCCGCCGGTGATCTTGATCTCGAGGTCTTCGCCGCAATCGGCCTCGATCTCCTGCCACAGGCGCACCGACATCGGCCCCAGCGGCAGCGTGGCCGCGGCCGGGCCGCCCCCTTCCTGCGCCTTGGCGCCGAAATCGAAGGACAGCAGCTGCACGTGCAGGCTGCCCGCGTTGGCGCCCGAGGCCTGCAGGTTGATGTCGTCGCGGTCGACCACCGTCACGTCCTGCCCGGCCTTCGACAGGTAGTAGCCGAGGCAGGAGCCGAGCACGCCGGCGCCGATCACCAGCACGTCGGTGCGCAGCGGCGCGAAGGGCGCGTGCTCCACGGACCGCGCGAGGTTGGGCGTGATGGCCGGCTTGTGCCCGCCCCACTCGGGTTTCTCGAAACCGAGCGCGCCGGCCGGCACCGGCTTGGCCGGCGGGCGCGGGGCGAAGTACTGCTCGACCTCGGGTGGCCGGCCCGTGAGCTCGGCCAGCAGCCGGCCCGCGGTGGCGGCGCAGTAGCGCGCCTGGCAACGGCCCATGCCCAGGCGCGTGTTGCGCTTGAGCGCGGCCAGCGTGTCGCTGCCGGCGCGGATCTGCTCGCGCACCGAGCCGAAGGTGATCTCCTCGCAGCGGCACAGCAGGGTGTCGTCGGGCACCGCCGCCAGCGTGACGGGCGGCGGCGCGTAGAGCGACCACAGCGCCTGCTGGAAGCACTCGGCCCGGCGCAGGTGGGAGATCGTCTCCGTCTCGGTGGGCCCGGCGAGCCCGTTGGGCCCGGCCGGCGTGGCGGCGGCGACCAGACCGAGGTTGCGCGCCGCGGCGGTGCCGGCCAGCGCGCCGCGCGCCAGGGCCACGCGCGAGCCGCCCAGGTCGGCACCGTCGCCCACCACGTACACGCCGGGCACGCTGGTGGCGCCGTCTTCCAGCGTGACGGTGGCCAGGTGGCCCAGATGCCGTGGCGCGAGCCGGTGCTTGCAGCCCAGCATGCGCGCGAGTTCGGTGGAGGGAATGAAGCCGTAGCCCAGGCACAGCGTGTCGGCCTCGAGGCGCCGCGCCGTCGCGGCGACCATGTGGCCCTGGCGGTCGATCCGCGCCACCTGCACGGCGCGCAGGCCGGCGGTGCCGTTGGTGACGCCGGCTTCGTCAGCCTCGCCTTCCGCCGCCACGACGGTGTGCTCCCACAGCACGGGCACGCCGTGCGCGCGCAGCTGCCGCAGGTAGCGCCAGCCGTCGCGCAGCAGGTCGGGTGCCGTGCGCGCCGCGGCCAGCAGGTCGCGCCATTGGCGCAGCGACGGGCGCGCGGCCGATTCCAGCACGGCAACCACCTTGGCGCCGCCGGCGAGCAGCTCGGCCGCCAGTTGCAGGTTGAGCGGGCCGTTGCCCGCGATCACCACGCGGCGGCCCGGGGCGACCCGGTAGGCGCGGGCCAGCGTCTGGCCGGCGCCGGTGGTCATCACGCCGGGCAAGGTCCAGCCGGGGAAGGGCACGGGGCGCTCGTAGGCGCCCGGGGCAATGACCAGTTGCCTGCAGTTGATGACGTGGGCCCGCCCGTCGATCAGCGCCGCGACCTCGCGCGGCGAAAAGGCGGCCCACACCTGCGCGCCCTGGGCGATGGTGACGCCGGCGGCACGCACGTCGTGTTCCAGCGCGAGCCCCTGCGCGAACTGGCGGTCGGCCGGCGTGGCCGAGCGGTGCGAGGGCGCGAGCGGCTTGTAGAACTGGCCGCCCGGCTCCAGGCGTTCGTCGAGCACCAGCACCCCGGCGCCGGCCCGGCGCGCCGAAAGCGCCGCCGAAAGGCCGGCCGGGCCCGCGCCGATCACCAGCACGTCGACCTGCAGCCGCGCGGGTTCGGCGCCGGCGGCGGGTGCCAGCGGTTGCAGCGGGTCTTCCGCGGTGCCGGCCGGTGGGGTGGAGCGCACCTGCTGGCCGTCGGCCACTTTCGTGAGGCAGGCGCGCTGGCTGGTCCGTCCGTCAACCGTGACGAGGCAGTCGAAGCACGCCCCCATGCCGCAATAAAGACCCCGGCGCTCGCCGCCGCGGGTGTGGCGCATCGCCTTGATGCCGCCGGCCGCGAGCGACGCCGCGATGGTTTCGCCTTCCAGGCCTTCGACCGGTTGCCCGTCGTACCAGAAGCGCACGGGGCGCCCGGCCGGGGTGATGGAAGGGTGGGTCAGTCTGGCGCTCATGGGCAGGTGCGAGGGAAAACGGAAAACGACGTTGACGCGATTGAATGTATACGTATACTACACGTATACGTATACTTCGTCATCGAATTTTCCAAGGACTGCCCCATGACAGCGTTCCGAGGCACCTATACGGTGCTCATCACCCCCATGACCGACGACGGCCTGCACGTGGACGTGCCGGCACTGAAGAAGCTGGTCAATTGGCAAATCGAGGAGGGGATCCACGGGCTGATTCCTCTGGGGAGCACCGGGGAGTTCCTGTCGCTGACGCCCGATGAGCGCCAGTTGGTGATCGAAACCTGCGTGAGCACCGCTGCAAAACGCGTGCCCGTGTTGATCGGCACCGGTGCGGAGTGGACCGACGAGTGCGTGCGGCTGAGCCGCGAGGCCGAGACCATGGGCGCCGACGGCGTCATGATCATTCCGCCGTTCTACAGCACGCCCACCGACGACGAGCTGTTCGCGCACTACCGCAAGGTGGGCGAGGCGATCGGCATTCCGATCATGGTCTACAACAACCCGGCCACGGCCAACGTCGACCTCAAGCCCGAGCTGGTGGCGCGCCTCTCGCGCATCGACAACTGCAAGTACATCAAGGAGTCGACGCTGGAGGTGACCCGCGTGCGCGACATCATCGAGCTGTGCGGCGACCGCATGACCGTGTTCGCCGGCATCCTGGGCTACGAGTCGTTCTGGCTCGGCGCGCAGGGCTGGGTGGCGGTGTGCTCCAACCTCATTCCGAAGATGTCGGCGCGCCTGTTCGAGCTGGTGGCCGACGAGCGCGACATGCCCGCGGCGCTGGCGCTCTACAAGCAGATGCTGCCGATCGTGCGCTGGGTGGGCGGCCACCGCTACGTGGCGGCCTCGAAGGACGGCCTCTCGATGATGGGCCTGCCGGTGGGCAAGCCGCGCGCGCCGCGCCTGCCGCTGCCCGACGCCGACGTGGCGGACCTGCGCCGCGAACTGGCCCGCCTCGACCTGCTGGACTCGATCCGCGCCTGAGGGCCGGCGCCGCCGCACCCCTTCCTGCTTTCTGCCTTCTGCCTCCTGGCTCCTGCCTTTTCCTTTCGTCGCCTCGTTCATTCCCTGAAGGACTTCACCATGAAACTGCTCCCCGCTCTCGCGTCGGCAACGGCACTCTTCATCTTCTGCGCGGGCGCCGCGAACGCGCAGGCGTGCAAGTCGCCGGTGCCCGACTCGGCCCTCGTCAAGAAGGGCACGCTGACCATGTCGGTCAACCCGACGCTGCCGCCGATGCAGTTCGTCGACCAGACCGGCGCGCTCAAGGGCATGCGCGTGGAGCTCGGCGAGGCGATCGCCAAGCGCCTGTGCCTCACGCCGGAGTACGTGCGCATCGAGTTCTCGGCCATGATCCCGGGCCTGCAGGCCGGGCGCTGGGACGTCATCAACACCGGCATCTTCTACACGGAAGAGCGCGCCAAGCTGATGCAGATGCTCATCTACGAAGACCAGGCGATCAGCATCAGCACCGCCAAGGGCAACCCGCTGAAGATCGCCAAGCCCGAAGACCTGTCGGGCAAGAGCATCGGCGTGGAGCTCGGCGGCTTCGAGGAGCGCAAGGCGCGCGAGCTCGACAAGGCGCTCACCGACAAGGGCATGAAGGGCATGACCATCCGCACCTTCGAGAACTTCGCCATGGCGTTCCAGTCGCTGCGTGCGGGCCAGGTCGACGTGGCCCTGTCGATCGACTCGACCGGCGCCGAATACCAGAAGCGCGGCGACTTCGAGCGCGTGCTGCACGGCCTGTTCCCCACGCCGGTGGCGCTGGCCTCGCGCAACAAGGACCTGGCCGCCGCGATGGCCAAGGTCATGAACGACATGAAGACCGACGGCAGCTTCCAGAAGCTGTTCGACCAGTACGGCGTGAAGGCCGTCGACGGCGCCGTGGCCGTCAAGGGCCCGGCGGGCTGAGCCGCGCCGTCACCGAGCACACGAAGGAACGTTCATGGGACAAGGCTGGAGCTGGTCGGGGTTCATCGACTATCTGTTCAATCCGTACATCCTCAGCGGCGCGGTCACCACGCTGTGGCTCACGCTCGCTGCGATCGCGGGCGGGCTGGTCGTGGGGTGCGCGCTGGCCCTGGCCCGCCTGTCCAGCCGCCGCTGGGTGGCCGGGCCGGCGCACTTCTACATCTGGGTGTTCCGCGGCACGCCGCTGCTGGTGCAGCTGATCATCATCTACACCGGCTTGCCGCAGCTCGGGCTGAAGCTGTCGGTGATCGAGTCGGCGCTGCTGGGCCTGATCCTCAACGAGGCCGCCTACCTGGCGGAGATCGTGCGCGGCGGCATACAGTCGATTTCCGCCGGGCAGACCAACGCGGCGCGCGCCGTGGGCTTCAGCAGCGCGCAGACCATGCGCTACATCGTCATGCCCCAGGCCATGCGCCTGATCGTGCCGACGCTGGGCAACAGCATCAACGGGCTGCTCAAGACCACCTCGATCACCTCGGTGATCTCGATGGAGGAGCTGCTGCGCCGCACCCAGGTGCTGATCCAGGAGAAGTTCATGGTGCTCGAGCTGTTCGTCGTCGCGGCCATCTACTACCTGCTGATGACCACCGCCTGGGACTTCATCCAGCGGCGCATCGAGCGCCACTACGGCCGCGCCTACGGCAATGCGAGCGCGCCGGTGGTGCCCGCGGAACCCGCGCTCGAGCAGCGCTAGACAGAAGAGAACGCCCATGAGCACCTACGACCTGATCCTGCGCAACGCCGACATCGCCACCGCGGGCGACCGCTACACCGCCGACATCGGCGTGCGCGACGGGCGCATCTGCGCCATCGCGCAAGGCCTGGACGCCAGCGCCGCGCGCGAGATCGATGCGCGCGGCCGCCTCGTCACGCCGGGCGGCGTGGACGGCCACTGCCACTTCGACCAGCCGACCAGCGACGGCTCGCGCTTCGCGGACGACTTCCTCACGGGCACGCGCTCCGCGGCCTGCGGCGGCACCACCACCGTGCTGCCCTTCGCCGCGCAGCAGAAGGGCCACAGCATCCAGGAAGCGGTGGACGACTACCACCGCCGCGCCGAGGGCAAGGCCGTGATCGACTACGCCTTCCACCTGATCGTGGCCGACGCCACGCGCGACGTGACGCAGCGGGAGCTGCCCGCATTGATCGAGAAGGGCTACACCTCCTTCAAGATCTACATGACCTACGACGACCTCAAGCTGGACGACCGCCAGATCATCGAGGTGCTGGCCACCGCGCGCCGCCACGGCGCGATGACGATGATCCACGCCGAGAACAGCGACTGCATCGCCTGGCTCACCGAGCAGCTGCTCGACGCGGGCCTCACCGCGCCGCGCTACCACGGCAGCTCGCGGCCGATGGCGGTGGAGCGCGAGGCAACGCACCGCGCCATCGCGCTGGCGGAGCTGGTCGACACGCCCATCCTGATCGTGCACGTGTCGGGCCGCGAGGCCGTCGAGCAGATCCACTGGGCGCGCGGGCGCGGCCTGCCGATCCACGCGGAAACCTGCCCGCAGTACCTGTTCCTGAGCGCCGAGGACCTGGGCATCGACCCCGACGATCCGATGCACGGCGCACGCTGCATCTGCAGCCCGCCGCCGCGCGACAAGGCCAACCAGCAGTTCATCTGGAACGGGCTGTCCAGCGGGCTGTTCACCATCTTCTCGTCCGACCACGCGCCCTTCAACATGAACGGCAGCGACGGCAAGCGCGTGGCCGGCGACGACGCCTCGTTCGACCGCATCCCGAACGGCATTCCCGGCGTGGAAACCCGCCTGCCGCTGCTCATGAGCGAGGGCGTGCTCAAGGGGCGCATCGACATCCACCGCTTCGTGGAGCTCACGGCCACCAACCCGGCGCGGCTGTACGGGCTGTACCCGCGCAAGGGCACCATTGCAGTCGGCAGCGACGCCGACTTCGTGGTGTGGGACGTGTACGCCAAGGGGCAGGAGAAGCGGCTCACCAACGACATGCTCCACCACGCCGTCGACTACACGCCGTACGAAGGCATGGCGTTGCGCGCCTGGCCGGGCATCACCGTGTCGCGCGGGCGCGTGGTGTGGGAAGACGGCGAGTTCCTGGCCGAGCCGGGCTCGGGCCAGTTCCTTCCGTGCCTGCGTCCGCGTGCGCCGAACGACGGCAATCCGCTGGACAAATGGCTCTGAAGCCGCCGGGCCGCGCCGCCATGCGGCCCTGATAAGCTCACCCGCCCTTGTGGCCCACGCCATTTTCCGCATGCCCAGCCTTCCCAGCCCCACGCAGCCCGCCACCATCACGATCGCACCCCTGGAGGTGCGCTCGGCCAGCCTGGCCGAGCAGGCCTACGAGCGGCTGCGCACGCTCATCCTCGACCGTCAGATCTCGCCCGGCAGCCCGCTGCAGGAAGCGCGGCTGGCGGAAGACCTGCGCATTTCGCGCACGCCGATGCGCGAGGCGCTGGTGCGGCTGGCGGGCGAAGGGCTGCTGGTGCGGCGCGACGCGCGTTCCTACGCCGTGCGCGCGCTGGGCACCAAGGAGTACTTCGACTGCATGCGCGCGCGCGAGGTGATCGAGGGCGAAGCCATCGCGCTGGCCGTCGGCAAGATCACCGACGCCGAGATCGACGCGCTCGAGGCCGACATCGCCGCGCTCGGCGGCGGCGAGCACAGCGAAACCGAGCACTGGCACTTCGACGACCGCTTCCACCTGCTGATCGCCACGGCCAGCGGCAACGTGGTGTTTCCGCGGCTGGTGGAGGAACTGCGCGTCAACGCGCGGCTGTTCCGCCTGCACAGCCCGCTGCACAGGCAGCCGGAGAACCACGACGAGCACGGCGAGATCATCCGCGCGCTGCGTGCGCGGGACGCGGAGCGCGCCCGCACGGCGATGCGCGATCACCTGCGCAGCCTGCAGGAAGACGTGCGGCGCGCGCTGATCGAATAAGCGACCGGACAGCTGCAGCCGGACGGCTGCAGGCGAGGGTTCAGGCGTCCGGATGCCGACCCGCGTGCCCCGCGATCGCCTCGACGATCTGCGGCCACATCGACACCGGCAGCGCATGCCCCATGCGCGGAATGCGCAGCAGCGTCGCCCCCGGAATGGCATCGGCCACGTCGACGCCGCAGGCCACCGGCACCAGCGGATCGGCGTCGCCGTGGATCACCAGCGTGGGCACGCGCACGCCGCGCAGCGCGGGCCCGCGGTTGCCCGAGGCCAGGATGGCCGCGAGCTGGCGCGCCACGCCGGGCGGATTGAGGCCGCGCAGGAAGACGAGCTGCGCTCTTTCGGTGTCGCGCGCCTCGTCGAGCGGAAAGGCCGACGGGCCGCGCAGCACGCGCCACACCTTGGCGTAGTGCGGCAGGTAGGCCTCGAAATTCGTGGGCGACGGCGAGAACAGCATGGCCATGGCTTCCGGCGTGGGCGGCGGCAGGCCCGGCGCGCCGGTGGTCGACATGATGCTGGTGAACGACAGCAGCCGGTGCGCATGGTGAATGCACAGCTCCTGCCCGATGGCGCCGCCCATGGAGGCGCCCACGACGTGCGCGCGCGCAATGCCCAGCGCGTCGAGCAGCCCGACGCAGTCGGCGGCCATGTCGCGCAGGGTGTAGGGCACCTGCAGCGCCCGGCCGGCCATGGCGTCCAGCATCAGCGCCTGGATGTCGGGCACGCCCAGGTGCGTGAGGTAGGTCGAGTGCCCGATGTCGCGGTTGTCGAAACGGATCACGCGCAGCCCGCCGGCCTCGGCGAGGCGGGCGCAGAACGCGTCGTCCCACGCGACCATCTGGGCGCCCAGGCCCATGACCAGCAGCATCGGCGGCGCGCCCGGGTCGCCGAAACTGTCCCAGGCGAGCTCGATGCCGTTGGCGCGCGTGCGCCGCTCGACGCGTGGCGCGGCGGCGCTCATGCCAGAAAGCTCCGGCTCACTTGCGCTGCAGCATCTTGGTGACTTCGTCGACGTTGGCCTGGATGCGCTGGCGCACCACGTCGAAGGCATCGGCCTGCGACTTGGCGGCCAGGTTGGCCAGCTCCTTGATGTCGTCGACGGCGCGCTGGAACGACTGGCGGCCGAGCTCGTCGAGCTTGGCCAGGTTTTCCTTGGGGTCCTTGCCGGGCATGCCCTTGGCGGCCGTCTGCCACTCGCCGATGGCGGTCTTGATCATCTCGGTCTGCCGCTGCACCACGGCCTGCAGCCCCTGATAGGACTTCTCGTTGGCTTGCATCAGCGCCTGCAGGTCCTTGCGCCCGCTGTCCAGCAGCTTGCCGGCGCCGCCGGTCAGGTTGAGGTTCTGCAGCCGGTCGGCCATGCCCTTCAGCGGATTGAGCATGTCCGCGGCGTCCGGCATCGCCTTCTTCTCGCTGGCGGTGCTGCTGGTGCTACTGCTGCTGGAGGTGGTCTTCTTGGCGGCGGCTTTCTTGGCAGTGGCCATGGTGCGGAATCTCCTGTGTCGGGTGAACGGGTGGGTGGCTGGGACCGGCCGGACGGCAAAGTCCCTCGCCACGATACGCGCACAGGCGCGCCCGGGGCTTGCCGCCGCGACAAAAATGCCTGCGGGATTTCCCTTGGAGGCCGGGCTTGCCTGCTTTCGCCTTACATCGGCGGCGCGAAGCCGTCGCGTCCGGCCGTCACGCGCAGCGCGGTGGGCGTGCCGTTCTTTTCCTGCGCGCTGATCATCACCTTGGCGCCGGGCACCAGCAGCGCGTCGGTGCCGGGGCGGAAGGTGACCACCGGCACGTCGGGCGGCACGATGACGGTCTTCTCGCCGCCCTTGTAGGTCAGCCGCAGCTGCTGCCCGCCGCGCACCGACTTCGGCGCCGAGGCCAGGTCGGCGACCGTGGCGTTGGTCATGGTGCTGTCGGGCAGCAGGTCCCACGGCCGGTGGCCTTCGCCGGTGCCGCGCGCGGCCTCGGGGAACACCACCACCTCGAGCGCCTTCTGCGTGCCGTCGGGCTGCGGCATGGCGGCGGTGCCGATGAAGCTGCCGCGCTTGATGTCGGACAGCTTGATGCGATAGACCTCCGAGACCGGCATGCCGGCCGGCCGCGCGAGCGAGACGACTTCGCCGCCGCGGTCCTGGACCACGAGGGTGCCGGCATCGACGCGCACGATGGTGCCGCGGATGCGCACGGTGTCGGCGCCTTG
The DNA here is from genome assembly GCF_900112425.1 of Variovorax sp. OK212. Taxonomy (GTDB): domain Bacteria; phylum Pseudomonadota; class Gammaproteobacteria; order Burkholderiales; family Burkholderiaceae_C; genus Variovorax. The sequence continues at coordinate 189,421 of NZ_FOLP01000010.1, read as the reverse complement.
GGCCGCGGCAACGCCGGGGAGGGCGGCGCCCAGGCACAGGGCGGTGGCGGCAAGCAGTGCGCTGGAGGCGCGGAACGTGAGGGTCGGCATGGCGGCGTGGGGAGGCTGGTGGAGGTGCGGCCAATGTACGTCGCGCCGGCCAATCGTGCCCGCGGCCGACTTACGGCGGAATGAGCAAGGGCCGCAGGCCGGGCGGTGCGGCATGCGGCCCTTTTCAGGCAAGGGCCGGTTTGTCAGCCTCTCAGCCTCTCAGCTTCTCACCCCGTCAGTCGATCAGCCCGATCTCGAGCGCGCCCGCCGTGGCCGGGTTGCGCGAGCCGACCATCGCGAAGAGCTTGCTGCCCTGGCTCGCGAAATGGAAGGCGGTGCCGAACGATGCCGCGCGCATGTTGACCGGGCCGACCGCGCCCATGGAGCCCAGCGTGGCGCTGAACGTGCCGGTGGCACCGCCCGGGAGCACCTGCGTGCGTGCATAGCCCGATGCGTCGATGGCCGTGCCGCCCCAGCTGCCGTTGGTGGCGCCGCCGCGTGCCGTGACGGCGGGCCAGGTGGCGCGCTCCGCCAGGCCGATCCGGAACACCGACGTCGTGGGCGTCGACGGCACGATGCCGGCCGAGAGGTAGACGTTCTCGTTGCCCACGCGCGCGATCGCGAAGCTGCCGCGGTCCGCCGGGTTGCTCACGTTCACGATGTTCCAGGTGTCGACGCTGGCGCCGGGCGACACCGTGTAGGTCAGCAGCGTGGCCGCGGGGCAGGTGTCGATGCGGTAGATCGTGCTGTTGTTGCACAGGTAGAGCGCGGTGCCGCCGCTGGCAACCTGGATCTGCGTGATCGACGAGTCGCCGCCCGCGGCCGTCAGGTTGACGCCCAGCCGGTTGTAGACGCCGTCCAGCGCCGCCTGCGTCTTCACCAGCGCGCGCGATGCCACGAAGGGCCGCACGCCGTAGCTCACCGGCGTGACCTGCGCCACCGCGAACGGAAACGAGCCGACCACCGTGTCCGCGGCCAGGCGGAAGCGCGCCGTGTTCACGGGGCTGGCGATCCGCGCGCTGTCGAACACGAAGCTGCCGGCTTCGGCCGCGTCCTCGGCGAAGCTGCCCGAGGCGGCCGTGCCGGTCTCGTCGGTCATCTCGTAGCGCTTGCTGTCCAGGTTCAGCGCCAGCGCCTGGCGCGTGCCGTTGCTGGCGTAGACCTTGTAGCGGCCGTTGCGCGCGTCGGGTGCCGCGCCGGTGTCGATCAGGTTGAGCTGCAGGTAGCCCTGCGTGTTCGGGTTGCGCGAGCCCACGAGCACCGACAGCGCGCCGCCCTGCATCGCGAAGTACCGGCTCGTGCCGCCGCTGTTGACGCCCCGGATGCCTTCGGGCTGCAGCGCGAAGGTGCCGCCCACCGGCATCGCCAGGCTGGCGTAGGTGCCGTCCGTGCCGGTGCTCGTGCGCACCGAGTTCGCGCTGTCGATCAGGTTGCTGCCCCAGCTGCCCGTGGTCGATGCGCCGACGCCGCGCGTGGCGGGCCAGCTCGAAGACTCGGGCAGGCCGATGCGCATGAACTGCACGGCCGGCGCGGTGCTGACGCCGCCGGCCAGGTACACGTTCTGCCCGCCGATGCGCGCCATGCGGAAGTTCGCGACGTCGCCGGCGTTGGCCACGTTGGTCCCGACCCAGGTGTCGTCGGTGCCGGACGCGACCGCGTAGGTGCGCTTCGAGGCGGCGGGGCAGAGGTCGATCTTGTAGATCACCGCGTCGTTGCAGATCTCGAGCACGGTGCCGCTGCCCGACAGGCGCATCGACAGTATCGCGGAGTCCTGCGCGTTGCCCGGGCTGCGCGTGACGCTGAAGCGGTTGTAGGTGCCGTCCAGCAGCGCCGCGGTGGCGACGAACTCGCGGGCCGCCACGAAGGGCTGCGCGGCGTAGGCGACGGGGCTCGCATACGCCGTGGCGAACGGGAAGGCGCCCACGATGGCGTCCGCCGTGACTCGAAAGCGCGAGGTGTTGGCCGCGGTCGTGACGCGGCCGCTGGCGAACACGTAGGTGCCGGGCTCGGTGAAGTCCTCGCCGAACGTGCCCGACTCGGGCAGGTTGGGGCTGTCCGTCATCGTGTAGCTGCCGGCGTCGAAGTCGACCGTCAACTGCTGCTGCGTGCCGTTGGCCGCGTAGACGCGGTAGGTGCCGTTGCGCGCGTCGGCGATGTCCTGGGTGCCTTGGGTGCCCTGTGCTGCCTTGGCCTTGACCAGTGCGGGCGCCGGCGCCGCGGCTTGCGTGTTCGGCGCGGCATTGCCGCTGCCGCTCGCCAGCGGCAGGCCGCCACCCGCGCCTTCACCCCCGCCGCCGCAGGCCGCCAGCAAGGCCGCCAGACCGCAACCCGTGAGATATCTCGTCATCCTCATGTGAGCCCTCTTTCTTGTACGAGGGGCTCGGCAGAAAGCCGGCTGGCTGCTGAACCGAACCCTGGGGAAATCGTAAAAAGAGGTGTCTTGAACCCGCAGGGTGGCGAATGTCAGCCTGCCCGGGGGCGCAAATCCCCCGGATTGGCTGCGCCTGCCGCCGCGTCTACAATCCGCGGTTCCGAGGAGCGTTGCAGCGCCATCAGGCGTGAGGCTCGGACCACATCGCAACCACGCTCACCCGCTGTTCTCGCGGTGAGTCCTTCCCCGTACGCAGTGGCATCTTTCAAACCAGTTTTGGAGTCCTCATGAGCGCTGTTCTCAAGCCCAACCCCGTTTCGACCGCCAACCAGGCGATTGCCGACCTCTCCCTCGCCGCCTGGGGCCGCAAGGAAATCCGCATCGCCGAAACCGAGATGCCCGGCCTGATGGCCATCCGTGAAGAGTTCTCCAAGGGCCAGGCGCTCAAGGGCGCGCGCATCACGGGCTCGCTGCACATGACCATCCAGACGGCCGTGCTGATCGAGACGCTGCAAGCCCTGGGCGCCGACGTGCGCTGGGCGTCGTGCAACATCTTCTCCACGCAGGACCACGCCGCCGCCGCCATCGCCGAAAAGGGCACGCCGGTGTTCGCCATCAAGGGCGAGTCGCTGAAGGACTACTGGGACTACACCCACGCCATCTTCGACTTCGGCCCCAAGGGTTCCAAGGGCGAAGGCCCGAACATGATCCTGGACGACGGCGGCGATGCCACGCTGCTGATGCACCTGGGCCAGCGCGCCGAGAAGGACCTGGGCGTGCTCGCCAATCCGACCAGCGAAGAAGAACGCATCCTGTTCGCCGCCATCAAGGCCAAGCTGGCTGTCGATGACAGCTGGTACACCCGCAAGTCGGCCGAAATCATCGGCGTGACCGAAGAGACGACCACCGGCGTGCACCGCCTGAACGAAATGTCGGCCAAGGGCACGCTGCTGTTCCGCGCCATCAACGTGAACGACTCGGTCACCAAGAGCAAGTTCGACAACCTGTACGGCTGCCGCGAGTCGCTGGTCGACGGCATCAAGCGCGCGACCGACGTGATGATCGCCGGCAAGGTGGCACTGGTGGCCGGCTACGGCGACGTGGGCAAGGGCTCGGCACAGGCACTGCGCGCACTGAGCGCCCAGGTGTGGGTCACCGAAATCGACCCCATCAACGCCCTGCAGGCCGCCATGGAAGGCTACAAGGTCGTGACGATGGAATACGCCGCCGACAAGGCCGACATCTTCGTGACGACCACCGGCAACAAGGACGTCATCACGCACGACACCATGGCCAAGATGAAGGACCAGGCGATCGTCTGCAACATCGGCCACTTCGACAACGAGATCGACGTCGCGTCGATCGAGAAGTACGAATGGGAAGAGATCAAGCCGCAGGTCGACCACATCACCTTCCCGGACGGCAAGAAGATCATCCTGCTGGCCAAGGGCCGCCTGGTGAACCTGGGCTGCGGCACGGGCCACCCGAGCTTCGTGATGTCGTCGTCGTTCGCCAACCAGACCATCGCCCAGATCGAGCTGTTCACCAAGCCCGACGCCTACCAGGCCGGCAAGGTCTACGTGCTGCCCAAGCACCTGGACGAAAAGGTCGCGCGCCTGCACCTGAAGAAGGTCGGCGCCATGCTGACCGAGCTGACCGACTCGCAGGCCGCCTACATCGGCGTGAGCAAGAACGGCCCTTACAAGCCGGACACGTACCGCTACTGATCCGCGCATGCGCGCCGATCAACTGTTGGTAGAGCGCGGCCTGGCCGCGTCGCGTTCGCAGGCCGTGCGGCTCATTGCCGGCGGCATGCGCTGGCGCGACGCGGGCACGAGCGACGCCTGGCGCTCGGTCGTCAAGAACAAGGACGAAGTGCCCGAATCCGCGGAGCTCGAGCTCGACGACGCGGCCGAGGCGCGCTACGTCTCGCGCGGCGGGCTCAAGCTCGAAGGCGCGTTGGCGGTGAGCGGCGTGGACCCGGCCGGCAAGCTGTGCCTCGACGTGGGCCAGTCGACCGGCGGCTTCACCGATTGCCTGCTGCAGCGCGGTGCCGCCAAGGTGGTGGGCGTCGACGTCGGCCACGGGCAGCTGCATGCGAAGTTGCGCGAAGACGCGCGTGTGGTCGCCATCGAAGGCGTCAATGCGCGGGCGCTGTCGGCCGATGACCTCGCCGAGGAGCCTGAAGAGGGCGACGAGGGCGAGCCGGAAGAAGGCGCAGGCGAGTCTTCTGCTCCGCGCTTCGACCTGATCGTGGGCGACCTGTCGTTCATCTCGCTCACGCTGGTGCTGCCGGCGGTCGTGGAGTTTCTGGCCGACGACGGCCAGTTGCTGATGCTGGTCAAGCCGCAGTTCGAACTGCAGCCTGGCCAGGTCGGCAAGGGCGGCATCGTGCGCGACGAGACCATGTATGCGGTGGTCGAGAAGCGCCTGCACGACGCCTGCGCGGCGCTCGAGCTGAAGGTGCTGCGCTGGTTCGACAGCCCGATCGCCGGGGGCGACGGCAACCGCGAGTTTTTCATTCACGCCGTTCGTGCCGACCGGGCGAACGACGCTTCCTGAGGAGACGCAGGTGCGCCTTCCGCTGAGTTTCGAATTCTTCCCGACCAAGACGCCCGAAGGCGCGGTCAAGCTGCGCGCCGCGCGCCAGCAGCTGTACGTGCGCAAGCCGCAGTTCTGCTCGGTCACCTACGGCGCGGGCGGCTCCACGCACCAGGGCACCTTCGGTGCGGTGCAGGAGATTCTGTCCGAAGGCGTGGACGCGGCCAGCCACTTCTCGTGCATCGGCGCCACGCGCGCCACGGTGCGCGAGCAGCTCGCCGAACTCAAGGCCATGGGCGTGAAGCGCCTGGTGGCGCTGCGCGGCGACCTGCCGAGCGGCTACGGGATCGGCGGCGAGTTCCTGTATGCGAGCGACTTGGTCGCCTTCATCCGTGAAGAGACCGGCCGCGACTTTCACATCGAGGTGGCCTGCTACCCCGAGATCCACCCGCAGGCCCGCTCGCCTGAAGCCGACCTGCAGGCCTTCGCCGCCAAGGTGAAGGCGGGTGCCGACTCTGCGATCACGCAGTATTTCTTCAGCGCCGAAGCCTACTTCCGCTTCGTCGACGACGCGCGCAAGCTGGGGCTCGACACGCCGATCGTGCCGGGCATCATGCCCATCACGAGCTCGACGCAGCTCATGCGCTTCTCGGACGCCTGCGGCGCCGAGATCCCGCGCTGGATCCGCCTGCGGCTTCAGGGCTTCGGCGACGACACGGCGTCGATCAAGGCCTTCGGCCTCGACGTGGTCACCGAGCTGTGCGCGCGGCTGCAGGAAGGCGGCGCCCCGGCGCTGCACTTCTACACGATGAACCAGTCGGCGGCCACGCTGGCCGTGCTGGAGCGCCTGGATTGAGAGGGCGGCGCGCGGCGCTGGCGGCGGGTTCGCTGCGCGGGGGGCTTCGCCTGGCCCTTGTCGCGGCGGCTTGCGCGCTCGCAGGCTGCGCCATGCCGCCGGCCAGCGACGGCAGCAAGCTGCAGCCGCTGCCGCGCGCCATCGCGGTGCCGCCGGGCGCCGCGCCGCGCTCCAGCGTGCCCTCGGTGCGCTATGACCTCGCCGTGTCCGGCTCCGGTGAATTGACGCCGGACGACGGCGTGCCCGGCGACGACGGCCCGCGCGAGGTGTTCGAGCGCGGCGGCGCGTCGTGGTACGGCATCCAGTTCCACCAGCGCAAGACCGCCAGCGGCGAGCGCTTCGACATGACCGCCATGACGGCGGCCCACAAGACCCTGCCTTTCAACACGCGCGTGTGCGTGCGCAGCCTCGTCAACGGCAGCGAGGTGCTGGTGCGCATCAACGACCGCGGCCCTTATGCGCTGGGCCGCGTGATCGACCTGAGCCGCGCGGCGGCCGACCGCATCGGCCTGACCGGGCTGGGCATCAAGCAGGTGGCGCTGACGGTGGTCGACCGCGACGGCATGCGTTGCGGCGGCTTGCCGGTGGAAGCGAGCGATGCGCAGGCGCCGGTGGCGGCCGCCGAGCCGAAGCAGCGCGCCAGGGTGCAGGTTCCGGCGCGGCGCAAGGCGGTCGTGCCGGCCCGTCGGCGCAAGTAAGCCCGGGAGCCCGGCGAGGCCCGGGACTGGGCTTGGGCCCGGAGGCTCAGCCGCCCGATTCGAGCGAGAAGGCCGCGTTGCGGTCCTGGCCCAGGCGCTCCACCAGCTGCGGCAGCGCGGCCGCGAGCAGCGGCTTCAGCGTGTAGGGCGGGTTGATCAGGAACATGCCGCTGGCCGGCAGGCCCGGGCGCTGCGTGGCGCCAGAGGCAGCGTCCTTGGTGATCTTGCTCGATTTGACCGTCAGCGTGGCGTGCAGCCACGACTTGCCGGCCTTGGTCGCCATCGTCTTCAGGCGGCGCGGCAGGTCGTGCGCCTCGGGGCGCGGAATGATCGGATACCAGACCGCGTAGGTGCCCGTGGCGAAGCGCTTGAGCGCCTCGGCCGCGAAGTCGAGCACGCGGCCGTAGTCGGTCTTCATTTCGTAGCTCGGGTCCATCAGCACCAGCGCGCGGCGCGAGGGCGGCGGCAGGAACTTGGTGGCGCTGCCGAAGCCGTCTTCGTTCAGCACGGCGATCTGGCGGCCGGCCTCGAGCTGGGCGATGTTGGCGCTCAGCGTGCGGCCGTCGGTCGGGTGCAGCTCGAACAGCTTGAGCTTGTCGTGGTCGCGCAGCAGGTGCTGCACGATGAACGGCGAGCCGGGGTAGACGCGGGCGCCGCCGTTGGGGTTGAAGTCGTGAATCACTTCCAGGTAGCGCGCAATGGCGTCCGCGACCGGGACTTCGGCTTCGGGCGCTACCTTTTTGGTAGCGGACTTCGCAGCAGGGGCGGGCGTGCCGGGCGCTTTCTTGCCTGAAAGAAGGCGCAGGATGCCTTCGGCCGCTTCGCCGCTGGTGCCGGCGTAGTCGCCATCCAGGCGGTACAGGCCGGCGCCGGCGTGGGTGTCGACCACCGTGAGGGCGGCTTCTTTTTCGAGCATGTGCTCGAGCGTGGCAATCAGCACCGTGTGCTTGAGCACGTCGGCGTGGTTGCCGGCATGGAACGCGTGGCGGTAACTGAACATAGGGGGAGGATGGTAACGGTGTTGGGCCCTGCATATGCGCATTTGCCAGCACAAGGCCATTCTTTATATAATCGCGGGCTTCGCAGCGTTTTTGTAGCCCCGCGGCGAAGACTTCAAACCACCTAAGAGATTCCCACCAGAGGAACGCCGACCGTGGAAAAGGGCTCGCCAAACCCTCTTCAAAGAGAAAAACTCATGACCAAAACGTTCAGCGCCAAGCCCGCTGACGTGACGCACGAGTGGTTTGTGATTGACGCGACCGACAAGGTCCTCGGACGAGTAGCCAGCGAAGTTGCTCTCCGTTTGCGCGGCAAACACAAGGCCATTTACACGCCTCACGTCGATACCGGTGACTTCATCGTCATCATCAACGCCGCGCAACTGCGCGTCACCGGCGCCAAGTCGATCGACAAGGTGTACTACCGTCACTCGGGCTACCCGGGCGGTATCACGGCGACGAACTTCCGCGACATGCAATCCAAGCACCCGGGCCGCGCCCTGGAAAAGGCTGTCAAGGGCATGCTGCCCAAGGGCCCGCTCGGTTACGCGATGATCAAGAAACTCAAGGTGTACGGTGGCGCTGAGCACCCGCATACCGCCCAACAGCCCAAAGTGCTGGAACTGTAAGGAGCCTTGAGAATGATTGGTGAATGGAACAATGGCACCGGCCGTCGCAAATCCAGCGTCGCCCGCGTGTTTCTGAAAAAAGGCACCGGCAAGATCACGGTCAACGGCAAGGACATCCAAGCGTTCTTCGGCCGTGAAACCTCGATCATGATCGCGAAGCAGCCCCTGGCGCTGACCAACAACCTCGAAGCTTTCGACGTGATGGTCAACGTGAACGGCGGCGGCGAATCGGGTCAAGCTGGCGCCACGCGCCACGGCATCACCCGTGCCCTGATCGACTACGACGCAACGCTCAAGCCCGTGCTGAGCCAAGCCGGCTTCGTGACGCGCGATGCGCGTGAAGTCGAACGTAAGAAGGTCGGTCTGCACTCCGCCCGTCGCCGCAAGCAGTTCAGCAAGCGCTGATCTGTTCACTGCGAACACGAAGCCGCCCTCGGGCGGCTTTTTCATTGCAGGGCCGCCTTCGGGCTGCCTTTTCATTGCAGGGCTGCCTTCGGATTGCTTTTTCGTTGCCGAGGTCGCATCCGACCCCACTTGCGTTGGGGTGCACGCCACACCCCGCCTGCCGAAATTGCGGCATTGCAGTAGCATTGGTTCCATTGGCCGCATGTACGGCCCCAAGGAGTGATTACCCCATGAGCGCCGTAGCCGAAAACATCCAGACCCAGATGCCAGAGCCCATCGTCTTTACCGACAGTGCGGCAGCCAAGGTGGCCGACCTGATCGCCGAAGAAGGCAATCCCGACCTCAAGCTGCGCGTGTTCGTGCAAGGTGGCGGCTGCTCGGGCTTCCAGTACGGTTTCACCTTCGATGAAATCACCAACGAAGACGACACCACCATGACCAAGAACGGTGTGTCGCTGTTGATCGACGCCATGAGCTACCAGTACCTGGTCGGCGCCGAGATCGACTACAAGGAAGACCTGCAGGGCGCCCAGTTCGTCATCAAGAACCCGAACGCCACCAGCACCTGCGGCTGCGGATCGAGCTTCTCGGCCTGATGCCTGGATGCTGCTGACCCAGCCTCCCCAGAAAGCCGCCTCCGGGCGGCTTTTTCGTTTCCGCTCCAGTTTCTGTTTCTCCTCTTTTCCCTCTCCCTCGCCTGCCCATGACCTCAGAGGCTGAAACCCCCGTCGATCCCGTTCGCAAGAGCCTGCTGTGGCTCGTCGCCGTCGGCTTCTTCATGCAGACACTCGACGCCACCATCATCAACACCGCGCTGCCGGCGATGGCCGCGAGCCTGGGCGAGAGCCCGCTGCGCATGCAATCGGTGGTGGTGGCCTACGCGCTGACCATGGCGATGCTGATCCCCGCCTCGGGCTGGATCGCCGACCGCTTCGGCACGCGGCGCATCTTCTTCTGCGCCATCGTGCTGTTCGCCGCCGGCTCGGTGCTCTGCGCGCTGTCGCACGGCCTGGGCCAGCTGGTGGCCGCGCGGGTGGTGCAGGGGCTGGGCGGCGCGCTGCTGCTGCCCGTGGGGCGCCTGGCGCTGCTGCGCACGGTGCCGCGCGGGGAGTTCCTGCAGGCCATGAGCTTCGTGGCCATTCCGGGCCTCATCGGGCCCTTGCTGGGCCCCACGCTGGGCGGCTGGCTGGTGCAGTACGCCTCCTGGCACTGGATCTTCCTGATCAACGTGCCCGTCGGCCTGCTGGGCTGCCTTGCCACGCTCAAGTACATGCCCGACCTGCGCGGCGCGGTGCAGAAGCGCTTCGACAGCGTCGGCTACGCCATGCTGGCCTTCGGCATGGTCGCGATTTCGCTGTCGCTCGACGGCGTGGGCCTGCGCCAGGGCGGGGTGATGGTCCTGCTGATCTTCGGCTTCGCCAGCATCGTCGCCTACTGGCTGCGCGCCTCGCGCACGCCCGAGCCGCTGTTCGCGCCCTCGCTCTTCCACGTGCCCACGCTCAGCATCGGGCTGATCGGCAACCTGTTCTCGCGCCTGGGCAGCAGCTGCATGCCGTTCCTGGTGCCGCTGCTGCTGCAGGTGTCGATGGGCTATTCGCCGGTGCGCGCCGGGCTGATGATGCTGCCGATCGCGATGGCCGGCATGGCCATGAAGCGCGTGGCCACGCCGCTCATCACGCGCCACGGCTACCGCCGCGTGCTGGTGGTCAACACCATCCTGGTGGGCTGCACCATGGCCAGCTTCGGCCTCACGGCGCCGGGCCAGCCGATGGCGCTGCACGTGGTGCAGCTGCTGGCCTTCGGTGCGGTCAACTCGCTGCAGTTCACGGCCATGAACACCATCACGCTGAAGGACCTGGACGGCAGCATGGCCAGCAGCGGCAACAGCCTGCTGTCGATGGTGCAGATGCTGGCCATGAGCCTGGGCGTGGCCGCGGCGGGCGCGGTGCTGGCGGGCTACAACGGCATCTTCGGTACCGATTCGCCCGCGCACACGCTGGACGCCTTCCAGGCCACTTTTGCCAGCATGGGGCTGATCACAGTGGCTTCGGCGCTCATCTTCTGGCATCTGCCGTCGGAAGTGCGGGCGCCGCGTCCCGCGCAGCCGGAAGTTTCCGGCCAGGGCTGACCGCGGACGCTCAGGCGGGGTAGATCGCGCCCAGCACCCGCGCGCCGCGCGCGCCGGTCACGCTGGCGAGGTTGCCCGCCTCCCGCCGCACGGTGGCGCGGGCCAGCCAGGCGAAGGCCGCGGCTTCGACCTGCTGCGGTGGCAGGCCGTGCGCGTCGGATGCCGCCACGGTCACGCCGGGCAGCACGGCGCGCAGCCGGCCCAGCAGGTGGTCGTTCAACGCGCCGCCACCGCAGACGATCAGCAACTTGCTATCTTTTCCGTAGCGTGACACGTCCACTGCACAAGCGTGAGCGGTCAATTCGGTCAGCGTGGCCTGGACGTCGGCCGGGTCCATCGCCGTGGTGCCGAGTTGCGCGGCCAGCCAGGTCGGGTTGAACAGGTCGCGGCCGGTGCTCTTGGGCGGTGCCTTCGTGAAGTACGGGTCGGCCAGCAGCCGGGCGAGCAGTTCGGGCAGCACCTGCCCGCTGGCCGCCCACTGGCCGCCGCGGTCGAAGGGCTGGCCCTGGTAGGTCTGGCACCAGTGGTCCATCAGCGCGTTGCCGGGGCCGCAGTCGAAGCCAAGCACGATGGCGCCTTCGGTCGCGTTGGCGGGCGGCAGCAGGCTCAGGTTGGAGATGCCGCCGATGTTCAGCACGGCCACGGTTTCGTCGGGGCGCGCGAACAGGGCGCTGTGGAAGGCCGGCACCAGCGGCGCGCCCTGGCCGCCGGCCGCGAGGTCGCGGCTGCGGAAGTCGCCGACCACGTCGATGCCGGTCAGCTCGGCGAGCAGCGAGGGGTTGTTGAGCTGGAGCGTGTAGCCGACCTCGTCGAACTCGAGCGGCCGGTGGCGCACCGTCTGGCCGTGCGCGCCGATGGCGGCGACGGTGCTGGCGGCGGTGCCGCTGTTCGCCAGCAACTGCTCGACGACGCCGGCGTAGGCGCGGGCCAGCCCGTTGCCGGCCAGTGCCGCGCGGTGCAACTCGTTATCGCCCGGGGTGTTCAGCGCCAGCAGCTCGGCGCGCAGCGCCACGGGAAACTGCGCCGTGGCGTAGGACTTCACCGCGATGCGGCCGTCGGAGAAATCGGCGAGCACGCCGTCCACGCCGTCGAGCGAGGTGCCCGACATCAGGCCGATGAAAAGGTCGGCAGCCATCTCCGGATCAACTCTAGAGAAGCGGGCTGCGCGACCGGATCAGTCGGCGCTGGCCTGCACCACCGAGAAGGCGGCCGCCAGCTCGGTGCGCGCGCCCACGGCGATGCGTTCGAACGCCGGGCGCAGGGCCGCGGTGATCGGCGCGCCGCCTTCTTGCGCGATGGAAGCCGGGTCCTGGTAGACGCCGCCCACGCGGAATTCGAAGTGCAGGTGCGGGCCGGTCGCCCAGCCGGTGGAGCCCACCGCGCCGATGGCCTGGCCCTGGCTCACGCTCTGGCCGGCCTTGACGTCGATGCGGCTCAGGTGCGCATACGCCGTCTGCTGGTTGTTGCGGTGGGTGATGATGATGATGTTGCCGTAGCCGTTCTGCGTGCCGGCAAAGTCGACCGTGCCGTCGCCGACCGTGCGCACCGACGTGCCCGTGGGGGCCGCGTAGTCGATGCCGTTGTGCTGGCGCCAGCTGTTCAGGATCGGGTGCATGCGCATCGCGAAGCCGCTGGACACGCGCGAGAACTCGACCGGCGTCGCCAGGTAGGCCTTGCGCAGGCTGTCGCCGCTCGGGCGGTAGTAGCTGCCCTTCTGGCCCGCGCCCGGAGGCTGGAACCAGACGGCTTGGTGGATCCTGCCGTTGTTCTCGAACTCGGCCGAGAGCACGCGGCCGCTGCGCAGCGCCTGTCCGTCGGCTTCGAAGGTCTCGTAGACCACGGCGAAGCGGTCGCCCTTGCGCAGGGCGCGCACGTCGACGTCGCCCGCGAAGATGTCGGCCAGCTGGCTGGCCACCGCGTCGGGAATGCGCGAGTCGTCGGTGGCGGCGAACAGCGAGGTGCGGATGGTGCCGCTTGCCAGGCGCGTGCCCGGCGTGAGCGCGTCACGCTCGGTCACGCCGGCAAAGCCGGTGGGCGTGCGTTCGATGACAAAGCGCTTGAAGCCGCCGTCGCCGTCGGGAATCCAGCGGGCGCTGAGCTTCTTGAGCTGGTTTTCCTGCGTGGCCTCGGCTGTCACGGTGCGGCCGGCGCGCGAGAAGAGGGCGTTGCGGGCTTCCGAGTTGCCGCGCACGAAGGCGGTGGCGGTGGGGTCGGAGATGCCCAGGCGCTTCAGCAGCGCTTCGGCCGTGTCGCTCGAACGCGTGACGTCGGTGCGGAACAGCGTGAAGCTGAAGTTCTCCAGCGACTGGCTCTGGTCGGCGAACGACACGGGGGTCGTCGCTTCGAGGATCTGGTGGACCGGGAGGTCGGATGCGTCCGGACCGAGCGAAGCCACCGCGAGGGTGCCGGCGCTCAGCAGGGCGGCGGCGATCATCGCCGTGATCTGCTTGGGGTAGGTTCGAAATGTATAGGCCACGCGAGAAGCAAGGAGCTCCTCGGCGGCAAGAATGCCGTTGATCAAACTTTGAATTCCAGCTCAGGTTCTGCAAATCCGTGCTGCAAGGCCCAGGACGTTCGGGGCGGCAGGAGACGGTGCGGAAGAAGCGCCGCTTAGAATTCGGCGCTTGAAAAGTCGGGCTGAGTATAGCTTCGGCACCCCCAAAATCAGCTAAAAAAGCCCATGAACGCCGAATCTGTTACATCCATGGCCCTCTCAAATAGTGTAGGACGCGCGCTCGAAATATCCCTCCGAGGCGCTGACGAACTGCTGCCGCAGGACGAGTGGGTGCGCAAGCTGCAGCGCTCCGAAGCCACCGGAACCCCGCTGCGCATCAAGCTCGGCCTGGACCCGACGGCCCCCGATATCCACATCGGCCACACCGTCGTGCTCAACAAGATGCGCCAGTTGCAAGACCTGGGCCACCGGGTGATCTTCCTGATCGGCGACTTCACCACCACCATCGGCGACCCGTCCGGGCGCAACAGCACCCGCCCGCCGCTGACCCGCGAGCAGATCGAGGCCAACGCCCAGACCTACTACAGGCAGGCCAGCCTGGTGCTGGACCCCGAGAAGACCGAGATCCGCTACAACTCCGAGTGGAGCGACCCGCTGGGCGCCCGCGGCATGATCCAGCTGGCCGCCAAGTACACGGTGGCCCGCATGATGGAGCGCGACGACTTCAGCAAGCGCTTCAAGGCCGGCCAGTCGATTTCGGTGCACGAGTTCCTCTACCCGCTGATGCAGGGCTACGACTCGGTCGCGCTCAAGAGCGACCTCGAACTGGGCGGTACCGACCAGAAGTTCAACCTGCTCGTGGGTCGTCATCTCCAGCAGGAGTATGGTCAAGAACCGCAGTGCATACTCACTATGCCCTTGCTGGAAGGCCTCGACGGCGTCGAAAAGATGTCGAAGAGCAAGAACAACTACATCGGCATCAGCGAAGACGCCAACACCATGTTCGCCAAGGTGCTGTCGATTTCCGACGACCTGATGTGGCGCTGGTACACGCTGGTGAGCTTCCAGTCGCTGGAGCAGATCGCGGCGCTGAAGGCCGAGATTGCCGGCGGGCGCAACCCGAAGGACGCGAAGGTCGCGCTGGCCAAGGAAATCACCGCCCGCTTCCACAGCGCGGCGGCGGCGGACGCGGCCGAGCAGGATTTTATCAACCGCAGCAAGGGCGGCGTGCCGGACGAAATCCCGGAGGTGTCGCTGTCGGGTGCGCCGATGGGCATCGGCCAGATGCTCAAGCAGGCGAACCTGACGGCTTCAGCGGGAGAAGGCAATCGCTTGATCGACGGCGGTGGTGTCCGCGTCGACTCTGCGGTGATCAGCGACAAGGGATTGAAGTTGCCTGCCGGAACCTATGTGGTGCAGGTTGGCCGCCGCAAGTTCGCTCGCGTAACCCTGAGCTGAGTTGAACTGACCGGCGCGAAACGCCGGTCAGCGGACCTCGATCGTCACGCGCCGGTTGCGCGGCTCGTCGACCTCGTCGGCGGTCGGCACGGCCAGCTCGCGCTCGCCGCGGCCCACGGCCTCGATGCGCTTGGCCGGGAACTGCCGCTCCACGAAGAGCTGCGCCACTTCCTGGGCGCGCCGGCGCGACAGCTGGTCGTTCTGCTCGCCGCTGCCCTTGGTGTCGGTGTGGCCCGTCACCACGATGTCGCTGCCGCTGCGCGACTGCGCCGCGGCCAGCGCCTCGTTCATGATCTGCTGCGACGCCGGCGTCAGCGTGGTGCCGCCGAGTTCGAAGTACACCGTGTAGCGCTGCGGCGGGGGCGGGCGCATGTCGAACAGCGGCTTGTTCTCGGCCTGCACCTTGGCCGCGTCGGCCTGGTCGACGACCGGGGCGCCGCGCGCGCCGACGGCGGCCGTGGCGCGCTGGTAGGGCTGGGAGAGCACTTCCTCGCCATCCTTGGCGCGCACCACCACGGCGGAAGGCCTGCCGTCGGCCTGCGGCAGCAGCACCACCCGCGTGCCGGGCGTGGAGCAGGCGGCGAGCAACGCGGCCGCGAGCGTGACGGTGAGCAGGGCGAGGCGGGAGCCGGGTCGGGACATCGTCATCTTCATGGTTGGCCGTCGGCTTGCACGATGAAGTCGGTGCCGCGAATGCCGATGGTGGCGGTCTGCGTTTCGACACGCACCGCGTCGGGGTTGGTCTTGCCGATGAGGCCCGTGATCATGCGCATGGAGCCGCGCAGCAGCGACACCAGCATGCCGCCTTCGTGCGTGGTGCTGTCGAAGTGGAACTCCTTCAGGTCCAGCCGCGACGAGGGGCCGACCACCAGCGTGGTGTCGTCGCGCAGCACGACGGAGGCCGACGAGTCGGGTCCGGTCACGATGCGGTCGACGGCGCCGAGCGCGTCGCCGGGGTTCGCGGCGCGGGTGGTGCCGGAGCCGTTGAGCAGTTGCACGTTGCCGCGCACCGACTTCACGAAGCCGGCCTGCAGGT
Source organism: Variovorax sp. OK212 (assembly GCF_900112425.1). GTDB lineage: Bacteria > Pseudomonadota > Gammaproteobacteria > Burkholderiales > Burkholderiaceae_C > Variovorax. The sequence continues at coordinate 173,816 of NZ_FOLP01000010.1, read as the reverse complement.
CGGCCTTGGCGGTGGTTGCGGGCGGCGCCGCGGCAGGCACTGCGACCACGGGTGCCGGCGTTGCGGCAGCGGCTGCTGCGGGTGTTGCAGCGGCAGCGGCTGCTGGTGCTGCGACCGGCGCCGCCGGCGGCGTCTGGGTCTGGGGCTGGGCTTGGGCCAACGTGGCCGAGCCCACAATGGCGAGGCTGTACAAGGCGATCAGTAGGTTTTTCATCATCCGGGTCTGACTGTCTGCGAAGAATGTTTCGCAATGGGCAGAAATACTAAGCCGAAGGCGTTACATGTAGACACGCACCCGATAATTCAGGTTCTTCCTGCGGCCTTTTACCGCTTTTCGCGTGGCCATTTCCCCAATTCCAGCTGGATTTCCCATGACGTTTACCCCTAAGACGCTGCTTCGCGTCTCCGTTGCGGTTGCGCTCATCACCATCCTGCTCAAGGGCTATGCAGGTTACCTGACCAACTCGATGGGGCTGATCTCGGACGCGATGGAGTCCTTCGTCAACCTCGCCAGCGCGATGTTCGCACTGGCCATGGTGACCATCGCGGAACGCCCCGCCGACGACGACCATCCCTACGGCCATCACAAGGCCGAGTATTTCTCCTCGGGCTTCGAAGGCATCCTGATCGTCGGCGCCGCCATCGCGATCCTCTGGGTCTCCGTGCAGCGCCTGCTGTCGCCGCAGCCGCTCGAGCAACTGGGCTGGGGCCTGGCGCTGTCGGTGCTCAGCTCGGCCTTCAACGGCGCCCTGGCCGTGCTGCTGTTCCGCGCGGCGCGCACGCACCGTTCCATCGCGCTGGAGGCCGACGGCCGCCATCTCATGACCGACGTCTGGACCTCGGCCGCGGTGGTGGTGGGCATCGTCGGCGTGCAGCTCAGCGGCTGGCTCTGGCTCGACCCGCTGCTGGCCATCGGCGTGGCGCTCAACATCGTGCGCGAGGGCGTCAAGCTGGTGTGGCGCTCGTCGCAGGGCCTGATGGACGAAGCCGTCGACCCCGAGACCCTGGCCACCGTGCGCGCCACCATCGGCGACTTCGCCGCGCGCACGCCAGAGGGCACGCGGCTGCGCTTCGACGACATGGTGACCCGCAGCGCCGGCCAGCGCCGCTTCGCCGACCTGCACATGCACGTGCCCGGCGAGTGGACGCTGCAGCACGCCGCCAGCATGCGCGACGAACTCGAGCAGGCCCTCATGAACGCCGTGCCCGGCCTGCGCGTCACCATCCAGCTGTTGCCCCTCACCATGGAAGCCCGCGCCACCCAGGCCGGCGAACACCACCCCCTATGAAAGCCGTTCTCCAGCGCGTCGCGAATGCACGCGTCGACATTTCCGGGCGCACCGTCGGCGCCATCGACGCCGGCCTGCTGGTGCTGCTGTGCGCCGAACGTGGCGACACCGACGCGCTGGCCGACCGCATGCTCGCCAAGATCCTCAAGCTGCGCATCTTTTCCGACGAGGCCGGCAAGATGAACCGCAGCGTGCAGGACATCGGCGGCGGCCTGCTGGTGGTGAGCCAGTTCACGCTGGCCGCCGACGTGAGCGGCGGCAACCGCCCCAGCTTCACCCAGGCCGCGCCGCCCGACGAAGGCCGGCGCCTCTACGACTACTTCGTGGCGCAGGCGCGCGCCGCGCACCCGGTGGTGGCCACCGGCGAGTTCGGCGCCGACATGCAGGTGCACCTGCTGAACGACGGCCCCGTCACGATCCCGCTGCAGATGACGGCGTAGCCGCCGGCACATCGGGCACATCGGGCACATCGCCGTCGTCCATCGACGCCAGCACCTCGCGCAGGTAGTCCATCACCGCCACCGCGGCGTGCGACGGGTGGCGATCGGGCATCGTCAGGATGTAGAGCGCATTGCCCAGCCCTTCGGGCTCCCACTGCGGCAGCACCGGCACCGCGCGTGCGGCCCGCACGTCGTCGGTCATCGCGTAGCGCGGCAGCAGGCCGATGCCCGTGCCGGCCAGCACCGCGCTGCGCAGGTAGGGGAAGTGCTCGGTCTGCAGGTTCAGCTTCAGCCGCAGGTCGCGCCGCTGCGCTCCCCGGTGCATCGGCATCATGAAATGCCGCTCCGGCCCCGGCACGTACAGCACCACGCAGGCCGCCAGGTCTTCCGGCTCGGCGATGGGCGCGTGCCCCGCGAGGTACGAGGGCGCCGCATAGAGTCCCCAGCGGATCGCGCAGATGCGCCGCGCCACCTGGTCCAGCGGCGGCTCCGAGGTGATGCGCAGCGCAATGTCGATCTCGGTGCCGATCAGGTCGAACACCCGGTTGGAGAACAGCACCCGCAGCGACACCTCCGGGTGCGCGCGCTGGAAGTCGAGCAGCCGCGGCCCCACGAAGAACTCGCCCAGCCCGGTCGGGATGCTGATGCGCACGTGCCCGCGCACGGTCTGCCCCAGGCGGTCGATGGCCGCGCGCGCCGACTCCACCTCGGCCAGCATGCGCAGCCCGTGCTCGTACAGCGTGCGCCCCTGCTCGGTGGGCGCCAGCTTGCGCGTGGTGCGGCGCAGCAGCGTGGCGCCCACCTGCCGCTCCAGGTTCTTCAGCTCCTTGCTGATCTGCGAGCGCGTCACGTCGCGCCGGCGCGCGGCCTCGCTCAGGTTGCCGGCGTCCACGATGTCCACCAGCGTGCGGATCAGGTTCAGGTCCAAGTCCATCGGATTGTCAACACAGGAGATACAGACTGAGTCAATGAACGGGAATTGTATGAACCGGGGTGAACGATAAAGATCGATGCCATCAGATTCCCCGGAGACACCATGGACACAGACAACATCTTCAAGGACGGCCTGTTCGCCGGCCAGCGCGTGCTCGTCACGGGCGGCGGCACCGGCCTGGGCTTCGCGATGGCCGAGCAGCTGGCCGCGCTGGGCGCCGAACTGCACCTGTGCGGGCGCCGTGCCAGCGTGCTCGACGAGGCCGCGCAGCGGCTGCGCACGCGCTTCGGCGTGACCGTCGGCACGCACGTGCTCGACATCCGCTCGCCGCAGGCGGTCGACGACATGATGGAAACCATCTGGACGCGCCACGGCCCGCTCGACAGCCTGGTCAACAACGCCGCCGGCAACTTCATCAGCCGCACCGAAGACTTGTCGCCCAACGGCTTCCACGCCATTTCCGACATCGTCTTTCGCGGCACCTTCTACGCCACGCAGGCCGCGGGCAAGCGCTGGATCGCGGCCGGGCGCGGCGGCAGCGTGCTGTCGATCGTGGTCACCTGGGTGGCCACCGGCGCGCCTTTCGTGGTGCCCTCGGCCATGTCGAAGGCCGGCATCGACGTCATGACCAAGTCGCTGGCGGTGGAGTGGGGCCCCAAGGGCATCCGGCTCAACGCCATTGCGCCCGGCGTGATTCCCACGGCCGGCGCGTCGGGCCGCCTGCGCCCGGTCGACAGCCAGGAAAACGCCATGGCCACGCAGAACCCCACGCGCCGCCTGGGCGAGGGCGGCGACATCGGCCGGCTCGCCGCGTTCCTGCTGGCACCGCAGAACAGCTGGATCAACGGCCAGACCATCACCCTCGACGGTGCCGACGCACTGGCCAACGGCGCCTACTTCACGCAGTACCAGGAATGGGGCGACGCCGACTGGCAGGCTGCGCGCGAGAAGATCCAGGCCCTGAACGCGTCCGACAAGGCGCAGCGCGGCGCCGCATGACGACGACCACCGTGAAGCCCGAATTTCACTTCGAAGGCCGCGTGCTCGACGCCGCCGCGCAACTCGCGCGCGGCGCGCGCCTGGCCGGCGGCCTGCTGCGCCTGGGCCTGCGCGAAGGCGACGTGCTGGCCGTGCTGCTGCGCAACGACGAGACGCAGGTCGACGTGGTGCATGCCTGCCGCCAGGCAGGCATCTACTTCTGCCCGATCAACTGGCACTTCACGCCCGACGAGGTCGGCGTGCTGCTGCAGGACAGCGGCGCGCGCGCCTTGCTGGCGCACGGCGACCTGCTCGATGCGGTAGCGCATGTCGTGCCCGAGGGCACGGCGCTGCTGGCCGCGGGCGAGGCACGCACGCCCGGCGCCAGGCCCTATGAAAGCTGGCTGGCCGCGCAGGCCCCGTACGACGGCCCGCTGGTCTCGCCGCGCGGCCACATGGCCTACACATCGGGCACCACCGGGCGGCCCAAGGGCGTGGTGCGCCATCCGATCCCGGTGGCCGAGCTGGAGGCGCGCCAGGCCCGCATCCGCGAGGTGGTCGCGCTGACCTTCGGCCTGCGCGCGGGTTGCCGCGCGCTGCTGCCCGCGCCGCTGTACCACAGCGCCCCCAGCCTGTTCCTGCAGAACGCGCTGCTGCTGGCCGACCGCGTGGTGCTCATGGCGCGCTTCGACGCCGAGGCGCTGCTCGCCGCCATCGCGCAGCACCGCATCGACACCGTCTACCTCGTGCCCATCATGTACGTGCGGCTGCTGCGCCTGCCGAGCGAGGTGCGCGCGCGCTACGACCTGTCGTCGCTGCGCTTCGTGGCCTCCACCGGCGCGCCCTGCGCGCCCGACGTCAAGCGCGCCATGATCGAGTGGTTCGGCCCGGTGATCCACGAGACCTACGCCTCCAGCGAGGCCGGCATGATCACCTCCATCGGCGCCGAGGAAGCACTCGCGCGCCCGGGCAGCGCCGGCCGCCCGGTGCTCGACGCGCAGGTGCGCATCCTCGACGAGCAGGGCGCGGCACTGCCCACCGGCGAGATCGGCCTGATCTACGTGCGCCAGCCCGCCTACCCCGACTTCAGCTACCGCCACAACGACGCCGCGCGCCGGGCCATCGAGCGCGACGGCTTCATCAGCCTGGGCGACATGGGCTACCTCGACGCCGACGGCTATCTGTACGTGTGCGACCGCGCGTCCGACATGGTGATCTCCGGCGGCGTGAACATCTACCCGGCCGAGATCGAGCACCGCCTGCTGGCCTTCCCCGGCGTGGCCGACTGCGCGGTGTTCGGCGTGCCCGACGCCGAGTACGGCGAGCGCCTGCATGCCGTGGTCGAGGCCGTGCCCGGCACCGATCTGCAAAGCGAAGCGCTGCGTGCCTGGTTGCAGGCCGGCCTGTCGTCCTTCAAGGTGCCGCGCAGCATCGAGATGGCGCCGCTGCCGCGCGACGACAACGGAAAGATCGCCAAGCGCCGCCTGCGCGACCTGCACTGGCAGGGCCAGGCGCGCCGCGTCTAGCAGGCCCCATGGACCGTTTTCGCATCCCCCAAAACAAAGACTGGAAGAGACAAATGAAGACCCCTCTCCTGCGCGGCATCGCGCTCTCGCTGTCCCTGCTCGCCGGCCTGGCCGGCTCGGCCCATGCCGACTACCCCGACCACGCCGTGAAGCTCGTCGTGCCCTACACCCCGGGCGGCTCGGCCGACATAGTCGCGCGCGCGCTCGCCACCGAACTGTCGAAGGAAATCGGCCAGGCCGTGGTGGTCGACAACAAGCCCGGCGCCAACACCATGGTGGCGGCCAGCGGCGTGGCGCGCGCGCCGGCCGACGGCTACACGCTGCTGCTGGCCAGCAGCGCGAGCATGGTGCTCAACCCGCAGCTCTACAAGAAGATGAGCTACGTGCCGCAGAAGGACTACCGCGTGCTGGCGGTGGCGGCCGAGGCGCCGCTGGTGGTGGTCACCAACGACAAGGCGCCGCCGCGCACGCTCAAGGAGTTCCAGGCCTACGCCAAGGCCAATGCCGGGCGCCTGAACTACGGTTCGGTCGGGCTGGGCAACCCGTTGCAGCTGGCCAGCGAAATGCTCAAGAGCGAACTGCAGATCGACCTGGTGCACGTGCCCTACAACGGCAGCGCGCCCGCATTGGCCGCGCTGCTGGGCAACGACACGCAGCTGATGGTCGACGTGGTGAGCACCTCGCTGCCCCACATCCGCGCCGGCAAGCTGCGCGCACTGGCCGTCACGGGCAGCGAGCGCGTGAAGTCGCTGCCCGACGTGCCCACGGTGGCCGAGGCCGGCTTCCCCGGTTTCCATGCCGCCACCTGGTTCGGCGTGGCCGTGCCGGCGGCCACCCCGGCCGCGGTGTCGGCCACGCTGCAGTCGGCCATCCACAAGGTGATGCAGGGCGCCCAGTTCCGCAGCCTGGTCGAGGCGCAGTCGCTGCTGGTGCAATCGCCGCGCACCGACGCCGAGCTCAACCAGTACATCGAGCGCGACCGCAGCAGCTGGGGCAAGGTGATCCGCGAGCGCAACATCACGCTCGAGTGACGCAGGGGAGCCGCAGTTCAGTAAGGGCTGCGGATGCCCATCTCCGCGAGGATCTCGATCTCGTACGCCTCCATCTCGTCGGCGTCGGCCTCGCTGGTCTCGTGGTCCCAGCCCTGCGCATGCAGCGTGCCGTGCACCAGCAGGTGGGCGTAGTGGTTGGCCAGCGTCTTGCGGTTTTCCTTCGCCTCGCGCGCCACCACCGGCGCGCACAGCACCAGGTCGGCCATCACCAGCGGGCTCTGCGCATAGTCGAAGGTCAGCACGTTGGTCGCGTAGTCCTTGCCGCGGAACTCGCGGTTCAGGCGCTGGCCTTCGTCGGCATCGACGATGCGCACGGTGATCTCGCCGTCGATGTCCAGCGCATGGCGGATCCAGCGCGTCACGCTGTGGCGCGGCAGCGCGGCGCGGTGGCGCTCCACGCCCTTGAAGCGGCCGAACTGCAGCGACAGCGACAGCGCCGGAAGTCTGGAGGCCGCCATGTCAGTGGGCTCCCGCGCGCTTGCGCTGGCCGTCGTAGGCGTCGACGATCTTCGCCACCAGCGGGTGGCGCACCACGTCCGCGCTGGTGAAGTGCGTCATGGCGATGCCGCTCACGCGCTTGAGCACGCGCTCGGCGTCGATCAGGCCGCTCAGCTGCTGCTTGGGCAGGTCGATCTGGCTCACGTCGCCCGTCACCACCGCGCGCGCGCCGAAGCCGATGCGCGTGAGGAACATCTTCATCTGCTCGGGCGTGGTGTTCTGTGCCTCGTCCAGGATCACGAAGGCGTTGTTCAGCGTGCGGCCGCGCATGAAGGCCAGCGGAGCGATCTCCAGCGCATTGCGCTCGAACGCCTTCTGCACCTTCTCGTAGCCCATCAGGTCGTACAGCGCGTCGTACAGCGGGCGCAGGTAGGGGTCGACCTTCTGCGTCAGGTCGCCCGGCAGGAAGCCCAGGCGCTCGCCCGCTTCCACGGCCGGGCGTGTCAGCACGATGCGCTGCACGGCCGCGCGCTCCAGCGCGTCGACCGCGCAGGCCACCGCGAGGTAGGTCTTGCCGGTGCCGGCCGGGCCGATGCCGAAGGTGATGTCGTGCTTGGCGATGTTGTCCAGGTAGGCCGCCTGCGTGGGCGTGCGCGCGCGCAGGTCGGCGCGGCGGGTGACCAGCATCGCGGCGTCTTCGTCGCCCTCGAGCATCGAGCCGTCGCCGGCCAGCGTGAGCTGCACCACGGCCGCGTCGATCGGGCGCTGGGCGATCTCGTAGAGCGCCTGCAGCACGTCCATGGCGCGTTGCGCGGTGGCCTTGGGGCCGTCGACCTTGAACTGCTCGTGGCGGTGGGCGATCTTCACGCCCAGGGCCTCCTCGATGCGGCGCAGGTGGGCGTCCAGGGGTCCGCACAGGTGGCCGAGGCGCGAGTTGTTCAGTGGGGTAAAGGTGTGTCGCAGAATCACGCCGGACATTTCAAGGAAAAAGGGCACCCATGATAGGCAAACTGACCGGCACGCTGGCCGAGCGCAATCCCCCCCAGGTGGTTGTGGACTGCAACGGGGTCGGCTACGAGGTCGACGTGCCCATGAGCACGTTCTACAACCTCCCGGCCACCGGCGAGCGCGTGTCGCTGCTCACGCACTTCGTGGTGCGCGAGGACGCGCAGATTCTCTACGGCTTCGGCACCGCAGAGGAGCGCGGGGCTTTCCGCCAGCTCATCAAGATCACCGGCGTGGGCCCGCGCACCGCGCTGGGCCTGCTTTCGGGCATGAGCGTGGCCGAGCTGTCGCAGGCCATCACCACGCAGGAGCTGGGCCGGCTCGTGAAGATCCCGGGCATCGGCAAGAAGACCGCCGAGCGGCTGCTGCTGGAGCTCAAGGGCAAGCTGGGCGCCGACATCGGCCTGCCCGCGCACGCCGCCTCCGACGCGCAGGCCGACATCCTGCAGGCGCTGATCGCGCTGGGCTACAGCGACAAGGAAGCCGCGCTCGCGCTCAAGGCGCTGCCGAAGGACGCGACGGTGAGCGAGGGCATCAAGATGGCGCTGAAGTCGCTGGCCAAGTAAGAACGCGAGAGGGCGCACAGGCATGCCGAACTGCGACTTCTACGCCACGCCCGAAGACCACGAGGGCCTGCTCGCGTGGCTGCTGGCCGACGGTGCCTGCGAGGTGCACGAGCTGGCCTCCGACTTCGGGCAGCCGCTCAGGCGCTTCCACTCGGCGGGCGACGTGCTCGCCCAGTTCGAGCGGCGCTATCCCCATGGCGGAAAGTGGCGGGCCGTTCACCTGCAGCTCTACGTGCCGGGCGCCGGGCCGCCGTTCGTGCCGCGGCGCGTGTCGCTCGACCCGAAGGCCTGCGGTGGCGCGACCTTTCGCTACAACGCCGACGGCTGGGGCCTCGTGCAGCTCTACCTGGGCGCGCTGCCCGAAGGCGACACGCGGCTGGAAGATTCGCACACCAACCACAACACCCTGAAGCGGGCGCAGGCCTGGTCGGCCACATTGCCGGAAATGGGCGACGTCGGCGCCTGGGACTTCGGCAAGATCACCGCCTTCTCGTCGCGCCTGAACCGCGAGATCCGCAAGCGGGGCGTGGCAAGGATCGGCAGCCGCGCCATACTGCCGGGCGCGCTCGCGCTGTGGAACGCCGGGGTGGCCATGGGCCCCTGGAAGCCCGGCGAGCATGCGCTGCAAGGAGACACCTCGACGTGAGCGCTTCCCCGTTTCCCGCACCGGCCACCCGCGCCATGCCGCTCGCCGTGACAGGCGGCCCCCTGATGCCCCTGATGCCTCTGACGCCGCTGATGCGCGCCGAGATGCCGCTGGAGCTCGTCGGCCCGCGCCTGCAGGCCGTCTGCGGCAACTTCGCCGCGGTGCCCATGCCGCGGCAGCACACCGTGTCGGGCGGCATCGAGGTGCGGCGCGCGGGCGGTGTCGACTTTGCGCTCATCGGCCAGAACCTGCAGCGCGTGTACCGCGACGCGCGCGCCATCCGCGGCGACGACCGCGAGCATTTCTTCCTGGTGTTCCAGGACCACGGCGGCGCGCTCATGTGCCAAGGCGAGCAGCGCGTGGCGGTGCAGGCCGGCGACATCGTGCTGATCGATTCCGCGCGCCCCTCCGAATTCGTCTACGACGGCGCCTGCTCGCAGCAGGTGTCGGTCCACCTGCCGCGCGCCGACATGCTCGCGCGCTTCGGCCCCGCGCTGCAAGGCGGCGTGTGCGTGCGGCGCGGCGACGCGCTCGGCTTCGCCATGCGGGCCATCCTGGCGCGCATGCTCGAAAGCGGGCAGAGCGACGACGCGCACCTGGTGGAGGCCTTTCTCGGCGTGTTCGGCTCGGTGCTGGTCGAGCGCGCCCGGCAGGTGCCGGCGCTCGCGCGCAGCGCCGGCGAAGGCGTGCTGCGCAAGGCGCTCGACCACGTGGCCCTGCACTTCCAGGACCCGGCCTTCCACGCGGGCGACCTCGCGCGGCACCTGGGCGTGTCGCCGCGCCTGCTGCAGCGTGCCTTCGAGTCGCTGGGCGTGTCCCCGAGCCGCCACATCCTCGACGCCCGGCTGGCAGCCGCCCATGCGTCGCTCCAAGCCGCCGCCAAGCGCGGCGCACCGGCGGTGGCGGTTTCGGTGGTGGCCTACGACTGCGGCTTCAACGACCTGTCCTTCTTCCACCGCGAGTTCCGCAAGCGCTTCGGCGTGCCGCCCGGGCAACTGGGCCGCATCGAGCCGGACCCGCCGCTGCACTGACGCCTGAGTCCATGCGCTGACGTCCTGCTCCAAGACGCAGGGCCTTGCTTTTCCTACATTGGGCCGGCGCCCGCCGTGCGGCGGTGCGTTCCAGCATCAACCCAACGAGGACAAAGAATGCAAGAGACAAGAATGACCATCGGCGGCCGCGCGGTGCAGGGCGCGACTTCCTTCGAGGTGCGCAACCCCGCCAACGGCCAGGTGGTCGGCACCGCGCCCAACGGCTCTCGCGCCGACCTCGACGCCGCCGTGGCCGCCGCCCGCAAGGCCTTCACCAGCTGGTCGCAAAAGCCCGATGACGAACTCGCCGCCGCCTGCCGGGCCGTCACCGAGAAGATCGGCGCGCACGCCGAGGAACTCGCCCGCCTGCTCACGCTGGAGCAGGGCAAGCCGCTCAACGGCCTGGGCTCGCGCTGGGAAATGGGCGGCGCCGCCGCCTGGGCCGGCGCCACCGCGGCGCTGTCGCTGCCGCCGCGCGTGCTGCAGGACAACGCACAGGGCCGCGTCGAGATCTTCCGCAAGCCCGTGGGCGTGGTCGGCTCGATCACACCGTGGAACTTCCCCGTGATGATCGCCGTGTGGCACGTGCTGCCGGCGCTGCGCACGGGCAACACGGTGGTCATCAAGCCTTCTCCGTACACGCCGCTGGCCACGCTGCGCTTCGTGGAGCTGCTCAACGAGGTGCTGCCCGAGGGCGTGGTCAACAGCGTGAGCTGCGACGACCGCACCTCGAACCTCGGTGCCGACATGGCGGCCGACCCCGTCATCCGCAAGATCGTGTTCACCGGCTCCTGCGCCACCGGCCAGAAGGTGATGCAGTCGGCCGCGCGCACCATGAAGCGGCTCACGCTCGAACTCGGCGGCAACGACGCCGGCATCGTGCTGCCCGACGCCGACCCCAAGGCCATTGCCGAGGGTCTCTTCTGGGGCGCCTTCCTGAACAACGGCCAGACCTGCGCGGCCATGAAGCGCCTGTACGTGCATGAGCGCATCCACGACGACGTGTGCGAGCACCTCGCGGCCTTCGCGAAGAAGGTGCCCATGGGCGACGGCATGGACGAGAAGAACGTGCTCGGCCCGGTGCAGAACCGCATGCAGTTCGACAAGGTCGCGCGGCTGGTGGCCGACGCGAAGAAGAAGGGCCAGCTGCTCACCGGCGGCGAGCCGGGCGAGGGCCTGTTCTTCCCCGCGACCATCGTGGCGGGCCTGAAGAACGGCGACGCGCTGGTCGACGAGGAACAGTTCGGCCCCGCGCTGCCCGTGATCCGCTACTCGGATGTCGACGAAGCCATTCGCGCGGCCAACGACAGCGAGAACGGCCTGGGCGGCTCGGTGTGGTCGAGCGACATCGAGCACGCACGGCGCGTGGCCAGCCGCATGGAATGCGGCTCGGTGTGGATCAACAAGCACGGCGCCATCCAGCCCAACGCGCCCTTCGGCGGCGTGAAGGCTTCGGGGCTCGGCGTGGAGTTCGCGGAAGAGGGGCTGAAGGAATACACCGACGCCCAGGTGATCTTCTCTTGAGGTTCAGGCGCGGCGTGACAGCAACTCGGTGACCTGGGCCGGCTGCGGGTCCACCGCGGTCGCCCAGGTCATCGCGCCGCGCCGGTCGAAGAGGAAGACGCGGTTCAGGTGCGGCACCGCGTCCTGCGCGCTGCCGAGCTGGAACGCGGAAAGCATGCGCTCCACGCCGCGAAGCTCGGGCACCGCGGCCGTCCATGCATCGCGTTGCGCGCCGAACTTGGTCAGCCACGCATCCAGCCCCTTGGCATCGTCGCCGAGCGCGTCGATGCTGATCGACAGCAGGCGGGCATTCACCTGGCGCGCACGCAGCTGTTCCTGCACCTGCGCGAACAGCGCGCCTTGAACGAGGCAGGTGGTGCCGCATCCGGTGAACATCAGCTGCACGGCCGTGAGCTGGCCGCGCAGCAGCGCCTGCAGGTTCGCCTTGCGCCCGTCGGCCAGCTGAAGCGGAATCGCACCGACCGGTGCGCGGTCCGTGACCGGGCCTTCAGGCTGCTTCATCGGTACCACCGCATCCTTCACAGGCTGGCCATGTGCTGCATGCGCATCGTGCGCGAACGCAGCGCCAGGCCACAGGCCCATCGCCGCGAGGCCCGGCAGCGCGCCGAGAAAGGCCCTGCGGTGCGCGCGAGCGATGGGCATCAAGCGAGCAGCGCGCTGCGCTTGGCCGTGTAGCCGCTGGCCTGCTCGTAGGCATGCCCCAGCTGCAGCACCGCCAGGTCGGCCTGCGGCCGGCCCATCACCTGCAGGCCCATCGGCAAGCCGCCGGGCCCGAAGCCCGCGGGCACCGCGAGCGTCGGCACGCCGGCCAGCGTGCCGCCGATCACCACTTCCATCCAGCGGTGGTAGGTGTCCATCGGCTTGCCGGCCACGGTCTTCGGCCAGTCGAGCCTGGCGTCGAACGGGAACACCTGCGCGGTGGGCAGCACCAGGTAGTCGTAGCGCTGGTAGAGCGCCTGCAGCGCCTGGTACCAGGCCGAGCGGTCCGACGAGGCCTTGTAGACATCGGCCGCATTGAGCTTCAACCCGTTCTCGATCTCCCACACCGCCGCGTCGTTGAGCAGGGGGCGCAGCTTGGGGTCGTTGTACAGCCCGCCCGCAATGCCCGCCACCATGAAGCCGCGCATCACCAGCCAGGTCTTCCACAGCCGTTCCATCGAGAAGTCGGGCTGCACCGCCTCGACCGTGCAGCCGATGGTCTCGAAGTGCTTCAGCGCGCGCTGGCAGGTGTCCATCACGCCGGCCTCCATCGGCAGGTAGCCGTTGTAGTCGCCGAGCCAGCCGATGCGCGCGCCCTTCATGTCCCTGGCCAGCGGTTGCGCGAACACGGCCGGGTCGTCCTTCAGCGACTGCGGCGTGCGCGGGTCGTAGCCGGCCTGGGTCGACAGCAGCATCGCCACGTCGCCCACGCTGCGGCCCATCGGGCCTTCGTAGCCGAGCTGCTGGATGAACACCTCGCCGGTCGGGCCGTAGGGCACGCGGCCGGCCGAAGGGCGAAAGCCGAACACGTTGTTCCAGCCCGCGGGGTTGCGCAGCGAGCCCATGAAGTCGCTGCCGTCGGCCACCGGCAGCATGTCCAGCGCCAGGGCCACCGCCGCGCCGCCGCTGCTGCCGCCCGCGCTGCGCGTGGTGTCGTAGGCGTTGACGGTGGTGCCGAACACCTTGTTGTAGGTGTGCGAGCCCAGGCCGAACTCGGGCGCGTTGGTCTTGCCGATGAGCACCGCGCCGGCCTTGCGCGCGCGCTCGACGATGATCGAATCGGCCTTGGGCACATGGTTCCTGAAGATCGGCGAGCCCTGCGTGGTCGGAATGCCCGCGGTGTTCGTCAGGTCCTTCGGCGCCTGCGGAAAACCGTGCATCCAGCCGACGTTGCGGCCCGCCGCCCTGGCGGTTGCCAGTTGCGTGTCGCGTTCGCCGGCCTGCGCCAGCAGACCGTCGCGCGCCTGCAGCGACACGATGGCGTTGACCTTCGGGTTGAGCCGGTCGATCTGCGCCAGGTACGCGCCCATCACTTCCACGCAGGACACGCTGCGCGACCGGATCGCCTGCGACAGCTGCACGGCGCTCCAGCCGGTGATCTCGCGTTGCGAGCGCGCGGTGGCGCCGGCGGCTTGCGCCGTCGCGTTCAGCGCGACGGGTGCCGCGAGCACGGCCGCGCCGAGCTTGAGGAAGCCGCGGCGGCTGTTGTCGCCCGGCGTGAACGAAGGGGTTGCAAAGTCATTCATCTCGAATCCGTCGGTGTGTTGTTCTTGAATCTGCGGAATGCGCCTGATGTGCGCCTGCCGTGCGTTTGCTGTGCGACGGCTGCGCGCCTACTTGCGAAGGGCGGCCGTCAGCGCGCCGAGCAGCGCGTCGGTCTCGACCAGGCTCGGCCCGTGGATGGGCTTGGGCCAGGTGCTGTGGATCGCGACCACCAGCTTCTCCTTCGGGTTGATGTAGATCTGCTGGCCGAAGATGCCGAGCGCGGCGAACAGCCCGCCGTCGAGGTTGGGCAGCGCCTTCTCGCCGACCGGAAAGGTCCACCACTGGTAGCCGTAGCCCATCGGCTCGAAGCCCTTGAGCGTGCCGGGCGCGAGGCGCTGCGCCGGGTCGGCGCGCGTGGCGTCGGCGATCCAGTTCGCGGGCAGCACCTGCTTGCCGCCGGCCACGCCGCCTTCGAGCACGAACAGGCCGAAGCGCCCGAAGTCGCGCAGCGTGGCGTTCACGCCGCTGCCGGTGAACTCCTGGCCGTTGGGCGAGTCGAGCTGCCAGTAGGCGTCGGCCTCCATGCCGAAGGGCGCCCAGATCTTCTTCGACAGGTACGCGCTGATCGGCTGCTTGATGGCCCCCGCGAGGATCTCGCCGACCAGGTAGGTCTCGCCCGTGCTGTAGTTGAACCGGGTGCCCGCCGGCGCCACGCGCGGCAGCTGGGCCATGAACTTCAGCACCGCGCCTTTTTCCTGCGCGAGCTGGGCGCGCAGCATCTGGCGGCGGTCGGACGCGGGGTCGAGGTAGTCCTCGTTCCAGGCCACGCCGGAGCTCATCTGCAGCACCTGCTTCACCGTGACCTCGTCGTAGGCCGAGCCGCGCAGCGCGGGCACGTACTTGACCACCGAATCGTCGAGGCTGGCGATGAAGCCGTCCTTCACCGCCGCGCCCACCAGCGTGGACGACAGCGACTTGGCCACGGAGAACGACAGCCATTTCGTCTTCGCGTCGTTGCCCATGGCGTAGCGCTCGAGCACGACCTTGCCGTCCTTGAGCACCAGCAGGCCGGCCGTGCGGTTGCGTGCCATGAACTCGTCGATGCCGTAGCGCTGATCACCCACCTGGTAGCTCACGTCGATCTTCTTCCCCTCGGGCAGCGGGTGCACATGCGTGCCGCGCTGGATCGTGCGCGTCGGGTACAGCCGGTCCATGTGGCGGTAGGTGGGGGCCTGCAGCTCGGGCGGCAGCGTCATCAGGTCTTCGTAGCGGCCGAAGACTTCGTCCTGCGGCGCGGCGGGCTGGGCCTGGGCTTGCGCCTGCAGGCCGGCGGCCATGCCGAGCGTGGCGACCAGCGCGGTGGTGGCGCGCGCGAGCTGCGCGAGCTTGGGGCGCGAAGACGGATGTGAAGTAGAGCGGTTGTTCATGTCGGTGCGTGCGGTGTCGTTGTTCGGTGTGCGGTCGCGGTCCGTCATTTCGCGGGGCGGTTCAGCCCCAGCGTCGGCGTCTCGTCGAAGAAGTTCCAGGGCTTGAGCAGCGCGTGCACCCACTCGGTGGGCATGATCGGCCACTCCTCCGCGCGCGCCACGTGCGTGGTGCCGGTGGTGAGCCACACCACGTTGTCGGTGTTCACGATGTCCTGGTTGTCGGCCGTGAACTGGCCCAGGCCCGTGTCCTTGTCGGAGCGGTTCGGGTACTTGCCTTCGGGGAACTGCTCGTCGGGGTTGTAGCGCGTCACCCAGAGCTGGCGGTCCATGAAGCTCAGGCGGTGGTTGATCCACTCGTCCTTGGCGAAGTTGGCGCCCTTGGCAATCGGGTGCGTGCCGCCCGCGTACGGAATGAGCTGGTACGACACCGGGTTGCCGACCTTGTTGTTCTTCGCCGGGTTGCTCAGCAGCCGGATGGTCGAGGGGTCGAACTTCTGCGCCGCCTGCTGCTCGTTCTGCACCGTTCGCTGCACCGTCTGCATGGTGCTGGTGCGCGGGCCGCCGCGGGTGTTGGGCAGCACCACCGGGTCGACCTCGGTGAGCGAGTTGGCCTCGCCGTCCACGTCCATGTCGAGGCGGAAGTTGTAGATGTGCTGGTGCGTGGTGCCCACGATGTGGTGGTCCAGCAGCGTGCCGTAGCGTGTGTCCTCGGCGGCGGTGGCGTCCTGCATGGTGCGCGACTTCACGCCCTTCACCGCCTCGATGCCGGTGGCGCCCGCGTTGATGCCGATGGTGCCGTTCTCCGCGAACACCCAGTCGAACATGTAGTCGTAGTTGCCCACCGTGCTGATCCAGCGCACCACCAGTTCGCGGCGTTCCACGCTGATGTTGGGCTTGCCCATTTCCTGGTGCTTGAATTCCGCGTCGGCGTAGCGCTCGAACACCGCGATGGCGCGCGGCACCTGGGTGGCCGTGCCGGTGTAGTCGGCCAGCGTGGCGTCCAGCAGCACCGCGTTCTGCGGCGCGTCCTTGTTCGGCTCGATGGGCGAGGTCAGCGTGCCCATGCCGTACTCGCCGGAGTCGAGGTAGGCCTTGAAGTACCAGCCTGTGTCGGGGTCGCCGTAGGGCACGATCATGCCGCCCAGCGAGCCCTCGTACATCACCTTGCGCTTCGTGCCCTTGTCGTTGTACGTGACGGTCGACAGCACCAGCCCCACGCGCGAGTCGAGGCGCACATGGAAGTCCCAGTTGCGCCAGTGCAGCGTGTTGCCGGCGATGGTGTAGTTCTTGCCCTCGGGCTCGGTGATGTCCAGCGGCTTGGGCGCGGGTGCGCCCGCGCGGTCGCGCCCGTCGTAGGGCGTGGGCTTGAGCGGCACCGGCACCAGGCCGCCGTCCTCGATCTTGATGACCTTCTTCTGCTCGAGGTCGACCACCGCCACCAGCCCCTCGATCGGGTGCGCCCAGTAGTTGCCGTCGCCCACGTCCAGGTAGCTCACCACCTTCAGCAGGCGGTCTTCCTGGCGCAGCGAGTCCTTGCCGTCGAAGTAGCCCACGGTCAGCGGCGTGGCCACCACCTTCTTCACGTCGGCGATGCCGCGCACGGCCAGCGCCCTGGCGTAGTCGGCGCTGGCCTCGATGGCGCTCTGCACCGTGGCGAAGTCGTCCAGCAGCACCATGCCGTGCGCGCCTTCCACCGGTTTCCAGGCCGTGAGGCTGCGCGCCGCGAGGTCGACCGTGCCCTCGATCACCTTCTTGCCGTCGAGCGCGACGAACTCGGCCTGGCGCGGCGCCTGCACCGCTTGCCCGGCCAGCGCGAAGGCCCACACCTGGTCCTTCGGCGGGCGCTTCACGCTGATCTCGGTGAAGCGCAGGCCGGGCTTGTAGCGCCCGGAGGCCTTCAGCACGTCGACCGTGGCCCGGATCTCGGCGGCCGTGAGCGGGTTCAGCGGGTTGGCCACGCGCTCGACCACGAAGGTCTTGTCCAGGCTGGACTGGAACACCTGGTTGATGAAGTCGTGCGACACGAAGGCCGTGCCCTTGCGCATGACCACCGGCACGTCGAGCTGCAGCGGCTGGCCGTTGATCAGCGCGGTCTTCGAGCCTGGCTTGACGCGCACCAGCGTGCCGTTGCGCGAGATGGTGAACACGCCGCCGAAGCCGTCCCAGCGCACCGTGGCGCCGAAGTCTTCAACGGTCTTCTTCAGCGGCACCATGTGGGCCGCGCCGCCATGGGCCAAAGCGTTGCCTGCGCCCAGCGCGCCGGCGGCGCCCAGGGCCAGTGCCAGCGCCGTGGCAAGGAAACGTTGCGTGGCCTTGCGGGGCGTTCGGTGGTAGCTGCTGCGCATGGCTGCATCCTTCTTCGCATGTTGTTGTGGTGAACAACAGCGAAGTTAAGGTCGCAGCCCCCTGGAGCGTTATCCGGATTTGGCAAGCCAGCGCATGCGCGTGGCCGAGGGGAGTTCGCCGAACAGGCGGCTGTAGTCGCTCGCAAAGCGCGACAGGTGCCAGAAGCCCCAGCGCGCGGCCACGTCGCCGATGGTGTCCCGCACGCGCGTCTGCAGCTCGCAGCGCACGCGGTTCAGGCGCATCACGCGCAGGTAGGTGACGGGGCTCAGGTGCACCACGTCCTCGAAGGCGTACTGCAGCGCACGGCGCGACACGCCGGTGGCGGTGCACAGGTCGGGCACGCTGATGGCTTCGTCGGCGTGCGCGTGCATGTACTCGCGCGCCATGGCCACGATGTGCCGGCGCGCCACCGTGCTGGCGGGCAGCTCGGCCTCGAAGGCGTCGGAGCCGATGCAGTGCAGCACGGCGTCGGCCAGTGAGAGCGACAGCATGTGCCGCGCGGCGGGCTGCTCCAGCTGGGCGAGGTTCTCGCGCGCCAGCGTCAGGGCCGCGCCCAGCAGGCGGGTGAATTCGGTCTCGTCGAAGCCGGGTTCGCGCACCGGCACCGGCTCGGGCAGGCGCAGTTCGAAGCCGGGGCCGAACAGCGTGGCGGCCAGCTCCGACAGCGGCGCGGCGTCGATGCACACGGCCATCAGGTCCATGCCGGCGCCCGCGAGCAGCTCGAACTCGCGCTGCGGGGAGAGGGCGATCAGCCGGCGTCCGCCGATGTCATGCCCGCAATACCAGCTGCCCGGCTGCTCGACCTGGGTCACGGCAAAGGCGATGGTGCCGGGCCGGCCGTGGCCCGCCTGCAGCACCGTCTGGTTCGCGTGCTCGTGGAAGACCTGGACGTAGTCGAGGTGCAGGTCCTCGGAGAGGCCGGCGAAGCGGCCGTTGGAGAGCTGCTCGTAGCGCTGCTCCCAGGCGTCCACGCTGGAGGCCTGCGCCTGGGCCTCGGTGGTCAGTTGTCGGGTGAAGTGAAGCTCGGTCATGGTGCGCGGTGGCGCGGCGGCCATCGTCGACCTGACGAGCAGAAACCGTGCCAATCACGGCGCAGTGTGGGGGAACAGGCCTCGCTTGAACATGTTGCTTACCCTCGGGTGCGAGGCGGAAAAATGCGAGGCAGCACCGGCCGATGCGCGGCGATGGCCCTCAGGGGTGGATCTTCTCGCCCCGCGCCAGCATCTCGACGAACTTTTCAATGCGGCGCGCCCGGGTCTCCGGTTTTTTCGCACCCTGCGTGCGGAACAGCACCGCATAGCGGTTGCGCGCGTCGAGCGTGGCGAAGAACTTCGCGGCCTTCCTGTTGGCGTCCAGCGCCGCCTGCAGGTCGGGCGGCACGGTCGCCACGCTGGCGCCTTCGTAGGCCGCGTCCCAGCGCCCGTCGGCCTTCGCGCGCGCCACCTCGGCCAGGCCGGCGGGCTGCATGCGGCCGTCGTCGATGAGCTTGCGCACCTTGTCGCGGTTGATCTGCGACCACATGCTGCGCGGCGTGAAGCGCTGCAGGAAGTACTGCGCGTCGTCGCTCTTGCGCTGGCCGTCGATCCAGCCGTGGCACAGCGCCTCTTCGAGCGCCTGCGGATGGTCGATCGACGCAATGCCGGAGCCCTTCTTCGCGATGCGCAGCCAGATGCCGGCCGCGCTCTCATGGTGGCGCCGCAGCCAGCGCGTCCAGGCCGCGGCGTCGGCGCATTCGAGCGGCGCGTCGTGCTGAACGCGCCCGGTGCTCACGGCACCCACCAGTAGCGCAGGGCGTGGAAATAGATGGGCGCGGCGAAGATCACCGAGTCGAGCCGGTCGAGCATGCCGCCGTGGCCCTCGATCATCGAACCCCAGTCCTTCACGCCGCGGTCGCGCTTGATGGCCGACATCACGAGGCCGCCGAAGAAGCCCATGAGGCAGATGGTGAGCGCCATCAGCGCCGCCTGCCACGGGTTGAACGGCGTGGCCCAGTACAGCGCCGCGCCCAGCGCGGTGGCGCTCGCCACGCCGCCGATCAGGCCTTCCCAGGTCTTGGAGGGCGACAGCTCGGGCGCCACCTTGCGCTTGCCGAACAGCTTGCCCCACACGTACTGCAGCACGTCGCTGCCCTGCACCACGATCACCAGGAACGCGATCAGCAGCAGGTTGCGGCCCTCGAAGCCCGGAATCTGCAGCGTGAGCAGCGCGGGTACGTGGCTGATGCAGAACACGCACACCATCAGCCCCCACTGGATCTTGGAGGTGCGCTCCAGGAAGCGCTGCGTGTCGCCGCCCACCGCCGCCAGGATGGGCAGGATCAGGAAGGCATAGACCGGGATGTAGATGGAGTACAGCCCGTACCAGTCGATCCAGATCAGGAAGTACTGGCCCGGCAGCGCCACGAAGAAGGCCAGCGCAATGGCGCCGTGGTCGCCGCGCCGCGTGTAGGCCAGGCTGATGAACTCGCGCAGCGCGTAGAACGAGATCAGGTAGAACAGCACGATCACGCCGCCCTTGCCGAAGGCAAAGGCGATGCCGATGACCGCCACCATCACCCACCACGCGTTCACGCGCGAGTTGAGGTTGTCGATGACCGAGTGCGGCTGGCCGTGCGCCACGCGCCACTTCAGCACCGCGCCGATGGCCGAGGCCAGCACCAGCACGCCGAAGACGCCGCCGAAGAGCTTGAAGGTGGTCCAGGCGAAGGGGGAGAGTTCGATCATGCGGCGGTCCCCCCGTTGTTCTGTCCGTTGGTGTCGACGCGGTCGTACTCGGGCCGCATGTCCAGCATCGCCGTGCGCGCGCGGGCCAGGAACGACACCTTGTCTTCTCCCTGCGCCAGTACCAGCGGCGTGCCGAAGCGCACCGTGCAGGCCAGCGGAATCGGCACCAGCACGCCCTTGGGCAGCACGCGCTTGAGGTTCTCGATCCACACCGGCACCAGCCGCACGTGCGGGCAGGCGCGCGCCAGGTGGAACAGGCCGCTCTTCAGCGGCAGCAGGATGTCGTCGCCCGTGTTGCGCGTGCCCTCGGGGAACATGATGAGCGAGTCGCCACCTTCCAGCGCCTCCTTCATCTGGTCGACCGGGTTGCCGCCCTGGCCCGAGCCGTCGCGCCGGATCATCAGCGCGTTGAACACGTCGCGGCCGATGAAGTTGCGCAGCTTCGACGCTTCCCAGTAGTCCTGCCCGGCGACGGGCCGCGTGAGCGCGCGCAGGTCGGGCGGCAGCGTGGCCCACAGCAGCACGAAGTCGCCGTGGCTCGTGTGGTTGGCGAAGTACAGCGTCTGCTCGGCCTTGGGGCTGGTGCCCGACCAGATGGCGCGCACGCCGGTCAGCAGGCCGGCCGCGCCGATGATCAGCTTGCCCGCCACGATGGCGAGCCCGCGCCGCAGCACGGTGCTTTCGGGTTTGTCGTTGTTCTTGTTGTCTTCTGCGGTCAAGAGAGGTCCTGTGTCATCAAGGCGAGGAGGAACATGGCGCTCTGGCAGGCCACCACGATGGCGTGGCGCTGCATGAGCTGGCGCGTGCCCTGCACGCGGTCTTCCAGCGCGCGCGTGGGCGGCTGGTGCGGTTGCTGGTGCTGTGGCGCATCGCGCAGCCCGAGCGAGGCGAGCGCCTTGTCGAGCGCGTCGAGCGAGGTCACGGTGCTGCGCGCGAGGCCGTCGAACAGCGCCTCGTCGAAGCGCAGGCGGAACGCGAAGTAGCGCTCCAGCGCCCCCAGCACCACCACCGCGCCGAACGCCATGGTGGCCGTGGTGGAGAGCGAGCGCAGCGTCAGTGCGAGCACCAGCGCGGCGATGCAGGTGAGCGCGAAGCCCCAGAGGGCCAGCAGCGCGGCGGCGCGCAGCAGGCCGGCCAGCGCGGTACAGGTGGTGCGTTCGTTGTCAGTCATGGCGTGGGACCTCCGGCAGCTTCGACAGCGGCTTCAGGGGTTCCAGCGACGCCAGCCATGCCCCGCGCAGCACGATCTGCGGGCGGGCACGGCGCACGGCGGCCTCGGCCTGCGCCACACCGCCGGCCGCGCCGTAGCGGCCCAGCCAGGCGATGGACGCGGCCGCGCTGCGCGAGAAGCCGAGCGCGCAGCAGACCCATACGGTAGCGCTTTCGGCACGGTGCGTAGCGCCTTCTGCACGGCGCGTGGCGCTTGCAGCGTTGCGCCGCTGACCTTCGATGACCGCCGCCGCGCGCTGCAGCCGCACGGTGGGCGGCACCGTCAGGTCGAGCAGCGGCACGCAGCGCGCATGCGGCACGCCGGCCGGCAGCTGCAGCTCGGCGCACAGGCTCACCAGCCGGGGCCGGCCGGCGGCCAGCCATTCGGCGCGCGTCGGGCGGCGGCCCAGCCGCAGGCCGGGCACCACCTCGACCGAGGCCGGCAGCTTGCGCGTCCACAGCCAGGCGTTGGCGGCCGCGCCGAGCCGGTAGGGCGCGAACAGCCAGCGCGCCGCCCAGCCCATGCGGCCATGGCGGTTCATCTGGAAGCCGCGCGCGCCGAAACCGATGTAGTTGAGCGCCACCAGCGCCAGCGACGCGGCCGGCCAGGCCAGCCACAGCGCGATGCCGCCGCCGTACAGCGCGGCGGCCAGGCACAGCACCGCGCCCGCCGCATAGAAGCCGCCCAGCTTCCGGCGTTGCGCGTCGCGCGTGCGATGCCAGGCGCGAGGCATCGACACCACGCGCTCCAGCGGCCACAGCCACACGCAGAAGATGCCCAGCAGCGCGCCGGTCGGAATGTCGATGAAGTGGTGCTGCCACGTCGTGAGCACCGACGCGCAGATGGCGAAGGCCCACACATGCAGCACCAGCCGCGCCCACAGCGGCCGCAGGAACTGCCGGTACCAGTCCCACAGGATCACGGCCAGCGCAATGTGCAGCGAAGGCGCCTGGTTGAACGGCTGGTCGAAGCCGCGCAGCGCGTTGAACAGGAAGGCCGGCGCCCCGTCCACCGGCGGCTGCCCGAAGCTGAAGTGCAGCGGCCACAGGATGAAGCAGGTGCAGGCGACGAGCGTGGCCGTGACCAGCCGCAGCGCGTGCCGGTCGAGCGTGTGCTTGCTGCGCGCGAGGAACAGCGACAGCGCGTAGAAGACGTTGATGGTCCAGTACGGAAAGATCGTCCAGGGCCAGAACGGCACATGGCGCTCCCACGCGAAGGCCATCGACGGCACGCTGGCGCGCGTGGTGGCCCACCAGTTGGCAAACCCGTAGGTCGCGTAGAACAACGGCCCCAAAAATACCAGCCAGGCGGCGGCGCGCTTCCAGGGCCGCTGTGCCAGCCAGGCGGTCATTGCAAGGCCTCGGTGCCGCGCGCCGCTGCGCTCATCGCTCGGTGCGCACCGCCAGCGACACCGTGAAGATGCCCCACTCGTCGACCCGCTGGTCGATCTTGCGGAAGCCCGCTTCTTCCACCAGCTGGTCCATCTCGTACTGGGTGCGGCGGCGCATCACCCAGGCTTCGCCCTGGCGGTGGCTGGTGAGGGCGCGCGCGATCATCTCGAGCTGCGGATGCCACGGCTGGCCGGTGTAGACCAGGTAGCCCCGGTCTTCCACCGCGTCGCCCACGCCCGCGAGCGAGCGGCGCACCATCTCGTTGTCGGGGAACAGCTCGTACAGCCCCGACACCACGGCCAGCGTGGGCCGCGGCGTGACGCTCGCCAGGCTCATGCGGTCGAAGGCGTCGGCCTGCACGAACTGCGCGACGTCTTCCAGGCCCTTCTCGGCGATGAGCGCACGGCCGTCGCGCACGTTGATGTCGCTGTAGTCGCGCAGCAGGATCGAGGCGGCCTTCACCGGGCTGGCCTGCACCGCGTCGAGCACGTAGCGGCCGTGGCCGGCGGCGATGTCCATCACGCGCACCTCGCGGTGCATTTCGGCGAGGCGCTCCATGGCGATGCGCAGCAGCTCCTCGACGTGGATCTTGCGCTGGCGGATGCCGCGCCAGCCGATGGAGTTCAGGTAGGTGTTGTCGATGGAGCGGCCGAGCGCCGAGCTGCCCTTCGGCTGGTTGCGGTACACGTAGTCGAGCGTGCTGCCCGAGTCGAAGCCGGTCTCATGGCCCAGCTTGATGCCGTCTGACATCGTGCCGCCCAGGCGCAGGCTGGCGCGGGTCATGGCCCAGTAGGCGCCGCGCGGCGACAGCGGCGACAGCGGCTCGGCCAGCGCGCGCGACTCGTCGGCCGTGTCGCCGCTCAGGTGCGCCTCGCGGCGGTCGACCGGCACGGCCGGTTCGTCGAAGCGCTGCAGGATGAATTCGCGGATCTGCGCCACGGCGGGCGCGCGGTCTTTCTCGCCCAGCGTGTCGTGGAAGAAGCCCGGCAGCTCGGTCTTGGTCTTCACCGCGCTGCCGAGGCGCTCGAAGAACTGGTGCTGCGGCTTGTGGTGCACCACCCAGTCGGCGCCGGAAATGAGCAGCTGCACCGGCAGCGTGATGGCGTTGGCGTCGGCCACCACGCGGTCGGCCGCTTCATAAAGGCCCAGCAGGATGTTGACCGCGATGGGGCGCGAAATGAGCGGGTCGCTCTCGTAGCTGGCGATGCGCGCGGGGTCGTGCGTGAGGAACTTCGCCTTCACGTAGCTGTTCACGAAGAACAGGCCGCGCAGCTTGTGCATCAGGCCCAGGCCGGCGCGCGCGAACGGCACGTACAGCTTCACCTTGAAGGCCGGCGAGGCGAGGGTGAGGCCGCGCACCTTGGGGGCGTAGTCGTGCGCCCAGGTGGCGATCAGCACCGCGCCCACGCTCTGCGCGACCACGTGGATGTCCTGCTCGGGCACGCCGTGCGCGCTGCCGATGTGCTGCACGAAGGTCTGCACGTCGCGCACCGAGGTGCCGAAGCTGGGGCTGTAGCCGCGCTGGCCCGGCGAGCGGCCGTGGCCGCGGGCGTCCCAGGCGTAGAAGTCGAAATCGGGCAGGTTCAGCTCGTCGACCAGGTGCGCCATGCGCGCGCCGTGCTCGTGGCCGCGGTGGAACAGCACGATGGCGCCGCGCCGCGCGGCGCCCGTGGCGGGCCAGCGGCGGTAGAACAGCGATTCGCCGTCGTGGGTCTGGAACTGGCGTTCTTCGGGAACGCGCGAAGGCGCCATGTTGGTTGTGTCTGTCATTGAATCCCTGTGAGTTTTTTATTGGTCGATTTGTCTTGCGGTGCCGCCGCGCTCAGCCTGGCGCTGCCGGCACGGCCCCGGCTTCCGCCAGCGCGCGGCGGATGCGGTTGACCGTGGTCCAGGCCACCAGCGCCGCCAGCAGCGGCATCAGCCAGCCCGTCCAGCCCGGCAGCGGGCCGCCGAGTGCGACGTACAGTCCGAGCGCGCCGAACACGAAGGCCCGGTCGCTCTTGCCCAGCGGACCGTCGTAGCGGCGCGAGGCGCCCACCGTGGGGCCGAGCGCGCCGGCGAATTCGCTCAGGCCGGCCAGCACGATCACCGTGCCGACCCAGAAGCCGCTGAACGGTGCCACCAGCGCAAAGGGCAGGTACAGCGCGGCGTCGGAGACCACGTCGGTCAGTTCGTTGAGGAAGGCGCCCAGCTTGCTCTGCTGGTGGTGTTCGCGCGCCAGCATGCCGTCGATGGCGTTGAAGGCCATGCGCAGGAACATCCACAGCGGGATGAGCGCGAAGGCCGCAAGGGAGGGGGCCGAGAAGAAGAGCCACAGCCCGAGTGCGACCGAGACGACGCATGCCGCCAGCGTCACCTGGTTGGCGGTGACGCCCATCGCATGCAGTCGGACCACCAGCGGCCGCAGCAGGGCCTGGAAACGCGGCTTCAGTTCGTAGATCGACACGTGCTGGCTTCCCCTCGTTTGTTATATGGCCGGATACACGGCCGGAGCATTCTGCCAGTGTGGCAGGCACTAAACTCGCCTTCGAAGAACCCCCTCGCAATGACCATCCAGACCGACGACTTCGCGCCCGCCCCCCAACGCGTGGTGTCCGCCGCCCCCGCCTCGCCCAACGAAGAGGCGATCGAGCGTGCCTTGCGCCCCAAGCTGCTCGACGAGTACGTCGGCCAGGCCAAGGTGCGCGAGCAGCTCGAGATCTTCATCGGCGCCGCGCGCAAGCGCAAGGAAGCCCTCGACCACGTGCTGCTTTTCGGGCCGCCCGGCCTGGGCAAGACCACGCTGTCGCACATCATCGCGGCCGAGCTGGGCGTGAACCTGCGCCAGACCTCGGGCCCGGTGCTCGAGAAGCCCAAGGACCTGGCGGCGCTGCTGACCAACCTCGAGCCCAACGACGTGCTCTTCATCGACGAGATCCACCGGCTGAGCCCGGTCGTCGAGGAAATCCTGTACCCCGCGCTGGAGGACTACCAGATCGACATCATGATCGGCGAGGGCCCCGCGGCGCGCAGCATCAAGCTCGACCTGCAGCCCTTCACGCTGGTGGGCGCCACCACCCGCGCCGGCATGCTGACCAACCCGCTGCGCGACCGCTTCGGCATCGTGGCGCGGCTGGAGTTCTACACGCCCGACGAGCTCGCGCTCATCGTGACCCGCAGCGCCCGCCTGCTCAAGGTCGAGACCGACCCGGCCGGCGGCTTTGAGATCGCCCGCCGCTCGCGCGGCACGCCCCGCATCGCCAACCGCCTGCTGCGCCGCGTGCGCGACTACGCCGAGGTGAAGGGCAACGGCCGCATCACGGAAGACATCGCGCACAAGGCGCTGGCCATGCTCGATGTCGACCCGCAGGGCTTCGACCTGATGGACCGCAAGCTGCTCGAGGCCGTGATCCACCGCTTCGACGGCGGCCCCGTGGGGCTGGACAACGTGGCGGCCAGCATCGGCGAGGAGCGCGACACCATCGAGGACGTGATCGAGCCCTACCTCATCCAGCAGGGCTACCTGCAACGCACGCCGCGCGGGCGCATCGCCACGCTCGCCGCCTACCGCCACCTGGGCGTGGCGCCGCCTTCGGGCCGCGCCGACAGCGCCGACCTCTTCGGAGCCTGACGAATGCACACGCATGACCTGAGTGCCTGGAAGCACGACCACCACTTCGGCGCCGACAACACCTCCGCCGAGCGCAGCACCCGCCTCGTGATGTGGATCACCGCCGTGATGATGGTGGTGGAAATCGGCGCGGGCTGGTGGTTCAACTCGATGGCGTTGCTGGCCGACGGCTGGCACATGAGCTCGCACGCACTGGCCATCGGCCTGAGCGCATTCGCCTACGCGGCCGCCCGGCGCTATGCGCGCGACCCGCGCTTCGCCTTCGGCACCTGGAAGATCGAGGTGCTGGCCGGCTTTGCCAGCGCGCTGGTGCTGCTGGGCATCGCGGCGCTGATGGTGGTGGGTTCGCTCGAGCGGCTGTGGTCGCCCTCGGCCATCCACTACCCCGAGGCGATTTCGGTGGCGGTGCTGGGGCTGGTGGTCAACCTGGTCTGCGCGCGGCTGCTGGGCGGGGCGCATCACCACGGACACGACCATGGGCACGGCCACGATCACGATCACGATCACGGCCACGCGCATGACGACCACGGCCACGACCTGAACCTGCGCTCGGCCTACATCCACGTCGTGGCCGACGCCGCCACTTCGGTGCTGGCCATCGCCGCGCTGCTGGGTGGCTGGTTCTACGGCTGGGCCTGGCTCGACCCGGCGATGGGCATCGTCGGTGCGGTGCTGGTGGCCATGTGGGCCAAGGGGCTGCTGAAGGAAACCGGCAAGGTGCTGCTCGACCGCGAGATGGACCACCCGGTGACGGAAGCAATCCGCGAAGGCGTCGAGACCATGCTGGCCGCATCGGAAACCCGCGTGGCCGACCTGCACGTGTGGCGCGTGGGGCGCGATGCGTATGCCTGCGCACTGACGGTGGTGACGCACTCGCTCACGCTCACGGCCGACGAGGTGCGCGCCTGCTTCTCGATGCACGAGGAGATCCGCCACTCGACGGTGGAAATCCAGCGCTGCGTGGATTGATCCGGTCTTGCTCCTCCCCCTTCCGGGGGGAGGTCGGGAGGGGGCACGCAGGGCGCCCGATGCAGACGCCGGGTGCCCCCACCCCCGCCCTCCCCCGGGAGGGGAGAGCGCAACACCCATTCAGGCCGCTTGGCGCGCGTGCCGCACGATCAATATCTGCGCCGCGTAGTACGTCCCCAGCACCCACAGCGACGCCAGCGGCAGCGGCATCACGAACCGGTTCGTCGCCAGCAGCGAATCGCTCAGCATGAAGAAGCAGGCGCCCACCGCCACCCACGGCGCGGCCGGGTCCCGGCGCCGCAGCACGGCCGCGCGACCGATGGCCTGTGCCGCCATGCATGCAATCACCACCACGTAGACCCCGACCGGCACCCGCAGCGCCACGGGCAACCCGC
This sequence comes from Variovorax sp. OK212, assembly GCF_900112425.1. GTDB lineage: Bacteria > Pseudomonadota > Gammaproteobacteria > Burkholderiales > Burkholderiaceae_C > Variovorax. Next base: position 146,132 of record NZ_FOLP01000010.1, on the reverse strand, counting down.
CCTGCCAGAGAAACGCATACATCCCCGCGCCGATCAGCAGCGTCACCGCCAGCACCCCGCGCCGCGGAAACAGCCCGACGCCGATGCGAAACAGCGCGATGTACGCCAGGTGCGCCAGCAGAAAGCACACCAGCCCCGGCACGAACAGCCTGGCCGACCCCATCAGCAGCACGTCGCCCGCGAGCGATGCCACCAGCCCCGCCAGCAGCATCCCGTCGAAGGCCGTCACCCCGCCGCGCACCATCGCCCGCCGAGCGACCAGAAAGATCGCGATGCCCAAGGCCAGCGGCTTGCAGACGTGATGCAGTCCTTCGAGGCCCAGCGCCGCGCTCGCCGTGGCCAGCGCCGAGGCCTCCATCAGCAACACCTCGGTCACCGTCAGCCGCCCCTGCAGCACCCCGCCCACGGCCCACAGCCCCGCCGTCAGCGCGGCGAGCCACACGGCCGCCTGCGGCAACGGGACCGTGTCGGAGAACCACAGAAAAACTGCGACGAGGCCCAGCAGCACCACGAACTGCAGCCCGGCGAACCACTGCACGCCCCGGCCCACTTCCGGCTCGTAGCGCGTCACCTTCGAAATGTCGAACATCGTCTTGGGAAAGCGCTCGGCCACGTCGGCCGGCCGCCAGCCCGGCGGCTTGAACCACACGCGCAGCTTGTCGGCCCAGCTGCGCGCATGCCATGAATCCCTGGCCAGCCCGCAGTACACCTCGGCGTTGGCCCACAGCGGGTCCCAGCTGCGCAGCTCGCCGCGCGTGCCGTAGACGCAGCGCTCGTCTTCCTCGCGGAAGGTGCCGAACAGGCGGTCCCACACGATCAGGATGCCGCCGTAGTTGCGGTCGAGGTAGCGGTCGTTCACCGCGTGGTGCACGCGATGGTTCGACGGCGAGCAGAACCAGCGGTCGAACCAGCCCAGCTTGCCCACCTGCTCGGTGTGCACCCAGAACTGGTAGAGCAGGTCGACGAGCGCCACCACGCCGAACACCAGCGGGGGCACGCCCGCCACCGCCATCGGCAGGTAGAACACCCAGCCCAGCAGCGCGCCGCTGGAGGTCTGGCGCAGCGCGGTCGACAGGTTGTAGTGCTGGCTCTGGTGGTGCACCACGTGCGCCGCCCACAGCACGGCCGACTCGTGGCCCATGCGGTGCAGCCAGTAGTAGCAAAGGTCGTAGAACACCAGCGCCAGCAGCCAGCCGTACCAGGCGCTCCAGAAGTCGCGCGCGGCCTCCTGCGGAAACAGCGCCACCGCCGAGTACACGGCCGTGTAGATGCCGATGCGCAGCAGCCCCGTGAGCACCGCGCTGATCTGGCTCAGCATGCCCAGCCCGATGCTGTTCACGGCGTCGGCCAGGCGGTAGGTGTCCTGCCCGGTGCCGCGCTTGGCGCGCACGCGGCCGACCGCGAACTCGAGGGCGATGAGAAGAAGGAAGACGGGGGTCGCGAGAACGATGATCTGGCCAGGGCGCATCGCGGGATTGTGTCGTTGCCGGGCGGCCACGCGTCACCGGGATGTCACGGGTGTGCCATCGCGCCGTCATCGGGCAGTGGGAGCCTACCCGTCCATGCAACGCGACGACGCTTTCCTTCGCGCATGGCGCGACACCGCGACCCGGGCCCTGGAGCCGGACGACGAAGACCACGTGCGCGAGCCCCTGCGGTTCCGCACGCTCTGGATCTCCGACCTGCACCTGGGCACGCCCGGTTGCCAGGCGCGGGCGCTGCTCGACTTCCTGAAGAACACCGAGTGCGAGACGCTGTTCCTGGTCGGCGACATCATCGACGGCTGGCAGCTCAAGCGCCACTGGTACTGGCCGCAGGCGCACAACGACGTGATCCAGAAGCTGCTGCGCAAGGCGCGCAAGGGCACGCGCGTGATCTTCATCCCGGGCAACCACGACGAGTTCGCCCGCAAGTACCTGCACCACAACTTCGGCGGCATCGACGTGGCCGACGAGTGGATCCACGAGACGGCCGACGGCCGCAAGCTCTGGATCATCCACGGCGACCTGTTCGACGGCGTGATCCAGTGCGCCAAGTGGCTGGCCTACGTGGGCGACTCGCTCTACGAGTTCACGCTCAAGCTCAACCGCCACCTCAACTCGCTGCGCGCGCGCATGGGGCTGCCGTACTGGTCGCTGTCCAAGTACCTCAAGGGCAAGGTCAAGCGCGCCGTGAGCTACGTGGGCGACTTCGAGGCGGCCGTGGCCCGCGAGGCCCGCAACCGCGGCGCGCAGGGCGTGGTGTGCGGCCACATCCACCATGCCGAGATGCGCGACATCGACGGCATCCTGTACTGCAACGACGGCGACTGGGTGGAAAGCCTCACCGCGCTGGCCGAGCATGCCGACGGCACGCTGGAGATCATCGACTGGGCGCAGCACATGCCGGTGTCGGCCAAGGCCGCGGCGCCGCGAGAGACCGTGGCGGCCTGACTGCCGAGGTCTGACGGTTGAGGGCTGAGGGCTGGCGCCAGGGCGCTGTCGCTCCGGCGACCCTTTCGTCCGATCCGACGATGCCGGCCAGCCCGGCCGGCGTCACACTCGCGCGGTATTCCCGAAGCGAGACAACACCATGGCCTGGGCACTCACGGCGGCGGAGACCGCTTTCCAAGACGAGGTTCGAGACTTCCTGGCGCGTGAGCTGACGCCCCAACTGCGCACCGCGGGGCGGCGCTGCTCGGGCATCTTCAGCGACTACGCCGAGGGCAACGGCTGGCACCGCATCCTTGCCGGGCGCGGCTGGAGCGTGCCGCAGTGGCCGGTCGCGCACGGGGGCACCGGCTGGACGCCGATGCAGCACTACCTCTTCGCGGCCGAACTGGCTGCGGCCGACGCGCCGCAGCGCGCGCCCATGGGGCCCGGCATGGTCGCGCCGGTGATCATCGCCTTCGGCACCGAGGCGCAGAAGCGCGCCTGGCTGCCCGGCATCCGCTCGGGCGAGGACTACTGGTGCCAGGGCTACTCGGAGCCGCAGTCGGGCTCCGACCTGGCGTCGCTGCAGTGCAAGGCGGTGCGCGACGGTGACCACTACGTGCTCAACGGCACCAAGATCTGGACCACTCACGCGCAGTACGCCAACAGGATGTTCTGCCTGGTGCGCACCGCCTCGGGCGGCAAGCCGCAGCAGGGCATCAGCTTTCTTTGCTTCGACCTGCCGGCGCCGGGCATCACGATCCGTCCGATCATCAGCATCTCGGGCGACCACGAGCTCAACCAGGTGTTCTTCGACGACGTGCGCGTGCCCGCCGACGGGCTCATCGGCGAGGAGAACCAGGGCTGGACCATCGCCAAGTACCTGCTGCAGCACGAGCGCGGCGGAGCCTGGGCGCCGATGCTGCGCGCACGCCTGCGCCGGCTGCAGTCGGCGGCCGACGCGGCCTTTGCCGCAGCATCGTCCGATGCCCACGAGGCCGACGACATGGCCCTGCGCCTCGCCGACGCCGAATGCGCCATCGACGCGCTCGAGGCCACCGAGCTGCAGTCGCTGCGCGCGCAGGCACGCGGCGAGCCGCCGGGCATCCGGCCCTCCATGGGCAAGGTGCTGGGCTCCGAACTGCGCCAGCGGCTGACCGAGCTCGGTGTGGAAATCGCCGCGCACCATGCCGCCGTCGACCTGCCCCTGGACGACGGGCTGCAGGGCGAGCTGCCCATTTCCGAAGAGGCCGTGTTCTCGATGTCGGCCTACCTCAACGACCGTGCCGCGTCGATCTACGCGGGCTCCAACGAGGTGCAGCGCAACATCGTTGCGGCGCACCTGCTGGCGAACTGAGGTGCCACCCATGCCCACTCTCACCGAACAGGACGACACCCTCTCGATGCTGCGCGACAGCCTTGCGCGCTACCTCGACGACCGGCACGGCTTCGAGCAGCGGCTGCATGCGCTGCGCCATGCCGGCGACGCGCCGCCGCCGTTCTGGCAAGGGCTGGCGCGCGAACTCGACCTGCTGGGCGCGGCGCTGCCCGAAGCCCAGGGCGGCCTCGGCGGCGGCATGCCTGCGCACCTGGCCCTGATGGAAACGCTGGGCGGCGCGCTCGCGGCCGAGCCCTACCTGTCGACCATGGTGATCGGCGCGGGCCTGCTGCAGCGCCACCCCGGCGCGCAGGCCGATGCGCTGCTGGCGCGGGTCGTCGCGGGCGAGGCCGTGCTGGCCTTCGCGCACGGCGAGCCGCAAAGCCGGCACGACCGCGCCGACGTGAAGTCCGAGCTCGCGCGCGAAGGTGACGGCTTTCTCCTGGCCGGCCGAAAGGCGGTGGTGCATGCCGCGCCATGGGCCAGCCATTTCCTCGTCAGCGCACGCAGCGCCGCCGGGCTTTCGCTGCTGGTCGTGCCCGCCGACACGCCCGGCGTGCGCCTGCGCGCCTACCCCACGCGCGACGGCGGCCGTGCCGCCGACATCGCCTTCGACAAGGTCCGCCTGCCCGCCAGTGCCCTGCTCGGCGAGGAGGGCGGCGCGCTGCCGCAGATCGAGCAGGCGCTCGACGAGGCCACGCTGGCCGTGTGCGCCGAGTCGGTCGGCGTCATGCGCCGCCTGATGCGCGACACGCTCGACCACGTGCGCCAGCGCAAGCAGTTCGGCGTGCCGATCTCCAGCTTCCAGGTGCTGCAGCACCGGCTGGCCGACATGCACATGGCGCTGGAACTGGCCGCCGCGCTCACCGCCAGCGTGGGCGAGGCCATCGGCACCGCGCCGCCCGCCGAACGCGCGCGCGCCGTCTCGTCCGCCAAGGTGGCGGCCGCGAAGGCCTGCCGGGCCGTGGGGCAGGGCGCGGTGCAGCTGCACGGCGGCATGGGCATGACCGAGGAGCTGGCGGTGGGCCACTACGTGCGCCGCGCCACGCTCATCGAGGGCCAGTTCGGCCCGCCGTCGTGGCACCTGCGCCGCGTGGCGCGGCTTCGCGCGGGCTGAGCCGGCCCCGCGCGGGCACCGGCGCGCGTGCATTCGTCGCTTTCGACGATGCACCCCGGCCGTCCGCGCGCCAAGATGCCGCCACACGACAGGCGCGCGCCGCGGCGCCGAAGGAGACAGGCATGGCAGGTCCGTTGCAGGGGTTGCGGGTCATCGAGATGGCGGGCATCGGCCCGGGGCCGTTCTGCGCGATGCTGTTCGCCGACATGGGCGCCGAGGTGGTCCGCATCGCGCGCCCCGGCACCCGGGCGGACGCGCACGACATCCTGGCGCGCGGGCGCAGCACGCTGCAGGTCGACCTGCGCGCGCCGGGCGCGGCGCAGCCGGTGCTCGACGCCATCGCGCGGGCCGACGTGCTGATCGAGGGCTTTCGCCCCGGCGTGATGGAGCGCCTGGGCCTGGGCCCCGCGCCCTGCCACGCGCGAAACCCGAAGCTGGTCTACGGCCGCATGACGGGCTGGGGCCAGCACGGGCCGCTGGCGCATGCGGCGGGCCACGACATCAACTACATCGCCATCAGCGGCGCGCTGCACGCCATCGGCCGCGCGGGCGAGCCGCCGGTGCCGCCGCTGAACTACGTGGGCGACTTCGGCGGCGGCGCGATGCTGCTGGCCTTCGGCATCCTCGCGGCGCTGCACGAGGCCAGGCAGTCGGGCCAGGGGCAGGTGGTGGACGCCGCCATGACCGACGGCGCGGCGCTGCTGTCGGCCATGATGTACGGCTTCAAGTCGGCCGGCCAGTGGAGCAACCAGCGCGGCGAGAACATGCTCGACGGCGGCGCGCACTTCTACGACACCTACGCCTGTGCCGACGGCAAGTACGTGGCCGTAGGCGCGATCGAGCCGCAGTTCTACGCGCTCATGCGCGAGCGCTGCGGCATCGCCGACGACACCGCCTTCGACGCGCAGATGGACGCCGACCGCTGGCCGCTGCTCAAGCTGCGCATGGCCGACGTGTTCCGCACCCGCACGCGCGACGAGTGGTGCGTGCTGCTCGAAGGCAGCGACGCCTGCTTCGCGCCCGTGCTCGACTGGGACGAGGCACCGCGGCACCCGCACAACGTGGCGCGCGGCACCTTCGCCGACGTGGGCGGCGTGGTGCAGCCCGCGCCCGCGCCGCGCTTCAGCCGCACCGCGCCGGTGGTGCCGCCCGCCACGGCGCGCGACGACGGCCCGACGGTGCTGCGCCGCTGGGGCGTGGCGGCCGAGGCCATCGCGCCGCTGTGCACGCCGTGATCCGGTGATCCGCCGACCCGATCGACCCCTGCCAAGACAACGACGACAACGACGACCACGGAGACCTCACCCATGTTCCTCACCCAGCCCCTGCACAAGGGCCGCCGCGAAAAGGCCGGCGCCACCGCCGTGGTGTGCGGCGCCAGGCGGCTCGACCACGCCGAGTTCACCGACCGCGTCGCGCGCCTGGGCGGCGTGCTGCAGCGCCTGGGCATGGGCCGCGGCGACCGGGTCGGCATGCTGAGCCTCAACTCGCACCGCTTCGTCGAATACTTCTTCGGCACCTGGTGGGGCGGCGGCGTGATCAACCCCGTGAACATCCGCTGGAACCCGAAGGAGGTGGCGTACTCGCTGGACGACTGCGACACCCGCATCCTGCTGGTGGACGACCTGTTCGCGCCGATGGTGCCCGCGCTGCGCGGGCTGTCCCGCTCGCTGCGCACGGTGGTCTATTGCGGCGACGCCGCCGTGCCCGAAGGCATGCTGGGCTACGAGGCGCTGCTGGCCGAGGCCGCGCCGGTCGACGACGCGCCGCACGGCGGCGACGAGCTCGCCGCCATCATGTACACCGGCGGCACCACCGGCCAGCCCAAGGGCGTGATGCTCACGCACGGCAGCCTGTGCATCAACGCGCTGGGCACGGTGGCTGCGTTGCCGCGCGACACGCACGACGCCGCCGCCATCGTCGCGGCGCCCATGTTCCACGTGGCCGGCTGCGGCGTCGCGCTGCAGAGCCTGCTGCGGCTGGTGCCGGTGCACGTGGTGCCGATGTTCGACGAGCTGGCCGTGCTGCAGACGCTGCAGTCGGCGCGCATCACCGAGATGTTCCTGGTGCCGACCATGATCAAGCGCGTGATCGAGCACCCGCGCTTCGCGGAGTTCGACCTGTCGAGCCTGCGCCTGCTGTCGTACGGCGCGGCGCCCATCGACGCCGCGCTGCTCGACCAGGCCATGCGCGCCTTTCCTGGCACCGCGTTCGCGCAGGTCTACGGCATGACCGAGCTGTCGCCGGTGGTCACCGCGCTGGCGCCGCATTGCCACCGGCCGGGGCCGGAGCGCGAGCGCCTGCTGCGCTCGGCCGGCACGCCCATCTCGATCGCCGAGCTGCGCATCGTCGACGGCGACGACCACGAGCTGCCGCACGGGCAGGTCGGCGAGATCGTCGCGCGCGGGCCGATGGTGATGAAGGGCTACTGGAACAAGCCGCAGGAAACCGAGGCCGCGCTGCGCGGCGGCTGGATGCACACCGGCGACGGCGGCTACATGGACGAAGAAGGTTTCGTGTACGTGGTCGACCGCATGAAGGACATGATCGTGAGCGGCGGCGAGAACGTGTATTCGGCCGAGGTCGAGAACGCCATCGCGCAGCTGCCGCAGGTGCTGATGTCCGCCGTCATCGGCGTGCCCGACGAGAAGTGGGGCGAGCGCGTGCATGCGGTGATCGTGCGGCGCGAGGGCATGGCGCTGGAGGCGGCGGATGTCATCGCGCATTGCCGCGGGCACATCGCCGGCTACAAGTGCCCGCGCAGCGTGGAGTTCCGCGACGCGCTGCCGCTGTCGGCGGCGGGCAAGCTGCAGAAGTTCCAGCTGCGCGACCCCTACTGGGCCGGCCGCTCGCGCCGCGTGGGCTGAGACCGGACGCGCAACAAAGACAAGCGAAACGAACGAGACCACCAAGGAGACCCCATGTCCATCGACTTCCGCCGCTCATGGAGCGACGAAGACCTGGAGCTGTACCGCGACAACGTGGTGCGCTTCATCGAGACCGAGATGCTTCCCGGCGACGAGGCGGCGCGCAAGCGCGGCCACGTGGGCCACGAGATCTGGCGCAAGGCCGGCTCGCTCGGGCTGCTGTGCGCCGACATTCCCGAGGAGTTCGGCGGCGGCGGCGGCGACTTCCGCCACGAGGCCGTGTTCTACGAGGAGGCCGCGCGGCGCGGGCTCAACGGCATGAGCACCTCGGTGCATTCCATCGTGGCGCACTACTTCCTGAACCACGGCACCGACGAACAGAAGCGCCGCTACCTGCCGCTGCTGGCGCGCGGCGAGATGGTGGGCGCCATCGCCATGACCGAGCCCGGCACGGGCTCCGACCTGCAGGGCGTGCGCACGCGCGCCGAGAAGGCGGACGGCGGCTACGTGGTCAACGGCTCGAAGACCTTCATCACCAACGGTTTTCTTGCGGGCGTGGTGCTGGTGGTGTGCAAGACCGACCCGGGGCAGGGCGCCAAGGGCACGTCGATCCTCATCGTGGAGACCGAGGGCTGCCAGGGCTTTCGCGTGGGCCGCGTGCTCGACAAGATCGGCATGAAGGCGCAGGACACCTCGGAGCTCTTCTTCGACGACGTGCGCGTGGGCGCCGATGCGCTGTTGGGCGGCGTGGAAGGGCAGGGCTTCTTCCAGCTCATGAGCGACCTGCCGTACGAGCGCACCATCATCGGCCTGAGCGCGCTGGCCACCATGGAAGGCGCTTACCAGGCCACGCTCGGCTACGTGCGCGACCGCAAGGCCTTCGGCAAGCCGATTGCCGAGTTCCAGAACACCAAGTTCAAGCTGGCCGAGATCGCCACGCAGATCAAGGTGGGCCGCGCCTTCATCGACCGCTGCGTCGAAGACCTGGTGGCCGGCACGCTCGACACCGCCACCGCCTCCATGGCCAAGCTCTGGGGCTCGGAGACGCAGGGCCGCGTGCTCGACGAATGCCTGCAGCTCTTCGGCGGCTACGGCTTCATGAGCGAGTACATGGTGGCGCGCATGTACGCGGATGCGCGCGTGCAGCGCATCTACGGCGGCACCAACGAGATCATGAAAGAGGTGATCTCGCGGGCGATGTGAAGGCGAGCAGCGCCGCCGAAAAGGGCCGCCCTCAGGACAGCCGGCGAATCTCCGCCCGCGCAATCTCCCGGTGCGGGTACGACGGCGACAGGCCGATGAACTCGGTGTACTTCTCGCGCGCGGCCTCGGGGTCGCCCGCGTCCTCGAGCTCCAGCGCTTCGAGCGTGAACTGCGTGAAGAGCCGGTTGGCCTCGAGCTCGCGCGGCGACGCGGCCAGCGACTTGGGCTGCAGCTCGGGCTGCGCCGTGTAGATCTGCCGCTGCACCTCGATCACTTCGATCAGCGCGCGTCCGATGCGCTGGATGTTGTCGGGCACCGGCGCGAGGTCGGCCGCGCGGATGTCGGCCGCGGCCTGGTCGAGCAGGTGCGACGCGACGCGCAGCAGTTGGTGGAGTGATTTGTGGGTCATGGAGTCACCGCCTTCGGGGCGGGGCTGGGAGATGGGTTCGGGCATGCGGGGGCCGCCGGGCCCCGCGCGTCGGCGAGGCCGGAGCAGGGGCAAGGCACGCAGGGTCAGTGGGGACGCTTGGGGCCGGAGGTGGCGCGGGCCCTGGGCGTCCCTGGCGCGCGGGACTCGGCTGGTTCACGGCCCTTGCGGGGCTTGGCGGGTTCGAGTGGCGACGCAGCCGCCGCCTGCGCCGATGCGGCTTCATCGGCGCGCAGCTTCTCGGCCAGCTGGCGCTGCCGCTCGGCAATGGCCAGGTTCCTGGCCATGTCGCTGCCGTGCGCCTTGACCGAGAAGGCCTTGCTCACGCTGCCCTTGGCCGTGCTGTAGGTGATGGCGAGCCAGTAGCCCGGATGGTTCGGGTTCGGCGTCTTGAAGTGCACGCCGCTCACGCCGCTGGTGTTGTTGCGCCGCGTGATCTCGGACTTGGAGCGCTTGGCCGCGCGCGGGCCGCCCGCATGCGCCGACAGCCCCATGCGGATTGCCTCCTCGGCCGGGTGCAGGTGCACCAGCCCCGTCATGCGGTCGAGCTGCTGGGTGCGCTCGCGGATGGCCAGCATCTGCGCCGCGTCGCCCAGGCCCGCGACCGGAAAGTCGGCGCGAAGGATCTCGTCCTGCGCGATGTAGGTCTTGGCCAGCCAGCCGCGCACCCGGCCGCCCGGCGCGAGCCGGTGGAACACGCCCGGCACGCCGGTGCTGTTGTTGGCGCGCATTTTTTCGGCCCGCGCGCGGCGCGGCACCGGCGGCACGCTGCGCACGATGTGGTCGCGCCAGTCCTGGGCCTGCAGCAGCGCCTGCTCTTCGCCGCCGTAGCTGGCGCGGCCGAACTGCCTGTAATAGCGCACGCCGTTGCGGATCAACGAAACCTCGAAACCCCAGGGCCTGGCACAAATGCCGTACAGGGCGGCGGAATTGGGAACACCTTTGGGCATGCTCGACGTGCTGCTGCTTTGCTTCCCAGCGGCCTTGCCGCTGGTTTCGATGGACTCCCCAAGTCGCCCGAGGCTCGTTGGCGCCCGTTTCTCGCAGCCATTCTGACCCAAGACCTGACCCACCTGACCCAAGACGCGTGACGGTTTCGCAGCGGCGGCACTGTCGCCGTCGCCGCGCGCCTGCCTCACTGCGCCTGCCTCGCCCCGGCAACCGCCATGCCGTGGGGGCGCGGCTCCTTGCGGTAGGGAATGGTGAGCGCGTGGCCGGTGTCGGCGGTGTTGCTGACGTGCATCAGTTTCTGTTCGAGCTGGCGCTCGCGCTCCTCGATGGCCAGGCGCTTGGCGCCGTCGGGGCCGTGTTCCTTGATGGAGAAGGCCTTGCTCACGCTGCCCTTGCCGGCCGTGTACGTGATGGCCAGCCAGTAGCCCGGGTGGCCGACATTGGGCGACTTGAAATGCACGCCGCTCACCCCGCTGGAGTTGGTGCTGCGCTTGATCTCCGACTTCGAGCGCTTGGGCGAGCGCAGCTCGGCGATGGTCGGCGGCGGCACCGGCGCCGTGCGGATCATTTCCTCGGCCGGGTGCAGCCTGGCCAGCCCCGCCATGCGCTCGAGCTGGCGCGCGCGTTCCTCGATGGCCAGCGCCTGCGCGGCGTCGCCCACCGCGTTCACGGGAAAGTCGGTGCGCAGGATCTCGTCCTGGCCCAGGTAGGTCTTGGCCACCCAGGCGCGCACCTTGCCTTCCGAATCGATCTGAGCGAAGACGCCCGACACGCCGGTGGTGTTGTTCACGCGCAGCTTCTCGGCCCGCGCGCGGCGCGGCACCGGCGGCACGTTGCGCACGGTCTCGTCGCGCCAGTCCTGCGCCTGCAGCAGCGCCTGCTCGTCGCTGCCGTAGCTGGCGCGGCCGAACTGCTTGTAGTAACGGGTGCCGTTGCGCACGATCGACACCTCGTACCCCCAGGCACGCAGGTAGATGCCGTACATGGCGGCGGGGTTGGGAATTCCTTTGGGCATGGTGGCTTCAGCTCGATGGCGCTCTCTGTTGAGTGGCTTCGCTGGGCGCGACTTTCCTCCGGGTGCCACGCGCCTTTGGGCTATCGCGGCAGTTGGAAGGCTCTGATCTCGAGGGAAATGCTAGGGACTGCCGGGGGTGGGGGATATCACCGAAATCCGTAGTCGTTGTGATGACAGGTAAGTACAACGCCGCATGAAAAGGCGTTCCCGAAGATTTTTGTTGTCTTTGGTATTAACGAATGACGCCGAGCTTGCGCGCGATGGCCACGGCCTGCGTCCGGCTCTTCGCATCGAGCTTCATGTTGATGTTGCGCAGGTGCGTGCGCACCGTGCTGTCCGACACGAACAGCTTCTCGGCCATCGCGTTGTTCGAGTAGCCCTCGGCCAGCAGCTGCAGCACGCGGATTTCCTTGCGCGTGAGCGGCTCCTTCATCGCGTCGCCGCTCGGTGCCTCGGCCTCGCCGACCGGTGCCGGCCCGGCGGCCTGCAGCAGCCGCTGCAGGTAGTCCGCCAGGATCGGGTCGCCGGCCTGCTGGCCGCCGTGCGCATGGCTTTCCTGCTGCACCGCCGCATAGCGATGCACCAGCGCGCCCACGGCAGGCCCTTCGTCGAGGATCAGCCGCATGAAGCCTTCCTGGCTCGCGGCCTGCAGCACCACGCCGATCTGGTCGAGCGCGGCCGGCAGGTCGCCCGCGCGCTGCAGCGCCAGCGCGCGCAGCACCCGCAGCGTGAGCGCGCGGCGGTTGCGGGCGCAGGCCAGCGCGGCGTGCAGTTCCGCGTCGAGCACGGCCAGTGCCGCGCGCGCGTCGCCGAAAGCGATGTCCCAGCGCGCCCTGGCGAGCGCGAGGTAGTCGAGGTCGTGCGCGGGCAGGCGCTGGCGCCGTTCGCGGTCCCACAGCGCGGGCTCGTCGGCGCGCAGCAGTTCGTCGTGCGACGCGGGGCCGTTGCCCTGCAGCAGCAGCATGCGCGAGCGCTCCAGCTTGGCGCCGGCCACCACGCGCGGCAACTGCCGGTGGTGGCCGAGGTACTCGAGCTCGGTCAGGGCCTGGAACGCCGCATCGATATCCCCCGCATGGAACGCGAGGCGCGAGCGCATCACGTGGCTCAGGATCATGTGGTCGGGCAGGCCCACGTCGCGCGCCAGCGGCAGGTACACGTTGAGCAGGTGCTCGGCCTGCACCAGCTGGTTGGTCTCGTACACCGCGCCCGCGTAGAGCAGGCCGGCCCAGGCGTTGCCGTGGCTGTGGTTGTACGACGCGGCATGTGCCGAGTGGGTGGCGTAGGTCGAGTCGACGGCCATGCGCAGCCGCGCGGTGGCCTGCCGCAGCCGGCCTTCGTGCAGGTCGAACAGGCCGGCCAGCGACTCGGTGTACATGCGGTTGAAGCTGCTGTTGCCCTGCTCGCGCCGCGCCACCTCGAGCAGGCGGCGCGCCTCGTGCGGATCGCCGCGCACGGCCAGGATGTGGGCCATCGCGTTGAGCAGCACGCTGTCGGCGAAGGCCAGGCCGGTGGGCAGGCGCGCGAGGCTCTGGCGGCCGGCTTCGTAGGCCTCGTCGTGGCGGTCCTGCATGGCCAGCAGCAGCGGCACCAGCGTGTGGGCGCTCGCGCGCACCTCGGCAATGGGGCTGTCGAGGCAGCCCGACTTGTCGAGCTGGCGCATCGCGTCCCACGGGCCGTGCGTGAAGCAGGTGGCCCACAGCGAGATCGGCTGCAGGAACGGGTGCTCGCGCAGCTGGTGTTCCGGAATGGCCGAGAACCAGCGCGCCAGCATGCGCATGCGGCCCTGCTCGAGAAACTGCGCTGCATAGCTGTCGAGCAGCGTCAGCGCATGCGGATGGTCGCCGCCCTCGATGGCGTGGTCGATGGCCGGCACCGGGCGCTCGTGCGACTCGTACCAGCCCGAGGCCGCGAGGTGCAGGCGCTCGAGCTCGCCGGGCATCTCGCGCACGAGCTGCGCGCGCAGGAAGTCGGCGAACAGGCTGTGGTAGCGCCACGCATCGCCGTCGCCGTCGCCTCCCGCACCGCCTTCGCCCCCCATGCGCGTGACGAACAGGTTCGACGCCGCCAGCCTTTCGAGGATGGCCGCGCAGTCCACGCGCGGGCACAGCGCCTGGCACACCGACGCGTCGAGCTGGCGCAGGATGCTGGTGCGCAGCAGGAAGTCGCGGATCTCCTTGGGCTGGTGCGCGAGCACGTCTTCGGCCAGGTAGTCGGCCACGGCGCGGTCGGAGCCCGAGAAGCGCTCGACGAAGCCGGTCTCGGTGCCGTGGCGCTCCAGCGCCATCGACGCGAGCCACAGCGCGGCCACCCAGCCTTCGGTCTTGCGGTGCAGCTGCGAGAGCATGTCGGGCGGCAATGCGCCGGTGGCGTGCGTGGCTTGTTGCGGTGCCGCATGGGCCAGGCGCAACGCGAAGAAGGCGGTGGTCTCCTCCAGGCTGAAGCGCAGGCGGTCGGTGTCGATCTCCATCAGCTGCCCGCGCGCGCGCAGCCGGCCCAGGCCCAGGTCGGGCAGGCTGCGCGAGCCGATCACGATCTGCCCGCGGCGCGGCAGGTGCTCGACGATCTCGCGCACCAGGCCCAGCACGGCCGGTTCCTGCACCACCTCGAAGTCGTCGAGGAACAGCGTGAAGGGCGAGTCGTGCGCGGCGAGCGCGGCCACGGCGTCGAAGGGGCCGTGGCTGCCCTGGGTGCTGTGCATGCCGTGCATGCCGTGAAAGCGCGGCGCTTCCACGCCCAGGCGCTGCACCGCCTCGGCCAGGCAATGCAGGAAGCGCGACACGTCGTTGTCCGCGCGGTCCAGCGTGAGCCATGCGGTGGCGATGCCCTGCGCCTCCATGCGCTCGCGCATCTGCGCCATGGCGGTGGTCTTGCCGAAGCCGGCCGGCGCGCGCACCAGCACCAGTTTCACGGCCGCCGCCGCGGCGCCTTCGCCGAGGGCCGCGCGCGGCACCTGCGTGGCGACGAAGGCCGGCGGGCTGAGCTTGGTTTCGAGGATCCGGGGTGTGGGGTGCTGCTGCATGCGGTGGAGAGAATCCCGTCGTTTCCGACGATGCGTGCGAGCGATTCTGCTTCCTAAACTGGCCGCGGACAAACCCGTCCAGACACCTCAAGGACACCCCCAGATGCAACTCGATTCCAGCATGGCCGCCGTCGTCACGGGCGGCGCTTCGGGCCTCGGTGCCGCCACCGCGCGCCGCCTTGCCACGCACGGCGTGAAGGTCGCGCTGTTCGACCTGAATGCCGAGCAGGGCGAGGCGCTGGCCAGGGAGCTGGGCGGCGTGTTCTGCAAGGTCGACGTGACCTCCGAGGAGCAGGTCGACGCCGCGTTCGCCAAGGCCCGCGCCGCGCACGGGCAGGAGCGCGTGCTGGTCAACTGCGCCGGCACCGGCAACGCGGTGAAGACCGCCAGCCGCGACAAGGCCACGGGCGAGATCAAGCACTTTCCGCTTGCCAACTTCGACCGCATCATCCAGATCAACCTGGTGGGCACCTTTCGCTGCATCGCCAAGTCGGCCGCCGGCATGCTCACGCTGGACGTGCTGCAGGACGGCGAGCGCGGCGCCATCGTCAACACCGCCTCGGTGGCCGCGCAGGACGGGCAGATGGGCCAGGCGGCCTACACCGCGTCGAAGGCCGGCATCGTCGGCATGACGCTGCCCATTGCGCGCGACCTCATGGGCGAGGGCATCCGCGTGAACACCATCCTGCCGGGCATCTTCGACACGCCGCTGCTGCAGGGCGCGCCCGACAACGTGAAGGCCGCGCTGGCGGCGTCGGTGCCGTTTCCCAAGCGGCTGGGCAACCCGGCCGAGTACGCGACGCTGGCGGAACTGATGATCACCAACGGCTACTTCAACGGCGAGAGCGTGCGGCTGGACGGCGCCATCCGGATGGCGCCGCGCTGAATGCGCTGAGCGCATCGATCGTTTCGATGGCGCCGCGCAGCGCCTTCACTTCAAGGCTTCACTCCGCCGTTTCTTCCGCGCCCCCCTGCGCGTTGTCCACCCGCTGCATGTTCTCGAGGATCTTCAGCAGGTAGTGCAGGGTGTGGGTGACGTCGTTCACCGAAAACCCCTCGAGCACCTGGTCGTAGTAGGCGTAGATCTTCGGCTGCGCCTCGACCACCCACACGTGTTGTCCCGACTCGGTCATCGTGACCAGCCTTGACCTGCGGTCGCGGCTGTCGGGCGCCGTCTTCACATGCCCGTCGCGCTCCATGCGGCTGACCAGGCCCGACAGGTTCTGGCGGCTGACCTTCAGGTAGCGCGCCAGGTCGCCCATGCTCATCCCGCCCTCGGCCTCGTCGCGAGACAGCGCGCCGAGCACGGCCCATTGCTGCGTCGTCAGGCCCTCGGCTTCGACGGCTCGGCTGCCCGTTTTATGCAACATGTTTGCACATTGATACAGGCGAAAGAACACCCGATTGGCGAGCGCCATTCGCGTGCTGTCAGTGTTTTCACTAGCGGTAACCATGGTTTTTCTTTCTGAAAGGCTTGCGCGGCCCCGCGTCGTCAACTAATAATACGTCAACGTATTTACGTAATTGCCGAAAAAGCGGTGCCCGACCGCCCAACGATATAGCAAGCCCCCGGACCCAAGGAGAACCAGATGCAACGATTCCAAGACAAGACAGTCATCGTCACCGGCGGTGGCGGCGGCATCGGCGGCGCCACCAGCCGCCGCTTCGCCCAGGACGGCGCCCGCGTGGCGGTGTTCGACATGAACCTGGAGGCCGCCGAAGCGGTGGCCGCGCAGATTCGCGCCGACGGCGGCCAGGCCCAGGCCTTCCGCTGCGACATCACCGACCGCCCCGCGGTCGATGCTGCCGTGACCGCCGCGCAGGAGCGCTTCGGCCCCATCGACGTGCTGGTCAACAACGCCGGCTGGGACGTGTTCAAGCCCTTCATCAAGACCGAGCCCGCGCAGTGGGACAAGCTCATTGCCATCAACCTCACCGGCGCGCTGCACATGCACCACGCGGTGCTGCCCGGCATGGCCGCGCGCAAGGCGGGGCGCATCGTGAACATCGCGTCGGACGCGGCGCGCGTGGGCTCATCGGGCGAAGCGGTGTACGCGGCCTGCAAGGGCGGGCTGGTGGCCTTCTCCAAGACCATCGCGCGCGAGCACGCACGCCACGGCATCACGGTGAACGTGGTGTGCCCCGGCCCCACCGACACGGCGCTGTTCGCCGACTACAAGCAAGGCGCCGGCAACCCCGAGAAGCTGATGGAAGCCTTCACGCGCTCGATTCCGCTGGGCCGCATCGGCCAGCCGAGCGACCTGCCCGGCGCCATTCTTTTCTTCGCCAGCGACGACGCGGCCTTCGTGACCGGGCAGGTGCTCAGCGTCTCGGGCGGCCTGACGATGAACGGCTGACCCCCCCCCGATACCCCCCAAGGAGACACACATGGCCCCCACAGATTTCGAAGACATCCTCTATGACGTGCGCAACGGCGTGGCCTGGATCACCATCAACCGTCCGGAGAAGATGAACGCGTTCCGCGGGCAGACCTGCGACGAGATCATCCGCGCGCTGAACCGCGCGGGCTACGACCGCGAGGTGGGCGCCATCGTGCTGGCCGGCGCGGGCGAGAAGGCCTTCTGCACCGGCGGCGACCAGTCCGCGCACAACGGCAACTACGACGGGCGCGGCACCATCGGCCTGCCGATGGAAGAGCTGCACGACGCCATTCGCAACGTGCCCAAGCCGGTCATCGCGCGGGTGCAGGGCTTCGCCATCGGCGGGGGCAACGTGCTGTGCACCATCTGCGACCTGACCATCGCGTCGGAGAAAGCCGTGTTCGGCCAGGTCGGCCCGAAGATGGGCTCGGTCGACCCTGGCTACGGCACCGCCTTCCTGGCGCGCGTGGTGGGCGAGAAGAAGGCGCGCGAGATCTGGTACCTGAACCGCCGCTACAGCGGCGCCGAAGCCGTGGCCATGGGCCTGGCCAACGCGGTGGTGCCGCACGAGCAGCTCGACGCCGAGGTGCAGAAGTGGGCCGAGGAAATCTGCGAGCGCAGCCCCACGGCGCTGGCCATCGCCAAGCGCAGCTTCAACGCCGACACGGCGCACCAGGCCGGCATCGCGGGCCTGGGCATGTACGCGCTGAAGCTGTACTACGACACCGAAGAGTCGCGCGAAGGCGTGAAAGCCTTGCAGGAGCGGCGCAAGCCCGAGTTCCGCAGGTACGCGAAGTAGCCGCCGCAGGAGACACGCGATGAACCCCTACATCGACGACGACCTCGCCACGCTGGCCGAGCATGCGCGCCGCTTCGCCGCCGGCCGCGTGGCGCCCGGCTTCCTGGAGCGCGACGACACGCGCGTGCTCGACCGCACGCTGATGCGCGAGATGGGCGAGATGGGTTTCATCGCGCCCGAGCTGGCCGAAGAACACGGCGGCCAGGGCATGGGCTGCCTCGCGGCCGGGGTGATCCACGAGGAGATTGCGCGCGCCGACCTGAGCCTGAGCTACATCAACCTGCTGGCCTCGCTCAACGGGCAGATCCTGGCCGAGCACGGCCGGCCCGAGGTGGTACGGCCGTGGCTGCACAGGCTCACGCGCGGCGAGGTGCTGCTTGCCATTGCGCTCACCGAACCGCGCGGCGGCTCGGACGCGGCCAACCTGCGGCTGCGCGTGGAGCGCGTGGGCGACGCCTACGTCATCAACGGCGAGAAAACGTCCATCTCCGCGGCCGACCAGGCCGACGCGGTGGTGGTGTTCGGGCGCACCGGCTCGGTGGAATCGGCGGCGCACGGCGTCACCGCGCTGCTGGTGCCCGCCGATGCGCCCGGCCTCACGCGCAACCGCTTCGACTGCCACGGCCAGCGCGCCATCGGCCGCGGCTCGCTGTTCTTCGAGAACGTGCGCGTGCCGCTGGACCACCGCCTGGGCGACGAGAACAAGGGCTTCGTGCAGGTGATGCAGGGCTTCGACTTTTCGCGCGCGCTCATCGGGCTGCAGGTGCTGGCCGTGGCGCGCGTGGCACTCGAGGAAACCTGGGAGTACGTGGCGCAGCGCGAGGCCTTCGGCAAGCCGCTGTCGGCATTCCAGGGCGTGTCGCACCCGCTTGCCGATTTCGACACGCAGGTGGAGGCCGCGCGCCTGCTGTGCCTGCAGACGCTGTGGCTCAAGGACAAGGGCGCGCCGCACACGGCCGAGGCCGCCATGTGCAAGTGGTGGGCGCCCAAGCTGGCCTACGACGCCATCCACCAGTGCCTGCTGATGTTCGGCCACGGCGGCTACGACCGCGGGCCGATGGAGCAGCGCCTGCGCGACGTGCTGGGCTTCCAGATCGGCGACGGCACCGCCCAGATCATGAAGACCATCGTGGCGCGCACGCGGGCGGGGCGCTCGGCCGTGCCGGCCTGAACGCCACCGCCACGGATTTCGGGTTCACAACAAGAGGAGACAAGACATCATGGAATTCGACGCTGTACTGCTGCCCGCGCGCCGCGCGCGCATGGTGGCCCAGGGGCTGTGGCACGACCGCACCATCAACGACGCGCTCGACGCGTGCATTGCGCGCAGCCCCGACAAGCTCGCGCTGACGGCGCTGCGGGTCGACACGGGAGAAGGGGGCGGCACCTCCCTCGGCACCTCCCTCGGCACCACGCGCTTCACCTACCGCGAACTCGGCCGCATGGCCGACCGCATGGCGGTGGGGCTCGCGCGGCTCGGCGTTGGCCGCAACGACGTGGTGGCCTGCCAGCTGCCCAACTGGTGGCAGTTCACGCTGACCTACCTCGCGTGCTCGCGGCTCGGCGCGGTGATGAACCCGCTGATGCACATCTTCCGCGAGCGCGAGCTGTCGTTCATGCTCAAGCACGGCGCGGCCAAGGTGCTGATCGTGCCCGCGCGTTTTCGCGGCTTCGACTTCGAGCAGATGGCCATGGGCCTGCAGGCCGGCCTGCCCGAGCTGGCGCACGTGGTGGTGGTCGGCGGCAGCGGCGCGAACAGCTTCGACGCCTTGCTCGGCGGCCCCGAATGGGAGAACGAGGCCGATGCGCAAGAGATTCTCCGGCGCAGCCGGCCGGGGCCCGACGACGTCACGCAGCTGATCTACACCTCGGGCACCACCGGCGAGCCCAAGGGCGTGATGCATTCGGCCAACACCACCATGGCCAACATCGTGCCGTACGTGCAGCGGCTGGGGCTGGGCGCCGCCGACGTGGTGCTCATGGCCTCGCCCATGGCGCACCAGACCGGCTTCATGTACGGGCTGATGATGCCGATCATGCTCGGTGCCTCCGTGGTGCTGCAGGACGTCTGGGAGCCGAAGCAGGCCATTGCCGCCATCAACGCGCAGCGCGTGAGCTTCACGATGGCCTCGACGCCGTTCCTCTCGGACCTGGCCAAGACCGTGGCCGAGACGGGCGTCGAAGTGCCCACGCTCAAGGTCTTTCTCTGCGCGGGCGCGCCCATTCCGGGCACGCTGGTCGAGCAGGCGCGCCGCGCGCTGGGCGCGAAGATCGTCTCGGCCTGGGGCATGAGCGAGAACGGCGCGGTCACGCTCACGCAACTGGCCGACGACGACGAGCGCTCCGTCCACACCGACGGTTGCCCGCTGCCCGGCGTGGAGATCAAGGTGGTCGACGTCGACGGCCTCGTGCTGCCCGCGGGCGAGGTCGGCAAGCTGATGCTGCGCTCCTGCTCCAACTTCGGCGGCTACCTGAAGCGCCCGCAGCTCAACGCCACCGATGCGCAGGACTGGTTCGACACCGGCGACCTCGCGCGCATCGACGAGCGCGGCTACGTGCGCATTGCGGGCCGCACCAAGGACGTGATCATCCGCGGCGGCGAGAACATTCCCGTGGTCGAGATCGAGTCGCTGCTGTACCGCCACCCCCACATCGGCATGGCCGCCATCGTGGCCTACCCCGACGAGCGGCTCGGCGAGCGCGCCTGCGCGGTGGTGGTGCCCAGGCCCGGGTGCAACGTCGACCTGGCGTCGATCGTCGCGTTCCTGAAGGGCGAGAAGGTGGCGGTGCAGTACATCCCGGAGCGGTTGATCGTGCGCGAGGCCATGCCTTCGACGCCCTCCGGAAAGATCCAGAAATTCAAGCTGCGCGAACTGCTGCGCGCGGACGAATCGGGTGGCGCGGGCAAGGCCTGACGCGCGCTCGGGTGCCCAGCGCCGGCCGGCCATCCGGCCTTCCAGCCGTCTGGGCCACAAGGCCATCGAGCCATTACTGCAACGGAGACACAGACATGCCTTTCAACCTTTACGTCGCGCGCCTGCGCACGCTCGCCATTGCAGCCGGCGTGACCGTGGCCTTTGCCGCAAGCGCACAGACTGCGGCACCCGCCGCGTGGCCCAGCAAGCCCATTCGCGTGGTCGTCGGCTTCGCGCCCGGCGGCAGCACCGACGTGATGGCGCGCATCCTCGCGCAGTCGCTCTCGGAGTCGCTGGGCCAGACGGTGCTCATCGACAACAAGCCCGGCGCCAGCGGCAACATCTCGGCCACCGAGGTGGCGCGCGCGGCGCCCGACGGCCACACCTTCCTGATCGCACCGACCTCGGTCGAGACGGCGAACCCCTCGCTCTTCAAGTCGGCGCTGCTGCCTTCGCGCGACCTCACGCCGGTGGCCACCGTGGGCCGCACGCAGATGTACCTGGTCGCCAAGCCGCAGCTGCCCGCGAAGGACGTGCGCGAACTGGTCGCGCTGGCCAAGGCCAAGCCCGGCACCTTCTCTTACGCCTCGGCCGGCACGGGCACGCCGCCGCACCTGGCCTGCGAGCTCTTCAAGCAGGCCATCGGCACCGACGTGCAGCACGTGCCGTACCGCGGCGCCGCGCCTGCGCTGCAGGACGTGCTCTCGGGCCAGGCCGACTTCGTGTGCGACCCCGGCATTGCGTTCCCGCACATCCGCACCGGCAAGGCCAAGCTGCTGGGCATCGTGAGCGCCAAGCGCTCGCCGTTCTTCCCCGACGTGCCCACGGTGGCGGAGCAGGGCTTCGCGGGCGCCAACCTCGACATCTGGTTCGGCATGTGGGCGCCCAACGGCACGCCGGGCGAGGTGCTCGCGCGCATGAACGGCGAGCTGGCCAAGGCGCTGGCCTTGCCGGCCGTGAAGTCGCGCTACGCCGACCTGGGCGCGGAACCGTTCGCGATGAACACGCCCGAGTTCCGCAAGCTGCTGGCCGACGAAGGCGCGGTGCTGTCGGCGCTGATCGCCAGGCAGAAGATCGTCGTCGACTGAGGGGAGCGATCCGATGCAGCAGCAACCCCCCGTGCGCGTGCACACCGACGGCCGCGTCGGCGTGATCACCCTCAACCGGCCGAAGCAGCTCAACGCGCTCGACGACGCGGTGATGGACGCGCTGGGCGCTGCGCTGCTCGGCTTCGACGCCGATGCGGGCATCGGCGCCATCGTCGTCACCGGCGGCGACACCGCCTTTGCGGCGGGCGCCGACATTGCGGCGATGGTCGAGTGGGGCTACGCCGACGTGGTGCGCGACGAGTTCATCACGCGCAACTGGGAGACCATCCGCCGCGTGCGCAAGCCGGTCATCGCCGCGGTGGCGGGCTTCGCGTTCGGCGGCGGCTGCGAGCTGGCGCTGGCCTGCGACATCGTGCTGGCGGCCGAGTCCGCGCGCTTCGCGCTGCCCGAGATCAAGCTCGCGATGCTGCCCGGCGCGGGCGGCACGCAGCGCCTGCCGCGCGCCATCGGCAAGGCCAAGGCGATGGAGATGTGCCTGGGCGCGCGCACGCTCGACGCGGCCGAGGCCGACCGCTACGGCCTCGTGTCCCGCGTGGTGGCCAACGACGCGCTGATGCCGGAGGCCATGGCGCTGGCCGGTCGCATCGCGGCCTGCTCGCTGCCGGCGTTGATCGCCATCAAAGAGTCGGTCAACCGGGCCTGGGAGGTGCCGCTGTCCGAGGGCATCCTGTTCGAGCGGCGGCAGCTGCATGCGCGCTTCGCCAGCGAAGACGCGCACGAAGGCATGCGGGCCTTCCTGGCACGGCGCAAGCCGGTGTTCAACCACCGCTGAAGCCCTTGCGCCTCGGCATCGCGGCCATCGCGAAAAGGGCCAGCCAAAATCGTCCGTTCCGACGACGCTGCGCGCGCACCCGGCGCGAACAATTCTCCGAACCCCAGACGCAACCGGAGAACTCCCCATGCCCGAAGCATTCATCGTCGCCGCCGCGCGCACCGCCGGCGGCCGGCGCAACGGCCGCCTGGCCGGCTGGCACCCGGCCGACCTCGCCGCGCAGGTGCTCGACGCGCTCGTTGCGCGCACCGACGCCGACCCCGCGCTCGTCGAAGACGTGATCATGGGCTGCGTCGGCCAGGCCGGCGAGCAGTCTTCCAACATCGCGCGCAACGCGGTGCTGGCCTCGAAGCTGCCCGAGTCGGTGCCGGCCACCTCGGTCGACCGGCAGTGCGGCTCGTCGCAGCAGGCGCTGCACTTCGCGGCGCAGGCCGTGATGTCGGGCAGCATGGACATCGTGATCGCCGCCGGCGTCGAGAGCATGACGCGCGTGCCCATGGGCACGCCCGCCACGCTGCCGCTGAAGGCCGGCCTGGGCTTCTACGTGAGCCCGCAGATGGCCGGGCGCTACCCCGGCGTGCAGTTCAGCCAGTTCACCGGCGCGGAGATGATCGCGAAGAACTACGGTATCGAGAAGGAGGAACTCGACCGCTATGCGCTCGAGAGCCACCGGCGCGCCATCGCGGCCACCCGGGCCGGCCTGTTCGAACGCGAGATCGTGCCCGTGGCGGTGCGCATGGCCGACGGCACCGAGCCCGGCGAGCTGCACACCGCCGACGAAGGCATCCGCTACGACGCCACGCTGGAGAGCATCGCGGGCGTGAAGCTCATCGCCGAGGGCGGGCGCTGCACGGCCGCCACCGCCAGCCAGATCTGCGACGGCGCGAGCGGCCTGCTGGTGGTGAACGAACGCGGCCTGAAGACACTGGGCGTGAAGCCGCTCGCGCGCATCCACCACATGAGCGTGATGGGGCACGACCCGGTGATCATGCTGGAGGCCCCGCTGCCGGCCACGCAGCGCGCGCTGAAGAAGGCCGGCATGAGCATCGGCGACATCGACCTGTACGAAGTGAACGAGGCCTTCGCGCCTGTGCCCATTGCATGGCTGCAGGCGCTGGACGCCGACCCGGCGCGCCTGAACGTGAACGGCGGCGCCATCGCGCTGGGCCATCCGCTGGGCGCCTCGGGCACCAAGCTGATGACCACGCTGGTTCATGCCTTGGGCCAGCGCGGCAAGCGCTACGGCCTGCAGACCATGTGCGAAGGCGGCGGCATGGCCAACGTGACCATCGTCGAGCGGCTCTGAGCCATCGCGGTCCACCGGGACCGCCGGGCCTGGTTCCCTCGTGGAACCGGTGTCCCGGAACATGGAATGGCAATGCCAACATAATCGATGCCCATGGGCGCATTGCCATCCATCCTCGACCCCCGCTCCGTCATCATGCTGGCCGGCATCATGGGCCTGATGATGGCGCTCGTGGTGTTCTTCATGCGCCGCAGCTACCCGCCGAGCA
Organism: Variovorax sp. OK212; assembly: GCF_900112425.1. Lineage (GTDB taxonomy): Bacteria > Pseudomonadota > Gammaproteobacteria > Burkholderiales > Burkholderiaceae_C > Variovorax. Next base: position 122,254 of record NZ_FOLP01000010.1, on the reverse strand, counting down.
TCGGCGGGCTGGGCGACTGGGCACTGGCGCCGCTGGTGGCCTTCGTGAGCACCATGCTGTTCGCGGGGCGCGGCTTCCTGCCGGACTTCGTCACCATCGTGGTCGCCAACTTCGTGCTGTTCCAGGCCTGCATTCTTTATTACTCAGGCAGCCAGAAGTTCCTGCTGGGGCGCAGCGACACGCGGGGCTGGACGCTGTTGAACGGCTTCCTCGGGCTGGCCATGTTCTGGTTCAGTGCCGTGAAGCCCGACTTCGAATTTCGCCTGGTGCTGGTCACGCTCGCGGTGTCGGCGCTGTTCTTCTTCCACGCCCGGCTGTACATGCGCGATCGCGGCATGGTGTTCGGCAAGCGGCTGATGACCGGCCTGCTGCTCGTGCAGTCGGCCGTGGCCGCGCTGCGCTTCGTGTCGGTGCTGGTGGGCATGGCGGGCGAGAGCCTGCTGGACACGTCGTGGATCCAGTCGCTCTACATCACCATGTATTCGTTCACCGTGCTGCTGATGTCGATCGCGGTGATCCTGATGGCCACTGACCGCGTGCACACCGAGTTCGAGTACCTGGCTTCGCGCGACCCGCTGACCGGCGCGCTCAACCGCCGCGCGCTGCTCGACGCGTGCCGTGCCGCGTTCGCCCATGCGGGCCGCCGGCGCGTGGCGCTGCTGATGATCGACCTGGACCACTTCAAGGACATCAACGACCGCTTCGGCCACCTGATGGGCGACGCGGTGCTGCGCGAGGCGGTCAGCCGCATGCAGCGCGCGATCGGCGATGCGGGGGTGCTCGGGCGCTATGGCGGCGAGGAGTTCGTGGTGCTGCTGAGCGGCGCGGGCCAGGCCGAGGCGATGAGCATCGCGCAGCAACTCAAGCAGGCCGTCGGCGAGCCGTTCACGCCGGATTCGCCACTGTCGGCGGTCGGTGCCATGGCGGTGAGCATCGGCGTGGCGGCGGGCGAGGAAGGCAACCGGGTCGACGACGTGCTGGCACGGGCCGATGCCGCGCTGTACCGCGCGAAGGCCATGGGGCGCGACCAGGTGATGGCCGCGGCCTGATTCGGCCGGTGTTGATTCAGCCGGCTTCGCTCCAGTCGCAACGCAACCGGTACTGCGCGCCGCGGTAGGTCAGCGTGCCCCGTGTCTTCGATGCGTTCAGCGTGGCCTTGTGCGCGGGGTGGTCCAGCCCGGCGCCCTCGATGCGCATGACCTGGCGCTCGTGGTCGACGAACCGCTGGCGCAGCGTGAAGCGCTCGGATGCGGTGTTCGCGCCGTTCGTGCGCGCGACGATCAGCTCCGTGAGCTCGCCGGTCGACAACCGGAACTGGATCTCCGCCGAGTAGGGAACACCTTCGCACTGCATGCTGCCGTTGGCGAAGGCCGGTGGGGCGCAGAAGGCGCACAGCAGCAGGCAGGCGGCGCAGAGCCGCAAGCGCGCGCCGCGCATCAATCGGTCACGCAGGCGTCGAGCCATGCGATGCAGGGATGCGAGCCGCCGGAAATGTCGGCCGCTTCGACCGGCGAGCGCATCGGCGATGCGTTCGCCTTCATCGCTTCTTCTCTCCCCAGCGCCAACGGGGCGGTTCGCCCTTGAGCCAGCACACGGCAACGAGCGCGGCGCTGAGGCCGGTGACAGCGAGCAAAAAGTGAAACGGCTCCCGCTCGGGGCGAACGGTGAAGATCACGCCGGCGAGCAACACGAAGTACAGCGCGAGCACGGCCCAACCCTGCCAGCAGGTCGGCACGCCCCAACCCCAGCCGTAGCGCTTGGCGGGGAACCAGCAGGTCGGCTTGTTCATGCGTGGTCCTCCGGTGGTGAGGGTGGGTGTTGGCGGCTCATGTCCGGACCATGGGTTCATCCTGGCTCAACACGCTCACGCAGAAGGTGGTGCCGATGACAAGAAACTCGCGCAGATCATCGTAAAGGCGGCCGCTGACAAAGTGCGTCCGCTGCATTTCGAGCGCCTTCCATCCACCGCCGGTGACCTCGAAAAGCCAGCCGGTCTTCATGGAGCACTGCGACCAGAACTCCGTCAGGTCGAGTTCGTCGAGAACCCTGAATCCCCACGTGGTCGGGAAGACGACTTCGGCGGTGGAGTCCGCGCTCTTCAGCTTGATCTGCAATCCGTTCGATGCATGGAAGATCGACACGATCTCACTGATCGGATCGGGCTGGAAGGGGCCTGCGAGGACGGTCACGACGGGCTGCAGATGAATCTGATCGCTCATGTGCCCGAGCGCCAATGGGCCGGCGGTTCCAGTCGAGTTGCTGTGACAGCGTCGGTGAGCATGCGTTTTTCTTGGCGCGGGTGGCGATGCGCCGCATTCTGCCCGTGCGGCCCGACGCCGCTACGCCGCCTGCGTCGGCACCTTCGCGCGCGCGCGCACCGCGCCGCTCGCCAGCACGACGCCCGGCACCACCAGCGCCAACGCCAGCAGCACCGCGCCGGTGACCGGTTCGTTCATCCACCACGCCGCACCCAGCGTGGTCAGCACCGGCACCAGCGCCGCGGAGAGCGATGCGCGTGCGGCACCCAGCCGCGCCACGGCCACCATGTAGACCACCAGCCCGAGCAAGCCGGCGACCACGCCTTGCCCCGCGGCCTGCAGGGCGATGTCGGCCCACGGCGCGCTCAGCAGCCGCGGCGCACCCGCGATCGCCACCAGCGGCAGCAGGAGCAGGGCCGACCAGCCGTTGACGAACGCGGCGCCCTGCCATGGCGTGAGGCCGCATCGCGCGAAGGCGAGCGAGTGGGTGGCCCACAGCATGGCCGCGGCCAGGAAGAGCAGGTCACCGCGCCAGTCGAGCGAGCCGCTGCGAAAGCTGCCGGCCGCGAACAGCGCCATGCCGAGCGCAATGCAGCCCAGCCCCAGCAGGCGCATGCCGCCGATCTTGTGTCCCTTGTGTCCCTTGTGACCCTCTTGTCCTCCTTGCAGCCGCGCGCCGATGGCGGTGAACAGCGGCAGGCTGCCCGCCATGAAGATGCCCATGTGGCTGGCGGGCGCCCATTGCGCGCCGGCCAGCACCAGCAGGCCGAAGGGCAGGCCGCCGCCGATGACGAGCAGCGCGAGCGTGGCCCGCGAGGCCGCGGGCGCCATGCGGGTGCCGCGCGCGCGGCCGAACCACAGCGGCGCCAGCAGCAGGGCGGGTATGCCGTAGCGCATCAGCGCCAGCTCCATCGGGCCGAGCGTGGTGGTCACGCCGTGGCGCGAGACGAGTTGCCAGGCGCTGCCGACCAGCGCGGCGGCGAGTGCGGCCAGCAGGCCGGTGCAAAGGTGGCGGTCCGTCATGGCGGCGAGTCTCGCGACCGCGCCGCGTGGCGGCTATCAAATTCGTGCGCTGCCCAGCACGCGGCGGGCTTCGCCGAGCGTCACGCCGGTTTCGCGGCGGAACACCGCGCCCAGGTGGCTCTGGCTGCAGAAGCCGAGATCGTGCGCGATGGCCGCGAGCTCGTGGTCGCCATCGGCCAGCCGCTCCATGGCCGCGGCGAGCCGCAGGTGCTGGCGGTACTGGTGCAGGCTCAGGCCGGTCTGCTGGCGGAAGCTGCGGGCGAGGTGGAAGGGGGAGCGCGAAACGGCGTCGGCCACGTCGTGAAGCGACATGCGCGGTTCGCCGTGCGCAGTTTGCGCGGCCTGCGCGAGCAGGCGCCGGGCGCGGGCTGTCGCGCCCGCCTGCGGCACTTGCCGGCGTAACGCGGGCAGCTCGCCGACCAGCGACGCGACACGTGCCGCGCCGCAGCCGTCGGCGCGCAGTTGCCGCTGTGCGGCGTGCACCTGGTACAGCGACCTCGGCGACAGAAGGAAGAAGGCGGGCGCCTCGTCGGTGGCGTCTGCGCGATGCCGGGTGACGACCAGGCTGCTGCGCGCGGCCGGCATGCCCTGGCGCAACTGGTAGACCGTGCCGTCGGCGAAGCGGATGGCGGTGAGTCCGTCGGCCAGCCAGCTGCTGCCGCCGGAGCGCACCTCGAGCAAGGTGCTGCCGGCGGGAAAGACGATGCGCCGCGAGGCGACGGTGTAGGCCTCGCTCCATTCCTGCGAGCGCGCAGGGTGCGAGCGAACGTGCGCCACTTCGAACGCGTCGCAGGCGTGGAGAAGGGTGCGTTGCTGGGGCATGGCGCGGCGTGCGGGGCTGAGGATGTGCGGATGTGCGGGGAAGGGTTCATTCTGCCCACGACGGGGCGCAGCCGGCCGCTTCATTGCGTATCAGGCAAAGGGATACGGACCCTCCATCTGCCCGATGTGGCTCACATGGCTCACCATGCCCTGCGCCGCGTCCCACAGGTGCAGCATGCATGCCGGGCGGCCCATGTACGAGGCGGGCGCGGCGTCCGCCGCCAGCCGCAGCGCGATTTCCGTCGTGCTGCTCGGGCACGCGCACACGACCGTGCCGGCCCAGCGCCGCAGCATGGTGCGGTGCACATGGCCGCACAGCACGCGCTCGATGTTGTCGAAGCCGCGCAGCACGGCCTCGAGCGGTGCCGGGTTCATGCAGCGGTACGGGTCCATGTACGGGATGCCGCTGGCGAAGGGCGGGTGGTGCAGCATCACGAGCGTCGGCTTCGTGCGCTGCGCCTCCAGCGTTCGCCGCAGCCACGCCAGGCCCTGCGCATCGACATCGCCGTGGTGCAGCCCGGGAACGCAGGAGTCGAGTGCCACGATGCGCACTGGGTGGTCGTCGATGCAGTAGTGCAGCGCGCCTTCGCGCGGCAGGTACGCGTGGTCCGCGAAGGCCGCGCGAAAGTTCTCGCGGTGGTCGTGGTTGCCCGGAATCACGAGGCAGGGCACGGCCAGCTTCGCGAGCAGCCGCCGCGTCTGAGCGTATTCCTCGGGCCTGCCTTCGTCGACGAGGTCTCCGGTCAGCAGCACCAGGTCGGGCCGGCGGTCCAGCGCGTGCAGGTGGTCGATGGCCTGCGCGAACATGCGGTTCGAATCGGCCACGCCCTGGTAGAGCTGGCCGGCGGGGCGCACGTGGGGATCGGAGATTTGAGCGATGAGCATCGGGCGCCTCGTGGTTGCCCGGCGTGCAAGCAGGTTCCGTTCCCTGCCGCATTTCCCGCATCCGCCGAGGGCCCAGCCGCCGCGCAAGGCGCCTATGAGGGGCAACCCTCTGGCGCCCTCAATCGTCCGTTCCGACGATGTGACGCGCCGTGGCCGCTGCCTACGATGCAGCGCGACAGCCCTACACAGGAGACAAGCCATGTTCGGATTGATGCAAGACCGCCCGCTGCTCATCTCGTCGCTCATCGACCATGCGGCCACCTTCCACCCGCATGCGCAGATCGTCGGGCGCAGCGTCGAAGGGCCGGTGCACCGCACCGACTACGCCGAGGTGCAGCGCCGCGCCAAGCAGGTGGCCAATGCGCTGCAGGCGCTCGACATCGCGCCCGGCGAGCGTGTCGGCACGCTGGCGTGGAACACGCACCGGCACCTGGCGCTGTACTACGGCGTGTCGGGCTCGGGCGCGGTGCTGCACACGGTCAACCCGCGGCTCTTTCCGGAGCAGATCGACTACATCGTCAACCATGCCGAAGACAAGGTGCTGTTCTTCGACACCACCTTCGCCGCGCTGGTCGAGAAGCTCGCGCCCGGCCTGAAGACGGTGCGCGCCTTCATCGCCATGACCGACCGCGCGCACATGCCCGCCATCGACGTGCCGAACCTGCTGTGCTACGACGAGCTCGTGGGCGCGCAGAGCGAGGCCTGCGCGTGGCCCGAGTTCGACGAGCGCACCGCGTCCTCGCTTTGCTACACCTCGGGCACCACCGGCAACCCCAAGGGCGTGCTGTATTCGCACCGCTCGACGGTGCTGCATTCGCTGATGGAGTGCGCGCCCGACACCTTCGGCGTGAACTCGCAGATGACGCTGCTGCTGGCCGTGCCCATGTTCCATGCGAACGCGTGGGGCATGCCGTATGCCGCCGCCATGACGGGCGCGAAGCTGGTCATGCCCGGCCCGCACATGGACGCGCAGAGCCTGTACGAGCTGATGCGCGACGAGAAGGTTGGCTTCTCGCAGGCGGTGCCGACCATCTGGCTCATGCTGTTCCAGTACTTCGATGCGCACCCCGAGATCGACACGCGCGCCATTGGCCTGAAGCGCATCGGCGTGGGCGGCGCGGCCACGCCGCGCAGCATGATCGAACGCTTCGAGCGCGACTTCGGCGCCGACTTCGTGCAGGGCTGGGGCATGACCGAGACCAGCCCCATCGGCGTGATCGGCAACCTGCTGCCCAAGCACCTGGCGCTGTCGAAGGAAGAGCAGACCACCATCAAGATGAAGCAGGGCCGCGGCGTGTGGGGCGTGGAGCTGAAGATCGTCGGCCAAGACGGACTGCGCCTGCCGCACGACGGCAAGGCCTTCGGCCACCTGCACGTGCGCGGGCCGTGGATTGCGAGCGGCTACTTCAAGAGCGAAGGCGGACCGGTGCTCGATGCCGAGGGCTTCTTCCCGACGGGCGACGTGGCCACCGTCGATGCCGACGGCTACGTGAGCCTGGTCGATCGCGCGAAGGACGTCATCAAGTCGGGCGGCGAATGGATTTCTTCCATCGACCTGGAGAACGCAGCGAGCGCGCACCCCGCGGTGGCCGAGGCCGCGGTGATCGGCGTTGCGCATCCGAAGTGGCAGGAGCGGCCGCTGCTCATCGTGGTGAAGCGCGCGGGCGCCGAAGTGACGCGCGAGGAACTGCTCACATTCCTCGCAGGCCGCGTCGTGAAATGGTGGCTGCCCGATGACGTGGCTTTCGTCGACAGCCTGCCGCACACCGCCACCGGCAAATTGCTGAAGACGAAGTTGCGCGAACAGTTCAAGGGTTACGTGGCCGCGGCATCCGCATGACGGTTCGATGACTTGTTCGATTTTTCTGTGGACAACTCTGTGGGTTGTGCGGGGAGGCGACCCGGCGAAGCGAGAGCTGGCGTGGGTTTCCACCACGTTGCCTGTTGAATAGGCAGGCCTCCCGCGAGGGGCGGAAAGACGTGTATCGCGGCGAGAGGAATGAAGGAAAGCGTGGTAGGCGACGCATGCGCCGTGTCACCCCGGTCCGGGGCCAGTCAGATCCAGAGCCGGTACATCCAGAACGACTCGTCATGTTCAAAGCGCTCGGCAAATTCACCTGGAGAAAAACCGGCGATGTGCCGTGTGACACGCACGAGGTGCGATTGGTCGGCAAAGCCATGGTCGAGCGCCAGCGTCGCCCAGTCGAAGGGCTGGCCGGTCTCGTAGCGCTCGCGCGCGGCGAAGAACAGGCCCTCGGTGCGCACCAGCGATTGCCAGTCGCGCAGCGAGCGCCCGCTGAAGGCCTTGACGCGACGCTCCACCTGGCGCGGGCTGTGCGTGCGGCGCCATTCGTGGGCCTGCCATGCGAGGCGCTCGACCCAGTGGCGGCCCAACTGGCGCAGCGATGGCGCGGTGGTCGAGCGTCCGTGCAAGGCCTGCCATCGCGGGGCGATGTGGTCGCGCAGTGCAGCCAGTGTGGCTGCGTCGTCGGGGGACCAGACCAAGGCGTCGAGCAGTGGGGACCACGTGGCACCCATGACCTCGTGCGCGGGCACGAAGCGGTCGTGAACAGCGGCCGGATCGATGCCGAACAGCGTGCGCGCGATGTCCGCAGTGAAGCAGATCATGCCGGCGCGTCCGTTCTCGTGCGCCCAGCAGACCGACGGGCGCGACTGGCTTCCTGAAATCACGACCGTCGAATCGGCGCCCGAGGGTCGCCAGCTTGAAAGCTGCTGTGCATCGCCGCGTTCGATCATGCTGGCCTCGGTGTGCTGGAACCACGACAGGCTCATCAGCGGCGAGGCCGGGAAGTGCGTCAGGCGTTGCGCATCGTTCATGGTCAGGCCTCGCGTGTCGCGCGAGATCGCAGCCACCACGGCCCCTTGCAGCACCGGCGGCGTCGGCAGGATGTGGCCGGTGTCTTCCGGGCCTACACGCGGCGCGCGCGCCAGCGGGTCGGGGTAGGCGAGGGGGGAAAGCAGGGGAGCGATGTCCATCGGGCTCGAGTTTAGGCAGTCGCGCACGCGTGTCGTTTCGGTTCAAGACGGTGCGCATGAAACGGGGAACCATGCGGGGCATGAACACCGCTTCTTCTTCTTCTTCTTCTTCTTCTTCTTCTTCTTCTTCTTCTTCTTCTTCTTCCTCCGCGTGCCCGATGCACGCGACGGCGCCTCTGAGTGCACCGGTGCGCCACCCCCTCGGCCACTGGCCGCCCGGGCCGCCCTCCGGCATCACGGGCTGGGGCCTGCTCAACCAGATGTCACGCGACCTGCTGGGCACGTTGGGCGACTGGCAGCAACGCCATGGCGACCTGGTGCACCTGCGCATCTGGCCTGAGCATCAGGTCGTCGTGACCGATCCGGCGTTGGTGCGCGAGCTGCTGGTCGCGAACCACGATGCCCTCATTCGCTGGGAGCGCGGCATGCGCGTGTTCTCGCAGGTGCATGGCCACAGCGTGTTGGTGTCCGAGGGCGCGGCGTGGCGCGACAAGCGGCATGCGCTGCAGCCTGCGTTTTCGCCGAAGTCGACACAGAGCTTCGTGCCCACGATCGCGGAGACGGCCGAGCTTGCGATGCGGTCATGGCCGCGCGGCGACGAGGCCCGCTGGCCGATCGAAAGCGCGCTCACCACGCTGGCCATGGACGTGATCGTGCGCATGCTGTTCTCGCGCCCCATCGGCGACGACGCGGCACGGGTCGCGCAGGCCGTGCACATCGTCGGCACGGCCGCAGACAGCGAGTTCTACTGGCCTGCGAGCTGGCCCGACGCGATGCCGTGGAAGCGCGCCAAGCGCAATGCAAAGGCGATGCTGCGCACGCTCATCGACAACCACTTGCGCGCGCGCTCGGCCATGGCGCCGGAAGAGCGCCCCGACGACCTGCTCACGCGCCTTCTGCAACTGCACCGCGACGATCCGGCGGCGTGGCCGTTGCAGGCCGTGCACGACGAATGCATGACCGCGTTCCTTGCGGGGCACGAGACCGTCGCGGCCACGCTCACGTGGTGGGCGTGGTGCCTTGCTTTCAACCCTGAAGCGCAGCGCAAGGCTGCCGACGAAGTGAAGCAGCGGCAGCAGGGTCGCGCGCCGACGGCGCAAGACCTCACTGCGATGCCCGCGCTGACCCGCACGCTGCAGGAGGCGATGCGCCTCTATCCCGCCGCGCCCGTTCTGTTCAGCCGTCGGGCGACACGGCCAGTGACATTGGGTGCCTGGCAGTTTCCGGCACGCACGATGTTCATGGTGCCGGTGCAGCTCATGCAACGAGACCCGCGCTGGTTCGAGGAGCCGCTGGCGTTTCGTCCCGAGCGCTTTGCCCCCGGTGCGCCCGAAGTGCCGCGCGGGGCCTACATGCCGCTGGGTGCCGGCCCGCGTGTGTGCCTGGGCCAGCACCTGGCGATGACCGAGCTGACCGTGGTGGCGGCGATGCTGCTGCAACGCCATGTGCTGTCGGTGCCCGAAGGGCAGGAGGCACCGCGACCGGTGCTTAACGTGACGCTGCGTCCGGCGAGTCCGTTGCACCTGCGCGTGTCGCCGGCTGGTTGACGCGGCTGGAGTGCGCCGCTACATTCAGTCCGCCCTGCGATGAGCGGGGCCGGGTTTAGCAGCCCGAAAGAACCGCGGTGAAAGCCGCATACCGCAATGGTGTTGCGGCTTTTCTATTCCGGCTTCCTTTTAGGCGGCTCGGATGGGAGGGCTCGCGCCCTGCCGGTTTCGCCTAGCGGTTCCCGGTCTGCTAACCCGTTCGAGCCGCCGCCTTCGTTTAGCAGCGTGGTGCGTGGTTGTTGCAAAGCCGAACCGAAGGGAGGCCTCCATGGCCGATTCGTCATCATCATCATCACGCGCCGCGCATGCCGGCGCCCAGTTCAAGCCGTTTGCCTGGAACCTGTTGGAGGGGCTCGATCATCGGGCGCGGCAGCGTGCCGCGTTCCTCAACGATGCACGTGACGTGATCGATGGGGCGCACACGCTGATGCAATTGCTCGCGTGGGACGAAGAGCGTGGTGACGCTGTCGGGTCTCTGCTCGACGCGACGCATCGCGCGTCGCTTCAACGGCTTGTGATCGCTTCGCTGGGAATGCTGCACGCCGACATTGAAGTGCAGTGCGAAGCGCTGTCCGCCCCCAGGCCCTGAACGGTCGCACCGCATCGCGGCTGTAGTTCCTCGAAGCACGGATCGTCGGCTATCTGCCCCGCTTCAACTGCGCGCGCCCCAGCGGCGTGATGCGCCGGACGATCGCGAGCTCCTGCGGTTCGCTGCTGTCCTTCCAGGTGAACGCGGGGCTGATGGCCGCGTCGACGAACCCGGCCTGCTTCAGCGCCTCGATGCAGTTGATCTCGTCGTGGTTGTCCACGCGCAGCGGGAACGACGCGCCGGCGATCCGGTGCAGGTAGGCGAGCGCGTCCGGACCCTTGGGCCTGGCTGGCGGCTGTGGCGGCTGTGGCGCCGAGGCCCTGCTGATCTTCGCGCCGCGCTTGCGGCTGCGCATGCTGGCGATCTCGGCATGCCCGTCGTCGGTGATGCACACGACCAGCGCGGCCTGAGCGAGCCTGTAGTTGCCGCCCGGGTCGAACGCCGGATCGATTTCGGCCTCGACCAGGCCTGTGGCTTTCAACACCGACACGCGCCGGACGTCTTGCGCGTCGGTCACGTGCAGCGGCAAGCGCGCGTGCTCCAGGTGGAGCAGGTAGGTAAGCGGCACCGAAGATCCCCTGTCTACGCTCCCCGCCGACGAGCGGGATCAAATGTCAACAATTGTTAGCAAATGATCATTCTTGTGTACATGGTGGTCAAGGGCCATACCCGGAACAGGGTATTTCTTCGGTCTTAGTTCACAAAATGTTGACAAACGGGCGCCTGCCCGCTTGCATTCGCCGGCTCAATGCTTGTGGTCGCCGTGCCCCATGGACGGCGCGGGCTGCGCCGACGCATTGAGCGCGCGCACCGGGGCCTTCACCTCGACCGATTCGCGCTTGCCGTCCTTGCCCTCGAACACCAGCGTGAGCGGCACGGTGTCGCCTTCCTTCACCTGCTGCTTCAGGTCGAGCAGCATCACGTGGTAGCCGCCCGGCTTGAGCTCGACGGTCTTGCCGGCCGGCACGTCGAGCGCGGGCACCTGGCGCATGCGCATCACGCTGTCCTGCATGGCCATCTCGTGGACCTCGACCACGGGCGTGACGGGCGAAGTGGCCGAGACGAGCTTCGTGTCCTTCGCGGCGTTGATCTGCATGAACGCGCCGGTGGCCTTCTGCTGCGGCACGGTGGCGCGCACCCACGCGTCCTTGACGGTGACCTGGGCGTGGGCGCCCGCTGCGAGCAAGGCGGCTGCGGTGAGGGCGATGTATGCGATGGTTTTCATGAAAGTGATTTCCTTGGGTTGGCTGGAGGTGAGAGTCAGGCGGACGCGGCTTTGCCGAGGATCTGGCGAAGGTCTTGCGCGCATTCCTGCGCGCCCTGCTCGTGGCGCAGCACGAGGCGGATCTTGCCCTTGGGGTCGAACACGTAGCTGAAGGCCGAATGGTCCATGGTGTACGACGAGCCGGTGGGCACCTTCTTGTAGAACACCTTGAAGGCCTTGGCGGTTTCGGCGGTCTTCTGCAGGTCGCCGTACAGGCCGATGAAGCTGGGGTCGAAGGCCTGCGTGTAGGCCTTGAGCACGACCGGCAGGTCGCGCTCGGGGTCGACGGTGACGAAGATCACCTGCAGGCGATCGCCGTCCGCGTCGAGCAGCCGCTTGATCTCGGCCGCGCGCACGAGTGCGGTGGGGCACACGTCGGGGCACTGGGTGAAGCCGAAGAACATCATCACGGCCTTGCCCTTGAAGTCGGCCAGGGTGCGCTCGCGGCCGTCGGCGTCGGTCAGGCGGAAGTCCTGCGCGTAGCTGGCGCCGGTGATGTCGACGCCGTTGAAGCTGGCGGGCAGGATCCGGTCGCAGCCAGCGAGGGACAGCACGGCGAGCGCGGCCGTTGCGCCGCCGGCCAGCAGCAGGCCGCGGCGGGTGGTGTGGGATACGTGGTTCATGGAAGAAAAGCTCTCTGCGGCGCCGCGGCTGGCGCCGGCTCGTTGCGGGAACGCACGCGATGCGCCTCGCCAGGAGGCGGCATCACGCGCGGACGAACTGAAGACGAAAGGTCAGGAGAGCGAAGGAGGCCCGCGCGCCGGCAAGGGCGCCGCGGTGGCCGCGGCGATGTGCGCGGACGGAATCGGCTGGACCGCACGGGCCAGCGGCATGAGCACGGGCAGTTCGACGGCCGGCGTTGCCGGCGGCGCGCCGGCCAGCACGCACAACGGGCAGTCCATGTGGCCAGCACCGAACTCCTGCGCACCGTCGTCGGTGTGGACGATGGCCTTGACCGAGCCGGTGGCCGAGCAGACCAGTTCGACCGTTTGCGGGTGCACCACCGGCGAGGCGACGGCCACGCCGATCGACAGGGCGAACCACAGCAGGACCCAGCGGATCAGCCCGGCGCCGGGAGGCCGCATGCCCGCGCGCGTGGCGCGAGCCTGGGGTGCGGGGCGGGAAGGCGTGGGCATCGGCGCGGATTATCGGGCACAGCGGAATTTCGCGAAATCGATGCACTTATCCCTAGTTCCGGGGATATCTGCGCAATCCCAAAGCAGATTCAATCGCTCCCCTTGAATGGACGTTTGGTTACATGCGATCCGCTTCGGTTGCATTTTGGGCTGCGTCCTGCTTTTCAGTTCTTACTCAGGAGCTTGCGAATGGATCGGCGAAAGTTTTCTCTCACGATGGTCGGGGCAGCAGTGTTGGCTGGATGTGGCGGGGGCGGCGGTGGTGCAAGCGGATTCGCTTTCCCTCCCATCGCGGCTGCGCCACCCGCGGAGCCGCCGCCTGCGGCACCCCCGGCGCCGCCAGAGGTGGTGCCGGAGGTGCCGGTGGTGCCGGCCGGACCGGAGCTGGCGACGCCGACGGCGCTGCCCGCAGGCGTCGCGTTCCTGCAAACCATCGCCGCCACCGACAGCGGCGGCGCGCAAGCGCCCGGCCAAGCCAATGTCTGGGACCTGAACTTGGACTTTTCGCTGGAAGACGGTGGCGACGATCAATTCGACACCGCCTTGGCGCTCTCGGTAAAGGTCGGCGCGAGCACCGATGTATTCCCTTCGGACCAGCTCTATGCGGAACTGACGGCGCTGGGTCCGGAGTTGGGCGCGGCGGATGGCCAGCTCCTGGTCTCGTTCACTTCCGACCCTGGTTTTTCGGGCGTCGGCACAGGCGGGTACGCGTTGCTGCATCCGGGCACGCAAGTGCGCCTGCAGCAAACCTTGAACCTCGGCACCGCGACCGGTGGCATCTCGATGTCCTGGGTCGGCAATCGCAGTTTCGGCAACCGGTACCTCGGCAGCTTGCGGGACGACACGATTTTTGGGCAAGTTGTCGTGCGCGACACGGCGGGCGCGATCCTGGCTACGCTGTACAAGCTGGACGTGAACGGTGAAACGGGAACGTGGGGCTCGGCCTCGCTCACCTCGTTCGCCGGGCAGACGGTGGTGCTGTCGTTCGAGCAGCGTGTGGTCGTGAGCGGCATGGTCATCGACAACGTCTCGGTGCAGGACGGCTCCAGCCATGAGTTTGTTGTCAACGGCGATTTCGAGGCGCAGGGCACAGGTTGGACCGTGTCGGCTTCCAAGATGTCGCAGAACGTGCGCTCCGGCGTGCGCACCGCGGGCGGCCTCGAGGTGCAACGAACCTTCTACACGCAGCCCAATGTGCTGTGGGGGCGGTTCACCGACGTCTTCCACAATCCGAGTGCGGCAGCGATCGTGGCCGAGGTGGCCTACGCATCCGACCTGGGTTCGGACAGCAGCGGCATCATCTATCCCACGCCCGGTGCCACCTCGAAGGCCTTGACCACCTGGGATGGCTCTCCGGGCGATCGCGACGTCGGTTTTGTGTTCGGTGCGGCAGACAGCGTGACCTACCTGTCCGCGACGGCGCTGCACACCCCGGACGGCGACGACGCGCTGATATTCAAGTTCAACATCACGGTGCCGGCGGGAGGCAGCGTCACGCTGGTCAACTTCCTGTTGACGGATGGAACGGACACCGGCCGCACCGCTGCCGATGTCAACGCGCGAGCGACCGCGATCGACACGGTGGCCGCGGACATCGCCAACAACTTCAAGACCAATTTCGCCTACCAGCGCGGCCTGACGCAGGCGCAGCTGGACACGTTGAAGAACCTCTGAACGCTCAGGGAAACCGCAGGCCGACCCGCCTGTGGTTTCGTTCTGCGGCGGAAAAGACAAAAGCCTTGCAAGTCATTGACCTGCAAGGCTTTTATTGTTGGTGGCTCTTCACGGATTCGAACCGCGGACCTGTGGATTATGATTCCATCGCTCTAACCGACTGAGCTAAAGAGCCGTTCAATGCTGTTTAGCACCGAGCCAAAAATTATAGCCCAGGTTTTGGGCCGAGTTCAACTCCCCGCCGGCAACTTCCCCAATTCCTCGGAAACCAGGCGCACGACCAGCTTGTCGAGCGTCTGCACCGAGTAGTTGCCGACGTCGTGTACGGTCTGCGTTCCCGCACCGCTCGCCGGGTTCGCCGCCTCCTTGTAGGTCAGGAACACGAAGCGCCCGCCCGTGTACTGCGCGATCTGCCGCTGGATGTACTCCCCCTGCTTGTCCAGGCCCGACGCGCCCACGCTGAACACCTTGATGCCCTTGCCCAGCGCGGCGACCATGTCGTCGTCGTACTGCGGGCCGCCGTAGTCCAGGTGCGGCGGCGCGTCGGCCAGCAGCACCACCAGGCGCGTGGTGCCGTTGCCGCGCCAGCTGAGCTTGTGGACGGTCTCGTTGAGCGCCTCGTTCATGGCCTCGGGGTAGTCGCCGCCGCCCGCGGCCTGCAGCCTGTCGAGCACGCCCTGGAAGGCGTTCAGGTCGTTGGTGAAGTCGTGGCGGCGCACAAGAAAGTCATCGGTGCGGTCGCGGTAGGCCACCAGGCCGAAGCAGGTGTCGGGACGGCTCGGCAGCTTGGCCACCTGGTCGGCGATGGTGCGCAGCGTGGTCTTGAGCTTGGCGATCTCGTCGTCCATGGAGCCGGTGGCGTCGATCAGGAAGACCAGGTCCAGCGCTGCGCGCTTCGGCGCCTCGCCGGGCTTGCCGTCGAGCACCACGTCGACGGCGTTCTTCTGGCCGCGCTGCAGGAAGGCCGTGCCCTGCCGCCCGTTCTTGCGCACGGTGACTTCATACACCTCGCTGTGCGTCTTGTCGAAGGCGTTCGGGTGAAGCCAGGCGCGCCCGCCGGCGTCGGTGCGGGCCCACATGGCGGCGCCGCTCGGCGCCTGCACGGCCACTTCGGCATCGGGCACGACGGTGCCGCGCGCGTCGCGCACCTGCAGCAGGTAGCGCGCGCTGATGTCGCGTTCGCGGTGGACCACCTGCGTGCGCTCGCGGAAGGCCGTGTACTCGCCGAAGTCGGCGTTGTCGTCGACCATGCCGGCGGTGACGGGTTCGTTGGCGGGGCGAGGGGCTTGGGCGGGCGGCTGGGCGGCGATGCGCGGCACGGCGGGAGAAGCAGGAGAGGCGGGAGCAACAGGCGCAGGCATCGCAACAGCCGCCTCGGCCATCGGCGCGACCGGCGCGGCCAGCGCACCCGCGACCTCCGCGCGCGACGATTTGCGCAGCGCCTCCGGCGGCGCCGACGCATCGGCCAGCGCGCGCCGTTCCCGCGTGTCGCGCCGTTCGAGCTGCGCGTTGCGCTGCATGCCCGGCGTCTCGTGCGTCTGGATCGGCCGGGCGCAGCCGGTGGCCGACGGTGCCTCGAAATTCGGCACGGCCTGCATCACCTGCGCGCGGCTGTCGGGCGCCGGCGTCGGCCACTGCACGGCACCGGCCATCGCCGGGGGCTCGGTGGCGCCGCAGGCCGACAGGAGCAGTTGGGCGCACAGCAGCACGACGAGCGGCCTGCGGAACCGAGGGGCGAAAGCGTGGGTCATGGAAGGACTCCGGGTGGTTGGATGCAGGCTGATACGGCGGGCCGTGCGGAACGGGGTCAAGCCCGCGCGATCTTTTTTTGCCGCTCCGAACCCCGATGCCTTTCGCCGCCCGTACAAGCTCGGGTGAGAATCCTTCGATGTCCGCGCTCCCCCGCGCCCCTTCCGCCAAGAACGCCCTCGAGCGCCAGGCCATGCCCGACGACCAGTTGATGCTGGCCTACGCGCAAGGCGACGCTGCCGCGTTCGACGTGCTCTATGCGCGCCACGAAGGCGGGCTGTTCCGCTTCGTCAAGCGGCTGCTGGGTGCGCGGCTCGCGGCGCAGGCCGACGAGGTGTTCCAGGACACCTGGGTGCGGATCATCTCGGCGCGCGAGAGCTTCTCGCCGCAGGGCGCGACCTGGCGCACCTGGGCCTTCACCATCGCGCACAACCTGGCCATGGACCGCCTGCGCGTGAGCGGGCGCGAAGTGACGCTCGACGCGCATGCCGACGACGACAGCGACCCCGTGCCCACGCTCGAGCGCGGGGTGCGCGGCGCGGTCGATGCAGCCGCGCATCCGTCGGCCGAAGAACTCGCGTTCTGGCGCGCCGCCGGCCGGCGGCTGCTGGCCTGCCTCGACGAACTGCCGACCGACCAGCGCGCCGCGTTCCTGCTGCACCATGAAGACGGGCTGACTGTCGAGGCGCTGGCGTCGAGCCTGGAGATCGGCTTCGAGACCGTGCGCAGCCGGTTGCGCTACGGCTTGCAGAAACTGCGTGCCTGCATGGAGCGCTACCTGGCGGTGCTGGAGCAACGGGCATGAGCGGCAACACCACCGGCTTCGACAACGACAACGATCGCGATCGCGGCGATGACCTGCGCGACCCGGCGCTGCGCCGCGCGCTGGACCACGCGCCCGACCGCGACGCCGCGCCCGATCCGCGCACGCGCGACGCGATCCTGAAGATGGCGCACAACCTGGCCGCGGCGCCGATGCCGGCGTCGGGCGCTGCCGCCAACAGCGCCAGCGTGCTGCCGTGGTGGCGCCGCCTGTTCGGCGTTGGTGAGCCGCGTTCGCGCATGCCGTGGAATGCGGCCTTCGCCACGGTGCTCGTGGCGGCGTTCGTCACCGTGCTGTGGCGCAGCGAGCCGGTGCCCGAGGCGTGGCTCGACGGTGAGGCGCGTGTCGGCGGGGCGGCTTCGCCCGCAGCACAAGCGCCTGCCGCATCTTCGGCACCCGCGGCACCCGCGGCACCCGCGGCGGCCACCGCGCCTGAACCCGCACCGCCACCACCGGCTGCGGCGAAGCAGGCGCCGGCTGCCGCGCCGACTCCCGCCACACCTGCACCCGCGATTGCCGCCGAGCAGCGCGCCAAGGCGCTGCGCGAAGCAGCGTCAGCGAAGGAAACCGAGCGCGCCCAGCCGTCGCGCAAGCAGGCGGCGCCCGCGCCCGCGGCCGTGGCCGTGGCCGTGGCCCCTGAGCCTCCAGCCATCGTGGCCGAGCAGTCGGCGCCCGCACCCGCACAGGACGAACGCCGCGAAGCGCGTGTGGAAAGCGAACGCCAGCGCGCCTACGCCGCACCTGCTGCTCCCGCAGCCCCCGTTGCTCCTGCTCCAGCCGCGGCACCCCCGCCGGCCATTGCCGCCGCACCGCTCGCGCGCCAATCGCAGGACGCATCGGCCCTCGCCAGCCAGGGCGGCGGCGCCAACGCGCAGGCGTCCGGCGCGTTGCGCGACAGCGCACCGCGCGCGGCGAAAGCGGCGCCGCTTCAAGCCGCCGCACCGTCGTCCTTCTCCGCGCTGGAGCGGTGGACGTCTCTCAGCTCAGGCGCCGGCGCGCGGCGCGCGCGTGGCGATGTCGAAGGGCTTGCTGCGTTGGTGGGCACCGTGGCGCGTTCGGCCACCGCACCCGATGCATCGCTCGACGCACCGGTGGAGGCGCGCCTGTCGCTCTATCGCGGCGACACGCTGGTCGCGGTGCTCGAGATCGCGGGCGACCAGGTGCGCTGGACGCCGCAGCCCGGCGGCACCGCACGGGTCGGCACCCCGCCGGCGCAGGCGCTCGATGCGCTGCGCTCGCTGCTGGCGCGCTGAACGAAAGACCCCGGCAGGCGACCGGGCGAGCCTGCGATCAGGGCGGTCAGGCGTTCTTGAAGTCCGGTGCGCGCTTGTTCAGGAAGGCGTCCATGCCTTCCTTCTGATCGACGGTGGCGAACAGCGCGTGGAACAGCCGGCGCTCGAACATCACGCCGTCGCTCAGGCCGCCTTCGAAGGCGCGGTTCACCGATTCCTTGGCCGCCATCACCGAGATCTGCGAGAAGCCGCAAATGATCAGGGCGGCGCCCAGCGCCTCGTCGGCGAGCTTTTCGTAAGGCACCACGCGGCTCACGAGGCCCGCGCGCTCGGCTTCTGCGGCGTCCATCATGCGGGCGGTGAGCACCATGTCCATGGCCTTGCTCTTGCCCACCGCGCGTGGCAGGCGCTGCGTGCCGCCGGCGCCGGGGATCACGCCGATCTTGATCTCGGGCTGGCCGAACTTGGCGGTGTCGGCCGCGATGATGAAGTCGCACATCATCGCCAGCTCGCAGCCGCCGCCCAATGCAAAGCCGGCCACCGCGCCGATCACCGGCTTGCGGATCGAGCGGATGGTTTCCCAGTTGCGCGTGATGTAGTCGCCCTTGTACGTGTCGATGAAGCTGTACTTGGCCATCGCGGCGATGTCGGCACCGGCGGCAAACGCGCGCTCGCTGCCCGTGAGGATGATGCAGCCGATGGCCTCGTCCGCGTCGAAGGCCTTCAGGGCCTGGCCCAGCTCGGTCATGAGCGCATCGTTGAGCGCGTTCAGTGCCTTCGGGCGGTTGAGGGTGATGATGCCGACCTTGCCTGCTTCGGTCCGCACTTCGATGTTTTCGTAGCTCATGGTGTCTCCGGGGGGAACGGGGGGAACGGGGAAAAACGCGCTTCACTATACCCAGCATGGCCGGTGCGGGTGGCAGGGCGCTGCGAGTTCCCATAGAGTGCCCGCCATGAGTTCCAACTACGCCTACCTGTTCGTCGCCATCGTGGCCGAAGTGATCGCCACCAGTTTCCTCAAGGGCTCGGACGGCTTCACGCGGCTGTGGCCCACGCTGGCTTCGGTGGCCGGCTACGTGGTGGCCTTCTTCTTTCTCTCGCTCACGCTGCGCACCATTCCGACCGGCATCGCCTACGCGATCTGGTCGGGCGTGGGCATCGTGCTGATCTCGCTGGTGAGCTGGCTGTGGTTCGGCCAGAAGCTGGACGGCCCGGCCATCGCGGGGCTCGGGCTGATCATTGCGGGCGTGGTGGTGGTGAACGTGTTCTCGAAGTCGGTTTCCCACTGAGCGGCAAGGGCGACCGTCTCTAGTTGAGAATTGCTCTCATCTAGAATGCCAGGCATGGAGTTGCCGATGCAAGAACATGCCGTGTTGCTGCGGGCCTATGCCCGCGTGCAGGAGCGTTGCTCGCGCCTGCTGGTCGAGCAGGCCGCGCTCGTCGAGAGGCTGGAGGCGCAGATCGTGCGCCTGCGCGGCGCCCTGGTGGCGCGCGACTCGGCCATTGCCATCGTGCGAGAGGAGCTTGCGGTGCGGGCCGCCGCCGGTGCGGCGCTGCCCAAGCGGCTGAGCGGCTTGCTGGCGCCGGGCAGCCGGCGCCACCTCATGACGCCTGCGCCGCAAGTGCCGGCCGACCTGCGCGAGAAGGCCGTGCTGTGCGTCGGCCACCAGGATGAAGCAGAGGCACCGTCGCTGGCACGCCAGCTGGTCGAGATTGCCGGCGGCCGCTACCTGCACCACGACGGCGGCGACGACGCGGACGACCCCGCGCTCGAAGCCAGCCTGCGCGCGGCCGATCTCGTGATCTGCCAGACCGGCTGCGTGAGCCACGGCGCCTACTGGCGCGTGCAGGACCATTGCCGGCGCACCGGCAAGCCCTGCGTGCTGGTGGGCGAGCCGCAGCCGATGCTGTTCGTGCGCAACCCCGCCGCGGCGGAAAGCGCCTAGCTAGCCCTTCAACCAGTTCGCCACCTTGGTGGCGTCGTGCGCGAACAGGCGCCAGGTGGTCACGCCGGCCGGCAGCACGAGTGGCAGCTTGATGAGCTTGCGGTCGCGCGCGACGATGGCCGTGCACTTCGTGGCATCGCCCAGGTACAGCGCGAGGTCGTCGAGCTTGGCGATGCGCCAGGCCTGCGCCGGGCGTTGCGAGCCGCTCGAGCTCTTCTTGCCGGTGGCGGGCAGCTCGATGCCGATCCACTCGTCGTTGGCGGAGAACCCGGCCTTCTCGGCGGCGCCACCGCGCAGCACCACCTTCACCTGCACGCTGCCGCTGGCTTCGGTCACGCGCATGCCGAGCGTCTGCGCCTGCTGCGACGGGTCTTCGAGCGTGGCCACGCCGTGCACGCGCAGCAGTTGCGCGAGCGGGAGTTCGTCGGTCGAATGCACCCAGCGCGCGAGTTCGTCCGCGTACGAGCGGCCGCTCACGGCCTCCAGCGCGGCCGCGATGTCGGCCTCGCTGATCGGGCCGCCGCCGCTGTGCGTCCACAGGTGGCGCATCACGTCGTCGAGCGAACCCTTGCCTTCGTGGCGCAGCGTCAGGTCGAAGCACAGCGCCACCAGCGCACCCTTGGTGTAGTAGCTCACCGTGCTGTTGGGCGTCTGCTCGTCCTGGCGGTAGTACTTGACCCAGGCGTCGAAGCTCGCGTCGGCCACCGGCTGCACGAGGCGGCCCGGTGTCTGCATGACCTGGTTGAGCGTCTTGTTCAGCAGCCGCAGGTAGGCCGAGTCGTCGATGCGCCCGGCGCGGCGCAGCAGCAGGTCGTCGTAGTAGCTGGTGAAGCCCTCGAAGAACCACAGCAGCTGCGTGTAGTTCTCGCGGCTGTAGTCGTAGCGCGCGAACTCGGCCGGCCGCATGCGCTTGACGTTCCAGGTGTGGAAGTACTCGTGGCTGATGAGGCCCATCAGCGTGGTGTAGCCCTCGGGCTGCTTCTTCTTCTCGCCGCGCTGGGGCAGGTCGCGGCGGTTGCAGATCAGCGCCGTGGAGTGGCGATGCTCGAGCCCGCCGTAGCCGTCGTCCACCGCATTGAGCATGAACACGTAGCGGTCGATCGGCAGCTTCGGGCCGCCGCGCTTGCCGGCCTTGTCGCCGTGCCAGAAGCGGATCTCGGCTTCGCAGATGGCTTGCGTGTCGGCGATGAGCCTGTCGCCGTCGAACGAGGCCGCGGCACCCGCGACCACGAAGCGGTGCGGCACGCCGCAGGCGTCGAACTCGGCGCTCCAGAAGGCGCCCAGCTCGACCGGGCTGTCGGCCAGCTCGTCGTAGCCCGAGGCCTGGTAGCTGCCGAAGCCGTACCTGTCGGCCTTCACCGGTACCAGGGCGGTGGCGCACGACCAGCGTGCCGCATCGGCGGGCAGCGCCGGCGCCACGATGTCCATGGCGTGCGGCGCGTCGGTCTGGCCTTCGACCCGCAGGCACACGCTGGTGCCGTTGAAGAAGCCGCGCTCGGTGTCCAGCCAGGCGGTGCGCACCGAGTTGTCGTAGGCGCAGACCTGGTAGTGCAGCACCAGCGGCTGGCCGGGCGTGCATTCGACCAGCCAGCTGCATTTGTCGAGCTGCATCAACGCCGGCTTGCGGCGGCCCTGCGTGGCGCGCAGGCCCTGCAGGTTCTTGGCGAACTCGCGCACCAGGTAGCTGCCCGGAATCCACACCGGCAGCGCCACGCGCTGCTGCGCGGCGGGCGAATCGATGGTGAGCGTGACGGAGAAGAGATGCGCATGCAGGTCCGCGCATTCGACGCGGTAGCGCACGCCCGCGGTGGACTTGGCAGCCGTCGCCGCCGCGCGTGTGGCGCGGGTGGCGGGCGTGGCCGGGGCGGTGGGGGCTGTTGGCGTGGCGGCTGCGGTGGCGCGGCGCGGTGCGGTCCGGGTCTTCGTCGCCATCAGCTGGACGAGGCGGCGAGTTGCTTCTCGACCTGCTCTGCGGGAATGGCGCCGGGCGTGCGGGTGCCGTCGCTGAAGATCAGCGTGGGCGTGCCGGTGATGTTGTACTTGCGGCCGAAGTCGACGTTGCGCTGCAGCGCGGTCACGTCGCAGCTGCTGGGCGCGGTGACCGGCTTGGCGCTGGTTTCCATCCAGTCGCCCCAGGCCTTGCCCTTGTCCTTGCTGCACCAGATGTCACGCGACTTGACGTTCGAATCGGGGCCCAGCACCGGGTACAGGAACAGGTACACGGTGACGTTGTCGACCGCCTTCATGTCCTTCTCGAAGCGCTTGCAGTAGCCGCAGTTCGGGTCTTCGAACACCGCCAGCTTGCGCTTGCCGTTGCCGCGCACGATCTTGATCGAGTCCTTCAGCGGCAGCTGGTCGAAGGCGACCGCGCTGAGCTTCTCCACGCGTTCCTCGGTCAGGTTCTTGCGCGTCTTCACGTCGATCAGGTTGCCCTGGATCAGATAGTTGCCCTGTTCGTCGGTGTAGAAGATCTGCGCGCCGTTCACGCGCACTTCGTACAGGCCCGGCACCGGCGCCTTCGTCACTTCCTCGATGGGCGGGAACTGCGGAATGCGCGCAGGCAGGTTCTTGCGGATCTCGGCTTCGCCGGCGGTGGCGGCCACGACCGCGCCCAGCGTGCAGGCGGCGAGAAGGAGGTTGCGTACGAGTGTCATCGGGAGATCCGTTGGTTCGGTTCGAAAAAGAGGTGCGAAAGCCGCGGGCCGTCAGGCCTTCAGCCCCATGGCTTGCGCCGTGATCCAGTGCTTGACCAGGCGCGTGCGGTCGAAACCGCGCATGCCCCAGTTGCGCAACGCAGGCAATGGACCCAGGTTGTGCGAGAAAAGTTGCTGCAATCCGTCGGTCGCCAGGCTCATCTGCAGCACGTCGGCACGGCGGGCGCGTTCGTAGCGGCGCAGCAGGCGCGGGTCGCCCACGCTGCGCCAGTAGTCGCGGTTCTTGATCACCTCGGCCAGCGCGGCCGCGTCGGCCAGGCCCAGGTTCAGGCCCTGGCCCGCCAGCGGGTGCACCGTGTGCGCGGCGTCGCCCGCCAGCGCCCAGGAACGGTTCGGCTGGCCGGGCATGGCGCCGGTCCAGCGGTCGGCAATGGCGCGGGCCAGCGGCCAGGCGCCGCGCTCGCTCGTGAGCTTGAGCGCGCCCAGCGCATGGTGGCTGGCCTCGGTGATGGCGGTGTCGAACGCTTCGTCGCTTTGCGCCAGCAGCTCGGGCGCGCGCAGCTGGTCGACCGACCACACCAGCGCCACCGTCTTGCCGTGCGTGCCGCCGAGCGGCAGCAGCGCGAGCACCTCGCCCCTGTCGTTGAACCACTGGCGCGCAATGCCGTCGTGCGACTGCTCGGCCTCCATGCGCGCAGCAATCGCGTGCTGCGGATAGCGCGTGACCTCGTAGCTCACGCCCAGCGCCTCGCGCGTGGTGCTGGCCTTGCCTTCGCACACCACGGTCAGCGGCGCGGCAACGGGGGCGCTCACCACCTCGATCTGGGGCTGGAAGCGCACCGCGTCGGCCAGTTGCTGTTCGAGCGCGGGCACGTCGACGATCCAGGCCAGCGCATCGACCTTCTGGCGCGCGGCGCTGAACTGAACCCGGCCGCCTTCGTCGCCGTGCACCAGCATT
Organism: Variovorax sp. OK212; assembly: GCF_900112425.1. Classification (GTDB taxonomy): domain Bacteria; phylum Pseudomonadota; class Gammaproteobacteria; order Burkholderiales; family Burkholderiaceae_C; genus Variovorax. The sequence goes on along the minus strand of NZ_FOLP01000010.1, from coordinate 98,697 downwards.
TCGCGCACCGCGGTGGCGTGGGCCGCGTCGGGCCAGGCGCGCAGCGATTCGAGCAGGGTGCGAGAGGCGGTGTTCAGCGCATAGGCACGGATGTCGCGGATGTCTTCCTTGCCCGGCGTGGCCGGCGGCACCACCAGCGCGACGCGCACCCGCTCGCGCGCGAGCAGCAGGGCCAGCGTACGGCCGACGATGCCGGCGCCGCGAATGCAAACTTCTGGGGGGAGAGCCATGAAACGATTGTAAGAACAAGCCCGCCCGGGCGCGCCCCGCGCCTTTCCCCCGGGAAGCGAAGGTCTTCCGGCCGCCGCGGCGCGCGAGACACGATGCGGGACAATTGCCGCCGAATTTCAAGGAACCCCCACCGTGTCCCAGCCCGCTTTCGACCTCGAAGCCACCATCGCGCGCCTGTTCATCTACCCGGTCAAGTCCTGCGCCGGGGTCGAGCTCCCCGAAATGCTGCTGACCGAGACCGGCCTGGAGTTCGACCGCGCCTGGATGGTGGTCGACGCCCAGGGCGAATTCGTCACCCAGCGGCAGCTGCCGCGCATGGCGCTGGTCAAGCCGCAGATGAAGCACATGGAAGTGGTGCTGCGCGCCCCCGGCATGCTGGCGCTGCACCTGGCCTTCGACCGGGTCGAGAAGCCGGTGCGCGTGCGCGTGTGGAAGGACGAAGTGGCGGCCTACGACATGGGCGACATCGCCGCCCAGTGGTTCAGCGACTTTCTCTCCGAGCCCGGCAAGCCGCAGACCCTGCGGCTGGTGCGCTTCGACCCCGAGCAGAAGCGCCTGTCGAGCATGAAGTGGACCGACGGCGTGGAGGCCGAGAACCAGTTCGCCGACGGCTTCCCGGTGCTGGTGGCCAGCGAGGGCTCGCTGGCCGACCTGAACGAGCGGCTGGCCGCGGCCGGCCACGACGCGGTCGGCATCGAGCGCTTTCGCCCGAACATCGTGCTGTCGGGCATGGAGTCGCACGACGAGGACCGCGTCGACGCGCTGCACATCGGCACCGCCGAGGGCGAGGCCGAGCTGCGCCCCGTCAAGCCCTGCACGCGCTGTCCGATTCCGGACATCGACCCGGCCACGGCCCTGAGCAGCCCGGAGGTCGGCGACATGCTGCGCACCTACCGCAAGGACCCGCGCGTGGACGGCGGCATCACCTTCGGCATGAACTGCATCGTGATCCAGGGCGTGGAATACACGCTCAAGGTGGGCCAGGCCGTGGGCGCGAACTACAGGTTCGAATGACCTGACCGGCGCCGGGCCGGCGGCTCGGAAGTCAGAGGTGAGAAATCGAAAGTCAGAAGTGCACGCCGGCGATCAGCATGATGTTGGCGTAGGGCGTGCACTCGCCCGTGCGCACGACGGCGCGGGCCTTGGCGCTGCGGCGCTTGAATTCCTCGTGCGACACCGTCTGCGGCGCGATGCCGAGCGACCGCGGATACCAGCCCGGCAATTGCTTCGCACCGTCCAGCGCCTCGTCGGCCACGACGATGCTTTCCACCTGCATTTCCGACAGCACCGCCTGCAGCACGTCGGTCAGCTGCGGCACGCCGCGCGCCACGGCCAGGTCGATGCGCCGCGGGCCGTCGGGAATCGGCAGGCCGGCGTCGCCGAGCACCAGCATGTCGCCGTGCCCGAGCGAGGCGATCACGTGGGACAGTTCGGCATGCAGCAGGGCGGTACGTTTCACAGCGAGGTCCAGTCGGGTGGCATGGGGCTGCGCAGCACGGCGTCGCGCAGCGGAATGGAGGGTTGGGCGCCGGCCTGCTGGATGCACAGCGCCGCGGCGCGGATGCCCAGGCGCACGGCCTCGTCGAAGGACTGGCCTTCGCCCAGCGCCACCGCCAGCGCGCCCAGGAAGGTGTCGCCGGCGGCCGTGGTGTCGACCGCCTGCACCTTCGGCGCGGGGTGGTGACGCGCGCCGCTGGCGTCGACCGCCACCGCGCCGCGCGCACCGAGCGTGACCACCACGCGGGCGATGCCCCTGGCGCGCAGGGCCTGGCCGGCCTGCGCCGCTTCCTGCGGCGTGTCGGCGGACTGGCCGCACAGCGCCTTGGCCTCGATCTCGTTGACCACCAGCGTGTCGATCTGCGGCCACAGCGGCGCGGCAATGGGCTGCACCGGCGACGGATTCAGCAGCACCTTGCAGCCCGCGGCGTGCGCCACCGCGATGGCGCGCGCGACCTGGTCCATCGGCGTCTCGAACTGCGTCACGAGAAAGGCGGCGCCCTGCACCTGCCGTTGCAGCGCGGCCTCGTCGATCCGGACCTTCGCATTGGCGCCGGGAACGATCACGATGCGATTCTGGCCGCCGTCCTCCACGAGGATCAGCGCCGTGCCGGTGGGCTCGCCGGCCACGGTGCGCAGCGCGGTGGTGTCGATGCCGTCGTTCTCCAGCGCCGTGCGCAGGGCCGTGCCGTGCGCGTCGTCGCCCACGCAGCCGATCATCTGCACCTGGGCGCCTTCGCGCGCGCAGCTCACGGCCTGGTTCGCGCCCTTGCCGCCGGGAATGGTGGCGATCGAATGGCCCTGCAGCGTCTCGCCGGCCGCCGGGGCGTGCGGCACGCGCAGCACCAGGTCCATGTTGAGGCTGCCGAGCACCACGATGCGCGGCGGCGGGGGGCTGCTGGAGGCGGTCTTCGGGTTCACGGAGCTCACAGGGTTCGCGGACATCACGGGGTTCGGGACTTTCGGGTTGCCGTTGCAGGCGTTTCGCTGGCAGGCACGGTGGTCTCGCGGAAGCTCGCGTGCCGCGCGGTCGAGGCGCGCACGCACAGCTCGGGCTGCAGCACCACCTTGCGCGCGTCGCGGCGCTTGCCGCCGACGCGTTCGAGCAGCATGTCGACCGCCAGCGCGCCGATGCGCTCCTTGGGCTGCGCCACGGTGGTGAGCGCGGGGCTCGTGTAGGCCGAGAGTTCGATGTCGTCGAAGCCGACGATCGAGAGCTCGTCGGGCACGTGCACGCCGCTTTCATGCGCCGCGCGCAGCGCGCCGATGGCCATCAGGTCGTTGCAGACGAACACGGCCGACGGCTTCTTCTCGGTGCGCAGGATGGCGTGCATGGCCTCGTAGCCGCCCTGGCTCGTGAAGCCGCCGCGCCACAGCAGCGAGTTGGCGTCGGCAATGTCGGGGGTGGCGCCGGCCTCGGCCAGCGCCATGCGCCAGCCCTCGATGCGCTGCTCGCTGGGCATCACGCCCACCGGCCCGCCGATGCAGGCAATGCGCTTGTGGCCCAGCGACAGCAGGTGGCGCACCGCGAGCAGGCCGCCCTGCATGTGCGCGGTTTCCACCAGGTCGCAGCTCGGGTCGGCAATCTCGCGGTCGACCAGCACCGTCGGCACGCGCAGGCCGTGCAGCTGCTGCACCAGCGAATGGTCGTCGCCCGCGCCGGTCGACACCACGATCAGCCCGTCGATGCGGCGCTCGGCCAGCACCTGCAGGTACACGCTCTGGCGGTGGGGCTCGTCGTCGGTGTTGCACAGCACCAGCGTGTAGCCGGCGCCGAAGCAGCGGTCTTCCACGATGCGCACGATCTCGGCGAAGTAGGGGTTCGAGCTGTTCGGAATGAGCATGCCCAGCGTCGAGGTGGTGTTGCTCTTCAGGCTGCGCGCCATCGCGTTGGGCACGTAGCCCAGCTCGCGAATGGCCAGCTCCACGCGCTCGCGCACCTTGGGGCTCACGTGGCGGGTGTCGTTGACCACGTGCGACACGGTGGTGACGGAAACCTCCGCCTTCAGTGCGACGTCCTTGATGGTGGCCATGGTTCTTGCAGTTCCTCGTGAGGTGGGGTGTCGTCAAGCCAGGCGGCGATCGGCACGGCGCTGGCGCAGGGTGTCGATGATGACGGCCACCACGATCACGGCGCCGGTGATGATGCGTTTGCTCGGCTCGCTCGCGCCCACCTGGGCCAGGCCGGCCTCCAGCACCGCGATGATCAGCACGCCGAAGAAGGTGTTGACGACCGAGCCGCGCCCGCCCATCAGGCTGGTGCCGCCGATGACCACCGCCGCGATCACCTGCAGCTCGATGCCCACGCCGGCGTTCGGGTCGGCCGCTTCGAGGCGGGCCGACTGCATCAGGCCCGCAAGGCCTGCCAGCAGGCCGGTCACGGCGAACACGATGATGCGGATGGGGCGCGGGTCCACGCCCGCCAGGCGCATGGCTTCCTCGTTGGTGCCGATGCCCACCACGTGCCGGCCGAACACCGTGCGCGTGAGCACCAGCTGCCCGATCACCACCAGCACCACGGCCAGCACGAAGGCGGCGGAGATGCCGCCGATCCACGGCGCGGCCAGGCCCGAGATGGCGTCGCCCACGTACTGCGTGCGCGAGTCGGTCACCAGGTAGGCGCCGCCGCGCACGGCTTCGAGCATGCCCAGCGAGACGATGAAGCTCGGCAGCCGCCAGGCGACCGACACCGCGCCCGTGACCGTGCCGCAGATGAGCCCGGTGACCAGGCCGAGCACCGCGGCCACGGGCACCGAGAGCTTCCATTCGAGGATGGCGGCGGCGGTGACTGCGGCGCTGAGCGCCAGCACCGAGCCGACCGACAGGTCGATGCCCGCGATGATCAGCACGAAGGTCATGCCCACCGCCATCACGGCCAGCGCGGGAATCTCGTTGGCGATGGAGACGAAGGTCTCGCGCGTCAGGAAGTATTCGCTCAGCGAGCCGAACAGCGCGATCATGCCCACGAGCACGACCGTGAGGCCCAGGTACGTGCCGAGCTGGCCCTTCAGCGCGGAGGGCGCCGAAGGCGTGGCGGTCGATGTCGGTTTGGTGGCTGCGTTCATGGTGTGTCGGCGGTGACCGCGGTCTGGTCGGGAACGGCTGAAGCGGTTGACTCGGTTGAAGGGGCGGCGCTCGCCTGCGGATTGGCGGCGCGTCCGGTGGCGTCGCTGAAGGCGGCCGCCAGCAGCGACTGCTCGCTCCATTCGCCGCGCTCGAACACCGCGACCAGGCGCCCGGCGCTCATCACGCCGATGCGGTCGCACATGGCCATCAGTTCGCGCAGGTCGCTGGACACCATGAGCAGCGCGCGGCCGTCGTCGGTCATGCGGTCGAGCTGGGCATAGAGGTCGGCGCGCGCGCCCACGTCGACGCCGCGCGTGGGCTCGTCGAGCAGCAGCACCTTGCATTCGCGGTGCAGCCAGCGCGCGAACACCACCTTCTGCTGGTTGCCGCCGCTGAGCGTGGCCACCGGTTGTTCGATGTTGCGCGAGCGGATGCGCAGCAGCTCCACCAGCTTCTGCGCAATGCCGCGCTCCTTGGCCGGTTGCAGCCAGCCGGCGCGCGAGACGGCGCCCAGGTCGCTCAGCGTCGCGTTGACGCGGATCGACTGCGGCAGCAGCAGCCCCTGCGACTTGCGGTCTTCCGTGACCAGCCCGATGCCGGCGCGGATGGCCTGCATCGGCGAGCGCCAGCCCTTGCGGGCGTGATGCGTGACCTTGCCGTTCTCGTGCAGCGTGATCTCGCCGCGGTCGGCACGGTCGGCGCCGAACAGCAGGCGCACGAGTTCGGTCCGGCCCGAGCCGACCAGGCCGGCCAGGCCCATGACTTCGCCCGCGCGCAGGTCGATGTCGACGCCGCGCACGGCCTGCGCGCGGCCGATGCCGCGTGCGCTCAGCAGCACCGGGCCCGCCACGCGGCGTTCGCGGCCTTCGTGCTCGTGCACCTCGCGCCCGACCATGCGCTGCACCAGTTCGGATTCGCGCACGCCGGCCATGGCGCGCACGTCGACCAGGCGGCCGTCGCGCAGCACCGCCACGCGGTCGGCGATGCGCTGCAGTTCCTCGAGGCGGTGCGACACGTAGACGATGGCCACGCCGCGCGCCTTCAGCAGGTCAATCTGCTCGAACAGGTGCGAGGTTTCGCGCGGGGTCAGCATGGCGGTGGGCTCGTCGAGCACCAGCACGCGCGTGTCGTCCTGCAGGTTGCGTGCAATTTCGACCATCTGCTGCTGGCCGATGCCCAGCCGCGCCACCGGCGTGGCCGGGTCGATGTTCTGCATGCCGATCTTGGCCAGCTGAAGCGCGGCCAGCTCGTGCAGCCTGGCGCGACGGATCCAGCCGGTCTTGTGGGGGAGGCGGTCCAGCAGCAGGTTCTCGGCCACCGACAGCGTGGTGACGAGGCCGAGCTCCTGCATGACCATGCGCACGCCCAGCCGCTCGGCGTCGCGGCGCGAGCCGGGCGCGAAGGGCTGGCCGTCGAGCAGCATCTGGCCGCGCGTGGGCTGCACCAGGCCGCAGACCATCTTCGACAGCGTGCTCTTGCCGGCGCCGTTCTCGCCCGTGAGGGCCAGCACTTCACCGGCGTTGAGCACCAGCGAGACGTCGTCCAGCACCGGCGCCGCGTAGTCCTTGCCCATGGCGCTCAGGGAGAGCACGGGCTGGGCGGCAGGGGGATTCATGGCGGCGGAGGCTGTCGACGTCTGCACTTTGGCGGCCGCTTACTTCGAGTCCTTGGTGACCAGCACCACGTCGGTCTTCACCTCGGCGGGCATTTCCGACTGCTTCTTCTTGTCGGCGATGGCCTTCAGCGCGGTCTCGATGCCGAACACGGCCTGCTTGGCGGCGAACTGGTCGGCGGTGGCGAGCACGCGGCCGTCCTTCAGCATCGGCTTGATGGCGCCGATGTTGTCGTAGCCCACCACCAGCACCTTGCCGGTCTTGCCCGCGGCCTTGACGGCGGCCACGGCACCCAGCGCCATGCTGTCGTTGCCGGCCAGCAGGGCCTTCAGGTCGGGGTGCTCGCGCATCATGCCGGCGGCCACCGTGTTGCCCTTGTCGATTTCCCACTGGCCGGACTGCACGCCCACCACCGTCACGCCGGCGGCCTTCATGGCGTCTTGATAACCCAGCGTGCGCTGCTGCGCATTGAAGGTGGTCGACACGCCTTCGATGATGCCGACCTTGTCGCCCGACTTCAGGTCCTTGGCGAGCGCGTCGCCCACCAGCTTGGCGCCGGCGCGGTTGTCGGGGCCCACGAAGGGCACTTGAATGGCTTTTTCCTTCAGCGCGGCGGCGTCGAGCTGGTTGTCGATGTTGACCACCAGGATGCCCTTGTCGATGGCCGCCTTGATGACCGGCACCAGCGCCTTCGAATCGGCCGGCGCGATGACCAGCGCGTTGATCTTCTGCGCCACCATCTGCTCGACCATCTTGATCTGCGCGGCGGTGTCGGTCTCGTCCTTGATGCCGTTGGCCACCAGCGTGTACTCGGCGGCGTGGGCCTTCTGGTGCGCCTTGGCGCCGTCTTCCATGGTGCGGAAGAATTCGTTGGCCAGCGACTTCATGACCAGCGCGACCTTCGGCTTGTCCTGGGCGAAGGCGGGCGTTGCGGCAATGGCGCCCAACAGCGTGAGAGCGGCAGCGCTTTGCAGGGTACGGCGGGTGAACTTCATGGTGAATGTCTCCTGAGGTGGTTGATCAGAGCGGTACGCCGGTCTGGGCCGGGGGCTCCGATGTTAGCTGAGGGAAACGTTTGCGCAAACGTTTGCTAATCGGGTTTAACCCTGATGCCGAAGGCAGGCAAAAAGGGGTCCGAAGCCCCGCCGCGCGGGCGTGCAGCCATGCTCGCCTAAAATCGCCGGTTACCCAAGAGGACCTCCCATGAGTTTGCAATGCGGCATCGTCGGCCTGCCCAACGTCGGTAAATCCACCCTTTTCAATGCGTTGACCAAGGCCGGCATCGCGGCGGAAAACTACCCCTTCTGCACCATCGAGCCGAACGTCGGCGTGGTGGAAGTGCCCGATCCCCGCCTCGCCCAGCTGAGCGAGATCGTGAAGCCCGAGCGCGTGGTGCCCGCCATCGTCGAGTTCGTCGACATCGCCGGCCTGGTGGCCGGCGCCAGCACCGGCGAAGGCCTGGGCAACAAGTTCCTCGCGCACATCCGCGAGACCGATGCCACGGTGAACGTGGTGCGCTGCTTCGACGACGAGAACGTGATCCACGTGGCCGGCAAGGTCGACCCGATCTCCGACATCGAAGTGATCCAGACCGAACTCTGCCTGGCCGACCTGGCCACGGTCGAGAAGGCGCTGCACCGCCACACCAAGGTGGCGCGTTCCGGCGACAAGGACGCGCAGAAGCTCGTCGGCCTGCTCGAGCGCTGCCAGGCCGCGCTGAACGAGAACACGCCGGTGCGCGCGCTCGAGTTCACGAAGGAAGAGCAGCCGCTGGTGAAGAGCTTCACGCTGATCACCGCCAAGCCCGCGATGTTCGTGGGCAACGTGGCCGAAGACGGCTTCGAGAACAACCCCTACCTCGACCGCCTGCGCGAATACGCCGCCAAGCAGGGTGCGCCCGTGGTCGCCATCTGCGCCAAGATCGAAGCCGACCTGGCCGAGATGGACGACGAAGACAAGAAGATGTTCCTCGCCGAGATCGGCCAGGAAGAGCCGGGCCTGAACCGCCTGATCCGCGCGGCCTTCAAGCTGCTGGGCCTGCAGACCTACTTCACCGCCGGCGTGAAGGAAGTGCGCGCCTGGACCATCCACATCGGCGACACCGGCCCGCAAGCCGCCGGCGTGATCCACGGCGACTTCGAGAAGGGCTACATCCGCGCCCAGACCATCGCGTTCGAGGACTACATCGCCTTCAAGGGCGAGCAGGGCGCGAAGGACGCGGGGAAGATGCGTTCGGAAGGCAAGGAATACGTCGTGAAGGATGGCGACGTGATGAACTTCCTGTTCAGCTCCTGAAAGGGCTCGCCCCCCGGGCCGCGCGCACTTCGTGTCGCTGCGCCTTCCCCTGCCACGGGGGCACAACACCTGAGGCCCGGCAAAGCCGGTTCCTCGGTGTTTCCTGGAAGGAGCCATGCGGCTCTTTTCGGGAGAGTTGTTCGGTAGACTGCGCGCGCCCCGAATTCCTTCACAAGGCCCGCCTTCATGCTCACCGTCCACCACCTCAACAACTCGCGTTCGCAACGTGTGCTCTGGCTGCTCGAAGAACTCGAGCTGCCTTACGAGATCGTCCACTACCAGCGCGATCCGCAGACCATGTTGGCGCCCGCTTCGCTGCGGGCCGTTCATCCGCTGGGCAAGTCACCGGTTGTCACCACGGATGACGGACTCGCGCTCGCGGAATCGGGCGCGATCATCGAGACCGTCATCGAGCGCTTCGGCCAGGGCCGCCTCGCGCCCGCGGCCGGCACGCCGGAGGCGCTGCGCTATCGCTACTGGCTGCACTTCGCCGAAGGCTCGGCCATGTCGCCGCTGCTGCTGAAGCTGGTGTTCGACCGCATCGAGACCGCGAAGATGCCGTTCTTCGCGAAGCCGATCGCCAAGGCCATCGCGGCCAAGGCCAAGGGCGCGTTCATCAACCCGAACATCGTGGGGCACCTGAACTTCATGGAAGGCGAACTGAGCAAGAGCGAGTGGTTCGCCGGCGATGAGTTCAGCGGCGCCGACATCCAGATGAGCTTCCCGGTGGAAGCGGCGCAGGCGCGCGGCGGGCTCGACGCGAAGCGCCCGAAGCTCATGGCCTACCTGGAGCGCGTTCACGCGCGCCCCGCGTACAAGCGCGCGCTCGAGCGCGGCGGCCCCTACGGGCTGCTGAGCTGATCAGAAGATCTGCAGCAGCGCCACCGTCATGGTGATGTAGCGCAGGAACTTGCCGATGGCCATGTAGGCCACGCAAGGCCAGAACGGCAGCTTGAGCCAGCCGGCCACCGCGCACAGCGGATCGCCCACCAGCGGCAGCCAGCTCAGCAGGCAGGCCTTCGGGCCGAGCCGTTCCAGCCAGCCCAAAACTCGCACATGGTGTTTCGAGTGCGAGTATTTGTCGGCGACCTTGTGCGCGCCGTAGCCCATCCACCAGTCGACCGCGCCGCCCAGCGTGTTGCCGACGGTGGCCACCGCGATGGCCGGCCAGAACATGTCGGGGTTGAGCTTGAGCAGCCCGAAGAGAAACGGCTCGGAGCCCACGGGCAGCAGCGTCGCGGAGACGAAAGCCGCCACGAACAAGGTCGAGAGACCGTATTGCGGCAGCGCCAGCAGCGCCATGAGAGAGTCGAGCCAGGCTTGCATGAGGTCGGGTGAAGTCGGCGAAGTATAGGCAGTGCTCACGTCGCAACCGCGTGGGAGAAGGCCCCGAAAGCCCCGCGGCGACCCGGTGTTTACTCGGGTACCCAGGCCGCAAATCGTTTCAGTCGCTGAAATGCGGCGTGGCTACAATCGTGCCTCATTTTTCAGCAGCCGAACGCGCACCGCTCCCCTTCCAAATGACCTTGCAGATCGGCACCCATACGCTGGAAAACCGCCTGTTCGTCGCGCCCATGGCCGGCGTGACGGACCGGCCGTTCCGCATGCTGTGCCGTGAACTCGGCGCGGGCTATGCGGTCAGCGAGATGGTCACGTCGCGCAAGGAACTCTGGGGCACGCTGAAGACCTCGCGCCGCGCGAACCACGACGGCGAGCCCGGTCCCATCGCGGTGCAGATCGCCGGCACCGACGCGGCCATGATGGCCGAGGCCACGGTCTACAACATCGAGCGCGGCGCGCAGATCATCGACATCAACATGGGCTGCCCGGCCAAGAAGGTCTGCAACAAGTGGGCCGGCTCGGCGCTGATGCGCGACGAGCCGCTGGCGCTGGAGATCGTGCAGGCCGTGGTCGATGCGGCGCAGCCCTTCAACGTGCCGGTCACGCTGAAGATGCGCACCGGCTGGAGCCACGACCAGCGCAACGCGGTGAAGCTGGCGCGCGATTTCGAAGCCGCCGGCGTGCAGATGCTCACCGTGCACGGACGCACGCGCGAGCAAGGCTACAAGGGCCACGCCGAGTACGACACCATCGCCGCCGTGAAGGCCGCGGTGCGCGTGCCGGTGGTGGCCAACGGCGACATCCGCTCGCCCGAGAAGGCGCGCGACGTGCTGGCGGCCACGGGCGCCGACGCGGTGATGATCGGCCGCGCGGCGCAAGGCCGGCCGTGGATCTTCCGCGAGATCGCGCACTTCCTGGAGACCGGCACGCACCGCGCGCCGCCGCTCGTGGTGGAAGTGCGCCGCTTGCTGCTCGACCATCTGGTGGAGCACTATGCGCTGTACGGCGACTACAGCGGTGTGCGCACGGCGCGCAAGCACATCGGCTGGTACGTGCGCACGCTGCCCGACGGCGAGGCGTTCCGCGCGCAGATGAACACCATCGAGGACTGTGCCGAGCAGCTGCGCGCGGTCGGCGACTATTTCGACGGGCTCGCGGACCGCATGGACCGCATGCCCGTGCAGCACCAGGCAGACGAAGAGCTGTCCGGTGAAGAGGAGGCGGCTTGCGCCGTCGATTGAGAAGAAGAGAAGAAGCAATGAGCAAGAAACACATCGAGGACTGCGTGCGCACCAGTCTGGACAGCTACTTTCGCGATCTGCGCGGCACCGAACCCGACGGCATGTACGAAATGCTCGTGCGCGTGGTCGAGAAGCCCCTGCTCGATGTCGTCATGACGCGCGCCGAAGGCAATCAGTCGAAGGCCGCGCAATGGTTGGGCCTGAATCGCAACACGCTTCGCAAGAAGCTGGTCGAACACAAACTTTTGAAATAACTCCACGGCATATCCCATGGCCCAGACTGCACTCATCTCCGTTTCCGACAAGACCGGCATCCTCGAATTCGCCCAGGCGCTCCACGCGCTGGGCATCAAGCTGCTGTCCACCGGCGGCACCGCCAAGCTGCTGGCCGACGCCGGCCTGCCCGTCACCGAGGTGGCCGACCACACCGGCTTCCCCGAAATGCTCGACGGCCGCGTGAAGACGCTGCACCCGAAGATCCACGGCGGCCTGCTGGCGCGCCGCGACCTGCCCGAGCACGTGGCTGCGATCAAGCAGCACGGCATCGACACCATCGACCTGCTCGTGGTCAACCTGTACCCGTTCGAAGCCACCGTGGCCAAGCCCGGCTGCACGCTCGAAGATGCGATCGAGAACATCGACATCGGCGGCCCGGCCATGGTGCGCAGCGCGGCCAAGAACTGGAAGGACGTGGGCGTGCTCACCGACGCGTCGCAGTACGCCGTGGCGCTGGCCGAACTGAAGGCCGACGGCAAGCTCGGCGACAAGACCAAGTTCGCGTTCTCGGTGGCTGCGTTCAACCGCATCGCCGACTACGACGGCGCGATCAGCGACTACCTCTCGGCCATCGACTTCGACGCCAGCATCGGCCAGCCCGCGCCCAAGCGCTCGCTGTTCCCGGCGCAGAGCAACGGCCGCTTCGTGAAGGTGCAGGACCTGCGCTACGGCGAGAACCCGCACCAGCAGGCCGCGTTCTACCGCGACCTGTACCCGGCGCCCGGTTCGCTGGTGTCGGCCAGGCAGCTGCAAGGCAAGGAGCTGAGCTACAACAACATCGCCGACGCCGATGCCGCGTGGGAATGCGTGAAGAGCTTCGACGTGCCGGCCTGCGTGATCGTGAAGCACGCCAATCCCTGCGGCGTGGCCATCGGCAAGGACGCAGCCGAGGCTTATTCGAAGGCCTTCAAGACCGACCCGACCTCGGCCTTCGGCGGCATCATCGCCTTCAACCGCCCGGTCGACGGCGCCACCGCGCAAGAGATTGCCAAGCAGTTCGTCGAAGTGCTGATGGCACCGGGCTACACGCCCGAGGCGCTCGAGGTGTTCCAGGCCACCAAGGCCAAGCTCAACGTGCGCGTGCTCGAGATCGCACTGCCCAAGGGCGGCGCCACCGACTGGGACAACGGCCGCAACGCGATGGACGTGAAGCGCGTCGGCTCGGGCCTGCTGATCCAGACCGCCGACAACCACGAGCTCGCGGCCAGCGACCTCAAGGTCGTCAGCAAGAAGCAACCCACGCCGCAGCAGCTGCAAGACCTGCTGTTCGCATGGAAGGTCGCGAAGTACGTGAAGAGCAACGCGATCGTGTTCTGCGCCGACGGCATGACCATGGGCGTGGGCGCGGGCCAGATGAGCCGCCTCGACTCGGCGCGCATCGCCAGCATCAAGGCCGAGCATGCCGGCCTGTCGCTGAAGGGCACGGCCGTGGCCAGCGATGCCTTCTTCCCGTTCCGCGACGGCCTCGACGTGGTGGTCGATGCGGGTGCGAGCTGCGTCATCCAGCCGGGCGGCTCGATGCGCGACCAGGAAGTGATCGACGCGGCCGACGAGCGCGGCGTGGTGATGGTCCTCTCGGGCGTGCGTCACTTCCGCCACTGAGCGGCGAAAGCTCCGGCGGCCGCGAGCCTTACTCGTGGTTGCCGAAGCGGTACTTCAGCTGGAAGGTGATGGCGCCGTACAGCCGGTTCTTGATGGTCGGCACGTACGCGATGTTCAGGCCCCAGTTCTTGCCTTCGATGGCCGCCGTCGGAAGGATGGCGGGGAACCAGTTGCCGTTGCGGTAGTTGGGGTAGCCGTCGAAGCCGCCCACCACGGCACCGAACTTGACACCGTAGAACTCGAAGGGCAGCACGTACAGGCCGACGTAGTTGGACTGCTTGCGGTCGCTGTTGTGGAAGGTGCCCGCGGTGATGCGGTAGGTGTCGCTCAGCGGGTACTCGAAGCCCAGGCCCTGGTTCACGTTCTCCAGCCCCTTGCCGCTGTCGAAGTGGGCCGAGTAGAAGCCGGGGTTGACCCAGATGTTCTTCGGCTCGAAGGACTGTGCCAGCGAGAGGCCCGGCAAGAGAAGGGCACTCAGCATCGGCAGCATGCGCAGGGGGGTCATGGGCTGGAACGTCCTCGATATCTGTTGGGCGGGCCGCTTCGATGGCGGCCGCGTTTTCTTGATCCCCTGGTGCTGCCCGCGAAGTGCGCTTCGTCGAGTGCCGGGGCAATATACACGGCGCAAACCCGAAATGCGTGACACCGGGCCGTGACACCGGGCCGTGATGCCGTACCGTGATTCCGCCCGGCCGGCTCAGGCGGGCCGCGCCAGGTACTTGCGAAACAGCTCCGCCAGCCGCATGGCCGCCAGCGACAAGGGCTTGCCGCGCGGCGACACGATGCCCAGCTCGAGCGGCGGCACCGGCATGGCGAGCGCAATGCGCTCCACCATGTCCGCGTAGGGCGGCAGTTCGAGCATGCCCGCGGGCCCGATCATCAGCGCGTCGCTGCGCGTGAGCAGGCCCCAGCTCACGCCGAACGAGGCCACCTCGATGCGGTGCTCCGGCAGCGGCAGGCCCTGCTCGGCGTACTGCTCGAGCAGAAAGCTGTGCTGGCTGCCCGGCGCCAGATGCATCAGCCATTCGGCGCCGGCCACTTCCTCCCAGCGCGTGGCGTGGCGCAGCGGATGGCCGCGCCGGCACAGCACCGCCATCTCCAGCGCGTCGAGCCGTTCGAAGGCGAAGTCGGCTTCGAGCGCCGCGGCCACGGGGCCGGCCACCGCGAAGTCCACCATTCCTTCGCGCAGCAGCGGCAGCACCTGCGGGATCAGTCCGTCGTACAGCTTGAGCTGCGCATGGGGCATGGCCTTGCGGAAGGCGCGCACCACCTCGGGCAGCGCGCCCAGGAACACCATCGGCGTGACGGCCACCGACACGCGCCCGTGCTGGCCGCCTTGCAGGATGCGGATGTCCTGCCGCGCGAGTTCGAGTTGCTGGTGCGCGAGCCGGGCGCGCACCGTGAGCTGGCGTCCGCATTCGGTGAACTCGATGCCGCGCGAGCTGCGCAGCACCAGCTGCGCATCGACCTCGGCCTCGAGTTCGCGGATCGCCTTGGTCACCGCGGCCTGGCTCAGGTGCAGGCTGCGTGCGGCGGCGCGAATGCTGCCGGTGTCGGCCAGCCGCAGCCAGGCCTTGAGCTGGTGGTCCTTCATCCGCGCATTCTGCCCGGGGGCGCCATCGGGAGATCCCCAGACAGGCGCAGGTTGTCATCGCGACAAGCGATTGTCTTTTGCGATCGAGGCCCGCTTCCTAGACTTTGCGAACCGGCCGGCTCCATCCATCCATCCATCCAGCGAGCGGCGGAACTCTCAAAGGACACAGCGCCATGTTTGCATCGTCATCCGCGTGGGCCCGCCGCATCGCCGTCGCCGGGCTTGCCGCCGCCGCCATGGGCGCGTGGGCCGAGTACCCCGAGCGGCCGCTGAAGTTCATCGTGCCCTATGCCGCGGGCTCGGGCGTGGACGTCTCGATGCGGCCGGTGGCCGACGCGATGGGGCGCGAGCTGGGCCAGGCCATTGCCGTGGACAACCGCCCCAGCGCCGGAGGCATCGTCGGCACGCAGGCCGTGGTCACCGCCGCGCCCGACGGCTACACGGTCGGCTACGGCAACCTGGTGACCCTCAGCATCAACTCCGCCTTCTTTTCCAAGTTGCCGTACGCCCCCGCGAAGGACCTCGTGCCGATCGGGCTGATCTCGTCGAATGCGTACGTGGTCATCGTGCGCAAGGACCTGCCGGTTCGCAACCTGCAGGAGCTGATTGCCTACGGCCGCGCCCATCCGGGCCAGCTGTCGGTCGGCTCGCCCGGCATCGGCAGCGCGGGCCACCTCACCGGCGAGCTGCTGAAGGCGGAGACCGGGCTGGCCATGGTGCAGGTGCCCTACAAGACCGGCACCCAGGCCGTCGGCGACATGGTCAACGGCCAGCTCGACGTGACCATCGAGAACATCGCGGCCGTGCTGCCTTTCGTGCAGCAGGGGCGCGTGAAGGCGATCGCCGTGACCAGCGCGAAGCGCGCCTCGGTGCTGCCCGATGTGGCGACGGTGGCCGAAAGCGGCGTTCCAGGCTTCGACGTGGTCGCGTGGGGCGCGATGGTGGCGCCGGCGGGAACACCGCGCAAGGTCGTCGACCGCCTGAACACCGCGCTGCGCGCCGCGCTGGCCGATCCGGCCGTTCTGCGGGCCTACGCCGCCCTGTCGGTCGAGGCACTGCCTTCGAGCCCGGAAGAGCTCAGTGCATTGATGAAGCGCGAGACACCGCGCTGGGCCGAAGCGGTCCGGCGCGCGGGCGTCAAAGGCGACTGACGCCCGCCTCTTGCCTGTTCCCTGTTCCCATTTTTTTCCCCAGGAGATACCTCATGCATCCATGGCAACTGGACGCTGCCGAACTGGCGCAGCGCATCAAGGCGCGCGAGATCTCGTGCGTCGAGGCGGTGCGCAGCAGCCTCGCCCGGCTCGACGCGGTCAACCCGCAGGTGAACGCCGTGGTCGACAGCTGCGCGGAAGAAGCGCTGCGTGAAGCCGCGCAGGCCGATGCGTCTCTCGCGAAAGGCGAAAAGAGCGAAAAGACCGGGCCGCTGCACGGCGTGCCGGTCACGGTCAAGGTCAACGTCGACCAGCGCGGGCACGCCACCACCAACGGCGTGCAGGCGTACCGGAGCGTCGTGGCCGGCGAAGACAGCCCGGTGGTCGCGAACCTGCGGCGTGCCGGCGCCATCGTGATAGCACGCACCAACACGCCCGCGTTCTCGATGCGCTGGTTCACCGACAACGCCGCCCACGGGCGCACCCTCAATCCGCACGACGCGGGCGTGACGCCGGGCGGTTCGAGCGGCGGCGCGGCGGCGGCCGTTGCGGTCGGCATCGGCGCCATCGCCCATGGCAACGACCAGGGCGGATCGATCCGCTATCCGGCCTACGCCTGCGGCGTGTACGGGCTGCGTCCCAGCTTCGGGCGGGTGCCCGCGTTCAATCCCTCGGGCAAGGGCGAGCGCCCGCCCGTGGTCCAGCTGAGTTCGGTTCAGGGGCCGCTCGCGCGCAACGTGCGGGACCTGCGCATCGCCTTCGCCGCGATGGCCGCGCGCGACGTGCGAGACCCCTGGTGGGTGCCCGCGCCGCTCGAGGCCGCGGATGCCGCCGCGCCGGTGCGCGTGGCGCTGTGCACCGAACTGCCCGGCTACGCCTGCGATCCCGAGGTGGCCGATGCGCTGCAGCGCGCGGCACGCAGCCTCGAACGGGCCGGCTACCAGGTCGAGCCCGTGCAACCGCCCCGCCTGCGCGAGGCCGCGGACCTCTGGCTCGCATTGACGATGGCCGACAGCCGGCTGCTGGTCGAACCCGCGCTGCTGCGCGACGGCGACGAGACCATCCGCCAGGCCTACCGTGCCATGGACGCGCATGCGCCGCAGTTCGACACGGCGGGCTACATGGGTGCGCTTGCCGCGCGCACGGGGCTGATGCGTGAGTGGGCCCTGTTCCTGCAGCGCCATCCGCTGGTGCTGCTGCCGGTGTCCTGGCGCCACCCGTTTCCGGTCGACGCGGACCAGCAGGGCAGTGCCGCCATGCGCGGCCTGCTCGATGCGCAGAGCCCGCTGCTGTCCACCGCCATCCTGGGCTTGCCGGGGCTGTCGGTGCCCATGGGCTTGCGCAACGGCCTGCCCACCGGCGTGCAACTGGTGAGCGACAGGTTCCGCGAAGACCTGTGCATGGCCGCGGCCGAGGTGCTCGAGGCGGACGCCGGGCTGGTCCCGGTCGTCGACCCCTGCGGCGCAAGGCGCGTCAGCGCTTCCTGAAGATGTCGCGCGCCGCCTCGACGGTGGCGGCGATGTCTTCGTCGGTGTGGGCCGCGCTCACGAAGCCCGCTTCGTAGAGGGCCGGCGCAATGTAGACGCCGCGGTCGAGCAGGCCGTGGAACAGCGCGTTGAACTGCGCGTTGTCGGTGGTCATCACGGTCGCGTAGTTCTGCGGCAGGTCCTTCATCAGGAAGAAGCCGAACATGCCGCCTTCGCTGTCGGCGTTGAAGGGCTGGCCCTCGGCGGCTGCAGCGGCCTTCAGGCCGTCGACCAGCGCGCGCGTCTTGTGGCCGAGCGCTTCGTAGAAACCGGGCTTGGCGATTTCCTTCAGCGTGGCAAGGCCGCAGGCCGTGGCCACCGGGTTGCCCGACAGCGTGCCGGCCTGGTAGACCGGGCCCAGCGGCGCGAGCTGTTCCATGATGGCGCGCGGGCCGCCGAAGGCCGCCAGCGGCATGCCGCCGCCGATGACCTTGCCCAGCACCGTGAGGTCGGGCTTGACGCCCAGCACGCCCTGCGCGCCGTGCAGGCCCACGCGAAAACCGGTCATCACCTCGTCGAACACCAGCAGCGCGCCGTGCTGCGTGCACAGCTCGCGGCAGCGCCTGGCGAACTCGGGCGTGGCGCGCACGAAATTCATGTTGCCGGCGATGGCCTCGATCATCAGGCAGGCGATGTCGTTGCCGTGCAGCGAGAAGGCCTCTTCGAGCTGCTGCAGGTTGTTGTACTCGAGCACGATGGTGTGCTGCACCACCTCGGGCGGCACGCCGGCCGAGGTCGGGTTGCCGAAGGTCGCGAGGCCGGAACCGGCCTTCACCAGCAGCGCGTCGGCGTGGCCGTGGTAGCAGCCCTCGAACTTGATGATGCTCTTGCGGCCGGTGGTGCCGCGCGCCAGGCGCAGCGCGCTCATGGCGGCCTCGGTGCCCGAGCTCACGAGGCGCACCATTTCCATCGACGGCACCAGCGCGAGGATGGCCTCGGCCAGCTCGATCTCGCGCTCGGTCGGCGCGCCGTACGAGAAGCCTTCGAGCACGGCCTTCTGCACCGCCTCGACCACCGCGGGGTGGCCGTGGCCCAGGATCATCGGGCCCCAGGAGCCGATGTAGTCGATGTAGCGCTTGTCGTTGGCGTCCCAGAAATAGGCACCCTGCGCGCGCTGGATGAAGCGGGGCGTGCCGCCCACGGCCTTGAAGGCGCGCACGGGCGAGTTCACGCCACCGGGAATCACGGCGCGGGCGCGCTCGAAAAGAATGTCGTTCTGGTCGGTCATCAGTGTCGGGTGTCGTGGGGGGGGAGGGCGAAATCGGGCTCGGCGTCGGGGGCATCGTCGTCGTCGTCGTCCTCCGGTTCGGCCCAGAACAGGCGGTCTGGCAGCACATGGCCCATGCCGGGGCGGAAACCCGCGTCGAGGCAGCGATCCATGTAGGCCAGGGCTTCGGAGGTGGCGGCCACCAGGTCGGTGCCGCTGGCCAGCAGGGCGGCCAGCGCGGCCGACAGGGTGTCGCCGGCACCGGCGAACACGGCCTCCAGCCGCTCGTACTTTTCGCTGGCGAGCACCGACTGCGGCGAGGCCAGCACGTTGTCGATGAACTGCTCGGGCAGCACCATGCCGGTCACCAGCGTGTAGGGCACGCCGAACTCGCCGGCGGCCTTGGCGATGTCGCGCGCGCCGGGCGGACGCTCCCCGCTCCAGTCCGGCAGCAGCCAGCGCCACAGGGTGCTGTGGTTTCCGACCAACACCGTTGTTTGAGGCAAAACAAGTTCCCGAAACGCGTCCAGATAGGGCTCGATCAGGTTTTCGTCCCACCACGACAGGTTGGGCATGTAGGCCACCACGGGCACGTCCGGATAGTCGGCGGCGGTCTCGGCGATGGTGCTCAGCGCCTCGGTGGTGCCGGCGAAACCGACCTTGATCAACTGCACTTCGACGTCCTCCAGGATGGCGCGCGCCTGCTCGGCGATGGCCTCCTCGTCGAACGGGAAGTGGTCGAAAATCTCGGCCGTGTCCCGGGCGTAGGCGCCCGTCACCACGGGCAGGATGTGTGCGCCCACCGACGCCATGGCGAGGGCGTCGGCGCCCAGGCCGCCCGCCCCGCTGGGATCGCTGGCATTGAACACCAGCACGCAGGGGGGATTCAGGTCGCGTTCGGCCAGCTCGCTGTCATCCTGCGAGGGGTCGTTAAGATCGCCCGGTTTGCGGGCGTTATCTGCTGGAAGTAAGTAGATGGTCATACGCCGGGCTGGATCCCCTGGATGGTGGCATAGGCGCGACGTTTACGGTCCGCCAGTGAGATACGCATAGATACACTCGTTGCATTTAATGAACAAGGACTTTAAGCTCCGATGAACACGAAAACTTGGATGTGCCTGATTTGTGGGTGGATCTATGACGAAGCGGTTGGTGTACCGGAAGACGGCATCGCGGCAGGCACGGCCTGGGCCGATGTTCCGATGAACTGGACCTGTCCTGAGTGCGGTGCGCGCAAGGAAGACTTCGAAATGGTTGAAATCTGAAAGCATGGCATAGATAGAGCTACGCGGTCTGCGTCGATGTCGGCGCGGCGGGCTTCCAAGTCTCATGAGCAGGAGCGTTTGCAATGGGCCCGAATGGATCAGGTTACAAGGTGCTTGTCATCGACGACAGCAACACCATCCGGCGCAGTGCCGAGATTTTTCTGAAGCAGGGTGGGCACGAGGTTCTTCTCGCGGAAGACGGCTTCGACGCGCTCTCCAAGGTTAACGACCACAAGCCGCATCTGATTTTCTGCGACATCCTGATGCCGCGGCTCGACGGCTACCAGACCTGCGCCATCATCAAGCGCAACGCCAATTTCTCCAACGTCCCGGTCGTCATGCTGTCCTCGAAGGATGGCGTATTCGACAAGGCCCGCGGCCGCATGGTCGGCTCCCAGGACTACCTGACCAAGCCTTTCACCAAAGACCAGCTGCTGCAGGCCGTGCAGCAGTTTGGCATCGTTCAACAGGAAGCGCAGTAATGCCTATTCGAAAAATCCTCGTCGTCGACGACTCCAAGACGGAACTGATGTTCCTGTCCGACCTGCTGCAGAAGAACGGCTACGCCGTGAAGACCGCCGAGAACGCCGACGACGCCATGCGCCGCCTGGAAGAAGATCAGCCCGACCTGATCCTCATGGACGTGGTCATGCCCGGCCAGAACGGCTTCCAGCTCACGCGCGCCATCGTCCGCGACCCCAAGTACGCCGCGATCCCGATCATCCTGTGCACGAGCAAGAACCAGGAAACCGACCGCGTCTGGGGCATGCGCCAGGGCGCCCGCGACTACATCGTCAAGCCAGTCAACGCAGCCGATCTGATGTCCAAGATCAGCGCGCTGGCCTGACCGAAAGCCCGCCGAGTCCATGGCGAATCGCGATGCTCTGAGAGCCTTCCAGTCCCGGCTGGCGAGCCGCCTGCAGGCTGCTCGCACGACGGGCGTGGCCGCCACGTGGCTGGCCGTCGAGGCGGGTGAGGGCAAGTACCTCTTCCCGCTGGGACACGCCGGCGAAATCTTTCCCTGGACGCCGCCCCAGCCCGTGCCCTACACGGAACCCTGGTTCCTCGGTGTTGCCAACCTGCGCGGCGGCCTGTACGGCGTCGTGCAGCTTTCGGCGTTCGCCGCCGGCGCGCCGCGCGCGCTGGCCGCCACCGAAGCGGCGCGCATCCAGTCGCGGCTCGTTGCCTTCAACGAGCTGCTCGAAGTCAACTGCGCATTGCTGGTCGATCGACTGGCGGGGTTGCGGGGCGCGGAGGCCTTCACGGCCGCCGAACCCCCGGGCGCAGAAGCACCTGCCTGGCACGGGCAGCTGTACACCGACGCAGCAGGAGAACGCTGGCAGGAAGTCAATCTGCAAGCGCTTTCGCAGCAACCCCAGTTTTTGAGTATTGGTGCGTAGCAGTGCTTCCGCACGCCGTACCGGCAACCACCTGAAGGACCGACCGTGAGCTCGATCGCCGACAAGTTCAAGAAATTACTGCCCGCCAACAACGGCAATGACAAGGCCCGCGTCGACGGCTCCGGTTCCACGTTGTCGATCGACGACGTCGACACGGTCCAGGTCCCGGACGAAAAAACCGTGCGCCTCGCCAGGAAGGGCGCGGCCACCGACACCAGCTTCGGCGACCTCGACCTGCCGGGCGGCGGCGACGCCGCCAACGAGCCGGCCGCAGTGGCGCCCGAGCCCGTGCTCGACCTCTCCGGCGGCCGCGCGGCTTCCGGCCTGGCCAAGCAGCAGCGGATCCTGGCCATCCTGCTGGCCGTGGTCGTGTTGCTGCTGTTGCTGGTGGCCGGCTCCGCCATTCTTCGCGCGGAACGCCTGGCGCAGCAGGTGGCGGCCACCGGCCAGTCGCTGATGCAGTCGCAGCGTCTGGCCAAGTCGATCTCGCAGGCCCTCGTGGGCAGCGCCTCGGCGTTCGTCGAAGTGAAGGACAGCGCGGACGACCTCTCGCGCCGCGTTGCCGGCCTGACCAACGGCGACGACTCGCTGCGCCTGGAACGCGTGGGCAACCAGTACGACGAGGAGATGAGCAAGATCAACCCTCTCGTCACCCGTGCCGACACCAGCGCCAAGGCCGTGCTGGCCCAGCGCCAGATCCTGACCCAGGTGGGTGCCGCCTTGCGCGACATCAACCAGCAGTCGTCCACGCTGCTCGAAATGACGGAAACCGTCGCGTCGCTGAAGATGCAGCAGAACGCCACGCTGCCCGAGATCTCGGCCGCCGGCCAGCTCGTGATGCTGACGCAGCGCATCGGCAAGTCGACCAACGAGTTCTTCACGGTCGAGGGTGTGAACCCCGACGCCGTGTTCCTGCTGGGCAAGGACCTGAACACCTTCCAGGAAACCACCCGCGGCCTGCTCGACGGCAATGCGCAACAGCGCTTCCCCGGCTCGCGCGACCCGCAGACGCGCGAACAGCTCGAAGCCATCCTGAAGACCTACGAGCAGATGCGCACGCAGGCCTCCGCCATTCTGGGCAACCTGCAAGGCCTGGTGGCCGCGCGTGAAGCGCAAGCGTCCATCCTGACCGACAGCGAACCCCTGCGCAAGGCGCTGGGCGACCTGCAGGAAAAGCTCTCGGCCCGTACCGGCCTGGGCGCCGGCACCATCGTGCTGCTGTTCGTGCTGTCGCTGGCCGCCCTGGCGCTGGCCGGCGCCATCGGTTTCGTGCAGGTGCGCGAAGGCCGTGAACGTGCCGCCGTCGCCGAACGCGAACGTCTGGCGGCCGAGCAGGCTTCCGACGAAGCCGGCCGCGTGAACAACGCCAACCAGGCCGCCATTCTTCGCCTGATGAATGAACTGCAGACAGTGGCCGAAGGCGACCTGACGCAGGAAGCCACCGTGACCGAGGACATCACCGGCGCCATTGCCGACTCGGTGAACTACACGGTGGAAGAACTGCGCCTGCTGGTGGGCAACGTGCAGAACACGGCCACCCGCGTGGCGCAAACCACGTCGCAGGTGGAAAGCACTTCGACCGAACTGCTGGCCGCCTCGACCGAACAGCTGCGCGAAATTCGCGAAACCGGCCAGTCGGTGCTGACCATGGCCGAGCGAATCAACGGCGTGTCCTCGCAAGCGCAAGAGTCCGCCACGGTGGCGCGCCAGTCGCTGCAAGCCGCATCGTCGGGCCTGCAGGCCGTGCAGAACGCCATCGGCGGTATGAACTCCATCCGCGACCAGATCCAGGAAACGTCGAAGCGCATCAAGCGCCTGGGCGAGTCGTCGCAGGAAATTGGCGAAATCACCGAGCTGATCTCGGACATTACCGAACAGACCAACGTGCTGGCGCTGAACGCAGCCATCCAGGCCGCATCCGCCGGTGAAGCCGGCCGAGGCTTCTCGGTGGTGGCGGAAGAAGTTCAGCGACTGGCCGAACGCTCCGCGGACGCCACGCGCCAGATCTCGGCGCTGGTGAAGGCGATTCAGACCGACACCCAGGACGCGGTGGGCGCCATGGAGCGCTCCACGCAGGGTGTGGTCGAAGGGGCCAAGCTGTCCGACAACGCGGGTACCGCGCTGTCCGAGATCGACCGCGTGTCGCGCCGACTCGCCGACCTGATCGAGCAGATTTCGCAATCCGCCTCCCGCGAAGCCGATTCGGCCAACGTGGTGGCCGCGAACATCCAGCACATTTTTGCCGTGACGGAACAAACCGGCGAAGGCACGCGTACCACCGCCCAGCAGGTGCGCGAACTGTCGCAGATGGCCGAAGAACTGCGCCGCTCGGTGGCCCGTTTCAAGATTGCCTGATCCCCGATAGATAAGAACGGCGAGCACCCAACGTGTCGATTCAAACCCCTGCCACGGCCCCTCTTGCCGGCAACGTGCCGGCCACCGAAGACCTGGGGCCGCTGGCCTGGGTGCTGGGAGAAATCCAGAAATCCCTCGACGTTGTGGGCAAGTCGTTGCGGCGCTTCGTGCGCGACGTGGGCACCGCTGCCGAGCCCGACAGCGGCCCGCTGCAAATGGCCCGCCAGCAACTGCACCAGGCCGTCGGCGCCCTCCAGATGGTGGGGCATCCCTCGCCCGCGCTGGTGCTCGGCGCCATCGAGTTCGCGGTGCAGGGCTTCATTGCCGAACCGCTGCGCTGCACCGAAGCTGCCGTGATCAAGATCGAGCGTGCCGGCTTCGCCGTCACCGATTTCCTCAACGCCCTGCTGGCCGGCAAGCCCGTGTCGTCGGTGGCGCTGTTCCCGCAGTACCGCGACGTGCTGGAGCTGGTGGGCAACGAGCGCGTGCACCCGGCCGACCTGTGGGGCGCCACCTGGCGCTGGGTCGAGGTCAAGCCCGCGTTCACGCAGGCCGCCGTCGCCTACGACCCGGCCGTGCGCTCGCGGCTGGACCGCGAAGTGCTGCAGATGGTCAAGACCGGCGACCCGCAGGCCGCGCGGCGCCTGCATGCGCTGTGCCTGGGCCTCGGACGCGGCGCGCTGCTGCCCCGCGTCGCCAGTTTCTGGACCCTGGCCGCCGGCTTCTTCGAAGCGCTGGCCACCGGCCTGATCGCGCCTGACTCGTACGTCAAGCGCGCCGCTTCGCGCGTGCTGCTGCAGTACGCCACGCTCGCGCGCGGCGACAGCCTGGTGTCCGACCGCCTCGGCCAGGACCTGCTCTTCTTCTGCGCGCAGGGCGTGCCTGCCGCCACCGACGACGCCGACACGCTGCGCACCGTGCGCAACGCATGGGGCATCGCCAGCGAGCCGCACATCGACTACACCGTCGAGCAGTTCGGCCGCTTCGATCCGCTGGTGCTGCAACAGGCCCGCAAGCGCATCGAGACCGCCAAGGAAATGTGGTCGGCGCTCTCGGGCGGCGACGTCACCCGCACACGCCAGGTGGCCGACACCTTCGCCCAGCTCGGCGAGTCGCTGCAGAAGCTGCATCCGCCGAGCCTGCCGATGGTGCAGGCGCTGAACCACGCGGTCGACGCCTCCGTGCGCTCCGGCCAGGCGCCCGGCACCGAACTCGCGATGGAAGTCGCCACCTCGGTGCTGTACCTGGAAGCCGCGCTCGAAGACCTCGACCCGAGCGACCCGCAACTCACGTCCCGCACGCTGCAGCTGTCGGGGCGCATCGAACGCGTGCGCGAAGGCGGCCATTCCGAGCCGCTCGAGCCGTGGATGGAAGACCTCTACCGCCGCGTGAGCGACCGCCAGACCATGGGCACCGTGGTCGACGAGCTGCGCAGCCACCTGAGCGAGCTCGAGAAGTCGCTCGACCAGTACTTCCGCCGCCCCGCCGAAAAGACTCTGCTGCGCACCGTGCCGACGCAGCTCATGCAGATGCGCGGCGTGTTCTCCGTGCTCGGCCTCGACCAGGCCGCGCTCACCGTGCAGCGCATGCGCGACGACGTCGAGGCGATGCTCGTGAGCACCTCGCCGGCCGAGGAAATGGCCGGCTTCGACGCGCTGGGCAACAACCTGGGCGCGCTCGGCTTCCTGATCGACATGCTGGGCTACCAGCCCGCACTGGCCAAGCGCCTGTTCGTGTTCGACGCCGAAGCCGGCGAGCTCAAGCCGCTGATGGGCCGCCAGGCCACCGACACGCCCGTGGCCGAAGGCGCCGCGCCGGTGCAGGCGCCGGCCGCGCAGTCCGTGCTCAGCATCGAGGAGGTCGACGCACAGATCGCCTCCAAGCTCGCCGCGCTCGCCACGCCCAACCGCAAGGCCAAGGTCTCGCCGATCGAGGAGTTCAGCAACAAGGCCGACAGCTGGACCCACAAGATTTCCGGACCGTCGGCGCTGCCCGACACCGAAGTCACCGAGCTCGAAGAAGACGACCTGCAGAACATCTTCCTGGACGAAGCCCGCGAAGTGGTGGAGGCCGGCCTGGCCGCCATCGCCGAGCTCGGCAGCTACCCGGACGACACCGAAGAACTCACGATCCTGCGCCGCGCGTTCCACACGCTCAAGGGCAGCTCGCGCATGGTCGGCCTCACCGAATTCGGTGACGCGGCCTGGTCGCTCGAGCAGGTGCTCAACACCTGGCTGGCCGACCAGCGCGCCGCCACGCCGGAGCTGCTGTCGGGCACCGAAAGAACGCTGAAGGAATTCAGCGAGTGGGTCGAAGCCATTGCCTCGGGCGCAGCCCACAACTGGCAGTCCGCATCGTTCAGCCGCGTGGCCAACGCGCTGCTGGCCGGCGAGCCCGTGCCCCCGCCCGTGCGCGTGGCCGATGCGGAGGCCCTGGCGGTCGCCGCGCGCCACATCGCGGCGGAAGCACCGGCGCCTGTCGCCGCACCCGAGCCCGTGGCGGCTGCGCAGCCTGTGGCGCCGCTGGTCATGCCCCCGCTGCCCGACCTGTCGCTGGCCGACGAAGTGCAGGCGCCCGCACCGGTCGCCGCACCGGCCGAGCCGGAGCTGGAAACCATCGCCTGGCAGGAGCCCGAGAAGCCCGCCGCGCCCGAGAGCGACGACGATTTCGCTTCGACCGACTTCCTGGACTTCGACTCGAAGCAGGACACCGCGCCGGCACCACTGCTGAGCCTGCCCAGCGGCGACGAGTTCGACTTCCTGGCCCACGCCAAGACGCCGGCACGCGCCGAGCCCGTGGTTGCCAAGGCCGAGCCGGAACCCGAACGCACGATCGAGCCTGTCGAGTCGATTGAATCGATTGAATCGATTGAATCGATTGAATCGATTGAACCGGTCGAGCCCGCACCCGCCGTCGAGGCGACCCTCCCGAGCGAAGCGGCGCTGCCCGACTTCGACTGGGAAGCCGTGCAGGCCGCGGAGCCCGAAGTCGTCGAAGCCGCGCAAGCGCCGCAGGACGCACCCGAGGCGCTCGAAGAGCCCGTGGCGCTGGTCGCCCCAGCCGAGCCTGAGCCCGAACCGCTGCTGGCGATCGAGCCGTCGCCCGAAGTCGTCGCCGAAGTCATCGCCGTGGCCGAACCGGAACCGGAACTGACGGTCGAGGCGCAGCCTGAACCCGTCCATGCCGCCGCCCCGGCCGCGGCCGAAGAGGTGATCGCGCCCATCCTCGAGGCTCCCTCGGCACCCGCCGAGCCGGAAATCCTCGTTGCCGACGAAGTGCCGGCACTGCAATCCCAGCCCGAGCCTGACCCGGAACCCGTGGTCGCCGCCGCCCCCGCGCCGGCCGTCGAGGAAATCATCGTCGCGGTCAGCGCGGACGACCAGGTCAAGGTGATCGGTCCGCTGCGCATCGGCATCGCGCTGTACAACGTCTACCTCAACGAGGCCGACGAATGGTCCCGCCAGCTCGCCACCGACGTCGGCGAATGGGCGCTCGAAACGCACGAACG
This sequence comes from Variovorax sp. OK212, assembly GCF_900112425.1. GTDB lineage: Bacteria > Pseudomonadota > Gammaproteobacteria > Burkholderiales > Burkholderiaceae_C > Variovorax. The sequence continues at coordinate 71,529 of NZ_FOLP01000010.1, read as the reverse complement.
CCTGCCTGATTCGACCGTTGCGCTGGCGCACTCGCTGGCCGGCAGCTCGGCCACCGTGGGCTTCCACAGCCTGTCGGGCATGGCCCGCCTGCTCGAAGCCGCGCTGCAGCACCTGCAGATGCAGGGCCGCGGCACGCGTGAACAGGGCCTGGTGCTGGTGGCCGCGGCCGACGAGCTGCGCCGCCTGCTGCACCAGTTCGCCGTCGGTTTCCTGCGCGATCCGGCCGAAGGCACGCTGCAGGCGCTGCGCGACATCGCCGCCTCGCCGATGCCGACCGAACTCGCCATGCGCGCCGAAGCCCGGCAGCTGCAACAGGTGGTGGTCAGCGAAAGCTTCGCCGACGTGGCGCTGGACGATTCCGAAGACGCCATCGACATGGCCGACGCGGTCGACGTCGACCTGTTCCCGATCTTCGAGGAAGAGGCCGCCGAACTGCTGCCGCAACTGGGCGAAGCGCTGCGCCAGTGGGCGCACCACCCCGACGACAGCGCGCCGCGCGCGTCGGTGCTGCGCACGCTGCACACGCTGAAGGGCAGTGCACGACTGGCCGGCGCCATGCGCCTGGGCGAACGCGCGCACCGCATGGAGTCCGAGATCGAAGTCCTGGGTTCCCAGGGCGCCGAGCGCTCCGACATCGAAAAGCTGCTCGGCCGCCTCGACGCGCTGCAGGCCACCTTCGACGCGCTGCGCGCGGCGGACGACGCCACGCAGGTCGAGCTCGCGCACATCGTGGCCTCGGCCGCCGCCTCCGCACCCGCCACCCAGCTGGTGCAGGTGGCCACCGACAAGCCGGCGAACGACGAAGCGGCCACACCAACTGCATCGGTTGCAGGCAGCGTCGAAGAGGCCGCCGGCACCCAAGCCGCCGCGCCCGCCATGCTGCAGCCGCGCCCCGCGCCGGCACTGCTCTCGCCGCTGCGCTCGGCAACGGGCCAGGCCGTTCGCATCCGCACCCAGCTGCTCGACCGCCTGGTCGCGCAGACCGGCGAGGTCATCATCACGCGTTCGCGCCTGGAGGCCGAACTCGGCCAGCTGCGCGGTTCGCTCGCCGACCTCACGGGCAACCTGGACCGCCTGCGCCAGCAGCTGCGCGACATCGAAGTGCAGGCCGAAAGCCAGATGCAGTCCCGCCTGGCGCAAGCCAAGGACTCGCAGCAGAGCTTCGACCCGCTGGAGTTCGACCGCTTCACCCGCGTGCAGGAACTCACCCGCATGATGGCCGAGTCGGTCAACGACGTGGCCACCGTGCAGCGCACGCTGCAAAAGACGGTGCAGGCCACGGAAGACGACCTGAACGTGCAGGCACGCCAGACGCGCGAACTGCAGCGCGGCCTGCTGCGCACGCGCATGGTGGAGTTCGAAGGCATCTCCGACCGCCTGTACCGTGTGGTGCGCCAGGCCTCGAAGGACACCGGCAAGCAGGTGCGCCTGGACATCGTCGGCGGCTCCATCGAGATGGACCGTGGCGTGCTGGACCGCATGACGCCCGCCTTCGAGCACTTGCTGCGCAATTGCGTGGCCCACGGCATCGAAGACGTGGCGGCGCGCGAGAAGGCCGGCAAGGACGCCAGCGGCCTGATCGTCATCGACCTGCACCATGAAGGCAACGACGTCTCGGTGAGCTTCCGCGACGACGGCGCCGGCCTGGACCACAAGCGCATCGCCGAGCGTGCCCGCACGCTGGGCCTGCTCGGCCACGACCAGGAACTGTCGCCCGAAGAGGCAACCGAGCTGATCTTCAAGCCCGGCTTCTCCACGGCGGGCCAGGTGTCCGAACTGTCCGGGCGCGGCATCGGCATGGACGTGGTGCGCGCGCAGATCGCGGCGCTCGGCGGCCGCATCGAAACGCACAGCGTCGCCGGCCAGGGCACCACCTTCAAGCTGGTGCTGCCGCTGACCACCGCCGTGACGCACGTGGTGATGCTGCGCGCGGGCGAGGTGTCGATCGGCGTGCCGTCGAACCTGGTGGAACTGGTGCAGCGCGTGGGCGCCACCGACCTCGAGGCCGCCTACCTGAACAACAGCCACCCCTTCGGCAGCGAACAGGTGCCGTTCTACTGGGCCGGCGCGCTGCTGCAGCACTCCACGCGCAGCGAGCAAAGCGCCACCAAGACCAACACGCTGGTCATCGTGCGAAGCGCGGCGCAACGCGTGGCACTGCACGTCGACGAAGTGCTGGGCAACCAGGAAGTCGTGGTGAAGAACCTCGGCCCGCAGCTTGCGCGGCTGCCCGGCCTGGCCGGCATCTCGGTGCTGGCGTCGGGTGCGGTGGCGCTGATCTACAACCCGGTGGCCCTGGCGGCGGTGCACGGCGAACTGGCGCGCGAGCGCCAGGCCGCCGCGCTGGCCGCGGCATCGGCGCACGCCGCATCGGGCGAGCCCGGCGCGCCGCAGGAGCCGGTGGCCCTGGCGCCGGTGGTGCCGCAGATCCCGCTCGTGCTGGTGGTGGACGACTCCATCACCGTGCGCCGCGTCACCCAGCGCCTGCTGCAGCGCGAAGGCTATCGCGTGTCGCTCGCGGCCGACGGCCTGCAGGCGCTCGAGCGGCTGCAGCAGGAACGCCCGGCCGTGGTGCTGTCGGACATCGAGATGCCGCGCATGGACGGCTTCGACCTGGCCCGCAACATCCGCGCCGACTCGGCCCTGGCCGAGCTGCCGATCATCATGATCACCTCGCGCATCGCCGAGAAGCACCGCGACTACGCGCGCACGCTGGGCGTGAACCACTACCTGGGCAAGCCGTACTCGGAAGAGGAACTGCTGCGCCTGGTGCGTGCGTACACGAGCGAGCCGGCACTGGCGGCCGCGGCCTGACGCTGCGTCGAGAGCGTCAGCCACAAGAGAAACGGGGCCTTCGGGCCCCGTTTCTTTTTCTGCTGCGGTGCCGAGGTCTTCGGCCCGGCGCCTATTTCTGCAGCGTCTTCGCCCTCGCCACGCCGTAGCGCTGCAGCGTCTTCTCGCGCGCCTCGGCGTGGTCCACCACCGGCTTCGGGTAGTTCTCGCCCAGCTTGATGCCGGCCGCCTCCAGCTCCACCGGCGACGCCGTCCACGGCGAGTGGATCGCCGCGTTCGACAGCCCCGCCAGCTGCGGCAGGTAGCGGCGGATGAACTTGCCCTCGGGGTCGAAGCGCTCGCTCTGCGTCACCGGGTTGAAGATGCGGAAGTAGGGCTGCGCGTCGCAGCCGCTGGAGCTGGCCCACTGCCAGCCGCCGTTGTTCGAGGCCAGCTCGAAGTCGTTCAGGTGCGTGGCGAAGTAGGTCTCGCCGCGCCGCCAGTCCAGCCCCAGGTCCTTGCACAGGAAGCTCGCCACCACCATGCGCAGGCGGTTGTGCATGTAGCCGCTCTGGTTGATCTGCAGCATGGCCGCGTCCACCAACGGGTAGCCCGTGCGGCCCTCGCACCAGGCCTCGAACAGCTGGTCGGCGTGCTTGCCGTGGTGCCACTGGATCTTGTCGTAGTCGGGGCGGAAGCTCTTCGACTCGCCGTTCGGGCGCACGTGCGGAAAGTGCGCCAGGATCTGGAAGTAGAAGTCGCGCCAGATCAGCTCGCTCAGCCAGGTCGCCGCGCCCGGGTTGCCCTGCAGCGAGAGCTGGTGCGCCACGCTGGCCAGCTGGCGGATCGACACCGTGCCGAAGCGCAGGTGCACGCCCATGTAGCTGGGCCCGCGCACCGCGGGGAAGTTGCGCGCCTCGTCGTAGCGGTCGATGCGCTCGAAGAAGTCCTCGAACAGCGCGCCCGCGCCCTTGGTGCCGGTGGGAATCTCCAACGCCGAGAGGTTGGTCTTCTCGAAGCCGATCTCGCGCAGCGCGGGCACCGGCTCGCCGTAGGCCTGGGGCGAGGGCACCAGCGCGTCGGCGTGGCTGCGCACGGGGTACGACTTGAGAAAGAACGAATCGACCTTGGCCAGCCAGGCGCGCTTGTACGGCGTGAACACCGTGTAGGGCTGGCCGGTCTTGGTCATGACCTCGTCGCGGTCGAAGACGGTCGAGTCCTTGTAGGTGTGGAAGGTCACGCCGGCATTGGCCAGCGCTCCGAACACCTTGGCGTCGCGCTCCAGGGCTTCGGGCTCGTCGTCGCGGTTGGCGAACACCGCCTGCACGTCGAGCTCGCGGGCCAGGGCCGGAATTTCCTGCACCGCCGCGGCGTGCCGCACGATCAGCCCGCCGCCGAGCGCGCGCAGCTCGGATTCGAGCTCCACCAGCGACTCGCGGATGAATTCGACCCGCCGGTCGGCCGAGGGCAGGGCGTCCAGGATCGCCTTGTCGAAGACGAAAACACAGACCACCTGGCGGCAGGCGCGCAATGCGCGGTAGAGGGCGGCGTTGTCGTCGACGCGGAGGTCGCGGCGGAACCACATGAGCCCTTTGGGATAGGTCTTGTCGACGGCCAGTAAAATCGGAGGCATATGGCTGCCGATTCTGCCCCGATGAACCTCACGCATCATTTTTTGATAGCGATGCCCGGGATGGAAGACAAAACTTTCAACCGCAGCGTCGTGTACCTCTGCGAACACAGCGAGCGCGGCGCGCTCGGGCTGGTGATCAACAAACCCAGCGACATCAACCTCAAGGTGCTGTTCGAGAAGATCGAGCTTCACCTGGCCCGCCCCGAGCTGGGCGACGCCCCCGTCTTCCAGGGCGGCCCGGTGCAGACCGAGCGCGGCTTCGTGCTGCACGAGCCGGTCTTCACGCAGGCCGAGAAACCCGAGGAGTCGGTCTACGCCTCGACCATGACCATTCCCGGCGGGCTCGAGATGACCACCTCCAAGGACGTGCTGGAGGCCCTGGCCACCGGCGCCGGCCCGCGCAAGGTGCTGGTCTCGCTGGGCTATTCGGCCTGGGGCGAGGGCCAGCTCGAGTCCGAACTGGCCGAGAACAGCTGGCTCACCGTCGGCGCCGACCCGGCCGTGATCTTCGACACCCCGGTCGAGCAGCGCTACGACAAGGCCCTGCTGCTGCTGGGCCTCGAGGCCTGGAAGCTGTCGCCCGACGCGGGCCACGCATGAGCGACGTCATGTCCGACGCGCCCACGCCCGCTCCTGCTTCCGTTCCTGTTCCGGCTCCCGTTCCCGCCAGTTTCCAGACCTTCCTGGCCTTCGACTACGGCACCAAGCGCACCGGCGTGGCCAGCGGCAACCGGCTGCTGGGCACCGCCACGCCGCAGGCCACCATCAAGGCCGAGGGCGCCGACGCGCGCTTCGCCCAGGTCGAGGCGCGCATCAAGGAGTGGCAACCCGACGCGCTGGTGATCGGCGTGCCCTACCACCCCGACGGCGCCCCGCACGAGAACACCCGCCGCGCGCAGAAGTTCGCGCGCCAGCTGCGCGGGCGTTTCAATCTCCAGGTGTTCGAGGTCGACGAGCGCTACAGCACCACCGAGGCCCTGTCCTCGGGCGCGCGCGATGCCGATGCCGCCTCGGCCTGCATCATCCTGGAGCAATTTTTGAGGAGTCTCCCGTGAGTTCCATTTCCACCATTCCGGACGCCGAGGCGCTCTACACCCAACTGCTGGCCGGCGTGAAGACGCTCATGCGCCCGGCCACCAGGCTGGTGGGCATCACCTCCGGCGGCGCCTGGCTGGTCGAGCGGCTGCAGAAGGACCTGGGCCTGAGCGGCGCGCCCGGCATCATCTCCTCGGCCATGCACCGCGACGACTTCGCGCGCCGCGGCCTGTCGGCCAGCGCGCAGACCGCGCTGCCCTTCGACGTGAACGGCACCGACGTGCTGCTGCTCGACGACGTGCTCTACACCGGGCGCACCATCCGCGCCGTGCTCAACGAGCTGTTCGACTTCGGCCGCCCCGCCTGCGTGCGCCTGGCGGTGCTGGTCGACCGCGGCGGGCGCGAGCTGCCCGTGGCCGCCGACTTCGCGGCCACCACGCTCACGCTGCCCGACACCCAGTTGCTCGCACTCGCACGCGCCGAAGACGGGGCCTTCAGCCTCAAGGTGGAGGAAAACAAGTGAACCCCCACGTTCATCACTTCGTGTATTCACTGCCCCCCGAGGGGGCACCGGCCTCCCTTGGGGCGGCCCGGCGGGAGGCCTGCAAGTAAATGCTCTACAAGCGAAACCCCCAGCTCAACAAGAACGGCGAGCTGATCCACCTGCTGTCGATCGAGGGCCTGCCCAAGGACATCGTCACGCACATCCTCGACACGGCCGCCAACTTCACCAGCGTGAGCGACCGCGAAGTGAAGAAGGTGCCCCTGCTGCGCGGCAAGAGCGTGTTCAACCTGTTCTTCGAGAACAGCACGCGCACCCGCACCACCTTCGAGATCGCGGCCAAGCGCCTGAGTGCCGACGTCATCAACCTGGACATCGCGCGCTCCTCGGCCACCAAGGGCGAGTCGCTGCTGGACACCATCGCCAACCTGAGCGCCATGGCCGCCGACCTGTTCGTGGTGCGCCACAGCGAGTCGGGCGCGCCGTACCTGATCGCACAGCACGTGGCGCCCCACGTGCACGTGGTGAACGCCGGCGACGGCCGCCACGCGCACCCCACGCAGGGGCTGCTCGACATGTACACGATCCGCCACTACAAGAAGGACTTCTCGAACCTCACGGTGGCGATCGTCGGCGACGTGCTGCACTCGCGCGTGGCGCGCTCCGACATCCACGCGCTCACCACGCTGGGCTGCGCCGAGGTGCGCGTGGTCGGCCCCAAGACGCTGGTGCCCGCCGACATGGCCGGCATGGGCGTGCGCGTGTGCCACACGCTCGAGGAAGGCATCAAGGACTGCGACGTGGTCATCATGCTGCGCCTGCAGAACGAGCGCATGAGCGGCGCGCTGCTGCCTTCGTCGCAGGAGTTCTTCAAGACCTTCGGCCTCACGCCCGAGAAGCTGCAGCTCGCCAAGCCCGACGCCATCGTGATGCACCCGGGCCCCATCAACCGCGGCGTGGAGATCGACTCCGCCGTGGTCGACGGCAAGCAGAGCGTGATCCTCCCGCAGGTCACCTTCGGCATCGCCGTGCGCATGGCCGTGATGAGCATCGTCGCAGGTAACGAAGCATAGACATGTTGCTCGCCCCCAGTCTTCGCGCACTTCGTGTCGCTTCGCCAACCCCCTACCGGGGGCAACACCGGTGGCCCGGCAAAGCCGGTTCCACGGTGTTTCCCGAAACGGCCTTGACCGCCATCGGAAGACCATACGCATGAACATCCATATCACCAACGGCCGCGTCATCGACCCCGCCTCGGGCACCGACAACAAGGCCGACATCGCCATCGCCGACGGCAAGATCGCCGGCATCGGCGGCCGCATTCCGGCCGGCTTCAAGGCCGAGCGCACCATCGACGCCGCGGGCTGCATCGTCGCCCCCGGGCTGGTGGACCTGGCCGCGCGGCTGCGCGAGCCCGGCTACGAACACGAAGGCATGCTCGAAAGCGAAATGGCCGCGGCCATTGCCGGCGGCGTGACCAGCCTGGTGTGCCCGCCCGACACCGACCCCGTGCTCGACGAGCCCGGCCTGGTCGAGATGCTCAAGTTCCGCGCCGAGAAGCTGCAGTGCGCGCGCCTGTTCCCGCTGGGCGCGCTCACGCGCAACCTGGCCGGCGGCGTGCTCACCGAAATGGCCGAGCTCACCGAGGCCGGCTGCATCGGCTTCAGCCAGGCCGACGTGCCGCTGGCCGACACGCAGGTGCTGCAGCGCGCGCTGTCGTATGCCAGCACCTTCGGCTACACCGTGTGGCTGCGCCCGCAAGACCGCGACCTCGGCAAGGGCGTGGCCGCCAGCGGCCCGCTGGCCACGCGCCTGGGCCTGGGCGGCGTGCCCGTGTCGGCCGAGACCATCGCCATCTTCACCATCGTGGAGCTCATGAAGGCCACCGGCGCGCGCGTGCACCTGTGCCGCATCTCCAGCGCCCGCGGCGTGGCGCTGGTGCGCGAAGCCAAGGCGCAGGGCCTGCCGCTGACCTGCGACGTCAGCATCAACTCGCTGCACCTGGCCGACACCGACATCGGCTACTTCGACAGCCGCGCGCGCCTGAACCCGCCGCTGCGCCAGCAGGGCGACCGCGACGCGCTCTCGGCCGCGCTGGCCGACGGCACCATCGACGCGCTGGTGTCCGACCACACGCCGGTCGAGGCCGACGCCAAGACCTTGCCCTTTGCCGAAGCCGAGCCGGGCGCCACCGGCCTGGAGCTGCTGCTGCCGCTGGCGCTGCAATGGGGCGAGCGCAGCGGCGCGGGCCTGGCGCGCGCCATCGAGGTCATCACCTCGGCGCCGGCGCGCCTGCTGAGCGCCGCCGACACGGACACCGGCATCGGCCGCCTGGTCGAAGGCGGCGTGGCCGACCTGTGCATTGCCGACCCCGCGCTCGAATGGCAGGTGCAGCCCGACGCGCTCAAGAGCCAGGGCAAGCACACGCCGTTCTCCGGCTACCCGCTGCTGGGCCGCGCGCGCCACACGCTGGTGGCCGGCCGCGTGGTGCACGGCTGAGCGGCGACCGAGACAAGCCGAAAAGAAAAACCAAAAGAAAAGCGCCCCGATGGTTCATTCACTGAAGGCCTGCTGGCGCCTCCTGCATGCGGTAGTGCATGCGCTGGCCGGCTGGTGGACGATCCGCTTCACCTTTCCCGGCCTCTCGCAGCCCGAGCGCAACGCGCGCGTGCAGGCCTGGTCGAAACGCATGCTCGGGATCATGGGCATCACGCTCAAGGTGCAGGGCACGCCGCCGTCCGGCGGGCCGGTGCTGCTCATCTGCAACCACCTGTCGTGGCTCGACATCACCTGCATCCATGCGGCGCGCCATGTGCGCTTCGTGTCGAAGTCGGACGTCAAGGGCTGGCCGCTGATCGGCACGCTCTCCACCGGCTCGGGCACGCTCTACATCGAGCGCGAACGCCGCCGCGACGCGCTGCGCGTGGTGCACCACATGACCGAGGCGCTGCGCAACGGCGACATGATCGGCGTGTTCCCCGAAGGCACGACCAGCGACGGCCGCGGCCTGCTGCCGTTCCATGCCAACCTGCTGCAGGCCGCCATTTCTTCCGGCGCGCCCGTGCTGCCCGCCGCGCTGCGCTTCGCCGATGCCGCCACCGGCGAAACCAGCCAGGCGCCGCGCTACATCGACGACGACAGCCTGCTCGCCTCGCTGTGGAACACCCTGCGCGCGCCGCCGCTGCTGGTCATCGTGCGTTTCGGCGAGCCGCAGGACCCGCACGGCCGCGACCGCCGCGCGTGGGCCCAGTCGCTGCATGAAGACGTGCAGCAGCTGCGCCGCGAGACGCACTGAGCGACCCTCGCCACCCTTGCACCTCTCCCGCCTTCTGGGCGCCGGATAAAAAAAGCGCCTCCGAGGAGGCGCTGAACGACGCCGAAGCGCCGTGAGGAGGAACCGCAATCTCGCAGTTCGAGCAAAAACTGTCAGGCGGTCAGAGGATGCCGAAGATCTTCAGTCCGATGATCACGATCACCGGTACGCCGCAGAGCCAAAGAATGATGCTTTTCATGATCGGTGTCTCCTGAACTGGTAAGCCTGAAGGTTGGCGCGGCTGGTGCGCGCGGCGTGCGGGATAAAGCAATTCAAGCGCGTGAGCGCGTGCCTACATTGCCGTGCGCGCAGGCCTGCCCCCGGTGTGGGCGCGGAGCCCGGCCAAGCTCAGCGGGCTGGACGGCTTGGACGGGGCCGGCTCCGTATAACCCATTCATGGGATTGACCCCGTGCATGCCACGGCGACACTGGGTCCACAAGAAAACCAATCCATGGGACATGCCCGCCCGCGCTGCGGCGGGCCGTCCCCGAGCGCCCGCCCACCCTTGACCACACATCCCATTTCCGTCGATCTTCCGGGCGGCTGGTCCTGCTCGTTCCACTTCAAGCAGGGCTCCAGCGGCGGCTATTCCGGCGTGGCCGAGATCGCGCTGAACGGCCTGCGGCACGGGGAGCTCGTGATCATGGAGCAGCCCTCGCTCGAAGCGGCCGTGGCGCGCATGAAGCTGCGCGCCAGCCAGTTCGTGCGGGTGCGGTCCGCGGAAGGCGCGCAGAAGCCCTGGCGGCAGCGGGCCTGAGCTGTTGAGCGCCTGAACTCCTGAACGCAAAAGTAACATCGGGCCTCCACAACATGGAGGCAGAGACAGGTATGGGACGGATCTTCCTGGCAGGCATCGTCATGGCCACTGTCGCGTGTGTCGCGTGCGGGGCCGCCGCGCAGACGCGCAAACCCTTTCCCCCCGGCGTGGTGGGCGTGCTGCCCATCGACGCGGGCACCGAGTACGTGTTTCTCGACCGGCCCACCACCTTGGGCGGCGCGTGCAAGGGATGGAAGGCGGTGTCGATCCAGAAACCGGGCGAGCTGGGCTCGGGCATGATGGCCATCATGTGCTGGAAGGAATCGAACGGCCAGCTGCTGACCGCCACCGCCGTCAAGGTCACGCCGCAGGTGGCGCCGATGGACCTGATCCGCTGACCCCCTGACCCCGACCGCCCCCCGGCCCGTTGACCGGCCGGCGCCGCTCAGGCCGCCAGCAACCTGCCTTGCCGCCGCACGGCACGCCCCTGGTGCCCCATGCGCCCCGCCGCATCGGGCGGTTGTCCCGGCACCCACTCGCCCTTGGCCGACGCATCGCCCGGCAGCACGAACTGGCTGATCAGCGTGTCGAGGTTGTGCGCCTGGTCGCGCAGGCCTTCCGACGCGGCGGCCGACTCCTCGACCATCGCCGAGTTCTGCTGCGTCATCTGGTCCAGCCGCGCCACGGCCGTGTTGATCTGCCCGATGTCCTGCATCTGCGAGTGCGTGGCCATCGTGATGGCGCTGACCGTGCCCGCCACCTGGCCGATCGACGACACGATGCGCCCCATGGTCTGGCCCGCGTTGTCGGCCAGCACCGTTCCCGCCTCGATGCGCTGCACCGAGTCGTCGATGAGCCCCTTGATCTCGCGCGCCGCCGCCGCCGAGCGCGTGGCCAGCAGCCGCACCTCCGACGCCACCACCGCAAAGCCGCGCCCCGCGTCGCCGGCACGCGCCGCCTCGACCGCGGCATTGAGCGCGAGGATGTTCGTCTGGAACGCGATGCTGTCGATCACGCCCGTGATGTCGGCCACCTTGTGCGAGGCGCGGTGAATGTCCTGCATGGTGCTCACCACCTGCGACACCACCTCGCCGCCCTGTGCCGCCACCGCGGCGGCGGCGCCGGCCATGCGTTCGGCCTCGCCCGCGGCGTCGCTCGACTCGCGCACCGTGCGCATCACCTGCTCGAGCGCCGCCGCCGTCTGCTGCAGGCTGGCCGCGGCGTCTTCGGTGCGCGCTGAAAGGTCGGTGTTGCCGTGCGCGATTTCGCCGGCCGCCGAACGCACGTTCTGCACCGACTCGCGCACCCTCAGCACCAGCTCGCGCAACGCGCCCTGCATCGCGCCCAGGGCCTGCAGCATCTGCCCGGCTTCGTCGCGCGCGTGGCCTTCGATGTCTTGCCGCAGGTCGAGGCTGGCGACGCGTTCAGCGGTTTCGTTGGCTGTGCGAATCGGCCGGCTGATGCTGCGCACCAGCCACTGCGCCAGCACCACGCCCAGCAGCAGCGCGGTGGCGCTGAACAGCATCAGCGCCAGCCGGGCCGACGCGCTGAGTTCGGCAATGCGCACGCCGGCCCCGTCGATGGCCTCGCGCTGCGACTGCGCGAGCCTCGAAACGGCCGCCAGCAGCGCCGCCGAGCTTGGCTGGAAGCGCTGCGCATACACGTTGCGAATGCGCTCGGTCAGGCCCGAATCGCGCGCGGCAATCAGCTCTTTCACGGCGGCCGCGAAGTCCTTGCTGGCGGCGTCGGCCTGCGCGAGCAAGGCGCGGTCGGCGTCGTCCTGCAGGCGCTGGCCCACCTGCTTGAGCAGGTCGTCGTACTTGGCCGCGGTCGCCTGGATATCGGCCGAGAGGATCTCGCCGACCTCGGGCTCCGAGCTCAACGCCATCGCCTTGTAGCGCTCGGCGTTGATGGCCTGCAGCCGGTAGGCGTCGACCACGAGGCGTTCGGACACGCCGCGTTCCTGGATGGCTTCGCGCGTGGCCTCGTCGACCTTCGCGAGCGACCAGATGCCGATGCCGGAGCCCGCGAGGGTCAGCAGCAGCACGACGGTGAAGGTCGCGAGCAGGCGGCGGCCGAGGATGTTGCGGGGGCGGGGAGAGGTTGGGTGTTCTTTCGTCACGGGCGCATTAGAGCGGCGCCGTGTGACTGGGCATTGACTGCTTTTTACTGCGTGTGCGCAAGCAAGAAGGTGCCGATGGCAACGACCCACGCCAACGCCAGCGCAACCATGAGCCACGCGGACCCTTGCACGAGCGTCTCTTTCCAGCGCGGCATTTCGCGCGGCCGCGGGTCGAGCAATGCGAGCAGGGCAGCGCCGCCGTTCATGGCCGGCAGCGGCATCAGGTTGAACGCGGCGAGCTTGGCGGCCAGCATGCCCAGCAAGGGCACGAAGCCGAGCATGCCGACGCGCGCGGCGCCGCCGATCAGTTGCTGGGCATGCGAGGTCGGGCCCAGCGCGCCGGCCACGATCTGCGCGAAGCCGTGCGCCATGCTGCTCAGCGCCGATGGATGCAGCGCGAAGGCCACCACGGCAAGCGACGCCACGCCCGCCAGCGGCAACAGCACGCGCACCGCGCGCGGCTGGCTCTCGAAATCGTCGAAGTCGACCGCGCCGCCAAGCGGCAATGCGCGCAGCCGCAGCACGCCCACGGCCAGCAGCGTCGGTCCGAGGCCGAGCGACACCTCGCGGATCGCAATGCCCAGCAAGCGGCCGAGCAGGGCCATGACGGTGATGTGGAGCGCGGCCAGCAGCGCGATGGCAGCGATGAATTTCAGGGCAAGGAGCATGGGGCAAGGCAGGGAACACGCGCAGACGCGTGCGAGGCGGCCGATGTTAGCTTCGCCCGCATGAGAGTCCTGCTGATGCTCGGCGCGTTCGCGCTGGCCTTCTCCACTGCTGCTGCTGCTGCGAACTACCCGTGCTCCGGAGGCAAGGGCGGCGTGTCGCATTGCTCCGGCGCGTTGTTCGTGTGCAATGACGGGTCGATCAGCGGATCGAAGAAGGTCTGCACGGGGCCGCAGGGCGGCGGGAATGCGATGCGTGGTCTGCTGGCGCCGCAGGCACCTGCTGGTGCCGATGGTGGCAATGGTGCCGCCGGCGATTGCTCTTGCCGGTCGGGCCGCATCTGCACCGGGCCGCGCGGCGGGCAGTACTGCCTGAGCGACAGCGGCACGAAGAGCTACGTGCGCAGGTGATCGGGCTTGGGCGTCGGGTTGCCGAGGCGTCAGCTCCCTCGGTCGGCGCGAGCGCAGACCGAGGGACCCCCACGGCGATGACGGGGCTGGCGCCTATCGGTCTTGCTTCAGGCAGATCTGCACCAGGTCCACCACGTCCTTCGCGAGCACGGAGGCCAGCCAGAACACGTTGTTGCGGTGCACGGGGCCCGCGTCTTCCTGCTGCGGCGGGCCGTTGCCGTGGCAGTAGCACAGCAGCGAATGGAGCATCGTGCTCTTTTCCTCCAGCAGTGCCGCGGGGTCTGGCGGGGCCTCGGGGGGAGGTGGGGGCGTGGAGGGGCGGGCTATATTCCGGGGAGCCATTTGGGGTGCGTCCTTTCGCAGGTTGGGCACTTCACTTGGTTAGACGGCTGGGGTGTTGACGCATCCCGGCCGTCGCCTTTTGAGACCTCGCATTTGCATCGGTGCGGCCGTGCATCCGATGACCCGCTGCGAGGCAGGCGGCTGTTTCATTCAAGTGCGGGAAGGTGATGCGCTCCTTGCCTGCGTGGTGAGGCTTTGGGTGGTGAGGGCGCCCACTTTAGAGAGGAACCGCGCGGCGCGGGAAACGGAAATGCCCAGTAGTTCTCGAAACGCTGGGGCATGTGCTGCGGGGGGCGCGGGGTCACAAAAGACTGGGTTTGTTGCCGGGGGTGACGAGGCCGGGGGATGTCGTGCGGCGCGGACGCGAAGGGAACTCGAGGTGTCGGCACTGCTCGGAAACAGTCGTCGACGTACCCTCTTGCGCGATCAGGGCAGGCGGCTTTTCAACTCGCTGGCGCGCTGGTGCGCAGGCTAGGTTTCAACTGCGTTCGGCTTGGACGACTCGGCATCGACGCCAGCAGTTGCCTCGACAAACTCGACGCGATGCCCCTCGGGGTCGAAGACCACGGCGCGAAGCCCCCATTCACCCTGAACCGGCGGCGATATCAACGTGCCGCCAGCCTGCAAGACCGCTGAAATTGTTGCTTCCACGGAGGTCACCGTGAATCCCAGGCGCACCTGCGGTGTCGGGGTGTCGGCGTTCGCCGGATAGAGCTCCAGCAACACATGCCCGCCAGCGTTGGCGGAAACGTGCTCCGGTCCTCGCCCGTGACGTTCGCGAACCAGTTGGAGGCCTGTCGACGAGTAGAAGGCGCAGCACGCCTCGAGATCACGGACCTTGAGTACGAGGAGACTGAGCAGGGGGGACGGCATGTCTGGAGCGTACCCTTGCTGGGCACGCTCGGGTCAAGCGCCTGTTCTCCAGCATTCACCATCCAGTTGACGCGGCATCTATTTTTTTGGAAAGCGGCGTGCAACGGAGCAAAAATAGATTGCATACCGGGTCATAGCAAATTGTTGTAGTCGTAGGCATATTCTGCCTGCTCATGGTCACTCCAAATATGGCCATCCAATCTATCGCCAACAATCCTGCCCCCGCCCTCGCCATTGGCAATCGAAAATTCCGGTGCATTCGTTTTAAATGCGACCCTCATGGGGTGAAGCAGATTCACATCAACCTCCACTGGAAGCACCTCACTTCCTTTTGTCACTTGCCCTTTCACTCTGGCAGCGACCTCTGCCAGGCTTAATAGATTGCCATCCCTGTATCTAATGGGGACGTTCAATGCATCGATGCCGCCCCTTCTTAGAGACATGATCAATGCAACGCCCAGCAATCTGTCAATGCTATACCCCAGAAAACCTTGGTAGTAGCAATTTTCATCAATCACAACACCTCTTGCAGCAGGCCTTCCAGAGGAAAATATATCGCGCCCCAATGTCTTTTTCATCAGGTATACATCACATGAATTCAATGCATTTTCCTTAATCTTTACCTTCAAGATACGCAGCTCCTCCAGTCATTGAATTCTGAAATATCTGAGCCTGAAGGTCGTCGAGCAGGGTCTGCTGCTCGATGTCGAGCCGACCCCATTTATTTTGAATAGCAAGACAATTTGACTTGCACTCCGCCAGTTCCTTCTGCTTTTGAGCGACTTGTTTTCCCGTCAAGAAGTTGTTGTTGACCTCGTTGAAGGCCCCGGCTGCTCCCAATGTGCCGCCCAGCGCACCACCGACCGTCGCGGTCAGGCCCACCACCACGGCATCGTGTGCTGCGTCCGTCAGGACCAACGCCATAGCCGCCCGATCGATCAGCGGTGCCGCCTGAGTACTCACCACCCCGCCAGCCGCGCCCTCAACACCGCCGCTCAGACTGCCAATGACCGCATGGCCCGCTGCCCGGCACGCGCCATTTGCGACCCAACACGCCGCAGCCTCATCGTCACACACGTCCTGCAGGGTCGTGATGTTCAGGTCGCCACCCACATTGGCGGTGACACGGTTGGCCTCGACGGTCGCCGCGCGGTACCTACAGAAGTACCGGCAAAGTACCGATATGGGACGCTACGCCGTGAGACAACGCGAGACAAAGAAAAACCCGCTGTACCGATGAGGCACGCGGGCTTTGCGATGGAGTGAGACGGTGTGCGACGATGATTTGGTGCCTTCGACAGGAATCGAACCTGTATCTGAGTCTTAGGAGGACCCCGTTCTATCCATTGAACTACGAAGACATCTTTGCGGTGAATCGCGGCCCGGACTTTACCAGCTTGGCCTGACGCCCGTGATTCGGTGCCTCAGTCGTACTTCACCGTATAGATCAGGTCCACCCCGCTGGTCTGACCCGCCTGCCCCCGCAGCGTGAGCCGCGTCGTCAGGTCGTAGAAGATGAACAGCGTGCCGAAGGTGCCGCCGATGCTGCGCTCGTACGTGAGGTAGAAGTCCTTCGACAGCCGCTTGCCCAGCGTCACCGCCGACTCGCGCAGGTCGCCGCCGCTGCCCGGGCCCTTGAAGCCGAGTTCGTCCAGCCCGAAGCGGCTGGCCAGGCTGCCGCCGCTGCCACTGCCGCCGATCTTGCCGATGAGCGACAGCGCGGCCTGTTGCAGCAGGGCCGACTCGCCGCCGCTGGTGGCCGAGGCGCGGCCCAGGATGACCCATGACAGCGTCTCGGCGTCGGACAGCGCGGGCTCCGAATACAGCTTCACGCGCGGCGACTGCGCGCTGCCGGTGATCTGCACGCCCGCGCGTTGCGACAGGTTCGGGCGAATGGCCAGGATGTCCAGCGCCGGGTTGTCGAACGGGCCGTTGAAGCGCGCCACGCCGGTTTCCACGTCGAGCTGCTGGCCGTAGGCGCGGTACTGGCCCTTCACGGTCTTCACCTCGCCGGTGATGCGCGGCGGCGCGTTCAGCCGGGTGCTGCGGATCTCCAGGTCGCCCTCCAGCCGGGTGGTGATGCCGCGGCCCTGCACGGCGAAGTCGTCGCCCAGGTCGAAGTTGACGACGATGTCCGGCGGCTTGGCGGTCTGCGCCTTCGGGGCCTGGGCCGCCTGCGCATCGGCGCTGGCGGCCTCGCGCTGCGCCGCCTCGGCCGCCTCGCGGTCCTTGGCGGCGGAGCGCACGACCACGTCGCTGCCCAGGCTGGGCGCGGTCTCGTCGGGCAGGATGATGACGGCGCGGTCGGTCCTGAGCTTGCCGCGCACGCTGAACTGGCCGTTGTCCAGGCGCGCCTGCAGGTCGCCCGAGAGGGTGACCTGCCGGTCGGTGCGCACCAGCACGCGCAGCGCGCGCAACTGGGCCTGCAGCGCCATGCGAATGCCCGAGGCCGTGCCGCTGGCGGGGCCCCAGGCGAGGTTGCCGGTGGCCGACAGGGTGCCGCCGTCGGTGCGCGCCTCGCTGGCCGCGGTGCTGCGGTTGCCGCTCTGGCCGCCGATGCGCGCGTTGCTGCCGGCGCCGCCCTTGAGGGTGAATTCGGTGATCTGCACGCTGTCGCCGCTCAGCGTGGCGCGCAGGCGGCCGTCGCGCAGGTCGAGCCCTTCGACGGGCGCGCGCAGCGCGAGCTTGTCGGCGCCCAGGGTGCCGTTCCAGCGCGGCACGGCGCGGTTGCCCGACAGGGTGGCGCTGGCGTCCAGCGTGCCGGCCACGCGCCAGCCCGGGGGCGCCAGCATCGACCACACGCCCAGGTTGGGCAGCGCGGCCTTGATGGTGCCGCCCAGCGGCGCGTCGGGCGCCCACTGCCAGCCGCCGGCGCGCTGCTGCACGCGGGTGTTGATGTCGGCGTTGATCTTGCCGGCGCGTTCGCTGTCCCACGCCAGGGTGGCGCGCACGGCGTCGCCTTCGGCGTCGAGCCGTAGCTCGGCCTGGCGCAGGCCGGCCGGGGTGCTGGGCGCCTCGCCGCCGGCCGAGGCGGAGTTCATGGTGCGTTCGCTGGCGGTGCCGGTGCCGCTGCTGGTGATGCGCGTGACCAGCGCGGCCTCGCCGGCCTGCACGCGGATGTCGCCGCTCTGGCGCGCGATGCGGGCCTTGGCGCGCAGGGTGTCGCCGGCGTCGATGTCCCAGTCGCCGTCGAACATCAGGTCGCCGCTGATGCCGTATTCGCCCAGCGTGGTGTTGGCGCCGAGCGCGCCGGCCCAGGCCATGGGCAGGCCCTGCAGCTGGCCCTTCGACTGCACGCGGAACACGCGATTGGGCGCCGCGCCGCTCTGGCTGAAGCGCAGCGGCTGCCAGTCGATGCGCACGGTGCCGGGCACGGGGCCGCGCAGCGTGGCCGCGGCGGCGGAGGCCTCGATGTCCAGGCGCGGCGCGTTGCCGCCGGCGGTGCGGATGGTGGCGGTGACCTCGCGGCTCAGCTCCACCACCCACGGATCGCCGGGGCGGGTGCTGTCCGCCGCCTGCAGCTTCAGGCTGGTCAGCGCGGCGCGCCATTGGCCGGCGCCCGCGATGCCGCCGCTGGCGCGGGTGTCGATGTTGAACTTCTGCGTGCCGGTGGCGGCTTCGCCCTTCAGCGTGAGCGTGGCCTGCGCCAGGCTGCCGGCCAGGTCGGCGCGCAGGTCGCTCAGCTGCACCGTGGTGGCGGCGGCGCCGGGCTGCTCGGCGGGCAATGTGAGCTCCAGCCGCGGCACGCCGAGCATGGCCTTCAGGCTGGGCTCGGTGATGCCGCGCTGCGCGGGGGCGTTGGCGTTTTCCAGCCGGCGCTGGATGGTCTGCCAGCCGCCTTGCCAGCTGGCGTCCAGCCTGGCCGAACCCTTGGCGCCGGCGCTGGCGAACACCTTCGACAGGCCGGGCAGGCTCTGCACCCAGCGCTGCAGGGTGTCGGCGTCGTCGATGCTGGCCTTGATGTCGCCGCCGCCCGTGCTCGGCGCAATGCGGCCTTCGACCTGCGCGCTGCCGCCCGGCAGCACGAGGCTGAGCTTGCCGCTCGCGGCCTGGTCGGCCACGCGCACCTGCAGCTTGCCGTCGACGCTGGCGCGCTGGGCCTCGATGCGCAGCGTGCGCAGGTCGAGCACCTGGTCTTTCCACTGGCCCTGGGCCAGCGCGCGGTCGAGCGCGAAGCCGGGCAGGGCTTTGCTGCCCGCGCCGCCCTGGGCGCGCAGCGCGGCGTCGAAGCTGATGGTGCTTTCCTTCTGCTCGGCCTTGAGCGTGCCGCTCACGGGCGCGCCGGAGAGTTCGCTGTACAGCGCGCCGGGCCGCACGCCGCGCACGGTGGCCTGGGCCTGCCATGGCGAGGGCGCGGGGCTCCACTTGCCGGCCGCGTCGATGCGCCCGCCGCCCGCGCGCACGGTGGCTTCGGGAACGGTCCAGCTGGTGCCGTCGAAGCCGACGCGGGCCTGCACCTGTTCGAGCGGCAGCTTCTCTTCGTTCCACGGGCCGGGCACGGCGTTGCGGACGTCGGCGGAGGCCTTCCAGGCGGCGGGGCCGGTGTCGGCGTCGGGCTGCAGTTCGACGGTGCCGGTGAGCTGCGTCTGCGGCGCGCCGGGCCACAGGCTCGACGCATCGACGTTGCGCAGGTCGGCCTTGGCGTCGATCACGGGCTGCGGCAGCCACGGCGCAATCTGCGCCTGCAGTTTGGCTTCCATGGGCGCGTCGGCGTTCTCTTCGGCGGGCTTGAGTTCGGCGGCCACCTGCAGGCGCGCGCCGGTGCCGGCGAGCGTGCCCTTCACGGTGGCGGCGGCCAGCACGTCGATGTCGTGGTCCTCGGCCAGCGGCGCCTTCACGCGGCCGTCGAGCGCGGCGTCGATGGCCATGGGCGCGGTGCCCTGCAGCTTCACGCGCGCGCTGTAGTGGCCGTCGGCAATGTCCACGCCCTTGATCTCCAGCGCATGCTCGGAGGCCTTGTCGTAGCTGTAGTTGCCCGACAGGTTGAGCGCCTGCAGCACGGGCGGGCCGGCCCAGCGCACTTCGTCGATGCGAAACGGCAGCTCGACCTCCACCGGCAGCACGATCTGCTCGAGCGGCTTGACGGGCTCGTTGCCGGGCGCGCCGCGCTTCTCGATGAGCACCTGCTTCGCATGCACCTCGCCGAGCTGCACCTTGCGCTGGAACAGCGGCGCCAGCGTCCAGCCGATGGTGGCGTCGTTCACCTCCACGGCGATGCTCTCGCTCTGGTACTTGAGCCAGCCGATGTGGCCGCCGGTGCGCAGCGAGCCGGTGACGTCGCGGCTCTCCAGGGTCTGGCCGGCCGGCATGCGCTGCGCGGCCTGCGCGAGCGCGAAGGCCAGCGACTTGTTGGAGCCGATGTACCACCACGCGCCGGCGGCCAGCAGCAGCACCACGAGCAGCAGGCCGGTCAGGGTCCAGGCGAAGGCGCGCGCGGCGCGGCGTGCGCGCGATCGAGGGCGGCGCACGGCCGGTGCCGACTCGGCTGGCATGGGTGTGGCCGTGGGTGCGGCCATGGGTGCGGCCGTGGGTGCGGCCGTGGGTTCGCGCGTGGGGTCGGTGTCGTTGCTCATCGGCACCCGATCAGAAAGTGAAGCCCAGGCGGAAGTGCAGGCGGAATCTCTTCGAGTCCACGCCGTAGGCCAGGTCGGCCTGCACCGGCCCCACGGGGCTGCGCCAGCGCGCGCCCACGCCCAGGCCCACCTTGGGCTTGAGCTCGCCGGGCTTGTCGGCCACCGCGCCGGCGTCCACGAACACCACGCTCTCCCAGGCGGTGAGCTTGTCCTTGTAGACGAAGGGGCGCTGCCACTCGGCGCTCAGCACGCCGAGGTAGCGGCCCGCCACGATCTGCCCGTCGGTGCGCACGGTGCCGATCTGCTTGTAGCTGTAGCCGCGCACGGTGGTGTCGCCGCCGGTGAGGAACATCAGCGTGGACGGGATCTGCGCGTTGTCCTTGGCCGACACGGCGCCGGCCTCCACGCGCAGCTGCAGGCGGCTGCGGCGCGCGCGGCTTTCCTTGTCTTCGGCCGAGCCCAGCGGCACCACGCCGAGCCAGCGCGCATAGGTGCGCGTGAAGGGCGTCTGCATGCCGGTGAGCGTGTAGCCCGCGGCCACTTCCAGCGCCAGGCCGTAGCCGCGCGTGGGTGCGGAGTTGTCGTCGAAGTAGCGCCCGGTCCAGCCCCAGTTGGCGGTGACGGCCGAGGCCGAGGGCGGGGCGTCGATGCCGCGGTTCTGCGCGTAGTCGTACTGCAGGAAGTAGCTGCGGTCGATGTGGTCGCTCGACTTGTTGCGCCCGCCGCGCAGCCGCCCGCTGTCGACCACGTAGCTGCCCGACTGCTCGCTCTTGAGCTCGGCGCCGGTGAACCAGCGCCAGCCGCGGTCGTCGGGAATGGCGTTCAGCTCGGTGCTCAGCGACTTGATGTCCTGGTCGACCGACAGCCGCGAGACGGCGCGCCAGCCCAGCAGCGGCACCTGGTTGTGGATGTGGTCGATCGACAGGCGAGGGCCGTTGTCGGTGGTGAAGCCCACGCCCATCACCACCTTCTGCAGCGGCGCCTCGCGCAGCTGCGCGATGACGGGCGCGGCCAGCGGGTTGCCGCTGTCGGTGTCCAGCGTGAGGAACACGGAGTCGTAGTAGCCGCTGCTGGCCAGCCGCTGCTGCGCGTCGAGCAGCTTCTGCTGGTCGTAGTCCTGGCCGCTGGGCAGGCGCGCGATGCGGCGCGCGCCGTCGGGGTCGTAGCGCTGGATGCCGCGCAGCACCAGCGGGCCGAACTTGTAGGCGGGGCCCGACTGGTAGGTGGCGCTCAGGCGCGCCTCGCTGCGGTCGGCGTCGACCTCGGCGCGGCTGATCTCGATGGTGCCCGTGGGAAAGCGCTTGGCCGTGAGGCTGCGCAGCGCGGTGGTCTTGGCCGAGTCCCAGGCCTGTTGCGTGAAGGGCTGGCCGGCGCGCAGGGCCCAGTCGGTGCGGATCGAATCGCGCTGCGCCTCGGCGCTCGGGTCGTCGGCAATGGCGCCCGCGTAGCTGATCTGCACGTTGCTCACCTTGGTGATCTCGCCGGGCGACACGGTGATGACGATCTCGCGCGGGGCCTTGGTGCTCTCGGGTGTCTCGTTGAGCTCGAGCGTCAGCGTGGGCGTGAAGTAGCCCAGCGTGCCGAGCAGCTCGCGCGCGTTCGACTCGGCGGCCACCATGAGGCGCGAGATCTCGGTGGCACCCAGGTCGTCGAGCTCGCGGTAGCGCTGGATCTCCAGGTGCAGCTTGAGGTAGTCGCGCACGTCCTCGGGGCCGCGCACGTCGACGGTGAAGGCGTCGCGCTTGGCGGGCCTGTCCTTGTCGGTCTTGCCGTCCTTGTCGCTCTTGTCTTCATCCTTGCCGCTGTCCGCCGCGGGACCGCTGCGCACGACGCCGGCCACGGGCTGACCATCGGCGGGGTCCTTGCCTTTTCCCGGCAGCAGGCTGCAGCCTTGCAAGAGCAGGACGCCTGAAAAAAGCAAAGCCGGCCATGACGCCGGCAAGGAAACTGGAACCACCCTGACCATGGGCGAATTCTGACAGCAAGGCCGGCCGGTTCCTGAAGGCCCCGGCCGGAGAAACGGCATCGTCCTACTTGGACAGCATGCGCATCGCTTCCTCGAGGCCCCGCAGCGTGAGGGGGTACATGCGGTTGGACATGAGCTGCTGCATCACCGCGATGCTCTGGCGGTACTGCCACACGCCCTGCGGTTCGGGGTTGATCCACGCGAACTTGGGGAAGGTGTGGGTGAGCCGCTGGATCCACTCGGCGCCGGCTTCTTCGTTGTTGTATTCGACGCTGCCGCCAGGTTGCAATATTTCGTAAGGACTCATCGTGGCGTCGCCCACGAAGATGAGCTTGTAGTCCTTGTTGTACTTGCGCAGGATGTCCCAGGTGGCGAACTTCTCGGAGAAGCGGCGCTTGTTGTTTTTCCACATGAAGTCGTACACGCAGTTGTGGAAGTAGAAGAACTCCAGGTGCTTGAACTCGGTCTTCACGGCCGAGAACAGCTCCTCCACGCGCTGGATGTGCTCGTCCATGGTGCCGCCCACGTCCATCAGCAGCAGCACCTTGACGTTGTTGTGGCGCTCGGGCCGCATCTTGATGTCCAGGTAGCCGGCGTTGGCCGCGGTCGAGTGGATGGTGTCGTCCAGGTCCAGCTCTTCCACGTTGCCTTCGCGCGCGAACTTGCGCAGCCGGCGCAGCGCCACCTTGATGTTGCGCGTGCCCAGCTCCTGCGTGTCGTCGTAGTCCTTGTAGGCGCGCTGGTCCCACACCTTCACCGCGCTCTTGTTCTTGCCCGCGCCGCCGATGCGAATGCCCTGCGGGTTGTAGCCGCCGTTGCCGAAGGGCGAGGTGCCGCCGGTGCCGATCCACTTGTTGCCGCCCTCGTGGCGTTCCTTCTGCTCCTCGAAGCGCTTCTTCAGCGTTTCCATGAGCTCGTCCCAGCCCATCTTCTCGATCTTGGCTTTTTCCTCGGCCGTGAACTCGCGCTCCAGCGTCTTCTTGAGCCAGTCGAGCGGCACTTCCTTGGTGAAGTCGGTGAGCATCTCCACGCCCTTGAAGTAGGCGGCGAAGGCGCGGTCGAACTTGTCGTAGTGCTTCTCGTCCTTCACCAGCGCGGTGCGCGAGAGGTAGTAGAAGTCGTCGATGCCGTAGGCGCCGTCGGAATTGGGGCCCACCACGTCGGCCTGCAGCGCCTCGAGCAGCGTGAGGTATTCCTTGACCGACACGGGCAGCTTGGCCGAGCGCAGGGTGTAGAAGAAGTCGATGAGCATGGCGGTGGAAGTCCTAAGTTCGTCTTCGAAGCTGCGTTGGAGTGCAAGTCAACGCTCGAGGACCATCTGAGCCAGCACGGGATTCTCAAGATGCCTGTTGCATGGAAATATGTAGGCGCCTATCACCGATGCCTCATCCCATTTGGACCAGCGAAACGGGCCGGACCCTGCATCAGCTTCTTTGATGACTGCGAGTTTTCTTGAATCGACTTTCGACTCAATCAGCTTGACTGTCGTTTTGTCGATATTCGCGCCTTGGCTCTTGGCACCCAACAACCAGTAATAGGCGGCAATGAAATCGTTCTCGGTAGCTGCCTTGCGGAACAGTTGTTCGCCTAGTTTCAGCTGTGCCCGCTGTTGCCCATGTACCGCAGCAAACTCCAGCCACCACATATTTTTCGATTGAGACCTGGGTACTCCAAGGCCTTTGTCGTACATCTCTGCTACCAGCTTGACCGCATGTGGGTTGCCGCGCCGTGCGGACAGTTCCAGCCATGGCAGGCTTTTCTCATAGCTTTGGGGGACGTTGTCACCAAAATAGTAAGTAATCCCGATGAGCCAGGGCGCAGGTGCAGACCCTAGTTCGCTCAGCTGGCGCAAGAGCTCGAATGCACGCTGCGTATCTTTTGGTCGCTCATCGCCGCAATACAAAAACATGGCGAGATTGCCAATGGCTTCTTCGTTCCCTTTTTCTGCTGCCTTTTCATACCAAGCGACCCGCTGCTCCACATTTGGAGACGATGCGCCGTTCAGGAATTGACTGGACGCGATCCCCGCATTCCCCATGATCTGGTGGTAGTCCTCGACGCCTTTCGGAGACAGGCTCTGAGAAAGCGCCTGCTGTGAAAACACCCAGCCGCAAGCAACCACCAGAAGAAAACGTTTGAGATTGGCGTAGCGGGACGAGTTCAGCATGAGGCAATTCAGCGAATCAAAATTGTTATGGGTCGAAGTGCCTCAGTACAAGCCACGTCCTCTTCAGCCGCGGGGCTTGTCGAGCAGGTACAGCAATTGCGCCTTCACCTCGGGCCATTCGCCCGCGCGCAGGCTGTACATCACGGTGTCGCGGATGGTGCCGTCGCGGCGCATCGCGTGGCCGCGAATGACGCCGTCTTTTTTCGCGCCCAGCCGCTCGATGGCGCGCTGCGAGGCAAAGTTGAAGTTGTCGGTGCGCCAGCCCACGGTGTTGCAGCCCAGCGCGTCGAACGCATGCGTGAGCATCAGCAGCTTGCAGGTGGTGTTCACATGCGTGCGCTGGCAGCGCGCGGCGTACCACGTGTAGCCGATTTCCACGCGCTTCACGCCCGCAAGAATGTCGTGGAAGCTGGTGGTGCCCAGCACGGTGCCGGTGGCCTCGTCGGTCACGGCGAAAGCGAAGCGGTCGGCGGTCTTCAGCGCGGTCTCTATGTAGGCGCGCGTGTCCTGGGGCTCGGGCACGGAGGTCACGCGCAGCTGCCACAGCTCGCCGTCGGCGGCCGCGGCGCGCAGGCCTTCTTCATGGGCCAACGACAGAGGCACCAGCGCGATGCCGCGGGCCTTCAGCGTGACGGGTTCGACGAACGCCATCTTTTCTCCGACTCTCTTGCAGGTTGTGTGTGCTTCAGCCGCGCGGGTCGCCGTACTTGCGCACGTACCACACGCGTCCCGCCTGCGCGCCGGCGCCGCCGCCCAGGCCCACCAGCGCAATGCCGAAGATCTCGCGGTTGCCGTACCCGCCGGAGCCGAAGGCGTCGAGCCCGAGCAGCAGCCCGAGCCCGCGGCCGAGCAGCGCGCCCACCACGAACAGCACGGCCTGGGCAACGCCCAGCTTCATCAGTTGCCGGGTGGAGTGACGTTGTCCGCTCATGGGCTCAGCGGTTGTTGCGTTGCATGAACACGAGCTTCTCGAAGAGCGTCACGTCCTGCTCGTTCTTCAGCAGCGCGCCCACCAGCGGGGGCACGGCCACCTTGTCGTCCTTGCTCTGCAGGGCTTCGAGCGGAATGTCTTCGGCCACCAGCAGCTTGAGCCAGTCGAGCAGCTCGGAGGTCGAGGGCTTCTTCTTCAGGCCGGGCAGGTTGCGCACGTCGTAGAAGGTCTTCATCGCGGCGGTGAGCAGCTCCTGCTTCAGGCCGGGGAAGTGCACGGCGACGATGTGCTTCATCGTCTCGGCGTCGGGGAACTTGATGTAGTGGAAGAAGCAGCGGCGCAGGAAGGCGTCGGGCAGCTCCTTCTCGTTGTTGGAGGTGATGAACACCACCGGGCGGTGCTTGGCGCGGATGAGCTCGCGCGTCTCGTAGCAGTAGAACTCCATGCGGTCGATTTCGCGCAGCAGGTCGTTCGGGAATTCGATGTCGGCCTTGTCGATCTCGTCGATCAGCAGGGCCACCGGCTCGTCGGCCGTGAAGGCCTGCCAGAGCACGCCCTTGACGATGTAGTTCTGGATGTCCTTCACGCGCTCGCCGCCGTCGACGTCTTTCAGCTGCGAGTCGCGCAGGCGGCTCACGGCGTCGTATTCGTACAGGCCTTGCTGCGCCTTGGTGGTCGACTTGATGTGCCACTGCAGCAGCGGCAGGCCGAGCGACTGGGCCACTTCCTCGGCCAGCATGGTCTTGCCGGTGCCGGGCTCGCCCTTGACGAGCAGAGGGCGCTTGAGGGTGATGGCCGCATTGACCGCGAGCATCAGGTCCTGCGTGGCAACGTAATTGTCGGAGCCCTGGAATTTCATGGGTGGGTCGAAAGCTGGGGTGGAGAAAAGAACACACTCGACATGCGTTGTGCGGCCTCAGGGTTGGCCTGCACAGGGTTCCAGAAGACCCCTGCATATAATCGAATGTTGATCCGAAAAACTGTACTCTCCACGAGATTGTGCGCGCAAAATGAACAAGTTGTTGACCACGATGTTTGCCCTTGCTGTCGCTTGCGTGACGGTCTCGGCTGAAGCCCAACAAGTCACTGGCAAGGCACAGGACGGGGCAAAGAAGGTTGCGATGTGCGTGGGCTGCCACGGCATCATCGGCTACCAGGCCAGCTTCCCTGAAATCCACAAGGTCCCCATGATCGCGGGCCAGAGCGCCACGTACATCACGGCCGCGCTCACCGCCTACAAGGGCGGCGACCGCAAGCACCCGACCATGCGTGCCATTGCCGACACGCTCACCGAGCAGGACATCGCCGACCTCTCGGCCTACTACAGCCAGCTCGGCGTGAAGCAGGGCGACGCACCGCCGGCCACGCTGGCCAAGGCCACGCCCGCCAACGTCGAGGCGCTCATCACGCGCAATGCCGACAACAGCTGCACCAAGTGCCACGGCGCGAACTTCAACACGCCCAACGACGGCACCGTGCCCAAGCTGGCCGGCCAGCATGCCGACTACCTGTTCGTCGCGCTCAAGTCGTACCGCGTGAAGAACAACCCGCACCTGGGCCGCTCGAACGCGGTGATGGGCCAGCAGGTCGAAGAGAAGAAGTTCACCAACGCCGAGCTCAAGACGCTGGCCAGCTACATCAGCTCGCTGCCCGGCGAAGTGAAGACGGTGCCCGAGTCGCGCATGCACCACCGCCCCGACTGATCCGGCGCCCCGCGCAAACAAAAAAGCCCGCTTGCAGCGGGCTTTTTTGTTGCTCGGGTTTTCCCCGAGTCGTGCGCGTTTCAGACGTCGAAGAACGCCGTCTCTTCCGCGCCCTGCATGTGGATGTCGAAGCGGTAGCTCACCGCGCCGCCCTGCACCACGCGCTCGGCAAGCAGCGTATGGCGGCGCTCGGCCGGCACGCTCTGCAGCACCGCGTCCTTCGCGTTGGCTTCGGCTTCGTCGCTGAAGTACACGCGCGTGAACGCATGCAGCAGCAGGCCGCGCATGAGCACGATCACGTTGATGTGCGGTGCCTCGCCGGGCGATTGCGCGCCGGGCTTCACGGTGTGGAACACGAAGCGGTTGCCTTCGGTGGTGCCGGTGCCGACACGGCCGAATGCGCGAAATCCCATGGCGCGCGCTTCGTCGGGCGTCTGCGGGTAGCGGCCTTCGCCGTCGGGCTGGCTGATCTCGACCAGCGCGTCGTTGATCGGATTGCCGTCGCCGTCGATCACGCGGCCTTCGAGGCGGATGCGCTCGCCGCTGGCGCTGTCCAGCGCGAGCACGGCGTCGAAGGGTTGGTCGAAGTCGTAGCCGTACTGCGTGGCGGTGAGGCCGTAGGCGAAGTAGGGGCCCACGGTCTGCGAGGGGGTCTGGCCGAAGTCGGCTTCCTGTGCGGTCATCAATGGCATGGTCTGTGTCTCCTGGCTCAGCGGTTCTCGAACGGCGTCTCGTCGGCGCCGCGCAGCACGATGTCGAACTGGTAGCCCAGTGCGTAGCCCTCTTCCGTGATGTCGAGGCTGAAGTCGGCAATCAGCCGGTTGCGGTAGCGCTCGGGCGTGCCGCTGACCATCGGGTCGTACTGCAGCAGCGGGTCGCCGGGGAAGTACATCTGCGTGACCAGGCGGCTCGCAAAGCTCTGGCCGAACAGCGACATGTGGATGTGCTGCGGACGCCAGGCGTTCGGGTGGTTGCCCCACGGGTAGGCGCCGGGCTTGATGGTGAGGAAGCGGTAGCGGCCTTCGCTGTCGGTCAGGCAACGGCCCGCGCCCAGGAAGTTGGGGTCGAGTGGCGCGTCGTGCTGGTCGACCTTGTGCACGTAGCGGCCCGAGGCGTTGGCCTGCCACAGCTCGACCAGCGTGTTGGCCACCGGGCGGCGATGCTCGTCGAGCACCTGGCCGGTGAGGATCATGCGTTCGCCCAGCGGCTCGCCGTTCTTGCGCGCGTTGCGCGTGAGGTCGTGGTCGAACTCGCCGATGCTGTCATGGCCGTACACCGGCTGCTGCAGTTCGCCGAGCGAGGCCTTCAGCGGAATCAGCGGCTTCTGCGGGCCGCGCTTCATGGTGGACTTGTAGCCCGGGTACACGTAGCTGGGGTGGGCTTCCCAGTCGCGCGGGGTGAGGACGGGCGAGCCGCCCTGGGGATCTTTGGTCTTGGTCAACATGAACGTTGTCTCCTGTCGTGGGACGAATCCGGAAGCCGCCACTTTAGAAGCGCCGTTCGATGATGTAAATTGAAGATTGCTCCGTTCTCAATAACCAGCAGTAATTGAAAAACCCCGCCGAACTTCGCCAGGATTTCCTGCGCAACGTGCAGTTGCGCCACTTGCGCTGCCTTGTGGCCGTGGCGCAGGAGCGCCACCTTGCGCGCGCGGCCGAGCGGCTGGCGCTGAGCCAGCCGGCGGTGTCGAAGACGCTGGTCGAGCTGGAGGCCATCGTGGGCGCGCGGCTGGTCGAGCGCAGCAAGGCCGGGCGGCGCGGCGTGCAGGGGCTCACCGCGGCTGGCGAGCAGTTGCTGGCGCACGCGCTGCGCGTGCTCGAGGCGCTGGACGCCAGCGCGCAAGCGGTGGCGCCGGCGGCGGGCGGGCGCATCGAGCGGCTGCGCATCGGCGCGCTGCCCAGCGTGGCGCCGGCGCTGCTGCCGGTGGCGCTGGCGCGGCTGCGCGACGGCTGGCCGCAGGTGCAGATCGTGGTGAAGAGCGCCGCCAACGCCGCGCTGCTCGACGAGCTGCGCGCCGGCGAGCTCGACCTGGTGGTGGGCCGCATGAGCGAGCCGCGGCTCATGGGCGGCCTGAGCTTCGAGCTGCTGCACACCGAGCCGCTGGTGTTCGCGGTGCGCGCCGGCCATCCGCTGGCGGCGCAAGGCGCGTCGGTGCAGGCGGTGCTGGCCTACCCGCTGGTGGTGTACGGCGAGGGCACGATCCCGCGGCACAACACCGAGAGTTTCTTGTCGGCGCGCGGGCTGGTGCTGCCGACCAACGCGCTGCAGACGCTCGACGTGGCGGTGGCGCGCGCGCTGGTGGCGGTGTCCGATGCGGTGTGGATCACGCCGCTGGGCGCGGCGCGCGGCGAGCTGGCCGACGGGCGCCTGGTGCGGCTGCGCATCGAGACCACGGGCACCGAGGAGCCGGTCGGCCTGTTGCAGCGCAGCGACGCCGAGCCCTCGGCCCTGCGCGGCGCCATGGCCGCGCTGCTGCGCGAGGCCGCGAAGCCGCAGGGCGCGCTGCCGGTGCCGCCGCGGCAGCGAAAGCCGCGCGGCGCGGCGCGGTAAGTCCGGCCCGTTCAGTCCTTGGTGGCGCGGCGCTGCACGCAGGCCACATAGCCTTCGCCGTCCGGTGGCCGGCCGGCGCGCTGGCTCTCCCACATCATCTGGCCCAGGCAGTCCATGGCCTCGTGGTGCGCGTGCAGCAGCGAGCCGCGGCGCGCGGCCAGCAGCTCGACGGCCTGGCGGATGCCGCGCGGCTGGTCGATGGAGCATTGCTCGCTGATCGACAGGTGCATCGACAGGTGCAGGAACGGGTTCTCGCGCCCGTTGGAGCCGTCATAGACGCGCGCCACGGCCGCGTCGGCATCGGCCAGGTCCTCGTGGTACTCGGGGTGCTGGTCGATCCAGCCGGCGGCGATGGTCTCGAGCGCTTCCATCGGCAGGCCCTGCCGGTGCTTGGCGTACACGTCGCAGAAGAAGCGGCGCACGTCTTCCTGGGAAGGATTGAACATATATAGGTAGAGAAAAGGAGGGCGTGGGGGAGGGTGTGGCGGGCCCGCCGGCAACTTGCTTTTTGGGGCCTGCGGATGTGTCGGGCGTTCCGGGTACAACGCGTTACATCGTTACGTAACGAATCGCTGAACGAGGTACTTACGAGCTGTTTCCAAGGCCTGGTGTTAACCCCTAAATTTGGAAAAATCCCTTGAAAATCAATAGCTTGCGAGCTGGGTAGCGTCTCTGGAAAAGGGCTCGGAAAAAGCGGCACGCTAGTTGCCCCTGAGTAGGCATCTTTTCTCACAGAGGCTGCCATGACCGCTCAACAAGCATCGACCAATTCGACCGAAGGACTTGCCGCCGCTGGCGCAGCTCCTGTGGTTCTCGCCCAAGCCACCGTGACCCCTCTCGGCAGTCCCGCCGCGATGGGTTCGGCGGCACCCGCCGCAGCTGGCCCCGCCAGCGTCGGCACATTATCGAATGCCACGCCGGGGGTCGCAGTGATGCGCGACGGTGTCAGCATTCCCGTCGATGGCAATCAGACGCTGTTGCCCGGCGACCGCGTGATCGTGCCGCAGGACGGCCACGCCAACGTCCTCTTCCCCGGCTCGGCCACCAACAAGGCCCCGCTGGCCGGTGTGTTCACCGGCGGCACCGACGCCACCATCGGCTCGACCAAGTTGCCCGGCGGCCTTGAACAAGTGAACGTGGACGTCGCCTCGGGCGACCTGCAGGTGACCCCGCCCGACAGCGACGCCGACGCCGCCGCACTGGCCGTCACCAAGAAGCTCGCGGCCGGCAGCGGCATCGGGCTGGGTGAATTCGCACTCGGCGCCCTGGGCGCCGCCGCACTCGGCGCCGCGCTCAGCGGTGGTGGCGGTGGCGGCAGCGACAGCGCGTTCCCGCTGTTCGTGGGCTCGGGCAACCCGACCACCCCCGGCGAATCCGACGCGGATGCGGACTCGGATGCCGATGCGGACGCGGATGCCGATGCGGACGGTGATGCGGACGCCGATGCAGATGCCGACGCGGACGCCGACGCGGACGCCGACGCCGACGCCGATGCAGATGCCGATGCAGATGCCGATGCAGATGCCGATGCAGATGCAGATGCAGATGCCGATGCCGATGCGGATGCCGACGCTGACGCCGATGCCGATGCGGATGCGGATGCGGATGCCGATGCCGATGCTGACGCCGACGCCGACGCAGATGCCGACGCCGACGCCGACGCCGACGCCGACGCCGACGCAGATGCCGACGCAGATGCCGATGCCGACGCAGACGCAGACGCAGACGGCGACCACCTCCTCGATCCGGGTGACGGCCTCCTCGGCCACGTCATCGGCGATGCCAGCGGCGCGCTCGGCCTCGGCGGTGCGCTCGCCCCGGTCAACCACGTGGTCGACGGCGTGACCGACGTGCTCGACGACGTGCTCGCGCCGCTGCTCGGCGAAGAGTTCAACTCGAACAACCCGAACCAGTTCGACCCGGTCGACACCGCAGTCGAGAACGTCACGAACCAGCTGGGCGGCACGCTGAGCCCCGCGCTCGACCCGCTGCTGGGCGCCGGCGCCACCCAGGCCATCCTGGACTCGCTGGCCCACCAGGTCGACTACCTGACCGACGCGCTGGACAACGGCCTGACCAACCTGATCGGTGACAACGGCATCATCAGCGGCCTGACCGACTCCCTCGGCCTCGGCGCCGTCACCGACCAGCTGGTGGGCGACGACGGCCTGCTGGGCGGGCTGCTCGGCAACGCGCTGGGCGAAGGCAGCCTGGTCGGCGGCCTGCTGGCCGAGGACGGCCTCGTGGGCGGCCTGCTCGGTGAAGACGGTGTCGTCGGTGGCCTGCTGGCCGAAGACGGTGCCCTGGGCGGCCTGCTGGGCAACGTGCTCGGCGACGAAGGTGTCGTGGGCGGCCTGCTCGGCGACGACGGCGCCCTCGGCGGCCTGCTTGGCGGCGCGCTGGGCGAAGGCGGCCTGCTGGGCGGCCTGCTCGGCGACGGCAGCGCCCTGGGCGGCGTGCTGGGCGACGACGGCCTCGTGGGCGGCCTGCTCGGCGGCGACGGCGCACTGTCGGGCCTGCTCGGCAGCGGCGGCCTCACCGGCGAACTGCTGGGCCACGGCGGCCTGGTCGACAGCCTGCTCGGCCAGGACGGCGGGATCTCCGGAATCGTTGCCGGCAGCCCGCTGGGCGGCTTGCTCGGTGGTGACGACGGCCTGCTGGGTGGCGCGGTCGGCGGCCTGCTCGGCGACAGCGGCCTGGTCGGCGGCCTGCTGGGTGACGACGGCCTCGTGGGTGGCCTGCTCGGCGGCGACGGCGCCCTGGGCGGCGTGCTGGGCAATGACGGCCTGCTGGGCGGTGTGCTCGGCAACGACGGCCTGCTCGGCGGCCTGCTGGGCGACAGCGGCATCGTCGGCGGCGTGCTCGGCAACGACGGTTTGCTGGGTGGCGTGCTGGGCGACAGCGGCCTGGTCGGCGGCCTGCTGGGCAGCGACGGCATCGCGGGTGGCGTGCTCGGCGACAACGGCCTGCTCGGCGGCTTGCTGGGTGGCGACG
Source organism: Variovorax sp. OK212 (assembly GCF_900112425.1). GTDB lineage: Bacteria > Pseudomonadota > Gammaproteobacteria > Burkholderiales > Burkholderiaceae_C > Variovorax. Next base: position 39,218 of record NZ_FOLP01000010.1, on the reverse strand, counting down.
GCCCGCTGGGCAGCGTGCTCGGCGGCGACGGCCTGGGCGGCGGCTTGCTGGGCCCTGACGGCCTCGTGGGCGGCCTGCTGGGCAACGACGGCCCGGTCGGTGGCCTGCTGGGTGACGACGGCCTGCTGGGCGGTGTGCTCGGCGGCGTGCTGGGTGGCATCGGCGGTGGCGGCACCCCGGGCACCGGCGCGGCGCTGCTCGACCCGGTCGACAACATCGCCGGCAACCTGGCCGACGGCCTGAACGACGGCGTGCTGGGCGGCCTGGGCCTGGGCAACGTGCTCGGCCCGGTCGTCGGCGCGGTCGACGGCGTCACCGACACGGTCGACGGCCTGCTGGGCCCGGTGCTCGGCACCAGCTTCTCGGAAAACAACCCCAACGTGCTCGACCCGGTCGACGGCGTGGTGGGCCAGGTGACGGGCGCGGCGGGCGACCTGCTGAGCCCGGTGGCCGACCAGCTGCTCGGCAACGGCACGACCAGCGCGCTGCTGAACGGCGTCGCGTCGCAGGTCGACTACCTGACCGACGGCGTGGCGCACATCGTGTCCGGCGACGGCCTGCTGGGTGGCGTGCTTGGCGGTGACGGCGGCCTGCTGGGTGGCGTGCTTGGCGGTGACGGCGGCCTGCTGGGCGGCGTCCTCGGCGGCGACGGTGGCCTCCTCGGCGGCGTGCTCGGCGACGACGGCCTCCTGGGTGGCGTGCTCGGTGGCCTGACCGGCGGCGGCGCAGGCGGCTTGCTCGACGGTGTCATCGGCGACCACGGCCTTCTGGGTGGCGTCCTCGGCGGCGTGACAGATGGCGGCGCGGGCGGCCTGCTCGATGGCGTGCTCGGCGACGACGGCCTTCTGGGTGGTGTGCTCGGTGGCCTGACCGGCGGCGGCGCAGGTGGCCTTCTCGACGGTGTCATCGGCGACCACGGCCTGCTGGGTGGCGTCCTCGGCGGCGTGACCGATGGCGGCGCGGGTGGCCTGCTCGATGGCGTGCTCGGCGACGACGGCCTTCTGGGTGGTGTGCTCGGTGGCCTGACCGGCGGCGGCGCAGGTGGCCTTCTCGACGGTGTCATCGGCGACCACGGCCTTCTGGGTGGCGTCCTCGGCGGCGTGACCGATGGCGGCGCGGGCGGCCTGCTCGATGGCGTGCTCGGCGACGACGGCCTTCTGGGTGGCGTCCTCGGCGGCGTGACCGGTGGCGGCGCGGGCGGTGTGCTCGACGGCGTGCTGGGCAGCGACGGCCTGCTGGGCGGTGTCCTCGGCGGCGTGACCGGTGGCGGCGCGGGCGGTGTGCTCGATGGCGTGCTGGGCGGCGACGGCCTGCTGGGCGGTGTCCTCGGCGGCGTGACCGGTGGCGGCGCGGGCGGTGTGCTCGACGGCGTGCTGGGCAGCGATGGCCTGCTGGGTGGCGTCCTCGGCGGCGTGACCGGCGGCGGCGCGGGCAGCGGCGCAGGTGGCCTGCTCGACGGTGTGCTCGGCAACGACGGCCTCGTCGGCAGCCTCCTGGGCCATGACGGCCTGGTGGGCAGCCTGCTCGGCGGCCTGTCGGGCGGCAGCAGCCCGGTGGCCAACATCCTGGAGCCCGTCACCAGCGTGACGAGCGGCGTGACCGACGCGGTCGCCCCGGTGGTGTCCAACGTGCTCGCACCGGTCACCGACATCCTGGCCGGTGCCTCGGGTTCCTCCTCGCCGGTCGGCGACGTGCTGGGCGGCGTCACGCACGCTGCCACGCCGCTGGTGACCGACGTGGTGACCCCGATCACCAGCCTGGTCGAGCACAGCCCGGTCGGCGGTGCCCTGGCACCCGTGACCAACATCCTGCACGGCCTGCTGGGCTGATCAAGAACATCGAAGGAGGGGCGAGGGAGTCGCTGCACCCGGGACAGGCCACCACCGGCCTGTCCCCCGAAAGGATTGATATGAAAAAGAATTTCCGGATACTGACCATCGTCGCCCTCGGCGCAGCCCTCGTGGGCTGCGCGGCCCCCAAGACGGGCCGCGACGACGCGACTTACTACTACTCGAACAAGGCCACCACCGCGGTGCCGAAGGTGGAGCCGGCCCCGGCGCCGCCGCCGCAGAACGGCCCGGCCGGCGTGGCGAAGATCGTCTACTTCGACTTCGACAAATACAACATCCGCGCGCAGGACCGCCAGATCGTGGAGGCGCATGCCAGCTTCATGAGGAACCGGCCGGCGAGCCGCGTGGTGATCGAAGGCAACACCGACCAGCGCGGCGGGCGCGAGTACAACCTCGCGCTCGGACAGCGCCGCGCCGAGTCGGTGCAGCGCGCGCTCACGCAACTGGGCGTGCCGGCCGAGCGCATCGAGGCCATCAGCTGGGGCACGGAGAAACCCGCGTCCCTCGAACTCACCGAGGAGGGCTATCAGCTCAATCGCCGGGCCGAATTCAGCTACCGCTGAACCGGACCCCCGCGATGATTTCGACGGCCGTCCCCGGCACGCGCACACGTCATCCAGGCGAGAGCCGATGACGGGCGCGACCGGTCTCCCGCATCCGAACGGGGCCGAATGATGTCCTTCAAAGACCAGCTCCACGCCTGCCACGAACGCCTCGCGTCCGTGTGCGCTGCACTGCCGGCGCCGTACCCGGCGTTCACGCTGTTCTTCTCCGTGAGCGACGGCTCGCAGCGCGCACATGTCGTGCACGCGCGCGCCGCCGAATTCGAGACCGCCTGGCGCGAAGGCGCGGGGCAGGTCGAGCAGTGGGTGCGCGAACGCGGCATCGTCTCGCCGTGGCTGCGCATCGACTGGGTCGAGGGCGCGAGCCCGATGGACTGGGCCCAGTTCAAGACCCAGCTCACCGCCGTCAAGCGCAACTACTTCCGCCTGGGGCTGGCCTTCGACCAGGACTTCGCGCTTGCCTTCACCGAGCAGGAGCTCAACGCCAACGCCATGCTGTGCGGCGACTCGACCATTCCGCATTCGGTGGTGAACCCGCGCAACTTCGAGGTCTACGGCCAGGCGCGCTTCGAACGCACGCCGCCGCTGGACATGCCCGCCGACCAGCCGGTGTACCTGCTGGCCACGGTGGGCGTGTTCTGCCAGCCCGACGGCGTGGTGCACAAGCTGGTGGGCACGGGGCTCGATGCGGGCCGCCGGCAACTGCCCGCGCTCAACCCGCAGCCGGTGCTCGACCTCGTGCGCAGCGGCGCGTCGTACCTGGCGCGCCAGGTGCAGAGCGACGGTCTGTTCGTGTACGGCTACTTTCCGTGCTTCGACCGCCGCATTCCGACCTACGACGCGATGCGCCACGCGAGCACGCTCCACGCCATGCTCGAGGCGTGGGAGCTCACGCGCGACGAGACGCTGCGCTTCGCCATCGACCGCGCGCTCGACCACCTGGCCGGCGTGCTGATCCGCGACTACACGCTGGCCGACGGCCGCGTGGTGGCGTTCCTGGTGGACACGGGCGGCGAGATCAAGCTCGGCGGCAACGCGGCCTGCGTGCTCGCGCTGGTGAAGTACTGCGAGCTGATGGACACGCGCCACTGGCTGCCGCTGCTGGAGAGACTCGCGCTGGGCATCGTGTCGCTGCAGGACCGGGCCACCGGCCGTTTCAGCCACGTGCTGCACGCCGCCGACCTCACCGTCAAGCAGGCCTCGCGCATCGTCTCTTACGACGGCGAGGCGGTCTTCGGCCTCATGCGCCTGTACGGCCTCACGCGCGAGCCGCAGTGGCTGGCCGCGGTCGAGAAGGCCTTCGAGCATTTCATTGCCAGCCAGCACTGGCAGGCGCACGACCACTGGCTCAGCTGCTGCGTCAACGAACTCACGCACTGGAGCCCGCAGGAGAAGTACTTTCGCTTCGGCCTGCAGAACGTGGCGGGGTATCTCGACTTCGTGCTCGACCGGAAGACCACCTTCCCGACGCTGCTCGAACTCATGCTGGCCGCGCAGCAGATGCTCCAGCGGCTCGAAGGGATGCCCGCGATGCGGCACCTGCTCGACGAGCTCGACACCGAGAAGTTCTACCGCGCGCTCGACTACCGCGCGCACTACCTGCTCAACGGCTTCTTCTGGCCCGAGATGGCGATGTACTTCCGCCGGCCGTCGTCGGTGGTGGGGTCGTTCTTCGTGCGCCATCATTCGTTTCGCGTGCGCATCGACGACGTCGAGCAGTACGTGTCGGGCTTTGCCGCATACCACCGCTACCTGCTGGAGCGCCGCGCCGGCTCCGGCCTGAACGGCAACGGAAATGGCAATGGCAGCGCCAGCAGCAACAGCATCGGCAGCGGCACCGGCAACGCCGGCACGCGCGACGACGGTGCCGCCTGGACGGCCAGCGAGATGGCGCGCGTCACCGGCGGCGAATGGGTGGTGCGGCCCGACGACGGCTGGCGCGCCACCGGCGTGGCGCAGCGCTCGTACATGCGCAAGGGCCGCGTGGTGTTCGACCACCAGGCGCGGGCATCGAAGACGCCGCTGGCGGCCGTCACGCTCAAGGGCGTGCTGCAGCCGGCCGCCGCGGTGCTGTGCACCGACCCCAAGCCGCACCTGGACAAGCGCGTGCCCGTGCTCAAGGTGGGCAACGTGCTGCAGGCCGTGCTCGAGCTCGGCGACCATGCGCGCGCCGAGTTCACGGGCCGCGTGTGCGGCGTGCTCGGCAGCGGCGCGAATGCCGCAACTGGCGCGATGGGCTCTGGGAGCGGCACGGGCAACGCCATGGGCAGCGGCGCCACCAGCGGCACCGTCGCCGCCATGCTGGCCGGTGCGCTCACCGTGTGGGGCGAGGTCGGCCAGCCCGAAGGCAGCATCAGCCTGCCGTCGGGCATCGCCTGGAACATGACCTGCATGCCGCGGCATGCGGCCTACTGGGTGCTCGAGATGGGCGCCTCGCAGATGCCCGCGTCGGCACAGCTGGTGCGCCCGTCGCTGATGGTGGTGACCGGCCTGTCGGCCGCGTCGCAGAAGCACCGCGGCCCTTCGGAAGCCGCCGCGCGCATGGACAGCCGCATCTTCCAGGCCATGGCCGCGGGCGGCAGCGTGGTGCTCAACCGCGACATGCCCGAGTTCGCGGTCTTCGCGCAGGCCGCGCTGGCGCAGCAGCTGCAGGTTCTCACCTACGGCGAACACAGGGACGCCGACGTGCGCCTGCTCGCCTTCGACCACGGCGAGGTGCAGGCCCTGGTGGCGGGCGAGCCCTTCCAGCTGCGGCTCAACGCACCGGGGCGCCACATGGGCGCCAGCGCGGTTGCCGCGCTCGCGGCCCTGCAGGCACTGCGCCTGCCGCTGGGCGCCGCGGTCGAACCCTTCGCGCACTTCGAGCCGCCGGGCGGCCGCGGTGCGCTGCACACCATTCACATCGGCGGCGGCAGCTTCAAGCTGATCGACGAGACCTACGACGCCAACCCGAGCTCGATGCGCGCCGCGCTGGAGCTGCTGTCGCAGGCCCCGTGCGAGCCCTCGCGGCGCGTGGCGATCCTCGGCGACATGCAGGAACTCGGCCCCGCCGCGCAACGCCATCACCTCGACCTCGAGGCCGAGCTGCTCGCCTCGCAACCCGACCGCGTGCTGCTGTGCGGCCCGATGATGCGCGCGCTGCACGCACGCATCCGCACCAAGGTCCGCTCGCACTGGTTCGTCGACGTGTCGGACCTGTCGACCGCGCTCGGCGGGCTGCTGCAGCCGGGCGATTGGGTGCTCGCGAAAAGCTCGGCCGGTGTCGGCCTGTCCCGGCTGGCCCGGGTTCTGAAAGCACTCCCATGAGATGGACCGCACTGATGCAACCGAACTTCGAACACGAGGCCGCGCCGCGCATGCAGCGCCAGGCCAAGCGCTGGTGGCTGGGCTGGATGCAGCTGCTGTGCGCGTGGGTGCTGTGCATGCTGTTGTGCGCCAACATCGCATTGGTGCTTGCACAGGGTTTGCCCGAGGGGGCACGCGAACAGACAAGGGAGAAGTCGTCAGGGAAGCCGGTCGGTTGCGCGGTCACGGGAAGCCCCGCGCAACACGGACCGGTGCAAGTGGAACGGGCCGGTCCGATGAAGGCGCACATGACGTCCTGCCGAGTGATCGGCGAGTGAATCTTTGCCTTGTAACAACGGGGTAACAGTTGATAATGAAGCAGGCGTCATTGCCCGACGGATCGGCCCTTTTCCATGATCAAGTTCCTCTTGCCCAGCCAGTTGGTCGCCGACACGCCCGAAGAGCCCGGAGCCAGCCCGTACGCGGGTGCGCTGAACGAGGCGTTTCGCGCGGCCTACCCGCTCGTGAAGAGCGCGGCGTGGCGTTCGTTGCCCATCAGCCTGTTCGGGCTGCTGCCGTCGATCTTCCTGCTCCAGGTGTATGACCGCGTGCTGTCGCGCAGCGGCTTCTCCACGCTCGCCGCGCTGGTCAGCGGCATCCTGTTCTTCCTGTGCATCGAGTTCTGGTTGCGCTCGCGCCGTTCGCGCCTGCTGCGCAATGCCGGCGCCATCATCGACCACGGTGTGTCGGGCGCCTTGCTCAACTCGATGCTGTCGCGTCCGCTGCGTGCGCTCGAGGCGCGGCCCGCATCGTCCTGGCAGCTGTACTTTCGCGACGTGGGCTCGGTGCGCGGCACCGTCACCGGCGGCCTCGCGCAATCGATCTTCGACCTGCCGATGGCCTTCTTCGCGCTGGTGGTGATCGGCATCGTCGCGCTGCCGGTGCTGCCGGTGGTGGCGCTGTTCCTGGCCATCATGTCGTTCCTGGCGTGGTGGTGGGCCGACGAAGTTCGCTCCGGGCGCGTCGAGGAAGTGCAGCGCGGGCGCGGCCTCGACCGCATGACCTCGGAGATCTGCCACGCGCGCGAAACGCTCAAGACGCAGTCCAACGACGGCCCCACCATCGAGATGTGGCGCCAGACCTACAACGCCTGGCTCACCGAGAGCTTCACCAAGAACGGCCAGATCGAAACCACGCGCGACGGCACCACCGTGCTGCTGACCGTGTTCTCGGTGGTCGTGGTGAGCGTGGGCGCCATCTCGGTCATGGAGCAATGGATGACGGTGGGCGGCCTGGTGGCCTCGAACATGCTGGCGCTCAAGGCGCTGCAGCCGGTGGCCGGGCTGGTGTCGAACTGGCGCTCGCTGGCCACCGCCAAGGAAGCGGCCAAGCGGCTGGAGAACGTGCTGCGCGAGCCGGTCGAGAAGCCGCCCACGGGCATGACGCTGCCGCAGCCGCTCGGGCGCATCACCTTCAATGACGTGAGCTTCAGCTTCACGGGGAACTCGCAGCAGCCGGTGCTGGAGAACGTCGACCTCGACATCGGCCCCGGCGGCCTGCATGTGATCGTCGGGCGCAACGGCGCGGGCAAGTCCACGCTGGTGAAGCTGCTGTCGGGCCTGTACGCGCCCACGCGCGGGATCATCAGCATCGGCGAGTACGACCTTTCGCAGTTCGGCCGCGAAGAGCTGTCGCGCTGGATCAGCTACCTCTCGCAGGAGGTCTACTGGTTCGGCGGTGCGCTGATCGACGTGATGCGCCGCGGCGCACCGGGCCAGAGCGACGAGCAGATCGTCTCGGCCTGCAAGCTCTCGGGCGCGCACGACTTCATCTCGCGGCTGCCCGACGGCTACCGCACCACGATCGGCGAGGGCGGCACCGGCGTGTCGGTGGGCGAGCGGCGCAAGCTCGCGCTGGCCATGAGCTTCCTGCGCAAGCCCTCGGTGCTGGTGCTCGACGAGCCCAGCAACGACCTCGACTTCCAGAGCGAGCGCAACCTGCTCGCCACGCTGCTCGCGGTGGCCAAGGTGCGCACCGTGGTGGTGGTCACGCATTCGCTGCGCATCGTCTCCGCCGCCAGCGTGGTCTACCACGTCACGGGGCAGGGCAACGTGGAGCAGGGCACCGCCGCGGTGATGGTGCCCAAGCTGTTCGGCGTCAAGAAGCCGCTGGTGGCGGTGGGCGACCCGGACGACAGCGCCGCAGCCGCGGCTTCACGCTCGATGGCGTGACGCCGCTTGTCAATGAAGAGTGACCGAGGACGAGACTTGAAATCAGATCTGCCGCAGATTCTTCAGGAAGAAAACGAGAAGCGCGCGGCCCGCAACTCGCCGCAGGGCAGGCGCAGGCGGTGGCTCATCGGCGGCGCGGTGGGCGTGCTGGCGCTGATCGGCCTCGGCTTTCCGATGGAAACCGTGGTCGTCGCGCCGGGCCGCGTGATCCCCTCGGACCGCGTCAAGTCGATCCAGCATCTGGAAGGTGGCATCGTCAGCAGCGTGCTGGTGAAAGAGGGCGACAAGGTCAAGCAGGGCCAGTCGCTGGTCGAGATCGACCTGGGCGGCAGCGGCCTCAACCTCGAGGAGCTCACCGCGCGCAATGCGGCCACGCAGGCCACGCGCGTGCGGCTCATCGCCGAGAGCCGCGGCCAGCCGCTCAAGCGCGAATCGTTCGCCACGGACATCGACGAAGCCGTGTTCGAAGGCGAGACCGGCGCCTACCAGGCGCGCGCGCTCGAGCAGCGCGGCGTGATGGCCGGCGCCGTGTCGGGCCTGGAGCAGGCGCGCAGCAAGAAGCTCGAGCAGGAGGCCAAGGTCAAGGGCCTGGGCGACCGGCTCGCGCTGATGCAGAAGGAGCTCGAGATTTCCGAGCAGCTGCTCAGCGAGAAGCTGGTCGGCCAGGTCGAGGTGCTCGAGAAGCGCCGGCAGGCCGAGGGCGTGCGCAGCGAACTCGCGGTGGCGCGCCAGGGCGTGATCTCGGCCAACGCGTCCATCACCGAGGCGCAGGCCAAGATGGCCGAGGCCGAAGGGCGCTTCCGGCGCCGCGCGTCCGACGAGCTGGCCACCGTCGAGCGGCAGTTCGCGAGCCTGAGCGAAGACCTCGCGCGCGCCCGCACCCAGCGCTCGCGCACCGTGGTGAAGGCGCCGGCCGACGGCATCGTCAAGGGCCTGCGCAACTCCAGCCCCGGCTGGGTGGTGAAACCCGGCGAGGCCATCCTCGAGGTGGTGCCCGACGAGGACGAGATCATGGTCGAGGCGCGGCTCAACCCGAACGACCGCGGCTTCATCGAAGTGGGCCAGCAGGCGCGCGTGAAGATCACCGCCTACGACTACCTGCGCTACGGGGCGGTCGACGGCAAGGTGAAGCTGGTGGCCGCCGACGCCGACCGCGACCCGGCCATTGCGAACGGCGCGCCGTACTACCGGCTGCTCATCAGCATGTCGCAATCGCACGTGGGCCGCGACGAGAACCGCATCACCTCCGGCATGGAGTCGGAGGTCGACCTGCGCGTGGGCACCGACCCGTTCATCTGGTACCTCCTGCGGCCGGTGCTCAAGCTGCGGCGCGAAGCCTTCCGCGAACCATGAAGTACCGCACCTCGCTCGACCGGCGCCGCATCGGCCCCGGCGTGGTTTGCGCAGCACTGTGCGCGAGCTTCGCGTTGTCTCCAACGGCTTTCGCGCAATTGCAGGCGGATGCGCAGGAGCTGCAGCAGCCCGGCCCTTCGCTGATGCTCGCGCGCCGGCTGTCCCCGCCCTCGCTCGGCGCGGCCAGCTACGCCGCGCAGGTGAAGCAGGCGCTCATCGTGCTGTCGCAGGACTACCCGGAGGTGCAGACCGCGCAGGCCGCGGCCAACACCAGCGGCTACGGCGTCGATGCGGCCAAACAGGCGCGCTACCCGCGCTTCAAGCTCGGCACGTCTTCGGGCAACTACAACAGCGGCGAGAAGGGCGCGAAGACGCAGAGCTACACCGTGCTCACCGCCGAGGCGCGCATGAGCCTGCTCGACGGCGGTGCCCTGAGCGCCGCGCAACGCGCCGCCGAGGCCGGCAGCCAGGCCGACGACGAGGCCGTGGTCACCACCTCGCAGAAGGTGGTGCTGGACGCGCTCACCGCTTATTTGCAGGTGCAGCGCTTCGACCTGAAGAAGCAGATCGCGCACCGGGCCACCGAGGTGGTCGCCGAGCTTTCCAAGGCCGAGGCCCGCCGCGTGCAGCTGGGCGTGACCGGCGACAACGACCTCAACATGGCCGCCTCGCGCCGCGCGCTGGTGGCTGCGCGCGAGTCCGACTTCGCGGCGCAGCGCGACGAGGCCATTGCCAAGTTCCGCAACTACTTCAAGTTCACGCCCAACGCCGAGTCGCTGCCCGTGCTCGCGGCGCCGCCGCAGTGGCGCATCGCCTCGCAGGACGAGGCGCTGCGCCGCGCCGAGGCGCGCAGCACCGAGATCGCGGAGGCGCAGGGCCGCATCGAGCGCGCGCGCGCATTGGCCGACCAGCAGGACGCGAGCCTCTACCCGACGCTGGACGCCGTGGTCGTGAAGAGCAAGGACCCGCGCGGCGTGTCGCCGCAGGACCCGACGCGCGCCGCGCTCGAGCTCAACTGGAACTTCGGCAACGGCTTCGACCGGCAGCTGCGGCTGCGCACGGCGTTGGCCGAAGTCGCCAACCAGGAAGCCAAGCTCGAGGGCGTGAAGCTCAACCTGTTCGAGCTCACCTCGGCCTCGTGGTCGCGCACCGTGTCGGGCCGCGAGCGCGAACGCCAGCTGATGGAAGCCGTGAGCACCGCGGGCCAGGCCTTTCGCGGCCGCCGCCGCCTGATGGAGTTCGGCCGCGAGACCCTGCCGAACGTGCTCGACGCGCAGCTCGACTACTACACGCTGCTGTTCGACTACATCGACGGCGTGTTCGACCTGCGCATTTCGGAGCTGCGCCTGGCGCGCACCACCGGTGAGCTGCGCATCGACCCCGCGAGCCCGAACGGCTGGATCGACCGCCTCTTCGGCGCGCCGAGTCGCCAGGTGCTGACCGAGGACGGGCTGCTGGGCGCGCTGTGCATCTCGAGCAACACCGCATGCGCGAGCGAGCCGGTGGCCGAGCGCACCGTGGGCCCGGCGGGCGCTGCGCCCGCGCTGCGCAGGACACCGCGCCTGTCGACGCCCTGAGGCCTTGATGCCGATCCTTCGGCCCCGGCGTTGGCGCGGGGCCTGAGCCGGCGTCAGGCGTCTTCGGGGATGCCCGGTTCGCCGTCGAGGATCTGGTACTTGCGCATCTTTTCCCACAGCACCTTGCGGCTGATGCCCAGGTGCTGCGCGGTGTCCTGGCGCTTCCAGTCGTTGATCTCCAGCGCCGCGATGATGCGGTTGCGCTCGCCGCTGTTCCAGCCCTTGCGGTCGTTGCTGCCGTCCAGCGACGCGCCGCCGCCGCCGCCGCCGTTCATGCCGCCGCGCTCGCCGGAGAGCGAAGGTGTCGGCGTTCCGCGCGTGAGCGCGATCGCGCGCTGGATCAGGTTCTGGTCCCAGCAATGCAACTGGCGCGCGATCACGCCCACGCGCTCCGCGAGGTTGCGCAGCTGCCGCACGTTGCCCGGAAAGTAGGTCTCGGCCACCGCGTCGCTGAGCCAGTGCGGTGTTTCGCCGAGCACGTCGAGCTCGGCGCCGAGCACGTTGCTCAGCAGTGCCTTGAAGATCGCGATCTTGTCGACCTCGCCGCGCTCTTCGAGGCTGGGAATGTGCAGTTCGATCACTGCGAGCCGGTAGAACAGGTCGGCGCGGAACTCGCCGCTCGCCACCATCTCGCGCAGGTTGCGGTTGGTGGCCGCCACCAGGCGGAAGTCCACGCGGATCGGCGCCGTTGCGCCGAGCCGCGTCACCGCGTTGTCTTCGAGCACGCGCAGCAGCTTCACCTGCTGGTAGCGCGGCAGGTCGCCGATTTCGTCGAGGAACAGCGTGCCGCCGGTGGCCTGCTCGAAGTAGCCGCGGTGCGCGTGCACCGCGCCCGTGAACGAGCCCTTGTTGTGGCCGAAGAACAGCGACTCGAACAGCCCGTCGGGAATCGCGCCACAGTTCACCGCCACGAACGCGCCCTTGCTGTAGTGCTTGTGCCCCAGGTGCAGCTGCTGCGCGATGCGCTCCTTGCCCACGCCGGTCTCGCCGCGCACCAGCACGCTGTGGTCGCAATCGGCGAAGGCGCCCACTTCAGCCAGCAGCGCCTTCATCGCCTCGGAGTGCGCCACCAGCACGTCGGGCGCCTGCGGCGCCACTTCGCGCGCGCGCAGCTGCCGCACCAGCTTGGCGACCATCGTGCGCAGCTCGGCGCAGGTGAAGTCGAAGGGCAGCACGTGCAGGTACTCGGGCGGGTAGGTGCGCGAGTCGCGCTCGCGCGAGCCCGCGGCCACCCAGATCACCGGCATGCCCTGCAGCCGCTCGGTCGCCTGCGCCAGGCCGCCGCCGTCGATCACCGTCACGCTGATCACCGCGACCGAAGGCCGCGCGGCCACGCCGCGCTCGGGGTCGGGTGTTGCCAGGTTGTCGGCCCGGATCACTTCCACGTCGAAGCTGGCCATGCAACGCGCGATGCGCTCGAGGATGTCGGCTTTGCCTTCCCAGACAAAGAGGTCGAGTTCGTCGAAATTGGCGCCGCTCATAGGGATCGATTCAATAAACCAGTTGTGCGCCGCCCTGGCACGTGAGCCGTGCACCCACTTCGGTCTTTGCGAGATCGATGCCGAGCGCGGTGATCAATGTGTTCACCAGGGGGTCGAGGAGAGGCGAGAGAACCGAGGAGATCACCTGGCGCAGCAGACCGACGACCACGTCGATGGTGCTGCCGATTCCCACCAGCAGGTCGCCCAGCGCACTGTCGACCGAGGGCTTGTACATGTGGATGTCGATGCTTGCGAGCGTCTGGCTCAGGCTGCCCACGAGGTTGCTCGCGACGACGGGCTGGTACGGCGTGGGCAGCTGCGCGGCCGAGATGTCGGGCAGGTTGCCGTCAGCGGGCGCCGCGAACTGGAGCGTGTCGCTCGAGCCCAGCACGGGCGTGTTGGTCATCAGGCCGATGCCGCCGCCGGCAAAGGCCTGGCGATCGGCCGTGTTCTTGTCGGCGACCCAGGTGTTCCCCTTCTTCCACGAGTAGGAGCAAAGCACCAGGCAGGTCTTCTTGACCGTCAGCGAACCGATATCGACCAGCGGAATGGGCTCCACGTTCGGCGGGTCCTTGCTGGAGAAGGCTTGCTTGGCGGCGTCCGCGGCACTGGTGCCGATCTTCCCCACGCGCAGCGTGGCGGCCGAGGTGTCCGCAATCACGGACAGCGTCTTGCTGCCGTCGGCGGGGCAGCTGTATTTGTCGACGCGCGCCTTGCCCGCTGCCACGTCGAGGTTGATGTCGATGCGAAACGGCGACGACACCAGGCGCAGGTCGGTCACCTTGCTTTCGCATCCGATGCAGATCACGTTGCTCAACACACCCACCAGGTCCAGATGCAGAAGGCTGTTGAGCAGGTCGGTCACGGGCTGCGTCAGCTTGAGCACCTCGTTGACCAGGTTGGTAATGCCGGTCAGCGCGCTCGTGAAATCCACCGAAATGAGCGCACGCACCTGGGCCGTTCGCACGCGAATGCCGTTCTCGCCCATCGGGTCGAGCATGGCCAGTTCCGGGTTGCCGATGGCCGAGGTCTGCGGCGGCTCGATGACCTTGACGGTGGTGACCACGTTGGCAAGGCCCAGCAGGTTCGAGGGGGCGCTGAGCGACACGGCATTCTGGCTGTTCGCCAACTGGACGAACGCCTGGGTCAGCTGGAACGCCTGCAGGTTGAGGTCCAGCGCGCTGCTGGGCGTGCCCGTGGCAACGCCGAGAATCTCGGCAACGCTGAGCTGGACATTGGAGACCTGGGTCGTCAGCCCGACCATGTCGTTGAAGCCGCTGAGGGCCACGCCCGCCAGCGCGCCGTTTTTCTGCAGAACCGTGGCCAGTGCCTGCAGCAGCTTTCCCGCCGTGACCTTCGAGTTGAGCACCTGCTCGTACTGCCCCGCCTGCAGGCCGACCTCGAGCGCAATCGCATCCAGGAACGACAGCAGGTTGACCTGGGTGGTCACGAGGCCCTGCCAGCCGGCCACGGTGAGCGCCACGCTGCCGCCCAGGAGCTTTCCGAAGACGGCGTCCAGCAGTGCGGACTTGCTGGCATCGACGGCCAGCAGCGTGCTCCGGATGCTGAGCACCGCCTGCGGAATCGACTGGTAGGCGACGGCTGAAACGACGATCGAGTGCTGGGCGTTTCCGGTGAACGAGAGCGGCAGCATCGACGGGCGCCGCGTGATGGAGACGCGCACCGCATTCAGCTTCTCCCCGGCATTCGGCGCGCCGAAGTGAATGGGGGGCGCACGAAACACCGGGTCCCAGTTGCCGCACTCCACCTCGGCGTCCGTCAGCGGATCGACGCCGACCGGGAAATTCTTCGCCGCGTTGGCCTTGGCCGCTTGCTGTGCGGGGCTGCAGGCGGAGGGCTGGAGTGCCTGGGCTCCCGCCAGGGCGGCAAGGTCGACTGTCTTCTGGAGCTCCCGCTTCATGAAGAACAGATAGCCGAGCTCCGTGCTGATCAGAACGATCAGTATCAGGCTCATGGCGATGGCCGTGTTGACCACGATCGAGCCGCGATGCCGTTGGCGGGATGATTCCGATGGGTGTCTCATGTCGTGCCTTTCAGGACGGAAGCACGGCGGTTGTCTTGCCGGTCAGTGTGTCCGGCATCCAGCGGCTGGTGTCCAGGAGAGGCAACGAGGGCAGCAGGCGGTTGGCACTGTACGGATAGGCCACGGTCACGACCGCGCCGGTGGCGGGTGACGAACCTCCCGCGCCCGTGAGCAGCACGCTGACGTTCACGTGGGTCTTGATCCAGCCGAGGCGGCTTGCCATGTCGGCATTGCTGGCCTCCGGCACGACGAGCGAACCCGCCAACGATTCATGGATGATGCTCTGCACCCGCTGCGTGCGAATGCTCTCGTCGGAAAGACCCATCATGGAAGGCTGCGACAGCGCGCGCGCACCGTCTTCGGCAGCCCGCGACACGGCCTGCTGCACGTACAGCACCGAACCGAAGGTGGCGATGCCGTAGATGACCAGGAACAGGAACGTGAACGTGAACGCGAACTCGATCGCTGCAACGCCGCGCTGGCGATACGGGCCGCACCGGCCGCTGTGTGCGAATCGGGCCTGTTGCAGTGCCATCGTCGGGTGCTTCCTCACGGCGACCTCCCGTCGAGCAGCATGCTCGCCTTGGCGACCAGTGTGTCGGGCACTGCGAATGCGGGCAGCGGCGGCAGCATGTCCTTCAGGCCCGACGCCGTGATGGTGACCACGATCTGGCAGCGCTGTTCCCAGAGGATGCTGCACACACGGGTGGCCGAACAGTCGTTGCTCGCCACCTGGCAGATCCTGGCGTCCACGGTGGGCGCAACGGCCAGCAGGCCGCTGGCCTGGTCGCGTGCGACGTCGTGCGCCTTGGTGGCTCGCGTGGTTGCGCTGACCTGGTAGCGAAGGGCAGCGCGCGCGCCGTCCTCCGCGGCGTTCTGCAGGCCGAAGCGGATCGCGAAGAGAACGCCGTAGCAGATGATCGCGTAGAGCAGCGTGAAGAAGATCAGGAACACGACGGCGAACTCGATCGCATAAACGCCGCGCTGGTGGCGCGGGTTCGTCCGGGGGCGCGAGAGTCTCATGGCGTTCCGTGATTCGAAGGGCAGGGCGCGCAAGCGCTACCGGCTGCCGCTCGAGCTGTTGCCACCGGTCTTGACGGTGGAGTTCAGCCGTTCGGGAATCGGGTATTCGAAGCTCTTCAGGTAACGCTCGTAGCTGCGGCGCGCGACATCGCCCGCAATCGGCCGCGCCGTGGGCGATGCGATCGCGCCGTCGCGTTGCCATGCGAGCAAGCTCGTTGCGGCGTCACCCACCTGCAGCGGCGGCGCTTCGTCGTACGGCGCATCTTCCTCTGCCGTTGCCTGGGGCATGCCGTCTTGTGCGGGTGCACCCGTGTTCTGGGCGGCGGGTGCCGCCGGACGCGCTGCGTCGGCCGATGCAGCAGCCACCGGCTTCGCCTCGACCGCGGCTGGCGCGCCCTGTGCCGAGGCGATGGTGGCGATCAGCGCGAGAGAGATTCCGGCCAGCGGCCAGGCGGCGCGCAGTCGGGGAAAGGTGTTCTTCATTCTGTACCTCGTGAGATCGAACTGCGGGAAGTCGCTGCGCCTGCATTGGCTTGCTGGCCGCCCATGCCGGGCCAGCGCGCGGCCTTCAGCTTGAGCGGCGTCGCGTTGTCGTCGGGGGGCGAGGCTTCCACCTTCACTGCCCGCGGTGCCGGCTGCGCCGCTGCGAGGGGCGCGGTGCCCAGCTGTCGTGCGCTTTCGCGGATGGCAGCGCGTGTTGCGGGCGACATGCGATGGACTTCCATCAACGCATCGGCTTGCGCCTTCTGCTGCGTGACTTCGAGGTACAGCGCAAGATTGGCTTGCGCCTGGGGATTGTCGGAGCGCAGTTGCAGGGCCTGCATCAAGGGCAGGCGTGCCTGAGCGATGAATCCGGCGCGCAGGTTCGCGTAGCCCAGGTCGCTCAGCAGCACGGCATCGGTGGGGTTGCGGCGTTGCGCTTCCTGCAGCAGTGCAACCGCCGCGGGATAGTCGCCGCGGCCGCCCGCGAGCAGGCCGAGCCCGTGGTAGCCGGCGCCCTCCAGGGGCGTGCCGATCAGGCGCTTGTAGGCCGCTTCGCTGCCTGCGGTCTCGCCGGTCTGGCGCAACGCGTCGGCACGCATGCGGCTCGATTCGGGAGACACGCCCCAGCGCTGCTCGAGTGCGTCGATGTGTGCGAGCGAGGCGAACCACAGGCCGTCCGTCTGCATCTGCTCGACCAGCTTCATGTAGGTTGCAACGGTGTCGATGCTCGCCGCGTTCTTTTGCGTCGCGGCGGTCTCCGCGGCCATTCGCTGTTGCGCATCGGCGGCCGCCGGGTACAGGCCCTTGGGCCCACCGCAGCCGGCCAGCGCAAGGAGAGCGACGAACAGCGCGCCGGTGTACCTGGCGTCTTGCAGGAATGAGTTCATTTGGACATGGCTCCCAGTGAACGGATGATGGCGATGAAGCCTGGGCCGGCGGTCACGATCACGAGGGCCGGCAACAGCGTGCTGACCATCACGCCGGTCATCTTCACCGTGATCTTGCCGATGCGCGCCTTCATCTCCGACTTGCGGTGCTCGCGCAGCCGGTCGCTGAAGATGCGCAGGGGTTCCTGCACGGCGCCGCCGTGGCGATCGACCTGCACGAGCAGGGAGACCATGCCCGCCAGGTTCTCGTTGGCGTGCAGCGTGCCGAGGCGTGCAAGCGAATGCTCTCGGGTGCGGCCGCGGCTGTACTGGCTGTTGGCGAGCGTCAGCTCGTAGCCCAGCACAGGCATGACGTGCGCGAAATCGGTGGCCATGATCTGCAGGCTCTGGTCGAGGCTCAGCCCCACGCCTTGCAGCAGCCGCAGCAGGTCGATGAAAAGCGGCAGCTCATGCGCCACCCGCTCGCGCCGTTTGGCGGCCATGCGGCCTAGCAGCCATTTCGGGAGCATGAAACCGATGGCGATGCCCGACGCCGCAATGATCGTGAGCTTTCTCGTCGATACCTCTCCGGGCCAGAACAACAGCGCCACCGTGGGCAGCAGGATCGCCAACCCGACACGCGTCACCAGGAAAACGAGCTGGGACCGCGCCGAGGAAAATCCGCACTGGTCGATCAGGCGCCGGTCTTCGTCGGCGACCAATGCCTTGCCGAGCCGGCTGTTGAGCCAATGCAGCGGCAGGTCGGCGTCCGCGCGTCTTGCGGCCTCGACCTCCGACAGTCCATCGACGGCCGGCAGGACGGCCGCATCGTCGCGGTGAAGCGCGCGGCCGATGGCCTTGCCGCGCTGCGCGCGCCGGAACTCGTTGACGAGCAGCCCGGCGGCCGCGGTGCAAAGGCCCAGTGCCTGCAGCATGAGGCTGCCGATGGCGAGCTGCGTGGGAGTGAACGTCATGTCAACCTCGCCAGGCGATAGAGCAGCACGGTGCCCAGCAACTGCAGGCCCACCGCGCCGAAGATCATCATCTGGCCTGTGGGGTCGTGCCACATCCGCAGGAAGTAGCCCGGGTTGGAAATGATGATGAAGCCGCCCACGCCCAACGGCAGCAGGCCGAGGATCCACGCCGAGAGCCGTGTCTCGGCCGACATGGCGACGAGTTCGTGCTGGGCTTGCTCGCGGTCGCGCATGAAGTTCGCGACGCGCTCCAGCAGCAGGTCCGCGCGGCCGCCGTAGCGCACGCCGAGGCCGAGGATGGATGCCAGGAGGTACATCTCCTCCACGCGCACGCTGGCCGCCGTCTGGTGCAACGCACGGTCGAGGTCCACCCCCGCGCGCACGAGGTTCGCCGCGCGTTCGAGATAGTGTTGCAGCGGCGCCTGCGTCGACGGAATCGCCAGCTGGAAGGCCGCCTGCGTCGAATTGCCGATGGTGATGAGGCGCACCATCGCATCGATGAACGTGGGAAGCTGGCTGACCAGGTGGCGGCGGAACTTCTGGAGCCGAAGCCACAGGCCGAACACCGACAAGGCCAGCAGGACCACGAACGTGCCGACGGCGCTGATCCATCCGGCGAGCGAGCCGGCCACCGTGCTCAGGGCCAGGATCAGGACGGCGGCCAGTGCGATCAGCTGCACCGACACAGCGCCTTCCAGCCAGGACGGCAGCAACGCCTGCAGGCGTGCCTTTCGGTTGGGCACCACCGGCGGCTCGCCGTCGGCATTGATCCACGGATCGGCGGCCATGCCGTTGCCGGGCGCGTCGATGAACGAGGTGCGTGGCGAAGCCGACAGCGAAGCCTCCACCGCAACGGCCACGGCCTTGGCCTCGAGCTGCTGGGCCAGATGGCGCTGGACCGCTTGCCGTTCCTGGCGCCCGCGCGCCCAT
Organism: Variovorax sp. OK212; assembly: GCF_900112425.1. Taxonomy (GTDB): domain Bacteria; phylum Pseudomonadota; class Gammaproteobacteria; order Burkholderiales; family Burkholderiaceae_C; genus Variovorax. Next base: position 20,558 of record NZ_FOLP01000010.1, on the reverse strand, counting down.
TGCCAGAGCAGCATGCCTGCCGCTGCGAGCAGCAGCGCAAGGCACAGGATGCTCAGCAGGATCTCATCCACGACGATCCCCTTGCGCGCGCGTCATCAGCTGGCGGAAGCGCGTGATCTTCGGCGAGTGAGGCGCAATGCCCAGGGAGATCCAGCGGTCGCGTTCTTCGCCGTCCGGCGACACGATCGGGTCGTAGCGGTACAGCTCCTGCATTGCCACGACGTTGTCGTTGACGCCGGTGATTTCGCTCAGCGACACGATGCGCCGCTGGCCGCCCGACATGCGGCCGATCTGCACGATGAAGTCGATGGCGTTGGCAATCTGGCGGCGCAGGCTCACTTCGCTGCCCTGGTAGCCCGCAAAGCCCGCAAGCATCTCCAGGCGGTAGAGGCATTCGCGCGGCGAGCTGGCGTGGATGGTGCCCATCGAGCCTTCGTGGCCGGTGTTCATCGCCTGCATCATCTCGATGACTTCGGCGCCCCGCACCTCGCCCACGATGATGCGATCCGGCCGCATGCGCAGGCTGTTGCGCAGCAGGTCGCGGATCGAGACCACGCCGGTCCCGTCGAAGCCGCCGGGGCGGCTTTCGAGGCGCACCACGTGGGTGTGGCCCAGCGAGAGTTCGGCCGTGTCTTCGATCGTGATCACCCGTTCGGCCGGCGGGATGAAACTCGCAAGGGCGTTGAGCAGGGAGGTCTTGCCCGAACTCGTGCCGCCGCTGACGAGGATGTTGCAGCGCGAGCGCACGGCGATCTCGAGCAGCTGGGCCATGCCGGCATCGAAGGTACCCAGCTTGACCAGGTCCGCGGGCGTGAGCGGTTCCTTGCGGAACTTCCGGATCGACACCGAGAGCCCGTCGATGGCCAGCGGCTCGATGATGACGTTGATGCGCCCGCCGTCGGGCAGCCGTGCATCGACCATCGGGTTGGCTTCGTCGAGCCGGCGGCCCAGCGGCGCGAGGATGCGGCGCACGATGCGCATCACGTGCTCGGTGTCGGCGAATCGCAGCGTCTCGCGTTCCAGTATGCCGTTGCGCGACACGTACACGTTCGTGTGGCCGTTGATCAGGATGTCTTCGACGGCCGGATCGTTGAGCAGGTCCTCCAGCGGCCCGAAGCCCGCCAGTTCCTTGGTGAGCGCATCGGCGATGAGCTGCATCTCGCGGTCGTTGATCGGCACGCGGCGCAGGCGCACGAAGCTGTCGACTTCCAGTTCGACGAACTGCTGGATCGATGCGCGCGACCAGCGGCCGAACTCCGCGCCGAGCTCCTCGATGCGGCTGAGCAGGTGGTCGTGCGTCCAGCTCTTGATGTCCTGGAACTGCTGCGAATTGATGAATGCCTGATCGTCGTCGGCAAATTCGATATCGGTGGACATTGGCTCAACTTTCGTTTGAACTCTTCCAGAGCCCGGTGATTTGCGACATCAGTGCAACCCAGCGCTGATCTTTCGCCGGCGGTTGGCCCGACGCGGCCATGTACTGCTGGTGCAGGCTCCGGGCGAGGCCCGTGACGGCCTGCGCGTAGGGGTCGTTGCGCGAGGTCCGCACCAGCATTTCGCCGCGGCTCGCCGCGGCGAGCAGCTGCGCGCTGCGAGCGGGCAGCACATGCAGCAGCGGCAGCTCGAGGCGCTCGGCAATGTCCTTCGCCGACAGGCCGACGTGGCTGTCGAACTTGTTCACCACCAGCGAGAGCTGCTCGGTCTCGATGCCGCGCGCGCGGAGCTCTTTCAGCAAGTTGGCAGTGGAGACGATGGCGCCGATGCTCTGGTCGCACACGACCCAGGCCTGCTGCGCTTCGCGCAGGGTCTGCGCGATGAAGTCGATGGTCGAGAAGCCGCCGAGATCCGCGATCTGGAAGTCGAAGAAATCGGCAAGCCTCTTGATGAGCGCGACGGAGTCGGCATGCGAGATCTCGCGCACCTGCGCGAGGCTCGCGGGCAGCGGCAGCACGGCCACGCCGCTGGTGTGGTGCGCCAGCGCGGTGTGCAGCAGCGTCTGGTCCAGCCGCCGCAGGTTGCGCACGCCGTCGACGAAGCTGAACCCGCTCTGCGTGTCCAGGTACAGCAAGCCGTCGCGTGCGGGCAGGCCCAGGTCGAGCAGGGCCACGCCGTGCCGCGTGGCGCGCGACGGCGGCCGTGCGGGTGCCTGGGCCAACTGGGCGTTGAGCATCAATGCCAGGCTGGTGGCCAGCGTGGTCACGCCCAGGCCGGCACGCGCGCCCAGCAGCGCGAGCGTGCTGCCACGGCTGCCGCCCTGCAGGCTGCTGCGCCGCTCGAGCAGCGTTTTCAATGTGCTCACGGCCTCGGCCGGCGCCGCCGCGACGTCGACGAAATCGTCGACGCCGGCGCGCAGCGCCGCGAGCATCGCAGCGGGCTCGGCCGACGTTCCCATGGCAAGCACCGGCAAGGCGGGCCAGTCCCGTTTCAGGCGCTGGTGAAGCTGGCCGGCACCGGCCATCTGCTCGGATGAGAAGTCGATGAATATGGCGACCGGCCCGAGCAGCGCGATGCGCTCGTCGATCGACTGGGTGTCCGGGGCAAGCACGACCACGGAGCCCAGTCGACCGAGCGCATCGGTCAGCCACGTGATGTGGCTGCCGTTGCTCGAGGCGAACAGGTAGGTCTCGGCGCCCGTTTCTGGAATGCTGTCGCGTGGTGCGTTCATGAGGTCAGCATTTCTGGCGTTCAAGCCGGTGTCTCTTCAGCGCGAGAAACCAGGAAGCGCGGTGTTGGCTGCGCCACCCAGGAAGATCGAGCGCCACACCGCGCCGTCGCGTTGTTCGGCGGTGCCCGGCAGGAACGGAGCGAGATCGGTGTTGCGGGCGATCGGCTTGACCAGGTGCGGCGTCACCATGATCACCAGCTCCTTCTCGCTCATCTGGTACTTGTTCTGCCTGAAGAACGAACCGAGAACCGGAATGTCGCCGAGCAGCGGCACCTTGTCGACATTGGACGACGTGGTGCGGCTCACCAGGCCGCCGATGACGAAGCTCTCGCCGTCTCCAAGCTCGACGGTGGTGTCCGCGCGGCGCGTGGTGATGGCGGGAACCGCAACGCCGTCGATGCTCAGTGCGTTGGTGTAGTCGAGGTCGCTCGCTTCCGGCGCGATCTTCAAGACGATGCGTTCGTTCGACAGCACCGTGGGGGTGACCGACAGGCCGATGCCGAACGGCTTGTACTCGATGGTGGTGGCGCCGAGGCTCTGCGGCACCGGAATCGGCAACTCTCCGCCGGCCAGGAAGCTCGCGCTCTGGCCGGACATCGCCACCAGCGTGGGCTCGGCCAGCACGCGGGCGAGGCCGTTGCCTTCGAGCAGGTTCAGCGTCAGCGACATGCCGCGGCCCTTGTTGGCATTGCCGAAGCCCAATGCAAGGCTGAACGCATCGGCCAGCACGCCGCTCGGCGTGCTGTTGCTGAAGCTGAAGCCGTGGCTGTTGGGGCCGTAGGAGGAGAGGTTGAAGCCCGCTTCCTTCAGCACGCTCCGGCTGAATTCGACGACCTTGACCTCGACCTGGACCGTGTGGCTGCGAACGTTGACGACGGAGCGATCGACCAGCGCAGTCTTGTCGTCGGTGCTGGAGAGGGCAACGTCGGTGGCTTGCTGGTGCGCGGGAAGGCTGTCGGTGGAGCCCGTCAGCACCGCCGCGCGGCGCCGTACTTCGACGGCATACGTGGTGGCTGCGGCATTGCCTTTTTCCCAGACCATCAAGGTCGTGCGGCCGGCCGCCTTGCCCGTGATGATGAGTCGCGCGCCGGCGGAGCCCACCGCCTTGCGCGTGAGCGTGACACCGACCACCGCCTCGTCGGCGATGGCCATGCGGTCGATGCCCTTGTCGACCAGCAGTTCCTGCTGGGTTCCCGCCTGCATCACGAGCGGCACGGGTTGCTGACGAGCCGCAGGGGTTTTCGTCTCGGGGCCTGCGGCCTGCGAGAGCGGCGTCAGGAGGCTGAAGGAGGTCAGGCACAGCGCAACGAGCGCGAGACGAAACGGGGGCCGCCGATTCCTTGCGGATTGGCAGGACAGGTGCGGCATATGTTTTCTTTCTTGAACTTGGACGGTCATGGGGTCTGGCCGATCAATAGCGCATGGTTTCGCTGCGCTCGCCGCGGATCACTTCGACTTCGGTGCCTCCCCGTGCGGAAGAGGCGCCGCGAGGGCCCGGGGTTGCCGGCGCTGCGTTGCGGGCCACGGCGTTCGCGCGGCGCGCGCTGTCGGCCGTGCCGCCGGAAACGAAATCCACCGCGGCCAGGCCGGCCTGTGCCTTGTCCAGCCCTTCGAGAGGGGCGCGTCGCGGTGCGCCTGGCTTGGCGGGCGCAGGTTGCAATGCGGTCGGCAGCTCCGCGAAGAGCTTGGGATCGGGTTCGGCCACGTCGTTCGGATTGCGAAGTGCCAGCAGCAGCCGCCCGCTCGATTCGCCGATCGTCAGGCGATTGACTTCGTCGACCGTGACCGCCAGCACGGCGGTTCTTGCGGCTTCCGTGCGTTGCGCCGGCGGTTGTGCCGTGCCGGCCTTGGCGTCCGCGCCCTTGGGCGGCAAGCCGTCGACGGAGGCACTGCCGAATGCCAGTACGCGCTTGCGTGCGAGCAGCAGCCGCGCCTGGCTCCGGTCGATGTCCTTGCTGTCCGCCTTGAGCATCACGAAGACGTCGACGAAGTCGCCGGGCTGTACCTTGTTGCCGACGCCCATGATCTCGTCGGCCTTGACCGCCACCGCGCGCTCGCCTTCCGCCACGCGCAACGCGAGTCCCGAGACCAGTTGGCCCTGGAGCAGCGGCGTGCCCTCGCCGAGGTCCATCACCGGCACACGGCCGACGGCCTCCGATGCGTCCTGGAAGGCGCCGGCGGGATTGATCGGCAGGCGCTCGACACGCAGCGCGTTGGCAGCAATGGGTTGTCCCGCCGGCAGCGGCTTCGATGCCACGACCACCGCATAGGTCATCACCACCTGGGTCTTTGCGGGAACCGCTGCCGCGGCCGTTGCCGTCTTTTCAGGCGCAGGGGCCTGGCGGCTGAGCATCCATGCATAGCCGCCGAGCGCGATGGCAAGCAGCACGAGGATGGCGGCGACTATCTTGGTGAGATGGATCATGAGCGGCGTGTAGAAGAAGGAAGGTAGGCAACGGAAATCGGACCACCGGCGGCATTGCCGCGGCGCGTGCGATCAACTCTGTCGCCCCCAGATCAGCCATGCCGCGGTGGCCAGCGCCAGATAGGCTGCATAGGGAACGACACGAGGCCGGCGCCCGGACGGCGCCGTGCCGTCGGCAGCAGGGCGTTGGTGCGCGAGCATCAACGCGAGCCGGGGAAACACGGGCCAGCGGTGCAGCGCCAGCCAAAGAATGCCGTGGAGGGCGGCAATGAGGCTGCCGCCGACCCAGATGGGGATGAGTGCCATGGGGCCGACCCACAGGCCGAGAGCGCCTGCGAACTTCACGTCGCCCGCTCCCATGACGCCTGCGGCGTGGAAAAGAAGGAGTGCGCCGAATCCAACGGCGAAGCCGAGCAGTGCGTCCGTCCAGCCGAGGCCCACGGGCTGATGCCCGAAGGCGAGTTGTGCGAGCGCCGCCGCGGCGCCCGCCAACACGAGCCAGTTGGGAACAGTGCGCCTGCGGAAGTCATGGACGGCAATCAGGGCCAGCCAGATCAGCAGGACGGAATCCGCGCGCAAATCAATCCTTGGTAGGAAGCTTGCCTCCGATATACGCGAACATATCGATCAGCGCCTTGCCGATACCGGTGGTTTCGGAAAAGATCCCGATCAGGATGATTGCCATCAGGCCCGCAATAATTCCGTATTCAATTGCGGTAGCACCTTCTTCATCGCGCCAAAAACGAGCAATAGAGCTGAGCATGATTTCCCCTTCCAGGAAGTGTTAACAAAGGCTGACGACATGAATGTTATACAGCGTAACTCTGTGTATCAACAAGAGAAACTACCAAGTCGTAGCCTTTTGGCGTGCTAGCCGAAAGGAGTAAGCAGGATGGCTGCCAGCCTTTTTCCGGCCGATCCCGGCGCGGGCCGGGTCAGCAGGTCGATGGCGGTCAGGTTGATTTTTCCCTCTGTAAGCACTGTGTTACCTCCCATGAAGATGGGAGGGTGCGTTACGTCGATGGGAACGTGCGAATGCGGCGCGTTACGGGCGAAAACCCGTTACACGTTACGTAGCATGGGGCCACAAAGGGCCAGATGTAACGCCTGAAAAAGCCCCAATGCGTGAGCAAAATGTCACGACTTGATGGGGGTGCCCTGGTCGGGCAGGGGGCTTCAGCCGAGGATTTCCTCGTGGAAGAGCTTCCACTCGCTGCCTTGGCGCAGCCAGTACTGGCGCCGTGAGCGCCCGCTCTTCTCCCCTTCGAATACCTCGCCGAAGGTAACCACCATGGTGTCTTCGCTGTCGCGCCAGTGCAGGTACGACAGGTCCTTGAGCTGCACGCGCTTGCCCTGCGCGTATTTCACTTCGTCATCGACAGCCGAAATACCGTCGGTGGATTTCTTGCTGACGCGCTGAAAATCGGGCAAATAGAATTTCTTCAATTGCGCTTCATTTCCGGCGGCCCGCGAATCTTTCCAGCCGTTTATTGCGCCCGCAATCGATTGCGCTTCTTTTTCCGCCTGCGGTTGCGAAATCCATTGCAGGCTGCGCGCGGTCACCACCGGGGTCGCGCCAATTTGCACCTTGCGCAAAAGCTGCTTGAGGTCGGGGTTGGCCATGACCACGCAGCCGTCGCTGGCCAGCGGCGCGCGGGCGAACTGCTGGGGCGGGGTGCCGTGCAGCCAGATGCCGCCGCCGGTGCGTCCGCGCCGCACGTCGTACGGGTTGGGGTAGTTGATGGGCAAGGCGCCGGCGCCGTAGAAGTCCTTGAGTGACTTCGGGTCGAGGCTGCTGGTGACGTAGTACACGCCCAGCGGGGTGCGCGCATCGCCCTCGGTGAGCTTGTCGGTGCCCGACTTGCCGACCGAGATGTAGTAGTCGGCCGTGAGCTTCAGGCCCTTGTCGCTGTTCTCGAAGAGGTACAGCCGCGAGCGCGAGGCATCGACGGCAATGGCGTAGCGGCTGCGGGTCGACAGCGCCAGGAACTGCGAGGGAATGGCGTTGGCCGGCGGCCGCTCGCGCAGCGCCTGCAGGCGGCGCTTCGATTCCTCGTGCAGGTCGGCCATGGCCGGGTTGCCGCGCATCTTGGCGATGCTGGCGGTGTCGGGCAGGGCGTTCGAAGGCGGCACTTGCGCCGCGAGCAGGTCGCCGTAGACGAGCTGCGCGAGCTGGAAGTTCGGATAGTCGCGCACGAGGTCGCGCGCCTTGGCCAGCGCGGGGCGGGTCTGGCCGCGGCCGAACATCTCGTAGACCGCGATGAGGCGGGCTTCGGCGTTGCTGGCTTCCTGGAGCGGGGCGGCGGCCCGGCGTGCGGGCCTGGCGGCGGTCTTGGCCTCGGGCGCTGCGGCCTTCTTGCCCTTCGCCTGCACTGGCGCCCTGGCCGGTGCGCGGTTGCCGGCGGTGTGCGCATTGGCGCGGTTGGCGCTTGCGGGCTTGGCCTTGCCGGCGGCGCCGCTCGTCTTCGACGAGGGGGCGGCGGGCTTGTGGCCGGCGGTCGATGCGCGCGCGGCGCCGGGAGCTGCCAGCATCAGCGCCGATGCGGTCATCAGCGCTGCAAGCAGCTGTCCGCTGCGCGGACGGAATGGAGGATTCAGGAGCCGGCCCGGCCGGACGATGTCTGCCACTAGCCGCCGACGCTTTCCTTGCGAATGTGCCATTGATTGCCGGAGCGCTGCATTTCCAGCGTCTTGCGGCTGGAGACATTGAGGTTGTCGGCGCGGTAGATCTGGCGGAACTTGGCGGTGGCGGAATCGCCGTCGACCTTGATCGCCAGGTTCTCGATGTTCACGCTGATGCTCGACTTGCCGACGATGCGCGCGCGGCGGTCCTGCTCCCAGCTCTTGCGGTTCTGGCCGCCACCGGGGGCGAAGTCGTTGCCGTAGGCCGCGAGGTAGCGGTCCATGTCCTGGCTGGCCCAGGCCGAGGCCCAGGCGCGCACGGCGGATTCGATCTCGGCATTGGCTGCGGTGCTGGCCGCGGGGGCTGCCGCCGCAGCGGGTGCAGGTGCGGGTGCCGGGGCTGCGGCCTCGGGCGCCTTGGGCGCGGCGGCCACGGGCGCAGGCGCGGCCGCGACCTTGGCCGGCGGCGGGGCGGCCGGTGCGGGCGCCGGGGCCGGCGGCGGTGCCTTGGCCACGGGGGCCGGTGCAGGCGCGGGTGCCGTAGCGGTTGGGGCGGCCGAGGCGACCAGCGCCGCCGGCTTGCCGCCCGGCGGGGTCGGCGTGAAGAGCGTGCGGATCACCGCCAGCTTGGGCTGCACGGCCGTGTTGCCCTGGTCGAGCTGCAGGGCCTTGCTGTAGGCCTGGCTGGCCAGCCGTGCATACACGTCGCCGAGGTTTTCCTGGGCGGTGGCGTAGCTGGGGTTGGTGCGGATCGCGCTTTCGAGCGCGTTGCGCGCCTTGTCGAACTGGTTCTGGCTCGCGTAGATCACCGCGAGGTTGTTGTACGGCTCGGGCAGCTCGGGTGCGTCCAGCGTGAGCTGCGTGAAGGCCGCGATGGCCTCGTTGCGCTTGCCGGTGTCCAGCTGGATCACGCCCTTCAGGAAGCGCATCTGCGGGTCGCGCGGCTTGTCCTTCAGGAAGGCGTCGGCCTTGGTCATCGCCTCGTCGAGCTTGCCGGCCTGCATGAGCTTGTCGACTTCCTCGTGCTCGAGCGCCGCAAGGGCGGGAACGGCCACGCCACAGGCCGCAGCGGCCAGGACAAGGGCTCGCACGGTGGGAGAAAGGCTGAAACGGGCGCGCGGCCAGGGGCTCTTGGGCATTGCGGACAAGACCTCGTAGGGGTGGGAGATGCGGCAGGCATTGTAAGTGGGGCAGTTAACCTTCAGACACAGGGATGACAACAGTCGTGAGGCGCGCCCGCAACGCGCCGCCCCGCAGTACAGTGCCGCCGTGGATCGACTCCAAAGCATTGAAACTTTCGTTCGTGTGGCGCAGACCCAGAGCTTCGCGGAAGCCGCGCGCCAGCTGCGCGTGGCCAACTCGGTCGTGACCACGCGGGTGAAGCAGCTGGAGGAGTTCCTGGGCGCGCCGCTGTTCCACCGCAGCACGCGCGTGGTCCGCCTGAGCGACATGGGCCAGGCCTTCCTGCGCGACTGCACCGAACTGGTGGGCCGCGCCAACGACATCGTCGACCAGATGCGCGACGCGCGCGGCACGCCCTCGGGCACGCTGCGCGTGCATGCGCTCACGGGCATGGTGCTGGGCCGCTTCGCTTCGCTGCTGCGCGAGTTCCAGACCACTTACCCCGACATCCACCTCGAGCTGATCGTGAGCGACGCGGTGGCCGACCCGGTGAAGGCGGGTGTCGACTGCGCGTTGCAGATCTTTCCCGCCGCCTCGCAGGAGCTGGTGTCGCGCCACCTGTTCCCGGTGCGCCGCGTGCTGTGCGCCACGCCCGCCTACCTGGACGCCCACGGCACGCCCGCCACGCCGCGCGAGCTGCACCGCCACAAGCTGGGCCTGTACTCGGGCTACCCCACGCGCGACCGCTGGACCTTTCACCACCAGGGCGAGCAGATCACCATCTACCTGGCCGCCGCGCTGCTGACCAACAGCGTGCACCTGCTGCGCGAATACGCGCTGGAGCACGCGGGCATCGTCTGCCTGCCGACGCTGGTGGCGGGCGACGCCATTGCGCGCGGCGAGCTGAGCGTGGTGCTGCCGGAGCACCAGCTGTCGTCGTTTTCGCTGAGCGCGGTGTATGCGGGCACGTCGCGCAATGCGCTCAAGCTGCGGCTGTTCATCGAGCACATCGCCACGCGCTTCACGCGCGTGCCGCCCTGGGACGCCACGCTGATCGAGCGTGGGCTGATCCCGGCGGAGCTCATCGAGTTCAGCCGCTCCAGCGGCTGAGGTCGTAGCAGCCGCTGGAGGGGCGAGGGCCCGAACAGGGGTAAACCCCCGCGATTATTCGGAAGCGCCGAACAATCCGCTTCCAAACTGGTCCCTACCGGCGGCGGCGCCGGGCTCCTAGAGTTCGCTCATCCGAAGAGACACCAGGAGACAAGCCATGACAACCGCCGCCTACCAGACCCGCTTCGGGTCGCTCAAGCACTTCGAGAAAGGCCACGTCGAACCGATCGACGACGACGTGCGCCACTACGCGTTTTCCAACTGCTTCGAAATCGCCAGCATCAGCCGGCCGTACGAGAAGGTCGTGTTCGGCCAGAACCAGATCTACGTGCTGGAAACGCTGCGCGCCGAGGGCACCTCGCCCTGGTACACCTGTGCGCACGACGAGTTCGCGCTGGTGATGGACGGCGACGTCGAAGTGCACCTGGTGCAGCTCGACGCCGCGCAGGCGGTGGCCGACACGGAGAAGAACGGCGCCGTGCTCGTACAGGGCGAACCCAAGGGCAAGAAGATGGGCTGGATGAAGCTCTCGCGCGGCCAGCAGGGCCTGCTGCCGAAGAACACCGCGTACCAGTTCCGCAGTGCGGGCGATCCTGGAGTGATCGTCTTGCAGAGCTGCAAGGGCGACCTCTCGGTAGAGAAGTGGGCCGACATCTGCCAATCAAATTGACTCGCCCCCAGTCTGCGCGCACTTCGTGTCGCTTCGCCAACCCCCTGCCGGGGGCAACACCAGCGGCCCGGCAAAGCCGGTTCCGCGGTGTTCCACGAAAGACACGGCACTTGAACATTCAAGACCAGTTGAGGAAAACACCATGAACGCCCCCGCAGAACTCGCCCGCGTGATCGCGTCGCAGCCCGACGCCACGCTCGGCTACAAGGACTTTTCGCTCGGCAGCTTCCGCTTCCGCCGCGACGAATACTTCGTGCACATCGGCTGGAAGACCCGCGACGGCCGTCCCATGAGCCACACCATGGACGCCGGCAGCTACCTGCGCGCGCTCATGCGCGACGTGGCCTGGGGCTTCTTCTACGGCTGGGTCAACTTCGACGACGTGTTCGGCACGGTCAATCACTACGAATCGGTCGACCTGTACGCCGGCAGCTTCAACGGCACCATGAAGGACGCGGGCATCGACCTGCTCGAGAACTTCCCCACCGCGCAGATCCGCGCCACCTTCGAGGCCATGCTCGACGACTGGACCAACGAGAGCTTCGACCCTTTCGCGGCGCCGCAGGAAACCGGCTCTCCCTACGGCCGCAAGAGCGGCAACAACACCGCCAAGATCACCCGGGCGCGCGAGCTGGCCAAGCGCTGCGTGGGCCTGAAGGGCGACCTCGACCTGCGCAGCGACGCGCGCGGCGCGCCGGTGAACCGCGCCTTCGCCGACGTGCCGCAGGGCGAGCCCGAGCTGCACCCCGAGCCGGGCTTCGAGAACGAGGTGCATGCCTTCAATCTCTTCGGCTTCCTGAGCCGCTCGCAGGTCACGTGGAACCCGAGCTTCACCTCGGTGGTGAAGCACAGCTACATGTGCCCGACGACCGAGGAGCACATCCTGCCGATCATCCACGGCAACGACCGCGTCGAGTGGTTCTTCCAGATGACCGACGAGATCCACTGGGACTGCGGCGACAAGAACACCGGCCGGCCGATGGCGCGCGTGATCATGAAGGCGGGCGACATGGCCGCCATGCCCGCCTACTGCCGGCACCAGGGCTTCAGCCCGAAGCGCTCGATGTTGCTGGTGTGGGAGAACGGGTCGCCGAGCCTGGTGTTCGAGATCCAGAAGGGCGAGAGCCCGGAGATTCCGGTCGAGTTCTGACCGGTCTTGCTCCCTCCCCCTCCGGGGGGAGGGCTGGGGTGGGGCTCTGCGAGCCCGCGCCCTCTTTGAAGATGCCCCCACCCCAACCCTCCCCCCAAGGGGGAGGGAGAGGAACGCTCATGCCTTTTTCTTCCATACGCCACCAACTCTTCATCGACGGCCGCTTCGTCGACGCCGAGTCCGGCGAGACCCTCGCCACGCTCAACCCGCACGACAACACGCCCATCGTCAACGTCGCATTGGCCGGCAAGGCCGACGTCGACAAGGCCGTGGCCGCGGCGAAGCGCGCGTTCCCGAGGTGGAGCCGCATGGCCGCCGCCGACCGCGGCCGCATCCTGCTGAAGCTCGCCGACCTCATCGAGGCCAACGCCGAAGAGCTCGCGCGCCTCGAGTCGCTGGACACCGGCCACCCCATCCGCGACTCGCGCCGGCTCGACGTGCCGCGCACGGCCGCGTGCTTTCGCTACTTCGGCGGCATGGCCGACAAGTTCCAGGGCGAGACCATTCCGGTGGAAGAGGGCTTTCTCAACTACACGCTGCGCGAGCCCGTCGGCATCGTCGGGCAGGTGGTGCCGTGGAACTTCCCGCTGATGTTCACCAGCTGGAAGATGGCGCCCGCGCTCGCGGCCGGCAACTGCATCGTGATGAAGCCGGCGGAGATCACGCCGCTGTCGTCGCTGCGCATCGCCGAGCTGATGGCCGAGGCGGGCCTGCCGCCCGGCGTGGTCAACATGCTGCCGGGCCTGGGCAGCGTGGCGGGCCAGTACATCGCGGAGCATCCGGAGATCGCCAAGATCGCCTTCACCGGCAGCACCGCCACGGGCCGGCGCATCGTGCAGGCCAGCGCGGGCAACCTGAAGAAGGTGCAGCTCGAGCTCGGCGGCAAGGGCCCCAACATCGTGTTCGAAGACGCGAACCTGCAGGCCGCCGTCAACGGCAGCGCGTGGGCCATCTTCCACAACCAGGGGCAGGCCTGCATCGCGGGCTCGCGGCTGATGCTGCACGAGAAGATCGCCGATGCGTTCCTCGCGCAGTTCATTCCGCTCGCGAAGTCCATACGCCTCGGTAACCCGCTCGACGACAGCACCGAGATGGGCCCGCTCACGAGCGCGCAGCACCGCGAACGCGTGCTGAGCTATGTCGAGGTGGCGCAAGGCGAGGGCGGCGAGCTGCTCGCGGGCGGCCAGTCGCCCGGCGGCGACCTGGCCGGGGGCTGCTACGTGGAACCCACCGTGATGCGCGCCAGGTCGTACAAGGACCGCGTCGCGCAGGAAGAAGTGTTCGGCCCCTTCGTCACCGTGCTCACCTTCAAGTCCGACGAAGAAGCCATGCAGATCGCCAACGGCACCGACTACGGCCTGGGCAGCGGCCTGTGGACCAACAACCTGCAGCGCGCCCACAAGGTCGCGCGCGACCTGCACGCCGGCATGGTGTGGATCAACAGCTACAAGCGCGTGAACCCCGGCTCGCCCTTTGGCGGCGTCGGCCAGAGCGGCTACGGCCGCGAGATGGGGTTCGACGCGATGCGCGAGTACACACAGGTCAAGAGCGTGTGGGTGAACGTCGACGCGCAGATACCGCCGCACTTCGCGCGCTGACCCCGGGGCCCTTTGCGGCAAGCACATACATACAAGAGAAGGAGACAGCCATGACATTCAATCGCAGGCAGTTCACGCAGGCCACGGCCGCGCTGGTGGCCTCGGGCGCGGCACCGCTGGTGTTCGCGGCCGACACGCTGAAGATCGGCTACGTGTCGCCGCAGACCGGCCCGCTCGCGCCCTTCGGCGAGGCCGACAAGTGGGTCATCGACCAGATGAAGACCGCCTTCAAGGACGGCATCGGCGTGGGCGGCAGGAAGTACGCGGTGCAGATCGTGCTGAAGGACAGCCAATCGAACCCCAATCGCGCGGGCGAGGTGGCCAACGACCTGATCCTGAAGGACAAGGTCGCGCTGGTGCTCACGGCCGGCACGCCCGAAACCGCGAACCCCGTCAGCGATGCGTGCGAGCTCAACGAGGTGCCCTGCATCTCCAGCGTGGTGCCGTGGCAGCCGTGGTTCTTCGGGCGCAAGGGCGACCCGGCGAAGGGCTTCAATTGGACGTACCACATGTTCTGGGGGCTGGAAGACGTCATCGCCAACTTCACCAACGGCTGGAAGACGCTGGCCACCAACAAGAAGGTGGGCGGCCTGTTCCCGAACGACGGCGACGGCAATGCGTGGGGCGACAAGGAGCTGGGCTTTCCCAAGCCGCTCGCGGCGATGGGCTTCACGCTCACCGACCCCGGCCGCTTCCAGAACGGCACGCAGGACTTCAGCGCGCAGATTGCGGCCTTCAAGAGCGCGGGCTGCGAGATCGTCACCGGCGTGGTGATCCCTCCCGACGCCAAGACCTTCCTCACGCAGGCGCGGCAGCAGGGCTTCAAGCCGAAGGTCATCACGCTGGGCAAGGCGCTGCTGTTCCCGGGTGCCATCGAGGCGCTGGGCGAGCTGGGCGACGGCCTGTCGACCGAGGTGTGGTGGAGCCCGTCGCACCCGTTCACGTCCAGCCTCACGCAGCAGAGTGCGAAGGCGCTGGCCGAGGCCTACGAGGCGGGCGCGCAGAAGCAGTGGACGCAGCCCATCGGCTTCGCGCATGCGCTGTTCGAGGTGGCAGCGAATGCGCTGGGCCGCGCCAGGTCGCTGAAGGCTTCGGACGTGCGCGATGCGGTTGCCGCGACCTCGATCAACTCGGTGGTCGGTCCGGTGAAGTGGGGCGGCCAGGGCCCGTTCAAGAATGTGAGCAAGACGCCGCTGGTGCTCGGCCAGTGGGGCAAAGGCAGGAAGTACAAGGTCGAACTCACCATCGTGAACAACGAGGCCGCGACGAACATTCCCACCGGCGGCACGCTGCGGCTGCTCTGAAGAAGAACGCCATGACGCTGCTGGCACTGCATGCCGTGAGCAAGTCCTACGGCGCGCTGAAGGTCACCGACGACATCACGCTGTCGGTGGCCGAAGGCGAGACGCTGGGCATCCTCGGGCCGAACGGCGCGGGCAAGACCACGCTGTTCAACCTCATCTCGGGCGACGTGCGCGCTGATGCGGGGCGCGTGGAGTACGCGGGCCGCGACGTGACGCGGCTCAAGCCGCACCAGCGCTGCCACGCGGGCATCGGCCGCAGCTACCAGGTGCCGCAGCCCTTCGGCAACATGAGCGTGTTCGAGAACCTCGTGACGGCCGCGTGCTTCGGTGGGCAGCAGACCGAACGCGAGGCCTGGCAGACGGCGCACGAGGTGCTGACGCAGACGGGACTGATGGCGCATGCCAACAAGCCCGCGGGCGGGCTCACGCTGCTGGACCGCAAGCGCCTGGAGCTGGCGCGCGCGCTGGCCACGCGGCCGCAGCTGCTGCTGCTCGACGAGATCGCGGGCGGCCTCACGGAGCCCGAGGCCGCGGTGCTGGTCGACGAACTCAAGCGCATCAAGGCGCGCGGCGTGACGATGATCTGGATCGAGCATGTGGTGCATGCGCTGCTGTCGCTGGCGGACCGGCTGTTCGTCATCAACTTCGGGCAGAAGCTGGCGGAGGGGGCGCCGCGGGTGGTGATGAACGATGCGGAGGTACGGCGGGTGTACATGGGGATGGAAGCATGAGCGCGTTCGCGTGTTGTTCCCTCTCCCTGGGGGAAAGGGCCAGGGTGAGGGCAGCGGCCTTTCAAATGCCGCGTGCCTTGCCATCGCCGCTGGCCCTCACCCCAACCCTCTCCCCAAGGGCAGAGGGAGCAAGACAGGGGATGGAGCAACGACCATGACTGCCCTGCTCGACACCCACGCCCTCCAGGCCTTCTACGGCGACGCCCAGGCCCTCTTCGGCATCGACTTTTCGCTGACCCGAGGCGAGCTCGTCGCCATCATCGGCGCCAACGGTGCCGGCAAATCGACCTTCCTCAAAAGCCTCACCGGCCTCGTGCGCGCCCCGCGCGAAGCGATCCGCTTCAAGGGCGAATCCATCGGAGGCCTGCCTCCCGGCGACATCGTGCGCCGCGGCCTCGCCATGGTCCCCGAAGGCCGCCGCCTGTTCCCCAGCCTCGGCGTGGAAGAAAACCTGCTGATGGGCGCCACCGCGGCGCGCAAGGGGCCGTGGAACCTGCAGCGCCTGTACGCGCTGTTTCCCATCCTCGCGGAGAAGCGCCACCAGCCGGCCACCTCGCTGTCGGGCGGCCAGCAGCAGATGGTCGCACTCGGCCGCGCGCTCATGAGCAACCCCGAGGTGCTGCTGTGCGACGAACTCTCGCTGGGCCTCGCGCCCATCGTCATCCGCGAGATCTACGCGGCCATGCCCACCATCACCGGCGAGGGCATGACGGTGGTCATCGTCGAGCAGGACGTGACGATGGCGCGCCAGGTGTCGCAGCGCATCTACTGCTTCCAGGAAGGCCGTGTATCGCTCGAAGGCCGTTCGAACGACCTCACGCGCGAGCGGATCTCGCAGGCCTATTTCGGCAGTGGCAGTGGCACAGGCACGGAGGCCGCCCATGCTTGAAACCCTCGTGCAAGGCGTGCTGCTCGGCGGCCTCTACACGCTGTTCGCATTGGGCCAGTCGCTGATGTTCGGCGTCATGCGGCTCACCAACACGGCGCAGGGCGACTTCATCATCCTCGGCGCGTTCGCCGTCATCGGGGGCGTGTCGCTGACGGGCGCGGCGGCGCCGTGGCTGGTGGCGCTCGCGGTGCTGCCACTGGCCTTCGGCTTCGGCTACGCGCTGCAGCGTTTCGTGCTCAACGGCACGCTCGGCAAGGACCCGCTGCCTTCGCTGGTGGTGACCTTCGGCCTGTCGATCGTCATCCAGAACCTGCTGCTGGAGCTGTTCTCGGCCGACCCGCGCGCCATCGAGACCGGCGGGCTCAGCACGCAGGGCGTGGCGCTGGGCGACGCTCTGTCCGTCGGCGTGCTGCCGCTCATCGTCCTGGTGGTCGCTGTAGCGGCCACGGGCGCGCTGCAGTGGCTCTTCGCGCGCACGGCGCTGGGCCGGTCGTTTCGCGCGGTGTCCGACGACCGCGAGATCGCCGAGCTCATGGGGCTCGACGCGAAGAAGGTCTACGCCTTCGCCACCGCGATTGCGTTCGTGCTGATCGCGGTGGCGGGCGCGCTGCAGGGCATGCGCACCACGGTGTCGCCGTCCGACGGCCCGCTGCTGCTGCTCTTCGCCTTCGAGGCCGTGATCATCGGCGGGATGGGCTCCTTCTGGGGCACGCTGGCCGGCGCGATGATCCTCGGCGTCACGCAGCAGATCGGCTTCCGGCTCGACCCGGGCTGGGGCATCTGGGCCGGGCACATCGTGTTCCTCGTGGTGCTGGTGCTGCGCCCGCAGGGGCTCTTTCCCAAGACACGCGGATGAAGCGGACCACGCGAATGACGAACATGCCCCCACCCCTCATCGCCGTCGAGCGCGCGACCGCCGCGAGCCGTGCGGTACTCGCCATCGGCGTTGCCCTGGTGCTGGTCGCGGCCAGCCTTCCGTTCTGGGGCGAGTCGAGCTGGATGCGCGAGTTCGTCGAGATCGCCTGCTACTTCATCTTCGCGATGATGTGGAACCTGCTCGCGGGCTACGGCGGCATGGTGAGCATCGGGCAGCAGGCCTTCTTCGGCTTCGGCGGCTACGTGATGCTGATGCTCGGCAACTTCGCGGGGCTCAACCCCTTCGTTGCGATACCGCTGGGTGCGCTGGCGGCGGGGCTCGTTGCGATACCCGTGTCCTTCGTGGCGTTCCGCCTGTCGGGCGGCTACTTCGCCATCGGCACCTGGGTGATCGCCGAGGTGTTCCGCCTGAGCTTCGCCAACGTGTCGGCGGTGGGCGGGGGCTCGGGCACCACGCTCACGGCCCTGCGCGGCATCGACAAGGCCACGCGCGAAAGCACCACCTACTGGATGGCGCTGGCCTGCGTGGTCGCGGCCGTTGCGCTGGTGTACCTGTTCCTGCGCAGCAAGCGCGGCCTGGCGCTGCTGGCCATCCGCGACAACGAGGTGGCGGCCGAGTCGCAGGGCATTCCGGTCGCGCGCATGAAGCTCGCGGTGTACGTGGTGGCGGCCTTCGGCGCGGGGCTGGCGGGGGCGCTGTATTTCGTGGGCAACCTGCGCATCAGCCCCGACGCGGCCTTCAGCGTCAACTGGACGGCCTTTGCCATCTTCATGGTGGTGATCGGCGGCATCGGCCGCATCGAGGGGCCGCTGGTGGGCGCGCTCATCTTCTGGGCGCTCAACAAGTTCCTGAGCGACTACGGCACCTGGTACCTGCTGGGCATGGGGCTGCTTGCCATCCTCGTCACGCTGTTCTTCAAGCAGGGCCTGTGGGGCTACGCGCAGCAGCGCTGGGGCTGGTCGTTGTTTCCCACGCAACGCAAGCTGCTGCAGGTGCCACCCGTGCGCACCCCGTGAAAGCCCCATTGCAAGCTTCCGTCTGACTTGCGCAATGCAGCATGATCATGTAACGTGTTGTAAGCACGTTCGTCAGCTCGCTGTCAGCAACGCACCTGCATTTCCCGGTCTTTCACTCTCTGGAGTCACCTTGACGATCACCAAACGCCGCTTGCTCGAAGGCGGCGCGGCAGCCGTTGCCGCATCGCTCTTCGCGAAGGCTTCGTGGGCCCAACGCACCGCTCCCGCCGCCAGCGAACCCGCCTGGCCCACCAAGCCCGTGCGCATCCTCGTGGGCTTCCCCGCCGGCGCCTCGCCCGACCTCGCGACCCGCGCCATCGCGGAGCCCCTGTCGAAGATCCTGCGCCAGCCGGTGGTGGTCGAGAACAAGCCCGGCGCCAGCGGCAACACCGTGGCCGACCTGGTGGCCAAGGCCACCGACGAGCACACCATCGGCGCGCTGATCAACGGCAACCTCACCATTGCCAAGCTGCTCAACCCCAAGCTGCCCTTCGACCCCGAGAAAGACTTCGCGCCCGTCGGCCTCATCGGCACGGCGCCGCTGGTGCTGGCGGTGTCGGGCAATGCCGAAGGCAAGACCGCGGCCGACCAGCTGCTGTGGGTGCGCAACCTGGGCAGCGGCGGCAAGTACGGCACGCCCGGCGTGGGCACCGTGGGCCACCTGGGCATGGAACTCATCAAGAGCCGCGCGGCCATCACCGCGCAGCACAAGCCCTACACGGGCAACCCGCAGGTCATTGCCGGCCTGCTGGCCAACGAGATCCAGCTGGCGCTGCTGCCGCCGGGCCTGGCCCTGCCGCACATCAAGTCCGGAAAGATCAAGGCCATTGGCGTGACCTCGCCCGAGCGCAGCGTGCTGGCCGGTGACTTGCCAACCATTCGCGACGCCGACGTGCGCGGTGCCGACCTGGAGATCTGGACCGCGCTGGCCGCGCCCGCCGGCATGAGGCCCGCGGCCGTTGCCAGGCTCAACGCGGCACTGGTCGAGGTGATCAGCTCGCCCGACGTGAGCCAGGCCCTGCTCAAGACCGGCTGGCAGGCGCAGCCCGGTTCGCCCGACACGCTGGCCAAGCGCATGCGCGCCGACACCACGCGCCTGGGCGGCGTGATCATCATGAAGGGCATTCACTCCGAGGGCTGAGCCCCCGCACTGCCAGCGCTCGGGGTCTGAGCCCCGGCACCGCTAAAGCAGCTGCGACACCCGCTGCGCCGCGTCCACCAGCGCGGGCAGCATGGTCTCCTGCATCACCTTCGCGCTGGTGCGGTTGGCCTGTCCGCTGATGTTCAGCGCGGCCACCATGCGGCCCTGCCGGTTCACGATGGGCGCGGCCACCGAGATCAGGCCTTCTTCCAGCTCCTGGTTCACCAGGCACCACTGCTGCTTGCGCGCCTGCGCCACCTTGGCCATGAGCGCGTCGACATCGGTCACCGTGTGCTTGGTCATCGCCTCGATGCTGGAGGCCTCCAGCCGCGCGCGCACCTCGTCGTCTTCCAGGTCGGCCAGCAGCAGCCGGCCCAGCGACGTGCAATACGCCGGCAGCCGCGAGCCCACGCCCAGGCTCATGCGCATGATCTTCTGCGTGGGCACGCGCAGCACGTAGACGATGTCGGTCGCGTCCAGCACGGCGGCCGAGCACGACTCCTGCACCTGCTGCACCAGCGCTTCCATCACCGGCTCGGCGCGGTTCCAGATGGGCATGGACGACAGGTACGCGAACCCCAGGTCGAGGATGCGCGGCGTGAGCGTGAAGAGCTTGCCGTCGGTCACCACATAGCCCAGCGTCTGCAGCGTGAGCAGGATGCGGCGTGCGCCCGCGCGCGTGAGCCCGCTGCCCGCGGCCACTTCGCTGAGCGTCTGGCGCGGCGCGTTCGCGCTGAACGAGCGGATCACCTGCAGGCCGCGCGCGAACGACTGCACGTAGCTGTCGCCCGGGGCGGGGGAGGGTGTGTCGGGGTGTGTCGGGTGGGTTGCCATGGTGCGCGATCCTCTCTAGAATTCATTATACGAACAAATGTTCTTTAGACGAACAAATCGGCGGTTCGCAAAATCGGCGGGATCGCGGTTCGGGTTCTTCTTCTGGTTCTTTTTTCCTTTCACCCGGAGACAAGCTTCATGATCAACAAGATCGCGCGCTCGGTCGCGGATGCCCTGGCAGGCATCCAGGACGGCGCCACGGTTCTCATCGGCGGCTTCGGCACGGCCGGCATTCCCAACGAGCTCATCGACGGCCTCGTCGAGCAGGGCGCCAAGGACCTCACCGTCGTCAACAACAACGCGGGCAACGGCGAGACCGGCCTGGCGGCGCTGCTCAAAGCCGGCCGCGTGCGCAAGATCATCTGCAGCTTCCCGCGCCAGGCCGACAGCCAGGTGTTCGACGG
>NZ_FOLP01000031.1 GCF_900112425.1 Variovorax sp. OK212 | reverse complement strand
GGCTCGGTGCTGGACGCCGACTACCTGATCGGGCTGGGCACGCTGGACGAGCGGATGCTGATCCTGGTGGACATCGACCGCCTGATGTCCAGCGACGAAATGGGCCTCGTCGAGGCCGCCGCCGTCGCCTGACCCTCGGCTCGAACCCACCCTCCTCAAGGCATTGCCATGAACTTCCTGTCCAACCTTCGCATCGGCACCCGCCTGATGCTGGCCTTCGCCATCGTGCTGGGGCTGACCGTGGTCTCGACCGCCATCGCCCTGGTGTCTTCGCGCAGCAACGCGGAAGCCACGCGGCTGATGATGCAGAGCCCGCTCGCGAAAGAGCGGCTCATCTCCGACTGGTACGTGCTGACGTACGCGGCCATCGCACGCACGTCGATGATCGCGCGCACCACCGACGAGACCTTGCCCGTGACCTTCGCGGACGTCATCTCCGACAGCGTGAAGAAGGGCAGCGAGACCATGGCGAAGGTGGAGCCGCTGCTGTTCACCGACGAGGAAAAGGCAACCTACAAGTCGATCGTCGAGCTGCGCGCCAAGTACCAGGCGGCGAAGGACGACGTGGGCAAGGCCAAGGCCAGCGGCAATGCGGTGGACACCGCGCGCGCCTTCAAGGAATCGTTCCAGCCGGCGGCCAAGGCCTATGAAGGCCGCGTGCTCGACCTGCTGGCCATCGAACGCCGCGACATCGACAGCATGAGCAAGGGCATCGACACCGCGAACGCGCACAGCTTCAACCTGCAGCTGCTGCTGACGGTGCTGACGGTGCTGAGCGGCGGCATCTTCGCGTTCTTCATTGCGCGCAGCATCGTGCGCCCGCTGGCGCAGGCCGTCGAGCTGGCCGAGACGGTGGCCGCCGGCGACCTGAGCACCGACATCCGCGTGGAAAGCCGCGACGAGGCCGGCCAGCTGATGCAGGCGCTGAAGGACATGAACGCGAACCTGGCCAAGGTGGTGGGCGAAGTTCGCACCGGCACCGAGACCATCGCCACGGCGTCGGGGCAGATCGCCTCGGGCAACCAGGACCTGTCTTCGCGCACCGAAGAGCAGGCGAGTTCGCTGGAGGAAACGGCAGCGTCGATGGAAGAACTCACGTCGACCGTGAAGCAGAACGCCGACAACGCGCGCCAGGCCAACCAGCTGGCGGTGTCGGCTTCGGAAGTGGCCGTGCGCGGCGGCAATGTGGTCGGCCAGGTGGTGGACACCATGGGCTCGATCAACGCTTCGTCGAAAAAGATCGTCGACATCATCGGCGTGATCGACGGCATCGCGTTCCAGACCAACATCCTGGCGCTGAATGCCGCCGTGGAAGCGGCGCGCGCCGGTGAGCAGGGCCGCGGTTTCGCCGTGGTCGCATCGGAAGTGCGCAGCCTGGCGCAGCGCTCGGCGGCGGCGGCCAAGGAAATCAAGACGCTGATCGGCGACTCGGTCGACAAGGTCGAGGAAGGCAGCAAGCAGGTCGCGGAAGCCGGCCGCACCATGGAAGAAATCGTCGGCAGCGTGAAGCGCGTGACGGACATCATGGGCGAGATCACCGCCGCCAGCCAGGAGCAGACCTCCGGCATCGAACAGATCAACCAGGCCATCACGCAGATGGACCAGGTCACGCAGCAGAACGCCGCGCTGGTGGAAGAAGCCTCAGCCGCCGCGCAATCGCTTCAGGAGCAAGCGGGCAGCCTCGTGCAGGCCGTCAGCATTTTCAAACTGGGTTCGGGTCACCAGGCGCCTGCGAGATTGCAGGTGGCGGTGCACCCCGCGCATCCCGCGCAACTTCCGGCGAAGGCCAGGGCCAAGGCATTGCCGACGGCCCGCAGCAAGCCGTCGCAACCCGCCGCGCCCCAGCTGGCCTCGGCCAGCAGCAGCAACGGCGACTGGACGGAATTCTGAGTCTTCCCGCGGAACAACTGAAAACAACAGGTTACCCGGGGCCCGCGGCCCCACGAAGGAAAAATCATCAAAGCGTTCTACAACCTCAAAATCGCGACCAAGCTGCTTGTGTCGTTCATCGCCGTCCTTGTGCTGACGGTCTGCGTCGGTGCCGTGTCGGTGCTGCAGCTGGGCAAGGTCCACGACATGTCCACGGACCTGGCGACCAACTGGATGCCGGCCACGCGCTCGCTGCTGGAAATGAAGAACCTGGTGTCGCGCTACCGCACGCAGGAACTGCAGCACATCCTGTCGGGTTCGTACGACGAGATGGCCACCTATGAAAAGTCGATGGACCAGACCTGGGCGCTGCTGCAGAAGAGCATGGCCGAGTACGCCGCACTCATCTCCGAACCCCAGGAACGCGAGGTTTTCCCCGAGTTCCAGAAGCTGCTGAACCAGTACGGCGCCGAGCACAACAAGATCATCGCGATCTCGCACACGCAGGACAGCGAGCAGGCGACCACGCTGAGCCGCGGCAAGTCGCTGCAGCTGAACCGCGAGATGAACGCGGCGCTCGACAAGCTCACCGAAGTGAACGTGAACGGCGCCGTGCGCGCCGGTGCCACGTCCGACAGCGTGTATGCGCAAGCACGCCTGTGGGTGGTCGGCCTGCTGCTGGGCGCCGTGGCGCTCGGCCTGGTGCTGGCACTGTGGATCGCGCGCATCGTCGCGCGTCCGCTGGCCGAAGCCGTGAAGGTGGCGCAGTCGGTGGCCGGCGGCGACCTGACCAGCCGCATCGAATCGGAAACGACCGACGAGACCGGCCTGCTGCTCGACGCCCTGAGGGGAATGAACGACAGCCTGGTGAAGATCGTGGGCGAAGTGCGCACGGGCACGGACACGATCGCCACGGCCTCGAGCCAGATCGCCTCCGGCAACCAGGACCTGTCTTCGCGCACCGAAGAGCAGGCCAGCTCGCTCGAGCAGACGGCGGCGTCGATGGAAGAGCTGACCAGCACCGTGAAGCAGAACGCGGACAACGCGCGCCAGGCCAACCAGCTGGCGGTGTCGGCTTCGGAAGTCGCCGTCAAGGGCGGCACGGTCGTGTCGCAAGTGGTCGACACGATGGGTTCCATCAATGCGTCGTCCAAGAAGATCGTCGACATCATCGGTGTGATCGACGGCATCGCGTTCCAGACCAACATCCTGGCGTTGAACGCCGCGGTGGAAGCGGCACGCGCCGGTGAACAGGGCCGCGGCTTTGCGGTGGTGGCATCGGAAGTGCGCAGCCTGGCGCAACGCTCGGCGGCGGCGGCCAAGGAAATCAAGACGCTGATCGGCGACTCGGTCGAGAAGGTCGAGGCCGGCAGCAAGCAGGTGGAAGAAGCGGGCCGCACGATGGAAGAGATCGTGGGCAGCGTGCGCCGGGTGACCGACATCATGGGCGAGATCACCGCAGCGAGCCAGGAACAGACCTCGGGCATCGAACAGATCAACCAGGCCATCACGCAGATGGACCAGGTCACGCAGCAGAACGCCGCGCTGGTGGAAGAAGCCTCAGCCGCTGCCCAGTCGCTGCAGGAACAAGCGGGCAGCCTCGTGCAGGCCGTGAGCATCTTCAAGCTCGACAACGCCCCGGTGGTGGCCCGCACCGGCTTCACGCGCATCACCCCGATGCCCAAGTCCGGCAAGCCCGCGCCCAAGCGTGCGGCCAAGGCGCTGCCCGCGCGGCGCGAGCCCGGTTCGGGCACCGCGCCCAAGCTCGCCATGGCGGCCGACGCCAAGGGCGACTGGACCGAGTTCTAGGGGAAACGAGGGGTCAACCACTGGCGGGCCCGTGCCGATAACGACGCGACAACGCCGCATTCCGCGGCGAGATTCGTTCCAGTTCTGAAAGAAGAAATCAAATGAGTTTGAAGAACCTGAAAATCGGCGCCCGCCTGGGCCTTGGCTTCGCGGCCATGCTGGTCCTGATGGCCGTCATCGCCGGCACCGGCCTGATGCGCCTGTCGAACGTGGGCAAGGCCACGGACGAGATGATCGAGAACGCGCTCGTGAAGGAGCGCCTGGCCAACCAGTGGTCGAACCTGCTGGGCCCGACCATCGTGCGTTCGTTCGCGATGGTCAAGGCCACCGACCCCACCGTCGTCGCGTACTTCGCGAAGGCGCGCGCCGACAGCTCGGCGCTCATCAATCCGGTGCAGAAGAAGCTCGAGGAGATGCTGACGACGCCGGAAGAAAAGAAGCTCTACGCCGGCGTGGCCGATGCGCGCGCCGTGGTGCTGGAGATCATCGAGAAGATCAACAAGCTCAAGGCCGCGGGCCAGAGCGCCGAGGCCAGCGAGATGGCGGACACCAAGTTCGCCGCCGGGCTCACCGTCTATGAAGAAGCCGTCGCCAAGCTCGCCGCGCACCAGCGCGACAAGATCGACGTGCTGTCCAAGGGAATTTCGGCCGACTACGGCACCGGCCAGGTCACCCTGCTGGCGCTGTCGGCCATTGCGCTCGTGCTGGGCGCGCTGCTCGCCTGGCGCCTGACGCTGGGCATCGTGCGCCCGCTGGGCCACGCCGTGACCGTTGCCGAGACCGTGGCCGCCGGCGACCTGAGCACGGACATCCGCGTGGAAAGCCGCGACGAGGCAGGGCAGCTGATGCATGCCTTGCGCGAAATGAATGCGAGCCTGGCCAAGGTGGTGGGCGAAGTGCGCGTCGGCACCGAGACGATCGCGACGGCCTCGGGGCAGATCGCCTCGGGCAACCAGGACCTGTCTTCGCGCACCGAAGAACAAGCCAGCTCGCTGGAGCAGACCGCCGCTTCGATGGAAGAACTCACGTCGACCGTGAAGCAGAACGCCGACAACGCACGCCAGGCCAACCAGCTGGCGGTGTCGGCTTCGGAAGTGGCTGTGCGCGGCGGCAATGTGGTCGGCCAGGTGGTGGACACCATGGGCTCGATCAACGCGTCTTCCAAGAAGATCGTCGACATCATCGGCGTGATCGACGGCATCGCGTTCCAGACCAACATCCTGGCGCTGAACGCCGCGGTGGAAGCGGCGCGCGCCGGTGAGCAGGGCCGTGGCTTCGCGGTCGTGGCATCGGAAGTGCGCAGCCTGGCGCAGCGCTCGGCCGCGGCCGCCAAGGAAATCAAGACGCTGATCGGCGACTCCGTCGAAAAGGTCGAGGAAGGCAGCAAGCAGGTCGCGGAAGCCGGCCGCACCATGGAAGAGATCGTCGGCAGCGTGAAACGCGTGACCGACATCATGGGCGAGATCACCGCGGCGAGCCAGGAGCAGACCTCCGGCATCGAACAGATCAACCAGGCCATCACGCAGATGGACCAGGTCACCCAACAGAACGCGGCGCTGGTCGAAGAGGCCTCGGCCGCCGCCCAGTCGCTGCAGGAACAGGCCGGCAGCCTGGTGCAGGCCGTCAGCGTCTTCAAGCTCGACCAGAACACCGTGGCCGTGCCGCGCGCGGCTTTCACGCGCATCACGCCGATCCCCAAGGCGGTGCGCCCCGCGCCCAGACGCCCGGCCGGCGCGCTGCCCGCGCGGCGCGAGCCGGCGGCGCAGCTGGCCATGGCCGGTGGCGGCAAGGACGGCAAGGCAGACAAGGGCGACTGGACCGAGTTCTGACCCTCAACATTCGGCCGGAGCTGCCGATATAGAGCATGAGGCATCGAAGAGATGCCACCCCTACACACCATCGACAGGTAAAGCCATATGTCCGGAAGTTTGTTTTTCACGGGTCTGAGCGGCCTCAGCGTAGCTCGCACCGCGCTGATGACCACGGCCCACAACACCGCCAACGTGTACACCGCCGGCTACAGCCGCCAGGTGGCCGAGATCGCCACCGGCAGCGCCATTTCCAGCGGTTCGGGCTTCATCGGCTCCGGCGCCAACGTGACGACCGTGTCGCGCAGCTACGACCGCTACCTGACGGCGCAGCTGTCCAGCGCGCAGTCGAGCTCGGCCGCGCTGGCCACCAACAGCGTGCAGATCAACCGCATCGACACGCTGCTGGCCGACAAGACCTCGGGCATCGCACCGCTGATGCAGAGCTTCTTCACCAGCATCCAGGGCGTGGCCAACACGCCGGCCGACCCGGCCGCGCGCCAGCAGATGATCAGCTCGGCGCAGGCACTGGCCAGCAAGTTCCGCACGACCGACCAGTACCTGTCGGACCTGAATTCGTCGGTGAACGAGCAGATCTCGGGCAGCGTCGACCAGATCAACACCTACGCCACCAAGATCGCCAGCCTCAACCAGCAGATCAGCCAGATCAGCGCGATGGCCGGCGGCCAGCCGCCGAACGACCTGCTCGACCAGCGCGACCAGCTCGTGAGCAACCTGAGCCAGGTGGTCGACGTGAAGGTGCTGCAGCAGGACAACGGCAAGTACAACGTGTTCATCGCCACCGGCCAGTCGCTGGTGGTGGGTGACTACGCGTCGGAGATGGCGGCTGTGAACTCGGCCGCCGACCCGTCGCGCAAGGTCGTGGCACTCAAGGGCTTCAGCGGCAACACCACCGAGCTGGCCGACGGCGTCATCAGCGGCGGCGTGCTGGGCGGGCTCATGAGCTTTCGCCGCGACACGCTGATCCCGTCGCAGAACGCGATCGGCCGCCTCGCCATGTCGGTGTCCGACGCGGTGAACGCGCAGAGCAAGCTGGGCGTGGACCTGAACGGCGCGCTGGGCCAGAACTTCTTCTCGCAGTCCGTGCCGGGCGTGCTCCCCAACGCCAAGAACACGGGCAACCTCGAACTCAGCGGCACGCTCACTGACGCGTCGAAGCTCACGACCAGCGACTACACCGTGAGCGTCACCGACGTGGCCGGCACGCTCAACTACTCGGTCACCCGGCTTTCGGACAAAACGTCGATGGGCACATTCACCACTTTCCCCATCACCTTCGACGGCGTCACCCTCGGCGCCGCCAGCGGCACCGCACAGGCCGGCGACTCGTTCATGGTGCAGCCCACGCGCACCGGCGCGCGCGACCTCAACGTGGTGACGCTGGACCCGGCCAAGGTGGCCGCCGCGTCGCCGGTGATCACCGGCAACACCTCGGGCAACAAGGGCACCGGCGCGCTGGGCACCGCCACCGTGGACGCCAGCTACCCCGGCACGCCGCTGGCCGGCACCGTGACGCTGAACTACGACGCCGCCACCGGCAGCTTCTCGGGCTTCCCGGCCACCTCGGCCGTGACCGTGACGCTGGCCGACGGCACCAGCACCAGCTACGCCGCCGGCGCGGCCGTGCCCTACACCGCCGGCGCCAAGATGAGCTTCGACGGCGTCACGGTCAGCATGACCGGCGCGCCCTCGCAGGGCGACGCCTTCACCATCGGCAAGAACAGCTCGGGCGTGTCCGATGGCAGCAACGCGCTGCTGCTGGGCGCACTGCAGCGCAAGAACACGATGGCCGGCGGCACCGCGACCTTCAACGGCGCGTACTCGCAGCTGGTGAGCGACGTGGGCAACCGCGCCATGGCGGTCAAGGTGGCCGGCACCACGCAAGACAGCGTGACCAGCCAGATCAAGGCCAGCCAGCAATCGATTTCCGGCGTCAACCAGGACGAGGAAACCGCCAACCTGCTGATGTTCCAGCAGATGTACCAGGCCAACGCCAAGGTGATCCAGACCGCGTCGACGATCTTCGACGCGATCCTCGGCATCAGCAACTGATCGCCTTCACCGTCATCAACGTACAGATCCAGGCAAACCCCATGCGCATCAGCACCGCTTCCTTCTACGACCAGAACGTCGTCTCGATGGGCCAGCAGCAGCAGAAGCTGTTCCGCGTCCAGCAGCAGCTGGCCACGAATTCCAAGTTCCTCACGGCCGGCGACGACCCGGTGGCCGCGGCCCGCGCGCTCGGCGTCAGCCAGACGCTGTCGGAAACCGCGCAGTACGCCACCAGCCGCCAGCGCGCGTCGCTGTCGCTGTCCACCGAAGAGAACGCGCTCAACTCGGTCACCTCGATCCTGCAGAACATCAAGACGCTGACCGTGGCCGCCGGCAACGGCACGCTGACGGACGCCGACCGCGCCTCGATCGCCACCACCATCCAGAGCGGGCTGGACCAGCTCGTGGGCGTGGCCAACTCCGACGACGGCAACGGCCAGTACCTGTTCGCGGGCTTCAAGAGCGGCAGCCCGCCGTTCGTGGCCACCACCGGCGGCGGCGTGCAGTACGTGGGCGACCAGGGCCAGCGCCTGATGCAGGTCGACGTGGCGCGCCAGCTGTCCACCTCGGACGACGGCCGCAGCGTGTTCCAGTCGGTGCAGGGCGGCGCGGGCTACGTGACTTCCACCTCGTCCACCAACACCGGCACCGGCGTGTTCGGCCCCGTCAGCGTGAAGGATTCCACCGCCGCCAACTACGGCAAGGACTTCACCATCAGCTTCGCTGGCGGCAACTACACCGTGAGCACCAAGGACACGCCGCCCGTGGTGGCCGCGACCGGCGCCTTCACGGCGGGCGAGCCCATCTCGTTCGGCGGCGTGCAGCTGAGCGTCACCGGCACGCCGGCCAGCGGCGACAGCTTCGACGTGTCGACCGCCAAGAACGCGGGCACCGACGTGTTCGAGGCCATCGGCAAGCTGGTGACGGCCCTGCGCACCCCGCTGACCGGCGGCGGCGACGCCGCCAAGGCCCAGCTGCAGAACGCCCTGAGCACCGCCAACGTGAAGGTCACCAACGCGCACGACAACGTGCTGACGGTGCTGTCGTCGGTGGGCTCGCGCCAGAGCGAAATCGACGCGCTGGACAGCAGCGGCTCGGACAGCAAGCTGCAGGAGGAAAGCTACCTCTCCAGCATCCAGGACCTGGACCCGTACAGCGCGATCGCGGAGTTCTACCAGCGCCAGTCGTCGCTGCAGGCCACGCAGATGACCTTCGCGCGGCTGAACAGCATCTCGCTGTTCAACTACCTGTAAGAGAAAAAGAGAGAAAGAGAAGGGAGCAGGGCCGTGCAGTTCTACGAACGCAAGCCCTGCGTGAACCGCAGCATGTTCGAGATCGACTCCGCGAAGCGCGGCTCGAGGAACGCCGCCAGGTTCGGCATCAGCAGCTGCAGCATGAAGATGCCGGCCAGCAGCGTGAGCGGAAAGCCCACGGCGAAGATGCTGAACTGCGGCGAGGCGCGGTTCAGGATGCCCATGGCCAGGTTCAGCGTGAGCAGCGCGGTGATGAGCGGCAGCGCCAGCATCAGCCCGCTGGAAAAGATCTCGCCGCCGGTGAGCACCAGGAACATCCAGCCGCCGGAGGCCAGCGGCGCGGTGGCGATGGGCAGGGTCTGGAAGCTCTCGGTCAGCGCGTTCACCATCAGCAGGTGCCCGTCGAGCGAGAGAAAGATCAGCGTGGCCAGCATGTTCAGCAGGCGCGCCACCACCATGGTGCTGCCATGGCTCATGGGATCGAAGAAGGACGCGAACGAAAGGCCCATCTGCAGGCCGATGTATTCGCCCGCGGCCAGCACGGCGGCGAACACCAGCTTCATCGAGAAGCCCATGGCCGCGCCGATGAGCACCTGCTGCACGATGATCCACGCGCCGCCGGCGGAGACCACCGGAACCTCGGGAAACGGCCCGAGGGTGGGCGCTATCACGAAGGTGAGCATGGCGGCCATGGCCACCTTCACCGGCCGCGGCACCCAGGCCTCGGAGAAGATGGGCGCGGTGCTGATCAGCGCCAGCATGCGCACGAACGGCCACAGGAAGGCGACCATCCAGCCCTCGAGCTGGCCCGAGGTGACCGAGAAGATCGAAGGCGTCACGCCAGCAGCTGCGGAATGCCTGCGAACAGCGCGCGCATGTAGTCGAGCATGCGGTCGAGCATCCAGGGGCCGGCCACGACCAGCGTCGCGAACACCGCGAGCAGCTTGGGAATGAAGGACAGCGTGGACTCGTTGATCTGCGTGGCCGCCTGGAAGATGCTGACGATCAAACCGATCACCAGCGCCACCAGCAGCAGCGGCGCGCCCAGCAGCAGCGAGATCTCCATGGCCCGGTGGCCCATGGTCATGACGGATTCGGGATTCATCTCTGCGTACCTAAAGGTAGAAGCTCTGCGTGAGCGCGCCGATGAGCAGCTGCCAGCCGTCGGCCAGCACGAACAGCATCAGCTTGAAGGGCAGCGCAATGGAGGCGGGCGGCACCATCATCATGCCCATGGACATGAGCACGCTCGCCACCACCAGGTCGATGATGAGGAACGGTATGAAGATGGTGAAGCCGATCTGGAACGCCGTCTTCAGCTCGCTGATGACGAACGAGGGCAGCAGGATGCGCAGCGGCACGTCTTCGGGGCCCTGCATGTCGGGCGCCTTGGCGAGCTTGGCGAACAGGGCCAGGTCGCTCTCGCGGGTCTGCTTGAGCATGAAGTTCTTGAAGGGCGCGATGCCGCGCTCCATCGCCTTCTCAGCACTGATCTTGTTCTCGGAGAAGGGCACGTAGGCGTCGGTGTAGGCCTTGTCCAGCACCGGCGACATCACGAAGAAGGTGAGGAACAGCGACAGTCCCACCAGGATCTGGTTGGGCGGCGAGGTCTGCGTGCCGATGGCGGTGCGCAGCATGCCCAGCACGATCAGGATGCGCGTGAAGCTGGTCATCGACAGCAGCAGCGCGGGCAGGAAGGTGAGCGAGGTCAGCAGCACCATGGTCTGCACGCTCAGCGACCAGGTCTGGCTGCCGCCGGGGCCGGGCGTGCTGGTGAGGCCGGGCAGGCCCTGGGTCCAGGCCACGGCGGGCAGCGCGGCGGCGGCAAGCAGCAGCGCGGCACGCAGGCCGCGGCGCAATGCGGGGTGCGTCATGGGGCGGGATGCGACTTGCCCGAGAGCGACTCGCGCAGTTTCCGGGCAAAGAGTTCGACGGTGTTGTTGAAGGCGGGCGAGCCGGCCTGAGCGGTGGGGGCCGCGGACGGTGCCGATGAAGCCTGGGCCGGCAGCGTGTGCAGCGTGTTGACCTGGCTCGGCGTGACGCCCAGCACCAGCCAGGTGTCGCCCACTTCCACCACGACCACGCGTTCGCGCTGGCCGACGTTGGCGCTGGACACCACCTTCACCACGTTGCCGCTGCCCAGGCGCTGCAGCCCGAAGCGGCGTGCCAGCCAGGCGCAACCGAAGATCAGGCCGACCACCACCGCCATGCCGAAGCCGGCCTGCAGCAGGCTGGACGCGCCGGAAGCGGCGGGCGCCGCCTCGTGCACGGGCGTGGGCACGGTGGGCAGCGCGGCATGGGCCGTGTGCACCGCCTGCGCCCAGAGCGCGGGCAGCAGCGCCGCCCCCGCGAGCAGTTGGCGGCGCAGGCTCATGTGCGTGCGAGCTTCTGCATGCGCTCGGACGGGGTGACGATGTCGGTCAGGCGGATGCCGTACTTCTCGTTCACCACCACCACTTCGCCCTGGGCGATGAGGTAGCCGTTGATCAGCACGTCCAGCGGCTGGCCGGCCAGCCCGTCGAGCTCGACCACCGAGCCCTGCGACAGCTGCAGCAGGTTCTTGATGGTGATGCGGGTGCGGCCGATCTCGGCGGTGAGCTGCACGGGCACGTCGAGCACGCGCGCGATGTCCACGGGCGTGGTGGTTGAGGGCGCGGCCGCTTCGTGGATCTGCTGGAAGACCTGCGCGGTGGCGGGCGCCACGGCGGGCTCGGGCACGGCGGGAGGCGTGGCTGCGGTCTGCTCGGCCAGCGCGCTGGCCCAGTCGTCCGCGTCGCTGCTGGCGGAAGAGGTGTTGTCAGTCATGGTCGTTCTTCAAATCGCTGTCTTGATGGGAGATCATTTGTTGCACGCGCAGGGCGTAGCGCTCGTTGGAGGTGCCGTAGCCGCAATCCATCACCGGCACGCCGCCGACCTTGGCGACGACCGTCGTGGGCAACTCGATGGGGATCACGTCGCCGACCTGCATCTTCATCACCTCGCCGAGCGTGGAAGGCATGGTCACGAAGTCGGCGATGAGCTCGACGTCGGCGGCCTGCATCTGGCGCGACATCTGTTTCACCCAGCGCTTGTCGACCTCGACCTCGTCCTGGATCGGGTTGGACAGCAGGTCGCGGATCGGCTCGATCATCGAGTAGGGCAGGCACACGTGCAGGAAGCCGCCGATGGGGCCGAACTCGATCTGCAGCGTGGTGTTGATCACCACCTCGTTGGGCGCCACGATGTTGGCGAGCTTGCCGTGCATCTCGGCGCGCACGTAGTCGAAGTCCAGCGGGAACACCGGCTGCCACGCGTCGCCGTAGCACTGCAGCGACAGGTCGAGCAGGCGCTTGATGATGCGCTGCTCGGTGCGCGTGAAGTCGCGGCCTTCCACGCGCACGTGGTAGCGCCCGTCGCTGCCGAAGAGGTTGTCCACCACCAGGAACACCAGCTTCGGGTCGAACACGAAGAGGGCCGTGCCGCGCAGCGGCTTCAGGTGGATCATGTTGATGTTCGCGGGCACCGGCAGGTGCCGCACGAACTCGCCGTACTGCTGGATCTGGACCGGCCCCACCGAGATGTCGGGGCTGCGGCGCATGAAGTTCAGCAGCGCGCTGCGCAGGCCGCGCGCGAAGCGGTCGTTGATGACCTCCAGCGTGTGCATGCGGTTGCGCACCACGCGGTCGGGCGCGCCGAGGTCGTACGCCGGCAGGCCGTCCTTGGGAGGCACGGGCGCGGCCGTCTGGTCGATGTCCCCGCCGGTGACGCCCTGCAGGAGCGCATCGACCTCGTCCTGGGAAAGCACCTGTTCATAGGCCATGGGTCGCTGGTCCGAAGGAGAAGGTCACTGCACCACGAAGGTGTTGAACGACACGTTGGAGATGCCCAGGGGCGCCTGGCCGGCCGCCAGCGGCGCGTTCAGCGTCGTGCGGATTTCCTCGGCCAGCTTGGCCTTGCCTTCCGGCGTGACCAGGGTGTCGGGGACGCGGTTCGAAAGCAGCATCAGCAGGCGGCTGCGCAGCTCGGGCATGAACTCGACGATCTGCGCCTTGGTGTGCTCGTCGGGCACGCGCAGCGCCATGCCGACCTGCAGGAAGCGCGGGCGGCCTTCGGACTGCAGGTTGACGGTCAGCGGCTCGAGCGCCAGGAAGATCGGCTTTTCAGGCACGGGCGCCTTCGCCGTTTCCGGCGCGGAGGCCGCGTTCATGAAGCGGGGAACGAAGGTGTACGCGGCCGCGCCGGCGGCGGCGAGGCCGACGGCGACGATGAGCCCGATCACGAGCTTCGACGAGCGCTTGGAGGCTGGCGCGCCGGGGAGGGCGGTTGCTGCAGGAGAGGAGGTAGCCATGGTGGAGCGGTTGGAGGGGTCCGGTCTATTCTTTGCGAAGTCCCTCTCTGACGAACGGCCGAACAAGCGCACAAAGGCGTGTCATATCCGTTCATTGCCGGGCGCCGTCGGGGCGCCCGAGAGGGGAAGAGGGGCCGTGGCCCGGCGGCGTCAGGCGAAGGTGTCGACCCCCGCGCCCGCGGTGCCGGCGGTGCTCTGGCGCACGGGCGCCACGGGGGCGGCCTGCGCGGCGGGCGCGGTGCGGCCGGCGCCGGGGTAGCTCGAGGCCTGCTGGCGGCCGCCGTTTTGCTGCTGTTGCTGCTGCGCGAAGGCGGCGTCGTTGCCGAACGGCTGGCGCGTGTCCGCGCCGACCGAGGCCTGGCCCAGGGTGATGCCCTGTTCCGACAGCGAGGTGCGCAGCTGCGGCAGCGCGGCCTCGACGGCCTTGCGCACGCTCTCGTGGGCCGACACGAACATCGCCTGGGCCTGGTTGTCGCCCAGCGACAGCGTGACCTTCAGCGGGCCGAGGCCGGCGGGGTTGAGGCTGAGTTCGGCCGTGTGCTGGCCGCTGGTGCTCATGCGGGCCAGCTGTTGGCCGAGAGCAGGCGCCCACTTGTCGCTGCCGACTTCGGGCGCGACGGTGTGCACCGGCGCGCGGGCGGCGGCGGTTTCGGTGGTGCGGTCCGCCGGCGCGGCGGTGGCGCCGGCCTGCTGCAGCACGAACGGCGTGGCCGTGTCCTGCGTGCCGGTTTCGTTGGCGCCGGGCTGGGCGGCCGTGGTGGCCGGCACGGCGGCGGCGGTGACCGACGCGCCGGTGTCGTCGGCGGGCTTGGACTGGGCGGCGCTCGCGAGCTGCTCGGCCGTGGTGGCGCTCACGGCGCGCGGCGCGGCACGGCCGCTGGCGGCGGTGCCGGTGGCCGGGCCGGCGGACGCGGCGGCAGGCCGGTTGGCCACGCCCGCGGTCTGTGCGGCGACGGCGGCGCGCACCACGTCCTGCAGCGCGGCGATCGGCGCAGTGGCCGTGGCAGCGGTGGTGTCCGCATTGGCGGCGCTCGGGAGGTCGGGCCTGGCGGCAGCCGGCCGGGTGCCGTCCTTGGTCGCGAGCGCGGCGTCGGGCGCGGCCTTGGCGTCGGCGGCCGTGGCGCCGGCCCCTGCGGCTGCTGCGTCGGGCATCAGCTTGGCGAGGGCGTTCTGCAGGGCCGGGTCGGCCGGGATGTCGGTGGCGGCGCCAGCGCCAGCGGCCGTGGCCACGCCGGTGGCCGCGGCCGTGCCGTCACCCTGGGCGTCCACGCGACCGGCGCGACCGGCGCGGCCCGCGAGGGTCAGCGCATGCAGCGGCGTGTTGGGCGGGGCCAGGAAGGCCAGGTTCGGCGCGGGCGGCAGCGCGTCTTTCGTGTCTTCGTCGGCGGCGGACTTGCGCCCGGGCTTGCGCTCGGCGGTGGCGGCGCCCGAGGCGGCGTCGGCCGTCTTCGTTTCCTGGCGGTTGCCGTGGCGCGAGCGCTCCAGGGCCGCGCCGAAACCGCGGCCCTGCGCTTCGTCGGCGTCGCTGCGGCTGCGCGAGCCCGCTTGCGAGACGGCCTGGCCGCCGGCGTTCGGCGCGACGGGGGGCATGATCATGGGTGGCATGTCGGTTCCTGGAAAGTCAAAGGGTCGTGTGCGAGCTGCGGTCGAAGAACTTGCGCGCGGCGCGTTCGTCGCTGTCGCGCTGCTCGCGCTTGTTCGCGGCCATCGTTTCCTGCGCGCGCACGCGCTCGGCCAGGGTGTCGAAGGAGCTCAGGCGGCGCTTCTGCTGCTGCCAGTCGACGCGGCCGTTGTCCAGCCGGGTCTCGGTCTGCGCGGCAATGGCGCGCTGCTGCTCGATGGCGCCGTCCAGCGTGCCCAGGAAGTTGCGGTAGTTGCGCCACTGCGAGGAGGGCAGGCCGTCGCGCATCAGCGCGTCGAGCTGGTCGTGGTAGTCCTGGCGGTACTGCAGCAGCAGCTCGAGCTTCTGGTTGGCGTTCAGGTGCGCGCTCTGCAGCGCGCCGAGGCGGCGCGCCGCGTCGTCGGTCTGCGTGTGGGCCAGGTCGATCAGCATGCCGAGGGGGAGCTTGCGGGTCATGGAAGAAATCCTTGCGTGGTATCTCTGGAATCGGGTGGGCGGCGCGCGCCTCAGTGGCGGCGCTCGGCCGTGAACAGGCCTTCGAGCTGCGCGATGGCCTCGGCATAGGCCGTGGGCTCGTGCATCGACTGCTGCAGGAAGGCCTCGATGCGCGGGTACATCGCAATCGCCTGGTCCAGCTGCGTGTCGTGGCCGGGCGCGTAGGCGCCGACGCTGATCAGGTCGCGGTTGCGCTGGTAGCGCGAGAGCATCTGCTTGAAGCGGCGCACCGTTTCGAACTGCGTGGACGGGATCAGCGCGGTCATGGCGCGGCTGATGGAGGCCTCGATGTCGATGGCGGGGTAGTGCCCGGCCTCGGCCAGCGTGCGCGACAGCACCACGTGGCCGTCCAGGATGGCGCGCGCCGAGTCGGCAATCGGGTCCTGTTGGTCGTCGCCCTCGGACAGCACCGTATAGAAGGCGGTGATGGAGCCGCCGCGGCCCTGTGCGTCGCGCGCGCCGTTGCCTGCGCGTTCCACCAGCGCGGGCAGCTTGGCAAACACCGACGGCGGATAGCCCTTGGTGGCCGGCGGCTCGCCCACGGCCAGCGCGATCTCGCGCTGCGCCATGGCGTAGCGGGTGAGCGAGTCCATGATGAGCAGCACGTCCTTGCCCAGGTCGCGGAAGTACTCGGCCAGGCAGGTGGCATAGGCCGCGCCCTGCAGGCGCAGCAGCGGCGAGTTGTCGGCCGGGGCCGCCACCACCACGGCGCGGGCCAGGCCTTCCTCGCCCAGCGTGTTCTCGATGAAGTCCTTCACCTCGCGCCCGCGCTCGCCGATCAGGCCGACCACGATGACCTCGGCGCTCGTGTAGCGCGCCATCATGCCCAGCAGCACGCTCTTGCCCACGCCGGAGCCGGCGAACAGGCCCATGCGCTGGCCGCGCCCGACGGTGAGCATGGCGTTGATGGCGCGCACGCCCACGTCGAGCACCGAGTCGATGGGCGCGCGCGTGAGCGGGTTGACGGGCGGCGAACTCAGCGGCACCTTGCGCGCGATGTCCAGCGGACCGAGCCCGTCCAGCGGGCGGCCGGCCGCATCGACCACGCGCCCGAGCATGCCTTCGCCCACGGGCAGGCGCTTGGTGTGGGCGTTGCCTGCGCCGCTCATGCCCGGCTCGATGGTGACGGGCCGCGCGAACACGCGCGCGCCGGGCACCAGGCCGGCCACTTCGGTCTGCGACATCAAAAACAGGCGGTCGCCGGCGAAGCCGACCACTTCGGCCTCGGCGTAGCGCTGCGCGTTGCCCGCCGGCAGTTCGATCAGGCAGTCGCTGCCCACGGGCAGCTGCAGGCCCACCGCCTCGAGCACCAGCCCCACGGCGCGCGTGAGGCGGCCCGAGGCGGTGGTGGTGGTGACGTGGGCGACGCTGCCGCGCGCCTTGTCGAGCGCGGCGCGCACGGTCTGCAGGTGGGGGTTGGGGGCGACGGTCTGCATCGGGAGGGAAATGGGTGTCTGGAGCGTCCGGGGTGGCTGGGCGGGTTCAGGCGAATTCAGGCGGATTCGGTGCCGTCGCGCAGCGCCGAGGAGACGCGCTTCCAGCGGGTCTCCAGCGTGCCGTCGAGTTCGCCGTTGGCGGACTGCACGCGGCAGCCGCCGCGCGTCAGGGTGTCGTCGGCGCGCACCTGCCAGCCGGCGGCCTCGATCTCGTGGCCCAGGCTGTTCTTCACCAGCGCCACGTCTTCCGGGTGCAGCAGCAGGCGCGGTTCGCCGCGCAGGGCCGGCTCGGTGTTCAGCAGGTCGCGCACCAGCGGCAGCACCCAGGCGGGCTCGGCCGTGAGCGTGCGGTGCACCACCTGGCGCGCCACGTCGAGTGCCAGTGCGAGCACGGTGTCGGCCAGCTCGCCTTCGGCCCGGCGCAGGGCGTCGGGGAAGGAGCGGGTCAGCGCGCGCAGGCGCTCGGCGTGCACGGTGGCGGCGGCCAGGCCGGTGGCCAGGCCTTCGGTGTGGCCGGCCTTGCGGCCTTCGGCGAGGCCGTCGGCCCGGCCTTCGGCTTCACCGGCGGCGCGGGCGTCCTTGCGGATGCGGGCGAGCTCGGCGAGGTCGATCTTCGGTGCGGGGGGCGCGGGCGGCGGCACGGGCACGGCGGTGCGGGCGGCGCTGGCGGCCTTGCGGCTCGCGGACGGCGGCCTGCCGTCGAGCGTGCCCATCTCCCAGCGTTCCCAGGCAGACAGCACGGGCTTGGGGCCGGCCGCGGCCTGGCGGGCCGCGGCGTGGATGGCGGCCAGGCGTTCCGGCGAGCCGCCGAAGAGCGCCGAGGCGTCGTTGACGTTGGCGTTGGTGCCGTTGGCACCGCCGTAGGAGCGGGGGTCAGACAAAGTCATCGGTGCCAGGCGCTGCAATCACGATTTCGCCGGATTCCGCAAGGCGGCGTGCCACCTGCAGGATCGCCTTCTGTTCGGTCTCGACCTGCGACACGCGCACGGGACCGCGCAGCTCCATGTCCTCGCGAAGCGTTTCCGCGGCGCGCTGCGACATGTTGTTGAGGAACTTGTCGCGCAGCTCCATCGGCGCGCCCTTGAGCGCGATGATGAGCGAGTCGCTCTCGATGTCCTTGAGCAGGCGCTGGATGCTGCGGTCTTCCAGGCCCAGCAGGTTCTCGAACACGAACATCTCGTCGACGATGCGCTGGGCCAGCGCCTCGTCCTGTTCGCGCACATGGGCGATGGCTTCCTCTTCCTGCGTGGTGCTCATCAGGTTGACGATTTCCGCCGCCGTGCGCACGCCGCCCAGTCGGCTGCGGCGCAGGCCCTGGCCGGCCAGCATCTCGCTGAGCACGTCGGTCAGTTCGTTCAGCGCCGACGGCTGCACGCCGCCGAAGGTGGCCACGCGCATGATGACGTCGTGGCGCAGGCGCGTGGGCAGCTTCTCGAGCACCTCGGAGGCCTTCATGCGGTCCAGGTGCACCAGCAGCGTGGCAAGGATCTGCGGATGCTCGTCGCGGATGAGCTCGGCCACTTCGCCGGCTTCCAGCTCGTTGAGCCGCTCGATGCCGCCGCGCGGCTCGTCGGGCTGCAGGATGTCTTCCAGCAGGTTGCTGGCGCGGTCTTCGCCCAGCGCCTTCTTCAGCACCGCGCGGATGTAGCTGGTCGAGCCCAGGTGCAGGGCCGACAGCTGCTCGGTTTCCTGGCGGAACTCCGACAGCACGGCGGCCAGCTCTTCCTTGGAGACCGAGGTCAGCTTGGACATCGCGAGGCCCAGCGCCTGCACCTCGGAGGTGGGCAGCTGGTGCAGCGCGGCGGCGGCGCGGTCTTCACCGAGCGCCATCAGCAGGATGGCGCTCTTGCGGGTTCCCGATTCACTGTTCATTGTTGTTCATCCAATGTTGGATCAGGGCCGCGACCAGCTTGGGATCCTTGTCGGCGATCTGCTGCGCGTACTCCATGTCGGCCTTCTTGCGGTTGGCCTCGCGTTCACGCAGGGCTTCTTCCTGCGACGGGCCCGAGGCTTCCGGCGCGGCGGCGGGGGCGGTTTCGTCGGGTTCCGGTGCCAGCGCGGGCGCCGGCGGCGGCGGTGCATGGCGGCGCACCAGCGGACGGATCACGGCGAGCCAGGCGAACAGTGCGAGCAGCGCGTACAGCAGGTACTGGCCGAGCGACTTGCCGATCTCGATGTTCTCGCGGTCCTTCCAGAACGGCACCTCGGGGCCCGGGCCGCTGTCGGCGTCGCGGGCGAAGGCGCTGTTGACCACGTTGAGCGAGTCGCCGCGGTCCTGGCTGAAGCCCATGGCTTCCTTCGCGAGGTTGCGGATCTGGTCGAGCTCGGCCGGCGTCAGCGCGCGGCTGGTGTTCTTGCCGGCACCGTCCACGCTGTCGCGGTTGTTCACCACCACGGCCACCGACAGGCGCTTCACACCGCCGGCGGCTTGCTGCACGTGGCGGATGGTGCGGTCGAGCTCGTAGTTGGTGGTGGTGTCCTTGCGGGTGCTGCTCGGGCCGGTGGCGGCGGTCGAGGCCGTGGACGCCGTCGTGCCGGGAGCGGCACCCGGCGTTCCCGGTGCGCCCGGGGTTCCGGGCGGCGGGGTGCCGGGGGCGTTCGGTGCGCGCGGGCCGACGATCGGCGCGGTCGGGTTCACCGGCGGCTGGTTCGACAGCGCGCCCGGCACGCCGCCCGGAGGCCCGCTGCCGTGCTGGGCCGACTCGCTGCTCTGCTGGCTGCGCACGGCGGCCTGCGAGGGGTCCTGGTTGGGCTTGTATTTCTCGTCGGTGTGCTCGACCACCGAGAAGTCGATGTCGGCCGCCACCTGGGCGCGCACGTTGCTCGCGCCCACCAGCGGCTGCAGGATGGCCTCGATGCGGCGGATGTAGCCGGCCTCGATCTCCTGCGCATATTTGAGCTGGCTCACGTCCAGGCCGCGGTCGGCGCCGCGCGCCGACGACAGCAGGTTGCCGCGCTGGTCGACCACCGTGACGCTCTTGGCGTCCAGGTCGGGCACGCTGCTGGACACCATGTGCACGATGGCGCTGACCTGGCCTTCGTCGATGCTGCGACCGCGCATGAGCGTGAGCACCACCGACGCCGAGGGCTTCTTCTGCTCGCGCACGAAGAGCGACGGCTTGGGCAGCGCCAGGTGCACGCGCGCCGCCTCGATGGTGCCGATCGACTCGATGGAGCGCGCCAGCTCGCCTTCGAGGCCGCGCTGGTAGTTCACCTGCTCGGCGAACTGGCTGGTGCCGAACTTCTGGTTGTCCATCAGTTCGAAACCGACCCCGCCGGCCTTGGGCAGGCCCTGCGCCGCGAGCTTCAGGCGCGTTTCCGCCACCTTGTCGCCCGCGATCAGGATCGCGCCGCCGCCTTCGGCGAACTTGTAGGGCACGTTCATCTGCTGCAGCGACGCGATGATCGCGCCGCCGTCGCGGTCCGACACATTGGTGTAGAGCACCTTGTAGTCGGGCGCGCGGCTCCAGAGCATGAACGCGGCCGCCGCGGCCACCACGGCCGCGGCGCCGACGATCATCGGCAGCTTGGGCTGGGCGCGCATGCGTTCCAGGATCGGCGGCAGGCCGTTGCCGGAACCGTTGCCAGCTGTCGCCATGTCGCCCGTGGGCACGGCTGTGCTCATGGGTGCACCTTCGTCAGGGCTTGGCGGCCACCAGGGGCCGATGCCGGGTTTGGAGAGGAGATTCGGTGTTGAGAGTTCATTCCGGAGGGCCGGTCGAGTCGTCCACGGCCTGTTCGTTTGGCGACGATTGTCAACAGTCAAATGGAATTCGAATGGCCGAACAGCCGGGGTTTTCTGCCTCAGTTGCACCCTTGAATCGGGGTCTTCCCTTGATACGCTGCGGGCCAGCCGGAGGACTTGCGTCCTCCTTGTCAAGTCACGCAGAAGTGTTCACACAGGAAGAAGAGATCCCATGTCGATCAGCGCCATCGAATCCGTCTTGCAACAGATGCGCGTCACCGCGCTCAACACCGGCATCGCCCCCTCGACGGGTGCGGCGGGTGCGCCGGCCGAGGCCGGCGGTTTCGCCGCCGAGCTCAAGCGCTCGCTCGCCAACATCAGCGGCGCCCAGCAAAACGCCTATGCCCAGGCCGAGTCGTTCGAACTCGGCAAGCCCGGCGTCGCCCTGAACGACGTCATGGTCGACCTGCAGAAGGCCAACGTGGCGTTCCAGACCGGGCTGCAGGTGCGCAACCGCCTGGTCACCGCCTATCAGGAAGTGATGAACCTGCAGGCCTGACGCCGGCCGACGGGGTATTTCGAGGCGATGTCAAAAATTCTTGCGGACTGCCTAAAGTTTTCCGGGGGGGCGTCGATAACTGATTCAACGACGGCTTGTGTCCCGAATCGGACCTGGTAGGCGTTGAAGGCTTCGGCCGGATTTCCCACAACTTTGTCATCTGGAGTTTTCATGGCATCCGTCATCAATACCAACTCGCTTTCCCTGGTCACGCAAAACAACCTCAACAAGTCGCAATCGGCGTTGAGCACGGCCATCACGCGCCTGTCTTCGGGCATGCGCATCAACAGCGCCAAGGACGACGCTGCCGGCCAAGCCATTGCCAACCGTTTCACGGCCAACATCAAGGGCCTGACGCAAGCAACGCGCAACGCCAACGACGGCATCTCGATCGCTCAAACGACCGAAGGCGCACTGACCGAAGTCAACAACAACCTGCAACGCGTTCGTGAACTGTCGGTGCAAGCCGCCACCGGCACCAACTCGGCCAGCGACCTGGACTCGATCCAGTCGGAAATCGGCCAGCGCCTGGACGAAATCAACCGCGTGTCGGAACAGACCCAGTTCAACGGCGTGAAGGTCCTGTCGGCCAACGCTGGCAAGCTGACCGTGCAAGTCGGCGC
The DNA here is from genome assembly GCF_900112425.1 of Variovorax sp. OK212. Taxonomy (GTDB): domain Bacteria; phylum Pseudomonadota; class Gammaproteobacteria; order Burkholderiales; family Burkholderiaceae_C; genus Variovorax. Next base: position 48,398 of record NZ_FOLP01000031.1, on the reverse strand, counting down.
GAACGATGGCGAAACCATCGACATCGACCTGCAGGAAATCAGCGCCAAGACCCTGGGTCTGGACGGCTTCAACGTCAACAACACCGGTTCGAAGAACAAGGGTGCCACCGCTTCCGACCTGCTGGTCGCCGGCTTCGCCGCAGGCACGACCGCCAACGGCGTCACGCCTTACACCCGCACGCTGACCACGGCCGCCAACGGCGCCACCGCCAACGACGTGCTGGCCAAGATGCAAGACACCGGCACGGTCGCGATGACCGGCGGCGCAACGTACACGTACAGCGCAGCGACCAAGAGCTACACGGCCACGGAAGCTGCTCGCAGCCAAGCCAACACGCTCGCCTCGCTGACCCCGGCAGCTGGCACCAGCGTGACCGCCACGGTCAAGCTCGGCACCCACTCGATGGACGTCAAGATCGACAGCAACGGCACCCTGACCGACGCTGCCGACGGCTCGGCTCTGTACCTCGACACTTCGAAGAACCTGACCAAGACGGGCACCGGCACGACGACCGCCGCCACGCTGTCGGCAGTGCTCGAGCAAGCCACCGGCATGTCCGCTGCTGGCGACTCGATCACCATCGGCGCAACCGGCGCTTCCTACACCGTGGTGACGGCTGCTGCCGGCGCCAGCACCTTCAAGGTTGCCGGTGAAAAGGCCACGGCCGACCAAGTGACCGCCAAGATCAACGCTGGCGCTGGCGCCATCGACATCGACGGCGCAGGTGCTACCACGGCCTACGCAGTGGCAGCCGCTGGCGGTGCAGTGACCGGCGCCTACATGGGCGTGAGCGGCCTGACCACCACCGCCGCCGAATCGATCAACCTGAACGCCAACGGCGTGGTGACCGACGCGCAAGGCAGCACGGTGTACGCCGACTCGGCCAAGGCCGGCAAGCTGACGACCAACGCCGTCAGCGACGCAAAGTCGACGGTCGACCCGCTGAAGGCACTCGACGCCGCTCTGTCGAAGGTCGACAAGCTGCGCAGCTCGCTGGGCGCGGTGCAGAACCGTTTCGACTCGGTGATCGCCAACCTGGGCACCACGGTGACCAACCTGTCGTCGTCGCGTTCGCGCATCGAAGACGCTGACTACGCCGTTGAAGTGTCGAACATGACGCGCGCTCAGATCCTGCAACAAGCTGGTACCTCGGTGCTGTCGCAAGCCAACCAGACGACGCAAGGCGTGCTCTCCCTCCTGCGTTAATCCACAACCTCCAGTTAGCGAAAAGGAAAGCCGGATCCCCTTTGCAAGGGGGGATCCGGCAGGCGCAGGTTCCGGGAGCAAGCCCGGGGTTGCCTGCGCTGTGCTCTGTGGCCATGCCCGAAGGCGAGGCCCCAGAGCACAGCGAAACCGCCAGACCACAAGGTAGAAAACGATGTCGAACCCCGTGCCCTCCATTCCCGCGAAGGAAAGCCCCTGGACGCAGCTGCTCGCCGGCCGCGCTGGCGGTGCCGGCGCGAGCGCGGCGGCGTCGTCCGCCGCGGCGGAAGGTGCCGTGGACGAGGCCACGCCGGTGCAGGTCGAGCGGGCCGTGCACGAGGTGAACGCGGCGCTGGTGCTGCGCGAGGTCGGCCTGCAGTTCGAGGTCGACAAGGACACCGACAAACTCATCGTGAAGGTGGTCGACCGCGCCAGCGGCGAAGTCATCCGCCAGATCCCGAACGAAGAGGTCGTGCGCATCGCCAAGCTCATGCGCGAAGGCAACGGCCTGCTGGTCGACCAGTCGGCCTGAGGCCGCGCGCGAGACCTTCATCCCCGGCAGAACAAGCAATACAGGAACACATCCAAATGGCAACGATCAGCAGCCTCGGCGTTGGCGCCAACCTCGACCTTGCGAGCTTGCTCACGCAGCTCCAGACCGCCGAGAGCCAGCCGCTCGTGGCACTCCAGGCCAAGGCCAAGAGCTACACCAGCAAGCTGTCGGCCTACGGCACGATCCAGAGCGCGCTCAGCACGCTGCAGACCGCCGCCAAGAAGCTGGGCGACCCGGCGCTGTTCCAGAGCGTGACCGGCACGCCGACCGTCAGCGGCATCCTGGCCGCATCGGCCACCGACGTCAGCGCCGCGGGCAACTACACCATCGATGTGCAGCAGCTCGCGCAGGCGCAGACCGTCATCAGCGCCGGCCAGGTGGACACCAAGACCCCCATCGGCAACGGCAAGATCACGATCGACTTCGGCCAGATCGCAGGCGGCACGCTCAACGCCACCACCGGGCAGTACACCGGCGCCACCTTCACGGCGGACGCCAGCCAGCCCGCCAAGTCGATCACCATCGACCCGACCAACAACACGCTCGAAGGCATCCGCAACGCCATCAACGGCGCCAGCGCCGGCGTGACGGCCTCCATCGTGAACGACGGCAGCGGCACGCCCAACCGCCTGGTGCTGACGTCCTCGACGACCGGCGAGAAGTCGAGCATGCGCATCTCGGTGGCCGGCGACGCCACGCTGCAGAACCTGGTGGGCAACGACCCGGCCGGCACGCAGAACCTCAAGCAGACCTCGGTGGCGCAGAACGCCAAGCTGAACGTGAACGGCATCGACGTCACCAGCGCGACCAACACCGTGAAGGAAGCCATCCAGGGCGCCACGCTCACGCTGGTGAACACCGGCAAGACCGGCCTGTCGATGAAGGAAAACACGGCCGGCGTGAAGACGGCGATCACCGATTTCGTGAACGCCTACAACGCGCTGCAGAGCACCGCCAAGTCGCTGACGTCCTACGACCCCGACACCAAGACCGGTGCGGCCCTGGTGGGCGACAGCACGCTGCGCAACCTGCAGACGCGCATCCGCCAGGCGCTCACCACGCCGCAGGCCGGCGGCGCCAACGACATGAAGGTGCTCACCGAGATCGGCGTGGCCTTCCAGAAGGACGGCACGATCGCCATCGATTCCACCAAGCTCGACAAGGCCCTGTCCACCAACCTGAAGGGCGTGGCGAACCTGTTCTCCAGCGCCACCGGCAGCACCGGCGGCTACGGCAAGCAGATCGACGCGATCGTGACCGACCTGAACACCGGCGCCCTGAAGGTCGCCAGCGACGGCGTGACCTCCACCATCAAGGAGCTGGACACCCAGTACGACGCCGTGCAGACGCGCGTGGACTCCACGGTTGCCCGCTACAAGGCGCAGTTCACGCAGCTGGACGTGCTGATCAACAGCATGAACAACACCAAGACCTACCTCACGCAGCAGTTCGACGCGATGTCGAACAGCAGCAGCAAGTAAGCACACCCCGCCAGACCAGCGACACGGAGCAGCCGATGTACACACCTCACAACCTTCGCACCGGCGCCGGTGCCTATGCGCGCGTCGGCGTGGAAACCAGCGTGATGAGCGCGTCGCCGCACCAGCTCATCGTGATGCTGTTCGACGGCGCGAAGTCCGCCATCGGCATGGCCCGCTTTCACATGACGGCCGGCGAGACGCAGGCCAAGGGGCAGGCGATCTCCAAGGCCATCGGCATCGTGGAAAACGGCCTGAAGGCCGCGCTCGACGCCACGGCCGGCGGCGAAGCCGGTGCCGAACTCGTGGGCAACCTCTCTTCGCTGTACGACTACGTCGTGCGGCGACTGTTCCAGGCGAACCTGCACAACGACGTGCAGGCGCTGGACGAAGCAGGACAACTGCTCGAAAACGTCGCTTCCGCCTGGCGGGAGATCGATGACGGAAGCCACGGCTGAGCCGCGGCTGCATTACATGACTACAAAGACAGGGAACAACATGGCAGTCCGGAGTGAGGTCGTTCATTGTTATGAGGAGCTTGCAACCCACATCGCGCAGATGCTGGCGTTGGCTCGCGCCAAGGATTGGGGCAAGTTGCCCGAGCTCGAAGCGCGCTGCGCTGCATTGGTCGAACGGCTGCGGGCCATCGAGCCGCTGGAGACGCTGGACGCCATCCAGGTCGAGCGCGTGCTCAGTCTGCTGGACCGCATCCGCGTGGACCAGGCCGAAGTGTCGGGCCTGATCAAGCCGCAGATCGAGGACCTCGTCAGCCGCATGGGCAGCCTGCACAGGCAGAAGAGCCTGGGCCGCGCATACGGGCCCACGCACTGAGCCGTCCCTGACGGACCGCACGGCCTCCCGCATCTCCTGACCCTTCACCCGAACCACCACTCCCATGACTGCACTCGCCGGACTGATCGACGCACTGCTGGCCGCAAGGCTCGCACCGCGCCTCGACGTGCTGGGCATCAAGGGCGAGGCGGCCATCGGTGCGCCGGGACCGGCAGTGCCGGTCGCCAGGGTCGAGAACGATGTGCGGCTGCCTTCGAACGCCGCGCTCGATCGCCAGATCCCGGGCGCGCTGCTGGGCGGCGCTGCTCACCTGGGCGGCGGCGCGCCGGCGTCGGTGGCCACGCGGCTGTCGGTGGCGGCACGCGTCATCGGCGCGGTGCTGGCCGACCTGCAGGCGGAGCCGGGTCCGGTGCGCGGTGCGTCGCCGCTCATGGCGTCGCGCCAGCAACCCGCCAACGCCGCGGCGCTGGCCGGTGCGCTGGCGAGCACGGTGGCCGACAGCGGTCTCTTCTATGAATCGCATCTGGCGGAGTTCGCGGCCGGTGGCCGCTCGCTCGCACAGATGGCACTGGAGCCGCAGGCGCGCTGGGCCGGGCCCGTGGTCGCGAAGCCGGTGGTGACGACGGCGAACCCGTCGGGCACGGCGAATGCAGCGGTTGCCGCGGCTGTGCCCGGCGCAACCGATGCGCCGCAGGCCGCTGCCGCAGTGGCGACGGCTGTTGTGTCACAAGGCGATGCGACGCTTGCCGCAATGCCCGACACCAGCGCTTTCACAGGCAACACCAGCCAGGGCGGCGCCCCGGCGAACGCATCCGCAACGCAGGCAGCGCCCGCCAACACCGGTGCGCCGCATGGCGCCGCGCCGGCCGCCGAACCGGCGGCGCCCGCCGCGGCGGTCGAGGCCTCGCGCCTGCAGGCGGCCTACCGCCAGGGCGAAGGCGTGCCCGCGGGCAGCACCTTCGACAGCGCCTCGCCCGCGCACCGCGCCGGCGAAGCCGCGCGGCAGTCGGACATCTCCGCGGTGGCGCAGGCCGCGCGCGGCAACGAAGTCATTCATCCGCAAGCCGTCACGCTCGTGCACCAGCAGCTCGACCTGCTGGCCGGCGCCGTGTTCCGCTGGAGCGGCCAGGCCTGGCCCGACGTGCCGATGACCTGGTCCATCCAGGAAGAACAAGAGCAGGCGAAGTCCGACGCGCGCGAAGGCGCGGGCGCGGACGAAGAGGGCGTGCGCCGCTGGTCGACCACCGTGTCGCTGCAGCTGCCGCGCCTGGGCGAAGTCGACCTGCGCGTGAGCGTGGCCGGCCCCTCGGTGCAGGCGCACCTGTCGGCGCGCGAGACGGCCACGATGGCACGGCTGCGCGGCGACGCGGGCCAGCTCGCGCGGCGCTTCGAGGCCGCGGGCCTCCAGCTCCAGCAGTTGCAGGTCACGGCGAAAGCCGGGACCGAGGCCGTGGCGCAGGCGGAGGCCGCATGACCGGCGCGCTGAACCAGGGCATGGACAACCGCAACAGCGCGGTGGCCCTGTCGTACGCCGACAAGGGCAAGGCGCCGGTCGTCGTGGCCAAGGGCTACGGCGTGGTGGCCGAATCGATCATGCGCGAGGCGCGCGAGAACGGGCTGTATGTGCACTCGTCCGCGGACCTCGTGAAGCTGCTGATGCAGGTCGACCTCGACCAGCAGATCCCGCCGCAGCTGTACCTGGCGGTGGCCGAGCTGATGGCCTGGATCCATGGTCTGGAAAGCCATGAAGCGAATTAAATCTTCCCGTGGTCAATGCAAAGTCATGAGCATTTCATTTGAATCGGCAATTACGCCGTCCAGTGAATCCATGAATGCTCATAGTCTTTATTTATGTGTAATTGGTCATGAATAAATTATTGCTGATAAGCGATGTTTGTAACGACTGGTTGCACGATTGCCACGCCGCCGTTTTTCGCGAAAAGCAGCACTCCTCAGAGGGAACGTGTCGCCTTCGTGTCAGACACGTCCTACTTTTTTTGTCGCGATTTCCTACAAAGTTCGTCGAAGTGTAAAACTTTGTGTATATAATGTATACACGATTGATTAGAACCAAAGTGGACTGGAAATCGGAAATGGAACAAGACGTGGAAAACATCAATTTCAGTGCTGGCGGCGTAATGTCGAAAGAAATCGGCGAGATAAATCTGGCCTATATGCTGCTTGCGCAGAAGCTGGTCAAGCAGGACCGCGCGGAGGCCATGTTTCGCCTCGGCGTCGGCCGCGAACTGGCCGATCTGCTGGCGAACATGTCGCTCAGCCAGATCGTGAAGCTGGCGGCTTCCAACTTCCTGCTGTGCAGCTTCCGGCTGGACGACCAGCCGATGTTCGCGGTGGTCGGTGAAGGCAAGGAGCCCGCGCTTCAGCAGGCCCACATGTCGATCCTCATGGCGGCACGCCAGGCCCAGGCGCAGACCCCGATGCGTGGCGTGAGCGCGGCGGCCGCATGATCCGCAAGAGCGTCCTTGGCGAGGTCCGGGAAGTGCAGCTCGCTGTCGAGCTGATCGGACTGGGTGCGCGGCTGCAGTTTCTCGAGGCGGCGGTTGCGCTGAGCCGGGAGCGGTTGATCCGCCTGTACAAGGAACTCAAGGGTGTTTCGCCACCCAAGGGCCTGTTGCCCTTCTCTACCGACTGGTACATGACGTGGCTGGCCAACATCCACTCGTCGATGTTCTACAACATCTACCGCTTCATGCTCGATGAGGCTGACGAGAACGAACTGCCCGCGCTCATCAAGGCTTACCGGCTCTACGTGGAGCAGATCGGTTCGCACGGCGGCGAGGTGGTGCTCGACTTCACGCGTGCCGAAACCATGGTGCGCTTCTTCGACAGCGACATGCTGCAGCTCAGTACCTGCAGCCGGTGCGGCGGCCACTTCGTGGCGCACGCGCATGACAACAAGAACGGATATGTGTGTGTTCTGTGCCGCCCGCCTTCGCGTGCGGGCAAGGCGCGCAAGCCCAAGGTCGCGGAAGTGCGCCGGGCAGGCCTGACGGTCGCTGCGCCCCTGATGGATCTCGGCGGCGCGGTGTAGGAAAAGCGCTCCGCGTCCGCTTGCGGACGTTCGGAGTTTGTTGATATGAAGCCTTCGGGCGATGAGGGGTAGCGCGTGCTGATTCTGGCTGGATATATCGTGGTGATCGGTGCCGTCTTCGGCGGCTACGGCCTCATGGGCGGGCACTTCGGCGTCCTCTTCCAGCCGGTGGAGTTGCTCATGATCGGCGGCTCCGCGCTGGGCGCGTTCATTGCCGGCAACAACGGCAAGACCATCAAGGCGACCATCAAGGAACTGCCGCTGCTGCTGCGCTCCTCCAAGCACAACCGCCAGCTCTACATGGACCTGCTCGCGCTCCTGTACGAGCTGCTGGCCAAGGCCCGCAAGGAAGGCATGATGAAGCTGGAGTCCGACGTCGAGGACCCCACCAAGAGCGAGATCTTCGCGCGCTATCCGAACATCCTGGCGCACGAGGGCATCACCGTCTTCCTGTGCGACTACCTGCGCCTGGTCATCAGCGGCAACACCGATGCGCACGAGATCGAGGCGCTGATGGACCACGAGATCGAGACCATCCGCCACGAAGCCGAAGTGCCGGGCCACAGCCTGTCCCGCGTGGCCGACGCACTGCCCGCGCTGGGCATCGTTGCCGCCGTGATGGGCGTGGTGCACGCGCTGGCCTCGGCCAACCTGCCGCCCTCGGAGATGGGCGCGCTCATCGCCCACGCCATGGTGGGGACCTTCCTGGGCGTGCTGCTGGCGTACGGCTTCGTCTCGCCGCTGGCCTCGCTGATCGAGCAGAAGGTCGAAGAGGGCATGAAGATCTTCCAGTGCGCCAAGGTGACGCTGCTGGCCAACCTCAACGGCTACGCGCCGCAGCTCGCGGTGGAATTCGGCCGCAAGGTGCTGTTCTCGACCGAACGCCCGTCGTTCACCGAGCTGGACGACCACGTCCGCGGCGTCAAGGCGCGCTGACGCCCCTGGCGCAGACACAGCGAACGAGCAACGACCATGAGCGACGGCAAGCCCCAGATCATCATCAAGCACGTCCACAAGGGCGGGGGCGCCGCGCACCATGGCGGCGGCTGGAAGATCGCGTACGCCGACTTCATGACGGCCATGATGGCCTTCTTCCTGGTCATGTGGCTGCTGTCCATCTCGAGCCCCAAGCAGCGCGAGGGCATTGCCGAGCACTTCCGCATGCCACTGCGCGTGGCGATGAACGGCGGCGACAAGGCCAGCCTGAGCGCCAGCATGATCCCCGGCGGCGGCGCCGACCCGATGCACGTCGAGGGCGAGGTCAAGTTCTCCGAGACCACCAGCGAGGACGAGGCCGACGCGAGCCGCCTGGCCGACATGAAGCGCCGTCTCGAGGAGCTGATCGAGAAGAGCCCGATGTTCCAGCAGTTCCGCTCGCAGATCCTGATCGACATCACCACCGAAGGCCTGCGCCTGCAGATCGTCGACACCGAGAACCGCCCGATGTTCGAGCTGGCCAGCGCCCGCGTGGTGCCGCACATGCGCACCATCCTTCGCGAACTCGGCCCGGCGCTCAACGGCCTGCCCAACAAGATCACGCTGTCGGGCCACACCGACGCCATCGTCTACACCAACGGCGACAAGTCCTACGGCAACTGGGAGCTCTCCGCCGACCGCGCCAACGCATCGCGCCGGGAGCTGGTGATCGGCGGCATGACCGAGGGCAAGGTGCTGCGCGTGATCGGCCTGGCCGACAGCATGCACCTGGACAAGGCCGAGCCGCGCAGCCCCATCAACCGGCGCATCAGCATCATCCTGCTCAACCATCGGACGCAGGAACGCATCGAGCGCGAGAACAGCGTCGAACCCATGGGCACGCGCATCGGCAAGATTTCGTCGGCGAACGCCGGGGCGGTCGCCGTGCCCGCCGGCACCAGCCTGGTGGCGGCCAGGGCGAATGCCGTGCCGCGATAGCGATAGCTACAGCGAACAGCGAGCAGCGAGCGAAGACGCACACAAGAAACCAAACGGCCGGCGCCAACACGCCGGTCCGGAGCACAACAGATGGACCTCAGTCAATTCACACAAGCATTCTTCGTCGAAGCCATCGAGCTTCTCGCCGAGATGGAGCAACTGCTGCTGGAGCTCGACGTCGCGTCGCCGGACAGCGAACAGCTCAACGCCATCTTCCGCGCAGCCCACTCCATCAAGGGTGGTGCCGCGACGTTCGGTTTCACTGCCTTGACCAACACCACGCACGTGCTCGAAACGCTCCTGGACCGCGCCCGCCATGGGCAGCTGAACCTGAGCGCTCCGATGATCGATGCATTTCTGGAAACGAAGGACGCCTTGCAAGAACAACTCACCGCCTACCAGGCCGGCAAGGAGCCGGATCCCGACATGGTCGCGCACATCTGCGGCGTGCTCCAGCAGCTCGCGCTGGAAAACGGCGGCGACGGCACCGCACCGCCCGTGGTGGCCGCGGCGCCCGCGCCTGCACCGGTCGCTGCTCCCGCGCCGGTTGCCGCCGCGAGCGCACCGCTGGGTGACGGCGTGCTGCGCGTGCGCTTCGCCCGCCTGTCCGACAGCGAATGCGACCTGCTCGCCGGCGAGCTCGCCAACCTCGGCAAGGTCGTCTCGCGCACCCGCACCAACGACCAGCTGACCGTGCTGCTGGAAACCACCTGCGACCCCGACGACATCGTGGCCGTGTGCTGCTTCGTCATCGACGAATCGCAGATCGACATCTCGCGCGATGCCGCCGGCGCCGCCGATGCGCAAGCCCCGGCCGCCGCGCCGGAGCCGGAACCCGTGGCAGTGGCCGTGGCTGAAGAGCCGGCCAAGGCGGAAGTGGTTGTCGCCGCCGCGCCCGCACCTGCGGCAGCCGCTGCAGCGGCCCCGGCCGCCGCCGGCGCCAAGGAGTCGAGCTCCATCCGCGTCGACGTCGAGAAGGTCGACCAGCTGATCAACCTCGTGGGCGAGCTCGTCATCACGCAGTCGATGCTCACGCAGGCCGCGACCATGCTGGACCCCGTGGCCTACGAACGCTTCCTGAGCGGCCTGGGCCACCTGGAGCGCAACGCGCGCGACCTGCAGGAATCGGTGATGTCCATCCGCATGATGCCGATGGACTACGTGTTCAGCCGCTTCCCGCGCGTGATCCGCGACGTGAGCGCCAAGCTGGGCAAGCAGGTGCGCCTGGACACCTACGGCAAGGAAACCGAGCTCGACAAGGGCCTGATCGAGCGCATCGTCGATCCGCTCACGCACCTGGTGCGCAACAGCCTGGACCACGGCATCGAGACGCCCGAAGTGCGCCTGGCCAAGGGCAAGGACGCCACCGGCCAGCTGCTGCTGTCCGCACAGCATCACGGCGGCAACATCGTGATCGAGGTGAGCGACGACGGCGCGGGCCTGAACCGCGAACGCATCCTGGCCAAGGCCATGCAGCAAGGCATGGCCGTGACCGAGACCATGCCCGACGAGGAGGTGTGGCAACTCATCTTCGCACCGGGCTTCTCCACCGCCGAGCAGGTGACCGACATCTCGGGCCGCGGCGTGGGCATGGACGTGGTCAAGCGCAACATCCAGGAAATGGGCGGCCACGTCGAGATTCACTCGCGCGGCGGCCAGGGCACCACCACGCGGATCATCTTGCCGCTGACGCTGGCCATCCTGAACGGCATGTCCGTGAAGGTGGGCACCGAGGCCTACATTCTTCCGCTGAGCTACGTGATCGAGTCGCTGCAGCCGCTGCCGGAGCACCTGCACTCCATCACCGCCGAAGGCCACGTGATCCGCGTGCGCGGCGAGTATTTGCCGCTGATCGAGCTGCACCGCGTGTTCGACGTGAGCGGCGCGCAGACCAGCCCGACGCAAGGCATCCTGGTGATCGTGCAGGCCGACGACAGCCGCTTCGCGCTGCTGGTGGACGAGCTGCTGGGCCAGCACCAGGTGGTGGTGAAGAACCTGGAGACCAACTACCGCAAGGTGCCGGGCATCTCGGCCGCCACCATCGTGGGCGACGGCAGCGTGGCCTTCATCATCGACGTGGGCGCGATGCCGCGCATCCAGCGCGCGCAGGCCGCGAGCGCGGTCGCCTTGGCGGGTGCCGCGCGGAGGACCGACGCCATCGCTCTCTGACACCAAAGACGGAGACAGCTGAATGCGTTTCGATTTCTTCCGACGTGCCGGATCCGATGACTCGGCTCCAGGCAATGGCACCCACGCAGGCGCGCTCTTGTCGAGCGAGCCGGGTGCGAACGGCCATGTGGCCTACGAAATGCTGCTGGACGCGCAACGCCGCGTCATCGGCTACCGCATGGCATGGCGCGGCCCGGGCGACGAGCCCGGCGCGCGCACGGCCGCCGCGGTCGGCGTCAAGGCGCTGATGGACACGCTGGCCGTGCACCTCAACCCCGAGAACGCAGGCTGGCTGCTGGGCCCGCAGATGGTGTTCGTCGACGTCTCCGTCGACGCGCTGTTCCAGAGCGAGCTGCAGTCGCTGCCGGCGAACAACGTGGTGCTGTGCATCGGCTCGGACGACCTGCTGGACGCGGACATGCGCTCCATCCTGCTGTTCCTGCGCGAGCAGGGCTTCGGCTTCATGCTGTGCGGCGCCAAGGCGCTGCCCGACGACACCGAGCTGCGCGCCATCGTGACCCATTTCGAGGTGGAAGCGAACGACGCCGACACCGTGGCGCGCCTGCGCCAGGAGATCCTGCTGGGCCACCCCGAGGTGGAGCTCATCGCCGCGCACGTGCACACCTGGCGCGAGTTCGACGCCTGCGTGGCGCGCCGCGTCAACGTGTTCATCGACGGCGCCTTCGGCAACCCGCCGGTGCGCGAGGCCGAGGACGCGCTGCAGCCCGAGTCGCTGCTCATCGTGCAGCTGATGCAGATGATCCAGCGCAACGAGGACGTGCGCACCATCGAGGCCGCGCTCAAGCACGACGCGGCGCTCACCTACCGGCTGCTGCGCTACATCAACTCGCCCTCGGTCGGCATGGCGGTGGAGATCCACTCGCTGCGCCACGCCGTGGCCATGCTCGGCTATTCGCCGCTGTACCGCTGGCTGTCGCTCCTGCTGGCCACCAGCAACAAGGCGGGCTCGCCCTTCATGATGAAGAAGGCCATCCTGCGCGGGCGTTTCGTCGAGCTCATGGGCCAGGGCATGCTGCCGCCCAGCGAGTCCGACAACCTGTTCGTGGCCGGCATGTTCTCGCTGCTCGACCAGCTGCTGGGCGTGTCGATGGAAGGCGTGCTGCGCAAGGTGCAGCTGACCGAGGCGGTGCAGCAGGCCATCCTGTCGCGCGGCGGCCTCTACGGCCCGTTCGTGGCGCTGGCCGAGGCCTGCGAACTCGACAACGGCGAGGCCGCACGCCTGTCGGAAGCGCTCTTCGTGGGCGCGGCGCAGGTCAATGCGGCGCAGCTCGCGGCCCTGGTGTGGTCGCAGGATGCCGGCCCGGCCGCATCGGGTCCCTGAACATGCCCCCCGAAATCGCCTCGGAATTCGGCACGGAAGTGCCGGGCTTTTGCGCGTCTGATCGGCCCATTGGAAACAGTGGGCCCTATGTACATTGAAAGCCATGCTTACAGGGCAGCCGTGACTACCGAGTTCCTTTTCACCGACAGCGATTTCTCCCGAGTGCGCACACTCATCCACCGCCGCGCAGGCATCGCCCTGGGCGAACAGAAGCGGCAGATGGTGTACAGCCGGCTTTCGCGGCGCCTTCGGGAGCTCCAGCTCCCCGAGTTCACCACCTACCTCGACTGGCTCGAACAGCGTCCGGACGGGGAGGAGTGGCAGTTGTTCATCAACTCGCTCACCACCAACCTCACCTCGTTCTTCCGCGAGGCGCATCACTTCCCCACGCTGGCCGACCACGTGCGCAAGATCGGGCAGCCGGTCACCGTATGGTGCGCCGCGGCCTCGACGGGGGAGGAACCCTATTCGATCGCCATCACGCTGATGGAGGCGCTGGGCGACAAGGCCGCGGCCTCGCGCGTGATCGCCACCGACATCGACACCGCGGTGCTGGCCAAGGCCTCCACCGGCGTGTTCACCACGGAGCAGGTGCGAAGCCTCGCCCCCGAGCGGCTGCGCCGCTTCTTCAACAAGGGCACCGGCGCCAACGCCGGCAAGGTGCGCATCCGCCCCGAGGTCGCGGCGCTGGTGAAGTTCTCGCGGCTCAACCTGCTCGACAGCTCGTGGGCGGTGAAGGAACCGGTGGACGCGATCTTCTGCCGCAACGTGATGATCTATTTCGACAAGCCGACGCAGAAGAAGGTGCTCGACCGCTTCGCGCCGCTGCTCAAGTCGCACGGCCTGCTGTTCGCGGGCCATTCGGAGAACGCGTCGCTTGTCAACCAGGCGTTCCGCCCGCTGGGCCAGACCGTGTATGAAGTGGCGCGCACCCGCACTTCAGGCGTTTCAGGCATGCCATGAACGCCACGCGCGCGGCCGCACCGGGCTCGGTGGCGAGCCATCACTACTTCGACCGCGACGTCGGGCTCATGGCCGTCAAGCTGCTGCCCTCCGAGTACTACGTGACCTCGAGCGACACCGTGCTGAGCACGGTGCTCGGCTCCTGCGTGGCCGCCTGCCTGCACGACGTGGAGGCGGGCGTGGCCGGCATGAACCATTTCATGCTGCCCGACGACTGCGAGAACACCTCCGTCACGCGCGACGCCGTGGAGTCGATGCGCTACGGCGCCTACGCCATGGACGTGCTGATCCGCGAGCTGGTGCGCGCGGGCGCGCGGCGCGACCGGCTGCAGGCCAAGGTCTTCGGCGGCGGCGCGGTGCTGGCGAACATGACCACGCTGAACATCGGCGACCGCAACGCCGACTTCGTGCTGCGCTACCTGCGCAACGAACGCATCGAAGTCGCGGCGCAGGACCTGCGCGGCAAGCACGCGCGCCGCGTGTGCTTCCTGCCGTCGACCGGCAAGGCGATCGTGCGCAAGCTGCGCGCGCAGACGGAAGTCCAGCAAGTCCAGCACGAGGAGGGCGAGCTGCTGCGCAGGCTCTCCGGCCTGCGCGCGGCGCCGGATTCGGACAGAACGGGCAATGTCCCGGCCATATCAGGCATCCGCGGGGTGCCCGTGGCAGCAATCAAAGGAAACCGGTGAGCGTCAAGAAAATCAAGGTGCTGTGTGTCGACGATTCGGCACTGATCCGCAGCGTGATGACAGAGATCATCAACAGCCAGAGCGACATGACCGTGGTGGGCACCGCGGCCGACCCGCTGGTGGCGCGCGACCTCATCAAGGTCACCAACCCCGACGTGCTCACGCTCGACGTGGAAATGCCGCGCATGGACGGGCTCGAGTTCCTCGAGAAGCTCATGCGCCTGCGGCCCATGCCGGTGGTGATGGTGTCCTCGCTGACCGAGCGCGGCTCGGAGATCGCGCTGCGCGCGCTCGAGCTGGGCGCCATCGACTTCGTGACCAAGCCGCGCCTGGGCGTGCGAGACGGCCTGCTCAACTACACCGAGCTCATTGCCGGCAAGATCCGCACCGCCGCCAGCGCGCGGATCCAGCCGAGCAAGCATGCCGCGGCCGTGCGCCCCGGCGGCGACGCGCCGCAGGAATCGCTGCTGCGCAGCCCGCTGCTGAGTACCGAGAAGCTGATCATCATCGGCGCGTCCACCGGCGGCACCGAAGCCATTCGCGAAGTGCTGCAGCCGCTGCCGCCCGACTCGCCCGGCGTGATGATCGCGCAGCACATGCCGGCCGGCTTCACGCGCTCGTTCGCGCAGCGCCTGGACGGCCTGTGCCGCATCAACGTGAAGGAAGCCGAGCACGGCGAACGCGTGCTGCCGGGCTATGCCTACATCGCGCCCGGCGGCTACCACCTGTCGCTGGGCCGCAGCGGCGCCAACTACGTGGCCCACCTGGACCAGGAGCCGCCCGTGAACCGCCACCGCCCGTCGATCGACGTGCTGTTCGATTCCGCGGCCAAGCATGCCGGCAAGAACGCCATCGGGATCATCCTGACCGGCATGGGCAAGGACGGCGCCGAAGGGCTGCTGCGCATGAAGCGCGCCGGCGCCCACACGCTGGCGCAGGACGAGGCCAGCTGCGTGGTGTTCGGCATGCCGCGAGAAGCCATCGCATTGGGCGCGGTGGACGACGTATCCCCCTTGAGTGAAGTGAGCCGCCGGGTCCTGGCGCATCTTCGTACGTTCGGCGAACGTACGAACCGAGTTTGAAAAACGACATGTTGGAGCTGGAAATATCGTGATCGACAAGAGCATCAAAATCCTGGTTGTGGACGACTTCCCGACCATGCGGCGCATCGTGCGCAACCTGCTGAAGGAGCTGGAGTTCCTCAACGTCGACGAGGCGGAAGACGGCGCGGCCGGCATCGAGAAGCTGCGCGGCGGCAACTTCGGCTTCGTGGTGTCCGACTGGAACATGCCGAACATGGACGGCCTGACCATGCTGCAGACCATTCGCGCCGACCCGGAGCTCAAGAAGCTGCCGGTGCTGATGGTCACGGCCGAAGCCAAGAAGGAAAACATCGTGGCGGCCGCGCAGGCGGGCGCCAACGGCTACGTGGTGAAGCCCTTCACCGCGGCCACGCTGGAAGAAAAGATCACCAAGATCTTCGAGAAGCTCGCCAAGGAGGCCGCGTGACATGAGCCAGATCGCCACGGAGGCTGCGGACTCCACCAACACCGCGGAACAACTGCTGGGCCGCATCGGCCAGCTCACGCGCCAGCTGCGCGAAGGCCTGCGCGAGCTCGGCCTGGACAAGGAAGTGGCCAAGGCCGCGCAAGCCATTCCGGATGCGCGCGACCGCCTGAGCTACGTGGCCGAGACCACGGAGCGCGCGGCGCACCGTGCGCTCAACGCCATCGACGTGGCGCAGCCGCTGCAGGAAGCACTGGCGGCCGACGCCAAGGGCCTGAGCCAGCGCTGGGACAAGTGGTTCGAGAACCCGATCGAGCTCGAGCATGCGCGCGAGCTGGTGCTGGACACGCGCGGCTACCTCGACGACGTGCCGCAGCGCGCCAGCGCGATCAACTCGCAGCTGATGGAAATCCTCATGGCGCAGGACTTCCAGGACCTGACCGGCCAGGTCATCAAGAAGATGATGGAAGTGGTCAACGACGTGGAGACGCAGCTGCTCCAGGTGCTGATCGACAACTCCCCGGCCGAAAAGCGCGTGGAAGCCGTGCACAGCCTGCAGAACGGCCCGCAGATCAAGGCCGGCAACCCCGACGCCGTGACCGACCAGGCGCAGGTCGACGACCTGCTGGAGAGCCTCGGCTTCTGAGGCCGCGCAGCGCCCGGCCGCCTCGGCCGGCCTGCGCTGATTGTGTGAAGAACAGGGCGATAAGGGCCCTGATCGACAGATTGTTCCGGACGACTGAATTCAATAATTTGGTCATGCGCAAGGCGTCCCTCGCCACAGCGGTTCGGAGCATGAATGTCAGAGGAAAGCGATCTCGAGAAAACGGAACCCGCCTCCGAGCGGCGCCTTGAAAAGGCGCGCGAGGAAGGCAACGTCGCCCGTTCCCGCGAACTCACCACGTTCGTGATGCTGGGCACCGCCAGCGCGGGCCTGTGGATCGCCGGCGAATCGCTCAGCCGGACCCTGGACGGCGCACTGCGCCGCGCGCTGCAGTTCGACCGCGCCAGCGCCTTCGACCCCTCCCACATGCTGACGCAGACCGCGCTCATGGCCATGCACGCGCTGCTGGCCATCGGCCCGTGGTTCGGCATGATGGTGGTGGCGGCCGTGGTCGCGCCGCTGATGCTCGGCGGCTTCATGTTCTCCACCAAGGCGGTGAGTTTCAACGCCGGCAAGCTCAATCCGCTGGCCGGCATCGGGCGCATGTTTTCCGCCCAGTCGCTGGCCGAACTGGTGAAGGCGCTGGCCAAGTCGGCCCTGATCGGCGGCGTGGCGTGGTGGGTGGTGTCGCGCGACATCGAGGCGCTGATGGCGCTGATGGCGCAGCCCGCCAGCTACGCGCTGCCGCACGCGACGATGCTGGTGGCCAAGCACTGCGCGCTGATCGCGGCCACGCTCTTCCTGGTGGCGCTGATCGACGTGCCGTTCCAGCTCTGGAGCTACTACCGCAAGCTGCGCATGTCGCGCGAAGACGTGCGCCAGGAGCACAAGGAAAGCGAAGGCGACCCGCACATCAAGGCGCAGATCCGCCGCCAGCAGCAGCAGATGGCGCGCCGCCGCATGATGACCGAGGTGCCCAAGGCCGACATCGTGCTGACCAACCCGTCGCACTACGCGGTGGCGCTGAAGTACCTCGACAGCGACATGCGCGCGCCGCGCGTGGTGGCCAAGGGCACCGAGCTGGTGGCCGCGCGCATCCGCGAGCTGGCCAAGGAACACAACATTCCGATTCTCGAAGCGCCGCCGCTGGCGCGCTCGCTCTACAAGCACACCAAGCTGGGCGCCGAGATTCCCGCGGGCCTGTACACGGCCGTGGCCGAGGTGCTGGCCTGGGTGTACCAGCTCAAGCGCTGGAAGAACGACGGCGGCGACGAGCCGCGCACACCCACCGACCTGCAGGTTCCCGCAGACCTTCAATATTCCGAGACGGCTGACGCCGTGCAAGCCGCATGAACGCGATGACCAATTTCCTGCGGCTGCCGCCGAACATGTTCGGCGGCTCGCAGTTCAAGGGCCTGGCCGGGCCGGTGCTGATCATTCTCATCCTGAGCATGATGGTGCTGCCGCTGCCGCCCTTCCTGCTCGACCTGCTGTTCACCTTCAACATCGCGGTGTCTGTGATGGTGCTGCTGGTGAGCATGTACACCATGAAGGCGCTGGACTTCGCGGCCTTCCCGGCGGTGCTGCTGTTCTCCACGCTGCTGCGCCTGTCGCTGAACGTGGCCTCCACCCGCGTGGTGCTGATGAACGGCCACACCGGCCCGGACGCCGCGGGCAAGGTGATCGAGGCCTTCGGCCACTTCCTGGTGGGCGGCAACTTCGCCGTGGGCGTGATGGTCTTCATCATCCTGGTGCTGATCAACTTCATGGTGATCACCAAGGGCGCGGGCCGCATCGCCGAGGTGGGCGCGCGCTTCATGCTCGACGCCATGCCCGGCAAGCAGATGGCCATCGACGCCGACCTGAACGCCGGCCTCATCGGCGAGGAAGTGGCCCGCAAGCGCCGCCAGGAAGTGGCGCAGGAAGCCGACTTCTACGGCTCCATGGACGGTGCCAGCAAGTTCGTGCGCGGCGACGCCATCGCGGGCCTGCTGATCATGGTGATCAACATCATCGGCGGCCTGGTGGTGGGCATGATCCAGCACGGGCTGGACTTCTCGACCGCCGGCAAGACCTACACGCTGCTGGCCATCGGCGACGGCCTGGTGGCGCAGATTCCGGCGCTGGTGATCTCCACCGCGGCCGGCGTGATCGTCTCGCGCGTGACCACCGACGAGGACGTCGGCAGCCAGCTGACGGGCCAGCTCTTCTCCAACCCGCAGGTGCTGTTCCTCACGGCCGGCATCGTCGGCCTGCTGGGCATGATCCCGGGCATGCCGAACCTGGCGTTCCTGCTGATCGCGGGCGGCCTGGTGTGGCTGGGCCGCCGCCTGATCATGAACAAGCCGAAGGCCGCCGCGCAGGAGGCCGCCGCCGCGGCGCAAGCCGCCAGCGCCGCGCCGTCGGCCGAGATGGCCGAGGCCACCTGGGACGACGTGGCCATGGTCGACCCGCTGGGCATGCAGGTCGGCTACCGCCTCATTCCGCTGGTGGACCAGTCGCAGCAGGGCGAACTGCTGGGCCGCATCAAGAGCATCCGCAAGAAGATCGCGCAGGAGGTGGGCTTCCTGGTGCCGGTGGTGCACATCCGCGACAACCTCGAAATCAACCCCAACACGTACATCATCAGCCTGAAGGACGTGGAGATCGGGCGCGGCGAGGCCTACCCGAACCAGTGGATGGCCATCAACCCCGGCCAGGTGACGGGCTCGCTGCCCGGCACGCCCACGCGCGACCCGGCCTTCGGCCTGGCGGCGGTGTGGATCGACGCCGGCCTGCGCCAGCAGGCGCAGGTGTACGGCTACACGGTGGTCGATGCCTGCACCGTGATGGCCACGCACCTGAACCACCTGATCCAGACGCACGCCGCCGAGCTGCTCGGCCGCCAGGAAGTGCAGCAGTTGCTCGACCAGATCGCCAAGACCGCGCCCAAGCTCACCGAAGACCTGGTGCCCAAGGTGCTGTCGCTCAGCACGCTGCACAAGGTGCTGCAGAACCTGCTCGACGAGGAAGTGCCGATCCGCGACATGCGCACCATCCTCGACGTGATGGCCGAGCACGCGCCGAGCATCAAGGACCCGACCGAACTCACCACGCTCACGCGCCTGGCGCTGGGCCGCGCGATCACGCAGCAGCTGTTCCCGGGCGAGAGCGAGATGCAGGTCATCGGCCTGGACGGCTCGCTCGACGGCGTGCTGCAGCAGGCGCTCACCAGCAGCAGCGGCATCGAGCCCGGCATTGCCGACAACCTGCTGCGCCAGGCGCAGGCCGCCATCGTGCGCCAGGAGCAACTGGGCCTGGCGCCGGTGCTCGTGGTGCAGCACTCGCTGCGCGTGCTGCTTTCCCGTTTCCTGCGGCGCAGCCTGCCGCAGCTGAAGGTTCTTTCGCATGCGGAGATCCCTGATTCCCGCACCATCAAGATCACCGCCGCCATTGGAGGACGCACTTGACTTCCCAACACACCGACGTGCGCACGAGCGCACGCAAATTCGTCGCGGCCACCAGCCGTGAAGCCCTGCGACTGGTGAGGGAGGCGCTGGGCGCCGACGCCATCGTGCTCAGCCACCGCGTGCTTGCCGAGGGCGCGGAGATCGTCGCCATGGTCGAGGGCGAGGTGCAGGACGTGGTCGGTACGACCGCGCCAGCGGCGCCCGCCGTGCCTGTAGTGGCTGCAGCGCCTGTCGCTGCCGCCGCGCCTGTCGAACCGGTGGCGCGCATTGCGCCGCTGTCGCCGGTTGCGCCTGCCGCGGTCGCCGTGCCCGTGGCACCCGCGATGCCTGCGATGCCTGCGATGCCCGTCGCGGCTGCGCCGGCCGGACGCCCCATGCCGCTGTCGCCGGTTTCCCCGGTTGCACACGCCGTGCCTTCGCCTGCAGCACCCGCTGCCCCCGCCGACACGGTGCTCAACGAGCTGCACTCCATGCGCGGCATGATCGAGGAACAGCTCGCCAGCGTCGTGTGGAACGACAAGCAGCGCCGCGACCCCGTGCGCGGCCGCCTGCTGCGCACGCTGCTCGGCGCCGGCTTCAGCGCGCGCCTGTCCAAGGCCATGCTCGAGAAGCTGCCCACCGGCCAGACCTATGCCGAAGGCATGGCCTACGTGCGCTCGGAGCTGATCCGCGCCGTGCCCGTGCACGAAGACGAAGATGCGCTGTTCGCACAAGGCGGCGTGTACGCGCTGATGGGCCCCACCGGCGTCGGCAAGACCACCACCACCGCCAAGCTGGCCGCGCGCTGCGTGATGCGCTTCGGCGCCGACAAGCTCGCGCTGGTCACCACCGACAGCTACCGTATCGGCGCCTACGAGCAGCTGCGCATCTACGGCCAGATCCTCAACGTGCCGGTGTATGCCGTGAAGGACGCGGCCGACCTGCACCTGGTGCTGCAGGACCTGCGCGACAAGCACATGGTGCTGATCGACACCGTCGGCATGAGCCAGCGCGACCGCGCCGTGCCCGAGCAGATCGCCATGCTGGGCCAGAGCCCGCGCCCGGTGAAGCGCCTGCTGCTGCTCAACGCCACCAGCCACGGCGACACGCTCAATGAAGTGGTGCACGCCTACCGCCAGGGCAACGACCTGACCGGCTGCATCTTCACCAAGGTCGACGAGTCGACGCACCCCGGCGCGCTGATCGACACGGTGATCCGCCACCGCCTGCCGGTGCACTACATCTCCAGCGGCCAGAAGGTGCCCGAGAACCTGATGCAGGCCGACCGCGCACAGTTGGTGGACAGCGTGTTCCAGCCGCGCCAGCACAACGCGCTGTTCGTGCCCGCCGAGAGCGACCTGCAGGAAGAATCGGCCGCCGCCGGCCCCTCCGCGCAGGTGGTGCAGGCGCAAGGCGAAACAGACCGCATGCGCCTGAAGTACCAGAACCTGATCCGTGCCATGGCGCACGACGCGCAGGAACTCGCCACCACCGCCAGCGCGCTGGCCGGCGCGCAGATCGGCTTCGAGCGCGCACGCGCCCTCTGGCGCCAGTCGGGCGACGAAGAGATCGGCCAGAAGGCCGTGCTGCAGGACCTGGCCGTGCATGCGCGCAGCGAAGTGGCCGCAGGTTGCGAAACCCACGTGCTCGCGCTGTCGGGCCAGGTCGGCCTGCGTTCGAACGAAGGCGGCGACGCCTACGAATGCCACGGCAGCCTGCTGCTGTCGGACCGCACGGGCCTGCCGCTCGCGGCACCCAACCAGTGGCTCGCCACCGCCGCCACGCGCGGCATGAAGGACCCGTCTCGCAAGCCGGGCGCACGCCAGGCGCCCTGGCTGCGCCAGCAGGATTTCGGCGGCAAGGCGCTGGTGCATGTGCTCACGCGCCTGCCGGGCATCGAGGCCATGGTGCAGTGGCAGGCCACCGGCCAGCGCTGGCTGTCGCGCGCGCCGGGCTCCACCGCCGTGATCGACGCACGCACCGGCACGCCCGACACGCTCGCCCGTATCGACTTCGAGTTCGGCGAAGGCCGGCCCGTGCAGTACCGCGGCAAGCCCGCCGTGCAGTGCGAGGCGCATGTGGACGTGGTGCTGCGCTTCAACAGCGCCGCCGCGGCGGCCGGTGTGGAGCGCGACGCCATGCCCGCGCTGCGCTGCGTGGCCATGCGCGTGCTCGACGCGCGCAGCGGCAACGTGCTGGCGCAGAGCTATGCGCTGTCGAACATCGGTGCCGAAGTGCCGGTCTCGCAGCTCGCGCAATGGCAGGGCTGGGCCAACGACGCCGAGCCGTGCTTCCGCCTGCTGCGCGAAGGCGTGCAGATGGTGGGTGGCATCGGCGAGCTGGGCGACCCCGACAATATGAAGCGGCTGCTGGTCGCGGGCCAGATGACCACCACCGTGTGGCGCCTGCTGCAGGCCGACGGCGAATGGGCCGACCGCGCGCGTGCGCTGCTGGGCCAGCTCACCGGGCGTGCGGTGCGCAACGGCCGCGCCATGAGCGGCGGCGCGCTGTATGCGGGCGTGGGCAAGCTCTTCCTGCTGCTGGAAGCGCTGGGAACGGAATCGACCGCGCCGGTGCAGGCACCGCGCGAGATGGAACAGCTGGGGTGAGGAGAACGCAATGAGCAAGCTGGTTGCCGATCAGGCGGACGGACTGCGGCGCCTGCTGGCGCCGACGCCCACGCGCGTGATCGCCGTGGCGGGCATGGGGCAGGGCGCCGGGGGCACCACGACCGCCATGAACCTGGGCGTGGCGCTGGTGCAGCAGGGAAGGCGCGTGCTGCTGCTGGACGAGCACTGCCCGAAGGAAGGCTCGGCCTGCGATGTCTGGGCCATGGACCCGCTCGGCAACCTCGCCGACGTGGCCGAGCAGCGCCTGACGCTCGGCAGCGCCGAGGTCGAGTCGGCGAGCGGCGTGCACGTGCTGCCGGCGCCGCCCGGCGTCGCGCATGCCGCGACCGACCCGCGCGCGCTGTGGCACGACGGCGTGGTCATCGTCGATGCGGCCTTCGACCGCGAGGGCCGGCTGTCGCCGCTCGCGCAGGCCGCGGACGACCTGCTGCTGGTGCTCAAGCCGCACCCGGCGTCGGTCACCTCCGCCTACGCGGGCATCAAGAACCTGCACTACGCGCACGGGCTGAAGCAGTTGCGTTTTCTCATCAACGGCGTGGTCGACATCGCAGCCGCGCAGCAGATCATGAACAACCTCGCCAATGCCGGCAGCCGCTACCTGGCGCTGTCGCTGCAGCCCGCGGGCATGGTGCGCTTTGATCCGCGCATTGCCGACGCATGGCGGCTGAAGCAGACCATCGCCGAGGCCTTTCCGGCCAGCCCGGCCGCCGTGGACTTCCGCCGCGCGGCCGACGACACGAGCCGCTGGCCGTGGCGCATGGCGATGCCGCTGGCCGCCTGAGCCGCCGACCCGGAACAACGGAAAAAAAAGGACGGCCGTGTACACCGCACAGGGAACCATCGAGAAATCGCACCTGCTGGCGCAGCATCAACCGCTGGTGCGCCGCATCGCGCTGCAGATGATGTCCAAGCTGCCCGCCAGCGTGGAGCTGGACGACCTCATCCAGGCCGGCATGCTGGGCCTGCTGGACGCGTCCAGCCGCTACCAGGACAACCGCGGCGCGCAGTTCGAGACCTTCGTCAGTCAGCGCATCCGCGGCGCCATGCTCGACGAGCTGCGCGCCAACGACTGGGGCTCGCGCGGCCTGCGCCAGCAGGCGCGCAGCGTCGAGAAGGCCATCCAGGCACTGGGCCACAAGCTCGGGCGCCAGCCCAACGAGGGCGAGATCGCCAAGGAACTGAAGATCGACCTGGACGCCTACCAGTCGCTGCTGCAGGAGATCCAGGGCTGCCAGCTGCTCTACGTGGAAGACTTCTCCAAGGACGAGCCCGACAACCCCTTCCTGGACATTCACGCGCAGGACGCACGCCAGGACCGCCGCGGCAGCGACGACCCGCTGGAGCAGTTGCTGGAAAGCGGCTTTCGCCACCAGCTGGTGGACGCCATCTCGGCGCTGCCCGAGCGCGACCAGCTGCTGCTGAACCTGTACTACGACGAAGAACTGAACCTGCGCGAGATCGGTGCCATCCTGGAGGTGAGCCAGTCGCGCGTGTGCCAGTTGCACAGCCAGGCGATCAGCCGGCTGCGGGCGAAGCTGAAGGATCTGCTCTAGGGCTTGGACTTGTCGTCCTGCAGGTACCACACCACGGCGCCTGCCGGTGTGTTCGCCGGACCCGGCATGGGCTTGCCGCGCTCGACATATTCAATCTGATTGTTCAAGCGCGGGGCCTGCCAGTTGCCGCTGCGGGGGCAGGCGGCTCCTGCGTATGCACTCGAGCGGCTGCGCGACGGAGCGCAAGGCTCCGGCCGCTTGGGCGGTTCGCCGTCGACGAGCCCGCCCCAATCGCTGTCCGCGTCGAAGCGCTTGAGCCAGCGTGCCGAGGTTCGAGGAGTGAAGATGTCGTCGCGAGGGAGGTTGGGTGGAAAGCTCACCATCCAGAGCCTCTCCAATCGCGCGGGCTTCAGCGCTTCGGCCAGTGCGCGCAGATGCGCCGGAACGCCTTCTTCAACGGTGTAGAGGGCGGGAGCCTCGCCCGCTTCGATCCACAGACCGTCTCCATCCAGGCAGGATCTGATGTGGATGCCCGGTGTACCCTGCAGACCGAGGCGCAGGGAGGTCAACCCGCCAAGACTGGACCGAGAGCGTGCGCGACATCGACGACTTCCTTGCAGGGAAAAGTGGTCGGCGCAGTCTTCGGACGTGATGGAGAGCGAGTTGCAAACAATGGTCACTTCAACACTCGACCGTGAAGATTCCCGCAGCAACCGTAAAAAGCCTCCGGTGCGTCGAATAGACGTTGTCTGTCAACGAGCTGCGTCCCTTGCTGGCAACCGAGCGCCGTGGGAGCGGCAAGGCTTGCTTCCTTGCCAAAGCCTTCAAAAAAAACACCCCCCACGCTGCACGCGGCACGCCCCATCGGCGACTACGCGCTCATCGGCTCCACCCACAGCGCGGCGCTGGTCCACCGCGAGGGCGACATCGAATGGCTGTGCCTGCCGCGCTTCGATTCCGCCGCCATGTTCGCCAGCCTGCTGGGCGACAAGCGCAACGGCCACTGGACGATGTGCGCGCGCGGCGCCGACGGGCGCAAGGCGCGCGTCACGCGGCGCTACCTGCCCGGCACGGTGGTGCTCGAAACCACCATCCACACGGCCAGGGGCACCGCCACCGTCACCGACTTCATGCCGCGCCCCGCCGTGGACGGCACGCACGAGGTGGTGCGCGTCGTGCAGGGCGTGCGCGGCAGCGTGGCCATGCACACCGAGTTCCGCATCCGCTTCAACTACGGCGAGTGGTGCCCGTGGATGGAGCGGCGCGACGGCGCCATCTACGCCACGGCGGGGCCCGACGCGGTGCGCATCAGCTCCGGCGTGCCGCTGGTCAACGAGAACTTCGCGAGCTGCGCCGACTTCACCGTGTCAGCGGGGCAGTCGATTGCGTTCAGCCTCGAATGGTTTCCCTCGCACCTGACACCGCCGGTGACGCGCGACGCCAACGCGCTGCTGGCGCGCACCGTGGCCGAGTGGAACGGCTGGACCGGCCGCTGCGGCTACCAGGGCGAATTCCGTGAGCCGGTGATGCGCTCGCTGCTCACGCTTAAGGCGCTCACCTACGAACCCACCGGCGGCATCGTCGCCGCGCCCAGCACCTCGCTGCCCGAGCTGCCGGGCGGCGAGCGCAACTGGGACTACCGCTTCTGCTGGCTGCGCGACGCGGCGCTCACGCTGTACGCGCTGATCGGCTCGGGCTACGTGGAAGAAGCCAGCGCGTGGCGCTGGTGGCTGATGCGCGCGGTGGGCGGCTCGCCCGAAGAGCTGCAGGTGATGTACGGCCTGCACGGCGAACGCTCGCTCACCGAGCTGGAACTGGGCTGGCTGCCGGGTTATGAAGGCAGCAGGCCGGTGCGCATCGGCAACGGCGCACATGGACAGCGCCAGCTCGACGTGTACGGCTCGGTCATCGCGGCCTTCCATGCGGCACGGCGCGCGGGGCTGGCGGACATGGACAAGGTGTGGCCGCTGGAGCGCGCCATCGCCAGGCAGCTGATGGTGCTGTGGAAAGAGACCGACTGCAGCCTGTGGGAGGTGCGCGGCGAGCCGCGGCACTTCGTGCATTCGAAGATCATGTGCTGGCTGGCCTTCGACCGGATGATTGCGAGCGCGACCGAGTACGGGCTCGAAGGCCCCGTGGAGCGCTGGCGCGAGGTGCGCGACGAGATCCATGCCGAGGTGTGCGCGCGCGGCTTCGACGCCGCGAGCAACTCCTTCGTGCAGTACTACGGCGCCGACGCGGTGGACGCGGCGCTGCTGTGGATGCCGCTGATCGGCTTCCTGCCGATCCATGACCCGCGCGTGCAGGGCACCATCGCGCGCATCGAGAAGGACCTGATCTTCAACGGGCTGGTGTACCGCTACCGCACCGAGAAGGGTGTCGACGGGCTGGAGGGCGGCGAGGGCGCGTTTCTGGCCTGCAGCTTCTGGCTGTCGAACGTGTACGTGGCCATGGGCAAGCTGCGCAAGGCGCGGGCCTTGTTCAAGCGCCTGCTGGCGCTGGGCAACGACCTGGGCCTGTTCGCGGAGGAATACGACCCGGTGGCGCAGCGCCAGCTGGGCAACTTTCCGCAGGCGTTCTCGCACATCGGGCTGATCAACAGCGCGCATGCGCTGGTGTCGGCGGCGGGCGGCGTGTGGGAGCTGGCGGACCTGGACGGCAAGCCGGTTGCACAGAAGAAAAAGAAGGCGGCTCCGGCGGCAAAGTCCGCCAAGCCTTCCACACCTTCAAAGGCCACCAAGCCCGCCAAGGGCCTCAGGAAGACTGCGCGAGCGCGAACTCCTCGGCGCTGAACACCGTGTGGAAGACGGAGCCGTCGAACATCTCGAAGAGCTTCCTGGAGACCTCGCGGCTTTCGTAGCGCACGGGCGAGTCGAGAGCGGTGGCGATGTCCTCGCGGCTCGCGAAGCGGATCGACAGCACCATCGCGAGCTCGGGGTCGCTCACGTCGCTTTCGAGCTGGCGCAGCACGCGCACCTCGAGTGCGCCGGGAAAGCGGGTCCACAACGGCACGAGGCTGTCGTGCACATGCCGGTCGAATGCCTCTTCCATGCCGGGCTTGACCCGGCCCTTGAAGAACGCGCAGCGGATGAACATGGGTGTCTCTTTCGGGGTTGGAATTTTGTTGACGGCCGTGCTTCAGTCGCGGGCGTAGCCGCTGAACTGCCGCATCATGGCCGCCGTGTCTTCGGCGCCGAGGCCGGCCGCGACAAACGTGCGGTGCAGCTCCGACACGGCGCCCGCAAGCGGCAGCGGCAGGCGCTCGGCCTGCGAGAAGGCTTGCACCGCCTCGAGGTCCTTCAGCATGTTGTCGATGCGGCCGGTGGGCGTGAAGTCGCGCGCGGCCATCCTGGGGCCGAACTCGCGCAGGATCTGGCTGTCGGCGCGCCCGCCGGCCAATGCCGCGGGCAGCTTCGACGCGTCGACACCGCCGGCCTCGGCCAACCGCACCGCCTCGGCCACCGCCTGGAAGCCGATGGCGCACAGCAGCTGGTTGACCAGCTTGGTCGTCTGCCCCGCGCCGTTGCCGCCCATGCGCGTGTAGTTGGCGCACAGGCTGTCCATGACGGCGCGCGCGCGCTCCACGTCGTGCGCGCTGCCGCCGGCCATCACCGTCAGCTGGCCGAGCAGGGCCTTGGGCGCGCCGCCCGACAGCGGCGCGTCGACGAAGCCCATGCCCGTGCGCTCGCGCAGCGACTGCGCCAGCCGGCGCGTGGCGGGCGGGTCGATCGACGACATGTCGATCAGCAGGCGCCGCGCATCGGCAGGCGCGGCCGCGATGCCGGCGTCGCCGAAGATCGCGCGCTCGACCACGGCCGCCGAGTTCAGGCTGGTGATGACGAAGTCGCTGGCCGCGGCCGCAGCCTGGGCGGTTGGCGCGGATGACGCGCCGCGCTGCGCGAGCGCCGCCACCTTGGCCGTGTCGAGGTCGAACACGCTCACCTCGTGGTCGCATTCGAGCAACCGGCGCGCAATGGCCGAGCCCATGATGCCGACGCCGATCACGGCCACGCGCTGGCGGGGGACTGTCATGGGGAGGCTTTCGTCCGGAGAGTCGAAGGGCTGGCGCCGCCGGTCAGCCGCGCGGCGATGTCGGCCACGATCTGTGGCACCGGCGTGCCGATGCTGGCGTGCAGCACGTCGGCCTCGTCGGTGCCGGGTTTTTCCAGTGTCCGCAGTTGGCTGTCGAGCAGCGCGGGCGGCATGTAGTGGCCGGTGCGCTGCTCCAGGCGCCGGCGGATGAGCGCGGGCGGGCCGTCGAGGAACACGAAGCGCAGGCCGGGCGACGCGGCGCGCAGGCGGTCGCGGTAGGCGCGCCGCAGGGCGGAGCAGGCCACCACCACGCCGTGCGGCGTGGCCGTGGCATCGGCATCGGCATCGGCATCGGCATCGGCATCGGCATTCGCCAGGCAGGCGCCGATGCGGTCGAGCCAGGGCCAGCGGTCTTCGTCGGCGAGCGGCTGGCCCGCGCGCATGCGCGCCACGGCGTCGGCCACGTGCAGGTCGTCGCCGTCGATCCAGGGCACACCGAGCGCGCCGGCCAGTGCCGCGGCCACGCTGCTCTTGCCGGTGCCCGACACGCCCATGACCACCACGGGAAGGCGAGCTGGCAACGACGGCGCTGCTGGCGGCGCGGGTGGTGGCGAGGGCGGTGGCGAGGGCGGTGCAGCAGGCACTGTGTCAGAGGCTCGCGGTGATGCCGCCGTCCACGTACAGGATGTGGCCGTTGACGAAGCTCGATGCGTCCGACGCCAGGAAGATGGCCGCGCCGCCGAGCTCTTCCACGTCGCCCCAGCGCCCGGCCGGCGTGCGGCCCGACAGCCATGCGGTGAAGGCCTCGTCGGCCACCAGCGTCTGCGTGAGTTCGGTCTTGAAATAGCCCGGGCCCAGGCCGTTGACCTGGATGCCGTGCTTGCCCAGGTCGATCGCCATGCCCTTGGTGAGCATCTTCACCGCGCCCTTGGTGGCGGCGTAGGGCGCAATGCCGGGGCGGCCCAGTTCGCTCTGCACCGAGCACACGTTGATGATCTTGCCGCGCTTGCGCTCGATCATGCGTTGCGCCACGAAGCGGCCCACGAAGAACACGCTGTCGATGTTGGTGGTGGTGATCTTGTGCCACGCGTCGATGGGGAACTCGGCGAACGCGCCGCGGTGCTGCATGCCGGCGTTGTTCACGAGGATGTCGATGGCGCCGATGTCCGCTTCGATGGCGGCCACGCCGGCTTCCACCGCGGCGGCGTCGGTCACGTCGAAGGCCACGGCCTCGGCCGCGATGCCCTTGGCGCGCAGGGCGTCGCGCGCCGCGGTGAGCGATGCGCCGTCGCGGGCGTTGAGCACCACGCGCGCGCCGGCGTTGCCCAGCGCCGCGGCCAGCGCGAAGCCGATGCCCTTGCTGGAACCGGTGATGAGGGCGGTGCGCCCGGAAAGGTCGAACAGTTTCAAGAGGAGCTCCTGGGGGCGTGTTGCGAATGGCGGGGATACGTTACCGGTATCTTTTGAAATCGTCAACCGGTGAAACCTGCGTAGCCATTTCATTTGGCAACAGGTTAGAGTTACCGGTATCTTATTTGCGATCCCTTTTTTTCCGTCACCCGCAGGAGACATCCGCTTGACCGCTACCGCATCCTCCCCGCACGTGCTGATGGCCGGCGCCTACCCGGAATGGGACATGGCGCCCCTGCAGGCGGCCTACACGCTGCACCGCCTCTGGGAGGCGCCCGACCGGGCGGCCTTCGTCGCCGAGCACGCAGCCGACATTCGCGCGATTGCCACGCGCGGCGAGCTGGGCGCCAGCGCCGAGCTGATCGCGGCCTTGCCCAGGCTCGAGCTCATCGCCTGCTACGGCGTGGGCACCGACGCCATCGACCTCGCCGCCTGCCGCGCGCGCGGCATCCGCGTGAGCAACACGCCCGACGTGCTCAACGGCGACGTGGCCGACCTGGCCGTGGGCCTCACGCTGGCGCTGCAGCGGCGCATTCCGGCCGGCGACCAGTTCGTGCGCAGCGGCGCCTGGGCCAATGGCGCGCTGCCGCTGGCCACGCGCGTGTTCGGCCAGCGCATCGGCATTGCCGGGTTCGGACGCATCGGCGGCACCATCGCGCGCCGGCTCTCGGGCTTCGACGTGGAGCTGGGCTACTTCAGCCGCAACCCGAAGGCCGACAGCCCGCACCGCCACTTCGCAAGCCTGAGCGCCATGGCCGACTGGTGCGACGTGCTCATCGTCATCCTGCCCGGCGGCGAGGCCACGCGCGGCATCGTCGATGCCGAGGTGCTGCAGGCGCTCGGCCCCAAGGGCTGGCTGGTGAACGTGTCGCGCGGCACCACCGTCGACGAAGGCGCGCTGCTGCAGGCGCTGCAGACGCGCAGCATCGCCGGCGCGGCGCTCGACGTGTTCCTCAACGAGCCGCGCATCGACCCGCGCTTCGCGGCGCTCGACAACGTGGTGCTGACCCCGCACCATGGCAGCGGCACCGAGCAGACGCGCCGCGCCATGGGCGAGCTGGTGCGCCGCAACCTCGAGGCCCACTTCGCGGGCCAGCCCCTGATCACCCCCGTTGCCTGAAGAGAAGGAACCATCATGCGTTTGCGTTGTATGTGCCTCGTGATCCACGCCCCCGACGACCTGCGGCTGGACGAACAGGACGCCGGCGAGATCGGTCCCGGCCAGGTGCTGGTGAAGGTCGGCATGGGCGGCATCTGCGGCTCCGACCTGCATTACTTTCATCACGGCGGCTTCGGCACCGTGCGCATCAAGGAGCCGATGGTGCTGGGCCATGAAGTGGCCGGCACCGTGGTGGCGGTGGCGCCGGGCGTGGACAGCGTGCGCATCGGCGACAAGGTGGCCATCAACCCGAGCCGGCCGTGCGGTGCCTGCAAGTTCTGCCTGGAGGGCCTGCCCAACCAGTGCCTGGACATGCGCTTCTACGGCAGCGCCATGCGCACGCCGCACGTGCAGGGGGCATTCCGCAACATGCTGCTGTGCGAGGCCACGCAATGCGTGAAGGTGGCCGAGCACGTGCCGCTGCGCCTGGCCGCGCTGGCCGAGCCGTTCTCGGTGGGCCTGCACGGCGTGTCGCGTGCCGGGCCGCTGCTGGGCAAGCGCGTGCTGGTGTCGGGCTGCGGCCCCATCGGCGTGCTGGCCATCGCCGCGGCGCGCGCGCACGGCGCGGCCGAGATCACCGCCACCGACGTGGTCGACGAGCCGCTGGCCATTGCACGTGCCATGGGCGCCGACCAGGTCATCAACGTCGCGAAAGACAAGACCTGGGTGTCGCGCTATTCCCCCGACAAGGGCACCTTCGACGTGATGCTCGAATGCTCCGGCAACGAGCGCGCGCTGCGCGACGGGCTCGAGGTGATGCGCCCGCGCGGCGTGGTCGTGCAGCTGGGGCTGGGCGGCGACGTGAGCATTCCGCAGAACATGGTGGTGGCGAAGGAGCTCAGCATTTGCGGCTCGTTCCGCTTCCATGCGGAGTTTGCGCTGGCGGTGCGGCTCATCAACGAAGGGCGCGTGGACCTGTCGCCGGTGGTGACGCACACCTTCCCGATGCTGCAGGCGCGGCAGGCCTTCGAACTCGCGAGCGACCGGCAGAAGGCGATGAAGGTGCTGATCGACTTCGCGGACGTGGGCGAGCCTGTCGCGGCTTGAGGGCCTGAGCCAGGCGTCGGGCGTCGGGCGCTGGGTCGGGTCAGCTCCCCGCCAGGGCGCCCGAAGCTTCCCCCGCGGCCAGGGCCTTCGTCTGCTCGCGCGCATAGCGCCCCGGGGGCGAGCCGACATGGCGCGTGAAGGCCACGTTGAACGTGCTCGCCGAGCTGTAGCCCACGCGCTGCGCGATCTCGGCGATGCCTGCCTCCTGCCGCCGCAGCAGGCTCTTGGCCATCGCCATCCGCCAGGCCAGCAGGTACTCCATGGGCGATACGCCGACCGCGCGGCTGAACCGCTCGAAAAAGGTCGAGCGTGAAAGCGCGGCTTCTGCCGCCAGTTGCCCGACGGTCCAGGGGCGCGCAGGGCTGTCGTGCATCTGCCGGATCGCGACCGCGAGCCGCGCGTCCGCAAGCCCGCGCAGCAGCCCCGCCGACGCCGCGGTGCCCGCCGTCGAGCGCAGCGCCTCGATGAACAACACCTCGAGCAGGCGCGCCAGGATGACCTCGCGCGCGGGCCGCTCCTCGCGCGACTCGTCGACCACCAGTTGCACAAGCGTTGCCAGCCGGTGCTCGCCGCGAACATGAACGAGCTGCGGAAGAAGCGCGGTCAGCATGGCCGCATCGGGCGAGCCGAACACGCAGTAGCCCACCAGCAAACGAACGTCCGGTGGACCGCTCTGCTCGCCATGGCGCGTTTCGCCGGGCCGCACGGACACGGTCGACGGGTCGACCCCATCGGGTGTCGGCGGCTCGAGGCCCGACATCGTGAAGCCGTGCGCCGAGGGAACCAGCACGAAGTCGTTCGCCAGAAGAACGACGGCCTCGTGCCCGTCCACTTCGAGGCGGCATGAGCCCTCGAGGATGACGCAGTAGAACGGCCGCCCGGCTTCCGAGCGGCGAACGTGCCAGGCGCGCGCGCCGCTCACGACCTTGGAGAACTGGGCCGCCGGTTGAAGCAAGGTCACGACCTGGGTGAGTGGGTCTTGCATGCCTGGACTATCGAACAATGAATGCGGACTTTTGAAGGTAGAAAGTCCGGAGTTTGCGCCTTATCGTTTCGGTACTGCAACCATTTCCCAGGAATTTCTCCATGCAAACCGTTCTGATCACCGGCTGCTCTTCGGGCTTCGGACTTGAAACCGCCCGGTATTTTCTGGCGCGCGATTGGCGCGTCATCGCCACCATGCGCACACCGCGCGAAGACCTTCTGCCGCGCTCCGAGCACCTGCGCGTGCTGCCCCTGGATGTGACGGATCCGCAAGGCATCCGCCAGGCCGTCGAGGCCGCGGGGCCGATCGACGTGCTCGTCAACAACGCAGGCGTCGGCATCATGGGCGTGGTCGAAGGTGCTTCCATGGCGCTCGCCCGCGAGGTCTTCGAGGCCAACACTTTCGGCACCTTCATGACCACGCAGGCGGTGCTGCCTCAGTTCAGGCAACGCCGGTCGGGCGTCATCGTCAATGTCTCGTCGAGCACCACGCTGAAGCCGTTGCCCCTGCTGTCGGTCTACACGGCCAGCAAGGCGGCGGTCAACGCCTTCACCGAATCGCTCGCCCTCGAACTCGCGCCGTTCAACATCCGGGTGAACCTGGTCCTGCCGGGGCGCTCGCCCGAGACGCTGTTCAGCCAGAACGCGCGGCCGCGCATGGCAGGCGGCATTCCCGAGGCCTATGCCGACTTCGCCAACGGCGTCTTTGCTTCGATGGGCGATTCGTCTTCCCCGGTCACGCATGCGTTGGACGTGGCGCAAGCCGTGTGGCGTGCGGCGACGGACCCTTCGTGCCCGCTTCGCATTCCGGCGGGTGCGGATGCCGTGGCTTTGGCTGCGGGGCGCTGAACTGGGTCGAGGGTGCGTGCCGGTTCTGTCCGGCCTCCCGTTGCAAGCGCTCTGGCTGCGCAGCCGTACTGGTATCTGCGCGGGGCCGAGGAGCCATCGGTTTTGGCATTCGCGCTGTCGTCGGTCGAGTGGGCTGGTTGCGCGCTCACCGATGGCGTAGTGGATCTGAGGCGTGCTGGGTGTAGCAGGAGGCCGCTATGCACCCCATGGCCGACACTGGGCGCCCCCGAAAGCAGTCACTCATTCAGGGGGCTGCATCGCGGCTACCTGTTCGCCGGCCGGCATTGGCCAAAGTCTTGCCTCCAGGTCCCTGGGTCATCGAATCGTCAAGGCGGGGCGACGAGCCGCATACCTTCGCAGTGGTGCAAGGTGTCCGGCAGCGCCACCTGAGGCCTCTGGCAAGAGGAGCCTGGCATCAAGAACAAATCAGTTCGGCAACCAAATCGACGGCGTCTGGCCAAGGCCCATATCCTGATGCGGGGTTGAGGTGACCCACTTTGCCAAGATCGACCAGACTGCTTCCCCATCTGGAAGCCAGATCGGCGACCCGATCAAAGGTTGCAAGCGGGTCGCTGCGGCTTGCCGCGACGATGCTCCGAAATGGCAGCGTTGCCTTTGGCACGGGCAGCCAACCATTCTTCTCGAGAACGTCCATCGAGGAATGTCCATCGGGCATCGGTGTTTCGAAATCCGGCGGCGTCGCGAGCAGCGCCCCATGGATCGCACGGTTGTAGCGCTTGGCCCATTGCACGGTGGTCATCACGCCAGCGCTGTGCGCAATGACGATGACAGGGCCTTCGATCCGTGTGATGACCGCATCGAGCGCGGCGACCTGCGCGCCGCACTTCATCCTGTCCTTGTCCAGTGGGGGCATGGTGATGGCGTTCGGCAACTGCGCAGCCAGGAACGTCTGCCAATGCTCGGGGACGAAGTCGCGCAAGCCTGGAACGATGAGAAACGCCGGCTTCACAGGGATCGTTCGCTTAGTTGAGGTCAACCTTGAATTCCTTGATGATCTTGTCGATCCGCTCGAAGCCGTCCTTCTCGATCTTCTCCAAGGCCTCGATCGACTGTGGCTGCACCGGCTCGAGCCCGAAATCCGCCAGCCGCTTTTGCACCGGGGCAGCGGCCGCCGCTTTCTGCACCGCCGCCCGGATCTTCGCCACGACTTCAGGGGGAACGCCAGCCGGCGTGATCACGACCGCCAGATTGCTGAAGCTGATCTCGGGGTACCCAAGTTCGGCCATGGTCGGCACATCCGGGAGCGCCGGCAGCCGGGTCGGCGAGATGACTGCAAGCGCGTTGAGCTTTCCGCCACGAATCAACGGCAGCGAGGTCGCAATGCCGTCGAACATGAAGGGCGTCTGCCCCCCCATGATTTGCACCAAGGCCGGCGGCGACCCGAGGAACGGCACATGCTGCAGATTGATGCCTGCGCGGGCTCCGATCATGAGACCCGCGTAGTGCGAGGCGGATCCGACCGCGTAGGAGGCAAAGGTGTTTTGCTGCGGATGGGTGCGCAGGTACGCGATCAACCCGTTGAGGTCCTTGGCGGGCAAGCCCGTGTTCGCCACGAGAACCAGACTGCTCCTGGCGAATGCCGCAACCGGCTTGATGTCCTTGAAGACAGAGAAGTTGGGTTTGATGACGTGCGGGATCTCGGTGAGGATGTTGTCGATGGCGATCATGATGGTCTGCCCATCGGCCGGCGCCCCCAGCAGTGAGCCAACGGCCACGTTGCCACCGGCCCCGCGCTTGTTGTCCACGATGAACGGAACACCCACGTCACGAGCCAGCTGATCGGCCAGGGCTCGAGCGACCACATCCATCGTTCCGCCTGCGACAGCGGGCACCACTACTCTGACCGGCTTGGTCGTCCAGGCATTCGCGCATGCGGTCATCGCGAGCAATGCGGCGCCGAGCGCCGCAGACCGCACATGCGAGGCGCCTCGAAGGAACTTGAACATCGTGTCTCCTTTGATTTTCATGATCTTGGTTGCAGCGAACACGCTGGGAAGTGCCGCACTCTTCGCCCATCGCCGCGATGGACGAGGGGCGATGCGGGCATCTGCTCAGACCACATTCCAGCTGGGTTGGCCGCGCTCGTTCTCTCTGCGGTTCGGCAGGTAGCCGACTTTTTGCAGTGTCTCGTCGACGGTCTTGTACTGCTCGCCGAT
Source organism: Variovorax sp. OK212 (assembly GCF_900112425.1). Classification (GTDB taxonomy): domain Bacteria; phylum Pseudomonadota; class Gammaproteobacteria; order Burkholderiales; family Burkholderiaceae_C; genus Variovorax. Next base: position 12,926 of record NZ_FOLP01000031.1, on the reverse strand, counting down.
CCGATAGATGCGACGTGCTTCGTCGGCCGTCGCGACTTCGCGATAGAGGCTGCGCGACATGCCGACCAGACGCTCGACCTGCTTGACCGACGAAAGGTGTTCGCCCTTGGCACCCCACAGCGTGTCCTCGATGCCGCAGCGCGCATGGAACCCCATGGCGATCGCCATCGTGGTCAAGGGGTGGACGTAGCGCATGAAAGACTCCACCGTGAACACGGCGTTCTCCGGCAAGCGATTGACCATCTCCAGCAGGTTGCGCGGATTGGGGCCTTCGGAGCCACCGCCGAGCTGAACCCAGTTCACGAGCAGCGGACCTTTGTAGATTCCTCGGCGGATCAGCCGCTCGATGGATTCGAGCTTGCCGATCTGGCCAACCATGAAGTGAGGCTGGATGCCGGCCTCCTGCAAGCGCTTGAGATGCTCCTCGACGAACAATGGACCCGCCTCGTAGGACATGTTGCGGTAGGCGTCATAGAAGGCGGGCTCGGCGATGGACGTGCCTGCGAACTCTTCTTTCGGATGCAGCTCGGTGATGTTCATGGTGGCGCTGTTGACCACGATCGTGACCTGATCCGGCTTGGGGTCGAGATCGGCAAGCATGTGACGCGTGTCGTCCGACAGCCACTTGGCGGCCTTGCCCTCGCCTTCGGGTGCGAACGAGATCGATCCGCCGACCTGCAGGATCATCTTCGGCACGGCTTCGCGCAGGCGAGCCAGCATCTCGTTGAACATCGAAAGGCGCTTGCTTCCCTTGCCATCGGCTTCCCGCACGTGCACATGCAGCACAGTGGCGCCGGCGTTGTAGCAGTCCACAGCCTTTTGCACCTGCGCGTCCATGGTGACGGGGATGTCGTCCGAATCTCGCGGCAGAAACTGCGGACCGTAAGGGGCGACCTGAATGACCAGCGGTTGTTGGTTCTCGGGAAGCAGGGAGTCGTCGATGTATTGCATCTTTTTCCTCGTGGCGGTGACATGAAATCCGACGGCACGACACGAATCAGGATGGATCCGGCATGACGGCGACACAGCGCAGAGTGTGGGCGGGTGTGCGTCATGGCGATGTACATTTGGGGTCATACGATTTCCATTTCGGGACATTCAGGGAAAACGCGCATGACGTACTTCGTACGCTCGACGGCCCTCACGAACTACGTGCGTGTCGCGCACGAGCTGGGCATCGACCCCCACAAGCACTTGAACAAGGCAGGCATTCGCCGGGCGGCATTGCTCGACCCGACGACGATGATTCCGGCGGATGCACTTCGCAGCCTCTTGACTGCGTCCGCCAAGACCGCGGGCATCGAGGACTTCGGGCTGCGAATGGCGGAGACGCGGCAGTTGACGGATCTCGGGCCATTGGGGTTTGCGATTCAGGGCGCTCCCACGCTGCGCAAGGCTCTCGAATCCATGATCCGGTATCTGCGCCTCCAAAGCGAGACGGTCGTCATGGTCATCGAGGAAGTCGACGAGCTGCTGGTGATCCGCGAGAGCCTTTTGATCGAGGGGTCCATGGCACAACGGCAATCCATCGAGTTGGTTGTCGGCGGCGTCTTCCGGTTGCTGAAGCGATCTCTCGGCGATGCCTGGAAGCCGCGCAGCATCTGCTTTTCTCATTCCGCCCCCAAAGGGCCCACCCGGCACGCGCACGTGTTCGGCATGCCGGTTCTGTTCGACCAGGAGTTCGATGGGATCGTGTGCCGCGCGGTGGACCTCGAGGCGCCACTGGCCGCCTACGATCCCCTCATGGCGTCGGAGGTACAGGCGCATCTGGACTCCTTGCTGGAGAACGCGCACCTGTCGTTTGCCGAGGCTGTTCGCAGGCTCGTCTTGTCCATGCTTCCGTCCGGTACCTGTTCGATCGACAACGTTGCGCAGCACCTGGGCATGGATCGTCGTACCGTGCACCGAAAGCTGCTTCGTGAAGGCGAGACCTATTCGGCGATCTACGACGGCGTGCGCTCGGGCCTCGCCATACGTTTGGTCGAATCGAAGCACCGTTCCCTGGCCGAGATGGCGACGCAGGTGGGCTTCAGTTCCGCCAGCGCATTCGCGCGCTGGTTTTGCGGCCGCTTCGGCTGCACTACGACGCAGTGGCAGGCGCAGCGTGCTGCCGAGCCAATCCGAAAGAACAGCGAGGCATCGAGATGACACCGCAGAAAAACGCGAAGGAGCCGATCCCCGATGAAGCAGCCGGCAAGGCCGAGCTGAAGGGGAATGACAGCGCGAGCGGCTTTCAAGAGTTGCTTCTCAAGGTGACGCCGCCACGCGTGAGCCGGCAACTGATCTCGCGCCCGCGACTGCTGTCCAGTGCAGGAGCCCTGCGTGACCATGTGTCGTTCGCGGTCCAGGCTCCTGCCGGGTTCGGAAAGACCTCGCTTCTCTCGCAGTGGCGACGCGAGTACCTGGCTTTGGGCGTCGTGGTGGCGTGGGTCTCAGCGCATGAAGCCGACGATCCACGGCGCCTGGCGCAGAGTTTGGCGCTGTCCGTGCGCGTGGCCGCGGGCCGTCCGGACTTTGGGGCCGAGCTGCTCGAAGCGGGGGCTCCCGGCGGGACCGAGGCCATGACACTCTTCCTGGCCGAGCTCGCGCATGCGGCCTGGAACATCGTGCTTATCGTCGATGAAGTGGACCGATTGCCAGTCTCCTCCCGCGAAGCGTTGATCTATCTCCTGCGCAACACACCCGTGAACACCCGGATCGTGATCGCGGCACGCGCCGATTGCCAGCTCGATCTTGATGACCTGATGGACTACGGAAAGTGCCTCGCGGTCGGGGCGGACGCCTTGCGGTTCCGCTTCGAGGAGACGCTTGAACTGGTTCGTACCCGACTTGGCACGGCAGTGTCGAGCGACACCGCAGCACGCCTGCACGAGCTGACGGAGGGTTGGCCACTCGGGTTGCAACTGGCGGTGGCTCTGGTGAGCGACGTATCCGATCCGGATGCCGAGCTAGACGCCTTGTCGAAACAGGGAGGCCGACTTCGCGAGCATCTGGTCAGCCGCCTGTTGGCCAACCTGGCGCCCGCAGACCTCGAATTCCTGACCCGGATCTCCATCCTCGATCCGTTGCATCCGCAGCTTTGCTGCGTGGTCGGCGAGGTCGATGACGCACGGGAGCGCCTGGAGCGGATGAGCGTGGACACGCCCATCCTCATCGCCGGTGAGAAACGGGAGTGGCTGCGCATGCACTCCCTGGCTCGCGATGCCTTGCTGTTGCAATTCGCGCGGCTGCCGGCAGACCAGCGCAAGGCATTGCACGAACGCGCGGCGCAATGGCTCATCGCGCACGGCCATGTCGAACCTGCAGCGTGGCATGCGCTCGAAGCAGGCCAGTACGAGCAGGCGTGCGACCTCGCCGAAACAAGCCTCTACGAATTCATCACGACGATCATGACGCGTGGCCGACTGGGGGTCGTGACGGAATGGCTGGCCATGTTGCCACCGGCCGCATTGGAATCGCGTCCACGCCTTCTCCTGGCCGCTGCCTGGGCGATGGCCTTGAGTCAACGCGACGTCGACGCCGGTCAGCTCGTGGCGCGAGTATTGGCGCGTCCGGATGTTGACGAAGCGGTTCGCTGCGAGTGTGCGCTGATCCTGAGTGGTGGCGCCCTGTTTGCCGACGACCCCGACCGGGCCGCAGGTTTGCATGCGCCATGGCCGGAAGACCCGCCGTTGCGCGATCCCTTGCTCCGCCAGATCTTTGCGAACCGCACTGCGTACTGCACGCTGCTCGAAGGAGACCCCGCGCTTGCGCGACTTCGGCAACAAAGGATGTCGCGTCAGGCAGCGGACGCCTTGCCCAGTTACCTCGAACTATGGGGAGAGTTCCACATTGCGATGACCCATGTATGGGAAATTCAGATGCAGCCGGCGGAACGCATGCTTCGCGGCATCCAACGTCGAGCAGAGTCGGAGCTTGCGCGCCGCAACCCGTTCGTGTGTCAGGTGGCGGCGCTGTTGGCAGCCGTACTGTGGGAGCGCGACGCTCCAGTGGAGGCCATCAACCTCCTCGCGAACAGGCTCGATGTCATCGAACAGACCGCATTGCCGTCGTGCCTTCTGCTGGCGTACCGGACCCTCGCAAGCATCGAGCTCGCCCGCGGAACCGAACAGCGCGCACTGGGACTGTTGGAGGCGATGGGTGCGGCAGGATCGGCCCGGGGCCTTGAGCGGATTCGAATCCTGAGCCTTTGCGATCAGGTTCGGTTGCACGCGAGGCGGTACCGAGCTCAGACCTGCGCGGACCTCTGCTTGCGTATCGACGCTGAGCTCGATGAGGCGATGCAACGCCACGGCCCGTTGTGGCACCGCATGGTCGCGCCTGCGCGCGCGCTGGCCTGGGCCTATGCAGCCGTCGCCGCGCGCGACTGGGAACGCGTGCTGGAACACCTGGAGCAAGCCGAGGGCGCCGCCCGCGCGCTGCGGATGGGCCGAGTGCATCTGGAGGTCATCGCTCTACGGTCTCTTGCACGGTACCGCAGCACCGGCACGGGCGACAACGCGATGCGGGAAGCCATCGACCTGGCCGCATCCCATGGCTTGCTGCGGATCTTCGAGGACGCTCATCCTGAACTGGGCGAGTGGGCTCGCGAACTGTCGACTCCGTCGCCTTCCCCCGAGGACCTCCCGGGCGCGATGGGCCACGCCGCCATCGCGCTTCCCGATACGTCGTCTGTTGTCACAGGGCGACGCACCCCTGGAAGCACCGCGTTGACCCCCAAGGAACGCGAAGTTCTGGACCTGCTGGAGCGCAATCTGTCGAACAAGGAGATCGGCGTCGCGATGCAGGTGGGTGAGGAAACCATCAAATGGCACGTGAAGAACCTCTTCACCAAGCTGAATGCGAGCTCCCGCAAACATGTCGTCCTGCGCGCCCGTGTGCTCGGACTGCTGGCGCCCGGTGACTGACCTGTCGACGGCGCGCCATCGCTCCACCTGACTGTCGCCCCCCTCTTCGTGGGGGGCAGACGGGGGGGAAGCGAGTTTCTATTCTTCGTTTCATCGGAATCCGCTTGAGCGCTGCTCGGTGGACTGCACAACCCGATCGAAGTATCACGGAGACAAAAAATGAAGACGGAATCGTCCACGCGGAGTGCCTCCATCGAGGTCCGTCCGCTGACTTGCACGATCGGCGCCGAACTGCGCGGCGTTGATCTGGGTACGGCGTCACGCGACCCGGCGCTGTGCCAGGAAATCCGGGAACTCCTCCTCAGACATCGCGTCCTGTTCTTTCGCGACCAGGACATCACGCGCGCTGAGCACATCGCCTTTGCACGTCACTTCGGTGAGCTCGAGGACCATCCCGTGGCGAGCAGCGATCCTGATCACCCGGGCCTGGTCCGCATCTACAAGACACCGGAGTCACGCAAGGAGCGCTATGAAAACTCCTGGCATACCGACGCCACCTGGCGCGAGAAACCACCGTTCGGGTGCGTGCTGCGTTGCGTGGAGTGCCCACCGGTCGGTGGTGACACCATGTGGGCGAACATGGTGGAGGCCTATGCGCGCTTGCCCGAGGTCATCAAGGCGACGATCTCCGAACTGCGCGCGCGTCACAGCATCGAGGCGACTTTCGGTGCGGCGATGCCGACGGTGGAACGCCTCGCGTTGAAGGCGCGCTACCCGGATGCGGAACACCCGGTTGTGCGTACCCATCCCGAGACCAACGAGAAGGTGCTGTTCGTGAATACCTTCACGACGCACTTTTCGAATTTCCATACGGCCGGCAATGTTCGTGTTGGCCAGGACTTCACTCGCGGCGGCTCCGACCTGCTGCAGTACCTGATCTCTCAAGCGGCCATCCCCGAGTACCAGGTGCGCTGGCGCTGGCGGGCCAACGACGTGGCCATGTGGGACAACCGGTCCACGCAGCACTACGCGGTCATGGACTACGCCCCCTGCCACCGAAAGATGGAACGCGCAGGAATCGTCGGCGACGCGACCTTCTGAATCACCTCCCCACACACAGTCAACAGGAGTAGACATGAACTTCATCGATGGGTCTCTGTATCCCGAGAACCAGGAAAAGCTCGTCATCACGGTCGCGCCCTATGGCCCGCAGTTCGAGGTCAGCGACTTCCCCGAAGACATCCCGGTCACCATGGAGTCGCATGTCCAGAAAGCCGTCGACTGCTACAACGCCGGCGCCACGGTGCTCCACCTGCATGTGCGCGAACTCGACGGCAAGGGCTCGAAGCGCCTGTCGAAGTTCAATGAGCTGATCGCCGGTGTGCGCGAGGCCGTGCCCGACATGATCATTCAAGTCGGCGGTTCGATCTCCTTCGCTCCTGAAGCGGAAGGCGAGATTGCCAAATGGCTCTCCGACGACACGCGGCACATGCTGGCGGAGCTGACGCCAAAGCCGGATCAAGTCACGCTGGCCATCAACTCGAACCAGTTCAACATCATCGAAGCGATCTCGGATGCCGACGTGGCGGGCACCTCGTTCGCAGACCCGGTGAAGCGTCACGCCTACAGAGAAATGACCACGCCAGCCGGGCCGTTCTGGGTCGAGGAGCATGTCCGGCGCCTCACGAACAACGGCATCCAGATTCAATTCCAGCTGGGCAACATCAACTCACTGGAAACGGTGGAGCGAATGATGCGTCGCGGCGTCTGCAACGTGCCGCTGGTCATGACGTGGATTCCGATCGGCGGTGGTGCCGACGCGATGACGCCCTACAACATGACCAACTTCCTGAAGGCGACACCCGACGGTGCCGTGCTGACATTCGAAGCCCAGATGAACAACGTGCTGCCACTCAACATGATGGCGATTGCGCTGGGCCAGCATGTGCGTTGCGGCATCGAAGACACGATCTGGTGGCCTGATCGCTCACGCAAGATGAGCAGCGTGGAACAGGTCGAACAACTGGTACGCATCGCCAGGGAATGTGGTCGCCCAGTCGCCAATGGCAAGGAAGCGCGCCAGATCTACAAGATCGGCACCTTCTACAAGGACGCCGAAGAGACCTTGGCCAAGAACGGCTTCGCGCCCAACCGCAAGGCCGGACAAAAGGGCTTCCTGCAGCACGCCTGAGCCTGCTGCTGCCTTTCACTCACACCACCAGAGTCATTCCCATGCCAAAAGCCATCCGCCTTCACGCAATCGGCGGCCCCGAAGTCTTGCAACTCGAGAGCGTCGATGTCGGCGAGCCGCAAGCCGGTGAGGTTCGAATCCGTCACACCTTCATCGCGGTGAACTTCATCGATGTGTATCACCGGACCGGGTTTTATCCGACGAAGCTGCCCAGCGGTCTCGGCTCGGATGCTGTCGGCGTGGTCGAGGCCGTCGGACCCGATGTGACCGATGTCCGGGTCGGCCAGCGGGTCGGCTACATGATGGGCCCGCTGGGTGCATATTCCGATGTCCGGCTGGTCCCGGCCGCGGTGTTGATCCCGTTGCCCGATGAGATCTCGGAGCGCAGCGCTGCCACGCTGATGATGAAGGGACTGACTGCGCAGTACCTGTTCCGCCAGGTCTATCCGTTGAAAGGCGGCGAGACGATCCTATACCACGCCGCGGCAGGAGGCGTGGGCCTCATCGCTTGCCAGTGGGCACGGGCCATGGGTGTCCACATGATTGGCACCGTCAGCACCGACGAGAAGGCCGAGATTGCCAAGCTCAACGGCTGCGAGCACGTGATCGTGACCTCGCGCGAAAACATCGTCGAGCGCGTCAACGAGATCACCGACGGCAAGGGCGTGCCGGTGGTCTACGACTCCGTGGGCAAGGACACGCTCACTGCGTCGCTCGAATGCTTGCGGCCGCGCGGCATGCTCGTGAGCAACGGAACCTCTTCGGGGCCCGTGGTGATCAACACGCTGGAGCTGGCCTTGAAGGGCTCGCTCTTCGTGACACGGCCGGCGATGGTGCACTACATCCATCCGCGAGCGCACATGCTCGAGATGGCCGGTGAGGTCTTCGACCTGGTCAAGGCGGGGAAGATCGTCAGCGAGCCCAGGCAGATCTATGCACTGGGCGATGCCGCCGAGGCGCATCGTGCCCTGGAGTCCCGCTCGACGACTGGTGCGACCGTCCTGGTTCCCTGACGCTCCCCAAGGGCTGCTTGCGACAAGTCGTCTGGCAGCTTCATCGAAATTGCACGTACAGACATAACAACCGGAGACAGCCGTGGCATTTCAATCGTTTCGAGTTCGTGCGCTGGCAAGCCTGCTGTGCGCAACCACGTTTGCCGCAGCGCCCGGCGTGGCGAACGCATGGGGCGACAAGCCGCTGAGGATGATCGTTCCCGCGCCGGCCGGGGGCACCATGGATGTCGTGGCACGAATCCTTTCCGACGAGCTGTCGCACGAGATCGGGCAGCCTGTCATCGTCGAGAACAAGCCGGGCGCAGGTGGCGTGGTCGCGGTGCAAACCATGAGATCGGCAGCACCCGACGGCAACACAGTCATGGTCACCGCGAGCAATCTGCTGACGGAGACCCCGATCGTCATCAAGGTGAACTTCGATCCGATCAAGGACATCCGTCCTCTCGCGGTCGTGGCGCGAACGGGCCTTGTCCCGGTGGGATGGCCCGGCGTGCCGGCCAAGGACATGAAGTCGCTCGTCACCTATGTGAAGGCGAATCCCGGAACGGTTTCGTTTGCCTCGTACAGCACCGGCACGGTTTCGCATTTCGCTGGAATGATGCTCAACCGGAAAGCCGGACTGGACATGCAGCACGTGCCGTTCCCCGGTTCCCCGCCCGCGCTTGCGCAGGTCATGGGAGGCCAGATTCCGATCATGTTCGACGGCATTCCAACCTCGAAGCCACTGCTGGCGTCTGGAAAACTCAGGGCCTATGGCGTGACGTCCAAGTCGCGTTCATCGTTCCTGCCTGATGTGCCCACGCTGGCGGAACTGGGCTATCCAGAGCTGGCGTTCGACAACTGGGTCGGCGTTGTGGTGTCGGCCAGCGTTCCCGAGGACATCTCGGAAAAGATCCGCGCAGCCACGGTGAGGGCGACCGCGACGGCCAAGGTGAAGGAGCGCTTGACCACCCAAGGCTTCGAGCCCGGCGGAGATGCGACCCAAGCCCAGATGGCCCGGATGGTCAAGGACGACTACGAGCGAAACGCCGCCATCGTCAAGGAGTTCGGAACCAAATTCGACTAAGGGCACGACGTGACATCGCTGCGGCTGCCGCCGCCAAAGGTTCCGACGACAGGCCAGCGCGAGGTGCTGTTTCACGAGGGGCGCAGCTTCGTCGTCTTCAACATCGACGGGCAACTGCATGCCATCGAGGACGAATGTCCTCATGCGGGCGCGGCACTGTGCACCGGGCGTCTCGCGGGTCACGTGATCCAGTGCCCCGCGCACGGGCTTCGCTTCGACGTGCGGGACGGCGCCATGCCGGGCAACCCGGGGCTTCGCGTCTCGGTCATTCCGGTGAGACGTGACGCCGAAGGCCTCTTCCTCGAAGTTGCGGACAAGGGTCATGTCGCAGGGTCGCAGTGCGCCAACTAGAAAAACCAGAAGGCAATCAGGACAATCATGAACGGACAAATGATGCAGCAGCCGCTGCTGATCTCTTCTCTGCTGATCCACGCGGAGCGCCACCACGGCGAACAAAGCGTTGTCTCACGCAGAGTCGAAGGTGACATCCATCGCTGCTCCTATGGGGAGATGGCCTCGCGTTCGCGCCGCATGGCCAAGGCCCTCGCCGCCCTGGGCGTCGGGCCCGGACAAGTCGCCAGTACGCTGGCGTGGAATGGCTATCGGCACATGGAGCTGTACTTTGCGGTCTCCGGGACCGGAGCCATCCTGCACACGCTCAATCCGAGGTTGCACCCCGACCAGGTCGCGTGGATCGCTGACGATGCAGAGGGTCAGGTCCTGTTCTTCGACCTCACGTTCCTGCCGTTGGTCGAGGCAGTCGCGTCGCGACTGAAGACGGTGCGCCACTTCGTGGCGATGACGGACCGGGCACACATGCCGCAGTCTGCAGATGTCCCGGGCCTGCTTTGCTATGAGGACTTGATCGAGGCCCATGACGATCGGTACGACTGGCCGCGCCTGGACGAGGAGAGCGCTTCGTCGTTGTGCTACACGTCCGGCACGACCGGCAATCCCAAAGGCGTGCTCTACAGCCACCGATCGACCCTGCTGCACGCGTATGCCGGTGCATTGCCGGACAGTTTGAACTGCTCGGCACGCGACGCAATTCTTCCGGTCGTTCCGATGTTTCATGTCAACGCCTGGGGCCTGCCATACATCGCAGCGATGGTCGGCGCCAAGCTGGTGTTTCCCGGCCCGAATCTCGACGGTCGGTCGCTGTATGAACTCATCGAGAGCGAGTGCGTCACGATGGCCGCCGGCGTGCCGACGGTGTGGCAGGGGTTGCTGGCACATGTGGAGTCCGTGCAGGGCAGGTTCAGCACGATGACTCGCACCGTGATCGGTGGGTCCGCATGCCCGAGCGCCATGCTGCGTACTTTCGACGAGCGATACGCCGTGCAGGTGATCCATGCGTGGGGCATGACCGAAATGAGTCCCCTCGGCACGGTTTGCACTTTGAAGTCGAGTCATCGGGATCTGGATCGGGAGGAGCGCTACGCCGTGCTCTCGACTCAGGGCCGGCCACCGTTCGGCGTCGACATCAAAGTGACCGGCGATGACGGTGAGGAACTGCCGCGTGACGGCAAGGCCGCAGGGGAGCTCATGGTGCGCGGACCGTGGATCATCACGAACTATTTCAAGGGTGCGGGCGGGAGCCCCTTGGTCGACGGCTGGTTTCCCACCGGAGACGTCGCGACCATCGACGCCGAGGGCTACATGCAGATCACCGACCGCAGCAAGGACGTGATCAAGTCCGGCGGTGAGTGGATCGGCTCGATCGACCTCGAGAACATCGCGATGGCCCACCCGGGTGTGAGCATGGCTGCGTGCATCGCCGCGCGCCACCCGAAGTGGGATGAACGGCCGCTGCTGGTGGTCGTGAAGAAGCCAGGGCAATCATTGACCCGCGAAGCGTTGCTCGGCTTCTATGAGGGAAAGATCGCCAAGTGGTGGACGCCGGATGACGTCATCTTCGTCGAGGCCATACCTTTGGGCGCTACCGGAAAAATGCAGAAAAACCTGCTGCGCGAGGCCCATCAGAACCATCTGTTGAGCCGGCCGCAGTAGCGGCGCGGCGTGCCTCGTGCGTGGCCGACGAGAGGCCCGCACCCTGCGACCTCGCGCTTGCCGCGACGCTCGCGCACCTCGGTTCGTGCCCGACTCGCATCTCGATGCTTGCGCAGATGGGCAGGAAGCACGGTGGTGGTTCCATGCCATTGCCGCGCCTCGGGGGCGGTGGACATGCAGCCGCCGCATTTCAATCGGTTGAGTGAGGAGACATAGAACATGAAAAAAATACTTCCGGTGCTGTCGGCGCTCGCGGTTGCGGGGACCGCGGCAGCGCAATCGTCTGTCACCCTTTTTGGCGTCGTCGATGCGGGGATCAGTCGCTACAGCACCAAGAGCAGCGCGTGGGGTCCTGTGCCGGCTCGCGATTCGAGCCAGAGGCAGACAGTGCTCTCGTCCTCCGGCAACAGCTCCAGCAGAATCGGATTTCGCGGGACGGAAGACCTGGGCGCAGGACTGGCCGCCGGGTTCTGGCTGGAAGCGCCTGTGGCCAACGACAGCGGTGCCAGCGGTGTCGCCGACTTCGGTCGGCGTTCCACGCTCAGCCTGTCGGGAGGCTTCGGCGAGCTTCGCTTGGGACGCGACTACACCGCTTCGTTTTGGAACGATGCGGTGTTCGACCCGTTTGGTGTCAACGGCGTGGGTACCAATCTCATCGCGGTCGTCAACAACAACCTGGCCGCTTCGAGAGCGCTTGCGACGGGTGGGTTGCTCAACGGTGCGCTTTCTGCCGGGACCGACAGCTACGTGAGGACCAGCAATGCGATCAGCTATTTCTTGCCGCCGCTGGCCAGCGGTGTCTATGGGCAGGCGCAGTACGCTTTTCCTGAAAACCTGAATCGCAGCGACACACCCGGCGGCACGCCGAGGCGAGGGCAATATGCGGGCGCTCGGGTGGGATGGGCCAGCGGTCCGGCCGACGTGGCGCTGGCCTACGGTCAGAGCACGCTCGACAGCGGCATTCATGGGGACGAAAAGATCAAGACGTTGAACGCCGGTGCGTCCTATGACTTCGGGGTGCTCAAGGCATTCGGTGACTGGTCCCGCGTGCGCGACGTGCAAGGCGGCGCTTTTCCGACCGTGCCCAGGCGGACGGACCGATACGACGGTTGGATGTTCGGGGTGAACGTGCCGGTCGGCGCTGGCACGATCCGCGGTTCCTTCGCGCGGGTCAAGTTCCAGAACGGCAATGGGCTTCCCGACAGCGGCGCCGCAGTCAACAAGCTGGCGCTGGGGTACGTCCACAACTTGTCCAAGCGCACCGCGCTGTATGCGAGCGTCACCCGCATCGGCATCCGGGACGGTCATAACAACCCCGCGGTGATGGGCGTCACTCCGCTCGTGTTGAGCATCCCGACCATCGTGCGCCAGGCCAGCTTCACCACCACTGGTGGATTGGAGCCGCGCTCGGCGGTGGGCTACGACTTCGGGATCCGGCACGCGTTCTGAGTCCGTGCGTCCCACGGCCGGTGGCTTCGCGTACCGACGCGCTGCCGGCCTGGGGAATTTCCTTTTCGATCGCAAGAGAATTTCATGATCAACAAGATTGCGCCCAAGCTGGTCGACGCGCTGGGCCATGTTTCCGACGGTTCCACAGTCCTCATCGGTGGGTTCGGGACTGCCGGTGTTCCTGACGAGCTGATCCAGTGCATGCTCGAGCAGGGCGCCAAGGACCTCACCGTCGTCAACAACAACGCGGGCAATGGCGAGACCGGCCTGGCGGCGCTGCTCAAAGCCGGCCGCGTGCGCAAGATCATCTGCAGCTTCCCGCGCCAGGCCGACAGCCAGGTGTTCGACGG
>NZ_FOLP01000019.1 GCF_900112425.1 Variovorax sp. OK212 | reverse complement strand
ACGACAACCTGTACCACACGGTGCTGGGCGTGATGGACGTGACCACGCCCACCTACAAGCCCGCGCTGGACGCGCTGGCCGCCTGCCGTGCAAAGAGCTGAGCCAAGGGCTGAGCCGGGCCACCTGCTTATAGGACTATCGGCGGTCTATCGGGCTATGCACAGACCCGCCGTGAACTATCGATGGATTGACAAACACTTTGTGGATGGCAGTCTCTACCCCGTTCTGTTTTCGCCGAGGAGAATGCATGCCGAGCGTCATTCGCAACCTGAATCTCCGGTCGGAATCCCGCGTGGGCAATCTGCTCGCGCTTGTCGCCGGACTGGCCGGCGTCTGCTCATGGCTGATCTACTGGTTCAGCGAATGAGGGGCTGTACGGGCTGCGGCCTTGCCAGCGCGGGCCGCGTCTAGCGACGCTCGTCGGCCGCCTTGAGTTCGAGGTACGTCGCGCGATCGATCTCGTGCAGTTGCTTCGGGTACTTCTCGCTGGCGGAGTACCAGGCGTTGCGGCGGCCGGCCGCGTCCGGCGCGGCCAGGAACGCCTCCACCGTGAGGAAGTAGCGCATGGCGTTGCGCTCGAGCAGGCCGTGCGTGCCGCGGATGTAATCGGGCTCGCCATCGGGCGCCTTCGCGATGACGGTGAAGCCGACCTTCGAGCGGCCGAAGGTCGCGAGATAGGCCTGCATGGCCGCGGCGGTCAAGGTGCTCTCGTCGTACGCGTACGAGAAGTGCAGGAAGCTGCGGGTCGCATCGACCGGCACCGCCTCGAACACGATCCGGTAGTTGCCCGTGCCCAAGGGCCCCTGGGCTGCATGGAGCTCCACCGCCAGGTGCTGCGGCGTCGCCTGCGCCACGCGGAAATCGAAGGCCAGCTGAAAGGCGCTGTCGGCCGGGCGGTCGTACTTTCGTACAACGCCCAGCGAGATCACGGGTACTCCGCCCGTACCGCCCGTACCGCCCGAACCGCCCGAACCGCCGGTCACGCTGCAGGCGCGGTTGTTGATGTGCAGCAGCAGCGCGCCGCACCACGCCTCGGGCTTGCCGAGCGCGGCGGAAATGGCGGCCAGCGGATGGTCGACGATGGCATACACCTCGCCCTGCAACCCGTTCGCCGTGTCGCTCGCGTGCAGCAGCACCGGGCGCTTCAGCGGCGAGCGGTCCAGCTGTTCGCGCAACACGACCAGCCTGGCGGACAGGTCGTCGGCGCCCGAGGTGCCCGCGGCGGCGTGCGCGGGCGGACCCGCCAGCATCGCGGCAATGCTCAGCGCCATCGCGGCGGCGCCGCGCAAGAGGAAGTGCAAGGCTTGCATGTCTGCGGCAGTGTCGATCGCCGCGACTTAAGACGCACTTAACCCCCGGCATCCACACCGGGCCTGACGATCGCGTGATCGCACGATCGCGCGATCACGCGATGGCCTGCATGGAAGCGACGGCAAGGCGCCCGGCGTTAAGGGTCCGGTAAGTCGCGGCCAGCCAACATGGCTTTCGCACCGCGACCGTCCACGTCCCCCACCCACTCGCATGACCACCGCCAGTTTTCTCATCGATTTCGCGCTCCACATCGACCGGCATCTCGAGGCGTTCGTGGCGGCCTACGGCCTCTGGGTCCATGCACTGCTGTTCCTGATCGTGTTCGCCGAGACCGGCCTGGTGGTCACGCCCTTCCTGCCGGGCGACTCGCTGCTGTTCATCGTCGGCGCGCTCGCCGCCACCGGCCACATCTCGCTGGCGATCGCGGTGCCCGTGCTCCTGCTGGGGGCCATCCTGGGTGACCAATGCAACTACTCGCTCGGGCGGCACTTCGGTCCGAAGGTGCTGAACGGCAGCATTTCGCGGTGGCTCGACCGCAAGGCCTTCGACCGCGCGAACGCGTTCTATGAACGGCATGGCGGCATCACGGTGGTCTTGGCGCGCTTCATGCCGCTGGTGCGGACCTTCGTGCCTTTCGTGGCCGGCGTGGCGGGCATGGACCGCGGCCGCTTCAGCGCCTTCAACATCGCCGGCGGCATGCTGTGGGTGCTCGCACTGTGCGCGGCCGGCTACCTGTTCGGCAATCTGCCGCTGGTGCGCGACCACCTCGAGATCATCATCTGGACGCTGATCCTGGTCCCGGGCGCGATCGCGGTGACCGGCGCCATTCGCTCGTCGCGTTCAACGCCCGGCTGACGCGCCGCCGCCGGCCGGCGGCGTCTGATGCGACGCACGCGCCGGGCGCGCCGGCTGCGCACCGCCACCGTCGAAGCGCACATGCACCGCGAGGCCCACGCCCCCACCGGTGCCGTGCCCGTCATGCAGCGACACGCTCGCGCCGTTGCGCCCGGCCAGCGCCTTGACGATGGCCAACCCGAGCCCGCTGCCCGACGGATCGCCCTCGCGCACGTGCTCGCCGGCGCCGCGGTAGAAGCGGTCGAACACACGTTCCCGCTCGGGCGCCGCAATGCCGGGGCCGTCGTCGCTGACGCACAGCATCGGCGTGCCGTCTTCGGCCACCGACGCGGCGACATCCACGCGGCTACCGGGCGGCACGTAGTGCAGCGCGTTACGCACCAGGTTGTTGAGAACCACCTGCAGCTCGTGCGGATCGGCGGCCACGCGCGTCTTCGCGTGGGCCTCGGCGCCCAGGTCGACCTGCCGCAGCGACGCGGTGCGGGCAAAGGCCGACACGGTGTCGAGCACCAGCCGGTCGAGGTCCACCGGTTCGCGCTGCGCGCCTCGCGCCTCGATCGCATCCGGCCCGGCGCGTGACAGCTGCAGCAGCTGCTCGACCAGCCGCTGCAGCCGGTCCATGCCTTCGCGGGCGTCGCGCAGCGTGGCCTCGCGCTCCGACGCATCGTGGGCATGCTCGATCAGGTCGATCTGCAGCCGCACCGCGGTCACCGGCGAGCGCAGCTCGTGCGCCGCATCGGCAATGAACTGCTGCTGCGTGGCGAAGGCGTCGGCCACGCGCTTCATCAGGCCGTTGAACGCGCCCACCAGCGGGCGCAGCTCGCCGGGCATTTCAGCGCCGTCGATCGGCTCGAGCGTGAGCGCGTTGCGCTGCGCGATCTGCGTCGTGGCCTCGCCGAGCGGGGCCAGCCCGCGGCGCAACGCAACCACCAGCAGCGCCGCGATCAGCGACGCCAGCACCAGCAGCGGCACGAGCAGCTTGGAGGCGGCCTCGACCGCCATCTGCTGGCGTGCCGCCGTGCGCTGCGCGGCGAGCACCACGAAGCGCTCGTCGACCACCGTGAAGCCGCGCCACTCGACGCCGTCGAGCATCAGGCGGCGCGCGCCGGGCTCGGCGGAAAAGGGAAATGCGTAGGCACTGTCGGGCCCGTCCACGGCGCGGCCGTCGCGGCGCCAGACGCGCGTGACAAGGTCGCCCTGGTCGGGCGCCGGTTCGCCGCGCGGGCGCGAGGGCGTCACCGCCAGCAGTTGCCCGCTGGTGTGGAAGCGCGCGACCGAGGTGGCGACCTCGCGCAGGTTGTCGTCCAGCACCTCGTTCATCTCGTCGAGCACGAACACGTAGCTCACGAGCACCAGCAGGATCGAGCCGAACGCGAGCGCGCCCAGCGTCCATTGCAGCAGTCCGCGTCTGAGCGAGCGCAAGATCAGTCCGCGACGCGGTAGCCCACGCCGCGCACGTTGACGATGGCCGAGCTGCCCAGCTTCTTGCGCAGGTAGTGCAGGTGCACCTCGACCGCGTTGCTGCCGATCTCCTCGCCCCAGCCGTACATCGATTCCTCGAGCTTCTCCTTCGACAGCACGGCGCCGGGGCGCTGCATCAGCGTTTCGAGCAGCGCGAACTCGCGCGCCGACAGCGACACCGGCGCGCCGGCCTGCGTCACGGTGCGGCGCAGCGGGTCGAGCACCAGTTCGCCGGCCACCAGCTGCGACGACCCGCTGCCCGCGCGGCGGCGGATCAGCGCGCGCGCACGCGCCACCAGTTCGTCCATGTCGAAGGGCTTGACCAGGTAGTCGTCGGCGCCGGCGTTGAGGCCCGCGATGCGCGAGGCGACCGCGTCGCGCGCGGTGGCCACGAGCACCGGCAGGTGGTTGCCCTGGCGCCGCATGCTCTCGAGCAGCGCCATGCCGTCCTTCACGGGCAGCCCCAGGTCGAGGATGGCGAGGTCGTAGACCGCGTCGCGCAGTGCGAGCTCGGCGGCGGCGCCGTCGTGCACCCAGTCGACCGCGAAGCCGGCATTGAGCAGGCCCTGGCGCACGGCCTTGCCGATCATGGGATCGTCCTCGACGAGTAGCAGGCGCATGGGTGTGAAGCCTCAGTCCAGATGCAGGAAGCGCAACGCGGCGCGCTCGCAGGCATCGTAGCGCGACCACAGCGGCCGGCTCCATGTTTCCAGCGCCGGGCGCAGCGCCAGCGCCAGCCCGGCACCCACCGCCGCCACCGGCAGCGCGGCGGCCACGTCGAGCGGAAAGTGCACGCCGAGGTAGACCCGCGCCCAGCCGACCAGCAAGCCCGCCGCCAGCAGCGGAAACACCAGCCACGAACCGCGTGCCGTTCCCAGCACCGCGAACGCGAGGCTCCACAGCAGCGTGACGTGGTCGCTCGGCAGGCCCGGGTCGCCGACATGCGCCAGGTACTGGTGGCCCAGGTGCAGCGCGAACGGCCGCGGCGAGGGCCATGCCAGGCCCACGAGTTGCGCGAGGCCGAGCGCCAGCGCGGCGCTCACCGCCACGTGCACGAGGTCGTGCCGCACCGCGCGGGCGCCGCGCGCCCAGAGCGCCAGCCAGGCCACCGGCACGGCCAGCACCAGCCACTGCGCCACGGCGCGCGCGAGCGCCAGCGTGGTCCAGCCGGGTTGCGCGCCGGCGTTGATCAGCTCGAAGAGGTGGATGTTGTCGAAGGTCATGCAGGGGCCGCATGTTTGCCGTTCGTCACTTAACGCCGGCTTAAGTCCCGCCAATCCCTGCGCGGCGCAGCACCTTAAGGCTTCGGTAAGTCGCGGGCCCCGAAGCTGCGGGGCAGGACGCACCGACATGACTGCCCCAGCACATTCCCTCTACCCCTGGCGCGCACCGCGGCTCACAACGCTCTTCAAGCTCTCCACCCTCGGCGCGATCTGTGCGCTGGGCGCGGCGCTCGGCGGCTGCGCCACGTACCACGCCGCGCCGCTGCCCGGCGCGCCTTCGTTCCCCGCGACGGTGCCGCACGCCGCGCTCGACGGCATCGAAGGCGCCCTGCCCGCGCTGGCGCCCAGAGCGTTCGACGCCAGCGACGGGCTCGACTTCGACGAGGTCGCCACGCTCGCGGTGGTCAACAACCCCGAGCTGCGCATCGCGCGCAGCGCGGCCGGCGTGTCGGCCGCGCAGGCCTTCGCGGCCCGGCTGCTGCCCGACCCGCAGGTCAGCCTCACGCGTGATCTTCCCGACGTGACCGGTGCCGGCATCACGAGCGCCTTCGTGGCCGGCGCGAGCTACGCCATCAATGCGCTGATCACGCATGCGGCCACGGTGGACGCCGCCGACGCCGACGTGCGGCAGGCGCGCGGCAACCTGCTGTGGCAGGAGTGGCAGGTGATCGCCCAGGCCCGGCTGCTGTACGTGCGCCTCGATGCCGCGCAGCGGCGGCGCGACCTGCTCGAGCGCACGCGCACGCTGATGGCCGAGCGCTACCGCCGCACCGGCGAGGCGCTCGCGGCCGGCCTGCTCACGGCCGATGCGGTGGCGCCGCACCTGGCGGCGCTGCAGGACGTGGAGCGCCAGCTGCACGACCTCGAGCGCCAGACCAACCAGGCCGACAGCGACCTGCACGCGCTGCTGGGCCTGTCGCCCGACACCGCGCTGCGCTTGCAGGGCGGCCCGGCCCTGCCTCCGTTCGACACCGAAGCCGTGCGGGCCGGGGCCAACGGCCGGCTCGCGGCGCGCCCCGACATCGCGGCACTGCGCGAGGGCTATGCCGCGCAGGACGCACGCCTGCGCGTGGCGCTGCTCGGCCAGTTCCCCGCGCTCACGCTCGGCGTGCAGCGCTCGCGCGACACCAGCAACAGCTACACGCGCGGCTTCGGCATCACGCTGGGCCTGCCGGTGTTCAACGGCAACCGCGGCGAGATCGCCGTGCAGAACGCCACGCGCGACAAGCTGCGCGCCGAGTACCAGCAGCGCCTGAATGTCGGCGTGAGCGACATCGCGCGCGTCACGGCCGAGCAGGCGATCAGCCTGCGCCAGCTCGCCGGCATCGACGCGGCCATCGTGCAGCTCGAAGCCAGCGCGCAGCGCGTGCACGCCGCATGGCAGGCGGGCAACGCCGACGCGCTCGCCCTTGCGAGCGCGCAGGCCGCGCTGCTGGCCAAACAGGGCGAACGCATCGACGCCATGCAGGCCCTCCAGGAGCAACGCGTCGGCCTGCTCACCCTCACCGGCGGCTACGACGCCGCCCTCAAGGAACACGCATGAAGTCCCATCGAATCTCCCTCCAGCTCACGGCCGTTGCCGCCGTGGTGGCCGCCGCACTGCTGGCGTGCGGCACGGTGCTGATGTTCAAGGCCGGCGCCGCGAACAAGACCACCGCCGCCCCGCCCGCGCAGGACGTGGTGGCCAGCATCGCGTCGGTTGCCGCCGTGCGCACCCGCGTGCCGGTCAGCGTGACGGCCTGGGGCGACGTGGCGCCGGCGCAGTCCGAGTCGATGAGCCTGCCGCGCGCGGGCCAGCTCGTGGCCTTGCCGGTGGTGGTGGGCCAGCGCATGCGCAAGGGCGCGGTGCTGGCCCGCGTGGCCGGCGACCCGGCCTCGGAGACCGCCTACCTGAACGCGCAGAGCGCATGGAAGCTCGCACAGGGCGAGAGCCAGCGCGTGCAGGCGCTCTTCAAGCTGCAGCTGGCCACCGTGTCGCAGGTCGAGGCGGCCCGCAAGACCGAGCAGGACGCGCAGGCCGCGCTCGATGCGTTGCGCAAGACCGGCGCCGGTGCCGGCGAATCGGCCGTGACGGCACCGTTCGACGGCGTGGTGACGGCGCTCAACGCGGCGCTCGGCGACCGGCTCGCGGCCAACGCGCCGATCCTGCAGCTCGGGCGTGTCGACACGCTGCGCGTCAACCTCGGCATCGAGCCGGCCCGCCGCGCGGCGGTGCACGTGGGCGACCCCGTGAGCCTGACGGCGCTGCCGTCGCAGCCGGCCGGCGACAGCGCGACCGGCGCGACCGGCGCGGCGGCATCGGCGGTATCGGCGGTATCGGCGGTATCGCCCCCCCCCGCATCGGCCGTGGGCAGTGTCGCGAGCCTGCAGGACCTGGTCGATCCGAAGACGCAGCTGGTCAATGTCGTGGTGCAGGTGCCGGCCGCGTCGGCCGGTGCGCTGGTGCTCGGCATGCGGGTGCAGGCCGGCATCTCGACCGGCAGCGTCGACGGCTGGCTGGTGCCACGGCTCGCGGTGCTCAACGACAGCCAGGGCGACTATGTGTACCAGGTGCGCGACGGCGCGGCGCACCGCGTGGGCGTGCAGCCGCGCGCCGAGGTGCACGGGCAGGTCGCCGTCGACGGCGCGATCGATGCCGCGCTGCCCGTGGTGTCGCTCGGCAACTACGAGCTCAAGGAAGGCATGAAGGTCCGGGAGGGCGCCAGGTGAAGGCGGCGGCATGGCTGTCCGCGCATCGCCGTTCCGTGCTGTTCCTGGTGGCGCTGCTCGCGCTGGCCGGCGCGCTGGCCGCGTTCAGGCTGCCGGTGTCGCTGTTTCCGACGGTGCAGTTTCCGCGCGTGTCGCTGTCGCTGGACGCCGGCGACCAGCCCGCGAGCCAGATGGAACTGCAGGTGACGCGCCCGGTCGAGGAAGCGGTGCGCAGCATCGCCGGCGTGACCAACGTGCGCTCGACCACCAGCCGCGGCAGCGCCGAGGTGTCCGTGAGCTTCGACTGGGGCACCGACATGGTGGCCGCCACGCTGCAGGTGAATGCGGCGCTGGCGCAGATCCAGTCGCAACTGCCGCCCGGCACGCGCGTCGCGGCGCGCCGCATGGACCCGACGGTGTTTCCCATCATTGCCTACAGCCTGACCTCCAAGAGCCTGTCGCCGACCGCGCTGCGTGACCTCGCGAGCTACCAGCTGCGGCCGCTGCTTTCGGGCATCGCGGGCGTGGCCACGGTGCAGGTGCAGGGCGGCGCGTCGGAAGAGGTGCGCGTCACCGCCGATCCGCGCCGGCTGCAGGCCTACGGCCTGTCGATGGACGACCTGTCGAAAGCGCTCGCGGCGGGCAACTCGCTGAGCGCCACCGGCCGCCTGGAGGACCACTACAAGCTCTACCTGGTGCTGGCCGACACACGGCTGGCCGGCGTGGACGACGTGCGCCAGACCGTGGTGGCCAACGGCACCAACGGCGTGGTGCGCATCGGCGACGTGGCCGGCGTGGCGCGCTCGACCACGCCCGAGTGGCTGCGCGTGACGGCCGACGGCCGCGATGCGGTGCTGCTGTCGATCCGCCAGCAGCCGGGCAGCAACAGCGTGCAGATCGCCACCGACGTGAAGGCCGCGCTGGACGGCTTCGCGCCGCAGTTGCCCAAGGACGTACGCGTGGCCAACTGGTACGACCAGAGCGAACTGGTGACGGCCTCGGCCAGCAGCGTGCGCGACGCGATCCTGATCGGCGTGGTGCTCGCCGCGCTGGTGCTGGTGGTGTTCCTGCGCAACCTGCGCGTGACCGCCATCGCCGTGCTGGTGGTGCCGGCGGTGCTGGCCATCACCATCGTCGTGCTGCAGCTGCTGGGCATGAGCTTCAACATCATGACGCTGGGCGGCATGGCCGCGGCCGTGGGGCTGGTGATCGACGACGCGATCGTGATGATCGAGCACATCGAGCGCCGGCTGGCCGAGGCGAGCCGGGAGGGTGCAGGCACGCGCCTGGGCGTGGTCGACGCCGCGATGGAGTTCCTGCGCCCGCTGGCGGGCTCGAGCGCGGCCACGCTGGTGATCTTCGCGCCGCTGGCGTTTCTCTCGGGCGTGACGGGTGCGTTCTTCAAGGCGCTGTCGCTCACCATGGCGTCGGCGCTGGCCATCTCGTTCCTCGTCACCTGGCTGGCGGTGCCGCTGCTCGCGCACTTCCTGCTCGGCAGGCAGCACAGGCCCGCGCCGGACGACCGCGCCACGCGCTGGTTCAAGCTGCGCTACCGCCACTGGCTGCTGCGCTGCATCGCGCGGCCCTGGGTGCTGGTGGTGTGCGTGGCGCTGCTGCTCGGCGCGGGTGGGTTCGCGTTCCGGCAGGTCGGCACGGGCTTCATGCCGTCGATGGACGAAGGCGGCTTCATCCTCGACTACCGCACGCCGCCGGGCACCGCCCTGTCGGAGACCGACCGGCTGCTGCGGCAGGTCGAGACCATCGTGCGCGACACGCCCGAGGTCGACACCTACTCGCGCCGCACCGCCACCGGCCTGGGTGGTGGCCTCAGCGAGACCAACCAAGGCGACTTCTTCATCCGGCTGAAGTCCGGCAAGCGGCGCCCGGTGCAGGAGGTCATGCAGGACGTGCGCAACCGCGTCGAGCACCAGGTGCCGGGCGTGAACGTCGAGCTCGCGCAGCTCATGGAAGACCTGATCGGCGACCTGACGGCGGTGCCGCAGCCGGTCGAGGTGAAGCTGTTCGCGGCCGACCCGAAGCTGCTGCCCGGCGCGGCCGAGCAGGTGGCGCAGCGCATCGGCAAGGTGCCCGGGCTGGTCGAGGTGCGCTCGGGCATCAACCCGGCCGGCGATGCCATCGCGGTGCATGTGAACCGGGTGGCCGCGGCGGTGGAAGGGCTCGACCCCGACCAGGTGACGCGCGCGCTGCAGACGGCGCTGGCGGGCTCGGTCGCCACGTCCTATGCGCAGGAGACCAAGATCGTCGGCGTGCGCGTCTGGACGCCGGCGGGCAGCCGCGCGACGCAGGCGCAGCTCGACGACCTGCCGCTGCGTGCGCCCGACGGCCACCTGGTGCCGTTGCGCCGGATCGCCACCTTCGAGACGTTGAGCGGGCAGCCGCAGATCACGCGCGAAAACCTCAAGTCGATGATCGCCGTCACGGGCCGCATCGAAGGCCGGGACCTCGGCTCGGTGGTGCAGGACGTCAAGCAGGCGCTGGCGGCCAACGGCGCATTGCCGCGGGGGGTCTACTACGAGCTCGGCGGCCTCTACCAGCAGCAGCAGATCGCGTTCAAGGGCCTGATGACGGTGTTTGCGGCCGCGGTGGCGCTGGTGTTCCTGCTGCTGCTGTTCCTGTACGAGAGCTTCGCCGTGGCGGTGTCGATCCTGTGCACCTCGCTGCTGTCGGTGTCGGCGGTCTTCATCGGGCTGTGGCTCACGGGCATCGAGCTCAACATCTCGGCCATGATGGGAATGACCATGATCATCGGCATCGCGACCGAGGTGGCGGTGTTCTATTTCTCGGAGCAGCGGCAGCGCCACCGCGCGGGCCGCGACCTGCGCCGCAGCCTGGTGGGCGCCGGCCAGTTCCGCGCGCGGCCGATTGCCATGACCACGCTCGCGGCCATCCTCACGCTGCTGCCGCTGGCGCTGGCCATCGGCGCGGGCTCCGAGATGCAGCAGCCGCTGGCCGTCGCGATCATCTCGGGGCTGGTGGTGCAGCTGCCGCTGGTGCTGTTCTTCATGCCGACGCTGTACGCGTGGATCGAGCGGGCGCGAGAGGCGCGCACGCGTTCACGGCTTGGCGCAGGGGCTGTCGCCGGCCATCCGGCGTAGCAACCGGCGGCCGGGGGCGCGGTCAGGGGCCGAGCGCAAGCACGTAGCCCCCGCCGCGCACCGTGTGGATCAGCTTCAGTGCGAACGGACCGTCCAGCTTCTGGCGCAGCCTGAGGATGCCGACCGTGACCATGTTGTCGCGCTCCTGGGCATTCGATCCCCACACGGCCCTGATGAGCTCGGCGCGCGACAGCACCTCGCCCTTGTGCGCCATCAGCACGTCCAGCAGCTCGAACAAGGTGGCGCTGAGGCCGAGATCCACGCCTTGGCGGAACGCCTTGCCGCGCTC
Organism: Variovorax sp. OK212; assembly: GCF_900112425.1. Taxonomy (GTDB): domain Bacteria; phylum Pseudomonadota; class Gammaproteobacteria; order Burkholderiales; family Burkholderiaceae_C; genus Variovorax. The sequence goes on along the minus strand of NZ_FOLP01000019.1, from coordinate 104,666 downwards.
CCGGTCGACCGCCAGGTCGGCCAGCCGCAGGAGGCCCGCCTCCGGCTCGTGGCCGCGAGATGCCAGCGCCCACGCGCGCGCCAGCAGGTCGGCGGGCGCACAGGGCTTGACCAGGTACTCGGTCGCCCCCAGCGCCAGTCCTTCGAGACGATCGGCCAGCGGGTCTCGCTGCGTCAGCACGAGCAACGGGGCGGCGGTGCATCGGCGGACCGCACCTATCACTGCATGAACCGCCGCATGGATCTCCTCAGGTTGGCCCGCGTCGAGAACAACCAGCGCATACGGCTTGCCGGCGCGGAGCCATGCGCCGGCACTGCGCGTGTCGGCCTCGTCGACGGCGAAGCCGGACCTTGCGAGCATGGCGCCGAGCGTGTCGCGCAGCCCGTGCCCGGGTCCGAGGAGCAGGACGTTCACGGCCGGGCTCCCTTTGCCGTCGTGGCGCGGCCCTGCGGGTTCGGGAATGCCAAAGCCGGCACATCCGGCACATCCCGCGCATCCCGCGCATCCCGCAAATTGGGCGCGTTCGGCCCCGTGCGGGCTTGCCGGTGCGCGCAACCGTCGATGAGGAAGACGCCGATCACCAGCGCGATCACCGCGGCGTGGGCGGCTGCAAAACTCGAGAGGTATTTCATGGTTCTCGTTCGGTCGGTGGGCTGAAGGCCGGTGCGCGCTGGTGCGCGCTGGTGTGCGTCGGTGCGCGTTGGTGCGCGTTGGTGCGGTTCAGTCGAGCGCGACGACGCGATCGCCCGCACCGGGCAGGCAGCCGTCGGAGACGGGTTCCCACCCTCGGTGCAGCACGATCTGCCTGCCGTCGTGGCACAGCTCGACGCGTTCGCTCAGCGGGTGGCGTTCGCGCACGAAGGCTTCGACGGTCGAGGGCAGGCTCACGCGCAGCTTCAGGGCGTAGATGTCTTCCTGCGGGTGGTCGTCCAGATGCAGCAGCGGCACGAAGCTCGACGCGAAGACGAGCGCATGCGAGCCGACATCGACTGCCGCCGGCTTGTAGGGCGCGTCGCGCAACCATTGCTGGGCGCGCCGTCGCAGGTCGTTGCCGTCGGGCAGGCCGCCCCACGCCACGGCGAGCAGTTCCATCACCCACTGGTTGCAGTTCTGGTAGCGCAGGCTGAAGGGATAGGCGTTGGCGCTGTAGCGCGCGGCCAGCAGGTGCACGGCGCGCGGCGTGTCGAGCGCCGCGCCCCGCAGTGCCTGTGCTGCTTCGGGCGGCAGGGCCACGATGGAGACGTAGCCCAGCGCGGCGTCGTCGATGCCCATGACGAAACCAGCCAGGCCCTGGTCGTAGAGGCGCGGGTGCCCCTCGTCGCAGGCGTAGTAGAGCTGCCGCGCGGACCAGATGCCGCCCTCTCTGCCGCCCTCTCTGCCGCCCTCTGCCTTCCACGCGATGGCGGCGTGCGAGTAGCGGATGCGAAAGCGCGAGAGGTCCAGGCCGGAGCGGCTGATCAGCACGGCGTCGCTGCCCGTGGCCGAGAGCGCGTCCTGCACGGCGGCGGTGAAGCGCAGCAGGCGATCCTGCTGGCTTGCGCTGAGCGGTACCGCGCGATCGCAGAACTGCGAGGAGGAGGCCGCGTGCACAACGCACCCCGCGAAGGCAAGGGCAGCGGCGAGCCCCTGCAACGCCAGCCGGCGCAGGCGGCTCAAAGGCCCACGGGACGGGCGGCGAGCCCCCCGTACCAGTCGTCGGCCAGCACGAGGTAGAACGCCTCGCGCGTGTCGCCGCGTGCGAAAGCGGTGCCGTAGGCGCGCTGTTGCGTGCGCACGAGGTCGCCCGGGCCCAGGGCCTCTTTGGCGAAGGTGGCTTGCGGCAGTTCGAGCACGATGCGGCGTTGCGCGTCGTCGCTTTGCATCGCCACACGCGCGAAGCCCGCGCGGCCGGCGGCCTGCGCGACTTCGGTGATGCGGTAGTCGCCGTCGGCCACCTTGTCGCCGTCGAACGAACTCCTGCTGGAACCGCGCAGCGACGCGGACACGCTGCCGCTGGACGCGGAGCCGGCACTGGAAGCCACGGAAGAGGTGAAGCTGTCGGCCTGCGCCTGGAAGGCCGTGGCGAACACGGCCGCGAAGCCTGCAAGGCGGAAGAAATTGAGAGGGGTCACTGGAATGCTCCGGCTGTGTAGGTGGGACGGGGATGGGTCATTTCGCGTGGAAGATGCCGAGCCCCGGCCAGCGGGCCCGTGCCAGCACGCAGCGCAGCCTGATGCAGGCCCTGCGCAGCCGCCGCCGCAGCAACACCGCCAGCGCGTGGCCCGGTGCCTCGGCGGCTTGGGTCATTGCAGGTAGGCGACCAGCTGGTCGGCGCCGTTTTCGATGCCGACCATGGAGGCGCTCCGAGCCCCGATGCCGGCCTTGAGATTCCATGCGCCGGGGTACTGCTTGGCGACATAGGCACCCAGCAGTTCGTTGCTCGCGGCGTCGTAGATCTCCACCGCGAAGCTGACCGAACCCGTCATCGCGCCCTCCCTGCCGCGGATCGCCTGCACGGCGTTGTAGGGGCCGCCCATGAGATCGAAGCGCGAGAAGGTGCTGAGGAACGCCGTGTTCATCCTGGCGCCGGTGAGCGTCAGCTTGATCCGCACGGCGTTGGCGCCCCTGCCGGGGGCATTGCGAAAGCGCGCGTTCAGCTTGTCGGTGAACTGGCTCTGCATGGCGCGCGCGAGGAACACCTTGTCGTCTTCCGGCACGTCGCCGAACTGCGCGTCGCCGCCGCGGTAGATCGCGACCGGATCGAGCACGAAGGCCGAGTACCGCCGCCAGTCGATGTTCGTCTTGTATTCGAAGGGAATGCGACCGGAGTCGTCATGCTGGCTGGGCCGCAACTGGGGTGCGGAGGCAATGCCCGCATACGGAACCGGCTGTGTGCTGGCACACGCCGTCAGGCCCAGACAAACCGCCAGGGTGATGGCCGTGGAGCCACCGGAAAGAGCACGCATCGCGTTTCCTCACATCGAAAAAATGGTGAATGAACAAGGCAGCGGGAACGCCGTCCCGGCCTTGCGCAGCGACTGTTCGGTTTTATAACCGTACAGTACGGTTCATTATTGAGATGGATTCGAGCGATGTCAAGAAAACTGTACATTCGGGTATTCTTTTGAGGGATGCCATGAAGGTCAGGACAGAAGCGCGGCGCACCGCCATCCTCGAAGCGGCGGTGGCGCTGTTCAAGGAGCTGGGCTACGAGCGCACGTCGATGAACGAGCTCGCCAAGCGCCTGGGCGGCTCGAAGGCCACGCTGTACGGGTACTTCGCCTCCAAGGAGGAGCTCTTCGCCGCGGTCGTCCAGACCGTGGCCACCTCGCACCTGGCCGAGGCCGCGGTCGAACTGCAGGAGGTGACCGAGAACGCCACGCTCGAGTCGCAGCTCATGCGGTTCGGCAAGCGGATGCTGTTCGTGCTGACCAACGACGCCGACGCGCTGGCGGTCTACCGCATGGTCATCGCCGAAGCGGGGCACTCCGACGTGGGGCTGCAGTTCCACGAGTCGGGCCCCGCCGAGTACCTGCGGACCCTGGCGGGCTTCATGGAATCAGCGATGCAGCGCGGCGAACTGCGGACCTTGGACCCGCAGGTGGCCGCGCAGCAGTTCACGGCATTGGTCACGGCGGAGACCCAGTTGCGGCTGTACCAGTCCAACCCCGCGCCGGTGGCGCTCAAGCAGATCCACGCGATGGTGCAGCGCGCGGTCGATATGTTCCTTGCCGGGGCGGCGGCGCGTTAGTGCTTTTTGCGCAGTGGCGCAGTGGCGCAGTGGCGCACTGTTGCGCCCCACCCGCAATCCGCTAGAACAGCCCCTGCTGTGAAGTCGTCAACGCCATGAAGCTCTCTCCCATGGGCTGCAGGATGGCGTCGGCGATCGGCTGGAGCTGCTTGGTCAGGTAGTGCTCGTAGTCGATGCGGGAACGGCGCGTTTCCAGCGGCTCCGGCCCGTTGCGGGTCATGACGTAGTGGATCCATCCGCCGTTCTGATACTGCCTGGGCCGGTTGACCTGGTCGTTGTATTCGTCGGCGATGCGTGCCGCGCGCACCTGCGGCGGCACGTTGACCAGGTAGGCATCGAGGCGGTGGCGCAGGCGCTTGCGGTAGATGAGCAGTTCGTCCTTCTGCCCGGCCAGCGTCGACTGCGCATAGTCGGTCACGAACGCCTTGTAGGGCTCGCCCTGGAAGATGCGCGACAGCAGCCCCTCCTGAAACTGCCGCGCCAGCGGGGTCCAGTCGCTGCGCGCCATCTCCAGGCCGCGGTAGACCATTTCTTCCTTGCCCGAGGCATCCGCGCTCAGGCCGGCGTAGCGCTTCTTGCTGCCCACGTCCGAGCCGCGGATGGTGGGCATGAAGAACTTCCTGTAGTGGGTGTCGAACTCGATCTCCAGGAAGTTCTCCAGCCCCTGCGTTTCACGCAGCGTGCGCGTCCACCAGTCGTTGATGTCGCTCGCCAGGCTCGCCGCGACGGCATGCGCTTCCTCGTTGGTGTGGGTGCGCCTGAGCCAGATGAAGATGGAGTCGGTGTCGCCGTAGATGGCCTCGTAGCCGCGCTTCTCCACGAACTCGCGCGTGAGCTTCATCATCTCGTGCCCGCGCAGGGTCACGGCGGACACCAGCTTGGGGTTGAAGAAGCGGCACTCCGACGCGCCCAGCACGCCGGCGAAGGAGTTCATGAGCAGCTTCAAGGCCTGCGACAGCGGTTCGTTCCTGGCCCGCTTGGCCTCGTCCCGAGCGCGCCACAGCGTGGTCACGATTTCGGGCAGGCAGTGCTTCTCGCGCGAGAAGAGGGTCCCGCCCGGGCCCTTGACCAGCATGGCCGTCTCGCCGGCGTTCGCGCTCTCCACGAGGCCCACGGGGTCGACGAGAAAGGTCCGGATGATCGAGGGGTAGAGGCTCTTGTAGTCGAGCACCACCACGGAGTCGTAGAACCCGGGTTTCGAGTCCATCACGTAGCCGCCGGGGTAGGCCTTGCTCGCGATCTCTCCGACGTTGGGCGCCACGTAGCCCAGGCGGTGCATGCGCGGCAGGTAGTGGTGGCTGAACGCGGCAATGGAGCCGCCGAAGTGGTCGGCCTGCAGGCCCGTGGTGTAGGCCCGCTCCACCACGAACTGCAGCAGCTTCGCCTTGTCGAAGATGCGCAGCACCAGCTCGCAGTCGCGGATGTTGTAGAGCGCGAGCGCGGGCTTGTCCTGCTGGTAGCGCCGCTCAATCTCCGCCATCTTGTCGTACTCGTCGCCGATGGCCTTGCCCTCGCCCAGCAGCGCTTGCGAGACGGTCTCCAGGCTGAACGAAGGAAAGCTCCACACCGCGGCCTTGAGCGCGTCGATGCCGTCGATGATCACGCGCCCGGGCATGGGCGCGAACAGGTAGCCCTGCTTGCCCGGATGGGTGCGCCACGCGATGGGCCGGCGCTCGCGCCCCAGCAGGAGCTTCGCCCCGCAGTCGTCGGCTGTCTTCTGGAGCACGCGCAGGTCGAACTGGATGACGTTCCAGCCGATGAGAACGTCGGGGTCGTTCCTTTCGAACCAGTCGTTGAGTGCCTCGATCATGGCCTTGCGGGTGGGGCAATACACGAGCGAGAAGTCCAGGGGCCCACCGGCTTCAGATGGCGGCTCGCCCAGCATGAAGACCACGCGCTCCGGCATGCCGTCCAGCGCGATGGAATAGAGCGCCTCGTGCTGGCTGGTCTCGATGTCCAGCGACACCACCTTCAGCACCGGCCGGAATTCGGCGGCGGGCTTGAGCCTGCAGTCGACGAGGGTGCCGCGGCCTGCCCTGCCGCCTTCGACCCGCACGCCGGCGGTGATGAAGCGCTCCATCAGGTGGCGGTCGTGCGGCCGCACGTCGGCTTCGAGCAGCGGAATGCCCTGCGGCTGGAGGGCGCGCGCCAACCGGCCGAGCTGGCGGAAGTGCGTCGCATAGATGCCGATGACGGGCTCCTGCTGGAAGCTCTTGAGTTCGAGCTCGCGCAGCTGCAGCCCCGGCATGCTGCCGAGTTGCGCCTGCACCGCCGCCCGGTGCCGGCTTGCGACGAATGCGACGGCGGTCTGCGAGGTCAGGACCACCTTCCTCGGCCCCGCATCGGTTGCCAGCCAGTATTCGATTTCGGTCCCGGCCGGCGCGTCGCGCCAGTGGCGGGTGAGGATGAAGCCCTCGAATTCGGTGGGTGTCACGAGCGCTGGGGGAACCGGGTGATGCAGGAGGGCGGGCTGGGGACCGCCGATTTTCGCTGACGAACACCGAACGAGCCACACGGCGCCGATCCCCTTTTGTCGATGTTCGCCCGGCGTTCGCGGACCGGGTGCCGGCACCAAGCCTAAAACAACCCCGTCAGGGATAACCCTTGTCGATAACCCGATGTTATTGGCACGGCCCGCATTGGTATTGGATCGATCGGCGCTGCGTTCGTAGCATCCGGGCCCATGAATGCGCCCCTGGTCATCCCCGACATCGCGCCGCCGGTGAGCGGCAGCACCCTTCTCTTTCCGGTCGTCGGCAACCCGGTGTCGCAGGTGAAGGCGCCGCTGGCGTTCAACGCGCTGTTCCGCTGTGCGGGCATCGACGCGCTGGTGGTGCCGCTGGAGCTGCCGCCCGAATCGGTGGTCGAGACCTGCCGCGGCCTGCTGGCCTCCGGCAGCATCGGCGGGCTGCTGGTGACGGTGCCGTACAAGAAGACGCTGTTCGAGCTGGTCGCGCAGCCCGGTGAATCGGCGCGGCTGGTGGGCGCGGTGAACGCGATCCGGCGCGACACAGGCGCCGCAGGCGAGACCGGCGGCACGCTGCAGGGCGACCTGTTCGACGGCGTCGGCTTTCTCGCGGGGCTGCGCGCCGCCGGGCACGAGCCTTCGGGCCGCAAGGTGCTGGTGGTGGGCGCGGGCGGTGCGGGTTCCGCGGTGGCCGCGGCGCTGCTGTCGGCCGGCGTCGCGTGGCTGGGCATCTTCGACGTGAACGCCGCGCTGGCCGGCGCACTGGCCGCGCAGCTGCAGCAGCACTTCAGCGCCAGCGAGGTGGTGGCGCTGCGCACCCCGTCGCACATTGCCTGCGACATCGCCGTGAACGCCACGCCGCTCGGCATGAAGGCCGGCGACGCGCTGCCCTTCGACCCGGGCTCGCTCGCCGGCGGCACGCTGGTGGCCGACGTGATCATGCAGCCGGCCGAAACACCGCTGCTGCAGCGCGCGGCACAGCGCGGCCTGCGCGTGCACCCGGGGCGGCCGATGCTCGACCACCAGCTGCCGGCCTACCTCGACTTCTTCGGCCTTCCGCGGGCCGCGCGCATGGCGCAGGCCTGGCTGCGCGAGAACCATTCCAACCCTTGACGGAGACATTCCCATGAAAAAACTCGTTCGCCACCTGGCCCTCGGGCTCACCGCAGGCGCGGCGCTGCTGACCGCCGCCGGCGCCCATGCGCAGGCCTACCCGGCCAAGACCACCACGCTGGTGGTCGGCTTCGCGCCCGGCGGCTCGGGCGACATCCTGGCGCGCATGGTCGCGCAGAAGCTCACGACCTCGCTGGGGCAGCCGGTCATCGTCGACAACCGGCCCGGCGCGGGCGGCACCATCGCCAACAGCTTCGTGGCCAACGCGTCCGCCGACGGCTACACGCTGCTGTTCGTGACCAGCGGTTTCCCCGGCAGCACCGCGCTGTACCCGAAGCTGAACTACGACACGGTGAAGAGCTTCGCGCCGGTGGCCAAGGTCGGCGCCTCGCCGGTGGTGATGGTGGCGCCCGCGGGCTCGCCGCTGCACAGCCTGGCCGACGTGCTGGCCACCGCGCGCAAGGCGCCTGGCAAGCTCAACTACGCGGCCGGCGGCGGCGGCGCGACCACCACCAGCCTGGCGGCCGAGTTCCTCAAGAGCGAGGCCAAGGTCGACATGCTGATGATTCCGTACAAGGGCTCGGGCCCGGCGTTGACCGCGCTGATGGGCCATGAGGTCGACCTCGGCTTCGACATTCCCTCGAGCGCGCTGCCGCTCATCCGCTCGGGCAAGCTGCGCGCGCTGGCCGTGACCACCAAGGCACGCTCGGCCGCATTGCCCGACGTGCCCACCGTGGCCGAGACCGCGGTGCCCAACTTCGAGGTGACCGGCTGGTTCGGCATCCTTGCGCCGGCCGGCACGCCGCCCGAGGTGGTCGCGCGCCTGAACAAGGACGTGAACGCGGCCCTGGCCATGCCCGACGTGAAGGAGCGCCTGCAGGCGCTGGGCGTGGAGCCGGCGCACGGCAGCCCGGCCGAGTTCGGCCAGCTGATCGCGTCGGAGACGAAGCGCTACGGCGACGCGATCCGCCGGCTCGGCCTGAAGGCGGACTGAGGACGCACGCGTGACAGCAGCAGCACAAGCCCACATATCGTCCACCGCCGCGCCGGGCGCGGAACTCGAAGCCGACATCGTCGTGATCGGCGGCGGCCTGGGCGGCGTCTCGGCCGCGCTGGCCGCGGCGCGGCAAGGCGCGCGCGTGGTGCTGGTCGAGGAGCTCGACTGGCTCGGCGGCCAGCTCACCGCGCAGGCGGTGCCGCCCGACGAGCACCCGTGGATCGAAAGCCTGAGCGCCTCGCAGAGCTATGCCGCGCTGCGCCACGGCATTCGCGCGTACTACCGCACGCACATGCCGCTGACCGAGGCGGCGCGCGGCAGCCTGCGGCTGAACCCCGGCCAGGGCAACGTGAGCACGCTGTGCCACGAGCCCTGGGTGGCGGTGAAGGTGATCGACAGCCTGCTCGCGCCGCACGTGGCCGCCGGCCGCGTGACGGTGCTGCGCCAGCACCGCCTGCTGCAGGTGCAGGCCGGCGGCGACCGGCTTCGCGCCGTTCGCGTGCGCGACCTCGTGAACGAATGCGAGCGCGTGCTGCAGGCGCCGATGTTCATCGACGCCACCGAAATCGGCGACGTGCTCGAGATGGCGCAGGTCGAGCATGTGTTCGGCGCCGAGGCGCAGTCGCGCACCGGCGAGCTGAATGCGCTGCCCGAGGCCGACCCGTTCGACCAGCAGGCCATCACCTGGTGCCTGGCGGCCGACTACCTGCCCGGAGAGGACCACACCATCGACAAGCCGGCTGCGTACGACCGGCTCAAGACCTTGCAGCTCGACTGCTGGCCCGGCCCGCAGTTCAGCTGGACGCTGAGCGACTTCGTCACGCACCAGCCGCGCGAGCGGCCGCTGTTCGTCGGGCCGAGCGATGCCGAATCGCTCTACGACCTGTGGCACGCGCGGCGCATTGCATGGCGCCTGAACTTCGAGCCCGGCGCGTATGCGAGCGACATCACGCTGGCAAACTGGCCGCAGATGGACTACTGGGAAAAGCCCATCGTCGGCGTGACGCCGCAGGCCCAGGCGCAGGCGCTCGAAGAAGCGCGCCAGTTCAGCCTTGCCTTCTTCTACTGGATGCAGACCGATGCGCCGCGCCACGACGGCGGCTGCGGCTACCGCGGCCTGCGCCTGCGCGGCGACGTGCTGGGCACGAGCGACGGGCTGGCCAAGCAGGCCTACTACCGCGAGGGCCGCCGCATCGAGGCGGAGTTCACGGTGCTCGAGCAGCACGTCGGCGTGAAGGCGCGCCCGGGCCAGGACGCCGCGGAGTCGTTCTTCGACAGCGTGGGCATCGGCGCCTACCGCATCGACCTGCACCCGAGCACGCGCGGGCGCAACACGGTGGACATCGACTCGTTCCCGTTCCAGATCCCGCTGGGCGCGCTGCTGCCCGTGCGCGTGGACAACCTGCTGCCCGCCTGCAAGAACCTCGGCACCACGCGCGTCACCAACGGCGCGTACCGCGAGCACGCGACGGAGTGGAGCATCGGCGAGGCCTCGGGCACGCTGGCCGCGTTCGCGCTGGCGCGCAGGCAACCGCCGCGCGCGGTGCGCGCCGACGCTGCGCTGCTGGCCGACTTCCAGGCCACGCTGGAGCGGCAAGGCGTGCTGCTGGCGTGGCCGGCCTTCGGTGCGCTCACGCCCACGCGGCGCGTGGGCTACAAGCACGCTGCTGCATGAGCGCGAGCGTGAACGTGAGCAGCCTGCGCAAGGTCAGCCGCTGACCAGCCCCGCGGCCTCCACGCCGGCCTTGCAGATGGCCTCGTCCTCGTCGCCCGTGCCGCCGCTGGCGCCCACGGCGCCGAGCACCTGGCCTTGCGCGTCCTTGATGACCACGGCGCCGGTCTGCGGCAGGAAGCGGCCATCGGCCGTGGCGGCCAGCGAGACGAAGAAGTTCGGGTTGTCCTTGGCGCGCTCGGCCAGCGCGCGGCTGGACACGCCCATGCCGACCGCGCCCCAGGCCTTGGCGCGCGCCACGTCGAAGCGGAACATGCTGGCGCCGTCCTCGCTCACGAAGGCCTTGAGGTGGCCGGCGGCGTCGAGCACGGCGATGGCCATGGGCTTGTAGCCGGCCTCCTTCGATTTCGCGATGGCGGCGTCGATGACGGTGCGGGCTTGCTGCAGTGTGAGGGTGTTGCTCATGAAGGTGTCCTGGTTCAGGGAGTGACGCCGGGAGCGTCGGGGGTAGAGGTACCGGCGTGCGTGAGCGCGTCGAAGCCGAAGCGGTTCATGCTGCCGAACATCGGCATGGCGGGGTGCGGCACGAAGCGGGTGCGGCAGTCGAGCACCGCGGGCAGCCCCGAAGCCAGTGCACGCTGCATCGCGGGGCCGACCTCTTCGGCGCGCGTGACGCGCTCGCCGTGGCAGCCGAAGCCGCGCGCAATGGCCGCGTAGTCGGTCTCCTCGAGCCCCGTGCCCAGCTCGAAGCCCAGCGCATTGCGCTGGCCGGTGCGGATGATGCCCCAGGCCTCGTTGTTGTGGATCACGGTGAGCACCGGCAGCCGGTGGCGGCGCGCGGTGTCCAGCTCGTTCATGGTGAAGCCGAAGGAGCCGTCGCCGGTGACCTGCACCACGGCGCGCCCGGGGTGCTGGGCCTGCAGCGCCATCGCATAGGGCAGGCCGAAGCCGAGGTGGCTCATGCCGGGCTCGTGAAAGCGCGTGCGCACCGCGTGCACCGGCGTGAAGTCGTTGCTCCAGAAGCTGGTGTGGCCGCCGTCGTACACGGCCAGCGCGTCGCCCGGCAGGGCGCGTGCGATCTCGCGCGCGAGGGTGGCGGGGTGCATCGCCTCGCCGTCCTCGGCTGCCGAGTCGGCCAGGGCCGAGAGCTTCGCCTCGTAGGCGGCGCGCACGCCGCGTGCGGCGGGCAGCCAGTCGACATCCACGCGCGCGGCCACGCCGTCGTCCCACGCGGCGAGCAGGTCGTCGAGCGCGGCGCCCGCATCGGCCTGCAGCGCCACCGCGTGCAGCGCCGGATGCCCGAGCGCGAGCGGATCGATGTTGATGCTCACCATGCGGTGGCCGCGGCGCGCGAAGGGGCCGTGCGCGTCCCACATCCACGACGACCAGCGGCAGCCGACCGCGACGATGGCGTCGGCCTGCGCGAAGGCATGGCGCACCGCCTCGCCGGCGATCAGCCCGCCATGGCCGATGAAGTGCGGGCTGTCCGACGCCACCACGCCCAGCGCCATCTGCGTGGGGACCACCGGTGCGTTCAGCCGGCGCGCGAGCTCGCGCAGCTGCGGTGCCGCGCCGCTTGCCACCACGCCGCCGCCCGCGACCACCAGCGGCCGCCGCGCGGTGCGCAGCAGCGCAATGGCGTCGGCCACGCCGGCGGCGTCGGGCCGCACGCGGCCCGTGGCGCGGTAGTGCGCGGGCGCAATGTCGAAGGCGTCGTCGGCGAAGCTGCAGCGCTGCGACAGCACGTCCTGCGGAATGTCGAGGTGCACCGGGCCGGGCCGGCCGCTCAGCGCTTCGCGAAAGGCGCGCCGCGCGAGCTCGGGCATGCGGCGCGCGTCGTGCACCACGGCGTTCCACTTGGTGACGGGGCGGGTCACGCCGACGGTGTCGAGGTCCATGAACATGCCGCTGTGCGGGTAGCTCGCGGCGCGGTGCTGGTTGGTGGTGACGGCCAGCAGCGGCAGGTTGTTGGCGAACGCCACGCCGAGGCCGGAGGCCATGTTCAGGCCGCCCGGCCCCATCTCCGCGATGGCCACCGCCATGCGGCCGGTGCCGGCGTGGGTGGCCGCGGCCATCATGGGCCCGGCGCCTTCGTGCCGCACGCCGAGAAAGCGCAGCTCGCTCTGCTGCGAGATGGCGTGCAGCAGCGCGCCGAGCTTGCCGCCGACGATGCCGTAGACATCGCGCACCTGCTCGCCGAGCAGCACGCGCACCAGCGCCTGCGCGCCATTGAGTTCCAGGGCCAAGTCTCAGTCCTCCGCGGTGAATCCGGAGGCTTTCACCACCGGGGCCCAGCGGGCCAGGTCGGCGCGCAGCATGCGCGCGAACTCGTCGGCCGGCTGGTGCAGGGGCGCCAGCCCGCTCTGGGCCAGCGCGGCGACGAAGTCGGGCGCCTGCAGGCCTTCGCGCACCAGCGTGTTCAGTCGCGCCACGGTGTCGGCGGGTGTCCTGGCGGGCACGAACCAGCCCAGCCATTCCTGCACTGCGATGTCGTTGTAGCCCTGCTCGGCGAAGGTGGGCACGTCGGGCAGGAAGGGCGAGCGCGCCGCGCTGGACACCGCCAGCCCGCGCAGCTTGCCGCTGCGGATGTGCGGCATCACCTCGCCCAGCACGCTGATGCTCACCGGCACCTGGCCGCCCAGCACGTCGTTGAGCAGCGGGGCGCCGCCCTTGTAGGCGATGGGCATCATCGGCGCGCCGCTGGCCTTGGCCAGCATGATGCCGACGAAGTGCAGCGCGGAGCCCGCCGAGGGAATGCCGTAGTTCGCCTGCGTGGGGTTGGCCTTGGCCCACTTCACGTAGTCGGCCACGGTCTTCACGTCCCCCGGCAGGCCGGGCCCGGCCGTGAGCACGAACGAGTAGGTCGCGGTGCTGGTCACTGGAATGAAGTCGGCCAGCGGGTCGTACGTGAGCTTCCTGTAGGTGTGCGGATAGAGCGTCATCGGCGAGCTCGGGATCTGCAGGATGGTCAGCCCGTCGGGCGCCGCGCGCCGCACGTAGTCGACGGCGATGCGCCCGCCCGCGCCGGGGCGGGCCTCGACCACCATGCTGGCCGCGTACTTGCCGCGCAGGCGCTCGGCGAGCGGGCGCGCCACGTAGTCGCCCATGCCGCCGGCGGGAAAGCCGGAGACGATGAAGGCGTTGCCCGGAAGCGGTGGCACAGGTGCCTGGGCCTGCGCGCCGCCGAAGCGCCCGAGCGCCGTCAGCGCAGCCGCGCCCCCGAGAAAGGACCGTCGTTGCATGGCTTGTCTCCTGGGCGCCGGGCGCCCGTTGTTGTCTTGTGCCGCCATGGTGCCCGCGCCGGCGCGCGGCGGCCATGGACAAAGCGGGCGGCTGCGGGTAGTTTTCCGGCATCGATCGCTTCGACCCCGCACGACTGGCACGACACGCCCCTACCCTTCGGACCGCCCCATGAAGCCCTCCCCCACGCCCCTGCTGCATGTGCCGTTTAGCGAGGTCCGGCACGAAGAACCCGACGACTGCCTGCACTACGAGCCGGTGGCCGTGCGCGGCAGCGAGATGAACTGGACGATTCCGGCGCACCGGCACGAATCGCTGTACCAGTTCCAGTTGATCGAGCAAGGCGCGGTGCGGGGCACGGTCGACGGCCGCGCCTTCGAGGCGCGCGCGCCGGTGCTGCTGATGCTGGCACCGGGCTCGGTGCACGGCTTCACCTACACGCGCCACGCGGTCGGCCACCAGGTGACGCTGTCTTCGCGCACGCTGCGCAAACTGCTCGACGGCTCCAGCCTGGCGGCGTCGGCGCTCGGTGCCTCTTTCGTGCTGGGCGAGCCGCGCGCGGAAGACGCGGCGGCATGCGCCGGCCTGTTCGCGCAGGTGGCCGAGGAGTTCCGCGCGCGGCAACCCGGCCGCGTGCATGCGCTGCTGGCCCTTGCCACGCTGCTGGCGGTGCAGTTCGTGCGGCTGCGCGACGGGCAGTCCGCGCGCGAGCAATCGGCCGGCGCGCGCGACGCCCTGGTCAGGCGCTACCAGGCGCTGGTGGAGCAGCACTACGGCGAGCATCGGCCGCTGGTCTTCTATGCCGACCTGCTGGCCGTCACGCCCGACCACCTGAGCCGCAGCTGCCGCAACACCATGGGGCAATCGGCGCAGCAGCTGCTGCACGAGCGCCTGCTGCTCGAGGCGCGGCGGCTGCTGGCCTACACCGAGATGCCGGTGGCCGAGGTGGCCACGCAGCTGGGCTATGCCGACGCGGCCTACTTCAGCAAGTTCTTCAACCGCAGCCTCGGTCACTCGCCGTCGGCGTACCGGGCGCTGATGGCGCGCGGGGTGCGCGGCGCCTGACGCGCACGGCGCCCCGCCTGCGGGCCCACACCCACACGCCGGTGACGGACAGCACGGCCACGGCAAGGCCGAGCAGCGCCACCAGCACCTTGTAGGGCATGCCGAACACGCGCGCCATGTGCAGCGCGCCCAGCCACTCTTCCAGCGCATTGCCGCTCGCACCACCCACGAAGCCGCGCAAGGCGCCGGTGGACGCGTCGATCAGCACCGTGGTCGAGCCTGCGGCATCGCGGATGTCCAGGCTGGAGCGCACGCGGTAGGCGTAGAGGCCGCGCGAGCGGTCCAGCCGCAGGTCGCGCTGCGCGATGACGGTGAAGCCCTTGTCCTTGGCCGCCGCCGCCATGGCCTCGCGGGCGGCCGCGTGCGCGGCGCGCCATTCGAGCAAGGACTGCGAAGGATCGAACGGCTTCGCCGGCAGGCCGGCCCACGCGTCCTGCGTCACGGTGACCAGCGACATCACGGGCCGGTAGACGCTGTCGCGCAGCGTGAGCATCACGGCCGACGCTGCGAACACCAGCAGCACCGGCCAGAGCCAGAGGCCTGAGCTGCGGTGCAGGCTGAAGCTCCATCGCGCGGCGCTGCCTCGCGGTGCGAGCCGCCAGGCCGCGCGCCAGCGCCGCCACCAGCCGGCAGGGCCTTGCCGCGGGAGCGTGAGAAAAAAGCCGGCGAGGCAGTTGAAGGTCCACAGCAACGCAACCGCGCCGAGCACGCGCGCGCTCCAGGGCACGGGCAGCGCCAGCGCGTAGTGCAGCCGGTAGATGAAGCTGACGGCGGTCTTGCGCTCGAACAGCGAGCGGCCCCACAGCCGCGTGCCGAGCACTTCGCCGGTGTACGGGTTCATGAAAAGCTCGTCGACGTCGAGCGGCGTCGGCTGGCCGGTCAGTGGATCGGCGAGCGGATCGGTGCGGGCCGCGAGGATGAAGCGCAGCGCGCGCGCCGGCTGCGGCGCCAGGATCACGCTGTCGATCCGGGCCTGCGGCGGCGCGGCGCGCTGCGCCAGTTCGCGCAGTTCGAAGGCGTCGCGCATCGGCACGGCCTGCGACGCAACGACGAAGAGCGACGGGTTGAGCCAGGCCTCGAGCGGGTCCTCGAAGGCCAGCGGGCTGCCGGTGAGGCCGGCGAGCACGAGAAAGGCGGCCGTGGCGAGGCCGGCCCAGCGATGCAGCCGCAGGAGGCGCTTGCGCATTGCCGGGCGCTGCCGCGTCAGTCGCCCGTCTTCGGCAGGGCGAAGGCCAGCGTGGCCTCGAGGCCGTCTTCGTCGGCCTCGGCCTTGTCGGCGCGCGGCCGCACGAGCGACACGGCGATCACGTTCAGCCCGCTGCTGCCGAGCACGACCGACGCGCGCCCCGTGCGGTCGGTCCTGGCGCGCGGCCCCGACACATTGCCGGTGAAGTCGCCGATGACGGCGGCGCCGGCCACGGGCTTGCCCCTGGAGAGCACGCGCACGGCCAGCGGCTGGCCGCGGCGCAGCGCCATCGGGTCGGCCAGCGGCACGATCTCCAGCGCCATGCCCAGCGGCTTGAAGGGCATGGCCACCGGCTTGAGCAAGGTGGTGCCGTACTTCATGTAGTAGCCCGCCTTCTTCGCGGCGGGCACCTGCGCGCGCGAGCCGCTCACCCATTTGCCGTCGGGGCCCTGCGACCAGAAGCCGTCTTCCACCGCCATCGACAGCACGGCCGCGTCGGCGGCGGGCTCGACGACCACGTTGCGCGTGCGCGGCTGCAGCTTGACGCCGGCCGGCGCGCCTTGCGCGGTGAAGGCCTTGACCTCGTGGACCTGGCGCGGCTCGTAGCTTTCGTCGAGCGCGCCTTCGCCCAGGACGAGCGCGAGTTCGCTCGCGCGCTGCGCGACCCACACGCCGTGCGCGAGCGCCGTGGCGCTTGCCGCCAGCGCGCACAGGAGGACGGCCGTGCGCACGGCCGTTCGGAGCTTGTTCATGCGGACCGCCCTTCTCAGAAGTTCACCGTGGTCGCGAGGCGGACGATGCGCGGGTTGCCCTGCGTCACGCCGCCGTAGTTGACCGAGCTCCAGTAGCGCCGGTTGGTGACGTTCTCGATCGACAGGCGGATCACCGAGGACTTGCCCATCCACCGCGTCACGTAGGCGGCGCCCAGGTCCCAGCGCGTGAAGCTGGGCACGATCATGGTGTTGGCGCGGTCCAGCGGGCGGTTGCCCACGTGGTACACGCCGGTGTTGAAGGACAGGCCCGGCACCGACGCGAGCCGGTAGTCGAGGAACACGTTCGCCTGGAAGCGCGCGACGTTGCTGGGGCGGCGCCCTTCGAGCGCCGCGTCGCCGGTGTCGCGCTGTTCCGCGTCGAGCCAGGACACGCCGGCGATGCCGCTGAGCTGCGGCGTGATCTCGCCGTTCGCGGTGAACTCCACGCCGCGGTGGCGCTGCCGTCCCTGCTGGCGGAAGATGTTGTCGGCGGGCGAGACGGCCTGCAGCGGCTTGTCCATGTCGAAGGCGGCGGCGGTGAGCATGAGGCCGTCGAGCACGCGGCTCTTCACGCCGATCTCGTACTGCCGGCTCTTGATGGGGCCGAGCTTCTGCAGCGCGTTGTCGGCATAGCTGGGCGCATAGGCACCCTGCTCGAAGCCTTCGCCGTAGGTGGCGTAGACGGTGGTGCGCTCGCTCGGCTTGTACATGACGCTCAGCGTGGGCACGGTGACGCGGGTGCTGTACTTCGGCGTGCCGTCGTACTTGCTGCCGATGTCGCTGCCGTAGGCGATGTGGCGCGCGCCCAGCAGCAGCTGCCACTGCGGCGTGAAGCTGATGGTGTCGCTCACGAAGACGCTGCTTTGCCGCGCGGTGCTCGAGGGCAGGTGCGTGTTGTCGGGCAGGTAGGGCTGCGCGTAGGGCAGCGGCCGGTAGACGTTGCCGATCATCTGCGGGAAGCGCAGGTAGTCGCCGTCGGGCGACTCGAGGCTCGAGTACGAGTAGCCGACGACCGTCTCGTGCCCGATCGATCCGGTCTTGAAGCGCCCGGTGGCGAACAGCTGGCCCGCGGCCGTGGGATAGGGCTCGCCCTCGTAGCGCGTGTTGCCCTTGAGCACGTCGCCGTTGGCGGCCACCTGCGAGGCGTTGAAGAACAGCGCGTTGCGCTGGGTGCGGCTGAAGCCCAGCTGCGCGGTCAGGTCCCACTGGCTGTTGATGGCGTAGTCCAGGCGCGCGCCGAGGTTCCAGGCGTCGGTCTTGTACTGGCCCCAGGGCTGGCCGACCAGCGTGCGCGGGTCGAAGCTCGAGGCCGGCACCACGGTCGCGTCGCTGCGCGCACCGATCATGCCGCTGGCCGCGAGCGATTTCTTCTGCCAGTCGAAGTCGAGCTGCAGCAGGGTGTCGCGGTTGATCTTGATGTCCACAGCGCCGCTCAGGAAGTCGCGCTTCAGGTCGCCGAAGTGCGTGAAGTCGCCGACCTTTTCAGTGGCCGCGTTGAAGCGGTAGCCCGCGGTGCCGTTGGCGTCCAGCGGCCCGCCGGCGTCGATGGCCGCATAGCGCCCGCCGTAGCTGCGCACCTCGGCCGTCAGGCTGGCGAAGCGCTCGCGCGTG
This sequence comes from Variovorax sp. OK212, assembly GCF_900112425.1. Taxonomy (GTDB): domain Bacteria; phylum Pseudomonadota; class Gammaproteobacteria; order Burkholderiales; family Burkholderiaceae_C; genus Variovorax. The sequence continues at coordinate 86,833 of NZ_FOLP01000019.1, read as the reverse complement.
GGGCGCTTGATCACGTAGTTGACGATGCCGCTGGGCTCGCCCACGCCGTAGAGAAAGCCCGACAGGCCCTTGAGCACGTCGACGCGCTCCTTGTTCTCCAGCGGCACGTCGCTGTAGATGTTGGCCAGCAGGCCGTCGCGGCGCACGTTGTTGAACGCGTTGGCCGAGAAGCCGCGCACGGCCACGCCGTCGAACGACGAGAAGCCCGAGGTCGGCGTGACCGACGGGTCGTTGCGCAGCACGTCGAGCGCGGTGCGCGCGCGCTGCGTCTCGATGGTGTCGACGGTGTAGGAGCCCACGGCGAACGGCAGGTCCTGCAGCGAGCGCACGCCGAGCGCGCCGGCGTTGACGTCCTGCACGTCGTAGAGCTTCTCGCGCCGCGCGCTGACGGTGACCGGGGCGAGCGTGGGGCCCGTGGTGCCGGTGGTGCCGGTGGTGCCGCTGGCGCCGGTAGCGCCGGCGACACCGGCGGCAGTGCCCGGCGCGGTCTTCTCCGGGCCTTCGGCGCCCACCGCCGATGCGGTCTTGCGCAGCCGCAGGCCGCCGTTGGCGCCCGCTACCGCTTCGAGGCCGCTGCCCGCGAGCAGCCGGTCGAGCGCGGCGGGCACGGTGAAGCTGCCCCGCAGCCCGGGGCTCTTCAGGCCCTGGGTCAGCGTGGGGTCGATGGCGATCATCACGTTGGCCTCGCGGCCGAAGCGGCCGAGCACGCTGTCCAGCGAGCCGGCCTCGATGGCGTAGGGGCGGCTCGCGGCGGCCGCCTGCGGGGCGGGTTCCGCCGGTGCGGCTTGTGCGGCCTGTGCGGCCTGCGCCCAGGCTGGTGCACCCGCAGCCATGGCTGCGGCCAGGCAGCCGGCGCGCGCGGCGAGCGCCAACGCGAAGGGCTGGAAACTGCGTTCGCGTGGGTCGCATGGATCGCGCGGCTCGCATGGGTCGCGTCTTTCGGGCCTGGCGATGAATGCCATGTGAAGAACTCTCTGTGATCGGATGGGATGGAAAAACCGCGCCGCTGGTTTTCGCGGCACCTCCATTCGTTGATGCACGAGATCTGGAAACCTGCCGCTTTCGGCAGAAATTTTTTGAGAACCCGTTCAGCGGGCGGCGACGCTCACCCAGAACCGGCTCGCGGAACGCAGCCGCACGGGCAGCGTTTCCTCCAGCATGGCGAGCACCGCGTCGGTGTCGGCGAGCGGAAAGGCGCCGCTCACAAGGAGGCCGGCCACGGCCGGGTCGCAGCGCAAGACACCGCTGCGGTAGCGGGCCAGCTCATCGAGAAAATCGCCCAGGCGCATGCGCTCGACCACCAGCATGCCGTCGGTCCAGGCCACGGCGCGTTCGTCGGCGCGGTTCAGCATGCCGACGCTGCCCGCGCCGAAACGCACGCGGCTGCCCGCCTCCACCCGCGTGACCTGCGACTGCGTGCCGGCGCTGACGTCGACCGCGCCTTCGAGCACCGTGAGCCCGGTGGCATGCGCGCCTTCGTCGAACTCGCGCACGACGAAGCGGGTGCCCACCGGCACCAGCCGGCCGTCGCGGCCGAGCACGATGAAGGGGCGCTGGGCGGCGTCCTTGCCGGTGGTCACCATGATCTCGCCGTGGAGGAGCCGCAGCGTGCGCGTGGCGGCGTCGAAGCGCACGTCGACCGCGGTGCGCGTGTTGAGCACCAGCTGCGTGCCGTCCGCCAGCACCACGCTGCGCCGCTCGCCGGCACCGGTGCGGTGGTCGGCGCCCAGCAAGGCGATGTCGTGCCGCAGCGCCCAGGCGCCCCAGGCGCCGAGCCCCACGCCCGCGACGGACTTGAGCACCCAGCGGCGCTGCTGGCGCTCGGCGCCGCGCAGCGTCGACCGCGCGACCTGCGGATGAATGCCGGTGGTGCCTTCGCGCAGGTCGCGGCCCAGGCCGCACAGCCGCAGCCAGGCGCGCTCGTGGTCGGGGTGCGAGCGGCGCCATGCGTCGCAGGCGGCGCTGTCGGCGGCCGATGCGCCGCCGGACTGGATCTTCACCAGCCACGCGACGGCTTCGTCGACGACCGACGAATCGATGGCGCGCGGCGCGTCGCTCGCGGGCTTGAACACCGGCTGGCCGAGCCAGGCCTCGGACTCAATCGCCATAGACGGCGTCGTAGCAGTGGCGGTAGGCCTTGCCCATCGCCTTCTGCACGACGTTGAGGGTCAGGCCCAGCTGCTCGGCGATCTGCGGGTAGCTCAGGCCGTCGAGCTGCGCCATCAGGAAGACCTCGCGCACATGCGGCTTGAGGCCGTCGAGCACGCGGCTCACGGCCGCGAGCGCCTCGACGACCAGCAGGCGGGTTTCGGGCGACGGCGTGCTGGCCTCGGGCAGGTGCGCAATGGCGTCGAGGTAGGTGCGCTCCAGCGCGAGGCGGCGGAAGTATTGCGCCGCGATGCGGCTCGCCACGGTGGTCAGGTAGGCGCGCGGTTCACGCAGCGGGCCCGCTTCGTTCGACGACAGGATGCGCGCGAAGGTGTCGTGCGCGAGGTCGGCCGCGTTGTCCAGGTTGCCGAGCTTGCGGCGCAGCATGTCCAGCAGCCATGGGTGATGGTCGCTGTACAGCGTGTTCACGAGGCGGATCGAGGCGTCGGTGGCGGGCATGGAGGGCTTGCAATGCGGTCGCAGCACTTGTTGCGAATGGTTCTCATTGTAAGCAGATGGTTGTAGCAAACGGAAGCCCGTTCGCACCATTCGCACATCCGGCCCCAACGCGCCGGCCGGGGATCAGTTCAGCCCGGGCGCCTCGGCCTGCGACCACCACCTCGCGCAAGAGCATCTTCAACCAGACCGACCTGACGTTCTCGCTGAACACGGGCGCGGTGAAGCACAAGCTGCTCGTGGGCGCCGAACTCGGCCAGCAGGACACCGACAACTTCCGCAACACCGGCTTCGTCAACAACACGGCAACCAGCGTGACGGTGCCGCTGGCGTTTCCGACCACCTACGCGCCGGTGGTCTACCGCCAGGCCGCGACCGACGCCAACAACAGCGGCAAGGCGCGGGTGGCGGCGCTGTACGTGCAGGACCAGATCGAGCTGGCAGCTGCTCGGCGGGCATGACCCGCGCGTGCCTTGCTACGCGGGCGGCGTGGACCTCGACCTGCCGCTCGACAAGCTGCTCGCCCAGACCGACGCCAACCTGAAGAAGGGCTTTCGCGCCATCAAGATGAAGGTGGGCCGCAAGAGCCTCGGCGAAGACGTCGCACGGCTCGCGGCGATGCGCGAGCACCTGGGCGCGGAGTTTGCGCTGATGGTCGACGCCAACATGAAATGGACGGCCGATCAGGCGATTCGCGCGGCACGCGCGTTCACGCCGTACCACCCGCTGTGGCTCGAGGAGCCGCTGATTCCCGACGACGTGGCCGGCCATGCGCGCGTGCTGCGCGACGGCGGCCTGCCGATCGCGGCCGGCGAGAACCTGCGCACGCTGTGGGAGTTCAAGCACCTGATCGAGAGCGGCGGCGTGAGCTTTCCGGAGCCCGACGTCACCAACTGCGGCGGCGTGACCTCGTTCATGAAGATCGCGCACCTGGCCGAGGCCTTCAACCTGCCCGTGACCTCGCACGGCGCGCACGACGTCACCGTGCAACTGTTGGCGTCGACTCCCAACTGCGCCTACCTCGAAGCCCACGGCTTCGGGCTGGACCGCTACATCGCGCAGCCGCTGGAGATACAGGACGGCTTCGCGCTCGCACCGAGCCGCGCGGGGCACGGCATCGAATTCGAATGGCAGCGGCTGGCGAAAGAGCAAGCCTGACGAAGGCATCTGTCTTGCTGCCCGGGCGCACCTTGCCGCTCACCGTGCCGACCCCGTTCGCATGCGATGCGATCACCGACCCGGGCTTCACCAGTTCGTTGACCTTCGATCCGTTTTCGTCGATCGAAGGCACCTGAACCGGCGCACCGCGCCGTTGCGTCAACGCACCGATGCCGTGCGGCGCGTGCCGCCCTTGCCGTCCGTCACCAGCCTCGCGCTGTCCACGAAGCCCTGGATCAACCTGAGCCGCGCCGACGCGCGCAGCCACAGGATGCCGAAGCGCCGGTGCTCCGAAGGCAAGGGCAGCGCGATCTTCACGACCTTCTGCCCGTCGAGCAGCGGAGACGCGATGTCGGGCACCAGCGAAACACCCAGGCCGCGGTCGACCATCATCGCAATGGCCAGCAGCGAACTGAGTTCGAAGCGCTCCTGCGGCACGATGCCCGCGGCGCGCAGGTAGCGGTCGGCCTGCTTGCCGCCGCCCAGGTTGCGGTCGTAGCGGATGAGCGGCGAGGTGCGCAGCAGCTCGTGCGGATCGCGCCGCGCCAGGCGGCTCGGCGCGAGCAGCACCAGCGGCTCTTCGCGCAGCAGGGACCAGTCGAAGGTCTTGGCCAGCGCGAACGGCGGGTACAGGCACACGGCCGCGTCGAGCTCGCCCTGCTGCACACCCTTGTAGAGGGTGGCCGTGGTGCCGGACTGCAGGAACACCTTGGCGCCGGGGTGCGTCTTCACGAAGCGCGCGAGGATGTCCGGCAGCAGGCTGTGGATGGCGGTGTTGATGGTGCCGATGACCAGCTCGCCGCCGGCCGCCTCGCTGCCGAGCAGCGCCTTGATGTCGCTCACCTCGCGCAGCAGCGTGCGCGCGCGCTGCACCAGCTGGTGGCCGGCCTCGGTCGGTTGCACCGTGCGGCCGGCGCGCGCGAGCAGCGGCGCATGGAGCTCGCGCTCCAGCGCACGGATCTGCTGGGCCACGGCGCCGGGCGTGAGGTCGAGCCGGCGCGCGGCTTCGGACATCGAGCCCGACTCCACCACCAGGAGAAAGCTGTGCAGGTACGCGGTTTCCATGAAAGTAGATTTTCTATGATCTGATCGCAGTCATCCCCTGTTTTTCTTCGCTCATGAACTGCAGACACTGCGTTCATGAGAAGCAAACTGTTCGTTCCGGGCTCCCGCCCCGAGTTGTTCGCCAAGGCACTGGCCAGTGCGGCGGACGCCATCTGCATCGACCTGGAAGACGCCGTGTCCGAACCGCGCAAGGACGAGGCGCGCGAAACCGTGCGCCAGTTCCTGGTGCGCGGCGATGCGGCCACGGCCGCGTCGACGAAGACGCTGATCGTGCGCATCAACGCCATGGACACGCCGCACTTCGAGCGCGACGTGGCGGCCGCGGCGCAGGCCGGCGTGCACCTCATCAACCTGCCCAAGCCGCAAAGCGCGGCGCACGTGCGCACCGCCATTGAAGCCATCGAGCGTGCGGAGCGCGCCAACGGCGTGCAGGCGCCCATCGGCCTGCTGCTGAACATCGAGACGCCTGCGGCCTTGCGCATGGCGTCGGAGCTGGCGCTGGCGCATCCGCGCGTGGCGGGCCTGCAGCTGGGGCTGGGCGACCTGTTCGAGCCGCTGGGCATTGCGCGGCGCGAGCCGGCGGCCATCCAGCAGGCGATGTTCGCGGTGCGCATCGCTGCGGGCGAAGCGGGCCTGTATGCCTACGACAGCGCCTTCGCGGACATTCGCGACGCCGAGGGCTTTCGCGCCGAGGCCCGGCTGGCGCGCAACCTCGGCTTCCTCGGCAAGACCTGCATCCATCCGAGCCAGATCGCCATGGCCAACGACGTGTTCCGCCCCACCGACGAAGAAATCGCGCACGCCTGCAAGGTGGTCGAGGCCACGCGCGTGGCCGATGCCGACGGTGTCGGTGCCTACGTGGTGGACGGAAAGATGATCGACGGCCCTTTCGTGGTCCGCGCGCGCGCCATCGTCCAGAGCGCACGCAGCCTGGGGCTGCTGCCACGTTGAGCCGGCGTCCGCTTGCCAACCGCGCTTCCTGAATTCATAAAAACCCCGGAGACAAAAATGCAGTTCCCCTCGTCCGTTCGCTTTCGCTTTGGTTTTCGCTTGCGCACGCTCGCCGTCGTTGCCGCTGCCACGCTGGCCGGCACAGCCTTCGCTCAAGGCGCCTTCCCTTCGAAGACGATCACCATCGTCGTGCCCTACCCGGCCGGCGGATCGAACGACACCTTCGCGCGCCAGGTCGCCAAGGAGCTCGGCGACGAGCTCAAGCAGCCCGTGATCATCGACAACCGGCCCGGCGCGAGCGGCAACACCGGCACCGGGCAGGTGGCGCGCGCCACGCCCGACGGCTACACGCTGGTGGCAGTGTCCTCGAGCATGACGACCAACGCGGCCGTGCAGACCAGGCTGCCCTTCGACCCGGTGAAGGGCCTCGCGCCCGTGGCCATGTTCGCCAAGGGCCCGTTCATCGTCGCGGTGAACAACGAGTTCCCCGCCAAGACGCCGGCCGAGCTCATCGCGGCCATCAAGGCCAAGCCCGGCCAGTACAACTACGCGTCGTCCGGCTCGGGCAGCGTGAACCAGTTCGGCACCGAGCTGCTCAAGGCCAAGGTGGGCGACCTGCAGATTGCGCACATCCCGTACAAGGGCATGGGCCCGGCCGTGACCGACCTGATCGGCAACCAGACGCAGCTGCTGATTTCCAGCGGCCCTTCGCTGCTGCCGATGGTGCGTGCGGGCAAGCTGCGCGCGGTGGGCATCACCAGCCTGACGCAGAGCCCCGTCGCGCCCGACCTCACGCCCATGGCCGTGGCGGTGCCCGGCTACGAATTCGAACTGTGGTGGGGGCTGCTGGCACCGGCGGGCACGCCGGGCGACGTGGTCGGCAAGCTCAACACCGCCGTGAACCGCATCCTGGCCAAGCCCGCCATCGCGGCCAACTTCCTGCGCGAAGGCGCGATCGCCACGCCGCTCACGTCGGCGCAGTTCGGCACCGTCATCGCGGACGACGTGGAGCGCTGGAAGAAGCTGGCCAGGCAACAGAACATCACCGCCGATTGAGGAAACACCCATGAGCATCACCGCCTCCCACGCCGCGGACGACAGCACGCGCCTGCCCGCGCGCACCGGTCCCGCGGGGCCGCTGAGCGGCCTGCGCGTGCTCGACCTGAGCGCCTACATCGCGGGCCCCTATGGCTGCTCGCTGCTGGCCGACCAGGGCGCGGAGGTCATCAAGATCGAGCCGCCCACGGGCGACAACCTGCGCAAGTACCCGTCGACGCTGGAGGCCGAGAGCCGCGCGTTCATCGGCGTGAACCGCAGCAAGCTCGGCGTGGTGCTCGACCTGAAGCAGCCCGATGACCTGGCCGCGCTGATGGACCTGGTGCGCACGGCCGACGTGCTGGTGCACAACTTCCGCCCCAGCGTGCCGCCCCGTCTGGGCATTGCGTACGACCAGCTGAAGCTGGTGAACCCGCGGCTCATCTACTGCAGCGTGACGGGCTACGGCGAGACCGGCCCGCTGCGCGCGAAGGCCGGCTACGACCAGGTGCTGCAGACCATGACCGGCATGTGCGCGCTGCAGGGCAAGCGCGGCGAGCCGCCCGAGATCATCTACGGCTCGGTGGTCGACTACTACGCGGCCGCGCTGGTGGCCGCGGGCGTGGCCTCCGCGCTGTACGAGCGCGAGAAGAGCGGCGAAGGCCAGTTCGTGGGCGTGTCGCTGCTGCGCTCCGCGCTCACGATGCAGTCGGCGCGCATGGTGTGGGCCGAGGGCGAGCCGAAGGACGTGGGACGCGACATGCGCTCGGGCGGCATCACCGGCATCCACCCCACGCGCGAGGGGCACATCTACATCTCGGCCAACACGCCGCACTTCTGGCGGGCGCTGTGCGACAAGGTCGGCCTGGGCGAGCTGGCCGCCGACGAGCGCTACGACTCGGTGCGCAAGCGCGCGCAGCACTTCGCGGAAATCGTGCCCCGGCTGCGCACCGCACTGGCCGAACGCACCGCGCTCGAGTGGGAAGAACTGTTCGGCGAAGAAGTGCCCTGCGCCGCCGCGCGCACGGTGGAAGACATGTTCGACAACGCACAGGTGCTGGCCGAGGACATGGTCGCGAACTTCGCGCATCCCACGCTGGGTTCGTACCGCGGCTTCACCCGCCCCGTGCAATTCGGCCGCACGCCCGGGCCCGAGCCCTTCGCAGCGCCCACGCTGGGCCAGCACACGCAGCGCGTGCTGCCCGCGAAAGAGGCCGCCGGCCGCGCGGACGACTGAAGCCATGCGCGCCGACCTCGTGGTGCCGCACAGCAGCGGCACGCGCCAGCCCGCCAGCAGTGCACCCGAAGATGCCTGCGATGCGCACATGCACGTGTACGACCGCCGCTTTGCGCTGCACGGCTCGGCCGATGCAATGCTCGACCATGCGACCGCAGGCGACTACCGCCTGCTGCAGCGGCGCATCGGCACGCAGCGCACGGTGGTCGTGCAGCCGCGCGTGCACGGCATCGACAACAGCGTGACGCTGGCGGCCATCCGCGAACTGGGCGCGCGGCACACGCGCGGCGTGGCCGTGGTGCGCCCCGACGTGAGCGACGCCGAACTCGAGCGCCTGCACGCGGGCGGCATCCGCGGCATTCGCTTCACGCTGTACACCGCGGCCGGCACGGCAACGGATTTTTCCATGGTCGAGCCGCTCGCCCACCGCGTGCATGCGCTCGGCTGGCATGTGCAACTGCACTGGAACGCCGGGCAGATCGTGGAACACACGGCGCTGCTCGCGCGGCTGCCCTGCACCGTCGTGTTCGATCACCTGGCGCGCATGCCGCAGCCCGATGCACAGGCACACCCCGCGTTCGACGTGGTGCGCCGGCTGCGCGACAACGGCCGCACGTGGATCAAGCTGTCGGGCGCCTACCTCGACTCGGCGCTCGGCGCTGCGGGCGGCTATGCCGACACCGTCGCGCTCGCGCAGGCGTGGGTGCGGCAAGCGCCCGATCGCGTGGTGTGGGGCAGCGACTGGCCGCACCCCACCGAACGAACCGGCAAGCCCGACGACGCGCAGCTGTTCGACCTGCTGGCCGCCTGGGTGCCCGACGAAGCCCAGCGCCAACGCGTGCTGGTCGACAACCCGGCGCGGCTCTACGACTTTTCCTGAACGACCAACCCCTGGACACCCGAGACCCCTTGAACACCCGAGACACCGGCATGAACAAACGACTCCTGAAATCCGTCGCGGCGCTGGCCGCCTGCGCTCCCCTGCTGGGCTGGGCTGCCTGGCCCGACAAGCCGATCCGCATGGTCGTCCCCTACGCAGCGGGCGGCGGCGCGGACAACACCGCGCGCATCGTCGCGCAGCAGATGAGCACGGCGCTGGGCCAGCAGATCATCATCGACAACAGGCCCGGTGCGGGCGGCGTGATCGGCGCGGACAACGTGGCCAAGGCCGCCGGCGACGGCTACACGGTGCTGTACGACGCCTCGGCCTTCTCGGTGAACCCGTCGCTGCGCAAGCTGCCCTTCGACGCGGCGAAGGACTTCATTCCGGTGTCGCTGGTGGCCACGGCGCCGCAGATCCTGGTGGTGCCGGCCACGGCGCCGTACAAGACGGTGACGGAGTTCATCGACTTCGCGCGCAAGAACCCGGGCAAGCTGAGCTTCGCCTCGGCGGGCGGCGGCACGGGCTCGCACCTGGCGGGCGAGGCGCTCAACGAGCAGGCCAGGATCAACCTGATGCACGTGCCCTACAAGGGCGGCGCGCCTGCGCTCACCGACGTGATGGGCGAGCAGGTGTCGGCCTATTTCGGCAACGTGGCCTCGACGCTGGGCTACGTGAAAGGCGGCAAGCTGCGCGCGCTGGGCGTGAGCTCAGCCAAGCGTGTGCCGGGGCTGCCCGACACGCCGACGCTGGCCGAGTCAGGCCTGCCGGGCTACAACGTGGTGGAGTGGAACGGCGTGTTCCTGCCGAAGGGCACGCCGCCCGAGGTGGTGCAGAAGCTGGGCAAGGCGGTTCAGGCGGCGGTGAACGAGCCGGCCGTGAAGCAGAAGCTGCTGCAGCTGGGCCTGGAGCCGGCGGGCACCACGCCCGAGGCGTTCGCGAAGTTCGTGCAGGACGAAAGCGCCCGCGTGAGCGCGCTGGTGAAGGCGCGCAACATCCGCGTCGATTGAGCTAGGGGCCGGGCTGGGGCTGAGCCTTGGCCTGGGCTTGCATGTGGGCCTGGAGCATGGCCCCCATCTTTTCGTGGATCAGGTTGACGGCCTTCAGCGGCCGCAGCATCACCTTGAACTCGGTGATCTTGCCGGCGTCGTTCCACTTGATCATGTCCACGCCGTTGACGCTGATGCCGTCGAGCTCGAGCGTGAACTCGAGCACCGCGTCGCGCTCGCCCTTGAGTTCGCGCACGTAGCGAAAGCTGTCGTTGAAGAACACCTGGAACGCGGCGGCCAGGTACTTCTGCGTGATGGCCTTGCCGACCTGCGGCTTGTGCACCACCGGCGAATGAAAGACCGCGTCGTCGTCCAGCAGGGCGTCGAGGCCCGCTGCGTCCTGGCGCTCGACCAGTTGGTGCCACGTGGCGAGGGTGTCGATCGGCATGGGGTGTCCTCGGGCGTTGAATGAAAAGGCCCGGCCTGCGCGGCCGTGGATGCGGGCGCAGTCTAGCGAGGCGGCCGTTGCAGAGCTACTTGCGGTGTCGCGCAGTAGTCTTGGGGAAGGTGCCGGGTTCTCCTGTCGGAGCCCGGGGATGGGGCATGGCGTCGCTCGCAAGCGTCGGCGATGCGATTCCAAGGGCGCCCTCGCCTTCCGCTGTCGAGCAACCGGTCGCAGATGCCGCAATTTCTCAATAATCCACTAACGGCGCGTTTTAGAAAGGCATCACGCTGCCAACCACGGGGCGCGTGCCGGCGCCTCAGCGCGACGCTGGCGCCTCAACTGCTCGGCAAGAGGTCTCAGATCCCAGCTACGCCGCGCTGCAGCGCGAAATCGAGCAGCACGCGGTCGGAAGGCTCTTCAGGCCAGGTGGTCTGTGCGACCCACTTGTAGAACGTGCTGGCGGCCACACGGCTGGCCGGGCCGTCGCGGCGCCAAGCGCGGGCAATGGGCGGTGCCAACTGCTCGAGGCGCTGCGTTTCGAACTGGCCGCGCAGCTCGCCCTGCGCGGGCGGCTGCATCTCGCTGAACATCGCGCGGGCCTGCGCCATGCGGTCGTTCTCCCAGAGCTCGCGGATGCGCTGCATGCGGTCGGACGGCGACAGCTGTTGCTGCATGGCGGGTTGCGCAGCGGAGGTGGCGCTGGCGGCCGCGGGCGGCACTGCATCGGCGGGCGGCAGCGACTTGATCGCCGCGTAGCCCTTCTTGAGCGCGTCCTTGAAGTAGGCCGCGGGCGATTTCAGCTCGGGCATGGTCGGGCTGCGCAGCCGCTGGTCGACGTGGTCGAGGGTGGCGCGCAACTGGCCCTCGTCGGTCGTTGCGTAGAGGTCCTGCGCCTCTTCCTGCTTGATGCCGAGGGCGATGAGCCGGCCGACCAGCGCCAGGTCGAACACATTGCGCTCGGCATTCTGGATTTCGCCCAGGCGCTGTTGCGCCTTGGGCACGACACGGAACTGGATCTCTTCGATCTTTCGCCCGCGCTTGTGCTCGATGAGCTCGATGCTGAAGTCTTCGCACAGCGCGTCGATCTCGGCCAGGGCCTTGGAGATCACGTCGCGCTTGAGGAAACGGTAGTCGACTTCCTTGATGTCGCTGCGCCCGGTCAGCACGGCAGCCCACCAGACCACGTCCTCGCGCATCGACAGGCGGCCGGGGGAGGTGAGATAGCGCGCACCGATCTCGTAGAGCACGGCGGCGGAATAGCTTCGCATCTGGCCGCTGATCTCCAGCAGCACGCGCGTGTACTGGTGAGGGCGGACGAGCCGCTCCTTGATTTCTTCCGGATAGCGCCAGGTGACCATGCAGGCGCGACCCCTGCCCTGTTCCTCGATGGTGACGGTGCCCAGCAACTGCGACGACACCCAGCGCTTCAGCGCGGGGCCGCTGGTCGACCATTCGATGGTCGTCGCCTGCATGTCGCGCAGGTGGGCCTTGAGCAGCTCGGTGTTGTTGGAGTTGAAGCGGGCGTCGCCGATGAGCTCGCTCAGGGCGAGCTTGTAGACGGGTTCGTCGACGCCCTGGCGCTGCGAGTGATACAGCAGGGCGTTGTAGATACGGCGGGACAGCAGCGTGAGACGGCCGCGCTTGGGTCGGATCGCAATGGCTTCATTGGCTTTGGCGACGCTCTGTTCGTCTGCTGTCGGGGGTTGGCGCGGGGCGCTGGGCGGAGCATCTTCCTCGGCCATGTCTGATGTATCGCAAATGCTTGGGTTCACATCATGCCTCCGTATTGTGAATCGGTCAAATCACAAAGAAATGGACCGACTTGTTTTATTTAAAGATAAACACTTGGGACTTTGAAGAGTTTGGCTACTGACTTTCTCGTTCTGTGACAAGGACTTGGCGAGGTTTATGTGAGTAGTTATGGGGTTCAATGTGAGATCCGATGGGATTTCATGTGAGATCCATTGGGGTTCTTCGGCCATTGCTGTGTATGTCTATGGGGTTTGATGTGAGTGGATATGGGGTTCTGGCCTCGCCCGATGCCCTTTTCGCCCCGATCCATCCCGTTCTGCGGCTCGAACACGCCCGGATGCCCCGCAGTGGCGCACCTGAAGGGGCGTGGCACGGCAAAATGCGCCCATATGGCTGGGCGCCGGGACGGGGTTCCCTAATCCTTCTCACATTAGACAAGTGCATGGAGACCGCGGAATCGGTATAACTTGTTCATTCGATGGATTCTCGTAGAATTGCCGGATTCTGTCGAATAGGGTCTATGCAATGTCCGTCCCCGTGCCCCCCGTCAGTGGAAACCAGGTTTCCACCGACACCCAAACGCCTCCAAGGCAAGTCATCAACATGGAGCGCATCGCTGGCCTTGCCACGCGCGCTGGTTCCATGGTCGAGCAGATCCGGGGAATGCTGCTCGCCCCCGAGGCTCGCAAGATTCCTCCCGTCTATTCCACCGCCCAACTCGCCGCGCTTTGCGGCGTGGACAAGGCGCATGTCGCCTACCGCATCACCAAGGAAGACCTGCCGGCCGGCCGCCTGACGCCGTCGGGCGGCAAGCGCACCTTCGAGCTCGACGAGCTGCGCCGCTGGACGCGCACCTACCGTGCCGACAAGATGCGTCCCTCGGGTCGCAAGGCGATCACGATCGCTGTCGGCAACTTCAAGGGCGGCGTCGCCAAGACCACCACGGCCATGGTGCTGGCGCAAGGCCTGAGCCTGCGCGGCCATCGCGTGCTGGCGATCGACACCGACCCGCAAGGCTCGCTGACCACGCTGCACGGCTTGTTGCCCGAAGCCGAGGTCACGGAAGACATGACCATCGGACCGCTGTGCGACGGAACGCAGAGCGACATCCGCTACGCCATCCGTTCGACCTACTGGGACGGGCTGGACCTGGTGGCCGCGGCGCCATTTCTGTTCTCCGCCGAGTTCGCGTTGCCCGCACGCCAGATGCAGGAACCCGGCGCGAAGTTCTGGGACGTACTGAACGAAGGCCTGGAAAGCGTGCGCGACCTGTACGACGTGATCGTCATCGACACGCCGCCGTCGCTCTCTTATGTGACCATCAACGCGCTCTGGGCTGCGAATGGCATCGTGGTGCCGGTTCCGCCGTCGGGCCTGGACTTTGCCTCGTCGGCCCAGTTCTGGTCGCTGCTGGCCGACCTGGGCGGAAACCTCGACGGCCAGAGCAAAGACCGCGAGGGCAAGGCCTTCGAGTTCCTGCACGTGCTGCTGAGCCGCGTCGATGCGGCAGACCCGGCCATGCCCGCGGTGCGCCAGTGGATCCAGGCGACCTACGGCGAATACACATTGCCGGTCGAGATCCCGAAGACCAGCGTCACGAGCAACAAGGCCGCCGAGTTCGCGACCGTCTATGACGTGCAGCGCTATGAAGGCGCAGCCAAGACATACAAGCGGGCCGTGGATGCGTACGACGCATTTGTCGAACTGGTCGAGCAGTCGGTGGTCGGCGCTTGGGCCGCCCAGGGGAGAGCGCGCTGATGGGTGGAGGTTGCAGTCAAGACCGAATCCCTGCCAGTGTGCGAGAAAGCAGGACGGTGCGCGTTGGCGTGGAAACCAGGTTTCCACGCCAGGCCCTGTCACTGCGGATGGTTGAGCTGGACGCTGGGCTGCTGCTCGCTCGCCCAGAAGCGTCTTCTAATATGAGGGCACGCAAGGCCAGGCGTGTTGCTGGCGGGATCGTGGAAACCTGGTTTCCACGAAGTGCCGCGAACGTTGCCCATGGCATCGAGTCCGCATGCCGCCCGAACCTGACGATTCAACGGAAACGCGAAGCAGCAGCTTCTGTTTCTACGACCGGATGCCAGCGACTGGCGTCCGAGCCGCGACAGGCGAAATCGCCGTCGTCGCCGATTGGGGCATCGCGATCCCCGCTTGTGGAAACCAGGTTTCCACGCCCAAGGAGTCCGCACCATGTCTAGTACCCGCAAGCGCCTCGAAGCGCTGACCGCCAACCTGTCGCTGCCGCAGGCGCCCGCACAACCCGTCGACCTGCCGAAGGCAGCGCCTCCTGAAGAGCCGGCGCCGCACGTGGCCCCCGCAGGCATCAACGTGGAAACCAGGTTTCCACCGGCCGTGGGGGGCACTCATGTGCCGCGCACCGGCCCAGGCCAGATGCTCGCGTTCCGCGGCCAGATCCAGCAGGTCGAGGGAGAGATGGCGGCGCTGCGCGAAAAGCTGCGCCAGTACGAAGGCTCCCTGCCGACCCGCAAGATGGACCCGGCCACGATCCGGCCGAGCCGCTGGGCCAACCGCCACGAAACGGCTTTCAAGACCAGCGAGTTCGCGGGCCTGAAGGCCGACATCGAACATGCAGGCGGCAACGTCCAGCCGATCCTGGTGCGGCCGCTCAAGGACGAGCCGGGCCAGTTCGAACTGGTCTTCGGACACCGCCGGCACCGCGCCACGCTGGAACTGGGCATCCCCGTTCTGGCGTCGATCTGGACGGACGACCTGGGCGACGCCGCCCTGTTCGCCGCCATGGACCGGGAAAACCGCGAACGCGCCGACCTGTCGCCGTACGAGCAAGGCGTGATGTACCAGCGCGCCCTGGAAGAGCAACTGTTCCCCACGCAACGCCAGCTCGCCGAAGGATTGGGCGTCAGCCACACCTGGGTGCGAAAGGCGCTGATGGTGGCGCAGTTGCCGTCAGCGGTCGTCGAATGCTTCCGCTCGCCACTGGAAATCAGCTTCCGCCATGCCGAGCAGATCAACGCCGCGATGGCGCTGGACCGCCGCGCGCTCCTGAAGCGGGTGGAAAAGCTGCGGGGCCAGACGCTGTCGCCGGCGCTGGTGCTGGCGCGTCTGCTGGACGCTGCGCCCGGTTTCGAGCGCAGCGAGCGGGTCGAGGTTCAGGTCGACGGCCAGAAGGTTGGCACGCTGGTGCGTTCGAAGGCCGGGGAGGTCACGATCACCCTCACGCCTGGTGCCGCGATCAGTGCCCCGCTCGAGTCGTTGGAATCTGCGATCTCCGACGCTTTGCGCAGGGCACGCAGCTTGAGCTGATCGGCATCTGGGCGAGGCAGCTTGCCCCAATGTGAGATCTATTGGGATTTGAGGGTGCCCAGTGTCCAGTTCAGGCAGCCTTTGTAGTTAATTGGCCGTGGCCCGGACAAGCCACTTTGGATCGGGTCACGCAAATGGCAATTGCGAAACACCCGATCCCTCAGGCGCTGGTGCACCACGACATCCCCAGGGAAGGCCGTTCCAGCACTGCTGGAGCACTTCCCAATGGCAAGGAGGTGCCGCCAGCGGGCCAGGCCGGGTTCGATACACCTTCAGAGCCTTTGACGAGTGGATGCACACCTGTCGTTGGCACCGAACAAGTACGGCAAGCAGATGCCCAAATTCACTCACAATGCCAGCGAGCCCGATTCTCAGGGCGCCCTTTGTGGAGGTCGCGAAGCTTGGTAGCCGCGATGCCGGTCCTCGTGCGGCGCCCTTTCGATCTTGTGAAAGTGAGCGCAGGCTTTCGCAGCGTTTCCAGCAGCGACAAGCACTTGCATCGTTAATCTCGAAGGGTCGGGAATAAGCCGCCGTATCTCTCGCCTCATGGCCTCGAGTAACGGTGTTTTCCTTGGCAAAGCAGGCCCAAATGGAAACATCCCGCTACCAGCCATCCGGCCAGCCCCCGGATAATGCCAATCAAATCAATCACTTAAGTCCAGGTCGCGCTGCAGACTCTAGAAATGCAACCAAAAATTGCATGGATGATTATTCTGCTAATCATCGAAATAGAATGAGCCCCTCGACTCATTCCACAAGACCCAGGCACCCATGACATCAGACGGTACGTCGTCCCCCTTTGCACACATCGATGACGAGACCCTCGTGAAACTGGCGCATGAATGGCGCGCCCATGCGCAGCGCGGCGAGAAGGAGGCTTACGGCACGGCGCACGCGCTGGAAGTCGAAGTCCGCCGCCGTTCCCGCGAGGCAGCCGCCGTCGTCGAAGACGCGCCGGCCAGCGAGCCCACCCCCATCCGGCCGTGGTGGAAGTTCTGGCAATAAACCTGCCCGGGCCCGAACCTCCATTCCCATGACCCCGCTGCAGCCCCGCAAACTCCACCGCGGTCACTTCGCGTTCATGCGGGCGTTGGCCCAGGGCATCGACGAGCGCACCAGCTGGGACCGCTACCTTCGCCTGGAAGGCGAGCACACCGACCTGCGGGTCGTGCGCCGCACCATCGCTTGGATTCGCGACGAATTCGCCGCTGCCGCGCGCCGCGAGCAGCGGCCCGGCACCGCCCGGCTGATCCTGCTCGACCCCGAGCAGTTCGCCGCGGCCACGCCGCTGCCGAGCCTGAGCGACTTCGCGCATGCGCAGGGCCTGGAAGATTTCTCCGAAGCCGAGCAGATCGAGGCCTACGAGACGGCCTTCCCCGGGGCGGCAAGCCAAGGCGGCAGTGGCGCCGCCCGCGCCTCGCGACGCACCCGCGTCCTGGAGCGCCAGCTGGAAGCGCTGCGCTGGCTCGAAGGCCTTGCGGCCCAGGACCCGCGCCCCAACGACGGCGTCTCGGCCTGGCTCAACCCCGCCGTGGCCGCGCGGCTCGAACTCGCGGGCCTGCCGACCCTCGTCGCGCTGATCGCGAGCATCAACCTGAATGGCGCCCGCTGGTGGGTGCGGGTGCCCGGGGTCGGTGAACGCAAGGCCGCGCGCATCCTCGACTGGCTGCGCGCCAACGAGTCGCCGCTCGGCCTTCGCGTCGGCACGCATGCGGCCCAGCGGCGCGGGCTGGTGAGCCCGGGCGACCTGGCCGCCGTCGTGCCGGCCGCAACCGCCCTGGTTCCGCTCGAAAAATTCGTGACGCCCGCCGAGCTCGACGGCCGCAACGGCCGCTGCCGCGCGCCGCGCGACACGTGCCTGCTGACAGCCGCGACCGACCACGAAGCCATCGGCGCGTGGCTCGCCGCGAAGCGACCGCGTGACGCATCCGCCGAGCTTTCGCCCACGCAACGCTCCTACCGCAAGGAGGCCGAGCGCCTGTTGCTGTGGGCCGTGCTCGAGCGCAAGACGGCGCTGTCCTCGCTGGCGGCAGAAGACGCGATCGCCTACCGTCAGTTTCTTGCCCAGCCGCCCGCGTCGTGGTGCGGCCCGCGCCACAACCAGCGCTGGTCGCCGCTGTGGCGTCCGCTCGAAGGCCCGCTCGCGCCCACCGCCGTTCGCCAGGCAATGGCCATCCTGCGCAGCCTCTTCGCATTCCTGATGCGCCAGAACTACGTGGTGAGCAATCCCTTCGCCGCAATGGCCGAGCCGGCAACCGCCCCGCGTGCGCTGGGCATGCATCGCACGCTCAGCTTCGCGCAGTGGCAGCACCTCGACACGCTGCTCGCGAAGCACGCCGCAACCGAAGCCGGCCGGCGCCTGCGCCGCGGCATGCGCTGGGTCTATGCAACCGGGTTGCGTTTGGCTGAAATCACGGGCGCCACCTGCGGCGACCTGCAGCAGGTGGCCTTCCGCACGCCCGACGGCCGCGATGCCGGCGGATGGCTGTTGTCGGTCAACGGCCGGGCCGGGCGCAGGCGCGAAGTGCCCGTGCCTTCCGAGCTGGTCGCCGACCTGGAAGAAGAACTCGCGCACCACGGCTTCGAGCGGCAGGTGGGCGCAGCGAACAACCGTGCCATCCACGTGCTCGCTCGTTTCGACGTGAAGCTGGACCACCCCAAGCCATGGTCGACTTCCGGCTTCTACAGCGCCATCAAGCTGTTCCTCGCGCAGGCCGCGCGCACGCTCGGCGATGCCGATGCGAAGGACCTGCAACGTGCCAGCATCCACTGGTTGCGCCATGCCCATGGCGCGCACGCGTTGCAGGGCAGGGCAGGGCGGCCGCCCGTGCCGATCCAGGTCGTGCAGAACAACCTGGGCCACGTGTCGGTCGGCACCACGGCCGGCTACCTGGGTTCGCAGGGCCTCGCGGGCTTGATGGAGATGCAGGGCTTCTGGAGCCCATCGCCCGAGTTCCAGCCCGATTCGCCGCTGTAGCGCCGCGGGTCGTTGGCCGCTGGCCGTTAGCCGTTAGCCGTTAGCCGCGAACCAGTTCGCCCGTCAGCACATCGCGAATCTCGCTCGGTTTCGCGAAGCCGCCCAGCGGTGCGTCGACCAGCACGTCGATGCCGCTCGGAAAGTACGAAAGCACTTCACCCGCGTCGAGTGCAGGTGGCTTCCCGTGCGGATTCGCGCTGGTCGACACCAGCGCGCCGCCGAAGGCACTGCACAGCGCCGCCGCCCCGGCATGCGCCGTCACGCGCAGCGCAATGCCCGCATGCCGCCCCGAGATCCACGCCGGCACCTGCTCGCTGCGCGGAAAGATCCAGGTGAACGGGCCGGGCCAACTCGCCAGCGCCCTGTCGAGCGCGGCCGTCGGAATCTGCGCCATGTCGACATACGGCACAACCTGCGAAAAGTCGGCTGCGATGAGCAGCACGCCCTGCTCGACCGAGCGTTGCTTGAGCGCGCAGATGCGCGTCACCGCAGCTTCGTTCGACGGGTCGCAGCCCAGGCCCATCACCGCTTCGGTGGGGTAGGCCGCCACGTTGCCCGCGCGCAGCCGATGTGCGATCGCAGCAGCGTCGGCCGGCAAGTTGTGGAAGGTCTGCGTTGTCGAGGTTTGGGGCGGCATGGTGCCCGGCAGTCTACCGAGAGCCGGCTCCGCACCGACCCATTGCAGTGCCAACCCCTTCAGACCGCGTAGTGCTTCTCGAGCGCGTCGAGCTCCGGCTTGCGCACCAGCCGTTGCCTCTCCGCAAACGAAACGACCAGCGCCGGGTCTTCGTTCACGCGCTTCGTTTCACGCAACACCGTCAGTGTCTTCTGCATGCCCGCGACCGCACCCTGCAGTGCCGCGTTCGCGTACAGCACGATGCCGTAGCCCAACCCCGCGAGTTCGTCGGCGCCGAAGATCGGCGTCTTCCCGCCGATCACCATGTTCATGAGCTGCGGCTTCGCCAGCCGTCGAGGCAGCGCGCGGATCTCGTCGGCCGTGGTCACGGCCTCCACGAACAGGATGTCGGCGCCGGCTTCGCTGAACCTCTGCGCGCGCTCGATCGCCGCCTCGAAGCCCTGCGTGGCGGCTGCGTCGGTGCGGGCCATGATGAGCAGGTCGGAGTCGGTGCGCGCGTCCACCGCCGCCTTGATCTTGCTCACGGCCTCCTCGGTGGAGATCACGTCCTTGCCCGAGAAATGCCCGCAGCGCTTGGGCGCGACCTGGTCCTCGAACTGGATGCAGTCGGCGCCCGCGCGCTCCAGCACGCGCACCGTGTGCCGCACGTTGAGCGCATTGCCGAAGCCCGTGTCCGCATCGACGATCAGCGGCAGGCGCACCGCATCGCGGATGCGCGCAGTGTGGTCGGCGATTTCGTGCAGCCCCATGAAGCCCTGGTCGGGCAGGCCGAACCACATGTTGGTGACGCCCGCGCCCGTGACGTAGATGGCGTCGAAGCCCAGGTCTTCGATCACGCGCGCCGACAGCGCATTGAAGGCGCCCGGCACCAGCACGCCGCGGCGTGCCTCGGCCAGCGATCGGAGGGTCTTGCGAGTCGACATCGGTGTTTCCTGTGAATGAGTCAATGAAGGAGCGCGGTGCTCAGAAGGCATCGCCGGGCACGCGCACCCAGCCTTCCATCAGCACGCGGGCGCTGCGGCTCATCACGGCCTTGGTCACGCGCCATTCGCCGTCGGCGTGCGTGGCCTGTGCGCCCACGCGCAAGGTGCCCGAGGGGTGGCCGAAGCGCACGGCCGCGCGCTCGCCGCCACCGGCCGCAAGGTTCACCAGCGTGCCCGGAACGGCCGCGGCGGTGCCGATGGCCACCGCCGCCGTGCCCATCATGGCGTGGTGCAGCTTGCCCATCGACAGCGCACGCACGAGCAGGTCGACGTCGCTCGCCGCAATCGCCTTGCCGCTGGAGGCGGTGTAGCCGGCGGGCTTCGCGACGAAGGCCACCTTCGGCGTGTGCTGCCGGCCGGCCGCTTCATCGATGTGCTGGATGAGGCCCATGCGCACCGCGCCATGCGCGCGAATGGCTTCGAACTTCGCGAGCGCCGCGGCATCGCCGTTGATCGCGTCCTGCAGCTCGGTGCCCGAGTAGCCGATGGCTTCGGCGTTCACGAAGATGGTGGGAATGCCCGCGTTGATCATCGTCGCCTGCAGCGCGCCGACGCCCGGCACGTCCAGCGTGTCGACCAGTTGGCCGGTGGGGAACATCGCGCCGCCCGCGCCTTCTTCGTCGGCGGCGGGGTCCATGAATTCGAGCTGCACTTCGGCCGCGGGAAAGGTCACGCCATCGAGTTCGAAGTCGCCCGTTTCCTGCACCGCGCCGCCCGACATGGGCACGTGCGCCACGATGGTCTTGCCGATGTTGGCCTGCCAGATGCGCACCACCGCCATGCCGTCGCGCGGCACGCGGCTCGCGTCGACCATGCCGTTGCTGACGGCAAAGGGCCCGACGGCCGCAGACAGGTTGCCGCAGTTGCCGCTCCAGTCCACGAAGGGCTGGTCGATCGACACCTGGCCGAACAGGTAGTCCACGTCATGGCCGGGCCTGTTGCTCTTCGACAGGATCACGGCCTTGCTCGTGCTCGACGTGGCCGCGCCCATGCCGTCGATCTGCTTGCCGTAGGGGTCGGGGCTGCCGATGACGCGCAGCAGCAGCGCGTCGCGCGCCTTGCCCGGTACCTGCGCGGCGTCGGGCAGATCCTGCAGGCGAAAGAACACGCCCTTGCTGGTGCCGCCGCGCATGCAGGTGGCGGGAATCCTGATTTGGGGTGCGTAGATCATGGTGATGCGATTTTCGATTCAGGCGGCCACGGGCGAGCGCGCTGTCGTTGCAAGAAAGTCCTGCGCAAAGCGCTGCAGCACGCCGCCTGCCTCGTAGATCGACACCTCCTCGGCCGTGTCGAGCCTGCAGGTCATCGGCACGTCGAGCCGCTGCGCGTTGCGCCTGTGGATGACCAGCATGAGGTCGCCGCGCGGCTTGCGCTCGCCGGTCACGTCGTAGGTCTCGGTGCCGTCGAGCTTCAGCGTGAGGCGGTCGACGCCCGGCTTGAACTCCAGCGGCAGCACGCCCATGCCGATCAGGTTGGTGCGGTGGATGCGCTCGAAGCCCTCCGCGGCAATCGCCTCCACGCCGGCCAGGCGCACGCCCTTGGCGGCCCAGTCGCGCGAAGAGCCCTGTCCGTAGTCGGCGCCCGCCACGATGATCAGCGGCTGCTTGCGCGCCATGTAGCTTTCGATGGCCTCCCACATGCGCATGACGCGGCCCTCGGGCTCCAGGCGCGCCAGCGAACCGGCGCGCACCGTGCCGTCGCCGTTGCGCACCATCTCGTTTCGCAGCGTGGGGTTGGCGAAGGTGGCGCGCTGCGCGGTGAGGTGGTCGCCGCGGTGCGTCGCGTAGGAGTTGAAGTCTTCCTCCGGCAGGCCCATGCGGTGCAGGTACTCGCCGGCCGCGCTGTTCATCATGATCGCGTTCGACGGCGACAGGTGATCGGTGGTGATGTTGTCCGGCAGGATGGCGAGCGGGCGCATGCCCTTGAGCGTGCGCTCGCCCGCCAAGGCGCCTTCCCAGTAGGGCGGCCGGCGGATGTAGGTCGATGCGGCGCGCCAGTCGTACAGCGGCGCCACCTGCTCGCCGGTGTCGGGCCGGATCGCGAACATCGGCTCGTACACCTGGCGGAAGTGCTCGGGCTTCACGCTCGACTTCACGATGGCATCGATCTCCTCGTCGCTCGGCCAGATGTCCTTCAGGCGAATCTCCTTGCCGTTCGCCACGGTCAGCACGTCGCGCTCGATGTCGAAGCGCACCGTGCCCGCAATCGCATAGGCCACCACCAGCGGCGGCGAGGCCAGGAACGCCTGCTTCGCATACGGATGAATGCGCCCGTCGAAGTTGCGGTTGCCCGACAGCACCGCGGTCGCGTACAGGTCGCGCGCCACGATCTCCTGCTCGATCACCGGGTCGAGCGCGCCCGACATGCCGTTGCACGACGTGCACGCATAGGCCACCACGCCGAAGCCCAGCTGCTCGAGCTCGCCCATCAGGCCTGCCTCCTGCAGGTACAGCGTCACCGCCTTGGAGCCCGGCGCCAGCGACGACTTCACCCACGGCTTGCGCACGAGGCCCAGGCGGTTGGCGTTGCGCGCCAGCAGGCCCGCGGCGATCACGTTGCGCGGGTTGCTGGTGTTGGTGCAGCTGGTGATGGCCGCGATGATCACCGCGCCGTCGGGCATGCGGCCGGGCTCGTCGCGCCAGGGCGCTGCAATGCCGCGCGCCGCCAGGTCGGTTGTCGCCACGCGCGCATGCGGGTTCGACGGGCCGGCCATGTTGCGCACCACCGTCGACAGGTCGAACTGCAGCACGCGCTCGTACACCGCGTCCTTCAACGCGTCGGCCCACAGGCCGGTGTGCTTCGCGTAGGTTTCGACAAGGCGCACCTGCGCGTCGGCACGCCCGGTCAGGCGCAGGTAGTCGATGGTCTGCTCGTCGATGGCGAACATCGCGGCCGTGGCGCCGTACTCCGGCGCCATGTTCGAGATGGTCGCGCGGTCGCCCAGCGTGAGGCTGGCCGCGCCTTCGCCGTGGAACTCCAGGTACGCGCCCACCACCTTCGCATGGCGCAGGAACTCCGTGAGCGCCAGCACCACGTCGGTGGCGGTGATGCCCGGCTGCGGCCGGCCCGAGAGCTTCACGCCCACGATGACCGGCAGGCGCATCCACGAGGCGCGCCCCAGCATCACGTTCTCGGCCTCCAGCCCGCCCACGCCGATGGCGACCACGCCCAGCGCATCGACGTGCGGCGTATGGCTGTCGGTGCCCACCAGCGTGTCGGGGTAGGCCACGCCGTCCTGCGCATGCACCACGGGCGACATCCGCTCGAGGTTGATCTGATGCATGATCCCGTTCCCCGGCGGAATCACCTCCATGTTCCTGAAGGCCCGCTTCGTCCATTCGATGAAGTGAAAGCGGTCCTCGTTGCGCCGGTCCTCGATGGCGCGGTTCTTCGCGAAGGCATCGGGGTCGAAGCCGCCGCACTCCACCGCCAGCGAGTGGTCCACGACGAGCTGCACCGGCACCACCGGGTTCACCTGCGCCGGGTCGCCGCCCTGTTCGGCAATGGCGTCGCGCAGGCCGGCCAGGTCGACCAGCGCGGTCTGGCCCAGGATGTCGTGGCAGACCACGCGCGCCGGAAACCACGGAAAGTCATGCTCGCGCCGGCGCTCGACGATCTGCACCAGGCTTTGCGCGAGCAGCGCCGGGTCGCAGCGGCGCACCAGGTTCTCGGCGTGCACGCGCGAGGTGTAGGGCAGGGTGGCCCAGGCGCCGGCGCGGATCGCCTCGACGGCCTCGCGTGCGTCGAAGTAGTCCAGCGAGGTGCCGGGAAGGTTCTTGCGGTAGTGGGTGTTCATGGGGGCAACGCTCGGGCCTGTGCGCTTTCACATGCTTAACGCACGGTGCGCGGCGCAGGCCTCTTCTCGTCTCCTGTTCTTTTTACGTCCGATCCTGGATCGGCGCGAACTTCAGGTCTTCCGGCCCGGTGTAGTTGGCGCTCGGGCGGATGATCTTGTTGTCGATGCGCTGCTCGATGATGTGCGCCGCCCAGCCCGAGGTGCGCGCAATGACGAACAGCGGCGTGAACATGGCCGTGGGCACGCCCATCATGTGGTAGCTCACCGCGCTGAACCAGTCGAGGTTGGGGAACATCTTCTTGACCTCCCACATCACGCCTTCGAGCCGCTCGGCAATGTCGAACATCTTGGTCGAGCCGGCCTCGTGCGACAGCGACTTCGCCACGCCCTTGATCACCACGTTGCGCGGATCGCTCGCCGTGTACACCGGGTGGCCGAAGCCGATGACGACCTCCTTGGCCGCCACGCGGCGGCGGATGTCGGCCTCGGCCTCGTCGGGCGAGTCGTAGCGCTTCTGGATCTCGAAGGCCACCTCGTTCGCGCCGCCGTGCTTGGGCCCGCGCAGCGCACCGATGGCGCCGGTGATGGCCGAGTGCATGTCCGAGCCCGTGCCCGCCACCACGCGCGCGGTGAAGGTCGAGGCGTTGAACTCGTGCTCGGCGTACAGGTTCAGCGAGGTGTGCATCGCACGTTCCCACGCGGCGCCCGGCTTGCGGCCATGCAGCAGGTGCAGGAAGTGCGCGCCGATGGAGTCGTCGTCGGTCTCCACGTCGATGCGCTTGCCCTGCGTCGACCAGTGGTACCAGTACAGCAGCATCGAGCCGAGCGAAGCCATCAGCCGGTCGGCGATGTCGCGCGCGCCCGGCACGTTGTGGTCTTCCTTCTCGGGGAGCATGCAACCCAGCGAAGAGACGCCGGTGCGCATCACGTCCATCGGGTGCGCGCTGGCGGGCAGTTGCTCCAGCGCTTCCTTCAGGCTCGCGGGCAGGCCGCGCATCGACTTGAGCTTGGCCTTGTACGCGCGCAGCTCGGCGGCCGTGGGCAGCTTGCCGTGCACCAGCAGGTGTGCGATTTCCTCGAACTCGCAGACCTCGGCGATGTCCAGGATGTCGTAGCCGCGGTAGTGCAGGTCGTTGCCGGTGCGGCCCACGGTGCACAGCGCGGTGTTGCCGGCGGTCACGCCGGACAGGGCGACGGACTTCTTCGGCTTGAAGCCGCTGGCTGGGGGCGGGACGGCAGTGACTGCCGCGATGGCGGTGAC
Source organism: Variovorax sp. OK212 (assembly GCF_900112425.1). GTDB lineage: Bacteria > Pseudomonadota > Gammaproteobacteria > Burkholderiales > Burkholderiaceae_C > Variovorax. The sequence goes on along the minus strand of NZ_FOLP01000019.1, from coordinate 61,781 downwards.
TGCGGGGGGTGCGGGGTTGGTGGGGGTGGCGATGTCGTTCATGCTGCTTCCTTCTCTTTCTCTTTGTGCAGGTAGGCGCCGGGAATGCGCGCGGGCCGGCCGTTCTTGTCGACGACGACCATCTCGAACAGCGACTTCAGCGCCAGCCGCGGCGCGTGGCCCAACTGCTCGGCCGTGCCGCTCACGCAGACCGTGAGCGACGAGCGGCCCACGCGGCTGGTCCATGCGCGAAGCCGCAGCACGCTGCCCACCGGCACGGGCGCCAGGAACTGCGCGTCGCCGCAGCTGGCCATCACCACGTCGGACTTCGCGAAGGCGCGCGCGGCCAGGAAGGCGGCCTTGGACATCAGCAGCAGCGCGTTGCCGCCGAACAGCGTGCCGTAGTGGTTGGCGTGCTCGGGAAACACGATTTCCGTGAGTTCGAGCGCCGTGTCGTGGTTCGTCATGGATTCGCAATTTACGCAATTGCGTGCCCATAATGAAGGACTGAATTAGCCAATCATTGCGAATGGAAAATGCCGAATTTGTAAATATTGCGAATATTGCAAAGTCCAGCTGACCGCCCCTTCTCGCCAGGAACCACACGATGAGCAAGACCTTCATGGGCGTGCGCCTGCGCAAGCTGCGCGCCGAGCGCGGCCTGACGCAGGTGGCGCTGGCCCAGGCGCTCGGCCTGTCGCCCAGCTACCTCAACCAGATCGAGCAGAACCAGCGGCCGCTCACCGTGGCCGTGCTGCTGAAGATCAGCCGCGCGCTCGGCGTCGACGTGCAGCAGTTCTCCGAAGACGAGGAGGCCCGCCTGGTCTCCAGCATGCGCGACGCGCTGGCCGACAACCCCGGCGGCGAGACCGTCGCGTTGCCCGAGCTGCGCGAGGTCGCCTCGCAGATGCCCGCGGTGGCGCGCGCGTTGCTCGCGCTGCACCGGCGCCACCAGGAGGCCATGGAGCGGCTGGAGATGATGGCCGCCGAGTTCGGCGACGGGCGCGGCGAGCTCACGCGCGCGCGCCCCATGCCCTTCGAGGTGGTGCGCGATTTCTTCTTCGCCCACCAGAACCACTTCGAGCCGCTGGACATGGCGGCCGAGCAACTGGCGGGCGAGGCGCGCAGCTACGGCGGCCCCTTGTCCGAATGGCTGCTGCTGCGGCTCATGAAGCAGCACGGCGTGCGCGTGGTGCCGACCGACGACGACGCCATCGACAGCCAGCGCCGCTACGACGCCACCAGCCGCGTGCTGCGCCTGTCGGGCAGCCTCGAGCCCGGCCAGCAGGCGTTCCAGCTGGCCACCCAGCTGGCCCTGCTGGAGCAGACGCAGCTGATCGAGTCGCTGGTGGAAGGCGCCGACTTCGGCGACGCCACGGCGCATGCGCTGGCGCGCATCGGCCTGGCCAACTACTTCGCCGGCGCCATGCTGCTGCCCTACGGCCTCTTCCTGAAAGCCGCGGAAACGCTGCGCTACGACATCGACCTGCTGGCGCGCCGCTTCGGCGTGGGCTTCGAGACCATCTGCCACCGGCTGAGCACGCTGCAGCGGCCCGGCGCGCCCGGCGTGCCCTTCTTTCTGATTCGCGTGGACCGCGCCGGCAACATCTCCAAGCGGCAGTCGGCCACGCACTTCCACTTTTCGAAGACCGGCGGCACCTGCCCGCTGTGGAACGTGTACGAGGCCTTCGCGCAGCCCGGGCGCATCCTGCGCCAACTGGCGCGCATGCCCGACGGCCGCACCTACCTGTGGGTGGCGCGCACGGTGTCGCACGGCCAGCGCGGCTTCGCGTCACCGAGCAAGACTTTTTCGATCGGCCTGGGATGCGACATCCGCCACGCCTCGCGGCTCATCTATGCCAAGGGCCTGGACCTGGCCGACCAGGAAGTGCCCACGCCCATCGGCATGGGCTGCAAGGTGTGCGAGCGTGTGGCCTGCCCGCAGCGGGCGTTCCCCTTCGTGGGCCGGGCGCTGGACGTGAACGAGAACGAAAGCCGGTTCACGCCGTATGCGGTGGCGGATGCTTAGGGCCGTGGGCCTGGTTCGAATGCATCGCCTGTAACGCGTGTTGCGCGTGTTGCGCCCGTAGCGCCGGCATGGCTTCCTGCGCGAAGAGCCGCATGCCCTCCAGCGCCTCGCCGCTGGCCAGCACGCCGTTGCCATTGAAGACGCAGCGCAACTGCCGCACGCCGGTGCGCGCGACCAGCTGTTCGACCTGCGCCACGCAGTCCTGCGGATCGCCGAGCACGACCTGCTCGCGCAGCACGCGCGCCGCGTCCAGCGGCGGCACCTGTTCGGGCAACACGCCGCGCAGCCGCGCGAAGTGCAGGCGGCGCGCGTACAGCAGCGGCAGCAGCCGGTCGGCCTGCGCCCTGGCGGCTGCCTGCGTCGCGCCGATGCAGACGTAGCGCGAGAGCGACGAGCTCGCCAGCATCCGCGCCTGCCCCTCGCGCCCGCGTTGCGCGAAGGCGGCCTCCACGTGCGCGAGCTGCGCCGTTTCGGGCGGCTCCAGGCTCAGCAGCAGCGGCAAGCCATGCGCCACGGCAAAGCCCATGGTCTCGGCGGTCGAGCCGGCGATGTACAGCGGCGGATGCTGCGGATGCTGTCGTTGCGAGCCCACCGGGCCGACGGTCTGTGCGTCGAAGCGCCACGGCCCCTCGCTGGACGACACGGCCTTGCCGCTCAGCGCGTCGCGCAGCAGCAGGCAGGCGCGCTCGAAGCGCTCGCGCGTGCTGGCAGGGTCGATCTCCAGCGCGCGCAAGGTCGACGCGTCGGTGCCGCGGCCCACGCCCACGTCGAAGCGGCCGTCGCTCTGCAAATCGAGCTGTGCGATCTCCTCGGCCAGCAGCAGCGGATGGTGCAGCGGCAGCACCAGGGCCGAGACGCCCACGCGCAGGCGCTGCGTGCGCGCGAGCAGGGCGGCGGCCAGCAGCATCGGCGAGGGGTAAGGCCCGCCGGCGGGCAGCAGCCGGAATTCATGGAACCACACGCCGTCGAAGCCCAGCCGTTCGGCTTCCTCGAAGAAGGCCAGAAACGCGCGGTGATCGCCGAGCGTCGCTTCGCGCGAGTAGCCGGCCAGGTCGATGCGCAGCGGCGCGTTCATGCCGGCGCCCGCTGACCGGGCACGCCGGTGAAGAAGCGCAGCGCGCCGACCTCGTGCGAGGCAATCGGCGCACCGTACGCCGTGGACAGCAGCGCGGGCGTCAGCACCTCGGCGGGCGTGCCGTGCGCGAGCAGGCGCCCGCCGGAAAGCAGCGCGAGCCGCTCGCACCAGGCGCTGGCCACATGCAGGTCGTGCAGCACCACGACGACCGCGCGCTGCCGCGCCGTTTCGCGCAGCATGGCCATCAGCCGGTGGTGGTGCGGAATGTCGAGGTGCGCCGCCGGCTCGTCCGCCAGCAGCAGCGCGGGGCCGTGCGCCAGCGCGCGCGCCACGCTCACGCGCGCCTTCTCCCCGCCCGACAGCGTGGCGAAGCGGCGCGCGAGCAGCGGTTCGAGCTCGCAGCGTTCGACCAGCTCGGGCGACAGCTCGGCCGCATGGAGCCGCAGCATCTCCGTCACGCTCAGGTCCCAATGGCTCGTGCCCTGCTGCGCCACGTAGCCGATGTGCCGCGCGAACGCGCGTGCCGGCCACTGCGGCAGCGGCCGGCCGCGCAGCAGCACGCGGCCCGACGACAGCGGCATCAGACCCAGCGCGGTGCGCAGCAGCGTCGTCTTGCCCGAGCCGTTCGGGCCGACGATGCCGAGCAGGCCCCGTTCGGGAATCGCCAGGCTCACGCGGTCCAGCAGGAAGCGGTTGCGTCCCACGCCGGTGGAAACGTCGTCGAAGACGAGCGCGTCGCTCACGGCCGTCGCGCCGCCGGTCGCTTCGCTCATGCGCGCCTCCACAGCAGCAGCGCCAGGAAGAACGGTCCGCCGATCAGCGCCGTCAACAGCCCCGCCGGAATCTCGCTGGGCGCCAGCGCGGCACGCGCCACGCCGTCGACCAGCACCATGAGAATGCCGCCGGCCACCGCGCAGGCCGGCACCAGGCGCGCATGCAGCGGCCCGATCCACCAGCGCAGCACGTGCGGCACGATGAGCCCGACAAAGCCGATCAGGCCGCCCCAGCTCACGGCCAGCGCCGTGGCCAGCGAGGCCACCAGCACGGCCCAGGCGGAAAAACGCGGCACGCGCACGCCCATGCTGTGGGCCGTGTCCTCGCCCATGCCCAGTGCGTCGAGTCCGTAGGCCAGCGAGCGCACCAGCAGCACCAGCACGGCGAGCGCCGCGAACAGCACGGTCACCTCGCCCGGCGTGGGCGTCTGCACGCCGCCCAGCTGCCACGAGATGACGGCACGCAGGTTGGTCGACTCGTCGCCGTACACCATGAGGATGAGGCTGCGCAGCGCCGCCAGGATGGCGGCCAGCGCCACCCCCGCCAGCAACAGGCGGCCGGCCTGCCATTCGCCGCCGAGCCGCCCGACCAGCAGCACCAGCCAGCTCGCGCCCCACGCGCCCAGGAAGGCCAGCAGCGGCAGGCCGAGCGCCGGCGGCACGATGGCCGGCAGCAACAGCGCAATGGCAGCGCCCACGGCCGCGCCGCTCGCGCTGCCCAGCAGGTAGGGCTCGGCCAGCGGATTGCGGAACACGCCCTGGAACACCAGCCCCGCCAGCGACAGGCAGGCGCCCACGAAAAAGGCCGCCGCCACGCGCGGTGCGCGCCACAGGCGCACCAGCTCCGCGTCGAGCGAGCCGCTGGCGAACCAGCGCGTGGGCCACACCGTGCCGGCGCCGATGCTCAAGGCCAGCGTGACCGCCGCGATGCCCGCCACGCCCAGTACCAGCCACAAGGTGGCGTCAGACACCCGTTTCTTCTCGTTCATGCGAACAGCTCCGGATGCAGGGCCCGCGCGTACTGCTCGACCGCCTCGATCTGCCGCGGCCCGGGTATCAGCTTGTGGCTGCGCTCCAGCACCACCACGCGGCCGCTCTTCACGGCGCGCAGGCTGTGCCAGCCGGGCCGTTCGGCGATCGATGCCGGGTCCTTGGGCACCTGCTGCAGCGAGATGATCACGTCGGGGTCGCGCACGAAGATCGCCTCGGCGCTCACCTGCTGCGAGCCTTGCAGGTCGGCGAACACGTTGCGCCCGCCGGCCCACTGCAGTGCGTCGTTGGCGTAGTGGCCCGTGCCCATGGTCTGGAAGGCGCCGCGCGCGGCGGCGGCCGTCTCGAGGTACACGCTGCGTCGCGGCGCCACGGCCACCGTGCGGGCGACGGCGTTCAGGCGTTCCTCCATGCTTGCGCGCAAGGCCCGCGCGGCGTCGTCCGCCCCGGTGGCGCGGCCCAGCAGGTCGATGTTGCGCAGCACCGAAGGCAGGTCCGGGTGCGCCAGCACCACCGAGGGCACCTGCACGCGCTCGAAGGCCTCCACCAGGCCCAGCGCCGTGTAGTGCGACGGCGTCACCACCACCAGGTCGGGCCGGTACGCGGCCACCGCTTCCGCCGAGTAGCCCAGCGAACCGCCGATGCTCGGCTTGGCACGCGCCGACTCGGGCCAGCGCACGCGCCCGCCGATGGCGGCCACGCGGTCTTCCAGCCCCAGCGCCCAGGCCAGCTCGACGTTGCTCGGAAACACCACGACGATGCGCTGCGGCGGCGCCGCGATGCGCACGCGGCGGCCGAGCGCGTCGGTGACCTCGCGCGGGAACCCCTGCGCGGCGAACGCGGGTGAAGCAGCCAAGCCGGAAGTCATGAGCGCCATTCCCGTCAGCATCGTTCGCCGCTTCATCGCGCTCAGAACGTGTAGCTGGCGCGCGCGAAGAAGGTGCGCGGCGCCCCGGCGTTGCCGGCGTCCTGCGCCGAGAGGTCGTCGCCGATGTAGTACTTGTTCGCCAGGTTGTTCACGCCCGCCTGCAGCGTGAGCTGCGGCGTGGCCTTGTAGCTCACCGCCACGTTGGCCAGCAAATAGCCCGGCAGCTTCTGCGGGTTGACCACGTTGTCGCGCAGGTAGCGGCTGCCCACGTAGTTGGCTGTGCCCGAGACCGACCAGGGGCCCTGCGCCCAGGTCACGCCCGCACCGGCGATGTTGTGCGCCGACATGCGCACGCGGTAGCCGCCGAAGTTGGTGCTGCGCGCGCCGCTGTCGGTGTAGGTCTGGAAGTCCTTCAGGCGCGCGTCCTGCCACGTGTAGTGCAGGTAGCCGTTCCAGTGCTGCGACAGCCGCACCTGCAGCGACGACTCGATGCCCTTCGCGCGCGAGGTCGCGTTGCTGAACACGAACGAGTCGGGCCCGCTGCGGTAGGCGCGCTGGCCGTCGACCTTCTCGGCCTCGAACACGCTGACCTGGTAGGCCCAGCCGTCGTCGGCCGCGCGGCCCTTCACGCCCACTTCCTTGCTGCGCGTGAGCTCGGGGCGAAGAATGTCGGGCACCACCACGTTGTTGCGCGTGTTCAGCGCCACGGCCTGCGGGCGGAAGCCTTCGCTCCAGTTGGCGAACACCGCGTGCGTGGCCGCGGCGTTGCGCGAGAAGGCCCAGTCGGCCCCCAGGCGCGGGCTGGTGCGGCTGCCTTCCTGCGCGGAGACCACGTTGGTGCCCGAGCGGCCCAGCGTCTGCTCGAACTTGTCGTGGCGCAGGCCGGCGGTGATGCCGAACGCGTCCCACTCGAAGCGGTCTTGCACATAGAAGCTGCGCACTTCCTGGTCGAAGCGCGAGTAGGTGGTGGCGCCGCGAATGCCGCGCGGGTCGTTGCGCACATTGGTCACGGGCACGTCGTAGAACGGGCCGCGGTAGGTCGGTGCGTTGGTGAAGGTGGGCGAGTCGAGGTTCTGCCAGCCGCGCTCGATGTCCACGCCGAACTGCAGCTCGTTGCTCCAGCGCTTGCCGCCGGTGAGCCACGTCACGGCCACGTCGTGGAACACGCCGCGGTCGGAGGTGTCGCTTTCGGAGTAGCCCTTGTTCACGGCCGCGGGCGGCGGCACGATGGTGATGCCCCCGGCAAAGAAGCGGTCGTAGCGCGCGAAGCTGCTCAGGTGGCTGAGCGACCAGCCGCCGCCGAAGTCGACCTTGTTCTTCCACGCGATCGACTGGTAGTCGCCCACCACGTACGAATCGGGAATGCCGTAGTTGTCGCGCGAGGTGATGCCGAACATCGGCTTGCCGTTCTGCAGCGGCACGATGGAGCCGCGGTCGCCGCGCACGTGCGAGTCGTAGATCTGCAAGCCCGTGGTCCAGTTGTTCGTGACGGCGAAGTCGCCGCCGAGCACGGCCGCCGCCTGCGCCCGGCCCGCGTCGCGCTGGAAGCCCTTGTAGTCGTTGTTGGCCGCGCCGATGTACAGGTTGCCGCGCTCGAAGTCCCAGCGGTAGCGCACGCTGGCGTCGGTGCGCCCGAAGCTGCCCAGCGTGGTGGTCACGGTGCCGCCCGCGCGCTCGGGCTTCATGAAGAACTGCGCCACGCCGCCGATGGCGTTCTTGCCGTAGAGCGCCGAGGCCGGGCCCTTGATGAACTCGATGCGATCGACCAGGTCGGGCGCGATCAGCGTGATGTCGGCGTTGCCCTGGAGCTGGCGCAGCGGCACGCCGTCGATCAGCACCAGCACGTCCTGCGTGTCGCGCAGGCCGCGCGTCTCGAAGCGCGTGTAGTAGTTGCCCTGCGTGCCGAACTGCAGGCCCGGCACGGTGCGCAGCGTGTCCTCCAGCGTGACCGCGCCCACGGCGTCCATCTGGGCGCGGTCCACCGAATAGGTGGTGAACGGAATGCGCAGCGGGTCGGCCTCCAGCCGGGTGGCCGTCGAGATGGTCTTCTTCTCGTTGACGGTCAGCGTCGGCAGTGCGCCGGACGAGGCGGCCTCCTGGGCCGAGGCGCCGGACATGGCCAGCAGCAGGCCCACGCCGAACAGGGGAGTGGGACGGGTCGAAATCTTGCGCATGCGTTGTTCCTTTGGCCCGCACGCCCGCGGACCGTTCAAAGACCCGAACGCTGCGGCAATGGGTTGCACGGCGCCGGAGGAACGCGCACGCATGACGGTACGCAACACAGCCGACCCGGACAAACGCACTCCCGCAGCGTCCGAAGGCGATCGCGTGGGCCGGTATCCGGGCTCGTGGGGTGCGTCGATGGCGCAAGCGCATCGGCGCGGAAACCGCCGCCTTCCCACGTCCGAGGACGCAGTGGCTGCACATGCCCGCGGGCATGCGCCAGAAGTTTCCAGACCCACTGACCGTTGCGGGGGCAGCGCAGGACTTGCGCACCGTACGTCGCGATGCGTTTCACCTGCTTCCCGTTTAACTCCTGTGCGGCATGCGCCGCAAAAAGAGCACCCTCTGATCGTTGGAATTCGATGGCGATAAGTAAAAATACCGCACCGAATGCGCGCGATTATAGAAAGCGCTCCCGTGCCGGTCGACGCATTTGCGCTACAGAAGACCGCTTTTCGCGACGAAACACGGGAACTCTGGCGGCGCATCGGGTTCAACAGCGGTTGACCTCTCGTTCACGACCGGGGGAATGCACCTCCGTACACCCGTACACGCCCCGCACCCGTCCACGCCCGCAGGCGTCGGCGACCTTGTCCACAGACCCATGAACGACGCTTCGAGCACTCCTTCCCTTTTTCCGATGTCCGGCGAGACCCTCGACCGTACCCACCTGAAGCGCCTGATCGCCGAGGCCGCCGCCCCGCTGCAGTTCGAGCAATGCGACTTCGACGGCGCCGACCTGTCCGAGCTCGACCTGCGCCGCGCGCAGTTCACCGGCTGCAGCTTCGCCGAGGCCAACTTCAAGAAGGCCCAGTTGGCCGACACGCAATGGACCTCCTGCCGGGCGCGCCAGGCCGACTTTCACCTGGCCGACCTGACCGACGCGCGCTTCGTCGCCTGCGACCTCAACAACACCGGCTGGCACCGCGCCAAGCTCTCGGCCACGCGCTTCTCCGAGGTGAAGCTCACCGGCGCGCACTTCCATGAGGCGCAGGTGCTCGGCATCGGCTTTCACGACTCGCTGCTCGCCGGCGCCGACCTGCGCGGCATGTCGTTCCGCAAGCAGACCATCGAGCGGCTCGACCTGCGCGACGCGGACCTCGCGGGCTGCGACTTCCGCGACGCGGTGTTCGAAGGCGGCAGCCTGCGCGACGCGAACCTGAAGAACGCGCGCTTCGACGGCGCCGACCTGCGCTCGGTCGACCTCGGCGGCCTGCGCATCGCGCACGTGTCGCAGCTCTTCAAGGGCGCGATCATTTCCTCCGACCAGGCCGCCGCGCTGATCGGCGAACTCGGCCTGCGGGTGCTGTGAGCGCGAAAGGCATTGCTGCGTACCGATGAACCATGAAATCCGCGACACCGCCGCCGAACTCGCGCGCTTTCGCCGCCGCCTGCTGGTCATTGCCTGCGTGGTGCTGTTCGGCTTCGCGCTGATCGGCGCCCGCCTGGCCGTGCTGCAGGTCGTGCGCCACGACGACCTGGCCGAACGCGCCGAGAGCAACCGCACCGCCATCGTTCCCATCGTGCCCAACCGCGGGCTGATCCTCGACCGCAACGGCGTGGTGCTCGCCTCGAACTACGCGGCCTACACGCTGGAGATCACGCCCTCGAAGGCGGGCGACGTCAACGCCGCCATCGACGAGCTCGGCGACCTGGTGGAGGTCACGCCGCGCGACCGCCGCCGTTTCCAGCGCCTGCGCGAGGACTCGCGCAGCTTCGACTCCATTCCGATCCGCACGCGCCTGAGCGACGAGGAGGTGGCGCGCTTCGCCGCGCACCGCTATCGCTTCCCGGGCGTGGAGATCAAGGCGCGGCTGTTCCGCAACTACCCGCACGGCGAGACGGCCGCGCACGTCATCGGCTACATCGGCCGCATCAACCAGCGCGAGAAGACCGCGATGGACGACTGGCAGGAAGAAGACCGCGCCAACTACCGCGGCACCGACTACATCGGCAAGCTCGGCATCGAGCAGAGCTACGAGAAGGTGCTGCACGGCGAGACCGGCGTCGAGCAGATGGAAACCTCCGCCGGCGGACGCGCGGTGCGCCGCCTGGCGCGCCACCCGGCGGTACCGGGCCAGACGGTGATGCTGTCGCTGGACATCAAGCTGCAGAAGCTGGTGGAAGACATGTTCGGCGAGCGGCGCGGCGCGCTGGTGGCCATCGACCCGAAGAGCGGCGAGGTGCTGGCCTTCGTGAGCAAGCCCACGTTCGACCCGAACCTGTTCGTCGAGGGCATCGACGTGGAGAGCTGGAAGGCGCTGAGCGAATCGATCGACAACCCCCTGCTCAACCGCGCGCTGCGCGGCACCTACCCGCCGGGCTCGACCTACAAGCCCTTCATGGCACTGGCCGCGCTGCAGACCGGCAAGCGCGCCGCCAACGTGGTGGAGAACGACCCGGGCTACTACAACTTCGGCGGGCGCACCTTCCGCAGCCACCGCGGCGGGCTGGGCGGCGTCGACATGCACCGGGCCATCCAGTATTCGAGCAACACGTATTTCTATTCGCTCGCCACCGAGATGGGCGTCGACCTGATCCACGACTTCATGGCGCCGCTGGGTTTCGGCCAGGCCACCGGCATCGACCTGATCGGCGAGGTGCGCGGCGTGCTGCCCAGCACCGCCTGGAAGCGCCAGGCCTACCGCCGCGCCGAGATGAAGAAATGGCATCCGGGCGAGACCATCTCGCTGGGCATCGGGCAGGGCTACAACAGCTTCACCATGCTGCAGCTCGCCTCGGCCAACGCCACGCTGGCCAACGCCGGCGTGCGCTACCAGCCGCACCTGGTGCGCGCCATCAGGGACACCGTCAGCGGCGAGGTCGTGCAGCAGGTGCAGCCGCCGGCGCAGGACCTGGGCTATGCGCGCAGGAACGTCGACGTGGTGCGCAACGCCATGGTCGCGGTCACGCAGGGCGGCACGGGCACGCGCGTGTTCGCCGGCGCCGCCTACGCCTCGGCCGGCAAGACCGGCACCGCGCAGGCCGTGAGCCTGAGCCCGAAGGCGCGCGCCAGCGGCAAGGCGCTCGATGCGCGCCAGCGCGACCACGCGCTGTACATGGCGTTCGCGCCGGCCGAAAACCCGACGATCGCCGTGGCAGCCATCGTGGAGAACGCGGGCTTCGGCGCGGCGCATGCGGCGCCGATCGTGCGCCGCGTGTTCGACTACTGGATTGCGGGGCAATACCCCAACGACACCGACATGGCGGCGGTGAAGACAGGCACCGCGGGCGCGCCGATCGGCACGCCGCTGGTGGCCAGCGAAGTGCCGCTGGCCGAAGACCGCGCGGAGGCTGCGGCGGACGAGGAAGCCGCCGCGCTGTAAGGAGGCAAGGCGCGCAGGCTACGCGTCCTTGCTGTCCTTCCCGATGAGCCGGTCCGCGTAGTCCTCCCACGCGCTCTTGCCGCCCAGCCCTTCGAAGACGCCGTCGCGCGCCTGCTGCGCGACCCAGTCCTGCCTGGCCGCAATGCCCGCGGTCATGAGCGGCTCGAAGCCGGCCTCGCGCACCGTCTGCGCCGCCTCGCGCATTTCTTCCGCGCGCCGCCGGCCGTGCTGCACCACGCGGCTGAAGAAGTAGGCGCCTTGCTGCGGCCAGTCGATCTGCGGAAAGGTTTCCTTCAGCGTGGCGAGCATCTGCGCCTCCACGCCGTAGCGGCGCGCGGTGGTGAAGCTCTCGATCACCAGCGCCTCCAGCCCCTTGATCATGATGCTGCGGCTCATCTTGATGGCCGACGCCACGCCCAGCGTCTCGCTCACCGCCTTCGCGTCCATGCCCCAGCCGTTGAGCGTGGCCGCCAGTGCCTCGGCCTGCGCGCCGCCCAGCAGCATCGGCACGCGGATGCCGTAGGGCGGCACCGAGGTCATCACGCCGGCTTCGACGTAGTCCACACCGGCGGCGCGCAAGGCCTCGGCCGCGCGCTGCTTGGTGCCGGGCGATGCGGAGTTGAGGTCGAGAAAACGCGTGCCCGTGCGTGCATGCCGCGCAGCCTCTTCGGCCACCGCGAAGGTCTGCGATGCGGTCACGGCGGAGATCATCAGGTCGGCCTCGGCGCAGAGTGCTGTCATGCTGGTCGCGGCAATCACGCCGTTAGTGTCTTCGGCCGTGCGCCTGGCCGCGGCACCGTTGGCAGCGTCTGCAAAGCGCAGGTCCCAGGCCACGATGCGGTCGATGCCGGGCTTGCCTGGCAGTCCGCGGCCGAAGATGCCGCCGACCTCGCCGTAGCCGATCAGCCCCAGAGTGAGTCCCATGGTGCGGTCCTTGTCGAAAACTTTGTCAAAACGAGGCGCTCTCGCCGGGCTCGAGCGCCAGCACGCGCGTGGCGCTGCTGCCGAGCGCGCGCATGTACTGCTCGGGCGTGCCCTTGCCCAGCGGGTTCGCGCCGTAGTGCATCGGAATCACGAAGCGCGGCTTGAGCCACTCGCGCGTGACGAAGGCGGCATCGTCGGGGCCCATGGTGAAGTGCCCGCCGATGGGCATCAGCACCAGGTCGGGCTTGTAGTAGCTCGCGATGAAGGCCATGTCCGCGAACGGGCCCGTGTCGCCCATGTGGTAGATGCGAAAACCGTTCTCCAGCTCGATGATGAAGCCCACCGGCTCGCCGCCCGGGTGCGCCTCGTCCTTGCCGGTGGCGGGGTTCTTCCACACGATGACCGACGAGTGCTCCGCGTGCACCGCCGTCACCTTGATGCCGGGCGCCGGCGTGACCGTGCCGCCCTTGTTGAAGCGCGGCGCCAGCGCCGGCGGCAGGATGCCGAGCAGGCCGACCGTCTGGTTCATGTCGCCGGGCCCGTACATCGGCACCTGGTTGAGCAGCGCCAGTGCCGGTGCGTCCGCGAAGTGGTCGAGGTGGCCGTGCGTGACCAGCAGCACGTCGACCTTGCCCAGCGCCTCCAGGTTCTTGTACTTCGGCGGCGTCAGCGGGTTCTGCTTGAGCCACGGGTCGGTCACGATCACCTTGCCGCTGGGCGTGGTGATGCGAAAGGCCGACTGGCCGAGCCAGAGCACTTCGGTCTTGCCGGCGGCGGCCGGTGCCGTCGTCGCTGTTGTTGCTGTTGTTGTCGTCGTGTTCGACGTTGCCGCCGTCGTGCACGCGACGCAGGCCAGCACCGCGGCCGTCGTCGCCGCCATCGTCAGCAGGCGCTTGAATCCTGTCATTCCCATGGTCTCCTGCGGGCTGCGTTCAATCGACGGTGACGTGTGCGGTCTTGATGACGCGGTCCCAGCGCACCATCTCGCTCGCGATCAGGTCGCCGAAGGCCTTGGGGCTCGTGGGCGTGGGTTCGGCGCCTTCTGCGCCCAGGCGCATCTTGACCTCGGCCGAGTCCAGCGAGCGGTTGATCTGCTGGTTGAGCGCCGCGACCACCGCCGCCGGCGTGCCCGCGGGCGCCACCAGGCCGTACCACTGGTCGGCCTCGAAGCCCTTGGTGCCGGCGACGCCGCTCTCGGCCACGGTCGGCACGTCGGGCAGCAACGCGATGCGGTGCGGGCTCGACACCGCGATCGCGCGCAGCTTGCCGGCCTTGATGTGCGGCATCAGCGCGGGCGCGCCCGTGAAGAGCACCTGCAGCTGGCCCGCGAGCAGGTCGTTCACCGCCGGTGCCGTGCCGCGGTAGGGAATGTGCAGGAACGAGGTGCCGGTCTGCAGCTTCAGGTATTCCATGGTGATGTGCGCCGCGCTGCCGTTGCCGCCCGAGCCGAAGGCCATCTGCCCCGGCCTGGCCTTGGCCAGCGCGATGAGTTCGGGCAGCGTGCGTGCCGGCACCGACGCATGCACCACCAGCACGTTGGGCACGCGCGCCACCCACGCCACCGGGGTGAAGCTGCGCAGCGGGTGGTAGTCGAGCTTGGGGTACAGCGACGGGTTGATGGCCAGCGTGCCGATGTGGCCCATCAGCAGCGTGTAGCCGTCGGCCGGCGACTTCGAGGCCTTGTCCGCGCCGACCGAGCCGCCGGCACCGGGCACGTTGTCGACCACCACGGCCTGGCTGAACGCACGGCCCAGCTCCTGGCCGATGGCGCGCGCCAGCAGGTCGGTCGAGCCGCCGGGCGTGAAGGGCGCAATGATGTGCACGGGCCGCGCGGGGTAGGCCTGCGCGAAGGCAAGGTTGGCCGTGGTCAGGCCGAATGCGCCGCCCGCACCGAGGGTGGCTGCGAGGCAGGCCTGCCGGCGCGTGATGCCTGGGGTCATGGGGTGTGTCTCCTGCGTTCGTCGGATTCGTCTTGCGTCGTTGGTCACGCGGTCTGCCACGCGGTCTTTCGCGCGGCAAGTTGTGCGGTGGGTTGTGCGCTCAGTCGGGCTTGATGCCCGCTTCGCGGATCAGCTTGCCGTAGCGCGCCGCATCGCTCTTCAGCAGCTTGGCGAACTGCTCGGGCGGGCCGGGCAGCGTGACGCCGCCGGCCGCGGCGAGCTGCTCGTGCACTTCCTTCGACTCGAGCGCCTTCTGCACGGCGTTGTGCAAGGCCGCCAGCACCGGCTTGGGCGTGCCCGCGGGCGCGACGAAGCCGTACCACACGCTGGCCTCGAAGCCCGGGTAGCCCGACTCCGCCACCGTCGGCACACCGGGCAGCACGGCGGAGCGGTCGGCGCTCATCACCGCCAGCACGCGCAGCTTGCCGGCCTTGACCAGCGGCAGCACCTCGAGCGCGTTGACCGCGACCACGTCCACATGGCCGCCGAGCACGTCGGTGATGGCCTGCGCGCCGCCCTTGTAGGGCACGTGGCTCAGCTTCAGGCCGGCGGTGTGCTGGAACAGCTCCATCGCCAGGTGCGGCGTCGAGCCGTTGCCCGGCGTGGCGACCGTCAGGCCGCCCGGCTTGGCCTTGGCGGCGGCCACCAGGTCGGCCACCGTCTTGATGGCCGATTCCTCGCGCACCGTGAACACCACGGGCACGCGCCCGACCATCGTCACCGGCGTGAGGTCGTGGTCCAGGTCATAGGGGGCGGGCTGGAACAGCGACGGGTTCACCGCCAGCGCATTGGCCGCCAGCAGCAGCGTGTAGCCGTCGGGCGCGGCGGTGGTCAGCGCCTTCACCGCGATGTTGGTGCCCGCGCCGGGCTTGTTCTCGACGATCACCGACTGGCCCAGCGTGGCCGCCATGCGCTGGCCGACCGAACGCGCGATGGCGTCGACCGCGCCGCCGGCGCTGTAGCCCACGAGGATCTTCACGGGCTTGGACGGGTAGGCGTCTGCCGCGGCGGCGTTGCCGACGGCGAGCAGCGCGGCGAGGGCGCACGCGACGGTGCGAAAAATCTGCTTCATGGTCTGTTCCTGGGTTAGCTGGTTAGCTGGTTTTCAGTGCGTGCGGTTCTCAGCGGGCGGGCGGCGGCGTCGGGGCCGCGTCCCATGCCTGCGGCGCGGCGTCCTTGCCGGCCACCGAATACAGCGCGCCGGGCGCGTTGCGGGTCTGCTGGAAGGCTTCCAGCGTCTGGCCGCGCATGGCGGCGTAGATGTGCAGGTTCGACACGCCCACCACCGCGCCGAGCTTCTCCAGCATGAAGAAGATCACTCCGTACCGGATGAGCCCGCGCCAGTCGCGGCGGCGCAGCAGGTCGCGTTCCTGTTCGGTGAGCGCCGCCGCCTCGAACGCGGACTCCTCGTCGGCCATGAAGGCCGCGCGGTGCGCGGGGCGCGTCATGCCGTGCAGGAACTTGTTCAGCCGGTAGGCGCGCACGCTGGTGGCCAGCGTGAAGGGGTAGGTGCCTTCCAGCGCCTCGATGCCGGCGAGCTGCTCGTCCATGTGGCGGCGGTGGCGCTGCACCTCGCTCGCAATGGGCGCGCTCGCCAGGTTCTCGTAGACGGCCGTGGCAATGCCGGTCATCGAGGGCAGGTAGTAGCTCTGGTGCGTCTTGCGGATGTTCGAGGACAGCGCGCCGCGCATCACCAGCCACATGATCACTTCCGCGCCCTCGGCGCCGCCCAGCGTGGCGAGCTCGGCCTGAGTCATCTCGGTGAGGCGCACCGGGTCGTTCTCGATCAGGTCGAGAAACTGCGCGTCCCAGCCGGTGTTGTTGAAGCCCGCGCGCTCGCCGTGCACCTGGTGCGACAGCCCGCCGGTGGCCACGATGGCCACCTTCAGGTCTTCGGGGTAGCTTTCGATCGCGCGGCGCAGCGCCTGCCCGAGCCGCCAGCAGCGGCGCGCCGACGGCACCGGCGACTGCAGCACGCCCACCTGCAGCGGGATCACCGGCACCGGCCATGCGGGCTCGTGCGGGCACAGCAGCGACAGCGGCGAGAACACGCCGTGGTCGAGCGCGCGGTCCTGGAAGAACGACATGTCGAACTCGTCCGCCACCAGCGAGCGCCCGATGTGCTGCGCCAGCGCGGGGTGTCCGGCCAGCGCCGGCAGGTCGCGCGCGCCGCCGCCTTCGTCGGCCACCGCATGCTGCTCGCCCACGCCCAGCGTGAAGGCCGAGTAGTGGTCGAAGAAGAACGAGCTGACGTGGTCGTTGTAGATGAAGAACAGCGCGTCGGGCTTGTGGTCTGCGAGCCAGCGGCGGGCCGGCTCGAAGGCCTCGAAGATGGGCGCCCACACGGGGTCCTGCTGCTTGTTCCTGTCGTACGCGAAGCCGATGGTGGGCGTGTGCGAACACGCGACGGCGCCGATGATGCGAGCCATGGCCTGCCTGCCTCAGTCGATGTAGCGCAGCCCGGCCTTGGCCAGCGGCTCGCGCATTGCGTACATGTCCAGGCCCAGCACGCCGGAGGCCAGCTTCTGGCGCTTGGCGTGCTCGTTGTCTTCGCGCGCCTGCGCCGCCTCGGCCACCTGCTGCGCCATGTGCGCGGGCACCACCACCACGCCGTCGACGTCGGCCACGACCACGTCGCCCGGGTTCACCAGCGCGCCGGCGCACACCACGGGCACGTTCACCGAACCCAGCGTGGCCTTGATGGTTCCCTTCGCGTGAATGGCGCGGCTGAACACCGGAAAGTTCATCTCGGTCAGGTCGCGCACGTCGCGCACGCCGCCGTCGATCACCAGGCCGCGGCAGCCGCGCGACAGGAACGAGGTGGCCAGCAGGTCGCCGAAGAAGCCGTCGGTGCTGTCGGCCGTGCAGGCCGCCACCACCACGTCGCCGGGCTGGATCTGCTCGGCGGCCACATGCATCATCCAGTTGTCGCCCGGCTGCAGCAGCACGGTGACGGCCGGGCCGCAGCAGCGCGCCAGCGGGTAGATCGGGCGGATGCGCGGCTGCATCAGGCCCAGGCGGCCCATGGCCTCGTGCACGGTCGACACGCCGTGGCGCGACAGCAGCTCGACGGCGGCCGGGTCGGCGCGCCGGATGTTGCGGTGAACGACGCCCAGCGCCTGGAAGTGGTGTTGCGGTGCGGTCATGGTCAGAGTCCCCTGGCGGTGAGTGCGCGGTCCAGCCGCGGATACACGCGGCGCGCGTTGCCTTCGTAGATCTGGTGGCGCGCCCTGGCGTCCAGCGTGGTGGCCGCGTCGATGTAGCGGCGCGTGTCGTCGTAGGGGAAGCCGGTCTCGGGGTCGATGCCGCGCACCGCGCCGATCATCTCGCTCGCAAAGAGGATGTTGTCCACCGGGATCACGCGCGTCAGCAGGTCGATGCCCGGCTGGTGGTACACGCAGGTGTCGAAGAAGATGTTGTTCAGCAGGTGGTCTTTCAAAAGCGGCTTCTTCATCTCCTGCGCCAGGCCGCGGAAACGCCCCCAGTGGTAGGGCACCGCGCCGCCGCCGTGCGGAATCACGAAGCGCAGCGTCGGGAAGTCCGTGAACAGGTCGGAGGTCAGGCACTGCATGAAGGCGGTGGTGTCCGCGTTGAGGTAGTGCGCGCCGGTGGTGTGGAAGCAGTCGTTGCAGCTGGTGCTCACGTGCACCATGGCCGGGATGTCGTGCTCGACCATCTTTTCGTACAGCGGATACCACTGGCGGTCCGACAACGGCGGCGAGGTCCAGTGGCCGCCCGACGGGTCGGGGTTCAGGTTGATGCCGACGAAGCCGTAGTCCTTCACGCAGCGCTCCAGCTCGGGAATGCAGCTGCGCGGGTCCACGCCCGGCGACTGCGGCAGCATGGCCGCGCCGGCAAAGTGCGCGGGAAACATCTGCGCCACGCGGTGGCACAGCTCGTTGCAGATGGCGGCCCAGGTCGCGCTGGTCTCGAAGTTGCCGATGTGGTGCGCCATGAAGCTGGCGCGCGGCGAGAAGATGGTCAGGTCGCTGCCGCGCTCGCGCATCTTGTGCAGCTGGTTCTGCTCGATGGACTCGCGCAGCTCGTCGTCGCTGATGTGCAGCGACGCGGCGGTGGGCGCTTCGGCGGGGTTGCCGAGGCTGGCGATCTGGCGCTTGCGCCATGCTTCCAGCGCCGCGGGCGCGGTGGTGTAGTGGCCGTGGCAGTCGATGATCACGGGGTCTCCGTTCGGGTCAAGGGTGGGATGAGGGTGCGAGCGGCACCAGCACGTGGCCGCGGAACAGCGGCCGCGCGGTGCGCAGCAATGCGGCGCCTGCAATGGCGCGACCGGTGTCGTCCATCAGCAGGCGCACGGTGAATTCGCCGGTGGGGTGCTCCACCGACAGGTCGTGCACGCGGCGTTCGGCGCCGGCATCCGCAGCGACGGTGAACAGCCCGTCCATCACAGAACCCGGCACCACGCAGGCCGAGGCCACCGACACCGCGCCCAGCACGCCGATGGCGTCATGGCACTTGCGCGGAATGAAGGTGCGCGTGTTCATTGCGCCGCCGGCCAGTGCGCGCGACAGCAGCGTCATCTTGGGCACCACCTTGGCGCTCACGTCGCCCAGGCCCATGCGCTGGCCGGCCTGCAGGCGGATCGATTCGACGCGCGCCTTCAGCTCGGCATCGGCGTCGAGCGCGGCCGGTGTCTCGCTGCCGCTCACGCCGAGGTCCGCCGCGCGCATCAGCACCACGGGCATGCCGTTGTCGATGCAGGTGACGTCGACGCCGTCGATGCGGTCGCGCGCCTGGCCCGTGGGCAGCAGCGCGCCGCAGCTCGAGCCCAGGATGTCGGAGAAGCGCAGCTCCACCGGCGCGCCGTGCCCCGGCACGCCGCTGATGGCGGTGTCGCCGCTGTAGCGCACACGGCCGCCGGGCGTCTGCACCACGGCGTCGCAGTACGAGGCCGTGTTGACCATGCGGATGCGCACCACCGACTGGCCGTCCTGCGCCTGCACCAGGCCTTCGTCGAGCGCGAACGGGCCGACCGCCGAGAGGATGTTGCCGCAGGTCGGCGCGTAGTCCACGCGCGACTCGGTCGCCACGACCTGGCCGAACAGGTAGTCGATGTCGGCGCGCGGATCGGCGGAGGGCGAGACGATCGCGACCTTGGTGGTCAGCGGGTTTCCGCCGCCGATGCCGTCGATCTGCCGCGCGTCGGGGTGGCCCATGGCGGCGAGGATCACGGCGTCGCGCGCGGCCGGGTCCGCGGGCAGGTCCTTGGCGTGGAAGAAGGCGGCCTTCGACGTGCCGCCACGCATCAGCACGCAGGGCAGCGATTGCAGATCGGAAAACGAGTCTGCAGCGGGTTCAGGGGGTTCGGCAGGCATGCGGAAAGTGTGGACGCAGCGCGCCGCGGGCGGGTTGAGTTCCGCTTGCACTGCGTTCTCATTTATTTATTGATCTAGGGTTAACCCTTGGTGTGAAAGAGAGACCTTGCATCCTCCTGTGCTTGGCAGAATCGCTGCATGCCCGCAAAGAAACTTATCGATGCCGAAGCGCCCGCGGGCGGCGGCACGGCGTTGCAGATCAACCTGCGGCACCTGCAGGCCTTCTCGGCCGTGGCCGCCACGGGCAGCGTCACGCAGGCGGCGGAGGTGCTGTTCCGCGTGGCGTCGGCGGTGACGCGCGCGGTGGCCGAGCTCGAGTCCAGCCTTGGCGTGTCGCTGTTCGAGCGCAAGGCACGCGGCATGCTGATGAATGTGTACGGCGAGGCCGTGCGCGTGCGCGCGCAGCGCGTGGAGCAGGAGTTTGCCGCGGCCTGCCAGGAGCTGGCGGCGGGCGACATCGGGGCCGCACGGCAGCCGGTCGAGGCGCGCAGCCTGCTGGCGTCGATGTTCAGCGGCCGCCGCCTGGCGCTGTTCGCCAGCCTCTCGGAACTGCACAACATGCCCGCGGTGGCCGCCGCCTTCGGCGTGACGCAGCCGGCCATCAGCGCGCTGGTGCGCGAACTCGAGGCGCGCACCGGCCGCACCCTGTTCACGCGCTCGGCGCGCGGCGTCACGCCCACGCGCGCGGGCAGCCAGCTGGCGTTTCGCTGCAAGCGCGCGCTGGCCGAGCTGCGCAGCATCGCGTCGGACCTCGCGGCGCTGCGCGGCGCGGTCGAAGGCCGCGTGACGGTCGGCGCGCTGCCGCTGTCGCGCACGCTGATCCTGCCTTCGGCCATCGCGGCGCTGGTGGCGCGGCATCCGCGGCTGCATGTGCGCACGGTCGAGAGCCCGTACGAGGCGCTGGCCGCCGCGCTGCGCAGCGGCGACATCGACTTCATCATCGGCGCGCTGCGCCCGCCCGAGGACGCGAAAGACCTGCTGCAGGAGCCGCTGTTCGAAGACCGCATCTCGCTCATCGTGCGCGCGGGGCATCCGCTGGCGGTGCGTCCGCGCGTCGGCCGGGCGGCGCTGCAGCGCGCGCAGTGGGTGCTGTCGCGGCCGGGCTCGCCCTCGCGCGAACTGCTGGTGCGCGCTTTCCGCGAGGCGGGCGACGCGGCGCCCGTGCCGGCGGTGGAAACCGGCGACCTGGCGTTGCTGCGCGGCCTGCTGCTGCAGAGCGACATGGTCACCGCCATCTCGGCGCACCAGCTGCGCTACGAGATCGAGACCGGTGCGCTCGTGGTGCTGCCCTATCCGCTGGAGAGCACGCGCCGGCGTATCGGCCTCACGCAGCGCAGGAACGCGCTGCCGTCGCCGGCCGCCAAGGCGCTGATCGACGCGGTGCGGCAGGTGGTGGCCGCGCGGATGTAGAGACTCGGCAGGTCTTCGGTGGCTGTTCAGGCCCTGCGCTTGAACATGGCCGACGCACCGCTGGCCAGCGCCACGTCTTCGGCCGACAGCAGCAGCACCGGGCCCAGTTCGAGCATGCGCTCTTCGCTCAGGCGCACCAGCGGCCCGGCGATGGTGATCACGCCGATCACCGCGCCGTTGCCGCTGCGCACCGGCGCGGCCATGGCGGTCATGGCGGGCGCGAACACCTCGTTGATCATCGCGAAGCCGCGCTTGCGTGCCGCGCGCAGGTAGGCCAGCAGGGCCTTCACGGTGGTGGGCGCCTTCGGGCCGTAGTCGTCGGGGTTGCCGAAACCCTGCCTGGCGACCAGCTGCAGTGCCTGCTCGTCGGTCATGGTCGAGAGCCAGGCATGGCCGGCGGAGCTGCACGACAGGTTCACCGACAGGCCCATGTCCGGGTCGTAGCGCAGGCCGCGCGTGGCGCCCTGCGCCTTGGCAACGAAAGTGAGCTCGTCGCCGTCGACCACCGCCAGGCGCACCAGCTCGCCCGACTCGGCGGCCAGCTTGTCGAGCAGCGGCTGCGCCACGTCGACGATGCCGCTGTTGCTCAGGAAGCTCAGGCCCAGCGACACCAGCTTGATGGTGAGCATGTAGTCGCCGTGGCTCTGGTCCTGGCGCACGTAGCCGCAGCGGATCAGTTCGGTCAGCAGGCGGTGCGTGGCGCTCAGCGGCATTTCGAGCTCGGCCGAAAGCGCCGACAGCGCGCGGCCTTCGGGGTGGCCGGCCAGGTGTTCAAGGACCTTGAAGCTGCGTTCGAGTATGGCGGTCATGTCGTTCGAAAGAAAAGGAGGCAGGCGCGGGAGCAGGTGCAACTCTAGCCCTTTTGCCAAGTGTTTTCACTAGTGGAAATACTTTCCACTTCCAAACTAAGATCGCGCCGCCGGAGGTTGGAGGCGCCCGTGGGCCGCCCCGGCGTGCACCCTTCAAACACAGTTCGAACCGCTGGAGATCACATCTTGAGAACGCTTTATCGCTCGCTGGCCGCGGCCGGCCTGACCGCCGCCCTGGGTCTTGCCGTCTCCACTTGCGCCTTCGCGCAGGGCGTGCAGGAACGTGTCATCCGCTTCGGCCACCTCAACAACGCCGACCACCCGGTGAGCTTCGGCGTGAAGCGCTTCGCCGAACTGCTCGCGGCCAAGAGCGGCGGCAAGATGAAGGTGCAGGAGTTCCCGGCCTCGCAACTGGGCAACGAGATGCAGCAGCAGTCGGCGCTGCAGGGCGGTGTGCAACAGATGTCGGCGCCGGCCACCACCTCGCTGGCGGGCATCGTGAAGGAATTCGGCCTGGTCGACTTTCCGTTCGCGGTCGGCAGCTTCGCGCAGGCCGACGCGCTGCTCGACGGCCCGCTGGGCCAGGCGCTGATCGCCAAGCTGCCCGAGAAGGGCCTGGTCGCGCTGGGCTACTGGGACCTGGGCTTTCGCAACGTCACCAACAGCAAGCGCCCCATCACCAAGCCCGAGGACCTGGAGGGCCTGAAGATCCGCGTCATTCCCAACCCCGTGTTCCTGGAGACCTTCAAGGCCTTCAAGGCCAACCCGGTGCCCATGCCCTTCGCAGAGCTGTACGGCGCGCTCGAGGCCAAGGCGGTGGACGGCCAGGAGAACCCGTACGCGGTGATCCTGTCGAACAAGTTCTACGAAGTGCAGAAGTTCGTGAGCGCCACCAACCACGTGTACGCGGCCAACATCGTGCTGGTCAGCAAGAAGTTCTGGGACTCGCTGAGCCCCACCGAGCAGAAGATGATGCGCGAGGCCGCCGACGAAGCGCGCGGCTACCAGCGCCAGGTGAGCCGCGCCGCCGCGCAGCGCGCCGTGGGCGACCTGCAGGCCAAGGGCGCGCAGTTCAACGAACTCAGCCCGGCCGAACAGGCCCGCATGCGCCAGATCGCCAAGCCCGTGACCGAGCGCTTTGCCGCGAGCTACGACCCCGCCATCGTCAAGCTCTACACCGACGAGCTGGCGCGCATCCGCAAGTAAGACCCCACCGCCACCGACGCGCACTGGAAGCACCGCCATGAAGATTCTTGTCCTGCACGGCCCCAACCTCAACCTGTTCGGCCGCCGCGAACCCCACATCTACGGCAAGACCACGCTCGCCGAAATCAACGCGCAGCTGCAGCAGCTCGCGGGCGAACTCGGCGTGACGCTCGACACCCTGCAGTCGAACCACGAAGGCGACCTGATCGACTTCCTGCACACCAACATCGACGAGGCGCAAGGCGCGCTGGTGAACCCCGCGGGCCTCACGCAGCACGGCGTGCCGCTGCACGACGCGATCAAGGCCATGCCGTTCCCGGTGATCGAGGTGCACATGTCGAACATCGCCGCGCGCGAGGCGTGGCGTGCGCACTCGATCATCTCGCCGGCAGTGAAGGGCACCATCCAGGGGCTCGGGCCGCAGTCGTACCTGGCCGCGCTGCGCGCGCTGGTCGAGTTGAACCAGCAGGCCGCCGCGGCCTGAACGAAGAGAGACCTTCCACATGAACCAATGGATCGACCGGTGCTGCACCGCCGTCGAGGCCTTGATCGCGGCCGCGCTCGCGGTCATGGTCGTGCTGGTCTTCGGCAACGTGGTGCTGCGCTACGGCTTCAACTCGGGCATCACCGTGTCCGAGGAAGTCTCGCGCTGGCTCTTCATCTGGATGACTTTCCTGGGCGCCGTGGTGGCGCTGAAGGAGCACGGCCACCTCGGCGTCGACATGGTGGTGCAGAAGCTGCCGCCCATCGGCAAGAAGATCTGCCTGGCCGTGGGGCACGTGGTGATGCTCTATATCGTGTGGCTGCTGTACCAGGGCAGCATGGCGCAGACGCGCATCAACTGGGACGTGACCGCGCCGGTCACCGGCGCCTCGATGGCGGTGGTGTACCTGTCGGGCGTGGTGTTCTCGGTGCTGGCGGCGTTCATCCTCGCGCTCGACCTGCTGCGCCTGCTCACCGGCCGCCTCGCCGAGAGCGACCTGGTGATGGTGCAGGAGTCCGAAGAGGCGGTGCAGCTGCAGCAGATCCTCGGTTCGCAGGGCGACGCGACGGGAGCGCACAAATGACCATTGCCGTTTTTGTAGGCGCGCTGCTGCTCGCCATGGCGATGGGCATTCCCATCGCGTTCTCGCTGCTGGCCAGCGGCGTCGCGCTGATGTGGCACCTCGACCTGTTCGACGCGCAGATCCTCGCGCAGAACGTGATCGGCGGGGCCGACAGCTTTCCGCTGCTGGCCGTGCCCTTCTTCATGCTGGCCGGCGAGATCATGAACGTGGGCGGCCTTTCGAAGCGCATCGTCGACTTCGCGCTGGCCGTGGTCGGCCATGTGAAGGGCGGCCTGGGCTACGTGACCATCATGGCCGGCTGCCTGCTGTCGGCACTCTCGGGCTCGGCCGTGGCCGACGCCGCGGCGCTCACCGCGCTGCTGCTGCCGATGATGGTCAGCGCGGGCCACGACAAGGCGCGCGCCGGCGGGCTCATTGCGGCCACCGGCGTCATCGGCCCGGTGATCCCGCCGAGCATCGGCCTCGTGATCTTCGGCGTGGCGGCCAACGTGTCGATCTCCAAGCTGTTCCTCGCGGCCATCGTGCCGGGGCTGCTGATCGGCGGCGCGCTGTGGGTCACCTGGGCCTGGCTGGTGCGCCGCGAGAAGATCGTGCCGCCGCCGCGCAAGTCGTCGGCCGAGATGCTCTCGGCGTTTCGCAAGGCGCTGTGGGCGCTGATGCTGCCGGTGATCATTCTGGTGGGCCTGCGCATGGGCGTGTTCACGCCGACCGAAGCGGCCGTGGTGGCCGCCGTGTATGCGCTGTTCGTGTCGACGGTGATCTACCGCGAGATCACCTGGAAGGACCTCTACGGCATCTTCGTGAGCGCCGCCAAGACCAGCGCCATCGTGATGTTCCTGATCGCCGCGGCCATGGTGAGCGCCTGGCTCATCACCGTGGCCGACCTGCCCTCGAAGGTGGTGGGGCTGCTGCAGCCCTTCATGGGCAACCAGATCCTGCTGATGATCGCGATCATGGTGCTGGTGATGGTCGTGGGCACCGCGATGGACATGACGCCCACCATCCTGATCCTCACGCCGGTGCTGATGCCCATCGTGAAGGCCGCGGGCATCGACCCCGTGTACTTCGGCGTGCTGTTCATCATCAACAACTCGATCGGGCTGGTCACGCCGCCGGTGGGCACGGTGCTCAACGTGGTGGCCGGCGTGGGAAAGATATCGATGGACGACGTCACGCGCGGCGTGGTGCCTTTCATGATCGCGGAGTTCGCCGTCATGTTCCTGATGGTGCTGTTCCCATGGCTGGTGACGGGGCCGGCCAGCTTGTTCCATGGCTAGAAAAAACACACAAGGAGACTTCAGCATGAAGAGTTCGACGCAGACGACCAAGAGGATGTTCGTGGCGGCCATTGCATCCCTCGCGGTGGTGGGCATGTCCGGCGCCGTGGCGCAGGTGAAGGAGCGCACGCTCAAGTTCGCGTTCCAGAACCAGACCGGCCATCCGCAGGCGCAGGGCGCGCAGAAGTTCGCCGACCTGGTGGCCGCCAAGTCGGGCGGCAAGATCACCGTGAAGCTGTTCGCGGGCGGCGCGCTCGGCGGCGACCTGCAGACCGTGTCGGCGCTGCAGGGCGGCACGGTCGAGATCACGGTGCTGAACGCCGGCATCCTGTCGGCGCAGGTGAAGGAGTTCGCGGCCTACGACTTTCCGTTCCTGTTCAACAGCGGCAAGGAGGCCGACGCCGTCACCGACGGCTCGTTCGGCCAGAAGCTCATGGCCAAGCTCGAGGACAAGGGCCTGCACGGCCTGGGCTACTGGGACCTGGGCTTTCGCAACCTCACCAACAGCAAGCGCCCGATCGCCAGGGCCGACGACATCGCGGGCCTGAAGATCCGCGTGATCCAGTCGCCGATCTACATCGACCTGTTCAGCGCGCTGGGCGCCAACGCCACGCCGCTGCCGTTCCCCGAGCTGTACCCGGCGCTCGACCAGAAGGCAGTCGACGGGCAGGAGAACCCGAACACCACCATCCTGTCGTCCAAGTTCGCCGAGGTGCAGAAGTACATCACCCAGACGCGGCACATCTACAACCCGCAGGCGCTGCTGATCAGCAGGAAGACGTGGGACGGCATGAGCGCCGAGGAAAAGAAGATCATCACCGAGGCATCGAACGAGTCGACCGCGTTCCAGCGCCAGGCCTCGCGCGGCGCCGCCGACAGCGCGCTCGACGCGCTGAAGAAGGCGGGCATGACGGTGTCGGAGTTGCCGCCCGAAGAAATGGCGAAGCTGCGCACCAAGGTGAAGCCGGTGATCGACAAGTACGCGGCCTCGGTCGGCGACGCGACCGTGAAGGAACTGATGGCGGAGATCGACAAGGTGCGCAAGTAGGCCGAAGCAGCGCAGGCAGCAGAGGCAAAGGAGGCAGCAGAGGTCGCAAAGGCAGCGGGGACAGGCGGGCCCCGGCGCCCGCCCCGTTCAGCCTCAGAACTTGTACCGCGCGATCACCTGCGCATTCCGCGGTGCCCCGTACGTGCCCGAATACCACCAGCCCGACATCGACGCGATGTACTTGCGGTCGAACAGGTTCTGCACGTTGAGCGTGAGCGAAAGCCTGTCGTTGACGTCGTAGCGTGCCATCAGGCTGGCCACCGCGTAGGCGCCCTGCCGCGCGGTGACGGTGCGCTCGATCTGCCAGGCCTCGCCCGTGTAGGTGATGCCGCCGTTCCATTCCACGCCGCCGCCCAGCGTGAGCCGGCGCCATGCGCCGGGCAGGCGGTAGGTGGTCCAGAGCCGGGCCATCTGGCGCGGGAAGGTGGTGTTGATGCGCTGGCCGGTCGCGTCCTTGGAGCTGCTGTAGTTGTACGAGGCCGCCAGGTTCCAGTCGCGCGCCAGTGTGCCGTTGAGTTCCAGGTCGATGCCCTCGGTCCTGGCGCCCTTCACCGCGCGCGAGGCCGTGGTGGTGGTGCCGGGAATGAAGTAGCCCGTGTCGGGCTCCGAGATGTTGTCCTGGCGGATCTGGTACACGGCGGCGCTGCCGGTCACGCGTCCGTCCAGGAAGCTGCTCTTGATGCCGGCCTCGTAGGTGTTGCCTTCCTGCGGGTCGAGCAGGCTGCCGCGGCGGTCGATGGCCGTCTGCGGGTTGTAGATGGTCGCAAAGCTCGCGTACAGCGTGTGGTTGGCGTTCAGGTCGTAGACCAGCCCGGCATAGGGCGTGAACACGCGCCGCTCGGACGAAGGAGAGCTCTCGTCGTAGCCGGCCGTGGTCTTGGTGATGTAGTTGCTGTCGTAGTTCAGCAGGTTGCCGCCCACGATGAGCTTGAGCCGGTCGCTCAGCTGGAAACGGCCCGCGCCGTAGATGCTTTTCTGGCGGCGCGTGCTGTCGAAGGTGACGAAGCGCTCGCCGAACACGGGCGTGCCGCTGTTGTCCCAGCGGTAGATGTTCACGGGCGCATCGCGCAGCCCGGTGATGTCGAAGCTGCCGTTGGTCAGGCTGCGGAAGTCGGTGTAGTCGAAGCCGATCACGGCCTCGTGCTGGCGGCCGAACAGGGTGAACGGGCCGCTGAGCTTCACGTCGACGGTCTTGTTGCGCAGGTCGTAGTCGCGGCGCTCGGCGTTCAGGGAAAGCCCGTCGCCGGTGAACTTGTCGAACAGCTTGCTGTTGACCGCGAGGTACACCGAGTCTTCGCGCTGCGTGGAGCGCAGGTAGTTGGCCGAGAGCTTCAGTTTCCAGTCGTTGGCCAGCGATTGCTCCAGCGTCAGGAAGCCGCTGGTCGACTTGGTGTTGAAGCGGTTGTTGCGGCTGGCGCTGCTGAAGGACACCGGAAAGTCGGTCTGCTCGCCGCTGCTGTTGAACAGCGGATACCCCAGGTACGACAGCGATCCGCGCGAGCGGTTCTCCTGGTGGTCGATGCCGACGGTGAGCTTCAGCGTGGAATTCAGGTCGGCCTCGACCACGCCGTAGAGCACGTCCTTCTTCTTGCTGTAGTTGTCGATGTAGCTGTCGCCTTGCTGGTGCACCGCCACCACCCGGCCGCGCACGCTGCCCGACGCGTTCAGCGGCGCCGAGAGGTCGAGCATGCCGCGCCGGTCGCCCCAGGAGCCGACGCTGGCCTCGGCCGTTCCCTGGAAGGCGGCCGTGGGTTTCTTGCGCACCAGGTTGATCGCGCCCGACGGGTTGCCCGCGCCCGTGGTCAGCCCCGAGGCGCCGCGCAGCACCTCGATGCGGTCGTACAGCGCCATGTCGGCGATGCTCTGCGAGGGCAGCGCGTCGAGTCCGAGGAACTCGGTGTGGGTGCTGACGCCGTCGAGCTGGTAGTTGGTGATGGCGTAGCCACGCGCGCTGGCGGCGGAGCGCTCCGTGCCGAGCACGGCGGTCGAGATGCCCGGCGTGCGCGCCATCACCTGGCTGATGGTGGTGAGGTTTTCGTCTTCCATGCGCTGCTGCGTCATCACGCTGACCGACTGCGGCGTGTCCTTCAGGCTCAGGCCGAGCCCGGTGGCCACGCCGCTCGGACCCTGTGCGGTGTAGGCGCCCGTGCCTTCGGTGGTGCCAGGGCGGTCGGCCTGCGCCGTGACGCGCACTTCGGACAGCGTCGTGCCCGCGTCGGAGGTCGATGCGGACGAGGGGGCGGCCGATGCGGCGTTGCCCTCGGCGGCCACGACGGTCAGCGTGCCGCTGGGCGTTTGCGCCAGCGCGAGCCCGCTGCCGCTCAGCGCCTGCTGCGCGGCCTGCGCCACGGTGAAACGGCCCTGCACGGCGTGGGCGCGGCGCCCGGCCACGAGCGCGGGGGCCGCGCTGATGGTGCGGCCCGCCTGGCGGGCGATGCGCGCCAGCACGATGCCGAGTTCATCAGCCGGCAGGTTCCAGTCCATGGCCTCGCCGGCCGCGGTGGGGGAGGCCGGTGAAGCCACCGAATTGGCGGGTGTCTGCGCAAACGGCGTGGTGGCGCATGCGAGCAGGGCCGCCAGGGCCAGGGTGGCTTTGCGCGAGGGAGCGCGTGAGGTCGGGCGCGCGGGCATGGACAGGGGCAGGCCGGCGTGCGCGCGGGCGGATGAAAGAAGGGGCAGCGTCACGTCGGACATTCCTCGTCGGTTCTGGTTGATCGAAGCGTTCAACCTGTATGTCCCGCGAGGGGGCGCAAACCCGTCAGTTCATTCGTTGCGGTGTGCGCCCTATGCCGTGCGAACGTCCACGTACACCACCCAGTCGCCCCAGCGGCGCACCCGCAGCGGCAGGGTGTCGACCAGCGCCTGCAGTGCGTCCATCGGCCGGTCCAGCGGGTAGACGCCGTACACGCCGACGCGCGCGGCCTGCGGGCTCACGCGCAGGATGGCGGGCGTGTAGGGCCGCAGCGCCGCAATCACGTCGGCCAGCGGCTGGTCGTGCACTTCGAGCACGCCGGTGGACCATGCGCTCGGGTCGACAGGGGCGTTGGACACGGGCAGGGGCTCGATGCGGCCGGCCTGCATCCAGGCGCTGCGCCCTTCCTGCAGGTCGACGGGGGCACCCTCTTGCTGCGCGCTGAGCCGCACGCTGTGTTCCAGCACCGAGACCAGCGTGCGCCCGTCGTCCTGCCGCACCATGAAGCGCGTGCCCGTCGCCTGCACCGTGCCTTGCGCGCTGTGCACGACGAAGGGCCGCCGTGCATCGGCCGCGACCTCGGCGATCAGTGCGCCCTCGCGCAGCCGCACCAGGCGTCGGGCCGGGCTGAAGTGCAGGTCGACCGCCGAACGCGCGTTGAGCAGCAGCTCGCTGCCGTCGTCTAGCGTGAAGCGCCTGCGCTCGGCGGTGCCGGTGCGCAAGTCGGCCGCCCACGCCATGAGCGGGGCGCGCCGGTCGGCCCAGAGGCCGCCACCCGCGGCCGCCAGCAGCGCCACCGCGGCACTCCCCAGCAGCGCGCGGCGGCGGGCACCGTGCTCGGGCGGCGCGCTCAGTGCGCGCACGTGCATCGGCGCGTGGCCGCTGGTCTGCAGATGGTTCAGCGCGGGGGCGATCCGCTGGCTCAACCGCTCTCGCAAGGTGGCCCACGCGGCGGCATGAGCGGGCGCGGCGGCAAGCCACCGGGCAAAGGCCTGGTGGTCGCCGTCGTCGACGTGGCCGGAGTCGAGCCGTACCAGCCAGTCGATGGCCTCTTCGGTGGCGGCATCGAGCGGCGGCGCCGCGTACCCCCGCATCTCAGGCATCGGGCTGCGCCGGGCAGGTGTAGAGGTGCACGATCGCCTGCTTCACGTAGCGCTCCACCGAGGTGATCGACACTCCCATGCGCGCCGCGATCTCGCCGTGCGGCAAGCCTTCGAGCTGGCGCAGCAGGAAGGCCTCGCGCACCTTGGGCGGCAGGCCGTCGAGCCACCGGTCCAGCGTTTCGATGGCTTCGCGCACCAGCGCATAGGCCTCGGGCGAAGGCGCCAGTTCCTCCGGCTGCGCGGCAAGCGCGTCGAGCCACGCGTGTTCCAGTTCGCGCCGGCGCCAGAAGTTGTAGAGCACGCGCTGCGCCAGGGTGGTCAGGTAGGCGCGCGGCTCGCGGATGGCCTGCGCCTGGCCGCCGGTGATGACGCGCACGAAGGTGTCCTGCGTCAGGTCCGCGGCGGTGTGGCCGTCTCCCAGGCGGCGCCTCAGCCAGCCCTGCAGCCAGTCGCGGTGCTCGCGGTAGAGCGCGTCGATCGGGGCTGCCGCAGCGGGGGAGGACATGGAACGAAATTGCCGTCAATGAGAATTACTCTCATTCTATCCGGCGGTCTTCGGTCCTGCCCCTTGGTGCCTTTGCCCCTTGGTACTGCCGTCCAGGCTCAGTGCGACGCCACGTACACCGCGTGCGGCACCGGATCGGGCAACGCAAAGGCTTCGCGCATGCGCTGCGCTTCTTCCGCCGGGCCGCGCCCGAACATGCGCTTGAACTCGCGGCTGAACTGCGAGGGGCTCTCGTAGCCCACCTGCGTGCAGGCCAGCGCCGCCGTCACGCTGTTCCTCACCATCAGCAGGCGCGCCTGGTGCAGCCGCGTCGACTTCAGGTACTGCATGGGCGAGGTGGCCGTCACGGCCTTGAAGTGCGCATGGAACGACGGCGCGCTCATGCCGGCCTCGTGCGCCAGCATGCCGATGTCCAGCGGCTGGGCGAAGCACGCGTGGATCTTGCGGATGGCGCGCGCCACCTTGCCGAACTGGCCCTGCCGCGTGAGCGCCGCGCGCATCGCGCCGCCTTGCTCGCCGCCGAGCACGCGAAAGTAGATCTCGCGCACCAGGCCCGGCCCGAGCACGGCGGCCTCGACCGGCGAGCGCATCACCTCCAGGAAGCGCAGCACCGACTGCGAGAGCCGCGCATCCATGGGCGTGGACATCAGCCCCTTGGGCGCCGCGCGCGTGGGCGCGCCGTGTTCGTCCAGCCGCAGCATGAGCTCGGCGGCCACGTTGAAGTCGAGCCGGAAGTAGATGGCCAGCAGCGGCTCCTCGGCGGTGGCGTCGGTCTCCATCGAGAACGGCACGGGCACCGACACCGCGAGGTAGTGCTGCGCGTCGTACAGGTACACCTCGTCGCCGAGAAAGCCGCGCTTGCGCCCCTGCAGCACGATGACGATGCCGGGGTCGTACAGCACCGGGGCGCGGCCCAGCGGGCGGTTCGACCGCAAAAACCGCACATCGGGCAGCGGCGTGAGGTTGTAGCCCTCGGCGGGCGCGAGCGCGCCGGCCAGCGCCACCATCTGCCGCTGGAGCGCGGGCGGTGCGGGTGACGGCACTGGTGACGGTGCTGGCGGCGGCCTGCGTTTCTTGGAAGGGGAAGGGGAGGGCATGGCGGGCTGTTCCGGGTTGCGTTCAATTTGCCACACAAGCGCCACGACTTCCATCGGCTCATAGTTTCAGGCAAGCAATGCAGGCGACCGGGCATTTCCGGTTTCGCTGGCGATTCCTAGCATCGGTCATCCCCATTCAAGGAGCCGCCATGGCCGTCGCATCGCAAGTCAAGACTTTTCTCATCACCGGCGTGAGCTCCGGTTTCGGCAGCGCATTCGCAAGCGCCGCGCTCGCCGAAGGCCACACGGTCGTCGGCACCGTGCGCAGCGAGGCGGCGCGCACCGCGTTCGAGGCGCGGGTGCCCGCGTCTTCGGAATCACCGGGCCGCGCCCACGCCGTGCTGCTCGACGTGACCGATTTCGACGCCATCGGGGCGGCCGTCGACGCCGTGCAGCGGCAGGTCGGGCCGATCGACGTGCTGGTCAACAACGCCGGCTACGGCCACGAAGGCACGCTGGAGGAGTCGGAGCTCGGCGAGATGCGCCGGCAGTTCGACGTCAACGTGTTCGGCGCCGTCGCCATGACCAAGGCGGTGCTGCCGTCGATGCGCGAGCGGCGCGCCGGGCACATCGTCAACATCACCTCGATGGGCGGCTTCATCACGATGCCGGGCATCGCGTACTACTGCGGCAGCAAGTTCGCGCTCGAAGGCATTTCCGAGGTGCTGGCCAAGGAGGTCGCGGGCTTCGGCGTGAAAGTCACGGCGGTGGCGCCGGGGTCGTTTCGCACCGACTGGGCCGGGCGCTCGATGGTGCGCGCGGCGCGCACCGTGGCGGACTACGACGCGCTGTTCGACCCCATCCGCCAGGCCCGGCAGGACAAGAGCGGCGCCCAGGCCGGCGACCCCGCCAAGGCCGCGCAGGCGCTGCTGAAGATCGTGGCCGACACGAGCCCGCCCGTGCACCTGCTGCTCGGCAAGGACGCGGTGAAGCTGGTGCGCGAGAAGCTCGCGGCCATGTCGCGCGAGATCGATGCCTGGGAGGCCCTGTCGAGCGCGACGGACCATGACTGAACCCGAACGGCGTCGCACAATGCGGGCATGGCCCCAAACAGCGTGAGAACCGCGGCACTGCCCGCCGAAAGCAGCATCGCCCACCTCTTCGTGGGCGCCGACCTGGCCGATGCCTTCGCCATCACGCTGCCGGCCGGTGCGCCGCAAGACACCGAGGCGCTCGCGCGTGCGGTGTTCGGCGACCCGGCCCCGTGGTTCCGCGCGCTGCTGGCGCTGCGCGATGCCATCGTGGCGCCGTTCGGCATCAAGACCTCGGCGCGGCTGCGTCGCGAACTCGGCAGCGACGGGGCCGCCACGCACATCGACTTCTTTCCCATCCTGTCGCGCGAGCCCGGCGAGCTGATCATCGGCGAAGACGACCGGCACCTCGACTTTCGAGCCTCGGTGCTGCAGCGCGCGTCGGCCAGCGGTGAAGGGCGCGAGCTGGTCGCGACCACGGCGGTGCATTGCCACAACCTGTTCGGGCGCATCTACATCTTCGTGATCTCGCCGTTCCACCGGCTGGTGGTGCGTTCGAGCCTGTCGCGGGCCGCGGCGCGCGGCTGGCGCTGAACGCTCAGTCAGCCAACCCTGCCAGCCAAGCGCGCTGGCCCGGGTACAGCGCATCCTGTATCCGCTCGAGGTCCGGCGGCTTCGCAAAGTGCGCGTCAAAGCCCGCTTCAAGCGCCTTGCCGCGGTCCGACTCCTGGCCGTAGCCCGTCAGCGCGAGCAGCACCATGCCCCGGCTGCGCGCGTCGGCGCGCACGCGCCGCGCCAGGTCGTGTCCGCTCAGGCCCGGCAGGCCGATGTCGAAGACGCCCGCATCGAAGCGCGTGGTCTCCAGCAGCTCGAGCGCGGCCTCGGCGCTGTCGGCGGTACTCACGTCGTGCCCTTCCAGCGTGAACCAGTCGGCCAGCACCACCAGCGCGTCGCGGTTGTCGTCGACCAGCAGCAGCTTCAATCTTGGTCGCGTGTCGGCCGGCGTGACGGCAGCCGGCAGTGCCGCCGGCGCCTCGTCGCGCGCCAGCGGCAGCCGCACGGTGAAGCTGCTGCCTTGGCCGGGGCCGTCGGAGTGCGCCTCGATGGTGCCGCCGTGCAGCCGCGCCAGGCTGCGTGCAATGGCCAGCCCGAGGCCCAGCCCGCCCGCGGCGCGCTGCAGCTGCTGCTCGCCCTGCACGAAGCGCTCGAACACCTGCGACAGCAGCTCGGGCGCAATGCCGATGCCCGCGTCGGCCACGGTGAGTTCGGCCTGGCCGTCCTGCGCGCGCAGCGCGATCTCGATGCGCTCGTCGGGCTGGGTGAACTTGGCGGCGTTGTTCAGCAGGTTGCCCACGATCTGCGCCAGGCGCAGCGGGTCGCCGTGCACGGTCACCGGCGCGGCCGGCAGCGACACGTGCGGCATGTGGCCGCGCGCGTGCAGCGCGGGCAGCGTGAGCTCGATGGCCTTGGCCACGGTGTCGCGCAGGTCGATGCGCTCGGGCCGCAGCACGATCTTTCCGGACACGATGCGCGAGATGTCGAGCAGGTCGTCCACCAGCCGCGACAGGTGCTTCACCTGCCGCTCGATGATCTGCCGCTCGCGCGGAAACGCCGTGTTGTCGCGCCGCTCGATGAGCGTGAGCGCCAGCGAAATGGGCGCGAGCGGGTTGCGCAGCTCGTGGCCCAGCATGGCCAGGAATTCGTCCTTGGCCTTGCTGGCCACTTCGGCCTGCGCCTGCGCCTGGCGCGCGCGCGCCAGCAGGCGCACGTTGTCCAGCGCCAGTGCGGCGCGCTGCGCCAGCTCGCCGATGAACGCGCCGTCCTCCGGCCCGAAGCGCCGCTTCGAGCGGTCCTGCAGGATCGCCATGGCGCCGATGGTGCGGCCGCGCGCCACCAGCGGCACCACGCAGCCGGCGCTGATGTCCAGCGCCTGCACGAAGTCGAGCAGCTGCGGGTCGAAGGTGGCGAGCAGGCCCGGCTCGTCCAGGTTGTGAAGAAAAGTCTTGCCGGTGGCAATGGCCCACGGAAAGAAGCCGGGCACGCCGGCCGGCGCCTCGCGGTTGCCCACCATCGCGGCAATCTGCGCGCCGCGCGCCGGGTCGGCGTGGTGCGTGAGCTTGCGCTGCAGCACGTCGTTCTCGTCCAGCAGGTCGATGCGGCAGAGGTCGGCCACGTCGGGCACGATCACTTCGGCAATGGCGTGCAGCGTGGAGTCTTCTTCCAGCGAGCGCGACAGCGCCGCGCTGGCGCTCACCAGCCGCTCGAGCCGCAGCTGCGCGGCCTGGGCCGCGGTGCGCGCGTCGCGCTCGGCGCCGAGCAGGCATTCGCGCTCCACCTCGTGCTGCAGGCGCTGGGTGGCGGCGGAGGCCAGCGCCTGGCCCACGGCGTCGATTTCGGACACGCCCGAGCGCACGCTCGCCACCGGCTGGCCGAGGCCGAGCGCGTCGGCGCTCTGGCGCAGGCGGGCCATCGGGCGGGTGATGCTGCGCGACATCCACCAGGCGGCCACGCCGCCCAGCAGCAGCGAGATCAGCAGGCCGCTGCCGTAGGCGATGAGCGTGCGGCGCATCGCGTCCTCGGCCACCACGGTGGGTGCCCCCAGCGCCACGGTCCACGGCGCGAAGTCCAGGCGCGACACGGCCGTCTGCACGTGCGTGCCGTCCACGTTGCGCGTGGTGCCGACGAATTCCTGGCGGTCGCGCCGCGAGCCGAGCAGTTCCTTCAGCGTGTCGCTGGGCGCCTGGCCGCGAAAACGCTCGTCTTCGCGCGAGCGCGCCACGCGCAGGTCGTTGGAGTCGAAGATCGACACGGCCCAGCCCTCGGGCACGCGCTGGCGCGTCAGCACCGCGTGGATGGCCTCGGGCCGCACGATGGCCGTGAGCACGTAGCGCACCTCGTCGTTGCGCAGCACCGGCACGCGCACGGCAAACGCCAGGTTGCCGCGCGGCCCCGGAATGAGCGGGCCCACCGCCGGCTGCCCGGTGCGCACCACCTGCGCCAGGCTCGCGGCCTCCACCACGCCTTCGCCCGTGCCGGTGACGGCGCCCTCGGTGCTGAAGATGACCTTGCCGTTGGGTGCCACCAGCAGCACGCCGCGCCACTCGGGGTGCGAGGCGCGCAGCCCCTTCGACAGCAGCAGCGCATCGACCAGGCCCGAGGATTCCGGCGCGCCGAGCGGCTCGGTCAGCGCCAAGGCCTGCAGCGCGGCCACCGTGAGCCGCAGTTCGCTGTCCACCGCCGTTGCCAGCGCGCGGGCCACGCCGAGCGTGGAGGCCTGGGTCTGTTCGCGCTGCCCCTTGAGCAGCCCGTGCAGCGCGAAGCCGCAGACGATGGCCAGCGGCAGCAGGGCGGCGGAAGCGACCAGCAGGAGCCGGGCCGACAGGGTGGGGGTGCGCATGGAAGGACGGGCGGGGCTTGGGCGTTCTCGAAGAGCCGATATTGTGGCGCGGCGCGGGCCGCGCGGGCGCCGAATGCGATGGCGCCGCCAGCCGGACGGGACCTTCGCTTACAGGCCCCCGCGCGCGAAAGAACGACTGTGCAAGCCATGAAACTTGCCGTCTACATCGTCGAGGACGAGCCCGCGATCCAGGACAGCCTGAAGGTCGTCATCGAGGGCTACCTGCGCGCCGAGGTGATCGGCTCGTCGCCCTCGGAGGCCGAGGCGATCGCGTGGCTGCACGCCCACGACGGCGGCTGGCAGCTGCTGGTGGTCGACCTGAAGCTGGCGCAGGGCTCGGGCCTGGGCGTGCTCGCGGCGGTGGCGGGCGCGGGCCCGCGCGGCGAGGGCTGCGCGGTGATCGCGCTCACCAACGCCGCCTCGCCCGACAACCGCGCGGAGTGCCTGCGCCTGGGCGCCGACGCGGTGTTCGACAAGACCGAGGAAATCAACCAGTTCCTGGCGTACTGCGAACAGAAGATGCCCGGCGCGGCGTCCTGAAGACGGCAAGAAAAGCAGGGCGAAAGGAGGGCGCGGCCTGGGTACAGAATCGCGGGGCCATGGAACTCCGATCCCTCCGCTATTTCATCGCCGTGCTCGAGGCGGGCAGCCTGTCGCGTGCCGCGGGCGCGCTGTACGTCGCGCAGCCGGCGCTCACGGCGCAGATCAAGAAGCTCGAGGTCGAGCTCGGCACGCAGCTCTTCGAGCGCTCGCACGTGGGCGTCACGCCCACGGCGGCCGGGCTGCAGCTCTACCAGGACGCGCGCAGGCTGCTGTCGGACGCCAGCGCGATGCGCGAACGCCTGCAGCGCGCGCCCGACGGGCCCGAGGGCTCGGTCACGGTGGCGGTGCCGTTCCTGCTGGCCTCGCTGCTGCTCGGGCCGGTGCTGGCGCGGCTGAAGCAGTCGCACCCGCGCATCCGCGTGTTCGTCATCGACGACCTGAGCCTGATGGTGCGCAAGGCCATGGTCGAGCGGCGCGCGGACATCGGCTTGCTGGTCGACACCGAATACGTCAACGGCCTCGACGTGAAGCCCTTCGCGCGGGAAGCGATGTTCGTCTGCGGCCACGACGCCGACGGCAAGGTCGCGGCCATGACGGTGCAGCCCGCCGGCAGGAAGGCGGCGAAAGGCAAGGCCGCCGCGGTGCAGCGCCCCGAGCTGCCCTTCGCCCGCGCGGCTGGCCTGCCGCTGGTGCTGCAGTCGCGCCGCTTCAGCATTCGCGCGCAGGTCGAGCGCACCGCGGCCGACCTGGGGCTGGAGCTCAACATCGTGCACGAGCACGACTCGGCGCGCGTGATCCGCTCGCTGTACCTGGCCGGCGCGGGCTTCACCTTCTCGCCCGCCTGCGCCATGGGTGACGCGTCGCCGGGCGGCAAGCAGTGGCTGGTGGCGCGCGTGGTGCAGCCCGACCTGGCGCGCACCTACTTCCTTGCGACCCCGTCGGCGCGCGAACCCGACCCCGCGACCCAGGCGGTGATGGACGTGCTGGTCGACGAGACGCGCCGCATGATCGCGTCGGGACGATGGGAGGCGGAGTTTCTGTTCGGAAAGCGGCGCACGCCGGCCACGCCGGGCACGGCCGCCAGGCCATAGCGCCGGACGCGCCGAGCCGGCCGGGCCATCAACCTTTTTGATGGCCGCGCATCAGCAATCCGTATTTGTTGTTGCGCGCCTTGCGCTGCCAAAGTCGTCTCCATCCCGTGCCGTGGCACGGGCATCCAGGAGACAACTTGCAAACCACAGCCCCCCAGATAGACCCGCAGATCGCCCCCGGGATCGCCAACGTCGGCGAGCTCGCATCCCGGGCCGCCCGCATCCACGCCAAGCGGCTGGCCGTCACCAGCGCGC
The DNA here is from genome assembly GCF_900112425.1 of Variovorax sp. OK212. Lineage (GTDB taxonomy): Bacteria > Pseudomonadota > Gammaproteobacteria > Burkholderiales > Burkholderiaceae_C > Variovorax. Next base: position 23,850 of record NZ_FOLP01000019.1, on the reverse strand, counting down.
AGCGCTCGGTGACCTACGAAGAACTCGAGCAGCGCTCCAACCGCCTGGCCAACGCGCTGTGCGGCCTCGGCCTGCAGCGCGGCGACCGCGTGGGCGTGTACCTGCCCAACTGCATCGAGATCGTCGAGCTCGAACTGGCCTGCTACAAGGCCGCGCTGGTGAAGGCGCCGATCAACGCGCGGCTCGCACCGGTCGAGGTGGCCGAGGTCATCGCCAACAGCGAGGCGACGCTGATCGTCACCACCGCCGAACGCGCCGAGGGCTTCCTGCCGCTGCTCAAGGGCGCCGCGCCGCGCCTGCTGCTGCTCGACGCCGCGGACGGTTCGCCGGCGTCGTACGAAGGCATGCTCTCGCGCGCCAGCGACCGCTTCACGCCGGCGCGGGTGCGCGCCGACGAGCTCGCGGTGCTGCACTACACCTCGGGCTCCAGCGGCGTGCTCAAGGCCGCGATGCAGACCTTCGGCAACCGGCTCGCGCAACTGCGCAAGTTCCTGATGCGCGCCGACAACCTGCAGCCCGGCGACCTGCTGGGGCTGGTGGGCCCGATCACGCACGCGTCGGGCATGCAGCTGGTGCCGGCGCTGTGCAGCGGCGCCACGATCCGGTTGTTCGGCGGCTTCGACCCCGGCCGCTTCATCGCCGAGATGAAGCGCGAGCGCGTGACCCACACCTTCATGGTGCCGACCATGATCAACATGCTGCTGGCCGAGGTGCAGGGCCGCTACCGTCCGCTGCCCGACCTGCGGCGCCTGGGCTACGGCGCCGCGCCGATGGCGCCGGCCCGCATCATGCAGGCGATGGACGTGTTCGGCCCCGTGCTCTCGCAGGGCTACGGCGCGGGCGAGACGACCTCGGGCGTGTGCGGCCTGAGCGTGGAAGACCACCTGTTCGCGCGCGCCGCCATGCCCGGGCGGCTCGCGTCGTGCGGGCGGCCGTTTCTCGAGTCGCAGGTGGACATCGTCGATGACGAAGGCCAGCCGGTGGCCACCGGAGAAATCGGCGAGATCGTGGTGGGCGGCGCCGACATCTTCGCGGGCTACTGGCGCGCACCCGAGCTCACGGCCGAGGTGCTGAAGAACGGCCGCTACCACACGGGCGACCTGGCGCGCGCCGACGACGAGGGCTACATCTACATCGTCGACCGCAAGAAGGACATGGTGATCAGCGGCGGCTTCAACGTGTACCCGTCGGAGGTCGAGGCGGTGCTGTACCAGCACGCCGCGGTCGACGAGGCCTGCGTGTTCAGCGTGCCCGACGACAAGTGGGGCGAGGCCGTGGCCGCGCACATCGTGCTGAAGCCCGGCGTGGCCGCGGACGCGGCCACGCTGGACGCCTTCTGCGCCGAACGGCTCGCGGGCTTCAAGCGCCCGCGCCGCATCGAGTTCGTCGAGGCGCTGCAGAAGAACGCCAACGGAAAGATCGCGCGCAAGCTGATCCAGTCGCCGTACTGGGCCGGCCACGACCGCCGCGTGAACTGAGGAGCCGCACTGCCATGAACACACAAGTCATCTCATCCGAACCCGGGGCCACGGCCACGGCCACGACCACGGTCGCAACCTCGGCCACCGCTGCTTCCAGCGTGCGCTCGCCGCTGTTCGACGGGCCCTTCGAAGGCTCGGAACGCGCGGCCGAACTGATCGCGCGCATCGGCGACTTCCTGCACGGCGAGCTGGCCACGCTGGTGCGCGAAGAAGGCATCGACCACGAGCACGGCGCCGACAGGGCCACGCTGCGGCGCGTGTGGCGCCGCTCGCACGAGCTGGGCTTCTACGGCATGACGCTGCCCACGCAGATGGGTGGCCTCGGGCTCTCGCTGCTCGACCACGTGCTGATCAAGGAGTCGATCTACGCGAGCGGCTCGCCGCTGGCGCCGCATGTGTTTGGCGAACTCAGCGGCCCGCCGCGCGTGGGCGCGCTGGCGCGCTACGCCACGCCGATGCAGCTCGCGAACTTCATCGTGCCGGTGGCGCAGGCCGAGAAGGCCATCTGCTTCGCGCTCACCGAGACCGAGGCCGGCTCCGACCCCGGCGCGCTGCAGACGCAGGCGCGCCTCGAGGGCGACACCTACGTCATCAACGGGCGCAAGCGCTTCATCTCGGGCTCGCCCTTCGCGGACTTCGCGGTGCTGATGGCCTCCACCTCCGACAGCCCCGAGCGCCGCGAGATCTCGGCCTTCTTCGTCGACCTGCGCCAGAGCGGCGTGGAGGTGAAGACCGGCTACAAGACGATGGCCGGCCAGTCGACCACCGGCGACATCCTGTTGACCGACTGCCGCGTGCCCGCGGCCAACCTCATCGGCGAGCCGGGGCGCGGCCTGGCGCTGGCGCTGGGCCGCATCACCGTCAACCGGCTGCTGCATTGCCCCGGCATGGTGGGCCTGGCCACCGTCGCGCTGAAGGACGCACGCGACTATGCGCGCACGCGCCGGCAGTTCGGCCAGCCCATCGCGCAGTTCCAGGCCATCCAGCATTCGCTGGCCGACATGGCCACGCAACTGGCCGCGGCGCGCGCGCTGATGCTCTCGACCGCGCGCCAGCTCGACGCGGGCGGCGACGCGCGCGCCGATGCGTCGATGGCGAAGCTGTTCTGCTCGGAGGCGGCCTTTCGCATCGCCGACGCGGCGGTGCAGATCCACGGCGGCGAGGGCATCGTGCAGGGCCGGCGCGTGGAGTTCCTGTTCCGCATGCTGCGCATGTACCGCGTGCTCACGGGCACCAGCGAGATACAGAAGAACATCATCGCGCGCGAGCTGCTCGGCGAGACGCCGTAGGCCGGGCCCGAACGAAATACAAGACCAAACGATCCGGAGACAAGCGAATTGAACAACGACCTCATCGACCTCAACGGCTGCATCGACCTTTCACGCCGCGCGCTGTGCCGCGCACTGGCCGCATCGCCCCTGCTGCCGCTCGCGAACGCCGCCCGGGCCGCCGACCCCTGGCCCAGCCGCCCCATCAAATGGGTGGTGCCCTACCTGGCCGGCACCGGCCCCGACACCGGCGCGCGCATCCTCGCCGAGGCGGCAGGCCGCCTGCTGGGCCAGCCGATCATCATCGAGAACAAGGGCGGCGCCGCCGGCAACATCGGCGCGCGCCAGGTGGCCCGTGCCACGCCCGACGGCTACACCTGGATCTACTCCGCCGCGCCCATGGCCGCGAACGTGCTGATGTACCGCAGCCCCGGCTACGACGTGATGAAGGACTTTCGCCACGTCATGCGGCTCACCACGTCCGACGTGCTGCTGGTCGTCCACCCCGCCTCGGGCATCGAGACGCTGCAGGACCTCATCGCCAGGGCGCGCGCCAATCCCGGCAAGCTCGACTACGCCTCGGGCGGCGTGGGCACGCCCTCGCACCTCGGCGTGGAGCTGTTCCTGAATGCCGCCGGCATCAGCGCCACGCACGTGCCGTACAAGGGCGCGTCGGAGCTGGTCAATGCGGTGCTGGGCAGCCAGGTGGGCTTCGGCATGCCGATCTTCGCGGTGGCCTACCCGCACGTGAAGGCCGGCAAGCTCAGGGCGCTGGGCGTCGCGGCGGGCAAGCGCAACGCCAGCCTGCCCGACGTGCCCACGCTGGCCGAGCAGGGGCTGAAGGGCGTGGAGCTCACGTCGTGGGGCGGGCTCTCGCTGCCGGCCGGCACCGCCGACCCGATTGCCGCGCGCATCTACGAGGTGTTCAGCCGCATGCTCAAAGACCCGCGGGTGATCGCGGCGATGACGGAGCTGGGCAGCCAGGTCACGCCGTCGACGCCGGAGGGCTATCTGCAGGTGATCCGGCATGAGATCGAACTGACGGGACGGATGATGAAGAGTGCGAGCATTGCGCCACTGTAGGCGGGCATTTGGCCTACTCGGAGCGTCAGCCCTCGCGCATGGGCGGGGGCCGTGAAGCGACGCAAGCTCGTCGCTCGACACCATCCCGATGAAAAGGATCACCCACCATGCACCCCACGACGCCCCCACGCCATCCCGATGCCATCACGCAACTCGACGTGTCCCAGGCCGTGCTCGAGGACGAGGAGAACCCGAGCGCCTTGCGCGCGACCACGCCGCAGGAGCGCGCCTTGCTGTCCCCCACGCGCGGCGGCTGGGGGGCCGCGTGCCGCAGGGCCGTGCGCAGCGTGACGAGCAGCCCCGTGAAACTGCTGGGCGGCGCGGCGGTGGTGGGCCTCGCACTGGCCCTGGCGGTCGCCAAGCGGCCGGCCCGCCTCTGATTCGCACCGGCTCGCGGCCCCGGTGCGCAACGCGCTCGACTTCAGTTCCTGGCAAGGCCTGCTCTCGACCTTGCTGGGGCTGGTGCTCGTGTCGGCCATTGCGGTCGGCATCCGGCTGCTGGTCATGCACGGCGTGCAGCAGCGGCGCGAGCGGCAGAACCGGCAGATCAACGAACGGCTGAAGACGCTCATCGCGGCCTACAAGGTGCTCGGTGGTTCCTTCACCGGTGAACTGGCCGTGGACCCGAGCCACCTTCGCGACCTGCGCCAGCGCGCGGGTGCCGTGACGGACGTGCCCGCGACCGATGAAGACGGCCCGGCGCGCGCCGACATGCCCGCGTCGGACCGCCGCCGCCGCATCCGCGATGCGGTGGAGGCCGCGCTGTCCGACGTGATCCTGCTCGGCACCGAAACGCAGGTGCGGCTGGCGACGCAGGCGGCCAACGACATGGTCGCGGGCCGCACCGTGGAGACGGCGGAACTGGTGATTGCGCTGCGCACCTTCATCCGCGACGTGCTCGACCTCGACCCCCTTCCCGCCGAACTCGGCGTGCCCAAGCAGGGCCCGTTGCGCGCGAAGGGCACGCCGTCGCGCGGCGAAGGTGGCGGCACGGCTGGCGCGCGCGGCGGCAGCGGTGCCAAGGGCGGCGGCGCGGGAGGTGCCGGTGCGGCGGGTGCGGGCGGTGGCCTGGCCGGCGTCGGCATGGGCATGGGCATGGGGAGGGAGAGCGCTTCCGACATAGCCGCTGTGGATGCGGCGGGCGGCGTGTCCGCGGACCTCGAGCCGCGGCCCTGAAGAACCACCGGCTCGTGACCAAAGGCCGGCTTCAGGTCGCGCTTGGGGGCTTGTAGGACGACGCCACGTCTTCGCCCGTCGTGCATCGATTCTTAAGTCGTTGGTCTACATGTCACTCGCCAGGCAAGGACACGCTTGGGGTTTCAACGGGGGCTTGCCATGCAAGGGCGATGCGAGCATCCACGCGCGCCGGCGCATCCGCTGCCGCATTCCGCGACAACCCCAGGAAACATCCAGGAGAAGGCGATGATCCCCAGAACCCTGCACATCGCGGCGCTGCTTGCCGCGGCGGCGCTCTCTGCCTGTTCGCAAGTCCCGCAGACCTACGCCGAGAAGGCCAGCGCGCAAGGCACGGCCAATGCGCAACCCGGCGCGCGCCGATCGCCCGCGCAGCTCAGCCCGGTGCCGACCAGCGAGGTGAGCCCGCAGATGCAGGCGCTGATCGCGGCGCCGTACCCCGCGCACTTCAATGCGGCGCCGAAGGACGCGGCTGAATGGAAAGAGCTCATCAACCGCCGCGCCGCGCCCGTGATCGCGGCGATCCCGGCGATGAAGCAGAAGCTCGGAGTGAGCGTGCAGTCGGTGAAGATCGCCGGCGTCAACGCCTTCATCGTCACGCCCAACAAGATCGCGCCGGGCAACGAGAAGCGTCTGCTGATGCATGTGCACGGCGGCGGCTACGTGTTCGGCCCGGGCGAGTCGGCGCTGCCCGAGGCGCTGCTGCTTGCGAGCATCGGCGGCTACAAGGTCGTGTCGGTCGACTACCGCATGCCGCCCGACTTCCCGTACCCCGCCGCCATGGACGACGCCATGGCCGTGTGGAAGGAACTGCTCAAGACCAACCGGGCGAAGAACATGGCGGTGTTCGGCACCTCGACCGGCGGCGCGATGACGCTTGCGCTGGTGTTGCGCGCCAAGGCCGAGAACGTGCCGCTGCCGGGTGCCATCGCACCGGGCACGCCGTGGTCCGACATCGCGAAGGTCGGCGACACCTACCAGACCAACGAGTGGATCGACAACGTGCTCGTGACGTGGGACGGCTGGCTCGGGCGCGCCGCGCTGCTTTATGCCGCAGGCCGCGACCTGAAGGACCCGCAGCTGTCGCCGATCTACGGCGACTTCAAGGGCTTTCCGCCCGCGATCCTGACCACGGGCACGCGCGACCTGTTCCTGTCGAACACCGTGCGCACGCACCGCAAGCTGCGGCGCGCCGGTGTCGAGGCGGACCTGAATGTCTACGAAGGCCAGTCGCACGCGCAGTACGGGCTGAGTCCAGACGCACCGGAAACCCGAGAAGCATTTGGCGATATCGCGAGGTTCTTCGACCGGCACCTGGGGCGTTAGCAGGCAGCGCGCGTGGATACTCGGTCGCCACTCAACGACCGGTTCCCCATGCCCACTCCCTCCCCCGCAGAACGCTTCAAGAACGACGTCGCCCAGGAAATCAGGAAGGGCGTCGACCTCGCCCTTTCGCACGGGCCGCTGCACCGCGGCAAGGGCATGGTCAGCGGAATGATCGCGCTGGTGCTGGCCAACTTCAGCATGCTGGGCGTGTTGATGTTCCAGTTCCCGGCCTTCCTGAGCACGCCCAAGGTGCGCGAGGTGCTGAGCTTCGACGCCATGCGCACCGTGCTGCTGGTGGCCATGGTGGTGTGCGGCGCGCTGGCGCTGACCAACATCGTCTTCAACCGCGTGCGGCGGCTGTCGGCATGGGCGCTGTTCTGGCTGGCCGTGGCGGTCGTCGGCTCGCAACTGGGCGTGAGTGCCACGGGCCATGGCTGGCTGCCCGCGGGGCCGTTGCCGGCGAACATGCCGTACCTGGGTGTCGACTGGTTCATCTTCGACCTGCTGGCGACCACGCTGCTGTTCACCACCATCGAGAAGCTCAAGCCGCTGCGGCCCGCGATGCCGATCTTCCGCAAGGAGTGGCAGACCGACTTCATGTACTTCGTGACGGGCCACCTGCTGGTGGGGCTCACGCTGTTCCTGGTCTACGCAGTTCTCTACGGCGTGAGCGGCATGTTCGCGGGCGTGCAGCCCGGCGCACAGGACACGCTGCGCGGCTGGGTGCGCAACCTGCCGTTCGGCTATGCGCTGTTGCTGCTGATGCTGGTCACCGACTTCGCGCGCTATTGGCTGCACCGCTTCTATCACGAGACCGCGATCGGCTGGCGGCTGCACTCCATCCATCACAGCGCCGAGCGCATGGACTGGATCTCGGGCAGCCGCACGCACGGCGTGGAGACGGTGCTGTCGACCGTGGTCATCCTCGCGCCGGCGTTCCTGCTGGGCTTCTCGCAGAACGTGATCAACGTGTACATCGTCATCGCGGGCGTGCAGGCGGTGTTCAACCACACCAATGCGTCGGTGCGGCTGGGGCCGCTTCGCTACCTGATCGTGACGCCCAACTTCCACCACTGGCACCACAGCCGCGACGCCGAAGGGCTCGACCGTTGCTACGCGGCGCACTTCGCGTTCTGGGACTACCTGTTCGGCACCGCGGTGAAGGCGGACAAGAACAAGATCTGGCCCGACAACTACGGCGTGGTGGGCGACTACGTGCCCAAGGGGTTCTGGCAGCAGCAGCTGTATCCGCTGACGTGGTCGGGGCGGTGGACGGACGAGCACGGCGTGGTGCATCGAGAGAATCGCTAGCGCGCCGCGAGCCACGTTTGCGGCTTGTGGGGCGTGTGCTGTGTGTGCGGCGCATGCGTCTTTCGCAAGCGCGCAAACCCGTGCCCACGTCGGGCGGCGTTGTCTCTACCATCTGCCTGAGCGACAACGACCCGAGCAGGCGACCATGGCAATTCAAGAGTTTCATGCACACGGCCCCGCACTCGGCGCGGTGGTCTTGGCAAGCGCCATGCTGGCCGGATGCGCAGGCACCAGCGGCACCAGCGGCACCAGCGGCACCACCGGCGCGACGGCCGACGCCCAGGCCGCGTGCACGGCGCTCCAGGGCATGGAGATCCCGGCCAGCGCGATTGGCCAGGCGCCCGAGACGATCGCGTCGGTCGACAACAACCCCGACGTCCATCGCTCGCGCACCATGTGCCGCTGGCCGGCATGGCCGATGTTCACGGGCGCGGCGGGTGCTTCGGTGAACGATGCGTCGAACTTCGGCTGCGTCGTGCGCCGGCCATGACGCCATGACGCAGGTTCCGGGAACCGCCGGCTACGGCGCCAACGCGGCGGCGCTGGCGCAGCAGTACGAAAGCCTGAAGTTCGCCGATGTGCATCGCGTGGTGCTGCATTGCTTTCCACCGCCACCCGCCCGTGTGCTGGACATCGGCGCGGGCTCTGGGCGCGATGCCGCGGCACTGGCCGCGCTCGGCCACCGCGTGGTGGCGGTCGAGCCGACCCCCGAACTCCGCATGGAGGGCATGCGCCGCCATGGCCTTGCCCATCGAATGGGTGGACGACCATCTGCCCGCGTTGCACGCCACGCGGGCCGGCGGCCGCCGGCATGACCTGATCCTGCTGACTGCCGTGTGGATGCATCTCGATGCCGGCGAACGTGAAGTCGCCATGGAGGCCGTTGCGGCGCTGCTGGCCGATGGCGGGCAGGTCGTGATGTCGCTGCGCCATGGCCCCGTGCCGCAAGGCCGGCGGATGTTCAGCGTGTCGGCGGAAGAGACGACGCGGCTCGCCGAACGGCATGGCCTCGTGCTGCGCTTTCTCGGCGAGCGGGAAGACATGCTGGGCCGCGGCGATGTCACCTGGAGCTTTCTGGTCCTGCTTCGGCCTGGGGCATAGTCGCGCCGGGGTCCTGCAAGACCGGCGCGTTTCGATGCCGCCGCCACGCACGGCAGGCACGGTGGATGTGACAGCCGCTTCGCACTGGCGCGGTCGGCTTTTCCCCCGCCGAACCGCGGGTTCACCGAACGCGGCGAAACTACGCGCCATGCGCCGCGCACCAGCACCGGTGGCACCGGCAGCACCAGCACCATCTCCCCGGGAGTAGAACAACTTGGCATCCAACAAAGTCTTTCGCATCGCACTGTCGGCTTCGGCCGCCGCCATCGGAGGCATCGCGGCGTACTGGACCCTGCTTGCGGCACGGCAAGGCGACATCCTGTTCAACGCGCGCAAGCTTCCCGTCGTGCATCTGTCCGACGATTTCTCCACCTACTCGCACACCGTGCCCGGCGGCATGGTGCGCGGCTACGTCTACCACCCGCAGGGCGAGGCCGCGCTGCAGGACCTGTTCGTCTACTTCGCGGGCCGCGGCGAAGACGTGCGCGCCACGGCGCAGATGCTGCACTGGCTGCCCGAGGGCTTCGGCTTCGCCGCGCTCAACTACCGCGGCGTGGCCGATTCGCAGGGGCACCCGTCGGAGATCGCCTCGGTCCAGGACGCGTGCCAGTTCGCCAACCACTTGCGCAAGGCCTTCCCGCACGCGCGGCTGCACGTCGTTGGCCGCAGCCTGGGCACGGGCGTGGCCATCCAGCTCGTGGCACGTCAGGCATTCGCGAGCCTGCAACTCGTCACGCCGTACGACTCCATGCTCGAAGTGGCCAAGAAGCGGTTCCCGCTGGTGCCGCTGTCGCTGCTGTTGCGGCACCAGTTCAATTCGCTGGAGCACAGCAAGGAAGTGGCTGCCAAGACGCAGGTGCTGCTGGCGGAGCGCGACGACGTGGTGCTGCCCGAGCGCTCGGCCAAGCTCATCGCGGCCTGGCCCACCCCCATCAGCGTGCAGACCGTGCCAGGCTCGGACCACCACAGCATCATGGGGCTCGAGGCGACGTGGCTCTATCTCCTCGACTTCGCGTTGACGGCGATTCTTCCGGAGCCGAAGGCGGCGTAGGGATTCACCATGACGCACGCGATCGTTCGGGCTTTCGAGGCGGCCGATCTCGCGGCGGTGCACCGGCTCCTGGCGTGCAGCGGATGGTCGCACCGGATACACGACGTGCAACACCTGGCCCGCCTGATCGCCGCGTCGCAGCGGGTGGTGGTGGCCGAGACCGACGGGCGTGTCGTCGGCTTCGCGCGCGCGATCACCGACGGGATCTCGAACGGCTACCTGTCGATGGTCGTGGTTGCGCAGGATGCCCGCAGGCAGGGCGTGGGCCGGGCGCTTGCCGAAGAGATCATGCGAGGCGACGACGCCGTCACCTGGGTGCTTCGCGCGGGCAGGGAGGGCGCCGACGCCTTCTTCGCCACGCTCGGGTTCGTCGGCTCCACGGTGGCGATGGAACGCACGCGCCGCTGAGCCAGAATGTCGTGCTGAACGTCCAACCGACCTCGAGGAGACTCACGCATGCCGCTCGCGCCGCACCGCACCGTTCTCGCCAGCATCGGCCTCGGCTTCTTGCTCATGGCCGCCAACGCCGGCGCGCAGCCGAAACCGCCTGACGGCTTGGAGCACGCAGGCGCGTCCGCGCAGGTGCTCACCCTGGCGGTCGTGCGGTCGTTCCACGACGAGCCCGGCGGCAAGTCCTACGTGCGGCTGAAGCTGTTGCCCAGGGCGAAGCTCCCGTTCACCGTGCAGACCTTCAGGGTCGCCGACCGGTCGTTGCTCGCGGGCCTTTCCGAAGGCGCCTCGGTGAAGTTCACTTCCAGGCACATCGACGGCGAGAACACCGTGACGTCGATCCACGCGGTGGCGGGATGCCAGCGATTTCAACCGTGTGACTGAGGCTGGCCTACCGGGGAGCCAGTGCGCGCAAGCCGCTGTTCAGCCCGCGCCTTCCATGTCCTCGAGAGACAGCACAAGCGATTGCACGTTGCCGGCATAGAAGCCTGCCGCGTTGATCGTGTTGATCTCCACGATCTTCAAGCCGTGCGGGGTGTCGCACACATCGATCACGAACGCCCTGTGCGGTTGCCATGCCTGCACGCACGCCTGCACGAACCGGTCGAACCGTTCATCCACGTCGCTGGCGTACATCACCTTGTCGCCGCGCTTGTACATGCTCCGCGTCGCGATCTCGCCGTTCACGATCCAGAAGCGGTACTCGCCGTGGATGGTCTTCGGGTTGCAGATCTGCACGAGCGTTTCACCGCTCAACGACGTCCCGTAGTCGTGCCCGAGGTCGACGACCTTGTGCTTCCAGTCATTGAAGTCCTCGGGCATGAAGACCTTGCCCGCGAAGTACTTGCTGTCGTCGACGGGGCGCAGGAAGGTCGGTTCGGCGAGGAGCGGCACGTCCTTGAACGGCAGGATCCTGCTGTCGAAGTTCAGCATGCGCTCGCCCCAGTGCTGGAGCTGGACCTTGAAGTCCTTGTCGAACAGGTCGTAGACGCCGGGTGTCCAGCGCTGGGCCCTGGCCGTGTGCCGCATCGAGTACGAACCGAAGCACACGACCTTCTCCTGTTGCGGCTGCGCGGGCGGCACCAGCTCCCCGATGAACGGGATGACCTTGTGGACCGAGAAGGGAATGCCGAACCGCTCCAGCGTTCCGGTCAGGTTGGCCCACTCGTTTTCCTTGAACAGGTTTTCTTGGAGGATCCAGTGCACACGCGGCTCCCGTCACGTCCTTCGCACGAGCTTGCCCGTGGAAGACGCACGCGCAATCAACCGCCCGTCGGGCGCGAACAGGTCCGCGTCGAGGAACACCACGCTGCGTCCCCATCGAAGGATGCGCGCCTCGGCCTCGAAGGTGGTCACTTCGGCCCGGTCGAGGAACGAGACCTTGAGCTCCAGGCTGGCGAGGCCGGCGGTCGGGTCCTTGGCGTGCACGGCGACAGCCATCGAGCAGTCGAGCCAGGCGGTGACGAGCCCGCCCTGCACCACGGTCCCGTTGCTGTGCGCGAACTCCGGCCGCGCAACGAAGCGCACGCGCGCCACGCCGGCTTCGGGGTCGGTATGCAGCACCTGCGAGAAGCCGATGGTGTGCATCAGCGCGCTGGGGAATTTTTCGATTTCCATGCGCGCATTCTCTCGCGGCGGTCGTTGCCGCCCCCTGCGGCGGCGACGCCAAGGTGACGCGCGCTTCGGCCGCGCCAGCAGGTCGCTTCGGGTAGGGTAGGGCGTCTTTACCAACCGATCGACGCGGTAACAGACTGATCCGGTAGAAGCTGCGCTAGACTGCGGGAATGCCCAGGCCGACCAGACCCGAGATAGACGCAGAAATCATCGACCGCGCCGCGGCGCTGTTCGCCAGGCACGGTTTTGCGAACACCTCGCTCCAGCAGATCGCGGACGCCGTCAACTACTCCAAGGCCGGGTTGCTGCACCACTACCCGAGCAAGAAGGCGATCTACGACGCGGCGCTGAAGATCGGCCTCGGGCAGACGCAGACGCTGCTGGCCAGCGTCAAGGGCATTCCGCCCGGCGTCGAGCGGGACCGGGCCGTGGTGGAGGCTTCGGTCGACCTGACCTTCGACTGGCCGGGCCTGTCGGCGTTCGCAAACCAGCTCGCGAACACCGAGCAGGACGTCGACCCGGAGCTGACCGAGATGGGCCTCATGATGTACGCGGCCCTTGCCATCGACCTGAAGTCGGCGAAGATGGAGCGCATCGTGCGTGTGACGAGCGCTTTTTCGGGGCTCGGCATCACGGCCATGCTGGCCGCCCGGGTCAACCTCAAGAAAGAGTGGCGCAACGACATCGTCGCGTCCGCGATGAACGCACTCGGCCACTGACGCCGAGCTTCGTCACCGCAGGCGCGCGTGGGCACCCGTCACCCGTCACTCGTTAGCCGCCACGCGTCACACGCCGCCGACGAAGCTGATGAATTTCGGGGCCAGGATCCCGTGCCCCATGCTGACCGAAACGCGCAACTCGGGCATGCGCGTCGCCACGGTCTTGCCGGCCATGTAGAGCCCGCCGAACGCCAACCCGAGAACGACGAGCATCTTCATGCAGGGCTTGATGGCCGTGAAGGCGAGGTGCAGGCGGGTCAATGTGTTTTCCTTCTTGGAGGGGCGGGCAGTCCAGCCTCACGCCGAGGTTGGAAGCTCATTATTCTACCGATTCGGTTGGTTGACAACCATTTCGGTTTGTATGTTCCAGGAGGTGGGTCAAGCCGAGGGAAGAAACTTCCTCACGTGCGCAGCGAACGCGGCGGTCAACGCGGTCGGTTCCTTCCGGTCGAACGCGAGGGTGACGCCGACGCTCGGCAGGTCGGGCAGGCCGTGTTCCGGCGTGAGGATCTCCAGGTCGTCGGGCACGGCGGTGCGCGTCAGCACGATGACGGCCTGGCCCGAACGCGCCATGCCGACCAGGCCCGAGAGGCTGCTGCTGGCATAGGCGAGCCGGTACGCGCGGCCCGCGGCCTCGAGCGAGCGCTTCGGCCACAGATGGTCCAGCGCGTCGGGCGCGCCCAAGGCCAGCGGCAGCGGGTCGAGCAGGGCGGCGGCACCGCCGCGCCGTGCCACCCACACCAGCGGCTCGCGGCGGATCACGTCGGTGCCGGCCGCGCCGCTTGCGTCGACCGAGCTGTCCGAGCTGCCCGCGCTGCTTGCGATCGACACCAGCGCCAGGTCGACCGCGTGCCGCGCCAGCAGCTCGTGCAGCCGCGGAGTCGGCGCGCATGTCACGTCCACCTGCACCCGCGGATGCAGGCTGGCGAAGCCTTGCAGCAGGTACGGCAGGAACACGACCGCATAGTCGTCGGGGCAGCTGAAGCGCAGCACGCCGGTTAGCTGCTCGCCGCGCAGCTCGGCCAGTGCTTCGTCGTGCTTGCGCAGCAGCTCGCCCGCGCGCACCAGCAGCCGCTCGCCGGTGGCGGTGAGCGTCACGCCCCGCCCGGTGCGGTACAGCAGCGGCTGCTCGACGATGCCTTCGAGCTTCTGCATCTGCATGCTGAGCGCCGACTGCGTGCGCCCGACGCGTGCCGCGGCCTGGCCCAGCACGCCGGTCTCGGCAATGGCCACGAAGCTGCGCAGCAGGTCGATGTCGAGGGATTGGCTCACGAAATGAGTTCTCCTGATACCTGAGTTCAAAACAATTCGCTTCCCCACGCGCAGGCCGCTGCGTAAGGTGCTTCATTTTGATCGGGAAGCATCGACATGAGCAGGAACGACGACCCCCAGTTTTGGCAGCAGGCCCGACAGCACCTGGTGCGCTACGGCGGCAGCTTCGAGCCGTTGATCATCGAGCGGGCGCAAGGCAGCTTCGTCTACGACGCCGACGGCCGCGCGATCCTCGACTTCACCTCGGGCCAGATGAGCGCGCTGCTTGGGCACTCGCACCCGGACATCGTCGCCGTCGTGTCGGAGCATGCGCGCACGCTCGACCATCTGTTCAGCGGCATGCTGTCGCGCCCGGTGGTGGCGCTGGCCGCGCAGATCGCGAAGCATGCACCGCCGGGGCTGGAGCGCTCGCTGCTGCTGAGCACCGGCGCCGAGTCGAACGAGGCGGCGCTGCGCATGGCCAAGCTGGTGACGGGCCGCCACGAGGTGGTGGCGTTCACGCAGTCATGGCACGGCATGACCGGCAGCGCGGCCGCGGCCACCTACAGCGCGGGGCGCAAGGGCTACGGCCCGGCCGCGGCCGGCTCGCTGGCCATTCCGGCGCCGAACGCCTACCGGCCGCGCTTCACCACGCCGGCGGGTGAGCTCGACTGGCGCCGCGAACTCGACGACGGCTTCGAGCAGGTCGATAGGCAGTCGACCGGCGCGCTGGCCGCGTTCATTGCGGAGCCGATCCTCAGCAGCGGCGGCATCCTCGAGTTGCCCGCGGGCTACATGGCCGCGCTGAAGAAGAAGTGCGGCGAGCGCGGCATGCTGCTGATCGTCGACGAGGCGCAGACCGGCGTCGGGCGCACCGGGCTGATGTTCGCGTGCGAGCGCGACGGCGTCGCGCCCGACATCCTCACGCTCTCCAAGACGCTGGGCGCGGGCCTGCCGCTGGCGGCGATGGTGACCACGGCGGCCATCGAGGAAGAAGCCCATGCGCGCGGCTTCCTCTTCTACACGACGCACGTGTCCGACCCGCTGCCCGCGGCGGTCGGCCTCAAGGTGCTCGAAGTGGTGGAGCGCGACGGGCTCGTGGAGCGCGCGCGCACGGCGGGCGCGCGGCTCACGCAGGGGCTGCAGCGCCTGCAGTCGCGGCATGAATGCATCGGCGACGTGCGCGGACGCGGCCTGCTGCTGGGGCTGGAACTCGTCACCGACCGCCGGACCCGCGAGCCGGCCTCCGAACTCGGCGAAGCCATCACGCGCGAGTGCATGCGGCTCGGGCTGAGCATGAACATCGTGAAGCTGCCGTCCATGGGCGGCGTCTTCCGGATCGCGCCGCCGCTGACGATCAGCGACAGCGAGATCGACCTGGGGCTGGAGCTGCTCGACAAGGCGATCGACAACGCCGTGCGTGCCACGGCGGGCAAGCGGCTGGCTGCCGTGAACGCGGCGTAGCGCGCAGGGCGATCGGGTCAGCCGACCGGAAGCCAGCGGCCCGAACTCGGGCACAGCACGGCCGGCGCGCCGTTCACCAGCACCTGTTCTTCGCCCAGTTGCTGCGCGGCCGCGGGATCGACGTCGAACGCGATCCGCAACGCGCATGCGACGTGGGCGTTGGCCATGGGCAGTTCCCAGGTCAGGAAGAGCTGGGTGCAGTCCTGCCCGGGCAGGAAGTCGGCCGCGTCGAAGCCGGTGCTGCCGCGCCGCACCACGGCATGCGGCTGGCCGGTGTCGAAGACCAGCGCGGTGCCGCGCGCCAGCGGAATGCGTTGCCCCGCGTACGGAAAGAGCACGTCGAGCCCGCGGTCCTCGCTCACGAACAGATTGCAGAACGCCGCACTGCCGTACTGCGCGCCGTCGTGGTGGTAGCGCGCGCCGCGGCAGGCCATGAGGGCGATGTCGCTGGCGGCCAGCACGCCGGGCAGCCCCTGCGCATGGGTCCAGTCGGCCATGGCCTGCACGCAGCGCTTGTAGTCCGGCCAGCGCATGCGCGCCCGCGCGAGCGGCATCGGCTCGACGTCGCCGGGCTCCAGTGCCAGCTGCGAGGCGATCTCGCGGTCCCAGTCCGCCACCAGCCGCGCGGGCGGCGCCGGTATGTCGAGCGTGGCCGACAGCACCGTGCCGCTCACGCTGCGGCTGCGCAGCGCGTCGCCGTTCCAGAAGATGGAGGTGAGGGCGTCGCGCGTGCCGGACAGCGGCTGCGGCGCGGACGATGGAGGAGGGCGGCTCATCGGGGCCAGTGTAGTCACGGGTCCCGTGCACCCTCGCACGCTCCCACGCTCCCACGCTCCCGCGTGCCGATGCCCACAGAATGTCGGCCTCCACCACCCGAAAGGCATTCGCCACATGTTGACCTACGCGATCCAGAAAGTCGGCTACGACCACCAGCAGACCGACCCGCAAGGCGAGACCAACCTGATCGCCTTCATGGCCGCCATCGACGCCTTCCCCTGGGGCGAGCAGCACCAGGCATGGGACGAGGCGCAGGAGGGTCCGCTGCCCGCGCTGGTGCTGTGCAACGACGCCGAGCAGCGGCAGCTGTGGGTCACTGCACTGGGTACCGGCACGACGGGTGGCACCGCGGGCAGCTACCAGCTGCAGTCGGTCGCAATGCGCATGCGCAAGGGCTTCTTCGGCAAGGGCAAGCTGGCGCAGGACGCGACCGTTGCCGACGCGCGCAACCGCGGCGAGGTCGACCGGCTGTGCGAGCTTTTCTGCGACGGCCAGTACGACGCGCTCGACCGCGAGGTGGAGCGGCTCGCGGCGCGCGACAGCGGAGACTGAGCGTCACCGCGATCGTGGCCGGCGCACCGCGCACCGCGAATTTCATCGGGCCTATGGCACGATCAAAGGATGCATGAGCCGTCACGCCGAATACCCTATCGCACCTGGCCGGGCGCGCTCGCGGTGCTTCTCGCCATCGCCGTCTACGTGGGCGGCCTGAGCCTCTGGGACCGCCGCACGCCCGCGAGCCGGCCCCTGCCCGAGGGCGGCACGGTGGCCGTGGGCCAGGCGCGCTTCATTCCGGTCGAGGGCTGGCAGATGGACGTGTCGCGCTCCAAGGCCGGCCAGTCGATGATGCTCTTCAAGGGCAGCCACAAGTTCCTGGTGACCGTCGGGCAATGGGCCGGTGGCCCCGACGGCCCGATGCTGCGGCAGCAGCGGCTCATGGAGCGCGGGCAGGGCCTGCGCATCGACGGCGACGTGTCCGACTTCATCACCCTGTGGGGCTTGCAGGGGAAGACTTTCGCCTACTACGGCTCGAAGCTGGCGGGCCGCTTCTGGCAGGTGGTCGACCCGCGGCGCCAGTCGGTGGTGCAGATCGACGCCTACGGCGCCGACGACGGGCTCGACGAAGCCCTGGAAGACGCCCGCGAGATGCTCGACTCGATGGACCTGGAGGCCGCCCAATGATCCCGCCGGTCTTCGACAAGGACGCTTCCGCGTGGCCGGTGGGCACCGACTCCTTCTTCCAGCCGCGCCGCGTGGCGTTCTGGGTGCTGGCCGCGCTGATCGTCAACGGCCTGTTCTACACGCTGCACCTGTTCTTCATGGGCGTGCGCGTGGTGCCCGTCACCGCGCTGCTGGGGCTGGTGGTGTGGGGGCTCTACACGCTGGTGTTCCTGCAGGTCTTTCGCACGCTGGACCTGCTCGAGCAGCACCCGCCCGAGGCCTTCGTGCTGGCCTTCGCATGGGGCGGCATGGGCGCGGTGTATTTCTCGGCGCCGGCGAACATCGCCATCCAGAGCCTGTGCGCCAAGCTGGTGTCGCCGGAGTTCGTGGCGGTCTGGGGGCCGGCGGTGGCGGGGCCGATCACGGAAGAGTTCCTCAAGCTCGCGGGCGTGATCCTGCTGGTGCTGGTGGCGCGCAACCAGTTCCAGACCTACCTGTCGGTGCTGATCGTCGGCGCCATGACCGGGCTGGGCTTCCAGGTGACCGAGAACCTGATCCACACGGTCAATGCCTCGATGCACTTCCCGCTGGAAAACCAGGTGGCGCCGGTGTTCATCAACCTGCTGACGCGCGGGCTGCTGAGCGGGCTGTGGAGCCACGCGGCCTACACGACCATCGCGTCCTTCGGCATCGCGTGGTTCCTGCTGCATCCGGAGAAGCCGCGGGTGGTGCGCATCGCCGTGGCCTTCCTGTGCTTTGCGCTCGCATGGGCCATGCACTTCGTCTGGAACTCGCCGTTCCTCGAAGACCTGTTCGACGGCGGCTATGGCGAGATGGCCGTGCTGCTCGCCGTGAAGGGCATTCCCGTGGTCATTGCGGCGGGGCTTTTCTGGCGCGTGGCCGCGCGCGAGAACGGCACCTACCTGCATGCGCTGGCGGCCTACTTCGTGCCCGAGCGCGAGCTGATCCGCGACGACGAGTGGGTGCGCATCGGCGCGCCGATGCAGCGCTACAAGGTCCGCCGCGAAATCGGGTGGACCTTCGGCTGGCGCGCGCGCCGGCTGAAGACGCGGCTGCAGCGCGAGCAGTTGCGGCTGATCCGCAAGGCGGGCACTTACGGGCGCGGCGCGCAGACGCTGCGCCACGAGGTGGCGGTGCGGCGCCTGCGCGCGCAGCTCGAGCCGCTGATCGCCGTGCAGCCCTGAGCGCGCCGCAACCCTGCCGACATGGATTCGCTGATCGCCGCCTCCGCCCGCGCGCTTGCCGCCGGCGACGCGCTGGGCGCGCTCAAGCGCGTGGCGCTGCGCGACGACCCGCCGGCGCTGGCGCTGCGCGGCATCGCGATGGCGCAGCTTGGCGAGCACCCGCGTGCGCGCGAGCTGCTCAAGCGCGCGGCAACCGGCTTCGGCGCGCATGAAGAACTGTTTCGCGCGCGCTGCGTCGTCGCCGAGGCCGAGGTGGCGCTGGCCATGCGCGACCTTGGCGGGACACCGCGCGCGCTGGCCGCGGCGGCCGCCACGCTCGAAGCGCGCGCGGACCACGCCAACGCGCTGCAGGCGCGGCTGATCGCGGCGCGCCGGCTGCTGCTGCTCGGGCGGCTCGACGAGGCCGCCGCCGCATTGGCGCTGCTCGATGCGCGCGGCCTGCCGCCTTCGCTGGCGGCGGTGGCCGAGCTCAGCGCGGCGGAACTGGCGCTGCGCTCGCTGCACATCGGCGCCGCGCATGCGGCACTCGAACGCGCGCACGAAGCCGCCGGCCGCGCCCGCGTGCCCGCGCTGCTGGCCGAGGTGGCCGAGGCGCGCGCCACGCTGGAGCGGCCCGCCGCGCGGCGTCTGTCCAACGGCGACGAGCAGGTGCTGCGCCTCGACGAGGTTGCCGCGCTGCTGGCCTCCGATGCGCTGGTGATCGACGCCTGCCGCCGTGGGCTCGGCATGGGTGAAGCCTGGCAGCCGCTGGCACGCCGGCCCGTGCTGTTCGCGC
The DNA here is from genome assembly GCF_900112425.1 of Variovorax sp. OK212. GTDB lineage: Bacteria > Pseudomonadota > Gammaproteobacteria > Burkholderiales > Burkholderiaceae_C > Variovorax. The sequence continues at coordinate 4,619 of NZ_FOLP01000019.1, read as the reverse complement.
TGGCGCGTGTGCTGGCCGAGGCGTGGCCCGGCGACGTCGATCGCGAAGCCCTGATCGCCAGCGCCTTTCGCACGCAGCGCCCCGACGAAACGCACCGCGCGCGCTTGCGCGTCGAGATCGGCCGCCTGCGCGCGCTGGCCAAGGGCATGGCGCAGATCGAGGCCACTCCGCGCGGCTTCGTGCTCAAGCCGCACGGCCCACGCGCGGTGGTGGTGCTGGCGCCGCCGATCGACGGTGAACAGGGCGCGCTGGTGGCGCTGCTGTCCGACGGCGCGGCGTGGTCGACCTCGGCGCTCGCGCTGGCGCTGAACGCGAGCCAGCGCACGGTGCAGCGCGCGCTTGCCGATCTCGAAGCCGAAGGCCGCGTGCGTTCGATCGGACAGACGCGGGCGCGGCGCTGGCTGTCGCCGCCGCTGGCCGGATTCACGACGATCTTGTTACTCCCCGCTGCGCTGCCGATTGAATAGAGTTGTCTCCAAGGCGCCGATCCACGGTGCACCCACAAGGAGCCAACGATGACCAGCAAAGCAAGCAAGACAGCCGAGACCGGCAAGGCCGGCCCTCATGCCGAGGCGCGCGCCAGGGTGCAGCCCGCGGAGATCGTGCGCGAGTACGGACCCTTCCCCGGCAGCGACAAGGTGGCCGGCGTGACCCATGACGGCCAGCGCGTCTGGGCCGCGCTGGGGGCGCAGCTGATCGCCTTCGATCCGCACAGCGGCGAGCCCACGCGCACCCTCGACGTTGCCTGCGACGCCGGCACCGCCTTCGACGGCAAGCACCTCTACCAGATCGCCGATTCGCGCATCGACAAGATCGACCCCGTCACGGGCGGCGTGGTGGCGTCGATTCCGGCGCCCGGCCACGGCAGCGACTCGGGCCTGACCTGGGCCGAAGGCAGCCTGTGGGTGGGCGAGTACCGCGACCGCAAGATCCACCAGGTCAACCCCGAGACCGGCGCGGTGGTGCGCACCATCGAGTCGAACCGCTTCGTCACCGGCGTGACCTGGGTCGACGGCGAGCTCTGGCACGGCACCTGGGAGGGCGACGAGAGCGAGATCCGCCGCATCGACGCGCAGACCGGCGCCGTGCTCGAGCGGCTGGAAATGCCCAGCGGCGTGGGCGTGAGCGGGCTCGAGTCGGACGGGGCCGACCTCTTCTATTGCGGCGGCGGTGGCAGCGGCAAGGTGCGCGCCGTGCGCCGGCCCAAAGCTGCCCGGGCCGAGCGGGCCTGACTCACATCTCCACACACCTTCGTACACGTCCGCAGATTGCAAGGAGCTTCCCACCATGAACACCGCAGTTACCGAAACAAGCACCGTGAATCATCCTGTCGTGCCGCCCGAGCGCTGGGTGGCCGAACGCCGCGCCTTGCTGGCGCGCGAGAAGGAGCTGATGCGCCTGCACGACCAGGTCGCCCGCGAGCGCCGCGCGCTGCCGTGGGAGCGCATCGAGAAGGCCTACGTGTTCGACACGCCGCAGGGCCGCCGCACGCTGGCCGAGCTGTTCGAGGGCCGCCGGCAGCTGCTGGTGCAGCACTTCATGTTCGGCCCGGGCTGGGCGCAGGGTTGCCCGAGCTGCTCGTACATGGCCGACCACACCGACGGCATGAACGTGCACCTGGCGGACCGCGGCATCACCTTCGTGGCCATCTCGCGCGCGCCGCTGGCCGACCTGCTGCGTTTTCGCGAACGCATGGGCTGGCAGTTCGACTGGGTGTCTTCGAACGGCAGCGACTTCAACCACGACTTCGCCGTGAGCTTCACGCCGCAGGAGCAGGCCACCGGCGCCGTCTACTACAACTACGAGAAGCGGCCCTTCCCGGCGGAAGAGGCGCCGGGCGTCAGCGTGTTCTACAAGGACGACGCGGGCGATGTCTTCCACACCTATTCGACCTTCGGCCGCGGCGTGGAAGTGATGATGGGCGCGTACAGCCTGATGGACCTCACGCCCAAGGGCCGCAGCGAGCGCGACGTGCCGCACAAGATGGAGTGGGTGCGCCACCACGACCGCTACGAGCCGGCACCGGCACCGACGCTTGCTCCCGCGGCGGCCGGCGGCTGCTGCGGCGGCGCGCAGCACTGAGGCGCGAACGGCCCGCCCGCACGAGAACGGCATGGCAAGCCTCTGGCCATGGCTGGCGGTCGCCGGTGTCGGCGCACTGCACGGGCTGAACCCAGCCACCGGCTGGATGTTCGCCGCCGCCTGGGGCTTGCGCGCGCACGACCGGCGGCAGGCGCTGCGGGCCCTGGCGCCCATCGGCATCGGGCATGCGGCCTCGGTCGCGCTGGTGGCCGCCGCGGTGGCGCTCGGCCTGTCGATGGACCGGGTGCTGTTGCAGGCCGGGGCGGGGGTGCTGTTCGCCGCGGTCGTCGGCGTGCACCTGGCGGGCCTGCTGCGCCGCCGCGCCGGGCACGGCCCCGCGCGATGGGCGGCGCGTACGCCCACCGGCCATGCCGGGCTGGCGCTCTGGTCTTTCATGATGTCCACCGCGCACGGCGCCGGCCTGATGCTGGTGCCGGCGCTCATCCCCCTGTGCATGGGCGATGCGCCCGCGGCCCGGGAGATCACCGCGTCGGGCTCGCTGCTGCTGGCGTTCGCGGCGGTTGGCGTTCACTCCGCGGCAATGCTTGCCACCACGTGGCTTGTTGCCACCGGTGTGTGCCGCGGCTTCGACGCGGGCACCGGCTGGCTGCGCGCCTTTCGCCGGAAATCGCAGGCCGCGGCGCCTGCTGCACGCCTGTTGCACTGAGTACCTTCGAACTCATCAGGAAACATTGGTTACTTCCTGATGCAGTTCAGGGTATGCCGCCTACCGGATGCCCCGACGCGACGGGGGCGGCCGCCCTACCCATCCTTCAAGGCCCGCATGGGGTACCCGAAACCGGGCATATGCCGCCCTGCTACGCGTACTTACATTTTTAACTTGCAAATTCGAAATCGACGGCGTGGGGAGGTGCAAGCCATTGCTGCCACACGCGGGCGCCTGCCCGATCAGGTAACGAAGGACCAAGTTGAAGCCATGAACAAGATCTTCCGAACCCTCTGGAATCCGACCCTCGGCACCTGGGTGGCCGCACCTGAAATCTCGCGCGGCCATGCGCGCTCGTCCAGCACGCGCAGCGTTCGCGTGGCCACGGCGGCGGCGCTGCTGGTGTGCGCCGTGCCGGCATGGGCGGCCGGTGGCGCGGGCGGCGTGCCCGTCGGCGAGACCACGCTCAACGCGGGCGCGGGCGGCAGCAACGGCACCGGCGGTGCCGGCGGCTTGAACGACACCACGGTCAATGCCTTCGGCGGCGCCGGCGGTTCGTCAACGCCAACAGGCGTTACGCCGGGAGCGAGCGCAAACATTGGGTTGTTCGGCACGGCAACCCCGGGCACCGGCGGCACGGCCGGCACGGTCAGCATTCCCGCCGGTCCGGGGGCGTTCGTGGGCCAGGCCGGCGGCGCGGGCCAGGCGCAGACCGGCGGCCCCGCCGCCGGTGACGGCTACGGCGGCGGCGGCGGCGGCGGCTTCCAGGGCGCGTCGATCCTGAACAGCACCACCACGTCTCCCGACAGCTACACCGGCGGTGCCGGCGGCGCGGGCGGCAACGGCTACTGGGGCGGCGGCGGCGGCGGCGCCGGCGGCTACGGCTCGATCCTCGATGCGCCGCTGGGCAGCTACACGGCCACGGGCAGTTCCACGGGCGGCATCGGCGGCCAGGGCGGCGACGCCTTCTCGCAGGCCGGCGGCGGCGGCAGCGGCGGTGGCGGCTTCTACCTGAACACGACGAGCGCCGGGATCACCTTCATCAATACCGGTGCCATCACCGGCGGCGCGGGCGGCGCGGGCGGCGCCGAGTCGCCGCCACCGCGCGCGAACACCGCGGGCGGCGGCGGCGGCGCGGGCGGCATCGGCGTGACCCTGGCCGGCACCGCGGTGACCGTCAGCAACACGGGCCAGATCACCGGCGGCGCCGGTGGCGCGGGCGGTGCGGCCGGCGGCGGCGTGGGCGGCACCGGTTCGCCGGGCGCGGGCGGCGACGGCGGCATCGGCCTGTCGTCGACCGGCGCGGGCGCCACCATCGGCAACACCAACAGCATCACGGGCGGGGCCGGCGGCGCAGGCGGCGCCAACAGCAGCGGCGGCGCGGCCGGCGCCAACGGCGTGGGCGGGGCCGGCGTGGCGGGCGCCAACATCGCGCTGACCAACAGCGGCACCATCACCGGCGGCCTCGGCGGCGACGGCGTCACGCGCGCCGCGGCGGTGGAGTTCACCGGCGGCGCCAACAGCCTCACGCTGAACACCGGCTCGGCGATGACCGGCGCCGTTGCCATCGACGCGGGCGCCACCGCCAGCGTGATCGCCGGCGCCAACGGCCTGAGCGTGCCCAACGCGCTGATCCTGGGCGGCAACGGCACCATCGACACCAACGGCAACAGCCTCGGCTGGTCGGGCCCGATCTCCGGCGCCGGCAGCCTCGCGAAAAACGGCGCGGGCGTGCTGACGCTGAGCGGCACCAACACCTACACCGGCGCCACCAGCGTCGCGGCGGGCACCTTGCGCGCCGGCGCGGCCAACACGCTGAGCAGTGCGAGCGCCTTCACCGTGGCGACGGGCGCCACGCTCGACCTGGCCG
>NZ_FOLP01000058.1 GCF_900112425.1 Variovorax sp. OK212 | reverse complement strand
CCCACACCGAGACGTCGAAGCTGAACGGGGTCTTCTGCAGCACCGCATCCGAGCCGTCGAGGCGGTAGGCGTCCTGCATCCAGGCCAGGCGGTTGCACAGCGCAAGGTGGCGGTTCGCCGTGCCCTTGGGGCGGCCAGTGGAGCCCGAGGTGTAGATCACGTAGGCGAGGTGCTCGCCGTGCAGGTCGAGTTCGGGGTCGGCCTCCGACTCAGCGGACAGGTCGAGTGTGTCCAGTGCCAGAACTTCCAACGCCTCGGTGCCCGGCACCTGCAGGTGACTTTGCGTGAGCAGCAAGGCGATGCCGCTGTCCTCGACCATGTAGGCCAGGCGGTCGGCCGGGTACTCCGGGTCCAGCGGCACATACGCGCCCCCGGCCTTGAGGATCGCGAGGATGCCCACCACCATCTCGACGGAACGTTCTGCCACGATGCCGACCTTGCTCTCGGGCTTTACGCCCAAGGCGATCAGCCGGTGCGCCAGGCGGTTCGCCCGTGCGTTGAGTTCGCCGTAGCTCAGGGACTGGTCGCCGAACGCCAGCGCGGGAGCGTCGGGGCGTTCACGCACCTGCTGCTCGATCAGCCGGTGCACCGGCTGCTCACCCGCGTGGCGCTGCCCGTTCACGCTCCACCGCCGCAGCTGTGCACGCTCGGCCTCACCCAGAAGCTCCACCTCGCTGACCGCATGTTCGGGCTGCCGAGCCAGGGCCTCGACGACGCCCTGAAGTGCCGCTTCCATCAGGCCGCAGACGCGCTGCGCATCGAGCGTCCGGCTGACCTGCGCGATCAGCACGAAGGCATCGCCCAGGTCATTGACCAGCATCGACATCGGGAAGTTGGTGCGCTCCCGGTCTCCCAGCACCGCCATGCCTTCGAGTCCCAACGCCAGCGACGCACCATCGCCCTGCGGCGTGTGGCGGTAGTTGAGCAGCGTGGAGAACAACGGCGTGCTCGCCGGCAGCCCGCTGCAACGTTGCGCAAGCGACAGGCTCGCATGCTCGTGATGCAGCAAGGCGCTGAGCGCCGTATGCGTCTGGCGCAGGCTCTGCGCCACGCCTTGGGCGCCCAGCCGCACGCGCAACGGCAGCGTGTTGATGAAAAGACCCAGCGCGCGGGCCGCGCCTTCGTTCTGCATGCGGCCGAACAGCACGGTGCCGAACACCACGTCGTCCTTGCCGCTGGCCTTGCCCACCACCATCGCCCAGGCCAGGTGGAACAGCGTCGCCGCGCTCACGCCATGGCGCTGCGCCTGCTGCCGCAGCCGCAAGGCAAGGCCCGTCTCCAGCGACAGGCGTGCCTCGTCGACCTCGAGCCCGTCGCCCTGCACGTCCAGCAGGTTGAAGGGTGCCGTGGGTTCCTGCACGTCGCCCAGCATCTGGCGGAAGAACGTCTCGTGCTCCGCCTGGCTCACGCCCAGGCGCGCCTGCGCCACGAAGCGCCTGAACGCCACCGGTGCCGCCAATGCGTCCGCGCGGCCCTGCTGGATCAGCGCGATCTCCTCGACGATCAGCTTCAGCGTCGTGTTGTCGTCTACCAAGTGGTGGCTGAGGATCTGCAGCAGCCACTTGCCGGTGGCCGCGTCGTGGGCGGCGATGGCACCGAGCATCGGCGCGCGGCGCACGTCGATGCGGTAGTGCCTCGGGTCGACCGTGGCGTCGAGCTGCTGTGCGCTCTCCAGCCACTGCAGCTGCAGCACGGCATGCCGGTACACCACCTGCACCGGCTCGGGCAGCCCCTCCCACAGCACCGCCGTGCGCAGGATGTCGTGCCGTGCGATCACCTCGTTGAAGCTCGCGACGAACCGCTCCAGCCGCTCCCGGCTGTCGAAGCTCAGGCTGTTCAGCGTCACGTACGCATCGCCCTCGGTCTG
>NZ_FOLP01000007.1 GCF_900112425.1 Variovorax sp. OK212 | reverse complement strand
GTGTTCGCCCGGCGCATCGTGGGCTGGCGGGTCAGCAGCTCGATGCGCACGGACTTCGTGCTCGATGCTTTGGAGCAAGCGCTGTACGACCGTCAGCCCGAGCAATGCTGATCACCCCCTAGCCTCGGCTGGGGTTTTTGTCGAAAACGGTCGGCGAAACGGTGTTCAAATTGGACGGCGAGAGCGAATCAATATGCGCAGAGGTTATAACCGTGAAAAAAATAGAGCTTCCTTCCGTCTTTGAACTGGATTTTTATCGGCAACAGCAACCTGAATTTGCTTATCTTGCCTACGAGGATGCGCTGGAAAATTACCGAGCAAATGGGATTTCCATGGGGCATTTGAGCAGCCATGGAGCGCTGCGAGGTCACCTTCTTGACTATGCAAAGAAAGAAGGTTCAATTTTGGAAATTGGGCCTTTCCATGCGCCATCCATCACTGGCGATAATGTTCGTTACATGGACGTATTATCGACGGAGGAGCTCCTTGAGGCGGTAAAGACAGCGGGGCATGAAATTTCGAATGTCCCGGAAATTCACTATGTCGCACCGAAAGGTGGCTTCGATATGGTCGATCGGAAATTTGCTGCCGTTTTCAGTGGCCATTGCATCGAACATCAGCCTGATTTGATCCGACACTTTCAGGGTGTTTCCAGTGTCTTGGAGGACGGCGGCCGTTACTATATTGCCTGTCCAGACCGACGCTATTGCTTTGATCACTATCTACCGGAAACGGCGGTGGTTGATATTCTTGCGGCTTACCATGCCCAACGCAAAGTGCATTCCGCAAGGACTTTTCTTGCGCAAAGGCTACATCGATCCCATAACGATGCAGGTCGACATTGGGCCGGAGATCACGGTGCGCCGAGTTGTCAAGACTATCGAGAGTTGAGAAAAGAACTCTTCATCGATCTTCCGGGTGAAAATGATTATCATGATGCTCACGCGTGGCAATTCACGCCTACGTCATTTTTTGAAATTATAAATTTCTTGCACGAAGCAGGACTCATTGAATTTTCTGTTGAGCGGGTTTATCACACAAGATTTGCAACGCAAGAATTTACGGCGGTACTTCGGAAGGGAGCGATTGATCTAGATAGGAATGAGGTGTTTTTGGATCAGATACCTGTGAAATCCGTTGTCGCGGCCGTCAAAATTGAGAACAAGGGTCTGCAAACAGAGATTGATTTGCTCAAAAAGCAGGTCGAGGAACTCAGATTTCAAAAGAATTCAGGTGAAAAATTGGTTGAACACTTGAATGGCGAGCTGGCAAGCATTCGCGCATCGCGGTCGTGGGCCGTTACCCGTCCTCTGCGAAAACTCACCGCTCAGTTTGGAATGGGGCGGAGGAAATGACGAATCGGTAGGTCCGTCTTGGCGCTCGATCTGCGGCGCGATGAGCGGCTGCGAGCGATGCCGCCCGATGAAGCGGCCGCCCGACCAGCAGGACAAGCGCTTGGTGATCCCGCTCGAGGTGCATGACTTCGACCGCTGGCTGACCTGCACGACCGAGGAGGCCCGGACGATGCTGAAGCTGGCGCTAGTCGAACTGTTCGATGCGGGGCCTGCGACGGCAGCCGTAGCGGCTTAGTACCTCCAGCGCGGGGGAACAGACGGGGGAACGTTTGGCACGCCAATCGGAGGAATCGAAAGCTGGTGCGCTCTGCAGCTCGCCCTTCAATCCCCTCCGGGACCAAGGGGCTGCGGATTTGGGTCACGGTGTTGCCCATGTTCACCATGCAGCGCACTTGGTTGACACGCAGTCAGTTTCATATGCCACCGCCTTTGCCCTCGGCGTCCTCGCTGCCGATGACCGGGCGAAATTGCTTTGCCGAGCTTGGCGATGCATAGAAGCCGTCAAGGTTTGCGCGGCCGGCGGGCCCCTTGGGCGAGGTCGAACAGTTGCCGGTAGACGTTGCGAGCAGCGCTGGGGTAAGCGTCCACCCAAGCCTCGAACTCTGCGCTCTCTCCACGATGGAGTCAGCGTTGGGGTGCGCCTTGTAGATCGCGTCGTAGTGCGCCGTGGCCGCGTCCTGCTGCTGCTTGGCCTGCAGCGGTGCGACGGCCTTGCCGACGCGCACCTCCACCCGCTGTTGCACCAGCTTCGCGATGCCGGCGGCGAGCGCCTCTTCCGAGAAATCGCCGAACAGGCTCGCGTCCACGCCCTTCTCGATGGCCGCCTCTGCTGCGGCGACCATGTTGTCGGTCTTGGTCGGTGCCTGTCCGGCTTCTGCTCGCGCATCAGCCTTTGCCCTGAGGTCGGCCAGCTGGCGCCGGACCTCCTCCGCCTGGGCCTTCCAGTGCTGTTCGCCCTGGCGGGCCTTCTCCAGTCGGTCGTAGGGGATGGTGTGCTTGCCGTCCCGCGCCAGCACCACTGCATTTGCCGGGTCGATAACCTCGGCGTCATCCTTGGTGCCCGCGCCTTCTGCGCCGGTGGTGGTGGTCTTGCCCGCGTCCGCGGGCTTGGCCTATTCGTTGTCCGTGGTTCACATCCTTGAGCGCGGCATCCTGCCTGGCGGCTTGGTTCTTCTGGAATGGCATCCAGCCGCAGAAGGCGCTGTCCGGCGCCGCATCGTCGCCCTGCACCAGCGCCACGCTGGTTCGGCTGTGCGGCGTGCCATTGGCATTGAAGACGGTCAGGTTGACCATCTTGTCGTTCGAGACGCGAGCGATGATGGCTGCATAGGGATCGCCGCTCTCGTTGCACGCGAAGCCCGCTTCGCCGCTCTTCGGCGCCGGGTAGAAACCAGACGACGCGGCCGACGGTCGGGATGATGATTGGGTTGTGATCTTTCACAGCAGGGCTCCTTGGGCGATGGCTGTGATGGCAGCTATGGCGCCAGCCGATAGCCGCCATCAACGCGGTGATCGTCGTTTCTCCTTGCCCTGCGCGGCGATCCCTACAGGGGGGTGACCACCGTCCGCAAAAAAGCCCGCTCCGAGGCACTCGGAGCGGGCTGAAGGTCAGCTGTCCTTACGCGAACAGATCAAGCTGACCAGGATGGGAACGCCAGTGTTGGCACACGAACTCGAGCTTACCGAGGCGGAAGCGCGTGTAGGCGGTCACAAAGACGTCCTTGATTTTTGGGTAGCGCATAGCCACCTCCTTTACAAGGTAGGCGAGGTCTTTCCTTGAAGAAGCGCCACCCAGGAAGTAAACTTCCTGCTCTCAGCCCGAGAGTTGGGGGCGTTCGGATGGGTCGGAAGACCACGAAAAACGTCACCATCAAATCCCGGTAGCGCAAGCCGCCGGGTCGCTTTCACCAAGTCTCTTGACTTGGGTCGTGGAAGTGGAGACCGGTCGCTCCAGTAGTGGCCTGCTACGGCCCTTGCAGTGTTCCTTCCGCCAAGAACTCACACTGCAGGGGCCTTCTCTTTTTTGTCGCTTCCTCGGCTCGCAGGCAGTTGGCCGGGAAGCGCGTTATCTCCTCATGTGCCGTCGCCTTTCCCCAAGCTCGTTTTGGCATACATCACCTCGATAGCACCATCGTCGCCTCCCACGTACATCAGATCGAAGATGTTCGCCGCAGTCTGAAGCCACTTTGCGCGGTCGCGCGTAGACCAGGGAGCATCGGGCTCTGGCAGTTTGCGGAGCAGCCCCAGAACGAAGGGGTGGTAATCCTCCTCGCTCGCCCGGCCGTTGCCGCTCTTTCCCTTCCCGACTTCCGCTTCGCGCACATCTGGTTCGGCGGCCTTCGCTGGCTCTCCGCTCTCAGGACCACCGCGGGCGACCTTGCTGACCATCGAGCCGTCGACCGTAATCAAGCCAGCCATCTCCAGGTAGTCCAGCAGAAGTTGAACCTGCGGCTTGTACTCGAGGCTTGCCTTGCACTCCTCCGCCAAGAAGGCCAGTGCTTCGTTCACGGTGGTCGGTTTCAGTGACAGGCGGGCCAGGAGAGGCTTGCCGAACCAGCTTGCCGCGAGTATTTGCGCCAGCTTCGAAGCTGGGCGGTCATTGCCCCACTCGGCAGCTTGATCAAAGGAAAACACCGCATCCACCGGCCGCTGCTTGATGCCCTCACGCACGAGCAGCCCTGCGTCGTTCCAGAACGGGTTGCACGTCGAGATTGACGACGCGCTGATGTTCGCGAAGCGTCCGACATCGTTGTTCGAGACGGCGCCTCGACCCTGCTCTTCGCTCGCTTTCGCGTAGGCACGCAGGATTCCAAACTGGGTGTCCTTGCTCACCCGATCCGTCGGCAGATTTTTGATCGGCTTGCTCTTGCTGACCTTTTGATCGAGCACAGGACCAACTTCTACTTCCGGCACGGCGTCTTCGAAGTTTTGGTCTGTCATGTGCGTATCCTGAAAAAGTGGTAACTGGAATCATATCCGAGCCAGTACAACTTTCCGCCGTCGAATTGCGCGAAACTAAATGTATCTGCATCCACGTGAAACACATTCAATAAAATCAACTACTTAGAACTATTTTTTTTCGCAACTCTAGCCCAACTCATACAAACAAGGCTGTTCTGGCCATCCTCAGAAGACCTCTTAGGCAATAGGGTTTTCACCTAAACCACAGATACGTTGTCCCCGACGCGCTCCGTTTCTATGCCATTCATGCCCTCCCTCGCTCGCGCGGGGAAGGTCGGGCTGGTGTTCTCGCGCGCCGGCGGCGCTGCGGCTTCCTCCTCCTGCGCCTCAGGCGCCACCAACGCGGGGCCCCTGCCCCTGGACGTACGGGTCCTTGATGTTCATGGCCGCCGTCTGCGCCGGCGTCGGGAAATTCGGATCGTCGCCACCTGGCATGGGCCGCTTGTAGCCGGCGCCCTGCATGATGGCGTCGGCGATGGGCGCGATCATGGGCATCTGCGCCACCTGCGCGCCACCCTGCATCGCCGCAAACGCCGCCTGCACGCCCACCTGCACCGCGTCCGCCATTAGCTTGCGGATCTCGGCTTCGGTCTTGCGCTCCTTCATGTCCAGTTCGCGCGCCTTGAGGTCGTTGCCGGCCTTGGCCAAGGCGTCGGCCACGGCCTTCTGGATGCGCTGCTCGACCTGCTCGGGCGACTCCTGCGCTGCGGCGTCGCAAAGGGCCTGCACGAGGGCACGCCTGAACGGCACGTCCATCAGGCTGGCCAGGAACGGCATGGCCGCGGCCTGGTACTGCGGCGGCAGGCCCTTGATCGACTCCGACAGCGCGTTGAGCTGCTGGCCGCGGTAGGTCGGCGAGCTGGGCACGTCTTGCAGGCCGACTTGCAGCATGGTGCGCTGCAGATCGTTGGAGAGGTAGGGAACACCGGTGAGCGGGTCCGCCTCTGGCTTGTTGAGCACCACGGTGCGCGCCGGCGTCACGTCGTCGCCCTCGATGACCACCGCGTGCTGGCTCGATCCGATGTCCTGCACGATCATCGCCACCAGCATTTCGCCCACCTGGGTGCGCGCCCGCTTCTGGTTGCCCATCATGTGTGCGAGGGACTGGTTGGCCTGTCTACCTGGGTCTGGTCCTGAATGCCCATCGACACCAGCTTGAAGGCAATGGCGTGAGTGAATCACAAGACCAAAAACTCACTAGCGAGCCCGCGCCTCATTCTCTCGACCTGGGCCGGCTCTACGTCCCCTCACCGCCCATCCATTTCCAGAAATACCCAATCCTGGGGATGGGCAGGAAACACTTCGTTTACAAAAATCAACAATTAGAAACTTCTCAGACTTCCAGCCTGAGCTGTTTCTTTTTCGTGGATCAATAAATTTAACGAGGGGCAGAGGATGCTGTTTAGTCAAGCGAGTTTCTACGGGCGCTGCGGCGCCGTGGCCGGTGCGATCGCGCTGCTGGCGTCTTGTGGTGGTGGCGGAGGCGGAAGCAACGGCGGGGGCTTCTTTTTTCCAACGGCGGCCCCGGCGCAGCCCGTGACCCCGGTCGCCGAACAACGTGCGATCGGCGGCACCGTGACCGGCCTGGTCGGCAAACTCGTGCTGCAGAACAACGCGGGCGACGACCTCACATTGACGGCCGACGGCAAGTTCGGCTTTGCCGGCACCGTCGCCACAGGATCGGACTACGCGGTCAGCGTGCGCAACCAGCCCTACTGGCAGTTCTGCACCGTGACCAAGGGCAGCGGCACGGTCACGGCCGAGGTCGGCGACGTGGCCGTCACGTGCGCGGAGGCGGCCGCACAGGTGTCGACATTCGTCGGAACCGGCAGCCCCGCTTCGCTCGACGGCAACCGCGACACGGCGACGTTCGACAACCCCATGGGCGTCATCGTCGGCAAGAACGGCGAGCTCTTCGTGTCGGAACCGGGCAGCAACCGCATGCGCAAGGTCACGGCCAACGGCGACGTCAGCACCTTTGCCGGCAACAACACGGCTGGCACGATCGACGGCAACGCAACCGCGGCCTCTTTCAACGGCCTGATCGCCATGGCCCTTGCGCCGTCGGGCGATTTCTACGGCGCGGAATTCGGCGGGAACGTGATCCGCAAGATCACCCAGACGGCTGACGTGAGCGTCTTCGCGGGCGCTGGCAGCCCTGGTTCAGGGGACGGCAACGCCGCCACCGCGACGTTCAACGGCCCCATCGCAATGACGATCGACGGTGCGGGCAACATCTTCCTGGCCGAGCTCCACGTCTCTCTCATCCGCAAGATCACGCCTGCCGGCGATGTCAGCACACTGGCCGGCTCGTCGCCCCTCGGCTTTGCCGACGGCACCGGCACTGCGGCACAGTTCGCCCGGCCCTATGGCATCGTGGCCGATGCCGCCGGCAATCTCTTCGTGGCCGACAGCGAAAACCACAGGATCCGCAAGGTGACGCAAGGTGGCGTGGTCACGACCTTCGCGGGCACGGGAACGCCCGGCTCCTTGGACGGCGCAAAAGATATCGCGACCTTCCAGCGCCCTGGCGGCCTGGCCTTCGACGCCCTCGGCAACCTCTACGTGGCTGACACCGACAACAACGTCCTGCGCAAGATCACGCCGGCGGGCGTGGTGTCCACGGTTGCAGGCAAGGCTGGGGTGATGGGCAGCCAGAACGGCATCCGCGAGGCTGCGAGGTTCTCTCAGCCGTACGGCATCGCGATCGCCGCCGACGGCACGATCTACGTGGCCGACAGCTTGAACCACCGAATCCGCAAGATCGAACCCGTCGCCGCGCCCTGAGTCGCGAGCGAGTCGAAGCCCATCGCGTGTCAACGCGCCGGCGTGCCACTCACATGTGGCGCTGCCGGCGCGGCGCTCATCTGCGATGTGCGCCAGTTCGCCGCCTTGAGCATCTGCCGGGCCGTGCGGCAAGTGTTGAATTGGTGGCCTCGAAGATCGATGCGGACAACAACGCATCGGCGGATTGAACCCCAAGCTGCCTAGCGTGCCCAAGAAGCCTGCGAGTGTGTGCTCTTGGGCGGGGGCTCCAGTACGACGATATCCGCATAGAGACGATCCGTTCGCACCTTGATGCCTGCGGCGCACTCGTTTGCACGCGCAATGATCGCCGGCCAATGATCGGGGGCATCGGCTTGCCTCATACGCTCATGCCCCTTTTTGGCACTGTGAAGAAGTGCTTTGCCTAAACTTTCAGAAACAGAGAGCCCTTCGATAGCGCTGTGCGTTTCGAATCGGAGGTAGTCAGTGCGTGACAGCGCACTCACCAACACCTCAAGCTCAACCGCAAGATGGAAGAGGTCCATCAGCACGGGAGGTCGAACGCACCCGATGCTTGCGATCTTCTCAGCGACGCTGTACACGCCGCTCATCACCTGCAACACGCCCTGCAGAGCTGCGCGCTTAGTTTGCCAATCTGCAATTGCTTGCCGCCGGAGTTCCAGCCGATGCTGGCGCTGTACAACCCAGACGGCGAGACCGATTGCAGCGACCGAACCAACGGCCTGTACCCAAGAGGAAAACCCCGCGTTTTCGTTTGCCCATTTCAAGGCAGGAGACCAACCCGCAAGCAGCGCAATGACCGCACCGACCAGCGTCCACAGACCGAGCATCACGAGTCCGTTCATCTCCGCCTCCATTCTTTGGAGCGCGGAGTGTCGCGCCGATCAATCCTCCAGGTCGAAGCGCATCTGCAGCTCGCGCACGATGCGCGCGATGTCGACGCGGTGCGCGCCCCGGTCGGTGCGCACCGGCACCGTCCAGTTCGCGCCGCCCTCGCCGCCTGGGTCTGCCCACACGACGCCAGCGTCGTGCACATCGGTCGGCACGCCGCGCAGGTCGGGAATCGTCTCGATGCGCTCGAGCAGCAGGGACCGAAGCTGGGCGGCGGTGCGTGTCGGCTTTGCCATCTGTTTCACCTAAGCCCTCAGCGCATCCACCCACAGCCACCAGGCCCGGTTGTGCGCCTCGGTGATGCTGCGATATGTCTCACCGTCGCCAGGAAGAGACTCGAGACCAGGGCGCTCGATCGCATGGATCGACACGGCTTGACCATCTTGATGCATCACGGCAAAAGCGCTTTGCGCATCCCGCTGCATCTGCAGTCGGACCACCTTCGGTTCGGGCTTCCCCATCTCGCTTCCCCCAAATAGTCAGGAAACGAATGATGCACCGCGTCGAGACCTCACTCGAGCATGAGCGCCCCGCACCAGCAACTCGCGCACAGGCCAGCCTCAGCCGTCTCATGCGGACATTGTTTCGACCCCAGGGCAGTCGAGAAACGCGGCGCGCAATGCCCGGATCTTGACAAGCCTCGGCAAGTCCCGGTAAGTCCCCGGCAATGGCCCGTCAAAAGGGCCGTGCCCGGTGGAACGCTGACCCTAGTGCAAGCCGCACTGCACGCCCACGTCCGACGCCATCCCCCGCGTCGCCCACCCCAGCCGGGCATCGCCCGCCCCGTCCCCCACCGCAAAGAACCTGCACAGCCCATTGCCCACATCGAAGTGCCCGCCCTGCGTGCGGTTCACCGCCCGACCGTCCGCCAGCCGATAGGACACATCCCCCTTCTTCGGGCTGTACTCCTTGTGCAGGCTCACGCGCAGGAAGAACGTCGTGTACTCGATGACCGTGCTCTGACGGTCTTCTGCGTCCACCACGTTGAACCTGCCGGTTTCGCGGATCACTCTTTCGTAGGTCGCCATGGCTTTTCTCCTGCGCCAAGTGGGAAAACGGCGTGGCCCCGCTGAAAAATTCGGGCCATCCGACCGCTCTACGCAGCGACCTCACAAACGGATTCACTTTTTTTGCTTTTTTTGCCTTTTTCGCCGTTTAGTGCACGAACGGCTTGGCTTTCTCCTGGAAGACCTTGTACAGAACGTCGAGCTCTTCCAGTTCCCGCTTCAGCGCCTGCCGGTCGTAAGGCTCGCCGGCAGCAATCTGGGCCATCAGGTTGCGGTGGGACTCGCGCTGGGCCTCCAGGGCCTGGAAGGCCGCGAAGAATTCGTCCTGCTGGATGGACATGGCATCTCCTTCGAAAACCCCACTATGCCCAGAACGGCCGCGCTGGGCCATGGCCTTAGGCAGCCGGCGCCAGGTGCCAGTTCTTGCTGCGCATCCACGCGCCCCAGTCGCTCCACGGAAAGAAGGCGCTGGGGTGGCGAATGAACAGGAACGCCATCGAGCGACCTTCGTGCGTCGCGGTGAGCTCCGACGGCTGAACGCCCGCGATGGGGTCGTACTTTCGGCGGGTCACGTTCTCGGCGCCGCACAGGTCGCGCAGTGCATCGATCTTCGGCCACTCGGTGCCGTAGACGACACAACGCTCGGCGCCCAGGGCAGCCGCCACGGTGAAGAACGACGCCCACCCGTGCAGGTAGTCGGCGTCGTCCGGGCGATGCTTGCGCGTCTTCATCGGGCGATGAACCAGGTTGAAAAACGCAAGCTCCGACCACAGGCGCTGCCGCTCCGCCGGCGATGTCTTGCTCTTCAGGTAAACGGCCCGTTCGAAGTTGCGAACATAGGTCGCGCGCCCCACCTTCTTCGAGTTCAACGCGAGCGCGCGATTCAGGTGCATCCTGCGCAGCGCGTCACTGCTTGCCACGTAGGCCAGGCTGGCCGCATGCGCGTCGTTCTTGCCGAAGGCGTACACGCTTTCCCCAAGCACGATGGTCTTCTTCTGCGAGCTCGCGTAGCGGCTTCCCACCCACGGCAGCGAAGGCAATTCGAGCGAAGCGAAGGTCGGGTCGAACGACGTGTCCAGCAAGCCCTTGTAGTCAGTCTCGACGCTCATTCTTTCCTGCCTCTCACACGTTGCATGCAGCGTCTTCACGCGATTTCTTCGAACTGAAATTGTCTCGCGACAAGACACTTTTCAAACCAATTCGAAGCTCATGAAATAGCGCACGCCTTGCGCCATTTCCTTGCGCAAGCCGCACACCCCGCGCGCCCGCAACAGCACTCGCTCGCTGATCATCGAGGTTCATGGCCCTCAAGAAATCCCCCAAGGCAAGACCCGGTCGCGCTCCGCTCCAGGAGGGCGTCGCGTCCATCCCCATCACGGTTCGCATGACACCGGCGCAGAAGGAGAAGTTCGCTTTGCTGGGCGGTGCCCGTTGGGTTCGGGCCTGCATTGCCAAGGCGGGGTTGCCCAAGCCAAAGCCATGAGCCACCACCGCCGCGCCTCATGGCGGGGACAACGCAAGCAGCGTCGTCCGCAGTGAGGCACAAAAGGCGACGGCCGCAGGGGGTAGGACCCCTGCAGCCGTCTGACCACAACGTGCTCCCAGCAAAGGAAATCGCACACCATGGCTACCAGAAATGTATCGCAGCGCCCTGCCCGCTCCACCTCGAACGCACTGGGCGCACCGGCCAGGCTCGACGTGACGCTTCACGCCACTTACCAGGTCGAGCAACTGCTGCTTGCCATGCGTCACGCCGCGGAAGAAAACGCCGAAGGCCTCCCGCACCTGGTGCTCGGCATGCTGCCGCGGCTGGAGCAGCTCAACGCGATGATGATGAGCGCGTCGGGCGACGCGCTGCAGTCGGTGCAGCACCTGATCCTCGAGGGCCAGCTCTGGCGCCCTCGCCCATAGCGGCGACGGCAACCACTGCCACTGCACCTGGCGCGCCGCCGAAACGGCGCGCTCCGGCTTCAGATCGGCCGCACGTCGAAGAACGCTTCGTCGGTGTCGCCCAGGTCGCGAAAGCCCGCGGTGCGCGCCGCGTCGTAGGCCTTGGCCCAGCGCTTGGCCATCGCGATCTCGGCCTTCGACAGATCGCTCTCGCTCGACTCGCTCGCGTTCTGGAACGCGCGCAGCGCAGCGACCACGTCGCCGCCCAGTTGCTTGTCGATCTCGCGGCGAAAGCGCTGCTCCGCGACCTTCACCGCGTCCGCGGCGGGGTGCGGGTAGTCGGCCAGCCGAACGGTGTAGGTGACGCGCGCCTCGACCTCGACGTTCTCGAACCGGAACGGCTCGTCGCGCTGCACCGCGCGCGCGGGTGCTAGCGTCGACGCGAGCGAGGGTGCGGGCATGTGCCGCACGGCTGGTGATACAGGCACCTGCATCGGCATTGCCATGGGCATCACCGCTGCGGCAGCCCGCGGAAAGAAAAGCTCAGATTGATTCATGGTTCATCGCCCCCACGCGCGTAGCGCGCTCATCAAAGGCCAGTTGCCAAAAAAGACTGTATGAATATACAGTTTTTAAGAACAGTAAACCAGCCCTCGATGCATGGGCTTCGGCATGAAGCCCACAAGGCGCTCGCGGAGAGTGCGAAAGGTGTTCGGCGGCGTGATCGACAGAAAGAGCGCGAAGCGCCCCTGCGGCCCGCGAGGCCGCGGCTCGAAGCCTTTTCACCGCGCGTTCAGCGGCCGTCGTAGATCATTCGCCAGACATTGCAGCCGCTCGGGCATGCAGGGGTTGTCTGGCTGGTGTTAGCGGCAGCCACCACGGGTGAGGCCGAGACAGAAAGGTCGGCAGGGTCGCTGCCCGGTGAAGGCACGCCGCCCATGACAAGGGCCGTTGCGCCGACAACCATCACCTTCGCAACCATCAACATGATCGTCTCCAGCAGTTGGTCACAAGCCCAAGATAGACCTGCCGCAGACAAAAATCGCCGGGATTTACCCTGAAGAAATTCGGCCGATCGGCCGTGCGATCAGGCGGCTTTTGTAGGCAGATCGCCTTCGCGCAGCTTGCGGCCCACCCACATCATTCCGGTCTCGTAGTTGGCCGCGCCCACCTGGATGCCGCCCACGGTGCGCAACGCGCCCGTGCCGTCGTCGGTGGCCGGGCCCTCGCCGGTGTATTCGCCAGGCACCAGCACGCGGCCGTCTTTCTGGAAATCCGCAATGCGCAGTTCGCGCATGGCGCGGCCCCAATGCCATTGCTTCTTGAGGTCGTAGGTGCTGGTTCGGGTTTTCTTCGCAGGGGTGGATTTCTTCATATCATTCGGCCGCATCAATCAACGGCCGCCAGCATAGCCCCGCGCGGGCCCCCTCCATGAAGAACCGCTCAGCGACACCCTGGAAGAAAAGCCGTACCTACGGCGACATCTACGGCGGGCGCGTGCGCCGCCGCATGACGGACAACATCTTCGCCCGCGCGCACTCGCTGAAGCGCCCAAGCCCGGGCGAGGCGCTGCCCCTCCTCGTGCAGGACAACCCGTCGCGCGAGTTCTTCTTTCCGGTGTCGGCGCAGGAATGCGCGGCGGCCCTGCGCGCGCTTCCGGCCAACCATGGCACGGGCATCACGCACATCTGGCTGCGCCGCAGGCCGACCCGCATGACGGGGCTGGACGCGCCGCTGGCCGAGTTCACCTGCGGCAGCGGCGTGCGCGCGATCCTGCTGTACCCGTGGCGGGTGGACGGCCGCCTCTACGTGGGGCGCAAGAAACCCAAGCCTCAGCATGTGGCGCCGTACCTGCGCTATGGCGCCACGCTGTGCAACGACCAGGGGCGCTGGCATGTCGATTTTTCGCAGGCGGATCTCAAGCGCTTCTACATCGAGCACCTGTTCTGCCATGAGGTCGGCCACCATGTCGACTGGTACAGCAGGCACTGGAGCAGCGCCAACGGCCGCCAGGCCGAGGAGTTCGCGGACCAGTACGCCGTGCAATGGGCGCAGGACGCGAGCGTGGTCGTGTGCGGTCCCTATTCGGTGCAAGGCCTCGTGCCCGGCATCTGAACAGGCGGCGCAGGCTCGACAGCCTCGCCCGCCTCCACGTAGTTGAGTTCGACCGGGTGAATGATCACCGCGGCAAACTCGCCGTCGAACTTCACCAGCAGGTACTCACCGCTGGCACCGGTGATCACACCGAATTTGCCTTGCAGTTCGACCCGCCCGCCGCGCCGCGCGGGAACCTTGAAACGCACTCGGATGTAGGGCAGGCCTACACGGAAATACTCGACCATCGAAACTCCCCGACATCTTGTGAGCACGGCCATGGTGTGCATGTGCACAGGCCGCAACGCACAGAAGCGGCCCACACCGGGTGTGGCCGCCTGTGCAGGTGCAATGTCTCCGGTCCGCCATGGGGAGGCGTGTCGGTCAGAGCCTACGCTTGGTGACAGCCATTGGACATCCGCCATTTGGCGGACGCACCCCATGTTTGTGGCTTCCGCCAATCGGCATAGGCGCGCAGCATGCAGCGATGGGTCGGCATGCCTCGGCGGGCTCCGGCGGCGCGATGCAGCAGGCCGCGCGGCTGCGCGGCCCACGAATGCCGGCGTGCGCTCAGTCGAACTCGCCGACCGCGCTGTCTTCCGTGAAGGCCGATTCGTCGGCCTCCTCGCGCGGGCCGACGTTCAGGTCTTCCGACAGGCCGCGCAGCACGGCGTAGCCCGCCTGCAGCGCTTCGGCATAGGTGTGGAAGCCCTTGGCGGCTTCCATGAGCGACTCGAACTCCATCGAGTTGTCGAAGGACTCGAGCAGCACCCAGAAGTAATCGCCGCCGTCGTGTTGATCGACGGTCAGGGCGATGGAGATAAGTTGACCAGACATGCGCGCATGGTGGCCCGCTCAAATTACAGATCGAAGACGCGCAGGTGCAAGGCCCATGTTGCGATCTCCCGACTCCTCTATTCGAGGGACTCCACGGAAGCCACGGACTCCAGAAACTCGAACCCCATGGTGCGTGCGTGGTAGTGCAGGCCACCGTCCTGCACGATGAGAAAGCGCGCGCCTTGCGCGCCCGCATTGTGGTGCGAGTGCGGCGCGCCCGGCGGCGTGACCAGCGTGGACCACGGCGCCCACGGGCACCTGGCATCGCCCACCATCGAATGGCAGCCCTCGCCCTGCACCACCAGCGTGATGGCGGCGGAGTTGTGGCGGTGGGTGCGCTGGTGGGTGTGCGGCTGGAGCGTGTTGAAGCTCAGGGTGAGCGTGGGCGTGAGATTGCGCGCGGCCGATTGGCGGTCCGACGAGAAGATCAGCGCGCGGCCCGAGGTTTCGTCGCGCGTGGCGGTGGAGAAGATCAACGCGAACTGGCGCTCGATTTCCTCGGCCGTGTAGTGCACCGCGTCGATGGTCGCCTTGGCCAGCGGTGCGGGCTGCGCGCGCTCGAAGGCCAGCTGCGGCTCGTTGCCCACGGTCCACAGCAGGAGATCTTCAGGGCCGGCCTCCAGCCGGTAGCCCGCGGCGCCGGGCAGCAGGAACACGTCGCCCGTGCCGAAGGCGAAGCTGTCGGCACCGCCGGCCAGGCGGCCGCTGCCGGCAATCACGTACCAGACCGAGCCGGTGGCGTTCACCTCCAGCGGCAGCAGCGCATCGCGCGCGGCAACGCGCACATAGCGCGCGAGCATCAGCGGCGTGGTGGCCGCGAAGCCGCAGCCCAAGGCGCGCGACTGGTCGCAGTCGAACACGCCGAAGCGGCCTTCCTGCGGCGGCGCGAACATCTGCGCGGGCACCACGGGCAGCTTCACGTTGAAGGCGTTGCCCGAGTTGAAGAAGCGCGCCCGCGCCTGCGCGGCGCTGGCGGGCGCGCGCGGGTGCTGCATGGGCAGGTCTGCCATGTCGAGCGTGGCGGGCATGGCGGGCATGGCGGGCATGGCGGCCTCGTCATGCACTGCGGCGGTGGCTGTCGAGTTCATGGCTGTGCGCCCTCTCCTGCATACGGCAGCAACACGCGCAGCAGCACGTTCGCCCCGGCCGCCACGTGCGTGGGCTCGGCCCACTCGTGTTCCGCATGGCTCACGCCGTCGCGGCAGGGAATGAAGATCATCGCGCTCGGGCACAGCGGCGCCATGTGGCGCGCGTCGTGGCCGGCGGCCGAAAGAATGGGCATGTGCGGCTCGCCGATGCGCTCAGCGGCCTGTGCAATGGCTTGCTGCAGCGCGGGGTCGAAGACGTTGGAAGGCGCGTCGACCAGCGGCGTCACGCTCACGTGGCACGGCGCGGCCAGCGTCTCGCACAGCGTCACCAGGCGCTGGCCCAGCCGCTCGAGCACGGCGTTGTCGGGGTGGCGCAGGTCGATGCGCAGCGTGGCGCGCTCGGGCACCACCGACGGCGCGTTGGGCTCGACCTGCAGGCGGCCGATGGTGAACTTCACGATGTCGTCATGCCCGCCGACCTGCGCATACAGCGCCACGGCGATGCGCGAGAAGGCTGCGAGCGCATCGCGCCTGTCGGCCATGGCCAGCGTGCCGGCGTGGCCGCGCTCGCCCTCGATGACGATGTCGAATGTCTTCTTGCCCTGGATGCCGGTGACCACGCCGATCACGTGGTCCTGCGCCTCCAGGATGGGCCCCTGCTCGATGTGCGCCTCGACATACGCCGCCAGCGCAAAGCCCAGCGGGCGCCTGCGCAGCGCGGGGAACGCGGCATGCAAGGCATCGAGTGCGTCGGCCACCGACACGCCCTTGGCGTCGCGCACCGCGCGCACGTCTTCCAGGCTGCGCACGCCGGCAAAGGCTTCGGAGCCCATCATGCCGGGCGCGAAGCGCGAGCCCTCCTCGTTCATCCACGCCACGCAGACGATGTCCACCGGCGGGCGCACGCCGCGCGCGGCCATGGTGGTGAGCACCTCCAGCGCAGCCGCCACGCCGTACACGCCGTCGAAGCGCCCGCCGCCGGGCTGGCTGTCGAGGTGGCTGCCGGCCAGCACGGGCGGCGCGTTGCGGTCGATGCCGGGCAGCGCGATGAAGAGGTTGCCCACCGCGTCGGTCGAAGGCTCCAGCCCCGCCGACAGCGCCCAGTCGATCATCGTGTGCCACGAGGCGATTTCTTCCGCGCTCAGCGCCTGCCGGTCGACACCGCCGCCGGGCGTGGCGCCGATGCGCGCGAGCGTCATGAGCCGGTCCCACAGGCGGTCGGCGTCGATGCGCCAGATGCCCTTCTCGCCCGCGGTGCCGTGCCCGGCCTTTTCTGGCTTCTCGGTCCGCGCGGTCTGATCAGTGGCTGCTTCGGCGTTCATCAGTCGGTCTTCATGATCTGGCTGGGCAGCGCACGCGGATCGCGCGGCTTCCACTGGCCGGCCTCGACCTGCGCGAAGAACTCGGCCAGCAAGGCGTTGAACGCGGCGGGCTCTTCCAGGTTGAGCGTGTGGCCGGTCTTGGGCATCACGGCAAGGCCGCAGGCGGGCACGGTCTTCTTCAGGAAGATGCCGGGCTGCAGGCAGTGGTCGTCCTCGTCGCCGACCACCACCAGCGAAGGCACGGCCATCACGCGCAGGTCGCTCTCCAGGTCGTAGATCGACGGGCGGCGGGCCTGCACGCCGCGCATGGTGTTGGCCGCGCCCACGGCGTCGTGCTCGCCGAGCCAGGCCGCAAACTCCTGCCAGCCGCGCGGGTCCTTGTTCTGGAACTGCACGCGGCTCGCGCCCAGCGAATAGGTGCGCGCGAATTTCTCGGAGCCTTGCGCCTCGAACTGCCTGGCCACTTCGAGCGAGACACCGCGAAAGTAGTCTTCGTGTTCCTTCTCCGCGCCGTAGCCCGCGCCGGCAATCACCAGCGAGGCGGCGCGCTTCGCGTGGCGCAGACCGAAGTGCAGCGTGGCAAAGCCGCCCATCGACAGGCCCACGATGTGCGCGCGCTCCAGCTCCAGCGCGTCCATCACGGCAACGATGTCGTCGGCCGCGGTGGCCTGCGAATAGCGCTCCAGGTCCTGCGGCACGTCCGACGGCGGATAGCCGCGCGCGCCGAAGGTCACGCACTGGTGGCGCCGCGCGAAGTAGCGCATCTGCGGCTCCCAGCTGCGGTGGTCCCCGCCGAACTCGTGCACGAACACGATCGGCGTGCCGCTGCCGGCGCTCTCGTAGTACAGGCGGGTGCCGTCGGGGGTGGTGGCGAAGCTCATCGTTCGTCCTTCCTCAGAACAGGGCCGCCGTGGCCGGCAGGCTGCGTGCGCGTTCCACGGCCTGCGGCAGCACGTCGCACAGGGCTTGCGCCCAGGCCTTGGGCACGGTGGTCGAGATCTTGATGAAGCGGTGGCCGAAGCGCGGCGTGTGGTACGTGCCCTGCCGCACCATGATGTCGTGCTCGCCCAGCGCGGTGACCAGCGCCTCGGGCGTCACGCCCGCCTTGCTGCACTCGACCACGATGAAGTTGGCCTGCGAGGGGAACACCGGCACCTCGAAGCCCGGCAGCTTCGCGAAGGCGTCGACGATCATCTGCTGGTTGGCGCGCTGCTGCGTGATGACCTCGGCCATCCACTCGTCCTTGACGGCCAGGCCCGCAATGGCGGCGCGCTGTGCCAGCACGCTGGCGCCCAGCGGGGCCTGCGAGTGCGGCAGGATGCGCGCGAGCAGCTCGGGCGAGGCCACGAGCGCGCCCAGGCGCAGGCCGGCCAGGCCGAGCCACTTCGAGAAGCTCACGATGGTCACGGTGCCTTCCGGGTAGAAGCGCGAGGCCAGCGTGTGGCTGTCGGCAAAGTCGCGGTAGGTGCAGTCGTGGATCAGCACGGCGCCGATCTCGCGGGCGCGGTCGGCAAAGGCGCGAATCTCGTCTTCGGTGTAGGTGGTGCCCAGCGGGTTGTTGGGGTCGACCAGGTAGATGACGGCGGTGTTCTCGTCGGTCGACGCGGCCAGCGCCTCGGCCGAGAGCTTGAAGCCGTACTCGGGCCCGTAGATCGGAATCTCGGTGATCACCGAGCCGGCCTTGGCCGCGAACTGCAGCGGCCACTTCCAGCCCGGATCGGTGGTGACGAAGCCCTTGCCCGCCACGCAGAAGGCACGGCAGGCCAGCGCCAGCGCGGACACCGCACCGTCGGTCACCACGGCCGACTGGCCGGCCACGCCCAGGTCGGCCACGATGGCCGAGCGCAGCGCTTCCATGCCCAGCGGCGGCGCGTAGGCGTGAAAGCTCTCGTCGTCGATGGCGTCGTGCAGCGCCTTCTTCACCGCGGGGTGCAGCGGGTAATGGTTGGTGTTCTGGCCGAGCCACATCAGCTCGGGGTTGGTGAACAGGCGGTCGAAATACTGGTTGCGGGTTTCGGCGTCGGTGGTCACCGACGAGGCCGCGGCCTTGGGTGCCTCGACGGGCTTGAGTACCGCGCTCATGCCGCGAGCCTTTGCTGTTCGGCGGCGATGGCCTTCTTGCTGGTCTTGATGATCGAGCCGCGTGCGGCAATGCCGCCGTCGATGGTCACCACGGTGCCGGTGATGTAGCCCGCGCGCGGCGAGGCCAGGAACACCATCAGCTCGGCCACTTCTTCCGGCGTGGCCGGGCGGCCGCCGGGGTAGTTGTCGAACAGCTCTTCCCAGCGGCCTTCGTCGCCGTGGGTGTCGAGCGCGCGGCGCTTCATGAGCTTGACCATGCGGTCGGTGGCCACGGGGCCGGGGTTCACGCCCACCACGCGAATGCCGTCGTCCAGGCTCACGCCGCCCAGGGCGCGCGTGAAGGCCATCACGGCCGCGTTGCCGGTGGAGCCGGCGATGTAGTTGGCGTCCCAGTTCTCGCCGGAGTTGCCGATGTCGTTCACGATCACGCCGCCGCCCGCGGCCTTCATGCGCGCGTAGTAGATCTGCGTGAGTTCCATGTAGCCCAGCACCTTGAGCTGGAAGCCGCGGCGCACCACGGCGAAGTCGAGCGACTCGATCGGGCCGGCCGGAATGTCGCCCGCGTTGTTCACCAGAATGTCGACGTGCCCGGCCGCCTCGGCCAGTTGCTGCATGGCGCCCGGCGCGGCCAGGTCCATCGGGTGGATGCGCACGTTGATGGGGTAGATCTTCTCGATCTCTTCCTTGGCCGCGGCCAGCGCCACGCCGTCGCGCGCGGCCAGTTGCAGGTGGCAGCCTTCGGCCGCGAACGAGTGGGCGGCTGCAAGGCCGATGCCTTTGGAAGCGCCGGTGATGAGAACGGTCTTGCCTTCGAGTTCGAGTTTCATGATGAAGTGATGTCCTGGAATGCGGTCGAAAAATTCGGTCGAGAAAAAATGGAATGCTTGAAAGAGAGGCTCAGGGCGCGCCGCCGTCCTGCTCGGACAGCGCCGCGATCAGGTCGACGATGTCGTCCTCGAGCAGGCTCACGTGGTCGATGGCGGAAGAGAACGCGGCCGCCGGGTCGTTGCGCCGGATGGCGTCCAGGATGGCGCCGTGCTCGCCGATGGTGGCGGTCATGCGCCCGGGCTGGAAGGTGACGTAGCGGCGGTACACGCGCACCCGCTTGCGCAGCGCGCGTGTCTGCTCGGCCAGGTAGTGCGTGTTGGAGGCCTCGTACAGCGCGTCGTGGAAGTCCTGGTTCACGTCGTAGAAGCGCGAGTGGTCGCCCGAGGCCAGGATGCGGGTGAGCTCGTCGTGCAGCGTGCTCATGCGCAGCTTCTGCGCCTCGGTGGCGCGGCGCGCCGCGAACTTGGCGCACAGGCCTTCCATGACGGCCATCATCTGGAACATCTCGATGAGCATGGGCAGCGAGATGCGCGCCACGCACACGCCGCCCTGGCGGCTGCGCAGGTCGACCAGGCCGGTGGCGGCCAGCGCCTTCAGCGCCTCGCGCACCGGCGTGCGCGACACCTTGAAGCGCTCGGCCAGCTCGGCCTCGTCGAGCCGCGCGCCGGGCTTCATCACGCCGCTGACGATGAGGTCTTCCAGCGTGTCCTTCAGCTCGTCGGACAGTGTGGCGCCCTTGCCGCGCTGGCGATCTCGTCCGCGCAGGGCCGACGGTTCTGCCGCCATCTCAGGTTCGTTCGGTTCCATGTGCTTGCCTTCCTTGTTGTGCTTGTCTTTGTCGGTCTTCAAACGCGGGGCCTGTTCGGCGGGCTCGCGCGGTTCCTGGCGCGGTGTCAGAACGGGCGGTCGCCGGCCACGGTGGTGCGGTGCATCACGCGGCGGTACACGTTGTCGTCGTACGGCGTGGCGCGGTGCATGGTGCAGCGGTTGTCCCACACCAGCAGGTCGCCCGCGAGCCACTTGTGGCGGTAGCTGAACGCGGGCGAGATGGCGTGCGCGTTCAGCTCGGCCAGCAAGGTCACGCTTTCTTCGGCGGGCAGGCCGTCGATTTCCTTCACCACGTCTTCGCCCACGTAGAGCGAGAGGCGGCCCGTTTCAGGGTGCGTGCGCACCAGCGGGTGCACCACGTCGGGCGTGGCGGCCAGCTGCTCGGGCGTGAGCGGGTTGCGGTCGGCGAAGGCCTTGCCGTAGTAGTTGGCATAGCTGTGCGTGGCGGTCATGGGGCGGATGCGCGCCTTGGTTTCTTCGTCGAGCGCGTCGTAGGCCGCATGCATCGAGGCGAAGAAGGTGTCGCCTTCCACCGGCGGCACTTCGAGTGCGTAGAGCAGCGCGCCCATCGAGGGCTCGGCCTTGTACGACAGGTCGGAGTGCCAGTTCCAGCCTTCCTTGTGGTTGCCGATGGGCTTGCCGTTTTCCGACACGTTCGACAGCACGTAGACCTCGGGGTGCTCCTTCTTCAGGAACTGCGTGAGCACGTGGCCCAGCAGCGTGCCGAAGCGGCGCGAGAACGCCACGTGCTGCGACTCGTCGATGTGCTGGCCGCGAAACAGCAGCACGGAGCGCTGGTTGAGCGTGTCGCGCAGCACGGCGAAGTCGGCGTCGCTCACGGGTTCGCGCAGGTCGATGCCCTTGACTTCGGTGCCGATGAAGGAGGTGAGGTTCTCGAGTTGCATGGTCGGAATGTGTAGGACTTGTAGAACGTTTGGAACGTGTCTCAGAGGGGAAAGATGAAGGGAACCGCTGTCAGAGCCGGTAGTCGGGCTGGGTGCGCTCCAGCATGCGCAGGAACGCGGGCCATTCGCGCGTGCCGGGCGGCAGGATGTCGCCGGCAAATTCGGTGAACTGGCGCGCGGCCAGGTCGCTCACTTCGGGCTGCGGGTACACCAGCGACTGGCCGGGCGCGATGCCGCCCTGCGCGAGCAGCTGCACCTTGGCGGCCTTCTCGAAGTAGTACATGAGGATGAAGGCCTCGGGAATGGTGCGCCCCACCGTCAGGATGCCGTGGTTGCGCAGCACCAGCGTGTGGTGCGGCCCCAGGTCGCGCACCAGCCGCTCGCGCTCGCCGGTTTCCAGCGCCACGCCTTCGTAGTCGTGGAACGCGGTGTGGCCTTGGTAGCGCATGGCGAACTGGCTCAGCGGCGAGAGGCCGTGGGGCATGGCCGCGATGGCGGTGCCGGCTTCGGAGTGCGTGTGCAGCACGCACA
This sequence comes from Variovorax sp. OK212, assembly GCF_900112425.1. GTDB lineage: Bacteria > Pseudomonadota > Gammaproteobacteria > Burkholderiales > Burkholderiaceae_C > Variovorax. Next base: position 301,135 of record NZ_FOLP01000007.1, on the reverse strand, counting down.
GCGCGTCGGGCCGGCCCGCATGAATTGCGCTGTGGATCACGAAGCCCGCGCGGTTCACCTCTGCCTCGGTGTCGTCCACCTTGTGGCCTTCGAGGTCGATCTTCACCAGCGACGAAGCCGTCACTTCCGAGAACAGCAGCCCGTAGGGGTTGATGAGGAAGTGGTGCTCCGGCCCCGGCACGCGCGCCGAGATGTGGTTGTAGATGAGGTCGTCCATGCCGAAGTGCGCCACCAGTCGGTAGCAGGCGGCGAGTTGCACGCGCAGCTCGGCTTCGGTCTGCGGGTACGCCGCGGGATTGCTCTTGCTCGTCATCAGCGCCACCACACCAGTTTCTGGTCGATCCAGATCAGCAGGCCGTAGAAGACCATGCTCGCGAGCGACGCAACCAGCACCGCCGACCACACGCTCAGCAGGTCGACCTGCTGCGTCGATTCATAGATCATTCGCCCGAGCCCCGCGTAGGCGCCCAGCATCTCGCCGACGATCGCGACGATCATGCTGCGCGGCACGCCGATGCGCAGCGCCGTCACCACCGAGGGCATGGCCACCGGCAGGCGCAGGCGCCACACGATCTTCATCTGCCCGGCGCCGAAGCTGCGCATGAGGTTCACCGCGGCAAGGTCGGCCTGCTTCAGGCCATGCAGTGCGTTGACCAGCATCGTGAAGCCCACGGCCAATGCCACCAGCGCGATCTTCGATGCGGCACCCAGGCCGAACCAGATGAGGAACAGCGGCGCATAGGCCACGGTGGGCACCGCGTTCACTGCCACGGCCAGCGGCATCACGATGCGCTCCAGCGGCGGTGCCAGCAGCAGCACCACGGCCAGCAGCAGGCCGAGCACGCTGCCCAGCGCATAGCCGCCGAGCGCCTCGCCCAGCGTGGCCAGCAACGCGGCCATGAGGCGGCCGGTGTCGGTGAACGCGTGCTGCACGATCGCGCCCAGGCTGGGCAGCACGAACGGCGGAATCTTGAAGAGAAGGATCGCGCCTTCCCACACCACCAGCAGAACGACGATGCTCAGCACCACCGGCACCACCGGAGAAGCCAGCAACTTCCGCTGCGCGGAGGGCATCAACTTCCGCTGCGCGGAAGGCATCAACTTTCGCTGCGCCACCATACGAGCCTCCTTTCCACGAAGGTGAGCAGCCCGTAGAGCAGCGCACCCATCAGCCCGCAGGCAAACATCACCACCCACAGGCGCACCACCAGGTCGGCGTTCATCGCCTCCATCAGCATCACGCCCAGGCCCACGGTTTCGCCGAACCACTCGCCCACCACCGAGCCGATGAGGCTCAGGCCTATGGCCACGCGCAGCCCCACCATGATCTGCGGCAGCGCTGACGGCACGGCCAGCTTGAAGAACATCACGAGGCGGTTGGCGCCGAAGCTGCGCATCAGCGCCATGCGTTGCGGGTCGCACGACTTCAGCCCGCGCAGCGTGTTCACCGTGACCGGGAAGAAAGTCAGGAAGAACGCGGTCATCACCTTGGCCAGCAGCGAGTTGCCGAACCAGATGACGATGAGCGCGCCGAAGGCCACCACCGGCACGGTCTGCGAGACCACGAACAGTGGGAACACCGAGCGCTCCATCCAGCGCGAGTAGGTGAACACCGTGCCGCAGAAGCAGCCGAAGAGCGCGCCCATGGCAAAGCCGAGCACGGTTTCGAGCAGCGTGCGGCCGAAGCCGCGCGCCAGTTGCGGCCACACCGACCAGGCGTCCTGCGCGATGGCGCTGAGCGCCGGCAGATAGCGCGGCGACGGCGCGAAGGCGTGCACGCAGAGCTCCCACACCAGCGCCAGCCCGATGAAGGCCAACGCGGGCGAGCGCACGGCGCGCTGCAAGAGGGCGTTCACGAGGCGGTGCCCTCCTGCGCGAAGGTCTTCTGGCTTTCTTCCTCGATCTCGGCCAGCAGGCGCTGCTTGAGGCCGATGAACTCGGGCGTGAGCACCACCGACGGGTCGCGCGGGCGCGGCAGGTCGATCACGGTCTCGCTCTTCACGGTGCCGGGGCGCGCGGTCATCACCAGCACCTTGTCGCCCAGCAGGATGGCTTCGTCGATGTCGTGCGTGATGAAGAGCACCGTGCGGCGGTGCCTGGCCCACAGCTCCAGCAGCCAGTGCTGCATGCGGGTGCGGGTGAGCGCGTCGAGCGCGCCGAAGGGTTCGTCGAGCAGCATCAGGTCGCGCTCGAACAGGAAGGTGCGCATCAGCGCCACGCGCTGGCGCATGCCGCCGGAGAGCTGGTGCGGGTAGTGGTTGGCGAAGCCGGCCAGGCCGAACTCGGGCAGCATGCTGCGGGCACGCTCGCGCGCCTCCTTGCGGGGCACGCCTTCCACCTCGAGCGCGAGGATGGCGTTGTCCAGCACGGTGCGCCACGGAAACAGCAGGTCGCGCTGCGGCATGAACGACACCTTGCCCAGCAGCTGGCCGTCGCGCTGCGGCGCGCCGCCGAACAGCAGCGAGCCGTCGTCGTCGGGCGGCAGCAGGCCCGCGATCATGTTGAAGAGCGTCGACTTGCCGCAACCCGAAGGGCCCACGAGCGTGACGAACTCGCTCTTCGCGATCCGCAGGTTGACGCCCGACACCGCGACGGTCTGTGCCTGCGCTTCACCGAAGCGCTTCCACACGTTGACCAGCTCGAGCATGGGCGGCGCCGCGTCGCCCGCTGGGGCCACGGCGGGCGGCATCACTTCGTGAGGCATGAATTTCATGGTCTTGGCAGTGATGCGGCTCAGAACTTCTTGTCGGCGGCGGGCACCTGCGTCCAGAAGCTGGCGTCGTACGCCTTGGACAGGTCGGCCGGTGCCTTCAGCGCCTTGTAGCCCACGAGCTGGGTCTGCATCTTCTCGACGGTGGGCAGGTCGATGGCCAGGATGCCGTCGGTGCCGCCCTTGCCGGCCTTCACGAGCTTCTCGAACTCCTCGAGCATGGCTTCCTGGTGCGGACGGTTCAGGCTGGGCGAAGCGGCCATGACGATGTCGATGGCTTCCTTCTTGTTCTGCAGCGCGTACTTCCAGCCCTTGATGGTGGCGTTCATGAAGGCCTGCACCTGCTGCGGCTTCTCGTTGCGGTACTTCTCGGACACCAGCACGGTGTCCTGCTGCACGACCACGCCGTAGTCGTCGGGCTTGATGAGCGTGAGCTTGTCGCCCAGGCCCTGCTCTTTCAGCGTGTTGAGTTCGTTGTAGTAGGTGGCGGCGGCCACGTCGAACTGCTTCTCGACGAAGGGCGCCATCGAGCCCGACTGCGGAACGATGGTGAGGTCGCTCTGCTTCACGCCGCCCGAGGCGAGCATGGAGTACAGCGTGTACTGCGTGCCGGTGAACCAGGTGGCGACCTTCTTGCCCGCGAAGTCCTGCACCTTGGTGATGCCGGAGTCCTTGTAGGCCACATAGGTGAACGGCGTCTTCTGCACGGTCACGCCGATGCACACCAGCGGCAGGCCCTTTTCGCGGGCGAGCAGCACGGTCTCGGTGCCGCCGGCCAGGCCGAAGGTGTCGTTGCCCGAGGCCACGAGCGTCTCGACGTTGAGGTTGGGGCCGCCGGGGTTGATGGTGAGGTCGAGGCCGGCCTGGTCGTAGAAGCCCTTGGCCTTGGCCACGTAGAAGCCGGCGAACTGCGCCTGCGCCAGCCACTTCAGGCGCAAGGACACCTTTTCAGCGGCGGATGCGGGCAACGCCTGCAGAAGGGCCATCGACGCGGCGACGGCAGCCAGGAGACGCAAGGACTTGAAAGACATGTTGAAAGCCTCTTGAATACAAAAAACTCATTAAGCAGTATCCATGCCAGCCTTTTTCCATGTGTTTTTCGCCTTCGGAAGCGTGAATTGGCCCGGAACATGCACCCAAGTGCAGCTTCTGCCCCAATTTCGAACCTGCTCGAGCCCCTCATGAACCGAATGCATGCGCTGACCGATTCCGCCGCCCCTGCCGTTCCCTCCGCACCCGCCGCCCCCACCACGTTCACCACGCTCACCGACCTTTCCGCCCGCGACGCCGCGCGCCGGATGGCCAGCGGCGAACTGCGCGCCACCGACTACGCCCGCGCCCTGCTAGCCCGCGCCGAAGCCATCGCGCCCTTCGGCGCCCTGCGCCATCTCGACCCCGAACAGCTTCTGTCGGCCGCCGCCGCGCTCGATGCCGGGCCCAGGCCCGCCGCCGGCACGCTTCCCCTGCATGGCGTGCCGCTGGCCTTCAAGGACAACATCGACGTGGCCGGCATGCCGACCACCGCCGGCAGCCCTTGGATGGCGGACCACACGCCGCGCATGCACGCCGGCGTGACGCAACGCCTGCTCGATGCAGGCGCGCTCGTGCTCGGCAAGACCAACCTGCACGAGTGGTCCCAAGGCGTCACCGGCCACAACCATGCCTTCGGGCCGTCGCGCAACCCGTTCGATGCCGCGCACGTCACGGGCGGCTCCAGCGGCGGCAATGCGGCGCTGCTCGGCCTGCGCGCCGCGCCGGCGGCCATCGGCACCGACACGGGCGGCTCGGTGCGCGTGCCGGCCGCGCTGTGCGGGCTGGTGGGCTTTCGGCCCACGGTGCACCGCTGGCCGGACGACGGGCTGGTACCCATCTCGCCGACCTTCGACACGGCCGGCGTGATGGCACGCTGCGTGGACGACTGCGTGCTGGTCGACCATGCCGTGACCGGCAGCCCCGCGCACCTGGCCGCCACGCCGCTCGCGGGCGTGCGGCTGGGTGTGCCGGCGGCTTATTTCTGGGAAGACGTCGATCCGCCCGTGGCCGAGCTGGCGCGCGACAGCATGGAACGGCTGCGCGCGGCGGGCGCGGTGCTGGTGCCTTGCGACCTGGCCGAAGCCGGCGCGCTGTTCCAGCAGGCGTCGATGTCGATCTCGCTGCACGAGATCCTGCCCGCGCTGGCCGCCTACTTCGCGCGCCACGGCCGCCCCTTCGACGCCCGCGCGCTCACCGACGCCGTGGTCAGCCCCGACGTGCGCCCGCTGTTCGAGCGGTTGTTCGGCGACACCGCCGTCACGCCCGAGGCCTATGCCCACGCACGGCACACGCTGCGCCCGCGCATGCAGGCGGCGTACCGCGAATGCTTTGCGCGGCACCAGCTGGCCGCGCTGGTCTTTCCCACCAGCCCGCTGACCGCCGCGCGCATCGGCGACGACGTGGAGGTGACGCTGTGCGGGCGGCGCGTGTCGGCCTTCTCGGCCTACATCCGCAACACCGGCCCGGCCGGCATGGCGGGGCTGCCGGCCGTGAGCCTGCCGATGGGACTGGCGTCGAACGGCCTGCCGGCCGGGCTGGAGTTGACGGGCGCGGAAGGCAGCGACACGGCCTTGCTCGCGTTGGCGCTCGGCGCTGAAAAAGCGCTGCCGCTAGCACCAGTTGCGCCCTTCGTGCAGAAGTTGGCAAACGGCGGCTGACAGCGTCGCCAAAACACTACGACCCTTCGCGTAACAGGCCTTCACGCCGGGGTGCGGGATCGGCGATGCTCGGTGCATGCCCATTGCGAATTCACATTTGCAAAAACGCCCCGGACCGCGCGCCGGATGGCGCACCGCCGCGCTGATCTACACGATCGGCGGGGTGGTGTGCATCCTGGCCAGCGCCGTGGTGCCCGACAGCGAGGTCGGCATGCTGGTCGCCATTGCGGGCGGGCTGCCGTGGTCGCTGAGCCTGCTCACGCTGGGCCTCTCGCCGGGCGTCGCGACCACCGCGCTGCTGTTGCTGGCGGGCAGCTGGGCGGTCAATGCCGCGCTGCTGTGGTGGCTGGCGCTGCGGCGGCCGAAGCCGATGGCGCTGCAGGAGCGCCGCGAGCCGTCGCACCCGGCGTAGGGCCGCCCTCTTCGCCCTCTTCCCCAAGCTCCGCGTCCAGCCCCAGGTAGGCGCGCCGCAACTCCGGCCGCGCCATCAGCTCTTCAGGCCGGCCCAGCGCCACGATGCGCCCTTCTTCCAGCACCGCCGCACGCTCGGCCACGTCCAGCGCCATGCCCACGTTCTGCTCCACCAGCAGCACCGCGATGCCGTCGGCATGGATGCGGCGGATGGCGGTGAACATGTCCAGCACGATGCTCGGCGCCAGCCCCAGCGAAGGCTCGTCGAGCAGCAGCAGCTTGGGCCGCGCCATGAGCGCGCGGCCGATGGCCACCATCTGCTGCTGGCCGCCCGAGAGCGAGCCGGCCGGCTGCTCCAGCTTTTCCTTCAGCGCGGGGAACAGCGTGCACACATGCTCCATCGAGCGCGCGCGCTCCAGCCGCGCCGCGCGCAGGTAGCTGCCGAGCTCGAGGTTCTCGCGCACCGTCATCTCGGTGAACAGGCGCCGCCCCTCGGGCACCAGCGCAATGCCCTGCGCGCAGAAGCGGTGCGGCGCCAGGCGCGAGATGTCCTGCCCCTCGAAGCGCATGCGGCCCGCGCTGATGCGGTGCAGCCCGGCCACGGCGTTGATGAGCGTGCTCTTGCCCGCGCTGTTGGGCCCGACGATGCACAGCAGCTCGCCCTTGCCGATGGACAGCGACACGTCCCACAGCGCGGTGGCCTGCCCGTAGGCGACGCGGATCGATTCGAGTTCAAGCATGGGCCAGCTCCCTGTCTGCCGCCACGGACACCGCCGCGGCCGGCGCGGCGGGCGCCTCCGGTTCCATGGCCTGGCCCAGGTAGGCCGACACCACTTCGGGCCGCTGCATCACGTCGTGCGGCGCGCCTTCGGCCAGCACCTCGCCGCGGTTGAACACCACGATGCGGTCGCACAGCGCCATCACCGCGCGCATCACGTGCTCGACGAAGACGATGGTCGCGCCCTGGTCGCGAATGCGGCGGATGAGCGCCACGGCCTCGTCGATTTCCGACGGCGTGAGGCCCGAGAGCACCTCGTCGAGCATCAGCACCTGCGGGCGCGACGCCAGCGCGCGCGCGAACTCCAGGAACTTGCGCTGGTGCAGGTTCAGGTCGGCCGGCAAGGCGTGCGCGCGCTCGGTGAGGCCGGTGAAGGCGAGCCACTGCCAGGCTTCGGCCTCGGCGGTCTGCCGGTCGAGCGCGGCGGCGCCGAACATCGCGGGCAGCGCCACGTTCTCCAGCACCGTGAGGTGCGCGAAGGGCCGCGGGATCTGGTACGTGCGCGCGATGCCGCCCTGCGCGATGCGGTGCGCCGGAACGCCCGAGATGCGGCGGCCCGCGAACTCGATGCGGCCGGCCGTTACCGCGTAATGGCCGCTCGCCACATTGATGAAGGTCGACTTGCCCGAGCCGTTGGGCCCGAGCAGGCCGAGGATCTCGCCGCGCCGCACTTCCAGGCTCACGCCGCGCAGCGCATGCACGCCCTTGAAGGACTTGCGCACGCCTTCGGCACGCAGCAGCACTTCGCCGGTGATGGCGGCGGGCACCTTCGCACCCGTACCCGTACCCGTACCCGCACCCGCACCCGCACCTGAACCCGCAGCCACGGCCACATGCGCCGGCACCGGTGCCGTCGAAGCCGCCGGCGCACCGCGCCGTGCTTTCCACCACTTCAGCACCTGCCCCAGCAGCCCTTCGGGCATGAACAGGATCACCACGATCAGCACCAGCCCCGTCATGCCCTTGCCGATGATCGCGCTGTCGCCGCCCGTGAAGGCATAGAGCAGCAGCGTGATGGCCGTCGCACCGACGATCGGCCCGGCCCAGTGCCGCGTGCCGCCGAGCACCGCCATCAGCACCACCGTGAGCGGCATCGCGATGGTGAAGGTGTCGCCCGTGGTCACGTACGAGATGAACAGCGCATGCACGCCGCCGACCACGCCCGCCAGCCCGCACGAGAGCGCGAAGGCGCCGAGCTTGTAGCGGTAGGTGGGCACGCCCATGACCTCGGCCACGTCCTCGTCGTCATGGATCGCGAACAAGCCCGTGCCGAAGCGCGAGTGGTACACGGCCAGCGCGGCCAGCACCGTGAGCACCGCCACGCCCAGCGCCAACAGGTAGAAGGTGCCCGAGGCGGAGGGCCCGATCTGCGGCACCGCCACCGCGCTCATGTACACGCCCGGCCCGCCGTCGATGGGCGTGTTGAGGATGATGGTCGCCACCACGAAGGTGGCGGCCAGCGTGAGCAGCGAGAACAGCTCTGCGCGCACCGCCTGCACGCGAAACGCCACCGCGCCCAGCAGCGTGCCGACCAGCGCGGCCACCGCGGCGGCGGCCGGCAGCGTCCAGAGGAACGGAATGTCCAAGCGCGTTGCCAGCGTGGCCGTGGTGTACATGCCGATGCCGAAGAACGCCCCGTGCCCGAACGAGAAGTACCCCGAGTAGCCCGACAGCAGGTTCCACGAGGTGACCAGCGCCACCCAGTGCAGCACCAGGTACAGGATGGATTCGTAGAACGCCGGCAGCCCGAGCCACGGCACCACGGCCAGCCCCGCGCCGGCCGCGAGAATCAGCAGGAACGAGCGCTTCATGCCACCCTCCCCGGCCGCACCAGCAGCACGAACATCAGCAGCGAGAACGACACCAGCGGTGCCCACGAAGGCGCGGTCACCGTCATGGTCACGGCCTCGGTCACGCCGATGATGCAGCCCGCAATGAGCGGGCCGAGCGGGCGGCCCAGGCCGCCCAGCATCACGGCCGCGAACACCACGCCGATCCACGCGTAGATCTGCGAAGGCGACAGCGTGTAGGCCAGCGCAATGCACACGCCCGCCACGCCGGCCAGCGCCGCGTTGAGGCCCGAGAGCATCAGCGCCAGCGCGTGCTGGTTCACGCCGAAGGCCGCGGCAATGGGTGCGTCTTCAGCAGCGGCGCGCATGGCCTTGCCCAGGTCGGTGCGGCGCAGCGCGAGCCACACCGCCAGCGAAATGCCCACGCCCAGCCCCAGCGTGATGAGCTCGGGCACCGGTAGGTAGAGCGGGCCGATCTGCAGCTTGTGCTCCGCGTAGCTCGACTCCAGCTTGCGGTAGTCGGCCGTCCAGGTCCACTGCAGCAGCGCCTCGATGATCACGGTGATGCCGAAAGTGACCAGCAGCGAGTTGAACGGACTCACCCGAAAGCGCGTGAGCACCCAGTGCAGGGCCACGCCCAGCACGAAGAACAGCGGCACGATCACCCCCAGCGTGAGCAGCGGGTCGACGCCGCGGTGGCTCGACAGTTCGTAGGTGAGGTAGGCGCCCAGGAAGGCGAGCGCGAAATGCGCAAGGTTGATCTGCCGCAGCATCCCCCACGACAGGCTGAGGCCGAGCCCCAGCAAGCCGTAGAGTGCCCCGGTGAACAGGCCCGCCAGAACGGACTGGGCCAGCAGCGTGGCACTGGGGAAGCTCATCAGCTGGCCACCCCGCGCGTTTGCAGCCTGGCGCCCGGGGCGGCCCATTCCTTGGGCCACACCACCACCCACTTGCCGTTCTGCACCTGCTTGACCTTGCCCAGGTCGTCGCCGAAGTTGCCGCGCTCGTTGAAGCGCAGCTTGCCCTGGATGGTGTCGACCTTGTTGGCGCGCAGCCAGGTGGCCATGGCCTTGTCGTCCAGGCCCTTGGTGGCGACCACGGCGGCCTCGATGATCTGCCATGCGGAATACGAGGCGGCGGCCTGCGTCTCCACCGCGGTGTCGGGCAGGCCGGCCTTGGCCGCGCGCTCGCGGTAGACCTTCACGAACTCGGCGGCCACGGGGTTGTCGGTGAACGGCGGATGGTCTTCGAAGATGGTGGTGGCCAGCGCACCGTTGGCCTCGGGCGCCTTGAGCATCGGCGCGGGCGCGGGCACGTGATAGAAGTGGTGCAGCGGTGCGTAGTCGATCTTCTTCATCGCATCGAGCAGCTGGTTGCCTTCGAGGCCGATGGCGCCGTTCCAGATGAAGTCGGGGTTGGCCTCCTTCAGCCGGCCCGCAATGGGGCCGAAGTCGCGGTTGCCGAAGTCCCACTCGAGGAACAGCACTTCCTTCAGGCCGCGCTGCTTGGCCACCTCGCGCGCGCCCAGCGCCACGAAGTGCACCGACGGAAACTTGCTGGTGACGATGGCGATGGTCTTGGGCGGCTTGGGCGAAGTGGCGAGCGCGTCGAGCACCATGGCGGGCATGGTCTTCTCGGGGTCGGGTCCGAGCGACCACGCGGGGAACTGCTGCTCGTACTTGGCCAGGCTCGGAATGCCGAAGGTGTGGTGCACCAGCGTCTTGTTGTAGCGCTGGGCCACGCCCATGGCGGACAGGATGTTGCCCGTGGCGTACGGGCCGATGAGCAGGTCGACCTTGTCGGCCGTGACCAGTTGCTCGTACAGCGTGCGCGCGAGGTCGGGCTTGGACTGGTCGTCCTTCAGCACCCACTCCACGGGGCGGCCCAGCAGGCCGCCGCGCTTGTTGAGGCCGTCCACGTAGATCTCTCCGGTGAGCTTGTGCACGAGGCCCGTGGCCGACAGCGGCCCCGTCAACGCCAGCGTGCCACCCACGCGGATCGGCTGGCCCGCGGGCTGCTGCGCCCGGGCCGCGGTGCTGAACAGCGTGCCGCTGCCGAGCGCGCCCAGGGCGCCCGCAGCCGCGACGAAAGAACGACGATCGATGCTCATGTCTTGTCTCCTGATAGTTATCGAACCGGCGCGGGCTCTGCGGCCCGTCGCTTTCCTTATTCGCCGTCGACCACGGGGTTCGACAGCAGGCCCACGCCTTCGATCTCGACCTCGCACACGTCGCCGGCCTTCATGAAGACCTGCGGCTTGCGCGCCAGGCCCACGCCAGATGGCGTGCCGGCGATGATGATGTCGCCCGGCTGCAGCGCGAACGGCTCGGAGCACACCGACACCAGCGTGGCCACGTCGAAGATCATGTCGCGCGTGTTGGCGTCCTGCAGCACGACTCCGTTCAGGCGCGTCTGCAGCTTGAGGCCGGTGGCGCCCGCGGGCAGCTCGTCGGCGGTGACGAACTCGGGGCCGAAGGAGCCCGAGCGGTCGAAGTTCTTGCCCATCATCCATTGCGCCGACTTGAACTGGTAGTCGCGGATGGAGCCGTCGTTGAACACCGAGTAGCCCGCCACGTGGTTCAGCGCGTCGCCCTTCCTGATGTAGCGCCCGGCCTTGCCGATGACCACCAGCAGCTCGCCCTCGTAGTCGAACTGCGTGGACACGTGCGGTCGCACGATCGGCTGGTTGTGGCCGACCCACGACGACGGGAAGCGATGGAACAGCACCGGGTAGGTCGGCGGGTCGAACTTGCTCTCGGCCGCATGGTCGATGTAGTTGAGGCCCACCGCAATGGCCTTGGAGGGCGACTGCACGGGCGGCAGCCAGTCGATGCCGGACAGCGGCAGCCGCGTGCGCGCGCTGTCGCCCGCCTTCTTGGCAGCAGCCATGGCGTCGGGGCCGGCGCGCAGCAGTTCGTCGAGCGTGGCGGGCAGGCCTTCGGCGCTGAGGTTGACCACCTCCTGGCCGAGGCGCAGGCCGAGGGCCGGCTGGCCGTTGTGTTGGAAGGCGAGAAGTCGCATGGGAGTTCCTTGTGATGCGGATTGGGTAGAAAGAAAAAATCGGCCTCAGGCCTTGGCTTGCGCCTCGACCTCGACCTCGAAATTGGTGACGAAGTCTTCGGGCACCTTGGGGCCCCAGGCGTAGAAGGAGTCCTCGGGCGGGTGGTCTGCACTGGCCCAGTCGAAGTCGCCGGGCACGAAGTCCATGTCGCAGGAGTACTCCGAGTAGCTGCCCCACGGGTCGCGCACGTAGTGGAAGTAGTTGGAGCCCAGCACGTGGCGCCCCACGCCCCAGCCGCGCACGTGGCCGGCGGCGTACATCTGCTCCATGCCGCGGCCGACCTCGTCGATGTTGGCCACGTCCCAGCTCAGGTGGTGCAGGCCCGGGCCGTTGGACTTCGCCATGGCGATCAGGTGGTGGTCGCTGCCGTGCACGCCGTGCATGAAGACGATGAGGTCGCCCGAGCGGTCGGTGATGCGCAGGCCCAGCGCGTCTTCGTAGAAGCGCACGGCCTCGGGCACCTTGGCGCAGAACATCAGGATGTGCGAGAGCCGGCGCGGATGCACCTTGGGAATGCGCGCGCGGTTGGGCGAGGCGCCGGTGCCCACGGGGGGGCGCGGCGCCACGACGGGCTCGCTGCCCGCGTCGGGCGCGCTCTTGGCGGCCACCACGATCTGCACCGGAAAGCCGTCGGGGTGCAGCACCCACAAGCCGTTGCCGTCGCCGAGCGCGTGCGGCGAGCAGCGCGGCACGCCCAGGCGCTCGATGCGCGCGGCAATGGCGTCGAAGTCTTCCGCGAAGCAGGCGAAGCGCAGGTACTGCAGCTTCTTCTTCACGCCGCCCTGGCCCTGACCTTTGTAGAGCGAACCCCAGGCATGCGGATGGCCCACGGTGTACAGGTCGAGCCGGTCGCCCTCCCGCTTCGGTTCGAGCCCGAAGGCCTCGTAGAAGCGCGCGGCCTCGTCGAGGTCGGGCACGGTGAAGACGAAGGCATCGAGCGAATGGACGCTGTGCAGCGCCGCGCGATGCGGATCTTTTCGGGTGCGAAGCTGGGTCTCGGCCATGTCGTGTGTCTCCAATCGGCTATCCACGTTCGAACAAATAATATATTCTTTTGTTGTTAGTCTATTGTTCGCCGGTTTATCCATCATTAGGGTTAACAAGTAACATCAGCCGTTTTTCGCGGTGAGACGGGAGTGCAATGAACGAAAAAACAAAAGGCATGAGCCAGACGCGCCAGGTGTTCACGGAGCTGCGCACGGCCATCGTGGGCGGGCGGCTGCTGCCGGGGTCGAAGCTCAACATCGCCGCGCTGGCCGAGGAACTGGACGTGAGCGCCGGCGCGGTGCGAGAAGGCCTGGCCATGCTGGAGGCCGAGGCGCTGGTGGTGTCGGAGCCGGCGCGCGGTTTTCGCGTGAGCCCGATTTCGCAGACCGACCTCGAGGACCTGGTGAAGGCACGCATCGAGATCGAGAAGCTGTGCCTGGCCGAGGCCATCCGCCACGGCGACCTGGCCTGGGAAGGCAGCGTGGTGTCGGCGCACCACCGCCTGTCGCGGCTGGCCGAGCGCGACGCGGCCATGCCCACGGTGCTGAGCACCGAATGGACCGACAGCCATGCGGAGTTCCACAACGCGCTGGTCGCGGGTTGCCCCAACGGCTGGCTGCTGCGCATGCACCAGATGCTGTACCAGCAGAGCGAGCGCTACCGGCAGCTGTCGGCGCCGCTGTCGAAGGAGTCGCGCGACGTGGGCGCCGAGCACCAGGCGCTGCTGGACGCGGTGCTCAACCGCGACATCCTGGCCGCGCAGACCTTGATTGCGGAGCACCTGCGGACCACCGGGCGGCTCCTGATGGCTTCGCTGAAGGCGAATCCGCCGGCCGAGCGCTGAGCGTTGCCGTGGGGCCCGCGGCGGGGCCATTTGGGAAACTACGAGGGTCTGTCGAACATTTCGATGCGATCATCTCGCGCGATTTCGTTCCTGCATCGCCTCACCCCAGGCCCACCCTCCCCCACAAAGGCTTTTTCCCGATGCCCCAAGACCTGCAGCAAGTCAACGCGCCACTGATCGGCGTTCCCGGCGGCCGCCACCTGCTCGACACGCCCGCCCTGCTGATCGACCTGCCCGCCATGGCGCGCAACATCGAACGCATGGCGGCCTTTGCCAAGGCGCGCGGCATCAACCTGCGCCCGCACGTGAAGACGCACAAGTCGGTCGAGATCGCGCGGCGCCAGGTGGCCGCCGGCGCCATCGGCGTGAGCTGCGTGACGATGGGCGAGGCCGAGGTGATGGTGCAAGGCGGCATTCCGGGCGTGCTCATCACCTCGCCGGCGGTCACGCCGAGCAAGATCGCGCGGCTCATCAAGCTGGCGCAGCGCGCGCGCCCCGGCGACGTGATGGTGGTGGTCGACAACCCGCAGAACGTGGCCGAGCTGGCGCGCGCCGCCAGCCAGCTCACGCACCCGCTGGACGTGCTGGTCGACTACGGCGCGGGCTACAACCGCACCGGCGCCGCCACGCAGGCCAAGGTGCTCGAGCTTGCGGCGCTGGTGGCGGCCGAGCCGCGCCTGCGGCTGCGCGGGCTGCAGTCGTACGCGGGCAACCTGCAGCACATCGTGGCGCGCGACGAGCGCCGCGCCGCGGCGGCCGGGCTGCGCGAGACGGTGGCGGGCATCGTGGCGGCGGCGCGCCGGCAGGGCCTGAACTTCGACATCGTGACGGGCGCGGGCACCGGCACGCACGACCTCGACACGCAGGAGAACGCGTTCACCGAGCTGCAGGCCGGCTCGTATGTGTTCATGGACGCCGAGTACACGAACGTGCTGGCCAGCGGCGGCCAGCCCTCGCCCTTCGAGGTCTCGCTGTTCGTGCAGACGGCGGTGGTCAGCACCAACGCCGCCGACTGGGTCACGGTGGACGGCGGCACCAAGTGCTTCTCGACCGACAGCGGCGTGCCGCTGGTGGCCAAGGGCGCGGACACGGCGAGCCGCTACGCCTTCTTCGGCGACGAGCACGGCAAGCTGATGCCCGTGCAGGGCAGCCGCCCCGCACTGGGCGCGCGCGTGGAGTTCGTGACGCCGCATTGCGATCCGACCGTGAACCTGCACGACGCGTACCACGTGGTCGAGGGCGGCACGCTGGTGGCGATCTGGCCGGTGGACGCGCGCGGCAAGCGTTGAATGGGCTGCACGCGTGGACCGCGCGGACTGCGTGGACTGCGCTGAACGCGCAGGTTCGCACGCACCGGTGCCGCCGGTGCTCCTCGCGCACGGCATAAGAAAACGCGAAAAGCGTATTTCACAAAAGCGGGAGCGCGGGGGACAGTCAGCGCCTGTCTGTGCCTGTCCCTCTTCTTTCAGCGCGCGTTCCGACGCCGCCCCGCCCCATGTCATCCATCCAAGAAACGACGCGCCCCGCGGCGCATGTCGCGGGCGTTCACGCGCCCTCCTCGCAACAGCTCTTCGAGCGTTTTCGCCCCGTGTTCCAGCGCATCGCCGAGCATGCGACGCGCCGCGAGATCGAACGCGAGCTGGCCTACGAACCCGTGGCCTGGCTCAACGCCGAGCGCTTCGGCGCGCTGCGCGTGCCGCTCGCGCACGGCGGCATCGGCGCCTCGGTCGAGCAGCTGTACGACCTGCTGATCGAGCTCGGCGAGGCCGACTCCAACCTGCCGCAGATCTTGCGCGCGCACTTCGGCTTCATCGAGCGGCTGCTCGCCGAGATCGACCCCGCGCTGCACGGCCCGTGGATGCGGCTGGCCGCCGAAGGCGTGGTGTTCGGCAACGCCACCACCGAGCTGGGCGACGGCTCGCTCACCACCATGCAGACCACGCTCAAGCGTGACGATGCCGCCGAAGGCGATGCGTGGCGGCTCGACGGCGACAAGTACTACAGCACCGGCACGCTGTACGCCGACTGGATCTCGGTGTCGGCCCAGCGCCTGAACGACGACGGCAGCAGCGAGCGCGTGATCGCGCTGGTGCCCGCGGAGGCACAGGGCGTGGAGCGCGTGGACGACTGGGCCGGCTTCGGCCAGCGGCTGACCGCCTCGGGCACCACGCGCTTTCGCAACGTGCGGGTGAAGGCCGAGAACGTGCTGCTCTACGTGCGCGACCAGCCCACGCCGCTGACCGCGCACTTCCAGCTCACGCACCTGGCCACGCTGGCGGGCATTGCGCGCGCCATCGTGCGCGACGCGGTGGCCTTCGTGCAGCCGCGCAAGCGCGTCTACAGCCACGGCAGCGGCAGCACGCCGCGCGAGGATCCGCTGGTGCAGCAGGTCATCGGGCAGCTCGCGAGCACGGCGTTCATCGCGGCGTCGACGGTGCAGGCGGTGGCGCGCGGGCTGGGCGACATCGACCGCTACCGCGCACGCGGCGAAGCGGCACCGGAAAGCCTGTTGTTCGAAGTGGAACTGAACACCGCCAAGGCGCAGGCCGGCATCGTCGACGCGGTGCTGCAGGCAGGCACGCGGCTGTTCGACATCGGCGGCGCGTCGGCGCTGCAGGAAGACCGCCGGCTCGACCGGCACTGGCGCAATGCGCGCACGCTGGCGTCGCACAACCCGACGATCTACAAGGGCCGCGTGGTGGGCGACCACCTGCTGAACGGGGCGAAGCCGACCTTCTACTGGGCGGTGGGCGCGATCGCGTCCTGAAGCTGCGGGCGGCCGACAGGCCGGGCGGGAGCGGAGCGCTTAAAGTCGCGGGTCTTCCGACCGGACCTCTACTTTCATGCGCCGACTGCTGCTCGCCCTCGTTCCCTTCGCCATCGCCGCCTGTGCCGTTCCCCTGACGGGCGTGCTGCGGCTCAACGACGGCATCTTCCGCGCGGCCAGCCCGCAGGAGGCCGAGGCGTATTGCCGCAAGGACGGGAACCCGATCCGCTTCCTGGAACAGTCCGATGCGCCCACCACACCGGGCAGCGGCGTGCTGTTCAGGTGCGATTGAGCCTGTTGAGCCTGGGCGGTTGAACCTGCCCGCCGGCGTGGCGCGCGCTCAGACGCGCGGCAGTGCGGCCAGAAACGTGGACACGACGATGGCTGCGGCGCGATCGAGCTGCAGGATGTCCGCCACGTCGAAAGCGTGCGGCGCCGTGCGTCCGCTCGCGCCGAGCGGCTTGCGGATCTCGACAAGGACTTCGGCCGCGAGCTCGCGGTCGCTGCGTGGCGCACCGTCGGCGTCCATCACCCACTCGTCGACCTGGTCGAACGGAATGCTGCGAAAGACCCCGACGATGGGGATGTACTTGTAGCGATCCTCGCCCACCAGGATGGGCACGCTGAGGTTACAAAAAAACGTGGTGGTCGACATGCAGGATCGCCGTCGCGAAACGAAAGCATCCAATTGTTGATGAGTGCGGCTTCAGGAGCCATCCTCCCCAGGTGTCATCGGAGAGGAAGACGTGACGTTCTGCACACAAATTGTCTCCAAACTCATGGATCTTCCCCATAAAACAACTACTTTATTCTTACACAACAACATCCAAAAAGCACTTTGAATCGTTTTGGATGTTGCAGACGGGTGCAATTCGCCCGGACACGGGGAAGCCGGCGCGCACCGGCGCCTTGGCTTAAAAGAGACAGACAGGAGGCGAGATTGCGCGGAATCCGGCGTCAGCGGACCGCAGGATTACCCGGAAACGTCGGCCCGCCGCCACACGCGGCGACACGCGGCGACATGCGGCTACGCGCGGGCGCACGCGGCCACACAGGGCCACAGGGCCACAGGGCCGAGCCGGAAAAACCTCAGGCCGGCGCCGAAAAACGGGGCGCGCGGCGCTCCATGTTGGCCTTCACGGCCTCGGCCTGGTTCGCGCTGCCGATCAGCGCCTTCTGCTCCACCGACTCGGCCATGAGCAGTTCGGCCGCCGTTTGAGAGGCCGAGCCGTTGAGCAGCCGCTTGCCCGCGCGGATGGCGTCGGGGCTCTTCTGGGCGATGTCGTGCGCCATCTGCAGGGCCTCGGCCAGCGGGTCGGCGCACACGCGGGTGGCAAAGCCGATCTGCAACGCCTCCTCGCCCGAGAAGATGCGGCCCGTGTAGGTGAGCTCGCGCACCACGTCGTCACGGGCCAGCTCGCGCATGAGCACCATGCCGGCCATGTCGGGCACCAGGCCCCACTTGATCTCCATGACCGACATGCGCGTGTCCGGCGCCACCAGGCGGATGTCCGCACCCAGCGCCACCTGCAGGCCGCCGCCGAAGGCCACGCCGTGCACCGCGGCAATCACCGGCACCGGCACTTCGCGCCAGACCATGGCGACCTGCTGCGCCGCGTTCGAGATGCCGTGCGTGCGCGCGACCAGGTCGGCGCCCGCCGCGCCCTCGCCCAGCACGCCGGAGCCGGCGCCTTCCTGCATGCGCTGGAACGAGGCCATGTCGAGCCCCGCGCAAAAGGCCTTGCCGCGGCCCGCGATGACCACGGCGCGCACGGTCTTGTCGTCGCGCAGCGCCTCGCCGGCGGCAATGAGCGCGTCGAACATCGCGGGGTCGAGCGCGTTCATCTTGTCGGCGCGGGCGAGCTGCAGTTCCACCACGCCGTCGGCATGGCGGATCGATTCGATGCGGTCGTTCATTCGGTGTCTCCTGGGCGGGGTCGTGGCGTTGTTCGCGGCAGTATCGCGCGCGGCGGCGCTGGGCGATGATCGCGGCTGTCGCCTACACAACACCGCTCGAGCCTCTTCGCCATGCCTTTGGACCGCCGCCAGTTTCTTCTTCAATCGGGTTCGGCCGCGGCCGTGGTGGCGCTGTTCGGCCAGGGCTGCGCAGCGCCGGCGTCGGTGCCCGCCGGGCAAGGCCAGGCGCTCGGCTTCACGGGCGTGCCGGCCTCGCTGCGCGACGGCGTGGTGATTCCGCCCGAATACGAATGGCAGTTGCTCTACCCCTGGGGCACGCCCACCGGCGTGGCGGGCCGCATGCCGGCCTTTGCGCCGGACGCTGGCAACAGCGCGGAAGACCAGGCCGTGCAGGCCGGCATGCACCATGACGGCATGCACTTCTTCGCGCTGGACGCAAGCGGCGAGCGCGGCCTGCTGGTCATGAACCACGAATACACCGACGAGGAGCTGCTGCACACTGACGGCATCAAGCCCTCCGGCTGGACCGCCGAGAAGGTGCGCAAGTCGCTGCACGCGATGGGCGTCTCGGTCATCGAGATCCGCCGCACGCCCGAAGGCTGGCAGCAGGTGCAGCCCTCCCCGTTCGCGCGGCGCGTGCACGGCCACACGCCCATGCGCATCTCGGGCCCGGCCGCTGGCACGCCGCGCATGCGCACCGCGGCCAACCCGGCGGGCGACGCGGTGTTCGGCACCTTCGCCAACTGCGCCATGGGCGTGACGCCCTGGGGCACGTACCTGAGCTGCGAGGAGAACTTCCACGGCTACTTCGGCGGCCCGAAGGAGGCCGCACAGGCCGTAACAGCCGCGCAGCGCCGCTACGGCACGGTGGCGGGCTCGCAGTGGGTCGAGTACTGGCGCTTCGACGAGCGCTTCGACCTGAGCCGCCACCCCAACGAGCCGCACCGCTTCGGCTGGGTGGTCGAGATCGACCCGTTCGATCCCAGCGCCACGCCCGTCAAGCGCACCGCGCTGGGCCGCAAGCGCCAGGAGAGCGCGACCTGCACCGTCGCGAAGGACGGGCGGCTGGTGGTCTACATGGGCGACGACTCGCGCTTCGAATACATCTACAAGTTCGTGAGCCGCGACAAGGTGCACCCCGGCACCGACGCCGCCGCGCGCGCCGCCAACCGCCACCTGCTGGACGAGGGCACGCTCCACGTGGCGCGCTACGACGCGGGCGGCCGCGGCCGCTGGCTGCCCCTGGTGCACGGCCGCGACGGGCTCGACGCGGCCGCCGGCTTCGAGGACCAGGCGGACGTGCTGATCCACGCGCGCCTGGCGGGCGACGTCGTCGGCGGCACGAAGATGGACCGGCCCGAGTGGATCGCGGTGCACCCGCAGACGGGCGAGGTGTACGTCACGCTCACCAACAACAGCCAGCGCGGCGACGCGGGCAAGCCCGGCACCGACGCGGCCAATCCGCGCGCGAACAATTTCTTCGGCGGCATCCTGCGCTGGCGCGAGGACGCAGGGGACGCCGCGGCCACCGGCTTCGGCTGGGACCATTTCGCCATGGCCGGCGACCCGGCGCAGCCCGGCAGCGGCGCGCGCTACCCGTCCGCCGACGCCGACATGTTCGGCGCGCCGGACGGCCTGCATTTCGACCGCGGCGGCCTGCTGTGGATCCAGACCGACATGAGCGGCCAGGTCATCGGCCGGCCGCCCTACACCTCGCTGGGCAACAACCAGATGCTGTGCGCCGACCCGGCGTCGCGGCGCATCAAGCGCTTTCTCACCGGGCCCAACGGTTGCGAGATCACGGGCTGCGTGGTCACGCCCGACCGGCGCACGCTGTTCGTGAACATCCAGCACCCGGGCGAGGCGCGCGACGACGGCGACGGCGGGCACAACAGCGCCTGGCCCGACGCCGGCGCGCCGGGCAGCGCGCGGCCGCGCTCCGCCACGCTGGCGATCAGGCGGCGCGACGGCGGCATCGTCGGCACCTGAACCGCACGCAAGAACGCGTTCGAAGAAAGAGAAAGGCAGACCCCATGAGCATCCGCATCGTCCGCCTCGGCACGCCCCGCGCACCCGGCGAAGGCCTGCGCGTGGGCACCGTGCGCCGCCCGCCGCGCGGCGTGCCGAAGACCGAGTTCGCCTCGCAGGACTGGTACGACGTGTGGTACCCGAACCTGGCGCCCTCGGTCGAGGCGATGAAGGAGGCGCAGGAAGCGCAGAAGACGCAATCGGCCACGCAGTGGAACGCCTTCGTGCGCAAGTTCAAGTCGGAGATGGCCGAGCCCGACGCGAGCCGCAGCCTCGACCTGCTGGCCGCGCTGTCGCATGGCGCGGCGCTGGCGGTCGGCTGCTACTGCGAGGACGAGTCCCGCTGCCACCGCTCGGTGCTGCGCAGCCTGCTGGCCGAGCGCGGCGCGAAGATCGCGGACTGACCAGGCGATCGGCGAATGCCGCTCAGACCATCGGCGCGCCGACGAACACCGGCAGGCGCTCCGCCTTCGCCGAGTACGCCGCCAGCGCGGGATGGTCGGCCGGCGAGATGGCGTCGGGCGCCATCAGTTGCGTGAAGGCCCAGGCCACGGCGGTCGATACGCCGGCCTGCGTCATCGTCTTTTCGTCGGCCGCCAGCGGCGCGGCGACGACCTCTTGCTCGAGTGCCGAACAGGCCGAGGCAAGCTGGCCGCGCACGCGGTCCAGCCACGGCGGGTGGCGCTTGTCGGCCGGGCGCAGGTTGTGCTCGTAGGCGATCTGCACGGTCTTCTCGCAGGCCGCCAGCGCGAGCCCCGTGAGGCGCAGCGCGCGCAGCCGTTCGGTGCGGTCGGCCGGCATCAGGCTGCGTCCGCTCAGCGCTTCGGCGTAGTCGATGATCAGCGTCGAGTCCATCAGCACATGGCCGTCGTCGCAGACCAGCGTGGGCGCCTTCACCACCGGGTTGATGGCGCGGAACTGCTCGAAGGTGCTGAACACCGAGAGCGAGCGGTGCTCGAAGGGAACGCCGAGCAGGCGCAGCGAAATGGCGGTGCGCCGCACGAAGGGTGAATCGAGCATGCCGACGAGTTGCATTGGCTGTTTCTCCGGAAGATGGGCGCCCACGATAGCGGCCGCGCGGCGCGCGCTGAAGTGCAATCCATCGAAAATCGCGGCCGCAAACCGATCAACCATCGGCCCTGAAGGCCCTGACAGCCCTGCCTGCGCACCATGAACATCGACAAGAAAGACCGCCTGATCCTCGAAGCGCTGCAGACCGATGCGCGCCAGAGCCTGGCCGCCATCGGCAAGCGCATCGGCCTGTCGCAGCCGGCCATGAGCGAGCGCGTGCGCAAGCTCGAGGAGGCCGGCGTGATCGAGGGCTACGGCGCGCGCGTGAACCTGCGCGCGCTGGGCGTGGGCCTGCAGGCCATCATCCGCATCGACACCACGCACGCGGGCATCGCCAGGTACCTGAAGCTGTTCGAGGCCATGCCCGAGGTGCTGAGCGCCGACCGCGTGACCGGCGAAGACTGCTTCTTCGTGCGCTGCGCGATCCCCGAGCCCTCGGACCTGGAGCGCGTGGTGGACGCGCTGGCGGTCGACGGCGCGGTGACCACGTCGCTGGTGTTGTCGAGCCCCGTGAACAAGCACGTCACGGTACACGCGGCGAAGGCTCCAAAGAAGTAGCCGCAGGCCCGCGACAGCCCGGCCCGGTCAGCGCTGCGCCTTGTCCTTCTGGTTCTGCGCCTCGATGCGTTCGCGCGCGGCCAGCCAGTCGGCGTCGCTCCACTGGCGCAGTTCGTAGAAGTTGCCGCCGGTGGCCAGCGCGTTGCCGCCGTCCATCATGATGCTCTGGCCCGTGAGCCAGTCGCACTGGCCCGGCGCCATCAGGAAGGCCGCGAGGTTCTGCAGCTCGCTCATGCGGCCGGTGCGCGCCATCGGGTTGTTCAGCTTGCTGCGCGCGCCGGGCTCCTCGCCGGGGTTCAGGCGCTTGCTCATGCCTTCGGTGGGAATCTCGCCGGGGCCCACCGCATTCAGGCGGATGCCGTGGCGCGCCCACTCGACCGCGAGCGACTTGGTCATCACGTCGATGCCGGCCTTGCTCATGGCCGAGGGCACCACGTAGGGGCTGCCGTTGTCGACCCAGGTGGTGATGATGCTCATGACACTGCGAAACGCGTCGCCGCCCTTCCACTCGCCCGCCTTCGACTGCGCGACCCAGCGCTTGCCCACCGCCTGCGTCACGTAGAAGCTGCCGTGGAACACGATGTTGGCGACGGCGTCGAAAGCGCGCGGCGACAGGTTCTCGGTGGGCGAGACGAAGTTGCCCGCCGCGTTGTTGACCAGGCCCGTGAGGCCGCCGCCCTGGAACAGGCTCTCGACCATCTCGTCGACCTGCTGCGCGATGCGGATGTCGACGCCGAAGGTGTCGATGCGCCGCTCCGGAAACTGCTGGCGCCACTCGGCGGCCGTTTCTTCGCAGACCGCCTGGCGCCGCCCGCAGATGGCAACGTCGGCGCCCAGGCCCAGGAAGCGCTCGGCCATCGCGCGGCCCAGGCCGGTGCCGCCGCCGGTCACGAGGATGCGCTGGCCGCGCATCAGGGAAGTGTCGAACATGGGGTGTCTCCTTGTCTGTGCGGGCAGCGCCAAGGTGGTGGCTGCCACCGGCGCATGCTACGCGCGCGGCGCCCCGGCGGCTTGCGGGAACTGGCTTCGCGCCGCGGGGCAGAATGTTCGAAACAAGTTCCCAGGAGACCAGACCCATGCCGAGTTCCGCCAGCCCAGCAACCGCCGCAAACGCTGTCGACGACCAAGCCGCGCCGCTCGAGGGCGTGCGCGTCGTGAGCCTCGCACTCAACCTGCCCGGCCCCGCCGCGCTGCTGCGCTGCCGCGCGATGGGCGCCACCTGCCTCAAGCTCGAGCCGCCGGGCGGCGACCCGATGGCGCTGTACAACCGGCCCGCCTACGCCGCGCTGCACGAGGGCGTCGAGGTTCGCGCGGTCGACCTCAAGAGCGACGCCGGCCAGCAGCAACTGCACGCCGAGCTCGCGACCACCGACGTGCTGCTCACCTCCTTCCGCCCTTCCGCGCTCGACAAGCTGCGGCTCGACTGGGCCACGTTGCATGCGCGCTACCCGTCGCTGTCGCAGGTCGCCATCGTCGGCGCGCCGGGCGCGCGCGCCGAGGAGCCGGGCCACGACCTGACCTACCTCGCCGAAAGCGGCCTCGTCACCGGCACCGACCTGCCGCCGACGCTGTACGCCGACATGGGCGGCGCGCTGCTCGCGAGCGAAGCGGTGCTGAAGGCCGTGCTGCTGCAGTCGCGCAAGGCGGGCGGCGTGTACCTCGAGGTGGCGCTGAACGCGTCGGCCGACTGGCTCGCCCTGCCCCGCACCTGGGGCCTGACGCAGCCCGCGGGCGCGGTGGGCGGCGCGCATGCCGGCTACCGCGTGTACCCGTGCGCCGACGGCCGCGTGGCCGTGGCCGCGCTGGAGCCGCATTTCGCGGCGCGCCTGTGCGAGGCGGCCGAGCTCGCATCGCGCGACATGATGGCGCCCGCCACGCACCAGGCGCTGGCCGCATGGATCGCGGCCCGCACGCGCGCCGAGCTCGACGCCATGGCACGCGAACGCGACGTGCCGCTGCTCACGCTGGCCGATTGATCGCACCGAGGGGTTGATCGCGCCGGTGGCGACCGGGCGCGGCGCTACCTGGTGGCGCTGTTGCGCTGCTTGTCTTCGCGCTTGAGCGCCAGGTAGGTGTCGAGGTCGACCTCGTGCAGCTGCCGCGGGTACTGCTCGGCCCCGGCGAACCAGCGGCGCTGCCGGCGCTCGGCCTGGTCCGCGCCCGGCGCGGCCAGGTAGGCGTCCAGCGTCAGGAAGTAGCGCATCGCGTTGCGCTCGACCAGCCCGCGCAGGCCGCGGATGTAGTCGGGCTGGCCTTCCGGTGTCTTGCCCATCACGGTGAAGCCCACCTTGTCGCTGCCGAAGGTGGCCAGGTAGGCCATGGTGCCCAGCCGCACCATCGCGTTGTGGTCGTAGCTGTAGCTGAAGTGCAGGAAGCTCTTGCGCTCGTCGAGCGCCACGGCCTCCAGCGTGACGCGGTAGTTGCTGGTGCCCAGCGGCCCGCTCTCCGCGGTCAGCTCGACCGACAGGTGCTCGGGCGTGGCGCTGGCCACGCGGTAGGCGAAGGGCAGCTCGAAGGCATCGTCCAGCGGCTTGTCGTAGCGCCGCACCACGTACAGCGTGAGCGTCTCGCGGCCCTGCGCGCCGCCGGCCACCACGCAGCGCCGGTTGTTGATGTGCAGCGTCAGCACGTCGCACCAGTGGGCCGAGCCTTTGAGCGTGGCGCTGATTTCGGAGAGCGGATGCTCGACCACCGCGTACACGTCGCCCTGCAGGCCGTCGGGCGTTTCCATGGAATCGAGCTGCACGGGCCGCCCGAAACTGCTGTGGTCGAGCCTGGCGCTCAGCCGCTGGTGGGTGGCGCGCAGCGCCTGGGCGGCGGAGGTCGAGGGGGCGGATGCAGCCGGGACCGGTGTTGGTGTCGATATGGGTGCTGGCGCGGGCGGTGCGGCGGCACCGTCCGCCGGCGCGGCCAGCCCCTGCACCGAGGCCGCGAGCAGCAACGCGCCCGCCAGGATGCGCGTCCATGAAACCGACGGATGGGGCGAACTGCTCATGGGACCACACGATACAACGGAGCGCCCTGCCCGTGGTGCCGGTCGGTCGGCTCGCGCCTGCTGCGCCGCACCAGCGCGAGAACGCCCCGTCGCTTATCTTTCGCAGGCGCGCCATTGCAGCAAACCAAGGAACACCCATGCCACTCGTTCGAATCGACATTTCCAGCGACAGCCCCGAAAGCCTGGGCCACGCCATCGGCGACCTCGTGTACCAGGCCATGCGCGACACCATCAACGTGCCGGAAGACGACAAGTTCCAGATCGTCACGCGGCACGACGTGCGCGAGCTGGTGCGCCCGGCAAGCTACCTCGGCATCGCGTATTCGCCGGGCCTGGTGATGCTCCAGGTCACGCTGAACCACGGGCGCTCGGTCGAGCTGAAGAAGGCGTTCTACCGGCGCGTGGCCGACGACCTGCACGGCCAGCTGGGCATCCGGCGCGAGGACGTATTCATCAACCTCGTCGAGGTGGCCAAGGAGAACTGGTCGTTCGGCAACGGGGAAATGCAGTACGCCTAGCCCAGCCTAGCCCAGCGGCGAGAATCCCGCCGATGAAACGCCAGGGCACGCTCGTTCGATGGGAAAAAGACCGGGGCTTCGGCTTCATCCGCTGCGCGGAGATTTCCGCCGACGTGTTCGTGCACCTGCGCGACTTCGCCGACCGCGGCAGCACGCCGCAGGTCGGCATGAAGCTGACGTTCGAGGAGATCCACGTGGGCGGCAAGGGGCCGCGCGCCGTGGCGGTGCAGGCCGTGGGCGCAGCGCGCCAGGCGGAAGCGCCGCAGCAGCGTCGGCAGCGGCGCATTGCCGCGGCGCCTCGCCAGCGGCCCGTTCGCGCGAGCGGTAGTCGGGGTGGCGGCGGTAACCGCGGGGGCGGTAGCGGCGGCCGGGACGCCTCGTTCCCGCAAGCGATGGTGCTGCTGCTCGCCGTGTATGCCGCCCTGCTCGGCTACGGCGTGTGGACGGCGCGCCTGCCGGCCATCGCGCTCGGCGTGTTGCTGCTGCTGAGCCTGCTGACCTTCTTCGCCTACGGCTTCGACAAGAACGCCGCCGAGGCGGGCCGCTGGCGCACGCCGGAGAACACGCTGCACATGCTCTCTCTGGTCGGAGGATGGCCGGGCGCCTGGGCGGCGCAGCGGCTGTTCCGCCACAAGGTGCGCAAGGCGAGCTTCATGGCGGCTTACTGGGCGACGGTGCTGGCCCACATGGCGGCCGTGGGCGCCTGGGTGGGCAAGCTGCTGCCAGCGGACCTGCTGGCGTTCGCTTCTTGAGGTGCCGAGGCCTCAGCGCGGCTTGCGGATACTGCCGCGCACGGGGCCGGCGGCCTTGCGCGATGCCGGTGCCGAACCGTTGTCGCGCGGCGGCAGGCCGGTGTGCTGCGTGAGGATGCGGCCCTTCGACGGCTTCACCGGCGTCAGCTTGACGGGCGCGGCCTTGGCGGCCGGCGCAACCGTCGAGTTCTTGCGCCGCGCGCTGGTGTAGCCACCGTCGGTCAGCGGCTGCCACGTCGGAATGAGGTGGTGCTTGCCGTTGCCGATCAGGTCGGCGCGGCCCATGCTCTTCAGTGCCTCGCGCAGCAGCGGCCAGTTGTTGGCGTCGTGGTAGCGCAGGAAGGCCTTGTGCAGGCGGCGGCGCTTGTCGCCGCGCACGATGTCCACCGTCTCGCTCTCGCGCGTGATCTTGCGCAGCGGGTTCTTGTTGGTGTGGTACATCGTCGTGGCCGTGGCCATCGGGCTCGGGTAGAAGGTCTGCACCTGGTCGGCGCGGAAACCGTTCTTCTTGAGCCAGATCGCGAGGTTCATCATGTCCTCGTCGCTGGTGCCCGGGTGCGCGGCAATGAAGTACGGAATGAGGTACTGCTTCTTGCCCGCCTCGGCCGAGAACTTCTCGAACATCTGCTTGAACTTGTCATAGCTGCCGATGCCCGGCTTCATCATCTTGGTGAGCGGGCCCTGCTCGGTGTGCTCGGGCGCGATCTTCAGGTAGCCTCCCACGTGGTGCTGCACCAGCTCCTTCACGTACTCGGGCGACTGCACGGCCAGGTCGTAGCGCAGGCCGGAGCTGATCAGGATCTTCTTGATGCCCTTCAGCGCACGCGCCCGGCGGTAGATCTTGATGAGCGGGTCGTGGCTGGTGTTCAGGTTCGGGCAGATGCCCGGATACACGCAGCTGGGCTTGCGGCAGGCCGACTCGATCTCGGGCGACTTGCAGCCCACGCGGTACATGTTGGCCGTGGGGCCACCCAGGTCGGAGATGGTGCCGGTGAAGCCCTTCACCGAGTCGCGGATGGCCTCGACCTCCTTGATGATCGAGTCCTCCGAGCGGCTCTGGATGATGCGGCCCTCGTGCTCGGTGATCGAGCAGAAGGTGCAGCCACCGAAGCAGCCGCGCATGATGTTCACGCTGAAGCGGATCATTTCCCACGCGGGGATCTTGGTGGCGCCGTCGTGGCCGCCGTTCTCGTCGGCATAGCTCGGGTGCGGGCTGCGCGCGTACGGCAGGTCGAACACGTGGTCCATCTCTGCCGTGGTCAGCGGAATGGGCGGCGGGTTGATCCACACGTCGCGCGCCGTGGCGCCCTCGCCGTGCGCCTGCACCAGCGCGCGGGCGTTGCCGGGGTTGGTTTCGAGGTGCAGCACGCGGTTGGCGTGCGCGTAGAGCACCGGGTCGCTGCGCACCTGCTCGTACGACGGCAGGCGGATGACCGAATGGTCGCGTGGCGGCACCTTGATCTTCGCGCGCGAAACCAGGGCCGGGTTGGGCACGAAGGTCAGCGGCTTGATGGCGGGGTTGACCACCGAGCCGGCGGCAAAGCCGGCCACAGCGCCCGCAGTGGCGCCAGCGGATTCAGCGGCCTTGGCCACCGCTTCGGCCTCGTCTTCCTTCGCGCAGGTGGCGCCGTTGGCCTTGGCCTGCTCCGACACCATGAGGTACGGGTTGACGTGCGCCTCGACGCGGCCGGGCTCGTCGACGCTGGTGGAGTTGATCTCGAACCAGCCCTCGGGCGTTTCGCGCCGCACATAGGCGGTGCCGCGCACGTCGGTGATCTGCTGCACCGGCTCCTTGGCAGCCAGGCGGTGCGCGATCTCGACGATGGCGCGCTCGGCGTTGCCGTACAGCAGCAGGTCGCACTTCGAGTCGACCACCACGGAGCGGCGCACCTTGTCCGACCAGTAGTCGTAGTGCGCGATCCGGCGCAGCGAGCCTTCGATGCCGCCGAGGATGATCGGCACGTCGTTCCAGGCTTCCTTGCAGCGCTGCGAATACACGATGGCCGCGCGGTCGGGGCGCGAGCCGCCCACGTCGCCGGGCGTGTAGGCGTCGTCGCTGCGGATCTTTCGGTCCGCCGTGTAGCGGTTGATCATCGAATCCATGTTGCCGGCGGTCACGCCGAAGAACAGGTTCGGCTTGCCCAGCGCCTTGAAGGGCTCGGCGCTCTGCCAATCGGGCTGCGCGATGATGCCCACGCGGAAGCCCTGCGCCTCGAGCATGCGGCCGATCACCGACATGCCGAAGCTGGGGTGGTCGACGTAGGCGTCGCCCGTGACCACGATGATGTCGCAGCTGTCCCAGCCGAGCGCTTCCATTTCCTTGCGCGAGGTCGGCAGGAACTTGGCCGTGCCGAAGCGGGCGGCCCAGTACTTGCGGTAGCTGGTCAGCGGCTTGGCGGCACGAGCGAAAAAGGAGACGTCGACGGGGGCGTTCATCGGTGGGAGTTGACAGCGCCATGCCGGCGCCGTTGTGGGCAACCCTCGATTTTAGGGTTTTCCACCATCCCTGTCGCGACAAACATCCTGTGACCGCACGCGCAGCAGGACTTCAATTGATTGCCAAAGTCAAATAACTTGATGACAATGGCAACCATGTTCACGCCCATGCCCCCCGTCGACCCCGCCGCCGTCAAGGCGATCCGGCAGTTCAACCGCTTCTACACGAGCCGCATCGGGGCGCTCGACCCCTACCTTGGCAGCCCCATGTCGCTGACCGATGTGCGCGTGCTCTACGAGCTGGCGCACCGCGAGACGGCGGTTGCCAGCGAGATCGGGCGCGACCTCGGGCTCGACGCGGGCTACATGAGCCGCATCCTGCGGCGCTTCGAAACCGAAGGCTGGCTCACGCGCGAGCCGCACCCGCGCGACGCGCGCCAGAGTGTGCTGCGCCTGACCGGATCCGGCCATGCCGCATTTGCGCCGCTGCAACAGAAATCGCGCGAGGAAGCCGCCGCGCTGCTCGCCCCGCTCGCGCCGGCGCAGCGCGAGCAGCTGGTGCAGGCCATGGGCACGATGCAGTCGCTGCTCGACCCCGAAGCGCCGCCGGCCAGGCCCCAGGCCGCGGTGCTGCGCGACCCGGCGCCCGGCGACATCGGCTGGGTGGTGCAGCAGCACGGCGAGATCTATGCGCGCGAATACGGCTGGAACAGCCAGTTCGAGGCGCTGGTGGCCGGCATTGCGAGCGAGTTCCTGCTCAAGTTCCAGCCCGAATGGGAGCGTTGCTGGATCGCCGAGCTCAACGGCGAACGGGTCGGCGCGATCTTCGTGGTGCGCAAGTCGGCCACGGTGGCGCAGCTGCGCATGCTGATCCTGGCGTCCGGTGCGCGCGGGCTGGGCCTGGGCGGCAAGCTGGTGGACGAATGCATCGCCTTCGCGCGCCTGAAGGGCTACAAGAAGATGGTGCTGTGGACCAACAGCTGCCTGCTGGCCGCGCGCGGCATCTATGCCAAGCGGGGCTTCAAGCTGATGGAGTCGCAGCCGCACGAGGGCTACGGCAAGTCGCTTGTGGGGGAGACGTGGGAGCTGAAGCTGTAGCCGGCGCCTGGCTCCTTCCCCCTTTGGGGGAAGGTTGGGATGGGGGCGGCGCCCAACGAGCGTCCGCGTGGGGTCGAGGCCGTCGTGCCCCCACCCTTGCCCTCCCCCCGGAGGGGAGGGAGAAAAACCAGAGACCGTTACTGCATGAACCAGCCGTGGCTCACCACCAGCGACTGGCCCGTCAGCGCGTTCGTCGGGAAGCCCGCGAACAGCAGCGCCACGCGCGCCACGTCTTCCGTGGTGGTGAACTCGCCGTCGACGGTTTCCTTCAGCATCACGTTCTTGATGACTTCCTCTTCGCTGATGCCCAGCGTCTTGGCCTGCTCGGGAATCTGCTTCTCGACCAGCGGCGTGCGCACGAAGCCCGGGCAGATCACGTTGGCGCGCACGCCGTGCTTGGCGCCTTCCTTGGCCACGGTCTTGGCCAGCCCGATCAGGCCGTGCTTGGCCGTCACGTAAGGCGCCTTCAGCAGCGACGCTTCCTTCGAATGCACCGAGCCCATGTAGATCACGCTGCCGCCGCGGCCCTGCGCGTACATGTGCTTCAGGCAGGCCTTGGTGGTGAGGAAGGCGCCGTCCAGGTGAATGGCGAGCATCTTCTTCCAGTCGGCGAAGCTGAACTCTTCCACCGGGTGCACGATCTGGATGCCGGCGTTGCTGATCAGGATGTCGATGCCGCCGAAGGCCGCGGCGCCCTCTTCCACCGAGGCATTGACCTGGTCTTCGTTCGTCACGTCCACCGCCACGCCGATGGCTTGCGCGCCCGTGGCCTTGAGCTCGGCCGCGGTGGCGTCGGCGGCTTCCTTGTTCAGGTCGGCAATGATGATCTTCGCGCCTTCCTGCGCGAACAGGATGGCGATCTCCTTGCCGATGCCGCTGGCCGAGCCTGTGATGTAGGCGACCTTGTCCTTGAGTTGCATGGTGATGTTCCTTGGGTGAGGGTTGGGTGAAAGTCAGGGTGAATGGAGGCCGCGGGAATCAGGCGAGGTAGTCGTGCTCGACGGTGCCCAGCGCCAGCGTCATGTCGGCGATGTAGTGCACCGCCGATTCGACCTTCAGCACCGGCAGGTCGGCCACCGGCGCCAGCGCATGCGGATGCAGCTCGAGCGATGCCGGTCCGCCCCACGCGCCATGCAGCGTCACGTCGACCATGTGATAGCGCACCAGCTCGCAGATGCGCGCCGTGCCGTCGACGTGCGGAATGATCTTCAGCAGGAAGTTGGCCTGCGCGATGCCCGCGAGGATGGGCTCGGGGTCGAGCGCGCGGTGCTTGAAGCCCATGGTGGCCTTGGCCACGCGCACCTTGCCGTAGTCGAGCGTGCCGACCACCACGTCGGTCTCGTAGTCGAGCACCGGCGAGGCCAGCTTCTTCGGAAAGCCCCAGAGCTCGCGCCCGCCGGCAATGGGTGGATGGTCGTTGAGGTACATCGCGTGCACGTACGCGCCCTTCTCCACGCCCTTGGCGGTGCGCAGCTGCACCGGAATGACCTGGCCCGACTCGGTGTAGTCGCCGAAGCCGGTGGAGTCGGGCATGCGGATGAATTCGTACTTCACGAGCGGCTCGACGACTTCGAGCGGCTCGGGCACCACGGCGCGCAGGGCGTCCATGTCGGTGCGGTAGGTGACGATGAGAAATTCGCGCCGCACGAACCGGTACGGGCCGGGCGGAAACGCGGGACTGGTCAGCGGCATCGCGAATGCCGTTCGGCGCACATCTTCAATGTTCATGAACATTTCCTCCTGTTGAAGTGACGACCCAGTCTGGCGCTGGTTTCTTAGTCGAAGCTGAATCCCCGGCTACCGGGACAGCCCCGGCCGCTTGACGCGCCCCGAGCCATGCTCGCCAAGGTCGAAGGTGGTCACGCCGTTCACGGTGGCATCGGCGCGCAGCGTCTCCGGATGCGCGAGCGTCACGCGCATGTCGCGCGCGCCCGAGTCCCAGTGCTCTTCCACCGCGGCGCGCGAGAACTCGTAGTCTTTCGATTCGAGTTCATAGGGCTTGTCGCGGTAGATCAGGTGAAAGATGTCGATGGGCTCGTGCGTGAGCTGCGATTGCACCGCGAGCACGCTCGGGTCGTTGCGCAGGCTGGCCGGCAGCTTGGTGATGAGGTCGGCAATGGCCTGCTGCAGGTTCATGTTGGCGGCCAGGGCGTCGGTGTTCGCGCGGGTGCGACTCGAGTAGGTGATGTCCTTCTGCCGCTCCAGCACGCCCGCCATGGTGCGCGGCATTTCGCCGCGCGCGTTGAACAGGTCGACCTGCAGCACCACCAGCGGCTCGTTGCGCGGGTGCATGTCCAGCACGTACTGCAGCGGCGTGTTCGACACGATGCCGCCGTCCCAGTAGTCGTCGCCGTCGATGCTGATGGGCGCGAAGCCCGGCGGCAGCGCGCCGCTGGCCATGATGTGCTCGGGGCCGATGCGCTGGCGCGTGTTGTCGAAGTACACCGAGTTGCCGGTGCGCACGTTCACCGCGCCCACGCTGAAGCGGGCCTCGCACGCGTTGATGCGGTCGAAGTCCACGAGCCGTTCAAGCGTGGCCTTCAGCGCCGAGGTGTCGTAGTAGCTCAGCAGCGGCGCGGCGCCGCCCATGAGAAAGGCCGGCGAGTAACGCGGTTCGAAGAAGCCCGGAATGCCCACCAGAGAGGCCATCGTCGCGCTGTACTGGTTCTGCGTGGCGCGGTCGCCCATCCAGGAAGGCAGGCGCTGCGATGGACCGGAAGACACCAGGTGCCAGAACTCGCGCAGCCGGTCGACCCGGTGCTCGCGCGCGTTGCCCGCGATCAATGCCGCGTTGATGGCACCGATGGACACACCGGCAATCCAGTGCGGCTCGAGCTCGGTCTCGCTGAGTGCGGCATACACGCCGGCCTGGTAAGCGCCAAGCGCGCCTCCACCCTGCAGCACCAGTGCCTTGCGGGCACTGCGCATGTCTTCGCGTCGCGAAGCAAAAGGGTTGAGGGGTTGGGCGGCGGCACGGGGTTTCTTCTTCGAAGGTGTCGTCATGCGTTCATTTGACACCAGCCGTGCGACATCCAACCTGACCAGGGAATTACCGGGCACCCGCAACCGCGCGGGCTCCCGGTACAAGGTCACACCGTGGTCACATCTTCGGCAGCATCTGTCCGCGGATCTCGCCGCCGGGGTTGGCGGCCGTGTGCACGTTGGCGTACCACTTGCCCGCGGACAGGTCGGCGGCCTGCGCCGGCGTGAGCGTGGCCTGGCCTTCGATCGGGCTCGCCGGGTTGGCGAAGGGCAGCACCACGCCGGCATTGGCGCCCGCGGCCGCGGGGCCGTGGAAGTGCGCCATGGTGGCCGGGCCACTCAGGCCGGTGTAGGTGATCTTGTACTTCAGCACGTTGGTGTCGCGGTTCAACCAGGCTTCGGCCATGCCGCTGCCGCGCGTCATGTTCGGCGGGACTTCGCTGGCCGCGTTCATCGCGCCGCTGAAGGTGGCGACGTTCGACTTCGACATCATTCCGCAGCCGACCAGCGCGGCACTGGCCACCCCGGTGATGAGGGCTGCGCGCAAAAAAGTGCCATATTTGGTCATGAGCTTGATCTCCTGAGTTGTGGAAGCGTCCACAGCATAGGCAGCGCGGCGAGAGTTGTCTTGTCGGCCATCGCCCCGACTTCGGCCCTCGGGCATGGGTGAAAACGCGTGCTGGAAGAGAATGCGCCGATGACCTCCCAAGCACTTGCGTCGGCCCGCGACGTCGTCGATTTCTGGCGCCAGGCCGGCCCCAAGCGCTGGTTCGCCAAGAACGACTCCTTCGACGCCGACTTCATCGCCCGCTTCGCGCAGGCCCACCAGGCGGCCGCCCGCGGTGAACTCGACCACTGGCTGGCCGACGCCGAAGGCACGCTCGCCCTCTTGGTGCTGCTCGACCAGTTCCCGCGCAACGCCTGGCGCAACAACCCGCACATGCTGGCCACCGACGGCAAGGCGCTCGCGGTGGCGAAGCAGGCCGTCGAGGCGGGCTTCGACCGGCAGCTGGAAGCGGTGCTGCGCCCCTTCTTCTACATGCCCTTCATGCACTCGGAGGTGCTGGCCGAGCAGGAACGCTCGGTGGCGCTCAATGCGGCGGTGGACGCCAACACGCAGCGCTTTGCCGTGATGCACCGCGACCTCGTGGCGCGCTTCGGGCGCTTTCCGCACCGCAACACGCTGCTGGGGCGCGAATCGAGCGCCGAGGAACAGAAGTACCTCGACGACGGCGGCTTCACGGGCTGACGGTTTCGCCGCCAGCCGCTCGGCCGGCCCCGGCGCTCAGCTGTCGTTCTCCGGCAGTGGCACCTCGCGCGTCGGCGAGGGGTTCAGGTCGGCGATGCCTTTCGTGTCCTTCATGGAACCGTAGGTGCGCGCATAGACCCAGGTGAACTCGGCCCCCAGCAGGAAGATCTGCGCCGAGTAGTAGACCCACACCAGCACCACCACCAGCGAGCCCGCCGCGCCGTAGCCCGAGGCCACGCTGCTCTTGCCGATGTACAGCCCGATGAGGTGCTTGCCCACGGTGAACAGCAGCGCCGTCACCGCCGCGCCCACCCACACGTCGCGCCACTGCACCCTGGCGCGCGGCATGATCTTGTAGATCATCGCGAAGATCACGGTGACCATCGCGAAGCTGAAGACGAAGTTCACCACCTGCGCCGTGGTCTCCCAGGCGCCGAACATCGGCGACCACCACTTGCCCAGCGCCGCCAGCGCCGCGCTGGCCACCAGCGACACCATCAGCAGGAAGCCGATGCCCATGATCATGCTGAACGACAGCAGGCGCACCCGCAGCATGTTGAACAGGCCCTTGTTCTTGATGCGCGCGGGCGCGCGCCAGATGCGGTCGAGCGCGTCCTGCAGCTCGCCGAAGACGGTGGTGGCGCCCACCACCAGCAGCCCGATGCCGACCACCGTGGCCACGATGCCCTCGGCCGGCTTGTTCACGGCCTGCAGCATGCCCTGCACCGCCGCCGCCCCCTGGTCGCCCATGAGGCCCGAGAGCTGCGCGAAGATCTCGCCGCGCGCGGCCTCCTGGCCGAACACCAGGCCCGCCACCGCGATCACGATCAGCAGCAGCGGCGCGATCGAGAACACCGTGTAGTAGGCCAGCGCCGCGCCCATGCTCGGCGCGTAGTCGTTCGACCAGGAGTTGAAGGCCCTTTGGCAGAGGTCGAAGAGTGCGCGCAGTTTCAAGAGCATGCTGAAGTGTTCCCTGTGCTGAAGTGTCGGTGCGGGGCCGGGCCGCATCTTGTCAGCGCGGCGCCCGGCACGTTGCAGGCCTGCCTACGATAATCGCATCACATGCACCCGTCTCCCCCTGCCACCGGCGCGGCGGCGCCGTCCCAGCCGCCCGATGCACCTGCCGCGCCCGCGGCAACCGCTGCGGCTGCCGCGCCTGCTGCGTCCAGTGCTCCCGACGCGCCTGCCGTTGCGCACCCGCAGTCGCCGCGCGACCTGTTCGTCTCGTTCACCTTTCTGGCACTGCAGGGCTTCGGCGGGGTCCTCGCCATCGTCCAGCGCGAGATGGTCGAGAAGAAGAAATGGCTCACCCCCGAGCAGTTCCTCGAAGACTGGGCCGTGGCCCAGGTCATGCCCGGGCCCAACGTGATCAACCTGGCCCTGATGATCGGCGACCGCTACTTCGGCCTGCGCGGCGCGGTGGCCGCGGTGGCGGGCATGCTGACCGTTCCGCTGGTGGTGATCCTGGCGCTGGCCGTGCTCTACGCCCACTACGCGGGCAACCCGCAGGTGGCCGCCGCGCTACGCGGCATGGGCGCCGTATCGGGCGGGCTGATTGCCGCGACCGGCATCAAGCTGGTGCCGCAACTGCGCAAGCACCCGCTGGGCTTTGCCACCTGCCTGGTCTTCATGGCGCTGGTGTTCCTGGCCATCGCGGTGTTCAAGATACCGCTGGGCTGGGTGCTGCTGGTGGTCGGCGGCGTCGCCTGCGCTTGGACCTGGAAGAGGATTCCCGCATGACCATCGCGATGCAATGGCACGACTGGCTGGCCCTGCTCGGGCAGTACATGCTGCTGTCGCTGCTGTCGATCAGCGGCGCCATCACCACGGTGCCCGACATGCACCGCTACCTGGTCGCCCAGCACGGCTGGCTCACCGACGCGCAGTTCAGTTCCTCGGTAGCCATTGCGCAGGCCGCGCCGGGGCCCAACGTGCTGTTCGTGGCACTGATGGGCTGGAACGTCGGGCTCAACGCGGGCGGCGGCATCGGCGCCGGGCCGGGCGCCTGGCTGCTCGGGCTCTTCGGCCTGCTGGTCACCATGGTGGGCATCATGCTGCCCAGCACCACCCTCACCTACTTCGCCACGCGCTGGGGCCACCGCAACCGCACGCGGCGCGGGGTGCGCGCCTTCAAGCAGGGCATGGCACCGGTGGTGGTGGGCCTGCTGATCGCCACCGGCTGGGTGCTGGCGGCGGGCAACCATGCCGGCGATGCGCCCGCATGGCACCTGTGGCTGCTCAGCGGCGTGGCCGCGCTGGTCGTCTGGCGCACGCGCATCCACCTGCTCTGGCTGCTCGGTGCCGGCGCGGTGCTCGGCGCCGTGGGCTTCGTCTAATCTTCAGTACCTCTCTTTTTTCTCCTTCACCTTCAGGGACGCATCGACATGTCGCAACTTCGCCCGCTGGGCCGCTCCGGCCTCCTGGTTTCCCCGCTCGCCTTCGGCGGCAACGTGTTCGGCTGGACCGTGGACGAGGCGGCCTCGTTCAAGCTGCTCGACGCCTGGCTGGACGCGGGCTTCAACTTCGTGGACACGGCCGACGTCTACTCGGCCTGGGTGCCGGGCCACACGGGCGGCGAGTCGGAGACCATCATCGGCAAGTGGCTCAAGCAGAGCGGCAAGCGCAACCGCGTGGTGCTGGCCACCAAGGTCGGCAAGCCGATGGGTGAAGGCAAGGTGGGCCTGTCGCCCAAGTACATCCGCGAGGCCGTCGAGGCCTCGCTCAAGCGCCTGCAGACGGACTACATCGACCTGTACCAGTCGCACGACGACGACGCCGGCACGCCGCTGGAGGAATCGCTGGGTGCGTTCGACGAGCTGATCAAGGAGGGCAAGGTGCGCGCCATCGGTGCGTCGAACTACACGGCACCGCGGCTGGAGGAAGCGCTCGACGTGTCGGAGCGCCTGGGCATTGCGCGCTACGAGAGCCTGCAGCCGCTGTACAACCTGTACGACCGCGCGGTGTTCGAGGACGCGCTGGAGCCGCTGTGCGTGAAGCGCGAGGTGGGCGTGATCAACTTCTACGCGCTGG
The DNA here is from genome assembly GCF_900112425.1 of Variovorax sp. OK212. Classification (GTDB taxonomy): domain Bacteria; phylum Pseudomonadota; class Gammaproteobacteria; order Burkholderiales; family Burkholderiaceae_C; genus Variovorax. The sequence continues at coordinate 264,463 of NZ_FOLP01000007.1, read as the reverse complement.
CCGCCGGCTTCCTCACCGGCAAGTACCGCACCGAGGCCGATGCGGCCAAGAGCGCGCGCGGCGCCAACACGACCAAGAAGTACCTGAACGAGCGCGGCCTGCGCATCCTCGACGCGCTCGACAAGGTGGCCCAGCAGTACAACGCCAAGCCGGGCCAGGTCGCCATCGCCTGGCAGATCGCGCGCCCGGGCGTGACGGCGCCGATTGCCAGCGCCACCTCCATCGCGCAGCTCGAGGAGCTCGTGGTTGCGACGCAGCTGAAGCTGGACACGGGCACGATCGAAATGCTCGACCGAGCCAGCGCCGAGAACGCCGCGGCCTGAAGCGGAAGCCGGCGATGAGCCTCTTCGATTCCATCGCCGCGCCCACCCTCGAGCACTTCGCCGACCTGCGGGTCGAGGTGGGCGTGCCGCAGGTGCTGGGCAACAGCACGCGCGGGTTGCGCCGCACCGTGCCGATCACGGGCGGCGAGGCCGTCGGCCACGGCTGGCGGGCGCGTGTGCTGCCGGGCGGCAGCGACTTCCAGCTGATCGTGAGCGACACGCTCTCCGAGCTCGACGCGCGCTACGGGCTCGAGACGGACGCGGGCGACCTGCTGTACGTGCAGAACCGCGCCGTGCGCTCGGCCTCGCCCGAGGTCATGGGCCGGCTGCTGCGCGGCGAGCCGGTCGATCCGTCGCAGGTGTACTTTCGCTGCAGCCCGCGCTTCGAGACCGCGTCGGCCTCGCTGAAGTGGATCACCGAGCGCATGTTCGTCGGCGCCGGCATGCGCCACCCCGCCGAGGTGGTGATGCGGTTCTACCTGCTGGCCTGAAAAGCCTTCTTCAGCCGTCGACCGGCTGCAGCGGCGTCGCCAGAATGCGCTGGTAGAAGGCCACGTCGAGCCAGCGGCCGAACTTGAAGCCGGCCTGGCGCACGGTGCCCGAGTGCTCGAAGCCCAGGCGCTCGTGCAGCGCGATGCTGCCGGCGTTGGCCGCGTCGATGGCGCCGACCATCACGTGCACGTCGCGCGCAACGGCTTCGGCAACGATCGCCTCCATCAGCGTGCGGCCCAGGCCTTCGCCGCGGTGCGCGCTGTCGACATACACCGAGTGCTCCACCGTGTACTTGTAGGCGGGAAAGGCGCGGAACGCACCGTAGCTCGCGAAGCCGAGCAGCTTGCCGGCGTCGTCCACGGCGCCGATCACCGGGAAGCCGCTGGCGCGCTTGGTGGCGAACCACGCCACCATGTTCTCGGCCGTGCGCGGCTTGTAGTCGTACAGCGCGGTGGACGTGGCGATGGCTTCGTTGAGGATGGCAAGGATCGCGGCGGCGTGCGCTTCTTCGGTGCAGGGGATCAGACGCATGGTGTTCCTCATCGGAATGCTGTTCAATATAGGAGAATAATAATCTCATATGAGAAACGATTCATCCCCTTCACATTCTCGCCCTTCACGTTCTCGCCCTTCACGTTCTCTCGCTTCACGTTCTCTGCCGCCTCCCGTTGCCGAAGCGCCCGGCGAGAACATCGACACGCTCATCGCCTCGCGGCTGCTGGCGCTGCGGCAGGCGCAGGAGCTCAGCCTGAGCGAGCTGGCCGAACGCTCGGGTGTCAGCAAGGCGATGATCTCGAAGGTCGAGCGGGCGCAGAGCAGCCCCACCGCCGTGCTGCTGGGCCGGCTGGCCGCCGGGCTCGGCGTGCCGCTGGCGCAGCTGCTGACCGAGGAGAAGACGCAACCGCAACGGCTGCGCCCGCGCGCCGCGCAGGAAGTGTGGCGCGACCCCGAGGCGGGCTACCTTCGGCGCCAGGTCGCCGAGCGCCAGGCGGGCAGCGGGGTGGAGCTGGTCGAGGTGGAGCTGCCGCGCTCGGCCCAGGTCGGCTACCCGCGATGGAGCGGCAAGCCCTACCGGCAATGCCTGTGGATGCTGGAAGGTGCGCTGCGGGTGGACTACGGCGACGAGCGCTTCGAGCTCGCACCCGGCGACTGCCTGGACTTCGGCGTCGACCGGCCGCTGGTCTTCAAGGCGCTGGGGCGCACCGGCTGCCGCTACCTGCTGGTGGCCAGCCCCGAGTGAATGTGCCCGCCGTGAACGGCTGCGAAGGGTAGGCAGGCTCCCACATGCACAGGCGGCACGCGCCGGTGCGGCGGCCGGCACCGCTCGGGATACTGCAAGGCATCTCAGCTTCCGGAGGAACGACGATGTCCTTTGCGCTCTACATGATCGGTTTCGTGATTTTCCTGGGCGGCCTCATCTGGGGCGCCTCGGTGGCCGGCGTGCCTACGCTGTACATCGGCATCGGTGCGGTGATCCTGCTGGGCATCGGCATCTTCAGCGCGGTGGGCCGCACGCGCGGCAAGGACCCTTCCTGAGTTCATTGAGTTCACACAGGCTTCACGCCGCCCGCACAGGCGCTAGCTAACTTCGCATGCGCACTGCACGACGCAGTGCGCATCGAACCGTTGGCTGCCCATGCACACCCCTTCTTCCAGTTTCTTCACTCCCCTCGCTTCTTCCTCCGCTTCCTGCGCCGCACCTGAGCCAGCCCCGGCTGCATCGGCCGGCAACGGCTTGGGCAGCATCAAGGTCGACTTGCTCGTCGTGGGCGCCAGCTTTGCAGGTCTCGCCTGCGCGCGCGCCGCAGCACTGGCCGGCCTCAGCGTGATGGTGTTGGAGAAGAAGACCAGCGCCGGGGCCAAGCTCCACACCACCGGCATCATCGTCAAGGACGCGGTGGACACCGTGCCCTGGCTCGCCGAGGTGCCGCCCGCGCTGGTGCGCCGCATCGAAGGGGTGCGGCTCTACGCGCCCAACATGCGCAGTGTCGACCTGCACGCGCCGGGCTACTGGTTCTGGGCCACCGACGCGCCGGCGCTGCTCGACTGGATGACCGATTCGGCGCGCGCATGCGGCGTCGACGTGCGGCTGGGCACGCTGTTCGAGCAGGCGCTGTGGATCAACGGGCGCTGGGAGGTGCCGGTGACGCAGGGCCCCTGCATCACCGCCACTTACCTGGTCGGCGCCGATGGCCCGCATTCGCGCGTGGCGAAGGCGCTGGGCCTCTCGCGCAACACGCGCTTTCTGTACGGCGTCGAGCACGAATACCAGGGCGCACGCATGGCGCCCGACCTGCTGCATTGCTTCGTCGACCGGCAGCTCGCGCCCGGCTACATCGGCTGGGCACTCGAGGGCGTGGGCGTGAGCCAGATCGGGCTGGCGCGCCGCATGGGGCGCCACGATGCCACTGCGCTGAAGCTCGACCCGCTGCTGCGCAAGATCGCGCCGGTGGTGACGCCGGGCAATGCACCGCCGGTTGCGGTGCGCGCCGGCATGATCCCTTGCGGCGGCGTGCTGCCGCGGGTTTCAAGGGAGCGGGCGTTGCTGGTGGGCGATGCGGCCGGCATGGTGTCGCCGGTGACGGCCGGCGGCATCCACACCGCCCTGCTGCACGGCCAGCGCGCGGGCGAGGCCGTGGCGCGCTTCGTTCGCCGCGAGGTCGGCGACCCGGCCACCTGGTTCGTGCGCGGCTACCCGGGCTTTCACCTCAAGCGCACGCTGCGCTGGGCCTTCGACCACTTCCAGAGCGACTGGATGTTCAACCGCCTGCTGGGCACACCGCAGATGCGGCGCATGGCGGAGCTGGTCTACTTTCACCGCAAGGGCACGGCCTTGTCCGCCCGGCAGGACTGAACGACGAAGAAGCGAAAAAGCGAAAAAGCGAAAAAGCGAAAAAGCGAAAAAGCGAAGACGCGAAGACGCGAAAAACGCGCCCTCGCTCAGGCGCCGCGTTGGCGCAGCGCCTCGTACAGGCACACGCCGCTGGCCACCGAGACGTTCAGGCTCTCGACCGCGCCGGCCATCGGAATGCTCACCAGCTCGTCGCAGGTCTTGCGCGTGAGTTGCCGCATGCCTTCGCCCTCGGCGCCCAGCACCAGCGCCAGCGGGCGCTTGAAGTCGCTCTGGTAGATGGTGCCTGGCGCGTCGTCGCTGGTGCCCACGCACCAGATGCTGCGCTCCTTGAGCTCGTTGAGCGTGCGCGCGAGGTTGGTGACCATGAAGTACGGCACGGTCTCCGCCGCGCCGCTGGCCACCTTGGCCACGGTGGCGTTGATGCCGGCCGCATGGTCCTTGGGCGCGATGACCGCGTGCGCACCGGAACCGTCGGCCACGCGCAGGCAGGCGCCGAGGTTGTGCGGGTCGGTGACGCCGTCGAGCACCAGCAGCAGGGGCACGGTGCCGGCCTCTTCGAGGCCTTCGAGCAATTCGTCGAGCGAATGGATCTGCGCGGCGGGTTCCACGCGCGCCACCACGCCCTGGTGGCCGTGGCTGCCGCTGAGCTTGGACAGCCGCAGGCCGTCGGCCTCGACCAGCCGCACACCGGCTTCCTGCGCACGCGCAATGAACTGTTTCATGCGCGCATCGCGCCGGCTGGCGTCGAACATCACTTCGAGCACCGATTTCGGCGCGGTCTTGATGCGCACGCCCACGGCATGGAAGCCGAAGATCACTTTAGGAGAAGACATCCCCCGATTATCCCCACCCCGGGGCCCCTGCCCGCTTTGGGTGCTCAGGCCAGGGGCAGGCCGCTCAATGCGCGGGTGCGTTCGTCGTGCAGCTCCTGCACCGCGCGCGCATTCGGATGCACCCGCTCGCTGTTGCCCACGCTCTCCAGGTACTGGCAGGCGGCGTGGCCTTCGGCGGCCTTTTCGTAGCGGGCGATCCAGGCGTCGCGCACGGGCAGCTTGTCGGGCGACACCGGCCACACGCCGGGTTGCGGGCGCATGTGCTCGCCGATGCCCACGCGCCATGGCTTGGCGCTCACGCGGGCGCGAAAGCAGTTCTGGTTACGGCACATGCGCGCGTAGACCTTGTCCACGCCCATGGCCTGGAAGCAGTCGGCCACGCTCAAGTCGCCGGGGCTGAACACGTCGTGCATGGCCAGCACGCGAAAGCCCGCGGGCGTGCGGTAGATGCGCAGGTGCCAGTCGGGGTGTTGGTGCATGAAGCGGCCGATGCGCTCCGCCGCGAGTTTCTCGGGCGCGGGGTTGCCGCTGGGCTGGCCGCGCTTCTTGCGCTGGCCGATGACCCAGGCCACGGTGAACACCACGAAGAACGCGATCAGCCCGCCCAGCCAGGTCTTGGCGGCCCAGCCGCCGACCACGCCGGCAATGAGCGCCGGCACCAGCGCAAAAGCGAACACGCTGCCGCGCAGCGGCTCCTCGAAGTCGATGTCGACGAACAGCACGTCGGGCGTGTTGAGGCAGCGCGCGCCGTAGCCGTTGCGGGTGATGACGGTGTCGCCCTGGCGCTCGACGATCTCCTCGCGGATGGGCACGCCATTGGCGCCGTTGTAGGCCAGCTTTCGCTCGCGGCGCTCCAGCTTCTCGCCCTGCACGATGCGCTCGAAGGCCTCGCGCGTGCGCTGGTCGGCGTGGGCCTGCGCGGCCAGCGGGCTGTCGTCGGACCAGCCGTAGCGGCGCACGGTGACCTGCTTGCCGGCCACGCGCTCCTGGATGCGGCCTTCGGCCCAGAACTGCGGAACGATCATCGGGTCAGAACGTCCCGCCGAAATACAGCCAGACCATCAGCGCGGCCAGCACGACGATGACCGCCGGCAGCCACTTGTAGCCGCCGCCGTGCACACGGCCGGGCTCGTCCATGGGGCGGCGCGGCATGTGCGAAGGCAAGGCAGCGAAGTCGCCCACCGATGGGTCGTCGTGCTTCTCGACCAGCCGCTTGGCGGCGGCCAGGCTCAGGCCGGTGGCCTCGCGCGTGAGGCGGACCGCCTCGACCTTGTTGCCCTGCGCCAGCGCCTTCAGCGCGGTGGACGGCATCGACGCGAAGCCGCGGTCCTGCATGGCGACATCGGGCGCACTGCGCCCGGTGGCGGTGTCTTCGTCCCCCTCGTCCATGCGCGCGGCATACCGCTCGACGGCTTCCTTGGCCGACTTGAGGTCCAGGCCGGTGCGGTCGCGCACGATCTTGATGGCCTCGATCAGCCTGCCGCTCTGGAGCGCGCGGACAGCGTCGGGGGGAAGTTCTTCCATTCAGGCTCCTCGGATTGGTTTGCTATTTATTTAATAGCTTATCGCGCTTGTCAGACGGGCGCTACGGCAGCTTTTTCATTAAAAGCCACGCGGCCGGCCTCGATGGTGATGCGCCGTTCGCACTGCGCCGCAATGCCGCGGTCGTGGGTGACCAGCACGAGCGTGGTGCCCAGCTCGCGGTTGAGGTCGAACATCAGCCGCATGACCTGCTCGCCGGTGGCGAAGTCGAGGCTGCCGGTGGGCTCGTCGGCCAGCAGCAGGGCCGGCTGCACCACGAAGGCACGGGCCAGCGCCACGCGCTGCTGCTCGCCGCCCGAGAGCACCTTCGGGTAGTGGCCCAGCCGCTGGCCGAGGCCCACGCGAGCGAGCATCTCGGTGGCGGCCTTGCGCGCGTCCTTGCGGTTGGCCAGCTCCAGCGGGAGCATCACGTTCTCCAGCGCGCTGAGGTTGCCCAGCAGCTGGAAGCTCTGGAACACGAAGCCCACGCGCTGGGCGCGCACCGCCGCGCGTTCGTCCTCGTCGATGGCGAAGATGTCCTCGCCGGCAATGCGCACCGTCCCGCGCGTGGGGGTGTCCAGCCCGGCAATGATCGACAGCAAGGTGCTCTTGCCGGAGCCCGAGGCACCGACGATGGCGGCGGTCTCCCGTGCCCCGAGGGTGAAATCGATGTCCTGCAGAATGTCCAGCGTACCGGTCGAGTCGGTGACGGACTTGAAGACATGCTCGACGGCAACAATTACATCGGACGGGGGTTGGGACATGGAAAGGCTTTGGTTTTGAATCGACGTGACTTTATCTTGACCACCGCCGCGCTCGGCAGCGCGGGGATATGGACGACCGCGGCGCAAGCCCAGGCCGGCAAGCCGGTGATCCTGGTGCTGGGCGATTCGCTGAGCGCAGAGTACGGGCTGAAGCGCGGCGAAGGCTGGGTACCCTTGCTGGAGAAAAGGCTTGCGCAGCAGAAGGTCGCGGCCAGCGTCGTCAACGCCAGCATCAGCGGCGACACCAGCTCGGGCGGACGCTCGCGCTTCGCCTCGCTGCTCACGCAGCACAAGCCCACGCACGTGGTGGTGGAGCTCGGCGCCAACGACGCGCTGCGCGGCCTGCCGCTGGCGGACACCGAGAGCAACCTGCTGCAGATCACCAAGGCCGCGCAGGCCGCGGGCGCGAAGGTGCTGATCGTCGGCATCCAGGTGCCGCCCAACTACGGCGGCGACTACACGCGGCGCTTCGAGGCCGTGTTCTCAAAAGTGGCGGGCGAGACCAGGTCGGCGCTCGTGCCCTTCCTGCTCAAGGGCGTGGCCGACGCGCCCGATGCGCTGACGCTGTTCCAGGCCGACCGCATCCACCCGACCGCCGCGGCGCAGCCCCAGTTGCTGGACAACGTCTGGCCCGAGCTGCGCAAGCTGCTGCCGAAATAAAAAAACCGCCGCAGGCGCGGGCCTGCGGCGGCTTCTTGATGGGTACGCCAGGAGCGGATCAACCGTTCTTGGTGGGCAACTCGGGCACCGTGGGGGCATCGTGTTCGAGCGAGGCCACATCGGTTTCCGGGTCCCCGGGGGCCAGGCCATCGCTGCTCGGTGAGAGTTTGCGATTCGCCTTTTCCCGGAGCTTCTCTTCCTTTTTCTTCTTCTTGGCCAGCTCTTTCTGGCGCTTCTCGTAGCCGTAATTTGGTGTTGCCACTGCTTCTCCTTGGGCGAGGCAGTCAGGGTGACTGCGCGTCGCCTACTGTAAGCGATAACGCCGCACTCTCAAGACGGTACCCCGCGGCGCTCCCAAGGAGCGGGAAGCGATTTTTTACAACCGCCCCAGCGCCTGCTGCAGATCGGCGCGCAGGTCCCCGACGTCCTCGAGCCCGATCGAAAAACGAACGAGCGTGCCCTTGTAGGGCCAGCGCGCCACGCTGGCGTCGCGCATCAGGCCGATGTCGTAGGGCACCACGAGGCTGATGGGCCCGCCCCACGAATAGCCGAGGCGGAAGAGCTTCAGGCTGTCGCAGAAGCGGTCGACCTGCTCGGTGCTGAAGCGCTCGTCGAACACCACCGAGAACAGTCCCGCCGCCAGGTCGGCCTGGCCGCACAGCGCGCGCCAGTGCACGTGGCCGGGCGAATCCTCGAGCGCGGGGTGCAGCACCTGCGCGATCTCGTCGCAGCCGTTGAGCCAGCCCGCCAGCTCGCGCGCCGCGCGGTCGTGCGCGGCGTAGCGCAACGCGATGCTGGGCAGCGAACGCAGCAGCGTCTCGACGTCGCCCACGCCAATGCCGAAGCCCATGCGCATGTGCGTGAGCTTGAGCGCGCGATGCAGGCGCTCGTCGCGCGTGACCACGCTGCCCATGAGCACGTCGCCGCCGCCGCTGGGGTACTTGGTGAGCGCGTGCACGGAGATGTCGACGCCCTGCCCCGTGCCGTTGAAGTCGAAGGGCGCGAAGGCCAGGCCCGCGCCCCAGGTGTTGTCGAGTGCGGTCATCACGCCGCGCGCGCGGCAGATGTCCACCAGGGCCGGCAGGTCGGGGAACTCCATCGTCACCGAACCGGCCGCCTCGACCCATACCAGCTTGGTGCGGTCCGACAGCTTGGCCGCGAGGTCGGCGGGGTTCATCGCGTCGTACATGCGGTGCGTGATGCCGAAGTTCGCGAGCTCGCCGGTGGCCAGCGCCTTGTTGGGGCCGTAGGCGTTGTCGGGAATGAGCACCTCGTCGCCCGTCTTCAGGAAGGCGAAGGACACCAGCGCGATGGCCGCGAGGCCGCTGGGCACCAGCAGGCATTCGGTGCCGCCCTCGAGCGTGGCCAGCCGCTCCTCGAGCGTGAAGGTGGTCGGCGTGCCGTGCAGGCCGTAGGTGTAGCCGGCCTTGGTCTTCCAGTCGCGCGCACGCATGGCGGCCACGTCGGCGAAGAACACGGTCGATGCCTTGAACACGCCGGGCTGCGGCGCGGCGAAGGTGGCGGGCGGGGTGTAGGGGTGGTGGATCAGGTTGGTGGAGGGCTTGCTCATGGGGGAGATGCTAGCGCGGCACGATCGAGCAAGCCCGGACACGCCCTTGCGGACCATGTGCGAAACAATCGACGGCTCATGACCATCGATGCCTTTGCCAGCACTCGCACGCAGACCGTGCGCTACCTTGACCTGCTGTCGCGCGCGGCCGCCTACATCGACGGACATCTCGGCGAGCCTCTCGATGGTGCCCTGCTGGCGGACATGGCGGCCATGTCGCGCTACCACTTCCACCGCATCTTTCGAGCCTACTTCGGCATCACGGTCGGCGGCTACATCACGTGGCGGCGCATGCAGCGCGCCTGCGAGCTGCTGACGGACAACCCGGCCTCCGTGAACGACGTGGCCCTGGAAGTCGGCTACGAGTCGGCGCAGGCACTGGCCAAGGCCATGAGGCGCGAGCTCGACACCACGCCGGCGGCTGTGCGCGGGGGCCAGGCGCCTCGCTGGCAGCAATTGTTCGATCGCCGGTCGGCGCCCGATCCCGGGACGGCACGCCAGAACCCGATGCTGCGCCCGCAAATGCTCGACGTGCCCGCACTCGCGGTGCTGACGGCCACCGGGCGCGGCATGGTGGATGGCGTGCGCACCGGAGCCGCGCAACGCGCATTTGCCGAGCTGGTCCCCGTCGTGCGTGCGGCCGGCCTGCTGCCACGCACGCGCAGTTGGGTCGCTGTTTTCCCCGACGAGCCGCAGGGACCCGACGACCAGGAGGCGCGCATGCTCTGTGGCGTCGTCTTCGATCATTCGCTGGCCGAACGCACCGGCGCGCCTGGACAACCGGCCACAGCGCTCAGCGGCACGCTCGCCTGGAGCCATCTGCCGGCGGGCCGCCACGCCGTGTTCACGCATCGGGGAGCGCACACGCTGCTGCACACCGTCTGGACCGCCATCTATCGCGACTGGCTGCCGGCCACTGGCTACGTGCTGCGCGATGCGCCCTGCTTCATCCACTACGCCAACGATCCGCGCGAGCCGCTGGGCGACGGTTGGCGCACGCATCTCTACCTCCCACTGCAATAGAGCCATGAATCCATCCTCCCCTGAACGCCAGACGGCCGGCCTGCTGATCGAAGCACTCGCCGCGCGACGGATCGGCGCGCTTGAGGCTTGCGACGCCGCCATCGCGCGCATCGAGGCTTGCGACCCGAAGATCAACGCCGTCGTCGTACGCGACTTCGAGCGCGCACGCGAGCAGGCGCGCATCGCGGACGCCGCCCTGGCCCGGGGCGAACGCCGTCCTCTGCTCGGGCTGCCCATGACAGTGAAAGAATCGTTCAACGTGGCGGGCTTGCCCACAACCTGGGGCTTCGAGTTCGCGCGCTCGCTGCCGCCGGCGGCCGAAGATGCGGTGGCTGTGCGCCGCCTGAAGGCCGCGGGCGCGGTGATCCTGGGCAAGACCAACCTCGCGCTCGGGCTCGGGGACTACGAAAGCAACAACCCCGTCTACGGCCGCACACTTCATCCGCTGGACCCGGAGCGCACACCCGGTGGCTCCTCGGGCGGCTCGGCAGCGGCCCTGGCGGCCGGCATGGTGACGCTGGAGCTGGGCTCGGACGTCGGCGGCTCGCTCCGGGTACCGGCCCATTTCTGCGGGGTCTACGGCCACAAGCCGACGCATGGGCTGCTGCCTGCGCGTGGCCATGACTTCCCAGGTGGCTACCAGGCGGCTCCGGACGTGCTGTCAGTCATCGGCCCGATGGCGCGGAGCGCCAGCGACCTCGAACTGGCGCTGGACGTACTGGCCGGCCCCGATGGCGACGAAGCCACGGCCTTCCAGCTCACATTGCCGCGCGCGCGGCATGCCCACATCCGCGAGCTGCGCGCCCTGGCGCTCAGCGAGCACCCCTCGGCATGCGCCAGCGCGGAGGTACGTCATGCGGTCGATGCGGTTACACGCACCCTTGTCGCGGCTGGTGCCCGCGTCGAGCGCACCAGCGTGCTGCTGCCCGATCTGGCCGCCATCCAGGTCGACTATGTGAACATCCTGCGCACGATCACGACGCGCGGCGGTCCGAGTTCCCCGCCGTCGATCTCGGCGCATGAGTGGCTGCGCCTGCTGGACCGGCGCATGGGACTGCAGCGAGACTGGGGCCGCCTCTTTCGGAGCTTCGACATCGTCATCGCGCCGGCCTTCGGCTCGGCCGCCTTCGCGCACATGGACGCGCCCGACTGGGGCCACACGACGTTGACCATCGACGGTGATGCTTCGCTGTATCGCGACCAGCTCGCCTGGTCCGGCCTCGCCACGGTCGCGGGCCTGCCGGCTACCGTCGCGCCTGCCGGAAAGACTGCACAAGGGCTGCCGATCGGGCTCCAGATCATCGGGCCTCGCTTCGAGGACCGGACGCCGCTGGCCGTGGCCCGCTGGCTGCAGCAAAACCACAGCTTCTGATCATTGGCCGGCGGTCGCGCAGAATGCGCCGATGCAGCTGACGCGCCCCCCCGCTCACCACCTGCGGCCCTTCGTGCGGCTGCTGTGGGCCTCCACGCCCGACGACGCGCCCACGCCGCAGCCCGGCGCGCGCGAGCACGTGCTGCCCACCGGTGGCATGCATCTCGTGTTCCGGCTCGGCGGTCCGCCGCTGCGGCTGTTTCGCGACGACGCCGATGCGCAAGGCTTCACGGTGGGCTACGCGATGGTGGGCGGGACGCGCCCGGCCTTCTTCGTGCGCGACGTGTCGGTGGAAACGCCTTCGGTCGGCGTCATGCTGCAGCCGGGCGCGGCCCGGGCGCTGCTCGGCGCGCCTGAAGGCGCGCTGGCCGATTGCCACACGCCGCTCGATGCGCTCTGGGGCACCGACGCGGGCTTCGCGCTCGAACAGCTCCACGGCGCCGGCTCGCTGGCCGCACAGCTGGCCGTCGTCGAGGCCCTGCTGACGGCGCGCCTGGCACTGCGCGCGCTGCACGGCCTGCACCCGGCGGTGGCCCATGCGCTGGCCGGGCTGTCGGGCGGCAGCGTCATCGGCGAACTGGTGAAGCACAGCGGCTACAGCCACCGGCGCTTCATTGCGCTCTTTCGCGGCATGACGGGCCTGGCGCCCAAGCAGTACACGCGCATGCTGCGCTTCGACCGGGTGCTGTCGCAGTTCGCGCTCGAACCCCACCAGCCCTGGGTCGAGCTGGCGCTGCAGGCCGGCTACAGCGACCAGGCGCACTTCAACCGGGACTTCCTGGCGATAGCCGGCATGTCGCCGCAAGCCTACCGGCGCGCAGCACCGACAGCCTCGCGGCACGTGCCGATGCGAGGCCCTTCCCACAGGTCAAATTTGTCCAAGACCTGAAGCGCCGCCGACACCAGAATCGCGCCCATTCCAACCACGAACGGACAAGACCATGGCCATCCACGAACTGTTTCCCTACCTCTGCGTGCACGATGCCGGCGCAGCCATCGGCTTCTATTGCGAGGTCTTCGAGGTGAAGGAGATCTTTCGGCTCACCGAGCCCAGCGGGCGCATCGGCCACGCGGAGCTGGACTTCCACAACGGCGCCATCCTGATGATTTCGGACGAGTTCGCCGAGTTCAACATCCACAGCGCGAAGACGCTGGGCGGCACGCCTGTCTCGCTGCACCTGCATGTGGACGATGCCGATGCGGTGGTGGCGCGCGCCGTGGCGGCGGGCGCCACGCTCGACATGGCGCCGCAGGACCAGTTCTATGGGGAACGCTCCGGCGTCTTTCGCGACCCCTTCGGCCATCGCTGGAACGTGGGGCACAGCATCGAGAAGCTGACGCCGGAGGAAATGCAGCGGCGCTACACCGCGATGCTGCTGAACCCCGCCGAGTGAACCGGCAGAGTTGACCGGCGGAGTGAGCCAGCCGGGGGGCCTTCAGGCGCGAAGGCTCAGACCGACCACTTCTCGATGAGCTTCTCGGCGCCCATCGAGTCGTAGCCTTCGAAGGGCTGGTGAATCCACGGGTTCGTGGCCAGGAACTCCACCTGGTAGTCGGGCGTGAAGGTCGACAGCGCCTTGGTCCAGATCACCGCGCTGCGCAGCTCGGTGATGGGCGGGTAGTTGTTGCGCAGCATGTCCATCACCGCGTGCAGCGTGTGACCCGAGTCGGCCAGGTCGTCGACCAGCAGCACCTTGCCCGCGATCTCGCCCTTGGGGGTGGTGATGAAGCGGGCAATGTCGAGGTGGCCCTGCACCGTGCCGGCGTCGGCGCGGTACGAGCTGGTCGACATGATGGCCAGCGGCTTGTCGAAGATGCGCGAGAGCACGTCGCCGGGGCGCATGCCGCCACGCGCCAGGCACAGGATCGTGTCGAACTCCCAACCCGACTGGTGCACCTTGATCGCGAGCTTCTCGATCAGGTTGTGGTACTCGTCGTAGCTGACGTAGAGATGCTTGCCGTCTTCGGTCAACATGGTTCTTCTTTTCCTCTTCAGTCGGCCAGGTAGGGGTGGCGCATCATGATCGTGTGATCGCGGTCGGGGCTGGTCGACACCATGTGGATCGGCACGCCGGTGACCTGTTCGATGCGCTGCAGGTACAGGCGCGCGTTGACCGGCAGCTTCTCGTATTGCGTCACGCCCACGGTGCTTTCGGTCCAGCCTTCGAGGGTCTCGTAGATCGGCGTGCAGCGCTCGATCTCGTCCGCGCCCATCGGCAGGATGTCGGTGATCTCGCCGTCGAGCTCGTAGCCGGTGCACAGCTCGAGCGTCTCGAGGCCGTCGAGCACGTCGAGCTTGGTGATGCACAGGCCCGACAGGCCGTTGACCTGCGCCGAGCGCTTGAGCAGCGCCGCGTCGAACCAGCCGCAACGGCGGCTGCGGCCGGTGGTCACGCCCTTTTCGGCGCCCACGGTGCTCATGTGGTAGCCGGGGGTGCCGGGCTTTTCCCACTCGAGCTCGGTCGGGAACGGACCGCCGCCCACGCGCGTGCAGTAGGCCTTGGTGATGCCCAGGATGTAGTGCAGCATGCCCGGGCCCACGCCCGAACCGGCGGCGGCATTGCCGGCCACGCAGTTGCTGGAGGTGACGTACGGGTAGGTGCCGTGGTCCACGTCGAGCAGCGTGCCCTGCGCGCCTTCGAACAGCAGGTTGGCGCCGTTCCTGTGGGCGTCGTTCAGCTCGCGCGAAACGTCGGCCATCATGGGCTTGAGCAGCTCGGCATGCTTCATCGCTTCGTCGAAGACTTCGTCGTAGTCGATGGCCGGCGCGTTCAGCACCTGCGTCAGCACGTGGTTGTGCAGGTCGAGCAGCACGCGCAGCTTGGCCGCAAAGCGCTCGGGGTGCTTCAGGTCCTGCACGCGCAGCGCGCGGCGGGCGATCTTGTCTTCGTAGGCCGGGCCGATGCCGCGGCCGGTGGTGCCGATCTTCTCGATGCCACCCTTTTCGCGGTAGGCCTCGCGGGCGATGTCCAGCGCGGCGTGGAACGGCAGGATCAGCGGGCAGGCCTCGCTGATGCGCAGGCGCGAACGCACTTCCACGCCGGCCTTCTCCAGCCCTTCGATTTCCTCGAACAGCTTGGCGGCGGACAGCACCACGCCGTTGCCGATGTAGCACTTGACGCCGGGGCGCATGATGCCGCTCGGGATCAGGTGCAACGCGGTTTTCACGCCGTTGATGACCAGCGTGTGGCCCGCGTTGTGGCCGCCCTGGAAACGGACCACGCCCTGGGCGCTTTCCGTCAGCCAGTCGACCAGCTTGCCTTTGCCTTCGTCGCCCCACTGGGTACCGACGACGACCACGTTTCTTCCGGTGGTTACGCTCATGCTCGTTCCATTACTTCAAAAATTCAGATCGCTCGGACATTCCACTGGCCCGCTTGCTCGACGAGCTCGCGGTCGCAATGGAATTCATCGATTTCGCTGCCATGGCCCGGCAGCACGCAGACTACCGTTTCGCCGGCCTTGCGCAATTGGGCAATTGCCTGACGCAGCCCCGCCGCGTCGCTCCAGGGCGCGCGGATGGCGGCGCGCAGCGGGCGGGCCGGCAGCACGCCGACCAGCTCGCGCACGTCCAGGCTGAAGCCGACGGCCGGACGGTTGCGGCCGAACACGGCCCCCACCTCGTCGTAGCGGCCGCCGCGCACCAGCGAATCGGCCGCGCCGGGCACGTAGATGCCGAAGCGCATGCCGCTGTAGTAGGCGTAGCCGCGCAGGTCGGCCAGGTCGAAGCTGATCTGGCGGCCCGGCACGCCCTGCAGGCCGGCGGCCAGCTGCTTCAGGTCGGCCAGCGCCGCGGCCACGGCGGGCGTGCCCTTGAGCGCCTTGGCGGCCTCGTCGAGCACCGACGCGTCGCCGTACAGCCCGACCAGCGCGCGCAACCCGTCACGGGAGGCGGCAGGAAAGTTTTTGGTGAGCGCGTCGAGCTCGCTCGCGTCCTTGGCGGCCAGCGCGGCATGCACACGGGCCAGCCCGGCGGCATCGATCGGCACGCCGGCGAACAGCGCACGCACGATGCGGGCATCGGCCAGGTCGACGATCACGCCCTCTTCCAGGCCGGCGGCCTGGAGGCAGTCGAGCGCCAACAGCAGGGTTTCGGTGTCGGCCTCGAGGCCGGCGTGGCCGTAGATCTCGGCGCCGAACTGCAGCGGCTCGCGGGTGGCGTGCGGCCGGTCGGGCCGGGTGTGGAGCACCGGGCCGCAGTAGCACAGGCGGGCCACGCCGTCGCGGTTGAGCAGGTGGGCATCGATGCGCGCCACCTGGGGGGTGGTGTCGGCACGAAGGCCCATGCTGCGGCCGGAGAGCTGGTCGACGAGCTTGAAGGTTTGGAGGTCGAGTGCCTCGCCGGTGCCCGAAAGCAACGACTCGAGGTGCTCGAGCAGCGGCGGCATCACCAGCTCGTAGCCATAGCCACGGGCGGTATCGAGCAGCTGGCGTCGAAGTTCTTCGATGTGGCGCGCCTCGGAAGGCAGCACATCGGCAATGTGATCCGGGAGGACCCAGGCGGACATGGGGATCGGGGGCGTGGTTAAACCGGGATTCTACCGGGACCGCGCTACCCCAAGATCCAGAGCAGTGCCAAACCCAGCAGGATGCTGCAAAGTCCAAAGAAACGGAGCTGGCCGTCGCGCAGCTGCATGAGCTGCCCGAAGCCGCGCCGCCACCCTCCTGGCGAGACGAAAGGCAGGATGCCTTCGATGACCAGGACGAGCGCCAAGGCGCTCCAGAAGGTGTCGGCGCTCACGGCTCCGGAAGACGAATCAGCGGCGAGGCGCGCTGGTGTTCGATCCCGAGCCCTGCATGGCGCGGAAGAAGTCCGACGACGGGTCGAGCACCATCACGTCGCTCTTCTTGTTGAAGCTCTGCTTGTAGGCCTCGAGGCTGCGGTAGAACTGGGCGAACTGCGGATCGCGGCCGAACGACTCGGAATACGCGGCGGCGGCCTGGGCATCGCCCTCGCCCTTGATCTTCTGTGCGTCGCGGTAGGCATTCGCCACGATCACTTCACGCTGGCGGTCAGCGTCGGCGCGGATCTTTTCACCCTCGGCGGTACCGGTCGAACGCAGTTCGTTGGCCACGCGCTTGCGCTCGGCTTCCATGCGGCGGTAGACCGATTCGGTGATCGCCTCGACGTAGTCGACGCGGGTGATGCGCACGTCGACGACGTCCACGCCCCAGGGCTTGGCCCCCTTCACCACCGACAGCACTTCGCGCTGCACGTCGGCCATCAGGGCTTCGCGGCGCACCGAGATCAGGTCGCGCACGGTGCGCTTGTTGATGTTTTCCTGGAACGCATTACGCACCACGCGGTTGAGCTGCATGGCACCGGCGTTCTCGTCGAGGCCGACGTTGCGGATGTAGGCCTGCGGGTCGCTGATGCGCCAGCGCACGTACCAGTCGATGACCACGCGCTGCTTTTCGGCGGTGAGCATCGGCTCGGTGTCGACGCTCGAGAGCGTCAGCAGGCGCTTGTCGATGTACGACACGTTCTGGAACGGCGGCGGCAGCTTGAAGTTCAGGCCGGGCTCGGTGATGACCTGCTTGATCTGGCCGAGGGCATAGACCACGCCGAACTGGCGCTGGTCGACCACGAAGAGGGTCGAGCTCAACAGCACGAGCAAGACGAGGATCGACGAGGCGATGAATCCGATTCTGTTCATGTTCTTCTAGGCCTTTTTCATCAACGCACGTCGCGGTCGCGCGAACGGCCGTCGCGTGCACGCACGTCGCTGGTCGTGGGCGCCACCGGGATCACCGAGGACTGGGCCGGCGCGGTGCCGGCAACGCTCGGGCTGGCTGCGTCGACCGGCGTGGCCGCGTTGTTGCCGGTTGCCTGCATGAGCTTGTCCAGCGGCAGGTACAGCAGGTTGGAGCCCTGCTTGCTGTCGACCAGCACCTTGGTGGTGCTGGCGTAGATCTGCTGCATGGCGTCGGTGTACATGCGGTCACGCGTGACCTGCGGCGCCTTCTGGTACTCGGCGAGCACCGCGGCGAAACGGCCGGCATCACCTTGCGCCTGGGCGACGATCCGCGCCTTGTAGGCCTCGGACTCTTCCTTCAGGCGCGACGCCGTACCGGTGGCCAGCGGCACCACGTTGTTGGCGTAGGCCTGCGCATCGTTCTTGGTGCGCTCGCGTTCCTGGCCGGCCTTGAGCACGTCGTCGAACGCGGCCTGCACCTGCTCGGGCGGACGCACGCCGCCCTGCTGCAGGTTGATGCCCACGACTTCGACGCCGATCTTGTAGCGGTCCAGGATGGTCTGCATCAGCGTGCGCACGCGCGGTGCGATCTGGTCGCGCTCTTCGGCGAGCGCGGCGTCCATCTTCATCTTGCCCACGACCTCGCGCACCGAGGTCTCGGCCACCTGCACCACCGTCTCGGCGGGCGACTTGCTCTCGTAGAGCCAGGCGCGCGCATCGCTCAGGCGGTACTGCACGGCGAACTTGATTTCGACGATGTTCTCGTCTTCGGTCAGCATGGCCGACTCGCGCAGGCCGGTGGAACGCACGATGGCGTCACGACCCACGTCGGTGGAGCGGATCTGCGTGACCACCACCAGCTCGTGGCGCTGAATGGGGTACGGCAGGCGCCAGTTGAAACCGGCGCCCACGGTCGTCTTGTAACGGCCGAATTGCGTGACCACGGCCTGCTGGCCTTCATTCACGATGAAGAAACCGGTGCCGAGCCAGATGAGGATCGCCACGGCAGCCACGAGGCCGAGGCCGAATCCTGCGTTTTTCATGTCGGGCCTGTAGCCGTTGCCGCCGCCGCTGCTTCCGCCGTTGGGACGGTTGCCGCCACCCTTGCCGCCGAAGAAACCGCCGAGCTTGCGATTGAGGTCGCGCCAGAGTTCATCGAGGTCGGGAGGACCCTGGTTGGGGCCTTGACCGCGGGGGCGGTTGTCGTTGTTGTTGTTGCCCGAGGGCGGGGGTGTCGGTGCGCCTGGAGGATTGGCGTCGGGTGGCCGGTTGCCGGCCGGGCGTTCGCCGTTGGAGGACGGCTCGTCGCCGCGACCCCATCGGCCGTCGTTCAGATTGAACATGCCCAGAAACCCTCTCCGCGCTGGCTTTGAATTCATTCGCTTCGTTCTCTTGTCAGTGGCGGGATTGTGCCCAATCCATCGGCGGCATCGTGCAATTCAGCGTCTGCCTCAGGGGTCATCGTATCGGCTACGGAGCCCGACTGCCGGGCGAGCTCCGCGCGCAGCAACGGCACTCCCTCGCCGCTCTTGGCGCTGAGGAAGATACGGGGAACCTGCACGCCGTCGATTTCCATCTCGTCCTGCAGATGCAGCGGACGTTGCGTGCTTTCAAGAGCGTCGAGCTTGTTGAACACCAACAACTGCGGCACGGCCTCGGCTCCGATGTCGCGCAGCACCGACTGCACCTCGGCCATCTGCTCGGGGTAGTGGGGGTTGGAGGCGTCGATCACGTGCAGCAGCAGGTCGGCATCGACCGCCTCCTGCAGCGTGGCCTTAAAGGCGTCGACCAGCCCGTGCGGCAGATCGCGAATGAAACCGACCGTGTCGGAGATGGACACCTGCCGCCGCGCGTCGCCCAGGTAAAGGTTGCGCGTGGTGGTGTCGAGCGTGGCGAACAGCTGGTCGGCCGCATACGCGCGAGCCTTGACCATGGCGTTGAACAGCGACGACTTACCCGCATTGGTGTAACCCACCAGCGAGATGTTGAAGGTCTCGCGGCGCTCGCGCTGGCGGCGTTGCGTGCCGCGCTGCTTCTGCACCTTGGCAAGCCGTTCGCGCGTGCGCTTGATCGACTCGTTGATCATCCGGCGGTCGAGCTCGATCTGCTTCTCGCCCGGGCCGCCGCGCACACCTGCACCGCCGGTCTGGCGCTCCAGGTGAGACCAGCGGCGGACCAGCCGCGTGCTGAGGTACTGCAGGCGAGCGAGCTCGACCTGCAGCTTGCCTTCGTGCGAACGCGCGCGCTGGGCAAAGATCTCGAGGATGAGAAAGGTGCGGTCGTAGACCGCGACGTCGAGCTGGCGCTCGAGGTTGCGCTGCTGCGCGGGGCTCAGGGACTGGTCGAAGATGACTTCGCTCGCCCTGTACAGGGCAGCCAGCTCCTTGATTTCTTCGGCCTTGCCACTGCCAACGAACAATGCCGCGTCGGGCGCCTTGCGCTTGCACGCAAGCCGGGCGACGGGCGTCAGGCCCGCGGTCTGCGCGAGCAGGCCGAGTTCCTCGAGTTCGCTGTCGAAATGGGGCAGCCCGAAATCTACGCCGACGAGAACGGCGGCGCCTTCCTGGCGGGGGATCAGTTCAGACAAGCGGGATCAGAATAGGGAAAAAGCGCGGCAGCCGGGGCCGCCGCGCTCCGCGCGATCAGGCGGCGGTGTCGTCGTTCTCGGCAGCCGAGAAGTTGACGGCGCGACCCGGCACGATGGTGGAAATGGCGTGCTTGTAGACCATTTGTGTCACCGTGTTGCGAAGCAACACGACGTACTGGTCAAAAGACTCGATCTGGCCTTGCAGCTTGATACCGTTCACCAAATAAATGGAAACCGGCACATGCTCGCGACGCAAGGTGTTCAGAAACGGGTCTTGCAGAAGTTGCCCTTTATTGCTCACGATATTCTCCGTGTTCAAGAGTAGTTGTTGGAGAGATGACCTTAACACAGGGTTTCCGCGCTGCAGCAACCGGGGTCAAAAGCCTTGAGAAAATAACGGCTCTCAAAAGACGGAACTTCCATGACAGGAGCAAGTCAACAGCCGCCATCGGCAGCCAAGACCCGCCCTGCCCTCAGTCGTCCTTGTCGGCGAACGGATTCGCGGAGCTCTTGAACTGGATGCGCAGCGGCGTGCCCACCAGGTCGAACTCCTTGCGGAAGCGCCCTTCGAGGAAGCGCTTGTACGCCTCGGTCACGTGCTCCAGTGAATTGCCGTGGATCACGATCACCGGCGGGTTCATGCCGCCCTGGTGCGCGTAGCGCAGCTTGGGCCGGTACATGCCACCGCGCTTGGGCGCCTGGAACTGCACTGCCTCCAGCAGCAGCCGGGTCAGCACCGGCGTCGACATCTTGCGCGTGGCCGACTTGTGGGCCTGCGCAATCGCCTGCCACACGGGGCCCAGGCCCTGGCGCTTGATGGCCGAGATGAAATGCAGCGCCGCGAACTTCAGGAACGGCAGCCGGGTCTCGATCTGGCGCTGGATCTGTTCGCGCTGGTAGCTGTCGACCGCGTCCCACTTGTTGATGGCGATCACCACGGCCCGTCCGCTTTCGAGGATGTAGCCCGCAATGTGCGCGTCCTGGTCGGTCACGCCCTGCGTGGCGTCCAGCAGCAGCAGCACGACGTTGGCCGACTCGATGGCCTGCAGCGTCTTGACCACCGAGAACTTCTCGATCGCCTCGAACACCTTGCCCTTGCGGCGCAGCCCGGCCGTGTCGATCAGCTCGAAACGTTGCCCGTTGCGCTCGAACGGCACCGAGATGGCGTCGCGCGTGGTGCCCGGCATGTCGAAGGCCACGAGGCGCTCTTCACCCAGCCAGGTGTTGATCAGCGTCGACTTGCCCACGTTGGGGCGGCCGGCCACGGCCAGCTTGATCGGCTTGTTGACGTCGTCTTCTTCGGCCTCGTCGTCGGGGTCTGGCAGGTTCAGCGGGGCGAGCGCGAGCTCGACCAGGTCACGCATGCCCTGCCCGTGTGCCGCGGACACGCCGTGCACGTCGCCGAAGCCGAGTTCGTAGAAGTCCACGAGCTTGGTGCCGTCGTGCATGCCTTCGGCCTTGTTGGCCGCCATCACGCAGGGCTTGCCGAGATGGCGCAGCTCGTTGGCAATGTCATGGTCCTGCGCCGACAGGCCCTCGCGGGCGTCGACCACGAAGATCACCACATCGGCCTCGGCCACGGCCTGGCGCGTCTGCTTGGCCATCTCCTTGTAGATGCCGCTGCCCGCGTCGGGCTCGAAGCCGCCGGTGTCGATGACGATGAACTCGTGCTTGCCCAGGCGGCCGTTGCCGTAGTGGCGGTCGCGGGTGAGTCCGGCAAAGTCCGCGACGATGGCGTCGCGCGTCTGGGTCAGGCGGTTGAAGAGCGTCGACTTGCCGACGTTGGGCCGCCCGACCAGGGCCACGACCGGCTTCATGGCCGGCCTTTCGATGGCACGGTTTTCATGGTCGGGCCTTGGAGGAAAAAGAAAGAATTATTCAGGACGGTAGCCAAACACACCACCCTTGGCGGTCACGACAACGACGGTGTTGCCTGCCAGCACCGGCGTGACGGTGATCGCCGAGCCATCGGGCGCGACGCGGTTGAGCAGTGCACCGTCTTCGCGCGACACGAAGTGCAGCGTGCCGGTGTCCTCGCCGATGACCAGCGAGCGGCCCACGGCCAGCGGCGCGGTCAGGTTGCGGTTCTTCAGGCGGCTCATCTGCCAGGCGCGTTCGCCGTCGGCGCGGCGCCATGCGGTGACGCTGCCGTCGGACTCGGTGCCATAGACGAAGCGCTCGTCGCCGCTGACGCCGTCGGCGCCCGAAGCGGGCTTGCTCCAGACCAGCGAACCGCGAACGGTTTCGACGCAGCCCACGCTGGCGTAGTACGCGCGGGCGCAGAGCGTGTCGCCGAAGCGGCTCACGCTGCCGGTCAGGTCGACCAGGCGCTCGACATCGTTGGTGCCGCGCGGCGCCGCAATGGGCGATTCCCAACGCGACGTGCCGTTGGCCGGATTGATGCCGACCAGCCGGCCGCCGATGCCGGCCACCAGCGTGTCGCCCACGGCGAGCAGCACGCCCGACTTGCGCAGCACCAGGTTTTCACCCGTGCGCTGCTGGATCCAGAGGCGGCGGCCGCTCTGCCCGTCCCATGCGCTGATGCTGCGGTCGGCGGTCTGCACGAACACGCGGCGGCCCGCCACCAGCGGTGCGGTGAAGGCTTGCGCGGACAGCTTCTGCTTCCACAGGACCTTGCCCTTCTCGATCGCGACCAGTTCGTTGTTGGTGGTGACGACGGCGGCCATGGAGCCGTCGCTGCCTACACCTGCCGCCAGCGGAGCGCCGGCGCTGACGCGCCAGGTTTCACGGCCGGCGCGGGCGTCGATGGCCACCACCGTGCCGTCGCTGCCGGCCACGGTGACCGTGTCGCCGCTGACGTCGGTGGTGAGCGGGAACTTGACATCGGGAATGCGCACGGTCCAGGCTTGGCGCACGCCGAGCAAGGACGGGTTGGCCGCGAGTTCTTCGGGCTTCGGCTTGCCGCTGCCAGAGCAGGCGGCAAGCAACGCGACCAAAACAAGAGCTGATCCCGCACGCAGGGCGGTCGATTCAGGCATGAGACGCTTGAAATTCATGATGCGGTCAGGGAGTTTTGGGGGCTGCGGGTGTGACGGTGACGACAGGCGCCAGGCTCTTCGGGTCGACGCCGACCGCGTTGAGCTTGATCTCGATCAGGCGGCGGTAGTCGGAGGTGGCGCCGAGACCGGTCCAGGCCTTGCGGTATTCGGCCTGCGCTTCGGCGCGCTTGCCCTGGGCCAGGTAGATGTCGCCCTTGCGGTCGGCCACCAGCGGTTCGAATTCCTTGGGCACGCTGCCGTCGAGCTGTTTGAGCGCGTCGTCATAAGACTTGCTCTCGAGCAGTTCGGCCGAGAGGCGCAGCTTCGCGACCGCCTGGTACCCCGGGTCGACGGCGCTTTGCGCCACCCACGTGAGCGCAGCGCGCGAGCCGTCGGCATTGCCCTTTTCATACAGCGTCTTGGCGACCAGCAGGCCGGCCTGTTGCGCGTAGGTGGTGCGGGCGAAGCGCTCCTTCATGTCGCCCATCACACGCTGGATGCGCTCGACGTCGCCGGACTGCGTGCTGCGTTCGACCTCGTCGTAAAGGGCCGCTGCCTGGGCTGCCTGGCTGCGCTGGTAGTACTGCCAGCCGTTCCAGGCCACGAAGGCGCCGGCGACAAGCAGCACGACCCAGGTGATCAGGGTGCCGTAGGTGTTCCAGAAATGCTTGAGCTGGTCGAGCTGTTCCTGTTCTTCGAGGTCGAGATGGGTTGCCATGCGCTGTCAGGTGTTGGGAGCCGGCGATTGTAGGGTGGCGGCCCAGGCGGCCACTTCTGCGAGAGGCCGTGCGGTCTGCGGGACGTTGGCGTCGCGCAGGGCCTTGAGAGTCACTTCGCCGCGCGCAAGTTCATCGGCGCCGAAGATCAGGACAAAGGGAGCGCCACTGGCGTCGGCCTTCTTCATCTGCGCCCTGAAGCTCGAGAGGCCTTCGGCGGTGGCCGCGTGCATCTGGATGCGCACGCCGGCTTCACGCAGCTGCTGCAGGGTGCGCAGCACGACAGGCATCGCAGCGGCGTCGGGCACGATGGCATAGGCATCGGGCACCGGCGACGGCACATCGGCGCCCTGCTCCTTGAGCAAGTCGAGCACGCGCTCCACGCCCATGGCCCAACCCACGGCCGGTGCGGGCTTGCCGCCGATCTGCGCGATCAGGTCGTCGTAGCGGCCCCCTGCGCACACCGTGCCCTGCGAGCCCAGGCGGTCGGTCACGAACTCGAACACCGAGAGGTTGTAGTAGTCCAACCCGCGCACCAGACGCGGATTGATCGTGAACGCGATGTCGTTGGCCTTGAGGATGGCCTGCAGCCCTTCGAAGTGCGCGAGCGACTCGGCACCGAGGAAGTCGATCAGCTTCGGTGCCGACTCGACCACGTCCTTCATGGCCGGATTCTTCGTGTCGAGGATGCGCAGCGGGTTGCTGTGCAGGCGGCGCTTGCCGTCCTCGTCGAGCTTGTCGGCGTGCTTCTCGAAGTGCGCGATGAGCTCGGCGCGGTGCAGCGCCCGCTCGGCGGGCTGGCCCAGGCTGTTGAGCTCGAGGCGCACGTCGGTCAGGCCGATGGTCTTCCAGAGCGCGTTGGCCAGCAGGATCAGTTCGGCGTCGACGTCGGGACCGGCAAAGCCCAGCGCCTCGGCGCCGATCTGGTGGAACTGGCGGAAGCGTCCGCGCTGCACGTTCTCGCGGCGGAACATCGGCCCGGTGTACCAAAGCCGCTTGGGGCCTTCGTACAGCATGTTGTGCTCGATCACTGCGCGCACGAGGCCCGCGGTGTTCTCAGGGCGCATGGTCAGGTGTTCGAACTTGCCGTTCTTGTCCGCCCGGTCTTCGAAGGAATACATCTCCTTCTCGACGATGTCCGTGACCTCGCCGATGCCGCGCACGAAGAGTGCCGTGCGCTCCAGGATGGGCGTGCGGACGTTGCGGTACGCGAAGCGCCCCATCAGGTCGCGCACGGTGGCCTCGAGCCACTCCCAGCGCGCCGATTCGGGCGGCAATATGTCGTTCATGCCTTTGACGGCATTCAATTTTTCAGCCATGGATCTGCGGAGGTGTCAGGCCGCGACAGCGTGTTCGCCGCCGAAGCGCTTTTCGATGTAGGTTTCGACGAGCTGGTGGAACTCGTTGGCGATATTGTCGCCGCGCAGCGTGAGGGCCTTTTCGCCGTCGATGAAGACCGGCGCGGCAGGCGATTCGCCGGTGCCGGGCAGGCTGATGCCGATGTCGGCATGCTTGCTCTCGCCGGGGCCGTTGACGATGCAGCCCATGACGGCCACCTTCATCGTCTCGACGCCGGGGTATTTCTTGCGCCAGACCGGCATCTGCATGCGCAGGTAGTCGTCGATCTGCTTGGCCAGTTCCTGGAAGGTGGTGCTGGTGGTGCGGCCGCAGCCCGGGCAGGCGGTGACGCTCGGCACGAACACGCGCAGGCCCAGCGCCTGCAGGATCTCTGAGGCGATGACCACCTCCTGCGTGCGCGACTCGCCCGGCTGCGGCGTAAGCGACACGCGAATGGTGTCGCCGATGCCCTCCTGCAGCAGGATCGACAGCGCCGTGGCCGACGCCACCGTGCCCTTGGTGGCCATGCCGGCTTCGGTCAGGCCCAGGTGCAGCGCGTAGTCGCAGCGGCGGGCCAGTTCGCGGTAGACCGAGATCAGGTCCTGCACGCCGCTCACCTTGCACGACAGGATGATCTGGTTGCCGTCCATGCCCATCGACTCGGCCAGTTTGGCGGACTCGATGGCCGAGGTGATGAGCGCCTCGTACATCACCTGCTTGGCGTCCCACGGCTGGGCGCGCCCGCTGTTGACGTCCATCAGGCTGGCGAGCAGCTCCTGGTCGAGGCTGCCCCAGTTCACGCCGATGCGCACCGGCTTGTTCCAGCGCATGGCCGCCTCGATCATCTGGCCGAACTGCTTGTCCTTCTTGTCGCCCTTGCCCACGTTGCCGGGGTTGATGCGGTACTTGCTCAGCGCCTCGGCGCAGGCCGGAAAATCGGTGAGCAGGCGGTGGCCGTTGTAGTGGAAGTCGCCGACCAGCGGCACGTCTATGCCCATGCGGTCGAGCTGCTCGCGGATGTACGGCACCTGCGCGGCGGCCTCCGGCGTGTTGACCGTGATGCGGACCATTTCCGAGCCGGCAATGGCCAGTTCCTTCACCTGGATGGCGGTGCCGATGGCATCGACCGTGTCGGTGTTGGTCATGGACTGCACGCGCACCGGCGCGTCGCCACCCACCGTGACCACGCGCGGGCCCCAGACCACGTTGGCCTGGCGCGAGCGGCGCGCCTTGGGCGCGGCCGATTCGATGGGCACGGGAAGGCTCTCGTTGGTCATCACTTCACCTCGAAACGCGCCACGCCACCGCCCTTGGTGACGGGCTTCAGGTCGAACGGCTGGCCGCGAACCTGCACATCGACGCTCGACGCGCGACCGATCACGACCGAGAGCGGCAACGTGCCCGACAGGCCGAGCGTCTCGCCGGCCTTGAGGCTGCGGCGAAGCAGTTGCTTGCCGCCGGCTTCGCTCACGGTGACCCAGCATTCCTCGCGTGCCACGAAGACGAGTTGCTGGCCGCTGTTCGCGGCGGCTGCCGCGGGTGCAGAAGCTGCGGCCAGCGGCGCCGCGGCAGCGCCCGCGCCGACGGTCCCGGGTGCAGTTGCGGGCGCAGCGGCACTCGCAGCGCCCACGGCTCCCACGGGCCCGCCCGGCGCCACGATCTGCGCGGGAACGCTTTCCGCAACGGTGCCGGGAGCGCTCGGCGCAGCGGAGCCGCCCGCCGGCGCTTCGCCGGTCGAATTGGTGTTGTCGGAGCCGCTGTGCGCCGTCAGACGCGCCACGGTGGCGCCGATCTGGTCGAACACCGACTGAGGCAGCCAGAACAAAGCGCCCGCGCCGATCAGCAGCAGCAGCACGACGGTGAGCAGCGCGCGCGACGGCAGGCCGCTCGAACGGCTGCTGTTGCTGCTCCAGCGCGGCGTGCCCGACGAGATGTTGGTCTTGAGCGTGCGGTCGGCTTCGGCCAACGACACCCGCTGCGTGGTGGGCAGCTTCGCCAGCACCGGCGCCGGGTCGATGCGCAACGCGCGGCACACGCTGCTGGCCAGCGCGCGTGCAAAGACCGGGTCGGGCAGCGACGCGATGTCGTCCGCCTCGAGCGCCAACAGTTTTTGCGGCGGCACCTTCAGCGCGGCCGCCACCATTTCGATGTGCAGGCCATGGGCCTCGCGTGCCTCGCGAAGCAGGTCGCCGGCCGTCTTGTGCGTGTTGTCGCCTTCCGCCAGCGGCTGTGCCACGGAAGTGCCGAACTCCGAAACCCGATCAATCATTGAAATTCCCGCGCTCGTACGCTGATGCCTCCCGCGATTGGGGGAAACGTCGTTGCAGTTGGCCTCCCAACTGCGCTGCGGCCTCGCGGTTGTTGAGCTTTCGTTCGACCCTGATGCCGAGCCAGAGCGTTTCCGAACTGGCCGCGGCGCTGTTGTTGACCCGGCGAATGTAGAACTGCGCGCGCGTCCACTCTTCGCGCTGCGCCAGCACCGAAGCCAGGTTGAAGCCGACCACCGGATTGCCGGCGTCGATCTCGTAGGCCTGCATAAGGCTGCGCTCGGCCTGCACCCGCTGGCCGGCCTTGAGCTCGCACACGCCCTGCGTCATCAGCGTCTTGGCGCGGTCGGCGTAGCTGGGCACGGCAAGCGCTTCGTTGAACTGCGCGGCCGCGTCGCCGAAACGGTTCTGCTGGCACAGCAGCCAGCCGTAGTTGTGGCGTGCATTCGCGTCGCGCGGACTGATGGCGATGGCACGGCGGAAGCTGTCTTCGGCCATGCCGGCGTCGTCCAGCCGCATGTAGACCAGGCCGCGCAGGTTGTAGGCGTCGGCGTTGTTCGGGTCGGCGACCAGCGCCTGCTTGATCTCGTCGAGCGCCACGGTCGTCTGGCCCTGCTCGAAGTAGCCCGAAGCGAGCTCCATGCGCAGGCGCGCACGGCGCTGGCGGGAACTCTCGTCGGACTCGGTCACGATCTCGTTGCCCTTGCTCGAGCTGTTGTCGGCAAGGCTGGTGGTGGTGGTCCGCGTATTCACGCAGCCCGAGAGCAGTAACGCCACGGCGACACCGGCAAGGCCCACGGCAAGCAGCCGCTGCGCATTCACGGTCGTCATCGGAAAGGCCATGCTCATTGTTTCAGTGCTCCTGGGGGGTGGTCTTGCGAACGGGATGCAAAACGATGGGGCGCTCCGTGGCGCGGCGCTGGGCCATGCGTTCGGCCGCACGGGTGCGGTCCTTGACGTCGCCGGCGAGCTGGCCGCAGGCGGCATCGATGTCGTCGCCGCGCGTCTTGCGCACGGTGGTCACGAGTCCGGCTTCGCTCAGCGTCTTGGCGAACGCCAGCACGCGCGGTTGCGGCGAGCGCAGCAGGCCCGACGCCGGAAACGGATTGAACGGAATCAGGTTGAACTTGCACGACACGTCGTGCTTGCGCACCAGCTCGATGAGCTGGCGGGCGTGTTCGGGCTGGTCGTTGACGCCGTCGAGCATGCAGTACTCGAAGGTGATGAAGTCGCGCGGCGCATGCACCAGGTAGCGCTTGCAGGCCTCGAGCAGCTCGGCAATAGGGTACTTGCGATTGAGCGGCACCAGGTCGTCGCGCAGCGCGTCGTTGGGCGCATGCAGCGAGACGGCCATGGCGACGGCGCAATCGGTGCCCAGGCGGTCGATCATGGGCACCACGCCAGAGGTCGACACCGTCACGCGGCGGCGCGACAGCCCGTAGGCGTTGTCGTCGAGCATGGTGCGCAGCGCGGGCACGAGCGCCGAGTAGTTCTGCAGCGGCTCGCCCATGCCCATCATCACCACGTTGGAGATGACGCGCTCGCTGCGCTTGAGGTGCTTGCGAAGGAAGTGTTCGGCAAACCACAGCTGGGCGACGATTTCGCCCGTGCTGAGGTTGCGGCTGAAGCCCTGGTGCCCCGTGGAGCAGAAGCGGCAACCGACCGCACAGCCGGCTTGGGACGACACGCACAACGTGCCGCGGTCGTCCTCGGGAATGAATACGGCTTCGACGGCATTGCCGTCACCGACGTCGAACAGCCACTTGATCGTGCCGTCCTTGGATTCGTGCTGCGTGAGGACCGGCAAGGCCTCCACGCGCGCGGTGGTCGCGAGCTTCTCGCGAAGCGACTTCGCCAGATCGGTCATCTGGGTGAAGTCGCTGGCGCCACGCTGGTGGATCCAGCGGAACAGCTGCGTGGCGCGGAATTTCTTCTCGCCGAGTTTTTCGCAGAACGCAGCCAACCCCTCGAGATCGAATTCGAGCAGATTGGCCGTGGTCATGGAATCGGTCGAGATGCGGCTTCAGCGTGCGTAGACGTTGAGGCCGGCGAAGAAGAAAGCGATTTCGTTCGCTGCGGTTTCGGGAGCGTCCGAACCGTGAACGGCGTTGGCGTCGATGCTGTCGGCGAAGTCGGCGCGGATGGTGCCGGCGGCTGCCTTCTTGGGATCGGTCGCGCCCATCAGGTCACGGTTCTTGGCGATGGCGTTGTCGCCTTCGAGCGCCTGCACGAACACCGGGCCCGAGATCATGAACTCGACCAGGTCCTTGAAGAAGGGACGTTCCTTGTGCACGGCGTAGAACTGTTCGGCTTCGTTGCGCGACAGGTGCACCAGCTTGGCGGCCACGACCTTGAGGCCGGCGGCTTCAAAACGGGAAACGATCTTGCCGATCACATTCTTGGCAACTGCGTCGGGCTTGATGATGGAGAGGGTACGTTCGATAGCCATTGAGTGCTTCCTGGAGCTTGATTTTGAAGTGTTTTGTCACAACCGCAACACTCTTGTTGCGTCGCATGTCGACAAAGCCTCTGATTTTAACCGGCGCGGCCTTGCGGATTGGTGAAAACCCCGCGAAAGGCCGCGCTGTGGCGGCAGGCTTTCAGCGCCCGCGGCGCCGTCCGCCACCCTGCCCGGCCGGACCACCGTAGCCGCCCCCACCGCCGCCACCGCGGCGCCCACCCGGGCCTCCGCGCTGTTCCTTGCGCTGACGCGAAAAGCTGTCGGCGCCGATGTAGCCCAGCGAGGTCTTCATCGGATCGGGCTGGTTGGCGCCGGTGGGCTGGCGGTCTTCGCCCTGGCGATTGCCACCGCCCTGCCCTTGGCGATTGCCGCCACCACCGCCACCACCACCACCGCTGTTGCCGGCGTTGCCGCGGCGGCCCTGCCCTTGCGGCGGACCGCCGTTGCCGCCACCGCGATTGGCGCGCCCGCCCCGATCGCCGCGCGGCGGACGACCGTCGCCCAGCGGATTCGGGATCGGCGCCTCGCGCCCGCCGTCGTCGCGCATCTCGCGCGGCGCCTGGCCGCCGCCGGCGTTGCGGTTGCCGCGGCGCTTCTTGTTGCGTCCGTTGCGGCCGTTGCTGCCACCACCGTCCTGTCCTGGACCGCGCTGCTGCGGGGCTGGACGCGCCGCGGCACCGCCCGACGCCTGGAACAGCGCGCGGATGTCGCGCTCGTCGAGCTCCATCCAGGCGCCGCGCTTCAGGCCGCGCGGCAGCACCATCGCGCCGTAGCGGATGCGGATCAGCCGGCTGACCGCATGGCCCACCGACTCGAACAGGCGGCGCACCTCGCGGTTGCGGCCTTCGGAAATGGTCACGCGGTACCAGCAGTTGGAGCCTTCGCCGCCACCGTCTTCGATGGCGCCGAACTGCGCCATGCCGTCGTCCAGGCGCACGCCGTCGAGCAGCTTCTGCTTTTCCTCGCTGGTGAGCGCGCCCAGCACGCGCACCGCGTACTCACGCTCCAGGCCGAAGCGCGGGTGCATGAGCTGGTTGGCCAGGTCGCCCGAGCTGCTGAACAGCAGCAGGCCTTCGGTGTTCAGGTCGAGGCGACCGACCGACTGCCACTTGCCCTGTTGCAGGCGCGGCAGCTTGCGGAACACCGTCGGCCGGTTCTGCGGGTCGTCGTGCGTGACGACTTCGCCCACCGGCTTGTGGTACGCGATGACGCGCGGCGGCGGGGGCGCGATACGGAAGCGGATCGGCTTGCCGTTGATCTTGACCTGATCGCCGAACTGGATGCGCTGGCCGATGTGGGCCGGCTCGTTGTTGACGGAGATGCGGCCCTGGAGGATCAGCTGCTCCATTTCGAGCCGCGAGCCGAGGCCGGCCTGCGCCAGCACCTTGTGCAGCTTGGGCGAATCGGCCTCGGGCAGCAGCACGCGCTTGAGCGGCGGGACCTCGGGGCTTTCCTCGTCGGCGTCGAACTGGCCGGAGATGACGTCGGCGAAGCGGATCGGCTCGGGCGGCAGCGCATTGCGCTGCTCGCGCTCGGCGGCGCGGCGGGCACGGTCGAGGTCGTCCTCTTCCTCGTCGGGCTCTTCTTCGTCTTCTTCGTCCTCTTCGTCGTCCTCGTCGTCGCGACCGGCTTGCTCGGCGCGCGGCTCCTGGCGGGCTTGCGGAGCCACCGGCGCGGGTGCCGGCTCTTGCGCGGGAGCCTCGGCGACGGGCGCTTGCACCTCGACAGCAGCGGCCGCGGCCACCACGGGTTCTGCAGCTTCAGGGGCATCCGCCACCGCTGGTGCTTCGGGCGCTTCGGCAGTTGCAGCGGCCTCATCGACCACCACCTTCTTCTTGCGTGGCGCACGCGGCTTCTTCGGCGCTTCGGCCTCGACGGGCGCAACGACTTCCGGCGCTGGCTCCGCGGCCTCCGGCGCTACCGATTCAGTAGCAGCACCCGCAGCCTTCTTGGGCGTGGTCGCCCTTTTCTTCTTTTTGACTTCGGGCTCGGCAGGCAGCATTGCCGCGTCTTCGGTGTCGGTTGTGCTCATGAGGTTTTTCCGGAGGAAGGAGCGTGAGGGTCGGCCTCGTCCGGGGACGGGGCATCGGGTTCTGGCGCCGGGGCCGGGGCCTGCGCGGAATCGGGTTCCGGCTCGGCGGCGGGTTCGGCGGCGCCTTCAATGTCAACGGTGGGCGAGGCTTGCGGCACGTCGTCTTCGGCGGCGGCATCCTCGGCAAATTGCGCTTGCGCGGCTTCGACGGCCTCGGCCGCTTCAGCTGCTTCGGCCGGTTCAGCCACTTCCGCTGCTTCAGCCACTTCCGCTGCTTCAGCGGCCTGGGCGGGTTCCGGCAGGACCTCGGCGACGGCGGCCTCTTCACCCAGCAGCGCGCCCGGGTCCGAAGCGTCCTGCCCCGTGGCGTCCGCATCGCCTTCGATGGAGACCGCATCGGCTTGCGGTGCGGCGTCCATCGGCAGCCCCTGCTGCTCGCCCGAGGCCCGCTCCAGCGCATCGACCAGGGCCGCCTGCTGCGCGGGCGTCTCGATCAGCGGCAACTGGTCGAGCGAGGCCAGGCCCAGGTCGTCCAGGAACTGGCGCGTGGTCGCGAACAGCGCCGGCCGGCCCACCGTTTCGCGGTGCCCGATGACCTCGACCCAGCCGCGGTCCTCGAGCTGCTTCAGGATCATCGAGTTGATCGTGACGCCGCGGATGTCTTCCATGTCGCCGCGCGTCGCCGGCTGGCGGTACGCAATGATGGCCAGCGTCTCGAGCGCGGCGCGCGTGTAGCGCGGCGGCTTCTCGGGGTGCAGGCGATCGAGGTGGTCGCGCATCTCGGGCCGGCTCTGAAAGCGCCAGCCGCTGCCGACGCTCACAAGCTCCAGGCCGCGCTGCGCCCAGTCTTCCTGCAATTCAAGCAACAGCACCTTGATGGTGTCCACACCCAGTTCGTCGTCGAACAGCACGCGCATGTCGCGCACCGGCAGCGGCTGGCTCGAACAGATCAAGGCGGTTTCGAGAATGCGCTTGGCATCCGCCGTATTCATGGTTCGCGTTATCCGGGAAAAGGCGCCTCGGGGGCGCTTGTTCAGAAGGATGAAAGGAGTAGGCGTTGCAGGCACGCGGCAAATGCAACGCAAGGCCGGTCTTGGGTGACCAGCGCGGCTCTCGGGCCGTCAGGCGCGATTGTAATCCAGCCCCCAGGTCTGCAAAGCCTGGGCCAGGTCGGCCGGCGGCGCCGAGCGGAACTCCGTCGGCGCTTGCGTGACGGGGTGCACGAAAGCCAGCCTGAAGGCATGCAGCGCCTGGCGTGACAGGCCGACGGCCGGGGCGCCGCCATACAGCGCGTCGCCAACCAGCGGATGGCCGATCGACGCCATGTGCACGCGGATCTGGTGGGTGCGGCCCGTTTCGAGCGTGCAGCGCACGGCGCAGCCCTCGGAATGGCTGTCGAGCCGCTCGATCAGGGTGCGTGCCGTCTTGCCCGCATGGCGCTCCAGATCGACCACGGCCATGCGCAGCCGGTTGCGCGGATCGCGGCCGATGGGCGCGTCGACCTGCCGTGCGGCGGCGCCCTCCCAGGGCTTGTGGCCGATCGCCAGGTACTGCCGCTTGACCTCGCGCGCGGCGATGAGCGCCACCATCGCATCCATGGCCGCCCGGGTGCGCGCCACCACCATCAGCCCGCTGGTGTCGCGGTCGAGCCGGTGCACGATGCCGGCGCGCGGCAGCAGCACGGCCTTCGGGTCCAGCGCCAGCAGGCCGTTGAGCAACGTGCCGCTCCAGTGCCCCGGCGCGGGATGCACGACCAGCCCCGCGGGCTTGTCGATGATGCGCAGGTGCTCGTCCTCATGCACGGTGACGATGTCCATCGCCTCGGGCCGGAAGGCCTGGCTCTGGGGCGTGGGGCGCAATTCGATGCGGCCGGCCTGCCCAGCTTTCACCGCGGCGGAGACCTTCTTGAGCGTGCGGCCCTGGAGCTCGACCGCTCCGGCCTCGATCAGCTGCTGCAGGTAGCTGCGGGAAAATTCGGGCACCAGCGCGGCGAGCGCGCGGTCCAGCCGCTGGCCATGCTGCGCCGCGTCAATGGTGAAGGGGCGCAGTTCGCTGGGCTCGATGGGGTCGGCGCCCTCCTCGAGTTCGGCCGCCTCGGCGGACTCGGGGCCTTCGGGGATCGGGCCCGAAGGGCCGGTCGATATAATTGAGGGTAACTGTTTCACGAAAGCCGTATGTGATGTTTCGCGCCAAATTATCGGTCCCCACCTGGATCGCGCTCAGCGCGGCGGCTCTGCTAGCAGCTGGCTGCTCGTCGACCTCCGTCGACAAGACCGCGAACTGGAGCCCCAACCGCATCTACGCGGAAGCCAAGGACGAAGCCGGCTCGGGCGCCTACGACAAGGCCGTGCCGCTCTACGAGAAGCTCGAAGGCCGTGCCGCCGGCACGCCGCTCGCCCAGCAGGCCCAGCTCGAAAAGGCCTATGCCCAGTACAAGTCGGGTGAAAAGGCCAGCGCCATTTCCACCATCGACCGCTTCCTGAAGTTGCACCCGGCAAGCCCCGCGCTCGACTATGCGCTCTACCTGAAGGGCGTGATCAACTTCAACGACGACCTCGGCATGTTCGCCTTCATGACGCGCCAGGACCTGTCCGAGCGCGACCAGAAGGCCGCCAAGGAATCGTTCGAGTCCTTCAAGGAACTCGTGACGCGCTTCCCCGATTCGCGCTACGCCCCCGACGCGCGCCAGCGCATGAACTACATCGTGAACTCGCTCGCGCAGTACGAAGTTCACGTGGCTCGCTACTACTACTCGCGCGGCGCCTACCTGGCCGCCATCAACCGCGCGCAGGTCGCACTGTCCGACTACCGCGAAGTGCCCGCACTCGAAGAAGCGCTGTTCATCATGGTCAAGTCGTACGACGCGCTCGGCATGAAGGACCTGCGCGACGACACGCAACGCGTGCTGACCACGAACTACCCGCAGAGCACCTACCTCGCCAACGGCTTCAAGGGCAAGGACGACCCTTGGTGGAAGCTCTGGTAAGTCCAGAACCCGCGCGGCGCGCTCGGCGCGCGCCGCTCAGTTCCTGAGCGCGTCCAGCGCGGCGTCGAAGTCCGCTTCGCTCTCGAGCCGCCGCATCGGCGGCAGCGCCGCCAGCAACCGGCGGCCATAGCCCATGGCGACCAGGCGCGTGTCGCAGATGGCGAGTACGCCGCTGTCGGTTTCCCGGCGAATCAAACGCCCCGCCCCCTGCTTGAGCGCAACCGCCGCCTCCGGCAGCGAGTAGTCGGCAAACGAACTCCTGCCTTGCGATTCGAGCCGCTGCGAGCGTGCCTCGACCAGCGGATCGTTCGGCGGCGGGAACGGCAGCTTGTCGATCACCACCAGCTGCAGCGCGTCGCCCGGCGCGTCGAACCCCTCCCAGAACGATGCCGACGCCACGAGCACGCAGCCCGCGCGCCCGGCGCTCGCACCCTCGCGGAAGCGGTCCATCAGCACGCGCTTGGGCAGCTCGCCCTGCACCAGCACCTCGGGCCTCGATGCGGCATCGAGCAGCTCGAAGTGCTGCTTCATGGTGTCGCCGATGGTGCGCAACGCGCGCAGCGTGGTGGTCAGCACCAGCGTGCGTCCGCCAAGCTCGGTGGCGCCGCGTGCCGCCAGTTGGGCGACCTTTTGACTGTGCGAGGGATCGTTGGGCTTCGGAAAAGCGCGCGGCACATAGAGCGCGGCCTGCGAGGCGTAGTCGAACGGACTCTGCACGCGCAGCACTTCCGCGTCGTGCAGGCCGCAGGGCTCGGTGAACCAGCGCAGCGTGGGCTCGTCGCCCAGCGTGGCGGAGGTGAAGACCCAGGCGCGCCCGCCGTTTTCGTGCGATGGCACTTCCTGGCCTGCTGAACGGCCCTGGCCCTGGTCCAGGCCCTGTTCCTGCCGCTCGCCATAGGCGTCAAGGTCGTCGTCCATGCCATCGCCGTCATCGGCCCCAGCCTCGACGATCTTGAGCACGCGCTTGCGCATGGCATCGGCAATGTCCAGCGGCGATTCGATCAGCCGCAGCTGCGAACCCACGTCGACCCAGCGCACCGAATCGACCTCGCAGGGCAAGGCGAAACGCGCGGCGCGTTTTGCGAGCTGCCGCGCCCGCTCGTGCAGGCGCACGAAGTCGGGCGAGATCTCGCTGACGGTGGCAATCCCTTCGGCCGCCAGCTCGAACGAATGCTGCAGGTCGTCGAGCGCGCGCTGCCAGGCGTCGGCATCGACACCTTCCGGCGATGCGCCGAGCCAGCGCAGCTTGGCCCCGGGCCATTGCTTGCCGACCACCAGGCGCAGCTCGCGCGCGGCGCGTTCGACGCCGCCCACCAGTTGCTGCCAGTCGACCAGCCCGCGCGCGTGCTGCAGGCCCGCGCCGAGCATGTCGCGCGCGAAATCGAGCGCCTGGCCGCTGCCGAGTTGCGCGCCCAGGAACTGCACGCCGGTCTCGTTGAGCTGGTGCGCTTCGTCGAAGACGACCACGCTCACGGTCGGCAGCAGTTCCGCCATGCCGGTCTCGCGCACCGCGAGGTCGGCAAAGAACAGGTGGTGGTTGATGACGACGATGTCGGCCGCCAGCGCTTCTCGCCGCGCCAGGTTGACGTGGCACGACTTGAATTGCGGGCACTGCGCGCCCAGGCAGTTCTCGCGCGTGGAGGTGATCAGCGGAATCAGCGGCGAGCGTTCGTCCAGCCCCGGCAGCTCGGCCAGGTCGCCGGTGCGCGTGGCCTTCGACCACTGCTCGATCTTGGCCAGCGTGCGCAGGCTGCCGCGCTCGGGCAGCGAGGCGTCGTGGCGCGCCATGTCGAGCCGGTGCAGGCACAGGTAGCTGCCGCGCCCCTTGAGGAGGGCCGTGCGCACCGGCAGGCCGAAGGCCTCCACCAGCCGCGGCAGGTCACGGCCGAACAGCTGGTCCTGCAAGGTCTTGGTGGCGGTCGACAGCAGCACGCGTTCGCCGCTCAGCAGGGCCGGCACGAGGTACGAGAAGGTCTTGCCCACCCCGGTGCCCGCCTCGACCACGAGCACACCGCCCTGGTCGATGGTGCGGGCCACGGCGATGGCCATTTCGGTCTGGCCCGAGCGTTCACGGAATTGTTCGGCGGCGCGCGACAGCACACCGTCTTGCGCGAAAGCGTCGCGCACCTTGTCTTCGAGCGCGCCCATCAGGCCGGTTCTTTCGGGTCGAGGTCGTTTTCGAGGCGCGTGATCTGATCGCGCAGCGCGAGGCGGCGCTTTTTCAGGCGCCGCAGCAGCAGCTCGTCTTGCGGCGAGCCTTCGGACAGCCGGTCGATGGTGGCGTCGAGGTCGGCATGCTCGATGCGCAGCTCGATCAGCTGGCGGGAGAGGGAGTGAAGATTGGAGTCCAACGGTGGGGTGCGCACGCTGTGTTTTCGCGGCGCTTGTTCATTCGATAATACGTCCTGACACGA
Organism: Variovorax sp. OK212; assembly: GCF_900112425.1. Taxonomy (GTDB): domain Bacteria; phylum Pseudomonadota; class Gammaproteobacteria; order Burkholderiales; family Burkholderiaceae_C; genus Variovorax. The sequence goes on along the minus strand of NZ_FOLP01000007.1, from coordinate 227,555 downwards.
ATCCCCGAGAAGACAGAAACACGCGCTTCAGGCGCCCATGCCTCATGACTCAAGGCTTTCGACTTGCAGCGGCCACCGGACTCCACAAGGGAGACCGCCCCTACCAACAGGACCAGGTGCTCATGATGAGCCACCCGCGCGTGCCTGGCTGCGTGCTCGGCCTCGTGGCCGACGGCATGGGCGGCCGCAGCGGCGGGCGCAAGGCGTCCGACCAGGTGCTGATGACGGCGCGCCAGCTCTTCACCCGCTACCAGCCTGGCCGCGACGACCCGCAGGCCGTGCTCCGGCAGATCCTGGAAGACTCGCACACGGTCATCAAGCTCACCGCCGTCTCCAGCGAGCAGGAGCCGCACAGCACGCTGGCGGCCTTCCTGATGACCCCGAAGGGCGACTGCGCCTGGATCCACGCGGGTGACTCGCGCATCTACCACTTCCACGACGGGCAGCTCGTCATGCGCACGCGCGACCATTCGTACGTGCAGGTGCTGATCGACCGCGGCGAGATCACCGAGGCCGAGGCCAACATCCATCCGCAGGGCAACATCCTGCTCGGCTGCCTGGGCATGGCGACCACGCCGCCGCCCGTCGACCCGTACTACATCCCGAAACTGCAGGCCGGCGACCTGCTGATGGCCTGCAGCGACGGCCTGTGGCACTACTTCAGCCCGGAAGAGATGGCCAGCGTGCTGTATTCGCAGCCGCCGCGCGACGCGGCCGAAATCCTGGTGGGTGAAGCGCGGCGCCGGGCCCGCGGCACCGGCGACAACCTCTCGATTGCCATCCTGAAACTGGACGCGATCCCCGCCCCCGCCTGAACGGCGAAAGCCCACCGCCCTCACCCGTTCGGCGTCACCCGGTCAGCGCGATCAGCGGGCGGGTGCGGATGCCGCCGATGCCGGCGGGGGTGGCGGCAGGGGCGCCCCACGCGGCTTGTCGCGGTTCGCGTTCTGGCGCTCGCGGCTGGCCCTGTGCTCCTCGGCGCGCCGCTGTTTTTCCTCGAAGCGATTGGCGACCGCCGGCGCATCGGCCTGGCGTTGCGCCGCCTTGGCCTGCTCGGTGGCATGGGTCTGCTGCTTGGATTGGAACTGGCGCTCGCGCTCGGCCCCTTCGGCCGCGGTGGCTGCACGGCTGGTGGCATGGTCGGCGGCGCGCTGTTCGCGTTCCTTCTGGTTCTGCGCCGATTGCTCCTGCTTTTCGGGCACGTCGACCGAGCGTTGCGTGCCGGCCTTCTGGTCGAGCTTCTGCAGTTCCGCCGCGCCGCTGCGCTGGCGCTGGATGTCGTTGATCGCGGTTTCCTGCCGCTTGATGTTGTCGGTTTCCTTGCGGCGGCGGCTGCGGCTTTCGCGCAGGCAGTCTTCCACCGCGAACTTCTTGTAGCAGGCGGCCCGCTCTTCGACGAAACGCTTCTCGATGGTCTCGCGCTCGGTGGAGAGCCTGCGCTTCTCCCCCTCGAGATCGGCATTGCCCGTCGCGGCGTTGGACTGCGCCCACAACGGCAGGCTGGCCAGCGTCATGAGCAGGGCAAGAGCGAATTTTTTCATGTGAGTCGGGTGTCGACGATGCGGCGTTCCAGGGCAAGAAACTCGCTCGACTGCATTTCAGTGAGCCGGGAGACCGTGCGCGGAAACTCGTGCGACAGCGGCCCCTCGGTGTACAACGCCTCGGGCGGAACCTCGGCCGACATGATGAGCTTGCAGCGCCGGTCGTACAAGACGTCCACCAGCCAGGTGAAACGGCGTGCTTCGGAGGCCATGCGCACCGGCATGTGCGGCACGTCGGACAGCAGCACCGTGTGGTACTGGCTGGCGATCTCCAGGTAGTCGTTCTGCGAGCGAGGGCCGCCGCACAGCGTCTTGAAGTCGAACCAGACCACGCCGCCGGCCTTGCGCAGCGCGCGGATCTCGCGCTGCTCGATGTGAAGAATGGGGCTTTCGTCGGCCGTCTCGGCCAGCTTGTCGAAGGCCTTGCGCATTTCCTTCTCGGCCGACGCGTCGTTCGGCGTGAGGTACATGCGCAGTTGCTCGAGCGTGCGGCGCCGGTAGTCGGTGCCGTTGTCCACGCTCAGTACCTCGAGCTTCTCGTTCAGAAGCGCGATGGCGGGCAGGATGCGGTCGCGGTGCAGCCCACCCGGGTAAAGATCGTCGGGCTTGAAGTTCGAGGTGGTGACGAAACCCACGCCGTTCTCGAACAGCGACACCAGCAGCCGATGAAGAATCATCGCGTCGGTGATGTCCGCCACGTGGAACTCGTCGAAGCAGATCAGCTTGTAGCGCTTGGAAATGCGCAGGCCGAGCTCGTCGAGCGGATTGACCGTGCCCTGCAGTTCGCGCAGTTCGCGGTGCACCTCGCGCATGAACTCGTGGAAGTGCAGGCGCGTCTTGCGCCGCAGCGGCACGGCGTTGAAGAAGAGGTCCATCAGGAAGCTCTTGCCCCGCCCGACGCCACCGTACATGTAGACGCCGCGCGGAAGCTCCGGCCGGTTGATGAACTTCTTCAGCGCATTCGAACGCTGGGCCTTGTACGCGGCCCATTCGTTGGCGCAGCGATCCAGCGCCTCCACGGCGTGCAGCTGCGCGGGATCGGCATGGAACCCGCGCGCAGCGAGTTCCGCCTCATAGGCCTGTTTGACGCTGGTCAAGAGAAACGGGAGCTCAGAAGTTCAGCGTGCGCTTGTCCACGGCAAGTGCCGCTTCCTTCGTGGCTTCCGACAGCGACGGGTGCGCGTGGCAGATCCGGGCGATGTCCTCGGCGCTGGCCTTGAACTCCATCGCCACCACGGCTTCGGAGATCAGCTCGCTGACCTGCGGGCCCACCATGTGCACGCCCAGGATCTCGTCGGTCGTGGCGTCGGCCAGGAACTTGACCATGCCGGTCGTGTCGCCCAGCGCGCGCGCGCGGCCGTTCGCCAGGAACGGGAAGGTGCCGGCCTTGTAGGCGCGGCCTTCGGCCTTGAGCTGCTGTTCGGTCTGGCCGACCCACGCGATTTCGGGGTGCGTGTAGATCACCCACGGAACCGTGTTGAAGTTGACGTGACCGTGCTGGCCGGCAATGCGCTCGGCCACGGCAACGCCCTCTTCCTCGGCCTTGTGCGCCAGCATCGGGCCGCGCACCACGTCACCGATCGCCCACACGTTGGGCAGGTTGGTCTTGCACTCGCCGTCGACGTTGATCGCACCGCGCTCGTCCAGCGCGAGGCCCACGGCTTCGGGGTTCAGGCCGATGGTGTTGGGCACGCGGCCGATCGACACGATCAGCTTGTCCACGTCCAGCGTCTGCGCTTCGCCCTTGGCGTTGGTCCAGGCGATCGACACGCCCTTCTTGCCCGACTTGATCTCGCCGACCTTCACGCCGAGTTCGATCTTCAGGCCTTGCTTGTCGAAAGCCTTCTTGGCTTCCTTGGCGATCTGCTCGTCCACCGCGCCCAGGAAGGTCGGCAGTGCTTCCAGCACCGTGACTTCCGAGCCGAGGCGGCGCCACACCGAACCCATTTCGAGGCCGATGACGCCCGAGCCGATCAGCGCCAGCTTCTTCGGCACGGCGCCCATGCGCAGCGCGCCGTCGTTGGAGAGGATGTTTTCCTCGTCGAAGGCCGCACCGGGCAGCGCGCGGGCGTTGGAGCCCGTGGCCACGATGATGTGCTTGCCGACGATGGTTTCCTCGGCGGCGCCAGCCACCTTGATCTCGTAGCCGCCTTCAGCGGCCTTCACGAACGAGCCACGGCCGTGGAACGACGAAATCTTGTTCTTCTTGAACAGGTAGGTGATGCCGTCGTTGTTCTGCTTCACGACCTGGTCCTTGCGGGCCAGCATCTTGCCGATGTCGAGCGACAGGCCCGACACGTTGATGCCGTGGTCCGCAAAGCCGTGGCCGGCGTGGTCGAAGTGCTCCGACGATTGCAGCAGTGCCTTCGAGGGGATGCAGCCGACGTTGGTGCAGGTGCCGCCGAGTGCGGGACCGCCCTTGGCGTTCTTCCACTCGTCGATGCAGGCCACGTTGAAGCCGAGTTGAGCGGCGCGGATGGCGGCAATGTAGCCGCCGGGGCCGCCGCCGATGACGATCACGTCGAATTGTTTGGACATGGATTCTTTCTAAGGTTTCGTACAGCCGGACCCTGTCGGTCGAGGGCGTTCGAGGCAAGGCCCGTCGGCGAGCACCCGGGCAACCGGCTTTGCCGGGCCGCCGGGTGCGCCCCCTCAAGACGGCTCAAGTGGTCTCAAAGGGGCAGGCGGCTGTACGAAGTGAGCAAGCAACGGGGGTGGGTCAGATGTCGAACAGCAGGCGCGACGGATCTTCCAGCGCTTCCTTCATGGCGACCAGGCCCAGCACGGCTTCGCGGCCGTCGATGATGCGGTGGTCGTAGCTCATGGCGAGGTAGTTCATCGGGCGGATCACGATCTGGCCGTTTTCCACCACCGCGCGGTCCTTCGTGGCGTGCACGCCAAGAATGGCCGACTGGGGCGGGTTGATGATCGGGGTCGAGAGCATCGAGCCGAAGGTGCCGCCGTTCGAGATGGAGAACGTGCCGCCGGTCATGTCTTCGATGCCCAGCTTGCCGTCTTGCGCCTTCTTGCCGAACTCGGCGATCTTCTTCTCGATGTCGGCAAAGCTCATCTGGTCGGCGTTGCGCAGGATCGGCACCACCAGGCCACGCGGCGAACCGACAGCGATACCGATGTCGAAGTAGCCGTGGTACAGGATGTCGTTGCCGTCGACCGAGGCGTTGATCACCGGGTACTTCTTCAGCGCGTGCACGGCGGCCTTCACGAAGAAGGACATGAAGCCGAGCTTCACGCCGTGTTCCTTGGTGAAGCTGTCCTGGAAGCGCTTGCGCAGGTCCATGACCGGCGCCATGTTGACTTCGTTGAACGTCGTCAGGATGGCGTTGGTCGACTGCGATTGCAGCAGGCGCTCGGCGATGCGCGCGCGCAGGCGGCTCATCGGCACGCGCTGTTCCGGACGCTCGCCCAGGTCGGGCGCGCCGGCCGGTGCGCTCACCTGCGGCAGCGCGGGCTTGGCAGCCGGTGCGGCCACGGTGGCAGCGGCAGCGGGCTTGGCACCCGAGGCCACGGCGCCGAGCACGTCGCCCTTGGTGACGCGGCCGTCCTTGCCGGTACCGGCCACGTCGCCGGTCTTCAGGTTGTTGTCGGCCAGCAGCTTGGCGGCGGCGGGCATGGCCACGTCGGCCTTCGAACCGCCGGTGGCGGCGGCAGCGGCGGCCGGAGCAGGCGCGGCAGCTGCCGGGGCAGCAGCGGCGGTGGCGGGCGCGGCGGCCGAAGCCTTGCCTTCGGTGTCGATCCTGGCGATCAGCTGTTCGGCGATCACGGTGGCGCCGTCGGGCTGCACGATTTCGACCAGCACGCCAGCCGAAGGCGCGGGCACTTCCATCACGACCTTGTCGGTCTCGATCTCGATCAGGATTTCATCGACGGCGACGGCTTCGCCGGCCTTCTTCTTCCACGTGAGCATGGTGGCTTCGGCCACGGATTCGGAAAGCTGGGGGACTTTGACTTCTACGATAGACATTTGGAGTGAGCTCCGATTTGTTCTTGAGGTATTCGTGTGAAAGGGACAGGTTTTACTTGGTCAGCACGAAGCCCTTGAGCTTGCCAAACGCGCCATCGACGAGCGCCTTCTGCTGTTCCTGGTGCAGGTGCGAGTAGCCCACCGCCGGCGATGCCGAAGCGGCGCGGCCGGAGTAGCCGAGCTTCTGGCCGTCCTGCATGTTTTCGTGGATGTAGTGCTGCACGAAGAACCAGGCGCCCTGGTTCTGCGGCTCGTCCTGGCACCACACCACGTCCACGAGGTTCGGGTACTTCTTGATTTCCGCGGCAAACGCCTTGTGCGGGAACGGATAGAGCTGCTCGACGCGGATGATCGCCACGTCGTCGTTACCCTGCTCCTCGCGCTTCTTGGCCAGGTCGTAGTAGACCTTGCCCGAGCAGGCGATCAGGCGCTTGACCTTCTCGGCCTTCAGGCCCTTGCTGTCCGGAATCACCGTCTGGAAGCTGCCCTTGGTGAACTCGGCCAGCGGGGACGTCGCGTCCTTGTTGCGCAGCAGCGACTTGGGCGTGAGGATGATCAGCGGCTTGCGCAGGTTGCGCACCATCTGGCGGCGCAGCACGTGGAAGATCTGGCTGGCCGTGGTGGGCTGGACCACCTGCATGTTGGTGTCCGCGCTCAGCTGCATGAAACGCTCCAGGCGCGCCGAGCTGTGCTCGGGGCCCTGGCCTTCGTAGCCGTGCGGCAGCATCATGGTCAGGCCGTTGACGCGGCCCCACTTCACTTCGCCCGAGGCGATGAACTGGTCGATCACCACTTGCGCGCCGTTCACGAAGTCGCCGAACTGGGCTTCCCAGATCACGAGCGTGTTCGGGTCGTTCGAGGCGTAGCCGTATTCGAACGCGAGCACGGCTTCTTCCGACAGGATCGAGTCGATCACGACGAACGGAGCCTGGTTCTCGGCGACGTTCTGCAGCGGCGTGTAGGTGCCGGTGTCGAACTTCTCGCGGTTCTGGTCGTGCAGCACGGCGTGGCGGTGCGTGAACGTGCCGCGGCCCGAGTCTTCGCCCGACAGGCGGATCGGATAGCCGCTGGCCACCAGCGAGGCGAAGGCCATGTGCTCGCCCATGCCCCAGTCGACGTTGACGTCGCCGCGGCCCATGTTGGCGCGGTCGTCCAGCACCTTCTTCACGAGCGGGTGCACCGTGAAGCCTTGCGGCACGGTGGTTATCTTCTCGGCCAGACGCTTCCACTCGGTGGACGGAATGGCGGTGTCGCCGGCGTCGGTCCACTTCTTGTTGAGGTACGGGCTCCAGTCGACGGCGTACTTGCTCTTGAAGTTGGTGAGCACGGGGTCGACGGTGTTCTTGCCTTCGTCGAAGGCGGCGCGCTGCGCCTTGACCATGTCGTCGCCGAGCGTGTCGCCCAGGCCTTGCGTGGCCAGCTTGTCGGCGTACAGCTTGCGCGTACCGGGGTGCTGGGCAATCTTCTTGTACATCAGCGGCTGGGTGAGCGACGGCGTGTCCTGCTCGTTGTGGCCCAGCTTGCGGAAGCAGATGATGTCCACGACCACGTCCTTCTGGAATTCCATGCGGAAGTCCAGCGCGAGCTGGGTGGCGAGCACCACGGCTTCGGGGTCGTCGCCGTTCACGTGCAGCACCGGTGCCTCGATCATCTTGACGATGTCCGAGCAGTACAGCGTCGAGCGGCTGTCGCGCGGGTCGCTGGTGGTGAAGCCGATCTGGTTGTTGATGACGATGTGCACCGTGCCGCCGGTGGAATAGCCACGGGTCTCGGCCAGTGCCAGCGTTTCCATCACGACGCCCTGGCCTGCGAAGGCGGCGTCGCCGTGAACGATCACGGGCAGCACCTGCTTGCCCAGCGGGTCGCCGCGGCGGTCCATGCGCGCGCGCACCGAGCCTTCGACCACGGGGTTCACGATTTCAAGGTGCGAGGGGTTGAACGCGAGGCTCAGGTGCACCGGGCCGCCGGGGGTGGTCACGTCCGAGCTGAAGCCCTGGTGGTACTTGACGTCGCCGCTGGGCAGGTCTTCGGGTGCGGTGTGGTCGAACTCGGCGAACAGGTCGGCGGGCATCTTGCCCAGCGAGTTCACCAGCACGTTCAGGCGGCCGCGGTGGGCCATGCCGATCACGATTTCCTGCACGCCCTTGGCGCCGGCCTGGTTGATCAGCTCGTCCATCGAGACGATGAAGCTCTCGCCGCCTTCGAGCGAGAAGCGCTTCTGGCCGACGTACTTGGTGTGCAGGAAGCGCTCGAGGCCTTCGGCGGCCGTGAGGCGGTTGAGCACGTGCTTCTTCTGCTCGGCGCTCAGCTTGGGGTTGGTGCGGGCGCTTTCGAGCCGCTGCTGCCACCAGCGCTTGTGGTTCTGGTCGGTGGTGTACATGTACTCGGCACCCATCGTGCCGCAGTACGTTTCACGCAGTGCGTTGAGCAGGTCGCGCAAGGACATGGTGTCCTTGCCGAAGAATGTGTTGCTGGTGTTGAACACCGTCTCGAGGTCGGCGTCGGTGAAGCCGTAGAACGAGGGTTCGAGTTCCGGAATGGAAGGACGCTCGGCGCGCTTGAGCGGGTCGAGGTCGGCCCAGCGGGCACCGACGTTGCGGTAGGCGGCAATCAGCTGCTGGACGGCGGTGCGCTTGCGGCCGAGCTCGGAGTCGGCGCCGCTGGCCACCACGACCTTGGTCGTGCCCTGCTTCGCGCGTTCGGCGAAGGCATTGATGACGGGCAGGTGGGGAACGTCGCGGGTGTTCGTGCCGTCGCCGGCGGGAACGTTCTGCAGGGCGTCGAAATACGAACGCCAGTTGTCAGGCACGCTGCCGGGGTTGGAGAGGTAGTTTTCATACATCTCTTCGACATAGGGCGCATTGCCGCCGAAGAGGTACGTGTTGCCTTGATAGGCGGTATACGCCGAGGGCGTCGATGAATCGCTCATGATCCGCTGACCTTCGCTTCCCTGAAGGAAGCACTAGCTGGTTAAGAAACCTTCCGCGACACGGCTGAACCGGTTGGCGGATGCGACTGTGGCTGGGGAAGGGCCTGAGTACCTTGGCATTGTGCCACGTCAACCATATGACGGTTCGAAGGGCCTGTGCAACCCCCATTGGGGAGATCTCAGCCGTGACTTAGTAACTGTTTGATCTGCTCCAGCGTCGACGGGTCGTCGATGGTGGTCAGGTCGCCCGGGTCGCGCTGCTCGCACACGGCCTGGATGGCGCGGCGCAGCAGCTTGCCGCTGCGGGTCTTGGGCAGGCCACTTACAAAGCGCACGCGGGCCGGCCGCGCCAGCGCGCCGAGTTGGTCGGCCACCAGCTTCATGATCTCGCCTTCGAGCTTGAGCGCCACGTCGGCATCGCCCGCGGCCTTGCCGTCCTTGGGCACGACGAAGGCCATCGCGACCTGACCCTTCAGCGCATCGGCCACGCCGACCACTGCCACCTCGGCCACGTTGGCGTGGCCAGAGATGCTCTCCTCGATCTCGCGCGTGCCCAGCCGGTGGCCCGCCACGTTGATCACGTCGTCGGTGCGCCCGAGGATGTAGAAGTACCCGTCTTCATCGCGAATGCCCCAGTCGAAGGTCGAATAGACCATCTTGCCGGGCACGCTCTTCCAGTAGGTGTTCACGAAGCGCGCGTCGTCCTTCCACACGGTCTGCATGAAGCCCGGCGGGGTCGGCCCCTCGACCACGACCACGCCCTTCTCGTTCGCGCCGGTCAGTTCCTCACCAGTCGATTCGTGCAGGATCTTGATGCGGTAGCCGTACATCGGCACGCCCGGGCTGCCGAACTTGCTGGCCTTGGCCTCCACGCCGTTGGCGATGGTGATCATCGGCCAGCCCGATTCGGTCTGCCAGTAGTTGTCGATGATCGGCACGCCCAGCCCTTCGCTGATCCATCGGGCCGTGGGTTCGTCCAGCGGCTCGCCGGCCAGGAACAGCGCGCGCAGGGTCGACAGGTCGTATTTCTTCAGCAGCGCCGGGTCCTGCTTCTTGAGCACGCGCACCGCCGTGGGCGCGCTGAACATCACCGTCACCTTGTACTTCTCCACCAGCCGCCACCAGATGCCGCCGTCGGGCTGCCGGTCGATGCCCTGGGTGGGCAGGCCCTCGTACATGATCGTCGCCATGCCGGCGATCAACGGGCCGTAGACGATGTAGCTGTGGCCCACCACCCAGCCGATGTCGCTGGTCGAGAAGTAGGTTTCGCCGGGCCGGCCGTCGAAGATGTGCTTCATGCTGGCCGCCAGCGCCACCGCATAGCCGCCCACGTCGCGCTGCACGCCCTTGGGCTTGCCGGTGGTGCCGCTGGTGTAGATGGTGTAGCTGATGTCGGTCGAGGCCAGCCAGGTGCAGGGCACCTCGGCGCCCAGGTGTTTCTGGCGCAACTGGGCCGCCAGATGGTCGCGTCCCGCTACCATATTCATAGCAGCAAGACCTCGGTCGGTCAGCAGCACGGCCGAGGGCTTGTGCGCCGACAGCCTGATCGCCTCGTCCAGCAGCGGCTTGTACGCGATGACCTTGCCCGCGCGCGCGCCCGCGTCGGCGCTCACGATCACCTTCGGCGCGGCGTCCTCGATGCGCGTGGCCAGCGAGCCGCTGGCGAAGCCGCCGAACACCACGCAATGGATCGCGCCGATGCGCGCGCAGGCCAGCATGGCGAACGCGGCCTCGGGAATCATCGGCATGTAGATGAGCACGCAGTCGCCCTTGCCCACGCCCAGTTCCAGCAGGCTGGCCGCGGTGCGCTGCACCTCGGCATGCAGCTCGGCGAAGCTGTAGCTCTTCTCCACGCCGGTCTCGGTGGAAACGAAGATCAGCGCGGGCTGGTCGCCTCGCGCCGCCAGGTGACGGTCGACGGCGTTGTGGCACAGGTTGGTCGTGCCGCCGACGAACCAGCGCGCAAAAGGCGGGTTGCCGGCGTCGAGGATCTGCTGCGCGGGCGTCTGCCAATCGATCAGCTTCGCCTGCTCAGCCCAAAAGGCTTCGGGCGCGTCGACGGACTGGCGATGGAACTCTTCGTAGCGGCTCATCTGGGCTTGTCTCCTGTGATGTATTCGGTTCCGGCGGCATCGCCAAAACTGAATTCATAATTATGGAGATCGATCTTGCAGGAAGCTGACGACCGGGACAACCCGGGCCAGCCCATCCCAGCTTCATCCAGCTTCATCCCGGCGCCACGCAGCGCCGCTGCCGGCTCAGCGAATCAGCGTTTGCAAGTCACGGAAGGCCGGGTGCTCCGCGGTGCGCAGCCACTCGAAACCGACCATCTCGGTCGTCACGAGTTCGGCGCCGGCACCCGCCAGGCGGTCGAAGGCGGCGTCGCGGTTGCGCTCGGTGCGCGAGCTGCAGGCATCGGTGACCACCCAGACGTCGAACTCGTCTTCCAGCAGGTCGAGCGCCGTCTGCATCAGGCAGACATGCGCTTCGCAGCCGGCAATGACGATGGTGTTGCGCTCTTCGGCCGCGGCCTGGGGCTTCTGCAGGTGCTTGGGCAGGCTGCGGGCGTTGCCTTGCGGCGCGGCCTTGGCCGGTGCGCGCAGCCATTCGCCGAGCCCCTCTTCCACGCCGCTGAAATGCATCTTCGCGAGCGTCTTGCGGCACAGCGCACGAATGTCGGGCAGGTTCTCGCCGAGCTTGGACGGGTTCTGTTCGGTGCCCCAGACGGGCACGTCGACCATTGCCGCCATCTTGCCGAGGCGCACCGCGTTCGCTGCCACGGCCTCGTTCTCGAAGATGGCCGGCATCAGGCGGGCCTGGTAGTCGACCAGCACGAGTTGGGATTGCGAGGCGTCGAGCAGCATGAACAGTTTCTTTCTTCTGGAGGTTTGGATTGGGCTAAACCGTACCACCGAAAAGACCGAGTTGGCCCGCATGGGCCGCAACGCGCTGAACGAGTTGCGCCACGTAGGTCTTGAACAGCGCGTCGGCCGACTGCCTGAACATGCGGATGCGCCCGGTGTGCTGCATCAGCAGCAGGCCCACGCCGTGCGCGAACAGCGAGGTGTTCTCCTGCAGAGCGCCGTCGGCGTCGAGCCCCATGGCCTGCAGCGCGTCTTCGCAGGGGCGTAGCGCCTGGCGCAGGTGGTCGTTGAGTTCGTTGTCGAGCTCGCTGGTCAGGCCGCGCGGGCGCATCCCTTGCACCAGGTAGAAGCCCAGGTCGAGCTCGCGCGGGTTCGCGGCATAGAAGTCGAACCATGCCTGCGCCTTGGCGGCGAGCGTGCGCTCGGGGTGGCCGTCGAACACCGGTGCGTCGGTCACCGCGGCCTGCAGCCGCTGGATGGATTCGTCGAGCAAGGCCGCGTAGATCGCCTCCTTGCTCTCGAAGTACGAATAGATGGCGCCCGGCGTGTAGCCGGCCTTGCGGGCGATCTCGCGAATGCTCGCGCCCTCGATGCCGGCCTCCAGGAAGACCGCGCGCGCGGCGTCGAGCACGAGCGCGCGACGGGCGTCGGTGAGCGCCTGGCGGCGCTGGAGATTGGCTTGCATGGGCGGCACTATAGCCCTCGAATTGATCGTCGATGCATTTTTTTGATCATTGATCTAAAAATTGAACAGTGTTTAAATTCCAGCACAAAACACCCACGGAGACAGCCCGATGAATGCCCCACTGCCCGCCGCAGCCCTCATGTCTGGCGCCGATTACCGCGAATCCCTGCGCCGCTACCGCCCCACGGTGTTCGTGGACGGCCGCCGCGTCGACAGCGTGGCCGACGAGCCCGCGTTCCAGCCCGGCATCAATGCCATCGCGCTCACCTACGACCACGCGCTGAAGAAGGAATACGAGCCGCTCATGACCGCGGTGCAGCACACCAGCGGCAAGCGGGTGAACCGGCTGTCGCACCTCAACACCGGCGCGGGCGACCTGCTCAACAAGCTCGAGGCCGTGCGGCTGGTGTGCCAGGAAACCGGCTGCGCCCAGCGCTACCTGACGCACGACGCGCTCAACGCCATCGGCCAGGTGTCGGCGCGCATCGACGACGCGCGCGGCAGCACCGAGCACACCGCGCGCTTCCACGAGTACCTGCACCGCGTGCAGGACCAGGACCTGACGCTCGGCGTGGCCATGACCGACGCCAAGGGCGACCGCAGCCGGCGCCCGCACGAGCAGGCCAACATCGACAGCTACCTGCACGTGGTGGAGCGCAACGCGCGCGGCATCGTCATCTCGGGCACCAAGGCGATCGTGACCGGCGCGCCCTACGTGCACGAGCTGCTGGTCATGCCCTGCCGCAACATGGGCAAGGAAGACGCCGACTTCGCCGTGTGCTGCGCCGTGCCGCTGGACGCGCCGGGCCTCACCATCGTCGCGCGCCCGGCGGGCCGGCCCGGCGAAAAGCTCGAACACGGCGACGCGCTGTTCAGCCGCAAGTACGGCCAGAGCACCGGCGTGTGCATGTTCGACAAGGTGTTCGTGCCGTGGGAGCGCGTGTTCTACGCCGGCGACAACGGCACCTGGGAGCACTCCGGCCACCTGACCTACAGCTACGCCACGCACCACCGCCACAGCTGCATCGGCGCGCGCGCCGGCTTCGGTGATTTGCTGATCGGCGCTGGCGCATTGATGTGCGAGGCCAACGGCTTCGACCCCGGCAAGGAAAGCCACCTGCGCGAGCAGATGGTCGAGCTCATCACCATCACCGAAAGCTTCTTCGCCTGCGGCGTGGCGGCCAGCGTGTACGGCAAGGCCGATGAACACTGCGGCATCTTCATGCCCGACCCCGTGTTCAGCAACATCGGCAAGCTGCTGCTGGCCACCAAGATCTACGACATGCACCGCATCGCGCACTACGTGAGCGGCGGCCTCATCGTCACCCTGCCCGGCCCCGACGAAGACCACAACCCCGAGACCGCCGCGCGCCTGTCGGACGTGCTGCGCGCCAACCCGGCCATTCCGTACGAACAGCGCATCGAGACGGCCCGCTTCATCGAGGACCTGACGGCCGGCTACCAGGGCGGCTGGTACAGCGTGATCAGCCTGCACGGCGGCGGCTCGCCCGCGGCCATGAAGCAGGAAATCTGGCGCAACTACCCGGTCGGCTCGAAGGTGGAGCTGGTCGAGCGCATCCTCGAACGCGGCATTGGGTCTGACGGCTCGCCCGCCGCCGCGCCGCACGACCCGGGCCGCGCCATCACCCGCAACCGCCAGCCCGGCAAGTGCTGCGACACGGGCTGCACCACGCCGGGCCAGCCCGTGATGGTCGACCTGCCGGCGACGCGGCGCACCTAGACTGCGGCACATGAAGCTCTTCTTCTCGAAACGGGTGTGCCTGGCGGCGCTGGGCGTGGGCGCCGCCGCGCTCCTCGTCGCCGCGTGCGGCGGCGTGCGCAAGACCACGGCACCGCTGGCGACCTCGCTCGAGAAAAGCAGATGCACGCGCAATGCCGACACGCTGCTGGTGATGCTGCCCGGCGCGTACTCGGCGCCCGGCGAGTTCGAGCGCGAGGGCTTCGTGCGCGCGGTGCAGGACAACCGCGTCGCGGCCGACGTGATGCTGGTCGACGCGCACCTCGGCTACTACAACGACAAGACCATCCTCGAACGCCTGAGCGCCGACGTGGTCGCCCCGGCGCGCAGCCACGGCTACCGCCACATCTGGCTGGTCGGCATTTCCGTCGGCGGCTTCGGCAGCCTGCTGTATGCGCAAACGCATCCCGGCGAGCTGGCCGGCGTGGTGACGATCGCGCCGTACCTCGGCGAGCGCGTGCTCAGCACCGACATCGCCAATGCGGGCGGGCTCGCCAGATGGACCGGGCCGCTGGAAGACCCGCCCGGCAGCAACCCGCGCACGCCGAACGAAACCCAGCTCTGGCAATGGCTGCGCGGCTACGTGGGCTTCACGCAGACGGCGGCCGCGCGGCCGCCGCTGTACCTGGGCTACGGCGTGGACGACCGCTTCGCGTTCAGCCATCGCCTGCTGGCCGCGGCCTTGCCGGCCGAACGCGTCTTCACGACCGAAGGCGGCCACGACTGGCCCGAGTGGACGCGCCTGTGGCTGCGCATGCTGCCGACGCTGCCGCTGCCCACTTGCCCGGCGACCCCGGGCTGAAACGGGCTGAGACGGGTTGAAGCGGACCCAGATCAGTTCGGCTTCAGGCGCAGCAGCTTGCCATCGCCCTCGTCGGTCAGCACGTAGAGCAGCCCGTCGGGCCCCTGCTTCACGTCGCGGATGCGCGCGCGGCCGTCGGCCAGCAGCTTGTGCTCGGCCACGACCTTGCCGTCTTTCAGCTCGATGCGGTCGAGGTAGCCGAACTTGAGCGAGCCGACGAACAGGTTGCCCTTCCACGCCGCGCCGTAGCGGTCGCTGGTCAGGAAGGCCATGCCCGACGGCGCGATCGACGGCACCCAGTAGTGCAGCGGCTGCTCCATGCCGTCCTTGGTGGTGATGCCGTCGCCGATCTTCCCGCCGCCATAGTTCTCGCCGTAGGTGATGACGGGCCAGCCATGGTTGCGGCCGGCCAGCGGCATGTTGATTTCATCGCCGCCTTGCGGCCCGTGCTCGTGCATCCAGAAGCGGCCATCGGGCGCGAGCGTGGCGCCCTGCGCGTTGCGGTGGCCGTAGCTCCAGATCTCGGGCAGCGCGCCCGCCTTGCCGACGAAGGGGTTGTCCTTGGGCACCGTGCCGTCCTTGGCGATGCGGATCACCTTGCCCAGGTGGTTGTCCAGCTTCTGCGCGTCTTCCTTGCGGCTGAAGCGGTCGCCCAGCGTGAGGAACAAGGTGCCGTCGCGCGCCTCGACGATGCGGCAGCCGAAATGCGCGCTGCTCGCCACCTTGGGCTGCTGGCTGAAGATGATCTTGAGCGCCTCGAGCTTCGTGCCGTCCGCCGACAGGTTGGCCCGCGCCAGCGCCGTGCTGTTGGCCGCGCCGCTGGCGGCTGGCTCGGAAAAGCAGAAGTAGAGCGTGCGGTTTTTTTCGAACCCCGAGTCGGCCAGCACGTCGAGCAGGCCGCCCTGCCCGCTGGCCGCAACGGCCGGCAGGCCCGCGATGGGCGCGCCCACCTTGCCGCTCGCGTCGACCAGGCGCAACCGGCCCGGCTTCTCGGTGACCACGAAGCGCCCATCCGGCAAGAAGCTGACGCCCCACGGGTTCTGAAGACCCGACGCCACCGTCTGCGGCACCAGCTGGGCCAGCGCAACGTTGCCGAAACCGGTTCCCAAGAGCGTAAAAAGTGCGCCGAGACAGTTGAGAAGCGGTTGTTTTCGAAAGTTCATGGCTTTTCCGGAGAGTTGACGCGATCTTGACGAAAGATAACGACCCGGATCCGTTTCGCCACCAATCCACCCGCGCGCCAAAGGCTCACTGACGGTCAACCACTTATGGTCAATAAACGTTCGCCGTTACATTTTTTCTTCGGCCGAATCGAAAATCTCGATGTAAATCAATGACTTACAAAGACATTTGCTAATTCTTTTTAAATTGACATAACCGCGCGTCATCAATATCCTACGCGGCATGCGTTTTTTCGTCCTACCCGCGTCCCTCCTATTTGCCGTCGCTGTCCATGCAGCCCCTCAACAGGAAAAAACCGATGACGAGTTGGCACGCCTGCTGGCCGACAAGGGCCTGATCGGGCAGCTCAAGCAAGTTCGCCAGACCGTGACCGAGCGCACGTCCGACCTCGTGGTCACGGCCATCGGCTTCCTCGGCGTGCCTTACCGCCGCGGCGGCAACACCGCCGAATCGGGTTTCGACTGCAGCGGCTTCGTCCGCGCCATGTACAACCAGACGGTCGGCCACATGCTCCCCCGCCGCGCCGAAGAGCAGGCAGCCGCCACCGAGAAGATCGACGCCAGCCAGCTCAAGCCCGGCGACCTCGTGTTCTTCAACACCATGCGCCGCGCCTTCAGCCATGTCGGCATCTATGTCGGCGAAGGCAAGTTCATCCACTCCCCCCGCACCGGCGCCCAGGTTCGCGTGGAAGACATGAACGGCAGCTACTGGCAACGCCGCTTCGACGGCGCCCGCCGCGTGCTCGGCGGCCCGACGGACGAAGTCAAGGCCGCGGCCGTCGCCAACCTGCCCGTCACCGGCAACTGATCCCTCTTGGGGGCACCGCCCTCCGGAACGAAAAAAATCCCGCCTCGGCGGGATTTTTTCATGGGCGCTCGGCGAGCGCCCTCCTCTGCTTATCAGCTCTTCTTCGCAGGCGGCAGGTCGGTGCAGGTGCCGTGCGCCACTTCCGCCGCCATGCCGATGCTTTCGCCCAGCGTCGGGTGCGGGTGGATGGTCTTGCCGATGTCGATCTCGTCCGCACCCATCTCGATGGCCAGCGCGATCTCGCCGATCATGTCGCCGGCATGCGTGCCGACGATGCCGCCGCCCAGGATGCGGTGCGTCTCGGCGTCGAACAGCAGCTTGGTGAAGCCTTCGTCGCGGCCGTTGGCAATGGCGCGGCCCGAGGCCGTCCAGGGGAAGTGCCCCTTCTTGACCTTGATGCCTTCGGCCTTGGCCTGGTCTTCCGTCAGGCCGACCCACGCCACCTCGGGGTCGGTGTAGGCGACGCTGGGGATCACGCGGGCGTTGAAGGCGGCGGTGGACAGCTCCTTGTCGCCCTTCTGCTCGCCGGCAATGACTTCGGCCGCCACGTGCGCCTCGTGCACCGCCTTGTGCGCCAGCATCGGCTGGCCCACGATGTCGCCGATGGCGAAGATGTGCGGCACGTTGGTGCGCATCTGGATGTCGACGTTGATGAACCCGCGGTCGGTCACGGCAACGCCGGCCTTCTCGGCACCGATCTTCTTGCCGTTCGGGCTGCGGCCCACGGCCTGCAGCACCAGGTCGTACACCTGCGGTTCCTTCGGCGCGTTCTCGCCCTCGAAGGTGACCTTGATGCCTTCCTTGGTCGCCTCGGCGCCCACCGTCTTGGTCTTCAGCATGATGTTGTCGAAGCGCGGCGTGTTCATCTTCTGCCAGACCTTCACCAGGTCGCGGTCGGCGCCCTGCATCAGGCCGTCGAGCATCTCGACCACGTCCAGGCGCGCGCCCAGCGTGGAATACACCGTGCCCATTTCGAGGCCGATGATGCCGCCGCCCAGGATCAGCATGCGCTTGGGGTCGGTGCCCATTTCCAGCGCGCCGGTCGAGTCGACCACGCGCGGATCCTTGGGCATGAAGGGCAGGCTCACGGCCTGCGAGCCGGCCGCGATGATGGCGTTGCGGAACTTCACGGTCTGCTTCTTGCCCGTGGTGTCCCAGCTGGTGCCCGAGGTTTCTTCCACCTCGACGTGGTACGGATCCACGAAGTTGCCGACGCCGCGCAGCACCGTCACCTTGCGCATCTTGGCCATGGCCGTGAGGCCGCCGGTGAGCTTGCCCACCACCTTGTTCTTGTGGCCGAGCAGCTTGGCGCGGTCGACCGTGGGTGCGGCAAAGCTCACGCCGAGGTCGGCGAAATGCTTCACCTCGTCCATCACGGAGGCCACGTGCAGCAGCGCCTTCGACGGGATGCAGCCGACGTTCAGGCACACGCCGCCCAGGGTGGCGTAGCGCTCGATCAGCACGACCTTCAGGCCGAGGTCGGCCGCGCGGAACGCCGCCGAGTAGCCGCCGGGGCCCGCGCCGATCACGATCACGTCGCATTCGACGTCGACCTTGCCGCCGTAGCTCGACACGGCCACGGCCGCCGAAGCGGGGGCCGGTGCAGGCGCGGCCTTCGGCGTGGCCGGTGCCGGGGCTGCCGTGGCGGCAGGCGCCGGTGCAGCCGCTGCGGGCGCGGATGCCGCGGCACCGTCCACCTCGAGCGTCAGGACCACCGAGCCTTGCTTGACGTTGTCGCCCACCTTCACGGCAATGGCCTTCACCACGCCGCCGGCCGACGACGGGATTTCCATCGAGGCCTTGTCCGATTCGACCGTGATCAGCGACTGCTCGGCCTTGACCGTGTCTCCGACGTTGACCAGCACCTCGATCACTGCCACTTCGTCGAAGTCGCCGATGTCGGGCACCTTGATTTGTTGTTCGCTCATTTGGACACTTTCAGTTTGAGTGTGAGAACGTCGACCGGTAGGGCCGAATTGCGATCGAATTCGCAGGCGGCGGCAATGCCGGCCTGCGCCACATCGCGCGCGCTGCGCGACTTGATGTCATAGGCCGCGTGCATGGCGCCGAGTGCAAAGCCGCGCCCCGAGCCGATGGCCCAGAACTGCTTGAACTCGAACACCTCGCGGTAGCTGTAGATGCCGTAGATGCCGCTGCGGTTGGCCATCAGCATCGTGAACTGGCTCGACTCGTAGGGCTCGTGGTCGTCTTCCTTGGTCTGCATGAAGAACGAGTCCTTCAGCACCGGATGCAGCATCGTGAAGGTGCGGAAGATCTGGTGCTTGCTGCCGAACAACAGCTGCTCGCGCGGCTGCACGGCCAGCGCGTGCTGCAGCACCAGGAAGTGCGCGGCGGCACCGGCCATGGCGAACAGGCTGGTGCCCGCCGCGTCCTCGACGGTGAAGATCTTCTGGTTCGCTTCGGCGTTGTGCGACAGGCGCGTGTCGCCGAAGGTCACCAGAGAATCGGCTGCCATCGTGACCTGGCCGCCCTTGCGGACGGCCACCACCGTGGTCATAGCTGCTCCCGCCGGGCCGCCCCAAGGCAGCCGCCCCCCTCAGGGGGGAGCACCGAAGGTGCTCGGGGGGTCATAGAAGAATACGGCGATAGTCCGCGAGCACCTGGCCCAGGTAGGCGTTGAAACGCGCAGCCAGGGCGCCGTCGATCACGCGGTGGTCGTAGGACAGCGACATCGGCAGCGTGAGACGCGGCACGAATTGCTTGCCATCCCACACCGGCTTCATCGCGCTCTTCGACAGGCCGAGGATGGCCACTTCGGGTGCGTTGATGATGGGCGTGAAGTGCGTGCCGCCGATGCCGCCGAGCGAGCTGATCGAGAAGCAGCCGCCCTGCATGTCGGCCGAGCCGAGCTTGCCGTCGCGCGCCTTCTTGGCGAGCTCGCCCATCTCGGCGCTGATCTGCAGGATGCCCTTCTTGTCGGCGTCCTTGAGCACCGGCACCACGAGGCCGTTGGGCGTGTCCGCCGCGAAGCCGACGTTGTAGTACTGCTTGTAGACGAGCTGGTCGCCGTCCAGGCTGGTGTTGAACTCGGGGAATTTCTTCAGCGCCGCGACCACCGCCTTGATCACGAAGGCCAGCATCGTGACCTTCACGCCCGACTTCTCGTTCTCCTTGTTGGTGGAGACGCGGAAGGCCTCGAGCTCGGTGATGTCGGCGTCGTCGTTGTTGGTGACGTGCGGAATCATCACCCAGTTGCGGTGCAGGTTGGCGCCGCTGAGCTTCTTGATGCGCGACAGGTCCTTGCGCTCGACCGCGCCGAACTTCGTGAAGTCGACCTTGGGCCACGGAATGAGGCCCAATGCCGCGCCGTCGCCGCCACCGGCCGGCGCCTTGGCTGCGGACGCCTTGGTGCTGGCCTGGCCGCTCATCACGGCCTTGGTGAAGTTCTGGATGTCGTCCTGCGTGATGCGGCCCTTGGGGCCCGAGCCCTTGACCTCTTCGAGCGGCACGCCGAGTTCGCGGGCGAACTTGCGCACCGAGGGCGAGGCGTGCGGCAGGTTGCCGCTGGGGGCGGCCGTGGGCTGGTGGGCCGCGGCCGGTGCGGCGGCAGCCGCTGCGGGCGCGGGCGCCGGCGCGCTGGCCGATGCCGTCGCGGGCGCTGCGGCCGCTGCCTGTGCAGGCGCGGGGGCCGCAGCCGGTGCGGCTGCAGCAGCCACGGAGCCTTCGAGCACCGCAATCAGGTCGCCGATGTTGACGGTGTCGCCAACCTTGACCTTCAGTTCCTTCAACACGCCGGCGGCCGACGACGGGATTTCCATCGAGGCCTTGTCCGACTCGACCGTGATCAGCGACTGCTCGGCCGCGATCGTGTCGCCCACCTTCACCAGCAGTTCGATGACCGCGACGTCCTTGAAGTCGCCGATGTCCGGCACCTTGACGTCGATCGGGCCCGAGGCGGCAGGTGCTGCAGCGGGTGCAGGCGCTGCAGCGGCCGGGGCCGATGCGGCGGCCGCGGGAGCCGCAGCGGGCGCCGGGGCAGGCGCTGCCGCAGCACCGGCACCTTCGGCCTCGAGCACGAGCACCACCGAGCCCTGCTTCACCTTGGCGCCGATCTCGACCTTCAGTTCCTTGACCACACCGGCGGTCGACGACGGGATTTCCATCGACGCCTTGTCCGATTCGACCGTGATGAGCGACTGCTCGGCCTTGACCGTGTCGCCCACCTTCACGAGCACCTCGATCACCGCGACTTCATCGAAATCGCCGATGTCGGGCACTTTCACTTCCACTGCTGCCATATCGTTTGTCTCCCGCCGTGAGGCGCCGTTTCGTTCGTTGGTTATTGATTGCCTGGCGAGGCTCAGGCGTAGAGCGGGTTGACCTTGTCGACGTTGATGCCGTACTTCTTGATGGCTTCCACCACCTTGGCGACCGGCACCGTGCCATCTTCGCTCAGCGCCTTGAGCGCGGCCACCACGATGTAGTGGCGGTTGATCTCGAAGTGCTCGCGCAGCTTGTTGCGGAAGTCGCTGCGGCCGAAGCCGTCGGTGCCCAGGACCTTGTAGGTGCGGCCCTTCGGGATGAAGGGACGGATCTGCTCGGCGTAGGCCTTCATGTAGTCGGTCGAGGCGACCACCGGGCCGCTCGAGGCGCCGAGCTGCTCGGCCACGAAGGGCACGCGCGGCGTCTGGTCGGGGTGCAGCAGGTTCCAGCGGTCGGCGTCCTGGCCGTCACGGGTGAGTTCGTTGAAGCTCGGGCAGCTCCACACGGAAGCCGACACGCCCCAGTCCTTCTCGAGCAGCTCTTGCGCGGCGAAGCTCTCGCGCAGGATGGTGCCGCTGCCCAGCAGTTGCACCGTGGGGGCCTTGGCCTTGAGCGCCGGGCCCTGCCTGGACAGGTACATGCCCTTGATGATCTGCTCTTCGGTGCCGGGCTGCAGGCCGGGCATCGGGTAGTTCTCGTTGAGCAGCGTCAGGTAGTAGTAGACGTTGTCCTGCTTCTCGACCATGCGCTTCAGGCCGTGGTGCAGGATGACGCCGACTTCGTGCGCGAAGGTCGGGTCGTAGCTCACGCAGTTCGGGATGGTGTTGGCCAGGATGTGGCTGTGACCGTCTTCGTGCTGCAGGCCTTCGCCGTTCAGCGTGGTGCGCCCCGATGTGCCGCCCAGCAGGAAGCCGCGGGCCTGCATGTCGCCGGCCGCCCAGGCCAGGTCGCCGATGCGCTGGAAGCCGAACATCGAGTAGTACACGTAGAACGGCACCATGATGCGGTTGTTCGTGCTGTACGACGTGGCCGCCGCGATCCAGCTCGACATGCCGCCGGCCTCGTTGATGCCTTCCTGCAGGATCTGGCCAGCCTTGTCTTCCTTGTAGTACATGACCTGGTCCTTGTCGACCGGGGTGTACTGCTGACCGTGCGGGTTGTAGATGCCGATCTGGCGGAACAGGCCTTCCATGCCGAAAGTGCGGGCTTCGTCCACCAGGATGGGCACGACGCGCGGACCCAGCGCCTTGTCGCGCAGCAGCTGCGTGAGGAAGCGCACGTAGGCCTGCGTGGTCGAGATCTCGCGGCCTTCGGCCGTGGGCTCCATCACCGACTTGAAGGTGTCCAGCGAGGGCACCGTGAAGCTCTCGTCGGCCTTGGTGCGGCGATGCGGCAAGTAGCCGCCGAGGGCCTTGCGGCGCTCGTGCAGGTACTTCATTTCAGGCGTGTCGTCGGCCGGCTTGTAGAACGGCAGCTCGGCGATCTGGCTGTCGGGAATCGGGATGTTGAAGCGGTCGCGGAAGGTCATGATGTCCTCGTCGCTGAGCTTCTTGGTCTGGTGCACGTTGTTCTTGCCCTCGCCGATCTTGCCCATGCCGAAGCCCTTGACGGTCTTCACGAGCAGCACCGTGGGCTGGCCCTTGTGCTCTTGCGCGGAATGGAAGGCGGCGTACACCTTCTGCGAGTCGTGGCCGCCGCGCTGCAGGCCCCAGACCTCGTCGTCGGTCATGTGCTCGACCATCTTCAGCGTGCGCGGATCGCGGCCGAAGAAGTTCTTGCGCACGTAGGCGCCGTCGTTGGCCTTGAACGACTGGTAGTCGCCGTCGTTGCACTCCATCATGATCTTGCGCAGCGCGCCGTCATGGTCCTTCTCGAGCAGGGCGTCCCAGCCCTTGCCCCAGACCAGCTTGACGACGTTCCAGCCGGCGCCGCGGAACTCGCCCTCGAGCTCCTGGATGATCTTGCCGTTGCCGCGCACCGGGCCGTCCAGGCGCTGCAGGTTGCAGTTGATGACGAAGATCAGGTTGTCGAGGTTCTCGCGCGCCGCCAGGCCGATGGCGCCCAGCGATTCCACTTCGTCCATTTCGCCGTCGCCGCAGAACACCCACACCTTGCGGTTCTCGGTGTTGGCGATGCCGCGTGCGTGCAGGTACTTGAGGAAGCGCGCCTGGTAGATCGCCATCAGCGGGCCAAGGCCCATCGAGACGGTGGGGAACTGCCAGAACTCGGGCATCAGCTTCGGATGCGGGTAGCTCGACAAGCCCTTGCCGTCCACTTCCTGGCGGAAGTTCAGCAGTTGCTCTTCGGAGAGACGGCCTTCGAGGTAGGCGCGGGCATAGATGCCGGGCGAGACGTGGCCCTGGATGTAGAGCAGGTCGCCGCCGTGGCTTTCGCTCTCGGCGCGCCAGAAGTGGTTGAAGCCCGCGCCGAACATGCTGGCCAGCGAGGCGAACGAGCCGATGTGGCCGCCCAGGTCACCGCCTTCGGCGGGGTGATGGCGGTTGGCCTTGACCACCATCGCCATGGCGTTCCAGCGCATGTAGGCGCGCAGGCGCTGTTCGATCTCCAGGTTGCCGGGACTGCGGGCTTCCTGCGAGGGTTCGATGGTGTTGACATAGCCGGTGTTGGCCGAGAACGGCATGTCGACCGTGTTCTGGCGGGCATGCTCGAGCAGCTGCTCGAGAAGGAAGTGCGCCCGCTCGGGCCCTTCGCTCTGGATGACGGAGGACAGTGCATCCATCCATTCACGGGTCTCCTGGGCGTCCGCGTCATTCGCGGCCGAGCCGAACAGGTTCTCGGGATTTGCCGACATGCTTGTCTCTCCTTTTAGGGCTGTGGCGGTAATTTAGTGCGCTATGCGATCAGCGCGGCGGAGTTTCTCATAGAAACATCGCGATTTCAAATAGTGCGCATTCATTTCTTAATGTGATATTTCGATGCTTAAATGTTTCCAGACTGCAACCATGCCAGGGCCGGTGCCACTGCAGCTTTTCGCGTTGTCTGCGTAGGGGCTTCACCTAAACTCGGACCATGCCCCTCTCCTCCCCGCTGGCGGTTGCCCGCAGTGCCGTGAAAGCGTCGCCCCTGTCCTGGTGGCGCAAGTGGTGGCGCCGGCAGACGCCGGTGCTGCAGGACGCCGTCGCCATGCTCGCGCCGATGGCGGCCGTGCTTCTCTTTCTTGCCGCCATCGTCTCGGCCTTCTGGTACCTGCGCACCGAGGAAGTCGAGCGCGAGCAGGAGTCGGTGCGCCGCGACGTCGAATACGCGCAGCAGCGCATGCGCCTGCGCCTGCTGGAACGCCAGGAGCAGCTGATGCGCATCGCGCGCGATGCCTCCAACCGCGAGATCGACCCGGTCGAGTTCACCAGCCGCGCCGAATCGCTGGTCAGCCAGTTCCCCGAGCTGCAGACCATCACCTGGATCGACGACCGCCGCCGTTTCAAGGCCGGCTATGCGGCGCCCAGCGTGCACCCGGCGCAGCAGCACCTCATCGGCGACGTGCTGCGCCCCGGCGACATCGAAAGCAACTACGCACTGGCGCGCGAACTGCGCCAGCCGGTGTATTCGCAACCCGTGGCCGGCGGCGACCCGGCGGCGATGCTGCAGCTGCACATTCCTCTGTTCGACCAGGGCCTGTTCGCGGGCGTGGTGCTCGGCGAGTTCTCGGTCGACGGGCTGCTGCGCTACGGCATGCCTTCCGAGGTGCAGGCGCGCTACGCGGTGTCGCTGCTCGACGCCAAGGGCCACGTGATTGCCGGCAACACCACCAACCTGAAGGACAGCGGCACGCGCCTGCTGCCCTGGACCGAGCGGACCAACGAATACGAAGTGCCGGTGTCGCCGGTGGGCAATGCGCTGGTGCTGCGCGCCCAGGCCTACCGCACCTCGCAAGGCGTGGTCGGCAACGGCCTCTTCTGGCTGGTGTGCGCGCTCAGCGTGCTCACGAGCTGGATGCTGATCGGCACCTGGCGCCACACCCGCCGCCGCCTGCAGGCCCAGCAGCGGCTGGTGGCCGAGACCAACTTCCGCCGCGCGATGGAAAACTCCATGCTGACCGGCATGCGCGTGCTCGACCTGCAAGGGCGCATCACTTACGTAAACGCGGCCTTCTGCGCAATGACCGGCTGGAGCGAGGAAGAACTGGTCGGCCAGTCGCCGCCCTTCCCCTACTGGCTCGAGTCCGACCGCGAGGTGATGAACGAGCGGCTCGAAGAAGAACTGCACGGCCGCGCCCTGCCCGGCGGTTTCCAGGTGCGCGTGAAGCGCAAGAACGGCAGCGTGTTCAATGCACGCCTGTACGTGTCGCCGCTGATCGACGCGCGCGGCCACCAGACCGGGTGGATGACCTCGATGACCGACATCACCGAGCCCACGCGCATCCGCGAACAGCTGTCGGCCTCGTACGAACGCTTCACCACCGTGCTGGAAGCGCTCGACGCGGCCGTGTCGGTGGCGCCCATCGGCAGCGAGGAACTGCTGTTCGCCAACAAGCTGTACCGCCTGTGGTTCGGCTCGGACACCGTGGGCCACCTGGGCATGGTGGCACAGGCCGGCGTGCCGGCCTCGAACGCGCACGACGAGGGCCTGGACGACGTCGACCCCTACGCCGGCCTGCCGATCGACACGCTCACCGCCGCACAGACCGCCAACAACGAGATCTTCGTGCCGCACCTGGGCAAGTGGCTCGAAGTACGCTCGCGCTACCTGACCTGGGTCGACGGCCGCCTCGCGCAGCTGGTGATCGCCACCGACATCACGCCGCGCCGCGACGCCGAGGAACAAGCCGCCGCGCAGGCCGACAAGGCGCAGGCCGCGAGCCGCCTCATCACCATGGGCGAGATGGCCTCCAGCGTGGCGCACGAACTCAACCAGCCGCTGACCGCCATCACCAACTACTGCAACGGGATGATGTCGCGCATCAAGGGCCAGTCGATCGACAACGACGCCCTGCTCGCGGCGCTCGAGAAAACCTCGAAGCAGGCGCAGCGCGCGGGCCAGATCATCCAGCGCATCCGCTCCTTCGTGAAGCGCAGCGAGCCCAACCGCACGCCGGCCGACGTGGCCACCATGGTGAGCGAGGCGGTCGAGCTGGCGGGCATCGAGCTGCGCCGGCGCAACGTGCGCCTGAACCACTACGTGGCCGCGCGGCTGCCGGTGGTGCGGGTCGACCCGATCCTGATCGAGCAGGTGATGGTCAACCTGCTGAAGAACGCGGCCGAATCCATCGACATCGCCGACCGGCCGCTGGCGCGCCGCAGCGTCGAGCTGCGCGTGCTGCCCAAGGTCATCGAGGGGCACAACGCCATCGAGTTCTCGGTGCAGGACACGGGCAAGGGCCTGGCGCCGGAGGTGATGGACCGGCTCTACGAAGCTTTCTTCTCGACCAAGCCCGAAGGCATGGGCATCGGGCTGAATCTGTGCCGCACCATCGTCGAGTCGCACCGCGGCCGGATGCAGGCGGAGAACATCTACAATGGTCCGGATGTGATCGGATGCCGTTTTTCCTTCTGGATTCCGGTGTTGGACGCTATCAGTTCCGTAGCTAGCGACGAGGCAAAGGTACCTGCATGAGTTTGATTCCGAAGAAGGGCACGGTCTACGTCGTCGACGATGACGAAGCCGTACGCGATTCGCTGCAATGGCTGCTCGAAGGCAAGGACTACCGAGTCCGCTGTTTCGATTCCGCCGAATCCTTTCTCTCCCGATACGACCCGCGCGAAGTCGCCTGTTTGATCGTCGACATCCGCATGGCCGGCATGACCGGCCTCGAATTGCAGGATCGGCTGATCGAACGGCGCTCCCCGCTGCCGATCGTGGTCATCACCGGCCACGGCGACGTGCCGATGGCGGTGGACAGCATGAAGAAGGGCGCGATGGACTTCATCCAGAAGCCCTTCAACGACGAAGAGCTCGTCACGCTGGTCGAGCGCATGCTCGAACATGCGCGCGGCGCCTTCACGCAGCACCAGCAATCGGCCAGCCGCGACGCACTGCTGTCCAAGCTCACGGGCCGCGAGGCGCAGGTGCTCGAACGCATCGTCGCCGGCCGCCTGAACAAGCAGATTGCCGACGACCTGGGCATCAGCATCAAGACGGTCGAGGCGCACCGCGCCAACATCATGGAAAAGCTCAACGCCAACACCGTGGCCGATCTGCTGAAAATCGCCCTCGGGCAGGCGGCGCCAGCGGCCAAAGCCTAGAAGCTGTCCGACCGATAGCAACGAATGATCCCTACGCCTGCGCAAGCGGGCGTTTCTACTTGGAAAATCGAAACCGATGACCGCCCAACTGATCGACGGCAACGCCCTCGCCAAAACCATTCGCGCCGAAGTCGCCGGCCGCACCGCGGCGCTGAAGGCCCGCGGCGTGAACCCGGCCCTTTCCATCATCCTCGTGGGCGAAGACCCGGCCAGCCAGGTCTATACCAAGCACAAGGTCAACGACAGCACCGAGACCGGCCTGCAGGCCACCCTCGAGACCTACCCCGCCAGCATGAGCGAGGCCGACCTGCTGGCCCGCATCCGCACCCTCAACGACGACCCGAAGGTGCACGGCATCCTGGTGCAGCTGCCGCTGCCCAGGCACATGGACAGCCAGAAGGTCATCGAGACCATCTCGCCCGCCAAGGACGTCGACGGTTTCCACGTCGCCAGCGCCGGCGCGCTGATGACCGGCGCCCCCGGCTTCTGGCCCTGCACGCCCTACGGCTGCATGAAGATGCTCGAATCGATCGGCTACGACCTGCGCGGCAAGCACGCGGTGGTCATCGGCCGCAGCAACATCGTCGGCAAGCCGATGGCCATGATGCTGCTCGCCAAGAGCGCCACCGTGACCATCTGCCACAGCGCTACGCAGGACCTGGGCGCCATCACGCGCCAGGCCGACGTGATCGTCGCGGCCGTGGGCAAGCGCAACCTCCTGACGGCCGACATGGTGAAGCCGGGTGCCGTCGTCATCGATGTGGGCATGAACCGCAAGGAAGACGGCAAGCTGGCCGGCGACGTCGATTTCGACGGCGTGAAGGAAGTTGCCGGCTGGATCACGCCCGTGCCCGGCGGCGTGGGCCCCATGACGCGCGCCATGCTGCTCGCCAACACCCTTGAAGCCGCCGAACGCGCCGCCAAGTAACTTTCATGGCCATGACGAACAACCCCCTCCTCGACTTCACCGATCTCCCGCTGTTCGACCGCATCAAGCCCGAACACGTGTCCCCCGCGGTCGACACGCTGCTGGCCGATGCCGAGACCGCGCTGCAGGCCGTGACGGCGCCTGAATTTCCCGCCGACTGGAATGCCATCTCGAAGGTGCTCGACGTGGCCTCCGAACGCTTCAGCCGCGCCTGGGGCGCCATCGGCCACCTCAACGCCGTGGCCGACACGCCCGAGCTGCGCGCCGCCTACAACGAGGCGATGCCACGCGTCACCGCCTTCTGGACCCGCCTGGGCTCCGACGAGCGGCTGTATGCCAAGTACAAGGCCATCGACGTGGCCACGCTGAATGCCGAGCAACGCCAGGCGCATCGCAATGCCGTGCGCAACTTCGTGCTGGGCGGCGCTGAGTTGCAGGGCGACGCCAAGAAGCGCTTTGCCGACATCCAGGAACGCCAGGCCGAACTGAGCCAGAAATTCAGCGAGAACGCCCTCGACGCCACCGACGCCTTCGCGTACTACGCGCTGCTCGGTGAGCTCGACGGCGTGCCCGAGGACGTGGTGAGCGCCGCGCGCACCGCCGCCGAAGCCGATGGCAAGGAAGGCTACAAGCTCACGCTGAAGATGCCGTGCTACCTGCCGGTGATGCAGTTCGCCAAGAGCAGCGTGCTGCGCGAGAAGCTCTACCGCGCCTACGTGACGCGTGCCAGCGAGTTCGGCGACGCCGCCTTCGACAACACAGCGCTGATCACCGAGATCCTCGCGCTGCGTGAAGAAGAAGCCAAGCTGCTGGGCTACAACAATTTCGGTGAGCTCTCGGTCGTGCCGAAGATGGCCGAGTCGCCCGAGCAGGTCGTGAAGTTCCTGCGCGACCTCGCCACCAAGGCCAAGCCCTACGGTGAACGCGACCTGGCCGACCTGCGCGTCTTCGCGTCGGAGCAGCTCAGCATCACCGACCCGCAAGCCTGGGACTGGAGCTACATCGGCGAGAAGCTCAAGGAAGCGCGCTACGCCTTCAGCGAGCTGGAGGTGAAGCAGTACTTCCCGGCGCCGAAGGTCATGGCCGGCCTGTTCAAGATCGTCGAGACGCTGTTCGAAGTGTCGATCCGCCGCGACTCGGCGCCCACGTGGCATCCGAGCGTCGAGTTCTACCGCATCGAGCGCGCCGGCCAGAAGGTCGGCCAGTTCTACCTCGACCCGTCCGCCCGCGCCGCCAAGCGCGGCGGCGCCTGGATGGACGACGTGCGCGCCCGCTGGCTGCGCCCCGACAACGGCGTGCTGCAGACGCCCATCGCGCAACTGGTGTGCAACTTTGCGAGCGGCGTGGACGGCAAGCCGCCGCTGCTCACGCACGACGACGTGACCACCCTCTTCCACGAGTTCGGCCACGGCCTGCACCACATGCTCACGCAGGTGAACGAGCGCGACGTCTCGGGCATCAGCGGCGTCGAGTGGGATGCGGTCGAGCTGCCGAGCCAGTTCATGGAAAACTTCTGCTGGGAGTGGGACGTGCTCAAGCACATGACCGCCCATGTCGACACCGGCGAGCCGCTGCCGCGCGCGCTGTTCGACAAGATGACGGCCGCAAAGAACTTCCAGAGCGGCCTGCAGACGCTGCGCCAGATCGAGTTCTCGCTGTTCGACATGCTGCTGCACACCGAGTACCACGCCGCCACAGCCAAGACCGGCGACGTGATGGCGCTGCTCGGCAAGGTGCGTGCCGAAGTCGCGGTGATGCCCTCGCCGCCGTTCAGCCGCACGCCGAATACTTTCAGCCACATTTTCTCGGGCGGCTACGCCGCCGGCTACTACAGCTACAAGTGGGCCGAGGTGCTGAGCGCCGACGCCTACGCGGCATTCGAGGAAACCGTGGGCGCCGACGGCGAGCCGAACATCGAAACCGGCCGCAAGTACCGCCAGGCCATCCTGGAGGCCGGTGGCAGCCGCA
Source organism: Variovorax sp. OK212 (assembly GCF_900112425.1). Lineage (GTDB taxonomy): Bacteria > Pseudomonadota > Gammaproteobacteria > Burkholderiales > Burkholderiaceae_C > Variovorax. The sequence goes on along the minus strand of NZ_FOLP01000007.1, from coordinate 197,684 downwards.
GCGCCATGGATTCGTTCAAGGCCTTCCGCGGCCGCGAGCCCCAGCTTGATGCGCTGCTGCGACATCAGGGCATGGCGCAAGCGCAGCCCGCTTGATGCGGCGCTGAAGCTTGCGATACTCGGGCGATGCATCCGATTTACAAATTCTCACTGCATCGCCTGAGCTGCGTTGCCCTGTTGCTCGTTGCCTCGGGCGCCATGGCGCAGTCGGTCTACCGCCAGGTCGACAAGAATGGCAAGGTCACGTTCTCGGACCGGGCGCCTACGACCGGCAGCGATTCGGCACCGCAGGGCGGCCCCGGCACCACGGCCAATGCCGGCCTTTCGTACGAACTGCGGCAAGTGGTTCAGCGCTATCCCGTGGTGTTGTACGCCAGCGAGGAATGCGGCCCGTGCAGCGACGCTCGCACGATGCTCATCACGCGCGGCATCCCGTTCGACGAGCGCATCGTGAAGAGCAACGACGAAATTGAGGCGCTGCAGCGCCTGAGCAACCAGACGTCGCTGCCCCTGCTCACGATCGGCTCACAGCAGCTCAAGGGCTACGCGGATGCCGAGTGGTCGCAGTATCTCGATGCTGCCGGCTACCCCAAGAGCAACAACCTGCCCACGGGTTATCGCAATGGGCTTTCCCGGCCACTGATCACTCAGCCGGCAGCGCCCGCGTCGCGTACGCCAGCACCGGCAGTGCAACCCGCGCCGCTCCCGCCTCCACCCGCCTCGAGCGCCCCCAGTCCGAGCAACCCGACCGGCATCAAGTTCTGAACTGGCTGGCGGCTGGCGCTTGACCGCATTCGCGGCCAAAGCGCTCTCCTCTCGCCGCTCAGTCGAACTGCAGCGTCTTCACGCCCGTCGGTGTGCCCAGCAAGCACACGTCGGCCTTCTGATGGGCGAAGACGCCCACCGTCACCACGCCCGGCCACTGGCTCACTTCGGACTCGAAAGCACGCGGATCGCTGATCCGCAGGCCCGTGACGTCGACGATGTGCTGGCCGTTGTCGGTGACCAGCGGCAGGCCGTCCTTCTCGCGCACCTGGGCGATGCCGCCCATGGCGGCGAACTGCCGCATCACGCGGCGCGCCGCCATCGGGATCACTTCCACCGGCAGCGGAAAGGCGCCCAGCGTTTCCACCAGCTTCGATGCATCCGCGATGCAGATGAACTTGCGCGACTGCGCCGCCACGATCTTCTCGCGCGTGAGCGCCGCGCCGCCGCCCTTGACCATGAAGCCGCGGCCATCGATTTCATCGGCGCCGTCGATGTACACGGCCAGCTCCTCCACCTCGTTGCTGTCGAACACCGGAATGCCCAGCGCACGCAGCCGCTCGGTCGAGGCGACCGAGCTGGAGACGGCGCCCTTGATCTCGTCCTTGATGGTGGCCAGCGCGTCGATGAACTTGTTCACCGTGGAGCCGGTGCCGACGCCGACGATCTCGCCCTTGACCACGTAGGCCAGCGCGGCAAGGCCGACCTGGGCCTTGAGTTCGTCCTGGGAGAGCGGGTTGGAGGGGTTTGGGGAGGCGGGTGCGGTCATCGCGGAGAATCCTTGGCTCATTGAAGTCCGGAATTATCCGATGCCCCTGCTGTCGCCCTCCTCGCTCTACGGTCTCGCCCGCCCCTTCCTGTTCGGTTTCGATCCCGAGCACGCCCACGAAATCACGCTCGACGGCCTTGCCCGCACGCAGAACACGCCGCTGGCCTGCGCCTATTCCTCGGCGCGCACCGACGACCCGGTGCAGCTTGCCGGCCTGACTTTTCCGAACCGCGTCGGCCTGGCCGCCGGGCTCGACAAGAACGCCCGCTGCATCGACGCCTTCGCCGCCATGGGCTTCGGCTTCGTCGAGGTCGGCACGGTGACGCCGAAGGCGCAGCCGGGCAACCCCAAGCCGCGCATGTTCCGCCTGCCGCAGCGCGATGCGCTGATCAACCGGCTCGGCTTCAACAACGAAGGGCTCGACGCCTTCCTGGCCAACGTGCAGAAGGCACGCTTTCGCAAGGGTGGCCCCAGCGCAGGCAGCACCCGCTCGCCGATGCTGCTGGGCCTGAACATCGGCAAGAACGCCGCGACGCCGATCGAGCGCGCGGTGGACGACTACCTCGCCTGCCTCGACGGCGTGTACGCGCATGCCGACTACGTGACCATCAACATCTCGAGCCCGAACACGGCCAATCTGCGCACGCTGCAAAGCGACGAGGCGCTCGATGCGCTGCTAGGCGCGGTGGCCGAACGGCGCGAGACGCTGGCCGCGCGCCACGCCAAGCGCGCACCGCTGTTCGTGAAGATCGCACCCGACCTCGACGAAGCGCAGGTCGCCGTCATCGCCGCAACGCTGAAGCGCCACGGCATGGACGGCGTGATCGCGACCAACACCACGCTCGCGCGCGACGCCGTGAAGGGATTGCCGCACGCAGAGGAGGCAGGCGGGCTTTCGGGCGCGCCGGTGCGCGAAGCAAGCAACCGCGTGGTGTCGCAGCTGCGCGCGGCGCTGGGCGCGGGCTTTCCGATCGTCGGGGTGGGCGGCATCCTGAGCGGTGCCGACGCCAAGGCCAAGATCGCCGCGGGCGCGGACGTGGTGCAGATCTACACCGGCCTGATCTACCGCGGACCGGGGCTGGTCCGCGAAGCCGCCCAGGCACTGCTGCGCGATCGCAGCAAGGCCTGAGCCGACTGAGCCGACTGGATCGTCGGCTCCCTTCTTTTCTCTCAGCGCATGCGCCAGAGCACTGGCGCGATGAACGCAGCCCAGCGCAGCAGGCGCTTCGGCCGGATCACCACCACGGCAGCAGCGGCAACCACGCCCGTTGCCACCGGGTGGGCGCGCGCGATGCGCAGCGCCGCGGAGGCAGCCGACTCGTTGGGCGGCGGCGTTTCGCCTTCGTACGGGTCGCCTGCACTCGCCGGCGGCGCCTCGCGTCCGCCCTGCAAGGTGGCAATGCGCTGACGCTGGCGATCCATGCGCGCGAGCAGTTCCTCGCGCGTGGCCGGCCTTGGGGGACGCGGCGCTTCCTCGTCCTGCTCCGGGTCCTTGCCCAGACCGAAGCGGTCCTGCATCCAGGCCCAGTCGCGTTCGAATTCCTGTCGCGCCGGCTCGAAGCTGTTGGATGCATTGCGCAGGGTCGCCAGCAAGCCGACGACGGCGGCCACCCAGAGCACGATCCATACACCCGCCACCGACCATGCGGCCGTGATGCGGTACGGCGTTTCCCAGAAATGAACCACCACTGCCACCGACAGCAAGGCCACCGTGACCGTGGTCAGCCCCAGCACGGCCACCACGAGGATCAGCATCAGCTTGAGGCGCTGTTTCTCGTCCTCCCAGGCCATGCGCAGCAGTTGCACCCGGTCTTCGGCCGCGAGGGCGCCTTCGGCGGCGGCAATGCGCAAACGCCGGATCCGGGCGTTCAGCCCGAACAGGGACAGCAGCCTCATCGGCTGGCTCCAGCCATGTCCGGTCGAACGGTGCTGCGGTGCGTGCTCAGGTCAGCGGCGGCCAAGCAGCAGGCCCACCAGCACACCGACGGCCAGTGCGGCACCGGCGATCTGCCACGGTTCGTCGTGGGCGTAGGCGTTGGCGGAGGTTGCCGCTTCGCGGGCCTTCTTGGCGGCGAGCTTGCTCTTCTCGGCCGCGAGTTCGCGTGCGATGGCCAGCTTGGTGTCGATGCGCTGGCGCAGCGCCTTGATGTGGGGAACCGAATCCAGGTCCTTGCTTGCCAGCACGCCGCGCACGTCGCTTGCAATGTCTTCGGCTGCTGCTTCAAGATTTTGGGATGCACTCATTGGAATCTTTCCTCCGTGATGACACCGGCACCGCGCCGGCGGCTTCACGCCAGCAAATGGCGTGCTGTCATGTTACAGGCTCAAAAGACCCTCATGCGCGACAGATGCGCAGTCTTTGACACACGATGGCACTTCATCGCGCGCCAGGTGCGCCAAGCGCGCTTCAAGCCTCCGCCAGCAACTCCGCCACGTAGCGGCCGATGGCCAGGCTGCTCGTGAGCCCGGGCGATTCGATGCCGAAGAGATTCACCAGCCCCGCCACACCATGCGAGGCGGGCCCGTCGATCATGAAGTCGGCGGCCGGCTCGCCCGGACCGGAGATCTTCGGGCGCATGCCCGCATAGCCCGCGATCAACGCGCCGTCGGGCAGCGCTGGCCAGTACTTGCGAACCTCGGCGTAGAAGCCGTCGCCGCGCGAAGGGTCCACGACCAGGTCGTCGGCCGAAGCGACCCATTGCACGTCGGGGCCGAACTTGGCCTGGTCGCCCAGGTCGATGGTCAGGTGCACGCCCAGGCCGCCCGGCTCGGGCACCGGATAGACGAGGCGCCCGAACGGCGCGCGCCCCGACAAGGTGAAGTAGTTTCCCTTGGCGAAGTATTCCGTGGGCACCGACGAAGCAGGCAGGCCCTCGAAGCGCCGCGCCAACGCCGGCGCACCCAGGCCCGCGGCGTTGACGACGCTGCGGCAGCGCAACGCGGTGCCGTCTTCCGCTATCAGGACAATAGCGCCGTCCCCACATTCAGCGCGCGTGATGGGCGATTTGAGCGCCAGCATGCCGCCCGCGTTCTCGAGGTCGCCGAGCAGGCTCAGCATGAGCGCGTGGCTGTCGACGATGCCGGTGCTCGGCGAGTTGAGCGCCGCCACGCAATGCAGTTGCGGCTCCAGCGCGATGGCCTGCTGTGCGGTCAGCAACTCCAGGTCGTCGACGCCATTCGCCGCCGCCTTGGCCCGAATGACTTCCAGCTGCCCGGCCTGTTCGGGCGACGTGGCCACGATGAACTTGCCGCAGCGCCGGTGCGGCACGCCGCGCTCCGCCGCGTAGGCATAGAGCAACTGTTTGCCCTCGACGCACAGCTTCGCCTTGAGCGAACCCTGCGGGTAGTAGATGCCTGCATGAATGACTTCGCTGTTGCGCGAACTCGTCCCGGTGCCGATGGCACCTTCGGATTCAAGCACCAGCACTTCCCGGCCGGCGAGCGCCAACGCGCGCCCCACAGCCAGCCCCACCACGCCACCGCCGATGACGGCGCAATCAATTTCGTCCATCGCGCGAGCTTAGCGCGGCTCGCGTCACGGATTCATCGCTGCGCGCGAGTCAGGTCGCGGTGGGCGGCGGCTCGGGATCGGTGGGCTCGTCGGGTGCGTGGCTGGGGCCTTCGTCGGGCTCGACGGGCAGGTCGGGTGTGACCGGTGTCGGCAGATCGGGATGGGTGGCCATGGTCGTGCTCCTTTGCCTTGGTTGCCTTGGTTGCCTTGGTTGCCTTGGTTGCCTTGGTTGCCTTGAGTTCTAGGCCGACGCAACGCGAGGTGCGCCAGCCTCGGGCTGCACTTGCCGTCGGCGCGCGCCGACAGCGCAGCCAGAACCCAGCGACACAGCAAGGCAGATCGCGTGTGACGCCCATGTGAAAGCCGCTGCATCACCCGCGCTGTTAAATCGCGTTACCACTGCGGCTTGGGAATCCGCGGGTGATGTGCTGTACTTTGCAACGCTGGCGCCACCGGCGAGCGCCGCGCTTTCCAGAGGGAGGAGAAAGAACAATGCCCACCATCGACGCCAACGGGATGCTTGTCGATCCCAAGGTGATCCCCAGACGGTCATCGGGAATCGAGCACGGCGCGCTTCCCAGCGTGCTGGCCATCGTCGTTCACCAGACCGACTCGCCCACCGCGGAGTCAAGCCTCAACGGCTACCAGGCGGGCGGCAACGGCGCCCACTTCCTGGTCGACAAGAACGGCCAGATCTACCAGACGGCCAGCCTGTTCGCGCGCTGTTATCACGTCGGCAAACTGATCAGGTCGAAATGCCTGACCGTGAACAAGAGCAGCTGCGACACGGCCGCCATGGCCAGGATGCTGGCCATGTCGTGGACCAGCCAGATCAACGCGATCGATGCACATGAGCGCGCGAAGCCGTACCCCGACCGCTATCCGGTCAACAGCGATTCGATCGGCATCGAGCTCGTCGGCATGCACATCGACGACAACAGCTACGAGGCCGTGACGGCCGCGCAGAACGCTTCGCTTCAATGGTTGATCGACGCGCTGTACGCGCAGTTCGACTTGAAGTCGAGCGACGTCTACCAGCACCCGAGCGTCTCTTACAAGAACCCCGGCGAAGCGAGCTCGGCTGTATGGAAGTGAGAGCCCGGGTCGTTGCGCTGCTGGCCGGCGCGGTGCTCGTCGCTTCGTGCGCAACAACGCGCGATGCGGCGTTCAGCAACATCTACGTCGCCGATTTCCATTCCGACGCGCCAGCCTCCTGCCGTGCGTCGGACGTGCCGCGCAGCCACGGCAAGGCGCAGGAATTCTTCTCGCGCGCGAAAGAGGTCGACTACAAGACGCTGCACGACCACTACGAGCAAGCGCCTTGCTATGCCGAGGGCACGCTGACCCGGCAAGGCCGATCATGCGATTGGCGGATTCGCGCGGGGGGTACGGGGTCGGTCCAGTGCGGGGAGCAGAAGCTGTACTTCGCATGCGACACCTGCGACGGCCTGTTCGGCGCGAAGTAGGTCGAGAGAAGCCGGAAGATCAAGCGCAAATCGAAAGCAAACGCGCAAGAAAAAAGCGACTTGGAAATCCAAGTCGCTTTTTCTGTTTGGTGGGCGGTGGAGGTTTCGAACCTCCGACCCCAGCAGTGTGAATGCTGTGCTCTACCCCTGAGCTAACCGCCCTGAGACACTGCTTTTCAGTTCAGTGTCTTGAACACGTATCGCGTTGTGCGCAGCCTCAGATTATGCCACAGCTTTTTAGGCGTTCTGACGAAACAACGTGCGACCACCACTAGATTTATCGAGCTGCGTCAAAACAGCGTCGTGCGCGGCCAGCTCCTGCTCGCCCGCCAGGATCACCGGCAACTCGAACTGGCTCAGGTCGATGGCCACCACGGCGGCGCCCTGCACGGGCTCGTTCGAGGCCACGTCGATGAGCAGCGCATCCTGTCCGCGCGTGAGGTTGATGTAGACGTCGGCCAGCAGTTGCGCGTCGAGCTTGGCGCCGTGGAAGGTGCGGTTCGAACGGTCGACGCCGAAGCGATCGCACAGCGCGTCGAGAGAATTGCGCTTGCCCGGGTACACCTGCTTGGCCATGGCCAGCGTGTCGGTCACTTCCGCCACGAAGGTGCGCAGCGGGGGCAAGCCGGCGCGCTCGAATTCCTTGTTGAGGAACCCGACGTCGAAAGCCGCGTTGTGAATGATCAGCTCGGCACCGCGCAGGTACTCGATGATGTCGTTGCCCAGCGTCGCGAACTTCGGCTTGTCGCGCAGGAAGTCGGTCGTCAGGCCGTGGACCTTCAACGCGTCTTCATGGCTCTCGCGCTCCGGGTTGAAGTAGATGTGCAGGTCGTTGCCGGTGAGCTTGCGGTTGAACAGCTCCACGCAACCTAGCTCGATGACGCGGTCGCCGTTCTCCGCGGAGAGGCCGGTGGTTTCGGTATCGAGAACGATCAGGCGGCTCATGCGCGCCCCCTGGCTCGGCACGTCGTGTCCTCGCCGCCCACCAACGGGGTGCGAGCTTGCTTGAAACGGCCCGGCGCTGCGCTCATCAGTGGTTTTCCTTGGCGTGGTTGATCGAGTACTTGGGAATCTCGACCGTCACATTCTCCTGCGCCAGGATCGCCTGGCAACTCAGGCGCGATTGGGGCTCCAGGCCCCAGGCGCGGTCGAGCAGGTCTTCTTCGCCCTCTTCCGCCTCGTTGAGCGAGTTGAAGCCCTCGCGCACGATGACGTGGCAGGTGGTGCAGGCACAGCTCATCTCGCACGCGTGCTCGATGTTGATGTTGTGTTCGAGCAGCGCCTCGCAGATCGAGGTGCCAGCGGGCGCGGTGATTTCAGCGCCCTGCGGGCAGTACTCGGGATGCGGATAGATCTTGATCGTGGGCATATTGTTCTTCTAGAGGGATTCGACCTTGCGGCCAGCCAGCGCGCGTGCAATGCCCGCGTTCATGCGCTGTGCGGCAAAGGCTTCGGTGTCGTCGGCCAACTGCTTGGTGGCCGCCTCGATCGCGGCCGCCTCGTCGCTGCCCTTGGCGGCTTCGCGCAACTGCGCCATCGAGGCGCCGATGACGGCGCGCTCTTCGTCGCTCAGCAGGTCGCCGTCGGCGTCGAGCGCGCTCTGCGTGGCCAGCAGCATGCGGTCCGCATCGACGCGGGCCTCGACGAGCGCGCGGGCCTTCATGTCCTGCTGCGCGGTGGAGAAGCTCTCCTGCAGCATCGTCGCGATCTGGTCGTCCGACAGGCCATACGACGGCTTCACGGCCACGCTGGCCTCGACGCCGCTGCCCTGCTCCTTCGCGCTCACGCTCAGCAGTCCATCTGCATCGACGGTGAAAGTCACGCGGATGCGCGCCGCGCCGGCCGCCATCGGCGGAATGCCGCGCAGCGTGAAGCGCGCGAGGCTGCGGCAGTCGGACACGAGGTCGCGCTCGCCCTGCACCACGTGCAGCGCCAGTGCAGTCTGGCCGTCCTTGTAGGTCGTGAAATCCTGCGCCATCGCGGTCGGAATGGTCTGGTTGCGCGGCACGATGCGCTCGACCAGCCCGCCCATGGTCTCGATGCCGAGCGACAGCGGAATCACGTCGAGCAGCAGCAGTTCGCCCGCGCCGTTGTTGCCGGCCAGCTGGTTGGCCTGAATGGCTGCGCCCAGCGCCACGACTTCGTCGGGGTTCAGGTTGACCAGCGGCTCGCGGCCGAAGAAATCGGCGACGGCGCGGCGAACCTGCGGCATGCGCGTGGAGCCGCCGACGAGCACGATGCCTTGCAGGTCGTCGGGCTTGAGCTTCGCGTCGCGCAACGCCTTGCGCACGGCCGCGATGGTGCGGTCGGTGAGCGCCTGGGTCGCCGTATAGAACTGCTCACGGGTCAGCTCGAAGCTGATCGCCTCGCCGGCAACGCTGGCGCCGAATGCGGTCGATGCCGATTCGGTCAGCGCTTCCTTGGCGGCACGCGCCGCCACCAGCAACGCGGCCTTGTCGGCATCGCTGCCGGCCTGCAAGCCCGTTTGCGCGCGCACGAAGTCGGCCAGCGCGTGGTCGTAGTCGTCGCCGCCAAGGGCCGAGTCGCCGCCCGTGGCAATCACTTCGAACACGCCCTGCGTCAGGCGCAGGATCGAGATGTCGAAGGTGCCGCCGCCCAGGTCGTAGACCGCGTAGACGCCTTCGCTCGCGTTGTCGAGCCCATAGGCAATGGCCGCCGCGGTGGGCTCGCTGATCAATCGCAGCACGTTGAGGCCGGCCAGTTGCGCGGCGTCCTTGGTGGCCTGGCGCTGGCCTTCGTCGAAGTAGGCGGGCACGGTGATGACCGCGCCATAGAGCTCGTCGTCGTCGAAGGTGTCCTGGGCGCGATAGCGCAGCGTGGCAAGGATCTCGGCGCTGATCTCGACCGGCGACTTTTCGCCGGCCAGGGTCTGCACCATCACCATGCCGCCGTCGCTGCTGCCGATGCGGTAAGACATGGCATCGCGGTTGGCGATGTCGGCCAGGCCGCGGCCCATGAGCCGCTTCACCGAGGTGATGGTGTTGGCCGGGTCCTGCGCGCGCGCGGCCACGGCGTCGAAGCCGATCTGGCGGCGATCGCCTGCGAGGTAGCGCACGGCCGAAGGCAGCAGCACGCGGCCCTGGTCGTCGGGCAGGCACTCGGCCACGCCGTTGCGCACCGAGGCGACCAGCGAATGCGTGGTGCCCAGGTCGATGCCCACGGCAATGCGGCGCTGATGCGGGTCGGGCGCCTGGCCGGGTTCGGAAATCTGAAGAAGAGCCATAAGGCTTATTGTCCCAACTGATCGAATTTGGCTTCGACGTCCTGTCCGAAGCGCTCAATGAACATGAGGGCTCTCACCTGCTGCGCGGCGGCCGGGTAGTCGCCCTTCTCGTCGATGAGCCAGTCGAGCGACGACAGCGCGCGTGCGCGGCCGGCCTCGACTTCGGCCTGCAGCTTCTCGAGGGCCGCAAGGTCCTCGACCTCGTCGAGCGCCTCGCGCCATTCCATCTGCTGCATCAGGAACTCCGGCGGCATTGCCGTGTTGTTCTCGGCGTTCAATGGCGCGTCGTTCAGCTCGCAGATGTAGCTGGCGCGGCGAATCGGATCCTTGAGCCGCTGGTAAGCCTCGTTGATGCGCACCGACCACTGCATGGCCACGCGCTGCGCCGCCGCGCCCTGCGCGGCAAAGCGGTCCGGGTGGGCTTCGCGTTGCAGCTCTTTCCAGCGCGCGTCGAGCGCGGCGCGGTCCTGCGCGAAGGTCGCCGGCACGGCGAACAGTTGAAAGTCGGTGTCGTTCAGGTTCATGGCAAGAAAAAACCGCCAGCACATGACATGGTGGCGGCTGTGGTCGCGGTCAGCGACGGCGCATCAGATGCGAAAACTCTCGCCGCATCCGCAACGGTCGCGTTCGTTCGGGTTGATGAACTTGAAGCCTTCGTTCAGGCCTTCGCGCACGAAGTCGAGCTGCGTGCCGTCGATGTAGGCCAGGCTCTTCGGATCGACCAGCACCTTCACGCCGTGGTCTTCGAACACCACGTCTTCAGGCGTGAACTCGTCCACGTACTCGAGCTTGTAGGCCAGGCCCGAGCAGCCCGTGGTCTTCACGCCCAGCCGCACGCCCACGCCCTTGCCTCGTTTGCCGAGGTAGCGGGTGACGTGTCGCGCAGCGGCTTCGGTCAGCGTGACGGCCATGTCAGTGGACGGCTTCGGCAGCAGCGGATTCGGTCTTGACGCCGTGCTTGGCCTTGTAGTCGCTCACGGCGGCCTTGATCGCGTCTTCGGCCAGGATGGAGCAGTGGATCTTCACCGGCGGCAGCGCCAGTTCTTCGGCGATCTGCGCGTTCTTCAGCGCAGCCGCTTCGTCCAGCGTCTTGCCCTTGACCCATTCGGTCACGAGCGACGACGAGGCAATGGCCGAGCCGCAACCGTAGGTCTTGAAGCGTGCGTCTTCGATCACGCCGGTTTCGGGGTTGACCTTGATCTGCAGCTTCATCACGTCGCCACAAGCCGGTGCGCCGACCATGCCGGTGCCGACCGAGTCGTCGCCCTTTTCGAAGGAGCCGACGTTGCGGGGATTTTCGTAGTGGTCGATGACCTTGGAAGAATATGCCATGGTGTACCTCTCAAACTTTGTTCAATCGTGGAGCCTTGGGCTGGCCGCTTGTGCTGGTGTCAGTGGGCCGACCACTGGATCGTGCTGATGTCGACGCCGTCCTGGAACATCTCCCACAGGGGGCTCAGCTCGCGCAGCTTGGCAACGTTGTGCTTGATGGTCGAAATGGCGTAGTCGATTTCTTCTTCGGTCGTGAAACGGCCGATGGTCATGCGAAGGCTGCTGTGGGCCAGCTCGTCGCTGCGGCCCAGGGCGCGCAGCACATAGCTGGGCTCCAGGCTGGCCGAGGTGCAGGCCGAACCCGACGACACCGCCAGGCCCTTGATGCCCATGATCAGCGACTCGCCTTCGACGTAGTTGAAGCTCATGTTCAGGTTGTGCGGCACGCGGTGCTCGAGATCGCCGTTGATGAACACCTGCTCGACGTCCTTCAGGCCGTCCAGCAGACGCTGCTGCAGGCGGCGTGCATGGGCGATGTCGTCCTTCATCTCGAGCTTGGCGATGCGGTAGGCCTCGCCCATGCCGACGATCTGGTGCGTGGGCAAGGTGCCCGAACGCATGCCGCGCTCGTGTCCGCCGCCGTGCATCTGGGCCTCGAGCCGCACGCGCGGCTTGCGGCGCACGTACAGCGCGCCGATGCCCTTGGGGCCGTAGGTCTTGTGCGAGGCGAGGCTCATCAGGTCGATGGGCAGCGCCGTGATGTCGATGTCGACCTTGCCGGTGGCCTGGGCCGAATCGACGTGGAAGATCACACCCTTCTCGCGGCAGACATTCCCCAGCGCGACCACGTCCTGGATCACGCCGATTTCGTTGTTCACGAACAGCACGCTGGCCAGGATGGTGTCGGGGCGAATCGCGGCCTTGAACTTTTCCAGGTCGACGAGGCCGTTTTCCTCGACGTCGAGGTAGGTGACTTCGAAGCCCTGGCGCTCGAGTTCGCGCATGGTGTCGAGCACGGCCTTGTGCTCGGTCTTCAGCGTGATCAGGTGCTTGCCCTTGCCCTTGTAGAACTGGGCCGCGCCCTTCAGCGCGAGGTTGATCGACTCGGTGGCACCCGACGTCCAGACGATCTCGCGCGGATCCGCATTGATCAGCTCGGCCACCTGGCCGCGCGCCTTCTCGACCGCCTCTTCAGCCTCCCAGCCCCAGGCGTGGCTGCGCGACGCCGGGTTGCCGAAGTGTTCGCGCAACCAGGGAATCATGGCGTCGACCACACGCGGGTCGACCGGCGTGGTCGCGCCGTAGTCGAGATAGATCGGGAAATGAGGAGTTACGTCCATGGCTGGCTCGTGCTGGCGTGGGGGGTTGTTCTTGATCTGGGCTGCTCATGGCAGGCGCCCGCGGGCGCCGCCGGGAAATCAGGGCTCAGGACTTGGCGAAGGCGTTGCCGAGGGCGAACACCGAATTCGGGGCGTTCACGCGGATCGGCTTGACGACCGGCTGGGCCGAGATCGCGCGCTTGACGACCGGCTTGTTCTCGATCTGCACGCCCTTGGCGATCTGGTCGTCGACGAGCTTCTGCAGCGTGACGGAGTCGAGGAACTCGACCATGCGCTGGTTCAGCGAGGCCCACAGCTCGTGCGTCATGCAACGGCCGGCTTCGCCCAGGCAGTTTTCCTTGCCGCCGCACTGGGTGGCATCGATGGGTTCATCGACGGAAACAATGATGTCGGCCACGGTGATGTCCGCGGCCTTGCGGCCGAGGCTGTAGCCGCCGCCGGGGCCGCGGGTCGACTCGACCAGCTCGTGACGGCGCAACTTGCCGAACAGCTGTTCGAGGTACGACAGAGAAATCTGCTGCCGTTGGCTGATTGCCGCCAGCGTGACCGGACCGGTGTTCTGACGCAACGCCAGATCGATCATTGCCGTGACCGCAAAACGGCCTTTGGTAGTGAGACGCATCGCAAGCTCCTTCAAGTGCTTACCGTTGAAATGACACCGTGGTCCTGGACCGCGGTGACTTCGTCTCCGCCCTGCCCGACCCCTGACGCTGGTGAACCAGTCAGTAGGAGTCGGTCCTTCATCGCGAAGTTCTTGTCTTGTTGTTGACTGTTTCGCTCAAGTATAACAGAAGGCCCCGAACTCTGCTGGGGTAAACCCCAGCGGCTCGGCCCCACGTTCGGCTTGAAAAAAGCGAACCTCTGTTTTACTGCGGTGGTATGGCGATGTTGTCGCCGCCCGACGCTCCGAAGGCCTGCTCGCGCAGCAGCGCCAGCTGGTCGCGCACCCGGGCCGCCTTCTCGAATTCGAGGTTGCGGGCGTGCTCGAGCATCTGCTTCTCGAGCCGCTTGATTTCCCGGGCGATGTCCTTCTCGCTCATGTCCTCGACCTTGGCGCGTTCCAGGTCGAGCTTGGCCATTTCCTTGCCCGTCTTCTCGCTGTAGACGCCGTCGATCAGGTCGCGCACCTGCTTCACGATGCTGCGCGGCGTGATGCCGTTGGCCTCGTTGTGGGCAATCTGCCGGGTGCGCCGGCGCTCGGTTTCGCCGATGGCCTTCTTCATCGACTCGGTCATCCGGTCGGCGTACAGGATGGCCTTGCCGTTCAGGTTGCGCGCCGCCCGGCCGATGGTCTGGATCAGCGAGCGCTCGGCGCGCAGGAAACCTTCCTTGTCGGCATCGAGAATCGCCACCAGCGACACCTCGGGAATGTCCAGCCCCTCGCGCAGCAGGTTGATGCCCACCAGCACGTCGAAGGTGCCCAGGCGCAGGTCGCGCAGGATTTCCACCCGCTCGACCGTGTCGACGTCGCTGTGCAGGTAGCGCACCTTCACGCCGTTGTCGCCCAGGTAGTCGGTCAGCTGCTCGGCCATGCGCTTGGTCAGCGTGGTGATGAGCACGCGCTCGTTCTTGTCGACGCGCACCCGGATCTCGCCCAGCACATCGTCCACCTGGTGGGTGGCGGGCCGGACCTCGACCTCGGGGTCGATCAGCCCGGTCGGCCGCACCAGCTGCTCCACCACGTTGCCCGCATGGTCCTTCTCGTACTGCGCCGGGGTGGCCGAAACGAATATGCATTGGCGCATACGAGTCTCGAACTCCTCCAGCTTGAGCGGCCGGTTGTCCAGCGCGCTCGGCAGGCGAAAGCCGTACTCGACCAGCGTGGTCTTGCGCGCCCGGTCGCCGTTGTACATGCCGCCGAGCTGGCCGATCATCTGGTGGCTCTCGTCGAGGAACATCAGCGCGTCCTTCGGCATGTAGTCGGTCAGCGTGGCCGGCGGCTCGCCGGGAGCCGCGCCCGAGAGGTGGCGCGTGTAGTTCTCGATGCCCTTGCAGTGGCCGATCTCGGCCAGCATTTCCAGGTCGAAACGCGTGCGTTGCTCCAGCCGCTGAGCTTCCACCAGCTTGCCCGCGCCCACCAGCTCCTTGAGCCGGCCGCTCAGCTCGATCTTGATGGTCTCCACCGCCGCCAGCACCTTGTCGCGCGGCGTCACGTAGTGGCTCGACGGGTACACGGTGAAGCGCGGCACCTTCTGGCGAACGCGCCCGGTCAGCGGGTCGAAGAGCTGCAGCGACTCGATCTCGTCGTCGAACAGCTCGAAGCGGATGGCCAGCTCGCTGTGCTCGGCCGGAAACACGTCGATGGTGTCGCCGCGCACCCGGAACGTGCCGCGCGCAAAGTCCTGCTCGTTGCGCGTGTACTGCATGCGGATGAGCCGCGAGATCAGGTCGCGCTGGCCGACCTTGTCGCCGACGCGGGCAATCAGCCGCATCTCCATGTAGTCCTCGGGCGTGCCGATGCCGTAGATGGCGCTCACCGTGGCCACGATGACCGTGTCGCGCCGCTCCAGCACGCTCTTGGTGGCCGACAGGCGCATCTGCTCGATGTGCTCGTTGATCGACGAGTCCTTCTCGATGAACAGGTCGCGCTGCGGCACGTAGGCCTCGGGCTGGTAGTAGTCGTAGTAGCTGACGAAGTACTCGACGGCGTTCTTCGGGAAGAACTCGCGGAATTCGCTGTACAGCTGCGCCGCCAGCGTCTTGTTGGGCGCGAACACGATCGCCGGGCGGCCCAGCCGCGCGATCACGTTGGCCATGGTGAAGGTCTTGCCCGAGCCGGTAACACCCAGCAAGGTCTGGAACACTTCGCCGTCGATCACGCCCTCGACCAGGCCCTCGATGGCCTTGGGCTGGTCCCCGGCCGGCGGATAGGGCTGGAACAGCTCGAAAGGCGAGCCCGGGTACGTGATGAATTCGCCCTGTTTCGCGGGACCGATCGGGTCCAGCTTCTTCAGGTCTGCTATGGCTTCGTTGTTCTCTGGCATGGCTGTTCCCGACAGGTGGCGTGTCGCCGGTAAAATTCAAGGCAACCGGAAAGCGTAGCGCAAGTCCGGTTGCCAGCGAAGCTTTCATCCCAAAGGACCTTTCCATGTCTATGTTCACCGCGGTCGAAATGGCACCGCGCGACCCGATCCTCGGCCTCAACGAGCAATTTGCCGCCGACACCAACCCCCACAAGGTCAACCTCGGCGTCGGCGTCTACTACGACGACAACGGCAAGCTGCCCCTGCTCCAGTGCGTGCAAGCGGCCGAGCAGAACATGATGAAAGCGCCCACGGCGCGCGGTTATCTCCCCATCGACGGCATTGCCGCGTACGACAACGCCGTGAAGGCGCTGGTCTTCGGCGTCGACAGCGAACCCGTCACCTCGGGCCGCGTCGCCACCATCCAGGCCATCGGCGGCACCGGCGGCCTGAAGGTCGGCGCCGACTTCCTGAAGAAGCTCAACCCCAGCGCCAAGGTGCTGATCAGCGACCCGAGCTGGGAAAACCACCGCGCGCTGTTCACCAACGCCGGCTTCGAAGTCGAAAGCTACCCCTACTACGACGCTGAAAAGCGCGGCGTCAACTTCGACGGCATGCTGGCCGCGCTCAACGCAGCCCCCGCCGGCACCGTGGTCGTGCTGCACGCCTGCTGCCACAACCCCACCGGCTACGACATCACGTCCGAGCAGTGGGACCAGGTGGTCGCCGCCGTCAAGGCGAAGAACCTCGTGCCCTTCCTCGACATGGCCTACCAGGGCTTCGGCTACGGCCTGAAGGAAGACGGCGCCGCCGTTGCCAAGTTCGTCGAAGCAGGCCTCACCTTCTTCGTCTCCACGTCCTTCTCCAAGAGCTTCAGCCTGTACGGCGAGCGCGTCGGCGCCCTGTCGGTGCTGTGCGAGAGCAAGGAAGAAGCCGCCCGCGTGCTGTCGCAGCTCAAGATCGCCATTCGCACCAACTACAGCAACCCGCCCACGCACGGCGGCGCCGTGGTGGCCGCGGTGCTCGGCAACGCCGAACTGCGCGCGCTGTGGGAAAAGGAACTCGGCGAGATGCGCGTGCGCATCAAGGCCATGCGCCAGAAGCTGGTCGACGGCCTGAAGGCCGCCGGCGTAAAGCAGGACATGGGCTTCATCACCACGCAGATCGGCATGTTCAGCTACTCGGGCCTGACCAAGGACCAGATGGTGCGCCTGCGCAATGAATTCGGCGTGTACGGCACCGACACCGGCCGCATGTGCGTCGCCGCGCTGAACAGCAAGAACATCGAGTACGTCTGCGCCTCGATCGCCAAGGTCATCTGAATCGGCCCTCCGCAGTCATCCAGGTGACAGCAAAGTGTGAGGGAATCGCGTTCTCGACGATTCCTTCACACTCCGAGCGACAAGCACCCACGCTGTGGGGTGTGGGTAGGGTTTAGGCCCCCTGCAATGCAGCGGATGCGCTGATATATTGCACTGCAACATTCCACTCCAACACCAGCGATGCTTTACCAACTCTACGAAGCCCAGCGTTCCTTGATGGAGCCGTTCTCGGACTTCGCCCAGGCAGCCTCCAAGCTCTATGGTCCCGGCGCCGTGTGGGGCCAGATGCCCATGGCCCAGCGCATGGCCGCAGGCTACGACCTGCTCTACCGCCTCGGCAAGGACTACGAGAAGCCCGAATTCAACATCAAGTCGGTGAAGGTCGAAGGCAAGGATGTGGTCATCCAGGAAGCCATCGAGCTCGACAAGCCCTTCTGCGAGCTGCGCCGCTTCAAGCGCTTCACCGACGAGCCGCACATCCTCAAGACGCTGAAGAGCCAGCCCGTGGTGCTGATCGTGGCGCCGCTGTCGGGCCACTACGCCACGCTGCTGCGCGACACCGTGCGCACCATGCTGCAGGACCACAAGGTCTACATCACCGACTGGAAGAACGCCCGCCTGGTGCCCCTGGCGGACGGCGAGTTCCACCTCGACGACTACATCAACTACGTGCAGGAGTTCATTCGCCTGCTGCAGGCCGAATACGGCAACTGCCACGTGGTGAGCGTGTGCCAGCCGACCGTGCCCGTGCTGGCCGCCGTGTCGCTCATGGCCAGCCGCGGCGAGGCGCTGCCGCTCACCATGACCATGATGGGCGGCCCCATCGACGCGCGCAAGTCGCCCACCGCGGTCAACAACCTCGCGATGAACAAGAGCTTCGAGTGGTTCGAGAACAACGTGATCTACCGCGTGCCGCAGGGCTTCCCCGGTGAAGGCCGCCGCGTGTACCCCGGCTTCCTGCAGCACACCGGCTTCGTGGCCATGAACCCCGACCGCCACGCCAGCAGCCACTACGACTACTTCAAGGACCTCATCAAGGGCGACGACGCCAGCGCCGAGGCCCACCGCAAGTTCTACGACGAGTACAACGCCGTGCTCGACATGGACGCCGATTACTACCTCGAGACCATCCGCACCGTGTTCCAGGAGTTCGACCTGGTCAACGGCACGTGGGACGTGAAGAACCCCGAAGGCCAGGTGGAGCGCGTGCGCCCGCAGGACATCCGCGGCACCGCCCTGCTCACCGTCGAAGGCGAGCTCGACGACATCTCGGGCTCCGGCCAGACCGAGGCCGCGCACAGCCTGTGCACCGGCATTGCCGACAGCCAGCGCGAGCACTACGAAGTCAAGGGCGCGGGTCACTACGGCATCTTCAGCGGCCGCCGCTGGCGCGAGCTGGTGTACCCAAAGGTGCTGAAGTTCATCGCCGCCAACGACGAGCCGCAACGCCGCGCCGCCGACAGCGCGCCGCTGGCCTCCGAAGACGCGGTCAAGCCTGTCCGCAAGACGGCCGCCGTCGCGGCGAAGAAGGCACCGGCGACCAAGGCCAAGGCCGTGGCTGTCGCCGCGCCCGTGAAGAAACCCGCCGCGCGCAAGAAGGCCGGCACCAGCGCCGCGCGCTGAAGCGCGCACGCCAACCTCCAGTGAACGGACTCGCCGCACGCATCAACGACGCACTGCCCCAGACGCAGTGCACCCGGTGCGGCTATCCCGATTGCGCCGGCTACGCGCAAGCCGTGGCCGACGAGGAAGCCGGCATCAACCAGTGCCCGCCGGGCGGCGCCGAAGGCATCGAACGGCTGGCGCTCATCACCGGGCGCCCCCTGCTGCCGCTCGACGCGCAGTTCGGCACCGAAGGCCCGCGCGCCATGGCCGTCATCGACGAGGCCTGGTGCATCGGCTGCACGCTGTGCCTGGACGCCTGCCCCACCGACGCCATCGTCGGCATCAACAAGCGCATGCACACCGTGATCGAGGCGCACTGCACCGGCTGCGAGCTGTGCATTCCGGTCTGCCCCGTCGACTGCATCTCGCTCGAAGTGGAAACACCGGGCCGCAGCGGCTGGCAGGCCTGGTCGGCCGAACAGGCCGGCCACGCGCGGCGCCGCTACGCGCTGCACGGCACCCACCGCAACACCGAGGCGCGCCTGGCCGACAAGCCGGCCGCGGCCGAAGCCCCGCAGGACGCCGGTGCACGCAAGCGCACCATCGTCGAAGCCGCCCTGGCGCGCGCCCGCGCCGCATCGCAACAACGCCCACCGCCCGCCAAGCCATGACGCTCGACACCTTGTTGATCTACGCCGCCGCCTCGCTGGCGTTGGCCCTGATCCCCGGGCCGACCATGTTGCTGGCGCTGTCCAACGGCATCGAGGGCGGCATGCGCCGCGCGAGCTGGGGCATCGCGGGCGCGTCGCTCGGCAGCATCACGCTGATCGCCGTGGTTGCGCTGGGCCTGGGCTCGCTGCTCGCGGCTTCGGAATGGCTCTTCAACGCCATCCGCATCGCCGGCGTGGTGTACCTCGTGTGGCTGGGCGTGAAGCTCTGGCGCAGCGAAGCCACCGATCTGCGCACCGCGCTGGCCGCAACGGCAGGGTCGCCCGAAGCGCGACCGCACGGCCGCATCGCCCTCGCGCGCAGCCTGGCCGTGGCGCTGTCGAACCCGAAGACGGTGCTGTTCTTCGCGGCCTTCCTGCCGCAGTTCGTCGACATCACGCAGCCGCAAGGCCCGCAGTACCTGCTGCTGGGCGGTGTGTTCGTCGCGCTCGACACCTGCGTGATGCTGGCCTACGCCGGCGCCGGCACGCAGGCCGTGCGCTTCCTCTCGCAGCGCGGCCTCAAGGCGATGAACCGCGGGTGCGCGGCCGGCATGTGGCTGCTGGCCGCTACCCTTGCCGTGTGGCGCCGCCCCGGCGCTTGAACAGCAACAGCAGCACGCCCGCCAGCACCACGCACACGGCGTACCACTCGAAGCGCGTGACCGTCTCGTGGGCGATCCACACGCCCAGCAGCATCGCGATCACCGGGTTCACGAACGTGTAACTCGCCGCCAGCGCGGCCGGCGCCTTCGCCAGCAGCACCATGTACGCGTTGAAGGCAATCAGCGAGCCGAACACCACCAGGTAGACCCACGCCGCAACGGCTTCGGCCTGCGGCGGCCAGCTCATCGTTTCGCCGGATACCGCGGCCAGCCCCATCAGCACCACGCCGCCGCACAGCATCTCGCTCGCAAAGCCCATCGCACCCGGCGCCAACGGCAGGCTGCGCTGGCTCAGCACGCTGCCCAGCGACCAGCACACGCACGCGATGCAGATGGCCACCAGCCCCTCGGGCGACGACCTGAAGCCGCTGCCCTGCGTGAGCATCAGCACCCCGACGAGCCCCAGCGCAATGCCCGCCGCCTCCAGCCGCGAGGGCTTCACGCCCCAGATCAGGTTGAGCAGTGCAATCAGCAGCGGAATCACCGCGATGAACGCCACCACCAGCCCCGAGCCGATCGACACCTCGGCATTGGCCGTGCCGCCCATGCCACCGCCCAGCATCAGCGCGCCGACGACCAAGGCGTTGCGCCACTGCGCGAGCGAAGGCCACGGCGCGCCGCGCCAGCGCATCCACACCGCCAGCAGCACGCCCGCGAACAGAAAGCGCGAGCCCATCTGCAGGAACGGCGGAAAGCTGATCAGCGCGTACTTGATCGCAAGGTAGGTCGAGCCCCACACCACCCAGGTGGCGGCAAGGCAGAGCCACAGCAGCGGAGGCAACCCGGGGTGGCCCGCTGCTGGCGCGGCGCGGGCGGGAGAGGTGAGCGTGGACATGGCGAGGGTGTCTCTTGTTGGCATTCGATGGCACTCATGGTATGAAAGCTATCCTTCGGAAGCCATGCAGATTTCATGCTTCCACGCCCACCAAACAGTCGATTTAAAGGAGTTGCATGGACTTTTCCTTGAACCCCTCGCTGGACGCCCACGACACCCGCATCCTCGCCGAACTGCAGGCCGACGCGCGCCTCACCATGGCCGAGCTCGGCCGCCGCGTGCACCTGAGCCAGCCGGCCGTGACCGAGCGCGTGAAGAAGCTGGAAGCCGCGGGCGTCATCAGCGGCTACCGCGCCACCGTGAACCTCGGCAAGCTGGGCTACGGCATCCGCGCGATCATTCGCGTGGGCCGTGCCGACTACGCGCGCGTGGTCGAGCTGGTGCAGCAGACGCCCGAATGCGTCAATGCCTACAACGTGACCGGAGAAGACAGCTGGGTGCTGGAGATCGCGGTGATCGACGTGAGCCACCTCGACGCGGTGGTCACCAAGTTCTGCATCCTCACCGAGACGGCGACCTCGATCATCCTGAACCCGGCGCGCGAGCACCAGGCGATGCTGCCGCCTCGGCGAGCGGACGTGAAGCCGCCGATCAAGAAAGTCATCAACGCGTAGCGGCCAGCGCGCTGAAAGCCGCGACCACCTCCGCTGGCGCCTGCACCATCTCGATCAGCACGCCCTCGCCCGCAATCGGGAACTCCTCGTTCGCCTTCGGGTGCAGGAAGCAGATGTCGAAGCCGGCCGCGCCCTTGCGGATGCCGCCCGGCGCAAAGCGCACGCCCTGCGCCGTGAGCCACTCCACGGCCTTGGGCAGGTCGTCGATCCACAGCCCCACGTGGTTCAGCGGCGTGGTGTGAACAGCCGGCTTTTTCTCGGGGTCCAGCGGCTGCATCAGGTCGACCTCGACCTTGAACGGCCCCACGCCCATCGAACAGATATCCTCGTCGACGTTCTCGCGCTCGCTCTTGAACGTGCCGGTCACTTCGAGCCCCAGCATCTCGACCCACAGCTTCTGCAGGCGCAGCTTGTCGGGGCCGCCGATGGCGATCTGCTGGATGCCCAGCACCTTGAACGGACGCGCCGCCGGGGTCGTCGGGGTCGTGGGCGTCGTCGTCGTGGTGGCAGTGGTCATGCGGCGCATCCTTCTTCGCTTGTTTCCTGAACCTGCCGCGCGTTGAGCCCGAGCTTGCGCAGCAGCACCGTGTCGGCCTCGACGTCGGGGTTGCCCGTCACCAGCAGCTTGTCGCCGTAGAAGATCGAATTCGCACCCGCCATGAAGCACAGCGCCTGCACGGCATCGCCCATCTGCTGGCGCCCGGCCGACAGCCGCACGCGCGCGGTCGGCATGGTGATGCGCGCGACCGCGATCATGCGCACGAAGTCGAAGGGGTCCACCGGCTCCGAGTCGGCCAGCGGCGTGCCGGGCACGCGCACCAGGCTGTTGATGGGCACCGACTCCGGGTACGGGTTCAGGTTGGCCAGCTGCGCGATCAGCCCCGCGCGATGAACCGGCGCCTCGCCCATGCCGACGATGCCGCCGCAGCACACGCTGATGCCGGCGCTGCGCACGTGGGCCAGCGTGTTCAGCCGGTCCTGGTAGGTGCGCGTGCCGACCACGTCGGTGTAGTACTCGGGCGCGGTGTCCAGGTTGTGGTTGTAGTAGTCCAGGCCCGCGGCCTTGAGCTGGTGCGCGTGGTGCGGCTCCAGCATGCCCAGCGTGGCGCAGGTCTGCAGCCCCAAGCCCTTCACGGCCTCGACCAGCACGGCCACCTTCTCCACGTCGCGGTCCTTCGGCGCGCGCCAGGCGGCGCCCATGCAGAAGCGCGTGGCGCCGGCGTCCTTGGCGGCCTGCGCGGCGCGCACCACCTCGTCGACCTCCATGAGCTTCTGCGCCTTCACGCCGGTGTCGAACTCGGCCGACTGCGGGCAGTAGCCGCAGTTCTCGGGGCAGCCGCCGGTCTTCACCGACAGCAGCGTGGCCAGCTCGATGTCGCCCGCCGGAAAATGCTGGCGATGCACCGTCTGCGCCTCGAACAGCAGTTCCATGAAGGGCTTGTCGAGCAGCGCCTGGATGGCCTCGAGCGACCAGCGGTCCGTGGCCTTGGGGCCGGCCGGCGCTGCCGGGTTTACCGGGGTTCCCGGGCCTGATGGCCGGTGCAACGTGATCGCCTGTTGCAGGTCGTTGGCACCCATCAGTTGAACTCCATGATGATCTGGTCCACCGCGAGCGACTCGCCCTTGTTCGCGGAAATCTTGCCCACCACGCCGTCCTGCGTGGCGAACAGCACGTTCTCCATCTTCATCGCCTCGATCACGGCGAGCTTCTCGCCGGCCTGCACCTGCTGCCCCGGCTGCACCGACACCTCGACCAGCAGGCCCGGCATCGGCGACATCAGGAACTTGCTCAGGTCCGGCGGCGCCTTGTAGGGCATCAGCTCGAGCAGGCGCGCGCCCAGCGGCGACAGCACCATGGCCTCGATCTGCGTGCCGTCGTGCGACACGCGCAGCGCCAGCGGGTTCTTGCCCGCGCCGCGCTCCACCTGCGCTGTGAAGGGCTTGTCGTTGACCGTGCCCTGCACGCGGATCGCACCCAGCGCAAGGCTGCTGTCGATTTTGTAGCTCTTGCCGCCCACGGCCACCGCGCTCGCGCCGGTCTTGCCGTGGAAGTCGGTGACCGACACCGGGTGGTGCACATGCTTGCCCTCCGGGCCCAGCGCCACCACCACGAACTGCTCGCCCACCTTCACGCCGTGCCCTGCGAGTTGCCCGCTGATGCCCGACGCCCGCGCGCGGTAGCGGCGGTGCACGTAGGCGGCCAGCGCCACCAGGAACGACGGATCGGCGTGCGGCACGTCTTCCGCGTGGAAGCCCTTGCCGTAATGCTCGGCGATGAAGCCGGTGTTGAAGTCGCCCGCCACGAACTTCGGATGCGCCAGCAGCGCCGCCTGGAACGGAATGTTGCTGCTGATGCCGCGGATCACGAAGCCGTTGAGCGCCTCGCGCATGCGGGCAATCGCCTGCTGGCGGTCCTTGCCGTGCACGATGAGCTTGGCAATCATCGAGTCGTAGTACATCGGGATCTCGCCGCCGTCGTACACGCCGGTGTCCACGCGCACGCCGTTCAGGTGCTCGGTGTCGCTCGCGAACATGGTCTCCGCGGGCGGCTGGAACTTCACCAGCCGGCCGGTCGAGGGCAGGAAACTACGGAACGGGTCTTCGGCATTGATGCGGCACTCGATGGCCCAGCCGTTGCGCTTCACCTCGGCCTGCGTCAGCGGCAGCGCTTCGCCGGCCGCCACGCGGATCATCAGCTCGACCAGGTCGAGCCCGGTGATGCACTCCGTCACCGGGTGCTCCACCTGCAGGCGCGTGTTCATCTCGAGAAAGTAGAAGCTCTGGTCCTTGCCGACCACGAACTCCACCGTGCCCGCGCTCTGGTACTTCACGGCCTTGGCCAGCTGCACCGCCTGCTCGCCCATCGCCTTGCGCGTGGCGTCGGAGATAAAGGGCGACGGCGCCTCCTCGATCACCTTCTGGTGGCGCCGCTGGATGGAGCATTCGCGCTCGTTCAGGTAGATCACGTTGCCGTGCGAGTCGCCCAGCACCTGGATCTCGATGTGGCGCGGCTCCTCGACGAACTTCTCGATGAACACGCGGTCGTCGCCGAAGCTGTTGCGCGCCTCGTTGCGGCACGAGGTGAAGCCCTCGAAGGCCTCCTTGTCGTTGAAGGCCACGCGCAGGCCCTTGCCGCCGCCGCCGGCCGAGGCCTTGATCATCACGGGGTAGCCGATTTCCTTGGCGATCTCTACCGCGCGCTCGGCCGTTTCGATGGCGTCGTTCCAGCCCGGAATGGTGTTGACCTTGGCTTCGTTCGCGAGCTTCTTCGAGGCGATCTTGTCACCCATCGCCGCAATCGAATAGTGCTTCGGCCCGATGAAGGCAATGCCCTCTTCCTCGACCTTGCGCGCGAAGGCTTCGTTCTCCGACAGGAAGCCGTAGCCCGGGTGCACCGCCTCGGCGCCGGTCTGCTTGCAGGCCGCGATGATGCGGTCGGCCTGCAGGTAGCTTTCGCGGCTGGGCGCGGCGCCGATGTGCACGGCCTCGTCGGCCAGCTCGACGTGGCGGGCTTCCTTGTCGGCGTCGGAATAGACGGCCACCGTGAGGATGCCCATCTTCTTGGCCGTCTGGATGACGCGGCAGGCGATTTCCCCGCGGTTTGCGATCAGGATCTTCTTAAACATTTCGGGTCTCCGCGTGGAAATCGCCTGCGCGCGCCAAGCAATTTGGCTTCGCCGAAGCGGCCTTGCGGCCGCTTTCACCACGATTGGCGATCAGGATTTTCTTGAACATGTTCTTCTTCTCCGTTCGGCTCAAAGCGGAATGTTGCCGTGCTTGCGCCACGGGTTCTCGAGCTTCTTCTCGCGCAGCATGACCAGCGAGCGGCAGATGCGCTTGCGCGTCTCGTGCGGCAGGATCACGTCGTCGATGTAGCCGCGTGCGCTCGCCACATACGGGTTGGCGAAACGGGCCTTGTATTCGGCCTCGCGGGCGGCCAGCTTCTCGGGGTCGTTCTTGTCTTCGCGGAAGATGATTTCCACCGCGCCCTTCGCGCCCATCACCGCGATCTCTGCGCGCGGCCAGGCCAGGTTGACGTCGCCACGCAAATGCTTGGAAGCCATCACGTCGTACGCGCCGCCGTAGGCCTTGCGCGTGATGACGGTGATCTTGGGCACCGTGCACTCCGCGTACGCGTAGAGCAGCTTGGCGCCGTGCTTGATGATGCCGCCGTACTCCTGCCCCGTGCCGGGCATGAAGCCGGGCACGTCGACAAAGGTGACGACCGGGATGTTGAAGGCATCGCAGAAGCGCACGAAGCGCGCCGCCTTGATGCTGCTCTTGATGTCCAGGCAACCCGCCAGCACCAGCGGCTGGTTGGCCACGATGCCGATGGTCTGGCCTTCCATGCGCGCGAAGCCGATCACGATGTTCTTCGCGTAGTCGGGCTGCAGCTCGAAGAAGTCGCCGTCGTCCACCACCTTCAGGATCAGTTCCTTGATGTCGTAGGGCTTGTTCGGGTTGTCGGGCACCAGCGTGTCCAGCGAATAGTCGGGCCGGTCGGCCGGGTCGCCCTGGCCGTTGTTGCCCAGGCGCACCGGCGGCTTCTCGCGGTTGTTCAGCGGCAGGTAGTTGTACAGGCGGCGCAGCATCATGAGCGCCTCCACGTCGTTCTCGAACGCCATGTCGGCCACGCCGCTGCGCGTGGTGTGGGTGATGGCGCCGCCCAGTTCCTCGGCCGTCACGGTTTCGTGCGTCACCGTCTTCACCACGTCGGGGCCGGTGACGAACATGTAGCTGGAGTCCTTCACCATGAAGATGAAGTCGGTCATGGCGGGCGAATACACCGCGCCGCCCGCGCAGGGGCCCATCACCATGCTGATCTGCGGCACCACGCCGGAGGCCATCACATTGCGCTGGAACACGTCGGCATAGCCGCCGAGCGAGGCCACGCCCTCTTGAATGCGTGCGCCGCCAGAGTCGTTCAGGCCGATGACCGGTGCGCCGACCTTCATGGCCTGGTCCATCACCTTGCAGATCTTCTCGGCGTGCGCCTCGGAAAGCGCGCCGCCGAAGACGGTGAAGTCCTGGCTGAACACGAACACCAGGCGGCCGTTGATCATGCCGTAGCCCGTGACCACGCCGTCGCCGGGGATCTTCTGCTCGGCCATGCCGAAGTCGACCGAGCGGTGCTCGACGAACATGTCCCACTCTTCGAAGGTGTTGTCGTCCAGCAGCAACTCGATGCGCTCGCGCGCCGTGAGCTTGCCCTTGGCATGCTGCGCGTCGATGCGCTTCTGCCCGCCGCCCAGGCGCGCCTTGGCGCGGCGCTGTTCGAGTTGTTCAATCAGTTCTTGCATGAATTGCTCGCAATCGTTCTTGAAGTGAAATTTGTTCTGACGTCTCAGAGACGCTGGAAATTGAACCGCCGCACGAAAGGCTCGAGGTCCGCCGCCTTCAGCATGCTGGCGAAGACCGTGCCGTCGTCG
Organism: Variovorax sp. OK212; assembly: GCF_900112425.1. Classification (GTDB taxonomy): domain Bacteria; phylum Pseudomonadota; class Gammaproteobacteria; order Burkholderiales; family Burkholderiaceae_C; genus Variovorax. Next base: position 171,178 of record NZ_FOLP01000007.1, on the reverse strand, counting down.
GCGGAGGGGCCGCTCGCGTCGCCGAAGTACCAGACCAGGCGCGGGCCGTCGGCATGAATGACCAGAGCGTTGTGGTCCACCACGCGTTGCCAACCCGAGCCCGTGCCCAGCGCATCGAAAAGCGCTCGCGTGGCGGGCGCCTCGTCGGGGTCCGAGGTGTCGAGACTGGCCGCATGCGCGTAACCTCCCTGCGCCAGCTGGTAGTAGAGAAGCAGCAGCACGAAGGACGGCAGGTCGAGCGACTCGGCATGCCAGGCGTTGGTCTTGCCGTCGGTCTGTTGCCAGACCACCTGCGCTGCGTCGTCGGGCCGAACGCCCCAGCAGCAGACGCCCTGGTTCTCTTCGGCGAACACCAGGCGGGAATCTTCGATGCGCAGTTCGTCCAACTTGGCAAAGCGCTGGAAAGAAGTCATGAACGCCGGCACATTGCCCACGCATTCATGGAGCACGCGCAGCGCCTCGGGCAGCGGCACCTGCAGCCGTGCCTGAGCGGCCTGGCATTCCGCGGGGTCGATGCCGTCCGACGGCGTCAACCGGCGGTCGAGCAACGACTCCGCGATGGCTCGCAGCCGGGTCTCGAAGTCGGGAGATGGGGTCACACCGAAGTCCGGAAAGCCGCCAGCAACTGTCTTGCCGCCACCGAGGCGGGCGTGTGCCCGCTGGTCACCTGGCCCGTCAGTTCGACGAGCGACGCGCGCACCTGGGGATGCTGGCGAAACGCCTGCTTGAGCCCCGCGTCGATGCGCTCCCACATCCACGACAGCGCCTGCTTCTCGCGGCGCTTGGCCAGCTTGCCGTTGGCGGTCTGCAGTTGCCTGAACTGCGTGACGGCGTCCCAGAAGGCCTCGACACCGGTGCCCGCGAGCGCACTCAACTGCAGCACCTTGGGCAGCCAGAAACGCACTTCGGCGCCGCTGTGCGCGTCGTGCACCGCATGTGCGTGCTCGGGGTTGCCCTGGTGGCCGAACAGGCGCAGCGCCGAGGTGATCTGCGCCTGCGCGCGCGTGGCGGCGGCGGCGTCGATGTCGGCCTTGTTGATGACCACCAGGTCGGCGATTTCCATCACGCCCTTCTTGATCGCCTGCAGGTCGTCGCCCGCGTTGGGCAACTGCATCAGCACGAACATGTCGGTCATGCCGGCCACGGCCGTTTCGCTCTGGCCCACGCCCACGGTCTCGACGATCACGACGTCGTAACCCGCGGCCTCGCACACCAGCATGGCCTCGCGCGTCTTCTCGGCCACGCCGCCCAGCGTGCCGCTCGACGGGCTCGGCCGGATGTAGGCGCGCTCGTGCACCGACAGCCGCTCCATGCGCGTCTTGTCACCCAGGATGGAGCCGCCCGACACGGTGGACGACGGGTCGATGGTGAGCACCGCCACGCGGTGGCCCTTGTCGATCAGCAGCAGCCCGAGCGTTTCGATGAAGGTCGACTTGCCGACACCGGGCACGCCCGAGATGCCGAGGCGAAACGACTGGCCGGTGCGTGGCAACAGCGCGGTGAGCAGCTCGTCGGCCTGCGTGCGGTGGTCGGCGCGCGTCGATTCGAGCAGCGTGATGGCCTTGGCGATGGCGCGTCGCTGCGCCATGCCGGGCGAATCGGTCAGCGCACGCTCGAGCTCCAGCACCGTGTTCAGCACGCCGCCTCCGACGCCACGCGCCAGCGGTAATGCAGGTCGACGCCCTCCTCTCCTTCGAGCACGAAGCCGTGCCGCAGGTAGAAGCGGTTGGCGTCGCTCTTCACCAGCGCGGTGAGCGCAATGTCGCGTTGCTGTTCGCGCGCCTGCGCCTTGGCCCACTCGAGCACCCATTCGCCGATGCCCAGGCCCTGGAAGCCGGTGCGCAGGTAGAGGTGGTCCAGGCGCAGCGCGTCGCTGCCCTCGGGCTTGAGCGTGACGAAGCCCACGCGCTGCTCGCCGTCGAGCACGATGTGGTGCATGTAGGGCACCACGAAGCCCGCGCTCAGGCGCTCGCGCGAACGCTCGGGGTCGAAGCGGCCCACGCGCTCCAGGCTCGGGCGCATCGCGTCGACGCGCAGGGCCAGCATGGCTTCGAAATCGCTGGAGTCCACCGGCTGCAGCGACAGCCGCGACAAGAGATCGCTCACGTCGCGTCTCAGGCGGAAACCGCCGCGCGGATCTGTTCCAGCACGTCCTTGGCACTGGCCGGAATGGGCGTGCCCGGTCCGTAGATGCCCTTGACGCCGGCCTCGTAGAGAAAGTCGTAGTCCTGCCGCGGAATCACGCCGCCGACGAACACGATGATGTCGTCCGCGCCCTGCTTCTTCAGTTCGTCGATGATGGCCGGCACCAGCGTCTTGTGGCCGGCTGCGAGCGTGCTCACGCCCACGGCATGCACGTCGTTCTCGATCGCCTGGCGCGCGCACTCCTCGGGCGTCTGGAACAGCGGGCCCATGTCGACGTCGAAGCCCAGGTCGGCAAAGGCGGTGGCCACCACCTTGGCGCCGCGGTCGTGACCGTCCTGGCCCAGCTTGGAGATCATCACGCGCGGACGGCGGCCCTGCGCTTCGGCGAAGGCATTGATCTCGGTCTTCAGCGTTTCCCAGCCCTCGGCCGAGTCGTAGGCCGCTGCGTACACACCGGTCACCTTTTGCGTGTCGGCGCGATGGCGGCCGAATGACTTCTCCAGCGCGTCGGAGATCTCGCCCACCGTGGCGCGCAGGCGCACCGCGTCGATGCTCAGCGCCAGCAGGTTGCCGGTGTTGCTTTCGGCGGCTTCGGTCAGCGCGTCGAGCGCGGCCTGCACCTTGGCGCTGTCGCGCGCGGCGCGAATGCTCTGCAGCCGCGCCACCTGCTGGTCGCGCACCTTCACGTTGTCGATCGACAGGCTGTCGATCGCGTCCTCGGTCTTCAGCTTGTACTTGTTGACGCCCACGATCACGTCCTTGCCGGAGTCGATGCGCGCCTGTTTCTCGGCGGCGGCCGCCTCGATCTTGAGCTTGGCCCAGCCGCTGTCCACCGCCTTGGTCATGCCGCCCATGCCCTCGACCTCTTCGATGATGGCCCAGGCCGCATCGGCCATGTCCTGCGTGAGCTTCTCCATCATGTAGCTGCCGGCCCAGGGGTCGATCACGTTGGTGATGTGCGTCTCTTCCTGGATGATGAGCTGCGTGTTGCGCGCAATGCGCGAGCTGAACTCGGTGGGCAGCGCAATGGCTTCGTCGAGCGCGTTGGTGTGCAGGCTCTGCGTGCCGCCGAACACCGCGGCCATCGCCTCGATGGTGGTGCGCACCACGTTGTTGTACGGGTCCTGCTCGGTGAGGCTCCAGCCCGAGGTCTGGCAGTGCGTGCGCAGCATCAGGCTCTTGGGGTTCTTCGGGTTGAACTCCTTCATGATGCGGCACCACAGCAGGCGCGCCGCGCGCATCTTGGCCACTTCCAGATAGAAGTTCATGCCAATGGCCCAGAAGAAGCTCAGGCGCCCGGCAAAGCCGTCCACGTCGAGGCCCTTGGCCAGCGCGGTCTTCACGTACTCCTTGCCGTCGGCCAGCGTGAAGGCCAGCTCCAGCGCCTGGTTGGCGCCGGCTTCCTGCATGTGATAGCCGCTGATCGAGATCGAGTTGAACTTGGGCATGTTCTGCGCCGTGTACTCGATGATGTCGCCGATGATCCGCATGCTCGGCGCCGGCGGAAAGATGTACGTGTTGCGGACCATGAACTCCTTGAGGATGTCGTTCTGGATGGTTCCGCTCAGCTGGTCCTGCGCCACGCCCTGCTCTTCGGCCGCGACCACGTAGCCCGCCAGCACCGGCAGCACGGCGCCATTCATCGTCATCGACACGCTCACCTTGTCCAGCGGGATCTGGTCGAACAGGATCTTCATGTCTTCCACCGAGTCGATGGCCACGCCGGCCTTGCCGACGTCGCCGGTCACGCGCGGATGGTCGCTGTCGTAGCCGCGGTGGGTGGCCAGGTCGAAGGCCACGCTCACGCCCTGCCCGCCGGCGGCCAGCGCCTTGCGGTAGAACGCGTTCGATTCTTCGGCGGTGGAGAAGCCGGCGTACTGGCGGATGGTCCAGGGGCGCACCGCGTACATGGTGGCCTGCGGGCCGCGCAGGTAGGGCTCGAAGCCGGGCAGCGTGTCGGTGTACTTCAGGCCCTGCAGGTCGGCCGCGGTGTACAGCGGCTTCACGCTGATGCCGTCGGGCGTGACCCAGTTCAGCGCGTTCACGTCGCCGCCGGGCGCGGACTTGGCAGCGGACTTGGCCCAGGCTTCGAGGTCGGCGGGCTTGAAAGTGGGTTCGGGTGTGCTGCTCATGAAGGGGCCGTTCGCAGAGTCTTGCAAGGGGGTTCGCAAATTTGCCTGCACGGATTTGCAAGCCGGCCGCGAGTCTACCCCATCCATAATTATTAATTCAAACGCCTTTTTTGAAGTACAGTCCGCCCCATGTCCGCCGTCACCCTCACCCCCCGCGCCCTCTATGAAGAGGTGGCCGAGCTGCTGCGCCAGCGGATCTTCCGCCGCGAGCTGGAGCCCGGCAGCTGGATCGACGAACTCAAGCTGGCCGAGGAATACGGCATCAGCCGCACGCCGCTGCGCGAGGCGCTGAAAGTACTGGCGGCCGAAGGCCTGGTGACGATGAAGGTGCGCCGCGGCGCCTACGTGACCGAGGTGTCCGAGCAGGACCTGGCGGACGTGTACCACCTGCTCTCCCTGCTGGAAAGCGACGCCGCCGGCGTGGTGGCCGAGCGCGCCACCGACGCGCAGCGCGCCGAGCTCAAGGCATTGCATTCCGAGCTGGAGGCCGCGGCCTCGCCCGAAGACCGCGAGCACTTCTTTGCGGTGAACGAGCGCTTCCACATGCAGCTGCTGGCCATTGCCAACAACAAGTGGCGCGACCAGATGGTGGCCGACCTGCGCAAGGTGATGAAGCTCAACCGGCACAACTCGCTGCTGAAGGCGGGCCGCATCGGCGAGTCGCTGGCGGAGCACCGCGCGGTGATGGCAGCCATCGAGGCGCGCGACGCCGAGGCCGCCATGAGCCGCATGCGCGAGCATTTCCAGAACGGGCTGGAAGCCGCGAACTAGGCGCGCGGCGGCTCAGTCGGCGTTGTCCGCCGGCGTTGTCGGTCGACGCTGTCAGTCGACGTTCAGGGTGCCGGCTTCCCCGGCAATGCGCTGCGCCGCCTCCACCAGCAACGGCCCGATGCGCGCGACCATCGCGTCCTTCGGCAGCAGGTAGGCCGGCCCGCCGCAGCTCACCGCATACCGTTCACCGCGCGGCCCCTGCAGCGCGAAGCCGATCGCATGGATGTGCGGGTTCCATTCACCGAACGAGCCGCAGTAGCCCAGCCGCGCGTACTCGTCGAGCCCGGCCGCGAGGCGCGGCTCGATGGCGTCCCAGTTCTCTCCGCTCTCGAGCCGGATCTCTTCCATCAGCACCGCCTGCTCGGGCGCCGGCAGCGCAGCTAGGTAGGCCCGGCCGGCGGCCGAGGTGGCGATGGTCATGCGCGTGCCGACCTCGATGCGCGAGCTGATCACCACCGAGCGGGGCCGCAGCGAGTCGATGACCAGCATGTCGAGCTCGTCGCGCACCACCAGGTGCACGCTCACGCCGGCCGATTCCGAGAGTTCGGCCAAGTAAGGCCGCGCCATCGTGCGCAGGTCGAAATGCCGCAGGTAGCGGGCGCTCATGTCGAGCAGCGCCGGGCCGAGGCTGAAGCGCTCGCTGTCCTGCGACTGCCGCAGGTACCCCGCGCTCACCAGCGTGGCGGTGAGCCGTGACACCGTGGCTTTGGGGATGCCCGTGGTGTCTGCCAGTTCGCGATTGCCTATCGGTGCCGCCGCCATGCCGATGACCTTGAGAAGGGCCAGGCCCCGGCCGAGCGCGCTTACTTCTTCCTTGCCGCCAATCGCGTCATTCATGTATCGAAACCTTTTTTATTTCCCTGATGCTCCTCATTTTTCAGCAAAAAACGGTTGACGCGCCAGATATCACACCGTAGAGATTTCGAAACAGTGTTTCATTTCAAGGAAGCAGAGGCGTGCAGAGGAAAACACCGCGCGCCGCGCATGGCGGCCGGTGTGCCTCGAAAGAAGAAAAAGAGAGCGCGCTGCGCCGGCCGTCAGGCGGCTTGCGCGACCGACTCGTGCGCCAGGGCCATGACCTCGTGCGCCGGCCGCGTCTTCATCTTGTGGTCGCTCCACACCTGGCGCCAGCGGCGCGCGCCCGGCAGGCCGTTGCGCAGGCCCAGCATGTGGCGCGCGATCGACCACCAGTTCGTGCCGTGCTCGGCGGCTTCGCGGGCCATGTAGTCGCACATCAGCGACTCGACCTCTTCGCGCGTCAGCGCCTGCGGCGCGGCGCCGTAGAACTCGGCGTCCCACTCGGCCAGCCACCAGGGGTTGTGGTACGCCTCGCGGCCCACCATCACGCCGTCGAGCAGGCGCAGGTGCTCGTACACCTGCGCGTTCACCGAAATGCCGCCGTTGATGGCAAAGCGCAGCGACGGAAACTCGTGCTTCAGCCGGTGCACCAGCTCGTAGCGCAGCGGCGGAATCTCGCGGTTCTGCTTCGGGCTCAGGCCCTGCAGCCAGGCGTTGCGCGCATGCACGATGAAAGTCTCGCAACCCGCCTCGCTCACCTTGCCGACGAAGTCGCGCACGAACTCGTAGCTCTCGATCTTGTCGATGCCGATGCGGTGCTTCACCGTGACCGGAATGCCGACCACGTCGACCATCGCCTTCACGCAGTCGGCCACCAGTTGCGGCTCGTTCATCAGGCAGGCGCCGAACGCGCCGCGCTGCACGCGCTCGCTCGGGCAGCCGCAGTTCAGGTTGATCTCGTCGTAGCCCCACTCCTCGCCCAGCTTCGCGCAATGCGCCAGGTCGGCCGGCTCGCTGCCGCCGAGCTGCAGCGCCAGCGGGTGCTCTTCGGCGTTGAAGCGAAGGTGCCGCGGCACGTCGCCATGGATCAGCGCGCCCGTCGTCACCATCTCGGTGTAGAGCAATGCGTGGCGGGACAGCAGGCGGTGGAGGTAGCGGCAATGGCGGTCGGTCCAGTCCATCATGGGTGCGACCGACAGGCGCCAAAGGCTGTGACTCGGATTGGGTTCTGTGTTTTTCAAGGCTGGAGGCGGTCTATGGGGGGCGCAATACCCATTCGCAATTTCACACCGCAACCGCAGGAGCGTGCCAAGGCCAGCGTAGGGGCCCCGCTCTGGCGGCGCGTACAGCGCGCATTTTCACAGGTATCCCATACCGGAACGACAAACGGGTCATGGCGGGGGCATTCGTCAGCCCCCGCGCGCACGTCCTCAGGAGCGCAGTTCGCCTCGGCAGCCGTCATAGAGCGCCTTGGCTGCGTTGTAGTCGTCCGCCTGCGCAAAATGCCGAGCCTGCGGTTCTCCCTGGGCGACGACCGCGCCCTTTTCGGCGATCGACAGGAAGCCCAGCGCCTGCGCCACGCTGTCGAGCTCTACCTCCACGGCTTCGTTCTGCTTGTTCTGGATCTGCTCCAGCGTCTTCATCGTGGCCATTTCCTTGGCGAAGCTCTTCTGAGCCGCCGTGGCGTTCAGGTCGAAGGTGTCCACGTTGCCATGGAAGACGACGTGCACATTGGGACCGGAGGCGTATGTCTTGACCTTGTCGTTGGAGAGGGTCTGCAAATAGTCGGCGCCGGATGCATCGCGCACCACGCGCGCGCCGAGATCGTTCACCTCCTTGCGAGTCGGCGGCGCGACTTCCAGGTTCCGTCCATGCAAGGTCTTGAAGCCCTTGCCGTTGTCGTCGAAGACCATCACCATGGTCTTTGCCATGGCGTCCTGCTGCACAAGCCTGTCGGTGTCTGTCGGTTTCACCGCCTCGGATGGCACGTTGCTGCCCACGCCGCCGTCCACATATTCCTTTCCGCCATGCATGACGGATTCGAAGTAGACGGGAATGGCCATCGAGATGCGTCCGGCCAGCGCCACCGGCATGTCCGGCGTTGTCGTCCGGTTGAACATCTCGGTCTGCCTGTCCGTCTTGTTGAAGCCTGTGAGCGTGAGTTCCTTGAATGTCTCCGGCTTGATCTTGCTCAGGATCGACAAATCGTTGAAGGTCAGCATCATGTTGGTGCGGTCCTGGGTGAAAGACGCAGCGGTCAGCCCCTTGAACACATCGAGCCGGTCTGCTTCCTGCTGCGTGATGCGGCCGTCACCCACGGCATCTGAAATCGCCTGTGCGTTCTTGTCCACGAAGGCGCCCACGCTGCGCGAGGTCTGCTCGTCGAGGATGGCCAACGCCTTCTGCGCGGAGAAATCCTTGCCGCCCCCGGCGTGCGAGATGGCGAAGCGATCGAAGCGACCCACGTCCGACGAATCCTTGAACTGCATCCCTGGATAGATGGCGCCGAAATTGGGCAAGTCGTCGGCCAGGCTCGGCATGGGCGTGTTGTCCATCAGCGCCTGGAAGGCCGTTCCCGACATGCCCGACGCCAGGCAGGCAGCGGTCAGCGCGCCCGCGGAGGTGCCCACGACATGCTTGAGGCCACCGATCACGCCCAGCTTGCCCAGCTCGAGCAAGGCCGGGGGATTGCCCACGCCCTTGGCGCCACCGCCTTGCAGCACGAGGTTTTCCAGCGACGGCGCCTTGCGGATGAGGGTGAAGCCGCCGGAGGCGCCCTTGACGACTTGCGGGGTAATGTCTGTCTCGGTGCTGCGGTCACTCAACGCAATGAGCCGGCCGAGCATCGCCGTGTGCACCTCGCGCACGGTGGCCTGGAACTGGGAGGCCGGCATCTTGCCGCCCTGCGCTCGGCACTCGGCCTGGGCGTCACGCAATGTCTCGCGCGCTTGCTTGCGGATCTCCTGGATGTCGGCTTCGAACTGCGCCAGCTTGGCGCCTGGCACAAGGGCGCGCATGTCGTCGGTCCTGGCCGTCACGTAACGCGAGAAATCGCGGTGCGCATCGCCGTAAGCCTCCGACGACACCTTGACCTTGTCGCCCTTGGGGAAGGTGCTGGCCGACTCCACCTGCTTGTCCCAGTCCATCGCGGTCTTGCCGTAGAAGCTCTGGGCGAGCTCCTTGATGGCCGCCTGGGCTTCCGTGTTGGCGGTTTTCAGCGCGGCGTGGACCTCGGACTTCCTGAAGGAGCCGTCGGTGCCGGCCTGCACCTTGTCGAAAGTGGCGTTGACGATCTTGTCGAACTTGGCAGCCGCTGCGCCCTGAAAGCTGGCCATCTCCCGGGCCGGAACAAACTTGCTCAGCGAAGAGAGGTTGTGCTCGCAGTAGCTCTTGAAGGCGTCCTTCGACTGGGCCACGCTCTGCTGGGTCGTTGTCCTGGCCCCGAAGATTATGGGCGGCTTCATGCCGCTCATTTCCTTGGACCAGGTCTGGGCAATGCTGCCCGTGTTGCGAATCGCGAAGTCGGACATGGGTTACTCCGGGCAAATGAGGGGGTTCAGCGCACGGCGCCAACCGTCATGTCGACGGGGATCTGCTCGTTGGCCAACGTGACGGCTTCGATGAGTTCGCGGATCTCTCGCGCCTGGCCGCACAGGTAGTCCATGTGCACCGTGAATTCGTCCAGCAACGCGTCGTCCAGCGCGAAGGAGGCTGTGAGCAGCACGTAGTCACGCCGGTCCAGCCCGAGGGCGAACGGCCTGCCGCGCAAGCCCGAGTGGTTCAGCAACAGCAGGCCCTGGCACAGGTTGGTCCGCAGGTCGCCCGTGACCAGTTGCGCGTTGTACAGGTAGATGTCCACCACCAGCCTGGTGTCCGAGGGGTGCACGGTCACGCGCACCGGCAGGTTGTCGGGCATCAGCAACTCGAAGCTGCGAGGAGACGCCAGCGTGATCGGGCCGCCTGCGTCGGCCTCGATGCGGCGCAGCAGTTCCTTGAACACCGGAATGTCCACGGCCTGTTCGGTCATACCTTGATCCATGCGGCCTCCTGCGAGAGCGGGGACGCATCGAGCGCGGCAACGGCGGCACTGCCGGTTCTCAGCAAGTCGCGCAGCGCCGAGGCGCTGCGATCGAGTTCCGCATCCAGCTTGTCCGTTTCCGCCAGCAGGGGGGCGGCGAGTTCCATCGAGACGGCGGCGGAGCCATCGGGCTCCAGCGAGCCTGTTCGCGGATGCTCCGAAAAGCGGCTGTTGGCCGTGAGGCGCAGAAGTGCCTCGCACACCGCGGCCCGGCCGTCGTCGTCCAACTGCGTGGTTTCACGCGACAGGCTGCATGTCAACGCACCCGACTGGGCGTTGCGGAACACCGTGGCCCGCTCGCCTTCTCCGGTGGCGGCCTCCTGCTCGGCATCCCCCATTGCAGCAGGATCGCCCTGGGCCAGCTCTCGCAAAGACTGTAGGAATTCGGGACTCATGGCTGCGGCACTCCTGGTTGCTTGGTGTGCGGCATGAGTAACGCCAGCGCGAGGGAAAGTTCCATCGCGCGCGTGGAGCTTGCGCCGAGCCAGCCGACCAATACAACGAAAGTGCAACGCCCGATGGGAACATTGCGGGCCGCCGACGCTACACGGCGCTTTCCGCGCCCCGCCGCACAGCCCTGTAATTCCCCGGCGTCACCCCAAAGCAGCGCCGGAACCATCTCGAAAAATGCGCCTGGTCCGTGAAGCCGCATTGCACCGCCACCTCGGCCGCCGCCTGGCCTTCGCGCAGCAACACCTTGGCGCGACCGATACGTGCCAGCCGGGCGTAGTGCGCGGGCGTCATGCCGACAGCGACGCGGAACAACCGGTGAAAGTGCTCGCGCGACACGCCCAGCCGCTGGGCCAGCGCACCGGGGTCGATGCGGCAAGCATCTTCCGTGGCAAGGGCCTGGCAGACCGCTTCGACGCGGGCGTCGGCCAGCTGCCGCTCGACGGCGACCAGCGCGTCGCCGGTCTGCGCGCGAAGAACCTGCGCAAGCAATCGCCCGACCTCACCCCCATCTTCCGACAGCGCGGCCTGCGCCAATGCGCGCGCCGTGAAGTCGTCCTTCCAGACACCCCGGCGCAACTCGCCCCGCTGCGCAACGGGCCACCCGAGTTGCGCAGCCACCCACGCATGCGGCACATACAGCATCACCATGCGAAAGCCCTGCGCACTCACGCCGGCGGTGTGCAGCATGCAGGGGGCCATCAGCACCAGGTCGCCGGCTTCGGCCACCTGCCGCTCGCCCGCGCAGGTGAATTCGCAGCGCCCTTCCAGGATCGCGCCCACGCTCCACTCGGCGTGCCAGTGCAGGTCGAAGTGCGCCTTGGGGTCGCCCGCGAACATGGCCTCGACCTGCGCGCCATCGTCCATGCACAGGCTGATCACATGGGAGGTGGCGGGCGGCTTCATTCCCCGAAGGGTAGCGGCATGCAGGCCTTGCAGCTCACGCAGCGAGCGCACCGCGCACGGTGATGCCCATCCACCCCGCGCTGGCGGTCGTGGCCCGCACCTCGCCGAGCAGCGCCAGTTCCTCGACCGGGTGCGCATGGAACTGCAGGCTCGCGCTGCCGGCCGTCCAGCCCGACTCGACGCGGTCGATGATGTCGGCGCGCAGGTAGCGCGGCACCGCCGCGCGTTCAGGCTGCGTGAGGTCGGGCCAGCCGACGGCGCCGATGGTCGGCGCTGAAAGAAACCCCAGCCGCCCGGCCTTCTCGCCCGTCAGCGTGACGCGGGCATCGACCAGCCGGCGCTCCTTCACGCTGAGGCTCGCGCCCAGCCGGCTGCCCGCGGACAGCGGCGCGGCGGCCGGATGAATCAGCGGCAGGCTGCGTGTGACCCAGGTCTGCCCTATCTTCTTGGGCCAGCCCTGCAGCCAGCCGCGCAGCATCGAGATGTCCTGGTCGACGTAGATCAGCGGGCAATAGAAGCGCTCGCCCTCGCCTTCTTTTGCATCGATCTCGAGCACCACGATGGTCTCGCGGTACTGCGCGTACACGGGGTCGAGCAGTTCATGGCCGTCGTCGCCGCAGGCCTGCCAATCGGCGAAGTGCACGCAGCCCTGGCCGGTGGCCTTGCCGAGTTCCGGTGGCACCAGCGTGGCGCCGCGCGCGGCATCGAACGCGAAGGCAACATTGACCAGCCAGCCGGCGTAGTGCCATGGCGGCGCCTGCACCAGCGCGCTGCGGCCGGACGAAGTGAAAGGGGGCGTGAAAGAGAGCGGCATCGCAGGTGTGCAAGTGGAAGACCGCCGCACGATACGGCCGCCCCGCCGCGCGGTCTTGTACGCCAGTGATGCGCGCGCCGAAGGCCTGAGGGGCCTACGGACCTAAGGCGCCGTCGAACTTTCCAGCACCGCCGCCAGTTGCTCGAGCGTGTAGGGCTTGCGCAGCCACGCGGTGCCCGGCAGGGTCTGGGCGGGTTCGGCCTGCCCGGTCACGAAGACGACCGGCACGCGGTGGTCGCGCAGCAGCCGCTCGGCAAAGTCGCGGCCCGAGAGCGCCGGCAGGCCGATGTCCACCATCACTACGTCGAAAGCCCCTTCGAAGAAGCGCGCAATGGCCGCCTCGGCGCTGCGCACGCCGGTGGCCCAGTGCCCCATGGCCTCGAGCAGACGCAGCGTGGCGGCCAGCGTGTCGGCGTCGTCCTCTACAAGGAGCACCCTGAGTTTTCTTTGTTGTTCTGCGGATGAAGCTGGTTCGGTTGTCATTGATTTCCATTTTTCCAGACAAACCGCGACCTTGCATCGCCCGAGGCTCTCCACGCGCAGGGATCTACGCCAGATGGCGGCGTTGTCCGACTCGGCACCACCCCTGCGCAGAGAAAATGACCGCCTCGGCCCGAGACAAGCCGAGCCACAACGACGAGAACGAGCGCTTTTCCGGCCCTGCCAATGACCCGCATCTACCTGATAGAAGACAACCCCCTGATCGCCGACACGCTGACCGACGGGTTGCAACACTTTTGCGAATGCGATGTCATCGGCAACGCCACGACGTCCGACGACGCCATTCACTGGCTCAAGGACAACCCCGAGGGCTGGGACGCCGCGGTCATCGACATCTTCCTGGCCGAAGGCAACGGGCTGACGGTGGCGCAGTACCTGAAGGAGCACAAGTCCCCGGCCCAGCGCACGGTGGTGCTCATGAACTATGCGAGTTCCGAGGTGCGCGAAGGCGCGCTGTCCGCGGGTGTGGACGCGGTGTTCGACAAGTCGCTGCAGCTCGAGGCCTTCTACGAATTCTGCAAGCAGCTGAACATTTCGCCGCGCCGCTGAAGCAGACTCGGGGCATGAACACGCCCTCTCCTCTCCTGCTCGACGCCGCCACGCTGCGGCAACTCGCGCAGGCATCGGCGCCTTCGGCGTCACCGTGCCCGTGCCGCCTTCAAGGCGCCACCGCATGGGAAAGCATCACCGAAGAGCGCTGGCCCGCCGCATTGATGCAGCAGGTCGGCACGCTGCGCGACCCCGAGCTGTACGAACCGACCTTCGAAGAATCGCACCCCAAGGGCACGCGATACGACTCGCCCGAGGCGCCCCTCTCGGTGCTGCACTTCCCCTTCAACCGCTGCGACGTGTACCGCTGCACGTCATGCACGCGGCTCGTGCTGCGCTACCGAGTTCGGCGGCTACTACATCGACCACCGCGTGCGCGTGGTCGACGCGGCGCTGGTCACCGACTGATCATCTGCCCTCGCAGCCTGGGGCAAACGCCTGAGCGCGCGGCACAATCGTCCGCGTGCATTTTTTCAAACACTGCCTGCCCGCCGGTCTTGCGCTGGCGTTCGCCCTCGCTGCCACCGCCACGACCGCAGCCACGACCACAGCCACGACTGCGGCCGCGCCGGTGCTCCTCGTCACCTCGCCCGCTGCCTTGCAGGCCGCGGAAAAATCCGGCGCGGGTTTCGCGCGCTGGTTCGGCGAGACACCGGGCGCCGACGGCATCGCGACCAACCAGGCGCTGATGCGCTCGCCAGCATGGCGCGCCGTCACCGAGCCGATCGGCGCGAGCCTGGCCGGCATCCAGCGGCGCGACAAGCAGGCCGGCGTCGGCATCGCGAAGTACCCGCACCGCCTGTTCGACGCGCGCTGGCTCGCGAGCCCCGACGCCTACTTCGAACTGGTGGGCGTGGCCAACCGCATGGACCGCCGGCCGTTCCAGGAGAAGGACGGCGCGTGCGGAGAAACGCGGCTGGTTTATCGGCTGGCCTACCGCACACCCGCGATGCAGTCGCGCCTGCCCATGACGGTGAACGTCGAGCTGCGCGGCGATGCGCCCGATGCCAACGGAAGTTGCGCCGAGGCCGCGAAGCGCTGGCAGCCGCCGCAGGCCTCGATGAGCGACGAAGCGACCGGCCGCTGGCTGGTATCGACAGACGGGCCCCTCGCGCCCCAACGCCTTGCGCCCGCCCGCATCTCGCAGGTCACGACCAACCTGCAGAGCGTGCGCTGGCCGTCTGCCGTGCGGCCTGACCTGGGCGGCCATGCCGAATACATGCTGCGCGCTTTCCGCTGGAACGCGAGCGCAAAAAGCTTCGACGTGGGGCCGCTGGAGAACACGCCCGACTTCGCGAAGCTCAAGGCCGATGCACCGCTGCGCAAGGAGCTGCAACAGTGGCTGCAGCAGCCCGCCAACCTGCGGGCGCTGGACGAAGCCACCTTGCAGATCCCCGAGAAGTTCCTGGCGACCGAATCCATCTCGGTCGCGCCGCGCGGGCTCGAGCGGCTCGCCAACCAGCCCTTCGCGCAAGTCTTCGCACCCGGTGAATGGAAGGCCGTGGAAAACAGCCGCACGCTGGCATCGCCGCAGGCCGTGCTGCGCCGCCTGGACGACCTGAGCTGCGCGGGCTGCCACCAGAGCCGCGCCGTCGCGGGCTTTCACCTGCTGGGCGTCGACCGGCGCGGCGCCTCGCGCACCTTCACCACGGGCAACGCGCTCGCGGTGCCGCATTCACCGCATGTGCAGGACGAGCTGGCGCGCCGCGCCATCTATGTGCGCGCCGCGCTGTCGACGCCGCGGCCCGATCCGTTCCGCCCGCTGGCCGAACCCGGCGAACCCGACGAGCCCAACGCCGCGCCCGGCAAAGCCACGGTCGGCGCGCGCTGCGAACCCACGCGCATCACGCCCTCGGCCAACCCGTGGCTGGACCGCGCGCAGAAGCGGCCGCGCATTGCCTGCGAAGGCGCGGCTTCGGTGTGCGAGACCACGTCGGTCGGGTTCCCGGGCGGCATGTGCTCGGGGCCCTGCGACCCCGCCGACAAGAACGGCACCTGCGGCGGCATCGCCATCCTGAGCGACTTCAACAGCTGCCTCGCCGCGAAGAAGCCCTTCGGCGAATGCCTGGCCAGGCACACGCGCCCCGGCAACCTGCGCAGCTGCTCGGCCGGGCAGGCCTGCCGCGACGACTACATCTGCGCGCAGGCCGACGGCCAGCCCGAAGGGCACGGTGCGTGCATACCGCCGTACTTCCTGTTCCAGATGCGGGTGGACGGGCACTCGTAGGCGCCCTGCCAGGCCCGGTCAGGCCCGGTCAGGCGCGGTCAGGCGCGGTCAGGCGAGATAGCCGCCGTCCACCGTCAGCGCCGCGCCCGTCACGAAGCTCGACTCGGGCCCCGCGAGAAATGCCACCATGTTGGCGATCTCGCTGTCCTGGCCCATGCGGCCCAGCGCCATCAGCGTGCGCAGCCAGTCGCGGTATTCCTCCGCGGCCATGTCGGTCTCGGTCGGGCCGGGCTGCACCGCGTTCACCGTGATGCCGCGCGCGCCGAGGTCGCGCGCCAGCCCCTTGGTGAGCGAGGCGACGGCGCCCTTGGTCATGCTGTACACCGCCGCGCCCGCGAGCCCGGCGCGCTCCGCGCTCACGCTGCCGATGTTGATCACGCGCCCGCCCTGGCCCATGTGCCGCACCGCGGCCTGCGTGCCGACGAACACCGCGCGCACGTTGACGGCGACCATGCGGTCGAAGTCGGCAATGGCAAAGTCGTCGACCGTGCCGTGCGTCAGCACGCCGGCGTTGTTGACCAGGATGTCGAGGCGCCCGAAGGTCTCGGCGGTCTGCGCCACGGCCTGCTGCACCGCGCCGGCGTCGGCGCTGTCGGCCTGGATGGCCAGCGCCTCGCCGCCCGCGGCCGCAATGTCCTTCACCAGCGCCTGCGCCTTGTCGGCCGAAGCCGAATAGGTGAAGGCCACGGCCGCGCCGTCGCGTGCGAGTCGCCGCACGATGGCCGCGCCGATGCCGCGCGATCCGCCGGTGACCAAGGCCACCTTGTTCGA
Organism: Variovorax sp. OK212; assembly: GCF_900112425.1. Classification (GTDB taxonomy): domain Bacteria; phylum Pseudomonadota; class Gammaproteobacteria; order Burkholderiales; family Burkholderiaceae_C; genus Variovorax. The sequence continues at coordinate 155,036 of NZ_FOLP01000007.1, read as the reverse complement.
GAGAGTGTTCGACACGATGCACTTCCTTTTTATTGGATCAATCGATCCAGAATAGAGCCAAAAAACGCGCCCGGGCGGGCGCTGCGTGAATGGCCTGCGGCGGTTACCGCAGACTTCGAATGGCCAGGCGGGCGACCCCGCGCAGGACGTCGGCCGAAGCCCCTCCCCGCGCGGAAATCTTCAAACCCGACAAGGTGGCGCCAAGAAACTGCGCGGCGGTGCGCACGTCCACGTCGGCACCGGCTTCGCCCGCCGCCTTGGCCTCGGCCACGCGGCGCTCGAGCGCCGCCTGCAACGTGCGCCCGGCGGTGTCGGTCAGCAGCGAGACCTCGTCGTCGGAGCGGCCGAATTCGCAGATCGCGCCAATGCCCAGGCAGCCCGGCTCACCCGCGCGGGTGGACTTGACGACCATCGCCTCGAACATCGCTTCGATGCCGCGCAGCGGCGAAGGCGCGCTGTTGAGCACGCGCAAGTGCTCCGCCACGTGGCCCGCCGCGTAGTGCTGCAGGGCTTCGAGGTAGAGGCGGCGCTTGTCGCCGAAGGTGTCGTACATGCTCTGTCGGCTGATGCCCATGGCGTTGAGCAGCACCTCGGTGGAGGTGCCGTCGTAGCCGAGATCGGAGAACACGGGGATGGCGCCCTCCAGGGCGGTTTCGCGGTCGAATGCTTTGGGTCTTGCCATAGGGCGGAGGATAAATTATTTCAGACTGATCTGTCCACTAATGAGGCCATTGCCTTGCGCATGACGCCCTCTCCCAAAGGGAGAGGGGACAAGACCGGAGACACGACACCACACAGCGCGCGTGGGGTATTGCCCCCTCTCCCCTTGGGGAGAGGGTTGGGGTGAGGGTGAGCGGCAATCAAGGCCGCGCGATGTTGTGAGGCCGATGCCCTCACCCTGACCCTCTCCCAGAGGGAGAGGGAACAAGACAGAAGGCTCAGCGCTGCGCCAGGTTCTGCCCCTCTCGAAAGAGACAGGACCGGGGACATGGCACAACACAACGCGACGCGAGGTCTTACTCCCTCTCCCTCTGGGAGAGGGGACAAGACCGGAGACACGACACCACACAGCGCGCGTGGGGTATTGCCCCCTCTCCCCTTGGGGAGAGGGTTGGGGTGAGGGTGAGCGGCAATCCAGGCCGCGCGATGTTGTGAGGCCGATGCCCTCACCCTAACCCTCTCCCAGAGGGAGAGGGGACAAGACCGGAGACACGACACCACACAGCGCGCGTGGGGTATCGCCCCCTCTCCCCTTGGGGAGAGGGCTCGGGTGAGGGTGAGCGGCAATCAAGGCCGCGCGATGTTGTGAGGCCGATGCCCTCACCCTGACCCTCGCCCAGAGGGAGAGGGGACAAGACAGAAGGCAAAGCGCTGCGCCAGGTTCTGCCCTCTCTCGAGAGAGAGAGAGACAGGACCAGGGACATGGCACAACACAACGCGGCGTGAGGTCTTACTCCCTCTCCCTCCGGGAGAGGGTTGGGGTGAGGGCATCGGCCTCCGAACAGGCGCTGCGCTTCATCGAAAGCACAGTGCCCTCTCCCAGCGAGAGAGGGAACAAGACAAAGAACCCTCAAGCCTCCTCGTACCACCGGTCCTTCGCCAGCATCACCCGGTGGTGCCCATGCCCCGACGGCATCATCGGGAAGCAGTTCTCCTGCGCAGCCACTTCCACATTGAGAAAGAACGGCCCCTCGCTCGCCAGGCATTCGGCCAGTGCGTCTTCGAGATCGGCCGGGTCGGTCACCCGGCGCGCACCCCAACCGAAAGCCTTGGCCAGCGCAACGAAATCGGGCAGCGCCTCGTTCCAGCTGTGGCTCAGGCGGTTGCCGTGGTTCAACTCCTGCCACTGGCGCACCATGCCCATGTAGCCGTTGTTGCACAGCACCAGCTTCACCGGCACGCGGTGCTGCACCGCGGTCGACAGCTCCTGGATGTTCATGAGCACCGACGCGTCGCCGCTCACGCACACGGCCATCGACTCGGGGTGGCCGATCTGCGCGCCGATGGCGGCCGGCAGGCCGTAGCCCATGGTGCCCGCGCCGCCCGATGTGAGCCAGTGCCGCGGGCTGTCGAAACGCAGGTACTGCGCAGCCCACATCTGGTGCTGGCCCACGTCGGTCGACACGATGGTGTCGCGCCCGCTCGCGGTGATGGCGCGCTGCAGCGACGACATCAGCTGCTGCGGCAGGATCGCGTCCTCGCGCGGCGTGAAGGCCAGGCAGTCTTCGGCGCGCCAGCGCTCGATGCGTGCCCACCACGGCGCGAGCCGCTCGGGCGCGAAGCCCTCGGCCGGCAGCAGCTCCAGCAGGCCGTTGAGGATCACCGCGCAGTCGCCCACCATCGGCACGTCGACCTGCACCACCTTGTTGATGCTGCCGGGGTCGATGTCGATGTGGATCTTTCGCGCATGCGGGCAGAACTCGTCGAGCTTGCCGGTCACGCGGTCGTCGAAGCGCGCGCCGATGCACACCACCAGGTCGGCCTCGTGCATGGCCAGGTTGGCTTCGAGCATGCCGTGCATGCCCAGCATGCCGATGAACTTGGCGTCCGACGCCGGGAACGCGCCCAGCCCCATCAGCGTGAGCGTGCACGGCGCGTGCATCAGGTTCACGAGCCTGGTGAAGGCCTCGCACGCGGCGGGGCCCGAATTCACCAGCCCGCCGCCGCCGTAGATCACCGGGCGGCGCGCGGTGGAAAGCAGGTCTGCCGCGCGCTGCATCATGGCCTTGGGCGGCAGCGCCGAGCGGCTGGTGCGCAACGCGCGCAGCGGTACGGCGTCGGACTGCGGCGCGTGACCCAGGCGGTTGAGCTGGATGTCCTTGGGCACGTCGAGCAGCACCGGCCCGGGGCGGCCGCCCGATGCGATCTCCAGCGCGCGGCGCACCAGCGCGGGCACGTCGTCGGCCGAGCGCACCTGCTTGTTCCACTTGGTCACCGAGCGCGACATGCCCAGCGCGTCGCTCTCCTGGAAAGCCTGCGTGCCGATGACGGCGGTGGCCACCTGCCCGCTGATGCACAGCACGGGCACCGAGTCGCTCATCGCGTCCAGCAGCCCGGTGATGGTGTTGCCCACGCCGGGCCCCGAGGTCACCAGCACCACGCCCACGCGGCCCGTGCTGCGCGCATAGCCTTCGGCCGCGTGCACGGCCGCCTGCTCGTGGCGCACCAGCACATGGCGCAGCCGCGGCTCGCCGTGCAGCGCGTCGTACAGCGGCAATGCGGCGCCGCCGGGGTAGCCGAAGATGGTGTCCACGCCGCACTCGACCAGCGTGTCGAGCAGGGCTTCGGCGCCGTTGCGGATGCGCGCTGGCGCTTCCGGGTGAAGGGACAGGGCGTTCGTGAGGGGTAGGTCGAGCAGTCGCATGCCGTCAATTCTTCCGGTTTCGGCGCAAAATATGCTTCTTTCTTTTGGCTCTTTAGGCGCGATTCATGAAAATCAATCGGCAAATCCTTGGCAACGACGATGGATCTTTCGAAGGATCTTTCGACAAGACCGACCTGGCCATCCTTCGCGTGCTGCTGCTGGACTCGCGCAAGACCCTGCAGGAGATCGGCAACGAGGTCGGCCTGTCGCCCACCAGCTGCTGGACGCGCATCAAGAAACTGGAGGCCACGGGCGTCATCAAGCGCTACACGGTGGACGTGGACGCAGCCAAGCTGGGCTACCACGACTCGGTGATCGTGCAGGTCACGCTGGAGAGCCACACCGACGAAGCCCTGTACGACTTCGGCCGCACGCTGGCCACCATTCCCGAGATCCAGGAGGCCTACCTGGTCTCCGGCGACTACGACTACTACCTTCGCATTGCCGTGCGCGACACGCGTGACTACGAACGGCTGCTGCGCGAAAAGCTCTACAAGATTCCCGGCATCCGGCACAGCAAATCGCACTTCGTGCTGAGGGTGCTGAAGGAAACCAGCGTGCCCGTGACCTGAAGAAGCTGCGAACATGGCGGGGCACTGAAATCTCGCCAAAGGATCTTCGGATGTTCGACTTCTTCAAGAAAAAATCTCCGGCCGCCGCCCCCGCGGTGCCAGCCGCCGCAGGCGACGCAGCCGGCGCCGGCGTGCCCGCCCCGCTGGCCGGGCGCGACGGCCACGTCGGCGCCATCGAGGCCCTCACGCTCGACGGCACGATGTACTTCTTCGGCTTCGACTTCCGCAGCGACCTCGTGCTGTCGCCGCTCATGTCCGACCCGGTGCTCATGGCGCGCTTTGCCAGCCGTCACATGGCACAGCGCGACGGCACGCACGACAAGGCCTACTGGGCGGCGCTGGTCGGCTTTGCGCGCGAGGGCTCCGAGCTGTGCAGCAACGACGACGGCCGCAGCTTCGACAGCCGCATGCTCGCGGCCACCCTCGCCCGCCTGGCCCATGTGCGGCGCGAAGGCACGCCCGAGCCCGGCTTCACCGTGGAGTACCACCTGCGCTACCTGCTGGGCGCGGCGGGCGGCTGGGAAGTGCCCGAAGAAGCCGGCTCCGAAGACGCCGACCTGTGGATCTCGCAGATCGCCGGCGAGGCGCCGCTGGCCGACGGCATGCCGCTGCAGGAAGTGGCGGCGCGCCTGCAGCTGCACCTGAACGCGCTGGTCGACGCGGCGCCCGGCAACTGGGCGACGCTGTTCGCCGTGCTGAAAAGCTAGAAAGCTGAAGAGCTGAAGCTCTGCCTCAAAGCCGGATCAGCTCGACGCGCCGGTTCTTCGCGCGGCCCGCGTCGTTGTCGTTCGGCGCCACCGGCTCCGAGGCCCCTGCCCCGCGCGTGGTGAAGCGGCGCGGGTCGACCCCCGCCTTCACCAGCACCCCGATCACCGCCAGCGCGCGGCGCTTGGACAGGTCGTCGTTGTGCCTGGCTTCGCCCTGCGCGTCGGTGTGCCCCACCACCGACAGCTTCAGCGGCGGGTTGTTGCGCATGAGCTTGGTCATCTCGTCGAGCGTGGGCTGCGACTCGGGCTTGATCACGTCCTTGTCCAGGTCGAACAGGATGCCGTACAGGTTCACGCGCCCCGTCTCGGCCAGGCTCTTCTGCATGGCCGTGGCGTCGACGAACACGATCTTGTTGTCCTCCATCGCCTTGGTCTCGACCACGCGCACGAAGGCGTGGTTGCCGACGTCGGCGTTGTGCTCGGCCAGCGCGATGCTCGCGTACACCGTGCCCGTGGGCCCGGCCTTCTTCGCGAGCAGGTAGCGCCCGCTCACCCCGAAGTAGTTGCGCGCGTAGTCGCCGCGGCTGCCCAGGCGCGGCCACTCGGGGTTGTCGAAGGCCAGCGCAAAGTCGTACGGTGTGTTGGTGTCCACGCTGTTGGGCCGCGGCTTGTAGCAGGAGGCGTTGGCCGTGCCGCAGGTGAACAGCACCTCGAAGCCCTTGGCCTTCAGGCTGGCTTCGTAGTTGCGCTGCACCTCGAGCAGCGAGCGCTCCTTGGGCAGCCGGTAGAGGTACAGCGTGACCTTGCCCTCGACCTGCAGCAGCTCGGGCTTGCCGCCCGCCCAGTTCTGGAACGGCTCCTTGATGAGCCCGACCTCGTCGTAGGCGGCGGCCTTGTAGCCGTCGAGCACGGCGCCTTCGTAGCGGCCGACCAGCGGGTGGTCCTTGGCGGGTTCGGCGGCGAATGCGGCCAGGCAAAGCAAGGCCGTGGCAGCGAAGAAGGCGAGCTGTTTCATCGGAGACGTCGGGGTGGGCGGCAACGTTGCGGATGCTAGGGCGGGCATCGGCTGTTGGGCATTCGACGGATGGTCTATGCCGTTGCGAGTGCGGCCATGGCCGGCGGTGCCCTCGCCTCGTCGCCGCCGGCCTCGGCGGCGGCATTTGGCAACCATTGCGTCGCGCGATTCGAGACTTACTAGCGCATTCGGTTTCGCTGCCCACGCCGTGCCTCTCTACAGTGGATGCCCCAGACACTCAAAGCCCCACCCAGCGGGCAAGGAAGGCATCACACACAGCATTTCGAACGAATGAGCCGCAAGCTTCGCGGCGGGCCTTCGGTGCCACACGCATCGGGGCGAATGCGAAGCAGAAAAGGCGACGGCCGGGGCGTATCAGCACCCCAACCGTCTGACCACATCAAGTGCAGTTACTTTGGAAAGAAAGCACAAAACATGGCTAAACGAATTATGGCCCGGCGTCCCACGCCGGCACCTCCCGCAGCCGCGGACACCGCCGGTCCCAGCGCGGTGGACCTCCTCGAAAGCAATCTGGAGCAGCTGAGATCGCTGCTGTGGTGCTGCTACGGCGAGGGCATCGAATGGACGACAGGCGACGGACCGAAGCACCTGGAAAACGTGCTCTGGATCGCAGCCGAACTGGCACGCGAGGCGGCGGAGTTGTTCCAGGAGTGCGTGGCTGAACTGCAACCGGCCGCCTGATGCGGGCGGACCCCGGCTGACGGGGCATGAGCGGCAGGGTCGGTGCGCGAACCCGCGTGAAGTTCGCGCCTGATGCACCCGACGACCCTGCCGCAGCGAGCGGCGATGCGGGCGGTGCCTTGCATCGCCGGCTTCGAACGGGCGATGCCGGCTCACCACTCAGCCGGCGGCAGTTTCCCCGGGCTGCGGCGACTTGTCGCAATACTCGATCAGAAGCTCGGTGAGCACGCGGATCTTCCGCGCCGGATATTGGCCCGACGGCCGGATGACGTATGCCCCTGCCGGCGGCGGCGGGTGGCGCGTCATGACGGGCACCAGCGCCCCTGAAGTCACATGCTCGTGCGTGAGCCAGTCGGGCAAGTAGGCGATGCCCAGTCCTGCTGCCGCGGCGGCGAGCAAGGCCGTGCCGTTGTCGGCCTTGAAGCGGCCCCGGGGGCGCACCGTGACGATCTTGTCGCCATCCATCAGCTGCCATGCCTCGGTTCCCTGCATCAGCGCCTGATGCTCGAGCAGCGCCTCCGGCGTTTCGGGCGACCCATGCGCCTCGACGTAGTCCGGACTCGCAACGAGCTTGCCGTAGATCGGGCCGACGCGCCTTGCAATCAGGTTGGAGTCCTGCAGATAGCCGACCCGTATCGCGCAATCGAAACCTTCCCCGATGAGATCGACGAAGCGATCGCTGTAGCAGGTCTGGATGTGAAGCCCCGGGTGGCGCCGCCCCATCTCCGCGAGCATCGGCGCAAAGTAGCTCGGGCCGAAAGTCAGCGGCACGGCAATCCGCAGCCGGCCGCTCAGGTCGCCGGCGGGCGAGATGGTTTCCTTGGCCACCTCGATTTCGGCGCAGATCCTGGCGGCGTATTCCTGGAACGTCGACCCGGCTTCCGTGAGGGAAGCGCCGCGCGTGGACCGCGCCAGCAGTTGCACGCCGAGTTCCCCTTCGAGCCGCACGAGCCGGCGGCTCACCATCGACTTGGACACGCCGAGCCGCAGCGCGGCCGGCGAAATGCCCCCGGAGTTGGCAACTTCCACGAAGGTTTGAAGGTCTTCAATGTCCATCCAGCGTTCCTCATAACGCGACACAGATCGCCGCAAGATGGTACTACCGCACCTGAATGCGGAACGCAATACTGCGGACAGGCGACGTCGCTGAACGCGCATGTTTCCGGCGACCACTTCGCTCACAACCGCAACAAAGGATGCATCAATGACTTTTCGCAACGGCCTCGCTTCGCTGCTTCGCCCCGAGGACTCGGTCCTCGTTCTGATCGACCACCAGCCTTACCAGCTCGCGAATGTGAACAGCCACGAGCCGCAGATGGTGATCAACAACACGGCGGGCCTGGCGAAGGCGGCCCGGGCCTTCGGCGTGCCGACCATCCTGACGACGGTGATCGCCGACCGCGGGGGCCTGCTGTTCCCGCAGATCACCGAGGTGTTCCCCGGCCAGGAGGTGATCGACCGCACGTTCATCAACACCTGGGAAGACCCGAAGGTGGTGAACGCCGTCAAGGCAACGGGCCGCAAGCAACTGATCATTGCCGGGCTGTGGACCGAGGTGTGCGTCGCGATGCCGACCATCCAGGCGCTCGGCGAAGGCTGGGACGTGACCGTGATCACCGACGCCTCGGGCGCCGTGTCGGTCGAGGCCCACCAGGTCGCCATCCAGCGCATGCTCGCGGCCGGCGCCAACATGATGACGTGGATGGCGCTGGCGGCCGAATGGCAGCGCGACTGGGCGCGCACCGAGCAGGCCGTCGAGCTGACCAAGGTGATCACGCAGCATGCCGGCGGCAGCGGCATCGCGTTTCTCTGGGAGCAGCAACTCCTCAACACGCCCGTGCCTGCCAGCGCTGGGTGATTCGAGCGGGGGATGGAGATTCGGGGCGCCTGCGTTCCCGAACGACACGGACCGCTTTTTTCGAGCGTCGTCATCCCCCCTTCCACCGAACAGAACAGGACGTCCGCCGCACCAGGGTGCGGGCGGTCGGCTCGGTCGGCCCGGGCTACACAGCTCACCCGGGCCTTTCATCACCAGACTCAGAAGGACTCCGAAATTGTCGATCGATCGTTTTCCCGTCGGGCAGGAAATGGATGTCTCCTATCCGGACTTCCAGGTCAGCCTGACGTTGCTGTCCACCTCGCAACTGAAGTTCGAGATCAAGCAAGGGCCGTTCGCGCGGACCGAGGTCGTCGACATCCAGGTCGTGCCGCTCGGCAACAGCATCTTCGCCGTGAGCTGGCAGGAACAGAACGGCGCGACGGTCACGAATGTCCAGGACCACGACCGTGGCCTGGTGCACTCGTATGCCACGCTGCCAAGCGGCCAGTTCATGCGGTTGACCGGCACAGTGGCCGTCACCCGGCCGGCCGACGTGGTCTTCGATGACCGTCCTCGACGCAACAAGGCGTTGGTGCTCGAGGCGATGACATCGCTGTTCCAGCGTCATGACGCATCGGCGGTACGACGCCTCTACGCGCCGGACTACGTCCAGCACAACCCCAACATCGCGCAGGGCCGCGACGCGTTGGAGGCGCTTGTCGCCGGCCTGTCGGAAACCGTCTGGTACGAGCCCGGCCTTGTCGTCGCGCAAGGCGATCTGGTCGCCATCCACGGCCGCATCCGCGGCTGGGCCGAGGCACCGCAGGTGGTGGTCGATGTCTTTCGCATCAAGGGTGGCAAGTTGGCCGAGCACTGGGACGTTCTGCAGAACGAGGAGCCGTCGACGGCGGCCCTTGGCGGCATCGCGATGTTCGACCCCGAAGAAGGAGCCCCTCGCTCTCGGCCTTGAGCCAAATGGGCGGCAGGCGGCGACAACCCGCGCCGCCGCGTTGTGGCGCAGCGGTGCCCCGCGCACTTTCCTTTCTGTAGACAATGGCCCCACCCGACACCGGGCATGAGGGGATCAAGATGTCAGCCGACGACTGGTGGAAGTACGGAATCGTCTATCAGGTCTACCCGCGTTCGTTCCAGGACAGCAACGGCGACGGCATCGGCGACCTCGACGGCATCCGCGCCCGGCTCGATCACCTGGTCTCGCTCGGCGTCGATGCCGTCTGGATCTCGCCGATCTATCCCTCGCCGATGGCGGACTTCGGCTACGACATCGCCGATTTCTGCGACGTCGATCCGCGCTTCGGCACGCTCGACAACTTCGATGCGCTGGTGCAAGAGGCGCACGCACGGGGGCTCAGGATCATCCTGGACTTCGTGCCCAACCACACGTCGGACCGCCATCCGTGGTTCGCGCGGAGCCGCAGCGCACGCAGCGATCCGCGGCGCGACTGGTACATCTGGCGCGACCCGGCGCCGGACGGCGGGCCGCCCAACAACTGGCTCGGCAATTTCGGCGGGCCGGCCTGGGCCTTCGACGCGGCCACGGGCCAGTACTACGGCCATTCGTTCCTGAAGGAACAGCCCGACCTCAACTGGCGCAACCCCGAAGTGCGCGCCGCGATGTACGAGGTGCTGCGCTTCTGGCTGCGGCGCGGCGTCGACGGATTCCGGGTGGACGTGCTCTCCCAGATCGTCAAGGACGCGCAGTTCCGCGACAACCCGCCGAACCCCGACTTCGTCGAGGGCCAGGACCCGTTTCTCCGGCTGCAGATGCTCTACAACACCGACCTGCCGGAGGTGCAACCCATCGTGGCCGAGATGCGCCGCGTGGTCGACGCGTTCAGCGACGCGCGCTCCTCGCGCTTGCTGATCGGCGAGCTCTACCTGCCGCTGCCGCGCCTGGTCGCCTACTACGGACGCAACACCGAAGGGGTACTCGAAGGCGTGCAACTGCCCTTCAACTTCGAGCTGATTGCCACTGAGTGGCAGGCGGCGCGCATCGGCCGCTTCGTGCGCGACTACGAAGCCGCCCTGCCCGCCGGCGCCCAGCCGAACTGGGTGCTGGGCAACCACGACAAGTCGCGCATCGCGAGCCGCGTCGGGCCGCGGATGGCGCGGCTCGCGGCCATGCTGCTGCTCACGCTGCGCGGCACGCCCACGCTCTACTACGGCGACGAGATCGGCATGACCGACGTCCCCATTCCCGCCGATGAAGTGCAGGACCCGTTCGAGAAGAACAAGCCCGGCATGGGCCTGGGCCGCGACCCGGAGCGAACCCCCATGCAGTGGAGCGACGCAGCGCATGCGGGCTTCACGACCGGCACGCCGTGGCTGCGCCTGGCGCCCGACTGGCCCACGCAGAACGTGCGGGCGCAATCACGTGACGAAGGATCGATGCTGGCGCTCTACCGCAAGCTCATCGCGTTGCGCCGCGCGCAGCCCGCGCTGAACCGGGGCCACCATGAAGCGCTCGAAGCAGAGGGCGACGTGCTCGCCTATGCGCGCAACTTCGAGGGGCGACGGCTGGTGGTGCTGTTCAACTTCGGCGCCACCCCGGTGCCGATTTCGCCAGCGTTGATGCCGCACCGGCCGATCGTGCTGGCATCGACCGATGCCGCGCGCACCGAGTCCATCGAGGGGCGCCTGGTGTTGGCGCCTTGCGAAGGCGTCGTCATCGGCACCGTGGGCGACCAAGTTCCGCCTACACCCTGAGCACTCAAGCCTTGCCGGTCTGGATCTCGATGTAGCTGCGCGCATGCCAGCGCACGCGCACCGGCCACTTTGCGTCGGCGATGGTTTCGGAGTTCACGTCCTTGCCGCTGCCGTAGTTGACCTGCCGGTCGGGCCGCCTGTCGAGGCCGATCACCAGCACGATGCGGCTGCCCGCCGCAAGCCTGCAAGCCGTCACGCGCTCGACGGTGAACGCAAGCAACTGACGCTCGCCGGCCCGAAGCAGCCGGCGGCGCACGCGGTGGCCCGCGTAGCTGGCGCGGAAGTCGTAGGGGTCGAACAGCAGTTGGTACTCGCCGCTTTCGGTCTGCTCGTACAGCGAGATGTTGAAGTCCACGTCCTGCCGCGAGGGCGTGATGTCGAACACGCCGCGCAGGCTGCCGAAGATCTCGGTGCCGTCCGGGAACGGATCGCTGACGAAGCTGATGCTGTTGCGCGCCGGCAGTTGCTGCATGCGCAGCGCGTCGGGCCACGGGTCGCGCACGTCGCGCCTGTCGGCCAGGTCGACCGACAGCCGCGCATTGCCACCGCCACCACCACCACCACCGCCTTCGGACGGCGACGGCAACAGGCGGTGCGGCTCGTCGCGCTCTGTGGTGTCGAGGTACAGGCGCAGCTGGGCCTGGCTGCGCTGCGGCGCGTCCAGCACCGGCACATGGCGCCACTGGTCCGCGCCCATCACCTGGTAATTGACGCGGTCCGCCAGCAACGAAGGCTTGTTCGCGCCCTGCAGGACATGGTCCAGCCACTGGTAGCGCAGTTCGGGCAGGTCGACGCGCGCGACGGGGTCGAGCGTGTAGCCGCGCAGCCTGGCCGCCGTGCCGAGCCGCACCGAGGCCGCGTCGTAGGGGCCGAGCAGCAGCGTGGTGTCGGCCTGCGGCTGGTTGCGCAGATGCTCGTGGTGGTAGTAGAGCGCGCCGGCGTCGCCGCCGTAGTAGCCCGCAAAGCTCAGCACCGGAATGTCGATGCGCGCGAACTGCTCCGCCGACGGCAGGAACTTCTGCCAGTAGCGGTCGTGGCTCGGGTGCGTGAGCCAGGTGCGGATCAACCTGCTGCGCTTGCCCAGCAGGACGCGGTCCACGTCCCAGTAGGGACGGTTGCCGCGGTGCCAGCGCGCGTCAAGTGCCTGCCACATCGCGTCCGGGTCGGCATCGACGTCGGTGTCAGTGCCAGTGCCAGTGCCGGTGCCGGTGCCGGTGCCAGCGCCGGCCCGCACGGGTTCGCCGCTCGCATGCTCCTGCGCCCAGCGGACCATGGCGTTGCGGAAGATCTGCCCGGCCATCGGAAAGTCGATGCCCGGCGCCATCGGCGCGATGGTGGCAATGGCCTTCAGTGCCGCCGGCCGCCTGCGCGCGGCGGCCCAGGCGGCGAAGCCGGAGTAGCCGTCGCCGAGCATGCACACGCGCCCGTCGCTCCACGCCTGGCGGGCGATCCAGTCGATGACGGCGGCGGCGTCTTCGCCGTCGTGAACGAAGGGCCACACGGCGCCCTTGCCGTCGGGCGTGCGTCCGCGCACGTACGCCGTGACGCCGACGTAGCCTTTGGCGGCGCTGCGCTGGGCGTCGTCCTCGGCGGGGTCGAGCGTGAAGCGCAGCAGCGTCGCCAGGGCGCCGCTCGCGCGGCCGGGCCGCACCAGGTTCGCGTGGATGACGCCCGCGCGCACGGGAATCCTGATGCCGGTTTCCGCCACGTAGCGGATGCCGTTCTCCGCCGCGAACAACTCAGGCAGCAGCGCGTTGAAGCTGCGGCGCGACTGGTACGAGAGCCAGGTTCGCACGAGCGCCAGCGCATCGTCCTGCGGGAGGCTGCCCTTCGCGCGCCAGAGATCGAAAGCCTGGCGCAGCGGCTCCCTGTACGCCGCCGGCGGAATTTCGAGCCGCGCCATGATGGCCTGCGCTTGCACGTTGTCCAGCGGCGACACCAGTTCCCGGAACGAGCGCGCGTAGGCGTCGGCAAAACCGACGTGCTCGTCCGCTTCGAGCATGCGCGCACGCGCATAGATGCCGTCGAGGATCGCGCGCTCGACCAGGCCGTCGAAGGGCTTGCCCTGGCGGCGGCTGCGCAGCGAGCCGCTGCTGTCGGAGGCGGCACGGTAGGCGCCGCTGACGATCTGCAAGGCGGTCACGTTGGCCAGGAAGACATCGGTCTCCGCCTCCTGGTACACCGGCAGGATGCGCTGGGCCAGGTCCCGCATCAGGTCCGCCGTGGTGGCGTCGTCGGGATCGGGCGGCGGGCGGAAGCCGAAATCCGCCGCCCCGGCCGGCGCGGCCGCCCCGGCCCACGCGGGCAGCGCCAGCATCAGCCGCATGAGGGCGCGGCGCGCCCGGCTGACGGTCGACTCGGGGTGTCTCATGCTCGCTGCTCCTCGGGCTCGGCGCTGGGCGCCTTGACCAGATGCACCACCTGCGTGAACAGCCGGTCGTGCGCCCCGCCGGCCGAGCCTATGTGGACGATGCCCGTGTGCGTGAGCTTGCCCAGCACGCCGACGATGAGTTCGAGCGTGTCGTCGTCGAACGCGCTGAAGGCCTCGTCCATCACCAGCCAGGGCGGTGCCTGCAGCATCACGCGGGCGAAGCCCAGGCGCAGCTGCTCGTCCATGCTGAGCTCGCTCTCCCAGCGGCCCGTCCTGTTCAGCAAGGGCTCCAGGCGCTGCAGGCCCACGCTCGCCAGCGCGGCCACCATGGCCTCCCTGGGGTAGCTCGCGGGTTCCATCGCATACGACAGCACTTCGGCCAGCGTGCCGCGGGGAATGTAGGGCGTGCCGCGCGGCATGTAGTGGATCGTCTCGCCCGCGGGCCGGCGCACGGTGCCACAGCCCCAGGGCCAGAGGCCCGCGAGCGCGCGGAACAGCAAGGTCTTCTCCGTGCCCGGCGTGCCGAGGATCAGCACGCGCTGGCCGCGGTGCACCACCAGGCCCGGGGCGTCCAGCCGGTCGTGGCCGCTCCAGGAGCGGACCTCGAGCGCGTCCATCGCAAGCGCGCCGGCCTCGCCTTCTTCGTAGGCGATGCGGCTGCCGCCCGCCTGCGTCTCCAGGTCGGACGCCAGCATCCGGCGCAGGTCGGACACACGCAGCAGCGTGGCGCGCCAGTCGGCAATGATGCTGAAGTTGTCGACGAACCAGCGCAGCGACGACTGCGCCTGCGTGAAGGCCGCGGCCGCCATCATCAAGCCGCCGAACGACACCTTGCCCGAGAAGTACAGGGGCGAGGCCACCAGCGTCGGCGCGATGATGGTGACCCAGCCGAAGCCCGCGGTGACCCAGGTCAGGTTGGTCAGCCCGAGCACCACGCGCGACGTGGCGCGCAGCACGTCGCCGAAATGCGTGGCGACGCGGCGCTTCTCGTCGCCCTCGCCGCCCGCCAGCGAAATGCCGTCCAGATGCTCGTTGATGCGCGTCAGCGAGAAGCGCAACTCGCCTTCGCGCGCGTAGCGCTCGGCGTTGCGCGAGATCAGGCCGTTGCCGACCCAGTAGGTGACCAGCGAGCCGGCCACCGCATAGGCGATTGCCGCCCACAGCATGAAGCCCGGCAGCACGTGGTCCTTGCCGTCGAAGAAGAGGCTGAAGTCCTTGGAGATGACCCACAGCACGCTCGCGAAGCTGCCGAACAGCATCGCCGCCTGCAGCAGCCCCACGCCGAGGGTGACCGACAGGTCGCACAGCTTCAGCGTGTCGTCGTGCATGCGCTGGTCGGGGTGGGCGCCCATCGGGCCGCTGGCCTGGAGCCAGAACGCCCGGCGCGGCTGCAGCCACAGCCCCACGAGGTCGTTGACCACCGCTTCGCGCAGCTTCAGCTGCAGGGTTTCGCCCAGCCACCGCTGCCCGACGTTCAAGACCAGCAGCGCGCCCGCAATGACCGCGAAGACGCCCACCTGCACGACGAACTCGCTCAGGTCGCGGCGCGAGATCGCATCGTAGAAAGGCTTGTTCCAGCTGTTGAGCTCGATCTGCCCGTACGCCGTGAGCGCGACGACCACGATGATCGCGCCCATCAGCGCGACAAGCGATTTCGCGACCGGGGACACGCGCAAGGCGCCGAGCAACTCGCTGACCTGGCGCAAGACGCTGGTCCTTGCAGCCGGCTCGGCGCGGTTCTCAGGTCGCTCGCTCATCGCTATCGCGGCACTTGGCAGGCGGCGGCCGCGATGCGGCGCGCCGAGACACACGAAATGAACGCGGCGTGGCTCCAGGCCAGTTGCTTCGCCGAGGTCTGCGCGCCGCTGTGCTGGTCGAACTGTTCCGACAGGTCGCCACTTGCCGGCGTGTAGGCGCGCACGGTGGCGAGGTAGGCGTCGCCGCGTTCGATCCACCGGGTCGAAGGCCGTGCATCGCTGCCCGTCTTTCCGCTCGTATGGC
The DNA here is from genome assembly GCF_900112425.1 of Variovorax sp. OK212. Taxonomy (GTDB): domain Bacteria; phylum Pseudomonadota; class Gammaproteobacteria; order Burkholderiales; family Burkholderiaceae_C; genus Variovorax. The sequence goes on along the minus strand of NZ_FOLP01000007.1, from coordinate 139,758 downwards.
CGGCCATGGCCGCGGCGCGGAAACAGAACTCCGCCGCGCCGAGCGTCGAGAAGTAGTACGCGCCGCCCGAGCAGTACACGTCGCCGGCGTACCGCCCCATCGCCGCGCCGCGGCCCGCGGCACGGCCGTGGTTGATCGGATAGGCCGCGTCGAACAGCGCGTCGAGCCGCGCCAGCGTGGCCTGCATGCGCGGGTCGGCCGGTCCATGCGCGGGCTCGGTGCCGAGGCTGTGGATCGCCGAGAGGATCACCGCGATGTCCAGCGCCTTGGGACCGGGCTGGCCGTCCGCCAGCACGCGTGAACGGTAGTAGCCGCACGCCGCGTCGTGATCGCCTTCGCCTTCGCCTCGTTCATCTGCCCAGTACCCGTCGAGCAGCTGCCGCACGGCCTGCGACTCTTCCCGGCAGCGTTGCGCCTGCGCCGAGTCGCCCAGCCCTTCCAGCCACGCCGCGCCTTCGGCCAGCGCGGCCCCTGCGACGCGCAGCGTGTAGTAGTGGTGGCCGAGCTCCTCTTCCCAGATGTCGTAGGACGGCTCGCGCCAGTGGCGCAGCGTGAAGCCGATGTCGAAACGGATCAGCGGCACGACCTCCGCCAGCAGCGCGGCGTCGAGGTGCCCGCCGGCCACCCAGCGCAGCAGCGCCAACGCGCGCAGCGGCGGACCGTCGTGCTGGGGGCGCGCCCATCGCAGGGCGTCGAGCGTGCCGTCGGGGTTCACCCTGGTATCGGCAACGACGGCATCGGCGTAGGCACCCGAGAGGTCGTCGTCCTCGCGCAGGTACTGCAGCAACTCGGGCGCCACGCGCGCCTTGCGGTCCTGCACCGCGGCCACCGTGCGGCCGTCGAGCCCGTTCACGGCAAGGCTGAAGCGGGTGAAGTCACGCAGATGCCGCAGGGCTTCGTCGCCGATGCGCCGCTCGGCGTAGAGCAGGCGCAGCGCATCGATGACGACTGCGGAGTCGCGAAACCAGTGGAAGAAGTAGTCCGGGTCCGGGTCGTAGTTGCCGAGCACGGGCGAGGCGACGATGGCGCCAGCGATCGGCCGTATGGTCTGGCCGAAGCCCGCGCGGTGCTTGACGATCGACAGCGGCGAGATGCTCGTCAGCATCGCGCTCGCCGAACGCGAAAGCTGGCTGTCGAGCCAGGACTCGAAAGCCGGGTCTTGCGGGCTCGCCACGCCGAAGCTCACAGTGCGGACGGCCCGAGATGCGGGCTGCTGAAGTCCAGGGCGCGCAGCCCGGCCTGCACTTCGGGCACGCCCATGAACAGCTTCCACAGCAGGCCCGTGCGATGGTTCTCCATCATCACGACGATCGGGCCCTGGTCGATGGCAAGGAAGGTGTTGGCGAACCAGCCGCGGTCCTCGCAGAACGCATCGACGAAGCCGTAGTCGCGCCACACCCGCTCGCCATGCGCCGTGAGGAAATGCCGCAGCGCCCGCATCACCTCGGTGGGCGCGTACGGCAGGCTGGACAGCGCGGCCGTCGGCGAGATGGTGCCGTTGTCGTTGTTCGGATCGTGCGCGAGGTAGCCGTCGGGGTCGTCGCTGGCGTCAGGCCCCAGCACGATTCGCCGTAGCCCTTGTGGCCGCGCGGATTGGCGACGCAGTGCGCGTGGTTGACGCGCACATGGCGGCAATTGAGGTCCCAGTAGTCGGCGTAGCGGTCCTTCAGGCCGTGCGGATCGAGGCCGCAGAACGAGTAGTGCGTGAAGAACAGCGGCCCCCCGTTCGGCGGGCCCAGCGGCAGTTCGATGCCGTGGTACGAGCGGCCGTTGAGAAAGTCCGGCCCCGCCGCAAACCCGCGGTGGTACACCTTCGGATCGATCGCATGGCGCGGCGAGGCCGCGGCCATCAGGTAGGTGATGAGGCACTCGTTCCAGCCGCGCACCTCATGGTTCATCGCCCAGCCGTGGTTCGGGCTCCAGTGCCAATACAGCACGTCCCGTCCGCCCTGGGTGAACCAGTTCCATTCGACGCCGTGCCACAGCGTGTCGATGTCGCTGCGCAAGCGGCGCGCCACGGCCGTGTCTTCGCTGAAGTACTGGCGCGCGCAGAGCAGGCCCATGCAGAGGAACGAGGTCTCGACGAGGTCGCCCGCGTCGTCCTTCGGGCTCATCGGGATCGTCTCGCCGCTCGCCCCGTCCATGAAGTGCGGAAAGGCGCCGTGGTAGCGCCTGGCGCGCAGGAGTGCTTCCATCATGCGCCCCAGGCGCTCCAGCGCCGCGTCGCGCGCGGTCCAGCCGCGCTCCACCGCAACGATCATGGCCATGATGCCGAAGCCCGTGCCGCCGATGGCGACCCTCTCGTCCGCCAGGTCTTCGCCCGTGGCGCCGACGAGCGTGCGGCGGTCCAGCGCCAGGCCGCTGGCGGCATCCGCACCGTCCCAGAAATAGCGGAAGGTCTGCCGCTGCACGGCGTCGATCAAGGCTTCATCGGGCAGTGCTGCCAATGCCTTCGGGTTCCTGTCTTCCTTCTGCACGAACGGCTCCTTTCGTTCTCGTTCCGGGTGTCACGTCTGGTTTCACCGGATCATCGGCCCCATGTGGCCGACGGTTCCCCGCAGCATGCCATCATTAGGGCCCCTGGGTTCTATTCGAAATCCCTGATGAGCCGCATCGATTCCCTCATGGCCCGGATGACGCTGGCCGAAAAGCTGGGTCAACTGACGATGACTGCCTCCGGCTACACGGTCACCGGACCGGTGCTCGCGGGAGACTCCACGCAGTCGATCGTCGACGGCACCGTCGGCAACCTGCTGAACATGGTCGGCGCCGGCCCCACGCACGAGATGCAGCGGCTGGCCGTCGAGAAGTCGCGGCTCGGCATTCCGCTGCTGATCGGCCTGGACATCATCCACGGCCACCGCACGCTCTTTCCGATCCCGCTCGCGGAGGCCGGCACCTTCGACGAAGGCCTTTGGGAACGCACGGCGCGCGAGGCCGCGCGCGAAGGCGCGGCCGACGGCCTGGCGATGACCTTCGCGCCGATGCTCGACGTGTCGCGCGATCCCCGCTGGGGCCGCACCGCGGAAGGCCCCGGCGAAGACCCCTGGCTGAACGCACGCATCGCGCAGGCCAAGGTGCGCGGCTTCCAGGGCGCCGACCTGTCGTCGGCCGAGTCGCTGGCCGCCTGCGCGAAGCATTTCGTCGCGTACGGCGCCGTCACCGCGGGGCGCGAGTACGCCGCCGTGGACATCTCCGAGCGCACCTTGCACGAGGTGCACCTGCCGGGCTTCGCGGCGGCGGTGCGCGCCGGCGTGGCGACGCTGATGCCCGCCTTCACCGATCTCAACGGCGTCCCGATGACGGCGCACACCCCCTTGCTGCGCGACTGGCTGCGCGGCGAGATGGGCTGGGACGGCGTCATCGTCAGCGACTACAACGCGATCGCGGAGTTGATCAAGCACGGCGTCGCGGCCGATCTCGTCGATGCCGCGGTGCTGGCGCTGAAGGCCGGCGTCGACATCGACATGATGGCCGACGCGTACCGCAAGGGCCTGCCTGTCGCGCTCGAGCAGGGACGCGTGACGATCGATGAGATCGACGCGAGCGTGCGCCGCGTGCTGCGGCTCAAGGAGCAGCTCGGCCTGTTCGACGACCCCTACCGCCGCGGCGCGACACCGGAGGCCGCGGCAGTTGTCGCCGAGCGGCGCGCGCTGGCGCGCGAGGCCGGGCGCAAGGCCATCGTCATGCTGAAGAACGCGCAAGACACCCTGCCCTTGCCGGCCGCGGCAAAGGCTCTTTGCGTCATCGGCCCGCTGGCCGACGCGACCACCGAGATGAAGGGCCCGTGGTGGGGCGCCGGCGAACACGAGCCGGCCACCAGCGTGCTTGCCGGCTTGCGCGCCGCGCTGCCGCAGACCGACATACGGCATGCGCCCGGTGTTGCCATCGAGGACATCGGGGGCGTCGACGACAGCGGCATCGAAACGGCCGTCGCGCTGTGCGACGGCGCCGACGCCGTCGTGCTGTGCCTGGGCGAGCGTGCCACGATGAGCGGCGAGGCGGCGAGCCGTGCCACGCCCGCGCTCCCCGGCCGTCAACAGGCCCTGGCCGAAGCGGTGATCGCGCGTGCACACGCGCTGGGCATCCCCGTCGTCGCCGTCCTGTTCTCGGGCCGCCCGCTCGTCGTCCCCTGGCTGGCCGAACACGCCGATGCGCTGCTCGCTGCGTGGTTCCTCGGCACCGAGGCCGGCCATGCGATCGCCGACGTGGTCACGGGCCGGGCAACGCCAGGCGGCCGCACGCCGATGAGCTGGCCGCGCGCCGTCGGGCAGGTGCCGGTCTACTTCGGCCAGCGCCCCAGCGGCCGGCCGATGAACGCCGCCGACTACTTCACGAGCAGGTACCAGGACGTCGAGAATTCGCCGCTGTATGCCTTCGGCCACGGCCTGAGCTACGGCCGGTTCGTCTACGACGCGCTCCAGGTCGAGCCGCGGCGCGTGAGCGAGCAGGACACGCTGAAGATCAGCGTCGGTCTGCGCAACGTGGGTGCGCGCGAGGCTGAAGAAACGGTCTTCCTGTTCGTTCGCGGCAAGCTGGGCCGTGTCACCCGGCCGCTGCTGGAACTCAAGGGCTACGCGAAGCTGCGATTGATGCCCGGCGAAGCCGGCGAAGTGAACCTGCAGTTGCCGGTGGCCGAGCTGCGCTACCTCGGCCCGGACCTGCAGCCCTTGTTCGAGGCGGGCGAAGTCGAGATCCTCGTCGGGCCGAGTGCCGAGCCATCGGGGTTGCTGGGCCAGACCATCGAGTTGCATTGAAACCCGGGCAATCCGGCTCGAAGCTTTTCCTTGCCGTGGCGCATCGGCCCGCAGGTCTTCACAAGCTCTCCGCGATCCGCTCGCGCAGCCACCGGTGCCCCGGGTCGCGGTGGCGGCGCTCGTGCCACAGCATCGCCATCTCGTAGCCCGGCACCTCCAGCGGCGCCTCCACCACCTTCAACCACGGTGCGCCGCGCGCGAGCCGCTCGGGCAGCATCGCGACCATGTCGGTGGAGGCCAGCACCGACATCATGAAAAGAAAGTGCGGCACCGACAGCGCCACGCGCCGCGTGAGCCCTTTCTCGGCCAGCGCGTCGTCGGTCGGCCCGACGAAGCCGCCGCCGCCCAGCGACACCACCACATGCTCCAGCGCGCAGAACTGCGCGAGCGTGGGCCGCCGCTTCAAACGCGGGTGCCCTGCCCGCCCGGCCAGCACATAGCGCTCATGGAACAGCACGCGCCGGTGCAAGCCGGGTGGCGCGCCCACGCTGGTGTGAAAGAACAGGTCGATCTCCGCCTGCTCCAGTTGGCGCGCCATGCGTGAGGGCACCGCCTCCACCACGGCCAGCCGGGTGTTCGGCGCCTCGGCGCGCAGCCCCGCCAACGCCGGCAGCAGGATGGCCGACTCGGCATAGTCGGCCGCCGCCACGCGCCAGGTGGTGGTGGCCTCGGCCGGGTCGAAAGGCCGGGTGGGCGCCACCGCGCGGCCCAGCAATGCGAGCGCCTCGCGCAGCGGTTCGCGCAACTCGTCGGCGCGTGCCGTGGGCCGCATGCCGCGCTGCGCGGGCACCAGCAACGGGTCGCCGAACACCTCGCGCAGCTTGGCGAGTTGCACGCTCACCGAGGGCTGCGACAGGTTCAGGCGCTCGGCGGCGCGGGTCACGTTGCGCTCGGCCAGCAGGGTGTCGAGCGTCACCAGCAGGTTCAGGTCGAGGCGGCTGAAATTGTTCATGGCAATTCCTGGAATTCAAACTATTCATTTCCAATATATCGCCACGGCACCTAACCTGAGGCCATCTTCATTCGAACCCCTGCAAAAACCGTGAACATCCTGCTGGTCCTCGCCCACCCCGAAACCGCGTCGCTCAACGGCGCGCTGCACCGCTTCATGAGCGAACGCCTCACGGCCGCCGGCCACACCGTGCGCACATCCGACCTGTACGCCATGCGCTGGAAGCCCGCGCTCGACGCCGACGACTTTCCCGCGCGCGACGCCGCCGCGCGCTTCGACCCTTCGATGGATTCGCTGCACGCCTTCGAAGCCGGCACGCAGACGGCCGACGTTGCCGCCGAGCAGCAGAAGCTGCTGTGGGCCGACGCGGTGATCCTGCAGTTTCCGCTGTGGTGGTACTCGATGCCCGCGATCCTCAAGGGCTGGGTCGAGCGCATCTATGCCTATGGCTTCGCCTACGGCGTGGGCGAGCATTCGGACACGCACTGGGGCGACCGCTTCGGCGAAGGCACGATGGCCGGCAAGCGCGCCATGCTGGTGGTGACGGCCGGCGGCTGGGAGTCGCACTACGCGCCGCGCGGCATCAACGGGCCGATGAACGACCTGCTGTTTCCCATTCACCACGGCATCCTGTACTACCCCGGCTTCGACGTGGTGCCGCCGTACGTGGTGCATCGCACGCACAAGGTGGATGCCGCTGTGTACGCGCGCATCACCGGGGAACTGGGCGAGCGGCTCGACACGCTCTTCACCGCCGACCCGATTCCGTTTCGCCGCCAGAACGCCGGCGACTACGAGATTCCCGCGCTCACCCTGCGGCCCGACATTGCGCCGGGGCAGGCAGGCTTCGCGGTGCACAGCGCACCGGCCGCGAGCCGGGGCTGAGCGTTCAGCCTTGTTCGACCTTATTCGGCCTCGATACCGGCCGCCTTCACGATGCGGCCCCACTTCTGCGACTCGCCCGCCTGGAACTTGCCCAGCTCTTCGGGCGAGCCCGTGAACACCTCGGTGCCGGTCGGCTCGTAGAAGGCGGTCCTGGCGGCCTCGCTCTTCGCGGCCTTCACCAGCAGTTCGTTCAGGCGCTTGACCACGGCGGGCGGCGTCTTGGCGGGCGCGTAGGCGGCGAACCAGTAGCCCATTTCATAGCCCTTCACGCCGGCTTCGGAAATGGTGGGCACGTCGGGCGCGAGCGGCGAGCGCGCCGAGCTGGAAACGCCCAGCGCGCGCAGCTTTCCGGCCTTCACCTGCGGCAGGCCGGTGGCCGTGTCGGTGATCATCATGTTGATCTGGCTGCCCAGCAGGTCGGTCACGGCCAACGTGTTGCTCTTGTAGGGCACATGAAGCAGCTTGATGTTGGCCATCTGCTGCAGCAGTTCGCCGGCCATGCGGCTCGACGAACTGCCGCTGCCGAAGCTGTACTTGCCCGGGTCCTTCTTGGCGAGCGCGATGAACTCGCCCACGTTCTTCGCGGGGAACGCGGGGTTCACCACCATGATCTGGCCGCCCTTGCCCAGCGCGGCAACCGGTGCGAAGTCTTTCACCGGGTCGTAGGGCAGCTTCTTGAACAGGTGCTCGTTGGCCGCGTGCGTGGTGTTGGTGGTGATGAGCACCGTGTAGCCGTCGGCGGGCGCCTTGGCCACGGCCTGCGAGGCGATGAAGCCGCTCGCGCCGGCCTTGTTGTCGATGATGACGGCCTGCTTGGTCTCGGTGGCGATCTGGTTGCCCAGCGCGCGCGCGATCTGGTCGGTGGCGGTGCCGGCCGCGAACGGCACGACGAAGGTGATGGCCTTCTCGGGGAAGGCCTGCGCGTGGCCCAGCAGCGGCACCAGGGCCAGCGCGGCGGTCAGCACGGTGAGGGGAAATCGCTTCATTGTTTTGTCTCCGTATGGGATGAAATGGAAATGGGTCGGTGGGAAAAGGGAAGGCGCGTCAGGGCCCGGCCAGCAAGGGCTCCAGCGAACGCGGCACGCGAACGGGCATGTCCAGCAGCAGGAACGACAGCGACTTGCCGTGCGTGTCGAGGTTGAGCGCGTCGTTGACGCCGCCGTCGAGCACCGCGTCGAGCACGAAGTTCATCGCGTGCAGCTTCGGCAGCAAGAAGCGCTGCACCCGCGAGGGCGCGCGGTAGCGAAACTGCGCGGCCACGCGCTCGGGCGTGACCTGCTCGGCCAGCACGGCATACAGGTCGGCGTGCCAGGCGATCACGCTGATGTTGGAGCGGTCGCCCTTGTCGCCGGTGCGGCCGTGCGCGGCGCGGTACAGCGGCACTTCGATGGTGTCCGCGGCGTAGGTGGTGTCGGTGGGCTTCATGCGAGCGCCTCCGCGTCGAGCATTTCGAAACGCACCGGCACCGCTTCGCGCGGCAGCAGGCACGACAGCGTGTTCAGGCGCGGCGTGAGCGCGGTGCGCACGCCGCCGCCGCCCGCCGGGCCGCAGGTGTAGAGCGCCATCACCTCGCGCCCCAGCCGCTCGGCCTGCGCGCGCTCGGCATGCGTGGCCGCGACGCGCAGGCGCACGTCGCGCAGGCCGCTGTCGGGCGTGGCGGCCAGCGCGCGGCCGGCGTCGTCGCCGAGGATGCTGAGCGCGCCGATCAGGTCCACGCGCAGCGTGAGGCCCTGAAGCCGCTTGCGCAGCACGTCGGCCGCGAGCCGCGCCCGCGCTTCGGCGCGCGGGCCGGCGTAGGAGATTTCGCCCTCGGCAAGCCAGCCGCCTTCGTGGCAGACGTTGACCTTGTAGCTGCCCGGACGCTCATGCCCGCGCACGCCCGAGAGTTCGACGCGCTCGGTGCCGGGCAGCGCGCGCACTTCGGCGCCGGCGATGTCGGCGACCACGTCGGGCGTCAGGTAGGCGGCCGGGTCGTGCACTTCGTAGAGCAGCTGTTCCTTCACCGTCGCCTCGTTCACGAGGCCGCCGGTGGCGTCGGCCTTGCCGATGGTGCAGCGGCCGTCGGCGTCGATCTCCGCGATGGGAAAGCCCACCGCCTCCAGCCCCGCCACGTCCTTGTAGCCGGGGTCGGCAAAGTAGCCGCCGCAGACCTGCGCGCCGCATTCGAGCAGGTGGCCGGCCATGGTGGCGCGGCCCAGGCGGTCCCAGTCGTCGGCGCGCCAGCCGAAGTGCGACATGGCGGGCCCCACCGTCAGCGACGGGTCGGCCACGCGGCCGCACACCACGATCTGCGCGCCCGCGTCGAGCGCCGCGGCAATGGGTTCGGCGCCGATGTAGGCGTTGGCGCTGACCATGCGGATGCCGTCCATCTGCGCGCCCAGCGCCTGGTTCAGCAGCGCGCGGTATTCGAGCCCGGAAAGGTCATCACCTTCCACCACGGCTATGCGCGGTGCGCCGGCGCCCAGCTCGCGCGCCATCCGGGCGATGTGCCGCGCGGCCGCGCGCGGGTTGGCCGCGCCGAAGTTGCTCACGATGCGGATGCCGTGCGCCAGGCAGCGCGCGAGCACGGGGCGCAGCATGTCGTCGAGCAGCGGCTCGTAGCCCGCGTCGGGGTTGTCGCGGCGGCGCAGCTGGGCCAGTGCCAGCGTGCGCTCGGCCAGCGTCTCGAAGATCAGGAAGGCGCGCTGGCCCGCGGGCGCGTCGGCCATCCGCGCGATCAGCGTGTCGACCACCGGACCGGCGGCGTCGGTGCGATCGCCCGAGAAGCCGGCGGCACACCCGATCAACAGCCTGGACGGATCAATGGAGTTCATTGGCGTGCACTGTAGGCAGCGCCCCGTCATCCGTAAAATCGAAAATACGGATCGATTGATCTGCTTTTCAAATAGCCGAACCGCTCGCACACACCTCATCGGAAAGACGCCATGAGAAAGACGCCCGACCTCTCCACGCGGCAGCTGCGCGCCTTTCTCGCACTGACCGAGCAGCGCAACTTCACGCGCGCCGCGCAGGCGAGCCACCTGTCGCAGCCCGCGTTCAGCGCGCTCATCCGCACGCTCGAGGATGCGCTGGGCACGCGGCTGTTCGACCGCGACACGCGCAGCGTGCAGCTCACGCCCGAAGGCCGGTTGTTCGAGAGCTCGGCGCGCCGGCTGCTCGAGGACATGGGCAGCGCGCTGAGCGACCTTGCCGACCATGTGGAGCGGCGCACGGGCCGCGTGCGCGTGGCCGCGCTGCCTTCGCTCGCGGCGGGCTGGCTGCCGGCGGTGTTCGCGGAGTTCATGCAGGCCTGGCCCGGCATCCGCATCGACCTGGACGACGCGCTCTCCGACGCCTGCATCGCCCACGTGCGCAGCGGCCAGGCCGACTTCGCGCTCGCGGCCTCGGGCGCCGGCGGCACCGCCGACAGCGACCTGCGCGCGCGCAAGCTCTGCAGCGACCGCTTTCACCTGGTGTGCCGCGCCGACCATCCGCTGGCACGCGAACCGCGGCTCACGGTGAAGAAGATCGCGCCCTACCCCTTCATCCAGATGGCGCGCAACAGCAGCGTGCGGCAGGCGCTCGACGCGGCGCTGCACCCGCAGCGCCTGAACGCGGTGTTCGAGGTGGAGCACCTGGCCACCGTCATGGGGCTGGTCGAAGCCGGGCTGGGCATCAGCGTGGTGCCCGCGCTCACGCTGTTCCACTTCCAGCGCGAGACGCTGGTGACGCGCCCGCTGCCGGTGGCCGCGCTCACGCGCACGCTGTACCTGGTGCAGCGGCGCGAAGGCAGCCTGTCGGTGGCGGCGCAGACGCTGCACGACCTGATCGTGGCGCGGCTGGGGTCGCTGCGGCTGGATTGAGGCGCCATCCGGCAGTTGCTGGCGCGTGTTCACCGAGTACACGTACGGGTCGTGAACGACGTCGCCGATCTTCTCGCCCTTCGGCCATGCAGATGTGCTGCAGAACAAGGCCCTCGGGCGCATTCATGCGCAGTGGAAAGTCGTTCATCGGTGCTCCCTTTCTTTTCTTGATGAAGCCGGCAAACCCGGCTTTGCCATCGCAGGGCCGCGCCCGCGCGTGACCAGTTGAAGCAAGCCACCGGACGCGGCGCTCGCCACAATGGCCGCACCACGCCACATCCCGTCCGTCCCCCCCAAACGACCCCACGGAGGCCACTTCGATGGCACACGCGCATGCAGCATGAAGAACAGATCGCATTGATCCGGCGCGCGCTCGCGCTCATCGACACCGGCGGCAGCGAGCGCGGCGAGCCGGCCGTGAGCCCGGTGTCGCGCTACCTCGACCCGGAGCGCCACGAGCAGGAGGTGGCGTGCATCTTCAGGCGCCATCCGCTCGCGCTGTGCCCCTCGGCCTCGCTGGCGAACGCGGGCGATTCATTCGCCATCGACGTGGCGGGCCTGCCGCTGCTGTTCGTGCGCGGGCCGGACGGCAAACTCTCGGGCTTCGTCAACGCCTGCCGCCACCGCGGGGCGCGGCTCAAGCCGCCCGGCGCGTCGAGCCAGCGCGCGCTCGTGTGCCCGTACCACAGCTGGACCTATGCGCTCGACGGCACGCTGCGCGGCCGCCCCGCGGAAGAAGACTTTCCGCATGCGCCGGCCTCGGCGTGCAGCCTGGCACGCGTGCCGGTGGCCGAAGCGCTGGGTTTCGTGTGGGCCATTCCGCGCGCGGTGGCCGAGGGTGAGAGCACCACGATCGACATCGGCGCCTGGCTCGGCCGCTTCGGCACCGACCTGCGCTCCTGGGGCTACGACAGCTGGCAGCCCTTTCACGAGCACGCGTTCGACAACGCGGCCAACTGGAAGATTCCGTTCGAGGCGAACCTGGAGACCTATCACTTCCAGTACGCGCACCGCAACAGCATCGCGGCGCTGTTCTACGACAACCTGCTGATGGCCGACCACGACCGCCAGCACCATCGCCTCTTCCTGCCCAAGCGCAGCATCGAAAGCCTGCGCGGCACACCCTCGCAGGAGTGGCGGGTGGGGCCGCACTCGAACATCATCTATTTCTTCTTTCCGGCGACCTTCATCCTGCACGAAGGCGACCACGCCAACGCCTTCACCGTGCTGCCGGAATCGCCGGGCCGCTCGCGCGTGATCGCGAGCACGCTGATTCCGGAGCTGCCGAAGACGGAGAAGTCGCAGAACCACTGGCGCAAGAACGTGGCCTCGTTCTGGGGTGCGCTCGACGAAGACTTCGCGCTCGGCGTGTCGGCACAGTCGACGCTGGCGAGCGGTGCGCAGCCGTCGCTGTACTTCGGTGCGACCGAGTGGTGCTCGGCCAGATTTCACGCCGACGTGGAGGCGGCGCTGCGGGCCTGAGCAAGGTTCGCGGGGTTCGCGGGGTTCAGGCCGGCTCGGCCTCGGCGTCCATGCTGGCCGCGCCGGTGGCCTTCTTCTGCACCTCTTGGGCGTCTTGCACGTCTAGCACCTCTTGCACCTGCCGCGCGATCGCCGCCATCGCAGCCACCGCGGTCGGGTTCGGCGTGGGCTCGCCGATCTTGCGCAGCGTGTTGCGGTCGGTGTGGCTGAAGGGCTCGGCCTGGCCGCGCACGCTCAGCACCGTCACCTGCTCGTAGGACCAGCTGCCGTCGGCGTTGAGCGACACGTCGATGGTGTAGCGCAGCGTCTTGAAGGCGTGCTCCAGGAACGGGTTGGCCAGGATGCCGTTGGTCTCGCCGCCGCGCACGGCCTCGAGCCTGAAGCTGCGGTCGGTGGCCTTGGCATGGCCCGTGGCCATGGCCGTGAGGCCGCGCGGAATCGACAGCGTCTGCACCAGCGCGCCCGTGGCGGGCTCCCAGAGCCAGTAGCCGACCTGGTCGTGAAAGGTCTCCACGTCGTCGGGCTTCACGATGCGCAGGTGGTAGCGCAGGCCGTAGAAGATCTGCGGGCCGTTGGTCTGCGCGTCGATGGGCTGGAACTCCGCGTGCTCGATGTAGGCCTCGGCTTCGGGGCCGTCGGCCTTCGGGCTCACGTCGTGGCCGGAGGTGCCGAGCCAGATGCCCGCCAGGCCCGTGAGCGGGCCGAGGTTGGCGAGCGTGTGCGGGTCGGGCTCGGGTTCGGTGTAGATGTCGTCGGGAAAGGTGTCCATGTTTTTTCCTGAAATGCGTGGGACGGCAATGTGCGCGAACGCCGCGAGTGTCACTGATCCAGGCGGATGCCGATCTTGGCGATGGTCGCGCCCCACTTGCGGCCTTCGCTGTCGATGAAGGCCCTGAACTCTTCCGGCGAGCCGCCGCCCGCCACCAGCCCCTGGTTGGCCAGCAGCTCGCGCACGGCCGGCTCCTTCAGCACGGTGTTGACGTCGGCGTTGATGCGCCGCACCACCTCGCCGGGCGTGCCGCTGCCGGTGAAGAAACCGTTCCATGCGAGCGACTCGAAACCCGGGTAGCCCGACTCGGCCACGGTGGGCAGGTCTTTCATGAGTTCGGAGCGCTGCGCGCTGGTCACGGCGATGAGCTTCACGCGGTGCCCCTGGATCAGCGGCAGCAGCGCGGGCGCCACGGTGAAGAGCGCCTGCGTGTCGCCCGCCGCGAGCGACAGGCCCGCGGGCGGCGAACCCGCGTACGGCACGTGCACCGCCTCGATGTGCGCCACGCTGCGAAACAGCTCCATCGTCAGGTGCGACGAACTTCCCGCACCCACCGACGCATAACTGAAACGGTCGCCGCGCTTCCTGGCCCAGTCGACGAACTCGGCGAGCGTGTTGGCGGGGTTGTCGGCCTGCACCGCGAGCACGTTGGGCTGCGAGGTGGTCAGCACGATCGGCACCAGGTCGCGCGCGGGCGCATACGGCATGCGGGCGTACATGTAGGGCCCGAAGGCGATGGGGCCGTTGAAGCCGATGCCCAGCGTGTAGCCGTCGTGCGGCGCCTTGGCCACCGCGTCCATGCCGATCAGGCCGCCCGCGCCGGCCTTGGTCTCGATCACCACGGGCTGCTTCCACATCACGCGCAGGCGGTCGGCCAGGGTGCGCGCGATGAGGTCGAGCGAGCTGCCCGCGGGCGCGGGCACGATGATGCGCACGGGCCGCGAGGGCCACTCCTGCGCCCAGACGCTCAGGGCCGCGAGGCTGGAGAACAGGCCGGCAAGCAGGAACGCGGCGAGCTTGAGGTGCTTCTTCACTTCGGTTCTTTCGAGGGGGCGCGCGGGGTGGCTCGATGGTCGCTCGGGTCTTGGCGCGAAGGTATCACCGATGGCGGCGTGCCGCATCGATCTGCGCATGGTTCGCCTCGGCCCAGCGGTCCACCGCGATGAGCGTGCGGCTCAGCGACAGGCCGAGCGGGCTGAGCCGGTACTCGACGTGCGGCGGCACCGTCTGGCGGTCTTCGCGCAACACCAGCCCGTTGAGCTCGAGGTCGCGCAAGGTCTGCGTGAGCATCTTCTGCGAGATGCCGCCGACCTGGCGCAGCAGTTCGTTGTTGCGCCGCGGCTTGCCGCGCAGCAGCGGGATCACCAGCAGCGCCCACTTGTTGGCGACGAGCGCGAGCACGCGGCGCGAGGGGCAGCCGGCGTTCCACACGTCGGCGGGGGCTTCGTCGAGGGTGCTGTCTGCCATAGCTTCGGAATTCTTCGTCGGCATGCCTGGCTTTTCCATGGTTACCAAAAGGTGCGTACTTGCGGCCCGGTGCCCGGGCCGGAATTATCGGCTTGCGCCTTGCACCCCGACAACATCGAAGGAGTTTTTTCATGGGCTGGGTATTTCTCCTGGCGGCCGGTCTCGTCGAGATCGCCATGGCCGCCGCGCTCAAGCAATCGGAAGACTGGACGCGGCCCGTGCCGTCGGTTGTCGGCGTGCTCACCGCGCTCGTCAGCATCTACCTGCTGGCGCGCGCGCTGCGCTACCTGCCGCTCGGCCCGGCCTACGCGGTATGGACCGGCATCGGCTCGGTCGGCGTGGTGCTGATGGGCGCGCTGTTCTTCGGCGAGGCGTTGTCCGCGGCAAGGCTCGGCTGCGTCGCGCTGGTCGTCGGCGGCACGGTGGGCCTGCGGCTCGCCGACGGCTGAAGTGCAACACAAGGAAACAAGGGCCACGGCCGCGCCCGGCGTGTATCAGAAGCCGCTCAGAGGGGCGCGCGCTTGCGCTCCAGTGAAGCCACCAGTCCGGAATCTCAAAATGAGGTCGAAAGGCTTCCAGAGCCATTCCGATGGCCATCCGGCCTTTAACCATGCTGCCAATGGGCCGATTACGAGGGGGCTTCAAACCGTTGCGCCATCGCGGCAAGATGCGCATCCGCCGATGCTTGCGTCAGCCCGACTTGAACGAAGGAGCCTGCCTATGTTCGCTACGCCAGAACGCACGATCAAGACCCCCGGCCCCGACCATGCCATCAACATCTCGCTCAATCCGTTGCGCGTGATCGTGTCGGTCGACGGGTGCGTCGTCGCCGACACGCGCGAGGCGCTCACGCTGCGCGAGTCGCACTTCGGCACCGTGCACTACATCCCGCGCAAGGACGTGAAGATGGCGCTGCTCGAGCGCACGTCGCACGCCACGTACTGCCCGTACAAGGGCGAGTGCAACTACTACAGCATTCCGGCCGGCGGCGAACGCTCGGTGAATGCCGTGTGGACCTACGAAGCACCGTACGACCCGGTCTCGCAGATCAAGGACCACGTGGCGTTCTATCCGGACCGCGTGGGGCCGATCGAAGAGCGGGTTGCCTGAGACGGCGGCACCGCTCTCAGCTCTCTCCCTCCTCTCCCTCTTCAACCTCCTCTGCCTCACAGACAGGAAAAAGCCGGGCCCCGCTTTCGCAGGGTCCGGCTTTTCCTTTGTTCGTTCGCCTGCGCTCGCCGGCAAGGCGAGGCAGCGTCGGCGAATTTACAGCGGCAACGCGTCGCCACGTGCAGCAGCACGGGCTGCGGCGCGCACGCTGGAGCGGTCGAGGCCGCTGGCCAGCACCGGGGCGACACGCGAGGTCACGCCTTCGGCGTACGGGTTCTCGCTGTGCGCGGCGGCCACGGCTTCGGCGCGGACGGCGGCGCGGCTGGTGGTCGAGGCGATCAGTTGCACCGGGCCCTGGTTGGCGCCGTCTGCGTAGGGGTTGCCGCTGCGTGCAGCGACCACGGCCTGGCTGGCGACGTCGGCACGGCTGGTGGCCGAGGTCAGTTGATGCACACCGTCATAGCTTTCGGCATGAGCGGCACCGGCGGCGGCCAGCAGGGCGATGGAGATGGCGGAGAGGAGCTTCGAGGCGGTCATTTGGATTTCCTTCAATTGGTTTAGGTTTCTTGCTACCTGGATCAGCTGAAGGGCTGGTCCATGAGATGAATTGTGCGCCGCTGATTAGGTAAAAACCCTAGGCAAAAAGAACCGCGGTGTTCATGCGACGGAAACAATCGCGGCCGTTCTTCCGGCCCTCTTCAACCGCCGTTTGCATGCGGCGGGGCGCAGTGGCGGCTTCCGGTTGGCACGCTACCGGCGGTCGACCGCGGGCAAGGCCGCGACGGTCACCGCGCCCTTCATGCCCGCGTCGTAGTGGCCCGGCTGCAGGCAGCCGAAATCGACCTTTCCCGCGTGCGTGAACCGCCAGACGACCTCGCCGGTCTTGCCCGGCGCCAGCGTCACCATGTTCGGCTCGGCATGTTCCATCTCGGGGTTCTTCTTCATGGCCTCGTAGTGCGCCTTCAGGCTCTGCTCGGTGCCCAGCACCAGCTCGTGCTTCAGCTGGCCCGCGTTCTTCACCACGAAGCGCACGGTCTCGCCCTGCTTCACGCGAACATCGGCGGGCGTGAAGCGCATGCCGTCGGTCATGTCGACCTGCACCGTGCGCGTGGCCTTGGCCGGCACGCCGGGTTCACCGATGGCGTCGGCATGCGAGCCCGATGCGGCGGCGCCGGCTGCGGCCATGGCGAGCAAGGTCGAGAGCGCGGAGGTGCGAAGTGCGTGTTTCATGGTGTTCCTGGTGAGCGGCAAGGAGTGGAAGGAGCGAAAAGGAGCGGCACGCATCGCACTCTAGAAACCCAATCCACCGCTTGCCCGACAGCCAGATGACAAAGCTGTAATCGCCGCGCCCCGTCCGTAAGATCGCGCTCGCCCCCCGGTGGGCACACACAGAGGAGCGCAACGCATGTCACACCCTGTCTACCTGTCCAGCTCGACCCTGCCCCGCATGCCCGAGGGCAGCCGCAACGAATGGCAAGGCTTCTTCGGCGACGGCACCGAGCTGGAGGCCAACGCCTTCTTCCCATTGTTCTGGCGAGCCATGTTCGGCGAGAGCGACATTCGGCATGCGCGCTTCATCGACGGGTACGACATCGGCGACGAAGACGCCGCGGCCGATCGCGACGAATGCCTGGACGACTTCGGGCCCGACGCCACCTACCCCTACCTCGTCACGGACAACGCCAGCGCCGTGTCGCGCCTGGCGAGCCGGCGCGAGGCCGTGATCGCGGCCATCGGCGAGCGCTACCGCCCGATCTACGAAGCCTTCGAGGCGCTCGTTGCGCAGCGCTTTCCCGGCCACATCCTGCTGCGCACGCAGGGCCTGCCGGATGCGGCCGATGCCGAGCCTTGGCTGCGCAGCGACCTTGCCGAGACCGACCGGCTGAAAGACAGCAAGGCGCTCGCCAGCCTCATGCGCGACCTCGAACGGCGCGACGCGGACGCGGTGTGGACACTGGCAGGACTGAGCTCGTCGGCCGACGAGGCGTGGCCCACGCCGACGCTGAGGGAGCGCTTTCCCGATCCGAGGCGGCGCCGGGCCTGAGCTTGCGTGACGCAGCGCCGATCGGCACCTCGTGCCGCGCACTCAAGGCCTGAAGACATCCACCGGCAGCAAAAGCACGGGCACCGTTCCCCGGTTCTCCCACCAATGCGACACATCGTGGGCGGCGCGAACCATTTCGCCCTGGTGATGCGCAATCTCCACGCCGTTGCGAATCTCGACGACGTCGCCTTGCACGACGTACTCCAACGTCGGGCGATCCGTGTGACTGTGGAACGCGGTGTGCCCGCCCGGCTCGATCGTCACGAGTCTCGCTCGAAGCTGACGCCCCAGGCCGCCCTCGAATTCCGCCGCGAGATCGATGCTTGCAAGCGCCGCCGTGCTCGAGCCCTTGCCCTCGGAAGGCCCCTGGGTCTGCTGCGCATTCCCGATCGGCGCATGCATGAGGAGTGCAAAGCCGACGCCGGCGACGGCGGCCATGGGCAAGCAAAAAGTAGCGCTTTTCATCTGGCCTCCTGAGGACGGCACGGGCCGTCCGATGCGGCAGTGTCCCTACCTGCTGCTTACTTGCCACTGACCACCGGAAACGCCGGGCCTGCGATGGGCCACGGCGGCTGCCGCGGGCTGCCGGGATGCGAGACGGCTCATGACGGCTCTCCCTGCGCGCCAATACCGATCGCCCATCCACTTAAGTCTCCCCTAAGTTCCACAACAGACACTGTTCCCCGGCAGCCCGCTTTTCTTCTCCTCCTCCCTCCCTCGGGGGCTGTCATTGACCCGCTCCGGCGGGTTTTTCTTTGCCCGTTCGGGATGCTCGGTCGAAACGCCTCCTCGTGGCCGGCATCACGCCACGGGCGTACGGATCAGTACCCTCCACCTTCCTGGCCTGACACCCATGGACAGCTTGCAGACACTGCAGTCGCTCGGCATCTCGCTCCCGAGCCCGGCGTACATCTTCGGGGCCGTCCTCTTCGGCCTCATCGGAATCGCCGTGTACCGCCGCGGAAAGCGCGCCGGCCGCCGGCGCAGCAAATGGCTCGGCGTCGCGCTGATGCTCTATCCCTATGCAGTTGCGCAGACCTGGTTGCTCTACGTCGCGGGCGTGGCGCTCTGCGTGGGGGTTTTCTTCGATCGCGGCTGAGTCGCAGTGACTGCTTCGCGCGCCATTGCTGTCGCCCGCCACGCCGACTGAAGCGCCTGAGAACGGACGCTTGTTCCACTGCCCTAACATCGCGCGATGTCGCGATCCGAACGTCTCTTGCAACTCATGCAGGTCCTGCGTCGCCAGCGCGGGCCCGTCAGCGGACAGGCGCTGGCGCGCGAGATGGACGTGAGCCTGCGAACGTTGTACCGGGACATCGCGAGCCTGAAGGCGCAAGGTGCCGAGATCGACGGGGAGCCAGGGTTCGGCTACGTGCTCAAGCCTGGCTTCGTGCTGCCGCCGCTCATGTTTCGCTCGGTCGAGATCGAAGCGCTGATGCTGGGCATGCGCTGGGTGGCCGAGCGCGGTGGCCCGGCCCTTGCGGCGGGCGCACGCGACGCCGCGGCACGCATCGCCGCCGTGCTTCCCCGCGCCTTGCGGCGTGAGCTGGAAACCTCCGCGCTGCTCGTGGGCACCAGCTTGCGACAGGTGTCGACCGCCGCGGCGCTCGAGCCGATGCGCGCGGCGATACGCGATGGCCTCAAGCTGAAGCTCACCTACCGTGACAAGCAGGATGCGGTTTCGCACCGGGTGATCTGGCCATTCGCCGTGGTGTATTTCGAGCAGGCGCGGGTGTTGGCGGCCTGGTGCGAGCTGCGCGGCGACTTCCGGAATTTCCATGCCGACCGAATCGTTGAACTGGAGCCGCTCGACGAGCCTTCGCCGCGGCGGCCGGAGGTTCTGCTGGACGAATGGCGCCGAACGCTCGCGGCCAGCGGGCTCACCATACTGCCGGAATCTGACAGCATGCTTTTCTAGACTCGCGGCTCATTCCAACAGCGGGAGAACCCCCTTGAAATTTGCCTCGGTCCGCCTTGTGACGAACGACGTCGAACGTCTCGCCTCCTTTTACACCCGCTTGTCCGGCGTGCCCGCCATGCATCTTGCCGACGGCTTCTGCGAACTGCGGTTGCCCGGCGCGACACTCGCGATCAGCGCGCAGCAACTGATCCAGCGCTTCAACGCAGGCGCCGCGCCCGCGGCAGCCAACCGGTCGGCAATTCTCGAATTCGAGGTCGAGGATGTGGATGCCTTGCTGTCGTCGCTGCCGACTTCCGCCAAGGTCGTTCAAGAACCCACGACGATGCCTTGGGGCAACCGCTCGCTGCTGCTGCGGGACCCGGACGGCAGCCTGGTGAACGTTTTTTCTCGCCCGCTGCCTTGATGCAAGTGCTGTGCACAGGCATGTGCTGCCTGGCTGCTTGCGGACATGGGCTGCGCGGTGAGCTGAGCAGTTCCAATGACGCGGCAGCGGCAAGGCCGGCGACTGCCGCGTAAAACTCGTCGGGGCATCAGGGAAAATCTGCGCATGACCCATCCACACCTCTTTGCCGCCGCCGTCCTTGCAATCACTCTCTTGACGACCGGAGCCGCCAATGCGGCGATCGCACCCGGCGACGATGTCGTCGTGGGCATCGCAACCGATGACGACAGCTGCGACCGGTGGGTTGCTGCGCGGGCGGCAAACCGGGACGCCACCAGAAGAGTCGACGAATACCTCACCGTCACCTGGATGCAAGGCTATCTCTCGGGTGCGAACATGACCCACGCTTACGCCGACCCCAAGACGGCGGTGGCATTGCCGTCGGCCGTCAGGATTTCGGCCTGGCTGGACAAGGCTTGCAAGGACGAACCTCGCACGCCGATGTTCTTCCTCGCCGACAAGCTGATGAAGGAACTGCAGAAGCGCCCCTGAAGCCGACTTCCCATCGGGAGCGCATCGGCCGAGCCTCTCCTGTGCGTTACAGGAAGAGCCGCCCGCTCACTCAAACTGCGGCGGCCGCTTCTCGACGAACGCACGCACAGCCTCGCGGTGATCGCCGGTCATGTGCGCGATCGCCTGGTAGCCCGCCGACATTTCAAGCAGCGATTCGAGCGTGCTGCGTTCGCCTTCGCGCAGCAGCCGCTTGGTCATGCGCAGCACGCCGCCCGGGTTGGCGGCAATGCGCGCCGCGAGCTTCAGGCTCTCTGCCATCAGCGCTTCATGCGGCACCACGCGCGACACCAGGCCGCAGGCCAGCGCCTCCTGCGCGTCGAGCGCGTCACCGGTGAACGCCATCTCCGAGGCCTTCGACATGCCCACCACGCGCGGCAGCAGCCACGCGCCGCCGTCGCCCGGCACGATGCCGACCTTGACGAAGCTCTCGGCGAAGGTCGCCCTCTCCGACGCGATGCGGATGTCGCACATGCAGGTCAGGTCCATGCCCGCGCCCACGGCGGGGCCGTTCACCGCCGCGATGACGGGCACGTCGAGGTTGTACAGCGCCTTGGGCAGGCGCTGGATGCCGTTGCGGTACTCCTCGCGGATGACCTCGGGCGAGAGGCCCTCTTTCTCGTAGCGCTGCATGTCCTTCACGTTGCCGCCCGAGCTGAACACGGGGCCGGCGCCGGTGAGCACCACCACGCGGATGCCGCGGTCCAGCGTGACCTGGGCGCAGGCCTGCACGATCTCGTCGACCGCGCTGTTGCCCGTGAGCGCATTGCGGGTCTCGGGCTGGCTCATGGTCAGCGTGAGGATGGCGCCGTCGCGCTCGGTCTTCAGGAATGTGGTCATGGGTGTTCTCCTTCAGGCAAGGTCGGTGGTGTCGCGGACGAGGTCGAGCGCAAGGCCCTGGCGGCGGTCGACCAGCTCGCCGCCGACCACGTCGTGCCAGTACGACTCCGAGCCGCCGGCCTGGCGCCAGGTGTGCAGGCGGCGCGTGTACACCTGCAGGTCGAATTCCTCGGTGAAGCCGATGGCGCCGTGGATCGAATGGCTCAGCGCCGCCACCTCGAGCGCGGCCTCGCTGGTGCGGGCCTTGGCGATGGCCACGCGCAGGCGGTCGGTGCTGCAACCCATCTGCGCCGCCATGCGGGCAGCGAAGGCATGTTCCGAAATGACGCTGAGCTGGTGCTGGATGGCCTGGAACTTGCCGATGGGCCGGCCGAACTGGTTGCGGTCGTTGGCGTACTGCAGCGTGCGCGTGAACACGCTCATCAACGCGCCCGCGAGCTGCGCGGCCAGCACGCAGGCCAGCGGCACGCGCACGTCGGCCACGCCCGGCACCGCTCGCGCCCCGGCCTGCGCCGACGCCGGCCACGCCAGCGTGGCGTCCAGTGCCGACACCGCAGCGGTGCGCGTGGCTGCGTCCGCCGGCAGCAGCAGGCAGGTCTTGCCCACGCCCGCGAGCACCCAGTCGGCCACGCGGCCGAAGCTCACGCGGTCACACACCAGCGTGCCGTCGCCCTGCATGCGGCCTTGCGCCAGCGCCATGCTGCCGCCGGGCCGCGGCACGCCGGCCTGGGCCAGCAGCGCGCGCGCCAGCATGGTCTCGGCCAGCGGCACGGGCACCACGAAGGCACCGCAGAGCTCGAGCAAGGGAAACGCCTCGGCCAGCGAAAGGCCAGCGCCGCCCTCGGCCTCCGGCAGCAGCGCATCGGCGAAGCCCGATTCCTCGATCGCCTCCCACAGCGCCTCGGGCGATTGCCCGCCTTCGATGTCGCGCACGGCTTGCAGCGTGCAGCGGTCGCTCAGCACGCCACGCAGGGCGTCGATGTAGATCTCGTCCATCGTCCGGGTTCCTTTCAGCGCAGGCCGAGGCCGCGCGCAATCATTCCGCGCAGGATGTCGCGCGTGCCGCCGCGCAGCGAGAACGA
The DNA here is from genome assembly GCF_900112425.1 of Variovorax sp. OK212. Classification (GTDB taxonomy): domain Bacteria; phylum Pseudomonadota; class Gammaproteobacteria; order Burkholderiales; family Burkholderiaceae_C; genus Variovorax. The sequence continues at coordinate 117,655 of NZ_FOLP01000007.1, read as the reverse complement.
CGGCGCCACCTGCGTCACGTAGTCGAGCGTGCGCAGCAACTCGAGCGGTATGTCCTGCCCGTCTCGCGCATGGAGGTCGTCGGCAATGGCCGCGGGAATGAGCTGCTCCACGCCGGTGCCCAGGTCTTTCACGAGGGCCGCCTCGACGATGGGGCTCCCGCCCTGCGCCACCTTCTCGGTGACGGCCAGCGACATGGCGCGCAGCGGCGCGAGCTGGCTCAGGATCTTGCCCGCCAGCCGCACCGCAGCCGGCGTGCGGCCCGCCTCGGTGCGCACGAAGGCCAGCCATTCGTCGAACAGCACGATGCTGGAGAACAGGCGCTCGGGTCCGCTGCGCTCGAAGGCCAGTTCGGCCGTGACCTGCTCCCAGCCCTTGCCCTCCTCGCCGATGAGCGCGTCGGGTGCGAGCGCCACGTTGTCGAAGAACACCTCGCAGAAATGCGAGTCGCCCGACAGGTCGGTGATGGGCCGCACGGTGACGCCGGGCAGCGACAGGTCGACGATGACCTGCGACAGGCCCTTCTGCCGGTCCTGCGCGTCGCCGGAGGTGCGCACCAGCGCGATCATGTACTGGCAGTGGTGCGCGTTGGTGGTCCAGATCTTCTGGCCGTTCAGCGTGAAGCCCTCGGCCGTGCGCACGGCGCGGGTGCGCACGCTGGCCAGGTCGGAGCCGGCGTTGGGCTCGCTCATGCCGATGCAGAAGAAAGATTCGCCGCGGCAGATGGGCGGCAGGTAGAAGCGCTTCTGCGCCTCGGTGCCGTACTTCAGGATGAGCGGACCGCTCTGCCGGTCGGCGATCCAGTGCGAGCCCACGGGCGCGCCGAAGTTCAGGAACTCTTCCACCAGCACGTAGCGCGCGAAGGCGCTGCGGCCACCGCCGCCGTAGGCCTTGGGCAGCGTGATGCCGAGCCAGCCGCGCCGGCCCAGTTCACGGCTGAAGGCGCTGTCGTAGCCCGACCACGACTTGGCGCGCACATGCGCCGGCACATGGGCCAGCGCGTCGGACAGAAAGGCCCGCACGGGCGCGCGCAGCGCCTCGTCTTCGGGCGGAATCGCCGTCATCGACAGCGAGGTCAATGCACTCATTGCACCACTCCTTGTTGCATCAAATCGGCCACGGCCTCGGGCGTCATGCCCATCAGGTCGCGCAGCACGTCCTGCGTGTCCTGCCCCAGCAGCGGGGGCGCGTGGCGGTACTGCACCGGCGTCTGCGACATGCGCAGCGGGCTGGCCACCAGCGGGATCTTGCCGGCCACCGGGTGCGTCATGTGGATCTTCGTGCCGCGCGCCTTCACCTGCGGATCTTCGAACACGTCGGCGATGGTGTTGATGGGACCGCAGGGCACGCCCACCTGTTCGAACAGCGCGATCCACTCGGCCGTGGTGCGCGTGACGGTGAGCGCGCGCATGAGCGCGATCAGTGCCACGCGGTTGGCGATGCGGTCGGCGTTGGTGCCGAAGCGTGCGTCCTCGGCCCATTCGGCATGGCCGGCGGCGCGGCAGAAGCTGCCGAACTGGCCGTCGTTGCCGATGGCCAGGATCATGAAACCATCCTGCGTCGGAAAGTCCTGGTACGGCACGGTGTTGGGGTGCGCGTTGCCCATGCGCCGGGGCGAGCCGCCGTAGAGGTGGTTCATGCCCTGATTGGCCAAGCATGCCACCTGCACGTCGAGCAGCGCCAGGTCGATGTGCTGGCCCACGCCCGTGAGGTCGCGCGACTGCAGCGCGGCCAGGATGGCGGTGCTCGCATACAGCCCGGTGAGGATGTCGGTGAGCGCCACGCCCACCTTCACCGGGCCCGCGCCCTCTTCCCCGTCGGCGCGGCCGGTGATGCTCATGAGCCCGCCCATGCCCTGCATGAGGAAGTCGTAGCCCGCGCGCTCGGCATACGGCCCGGTGTGGCCGAAGCCGGTGATGGAGCAGTACACCAGGCGCGGATTGACGGCGTGCAGCGACGCGTGGTCGAGCCCGTACTGCGCGAGGCTGCCGACCTTGAAGTTCTCGATGACCACGTCGCACCGCCTGGCCATGTCGCGCACCAGCGCCTGCCCCGCCGGCGTGGTGAAGTCGATCGCGACCGACTTCTTGTTGCGGTTGGCGCACAGGTAGTAGGCCGAGTCGCGCGTGTCGGCGCCCTCGCGGTCTTTCAGAAAGGGCGGGCCCCACAGGCGCGTGTCGTCGCCGCGCCCGGGCCGCTCGACCTTGATGACCTCGGCACCCAGGTCGCCCAGCGTCTGGCTGGCCCAGGGGCCGGCCAGCACGCGCGACAGGTCGAGTACGCGAATGTGCGACAGCGCACCCGCGGCGGGCTGCTTCTTCATGGCTGGCTCCTCATGGCGCTCGCTCATTGCTGCTCGACGTTGGCCTTGACCGCGATGCGTTTCCAAAGCTGGATCTCGGCGGCCTGGAAGGCACGCATTTCCTCGGGGCCGCCGCGCATCACCTCGGCGCCGATGCGCTCGTAGAACTCGCGGGTCTCGGGCATCTGTTCGATCCTGGTGAGCAAGGCGGCCAGCTTGTCGGTCTCGGCCTTCGGCGTCTTCGACGACACCATCGCGCCGACCCAGGTGTAGGCCGCAAAGCCCGGCAGGCCGCCTTCGCTGGCCGTGGGCACCGAAGGCAGCGCGGGCACGCGCTTGTCGGCCGCCACGGCCAGCGCATGCACCTTGCCCGACTTGGCCAGCTCCTGCACGCTGGTGATCTCGGCAAAGGCCATGTTCACCGTGCCCGAGACCACCGCGATCGCCGCCTCCCCCGCGCCCTTGAACGGCACGTGGGCGGTGTGCACCTTGGCCGCGTCGTTGAAGAGCTCGGACATCAGCTGGTAGCCGGCCGAGCCCGCGCCGTAGTTGAGCGCGCCGGGCTTGGCCCTGGCGCCCGCAATGAGTTCGGGCAGCGTCTTGTACTCGGAGTTGCCGGGTACCACGAGCAGCGCGGGCGATCGCATCATCATCGTGAGCGGCGACAGGTCGGCCACCGGGTCGTAGGGCAGCGCCTTGAACAGCGCCACGTTCACCGCGAGCGTGGAGTTGCTGCCGACGAAAACGGTGTAGCCGTCGGCCGGTGCGGAGAGCACCGCCTTCACGGCGATGAAGCCGTTGGCGCCGGGCTTGTTCTCGACCACCACCGGCTGGCCCGTGAGCTCGGTGAGCTTGCGGCTGAAGTAGCGCGCCGAGGTGTCGGTGCCGCTGCCCGGCGGGAACGGCACGACGAACTTGATGGGCTTCGATGGGAAGTCGGATGCAGCCTGCGCCGCGGCGTGGCCGGTGCTGAACACGGCGGCCAGGGCCAGCAGGGGTGCGATGAGTCGGGGCTTGAAGGACATGTGCATCTCTCCTTCAATCGAGCGTCACGCCCGTGGCCTTGACCACGCCGGCCCAGCGGGCCAGCTCCTTCTTCACGTAGTCGCCGTACTCCTGCGGCGAGGAACCCAGCGGCTCGGCACCCTGCAGCGCCAGGCGCTCGCGCACGTCGGGCGACTTCAGGGCCTTGACGATCTCGGCGTTGAGCTTCTCCACCACCGCCGGCGGCGTGCCCGCGGGCACCATCACGCCCTGCCATGCGCCCACCTCGAAACCGGGCATGCCCGACTCGGCCAGCGTGGGCACGCCGGGGAACAGCGACATGCGCTTGCCGGTGGTCACGGCCAGCATCTTCAGGCGCTTGTCGCGCACGAAGCCCATCACCGAGTTGACGGTGTCGGTCATGAACTGGATCTGGTTGCCCACCAGGTCGACGTCGGCCGGAGCACTGCCCTTGTAGGGCACGTGCGTGGCCTCGATGCCGTTGGCCTGCACGAACTGGAACGCGCCCAGGTGCGTGACGTTGCCGTTGCCCGCCGAGCCGTACGACAGCTTGCCCGGATGCGCCTTGGCGTAGGCCACGAACTCCTTGACGTTGTTGGCGGGCACCGAAGGGTGCACCACCAGCGCGAGCGGCACCACGGCCACCAGCGCGACGGGGGCGAAGTCTTTCTGCACGTCGTAGGACACGCTCTTGTAGAGCGCCGGGCTCAGCGTGATCGACGAGGTGTTGTAGAGGATGGTGTAGCCGTCGGCCGGCGCCTTGGCCACCACCTGCGCGCCGATGTTGCCGTTGGCGCCGCCGCGGTTGTCCACCAGGATGCTCTGGCCCATCTGCTCGCCGAGCTTCTGCGCGAGCACGCGCGCGACCAGGTCGGTCGGGCCGCCGGGCGGGAACGGCACGACCATGGTGATGGGCTTGGCGGGATAGGCGGCGGGGCCTTGCGCGAAGGCGGCCGGGCTCGCGAACGCGAAGCCGAGCAATGCGGCGCCGGTGGCCAGCGTGAAGGTGCGCCGATGGGCAGCGCGTGGAATGGCTGATGTAGCCGATGTAGCCGAGGTGGTGATCTGCATGTCTTCTTGTCTCCGTTGCTGTTTTTGAAATTCGTCCGCGGTTCCCGGAATCAGGAAGCCGTGTCCGCGCGGCCCGCGAGCAGGCGGCGCGCGTCGTAGTGCATGACGCAGCGCCCGTGCTGGTTGAACACCTCGATGCGCGAATCGACGATGGCGCGGCCGCCCTTCGAGGTCGGGCGGATGCCGGTCACCTCGACCACGGCCTCGATGCTGTCGCCCACCCGCACCGGCGCGTGGATCTTCTGCACCAGCTCCAGCATGGCGAGCCCGGTGCCCTGGATCATGGTCTGCAGGATGAAGCCTTCGATCAGCGTGTAGGTGAGCGCGGCGGGCACCGGCCGGCCGGCGATGGCGCTGCCTTCGTAGCCAGCGTCGATGAAGATCGCCTCGAGCATGCCGGTCACGCCGATGAAGTTGACGAGGTCGGTCTCGGTGACGGTGCGGCGGAAGGTGCGCAGGCGCTGGCCCACGGCCAGGTCCTGCCAGACGAAGCCCTGCCCCAGGCGGGGCAGCGTGGCGAATTCGGGCGAGCGGTCTGCGGGTGCGTTCATCGTGTCGGTTCCGGGGTGGCGTTGAAAGAAGGAGCGCGCGCGGCGCCGTCGGTGATCAGCTGTTCGACCTGCGCAGCCGACAGGCCCGCGGCCTCGAGGCTCTGGCGCGTGTGCTCGCCCAGGCGCGGCGGCATGCCGACCGGCGCACGCCTGCCGTTGAACTTCACGGGCACGCCGGGGAAGCGCACGGTGCCCATGCGGGCGTCGTCGAGCTCGGTGAAGAAGCCGGTTGCCACCAGGTGCGGGTCGTCGGGCAGGTCGTCGAGCCGGCTGATAGGCGCGGCCGGAATCTCCAGCCGTTCGCAGGTGGCCAGCCACTGCGCGGTGGTGCCGCGCGCCACGAAGCGCCCGGCCAGCTCCAGCAGCTCGCCGATGTGCCGCGTGCGCGCCGCCATGTCGGCGAAGCGCGGGTCGCTCGCCATGGCCGGCTCGCCCACCTCGTTAAAGAAGCGCTGCCAGTGCTGCGTGGTGTACGGCATCATGCAGATGTGCCCGTCGGCCGTGCGCCACGGGCGGCGCCACGGCGTGAGCACGCGCGGGTAGCCGGCGGCGGCCAGCGGCGGCTCGAAGTGCCGGCCATACAGGTGCTCCACGAGGTTGAAGGCCACCATGGTCTCGAACATCGGAATTTCCACGAAGCAGCCGCGCCCCGTGCGCTCGCGCTGGAACAGCGCCGCAAGAATGGCCTGCGCGCCGACCAGCGCACAGGTCTTGTCGGCCGCGATGGTGGGCAGGTAGCGCGCCTCGCCGCCTTGCTGCTCCATGAGCGCGGACAGGCCCGACATGCCCTGGATCACGTCGTCGTAAGCCGGCCGCCCCGCATACGGCCCGCCCTGCGCGAAGCCGTGCAGGCCGGCATACACCAGCCGCGGAAAGCGCTCGGTGAGCGTCTCGGGGTCGATGCCCAGGGGCGCGAGCTTCTGCGGCCGCATGCTGTGCATGAACACGTCGGCGTCGGCCAGCAGCGCCATCAGCGCATCGCGCGCGGCCGGGCGCTTGAGGTCGAGCACCACGCTCTTCTTGCTGTGGTTGCTGCCCAGGAACACGGCCGACATGCCGGCCTCGGCGGCCGGACCGGTGTGGCGGGTGGAGTCGCCCTCGGGCGGCTCGATCTTGATCACCTCGGCACCGTAGTCGGCGAGCGTCTGGCTCGCCAACGGTCCGAACACCACGCTCGAGAGGTCGAGCACTTTCACACCCTGTAGGGGAAGCATCGTCTGGTTGTCTCCTGGCGCCCATTCTGAAAAAGTGCAGCGCTGCCGTCCAATATCAAATTCCCGCCCTGTGATACCTTTTGGAGATCATGGACACACGCCAACTTCGCCACTTCATCGCCCTGGCCGAGACGCTCAACTTCCACCGCGCGGCCGAGCGGCTGCACATGGCGCAGCCGCCGCTGTCGGCCTCGATACGGCGGCTCGAGGAGCAGGTGGGCGTGCCGCTGTTCCTGCGCAACCGGCGAGGCACCGAGCTCACGCCGGCCGGCGCGGCGGCGCTGGAGAACGCGCGGCGTGCCGTGTTCCACAGCGAGCAGTTCGCACTGGCGGCGCAGGCGGCGTCGCGCGGCGAGGCGGGCACGCTGCGCGTGGGCTTCGTGGGCTCGGCCACCTATGCGCTGATGCCGCGCGTGCTGCCGAGCTTTCGCGCGCGGTACCCGGGCGTGCACCTGCAGCTGGCCGAGTCGACCACCGCGCGCATCGTCGGCATGGTGGAGAACGGCGACGTCGACGTGGGCCTCGTGCGCTTCCCCATCGGGCGGGCCTGCAAGGCGCGCATCTTTCCGGCGGAGCGCGACGTGTTCATGGCGGCGCTGTCGGTCGACCATCCGCTGGCGCGGCGCCGGCGGCTCACGCTGGCCGACCTGGCCGACGAGATCTTCGTGATGTACGGCGCCATGGAGGTGCCGGGCCTGCACGCCGCGGCGCTGCTGGCCTGCCAGCAGGCGGGCTTCATTCCCAACGTGCAGCAGGAGGCGGTGCAGGTGCAGACGCTCATCAGCCTGGTCGAGAGCGGCCTGGGCGTGGCGCTGGTGCCCTCGGTCGCGGCGCGGCATGTGGCGCGCAACATCGTCTTCAAGAAACTGTCAGGGCCGGGCGCGCAGACGGCCATCGGCATCGCGCTCGCGCTGCCGCCCGGCGGGCAGACCTCGGCTGCGCAGCGCTTCCAGGAGTGCATCTAGAAGCGCCCCTGAAGACGGCCACTCGGGCCCGCGAACCATGGGGTGTGAACCTAAGCCGCGAGCCGGCGCCAGACTACAAGGCGACGGGCGCCGCGTGGCTAGGTTGAAGCTTGGACTTCTTCCCATCGAGACCACATGCCGCATTCCACGCTTTCCCGCCGGTTCTTCCTGTCGAGCTCGGCCGCAACGGCCGCCTTGCTGACGCCCTGGGCCGCATGGGCTGCCCGGTCTGCTTCCGCTCCCGCTCCCGCTTCCGCTTCCGCATCCACATCCACATCCGCCAGCGCCAGCATCGAGAAGCTCGAGGCCGCCAAGAGCACCCCGACGCTCGCCCAAGGCACGCGCGGCGCGGCGGTGGTCCGCGCGCAGATCCTGCTCGACCGCGCCTGGTTCTCCCCTGGCGAGATCGACGGTGGCTTCGGCGCCAACATGCGCCGCGTGGTCACGGCCTTCCAGGAAGCCAGCGGCATCGCGACCACGGGCAAGGTCGACGCGACAACCTGGGACGCGCTGACAAAAGACAGCGCCCCGCTGTTCGTGGCCTACACCATCACCGAGAAAGACGCGGCGGGCCCGTTCACCGCCACGCCGAAGGACATGGCCGAACGCGCCAAGCTCAAGTCGCTCGACTACGAGAACATCCACGAAGCCCTGGCCGAGCGCAACCACATGTCGCCGCGCCTGCTCAAGGACCTGAACAAGGGCTCGGGCTTCACCGCCGGCGACACCATCGTCGTGGTCAACGCCACGACCGGCGCCGACGCCGGCGTGGTCTCGGCGGCCAAGTCGATCGAGATCGACAAGGGCAACCACATGCTCTTCGTGCTCGACCGCGCGGGCAAGCCGCTGGCCGGCTTTCCGATCAGCATCGGCGGGCCGCTCGACCCGTTGCCGCTCGGCAAGATGAAGATCACCAGCGAGGTGAAGAACCCCACCTTCACCTACAACCCCGCCCTTCTGAAAAAGGGCGTGCCGGCGAATGCGCAGAAGGTCGACGTGGCGGCGGGCCCGAACAACCCGGTGGGCGACATCTGGATGGGCCTGTCGAAGCCGCACTGGGGCATCCACGGGACGCCGGCGCCGGACCGCGTGGGCCACGAGGAAACCAATGGCTGTATCCACCTGACCAACTGGAACGCCGCGCGCGTGGCCCAACTGGCCAAGCCGGGGTTCGCGGTCGAGGTGAAGGCCTGAGCGCGCGGGCCATGCACGCTGCCATGCTCAGGCTGGCGGGCTGCGCGTTCGGCCTGGTCGTGTCGGCCTCGTGCGCCATGGCCCAGCCGGCGGGAACGCAAGACGCAACGGCACTGCTCGATGCCCGCCCGCTCGCCATGCCCGTCGACGGCGTGCGCCCGCAGGCGCTGCGCGACACCTTCGCCGACGGCCGTGCAGGCGGGCCGCATGAAGCGCTCGACATCATGGCGCCGCGCGGCACGCCGGTGCGCGCGGCCGACGACGGCACGCTGGTCAAGCTGTTCAACAGCGTGCCCGGCGGCATCACGGTCTACCAGTTCGACCCCTCGGGCCGGCTGGCCTACTACTACGCGCACCTCGACCGGTACGCAGAAGGCATTCGCGAGGGCATGGCGTTGAAGCGGGGCGACCTCATCGGCTATGTCGGCAGCACGGGCAACGCGAGCGCGGATGCGCCGCACCTTCACTTCGCCGTGTTCGTTCTGGGGCCGGAAAAGCACTGGTGGCAAGGCCTTGCGATCAACCCCTACCCGGCGCTGCGGCGACTGCCCGACGCGCGGCCATAGGAATCTTCCGCCCTCCCCTCCAGACAAGCCCGCTGCTCGCAAACCCGCAACCGGCCGCCGCAGGCGCGCAGCGCCGCCCTATCATGCCCACGCCCCTCGCTACGCGCGCCTTGCGACAGACGTGACCGACCTCACCGATCCCGAACGCAGCAGCCTGCCCGACCTCTCCTTCCACACCCTCGTGGAGCAGATGGTCGCGGGCATCTACGTGATCCAGGACGACCGCTTCGTCTACAGCAACGCCACCTGGGCCGGCATTGCGGGCTACACGGCCGAAGAGGTCACGGGCATGTCACTCGCGCAGATCGTGCCGCCCGACTTCCTGGAGGTGGTGCGCTCGCGCATCCGCGACCGGCTCGCGAGTTCGCCGCCGAGCATGCACTTCATCACGCGCGGCATGCACCGCGACGGCGGCGTGCGGCTGGTGGAGGTGCACGGCTCGCGCATCACCTACCGCGGCCGGCCGGCGGTGATGGGCGTGGGCGTGGACGTGACCGACCGCGTGCGCAACGAAGAAGAGCTGCGCCGCTCGCGCGAACAGCTGCAGGCGCTGGCCGCCTACACCGCCAACAAGCTCGAGGAGCAGCGCCTGGCCATGGCGCGCGACGTGCACGACGTGCTGGGCGGCATGCTCACCTCGATCAAGATGGACGCGACCCGCATCCAGCGCCGCGCCGAAAGCCCCGAGATGCAGGCGCTCACGCAAGGCCTGATCGCGCTCACGCAGCAGACCATCGACACCGTCAAGCAGATCTCCGAGGCGCTGCGCCCCAGCGCGCTCGACCATCTCGACCTGTCGGTGGCGCTGGCCAACGAGCTGCGCGAATTCACGCGGCGCTCGGGCGTGCCGCACAGCCTCGACGCGCAAGCGGACACGCTGCGCCTGTTGCCGCGGCGCACGATGGCCGTGTACCGGATCTTCCAGGAGGGCCTGACCAACGTGTCGCGCCATTCGAAGGCACGCCACGTGGCCGTCACGCTGCGGGTGGCGAACGAACAGCTGCACCTGGCGCTGCACGACGACGGTTGCGGCTTCGACACCGCCGCGCCCGGCGGCAGCGCGCTCGGGCTGCTGAGCATGAGCGAGCGGGCGCGCGAGATCGGCGGCGAGCTGCACATCGCTTCGGCGCCGGGCCAGGGCACCCGCCTGAGCCTGCGCGCGCCGCTGCTGTAGGCCATCGAAGGAAGCCGAATGATCGACATCCTCATGGTCGACGACCACACCATCTTCCGCTCGGGCCTGCAGCGCCTGCTGCTCGACGAGGCCGACATCCGCACCGCGGCCGAGGCCGCCAACGGCGCGGACGCGCTGGAGCACGTGCGCCACCGGCGCTTCGACGTCGTGCTGCTCGACATCAACATGGAAGGCCGCAACGGCCTGGAGGTGCTGGCGTCGATCCGTGCGGTGCAGCCCGCGCTGCCGGTGCTGATGCTGTCGATGTACGCCGAGGAGCAGTACGCGCTGGTCGCCATCCAGGGCGGCGCGCGCGGCTACATCGCCAAGGACGCGGAGCCGGCCGAACTGGTGCGCGCCATTCGCCGCGTGGCCGGCGGCGGCCAGTACCTGAGCGCGCGCGCCGCGCCGCTGGTGAGCGGCCAGCTCGAAGGCCGCGACGACCGCCCCGCGCACCAGCGCCTCACGGTGCGCGAGCACCAGATCATGCTGATGATGCTCAAGGGCCTGTCGCTCACCGTGATCGGCGAGGAGATGCTGATCAGCGTGAAGACCGTGAGCACGCACCGCACCCACATCCTCGACAAGCTGGGCGTGGCGAGCACCGCCGAGCTGGTGCTCTACGCGGTGCGCCACGGCCTGGTGCAATAGCCGGGTTGTTCGATGCCGCCCGCCGCACGGTGGACGGTGAACGGCGGCGGTGTGTTCAGCGCGGCCCGCTGCGCAGCGGGTCGACCGACTCGGGCAGCGCGTTGAAGTCGACCTGCTGGAGCACGAAGTCGCGCTGCTGCGGCGACAGCAGCGTGTAGCGCGGCCAGAAGAACAGGTAGTCGTCGGGCGACATGGTCGACTGGTTGTCGAACACCATCCGCTTGCTGCACAGCAGGCAGACGAAGTTGGTCCAGTTGTTCCACGGCGTCTTGCCGTCGAACAGCCGGCTCGGTGCGCCGTAGCGCGCGAAGCTGGCCGTGTAGTCGATGAACTTGTCCGACAGCGCCTTGCGGCTGGTGGCGTTCGCCGGGCTCCAGGCAAAGCGCATGAAGTTGGGCTGGTCGGTCACGAAGTTGCCGAACAACGCGGCCACGTCGATGGCGTGGAACGCGCCGAAGGTGTCCTTCCAGGGCTGCGGCGTGTCGTCCCAGTTGTAGTTGTAGCGGTAGATGTCGCCGTTCTGCAGCCGCAGCACGCGAATGACGTTGTCGATCACGTTGTCGATGGCATAGGTCAGCACCTCGTGCGTCTGCGTGTACACCGGGCGCCACTCGGGCTTGATGAGCTGGTCGAAGGTCACGGTGCCGGGCGGCGCGAAGTTGCCGAGGTTCCAGAACTCCTGCTGCGTGGGCTGGCCCATGCCGAAGAGGAACGCGAAGTACGAGCCCTCGTCGTGCGTGGAGCCGATCATCAGCGGCATCTTGTTGTAGTTGCCCAGCAGCAGCCCCGGCAGCCCGGCCGCGCGGATCACGGTGCCGTCGGTGAAGTGGCCGGGCACCACGGGGCTGGGCGTGAACTTCATGATCTGCGCGGCGCTGGCGTTGCGCAGCAGCGCGGCGGTGTCGCCCTGGCTCATGCCGGCGCGCTGCGCGCCCGCCTGCGCCAGCGTGGAGGCGCGGCCGGTGTCGACCAGCAGGTTGTCGATGAGCGACTCGGCCGCCAGCGTGCCCACCACCGGCGGGTACGCATTGGGAATGCCCGACATGCACACCGCGCGGTGGAACTTGCCCTCGGCCAGCGGCGACTGCAGCAGGCCCCAGGTGTTGATGCAGCCGGCCGACTGGCCCGCCACCGTCACCTGCTGCGGGTTGCCGCCGAAGGCACGCGCGTTGGCCTTGACCCAGTCGAGCGCGCGCATCAGGTCCAGCGTGGTGAAGTTGCCCGAGTCGTCCAGCGCGTTGCCGGTCTTCAGCGCCGGATGGTTGAGCCAGCCGAGCATGCCCATGCGGTACTGCACGGTCACTACCACCATGTTGGCCTTCTGCGCGAGGTAGGCGCCGTCGTAGGTCGGGTCCTTGGCCGAGCCCTTGGTGTTGCTGCCGCCGTGGATCCAGAAGAACACCGGCAGGTTGTCGGCGCTGGAGTTCGGCCGCCACACGTTGAGGTACAGGCAGTCTTCGCTGCCCACGGGCAGGCCGAAGGTGGCGGGGTCGGGCTCGCCGAAGGGGTTGCCGACCTGCGCGCACATGCCGGCCAGCGTGGTGGCCGCGCGCGAGCCGCTCCACGGCGTGGGCGGCTGCGGCGCGCGCCAGCGCAGGTTGCCCACCGGCGGCTGCGCGAACGGAATGCCGAGGAAGGCCTGCGTGTTGTTGGCGGCGGCCTTGCCGTAGATCTGGCCGGCGTCGAGCGTGCGCGTGAGGCTCTGGTTGTAGGCGGCAAGTGCGGGGAAGGCACAGAGCGTGGAAGCCGCAAGGGCCCACAAGGCCACGCCGCGCAGCACGCGCAGCCACTGGTGCAGGGAATTCATGTTGTTTGTCTCCTGGTGAATGCCTCGGGCTCTGGGGCACGGGTCATCGCAGGATTTTGCGGACTGCAGGCGCCCGGCGGGCTCGGTGTCATCGCAGGGGGCGGGCAAGAATTCTCCGATTGACACGGGGGCCGGCAAGGGCCATGAACGCGCGCCCGGCTAAAGTCGTGAACTGTTCACGAAGCAACGCCCGCCCATGCACACCTTCGCTACAAGCGCCCTCCTGCTGCTGGCCGCCGCCACGTTCGGCGCCGGCGCGTCGGCCCAGTCGCTGAGCTGCGGCGGCCGGCTCTCGGGCGTGGGCGACTCCAGGTTCTCGGTGGTGCAGAGATGCGGCGAACCGGTGTCGCGAGACTTCGTCTGCGTGCCGCGCCCGCAGGTCGTGTGGATACCTTCGCAGTACCCGGGCGGCCCGCCACAGCAGGTGGTCACGCAGCAATGCGTGCCGATGGAAGACTGGACGTACGACCGCGGCGAAGGGAACTTCCTGGGCATCGTGCGGTTCTTCAACGGGGCGGTGGAGTCGGTGCGCGACGGGGAGAAGGTGCGGTAGGCCGCCGCGCGCCGCCACGCGCCGCACCGCGCCGCACCGTGCCGCACCACGAAAAAACCGATATCAGGGAAAGATCGACATGAGCACATTGCAGGACCACTTTGCGGACCACGCGGCTTCCTCGCTCGCCAGGCAAATGGCCTTGGGCGATGTGATCGGTGAGCGCGCCTGGGGCCTCGACATCCAGAAGGGCTTGCTGCGCTTCGGCGACGACCTGGAATACCGCGTCCAATTGCTGGGCTCGCATGCCTTCGAGCCCGGCACGTGGCTCTGGATCTGGGCCAATGCGCAAAGCAATATTCCGCCGCAGTACACCGAGGCGGCCGTGCGCATGCGGCAGCGCGGCGAGACCGAGGGCATCGCCGCCTTCACCGAGGCGACGGTCCCGCTGGGCACGGTCACCGATCACATGATCGCCATGACCTGCAGCGGCCTCGAGGGCCGGCGCTGTTACTACCGCGCACCCTACGACGGCGGCGCGCTCTTCATGCTCCTCGACGACGTGCCCGCGCAGGTGCTGGCGCCCGTGCCGCTGGCGCGCGTCGGCACGGTGCTGATGGAAGTGATTTCGCAGTTCGAGATCGACCATCGCCGGTTGGTGACGGGCTTCTTCGAACAGCAGGGGTTCGCCGCGACCGCGACCGGCACGGGTGCCATCCGCGCCACGAGAGCGGGCGAAGGGCATGTCGACATCAGCTTCGACGAACTCGGCCGCATTTCGAACATCGCCGGCAAGCTGACGCCGGCCGTGACGCCAGCGAACGAGCCGGCCGTGCCGAAGAAGCCGCGGTGGCAGTTCTGGAAATGACCCGCAACCAAGCCCCCGGCGCATTCGCCTGAGACCGGCGCCGGTGCAGGTTCAGGGCCGCGATGCGTTGGCGGCCCAGCGCCAGGCACGCTTGGCCTTCTCGCTGCTGACTTCCGCGCTGTCTTCGGCGATGTTGAAGACACCGCCCGTCGTGTGCTGCAACGCGAGCAACGCCGCCCGCGCCGCCGCCTCGACATGCAGCGGCATCGCGCCCTTGGGCTCGGCCGTCGACGTGCCCGGCCCGTAGAGCTGCCCATAGCGCAGCACCGTGCCCACCAGGCCTTGCGCGCCGAGCACGGCCTGCTCCAGCGCCGCGACGCCCCCCACGCTCACGCGGCGCGGGCCTTGGGCATCGATGTCGAGCGGCTGGTCTTCCGTGAAGGGCCTGGGGCCGGGCGCATAGGCCCACGCGATGCTTTGCGCGATGAGCCGTTTCGCACCCGCGGCCTGTGCGGCGGCCACGAGGTTGCGCGTGCCTTCGGTGCGCACGCGCGCGTTGAGCGCCGCCGCCTCGGCCATGCGCGCCGGGTCGAGGTCCCTGGGCAGGTCGGTGAGCTGGTGCACCACGGCCCACGGCGCAATGCGCACCAGCGCGGCGCGCAAGGCCTCGGCATCGAACACGTCGACCACCACCGGGTGCACGCCCTGCGCCTCCAGCGCTGCCGCGCGGCCGGCGCGCCGCGTGCTGCCGTAGACGGTGTAGCCCGCGCCGGTCAGCAAGGGGATCAGCGCCGTTCCCACCGCGCCGGTGGCGCCCGCCAAAAACACGATTTCACTCATCGCTCGTCCTGCAAGATGTTCATGCGGGACAGCTTAGGCCGGCGGCGGACCCGCGGACAGGGCCAAGAATGGCGAAGGCGACTGGGCCATGCGCGGCGGCCCGCGCTTCGAGCCCTTCAGAGCTTTTCAGGCCTCTTCGTCGTCCGGCACGGCGCTGCGGTCCTTGATGCGCGTGACCTGCGACAGCACCGCGTCGGCCGGCGTCATGTCGGGCCGCTGGCCCTTGTAGACCGGCTGTTCGAACTTTCCGCCCGCGTAGCGGTACAGGTAGCGCACCTCGACCAGCGTGCCCGCCGGCGGCAGCACCTCGTTGGGCGGCACGGTCACGTTGCCCAGGTCGATCATGGTCCCCGCCTCGTCGCGCAGGCCCACGGCCACCGAGCGCTGGGCGTTGACACGGATCACCTCGCAGGTCGCGCTCTGGTTGAACTTGAACTTCAGGCTGCTGGTGCTGCGGCCCGCGCTGAACGGCGCGTCCAGCGCCTTCAGCACATAGCCTTCGCCGTGCACGGCCAGCAACTGCGCGGCGCGGTTGCGCTTGCCCTCGGCGCTGAGCTCGAGCGCGAGCACCGCCATCCACGGCACCCGCGCGGCGGTTTTCTGCAGGTGCCCGAAGCGCTCGATGAACGGCGCGCCGCGCAGGTCCTGCCCGTCGAGCTCCAGCAGGTCGAAGGCCAGGAAGGCTTCGCCCACGTGCTCGCCGGCAATCACGGTGCGGCCCGCGGGCACTTGCGCGCCGCCGGCCCAGGCCTGCGGAATGTCGACGAACAGGCCGCGGCGGTTGGTGCCGCGCACGCTCTCGCCTTCGATCAGCAGGATGCGGTTCTCGCCATCGGCCTTTTCCTGCAGGCCCCAGCCCGGGTCGTCGAAGTAGCGCGCCACCTGTTCCTCGAGGATCAGCGTGGGCAGTTGCGGCAGCTCGCCGCTCATGCGGCCGGCCAGGTCGCTCGAGGTGTAGAGCGCGCCGGACTGGTCGGGCGTGTAGCCCTTGGAGGTCTTCTCCTTCACGACCTTCCCGTAGATCTTCAGCGCGGCCTCGAAGGCGACCGGGCTGCTGGTCTTGGTGCCGGTGGCCAGCGTGCCGCCGCGCCGGCCGTTGCCGTAGTCGACCACCCAGCCTTCGTCCTTGGGGCGCAGGTGCACCTGGTAGACCTTGTCCGAGCCCTGGCCCGTGAAGTAGAGAAAGCTCGACTGGGAGACCTGTTCCGTGTTCGCCATGTGCGGGTGTGAAGACAAGATTAAGAAGAATCTCTACGCGCGATCGGATGAATGCGGGCACCCCTGCGAGGCATTCATGCGGCGTGGATGCGAGCCGGCGATGCTACACACGCATGCCCGCCATCAACCGCCGCTAAGATGCGCGGCGATACAAAAAAACAAGCACCCAACCGAAGGCAGGGAGGCCTCCGCGTGAAGCGCATTCGCTCCGAGATATTGATCCGCATGAAGCCGGGCGCCCTCGGCGCCACGGGTTTCTGCACCGTGGAACTGTTCGCCCTGCCGGAAGCACCGGGCCCCGCACTGCATGTGGTGCACCTGAGCATCAGCACCGACGGCAAGCAGTGGAAGGAAACGGTCTACACGCCCTCCCCGCTGCCGCTGGAGCCGGCCACCGCCGCGTTCGAGCGCGCCGTGGCGGCTCACATGGCGCAGGGCTATGCGATCGAGGGCACGCCGCTGCCGTCCGCCGCCGCAATGGCCATGGCCGCCGCGCCTGCCGCACCACACGTGGCACACCCCGGCGACGCGGTGCTGCTCGCCGCCCTCGCGCCCGACACCTGGCGCCTGTTGCCGCCGGTGCGCCAGAGCCGCGTGGTGTGGCGCATCGGCGAGCGCCGGCTGGCTGCGGCGGTGCATCGGCTCGTCGAGCTGCTGGAAACCGGCGAGCCGATGCTCGACTACTGCATTGCCTGGGCCATCGGCCGCTGCGGCGACGCGGGCGCGTTCGAGGCGATGCGCGAGCTGTCGCAGCGCGGCCGCACGCCGGTGGTGACGCGCGCCGCGCGCTGGGCGGCGCTGAACCTCTGGCCGGCCGACACGCGCGCGAGCGAATCCGCACGCATCGTCGACGACTGGCCCGCGGCGCTGCGCCGCGCCTGGGCCGGCATGCAGGAACTGCCCGTCGAAGAGGCCCTGCCGCGGCTGCAGCAGCACCTGGGCGACCCGGCGCTGTGGAACGGCCTGAAGTACGCGGCGTGGGTCGAGCAGCTGTTCGACCTGTCGCTGCTCGAGGGCCAGGGCGCGGGTGCCGACGGCCTCGCGCACAAGGCGCTGCTGGAAATCGCGCCCACGCTACAGCTCGCGGCCGGCAGCTTCCGTGCCTGGCGCCGGCTCTACAAGGGTGCCGAGTTCGCGGGCGACTACGTGCTGCTCGGCGTGCTGCACCAGCGCCTGGAAACGCAGCGCGCGGCCTACCGCGCCGGCGGGCGCTGGGCGCAGGCCAACGGCCGCTACCTCGAGATCGCCAAGGAAGTCGTGCGGCCCGACAGCCGCCTGGCCTACAGCCAGCGCACGCGCGACTACCTGCGCCGGCGCACGTGGCGCAACCTGCGCCGGCTCGCCATGGCGGGCACCGCCGACGAGCCGAGCTGGCTGCAGCTGGCCATGGGCGTGCTGCTCGCGGCCGACGACGCCGACGCGGGCACCGGCGGCCAGCAACGCGAATCGCGCTGGACCGAGGAACCCCGCAGCTGGCACACCGGCCCCTACAGCCGCTGGCTGGTGCTGATGCAGCTGCTGCACCGCCACGACGCCGAATGGGAAGCCCAGCGCGGCGGCCTGCGCTGGCGCCGCCACACGCCGCTGCCCGAGCGGCGCACCGAGCGCACCGAAGCCTGGCCCGAGCGCTGGGACCGCCATCCGCAAGCGCTGCTGCAGCTCATGCAGCAGGGCCGCTGCGCCGCGGTGCATGCCTTTGCGGCGCGCGCGCTGCAGGACAACAAGCCCTTCTGCGAAGCCCTCGAGACGCCCGAGGTCGCGCGCCTGCTGGCCAGCCCCTGGGACGACACCGCGCGCTTCGCGCTTGCGCTGGCCAAGGCACGCATCGCGGCCGGCGCGCCGGCCTTGCCCTGGCTGCCCGCGCTGCTGGGTTCGCCGCTGGCCGAGGCGCGCACGCTCGCGCTCGAATGCATCGCGCGAGACCCGGGCCTGTACAGCCAGCAGGTCGACCTGCTGCTGACGCTGCTGACCTCGGCCGATGCCGAAGTGCGCCGCGCCTCGCGCCTGCTGCTGCAGGCCGCCGCGGCGAACCTCTCGGTGCTCGATGCGCTGTGCGTCGAGCTGCAGCCCTGGCTCGAGGCACGCGATGCCGAGGCGCCGGAACTCGGCGCCATCTGCGAGAACGTGCAGTGGGCGCTGCAAGGCCCGCTGCGCAGCGCGGCCGCGAAGGCGCCGTTGCCCGAGCTGCTCGCGCTGTTCGAACACCCGGCCGCCGACGTGGTGGCCACGGCCGCCGAATGGCTGCTGCTGCACCCGGCCTCGGTGCACGGCCTGCCGGTGGAGGTGCTCACGCGCCTGCTGCAGTCGGACGACGCGCGCCTGCGCGGCGCCGGCGTGCGGCTTTTCACCGCCCTGCCCGACGCCACGCTGGTCGCGCAGCCCGCGCTCTTCGCCGCCTTCTGCAGCAGCCCGATGCCCGGCGTGCGCGCGGCCGTCGCGCCCAAGCTCGCGCAGCTGCTGCCCGAGCACCCGGCTTTCGGTGCCGCGCTGATGCCGATGCTGCGCGACGAACTGTTCCGCGCCGAAGCCGCCGAGGGCGTGTTCGACGCGCTGCTGCAATGGCTGTGCGGCCCGCTGGCCGCGCACACGCGCGCGGGCGAGCCGGCCGTCACGCTGCGCCTGCTCGAGGCGCGCAGCAAGGGCGCGCAGCGCCTGGGCGCATGGCTGCTGCCGCAGCAAGATGCGCAAGGCTTCAGCGTGCTGGAGACCGCCAGCATGGGCCTGGTCGACACCGCCGCCGCGCGCCGCTGGGCCATGGAGCAGCTCGGCGCGCAGCCGCAGCGCACGCTGGCGCAACTGGGCGACGCGCTGCGCATGTTCGACAGCCGCTGGGACGACGCGCGCGACTGGGCCCGCCAGTGGTTCGCCGCGCAAGGCGGCGCCGAGCAATGGACGCCCTCGCTGCTGGTGCGCCTGTGCGACCACAAGGACCCGGGCGCGCAGCGCCTGGGCCGCGAGCTGCTCACCACCCACTTCGACGTGACCGACGTCACCACCTACATGCTGCAACTGAGCCAGCACCCCTCGCCCGGCATGCAGCTGTTCGTGACCAACTGGCTGGCCTCGGCCGCCGGGCAGAAGCCCGAGGTGCTCGCGCGGCTGGAGCCCTACTTCCTCAGCGTGCTGTCGCAGGCCAACCGCGGCCGGCTGGCCAAGGCGCGCGTGATGCAGTTCCTGGCCGCGCAGGCGATGCACTCAGAAGACATCGCACGCATCGTGGCGCGCGTGTTCGCGCGGCAGGTGGTGACCGGTGCGATCACCGAGCGCGCGCAGTACGTGGCGGGGCTGCGCAGCATCCAGGAAGCCTTTCCCGATCTCGACAACCCGCTGCAGACCGCGCCGGTGCGCAGCGTGGCGCCGCGCCGCGCACCCGCAGCGGCATCGGCATCGGCACCCCCAGCCACATCGGCACCCGCCGGAGGCAACGCCGCATGAGATTCCAGTACCGCTACTTCGGCCACTCCGGCGCGCAGCACACGGCCGGCAGCACCGCGCTGCAGTTCGCACCCGACACGCTGCGCGCGCCGGTGCATTTCGTGGCCGACGTCAACCGCCACCTGCCGTTTCGCGAAGGCATGTCCGCGCTGCACGACGTGGTGGTGGGCGACCTGCGCTTCCAGCCGCGCGACAAGAGCGCCTACCTCGAATGGCTGGCCGGGCAGGAGAGCGAGCTGCTCGCGCAGTTCATGGCGCGCAGCGACTCGCTGAAGGCGCAGATGGCGCCCATCCGCGAGGAACTGGGCGAGCTGCGCAAGCGCAAGCAGGCCGTGCTGCAGCCCTTCATGGGCGCGCAGAAGCGCTACTTCGACCACATCTACAAGGTCAACCGCGAGGCGTGGTTCGTGCTCGACCCGGTCATCACGGTGCACCCCGACCGCGTGTTCTTCGAGTGCTTCAGCCAGGACGAGTCGAGCTACGGCATGTTCTCGTGCAGCCACGAGGCCTTCGACCGCGTGAGCGACCACGCCTTCGGCACCACCAACGTGGACTACTCCGAATCGCTGTACGACGAGTTCCAGAAGATCCGCGACTACAAGGCCACGCGCCTGGCCATCGACCCCGGCGGCTTCCAGGTGCAGAGCGACAACGACCCGGCCTTCCACGAGCCGAAGATCGACGTGCCCGACAGCTGGGTGCGCGGCTTCCTGCAGGTCAGCAGCGCGATGCTGCTGCCCGCGCAACGGCTGCAGCTGCACCCGATGGACGTGCACAACATCTGCCTGGTGCTGCGCCGGCGCAAGGAGCGCGTGGGGCCGCGTTCGCTGCGCTTCATCCTGCGGCCGGGGCAGCCGGTGCGCATCCTGTTCGAGCCCTGGGGCCACGAGCTGGTGTGCCCGCGCTCCACGCACAGCGCCACGTCGGACACCGACATCCGCGTGTGGGGCCGGCGCCGGCTGCTGCAGCTGGAGCGGCTGGTGCCGGTGGCGCAGGGCTTCACCGTGCACCTGCTGGGCACGGGCATGCCGAGCTTCTGGGTGGCGCAGCTGCCCGACATGGAATTCACGCTCGGCCTCTCGGGCTGGACCGCCAACGACTGGTCGCGCAACGGCCACTTCGAGCTGCTGCAGCCGCGCCACACGGTCGACCAGGACAGCCAGCTGCGCGTGTTCGCGGCGCTGGGCGAGCGCTGGCGCGCAACCACGGCCGAGCTTGCGGCGGCCACCGGCCTGTCGACGCTCACGGTCGACGCCGCGCTCGGCGGCTACGTGCAGGCCGGGCGCGTGGTGTACGACCTGGCGCACGGCGTGTGGCGCCTGCGCGAGCTGAGCCGCGAACCGCTGCCCATGGACCAGCTGCGCTACGCCAGCCCCGAGGAAGAAGCCGCCGCCGCGCTGGTGCAGGCGCGCCGCATCGCCAACGTGAAGACGCAGGCACGCGCCGACGGCGGCCTGGCGCTCAGCGGCAAGTGCAAGGGCGCCTCGGGCGAGCGCGAGTACCTGGTGGGCCTGCAGCTGGACACAGACCAGCGCGTGGCCTCGGGCGACTGCCAGTGCAGCCACTTCGTGCGCCACCGCATGACCAAGGGGCCGTGCGAACACATGCTGGCGCTGCGCCTCGCGGCCACGCCCGACATGCAGGGCATGCTGGACATGGCAGGCGCCGCAACGAAAACGACGACAGATCAGGAAAGGACCGCACGCATCGGCTGATACACTGCTTTTTGCGAACGGAGCGGGAAGGCTCTTGCAATCCGGGTGGCGTATCGCCACCCTCGCACACAGCACTTCCCAAGCGTCACTGGACGTCTCTTCACTGTGCCGTACACGCATGGTGACGCGACAACAGTGCGGCTTCCTCGAAACTCATCGGCGTCACCATGCGTGTACGGCGTCGAGTGGAGCCCTCCAGTCCCGAGGCTCTTCGACGAGATTCCCGCTTCGTTCGCAATTTTTTCCAGCAGTGCATCGGCCGGTGGCGCAGCGCCATGACCCCATGACCATGCAGTCTCCCCCCGCCTCTTCCATTCCCGACTCGGCGCTCACGCGCGAGCAGCTGTACGAGCGCATCCGCAAGGGTTCGAAGCAGGAAGTCATCCTCGAGGAAATGCAGCGCCTGGGCTTCTGGCCGCAGGACGCGGCGCAACCCTCGGTCGAGGTGCAGCTGATGCGCCGCGAGAGCGAACTGCAAGGCGCGCTGACGCAGCTCGGCGACGAGCTGCGCGGCATCGAGGACCGCGACCGCGCGCTGAAGATGATGCGCAAGGAGCGCATGGCCAAGGCCCGCGAGCGCCGCGAGGAAACCCGCCAGCGCCTGGCGCAGGGCCGCCATGCGCGCGCCGTGGCCTGGCACGACCGGCGCCAGCGCGAGCTGCTCTACGTGGGCGACGGCGTGTCGGGCGGCCTCAACGAAGCGCACAGCGACAGCCAGGCGCTGGCACGCAACGCGCTGCCCGCCATGGACGTGGCGAGCGATCTTGCGCAGGCCATGGGCATCGGCCTGGGCGAGCTGCGCTTCCTGGCCTGGCACCGCGAAGTGGCCAGCGTGAGCCACTACCAGCGCTTCACCATCGCCAAGAAGAGCGGCGGCGAGCGCCACATCTCCGCGCCCATGCCGCGCATGAAGCGCGCGCAGTACTGGGTGCTCGACAACATCCTGGCGAAGATGCCGGTGCACGAGGCGGTGCACGGCTTCCTGCCGGGCCGCTCGATCCTCAGCAACGCGGCGCCGCACGTGGGGCAGGACGTGGTGATCAACCTCGACCTGAAGGACTTCTTTCCGTCGATCGGCATGCGCCGCGTGCGCGGCGTGTTCCGCCAGCTCGGCTACTCCTCGCAGGTAGCGAGCCTGCTGGCGCTGGTGTGCACCGAGGCGCCGACCGACGAGGTGCAGCTGGACGGCCGGCGCTACTTCGTCGCGCGCGGCGAACGCGTGCTGCCGCAGGGCGCGCCCACGAGCCCGATGCTCACCAACCTGCTGTGCCGCCGGCTCGACGCGCGGCTGGCCGCAAGCGCCGCGAAGCTGGGTTTTCGCTACACCCGCTATGCCGACGACCTGACCTTCTCGGCCGACCCCGCGCACAGCCGCGACGCCGGCAAGCTGCTGTGGCGCGTGAAGCAGATCGTGGCGAGCGAAGGCCTCACGGTGCACCCCGACAAGCAGCAGGTGATGCGCCGGCACCGCCAGCAGCACGTGACGGGCATCGTGGTGAACGACAAGCTATCGACCGACCGCGACACGCTGCGGCGCTTTCGCGCGGTGCTGCACCAGGCCGAACGCCACGGGCCGCAGGGCCTGCAATGGAACGGCAACACCGACGTGATCGGCGCGCTGCGCGGCTATGCGAACTTCATCGCGATGGCCGACCCGGCGCGCGGCGCGCCCTATCTGCAGCGCGTGCGCGCGCTGGCCGACAGGCACAAGGGCGGCGCAGCGGCAACCGCACCTGCGGCGGCACCGGCCGCGCAGGTGCCCGCACAGCGCAAGCTCCCCGCGGGCCACTTCCGCGCACAGTCCGCCGCGGGCCAGGCACCCTGGCCGGCATGGTGGCAGCCCGCGCAAGCGGGCGCGCCGGTGCTGGAGAAAACCGCCGAGCAGATCGCCGAGGAAAAGAAGGCGCAGCGCGAAGCCGCGCGGGCACAGGCCGCCGCGGCGGCGGCGCCACCGGCGTCCGCAAGGCCTGCCGCCGCACCGACGTCATCGGGACCTGGCACGCCTGCTGCACCTGCTGCGGCCGACGCACCCGCCGCGCCAGGCCCCACCTCCCACATCGCCTGGATCTTCAGCATGATGGTGCAGGCGCTCTACGTGGTCTCGGTGTTCCTTTCAGGATCGAGCCCGTTGATCTGGCTGCTCACGGGCGGCGTGTTCGTCGGCAACTTCCTGCGGCGCAAGACCGGCTGGGGCAACTTCATCGCGGCGGTGGTGGTGTCTTCGGCGCTGGCCGCGCTCGTGCACAGCCTGAAGAACTGAAGGCATGCCGACGGTGCCGGGCTGCGCCAAAAACCACACGCCGCTTCACAGCGCAGGGCAAGGCCGCTACATTCGTCGCTTCGACAACCACACAGAAAGCGGAGGTGCGCAATGGAAGACACTGCAATTCAAGCCCCTACCAACGTGCGGTTTGTCGGGCCTGTGCTGAACTGACTCCGAACCTGTAGTTCGCGCGTTCATCGCGTCGTCGGTCTGCCCCGCGGAGCCTTTCGGCCTTCGCGAGCACCTCGCCCCAAGCCGCTCCTTTTCAAAAAAAACGCCGCCGCCCGCACGCATGTGCCGGCGGTGCCCCGTTCATTTTGTCGAGCCAAGGCCCACCATGCTTGAAACCCGTGCCGCACATGCGCGGCATACCGTGACCGCTGTTTTCGATCCCCAGCGCGCGAGCGAAGCCGACTGGGACCGCGCCCTCGCGTACTGGCGCCTGCGCCATGAGGAAGACCATCCGGGCGAGCCCGTGCCCAACGATGCCGACACCCGGCACAACGTGCTCAGGGCAGACCCGCTGCACGTTTCCCACCGCATGCTGGCGGTCGGCCCGCACGGTGAATTGATGGGCAGCCTGAATGCGAGCTTTCGCCGCGAAGGCACGCCCGACTGCGAAGCCTTCGCGCCCTTCATCGACGCATGGGGCGGCGTGCTGCGCGCGCACCAGCGGCGCGGCGTGGCCACCGCCCTGCTGCATGCGTTGCTGGCGTTGATGGATGCGCACGGCAAGCGCGTGGCAACGCTGCGAACGCACCTGCCCGAAGGCCATGCCTTCCTGCAGGCCATCGGTGCCACGCAGAAGTACCGCAGCGTGGAGAACCGCATGGCCTTTGCCGGGCTCGACTGGCAGGCGCTCGCCCGCTGGCGCGCCGAAGGCTTCGCGCCCGCGCACGGCCTGCGCGCCGAGGTGCACGCAGGCCGCGTGCCCTTCGAGCGGCTGGCCACGCTGATGGCGCCGCTGTCCGCGCTGCTGGACGACGCGCCCACCGGCAACCTCGAGCGGCCGCCGCTGCGCTACGACCTCGAGGGCTACCACACCTGGTATGCCGACCTGGACCAGCGCGGCGGCGACCACCTGCTCGTGCTGCTGCTCGACAGCAACGACGAAGTGGCCGCCGTGTGCGACGCCAACTGGAGCCCGCGCTTCCCCGAGCGCATGTACCAGAACCTCACCGCCGTGGCGCGCCGCTGGCGCGGCAAGGGACTGGCCAAGGGCGTGAAGGCCGCGATGCTGCAGCTCGTGCGCGAGCGCCACCCGCAGGTGACGCTGGCCGTGACCAGCAACGCCGAGGTCAACGCGCCCATGCTCGCCATCAACCGGCAATTGGGCTTTGCACCGCACAGGCATGATGGGGCGTACCAGGTCGGCAGGGAGCGCCTGAGCGCATTCCTCTCGACCCGCCAGGCCAGCCCGCCCCGGCCGGCAAACCCCATGGCAACCCAACAAGAAACACAGGAGGAACGCCCATGAAAGCGCCCCAACGACTGCAGGCATTGATCGACGAAGGACTCATCGACACCGTCGTGCGCCAGCTCATGAGCGGCAAGGAGGCCATGGTCTACGTGGTGCGCTGCGGCGAGGAGACGCGCTGCGCCAAGGTCTACAAGGAGGCCGACAAGCGCAGCTTCCGCCAGGCCGTCGACTACACCGAGAACCGCCGCGTGAAGAACACCCGCGAGGCGCGCGCCATGGCCAAGGGCACCAAGTTCGGCCGCCAGGTGACCGAGGCGATCTGGCAGAGCGCCGAGGTCGATGCGCTCTACCGGCTGGCCGCCGCCGGCGTGCGCGTGCCCACGCCGCACAACTTCCTCGAAGGCGTGCTGCTGATGGACCTGGTGACCGACGCCAACGGCGATGCCGCCCCGCGCCTGAACGACGTGGCGTTCTCGCCCGAAGACGCCCTGCGCCACCACGCCAGCCTGCTGCGCGAGGTGATGCGCATGCTGTGCGCGGGCGTGGTGCACGGCGACCTCTCGGAGTTCAACGTGCTGCTGGCCGGGGACGGCCCCGTCATCATCGACCTGCCGCAGGCCGTGGACGCCGCGGGCAACAACCACGCCCGGCGCATGCTGCTGCGCGACGTGGAGAACCTGCGCAACTTCTTCGGCCAGTACGAACCCGCGCTGCTGCGCACGCACTACGGCGACGAGATCTGGCAGCTGTACGAGCGCGGCCTGCTGCGCCCCGAGACCGAGCTCACGGGCACCTTCGTGCGCGAGAGCGGCCCGGTCGACCTGGGCAACGTGCTGCGCGAGGTGGAAGACGCGCGCATGGAAGAAGCGGCGCGCCTGCTGCGGATGCAGACGCCGCGACAATAGCGCGGCCCTCTTTCCTGCCGCCGATGACCTCCACCGCCCTGCCGAACCCCGCCCCGAACTGGCGCCAGCCGCTGTCCGCCACCGCCCGCCGGGTTGCGAAGGCAGCGGCCTTCGTCGCCTTCCTGGCCCCAGGCCTGGGGCCGGCGGCGCAGGCCGCACCCGGCATCCGCCTGGAAGACGACCGCGGCACCACGGTCGAGCTGCAGGGGCCGGCGCGGCGCATCGTGTCGCTGATGCCTTCGCTGACCGAGACCGTCTGCGCGCTGGACGCCTGCGACCGGCTGGTGGGCATCGACCGCCACGCCAACTGGCCGGCCTCGGTGAAGGGCCTGCCGCAGGTGGGTGGCATCGACGACGCCAACATCGAGCGCATCGTCGCGCTCAAGCCCGACCTGGTGCTGTTGCGCCCGCGCAGCCGCGCCGCCGAGCCGCTGGAGCGCTTGGGGCTGAAGGTGCTGGCGCTCGACGCCAAGACCCATGCCGACATGCGCCGCGTGATGGAGACCGTGGCCCGCGCCACCGGCCGCCCCGGCGCGGGCGAGGCCTTCTGGCGCAAGCTCGACGCCGGGCTGGACGCCGCGCGCGCCCGCGTGCCGGCCGGCTGGCAGGGCCGGCGCGTGTACTTCGAGGTGCACGGCGGCATGGCGGCGGCCAGCGAAAGCTCGTTCATCGGCGAGACCCTGGCGCGCCTGGGCCTGGGCAATGCGGTGCCCGGCACGCTGGGCCCCTTCCCCAAGATGAGCCCCGAGTTCGTGGTGCGCGCCAACCCCGACGTGCTGATGGTGTCGGCGCTGGGCGAGATCTCGGCCATGGCCGGGCGCCCCGGCTGGTCGGCCATGTCGGCCATCCAGCGCGGGCGGGTCTGCAGCTTCGCCTCGGCGCGCTTCGACCTGATGATGCGTCCCGGCCCGAGGCTGGACGAGGCGGCCGACGCCATCGTGGCCTGCCTGGCCTCGCTGGGCGATGGCAAGCCCTGAGCGCCCTGGCACGGCCCCGCAGGCCGCGGGCCCTGTCGTACCATTGACTTACCTTGACGCCCAGCTCCGCCCCTTCCGACCGCCCCGACCACTCCGACCGTCCCGGCCTTGTTGAACTCGTCGACTCCGCCGAAGCCATCGCGCGGGACGTGGCGGCCATCGGGCGCATCAGCGCCGTGCCCTCGCTGCTGAAGATCATCTGCCAGAACACCGGCATGGGCTTTGCCGCCGTGGCCCGCGTGACCGACGGCACCTGGACCGCCTGCGCGGTGGAAGACAACATCCAGTTCGGGCTGCTGCCCGGCGGCCAGCTGAAGGTGGAGACCACGCTGTGCAGCGAGTCGCGCGCAGCGCGCGAGCCGGTGGTGATCGACCGCGCCAGCACCGACCCGGTGTACTTCGACCACCACACGCCGCGCATGTACAACATCGAGAGCTACATCTCGGTGCCCATCATCCACAGCAACGGCGACTACTTCGGCAACCTGTGCGCCATCGACCCGCGCCCGGCGGTGCTGTCCGACGCGCGCGTGGTGTCGATGTTCACCGCCTTCGCCGACCTCATCGCGCGCCAGCTCGAGAACGAAGACCGCCAGGAGCGCACCGAGAGCGCGCTGCAATCCGAACGCACCACGGCCGAGCTGCGCGAACAGTTCATCGCCGTGCTGGGCCACGACCTGCGCAACCCGCTGTCGGCGGTGGGCGCCACGGCCGAGCTGCTGGTGCGCCGCGAGTCGGAGCCCGAGCTGGTGAAGCTCGGCACCCGGCTCAAGGCCAGCACGCGGCGCATGTCGGGGCTGATCGACGACGTGCTCGACTTCGCGCGCGTGCGCCTGGGCTCGGGCATGGGCCTGAGCCTGCGCGAGGCCGACTTCCTGGCCTCGGGCCTGAAGGACGTGGTCGACGAGGTGCGCGCGGCCAACCCACAGCTCGACATCCGCGACGACATCGCCATCAACGGCGCGGTGCGCTGCGACCAGGGGCGCATCCAGCAGGTGCTGTCCAACCTCATCGGCAATGCGGTGACGCACGGCGCGCCCGACCGGCCGATTGCGGTGCGCGCCGCCATCGAGGGCGACAAGCTCGTGCTCTCGGTCACCAACGGCGGCACGCCGATCCCGCCGGACGACCTGACCAAGATCTTCCAGCCCTACTGGCGCCCCGCGCACAGCAAGCCCGGCGGCGGGCTCGGGCTGGGCCTGTACATCGCATCGGAAATCGTCGCCGGCCATGGCGGCACGCTGCAGGTCACGTCCTGCGCGGACCAGGGCACACGGTTCCTCGTGACGATCCCGGCGGCATGACGGTGGCGGGCACTGCGGCGGTTCCCGCGTCGGACTTCGGGCGGGACGAACTCACCGAACTCTGGAACCGCGCCTACGAAGGCTATTTCGTGCCGATCGCGTTCGACGCGCAGCGCTTCGAGCGCCACCTGCGGCGCGCCGGCGTCGCGCTGGCGCTGTCGCGCGTGCTGGTGGCGGCCGATGGCCAGGCTTGCGGCATCTCGCTGGCCGGGCGTCGCGGGGAGCGCGGGTATCTCGCGGGCTTCGGCATCGCCGGCTCGCACCGGCGGCAAGGGCTCGGCCAGCAGCTGATCGGCGCGCAGGTCGCGGCTTTCTCGCAGGCCCGCATCCGGCAGGCCTTGCTCGAGGTGATCGAGCAGAACCCGGCCCGCGCGCTGTACCGGCAGGCCGGCTTCGAGGCGCTCCGCACGCTCGAAGTGCTCGAGTGGACCGCCGAACCCCGCGCCCCGGCACCCGCGACCGCCCATGCGCTCGACGCCGCCACGCTGGCCGCCGTGCACCACGCCTGCAGCGCCCTGTGCCGCCCGACGTGGCGCCGCGAGCTGCCCACCGTGCAGGACGCCATCGCCCGCGAAGGCGCGCTGGCGCTCGGCGTGCGGCAAGGCGCGGCCACGCTGGCCTATGCCGTCCTGCCGCGCCCGGAAGACCCGCAGGGCGTGCTGCTCGACGCGGCCGCCGTCGGCGAAGACGCGGCCCACCGGCTGCTCGACATGCTGGCCCTCGCGCGCCCCGGCGTGCGCTGGCGGCTGGTCGACGAGCCCTGCGGCAGTCCTTTTTTTCGTGCTGTTACCGCGCGCGGCGCGGCGCCGGTCGTCCGCCAGGTCGAAATGGCGTTGACACTTCAGGCTGCGCCCGACGCCCCCACCGTTTTCCCTCTTTCCCCATGAAGCATCACAAGCGAACCTCGTCCACCCCTTTCGTGCGGGTGGGCCCCAGCGGCGTGCACGGCCTCGGCGCCTTCGCCACGCGCGACCTGCCGGCCGAGGCCTTCCTGGGCCTCTACGAAGGCCGCCGCTACACCAAGGCCGAGATCGCCACCAAGGTGTGGGACGACCAGCTCACCTACCTGTTCACGCTGACGAACCAGGAAACCATCGACGGCGCCAAGGGCGGCAACGCCACGCGGCACCTGAACCATTCGTGCGAGCCGAACTGCGAGGCGGTCGAGGAATACGACGAAAGCGGCGAGCTGGTGCTGAGGTTCCAGACGCTGATGGAAGTGGACGCGGGCGACGAGCTGTTCATCGACTACTCCCTGACAGCCGACGACGGCTCGCCGCCGTCGAAGTACCCCTGCCATTGCGGCGCGCCGGGCTGCCGCGGAACGATGCTGGCGCCGGCCGACACCGTGGCGGAGGAAGCCGGACCGACCGCGTCCTGACGCTCCGGCGGGGCCGTCAGCGCGGTTCGGCGCGCAGCGTGCGCAATTGCGCTTCCGCCTGCTCGAGCTCCGAGCGCAGCATGCGGATGTCCTGCTCCAGCCGTTCGATGCGCGCTTCGCGGCCCTGCGCCACGGCCGGCAGCTTGCACTGCGCCTGCAGCGTGCCCAATGCATCGGCCAGCTCGCGGCGGCGCAGCATCTGGCCCCGGGAGCGGGCCAGGTCCATGTCGCGCTCGAGCAAGGCCTCCTGCGCCTTGCAGTCCTCCCCTTGCAACGACGGCGCGGGCAATGCGCGTGGCGCGGATGGCCCCGGCTGTGCGAAGGCAGGCGCGGCCAGGGTCAACGCAAGGGCCAGGAAGCAGGGTTTCAAAAGCATGCCGCACGGTACCCGAACTTTCCCGCTCCAGCGCCGTACAGCCCTCGGGCAGCACCGGCCATGCATTTCGTCTCGGGCCACCCGTCCGCACACGCCCGAGCGGGCGGCCTGAAGCAGCGCTGGGGCCCGCGCCTCAGGCCGCCGAATCCGGCGTGAGGTAGCGCGCGTCCCAGCGCTCGGCAAGCTGCCTCGCACGGTGCAGCGGCACGCGCGCCGCCTCGAAGTCCACCACGCAGGCCACGTCGGCCGCTTCGGGCCGCGCGGGGCTTTCGCCGGTGCGGCCGTCGGTCAGGAGCCACAGCCAGCGCTGGCGCGACTCGCTCTTCGCCAGCAGCTGCTCGGCGCGCAGCACCCCCAGCGCCAGCGGCGTGCCGCCGCCCGCCGCAATGGGCGCGACCCAGTCGTCGTTCCAGGCGCTGGCGCGGCGCGGCGGCAGGCGCAGCTCGACCACCTCGCCGGCAAAGCACAGCAGCGCCACATGGTCGCGGCGCTGGTAGGCCTCCTGCATCAGCGCGAGCAGCAGGCCCTTGGCGCGCGCGAGGTTGCCGTCGTCGCGCATCGAGGCCGAGCAGTCGAGCAGGAAGCAATGCAGCGCACCGCTGCGCGCCTCCCGCGGGCGATGGCGCAGGTGTTCGGCGCGCAGCGCGCCGGCGCCGCGGGCCGCGAAGGTGCGCGGCCAGTCGAAGGCCGTGCCTTGCGGCGCGGCCCCGTGCCATGCGTCCCTTTGCGTGCTCTGCCTCCGTTCACCCTGGCGCGCGCCAGCGGGTGCGGTGTCCCGGAGGCTCAGGCTTTTTTTGGGGCGGCCTGCTGCTGCGCGGAAATCAGCGGACGCAACGGCTTCACGCGCTCGATGCCGACGGGCTCGGGCGGCATGGCGCCCCAGTCTTCATCAGCTGCGCCGGTCGGGCCGGTCGAGCCCTTCGGCGGCGCATTGCGCGGCGCCGCCGAAGGCGCGGACATGGGCGCAGCCGCCGGCGGTGCGCTGGCCGATCCGGGCTTGCGGCGATGCAGCAGCACCGCCTCGGCCGCGCGTTGCACATGGTCGACGGCGATGGCCGCCGCCTCTTCCCATGCCGCGAGCGCGCGCGCCGAGCGCAGCATGACCAGGTCGGCGCGCAGCCCGTCGACACCGGCGTCGATGCACAGCGCGCCGACCGCCTCGTGCACCGCATCGCCGTAAGGCAGCGCGGACGCGTCGGCCAGCCGCGCACGGGCGCGAACCAGCGCGGCGGCCAGCTCGGCTTCTTCCTGCGCATGCTTCGCACGGAAGCCCTGCGGGTCGGCATCGAAGGCCAGCCGCTCGCGCACGATGGCCTTGCGCTCGGCCGCGTCCTCGATGTTGCGCAGCTGAACGCACAGCCCGAAGCGGTCGAGCAACTGCGGGCGCAGCGTGCCCTCTTCCGGGTTCATGGTGCCCACCAGCACGAAGCGCGCGGCATGCCGGTGCGAGATGCCGTCGCGCTCCACCACGTTCACGCCGCTGGCGGCCGCGTCGAGCAGCGAATCGATCAGCGCGTCGGGCAGCAGGTTGATCTCGTCCACGTACAGCACGCCGCCGTGCGCGCGCGCCAGCAGGCCGGGCGCGAACTTCAGTTCGTGCCCCGCCAGCGCGTGCCCCAGGTCGAGCGTGCCGACCAGGCTTTCGAGGCTCGCGCCCAGCGGCAGCGTGACGAAGGGCGCACCGGGCAGCAGCTCGGCCAGCGCACGCGCGGCCGTGGTCTTGGCGGTGCCGCGCGGGCCTTCGATCAGCACGCCGCCCAGTGCGGGATCGACCGCCGCCAACAGCAGCGCCTGGCGCAGCCGCGGCTGGCCCGCGATCGCGGAAAAAGGGAACGGCACCGGCATCGGGGCGGCAGTGGTCATCGGGGGCTTCCTTCCATCCGCTGCTCCTGGTCGAGCAGCAGGTTTTCCAATTGGGGCTTGTAGTCGCCGGGCGACTGCCACAGGCCGCGCTGCATGGCTTCGAGCAGGCGGCTGAGCATGTCGTGCAGCGCGCGCGGATTGTGCTCGCGCACGAAGTCGCGCGTGGCGTCGTCGAGCACGTAGGCGTCGGCCACCATGGCGTACTGGTGGTCGCCGACCACGCGCGCGGTGGCGTCGAAGCCGAACAGGTAGTCCACCGTGGCGGCCATCTCGAAGGCGCCCTTGTAGCCGTGGCGCTTCACGCCGTCGATCCACTTCGGGTTGACCACGCGCGAGCGGATCACGCGGCTGATTTCTTCCTTCAGCGTGCGCACGCGCGGCGCCTGCGGGTTGCCGTGGTCGCCGTGGTACATCGCCGGCTGCCGGCCGCTCAGGTGGCGCACGGCGGCGGCCATGCCGCCCTGGAACTGGTAGTAGTCGTTGGAGTCGAGCAGGTCGTGCTCGCGGCTGTCCTGGTTCTGCATGACCACGTTCATGGCGCGCAGGCGGCGCACCAGCGCGTCGGTGGCCGGCACGCCGTCGCTGCCCTGCCCGTAGGCATGCGCGCTGCCGCCGACGTAGGCCTTCGACAGGTCGTCGTCGGTCTGCCAGGTGCCGTGGTCGAACAGCGGCTGCAGGCCCGAGCCGTAGCTGCCGGGCGCGGAGCCGAACACGCGCCAGCCGGCCTGCAGGCGGGCGGCCTCGGGTGCCACGCCCTGCGCCTGCAGCGCGGCGGCTTCGCGCAGGATGCGCGCGCGGATCGGGTTGCGCTCGGCGTCCTCGTCTTCCTGCGCGGCCACGGCCTGCACGGCGGCGTCGAACATCTGCACGGCGTTGGGAAAGGCATCGCGGAAGAAGCCCGAGATGCGCAGCGTGACGTCGATGCGCGGGCGGCCGATGCCGACCGTGGGCAGCACCTCGAAGTCGACCACGCGCTGGCTGCCCGGCGCCCACTTGGGCCGCACGCCGATCAGCGCGAAGGCCTGCGCCAGGTCGTCGCCGCCGGTGCGCATGGTGGCCGTGCCCCACACCGACAGGCCCATGGCCACCGGGTAGTCGCCGTGCTCCTGCAGGTGGCGCTCGACCAGCTGCGCGGCCGACTTGAGGCCCAGCATCCAGGCGGTGGGCGTGGGAATGGCGCGGGTGTCGACCGCGTAGAAGTTGCGCCCGGTGGGCAGCACGTCGGGCCGGCCGCGCGAGGGCGAGCCGCTCGGCCCGGGTGGCACGAAGCGGCCTTGCAGCGCGCGCGAGAGCTGCAGCAGCTCCTGCGCGCCGCAGGCGTCGAGCGCGGGCGCCAGGCTGTGTTCGACGCGGCCCATCACGGCCGTCGTGCGCGGCAGGTCCGGCGGGCACGCGCCCTCTTCCAGCAACCGTTGCGCGAGCAGCTCCAGCCGTTCGCGCGTGTCGCCGTGGTGCCGCCATGCATCGGCGCTGACCGATTGCAGCAGCGCGGGGCGCGCGCCCTGCCACGGCTTTGCCGCGTCGATGTCGAGCGGGTCGAAGTGCTCGCCCGGCAGCAGGTCGTGCGACAGCGCACCCAGCAGCCCGGCGTTCGCGCCCGCGCCGTCCAGCGCCGGGAAGCGGGCCAGCGCCAGCAGCGTGTCGCGCCGCAGGCGTTCTTGCGGCGACGCGCCGAACACATGCAGGCCGTCGCGGATCTGCGTTTCCTTCAGCTCGCACAGGTAGGCATCGACGCGCGCGAGCACGGCGTCGTCTTCCGCGCCGGGCATGCCCAGTTCCTCGACCAGGTGCTGCGCGCGAACCGCCGCCAGGATCTGCGCGCGCAGCACCTTGGCGCGGCGCGCGTCGACCAGCAGCGCGTCGTAGTACTCGTCGACCTGGCGCTCCAGGTCCTGCAGCGGCCCGTGGTTCTCGGCGCGCGTGAGCGGCGGCATCAGGTGGTCGACGATGACCGCCTGCGTGCGCCGCTTGGCCTGCGCGCCCTCGCCCGGGTCGTTCACGATGAAGGGGTACACGTTGGGCAGCGGCCCGAGGATGGCGTCGGGCCAGCAGGCCTGCGACAGCGCCAGGCTCTTGCCCGGCAGCCATTCGAGGTTGCCGTGCTTGCCGACGTGCACCACCGCGTCGATGGCGAACACGTCGCGCAGCCAGAAATAGAACGCGAGGTAGCTGTGCGGGGGCACCAGCTCGGCGTCGTGGTAGCTCGCGTAGTCGGCCGCGCCAATGGAGCCGAGGGAACGCGCGGGCTGGATGCCGACGAACACGCGGCCCAGCCGCAGCCCGGCGATCATGAAGCGGCCCTGGCGCACCATCGGGTCCTGCTCGGGCGTGCCCCAGCGCGCGTCGATGGCGTCGGCCATGCCTTCGGGCAAGGCCGCCAGGCGCGCGCGGTAGTCGGCGAGCGTGTAGCTCTGCCACGCGGGCCGCGAAGCCCATTGCGCGGGGTCGTTGGCAATGCCTTGCTGCAGCTTGCGCATGAGCGCGTCGCCGTCTTCGGGCATTGCATCGGCCTCGCCCAGCACATAGCCCTCGCAGCGCATCGCGCGCAGGATGGCGATGACCGAGGCCGGCGTGTCCAGCCCCACGCCGCTGCCGATGCGGCCTCCGCTGCCCGGGTAGTTCGCCAGGATCAGCGCGACGCGCTTGTCTTCGGCGCCAAGGCTGCGCAGGCGGCACCAGCGGCGCGCCAGCTCGGCCACGAAGGCCACGCGGTCGGGCTCGGGCTGGTAGTTGACCACCTCGGTCTGCGTGAGTTCGCAGCGGTGCGACAGGCCCTTGAAGCTCACGGCGCGCGTGACGATACGGCCGTCCATCTCGGGCAGCGCGATCTGCATCGCGATGTCGCGCGGGCGCAGGCCCTGGCTGTCGGCCAGCCAGTCCTCGCGGTTGCCGCCGCTCACGATGACCTGCAGCACCGGCGCGTCGCCGGCCAGCGCGAGGCCTTCGCCTCGTTCGTCTTTCGCGCCCTGCCCGAGCGCGGCGAACGCGGTGGTGTTGAGCACCACCTGCACGTCATGCGCGCTACACAGTTCGCGCAGCGCGGACAGGCACAGCGGGTCTTTCAGCGAATCGAGCGCGACCGGCAGCGGGTTGAGCCCTTCGGCGCTCAACGCCGCGGCCATCGCGTCGAAGGCCACGGTGTTGCCCGACTGCAGGTGCGAGCGGTAGAACACCAGCGCCACCACCGGCGCACCTTCGTGCCACCCGGCGCGCAGGTCGTCGATGCCCGCCACCGTGTGCGCGGCGGCCATGCCGCCCGGCACGTGCAACGCCACCTGCGGCAGGCTGCGCGGCGGCAGCGGCGCCTCGCCATGGCCCAGGCCGTGGAAAGCCACCGAGCGCAGGAACTGCATCGCATTGCCCGCGCCGCCGCTGCGCATGTACTGCCACAGCTGTCGGCTCACCGCGCGCGGCACGGTGCCGCGCGCGAGCAGGTCTTCGTCTTCCTGCAGGTCGCCCGAGAACATGGCGAGCTGCTGGCCCTTGCGCTTGGCGAGCTTCTCGAGTTGCTGCAGCCCGTAGGCCCAGGCCGATTCCGCCCCGAGGTGGTCGACCACCACCACGCGCGCATGCTGCAGCACCTCGTCGATGTACAGGTCGAGCGAGGCCGGCTGGCGCAGGTACATGAGGTTGGCCAGCCGCAGCGACGGGTAGCCCGGGTCGGTGGCCGCCAGCGACGTGCGCGCCGCGGCAAGCAGCGCGAGCGTGGTGTCGGCCGAGCTGAGCACCACGATGTCGCCCGGCGTCTGGTCGAGCCGGGTGACGACGCTGTCGTCCTCGACGAAGCGGCCGGGTTGGGTGCTCAGCAGGTGCATCGATCAGGCGCGTCAGGCCGCGACCGCGCTCGCCTCGTCCAGCGCCTTGCGCAGCGCGGCCTCGTCCAGGTCTTCGCCGATGAACACGAGCCGCGTGCGCTGCGCCTCGCCGTCGCGCCAGCGGCGGTCGAAGTGATGGTCGAAGCGGCGGCCCACGCCCTGCACCAGCAGGCGCATCGGCTTGCCCGGAATGGCCACGAAACCCTTCACGCGGTAGATGGTGTGCTGCTCGACCAGCCTGGCGAGCACGGCCAGCAGGCTGTCGCGGTCCACGGGCGGCAGCTCGATCACGAGCGAGTCGAACTCGTCGTGGTCATGGTCTTCCTCGTGGTCGTGGTGGCTTTCGCGCAGGTGGATGGTGGCCTCGGCCGCGCGGCCCTGGCCCAGCAGCAGCGCGAGCGGCAGCTTGCCTTCGGTGGCGGCGACGATCTTCACCTCGGGCGGCAGCTCTTCGCGCACCAGCGCCTCGACCTGCGCGCGCGTGGCGTCGTCCATCAGGTCGGTCTTGTTGAGCACCACCAGGTCGGCGGCGGAGAGCTGGTCTTCGAACAGCTCGTGCAGCGGCGACTCGTGGTCGAGGTTGGGGTCGGCGCGGCGGGCTTCGTCCACGGCTTCGGGGTTCGCGGCGAACTGGCCCGAGGCTGCGGCCGGGCCGTCGACCACCGTCACCACCGAATCGACGGTGAAGATGTTCGCGATGTCCGGCCACTGGAAGGCCTGCACCAGCGGCTTGGGCAGCGCGAGGCCCGAGGTCTCGATGAGCACCGCGTCGATGTCGCCGCGGCGCTCGGCCAGCTGCAGCATCACGGGCAGGAACTCTTCCTGCACGGTGCAGCACACGCAGCCGTTGGCCAGCTCGTACAGCGCGCCCGCGCGCTCGTTGCCGTCGTCGTCGCAGCCGATGCCGCAGCCGCGAAGAATCTCGCCGTCGATGCCGAGCTCGCCGAACTCGTTGACGATCACCGCGATGCGGCGGCCCTCTGCGTTACCGAGGATGTGGCGCAGCAGCGTGGTCTTGCCGCTGCCCAGGAAGCCCGTGACGATGGTGACGGGGATCTTGGCGTTGCTTGCTTGGGTCATGGAGGTGTTCTTTCAGGCGCCGGGGGACCAGGGCCGATGGCCGATGGGAAACAGGCGGGAGATGGTGAGCAGGAGATGCGGGGAAGCAGGAGCCGGTCGCCCAACGGCGCGCCAGCTTCGGATTTTTCCAGAGATGCGCCGCGCCGCCCGGGCCATGCCCGAGAGACCGGCGACGGCCGCGGGTCAGGTGCTGCCGTACAGGCGGCGCTCGACGAAGACCGAGCCCTGCAGGCGGCGCCAGCCCTTGGCGGCGGCCAGCACGCCCAGGTCGACCAGCGGCTCGACCAGCACGACCGTCATGTAGGCCGCGCCGAAGCTGGCGATCTGGCTCAGGTTTTCGAGCCCCGTGCCGCGCCCGAAGAGCGCCCAGAAGCCGACCCACACCACGATGCCGCCCTGGTAGGCCACCGACAGCTTGAAGGCCTGCTGGTAGCTCAGGTCCACATAGGCCACGTTCCTGGGAATGATCCGCTGCGCCAGCGCGGCCGTGGCGAACAGCGGCACCAGCAGGGTGGTGACGTTCATGCCGTACTGCGGAATGTCCTGCGGCTCGAAGAACAGGCCCTGGATGAGCAGCCCGCCCGCCAGCCCGATGGCCGCGGGCGCCAGGCCGAACACCAGCAGCAGCGTGGTGCCCAGGATCAGGTGCACCTCGGACACGCCCACGGGGTGATGCGGCAGCACCTCGAAGAAGCAGAACACCAGCGCCACGGCAATGGCCGAGCGCAGCACCAGGGCGGCGGGCCCGTCCTTCATGAGGCTGTCGAAGGCCACCTTGCCCGTGTACGCGAGCGCGGCGGCCGCCGTGGCGTAGCTGAGGAATATCTTGGATCCGTCGACGAGACCGGGTTCGATGTGCATCTGGCACCTCCTGTGTTGCACCGCAGTGCGAAAGTTGATTGCGCTGGCCGCCTGCTGTATCAGCCGATGGGGCGAAGGCGGCGGAGGGCCTGAAGGCCGGGCCCGGTCTCAATGAGAGGCATGAACGACATGAACGACATGAAAGGCCGGAACGACGCGTCCGGTGAAGCAGTGTGCGCGCAATGGCGCGCCGCTGCAGATGCCTGACCCATGAGATGTCCCCTCCGGCCTGCGTCCCCGCAGGCTCCCGACCGATGAAGGACGAAGCGGGAGAGGCGAAGGGACTGCGGCGGTCCGCGCAAGCGCGAAAGGCGGCAGGCCCGGACACGCACTCCCGCAGCGTCCGAAGGCGGTTGCGAAGGCCGGTATCCGGGCTTGCGGAGCGCCGCGGCGCGCACTGGTGCAGTGCGCGCCGCGGCAGAAATCCTCGCCTTCCCACGCCGAAGCGCAGTGGCTGCCGGCCTCCTCGAGGAGGCGCTGGCTGGAGGATTTCCGATCCGCTGACCGTTGCGGGGGCAGCGCAGGAATGACCGCATCGGCAATGACGCGGCGCACCTGCTTCCCGTTTAACCCCGGCGCCATGGGATGGCGGGCGGGGCACCTTCGAACCGTTTGGATCGGTGCCGCCGGAAGAACCGGCACACCGAACCGGCGAAATTATAGGGAGCCGGCCTTGGCGCCGTCGGTGCCGAAGAGCCGCCGCATCACGGCGACGCCCGCCACCAGCGCGTTCGAGTAGGTGGCGTAGGGCTCGTGGGCGGCTTCCAGCGGCACGTACACGTGGGAGGTTTCGCCGGGCGTGCCGGTGGTGCCTGCGGCAGCGTCGACAGCGCCGGCAGCATCGGGATGGGGCGAATCGGGCATGTCCGGCCTGTCGTCCACCGCTTCCATGATCACCCAATAGAACTCACCCGCCTCCAGTTCATGGACGGTGAGCGCGACGTTTCTCGGTGTGGCCATGGGATTGAAGATGGGGTGGTGATAGGTGAATGGGTAGAGGACGCGTCCGGTTGACAGCTTCCGGGCTTCTCCTACAGAGCCTGCCCGCGGCACGACCTAATGTTGATTCCAGGGACCGTCAGAGAACCTTTTCAGGACACAGGAGGCCATATGAAGCAATTCACTCTGGAACCCCGCATGCGGGCGACCATCGGTGGAGCCTTTTATCCCACCGGCTACTCGATCGTCATGTTTCCGGACCCGGGCGATGCCGACCGCATCGGCCACCGGTTGATCGAGAAAGGCATGAGCGGCGACGAGGTCTACCTGCTGCCCCCGCAGACGGTGCTGGCCGAGATCTCGCCGACGGTGAAGACCTCCGACGACCCGCTGCCTTCCGCCGGCACCGACGCGGCCACGGTACGCGCCTATACCAAGCTGGCCCGCGAAGGCCATGCCGGCCTGCTGGTGAAGACCAGGGACGGCGCGGCGGCCGAACGGCTGATGGAGCTGGTTCGCACCGTGCCCTATTCCATTGCGCAGCGCTACCGCACCCTGGTGATCGAAGACCTCTGAAAGCGAAGAGGCCGGCGTCTTCAAGCCGGCACGGCCATGGAAACGGCGCGCTGCACCACGTCGCGCGCCATGGCTTGCGCCAATTCATGCTCGCCCAGGAACACGGTGGCCGAAGTCTCCTGCGTGAGCAGCTTCGCCTCGTGTTCGTTGTGGCTGCGAATCACCGTCTGGATGGTGGGGTTGAGCGTGCGCGCGGTTTCCATCATCTGGCGCACGTTCATGGCGTCGGGCGTGGCCACCACCAGCACGCGGGCGCGCGCAACGTGTGCCTGGATCAGCACGGCCGGGTCGGCCGCGTCGCCCCACACGGCCGGCGTGCCCGCCTCGCGCAGCTTCTCGACCAGCTCGCGGTTCTGCTCGGCCACCACGTAGGGAATGTCGTGCGCGTCGAGTTCGGCCGCAATGCGCCGGCCGACCCGGCCGTAGCCCACCAGCACCACCTGGCGCGACAGGTACCTGGCCTCGGTGGTCGTGGGCAGCTCGGCCAGCGGATCGTCGCGCGACTCCAGCCCCCGCGCGAACGACGAATGCGCGTGCAGCCATTTCTGCATCGGCCCGATCAGGCTGAACCACAGCGGGTTGGTGGCGATCGAAATGAGCGCGCCGGCCAGCACCAGGCTCTGCCCTTCCACCGGCAGCAGCCCGAGCGACACGCCCAGGCCGGCCAGGATGAACGAGAACTCGCCGATCTGCGCCAGGCTGGCGCTCACCGTGAGCGCCGTGCCCAGCGGGTAGCGGAACACCAGCACCAGCGCGCAGGCCGCGAGCGACTTGCCCAGCACGATCACCAGCACCACCGCCAGCACCTGCAGCGGCCGCTCGATGAGCACCGACGGATCGAACAGCATGCCGACCGACACGAAGAACAGCACCGCGAAAGCGTCGCGCAACGGCAGCGACTCCTGCGCGGCGCGGTGGCTGAACTGCGACTCGCGCATGACCATGCCGGCGAAGAACGCGCCCAGCGCGAACGACACGCCGAACAGCGCCGCCGAGGCGAAGGCGATGCTCACCGCCGCGGCCACCACGCACAGCGTGAACAGCTCGCGCGAACCGGTGCGCGTGACCTGCCAGAGGATCCAGGGGAACACGCGGCGCCCCACCACCAGCATGAGCGCCACGAAGCCGCCGACCTGCAGCAGCGTGAGGCCCAGCGTCTGCCACAGCGGATCGGCCGGGCCGGACTGCGCGCCGCCCAGCGTGCCCGCCAGCGGCGGCATCAGCACGAGCACCAGCACCATGGCCAGGTCCTCGACCACCAGCCAGCCGATGGCGATGCGGCCGGTGAACGAATCGAGGATGCCCAGGCTCTCGAGCGCGCGCAGCAGCACGACCGTGCTGGCCACCGAGAGCGCCAGCCCGAACACCAGCGCCGCGCCGGGGCTCCAGCCCCACCACATGGCCAGGCCGCCGCCGAGCAGCGTGGCCACGCCGATCTGCGCCAGCGCGCCGGGCAGCGCGATCTTGCGCACGGCCAGCAGGTCGTCGAGCGAGAAATGAAGGCCGACGCCGAACATCAGCAGCATCACGCCGATTTCGGCGAGCTGGGCGGCAATGCCCGCGTCGGCCACGAAGCCCGGGGTGAACGGGCCGATGATCACGCCGGCCAGCAGGTAGCCGACCAGCGCCGGCAACCGCAACTTGGCCGCCAGGAATCCGAACACCAGCGCCAGCCCCAGGCCGGCGGCGATCGTGTTGATGAGGGAAACGCTGTGGGGCATCGCCGCATTTTGCAGGAACGATGCCTACCCCTTCATGTCAGCCGGCCATCTTGCTGCTGCGCGCCGCGTCCAGCGCCTCGGGCTCCTGCGCCTCGACCCAGGTCTCGTTGTTCAGCGCGGCCTGCAGCCGGTTCTCGTCGAGCTCGTTGGTCCACTTGGCCACCACGATCGTGGCCACGCCGTTGCCGATCAGGTTGGTCAGCGCGCGCGCCTCCGACATGAAGCGGTCGATGCCCAGGATCAGCGCCAGCCCCGCCACCGGCACGTGGCCCACCGCCGACAGCGTGGCCGCCAGCACGATGAAGCCGCTGCCCGTGACGCCCGCGGCGCCCTTCGAGGTGAGCAGCAGCACGGCCAGCAGCGTGATCTCCTGCACCAGCGTCATCGGCGTGTTGGTGGCCTGCGCGATGAACACCGCCGCCATCGTCAGGTAGATCGAGGTTCCGTCGAGGTTGAACGAGTAGCCCGTGGGAATCACCAGGCCCACGCAGGTCTTGTTGGCGCCCAGGTTCTCCATCTTCTCCATCATGCGCGGCAGCACCGATTCGCTGGACGAGGTGCCCAGCACGATCAGCAACTCTTCCTTGATGTACTTGATGAACTTCCAGATGCTGAAGCCGTGGAAGCGCGCGATGAGCCCCAGCACCACGAAGATGAACAGCAGGCAGGTCAGGTAGAACGTGCCCATCAGCTTGCCCAGCGAGAACAGGCTGCCCAGGCCGTACTTGCCGATGGTGAAGGCCATGGCGCCGAAGGCACCGATGGGCGCCAGCTTCATGATGTAGTTGACGATGCCGAAGAGCACGTGCGAGCCCTTCTCGATCACGTCGAACACCAGCGTGCCGCGTCCGCCGAAACGGTGCAGCGCAAAGCCGAACAGCACCGCGATCAGCAGCACCTGCAGGATCTCGCCCTTGGCGAAGGCGTCGACCAGCGTGTTGGGAATGATGTTCAGGATGAAGTCGACCGTGCCGGTCATCTTGCCCGGGCCGGTGTACGAGGCGATGGCCTTGGTGTCGAGCGTGGCCGGGTCGACGTTCATGCCGGCGCCGGGCTGCAGCACGTTGACCAGCACCAGGCCGACCAGCAGCGCGATGCTGCTCACGATCTCGAAGTACAGCAGCGCCAGCCCGCCGGTCTTGCCGACCTTCTTCATGTCTTCCATGCCGGCGATGCCCACCACCACCGTGCAGAAGATGATCGGCGCGATGATCATCTTGATCAGCTTGATGAAGCCGTCGCCCAGCGGCTTCATGGCCTCGCCGGCCGCGGGATAGAAATGGCCGAGCAGCACGCCGATGATCACCGCGGTGATCACCTGCACGTAGAGGGAGCGGTAGATCGGGAGCTTCTTGGCAGGTGTGTTTGTTGTGTGTTCCATGGTGCCTCCGGAAGGATTGAAAAATTCAAGCCGGCATCGCCTTCTCTCCATTCGTACCGGCTGCGTTTCGGGCGCAAAAAAACCCGCCAGGGCGGGTTTCTTGTTCAGGTGCGGGTCAGCATCCTCAGTGCATGTGCAAGCCGCCGTTGACCGAGAAGTCGGCCCCCGTGCTGTAGCCGCCTTCGTCGGTGGCGAGCCAGGAGATGATGGAAGCGATTTCGCTCGGCTCGCCCAGGCGCTTGACCGGGATCGTGGCCACGATCTTGTCGAGCACTTCCTGGCGGATGGCCTTGACCATGTCGGTGCCGATGTAGCCCGGGCTCACGGTGTTCACCGTCACGCCCTTGTTCGCGAGCTCCTGCGCCAGCGCCATGGTGAAGCCGTGCATGCCGGCCTTGGCCGCGGAGTAGTTGGTCTGGCCGGCCTGGCCCTTGGCGCCGTTCACCGAGCTGATGTTGATGATGCGGCCCCAGCCCTTTTCGACCATGTCGCCCACCACCTGCTTGGTGACGTTGAACATGCTGTTCAGGTTGGTCTCGATCACCGCGCTCCAGTCCTCGGGCGTCATCTTGAGGAACATGCGGTCCCGCGTGATGCCGGCGTTGTTCACCAGCACGTCGATGGCGCCGTGCGCGGCCTTGGCGGCGGAGAACGCTTCGACGGTGGATTGCCAGTCGCCGACATTGCCGACCGACGCGTGGAAATCGAAGCCTTCGGCTTTCTGTTCGGCGAGCCACTTGGCGTAGTCGCGCGTAGGGCCGCAACCGGCGATCACGGTGAACCCGTCCCTGTGCAGGCGTTGGCAGATGGCTGTTCCGATGCCACCCATGCCCCCGGTGACATATGCAACTTTCTTGCTCATGAGATTTCCTTTATGTACGTAGCAAAAGCCTGAACGGCCGCCTTCACTCTAGCGAGTTTCAGGCCATGGCCCTCTGAGGAAAACACTGAGCCAAGCTTGCAACCAGCTGTCACGAAGCGGCCCCGTGTCCGGCCTCTGTCCACCCGTTTGTACTCGCACTGCCGCGTTGGTTCCACCTCGCGTGTACGCTCTTGCGCGGGCGTCGCCGAAACGGCTGCTCGCACGGCCATGCATCGGCCACGCACCGGTCTTTACCAAGGAGTTCGAAAGTATGAGTTTCGGAATCATCGTCTTCCCCGACGTCGAGGAACTCGACTTCGTCGGCCCCTGGGAAATGCTGACCATGTGGAGCAAGCTGGCCGGCGGCCCGGCGCACTGCCTCATCGTGGCCGAGAAGCGCGAGCCGGTGGTCTGCGCCAAGGGCCTGTCGGTCAACCCGCACGTGTCGTTCGGCGAATGCCCGCCGCTGGACTACCTGCTCGTGCCCGGCGGCATGGGCACGCGCCGCGAGGTCGACAACCCGGCCATGACACGCTTCCTGGCCGACCAGGCGCCGGGCTGCAAGGCGCTGCTGTCGGTATGCACCGGCGCCTTCGTGCTGCACGCGGCCGGCCTGCTCTCGGGCCGCACCGCGACCACCCACTGGGGGTCGCTCGACCGGCTGCGCGCGCTGGGCGACGTGAAGGTGGTCGAGCAGCGCTTCGTGCAGGACGGCAACGTCTGGACCTCGGCGGGGGTATCGGCCGGTACCGACCTGATGCTGGCCTTCATCGCGCACACCGCGGGCGAGGAAGCCGCCGCCAAGGTGCAGCTGCAGGCCGAGTACTACCCGGCCGACACGGTATACGGCAGTACCGCGAGCCACGAGCGCGCGCCGGCCTACGTGAAGCGCCCCGGCAAACCCTTCGGCAAGACCGCATGAACACCACCCCGTTGCCCCTTCCCCTGCTCGAACCCCTGGCCGTTCTCGCCGCGCGCGTGGGCGAGACGCTGCGCGCACGCGGGCAGACCGTGTCGGTGGTCGAGTCCTCGGCCGGCGGGCTGGTGTCGGCCGCCCTGCTCGCCGTGCCGGGCGCGTCGGCCTACTTCCGCGGCGGCGCGGTCGTCTATTCGCGGCGCGCCGGCCGCGCGCTGCTCGGCCTGACCGCCGAGGACATGACCGGCCTGCGCGGAGAAACCGAACCCTATGCGCGCCTGGTCGCGGGCCGGGTGCGCGACACCCACCACACGACCTGGGGCATCAGCGAAAGCGGCGCGGCCGGCCCGGCGGGCAGCCCGTACGGCGACGCGCCGGGGCACGTGTGCCTGGCCATCGTCGGCGCGGTCACGGTGAGCCGCACCATCGAGAACGGCGGCACCGACCGGCCGAAGAACATGGAGGTGTTCGCGCGGCAGCTGCTTGCGTTGTTCGACGAAACGCTGCGGGCGCAAGAGACCTCCGCCTGAGCCGCCGCGCCGGTGGCGCCGGGCACGAACTTGCGGGCGGGCGCCGCCACCGGGGCCGGCACGGTCCGCGCGGCACAGACGCTCACCTGGGCGGACCGGCCCGCTCCCTGGCCAGCAGGTCGGCGCATGCCGCGGGCTTCCAGTGGAAGCTCCGCGCCAGATACGCCCGATCGAAGACAACCTTGTACTGGCACTTCGCGGCAGCGCCGTCGCGCGTGCGAAGCTCGAAGAGGTAGTCCCATTCGCGCACACCGCCCAGGCCTTCGCCGAAATGCGGCGCGCCTGCGAGGCCCCGAAGCTGTTCCTTTGTCAGGCCGGGTCCGATGGCTCGCAGGTCGTCCATGTTCACGAACGCCCCCTCCTTCATCCAGGCGTCCCTGGCCGGGTCCGGGAAGACAGCCTGCCGCACCTGGCCCTCGTCGCCGATGTCCCTGCTCGGGTTCGACATGCAGCCCTGCAGGGCCATGAACGCCACCGCGCTCGCCGCCAGTGCCGCGAGGCGGCCCGGAGTCGTTGTTTTCGTCATATTCGGGTTCGGGTTCGGGTGATGTGGTGTGTAGATGGCCATGAGGGTTCGATCGCCGTTCATTCCCACACGCCGGTGATGCCGACGCGAAAGCCGATCGTTCCGGCCGTTGCCGCGGAAACACCGCCGGTG
Organism: Variovorax sp. OK212; assembly: GCF_900112425.1. Lineage (GTDB taxonomy): Bacteria > Pseudomonadota > Gammaproteobacteria > Burkholderiales > Burkholderiaceae_C > Variovorax. The sequence continues at coordinate 72,820 of NZ_FOLP01000007.1, read as the reverse complement.
ACGCTCCAGCGACCGTTCTCCGCCGTCTTGCGCACCGACACGCCAATGGCCGACTGGCCGCTGTAGGTGCCCATGGCGGCCGAGTAGGTGAACTTGCCCGCGATGTAGGGCGCGCTTTCCATTGCCATCGCCGAGGCAACGCCGGCGTAGGAGCGCTTGGCCACGTTCTGCACCGCCTGCCCGACCCGGTTGACGCGCGCGTCGGTGTAGGCCGCGCCGGCCATCGCCGCGCCCGCCAGCTGGTTCATGTTCACAGCGTCGGTGCCCTGCACGCCGGGCGCCACGTTGCCGATGCGCGTGCCGTCCGGCGCCTGGGCGTTGCCCAGCGTGACCTGGCTGTAGTCGGGGCTGCCGTCGGGGTGCTGCGCGTACTGCACGCTGCCGGCCTTGACCGCGCTCGCCGACGCCCTGAGTTGCGCCACGTTGGTCGCGTCGCTGTCCGCCGTCCCCGCCGCCACGCCGGTGATCTGGCGGTACTGGCCCTTGGCCGCATCGCCCACCGACACCGCGGCCAGGGTGCTCGTGGTGGCCTTGACCGCCGCCACCTGCCCGGCGCTGGCGCCTGGCGGCACGTAGCCCGCCACGCCAGCGGCCGTGGACGCCACCGAGCCCGAGCCCAACGCCACGCCGCCGGTGTGTTGCACCACGGCGTTGAACCCGATGGCCGTGCCTCTGGAGACGTTCGGGGCCTGGCTCAGCGGCGTGCCGCCCGCGTCGGCGCCGTCACCCAGCGCGGCGCCGCCGCCGCCCGCACGGGCGTTGGCGCCGATGGCTTGCGAGCCCGCTGCGGCCAACGAACCCGTGCCGACGGCGATGGCGTTCGCCCCCGTGGCCTGCGCACCGAAGCCCACTGCCACTGCGCCGTTGGCGGCCGCGTTCGCGCCGCTGCCGGCGGCCAAGGCGTGGTCGCCGCTGGCGATCGACTGCGGGCCCATCGCAACGGCTTCCTGGCCGCTGACCACCGCACTCGGTGCCGTCGCGTTGGCCTGGAAGTACTTGGTGCCGGTGTTGTAGATGGTGTTGACCGCCGTGCTCAGGCTGCCGACATTGCTGCCGGTGGTGCTCAGGCCCGTCGAGAGGCTGCCGATGCTGCCGATCGCACCGACCAGGCCGGTGGACAGGCTGGAAATTCCGCTGCTTGCGGTGCTGAGGCCGCTCGAGGTCGAGGTCGAAAGGATGCCGATGCTGCTGGCGGCCGTGCTCAGTCCCGACGATGTCGAGGTCGACAGGCTCCTGACGCTCCTGTCCGTGGTGCTCAAGCCGGTCGAAAGGAGCGAGATGCCGCTGGTGGCTGTGCTGAGACCGCTTGACGTCGAAGTCGACAGGCTGTCGATGCTGCTCGTGACAGTGCTCAGCCCCGACGACGTAGAAGTCGACAGGCTGCCGACGTTGCTGTTGGTCGAACTCAAGCCGGTCGAGAGGCTCGAGATGCCACTGGTCGCGGTACTCAGGCCAGACGAGGTCGATGTCGACAGGCTGCTCACGCTGCTGTTCGTCGAGCTGAGGCCAGTCGAGAGGCTGGAGATACCACTGATCGCGGTGCTCAAACCCGACGAGGTGGACGTCGACAGGCTGCTGACGTTGCTGTTCGTCGAACTCAGCCCGGTCGAGAGGCTCGAGATGCCGCTGTTCGCCGTGCTCAAACCCGAGGAGGTCGATGTCGACAAGCTGCCCACGCTGCTGTTCGTCGAGCTGAGGCCAGTCGAGAGGCTCGAGATGCCACTGGTCGCCGTGCTCAAGCCCGAGGAGGTCGAAGTCGACAGGCTGCCCACGCTGCTGTTCGTCGAGCTGAGGCCAGTCGAGAGACTCGAGATGCCACTGGTCGCCGTGCTCAAGCCCGAGGAGGTCGATGTCGACAAGCTGCCCACGCTGCTGTTCGTCGAGCTGAGGCCGGTCGAGAGACTCGAGATGCCACTGGTCGCCGTGCTCAAGCCCGAGGAGGTCGATGTCGACAAGCTGCCCACGCTGCTGTTCGTCGAGCTGAGGCCAGTCGAGAGACTCGAGATGCCACTCGTCGCCGTGCTCAAACCCGAGGAGGTCGATGTCGACAGGCTGCCCACGCTGCTGTTCGTCGAGCTGAGGCCGGTCGAGAGACTCGATATGCCACTGGTCGCCGTGCTCAAGCCCGAGGAGGTCGAAGTCGACAGGCTGCCCACGCTGCTGTTCGTCGAGCTGAGGCCGGTCGAGAGACTCGAGATGCCACTGGTCGCCGTGCTCAAGCCCGAGGAGGTCGAAGTCGACAGGCTGCCCACGCTGCTGTTCGTCGAGCTGAGGCCGGTCGAGAGACTCGAGATGCCACTGGTCGCCGTGCTCAAGCCCGAGGAGGTCGAAGTCGACAGGCTGCCCACGCTGCTGTTCGTCGAGCTGAGGCCGGTCGAGAGGCTCGCGATGCCGCTGGTTGCGGTGCTCAAGCCAGACGAGGTCGATGTCGACAAGCTGCCCACGCTGCTGTTCGTCGAGCTGAGGCCGCTCGAGAGACTGGAGATGCCGCTGTTCGCCGTGCTCAAACCCGACGAGGTGGACGTCGACAGGCTGCTCACGTTGCCGTTGGTCGAACTCAGTCCGGTCGAGAGGCTCGCAATTCCGCTGGTCGCCGTGCTCAAGCCGGACGAGGTGGACGTCGACAGACTGCCGACGCTGCTGTTGGTCGAACTCAAGCCCGTCGAGAGGCTCGCGATGCCGCTGGTCGCGGTGCTCAAGCCGGACGACGTAGCAGTCGACAGGCTGCTCACGGTACTGTTCGTCGAACTCAGCCCGGTCGAAAGACTCGATATACCGCTGGTCGCCGTGCTCAGGCCGGACGACGTAGAAGTCGACAGGCTGCTGACGCTGCCGTTCGTCGTGCTGAGGCCAGTCGAGAGGCTCGCGATGCCACTGGTCGCCGTGCTCAAGCCGGACGAGATGGACGTCGACAGGCTGCTGACGTTGCTGTTGGTTGAACTGAGGCCCGTTGAAAGAGTCGAGATGCCACTCGAGGTGGTGCTCAAACCCGTCGACAAGCTCGAAATGTCGCTGCTCACCGTGCCGATGCTGCTCGACAGCGATGCGGCGACAGTCTTGACCTGCAGCACGTTGACCGCGTCCTGGTCCGCGCTGCCCGCCGCCACGCCCGTGACCTGGCGGTTGCCCACATTCACTTCGCCCGACGAGGCCCGCTTGCCGGTCAGCGCAAAGGCGTCGTAGCTGGCCTGCGCGCCCACGCTGGCGACGGAGCCCGCGCCCAGCGCCACGCTGTCGGGCTTGGTGGTCTGCGCGTCCTTGCCGATCGCCACGCTGTTGTCGCCGTTGGAGATCGCGTTCTGCCCGATGGCCACGCTGTTCGCGCCCGCCGCCTGGCTGTCCGCGCCGGTGCTGTTGGCGTGCAAGTACTTGGTGCCGGTGTTGTAGATCGAGCTGACCGAGGAACTCAGCTTGCCGAGATTGCTGCTGGCGGTACTGAGGCCGGTCGACAGGCTGCCCACGCTGCTCGTGGCGGTGCTGAGGCCTGTCGAGAGGCTCGTGATGCCGGAGGAGGTCGAAGTCGACAGGCCGGCCACTGCGCTGTTGGTGGTGCTCAAGCCCGTAGAGACACTGCTCACGCCGCTGGTCGCGGTGCTCAGGCCGGTCGAGAGGCTGGTGATGCCAGTGGACGTCGAAGTCGACAGGCTGGCGACGGCACTGTTGGTCGTGCTCAGTCCGGAGGAGAGACTGTTGACGCCGCTGGTCGCAGTGCTCAGGCCGGTGGACAGGCTTCCGATGCCGCTGGCAGCGGTGCTGAGGCCGGTCGACAGGCTGGTGATGCCGGTGGAAGTCGACGACGAAAGGCTGGCAACCGCGCTGTTGGTTGTGCTCAAGCCCGTCGAGAGGCTCGTGATGCCCGTGGACGTTGAAGACGACAGGCTGGCGACCGCGCTGTTGGTTGTGCTCAAGCCCGTCGAAAGACTACTCACGCCGCTGGTCGCAGTGCTCAGCCCGGTGGACAGGCTGCCGATGCCGCTGGCGGCGCTGCTCAGGCCCGTCGACAGGCTGGTGATGCCGGTGGACGTTGAAGACGAGAGGCTCGAGACCGCGTTGTTGGTTGTGCTCAGACCCGTGGACAGGCTTCCGATGCCGCTGGCAGCGGTGCTGAGGCCGGTCGACAGGCTGGTGATGCCGGTGGAAGTCGACGACGAAAGGCTTGCAACCGCGCTGTTGCTTGTGCTCAAGCCCGTTGAGAGACTGGTGACGCCGTTGGTCGCGGTGCTCAATCCGGTAGACAGACTGCTGATGCCGCTGGTGGCTGTGCCCAGACCTGTCGAGAGGCTCGTGATGCCGGTGGACGTCGAAGTCGACAGGCTGGCAACCGCGCTGTTGGTCGTGCTCAAGCCCGTCGAGAGACTGGTGACGCCGCTGGTCGCCGTGCTCAAGCCGGTAGACAAGCTGCTGATGCCACTGCTGGCTGTGCTCAGACCTGTCGACAGGCCGGTAATGCCCGTGGAAGTCGACGACGAAAGGCTTGCAACCGCGCTGTTGCTTGTGCTCAAGCCCGTTGAGAGACTGGTGACGCCGCTGGTCGCGGTGCTCAAGCCGGTAGACAGACTGCTGATGCCGCCGGTGGCTGTGTTCAGACCCGTCGAGAGGCTCGTGATCCCAGCGGACGTCGAGGACGACAGGCTGGCCACCGCACTGTTGGCCGTGCTCAAGCCGGTGGACAGACTGCCGGCACCGCTGGTCACGGTGCTCAGGCCCGTCGACAAACTGTCGATCCCGCTGACGGCCGTGCCCAGGCCCGTCGAGAGACTGGCGACGCCGGTGGACGTCGAGGTCGACAAGCTGGCCACTGCGCTGTCGATCGTGCTCAGGCCGGTCGACAGGCTGCCGATGCCACTCGTCGCGGCGCTCAGCCCCGACGACGTCGAAGTCGACAAGCTGCCCAGGCTGCTGTCCGCCGTGCTCAAGCCCGTCGACAGCGAAGCGGCGGTGGTCGAAAGCTGGCTGACATTGACTGCATCCGTCGCTGCGCCGCCTGCAGCCACGTTGGTGATCCTGCGTTCGCTCCCGGCCGCCCCCACCGACACTTCGCCGGCCGGCGTTTCACCGGCGATGCTGGCGCTCGTCGACGGCTTGTAGGCACCGGTCGCCTTCAAGGCCTCCAGCGAATCCGAGGTGTTGCTCGACGAACCGAGCGCGACGCTGCCGCCATAGGCGGCGCTCGCATTCGCGCCCAGCGCGATGGCACGCTCGCCATCGGCGTTGGCGCCTATGCCGACGGCCATGCCGTACTTGCCGGTCGCGCGGCTGGCATAGCCGATCGCCATGGCGTCGTTGCCTTTCGACGTCGCCTCCCGCCCGACGGCCAGGCCGCCGTTCTCGGCATCCAGCACCTGCGCGCCGTAGCCGATGGCCACGGCATCGAACCCCAGCGCGTTGGCGTTCAGACCGACGGCAATCGAGCGGTCCTTGGCCGCATTCGATTTCTGGCCGATGGCAATGTTGGCTTGGCCCGCGGACACGGCGCCCTGCCCGACGGCGATTGCCGCGCCCCCCGCGGCGTTGGCGTTCGCGCCCAAGCCAACGGCATTCGATACGGCCGCCGCGCCATCCCCCTGGGCGATGCCGAAGGCACCGCTGACCTGCGCGCCGCGGCCGATGGCAATGCCGGACGCCGCAGCCGCGACGACGCCGGACTGCCCACCGATGGCGATCGCATCGGCGCCAAGAGCCTTCGTCCCGCCCTTGCCATTGGCGCCAAGCGCCATCGAACCCACGCCCGACGCAAGCGTATTCAAGCCGATAGCCAGGGCGCCGCCACCCTCGGCGTTGGCTCGGCTCCCGATGGCAACGTTGCCCCCCGTGGGCGATGCCGCGAAGCCAGCGATCGCTCCCTGCCCGATAGCAAGGTTCGCGACCCTGTCTGTGACATCCGACGGGGCGGTCATGGCAAATGAGCCGATGGCGATGTCCGCTGAGGATGCGGCGTTGGCCCTCGCGCCGATGGCCAACGCGGTGCCTCCCGTGGCCTCAGCGTTGGCGCCGATTGCGGCGGCCCCCATTCCCCTGCCTACGGAGCCATTCCCTAATGCCATCCCCCCAAGATGGGCCTCTGCCTCATTGCCGAAAGCAAACGAAGGTGCTGCGCCCGATGGCAGATCGTCACCAAGCGCCACCGACTTGTGGCCGATGGCAATGCTGAAACTGTCCGACGTGCGGGCACCGTCGCCAATGGCCACCGCACTGGTGCCAGACGCGTTGGTGTTCGAACCAATCGCAACCCCGTTGTTGATATTCGACGTCCCCGGCACGGTGCCGCCACTGGCCGTCGTTCGGGCTCCAACACCCATTGCAATCGAACCTGTACCGGTGGCGTTGGAGCCTTGGCCGATCGCAACCGAACCGCTGGAAGCGGCAATCGCGCCAGAACCCAGGGCTGCGGAGTCCGCGCCAGCCGCATTGCTGGTGCTGCCGATCGCCGTTGCATTGGCGTTGCTGGCCAAGGCCAGGTTTCCTCCGGCGAAAGCGCCTTGGCCGTTCGCTTGGGCGCCGACCCCGAGCGCGGTTGCAGCTTCTCCAGTCGCCTTGGCCAAGGTACCCACCGCAGTGTCACTGAGGCCCCCGACCACCGTGCCGTTGCCGATCGCGACCGAGTGGTCCGCACCGCTCATGCTCGGGAGCGCGTACTGCCCGTCTCTCGAACCGATCCCGACGGAGCCGGCGCCTATCGCACCGTCCTTCGTTCCGATGACGGCGCCCTGCGTCTGTGCCCGCACCGGCTCCGACATCGCCAGCGCCGCCACGACGCCCACCGTCATGCCGATGGCCGCTGCAGCCGCTTCCAGCTTCGCCATTCCCTGCCCTGACCTGCTGCGCTTGCCGCGCGCGGATGTGCGTTCGGACGTGGCAACCCACGCCCCGAGAGATTCGTTCCAGATCGAGCAATAGGACTTGTTCATGGCATTCGGTAATGAAAGGCGGTGACGACAGGCGCGCAGGCTCACGCGCGCCTTGCGGCGTGTGCTTGATTTCGTGGAAAAAATGCCCGGTCTTTCTCGAGAGAAAGGCGCATCGACCGGGGTGAAACCCGGCCTCGATGCATCGAGCGGCAACGGCATTCAGTGATGAAGCGAGCGGAATGTATCGCCGTGCTTTTGACAGCGGCCGGTCAATATTTCGTCGAATGTCTTAAAGGTGACTTTTCGAGCCCGGCGGCTTTTTGAAGCGTGATGTATGCCCACTGCCCGTCACATTGATTTCGACGCCGCACCCATAGACTGATTCGCGATACAACGACACGCACGCACGCACCAGTGCACGCGCTTCGGTCGATCTCGGTCGCCGCTTGCCGCATTGCGAACGAACACAACGAGGACCGTCATCGCCCCTGCAAATTCCATCGAAGACAAGGCATTGATGGAGCGCGCCTTGCGCATCACGCAAGGTTTCGCGACGTGGCCCGCCGCGCCCATGGGCCAGTTGCTGGCCCATTCACGCCTGGGGCACCACGAACGCGGTTCGCCCTTCTCCACCGAAACCGACGAGCCTGAAACCCTGGCCATCGTTTCCGGCCGCATGGTGATGGGCCGCACGCCGCCGGGTGGCACTCGCGCGGTGTTCGCCTTCATCGGGCCGGGCTCGGTGGTCGGCCTCGCCCGATCGCTCGACGGCAAGGACCAGTCGGTGCACGACTTCAGCGCGCACAGCAAATCGGTGGTGGCCATTCACATGCCCACGCGGCGGCTGCTCGAGGTTCTCGCGCGCGAACCGGCGCTGTGGAAAGACATGGCGCTCATGCTGCTGCGGCAACACCGGGACATGCTCGACACGCTGCTCGGCCAGGTGATCGGACCGTTCCCGCAGCGCCTTGCAGCCACCATCGAGCGGCTGTCGCGGCTGTACGGCAGCACTGCCGCAGGGCACGCCAGGCAGCGGCTCAAGGTGACGCAGGCAGACCTCGCGGGGGTGCTGCAGGTCACGCGGCAAACGGTGAACAAGGAACTCAAGTCGCTGGCCGAAACCGGCGCCATCGCGCTGGACTACAACGCGGTCACGGTGCTGGACATCGAGGCACTGCGAAAGATCACGCGCTCCCGCTGAGCCGATCGAACGACGCCCGCCCCTGCATCGGGGCCATGCGATGAGCGGGGTTCGGCGCCGGTTCGGGGCCGGTTCGGGGCCGGCTCGGGGCCGGTTCAGCGCCGGTTCGGGGCCGGCTCGGGGCCGGCTCGGGCCGTCAGTCGGCCTGCACGCCCGCCGCGCGAATCACCTTGCCCCACTTGTCGACCTCCGCCGCGAGGTGCGTGCGCAGGCTCTCAGGCGTCTGCTTGTCGAGCGGCACGATCTCGGAGCTGAGTTCGGCCAGGCGGTGCTTGACCATCTCGTCCTGCAGGCCGGCGCGCAGGGCCACGTTGAGCTTCTCGATGACCGCCGGCGGCGTGCCCTTGGGCGCGTAGATGCCGTGCCACACCTTCACGTCGAAGCCCTTCAGGCCCTGCTCGTCGAGCGTGGGAATGTTCGGCATGCTCGACAGCCGCCTGGGCGTGGTCACGCCGAACACCTTCACGCGGTTGCCGTCCTTGATGACCGGCGCGGTCTGCGTGGTCTGGTCGCACAGCAGGTCGACCTGCCCGCCCATGAGGTCGTTGAGCGCCGGGCCCGCGCCCTTGTAGGGCACGGTCGTGAGCTGCACGCCGATCTGGTTCATGAACAGCAGGCCGCACAGCTGCGACACCGCGCCCACGCCCGCGTTGGCCAGCGTCACCTTGTCCTTGTTGGCCTTCACGTAGGCCAGCAGCTCCTGGTAGTTGCTGGCCGGAAAGTCCTTGCGCGAGAGCAGCGTCATCGGCACGTCCAGCACCTGGCCGACGTACTCGAAGTCTTTGAGCGGGTCGTAGTTGAGCTTCTTGTAGAGCGCGGGCGCGGTGGCCATGCCCATGTGGTGGATCAGGATGGTGTAGCCGTTGGGCGCCGCCTTGGCCACGCGCGTGGGCGCGATGGTGCCGCCCGCGCCCACCGTGTTCTCGACGATCACCGTCTGGCCCAGCGACTTGCCCATGGGAATCGCGAGCATGCGCGCCACCACGTCGGTGGGGCCGCCGGCCGAGTACGGCACGACCATGACGATGGGCTTGTCGGGCCATGCGGCCTGCGCGGCCGCGGGCGTTTGAAAGCCCAGCAGGCAGGCGCTCGCCGAGGCCGCGAGCAAGGCGGTCTTGAAACGCCGGGTTGCCGCCGTCTGCACTTCCTTGTTCGCTGCTTTGTTCATTTCGTTGTTCACTTCTTTGTTCACTTCTTTGTCTCCTTCTTCGGGGTTGATGGATGTCTGCGGGCTAGGGGTGTTCGAGCGCGAGCAGCCGTTCGGCCAGCCGCACCACGGGCGCGTCGACCATGCGGCCGTCGAGGCTCGCGACGCCGCCGCCCGACGCGCGGATGGCCTCGACCACGCGGCGGGCCCAGGCCAGCTCTTCGGCGGTCGGGCCGAGCGCGGCCTGCACCGGCGCGACCTGGTCGGGGTGGATGCACAGCTTGGCGCCGAAGCCGCCGCGCCGCGCGCGCGCCGTGTCGGCCGCGAGCCGCGCGGCGTCGCGCCAGTCGGCTGTGACGCCGTCGATGGGCGCGGGCAGTTCCGCCCGGCGCGAGGCCAGCAGGAGCGCGAGGCGCACGGGCATGAGCTCGGCCTCGTCGGGCCCGCAGGCCAGGCCCAGGTCGGCCTGGAAGTCGAGGTTGCCGAAGGCCAGCCGCAGCACCTGCGCGGCGGTGGCGAGTTCATCGGCGGCCGCGAGGCCGGCGGCCGACTCGATCAGCGGCACGAGCACGCCCTGCGGGCCGATCGCCCGCGCGAGGCGCGCCAGGTCGGCCGCGCGCTCGGCCTTGGGCAGCACGACGCCGGCGATCAGCCCCTGCGCCACGAGCGCGGCGGCCTGCGCGCAGTCGCCGTCGTGCCACGGCGTGCCGGCCGCATTCACGCGCACCAGCAGGCGCGCACGCTGCGGCGGCGCCAGCGTGGCGAACGAGGCCGCCAGCTGCTCGCGCGCAGCCTGCTTCCGGTCGGGCGCGACGGCGTCTTCGAGGTCGACGATCACGCCGCCCGCGCCAGTGGCCAGCGCGCGGGCGTGGCGCTCGGGCCGGTCGGCCGGCACGAACAGGAAGGCGCGTGCGAGGGCCAGCGATGCGAGGGGTGCGGGAGGTGCGGGAGGTGCGGGAGGTGCAGCAGGTGCAAGACGTGCCACTGGCTCGTCGCTCATACCGCCTTCGCCTCGCGCAGCGCCTCGATCTGCGCGGCGCTGCGCCCCAGCGCGCGCAGGATGGCGTCGGTGTGCTCGCCCACCGCCGGAATCGGGTCCATGCGGTAGTCGAAGGCGCTTTGCCGCCCGGCCGGCAGCAGGGCCGGAATGTTCCCCGCCGGCGAGCCGACCTGCCGCCAGCGTTCGCGCGCCTGCAACTGCGGATGCGCCCACAGGCCGGCCATGTCGTTCATGCGCGCGTTGGCGATCTGCGCCGTGTCGAGCCGCTCCAGCACCTGCGCCGTGCTCAGCGCGCCGAAGGTCTGCACGATGATCGCGCGCAGCGCCTCGCGGTGCTCGTTGCGCCGCGCGTTGCTGTCGAAGCGCGCGTCGCTCGCGAGCCCCGCCTGCAGCAGCACCTTCTCGCAGAACGCGCGCCACTCGCGCTCGTTCTGCAGGCCCAGCATCACGGTGCCGCCGTCGCCCGCGGGGAACGGGCCGTAGGGGTAGATGGTGGCGTGCGAGGCCGCGCTGCGCGGCGGCGGCGGCGCGCCGTCGTAGGCGTAGTACATGGGGTAGCCCATCCACTCGGCGAGCGACTCGAGCATGGACACGTCGATGTGCGAGCCCTTGCCGGTCTTGCCGCGCTGGAGCAGCGCGGCAAGGATGCCGGTGTACGCGTACATGCCCGCCGCGATGTCGGCGATGGAGTTGCCCGACTTGCACGGATCGTCCGGCGTGCCCGTGACCGACAGGAAACCCGCCTCGCTCTGGATCAGCAGGTCGTAGGCCTTCTTGTCGCGGTACGGGCCGTCGTCGCCATAGCCCGAGATGTCGCAGACGATGAGGCGCGGGTGCTTCGCCTGCAGCGCCTCGGCGCCCAGGCCCATGCGCGCGGCGGCGCCGGGCGCGAGGTTCTGCACCAGCACGTCGGCATCGGCCAGCAGCTCCTGCAGCACGGCCAGCGCGGCGGGCTGCTTCAGGTCGAGCGTGAGGCTTTCCTTGGAGCGGTTGACCCACACGAAGTGCGAGGCCTCGCCGCCCACGCGGGCGTCGTAGGCGCGTGCGAAGTCGCCCACCTCGGGGCGCTCCACCTTGACGACGCGCGCGCCCAGGTCGGCCAGTTGGCGGGTGCAGAACGGCGCGGCGATGGCGTGTTCGAGCGAGATGACGGTGATGCCGTCCAGGGGTCTTGTCATGTGCGTGTTCTCCGGAATCAGGCGAGCACGGCCGTGGCCTGCATCGTGAGCCAGCCGTCGGCGTCTTCGCCCCAGAGCGTGAAGGTCTTGCCGTCCGTGTTGCCGTCTGTGTTGCCCTCGCTGCTGCTCTCAGCGGGCTTGCCGTGCACGCGGAACACCGCGGTGTCGAAGGTCGGGCGCACGGCGCGGAACTCGAAGCGCGCGAGCTGCGCGCCCGGCACCTGCCGGCGCAACAGGTCGACCAGCAGCGTCGCGATGAGCGGGCCGTGCACGATCAGGCCCGGGTAGCCCTCGACCTGCGTCACGTAGCGGCGGTCGTAGTGGATGCGGTGGCCGTTGAAGGTGAGCGCCGAGTAGCGGAACAGCAGCACGTCGTCGGGCGCGATGTCGCGGCTGAAACTTGCGTCCTTCGGCGCGGGCGTGGGCGGCGGCGCCTTCTCGCCGGGAGCGGCGGCGGCGCGGTAGACGATGTCGTGCTCTTCGGTCAATGCGAGGCCGCGTTCGTTGCGCACCTCATGGCGCACCAGCACGAACACCAGCTCGCCGGTGCGCCCGGCCTTGTGTGTCACCGACGCGATGGTCGAGGTGCGCTCCACCTTGTCGCCCACCCGCAGCGGATTGCCCGGCTCCCACGCGAGCCGCCCGCCGGCCCACATGCGGCGCGGCAGCGGCACGGGCGGCAGGAAGCCGCCGCGCTTCGCATGGCCGTCCTCGCCGATTTCCGACTGGCGGTGGTGCGGCAGAAAGTACAGCCAGTGCCACAGCGCGGGCAGCGGCGTGCCGGCCTGCGGCAGCGGATCGTCGCGGTCGAGCGTGGCGGACAGCGCGCGCACGGGCGCGGCGGTGATGTCGTCGGCCAGCGTTTCGCTGCGGCCCTGCCAGGCCTGCAGCGCGGCCAGCGCGTCGTTGTCGATGAGGGGAGCGGATGTGTTGTCGTTCATGGGAGGTGTGATTCAGTCGACCGCGGCGCCCGAGGCCTTGACGATCCGCGCCCACTTGGCGAGGTCGCCCTGCAGCAGCGCGGTGAACTGTTCGGGCGACGTGGGCGCGGCGATTTCCACGCCCTGCTGGTCGAGCTTGTCGCGCAGGTCCTTCGAGGCCAGCGCCTTGCGCGTGGCGTCCTGCAGGGTGGCGAGCACGTCGGCGGGCACGCCCGCGGGGGCGAACAGGCCGATCCACAGCGTGCCGTTGTAGCCCGGCACGGCCTCGGCGATGGCGGGCACGTCGGGCAGCACCGGGGAGCGCTTGTCGCCGCTCACGGCCAGCGCGCGCAGCTTGCCGGCCTTGATGTGCGCGAGCGCCGACGGCAGGCTCGCGAAGACGATCGGCAGCTGCCCGCCCAGCACGTCGTTGAGCGCGGGTGCCACGCCCTTGTAGGGCACGTGCTGCAGCGAGATGCCGGCCATGCTGTTGAGCATTTCGCCGAGCAGGTGGTTCAGCGTGCCGTTGCCGGCCGAGGCGTACTGGTAGTTGGCGCCCTTCTGCCGCGCGAGCTTCAGGAACTCGGCCAGGTTCTTCGCGGGGAACGACGGGTTCACCAGCAGCACGTTGGGCACCGCGCCGACGAGGCCGACGGGCCTGAAGTCCTTCACCGGGTCGAAGCCCGGGTTCTTGTACAGCGCGGGGTTGATGGCCTGGCTGCTGCTGATGGTCATGAGCAGCGTGTAGCCGTCCTTCGGGCCCTTGGCCACCAGCTGCGTGCCGATGTTGCCGCCCGCGCCGGGGCGGTTGTCGACCACCACGCTGGCGTTGTTCATCACCTCGCCGAGCTTCTGGCCCACGAGGCGCCCGACGATGTCGTTGGTGCCGCCGGCGGCCTGCGGCACCACGAGCGTGACGGGGCGCGAGGGGTAGGTGTCGGCGTTGGCCGCGGCGGGTGCGGCCAGGGTGGCTGCGGCGGCGAAGGCCAGCAGCGCGAATGCGCGCAATCTCATGTGTGTTGTCTCCATGGCCCGCATGGTCGGGCGCCCTCCCCCCGCGCGCAATCTGCGATTTCAAAACCCAGCCTTCTGCAATTCCGAAGGCTCGGGCCCGCCCGACCCCTACCATCACGCGATGCTTTTCGACCTGACCGACCTGCGCCTGTTCGTGGCCGCGGCCGAACTCGGCAACCTCACGCGCGCCGCCGAGCGCCAGCACCTGTCGCTGGCGGCGGCCAGCGCGCGCATCAAGGCGCTGGAAACGCAGGCCGGACTGCAGCTGCTGCAGCGCGAAGCGCGCGGCGTGCGGCTGTTGCCGCCGGGCGAAGCCTTCCTGCACCATGCGCGGCTGGTGCTGCACCAGACCGAGCAGCTGCGCGCCGACCTGCTCGAGTACGGCGGCGGCCTGCGCGGGCACTTGCGCGTGTTCGCCAACACCACGGCCGTGACCGACTTCCTGCCCGAGATCCTGCCGGGCTTCCTGGCGCACAACCCGCGCATCAACGTCGACCTTCAGGAAAAACCGAATGCTCAGATCCCGCGCGGCGTGCTCGACGGGCGCGCCGACATCGGCATCGTCGCGGGCCGGGTCGACACGCTGGGGCTGGAGTCGATCCACTTCAGCACCGACCGGCTGGTGCTGGTCACGGCGCGCGGGCATCGCTTCGCGAAGCGCCGCAAGATCTCGTTCGCCGAGACGCTCGACGAAGACGCCATCGGCATGCAGCAAGGCAGCACGCTGCAGGCCTTCCTGGCGCAGATCACCGACAACCTGGGCAAGCGGCAGAAGCTGCGCATCCAGCTCGGCAGCTTCGACGCCATGTGCCGGATGATCGGCAGCGGCGTGGGCATCGGGGTGGTGCCGGAGTCGGCGGCGCGGCGCAACCAGGAGAGCATGCAGCTCGCGCTGATCGAGCTCGGCGACGCGTGGTGCGTGCGCGAGCGCTACCTGCTGGTGCGCAACCGGGCGGCGCTGCCGGTCTATGCGCAGGCGCTGGTCGACACCTTGTGCCGGCACTACGCCGGGCAGCAGGCCCAAGAGCAGGCCGAACAGCCCAAGTAGGCGGCATCACCCGAAAACAGGCACCTGCGGCCGTTTGGTGAACAACTCCCTGTCCATCCCCATTTTCCGTGGACAACTTTGGGGGTAACTCATGAGGAGCCTTGTAAAACACATATAAGTTGTTGTTCCATAAGGGTATTCCTTAGTTTGCTCAATTTTTGAGCGGTGAACAACCTTGGCAGCCTAAACGGTGCCGTCAAGCCCGAAAGCGCGTACGAGGAGTACTTTTTCACGATATACGGCCGCCAAAAAGCGCGGTCGGCTCAGCCACTTGGACCTGAATCGTGGAAAACCCCATGTCGTCCCCATTTTCAGTGCACAACTTTGGGGATAACTCATGAGGAGCCTTGTAAAAGCAACGCAAGTCGTTGTTTTACAAAGGTATTAATCACTTTGCCCAAAAATTGGGCGGTGAACAACGCGCCGACGCTGGTACTTTTCGGTCAATAAGGCGGCGCCTTGCGCGCGCGCTGCGCCCGCGCCGCCTCGGTCCACCAGGCCAGGTCGTCCGCGAAGCGCCCGAACGAGCGCTCCAGCGATTCGCCGGCCGCACCCGTGGGCTTGCCGGCCGCGTCCAGCGTCTGCGAGATCGGGCCGACCGCCAGCGTGCTCGACACCACGACCATGCCCATCTCCGACAGGATCGAATGCCACACCGTGCCCGATCGCACGCCCGAGAAGCGCCCCGCCGAATAGCTGGCCACCGCCGCGGGCCGCCAGAACCACTCTTCGAGGAAGTGGTCGGTGAGGTTCTTCAGGCCCGGCTGCGGGCCCCAGTTGTATTCGCCGGTGACGAAGACGAAGGCGTCGGCGCTGCGGATCTTCTCGGCCAGCGCTTCCATGGCCGCGGGCGCGGTGCCCTTGGGGTATTCCTTGTACATGCGGTCGAGCATGGGCAGGTCGACCTCCTTCGCGTCCACCAGCTGCGCGTTGTCGCCGCGCGCGCGCAACGCGCTGACGATGTAGTCCGCCAGGCGCACGCCCATGCGGTCGGAGCGGTAGGAGCCGTAGAAGACCAGGATGTTGTCGCTCATGGGTGGGCTCCTTGTGGATGGCTCAACTCGGCGTGCCGAGCTTGTCCTGCGTGCGCGTGTCGAAGTCGCCGGCGTCGTGCCGCTCGTGCAGCTGGCTGTCGGGCTGGCCCCACGCGCGGTTGACCATGCGGCCGCGCTGCACGGCGGGGCGCTGCGCGATCTCGTCGGTCCAGCGCAGCACGTTCTTGTACTCGCCCACCTGCAGGAACTCGCCCGCCTCGTACAGCTGGCCCTTGGCGAGCGTGCCGTACCAGGGCCACACGGCCATGTCGGCGATGGTGTATTCGTTGCCCGCCAGGTAGCGGCTCTGCGCCAGCCGGCGGTCGAGCACGTCGAGCTGGCGCTTCACTTCCATGGCGAAGCGGTCGATGGCGTATTCGATCTTCGTGGGCGCGTAGGCATAGAAATGCCCGAAGCCGCCGCCCAGATACGGGGCACTGCCCATCTGCCAGAACAGCCACGACAGGCATTCGGCGCGCGCCGCGCGCTCGGCCGGCAGGAAGGCGCCGCCGAACTTCTCGGCCAGGTACTGCAGGATCGCGCCCGACTCGAACACGCGCACGGGCGTGGCCTCGCCGCGGTCCAGGAGCGCGGGAATCTTGGAGTTCGGGTTCACCGCCACGAAGCCGCTGCCGAACTGGTCGCCCTCGTTGATGCGGATCAGCCAGGCGTCGTACTCGGCGCCGGTGTGGCCCAGCGCGAGCAATTCCT
Source organism: Variovorax sp. OK212 (assembly GCF_900112425.1). GTDB lineage: Bacteria > Pseudomonadota > Gammaproteobacteria > Burkholderiales > Burkholderiaceae_C > Variovorax. The sequence goes on along the minus strand of NZ_FOLP01000007.1, from coordinate 56,719 downwards.
CGAGCATGACCGTCACTTTCACGCCGTTGGGCGTGGCGAGCGAATAGAGTTGCAGCGGGTGCTTCCCTACCGGCAGGTCTTTCTCCTGGGTGGCACCCGCGATCGGGCGATTGATGTTCGCGAAGCGGCCGCCGCTTTCCTTGTTCCAGGACCAGACGGTGGGCGGCGTGTAAGCGGCTACGGCGGCCGTGCTGGCCGTGGAGGTCGTGCCATTCATGCAATGTGTTCCAGGAGTTGAACAGACGATGACGATTCTCTACGACTGCGCCACCGCACCGAGTCCGCGGCGCGCGCGCATCCTGCTTGCCGAAAAGGGCATTGCCCACGACACCGTGCAGGTCGACCTCGCCCGTGGTGAGCAATTGGGCGCCGCCTACCGCGAGATCAATCCGCAGTGCACGGTGCCCGCGCTGCGCACCGAGGAAGGCGCGCTGCTCACCGACAACGCCGCCATCGCGGCCTACCTGGAGGCCCGCTACCCGGAGCCGGCGCTGATGGGCCGCACGCCGCAGGACAAGGCGGAGATCGCCAGCTGGAACTGGCGCATCGAATTCGAGGGCTTGCTGGCCATTGCGGAGACGCTGCGCAACGGCTCGCCGGCCATGGCCGACCGGGCGTTGCCGGGCCCTGTGAATTACGCGCAGATTCCCGAGCTGGCACAGCGCGGCCAGGCGCGCGTGCAGCATTTCTTCGAGACCTTGAATGCGCGGCTGGCCGGCCGCGACTTCGTTGCCGCCGGCCAGTTCAGCCTGGCCGACATCACCGCCGTGGTGGCGGTGGACTTCGCCCGCGTGGTGCGGGTCAAGCCCGGGGAACAGCACCCCGAGCTGCTGCGCTGGCGCGCCGCGATGGCGCTGCGCCCGTCGATGTCGCGCTGAGCGGCGACACCCACAGGGCGCAAGCGCCTTGTGATCAGCGTTCGATGGTCAGCGCCACGCCCATGCCGCCGCCGATGCACAGCGAGGCAATGCCCTTCTTGGCGTTCTGGCGCTGCATTTCGTGCAGCAGCGTCACCAGGATGCGGCAGCCCGACGCGCCGATGGGGTGGCCGATGGCGATGGCGCCGCCGTTCACGTTCACCTTGTTCACGTCCCAGCCCATTTCGCGGTTCACGGCGCAGGCCTGTGCTGCGAAGGCTTCGTTGATTTCCAGCAGGTCGAGGTCGGCGGCCTTCCAGCCGGCGCGCTGCAGCGCCTTGGTCGACGCGGGCACCGGGCCCATGCCCATGATGGCGGGGTCGAGGCCGGCGGTGGCATAGCTGGCGATGCGGCCCAGCGGCTTCAGGCCGAGCGCGGCGGCCTTCTTGGCGGTCATGACCATCACGGCGGCGGCGCCGTCGTTCAGGCCCGAGGCATTGCCCGCGGTCACGCCGCCGGCCTTGTCGAAGGCGGGGCGCAGGCCGGCCAGCACTTCGGCGCTGGTCTTGCGGTTGATGAACTCGTCCTGGTCGAAGACGACCGGGTCGCCCTTCTTCTGCGGAATGCTCACGCCGACGATCTCGTCCTTGAACTTGCCGGCGTCCTGCGCGGCGGCGGCCTTGGTCTGGCTGCCCAGTGCCAGCTCGTCCTGCGCGGCGCGGTCGATGCCGAACTTCTTGGCCACGTTCTCGGCGGTGATGCCCATGTGGTACTGGTTGTAGACGTCCCACAGGCCGTCCACGATCATGGTGTCGACCATCTTCCAGTCGCCCATGCGCTGGCCGTTGCGCGAGTTGGGCAGCACGTGCGGCGCCATGCTCATGTTTTCCTGGCCGCCGGCAATGACGATCTCGCTGTCACCCGTGGCCACGGCCTGGGCCGCCAGCATCACGGCCTTCAGGCCCGAGCCGCACACGGCGTTGATGGTGAGCGCCGGCGTTTCCTTGGTGCCGCCGCCCTTCAGCCATGCCTGGCGCGCGGGGTTCTGGCCGGCGCCGGCCGCGAGCACCTGGCCCATGATGGCCTCGCCGACCTGGTCGGCGCTGAGGTTGGCACGCGCAATCACTTCCTTGATGACGATGGCGCCCAGCTCGGTGGCCGCAATGCCGGCGAGCGCGCCGCCGAACTTGCCAACCGCCGTGCGTGCTGCCGAAACGATGACGATGTCTTCCATGAGGATCTCCGTTGAAGTGATTTGAAATCGAGGTGTTCTGGGTGTCCGCAGCTCAGGCTCTCGCCTTGACGTAGCGGCCCGGCGCCGGCTCGATGGCCTTGTAGGCCTTGCCGTTGCCGTAGCCCTTGGGCGCGGGGATCTGCTTGCCCGCGTTGCCCTTGAGCCATTGTGCCCAGTCGGTCCACCAGCTGCCCGGATGCTCCTGCGCGCCGCTCAGCCATTCGGGCTGGGTCTTGGGGAACTTGCCGTCGTCGCGGATCCAGTGGCTGCGCTTTTTCTTGGCGGGCGGGTTGATCACGCCGGCGATGTGGCCCGACGCGCCCATCACGAAGCGCTTCTTGCCCGGCAGCAGCTGCGTGGACGCATAGGCGCCGCCGATCGGCACGATGTGGTCTTCGCGCGAGCCGTAGATGTAGGCCGGGATGTCGATGCTGCCCAGGTCGACCTTCTCGCCGCACACGGTGAGCGCGTTGGGCTTGGCCAGCTTGTTCTCGTGGTACGTGTTGCGCAGGTACCAGGCGTAGAACGGGCCCGGCAGGTTGGTGGCGTCGCTGTTCCAGTACAGCAGGTCGAACGGCGGCGGGGTTTCGCCCTTGAGGTAGTTGCCCACCACGTAGTTCCACACGAGGTCGTTGGGCCGCAGGAAGCTGAAGGTCGAGGCCAGGTCGCCGCCGGGCAGCAGGCCGCCCTTGCCGAGCTGCATCTCGCGGTAGGCCACCATCGGCTCGTCCACGAAGATGTCGAGGATGCCGGTGTCGCTGAAGTCCAGGAAGGTGGTCAGCAGCGTGACCGACGCGGCCGGCTTCTCGCCGCGCGCCGCGAGCACGGCCAGCGCGGTGCTCAGGATGGTGCCGCCCACGCAGAAGCCGAGCGTGTTGATCTGCTTGCTGCCCGTGACGTCTTGCACGGTGTGGATCGCCTTGATGGCGGCGTTCTCGATGTAGTCGTCCCAGGTGGCCTGCGCCATCGACTCGTCGGGGTTGCGCCAGCTCACCACGAACACGCGGTGGCCCTGCTCGTTCGCGTAGCGGATGAGCGAGTTCTCGGGCTGCAGGTCGAGGATGTAGAACTTGTTGATGCACGGCGGCACCAGCAGGAACGGCCGCTCGTACACCCTGGCCGTGAGCGGCTTGTATTCGAGCAGCTGGAAATAGTCGTTTTCGAACACCACGGCGCCCTCGGTGGTGGCCACGTTGCGGCCCACCTCGAAAGCGCTCTCGTCGGTCATGCTGAGGTGGCCCTGCTTCACGTCGTGCAGCAGGTTCTGGATGCCCCGGGCAATGCTCTCGCCCTGCGTGTCGATGGCCTTCTTCTGCGCATCGACGTTGAACGCGAGCGAGTTGCTCGGCGAAGAAGCGGCCATCCATTGCTCGACGGCAAAGCGCAGGCGGGACCGGGTCTTCTCGTCGGCGTCGATGGACTCGGCCATGCGGAGCATGGTGCGCCCGTTCAGCAGGTACACGGCCGCGGAGAAGGCCGACACCGGGTTGCTGCCCCAGGCGTCGCCGGCAAAGCGCTTGTCGCCTTCAGGCCTGGCGTTGAAGCCCTGGCCCCAGAGTTCGGTGGCGTCGGCCAGGTACTGCTGCTGGATGGCCTGCAGCTTTTCGGGGGCGATGGAGAACTTGGGCAGCTCGGGCATCTTCATGCCGTTGGCGAGCCCGGGCATCGAGGGCATCTGCGGCATTTGCCACAGCGGCGTGCCGCCGGGGCTGAAGGCCGAAGCCCCTTGCGCGGCGGACTGCTGGAAAGATTCCAGCGCCTTGCTCCATCCCTCGGTCAGTGCCTGCTGGAAGGGCGCGAACGCATCGGCCCCCGTGGGTTGCTTCATCATGTCTCCTGGTCCTCGCCTGAATCGATCCGGATGGCTTGCGTGTTTTGAGTATCCTGCATTCACAAGGCACTCACAACGCTTGCCCCCGCGGACCCGCCCGTTCACTTACCAACTGAAACTTCTCGTGTTTATCCATCTGATCGTCATCGGTTGGCTGTATGTCGTCGTGATGATGGCCGTTGCCGAAGCCACCAACACCACGGGCACGGTGCTGGGCGCCATCTTCACATTTCTTTTGTACGGATTGGGGCCGGTGGCACTGGTGGTTTACCTGATGGGGGCACCGGGGCGCCGCCGCGCGATGAAGCAGCGCGAGGCCGAGGCACAGGAGGCGGCACGGCAGGCTGCAGCGAAGGCGCCGCAGAAGCCGAAGGCAGACGCCGCCTCAGACCTTCCAGACCAGGGAAGCGAAACGCCCGCTGACGCCGTCGCGCCGGTGCGAAAAGAACCGTGAGGGGTTGGCAACGGTGCACCAGCCGTCGCTGCCGTCGTTGCCGTAGACCGCCGAGATGCCCGCCGCGCGCAAACGTTGGCGCGCCAATGCGGGCAGGTCGGCCAGCCACTTGCCCGGGGCGGGCGCGGGCTGGAAGCACGACGCGGCTTCGGCCGCATGCGCCTCGAAGGCGGCCTTGACCTCGGGGCCGACCTCGAAGGCCTTGGGCCCGATGCACGGCCCCACCCACGCGATGACCTTGGCCGCACCGTCCGGGCCGGAACCGAAGGCCCTGGCGGTCTGCTCGAGCACCCCGCCCGCCAGCCCGCGCCAGCCGGCATGGGCGGCGGCCACGCGGTGGCCGGCTTCGTCGGTGAAGAGCACGGGCAGGCAATCGGCCACCATGATCGTGCAGGCCAGGCCGGTGGCCGTGGCGGTGCAGGCATCTGCCGCGGTGCCGTCGCGCACCACCGGCATCGCGTCCTGTGCGGCGTCGAGCGCCACCACGCCGGTGCCGTGCACCTGTTGAAGAAAGACGGGCCGCGCGCCGATGGCCGCGCGCAGCCGCTCTCGGTTCTGCGCCACGTGCGCGGCGTCGTCGCCCACGTGGTCGCCGAGGTTCAGGCTTTCATAGCGCCCTTGCGAAACACCGCCGTCGCGCGTGGTGCACGCGGCCCGCACGTTCGGCGGCGCGGGCCACTCGGGCACGAGCCAGCGCGCGTTCATGCGGCTCATGCGGCTCATGCGGCTCAGGCTTCCGCGTCGGGCGACTGCGAAGGCTGCGCGCGCTGGAAGGCGTCGAGGTCCATGCAGGCCTCGAAGGCGGCCATGCTGCGCGGCAGGCCGCTGAAGTCGCAGTCGAAGCGGCGGCCGTTGAAGATCTGCGGTACCAGGCAGCAGTCGGCCAGGGTCGGCGTGTTGCCGTAGCAGAACTTGCCCGTGGGGTGCTGCGCCAGCTGGCGCTCGAAGGCCAGCATGCCGTCGCGCACCCAGTGGCGGTACCAGGCGTTCTTGGCTTCGTCGTCGAGCTTCAGGTCCTTCACGAGGTACTTGAGCACGCGCAGGTTGTTCAGCGGGTGGATCTCGCAGGCGATCGATTGCGCCAGCGCGCGCACGTGGGCGCGGCCCACGGGATCGGTCGGCAGCAGCGCCGGCTCGGGGTGCGTCTCGTCGAGGTACTCCATGATGGCCAGCGATTGCGAGAAGCGTTCGCCCTCGTCTTCGAGCAGCGGCACCAGCATGTCGGCCGAGATGGCGGAGTAAGGACCGGTGCGGTGTTCGCCGCGCGCGATGTGCACGGGGATGTACTCGTAGTCGAGGCCCTTCAGGTTGAGCGCGATGCGCACGCGGAACGAGGAGGACGAGCGGAAATAGTTATGCAGCTTCATGATTTTCCAAGCATAGCGTTCCTTGGCTTCAGCTTCAGGCGCGGGGTGAAGCCTGCAGCACGCAACGGAAGTCGTGCAGCGAGGCCGCGGTTGAAACGCCGGCGCGCCATTCGTCCAGGATGCGGCGCGCGGCCGCCTCCTCGCGCGACGCGATGCCCAGGCGCCAGGGGCCCAGCGCGGCGGGTGGCTCGCCGGGGCCGTGGTTGTGCCCGCCGTCCGCATGGGGCCGGCCTTCGGAGCAGGCGCGGCAGAGCACCTCCATGCTGGCGGTCCAGTTCTCGGCCATGGCGCCGGCGGCCTGGAAGCGCTCGACGAGCGCCTCGATTTCTTCCTGCGTGGCGTCGTCGATCGAGACCTCGTAGGTCGCGTACTCGGACGGCGCGATCAGCTCGAGCGCGTCGAACACCGGCACCTCGCGCTCGCCGCGCAGGCGGTAGCCGTTGGCCGCGCCGTCGTGCAGCACAAGGTCGCCGTAGCGGTGGCCGCAGGCCGGCGTGGGCACGTTGCGCAGGATGGCGCGCGCCGGGTCGATGCGGTCGGCCCAGACCACCTCGGTGCCGCCGTCGCCGTGCACGCGGATGGGCGTGAGGCCCACGAAGTGGTCGACCGGCCCCTCGCCGTCCGCAATGCCGATGCCGTACTGGCGCCAGGCGCGGCGCGCCGTGGCCCAGTCGCCCAGCGCGGTGGCGGCGATGCCGAGGTTCCAGATCGCCCCCTCGTTGCCGGGCTCGCATTGCACCGCGCGGGCATTGGCCTGCAGCGAGGCGGCCCATTCGCCGCGGTACTTGTGGATGAGGCCGGCGTTGTACCAGGGCGCGGCCCAGTGCGGATGCACGGCGCTGGCCTGGGCGTAGGCCTGGAGCGCGCCGTCCTGGTCGCCGTCGTCGTCGCGCTGGCGACCGAGTTCGTTGAGGGCGTTGGCCTTGCCGGCTTTGCCGATTCGGATGGGCATGGTGGAAACGATGAGATGCGCGGGGCGTCTATTGTGAGCCTGCCGCCTCTGGCACACTGCCGGCTTCCCGCTCAGGTTTCGCTCAAAAAGGACACGTCGCAATGGCTTCCGAGTTCGTCTTCGCCCCGCCCGCCCCCGTTTCGGTTCCCGTGGCCGGCCAGCCCGCCCGCTTCCCGGTGCACCGCATCTATTGCGTGGGCCGCAACTACGAAGAGCACGCCAAGGAAATGGGCTTCACCGGCCGCGAGCCGCCCTTCTTCTTCATGAAGCCGGCCGACGCGCTGGTGGTGGTCGATGCGGGCCAGACCGGCACCATGGCCTACCCCTCGCTCACCAAGAACCTGCACCACGAGATCGAACTGGTGGTGGCCATCGGCACCGGCGGCAAGAACATCCTGGCGGCCGACGCGCACAAGCACATCTACGGCTACGCGGTCGGCCTGGACATGACGCGCCGCGACCTGCAGAACGAAATGAAGAAGCAGGGCCGCCCCTGGGACATCGGCAAGAGCTTCGAGCAGAGCGCGCCCATCGGCCCGATCGTGCCGGTGGCGCAGGCCGGCGACGCCGAGAAGGCCGAGATCTCGGTGCAGGTGAACGGCACCGACCGCCAGCGCAGCAACGTGAGCAAGCTGATCTGGAACGTGGCCGAGACCATCGAGCACCTGTCGGCCGCCTGGGAACTGCAGCCCGGCGACCTGATCTTCACGGGCACGCCGGAAGGCGTGGCCGCCGTGGTGGCTGGCGACACGCTCGTGGGCGAAGTCGCGGGCCTGCCCAAGCTGACCGTCAAGGTCGTCTGAAGACGGCGGCCGGCTTCATGCTTTTGCGCGTTCCCATCAAGCACTGCAAGAACTGCGGCACCGCGGTGGTCTACCGCGTGCCGGACGACGGCGACACCAAGCAGCGCGCCGTCTGCCCGGCCTGCCACACCATCCACTACGAGAACCCGCTGAACGTGGTGGGCACGATCCCGGTCCTGGGCGACAAGGTGTTGCTGTGCAAGCGCAACATCGAGCCGCGCTGGGGCAAGTGGACGCTGCCCGCCGGCTTCATGGAACTCGAGGAAACCACCGCCCAGGGCGCGGCCCGCGAGACCGACGAGGAGGCCGGCGCCAACTACGTGATGGAGGGGCTGTTTTCCGTCATCAGCGTGGTGCGCGTGGGCCAGGTGCACCTGTTCTACCGCGCCCGGCTGCTGGACGACAAGTTCGACCCCGGCCACGAGACCATCGAGGCGAAGCTCTTCACCGAGGAAGAAATTCCCTGGGACGAGATCGCCTTTCGCACGGTGCGCGAGACGCTCGAGCACTACTTCGAAGACCGGCGCCGCGGCAGTTTCGACCGCGTGCACACGATCGACATCGTTTGAACACGCACCTGCGCATGACACTTCGCCCCGCCCTCCACACCGCCCTTCTTCATACCGCACTCGGCCTCGGGCTCGCGATGGCCGCCTCGGCGCACGCGGAAGTCGTGGGCGACGTCGACACCGCCTTCAAGCTCATCGGCCCCGACCACAAGATCGTGGTCGAGGCCTACGACGACCCCAAGGTGACGGGCGTGACCTGCTACGTGTCGCGCGCCAAGACCGGCGGCATCAAGGGCGCGGTGGGCCTGGCCGAAGACAAGGCCGAGGCCTCCATCGCCTGCCGCCAGGTCGGCCCGGTGACGGTCACGCAGCCGCTGCCCAAGCGCGAGGAGGTCTACAGCGAGCGGCTGTCGATTCTCTTCAAGCGCCTGCGCGTGGTGCGCATGGTGGACCCCAAGCGCAACACGCTGGTCTACCTGACCTATTCCGACCTGCTGATCGACGGCTCGCCCAAGAACAGCATCACCGCGGTGGCGATCGACCGCGGCACGCCGATTCCGCTCAAGTAACGCACAAGAACAGGGGCTCACCGGGCGCACCGGCGCCGATGGCCCCTGCACAGCCGGTTGCTCTTTCGCGGGGCACCGTCGCGGCAGTTTGCTAGCATCGCCCGCGTGCTCCCCTTCGGGAGCCGAGGCGAGCCAGATCGCCGGAACCCTCCGCAACGAATCCGTTCCAACACAGCGCCATGCATCTTCAGACTCTTGTTTTCCGTACCGCCGCCTTGGCGCTGGTTGCCGCGAGCCTCGCGGCCTGTACCACCACCGACCTCACGCCGCGCCCCGCGCCCGTGGTCACGCCGCCCGTGCAGAAGCCGGCCGCGCTGTTCGTGCGCCCCGCCACCGGCGCGACGCTGGCGCGCTTCGACGGCGTGCGCAACAAGGGCATCGACATTGCCGGCAACCTGGGCGATCCGATCGTGTCCTCGGCCGACGGCCGCGTGGTGTATGTGGGCGGCGAACTGCCGGCCTACGGCAACATGATCATCGTCAAGCACAACGAGACCTACCTCACCGCCTACGCGCACCTGCAGACCATCCTCGTGAAGGAGAACCAGGTGGTTCGCCAGGGCGAGAAGATCGGCGAGATGGGCAAGAGCAACACCGACCGCGTGAAGCTGCGCTTCGAGATCCGCAAGAACGGCAACGCCGTGAACCCCGAGCCCTACCTCAACGGCCTCTTGCAACAATGACGCTGCAGTGACGCTGCAGTGAAGGGCAGCGTGACGGGCAACGCCCCGCGCCCATGAAAAAAGCCCCTCGCGGGGCTTTTCTGCTTTCAGGGCAGGACCGCGTAGGTGTCTCTCAGCACCAGGGCGCGCCAGTTGGCGTCTCGCGTGCCGACGAACATGTTCTTGAAGAGCGGCGCGTTCGGCACCGAGAGGTTGAAGGTCTTCGACGCGGCACCCGCTGCCGACGGCGCCACGTCGGACTGGTCCTTTGCGCTGACGCTCGAGCTGACGAACAGGTTCAGGAAGAACTCCGCGGAGAAACCGGGGTTCAGGCCCGTCGCGCTGACGGCGAAGTCGCCGCCGCCCGCATAGGAAGCCAGGCTGGGCGTGGTCGTGAAGCTCGGGTAGGTGGCGGCCGTCGCCTCGGCCAGCGTCATCGGCCGGGCGTGGAAGCGGTGCTTGTAGATGATGTCGAAGGTGCTGAACTTGGCCACCGTGGTGCCGTCGCTTTCGTAGGCGGTGAAGGTGTACTCGGGCGTGGCGGGAATCGCGGCAATGTCCGCATCGCTCAGGTTGGCGCTCGGCAGGCCGTTGCAGTTCGAAGCCAGGTAGTAATAGTTGTTGCCCGGCGTGGCTTCCAGCGGCCAGAAGCCGCCGGTCGAGGGACGCAGGTGGCGCAGGCCGCCGGCCGGCAGCCCCGGGCCCGTGACCACGACCGACGCCACGTTGCTGCTGTTGCCCGTGTTCAGGTCTTCGATGTTGAACTCCAGCGCGGTGCTCACGCAGCCCGACGTCTTGTCCTTGCTCGCCTGGATCTGCGGGTTCAGGTCGAACACGCGGCCGTCGCCGCGCAGGCGCCACACGCCGTCGGTGCCCTTCACGATCTGCATGCCCTGGTTGTTGCTGAACGCCACGCCGTTCTTGTCGCGGTGCGTGAACTCGACGAAGGCGCGCGGGCTCGTGTTGTTCGCGTCGATGGTGTAGTTGATGCGGTTGATCACCACGTCCGCGAAGCTCGCGCCCACCAGGTTGGTGTCCGTCACCGCTTGGTTGGCGAACTGCGCGGCGGTGAGGTCGGAAGACCTGAAGCCATAGGTCCCGGTGACGGGGTTGCCGCTGTCGGTCATCAGCGGCAGCAGCTCGCCCGCCGCCGGCAGGCCGTTCGCGAACTTGCCCACGTAGTCGCTCAGCACCTTGCGGATCAGCGTGATGTCGTCCGCCGCCGTGCCCATGCCGGTGCCGCTCATCGGCGTGCTGCCGGCGTCCTGCGCGGCCTTCACGGCCAGGTCGTCGGTGATCTGCTGCTGCGTGACGATGTTGGTGATGGTGGCCACGTTGCTCACCGGGTCCACGCTCACGCGCAGCACGTCGAGCGCCTTGTCCAGCGCGCTGGACAGCGGCGTGAACGCCGTGCGCAGCAGGTCGATGCTGGAATCCACGCCCAGCGCCAGCAGCACCGGCAGCAGCTTGGCCTTCAGCGCGGCGGACTCGGCCTTGAGCTCGTCGGGCGTGAGCGAGGCGAACTCGCCGCCGTCGAAGTACTGCGCGGCCAGGCGCCCGGCGATGTTGGCCACCACCAGGTCGGTCAGCGGCGTGATGTTGATGGTGCCGTTGGCATCCGCGGCGGTGGCGGCCGAGTGGATCACCACGTGCTGGCCGCCCACCGTGCCTTCGGCGCGAAAGACGAAGGGCGCGATCATGCCGGTCACGTCGATCTGGTAGGCGCCGCCTTCCAGCGGCACGGTCTTGGTCGTGCCCTTGGCGTCCTTGACGGTGACGGTACCCGACAGCGGCAAACCGGAGGCCGCGGTACCCGAAAACGTAACAGCCGTGGCCGCCTGCGGCTCGCTGACCGGCGGGTTGCTGCTGCCCGTGGCCGGGAACCCGGCGAACCCGCCACCACCGCCGCCCCCGCCCCCACCGCACGCGGCGAGCGAGACCAGCAGCGCCACGGCGCACGCTGAACGTGTCGTCTTGAAGAACGGGCCGGAGGTTGCCGGAGTCGCGAAGTCTGTTTTCATGGATGGCTCTGGAAGTTCTGGGGTATTGAGGGAGAAAACAAAAGAATCAACTCGTAACACGAGCGATGCGATTCTTCTGTGGGCTCCGTCCCCTCGCCATCCCCTGTTTTGAGGATGCGGGCCGCCGGCGCTTGCGGCTGCGCCCTTGCTAGAGCAGGCTCTCGGGCACCAGCGGCGCCAGCAGGTCGAGCCGCCAGCGGGCCCAGAAATCCGTCTCGGGCTCCTGGTGCAGGATGGTGTCGGCCGCGTCGCCCGAGGCCGGGCTGACCCATTCGATGGCCCCGGTGGGCCCCAGCTGCAGCTGGTAGGCCCCGTCCAGCCGGATGAAGCCGATCAGGCTGGTGAGCTGCTGCGCGATCTGCGGGCTGAAGATGAAGATGCCGATCTCGGTGTTGTGCAGCATCGAGCGCGGGTCGAAGTTCATCGAGCCGATGAACACCGTCTTGCGGTCGATCACCGCCGACTTGCCGTGCAGCCGCCCGCTGGCCGAGCCGTACATGCCGAAGCGCTTGGTCTGCTCCACCCGCTTGGGGCTCAGCTCGTACAGCTCCACGCCCAGGCGCAGCATCTCGGCGCGGTAGCGGCGGTAGCCGATGTGCACCAGCGACTCGTCGGTGGCCGCCAGCGAGTTGGTGACGATGCTGTAGGCCACGCCGTTGCCGCGCACGAGCTTGATGGTCTCCATGCCGCCGCGCCCCGGAATCAGGTAGGGCGTGGTCTGCATGATCTCGTTCTCGGCGCCGCGCAGGTAGCGGCGCACGTTGTAGAGCACGCTGTCGCGCGACTCGTCGGCGGGCAGGCCGCGCGCCTCCTCGCTGGGCGCCAGCGCCTTGGCCGGCGCGTCGGCATAGGCCTCGGCGCGCGCCCACACCAGCTTCAGCGCGCCGGCGTCCAGGTCCTTGGCCAGCGGGTTGTTGCCCAGCAGGTCGGTGGAGTCGGGCTCCTCCGGGTGCAACTCCTCGGGGCCGGTGGTCAGCCGGTCGAAGCGCTCGCGCAGCTGCTGCGGCGTCTCGCCGGTGGCGGGCACCAGCGAATCGATGGGGTACACGTACGGGCTGTTCCAGTACATGTCGAACAACGAGGACAGCCGCGGCACCACCGCGCCGGCCACCAGCGTGTCGATGTCGATGAAGTTCGAGCCCCCGTCGCGCAGGAAGTACTCGTTGGCCATGTTGCGCCCGCCCATCACGCCGATGCTGTCGTCCACCACGTAGAGCTTGTTGTGCATGCGGCGGTGCACGCGGTCGAAGTCCAGGATCGACCAGGCCCAGCGCGTGCCGAAGCGGTCGCGCCCGGCCGGGAACGGATTGAACAGGCGCACCTCCACGTTCGGGTGCGAGGCGAAGCTGGTGAACAGCGGATCGGCGCCGGCCGTGTACAGGTCGTCCACCAGCAGCCGCACGCGCACGCCCCGGTCGGCCGCGTCGCGCAGCGCGCGCAACAGGTAGCGGCCGGTCTCGTCGTTCTGCACGAGGTAGTACTGCACGTCGATGGAGCGCTGCGCACGGCGCGCGAGCTCGATGCGCGCGTGCAGCGAGAACTGCGGCATGGGCAGCAGGCGGAACCCGCTGAGCGGCTGGGCGCCCGCCTCGACGGGCGGGGCCGCCGCCTTCACGAGGCGCCCGAGCGTGGTGTCGGCGCCGTCCGCAATGGCCGTGGACGGTGTGCGCTGCACGTTGCCGGGCAAGCCGGCGCACCCCGCCAGGAACAGGGCGGCCATGCCGAGCAGCAACCAGGCCAGGCAGCGGGCGAGCGGTCGGTCGGCAGCCCGGCTGCGGGAGTTCGGCATGGAGCGGAGGGTGGAGTGGCGCGGGCGCACACGTGGTCGTGCGTTCATGCGCGGATCTGAAAGCTCGCGGTTTCTACCACGAGCCCGCCGCGGCTGCTGCACCGCCGCAAGAGACTCAGTGCGTGCGCTCCGGCCCCCATTGCCGGACGAAATGGTCGGCCCGGCGCGTGGCCCGCTCCACCGCGGCGTCCCACGACAGCTGCTGGGTGATCACGAGGGCGCAACGCGGAATGCCGCGCAGGCTCAACTCGCAGATGCCGGCATAGGTGCCGCTGGGCGTGCGCATGAGCTCGATCCAACCCGTCCAGCCTTCTGGAACGCTGAGAACGAGTCGGGTGCTGTCCATGATGGATACACCATACCCCTTTTGTTACGCGGTTCCAAGAATCTAAACCCTAAGCACTACTTGTGGCCGGGTCAGGCGGTGGCGCAGCGGCCGGCCGACAGCGGCGGCAAGGACGAAAGAGGCGAAAGAGACGACAGGCGCGGCCGATGCGGCAGGTGCAGCAGCGCCTGGCGCAGCGTGGTGTCGACCCGCCGCAGCGACAGCCCGTGGCGCACCGCCACCTCGTGGCGGGACAGCTCGTGCACCCGCAGCGCCACGAAGATGTCCTGGTGCCGGTGCGGCAGCCCCTGCATGGCGCGCTCCACCGCCTTCAGGTCGGAGCGCGCCTCGGCGATCAGCTCGGGCCCGGGCGACTGGTCCGCCAGGTGCTCCAGCGTTTCCTGCGCGTCGCCCGCGTACTGCCAGGGCCGCTCGGCGCGCATCCGGTCCAGGGCCGCGTTGCAGGCCACGCGGTAGATGTAGGCCACCGGGCTGTGCACCGCGTCGGCGAGGCCGGTGCCGGCCAGCCGCAGCCAGGCATCGTGCAGGCTCTCGGTGGCCGCGTCGGCGCAGCCCAGGTGCCGCGCGAGCCGGCGGTGCAGCAGCGCGTAGTTGGCCGCCAGCAGCGCCTGGAAATCCGGCGGCGGCGCGCGGTCGGTCCCTGCCGCCGCCTCGGTCTGCGGGCGGGGCACGCACATGAGCGTGGTCATGGCGCTGGCGGCCTAGCGTCCGCGCGGCAGGCCGCGGCGCTCGCTCTCGTTGAGCCGCGCGATCTGCGCGTCGGTCAGCGCGCCGTGGCCCACCACCTGGATGAAGCCCGACGGGTCGTAGCTGGCCTGCTCCGCCGGCTTGCGCCGCACCTCGCCGCCTTCCGTGGCACCGCTCGCGGGCTCGTTGCCGAAGCCCAGCACGCGCACGCTGAACACCGACGGCAGCGCCTGGCGCTGCGCCGAGCGCTCGCGCTGCAGCACGTCCTGCGCGGCGGTCGCGGCCTGCGCCGCGGCGGCGCTGGCGTTGGCCAGCGCCCCCACGTTTACCGCCGCCACCACCGGCAGCCCGGTGCTCTTGCCCTGCACCGCGATGTTGTCGGCGTTCACCACCTGCAGCGCCGCCAGGTTCACGTTGCCCGACACCCGGATGCCCGCCTCGCCCGCGTCGATGGTGCCCAAGGGCGCGATCAGGTCGATGTCGCCGGCTGGCACTTCGGCAATCGGCGCCAGCGTCGCAATGCCCGCGCCCGTGCTCGGCACGTTCGACGACAAGGTCACGTTGCCCCACTGGTCGTACTCGCGCTTGGGCGGCGTGTAGACCACGGTGGTCTTGGAGCCCCGGCCGGCGTTGATGTCGCCCTCGGCCGACCAGCCCAGGATGCCGCCGCCGAAGGTGGTCATGATGCGGCTTTGCCCCAGCAGGATGCTGCCCAGCGCGTACATCGCGATGTCGCCCTTGCCCTGCGTGATGCCCCCCGGCGTGATGCCGCCCTTGGCCACCGGTGCGTCGCCCTCGATGCCGAACACCTGCGCACCGCCCGGCGTCAGCATCTGGATGCCGCCGCCGAACAGCGTGTTGACACCAGCCGGGCCGTACATGGTGATGCCGCCGCGGTAGCTGAGCTTGCCGCCCGCGGCATCGGCCTCGGGGAACAACGCCGCGATGGCATTGCGCCCGCGCAGGTAGCTGCCGAAGCGCACGCCGTCGGCGTCGGTGTACTCGCGCCCGCCGGCCTTCAATTCGGCGAAGTACACCTGGCGCGCGAACACGCGCTGCTGCGCGGCCGGCAGCGCGTCGAAGAAGGCCTGCGCCTCGTCCGCCGTGCCGCCGAAGCCCAGGCCGTTGTCCTTGTCGGAAAGCCATGCGAGCAGCTCGGCCTCGTAGGTCTTCACCACCTTGCCGGGCTGGCCTGCCAGCGGCGTGCCGGTTTCCGCGCGGTTGGCCGCGCCGAGGTAGCGCGCCAGGAAGCCGGCGTAGTCCGCGCCCTGCGCACCGGTGCCCGCCGTCATCGCGATGCTCGCGCCGGGTCGCTTGTCGCCCGGCGTCACCGGCCCCAGGCTGGCGATGGCGGCGCGGTCTTCCATCACGATGTTGCGGCCCGCGTTCACCTCCAGCGTGCCGGGGCCCGCCACGTAGAAGCTGCTGTAGAGAATGTCGCGCCCGGCCACCACGCGCGACACGTCCTGCGCATGCCCATGGACCGCCAGGTTGCCGCTGGAGGTGGCCGCGACGTCCTGGCTCACCGACATGGGCTGCCCGAGCACGGTGCCCGCGCTCACGATGTCGCGCCCGGCCATCACCCAGCTCGGCGCCGCCGCCTCGTACCAGGTGCGGCCGTCTTCGCGCGCCAGGATCTCGCCGCTGCGCAGGCCCACGACGTCGCCGGTCATTGCATAGAAACGCGACGGCGTGCGCGGCGCGTCGCCGGCCGTGCCCGCGTAGGTTTCGGCCGCGAACACGAACAGGCGCATCGGATCGGTGCGCGCCGTCATGCCCAGCCCTTCGGTGCCGAAGTTGCTGGTCACGCGCGTGTTGCCGTTGTCGCCGCCGAAGCCGGCAAAGGCCGGGTGCAACGGGCCGGGCATGGCCGCCGGGTCCGCGCCCGACTGGTTGATGGCGTAGCTGCCCATGTAGAGCGAATCGCCCGCGAGCAGCTCCAGCTGGCCGCTGCGCGACGGCGCCAGCAGCAGCGACGTGCGCGACGCGGCGTCGTTGACACCGTTGCTCGCCGAGTTGGCCGCCGCGCCGCTGTAGATGCTGCCGCCCGCGGCCACCGCGCGCAGGATCGCCGGATAGACGAAGCGGTAGTCGGTGGCCGCCGCGTTGACGCTGGCGGTCAGCGACTGCTCGGTCGATTCGCTCATCTGCGTGCTCGGCGTCAGGCTGCCGCCGGCCGAGAACAGGTCGATGGCGGTGCGGTCGGTCCACAGCGAGAACCAGCTCAGGCCGCCACCGCCGTAGGAGGCGGAGGCCGTGCTGAAGGGCGAGCTGTTCTGCAGCTTCACGCGGCCCGGGTCGGCCGCCGCGCCCACCACCAGGTCGCCCAGCGTGTCGATGCGCATCGCCGAGTCGCCCGGAATCAGCACCAGCCCGCCGGTCGATTCGGCCCGGTTCGCGCTGAAGGGGTCGAAGGCGCGCGGGTCCTTCAGGTCGCGCCCGCCCAGGATCATGCCGCCGACCGACGCCGCGCTCAGCTGCGTGGCGCCGCGCAGGTTGACCAGCGCGCCCTGCAGGTCGTGGTTGGGCACGACGCTGCTGTTGGCGTTGCCGCGCGCCAGCTGCGAGCTGTTGACGCCGCCGCCGATGCGCATGTCGATGTCGCCGCCGCCGGTGAGCACGAGGCTGCCGTCGTCGGCCACGCGGCCGGTGCTGCCGACCGCCACCACCAGGCCCTGGCTGCGCGCCGTGCCCTTGCGCTCGAGCATGCCGGCATTGCCGCCGGCCTGCACCTGCACGTTGCCGCCGCCGAGCGTGCCGAAGCCCGTGAAGCCCACCAGCGACGGCTTCACGTCCGCGCCGAAGATGCCTGCCGGGTCCCGCGCGTAGCTGCCGAAGTTGATCCACCACGCCGTGGGCATGGCCGCGCTGCCGTCGCCCTGGCGCCAGAGCCAGTTGCCCACGCCCACGCTGGCCTTCTGCACCTCGTCCTGCGAGGGCGCGGTCAGCATGTCGCCCGTGAGGTTGCCGCCCGCGCGTACCGTGAGGTTGCCGCCGGCCTCGGGGAACCAGGCCTGGTAGACGCGGCCACCCGCGGCATCACCGGCCACCAGCGATTCGTAGGCCGCGCCGCCCACGCCCAGCACGCTGTTCGCGCCCGTGGCGTTGCCGCGCGCCTGGTTGAAGCGGGCGTCGACGCCCGCGGACTGCGTGCCGGCGGTGTAGATGCCGTACAGCGAACGCACGTCGATGTCGCCCGAGGCGATCAGGTCGAGGTCGCCGGTGCCGGTGCGCACCACGCTCAGGCCCTGGCCGTGCACGGCGAGCACATCCTTGGCCGGACCGGTCGACACGCAAAGGCCTTCGAAGAGCTCGCACAGCGACAGGTACTCGTCGGGAACCGGTGTTCCCGGGGGCTCGCCGAAGATGTTGTCCGGTCCCCACACCACCGCGGCGCCCTTGGCGACCACGGCGCCGTAGTGGGTGTCGGCCACGCGCAGGCTGCCGGTGCGGGGCATCGCGATGCGGGTGTCGGCGGCGTCCGTGTCGGCGCCGGCCACCAGCCGCATCGACCACGACTCGCTGCCCGCCGCCAGCATCGGTGCCAGCGCCCAGTTGCGCCCGCGCGTGCCGTCGCCGGCCGGGCGCAGCTCGATGAAGCCGACGCCCTCGTCCAGCACCACCTTGGTGGTCGACGGAATCAGCGCGCCGCGCCGCAGGTCCAGCGGGCCGCGCAGCAGCACGGTGTTGCGAACGAAGTCGTTCTCGTAGGCCACCGGCAGCGGCACGCCCTTGGGCCACAGCATGGCGCGCAGCGCGGTGCCCGCGGGCAGCGGCGTGCCGGCGCCCAGTTGCGTGCCCGCGTCCAGCGTGACGGCCTCTTTCAGCAAGGTGCCGCGCGCATGCAGCAGGGTGCCCGACGCGTCGCGCACGTCGGCGGCCAGCACGGTGCCCGCGGCCAGGGTGAGCGGCTGCGCCAGCGTCGCGGCGCCCGGCAGGCGCACGGCCGCGCCCAGCGTGAGTTCCTGGATCGGCAGGTCGTAGTTCAGCGTGCTGCCCGACGGGAACGCCGTGCCCTCGGCCAGGTGAACGCCGCCGATCGGCAGCACCAGGTCGCCGTTGTAGGGCTGCACGCCCGGCACCAGCGCCCAGCCGTTTTCGTCGGGCGTGACCGGCGGCGGCGCAAAGCCGTCGTTGATGCTGCCGTAGATCTCCATGTTGCCGGCGGCGCGCAGCACCAGGCTGCCCGCTTCGCCGGAGCCGTACACGCCGGTCTTCTGCGTGCGCGGGTTCAGGCTGGCATAGCGGTAGCCCGACAGGTCGAGGTCGCCCTGCACCACCAGGTCCTTGCCGGTCACGATTTCCACGCCGGGGCGCAGGTGCAGCGCGTCGGCATAGGTGGCATTGTTCAGGCCGGCGAGCTTGCCGTGCAGCAGCGCGCCGTTGGCGAGCGCGGCGTCCATGAACAGCGTGCTCTGCGCATGCTTGTGGTCCAGGTAGTTCTGCGTGACCTCGCGGTACGGGCGGCCGCTCACCGAGTCCAGCCCGTCCTTGATGACGGCCAGCGGGTCGCTGTCGTCGTAGCGCCAGACGGCGTTGAGCGCAATGGAGCGCGCGCCTTCGATGTTCAGGCTGCCGCTGGCGTCCACCTTGATGTCGCCGCTGGTCTCGCCGGTGCGCGCCGCGTTCAGTTCGAGCGTGCCGCGCTGCTGGCCGTCGTGCTGGCCGGGCTGCGTGCCTACCTCGGCGGCGGTGCCGTGGCGCAGGTCGATGCGCGCGCCGCTGGCCAGCGTGAGCACGCCGTCGCCGCCGCTGAGCTCGACGATGGCGCGGTTGGGCGCGTCGATGATCTGGCCGCGGCTGTCCACGCGCAGCACCGTGCCGTGCGCGTCGAGCACCGCGCCGCCGCCGAGGGCCAGGCCGTTCCTGCCCGCGAGGCGGATGCTGCCCACGCGCTCGCCGCTGGCGTCGACGGTGCCCAGCACCGTGAGGCTGCCGTTGTCGAGCGACACGTTCACCTCGCCCGCCTTCAGGCCGTTGCCGATGGCAAGGTCGCCCTGCTTGAGCTGGAAGCTGCGGTTGCCGAACACCGCGCCGTCGTTCAGGCGCTGGTTGAGGCCCGCGAACTGGTCGCTCAGCGTGCCGCTGTCGCCCAGGCGCTGCGCGCGAATGTCCACGCTGCCCGCCTTGAACGGCACCAGCGTGCCGCCGGCGTCGTAGTGGCCGCTGCTGGCGCCGAGGATGCGGCCCTGCAGATCGACCACGCCGGCGGATGCATTGAGCGCCACCGCTTTGAGCGTGCCGGCCCGGTTCTCCTGCGCCGAGAGGTCGATGGTCGCGCCGGCCGCCTGGCGGATGCTGCCGGCCTGGCTTTCAAGGCTGACGTCGCCGCCCCAGCTGAACTTGTCGACGTCGTTGAAGGCCAGCTTGCGGCCGCTGACGTCGATGAGCGCGCCGTCGGCCAGCGTGATGTCGTCCTGCGCCGTCAGCGTGAGCTTGCCGCTGGGCAGCACGACCGCAGTGGCCAGCACGATGTTGCCGGCGTTGAACGCGAGTTCCGCGCCCAGCGCCTGGATGCCCTTGCCCACCGCGTCGCCGTACCGGTTGCCCTCGGGCGCGCCGATGCGCAGCGTGCCGCCGGCGGTGATGCGGTTGACCGCGCCGGCCTCGCCGGTGATCAGCGGTGTCGAGATTTCCAGGTTGCCGCCGCTGTAGGCGTAGCCCTTGCCGTCTTCGTAGGCGCCCTGGTTCTGGTAGACCGACAGGCTGCCCTTGCGGCTGCTGGTGAGGCGCTCGCTGGCGCCCAGCTTCACGGTGGAAAAGCCCAGCGCCAGGCGCGCGTCGTCGTCCTGGCCGTTGCTCACGGTGTGGGGCATGTCGCCGAGCTCGATGCGTTCGGCCTCGATGTTCAGCGTGCCGCTGCCGGTGCCCGCACCACCGCCGGTGCCCTCGCCACCGCTGGCCACCGCGCCGGGCGCCTGCATGGCGCCGGCCCAGACCAGGTTGCGCGTGCGAAGGGTCGCCACGTCGCCGGCGCCGCCCGCGCCGTAGATGGCCGGCGTGCCGAGCACCAGCGTGTCCAGCCGCGACCTGCCCGTGGCCGGGTCGATGGTGTCGAGCGTGACGCTGCCGTAGAAGTTGATGGCGTCGCGCGCCGTGAGCGTGAGCGACTCGAGCGCCGGCGCACCGGTGCTGGTGTCGCCGTTCAGCAGGCGCTGCAGCACGTCCTGGTTCAGCGTGAGGCCGCTGGCGAGCACGCCGCGCGACTGGGCATCGGCCAGCGACTGCGCCGAGCCGGCGTTCACCGCGCCCACCGCCAGCGCGAGATGGCGCGTGCCGTAGCGCGCCGCTTCGTTCAACTCGAACGCACCGTTGGTGGCTGCCGTGATGGTGCCTTCCGAATAGAAGGTGCTGTTCGCGCCGCACGACGCGCTGTTGCACACGCCCAGCCGGATGGAGCCCTTGCCCGCCGCGGCGGGTGCCAGCACGTCGAGCCGGCCGTTCGACACGGCCAGCACGTTCGACGTGTCGGGCTGGTAGACGAAGCCCGCGGACGCGTCGTAGACGGTCGCGCCCTGCCCCAGCGTGGAAATGCCGGCGCCGGCTTCGACCACCAGGTCGCGGCGGCCCGCCAGAAAGACCTCGGGGGCCTTCAGCAAGGCGCCCGAGCGCAGCGTCACGTCGCTCACCACCTCGTTGAAGCCGACGTAGCGCCCCTGCTGGCCGTAGATCACGACGGGCCGCGCGCCGACCACCAGCCGGTCGGCGTGCAGGTCGTCGAGCGTGTCCGCGCGCACCGAGGCGCCGTTGAAGCCCTCGGTGCGCGATTGCCCCGCGCCCAGCACTTCGATGAAGCTGCCCAGCACCACGGCCGTGCCGCCGCGCCCACCCTGGGCGGCCTGGAAGCGCGCGAGGCCGTCGAAATTCAGCGACACGTCGCCGTGCCCGTTGCCCAGCACGAAGGCCAGTGTGCCGGCATCGGCCGCCAGCACCCCGCGCGGCACGCCCAGGCGCGCGGCGTCGGCGCGCACGAAGTCGGCATAGCCGGTCTCGTTGTACTGCGCGTAGGTGCGCAGCGTGTCGGCCGAGGTCACGATCACCTGCGTGGGCAGGCTGTCGCGCAGGCCGGTGCCGGCCACCGACAGTTGCCCGGTGCTGGCCCAGGAGCCGTTGCGCATCGCCAGCGCCTGCCCCGCGGGGCCGACGCTCTTGGCCACGCCGTTGAGTTCCACGCGGAAGGCGCCCGGCAGCAACGCGTAGGTCGACGGCATCAGCGTGTAGGTGCCCGCGGGCAGGCCGGGCACACCGGCGCCGATGGTGATCTGGCGGCCCACGCCCGCCTGCGAAGCCCCTGCCGGACCGCCGGCCGGCGCGGCCAGCGGCTGCACGCCGGGCACGATGGCGTACACCGGGTTGGTGGACCGCGAGGGCAGCGACGACAGCGAGAAACGGCCGTCCGCGCCGATCTGCATCAGCGGATGGAAGCGCGCGTCGGTCGAGCCGCCGCGGCCCGCGACGAAGCCCGCGCCGGTGAGCTCGCCGCCGCCCGACAGGTCGAGCAGCGCGCCGGCCTGCACGTCCACGTGGTCGGCGCCCAGGCGGATGCTCGCGCCGCCGCCGTCGCCCACGGGCCGCAGGGAGCGCCCGTCGTACCGGTAGTCGATGCCATCGGTCGTGCCGCCGTAGGGCATGACCAGCCCGGCGCCGCTGACCGAGGTGATGCTGCCCGGCAGCAGCGCCACGCGCAGCGCGCCCTGCTCGACATCGGTGCCCAGGCGGATGTTGCCCAGCGGCGCGCGCAGCACGCCGCCCTGCTCGATCACGGCGGCGCTGAATTCGAGCGTGCCGAAGGCCGAGGACGGAACAGCCGCCGGCGCGTCGCCGCGGCGCTCGATGCGCAGCGGGCTGTCGGGGTCGAACACGGTGCGCAGCGCCACCGGGTCCATGCGGTAGCCCGCGTACACCATCGCGCTGGCGCCGGTCTCGGGGTAGAGCTGCGCCGCGGCCAACGTGAGGCCGCCGTGCGTCCACAGCCGCGAGCGCGTGTCGTTGTCGTTGGCCAGCAGGAAGCGGATGTCGCCGTCGCTCGCCAGCTCGACCTTCTCGAAGCCGCGCCGCTCCACGTGCACCGGCGTGAATTCGCTCTGCATCGCATAGCGGCCCTCGGTGCCGAAGGACAGGCTGTTGCCCAGGTCGAGCAACTGGCCGGCCTGCACCGAGAACACGGCCTGCGAGTCCAGCGGGGTCATGCCGTGCAGCATGCGCGGGCGCAGGATGCCGGTGGTCGCGTAGTACGCCCCCGTGCCCGACAGCTTGACGTAGGGCGCGGCGAGCTGCACGCGCGCCGACGCGCTCGACGACTCCGCCAGCGACAGCGAGCTGGAGAACAGCGTGAGGCTCTGGCCCATGCGCAGCGACACGTCGCCGTCGAACGAGAGCTGGCCGTTGGCCAGCAGCGTGAGGTTGTCGAAGCCGCCGGCACTCAGCCGGTCGGCCGAGAGCGTGGCCTTGCCGTAGCGCAGTGCCGCATCGGCCTGGCCGGGGGCGACGCCGTCGCTCAGCGCCGATGCCTGCGATGTCGACTGCGACACCACCAGCTCGCGCGGGACGATGGCCTCCTGCTGTGCGCGGCCGAGGCCGGCGGCGCGGTACAGCGGCGATTCGAGCGCGATGTCCAGCGAGCCCCCTGCCGCGCCGGCGCCGCCGGCCGCCGCGCGCAGCGAGCCGTCGATGTGCAGCCCGAGGTACGAGCTCAGCGAGATGCGCCCGCCGTCGGTGGCGATGTTCGTGCGGCCCAGGCCCGGCACGTCCAGCGCCGCCTGCGCGCCCGAGGCGTCGAGCTTCGCGCCGGGGCGCACGACCAGGAAGGCGTCGGCCGAGGTGGCCGTGGCCCCGTCGTGGTCGATCGCGCCGCCCAGCACGATGCGGCCGCCCGCGTCCACGAGGCCGTAGGTGCGCCCGTGCACGTCGGTGGCCGTGTGCGCGCGGCCCGACACGTCGAGCACGGCGTTGTCGCCGATCCAGATCGAGCGCGTGTGCACCTTGCCATCGGCGTCGGGGGTGACCTCGGCCACGTCGACGAAGCCGTACTGCTGCTGGCGCGCGTCGATGCTGCCGCCGTGCGCATTGAGCGTGCCGTCGACGGTGATCTGGCCGGCCCCGCGCAGCGCGATGGCCTGACCTGGATCGACCTCGATGCGCGCCCCGCGCCCGATGACCAGCGTGCTGGCTGCCGGGTCGATCTCGGTGAGCAGGCTGCGCCCGGCCTGCAGGCTCAGGCTCGCGCCCTTGCGCTGCTGCAGCACGGCGTTGACCGGGTCTTCCTGGTAGAGCGGCGGGGTCCACAGCTCGAGCGCCCGCGCCGGGCTGCTGCCGGTCGCCACGCGGCGCGCGTCGTCCCTGAAGCGGTACACCGGCATGGTCACGTCGACCTGCGTGCCCTCGGCCACGGCGAGGCCTTCGCTGCCGGTGATCTCGTAGGCGGAGAAGCCCTTGTCGAAGAAGTTGCCGCCCAGCACCAGCGTGCCAGCCGCAGCCGCAGCCGCGTCAGCGGCTTCGGCGCCCGCCAGCTGGTCGGAGACCAGCACCTTGCCGGCCTGCACCGCCAGCGTGCCGCCGCCCGCGACGCCGTGGCCGCGCAGCTGCGCGCCGGGGTCGAGCCGAATGACGCCCGCGGGCGTGGTGGCTGCCAGCGTCACGCTGCCGCCCTTGCCGCCTTGCGTCTTGCCGCCCATGCGCATGACCGCGCCCGACGACACGTCGACGGCGCTGCCGCTGTGCAGCGCCACCTCGCCGGTGGCGCGGATCGACACGCTGCCGCCGTTGGCATACGCCAGGCCCGGCGCGGCCGGGTCGAGCTCCAGGTTGCTCCACAGGCCGCTCGCGTCCAGCGTCGCGCCTTCGGCCAGCGTCACATGGCCCACGGGTTTTTCGGAATTCACGAAGGTGTCGAGCCGACCGCCCGGGCCCGGCTGCGCGAGCACGTTGCCCAGCGCGATGCTGCCGCCGTGGGCGCTCAGGTTGGCCTTCACCTCGACGTCGTTGCCGTACAGCGTGACGTTGCCGCCCGGGGCCACCTGCAGGTCGGCGTTGAGTTCGATCCGCCCGGTGGCGGCGATGCGCACGGCGCCCAGCGCCAGGCTGTTGAGCTGTGCCGTGTCGAGCACCAGCCGGTCCTTGCGCTCGGCGGGCAGCGCGGTGTCGAGGTCGAGCCCCGCCGCGATGCGCTCGCCGGCCTCGGTGATCTCCTTGAGTTCCACCTGGTCGACCGTGGCGCTCAGCAGGTGGTCGAGCCCGCCCGTGCGCCGGTCGAACATCGGCACGTGCGCGCCGACGATGAGCTGGCCGCGTTGCGACACCGCGTTGTGCGACTGGTCGTAGCCGTCCAGCCCCGCCTGGTGCGCCTGCGTCTGCCGCGTGCCCTGGAAGGCTTCGGCCGTGATGCCGCCTTCGAGCACCGCGGTGTGCGTGGCGATGACCAGTTCGCCCGCGTCGCGCCCGACGGTGTAGCCGTCTTCCAGCCGCTTCTGCGGGCCGATGAGCGGGTTGTAGAAGTACCCCGTGGACTTGTCGCCCCAGCGCTTGTGCGCGTCCTCGAAGCCGCGGTAGAGCCCGTCGTAGCGCTGGTCGCCCGGTGCCTTGGACACTTCGTACAGCCGCCCGTCCGCGCCCTTGAGCCAGGTCTGGCGGATGAAGCCGGTCTGCACGTTCAGCGTGCCGCCCGACAGGTTGATGTTCGAGCCCGCCTGCGTGACCACGTCCTGCCCGCCGAAGCTCACGGTGCCGCCCTGCGCCATCCATTCGCCGGCGGTGTGGCCCTCGGTACCCAGGTAGCCGCCCACCTCCAGCAGGCCGCCGGCCGTGTACCAGCGGTCGCTGGCATAGCCGTTGGTGCCCTTGGGCACGAAGACCAGGCTGCGCCGGTCGATCCACACGTCGTTGTTGTTCAGGGCCTTGCCGTCGCGGTTGAGCGGCGCGTCGCGCTGCTCGTTGCCCTGGACGTTGACCTTGACGTTGTTGCTCTCCATGGCCAGGTTCACGCCCACGGCCCCCGAGACGTCGATCTGCGCGCGGTCGCGCACCAGCGTGCGCCGGGCCGCGGTGACCGCGATCTGCCCGCCCGTGGCCAGCGTCAGCGAGTCGCCCTGGAAGTCGACCGTGCCGCCGCTCGCGATCTCGATGCGCGACTGGTCACGGCGGTCGGCCACCGCCACGACGTCCTGGTTGCCGGCCGCCAGCGCGGGGCCGCGCAGGCCGTCGCGCTGGCTGTCCAGCGCGGTGGTCCTGCCGTCGTCCTCAATCGCCACCGCGGTGGTCGCGCCCTGGCCGAGCGTGACCTTGCCCTGCGCCCCCAGGGCGCCCAGATGCACGGTGCCGCGGTTGTTGACCGTGGAGGTGGCGAGCACCACGCCGGCTTGCTGCACGTCGCGCCCGGCCATCGTCACGTCGCCTTCGCGCGCGACGATCAGCCCGGTGTTCACGGCCTTGCCCGCCAGGCTGTCGATGTTGAACTGCGGCGTGACCTCGTTGCCGCGCGTGGTCGAGGCCTGGTTGCCGCCGGTGCCGGCCCCCTTCTTGATGACGAAGCTGTCGCCGGCCGCAAGCGCCGCCTGGCCCCGGGGCGTGGCGATGTCGCCGGCGTTGTGCACTTCCTGGCCGACCAGCAGCACATAGCCGCCGCCGTCGGTGGAGACTGCCGGCGCGCGCGTGGCGATCCGCGCGCCCGCCTGCACCTCGACCTTGCCCTGCGCATCGGTGAAGCTGGGCGCGGTGCCCGCGCTGTAGATGCCGCTGGCGTTGAACTGCGCGTCGGAGATGTGCGCCGCGGCGGCCACCAGGTTGCGCGTGTCGACCTGGCTGGTGCCGCTGAACACCACGCCGTTGCGGTTGGCCACGAGCACCGTGCCGTCGGCCTTGATCTGCCCGCGGATCTGCGAAGGCCGCGCCTGCGGGTCGTTCACGCGGTTGAGCACCGCCCAGTCCGCCTGCTGCCTGAAATCGACCGTCGTGTTCTTGCCGACGTTGAAGCTCTCCCAGTTCAGGATGGCCTTGTCGCCCGTCTGCTGCACGGTGACGACGGTGCGGCCGTCGACGTTCTTCTGTGAATCGCGGTCGAGCGGGCGCGCATTGAGCCAACCCGCCGTGAGCGAGTTGGTGTCGACCTTCAGGCCGCCTTCGGCCAGGCCGTCGGGCACCGAGGAGGGATCGTTCTGTGCCGCCGCGCGTGCCGCGGCCTGCGCCGCCTGCTGCGCAGCGATGCCGCGCGCCGCCAGGTTCAGGTTGCCGATCGACTGCTGCAGCTGCTCGTTGGCGCGCTGCTGCTGGCCCGCCGTGCTCGTGAGGCTGGACGCGGGCATGCCGTTGGGCAGCAGGCCGGTGGCCGTGGCGGTGGCCTGCGCCGCGCCCTTGGCGTTGAACCACGCGGGGCTGAAGGCGCGTTGCGCGTGGGCCGGCGTGGCCAGCGTCGCGGCGGTGCCGGCGGCCAGCGCCAGGGCCACGGCCTGGGCCAGCGGCGAAATATGGAAGCTCCTCGCTTGCACCGCGGCCTGCTTGCGGCTGCGGTGTCCCTCGTGTGTGTTCATCTGGCGCCCGGTAAAGAGTGGAATGCACCGGCACGGAACGAATTCGTGCCTCTTACTGGACAGACCGGGCCACGCAAACAAAACCGCTAACTTTTTCAGGAATCCTGACCGGGCACGGGGGCCAATCAAGCTGTCACAAACATCAGCTAAGCACCAGCACGCCGCCGGGCAGCGCGCGCGCATCGAGGTCGTACGAACGCTGGATCTGCACCAGCACCGTGTCGAGCGCGGCAATGGCAAAGCGCCCGCTCACCGCGCGGTCGGCCAGCCCGCGCGCCAGCAGCACCACGCGGCCCGGCCGGTAGCGGTTGATTTCCGCGACCACGCGCGACAGCGGCGTCTGGCGGAACACCAGCACGCCGGTGCGCCAGGCCGAGGCATCGGCCGGCGCCACGTCGGCGGCGCCGCCGATCGATGCCGCGTCGTACACCACCTGCTGGTGGGCCTGCAGCACGCGCGACCCCATGGCATGCGCGACGCTCAGCTTGCCTTCGATGCAGGTGACGCAGGCGCTGCCGTCGAGGTAGCGCACTTCGAAGCGGCCGGCCTGCGCGTCGATGCGGCCGGCGCCCGCCACCACGTGGAAAGGCGCGCCCGCCGGACCTGGCGTGACACCTGACGTGGTGCCCGGCGTGGTAGCCGGCGCGCCACCGGCCACGGCGGAAAGGTCCACCGCCGCCTCGCCCGCGATCAGGTCGATGCCCACCGTGCGGCCGTCGCGCGTCTGGCGCTGCACGCTGGTCTGCGTGTTGAGCACCAGGTCGACGCCGTCGGCCAGCACCACGGCGCGCTGCTCGCCGGTGGCGGTGCGGAAGTCGGCGTTCCATTCGCTCACCGACGGCCACAGCCCCAGCGGCGGATAGACCGCCGCGGCCACCCCCGCCACGCCGGCCGCGCTCATGGCCGCGCCCAGGAAGGCGCGGCGCGGCAGCACGGGCCGGGGTGCCGCCGGCCGGTGCGCGGCCCGCAACTGCGGCTGCTGCGCCAGCATCTGGCCGATGGCCGGGTCCAGCGCCTTCCAGAGCCGCCGGGCTTCGGCAAATGCCTGCGCGTTCGCGTCGCTGGCCTGCTGCCAGCGGCGAAAGCCCTCGAGGTCGCGCTGCGTGGCCGCGCCGGAGGTGAGCCGGCGCAGCCAGGCCTGCGCTTCGCGCTGGTGCTGGGTCTGCGGCCGAGTCCGGCCTTGGCCTGCCGGGTCTGGCTCGACGTGGAGGTTCATATCCATCAGACGGTTCTGGGCGCGGCGAACCGCATCTTATTTTTCATGCGGCCCCGGCGACGCAAGCGGCCGGCCCATGCGGGCCGCGCAGAAATCATGGGCGTCCTTGAGCTCCTTTTCAACCGTGCGCAGCGAAATGCCCAGCCGCGCCGCCACCTCGCGCTGCGGCAGGTGCTCCCAGCGCACCATCACCAGCACCTGCCGGCGGCGCGGCGGCATGCGCGCGATGAGCGCGGCCAGCGCGGCCATCTCGGAGCGGTCTTCCGCGATCTGCGCGGGGCCCGGCGCGGGGTCGGGCGCCTCCTCGAGCAGCGCGTCGATCTCCTCGCTGGTGGCCAGCCGGCCGTGCCGGCCGAGCTGGTCGTAGGCCAGGTTGACCGCCACGCGCAGCAGGTAGGAGGCCGGGTCGCGCACGCCGTCGATGTCGTCGCGGCTTTCCAGGCGCAGCCAGGTGTCCTGCAGCGCGTCGCCGGCCTGCTCGGCGTTGCCGAGCCGCCGCGCGAGCCGCTGCTTGAGCTCGTCGTAGCGCGAGACCAGGAAGTTGCGCAGCGCCGGCAGCGCGTTCTCGGGCATCGGTCAGCGGCGCCCGGGGCATTCGAGCCCCGGCGTCTGCGAGCGCGGCAGGATCAGCATCGTCAGCGGCTGCGCCATGTCGGGCGGCGGCGGGCCGTCGATGCGCACCTGGCGCAGCGTGTCGAGGATGGCGCCGTCGCGCGCACGGTCGCCGCTGGTGCCCAGGAGAAAGGCGTGGGCGATGCGCCCGGTGCCGTCGACCACGAAGCGCATCGCGGCGCGGTAACCGCCGGGCGCGGTGCGCGGGTTGCCGCAGAAGGCCTCCCAGATGCGGGTCTGCACCAGGCCGTCATAACCGCCATGGCCGCCTTGGCCGCGGGAAGCGGATGTGGATGCGGCGTCGGCTTGCGCTTCAGCCGCGAGCGGCCCCGCACCGGCGGACGCGGACGGCGCCGCCTTCAGCACGAAGGCCGCGGTGGCGCCGGTGCCCGCGTAGTCGGCCACCAGGCCCGTGCCCTGCAGCAAGGTGTTCAGCGCCGCGGCCGGCGTGGCCGTGGCCTGCACGGCCGTCGACTCGCGCCCCGCCACCAGTCCCGCGTCGAAGAACACCGGCAGGCCGGTGCGCAGGCCGTACTGCTCCAGCGCGGCGGTCAGCGGCTGGCGCGCGATGTCGAAGCGAGCGGCCTCGGCCTGCGCGCGCACGGTGGCGCCGGCCAGCGTCATGCACGCGGCGAGCGCGAGGCTTGCAGGAAGAGAGAAAAAAGAGGGTTCATGCCGCATGAGATCGATACGCCCGGCGAAGGCCGCCGCCCGGGGGGCATGTCGAGCCGCATGCTAGGGACGCTTCGTGACGCTCGAATGACGCGGCGCGGCGGCACGGTGGCGCGGCCGCGCCGGGTCAGCACCGCGGCATGCCCGGGCGCGCGCAGATCGGCACGAAGATGCGCGTGGTGCCGCGCTGCACCAGCAGCGCGGCCGCGCCGTCGGCCACGTCCAGCCCCTGCACCAGCGCCTCGGCGGTGTCGATGGGCTGGCCGTTGAGCGCCAGGATCAGGTCGCCCGGCTGCACGCCCGCGCGCGAGGCCGCCGCGTTCACGCGCTGCACCAGCAGCCCGCCGTCCACGCGCAGGAACTGCCGCTCGGCCGGTGCCAGCGGCCTCACGGCGAAGCCCAGGCGCGAAGGTGGCGAAGCCGCTGGCGCCGTGCCGGCGGCCGCGGGCAGGCGCGGTGTGTCGAAGCCCTCCACGCGCACCTCGAGCAGCTGCTCGGCGCGCTCGCGCCACACCCGCAGGCGAATCGCATCGCCCGGCTTCTGCT
Organism: Variovorax sp. OK212; assembly: GCF_900112425.1. GTDB lineage: Bacteria > Pseudomonadota > Gammaproteobacteria > Burkholderiales > Burkholderiaceae_C > Variovorax. The sequence goes on along the minus strand of NZ_FOLP01000007.1, from coordinate 27,071 downwards.
CGGCGATGAAGCCCAGTACATCGGCCGCCTGCACCACGTCGCGGCCCTGCACCGACAGGATCACGTCGCCCGGCTTCAGCCCGCCGTTGTCGGCCGCGCCGCGCGGCTCCACGTAGTTGACCAGCGCGCCGGCTGGGCGCGGCAGGCGGAAGGTGTCGGCCAGCGCCTGCCCCACCTCCTGCACCGACACGCCGATGCGCCCGCGCGTGACGGTGCCGGTGGCCAGCAGCTGGTCCTTGATGCGCATGGCCGCGTCGATGGGAATGGCGAACGACAGCCCCTGGTAGCCGCCGCTGCGGCTGTAGATGCGCGAGTTGATGCCGATCACCTCGCCGCGCAGGTTGAACAGCGGGCCGCCCGAGTTGCCGGGGTTGATGGGCACGTCGGTCTGCAGGAACTGCATGTACTCCGCGCCCGGCAGCAGCCGCCCCTTGGCGCTCACGATGCCGGCCGTGACCGAGTTGCCGAAGCCGTAGGGCGAGCCGATGGCCACCACCCCGTCGCCGGGCTCCACGCCCGACGGCTCGCCGATGCGCACCGTGGGCAGGCCGCCCGCGTCGATCTTGAGCAACGCCACGTCGGCCACGGCGTCGAGCCCCACCAGCCGTGCCTTGAACTCGCGCCGGTCGGGCAGCTTGACGTTGATCTGCGTGCCGCGCGCCACCACGTGCGCGTTGGTCAGGATGAGCCCGTCCGCGCTCACGATGAAGCCCGTGCCCAGGCTGCTTTCGTCGGCCGGCGCGGGCTGGGGCTGCACGCCCGCGCCCGGCGCCAGGAAGAGCCAGCGGTCGCTGAAACGCCGCGCCGGCGCCGACGGCCGCTCCACGCCGATGTGCACCACGGCGGGCCCGTAGTCCTTCACCAGTTGCGACAGGCCCGAAGCCGGCCAGGGCATGGCCGCGTGCAGCGGCGAGCCGGTTGCGAGGCAGGCCAGCGCGAGCGCGAGCGCACCCCTGGCCGCCGCCCTGCGGGCGCGCGAGACTCTCATCGCTCAGCTGTTGGTGACGAAGCTCAGCGTGAGCTGCAGCACCATCGGCTGGCGCATGTCGCGCGGCGGCGGCTCGGCCAGCGGCTGCGCGGTGAGCAGCGCGCGCAGGTCGGTGTCGGCCTGTGCGTCGCCCAACGAGTCGAAGGCCACGCGCTCGATCTTGCCGTTGGGCGCCACCCACACGCGCACCACCACCGGCGCGGGCGGAATGGGCTGCCCCTCTTTCAGCATGCGCGCCTGCATCCACGCATGCAGGCGCACCACCGTGTCGCTGGCCGGGTCGCTGAGCGACGACTGCAGCTGGTTGCCCGCGAGGTTGGCGTAGCTGACCCAGTGCTGCGGCACCTGCTGCTGCGCCTGCGCCATGGTGGCCATGGGGACGGCGGCGCCGGCAAGGCCCAGGCCGAGCCAGCCCAGCGCCAGGCGCAGGCGGCCCCAGCGGGGCGCGGTTTTCGAGGAAGCGTTCATGGGTCTTTCTGGGATGAAGCTCAGCCGCACAGCACACCGACCGACAGGGTCGATGCCCGCGCGGCCGGCGATTGCGTGGGGCTCAGCTGGGGACTGGCACTCTCGGTGAAGGCGATGTCGTGCGTGCGAAGAAACTGCCGCAGCTGCGAGGCCGGCACCGCGCGCACCTGCGTGGCGCCGGTCACCGCGGCGCTGGAAGACGCGCGGCTGAGCACCATGCCGCCCGCGTGCGGCGCGGCGGGCACGCGCTCCACCACCACGCCGAGCAGCAGGCCGTCGGCGCCCAGCACGGCGCTGCCGCTGGCGCCGGGCTTCACGCCCGAGAGCAGCTGCAGGCCGTCCACGCCCGGCACGGTCATCGCGTTGCTCAGCAGCGCGGCGCGGTCGGGCAGGCGCTGCAGCACGGCGTAGGCCTCGGCGAACACGCCCACGCTGTGGCCGGACGCCGCGTCGCTGAGCGCGAGCGTGGCGCTCAGGTACGGCGTGAGCGTGGTGCGCAGCACCGCCAGGTCGAGCTCCGGGCTGGCGGCAATCACCGTGGCCTGCGCCACCTGCGCGCCCTTGACGGCGAACAGCGTGCGGCAGCCGGTCACCGCGTGCCGCGCGGTCAGCACGTCGCCCGCGGCGTTCAGGAAGACGCCGCTGGCGTTGGTGTCGGGCAAGGCGGTGTCGGCCCGGGCGACGGTGAAAGCGGCACTGAAAGCGGTAGCCAGGGCGGCAACCAGGGCCAGGCACGGCCCGGCCAACGCCGGCCGGCGGAGGCGAGAGAACAAGGTGGCGGGGGGCATGGAGGCGGACGGTCGCGTGGGGTCTCCTGACAAGACGGAAGCCGGCACGCCGGACTGCGCTTTGTCACGAAAACTTCATAAAAAACCGCGCACGGGCCCGGGTACGGGAGGCTGGTGACAATGTCCCGCATGACGCTTGCCCTGTTCGACGACCCGCCCCGCGAGGCGCGCGAGCCGCTCGGTCCCGGTGCCTTCGTGCTGCCGGGCTTCGCCCTGCCCTTCGTCGATGCGCTGCTGCCGGCCATCGACGCGCTGACGGCGCGCGCGCCGTTTCGCCACCTCGTCACGCCCGGGGGCTTCACCATGTCCGTGGCGCTCACCAACTGCGGCGCGCTGGGCTGGACCAGCGACCGGCGCGGCTACCGCTACAGCGCCACCGACCCCGACAGCGGCCTGCCCTGGCCGCCCATGCCCGGGACTTTCGCGCGGCTGGCGCGTGAGGCCGCCGCCGTGGCCGGCTTCGACGGCTTCGTGCCCGACGCCTGCCTGGTCAACCGCTACGCGCCCGGCGCGCGGCTGTCGCTGCACCAGGACAAGGACGAGCACGACTACGGCGCGCCCATCGTCTCGGTGTCGCTCGGCATGCCGGCGGTGTTCCTGTTCGGCGGGCTGGCGCGCACCGACAAGGCCGTGCGCGTGCCGCTCGCGCACGGCGACGTGGTGGTGTGGGGCGGCGAAGACCGGCTGCGCTACCACGGCGTGCTGCCGCTGAAAGAAGAGCCGCACCCGCTGCTGGGTGCGCTTCGCATCAACCTCACATTCCGGAAAGCGGCCTGACACGCATGCAGACCCCCGACAAGCAACTCGACCCCGGCAACGCCATCCGCCAGCTCTACGTGGCGCTGTGGCACTTCGCCGAAGGCGCGCGCGGCCAGCTGCTGGGCGCCACCGCGCTGCTGGCCTCGTCGCAGCTCATCCGCCTCACGCTGCCCTACCTTGCCGGGCAGGCCATCAACTCGCTGCAGCGCGGCAACCTGGGTGGCGCCGGCCGCTGGATCGCGACGCTGGCCGGCGTGTGCGTGGGCGCGTGGGTGCTGCACGGCCCCGGCCGCATCCTGGAGCGCAACGTCGGCATGAAGGTGCGCGAGCGGCTGGCCGACGAGCTCTACGCGCGCATCGCCTGCGCGCCGCTGGCCTGGCACGACGGCCACCACTCGGGCGAGCTGCAGCACCGCGTGCACCAGGCCAGCCGGGCGCTGTCGGACTTCGCGCAGAACCAGTTCATCTGGCTCACCAACGCCGTCAACTTCGTCGGGCCGCTGGTGGCGCTGGCGCTGCTGTCGCGCACCAGCGGCGTGACGGCGCTGGCGGGCTACGTGCTGATCGGGCTGGTGATCGTGCGCATCGACCGCGCGCTGATGAAGCTGGCGCGCGCCGAGAACGACGCCGACCGCCGCTACGTGGCCGCGCTGCTCGACTTCCTGGGCAACGCCTCGACCGTGATCGGCCTGCGCCTGCAGGGCGCGTCGCGGCTGCTGCTGCGCCGGCGCATGGCGGCCATCTCGCTGCCGCTGAAGCGCACCGTGGTGCTGAACGAAGGCAAGTGGTTCGCGGTCGACGTGATGGGGCTGGCGCTGACCTGGGGCCTGGTGGTGGTCTACGTGTGGCAGGCGCGCGCGCCGGGCCAGGTGGTGATGCTGGGCGCGGTGTTCATGATCTACCAGTACGCGCAGCAGGCCGCGGGCGTGCTCACCTCGGTGGCCGCCAACTTCAGCTTCTTCGCGCGCATGCACACCGACTACAGCAGCGCCGAGCCGATCTGGCAGGCGCCGTCGGGCGACGTGCTCGCCGCGCCGCCCGAGCAGGTGCCGGAGCGCGAACGCATCCTTGCCGACGCGCCGTGGCGGCAGCTCGACATCCAGGCGCTGCAGTGGCGCTACGCCGCGCGCGGTGCGTGGCCCGAGGCGGCCGACATCCCGACCGATGCCCAAGCCGACACCGGCACCGAACCCGCGCGCAGCGGCCTGCACGACGTGGCGCTCACGCTGCGCCGCGGCCAGCGCGTGGCGCTGGTCGGCCCGAGCGGCGGCGGCAAGAGCACGCTGCTGCGCGTGCTGGCCGGGCTGTATCCGCCGCACAGCGGCACGCTGCTGTTCGACGGCCAGCCCATGGACTGGGCCCGGCTGCGCCGCGTGGCCACGCTGATCCCGCAGGAAACCGAGCTCTTCGAGGCCAGCGTCCGCGAGAACCTCGCCTTCGGCCAGCCGCGCGACGACGCGCTGCTGCTCGCGGCCCTGCGCACCAGCACCTTCGACGAGGTGCTGAAGGCCACCAGCGGCAACCTCGACACCGCCGTGTCGGAGCGCGGCTTCAACCTGTCGGGCGGCCAGCGCCAGCGGCTGTGCCTGGCGCGCGGCGTGCTCGCGGCGCAGGGCAGCTCGCTGCTGCTGCTCGACGAGCCCACCAGCGCGCTCGACGCCAGCACCGAGGCGCGCGTGCTCGCACGCATCGCCGAGGCCTTTCCCGACGCCTGCGTGATCGCATCGATCCACCGGCTGAGCCTGCTGGAGCGCTTCGACACCGTGGTGCTGATGGAGGCCGGCCGCGTGCTCGACCACGGCCCGCGCGACGCGGTGCTGGCGCGCCAGCCGCTGCTGCAGCGCATGACCGCGCCGGCCGGCGCGCACGGCTGAAGAAAGCACTGCCGGAAAGCGCTGCCGGAAAGCGCTGGCGGAAAGCGCGTCGGAAAGCGCGTCGGCTAGGGCAGGTTCTCCCTGAAGATCACCTGGCTGCGCGTGGTCTCCACGCCGCTCAGCGCCTCGCGCTTGTCGCGCAGATTGGTGAAGATGCGCACGCAGCTCATCAGCGTGGTGTGCGGGCTCTGGGTGATCACCGCGTCCATGCTGCCGTCGATCAGCAGCGCGCGCGTGTCGGGCGTCAGCCCGTGGCCGATGAAGACCACCTTCTGCTCGCGCCCCGCTTCCTTCAGCGCGCGCGCCACGCCGTCCGACGCGCCGCCGATGTTGTAGATGCCGCCCATGTCGGGGTGCTGCTCCAGCAGCGCGCGCGTCTGGCGGTAGTTCTTGCCCGCGTCGTCCTGCCCTTCGCGCAGGCCCACCACCTCGAGCCGCGGGAACATCTCGTCGATGACGTGCAGGAAGCCGGCCTCGCGTTCCTCGTGCGCCTTGTAGCTCAGGCTGCCCGCGATGAGCGCGACCTTGGCCGTGCGCGCGCCGATGAAGCGCCCGATGAGGTAGCCCGCCGTGCGCCCGGCCGCGCGGTTGTCCAGCCCCACGAAGGCCGCGCGCTCGGAGTTCGACAGGTCCGAAATGAGCGTGACCACCGGCAGCCCGCGCGCCGCCAGCGCGGCCACCGCCTCGCGCACCGCGGGGTGCTCCAGCGCCATCATCGCGATGCCGTCGCAGCGCTGGCCGTGCCGGCGCAGGGCGTCGGCCAGCTCGTGCGGGTTGAAGCTCTCGATGAACACCGTGCGGCACTGCACGTTGAACGGCGCCCAGTGCTCCTGCGAGTAGCCCACCATGTCGCCCAGCATGCGGATGAAGCGGTTGGTGCCGGCCGGCAGCAGGAACACCAGCCGCAGCGGCGGCGGCGTGAGCGCCGCGTACAGCTCGGGGCCCGGCAGGTAGTCGAGCTCGCCCGCGGCCTTGAGCACGCGCTGCACCGTGGCGTCGCGCACGCCGGGGCGGCGGTTGAGCACGCGGTCGACCGTGGCGGTCGAGACCTGCGCGGCGCGGGCGATGTCGACCACGCGGGCGCGGCGCGCGTCAGGCAAAGCCGCCGTGTCCGCTGCCGATACAGGTGCCGAAGCCGGCGCAGAAATGATTGAAGGGTTTTCCCGCATACATCAAAAACCATCAGCCAAAAGTTTGACCCGGATCATGCAGGCTTTTATCTTCGCTGTGACTCGAATTGAATGGTGCATCAGATTGCATCATTCACACCGCCAGCTCAGAAGACTCACGGAGACAAGACACACATGACCTCGCTGACCCGCCGAAGTGCCCTGCGCACGCTTTCCGCCCTCCCCGCCGCCGGCATCGTGTCGGCCGTGCCGCGCATCGCGCGCGCCGCCGAGTTCTCGTACAAGTACGGCAACAACCTGCCGCTGAGCCATCCGCTGAATGTGCGGGCGCAGGAGGCGGCCGACCGCATCGCCAAGGAAACCAAGGGCCGCGTGGAGATCAAGATCTTCCCGAACAACCAGCTCGGCGGCGACACCGACATGCTGGCGCAGGTGCGCTCGGGCGGCATCGAGTTCTTCACGCCCTCGGCCCTGGTCATTGCCACGCTGGTGCCGGTGGCCGCCATCAACGCGGTGGGCTTCGCCTTCAGCGACTACAACCAGGTGTGGGCCGCCATGGACGGCAAGCTCGGCGCGCACGTGCGTGGCGCCATCGCCAAGTCGCGCCTGTATGCCTTCGAGAAGATGTGGGACAACGGCTTTCGCCAGACCACCAGCAGCAAGGCCGCGGTGGCGAATGCCAAGGACATGGACGGCCTGAAGATCCGCGTGCCCGTGAGCCCGCTGTCGATCTCGATGTTCAAGGGCCTGGGCGCCGCGCCCGCCAGCCTGCAGTTCAGCGAGGTGTACTCGGCCCTGCAGACCAGGATCGTCGACGCGCAGGAAAACCCGCTGCCCATCATCCAGGTGGCCAAGCTGTTCGAGGTGCAGAAGTTCTGCTCGCTGACCAACCACATCTGGGACGGCTACTGGTTCATTGCCAACGGCCGCGCCTGGGACGCGCTGCCCGACGACCTGAAGACCATCGTGGCGCGCGCCATCAACGAAGCCGGCATGCAGCAGCGCGAAGACATCAAGAAGCTCAACGAGTCGGTGGTGGGCGACCTCCAAGCCAAGGGCCTGGCCATCAACCGCCCCACCGCCGACAGCTTTCGCGCCAAGCTGCGCGAGTCGGGCTTCTACGGCGAATGGAAGGGCCGCTTCGGCCCCGAGGCCTGGGCGCTGCTCGAAGGCGCGGTCGGCAAGCTGGCCTGATCACCCATGGCGCATGAATCGACTTTCGAGGCGGCCACCTTCGCGGGCGCGGGCCCTTCGGCCAACCCGCTGAGCGCGCTGGCCGCGCGCGCCGACCGGACGATCGGCGGCGCGGTGGAGGCCATGGCCGCGCTGCTGGTGCTGGCCGAGATCTGCGTGCTGTTCGCCGGCGTGGTGTCGCGCTACGTGTTCCATGCGCCGCTGGTGTGGTCGGACGAGCTCGCCTCCATCCTCTTCCTGTGGCTGTCGATGCTGGGCGCCGTGGTGGCGCTGCGCCGCGGCGAGCACATGCGCATGACCGCGCTGGTGCAGAAGGTGCAACCGCAGACCCGCGCCATGCTCGACGCCTTCGCCATTGCCGCGTCGGTCGCGTTCCTGGTGCTCATCATCTGGCCGTCGATCGACTACGCGCACGAAGAGTCGTTCATCGTCACGCCCGCGCTCGAGATCAGCAACGCATGGCGCGCGGCGGCCATTCCGGCGGGCATCGGCATCATGCTGGTGATGGCGCTGCTGCGCCTGTTGCGCGTGTGCACCGGCCGGCAGATTGCCGTCGCCCTGCTCGGCATGGCCGCGCTGGTCGGCGCCTTCTGGCTCGCGGCGCCGCTGTTCGCCACGCTCGGCAAGTTCAACCTGGTGATCTTCTTCGTGGTCATCGTGGCGGCCACGGTGCTGTCGGGCGTGCCCATTGCGTTCTCGTTCGCGCTGGCCACCTTCGGCTACCTGGCGCTCACCACGCGCACGCCCATGCTGGTGATGGTCGGGCGGCTCGACGAAGGCATGTCGCACCTGATCCTGCTGGCGGTGCCGCTGTTCATCTTCCTGGGCGCGCTCATCGAAATGACCGGCATGGCGCGCGCCATGATCCAGTTCCTGGCCAGCCTGCTGGGCCATGTGCGCGGTGGCCTCTCCTACGTGCTCATCGGCGCCATGTACCTGGTGTCGGGCATCTCGGGCTCGAAGATCGCCGACATGGCGGCCATTGCGCCCGTGCTGTTCCCCGAGATGGTCAAGCGCGGCGCCAAGCCCGGCGACCTGGTCGCGCTGCTGTCGGCCACCGGCGCGCAGACCGAGACCATTCCGCCGTCGATCGTGCTCATAACCATCGGCTCGGTCACCGGCATCTCGATTGCCGCGCTGTTCACGGGCGGCCTGCTGCCGGCCGTGGTGCTGGGCGCGGCGCTGTGCGCGGTCGTGTGGTGGCGCTACCGCCGCGAAGACCTGAGCGGCGTGCAGCGCTACAGCAAGCGCGAGATCGGCAAGCTGCTGATGGTCGCGCTGCCCGCGGTGCTGCTGCCCTTCGTGATCCGTGCCGCCGTGGTCGAGGGCGTGGCCACCGCCACCGAGGTGTCGACCATCGGCATCGTCTACTCGGCCATCGTGGGCCTGGTGGTGTACCGGCAGTTCGACTGGAAGCGGCTCAAGCCGATGCTGGTCGACACCGCGTCGCTGTCTGGCGCCATCATCTTCATCGTGGGCTGCGCCACCGCCATGGCCTGGGGCCTCACGCAGTCGGGTTTCTCGCAGGACCTGGCGCGGGTGATGGGCACGCTGCCCGGCGGGGCCTACGGGTTCCTGGCGGTGTCGATCGTCGCCTTCATCGTGCTGGGCAGCGTGCTCGAAGGCATTCCGGCCATCGTGCTGTTCGGCCCGCTGCTGTTTCCCATTGCCAAGGCCGCGGGCGTGCACGAGGTGCACTACGCCATGGTCGTCATCTTCTCGATGGGCATCGGCCTGTTCGCGCCGCCCTTCGGCGTGGGCTACTACGGCGCGTGCGCCGTGAGCAAGGTCAACCCCGACGAAGGCATCAAGCACATCTGGGGCTACATCGGCGCGATGCTGGTCGGCCTGGTGATCGTGGCCGCGTTTCCGTGGTTCTCGACCGGCTTCCTGAAATTCTGAACACAACAACACACTCACATCCACGGAGCCAACTGAAATGAGTCGATTCCTCGGCGAGATCCGCCAACTGGGCTATGTCGTGCACGACATCGAAGCCGCCATGGACTACTGGAGCACCAAGCTGGGCGTGGGCCCGTGGTTCTACAACCCCAAGGTGCCCATCAAGAACTACCGCTACAACGGCGAGGCGCACGAGCCGCACAACTCGGTGGCGCTGGCCAACTCGGGCTACGTGCAGGTCGAGCTGATCCAGACGCGCAACGACGTGCCCTCGATGTACCGCGACTTCCTGCAGGCCGGGCGCACCGGGCTGCAGCACGTCGCCTACTGGACCGCCGACTACGACGCCGACCTGGCACGCCTCACCAACCAAGGCTTCAAGCCCGTGATGAGCGGCGAAGTGGGCGAGCGCGGCCGCTTCATCTACTTCGACACCGAGTACCACCCGGGCACCGTCATCGAGCTGTCGGAAGTGGCCGGGCCGAAGGGCAAGATGTTCGACCTGATCCGCAGCGCCTCCGAAGGCTGGGACGGCAGCGAGCCGGTGCGGCCCTTTCCCGACCTGAGCAAGCTGTGAGCACGATGGCGCCCGAACGCATCCGCGCGCGCTACCTCATCGAGACGCCGCACGACCTGGCCGCCGTGGCGGAGGTGATGGCGGGCGAACAGTCATGCGGCACCTTTACCCGTGTCGAAGGCGAGACCGATGCGCTGCGCGCACGGGCGCGCGCAACGGTCGAGGCCATCACCGAGCTGGATTCGGCCAGCGTGCCTTCGCTGCCCAACGCGCTGCTCGAACGCAAAGGGGCGAAGGGACCGTGGCGTCGCGCGCATGTCGACATCGCGTTTCCGGTAGCCAACATCGGCGCGAACCTGCCGACGCTGGCCGCGACCGTGTCGGGCAACCTGTACGACCTGGGCGAAGTGACCGGGCTGCGGCTCGAATCGCTGCAAGTGCCTGCCGCCTACCGCGCGCAATTCGACATGCCGCGCCTGGGCATTGCAGGCACGCGCCGCGCGACCGGCGTGGCGAGCGGTGCGCTGGTCGGCACCATCATCAAGCCGAACGTGGGCCTCAGCGCCTCGGAGACCGCCGAGCTGGTCGGCCGGCTCTGCGCCGCGGGCGTCGATTTCATCAAGGACGACGAGGTGTGCGCCGACCCCGCGCACGCCCCGCTGGCCGAGCGCGTGCCGGCCGTGATGGCCGTGGTGCGCGACCACCAGCAGCGCACCGGCAAGCACGTGATGGTGGCGTTCAACATCACCGACGAGACCGACGCGATGAAGCGCCACGCCGACCTCGTCGAGCGCGAAGGCGGCTCCTGCGTGATGGCCAGCCTGAACTGGTGCGGCCACTCGGGCATGCAGACGCTGCGGCGGCACACCGCTCTGGCGCTGCACGGGCACCGCAACGGCTATGGCGCGCTGTCGCGGCACCCGCTGCTGGGCATCTCGTTCCAGGCCTACCAGACGCTGTGGCGGCTGGCGGGCGTGGACCACATGCATGTGCACGGACTGCAGGGCAAGTTCTCGCAACCCGACAGCGAAGTCATCGAATCTGCGCAGGACTGCTACACGCCGCTGACCGATGCGGCGGACGACCGCGTGATGCCGGCGTTTTCCTCTGGCCAGTGGGCCGGCACCGTGCCCGCGACCTGGCAGGCCATCGGCAGCGACGACCTGCTCTTCATGGCGGGCGGCGGCATCCTCGCGCACCCCGACGGCGCGGCCGCGGGCGTCACCAGCATCCGGCAGGCCTGGTCGGCCGCGCGAGCGGGCGTGCCGCTGGCGGACGCCGCCAGGGACCAGCGCGAACTGGCGCGCGCCCTCGCCTTCTTCGGCAAGCCATGAGGCCGTCTCCGGCGGTCGTCTATTACGGCGACGATTTCACCGGCGCCACCGACACGCTGGGCACCGCCGCGCGCGCCGGGCTGCGCGCGTTGCTGTTCCTGAAGACGCCGGACGCGGCGCGGCTCGAACGCGCGGGTGCCCTCGACGTGCTCGGCATCGCAGGCGCCGCACGCGCCATGACGCCCGACGAAATGCAGGCTGAGCTGCGGCCCGTGGCCGCCCTCTTCCGCTCGCTGGGTGCGCGCGTGCTGCACTACAAGACCTGCTCGACCTTCGACAGCGCACCGCACATCGGCTCCATCGGCGCGGCCGTGCGCGTGCTGCGCGCGGCCGTGCAGCAGCCATGGACCGCGATCGTCGGCGGGCAGCCCAACCTGGGCCGCTACTGCCTGTTCGGCAACCTGTTCGCGGCGGCGGGCAGCGGCGGCGAGGTGTTTCGCATCGACCGCCATCCAACGATGAGCCGGCACCCGGTGACGCCCATGGACGAGGCGGACCTGCGCGTGCACCTGTCGAAGCAGGGTCTCCCGGACGTGTGCTCCGTGCCCTTCACGGCGGCGTCGCGCGGCAGCGACGCGCTGGACACTGCGCTGCGCCAGGCATTGAAGTCGCCGCCCGCGGACGCCGTGCTGTTCGACGTGGCGGATGCATCGCAACTCGCGGCCATCGGCGACGTGCTGTGGGCGCGCGCGCGGAACTCGACGATGCTGGCGGTGGGGCCCAGCAGCGTGGTCGACGCGCTGGCGACGGCCATGCCCGCATCGCGCGAGGGGCGCGGTGGTGCAACGGCCGAGCGAGCGCGCGTCACGCCCGCGCGGGGCCCCGTGCTCGTGCTGGCCGGCAGCCTGTCGCCGGTGACCGCGCGCCAGGTGGCCGCATCGTCGTCGTTCGACATCGTGTGGCTCGATGCGCAGAAGCTAGCGCAACGCGACCCGTCGGCCCTGGCCGGTCATGCGGAGGCGATCGCGTACAGCCTGGGACGCGGGCACAACGTGCTGGCATGCACCCGCACACCCAACGCAGCGCCCTCAGGTGCCGCGCTCGATGCGCAAGCCCTTGCACGCGCTGGCGGCGACCTGCTGGCGAAGGTGCTGGCGACAACCCCGCTGAAACGCGTCGGCATCGCCGGCGGGGATACCTCGAGCCACGGCGTGCAGGCGCTCGATGCGTGGGGGTTGTCCTATGCGGCCGACATGGGCGCCGGCGCGTCACTGTGCAGGGTGCACAGCGACGATGCGACGCTCGATGGCATGGAGATCATGCTGAAGGGGGGGCAGATGGGGACGGTGGATGTGTTTGAGAGGTTGGTGCATGGGGACGTTGCCTGAACCCACTCGCAGTTCGGTTCGTCAGAGCTTCCCCGTGTCCTTCGGGTTGTGCACGATCTGGATCAGCACATCGGGCGTGTAGGACTTCGTGCGCGAGATCTCCGCGATCTCGCCGCCCTCCGCCCCCGCGAAGACCAGCACGCCTTGCCCCTTGTAGGCAAGGTAGTGGCGCCAGCGGTCGGTGCCCTTGTAGGTCGGCACCCAGGCCTTGCCCGTGTTTCGCACCGTCTCCGCATTCGGCTTGCCTGCGATCTTGATGGCCTCCGCGTAGGTCATGCTGGGGCGAAGCTGCGCGAAAGCAGTGCCGGGTGTGGGTTGGCCGATGACGGGGCGCTCTTCGTCTTCATCGGCTGCGACCAATGCGCGGCGGGTGGGCTCGTACAGCGGCGCGGACTGGCAAGCGGAGAGTGCGACGCATGCGAGCGTGATGGTGCAGAGGGTGCGGTAGTTCATTTGTTGGGTTCCTCCTGTTGTTGCTGTTGTGTTGCTTGCTAGCGGGAAGCCAGAGGTCGGGTTGAACCTCAGCGTGAGCTTCGCGTTGCGTTGGCGACCCTGTCGGCGCTGATCCACAGCCGAGCGCCGAGCGCCAGGGACCACGCCGTGGCGCCCGGCAAGGACGATCGCCTCAAGAGGCAGAGGAAGGCGCCGGCACGTCTTTCGTTTCCGTTGCTTGCCCAGCGCGCTTGATTCGCGGCCCCAGGCGTCCCAGCACGTCATCGGTGACAAACGTCTGCTCGCCCAGGTTGTTGAGGTCGGATCGAAGTTCAACGAGTATCGAACGCCCTTGCGGCGCATACCCCGCGCCACTGGAAGGCATGTAGATGAACAAAGGCGGCTGGCTGCTGACTCGTGGCGCAGGAGGCGGCGCTCGAAAGACAGGCATCGCGCCTGCGGTTTGCCGCATGTACGGGTCATGGAGACCGACCACGCGGTCGCTGTCGCTGTCGCTGTCGGGCTGCGTACCCTGGGTCGCCTGGCTCGCCTGGCTCGCCTTGCTCGCCTTGCTCACTTCCACATCGGCATGCGAGCGCCCTTGCCCCAAAATGTCCTCGCCCGTGAGCACGGTGGTGTCGATGGTTCCTTCAACGATCTTGAACGCCGGTGCTCCGGCCTCTTTTGCGACTTGCGCGCTGCGGTAGAGCATGAAGGCGTCGGCCCAGCGCACCGGCGTGCGCGTCGAACCGGTGAAGCGAACGCGGTAGAGCTGATCAGACAGTTTGCTGCTTGCGTAGCCGAAGTTGTTGCCTTCGGCACCGGCCGCGCGATACGGTGTCGGCCCGACGCAAGCAGTCAGCATGGCTGCCGACATCAGCGTGGCGAGCACGGCCGCCGTTCTGGAAATTTCTTGTTTTCTCATTGTTGTACCTCCCTGTGGTTGATATCTAGAAACTGGCGTTGAGGTTGAAGCCCAACGTGACCTTCGCGGTGCGGTAGCCCTCAGGCTTGCTGATCGGCGCGCCGACGAAGAAGTCATAGCTCAGCTTGGTCCACTGGCCCCGCACACCGATGACCGCGCCTGCCAGACTTCGGCCGAGAAGATCGACTGTGGAGCGCCCACCGACATGGCCGTAGTCCATGCCCGCATAGAGCTCCGCCCCGCTCTGGCCGGCCGCCCAGCCGATGTCGTTGCGCAAGAGCCAACCGCGCTCGCCGAGCAAGCTGGTTTCGCCGTCAAAGCCACGCACCGTGTAGCGCCCGCCGATGGAGAAGCGGTCTTGCGGCGTCAGCGGCGTGCGGTTCCACTGCGCGCGAATCAGGCCGGAGTAGCGCAGCTTCTGCTCGCCGACCTTGAACGGCGCGTTGAGCGTGATGTCGGCCGTGTACAGCTTCAGGCGCGACGTGCCTTCGCCAAACTCTTCTTCGGGCGCGGTGCGCGAGCCGAAGCCGCCCGTGCCGCGCTTGTACGCCAACGTGCCTTCGAGCGTCGCATCGCCGATGAACTCCTTGTGGTTCAGGCTGAACTCCACGCCGCCGACCACGCGGTGCTGCACCTCGACCTCGGTGTCGTCCACGAAGTTGCGCGACTCGCGCCGCCAGCCTTTCACTGCCACGGTCGTCTTGCGGTGCTGGTCGCGGTAGATCAGGCGCGAGAGCTTGACCTCGGCGTTGTTGCTCTTGCCGGCGTAGACGTAGTCCTGGTTCAGGCCGGCCACGCTCTGGTGGTACTGGCTGTTGGAGGCGGTGAAGCCGAGCAGCCAGTAGCCGTAAGGCAAGGAGTAGTGAACGGTCTGGCCTTCGGTGCCCTTGGCGGGGTTGCTGAAGAGGTGGTTGTTGATGCTGTGGTTGGCGCTGACGTAGAACAGGTCGTTCAGGCCGAAGGGGTTGTCCAGGGACAGGGTGGCACCGGCCTGGTAGCGGCCTGTGGCTTCGGTGCCGCTGTCGTCAAGGCTGAGCGTGACGCGCCACTTCTTGGATTGGACGTACTTGACAACCAGGTCGCTGTCGCCGGGCTTCGCATTTGGGGCAGTCGAGGGTTCGATCTGGATGTCGGCCTCTGCTGTCGGAGCGCGCTTGAGGTTCTCCAGGCCTTGCTCGATGTCGCGCAGGTTCAGCAGATCGCCGGGACGTGCGGGGATGGCTGTGGCCAGCAAGGCAGAGCTGCCGAGCAGGGTCTGTGAAGAGTCTGCGGTCGTGCGGATGGCTGCGATGCGGCCGGGGACGAGTGAGAGCGTCAACGTGCCGGTGGACAGGTCTTGCGGCGCGGCCAGCACGCGGGTGGTGACGAAACCGCGTGCGATGACGGCCTGCTGGGCACGCGCGAGGACCACGTTGACGGCCGCCGTGCCGAGGCACCGGCCGACCGGAGAATCGTTGCCCTCTGACCCAGACAGATCAGAGACCGCCCACTGGAAGGCCTCGGCCTGCTCGCCGACCAGCAGCACGCGGTCGATGCGAAAGCACGGCGACTCGGACTCAGGGATGCGTTGCACCGGCACTGGCGGCGCAGCCTGCGGGCGCTGGTCGACGGTGCGCTCATTCTGCTCACGTAACGCACGTTCACGCTCTTGCTGGCGCTGCTGTTCTACGAAGGGTTTGGGGGTGCTGGCGAGTTGAGCGTGAGCCCAGAGAGGTCCACCCAGCAACACACAAGCCAACACGGCACGCGGAGTCGTTTTCAATTTCTCTCCCTCGATATCTTTCTTGTCTGCATCGCCGGCGCTGACGCTCTGCGGCTTCAGCTACAGGCGCGAAATATGCGGCGCGCGTTCCGTCAGAACCGGCCGGTGTCCTTGGGGTTGTGCACGATCTGGATCAGCACGTCGGGGGTGTAGGACTTGGTGCGAGCGATTTCGGCGATCTCTCCGCCTGCTGCGCCGGCAAAGACCAGTACACCTTGCCCCTTGTATGCAAGGTAGTGCCGCCATCGATCCGTCCCGTTGTACGTGGGGATCCACGCCTTGCCAGTGTTGTTCACCCTTTCGGCGCTGGGCTTGCCCATGATCTTGAGGGCTTCTGCGTAGGTCATACCGGTGCCAAGCTGAGCAATCGAAGTGCCAGACACGGGCTGTCCAACGATGGTGCGCTCTTCGTCCTCCTCCGCTGTCACCAATGCGCGGCGGGTGGGCTCATACAAAGGCGCGGTTCGGCAGGCGGCCAATGCGGCGCAGACCAATGCAATAGCGAAAATTGCTCGGCACTTCATTTTTTCAACCTCTCGTCCGTCGCGGTACAGCAATCAAGTTCAACGCTAGACACCATTTTTCTTTGAAGAATCTGATTGCTGGATTTTTTTGGATCTCACGAATTTCCCGTTTCTGTCTCGTGTTTTTTCTTCACCTTTGCAAAATCCCAGACCTTCGCCAACTCCAAAATCATTCCGAAGAAAAAGACCGAAATAGCACTATCGGCCCCATCCAAAACGAAATAGAGCCAAGAAAAAATGGAACCAAACTATATTCAGTTGTTTTCAAGGTCTATTTTCTCAGCAGACGTGATCTCGTACTTTTCTTTAGCCTTCGTAAAATCCCAGAGCACGGCAAGTCCGAATAGCGGGGCAAAAATTGAACTCGCGATCGCCCAGAAGACAAAAAATGCAAACGCCCACTCTTTGGTGAATTCATGAAGCAATCCAATGAGCAAATAACCCAAAAAAATAACCCACGCACCCCCTATGGCACAGGATAGGGCGTAAAGGCAAACAATTTTTGTTTTTCGAAATTTAATTAAAGCATTGAAATCCAATAATTCAGGCTCAACCCAATGCGGTATTGCATCAAAATTAAACGGATATCCAGGAGTATTGCTATCGGGTTTCATTAGACGTCAGCACGATTTTCCAGAAGATGGATTGCAGCCAAAAATTGGAGTGCTCCACCAAGAATTATTGCCATTCACATTCAAACCTGACTGACCCATTTCTCGAACGGGTGTTGCCGCAAACTGCGAACTCAGGTACCAAGTACCCCAATTCCCCAACGTCGTTGGTATCCATTGATTCGCCAAGCCAAAATAAGCATTCAGCCAGAGTTTGGCCGGACCTCCCGCCATTCCCCCCAAAGCAGCCATTCCTAAACTGGCTGGCGTGGCGGTGCTGAAATGGGTTGCGCCTTCGATGACACCCCCCATAAACCCGCCAGCGGCGACGGAACCCACCCACTTCGTGCCGACGACACTTGTAATTCCTCCGACTACAGGAACAGTCTGAGCAGTCACGCCGGCGCCCACCAACAACGGCACGCCATAAGCCACCGCCAGCGGTGCGCCTACGACCAGTCCGATCGCACCAACCGCGTTGCGTCCTTGCTCAGCCTGCGCCTGGTTAATCGGATTGTTGGGGTTCCAGTTCGCACCGTAGACCAAGCAAGTCGTGCTGGCGCACGGGAAATACTGGGGATTGTCAGCGGTGTTGGATGGCCCATAAGTCATCCCCCTGGTGTCGAAAACGTAGGGTGACCTCGCTCCGCCAGTGCCTTGGACGATGAAGTTCATCAGTTCTCGGTTGGGGGCTCCGGGCGGAGTTTCTTGGAGGGCATACCCATTTGCTACAACCCTCAGGCCAGGGTCATAGGTCATGTCACCAGCCACAGTCCGAGTGGGTGACTGCGAGCCGTAGGCCTGCCCGGTCGCTGAATCATAGGACTGCCAACTGCCCGAGGGATTGAGGACGTTGCCGGTTGCGTCACGCACACCGGACCATCGCAGGGCTTCCGCGATTTGCTCCGGGGTGTACTTGCCGCCGGATTGTGCTGCGAGCAAATACGCATTCACCGTATCGCTCGGATGCAGGACTCGATTGTTTGAGTCGGTGTTGTAGCCGCCGGCCCCCCCCGCGCTGCCTCCGGCCAGGGCGCCAACCACGGAAGCGAACCCGGCGCCCAGCGTGCTTGCGGCCACCCGCGCTGCAGACGGGTTCAAGCCAGCTCCGATCAACCCATCCATCATGCTGTTTTGCAGGTCGTTCAACGTGCGCCCCCCGGCTGCGGCCGCGCCTGCGCCCGCCGCACCACCGGCTCCCCCTGCCAGCCCGCCGATGACGATATGGGCGGCGACGCGGTAGGCCCCGCTCTCACCCCACTTCGTCGCCTCAGCGATCAACGCATCGCGCTGCGTCGAAGGCTCCATGGCATTGGCTTGTCGCATCAGCGCTCGGTATTGCTCGTCGGCATAGTCCCCAACGGCGCGCGCAGCCTGCGAGCCGAACTGGGATGTGATCAAGACCTGCGCTTGAATATCCCTCATGGCACGCTGACGATTGGTCATCTGCAATGCGTTGGTCCCGTCCACGCCCGTGCGGATCGCCGTATTGCCTGCGATGCCCGAAATCCCGCTGCGGGTGGTGCTGGACCGGTCAATATCGCTGTCACCGATGCCTGCCCCGCCGCCACCCGAAGTGCTGATGTTGAAGCTGTAGCCACTGCCCTTGAAGGTGTCCCGGTTCACGAGATCGGTCATCGTCAGGCTGCCCGTGCTGAAACTGTTTCTCCCGCCATCTACAGCGGCGTCCTTGCTGCTGATCGCGGCGCCAACGAGGGTCGTGTTGCCCCGGACGCTGACACCAAAACCCCCGTCGCCCGCAAAGAACCCGCTTTGCTGGGTCGCGCTGGCAAAGTCGCCATCGCCGTGCATGTTGTTCGCACTCACGCTGACGCTGCCGCCGTAGCACGCATAGATGCAGAAGCTCCCACTGAAACCGCTCCCGCTGTTCTGGCTGTGATACGTGCTGGTGTCCTGCAAGGTCTCGATGCGCAAATTGCCGCCTACGTCCGCTTCGACGCGTTTGCCTGAAACGATGGCCCCTCGAACAGTAGTGTCCCCACCGCTCTTGATGCTGACTTGTTGCCCGGCCTTCACCGTGGTGTTCGTCCACGCGCCGTCCGTCCCGTTGTCACGCCCACTATGACTGCCTGCTGCGACTTCCAGCGTGATGCCGTTGGTCTCACCGAAGGCCATGCCCACACCGATGCTCGCATTGCTGCTGCGACTGGTGGAGCTCTCCTTCTTGGTATTGGCAGCCGCTTCCAGCGTGACGTTGTTGTCCGCCGAAAGACTGACATTCTTCCCGGCGTCGATCTGGCTGCCGCGCACAAGAATGTTGGAGTCTCGCCCGCCACCGGTGGCTGTGATGGTGACGTTGCCACCCGCCTGCACGCGCGAGCCGGCCGATGTGTCGCTGCTCTCTTTGCGTGTGGATTCACTCGAACTGCTACCGATAGTCAGCGTCGCGCCCATGCTGACTGCTCCAGTGCCGCCGTCGCTTTGGGTCGCAGCCTGTTGGGCAATGTCCTGGTACGCCGAATAGCCGCTGAGCGCCATGCTAGCCGCGCCCAACGCCTTCATGCGGCCGTCCTTCGTGTCCCTCATGGCCTGGCTGGTGTCTTCCATTCCACGCAGCACATCGATCAACGGCGCCTTGATACCCAGCGTGATGCCACTCTGCGAGAAACTTTGCGTGCTCTCGCTGCGCCTGGTCTCGCGTGCTTCGACGATCTGCACGTCGCGCGCCTGGATGTCGATGTCGCCGCCGGGTGCAACTACATCGCTGCCCACTTGCCGATACTGATTGCCGGCCGTGATGATCACGTTGCCAGAAATGGCACCCACGGTGCTGCCGACGGCGGTGGTCTCGTCGGTGTTCCTCGTACTCCTCGTATCTTGTCGGCCCCAGGTCCAGCCAGACCCTGCGTCGAACATGCCGCTCCTCGACGCTTCACGAACGTACTGGCTGTCCTTGGTCTGCGTCGCCGCTTCTATCGTGATGTTGTTGCCAGCCCAAAGCTCCGTCCTCTTGTCGCTCACCACGTTGGAACCGCGAATGCGGATGTCGTTGCCCGCGTCCAGAACAACGGTCTTGCCCCCGAGGCTGCTGCTGATGACACCCGTCGCGTTGAAGCTCCCCTGTTCGGTGCGCTTGGAGCCGCCTCCCGATGTGCGAAGCCCCTCGTTGAGCGCGCTTGCCGATTGGCCCGCATCGATGTTGATATCGCGCTTTGCAGCAATATTGAGTTCGCCGTCGGTGCTGTTGATCGTGGCAGCTCGTGCATTCACATCACGCCCGGCCGTCAAGCTGATGTCACCACTCGTCTCGATGCGCGTTCCAACCTCCTGCGTGCTGGCTTCCGCGCGATAGTTGCCCGCGCTGCGAATGCTGGCTTCCTGTCTGGCGGTAGTGACCGTACCAAGGTTGATATCTCGGCCCGCGCCGATCTCGGTCGTGCCGTCCTTGCCGCTGTTGGCAATCAGCGCACCCATCAGGCTGACATCCCGCCCTGCCGAAGCAACCAACTCGCCCTTCGGATTGCTCACATACAGCCCCGCCACCCGGTCCACGATGGTCCCGCCCCGCATGCCCAAGGCCCCGGGCGTGAAGTCCAGCGTCATTCCGCTGCTCGTGGTGGTGCGAACGTTGATGTCGCGCCCAGCCTCTATCTTCAGCTTGCTGGCGGCATCGATGGTGCCGCCGATGTTGTTCATGTCGGTCCTCGCAGTGAGATCGACGCTGTCACCGGAGATCCGGCCATTCAGGTTCTGGATGTTCTCTGCGGTGATGCTGACGGTTTTGCGCCCGGCGACGGTGCCGCTGTTGACCAGATCGCCACTGAGCTTGATGCTCACCTCCTTGCCCGCAAGCAAGGCACCGGAGCCGTCGATGTCGCCATCCTTCACGCGCACATAGACCTGGGGCACCAGCACACGCTGAGTGCTTCCGTCCGCAAGTGTCACGGTCTGCTCGACCAGCCACACGATGTCGCTGGTCAACTGCGCCATCTGGGCATCGCTCAGCGCAATGCCGGGCCGCAGGCCGTACTGCCGCGCAAAGGTGACCCCGGCGTCCATCAGCGCGCTGTACTGGGCCTCGTCGCTGTCATGGCCGTCCAGGTAGCGATGGCCCGTCAGCTGCGCCACCTGCTCACGGATCAGGCGCTGTTCGTAGTAGCCGTCCCCAAGTCGCTTGAGCGTGTTGTTGGGGTCTTGCCCGAAGTTGTTCAGCAGGTAGTCGCTGCTGAGCCAGTTGCGGTAGTTGGCGAAGCGCGGATCGGTCTCGACCAGGTAGTGGCTCGACGCCCCCGCGAGAGTTCGAAACAGGCTGGCTGTGGGCAGGGTCAAGCTCGGCAGCGTCGTTCGCGCGATCTGCTGCACGTCCGAATTGGCGGCCAGCTTGACTTCGATGATCGGGGCAACGACCGGCCCGTTGGGGCCTGTGGCAAGGCCGTTGCCGTTGACGCCACTGGCGCTGGCTATGCCCTGGTTGGTGTGGCCGGGAGCAAGGGTGCCGGTAGGCGTGCCGCTGCCGACCACCGTGACGTTGCCCTCTTGCCGTGCGGCACCCAGCGTGACGGTGATCGGAATGCTCGAGTTGTACGGCGTGGGCATCGGCATGTCGCCGCTGCCGTTGTTGTAGTACTGCGATCCGGTTCGGGTTTGCGCGCCTGAAACTTCGAGATTCTTGTTGGTGATCGTGCCACCGGTCACGTTCAGCGCACCGCCAGCCAGGATCTGGCTCATGTCGTTGGTGCCGTTGCCAACGGCGATGTCCATCTTGCCGCCGGCAATGATGCGAGCTGGCGCGGACGTCTGCAGAACCGGGATGGTGCTCGAATCCGAATACGTCCATGAGTAGTACGCACGGGCGTAGTTTTGATAGACGTCGTTGATGAAAGCAGCGGTCGCTGTATCGAGCTGCTTGTGTGCGTCCAGATAGGCCTGTTTCTGGGCATCACCCGATGGCGTATCCGTGCTTGGCGGCATCACGCCGAACGTGAGCCAGATGGGATCGTTGCGCGGGTACCAGACACCGGGTTCCGTGAAGGTCTCGGTGAAATCAGTTCCTACCGGTCGGCTGCCGGTGAGATCGCTGCTGTTGCGCGGCGGGTTCGTGTAGTAGGCCTTGAACCGAGAAAGCGGATAGCTTTCGGAAGGAACCAATATGCCGGAGAACTGACCGATGTTGGGCCCGCCGGCCTGGCTGACAAAGCTGGGCCAGAGCACGCCCATCAAGTGCTCAAAGTCGACCGATGGCCCCTGAACGGTCACGAAGACCAATTGGTCTGCCGAATAGCGCGTCGTGCTTGCAGGCAGTGCGTACTCCGTGCGCGAGTCGCTCGGCTTGCCGTTCTGCATCGTCCAAGTGACGCCACCGTTGCTGTTGTTCAGAACGGAGGTCTTGATGTCGATGTTTCGAGTCGCCTCGATGGTTGCGGCATGGTTGTTCACGGTACCGGCCGAGCCGCTGGCCGAGCCGGCCACGAGCGTGCCGCCGACGGCGATGTTGCCGTCGCTGAAGATCAGCGCGCCGTTGCGGTTGTTCAGGGTCGTGACGCCCAGGTCCAGGCGCTGGCGCGCGGCGATGGTGCCCGCGGAAGCCACACCGTTGACCGTCTCGGCGTCGTTGTTGAGCGTGCCCACGCCTATCGAGATCTGGTCGCCGTAAATGCGGCCGGTGCCCAGGTTGTCCAGCTTGCCGGCATTGATGCGGGTGGTCTGGCCGTCGATCACGCCGCGGTTGGTCACCGTGCCCGAGGCGTTCAGCGTCGTGGTCTGGCCCTGGATGTCGCCAGTGGCGGTGTTGTTGATGTCCTTCGCCGACAGCGTCAGTTCGTTGCCGGCTGCCAACTTGCCGCTGTTGGTGATGTCGCCGGTGGTCGAGAGCGTGAGGTTGTTGTTGGCAACGGTCTCGCTGCCGGCCGCAAAAGTGATGTCCTGATTGACGGCCAGGCTCATGTCGCCAAGCGACAGCAGCTTGCCGTCCCAAGTAACCGAGCCCGCGTCGAGCACGACGTTCTTGCCGCCGACCAGGGTGCCACTAGTGTTGAGCACCGACAAGGCCCTGGGCGTTGCAGAGTCCTTGATGACGAGCGTGTCGCCCGCGGATATCAGGCCCAGGGCGTTGTCGATCTGCACGCTGCTGGTGAAGGTGGCGTTCACGTCGGCGCGGATCGCGCCTTGATTGGCAACGAACGCCGCCGTGATGCTGACGTTCTTGCCTTCGATACCCTGTTCCGCGCCTCGGCTGCCGGTGTTGGTGATGCTGCCGGCATTCAGGGTGGTCGTGGCCGTCGAGCGGATCAAGCCACCGACATTCGCGATGCTGCCGGCGCCCACACGCAGGTCACCCACTGCGAGTGTCTGACCGCCGCTGGTGTTGTAGCCAGCACCCTGGGTGTCGATAGCGACCGTGGACTGGCCTAGCACGATGCCGCCCTTGGTGTTGGTGAAAGCCAGCGTGCGAGCGTCCAGCGCATTCTGCGCACCGATGAAGCCGGCCGCGTTGTTCACGGCGCCCGCGCTCAGCTTCAGCGTATTCGCGCTGGTGATGCCGCCTTGCTTCGTGCTGTGACCGGCTGCGTTGGTGTTGATCAGCGCAAGACCATTCGTGTCGATGGCCATTGCACCGCCAGACTGGATCAGCCCTGCGTCGTTCACAAGCTGGCCTGTGTTCAGAGCCAGCGTGGTGGCCGCTGTCAGGGTGCCGCGCGTGTTGTCGAGCGAGCCACCGTGCGCGCCGACAGACAGACTGTTGCCGCTGACTTTGCCGTCGGTATTGCCGAGGCCGCTGTTGAAGAGGACGACGGCCCCGGCAGCCAGCATGCGCCCGGCATTGTTGGTTGTGGCACCACTGGTCGTGACGCGCAGGTCACCGGTCACCGACGCGAGGGTGCCCGCCGAATTCTCCAGACTTTCGGCGTCGACGGTGGTTGCACCGTCGGCGGCCAGCGTGCCTTCGATGTTGAACACAGCTCCCGATGCCGTCACGCGCAAGGCGCCCGGCGTAACGATCTTCGCGTGGTTCGTTGTCACGTTGCCTTGCGTAGCCGCGACCGCAATGTTGGCCGCACTGGTCTGGCCCGATGACAGGTCCACGCTCGCGCCTTGCAGCATGGCGTTGCCTGCGACGAGGTTGGTGCCATTCGCGACCAGCGCGCCGGAAGCCGTGACGCTCAGATTGCCGACGGTTGCGAGCTTGCCGGCGTTCTGCACGCCCGCTCCGAGCACGCCGCTCGCACCCGATGCCAGACTGCCCGCAGTGACCGTGGTGTTGCGCCCCGCGGAAATGCTGCCGTCGTTGGTCAGTGCACCGGACACCGTGAGCGCCGTGTCGTGGGTGCCGCGGATGGAACCGCTGTTGCTCAGCGAACCGGCCTGCACCGAGGCATCCGTGCCCGCGCCGATGGTCCCACCGGTGTTGATCAGTCGATTGGCGACAGTGAGCTGCGTGCCGGCATTGACCGACTGGATGCTGCCCTTGGTGTTGTCCAGGCTGCCTGCAGACAGGCTGACACCCTGATTGGCGATGAGCGTGCCGCCCGTGTTGTTCGCTGCACCGGCCACGTTGGCGCTGAGCGCGTTCGTTGCCGAGACAGCGCCGCGAGTGTTTATCAACTGCCCGCCGACCGCGAGCGTCGCATCCGTATCGCTGCTCAGCTTGCCGTCGGTATTGTTCAGGTCGCCGGTGGTGGCGATGTTCACCCTCCCCGCGCGCAGCGTGCCCCCGCTGTTGTCCAACTGCCCCACGTTGGCGCTGAAGCTGTTGCTGACGTTGAGCGTGCCGCCCGCGTTGCTGAAGCTCGGCCCCGTGACCGCCATGTTGGCCACCGACAGCGAGCCGCCTGCGTTGTTGATCTGCGGTGTGTTCAACGTGACGGGGCCGCCCGCGTAGATGCGGCCGCCATCGTTGAGGATGCTTCCGCCTGCGGCAATCGCGCCTGGTGCAGGCGGTGTGTACACCGCCGGTGCCGACGTGCCGCCGCTGCTGCTGTTCGCCGTTCCCGTGCCTGTGGTGCCTGGGGTCGCCGAACCGCCGCTCGCTGCGCCACCGCTGCCCGTGCCCGTGGTCGCACCCGCACTCGCACTCACGGGCTCCATGCCGATCACGCCACCGTTCGTGTTGCTCAGCACCGGCGACGTCAGGGTCAGGCCCGCAGCGCTCGTCTGGCGAATCGTGCCGCCCTTGTTGTCGATGTCTCCCGGCGTGCGCAACTCGATGCTCTGCCCTTCCAACGTCCCAACGTTCTCCAACCGCCCCGCTGCAGTCACCACCAAGCTCCCCGCGCCCGCACCGATGTTCCCCGCGTTGCGCACCCCCAGCCCCGCCTCCGTGCCGATCAGCGCAATCTTGTTCGCATACATGCCACCCAACGCGGCCACATCCAGCGCATACGTCGGCGCGGCGCCGCTGCCTGCCACCGGCGTCACCCGCCCCGCATCGGCCGACACCTCGTTCGCCCCCGCCACCACCTTCAGCTCGCTCGCCCAGATGCCCGCGTTCACCTGCACCGCACGGGCCAGGATCGCCGCGTAATCGGTCTTGCTCGCGTCCAGCCCCGCGCCGTCGATGGTGATGGTGCCGCCGCGTACCAGGAAGCTGTCGAGCCCGCCCATCGCGTTGAACTGCGGTGTGCCGGTGGTCAGCGTTGCGCGGCTCGCGTTGATGAAGCCGCCGCCGTCCACGCTGATGCCGGCCGGGTTGGCGATGATCACTTCGGCGCGCTGGCCGCCGACTTCGATATAGCCGCGCAACTGGCTCGGCGAGCCGCCGTTCACCTCATTGAGGATGATTCGCGCCGCACCACCCGCCATGAACGGATTGCCCTGCACAAAGCCACCCAACTGCGTCTGCACGTTGGCGCGGCTGTTGTTCAAGATGGCGCCGTTCGCGCCTACGTTGAACTGGTTGTAGACGTTGCGCGAGACGCCAGCCGCCGATGGCGTCTGAATGTTGACCAGCGGCACGCCGTTGGGCGCCATCAGCACGGTCGGGCGAAGGTTGCCCGGCACGTTGGGCGCGCCGACGATCTGCGCATGCGCCGATGCCGCCATCAGCATCCCGGCGAAGGCCACCGCACCCGCTGCGGCAGTGGCCCTGCTCGCGCCCTTGCCAGCGCTCGTCGCGGTCTCCTGGACCACCATGCGCATGCCTCTGGCCGCGTTGAAGACGACGCGGTGCAAATGCCGATTCATATTTTTCCAGCTCCCTCTTAGTTGTCACCTCGCGACTGCATTTGTGACAAAACGAAAGCCGCGGGAGCGGGATTATGAAAGAGCAGCATCAGCTTTCAAGGAACTTCTGCACGCTTTTTGATCGCGAAATAGCCAGCAATCAATAAAACTAACGCCTATGGGTTAATTTCACCAGATTAAATCCAGTCATCAACATTTGTTAAGAATTCTGAAATTCGCTGAATCGGCTTAACCTGCCCAGGCCCAAGGCGCGCCCTTGACGGCCACCTTGGTCTTGCGGTGCTGGTCGCGATAGGTCAGGCGCGAGAACTCGACCTCGGCGTTGTTGCTCTTGCCGGCGTAGACGTGGTCCTGGTTCAGGCCGGTGACGCTCTGGTGGTATTGACTGTTGGAGGCGGTGAAGCCCAGGAGCCAGTAGCCGTAAGGCAGCGAGTAGTGAACCGTCTGGCCTTCGGTGCCCTTGGCCGGGTCGCCGAAGACGTGGTTGTTGATGTTGTGGTTGGCACTGACGTAGAGCAGGTCGTTCAGGCCGAAGGGGTTGTCCAGCGACAGGGTGGCGCCGGCCTGGTAGCGGCCTGCGGCTTCGGTGCCGCTGTCGTCGAGGCTCAGTGCAATACGCCACTTCTTGGATTGGACGTACTTGACGACCAGATCGCTGTCGCCGGGCTTGGCATTAGAGGCGGTCGAGGGTTCGATCTGGATGTCGGCTTCGGCCGTGGGTGCGCGCTTGAGGTTCTCTAAGCCTTGCTCGATGTCGCGCAGGTTCAGAAGGTCGCCGGGGCGGGCGGGGATAGCTGTGGCGAGCAAAGCGGAGCGGCCAAGCAACGTGGTCGCGTCTGCGGTCGTGCGGATGGCTGCGATGCGGCCGGGGACGATACTGGGGCTTGTCGGAGCTATTGGGTGGTCCATAGGTCATCTCCGTGGTATCGAACGAATGCTTGCCTTGCTGTTGTTCACATTCGAGCCACATGGCAGCATTTACGGCCGTCTTGAATTTGAAAGTTTTTGCTTGAACTGCCACCACGAAAGCAGCCCCATTACCGCTCCGAACCCAGTACCCAAAAGGAGCGCTATCGCAAGCATCATTGCCAATGGAATAGAAACAATCAGTCCAATTGGAGCCATCACTAGCGAAAAGAAAAAGATGGTCGATGCGCTATAAGACAGAATGAACAGCGCGCCCCGAAATGGGATTTTTTTTGTTTCGTCCCACAGACTCGGACACAGCCAAGTAGCTACGCCATCGAAGCTAAAAGGGGTTCCAGGAGGATCGGTGTTTGGTTTCATGGAAGAACTAGTAGGCTGCTGAAATACTCCCCCGCCAAGCGAGCCACCCTCTGGGGCGAGAGGTTGGTTTTCACATGGTGCGTCAGGCAGCAATTTCTGAAGCCGTT
>NZ_FOLP01000020.1 GCF_900112425.1 Variovorax sp. OK212 | reverse complement strand
ACGACAACCTGTACCACACGGTGCTGGGCGTGATGGACGTGACCACGCCCACCTACAAGCCCGCGCTGGACGCGCTGGCCGCCTGCCGTGCAAAGGGCTGAGCGGGCCCTGAGCGCTCGGTCCCCCGAGCGCTCGGGCCATGGGGTACCGGCTACTTCTTCTCGCGGGGCAGCCGCCCCATCAGGAAGAACTCGTGGTTCGGCTGCATGCCGCTGAAGCTCGCCAGGCGGTTGCTCAGGCCGAAGAAGGCGGTGATGGCCGCGATGTCCCAGATGTCCTCGTCGTCGAAGCCGTGCGCGTGCAGCGGCGCGAAGTCGCTGTCGTCGATCTCGTGCGAGCGGTCGCAGACCTTCATCGCAAAGTCGAGCATGGCGCGCTGGCGCGGCGTGATGTCGGCCTTGCGGTAGTTCACCGCCACCTGGTCGGCCACCAGCGGCTTCTTCTCGTAGATGCGCAGCAGCGCGCCGTGCGCCACCACGCAGTACAGGCACTGGTTGGCCGCGCTGGTGGTGGTGACGATCATCTCGCGGTCGCCCTTGGTGAGCGAGCCTTCTTCCTTGAGCATCAGCGCGTCGTGGTACGCGAAGAAGGCGCGCCATTCGGCCGGGCGGCGCGCCAGGCCCAGGAACACGTTGGGCACGAAGCCCGCCTTCTCCTGCACGGCAAGGATCGCGGTGCGGATGTCCTCGGGCAGGTTCTCGAGTTCGGCGAGCGGGTAGCGGGTGGTCGTCGTCATGGCGTCTCCGGTCTGTTCGTTGATTCGTCGGTTGGCTGAAAGCGCCCTGAAAGCGTCCTGAAAGGCGCGAGGCGGCTTCCATCATAGGCAAGACACTTTCCTACAAGACACGGCGCGCGTGGTCGCGATGATGAAGGCTCGCACAACAACACGCGGCCCGCTGCCGCACACAACGCGATGAAAGACGTGTCGTATTCCGACCGGCGGGGATTCCTGCGCCGGTCCATCGCCATCGTGCCGGCCGCCACGGCCTTCGGCGCCGGTGGCGTCACCGGTGCCGCGCTGGCGCAGACCGCCGCCAAGGCGCCCGCTCCCGCAACCAGCCCCGGCGCGCCCAACGCTCCGTACACCCCCGTCTACTTCAACGCCACCGAATGGGCCTTCGTGCAGGCCGCGGTCGCGCGGCTGATTCCGTCCGACGACGCGGGCCCCGGCGCCATCGAGGCGGGCGTGCCCGAGTTCATCGACCGGCAGATGGAAGGCGCCTTCGGCCATGCGGCCACCTGGTACATGCAGGGCCCGTTCATCGAGGTGTCGCCGCTGTTCGGCTACCAGAAGAAGATGCCGCCGCGCGAGGTGTACCGCGCGGGCATTGCCGCCACCGACGCCTACTGCCGCAAGCAGTTCGCCGACAAGCCCTTCGCGCAGCTCGCCGCGGCGCAGCAGGACGACGTGCTCAAGGGCCTGGAGGCCGGCAGCGTCACGCTCGACGGCGTGGGCGCAACCGACTTCTTCGGCTTCCTGTTGCAGAACACCAAGGAGGGCTACTTCAGCGACCCCATCCACGGCGGCAACAAGAACGCCGCGGCGTGGAAGATGATCGGCTTTCCCGGCGCGCGCGCCGACTACGCCGACTGGGTCGACCGGCCCGGCGTCAAGTACAACCTGCCGCCGGTGAGCATCGCCGGGCCGCAGGGCTGAGGGCGCGCACACCATGGCAAACATCAAGAAACCCGGTGTCGACGCGGTGCTGGTCGGCTTCGGCTGGACCGGCGCGATCATGGGCATGGAGCTCACCGCGGCCGGCCTGAAGGTGCTGGCGCTGGAGCGCGGCGAGAACCGCGACACGCAACCCGACTTCGCCTACCCGCGCATCACCGACGAGCTGAGCTACGGCATCCGCGGCAAGCTGTTCCAGAACCTCTCGCGCGAGACCGTGACCATCCGCCACACGCCGGCCGAGATCGCGGTGCCGTACCGGCAGCTCGCGTCCTTCCTGCCCGGCGACGGCGTGGGCGGCGCGGGCGTGCACTGGAACGGCCACCACTGGCGCGCGCTGCCGAGCGACCTGCGCATCCGCAGCCACTACGAAGAGCGCTACGGCAAGAAGTTCATTCCCGAAGGCATGACCATCCAGGACTTCGGCGTGAGCTACGACGAGCTGGAGCCGCACTTCGACCAGTTCGAGAAGATCTGCGGCACCTCGGGCAAGGCCGGCAACATCGGCGGGCAGATCCAGGCCGGCGGCAACCCGTTCGAAGGCGCGCGCGCCAACGAATTTCCGCTGCCGCCGCTGGCCTCCGTCAACAGCGCCCGGCTGTTCGAGAAGGCCGCGCGCGACCTGGGCTACCACCCGTTCCCGCAGGCCGCGGCCAATGCCTCGCGCGCCTACACCAACCCGCACGGCGCGCAGCTCGGGCCGTGCAACTTCTGCGGCTTCTGCGAGCGCTACGGCTGCTACATGTATTCGAAGGCCTCGCCGCAGACCACGCTGCTGCCGGTGCTGATGAAGCGGCCCAACTTCGAGCTGCGCACCAGGTCGCACGTGCTGCGCGTGAACATGTCGCCCGACGGCAAGCGCGCCACCGGCGTGACCTACGTGGACGCCGAAGGCAACGAGGTCGAGCAGCCCGCCGACCTGGTGGTGCTGTGCGCCTACCAGTTCCACAACGTGCGCCTGCTGCTGCTGTCGAACATCGGCAAGAAGTACGACCCGGCCACCGGCGAAGGCGTGGTGGGCCGCAACTACGCCTACCAGCTCAACGGCGGCGCCAGCCTGTTCTTCGACAAGGACCAGCCGATGAACCCCTTCGTCGGCGCGGGCGCCAGCGGCACCGTCATCGACGACTTCGACGGCGACAACTTCGACCACGGCCCGGCGG
Organism: Variovorax sp. OK212; assembly: GCF_900112425.1. Lineage (GTDB taxonomy): Bacteria > Pseudomonadota > Gammaproteobacteria > Burkholderiales > Burkholderiaceae_C > Variovorax. The sequence continues at coordinate 111,766 of NZ_FOLP01000020.1, read as the reverse complement.
GCTTCGTGGGCGGCGCCAGCATCAACTGCATCAACACCGGCGGGCGCCCGATCCAGCAGCTGAGCCTGCCGCCCGGCACGCCGAGCTGGGGCGCGGGCTGGAAGAAGGCCGCGAAGGAAAACTATCTCTACCAGGCCGGCGTGGGCAGCCAGGGCTCGGTGATGGCCTACCGCGACAACTACCTCGACCTCGACCCGACCTACAAGGACGTGCACGGCCAGCCGCTGCTGCGCATGACCTTCGACTGGAAGGCCAACGACCTCGCGATGACGCAGTTCATCGGCACCAAGGTCGAGCAGATCGCCAGGGCCATGGGGCCCAAGCAGCTGAAGATGAACTTCCAGAAGGCCGGCGCGCACTACGACGTGCGCTACTACCAGTCGACCCACAACACCGGCGGCGCCCCCATGGGCACCGACCCCTCCACCAGCGCCGTGAACCGCTTCCTGCAGGTGTGGGACGTGCCCAACGTGTTCGTGATGGGCGCCAGCGCCTTCCCGCAGAACTTCGGCTACAACCCGACTGGCATGGTGGGTGCGCTGGCGTACTGGTCGGCCAAGGCCATCCGCGAGCAGTACCTGAAGAACCCGGGAGCGCTGGCATGAGCGCGCGACGCCTGTATGGCGGCGTGGCCGCGGCCGTGGTGCTGCTGTGCGCCGGGGCCTGGGCCGTGGCGCAGAAGGCCGAGGCACCGGCGGCCACACCCGCGGCGGCACCGGCGTCCGCGCCCGTGGCCAATGCAACGCCGGCAGCCGCGCCTGCTGCCCCGGCCGACCCCGTGCTGGAGCGCGGCCGCTACCTCGCGCGTGCCGGCGACTGCGTCAGCTGCCACACCGCGCCGGGCAAGCCTGCCTTCGGCGGCGGCCTGCCGATGAAGACGCCGTTCGGCACCATCGTGTCGACCAACATCACGCCCGACCCCGAGGCCGGCATCGGCGCCTACACCGAGGCCGAGTTCGCCCGCGCGCTGCGCGAAGGCGTGGCCAAGGACGGCCACCGCCTGTACCCCGCCATGCCGTACCCGTCGTTCGCCCGCGTGAACGACGAGGACATGCACGCGCTCTTCACCTTCTTTCGCGGCGGCGTGCAGCCCGTCGCGCAGAAGCCGCCGGCCACCGACCTGCCATGGCCCTTCAGCATGCGCGGCCTGATGATCGGCTGGAACTGGCTCTACCTCGACAAGGGCGTGTACCAGAGCGACACCGCACGCAGCGCCGAGTGGAATCGCGGCGCCTACCTGGTGCAGGGCCTGGGCCATTGCGGCGACTGCCACACCCCGCGCAGCATGCTCGGCGGCGTGAAGGCGGCCAGCGACAGGAAGGGCGAGCTCTTTCTTTCGGGCGCGGTCATCGACGGCTGGTATGCGCAACCCCTGCGCCACACCGACCGCCCGACCATGGCGCAGTGGTCGTCCGAAGACATCGTGCAGTACCTGCAGACCGGGCGCACCAGCCACACCGCAGCATTCGGCGCGATGGTCGACGTGGTGCAGAACAGCACGCAGCACATGTCCACGCAGGACCTGCAGGCCGTGGCGGCGTACCTGCAATCGCTGGGCATGAAGGACGATGCGAAGGGTGCGTCTTCCCCGTCTTCCCCGTCGTCTCCGCCATCCCCGGCCTCGCTGGTGGCGGCCGCGCCCAAGCACCCCACCGCGCTCGCATTGCGCAACGGCACCGTCGAAGGCAACAGCGGCGCGATGGTCTACCTGAACAACTGCAACGCCTGCCACCGCTCCGACGGCACCGGCGCGGACAAGACCTTTCCGGCGCTTGCCGGCAACAGCGTGGTGAATGCGAAAGACCCGACCTCGCTCATTCGCCTGGTGCTCGCCGGCTCGGCCATGCCCAGCACCGCCAAGGCCCCGTCGCCCATCGCCATGCCCGACTTCGGCTGGCGCCTGACCGATGCCGACGTGGCCAGCGTGCTGAGCTTTGCGCGCTCGAGCTGGGGCAACCAGGGCGAGGCCGTGACGGCCGCGCAGGTGGCCAAGGTGCGCGACACGGTGAAGCCGGTGGTGGCGAAGAACCCCTGAGGCTGAGGCGCCCGAAGTACGGCCGAGCCCGACGGGGCCCGCCCGCTACTTCAGCGCCTTGCCCGCCGACGCGCCCAACGGCGTGTGCAACTGCGAGGCCACCCACGCACCGCTGTTGTCGTCGCGCCCCTGCAGCAGATAGCGCGTGTCGGCCTTGCCGTAGTTCTGCACGGCCATGGCCGAGAACTTGCCGATGTCCGTCTTCGGGTCGCGCAGGCGGTTGACGATCAGCACCTTCTTCGTGTCCGCAAAGTCGGCCATCATGTTCTGGTCGCCCTCGCTGTCGCCGGCCACAAAGCTCGGGCCGTAGCCGTACTTGGCGACCAAAAAGCGCTGGATGTTCTTCGTCTTGCCCGGCCCCTGCGTCTGGTCGTAGCCGCGGCGGAATTCGGGCTGAATCACGCCCTTGGCATCGCGCTCCAGCTCCATCGCCAGCACGCGCTCGGGCGGGTTGTTGTAGCCGAAGGCCGGGTTCGAGGAGATCTCCTTGATCACGTCGACGAACGAGGCCGAGCACACCCACACGTCGAAGCCCGCGTTGCGGAAAGCCGCATAGAGCTGCTGCATTTCGGGCTGCAGGCGCAGGCCGTTCTTCCAGCTCACCGACACCACGCCCGCGCGGCCCGGCAGCGCGGCCGGCGAGGTCCACTTGACCTTGGCGACCGGCTCCTTCAACTGCCACGCCACCGTGTCGGCCGTGAGCTTGCGCACCTGCGCCTCGGTCATGCCGACGAAGAGGTACGTCACCCACGGGTAGGCCGTGTCGTGGTCGAAGGTGTCGCCGATGGCTTCGTACAGGTAGCGCACCTTGGTGATGAAGGCGCCGTAGTGCGGGCTCATCGCCACCACCGCCAGCGACTGGTCGCCCTTCAGGCCCTTGTAGTTCTGGTACAGCCACGTGTAGCTGGCGACGATGTCGGGCACCACGCGGTCGATGTTCACGGCCTGGCCGGCCGCGTTGTTGTACGCGGGCAGGAAGTCTTTTTTCGGAATGTTCTTGCGCAGCGCCACCTCGAGCTGCGCGGGCGTGGCGCCGAAGACCAGGTTCTCGAGCTGGTAGATCAGCGAGGCTTCCTCGATGTCGAGGAAGACGCTGGTGTTGTCCCAGTCGAACACCACGTACGGCGGCTTGGCCGCGTTGTAGCCGGGGCTGGCCTTGCCCTGGCTGGCGATCAGGCCTTCGATCTGCGCGCGGTTGAACGCGTCCCAGTGGCCCGCATCGAGGCCGGCGCCTTTACCGGACGAGAGGCTGGCGCAGCCGGCGGCGACGAGCGCGGCGGCCATGGGGGTGAGAAGGACGAGACGGCGTTGCATGCGTTCCCTGTAGTTGTGCGTTGTTGAAGAGAGCCACGGAGCGTATGCAACGCCTGTGACAGTTCCGCGCGGAACTACGCATCAGTCGTGCCAGGCCGTTCGAGGCGTGGCGCGTACACGGCACGCGGCGGCGGCAAAGCTACAGTGAATGCCCCTGTGACCGTCCCCGTTTGAACCCACGGAGCCTCCGCGGGCTGGCGCGAGACCGGGACCGTTCAGCACCCTCAGACCCTGCAACCCCAAGCACGGAGACCCGAATGAGAAAGCTCAAAGTCATGGAACACATCTCGCTGGACGGCGTGATTCAGTCCTCCGGCGAAGACGACTTTCCTTACGCCGAGTGGACCGCGCTGTACCGTACGCCCGCAGGCCGCGACGAAGTCTTCGCCGCGCACGGCGATCGCTTCGATCTGCTGCTCGGGCGTCGCACCTACGACCTGTGGTCGGGCTTCTGGCCGAAGGCGCCGAGCAGCCCGATGTCCGACGGCTTGAATGCGGCGACCAAATATGTCGTGACGCACCGCCCGGAAAGTCTGGCCTGGGGCCCGTTCGAAGGCCTCGGGCCGGACATCGTCGAGGGCGTTCGCCGCATCAAGTCGCAGGCGGGCCCGGACCTGGTCCTGTGGGGCAGTTCCACGCTGACGTCGACGCTGTTCGAGCACGGGCTGGCAGACGAAGTGACGCTGATCGTCTATCCGGTCCTGCTGGGCACCGGGAAGCGCCTCTTCGCGCAGGGAAGCCCGCCACGTGCCTTCGAACTCGTCAGCACGAAGGCCATGCCGTCCGGTGTGATCCTCAGTTCCTACAAGTTCGCCGGCCCTCTGGCATCCGCGGCGAACTAGCGCCGGTGCCCTCGACGAGACCCAGCTCGCACCCCATGCAGCGACGAGCCAAAAGCTGACGTCGTCGTTGCGGGCAGACCGGCAAGAGATAAAAGCCAGGCTGATAGAACCTGTGATTCAACGGCACGCGTGCATTTGCACGCGCCGGTCGAACACACAGGAGAGTTCCGGATGTCCGAGACCCACAAGACAATTCTGCAGAAGGCCAATGCGGCCATCACCCAAGGCGACTGCGAGGGGTTCCTGGCGTTCTGCACCGACGACACGCAATGGAATTTCGTTGGCGACAGGACCCTCAGCGGCAAGCAGGCCGTTCGCGAATGGATGGCGACCGCCTACAAGGAGCCGCCCCGGTTCGAGGTGCATCGCCTGATTGCCGATGGCGACTTTCTCTCGGCCGTTGGCGAGATCACGCTGAAGGACGAAGCCGGCAAGACGGCGCGCCATGCGTACTGCGACGTCTGGCGTTTTCGCGATGGCAAGCTGGCCGAGCTGCAAGCCTTTGTCGTCGAGGCTCGCCTGGAAGGCGATGCACCCGCGCGGCAGGGCTGACGACGCTATTTGGGAAGCCCGGCTGCCCGCCCAAGCTCCGCCGCCCCACGCTGCTGCAGCACCGCCAGGTCGCTCTCGTCCTTCAGCCCGACGCCGGTCAACCCCCGGCGCAGCGACTCGCGCATCAGCCACGCCAGCTTGAACGCGGCCGTCTCGTACGCCAGCCCTTCGGGCCGCACGTTCGAGATGCAGTTGCGCTCGGCGTCGTGCCGGCCGCGCTTGGGGGAATGGGTCAGGTAGATGCCCAGGCTGTCCGGCGAACTCAGGCCCGGCCGCTCGCCGATCAGCATCACCGACAGCGCCGCGCCGAACAGCTCGCCCACCTCATCGGCCAATGCCACGCGGGCCTGCGTGGCGATGACCACGGGCGCGAAGCTGGTGTCGGCGGGCAGGTGCGCGCGCAAGGCGGCCAGCAGCGGCGCGGCATGGCGCGCCACCGCGAGCGATGAAAGGCCGTCGCCGACGACCACGCACACATCGCAGCCGTAGCGCCGGTCGCGCAGCAGGTGCGTGGCGTCGTCCTCGTGCAGCTGGCGGCCGAGGTCGGGGCGGCGCAGGTATTCGGTGCGGTCGGCGGCGCAGCTGTGTGCGCGTACCACTTGCCAGTGTTGTGCGCTCAGTGCGGCTTCGAGCGCATCGACGTCCAGCGGCGCGTGGATCGCGTCGCGCGCCATCGCGTGCGCCCAGCCGAAGCGCAAGGTCTCGTCGGTCGGCATGCCGGCGCCGGCGCGGCCCAGCGCCAGCCGCGCGGGCGTGGCCGAGCGCCATTGCGCCCAGGGGTTGGGGGTGACGGCGTCGCTCATGGTGTGAGTGCGCTGAGGCCGTTCAGGCCACTCAAGCCGCTCAAGCTGCTCATGTCGGCCAGCAGCCGGTTGGCCGATGGCGGCGCGAGTTGCCCCGCAGCGTCGGTGATCTGCATGCGCTGCAGCCAGGCCTCGAACTCGGGTGCGCGCTTCAGGCCCAGCGTGTCGCGCAGGAACAGCGCGTCGTGGAACGAGGTGCTCTGGTAGTTGAGCATCACGTCGTCGGCGCCCGGAATGCCCATGATGAAGTTGATGCCCGCCGTGCCCAGCAGCACCAGCAGGGTGTCCATGTCGTCCTGATCGGCCTCGGCGTGGTTGGTGTAGCAGATGTCGCAGCCGATGGGCAGGCCCAGCAGCTTGCCGCTGAAGTGGTCCTCGAGCCCGGCGCGAATGATCTGCTTGCCGTCGTACAGGTACTCCGGGCCGATGAAGCCGACCACCGTGTTGATGAGGAAGGGCTTGTAGCGCCGCGCCAGCGCATAGGCGCGCACTTCGCAGGTCTGCTGGTCGACGCCGAAGTTGGCGTTGGCCGACAGCGCGCTGCCCTGGCCGGTCTCGAAGTACATGACGTTGTCGCCGATGGTGCCGCGCTTCAGTGACAGCGCCGCCGCGTAGGCCTCGTCGAGCAGCTCGGGCGTCACGCCGAACGAGAGGTTGGCCTTCTCGGTGCCCGCGATCGACTGGAACACGAGGTCGACCGGCGCGCCGGCCTCGGCCAGCTTGAGCGTGTTGGTCACGTGCGTGAGCACGCAGCTCTGCGTGGGAATCTCGAAGCGCTGGATCACCTCGTCGAGCATGTGCAGCAGGCGGCCCAGCACGGGCATGCTGTCGGACGCCGGGTTCAGTCCGATCACCGCGTCGCCCGCGCCGTACAGCAGGCCGTCGAGCGTGGAGGCGGCCACGCCGCGCAGGTCGTCGGTCGGGTGGTTGGGCTGCAGGCGCACGGCCAGGTGGCCGGGCAGGCCGATGGTGTCGCGAAAGCGCGTGACCACGCTGCACTTCTTCGCGACCGACACCAGGTCCTGGTTGCGCATGAGCTTGGACACGGCGGCCACCATCTCGGGCGTGAGGCCCGGTGCGAGCGCGCCGAGCGTGGCGGTGGTGGCCGCTTGCGAAAGCAGCCAGTTGCGGAAGTCGCCGACCGTGAGGTGCGCCACCGGCGCGAAGGCCTGCGCGTCGTGGCCGTCGATGATGAGGCGCGTGATGTTGTCGCTCTCGTACGGGATCAGCGCCTCGCTGAGGAACTGCCTGAGCGGCGTGTCGGCGAGCACGTGGCGCGCGGCCATGCGCTGCTGCGCGGTGGCCGCGCCGATGCCCGCGAGGTAGTCGCCCGAACGCGCCGGGCTCGCGAAGGCCAGGACCTGCCGAAGGTCTTCGAAGCTGAAGACCTGGCCGGCGATGGTGGTGCGGTACAGCATCTTTTCGGTGTGCGGCTTCGCGTGTCAGGCGCCGGTGGTCGAAGACAGCATCTCGTCGGGCGCGGCGGCCTCGCGCTGCCCCGAGGTCAGCAGGAAGTAGCCGTAGGCCGCGGCCATCAGCACGATGAACAGCAGCGTGAGCATGGCGTTGAACCACACCATCGCGCCCAGGCACACCACGCCCAGGCCCAGCGCAATGGCCGGGAACACGGGGTAGAAGGGCGCGCGGTAGGTGCGCAGCAAGTTCGGCTCGCTATTGCGCAGCTTGAAGAGCGCGGCCATCGAGATCAGGTACATCACGATGGCGCCGAGCACGGCCATGGTGACGATGTTGGCCGTGAGCGTCTGCCCGCCGAACTGCACCCACTCGTCGCTGAAGATGGCGATGACGCCGATCACGCCGCCGGCCAGCAGCGCGCGGTGCGGCGTGTCGAAGCGCGGGCTCAGGCCGGCGAAGTAGCGCGGCAGGTAGCCCGCGCGCGCCAGCGCGAAGATCTGGCGCGAGTAGCCCATGATGATCCCGTGGAACGAAGCGATCAGCCCGAACAGGCCGATCCACACCAGCATGTGCAGCCAGCCGCTGTTCTCGCCCACCACCGCCTTCATGGCCTGCGGCAGCGGGTCGTTGATGTTGGCGAGCTTGCGCCAGTCGCCCACGCCGCCCGCGAAGATCATCACGCCGAAGGCCAGCACCACCAGCGTGACGATGCCCGTGGTGTACGCGATGGGAATGGTGCGGTGCGGGTCGCGCGCCTCTTCGGCCGCCATGGCCGCGCCCTCGATGGCCAGGAAGAACCAGATGGCGAACGGGATCGACGCGAAGATGCCCGAGATGGCCGCGCCGTTCAGCACGCTGCCGCCGGCCCAGCCGTTGGCCGTGAAGTTGGCCAGCGTCCAGCCCGGCGTGACCACGCCCATGAACACCAGCAGCTCGACGATGGCCAGCACCGTCACGAAGAGTTCGAAGGCCGCCGCGATGCCCACGCCGATCCAGTTGAGCCCGATGAAGATCACGTACGCGCCCAGCGCGAACCACTTCGGGTTGATGCCCGGGAACTGCACGTTGAGGTACGCGCCGATGGCCAGCGCGATGGCCGGCGGCGCGAACACGAATTCGATCAGCGTGGCAAAGCCCGCCACGAAGCCGCCGTTGGGGCCGAACGCGCGCCGCGCATAGGCGAAGGGGCCGCCCGCGTGCGGAATGGCGGTGGAGAGTTCGGTGAAGCTGAAGATGAAGGTGGTGTACATGGTTGCCACCAGCACCGTGGCCACCAGGAAGCCGAGCGTGCCGGCGGTGTTCCAGCCGTAGCTCCAACCAAAGTACTCACCCGAGATGACGAGCCCGACCGCGATGCCCCAGAGCTGGAAAGGGCCGAGCACTTTCTTCAGATGGCCGTGGCCTCCCTGTGCGGGGGAGGCGGCCGGCGTGGCGTCTGTGGCGGGCATGGAGCGTCCTCTCTTGGTGGATGGTGACAGTGCACCAGCAGCAAAGCAAGGGCTGTTCCAACGCAGGGGCAAGCCGGTGAAAGGCCCCGAATATCCCCTTACAGGCGCGACACGTGCGCTGGCCATAATCGGGGCCTCTCAACCTTCGAGGTGTTTCGTGAAGTCTCTTTTCTGTGCCGCGCTCGTGTCCGTTCTTGCTGTTCCCGCTGCCTTCGCGCAGTCCGCCCCGGTGACCACGCCCAGCGGCCTGATCTACCAGTCGCTCAAGGAAGGCACCGGCGCTTCGCCCGCGGCCACCGACGTGGTCAAGGTGCACTACCGCGGCACCTTCCCCGACACCGGCAAGGAATTCGACAGCTCCTACAAGCGCGGCGAACCCACCGAGTTCCCGCTCAACGGCGTGATCCCGTGCTGGACCGAAGGCGTGCAGAAGATGAAGCCGGGCGGCAAGGCCAAGCTGACCTGCCCGCCGTCGATTGCCTACGGTGCGCGCGGCGCCGGCGGCGTGATTCCGCCGAACGCCACGCTGAACTTCGAAGTGGAGCTGGTGTCGGTCAAGCGCTGAGCTGGCTTGAACTGACTTGAACTGAACTGCGGCCTGGCCCGGCCGCGGGTGGTTCAGATCTGCGCCATGCCGCCGTCGACGAACAGCTCCGCGCCGTTCACGAAGCTGCTGTCGTCCGAGGCCAGGAACACCACGGCCTTGGCGATCTCGTCGGGCGTGCCCACGCGGCCCAGCGGAATGCCTTGCGCCTGGCTTTCGATGAAGCCCGCCACCTGGTCCTTCGTGAGGCCGAGCAGGTCGTAGGCGGGCGTCGGCACCACGCCGGGGCTCACCGCGTTCACGCGGATGCCGGCATCCTTCAGGTCCACCGTCCAGCTGCGCGCAAAGCTGCGCACCGCGGCCTTGGTCGCGCTGTAGACGCTGAAGGCCGGCGTGCCCTTGATGCTGGTGATCGACGCATTGAGCACGATCGACGCGCCCTTTGGCATCAGCGGCAATGCCTTCTGCACCGTGAAGAGCAGGCCGCGCACGTTGGTGTTGAAGATCTTGTCGAAGTGTTCTTCGGTGATCTGTCCCAGCGGCAGCAGGCTGCCGCCGCCGGCATTGGCGAACAGCACGTCCAGGCGCCCCTTCTGTTGCTGGATGGCGGCGTAGAGCCGGTCGAGGTCTTCGAGCTTGGAGACGTCGCCGAGCACGCCCGTCACGTTGCGCCCGATGGTCTTCACGGCTGCGTCGAGTTCGGCCTGGCGGCGCCCGGTGATGAACACGTAGGCACCTTCGTCGACGAAGCGCTGTGCCGTGGCCAGGCCGATGCCACTGGTGCCGCCGGTGACGAGGGCGATCTTGTCGTTGAGCTTGAGGGTCATGATTTCTTCCTTGGTGGTTGTCGATGGAAGGAAGTTTGGGCGCGACCCCCGTGCGGACCAAGAGCCCGCACGCCATTTGTTTATTCACGATTCACCAATAATCCGGCGATGGACCAGATCACCGCCATGCGCGTGTTTGCCCGTGTGGTCGAGGCCGGCACCTTCACCCGCGCCGCCGACTCGCTGCAGATGCCCAAGCCCACCGTGACGAAGCTGGTGCAGCAGCTCGAAACCCGCCTGCGCGTGAAGCTGCTGCAGCGCACCACGCGCCGCGTGACGGTCACGCCCGAGGGCGCGGCCTACTACGAGCGCACCGCGCGCGTGCTGGCGGAGCTGGAAGACATCGAGTCGGACCTGACGAACGCGCAGGCGCATCCGCGCGGGCGCCTGAGGGTGGACATCGGCTCCTCGTTCGCCAACATGATCCTGATCCCGCAGCTGCCGGCGTTCCATGCGCGGTATCCGGAGATCGAACTCGAGATCGGCGTGAGTGACCGGCCGGTGAACCTGGTCGGCGATGCGGTCGACTGCGTGATCCGCGCCGGCGAGCTGACCGACCAGTCGCTGGTGGCGCGCCGCATCGCGACCCTGCGCTTCGTGACCTGCGCGACGCCGGCCTACCTGAAGCGCCACGGCGTGCCGAAGACGCCGGCCGATCTGGGCGACGGCACGCACCGCGTGGTGGGCTACTTCTCGTCACTGAGCAACCGGCCGATTCCGCTGCGCTACGGGCGTGACGACGAACGCGTCGAGATCCACGGCCATACCGTGGTGGGCGTGAACGAGAGCACCGCGCACCTGACGGCGGTGCTCACCGGCATGGGCGTGGCGCAGGTCTTCGACGTGATGGTGGCGTCGCACCTGGAGAGCGGCGCGCTGGTCGAGGTGCTGCAGGGCTGGACGCCGCCTCCGTACCCGCTGCACGTGGTGTACCCGACCAACCGGCACCTGAGCGCCAAGCTGCGCGTGTTCGTCGACTGGGCGGTGGAGCTCTTCGCGCCCTACAACGCGCGTGCAGCGCGTTGAGGGCGACCCGCGCGCAGCGCATTGAGGGTGGCCCGCGCGCAGCGCGGTGAGGGCGACTCGCGCACAGCGCATCGAGGGTGGCCCGCGCGCCGCGCGTCGAGGGTCACCCGCGCACGCCGAGGCCGATCACCCCGGTTGGTACTGGTACAGCCAGGTCTCGGTGAGCGTCTGGTCGCCGACCTTCAGGTACATGCGCATGTCGACCGGCTCGTTGCCTTCGGGCGTGAAGTCGAACTGCGCGCGCCAATGGCCCGGCACGCCGTTGGGCACGGCCTCGGCGAACACGTAAGAGAACTTGCCGCGCGCGGCCGTCAGCACCACCTCGGGCTTCACGCCGAAGGGCACGGTGGCCAGCGGCTCGCCGATGAACTCGACCATGAACTTGCGCACGCCCTGCGGCCGCGGCTGCCCCGGCTGCCCGCCGCGGCCGATGCGCGTGGCCACGCAGCGTGCGAGCGGTGAAGGAAACGGCTCCTGGTCTGTCCAGTGCAGGCGGTACTGCAGGCTGTAGCTGGAACCCGCCTTGGCTTCGGCCTTGGGCACCCAGAAGGCGACGATGTTGTCGTGGATCTCGTCGTCGGTCGGGATCTCGATGAGCTGCACCGAGCCTTCGCCCCAGTCGCCCAGCGGTTCGATCCACAGGCTCGGGCGCTTCTCGTAGTTCACGCCGTCCTGGTAGTGGTCGAACGCGCGGTCGCGCTGCAGCAGGCCGAAGCCGCGCGGCCGGGTGTCGGCGAAGGCCGAGGCGCGCGTCTGCGTCGGGTTGTTCAGCGGGCGCCAGATGCGCTCGCCCGCGCCGTTCCAGATGGCCAGGCCGTCGGAGTCGTGCACCTCGGGACGCCAGTCGATGGCGGTGGGCTTGATGGTTTCCGAGTACCAGTACATCGAGGTCAGCGGCACCAGGCCCAGGCGCGACACGTCGCGGCGCAGGAACATGCGCGCGTCGATGTCCATGATCACGGCCTTGTTGCGCTGCATCACGAACTTGAAGACGCCGGTGACGCTCGGCCCCTCGAGCAGCGCGTAGACCGTCATCGAGGTGGTGTTGTTCGCAGCCGGCGTCTCGAAGTAGAAGCGCGTGAAGGTCGGGAATTCTTCCGCCTTGTGGGGCACCGCCACGTCGAGCGCGAGGCCGCGCGCCGACAGGCCGTACTGGTAGAGCTCGCCGATGGCGCGGAAGTACGAGGCGCCCAGAAAGGCGACCCAGTCGTTCTTCTGCCAGTCGAGCTTGCTCTGGTCGCCCAGGCGGCTTTCCTGCAGGCGGAAGCCGGCAAAGCCGGCGCCGGGCGGCAGCGCGCGCGCGGGGCTGTCGGGCGGCATCGAGAAGTACGAGGGGTTGTAGAGCACTTCGCGCGCGAAGGCGTCGCCGTCGGTGTTCTCCAGCACGTGCATGCGCACCGGCGTCTGGAAGAAGCGCCCGAGGTGGAAGAAGGTGACCGGGAACGCGCCGGGGCCGTCGCGGAAGAGGGCGTTGGCGGGGTCGAACTTGATCTTGCCGTGGGCGTCGTAGTCGATGCGGTCGAGCACTTCGGGTGCCAGCGGCGCGGCGGCCACGTAGGGCTTGGCCGCGAGCGTCTTGGCCTGCGCCACCAGCGCGTCGAACGAGAAGGGCGTGGGCTGGCTCAGTTGCAGGCCGTTGGCGGCGAGCGCCTCTTCGGGCAGTCCGAGGGTGGCGAGCGCGGCAGCGGCACCGCCGGCGGCAAGGAAGGATCGGCGATCAAGCATGTGGTTCTTGAGGGTTGCGAATCTTGCGAGTCTGGGGAGAGAGGGGAGAAGCGGAAAGTGGGTGGCCTGCAGGGTCCGCGGGCTTTGAAACCATCGTAATGCAGGCCGCGCCACGGGGATTTTCCTCCGCGACCGGGAACAGCGCCCAGCTTGCGCCCTGCCGCGCCCGCGGCGCGTCAGCCATTCCGCGCACCCCGGGCCGGACAAAGCCGCCAATTTGCGGGATTCCGCGAAATTGTGCGTTTATGTATCGGCCTCGTCGACCGCCTGCAGCGCATACACCGCGTACAGCGGCACGCCGAGCAGCAGCATCACCATCGGCGCGAAGAGCGTGTAGGGCAGGCCGATGCCCTCGAGCACACGGAAGGTGGTGTCCAGGCGCAGGCGCGGATGGGCCTGTGCCAGCTCGCCGGTGCGGCGGATGCCCCAATGGAACTCCGCGCCCGTCGCGCGCACCGACGGATGCTGCTTCGCCCGGCCCACCGCGAGCCAGCACATCGCGTCGAAGGCCAGCACCGAGCCCGCGGGCGCGCGCTCGCCGAAGGTGGCGAGCACCGCCTGCACCTGCGCGGGCTGCAGGTACATGAACACGCCCTCGGTGAACAGGAACACCGGCTGCGCGTTGCGCTTGCGCGGCAGCCCGAGCTGCTCCCACCAGTCGGGCGCGGTGAGGTCGAGCGTGCGCACGTCGTGGCGCTCGTGGGTCTCGGGAATCAGCTCGCGGCGCAGCGCGAGCACCTCGGGCAGGTCGGCGTCGGTCATGCGGGACTTGCCGTCGTCCAGCCACTGGAAGTAGTGGCTCAGGCCGCAGCCCATGTTCACCACGCGCGCGCCCGGGTGCTGCTTGAGGAACTCCTGCGCCAGGCCGCGGAAGCGCCGCGTGCGCGAGAGGATGCCGTAGATGGTGGCCCGGTCTTCCGGCAGCGCGTGCCCGTCGTCGCGGATGCGCTCCAGGATGGCGGCGGCGTAGGCGTCGCCCACGGCCACCTGGGGAAACATCGCATCGCCCGAAACTCGCGCGGCCAGCGGAATACGCAGGGTGGAAGGAACTGCCGACAGGCCGCGCGCGGGTTTGGGAAGGGTCATGGATGCTCGGAATGGACCAGCCGCCAGTCTGGCCGCTCCGGCATCGGCGGGCAAGTCAGTCTTTGGTTGTGCCGGCCGGCGCATGGCGCGCGTCGACGTAGGCCCAGGCGTGCAGGCCCGAGGCCAGCACGACGCGGTCGCGGCGGTAGTCGTCGACCTCGTAGGCATCGGCATGCGCCAGTTCGGCCGGCGTGATGGCGAAGACGGCGCCTTCCACGGCGTCGCCGGGCACATCGCTCGGCGTGGCGATGGGGTGGTGCGTCTTGCCGCTGGTCGCGACCACGGCCGGGTCCTGGATGGCGAGCTGCGCGAGCCGGTAGCCGGGCAGGCTGTCGGCGTTGCCGTCGAGCGTGCGGCCGAAGGTGGCGACCTGCACGGCGGGAAGCTGCAGGGTGCCGTAGGAGAACAGTTGCTCGGTTGCTTCGGTCATGGCTCAGTCCGTGACCAGCTCGGCAATGGCCGCTGCGTCGTTCGCAGGCGGCACGTCGTCGGCCATCAGCAGGTCTTCGTAGAACGCGCCGAAGGGCCGCGTGGGGTGCGCGATCTGGATCTCCAGGATCCAGATGCCCGTGGCCGGGCACAGGCCGAAGTCGCCGAGCTTGCCGGCCTGGTAGATCGCATGCGGAAAGTCGCAGACGCGGTGGCCCTTGATGTCGAGGTTCAGCCGCCAGCCCATGGCCTCGGCGCGTTCGGCAGCGTAGGCATAGAGCGCCTGCCCGCTGAGCCGGTCGGCGCGCCAGCGCTCGGCCACGTCCTGCCACAGCACGCGCGCGGCCTCGGCGCAGGCGTGCATCTGCGGGTCGTCGCCCATCACGAAGGTGTCGCCGGCATCGCCCTCGTGGCCTTCCCACACCGGGCCAATGTCGACGAAGAAGATGTCCTGCGCGCCCAGCACGCGATCGGGGTCGGAGGTCTCGCGAAAGATCTTGAGCGTGTCCTCGCCGAAGCGGATGACGATCGGGTGCCAGTTGCGCTCCATGCCCAGCTTCTGCAGCGTGGCCATCGCGAGCTCGTGGCCCTGCGCATGCGTCATGCCGGGGTGCATGCCCGAGGCGATGCGGCTCACCGCGCGCTGCGACAGCGTGCGCGCCGCGCGCATCGCGCCGAGCGAAAACCGGGTGCCCGTGGCTTCGGTGCGGCCGGTGTCAGGTCTTGTCATTTGCAATGTCCAGGTTCAGGTTCGAGTTCAGGTTCAAGGGGTCAGCAGGCTGGCGGAACGGGTCGGCCTGGGCGGCGGCCCGCGGGATTGCGGACGGCACCCACGCGGACCACACCTGCCCCGGCAGCGCGTGGCTGCGCGGCGGTGGCGCCTCGACCACGCTGCCCAGGCTCACGAAGCCCGCGAGGAATTCCTCGGGCTTGACGCCGAGCTCGGCACTCAGGACCGGGTCGAAGCAGCGCTCGCCGCTGAGCATGATGGCGCCGAAGCCGAGCTGGTGCGCGGCATTGAGCAGGTTGCCCAGCGCGGCGCCCGCGCTCAGCCACTGCTCGCGCGCGGGCACCTTGCTGCGCGCGCGGGGCACCACGATGAAGGCCAGCAGCACGGGCGGGCGCGTGGCGTGTTCGCGCGCGCGGCGCAGATCGGCCGGCGAGGCCAGCGGATCGCGGCGGCGCTTTTCGGCCTCGAAGCGTTCGGCCAGCGCGGCACGCTGTGCCTCGCGAAACTCCACCACGCGCCAGGGATGCAGCCCGCCGTGGTCGGGCGCGCGCAACGCGGCCTGCAGGATCAGGTCGATGTGTTCCGCCCCGGGCCCGGGCGCGCGCAGGCGTTTCGGCGAGACGGAGCGGCGTTCCAGCAGCGGGGCGATGGCGCTTTCCTGTTGCACGGCATGCAGCTCGCGGCGCAGGTCTTCGCCGTGCTGCAGGAAGCTGCGCGCCCAGGCCAGCACCTGTTCGCCCTGCGGCGTGAAGCCCTGAAAGCCGCCTGCGCGCGGGCCGGGTTCGAGCAGTGCGTGGCCGTATTCCTCTTCGAGCGCGCGGATCGCCTCGCTCAGCTCGAGCTGCGAAACCTGGGTGGCCTGTGCGGCGCGCCCGAGGTGCCGCGCCTGCCCGAGCGCGACGAGGCAGCGGAGTTGACTGGTGACCATGGCGTGCGTGTTCTGTGTTCCAACGATGCTTCGCTGTATTTTAAGGAGCATAGCGCTGCGTTGCGGCATCGCTGCCGGCACGCCCCGCGGGAGGCCGGGGCTTGGGTGCGGTCTTGAGTGCGGTCTTCAGTGCGCCGGGGGCTTGCCGCGTTGCCGCGCGAGGTGGCGGTAGACGGTGCTGCGGTGCACGCCCAGCCGGCGCGCGGCCTTCGCCACGTCGTGGTCGCTGCCCTTGAGGGCTTCGTCGATCGCGTGGCGCGTGATGGCCATCAATGGTTCGGCATGCGGCGGTGCGGCGAAGGCGTTCGCGTCCGCGCACGCCGCTGCGGATGCGGGCGCCGGTGTGCCGAGCAGGTGCGCGGGCAGCATGGCCGCCGTCACCGCATCGCCCGCGTCGGCCAGTGCGACGACGGCGCGCAGCGTGCTGCGCAGCTCGCGCACGTTGCCGGGCCAGCGGTAGGCGGCCAGCGCCTCGAGCGCGTCGCTCTCCAGCCGCAGGTGCCTGGCCGCGCCGCCCGACTCCATGAACATGCGCGCGATCAGCGCATGCCGGTCGGCGCGCTGGCTCAGCGAGGGCAGCGCCACCGTGAACCCGGCCACGCGGTACATCAGGTCGGCGCGAAAGCGGCCCGCCGCCACCAGCGCGGGCAGGTGGCCATGGGTGGCGCAGACCAGGTCGAAGTCGACCGCCACGCCCTGGCCGCCACCCAGCGGCGTGACCACGCGTTCCTCGAGCACGCGCAGCAGCCGCGTCTGCAGGGCCAGCGGAATCTCCGCGATCTCGTCCAGGAACAGCACGCCGCCGTGGGCCTCGCGGATGCGGCCCGCCATGCCCTTGCGCCGCGCGCCGGTGAAGGCGCCTTCGTCGTAGCCGAACAGCTCCGACTCGATCAGCGTCTCGGGCAGCGAGGCGCAGTCGACCGCCACGAAGGGCCCCGCGGCGCGGCGGCTCGCGGCATGCAGGCGGCGCGAGAACACCTCCTTGCCGCTGCCGGTCTCGCCGTTCACCAGCACCGGCACGCCTTCGTTGAGCACGCGCACGGCCTTGTCGAGCAGCGGCTGCACGGCGTCGGCCTGGGCCGTGGCTTCATGCATGGCAGGCGCTGGCGCATTCGTCGGGGCACGTGCCAACGGCCGGCCCGCGGCGGGTGCATGCGAACGCTCCATCACCGTGGCAATCTGCCGCCCGTCCGGCAGCGTGAGCAGGCTGCGCCGGTGCGCCATGCGCGGCCAGTTCGTGCCCAGGAAAAGCTCGGCGTCCAGGTCGAGCAGGCCGTCCCACGAGCGCCCGAACAGTTCGAGCGCCACGCGGTTGGCCGCGACGATGCGTCCGCCCTCGATCACCATCAGGCCCTCGCGCGCGGTGCCGATCAGCGCCGGGCGCGCGTGGAAGCGCAGCACGTGGCCGCTGGCCTCGGCCAGCAGCATGCGGTGCTCGACCTGTTGCGCCGCCATGCGCACCAGCCCCAGCGCATGCTGGTTCACCCGCACCGTCTCGCCCGAGATGTCGAGCGCGCCGGCCACTTCGCCGCGCCCCGTGAAGATGGGCGCCGCCGCGCAGCCCAGTGCGCCGTTCTGCGCCAGGTAGTGCTCGCCGCCCAGCACCATCAGCGCCTCGCGCTCGGCCAGCGCGGTGCCGATGGCGTTGGTGCCGCGGTTGTGCTCCGACCATTCCACGCCGGGCTGCAGCGCGATGCGCTCGGCCTTGGGCAGGAAGTCGGGGCTGCCGACTTCCTCGAGGATCAGACCGCTCGCGTCCGACAGGATCACCACGCAGCCGTTGCCGGTCGCGTGCTCGGCCAGGCCGTCGAGTTCGGGTTGGGCGCAGTTCAGCAGCCGCATCGCCTGCTCGCGCCGTTCGCGCAGCAGGGCCAGCGCCATCGGCTCGGGGTCGATCGCCTGGTGGTCGACCGGGCGGCTGCGTTGCCACGAGCGCGAGATGTGCGGTGCGATCCAGGGCGCGGGGTCTCGCCCCTGCCCGAAGAAAAGCTCGCGGGCCTGCTCCACTCTGACCGATGGCAACTGCGCTTCGCTCATGCGTGTCTCCGATAGGGGTTTCGCCTTGTGCGACATCCTAGTCGCTATGTTCGCGGGAACATGTCGCAGATTGCGAATGAAAACCCGCTGCGGCAGCCGGTTGCCAAGAAGAAGTACTCAGGGAATGTCCCGATCCGCGCGGGTACGTGGCTTGCGGTTGTCTGTGCGGGTCGCCGCACGTCGCGGCGCCACCAACCCTGCAACCCTGCAACCCTGCACTGGAGACAAAGACATGGACATGCTCGAACCGGGCAAATTCGGTACCGCGGTGCCCTTCAAGAAGCGCTATGGCAACTACATCGGCGGCGAGTGGGTCGCGCCGGTGGACAACCAGTACTTTGAGAACATCACGCCCGTCACCGGCAAGGTCTTCTGCGAGGTGCCGCGCTCCACCGCGGCCGACATCGACCGCGCGCTCGACGCCGCGCACAAGGCCAAGGGCGCCTGGGGGCGCACCTCGACCACGGAGCGCGCGAACATCCTGAACCGCATTGCCGAGCGCATCCAGGAAAACCTGCCCATGCTGGCCGCGGCCGAAACCTGGGACAACGGCAAGCCGATCCGCGAGACCATGGCGGCCGACCTGCCGCTGGCGGTCGACCATTTCCGCTACTTCGCCTCGTGCATCCGTTCGCAGGAAGGCGGCATCAGCGAGATCGACCACGAGACCTTCGCGTACCACTTCCATGAGCCCATCGGCGTGGTCGGCCAGATCATTCCGTGGAACTTCCCGATCCTCATGGCCGTATGGAAGCTGGCGCCCGCGCTGGCCGCCGGCAACTGCGTGGTGCTGAAGCCGGCCGAGCAGACCCCGGTGTCGATCCTGGTGCTGATGGAACTCATCGGCGACCTGCTGCCGCCGGGCGTGCTGAACGTGGTGAACGGCTTCGGCGTGGAGGCGGGCAAGCCGCTGGCGTCGAGCAACCGCATCGGCAAGATCGCCTTCACCGGCGAAACCACCACCGGCCGGCTGATCTCGCAGTACGCGAGCCAGAACCTGATTCCGGTCACGCTGGAGCTGGGCGGCAAGTCGCCCAACATCTTCTTCGCCGACGTGATGGAGCGCGACGACAGCTTCTTCGACAAGGCGCTCGAAGGCTTTGCGATGTTCGCGCTGAACCAGGGCGAGGTGTGCACCTGCCCGTCGCGCGCGCTGATCCAGGAGTCGATCTACGACCGCTTCATGGAGCGCGCACTGAAGCGCGTGGCCGCCATCAAGCAGGGCAGCCCGCTGGACATGGCCACCATGATCGGCGCGCAGGCCTCCAGCGAGCAGCTCGAGAAGATCCTGTCGTACCTGGACATCGGCAAGCAGGAGGGCGCCAAGGTGCTGATCGGCGGCGAGCGCCAGAAGCTCGAGGGCGACCTGGCCGACGGCTACTACGTGAAGCCGACCGTGTTCCAGGGCCACAACAAGATGCGCATCTTCCAGGAGGAGATCTTCGGCCCGGTGGTGTCGGTCACCACCTTCAAGGACGAGGAAGAGGCGCTGTCGATTGCCAACGACACGCTGTACGGGCTGGGCGCCGGCGTGTGGAGCCGCGACATGAACCGCGCCTTCCGCATGGGCCGCGGCATCCAGGCGGGCCGCGTGTGGACCAACTGCTACCACCACTACCCGGCGCATGCGGCCTTCGGCGGCTACAAGCAATCGGGCATCGGGCGTGAGAACCACAAGATGATGCTCGACCACTACCAGCAGACCAAGAACCTGCTCGTGAGCTACAGCGAGAACAAGCTGGGCTTCTTCTGATGGCGGGCGATGTCCTGCGCGTCACCGCGACCGAAGCCGCGCTCGCGTTGATCGACAGGCTCGCCGCCAGGCACGGCCCGCTGATGTTCCATCAGTCGGGCGGCTGCTGCGACGGCAGCGCGCCCATGTGCTACGGGCGCGAGGAGTTCATCGTGGGCGACTACGACAAGCTGCTGGGCCACATCGGCGGCATGCCGTTCTACATCAGCGGGCCGCAGTTCGCGTATTGGCAGCACACGCAGCTGATCATCGACGTGGTGCCGGGGCGCGGGGGCATGTTCTCGCTGGAGGGGCCGGAGGGGGTGCGCTTCCTGACGCGCTCGCGGCTGTTCACTGACGAAGAGTGGGCGGTACTGGCGGCGGAGGAGGCCAGGTAGGCAGACAGGGCCCGGACGTCGGGGCGCGTGCGCCGATAGACTGGCGTGCTCGACATCCAAGGAGCACGCCATGAAGATCAGCGCACGCAACGTCCTGTCCGGCAAGGTCATCGCCATCGTCCGCGGCCCCGTCACGACCGAAGTCACGCTGGAAATCGCGCCGGGCGTGCAGATCGTCTCGACCATCACCAGCAGTTCGGCGCAATCGCTGAACCTTGCGGAAGGTGCGGATGCCTATGCGGTGATCAAGGCGTCGAGCGTGATGGTCGGGACCGACTGAGCATCGAAAAGCTGCTGTCGGAAGGCCTGCCGCGCGATGGGCAGGTCAGGGTAAACAGGCATAAAGCAGAAATTGTGCATAAAAATAATTTTGTGCATAATTTCAGCCATGCCCAGTCCTCTCACGCCCGCACCCGCCGTCGACAGCTCCGTTCCGCTTTCCGAGCAGGCCTTTCGCAGCCTGCGGCGCGACGTGCTCGTCGGCCATTTCGAAGCCGGCAGCAAGCTCAAGCTCGATGAACTCCAGGGCCATTACGGCTTTTCCAGCAGCCCGCTGCGCGAGGCGCTGAGCCGGCTCGCGCAGGAGGGCCTGGTGCGCGCCGACGAGCGGCGCGGCTTCCGCGTGGCGCCGATTGCGCTGGACGACCTCAACGACATCACGCACATGCGCCTGATGCTCGACGTGCAGGCGCTGGGCAGCGCCATCGCGCATGGCGACGACGCCTGGGAGGCCGCCATCGTGGCCGCCTTTCACCGCCTCGAGAAGATCGAATCGCGCTTCGGCGACGGTGCCCTCGTGCTCGACGACGAGTGGAGCGAGGTGCACCGCGGCTTCCATCTCTCGCTGCTGGCGGCTTGCGCGTCGGAGCGGCAGCGCATGTGGAGCGCCAGCCTGTTCGACCAGGCCGAGCGCTACCGGCGTTTCTCCGCGCGCCACCGACAGATCGCGCGGCGCAAGTCCAACGAGCATCGCAAGCTGATGGACGCCACGCTGGCGCGCGACGGCGACACCGCCTGCGCGCTGCTCACGGAGCACATCCAGAGCACGCAACGCAACGTCGAGGCGGCGTTGCGTCGAATGCAGGTCGCGGGCGCCTGACACCGCGCGGGCCTTCGCGCCCGCATGCCTTTCAAAGAACGACAGGAGACAAGACCCATGCTCAAGGTCGATCGACCCACGCCTTCGCATTTCGGCATCTACGTGAGCGACCTGGAGCGGATGGTGGCCTTCTATACCGAGGTGTTCGCGCTCACGGTCACCGACCGGGGCGTGGGCCGCACCTTCAGGAACCAGCTGGTCTTCATGAGCGCCAGCCCGCACCAGCACCACCAGTTGGTGGTGGCGTCGGGTCGCCCGGCGGACGCGGTGTTCAGCACGGTGATGCAGCTGTCGTTCGCGGTGCCGGGCCTGCAGTCGATGCGCGACATCTGGGCGCGAGCGGCGGCGCGCGGCGCCACCGACATTCGCGGCCTCAACCACGGCAATGCGCTGTCGGTCTACATGCTCGACCCCGAGGGCAACATGCTCGAGGTGTACGTCGACACCCCGTTCTACGTGGCACAGCCGCATGGCGATCCGCTCGACCTGTCGAAGAGCGACGACGAGATCATGCGCGAGACCGAAGCCATCTGCCGCAGCGACCCGACCTTCATGCCGCTTGCGCAGTGGCAGGCGCAGTTCGAGGCCCGCGCGCCGCATGCGGGCGGCTGAAAGCCCCTCGTCCGTTATCGCCTTTCCTCCTTCCTTTCACGCCATCGATCCATCGGAGACCCCATGAAACTTCTGTCGTTCATTCATCTTGGCCGCGAAACCTGGGGCGCCGTGGTCGGCGACCAGGTGGTCGACCTGGGCCGCGCCATGCCGCAGCACGCCACGCTGGCCGACTACATCGGCTCGGGTGACTACCTGCGCGCCGCCGAGCATGTGGAGGGCAAGGCGGGCGATGCGAAGCTGGCCGACATCACCTTCCTGCCCGTGATCCCGCGCCCGGAAAAGATCGTCTGCGCGGTGCGCAACTACATGGACCACCACCAGGAGGTGCTGGCCGCGGGCATGCAGCGCGAGCTGTCGGAACAGCCGCCGATCTTCCTGCGCGTGTGGCGCTCGCAGTGCGCGCACAACCAGCCCATCGTGCGCCCCGACGTGTCGGAGTCGCTCGACTGGGAGGGCGAACTGGCCGTCGTCATCGGCAAGCAGGGCCGCAACATTCCGGAGAGCGAGGCCTATGCGCACGTGGCGGGCTATGCCTGCTACAACGACGCCAGCGTGCGCGAATGGCAGTTTCACGCCAAGCAGATCGCCTCCGGCAAGAACTTCGAATCGACCGGGGGCTTCGGCCCGTGGATGGTCACGGCCGACGAAATTGCACCGGGCCGCGAGCTGAAGCTGGAGGTTCGCCTCAACGGCGAGACGGTGCAGTCCAGCCACACGGGCCACATGATCTTCAGCATTCCGAAGCTCATCGCCTACGCCTCGACCATCTTCACGCTGGTGCCGGGCGACGTCATCGCCACGGGCACGCCCGCCGGCGTGGGCTGGAGCCGCAAGCCGCAGCGCTTCATGAAACCGGGCGACGTGTGCGAGGTCGAGATCGAAGGCATCGGCACGCTGCGCAACCCGATCGCGGCGCAGCAGCACTGACCCTGCCGCAGCACGCACCCTGCGGCAACACCTTCCGGAGACGCGGCGGCACGCACTGCCGCGCCCGGCACAGGCATCGAAAAAATTGGAGACAAACCATGCAACGCAGACATTTCGCGGCGGCGGGGCTCGGCCTGGCCGCAAGCCTGGCACTGCCGGCCCGTGCGCAGGGCTATCCCGAGCGGCCGATCAAGGTCTACCAGGGCTTTGCGGCCGGCGGCAACGCCGACACCATTGCGCGCGTGCTCGGTGCCGAGATGGGCAAGGGCCTGGGCCAGCCCTTCGTGGTAGAGGCGCAGACCGGCGCCGGCGGCACCATTGCCGCGACCACGGTGGCGCGCGCCAAGCCCGACGGCTACACGCTGCTGCTGGCCACCGGCGGGCATGCGGTGGCGGGCGCGCTCTACAGCAAGCTGGCCTACCGGTCGGTGGCGGACTTCGAGATGGTCTCGACGATCACCTTCTTTCCGTTCCTGGTGGTGGTGCGGGCCGACTCGAATCACAAGAGCCTGCGGGAGCTGCTGGCGGCCGCGCGTGCGGCGCCGGGCAGCGTGTCCTACGGCACGGCGGGTATCGGCTCGACGCACCACCTGGCCGGCGAGCTGCTGAGCCGGATGTCGAAGACCGACCTGCTGCACGTGCCCTACCGCGGCGATGCCGCGTCGCTCACGGCGCTGCTCGGCGGCGAGGTGCCCTTCATCATCGCGCCGCCGACCATCGCCATGCCCAACATCAAGGCGGGCAAGCTGCGCGCCGTGGCCACGACCAGCCCGCAACGCTGGCCCGGCCTGCCGGAGGTGCCCACGGTGGCGGAGCAGGGCGTGCCCGGCTACGACGTGCGCTCATGGGCCGGGCTGATGGCGCCGGCCGGCACGCCGCAGGCCATCGTCGAGCGGCTCAACGGCGAGACGCTCAAGGCGTTGCAGGTCGCGTCGGTGAAGTCGCGGCTCGAGGACATGGGCGGCGAGGCGCGCGGTGGCACGCCCGATGAAATGAAGACCATGGTGGCCGCCGAAGTCCAGAAATGGGCGACGCTCGTGGCCGAAGCCAACATACCGAAACAGTGAGAACACCGTCATGTCCCTGATCCAGATCCGCAAGCGCAGCCTCAGCATCGAGACCATCTACCATGAGGGCGGCCCCGCGGCCGACACACCGTTGCGGCTGGCCGCGGCCTGCGCCGTGGTGCGCAACCCGTACGCCGGCCGCTACGAGCCCGACCTGATGCCCTTCATGGCCGAGCTGCGCTCGCTGGGCACGCTGCTCGCGCAGGAACTGGTGGATACGCTGGGCCGCGACAAGGTCGAGGTCTACAGCAAGGCGGCCATCGTCGGCGTGAACGGCGAACTCGAGCACGCGGCCGTGTGGCATGAAGCCGGCGGATGGGCCATGCGCGAGGTGCTGGGCGAACCGAAGGCGATCGTGCCGGCCTCCAAGGCCGTGGCCGCCACGGGCTACCGGCTGATGGTGCCGCTGCACTACATCCACGCGGCCTACGTGCGCAGTCACTACAACAGCATGGAGATCGGCATCCAGGACGCGCCGCGGCCCGACGAGATCCTGTACGCGCTGGTGATGGGAACCGGCGGCCGCGTGCACGCGCGCATCGGCGGGCTGAGCAAGGACAAGGTCGCCGTGCACGACGGCCAACGCTGAAAGGCCCCGCACATGAGCGACATGATGAAAGCGGTGGTGGTGCGCGTGCCCGGCGGGCCCGATGCGCTCGAGCACACCGAGCTGCCGGTGCCGCGGCCCGGCGCGCGGCAGGTGCTGGTGAAGGCGCATGCCATCGGTGCCGGCGGGCCCGACGTGCTCATTCGCAACGGCACCTACAAGTGGATGCCGCCGTTGCCGGCGGTGCCGGGCAACGAGATGGCCGGGGTCGTCGTTGCGGTGGGCGAAGGGGTCGCTGACCTGGCGGTGGGCCAGCGCGTGCTGGTGAGCTCGCGCGAACTGCCAGAGCGCGGCGGGTGCTACGCCGAGTACATCGCCGTGCCGGCCGACGCACCATTCGTGCTGCCCGAATCCATTTCCTTCGACGATGCGGTGAGCCTGGGCAACTTCCAGCTCGCGCAGGCGATGCTGCAGGGCTGCGGCGGCAGCACGCCGGCGAAGAGCATCCTGGTGCCCGGCGCGGCCGGCGGCGTGGCCACGGCGCTGGTGCAGATCGCGCGGCACCACGGCATGCAGGTGATCGGCACGGCCTCGACGCAGCACAAGCGTGCCTATGCGATGGAGAACGGCGTCAGCGTGCTGGTCGACGGCCAGCCGGCCGAGCTGCCGCTGCAGGTCATGGCGCAGACCGGCGGGCGCGGCGTCGACCTGGCGTTCGACCACGTCGGCGACGAGCTGTTCATGGCCTGCATCCGCTCGCTCGCGCCGTTCGGCACCGCGGTGTCGTACAACATCGCGGGCGGGCCGCCCGCGGGCGACGTGTTCATGGCGCTGCGTGCGCTGCTCAGCCGCAGCCTGGCCGTGCGCACGTTCTCCATCCACACCTTCGACAGCGACCGCGCGCAGCGGCGCGGCTTCATGGACAGCGCCATCGCGCTGATGGCCGCGGGGCACATCCGTGCGCCACGCACCACCGTGATGCCGCTGGGCGAAGTGCGGCGCGCGCACGAGATCCTGGACGCCGGGACCTCGCTCGGCAAGCTCGTGCTGCGGCCCTGACGCGGGCAAGCACCCAGGCCGGTGCAATCGGCCTGGTGCAATTGGCCCAGCGCATTCGGACAACAAAGGAACACACCATGAGCACCCTGGACATCGTCGGCCTCTGCGGCAGCCTTCGCACCGGATCCCTCAACCGGGCCGCACTGAACCTGGCCGGCGCGTCGATGCCGCCGTCGATGGCCATGGAGGTCGCCGAATGGCGCGAGATCCCCGTGTTCGACGCCGACGTGTTCGCCGAGGGCTACCCCGCAGCGGTGCAGGCCCTGCGCGACCGTATCCGCCGCGCCGACGGCCTGGTCATTGCCACGCCGGAATACAACTTCTCGATTCCGGGCGCGTTCAAGAACATGATCGACTGGCTCAGCCGGGGCGAAGACCAGCCCTTCGCGCACAAGCCGGTCGCCATCCTGTCGGCCTCGCCGGGGCCGCTGGGCGGCGCGCGCGTCCAGTACGACCTGCGCCGCGTGATGCTGTTCGTCAACGCGATGGTGCTGGTGAAGCCCGAGGTCTTCATCGCGGGCGCGGCCGCCAAGTTCGACGCGCAAGGGCAATGCACCGACGAGATCACCCGCAAGTTCGTCGGCGACCAGATGAAGGCGTTCGAGAAATGGACCGGGGCGGTGAAGCGGATGGCTTGAGGCTGTCGATCAGCCTGCTCAGGCGTCGCTTGCCGCCACGCCCTGCGCTCCCCACACCTGCGGGTTCGGTGCCCACCGACGATCGGGTTCTCTCTCGAGCAGGGCACAGGCGTAGGCGCCCAGGTCCACCTGGAAGAACTCGGCCGCGGCCTGGGCGCCGCTGTCCTCGCGCGCCGCATTCGATGCGAAGTGCACGAAGGCTTCCCAGTTGCGTCCCATCTGCTCGACCAGGATCCGTGCGAGCTCATAGGACAGCAGGTTGCCGTCGTCCGTCCTGAAGAACGAGTCGCCCGACCAGAACTCCTGGATCTGCGCCTCGCCCCAGAACGCCCGGTGCTTGCGCTTCCATTCCTGGATCGTGTACGGGGAGCGCGGCTCGCCGGTGAGCCTTCGCTCGGTGTTGACGGCCAGCCCCTCGTCCAGCCAGCGCGGCAGCTTCAGGTGAGAGAGCGCGCTGTGGGTCATCTCGTGGGCGATGACGGGCTCGATGGCCGCGAGGTCCGCGCGCTTTGCAAGGAAGTGCGCGCACCCCGCATCGACGAACATGCCGCCGCTGAACGCGAACTCGCCGCCGTCGGGGTAGTAGCTGGACACATAGGCGTAGTACGTCTCTTCGTCGTCCACGACCAGCAGGATGCTCTTGGCGTGTGCCTCGAAGTGCGCGATGCCGGCAAGCACGCGCTGGATGCGCTTGCGCGTGGACGCCACGTAGGCCGCCGTTGCGACGGCAACGACGTCTTCGAGCGACGACAGCACGAAGGCGTCGTCCGATTCGAAGAGGCGGAAATCGGGCCCGAGTGCATCCCTGAGATGCAGCAGCCATGCGCGCTTGCCCAGGGCGATGGCGGTGCGCTGCAGGTCCGCGTCGCCCGTCGACGACGCCCATGCATCCAGCGCCTGCCAGTCGAGCAAGGGGAGTCCGTCGTAGAGCGCCATGTGATCGCGCAGCGCGAAGCCGGGCCCGTCGCCGAGTGCGATGTGTTCCGGCGCCTCGTCGTGGGTGAAGCCGTCGGGCCATGCAGTGGACGCGGCCTTCGCGGCGCGCGGTTGCCGGGGCAGGTGCGTCCAGGCCAGGAACGCGCCCATGAAAGGGAGAACCCAGACCGTGGCGAGAAGCATGTTTCTTCGCAGCGGGTTGTCGTCGATGGCGCGAATGCGCCTGCTCAGGTACACGTTCATGGCGAGCCATGCGGCGCAGATGCCGGCGATCAGCAGCGTGCTCATGGGGTGGCGCCCTGTGGCGCGTGGCAGCGCGTGGCGGTGCCGTTCGTGGCATGTGGCATTTGTTCTTCTCCGCCGGCCAGCATAGCGGCTGCGTGTGGCGCTACGGCCCGGCCTGGCGCAGCAGGTGCGCGGCCAGCAGCTGCGCCGCAGGCGACAGCACGGCGCCCGTCTTCGTCGCCATCAGCAAGCGCCGCGTGGCCCATGCGTCGCTGAGCCGCACGACCTTCAGGTCGAGCGCCGCCACCTGCGCCTTGCAGGCCGCCAGCGGCACCACGCCGATGCCGAGGTTGGCCGCGATCATGTGGCACATCGCGTCGAAGCTGCGCACCTGCACGCGCAGGCGCATCGGAATGCCGGCCTGTTCGGCGGCGCGCGACGTGAGTTCGAGCAACGAGCTGCTGCGGTTCAGCCCCACGAACTCGTGCGCGAGGCAGGCCTTGAAGCCGACCTGCTTCGCACGGCTGCGCGCCAGCGGATGCTGCTTCGCGCACAGCACCACGAGCTCGTCGGTCTGGAACGGCGCCACGTCGAGCCCGTAGGCCGGCGTGTTCTCGGCGAACACGCCGACGTCGGCCAGGCCGTCGACCAGCGCACGCACGATGTCGCCGCTGAGCTGCTCCTCGACCTCGACGCGGATGTCCGGGTGCTGGCCCAGGAAGGTCGCGAGCGTGGCTGGCAGGAACTCGGTCAGCGCCGACATGTTGGCCCACAGCCGCACGTGGCCGCGCACGCCGCTGGAGTAGTCGTTGAGCTCGTTGCTGAACTGCTCGAAACCCTGGAAGAGCCGCATCGCATGCTGCATGGCCACATGCCCCGCGGGCGTGAGCGCGATGCCTTGCGCGCTGCGCTCGAGCAGCTTCGATCCGGCGGCGGCCTCGAAGTCCGACAACCTGCGGCTCGCCGCCGAAAGCGCGAGGTGGCACGCCTGCGCGCCCTTGGTGATGCTGCCCGACTGCGCCACCGCGCAGAACAGGCGCAGCGTCACGAAGTCGACGCGGGCGGGGTTGATGGAGTGGGCCATCGGCGGATTCTAGGGAGCGCGCAAGTGCCGAAAGTCACCATCCGGGTTGGAAGGAAAACAAAAGGGTTCGTTGACATGTTATGTCGGCAAACCTATAGTGAACCCCACAAAAGAATGTTGCGCTTCCATCGGTAGTCAACCACAAGGAGAGGTATGCAATCACTGCTCGATCAACTCAAGGGACTGGATGTGCTGGCCGGCGCAGAGATGGGCGGGCTGCCCGTGCAGCTGCAGCCCATTCCGGGCCGCACGCCGGTGATCCAGGTGAGCATCGAGGGACGCGACGAGCTGCCGATCTTCGTCACCAGTTCGGACATGCAGATCATCTGCATCTGCTACCTCTGGACCGAGGAAGAAGTGAAGCCCGAGCGCCGCACCGAGCTGCTCGAATCGCTGCTCGACCTGAACCCTTCGGTGCCGCTGTCGTCCTTCGGGCGTGTCGACGGCCGCTACGTACTCACCGGCGCGCTGGGCCGTGACGCCAGCGTGCAGGACATCGCACGCGAGGTTGCCGTTCTCAGCGACAACGCGCTCGATGCGCTCGACGCCCTGTCCGAATTCCTGAACTAAGCGGAGATCATCATGACAGTCATCAAGAAGCTGGTCACCTTGCTGCGCGGCAGCGCGCGCGAAATCGGCGAGAGCGTGGTCGACAGCAATGCCACGCGCATCTACGAGCAGGAAATCATCGACGCCAAGCACAGCATCGAGAAGGCCAAGGGCGACCTCACGGGCGTGATGGCCAAGGAGATGCAGTCGGCCCGCGAAATCGAGCGCCTGAAGAACGAGGTGTCGCGCTACGAAGGCCTGGCGCTGGAGGCGCTCAACAAGACGCAGGAAGGCCTGGCACTCGACGTGGCTTCCAAGGTCGGCCTGCTCGAGCAGGAGCTCGAGGAGCAGGCCAAGGCGCACGCGTCCTACGCGCTGCAGGTGGCCAAGCTCAAGGAGTTGATCAAGTCGGCCGAGGCGCGCATCCGTGAGCACGAGCGCGAGATCAACATCGCCAAGACCACCGAGAGCGTGTACCGCGCCACGCAGTCGATCTCCGAGAACATCGGCAGCGGCGGCTCGCGCCTGGCCAATGCGCGGGAATCGCTGGAGCGCATCCGCGCGCGGCACGAAGACCTGTCCGACCGCATGACGGCCAGCCAGCAGCTGGACAACGAGTTCGGCCACGGCGCGCTCGAGAAGAAGCTGGCCGCCGCGGGCATCGGCAACGACGCCGACCGCACGGGCAAGGTGATGGAGCGCATCCGCGCGCGCCAGGCCAGCCCCGCGAACGCCGCCAATGCCAACGGCGCCGCTGCCGGCACAGGGACCGGAGCCCCATAACATGCGCGCCAAGCCGGTCCGCTGGCAGGGCTCCGACGAGGCGATACGCGCCGTCCAGGTGGCGTTCGACGTGGAAGAGGCCGTGCTCGAGGCCGTGCGCAGCGCGGCGTTCGAGCAGCACGTGTCCACGTCCGACCAGATCCGGCAGGTGCTGGGCCTTGCGACCACCTCGAAGCCGAAGCGGCCGCGCCTCACGGTCTCGCTGAGCGCGGCCGACTATGAATTCCTGGCCCAGCGCTACGGCCTGGCCGCCGACGACCGCCTGGCCATCAAGGAGAGGGCCACGCGCGACCTGATCGCTTTTGCAGGAGATGCCGCAGGGGGTGCGCCCGCGGCGAGTGGAAAGAAGAACACCGGCACAGGGAAGCCGGGACGCGGCAAGTAGAACAACAAACAACAACCCGTACGCGGGAGGATCAATGGGCAATTTCATGGGAGCGGTGACGGGGTACCCCACCGCGATCTACACGGTGCTGCTGGGCGTCGTGGTGATCTACTGGGTGCTCGCGATGCTCGGCATGGTCGACATCGAACACAGCGGCCTGGACATCGACGTTCACATGCACACGCATGCCGACGGCGACGCCAGCGACATCGGCCACCTCGCCAGCTACGTGGTGGCCTTCGGCCTGAACGGCGTGCCGTTCTCGGTGGCCGTGAGCCTGCTGGTGCTCGTCTCATGGACGGTGTGCTGCCTCGGCGGCGAATGGCTGCTGCCGCTCGTGCCCACCTTGCCGCTGCAATTGCTGGCCGGCACGGTGCTGCTGGTGGCCAGCGCGGTCATCGCCATTCCCGTCACCGCGGTGGCCATCCGGCCGCTGCGCGGCCTGTTCGTGAGCCACACGGCCGTGACCAACGCCGCGCTGGTCGGCCAGCTCTGCCGCGTCGTCACCGGCGTGGTCAACGAGAAGGACGGCCGCGCCGAGGTGGCGCGCCGCGGCGCGAGCCTGAACATCCGCGTGTGGGCCGCGACGCCCAACACGCTCAAGCGGGGTTCGCAGGCGCTGATCGTCGAATACGACGAGGTGGCCGGCCGCTACCTCGTTGCCGCGCGCGACGACCTCGTCGCCTGAGCAAGCCCGCTCGAGCGCGCCTTGCCGGCGCGCCGCACCGTTCACCTGTTTCTTTCGCTCTCAAAGCAATTCTGGAGAAAAAATGGAGCCCATCATCTTCGCCATCGTCATATTGGCCGTCGTCATCCTCGGCCTGTTCGCGATGTTCGCCAAGTTCTATCGCAAGATCGAACAGGGCCACGCCCTCATCGTGAACACGCTGCGCGCGGAGCCCGAGGTGACCTTCACCGGGCGCATGGTCTACCCGATCATCCACAAGGC
This sequence comes from Variovorax sp. OK212, assembly GCF_900112425.1. Taxonomy (GTDB): domain Bacteria; phylum Pseudomonadota; class Gammaproteobacteria; order Burkholderiales; family Burkholderiaceae_C; genus Variovorax. Next base: position 81,031 of record NZ_FOLP01000020.1, on the reverse strand, counting down.
CGAGCTGATGGACATCTCGGTCAAGACGATCGAGATCGACCGCTCGGGCAACGAAGGCCTGATCTGCCGCGACAACATCCGCGCGGACATCAAGGTGAAGTTCTTCGTGCGCGTGAACAAGACGGCCGACGACGTGCTGAAGGTGGCGCAGGGCATCGGCTGCGCGCGCGCCTCCAACCACGAGACGCTCGAGGAGCTGTTCTCGGCCAAGTTCTCCGAAGCGCTGAAGACGGTGGGCAAGTCGATGGAGTTCGTCGACCTGTACCAGGCGCGCGACGGCTTCCGCGACCAGATCATCAGCCAGATCGGCAACGACCTCTCGGGCTACGTGCTCGAAGACGCGGCCATCGACTTCCTCGAGCAGACGCCGCTGTCGGAGCTCGACTCGAACAACATCCTCGATGCGCAGGGCATCAAGAAGATCACCGAGCTCACGGCGGTCGAGCACGTGCGCACCAACGAGCTGCGCCGCAACGAGGAAATGCAGATCAAGAAGAAGAACGTCGAGACGCAGGAAGCCATGCTCGAGCTCGAGCGCCAGCAGGCCGACGCCACCGCGCGCCAGCAGCGCGAGATTGCCAGCGTGCGTGCCCGCGAGGAAGCCGAGACGGCGAAGATCCAGGCCGAGGAGCGCACCAAGTCCGAAACCGCGCGCCTGGTCGCCGAGCAGTCGGTGTCGGTGCAGCAGGAGAACGTGCAGCGCGAGAAGGAAGTGGCCGAGAACAACCGCAAGCGCGCCGTGGCCGTCGAGGAAGAAAAGGTCATCCGCGCCCGCGACCTGGAGATCGTCGATCGCGAGAAGGAAGTGACGCTGCAGCGCATCGAGAAGGACAAGGCCGTCGAAGTGCAGAAGAAGGCCATTGCCGACGTGATCCGCGAGCGCATCGTGGTCGAGCGCACGGTGGCCGAGCAGGAAGAAGCCATCAAGGAACTGCGCGTGGTGGCCGAGGCCGAGCGCACCAAGAAGGCCGTCGTGATCATGGCCGAAGGCCAGGCCGACGAGAAGATGGTGCTCGACGTGAAGGCCGCCGAGACGCAGGAAAAGCGCGCGCGCCACAAGGCCGCCGAAGAGCTCACGCTGGCCGACGCCAAGCTGAAGGTGGCCGAGCGCGACGCCGAATCGAAGAAGCGCGAAGCCGAAGGCGTGGAAGCCATCTCGGCCGCGCCGGGCCTGGCGGCCGCCAAGGTCGAGATTGCGACCGCGCAAGCCAGGCTCGCGAGCTTCGAGGCCGAAGCCTCGGGCAAGGAGAAGCTGGGCCTGGCCGAAGTGCACATCCGCTCCGCCGATGCCGACGCCATCCTCAAGGCCGGCCAGGCCGACGCGCAGGTCATCGAGGCCCGTTCGCAGGCGGAAGCCAGCGGCATGCGCGCCAAGTTCGAGGCCGAGGCCTCGGGCAAGGAAAAGCTCGGCCTCGCCGAAGTCAACGTGCGCACGGCCGACGCCGAGGCCACGCTCAAGTCGGGCCAGGCCGATGCGCAGGTCATCGAGGCGCGCTTCGGTGCCGAGGCCAAGGGCCTGCACGAGAAGTTCGAGGCCATGAAGTCCATGAGCCCCGAGACGCGCGACCACGAGGAGTTCCGCATGCGCCTGGAGAAGTCGCACATCGAGACCCTCAAGGGCATCGACGCGCAGACCGCCATCGCCAAGGAACAGGCCGAGGTGCTGGGCACCGCGCTGGCCAACGCCAAGATCGACATCGTGGGCGGGCAGGGCGACTACTTCGACAGCTTCGTGCGCTCGCTGTCGGTGGGCAAGGGCATCGACGGCGTCATCTCCAAGAGCAACGCGCTGCAGGTGGCCTTCAAGGACCAGCTGTCGGGCGAGCGCGACGTGGTGAAGGACCTGCGCGACATCGTCGGCGCACTGGGCACCTCGTCGGGCGAAATCCAGAACCTGAGCGTGGCCGCGCTGATGAACAAGATCGCCAGCGACGGCAGCGAAAGCCAGAAGAACGCCCTGCAGAACCTGATCTCCACCTTCCGCAACTGAACCGGCGGCGCCCGATGAACCCGAACCTGAAGTGCAGTTGCTCGGCCCACGCGTCGATGCGGCCCGTGGCGCTGGCCGAGGCGCTGCTCGCGGTGGAGTGCGGCGACTGCAGCGGCATGCTGGTGGCCATGGACGACTGGCGCGCCTGGAAGGCCGGCGACGAGACCCGCGTGCCGCACGCGGTCGATGATGAGGTGATCGAGGTGTTCGACGCCGCGTCGGTGCGCCATTGCCCCGAGTGCGACCGCCTGATGCAGCGGCTGCGCGTGAGCGCCGGGCCCGACTTTCGCATCGACCGTTGCGTGGCCTGCCAGAACCTGTGGTTCGACAAGGGCGAGTGGCGCGCCATCGTGAGCCGCGGCCTGGCCGGGCGGCTCGACGAGCTGCTCTCCGATGGCTGGCAGCGCCGCCTGCAGACCGAGGAAGTGCGCGAGGTGCGCATTGCCGCGCTGCGACGGCGCTACGGCAACGACTGCATCGACGAGCTGGACCGCATCCGCGCCTGGCTCGACACCCAGCCCCACCCCGACGAACTGCTCGCACTGCTGCGCGCGGACTGAGCGCGCCGACCTATGCAACCAACGCAAGAATCGGGCACACCGCCCGGCGCCCAGGCGCAGTCCGACCCGACCGAAGCCCTGGTCTCGGGCAGTGGCAGCTACGACCTGCTGAAGAAGCGGCTCGAGACCCAGGGCGAAGGCCTGCTGAAGAAGACGCAGGCGCTCAACGAGCAGCGGCTGGCCGAGTTCGGCCGCTCCGACCAGACGCTGGTGCTGCGCACCCGCGCGCGCACCGAGAACAACGCGGTGGCGCGCGACCTGGTGCGCATCGGCGACCTGCTGCTGTTCGGCTACAACGTGTTCATCGGCCTGCGCAAGGAGACTACCGTCGGCGACGTGTTCGGCCTGTACCGGCTGGTGTCGCCGGGCGAAGCCGGGCAGGGCGCCGACAGCGACGAGCTGCAGCCGGTGCCGCTGGCCGGCAGCTTCCTGGAAGACGCGCGCTTCGCCTCCGACTTCCGCGAGCTGTACGCCTACTACAAGCAGGCCACGCTGCTGCAGCTGCGCGTGACGCAGGACAAGCTGCTCGCGTCCTTCCAGATCGGCCAGCAGGTCACCGACGTGCGCGTGTTCCGCTGGGCCATCGAGCGCGACGGGCGCATCAGCTACATCGACAACCGCGGCGAGCGCGACATCGCCCTGCCCGCGAGCCACGACTTCGAATGGACCGTGGCCACGCGCGAAGACCACGTGGGCGGCAAGCACCCGCACATCAACGTGCTCGACACGGTGTTCGTCGAGACGCTGGGCGGCGACCTCACGATCAAGATCGAGAACAACACCGAGACCGGGCTGGGCATCTACAGCGAGCCGGTGGAAGACCGCAGCCAGTCGCTGACCGACGCCGAGATCGCGTGGGCCAAGCTGGGCATGCTGATATTGCTGCGCGTGAAACCGTACCGCGAGCAGGTCACGCGCTACCTGGTGTTCAACATCCGCACGCAGCAGGTGGAGCGCATCGACGCCATCGGCGGTTCGTGCGTGCAGCTGCCGGAAGACCACGGCATCATCTTCCCGGGCGGCTACTACCTGCAGTCGGGCGAGCACAAGCGCTTCGACCTGCCCACCGAGATGGTGGAGAACCTGCGCTTCAAGCGCATGCTGCGCTCGCCCAACGGCGAAGACGTGGCCTACATCTTCTACGACCCGAAGCCGGGCCGCTACGCGCTGTTCAACTACAACCTGATCGACAAGAAGCTCGCCACGCCGATCATCGCCAACGGCTACGCGCGCTTTGCCGACGGCCGCATTCTGGTGTTCCACGACAACGACAGCGAGCCGACGCGCGTGCACCCGATGCAGCTGTGGCAGACGCCGTTCGCGAGCGAAGAGCACGTGAGCGCGCAGCCGCCCGCGACCGGCTTCTTCGGCAAGATCGGCAACGCCGAGCTGGTGCGCGGCGTGAGCGACCTGATGGGCATTGCGCGTGCGGTGCGCGAACAGGCGCCGACCAAGGCGGCCTACGAAGACCTGATTCGCCAGTGCACCCGCGTGAGCGACGCCTACTTCTGGCTCGAGGCGCCCGAGGCCGCCGGCCTCATGGCCGAGCTGCGCAGCATCAGCGAGGTGGCGCGCAGCACGCTGGCCGAGTTCGAGAAGGTCGACACCATCCGCCGCGACACCGCGCGTGCGCTGGCGCGCGCGGAAGACGAGCAGCACGCGCTGCTGGTCGACATTGCCAGCACCATCTGGCGCGCGCCCGACGACTTCGTGAAGGCGCTGGGCCGGTTGCGCGAGCGCCGCGGCGCGCTGCAGATGCTCAAGGAACTGCGCTACGCCGACCTGCCGCGCATCGCCGCGATGGACGCCGCGCTGGAGACCGAGCAGCAGCGCATCGGCGAGCGCGCCATGCAGTTCCTGGCGGCCGACACGGCCTTTGCCGGGCAGCGCCAGGCGCTGGACAAGCTGGCGCTCGACCTGCCCAACCTGGCCACGTCGCCGGCGCTGGGCCAGCTGCTGGCCACGCTCGACGAGCAGGCCGCCGGGCTCGACCTGCTGACCGAGCAGCTCGGCAGCCTGCCGGGGGGCGACGCGGTCATCCGCACGTCGATCCTCGACCGCATCTCGCTGATCTACGCCGACATCAACCGCATGCGCGCCGATGCGCGCGCGCGGCGCAAGTCGCTCGGCGCCACGGAGGCGCGCGCGGAGTTCGGCGCGCAGTTCAAGCTCTTCAGCCAGGCGGTGGAAAACGCGCTGGAGTTCGCCGACACGCCCGAGAAGTGCGACGACGCGCTCACGCGCCTGCTGGCCCAGCTGGAAGAAATCGAAGGCCGCTTCGCCGAGCAGGAAGACTTCCTGGCCGACATCGCCGAGAAGCGCGAGAACGTGTACGAGGCGCTCTCGGCCCGGCGCCAGAGCCTGGTGGAGGCCCGCCAGCGCCGCGCGCAGGGCGTGGTCAACGCGGCCGGGCGTATCCTGGACGGCATTCCGCGGCGCATTGCGCAGCTGGGCGAGCTGACCCAGGTGCACAGCTACTTCGCGGCCGACCCGATGATCGGCAAGCTGCACACGCTGATTGCCGACCTGCGCTCGCTGGGCGCGGCCGTGCCGGCCGACGAACTCGACACGCGGCTGAAGACCGCGCGCGACCAGGCGCTGCGCGCGGTGCGCGACAAACGCGAGCTGGTGAGCGAGGGCGGCGACACGCTGCGCCTGGGCCGCCACGCCTTCACCGTGCACCGCCAGCCGGTCGACCTGACGCTGGTGGCGCGCGAAGAGGGCATGGCCTACCAGGTGACGGGCACCGACTACCAGAGCCCGGTGGACGACGAGCGGCTGCGCGCGCTGCAGGTGTACTGGAACCAGTCGCTGGTGTCGGAAACGCGCGAGCTCTCGCGCGCCGAATACCTTGCCGGCCGGTTGCTCGAGGCGCTGCTCGACGGCAAGGCCGAGCGCAGCTGGGCCGACGTGCGCACGCTGCTGGCCGAAGACCCGCTGCACCCACAGCTGCTGGAAATGGTGCGCCGCTTCGCCGCCGCGCGCTACCAGGAGGGCTACCAGAAGGGCATTCACGACGACGACGCGCTGCGCCTGCTGGGCGCGCTGGTCACCATGCAGGACCAGGCCGGCCTGCTGGCCTGGGGGCCGACCGAGCGCGCGCTGGCCTTTCTCTACTGGCAGCACGGCCACCTGATCGCGCACCGCGAATCGCTGTTGCGGCGCGCGCGCGCGGCGCTGCAGATGCAGGAACTGTTCGGCCGGCACGATGCGCTCGCGCAGCTCGAAGCCGACACCGCACGCTCGCTGCAGCACTTCGCGCGCGAGGTGCTGCCCGACCTGTTGCCGCTCGCCGAGTCGGCCGACGACGAAGCGCGCGAGGCCCACAAGGGCCGCGTGGCCACCTTGTGCGACCAGGCCGCGGCCTACCTCGTGCGCGAACTGGCGGCGCATGCGGGCGAGACCTGGGTGGTTTCCGGCGCGGGCGAAGACCTGGCCGCCGCGCTGCTGCGCGAGCTCGAGCGCGGCGGCCGCCGCGAAGCCTGGCAGGCAGACCTCGACGCCGCCCCGCCGGCGGAGCGCTGGCGGCTGGCGCGCGACTGGGTGCATGCCTATGCCGTTCACCAGGCGCCGCAGTCGGCCGACTGGATCGACGACGCCGCCAGCGTGCTGGCGATGCCGCTGCAGCGCACGCGCGTCAACGTGGCGCTCGACCAGGCCGTGGAAGGCCTGCGCGGCGAGCACGTGCGCGTGGCCGACGGCCGCATGACGTTGAACCTCAACGACTTCTGGCGCCGCTTCCTGTTCCACGTGCAGCACGCGGTGCCGGGCTACGAGGCATTGCAGCGCCTGCGCCACGAGCTGCTGGAGCGCGAGAAGGGCCGTCTGAAGCTGGGCCAGTTCCAGGCCAAGCCGCTGTCCACCTTCGTGCGCAACCGGCTGATCGACGAGCTCTACCTGCCCATCATCGGCGACAACCTCGCCAAGCAGATCGGTTCTTCCGGCGAAGGCAGCCGCACCGACCGCATGGGCCTGCTGCTGCTGATCTCCCCGCCGGGCTACGGCAAGACCACGCTCATGGAGTACGTGGCCGACCGCCTGGGCCTGATCTTCGTGCGCATCAACTGCCCCGCGCTGGGCCACGGCGTGACGGCCATCGACCCGGCCAACGCGCCCAACAGCGCGGCACGCCAGGAACTCGAGAAGCTCAACCTGGGCCTGGCGATGGGCAGCAACGTGATGCTGTACCTGGACGACATCCAGCACACGAGCCCGGAGTTCCTGCAGAAGTTCATTGCGCTGGCCGACGGCACGCGCCGCATCGAGGGCGTGTGGAACGGCGAGCCGCGCAGCTACGACATGCGCGGCAAGCGCTTCGCGATCGTGATGGCGGGCAACCCGTACACCGAGTCGGGCGACGTGTTCAAGATCCCGGACATGCTGGCCAACCGGGCCGACATCTACAACCTGGGCGACGTGCTCTCGGGCCGCGAGGCGGCCTTCGCGCTGTCGTACATCGAGAACAGCCTGACCTCCAACCCCACGCTGATGCCATTGGCTTCGCGCGACCCGAAGGACGTGCAGCTGCTGGTGCAGATGGCGCAGGGCCACGAGGTGCCGAGCAGCGCGCTGTCGCACGCCTACAGCGCAGTCGAGCTCGAGGAGATCAAGGCGCTGCTGCTGCGCCTGTTCCGGGCGCGCGACCTGCTGCTGAAGGTGAACCTCGCGTACATCGAGTCGGCCGCGCAGCAGGAGACCTACCGCGTCGCGCCGCCGTTCAAGCTGCAGGGCAGCTACCGCAACATGACCAAGCTGGCGGGCAAGATCACCGCGCTGATGCGCGACGACGAGCTCGACGCGCTGCTGCGCGACCACTACCGCGGCGAGGCCCAGACGCTGACCACCGGCGCCGAGGAAAACCTGCTGCGCCTGGCCCAGCTGCTGGGCAGCCCGACGCCCGAGGAAGCCGCGCGCTGGAAGGAGATCTGCGACGAGTTCGTGCGCCAGCGCAAGCTGGGCGGCGGCGATGTGGACGGCAGCCAGCGCATTGCGAGCAGCATGCTCGACGTGGCGCGCGCGGTCGATGCATTGAAGCCCGGGCCGGTGGCACCCGCCGAAGGCCCGAGCGACAGCCAGCGCCTGGCCGACGCGATGCTGCAGATCGCCGTGACCTACCGCGAGCTGATCCTGCCGCTGGTGACCGCCACCGAGCGCCGGCTCGAGCTCGACCGCTCGATCACCCAGGACATGGAGCGCCTGGCCGCCGAGGTGAACGCCACGCGCACCGCACCGCGGCGCACGCCCAAGCCCGACAAGGACCAATGACATGTCCGCGCTGCCCTCGACCCCCGCCACCGAACCGCCGCCGGCGTTGCCCGAGCTGCTCGCGCAGCTCGACGCCACCCTGGCCGACGCGCGCCTGAGCGACGACGAGCGCCGTGTGCTGGTGCACACGCTGCGAGAGGCCTCGCCGCCGGAAGACGGCCTGCGCCAGCTGCGCAACCGGGCCTTCGACCTGGTGCGCGCGCGCACCGCCGACCCGGAGCAGCTGTCGCTGCTGAAATGGCTCGAAGGCGTGGTCCGCGCCATCGACACCGGCCGATCGCCCGACAACGCGGTGGTGCGCTCGCAGGCCTTCTTCAGCCCCGGCACGGCCTGCCTGCAGGCCATCCGGCAGCAGCTGCGCGCGGCCAAACGCTCGATCGACCTCTGCGTGTTCACGCTGTCGGACGACCGCATCACCGCCGAGGTGCTGGCCGCGCACCGGCGCGGCGTGTCGCTGCGCTGCATCTCCGACAACGACAAGGAGTTCGACCTGGGCAGCGACATCGGCCAGTTGCGCGCCGCCGGCATTCCGGTCGCGGTGGACCGCACCGACGCGCACATGCACCACAAGTTCGCCATCTTCGACGGCATGCGGCTGCTCAACGGCAGCTACAACTGGACGCGCAGCGCCTGCGATTTCAACGAAGAGAACCTGGTGCTGACCAACGACCCTTCGCTCGTTCGCCGCTTCGCCGACGAATTCGACACCTTGTGGAAAGAACTGCAGGCCCCCCGATGACCCGACGGATCGACTACGACTGGGAGCTGCCGCCCGAGCTGCAGCAGCGCCTGGGCACCTCCAGCTACGGCGCGCAGCGCGTGCTCCACGAAGCGGGGCACCTCATGGTGATCCTGCACGAGCCGCCTGCCGGCACCGGTGCGGAGCGCAAAAACGCCGTGTTCCTGCGCAAGCCCGACGGGGCGTGGCTGCACAAGGGCAACAACCCGGGCGAGCGGGCGCTGCAGAAGCTGCTCGAAAGCTACCGTGCGGCGCTGAGCGCCTTCGAGATCCGGCACGAGGCGGCCGACAACTCCGGTGCGCTGTTCCAGATTCTCGGGCCGCTCATTCCGCTGTCGCGCGCCGCGTCGAACATGCAGACCGCGCTGCAGGCCGCGCGCGAGGCGGTGCCTGAAGACGCGCTCATCACCGACATGCGCGACCGCGCGGTCGAGATCGCGCGCGGCATCGAGCTGCTGCTGGCCGACACGCGCATGTCGCTGGACTACCGGCTCGCGCACGCGGCCGAGCAGCAGGCGCACGCGGCCATGGAAGTGAGCCGCGCGCAGCACAAGCTCAACACCATCGCGGCGCTGACCTTCCCGCTGATGGCCATCGGCGCGGCCTTCGGCATGAACCTGCACAGCGGCATGGAAAGCCTGCCGGGCTGGGTGTACTGGGCCATCTTCGGCGCGGGGCTCTTCATGGGCTTGCTGCTGCGCGGCTGGGTCAAGGCGCCGGAGCCGCTGCCGACCGCGGCAAAGCCCGGGCTGCCCCGGAAGAAGTAAGCCGCAGGGCAGCGCACCGAACCCAACCGAACCCAACCGTGCCGGGCCTTCGCGTTCTGCGAAGGCCTGCTGCCGTCAAAGCAATTCCGCGCCGCGCCGTCTGTTCCTAGAGTTGGGCCCAACCCAACATGGAGACAGACGCGGACATGAATGCACTCGAAGGCCTGAAGGTGCTGGAGCTCGGCCAGCTCATTGCCGGGCCCTTTGCCGGCAAGACGCTCGCGGAGTTCGGCGCCGACGTCATCAAGATCGAGCCGGCCGGCGTCGGCGATCCGCTGCGCAAGTGGCGGCTGCTGCGCGACGGCACGTCGGTGTGGTGGGAAGTGCAGTCGCGCAACAAGCGCTCGGTGTGCCTCGACCTGCGCAGCGCAGAAGGCCAGGAGGCCGTGCGCGCCCTGGCGCTCGAGGCCGACGTGCTCATCGAGAACTTCAAGCCCGGCACGCTCGAAGGCTGGGGCCTGGGCTGGGAACAGCTGCACGCGCTGAACCCGCGCCTCATCATGCTGCGCATCTCGGGCTACGGCCAGACCGGCCCCTACCGCGACAAGCCCGGCTTCGGCGTGCTCGGCGAATCGATGGGCGGGCTGCGCTACCTGAGCGGCGAGCCGGGTCGGGTGCCGGTGCGCGTGGGGGTGTCGCTGGGCGACACGCTGGCGGCGCTGCACGGCGTGATCGGCGTGCTGACCGCGCTGCACCACCGCACGGCGCATGGCGGCGAAGGGCAGTTCATCGACGTGGCGCTGTACGAGTCGGTGTTCAACGTGATGGAAAGCCTGCTGCCCGAGTACGACGCCTTCGGCGCGGTGCGCGAGCGGGCCGGCAGCGCCTTGCCCGGCATCGCGCCGACCAACGCCTACCGGTGCAGCGACGGCCACTACGTGCTGGTGGCCGGCAACGGCGACAGCATCTTCCGGCGGCTGATGCGGGCCATCGGGCGCGAAGACCTCGGGTGCGACGAGCAACTGAAGCACAACGACGGCCGCGTGCTGCGCGTGGCAGAGATCGATGCGGCCATCGAGGCGTGGACGCTGCCGCGCAGCCGCGACGAGGTGCTGGCCGTGCTCGACGCGGCCGGCGTGCCGGTCGGGCGCATCTACACCGTGGCCGACATCGCGAGCGACCCGCAGTACCTGGCGCGCGAAATGATCGTCGAGGCCCCGGCGTCGGACGGCACCACGCTGAAGGTGCCCGGCGTGGTGCCCAAGCTCAGCGCCACGCCGGGCCGCATCGCGCACCCCGCGCCGCGGCTGGGCGAACACAGCGGCGACCTGCAGGCCGGCGGATGGCCCGCGCGGCGCGATGAGCGGGAGGCCGCATGAAGACCGGCCACGGCACGCGGCTGTACATCAACGAGGTCGCCACGCGCGACGGCTTCCAGATGGAAAGCCGCTTCATCCCGACCGACGACAAGGTCGCGCTGGTCGACCGGCTCGGCACGCTGGGCTACGCGAAGATCGAAGTGACCTCGTTCACGTCGGCCAAGGCCATTCCCGCGCTGCGCGACGGCGAAGAAGTGATGCACCGCATCGCGCGCCGCCCCGGCGTGGTCTACACCGCGCTGGTGCCGAACCTGCGCGGCGCGCAGCGCGCGCTGGAAAGCCGCATCGACGAGTTCAACATCGTCATGTCGGTGAGCGAGACGCACAACCTCGCCAACCTGCGCATGACGCGGGAGCAGTCGTTCGCGCAACTGGCCGGCGTGATCGCGCTGGCGAAGCAGGCGGGCGTGCCGGTGAACGTGTCGCTGGCGTGCGTGTTCGGCTGCCCGATGGAGGGCGAGGTGGCAGGGGACGGCGTGCGCAGCTGGATCGACCGCTTCGCGGCGCTCGAGGTGCAGGGTGTGACGCTGTGCGACACCACGGGCATGGCGCACCCGACGCAGGTGCAAGCCATCTGTGAGGGCGCGATCGCCGCGCGCCCGTCGATGGACTGGACGGCGCACTTCCACAACACGCGCGGCATGGGCCTCGTCAACACGGTGGCCGCCGTCGAGGCCGGCATCCGGCGGCTCGACATGTCGCTCGGCGGCATCGGCGGTTGCCCCTACGCACCCGGCGCCACCGGCAACGTGGCGACCGAAGACGTGGTGCACATGCTGCAGTGCATGGGCTACGACACCGGCATGGACCTGGACGGCCTGATCGCCGCGGCGGCCGAGCTGCAGTCGCTGGTGCGGCACGACCTGCCGGGCCAGGTGTCGCGCGCGGGGCATCGCCTGACGCGGCACGCGCCGCCCGCGGATTTCGACGACACCCTTGCGCGTGCCCGCGCGCGCGAACCGCAACGGCAGAAGGAGCCTCACCCATGATCGATCACCTGGACCACCTGGTGCTGACCACCGCCGACGAGGCCGCCTGCATCCGCTTCTATGTCGAGGCGATGGGCATGTCGCTGGAGAGCTTCGGCGCCGGCCGCAAGGCGTTTCGCTTCGGCAACCAGAAGATCAACCTGCACCTGAAGGGCCACGAGTTCGAGCCCAAGGCGCAATGGCCCACGCCGGGCTCGCTCGACCTGTGCTTCATCGCCAGCGTGCCGCTGGAGGCCGTGATCGCGCGCTTGAAGGACAAGGGCGTGCCCGTAGTCGAAGGCCCGGTGATGCGCACCGGCGCCACCTCGCGCATCCGCTCGGTCTACGTGCGCGACCCCGACCGGAACCTGATCGAGATCTCGGAGCTCGCGCCCTGACGGGCCGGGGAATTCGGGCAGACCCCAGGACAAACCAACGGAGACAAACCATGAAACCCGCTCACTGCTTCATCGCGCTCGGCCTGGCATGGGCGGCCTGCGCCGCCAGTGCCGATGCCAATGCTGATACCTGGCCTTCCAGGCCCATCACCTTCGTCGTACCCACCGCGCCGGCCGGCTCCACCGACATCATGGCCCGCCTGGTCGGCGAGCCGCTTCAGCGCGCGCTGGGCCAGCCCGTGGTGGTCGACAACCGGCCCGGTGCCAGCGGCAACATCGGCGCCGAGTTCGTGGCGCGCGCGGCGCCCGACGGCTACACGCTGCTGATGCAGTACTCGGGCTACCACGTCGGCAACCCCTCGCTGTACCCGAACCTCAAGTGGAGCCCGACCAAGGACTTCGTGCCCGTGGCGATGGTGATGCGCGCCCCGCACGTCGTCGCGGTGAGCGGCAAGCTGCCCGTGAACTCGATGAAGGAGCTCATCGAATACGGCAAGAAGAAGGAGGGTGGCCTGTTCTTCGCCTCGTCGGGCAACGGCTCGATCCAGCACATCGCGGGCGAGCTGCTGGCGCGCCAGGCGAAGGAGCCGATGACGCACGTGCCCTACAAGGGGTCGGGTCCGGCCATCAACGACCTGATCTCGGGCAATGTCGACATGTTCATCACCACGCCGCCCTCGGTCATCGGCCACTTCGCGAGCGGGCGCATCAAGGCGCTGGCGTACACCGGCAGCAAGCGGCATGCGTCGATGCCCAATGTGCCCACCTCGGCCGAGGCGGGGCTGCCGGGCTACGAGGTGGAATCGTGGTTCGCGGTGTTCGCGCCGGCGAAGACGCCACCCGAGGTGGTGGCGAAGCTCAGCGCGGAGATCAGGAAGATCGTCGAGAGCGAGTCGTTCCGCAAGAAGGTGGACGACCAGGGCGCCTTCGCGACCTACATGGACCCGCCCACGCTGGCGAAATTCGTCGACCAGGAATTGGCGGCCTGGTCGAAGGTGATCAAGTCGGCGGACATCAAGCCCGACTGAGCACGCGTGCGTGCGGGTACGCAAGCACGCACGCGAGGCGGTACTACAGCCTGACGTTGATGATCGACAGGATGATGGCCGAGAGCGTGAGCGCCACCGGCAGCTTCTGCACCGCGAGCGCATGGGCCTTTGCGACAGAGGCTTGCGTTTGCAGCAACAGGCTCTTTTCGGAATGAAGGGGTGTGGACATTTTCGGACTCCTGGGTGATTGCGGGCTTCGTGCCCTGCATGGCTTCAACGATAGACCTCCCAGTGCGCGCCGGCGGCTCCGGTTCGACGACACGGCGTTTCCGTTTCTGCAACGATCGGCGGGCGATCCGCTGGAACTTCTGGCGGCCTGCGCTGTCGCGCCCGACCGTTGCGCGCCCAGTGCGCAGCGCCTTGCACGCCGCGCTGCAAATGACGCGGCGCAGATTGCAGGCTTCAGCCCGCGATCAGCTTCTGCACCAGCTCCGCGGTGGTGGCCGCCGCGTACTTGCGCATCAGCCGTGCCCGGTGCAGCTCGACCGTGCGGTGGCTGATGCCGAGCGCCTTGCCGATCTCCTTCGAGGTGAGCCCGCGCATCACCTGCGCGGCCACCTCGCGCTCGCGCGGCGTGAGCTCGGCCTTGACGGCGCGGCGTGAGCCCAGGTCCTCGAAGGTCCAGATGCCGGCCTCGTGCGGCGCCGCGCGGTTCAGCGCGTGGCCGGTGACGTGGCACCAGAAGGTCTCGCCCGCAATGGCGCCGTGCAGGCCGCCCAGGCGTCTCATCATGCGGTTGTCGGCGTAGTTGCCGCTGGCGTTCAGGAAGGGCTCCATGCGCTTGCCGATGCGCTCGAACTCGGCCACGCTGGGGTACAGGATGCTGAATGAATGCCCCACCAGCGCCGGGGGCGTTGCGCCGAAAATTTCGCACACCCGCAGGTTGCAGGCGACGATGGTGCGGTTGCTCGAAACCACCATGCCGACGGGCGCGTGCTCAAAAGCCAGCCGGTAATCGATCTCGGGCATCGGGGGTCACCATTACGAAATACTACGTATGCGGGTACGTAGTATCGTTCAGGGCTTTCCCACCCACTCTCCATTCATCCATCAAGGAGCCCGAGTGAACAAGATCTATCCCTCCGCCGACGCGGCACTCAAGGGAGTCGTGGCCGACGGGCAGATGCTCGCGGTCGGCGGCTTCGGCCTTTGCGGCATTCCCGAAGCGCTGATCGACGCGCTGAAGGACTCCGGCGTGCAGAACCTGACCGTCGTGTCGAACAACGCGGGCGTCGACGGTTTCGGCCTCGGCAAGCTGCTGGAAACGCGCCAGATCAAGAAGATGGTCGCGTCCTACGTCGGCGAGAACAAGGAGTTCGAGCGCCAGTACCTGGCGGGCGAACTGGCACTGGAGTTCACGCCCCAGGGCACGCTGGCCGAGAAGCTGCGCGCCGGCGGCGCGGGCATTCCGGCCTTCTTCACCAAGACCGGCGTGGGCACGCAAGTGGCCGAAGGCAAGGAACTGCGCGAGTTCAACGGCGAAACCTACGTGATGGAGCATTCGCTGGTGCCCGACGTGGCGCTGGTGAAGGCCGACGTGGCCGACAAGTCGGGCAACCTGCGCTTCCGCCTGACGGCGCGCAACTTCAACCCGGCCGCCGCCATGGCCGGCAAGGTCTGCATCGTCGAGGTCGAGAAGATCGTCGAAGTGGGCGAACTGGCCCCCGACGACATCCACCTGCCGGGCATCTACGTGCACCGCATCGTGCTCAACGCCAACCCCGAGAAGCGCATCGAGAAACGCACCGTGAGCGCCGCCGCGCCGGTGGACGCCGCCGCCGCCAAGGTCGAGGCCCAGGCCGTGATCGCGCAGGCCGCTGCCGGCACCGAAGTGCCCGTGCCCACCGTGCCCGCCAACAAGAAAGAAGGAGCCTGAGATGCCCTGGACCCAAGACCAGATGGCGGCCCGTGCCGCCCAAGAACTCGAAGACGGCTTCTACGTGAACCTGGGCATCGGCATTCCGACGCTGGTGGCCAACCACACCGGCACCAAGGAAGTGTGGCTGCAGAGCGAGAACGGCATGCTGGGCATCGGCCCGTTCCCGACCGAAGACAACGTCGACGCCGACCTGATCAACGCCGGCAAGCAGACCGTCACCACGCTGCCCGGCTCGGCCATCTTCGGCAGCCATGACAGCTTCGCGATGATCCGCGGCGGCAAGATCAACCTGTCGATCCTGGGCGCCATGCAGGTGAGCGCCAAGGGCGACCTTGCCAACTGGATGATCCCCGGCAAGATGGTCAAGGGCATGGGCGGCGCCATGGACCTGGTGGCCGGCGTGAAGCGCGTGATCGTGCTCATGGAACACGTGGCCAAGAAGAAGGACGGCACCGAAGACCTGAAGATCCTCGAGGCCTGCACCCTGCCGCTGACCGGCGTGGGCGTGGTCGACCGCATCATCACCGACCTGGCCGTGATGGACGTCGTGCCCGAAGGCCTGAAGGTCGTCGAGCTGGCGCCGGGCGTGAGCTTCGACACGCTGCAGGGCAAGACGGGTGCCAAGCTGATCCCGTAAGGCTGCCCGCCTTGCAACAGGCACAAGCAGGGCCGCGCGAGCGAGCCCTGCTTTTTTCATGGGAGAACGCAGATGGATTCGAATGAAATTCTGGCCGCGATCTGGCGGCAGGCGGGCCTGCCCGAAGAAGCCCTGCCGTTTGCGCGGCTCACGGGCGCCGACCCCGTGCTGCCCTCGTCCTTCGCGGTCGGCGCCGCAGCGCAGAGCACCATCGCGGCCGCCGCGCTCGCGGCCTGCGAGCTGGCGCACGCGCGCGGCGTGCCGAGGCAGGACGTGTCGGTCGACATGCTGCACGCGGCGCTCGAATGCACGGGCTGGTTCAGCCTCGACGGGCACGTGGCCGACATCTGGGACAAGTTCTCGGGCCTCTACCCATGCGCCGACGGCTGGGTGCGCGTGCACGCGAACTTCGCGCATCACCGCGACGGCGCGCTGCGGCTGATGAAGCTCGACCCCGCGACCGCCACGCGCGCCGATGCCGAAGCGGCCATGGCCACGTGGAAGGCGCGCGATTTCGAAGACGCCGCTGCCGCACAAGGCCTCGTCGTCACCGCATTGCGCAGTTTCGACGAATGGGATGCCACGCCCCAGGCGCAGGCCCTGGCCACGCAGCCACTGTTCACCATCGAGCGCATCGGCGACGCGGCGCCGTTGCCGCTGCCGGCGCTGAATGAAGACCAGCGCCCCTTGAGCGGCGTGCGCGTGCTCGACCTCACGCGCATCCTGGCCGGCCCGGTCGGCGGCAAGGCGCTCGCGGTCTACGGGGCCGACGTGATGCTCATCAACTCGCCGAAGCTGCCCAACATCGAAGCCATCGCGGACACCAGCCGCGGCAAGCTCAGCGCGCACGCCGATCTGCGCACCGACGAAGGCCGCGCCACGCTGCACGAGCTCATCGCCGATGCGCATGTGTTCGTGCAAGGCTACCGGCCCGGCGGCATGGCCGCTCTGGGCTTCGGGCCGCGCGAGGTCAGCGCGCTGCGCCCGGGCATCGTCTGCGTGTCGCTCACGGCCTATGGCACGCAGGGGCCCTGGGCGCAACGCCGCGGCTTCGACTCGCTCGTGCAGACCGCCACGGGCTTCAACGACGCGGAAGGCAAGGCGGCCGGCGACGGCAAGCCGCGCGCCTTGCCGATGCAGATCCTCGACGAGGCCACGGGCTACCTCATGGCCTTCGGCGCGGCCGCCGCCCTGTGGCGTCAGCAGCGCGAGGGCGGCAGCTGGCATGTTCAGGTATCGCTTGCGCAGACGGGGCGCTGGCTGCGCTCGCTGGGCCGCGTGGCCGATGGGCTGGACATCGCGAAGCCGTCGTCCACACCGTATGTCGAGACTTCGAAGTCGGGCTTTGGCGAGCTGGCCGCGCTGCGCCACAGCGCGCAGCTGTCCCGTACGCCGGCCGCCTATGCGCGCCCCTCCGTGCCGCCGGGCACCGATGCGCCCGTTTGGCCTGTTTGACGCACTGTGGCCAGGCAATGAGAAACTGGGCCCCATGGCCTACCTCGACAACGACAACCTGCAAGCCCTTTTTCTCGATGACGCCGCGCTGGCCGCGCGTCACCTGCAACGCAAGCGCTGCGGCGCGCTGAACATCACGAGCGGGCGCGTCGTCGCCTGCGACGCGCTGGTGCAGCCCGAGCGCGCACCGTTCGCCGTGAACGTGCAGGTGCGCGGGCGCTTCGACGTGGAGCTGCTGCACGACAAGGGCCGCAATGCGCTGGCCGTGCTGTGGCTGCGGGACCGCGCCAGCCTCGCGGCTGGCGATCTGACATGGGCGTTGGCCCTGCGCGAAGGCGAGTCCCCCGAAGCGCTGGGCGACGGCGAATTCTTCGGCTATCCGGTCGATGCCGGCGTCGGCTGCTTCATGGACGCCGACACGCCCGCCGCCATGGCCGAGCGCGACGCGAAAGAGTCCGCCGACCCCGACTACGTGAGCTACTTCGACAACGTGATCGACGCCGAGATGGGCGACGACCGCAGCGTCGACCACTACCCGCTGGGCGCAGGCTCCGCGAACAACGTCGTCATCTTCAGCGCGGGCTGGGGCGACGGCACCTATCCGAGCTTCTGGGCCTTCGACGCGGCCGGCGAGCCTGTCGCGCTGGTCACCGACTTCATGACGATCAAGGGCGGCGACGCGCGCGACGAAGACGACAAGCGCGGCGATGCGTACAAGGCCAGCCTGTCGCCCGAGAAGCTGGCGGCGCTCGACGCACTGGGCGCGGCGGTTGTCCGCGGAGATACCGATGCGGCCCGGGCGTTGCTCGCCGAGGGCGTGGCCGGTGCGAACGAGATCATTCCGTCGCTGGGCGAAACCGCGATCACGAGCGCCATCCGCATGAACCAGCTGGAAGCTCTGGGCGTGTTGCTGGGCACGATGCCATCGCTGCCCACACCGCCGCAGTTCTATACGGTGGACGAGGAAGAGAGCTACCTGGTCTATGCGCGCCGCCTCAAGAAGCCGCGTGTGCCGGGGCTGATCGAGTTGCTCGAAAAAGCCGAGGCCGCTGTTGCTGCCGAGCCGGCTGCGGGCAAGAGCCTCTGGAGGCGCCTGTTCTCCTGAGCCGCGTCGCCGCTCGTCTGCCTGTCTAACGCGCATCGGCGCCGCCAACCGCCGGCAGCCCTGTGAACAGGTGAACCGCCAGCGCGTGCTTGCAGGGTCCGCGCGTGCCGCTGTACTTGGCCTCGAACAGGCAGGTGCATTGCAAGCGTCCCTGGTGCGGCACGACCCAGTAGGTGCCGTGCTCGCCCTCCACGCGATGGCGGTCTGCCTGGGTGCTCACGGCGCCGTCGGCCACCAGCTTCTTGGCGGCTTCGAGCCGCGGATAGTTGTGGCGCACCCTGTCTTCGCCGAAAGGCAACTGCCGGTGGAAGTAGCGCTGCTCATGCAGGTCGAAACCAACCTGGCCGCTGGTGGCCAGCACGGTCAGCGCGTGTCCGACCCGATCGACCGGCAACTGCGCTTCCTGCGCCAGCGCGGCGGGATCGATGCAAGGCTCCCAGGCCAGCAGGGCCGACAGCGTTTGCGCATCGGCGTTGTCCGCGCGGCCCAGCGAGGCGAGCACCGCGCCTTCGCCCGAGAAGCCGCGGTACGGTTCGGGTGAGAGCATCAGCGACAGGCGCGCGCCTGGCAGCTGGAATTCCCACACGCCGATGGCGCTCGGCGTGCTCTCCGACACCTCGGGTCCGTACATGCGCACGCGTTGCACCAGGTGCTGGAGCCTCCTGATGGCGGACAGCCGGGCTGTGCCGTTCAGCGCCACGGCGCCGCGCTGCGGTCGCCGCGTCTGCCGCAGGCCACCGGGGCTGGGCACGACCCACAGGCTGGTTCCCGCGCCGTTGCCGCCGGCCGTGCTGAGCCCTTGCGCGAAGCGCCGCCATGCCATGCCGTCGAGTTCGGCGCGCAAGACCATGCCGCTGGCGAGGCACTGCGTCTCGGCGAGCGCGCGCACCCAGCGCTCCGGCAGCGCGACCTTGCGTTCGGTGTGCTGGCCGCCCGGCATCGCGAAGGTGATCTGCTCGGGGCCCACTTGCAGGTGCAGCGGCTCGTGCTGCGCGATGCCCGCGAGCGCCAGGGCCAGCAGCGGGTTGATGTCGATGTTGGTCGTGCCGAAACCCAGGGCCCGTTCGTCGAGGCTCTGGCCGAGCAGGTCCAGCCGCGCATAGACCCCGTTGCACGCTGAAAAGGCCTCGCAGCGCAGGCGGTCTCCCTGCGCCGTCACGATCGGGTCGAGCGAGGCGAAGCCGCCGGGAATCGGATTGAAGTAGCGGGTGGAGGCGATCTCCACCAGGCTGCGCAGCCCGCCGGCCGCCACGTCGGGCCGCAGCACCTGGCCGCTGAAGAGCACGGGGTGCTGTACCAGGCCGTGGGGCGTGAGGCCGACGGCCGTTTCGAGCACCAGCGCGCCTTGCTGGTCACGGTCGCGCCGGTCGATGAAGCGCGATTCGCGCAGATAGCCGGTGTCGACGAGATCGGCGGTGGGTGTCTGCATGGGGGCTCTTCGCTTCTTCAGTGGGTATGGCGGTCCATCAGTCCATCAGTCGGTCAGGCAGGCATGCAGGCGCAGCGCCTGCGCTTCGAGTTTGTTGGGCTTGCCCTTGATGCCTTCCGCAAACGCGGCGAGCTGCGCAATGCGTTCCTTGACACCCAGTGCCTTGGCAACCCGAACCCCCAGTTCCAGCAGATCGGCCGTGGCGGCCGGTGCGCGCGCCATGCCCAGGGCTGCGATCGCACCCGCACGCACCAATTCCCAGACTGCGGCGGTCTCGCCGGCTTCATGCACCTGCGCCAGCGAAGCGGCAAGGCGACCCGGCTTGACGCTGCCGCAATCGATGCAGGCAGTGAGCAACTGACAGGCCAGCGCGCCGTCGCAGCGGCCTTGTTGCAGCAGCGTGACGAGCGCGTCGCTGCCCGCCAGGCGAGGCGACGCGTCGTTGGCCGTCATGGCATAGAGGATCGCCAGGTGGAGTGCGGGCCCGGCCGGCCCGTGGGCGGCAAGGAACAAGGGCAGTCTTTCGGCAACGACCTTGCCGCCGTCGGTGCCGTATTCGAGCCCGGCTCGGCGAAAGCCCCACAGGTGCAGCGCCGCCAGCGCTTCGGCGTTGTTCGGCAGCACGGGGGTGATCCAGTTCGGCGCCATGTCGAACTCGCTCGCGACAGGGGCGGTTTCGGGTTCGAAGCCCCAGGTCCATTCAAGGCGTACGCCGTCGATGGCCGGAGGGTGTGGCATGGGCGGCATGGCAACGCACACCTCGCGCCTTTCGGGCGATAGCCATTCGGCGAACTCGCAATGGCGTTGGGCATGGGGCGCACCGGGGCCACCGACCACGAGCCAGCGCGTCTGCAACTGCATCGCCCCGCCGGCCGCCAGGAATTCCGTGGCGATGATCGCCTGGGTGCTGCCGATCGCGCGCAGCGCAGCCAGTGCTTCCGGCTCGCAGGGCTCCGTGCGCAGCAGGGCCGTCAGCAGGTCGTAGGGCATGGCTGTCTGGCCGGCGACGGCCAGCGCAGCCAGGCGTTCAACCAGGCGGGCGGGCGCGATCGCGCCATGCGCGTAGCTGGGCGTCGAAATGAAGGTGAATGGCTTTCCCCGCTCCAAGGCCTCTTTCAGTTCCTTCAAGCGCAGGCAGGCGATCACGGACACGTCGCGTCCCTTGAATGTGTCGAAGCGAATGCCCAGCCAGAACGACATGTCGCCACCAAGCTGCTCGGCGATCGCGCGGCCCCAGGCGGTCTGGCCTCCGTTGATGGCATCCACGCCCGCCTGGATCGCGCGTTCGAACTGGTAGGCATCGCGTGCCAGGCGGTAGGCGTTCAAGCTGAACTTCACCTCGGCGGGCATGCGCGAGGGGTCTGCCAAGGGCTCGAAACGCTGCTTCACCAGGCCCACGCGTTCAGGGGCCGAGCTCGCTGCCGGCTGCCGGGCACCTTCCGCTGCTGACGCGGACGCTGGCGCTGCTCCGGTGCAGCGTTCCCAGAGCGACCGGTACAGCTTGTCGTCGAGCACGCCCCCGCTCGCTTCTATCTGCGCGAGGATCGCCGCGTGCGCGTGTGCTGGCAGCGCGGGCCAGGCCGCCTCGACGGCCGCGGCGGCATCTTTCTGCAAGGCGTGATCGGCGCAAAGAAGTGCCTCGGTCATACCCAGCACCGCCGACGTCGCCGAAGCTGCGCGCGCGGCACGCTGCCTGGCCCAGGCCAGCTGTTCCTGGCGCAGCCCCTTTTCCTTGCGCGCGAACACCATCTGGCAACCGGTGACGAACAGGTCGTCGGGCAGCGCGGCCGCTGCATCGGCGCGGCTCAGCAGTTCCTGCGCAGCGCTCGCGGCTGCGCCGGTGCCGCTGCCCATCAGGTTGGCCAGCACGCGGGCCTGTTCGACCACGACCTCGGTGGCGCCGTGCGCCGTCATCAGCAGCCGCGTCTGGAGCCGTTGGCAGCTCACCGAGTCGCCACGGCTCAACGCTGCGATGGCCTGGCGTGCCAGTTGCGAGGCGTCGACCACGCCGTCCGCAACCAGCTTGGCCACCACCTCCGCGGCCTGGTCCATGGCGAGCTGCCCGCCGTTGCGCACCATGGTGCCGACGGCGTCCCGATGGTCGAACAGCGACAGCAGCATGGGCCCGGTGGCCTGTCCCAGGCGCACGGCCTCGTGCGCGCTGTGGACGATGACATCGCGGCCCCGCACCGACCAGTTGCCGTCGATGTGTTCGAGTTCCAATGCCGGCGCCGTGTGCGCGTAGAGAGACGGGTCCGCCACCTGCCGGTCGGAGGGCAGCATGTGGCTGAAGCGGACGGCCCAGAGTTCGCTCATGACCGGCGTGGTCGGCAGTGCGAGCGCATGCGCATGTGCCATGAGCAGCAGTACATCCACGAACATCGGCCTGGATTTCTTTGTGTCGGCGACAAGCTGCATGTAGTGCGCGCACCATTCGGGGCCACGGGCGATCGCGCTCTGCGCGAGAGCGGCAATGGCCTCGGCGCTGGCAGGCGCGGGAATGCTCTCGCCGGCGCGCCAGGGGATGCCGTACTCCGCATACAAGTGCCGAACGGGAATGGCCAACGCCTTCTTGGGGTCGGCTGCCGTGGCCGTCAATGCGACCAGTAGGCGCATCCAGCGGGCGAAGGGTTCGGTGGCATCGCGCGGGTGCGCGAAGGAGGAAGACGCTGCGCGCTGCTTCCAGTCCGCCGTGATCCAGCTGGCGGCGGCCTTGCGCTGCTTGGGGTTCAGTGCGCGGATGGTGTCGAGCAGCTCGGCGTAGCTGCCGGTGTCGATGGTGTTCGAGATTTCCTGCATTTTTCCGGCGAAGTGATCCTGTGGTGCGCTCACGGTTGCGTGCATCGGGTTTGCCGGTGCGCGAAGGCAGCGCCGCGACTCTATAGCAAGCCCTCGGCACCCAGTGCCGTCCCGGCGGGCCATTGCAGCCCTTGCGGAAACGCCATGTCGATCTGCGCTTGCAGCAAAATCGCAGCGCGAGCCCGGTCGACGGGCGACAACCTGTGAAAGCCGACGACAAGGCGGCACACAACGATGAACAGATACGAAGGAAGGCCGCTGCTGCGGCTGGTGGATTGCCTGGTGCTCGACGCCATCGACCAGCTCGACGACCAGAAACGGGCCACGCTCGAGGCGCTGGAGCCCCGGCTCGCGCAGACTTTCAGCGCCAGCGGCACCTGGCAGGAAATCGTCAGCAGCCAGATGGGTTTTGCCGACGACGTGCCCGACAGGATCCGGCACTTCTGGCGCCGCTACCTCGACCATGCGGACACGGAGAACCATCGCGTGGACCCGCAGGCCTTCGTGGTCGACTTCGTGGCCCAGAACTTTCCGGACATCGCCCCGCCGCGGGGCTGAGGCGCGACCTCAGGCCGGGGGCAACAGCAACAGTTGCTGCTGCGCCTGCGCCGTGTTGCGCAAAAACTCCCACACCGCCTGCATCCGCACCAGGTGCTTGGTCTCCGCCGGCATCGACATCCAGAAGGTGCGCGTGAAGTTCGCCTGGCCCGGCAGCACCGGCTTCAGCGCGCCGTCGTTCTCCGCCACGAAGGCCGGCAGCACGGCGATGCCCGCTCCGGCCACCACCGCGCTGTGCTGCGCGAGCACGCTGGTGCTGCGCAGCGCGAAGGCGTCGGGGCGGTGCAGTTCGTCCAGGTACTGCAGCTCCTTGCTGAAGAGCAGGTCGTCCACGTAGCTGATGAAGGTGTGGCCGCGCAGGTCTTCGCGGGTCTTGATGGGCTTGTGCGCGGCCAGGTACTTCTTCGATGCATAGAGGCGCAAGGTGTAGTCGGTGAGCTTGCTGACCACCACCGGCCCGCGCGCGGGGCGCTCGAGCGAGATGACGATGTCGGCCTCGCGCCGCGACAGGTGCACCAGCCGCGGCATGGCGAGCAGGTCGATGGTGAGCTTGGGGTGCTGCACCGCGAACAGCGCCAGCTGCGGCGCCAGCACCACCGTGCCGAAGCCCTCGGTCGCGCCGATGCGCACCAGCCCCGACAGCCCTTCCTGCGAAGCCGGCGCCGTGCTCTCCACGGCCTGGAACGCGCTTTCCATCGCCTCGACCTGCGGCTGCAGCCGCCGGCCCGCCTCGGTGAGCCGGTGGCCGCCCGATTCGCGCGAGAAGAGCGGGGCGCCGACTTCTTTTTCGAGCGCCTGGATGCGCCGCGCCACCGTGGTGTGGTCGACCTCGAGCCGGCGCGCCGCGCTCATCAGCGTGCCCGAGCGGGCCAGTTCCAGAAAGTACCGCAGGTTGTCCCAGTCCATGTGTGCCCTTGTGTGGCCGGATCGCCGCGCCATCGAGGAGGGGGCTTTGCATTTTTGCAAAGCGGCCGCGCATATTTGTCTATTGTCATGGCAAATCTGCAAAGCTAGGATGCGTGGCTGAACCGGTTCAACCGGCACCCGTATTCACTGGAGACAAACCCTCATGGACGCCACCACCACCCCCTCGACGCAAGTCGCCACCGTCAAGCTGCTGATCGGCGGCAAGCTGGTCGAATCCAAGACCACCGAATGGCGCGACGTCGTCAACCCGGCCACGCAGCAGGTGCTGGCCCGCGTGCCCTTCGCCACCCCGGCCGAGCTGGACGCCGCCGTCGCCTCCGCCAAGGAAGCCTTCAAGACCTGGCGCAAGACGCCCATCGGCGCGCGCGCGCGCATCTTCCTGAAGCTGCAGCAGCTCATTCGCGAGAACATGGGCGAGCTCGCCGCGATCCTCACGGCCGAGCAGGGCAAGACGCTGCCGGATGCGGAGGGCGACGTGTTCCGCGGCCTCGAGGTGGTCGAGCACGCCTCGAACATCGGCAACCTGCAGCTCGGCGAACTGGCCAACAACGTGGCCAACGGCGTGGACACCTACACGCTGCTGCAGCCGCTGGGCGTGTGCGCCGGCATCACGCCGTTCAACTTTCCCGCGATGATCCCGCTGTGGATGTTCCCGATGGCCATCGTCACCGGCAACACCTTCGTGCTGAAGCCCTCCGAGCAAGACCCGATGGTCACCATGCGCCTGTGCGAACTGGCGCTCGAAGCCGGCATTCCGCCCGGCGTGCTGAACGTGGTGCACGGCGGCGAAGCCATCGTCAACGGCATCTGCGACCACAAGGACATCAAGGCGATCAGCTTCGTCGGCTCCACCAAGGTCGGCACGCACGTCTACAACCGCGCCACGCTGGCCGGCAAGCGCGCGCAATGCATGATGGGCGCGAAGAACCACGCCATCGTGATGCCCGACGCGAACAAGGAGCAGACGCTCAACGCACTGGCCGGCGCGAGCTTCGGCGCCGCGGGCCAGCGCTGCATGGCGGTGTCGGTGGCGGTGCTGGTGGGCGATGCGCGCAACTGGGTGCCCGAGCTCATCGAGAAGGCCAGGACGCTGAAGATCGGCGCCGGCACCGAGAAGGGCGTGGACGTGGGCCCGCTGGTGTCGTGCGCAGCGTACGACCGCGTGAACAACCTCATCGAACGCGGCGAGGCCGACGGCGCCAAGCTGGTGCTCGACGGCCGCAAGCCCACCGTGCCCGGCTTCGAGAAGGGCAACTTCGTCGGCCCGACGATCTTCACCGGCGTGAAGCCCGGCATGACGATCTATGACCAGGAAGTGTTCGGCCCGGTGCTGTGCGTGGCCGATGCCGAGACCATCGACGAAGCCATCGAGCTGATCAACAGCAACCCGAACGGCAACGGCACGGCCATCTTCACGCAGTCGGGCGCCGCGGCGCGCCGCTTCCAGGAAGACATCGACGTGGGCCAGGTCGGCATCAACGTGCCGATTCCGGTGCCGGTTCCGATGTTCTCGTTCACCGGTTCGCGCGCGTCGAAGCTCGGCGACCTGGGCCCGTACGGCAAGCAGGTCATCATGTTCTACACGCAGACCAAGACCGTCACGGCGCGCTGGTTCGACGACAGCACCGTCTCGCACGGCGTGAACACCACCATCAGCCTCAAATGAGGCGAGGGTTTCGCATCGCGGCCTGGGGCGCGGTGGCGACGGTCGCGTTGCTCGCCGGCAGGGCGCAGGCCGCTGCCGACGCCGGCGCGACCGACTGCAACCCCAACGGGAACCAGCAGGAAATGAACGAGTGCGCGGCGCGCGATTTTCGTGCGGCCGACGCCACGCTCAACATCCGGTACGGCGAGGTGATGAAGACGCTCTCGCCGCAGATGCGCGTCGCGCTGCGCAACGAACAGCGGGCCTGGCTCAAGGGCCGGGACCCCGCCTGCAAGCGTGCGGCGAAGGCGAACGAGGGTGGCTCCATCTGGCCGCTGGTGTTCAGCTCCTGCCTGGAAAAATCAACCCTCAAACGAAGCGCTGAACTGGATCGCTGGAAGGGTCGCGAGCAATGAATTTCGAACTTTCCGAAGAACAGAACGCCTTCGCGCAGAGTGCGCGCAGCTTTGCGCAAGCCGAGTTCGCGCCGCACGCGGCGCAGTGGGACGCCGAGGCCATCTTCCCGAAAGAGGCCATCGCCAAGGCCGGCGAGCTGGGCTTCTGCGGCCTGTACGCGCCCGAGCGCATCGGCGGCCTCGGCCTGCCGCGGCTCGACGCGGCGCTGGTGTTCGAGGAGATGGCCGCGGTCGACCCCTCGACCACGGCCTTCATCACCATCCACAACATGGCGACGTGGATGCTCGGCACCTGGGCGAGCGACGCGGTGGCCGCGCAGTGGGGCGAAGACCTGACGAGCGGGCGCAAGCTGGCCTCGTACTGCCTCACGGAGCCGGGCGCGGGGTCTGACGCGGGCTCGCTGAAGACACGCGCCGAACTGCAGGGCACCGAGTACGTCATCAACGGCGGCAAGGCCTTCATCTCGGGCGCGGGCGCGACCGACGTGCTGGTGCTGATGGCGCGCACGGGCGGCGCGGGCGCGAGCGGCATCTCTGCCTTCGCGGTGCCGGCCGACGCGCCGGGCGTCAGCTACGGCAAGAAGGAACACAAGATGGGCTGGAACAGCCAGCCCACGCGCACCATCAACTTCGACAACGTGCGCGTGCCGGCGCAGAACCTGCTGGGCAAGGAAGGCGAGGGCTTTCGCATTGCCATGAAGGGGCTCGACGGCGGGCGCATCAACATCGCGACCTGCTCGGTGGGCGCGGCGCAGGGCGCGCTCGACGCGGCACGCCGCTACCTGCACGAGCGCCAGCAGTTCGGCAAGCCGCTCGCGAGCTTCCAGGCGCTGCAGTTCAAGCTGGCCGACATGGCGACCGAGCTGGTCGCGGCGCGGCAGATGGTGCGCCTCGCGGCCTCCAAGCTCGACGCGGGCCATGCCGACGCCAGCACCTACTGCGCGATGGCCAAGCGCTTTGCGACCGATGCGGGCTTCAACGTCTGCAACGACGCGCTGCAGCTGCACGGCGGCTACGGCTACCTGAGCGAGTTCCCGCTGGAGCGCCTGGTGCGCGACGCGCGCGTGCACCAGATCCTCGAAGGCACGAACGAAATCATGCGCGTCATCGTTGCGCGAAAATTGCTCGAAGGCGACAGCGACATCCGCTGAGCGTCGTGCACATGGAATCTTTCAAACAATGACCGACAACGTAGTTCTCTTCGACGAAATCAAGACCGCCGGCGGCCAGCGCTTCGCGGTGGCCACGCTCAACGCCCCGGCGTCGCTCAACGCGCTGTCCGTGGACATGGTGCGCCTGCTCACGCCCAAGCTGCGCGAGTGGGCACGGGACGACGGCGTCGTCGGCGTGCTGCTGCAGGCCGCGGGCGAGAAGGCCTTCTGCGCCGGCGGCGACCTGCGCCAGCTCTACCAGACGCTGCTGGACTGCGGCCCCGAGCGCAACACCTACGCCGAAGACTTCTTCCGCGAAGAGTACGAGCTCGACCACCTGATCCACACCTTTCCCAAGCCCTTTTTGTGCTGGGGCCACGGCATCGTGATGGGCGGCGGCGTGGGCCTGCTGGCCGGCGCCTCGCACCGCGTGATGACGCTGCAAAGCCGCATCGCCATGCCCGAGATCAACATCGGCCTGTACCCCGACGTGGGCGGCAGCTGGTTCCTGCGCCGCACGCCGGGCCGCACGGGCCTGTTCCTGGCGCTCACGGCGGCCAACGTCAACGCGCACGACACCATCTTCTGCGGCCTGGCCGACGTGCTGGTGCCGCAGGAGCGCAAGGCCGACGTGCTGGCGGCCATCGCCTCCACGCAATGGGCCGGCGGCGACGCCAGGGCCGACCGTGCCACGCTGTCGCGCATCCTGGCCAAGGCCGGCGAGGGCGCTGAAATGCCGCCCTCGAAGGTGCGCGAGCACTACGACGCCATCAACGCGCTGATGGCCGGCGACGACCTGCTCGACATCGCCAGGCGCATGCGCGAACTGCAAAGCGACGACGCCTGGCTGCAGGGCGCCGCCAAGACCTTCGCCAAGGGCGCGCCGAGCTCGGCCGCGCTGAGCTTCGAGCTCTGGCAGCGCGTGCCGCGCATGTCGCTGGCCGAAGTGTTCCGCCTGGAGTACTGGGCCTCGCTGGGCTTCTGCGCGCACAAGGACTTTGCCGAAGGCATCCGCGCGGTGCTGGTCGACAAGGACCGCAACCCGCGCTGGAACCCGGCCACGCTCGAGGAGATCACGCCCGCCTTCATCGAAGACCACCTGCGCCCGCGCGGCGAGATGCCGCCGGAGCTGGCCTCGCTGGTCTGACTCTCACCATTTCCTGCACAGAACAACGGAGACAAGACACATGAAGATCGCTTTCATCGGCCTGGGCAACATGGGCGGCCCGATGGCCATGAACCTGCACAAGGCCGGCCACACGCTCAGCGCCTTCGACCTTTCGGCGGAAGCCTGCAAGAAGTTCGGCGGCGAGGGCCTGCCCATCGCCAATTCGGCCGGCGAGACCGTGGCCGACGCCGACGTGGTCGTCAGCATGCTGCCGGCCAGCGCGCACGTCGAGGGCCTGTTCCTCGGCGGCGGTGGCAAGCCCGGCCTGCTCGACAGCATCCGCGCCGGCACGCTGGTGATCGACAGCAGCACCATCGCCGCGGCCACGTCGCGCAAGGTGGCCGAGGCGGCCAACGCCAAGGGCATCGCGATGATCGATGCGCCCGTGTCGGGCGGCACCGGCGGCGCCATTGCCGGCACGCTGACCTTCATGGTCGGCGGCGATACCAAGGACCTGGAGCGCGCGCGCCCGGTGCTCGAGAAGATGGGCGCGAACATCTTCCACGCCGGCGCGGCCGGTGCGGGGCAGACCGCGAAGATCTGCAACAACATGCTGCTCGGCATCCTGATGATCGGCACGTCGGAAGCGCTGGCGCTGGGCGTGGCCAACGGGCTCGACCCGAAGGTACTGTCTGAAATCATGCGCCGCAGCTCGGGCGGCAACTGGGCGCTCGAGAAGTACAACCCGATGCCGGGCGTGATGGAGACCTCTCCCGCCTCCAAGAACTACGCGGGCGGCTTCGGCACCGACCTGATGCTGAAAGACCTGGGCCTGGCGCAGGAGAACGCCACCGCCGTGCGCGCGGCCACCCCGCTGGGCGGCCTGGCGCGCAGCCTGTATGCGGCGCACAGCCTCGCGGGCCACGGCGCGCTCGATTTCTCCAGCGTGCTGAAGCTGGTCCAGAAGTCCTGAGGCAGCGACGGCGCGGGAACGGTCCGGCGCGGCCCGGCGCGGCGCTTGCCGCGCGGGGCCTGCATTTCAGCTGGACGTCGACGACTTCGGCATCGCGATCAACAGGCCCATCGCCGCGAAGTTCGCCGCCGCGCTTGCGAGGATCGGCAGCAGGTAGCTGCGGCTGACGTCGAAGGCGAAGCCCGCGGCCGACGGGCCGACCAGCGTGCCCACCGCCACGCTGGTGTACAGCACGCCGATGATCGCGCCGATGTGGCGCCCGCCGAAGTAGTCCATCACCAGCGCCGGCAGCAGCGCGACGAAGCCGCCGTAGAACACGCCGTAGGCAAAGGCGAACATCGCCAGCCCTGCGAACCCACCGGACACCGCCCACACGAGCAGCGACAGCGCCATGCCCGCGAACATCAGCATCAGCGCGAGCGCGCGGCCCATGCGGTCCGCCAGGCCGCCCAGGAAGAAACGCCCCGCGGTGCTCCCGATGCCGATCATGGCCAGCAGCAGCACGGCCGAGCCGGGCGCCACGCCATGGTCGAGCGCATACGGCACCAGGTGCACGAAGGGCACGAACAGCCCGAACGAGCAGACCAGGCAGGCCGCATACAGGCCGATGAAGCGGCGCGTGCGCAACGCCTCGCGCACCGTGAAGCCCGCGGGCGCCGACGACAGCGACTGCGGTTGCGGCGGGTCGCCGTCGGGGCCCAGGCCGCGGTCGCGCGGATCGTTCTCCACCAGCAGCGCCAGCCCCGTGCCGACCACCGCCGCCAGCACGCCCAGCACCAGGTAGGCGTGGCGCCAGCCCTGCGTGTCGATCAGCCAGGAGGCCAGCGGCGGCATGGCGAGCGTGCCCACGCCGATGCCGCTGACCGCCAGCCCCGACGCGAAGCCGCGCCGCCGCAGGAACCAGCGCTGCACCGCGCCGACCACCGGCACGTACGACGCGCCCACGCCCAGTCCCACGCCGAGGCCGTACGCAAGGTAGACCTGCACCAGGCTCTGCGCCCGGCTGGCCGCGGCCAGCCCGAGCCCGACCAGCAGCATGCCCGCCACCGCGAGCCGGCGCGAACCCCAGCGGTCGGCCAGCGGGCCGCTGAGCACGCCCAGCCCGAAGTAGAGAAAGCCCGCGAGCGAAAACACCAGCGAGACCGAGCCGCGCGAGGCGTTGAAGTCCTTCTGCAGCGATTCGACGAAGGCGCTGAAGGTGTAGGCGCTGCCGAAGCCGACGAAGGTCACGGCGAACGCGCCCGCGACCACGAGCCAGCCGCGAAAGAGGCGCGGGCTGCCCGAGGTGGTTGCAGTGGCGGCGGGGGTAGCGGTGGTGGGAAGGGTGTCCATGCGGTGTCTCCCTAGTCATGTTGGCGCGGGTGTGCGTTTCAGTCCAGCGGGGCGACGGCGGTGCCAGCCTGTGATGCGCTGGAAGGCCGCGCCCGCGCGCAGCAGCGTCGCCTCGTCCATCCGCGCCGCGACCAGCTGGAAGCCCAGCGGCAGTCCGCCGGGGGTGAAGCCACCGGGCAGGGTGAGCGTGGGGTGGCCGGTCATGTCGAACGGGCAGGTGTAGCGCAGCAGCGCGCTCACGCGCCCGGGCTGCTCGCCGAGCGCCTGCATCTCGGCCACGGTGGGCGCTGCGAAGGGCTGCACCGGCGCCAGCAGCAGGTCGACGCTGTCGAACAGCGCATCGACCCGGCCGCGCAGCGCCATGCGGCGCAGGCGGATTCTCTGCAACTCGATGCCATGCACGGCGTGGCCCGCCTCGAGCACCGAGGCGAGCACCGCTCCGTAGGCATCACGGTGCGCGGGGTAGGTGGCCTCGTGCGCCACCGCGGCCTCGACGGCACACAGCGGGAACCAGTCGGCGACTGCCTGTGCCATGTCGGGCACGCGCAGTTCGACGGTGCGGACGCCGAGCGAGCGAAAGGCGTCCACCGCGCCGGCCAGCATCGCGCGCGTGACGGCATCGACGCCGTCGCCGTTCCACGCGGGATCGAAGCCGATGCACAGGCCTTGCGCGCCCTGGCCGGTGGCCGCGGCACAGTCGGGCACCGGATCGGCGGCGGTGGTCGGGTCGTTCGCATCGCGGCCCGCGATGGCCGCGAACAGCAGCCCCGCATCGACCGCGCTGCGCGCCATCGGGCCGACGTGGTCGAGCGAGGCCGCGAGTTCGAACACGCCGTGGCGGCTCACGCGGCCCCAGGTCGGCTTGAGGCCCGTGAGCCCGTTGGCCGCGCAGGGAAAGCGGATCGACCCTCCCGTGTCGGAGCCCAGCGCGCCCTGGCACAGGCCCGCCGCAACGGCCACGCCCGGGCCGCTGGACGACATGCCGGGCCAGTGCGCGGCGTTCCATGGGTTGACCGGCGGCGTGATGCTCGGGTGATGGTCGGCGTAGGCGCCCTCGGTCATCTGCAGCTTGCCCAGCAGCACGGCGCCCGCGTCCTTCAGGCGCTTCACCACGGTCGCGTCTTCGGTGGGAACGCGGTGCTCGTGGAGCGCCATGCCCGCGGCCGTGGGAATGCCGGCGGTTGCGCAGAGGTCCTTGACGGCGAGGGGCACGCCGTGCAGCGGACCGCGGTACCGGCCGGCCGCGATTTCGGCCTGCGCCGCTTCGGCCTGGGCCATCGCGGCGTCGGCTGTCAGGTGGGCGTAGCTGCGCAGGCGGCCGTCGAGCGCGGCGATGCGCTCGAGCTGTGCGCGCGTGGCCTGCACCGGCGAAACCTCGCGCTGCCGGATGGCCGCGGCCAGCGTGGCGATGTCGAGGCAGGGTAGATTCTGAAGATCAGAATATCTAAGCTCATCGGTTTCGGTGGGGTGACGCAAGGTGGTTCTCTTTCAGCTGTCGACGTGCCAATATTCCGGCCCCTGCGCGTTTGCCGCAAACCAGGATTTCTGCCTGATTCAATTCAGATTTACTGAACCATGGAACATCAACTGCCCCCGCTCAACGCCTTGCGCGCCTTCGAGGCCACCGCGCGCCATCTCTCGGTGAAGAACGCGGCCGACGAACTCTGCGTAACCCCGGGGGCGGTGAGCCAGCTCGTCAAGACGCTCGAGCTGCACCTTGGCGTGCAGCTGTTTCGCCGCGTCAACCGCGGCGTCTTCCTGACCGACGCGGGCCAGGCCTACCTGCCGCCGGTGCGCCATGCGTTCCGCCAGATCAGCGATGCCACGCAGAAGGTGGCGGTGCCCGCGGAAACCGGCCTGCTCACCGTGAGCACCACGCCGTTCTTCGCCTCCGCGTGGCTGGTGCCGCGCCTCAAGTCCTTCCAGGACGCGCACCCCGACATCGACCTGCAGCTGCTTACCAGCCACGCGCTGGCCGACTTCGCGCGCGACGGCGTGGACGTCGCCATCCGCCACGGCATGGGCCACTACCCCGGGCTTGCGAGCCAGCGCGTGCTCACGGTCGAGATGGTGGCGGTCGCGTCGCCCGCGCTGGTGGCCCAGCTCGGCATGCCGGGCCAACCCGCCGACCTGCTTCGCTGGCCGCGCGTGAACGACGTGCAGCGCAAGGGCTGGCGCGCGTGGTTCGAGGCGCAGGGCGTACAAGACGCCGGGCCGGTGCGCGGGCCGTCCTTCGACGACGCGGGCCTGCTGTTGAAGGCCGTGCTCGCGGGGCAGGGCGCGGCCCTGCTGCCGGCGGCGATGATGGCGCCCGAGATCGCAGAAGGCCGGCTGGTTGCCCTTTGCGGCGCCAGCTGGATCGAAGACTTCGCGTACCACCTCGTGTGCCCGCAGAGCAGCTCGCAACGGCCCAAGGTGGCGGCGTTTCGTGACTGGCTGCTCGAAGCGGTTCGAAAGAAGCCCGTTTCGTCAGGTCGCCGCAAGACTGCATCGCCGACAGTCGAAGGCCCGGCCCCCGTGCCGCCGCGGCGCGCCGGTCTGCGGCGCGCCGCTTCCAGGACCCCATGAAGATTCCAAGACACCCGTTCCTGCGCCAGATGGCCGTCCGGCCGCGCCTGTTCATTGCCACGGCCATCGCCATCGCGGTCGGCGTGCTGTTGCCCTCGGCGGTGGAGGCGCACCTGGTCACGCGCCTGCTGATCGCCTGGAACACGGGCGCCTGCCTGTACGTGCTGCTGGCGGCCGTCATGATGACCCGCTCGTCGCAGCAGCACATGCGCTACCGCGCGAAGATGCAGGACGAGGGGCAGATCGTCATCCTCGTGCTGGTGGTGGTGTCGGCCATTGCGAGCCTGGCGGCCATCGGCGGCGAGCTCGCGGTGGTGAAGGACATGCACGGGCTCGAGAAGATCGCGCATGTCGCGCTGGCCGGGCTCACGGTGGTGTCTTCGTGGGCCTTCACGCAGGTCATGTTCACGCTGCACTACGCGCACGGCTACTACGCCGCCGACCCGGCAGGCCCGGCCGGCGCAGCGGGCGGCCAGCGGCGCAAGCCCGGCATCCAGTTTCCGGACGACGACGCGCCGACCTACGGCGACTTCTTCTACTTCTCGGCGGTGATCGGCACCTCGGGGCAGACGGCGGACGTGTCTTTCGTGTCCAAGCCCATGCGGCGCATCGGCTCGGTGCATTGCATCCTGGCCTACCTGTTCAACACCACGGTGCTGGCGTTGCTCATCAACATCGGCGCGAGCCTGTTCTGAACACGATGGCACGCACATACGCACGCCCAAACCCACGCCCAAACCCACGCACGCACCCCAGCGCATACCCGCGCATTGCCGCCGCGGCCCTGCTGTGCCTCGCCCCCGTCGCGTGGGCGGACGACGATGCGGCCGAGCTGCCCTTCAAGCTCACCGTGGGCGCCTACCGCGTCTCGGGCGGCGGCCTTCCTTCCGGGCCGGGGCTGGACCTGAACCTTCGCTACACCTACGGCGACGGCAACGTGTGGGTCGGCTGGTTCCGCTCGCCGGTGCTCGACTTCGCGCAGCCGCGCGTGGGCTGGGACCACACCTTCACCTGGGGGCCGGTGCGGGTGCTGCCGTCGCTGCAGGCGGCGTCCGGCGGGTTCGTGGGCGGCAGCCTGGCCGTGGAGACGGGCGACAGCTGGTTCGTGGGCGCGGGGCTGGGCCGCACCAACCTGCGCAACTACGCGAACCTCAACTTCGACCCGAACGACTCGTACACCGTGTACGGCGGCTACAAGTGGACGGACGGCACCGCGCTGTCGCTCTCGCTGATCCGGGACAACCGCCTGAACCCCGACCAGCAGGACGTGCACCTCGTCTACCGCCTGCCGCTGCCCGAGCGTCAACGCCTGACGGTCGACCTGCTGGCCAAGCAGGGCACGGTCGACGGGCAGTTCATTCGCCGCGCCGGACTCACCGTCACCTACGACTGGCCGCGCTGGTTCGTCCGTGTGGCGTACGACCCGAAGGTGAATTTCACGCCGCAGAACATGGTGCGGTTGTCGGTGGGGACGCGGTTCTAGTTTTTCCTTTGCCCTAAGCGGAACAGCGCGATGCGGGCTACAGCAGCTCGATTCCCGGCAGGCTCTTGACGCAGCTCTCGCGCGTGACGCGCACGAAGTCCGCGAGCCATGGCTGCGCCGACGTGCCCTGCGTGCACGACATCCACTCGCCGCGGGTGCCCTCGGTCGACGAAATCGTGCGCCTCATGGGCAAGGCCGCCGGCGTGGTGCCGCACGAGAGCCTGTGGATCAACCCCGACTGCGGCCTGAAGACCCGTGGCTGGCCCGAGACCGAGGCGGCGCTGTCGAACATGGTCACGGCGGCCAAGCTGTTGCGCAGGGAATTGGCGGCGGCCTGAGCGCAGGCGCCAAAATGGCGCCATGCTTTTCCTGAATCGCCTTCATCTTCTCGCTTCCCCTCGCATCTTCCTGTCGCTGCTGTTGCCCCTGGCGCCCCTGGTGTTCGCCGTCCCGTTGACGGGCTGGGCCCAGGGCCGCGCCGAGGCCCTGCTTCAGTTCGAAGGGGTGCAGGCGCGCTACCAGGCGTCCTACGCACCTGGCGCCGTCGCGCGCGGCGCGAAGGAACTGCTCGAGCCCGACGACCAGGCCATCGCGGGCAAGGCGCTCAAGGCGCTCGACACGGCCGCCGGGCGCGCATTCAACGTCAAGGCGTCGGTGGCCGCCATCCAGCAGGAGGTGGCCTCGGCCGGCAATGGCGGCGCCGCGCCCAGCCCTGAATTGCGGGCCGCCGTGGCCCGCTTCGCCAAGCTGCGTGCCGACTACAACGCCATGAGCGAGGCCGGCCGGGCCGAGTTCTTCAACCGCGAGCGCGCCCGCCCCGCGGATGCGGCGCGCACCGAGCTGCTCGAACGCATGAGCGTGGCCGACGTGCGAGAGGTCGACTTCTCCAGCCAGCTGCTCATGAGCGCGGTCGTCAAGCAGCTTGCGCGCGGCAACGGCGGCCAGCTCAGCGGCCTGCCCGACAGCACGTTGGACATGGCGCTCGACACGCTGTGGTCGCGCGGCGTGACCTCCACGCGCCCGCGCAACCTGCTGATCGTGGCGCGCGAGTTCGAGAAGCAGGTCACGCAGGCGCTCATCGCGGCCACGCCCGACGCCGACGTGGCGGCCCTGCTGGCCTGGCGCAACGACCCGCAGGCCGCGGCCGAGCGTGAGGCGCTGGTGGGCACCTACCGCGCCGAGGTCAAGGGCAGCGGCGGGGTGGCGCTGCGCACGCTGGTGCGGTCCTGGCCGCGGTCCTGAGACCCGAGGCTTCCCGCAACGGTGCACGGCGGCTGGCATGCAACCTGCTTGACCGTGGTGCCGTCAAGCAGCCGCTTGACGAATTAGAGAAAAAGTACGCAAACTAAAAAGCGGATTCCGGATCCGCCTTTGGGGCGCATGTCAGTGCGTTTACGCACAGAAAGGGCATTTGAGTTAGCGACGCCAGAAAGTTCCTCGTCATTGTTTCAGTTTCATGAACACTGCGATTCGATTCGAATAGGGTTTTCCCTAGGAGTCGCGGTGCACACTTGCGGCACCCAAAAGCCGAACAAAGAAAGAACTGAAATGAAGACCTCGAACATCCTCGCCGCCGCCGCTCTGTCCCTGCTCGCCGCCGCCGGCGCCCACGCAGAAACCTACGAAGGCGTGCAAGCCGTGACCTCCGGCTACAGCCGTGCCGACGTGGCACCCCAAGCCGTTGCAGCCGCTCGCGCCGGCAACGTGTACGGCGACGGCGTCTCGTCGGCCGTGGCACCCGCCCTGACCGCATCGGCCGACCGCGCCACCATCCGCACCGAAGCCGTGGCTGCCGCTCACGCTCCCGGCCAGAACCTGCGCCGCGAATCGTTCGCCGACAGCGTGGTGCCCGCGCAAGCCAAGGCCCGCACCTTCACGCGCCAAGCCGGCCTGTGATCTGAAGGCGGCGCAAGCCGCTTCGATTCCCGTGCCCAAAACCGGACCCTGCGAAAGCAGCGTCCGGTTTTTTCATTGGGCTTCGGGCTTGTGTTTGTGCTTCGCCCCGTGCCGGTGGCAGTCGTGCGCGTGGTCGTCCACGATGCCCGTGGCCTGCATCCACGCATAGACGATCACCGGCCCGACGAACTTGAAGCCGCGCTTTTTCAGCGCCGCCGAGATCTCTTCCGACAGTGGCGTCTTCACCGGCACGCTGCCGGTGCGGTTCACGATGGGCTTGCCGCCGGCCATGCCCCAGATGAATGCCGAGAAGTCTTCGCCCGCCGCCTGCATTGCGAGGTAGGCGCGCGCGTTGCCGATGGTCGCCTCGATCTTCGAGCGCGAGCGCACGATGCCGGCGTCCTGCAGCAGCCGCTCGATGTCGGCCTCGGTGAACTTGACGATCTTCTCGGGCACGAAGCCCTTGAACGCCTTGCGGAAGGCGTCGCGCTTGCGCAGGATGGTGAGCCACGACAACCCGGCCTGGAAGCCGTCGAGCATGAGCTTCTCCCACAGCGCGCGGCTGTCGTGCTCGGGCACGCCCCATTCGGCGTCGTGGTAGGCCGCCAGCAGCGGGTCGGTCCGGGCCCAGGCGCAGCGGATCTTGTCGGTGGTGTTACTCATTGTTCGGGTCTTCGCTCGGCTATGGTCGGGAGGTTGTTCTGGAACGAGGGGTCACGCGGATGCAGCATTTTCGATTTTCATTGTCTGCCCTGTCGGCGGTTGTGCTCGGCCTCGGTTTTCCGGGTGCAGGCGCGCACGCCGACGTGCTCAGGAAGCCCCAGCTCGACCGGCTCGCCGCCGCGTGGCAAGCGGGCAAGCCCCCCGCGAACTTCAATGCCTTTCTCGCGCAGGCCGCCAAGGCCGAGCCCGCGCTGAAGCCGGGCGTGGCCGCGTACCGTGCCAGGAAGGCGCTGGCTGGCGACGACCTCGTGAACATCGCGCGCCTGCTCGGCCTGTACAACCGCCTGCAGAACCAGCAGGCCGTGATCGCGAGCATCGGCACCATGGTGGCGATTCCCACGGTGCGCAACGTGCAGGTGCCGCCCCATGAAAGCCCGCAGATCCTCGAGTTCGGCAAGCTGGTCGAGAAGATGGCGGGCGACTTCGGCCTTGCGTACCGCAATGTCGACAACCGCATCTTCGAAGTCAGCCTGAAGGGCAAGGGCAGCGAGGAGTTCGGCATCCTCACGCATGCTGACGTGGTGCCCGCGGTGCTGTCCGAATGGGTGCTCGACGACGGCACGCGGCTCGACCCGTTCAAGATGCAGCGCGTGGGCGACTTTCTCTACGGCCGCGGCACCATCGACGACAAGGGCTCCATCGCCGCCGTGCTCTACGCTATGAAGGCCGTGAAGGACAGCGGCCTGCCCATCGATCGCAGCATCCGCCTGATGATCGAGACCACCGAGGAAACCGGCGGCGACGCGATGCAGTACTACCGCATCAAAACGCAGCTGCCGGCCTACAACATCGTGCTCGACAGCAAGTACCCGGCGGTGGTGGCCGAGAAGGGCTCGGGCGCGCTGAAGGTGCTGTTTGCGGCCGAGCCGGCCGATGACGCATCGACGGCCATCACGGCGATGAGCGGGGCCGCATCGGCCAATGCGATCTCGCAGACCGCAACGGCCACGCTCAAGGGCGGCGACCTCGCGGGCATCGCGGCAAAGCTCGAGGCCGCCAAGCCGGGCTTCCTGCAGAAGTACGAAGGGCAGGGCGGCAAGTTTTCGATCGACATCGCGCGCGGGGCCGACAGCATCGAGCTCAAGGTCACGGGCGTTTCGGCGCACGGCTCGCGCCCCGAGGAAGGCGTGAACCCGCTGCCGCGCCTCGCGCTGTTCCTGCAGGAAAGCGGCGCGCCGCTGGCCGCCAACCACTACCTGGAGGCCGTGAAGTACATCGACGCGCTGTACGGCACCGGCTACCTCGGCGAGAAGATGGGCCTGGGCTACGCCGACGACTTCATGGGCCCGCTGACCTTCTCGCCCAACCTCGTGCGCATGGGCAAGGACGACAGGCAGCTCGAGGTCACGGTCAACGTGCGCATGCCGCGCGGCCGCACGCCCGACGAACTGAAGGCGCAGGTCACGTCGAAGATCGACGCATGGGCGAGCGCCAACGGCGTGAAGCTCGAGGTGGTCTACGACCAGGGCAACTGGATGGCGCGCGACCCCAAGGGCGCGTGGCTGTCCACGCTGCTGAACATCTACGGCGACACCACCGGCCTCGAGGCCAAGCCCGTGCCCACGGCCGGCAGCACCACCGCCAAGCTGATGCCCAACGCCATCAACTTCGGCCCCGCGATGCCGGCCAAGAAGTACACGGCGCACAACGCCAAGGAATACAAGGAAGTGCCCGACCTCGACGCCGACATGCAGATGTTCACCGAGATGCTGGTGCGCATCGGCAACCTGCAGCAGATGCAGTAGGCACTGGCCGGGCCGTCTGCGCGGGCTGCAGCAGGGCGAACCCTTTTAGCTCGAGCAGTTCGTCCAGGATGGGGCAGGCGGGCTGGTGGTCGCCCAGGCACAGGCTGGCCAGGCGCTCGAGCACCCGCTTCGCCGCCTGCAGTTCCTCGATGCGCGATTCGAGTGCTTCGGTGCGCGTCAGGGCGATGCGCTTCACGTCGGCGCTCATGCGGTGCGTGTCCTGGCGAAGCGCGAGCAGCCTGGCGATGTCGCTCATGCCGAAGCCGAGTGCGTAGGCCCTGCGGGTGAAGCGCAGCACGCTGATGTGTTCCTGCGTGTACCGGGCTTCGGAAGTGCCGATGCGTCCGGCGCCGCGCAACAGGCCGCGGGCCTCGCACTGGTGCAGCAGCCGCTGCGAGACACCCGCGCGGGCCATGAGTTCGTCGATGCCGAAGCGACGGCCGTCGTCCGCGGCGTGGTCGGGCGTGCCTGCTTCGGGGCGCGCCTGCGGTGCGTTGGCGGTGGCGCTGGTGTCGTGGGTGCGAGGGTTCATGCGACCTCCTGTTGAAGAGGCTCGAAGTCTTCCGTCTCGCACGGTGTCAAGGTCAAGCGGCCGGGCCGTTTTCCCCTGGCGCCGAAAGGGCGATGCGCCTCGCGAGGCGCATCGACGGCCTACCCCAACCTGTGCGCGTGCAGCACGGCCTTGAGCCGCCGCACCTCGTGCTGCAGGTCGAGAATCAGCGCCGCGGCGTCGAGCCCCACGCCGAAGTCGCGCTCCAGCCGGCGCGCTTCCAGCGCGTGCTGCAGGTCGGCGCTGGAGAACTGCCAGCGCTCGGGCTGCGTCTCGGTGGTTTCGATGTGCAGGATGCCGACCTCGACCAGCTGCACGACCCACGCGGTGTCGGCGCCGACGGCGTGCGCCAGCTCGTTGGCCGCTAGCGGCTGCGAGGCGCTGATGGCGGTGGTGGTTGTCAGTGTGAAATTCACCATGCTCAGACTCCCAGATGCTGGCGTGGGTGGAACGATGCCGTGGCTTGCGCCAGCTGTTCGTAGGCCTTGCGGGCCTCGTCGCTGTCGGCGGGCGGCAGGGCGATGTCGATCAGCAGGTACAGGTCGCCCGGTGTCTTGCCCGCGAGCCCGCGGCCTTTCAGCCGCAGCTTCAGGCCGTTGCGCGCGTTGCGCGGCACCGTGACCTCGACCACGCCGCCCGTGGGCGTGGGCACCTGCACCTGCGCGCCCAGCGCCGCCTCGGCGGGCGTGACGGGCAGCGTCATGTACAGGTCGCGCTCTTCCACGCGGTAGAGCGTGTGCGGCGCAATGCGCACCTCGAGGTACAGGTCGCCCGCGCCTTCGCCGCCGTGGCCCGGCATGCCTTGCCCCGCGAGGCGGATGAACTGGCCCGGGTGCACGCCCGGCGGGATCTTCACGCTGAGCGTGCGGTTCTCCCACTGCGGGTGGCCCTGCGCGTCGACGGTCTGTGCGCGCAGCGTGATCTCGCGCTCGACGCCGTTGAGCGCGTCTTCCAGCGCGATCTCGATGGCCGCATGGTGGTCTTCGCCGCGCGCGCGAAAGTTCTGCCGCGTGGCGCCGCGGCGCTCGGCCTCGCCGAACAGCGACGAGAAGAACTCGCTGAAATCGGCGTGGTCGGCCGGGCCCTGGCGCGGGCCGCGGTGGAACTCGAAGCCCTCATCCCAGCCCGGCGGCGGCTGGAAGCCTCCTTCGGGGTGGCCGCCGCGCGCAACGCGGTCGGCCAGCGCGTCGTAGGCGGCGCGCTTTTCCTTGTCGCCGAGAACGTCCTTGGCCTCGTTGATGTCGCGCATGCGCTGCTCGGCGTCGGGCTCCTTGCTGACGTCGGGGTGGTACTTGCGGGCGAGCTTGCGGTAGGCCTTGCGCACTTCGTCGTCGGACGCGGTGCGCTCGATGCCCAGGGCGCTGTAGTAGTCCTTGAAATCCATGGTGTGTGGCGGTTCGTTGGGTGGACGGCTTGGCGGGTCTGGGCTCGGGCGCCGGGTCGGCGCTAGGCCAGCGACGCCTCGCCGTCGGCATGCCGCAACAGCGGCGTTACGCCCCATGTGGGGCCTGTGCGTTCGAATCGCAATGGCTGCGCATTGCCCATCAACTGGAAATCGACCGGCACGCCCAAGAGCGCCGCCAGCACGTACAGCGTGCCGCCGTGCGCCACCACCAGCACCGGGCCGGGCTGCTGCAGCGCGGCGTCGAGCGCGGCGCGCTTGCGCGTCACGAACTGCGCGAGCGTTTCGCCGCCCTCGGGCTCGCAGGCCCAGTCGATGTTGGCCGACGAGGTGCCGATGAGCGCGCCGAAGTTGCGCTCGCGCAGCGTCTCGTGCGCGGTGGGCGTCAGGCGCAGCGAGGCGGCCACGGTGTGGGCCGTGTCGAAGGCGCGCCGCGCGTCGCTGCACACGATGGTGCGGATCGGCTCGCCCGCCAGCAGCTCGGCCGCCCGCGCGGCCTGCTGCAGGCCCAGTTCGCTCAGCGGCTCGTCGGGCGCCTGGAACACGCGCTGCGCGTTGCGGCCGGTCTGGCCGTGGCGCAGGAAGTAGAAGTGGTCGCAGGCCGGCGCAAGCGGCTGCGCCTGGGCGATGCGGATCAGCTCGTCGAGCCCGCCGGCGGCGGTGTGGGTGGGTGGGTTCTGTGATGACATGGTTTGCAGTATCGGTGGGCTCATGCCTGTGAGCTCATGGCTGTGAGCTCAATAGGCCAGCTGCAGCGGCTTGCCTTCGCGCTGCGCCTGCACGTCGGCCGGGTGGAACGGCAGCGCATGCCACTGCTTGGCCGCGAACAGCGGAAGCTGGTCGTAGGCGCGGGGTGAAGCCAGGTCGCTGCTCTGGCCGTAGGTGAGCAGGCCCTGCGCAACCGGGCCGCGCTCGTCGAAGGTCACGACCTGCATGTAGCTGCTGCCGTAGTTGACGTTGTAGCCCTTCGGATCGATCAGCGACTGCCCCTGCGACTCGAGCTTGTTGAGCACGCCCTCGAACTCGTCGCCGCCGTGCAGCGCAATCTGCTGGCCGCGCACCAGGCGCGACTGCGGCACGCCCAGCGCCACGTCGGCCGCGAAGCCGGCGGTGCGCAGCGTGGCGACGGCGTCGCCCACCGCCTTGAACACCGCTTCGCGCGTGGCGGGCGTGGCCATGTCCAGGCCGGCCGGCGTGGTCACGGGCTGTGCCGGGTCGAAGGGCTGGCGCCACACCTTCGGAATGTCCTTGGCCTTGCGCCAGAACTCGCGGAACAGCGCGGCGCCCTTCGAGTCGGCGTTGCTGGTGCGGTCCCATGCGCCCAGCACGCGGCAGCCTTGCGACTGCTCCACCGTGAGCGATGCGCCCGCGCCGGCACAGGCCGCGCGCAGGTCGTCCATCACCAGCATGCCGGCCAGGTTCCTGTCGCGGAAGATCACGCTGCGCAGCTCGGCCGCGCCCATGCGGTTGCCCGGCAGGCCGTCGTTGCCGGCCAGGCGGCCTTCGATTTCCATGACGGCGCTGCGCGTGCGCAGCCGCTGCGGCACGCCGATGGGGCCGACCAGCGGAGACACGCCGGCCATCGGCGCCACGCGCGGGTTGGCGAGCCAGAAGCTGTCGTTGCTGTTCTGCACGTAGTCGGGCGTCACCAGCACCGGCATGCGCGCCGGCGCGATGATGCCGGGCGCGGCCGCCGCGGCGTCGCGGTTCCAGGCGCAGGCGCTGCGCGAACCGTCGAGCACCGGCAGGCCGGCCGCGTTGAGCAGCGCGGCGGCGGCGGGCGAGGGGGCGCAGGCGCGCAGCATGTCGGCCGACACGTCGGGCACCACCGACAGGTCGGCGTACATCGCGTTGCCGTCGCGGTCGGCCGCGATGGTGTTGATCCACGGCATGCCCTGGTTGCCCATGGCGGCGCGCAGCTCTGCCACGTTGCGTGCGCGCGCCATCTGCATCCAGCTCTCGGCGGAGCGCACGTTGAGCGTGTTGGCGTCGCGGATGGCGTAGGCCTTCTGCGCGGTCCAGCCCAGGCCGGCGCGCGGCAGCGAGATCACCGGGCCCCAGTCGGTCGCATAGAAGGTGTGCTGAACGGCGGGCCCGTTGCCATCCGTGGCGGCGGCCGGCAGCACCACGGTGCGCGCCACCATCTTCTTCGGCTGGCCGTCTACCCAGTACACGGTCGGGTCGTTGGGGTCGAGCTTGAGCTCGTACAGCGTGAAGCGCTTGCCGGTCGACACGGTGTGCGTCCAGGCCACGTCCTTGTTGAAGCCGATCGACACCACCGGGCTCAGGCCGCCGGTGGCGCCCATCACGTCGAGCTGGCCGGGAATGGTCAGGTGCATCTGCCAGAAGCGGTTGGTGCCGTTCCACGGAAAGTGCGGATTGCCCAGCAGCAGGCCGCGGCCGTCCGGCGTGGCGTTGCGCCCGAAGGCCCAGCCGTTGGAGCCCAGTTCGCCGCCCTCGGGGTTGGCGTTGAAGCTGTGGCGGCCGATTTCGGCGACGGCTTCCTTCAGGTCGACCGGCGCGGCGCCGGTCTTGGTGCCGGGCACCGGCGGCACGGCGGCCAGCACCGCGCCGGCCAGCGCGCCCAGGCCGCCCTGGATCATCGATTGCTCGGTGGCGCGCGCCAGGTCGTTGGGCGTCATCGGGCGCACCCACGGCTTGCCGCGGCAGGCGGCGGGCAGGCCCTGGCCGCCGTTCGCGCCTGCGTCCTGCAGGTAGCGGTTGTAGCCCGCCACGTAGCCGCGCAAGGCGGCCTGCACCTCGGGGCTGGTGGTGGCGCCCGCGCGGGCCAGCGCCGCGTCGTCCATGTGATAGCGGATGAACAGGTCGATCTGCGCGTTGGGCACGCGGCCCAGGCCCAGGTCGCCCGTGTTCTGCGCGCCCAGGAACTGCGAGCGCTCGCCGCGCAGCGTGAGCAGGTGCTCGGCGGTCTGGCAGACGTTGTCCTGCGCGTGCGCGTAGGCGCTGCCGTAGGCCAGGCCTTCGTAGTCGGGCGCCGTGATGTGCGCGATGCCGAAGGTGGTGCGCTCGATGGTCACGCTGCGGGCGCCGGGCGGCGGCGCGCTGGCGCAGGCGGCCAGCAGGGCGGCTGAGCCTAGGGCGAGCGCCGTCAGCGAAAAGCGCGAGAAAGGGGAGCGCGAGAGCGGGGCGGTTGTCTTCTTGGGTGTCATGGTGCGGGCGTGTTGTTCTCGAATAAGACCGGGATCCGATTAAAAGACGTGCCCGCCGCCGCGCGTTGTCACCAGCGCGCCACGCCGCGCCGCGCCATGGTCAGCCGAACTTCATGCCTTTGGGGCGCGCCTGCAGCCGGTGGATGTAGGCATCGATCTTCGGCCGGTTCGAGCGCCCGCCAAAAGCGCGGTGCCAGATGAACATCGAGCCGATCATCACGTCCGCCGCCGTGAACTGCGCGCCGAACAGGTAGGGCCCGTCGCCCAGTTCGCGCTCGACCGCGTCCTTGGCTTCCTCGAAATCGGTCCAGCCGCGCGCGCTGTTGTTGCTGCGAACCTTCAGCAGGCTGTCGCCCATCGAGGGTTCCAGCTGCGAGGTGGAATAGACCATCAGCGACAGGTAGCGGCCCCG
Organism: Variovorax sp. OK212; assembly: GCF_900112425.1. Lineage (GTDB taxonomy): Bacteria > Pseudomonadota > Gammaproteobacteria > Burkholderiales > Burkholderiaceae_C > Variovorax. The sequence continues at coordinate 36,613 of NZ_FOLP01000020.1, read as the reverse complement.
CTCGGGCGAGCCCACGGGCGGTGCCAGCCGCTTGCCGGGAAACTTCTCGGCCACGTACATGCAGATGGCCGCGTTCTCGAACACGCGCGTGCGCCCGTCCACCAGCGCGGGCAGCTTGCCGGCGGGGTTGATCTTCAGGAACTCGGGCTTCTTGTGCGCCTTTTCCTTGAGCAGCGTGGTGACGATCTCGTAGTCGACACCGGCTTCGTCGAGCATCCACCTGGCCACCTGCGAGCGGCTGTGCGGATCGAAGTACAGCTTCATGGTCATCGGTGTGTCTCCTGGGCCTTGCCTGGTCTCGAGGGAATTCAGAACTTGGGGATGCGCAGCGTCTTGCTGATCATGAGCGTGCCCGACAGCGCGAACATCAGCGTGAGCGGGTGCAGCTGCCACGGGCCGACGACCCAGGCGCCGCCCCACAGCGCATTGCCGATGTGGCCCTGCCAGGCCGCGTACGCGAGCACGCCCACCAGCACCACGCTGGTGGGAATGGGCGTGCCCTCGAAGTACTTCACCTTGTTGGCGCCTTCGGAGAGCGCCTCGGCAGTCACGTTGTAGCGCGCGAGCCGGCTCACGCCGCAGCACACGAAATAGATCAGGAGCATGCAGTCCCAGCCGCCGTTCAGGCCGGCCGCGAAGCCCAGCGCAGCCGGGGCCACGCCGAAGGAGATGATGTCGGCCAGCGAATCGAGCTCGCGCCCGAGCGCCGACTGCGTCTGGCGCCAGCGCGCGATGCGGCCGTCGAACACGTCGAAGATGAAGGCCGCCGGCGCCAGCGCCGCCGCCCACAGGAACTGCGCGAGCGACTGGCTCGCCATGAAGGCCATTGCCAGGAACACGCCGCCCACCCCGCATGCCGCGTTGCCGAGCGTGAAGACGTCGGCAAGGTGAAACTCCCGGATCATCGAAAAATGCTTGCGGGGGGGCGTGGGAGAAGGGGTGGTCATGAAGTGGTCGGAATGTTTCGGAAACGGCGAATGGACCGCACCTTAACCGAAGCGCGGGGGGCTTTTTGTAGTCGCGATCCGACGAAAAGGCGGCGCCAGGCCGAACCGGCCGCCCCGGCTTCAAACGCCTTCGTGCGCTTCGACGATGCGCGCGAAGCGCCCGAGCAGTCCGGCCGCCGCATCGGTCGCGGCCACGCGCTCGCGCAGCGCGGCGGGGTCGGCGCCTTCGGTGCGCAGGCCGTCGGCCAGCATGTCGATGTAGCCGCGCATGGTGTCGGCGTCGAACTCGGGGTGGAACTGCACGCCCCAGGCGTTCTCGCCCACGCGAAAGGCCTGCACGGGCTCGTGGTCGTTGCCGGCCAGGCGCACCGCGCCTTCGGGCAGGCGCAAAGCGCTCTGCCAGTGCACCACGTTCGCCGCAAACTCCGCGGGCAGGCCGCGCAGCAGCGCGTCGGTGGCGGCGGCCTCGTCGAGCGTGACCGTGACGGTGCCGACTTCCGCGCCCTGCGGGTGGTTGCCCGCCTCGCCGCCCAGCGCATGCGCCAGCAGCTGGTGGCCGTAGCAGATGCCCAGCACCGGCGTGCGGCGCGCCACCAGCTGCGCGAGCCACGCGGCGGTGGTTTCGCTCCAGGGCTCGCGATGCGACACCATCGCGTGCGAGCCCGTCACCACCGCGCCCGACACCGCCTGCGCGTCGGGCAGCGTGTCGCCGCGGCGCGGGTCGATCACCAGGATCGGCAGCGCCTGCGTGTCCAGCCCGTCGGCAATCCAGTGCTCGAAGTCGCCGCGCTCTGCGCGAAGGGCTTCGAAAGTGCTTCCAACCTTGACGATGACGAGCGGATGCGGGGGCGTTTTTTCCATGCCCGCGATCATGCCGCAGCCCGAAAGCACAGGTTCAGCGGGCGGCTTCCCGGCGATGCAGCAGGTCCATGAAGGCCCGGCCCACGGGCGAGGGCGACCGGCCCGCGCGGGTGATGAGCCCGATGGGCCGCGACATGGCCGGGCGCTGCAGCGGCACCGTCACCAGGTCGTCGTTGCGCGTGAGCTGCAGCGCCAGCCGCGGCAGCGCCGTGATGCCCAGGCCCGCGGCCACCAGCGCGCCGGCCGCGGCCACGCTCGGGTACTCCAGCGCCGGCACCACCTGCAGCCCGCGCTGGAGAAAGGCCGCATCGGTGATCGGGCGGATGCTGCTGCGAAAGCCGCTGGCAATGAAGGGCCGCGTCGCGAACACCGACCACGCCACCGTCGCCCGCGCCGCCAGCGGGTCGTCACGCCGGCACAGCAGCATGAACGGGTCGTCGATCAGGTGGCGGTACAGCATCGGCTCCTGCGGGCCGGGGCGCACGCTGATGCCGAAGTCGGCCCGGCCTTCGTCCACGGCCGAGCGCACCAGCTCGGCCGGGCCTTCCATCAGCGAGAACGCCACCTGCGGGTGGCTGCGGCGGAACTCCGCGATCGCATGGGGCAGCACGGCCACGCCGATGGAGGGCAGCGCCGCAATGGTCAGGTGCCCGCTTCGGCCCTCGAGAAACTGCGACAGCTCGCTGAACGAGCTGTGAAAGTTCTCCAGGATGCGCAGCGCAATCGGCAGCAGCTCGCGCCCGGCGGGCGTGAGCTCCACGTGGCGCGTGTCGCGGTCGAACAGCCGCGCGCCGGCCAGGTCTTCGACGATGCGGATGGTGCGGCTCAGCGCGGGCTGCGACACATGCAGCGCGAGCGCGGCGGCGCGGAAGTTCGAGGTCTTCGCCACTTCGGCGAAGGCCTCCAGCTGCTGCAGCGTGATGTCGATTCGCACGGGCGCATCCCTTGTGGATTGATCCACTCAAGTTATCACAGATATAGAAATATTCGTCTTCCCAGATCAATGCGGGAAGCCCAGACTGGCGCCACCGAAACGAGACAACGGGCCTGAGACACGGGCCTGAAAGCAGGCAGCAGACATGCAGAAAATACTGGAAGGCATCCGGGTGCTCGAACTCGGACAGGTGCTGGCCGGGCCGTTCGCGGGGGCGATCCTCGCGGACCTGGGCGCCGACGTGGTCAAGCTCGAACGCACCGAAGGCGGCGACGACGCGCGCCACATGGGCCCGGCCTTCCGGCACGGCGACGCGCTCAACTTTCATGTGTTCAACCGCGGCAAGAAGTCGGTGGCCATCGACCTCAAGAGCGCCGACGGCATGGCGGTGTTCGAGCGGCTGGCGGGCGAGTCCGACATCCTCATCCACAACCTGCGCCCCGGCGTCACGCAATCGATGGGCATCGACGGCCCGGCGCTGTGCGCGCGCCACCCGCGCCTCGTCTATTGCGAGATATCCGCCTTCGGCCACGCCGGCCCGCTGGCCATGCAGCCGGGCTACGAGCCGCTGATACAGGCCTTCAGCGGGTTGTCGAGCATCAACGGCGGCCCCGAAGACCCGCCGCTGCGCACCGGCGCCTCGGTGTGCGACCAGGGCACCGGCATGTGGGCCGTGATCGGCGCGCTGGCGCTGCTGCAGCGGCGCCACGCCACCGGCAAGGGCGGCGTGGTGAGCGCCTCGCTGCTCGAAACGGCGCTGGTCTGGACCGGCCAGAAGGCCGACGCCTATGCCAACGAAGGCCGCCTGCCCGATCGCCACCGCTCGGGCCACCCGGGCTTCGTGCCCTACGAATCCTTCGACACCGCCGACGCGCCGCTGCTCGTGTGCTGCGGCAACGACCGGCTGTTCGCCAAGTTCGCCAACGAGCTCGGCCACGGCGACTGGACCGCCGACGAGCGTTTTGCCACCAACCGCCAGCGGCTGCGCCACAAGGCGGCGCTGTTCGAGCAGATCGTGCCGCTGCTGCGCGCACGCACCCGCGACGACTGGGCCGCGCGCTTCGCCGCGGCCGGCGTGCCCTGCGCGCCGGTGCACACCGTGCCCGAGGCCATCGCGCACCCGCAGGTCGAGGCGCTGGGCATGCTGCAGGCGGTGCCGGGCGAAGACTTCAGGCTGACCGCGCTGCCGCTGTCGATCGACGGTGCGCGTCCATCGCACCGCGCGGTGGCGCCGCGGCTGGGCCAGCACAACGCGGAGTTCGGCGCGCCCGCCATGCCGCCACAGAAAGACCAGGGAGCCGCGCATGTCTGACTTGCCACGCCGCGTTCACTTGCATGAGGAAGGCCCGCGCGAGGGCTTCCAGATCGAGGCCGGCCCCATTGCGTCGGCCGACAAGGTGCGCCTGATCGAGGCGCTGGCCGAGACGGGGCTCGAAGAGGTGCAATGCGTGTCCTTCGTCAACCCCGAGCGCGTGCCCGGCATGGCCGACGCCGAGCTGGTCGCCCGCTCGATCCGCAAGCGCGAAGGCGTGCGCTACTCGGGCCTGTGGCTCAACCTGCGCGGCATGCAGCGCGCCATGCGCACGCAGCTCGACATCGAAGGCACCATCGGCACCAGCGCGTCGGAGGCCTTCTCGGTGCGCAACAACGGCAAGGGCCTGGCCGCGCTGCGCGAGGCCCAGCGCGAAACGCTGGCGTTCTGCGTGGACCACGGCATTGCGGTCACGCGCGGCATCGTCACCACGGCCTTCGGTTGCAACCTCGAAGGCGCGATCGCCCCGGCCACCGTGGTCGAGCGCGTGGCGCAGATGCTCGACACCATGGCCGAGTTCGGCCTGCGCCTGCCCATCCTGCGACTGGCCGACACCGTGGGCTGGGCCCAGCCCAACGCCATTGCCGCGGTGGTCGGCGCCGTGCGCGAGCGCTGGCCCGAGCTGCGGCTGGGCCTGCACCTGCACGACACGCGCGGCACGGCCATGGCCAACGCGCTCATGGGCCTGCAGATGGGCATCGACACCTTCGACAGCGCCTGCGCCGGCTTGGGCGGCTGCCCGTTCGCGGGCCACACCGGCGCGGCCGGCAACATCTGCACCGAAGACCTGGCCTTCATGTGCGAAGAGATGGGCATCGAGACCGGCGTGGACCTCGAGGCGCTCATCGGCTGCGCGCAACTGGCCGAGGACATCGTCGGCCATCCGCTGCCGGGCAAGCTCATGCGGGCCGGCACGCTGGGCCGGTTCCGGCACTGAGCGCATCACGCCACCGCGCAAGCCGAATAAAAAAACATTCCACAGGAGACAACGACATGCAGACCTTCTTCTCCCGGCTCTGTGCCGCCTCGGCGCTCTGCGCGGCCGTGCTGGCCGCCGCCCCGGTGCACGCGCAGCCGTACCCGAGCAAGCCCATCACCATCGTCGTGCCCTTCGGCGCCGGCAGCGGCACCGACCAGCAGGCACGCAGCATGGCGCAGGCGCTGGGCGCCGAGTACAAGGTGCCCGTCATCGTGGACAACCGGGCCGGCGCCAGCGGCTTCATTGCCGCGCAGTATGTGGCCAAGGCCGCGCCCGACGGCTACACCCTGCTCATGACCACCAACACCACGCACGCGGCCAACGAGCACCTGTTCAAGAAGCTGCCCTACGACCCGGTGAAAGACTTCACCCCGGTCACGCTGCTGTCCAAGGGCCACATGCTGCTGCTGGTGAATGCCGAGTCGCCCATCAAGTCGGTGGCCGACCTGGTGGCCGCGGCGAAGAAGTCGCCCGGCAAGCTCAACTTCGGCAGCGGCAGTTCGTCGAGCCGCGTGGCCAGCGAACTGCTCAAGCAGATGGCCGGCATCGACATGGTGAACGTGCCCTACAAGAGCAACCCGCTGGCCATCACCGACCTGCTGGGCGGGCAGGTCGACTTCATGTTCGCCGACGCGCCCACCGCGCTGCCGCAGGTCAAGGGCGGCAAGCTGCGCGCGCTGGCTGTCAGCGGCAACAAGCGGCTCGCCGCCGTGCCGGCGCTGCCCACCGTGGAAGAGGCCGGCGTGAAGGGCTACGACATGTCGTACTGGACGGCCGTGTACCTGCCGCCGGGCGCGCCCGCGGCCGTGACGCACAAGCTCAACGAGATGATGATCAAGGTCTCAGCCGCGCCCGCCGTGGTCGCCTACCAGACCACCACCAGCGGCGAAGCCGTGACCAGCACGCCCGAGGGGCTTGCGCAGTTCCAGGCGGCCGAGTCGCAGAAGTGGGGGCAGGTGATTCGCGCGGCCGGCATCCAGCCGGAATGACGATGCGGTGAGTGGGGCCGGGTGCCGGGGGCTCGCAAGGCAGGCAGGGTGCGGCTACAGTTGGCGCATCTTTCGCCGCCGACCTGCAACCCGACCAGGTCCATTCACCGATGCGTTCCCTGGCACTGTTCCTGTCGATCTTCGCCGCCGCGGCGGGCGCGCACGCGGAAGTGGTGCGCTGCACCGATGCCAAGGGGGCCATCTCGTACACCAACGTCGAGTGCCCGGCGGGCAGCAAGCAGTCGCGCCAGGTGCAGATCCTGGAAGCGCCGGCGCCCGACCCCAACCGCCGGCCCGACTACGCTGCGCCATCCGCGTCACCGGCACCGCCACCCGCCCAGGTGGCCGCCAACCCGCCGTCGGGCCCCGCCATCATTCCGCGCTACCCCGCCGGTACGCAGGAGCTGCAGCAGCAGCAGCCGGCCGCCGACCCGCCCGTCGTCATCCTGAGCCCCGACCCGTACTACGACGGCGCGCGCCCCATCCGCAGGCCGCCGCCGCACCTGCGCGACCCCGGCCCACCGCCCGGCCAGCGGCCTTGCCAGAACCTGGCGGGCATCAAGCGCAGCAACTGCTGAAGGCCGGATGAGCGCGAGCGACAGCGGCGGGCCGGCAGGCTCTGCCTGGACCGTGTATTGCGACGGCAGCGCCATGCCCAACCCCGGGCGCATGGGCATCGGCGCCGTCATCACCGCGCCGGACGGCACGCGCCACACGCTCTCGCAAGCCACGCACGCCATCGGCTGCAACAACGAGGCCGAGTTGCGCGCGCTCACGCTCGCGCTGCAGGACCTGCGCGCACGCGGTGTCACCGCCGTGCGGGCCTACAGCGACAACAGCATCCTGGTGGAACAGCTCGGCGCGACCGAAACCAAACCGATCGCGCGCATGGCCGAGCTCTTCGACGATGCCCGCGCCTTGCTCGGCAGCTTCGAGCACGCGCAGGTGCAATGGATTCCGCGCCACCGCAACGGCGAGGCCGACGCGCTGGCCCGCGCCGCATTGGGCTTTGCGCCCAAGCCGCCGGCCCGTCCCGGAAAGAAGCGCCGATAGGCCCCGGCGCGGCAACAGGTGCGGGAACCCCTATCATCACGCGCCATGACAGAAGCTACTCCCCGCCCACCCCTTCCCGACCACCTTTCCATCGACGCGCGCAGCCCGCACCACGTGGCCGCCGTCTTCGAGCACGACATCGGCATCCGTTTCAACGGCAAGGACCGCCTCGACGTCGAGGAATACTGCATCAGCGAAGGCTGGGTCAAGGTGCCCGCCGGCAAGACCCTCGACCGCAAGGGCAAGCCGCTGCTGATCAAGCTCAAGGGCACCGTCGAGGCTTACTACAAGTAAGCCGGCGCGCCCGTCACAGCCGCCGTCACCGCCACTGCAGCAGCAGCGACCAGGGCTGGCGGCTCATGTGGCGGTCGATGCACCCGGCAACGCCCGGTGTGCATCCCTCGGGCAGGTAGCTCGGGTCCAGCCAGCGCGTGCCCGGCGCAAAGTCGAGCCGCCGCCGCGTGACCGACTGCAGCACATTGCCTCCCACCGCTTCGAACCCCGTGGCGTCCACCGCCACCACCACGTCGCAATGCATCGGCAGCGCCTCGCCGCCGGTGTCGCGCGTGGCCAGCACCTCGCCAATCTTGTCGAAGGTGTCCAGTTCGGCGCCCGCGCCGCGCGCCTGGCACACCAGGTCGCCCACGCGTGGCGGCGTGCGCGTCAGGTCGCAGGCGCGCATCGCATAGCGCGTGGGGCGGCCCGCCGATTCCTCTGCGCCGGCCTGCCAGGCGGCGCCCGCGTAGTCGACGTGCGCCTCCGAGAACACGAACTCGTCTTCCGCCAGCCCCGCCTGCCGCGCCAGCCAGCTGACGAAGGCGGCCGACCACGGCGTGTCGATCACCGAGGCCCGCGCCAGCGCCACCTGCACCGCGCGCAGCTCGTTCGACTCCAGCCCCTCGTCGGGCCCGACCCCCAGGCCTTGCAGCCGCCCGGCCGTTGCCTCGTTCAGTGCCTGCATCAGCAGGTGCCGGTTGGCCGGGCGCAGCGCGCCGTAGCGCACCTGCGTGGGCAGCCGCGGGTCGACCGCCTGCCAGTAGCCCAGCACCCGCTGCCAGGGCGCGAGGCTGGGCACCGTGTGGCGCGTGTCCTCGGCCTCGGCGTCGCCGGCCTGGGTCATCCGGCCTTCGGCGTCCATCGTCTGGCCGCCGAAGGCTTCGTGCTCCTGCACGGCGAAGGTGGCCATGGCGAGCGCGCGTGACGGGGAGGGGGATTGCATGGCGGTGTCCAGGCAGCCCGGCGCGGCGAAGGCCAGCGCGGGGGCGCCCGCGAGCCAAAGGGCCGCGAGCACAGTGCCCGTGCAGCGTGAAGAAGAGAAGAAAGCGTGGCGTGGCGGCATGTGCCGGCGAGCATAGCCCGGCGCCGCCGCGCTTCGTATTCACCACGGGGCGCGCCGTGCCGGCGAGAACGAAGGCAGCACCGGCGCGCGTTCCGCAATCCATCATTCATGGGAGCCGGCGGCGTCCAACGGCGCGCGCGCTTCGATCAGAATCAGGGCGATGTTTGTTCCCTCGCCCCATGTGACAGATCGAGTCCAGCGACTTGCAAGCCAGGTCGGCTGCGCTGTCGGGGACTTCGCCGAGCCGTATGGCGCCCCCAAGCCCGCGCTTCTCGGGAGTCTTTCCAGCGTCGCCATGACCTTGCGCGAGTTCGGCGCTCGCTGGGACCGCACGGACAAGGTGTACTTCTTTGCGAACTGGGCGTTGCTCGAAGCCGCACTCCAGCATCTGGTCGACAAGCGCGTCTGAGGCCGATGCTGCCTGGCCCCGGCGGGCTCAGCAAGGTTCAGCAAGGCCACTCGCATCGCGTTGCATGCTCATGGCCCGGCGCTCACAGCTTGCCCTGGGCGAGCAGCTCACGCGTGCGCTTCAGCGTCGACAGCAGGGCGCTTTTGTAGCCCTTGTCCGCACTGTCGAACTGCGCCTGCTCGGCCTGTTCCTCGGGGCCGCCAGGTTCCTTGCCGCGCAGGCCGATGTAGCAATAGAACCGAAGCTGCAGCTCGCCGGCCGCATCCTCGAACAGCTCGTTGACGATCGCGCCTTCGCGCGGACCGGTCGCCTGGAAGAAGGTGACCTTGCGCTGAGGCTCGAGCGTGATGATTTCGCGCAGCTCGGCGCCGGCAATCGTGGCCTCGCGCACGAAGTGGGTGGCGCTTTCCTCCACGACGTCGCAGCGCGTGCACAGGCCGGGCGGCAGGAAGAGCCGCGCATCGCGCGCTTTCAACTCGAGGCCCTTCCAGGCCTGTTCGCGGGTCAGCGGGGTCTCTCCGTCCGGGTTCACGGCAACGGTGGCGGTTGAATGGATCATGGTGAAATTCTCTGGTTGGTGTTGATCGGAACGGCCGCTCAGGCCGAGGCGGAAAGCTCGGAAGCGAAGTCGCGGTACGAGCGCAGCGGGCGCCCCAGCAGCTTCGTCAGGCGCTCCACGTCACCGGCCTCCGGCGTCATTCCGTCCGACAGGAAGCGTTCGGTCATGAGGCGCATGTCGTAGGCCATCCAGCTCGGCATGAAGTTCAGCAGGTTCTTCTCGAAGCCCGCGGTGTCGTCGCCGCCGTAGACGACGGGGCGGCCCAGCACGGCCGACCAGGTCTCGGCCATGCCGGTGCCCGTCAGCGTGTCGGGACCGACCAGGTTGATGCGCTTGAGCGGGAGCGGCCCGGACGCGTCGCGGCTCAGCAGTTCGACGGCGGCGATCTCCGCGATGTCTCGCGTGTCGATCATGGCGAGCCCCTTGCTGCCGATCGGCATCGGGTAGACGCCATGCCCGAGCACCACATCCTTGATCGTGAGGTCGTTCTGCATGAAGTAGGCCGGCCGCAGGATGGTGGCCCCGAAGCCCATCTGCTCGAGCATCCGCTCCACCCCGAACTTGCCCGCGAAGTGGGGAACGTTCAGGTACTTGTCGCTGTGAATCACCGACAGGTAGACGACGCGCTCGATCCCCGCATCGCGCGCCAGGTTGAGCGTGACAAGGGCCTGGGTGAACTCGTCCGGGACGACCCCGTTGAGCAGGAACAGCGTGGAAACCCCCGCCAAGGCGCGGCGCAGCGCCGCCACGTCCAGCAGGTCGCCCTGCACGACTTCGACGCCATCAGGGAAGGTGGCTTTGGACGGATCGCGCACGAGTGCGCGCACTGTGGCACCGCGGTCGACGAGTTGCTGGACGACCTGGCGGCCCACGTTGCCGCTGGCGCCGGTGATGAGGATGGTCATGGAATTGCTCCGGTTCGTTGAAGGAGCCTCGATCTTCAAAGTTCCACCGACGGACCGATAGCCCCTATATTTGGACACCTCGTCTCACTGTTGGAACGTATGGACCTCCTTGCCCTCACCGACTTCAACCTTGTGGCGCGTCACGGCGGCTTCGGGCGCGCTGCCCGCGAGTCCGGGCGGCCCAAGGCGACCCTGTCGCGCCGGGTCGCCGACCTGGAAAGCGGGCTCAACCTGCGCCTGTTCGAGCGGGGCGCACGCACCCTGAAGCTCACCGAGGAAGGCCGCGCGCTCTACGAGAGAACCTCGGGGCTGCTGACGGAACTCGACGAAACCGCGGCCGCCATCGCGTCCGGCGCTGAGGCGCCGCGCGGCAGGTTGAAGGTGAGTGCGCCGCTGCTCTTCTCGCAGGCCGCCATGGGCAAGCTGGCCGCTCGGTTCGCTCTGAAGTACCCAGACGTCCGGCTCGAGGTCACGACGGAGGACCGCGCAGTCGACATGGTGGAAGAGGGTTATGACGTGGTGATCCGCGTGAACCCGGACCCTGATGCGCGCCTGGTGGGGCGGATCTTCCTGAGGGATCGGCTCGTCGTGGTCGCGAGCCCGACGCTCGCGCTGCCGGCAGGCACCGCGCCTGCGCCTGCCGTGGTGCGTGAAAGCGGCGCAGCGGACCCGAATTCGACATGGGAGATGACCGGTCCGTCCGGCACGAAGCGCATCGCCGTGGAGCCTGTGCTGCGCCTGTCCTCCTTGTTCATGGTGCGTGACGCGGTCAGGGCGGGCGTCGGGGCCGCGCGCCTGCCCTTGTCGCTGGTCACGCAGGACTTGCGTGCGGGGAGACTGGCGCACTGGGGCGATGTCGAAGGGCCCGAGATCGCGCTCTGGGCGCTGTATCCGTCTCGCAGGTTGCTGAGCAGCCGCGTTTCAGCGTTCCTGGACTTCCTGAAAGAGGCATTTCCCGTCGGATCGCCCGATGAGCTGGCGTCCTTCATCGATTGAAAGTCGCGGGCAGCTACAGTTTTCCCGCACGAACCGTCATTCACCGCGCGCGGCCCACCCGCGCAGCCCCAGGCATGCAAAAGAAACTCATCAAACTCGCGGAAGAATCCGCCGACAAGGGCCGTTGGGCCCTGGCCGCCGCGGCCACACGCGCTTCGGTCAGCGACACGGTCGACGACCACATCAACGTGCTCGGCGCCATGCACGAAGCCGGGCTGCTGAAAAACAGCCTGGCCCCGTTCGCCAAGGTCTGGCGCGCCGACGCATCGGCTTTTGCCGCTGCCTGCGCGACGCGCCTCGACAAGGGCGATGCGGACTACTGGGCGCTTGCAGCCCTGCTCGGCATGGGCGTTGCCGACGTTGCGCCGGTGTTCATCGGGATGGGCTTCGAGCTGCTGGCCATCGCGCGCATCCCGGCATTCAAGGACCCGGAGCTGCACGTCGCAACGCTCGCTCGCTGCCAGGCGGCCAGCCCCGAAGTGCTGACGGCACCCGTCGACTTGGGCTGGAACGCCAAGACGGGCGAGCTGCTGGACGTGAGCCGCTGGCGAGCCATCGTCCTGGAGGAACACACGGGGGCGCCGCCGCAATTGAGCGGCAGCGGCTTCGGCAGTTACTACATGCGTGCCAAGCTGCCGTTCGGTTGCTGGCGTTTGCTTCACGACAAGTTCTCGCTCGATGCGAACGCGGCAGTGCTGCCCGAGGCAACGCTTTGGAAAGAAGAAGGGCGATAGGCCGTGGCGCGTGTCGCCGAGTGACGGTCGTCGCATGAGGGCCGGCTCGGGTTGCCGCTGACAAGACGGTGCGGTAGCCTCCCGGCTCCAACAGTCCACAGGAGTCTTCCGATGTCCCGTCGCTTCGTTCTCTACACCGGCGCCGCCGTCGCAGCTGCCGCCCTGATCGTCGGTTGCGGTGCCATGGGCTCGTCGGGCGGCAACCCCATGAGCTTCTTCATCACCAGCGCCAACCCCGGCAAGGGCGGTGACCTTGGTGGCGTGGCTGGCGCCGACCGCTTCTGCCAGTCGCTGGCGACCAGCGCCGGGGCGGGAAACAAGACCTGGCACGCCTACTTGAGCACCGCTGCCATGAACGGGCAGCCGGCCGCCAACGCGCGCGACCGCATCGGCACCGGGCCGTGGACCAACGCCAAGGGCGTCGTCGTCGCGACCAGCGTGGCCGACCTGCACAGCGCCAACGCCAAGGTCGGCAAGGACACCTCGCTGAACGAGAAGGGCGAGGTTGTCTCCGGCTTCGGCGATGCGGTCAACCGCCACGACATCCTCACCGGCTCGCGCCCCGACGGCACCGTGGCCGTGCCCGATCCCGGCAAGGACACCACCTGCGGCAACTGGACCAGGAGCGACGGCGGCTCCGCCATCGTGGGTCACCACGACCACAAGGGCACCAACCCCGACCCGGTGGCCAACGCGTCGTGGAACTCCTCGCACGGCACGCGCGGCTGCAGCGTCGACCAGCTCAAGATGAGCGGCAGCGCGGGCCTGATGTACTGCTTCGCGGTGAACTGACCTGGACAGAAGGGCGGGCTTCGGCCTGGGCATCGTTGCCCAGTTCGCGCATGGCCATGAAGTGCGCCCCGTCAGCCTGCCGAAAGGAGGGGCGCGGGGGGCGCGGGGGCCGCGTTGATCGCCAGTTGCGCGGCAAACGCCCGCTGGTAGGCCGGCCGCGCTTCGCCGCGAGCGACATAGGCAGCCAGGCTGGGAAACTCGTTCAGCAGGCCCGACGGCCTCAACCGGAGCAGCACCGACACCATCAGCAGGTCGCCTGCGCTGAAGCCGCCGTCCAGCCATTCGGCGTCGCCCAGGCGAGCGGCCAGTGGGGTCAGCCGGGCGCGCACCCGGTCCTCGACGAGCGACAGGCGCTCGGCCTTCCAGGGCTTGTCGCCTTCCACGAACTTGACGGTGACTATTTCGAGGATGGGCGGCTCGACCGTGTTGAGCGCCGCGAACATCCACATGACGGCGCGTGCCCTTGCGTTGGCATCGGCGGGGAACAGGCCCGGGTGGCGCTCGGCGATGTGCAGCACGATGGCGCCCGTCTCGAACAGCGCAAGCTCGCCTTCCTCGAAGGTGGGGATCTGGCCGAAGGGATGCAGCGCCAGGTGCGCGGCCTCCTTCATCGCGCGGAAGGACACCAGGCGCACCTCGTAGGGCTGGCCGGCTTCCTCCAGTGCCCAGCGCACGCGCGTGTCGCGCGCCAGGCCCTTGCCGCCGTCGGGCGAGCGTTCGAAAGCGGTGATGGTGATGGTCATCGTGAGTGCTTTTTTCGAAGAGTGCTGTGCGCGGGCATCAGGCAAATCCAGATCGTCAGTCGCCGGGCCTGCGTCTCGTGGGGTTGGTGAATTAAGCGCGGGGCGAAGGCACCTTGGCAATGCCTCTGCCGAAGCCCACAGCCCTTTGCACACGTTGCACGCATTGGAGGCCGTCTGCAAACGCGTGTCTGTCTGCGGCCTCCTGCGCGGGCTCGGCACCGACCCCACTGGCGAGCGCACGCCGGGTGCTTAGGATGCACGCAGGAGCACCCCGCATGAACGTCACCCTTCGCCAGCTCAGGTACTTCGTCGAGATTGCGCGCAGCCGCAGCTTTTCGCGCGCCTCGGAGCACCTGAACATCGCGCAACCCGCGCTGAGCCAGAACATTTCTTCGCTCGAGCAAGACCTGGGCAGCCCTCTTTTCGAGCGCCGCCCGCGCGGCGTCGAGCTCACGGCCGCCGGCCATCGCCTGCTGGCCAGCGCCACCGAGCTGCTGGCGCGCGCCGACGCACTCAAGGAAGACATCGTCGACGGCGGCGAGGCCCGGCCCACCGGCGCGGTGCGGCTGTGGGTGGCCGGCTCGCTGGCGGGCACGCTGGTGGCGCCGCTGTTCAAGGCGGTGGCCGCGCAGTGCCCGGGCGTGGAGCTCACGGTGCGCGAGGGGCTGTCGTTCGAGGCGTCCGCGCTGGTCGAGTCGGGGCAGGCGCACCTGGCCGTGATGCCCAGCCCCTCAGAGCTGCTGGGCATGGAGTCGCTGCCCATCTTCGAAGAACGCTTCATGCTCTTCGGCGCGTACGCGGCCATGCGCCGCAAGCCGCGAGAGATCGCTTTTTCCGATGTCTGCAGCCTGCCGCTGGCGCAGCCCGACCGCGCGCACGACCTGCGCAAGATCATCGAACGCGCAGCCAACGCCATCGACCGCCGGCTCGACGTGCGCTACGAACTCAACAGCCCGGCCATGCTCGTGGGCGTGGTGAAGGAGGGCCTGGCCTTTTCGATCATGCCGCCCAGCCCCTGCCACGAGGCCGTGACGGCCAAGGCCATTGCGGGGCGGCCCGTGGTGGGGCCCGAGCTCTCGCGCGTGCAGGCCGTGGTGTGGCCGCGCGACCGGCCGCTGAGCACGGCGGCAGCGGCGGTGCGCGACATGCTGGTGAAGCTGATCCGCGAGATGGTGCGCGACGGCCGCCTCGAAGGGCGCTTGATTGGCGCGAGCCATAAGAAAAAATGATCCCGCGCCATGCCGAGACAGTATTGGATTTGTCCGGCCCGCGCGATCACAGTCTCTTCGAAAGGGCGCAAGCACACGCCCTTGCAGGAGACAAACACATGGCACAAAAAAACGTCGTGGTCATCATGTCCGATGAGCACGATCCACGAATGATGGGCTGCTCCGGACATCCCTTTGTCCAGACGCCGAACCTCGATGCGCTCGCCGCTCGCGGCGTGCGCTTCACCAGCGCCTACACCCCCAGCCCCATCTGCGTACCGGCCCGCGCCGCCTTCGCCACGGGCCAGCGCGTGCACACGTTGCGCCTGTGGGACAACGCCATGCCCTACACCGGCGAGCAGCGCGGCTGGGGCCACGTGCTGCAGCAGCACGGCGTGCGCGTGGAAAGCATCGGCAAGCTGCACTACCGCAACGAGGAAGACCCCGCCGGCTTCGACGCCGAGCACCTGCCCATGCACGTGGTGGGCGGCCACGGCATGGTGTGGGCCTCCATTCGCAACCCCTACCGGCCGCGCGCCGACGGCCCGCGCATGCTGGGCGAGCGCATCGGCCCCGGCGAATCGTCGTACACGCAGTACGACCGCGCCGTGACGCAGCGCGCGGTCGAGTGGCTGCAGGATGCCGGCACGCGAAAAAGCGAAGGCGAGGGCGAGGGCGAGGGCGATGGTGCAGGCTTCGTGCTCTACGTGGGCCTCGTCGCGCCGCACTTTCCGCTCGTCGTGCCCGAGGAGTTCTACAAGCTCTACCCGCCCGGCCAGATGCCCGAGCCCAAGCTCACGGCGGCCAGCGGCTACCAGCGCCACCCGTGGGTGCAGGAGTACTGCGACTTCATGGGCTCCGACGAAAAGTTCGTCGACGAGGCCGAGCGCCTGCGCGCCTTCTCGGCCTACTACGGCCTGTGCACCTGGCTCGACCACAACGTGGGGCAGATCCTCGGTGCGCTGCGCGCCGCGGGGCTCGAAGACAGCACGCAGGTCGTCTACACCTCCGACCACGGCGACAACCTGGGCGCGCGCGGCGTGTGGGGCAAGTCCACGCTGTACGAAGAGAGCGCCAAGGTGCCGATGCTCATTGCAGGCCCCGGCATTGCGCCAGCAGTGTGCGAGACGCCGGTCGACCTGCTCGACCTGTTCCCGACCATCCTGCAAGGCGCGGGCATCGACCCCGCGCCCGAAATGGGCGACCGGCCCGGCCGCGCGCTCACCGACCTGGCCACCTCGGCGCCCGACCTGGAGCGTCCCATCCTCAGCGAATACCACGCGGCGGGCAGCAACTCCGGCGGCTTCATGCTGCGCAAGGGCCGCTGGAAGTACCACTTCTACGTGGGCTTCGCGCCCGAGCTGTTCGACCTGCAGGGCGACCCCGAGGAACTGCACGACCTGGCCGCCAGCCCCGCGCATGCGGAGGTGCTCGCGAACATGCACGCGGCCCTGCTCGCCATCTGCGACCCCGTGGCCGTCGACGCCCAGGCGCAGGCCGACCAGGCCGCGCTCATCGAGCACTACGGCGGCCTCGAGGCGGCGCACAAGCTGGGCTCGTCCACCTCGACGCCCGTCAAGCTGCCGGCCGCGGCCTGAGCCCATGGACGCGCGATTTCTCAACGACTGGAGCGGCGTTGCCGGCGGCACGCCGAGCGAAGTCCATCGCCCGGCGAGCACCGAGGAGGTGGCCGCCATCGTGCGCCGCTGCCAGTCGCAGAACCAACGCATCACCGTGCAGGGCGGCATGACCGGTCTTGCAGGCGGCGCGGTGCCCGGCGACGGCGACGTGGTGATCAACCTCGAGCGCATGAACCGCATCGAGGACATCGACGAACTCGAAGGCGTGATGCTGGTGCAGGCCGGCGCCACGCTGCAGCAGGTGCAGGAGGCCGCTGCGCAGCGCGGCTGGCTGTTCGCGCTCGACCTTGGCGCGCGCGGCAGTTGCCAGGTGGGCGGCAATGCGGCGACCAATGCGGGCGGCATCCGCGTGATCCGCTACGGCACCATGCGCGACGCGGTGCTGGGCGTGGAGGCCGTGCTGGCCGACGGCACCGTGGTGTCGTCGCTGTCGCGGCTGGTGAAGAACAGCACGGGCTTCGATCCGCGCTTTCTGTTCATCGGCACCGAGGGCACGCTGGGCATCATCACGCGGCTCACGCTGCGCCTGCATCCGCCAATGGGCGAACTGTCTGCGGCGTGGGTCTCGGCCTCGCGCTTCGAGGCGCTGCCCGAACTGCTGCGCACGCTCAAGGCGCGGCTCGGCGCGTCGCTGTGCGCCTTCGAGTTCATGTCGGGTGCGTTCGTGCGGCTGGCCTCCAGGCTTTGCGACCAGGAGGCGCCGCTGAATGCATCGGCCGACTGGCATGTGCTCATCGAGGCGGCGGGTGCATCGGGTGCATCGGCTGAAGACGCACTGCAGGCCGCGCTGGCCGACGCGCTGGACGCCGGCGTCATCGACGACTGCGCGCTGGCTTCCAGCATTGCGCACCGCCACGCGTTCTGGCGCCTGCGCGAGTCGATTCCCGAGGTGCTCACGCACCTGAAGCCGGCCGCGGCGCTCGACATCGGCATGCCGTGGTCGCAGACCGCCGGCTACATGCAGGAAGTGGAGGCCGCGCTGAAGCAGGCGCGCCCCGATGCGCAGCACCTGTTCCTGGGCCACCTGGGCGACAACAACCTGCACCTCATCAGCGGCCCGGTCGACGCGCAGGGCCTGCATGAAGTGGACGACATTGCCTACCGCGCGCTGCAGGGCCGCCACGGCACCATCAGCGCCGAGCACGGCGTGGGCCGGCTGAAGAAGCCTTACCTGCACATGACCCGCTCGCCCGGCGAGATCGGCCTCATGCGCCGCCTGAAGCAGGCCATGGACCCGGCGCACCTGCTGAACCCGGGCCGGATATTCGACGACGATAAAAACGGAGACACACGATGCAACGCAGAACCGCACTCACCGCACTAGGCGCGTCCATGCTCGGCGCGATGGCGCCCGCATGGGCGCAGGGCTTTCCCAGCGCACCCATCAAGCTCATCGTGCCGTACTCGGCGGGCGGCGGCGCCGACGCCGTGGCACGGCTGCTGGCGCTCGGCATGGGCGAAGAGCTGAAGCAGGGCGTGATCGTCGACAACCGCGCGGGCGCGGGCGGGATGGTCGGTGCCGAGGCCACGGCCAAGGCCGCGCCCGACGGCTACACCGTGCTCTTCGGAGGCAACCCCGAGCTCACCATCGTGCCGTGGCTGCACCCCAAGCTGCCCTATGCGCCGCTCACCGACTTCACGCCCGTGGTGCTCGTGTCGCAATCGCCGAACGTGCTGGTGGCCAACGCGTCGCTGTCGGCCAGGACATTGCGCGCCGCGCTCGACGCCGCGCGCAAGGCGCCCGGCGGCATCACCATCGGCACGCCGGGCAACGGCACGCCGCAGCACATCGCGGTGGAGCTCCTCAAGCAGCAGACCGGCATGGACATCGTGCACGTGCCGTACAAGGGCGCGAGCCCGGCGACCGTGGCGGCGCTGGGCGGCGAGGTGTCGTTTGCGCTGGTGGGTGCGCCGCCGCTGTTGCCGCACCTGGCCTCCGGCAAGCTGGTGCCGCTGGCCGTGACCCAACCCAAGCGCTCGCCGCTGTTGCCCGAGGTGCCCACCGTGGGCGAAGCCATCGGCATGATGCGCGACGACGACTTTGTGGCGTGGTACGGCGTGCTGGTGCCCTCGCGCACGCCGCCCGAGGTGGTGAAGCAACTCGAGAAGGCCGCCTTTGCCGTGCTCAAGCGGCCCGACACCAGGGCCAAGTTCGCGGCGCTGGGCACCGACCTTGCGGCGATGCCGGGCGACCAGTTTGCGCAGCGCATGCGCAACGAGACCAAGCTCTACGGCGACATCATCAAGCGCTTCGGCATCAAGGCGGCCTGACGGCCGGCGGGTTCAAGGGCAGGCCGAGCGGCACACCTCGAGCACCTCGTTGCGCAACCAGCGGTGGGCCGGGTCCTGGTCCAGGCGCGGATGCCAGGTGGCCGCCACGATGAAGGGTGTCGTGCGTACGGGCAACTCGAAGTGCTGCAGGCCGGGCACGGACTGCACGCCGTGCACGCCGTGCACGGCCTGCGCGGAAATCAGGTCCGGCGCCAGCGGGTTGCCGAGGCAGGAATGCGGAACGACGGCGAGCAGCTCCGAGCGCCGCGCGACCTGCATGGCGTTGGTAGCCGGCTCATACCTTGCTCCGATCGGCGCGCGCCCTTGCCGCGGGCGCTTCGCCGCTGGCCACCTGCTTGAACGCCCTGGCGCGCGGAACCAGCATGCCGACCTCTCTGCGATAGGCGCGATACCGCTCGCCGAATTGCGCCAGCAGGTCGCGCTCCTCGAAGGCAATGCCGATGAGGGTGTACGCACTCAGCCCGAGCGCGAACAGCAGTCGCCCGGCCGTCATGACCGGCACGCACCAGAAGCCCAGCAGCAGGCCCACGTAGAGCGGGTGCCGCACGTAGCGGTAGAACAGCGGCGTCTTGAAGTCGCTCTGCGGCGCGCTGCGTTTCGTCAACGCGGCAAAGGCCTGCTGGAGCCCGAACAGCTCGAAATGGTTGATCAGGTACGTGCTCACCACCACGACCAAGCAGCCGAGCCCGAACAGGCCCCACAGCAGCGCCACGGCCGCTTTGTTCTCGACCCGCCACACGACCGGCGCGGTAATCGGCACCCACAGCCAGAACATCAGCGCCAGCACGACGCAGGTGGCCACCACGAAGGTGCTGCGCTCGACCACCGCGGGAACAACCCGCGTCCACCAGCGCTTGAAGCCGCGGCGGGCCATCACGCTGTGCTGTACGCCGAACAGAACCAGCAGCAGCACGTCGGTGCCGACGGCTTCGATCCACCCGGTGGTGGCGCCCACGTCGACCGACTTGGGCACGTACAGGTTGCCGCTGAAGCCGATGAAATAGGTCAGGGTGGCCATGCACGCCACGTAGGCGGCCAAGGCGTAGAGAAACGAGAGCAGTGCGCGCACGGTGATCTCCTTGTGCAGCTGAAAGCGCAAAGATAGGAGCGGGGCGTCCCTTCAGCGTCCCTCGGCGTCCCTTCGCATCCCTCTGCGTCGTTCCGCGTCCCTCCACGCCGCTTCCGCAATCCCTTGAAAGTCCCTAGGCAACGCCACCCCGCGCGGTTATAAACCGCGCAATGCCTCGCTCCTCCAGATCAGCCCCCAGTGAGCGGCCGCGCCTGGAACTGCAGCTATTCGGCGTGCCCACGGTCGTGGCGCAGGGGCATGCAACCTCGCTGTCGCTCAAGCGCGCCTTCGCGCTGCTGGCCTACCTCGCGTACCACCCGGGGCCGGTACCCCGGGCGCACCTGGCCACGCTGCTTTGGCCGGACGCCAGCGAAGCGACGGGCCGCACGCGCCTGCGCAGGCTGGTCTACACGCTGGAGGGCGCGGTCGCCTGCAAGGTGCTCTCGACTGAAAACGACTGCCTCGCGCTCTTGCCCGGCATGGTCGAGACCGATGCGCTGCGCTTCGCACAGTTCGCGCGCCGCGCCGTTACCGCGCAGGCGCTGGACGACGCCGCGCTGACCGAGGCGCGCCAGTGGATTGCCAGTGCACGCCGCACGCTGCTGGAGGGCATCGCCTTCGGGTCCGAGTCTTTCGACGACTGGCTGAAGGCGCTTTCCATCGAGCACGAGCACCTTCTGGCGCGCCTGCTCGAGCGGGTCGTCGACGCGCTGGCCCGGCGTGGCGAGTTCGCATCGGCGCTCGAACTGGTCGAGGTTCTCCTGGCGCTGGATGCCTACCGAGAACCCAGCTACGTTCTGCTGATGCAGCTGCATGCGCAGCAGGGCCACAGCGCCGGTGTCGAGGCCGCGTACACGCGCTGCGCGCAGGTGCTGCGCGCGGAGTTCGGCATCAGGCCCGGTCCGCAGACCGAGGCGGCCTACCTGCGCATGACCGAAGACCTGCAGCGGCTGCTGTCCCACCGTGTCGAGCGGCCCGCCGTGCGCTTCGCCGAAAGCGCGGCCGGGGCCATTGCCTACACGGTGCTCGGCGCGGGCGAGCAGACCATGGTCATCTGCCCCGGGTTCGTGTGCCACATCGAACTGGCCATGGATCACCCGCCGCTGCGCGCCTGCGTGCAGGCACTGGCCGAGCGCTTTCGCGTCGTGTTGTTCGACCGGCGCGGCATCGGCCTGTCGGAGCGCCTGCGCGCCGCGAGCACGCCTGACGCGCTGGCTCACGACATCGCGGCCATCCTCGACGACGCGGGCGTGCCGCGCGCCTGGCTCTTCGGGTCGTCCGAGGGCGGCCTGGGCGCGATGCGCCTGGCCGTGGACCGCCCGGAGCGCGTGAGCGGGCTGTGCCTTTTCGGGGCACTGGCGCGGGGCTGCGCCGCGCCCGACTATCCGTGGGCCTTGCCCGCGGCCGCATACGACGTCTGGCTGAAGCGGCTCGTTGCCGGTTGGGGCGGGCCCGTGGGCATCGAGACCTTCGCGCCCAGCGAGCAGGGCGACCCCGCGCTGCGCGCGTGGTGGGCGCGCCTGGTGCGCCACGCCGCGTCGCCCGGCGGGCTGGAGGCCATTCTGGCCGGCCTGCGCGATGCCGACATGCGGGCCGAGCTGGCGCGCATCGGCGTGCCGACCCTAGTGATGCACAGGCGCGGCGACCGCGCCGTGCGGTTCGAAGCAGGGGAGCATCTGGCCCGGAGCATTCCCGGTGCGGTGTGGCAACCGCTGGAAGGCACGGATCACTTCTGGTGGAGCGGGGACAGCCAGCCGGTTGTTCAGGCGGTGTTGAAGTTTGCGGGGGCATCGCACTGAAAACCATCTCGGCGCAAGCGCGTCAATAGAGAAAAGGAGCAAGGGCACACGGCCGTTCAGCCCGCAAACTCCGGCTTGCCTTCAACTCCCGGCCCTCAGGCCCGAGACCTCAGATGCAACGTCGAACCTTCGTGGCCGCCATGGGCGCAACCCCCGCCTTGCATCCGTTGCTGGCCGCTGCACAAGACGACCCCTGGGGCGCCGAGGCCGGCTACCCGACGGGCTGGGGCACGCCGCGAGGGCTGTCGCGCGAGAAGCGTTTGTACGTGGGCAACTTCTCGGGCGGCTTCGAGACGATGCTGCCGAACAACACCATCCAGTGCGGTGCCGAAGACCCGTTGCGCGACAAGCCCCGCACCGACCTGCGCTACCGCCTGAACGGCGTTGCCAGGAGCCCCGACGACTACATGGCCGCCTGGCCCGTGACCGGCCTGCTCATCGCGCGGCGTGGCGAGGTGTGGTTCGAGAAGTACCAGTTCGGCCGCAGCGCCGACATGCGCATGACGGGCTGGTCGATGTCCAAGAGCGTGACCTCGCTGTTGCTGGGCATCACGGTCGACCGCGGCAAGATCACCTCGCTCGAGGACACGGCCGCCAAGTACGTGCCGTCGCTGGCCGGCACCCTGCACGGCGAAACCAGCCTGCGCAACCTCATGAACATGTCGAGCGGCGCCGACATCGTTCACGAGCAAGGCAACAACACCCTCTACCCCGCGGCACTGACCGGCCCGCGCGCAAACATCGAGCAGACCGTGCACAACTGGAACACGCGGCGCGAACCCGCGGGCACGCGCTTCAACTACAACGAGCTGTGCCCGCTCACCATTGGCATGGTGCTGCGCGCGGTGAACAGCATGAGCATGTCGGAGTTTGCCGAGCAGGCCTTGTGGAAGCCGCTGGGCGCCGAAGCCAACGCCACGTGGCTCACGGACGCTCATCACAACGAGTTCAACTGCATCGGGTTTGCAGCGCGCCTGCGCGACTGGAGCCGGCTGGGCCGCCTGGTGGCGCAGCGCGGGTATGCCAACGGCAGGCAGATCGTGAGCCGTGAATGGATGGAGAGCTACAGCCGATGGGAAGCCAACGAGGCGCAGGTGCGCTACGGGGCGCTGGGCAAGCCGGCAGGCGCGGCCTACAAGGCCTTCATGTGGCACGCGAAGGCGAACGGCACACGGCCGCTGTTCAGCGGTGCGTATGGGCAGCGCGTGCTGGTGGACCTTGAGACGGAGACGGTGATGGTGCAGACGGCGGTGGATGAGGTGGGGGATTGGGCGCGGGAGATGTTTATGTTGTTTCAGGGGGTGGTGGGGGTGGGGTGAATGGTGGGTGCAGGGCTGCTTTGCAGCGATTGCCGCCAATGGCGCGCGCTCCGTCAATTCACGGTGACGGCCGCATTGCAATCGTTGAAAGCCCTCGACACATGTCAAGTGCAATGACCGGTTGCCGGCAATGGCATGGCAAAGTCGACGGTGACGGTGACGGTGACGGTGACGGTGACGGTGACGGTGACGGTGACGGTGACGGTGACGGTGACGGTGACGGTGACGGTGACGGTGACGGTGGCGATGACTGGCCCAGAGAGCTGCTGGGAGGATATCTTGGGCGTCTGCCCATGCCTCTGCACACTGACAAGAAGGAGGAGGTCAACGCGGCATGCATGCCGATCAGGTATTGGAATCGGCGGCGCAAGCAACTTGCATCAGCGCGGTCAATCCCGTACGCTGGCTCGGCGTCCGCGCGCAACACTCGAGCCCTTGCGGGCCGCCGGGCCGGCCTTGCGGACGCGCAAAGGAGTTCAGCCATGCCAAGCCGATCGAACAGCCTCGCGGCCGAAATGGAAGCAGTGCGAACGCTGGCGTTCGTTGGCGCCGCAGCCACCGGCAAGAGCTCCCTCGCCGAGGCCTTGTTGTACAAGGCGGGTGCCATCGGAGCGTGCGGCAGCATCGAGCGCGGCAGCACCGTCAGCGACCACGACCCGCTGGAGCGCCGCATGCAGCACTCGCTCAACGCATCGGTGATGCACCTCACGCATGCCGGCACGCGCATCCACTTCATCGACACGCCCGGGGGCCCCGACTTCCTCGGCCAGAGCCTGCCGGCGCTGGAGGCGGTCGAGACGGCGGCAGTGGTCATCAATGCCGTCACCGGCATCGAGCCGATGACGGTGCGCATGATGGCGTACGCGGCCTCGCGCCACCTCGCCCGCATGATCATCGTTAACAAGATCGACTCGCAGGGCGTCTCGCTGGCGGGCCTGCTGGCCGACATCCAAGCGACCTTCGGCCGCCAATGCCTGCCGCTGAACCTGCCCGACCGGGTCGGCAAGCGAGTGGTGGACTGCTTCTTCAACCGCTTCGGGCAGTCCGACTTCGGCCCCGTCGAAGCAGCGCATCGCGCGCTGGTGGAGCAGGTGGTCGAGGTCGACGCGGCCTTCGTCGACCGTTACCTCGAGGAGGGCGACGTGGATCCGGCCGAGCTGCACGCGCCGCTCGAGCAGGCGCTGCGCGAAGGTCACCTGATCCCGGTATGCTTCGTCTCGTCGCGCAGCGGTGCCGGCGTGGCCGAGCTGCTGGACGTGATCGTCAAGCTCCTGCCCGACCCGACCGAGGCCAACCCGCCGGACTTCATCGTTGGCGAGGGCGCAGAGGCCCAGCCCATGGAGGCCAAGCCCGACCCGACGCTGCACGTGCTGGCGCATGTGTTCAAGGTCATGATCGACCCCTATGTCGGCAAGATGGGCATCTTCCGCGTGCACCAGGGCACGCTCACCCGCGACAGCCAGCTCTACATCGGCGACGGCCGCAAGCCCTTCAAGGTGGGGCACCTGTTCATGCTCCAGGGCAAGGACCATGTCGAGGTGTCGCGCGCGGTGCCGGGGGACATCGTGGCGGTGGCCAAGGTCGAGGAGATCCATTTCGACGCCGTGCTGCACGATGCGGCCGAAGACAGCCATGTCCATCTCGCGC
The DNA here is from genome assembly GCF_900112425.1 of Variovorax sp. OK212. Lineage (GTDB taxonomy): Bacteria > Pseudomonadota > Gammaproteobacteria > Burkholderiales > Burkholderiaceae_C > Variovorax. Next base: position 12,087 of record NZ_FOLP01000020.1, on the reverse strand, counting down.
CGCTGGCGTTCCCGGTGCCGGTGCACGGCCTGGCCGTGGAGCCCAAGCGCCATGGCGACGAGCAGCGCGCCTGGGAGATCCTCGGCAAGCTCGCGGCCGAGGATCCCTGCCTTCGCATCGAGCATGTGGCCGCGACCAACGAGACGGTGCTCTACGGGCTCGGCGAGCTTCACCTGCGCATCGTGCTCGAGCGCCTGCGCGAGGTGTACCGCTTCGAGGTCCTGACGCGATCGCCTACCGCGAGACCGTGACCGTGACCGCGCCCGCCGAGGGCCACCACCGCCACAAGAAGCAGACCGGCGGCGCCGGCCAGTTCGCCGAAGTCTTCCTGCGCATCGAGCCGCTCGCGCGCGGCGCGGGGGTCGAGTTCGCGGACGAACTCCGGGACGGCGCGATCCCGGGCCAGTTGATCCCCGCTGTCGAGAAAGGCGTGCGCGAGGTGCTGGCGTGCGGCGCGATCGCCGGCTACCCCGTGGTCGACGTGCGCGTCGTGGTGCACGATGGCAAGCACCACAGCGTCGACAGCAAGGACATCGCCTTCGCGACCGCCGGCCGCAACGCCTTGATGGCCGCGATCCGTGAGGCCCGGCCAGTCGTGCTCGAGCCGATCGTCCAGATCGAAATCGCCGTGCCTGAACATTCTGTCGGCGATGTCACAAGCGACCTGTCGTCGCGGCGCGGCCTGGTCACTGGCACATCGGTCATGGGGGGCGGCACAGTGGCCATCGGCGGGCAGGTGCCCGAGGCCGAGCTGGCCAACTACCAGTCGCGGCTCAATGCGATGACCGGTGGCCAGGGCCGGTACACCATCGCGTTGTCGCACTACGAAGCCGTGCCGCCGACCGTTCAGCAGACGCTGATGGGCCAGTGCAGGGTGCGCGAAGACGCGTAGGAGAAGCTCAGAGCAATTCGAACGTGATGTCCTGTGCGCCTACAGCACCTTGTTGCCGAGTGAACGCAACTGTTCTTTGCACTTTGCCTCTCGCTACTACCCGCAGATAACGCAGACGCGATTTTGCTGAACTGGCTGGCTGGCCCAGGCCGCCCTGCTGCTCTTCTTGCACGCACGCCGCCGAGCAATCGACTAGGGCGTATCGTGAGGTCAAAATGCTTCCTCGCTCGGCTATTGCGATCACCCTAATTCTTGTGGCACATGTCCGATACGCAGCGTGTGCTGTCCTTCGACCTTATGAGTTCGGCGCCTAAAAGGGGGCGCTCAACGTTCGCGGTAAACGGACGCGCCAACTGCGTTGGCGCAGGTCAGCTTGACCGAAGAATTAAAGGAGACCGAGTTTTCAGCTGTCGTGAGATTCGAGGGCGCTGATTGGTGCGGAAGCGGCCTCGTGGGCTGACGTGTCAGTTGCCACAGCTTCAGGCCATAGTCGCAATGTCACACCCGCCCGTCCCCACTGCCGAACAAGGTATGTAAGACGCCCGTCATTACCCTTGCTCGGCGGTGCCTTCCCGCCGATTCCGCCACCGCCGGCACGCGCATGCGGCACCAAAACGCATTACGTCAAGCAGACCGACCCCTTAGTAGCACTCCCACCCGACCACCTGACCACCATCGCCCTGGATCACAAGTAGGTTCCGTGCCGCGGCCGCCCTTGACCTAGCTGCGGCAAGAAGCACGTCTTTTGATGCTTCGATCTTGACTGCGGTGGATCGCCCTTCGAGCTCCTCTCGCCATTTACTTCCAGCAGGAAAAACCTTGCGGATGGTGATGTCGGCGGCGCTTACCTTAGCTTGTCCGTGAAGGTACGGTGCGTCGTGGAGCCGCAGCTTTGAGAGCGCGCAGGACAGAAGGGCATCGAAGCCAATTGCGATGGCAAGAGCCTCCTTCGAAAATTGCTGTAAGTCAGTTTGAGGCGTGTCGGCATGGGCGACATGCGCAGCGCGGTGTCTCCGAATAGCGGCAGACCTGTACGTCTCATCCAGGGGAAGAGCAGCGAGACTGAGACGCGACGCAATTCGAGTGATTTCTCCCCAAGGATTGTCGATTTGAAAGCATTTCAGCATTCCCTTGATCGTCTCGTCTTGAACGTTGGCTTGGTCGTATCCAAGCGCATGCGGCGTCAAGTTGTACGCCGCCGTCGCCGTAGAGGCTATTTTTTGAGTGTGCTCCTGCGCGTACAGGATGCGGTCGGACTTGTTGGGGCGAAGTCCCATCTGATAGCTGATCGCTGATAGGGCCTCAAATGTCACCGCATATTGCAGTTTTTCCGGAAGACGACCGAAGGGAACGTTAGTTGAACCAACTTCGGACAGGACCTCTGAAATTCGCGACTTGATGAAGTCTTCGAGAGCGGCAAACCCGACGACGGCCAAACCGTTTCGGAGCATGCGCGCCACATCATTGTGCGCCTGCTCGGTCAACGGTCTCGCTTGGACTGCGTCAATGCCTAGCGAGTTGACTAGTGAGGCAATCCTGCTATTGAACAGCGAGCGCGCATTCGACATAGTCAAGCTGCGGCAATGGCTTTGAGAATCTCGTGCATCCTTTGAACACGCGTCCGAACGGCCGATGGCGTGTTCGTTCCTTGTGACACAGCCTTCGCAAAATCTGCGTTATCAAGAAAAAGCTTCTTTGTCGCGTTCACCACAAGCTTCTTGTGATTGACAAGCGCATTTGTCGCGCTCTTTGGCAACATGGCAACGGCAATCATCTGCGCGTCATACAGCGGTGAAATGAGTTGGTCACGCCACCCAGCTGTGTTGGGCTTATGAAAGGCGTGAGTCCCCCAAATCTGCTCGCATATGCCGAGGGTATTGAGGAACAGATTCTTTTGCATTGCTGAAGCTTTTTCTCTATGCTTGGCCATGTACTCATCCATAGCTTCGCTAAGCGAGCCACCTGTTGCCTGCCATCGCTCGTGGAGTGTGAAGAATCGAAGGACGTGCTCGACGTCGTCCATGTTCCGGAACGCCGCGGACTTGTCATTTGCAATCTTTAGTCTATTCCTGAGGAACGGTGCGGCTGAGAGTTCGAAGAGCATGTCATTTAGCGCTCCCGCATACGCCACATTCCGAATCTCCTGATTCTTCAACGTATCGCCGCCAGTGTTCAGTCGAAGGAACACCTCGTACTTCAAGCCCGGGTCGGATTGCTTGAGGAGGGTGGTCACACGAATGTATGGACGAACCGTGAGGGCGTTCTGCAACTGGACGGGAAGGTCTTTGAATCGTGACCCTTCCAACTCGGGAAACTTCTTGAGGTCTCGAAGGCGCAATTCTCCGCTCAAGAAGTCCTGGATGGCGGTAATTCGCTGCTTTCCGTCGATGACGCTGTACTGCCCGTACTCGTCCTCAGATAAGTAAATGGGCGGAACAGGGACGTTAAGCAAAAACGACTCAATCAAAGCCGACTGCTTGTCCGAGGGCCATCGGTCTCGACGTTGATAGTGCGGTGAGACGTCGATTGCCTGTTTCTGGACCATGTCGTAGATGGCAAGCAGCGAAAAGTCGGACTGCTGAATTACCAAACTGTTCTGTGCGGCCTTGAACCGATCAGTGATGTCTTTTTGCATTGGTATTGGTTCTCTCGCCGAAAGGCAATGGGGCATTATGTGGTTGATTTCAATGTCAACTTTCAGTGGGCAAGTGGCATGCGGGTCGAGATACGCAGTGAGGCCAGCAAATGTCTATGGGCGAAGGCGATCACAAGCAGGCCAAGACCCGCCTTACCCCATTCGCTGTGCCACAGCCTCGCGACTCATCTCCTTCTGGCTGGCTGCGACATTCGAATGCTCCAGGAATCTGGTGGGCACGCGGATGTGGCCACGACGATGATCTAATGCCAGATTCTCATGGCTGGGCGGTGGCACGCTGTGCGAAGCCCCCTGGACGCCTGCGTGGTATGGAGTTGCCTCGAAGCAGCCCTTGGTGAATTTCAGCAATCAGTCTGAAGCGGTCCCAGGACTGATGTCCAAACGAGGCAGGCCACGGAACCCGCAAGCCCGCCAAGAAAACCTCGCAGCCTGCGTCAGCCCCTCTCGTTCCGCGCCTTCTCACTCAACTGAAACAGCTCCTCCGCGTCCTCGGCCATGTCCGCCAGCACCCAGAGCACGGTGTCCAGGTGTTCGCGTGCTTTTCCATCGAACCAATCGACGACGCCGCCGTAGCAGAGCCAGGTCATCGATCTGAGTTGCGTCAGCTTGTTCTCGAGCAAGTCCGTCGGGTCTTGCGTGTTGCCGTCGCGGGAAGATGCTCGCGCGCGGCGGCGGGCTATAGTCTTGGAAGCCATTTGGTGTGCGCCTTTCGAAAGATATGCACGTCACTTGGTTAGACGGCCATGGGTGTTACTGCACCTTGGCCGTCGCCTTTTGATACCTCGCATTTGCATCGTTGCTTGCGCACCGACAACCCGCCGCGAGGCCAAGCGGTTGTTGTTCATCTGTTCATCGATCTGTTCATTGACCAGGGCTGCTGACGCGGCCGATGCGGTGTTGCCTTCCATGCCCCCTTGGCGGGGTGTTGAGTGACAGGGGCATTCACTGTAGGCAAGCGCGGGGCGGCGTGCCCGCGCGGCGCGTCATGAAGTCGCGATTAGCGCCAACAAATACAGTTTCGGCCGCGGGACCTTGCACAGAGGTCGTTGGTACTCGTCTTGTCGGACAACGACCACGACACAGAGTGGAAAAGACCGAGTCGCAGCGCGTAACTTTTGCCACCGAATGGCAACGGGAGGCGTGGCTTCAAGTTCGTTCGATTCGCGGCGGCGCTCTTCCATCCAACATGGTCGATTTCACTTCAAGCAGCGACGCTTCAACCCTCACGGCAGCCGACGATGTGCTCGTGCGATGGGTGCGCGCCGACCAGCTGCTTTCGGTGCGCCGCAGCGTTCGCGCGGTGGTGCCTTCGGGCATGGCGGTGGGCCTGGCCGCGGCCGGGGTCGCCCTGTACTCGTCGGCCTCCAGCACCGAGCCGCTCGCTTGGTTGCTGCTGGTGGTGCTCTCCAACGCGTTCCGGGCGTTCGTGTGCCGCTCGGTGCGCGCGTCGGAGCGAAGCCCGGGCGGGCTCGACGAGCTGGGCATTGCCGGGCAGCTTCGGCTGGTCACGCTGTCGTCGTTTCTCTCGGGCTGCGTGTGGGCGCTGTTGCCCATGTTCTGCAGCAGCGAGGTGCCGTCGCAAACGCTGTTCTTCATGACGGTGGTGTGCGGCGTGTGCGCCGGCTCGGTGATCTACAGCGCGGCCTATGCGCCGGTGCCGGTGGCCTTCGTCACGCCCGCGCTGCTGTCGGTCACGGGCTGGCTGCTGTGGACCGGCGGGTTCTATCACAACGCGCTGGCGTTGATGGTGGTGATGTACCTGGGCACGCTCGTTCACGCCTCGCTGCGCGGCGATCGCGCCTACCAGGTCAGCAGCCGGCTGAAGAACGAGGCGCTGTTCATGGCCTCGGAGCTGCGGCAGACGCATGCGCAGTCGAGCCGCACGGCGCGCGAGCTCGACTTTCGGGCCAACCACGATTCGCTGACGGGCCTGTTCAACCGCGAAGGCTTCTTCGAGGCCGCCTCGCGCTTCAACCACGCCATGGGCTCGCGCCACGACCACGCGGCGCTCATGCTCGACCTCGACGGCTTCAAGGCGGTGAACGACGCCTTCGGCCACAAGACGGGCGACCAGGTGCTGCAGGACGTGGGCCGGTGGCTGCAGGCGCGGCTCGCGAAGCACGACGCGGTGGTCGGGCGCTGGGGCGGGGACGAGTTTGCGGTGTTCTATCACCCGCGAGGCGAACAGGTAGGGCAGGGCGGGAAGGAAGGGCATGAAGGGCAGGGCGCGCAGGGCCCGCACCAGGGGCCTGACGCTCCGGAGGCGGTGGCGGAGGAGCTGATCCGCTCCATCGGCCAGGCCACCTCGAGCTACGGCGGCCAGTTGGGCCTGAGCATCGGCATCTGCACGGGGCACGACTGCTCGGTGGCCGAGATGCTGAGCTTTTCCGACGAGGCGCTGTACGAGGCCAAGCGCCTGGGCCGCAACCGTTGCCACCGCTTCGACCACGCGCTGCACAGCCGCCTGCTGAGCCGCCGCGACATCGAGCGCGACCTGGCCGAGGCCATTGCCTCCAACGCCATCTGCGTGTGGTACCAGCCCATTCTGGGCGAGGGCGGGCATCGCCTGCACAGCCTGGAGGCGCTGCTGCGCTGGCAGCACCCCAGGCACGGCTGGGTGGCGCCGGCCGACGTCATCTACGCGGCCGCCAACACCGGGCTGGCCGAGCGGCTGCTGCGGCACATCCTCGGCGAGATCTGCAAGGGCATCGAGCAGCTGTCCGCGGCCGGCGCGCGCTTCGACGACGTGCCGGTGGCCATGAACGTGTCGCCGCGCGAAATGTCGCAACTGCCGGTCGACGCCATCGTGCTCGACTGCCTTGCGAAGCACGGCCTGCCCACGCACCGCTTGCAGATCGAGATCACCGAAGAGGTGGCGCTCGACACCTCGGCCGCCAAGATGCGGCTGCGCGCGCTGGCGGAGGCGGGCATCTCCATCGTGATCGACGACTTTGGCGTGGGCTACTCGTCGCTCGCGTCGCTGCGCGGCGAGCATGTGCGCCAGGTGAAGATCGACCGCAGCTTCATCCTCAACCTGGCGTCTTCGCCCGGCAGCCGGCTGATGGTGGAGGCGGTGATCCGGCTGGGCCAGTCGCTCTTCATCGAGGTGGTGGCCGAGGGCGTGGAGAACCGCGAAGAGCTCGAGGCCTTGAAGGCGCTGGGCTCGCCCTTGCTGCAGGGCTACTACTTCATGCGGCCCGCGCCGCTCGCCAAGGTCATTGCATGGGCCGAGCAGCGCGAAGACGCGGCCACGGCGCAGTCTTGAGGGCTTGCGTGCTTTGGCTGCGGCATGCAGGCCATCAACCCAGCGTGTCGAACAGCCGGAAGATCCAGGAGAGCTGGTAGGCCAGCATGGCAATGACGAAGGCCGTGTGAAAGCGCTTGCTGGCCGTTCTGGCGGCCACGACGCACAGCACCACCAGGATGGGCGTGCGTATCAGGTACTCTGTGGCAAAGCGCGCGAAGTGCGCCTCGCCCTTGACCAGCGTGTCGGCCACGTCGAGCAGGTAGGTGGCCGCCAGCAAGCCGAAGAACCACGCGCGCCGTGCGTAAAAGTAGTCTTCATAGCTCGCGTAGTCCTGCATGCTGTCGGGGAACAGCAGCGCGCACAGCAGGAACAGCACGATGGCGTAGCTGACGATGAAGGCATAGGTGCCAAAGGTCCAGATCTCGACCTGGTACAGGCCAAACTCCCACCACCAGAAGTGCACCAGCGCCAGAAGAATCGAAGCGACCCAGGCCAGGTGAACGCCGTACAAGCGGTACTGGTTCGGGTGCTGCACGATGCGCGCAAGGCCCGAGAGCAACCGCGTGAGGCCCAGGCCAATCACCATGCCCATCACCACGCGGATGTGCAGGAAGATGTCGTTGGCGGAGAGGGCTGCCTGGTGCATGGCGGGGGGGTGGTTTGGAACGCCTTTGATGGCTGGAGGCGGAGGGTATGTGGCGTCGAAGGGTTGCCTTGCTGCGCGCCCTTGGATTTTGGCCCAATGCGCCATTGAACCTGCGCGGCATTCAATGCTGCGCCTTTTGTCCGTTGTGGGGGTGATGCTCAGCGACGCGCTTTGCGCCCCTTGGCGGACATCAGGCCCTTCTAGAAGCGGACGCCCAACGCGAACGGCCGGAATGGGCAGCGGATCGTGTTGAAAAAATCCCCAAGATCTTGGGAACTGGCGCGCCGTTTGCATGCCTCTCGTCATCGACGGCGGTACGCATCATGATGGGTCAGAGCATCGTTCAGGATCGGCTGTTCTACGCATTCGATCTCGAAGGTCACGTGCCGCGCGATCACCTCCTGCGAGGCGTCGACCGATTCCTCGATCTCGGAGAGCTGGGCCAACATCTAGCGCCGCTCTACAGCCACACCGGCCGGCCAACCGCACCGCCTCTGCATTTTTCGGCGGCACGGTCAGGCAACACCCACTCTCGGCATCAAGCCGATTTACGACTTGACCAGACGTTTCCTAGTTCGTGATCGCGCGGATGCAACGAGACCAAAAGTTAAAGTTCTTGGGTTGCTCGATGGAAAATCCTCGAGGACTTTTTCGAACGAAGTACACGTATGCCGAATTTGCCGGATCCAGTGCGGGTTCGGTAGAACTCCAGTAATAAATCTGGAGTTGATCAATGATTCCGTTGGCCACCAGGTTGGCGTCAACGTTCTGAATGGCCCCGCCAGTTGACCCATTGCAACTGACGCCAAGATCGACAACAGCGGTTGAAGAAAGTTCGCAGATCGCCGGCAAGTACCAGTTCGTGTAGCGACCGTCAATCTTTTCGGTGCAAGTGCGCGCCAAAGAACCTTGACTCGTGCCCAGTGCAGCAACGATTGCTGCGGTATTGGAAGCGCCATCGGTCGAGCTCTGGCCGCCTGTATTAATGCCGATCCCGCCAAAAGACTGAAAACCTGAATTGGTCGAAAGCGCGGCGACCTTCCCTCCGATGCTCCCCGTGGGAGGCGTGGTGTCATCCACGGCAAACAGATAGCCTGACTGGTAGACGCTGCCATAGCCCAGGATGCTGATCGTTGAGGTGACTGCGGCAGTGTTCTCACCCTGAACGGTCAGAACGAGCGGCGTCGGCGCAGTGTCGGACGGCGCTGCGGTGGGCGTTGCTCCGGGCGCAACCGTCAGGACGCAGGTGCTGCCAGCAGCGATCGGGCCGCAAGCCGCAGGAGTGATCGTCGTGCCGGCCGGTAAAGCCGGCGACACCGAGTAGGTCACGGCCTTCGCTTCATACAGTCCGGTGTTCGCAATCGTGATGGTGCGGGGTGTCCCTGTGAGGGCGGCGTTCACGCTCGGTGCATTCACCGACAGAGCGAGCTTTGAAACGCTGGATGAAAGCGTCGTTGGTGTTGGTGCGGGCGGCGGCTCCGTGGCGGGTGCTGGCGCTGGGGGGGCAGGAGGAGGAGGAGCAGGAGCAGGAGGCGCAGGAGCAGGAGCCGGAGCCGGAGCCGCAGGGATGGTGGGAAAAGCGATCCCGCCGCCGCCACTCCCGCCGCCGCACGCCGTGATGAAGAGCGCTGCCAGCACGCCGCCGGTCCCACGAAGACGAAACCTCAAATGCCGCCGTACCATTTCTACAACCCTCTTGTCACTATTAATAGTGCGGGAGAGTAGTTAAGAGTGGTTGTTCACGCTATACCCGAGAACAAGTAGAAGGCATTCCTGCGGAACGGCAGTGTTCATTGGTCGACGCGCCATTGAACTTTCGTAGGCGGGCGGAGGATGGCCGCCGATTGCAGCTACATTCCGGCCGGGGCGCGGGAGAATGCGATCAACAGCCGGAGCCGGGACCAGTCATTCGACAGCTTGCTTCAATTCACACGAAGGCGCTCCAGGGGGCAGTCCGCCCGTGGCGCTAATGCGTAGCGCACCCTTCAGACCTCAGGTCGAACATCCGGCGGCGCCCGGTACACCAACACCTTCAGCGACCGCTCGTCGGACACGTCGGGAAAGGTGCTTGGATTCGCCAGTCTCTCCACGAAATCCAGCTCTGGCGCCAGTTCGCTCATTTGCTCCTGCAGGAATTTTGGTCCCAGTTCTGGGGCATTGAGGCATAGCAGGACAACGCCGTCGGGCTCCAGCAGGTCAGGCAAGCGCTTAATCAGCCGGGCGTAGTCCTTGGTCGCAACGAAACTTCCCTTTTGATAGCTCGGTGGGTCAACGATGACCAGCCCGTAAGGGCCTCCGCGCGTGATTTTCCCCCACGAACTGAAAAGGTCATGGGGAAGGAAGCTCGCGCCGGCGAGCACGCCGTTGGCGCGGTGGTTCTGTTGCCCCACCGCCAGAGCGCCCTTGCTCATGTCCAGGTTGGTGACGTGCCGGGCCCCTGCCTGCAATGCGACCACAGAAAACGCGCAGGTGTAGGCGAACAGGTTGAGCACCTTGACGCGCGACCGGGCGTCTGGGCGCGCCTTCACAAACGCACGAACCCAGCGCCGTCCTTCGGCCATGTCGAGAAACAGCCCGTGGTTCTGGCCCCGGCCCACGTTGACGCGATAGCGAGCACCCTCCTCGGTGACCCAATGCGGGTCGGGCACCGAACCGCCCATGAGCTGTGTGCTGCTCTGGCCTTCATGCCGGCACTGAAACACCCATTGCAGCGTTTCACCCGGTGCCACCTGTGACCAGCGACGCTCCAGTGCGGCGCCAATTGCAGCCAGTTCGCCGTCGGTCGCAGGCTTGAAGCTGGTCAACACCCAAACCGGTGGGAAAAAGTCCAGCGACAAGTGAGCGCACTCGGGATGAAGCCCACCGCGGCCGTGGAAGATGCGCTGCGCGTCCACCGGTGCGGACATTGAAGCGATTGCGTCGAACAGGGGCTGCATAGGCAAAGGCTCTCATTCTGACCGGATATCGCGGTGGTCCTGGCCAAGACTTCACTGGGCGAACTGGACCGCCAAGCCTCGGAAGAGGCCGGAAGCACCAGAAGCATGCTGACCACGAGCACACCTGCTCCGGCGACGAAATCCAACCAGCCGATTTCATCGCGAAGGAGCTGAGGGCGAGCCTTGCCGCCAGCCATCCTTCAACCAGCCAACGTGGACTGCGCATAGGCAAACGCCTCACTTCCATCGAGCCGCAGGACATTCACTTGCGAGAAGAGGCTCTCGACGACCGGCAACAGGTGTTCCTGGTGGCTGGGCGGGAACGCAGCCGCCGACTGCAGCAGACCTTGCCGGCTGCGGCACCCTTCAAACAGGCTTCGCTCACATCCTGACCATCACCAATACGGGTGGGGCGGCTCTGGGATTGCGGATTTGCTTCTGACGGACCTGGCCGCCGGGACGGAAGCGGCCGAAGTCAACACCTGGGGTACAACTTTGCGACGCGAGTCGCGGGGAGGTACGCAAGAGAATGCGCGAGCGCCCCGGTAGCATGACGGTCGGCGGTCGGCCAAAACCAATCATTCGCAACAGCTCACAAAAATGGACGTCACACGCATCCAGCGCTCGGTTTTCTACCGGTATCAGCACGTGACCGGTACGAAGTGCGTTTTAGTTTCCGTCCGATTTGGAAAGTCTCCGCCGAGCGGCCCTCCGGTGATTCGGCTACTTGCGATGAACCGAACGGAGAGCGCGCTCCAGTTTGATCTGGCGAATCACGTGTCAGAGATACTTGCTGGCGTTGCTCGGGCAAATTCTGAACATGGAACCTGTCTCGAAGTCGAAGCGATTGAAGTGGGTCCTGACGACTACCCAGGAAAGGGACAGGCTGAGCATGCGGCGTATCAAATCGCCTTGGCCGTGGGCCGGGGCGTCGTATAGCTGCAGCCGGCCAGGAGCGGCCGTTCGCTGGTCCGGCAGAATGCGCCCCAAAGCGGTCTGTCATCTGGGCAGCGGCAGCCCTTACCAAGCTTTCAGGTCAGACGTGACCCAAGGAAATTTGGGGTGACAACAACTTGCCACGGCACAACGGGAGGAGAAAATCATGGCTCAAGGGAATCAGTATCTACGAGGGGGATTTGCCAAAGGGACTCGTGTGCAACTGCGCGATTCGCATTGCGCGATCGAAGAAGTTCAGTTGGGCGACGAAGTGCTGGCTGCACACAATGAATCGCCCCGGCTTTCATGGAGGCCGGTTGGTTTAAGTCATGCCGCCATCGTGGCGGTCTGACTGGCGAGTTGCCAGTAATAGTTTGCCTCAGCTTCTGCAGGCGGGATGTAGCCGATGGGTTCGAGCAGGCGTTGGTGGTTGAACCAGGACACCCATTCGAGCGTGGCGAACTCCACCGCCTCCTTGGTCTTCCACGGTGCCCGGCGATGGATCAGCTCGGCCTTGTAGAGGCCGTTGATCGTTTCGGCCAGGGCGTTGTCGTAGGAATCGCCTTTACTGCCCACTGATGGCTCAATGCCAGCCTCGCCCAGTCGTTCCGTGTACCGGATGCTGACGTATTGCGAGCCGCGATCGGAGTGACAAATCAAGCTGCCGTCACGCTCGGGCTGACGGTCGTACAGCGCTTGCTCCAAAGCATCGAGCACGAAGTCCGTGCGCATCGAGCTGCTGACCCGCCAGCCCACGATGCGCCGGGCGAACAC
>NZ_FOLP01000053.1 GCF_900112425.1 Variovorax sp. OK212 | reverse complement strand
CGTACCACTGTGACAAACTGGGCGCCCCTCCCGGAGCGCCCACGTTGACCCGCCGCATCGATCCCTACAGTGTCCGCCTGTTCGTCGCCGCCGCACGCGCGGGCTCGATCGTTCGCGCGGCCGAGCAGGAGCACATTGCGGCCTCGGCGCTGAGCCGCCGCCTGGCGGACCTCGAACATGCCTTCGGCACGCCGCTGCTGGTGCGCTCCCCGCGCGGCATCAGCCTCACGGAGGCCGGCCGGCTGGTGCTGGCGCGCGGCGAAAGAATCGACGAAGACCTGCGCGCGCTGGTGCGCGAGGTGCAGACCGAAGGCGACGAGGTGCGCGGCACGGTGCGCCTGTACGCCAACATGTCGGCGGTGATCGGCTTCCTGCCCGAGCGGCTGCAGCGCTTCATGGCGGCGCATCCGCGGGTGACGATCTCGCTGCACGAGGAAGACACGCGCGACGTGGTGCGCGCCTGCCTGGACGACCGCGCGGACATCGGCGTGGGTGTCGACGTGCCGGTGCCCGCCGGCCTCGACGCCTGGTTTTTCGCGAGTGACCCGTTGCACGTGGTGCTGCCGGCCGGCCATGCGCTGGCGGCGCATGAGGCGCTGGGCTTTGCGCAGGTGTTGCAGCATCCGCTGATCGGCGTGCACGCGGGCGGCGCGCTCGACCGCTCGCTGCAGGAACGCGCCGATGCATTGGGCATGCGCTTCGCGCCGAAGGTGTCGGTCAGCAGCTTCGATGCGGTGTGCCGCATGGTCGAGGCCGGGCTCGGCATCGCGGTGATCCCGCAAAGCGCGGCCATGGCCTATGCGGGCAATGCACGCTTCGAGCGCCGCGCGCTCGACGAGCCCTGGGCCGCGCGCAAGCTGCACCTCTATGCCTTGCACCGCACGCCGCAGCCGCGCGCGGTGCAGGCGCTGCTGGACGGCCTGCGCGGGTAATTCCCGATCTCGCGGTTTGCGAGACCCCCTGTGCCGGGTTGGCGCTTGATGGCCCGAGGGGCGCCGGTGACGATGGGCCATGCCAGCCGATCAAACATCGCCAGCCCCGGCCCCGGTCGACACCACCGATGCCGCCGCCGAAACCATCGCGTTCGCCCCGCGCATCCTCTTCCTGAGCCAGTCGCCCGGCGTTGTCGAACGCGTGCTGCGCGGCGAGACGGCGACGCTTGCGCAGGCCCTGCCGCTGCGCGACGACGTGTCCACCGACGAGATCACGCCGATCGCCATCATCACGCACTTCGACGAGCAGCTCGGCCGCTACCCCTACACGGGCTTTCGCGCCGGAGATGCCTCGCCCATCGGCGTGGACGCGGTGCGCCGCGCGGGCATCGAGGTGGTGGTGGCGGGCAAGCGCTACGGCAAGGGCTCGTCGCGCGAGCACAGCCCGGCGGCCGAGAAGCTGGCCGGCGTGCGGCTGGTGATTGCCGAGAGCTTCGAGCGCATCTACCGGCAGAACGCGGACAACATCGGGCTGTTCACCTCCACCGACATGGGTCTGGTGGACCGCATTGCCGCGGGAGAGGCGATCGCGATCGACGCGCTGGTGGCCGGGCGCGACGCGCTGGCTGCCGCCATCCTGACAAGCGGCGGGCTGCTGCGCTTCGGCCAGCGCTTCATGCGCCGCATCGACGGCGCACCGCAGCGCGGCGACGACCGGCCGCGCACGCTGTTCGAGAAGATCGTCGCGCGCCACGCGCTGCGCACCGAGCTGACGGCCGCGCACCCGAGCCCCGGCGACGGCGCCTTCGTGCGCGCCGACTGGCGCTTCATTCACGAGTACTACACCGGCATGGCCGCGCACATGCTGCACGCCGCCTTCGGCAAGCCGCTGGCGCTGCACGAACCCGGTTCGGTGATCGTGTTCGAGGACCACACCTCCTACGTGGAGGAGAGCCCCGCGCACGTGCGCCACGGGTTGGTGCCGAACGTGCGCCGCATGGTCGAGGCGCAGCGCGCGTTCGCCGACGCCTACGGCCTGCGCTCGCACCGCACGCTGACCGAGGCCGAGGCGGCGCACGACGACGGCCGCAACGCCGCGGGCATCTCGCACGCGATGGTGGCCGAGCACTACGCGCTGCCGGGCCAGCTGGTGGTGGGCACCGACTCGCACACGCCGCACAGCGGCGCGCTGGGCTGCGTGGCCTTCGGCGTGGGCACGACCGACATGGCCAACGCCTTCGTCACCGGCGCGGTGCGCCTGACGGTGCCGCAGTCGCTGCGCATCGTGCTCGGCGGCCGGCTCGCGCCGGGCGTGACCGCCAAGGACGTGCTGCTGCACCTGCTGGCACTGCCCTTCATCCGCGAAGGCGGCGGCGTGGGCAAGGTGTTCGAGTTCACGGGCGAGGCCGTGGCCGGCCTGTCGACCGACGAGCGCGCCACGCTCACCAACATGACGGCCGAACTCGGTGGCTTCACCGGCCTGGTGGCGCCCGATGCCGAGACGGTGCGCTTCCTGCGGGAGCGCCGCAATGTCGACTTCACGCCGGCGCCATGGATGCGCAGCGACGAAGGGGCGGCCTATGCGCACACGCTGCACGTCGACTGCGCCGCGGTGCCGCCGATGGTGGCGCTGCCGGGCGATCCGGGCAACGGGCTGCCGCTGACGGACGTGGCCGAGCGGCCGGCGCGCATCGACATGGCCTACGGCGGCTCGTGCACCGCGGGCAAGCGCGAGGACTTCGCGCACTACCACCGCGTGCTTCGCTGGGCCGCCGACCGCGGGCTGCGCGTGGCGCCGGGCGTGTCGCTGTACCTGCAGTTCGGCACCACCGCCGTGCGCGACCACTGCGTGGCGGCGGGCTACATGGACGCCTTCGAGCGCGTGGGCGCGCGCATCCTGCAGCCGTCCTGCGGCGCGTGCGGCAACTGCGGCCCCGGCGGCTCGGTCCATGCCGGCCAGGTGACGGTGAGCGCCATCAACCGCAACTTTCCCGGCCGCGGCGGTCCCGGCCAGGTGTGGCTCGCGAGCCCGCCGACCGTGGCGGCCAGCGCCATCGCGGGCGCGCTGGTGTCGTTCGAGGAGCTGCAGCAGCGGCACGCCTGAGAGCCCCGGAGACAGACAGACAGACAGACAGACAGACAAA
The DNA here is from genome assembly GCF_900112425.1 of Variovorax sp. OK212. GTDB lineage: Bacteria > Pseudomonadota > Gammaproteobacteria > Burkholderiales > Burkholderiaceae_C > Variovorax. Next base: position 886 of record NZ_FOLP01000053.1, on the reverse strand, counting down.
AAGGAGACAACGCGATGAACCGTTCTTTCAACCTGCGCCGGCAGCTGCTGGCATCGATGGCCGGCGCCGCCCTGCTCACGGCGCCGTGGGTGGCTGCGGCCCAACCCGCCGCCTCGGACAAGCCGATCCGCATGGTGGTGCCGCTGGCGGCCGGCTCCACGGTCGACGCCGTGGCGCGCGCGATCGCACCGGCGTTCGGGCGCGCCACCGGCCACCCGGTGGTGGTCGAGAACCTGGTGGGCGCAGGCGGCATCCCGGGCACCACGCAGGTGGTGAAGGCGCCGAAGGACGGGCTCACGCTGGGCATGATCTCTTCGAACCACGTGATCAACCCCGGCATCTACAAGACGATTCCCTACGACAGCCTGAAGGACATCACGCCCATCGCGGTGCTGGCCACCGTGCCGCTGGTGCTGGTGGTGAACCCGGCCTTGCCGGTGAAGAACGTGGCCGAGCTGGTCGCGCATGCCAAGGCCCACCCCGACGCGCTGAACTACGGCTCGGCCGGCAACGGCAGCACGCTGCACCTGGCGGGCGAGCTGCTGGTGAGCGAGACCGGCATCCGCATGAAGCACGTGCCCTACCGCGGCACCGGGCCGCTGATCACCGACATGATCGGCGGGCAGGTGCAGCTGGGGTTCGTGTCGATCTCGCAGGTGGCGCCGCAGGTCAAGGCCGGCACGTTGCGCGCGCTGGCGGTGAGCACCGGCACGCGTTCGGCCGCGCTGCCCGACGTGCCGACGCTGGCCGAGGCCGGCGTGCCGGGCTACAGCTTCGATGCGTGGATTGCACTGGTCGGGCCGGCGGGCCTGCCCAGCCCGATGGTGGAGAGCTACCACGCCGCCATCAAGGCCGCGATGGCTTCGCCCGAGGCGAAGACCGCCAT
>NZ_FOLP01000056.1 GCF_900112425.1 Variovorax sp. OK212 | reverse complement strand
TGCGGCGGCGACGAACAGGCGGACACTGTAGGGATCGATGCGGCGGGTCAACGTGGGCGCTCCGGGAGGGGCGCCCAGTTTGTCACAGTGGTACGCGGTTCAGCCGAAGGCCTTGACCACCGCCGGCACCGTCAGCACCGCCGTGTAGTACCCCATGAACTGCACGCCGGTGTTGAAGCCGATGGCGCGCGACAGCAGCCCGCCCAGCAGCCCCATCGTCAGGATCACCAGCAGCCCGAGCAGCTGGCCTTCCCACACGCTGATGACCACGATCAGGCCGACGAAGGTCGCGATGATGGCCTCGTGGCTCACCTTGCGCGAGACGAACAGCGCCGCGCGGCGCGCGAAGTTCATCGTGAACGGGTAGGCCACCAGCGCCGCCAGCACCACGGCCAGCATGCCGTAGCCCAGGAACTCCCAGTGGCTCAGCAGGTTGTGCAGGTTGTGCGTCTGGCCCGTGGCCGAGTCGATGGTGAACACCGGCGGCGCGTTGAACAGCGGCGCCGCGGGGCCGGCCGCCACCGGGCTCAGCGGCAGGCCGATGGCGATCAGCGGGATCAGCGCCTCGGCGATGTAGGTGGCCTCGGTCACGCCGTTGCGCGCGGCCAGCGTGGTGGTGAGCCGGTGGTACGCATGCTTGATGCGCGAGCCCACCAGTTCGCCCAGCACCACCGTCATCGCGACCGGGCTGAACACGAAGGTGGCGCTGGAGACCACCGCGGTGGCAAAGGTCCACTTCACCTGGCCGCGGTCGAGCACCTTGAACGGGTTGGGGAAGTAGCCCGACCAGCCCTTGACGTCGGGCGCCAGCGAGAAGGTGCGGACCTTCTCGCGCTTCATGCGCGCACGCGCCGCCGGCGAGATCACCGAGAACAGGTCGGCCACCAGCGGCCCGATGGCAATGCCCAGGAAGTAGCTGATGCTGAGCTTCACGCCGTACTTGCCGGTGAGCGCCTGCAGCGCCACGATCACCACCACGAACGGCACCAGCGTGGCCACCGAGGCCCAGCGCCCGCTGGAGAACCATGCGATGGCCACGGCCGCCACCACGAAGATCCACGGCGCCGCCTTGGTGATGGCCGCGCCGTAGGGCGCCAGCAGCACCGCGAACAGCACGGCCAGCGGCACCGCGATGAAGGCCGCGATGATCGCGCCCGACACCATCTTGCGCAGCGCGATGTGCGGCACGCCCAGGTTGCGCAGCACGTTGGCGTCCTGCAGCAGCGGCGTGGCCATGGTGTCGCCCGGAATGCCCAGCAGCGCGGTGGGCACCGCGTGCGTCATGTGCTTGGCCACGGCCGCGGCCAGGAAGAAGGTGAACACGCCCTCGGGCGGCACGCCGAGCAGCACCACCAGCAGCGTGAGCGGTGCCAGCGTGGTGGTCTCGTCGGTGCCCGACACGAGGCCGATGGCGGCGAACACCACGGCGCCGACGAGGCCCATGCCGGTGGCGACCAGGATCTGGTTGAACAGTGCGGCGTCGATCATGATGCGGCGCCTTCCTTGCCGGTTGCGGCCGATGCGGTGCGGGGCTGGTACGAGGCGAACAGGTCGTAGATTTCCAGCTCCTTCATCTCGCGCACCACCGAGGGCGGCAGGTCGGCGACCGAGCCCAGCGTGCCGTGCTCGGCGGCCAGTTCGGCCAGCACCTCTTCGCGCCAGCGCGGGTCGGCGGCCGTGCCTTCGACCACCTCGCGCTTGGGCGCGAAAAGCAGGGCGCAGATCACGCCCGACACCACGCAGCCGCCGAGGCCCGCCAGCATGGCGTAGGCGCGCGCCAGTTCAGGCGTGGCCACCGTGCTGGCGAGCACGCGGTTGGCCACCAGGAAGCCTGCGAGGCTCACGCCGAGGCCGATGGCGATCGACCACGCGAGGTGGCCCAGGTCGGCCGTGTCGCCCCAGATTTCCACCAGCCGCCATGGCGCGCGGCCTGCACTGTCCGTCTTCATGTTGTTGTCTCCGTCGTTGTGGATGCGATAGGTGCGGGCCGCGCCCGCGATGCTTACTTCTTGCGCAGCGCCTCGAGCAGCGCCACGGCGCGGTCGGTGCGCACGTCGTGCTCGGCGGCCATCTGCCTGGCGACCGCGTCGATCTCGTCGCCCGTGG
>NZ_FOLP01000047.1 GCF_900112425.1 Variovorax sp. OK212 | reverse complement strand
GATGGCCCAACATGGCCATGGCTGACAGCTTTGTTGCAGCGCCGACCTTACAGCGTGGCTGTCGCCGCGGTGGCGAACAAGCTGGCGCGAACGATCTGGGCGGTGCTGGCACGCGGTCAAGCCTGGCGCCCCGAGGCGTGGCAGGCCGCGCACTGACGACGAAGAGAACGATACAACCAGTTTGAAGGAGAGCAAGCGACCACGCGTGTGATGGGCCAGACAGGTCGGACCGGGACGAGGACACTCCGATAGGGAACAAGAGCGCCAAGCTCGTTGATCAGATGGGAGACTCGTCAGCGAAAACCATCAGGGCCAGCAGGCATACCCGCCTGCACAACAGGCCGGATATAAGACTGCAGCTCTGCCTCCTGATTCCTCACACACACGAGTTCTTGCAATCCGGGAGGCGCCCATATAAGACCTTCCCTAGTACGATTGCAGAACTGACTTTGTCTCAAGGCACTCGAAACAAACAAAGACGTAAATCATCCCGCAGTCGCCGATGATGAAGTCGTCGTTTATCGAGTCGAGCTGACCATAGAACGTCATCGCTTTGCCGCAGGAGCAAGCAGGAACCTCCGGTTCCTGGATGAAATCGGGCTTTCCTCCTAGGCGATGACGGTGACCTATTTCGTCCGCTGCCCACTTGAATGGAGGAAGTGACCTTGCTTCCTCCGTCAGAGGCTCAGGGACCAGTTTGAATGATGGTATTTCGTTCATGGCTCGCGCTATTTTCCATACGGATGAATCGGTATTCCCTGAAGGTTGTAGTCGTCCATCATGCGCCCAAGCTGTCTGTAGACATCTGCGTCAGTCGCGTTAGGATTTCTGTCGATCCAATCGCGCCAAGTTTGGTTCCATCGTCCAGGCATATTTCCCAATCCTCGCCCATGAAGACCCTTTAGGTGAGAGAGATCACCAATGGAGACCGTATGGTCGTCGATGTTGATCCCGCGCGACGCGAAGAACTTGCGAAACTGTTGAGACATCAGATGATGGTCCATCATCTGTCTTGGTGCCGGCAGCCCGCTAGGATCGCAATTCGCTGGCGTTGATCTACCACCTGAAGGCGAACCGAGGCCGGAGGTGCGCCCAACTGCCCCTCTCCCGCCACCAACCAAAGGCGGAAATTGCATGGGTTTCCAACCTGGAATCTTGTCGATCTGCCCGGATCCTCCGCTGGGGGTCGGCGACAGAACAAGCGGTTTTGGAAATGAGCTTTGCCCTTTTGGCGCGAGGGCATCGTCATCGAACATGTTGATCGCATCACTGACTGCATACTCAAGCCGATTCCATCCGCCATCAAGTCCGGTGGGATCGCCCTGCGTGTAGCGTCCGGTGGTGGGGCTGTATGTCCTGAAGCCGTTGTAGAACAGCCCCGACTCCTCATCCGCGTACTGACCCGGATAACGTAGGTTGAACTTCACCTCAGAGGTATTGGTGGTGCCCGGATTCGGCGTCATGTCGGGGTTGGCGAATCGGTTCTCCGCAGTCGTCGGCCTGTCTTCCCCGAACGCGCTATAGCCCCATTGCCATACCGCCTGCCCGCTTGAGTCGGTCAGCTTGCGCGGCGTGTTTAGGTGATCACTGTGGACTGCGAACGCATTGCCATTGATCACCGCTGCAATCGGCATCGGTCCATTCCCCGTCGGGAGGTAGATGTACTGCGCTTGCCCCGCGCTGTTCTGTCCGCCGCTGCCCACTTCCGCGATCAGCGCGCCTTGCTCATCGTAGACATACGCATACCCGAGTTGCTCGGCCTGCGTGGTGCTCGGACTCCACAGCTTCGTGAAGAACGCGATCAGGCTCTGCATGAAGCCCGGGTTGCTCTCGTCCCCCTGCACCGGCGGATACAGCGGCTCGGTCTTGAAGACGCGTTGGCCCAATGCGTTGTGGGCATACCGCGTGGTCGGGCTGACATCCGTCGCGCCCGTCGTCGCCGCAGCCAACCTCCCTTCGGCATCGTAGGCATAACTGCGCAGCCCGTCGCTCACCATATCGCCGTTGGCGTTGTAGCCGTAGGTGACGCTGGTGTTGCTCGCGCCGTTGATGGTCTGCGCAAAGCCCGTGAGCCGGTTGCTCGTGGCGCCGACCGTGTACGTGCGGTTGGTGCTCACGCCGCCGAGCACGCGCGTGCTGCTCGAGCGGTTGCCATTGGCGTCGTAGCCGAAGCCGGCGGTGTTGCCCGTGGCATTGAAGCCGGTGATGCGGCCCACCGCGTTGTAGCCCACGCTCCAGGTTACGTTGGCACTGGCGATGGTGCTGTGCGTAGGGTCGGCGTCGCCGGCCTGGTAGAGGTTCTGAGTGAGGCTGGTGATGCGGCCGGCGGCGTCGTAGACATAGCTGCTGAATTCCGTGGCGGTAAGGCGGCCCGCGGTATCGTAGGCGCGGCTCGCGGAAACCGCGGGAGATGCCAGCGCCCAAGTCCACGCAGTGGGCTGGCCCAGCGGGTTCCAGGCGATGCCAGTGACGAGCGGGTTGCCGTTCAGGCTCAGGCCCGTCAGCCGGCCGGTGCTGTCGTACGCGTGGGTGAGCAGCCCTGCGCCGTTGGGATAGCCGATGCTCGCGAGCGTGCCGTTGGGGTTGTAGCTGTAGCTCACCTGCTGCACGCCACCGTTGGCAAGGGTCTGCTTCTTGAGCGTGACGCGGCCGAAGGCATCGCGGGTGTACTCGGTGGTGCCGCTGCGGTCGATGACCTCCGACAGGTAGCCCTTGCTCGCGGACGTGAGGTCGTAGCGCAGCGTGGTGGTCTTGCCGTCTGCGAAGACAACGCTGGTTGGCCGCCCGAGCAGATCGCGGTTGATGGTCGTGGCCTGGCCGAGGGCGTCCGTGATCTGGCTGGGCAAGCCCAGCGCGTCGTACTGGGTGTTCGCCGTGCCTGTGTCTGCGCTGGCCTCGGTGATGGCGTTGCCTTGGGCGTCGCGGGTGTAGCCGGTGACCACGCCCTTGAAGTCCTTGGCTTCGGTGACGGCGTCGAGCGCGTTGTACTTGAGGGTGGCGCTGGCGTTGGCTGCGTCGGTCACGGCCTTGACGCGGCGCAGGCCGTCCAGGCCGTACTGCGTGCTCTGGTTCAGGCCGTTGGTGGTGCGAGTCAATTCGCCGTTGGCGTCGTAGCCGAAGGTGCTGGTCTGGTTCGGGCCTTCGGTCTTGCCCGAGAGACGGTTGATGTTGTTGACGGTGCGCGCCACGCTCCATGCCACGCTGCCGGCGCTGTCCTTGATCTGCTCGGCGGTGCGGTTGCCCATGCCGTCGAGCGTGTAGGTGCCGCTCTCGCCTCGGTTGTTGCTCCAGCCTGTGAGGCGGTGGGCTGCGTCGTAGGTGTAGGTCAGCACGAGCCCGGTAGGCAGTGACACGGTCTCGACGGTGCCGTAGGGCTTGTACGTGAGCGTGGTGGTCTGGCCGTCGACGGTCTGGGTCAGCAGACGATCGCGCAGGTCGTAGGTGTAGGCGATGACAAGGCCGTTGGGGGCGGTCGTGCTGGCTACGCGGTTGGCGTCGTCGTAGGTATAGCTGGTGACGTGGCCCAGGGCGTTGGTCGATGTGAGGGCATTGCCTCGCAGGTCGTAGGTGTAGCTGGTTACTGCGCCGTTGGGTTCAGTGCCTGTCTCGACCAGTTGCTGGGGGTTGTAGGTCCATTGCCAGAGTTGGGTTTTGTTGGTGGCCGTGTCTGTGATGGTCTTCGACAGGGTGTTGCCGAAGGCATCGTAGGTGTAGGCGGTGGCGCGGCCAGACTCGACGGTCAGCGCGGGGAGGCTGAAGGTGGGGTGCCACTGGGTGGTTACTGTCCGGGCATCGGGGCTGCCGGAAGCGTAGACAACAGTAGTGGGCAAGCGGCGGGCGGCATCCCACGTCGTGGTGGTGGTGCTCCCCTTGAAGTCGGTCTCCGATGTCACAAGACCATCCGCGTCTTGAACCCGAGTCGCCGCGTCAGAACTGCCTGTACCCGAAGGTAGCGAGCCGGACGCAACCGAGAGTTGGCCCTTGATGGTGCTGTAGCTGTATGACCGTGACGTCCCCAAAGGATCGACCACCGCCGCAGAGCTTGGTGACTGGTAAGTAACTTGATAGTTGTCCGCACCGCCGGCCAGTACGGAACTGGTGGCTCGCCCTTTGCTGTCATAGCCGAAGCTTCCCCAACGTCCTCCCGTTTCATCAAGGATGCCCGTCAAGGCCTGAACATACGCGGCGTTCTCGTAGAGGAACGTGCGGGTCTTGCCGTCTGGGTAGGTGACGGAGGAAAGGCGGCCCGATCGGTCGTATGAATATCCTATCGTCCTTCCATCAGGAGTACCGACGACAGCCAAGCGGCCAGCAACGTATGAAAAGACAAGGGCGCGGCCAAAGGCATTGGTGACGCTAACGACCTGGCCCGCTACGTCGTATGTGTAGGTATGAGTCCACCCATTGGCCCCCACTGTTGTTAGCAGTTGCCCATTGGCCGCGAAGGTGAAAGTGCTGTCGTCGTCTGTGAGGCGCCAGACCCAGACACCGCCGCTAGCCTCCGTCAAGCTATCTGCACTATCGCCTGCAGTCCAACCTGCGCTGGTGGAAGCCCGTGAGAAGGTACGCACGTTCCCCTTGGGCAAGGTGATGCTGATCTTCAACGGAGCTGCAGCAGGTGTGGCGTACAAACCAACGCGATAGCTGTGCGCCCAGACTTGTCCCAAACCAGAACTCAGCCGTGTGTCGTCGTTAGCCCAATTGCTGCGGTAGCTGCGAGTGAAGGACAGGGCATCAGGGCCACGGTCGGTCCAGTCGGTTTCGCTGCGGTACTTCTCAGCTGTCGCAGGCAAGATGGGACGGGGGGTGCTGTCCCCGTCCCTACACATATTGGGAGGTTGAGCTACTTGTTTAGGCTTGCAAGCCGTCTGGGTGTCGTCCTCTACAAATCCTGGGGACTTGCACTGGCAGCCCGAACCGGACATCAGCTCGCTGTCCGCAGGACAAAACTCTCCGAATACACGAAAACCAATTCCGCCCACCCACACCAGTCCATCCGATTTGCGCAGGGCGTCATAGGAACAATTCAGGCCATTTGACGACTCGCGATAGTTCCCCAGTATTGTCCAGTTGGCTGGATAGTCGGGGTAGACCCCGCGCATTTGCTTGTCGGCAGCATCAGGGCCGAGTGATACACACGCAGCGATCTTGGTTGGAAACGCTTCGGTTTGCCCGTACAGCGACCACGTCTTCAAGGTCGGGAGAAAGGCAAAAGCACTGCTGCTGCTAAACAAGAGTGCCAGAGCTATGCCGGTGCTCCAGCAGGAGAAAAGACAGTTCTTCAATTGCCGCGAGCTTGCAGGCAAGTGACTTAGATGGATGGCCTGAAGGCCAGGATTTGGTTGATCGAAAGACGATTCTCGGCCGATTGGCGGCCAACCGGAGCCGACCGTGCGCCGCAGCGCCTTCACGATGCTCATTGCACTCCCTCATGCTCTCTCGGTTGCGTGTCCGAACATCTGCGGCCCACTCTTCGCGAGCCGCGACGATCAGCATTTCTTGAACGGCCGATCACCCCCTCAGGTGATGCGCACCGCCACACAGCGCACTCCGTACAAGTTGTTTCAGGTTAGCCGAAAGGCTTCGTGCAGCCAAGGTTGGCTAGGCGCCCAGTCTGCTGCTCGAAAAGTGCTGAATATGAAAGTACGCAGGGACAGCACGGTATGTTGTTGCTCCGCGACAAAAAAAGCATTCCGTGCGGTCGGTGTCTTATGCCGCTGCCGCTCACTGTGCTCATTTGAGCGGTTCTGCCGCATGAGCGGTGCCGCTCACAGCGCACGAAACGTCGGGCGATGAATGAATAGGTTTGGCCCAGCTAGTAGCCGCTTCATTGCCGGTGCGGCCATTAACCGCGCTTCGGCTTGGCCTGCCTCTTCGGCTTGCTGGGAACGGTTGCGATCTTCCTCTTGGCCGCCTCGACCTTGATCGCAAGCAGGCCCTGAACAGGGGCGTTGCTCTTCTTCATCTCGAAAAACATGGTGGTGCTCCTTTGGGCTAGGTGATCGCTTCGACTGCATCCCGTTGTTCACGGAGCAGTGCATTCATTTCCTTCGTGAGCTGGCGCGCTTCGCGCCAAGCACCACCGGTATAGGCGTTACGCGACACCTTGGCTTTTCCTTCGGGGATTTTGGGCCGGTGGTTTTCTCCCACGGTCGCCAGGTGCGGATAAGTAGGGACTGCCGTTCCCAGCGCTCTGGTGTCCATCCATTGGCCATTGCATGTCGCCCCGCCGGGATCCGATGCGAGCTCATCGACAACATTCCGCTTCCGATACCAGGGCCGTCGACGGCTCCATTATTTCCAGAAGGCGAAGCGAGCTGAGCACTTCTGTCCGCGCAAGCTGCCCTCGAGGTGCCTTTTTGCTGGGCGCTCGAGAAGTGCGGTTGTAGCATTCGCATCGCCACACCAGCAACCCGGAGTTCAAATGCCCCAAGGCGTTCCGAACGAAGCTGACATGTACGGGATCTACCCAAAGCCATGGGGGTTCGAGGTGTCGCTGTCCAGGGCCGGCGTTCGCCACCTTCATCAGTTTGGGATCGCTCAATGGGGTGACAAGGAAGAAGCGCTGCGCCAAGCGCGTGCGCGACGCGACGCAATCGTTCAAAGCATCCCACCAGCGAAGCGGCGGGTTCGGGCCGAAAAGGTCCGGGTCAACAACAAGACCGGCACGCCGGGCGTCACGCCGATTTTCCGAGCTGACGGCAGCGTCCAAGGGTGGAGGGCCAAGACCTACATCGGGCCCGGCGAGATCCTCCGCGCCTACTTCTCAACCAACGAGCACGGCGACGCCGCGCAGACGCTGGCCATCTATGCGCGCGCATCGCAGTTGGACCGCATGGCGGGCCTGACGCGACCTCACCCCGCCGAAGCGCGGCTTCGGGAGAGAACTGAGCCACCGCGCATGCTGGAAGCCCGCAAGCTCACGAAGACCGAGATCGTCGGGCGCAACAACACCAGCGGCGTGCCCGGGGTTCAGTTCAAGGCTGGTCACGGCGAGCACCCGGGGTACTGGATGGCCATCACTGGCGCACGCAATGCGCGCTCCATCTCCAAGGCGTTCTCCATCAAGACACATGGCTCCGACCTGGCGAAGGCACTGGCCGTCGCGGAAAGAGTACGACAACTCGCAGCAAAGAGCGCAATCCCATCGGGCAACGAGGAGTTCCGGGTGTCGTCATCGCAACTCGACGCCAGGCAGTAGCGACATGCCCACCCGTTGTGTCAGCTCTGCGTAGCTGATAGGCCGCCCGGCGGGGGCGTCTTCAGAATTTGGCTGCCAATGCGCCCAAGCCTTGCCCGTGCTCTCGTCGTAGACCAGCTTGAACAGGTGGGTAGGCACACGCACGCGATTGGCCCCGACCGTCTGGCTTGCGGGACCAAACACCGGCCCGGTGATCACGAACACGTTGCCCTCGGCGCGTAGCACGTACCGGCGCGTGTCCTGCTCGATCTTGGACCAGGCACCCGAGTTCTGTGCCGGGTTCTGCGGGACCATGTTGGCCAGTGAAAAGCTCTGCGCCATCGCTGTCGGGTTCGGCATGTCGCCCGCCGGAGCCATGTGCCCGCGGGCATACCCAGAGCCCTTGTAGTCGCTCAGCTCGGCGCGCTCGCTACGCGGCAGCCGCGCATCTGCAAAGAACTTGTTTGTGCGCTTCTCGTTGGCATCTTCGATGCTCGCGCGCGTGAGGCGCTCGGCCACGAAAACCGGTGTCTTGCTGGTGCCGCTGTACAAGAGCGCAAACGCCTCATAGCAAAGCTCGCGCTGCATGGGCGCTCGCGGAATTGACGGCGCGACACCACCGGCGAAGAACTGGCGGCACCTGAAAACTGGGTGGCAGTCGTCGGGCCGGCACGCTCAGCAGAGGGAGCAGACGTCGACGAAGGCGTGGGCAGGAATCCGCAGCTTGTCGCCTGGATCGAGATTGCGCCAGCAGTGATGAGCCAGACCGCTGTACGGCGCAAGACGATGGCTATTCCGCTGGTCGATGATCTGCTTCGTTTGCGCGGCTTCTTCTTGGGCATCGGGGGCGGGATGTTAGCCCGCTGGCAAGTCGAGCTTCTGCTGGTATTCGTTGTACCAGCTCTTCAGAGAATTCTTTGTTGGAAAACCGAGCTGACGGATAGTGGGTCTGACGCGTTTGCCCAGCTTGATGTAGAGCTCAACGGCTCGAATCCGATCTTCGTATGAATACATGAACTACCTCCTGGTAGTCCAAGTTTTCGTCCGCACCCCCCTAGGGTCAGAGATCAGCGGAATTCAACAGCATGTTCCCTACAAGGGAGTACAGGGGTCGCTCCTGCATTTCGAAGGTCACGATTTCGCCGTTGTAGAGGTCCATTACAGGTGACAGGTAAAGCTTTGCGCCGCGGACATTGAATTCGGTCACGTCAGTCACCCATTTCTCGTTCGGCCGCGCTGCGTCGAACTGGCGATCGAGCACATTCGGCGATGAGACGGACTCGCCCCGGTAGGAGCGGTATCTCTTCGGCCGAACCAGCGACTTCAGGCCGAGGCCGTCCATCAACCGCTGCACGGTCTTGTGGTTCACCGCCTGGCCCGACTGACGCAGTTCGGCGGTGATGCGCCGATAGCCGTAACGGCCCTTGTGACGCTCATAAACGGCCCTGATGCGTGATTTCAAGCCCGCGTGCTTGTCACCGGTCTCCAAGACCTTAACTTGGTAGTAAAACGTGCTCCGCGACAAGCGCGCCGCGGTCAACAAAACCGGCAATGGGTAGTCTGGCCTCAGTTCGAGAACGGCTTGCGCTTTTTCTGCGCAGCTTGCCGATTGGCTCGAACCAAGGCCTCCAATTTTTTTAGGTAGGCTACCTCCGCGCGCAGTCGTTCAACTTCTTCACGCAACTCACGGTTCGAGTTGGCGCTGTCCGTGTCCGGTACCTCTGAATTCGGCTTGTCAGCCTTCATAGAATGCGCTTTTCTGCTGCCCTCGAGTGCCGCGGTACCGCCGCCATCGAAGGCGCGCCGCCAGACGACAACCTGATTCGGATTGCGAATATCGTAGATCGCAGCAATCTGCCGACTGGAGAGCCGCTCACGATCTTGATGCACCAGCACCTGGAGCTTGAAATCAGCAGTGTAGGCACTGCGTTTGGGCTGCAGTCCGGCAACTCCGTGCAGTCGGTAGTGACTAACCCAAGTCCGAATCTTCTCCTCGGGCACTGACCAACGCCGCGCGAGTAGCTTCGCGCCACCGTCTCCAGCCAGAAAGCTCTCAACGACCTTGAGCTTGAACTTTGTTTCGTACTTCCTCATGGGACTGAATCGCCCCGGCTTTCATGGAGGCCGGTTGGTTTAAGTCATGCCGCCATCGTGGCGGTCTGACTGGCGAGTTGCCGGTAATAGTTTGCCTCAG
>NZ_FOLP01000048.1 GCF_900112425.1 Variovorax sp. OK212 | reverse complement strand
GCGCCTGTGCGGCTCGCGCAGCAGTGCCGCGTGCCGCCGATAGCCCGACGGGGCGACCTGCAAGACCTTGCAGATCGGCTCGACCCCGAAGGTGTCACGATGCCTGTCGATGAAATCCCTCAGGACTTCAGCCGGCGGTCGAGCTCCGCCTGGGCGAAAAACGTGCTCGCCAGCTTCAGGATTTCGTTGGCTCGGCGCAGTTCCTTGACCTCGCGTTCGAGCTCCTTCATCCGCTGGGCCTCGCTGGTCGTGACGCCTTCGCGCACGCCGTTGTCGACCTCGTCGCGCTTGACCCATTCGTTCAGCGTCTGCGGCACACAGCCGATCTTCGGTGCAATCGATTCGATCGCCGCCCACAGCGACGGGTACTCCCCACGGTGCTCCTGCACCATCCTCACCGCGCGCTCACGCACCTCAGGTGAAAACTTGTTCGACTGCTTCATGGCTCAATCCTCTCAGAGTGTTGAGCCTCCACAAATCCGGGGCGATTCAACAGCCATATGGGCGCGCCCGCCGACCTCGTTCAGCGAAGCCGACGGCTAGAAGTTGTCTGCGTCGAACTTCGGTATGTCGCGCGCCATGTCCAGCAAGGCCTTCGCTCGAGCAGTCACGAACTCAGCAAGGGTCTGAACGAATGCAACCTCCTCCCCCGTGTATGCGGTGTCAGCCGCCTGCACGGGAGCCTCTTTTAGCGCGAGCTCGCATAGTCGCTTCAGCTCTCGTGCGAAATATTTGCGGTCAACGCCCGCGCGCAAGCAGTAGTCCGCAAGTGCGAACGAGAGCACGGCCTCCAGCTCAAACTCGTCGCCGAATGCCATCGCCAGGTCGTGATCGAATTTCTCGTACTGCACCACGCTCACCAGGTCATACAGGGGCGTCGGCGTGAGGCCTGTGCGGTCAACGAAAAACGAGATGTTCTTGCCGTGTGAATCGCTGTTGCCGAGGAGCAGCGTCGTCACTGCCCACAGGACCAGCCGCTGGGTGGCCAAAGCAGGCTCGACAAAGCTTGGCTTGAGCGTGCCGAGCTTTTCGAAGCTGGCGCCATCGCGAATGTGCCGTACGTCCGGCGCATCCCCCACGTTTCGCTCGTACTTCGCGCTCACAGGCAAATCCAACGCTTGGCAGCCATCGATGATGTGCACCCGCTCGACGCCGGCTGGCGTGCTACGACGGTCGAATCGCACGATGCTCAACACAGGCGACGGCACGCGCAGAATGCTCACCTCCGCGGCAAATGACGCATGCCAGCGCCGCTGGCTGATACGATTGGCCAGCTGCATGCAGAAATGCTCGTTGGCCACCATGAACCGTGCCGCATCGCCCGTGGGTTCTGGCTTGAGGATGTGCGTCGACGACAGCGTCCCGTCGACCAGGAACAGTTCTCCGTCTTCGATGGCCACCAGCAGCTTGTCCTGATGCCCCGCGATAGACATTCGAACCTTCCCGTCCCACCGGTTGAACGGTTCGTTCGCGCGGTTGTCGATGCGAGCCTGCAGCTCCTCGAACGTCAAGTGCCGGCGCAGCGGTTCTTGCTCTGCGGGAACCTGGCCGGCGGGAACGAAGCTCAGCGCGCCGGCGGTCTCGTGACCAAGATGGCGAAGCAGCCCGAAGACGTTGTTGCGCGCCACCCGGGCATCGCTGGCAGCCACAACCAGGGCTTCGCCTTCAGGGAGCAGGTTCTCCAGAAAGCGGCGGATTGCCTGGGGCGCCGCTCCACCCTCCAGGGGCAGATGTGGCGAGAGCGGGTACCGGTCCGGAAGCTCGAGCCATGCAGCTTCGTATTCGAAATGGAAGGCATCTTGCGCTTGGTCATAGCCCAGCGTGCCGACCCGTGCGGCTCCAGCGCACACATCGAGGAGGTACCCTTCCATTACGGAGCCCCACCCTTGTGTTTGCGCTGTATCACGTCCTCGAGGTCAGATACGAGAGTTTTGGGCACGATCAACATGCGCAAACCCATGCTCTCCAGCACCCGCATCAGCTTGTCCACCGTCACCGGCTTTCCGTTTTCCAGCCGTGACAGCACGTCACTGGAGACACCACTGAGCGATGCCGCGTCATCGATACGCAGGTGAGAGTGCGCGCGTCGATTTCGAACGATCTTTCCCAGTTGCTCTAGCGTCGCAGCTGCTGGACTGAGATTTTGCTGGAATGTGGGAAGGGTGCGGGCCATTATTGTTCCGGGTTTACCGGAACTATACGCTCACTACCTAAAATCATCTATTAGTTTCGCGATTCCGTAACAAACACAGAATGCGATCAGAATGCCAAATTGTTCCGGTATGGCGGAACAATACACCCCCCGAAACGCCGGCATTTCGGCCCAGACGGTGATGTCGTCGGGCGTCCCCCATGAGCACGTAGGGTGCCGTCCTCCAATCTCGTGGAATGTGTGGCCAGTTGGCCAAACTGGCGGAGACGAGCACCATGGACCTCTTGGAGCCGGCGTTCGAGATGGGGGCGGGAGGCTGAGCAGGCTTTTGCGGAGCTGGTGGACTACTTTCGGGAACACCGAAATCGCGCGGGCATGTACAGCAAGTCCGGCAAATTCGAGGTCTAGGATGTCCTGCAGGCGCAGATCGATGATCTGCTCCAGCTCCGGGTGTCGTTGTGCCATGCGGAGCGCAAAGTGCAGCTCAAGTTCGGCGGTGATGCGGAGGCCAAGCCGATGCCAGCCAAGATTCTGTATGTGGTCGCGTTTCCGCTCGGCCAGGAACCAGCTGAGTTCGCGACACCGCGCAAAGGCGGGCTCTAGCACTGATGCGTCGGGCGGCCGATACGTTCGTAGTACGCGCAGTGCCGCCACCAAATCTGGTGTTAGTGCCAGTGCAATCTGGACCAGCTGATCTCGATTGCACCGGCGCCAAGACACGCTCGTGGTGGAGAACACACCCGGCGCCGGCGGAAGATCGCGGTTGATGCGCTGCGTGCCGCCCCCGGGCGACGGCAGCGTGGCATGCTGTGCGCTGACTTCCTGCAATCGATCTATGCGTTTGTCTTCAACAAGCTCAACTACGCTGCGCAGCGGGATATCCTGCCGGCGTCGACGGTCGTCGAGTTTCCGATGGCGCTGGCTGTCCCCGCGTCCTCGCCCGTCAAGACCTTTGCCGAATATGCGCAATGGGTGCAGCCCATTTCGAGCATGCCAACTTCGGCCACGCAGCATCGGGAGGTCCAACCCATTTCTTGGGATTGCAGATCGCCAAGGTCATCGGAACACCGCTGCAGGACGTGCCGTTTCAGGGGGGGCAGCCCCGATGATCGGGAACCTAATCGGCAGCAATGTCGCCGCGGGAAGTTTGACGGTTGGAGACTTCGCGCAGCACCACAAGGCCGGCAAGCTTCGCGTGCTGGCAGCCACCTCTGCGCAGCGCTCGCCGCTATTGCCTGACGTTCCGACGGTCCGACGTTCGGCGAATTCGGCCGAAAGAGCTCACCGCGGTGGGCGTACTGGCCATATGTCTGCCTCCTGGACCGCCTGCCGTTATCGTCTCCGAATGGAGCACTGCGATCCGAGAAGCCGTTGCAACCGAGCCATCTGCGCGCAAGGTCCTTACGCTCGGCTTTGTGGAGACGGGAAGCTCGCCGGCTGAGGCCCGAGCCAGGTTCGGCGAGATGCGTGCCTTCTGGGAGCCTGTCGTCAAAGCTTCGGGATTCAAAGCGGACTAGGACCGTGGGCCGTGGGGGGGCCGGTGATCGCACGCTTCCGGAGAGCAGCTCGACCAAGGATTGCGGCTTCGAAGAAAAAGAGGCGCGACAGTGCGCTCGTCGGCCGCAGGGTTAGCCAGGGCCGTCGCTCGCGGCCGCAAGCAGCGGCACCAGGATATCGCTGATTGGCGTCGGGATGCCACGAGCGCGGCCGCGACGGGCAATGATCCCGTTGCGGACATCCCATTCCAGCGGCCGGCCGGCCTCGCGATCCGTGAGGATGGAGGTGCCCATGTCCGCGGGAGATGCCTGGAACTTGTCGAGAATTTCCCGCAGCACCTCGTCGCCGAGTTCCGCACCCTCGGCGCGGGCTACAGCGAGGCATTCCCGGAGATAGGCGAGGGCCAGCTCGGCGATATCGGACCGGCTAAACATGCCGGAACGCCGGTGCGTGAGCGCCATGAGTCCGGCCGCCGCGTTCTGCAGCAGCTTGCGCCATGCTAGCGCGGTGAAGCTCGCCGACAGCTCGACGCGACACCGGCTGCCTTGCAGCGCCTCTGCCACTACGCCTGCCTCCGGCGTGTTTGGCAGGCTGAGGCGCATGTCCCCGCGCAGGCGCACCGAGCCATCGGGTTGCGCTTGTGCAGGAAACCACACGACCGTGGGAACGACCCGCGCGCGTGGGGCATGGAGGGCGACTCGCTCCAACTGCTCGACGCCGTTCTGCAGCACGCATACCACCGTGTCCGGGCCGCACAACGCGGCGAGCCATGCGGCGGACGCCTCGATCTGTGTCGCCTTGACCGCGATAAACACGAGGTCGACGGTGCGCCCGACCTGTGCGGGATCTACCCGGACCGGGACGGGAACGGTGACGAGGCGGTCGCCATCCTCCAGCGTTAGGCGGTCGCGATGTGTTCGGCCGCACAGCAACGGCGTGCGACCGACTTCGTGCAGGGCCACCGCGACCGCGGTGCCAATGGCCCCCGGGCCCACAACGGCGATGGATGAATCGTTGAGTGCATTCATGAAGACAGGCTCCTTCGACTGGCGTGATTGGTGTCGTGTCGATCGTGCTTGCAACGACCGGTGGACAATGTAATATATTACGAAATATGAATGAAAATGGTAATTCAGTTTCGGTTGGCGCGCGACTGATGCAGTGGATCGGAAGCATCCAGGCCCGCAGTGGCGACCTCGCTGCAAGCGAAGCAAAGGTCGTCGAGCTCCTGCTTGCCGATCCCTTGTTCGTCGGGGCGAGCACGACCGCGCAGGTGGCCGCCCGTGCCGGGGTCTCGCCGCCGAGCGTGGTCCGTGCCGCACGTGCGATCGGGTTCAGCGGGTTCGCCGAACTGAAGATCGAAATCGCTCGTGCACGCGGAACTACCCGGTTCTTCGCGCCCCCTGACGCACTCGCCGCGGGCGCGACGACGGCAGCGGTGCTCGAGGCCTCGATCCGCGCAGGCGCCGACGCGCTGACCGCGCTCGGCGGGGCCGTCGAATTGGCCGCGCTCGACCGGGCGGTGAGCACCATCCAGCGCGCGCGCCAGGTGATCGCCTTCGGCGCCGGCCCCTCTGCGACGGTCGCCGCCGATGCGGTGTTCCGTCTGCGCGCGGTCGGCGTGATGACCATCGGCATCCCGGATCACCTGTCGGCGATGATTGCTACGCGCCTCCTCAGACCCGGTGACGCCGTCATCACCGTCAGTTCGACCGGGCGCACGTCGACCACGCTCGCCATCGCCGATGCGGCGTCTTCTGCCGGTGCCTCGCTCATCGCCGTCACCAACCAGTACGGCACACCCCTGGCGGCCCTCGCGGACGTCGCCCTGGTTGTCGGGGGTGCACCGCTGCCGGCCCAGATGGCTGCGGCCGGGAGTCGGCTGGCGCAGCTCGTGGTGATTGACGCTCTGGTCGCGGCCCTTGCTCTGCGCGACCCGCAGCGCAGCCGCCGTGCGGAACGGGCGGGCATCGACCTGCCTGACATCGGCTGATGCTGCCCGGCACCGTCGCGATGGTCCTCGCCGCGGCGATCGCCCACGCGGTATGGAACCTGGCCTCGAAGTTCAAGCGCGGCGATGCCGTGCTGTTCGTCGGCGCCTACACCTGTGCTTCGGCGCTGCTGTGCTTCCCGATCAGCCTTGCCTTCGGCGCAAGCGCGCAGCAGATGCTCGACGGGCGGCTGTGGGGCGGTGCCGCTGTCTCGGCCGTGCTGCACGCTGCCTACTCGCTCATCTTGCAAGCCGGGTACGACCGTGCCGAACTGGGCGTGGTCTATCCGGTCGCGCGTGGTACCGGACCGGTGCTGACGATGCTTTTCGCCATCCTGCTCCTGGGTGAACGGCTCAGCACAGGCGCGATGTTCGGTGCGTCGCTTGTCGTGGCCGGCATTCTCGTGGTCACCGGCAACCCGTTCGGCCGCGGGGGCGGCCGCCCGCTGCAGGGCTTGCTCTGGGGCGCTGCGACGGGGGCGACCATCGCCGCGTACACGCTTTGGGACGGCTACTCGGTCATCGGACTGCACTTGGCGCCTCTGAGCTACTACGCCTCTACGCTGCTGCTGCAGAGCCTGATCCTGACGCCCAGCCTGTTGCGCCGACGCCGTCATGTTCGCGCGGCCCTTCGTGCCGACGCCGTTCCGATCCTCATCGTGGCGGTGTTCTCTCCGCTTGCGTACGTCCTGGTTCTCACCGCCATGCTGAAGGCGCCGGTGGCGCTCGTCGCGCCGCTGCGCGAATCGTCGATCGTCATCGGCTCGCTCGTCGCGTGCCTATGGTTCCGCGAAGGTCATCTTGCGCGCCGCCTCTCCGGCGCAGCCGTCGTGCTGGCCGGAATCGTGGCGATCAGTCTTTGAGGCTGTTTCCGAGCCGGCGCCGCGCGCGGTAGCAAGGGTTCACAGGTAAGGACTGGCTGCCCCTAACGAGTTTCAGCCTGAGTACGATGGGCCCCATGGATCAGCGGTACATGCCTTCTTGATCGGCTCCTGGCGGCTTGGGGCGGCAGCCTGCGCAGAAGTGTTGCCGACGCGCGAGGGGGCAATCCGGCGCGCCGCCTCGCATCGCTGCTACCGGACAGAACGGATCCAATCTCTAAAAAGCTTCACGGGAGCCTCTGCGGCTTTCAGTGGACCGCAGACCAAGTAGTAACCAGACTCCGTTCTGGCGACGTGATCCACGGCAATCACGAGCCGCCCGCTGCGGAGGTCGATGTCAACGTAGGCCCGCTGGGCGACGGCAACCCCCAATCCATCGGCCGCAGCCGGGTGGCACAGCGCAGCATTCGCCAACGTGATTCCATGCAGGCGCGGGGAATCTACAAGTTCAGCCGAACTGAACCATAGCGACCAATACACCAGCGAGCACTTCCAGGAGCTGCTCAAGGAGCAAGGCATCACGTGCAGCATGAGCCGCGCGGGCGAGGTCTCGGGCAACTCGGCCATGGAGAGCTTCTTCAGTTCACTGAAGGCTGGGCGCACGGCCAGAAAGATGTACCGGTTCAGGGAACAGGCCCGCGCCGATGTGTTTGACTACATCGAGCGGTTCTACAACCCGAAGCGTCGTCATTCGACGCTCGGCTACGTCAGTCCGATAGAGTTCGAGAAAGCTCAAAAAGCTTAGGTCGATGTCCATGAGACCGGCTGCAGCCCAGTCGGCCATCGTGTCAGCTTCGTCGACCAAAGCCTCAAACGTCAGGCCGGAGAGATCAAGTGCCTCAACCAGCGCACCGCCACCGTCCATGGCCGCGCTTGGCGGGACGGCTTCGGCCTGCTTCGGCACGTCGCCGACGTCACGCCCTAGACCGCAGGACCGTCAACGACGGCCTTGAGCGGACTAAGACCCTCGACCGCAGGCCCTAGTTCAGACTAGCTGCTCTACAAGCGAACAGGGGTGCACATTCATGGCAGCACAGATCGCGATGAACTCTATGACGTCCAGCTGGCGTTCGCCGTTTTCGTACTTAGAGACGTAGGACTGCGGTCGCTTAACGCGCTCCGCTACCTGCAGCTGTGTCAGCCCAGCTCTCGCACGTGCCTCGGTGAGAAGCAGACGAAGCTTCTTATACGGAGGTGAATGCAGGCCACGGGACATTCATCAAACGTACATCCCGTTTTAGAATATCCCGTATTAGGATTCGACGTCTGGTCGGCGTTTCACTTTCGAGGACGATGGACATGGCTAACCGACAAGTTGCTTCGCTTTTCCCGACAGCGCGTCCGTTCAGGCTGCCCGTCTCAGTGACGGGAGCCCGGCCGCGGCGGCTGGCACCGGTGATACGCAGTGCTTCAGCATCGCTCATCGGCGCGCAGGTGAAGGCGCTGCGGATGGCAGCCGATACGTCCGCCGGTGCACTTGCCTCGACATCGGGCGTTTCACGCTCGATGCTGTCTCGCATCGAGAATGGCTTGGTGTCGCCTTCGGTGGAGACTTTGGACCGCATTGCGCAGGCACTTCACGTGCCTGTGTCGCGCTTCTTCGGCGACCAAGCGCGCCGGACGGATTTCTGCCATGTGCCAGCGGGGCGCGGCCTCGTGGTCGACCGCGTCGGGGCGGTGGCGGGCTACCGCTATGAACTGCTCGG
>NZ_FOLP01000064.1 GCF_900112425.1 Variovorax sp. OK212 | reverse complement strand
AAAAATGGCAAAAGGTAAGTTCACCCGTACCAAGCCCCACGTCAACGTGGGCACGATCGGTCACGTCGACCATGGCAAGACCACGCTGACGGCTGCAATCGCAACCGTTCTGTCGGCCAAGTTCGGCGGCGAAGCCAAGGCTTACGACCAGATCGACGCTGCACCTGAAGAAAAGGCCCGCGGCATCACGATCAACACCGCGCACGTCGAGTACGAAACGGCCAACCGCCACTACGCACACGTCGACTGCCCCGGTCACGCCGACTACGTGAAAAACATGATCACGGGCGCCGCTCAGATGGACGGCGCCATCCTGGTGTGCTCGGCCGCTGACGGCCCGATGCCCCAGACCCGTGAGCACATCCTGCTGGCTCGCCAGGTGGGTGTGGGTTACATCATCGTTTTCCTGAACAAGTGCGACATGGTCGACGACGCCGAGCTGCTCGAGCTGGTCGAAATGGAAGTGCGCGAGCTCCTGGACAAGTACGACTTCCCTGGCGACGACACCCCGATCATTCACGGCTCGGCCAAGCTCGCCCTCGAAGGCGACAAGGGCAAGCTGGGCGAAGAAGCCATCATGAAGCTGGCTGAAGCGCTGGACACGTACATCCCGACGCCCGAGCGCGCCGTGGACGGCACGTTCCTGATGCCCGTGGAAGACGTGTTCTCGATCTCGGGTCGCGGCACGGTCGTGACCGGCGCCGTCGAGCGCGGCGTGATCAAGGTCGGCGAAGAAATCGAAATCGTGGGCATCCGCCCGACGGTCAAGACCATCTGCACCGGCGTGGAAATGTTCCGCAAGCTGCTGGACCAAGGTCAAGCGGGCGACAACGTCGGCGTGCTGCTGCGCGGCACGAAGCGCGAAGAAGTCGAGCGCGGCCAAGTGCTGTGCAAGCCCGGCTCGATCAAGCCGCACGTGCACTTCACCGCCGAGGTGTATGTCCTGTCGAAGGACGAAGGCGGCCGTCACACGCCGTTCTTCAACAACTACCGCCCGCAGTTCTACTTCCGCACGACGGACGTGACCGGCGCGATCGAGTTGCCCAAGGACAAGGAAATGGTCATGCCTGGCGACAACGTCAGCATCACCGTGAAGCTGATCAACCCGATCGCGATGGAAGAAGGCCTGCGCTTCGCCATCCGTGAAGGCGGCCGCACCGTGGGTTCGGGCGTCGTGGCCAAGATCCTCGACATCTAAG
>NZ_FOLP01000065.1 GCF_900112425.1 Variovorax sp. OK212 | reverse complement strand
GATGGCCCAACATGGCCATGGCTGACAGCTTTGTTGCAGCGCCGACCTTACAGCGTGGCTGTCGCCGCGGTGGCGAACAAGCTGGCGCGAACGATATGGGCGGTGCTGGCACGCGGTCAAGCCTGGCGCCCCGAGGCGTGGCAGGCCGTGCACTGACGGCGAAGAGAACGATACAGCCAGTTTGAAGGAGAGCAAGCGGCCACGCGTGGGATGGGCCAGACAGGTCGGACCGGGACGAGGACACTCCGATAGGGAAAAAGAGCTCCAAGCTCGTTGATCAGATGGGAGACTCGTCAGCGGAAACCATCAGGGCCAGCAGGCATACCCGCCTGCACAACAGGCCGGACATAAGACTGCAGCCCTGCCTCATGAATCCTCACACACACGAGTTCTTGCAATCCGGGAGGCGCCCATATAAGACGTTCCCTAGGCTCCAGCTTTCACCAGATTCGCCACTGTGGTTTCGGGACGTAGCTTGCAAGCGCGACACCAGTCCAAATAAAGCAGTACGTCGACATACCTCTCGCCCCGCTCAACTTTGGACACATACGATTGGTCTACTTTTAGCCGCACCCCCAATTCAGCCTGCGTAAGACCGGCCGAGCGCCTAAGGGCGCGGAGGTGCTTTCGAAGCACCTCGTATCGGCGATGGTGAATGGATGGCAGCACCCATCGATGCTCGATGGCAAGATGAAAAAGGCCATTTCGACCTTATTTTCTATATCATTTGCTCAATGAGTTGATGCTGTTTTGACCTTTCTCATCCTCACTGCTGCTGACGACACCAAATGACTGCTCGAAATGCTGCCTCGCCGCTACCGACAGCTCGTGCCTTTCGACTCCCGGTCTCGGTGACACGCGTCCGGCCGCGGCGATCTGAGCTTGCTAAACGTAGTTCCTCTGCGTTGCTCATCGGCGCACAGGTGAAGGCGCTGCGGATGGCAGCCGATATGTCCGCGGGTGAGCTTGCTTCAGCATCTGGCGTGTCTCGCTCGATGTTGTCGCGCATCGAGAACGGGCTCGTGTCGCCTTCGGTGGAGACGCTGGACCGCATCGCGCAAGCGCTTCACGTGCCTGTTTCGCGCTTCTTCGGCGACCAGGCGCGCCGGACGGATTTCTGCCATGTGCCAGCGGGGCGCGGCCTCGTGGTCGACCGCGTCGGGGCGGTGGCGGGCTACCGCTATGAACTGCTCGG
>NZ_FOLP01000050.1 GCF_900112425.1 Variovorax sp. OK212 | reverse complement strand
GCTCTTAGGAGTTGATTGAGTGGGTTGAGAAAAAGGTCTTCGAAAGTTGACGTTGTTTGAAAAAACAGTGCATAATCGAAGGCTCCGCTGAAAAGACTTCAGCAAAACGCGATGAGAGTTGCGGATTGCGGAAAGAAAAGAAAGCGAAAAAAGTTTGACGGTACTTAAAAAATCGTGATAGACTACAAGGCTTCGCTGATCGCAGCAAAGCAAACGAAGACAACGGCAAGTTGCTTCGGTGATCGTTAAAAATTTACAGCCGATAAGCGTGGGCGTTTGAAGGTAATTGCGTAAGTTCTTCGGAACAAGTCGCAAGACTTAAAAACGCTCATGAAGATAGAAGTGAAAGTTCACTTTAATTTCTTTATTTATGAGTTTTGCTTGACCGCGAGGTCAGGCGCAAAAATCAAGATCGAACTATAGAGTTTGATCCTGGCTCAGATTGAACGCTGGCGGCATGCCTTACACATGCAAGTCGAACGGCAGCGCGGGAGCAATCCTGGCGGCGAGTGGCGAACGGGTGAGTAATACATCGGAACGTGCCCAATCGTGGGGGATAACGCAGCGAAAGCTGTGCTAATACCGCATACGATCTACGGATGAAAGCAGGGGATCGCAAGACCTTGCGCGAATGGAGCGGCCGATGGCAGATTAGGTAGTTGGTGAGGTAAAGGCTCACCAAGCCTTCGATCTGTAGCTGGTCTGAGAGGACGACCAGCCACACTGGGACTGAGACACGGCCCAGACTCCTACGGGAGGCAGCAGTGGGGAATTTTGGACAATGGGCGAAAGCCTGATCCAGCCATGCCGCGTGCAGGATGAAGGCCTTCGGGTTGTAAACTGCTTTTGTACGGAACGAAACGGCCTTTTCTAATAAAGAGGGCTAATGACGGTACCGTAAGAATAAGCACCGGCTAACTACGTGCCAGCAGCCGCGGTAATACGTAGGGTGCAAGCGTTAATCGGAATTACTGGGCGTAAAGCGTGCGCAGGCGGTTATATAAGACAGTTGTGAAATCCCCGGGCTCAACCTGGGAACTGCATCTGTGACTGTATAGCTAGAGTACGGTAGAGGGGGATGGAATTCCGCGTGTAGCAGTGAAATGCGTAGATATGCGGAGGAACACCGATGGCGAAGGCAATCCCCTGGACCTGTACTGACGCTCATGCACGAAAGCGTGGGGAGCAAACAGGATTAGATACCCTGGTAGTCCACGCCCTAAACGATGTCAACTGGTTGTTGGGTCTTCACTGACTCAGTAACGAAGCTAACGCGTGAAGTTGACCGCCTGGGGAGTACGGCCGCAAGGTTGAAACTCAAAGGAATTGACGGGGACCCGCACAAGCGGTGGATGATGTGGTTTAATTCGATGCAACGCGAAAAACCTTACCCACCTTTGACATGTACGGAATTCGCCAGAGATGGCTTAGTGCTCGAAAGAGAACCGTAACACAGGTGCTGCATGGCTGTCGTCAGCTCGTGTCGTGAGATGTTGGGTTAAGTCCCGCAACGAGCGCAACCCTTGTCATTAGTTGCTACATTCAGTTGGGCACTCTAATGAGACTGCCGGTGACAAACCGGAGGAAGGTGGGGATGACGTCAAGTCCTCATGGCCCTTATAGGTGGGGCTACACACGTCATACAATGGCTGGTACAAAGGGTTGCCAACCCGCGAGGGGGAGCTAATCCCATAAAACCAGTCGTAGTCCGGATCGCAGTCTGCAACTCGACTGCGTGAAGTCGGAATCGCTAGTAATCGTGGATCAGAATGTCACGGTGAATACGTTCCCGGGTCTTGTACACACCGCCCGTCACACCATGGGAGCGGGTTCTGCCAGAAGTAGTTAGCTTAACCGCAAGGAGGGCGATTACCACGGCAGGGTTCGTGACTGGGGTGAAGTCGTAACAAGGTAGCCGTATCGGAAGGTGCGGCTGGATCACCTCCTTTCTGGAAACAAGCAATTTAATTTAAACGCCCACACTTATCGGTTGTTGGAAGAAGTCGAGATCTTCATTGGTCTTCGATTGGGTCTGTAGCTCAGCTGGTTAGAGCACCGTCTTGATAAGGCGGGGGTCGTTGGTTCGAGCCCAACTAGACCCACCAAATCTTCTGATTTCTCGTGTGAGAGTTTTGGGGGATTAGCTCAGCTGGGAGAGCACCTGCTTTGCAAGCAGGGGGTCGTCGGTTCGATCCCGTCATCCTCCACCAACAACACTGCGGAAGATCTTCCGCACGATACTTAAGTCAACACCAAAGCAGCTTTGCAAGAGGCTGCTTTGTTGTTGATCAAGATCTCTTGATCAATCGGCTGTTCTTTAAAAATTCATAGAGTCGAATCAGCGCTGCTGATGGAAACTGCACATTCGTAAAGGTTTAGTGCAGACCGTGCCATCAGCAGCATAGAATTTTTGATTGCGTCAAAAGAAACTTCAATTTCGAGTCAAATCGAATTTTGAATGTACGGCATAACGCGTCAGGTGAAAGACCTGACATATTCCTTGAAATGATTTTGTGTTTCGCAAGAAACGTCAAAGTTATAGGGTCAAGTGAATAAGAGCACGTGGTGGATGCCTTGGCAATGATAGGCGACGAAGGACGTGATAGCCTGCGATAAGCTTCGGGGAGCTGGCAAATTAGCTTTGATCCGGAGATTTCCGAATGGGGAAACCCACCGAAAGGTATCGCATGATGAATACATAGTCATGCGAGGCGAACCGGGTGAACTGAAACATCTCAGTAGCTCGAGGAAAAGACATCAACCGAGATTCCGAAAGTAGTGGCGAGCGAAATCGGAAGAGCCTGTTAGTGATAGCACAAGACATAACGGAACAGTTTGGAAAGACTGGCCATAGCGGGTGATAGCCCCGTACGTGAAATGACCTGTGTGGTACTGAGCTAACGACAAGTAGGGCGGGACACGAGAAATCCTGTCTGAATATGGGGGGACCATCCTCCAAGGCTAAATACTCATCATTGACCGATAGTGAACTAGTACCGTGAGGGAAAGGCGAAAAGAACCCCGGGAGGGGAGTGAAATAGATCCTGAAACCGCGTGCTTACAAAAAGTAGGAGCCTCGTAAGGGGTGACTGCGTACCTTTTGTATAATGGGTCAGCGACTTACATTCAGTGGCAAGGTTAACCGAATAGGGAAGCCGTAGAGAAATCGAGTCCGAATAGGGCGATCAGTCGCTGGGTGTAGACCCGAAACCAAGTGATCTATCCATGGCCAGGATGAAGGTGCCGTAACAGGTACTGGAGGTCCGAACCGACTAGTGTTGCAAAACTAGCGGATGAGCTGTGGATAGGGGTGAAAGGCTAAACAAACTTGGAAATAGCTGGTTCTCTCCGAAAACTATTTAGGTAGTGCCTCAAGTATTACCATCGGGGGTAGAGCACTGTTTTGGCTAGGGGGTCATGGCGACTTACCAAACCAAGGCAAACTCCGAATACCGATGAGTACAGCTTGGGAGACAGAGCACCGGGTGCTAACGTCCGGACTCAAGAGGGAAACAACCCAGACCGCCAGCTAAGGTCCCTAAAATTGGCTAAGTGGGAAACGAAGTGGGAAGGCTAAAACAGTCAGGATGTTGGCTTAGAAGCAGCCATCATTTAAAGAAAGCGTAATAGCTCACTGATCGAGTCGTCCTGCGCGGAAGATGTAACGGGGCTAAGCCAGTTACCGAAGCTGCGGATTTGCAATTTATTGCAAGTGGTAGGAGAGCGTTCTGTAAGCCTGTGAAGGTGCGTTGTAAAGCGTGCTGGAGGTATCAGAAGTGCGAATGCTGACATGAGTAGCGTTAAAGGGGGTGAAAAGCCCCCTCGCCGTAAGCGCAAGGTTTTCTACGCAACGTTCATCGGCGTAGAGTGAGTCGGCCCCTAAGGCGAGGCAGAGATGCGTAGCTGATGGGAAACAGGTCAATATTCCTGTACCGTTATATAGTGCGATGTGGGGACGGATCTTAATAGGTCATCCAGTTATTGGATTATTCTGGTTTAGTTGGATGTAGGCGTGCATTAGGCAAATCCGGTGCACATATACCGAGGCCAACGATCGAGCGGACTTGTCCGTGAAGTGACTGAACGAGGTTCCAGGAAAAGCCACTAAGCTTCAGCTATATACGACCGTACCGCAAACCGACACTGGTGCGCGAGATGAGTATTCTAAGGCGCTTGAGAGAACTCAGGAGAAGGAACTCGGCAAATTGACACCGTAACTTCGGAAGAAGGTGTGCCCTATTAGTGTGAAGTGAACAACGGAGCATGAATGGGTTGCAAAAAATCGGTGGCTGCGACTGTTTATTAAAAACACAGCACTCTGCAAACACGAAAGTGGACGTATAGGGTGTGACGCCTGCCCGGTGCTGGAAGATTAAATGATGGGGTGCAAGCTCTTGATTGAAGTCCCAGTAAACGGCGGCCGTAACTATAACGGTCCTAAGGTAGCGAAATTCCTTGTCGGGTAAGTTCCGACCTGCACGAATGGCGTAACGATGGCCACACTGTCTCCTCCTGAGACTCAGCGAAGTTGAAATGTTTGTGATGATGCAATCTCCCCGCGGAAAGACGGAAAGACCCCATGAACCTTTACTGTAGCTTTGTATTGGACTTTGAACAGATCTGTGTAGGATAGGTGGGAGGCTTTGAAGCAGGGTCGCTAGATCTTGTGGAGCCAACGTTGAAATACCACCCTGGTGTGTTTGAGGTTCTAACCTAGGTCCATTATCTGGATCGGGGACAGTGCATGGTAGGCAGTTTGACTGGGGCGGTCTCCTCCCAAAGCGTAACGGAGGAGTTCGAAGGTACGCTAGTTACGGTCGGACATCGTGACGATAGTGCAATGGCATAAGCGTGCTTAACTGCGAGACTGACAAGTCGAGCAGATGCGAAAGCAGGACATAGTGATCCGGTGGTTCTGTATGGAAGGGCCATCGCTCAACGGATAAAAGGTACTCTGGGGATAACAGGCTGATACCGCCCAAGAGTTCATATCGACGGCGGTGTTTGGCACCTCGATGTCGGCTCATCTCATCCTGGGGCTGTAGCCGGTCCCAAGGGTATGGCTGTTCGCCATTTAAAGAGGTACGTGAGCTGGGTTTAAAACGTCGTGAGACAGTTTGGTCCCTATCTTCCGTGGGCGCTGCAGATTTGAGGAAGCCTGCTCCTAGTACGAGAGGACCGGAGTGGACACACCTCTGGTGTATCGGTTGTCACGCCAGTGGCATTGCCGAGTAGCTAAGTGTGGAAGAGATAACCGCTGAAAGCATCTAAGCGGGAAACTCGTTTCAAGATGAGATCTGCCGGGGCCTTGAGCCCCCTGAAGAGTCGTTCAAGACCAGGACGTTGATAGGTCAGGTGTGGAAGCGCAGTAATGCGTTAAGCTAACTGATACTAATTGCTCGTGCGGCTTGACCCTATAACTTTGATCAGTCTGATCAAGGTGTTATGCCAAGTTGACGCATTCAAAATAATTCGCCAAAAGCTGATTCCAAACTCTATGAATTCGTTTGATTGATCACGTGATCAGTCAGACAACCCTTTATGCCTGATGACCATAGCGAGTTGGTACCACTCCTTCCCATCCCGAACAGGACAGTGAAACGACTCAGCGCCGATGATAGTGCGGGTTCCCGTGTGAAAGTAGGTCATCGTCAGGCTCTTACAGCCCAGAAAACCCCAGTCAACATTGACTGGGGTTTTTTGCTTTGCG
>NZ_FOLP01000051.1 GCF_900112425.1 Variovorax sp. OK212 | reverse complement strand
TGCGCGTCGACCTTGGCCTCCCGACAGACTTCGCCACGGCCGTCCACGACGCAAATCGAGACGGATCTCAAGGACACATCGATTCCGGTGAAGTAGGTCATTCAAGCTCTCCTTCGTAGTGGATTTACGAGTCTAGGAAGAGAACTCCGCAGGTCAAATCAACCCGCCCGATCACCGATGCTTCTGGCCGACTGTAGCCGGTCGCGTCCTCGGAGACCCTTGCACCTAACGCAGTCCCTGATGAACGTTTGACCGGACAGCTAGGTTCGGGGCAACTCCCGAATCTCCACCGTGCCGCCGGCCTCGTAAACTGGATTACCTGCAAGAAATTGCTTCGCGCTCTTGAGGCTGACTGCGCGCACTCGAATGAAGCCGCCTAGGTCTTTGCCCGTCGGTTGGCTCGTGTGATTCTTACAGTGGCGCTCCCCACGCCCCATCGAGCTACCGCCATCAAATTGCCCGGTGCTTCGAAGCTGAGCGAGGTATTGCTCCCAGCGTTCCGCATCATTGGCGGCTTCCGCATTGGGGGCGTCCTCATGCATGAGTAATATGTATTCATTCACTCTTGTTCTCCTTCGCCCACGTTATCGGTTCAGTTAGGGGCACGTCTCGAACGACGGGTTGTGGCCGACTGTAGCCCTTGTTTTGAATGGAGCGATGGGCCATAGGCATCCTTCGAACCCGCTTAAACCAGACTCTCACCGGCCGAGTGGAATAACGCCCAAGGCGGACGGCTCGACCCGAAGACGTCGAGGTAAGCAGTACGCCTAGATCCCAGAATTTGAACCTGGCTCGAGACTGGATTCCGACAAACCGAACGACTGAGTGAAGCGGACGCCGTTGAACGTGTGTGTACAGCATTTGCAACTCGGAGCTAGGCTGGATGGCCCAAGCTTTGGATTGACCTGCTGCAGAAGGCCGCTGTCGTCGACATAGAGGCCGCTGTAGTACGACGACTCTCCCACGCGAACGAACTCACAACGGTCGCTTTCGGTCAATGCGACCAACCAGAAAATCGGCTCGACACGATCCAGCCGGCTAACCGCCTCGGAGTGAACCTCGTTCCAAGGTTTGCCTACATGCGACAGCAGGAACTTGAAAAGAGGCGTGTAGTCACGACCGCGATGCTCTTTGCCGTGCATTGAACTTCGCTTCGCATCGGAGGGGGCTTCCTTCTTTGTGTTGCGCTGGTCGCGATAGTCTCCACCGACCGCTACATGGGGCCGGTGGGCTGTTGTGTTCTCCTTGCGAAAGAGGGGTGACTTGTGCATTTTGTTGAACGGCGAATAGGAGGGGCACGGCCAACTTCAGCTTCTGGCCGCATTCTGCCAGCCAGCTTCATTCGCTGAAGGCTGCCCTGCGAGCGCGTAGGTCCACCAGTAGGACCGTCGGTCCGTCTAGTTCGACACCCTTGTGGACATTGGTGAAGACGGCGGCCCAGAACACGGGTGTCTTACCTTCACGCTCGGTCAGGAAGGGGTCCGGCCGGACTTCAAGGAACGAACCTTCCATCCCCGTGGACTTCGCAAACTCCACGGCGAGCTCCTTTGCCCGCCTGCTCGCTTCGTCCCGTGAGAGGCGTCGAATGGAATCGGTCATGAATGTTGAACTGGAGGAGCGAGGTGAAGGTCGGCTTCTGGCCGACTGTAGCCGGTCGCGCCGCCGTCGTGGGCGGGCCCGATGCTGACGTTCGACTTACTCTGGCGCTGACCTTCATCAGGCCATCGTTCCCTTAATTGGTCGCGCCCGCTCCCGCACTTCGATCAAATGAAGTTGAACGTCCTTGGCGGCAAAGAGGGCGGCGTTGACATCACATTGCGCCAGTAGCTCCAGGCATCGCTGGTTCAACTGCTGAAGCTTCGTCAGGTCTTGCGGTTCCAGAACCCATGCCGCGCTCAAGGCGTCCAGCGCCTTGGCGCAACGCGCTCGATCTTGCTCAGGAGTGATCAGCTCGTAATCCTGCGGAGGCATTGCGCGACCTGTGACTCCGATCAGGCTTTCTTCAAGCCTGCGCATCACTTCGTAGAACTTTGCTCGGCTCATTGCGATTGCTCCACTTTTGCTCCCCAGGACCACCTCTGGCCCGATTTTGTTCATACTCCCCGGATGTCGGCTATTGGCCGCTCGCCGGCACTGGCTGCCTACTCGTCGCCCAGGTCAAGTATTCGGTCCTCGACCCAAGCAGAAAAGCTCTTGAACAGTTCCGAGTCGCCGGTTCCCGTATGTAGCAGTCCCGCCGAGCGCCAGTCGGCCCACACAACCGGACCGGATTCGTCGGATGTGTCCAGGAGGACGACGCCCGCATCGCCTTTGTCATCCAAGACCACGTACCTGGGGTCCAGGCCCGCGCTGGCGCGGAAGCGAAAGGTGTCGTCGATAGATTGCTGGATGTTGGACACGGCGTGAACAGCGCCGTAGCCGCACTCCAAGAGCAGCCAGCGCACGTCAGGCGGCAAGCGAACGTCGAGAGCCTTCTCCACGGCACTCAGCCTGTCCTCGGTCTCCTTCCTGTCACCCCTCAACAGTTCGGGATGCTTTTCGGCGAGGTCGCGGATGGAAGGCATGTTGATGGAATTGAGAGTTCGCTTCGAATGTCGGGTTCTGGCCGATTGTTGACACGGGGCGCTGGGTGCTATCCCCCGCTGGGCTCAGGCCCGTCAGTGTCCGCCCAAGAGATCTGAGCCCTCTGCAAGTCCGACAGGAGCAACGCTTGTCCCTGTTTGTGCGTGAGGACCGCACCTGCCATCTCGGCACCATCGAAGGCGCATCTTCGGAACAAGGATCGGCGAAGGTCGGCCTCTCTCAGATCCGACGTGCGAAAGTCGCAGTGCTCAAAATCTGAGGCGCGGAGATCCGCCCGCGCGAGTTTCGCTTGCGAAAAATTGACATCGACGAAATCATTCCAACAGAGTGACGACTCCGACAAGTCCGTATTCTCGAACGAAGCCCCATTGATCTCAGAGCGTCCAAAGAGCGACCTGGGCAACGTTAGGTTCGACAAAGCGATTGAGCCATCGATCCGCGTTCGGAAAAAACTCACTCCCCAAGGTCCTTCATCGCTGTAGCTTGGACGCCTTTGGGGCATGTCTGGGATTCTTCCCGGCTCTATGTAGACCGGCTGAAGGTGGCGGCAGGATTCGATGTAGCTAAGTCTCTTGCTGCTCATGGCCGCCTTTTCGCGGTTGCTGGAAGCGGTCTTTAAGGACGGCCCGTTGCACGCTATCAGCCCGATGCAAGCGACGGCGAGTCCGCCGCTCACGGTCAATCTCCGAGTGAAGTTCATGCCGATGTCGTCGAATGTCTGCTTCGCCGCCGACTGTAGCACTTGGCAGACGTGAGCCTGCCTTCTCGTACAGCAAAATTGGCTCGGTGTGCTGAATGCCCGGTTTTGGCCGACTGTAGCCAAAACCTGGCACAGAGAACCCGATAGCCGACCGCTCACGGCATCGCGCCCGTATGAACGCCCGCTAGCTTTGGGGTGGAGCAGAGAAGACCTTGACCACCTCGTACATGCCGGGGTCGAACTTCGCTATGGCGAGTGCTTGGTCAAGGAATGGTGACGCGACCGGATTTGAGCGCATCGCTTGGTAGTGTTCGGCGCTTTTCCACTGAGCGTACATCGTGACTTTTGTACCGTCGACACTGCGATGAAGAGCTGCGGAGACGAAGCCCGGCACGTTGCGGACGGACGTGTCCGTGGCGCGTGCCAGTAGCGTGAGGAGCTCCGATTGATTCGCAGGCTCGACCGTAAAGACGTTGATGAGGGTGACGAATCCTGTGTTCTCAGCGATTGTGACCATGTCAATTTGCTCCGGACTTTGGAAGGCAAGTATGGCTCGACGCGCCACTTTTTGAGAGGGTCGACAGCGTCTGCTTGTGGCCGAGTGCCGCAGTTTCCAGCGATCTCCTGCAACCGCATTCTCCGTCCAAGGTGGCCGAACGCATCGCCTTTAAATCGGTCACTGAAAGCATGGGCTCAGCCCCATGTAATAAGCTTCTCTACACCTCGATGCACATCCAAGAAGACGTCCGAGTATGGGGAAATCTCGGGGTGCTCCGAACCAGGATCACAGCGAGCTTGGCAATCCAGTGCAGCGGAGAGGAATCGTGCGAAATCGACATGGGAGCGCCATGGGGTGGCACCGCGAAGCCATACGCTGAGGAACTCGTTCTCGCTGGGCATAAGCACGAGCTTAGCGTTCTCAGATGTGTAGATTCTTACGTCTAGACTGTTATTGGTATGCGGAACCAGGCCACCCAGCGTCGACGATAAGAGAGCGATCAATGGTGCTTCGTCGGTCGCACGAATGAATGCTTCAATGTCGGTCTCGTTCATTTTTTCCATGGCCCTCTGGTTGCGACTGGAGGTGCTGAGTGAGTGACTGCTTCTCTGATCGGGCCAGTTTGTCAAGCGCAGAGTATCTCGGTATTTTGGTTTCGTCGAACAGAACGTCTCGGTGCAGTTCACGCTTCTCTA
>NZ_FOLP01000052.1 GCF_900112425.1 Variovorax sp. OK212 | reverse complement strand
CTGGTCGGGCCGGCGGGCCTGCCCAGCCCGATGGTGGAGAGCTACCACGCCGCCATCAAGGCCGCGATGGCTTCGCCCGAGGCGAAGACCGCCATTGCCGGGCAAGGGCTCACCGTGCTCGACAAGGGACCGGACACCGCGCCGGCCTTCTTCCAGGCCGAGCTGGCAAAGCACCAGAAGCTCGTGAAGCTCTCGGGCGCGACGCTGGACTGAACCCAGTGATGCGCACCTCCGATCTCTGTGACCAGCACGGGGACGCCGTGCTGGTTTGCAACGCGCCTTTTATTTCCTACGGCGGATGCCGCGCGGCGACAGCGCGCATCGCGTGCGTCAGGACTTTCGAGGACGCGTCTTTAATACGCAAGACGCTCGAAATGCCCGGCGAAGGCCGCCTCCTGGTCATCGACGCACGCGGCTCCTTGCGTGCCGCAGTGTTCGGCGATCGCATGGCCTCGATCGGCATCGCCAATGGCTGGCGCGGTGTGATCATTAGCGGCGCGGTCCGCGATGTCGAAGCATTGTCAGCGCTCGATCTCGTTGTGCTGGCGCTGGGCCGGGTTCCTCGGCGCGGCGGCGGAATTGGCGTTGGCGAAAGCAACGTCGAACTCGACATCGGCGGCATCGCGTTCGCCCCCGGTGACACCGTCGCGCTCGACGACGACGGACTCATCATACTGCGCGACGCGCCTCACCAGGGCCAGCCGTGAATGCGTCGGTGGCACAAGTAGCATCGACTGACGTGTAGTGACACAGTGCGCGCCAGTCCGGCGACATGGCGAAGATGCAAGAGCCCCGAGCCGAAGCCAGAGCGCGCAAGCAGGAATACCGCAAGACCGGCATCCGGGAGAAGGCGGCGTACCCGTTGCTGGTGATCAAGCGGCAGTTCGGCCTCACGAAGGTGCCGTCACGGCCTCAACACCGATCAATACACGCGCCCATACGACGTTGCACGAAGAGATCGCGATGCGTGCACGCCCTAAAACTCAACTGCTGCAATCGCTCGAAGAGGTTGAACGCGAGGCCGTTCCGCAGCAGCGGGAGTTCGTCTCGAAGCTCGCGCATGACTGTCGCACACCGTTGACTTTCATCGATGCCGCGGTGCAATCGTGAATCGCCGGGGCGATTCAGTACAGCCTGGCGATCGCCGCTGCAGACGCATGGGGTTGGCGACATGCTTCCAAGACTTCGGCCCTGAACTGCGCGCTGTGCTTGCGACGAGTGGCCCACGTAACCACACCATCGATCGTGTCCACATCATTCACCGCGGACACGATGCCTGCTGAATCTCAGGAGATCAAGATGACTTCGCCGCGCGCTTACCCACAAAACCACGGCCGAACTCCAAGTTCGGCACCGAGCCCACGTTCAACATGGCGGCGCTCGCAGCAATTCATCTCCCTGCTTGACTACACTTCGGGCCGCAGCGTCGATCTCAAGCAACAGATGGATGCGCCGTCGGAGAGTCGTAAGGGCTCTCTTCGATAAGCTGAAGTAGCACATGAAGGGCCTGCTGCAAGCTTGCCTTGTCAATCGCGGCGCAAACACAGATGCGCACTGCGGCATTACGAACCTCGACCTCTGCGCTAAAAATCGCACCCGGGGTTACAGCGACGCCACGTTCTCGAGCGGTGACGACGAACCGTTCGCTACCCCAGTCCCCGATCGGCAACCAAGCATGATAGGCCCCCGGATGCCGCTGAGCAGGTGTACTCCCCAAAATTTCACCGGCCCAGACCTGCCTCTCTGCCAACTGGAGGCGTCGCGCCTGCGCCAGCTGCTCGATGCCTCCGGACGTTACGAGCCGGCACATCAACTCCACCATCGGCGTCGGTGCCATCAAGCTCGTCGAGCGCAATCCGATACCGAGACGACCGACCAAGTGCGAAGGCGCGCGCATCAGGCCCACACGCGGGCCGCAGCCAAGCACCTTGGCGAAGCTTGTTACGTACAAGGTGCGTTCCGGTGCAAGCGAGCATAGAGAGGGCAAGTGCGGCGCATGAAGCAGAACATAAGCGTCGTCCTCAATGATCGTCGCATCGAATCTTCGGCAAACACGAGCGATGGATGCACGTCTATCAAGATCCATGACGGCAGTAGTCGGGTTTTGCAGCGTAGGATTGCATACCATCACGCGCGCCCCAGTTTCCACAAACGCCCGTTCAAGTGCCTCGGACACCAGGCCTTTCTCATCGATAGTCACTGGCATCGGTCGGCGCCCAAGGAATCGCACAGCTCCAAGCGTTCCAAAATAGGTCGCGGACTCGACAAGCACGATGTCGCTCGGCTGCGTGACAGCCTGGATCCCAAGCAGCACCCCATGCTGTGCTCCGGTTGTGATCAGCAGGTCGTCGGGCGTCACTCTCGTTCTAGAAGTTGCCTCCAGCCAGCGTGCCATCACCTGTCGGTGTGACAAATGCCCCGAGTCCGCCTGACAACTGAGCAGCAAATTGCTGTCTAACAGACCCTCCGACGCGGCCGAAACGAGCGCAGCCGCGGGGTTCATTGGCGCACTTTCTGGGAAGTTGTGCGACAAGTCGATGAGGTTCGTAGTTGACGCCTGCCAGAGCGATGTAGGTGCGTCAGGTTTGCGACGGCGGACGAAAGTTCCACGACCAACCTGCCCGGTCGTCAACCCGCGGCGGTGGATCTCCGAATACGCCCTTGAGGCGGTGCCTGCGTCAAGGCCGAGTTCCTTTGCCAAAGCACGGAGCGGTGGCAACTGATCGCCGGAACGGAGCGCACCGGACTCTATCGCTCGTTCGGCCGCATCTGCGATCGCCAGATAACGAGGTACCCCTTCCTTGGCAATGTCGGAAAGCCAAGCTGGCAGGTTGTTAGCTTTTCGCATGGATCGGAAGGCTGTAGCGTCAAGTTCTCGGCAGCCACTGTTCGACAACTGTCGGAAGACGGACCGAAGCGTTTGCTCGCGCGGCGCCGCGCGCATTCCGATTTTATCAACTCAACGATCTTGCAGGCTACGAGTGAATCCACGCGCAACTCCGGCGTGAAGTCCTACGCCTCACAAGGACACCCCATTTCCTGAAGGCTGTATCTCGCGTTGTCTCTGCGCGACGTGGTAGCAGTCGGGGGTACAGACGGTCGGGCATAGCTGCCTTTCGTTCACGCCCACTCGCTCAGCACCGACCGCCCATTCCCTCGGCTCCTCGACGAAAACGGCGGTCGCGAGTCTTGCTGCAAGCCGAGACTACTTGTGCATGAACTGCTGAGCAACGATCTCGCAAGGTGCGACTTGCATGAATTTCCTATCGTACAAAGAGCAGTGGTGGTGCAACCTCGATAAGGCGAGGCCCCGGTGGCCATTTCTTGGGCACCAGAAGAGGTGCGACCGCAGTGGCTGAATGGCCAGGTAGCTTGGCATAAACATTGCGAATGAAAGGCACATTCAGAGACGTCTTCAGGCTCTGAATGCGTGCTTTTCCATCCCCGCAATCTAAAGGTCCAAGATGCCAAAAACTACCACCGCTCTCAGCTTCTTTCCACTAGGTGCACTTATGGCATCGCTCGCCTTGTGCGCGGTGTCTGGCGTTGCAAGCGGTGCTACTTTGGCAGAGATCAAGGCACGCGGGTACATCGTCGTCGCGACCGAGGACGACTACCCGCCGTTCGAGTTCGTTAAAGATGGCAAGCCGACCGGTTTCGACAACGAGCTGATTGAAGAACTTAAAAAGTACGCGCCATTCCAAGTCCGTCACGAGATTCTGCCGTTCACAGGAATTCTTGCAGGCGTTGCGACCGGCAAGTACGACATTGCCATCACAGCGGCCATCATGACGAAAGAGCGCATGCAGTCCCTCGACTTTGCGAGTCCGATTGCTGACGCGAGCGACTACTACCTCGTTAAGACCGGCAATACAACGATCAAGTCAGTGAACGACTTGTCCGGAAAAACGGTGGGCGTGCAAGCCGGAAGCGCCCAACTGGCTCACGTGTCGACGCAGCTGAAGGCCACACTCGAAAAGAATGGTGGAAAGCTTGGGAAGGTTATGCAGATACAGTGCACTGAATCGCCCCGGATTTTGTGGAGGCTCAACACTCTGAGAGGATTGAGCCATGAAGAAGTCGAACAAGTTCTCACCCGAGGTGCGTGAGCGCGCGGTGAGGATGGTGCAGGAGCACCGCGGGGAGTACCCGTCGCTGTGGGCGGCGATCGAATCGATTGCACCGAAGATCGG
>NZ_FOLP01000054.1 GCF_900112425.1 Variovorax sp. OK212 | reverse complement strand
TCGCCGATGCTGCTGCCCGTCACCATCGAAGCTGCGTCGATCGCGCCATGCTCTTCACCCACGGTGGTGGCGCCTCGCCAACCTGCCGGGACCATCGAGATCGATGTCGGCGGTGTGCGGGTTCGACTGCGCGGCACGATTGACGAAGCCAGCGTGCGCTGCGTACTGCAGACGCTGAAGGCGCTGGCGTGATCGGCCTTCCCACCAGCACCCGCGTCTGGATTGTTGCGGGCCACACCGACATGAGGAAGGGCTTCAACGGCCTGTCGGCGCTGGTGCAGACGGCGCTGGAGGCCAATCCGTTCTGCGGTCACGTCTTCGTCTCCCGCGGCCGGCGCGGCGACATGCTGAAGGTCCTATGGTTCGATGGCGAGGGCCTGCTGCTCCTGGCCAAGCGTTTGGAGCGCGGCCGCCTCGTCTGGCCGCAGGCTGTGTCGGGCAGGGTCTCGCTCTCGCCGGCACAGCTGTCGATGCTGCTCGAAGGCATCGACTGGCGCATGCCGACGCACACCGATCAGCCCGTGCCCGCGGCCTGAACCGCGAGCAAGATTCGTCTTCTGAACGCGCGGGTCTCAGTCGATTCCGGGCAGATCCGATGGCATAGTAGCGGGCGTGCCGAACGCCACCCACGCACCCCACACCGTCGATTCGCTGCTGCGGGTCGTGCAGGCGCGCGACGCGGAAGTTGCACTGCTCAAGCTGCTCGTGGACAAGCTCAAGGTGCAGCTGCTGCGTCAGGTCCGAGTCCGCTTCGGCGCCTCCAGCGAACAGCTGGACGATCTGCAAATCGCGTTGATCGAAGGCTTGCCGATGCACGAGCTTGCACCGGTCTCACAGACGCCGAAGGCGCAAGCCGCCAACAGCGAAGGCTTCGAGCGCAGCCTGCCCGCGCACTTGCCGCGAGAGAACCATGTGTACCGCCCCCAGGCGTCGGATGCTCGGCACGACGCCGCCGGCCAGGCCTGCGGCTGCAGCGCGTGCGGCGGCCGGCTGCGCCAGATCGGCCAGGACGTCTCGGAGCAACTGGAGTACGTACCCTCGCGCTTCAAGGTGATCCGCCACGTGCGCCCCAAGCTCGCCCGCGTGGCGTGCGAATCGATCTTCCAGGCGCCAGCGCCGAGCCGACCCATTGCCCGCGGCGTGGCCGGTCCCGGGCTGCTGGCCCACGCGCTGGTCGCCAAGTATTGCGACCACCAGCCGCTGTACCGCCAGAGCCGCATCTACGCCCGCGAGGGCGTCGTGATCGAGCGCGCCACCATGGCCGGCTGGGTCGGCCAGAGCGAGAAGCTGCTCGACCCGCTGGTTGCAGCACTCGGGCGCTACGTGCTGGCAGGCTCCAAGCTGCATGCCGACGACACGCCGGTGGCGGTGCTCTTACCCGGGCGTGGCCGCACCAAGACCGGAAGGCTCTGGGTCTATGTGCGTGACGATCGCACATCGGCGAGCGCGGACGCGCCAGCGGCGTGGTTGCGTTACTCGCCCGACCGCAAGGGCGAAGATCCCCAGGCGCACCTGAAGAACTTCAAGGGCGTGTTGCAGGCCGACACGTATGCCGGCTTCGCCAAGCTCTATGCAAACGGCAACGTCATCGAGGCTTCGTGCTGGGCACGTGCGCGCAGACCGTTCTGGGATCTGCACGAGAGCCAGGGCGTGCGCCGGGATCGATTGCAGAACAAGCGCTCAGGCGCATCGGTGCGCTGTATGCGATTGAGGCCGACATCCGAGGGCGCCCGCCGGCTGACCGATGCCAAGAGAGGCAGGCGCGAGCCGGTCCGTTGCTCGAAGAGATGTTCACCTGGTTGAGAGGGATGCTCGCACAGGTGTCTGCCAAGTTGGAGCTCGCGCGCGCCATCGGGTACACGCTCACGCGGCTGGGGTCGTTGACGCGCTACCGCGACGACGGGTGCATCGAGATCGACAACAACGCCGCCGAACGCGCGCTGCGTGGCGTGAGCCTCGGTCGCAAGAACTTCATGTTCATGGGCTCGGACGCCGGGGGCGAGCGCGCTGCGGCCATCTACAGCCTGGTGGAGACGGCCAAGCTGAACGGGATCGACCCCGAGGCCTATCTGCGCGATGTGCTCAGGCGCATAGCCGACCATCCGATCAACCGCATCGACGAGCTGCTGCCCTGGAACATCGGTGGGCCGCACGTGGAACAACGACTGGCAGCCTGAGCACCTCGTGCCCGGTCGCCTGCAACACGACAACGCGAAGAGGACGACAAAGTGAACCCGCAAGGCACCGACCCGAAGCTGATCGATGCGCTCAACCGGGCGAGCAGCTTGGAGCTGTTCCAACTGAGCGCCATCATCGAACGCATGCTGGCCGACCCGCGACGCATCCTCGCCGTGCGCACAAACATGAACCTCGGCCAGACGGTGCGCTTCCTTGACTGGCGCGACGGTCAGATGCGCAATGGCAAGGTGGTCGCCATGAAGGACACGCAGGTCACCTTGCACGAGGAAGGCACGCGGCGTGAATGGAAACTGCCCTATACAGCGGTTGAAGCGCCTGGACCTGCGAGCCCTGCCGCAACGACTTCTGCGCGCCCCGCGCAACCGCAGAACATGCCCGCGCGGGGTGACTTCCGCTGCGGCGAGAAGGTCTCCTTCGACGACAAGTACCTACAGCCGCAGGTGGGCATCGTCGTGCGCATCAACCAGCGCACCGCCACAGTCGACACCGGCAACGGGCATTCATGGCGCGTTCCCTTCCACATGCTGCGCCAGGTCTTCGACATCTGATTGAACGGCTGCGGTCAAGAGGGCCCTGAGCTGACGCTTACGCACATTGCGAGCCGGCCCAGCGACATGGCGAAGATGCCCGAGGGACGCGCCAAGGCCCGAGCGCGCAAGAACGAATATGAGAAGGCCAGCGTGCGGGCAAAGGTGGAGCATCCGTTCCGGGTGATCAAGCGCCAGTTCGGTCTCGTGAAGGTGAGGTTCAAGGGGCTGGCCAAGAACACGGCGCATGTGATCACGCTGTTTGCGCTGTCCAATCTGTGGATGGCACGCAAGAAACTGATGGCGATGATGGGGCAGGTGCGTCTGCAAACAGCCTGAGGGCGTTGGATGAAGGGCAGAACTCGTCGATTCGGGGCGTCTGGCGGTGCGATTCATCACCGTGCACACCATTGGCCTTCATCTCGCGCCGATTGGGGACCTGTTCAGATGGTATGGGCGCCTCCCTCTTACTGCCGCCGCTTGCGCCGCGTCCCGGGCAGTGCCAGATTGACGATCCCATCGTCAACATCGAAATGGAGACCATCATGGAACATACCGTCATTGCCGTCGACATTGCCAAGAAGGTGTTTCAGTTGCACTGGGTCGACATGGACACCGGCTGCATCGAGCGCTTGCAGCTGAAGCGCGCAAAGCTGCGCGATTGGTTTGCCAATCGCACAGCTGCTCTGGTCGTGATGGAGGCTTGCGGCGGAGCTCACGACTGGGGCCGAGCCTTGATGGGACTGGGCCACGAGGTACGCCTGATCTCGCCGGGGAAGGTGCGCCCGTTCGTGCAGCGCAACAAGACCGACGCTGCAGACGCTCAAGCGATCTGGACAGCATGCCAACAACCGGGCGTGCGCTTTGTTCCAGTCAAGACCGAGGCCCAGCAGATCGTGCTGTCACTACACCGACTGCGCGCGCAGCTCATGAAGACCCGCATCATGCAAACCAACGAGCTTCGGGGCCTGCTGTATGAATTTGGCATCGTGCTGCCGGAAGGCCACGCCGCGCTGCTCAAGGCGTTGCCCGACGCCATGTGCGATGCGAAGGCCCGGCTGCCGGCGATGCTCATGGACAGCCTGGAAGAGCAGCTCAGGCGGGTCCAGCAACTGCAGGCCGACATCGGCCTCATCGAGCGACGGCTCTCTCAGCAGATGCGTGAAATGCCGGCCTGCAAAGCCGTCGCCGAGATCCC
>NZ_FOLP01000055.1 GCF_900112425.1 Variovorax sp. OK212 | reverse complement strand
ATCGAAGCAGGCTTGCTGGCGCAGCCCGAAGTGCGAGAGGCGGTGGTGATCGCCAACGAGGGCCCGACGGGCACGCGGCTCGTGGGCTACGTGTCAGGGCAAGACCTCGACACGGCGGCACTGCGCGAACGCCTCGGCGAAGCGTTGCCCGACTACATGGTGCCGAGCGTGCTGGTGGTGCTCGATGCCCTGCCGCTGAACACGAACGGCAAGGTGGACCGCAAGGCGCTGCCCGCGCCGGAGTTCTCGGCGGGCAACGCATACGAAGCGCCGCAGGGAGAGACGGAAGAGAAGCTGGCCGCGATCTGGGCGGAGGTGCTGGGCGTGCAGCGCGTGGGGCGCCACGACAACTTCTTCGAACTCGGCGGCCACTCGCTGCTGTCCGCGCGGCTCGTGGCGCGCCTGCATGCCGCCATGCACAGCGAACTCACGATCCGCGACGTCTTCCAGCACCCGGCTCTGGCCGCCATGGCCGCCCGGATCGCCGAGGGCCTGCGGGGCAGTCCCGTGGACCAGGCCCTTTCAGAAATCGATTCGCTGATCGACAGCATGGAGACCGTTTGATGGAAAGCACCGCAACCCGTCGCATCGCCGAGCGCTTCTCCCGGTTGTCGACCGAGCAGCGCCGCGTGGTGTACGAGGGGATTCGTTCCAAGGGCCTGACGCTCGACCAGTTTCCCATCCTGCCGCGCGAAGACGCCGCGCAGGACCGCTGCCATGTGTCCTATGCGCAGCTGCGCCAGTGGTTCCTGTGGCAGCTGGACCCGCAGAGCACGGCCTACCACATCAGCGGTGCGCTCCGGCTCGTGGGCGCGCTCGACGTGGAGGCCGTGCGCGCGAGCTTCGCCGCGCTGGTGCGGCGCCACGCGTCGCTGCGGACGGTCTTCCGCGCCGTGGCCGACGGGTTGGTGGAGCAGGTGATCCGCGAGGCCGCCGAACCCGACTTCTCGTTGATCGACCTCAGCGGTGTGGCCTCGCTGCCTGAGCGGGAGGCCCTTGCGCAGCGGGAGAGCCGGCGCCTGAGCGAGACCCTGTTCGACCTTGGCGAGGGCCCGCTGCTGCGAACCGGCCTGATCCGGCTGTCGGCCGAGACGCATGTGCTGGTG
The DNA here is from genome assembly GCF_900112425.1 of Variovorax sp. OK212. Classification (GTDB taxonomy): domain Bacteria; phylum Pseudomonadota; class Gammaproteobacteria; order Burkholderiales; family Burkholderiaceae_C; genus Variovorax. The sequence goes on along the minus strand of NZ_FOLP01000055.1, from coordinate 1,585 downwards.
GTCGTCATGCACCACATCGTGTCCGACGGCGGGTCGATGCAGATCATCGTGGACGAGTTCGTGGCGCAGTACGCCGCGCAGGTGCAGGGCACCGGCCCGGCGCTGGAACCCTTGCCGGTCCAGTATGCGGACTACGCCGTCTGGCAGCGCAACTGGCTCGAGGCGGGCGAGCGCGAGCGGCAGTTGGCGTACTGGAAGGCGCACCTCGGCGCCGAGCAGCCGGTGCTGCAGCTGCCGGTCGATCATGTGCGCGCACCGGGTGCGCGCCACCGCGCACGCTTGCACGGCACCGAGCTGCCCAAGGCGTTGGTGCAGGCCTTGCAGAGGCGGGCGCAGGACGAGAACGCGACCCTGTTCATGGTGCTGCTGGCGGGCTTCCAGGCGCTGCTGGCGCGCTACAGCGGCCAGCAGGACATCCGCATCGGCGTGCCGATCGCCAACCGCCATCGGCTGGAGACCGAAGGCGTGGTGGGTTTCTTCGTCAACACGCAGGTGCTGCGCGGCATCGTGCAGCACCGTTCGAGCCTCGCGCAGGTGCTGGCACAGGCGAGGGAAGCGGCGCTGGGCGCGCAGACCCACCAGGACCTGCCGTTCGAGCAACTGGTGGAGGCGCTGCAGCCCGAGCGCAGCCTTGGCGCCAACCCGCTGTTCCAGGTGATGTTCAACCACCAGCGCGGCGGTTTCGCCGGGCTGGAGGCGCTGCAGGGCCTGGCGCTGACACCTTACGACCTCGGCGAGCAAGCGGCCCAGTTCGACCTGATGCTGATCGCCGACGAAGCACCGGACGGCCGGGTGCATGCGAACTTCAGCTGCGCGGCGGAGCTGTTCGAGCCATCGACCATCGAACGCATGGCGCAGCACTACCAGGCGGTGCTGCAGGCCTTCGCGGACCGGCCCGAGCAGGCGGTCAGCGAGGTGGAGCTTCTGGGTGAGGCCGAGCGCGCACAGCTGCGGCAGTGGAGCGTGAACGGGCAGCGCCACGCGGGTGAGCAGCCGGTGCACCGGCTGATCGAGCAGCAGGTGCTGGCGCGGCCCGATGCGCCCGCGCTGTCCTTTGACGACCAGACCTTGAGCTACGGCGAACTCAATGCACGGGCGAACCGCCTGGCGCACCGACTGATCGCTCTGGGCGTGAAGCCCGAGAGCAAGGTCGGCATCGCGGCAGAACGTTCCGTCGAGATGGTCGTGGGCATCCTCGCGATCCTCAAGGCCGGGGGCGCGTATGTGCCGCTGGACCCGGAGTATCCGGCCGACCGCCTGGCCTACATGGTCGAGGACAGCGGCATCGCCTTGCTGCTCACGCAGAGCCACCTGCAGGTGCCGGGCACCGAGGCGTTGGAAGTTCTGGCACTGGACACGCTCGACCTTTCCGCTGAGTCGGAGGCCGACCCCGAACTCGACCTGCACGGCGAGCACCTCGCCTACGTGATCTACACCTCGGGCTCCACCGGCCGACCCAAGGGCACGGCGAACCGCCACCTTGCGCTGTACAACCGCCTGGCCTGGATGCAGGACGCCTACCGCCTCGACGGCTCGGATGCGGTGCTGCAGAAGACCCCGTTCAGCTTCGACGTCTCGGTGTGGG
>NZ_FOLP01000057.1 GCF_900112425.1 Variovorax sp. OK212 | reverse complement strand
CGCAGGCGCTGCGGGTCGAGCGCTTCGCCGCCGAAGATCACCGTGCGCAGAGCCAAGTCATGAGCCTGCGGCAGGCTGGCCAGCTGGCCGAAGGCAGATGGCGTCTGGTTGAGCACCGTGACGCGCTCGTTGCGCAGCAGCTGCAGGAAGTCCTCCGGCGAGCGGCTGACCCAGAACGGCACGACCACCAGCTTGCCGCCGGTGCACAGCGCGCCGAAGATCTCCCACACCGAGAAATCGAAGGCGTAGGAGTGGAACATCGTCCACACGTCTCCGGGGCCGAAGTGGAACCACGCGTCGGTGGCGTCGAGCAGGCGGCTCACATTGCGGTGGCACAGCTGCGCGCCCTTGGGGCGCCCGGTGGAGCCCGAGGTGTAGATCACGTAGGCGAGGTTCTCGCCGTGCAGGTCGAGATCGGGGTTGGCGTCGGACTCTGCGGACAGGTCGAGGGTGTCGAGTGCCAGAACTTCCAACGCCTCGGTGCCCGGCACCTGCAGGTGACTTTGCGTGAGCAGCAAGGCGATGCCGCTGTCCTCGACCATGTAGGCCAGGCGGTCGGCCGGGTACTCCGGGTCCAGCGGCACGTAGGCCCCTCCCGCCTTGAGGATGGCGAGGATGCCCACGACCATCTCGAGGGAACGCTCCACCGCGATGCCGACCTTGGTCTCGGGCTTCACGCCCAGATCGATCAGGCGATGCGCCAGGCGGTTCGCCTGTGCGTTGAGTTCGCCGTAGCTCAGGCCCTGTTCGCCGAACGCCAGGGCCGGAGCGTCGGGGCGTTCACGCACCTGCCGTTCGATCAGCCGATGGATCGGCTCGCTGGCCTCGGCCGACCGCCTGCGTGCGCCCCACGACGCCAGTTGCGCGCGCTCGGCTTCGGGCACCACCTCGAGCTGGCACGCCAGCCGCCCTGCCGGCGCTGCCAGCGCCTGCACGACGGCTTCGAGCGCGGCGAGCATCAGGCTGCAGACGCGCTGCGCGTCGACGGCCTCGTGAACCTGCGCCACCAGCTCGAAGCCCTCGCCCAGGTCGTCCACCGACATGTCGAACGGGTAGTTGGTGCGCTCCCTGCGGGCCAGCATTTCCATGCCCTGCCAGTCCTGGTCCTGCTCACCCGCCTTGGGCTGCACGCTGTAGCGGTAGTTCAGCAAGGACGTGAAAAGCGGCGTCCGCTCCGACAGCCCGCTGCAACGCAGCGCGAGCGGCAAGCTGGCGTACTCGTGGTGCATCAGGTCGCTGAGCGCGGCGTGCGTCTGGCGCAGGCACTGCACCACGTCCTGCGCACCCAGCCGCACGCGCAGCGGCAGCGTGTTGATGAACATGCCCAGCGCCCGGCCGGCGTCCGCGCCGCCTTGCATGCGGCCGAACAGCACGGTGCCGAACACCACGTCGTCCTTGCCGCTGGCCTTGCCCACCACCAGCGCCCAGGCCAGGTGGAACAGCGTCGCCGCGCTCACGCCGTGGCGCTGCGCCTGGCGTCTGGCCTGGCTGGCAAGCCCGGTGTCCACCAGGCGCCGTGCCTCCTTCACACGGCTGCCGTCGCCCTGCACATCGAGCAGATTGAAGGGTGCCGTGGGTTCCTGCACGTCACCCAGCATCTGGCGGAAGAACGTCTCGTGCTCCGCCTGGCTCACGCCCAGCCGCGCCTGCGCCACGAAGTGCCTGAACGCCACCGGTACCGCCAGTGCGTCCGCGCGGCCCTGCTGGATCAGCGCGATCTCCTCGACGATGCGCTCGATCGTGGTGTGGTCCACCACCAGGTGATGGTTCGGCAACTGCAGCAGCCATTTGCCGGTGGCAGCGTCAGGGGCGGCGATGGCACCGAGCATCGGCGCGCGGCGCACGTCGATGCGGTAGTGCCTCGGGTCGACCGTGGCGTCGAGCTGCTGCGCACTCTCCAGCCACTGCAGCTGCAGCACGGCATGCCGGTACACCACCTGTACCGGCTCGGGCAGCCCCTCCCACAGCACCGCCGTGCGCAGGATGTCGTGCCGTGCAATCACCTCGTTGAAGCTCGCGACGAACCGCTCCAGCCGCTCCCGGCTGTCGAAGCTCAGGCTGTTCAGCGTCACGTACGCATCGCCCTCGGTCTG
>NZ_FOLP01000060.1 GCF_900112425.1 Variovorax sp. OK212 | reverse complement strand
TGCGCGTCGACCTTGGCCTCCCGACAGACTTCGCCACGGCCGTCCACGACGCAAATCGAGACGGATCTCAAGGACACATCGATTCCGGTGAAGTAGGTCATTCAAGCTCTCCTTCGTAGTGGATTTACGAGTCTAGGAAGAGAACTCCGCAGGTCAAATCAACCCGCCCGATCACCGATGCTCATGGCCGACTGTAGCCGGCCTCACTGCAGTCGCGAAGGGGCCCGAAGCGGATATAGGATTTTCTCCGAAGCTGACGCTCGACGTGTGCCGATCTTCATCAGCCCATCTTCGCTATGCCAGTGCGTGAACGGGTGACGAATGCGGATAGCTCGGTGACGTCCGGATCGCCCGGAAATTCTTTAACCAGCGAGCCCAAGGCTTCCTGCAATGCGCTTGGCGTCTTGAGCAATTGACGGATCACGTTCTTGATATGACGAATTCGCTCGGGTGCGAAACCCCTGCGCTCGAGGCCAATGGTGTTGACGACCCTGATTTCCGACGGGTTGCCCTCGGCAATCATGAAGGGGAGGATGTCTTTCGTGACCTTGTTGGTCGCACCGATGAATGAGTACCTGCCCAATCGGACGAATTGGATGACGCCAGTCATGCCATTGACAGTGGCGTAGTCACAGATCTCTACATGCCCTGCGAGCTTGGAGCCGCAGCCGAGCACGATGTTGCTTCCGATAATGCAGTCGTGGCCGACGTGGCTGTCTGAAAGAAAAACATTGCCGTCGTAGATCTTGGTGGTCGCGCCGTGTTCGGTGGCGGCGTTAACGGTGCAGTATTCTCTAAAAATGTTCCCGCCACCGATCTCGACTCGGGCAATGGAACCAGCCTTGAACTTCATATCCTCCGTCCGGCTGCCAATGCAGGCGTATTGAAAGAATTCGTTGTTGGGGCCGATCGTCGTGTTTCCGACGAGTGACACATGCGCGTGCAACACATTGCCAGCACCCAAGCTCACGTCCTTTGTGACGTGGCAGTAGGGACCAATGAAGCAATCGTCGCCGATGACTGCGCCATCTTCAATGATGGCGGAGGGATGGATTCGAGAAGTCATGAAGTTCCTTAGGCGCCCTGGTGTTGTTGCCGCAGCGAATTTTGCTTTATCGCGAATGACGGCTCTTGGCCGACTGTAGCCGCTCGTGCCTAAAGGCTTCTCGGCCTGAAGTGGTCATGGCCGCTGTTTCGTCAGCCGGATGTCTCCGTCACCAATCTCCACTTCGCTACCCCATCCGAGGTGACGATAGAGCCGCGCAGCGCGGCTCCTGTTCGCGGTTTCGAGCCACGCGGCAGGGTGCCGCTCGAACAACGCGCGTTCACAGGTCCGGGTCAGGCGCGTGCCTATCCCGCAACCCTCATGTTCGGGCAACACAAACAGGGCAAACAGGCACGCGTCGTCCAAGTCGACCATGGCGAAACTGAATCGCCCCGGCTTTCATGGAGGCCGGTTGGTTTAAGTCATGCCGCCATCGTGGCGGTCTGACTGGCGAGTTGCCGGTAATAGTTTGCCTCAG
>NZ_FOLP01000061.1 GCF_900112425.1 Variovorax sp. OK212 | reverse complement strand
TCTTACTGTGTCACAAATGACATAATTCGATCTTCCGGACTTCGAGCTGGAGGATTGATGAATGCAGCCGAGCGATTCGATAGCTACCTGGAGCACCTGAGCGAAGGCCTGGGTCACGTGGACCGGCATGCGGGCCTTCGTGGTTACTGCACAGGCTTGATGCTTCCGCTGTCGCGCAAGAGCGTGGAGCCCATGGCCGCGCGGGTGGATCCGACGCACGCCAGCGCGCGGCACCAATCACTGCACCACTTCGTGGCCAAGGCCGAGTGGTCTGACACCCAGATGCTGCGGCGCGTGTGTCAGTGGGTGATGCCCAAGATGGACTTCAGCCAGGGCGGCTGGTGGATCATCGACGACACCGGGTTCCCGAAGAAGGGGCGCCATTCGGTCGGTGTCACCCGCCAGTACTGCGGAATGCTGGGCAAGCAGGACAACTGCCAGGTAGCGGTGAGCATCTCGCTTGCAAGCAAGCAGGGCAGCCTGCCCGTAGCCTGGCAGTTGTACCTGCCCGAGGACTGGGCTGCGGATCCTGAACGCCGCGCCAAAGCCGGCGTTCCCAAAGAGGTTCGCTTCGCCACGAAGACGCAGATCGCGCTGCAGCAGCTACGCACGCTGCTGGATGAAGGCGCGCCTCACCACTGCGTGTTGGCCGATGCCGGCTACGGCGTGGACAACGCCTTCCGCCAGGCGCTCAGCGACATGGGCCTGCTCTACGCAGTAGGTATCACATCTGCCGTCGTGGTCTGGCCGCCTGGCGTTCAGCCGCTGCCGCCCAAGCCTTACAGCGGCATGGGCCGACCGCCAGTGATGCCCAGGCGCACTGCGGCGCTGCAGCCCATGAGCGTCAAGGCATTGGCGCAGTCCCTGCCAAGCCGAGCGTTCCAGATCATTCGCTGGCGCGAGGGAACCAACGACACATTGAGTGGGCGCTTCGCGGCCGTGCGGGTGCGCCACGCCGGCGGCAATACGGGCAAGGCACGCCTGCGCCCCGAGCAGTGGCTGCTCATCGAGTGGCCGGCAAGCGACGCTGAACCGAGCAAGTACTTCCTGTCCACACTGCCAGAACACACGTCGATCAACGAGTTGGTCGACGTCGCCCACCAGCGCTGGCGCATCGAGCGTGACTACCAGGATCTAAAGCAGGACTTCGGTCTCGGGCACTACGAAGGGCGAGGTTGGCGGGGCTTCCACCACCATGCCGCCTTGAGTATCGCGGCCTACGGATTCCTCATGGCTGAACGCCTCGTCGCCGACAAGTCTGTCGGCGGTAAAAAAAACTTCATCGAACGCCAGGTGCCTTCCCTTCCCAAGGATTACGTCCCCCGCGGCAGTCCTGCGCGCGCAGCGCCACGTGGCGACGTCTATCACGACACTGCGCCATCGACTGAGCTACCAGCTGATCGCTCGTCTCGGGCAGTGCCCCTGCTGCGGAAGGGCGGGCGTAAAGCTACTCTTGTGACACAGTAAGACTA
>NZ_FOLP01000062.1 GCF_900112425.1 Variovorax sp. OK212 | reverse complement strand
TACTTCACCGGAATCGATGTGTCCTTGAGATCCGTCTCGATTTGCGTCGTGGACGGCCGTGGCGAAGTCTGTCGGGAGGCCAAGGTCGACGCGCACGTCGACGTCATCGTCGACTGGCTGCATGCCTTCAGTCCGGAACTGAAGTCCGTCGGCTTCGAGGCCGGCGCGCTGAGCCAATACCTCACCTACGGCCTGCAGGCCGCAGGCTTCGAGGTCATCTGCCTGGAGGCCCGACGCGTGAAGAACACCCTGGACGCCATGCGTAACAAGACCGACCGCAACGACGCGCGCGGCATCGCCCAGATCCTGCGCACCGGTTGGTACAGCCGCGTGCACATCAAGAGCCTGCACAGCCATCGTGTGCGCGCACTGCTAGCCAGTCGCAAGGCGATCCTGGCGAAGTGCGTCGACCTCGAGAACGAACTGCGCGGTCTCCTGCGCGTGTTCGGCATCCGCCTGGCCCCGCGTGTGGGCCACGGATCGTTCGACGCTCAGGTGCGCCAGACCTTCGCCGATGACGAGATGCTGTCCTGCGCGCTCGTGCCGCTGCTTGACGCGAGGACCGTGCTCTACAAGACCTACCTGAAGTTGGACAACGCGGTCAAGGCGCTGACCAAGGCGGATCCGCTGTGCGTGCGCCTCATGTCAATTCCAGGCGTCGGTCCCGTGACCGCGCTGACCTTCAAGTCAGCCGTGGACGACCCGGCCCGGTTCAAGTCGTCACGTACCGTGGCAGCCCACTTCGGCCTGACGCCCAAACGGTACCAATCTGGCGAGATGGACAACCCTGGTCACATCTCGCGAGCTGGCGATGCCGATGTGCGATCAGCGCTCTATGTGGCGGCGCACTCGCTGCTCACGCGCAACGCGCAGTGGTCATCGCTGAAGGCTTGGGGAATGCGGCTGGCCAAGACACGAGGGCATCGACGGGCAGTGATCGCGGTGGCGCGCAAACTGGCCGTCATCCTGCACCGCATGTGGGTGGATGGCTCCGAGTTCCGATGGGGTTCACAGGAGCCTGTCGCCGTGAAGGCGTGACTGCGGGGGTCAGGTGCATTGACTGACGACAGGAATCGAGGATTTGAGCGTTCAGGTGTAGACGATGGTCCGGATGAAGCCGTAAGTGACTGCTGCGCCGCAAAGCGCGTCCATAAGCGTGGCTCTCCGCTCCGTCTGACCAATGCGTGCAGCGCCGACCTTCGGGCGGGACCGACTGCGTAGAGAAGCGTGAACTGCACCGAGACGTTCTGTTCGACGAAACCAAAATACCGAGATACTCTGCGCTTGACAAACTGGCCCGATCAGAGAAGCAG
>NZ_FOLP01000066.1 GCF_900112425.1 Variovorax sp. OK212 | reverse complement strand
GTACACGCGCTTGACGCAGGCGATGCCGGTCAGCGGGTAGGTGCACTCTTTCACCAGCTTGCTCGCGCCCTGCTTGGTCAGCAGGTCCATCATGACCCACGTCTGCTTGGCGCCGATGGCGAGGTCCATGGCACCGCCGACGGCGGGAATGGCGTCTTTCTCGCCGGTGTGCCAGTTGGCCAGGTCGCCGGTGGCCGACACCTGGAACGCGCCGAGCACGCAGATGTCGAGGTGGCCGCCGCGCATCATCGCGAAGCTGTCGGCGTGGTGGAAGAACGAGCCGCCCGGCAGGAGCGTGACGGGCTGCTTGCCGGCGTTGATGAGGTCGTAGTCCTCTTCGCCGGCCTCGGGCGCGGGGCCCATGCCGAGGATGCCGTTCTCGCTCTGCAGGATGACCTCGCGGCCCTTGGGCAGGTGGTTGGCCACCAGCGTGGGCTGGCCGATGCCGAGGTTGACGACGGCGCCGTCGAAGATGTCCTGGGCCACTCGCGCTGCAAGTTGGTCTTTGGTGCGACGGGTGTATGTAGGCGTGGTGGCCATGGTCATGCTGCCTTCTTGAAACCGCCGGCCTGGGTGGCCACGCGTTCGATGCGCACCACCTGGTGCACGAAGATGCCCGGGGTCACGATGGTCTCGGGGTCGAGGGTGCCGAGCTCGGCAATGTCGTGCACCGTGGCCACCGTCTTCTTCGACGCCATGGCCATCACCGGGCCGAAGTTGCGCGCGGCCTTGCGGTAGACCAGGTTGCCCCAGCGGTCGCCGCGCTCGGCCTTGATGAGCGCCACGTCGCCGTGGATGGGGTACTCCAGCACGTACTGCTTGCCGTCGATCTCGCGGGTTTCGCGGTTGCCTGCGAGCTGCGTGCCGTAGCCGGTCGGGCAGAAGAAGGCGCCGATGCCGGCACCGGCCGCGCGGATGCGCTCGGCCAGGTTGCCCTGCGGCACGAGTTCGAGCTCGAGCTTGCCGCTGCGGTACAGGCCGTCGAACACCTGGCTGTCGGCCTGGCGCGGGAAGCTGCAGATGATCTTGCGCACGCGGCCGGCTTTGAGCAGCGCCGCCAGGCCGGTCTCGCC